>NZ_VAUA01000001.1 GCF_005771405.1 Parasedimentitalea maritima
GTTGCTGGGTCTGCAGGGCCTTCAACCGAGCAGAGGCCTCTTCCATGTTGGTGTCGGTCATCGAACTAACACCCATTTTCATGGAGTCGGTTAGTTTGCTGACAAAATCACCCTGATCTTTCAGACGCGCGGTATCCGAACCGAGTGCAGCAGCACCATCAATGGCCACTGTCAGGAAACCTTCGATTTCTGTCAGCGCAGTTGCGGCGTCAGTCACGTTGGTGAAGGAGGTTAGGTTCGAAGCCAGGTCGATATCGGTTTCAAAATCTACAGTATCAACAGTGATTTCAGTTGCTGTTGGTGTACCCGTAGCACCAACCCGATCCAGTGATGCCAGAACACCCAATGATGTTGCGCCGTTGCCGTCAACGTCAGCAGCCAGAAGGTTGGCACCATTGAACTGTGCAGCACCGATAATGGCAGCAACCTGTGCAGCCTTTGCATCAATGTCGTTTTGGATCTTGGTGTGGTCGACGTTTTCAGACTGCGCTGAGACGATCAGTTCTTTGATTTCAGTTAGTTTTTCCACGATCTGTTCAGCACCGGCCGAAGCAACCGAAACAGTGGCTTCACCAACTGCCAGGCTTTCGGAGATGGCTTCAAAGCCTGCGATATCGGATTCCATTGTTTTCGAAATCGCCCATACAGCGGCGTTGTCGCTGGCGGATCCAACCCGCTTACCGGTGGAAATTTCGTTCTGAGCCTGTGTCAGGTTGTCGTTCACCGACTGCAGAGTCTGCAGAGCAACCATTGCACCATTGTTTGTCAGAATGCTGGTCATAGATACTATCCTTTGATTGCAGGGCGCTTTGGCCCCATCATATCTTGCCCCGTTGGGACATGGTTTGATGTCATTCTGACTGGTGCGTTCGGCCTCTAGCGTTCGCGCCACCCCGTCATCGAGGTGCAAGAACACACTGGCCTGATAGGTGCTAAGAGAGTGCTAATCTCAAAAAAGGCTTCCTTAGAATTTTTCCTAAATTGCTAAGATCAAGCGCGTTTTTCCAAACTGACACTTCCGCGGGTACCATAGCGAGTTCTACGACCTGCTTTGTCATAAACGTCCAAACCTTTGCGCACACGACGCAGTTCCGCCATGCGTGCTGCAACTGCACGGATCCCTTCCATCGCGCTATCCAGAAGAACCTGGTTGCGTGAAACTTTACCTTGGACCTGCGACAATGTTTCGTGCTCCAATTCACCGATAGCGTTCAGATCAGTAATCAGAGTTTCCTTTTTAGCAATCAGTCCACTCAATTTTGTTAGATCGCCGTTGACCAGAGCTTGGCGTTCTTGGTCTAGGATTGAATCAAGGTCATTGATCAGGGCTTGTGGGTTTTGGTCAGTCATTTTGAGCCTCCTTCATAGAGTTGTAGAGCGATTCGGCTAAGCCAATGCCGCCTGCTTGCGCCATTTGTTCCGCCTGAGCGCGGACTAGAAATGTAGAAAACTGGTCTTCACCAGAGCCGCCACCAAATGATTCGCGGCTTTCGCCCAATCCGGCTGACTTCAACATTTCCGCAAGAAACGTTGCTTCCAACTGTACTGCAGCTTTGCGCAAGGGGTCTTGCTGATCAGGCATTGGCTGATGTGACGTAGCCATTGAGGGCGAAATTGAGGCAGTGATATTGGGCATTGGGCGTCTCCGCGTGAATATCTACGAATTACGTCGATTTTTCTTAGACTGCGCCATAACCGGTTAAAATTACCGTAACCGGTTTGTGTAATTAAGGAGGGGTCGAGATAGAATGTCCGGAACAACATGCTTAAACATATACAATCAGGAACGGCTTTTGATGTGGTCAAAAGTTCAGTTGCGCCAAAGTCAAATTCGGCCAGTACTGGTGCGGATTTTCAAAATTTCTATTCAAAAACTGAAAAAAATCAGAATATTACTGGTGACGAAGTACAGCCAGAAGCTCTTGATCCTGAAACAGACCTGCCGATAGCGCCCCAAATTGATGAAGCCATCGATTCGTCAAAAGGTGAGGGCGCCGGTGCAAGTAATCTAGCAGAATCAAAATCCGACGCGGATGATGCTGGCACCACGGACACCGAGAACACAGTACCATTTGTCACAGTTCAAGAGCATTCGGCATCAACTGTGACCCGCTCCGCATTGTCGGTTGAGTCGAGTGAGGCTGGAAAGCAACGTGAGATCACCGGAGATACAACGAGCAAGGGCTCGGGAACTGTACAGGCGACCGCTACATCTACGCCAGCGTCTGTAACTGGTTCACAGTTGGATAAAGGTGACGCTACTGGGCCGAAGCCGGAACAAATTGTACGGCAAGATGCAACTCGGCAGTCGGGACAGCGCAGCGTTGCTGAGTTGCAATTGGCTACGGCACAGTCTGCAGCCAATGAGCAGCATCAAGCAGTGAAGTCTAGTGTTGCAGCAGAGCAGCAACAACAAAACATGGACCGGCTTAGGAACCGATTTGTGCCAGAAAAACAGACGGCATCTGTCAATTCCGCCCAACATACTGGAGAGGTTCGATCGTTTCCAACGATTACAAAGAATTCAGATGCAGTCGAAGCGGAAACTCCGCGGCAAAGGCGTTTTGCACAATCTGCTGACGGTGTGGAGGTTACTACCGGTGATAAGTTGTCCCGCCAGCCAACTGCGCCGACAAATATCGTTGTGACCCAAAATGCTGCTGCAGCGCAGCCCTCGATAGCGGGGCAAGCTGCAGTGAGTGATGCCGAGGTTTTGTTGGATCATTTCAACAAGAACCTAATGTTGGACCCTCTGTCATCAGAGCCTGCTGGGCTGTCTCAATTACTTACTGAGGCAGTGATGAGTCCGGGTACTGCGCACCGCCCGGAAACTCCGCGCCTGGTGGCGGCTCAACTCGCAACGGCCCTGGCAACCAAGGGAGAGCGAAATATTGATGTTGCCCTTAACCCAGAAGAATTGGGTCGAGTGAAAATGCGTGTAACAACCACTGATTCGTCGGTGATTGTGATGATCACGACAGAGCGACCCGAAACCGGCGATATGATGCGCCGCCATATCAATGAGCTCGCAGATGAGTTTCGCCAAATGGGATTTGAGGACATTTCCTTTGAATTTGGCGGTGAGGGCTTCGCTGGCCAGATGGGTGAGGGAGCCGAACAAGGCGCTTCGTTCGGCGGCGGGTCATCTGAAGCGAGTGACACTGATCCCCTCGCCAATAACGTTCCGGAGCCGGCACAGAAAAACCTTCGCCTGGGTGAAACCGGGCTGGATATGAGGATATAAATCAATGCCAACAGCAGTAAGTTCAGCCACACAAGTAGCGCAACAGTCCACTGCGGCAAATTCAGCCGTTACAGATGCGTCATCGTCTGACTATGAAACCTTTCTGAAGATGCTGACCGCACAAGCACGCTATCAGGATCCCTTGGAGCCGATGGATTCGTCCGAATATGCTGCCCAGCTTGCTCAGTTTTCAATGGTGGAACAGCAAGTTGAGAGCAATACATTGTTGGAAGCAATGGCTCAGCAAATGGGCTTAGCCAATATGGCTGCGATGTCTGGCTGGGTTGGGATGGAAGCGCGGGCTGCTGCGCCAGCTCATTTTGATGGTTCGACACCAATCACAGTTGCACCGAATCCGGCTGCTGCTTCTGATACTGTTCAGTTGGTGGTTATGGATTCTGACGGCAACGAAGTGCAACGTGTCCCCTTGCCTGTTTCCGCCGATCCCTATCAGTGGAACGGTCTGAACGATGAAGGCGACCCATTTGCTTCTGGAAACTATTCGTTCACGGTTGAAAGCATCAACAATGGTGAAGTTATCATGTCTGAAACTGCAGAAGTTTACACTCGCGTCCAAGAAACTCAGATGCAGGGTAACGATGTGGTCTTGATCCTTCAGGGCGGGTCAGCGATTTTGGCCTCGTCGGTAACGGCTTTGCGTAATCCAACCAGTTCTGGTTGAGGCAGGGGCGTTCCGATTACCTTTGCTTTCCTGAATTCAGGGAGGTGTTAATCGGAGCCTGTCCTGCAACCAGTGACCACTCAGAACGAAACTGATCTTTTTGCGCATTTACAATTGCGTGGACTGGAAGTTGAAAATCCCGAACGATTGTCCGGGGGGCGGTCAAACTGTGTTTGGCGAGCGGGTGAGATTGTCGTCAAACTGTATCTGAAATATGGTGAAAATCCTCTGTTTGCCAACGATCCTAAGCGCGAGAGGGCTAGTTTATCTGCCTTGGCGGGCACCGGTATGGTGCCACGGCTACTGGATGCCGGAGTATTTAATGATCATCACTGGTTGGCATACTCCCATATTGAGGGTTCCATCTGGCAGTCGGGAACACCTCATGTTGCGCAACTACTGGGGCGACTACACGACCAACCTAGATTTGCTGATTTGCCCGGCGGATGCAACGGAAGCACTAGCCTAGCGGCGCAAACGCGGGCGATTTTGGCGCGTTGCAAAACTACAGGGCACCTGCAGCATCTGTCGCCAGTTGGGCAAGTTGCACCGCTTGAAAAACGGACACTAATTCACGGTGATCCGGTGCCGGGTAATCTGCTGGAACATGATGGTACCCTAACTCTGATCGATTGGCAGTGTCCTCAACTCGGTGATCCAGCAGAAGACCTGGCTCTATTTCTCTCCCCTGCGATGCAGCTTCTGTATCGGGGGCACCCACTTACGCTGGCAGAAGAAAACGATTTTGTTGCGGCGTATCCAGACCGGCGCGTGGTGGAGCGGCTGAAGTATTTAAAGCCCTGGTTTCATTGGAGAATGGCGGCGTATTGCCAGTGGAAAGCAGAATTGGGCGGCAACCGAGACCAAGAGGCAATGCTGCTAGAGCTGGATGCGCTTCAATCCATCAGCCCTAAGGCAACATAGGCTGGCGGCATCAATAGCCGCCGGGCCCGTCCCAGCGGAAATTTCGGCATAGATTGGACCGCTTTGGAATAGGGCATATCGGGCACTCGCCCTTGTACCAAATTTGCCAACAAACGACCGGCATATGTGCCCATCGCAACGCCGTTTCCGTGATAGCATAATCCGGCAAACATACCTGGCATTTCAGGCACTGGCCCTACATAGGGTACCAAATTTCGTGACAAGCAGACCATTCCCGACCAGCAGTGGGTGGTTTCGACAGAGCTCCAAGCGGGAAACATCTTTTCAAAGTCATGGCGTAAGTGACGACGAATTGAAGCTTCAGCGCGGCCAGATGACATCAGCCCCCCACGCATCCCAAACAAAAACCTGCGGTTGGGCATCAGTCTGAAGTAATGCAGCAGGTTTCGACTGTCGTAAGCCATCTGATCGCTGAACCAGCCCTGTGCTTGAAGTTCGTCCTCAGTCAACACGCGTGTCACCATTGCGGTGGATTGGGTGGGCATATAGCGCCCCGCCAACCAAGGCGGAAGATCTTCTGACGAATAGCCATTGGTGGCGATAACCACCTGCCCAGCTCGCAATACACCCTTTGGGGTCGTGACTACAAAGCTTTCACCATTTTTGGATATTTTGGTGGCAGGGCTATGCTGAAACAGGTTTGCGCCCGCTGATTTGGCGGCTTGAGCCAATCCGAACAGGTATTTCCGAGGGTTCATCCCAAAGCCAACAGGTGTGGTGAGTGCCCCATAAAAAGGGCCATTTAGTCCATGCTCAGCCAGTTGATCCTTCTCGAGAAGCTCGACTGGTTCGCCAGCCTGAGTCATCGCGTGGGCTTCGACCCTCAAACGGTTCATCGCTTTGGACGAATGTGCCAATTGAGTTTCGCCGTGTGAATGCGTTTCAGCCTCGATCCCATGGGTGTCGAGCAACTGCCGGACCAGATTAACAGCGGCCACCTCACTCGCCTCGTAAGTTTCAGCAGCTTGAATGCCGAACCGACGACGGAGTGCGGTACCGCTCAGTTTGGAGCCACCCATACAACAAAAGCCACCATTGCGCCCTGATGCGCCCCAGCCAGGGGATTCTGCCTCTAAAACGGCAACGTTGGTGCCGTCTTGAGCCAAGTGCAATGCAGCCGATAAGCCAGTAAAACCACCGCCTACAATTGCGACATCGACCTTTTCCTCGCCACACTGGACTGGCCAGTTGGGCGCTTCGATGGTTTGATCCCACCAGCAACTATCCCGTGGGCCGGGCCCATAAGCGTAATCGGAATAGATGCGCCGCATCAGCTCCGCACCGCTTCCTGTTCTTCACGTTTTTGCCGCACCATCTGATGTTTGGTGATCAGGGAGGCAGTGATTACGCCGAAGGTGACGATCGCAATCATAATGGTCGACAGCGCGTTAATTTCTGGGGAGACGCCTAGTCGTACGGCTGAGAAGATGCGGATGGGTAAGGTCGTTGCCGAAGGCCCTGTGGTAAATGAAGCAATCACCAGATCATCAAGTGACAAGGTGAACGCCAACAACCAGCCAGAAATTACGGCCGGAGCAATGATCGGTAGAGTGACCAACCGGAATGCTTGGGCTGCTGAACAGCCAAGATCCAATGCCGCCTCTTCCAGAGATCGATCAAACGTTACAAGTCGAGATGATACCACGACAGAGACATAGCACATCGAAAATGTACTATGGGCCAGTACAATAGTCAGGACGCCGCGATCTAGACCAATGCCGATGAACAGTAACAATAGGGAGAGGCCGGTTATCACCTCGGGCATCACCAGCGGCGCGTAAATCATGCCAGAAAACAGCGTCCGGCCCATGAAACGGCCACCACGTACCAGTACGTACGCGGCCATTGTGCCTAACACCGTTGCAATGGTTGACGAAAATACGGCGACTTTGATGGTCACCCACGCGGCATTAAGAAACGCTTCGTTATGAAGCAGTTCACCATACCATTTGGTCGAAAACCCAGCCCAGACAGTGACCAGCTTGCTTTCGTTAAAGCTAAAAATGATCAGGATGATCATTGGGATATAGAGAAAGGCGAACCCAAGGGTCAGCGAGACCACATTAAACCAGCTCGTTTTATTCATTGCTCGGCCTCCTGCTGTTTCTGCTGATTGCGTTGGAACAGTACGATGGGGATGATCAAGATCAGCAGGAGAATTACTGCTACAGCGCTTGCCACTGGCCAGTCCCGGTTTGAGAAGAATTCTTCCCACAAAACTTTGCCGATCATTAGCGAGTTAGAGCCGCCCAGTAGGGATGGGATCACAAATTCACCAAGCGTCGGAATGAATACAAGGAAGCACCCTGCAATAATGCCGGTTTTTGACAGTGGAATTGTTACCAACCAAAACGCGGTCAATCTGGAACAACCCAGATCTTCTGCGGCCTCAATCAGTGATCCATCCAGGCGCTCCAGTGCTGAATAAATCGGTAGAATCATGAACGGCAGGTAGGTGTAGACAATGCCAATATAGACGGCTGTATTGGTGTTGAGAATAATGAGCGGCGTGTCGATGATGCCGGTCCAGAGCAGGAATTGGTTCAAAAAACCTTCGTTGCTGAGAATGCCCATCCAAGCATAAACCCGAATCAGGAAAGAAGTCCAAAAAGGCAGGATTACCAACATCATCAGGGTCGGGCGCCACTCTGAAGAAGCTCGTGCCATCCCGTAGGCCATCGGATAGCCCACCAATAGAGTCAGAATCGTCGACACAGTCGCGATCTTGAGGGAGCTGAGATAGGCCTTCCAATACAGGTCATCTTCGGTCAGGAAGGTGAAATTTTCAAAATCCAACTGGCTGAAGTAAGTTCCTATCCCTTCTGCCCAACTGAATTTCGGTACATAGGGTGGGATTGCCAATGCTGCGTCGGACAGTGAAATTTTTACCACAATCACAAATGGCACTAAAAATAGCAGCAACAACCAAGCAAAGGGCGGGGCGATCAGGAAAAAGCGTCGCATCAACTTGCCAGTAGAACGCCTGCCGTGGCGGTCCAGGACAGCCAGACAGTGTCTTCCCATGTATAGCTGCGGCGCGATATCCGCCGGGTGTTTGCAGCCTGTGCCTTAATCACCTCTCCCGAAGGCAGTTCGACATGGTAGGTTGAGATATTGCCGAGATAGGCAATGTCGAGAACTCTACCCTGAACCGTATTGGCGGCACCTTCAGGTTTGTCAGTTGAAATCGCGACTTTTTCTGGACGGATCGCCAAGTGGCATTTCTGTCCGTCTGAGAACGACACACTTGAGGTGGCCTTCAATGGCGCCAGGCCATCAGCCCAATCGATCGAATATGAATCTTCACCAGCGGCACTGGTGGTGCCCTCAATGATGTTCACATCGCCAATAAAATCGGCGACATAGACGGAGTTAGGTGTTTCATAAATGCGATCAGGTGTTGCCACTTGGATGATCTTACCGTGATCCATCACCGCCACCCGACTGGCAACTGTCATCGCTTCTTCCTGGTCGTGCGTGACTATCACAAAAGTCGTGCCGGTTTTCTCTTGAATATCCATCAGTTCAAACTGGGTTTCCTGGCGCAGCTTTTTGTCAAGCGCACCTAAAGGTTCGTCTAGCAGCAGTAACTTGGGAGCTTTGGCTAAAGAGCGTGCAAGTGCCACCCTTTGACGCTGACCTCCCGAAATTTGATGTGGCTTGCGGCGGGCAAATTGTTCAAGACGAGTTAGCCGTAGCATTTCGTCAACGCGGTTGTTGATGTCAGGTTTGGCCATACCTTCGCGTTTCAAGCCAAAGGCAATATTTTCCCATATTGAGAGGTGTGGAAACAGGGCATAGGACTGGAACATCATATTGGTGGCGCGCTTGTTCGGTGGAACTGGAGCGATGTCCTGACCGGCAAGTAGAATTTTACCAGTTGTGGGCGTTTCAAACCCCGCAAGCATCCGCATTAGGGTGGTTTTACCACAGCCAGATGGACCCAGAAGCGCATAGAATTCGCGCTCATAAATGTCGATGGTCAGATTATCGATGGCCGTAAATTCACCAAATTTTTTGGTAACGTTCTGGAAATGGATCAGCGGTTTTTCCTGCGGATCGTCCCAGGGTTCGAATTCAACAGTAGTCAAGCCAGGTCCCTTCCTGCGCGCACAGAATCCTGCGCATTATTTGGTGCAGTTAGTGCGGCAGGGCACAAAAAAGTGCCCTGCCGTATTTTGCAATCCGAATCAGATGCCGGATTTGATCTTGGTCCACATGCGAGTGACTTTGCGCTGTACTTTGACCGGGTAGGGGCGGGTGGTGTACAGGTTCTGCAACGTCGCTTCGTCTGGATAGATAGCTGGATCACCGATCACGTCTTCTTCCAGCATTGGCTGGCTCGCCTTGTTGCCGTTGGCGTAATAGACGTAGTTGGATGCAGCAGCCATGTTACCTGCGTCCATGATAAAGTTCAGGAACTTATGTGCAGCTTCGGGGTTAGGTGCGTCCACGGGAATGGCCATTTGGTCAAACCACATCAGTGCGCCTTCACTGGGGGCATTATAGGCAATCTCGACCCCATTATCGGCCTCGGCAGCACGATCACGAGCCTGAAGGATATCACCAGACCAGCCGATCGCTACACAGATGTCGCCATTGGCCAGAGCATTGATGTACTCCGAGCTGTGGAATTTTTGTACATACGGGCGTATTGCCGATAGAACGGGTTCGGCTTTGGCAATTACATCCGGGTCCTGGCTGTCGGGATCTTCACCGATGTAAGCTAGAGCGGCCGGAATGATTTCGGATGGAGCGTCCAGAAAATGCACGCCGCAATTCGCCAGCTTTTCCATATTTGCCGGATCGAATACTAACGATAGCGATCCAACCGGCGCGTCATCACCCAGGGCTTCTGCTACCTTGGCTGTGTTGATGCCGATGCCGGTGGTGCCCCACATGTAGTTGATCGAATGTGCATTGTCGGGGTCGTATTGGGCAGTGCGTTTTTCGATTACATCCCACATGTTTTCAGAGTTTGACAGTTTGGCCATATCAAGCGGTTGGAACGCGCCGGCGATGATTTGACGCTGTAGGAACGTGCCAGATGGCACTACAACATCATAACCGGAGCCGCCCGCAAGCATTTTGGTCTCTAGCACCTCGTTACTGTCGAACACGTCATAAATCAGCTTGATGCCTGTTTCTGCTTCAAACTTGGTCAACAACTCTTCGTCGATATAGTCGGACCAGTTGTAAACGCGGACCTCTTCGGCGGTGGCAGCAGCGCTGCTCAGAGCGACGATGGCGGTCAATGTCATCGTTTTGAGTGTCATGAGTATCTCCCTGTGCGTGCCGGTTTTGCGATCCGGCTGGAAGGATTTGATCAAGTTTTGCCTCTTTCGGCAATAGTGTTTATGTTTCCACTACCGGCAATTTCGCGCAAGCTGGTCAAAATTGAGAAGGAAACGCTACTGTGAGACCACCCAATAGTCAGCCCTCAGAGGCGTCGGGTAGTGGGGCCAAAGCCCCCGCGCATGAGACAGTTTATCAAACATTGCGTAAGCAGATTCTGTTTGGTGATTTTGCACCCGGTCAGGCCGTCACAATCCAAGGTTTGACAGGATCTCTGAACGTTGGAATGACGCCTGTACGTGAGGCGATCAGAAGGTTGATTTCGGATGGTGCATTGGTCTTTCAAGGCAATCGCCGTGTATCAGTTCCGATCCTATGTGCCAGCGATATAGATGAGCTAAATTACGCAAGAAAAACAATAGAATGTGAGATTGCACGCCGCGCCACCTCACGCGTATCACCTGAAGACATACTAGAGCTACAGGCGATAGATGATGCTCTGGATCGGGCTATATCGACGGGAGATGTGGCGGGTTATCTAGCCCAAAACTATCGCTTCCATACAGTACTCTATAGCCATGCGGATGCCCCAGTCCTGACGGACCTAGCGGATCGACTTTGGCTTCGATTCGGGCCGTCTCTCCGGGTGGTTTGCGGACGCTTCGGAACCCAGAGTTTCCCAGACCGCCACAAAGACATTCTTGAAGCGTTGCGGAAGGCAGATTCTGAATTGGCGGCTTTGGCGATGGGACGCGACGTTGCGCAGGGCATGGAGCAGGTAAGTCTGGGTCTGGATGAAGGTAACTGATTCGATTGACTCTGGATAATTTGATCATATTCTTGGGGCAGTCTCTGAAATAGGAGTTCATCTGATGAACGCAATCACCAATCATTTGCCCACCGCCGAACTGCAGGCTTTGGATGCGGCTCACCATATGCACCCGTTTACAGCCAACGCTGAGCTGGCTGAGAAGGGTGCGCGCGTTATTACCCGTGCGAGCGGCATCACCCTCACTGATAGTGAAGGTAATGAGATCCTCGACGCAATGGCCGGCCTTTGGTGTGTGAACATCGGCTATGGCCGTGATGAGTTGGCTGATGTCGCGGCACGTCAGATGCGCGAACTGCCTTATTATAATACCTTTTTCATGACCACCCATGCGCCGGTGATTGCGTTAGCCGCAAAAATTGCCGAACTGGCGCCGGGTGATTTGAACCACGTCTTTTTTGCTGGCTCCGGTTCTGAAGCTAATGACACCAATATCCGTATGGTGCGCCACTACTGGGCAGAAAAGGGCAAGCCAACCAAGTCAGTCATCATTAGCCGCAACAATGCTTACCATGGCTCGTCCGTAGGCAGCGGTTCATTGGGCGGCATGAGTGGTATGCATGCTCAGGGTGGACTCCCGATCCCGGATATCCACCATATCGAACAGCCGCATTGGTGGGCCGAAGGGGGGGATATGGACCCCGAAGAGTTCGGTTTGCTGCGTGCCCAAGAGCTCGAAAAGGCAATTCTGGAGCTGGGCGAAGAGCGCGTCGCAGCCTTTATCGCCGAGCCGGTGCAAGGAGCTGGAGGTGTGATTGTACCGCCTGCCAGCTACTGGCCGGAAATTCAGCGGATCTGCGACAAGTATGAGATCCTGTTGATTGCGGATGAGGTGATTTGTGGATTCGGGCGTACAGGCAACTGGTTTGGATGCCAGACAATGGGCATCCGTCCCGACATCATGACCATCGCGAAAGGGCTTAGCTCGGGCTATGCGCCCATTGGCGGTTCAGTTGTCAGTGATGACGTTGCAGCAGTCATTGGTGCTGGTGAATTCAATCACGGGTACACCTATTCGGGTCATCCGGTTGCAGCAGCAGTCGCACTGGAAAACCTGCGCATTCTGGAGGAGGAGGGCATTGTTGACCATGTTCGCGACGTGGCGGCGCCTTACCTCAAGGAAAAGTGGGAAGCTCTAGCTGATCATCCATTGGTTGGTGAAGCGAAAATAGTCGGGATGATGGGTTCCATCGCTTTGGTTCCGAACAAAGATAGCCGCGCTCCCTTTGCCGAAGCTGGTACTGCTGGGTTCATATGTCGTGAGCGATGCTTTGCCAACAATCTGGTGATGCGTCATGTCGGTGACAGAATGATCATCTCGCCACCTTTGGTGATCACTCCTGCAGAAATTGACGTGTTGATTTCTCGTGCACGTAAGGCGCTGGATGAATGTTACGCTGAGTTGCAGAAGCGAGATCTTCTTAACGCTGGCTAAAGGCCGTTCGCATTGAGTTTTTCGGCATAGAGCCCAAAACAAGCGCCCTTCAATTTGTTTCTGGAATGGAGGGCGCTTGTCGCCTCATTGGTACGGTCACGCAAAAATTCAATTGTTCATTTTGAAAAAAGGGCGCAAACATAGAGAATTCAGGCGCTATCGGGGCAATGCAAAGTTACGTGGTACCTAAAATAATAATCGGATCATCCGGTTGCATACCAATGAACAGGTATGTTTACATGTAATACGACAAGTGCAGAGCCAATCTGCCGGACCGTAAAAACCAGGGAGTGTGATTTGGCTGATGCGTCAAACCATGATGCGTTCGTAGAGTTCGAACGTGTCCAAAAGAGTTACGACGGCGAGAATCTTGTCGTTAAAGATCTTAATTTATCCATGCCCAAGGGCGAATTTTTGACAATGCTTGGGCCATCAGGTTCGGGCAAAACTACTTGCCTGATGATGCTTGCTGGTTTTGAAACGGCTACTCATGGCGACATTCGTCTGGGCGGCACATCAATCAACAACATCCCACCGCACAAGCGCGGTATTGGCATGGTGTTCCAAAACTACGCCTTGTTCCCTCACATGACGATTGCAGAGAACCTTAGCTTTCCTCTGGAAGTGCGCAAATTGGGTAAGTCCGAGCGCGAAGAAAAAGTGATGCGGGCGCTGGATATGGTGGAAATGGGAGCCTTTGGCGGTCGTCGCCCGGCTCAGCTATCAGGTGGCCAACAACAGCGAATCGCACTTGCGCGTGCACTGGTTTTTGAACCTGAGTTGGTTTTGATGGATGAACCGCTGGGCGCTCTGGACAAGCAGCTGCGCGAAAAAATGCAGTTTGAAATCACACACCTCGCGCACCGTCTTGGGATTACCGTGGTTTATGTGACCCACGACCAAACCGAAGCTCTGACGATGTCAGATCGGGTTGCAGTGTTTGAAGATGGCCGCATTCAGCAGCTGGCACCGCCAGATAAATTGTACGAAGAGCCTCAGAACAGCTTTGTTGCTCAGTTTATTGGTGAGAATAACACTCTCGAAGGTGTGGTGAAGGAGATCAACGACGGCGTTGCTCTAGTCCAGTTGGATAATGGTGATCTGATCGACGCGAAGCCGATCAATGTTTCCCAACCCGGCGAACGTACCCGTGTTTCCATCCGACCTGAACGTGTTGAGTTCAATAAAGATCGGATGCCAGAAGGCGCCCATACGCTCAAAGCGGAGGTGATGGAGTTCATTTACATGGGCGACATTTTCCGTACCCGCTTGCGGGTTGCAGGCAAAGACGATTTCTTTGTCAAAACCCGAAACGCACCCGATCAAGTGCGTCTGACTCCCGGCCAAGAGATAGAAATTGGTTGGCTGGCCGAAGATTGCCGTGCACTGGACGCTTAATCCAGAAATGGTTGAACTCCCGGCGACTAATGACCGGGAGCCAATAAATACACGAACAAGATTTAACAAGGAGAGAGTCCAAATGAAACTCACCAAACTGTCTGCCCTAGTGGCATCGACCGCGCTTTGCGCGCCGATGGCAATGGCCGAGGACATGGCCAATGAACTGACCATCGTATCTTGGGGTGGTTCTTATTCTGCGTCACAGAAAAACGCTTATCATGACCCCTATACCGCTGAAACTGGCGTAAAGATCATCAACGATGAAAGCTCGGCAGAAGCTGTGGCCAAAATTCGTGCGATGAACGAAGCTGGCAATGTTACTTGGGATGTTGTTGATGTTGTTGCATCTGATGCGATGCGTCTGTGTGACGAAGGTCTTGCTGATGAGATCGACCACGACGAAGTCCTGGCTGCCGCACCTGATGGTACCCCAGCCTCCGAAGACTTTGGCAACCTGATCGTTTCTGAGTGCTTCGTTCCTCAGATCGTGTATTCGACCACTTTCGGTTACCGCACCGATTTGGTTGGTGACACTGCTCCAACTTCGGTTTGTGCCATCTTTGATCTCGATGCTTATCCAGGTAAGCGTTCGCTGCAAAAACGCCCAATCGATAACATGGAGTGGGCTCTGTACTGCGACGGCGTTGCCAAAGAAGATCTTTATGATGTTCTGAGCACCAAAGAAGGTGTTGCACGTGGCCTGGCCAAGCTCGACACCATCAAAGACCAGGTTGTCTGGTGGACTGCTGGCGCAGAAACTCCACAGCTGCTGGCTGACGGCGAAGTTGTAATGGGTTCGACCTTCAACGGTCGTTTGTTCTCAGCGATTGCTGAGCAGGATCAGCCAATCGGAATGCTGTGGGACATGCAGTCGTTTGACTTGGACGGTTGGATCATTCCAGCAGGTCTGAGCCCTGAGCGTAAAGCTCGTGCTCTGCACTACCTCAACTACGCAACAGACACTCAGCGTCTGGCTGACCAGGCCAAATACATCTCGTACGGTCCGGCTCGTGCTTCTTCGGCTCCATTGGTTGGTAAGCACGCGGAACTGGGTATCGACATGGCGCCACATATGCCAACAGATCCAGCAAATGCGACTAACGTGCACACCTATGACTACGAATGGTGGGCAGACAACCGTGACGATCTGGATGCGAAATTCCAGGCATGGTTGGCCAAGTAATTTCCACTTGAGTTGACATCGGGACGGGGCTTGCCTGTACGGCAGGTAGGCCCCTCCCCACCAAAAAAAACCGACGGGGACCCCGACATGAGCGACACCACTCAAAACGGTTCGGTTCTGGCTGCTGATGGCACACCGCTGAAGCGCAGCTTGGCCCGCGCACTGCGGCGACAGAAAATCCGCGCATTGTTGCTGATCGCACCTCTGCTGCTGTTTGTTATGCTGACTTTCATTATGCCGATTGGGGACATGCTGTTCCGGTCGGTTGAGAACGACATTGTTTCTAAGACATTGCCGCGCACAGTTGTGGCACTTAGGGACTGGGACGCCAACAGTGGCGAAGCCCCCGGCGAAGAAGTTTTTACTGCTTTGGCAGCTGATCTACAGATCGCGGCAGAAGCTAAACTACACACACGTGTTGGCTCACGCCTGAACTATGAAACACCGGGGATCTCGTCGTTGTTTCGTAAAGCAGGCCGTAAAGTCAAAAAATGGGATGTCGAAAATGATGGCCCATTTAAGGAGCAATTTCTAGAAATCCACAAAGGTTGGGGCGATCCTGACGTTTGGCGCACCATTCAGACCTACTCGCCCAAGTTCACAAACGGCTACTTCCTTAACGCTGCAGATCTACAAAAAGGGGCTGATGGCCCTGAGTGGCGCCCTGAGGATGAGCAGATATACTGGTTGCTGTTCAAGCGTACGATGTTCATGTCGATGGTCATCACCATTAGCTGTATCGTTCTAGCTTATCCCGTAGCCTGGATACTGGCAAACCTGCCTGCTCGCAGTGCAAACTTATTGATGATCCTTGTCCTTCTTCCGTTTTGGACATCGCTATTGGTGCGGACTTCCGCTTGGAAAGTGATGTTGCAGCAGCAGGGTGTGATCAATGAAACTCTGGTTTGGCTTGGGTTAGTTGCTGATGACGCCCGCCTGGTCATGATCAATAACCAGTTTGGTACGATTGTGGCCATGACACATATCCTTCTGCCATTTATGATATTGCCGATGTATTCGGTGATGCAGACCATTCAACCGACCTATCTTCGTGCGGCAAAATCTCTGGGAGCGACCAACTGGACTGCGTTCTGGCGAGTTTATTTCCCTCAATCGATACCGGGTATTGGCGCGGGTTCGATCCTCGTGTTCATCCTTTCCATCGGGTACTACATCACCCCTGAATTGGTCGGTGGTACCAAAGGTGTCTTCATTTCCAACCGGATTGCCTTCCACATCTCGTCCTCGCTCAACTGGGGTCTGGCTGCGGCGTTGGGTGCTATCCTGCTGGCGGTGGTTCTGGTCCTGTACTGGGCCTATGACAAAATTGTCGGCATCGACAATGTGAAACTGGGATAAAACAGATGGCTCTAACACCTGTAGAAAACCAAACTCCCGGATTTGTTGCTGCGGTAGCCGCCGGGTCAGGGGCCTTCTTTGGCCTGTTTATCGGAACGTCTCAAGGTTCAGGTCCGATGGGAATGCTTATTGGCGCAGTCCTGATGGCACTGCTGGGCTTTGCTTTCACTATGATGACGAACAAGGAAAACCAAATCCGTTGGGCTTTAGCCGCAGCTTTCGTGGTCGCAGGGTTTGCAACCGCGGGCCTACCTGCTGCAGTGCTTGGGGTCTTTTTCGGATGGTTTGCCGGATGGTTTATCTTCTGGCTGGCAACTTCGCGCTATCGCGCCCACCTCGCGCCTTACCTGACCGCTGGTCAGGTCCTGTGGTATTATACGTTTCGTGTAATATGTGGCGTAATTTTTGTCTTCCTGATCACACCGATCTTGGTGGTTATGCCGCTTAGCTTCAACTCTCAGGATTTCTTCACCTTCACCCCAGAAATGCTGCGGTTTGATCCTGCTGGCTTCTCGCTGAAACATTATCAGGACTTCTTCAGCAACCAGGACTGGCAGAACGCGCTGTGGAATTCGGTCAAAATCGCGCCGATGGCCACTCTGCTTTCAGTCACTTTTGGCACATTGGCAGCAATTGGTCTTAGCCAGCCCCATGTACCGTTTCGGCGCGCAATCATGGCGGTTCTAATTTCGCCTATGATTGTTCCACTGATCATCTCGGCTGCTGGGATGTATTTCTTCTACAGCCGTATTGGGTTGCAAGGCACCTATATGGGTGTGGTCATGGCTCACGCTGTTTTGGGCATTCCCTTTGTGATCATCACGGTTACGGCAACACTGGTGGGCTTTGACCGTTCGCTGACACGCGCTGCAGCCAATATGGGTGCTGGGCCGGTTACTACATTCTTCCGGGTACAAATGCCTTTGATCCTACCGGGTGTGATTTCCGGTGGTCTGTTTGCCTTTATCACCTCATTCGATGAAGTGGTGGTGGTGTTGTTTGTAGGTTCAGCTGGTCAAAAGACCCTTCCATGGCAGATGTTCATCGGCCTACGGGAACAGATCTCACCGACAATTCTGGCGGTTGCGACTATCCTAGTGGGTATTTCGGTGTTGCTGCTCGCCACACTTGAATTGCTACGCCGCCGCTCAGAGCGCCTACGCGGAATGTCACCTGGCTGATCTGTGCTAGACTTATCAAATCTAAAGGCCTCGGATCGCTCCGGGGCCTTTTTGTTTTCTACTCCATTTGTCCAAAGAGCACAGAGACCTACGGAGCCAGAACTATCGTAGCCTCTTCAATAAGCTGAGAGAGGCATAACCATCTGGCATCAGTCCGTTAGCCACTTGGTAGGCACGGACTGCGGCAATAGTATTGGGCCCGATCCTACCGTCTGCACCTTGCGTGCTGAACCCCTGACGAGTCAGCAGCATTTGCATTTCCTGGCGTTCATCAAACGTAAGCGACCGGTCCTCAGTTGGCCATTGGGCTTGAATTGGTTTGCCCCCCCGAAGACGGTCACTCAGGTGCCCTACTCCAATCACATAGGCGTCGGCGGCATTGTATCGTTCAATCACCGAGAAGTTTTTGAAGATCATGAAGGCAGCGCCAGAACCGCCAGCAGGTAACAGAATAGCCGCTTGGCCATGGCTTGGCACCAGTTGGCCGTCGATGTCCTTTACACCTAGCAATGCCCAATCCACTGGATCCTTGGTAATTGAACGGTTGGCTAGGCCGTAGTTGAAATCTTTAGGTAGGATTACCTCAACGCCCCACGGTTGCCCCTGAGCCCAGCCGAACCGCGCTAGGTAAGCTGCTGTTGAAGCAAGGGCATCCGTTGGGTCATCTGACCAAATGTTGCGTTTGCCATCACCTGTGAAATCAACAGCATAGGCCAAATATGAAGTGGGAATAAACTGAGTGTGACCCATCGCTCCAGCCCAGCTTCCGGTCATCTGACGCGGTGGGATGTCTCCGGACTGAAGAATTTCAAGAGCTGCAATCAACTGGCTTTCGAAGAAACGGCCCCGGCGGCCGTCAAAGGCCAGAGTTGACAAGGAACGCACCACGTCCATGTCGCCACGATAGGTACCGTAAGAACTCTCCATTCCCCAAACCGCAAGCAATACCTCTTTGTCTACTCCATACATGGCTTCAATATCTTCCAAACGTCTGCTCAGATTTTGTAGTTTGGTAATTCCGCTTGCAATTCGTTTGTCCGAAACGGCGCTGTCGAGATACTGCCAGATTGTTTTGGTGAATTCAGACTGATTTTGGTCACGCCGGACTACTTCAGGATCGTAAACTACTCCTTCAAAGGCTCGATCCAGGGTAGCAGGAGAAATGCCCTGAGCTGTCGCGCGTTTACGGAACTCAACAAGCCAGTTCTGAAAATCGTGATTTGAAGACATACCACTGCTTGATTTAGCCGAATTTATATCGGGACGGGTTTTTGGGCGCATAGCAGATACGAGGGCGAGCCGGGTGTCGGGTTGCTCTTCGAAAAAAGCGATTGGTCGACTCTCAGGAGGCAAAGAAACTTCGGGTGCGTCCGCCACAGCACCAGTTCCGGCTAACGCAACAAACATGGTCAACGTCCATATGTGCATTCTGCACCTCATTTTTCTGCTCGTGAGAAATGTAAGCGCTCTGGCTCCGCCGAAAAAGAGGTCAGTCTTCAGTCGCGCGGGGTTCCGCCGTTTTTGAAGGGGGGGGAGCGGAGGTTTGCGCCGCCTGCCTTTCCGCTCGAATTTTGGCCAGGGCATCACGTAACATAGCCACCCGATGTGGGCGGAAGCTTTGAGTGGTGACCTGCAGTTCCGACATCCGGTCTAACCGAAAAATTCGAAAATCTTTCCTCAATTTGCACCAAGCGATCAACACGGTTGAGCGGTCAAAATAGATCAAACCCAAAGGCTTTACCTGACGACATGTAGAGGCTCCATTTGCGTCGGTATAGTCGAACTGAACCTCCAACTCTTCCCAAGTGGCGTCTCGCAGATCCGCGACCTTGATTTTAGGTGCTTCGGGACGCTGAAACCGATGGGCGGCCAATACAGAATGACGCAAGCGATGTGCCTGGCGTGGTGGTAACCTGCCTTGCAACTTACGTAGTGCCTCACCTGCTGCTTCGGCCAGATCGGGGTCGCCGATCTGTTGCACTTCACGCAATCCAAGCACCAGGGCCTCAAGTTCGGTATCACGAAAGCCCATAGGTGGCAGGGCATTGTCTTCAATGAGTGTAAAACCATATCCGGCGGCACCATCAATCACAGCACCCATTTCACGAAGGGTTGCGATATCACGATGAATACTGCGGGCGGACACACCCATTTCAAAACCAAGGCCGGCAGCGGTTTTGGGGCCGGGGCCTTGGCGCAGGGCTTGCATGAGTTGGAAGAGGCGATGAGTTCTGGACATGACTCATATTGACTACACCTAATGACAGTAACTGTCATTAGCGCCCGTTAGGTGAAGGGCAGAAATCAAAATAGGAAATGATACATGCTGACCCTTCTAACCTATCCTCGAAATGGCGATGTTTTTAGCCTCAGCCCATTCTGCGTTAAAGCAGCACTGCTTTTGGCCTATTCGAAAAAAGCTTGGCAACGGGAAGATTTGAATGATCCGCGTAAAATGCCTCATCGCAAGCTACCCGTTCTGAAAACTCCAGCAGGATTGGTTGCAGACAGTGTCGAAATTCGTAAGTATCTCGAAAAATTGGGAACGGATTTTGATCACGGGCTGTCAGTGCGTGAAAAGGCTCAATCTCAATTCCTTATTAGATTTGCTGAAGACAACTTGTACTTCCATGTCGTTCAAGACCGTTGGTTAAACGACGCAGTTTGGCCGACCATTAGGGATACATATTTCAAAGAAATACCTGCGTTAATCCGTCGGCCGGTAACGAACTCAATCCGCCGGTCTGTCCGTAACGGGCTGGCGTTTCAGGGTACAGGTCGGTTTAGCGACGGTGAGCGCTTGGCGCGATTGGATCAGGACTTGCAAGCCGTGACGTCACTGTTGAAGGACCGTGGCTTCCTGTTTGGCAGTCAGATTACAAGTGCCGATTTCAGTGTCGCTTCAATGCTGCAGGCTCTGCAAACAACGATGGTCGAAACAGATATTGTTCGCCGTGTCAGTGGCGATCCAAAATTGAGCGGTTATATTAACCGGGTGTTCCAAGAGGCCGTTCCTTTGCCATGAAGTATCCTTTTCCCAGTGCCAAGATTGAAGACGCGTTTGATCTTGGTGACACTGAGGCGCGCCAGGGGTTGTTGGCACTGCGTGATCTGATTTTTGAAACCGCTACTGACCTACTAGAAGCGGGTCGGATCGAGGAGGCGTTGCGTTGGGGACAGCCTGCATACCTGACGCCCGAAACCAAATCGGGGTCTACAATCCGGCTGGGCGTACCTAAGGGCGCTCGGTTTGGATTGTTCGTACATTGCCAAAGCCGGCTGATTCCCGAGTATCTGACAACGTTTCCAGCTTGGGATCGTGTAGAAGGAACTCGGGCAATACTATTTGATCACGCCAGCGAGATAGAAAGCCTGCGGCATGGGTGGCTGATTAAACGGGCTTTGACCTACCACCTTCGTCCTGCCGCAAAAGGATAGATGGTGCGTGCTAGCACGCACCCTACCATGTCAGCGCTTTTTTCGTACGACCTTGCGTTTGATCTTGTCAGTTTTCCGTTTGATCTTACTCGCCTTACGCTTCCCACCTGAGCGCCCTGCCGGACTTGTTCGACGGCTGCGGGGCAGGGGTTTGTCATCAAGGGTCAGCAATTCAAGTTGCAAGCCTCCGGTCACCGGAGTGGCCTCGGTTAGCCGGACTGTTACTTGCTGGCCGATGGCAATGATCAACCCGGTATCGGACCCCATCAGGGTGCCCGCATCTGCGTCAAAATGAAAGAACTCACGGCCCAGACTACGTACGGGAATCAACCCGTCGGCACCGGTTTCATCAAGCTTCACAAAAACACCAAAACGAGCGATGCCATTGATTCTACCGGTGAATTCGTTGCCAACGCGCTCGGATAAAAAGGCCGCCAGATACCGATCTGTGGTATCTCTTTCGGCCATCATCGACCGTCTCTCGGTGTCAGAAATATGGGTGGCAGTCTGTTCCAGTCTATCGACTTCAGCTGGATCTAACCCATCTTTACCCCATCCATGTGAGGTAACCAGTGCCCGATGTACGATCAAATCTGCGTAGCGGCGGATTGGTGACGTGAAATGCGCATAGTTGCGCAGCGCCAGTCCGAAGTGTCCGAAGTTTTCGATACCGTAATAGGCTTGGGTCATGGACCGTAACGTAGATATATTAATCAGCTCGGCTTCATCAGTACCAGCGGCGGCATTTAGAAGAGCGTTCAGATGCCGCGTTTGCAGAACCTGTCCTTTGGCCAGAGTAAGTCCTGCAGCCGCAGCGGTTTCACGCAAGGCATCTAGTTTCTCCGGGGACGGTTCTTCGTGGACCCGGAACAACTGTGGTGCACGTTTGGCAATCAGTGTTTCAGCGGCAGCGACATTCGCCAAGATCATGAATTCTTCGATCAGCCGGTGCGCATCCAACCGCTCGCGGAAGTTGACCGATTTGACAGCTCCATTCTGCCCGAGAATAATCTTACGTTCGGGCAAGTTTAGTTCCAGCGGCTGACGGGCCGCGCGGGCCGCTTTTAGGGCTGCATAGGCTGCGTATAGCGGTTTGATGACATCTTGCAGAAGTGGCCTTGTTCGGTCATTTGGTGCGCCATCCATGGCCTCTTGCACTTCGCCGTAATGCAGCGAAGCAACGGATCGCATTAACCCACGGACAAATTTGTGCGCAATCTTGTTCCCTTCGGCATCCAATTGCATCCGGACGGCAATACAAGGACGCGGGACACCTTCGTGTAAGGAACAGAGATCCCCCGAAAGTCGATCCGGCAGCATGGGTACAACACGGTCGGGGAAATAGCTGGAGTTGCCGCGTTTGCGGGCCTCGCGATCCAATGCAGTTCCTGGGCGCACATAGGCAGCCACATCTGCAATAGCGACCCAGACCACATGACCACCGGGGTTCTTGGGGTCATCATCTGCGTGCGCATAACATGCGTCGTCATGGTCGCGCGCATCTGAGGGATCGATGGTGACCAATGGCATGTCACGAAGGTCTTCACGGCCCTTTAAGGGCATAGGCTTGGCCGCGTCAGCCTCAGCAACAACGGCATCGGGAAACGCGTCAGGGATGCCGTGTTGATGGATAGCAATCAGTGAGACTGCCTTGGGCGCAGATGGGTCACCTAGGCGGTCAACAACTCGGGCGCGGGGGAGACCCATACGGCCCTTGGGGCCCGCTTGTTCTGCCTCGACCAGTTCACCGTCACGGGCACCATGGGTGGCGTCATCAGCCACGATCCATTCATTTGAAGCGGATTTATCGATGGGCACAATGCGGCCACCTTCCGATCGCTTGCGGAAGATCCCCAGCACGCGTTTGGGGTTGGACCCAATGCGGCGGATGAGCCGGGCTTCGTAGTTATGGTCGCCTCCTTGCACTACGGTGAGGCGCGCCAGAATGCGGTCGCCTTCCCCCAATGCCGGATCACTGGCGCGCGGCAGCACGAGTACAATGGGTTCGACCCCTTCACCGTGCCATTCCAGTGGCTGTGCAAACAGATCGCCATCGGCATCGGGGGCTTTCACCAGCAGCACGGAAACAGGCGGCAACCGGTCCGGATCACCATAGCTTTTCTTGCGCTTTTCAAGATGGCCTTCAGCCTCTAGCTCTTTCAAAGCTCGCTTTAGATCAATGCGGTCAGACCCCTTGATACCAAAGGCTTTGGCAATGTCGCGTTTCGAGGTGAGGGTCGGGTTCGCTGAAATCCAGTCGAGAATTTCAGCCTTGGAAGGTATACGGCTCATACTCCCGCCTAACATAGCAAGCGGATAAGGTCATCGGCTAAAATGCCGGGTGGTTTGTGGCAGATCTTCGATAGTATCAACGTCACGCAAGCGATCTATCAGTGCAATGCGATATCCTGGCAGGGTGGTTAGGGTGTCATTCAATGCGTGCTCACTTGACCAACGGACATCGGCAAACAGGCCCGGTGGCTGGCGGCGCGGATACTTCATGCCCACCAGCCAATATCCGCCATCCAGCGCTGGTCCAAACACTGCATCGTGGTCACCCAAACTGTCAAAAGCGCGGGCAATATGGGACTGCGTGATGCCGGGGATATCAGCACCAATTAAACAAGTGGGGCCACCGGGTAAGCCCGCATTTGCACTGCGTAACATCCGTGCCATGCGCTGCCCAAGATCGCCACGGCCTTGGGCCAGTCGGGGAAGCTCTGTGGGCCAGACCGGTGAGTGCACAGCACAATCTGGAGCCACCGCAAGAACAATGCGCCAGCGTGGGTCGTGCAGGCGCCGAAGCAGACGCGCAGATTGATGGCGGAACCACCAGGCAGCGCCCACCATGCCTAAGTCCCGTCCCAGTCGGGTTTTCACCCGACCAGCTTGTGGCAGTTTAAGCATGATCACCAAAGTACGGGGCAACCAAATTGCCTCTACGAGAAAAAGTCTGTCAAAATTCGACTGTATACTGCTTTTAGCTGGTGAATTTGGGCCACTTCAACGCGTTCATCCACTTGGTGCATGGTGCGCCCAACCAGTCCAAATTCTACAACGGGACAGTGGTTTTTCACGAACCGTGCATCCGAGGTGCCGCCGGTGGTTGATAGGGTGGGTTTCACTCCACATTCGGCTTCAACGGCTGCGGCCACAAGGTCCGACAACGGGCCGGGCGGGGTAATAAAGCTTTCGCCAGAAACTTTGACATCTACATTGATCTGCAAGTCAAATTCAGTGGCAATTTTGGCAGTTTCTTGTTGAAGCCATTGGGTCAAACTCGCACCGGAATGTGCGTCATTGAAACGGATATTCACGGCAGAGGTCACCTGCGCAGGAATCACGTTGGTTGCTGTATTGCCGGTGTCGATGGTGACAACTGCCAATGTTGACGCGTCAAAGTGATCAGTGCCCTTGTCCAATTCGTGGCTGGCTAACTGGTCCATAAGCCGTACCATGGCGTTTAGCGGGTTATTGGCGCGATGGGGATATGCCGAATGACCCTGTATTCCAATAACTGTAAACCGGGCAGTGAGCGAACCGCGGCGGCCAATCTTGATCGTTTCACCCATTTTGTCGGGACATGTGGGCTCTCCGACCAGACAGGCGGTCATCGCTTCGCTCTCTGTGGCCATATAGTCCAGCAATGCGGTGGTGCCATCTATCGATTCGCCTTCCTCATCACCTGTAATGGTCAGGATCACGGCGCCTTCAGGTGGCGTGGACTGTACAAAATCAATTGCTGCAGCAGCAAATGCAGCGACCCCCGATTTCATGTCAGTAGCCCCGCGGCCATACATGAATCCGTCTTTTTCCTCTGCGCCAAACGGTGGCATGGTCCAGGCCGACTCGTCACCCAAAGGCACCACATCGGTGTGGCCGTTAAAACCAAAAGTGCGGGGGTGCCCTTTATCGCCCCAGCGGGCAAACAGGTTGCTGACTTCACCTCGGTCGGTACGGGTGCAGACGAAACCAGCCTTGCCTAAAAGCTCTTCCAGCAGCACCAATGCACCGCCTTCAACTGGGGTGACCGAGGGGCAGCGAATGAGTTCAGCGGTCAGGCGGGCGGGGTCGGTCAGGGACATCTGTAGGCTCCGGTAAATCTGTAATGTCTTGGCGTAGCGCGAAATCAGATATGGTGCAATTCACCAACTCAGAAGCGATCACCGCAGATCTTGCGCATAAATAGTTTTTAGGACTGATCCGCACCGCAGGCCCAGCAACACACTGACGCACCAAATATTGTACAGCGGGCTTTTGGTGTCACAGTCAAGGTTGGACTGTAAGTTGGACAAGTTCGAGACGCTTGCTTGACGAAGGTGTTCAGCCTAAGAAAAATGGTAACCACATATTCCCATGATCTGAATGGCCCCTTGCTCCGATCCATTGCCTATTTCTGTATTCTGCTACTGACTTGGGGCCAGCCCCTGACAGCGCAGAACTTGACGGTTGCTACCGTCACCCGACCACCGTTTTCCATGATTGAAAGCGGCGGTGATACTGGTTTTTCAATGGAGCTGCTCGAGGCACTTTCCAAGCGTCTGAACTGGAACTACAGCATCAGTCGGCAGGAGGGGTTTTCCGATATGCTCGATCTGGTGCGTAGCGGACAGGCTGATCTGGCAATCGCGAATATCTCCATCACCGCAGCCCGCGAAACGGAGATGGATTTTAGCCATCCCATTTTTGAAAGTGGTCTACAGATGATGGTGCAGGCGGAGGATGTGCGTGAGCCGTCGCTTCTTAAGGCGCTATTGTCCTGGGACTTAGCAGCAGCCATTGGAATCGCATTTGTGTTGTTGCTCGGTGGTGGCATGCTGATGTGGGGATTTGAACGAAGGGCTCAACCTTACTTTGATAGACCGCTGAAAGAGGCTTGGTTCCCATCGTTTTGGTGGGCGTTGAACCTAGTGGTTAATGGTGGCTTTGAGGAACGGGTCCCGCGTACTCCGATTGGCCGTATGTTTGGTGTGATACTCGTAGTTTCGTCGCTGTTTGTGGTGTCTGTTTTTGTAGCCAAGATCACAGCAGTGATGACCGTTGATGCCATCAATGGAAGCGTCAATTCTGTGAATGACCTGTACGGAAAACGAGTGGGCACAATCCACGGTTCAACAGCCGCTGGATTTCTGGATAGACGTGAAATTGACTATAACAGCTACGACGGGCTGACTGAGCTGTTGGATGCCTTTGAGACAGGTAACATTCGAGTGGTGGTCTTTGATGCACCGATTCTCAGCCATTACAGCTCTCATCAGGGCAGTCAGTTTGGTCGCACAGTTGGTGCGGTGTTCCTCAAAGAAAATTATGGCATTGTTTTCCCGGAAGGCTCGCCCTTGGTCGAAGATGTCAACCGCGCCTTGTTGGCGCTGCGCGAAGACGGAACATATGATTCCATCTATCGTCACTGGTTTGGGTCTCGCAACTAAGCCGGTGCCAAGCGTTTAATGGACAGTGTTGTCTTCGTCACCAAAGAACGGGGTCATCTGCGCAACAATCACTGAATTCTCTTCCAGGGCCCGCTGCATCAGTTCGCGTTCTTCGGTCTCGATTTCATGCCCCTCGGCTTCACGTTCGGCTAAGGTGCCATATCCAGTGACATCCAGCGGTGCGGTGTCAGCTTGCTTTAGAATAGCAACTGTTTCACGCACGGCTTCGGCTTCATCGATGCCCGAGGCATAGATCATAAGAGCCGCACCAGTGGCGTCTTTGGGCAGCCCGTCGCCCTCTTTGCGTCCGATTTGAACGACAAGCGTATAGACCTGCTGGCGGGATATTTTCTTCTTTTCCATGCCGCTGCCATACCCCTGTACTGGGGCCTTGGTCAACTAGGGTCCCCAAAAGGTCTGCGAAGCACGGTCCAATGTGCAGAACTGGTTGGGTAATTTTCTAATATGAAACTTTTGTAGTCTAGGAATTGGGTCAAAGCATTAAATCAGGATTTTGTTATGGCCATCGCTTCAGAGCTCCCAATTGATACCACAGCTACTGCAATGGACATGGCTAATTCCATGTTCGGCAATGGTGTTTCTATCGTCGACGCTAGCTATTCAGGCGCGCAGTCTGCCTCGGGAATTTATAGCAATGGCGATACAGTGGCGTCAGGTATCACGCCATCTGACACTGGTGTCATTTTGTCTACCGGCAATGCTGCTGATATTACCAATAGTTCCGGAGATGCGAATTTACGCGCCGATACATCAACCAACAATCATTTGGATGGAACCAGTGAGCTGGACGCGTTAGCGGGCATGGAAACGTTTGATGCTGCAGTGTTTGATGCCACTTTTGTACCTGAAGGCTCGGTCCTGACGATGCAGATTACCTTCTCGTCTGAGGAGTATCTGGAATATGTGGACTCTGGATATAATGACGTTGTTGGTATCTGGGTCAATGGCGTGCAGGCGGAGTTGACCATTGGCGACGGTGATATTTCCATCGACAATATTAACGATAGTTCGAATCAAAACCTCTATGTCAACAATGCTGCTTCTGACGATCCTTACAATACCGAGATGGACGGGTTCACTATTACAATGACCCTCAAGGCACCTGTTATTGCGGGTGAGGAAAACACAATTCGTATCGGCATAGCAGATGCTGGCGATGGCGTGTATGATTCTAACTTGTTGATTGCAGGGGATTCCGTACAGGTCGAACTTATTGCATTGGATGATGACCTAACCATTTCCGGAGACGGATCAGAAACCTTGGATATCTTGGGCAATGATATCAACGAAGGAGGTGCGTCATTAACCATCACCCATATCAACGGCCAGCCTGTATCTGCTGGTGATACTTTGGTCCTGCCAACGGGCGAAGAGGTCACCTTGAATGCTGATGGTACGTTGGCAATTTCCAACGACACAGATGTCGATGAAACCAACACATTTACCTATACGGTTGCAGATGACTTGGGAAATACAGATGTTGGTATTGTTGAAGTTACAACCGACACAAGCCTGCCAGGGGCGGCATGTTTTGTCGCGGGCACTTTGATTGATACCGTTGAAGGGCCAATAGCAGTTGAAGAGCTGGAGCCTGGTTGCCTGGTTGAGACACGCGATCACGGAGCGCAACCGTTACGTTGGATTGGCCGTAGTCCCCGCCGCGCCGAAGGCGCCGATGCTCCAGTCGTTTTTGCCGCAGGTGCGCTGGGCAATCATCATTGTATCGCCTTGTCTCCCAACCACCGGGTGATGATTGCGTCAGAACGTGCGGAGCTTTTGTTTGGTCAGTCCGAAGTCCTGATCAAAGCCAAGCACCTGGTCAATGACTGTTCGATTCGCGTGCAGGCCGATGGCAAGCCTGTGGTTTATGTGCATTTGCTTTTTGATCAACATGAGATCATCTGCGGTAACGGGTTAGAGAGTGAAAGCTACCATCCTGGTGCTGAAACGCTGGATGCTTTTGACCCTGAAACACGGGCTGAAGTCATAGATCTAATTGAAAAATGGCAGGGGTACGGCCCCTCTGCGCGTCCAGCATTGAAGTCACATGAAAGTCGGTTGTTGTTGCACTAAGTAATCAGTATTGTGTGCTCATCCTATAACCGGGATGAAAAGTCATTCTTACAAAAGTGACCGGTTGTTGCTGAAACCACGTGGTGCGTTCCATTTGGAATAGTGGTGCGCCCGGAGGGCAAGTTAAAAATTCCGACATCTGGTCGTTTGCAGCAATGGCCAGAAAGGTAATTTCAGCGTTTGAAAACGGCATTTCTGAAAGCAACCATTCATTTGGGCCAACCGCTTTGAAATCGGCTTCACCCACCTCAGGAACGGCAGCGATGTTGATCCAGCGTTCTTCGAATTGGAACGGTCTGTTGTCAGCATAGTGCATGCAATGCAAATGCAGAACCTGTGCATCAGCCTGCAAGCCGACCTGCGAGGCTAGCCAGGCTGGAGCGGTAATTTGCTGTCTCATCACCAATGCGTAACGGTAGGTCGCATTGATTTCTTCGATCTGCTGCCGGACCACTGCGATATCCAGTTTGGCTTGCTTGACAGGCGTCATAGCCACCCGCGTACCGCTTTTGCGTTTGCGATCAATTATGCCGCGATCAGCCAATTCACGCAGCGCCCTGTTCACGGTGGCGCGGGCACAGCCAAACTCTGCTGCCAGTTCCAGTTCGGTTGGCAACAACGCACCCTGCGGCCAGTGCCGGTCTTCAATGCGCCGCAGAACCTCGTTGCGGACATCCTGAAATCCGGTTTTCTTTCGTTGTGTCACTGGTTGCCCTATCACTGGAATTAGCTCTGGCTTAATGACATTATGTCTGCATTAAAGCGGGAATGTAAAGGAACCCCTATGCGCTTATCTATCAACCAATCTGCAGCGGTACAGTGGAAAAACGGTGGTGGAACTACTCATGAGTTGGGCCAGCGTGTCGAGGCGGGTGAATTAATTTGGCGTCTAAGCTTGGCGAATATCGAAAAAGACGGCCCATTTTCGATCTTTCCAGGTCTGTGCCGAATCCACACGATAGTAGCGGGACAGGGGCTTTGTCTTTCTGGTGATGGCAATACCCTCTTGGTTAAGCCATTTCAGCCTGTGTCGTTTGATGGGGGCCTTAAGCTTGAGGCGCAGTTGGCAGATGGTCCATGTCGGGCCTTTAACGTAATTTTCGACCCCAGACGGGTTCAGGCAACAGCTCATCTACACACCACAGGCACCATGACTGTGGATGTCGGAGAGCACGCCCTATTCGTCTTGGCGGGAGAGATGGACCTTGGTGCAGCTGGGTGTTTTTCCAAGTTTCAAGGATTGGTATTGAACGGTCCCGCCACCGGTGAAATATCCGATGGCGGGGTGGTGCTGCATATCTGTTTCGCGCAGACCTAAATTGCCGATAGCAAGCTGTGGATAGCCTGACGATATTTGGCGACAATGGCCTCGCGCGATACATGACGTCCGCTCTGCACTTGGTGGCGCCCCGCAGACCATAGATCGGTGACAAGTTTATCCCCGGCGGCAAAGCATAGACCATCGAGAATCTGATCGTCGCGCAGCGCGCATAGTGAAGGAGTGGTGCTGTCAATTGCGACCAGATCTGCCAATGCGCCCACCTCGATCTGTCCAGCCTTGCGGCCGAGTGCCTGGGCGCCTCCGACAGCCGCGCCCAGATAAAGGGTTTCACCCACCGACCCCTCGCCGGGGATGATTACATTACGGCTGAGTTCACGTAACCGCTGTGAATACTCCAGCATTCGCAGCTCTTCAGGCAGCGAAATCCGTACATTTGAATCCGAACCAATGCCAAAGGAACCGCCGTGAGCCAGATATTCAACGCCGTTGAATGGGCCGTCACCCAGGTTGGCTTCGGTGATTGGACACAAGCCAGCCACAGCGCCAGACTGCGCCATATCTTGGGTTTCTGCGTTGGTCATATGGGTCGCGTGGATCAAGCACCATGTGTCGTCAACCGGTGCATTCTGTAACAGCCATTCCACTGGCCTTGCACCTAGCCAAGCCTCAACATCAGCAACTTCTTTGGGCTGCTCCGCGATGTGGATGTGTGCAGGGTTGCCAAGTTGAAGCGCCAAAACCTCTTTTAGATCATTGGGGCAAGTGGCACGAAGAGAATGAGGTGCGATACCCACTCGGGTATCGGCGGGTAGGAGGGAGGTTGCAAGTTGCCGGGCCTCAGTTACCAGATTGCTATACTCGTCAACGGTGTTGCCAAATCTCTTTTGACCGCCACCCAAATCGGCCTCACCCGCACCGCCATAGCTATAGAGAACTGGCAGATGGGTTAGACCAATCCCTGTTTCGCTGGCAGCGGCAAAGACTCTCTGGCTCAGCTCACTAATCGAACTATACCGTGTCCCACCGGGTTGGTGGTGCACATAGTGAAACTCGCCGACAGAAGCATAACCAGCTTCCTGCATCTCCATAAACACCAAGGCAGCTATAGCTTGGTATTGTTCCGGCGTTACATGCTCCACAAATTGGTACATCAACTTCCGCCAAGTCCAGAAACTATCCTTTCCAGCGGCTCGAACCTCGGTCATCCCTGCCATCGCACGCTGAAAACTATGTGAATGCAGGTTTCCAAGCGAGGGCAGCAGGGTTTCGACAAGCATATCCCCTGGCTGCGCAGTTGTGTCCATCTGCAGTGCAGTGATCTGCCCCATATCGTGGGTCAGCCGCAAGTCGTGAACCCAGCCGTCAGGAGTACAGGCGCGTTTGGCGAATATAGTCTGCATGTGACCCTCTTATGTATAGACATAATGATGTTAATCTCATACCTTCCCCTCATCAAGAGATTTGCGAGGGCGGAATGAAAGAAACATCCCAGTATGTTCTGGCCAATGTAAACGTGGCCACGATGGTACCAGAAGCCGAGCCGTACGGAATGATACCTGCGGGAGCAGTGGTTATTGCCGGTGGAAAAATCCAATGGGTTGGTGTTGCGGCTGATTTGCCCGAAACCTACGCCAGTTGGACGGTACAGGATATGGGCGGTCGATTGGTCACGCCTGGTTTAATCGATTGCCACACCCATGTGGTGTTTGGGGGCGACCGGGCCCAAGAATTCGAAATGCGCCTGAACGGAGCCAGCTACGAAGAAGTGGCGCGGGCAGGCGGTGGTATTGTCTCTACCGTTTCGGCCACACGCTCTGCGACATTAGATGACTTGGTGGCCTCAGCATTGCAGCGTCTCGACGCCTTGATCGCTGAAGGGGGCACTGTGGTAGAAGTGAAATCCGGATATGGTCTGGACCACGAGACCGAACTGACAATGCTGCGAGCAGCCCGTCAATTGGCCAAGCTGCGTCCCGTGACCATCAAAACCACGTTTCTTGGGGCCCACGCGGCCCCCGCCGAATACAAAGGTCGCGATGATGACTATATCAGCGAGGTCTGCATTCCAGCCCTACGCGCTGCACATGCAGAGGGGCTGGTAGATGCTGTTGACGGATTTTGCGAAGGTATCGCCTTTGGCCCGGAACAGATCGAGCGGGTATTCAAGGTGGCGCAGGAATTGGACCTGCCAGTCAAGTTGCACGCAGAACAGCTAAGCCATCAGGGCGGTACCCTACTGGCTGCCCGATATGGTGCGCTGTCCGTTGACCATGTAGAATACGCCAATGAACAAGATGCAGAGGCAATGGCGGCCTCTGGCTCTGTTGCAGTGATACTGCCCGGCGCCTTTTACACCCTGCGTGAAACGCAGGCCCCACCAATTGAACACTTTCGCAGCCACGGTGTGCCAATGGCATTGGCAACCGATTGCAACCCCGGCTCTTCGCCGATGACCTCTCTGCTATTGGCAATGAATATGGGGTGCACCTTGTTCCGCATGACCCCGGCAGAGGCATTGGCTGGTGTAACCCGCAATGCCGCTCGTGCCCTGGGCATGGCAAACCGGGGCCAAGTTGCGCCGGGATTGCAGGCTGATTTGGCGGTCTGGGATGTCAAAACCCCCGCAGAGCTCGCTTATCGGATTGGCTTTAATCCGCTCTACGCACGTATCCATAAAGGTGAAATATGATCTCGTTAATGCCCGGCGCGGTAACTCTTGCCACGCTTAAAGACATCTACCGTAATCAAACTCCGGCACAACTGCACGACAGCGCACGCCCGGCTGTTGAAGCCGCTGCACAAATGGTCGCAAGCGCGGCGGCTGGGGAAGATGCAGTTTATGGCATCAACACCGGTTTTGGAAAGCTGGCCAGCAAAAAGATCGCGCCCGAAGATACGACCACACTGCAGCGGAATTTGATCCTGTCGCATTGCTGTGGTGTTGGCGACCCGCTGCCCGAAGACAAGGTGCGGTTGATGATGACGCTCAAGCTGCTGTCGATGGGGCGCGGCGCTTCCGGCGTTCGGTGGTTAGTAATAGAGCAGATTGAACAGATGCTGGCGCATGGGGTCATTCCAGTGGTTCCCTCACAGGGGTCAGTTGGGGCTTCGGGCGACTTGGCGCCACTGGCACATATGGCGGCGGCAATGATTGGCGCGGGCGAGGCCGCCTATGAAGGCATTCGCATGACCAGCCAAGAGGCCTTGGAAAAGGCAGGTTTAGAGCCAATAGTTCTGGGTCCAAAAGAAGGTTTGGGCCTGATCAACGGCACCCAATTTTCGACAGCGTGCGCCCTTGCTGGGCTGTTCGATGGCTGGCGTATGGCCGAGGCCTCAATGGTTATTGCCGCGCTTAGTACTGACGCGATTATGGGTTCAACTGCGCCGCTGCTGGCTGATATTCATTCGCTGCGTGGACATGCTGGTCAAATCGACGTTGCTCGCGAAATGCGAACAGTTATGGAAGGATCTGAGATCCGCGAAAGTCACCGCGAAGATGACACTCGGGTACAGGACCCATATTGCATTCGTTGTCAGCCACAGGTGCTGGGCGCTGCATTAGATGTGTTGCGAATGGCCGCCAGTACACTCGAAATCGAAGCCAACGCAGTGACCGATAACCCGCTCGTTTTGGTCAATGAAGGCCGCATTGTCTCGGGCGGAAATTTCCATGCGGAATATGTGGGTTTTGCTGCTGACCAGATTGCACTGGCTCTGGCAGAGATTGGTGCAATCGCCCAACGCCGGGTGGCTCTCATGGTTGACCCAACTCTCAGCTACGACCTACCGCCATTTCTAACACCGAATCCAGGTCTCAATTCTGGGTTTATGATTGCTGAAGTCACCACCGCTGCATTGATGAGCGAGAACAAGCATCTCGCCAACCCGTGTGTTACCGACAGCACGCCCACCTCGGCCAACCAAGAGGACCATGTGTCGATGGCCGCCCATGGTGCGCTGAGGCTAGGACGCATGAATGACAATCTATCGGTGATATTAGGCGTTGAATTCCTTTGCGCTGCGCAAGGGGTCGAGGCCCGTGCACCTCTGGCCACATCAACAAAACTGAATGATGTGATTGCCATGTTGCGGAGCCAAGTCCCGACACTTGGAGAAGATCGGTATTTGGCTCCGGACATCGAAACCGCCAGCACAATGGTGCGCGATGGAAAGGTGGCAACAGCTGCCGGGTTGGAGGTCGCCGCATGATCGAAACGATCCAAGGTAATAGCCCAGTGGTGCTGGGCCTGCCTCACACAGGAACCGAGGTGCCGCCTGAAATTTGGGATGGGTTGAACGAGACCGGGCAGGCGCTTGCTGACACTGATTGGCATATCCATGACCTGTATGCAGGGCTGGTTGCCGATATCACCAGTGTACGTACCCCCATCCACCGCTACGTGATCGATGTAAACCGTGACCCGGCAGGAGAGTCCCTGTATCCCGGACAGAATACGACTACGTTGTGCCCGCTCACTGACTTTGATGGCCAGTCAATTTATCAATCTGGTGCTGAACCAACTGCAACAGAAATTTCGCGGCGCCGTGATCTTTATCATACGCCGTATCACGCGGCTTTGCAGGGTGAGCTGGAACGGGTCAAGGCGATCCATGGATTTGTCATTCTGTATGACTGTCATTCGATCCGTGGCGACATCCCTTTTCTGTTTCAGGGGCGGTTGCCAGATTTCAATATTGGCACCAACTTGGGCGCGACATGCGATGGCGCAATCGAGACGCTGGTTGCAAATAGGTGTACCGCAGCATCGGGCTATTCCAGCATCCAGAATGGCCGCTTTAAGGGCGGCTGGACCACACGTCACTACGGCCATCCAGCCAAGGGGCAACATGCTATCCAGATGGAACTTGCACAGGCCACGTACTGCGCCGAGACATCTCCCTGGACTATGATTCCTGACAGGGCTGGCACTCTGCGCACCCATCTCACCGACATTCTCACTGACCTGAAAAACTGGAGACCGACATGAGCGATCCCCGCAAAAACACTCGCGACATCTATCCACCAACTGGCACCGAAATCACGGCCAAGTCTTGGATGACCGAGGCACCAATGCGGATGCTGATGAACAATCTACATCCAGACGTTGCAGAAAACCCGCACGAGCTGGTTGTCTATGGCGGTATTGGCCGCGCAGCGCGCACCTGGAAAGATTTCGACATGATTGTCGACAGCTTGAAATCACTGGAGGACGATCAAACCCTACTGGTCCAATCCGGTAAGCCGGTTGGGGTCTTTCAAACTCACAAAGACGCGCCACGGGTGCTTATCGCGAATTCAAATCTGGTGCCACACTGGGCCAATTGGGATCACTTCAATGAGCTCGATAAAAAGGGTTTGATGATGTACGGTCAAATGACCGCAGGGTCATGGATCTACATCGGTACCCAGGGCATCGTGCAGGGTACTTATGAAACTTTTGCAGAAGCGGGCCGTCAGCACTACAACGGTGACCTGACCGGCAAGTGGGTTCTTACCGGCGGTCTCGGTGGTATGGGTGGCGCACAGCCTTTGGCAGCCGTGATGGCCGGGGCAAGTTGTCTCGCGGTGGAGTGTAATCCCGACAGCATCGACTTCCGTCTGCGTACCAAGTACCTGGACGAAAAGGCAGAAACGCTCGATGAAGCTCTAGAAATGATCGACCGCTGGACCGCAGCAGGTGAAGCTAAGTCGGTCGGCCTTTTGGGCAACGCTGCCGAGATTTTCCCTGAACTGGTCAAACGCGGTGTGCGCCCAGATATCGTGACAGATCAAACTTCGGCACATGACCCGGTAAATGGCTATTTGCCACTGGGCTGGACCATGGGAGAATGGAAAACCCGTCGCGAAAGTGATCCCAAAGGGGTGGAAAAAGCCGCTCGTGCCAGCATGAAGGTGCAGGTTGAAGCGATGTGCGAGTTTCATGCTCGCGGCATTCCGACCGTCGACTATGGCAATAATATCAGGCAGATGGCGCTAGAGGAAGGTTTGGAAAACGCTTTTGATTTCCCAGGCTTTGTTCCTGCATACATCCGACCACTGTTTTGCCGCGGAATTGGCCCGTTTCGTTGGGTAGCTCTGTCAGGGGATCCAGAAGATATCCGCAAGACTGACGCTAAAATGAAAGAGCTGTTTCCGGATAACAAAGATCTGCATAACTGGCTCGACATGGCGCAGGATCGTATCGCGTTTCAAGGCCTGCCAGCACGGATCTGCTGGATTGGTCTTGGGGATCGTCATAAGGCGGGGCTGGCTTTCAATGAAATGGTGCGCACTGGTGAGTTGTCCGCGCCGGTAGTGATTGGTCGCGATCACCTAGATTCGGGGTCTGTAGCCTCACCCAACCGTGAAACCGAATCTATGATGGATGGGTCAGACGCCGTATCTGACTGGCCGCTGCTAAATGCGTTGCTGAACACCGCATCAGGCGCCACCTGGGTTTCACTTCACCACGGGGGTGGCGTTGGTATGGGCTTCTCGCAACACTCGGGTGTGGTAATATGTTGTGATGGGACTGAAGATGCCGACCGCCGCGTAGGTCGCGTGCTATGGAATGATCCAGCTACAGGTGTCATGCGCCATGCGGATGCAGGATACGACATAGCCAAGGATCACGCCCGTGAGCATGGGCTGAACCTACCGGGTATTCTCTAACCAGTCGGGGGCTCTGCTCCCGCTGCAAGCAGCTCCCCCGGGATATTTATAGCTAGATGAATGCAGGATCCTTGCTTCATCTAGCCGACAATATCCTGGGGTCTGGGGCAGAGCCCCAGCCGCCGCAGGTCAAAGAATTAGTCACGTAGCAATTCATTGATGCCAGTCTTGGAACGCGTCTTTGCATCGACGGTTTTCACAATCACAGCGCAGTACAGGTTGATACCATTTTTAGACGGCATCGAGCCGGATACCACGACTGAATAAGGCGGGACTTCGCCATACATGACTTCGCCGGTTTCACGATCAACGATCTTTGTCGACTGGCCAATGTAGACGCCCATGCCCAGCACCGCGCCTTCACGCACGATGCAGCCTTCGACCACTTCAGAACGCGCACCGATAAAGCAATTGTCTTCGATGATGGTTGGGCCTGCCTGCATAGGCTCCAACACGCCACCAATGCCAACACCGCCAGAGAGGTGCACGTTTTTACCGATCTGAGCACAGGAACCAACGGTGGCCCAGGTGTCTACCATGGTGCCTTCATCGACATAGGCGCCGAGGTTCACAAACGAAGGCATCAGCACAACGCCAGGTGCAACAAAGGCAGATTTCCGAACAATGGCGTTGGGGACTGCACGAAAGCCGGCGGCTTTCCATTGGTTTTCACCCCAACCCGCAAATTTGCTGTCCACTTTGTCCCACCAGCTGCTGCCCTGCGGGCCACCGGATTGCATCTCCATATCCTTGATGCGAAAGCCGAGCAGAACCGCTTTTTTGGCCCATTGGTTTACGTGCCAGTCGCCGTTTTCCATTTTTTCAGCAACACGCAGGCTGCCACTGTCGAGTGCATTCAGCGTATCCTCGATGGCCTCCCGGGTCTCTCCGATTGTTGCAGGAGAAATGCTATCGCGTGCCTCCCAAGCGGCTTCGATTGCGGTTTCCAGCTGGGTGTTGGACATGTGATTAGCTCCGAAAACAGAATGGTTTGGGCTTTCATAGCGGCAATTGTGGGGGAGGTCATTGCCGGATTGCGCCGAAAGTGGCGTTGTTGGGCGACAAATAGCGCCTTCCCTCAGGTTTAAGGAGTTGGTTTACGTTTGGCGTCGACATAGCTGCGACGGTCTGCACCGGACAGGCTGAGCCAGCGCAGTCATGACTATCACATATCTGAACTGCAGCTGTAGGGTTGAACAGCTTGATTAGGCGTGTGGTGTATCGCGGCTAGCGAACACGACGTAGATGTCGGCGAAGTATTTCACAGGCAGCAGTCGTGTCCCGGCGGCCCATCGCCTGAACAATGGCTGCATGATCCTTGTCAACGCGGCGAGTCCAGCGATGTTTCCAGTTGGCAAAAAGATGGCGCGCCGAGGCAATGTGCAGGTCGTCAATTGTTGCCAGTAACCTGGGCATGGAGCACGGGGTTAGGATGACTCGGTGGAAGTTTCGATTGAGAACCTCCCAGGACTGCATATCCTCGGCTTCATCACAAGCGAGACGGGCAGCTTCGGCTGCATCCACATCATCCTGCGTCTGTTTGGCGATGGCATGTGTCAGAGCCAATATTTCCAATGAAACTCGCATTTCGATGACTTCGAGAATTTCCCCTGGATCCAGCGCTGTCACCCGTGTGCCACGTCTGGGAATGGACTGCGCTAACCCATGGGCTTCCAGCCGCAACAACGCCTCGCGCACCGGCACATGGCTGGTGTCGAACTCGCGGGCGATATGGTCTTGGCGTAATTTCTCACCTGCAGGTAAGTCACCCGCAACAATACGTTCGCTCAGGCTATGGTAGATTGTGTCGGCAATTGTCGCTGTCATAGATAATAGATAAAATCGACGCCGCCGACCTGCAAGCGCTATCCTAGTGGATCTGGTGCGATATTTCCGCCGCAAATCAACACAGCTACACGCTCGTCTTCTGCCGGACAGTACGCTCCTGACATTAGGGCTGCCAAAGCGGTGGCACCTGCTGGTTCGACTAGGATACGATGTTGGGACCACAAGGCTTGCTGAGCTTTGGTGATCGCTGCATCACTGACTGTAAGCGACTCGATGCCTTGGGAAAGTGCCAGATCAAAACAGATCCCGCCAATTCGTTTGGCCCCTAACGCATTGGCAGCTACTCCAGACACTTCAACGTCGACGGGTGTATTGGCCTGCAAAGCGGCATTTAGTGCTTTTGATGTTTCCGGTTCAACTGCCACCACCTTTTTCTCACCTCCAAACCAGGCCATTGCCCCAGAGATCAGCCCGCCGCCGCCCACTGCAATTAGCAATGTGTCGGCTTGCAGCCCCTGTGCCTGCCATTCGGAAAAGCAGCTCCCTTGCCCGGCAACTGTGGCAGGAGCGTCATAAGCATGCACCTGCATCGCACCCGTTTCGGTTTCGTACTTCTGGGCCAGCTCCATGGCATCGGAATATGCCCCCGGCACTACTTGCAGATCAGCGCCTGTATTTTTGATCAGTGCGATTTTGGAAGGACCTGCCATTTCAGGAACGTAAATACGCACCTTGTGGCCCAGTTTGTGCGCTGCATACCCCACTGCGGCGCCATGGTTGCCACCTGATGCGGCCACCAGTCCAGCGGCTGGCACTGGTTCACTTAGCAGCGTGTTAAATGCCCCACGCGCCTTAAAGCTTCCGGTGTGCTGCATGTGCTCCAGCTTTAGTTCGACCGGGAAATTCAGTCCAAATCCATTGACTTGCATTGTTGGTGTAATTTGTGTGTGGCCTGCAATGCGGTCCGCCGCTGCCTCAATTTTACTTTTCCAGCCCATCATTCACGCCTTTGCCTAGTGTTGCGGCAATGGACATTATAGGCTGAGGGAAAACAAGCAAGCAGGATCCAAAAAATGAATGATGACCGCCACAGCCGTTTCCGCGATGCCCATTCTGACAGGGATCAGGCTGGACACGTTCCGTCAACACCGCAGACTGATGCGCCTGCATATCGTTTAGCCTTTGCAGATGAGGATTTTCTCTGTCGTGAAGAATTGCGGCCGGTGCGGCTACAGTTGGAGCTTCTGAAGCCGCAGTTGTTGCTGGACGAACGTGGTATCGAAAGCACCATTGTGTTGTTTGGCGGCGCCCGTATTCCCGATCCCGAACATAAGGATAAGGCCCGAACCCAGACATTGGCGAATTTATCTGATTTTTATGATGAAGCACGTGAATTTTCCCGCTTAATGACGCTGAAGTCAAAAGAGAGCGGTGGCCGTGAAAATGTGATCGTGACCGGGGGCGGGCCTGGCGTGATGGAGGCTGGTAACCGTGGTGCTGTGGATGCGGGCGGGGCCTCTATTGGGTTAAGCATCGTGCTACCGCATGAGCAGGCGCCGAATGAATATGTGACGCCTGATCTCAGCTTTAATTTTCACTATTTTGCCATTCGGAAAATGCACTTTTTGATGCGCGCTCGGGCGATCTGTGTGTTCCCCGGTGGTTTTGGCACGATGGATGAGCTGTTTGAAAGCCTGACCTTGATCCAGACAGGCCGGATGGAACGTGTCCCGTTCCTGCTGTTTGGCAAGGAGTTCTGGCATAAAGTTATCAACTGGGATGCGCTGGCGGATGCAGGCACCATTTCAGATCAGGATCTTGACCTGTTCCGGTTTGTTGATACGGCGCAAGAGGCGATGGAGCTCATTGAAAACTGGGAGCCCGCACCGCCGCGCGATAGTCTTCCTGGGCGGGAAAAATAATCCGCCCCAAAATCTATTCTGCAATCAAAGATCTGTGTAGTGATCAACCCATGTCTGTTGGCAATACACCCAGTTCAATGCCTTGGGTCAAGCTGGTCAGCACCTGTTTGCCGCTCACATCTTTGATTGCATAGCCATAGCCTTTGAGCCGGAATTTCCACTCGCGCGCGCTCAGTGCTTTTGCTTTTTCGTCACGTACTAGGGCCAGTACGCCGTCTTCGATCATGCTGCCGCCGATATCTGCCTGTGCCATTGTTCAGTTCTCCTGACTTTGATTGTTCTCAAGAAGGAAACTGATTGTTCAGGATGGCGGAAATTTACCGGAATTGAGGAAATTTTGAGACGTATTAGGGCAGCTTGCCCAACGGGTGAATAAAGTGTTGAGGATTTCTTTGGCTCCAGTCTCGCCTCACAGAGGCTGGAGCTTAGTCTGACTTTCACCCAGGGAAAGAGGTTTGCGCCTCCCCTGGGCTTTGCGGAACCTTCAAGTCAACAAAGTTGATTCAATCAGCGGGTCAGGAATTCAATCCAGCCTCTGCCTCGATCTGCTTGCGACTTTTGCGGGCACGCTCGGTGGCTGACTTCAGCTGGCCGCAGGCGGCCATAATGTCTTCGCCACGCGGTTTGCGGATGGGTGAGGCATAGCCAGCGTCGTGAATGATATCCGCAAACGCGTGGATTCGGTTGCCCGAACTGCGCTTGTACGGCGCGCCTGGCCATTCATTGAACGGGATCAAGTTGATCTTTGCCGGAATACCCTTGATCAGCTCGACCAGCCGGTGGGCGTCTTCTTTACTGTCGTTGACCCGGTCCAGCATCACGTACTCAAAGGTGATGCGTTCTGAGTTTGCAACACGAGGGTAGTCACGCAAGGCTTGCAGTAATTTCTCTAGGTTCCAGCGTTTGTTGATTGGCACCAACTTGTCGCGCACTTCATCCGTGGTGGCGTGGAACGAAATCGCTAGCATGCAACCGATTTCATCAGCCGTGCGGGCAATTTCTGGAACGACACCACTGGTTGACAAAGTGATGCGGCGACGGCTGAGTTGAATGCCTTCGGGATCCATCGCGATTTTCATCGCGTCGCGGACGTTTTCAAAGTTGTACAGCGGCTCACCCATACCCATCAGCACGATATTGGACAGACGTCGGGTGTGGTCGTCAGAGCGGGTGCCGGGTACTGGCCATTCGTCGAGATCGTCACGCGCCATCATTACCTGTCCGATAATTTCGGCAGATGTCAGATTGCGAACCAATTTCTGGGTGCCGGTGTGGCAGAATGAACAGGTTAGGGTGCAACCCACCTGAGATGAGATGCATAGGGTGCCGCGATCGGTTTCGGGAATATAGACCACCTCGACCTCGTGACCGCCGGCGATACGAACCAGATATTTGCGAGTGCCATCTTCGGACACTTGTCTGGTGATCACCTCTGGAATTTCGATGACACAACGCTCAGCCAAGTCTGCGCGCAGGGACTTGGACAGGTTGGTCATGTCGGCAAAATCGCGTTTACCCCACTGATAGATCCACTGCCAGATCTGCCCAACTCGCATCTTGGCCTGCTTTTCTTTGGTGCCCAACTTGATCAGGGTTTCGCGTAGTTGTTCACGAGTTTGGCCAACAAGATTGATCTTGCCGCCCTCAGGCAGCTTGCGCGGCAGGGTCAGAACATCTTGGGTAATCGGTGCGTCAGCAGTCATGGCTCGGAACTCGGCAATAAGGGGTGGATGCGGCTCTATATAGGAGATTGCGCCAAGATCAAAAGAATTCGGTGCATATTGTGATCTAGAATAAGAAAACCCCGGTCACCAAGAGGTGCCGAGGTTGTTTTGAATTCACTGGCTTGCAGCCTATTTGGTGCAGCGTTTGTCGGCGTCTTCAATTGCTGCGGTAAAGCCCAGCAACGAGAAACTGTCCTGGGTCTGGGTGCCGCGTGCGGAACGCGCAGTTAACACCGCCTGCGATCCACGCTTCATTGCGGTAATGATCTTTGCGTCATCCGCGGCAGTAGCAGGCCAGGCCCATTCACCATCTGTAAACAGCTCAAATTCTGTTTCGCCAACCGTCATGTTCACGGTTGATCCCGGGGCAAATGGATAGCCGCCGGTAAAGGTCACCTGACCATTGTCGCCACCGTCTGGGCGGTAGAACACAAAAAGCTGAATTTCGCTGCGCCGCACGGCTACAACGCGACCATCGCGGGTGTTTACCGATTCCTTGGGGGCAGAGACGCCCCAACATTCAACCGGGTCATTCCCCTGAAAAACACTCCAGTCCACGTTGGCGGCAACGCGGTTGGTGCTTTGGGTTTGTTGTGCATATGCAGTAGTGGCGACCATGCCTGCCAGGCACAGGCTCATAACTGCATGGGCAAATTTCGATGCCATTTGTCCCGACTCCAAGACTGTCATAACCTCAATAATGCCAGAGTGCCTGCAGTGTTACCCACTGTCTAGACTTGTATCCCTCGCATGTTGACACAAGCATACTAACGTCATTAGCACCACTGGTGAAAGTGCGATTGGCAGGAAATCGCCAAGAAAAAGGTCTAATATCATGACAAATCCGGTTCCGATTGCCGAAATCTGGCGTGGCCAGTTACTCGAAAGCCTTCACCTAGGGCATGCTGTAGTCTGTGATGACAGTGGTCAGGTGGTCCGCAGTTGGGGTGATCCCGATGCGGTGATCTATCCACGTTCCTCCGCCAAGATGATTCAGGCACTGCCATTGATCACCTCGGGGGCGGCTGAAAAGTTTGGCCTGACCAGCGAGCAACTGGCCCTAGCCTGTGCTTCGCATAATGGGGCTGAGATTCATACGAGCCGAGTCAACTCCTGGCTGACGCAACTGGGCCTGACTGACAGTGACTTCCGCTGTGGGCCACAATTGCCCAATGATATTCCGGCTCGCAACGGATTGATCAAGACCGACACCAGCCCTTGTCAGGTGCATAATAACTGCTCTGGCAAACATGCCGGCTTCCTGACGCTAGCCCAGCATATGGGCGCAGGTCCTGAATATGTCGAGATGGACCATCCGGTGCAGCAAGCCTGCTTGACAGCGTTTGAGGAAACCACAGAGCAGGACAGTCCCTGCTTTGGGATTGATGGCTGCTCGGCGCCAAACTTTGCCACCACGGTAACAGGTCTGGCACGGTCAATGGCTTGGTTTGCTTCGGCTTCGGATCGGTCCGACCGTTCGTCCAGCGCAGCGCAGCAATTGGTTGCTGCGATGACTACGCACCCTGATCTGGTAGCCGGTGAAACCCGTGCGTGTACCAACCTGATGCGGGCCATGGACGGAAAGGTCGCGATTAAGACCGGGGCCGAAGCTGTATTCATTGCCATTATTCCAGAAAAGCGTCTGGGCGTTGCACTGAAGATTGTCGATGGTGCTACCCGTGCCAGTGAATGTGCGATTGCGGCAATACTGGTGTCACTAGGAGTATTGGATGCCAATCACCCAGAAACTCTGAAGTATATGAATACGCCAATTCGGAGTCGGCGTGGAATTGAGGCCGGCATTGTACGGCCTGCAACTGAACTGTTGTTCTGAATCAGAACGCCCGGCTGAAAAGCCGGGCGTTTACATTACATTTCGAGAATTTCAGCCACTTCTACTGATCCGCTGACCTCAGCCACCATTGGGCAACCTTTGGCTAGTTCGCTGGCGGCTGCTATGTCGGCGGCTTCGACGACGGTGTAGCCGGACAGTGGGTTGGAGCCGCCATCATCGGTGATACCATCCGCACTTACGGTCTTGGACATGCCAACAGGGGCGCCAGGCACGATCAGGGCATCACCCATTGAAGCCATCCAGCTTTTCCAGGCATCCATGACCTTGGCACCTTCTTCGGGTGTGTCGGGTTTCTTGCCGCCGTGGTAGGCGAAAATGAATTGAGCCATGTCGAAGTTCCTTTGCTGAATCGGGTTTAGAAAAAGTACTTTGTTGTTAGGTGATGTTTGCCGCCAACTTGCGCAACGACGAGGTCCAGCCCTGTTCATGGCGGGCGCTGATGTCGTCGTCACCCAGCTCGCGGTGATCAATGACCAGTCGCGCGCCAGAGTCATTGGCAACCACGGTGAAAGTCACATGGCTTTCGGTGTCGCGCTGATCGTTTTCATCATGCCAACCCCAAGTGAAACCAACGGATTTTGGCGCGTCCACGTGGGTCACATGACCTGAAACCTTGAACTGCTGGCCTTCGCCGTTTCGCATGATCGAAAACCATGGACCTGTGCGGCTGAAATCAAGTTCGTGCACAGGCACATCCATGCCTTCGGGCCCCCACCATTTCAGCAATTTTTCCGGTGTACTAATCCACTTAAACAATCGATCTGGGGTGACTGAAAAGTCTCGTTCCAACCTTAGGTCGGTCATGTATCGTCCTCCATCATCGCAGCTTCGAGCCGGTCCAGACTGCTTTCCCAGAACTCGCGCTTTGATTTGGTCCATGTTGCAATTAGTTGCAGTCCCTCGGGGCGGGCGGAATACAGCCGCTTTGTACCCTCGGCACGTTGCTGGATCAGGCCAGCCTCGCGCAGGACCTTTAAATGCCGTGAAATGGCTGGTGCCGTGATGCCCGAGCCACGTACCAGATCGCCTGCCGGCAATTCGCCGTGGTCCATCAGCTGTTCCACAATCGACATGCGGGTTTCGTCAGCCAGTGCAGAAAATGATTTTAAGAGTGGTGTCATAGGTCATTAATTAACTTGTGCGTTAATTAATGTAAAGGCTAAATTGATATGCGGTTGAGATGTTTCAAAACATGTCCCAAAGTAACTTTACTGCCAAGGTGACCGAAGTGATCACTAACAGTGGCTTAATCAACCGAGATCCTTGTTTTTGCGCCATCTTGGCACCTGCGGCAGCCCCGGCAATCTGCGCCATACCCATAGCCAATCCGGTGATCCACCAGGGGGTCGCGACAAAAGCAAAGGCCAAGAGCGCGCCAGCGTTCGACGCCAAGTTCAGCAACTTGGTATGAGCCGTCGCCTTGAGGATGCCGTATCCTGCCATTGATACAAAGGCGAGCATGTAGAAACTGCCAGCACCTGGGCCAAGTAATCCGTCGTAGGCTCCGCATAGTGGCACCATTGTTGCTGCAAACAACATGGGGGAAAGGCGGCGTACACGGTCACCGTCATCCAATCCTTTTTTGGTGGCAAAAAATCCAGCGATGCCAATTAGCAGTAATGGAAGTATCATTCTGATCCAGCCAGTTGGCAGAACGGTAACCAACAGCGCACCAGCAATTGAGGCAACAAAAGCAATCGCGGCAGCTCTGCCTTGCTCACGCAAATTTACATGCCCACCACGGGCATAGCTTAACGCTGCAGTGCCTGCGCCAAACAAACCCTGAATTTTGTTGGTGGCCAGAGCGGTGATCGGATTGGCGCCTGCCAGCAGCAGAACCGGTACCGTAACCAACCCTCCACCGCCGGCAACGGCATCCATGAAACCCGCCACAAAACCTGCCGCCAGCAATAGCAGCAGGGTCTCAAAACCCACTTCAAGCATGTAGTGTTATCCCTTGAATTCGTCCCGGGCATAGCCTTGCAGATACAGCAGCGCGCTTAGGTCGCCGTGGTTGATGCGGATGTCGCATTGCGCAGCGACTGAAGGTTTAGCATGTAGCGCTACCCCAGATCCGGCCCGATCCAGCATGCCCAGATCGTTGGCGCCATCGCCAACAGCCATCACCTCTGAATCACTGATGCCCAAACGTGTGGTGATTTGCTCCAGGGCTTCAACCTTGGCTTCGCGCCCCAGTATTGGTCGGCCAACATCGCCAGTCAGCCTGCCGGCGTCGATGATGAACGTATTGGCGCGGTTTTCGTCGAAGCCCAATTCGGCAGCGACTTTGGCCGTGAAGGCGGTGAAGCCACCCGACACAAGTGCTGCATAAGCGCCATCTGCTTTCATCGTGGCCAAAAGCGATTTGCCTCCGGGCATCAAGGTGATGCGCTCGGCCAAGACTTTGGCGATTATACTCTCAGGCTGGTCAGCCAACAGGCCAACCCGCTCAATCAGCGCGGCCTCAAAATCGAGTTCACCGTTCATCGCACGGGCCGTGATTGTCTTTACGTGGTCACCGACGCCTGCCTCATCGGCCAATTCGTCGATGCATTCCTGTTGGATCATGGTGCTGTCCATATCCGCTAGCAGCATTGCCTTACGGCGGCCTTTGGTCTGTTGGATCACCAGGTCGACACCCAGACCCTGCAGATCATCCCAGACCTGCCACTGATTGTCAGGTAGAGTTTCAAGTGCAAATTCGGCTGCTTCATCTGGCGCCAGCCACAATGCATCCCCGCCACCCCAGGCGTTTCGCAGTGATTCGAGCAGTGCCGGATCCAACGATGGCTTCACGGGATTGCAGAGCAGAGTGACTGTATACATGGGCGGTCTCCATCGGAGGATGAGGGTAGGGCGCTGTTGTGCCCCTAATAGCCACGGTTGCCACTGGTAACCAGCCCTCCTTAACCAGCCGACCTAAAGATCACCAGATTCGGACATCATCACAGCGATAAACCGGGCATTGGGAATTTCCGCCAGAATGATCATTACCATTGCAGTCAGAGGCACCGCCAAAATAGCGCCCATCATGCCCCAAAGCGCGGTCCAGATCGCCAGTGACAACAAAACTGTGAACGGGCTGAGGTTTACCGACCGGCCTAGGAATTTTGGCTCGATGTAATAGCCGACCGCAATCTGCGGCACCATCAGTGTGACCAACGCCAGCGCTGTGTGACCAAACGAGGTGAACTGCACCAGACTCATGGTCACCGGAAAAACCACAGCGATAATTGAACCGATGTAGGGGATATAGTTAAGCAGCCCGATCAAGATCGCCCAGAATGCTGCCTGCTCAATGCCTAATAGCAGCAAGATACCGTAAGAAACAAAGGCAAGGATCACATTAACCAGTGTTTTGGCCGCCAAATACCCACCGATCTTTTCGTTGATCTTACGGGCCATTTCCAGGGCGTGCTCAGCCCTTTCCGGATCACCCATCGCATGTCTGGTCTTGTTGGGGAGATTGTCTAGCTCGGCCAATATGAACACCGCATAAAGCGCCGCTCCAACGATCACAGTGCCACCATTGCTGATGGTGGCAAGGGCGGCTGGCATCAATGTGGTGGCATCGATCAGATCCAACAACCGTTCACCCAAATTGGCCCAGCTTGGGAGTTCGTGCACGCCCAGCATGTTGATGAGCTTGTCCTGCAATTTATCAAAGTTCTCGGCATACCCCGGAATGGCACCTGAAATCGCTGCTGCGTTGCTGGTGATAAACCCCGCCAGCACCAGCACTGCGAAGGTGAAGGCCAGCAAGACTAACAGTCTTCGCCAGCGTCGCGGTAGCAAGCCCAGAACTGGTACTCGTACAAGTGCCTCGGCAGCTGTGGTCAAAATATAGACAGCGATGATGCCAACTAACACAGGCAGCACAATCGATTGCCCTGCCTGCAGCAACCAGCCCAGCATCAGCATTAGCGCAACCGAATAGGTTACCATTGCCAGTCTGCTCATAATCAACACCCGATTCTAAATATCTAAGCGCGAGTTAATACAGTGCTGGGGTCACGGGCAATGTATTGCAGTAAGTTTCCGATCGTAGTCATCGCGTGTCGCAATTGCGCGATAAATCGGCGTTATCGTGAATTTTCCCGGTTGCGTGCCGCATCGCAGCACCCTAGCTCTGGCGGTGGGACACCCTTCCCCAACGAAGGGCATTTATCTGTAAGGATAGCATCAATGGCTACTCAGCAACCGGCTACGCGGCCGGACAATCCGCGTTTTTCTTCGGGCCCCTGTGCCAAACCCCCTACATTCGAACTGTCCAAACTGGCCGACGCTCCATTGGGTCGCAGCCACCGCGCAGCTCCTGGCAAGGCCAAGCTGAAGGATGCCATCGAAGGCACCCGCGAGATTTTGGGCATCCCCGCTGATTATCGTATCGGTATCGTCCCTGCGTCGGACACTGGTGCCGTTGAGATGGCTTTGTGGTCGCTGCTGGGCGAGCGCAAGGTCGAGATGCTGGCCTGGGAAAGCTTTGGCGCGGGCTGGATCACCGATGTGGTCAAGCAGCTGAAGATCGATGCCGAGGCCAAGGTGGCGGACTATGGTCAGATCGTCGATCTGGCATCGGTCGATTTTGCCAATGATGTTGTGTTTACCTGGAACGGCACCACCTCGGGTGTGCGGGTTCCTAATGGTGACTGGATTTCCGACGACCGTGACGGCCTGACCATTTGTGACGCCACTTCGGCAGCCTTTGCGATGGACCTGCCCTGGGACAAACTGGATGTGACCACATTCTCTTGGCAGAAAGTGCTCGGCGGCGAAGCTGCCCACGGTGTTATCGTGCTAAGCCCGCGCGCTGTTGAGCGTCTGGAAAGCTACACCCCAGCCTGGCCGCTGCCCAAGATCTTCCGCCTGACCAAAGGTGGCAAGCTGATCGAGGGTATCTTTACCGGTGCCACCATCAACACCCCGTCGATGCTAGCGGTTGAGGATTACCTGTTTGCTCTCGACTGGGCCCGTTCGATTGGTGGTCTTCAGGGGCTGAAAGCCCGTGCGGATGCCAATGCGCAAGCCGTATTTGATTTCTGCGACGCTAACGATTGGATCGCCAACCTGGCCGAGGACGAGGCAACTCGGTCAAACACATCCGTGTGTCTAAAGTTCACCGATGACCGCATCTCTGATGGTGCGGGTTTTGCCAAGGCAGTGGCGAAACGTCTGGATGTCGAAGGCATTGCCTATGACATCGGCGCCTATCGCGATGCACCTGCGGGTCTGCGGATCTGGTGTGGCGGCACGGTTGAGACGGCTGACATTCAGGCCATGCTGCCTTGGCTCGCCTGGGCGTTTGAGGCCGAAATCGCAGCTCAAGGATAAGTCAGTCGCCCGGCGGCACCGCCGGGCAGCGCCCGACCTTCCCCACGGGAGGGCCCTCTGCACCCACCCAGGGTCAGGCGCTCCCCTAAAAGAACCCCATTCAGGCTCAATGTGGCCCCCGATAAAAGGACCAAAAACCATGGCTCCCAAAGTACTCGTATCCGACAAGCTTAGCGAAACAGCGGTTCAGATTTTCCGCGACCGCGGCATTGATGTGGATTTCCAGCCCGACCTGGGCAAGGACAAAGACAAACTAGCCGAAGTGATCGGCCAATACGATGGTCTGGCAATTCGCTCTGCCACTCGCGTCACGCCAACCATTCTGGAAGCAGCGACCAACCTGAAAGTGATCGCACGCGCTGGTATCGGCACTGATAACATCGACAAAGAAGCTGCGTCGAAAAAGGGTGTGATCGTCATGAACACGCCGTTCGGCAACATGATTACCACTGCAGAGCACGCTATTGCGATGATGTTCGCTGTGGCACGCCAGATCCCCGAGGCCAGCACTTCGACCCATGCCGGTAAATGGGAAAAGTCCAAGTTCATGGGGACTGAGCTGACCAACAAGACACTGGGTGTCATTGGCGCAGGCAACATCGGTGGTATCGTTTGCGACCGTGCGCAAGGGCTGAAAATGAAAGTTGTCGCCTACGATCCCTATCTGGGTGAAGAAAAAGCCGACAAGATGGGTGTTGAAAAGGTTGAGCTGGACGAACTACTGACCCGCGCTGACTTTATCACCCTGCACGTTCCATTGACTGACCAGACGCGCAATGTTCTGTCGCGTGAGAACCTTGCCAAGACCAAGAAGGGGGTTCGCATCATCAACTGTGCCCGCGGTGGTCTGGTAGATGAGGAAGCCCTGGCCGAGCTGTTGAAATCCGGTCACGTGGCCGGTGCTGCCTTTGACGTGTTCGCCCAGGAACCTGCCAAGGAAAATGCGCTGTTCAATCTGCCTAACGTGGTCTGCACCCCGCACTTGGGCGCTGCAACCACCGAGGCACAGGAAAACGTCGCCCTGCAAGTGGCCGAACAGATGTCGAACTATTTGCTGACTGGTGCTGTTGAAAACGCGCTGAACATGCCATCGGTCACAGCTGAAGAAGCCAAGGTCATGGGCCCATGGATCAAGCTGGCTGATCATCTCGGTAGCTTTACCGGTCAGATGACAGACGAGCCGATCAAGGCGATCAACATTCTGTATGATGGTGTCGCATCTGAGATGAACCTGGCGGCACTGAATTGTGCGGTTGTTGCGGGTATCATGAAGCGTGCCAACCCTGACGTGAATATGGTCTCGGCCCCGGTTGTAGCCAAGGAGCGTGGTGTTCAGATCTCGACCACTAATCAGGACAAGTCAGGTACGTTTGACGGCTACATCAAGGTGACAGTTGTCACAGACAAGCGCGAACGTTCGGTTGCGGGGACAGTGTTCAGCGACGGTAAGCCTCGGTTTATCCAGATCAAAGGCATCAACATCGATGCCGAGGTCGGTGCGCACATGCTCTACACCACCAACGAAGATGTGCCGGGTATCATTGGTACGTTGGGTCAGACCATGGGTGAAAATGGCGTTAACATCGCTAACTTCACTTTGGGCCGTGCCGCTGCTGGTGGCGAGGCGATTGCGCTGCTGTATGTGGACGGTCAGGTGCCCGCCGAGGCCCGTGCCAAGCTGGCTGAAACCGGGTATTTCACTCAGATCAAACCACTAGAGTTTGATGTCGCCTAACCTCAAAGTCACAAGTTAACCAGTATTAGGGAACTGCCATGACGGTGGTTCCCTTTTTTGTTGAAACCACCCTTGCAGATCCTGCGATCTCCTGTTGCTATGGCGCCAATTACCAACCGCATTGGTTCGTAGAAAAAATAGGTGACAGACATGCTTTCCAAAATGCAGGACGATTCCAAAACATCTGAGGATGCCCCGACCTCTGGCAAGATTGACACGCTGTTTTTCAAAAGCCGAACCGTGATTGTCACTGGTGAAATCAACGACAAACTCGCGCAAAAAACAGTCGCACACCTGCTTGCTTTGGCCGAAGAGAATGACGACCCTATCGATATGTTTATCTCGTCGCCCGGTGGGCACGTGGAAAGCGGCGACATGGTGCACGATGTCATTCGGTTTATCCGTCCCGAGGTGCGTACTATTGGCACCGGTTGGGTCGCGAGCGCTGGCGCATTGATTTATGTCGGTGCCCGTAAAGAGAATCGTTTCTGCCTGCCCAACACCCGTTTTCTGCTGCACCAACCGTCCGGTGGGATCGGTGGTCAGGCTACAGACATGATGATCCAAGCCGAGCAAATTCGCATCATGCGCGAGCGATTTGATAACCTGTTTGCCGAAGCTACAGGTCAGACAGCTGAGAAAATTGCAGCCGATACCGGGCGGGATTTTTGGCTGACCGCTCAAGAGGCCATTGATTATGGTCTTTCCGGTAAGATCATCAACTCCTCGGATGATTTGGCTTAAGCCTTCTACAATACATCAGGGCCCGAAACTGGATAGATCGGGCCCTTTAGGCTGACCTTCACCGCCTGTCTCGCAATTGCGCATATTGGAACCATTTTATGACCTCCCCCATCTACGCAATCGGCGACATTCATGGGCAGCTTGAAATGCTCGAAACCGCATTGCACCGGATCGAAGTGGACGGCGGCCCCAATGCACGAATTGTCTTTCTTGGTGATTATACCGACAGAGGACCCAACAGCCGCGGTGTGATCGAACTTTTACAGCAAGGTCAGGCAGAAGGCCGGAATTGGACCGCTTTGCTGGGCAATCATGACCGGATGTTTTCAATGTATCTGGAGGACTACCCGAGAACCGATTCCCAGTTGTTGGTTGGCTTTCACTGGCTGCACCCCCGTATCGGTGGCGTTCAGACACTCGAGTCATACGGAGTCGAAGTTGCTGAAGGTGACCGTACCTATGAGGTTCATGCCCGAGCTAAGGCAGCGGTTCCGCAATCTCACTTAGATTTCCTTGCCAGCCTTCCCAGTCACCATCAGGAAGGGAAACTTTTGTTTGTACACGCTGGTATCCGCCCCGACATCGCGCTGGAGAAGCAGAGTGAGAACGACAAGATCTGGATACGAAGAGAGTTTTTAGACCACAGTGCCCTACATCCTTGGTTGGTTGTGCATGGCCACACTCATGTGCCGCAGCCCGAACATCGCGGCAATAGGGTCAATTTGGATTCGGGTGCTGGATTCGGTCGTCCGTTGACGGCAGCTGTGTTTGAGAATGGCGAGGCTTGGGTGCTTGGTAAGCGCGGGCGTGTTGCTCTTTTGCCTGAGTGAGCGAATAACGCACGCTTTTCGAGCGTAAATCGTAGCTATCTAAAGGATAGGTGTGCTAACCTTTAGGCGTGGCTGGAGGCCACATTTTTAATTAGTTATTTTTTGTGTACCTTCTGATGACCTCAGAAGACATTTGTGGCCCCCAGTCATGAAGCTCCATTGAGCTGCTCGAAATCGCTAACGGTGTTTCAATTTTCCGGCGCGACGCGCCAGTCCAAAACGACTTTCCCGCTTTGCCCGGACTTCATAGCTGCAAACCCTTGCTCAAAGTCGTCCACTGCAAACCGGTGGGTGATCACCTCACTGACATCCAATCCGTTTTGCAGCATCGCGATCATCTTATACCAGGTTTCAAAAATCTCGCGTCCGTAAACGCCTTTGATGGTGATCGCTTTGAACACAATGCGGCTCCAATCCACGGGTGACTTGCCTGGAGGAATACCCAGCAGGGCAATGTGGCCCCCCATCACCAGAGCCTCGACCATCTGATCCATCGCAGCTTGGTTGCCGGACATTTCCAACCCGACATCAAAGCCCTGGGTCATACCCAGTTCGGCAATCACATCGTTCAGGTCTTCGTTGGCGACATTGACCGGGCGGACGTTTGCGACCTTTTCCGCCAGTGCCAATCTATCTGGGTTCACATCAGTAATTGCCACATGGCGCGCGCCAACATGGCGGGCCACGGCGGCGGCCATGATGCCAATGGGGCCAGCACCAGTGATCAGCACATCCTCACCCACCAGATCAAAGCTCAGCGCGGTGTGAACCGCATTGCCAAGCGGGTCGAGGATGGCGCCGATATCATCTGAGACTTCATCCGGCAGGGGAACCACATTGAACGCAGGCAGGCGCAGATATTGGGCAAAGGCACCCTGTTCATTAACACCGATCCCACGGGTTTCTGGGTCTAGGTGGAACTTACCCGCACGGGATTGGCGCGAGTGGTGGCCTATCAAGTGGCCCTCACCGCTGCACCTCTGGCCGATTTTCAGGTCGGTCACGTTACGCCCTAGTTCGACAATCTCACCGGCGAATTCATGGCCGGTGATCAGCGGAGTAGGGACCGTTTTTTCGGCCCAGGCGTCCCAATTCCAGATGTGAACATCGGTGCCGCATATGCCCGTTTTGTTGATCTTGATCAGCACATCATCGGGGCCGATTTCCGGAACCGGTGCGCGGGTCATCCACAGCCCTTCTTTGGGATGGGTCTTTTCCAGCGCCTTCATAGTGTTTGGTCTGGTCATTTGATGATCCCCAAATCCTTGCCCACCTTGCCGAACGCGGCCAATGCACGCTCAAGCTCTTCTCGTGTCAGTGCCGCGTTCATCTGGGTGCGGATACGGGCCTGACCGCGTGGTACCACAGGGAAGAAGAACCCAGATACATAAACACCTTCGTCAAACAGCCGTGTGGCCATGTCCTGGGCCAGCTGAGCCTCACCCAGCATGACCGGCACAATCGGATGTTCACCCGGCAACAGGTCAAAACCTAGCTCTTCCAGTCCGGCGCGCCAGAATTTGGTGTTCTCGAACAGTTGGGTGCGCAGATCGACGCCTTCTTCAACCAGCCGGATGGCCTCGAGCCCGGCAGCAACGATTGATGGCGGCAGCGAATTGGAGAACAAATAGGGCCGCGCCCGCTGCCGCAGCAGGTCGATCACTGGCTGCGGCCCGGCGATATAACCGCCGATGGCCCCCCCAAGTGCTTTGCCCAATGTTCCGGTCACGATGTCCACATCGATGCCAAAGTGATCTGGCGTGCCAGCGCCGTTTGGCCCCATGAACCCAGTGGCGTGACAGTCATCGACCATCAGAATCGCATCGTATTTATCAGCCAGTGCGCGGATTTCCGGCAGCTTGGCCAGATAACCATCCATTGAGAACACACCGTCGGTGGCGATCATGATGTGGCGCGCGCCGTCTTCGCGAGCCTGCTTCAGCCAGGCCTCAAGATCGTTCATATCGCTGTTCAGATAGCGATAGCGCTTGGCCTTGCACAACCGGATGCCGTCGATGATCGAGGCATGGTTCAAGCTGTCCGAGATAATCGCATCCTCGGGGCCAAGCAGCGGTTCAAACAACCCGCCATTGGCGTCGAAACAGGCGGCAAACAGGATGGCATCGTCCTTGTTCAGGAACTTGGCCAGCCGCTGTTCCAGCTCGCGGTGAATGTCCTGGGTGCCGCAGATAAAGCGAACCGAGGCCATGCCAAACCCCTTGTCCTCCATCACTCCGCGCGCGGCGGCGATCAGGTCGGGGTGATCGGCCAGCCCCAGATAGTTGTTGGCACAAAGGTTGATGACTTGCTGTTCACCCACCGTAATCTCGCCGCCCTGAGGCGAGGTGATCATTCGTTCCCTTTTATACAATCCATCAGACTCGATCTGGGCCAGCGTGTTTGAGATGTCAGTCAGAAATGCAGTGGTCATGGGGCGAACTCCTTATCCTTGGAATCGCATCTATCATAACGGATAAGATTCCCAAATAGGAGAATTCACTATTTTGGAAAAAAATCCGTGAAATAGGATTTTCGATCGGGCTAAGTGAAACAACTTGAACGCGGGCGCCATCGCAGCGATTGTTAGCGGTATAGTGAACTTGGAGAAATTGAATGACTAAAGATGCCGCACTGGCTCAATTTGAGGGCGCCTTGTCTGCGGCTACGACGTCGGATCAGGCCTATGCGGCGCTCAGTGATCTGTGGAAAAGTGTTGTCGGCGCAAAACTGTTCACTGTGATGACGGTTGATATGGAAACTGAATTGGCGCAACGACCCTATACAAATGACCCAGTCAACTATCCGACATCTGGTACCAAACAGATCACGCGAAATAGCTGGTTTTCCGTGGTTCATGAACGGCATGAGTGTTTTGTTGCGAATTCTATTGAGGAAATTGCAGAGGTCTTTCCGGACTATGAGCTGATCAACTCGCTTGGCTGCCAGTCAGTGGTTAATCTGCCCATTGTAATCGGTGGTACGCTGGCCGCGACGGTGAATGTCCTACACGAAGAGGGGTATTATACCGAGGAGCGTGTTCAACGCGCCAAAGATATGCTGAAGCTGCCATCCATGGCCGCGTTGTGTGTGGCGCAACGGTTGTCGTGACTGGTTCGCTACGTTCCTAGAGCTCCACAACAATCTAATTTGGTTCGGCTGTAGCTATGGTGAACAAGTTCATATTGATTAGCGGTTGTTCGGGCGGCGGAAAGTCTTCTGTGGTCTCTGAACTCGGGAGCAAAGGCTATAAAACGGTTGAAGAACCAGGGAGGAGAATCGTCCAGGAAGAGCTTGCCAAGGGTGGAAGGGCGCTTCCTTGGGTTGATGCCGCTGCATTTGCCTATCGAGCCATTGATATGGCGCGCGCAGATCTAACCTTGGTGAGTGAATCTTCAGGTTTCACGTTTTTTGACAGAGGCTTGGTTGACGCCGCGATAGCTCTTGAGAGTTGCTCGGGGCTCAAAGCCAAAGAAACACTGGGCAAATTTCGGCAGTACAACCAGCAGGTTTTTCTCGTTCCTCCATGGCCAGAAATATATGTGTGCGATGCAGAACGTCGGCATGGTTATGACGATGCAGTCGAGGAATTTGAGCGGATCAGGGCGGCCCTCCCTGCTTTGGGCTATGATGTCAATTTACTTCCTAAGGTGGGCATCGGTGCGCGTGCCGACTTCATAATTTCTACGCTACGCACGTCCCAAGTTTTGCAAGAATAAGGTTGGGAAGACAGGAATGTTTTTAGGCATTCTTCACAATCAAAAACACCCGCGCTGGGCCATTTGGTGCAGTAATCGAATGGTCCACATCTGCCGCATAGCGGGCGGTGTCGCCTGCCTTTAGCTGGTTGCGGGCATTACCTGATATGACGGTAATGTCGCCTTCCAATGCGGTGAGTTGCTCAAGCGTGCCACGGGTATGTGGCTGGCTGTTCAATGCGCCGCCTTTGTCGAACCGAATATCATAGACCTCGTGGCCGCCAGCCTCTTCAGGGGGCGAAAGGATGCGGATGCGGCAGCCGTGGCCCATGTTCTCAATCTTTGGGACATCGTCTGACCGAAGCACGTCAATCCTGTCCTGAGTATCTTTAGCCTCTAACAATCCGGCAAAATCGACCTGCAACGCGCGGGTCAGGTTCCATAGGGTGGAAATGGTGGGAGAACTTTCACCGCGTTCGATCTGACTGACCATTGACCGGGACACGCCCGACAGGTTGGCTACGGCTTCGAGGCTCAGGCCTTGGGCGCGCCGCGCCTCTTTCAGGCGGGCAGGGAGCAGTGTCAGGATATCGTCTGTGTTTTCCGTCATAGCGGAGTCCTGCGCTTCGTGATCACTTTTGTCAATGACGGGACGTCCCGGAAGACTTGGTGATGCTGCGACTGCATAGTGCGGGCAACGGATTTCATGAGGAGAGAAACCATGACAGATATCGTCATTCTGGACGGAGCACGGACAGCTATCGGTACTTTTGGTGGAGCATTGGCCAATACAGCACCAATTGATCTCGCGACCACGGTTTCCAAAGCTGCGATGGAAAGATCGGGTGTGGCGCCAGAGCAAATCGGGAATGTGGTGTTTGGCCACGTCATCAATACCGAGCCGCGAGATATGTATCTGAGCCGGGTTGCAGCGTTACAGGCAGGCGTGCCAAACGCGACCCCGGCGATGAACGTCAATCGTTTGTGTGGGTCGGGGGCGCAGGCCATTGTTTCTGCCGTGCAGTCTTTGATGCTAGGTGACGCGGATTTTGCCCTGGCAGGCGGTGCGGAAAACATGTCGCGCAGCCCATTCATCATGCAACAGCAACGCTGGGGCGCAAAGATGGGCGATGTGAAATCGCTGGATATGATGCTGGGTGCGTTGAACTGCCCGTTCGGCACTGGGCATATGGGTGTAACCGCGGAAAACGTTGCGGATGAACATGAAATCACCCGTGCCCAGATGGATGAGTTTGCATTGCTTAGCCAGACCCGCGCGGCAACCGCGATTGAAGCAGGGTATTTCGCAAGCCAGATCACGCCGGTTGAGGTGAAGGTCAAGCGTGACAAGGTGCCGTTTGAAGTGGATGAGCATCCCACCGCCAGCAATCTTGAAAAACTGGCTGGGCTGCGAGCCGTGTTTCAAAAAGACGGTCGCGTGACAGCCGGCAATGCCAGCGGCATCAACGATGGCGCCGCGGCCATGGTACTGGCAACGGCCAGCGCTGCTGAGGCCGCTGGGCTAAAGCCCAAAGCGCGTATTCTGGGTTACGCACATGCTGGAGTGCGCCCTGAAGTGATGGGCATCGGCCCGGTCCCTGCCGTTCAGGCCTTGTTGAAGAAAACGGGTCTTTCAGCAAGTGATTTTGGCGTGATTGAAAGCAACGAGGCTTTTGCGGCTCAAGCGTTGGCGGTGAACAAAGAGCTGGGGCTTGATCCTGCAAAGGTGAACCCCAACGGCGGTGCCATTGCACTGGGTCATCCAGTGGGGGCGACGGGCGCCATTATCACCTTGAAAACCCTGTATGAGTTGGAACGAAGTGGGGCATCAAAAGGGTTGATCACCATGTGCATCGGCGGCGGACAGGGTATCGCATTGGCGATAGAACTGCTCTGATATCTCAAGGCGGAGGAGGGGGCTGTATGCCCCCTCTTGGCCGAATGGCCAATTCACCCCCTAGGATATTTTTGGCTAGATGAAGACAGGTAAATAGACAGCGAGGTCCCGAATCAGAAAAATTGACTGGCAATTGCAATTAGGCTGGCGCCAACCACAACGCCGGTCAGTGCCGGTGTGATCCAGTTCGTGCCAACACGACCGCGCGAGTCTGGAGAGCTGGATTGGGCGATCAGCGCCGCTTCGACCAAGGCAGGCAATCGGGGGCCAAATCGGGCCATTACCTGCGCTGTTGACATCAAATCTTTGACCACAGCGCGTGGACCAATGGATTTTTTGATGTAATCCTCCACCACGGGGTGGGCGGTTTCCCAGATGTTGATATGCGGGTCCAGTGAACGGGCGACGCCTTCAACCACTACCATTGTACGTTGCAACAGAATCAGCTCGGTGCGGGTTTCCATTCCAAAACGTTCAGTGACTTCAAAGAGATAGTTTAAAAGACGTCCCATTGAGATGCTGCTGGCATCCATACCGAATATGGGTTCACCGACGGCGCGCAGTGCACGTGCAAATTCGTCGACATCGCGGTCGGCAGGGACATAGCCCGCCTCAAAATGCACTTCAGCAACGCGTTTGTAATCGCGTTTGATAAAACCAAACAGGATTTCGGCGTAGACCCGGCGGGTATATTCATCGATGTGCCCCATGATGCCAAAGTCATAGGCGATGATATCGCCATTGGCGGCCACCTTGAGGTTGCCCTGGTGCATGTCTGCGTGGAAAAAACCATCGCGCAGAGCGTGACGCAGGAACAGGCTGAGCACACGGTTGCCTAACACCCGACGGTCATGCCCCGCTGCGTCCAGTGCAACATTGTCGCCCATGGCAACGCCATCAGCCCAATCCAGCGTCATCACCCGGCGGGCTGAGTAATTCCATTGGATAGAAGGAAGTTGGAAGCCTTCATCAGAGCCAGTATTGGCAGCAAACTCGGAAGCCGAGGCACTTTCCAGGCGTAGGTCAAGTTCGGCCTGTACCACGCCATCAAAGTGTTCAATCACCTCCATTGGTCGCAGGCGCCGGGCGCCGGGGGCGAAGAGGTCGACGATGCGTGCGGCGAAGTAAAAGGCGTCAACGTCCTTGTTGAAAGCGCGTTCGATGCCGGGACGCAGGACCTTTACTGCAACTTCTTTGCCACTATCAGCCAGTCGGGCTCGGTGAACTTGTGCGATCGAGGCAGCTGCGATTGGCTCACTGAATTCGGAAAAAACCTGATCAACTGGCAAGCCCAGCTCCTTCTCTACCTCGGCCATGGCCTCGGATTTGGAGAAAGGCGGTAGTTTATCCTGAAGCACCCGCAATTGCAGGGCCAGATCCTCACCGACCAGATCGGGTCGGGTGGAAAGCATCTGACCTAGCTTAATATAGGCAGGACCCAGTGCTGTTAATGCCCGGGTTGCAGGCGGCATATCAGGGTTGCCTTTGTAGCCTAGCCACTTAAACGGCCAACCCAGCGTGTGAGCGAGAAAGCGCAGGGGCTTTGGAGCCTCAAAAGCATCCAGAACGACACTCATGGCACCCGTACGTTCCAGTGTTGCGCCCGTTCGGATCAGGCGAATAATATTGTGTGGACCGCGCATAGTTTAGATTTTCCAACCAGAGTGCAGGGCGGCGATGCCGAGGCTGAGATTGCGATATTTGGCGTTCTCAAAACCTGCAGTGCGAACCATGCCCAAAAACGTGTCCTGATCCGGGAAATTGCGGATTGATTCGACGAGGTACTGATAGCTGTCGTAGTCGTTGGCGATCAATTTTCCCATGCGTGGGATCACGTTGAACGAATACAGGTCATAGGCCTTTTGCATCGCTGGGTTGGGTAATTGACTGAATTCCAGTACCATCAGGCGTCCACCGGGTTTCAACACACGATAGGCTTCGTTCAAGGCTTCTTGCGGACGGGTGACGTTCCTGATGCCAAATGAAATGGTGTAAACGTCAAAGGTGTTGTCCTTGAAGGGCAGGGCCATGGCATCGCCGGTGACCCAGTCTAAACTGTCAGCCATTTGGTCGGCTTCGGCACGGGTGCGCCCTGCTTCAAGCATTGGTGTTGTTATGTCGAGAACGGTTGAGTGACCACGGCCAGCACGTTTCAAAAAGCGATACGAGATATCGCCGGTACCACCGGCCACATCCAGCAGACGCTGACCGGGGCGAGGGGCAAGCCAATCCATCATCGCATCTTTCCAGACCCGGTGGATGCCGACGCTCATAACGTCGTTCATGATGTCGTATTTAGAGGCTACCGAGTTGAATACGCCCTGAACACGACCGGCTTTTTCGGTCTCAGGGACGGTTTCAAAGCCAAAATGTGTGGTGTTCTGCTGTGTGTCTGCCATGGGGCTGCCATTTTCTGATTTCGCCTCTGTTATAAGGTGCTGACAGGCAGGTACAATGCGGCGGTTTGGATTGGGAGCGATGACATGCCGGAATTACCCGAAGTTGAGACAGTGCGCCGCGGGTTGAGCCCGGCAATGGAAGGCGCGGTGATAGCTCAGGCACAGGTCAATCGGCCAAATTTGCGTTGGCCATTCCCTGAAAACATGGCTGCGCGGCTGACGGGGACGCGTGTTTTAGCATTGCGGCGGCGCTCAAAATATCTGTTGGCTGATCTCGACAATGGCGAGACATTGTTGGTCCACCTGGGAATGTCAGGACGGATGACGGTGTCAGGCGATCCATTAGGCCAATTTGTGCATGATCACCCGGCGGCGCAGAAGCATGATCACGTAGTGTTCGACATGACCAACGGAGCGCGCATCACGTTTAACGATCCGCGACGATTTGGGGCGATGGACCTTTTGGACACGGCAACTGCCAATCAACATAAATTGCTGTCGGTCTTAGGCCCTGAACCATTGGGGAATGATTTCCATGAAGATTACCTGGTCGAGGCCTTCAAGGGGCGAAACACACCGGTGAAATCTGCGCTGCTGGATCAGGGAATCATCGCGGGCTTGGGCAATATCTATGTGTGTGAGGTTCTTTTTCGGTCACAAGTATCGCCACGTCAAAAAGCGGGGCAGATTTCTGCAAGTCGTGTGGCAGGGCTGGTTCCGGTGATCCGAGACGTTCTAACGGATGCGATAAAAGCAGGAGGATCATCGCTGAAGGATTTCCGTCAAGCTGATGGAAATCTTGGATATTTTCAACACAGTTTTGATGTTTACGGGCGAGAGGGTGCCCCCTGCAAGCGTGATGGTTGTAGCGGTATAATAGATAGAATCACCCAGTCAGGTCGCTCAACCTTCTTATGTGGCAAGTGCCAAAGATAGCTTGAACGAGATGTTCTGCGTGATAAGAAATTGTTCTTAACGGAATAATGAAAGTTCACAGTATGGCCTTTGAGACGATCAACGTCGAAGTGCAGGATCACGTTGCCCTTATCAAGCTGAACCGGCCTGACGCGTTGAATGCGCTCAATACGCTGCTGTTGCAGGAACTGGGTTCAGCCTTGGAAGAGGCGGATGCCAATGACAAGGTGCGATGCATCGTGCTTACCGGATCCGAGAAAGCATTCGCAGCTGGTGCCGACATCAAAGAGATGTCGGAGATGAGCTTTGTTGATGTGTTCACTACCAATTTGTTTGCTGACATCAACAACCGGATTGCAGCAATCCGTAAACCAATTATTGCAGCAGTGAGTGGTTATGCGCTGGGCGGTGGATGCGAAGTCGCGATGATGTGCGACTTTATCATAGCTGCGGACACCGCCAAATTCGGCCAACCAGAAATCAACCTGGGTGTCATTGCGGGTATGGGCGGCAGTCAACGGTTGACCCGGTTTGTCGGAAAATCCAAGTCGATGGATATGAATTTGACTGGGCGCTTCATGGGCGCAGAAGAAGCAGAGCGCTCTGGGTTGGTGTCACGTGTTGTACCAGCCAAGAAGCTGATTGAAGAAGCCGTGGGGGCTGCACAGAAAATCGCTGAGAAGTCTCTGCTGACAGCTGCGGCAGCCAAAGAAGCGGTGAACCGTAGCTACGAGTTGACCTTAAGCGAAGGTATGTTGTTCGAGCGCCGGGTGTTCCATTCGATGTTTGCAACCGAAGATCAAAAAGAGGGCATGGCTGCATTCTTGGAGAAGCGCGAGGCGCAGTTCCGCGACAAGTAAGCTATTTGCCTAGTTGATTGAGTAACGAGCAGGCCTGGCGGCCTGCTTTTTCATTTTCTGCGAGGGTCAAGACTCATCTTGCCAACATGGTGATTTCTGGATAGATGACGCCAGAATAAATGCGCGTGCAGCCCGCTTGGCTAGAATCACACCGGTGGATCAATCCGGGTTGGCTGGCATTGCGCGTCAGAGATAAAACCCGAGAGTAAGGTCCAATACCATGGCAAATACACCACAAGCAAAAAAGCGCGCCCGTCAAAACGAGAAGCGCTTTGCTGTAAACAAAGCCCGTCGTTCGCGCATCCGCACATACCTGCGTAAAGTTGAAGAAGCTCTGGAGAGCGGCAACAAGGACGACGCAATCGCTGCCCTGCGCGCTGCACAGCCTGAACTGATGCGTGGTGTTACCAAAGGTGTTTACCACAAAAACACAGCATCACGTAAAGTGTCGCGTCTGGCAGCACGCGTTAAAGCACTTAGCTGATTCTTTTCTTTTATGGTCGTTAGGCCAAAGTGAAATTACCGTGAAGGGCGCTGAAAATTTCAGCGCCCTTTGCTTTTTTGACACGCTTTTTTGCATCCATAGCGGGTGGGAGAGATTCTTTATCCACAATCCCCGAGTCAACATCAGAGTTTCATTGATGGGTGACCCTCGATTTTGCTACCAATGATACAGCGATTCATTCGCTGGGGGGACTAGGCTGCTCGCGAAATTCCTGATGGGCATCGGGAATCTTTTCGTGACTGAAAGTTCAGAAATGCAACGTGTGTTTGTTGCGTGGATTGAATGAAACTGCTTCGGGCGTGCCCGAACAGCAGCCCAGTCGCATTGTGTAATGTTGACTAAGTCCATGTGGCAACATGGATATTTTTTACTATGCGAACGTTCAGTGAGCCTATCCCTGGTTTGGGATAGTGTTGGCCAACTTGGGATGGCCGGCACGCGGTATGGTTGTGCTTGGCCATTGGCGTTTGATGCGATTGTGAGGGTGAGTGCATGGCCAGTTTAGGCCGCCAAAAACGGGACGTATGAGGCGCGGAATGACACAAGAAAAATGGAGCCAACTGAGGCAACGGTTGCTCAAGACAGTTGGACAAAACAATTATACAACGTGGATTGAACCACTTGAATTTGACGAATTGGAAGGCGGCGTGGCGGTGTTCCATGTGCCAACCAATTTTATGGGTAATTATGTTAGCCAGAATTTCGCAGATCTTATTCTGCACGAGTTCACCCTATCAGGTGAGCCGGTCCAGCGCTTGTCGTTTAAAGTTGCAGCCAACTCACCAGTCCGCCCGGCCCGTGCACCTGAGCGTGCCGAAGAACCGTTTGTGGAGCTGACTGATCTAAACGAAGCTGCCGACACCGCTACATCAGCAGTTTCGACTCCTGCGTCGAATACCACTGGGCAGAACACGATGGGATCGCTGCAGGCCGCACCTCTTGATCCACGGTTCACGTTTGACAGCTTTGTAGTTGGTAAGCCAAACGAGCTGGCCCATGCGGCGGCACGTCGAGTCGGTGAAGGTGGACCCGTCACCTTTAACCCGCTGGTACTGTATGGTGGTGTTGGTTTGGGTAAGACACACCTGATGCACGCAATTGCCTGGGAGCTGACCGCGCGGAACCCAGACTTGAATGTGCTGTACCTTTCAGCTGAACAATTCATGTATCGGTTTGTGCAGGCATTGCGTGAACGTCGGATGATGGATTTCAAACATCTGTTCCGGTCTGTTGACGTGCTGATGGTTGATGATGTGCAATTCATCGCCGGCAAGGGCTCAACTCAGGAAGAGTTTTTCCACACCTTTAACGCTCTGGTAGACCAGAATAAACAGATCATCATTTCCGCGGACCGCGCCCCGGGTGAGATCAAGGATCTGGAAGACCGCGTTAAGTCACGTCTGCAATGTGGCTTGGTTGTTGACCTTCATCCCACTGATTATGAACTGCGTCTTGGCATCCTTCAGACCAAGGTCAAGCAGTATGGCACCACCTATCCCGGGCTCCAGATTGCTGATGGTGTTTTGGAGTTCCTAGCACACCGTATCTCAACCAACGTCCGCGTGCTTGAGGGCGCTTTGACCCGGTTATTCGCCTTTGCCTCGTTGGTTGGGCGTGAGATTGACATGGAACTGACACAGGATTGCTTGGCGGATGTTCTGCGCGCTTCGGAACGCAAGATCACGGTCGAGGAAATTCAACGCAAGGTATCCGACTATTACAATATCCGGATGTCAGATATCATCGGCCCGAAACGGTTGCGCTCTTTTGCGCGGCCGCGGCAGGTGGCTATGTATCTGTCCAAACGACTGACCAGCCGGTCACTGCCAGAAATTGGCCGCCGGTTTGGTGGTCGCGACCACACTACCGTGATGCACGGGGTTAAGCGGATCGAAGAGCTGAAGCAGACCGACGGACAAATTGCCGAAGATGTCGAAATGCTGCGCCGCGCTCTGGAAGCGTAAGATGCCTGTTTGATTTGAGGGCCTCGGATGTAATCCGGGGCCCTTTTTCCGTGTCAGAACGCAACGGTTGTTAAGCAATGGGGCTGATGTATCCCGGGGCCTCTTGACGGCAGGAGCATTCCCCTGAACAAATCCATGAAAAGCCTTGTGCCGCTTGGGTAAAACGTTATTTTGCCCTTCCCGGCCATTCGCAGAGGATTGAGGGAATGAAGATAAGTATCGAACGTGGCACCCTGCTAAAGGCGGTGTCTCAAGCCCAATCTGTTGTGGAACGCCGCAACACTATTCCGATCCTCGCAAATGTTTTGATCGAGGCCGAGGGTGAGCACGTACAGTTTCGCGCCACCGATTTGGATATCGAAGTGGTTGATAAGGCCATTGCGCAAGTCGAACGGGCTGGCGCCACTACGGTTGCTGCGACCACGTTGCACGAGATCGTTCGCAAGCTGCCAGACGGGGCACTGGTGTCGCTGACCGCTGATGCGGCAACTGGGCGCCTAACTGTTGAAGCTGGACGCTCCAATTTTTCGCTTGCGACCTTGCCGCGCGAAGATTTTCCGGTGATGGCCTCATCTGAATATCAATCGAATTTTTCCGCTCCGGCTGGTATGCTGCGTCGTCTGTTCGATAAGTCGAAGTTTGCCATCTCTACAGAAGAGACACGCTATTACCTGAATGGTGTCTACATGCATGTGGCTGATGGTGATGATGGCAAGGCGCTGCGCTGTGTGGCCACCGATGGTCACCGCCTGGCTCGCATCGATGCTGACCTGCCTGCAGGGGCTGCCGATATGCCAGGGGTCATTGTCCCACGCAAAACTGTTGGTGAATTGCGCAAGTTACTGGATGATGACGAAATGGAGATCGCAGTTTCGGTCAGCGAGACAAAGGTGCGATTTGCCACACCAGATATCACCCTGACGTCAAAAGTGATCGATGGTACTTTCCCCGACTACACGCGCGTTATTCCGCAGGGCAACACCCGTCGTCTGGAAGTGGATGCCAAAGAGTTTGCGCAGGCTGTGGACCGCGTCGCAACAGTGTCGTCAGAACGCTCACGCGCCGTAAAGCTGCAATTGGACGAAGACAGGCTGGTTTTGTCAGTCAATGCGCCTGATAGTGGTGCGGCTGAAGAAGAGCTGGCCGTTGCTTATAGCGATGAACGGCTCGAGATCGGGTTCAATGCCAAGTACCTGTTGGAAATTGCCAACCAGGTAGATCGTGAAAATGCAGTCTTCATGTTCAACTCGTCCGGGGATCCGACCTTGATGCGTGAAGGTAGTGACCAGAGCGCAGTCTATGTTGTCATGCCGATGCGGGTTTAATCGCCTGTCGTTGGGAAAGGCTTTTTTAACCAGAAGAAATGAGGCCGGGCGATGCTCGCTCTGACCGCGTTGACCCTCTCGCATTTTCGCTCGCACAAGCGAGCGGAGCTAGAATTGGATGGCCGACCCGTGGCCATCCATGGTGCTAATGGAGTTGGAAAAACCAATATTCTGGAGGCTGTCTCGTTGTTTTCTCCTGGTCGCGGTTTGCGCCGTGCAGGGGCAGCTGACATGGCCCGCCGTGACGAGGCGCTGGGTTGGAAGCTGACCGGACAGCTGCAATCGCCCAGTCAGATTTATGAAATCGATATCTGGTCCGAGGCTGGTGCTGCGCGGCAGATACGGATTGACGGGAAGGCTGCAAATCAGATTGCACTGGGAAAAATCTGTCGCGTGGTTTGGCTGGTGCCAGCGATGGACCGGTTATGGATCGAGGCTGCTGAAGGTCGGCGTCGGTTTTTAGACAGGATGGCACTTAGTTTTGACCCAACCCATGCCGAAGCAGCACTGACCTACGAAAAATCAATGCGTGAGCGTAACAGGCTGTTGAAAGAGCAGGTGCGAGATCCGGCCTGGTACCGTGTGCTGGAGACACAGATGGCCGCAGCGGGTCATCGGGTGCATCAAGTGCGGTTGCAAACTTTGGAGTTTTTACGCCAAGCGCAGACTGAGTCCGAAACTTCCTTTCCAGCTGCTGAACTGGATTTGGTTCAGAGCGAAGGGACGATGCCCATAGGTGAGAGCGACTTGCGCGATGCATTAGCCGAAAGCCGTTTTCGCGATTTGGCAGCTGGCCGGAGCTTGATTGGGCCACATCGCAGCGATCTGATTGGCAGCTATGCTGCCAAGGGTGTCGCCGCCAAGGATTGCTCGACTGGCGAGCAAAAGGCACTGCTGGTCTCACTGATCTTGGCCAATGCTCGTGCGTTAGCGCAACGGGAGGGTGCACCGCCTATGTTGCTACTGGATGAGGTGTCAGCCCATTTGGATGCCAACCGATGTGCTGCGTTATATGATGAGATTTGTGGTTTGGGTGTGCAGGCCTGGATGACAGGCACGGGACCTGAGTTGTTTGCTGCATTGGGAGCAAGAGCACAGGTGTTGCAGGTGACCGAGGCCGATGGGATGTCGCAGATTTGCCAGTCATGAGTGTGTCTATCGGCGATTTGGCGCTTTATGCTGGCGCGTTGTTTGTGTTGTTTCTGACGCCGGGGCCGGTCTGGCTTGCAGTAATAGCACGATCGGTGTCGGGTGGATTCCGTGCTGCATGGCCTCTGGCCCTTGGCGTGGCTTGCGGTGATATCCTGTGGCCACTGACCGCAGTGGTTGGGATGTCCTGGCTGGTATCCGAGGTAGAGGGCCTACTAGGCTTACTTCGCTGGGTTGCCAGCCTGATGTTCATCGTCTTGGGGGGGATGTTGATCCGTCACGCTGGCGATGGCGTGCAAGAAAACCGTGCGTTGACCCGGCCGGGTACATGGGCAGGCTTCTTGGCTGGCGTTGCCGTAATTCTGAGCAATCCTAAGGCGGTTTTGTTTTACATGGGGCTATTGCCTGGATTTTTTGACCTGTCACAGCTGAGCAAGTGGGACATAGCAGCGATTGTTGCCTTATCGTTCCTTGTCCCCTTGTTGGGGAATTTGGCAATGGCGGGCTCGATCCACTATCTGCGCACTGCGATTGCAAATCCGGCAGTTCTTCGGCGGATAAACTTGGTGTCAGCCGTCCTGTTGATCGGGGTGGGGTTGGCAATCCCACTTCTTTAGGCTTGGGGTTTCAACCAGACTTGTAGGAGCGGGGCCAACGCTTTTGCAGGGCTGTCATCATTGGCGTGTTCTGCGCAAAACCACAGGGCTAGTACGTGATTCAGGAATGCCTGAATGCCCTCGGCCAAGACTTCTGCAGGGGCATCATCGCGGATTTTCTGGACCTGCTGCATCTGCCCTAGCCAGCGCGCAAAAAGGGTGATCTGGCGTACAAAACTTTCTGTAACCACTTCGTTGACTTCGGAACCCGTTGATCCGGAGTAACGAAGTAGAACGTCAAAAATTACCCGGTCCTGAGCGACAAAGCTCAAGCAGGGCTCTAGTTTTTGAATAAGGTCATCAACGGAGGTAGGGGGCGGCAATGTCTCCATCTTCTCAAGATCTTCCATCACCCGTGCACCAATTAGCACTGCCAGCAGCCCGTCTTTGTCTTTGAAATGTGAAAACAAGGTACCTTTGGCGACACCTGCTTGCGCCACAACATCTTCGACCCGCAATGCGGAATAGCCCTGAGTTGTGACTATTTTCTCAGCTTCACTCAGTAGTCGTGCACGAGTTTGCAGACGTCTTTTTTGCGGTGCGCGTGTTTTCACGGAAATGTTACCTCAGATATATTGACCGTGGTCAGTTTAATTTGCATCTAAATGTGACCAAGGTCAATTTACTTCAGGAGCTCGCCATGCCAACTCGCAAAATCATTGTTCTTAACGGACATCCCGGTGCTACATCGTTGTCGAAATCATTGTGCCAAGCCTATATAGGTGCCGCCAAAGCACAAGGCCATGTAGTGCGGTACCACGATCTGTCAGAGATGTCTTTTGATCAAGATTATGGCCAAAGCGGTTACCAGAATTCCAAACCGCTTGAACCAGTGTTGGACGCGTTTTTGTCAGATCTGGAATGGGCTGAACATATTGTGCTTGCGACACCGCTTTGGTGGGGGGCAATCCCCGCTAAGCTAAAGGGATTGTTTGACCGGGCGCTATTGCCAGGGCGGGCCTTTGATACCCGAAAGGTCAACTTTATGGGGCTGCCAGATCCAATGTTGAAGGGCAAAACCGCAAGAGTTTTGCTGACGTCAGACACCCCATCGATTTTCTTGCGCCTGTTCTATGGTAATGCAGTGAAGAAGTTCATTAGCCGTCAGATCATGGGATTTGTTGGGATCAAGCCAACCAAATTCACAACATTTGCGCCAGCCACTGATGCTGTTGAGACAACGGTAAATACCTGGTTGAGTAAGGTGGAGATTTTAGGCGCTAAGGCGACCTGACTGCGGGCATAAAAAGGGGGGTATATGCGTGACAATCCCCCCTGAATTCCGTATAAATTCGCAAAGAGTAAAAGGAAGTCGCGAATGTCCGGAACCGAGCAAGCCCCCGCAGAATATGGCGCGGATTCTATTAAGGTTCTCAAGGGTTTGGAGGCAGTCCGAAAACGACCAGGCATGTATATCGGTGACACCGACGATGGTTCGGGCCTGCACCATATGGTTTATGAGGTGGTCGATAATGGCATCGACGAGGCGCTGGCCAATCATGCGGATCACGTGCGGGTCAAAATCCACGCTGACAGTTCGGTTTCGGTCTTTGATAACGGGCGCGGGATTCCGGTAGATATCCACGCCGAAGAAGGCGTGTCAGCGGCCGAGGTCATCATGACCCAGCTGCACGCAGGCGGTAAGTTCGACAGTAACTCGTACAAGGTCTCCGGTGGCTTGCACGGTGTGGGCGTGTCGGTGGTGAATGCACTGTCTGATTGGCTGGAGCTGCGGATCTGGCGCAATGGCAAAGAACATGTCGCACGGTTTGAGCGTGGCGATACTGCTGAGCATCTAAAAGTTGTTGGTGAATGTGACGACCAAACCGGTACCGAGGTTCGGTTCATGGCTTCGACCGATACGTTCAGCAACTTGGAGTATTCGTTTGAAACGCTAGAAAAACGTCTTCGCGAACTGGCGTTCCTGAACTCGGGTGTGAAGATCATCTTGATTGATGAACGTCCAGCTGAGCGGCTGGAATCTGAGCTGTATTACGACGGCGGTGTCAACGAATTCGTCAAATACCTGGATCGCCACAAGACATCCGTCATGGAAGCGCCGATCTACATCAAGGGTGAGCGCGATGATATCGGGGTCGAGGTCGCGATGTGGTGGAACGACAGCTATCACGAAACGGTGCTGCCCTTTACCAATAACATCCCGCAGCGCGATGGAGGGGCCCACGTAGCCGGATTCCGCGGTGCCTTGACGCGAACCATCAATAACTATGCCCAGTCCAGCGGCATCGCAAAGCGGGAAAAGGTCAGCTTTACTGGGGATGACGCCCGTGAAGGTCTGACCTGTGTGTTGTCGGTGAAGGTGCCGGACCCGAAATTCTCCTCGCAGACCAAAGATAAACTCGTCAGCTCCGAGGTGCGCCCGGCAGTTGAGGGTATGATGAACGAAAAGCTGGCCGAGTGGTTTGAAGAAAACCCTAATGTGGCCAAGCAAATCGTTGGTAAGATCATTGAGGCTGCTCATGCACGTGAAGCCGCCCGCAAGGCCCGTGAACTGACCCGTCGCAAAACGGCGATGGATGTGAACTTCCTGGCTGGCAAATTGAAAGACTGTTCCGAGAAAGACCCATCCAAAACCGAAGTCTTTCTGGTGGAGGGTGACTCGGCTGGTGGTTCGGCGCAGACAGGTCGTGACCGCCAGACACAGGCGATTTTGCCGCTGAAAGGTAAGATCCTGAACGTTGAGCGGGCCCGGTTTGACCGGATGCTGGGCAGCCAGGAGATCGGAAACCTGGTAATGGCCCTGGGCACCGGCATTGGCCGCGATGAGTTCAACATCGACAAGCTGCGTTACCACAAGATTGTCATCATGACCGATGCGGACGTCGACGGTGCGCACATCCGTACCCTGTTGCTAACCTTCTTCTTCCGGCAGATGCCTGAGTTGATCGAGGGCGGCTATCTCTATATCGCCCAACCGCCCCTGTATAAAGTCAGCCGCGGGAAGTCCGAAAGATACCTGAAAGATCAGGCGGAAATGGACAACTATCTGGTCAACCAGGGTGTCGAAGGCGCCGTGCTTCGGCTGGGGACCGGTGAAGAACTTGCCGGTCAGGATCTGACCCGCGTCGTTGACGAGGCACGCAAGCTGAAGCGGGTTTTGGATGCCTTTCCAACCCATTACCCGCGCCATATTCTGGAGCAGGCAGCAGTGGCTGGTGGCTTTGTACCGGGTGCTGTGGACACTGATTTGCAGGGCGTGGCTGACAAGGTTGCGACACGACTGAACCAGATCGCATTGGAATACGAACAAGGTTGGCAAGGGCGCATCACTCAGGATCATGGGATCCGTCTTGCCCGTATCCTTCGCGGTGTTGAAGAGGTGCGTACATTGGATGGCCCAATGCTTCGCTCGGGCGAGGCACGCAAGGCCGGCAGTTTCACTCAAGGCCTGCAGGAGGTTTATTCCACCTCAGCCACATTGATGCGTCGTGATCGTAATCAGGCCATCCATGGTCCATTGGGACTACTCAAGGCGATCTTGGATGAGGGTGAAAAGGGGCTATCGCTGCAACGTTATAAGGGCTTGGGCGAAATGAACCCTGACCAGCTGTGGGAAACCACCCTTGATCCGGACGCGCGCACCTTGTTGCAGGTTCGTGTGGATGATCTGGTCGAAGCCGATGACCTGTTTACTAAATTGATGGGCGATGTTGTTGAACCACGTCGGGAATTCATTCAGAAAAACGCGCTGAGTGTCGAGAATCTGGACTTCTGATTCAGGCTTAATCGCTATGAATAAGGCCACCCATTTTGGGTGGCCTTTCCTATTACAGCTGTACGCTGCCAAGGTGATTTTCGTTGCGCTCGCGGGCCAACTGCATTTGCTTCTGGCGTTCGCGAAATCTCATTTTGTCGGAATCTGAGGTTTCATCAATACACTGATGGCAGGACACACCGTATTCAAACCCAGGATGCTTTGTGTCCTCTGGTAGGATTGGTCGGCGGCAGCCGTGGCACAACTTGTGAGGTCCGACTTTCAGGCCATGGCCCACCGATACGCGGTTGTCGAAAACATAACAGTCTCCTTGCCAGGTGCTGTCTTCAACGGGCACTTCTTCGAGGTAGCGCAGGATGCCGCCTTTCAGGTGATAGACATCCTCGATGCCTTCGCTGATCAAGTAGTTGGTCGATTTCTCACAGCGGATACCACCGGTACAGAACATGGCTACACGTTTGTTGTGAAACCGATCCTTATTGTTGGCCCACCAAGCGGGAAAATCGCGAAAACTTTCAGTTTTAGGGTCAATTGCACCCTCAAAGGTTCCGATACCCACCTCGTAATCGTTGCGCGTGTCGATCACAACTACGTCTTCGGCCTGTATTAGATCATTCCAGTCTTGCGGCTCGACGTAATGACCAACATGGGCTTTAGGATCGACATTAGGTTGCCCCATGGTGACGATCTCTTTTTTAAGCCGAACCCTCATTTTACCAAATGGAGGCTCGTCGTCTTGGGCCTCCTTCCACTCAAGATCAGAAAAACCGGGCAGGTTACGGATGTGTTTCAGAACCGAATCGATCCCTGAACGCGAACCGGCAATTGTGCCGTTGATGCCTTCATGGGCCAGCAACAATGATCCTTTGACCTGCTGGGCCAAGCAAAGCTCCAACAACGCCGGTTTGACAGCAACTGGGTCGGGAACATGGGCGAAGTGGTATAGGGCGCAAATTACATACATGGTTCAGCAGTTAGTCCGCGGCTCCCTTAGGATCAAGGCCCACGTTGACCTGAGAGGTGTCATTGCCTAGGCCTGAGCGGACAAAGCAGGAGATTCAAGTGACCAAAGCCCTACTCGTTGTCGATGTTCAGAACGACTTTTGCCCCGGTGGCGCCTTGGCTGTACCAGGTGGCGACGCTATCGTACCCGTGATCAACCAGATGATGGCGCACTATGAGACGGTGATTCTAACTCAGGATTGGCACCCCCAAGGGCATTCGTCTTTCGCGTCCTCACATTCGGACAAATCACCGTTTGACACTACTACCATGCCATATGGGGCTCAGGTTCTATGGCCTGATCATTGCGTTCAGGGGACAAACGGGGCAGCGTTTCATGCCGACTTACGAACCGATGCGGACCTGATTATACGCAAAGGGTTTCGCCCCCAGATTGATAGCTATTCTGCGTTTTTTGAGAACGACCAATCCACTCCCACTGGATTGTTTGGATATCTGAAAGAGCGAAATATCAAGGACCTAACTCTTGTTGGTCTGGCAACAGATTTCTGCGTTGCATTCTCAGCGCTTGATGCTGCACGCTTGGGGTTTTCCGTTCAGGTTGAGCTGGACGCATGCCGTGCCATCGATATGGAGGGATCTTTGAAAGCGGCATTAGAGAAAATGCAAAATGCTGGGATTACCCTGGGTCAGCTTTGAGTCTCCAATTGTTAAGATCGTTGGTCTAGCTAAGGGTTGTAGTGGCAAAAATCCAAGGCAAGACGATGACCAAAACGGGGGCAACCTCATCTGGAAATCTGGCTGACTATAGCCAGATCTATAGTCCTGAAGGGCTATTCCTTCGCTACGCCAAAGGGCGAGTGAAGTATTTCGTTGCCCGTTTGGCCTTCATTATGGCAGCAGGATTTCTTTTGTTGGGACTGGTGCCGCTAAAGGCAGGCCTACTGTCAGTTTCGCTCATCATACTGGGTGAAATCGTTGATTGTCTTTTTCTTCACCAAGCACCGAAGATGCTTCAGCAAGGGCGACCATTGCACTGGTTGAAGTTTGTCAGCATTCTGACCGCGGCATTGCAAGCGTTGCCCATCGCGATTTGTGCCGGGCTTACCTGGGCTTTGCGTCCTGATCACGGTGAACCATTGTTTGCTATTGGGGTACTGACCAGTGCCGCGATCAACGCAGGGCTGATTTTGCCATTCAATCGAGGTGCGGCCAAAACAAAATTAGCCATCTATGGCTTGGTGCCATTGGTCATGATCGGTGTGCAGTTTTGGATCACACATGATGCCGATCGCGACGTTCGAATGGATCTGGCCGGGTTGGCAATGCTCTATACCTCGTTGATGTGGTTTATCAATTTTGTCTCTAAGAGTTTTGAGCGCAATCGTGACCATGTTCTAGCGCAAGTAGATCAACGGCAACAATTGGAAGTGAACAACGCACTGTTGTTAGAGCAACAGCAACAGGCCCAACGGCTGGCCATGGTGGCAGAACACGCCAATGACAGTGTGTTCTTGATGGGGGTGGATGAGCACATTACCTGGGCCAATGATGCTTTCACCCGGATAACAGGATATGGCTTTTCAGAGGCTGTCGGGCGTCGCCCACGCGATCTGTTTAACAGCATGACAACAGACCCTGAGACGGCCACCAAACTTCTGGAAGACAGAATCAAAGGCGTACCTTGCAGGACGGAAATCTACGTCCAGCGCAAGGATGGCCAATTCATCTGGCTGGAGACAAGCCAGGTTCCGGTTCGTGGCATAAACGGTGAAGTGGGTACCGTTGTTGTGATTGAGCGTGACATCACTAAAGCACGTGAACATGCACAAGAACTGGAAAACGCTCGTCGTTCTGCGGAAGAAGGCGAGCGGACCAAAACTGAGTTCCTCGCAACCATGAGCCATGAAATCCGCACCCCTATGAATGGTGTGATCGGCATGGCTCAATTGCTTGAAGGCACAACACTGGATACAGATCAGCGGTTGTACACCGATACAATTCTGAGTTCCTCCCGGACGCTGCTGGCCTTGATTAATGACGTGCTGGATCTGTCAAAGTTGGACGCCGATAAAGTGTCCTTCTCACTTGTTGATTTCGACATCCGCACATGTTTCGAGGAGACACTTCACCTTTTACAGGTTCAAGCCCAGCAAAAAGATATCCTACTCATCTTAGATGTGCTGGGTGAGGTCCCACATTTGGTTCATGGGGATGACGTTAGGATTCGCCAAATTTTGCTCAACCTGGTCGGCAACGCTATCAAGTTCACCGAACTCGGCGAGGTACGGGTGACACTGAGCGTCAAGGAAGACCGGAACGGCCTACTGCTAGTGTTCGCGGTGAAAGATACAGGCATCGGTATTCCAGCAGACAAGCTTGACCACGTGTTCGAACGGTTCTCTCAGGCTGAATCTGCCACCACTCGTCGGTTTGGCGGCACAGGTCTTGGACTGACAATTTCTCGCAAGTTGGCCAACGCAATGGGCGGGGAAATTACTGTCAGTTCCAAACAGGGTAAGGGGTCCAGTTTCTTTGTAACTCTTGAGCTGGGGACAGTGCAGGAACAAGAAATTCCCCAAAAAATTCCAGCTGAAACTGAAATACCCATAGCTCTCCCCCGTGCCGGAATGCGGATTTTAGTTGCAGAAGACAACAAAGTGAACAGGCTGGTAATGCGCAAGTTCTTGCGTGATGTACCAGTTGAGTTGGAGTTCGCCCACAACGGCAAAGATGCTGTTGCAATGGTCGAGACGATGAAGCCTGACCTGGTCTTTATGGATATGTCGATGCCGCTGATGAACGGCATCGATGCGACTTTAGCTATTCGCGGAAATGGCAAGGAACAGCCTGTCATCGTGGCATTGACCGCGAATGCGTTTGATAGTGATCGTACGGCCTGCTTGCAGGCGGGGATGGATGAGTTTCTGCGCAAGCCATTGAACCGCAGCGAGGTTCTGGCAGTGCTTCGACGTCACGATAATAGTGACCAAGTTCTGACAGGTAGCTGATTCTCTTGCTCCCGGCGCGGTGCTGTCCTATCAAACAGTGAACCAACGCATGAGGTCGCCTGTGGATATTGCTACCCGGGTCTATAATCATAAATGGAAGATTGATCCGATCGTGCGATCGTTGATCGATACCGATTTTTATAAACTCTTGATGTGCCAGTCGGTGTTCCGCAATAAGCCCGACACTCAGGTGACGTTTTCGCTGATTAACCGTTCGGTGCATGTGCCGCTGGCCCATTTGATCGACGAGGGTGAACTGCGGGAGCAATTGGACCACATTCGGACCCTGTCGTTGTCGCGTGGTGAAAGTACTTGGCTGCGAGGCAATACCTTTTACGGCAAACGGCAAATGTTCCGTCCAGACTTTATGGAGTGGTTCGAAAACTTGCGTTTGCCCGCCTACCATTTAGAGCGCAAAGGCGACCAGTACGAATTGACCTTTGAGGGTAGTTGGCCCGAGGTGATGATGTGGGAAATTCCCGCTCTCGCGGTCCTGATGGAGCTGCGCAGTCGTGCGGTTTTGAACAATATGGATCGGTTTGAGCTCCAGGTTCTCTATGCTCGGGGTATGACTAAAGTTTGGGAAAAAATCGAGCGCCTGCGCCAAATCGATGGGTTGTCGATTGCGGATTTCGGCACCCGTCGACGTCACTCGTTCTTGTGGCAGGATTGGTGTGTACAGGCGATGAGCGAAGGGTTGGGTGACAAATTCACGGGCACTTCCAACTGTAAAATTGCCATGCGCCGCGAGCTAGAGGCGATTGGCACCAACGCACATGAACTGCCAATGGTCTATTCTGCGCTGGCCCAGGACGATGTCGCATTGGCGCAGGCACCTTATGACGTGCTGTCGGATTGGCATGAAGAACATGATGGTAACCTACGTATCATCCTTCCAGACACCTATGGAACCCAGGGGTTTTTGGATCGTGCACCTGATTGGCTGGCTGGCTGGACAGGCATTCGTATCGATAGTGGTGATCCTGCTAGGGCCGCCGAGGCAGCGATCAATTGGTGGCAGCAGCGTGGTGAAGACCCCAGTCAAAAACGGGTGATTTTCTCGGATGGCTTGGATGTAGAAAAAGTTGCCGAGCTGCAGAAAAAATTCGCAAGCCGGGTCAATGTGTCCTTTGGCTGGGGTACCCTGTTGACCAACGACTTCCGTGGCTTGGTGCCAAACGATGGCTTGGCGCCGTTCTCTGTAGTCTGCAAAGCTGTGTCGGCCAATGGACGCCCCACAGTCAAACTGTCGGATAACCCGGAAAAAGCAATGGGCCCGCAGGATGAGATCGCTCGGTATAAGCGGGTGTTTGGCGTTGGTGAGCAAGAACGGATTAAGGTGGTAGTCTAAACATCACCCAGCTTGGCTGACGTTTAGGATTTGTCTCCCAGCTACGCTAGGGCAGAGGCGGCGCGCAGTCGTCGTTCGCGCCAGATGACCAGTAATCCACCGCCAATTATCAGAAATACGCCGGGAAACAGCGCGTTGTAAGGTGTCTCGTCAAAGAAGATCCACCCGAGGACAAAGGCGATTGGAATGCCGAAATAGCTGAAGGGTGCCAGATTACTTTGTTCGGTCATTCGGTATGACACTACCATACACAACACAGCCGTGCCACCTACCGCGCCCATGGCAAAGATCCAGAACAAATCGGACAGGCTTGCAATTGGGGGGAAATTTCCAATCGCCAGAGCAAGGCACAAAGATCCTATCAGGGCGGCAATCGTAGAGTACAGGTTGATTAGTGGGCTGGGGACGTCCGTGTCCATTAACCGCGCGGTTACGCCAGCAAGTGCGTACAGAAACGCCGCCCCCAGAGGGGCAATTGCAACATAAGTGAAGCTGTCACTGCCGGGCTGCATGACCATGATGACACCGCCAAACCCCATCAAGACCGCTGCCCAGCGTATCCAACCCACGCGTTCACTCAGTAGGGGAACGGCAAGGGCAGTGACAAAAATAGCATTGGCATAGGTGATGGTTGACGCGGTGGCAAAAGGCAGGACGCCCAGTGAGTAATAAAACAGGAACTGCGCCACCGTGACGTAAAGCCCGCGCATCAATCCAAGCTTCCATTGTCGCAATCGCAAGGGGCGACCAGATGCGTGCCACTGGCGTGATGACCAAAGGGCAAGGACCGAAGGAAAAATGCCAAAGAAGTTGCGATAGGCAGATAGTTCTGCCGCACCATAACGGGGCGACAGATGTTTAATAATCAGACCCATGACATCGAACAGGATCACTGCCGTCAGTGCCAGCGTGATGGCAAGTCCAACCGAGGCCTTCAAGGCTTAGCCATGGTGCGCTGCGACTGTTTTCAGCTGCGAAAATCCATACAGCGCCTCGAACCCTTTTTCGCGGCCATGGCCAGATTTTCCAACTCCACCAAATGGCAGTTCAACACCACCTCCGGCCCCGTAGTTGTTCAGGAACACCTGTCCAGCCCGCAGCTTTTTCGCCAACCGCATTTGCCGGGCGCCATCACGGCTCCATACGCTGGCGACAAGGCCGTAGTCGGTGGAATTGGCAATCTCAAGAGCTTCTTCTTCGGTGTCAAAGACGATGATGACCTGCACTGGACCAAAGATTTCATCCCGCGCTAGGGAGTGACCAGAGGGGACATCTTTAAATAACGTCGGGCGTACATAGGCCCCGGTGTCTGGCGCCCCGTCTACGATAACCCCTTGTGCTGCCACAGTTAGATCCGATCCTTTTTCAAGGAACCCCTCAACGATCTGCTTTTGTCGATTTGAAATCAGTGGCCCGACGCGCAAATCATCTGTGGCTGGGCCAACGGTCAATTCGCCATAGGCCGCACTCATACGTGTGACGACCTCGTCGTAGACACCACGCTGCACCAGAATACGAGAGGAGGCCGAGCAGGTCTGGCCGGCATTCTGACATCCAGCGTTGACTAGAAACGGCAGCGCTGCATCCAGGTCTGCATCATCAAAAACCAGCTGAGGTGATTTGCCGCCCAGCTCCAACGTCACGGGGATAACGTTTTTACCAGCCGCCTGCTGGATCAATGCACCTGTAGCCACAGAACCGGTGAATGAAATATGATGCACGCCTGGATGTGATGATAGCGAGGCGCCAGCTTCTGCCCCCAGTCCTGGCACCACGTTCAAGGCGCCAGCGGGCAATCCTGCTTCTACTGCAATGTGGGCAAAAGCCAGCGCTGTCAGGCAAGCTTCCTCGGCAGGTTTCAACACACAGGCATTGCCCATCGCCAGGGCTGCACCAACGGAGCGACCGATGATTTGCATCGGATAGTTCCAAGGGACAATATGGCCCGTCACCCCATGCGGTTCGCGTAGGGTGTAGACGGTGTAGCCATCCAGGTAGGGAATGGTTTCTCCGTGTACCTTATCAGCGGCACCGCCGTAAAATTCGCAGTACCGTGCCAGTGCAACAGCGTCTGCCCGTGCCTGGGTCAGTGGCTTGCCAACATCCATCGCCTCAAGCGCTGCCAGTTCATCAACACGCTCCAGCACCAATTGACCGATGCGGGTCAGAATACGGCCACGCTCCAATGCGGTCATCCGGCCCCAGTCGCCATCCAAGGCTGCCTCTGCGGCTTGCACTGCGGCGTCAATGTCACTTGGCCCACCGCGCGCAATTTCACAAATGTCACTACCATCCGATGGGTTCACTAACGTCAGTGTCTTGTCGTCGGTAGGGCTGACCCATTCGCCGCCAATCAGGCAGGTGGTGGGATTGAACCATAGGGGAGTAGCGTCAGTCATTGTTTGGTCCTGCAATATCGAAAGTGTAGCTTTTGATCTGGTGTTTAGAAAAGGGGGCCCCTTCGCGCAGATCGCGCACGCCGGGCATACCGCTAAGGCAAGTCCCCCAAAAGGCGGCGGCTTGCTTGGAATGGGCGGAGAGGCCCATGCGCCAGCGCCCGGGAAATTCCTGCAACAGGATTTGCGCCGCCTGATATCCAAGCCCTTGGCGCCGGTGTTTTGGGAAAATTGCAAATTCAGACAGTTCCCGGCGGTCTTCGGGCAGGTTTAGGACAATGGCAAAACCAATACGGGAGCCTCCATTGTTGATCCAGAACGCTGTAACATCCTTGCGGTGTAGCACCTGTTCAGCCCGGTCATCCGGGTTCATTGGGGCGGTGGGGGCTATTTCAAAGAAATAAGGCGCCAGCGCAGCGGCTAGTTGGGCACGCTCACGTGGTAAAATCAGGGTCAATGACAGGGTCATGCAACGATAGCCCCTTTACCAAGGTCAGGTAAAACTGGTGCAGCAGCTAAGAGCGACTGAGTATAGGCGTGTTTTGGTGATGTGAATACGGCCTCGGTAGCACCTTGTTCAACAATTTCACCGGCTTTCATCACAAGTACCCGATCCGTAATCGTCCGCACCACGTTCAAGTCATGGCTGATGAACAGATAGGTCAGCGCATAAGATTTGCACAGCTCGGCCAGTAGATCGAGAATTTGCGCCCGTACAGACACATCCAGTGCCGAGACAGCTTCATCAAACAGGATCAACTCTGGGCGTGTGATCAAGGCGCGTGCAATGGCGATGCGTTGGCGTTGCCCACCGGAAAATTGGTGGATAAACTTGGCGGCATCATCAGGCGATAGCCCAACTGCAGTGAGAGTTTCAGCGATCAAGTCACGTCTAGAGCTGCCTGTGGGGGGCTTGTCCAACAGATGAAAGGGTTCTGTGATCAATCGGTCAACCCGGTGGCGCGGATTGAAACTACCAAATGGATCCTGAAACACCACCTGCATTTTACGACGCTGTTCAGCAGATTGATTGATGCCGATAGGACCACCGTCCAACAGAATTTCACCGCCTTGCAACGGTTCCAATCCGAGAATTGCCCGTGTAAGGGTCGATTTCCCACAGCCAGACTCGCCCACCAACCCCAGCCGCTCCCCTCGGTTCAAGGTGAAACTGACATCCTTGACCGCGCGATAGTGGCCGGGCGCACCAAATAGCGACTTACGCGGCAGGCGGTAGTCACGGACTGCGCCTTTGACCTGTAGCAGTGGCTTAGGTGCTGGGGCAGGTGGTAACGCGACCTGATGGTTTGATGCCGCAAACAGCATCCGGGTATAAGGATGTTGCATGTTGGCCAACAATCCCTGAGTCGTCCCGCTTTCTACGACCTCTCCGTGTCGCATCACTACAATGCGATCAGCCAGGTCGGCGACCACCGCCAGATCATGGGTGATCATCAACAGCCCCATGCCAAAGTCTTGTACCAGATCTTTTAGAAGGGCCAGGATTTGAGCCTGCGTGGTCACGTCCAGTGCCGTCGTTGGTTCGTCAGCGATTAGCAATTTTGGGCGAAGGGCGATGGCCATTGCGATCACCACTCGCTGGCGCTGACCGCCGGATAACTCGTGGGGAAAGCGGCTTAGTGGAAACCGGTCAGCGGGCAGGCCAACACGTTCCAGCATCTCCTGTGCATGTTGGCGCGCATTGGCTGATGACATCGCTTTGTGAATCAGGATGGTCTCCATCACCTGATCGCCAATCGTTTTGACGGGGTTCAGCGCTGTCATGGGTTCCTGAAACACCATCCCGATGGAGGCACCGCGCAAAGCGCATAACTGCTCCTCGCTTTGTTCCAATAGATTGATGCCGTCCAGCGAGAGCGTGCCGTTGGCCTGCGCCAATTCAGGCAACAACTGCATCACGGCTAGCGCGGTCATAGACTTTCCCGATCCGCTTTCGCCAGTGACCGCGACGATCTCACCCGGGGCGACCGAAAGAGAGACATCTTTCAGGATGGCACTGTCGCCAATCGATAGCGTCAGGTTTTGAATGTTAAGTAGGCTCATGTCCGGGCCACCCGCAGTTTGGGGTCCAGCCAGTCTCGTAGCCCATCCCCCATCAAGTTTAAGCCCAGAACGGTCAGGATGATGGCCGTGCCCGGGATCAGCGCTAAATGCGGGGCAAAGCTGACCATGGTCTGTGCATCCGCCAGCATTCGGCCCCAACTGGGGGTAGGGGGCTGCGCGCCCAGTCCAACATAAGACAGTCCGGCCTCGGCCAAGATGCCCAATGAAAACTGTATCGTGCCCTGTACAATCAATAGGTTGGCGACATTGGGCAGGATGTGTTCAGCAGAAATGCGAGCAGCGTTTTTGCCAGCTACACGGGCTGCCAGAATGAATTCGCGCTGCCACAGCGACAGGGCTGCACCACGGGTGATCCTGGCAAAGACAGGGATGTTGAAAATACCAATGGCGATGATCGCGTTAACCGCACCCGCGCCAAAAATAGCAGTGATCAGAATAGCGATGACCAGTGACGGGAAGGCAAACACCAGATCATTTCCCCGCATGATCAGCTCGTCTAGCCAGCTGCCACTACGGGCGGCGGCAGCTAACCCCAGCGGCACCCCGATGCTCATACCAATGCCAACCGCGACAAGAGCCACCGCAATAGAGGTACGGGCACCAACCATGATCATCGAGAATATATCGCGGCCAAAGTGGTCCGTGCCCAACCAGTGGATTGCATTGGGGGTCTGTAGCTTTGAAGGGATATCCATCGTGGTATGATCAAACGGTGTCCAGACAAAGGACACCATTGCCGCCAGCAACACCAGCGCCGACAACGCTCCGCCAAGGATCAGATTTCGGCTCATGTGCGGCTCCTAAGTCGCGGATCTACGGCTGCATAGGCCAGATCAACCAGGAAATTCACGGTGATCACTGCAAACACCAGCAGCATGACCACCGATTCCACAACGATCAGATCACGGGCTGAGATTGCCTGAAACACCAAACGTCCCAGCCCCGGCAGATAGAAAACCTGTTCAATGATGATGGCACCGGCCAGTAGAAACGAAAACTGTAACCCGATGATAGTCAGCACCGGGATTAGCGCATTACGCAGCCCATGCCGCCACAGGGCTTGACGGCGGCTCAATCCTTTGGCGCGGGCGGTGCGCATAAAGTCTTCACCCAGTATGTCCAGCAGTGCCGAGCGCATGACCCGCGCCAGAATTGCGGCCTGTGGCAATGCCAGTGAAATGGCAGGCAGTGTCAGTGAATGTAGCCCGGCTAGAAGGCCTTCGTCCCAGCCGACAAAACCTCCAGCGTTGAACCAGCGCAGGTTGATAGCAAAGATCAGCACCAACATCATCGCAAACCAGAAGTTTGGCACAGCCACACCCAATTGAGTTGCACCCATCACTGCCATATCGCCTGCCTTTCCCCGACGTGCGGCTGCGTAAATACCTGCAGGAAAGGCTATCAATGTTGATAGGGCCAGCGCATACAGCGCTAGCGGTAGCGACACCCACAACCGGTCCGCGATCATTTCCGCTACTGGGGTGCGATAGGTGTAAGAGGTTCCAAAATCACCACTTAGCATGCCGCCGACCCAAGCCGCATAACGGCTGAACTTGGACTGATCTAACCCCAATTCAGTACGCAGTGCAGCCACTGTGTCGGGCTGTGCATTGATACCCAGCATAAAGGAAGCCGGATCGCCGGGTGCGATTTCGATGACAAAGAAAATCACCAGTGAGGCAACAGCCAGACTGAGGATTAGGGAGAAGAGACGTTTGACGGAATAGCGTAACATTACCGTCACGTTAGGAGCGGGTTTTGCCAACGTCCAGAGTTATGAAGAAAGAAACGCAAGGGCACTTATGAAAACTGTATATTGTTAACGGTTTAAGGGGTGTTTGGTGCGTGATACGCGCCTTTATCATTTTTTTGACTTTGCTGTCACAGAAGCAGGTTCTCCCTCGTCTGATTGGCAAAAGGAGAGATCTGATGGTGCGATCTGTATTGCTAGCAATTGGGGCATATTTTGGGGGGTTAGGGGTGTTGATGTGGCTGGCACCAGAACTCTGGTACGAGTTGACCCCCGGAGTGGTAATGACGGGGGCATTCAACCTGCATTTCGTCCGCGACATCGCTATGATCTTTTTGGTTTCGGGCTGTGGATTGATTTGGGGCGCTTTGCGGCAGGACCAAACCGCTTGTGTGTTTGGGGTGGCTTGGCCGGTGATGCATGCTGTGTTTCATTTTTGGATCTGGGGTGCGCGGGGCGGGCCCATGGATCTGATCGCCTTGAGTAATTTGATCGGAATCCAGCTCCCGGCGTGGTTGGCCGTGTCTATGATTGTGCGCCTCCGCAATAAGGAGATGAACCGATGATCCGCTGGTTCCTGCAACGCGCTACGCGTGCCTTTGGTCGGAAATACCAATATGATGTTTCCTACATGTTAGACGTGATTGACGTGTCTAGATCTGCCGGAGCGCGACTGGCTTTGTATCCGGCGGTAATTGGCTACCGCGGTTTGAAAAATGCTGATGAGGTGATTGCAGGTGCACTCTTGGCTTCGACATTGGATGGGGATTGTGGACCCTGCGCGCAGCTGGTGATCGACATGTCGATCGATACTGGCGTGTCATCGGAAAAATTGCGGACCTGTGCAGATGGGTACAGTGAACTGGCCGGGGATGTGGGGTTGGGATATAGGTTTGCCGTTGCTGCCATTGCTGGCGATTTAGAAACTGACCGGATGGCACAAGAGATTACAAAGAAGTTCGGGCGCAAAGGGCTTGTTGCGGTTGCTTATGCTTCGGCATCGGGGCGGTTCTATCCTGTTTTCAAAAGGTCATTGGGGCACGGGGCGACCTGCAGTCGTCTAAGGTTTGGTAAACAAGAGGAGCTGGTTCTGAATGAGTAATGATGACGCGACTCGGGAGTTCGAACGGCATCGGCCACGCCTTATTTCGATCTGCTATCGTATGCTAGGTGAACGTGCAGCATCCGAAGATGCCGTTCAGGACACTTGGTTGCGGTGGGCTGGTACAGACCGGGATGCGGTGAAGAACCCCGAGGCCTGGTTGACACGAGTGGCCACCCGCATCGCCATAGATGCCTTGCGCGCGGCACAGCGGCGGCGGGAAACCTATGTCGGTCCATGGTTGCCCGAACCACTGGTCGTCACAGCTGAGCGCACGGTTGAAGCGGATTTTATTCAAGCTCAGGACTGTGGATTGGCTCTGCTTTGGGCAATGGAACGGTTGGATGCAACGGAACGGGCGGCGTTTATCCTGCGCGAGGCTTTTGATGTGGCCTATGTTGATCTGGCTCGAACCTTGGGTAAGTCCGAGGCCGCCTGCCGTCAGTTGGTTAGTCGCGCCCGTAAACGTGTTCACAACAGCGGGCCACGATTTGATGTGTCCAACGTCCAAATCTCAACTCTGATCGGGGAATTTTTTACGGCGGCTTCTAACGGAGACTTTGATGCTGTCACCAAATTGCTAGCAGCAGACGCTGTTGCGATAACAGACGGCGGCCCATCTGTGCGCGCCGCTCGTCGGCCGCTGCTTGGGTCAGAGGAAATCGGATTGGTCATGTTGTCAGTTGCGGCCAAAACGTTGGGACAACCTGGTGGGCGGATTGTCCCTTGTTTTGCCAATAATCTTCCAGCGCTCATGCACTGTGTAGGCGACAGGATCGAAGATATCATTACATTGCTGCCCGACACGCAGGGACAGGTAGCATGGATGTACATTATGCGCGCACCCGAAAAACTGGCTGCATTGAACTGAAAAAGGCCCCGTTTCCGGGGCCTTGAACTGCTCTTAAAGGTATTACTTGGCCCAGCTTACGGCCGTCAGGTCTGTGGCTTGAGTGGGCGCATTGGTCCACAACCCCTGAACGTCGGCTTTGGCCACACTCAGTTGGGCAAGCTGGAACAAGTATCCGTTCACGTAGTCTTCGGATAGGATGGTTTGCGCCTGCTGCATCAGGTCAATTCGCTTGCCAGGATCAGTGGTGGCATTCAGGCCTGTCATCAACTCCTGGAAGCCCTTGTTGTCGTACTGGAAATAGTACTCAGAGCGGGCATAAATACCGATGTCCATAGGTTCAGTGTGGCTGACAATGGTCAGGCCAAAATCTTTGCCACGGAATACTGTTTCCAGCCATTGGGCCCATTCCACATTGATGATCTCAGCTTTGATTCCAACTTCGGCCAGCTGTGCGGCAATGATTTCTCCACCGCGACGCGCATAGGAAGGCGGTGGCAGGTGCAGTGTGGTTTCAAACCCATCGGCCATACCCGCTTCGGCCAACAGTGCCTTTGCCTTCGCTGGATCATAGGCAGAGTTACCGGTCAGATCGACATAGGCAGGGTTGTGTGGCGCAAAGTGGCTACCGATTGGGGTGCCATATCCAAACATAGCGCCGTCGATAATCGCTTGACGGTCGATGGCATGGGCCACAGCTTGACGGATGCGGACATCATCAAAGGGTGGCTGCTGGTTGTTGGTCGACAGGATGGTTTCACCCTCGGTCGAGCCGACCAGAACCTGAAACCGGGGATCGGCTTCAAACTGGGGCAGGTTTTCTGGAGCAGGGAAACCAGTGAACACGTCGACATCTTCGGCCATGACAGCTGCAAAGGCCGCAGTCGGATCGCTGATGAATTTGAAGGTTGCGCTATTCAGAACTGCCGGAGTGCCCCAATAGTCGCCATTTTTGGCTAGCTCAATTTTGTCACCCTGAACCCAGTTGGAAAATTTGAAAGCTCCTGTCCCAACTGGATTGGTTTTGATGTCGTCGATGCTTTCAGGCGCGACGATAACCGCGTCACCCCAGGCCAGGTTAAACAGGAAGTTACCATTTGGCTCGGCCAAGGTGACCGTGACGGTCTGTGGATCGACAACCGAAACATCGGTGATACCTGCAAACAGTGCCTTTTGTGCGTTGGTGCTGTCTTCAGCGCGTGCGCGATCCAGGCTGAATTTTACATCCTCACTGTCCATGGCAGTGCCATCGTGGAACATGACACCTGAATGTAATTTGAAGGTATAGGTTAGCCCATCGCTGGAAATGTCCCAGCTTTCGGCCAGTCCGGGCACCACAGCGCCATCGCCCATAAACCGGGTCAGACCTTCGAAAACATTGGAATAAAGCACCGAGTCAATTGCGCCAGCTGCTGCACTGGTCGGGTCCAGGTGGGGCGGCTCCAACTGCATCGCTACAATAATCGAGTCCTTCGCGGCGGCCGCACCCGCGGTCAGCGCCAAGGCCGAACTGGCCGCAAGTATGATGGATCTGAATGACATAACAAAACTCCCCGTCTGGTTGTTCGCGCCATTTAATCCCAGCGCTTTGTCGTTGAGTGTTCCTGCTTTGCGTTAAGTAATCAAGACCATGGGTGCATTTGGCGCACTAGAAGCACGCCGCGTTACTTGGTAGTCGTGCGCTATTCGAACGGGGACGACTGCTAATGAGTGCGACATCCAAACAATCAGCTATGACAGCCGATGATATTCGTGCCCGCAAGGGCAACCAACCTATCGTCAGCCTAACGGCTTATACGACTCCCATGGCGCGGTTGATGGACCGTCATTGTGATTTTGTGTTGGTCGGCGATAGCCTTGGCATGGTGCTGCACGGGTTGCCATCGACACTGGGTGTGACGATGGAGATGATGATCCTGCACGGTCAGGCGGTATCACGCGGTTTGGACCATGCGATGTTGGTCATAGATATGCCGTTTGGTTCATACGAAGAGGGCCCGCAACAGGCGTTCCGCAATGCCGCCCGATTGATGGCAGAAACCGGTGCTGCAGCCGTGAAACTGGAGGGCGGAGTGGAGATGGCTGAAACCATCCGGTTTTTGGTCGCGCGCGGAATTCCTGTCATGGCGCACATTGGTTTGACACCACAATCCGTCAACACGCTGGGTGGATACAAGGTGCAAGGCCGGGAAGAGCAGGGTGATTTGGTACTGGCCGATGCCCAAGCGGTGGCCGATGCCGGGGCATTTTCAGTGGTGCTTGAAAAGGTGCCGCAACGTTTGGCCGATCAAATTACAGCCGAGGTTTCAATCCCAACCATTGGCATTGGGGCGTCCGCAGGATGTGACGGGCAAATCTTGGTGGTAGATGACATGTTGGGTTTCTTCACTGCATTCAAAGCGAAATTTGTAAAACGATATGCCGACCTTGGCGATTCAGCCGAAGCCGCTATTGCTGAATATGCCGCCGAAGTTCGGGCGCGGGAATTCCCCGCAGCTGAACATGTATTTGGCGATCAGGCCCCTAAGCAGAGTACCAAGAAATGACAGCACCTATCTTGCGCAATCTGAACGAGTTGCGCGCTAAACATGCATCGTGGATCCGTGCGGCTGAGAGCGTGGCAGTGGTTCCCACTATGGGGGCGTTGCATGCCGGTCATTTGTCACTTGTTGAGGCCGCCTGTGCTGATTGTGATCGTGTGATCGTGACCATTTTTGTCAATCCACGACAATTTAACAATGCAGCGGATTTGGCCAACTACCCGCGTACCGAACATCAAGATGCCGAGAAGCTGGCCGGGCATAATGTGGACGTGATCTATGTTCCTGACGGCAGCCAGATCTATCCAGATGGTTACGCGACTAACGTGTCGGTCTCAGGTGTGAGCGATGTGTTAGAGGGTGAGTTCCGCGCCGGGCATTTTGACGGTGTGGCAACTGTGGTGGCTAAACTATTCCTGCAAACCGGGGCGCATCGGGCCTATTTTGGCCAAAAAGATTTTCAGCAATTGATGGTTGTCAAACGCATGGCGCGGGATCTGGATATCCCGATTAAGGTGATCGGCTGCCCCACAGTGCGCGAACCATCTGGCCTTGCAATGTCTTCGCGCAATCTGCGCCTCTCTGCCGAAGGACTGGATCGGGCGGCTGGCTTGTATCCGGTCATGCAACAGGTCGCTGCTCGGCTGGCTGGGGGGGAAGGGTTTGGCCCCTTGGCGGATGAGGCCCGGAGTAAATTGGAAGCATTGGGTTTTACCGATATCGAATACTTTGACCTGCGTTGCGAGGATCGCCTGCAATTGTTGCAAACACCAACCCGCCCCGCCCGTTTGCTGGTGGCGGCATGGATGGATGGCATCCGCTTGATCGACAACATCGAAGTTCCTGTACTAAATAATTAGTAAGGACTGGTAGCGGTAGCGGATTTACGGCTAGTGTCCACTCTGAAACGTTTTGGAGGGGCGGACATGAGCAATATTCTGGCAATCGATCAGGGCACCACATCGACACGGGCAATTTTGTTTGATGCTCAGATGCAGGTTGTTGGTAGCGCTCAGCAGGAATTTACGCAGCACTTCCCTCAGGCGGGTTGGGTTGAACATGATCCCGAAGACCTGTGGAATACAACGGTTGAAACCTGTCGGCAGGTGATGGCTGAAAACGAGATCACGGCATCCCAAATCGCGGGTATTGGTATAACCAACCAGCGTGAAACCACCGTCGTGTGGGATCGTGAAACCGGCAAACCCATCCACAACGCCATTGTCTGGCAGGATCGGCGGACCACCGGGATATGTGAAGATCTGCGTGATGCAGGTCATGAGGCGTCGATCAGCCATCAGACAGGCTTGCTGCTTGACCCCTATTTTTCGGGTACCAAACTCAAATGGATCCTCGACTCTTTACCCGGCAGTCGTGAACGGGCGGCGAACGGAGAGTTGTTGTTTGGCACCGTGGACAGCTTTTTGATCTGGCGATTGTCAGGCGGCACTTCGCATGTGACTGACGCCACCAATGCAGCGCGAACGCTGATGTACGACATCCGCGAAGGTCAATGGAGCAATGAGATTTGCAGCCTGCTGGATGTTCCAATGGCAATGCTGCCCGAGGTCAAAGATTGTGCAGCTGATTTTGGCACTACCAGCGCTGATATTCTGGGGGGTGAGATTGCTATTCTGGGTGTGGCTGGTGACCAACAGGCTGCAACGATCGGTCAGGCCTGTTTCCAACCCGGCATGATGAAATCCACTTATGGCACAGGATGTTTTGCGCTGCTCAACACTGGGGAAACTCCAGTGGTGTCTAAGAATCGAATGCTGACGACCATCGCCTATCAGCTGAACGGCAAGCCAACCTATGCTCTGGAAGGTTCCATCTTTATCGCCGGTGCTGCGGTGCAATGGCTGCGCGACGGGTTGGGCGTGATCGAAAACGCAGCGCAAACGGGTGATCTGGCTCCACAGGCTGATCCTGGTCAGGATGTGTTGCTGGTGCCTGCGTTTACTGGTCTGGGCGCGCCCTATTGGCAGCCCGAATGTCGTGGTGCTGTGTTTGGCCTGACCCGCAATTCTGGGCCTGCTGAAATCGCCCGTGCGGCATTGCAAAGTGTTGGTTATCAGACCCGTGATCTGTGGGAGGCAATGCGCGCCGACTGGGGCGGGGATACCCATGTCACCCTGCGCGTTGATGGCGGAATGAGCGCCAGCAATTGGACCATGCAGAGCCTGTCCGACCTATTGGGTGCTGCGGTTGACCGACCGGTGATGCAGGAAACCACCGCGCTGGGTGCTGCCTGGTTGGCCGGGATGCAGGCTGGAATCTATCCTGATCAGGATGGGTTTGCAGAGACTTGGGCGCTGGATCGTCAATTCACACCACAATTGGACGTTGCCCCGCGCGAGGCGGCATATGCCCGCTGGCAACGGGCAGTACAGGCTGTGATCGGGGTGTAGTCCTGCTTCGCCTTGCGCGGAATAGGCGGGCGCCTGACCTACAATACCGGGTCAGGCGCGTTTTGTTTAGCTGACCCGCGCTCCTTCGGCGATGATGCGCGGTTTGGCATTCAGCGTTTCAATGGAAAACCCAGCCAAGGTTTTGTATTTTTCGGCATGTGCAGCCAGATTGTCCAAAGATATCACGCTGCCGATATCTTCAAAATCGCCACCACATAAATCTTCGACCTGTTGCAACACCCCATCGGGGCCGTTGCCTGACCGATTGGCATTACCAACCCCGGTAGCGATGGGGCGGACTTCGTCTTCAAATGCTTGCAGTGCCTGTGCTGTGATACCGTGCTCGATCAGACGCGCACCGATGATACGAGCATCAAGGATGGCTTGTCCTGCACCGTTGGATCCAACCGGATAGGTAGGGTGCGCTGCATCACCCATCAGGGTGACATTGCCGAAAGTCCATTGATCCAACGGATCTCGGTCAACCATCGGATATTCATAAACCATTTCAGCCCCTTTGATTAGGGCAGGCACGTCGATCCAGTCAAACTTCCAATCGGCAAAATCCGGTAGGAAATCGTTGATATCGGCTGCGCGGTTCCAGTCTTCTTTCTTCCACGGTGCTGATGGATCAAAGCTCTTCTCGGCAATCCAGTTAACTGTTGCGATGCCATTTTCATCAGGTTCCGAAATTGGATAGGCAACCAACCGTACTTGATCATGGCCAATCATCACCATGGCAGCACCGCCTAATAGCGCCTTGGCGCGGGTGGTGGCGCGCCAAAGGATGCGGCCATTCCAGATTGGCGCTCCTTCATCAGGTGCAATCTGCGCCCGCAGGGCGGAATGAATGCCATCGGCGGCGATAACCAAGTTTCCCTCAACTCGACGACCATCTGCCAGAAGTAATGCAGCGCCGGTTTCGGTATTTTCAAACCCTGCAGCCCGCGCCCCAGTGGTGATACAGTCTGGACCCGCACGATCCAGCAACACATGGTACAGCATCATTTGCAGTGCACCGCGGTGGACAGAGTACTGCGGCCAGGCATAGCCAGCCCAAGTTCCGCGCGGTTCCTCCCAGATGGTTTTCCCAAGTTTTGAATAAAACCCATATTGCTTGGTCTTTACCCCAATCGCGTCGAGCTCGTCAGCAAGATCAAGATCCAGCAACTCGCGCACTGCATTGGGTTGAAGGTTGATGCCAACTCCCATCGGTTTAATCTCGGCGGTGGCCTCATAAATATGAAAAGGCACGCCAATCTGATGCAGGGTCAGCCCAAGCGTCAGTCCTGCGATACCGCCACCCGCGATGAGAATAGTCATAAGTATACCTCCTAGTTATGGGCATCTAGGAAGCACATTGGACAAAGCAGGGCAAGACGGCAGATAGACCTGCTCTCGGTTCAGTTCTTGGATGCGATGATTAAGTCTGGGCCAAAAATTGTGTCGGCATAATTTTGCAGGTATATTTTTAGCCAAGGGGTGAACCGCTCGGGATGTCGGGCAACCTCTGCGATTAAATCGTGGTAGTTTACCCAACGGGTGTCCATGACCTCATCCGGGTTTACCATCAGTTTCAGCGGTCGATGCACATGGGCCAAGAATATATCTACAACTTCGTGCTCGATCAGGTCGTTGCCGACATCCGCACGGTACTCCAGACGATGTCGGTACTCTGGGTAAAGCCCGGTAATTCCAAGCTCTTCTTGCATACGGCGCACAGCACAGGCAGAGGCCTGTTCGTCCCACATCGGATGGGTGCAGCAGGTGTTCGCCCACAGACCAGGTGTGTGATATTTGCCAAGAGCTCGGCGTTGCAGCAGGATATCCAGCCCTTTTACAACAAATACCGATACCGCCTTGTGTTTTAGGCCTTTTTTATGGGCCAGCAGCTTGTCTGTTGGGGTCAGAGTGCCGTCAATCCAGGCTGGAATCATTGTGTTCATACCGGGTCCACGATTGTTACGAGTCGGGTCAGGCCCACCAAGGGCATCGTCGAAGTTAATCGCTAATATCAGGTGACCGTGATTGCAATAGAACGAAAGGCCGCAGCAACGAGCTGCGGCCTTTCACTTGCTCAAAGGGTGTTACCTTAGTTGCTGGCGGGTGCTTCAGCAGCTTCTTCTGTTTCTTCCGCTACGGGAGCAGGGCTAACGCTGGCCAGGAAGGCAAAAATGTCTTCGCCACCTTTTTTCAGCTTAAAGGACATTTTTGATTTGGCTTTGCCATCCCCTGTGACTTCGCGCAGGTATCCTTTGGGATCAGTTACAAAGCCAACAAAAGTTTCCTCGGACCAGACCAGGCCTCCTTCACCGGCGGCAACAATATCCTTGCCATATTTGAATCCTTCAACCGTGCCTGCGGCGCGGCCAGGAAGGCCAAATAGGTTCGGGCCGGTCTTGCCGCCTTTGACGATCGCTTCGCCATCTGCCGATGTCACGCTGTGGCAGGCCTTGCATTTTTTAAAGGCTTTCTCGCCCTTGGCAATGTCACCCTCGGCAAATGCCGGCACGGCCAGCAGGCCAATAAATGCAGTTGCAATAAGTGTTTTCATATTTTTTGCTCCGGTTCATGTGGCTGTTGGCAATACGAGCCTTGGCTGCACAATAGTCAACTGTCAGGCTGCGAGTTTGATCTATATCAGCTAAAATGTCGCGAAAGTTGTCAATTCAAGAGTTTTTCCAACATGGCAGTAGGTCGCCGGGTGCGGGTTTTGCGTGGAATACCGCCCGGGCGATGGCCCTGCTCAGGCAAACTGCGGCGGCGTGTCCAATCAGGGCAAGATCTGGCTCGCTACTTGGTGTCGTTTGCTCTGAAGTGCTCAGGCCAAATACCAAGTCCCCGTCCCACGGCGTGTGTGCCGGAACCGTAGCCCGCCCAATGCCGTCATGTGCGGCGGTAGCCAATCGTTGACATTGAGCCTTGGTGAGCGGCGCGTCAGTGGCTACGATCGCAATTGTGGTGTTCCCACGCTCATCTCTCAGCGGTAAATTTGCGGCCTGCCGCAACATCTGTTGCTTCTTGCGGCTTTCTTGTGGCCCAACCAGACCAGCTGTTGGATCCGGACCCAAACCGCCAAATTCACCGTCAATTTCAAACGAGGCGGCCCAAAAATGGCGATCACCGGGCGTGGTAACTGCTCCCAAAGGATTGGCTGCGACCAATGCGCCGACAGTTATACCATCGTCCAGAACCAAAGAAGCTGATCCTAACCCGCCTTTCAGCATTGAAGTCAGCGCACCTGTGCCTGCTCCTACCGTCCCGATTTCAAAATCTTCATCTGCGGCGTCATAGGCTGCGCGACCCAAATCACGGTACGGGTTGTTCTGCCAGCTTTTGTCACCGCCATTTAGAAGGTCAAACAGTATGGCTCCAGGAACCAGTGGGATGATGGCAGGCCCCAATTTGAAACCCCGCCCTTGCGCGCGCAGTCCGTCAACTACGCCGGAACAGGTATCCAGCCCATAGGCCGATCCACCTGACAGAACCAACGCGTCAACACCTCCCGCAGATTTGTCGGGGGCAAGCAGATCGGTTTCCCGCGTGCCGGGGGCACCGCCCATGACATGCACCGACGCAGTAAATGGTTGGTCGGCGGTCAAGACGGTTGCACCAGATTTCAACGCATCATCCTGAGCATTGCCGACTTTTAATCCCGGAACGTCCGTGATCAGGTTTTTGGGGCCGGGGATCACGTTTCAGATCCTTGGCTTGGGGGCGGCAGTGGCTGGGTCACCGGAACCAGAGTTGGGCTCGCCCTTAGGTTCGATCAACAATACTTTGCATTCATTCTCTGCACGGGGACGATGGGTCACACCTTTGGGGACGATATATAATTCGCCCGCGCGCACGATTTCCGAGGGTTCGCCTTCAATGTCCATCACCATCTCTCCTTCGAGAACGAGAAAGAAGTCGTCGGTGTCAGCATGAAAATGATACGGATACTCGCCTTGGAATTTAACCACCATGACGTCGTTGCCATTATAGTCTGCAATAACTTTGGGGTCCCAGTGAGAGCTGAATAGGGCTAATTTCTCTACCAAATTTACACGGCTCATATGCAACGTCCTCCGTCTACTTCCATTGCGACACCTGTCACCATGCTGGCCTCATCCGAGCATAAGAAACAGGCTGCGTTGCCCATGTCTTCTGGGGTAGAGAACCGCCCGATTGGAATGGTCGAGATAAATTTGGCGCGGATTTCAGGCGTGTCTTCCCCCATGAAGGATTTCAGCAACGGTGTTTCGCCCGCAACAGGGTTGATTGCGTTCACACGAATACCCTGCGGTGCCAGTTCCACTGCCATGGCTTTGGTGGCGGTGATCATCCAGCCCTTAGAAGCATTGTACCAGTTCAGGTTGGGACGCGGGCTGACACCAGCGGTAGAGGCAACATTTAGAATCGCGCCAGATTGGCGGCTCTTCATGTGGGGGACCAATGCACGAGCAGTCAGGTAAACGGACTTCATGTTCACGTTGAACACCCGGTCAAAATCATCCTCGCTGACCTCGTCCAATGGTGTTGGCAAATGAGTCACACCAGCGTTGTTGATCAGGATATCGACATGACCAAATGTGGCAATTGCAGCCTGCGCCATGGCATCAACCGATGCGGCATCTGCCACGTCAACGGTTTGCGCAATTGCATTTTCTCCGCAGGTTTCTGCCATCTTAGCAGCGGCATCGCCGTTGATGTCGGCAACCATAACCCGGGCGCCCTCGGCCAGAAACTTCTCAACAATACCAGCCCCAAACCCCGAGGCTCCACCGGTGACAATGGCAGTTTTTCCGTTCAGCCGCATGATCTTCTCCCAATTAGTTAGGCCGCAAGGTAGCAGCGTAATTGGCAGGCGCAATCAGAGGTTCTAGTCGTCGCCGAATTTACCACGCGTCGCTTTCAATTCACTGCGTTGTTTTTTAGCGGTGATACGGCGCTGCACTGAACCACGGGTGGGTTTGGTGGCGATGCGGCGTTTTGGTGCGGTTAGCGATTTGCGGATCAGTTCCACCAGACGTTCACGCACAAGGTCACGGTTGCGCTGTTGTGAACGGGTTTCATCACACTGCAAAATCAACGCGCCGTCTTTATTCCAGCGGCGACCGGCCAATCGTTTCAAACGGTTCTTGACCGGACCACTTAGCGAAGGTGAGCGTTCAGCTTCAAACCGAAGTTCAACAGCCGAAGATACTTTATTCACATTCTGACCACCGGGGCCCGAAGCGCGCATGAAGCTTTCGCTTAGTTCCCAGTCCTGCAGGGTGATGGAGTCATTGATACGCAACATGAGTGGCGTCGTAACGTGAGCGGGCGCACTGGCAAAGAGTGCGCCCGCAGTTTTTTCTTAGCTGTGGGATTGTTGTCCCGCCATCAAGCGATTGACAATGATACGGAATGGAACCAGCGCCAGCAGAGCCAGCGACAGTTTCACCATCCAGTCAGCAACGGCCAGTGAGACCCACAATGGGGCAACAGGGCCAGTACCCAGTAGTGGTAGCATCTCACCGGCCCAGGAAATGTCATTTCCCGGTTCAATCCAGGTCAACGCCCCGGAAAAAGCAATGCTAAAGAAGATGGTGGTATCAACCACCGAGCCAACCAGAGTGGAGGCCAGCGGTGCACGCCACCACGCGCCCTGACGAAGAGCCGAAAAGATCGACACATCCAGCATTTGCGCGGTGAGGAATGCCAAGCCAGAGCCGATGGCAATACGCAGAGTGACCAGCGGGCCGAACTCGCCCATGATTTGGGTGCCAATCAGCGAGCAGATGACGCCGACAATAAAGCCGACAAACACGACTTTGCGTGCAGGCCCGGCCCCATAAACGCGGTTCATCACGTCGGTTACCAGAAAGGCGAATGGATAGGTAAAGGCGCCCCAGGTCAGCCATTGGCCGAACAGAAATTGCACCAGAATATTGGAAGCGACCACAATCGTGGCCATGGCAAGAATGCCAGGGAGATGTATACGTGTCATTTTTGAGCCCGTTTTTACAAGGTAGCGGCGACTTGTTCTGCGCGAAACGCAGAAGACCGGCCCAGTTAGCCGCGTTGATCTCATTTGGCAAGTGTTCTGATAAACGGCGTCAGCGCGGCAAGGCGTATTCCACTAGCTCGGTACGTTGGATGGAATAGAAGTTGTCGTCGGAAATCATGGTTGCACGCAGCGTGCCACTGTCATCACGCCAAACTGACAGGCCTTCCAGATTGTCATGAGTGCCAAATGTTGTTTTAAGCAGGATCTTCTCGTTAGCCGGACCCTCAGCTGTGATATCCCAACGCCGCAACCGGCTGCGAAAGCCAAACAAGCCAAAATCCCGTTCCAGTAGGTATAGCCGACCGTCAGGGCCGAAATCAGCACTGACGGGCAAAAAATTTCCCAATGGGGGCAGAGTGAATGGGGTGGACCATGTTCTACCATTCCAACGCCAGACTGGGATCTGACCGTCGTCGTTTAAGGCGCGTTCGGGCAGAGTGTACAGCCGTCCACGGCTATCAATGGCCAAAGCTTCCAGCGCTTTGTTGATCGGCAGGCTTCGAAACTCGCTTGGGCGTGGCAGTACCTGAGCGCGGCTGCTGGCCTTACGGTGCTTAACCACGCGTGAAATGCCTTCAAACGAAATGTAAATTGTTCCGTCACGAGCAATTGCCAGACCTTCGCTGTCAACGATGCGGCCTTTTAAAATTTTTCCGGAAGACGACTGAAGCGGTCGGGTGGTTTTGACTTCAATACTTGAAATCTGCCCACCCTGGCGGCGAATGCGTGCAGTGGCCAGGGTGGCACGATCGCTGAGAACGGTCATTGAACGGCCATCCCTGCCAAGCGACAGCGCCGAAAACCCGCCAAACCAACTGTCGTTCATATCCCAGACATAGCTGCCCAAATAGCGTGCGCTACTGGATGCTGCCGGCAGGTTTGCAGCATAGGCGACAACTGCCATGGTAGTGGCAATCAGCAGGCCAAGTGTTAGTTTGATTGTAGAACCGAGGCGCATTGTTTGGGCAGATCCGAGAGTGTGTATTCGCGGCGAGGTTTAGGCTTTGGCGCGTTGGGGTCAACCTGCTTTGGCTTTGGTGGGTTTAAAATGTCATTCACCCATGTCTGTGCCGCGTCACAGCCGTCCCCTTTGGGGGGGGCTGCTTGGTTGGTACAACCGCGCGCGCCTTTGGGGCATTTTAACCGGACGTGGAAGTGATAGTGATGTCCCCACCAAGGCCGGATTTTGCGCAGCCAGCGACGGTCACCAGTTTCATCCTTGCACATCTGGACCTTGGCGCCCGGAAACACAAAAATCCGTGCAACGCGCTTGTCTTTGGCGGCTGCGCGCAAAAGGGCGTGGTGTTGCGGTGTCCATTTAGAATTCACAAACGCACCGTTATTTCGCCGCATCGAGACGGATGAAATATTCTCGCGTTGCTTGGGGCTTAGATCCAAACGGTCAGGGGCCAACATCCAGATATCAATATCAAGACCAACTTGATGGCTGCGATGGCCGGACAGCATCGGGCCGCCACGTGGCTGGCTGATATCACCGATATACAACCCGTCCCAGCCACGCTGCTTGGCCGCAAACCGGCTGAGTTTTTCGATAAAACTAATCGTCTCGGGGTGACCCCAATTGCGATTGCGCGAAAGCCGCATCGCTTGCCAGGTGGGACCGGTTTCAGGCAGTTGTACAGCGCCAGCCACGCATCCCTTGGCATATGATCCATAGGGGGCAGGCCGCTGCTCCGAGCCATCGGACTTAGCCCCAAACAGCTGCTTGGCCGGTGTCTCGGCAGTTGCCATACTCGTAACGCAGAAAACTAAAACCAAACTGGCAATTAGGTGTTTCACTCCTGATCTCCTTCGGCACGTACCCAAATCAAAAGAATCAGTCCCAGTATAAACAGGACAACCACTGGCGATATGCCCAAGCGTGCGCTGCCGGTGATGGCGGTGGTAATCCCAATTAGCATCGGTGCCAAAAACGCGGTGGCGCGGCCTGATAATCCGTACAAACCAAAGCTCTCAGTTGGATATTCTGGGTTGGTGTGGCGCACCATCAAGCTGCGGCTGGTGGCCTGCAAGATTCCGCCGAAGCCGCCGATGAGGACACCGCAGCCAAAGAATATCATGTCTGGGAGCGTCGAACCTTCGGACAGTGGGATGCTAAAGAACTGTTCGCGTGACATGCCGACAACTGTGATGCAGACCATTGTCAGGACAATGATGGAGACAATGATAATGGGCTTGGGCCCATATTTGTGGTCGGCGAGGCCTCCAAGCCAGCAAAACAATGCGGATGAAATAACTGCCACGATGCCAAAAGCCCCAATTTGGGGAATATCCCACTCCAACACCAGCCGAGCGTAGATCCCACCAAAAATATAAAGCCCATTCAGCGCGTCGCGGTACAGCATAGATGAACCGAGATAGCTAGCCAGACTCAGCCGATTGCGTAGGTTTTTCAGGGATTGCACCACCAGCTGGATTGCGTTCCCACCCCCCCCTTTTGACCCGTGCTTTTGCCATCACGTACCCACAGAAAGTAGGGAATCATGAACACTGCAAACCAAATGGCGGTGATTGGACCAACTGCGCGAGTGCCTTCGCGGGCTGCCGCATCCAGCCCAAATGCCGGGTCCAGCCCGATCAAAGTTTTGCCGTTGCTTTGCTCGACAAACAGCAGCAACAGGATAAACAGTGAAATCACACCGCCCAGATAGCCAAAGGCAAATCCGGACCCGGAAATTTTCCCCACGTCGTCTTTACCGCACAGGGATGGTAGTTGGGAGTTGATAAAAATCAGTGCAAACTCAGCGCCGATAAAACCAAAGCCAAAGCTACCCAACATCCACCACAGGTTAGATCCTTCCGGATCCATGAACCATAACCCACCAGCGCCGATCACATACATGATCGAAAATCCGAGAACCCACCGCGTGCGTCGCCCTGAAATATCAGCCAAGGCCCCCAACAGCGGTCCGCCGAATCCGATAATCAACCCAGTGACTGTCAGACACAGCGACCAGATCGTCTGAGCCTGTGCTTTGGCTGCTTCGTCTGCCAGACCCTGGCCCATAAAGAAATCAGCCGCTACAGCAGCAAAGAATGGGCCAAAAACAAAGGTGACAAGCAGGGTGTGATAGGGTTGGCTGGCCCAATCAAAGAAATACCAGCCCCAAATACGCTTGCGCGTTGAAATCTCTTGCATACCTGCCCCTAAAATATCTTTTACCCGGTATGACAGGGGCGGTTGCCCCTAGGCAAGCCAATCCTGATGTGGGGCGGGCTGATGTGAACCTTTCATGTGTCATCGAAACTTCACGTCAACCACAAACCTGCGCAAGACTTGCGCTTTGGCTGGTTGCTGCTTACCTGTGACTCAAACGAGAAAGGACTTGTGCAAATGATGGCAATCTACGGACCTCTGGATCTGATTCTGAGCGTGGTCTATTTTGTGATGATCGCACATATCATCATGAGCTGGCTGATCAATTTTCAGGTGTTGAACCTGCACCAGCAATTGGTTGGGCAGATCTGGGACGGCCTGAACCGGTTGTTGCAGCCGATTTATCAACCCATCCGGAACATTCTGCCCAATACCGGCCCGTTGGATCTGGCTCCGCTGGTGGCAATTCTGATCGTCATATCGTTGCGTGCCTACATCCTTCCGACAATGTTCGGCTTTATGTAAGAAACTCAGGACGTGCCCGATTGTATCAACGGGCGCGGTCCTTACCCTCTTGCCGCCCGATTCCGCATGTGAGATTGTGCCGCCAAGACGAGCAGCACCACTCCCACGATGAGGGCCATTGCCCATGACCGCCCTGCCAGGCGCTTCCCCGCTTTTGCGCGATGTATTTGGTTTTGACGACTTCCGCCCCGGGCAGGAAGAAATCGTTGATGCCGTGACTGCCGGTGAAAATGTTCTGGCAATCATGCCAACAGGCGGCGGTAAATCCCTTTGTTTTCAGCTGCCTGCGCTGATACGTGATGGTGTGACAGTGGTGATTTCACCGCTCATTGCATTGATGCGCGATCAGGTGCGCGGGCTGCAAGAGGCGGGTGTCGCGGCCGGCGCGCTGACATCCGGCAATACCCAAGAAGAAACCGATGCAGTTTGGGAGGCTCTAGAGGCCGGGCGGCTTAAGCTGTTGTATATGGCCCCTGAACGCCTGGCATCGGGGGCCGCGATGGGCATGTTGCGACGTATCGGCGTTAGCATGATCGCGGTGGACGAAGCCCACTGCGTTAGCCAATGGGGCCATGATTTTCGCCCCGATTATCTGCGCATTGGTGAGCTGCGTCAGGCGTTGGACGTACCGTTGGCGGCCTTTACCGCCACTGCTGACGCAGAAACCCGTGACGAGATTGTTCAGAAACTATTCGACGGTCAGCCGCCACGTGCCTTCTTGCGCGGGTTTGATCGCCCAAACATCCACCTTGCCTTTGCCGCCAAGGACGGGCCTCGGCGGCAAGTCTTGTCCTTTGCCGCCGCGCGCAAGGGGCAATCGGGCATTGTCTACTGTGGCACCCGTGCCAAGACAGAGGCATTGGCCAAGGCGCTGCGGGATGACGGCCATACCGCGTGTCACTATCACGGTGGCATGATGGCCGAGGACCGGCGCGTTGTCGAAACCCGGTTTGCTCGTGAAGATGGGTTGATTGTAGTCGCCACTGTTGCCTTTGGCATGGGGATCGACAAACCGGACATCCGTTGGGTCGCCCATGCCGACCTGCCCAAAAGCATCGAATCCTATTATCAGGAAATCGGCCGGGCAGGGCGAGACGGTGCCCCGGCCGAAACGATGACCCTGTTTGGACCTGATGATATCCGCCTGCGCCGCAGCCAGATTGACGAAGGATTGGCCCCGCCTGAACGCCGCGCAGCCGATCATGCCCGGTTGAACTCATTGTTGGGGCTTGCTGAGGCGCTGCACTGCCGACGTAAAAACCTGCTGGGGTATTTTGGAGAAACCACCGAGCCTTGCGGGCATTGTGATTTGTGTGACAGTCCAGCCGAAGTCTTTGATGGCACTACCGCAGTGCGCAAGGCGCTGTCTGCGATATTGCGGACCGAGGAATGGTTTGGGGCGGGACACCTGATCGATATTTTGACGGGCACCGAAACGGACAAGATCCGCACGCGCCGCCATGATCAGCTATCGGTTTATGGCTGTGGTGGCGAATATGACAAACGGCAATGGCAGGCCGTGTTTCGGCAGATGATGGGGCATGATCTGGTGCGCCCTGATCCCGAGCGGCACGGTGCGCTAAAAATGACCGAAGCGGCCTTGCCGGTGCTAAAGGGCGAGGCCCAGATTTCGCTGCGCAAGGACTCTATCAAAAAAGCCAACCGTCGTCCCGCGATCAAGACATTGGTGAGCGAGGAAGACGCGCCACTGTTGTCTGCGCTAAAGGCCAAACGCCGGGCACTGGCAGAGGCGCAAAAGGTGCCGGCTTACGTTATTTTCCCTGATCGTACCCTGATCGAAATGGCAGAAACGCGACCAACAACACTGGACGGTATGGCCCATGTCGGCGGGGTGGGGGCCAAAAAGCTGGAGCGCTATGGGGACATGTTCCTAGAAGTGATCAATGGCGCAGTCGAAGAGGTTCATCCTGCCCGGCGTAAGTTGGCTGGTCGGTCCGCCGGATCGCTGTATGATGCGCTTCTTGAGGCGCAGTCTAAACTGGCTCGTGGTGCCGAGGGCACTGATAAACCGCTCAGCTGTTCTGCCAGCCTGCTGGCCAAGGTGGCGCAAATGCGGTCGGGTGACGAAACGGGCCTTATCCGGTTATTGGGTGAACGGCGGGCCGAAAGATTTTCAGCGGCCTTTTTGGATGTGCTGCGGGCAGAGGATTAGAGAATGTCGGATGTAAACAATGGATCTGGTATGTTGGTGGTCATTTCGCCAGCGAAAAAGCTGGATTGGGCGGTGCGTGATGTCGCGGAAACGCAGCCGGATTTTCAGGACGATGCGATCCGTTTGGCCCGCACTGCGCGCAACCTGACACTGGGCGATCTGAAAAAACTGATGGATCTGAGCGATGATCTGGCTCGGCTGAACCGCGACCGGTTTCGCGCCTTTGCAGATGCACCCGCTGCGGACGTTACACGCCCGGCAGCATTAGCTTTTGCTGGTGATACCTATCAGGGTCTTGAAGCAGGTTCACTGGACGCTGAGGAAATGGCCTGGGCTCAGGACCATTTGCGGATTCTGTCGGGTCTCTATGGTGTTTTGCGGCCACTGGACGCCATGCAGCCGTACCGTCTGGAAATGGGCAGCCGGTTAAAGACACGTCTCGGTAAGAACCTGTACGAATATTGGCGTGACCAGCTCAGTAAGGCGTTGAATGTGCAGGGCGAAGCGACCAACAGTCAGGTTCTGGTAAACTGCGCCAGCCAGGAATACTTTGGCGCGGTTGCCCCCAAGGCGCTAAAACTGAAACTGATCACTCCAGTGTTCATGGAGGACAAGGACGGTCAACCCAAAGTGGTCAGCTTCTTTGCCAAACGTGCGCGCGGTGCAATGGCGCGCTACATCATCCAAAACCGGTTGAGAGACCCAGAAGGCCTGTTTGAATTTGACAGCGGTGGATATGCCTATCAGCCCAAGCTTTCTACGCCAGAAAAACCCGTCTTCCTGAGGCCCTACGCCAACAAGTAGTTAGCTGGGGTAGTTAGGGCTGAACTTGCTGTGTTTCTTCTGGGACGTGCAACGCGATGCGTTCGTGAATAACCGCTTTGCGGAGTGGCTTGGTCAGATAAAAGTCTAAGCCTGCTGCCAGAATACCTTCGGAGTCTCCGTCCATGGCGTGGGCGGTGAGTGCAACGATGGGGACATGGCGACCCGAACTAGCTTCGAGTTTACGAATTTCACCGGTGGCTTGTTTGCCATCCATTTTTGGCATGGAAATATCCATGAAAATGAGATCAGGATCAAAATCTGAATAGGCCTCAACCGCTTCAAGCCCATTGTTGGCAAAGCGAATTTCGATGTTCAGATCTTTGATCATCTTACGAAATACCAGCTGGTTGGTCTTGTTGTCTTCAGCGGCCAAAATACGCATTCGGCGCTGAGTGTTGGCTTCGGGTTGTGGCTCCGGTTGAGCCTCCACAACTGGAGCACTGTCTGTGGTTTCGGCTTCAGGTTCCACAACAGGTGTTTTGATTTCAAAGTCAGGCTCAACCTTGGCGGGGTCGGTGGCGGTGATACTGTCGGGGCGATTGGACCGGAAACTGGGCATGACCGCGATTTCTGCAGGAGAGGTCTGTGTAATGATTTTATCTTCGCCGGAGGGTGGTGTGTCCTCGGTCGCACTCTCATGTCTCTTTGCTGGAACCATTGCCCCCATGGTGGACAGCTTGGCAAACAGATCAGCCCGAAGCACGGGCTTTTGCAAAATACCCTGGATCATATCGCGCGTAGAATCGTCCATGGCGAAATTTGAGTTTGAGCTGATCAGCAGGAATGGCACATCCGGCCAGTCCCCTTGCCGCAATGCGCTTGCCAGTTCAACACCATCCATATCGGGCATATTATGATCGCTGATCAGAAGGTCGACGGTGTTGTCCATCTGCTGCAAGACTTCAGCACCTGATCCAACTGCGGTCACTTTAGCCCCAAGTACCTGCATTTGCCTTTGCAGAATGTCGCGATTTACTGGCAAGTCATCTACAACCATTACGTGTTGCAGCGCGGCTGGAAGAATTTCCGCATTGGGTTGTGGTCCCTCGGCCATTGGCAGCGGAATTTGAAATCCGAAGCAAGACCCTTGTCCTTCTTCGCTTTCAACCCAAACTGATCCCCCCATCATCTCGATCAGACGTTTCGAAATGGCCAGTCCCAGCCCCGTGCCTTCGAATTGGCGGTTTCTCTCGTTTTCGACCTGGTTGAATTCACCAAAGATATGTTGAATTTTTTCTTTGGGAATCCCGATACCGGTGTCTTCGATCGCAACGTGAATAGCGCTGTTACCGCCGTCCGTATTGGGGACACCAGTAATGCGCAAAACAACATGACCCTCTTTGGTGAACTTGACCGCATTGCCGACGAGATTGGTCAACACCTGTCGAATACGGCCAGGGTCCCCTAGATAGCGTGTAGGCAGGAACAAGTCATAGTCCACCACCATCGCGATCCCTTTGTCGCGCGCAGTGGGTTGTAGCAACATCACCACTTCGTGAATGCAACGTTCCAGATCAAAATCTTCACTGTGCAACACCAACTTGTCGGCTTCGATCTTGGAATAGTCGAGCACGTCATTGATGATGACCAACAACGCTTCACCGGAGTTTTTGATGGTGTCAGCATAAAGCCGCTGTTCATTGGTCAAACTGGTGTCATTCAGCAGTTCGGCCATGCCAACAACTCCATTCATTGGAGTGCGGATTTCATGGGACATATTGGCTAGAAATGCGGATTTGGCACGGTTGGCGGCTTCGGCACGCTCGCGCGACGTGCGTAGCTCTTCCTCATATTGAACTGTGGACGTAATATCCAACGCCAGACTAACCACGTCACCACCGTGGCCGCGTTGGTCAATCAGTTTAAGGTAACTGTTGTTCCACAGGCGAATGACCACGGGTTCTGGTGTTGGTGATGTCCACCTGGTGGCCATCATCTCGCGCCATTCATTTGTGCTCATCCGCCCAGTGTTGACCAATCCTTCGTCAGTCAGAATTTGCAGGATGCGCATATAGGAGACGCCGGGGGTCACCTCTTCCAGACCATCGAATGTATTCAGATAGGCAGTGTTGGCGCCAATCAGCGTGCTATCAGCACCAAAAAAGGCAAAGCCGTCTTGAATCGTTTGGATTGAATGCCAGAGACGGCGTTCTGCAACTTCAATTTTTTCGTTGGCCACGTGCAGGTCAGATTTGACCTTTTCATTTTCACCTCTGACAGAGGCAACTTCATCTCTAAACGTCGCAACCTCGGCTTGAGTGGCCCCAATTTGTTTGGTCAAGGCCAGTGCATGACGCCCCAACTTGCGGTTGGCTGCCGAAAGCTCCGCCTGCTTTAGTTCAAGCAGGCGTTCAGCAGCTAAGCGGGCACGCCGCTCTTCAGCAAGTTTGTTAGCAATAGGCATCCCTACGGGCTCCAGATGCGACGACACGGGTGTTGGAATACCCAAGATCAATTCAGAACGTGAAAAAGCACTTAAGCTCTAGCTACGTTGTCGTCCTTGCCATGTGGTTAATTGCGTGACAGCCTGATTGAGAATTTGGAGGGTATCATGTTACGAGTTGTTTTTGGGTTATTCGCTTTATTTTTCATCGGGTTATTTCAGGTTCCCGCGGCGAAAGCCGACTCGCTTGTTCCTCCGTTCCGCTTTGTCGCAACCAAGGATGTCGATTTTTATGGCTCTGATTTACAAGCGATTTTCGATACTGACCTCAAGTCCTGTATCCGCGTCTGCGTAAATCAAGACAATTGTGCGGGCTTTTCCTTCAATTCCAGGTCGAATTCCTGCTTCCCTAAGAGTGAAATAGGGGAGTCCACGGCCTATGAAGGTGCGTTTTCTGCGTTAAAGCAGCAAATACCGTCGGTGATTCGCGCAAGGGGCGAGTTGAGAGCTTCGGAGCTATCGTTCGTCAAACCCAGAGATCTGAACCGCGCCCGTGATTTGGCGCGCGACATTGGGTTGCGTCATCCGGCAGGAACCCGCCGACAGGATCGGATGATCGAAGCTGCCCACAACCGGGCGCGTGTGGGGGATTATCAAGCCGCGATGCGTTGGATGGGCTCCGCGATTTCGTTGGGGGGTCAAGCGGAGTTATGGGAGGAATACGCCGGATACCTGCTGCGCCTTGATAACGTAAGTGGACGCCAGCGCGAGTACCGAGCGCGCGCTCTTTCGGCAGCCTTAAACAGTTACCTGCGTAGCGAAACTGAAGGGGCCAGGGTCACAGCATTGATCACGACTGCCAAAGCTCTGAAAAAACTGGGTCGTGGGCGAGACATGTTGCCTGTCCTGCGACTTGCCGAAGATATCCAGCCCCGCCAATCCACTTCAGAGATGTTGGATGATGCCATTGCCAAGTATGGTTTCAGAGTTAGCGATAGCACAATTGAAAGCGACAGCGCCGCACCACGCATTTGCATAGAGTTCTCAGAGACGCTGGTTAAAACCGGTGTTGACTACAGTGATTATCTCAAATTGCCGGACGCCCGTATGGTGGCAGAGGCCGATGGAAAACAGCTGTGCATTGACGGTGCCGAACATGGTCAGCGCTATCGTCTTACTCTGCGTCGGGGGCTGCCGGCTGCCAGCGGTGAGATGTTGTTTCGAGATATTGAACTGACTCATTATGTGCGAGATCGCAGCCCTGCAGTCCGCTTTCCTGGTCGTTCGTATGTGCTGCCTAAATCTGATCTGGCGGCGTTGCCCATTGAAACCGTGAACCTGACAGAGGTCGACCTGCGCCTGCGCCGGGTCAGTGATCGAAACCTACTGCGTGCGGTGCAAGACGGGTTGTTTGGCCGCCCACTATCACAGTGGCAGGACGAGTATTTTTCCAAGGATATCGCCCAGGAAGTCTGGACTGGCTCTGCCGAGGTCCAAGGAGACCTGAATCGCGATATGACAACCAGGCTGCCATTGGCCGAGGCGATCGCGGGGCAGCCAGTTGGCATCTACGCGCTAAGCGCACGCATTCCCGGTGCTGATCCCTATGACAATCCGGCAGCAACCCAATGGTTTGTACTGTCAGATCTGGGCATCAGTTCGATGTCTGGTTCGGACGGTCTGCATGTGCAGGTGAACGGGCTTTCTGATGCCGCTGCCAAATCCGGGGTCAAGATTACGCTGGTGTCACGTGCCAATGCGGTACTGGGCACTGCTGAGACCGATGAAACCGGATATGCCAGTTTTGCGCCGGGTCTGGCCCGTGGTCTTGGGGCCTCTGCGCCCGCAATGCTTCTGGCGCAGCAAAATGATACGGATTTTGGCTTCCTGTCGCTGACCGATCCTGGTTTTGACCTGTCCGACCGTGGAGTCGAGGGACGGGCTGCTCCAGGTCCTGTTGATGTGTTCCTGGCGACTGATCGCGGAGCCTATCGCGCGGGTGAGGTGATCAATGTCACTGCTTTGGCTCGCGACAGCAAAGCGCAAGCAATCGAAGGACTGCCATTGATTGCTATTCTGTCCCGTCCAGATGGGGTGGAGTACAGTCGACATATCTCGGACGGTGGTCAGATGGGCGGGCATGTTTTTGCCCTTCCGGTTGGAGTGTCCGCGCCGCGTGGCACTTGGCGGTTGGATATCAAGAACGACCCCAAAGCCCCTGCTTTGACCAGTCGTCAAATTTTGGTCGAAGATTTCTTACCTGAACGCATTGATTTCACTCAAACACTTCCCACGGCTACCCTACGTCCAGGTGACAGCCCACCGCTAAATATTGAGGCGCGTTATCTGTTTGGTGCACCCGGTGGAGATCTTAAGATCGAGGGTGAAGTCAGCCTCCGGGCTGCTGCGACGGTTGAGGGTTGGCCGGGTTACCGCTTTGGCCGTTATGATGGGCGTAGCACCACTCAGACCAGCTATTTCGGCGGTGACAAAACAGACGCTGCCGGACTGGCCAGCGTTGCCATTGAAATCCCCACCGGCGCAGCCGAAGGCAAACCAATGACGGCAACGGTCACCACGCGCATTGCAGATGGCGCCGCTCGCCCCGTTGAACGCCGGCTTTCCGTTCCTGTGCGGCCGGATGGACCCGTCATTGGAATTAAACCTTTGTTCGAGGACGAAGTGAGCGAAGGCAGTGAGGCCGCGTTTGAGGTGGTGGCCCTCAGTCCGGATCTGCAGGCGATGTCGATGCCGGTGAAATGGACCGTAAATCGGGTCCGGACCCACTACCAGTGGTACCAGCTCTATGGCAACTGGAACTGGGAACCAACCACCCGACGTACCCGCATTGCCACCGGTGAGGCCATGCTGTCTGAGGTACCATTGGCGCTGTCCCAACCAGTGGACTGGGGCCGGTATGAGCTGGTGATCGAACGGCTGGATGGGACTGAACATGTTTCGGCTGCGGTGGACTTTTACGCCGGCTGGTATGCTCCGGCAGATGGGTCTTCGACGCCAGATAAACTGGAACTGTCACTCGATAGTAAAACCTATCAGCCCGGCGATACCGCCCAGTTGCGCATCGTGCCACGTGCGGCAGGAACCGCGCTGATTTCGGTGATGTCGAACCAGTTGATTGAACGCCACGCAGTAGAGGTCCCTGCTGGGGCTTCGGTCATTCCGCTCACCGTGACCGAGGACTGGGGCAGTGGTGCCTATGTCAGCGCTATGGTGATTAAGCCGATGGAAGGCGCAACGGATAAGGTTCCTGCGCGGGCATTGGGACTGGCGCACGCCAGCGTCACTCAACCCGGTCAGCAGCTGACGGTTACGGTTGACGTTCCAAAGGTCGTGCGCCCACGCGGGACCGAAACTGCCAAAATCCACGTCGATGGCGCAACTGCCGGGGACGAAGTCTGGCTGAGTGTTGCAGCGGTGGATTTGGGTATCCTCAACCTCACAGGTTTTAAGAGCCCAGATCCCAGCGCATATTTCTATGGACAGCATCGTTTGGGAATGGAGCTGCGGGACGTCTATGGCCGCCTGATTGATGGTCAAAACGGTGCATTGGGGCAGGTTCGGTCCGGTGGTGACGCTGATACTGGCCTTGCCATGCAATCGCCGCCTCCGACTCAGGATTTGATGTCGGTGTTTTCTGGTCCCGTTCAGGTGGATGCCAATGGTGAGGTTGATTTTCCGATCGACCTGCCTGCCTTTAATGGCACCGTTCGGCTGATGGTGGTGGCTTGGTCTGGACGTGCTGTTGGTCAGGCGGAACAGGATATGCTGGTGCGCGATCCGGTGATAGTCACCGCCTCGGCCCCTAGGTTCCTGGCCCCCGACGATACCAGCCGGGTGCTGCTGGAAATTGTCCATGCCGATGGACCCAGTGGTGAAATGGCACTTTCTGCGCAGGTCTTGGGTGAAGGGCTACAACTTGGCCAATTGCCCAGATCGGTGGCACTTGCGGATCAGGGAAAACTCACGCTGGAGCTACCGGTGACAGCCGTACAGGTCGGAAACCCAGAGATCGAATTGACCCTGACCACGCCAAGTGGGCAGGAACTGGTGCAACATCTGCGTCTGCCGGTTCGCGCCAATGACCCAATGGTGTCACAGACACGGCGGTTCTCGCTGGCATCAGGGAAGACTTTCAGGTTCAGCAGCGATGTCTTCTCGGGCTTGCGAGCGGGTACCGGGCGGGCGGTTATGTCAGCTGGACCATTGGCAAAATTTGATGTGCCGGGACTGCTCAACTCCTTGGATCAGTATCCCTATGGCTGCACTGAACAAGTGACCTCCAAGGCGATGCCTTTGCTATATCTATCGTCTGTTGCGCAAGCTTCGGGGCTCGGCAATGGCCCGGCTGTCAAGGCGCGGGTGCAGGATGCAATTGCCAAGGTGCTGACCCGTCAGGCCAGCAACGGTGCCTTTGGATTATGGCGTGCTGAAAGTGGTTACTTCTGGCTGGATGCCTATGCCAGTGACTTCCTCAGCCGGGCGCGGGCGCAGGGGTATGATGTGCCTGAACAAGCCTTTCGCCAAGCGATGGATAACCTGCGTAATCGCGTGAACTATGCTTCGGACTTTGACCATGGCGGCGAAGACTTGGCCTATGCTCTGCTGGTGTTGGCACGTGAAGGCGCGGCGGCAATGGGGGATCTGCGCTACTATGCGGATGTAAAAGGCGAGGATTTTGGCTCCGCTCTGGCGGCGGCACAATTGGGGGCGGCCTTGGCAGCTTATGGTGATCAGACTCGCGCCGACAAAATGTTCGCACGGGCGGCTTACAAACTTGGCCGTTTCACCCCCGAAGCCTCACTGTGGCGCGCAGATTTTGGCAGTAATCAACGCGATATAGCTGGTGTTCTGGCCTTAGCAGTAGAGGCTGGCAGCGATGCAATCAATCGCGATGACCTGAGCAATCGCATCGTGCGCGCGAGCACTCAGCGATCCACACAGGAGGCAGCATGGACTCTGATGGCGGCGCAGGCCCTCATCACCACACCTGAGAACTCGGGACTGCTAGTCGATGGCCAGCCGGTTCCCGGCGCTTTTGTGCAGGTGTTGGAAAGTGATGCAAGCGGGCAAGCTATTGAAATCTCAGCAGCGTCCGGTCGTAGCACCGATATCACCCTGACCACCTTGGGTGTGCCAGAAGTAGCGCCCGAAGCTGGAGGCGGGGGCTTCACGCTGCAGCGTCTTTACTACGAACTGGACGGCACGCCGATTGAACGCAGTGATTTTGCCATAGGTGAGCGGTTTGTCACAGTGCTGCGGGTCATCCCGCATGAGGATCTGGGTGCACGGTTGATGATCAACGACCCGCTGCCCGCCGGATTTGAAATCGACAACCCCAACCTGCTGCGCTCGGGCGATTTACGCGATCTGGACTGGTTGAAACTGGCCGAAGCAGAACATGCAGAATTCCGGTCTGACCGTTTTCTTGCAGCGGTTGACCTGCGCGGTACAGGGCGGGTGACACTCGGCTATATTGCCCGTGCCGTGACACCGGGTAGCTTTCACCACCCTGCAGCTTCGGTCGAGGACATGTACCGCCCAGCCTACCGTGCCCGCACGGCGACTGGTCGCGTTACAGTCCGGTGAAACCTGAACAGCAATATCCGAAGAATGCCTCCTCCTTACTGGGGGAGGTAAGACGCAGCCCGAGCTATCGTTCACGAAAAAAGTGGAAAAGGTGGGCGGTCGGATCTGCAATATTACTGCTTTTTCTCGTCTTCATTGGCAGTCATGCCTTTAATAGCTGGGTTGATCGTACCGAACTGCCAGTCACTTTGGCCGAAACATCGACCGAGATCCGGGATCGCAATGGCGCATTGTTACGTGCTTACCCGGTTGGGACAGGTATATGGCGGTTGGCTGTACACCCTGATCAGGTGGATCCCGAATATCTGACGATGTTGGTCCGCTACGAAGACAAGCGATTCTGGTCACACTCTGGTGTGGATATCAGAGCGATGGCGCGGGCGGTTGGGCAAGCCGTGTGGAATGGTCGGGCTGTATCGGGGGGATCTACGCTGACTATGCAGGTGGCGCGGCTGCTAGAGGATGGCAGCACCGGACGCTGGTCAGGTAAGCTACGTCAAGCGCGTTTGGCACTGGCGTTGGAACGGCAACTGACTAAACAGCAGATTCTGACCCTCTATCTGACCCACGCGCCTTATGGCGGCAATCTGGAAGGTATCCGCGCAGCGACGTTGGCCTGGTTTGGTAAAGAGCCGAACCGGCTAACGCCTTCTGAGTCAGCATTGTTGGTGGCCCTGCCACAATCGCCCGAGCGCCGTCGCCCCGACCGGGCGGTTGAGACTGCACAACGCGCGCGTGACAGGGTGCTGGTCCGTATGGCAGGTCAACAGGTGATCGACGACGAAGAGATGATGGTGGCACAGCGCGCACCAGTTCCACGCCAAATGTTGCCGTTTGCTCAATTGGCGCCACATCTGTCTGACCGGATGCGGGCCGAAGACCCGACAACGACGCAAATTGATCTAACGGTTGACGCAGGTGTGCAGGAGCGCATGGAGCAGCTGTTGCACAATGCGGCCCAACAGGGCGGCGCACAGATGTCAGCGGCACTAATCGTGGCGGATGTCCAAACTGGAGATATCTTTGCCTCGGTTGGCTCGCCCGGCTACCGCGATGGAAGCCGGCTTGGCTATGTGGATATGACCCAGGCGCTGCGCTCTCCCGGATCTACTTTGAAACCTCTTATCTACGGGTTGGCCTTTGACCAGGGATTGGTCCATCCCGAAAGTCTCATCCATGACGGGCCAATTAACTTTGACGGCTATGCGCCGCAGAATTTTGACGGCGAATTTCGCGGGGACCTGCGGGTGCGTGAGGCGCTGCAACAGTCGCGCAATATCCCGGTGGTGAAGCTGACAAATGAATTAGGTGCACCCAGAATTATGGCGGCCTTGCGCAGGGCAGGTGCCGCGCCCAAACTCCCCGGAGGTGTACCGGGATTGGCCATTGCGTTGGGTGGGGTTGGAGTCAGCTTACAGGATTTGGTCCAGTTGTACGCTGGATTAGGTGCTGGAGGTCAGGGGCCAGTGTTGCGGTTGCGGCTTGACGCCGAGCTGCAAAATCAGGGTCGGTTAATCTCTGACGTGGCGGCTTGGCAGGTGATGGACATTCTACGCGGGTTGGCGCCACCACCGGGTGCGCGTGCAGGTGTGTTGGCCTATAAAACCGGGACATCTTATGGGCATCGTGATGCTTGGGCTTTGGGCTGGGATGGACGTCATGTGATTGGCGTTTGGATGGGGCGCGCCGATGGGACGCCGGTGCCGGGGGTGTTTGGTGGCGGTTTGGCCGCACCTGTGTTGTTTGAGGCTTTTGGCCGGTTGAAACCTGACTTTGAGCCGTTACCGCCGCCACCGCCCGCAACGCTGATTGTCAGTTCGGCGGAATTGCCGCAACCTCTACGTCGCTTTCGCCCCCGCACTGCGGCCTTTGAAGAACCAGCAGGTGCGCCGCAATTGTTGTTCCCTCCGAATGGAGCCCGACTGGCACTAGGGAATGCACCTTTGACTGTAAAGCTTCGAGGTGGCGCAGCCCCATTTCTGGTGCTGGCAAATGGGTTGCCGGTGACACAGGGGCAACATCAACGCGAGTTCGAAATCCCTAATCCTGGGCAGGGGTTTTCTGCATTGGTGGTGGTGGACAGTGAGGGCCAATCTGCCCGCACAACGGTGCGCGTGGAATAGCTCCGTCAAGCTAGTATTGATGGTCTCCCGTATTCGCGCAAGCCACCGGCTGGTGCCGGTACCCCTTGCGGACTTGGGCGTAGCGCCGCGCGATGCGCGGCGCTACGCCCAACGGGAGGTCAGCCTCCGATAGGAGGTGAGCGACGGGCGGGAGTGGTGGGTTTGAAAATCACCGCCGACCTTCGCGCATCCAGGCAACCGTGATGAAGAAAGATGCCAGCAATAGCACTAGCCACGGTGGCATCAATTGTGATTGCACTACCGACAATGTTTCATAGGCATCGCGTGGCGTTAATCCGATCCAGCCCCTTCCGGCTGCGGGTCGTCCGGCGCGGACGTTGCGCAGAACAGGAACGCCATCTTGCAGTCGCAATAGACCACCACGTGTGGGTTTGATCACGGGCTGCAAGACGTCTGTCGTGGCCATGGTTTCCTCGAACTCGCGTGGAGCAGCGGGGCCCAGACCAATGACGGCGGATTGGTTTCCCTCGCTGAGCCGATACAGGCCGATTTCAGGCCCTTCAAAACCGGTCTCCCATAGCCCCGGAATACGTTCGGCCAGGGTAAGTTCTACGGTGGCGCCGTCGGGTTGGGTGACGGTGACCGGGCCGATGGTGTCGTCCAGCGTTCGGCGTAGGATGCGCATACGTTGACCCGTGGCCTCGGCCCAGAGTGCTTCCTCTTCCAGCTCCGGTTCTTTCATCATCCAGTGTGCCAGCCGACGCAGTAATTCCAGTTGCGGCCCGCCGCCTTCGTAGCCACGGCTCCAGAGCCAGGCATGATCTGATCCCAATAAGGCAACCCGACCTTCACCCACTCGGTTCAGCACCAGCAATGGGCGATCTTCCAAGCCAGACATCACTACATGACCCTGTGGCTGATCTATCTCAATTTGACGCAACCAGCGCCCCCAAGTGCTGACGTCGCCCAGATCAGCGGTCACGGGATGTCGTTGTCCAAGATCGGTCACGGAAGGCTGATAGGGAAGCTCAATAACCCGCGCGGTTGGGCGTGCAGGAAGGACGGTGGATAGGGGGGAGCGATAGATGCTGTCGGCAGTGGCGAAATCGGGCCCGGCGGCCACCAAAACAGCGCCCCCCTTGGCCACGTAATCGGCGACATTGTCCAGATAGATCGCGGGCAATATTCCGCGCCGCTGATAACGATCAAAAATGATCAGGTCAAAATCGTCGATCTTTTCCAGAAACAGCTCGCGAGTGGGGAAAGCGATCAGAGACAGCTCGTCCACCGGCACCCCATCTTGTTTTTCGGGAGGGCGCAAAATGGTGAAATGGACCAGATCCACAGCACTGTCGGATTTGAGAAGATTACGCCAAGTGCGGCTACCGGGATGGGGTTCACCTGACACAAGCAAAACGCGCAGCCGGTCACGCACTCCGTTGATCTGTACCAGCGCAGTGTTGTTTCGCCCGGTCAGCTCGCCTGCTTCTTCGGGTACCGTAAACTGAATGACGTTGCGCCCCCCGTGGGGCAGAGTCAGCGGTAGATCAATGTCGGTGCCAATCGGCAAAGTAAATCGTTGCGGGGGAGCCCCGTCGATTGAGATTTCTAAAGGTGCCAGAGGCGTGTTTTCTGGTGCGGCGCCCTGATCCTCGATGCGCAGGGTCAGGGTTACAGGTTCCCCGATGATCGCAAACCCCGGTGCGTTTCGGACAATCAGGCGGCGGTCCCAATCAGTTTCTTTGCCGGTCATCAACAGGTGCAGTGGCGCAGGTAGGGTTGGCGCATTTTGAACATCGTGAACCTGACCATCCGACAGCGCAATGATGCCCGCGATCCGTGCGCGGGGTTCTTCGGCCAAAGCTTCGGAGATTGCGGTCATTAGCTGCGAGCCGGTATCTCCTTCGCCGTCGGCGAGCGAGATCCAGCGGGTCTCGGTATTAGGGCGATCTGTCAGGTGTTCGGTCAGTTCCTGCTTGGTAACTGCCAGTTGTGTTGAACGATCTGAGAGTTGGTTGCTGGCCGTTTCATCCGTAACCACGAGAACGATATCGCTCAGCGGCGCACGATCCTCGACCTGATAGACAGGTCCCGACAGCGCGGCGAGCAGAACCAAAGCAGACAGGCCGCGAAGCGCCCAACCGGACAATCCCCGCCACAGGGCTGCCGCGATGCTGAGCAGCGTAATTGCAGCAAGTGTCCAGATTACCACCCAAGGGACCAGCGGATCAAAAAGGATTGTCTGTGTCATTGTCCCAACCTGTCCAGCAGTGCAGGCACATGCACCTGATCGGATTTATAGTTGCCGGTCAGCACATGCATCACCAGATTGACACCAAAGCGATAGGCCAGCTCGCGCTGACGTTCACCGGCAAAACCACGTCCCACCGGCAACAGTGGTCGCCCGTTACCGTCTACCGCCCAGGCCGCACCCCAGTCATTGCCGCCGATCACTACCGGTGTCACCCCGTCGTTAAGATTGCGAAATGGCATGCCTTCTATCTGTTCCGCATCAGCTGGTGCAGCTTCGACCCAAAGCTCGCCCCGCTGGTGACGGCCGGGAAAGTCCTGCAGTAGATAAAAGGCGCGGGTCAGCACATGATCTGCCGGCAAAGGTTCCAGAGGCGGAATATCCAATGGGCGTGCCAGTTGTTGCAGTTTGCGGGCGTTGGGGCTGTTGGCACCTGATCCGGCAAGGTTTGCATCCCGCGTGTCGAACAACACCATACCGCCGGCGCGAAGGTAAGCGTTCAGCTTGGCATAGGCCTCGACGGAGGGGATTGGCTGATCGGTAGTGATTGGCCAATACAGTAACGGATAGTAGGCAAGCTCGTCGCGTTCCAGATTTACCCCTACCGGTTCTGAAGGTTCGATTGATGTCCGAAATCTCAATGTGCTGGACAGCCCGCGTAACCCGTCGTGGGCAATTCCATCCACCTGATCAACTCCGGTCAACACATGTGCCAGTGCAAGCTCAGAGCTGAGGCCTAGCAGACCCTGATCCTGTTGTGCCTGTGCCTGATACGCTGGAAGGCCCAGTCCGCCAGCTAGGACAAGGACTAAGATCATGGCGGCGCTGCGCGATCGATGCAACAGGCCGGAAACCAACAATGATGCCGCCACATCCAGCGCCAGAAAAACCAATGCCAAGCTTAGCAATATTCCACCCAAAGCCCGTTCCGGAGCCGCAACTGTTCCGATAACCGGCACACCTGCGGGCCAGGCCGAAGGACGCAAAACATCATCGGATCGTAGCACATTCCGCGCCAGTTTCCGGCTACCGCTGTCATAAAGCCCTGGACGCAGATCAGGACCGACAAGCTCAGTCATCAATTTTGGTCCGTCCACCCCTGACAGGGTACCTGCGTCGCTGAGACGGCCAAATCCATCCAGAATACCAATTGGCGTCCAGGTTGTTCCTTCCATCTCAGCAAGGCTTGGGGGTTTCGCAGCGGTTGAAACAGCCAGCCGTTCCAACATGTCAACAAATAAGCCTGAGAGAGGCAGGGTGGTCCATTCGGCATTGGCCGTGACGTGGAACAGGACAATCTGACCTTGTCCCAGTGTCTTGCGGGTGACCAACGGGGTGCCATCACCCAATTCGGCAATCACCCGTGCTGCCAGATTCGGGTCCGGTTGGGCCATGACCTGAGCGCTGACTGTAACTTCGTCGGGGATGGCCAAACCATGAAAAGGAGAATCCTCGACGAAGGGAGCCAAGGTTTTGGGTTCGCCCCAACTCATTGCGCCACCGAGGCTGCGGCCACCGCTACGCAGCCGTACGGGCATCAGAGGGTGCTCTTCCGAGCGAGAAATGTCGCTGGCCGCAAGCCGAGGTCCGGCAAACCGCAACAGCATGCCGCCCTGTTCAACCCAGTCAGTGAGTTTTTGTTCTTCATCCGACGCCAGCTGTGCCACATCTGCTAATATGATTACATCAGGGTTGGCGGGCAGCAGATCGCCCAATGCGCCTTCGTACAGTTCAGAAGTGGGGGCCAGAGCCTGACGCAGGTAATGCAGCGGTGACAGTAATACCAATCCCTCGTTGTCAGTCTGCGACGAAATCAGTGCAACTTCGCGTCGGCGCAGGCTGTCGTCGGTCAGGGCGACCATACCAGCGGATCGCGCGCCTTTCAGTTCAAACCGGGTAATGCGGGCGCGTAGCTCTGAGGGCAGGATCAACTTGGCCGAGGCAGTTTCTGCGTCCGGGGAAAACTCTGCGGTGGCAGAGGCGAGTACTCTCTTGGTTCCGCCGGGATCACGCCCCTGAGCTAGAACCGTGATTTGCTCAGCCGAGCCGGGTGTACTGCGGATAACCTGCAATTCGATGGCGCCATCGGCAAATTTTGCAGGCAGCAGCCCCAGTGTATTTATGGCGGTTTGATATATCTTCAGCTCGCCACGATCGCGCAGGGTTGCTGTCAGTTGGTCGCGATTGGAGTAGTCTAACCCGTCGCTAAACCACAGGGTGTCAAATTCAACCTCGCTCGCGACGATGTAATCCAGTGTAGCAGTGATCTGGTCTGGACTTGGCTGCCAGGGTTGCGGCAACAGACCTGCCACCTGCTTGCGCCAGACATCAGCTGACAGGAACTGCAGCGGCTCAGGCATCGTCAGCCGTATCACTGCCACGGTGCGCCCGGCACGGCCTGCTTCGTTTAGCTGCGCAGTAATCTGGTCACTGGTCTGGGTCCAGTGATCGGCGCCTGCCCAGCTGGCATCTAACACCAGCAACAGTGGTCCGTTACCCGTATTGCCCTGTGTGGGGTTCAACACAGGTCCTGACAACCCGATGATAGCTGCCGCAACCGCCAGCAAACGCAAAAGTAACAACCACCAGGGAGTGCGGTCTGACAGGCTGTCGTCATCATTCAGCCCCAACAAAAGCGTCACAGCCGGGAATACCCGACGCACTGGTGTAGGTGGCACGGCCCGTAGCAACAACCACAAGATAGGCAGTGCTAGCAATCCCAGCAAAAGCCAGGGCGTGGTAAATCCAATGCCTGCCAATGTGGTCATGAGGTTGAGTTCTCCAGTGCATGATACAGCCATAGCAGCGCTGTCTGAGCGCTGTCGCCGGTGTGATGCAGCCCCATCCGCCATCCAGTAGCCCGGCACAGTTGATCGAGTGCATCGCGACGTTCTGCCAGGCGTTCAAGATAACGATCCCGCAATGCCGAGGCCTTGAGCGTTTCATGTCGCAGCTGACCTGTGACGCTTTCAAAAACTGTGCGACCGGTGAAGGGAAACTGCTCTTCACTGGGGTCTAATATCTGCAGCAATACCCCGCGCAATCCGCGATCTGCTGCCTTGGTAAGGGCCAGTTGCAATTCGTCAAAGGGGCCAAGAAAATCAGAGATGAACAATCCGCGTGCATGTGGGATCATCGCGTGGTGCTCAGGCGGGGCGTAATCGGTACTGTCGTCGTGGCTTAGGGCCTCAGCCAGACGCAGGATCTGCATATTACCACTGCGCGGCGGCAGCGTGGTCCCCGTCAACCCAACCCGTTCACCTGCGCGCACCATCAGGATAGACGCGGCCAGCGCCAGCTTGCGGGCCCGGTCAATTTTCTGTGGCAGATCGGGGTTTGATGCAAAGCGCATTGAACCACCCTGATCCACCCAGATGTGTACGGTCTGGGCGATCTGCCATTCGCGTTCACGGATGAATTGCTGATCACCCCGTGCCGAACGGCGGTGGTCGACCAGACGACGGCTGTCGCCCGGCTGGGCTGGGCGGTATTGCCAGAAGTCATCACCCATTCCAGCGCGCCTGCGACCATGTTCGCCCAATAGCACCGATCCAGCCAACTGTTCAGCCTGCACCAACAAAGGTGGCAAGCTGTCGGCTTCGACCTCAGCGCGATGTCTGAGGTCGGTGGCGTTGGAGGCGGCGGTGGTGGTCACGCTGCCGCCTTGGCCCGGGTCAGTGAGGTGACAGTGTCTTTGATCAGGTCGGCCAAACTGTCACCGCGTGCACGGGCGGCAAAATTCAGCGCCATCCGATGGCTGAGAACGGGGTGTGCCATGTCAATTACATCTTCGGCGCTGGGCACCAGATGGCCCTGCAAAACAGCGCGTGCGCGCACTGCCAGCATCAACGCCTGTGCTGCGCGTGGTCCCGGCCCCCAAGCAACAGTCTGTGCGACCTGTTCCGAGGCGCCGGGTTCGTCCGGGCGGAAGGCACGAACAAGATCAAGGATCAGTTCAACAATTGACTCGCCCACAGGCATCCTGCGCAGCAGGGTTTGTGCGGCAATCAGTTCATCCCCTGTGAACACCTGCACCGCCTTGGTGTCGATGGTGCCGGTGGTAGCCAACAGGATTTCACGTTCGGTATCTCGGTTGGGGTAATCCACGTCGATCTTTAGCAAGAACCGGTCCAGCTGGGCCTCGGGCAGGGGATAGGTGCCCTCTTGTTCAATTGGGTTTTGGGTGGCCAACACATGGAAAGGTGCGCCAAGAGGCCGGTCTTCACCAGCGACAGTGACGGTTTTCTCCTGCATTGCCTGTAACAATGCCGACTGGGTGCGCGGGCTGGCGCGGTTAATCTCGTCCGCCATCAGCAACTGACAAAACACCGGGCCGGGCACAAATCGGAACGACCGGTGGCCATCTGTGTCGGTATCCAGCACCTCAGAGCCAAGGATGTCGGCGGGCATCAGGTCAGGTGTGAATTGAATGCGGTTGCCATCCAGACCCATCACTGTGGACAAAGTTTCCACCAGTAAAGTCTTGCCCAGACCGGGCAATCCGATCAGCAGGCCATGGCCACCGCAGAGCAATGTGCTGAGCGTCAGATCCACCACCCGTTCCTGGCCTATGAATTGCCGGGTGATCGAATCCCGTGCCTGTTGCAGCTTCTTTTGCAGAGCTTCAATTTCGATCAGCAGGTCATCGGGTTCGGACATGACATTCCCCTTGTCGCGGATATATGGTGTCACTGTATCGTGCTGAGGGGAAATGGCAAAAGTAATGAGCAAACAAAAAGACGTGAGTCCATCCGCCGAAGGCATCGCCGCATCGGTTAAAGCTGTCAAGAATGGTGGATTACCGCCTGTGCACCTGTGGAATCCGCCGTTTTGCGGCGATCTGGACATGCGGATTGCGCGCGATGGCACTTGGTTTTACCTTGGTACTCCGATCGGTCGCTTCGAATTGGTCAAACTGTTCTCGTCGATTCTAAAACGTGAAGACGGCAAATACTTCCTTGTCACTCCGGTTGAGAAGGTCGGCATCACCGTTGATGACGCCCCATTTGTAGCTGTGGATTTCGAAAGCAGTGGCAATGGTGATCAGCAGGTTTTGACATTCGAAACTCATGTTGGTGACAGAGCTGTCGCAGGGGCAGATCACCCGATCCGCGTAGTGCGTGATTCTGAAACTGGTGAACCGTCACCATATGTGTTGATCCGCGCAGACCTTGAGGCGTTGATAGATCGCAAAAGTTTTTACCGGTTGGTGGATCTAGGCGCACATCATGAAGGCTGGTTTGGGCTCTGGTCTTCAGGAGAGTTTTTCCCGGTGATTCCTTCAGCAGACCTGGAAGGCATTTAGCGGCCCGGTCAGATATGCAAAATTTGAACCAATACTCACACTACATTTTCACACTGGTATGGCAGTTATTGATCAATTCGGTCGCTGAATTCCGGATGAGCCAACCGTAACCGCGAAAGATTTCTGATGCCCAAATTCGCAGCCAACATCTCGCTCTTGTTTTCTGAATTGCCCTATCTGGATCGATTTCAGGCCGCCGCCGCCGCTGGGTTCGAAGCTGTAGAAATATTGTTTCCCTACGAAACTGCGGCGAAGGAGACACAGCGAGCACTGTTGGCCAATGGTTTGGAACTGCTGCTTATCAATGCGCCGCCTCCGAACTATACGGGTGGTGAACCGGGATACGCTGCCATTCCAGGTGGTGAAGATCGGTTCCAGCGCGATATTCGACGAGTGTTGCGGTACGCAGACGTCCTGCGGCCAGGAATTATCCATGTGATGGCAGGATATGAAAAGGGCGAAGCGGCCCAGCAGACTTTTGTCCGCAATCTGAAGTGGGCTGCGGATCAAGCCCCACAGCAGCAGTTCACCATCGAACCGCTAAATAGCGGGGACCAGCCTGGATATTTTCTGGATGACTATAATCTGGCGCGCGAAGTTTTAGCTGCTGTGGATCGGCCTAATGTGGGGCTGCAATATGATGCTTATCATGCCCAGTTGATCCACGGTGACGCGGCCAAGGTTTGGGACGAATTTTCTGCCAGCGCTGTACATGTGCAAATTGGCGCGGCCCCATCCCGAAGTGAGCCGGGCAGCGGTCCGGTTGATTTTGACGCGCTGTTCGCGGCTATCGACGCAAGTGCCTATGACGGATGGGTCAGTGCAGAATATAACCCATCAACGGCGCGCACCGAGGACAGTCTGGGCTGGATGTCGTAGCGGCATTCACATGGGCTGTGCAGCAACGCACTGGTCTTTTCATTCCATTTATCGCATATGAAAATACATCACAGATAACCATGAGACGTTGACATGATCCCAGCTCGTTTTGCTCCCATTCTGTTTGGCCTTATCCTGTCTGGAATTATGTCTTGTATCGTGACGCTGGTGGTTTCGATCAAGAATTTCGGTTTTGAGGCCCCGATGTTTTCATCTTGGGTCGCATCGTGGAGCTTTAGCTGGCCAATTGCATTTGCAGTGGTGTTGGTCGTGGCGCCACTGGTGCGGCGGCTGGTGGGGAAATTGGTGAAACAACCCATCGAAAGTTAGGTTTGCAGGTTATATGGGACTTGCACTCTTGATCACATAGCGCAGCGAAGACCATTATTGGCATCGATCTCCTGGCGTGGAAAACCAATTCTACCCGCGTCCAACTCCACAACAAAGCCGCCATTTGCCCAAGACCATGTCCCGCTACCAAGCACTTTGGCAAAGGCGTCACAATCGCGCCCAAGATACAGCGTTTCGATGCCAGTGATGACCTGTGTCATTGCCCCGGTGCCAGTAAAACGTGCCACCGGATACAGCGATTCCAGTACGACACCATCTGAGTTATTGCTGAATCTGTACTGATGACCTTCGGATGAAACATAGATCAGTTCCATCTGAGCCAATGCCATAATTGGTTGGTTTGTGGTCAGAATGACAGCGGCAACTGCAAACAGGTTTTTCATGATTCAAGCCCCCCAACTTTATAGTTTCGCAGCGGTTGTGTTCACGCAAGGTGTTTAAAATGGGACAACGGTGGTCTCCCGCCCGTCATCGACCTCTTGGCAGAGGCACTCTTTCCGTTGGGCGTAGCCTGTGCCGCCTACGGCACAGGTGGGTGAATCACGAAGGTCGAAACCCTTTCGTTAACGATAGTGCTTTTAAGGAATGCTGCAAAAAACTGGTTGCGAGACACGGTACCGCGCAGATGGGCTGGGCAGTGGGTAGTGTTTCTCGATAGCGCCCCGGTCCAATAGAGCCCTGATGCTTCTGAAGTCAGATCCAGCGGGGAATTGCGGTTAGGACCCACAATGGTAGGCAAATTGCAAACCTGGTGAACGGGTCGGGAACTGGCTGTGCAACAGGTCAGGAAATGGATCCCGAGCGAAGCGAAACACCAATGTGCTGGCCTGGTCTCGCAACAGCACCGCGCAAGGCGCGGTGCCTGGCCCAAGACTGTTTTGGTGTGAGCGGCGCAGTCGGTTCACCAATCAGGCGCGGGAGTGTTTGGTGGTCCCCGAGGGCCATGCCAGTGTCTAGTGCGCCTCGGCCCAGTTGGCCCCACGACCTGCGTCAACGATCAGCTTCACGTCCAGATGTACCGCTGGATCAGCGGCGTTCTCCATAACCGATTTTGCGGTGGCGATGGTGTCATCGACAGCATTCTCGGGAACTTCGAACAGCAGTTCATCATGTACCTGCAACAACATGCGAGCTGGTAGGTGGGCGATGGCATCCGGCATCCGGATCATCGCGCGGCGGATCACGTCAGCTGCAGTGCCCTGGATCGGTGCGTTGATCGCGGCGCGTTTGGCAAATCCGGCACGGGGACCTTTGGCGGCAATTTCCGGCGTGTGGATCTTGCGGCCAAACAGCGTTTGCACATAGCCGTGTTCTTTGGCGAACTCGACGGTGTTGTCCATGTATTTGCGGATGCCGGGGAAGCGTTCGAAATAACGGTCGATAAAGCCCTGCGCCTCGGCCCTTGGAATACGCAGGTTGCGGGCCAGACCAAAGCCCGAAATGCCGTAGATGACGCCAAAGTTGATACCCTTGGCTTGGCGACGAATGTCAGGTGTCATTTCGTCCAGTGGCACACCGAACATTTCCGAGGCGGTCATCGCGTGAATGTCTATACCATCCGCAAAGGCCTGTTTCAGCGCATCGATGCCTGCGATATGGGCCAGAATGCGCAATTCGATCTGGCTGTAGTCGAGCGACAACAGCACATTGCCGTCTTCGGGAATAAAGGCCTCACGGATGCGGCGCCCTTCCTCGGACCGCACCGGGATGTTTTGCAGGTTGGGATCGGACGAGGCCATGCGGCCGGTGTTGGCGCCGGTCTGAATGTACGAGGTATGCACACGACCAGTGTCGGCGTTGATGTGGTCCTGTAGCGCGTCTGTATAGGTCGACTTCAACTTCGACAGCTGCCTCCAGTCCAACACTCGCGCTGGCAAGTCGTGTTCGGTGGCCAGATCTTCCAAAATATCGGCCCCAGTGGCGTAGGCGCCAGTCTTACCTTTTTTACCACCGGGTAGCTCCAGCTTGCCAAACAGGATCTCACCCAACTGTTTGGGTGATCCGACGTTGAAGGTTTCGCCAGCCAGCTCATAGATCTCGGCCTCAAGCCCCGCCATCTTCTGGGCAAAGGCGTTGGACATGCGGCTCAGCGTATCGCGGTCGACTTTGATGCCGTCCATTTCCATCTTGGTCAGAACCGGAACAAGCGGACGTTCCAGCGTTTCATAAACGGTGGTGACTTTTTCCTGATGCAGCTGTGGTTTGAACAGTTGCCACAGGCGCAGGGTGATATCGGCATCCTCGGCCGCATAAGGCACTGCATCGCTGATCGGAACCTTGTCAAAGGTGATCGCGGACTTACCCGTGCCCAGCAGCGGTTTGATCGGGATTGGGGTGTGATCCAGATAGCGTTCAGACAGGGTGTCCATGCCGTGATTATGTTTGCCGCCGTTCAACGCGTAGGACATCAGCATGGTGTCATCAATCGGCGCTACTGCGATGTCTTGGCGAGCGAAAATCTTGGCGTCGTATTTCATGTTCTGGCCGATCTTCATGATCGCTGGATCTTCCAGAACGGGCTTTAACATCGCTAGAGCTTGCACAATTGGCATCTGATCCTTGGCCAGCTCGTCGCTGCCAAACAGATCATCTGCCGCAGCCTCGCGGTGCGTCAGCGGAATATAGCAGGCCTGGCCCGGTTCCACGCAAAGCGAGATGCCAACGAGATCCACAACCATTGAATCGAGACCTGTGGTTTCGGTATCTACAGCTACCCAGCCGCGCTGATGGATCTGGTCGATCCAAGGCTGCAACTCTTCGGCACTGGTCACGCAGGTGTATGCATCACGATCAAACGGAACCGCTTCGGGGGCTGCAACTTCGGCTGCCTGAGGTGAGGCTTCGGGGATGACCGGAGCCTCTTGCCCTAGCTGATCCGCCATCCGCTTGGTCAGAGTGCGGAATTCCATTTCCGCAAGGAAAGCCAGCAGCACCTCAGGGTCCGGGTCCAGAACCTCAAGATCTTCGATGGTGAAGTCCAGCTCCATGTTGCAGTCCAGCTGTACCAGCGTTTTGGACATTTCGATCTGCTCACGCTTGTCGATCAGGGTCTGTCGGCGCTTGGGCTGTTTGATCTCTTCGGCGCGATCCAACAGGCTTTCCAGATCACCAAATTCGTTGATCAGGAGAGCGGCAGTCTTGATACCAATTCCGGGCGCTCCGGGAACGTTGTCGACGCTATCGCCAGCCAGCGCTTGCACATCCACAACGCGTTCCGGGCCAACACCGAACTTTTCGATCACGCCGTCGCGGTCGATGCGTTTGTTCTTCATCGCATCCAGCATTTCAACGCCGCCGCCAACCAGCTGCATCAGGTCTTTGTCCGAACTGATGATGGTGCAGCGCCCACCGGCGTCCCGGGCCTGGCAGGCTAGCGTCGCCATGATGTCGTCGGCCTCAAACCCTTCGACCTCTTTGCAAGCGATGTTGAAGGCGCGGGTGGCGTCGCGGGTCAGCGGAAACTGCGGGCGCAGGTCTTCGGGCGCAGGGGGGCGGTTAGCCTTGTAGAGGTCATACAGGTCGTTGCGGAATGTCTTGCCCGAGTGGTCAAAAATCACCGCCACATGGGTTGGTGCATCTGGGCCAGTGTTGCCCTCGACATAGCGCTGCAGCATGTTGCAGAACCCCGCAACCGCGCCAATCGGCAACCCGTCGGATTTACGCGTCAGCGGCGGCAACGCGTGATAGGCGCGAAAGATAAAGGCAGAGCCGTCGATCAGATGCAGATGGCATCCCTTGCCGAATTCACTGTTGCTCATGTCATTTATCTCCAACCCGTTTCTGAAAGAGTTAGTGCCATGTTCCGATTTGTTCTTCCAGTCGCAGTTTGCCTATTTGGGCAATCTTCTGTTGCTCAAGAGGTTAGTGACGCGCCTTTGGTTGCGTCAGAAAACGTTGGATCTGAGTGTGTAAATATCGTTGGGTCTCAAAAAAACTGCGTGCGGGTCTTGGCCTGTATTGGCGAATCTGGGCTGTATTTTGATGGTGTCGCACTAGGTTGGGATGCTGGTCGGTTAAAGGGACTTACCAGCGCAGGTGCCCAGTGTGATGGATGGTGGACCACTGGAGGAATTCTTGGGACGGGCACCGCAAAACTGCGATGCACGGATGGTATGATTGCAGATGTCTTTTTTTACAGTCAAGATAATTTGACAGGTACCGTAATAGGCCGAGGCAAGGATAGTGAAAACCGAATCCTGCACGTTTGGTCTGGCAAAAACGTACTGCAGTTTTTGACGGGCCCAAATGGACAACCGCGTATGGAATGCGGAGCTGTCGAAGTATTGATTGGTTGACCGAAGATCAGGCAGCTTCTTCGAAGCTGTATCCACCGAATTTCGGGCATGGACGGGTCCCAATCTCGCGCGCTTCATAGGCTAAAAGAAGAGCGGTATCCAAACGTTTTGCGCACAGAGTGGTTAGGGTAACAGGCGTTTCCCACAGTGTTTCCCCTAGCTTGGCTACAATTAGGGACGGGGGGATCTTCCTGCCCCTTTTACGTGTTGGTGGTTCCACTGAATCTACCAGTGTAGCCATCTCGACAGGGTGACCGAATAGGGTAGCGGCGTCCAAGCGCCAAATCTGCGTCCGCTAGCGCGTAGCATTCGGCCCACCCATGTGTTGCAGGTGCGCAGGATGTTGAACCGGCCTTTGGCTTCGTAGAACTGATCGGTGTCATTGAAACCGGCAAAGTCGATAGGCTGGGGCTCTCCGTTTGGGTCTTGGCTAAAGCTATCGGCAATGGCATCTGTCAAAGCAGCGTATTCTCCGCTGTGCAGAGTGAACCCTGGCAGGTTCAGGTCGTCTCTAAGAGCGCCAATAACGTCCACCCTCATGACCGATCGATCACCAAAGATACCCTTGAGAACCGCCGTTGTGGAAATCTGATTATAACTTCCGACAGTTGTGTAGAAGTCGTATGCGCCCCAGCCGACAACCAGCCATCGCGCATTTGGGTGCTGCAAAGGCAGGCCTGTGTCGTTCAAAAATGAAAAACGCGCCCGGGTGGACGCGTTGAGTGGCAGCAGGAAATCATAGTGAATTGGGCCTGCGACCAGCAGGATCTCGGTGTCAGGCCCATCCTGTTGTGCTGCGGAGATCAAGGAGCCGGGAACAATCGCACCAATCAGAGCTGCCGACAAATAAAGTGCAACGGCAGCCAGCGGCCAGGTCAGCAGTCGCCTGACCCAGTGCCTCACTTTTCAGCGTGATCCTTGTGCACAAATTTGCAATCACAGTAGCCACATTCGACCCAACCCTGATCCTCGGGGATCTGGAGATAGACGCGGGGATGACCCAATGCGCCTTCGCTGCCGTCACAGACAACTTTATAGCTGTCGACGATTTTGGTTTCCGGCGCTTGGATGGTCATCGCTGGCAGTCCTCTTGCTAATCCATTAGGGGCTTTTATGAGCTAAGGCAAAACTGGGGGCAAGAGCTGCGATGACACAGGATGCAATCCGATTGACAGGTTTGAGCAAAACCTATCGCGGTAAACGTGGTCAGCCTGAAAAACACGCGTTGAAAAACGTCGATTTGACGGTGCCACGTGGGTCGGTGTTTGGATTGCTGGGCCCCAACGGTGCGGGCAAATCGACGATGATCAACATTCTGGCCGGTCTGGTGCTCAAGACCGCTGGCAAGGTTGATATATGGGGCTTTGATCAGGACACCAATCCGCGCCAATCACGGGCGGCTATCGGTGTAATGCCACAAGAGTTGAACCTTGACCCATTCTTCACACCCCGTGGGGCGCTGGAGGTGCAGGCCGGGTTGTATGGCGTGCCTAAATCGGAACGTCGCAGTGATGAGATTTTGGCGATGATCGGGTTAGAGGACAAAGCTGAGGCCTATGCTCGTACCCTGTCTGGCGGGATGCAGCGGCGGTTACTGCTGGGCAAGGCACTGGTGCATCGTCCTAATATTTTGGTGCTGGACGAACCAACCGCCGGTGTTGATATCGAGCTGCGGCAGATGTTGTGGACCAATATCCGCAAGCTGAATGAGCAGGGAATGACCATCATCCTGACCACTCATTACCTGGAAGAAGCCGAAGAGATGTGTGACGAGATCGCCATCATCAACCAAGGTGAAGTGGTTGTACGCGACAGCACGGCCAATCTATTGGGACGACTGGATGCCAAAGCCATGGTTGTGCACCCAGATTCACCTGTGTCTGCCTTGCCTGACGCAGAAGGGATCGCTGCTGAGCTGCGCGGCGATGGCGCCGTTGTACTGCGTTATCACACCAATTCCACCAGCGCCGAACAAGTTCTGGCGGCTGTTCGGTCAGCCGGGATCACCATTCGTGATGTCAAAACGGAAGAGGCCGATCTGGAAGATGTGTTCTTGTCGCTGACATCATCCCGTTAATGCATATTGCGAAGGCGCCACGGCACAGTTCGCCGGGTTAACACTTGTCGGGGGTTGGACAACACGCGATCACATCTTGATGATTGCCACAGCAATCATTGATCAGATAGCCAATCATGCTCCCCATAGCATCAAAATTGACGCGATAGATGATGTGGCGTGACTTACGCTCTGCCGTCACCAGCCCGGCATTGGCAAGGGTAGACAGGTGAAAAGAGGCCCGCGACGAGGCAGCATCAACGGCTTCGCCGATCTCTCCGGCTGAAGCGCCATCGCTGCCTTTGGTAACTAGAAACCTTAGAATGCGCAGCCGTGTTTCCTGCGCAAGCGCGCCTAACGCGTCTATCACTTGGCTCTCATCCATATTTCAACTCCTATTGAAGTACTCGTTGACTCTCTATTATTTCAATAATACTTGAAACGTTGAGATATCATGGAGAAGTACACGATGACACATGAAACAACAACGCTGAACAGCGTGGTGACTCTGCTTAAGCTACAGGATGCAGATGCGCCGCTGGTGTTTGAAACCAATGAGGGTGAGATAGGCGGTGGCTATCACGTGACCGAACTGAAACAGTCGTTCATCACGAGTATCGATTGTGGTGGAAACATCGATGACTGGCGTGAAACGCATGTCCAACTGTTAGATGGGCAAACCGGAGAGCATATGAATGTCGGTAAGTTTGCTGCCATAGCGGACAAAAGCATGGCCAAGGTACAACATCTGGGTGAGGCGCCTTTGTATTTTGAATTTGCACTAAAAAACAAAGGGCTTCGGCGCTACCAGATAGAGGCGCTGACACCCGACGCATCAAAGATCAAAGTTTTGCTTACTGAAGGGCAGGCTATGTGTAAGCCCGCTGCTGCGGGCAAAGCGGTGGAAACTGCCAACGGGTGTTGCAGTTCAAATAGCTCCAAATCGGCCTGCTGTACATAAACGGGTCATGCCTCCACTTGGCTGCGTCTTTTCGCCAAGTGGAGGCATTGGCTACCCTTAAAAGCGTGCAGGTGAGAGCCGCATACACTTAAATATGTTCTGCTGATGCTTGCTGGCAGGCAAATGTGCGGGCACATAGGGTGAGACGCATCCCATCAAGGGAGTCCGGCAGATCGGAGGCCACATGAAAGCACTTTGCATTGTTCCAGTATTCTTTGCCGTCGCAGCTTGCGACGTCCCAAACAATTCCACACGCGCAGACGCAAGCGGCAGTGCCCAAATCCAACTTCAGGATGGCCGGAATTGTTGGGACAACCAATGTATGCGGTTTAATTCGCGTAATGGGTCATTTTACATATCAGGACGTGTGCCGGTACGCCCTCCGGCGGGGTCTATTCAAAGCGGCGGCTATATATCTGTTGCGGCGTTCCAGCAGACATTTCACACAGCGATGCGAGCAGAATCACCTGGTGACCTGGACAGATAAGATCAAGCCTTTGGATCTGTGAGTCCTTAGATCCTGATCAGGGTGTCCATATGTGAAGCAATAATAGTGGCACATTCTTGAGCATGAGTTGAAATCAAGAAATGCCCGGCCTCTTTTACAACGTGTTGGAACCGCTATCTGGCGGCAGTACTATTGAACCTGCTCGGGCAAAGATTGAAAGAAACCGGGTTGGCTGGTCGAGATCAGGCGATAATTCCCCTTAAGTGAGTGGTGAACACCCTTCCAAGCCGCGAGTGTACTGTACCAACCTAGGAGAAAAAGCAGAACAGGTCCGGTGCCGGTGTCATCAAAATCAAAACTCAGGATGAGACGCGAGCACCGGAAAGAATGTAGCCAAAGAGAAATTCTCTCCAGCTAGATACCTGCGATTTGGGTCTGATAATGGCAGCGTTTTACGCTCGGTCGATCCGCGCTTGGTAGCAATTGTTCCGGGAAGACCGGATATGGATGTAGGCCACTCGATCATCGTTAAAAATGTCACCAGCTCGACTTAACATGTCTACCTTGGAAATCACGACACCCGTGCCATAAACGATGCGGTCCTCATGATTGTAACCTTTGATCAGGTAGTCAGGTGACCGTTCAAAAATCTCGGGGGTTTGGTCGCCCTGGTGCTTTTTGCACTGATCCGCACAGAGGAAAATAGGGCCAGTTTCTGCATAGGGTTGTTGGGTTGGAAAAGGGCGATGGGCCAGTATCAGCATCTCCGCATCCTTTGGGATATACTGAAGGCAGTGGCGACAGGGGTTGCCACCACCATCGGACAGGGTGCGCTCTGGTGTTTGTCCGTGGGCATCCGGCCCACCATTTTGCAGGGCGCGGACGAGCGATGTTGGCAAAGCGTTGAACTTGGTCATGATATGTCTCCTTTGGTTGCCCTGACACTGGCGCATTCGTGTGGTCCCAAGCGACCCGTTTGTTGCGCATCCGACAGAGGCTCCCGCCGGTTATCGGCCCCTGATGGGGGTCTGGCCCGTTGGGCATGGCACCTGGCTTGGGCCAGGTGTAGGTTGCGTTGAACCGCGAACGAAACACAGTGTGGAGGCGGGAGGCACATAAGGGCTGTTCACCATCCCGGGGATAGGTTGTAAAAGGCTGACAAACATCCAAACTCCGGAGCTTTGATATGCCCACGCCGAAACCTGTTGTCCTGTGTATTCTTGATGGCTGGGGCAGTGGTGAGCCGGGCGTCGCGAATGCACCGCATCTCGCCAAGACACCAACCTTTGATGCAATTATGGCCAGTGGACCACAGGCGCGGTTGATTACCCATGGGCCCGATGTCGGGTTGCCTAGCGGACAGATGGGCAACTCGGAAGTTGGACACACCAACATCGGCGCCGGCCGGGTTGTGGCGATGGATCTGGGGCAGATAGATCTGGCGATCGAGGATGGCTCTTTCTTCGAAAATGCTGCCTTGCAGGACTTTATCACCAAGCTGAAATCCACTGGCGGTGCAGCGCACTTGATGGGGCTGGTGTCCGATGGTGGAGTGCACGGGCACATCAACCATATTTTGGCTGCGGTGAAAGCAGTGACTGATGCCGGTGTGCCAGTCTGGTTGCATGCGATCACCGATGGGCGCGATGTGGCCCCAAAGTCAGCGTTGGAGTACTTTGAAACACTGCAAGCAGCGCTGCCAGACGGAGCAGATATCGCCAGTGTGACCGGCCGCTACTTTGCGATGGATCGCGACAACCGCTGGAACCGGGTTAGTCAGGCTTATACTGCAATGATCAACGGCGGAGGCCGCGTAGCGATGGACGCCAAGGCGGCGGTTGAACAAGCTTATGCACGATCGGAGACAGATGAATTCATCAGTGCCACGGTAATTGGTGAATATCCCGGGATGCGCGACAGTGACGGATTTTTCTGTCTGAACTTCCGCGCTGATCGCGCACGAGAGATCCTTGCGGCTATTGGTCAGCCGGGCTTTGAAGCGTTTGAAGTTGGGAAACGGCCAAAGCTGGCAGCTTTCCTTGGCATGGTTGGGTATTCGGACGACCACAACACTTATATGACGACCGCCTATCCCAAGGCTGAAATCGTCAATACGCTGGGCGCATGGGTTGCCAAACAGGGGTTGCGTCAGTTTCGACTAGCTGAGACTGAAAAATACCCACATGTGACGTTCTTCCTGAACGGTGGTAAAGAAGCACCCGAGGTGGGCGAAGACCGGTTTATGCCTAAATCACCGGATGTGGCGACTTATGACCTGCAGCCCGAAATGTCGGCACCCGAAGTGACTGCTAAGTTTGTTGAGGCGATTGAAGCGGGTTATGATCTTATTGTGACCAATTACGCTAACCCGGATATGGTGGGTCACACGGGTGATCTGGCGGCAGCTATGGCGGCGTGCGAGGCGGTGGATCAGGGATTGGCGCAGATCGTTGAGGCGCTGAACAAGGTGGGTGGTGCTATGTTGTTGACTGCGGATCATGGCAATTGCGAAGTGATGGTGGACCCGGTAACCGGTGAACCGCATACCGCGCATACGCTAAACTTGGTGCCTTTGGCCTTGGTTGGTGGACCTCAGGATGCAACACTGCGCGACGGTCGATTGGCTGACCTTGCTCCAACTTTGCTTGAACTCATGGGGCTGGAAAAACCTGTTGAGATGACTGGAAAGAGCCTGTTGGCATGATGAAACGCATTGCGGTCTTGCTTTTATGCCTGGCGAGCGGTGCTGCGGCTGCTGCCGAGGACCCGGCGAGCGCAGCTCGCGCTGCAAGTGATCAGTTGGAAGCGGCGACGGTACAGCTGCAAGCAGCCGAAAGTGCCCGTGACAGGGTCAAAGCGCTAACAGACACAGTACAGGCCTATGAGGCCGGGCTGGGTGCAATGCGCGATGGTTTGCGCCGAGTGGCGCGCCGCGAAACACAGCTGATTGCTCAGTTGCGGTCACGCGAGGATGAGGTGGCAGATCTGTTGGGTATCCTGCAGACCATTGAAACCTCAGCGCCGCCGGTTTTGTTGCTGCATCCTTCGGGGCCATTGGGATCGGCGCGCTCTGCAATGATGCTGGCCGAAGTGACTCCTGGGCTGCAGGCGCGGGTCGAAGCGTTGAAACGGGACCTGGAAGAAGTGCAGACACTGCGCTTGTTACAGCAAAACGCTGCTGGAACCTTGCATACTGGTCTGGCAGGTATTCAGCAGGCCCGTGCGGCATTATCTACTGCAATTGCTGACCGCACAGATTTGCCCCGTCGGTTTACCTACGATCCCGTACGCACATCAATTCTGATTTCTTCAATCGAAACATTGGAGGGGTTTGCCAGCGGGCTGGCGAACATTGTTGAAGGAGAGATTGCCCAGTCCAGTGCGGACATAACTGCCCAACGTGGAGAGATCGCCCTGCCGGTACAGGGTTTGGTACTGCGTGGGTACGGTGCACAGGACGCGGCCGGCATTTCGCGACCCGGTTTGCTCATTGCAGCACGACCGCGGGCAATGGTTGCGTCGCCCACTGCGGCAACGATTCGCTATCGCGGCCCCTTGCTGGATCTTGGCAATGTGGTGATTCTGGAGCCGCAGCCGGACATGCTGTTTGTACTGTCCGGGCTGGCTGAGGTGTTTGGCGAGGCAGGGCAGGTGATCCCAAAAGGCACTCCGGTGGGATTAATGGGCGGTGTAACCCCAGAAGTTGGTGCGATATTGTCACTAAGCGGTGAAGGGGCTGGAACTGACCGGACAGAAACGCTCTATATAGAAGTTAGATTGAATGACAGCCCCGTGGACCCGGAGATCTGGTTCCGCACCGACAAGGATGGATAGAGGCATATGAGAAAGTTTGCGATGGCAGCCGTCGGCGGAACGCTGGCGGGAATCCTTGCGACCACCTATGTGGCGGGACCACTTCTGGCGCAGGAAAACGCCCGCTCGGCGACGGTTTATGAACAGCTGGATCTGTTTGGTGATATTTTTGAGCGTATTCGCGTGCAATATGTTGAAGAGGTCGATGAAACCGATCTGATCGAAGCGGCCATTGGCGGCATGTTGGCTTCGCTTGATCCACACTCAAGCTATCTGTCACCTGATGATGCAACGCAGATGCGAGTGCAGACTCGTGGCGAGTTTGGCGGTCTGGGCATCGAGGTCACGCAGGAAGAAGGCTTTGTAAAAGTCGTCTCGCCAATGGATGGCACTCCTGCGGATGAAGCCGGCATGGAAGCGGGTGACTTCATCACCCACGTGGATGGTGAAAGCATGCTGGGCCTGTCGCTGGACGAAGCGGTTGATATGATGCGTGGGCCAGTGGGGTCTGAAATCATCATTACTGTTGTCCGCGAAGGTGAGGACGAGCCGTTTGACGTCTCGATTATCCGTGACACCATCAAACTGACTGCAGTGCGCGCTCGCACTGAAGGATCGTCTGTTGTTCTGCGGATTTCGACTTTTAATGATCAGACGACGCCGAACCTGATTTCAGGCCTGAAGGAACAGGTTGAAGCTGCAGGTGGCATAGAAAATGTTAATGGTGTGATCCTGGATCTGCGCAACAATCCGGGTGGGTTGCTGAATCAAGCAATCCGGGTTTCGGATGAATTCCTGGAAAGCGGCGAGATCGTTTCCACGCGTGGTCGTAACCCTGAGGATGGCGAGCGTTTCAACGCCACACCGGGCGATTTGGCCGAGGGCTTGCCAGTTGTGGTGCTGATCAACGGCGGTTCCGCGTCGGCCTCTGAAATTGTTGCTGGTGCGTTGCAGGATCATCGCCGGGCCATCGTGGTAGGAACCAAGAGCTTTGGTAAAGGCTTGGTGCAGACGGTAATGCCATTGCGCGGCGATGGTGCGATGCGCCTGACCACAGCGCGGTATTACACCCCGTCGGGTCGATCGATCCAAGCACTTGGTGTCTCGCCTGACATTATTGTCGAGCAGCCACGCCGTGTTGCCGCCAGCGAAGAGGACGAGGCCGAGAATGCTCGCCGTACCCGTTCAGAGGCGGATCTGCGTGGAAGCCTGAACAACGACAGCCTGTCCGAGGATGAGATTCGTCAGATCGAGGAAGATCGCGCCAAAGCAGAAGCCGCGGCTGATCTGCGCGAAGACGATTATCAGTTGGCCTACGCCATCGATATTTTGACCGGCATGTCTGCACTGGCCAAATAAGTAGGTTACGTTTTTACAATTAAGGGGTCGTCCTGATCGGGGCGGCCCTTTTTGTTTTTCTGGCCATCACAAACAATCACAATTTACATTCACGCCCGATTTCCGGCGACGGAGTGGGACTGCATTGGTTATCACTGTGTCATGATGTTTGATTTACCCGATGCCAACACCCTGTATGACGCGCTCGTGGCGCGCGATGCCCGTTATGATGGGCAGGCTTATGTGGGCGTGACCTCTACCGGAATTTTTTGCCGACTGACCTGTCCCGCGCGTAAGCCCAAATCAGAGAATTGCCAGTTCTATAGTTCGGTTGGGGCCTGCATTGATGCTGGGTTTAGGCCTTGCAAACGGTGCCACCCGCTGGCGCCTATGGCTGCAGCAGATCCCGTTGTCGACCTGTTGCTGCAAGCCCTCGAAGAACGTCCCGGCTATCGCTGGTCTGAAGGCGACATGGCGGCAATGGGGCTGGATGCTTCAACTGTGAGACGTAGTTTCAAACGCCATTTTGGCATGACCTTCCTAGAGATGGCGCGTCAGCGCCGTCTACGCGATGGCTTTACCGCGCTCAGTGCCGGGGATCCCGTGATTGCCGCGCAAATAGATGCTGGGTTTGAATCATCCAGTGCTTTTCGTGCGGCCTTTTCCCGTTTGATCGGAAAGCCACCGGGGCAATTTAGCCGTGATGCACTGTTACAGGCAGATTGGATCGAAACGCCGCTGGGATCCTTGATCGCAGTCAGTTGCCAACACGCGCTGCACCTGTTGGAGTTTATTGACCGCAAGGCATTGCCATGCGAGTTGGCAAAACTGCAAAAGAGTTCAAGCTGTGGCATTGGCTTTGGGCGTCCCGAACCAACTGAACAAGTTGCCGAGGAACTGGGTCAGTTTTTTGCAGGTAAGGACGCATCGTTTTCAACGCCACTGGCGCTACACGGAACTGAATTTGAACAGCAGGTTTGGCGGGCTTTGCAGGAAATTCCTGCAGGGGAGACACGGAGCTATTCGCAACTGGCACAAGACATCGGGCGGCCCTCGGCGGTGCGGGCGGTGGCGCGGGCCAATGGAACCAACCAATTGGCGCTGATCGTGCCCTGTCACAGGGTGCTGGGGGCCGATGGATCGCTGACCGGATATGGCGGCGGGCTGTGGCGCAAGCAACGGTTGATTGAGATAGAGCAGAGCTATAGGAGAGCAATATGACAACCCAATCGCAAAAGGCGCAGGATTTTGCCGCCCTACATGTATCAGGAAACCCTCTGGTTTTATACAATATTTGGGATGCAGGCAGTGCCATGGCTGTGGCCAAAGCGGGCGCAGCAGCGGTTGCCACAGGCAGTTGGTCAGTGGCCGGAGCGCAGGGCTATGGGGATGGCGAACAAATTCCACTGTCTCTGCTTGTGCAGATCGCCACGCGCATTTCACAAAGCGTCGATGTGCCACTAAGCGTAGATTTCGAAGGAGGCTATGCTGCCGGTGGCGCGGAACTCACGGCCAATGTTGCACAAGTGATTGGCACCGGCGCAGTTGGCATCAATTTCGAGGATCAGATTGTTGGTGGTGCAGGGTTGTACAGCATCGAAGAACAGTCCCAACGCTTGCGTGCCGTTCGTTCGGCTGGTGCGGATCTGTTTATTAACGCTCGCACCGATCTGTTTCTGAAAGAGCGTGACAGCAGCAGGCATGGAGGTTTGCTGGACGAGGCGGTGCAGCGATCACAGGCCTTTGCCGCAGCTGGCGCCAGTGGTTTCTTTGTGCCGGGGCTGTCGGATCTGGATCTGATCGCGCAGTTTTGTGAGGCCAGTCCGCTGCCGGTCAATGTGATGATGCGCGGTGATACAATGACACGGCAAGCAGTCGCAAAAGCAGGGGTTGCCCGTGCCAGCTATGGCCCACAGCCGTTTGTTGACGCAATGCAGGCGATCACAGACAGGTTTCAAGCGTTAGACTAAATTGGCCTGCGGGTCCGCCGATCTGCCTCGAGAGTACAGGGCAGATCGGCTGCCGTTAAAGAGGGGATGTTCTGCGAATTGTGCTGCTAAGTGGTTTCCAGACAATGGCGACGAAAGGCGCGTTTCAGCATATCGAGTTCGGCACGCAACAGCTCAACCTCGGCGAGCAAGTTGTCAGTAGCGGTTTCACCGGCAATCAAGGTGAAATTGCCCAGCTTCGTATCTGTTGCACCGTCTTGGATCAGAAAACTATGCACGCCGTCTGCCACAGCATGGCTAGGTACCGGTACTTGTAAATCCCATTCAGTACCGCTGCTACCTTCTTTAACAGTCACGCCCTCCACCAGTTGGTCCAGATATCGCACCTGAATGTCGGGCTTTGCGCCGGTGTCAGGCACATTGCTAATTTTGCCCTCCCACAGGCCATTGCCAAAGTGAATTTTAGTTAGGATCAGCTCACTCATATTTGGACTCCTCAGATGGCGGCGCGGAGATGACGCGAGAAGGTAAGGTCGCGCAGGATCACCTGATTCATATCGGGAGATTCAAAAATCAGATCGAGCCAGATTTTTTCGATCCGCTTTTCGTTGAGACGTGAATAGGCAAGATCGAACTCGACCATGACGCTTTGTTCGTTTAACGGCAATTCTCTAACCAGCTGTTCCGTGTTTGGTCCATGCTTGATGTTCAGGCGGGCAAATATTTCTTGCTTTTTTTCGGTCTCGATTATGGTGTCGATACGTAGCAGATGCTGGCGGGTCATGTCCGCAGCAGCTTCAGGCGGCAATTCGATGACCAGTGACAGAAACGATCCGTCAAATTGAAACACATCCATGCGCAGGCCGAAGGGGGCCAGATCTTGTTCGCGGGTGTTGCGCAACTGGCGCAGGGTTAGTTCGGAATAGGTGCAATCATGGAACAACTGCACCTCATCGCCCAACTTGGATTTAGAGGGAACAGATGAAATACCGGGTTCGGGCAATGGGCCTCGCCATAAGGCAGGCCGCCAGGACCAGTCAGTGCCTTGAGGCTTGGAAAAGTAAGATGATCCGATTTGTGGCAGCGCCAGCCGACCTTCGGCCACATGCAGCAGCTGATTTAGATGAGCACGCAATTGATGGGCGCGGTTGCGTTGATTTCGCAAGTCACTCAATGGGGCGTGATCGGCCAGATGTGCATCCCGACGCCAATGGCGCAAGGCACGTCGGTGTAACAGCCGGTCCAGTATCCTGCCCATGATGCCCTCAAATTGTTCAGCGGGCGATTTTGCCCTGCATTTACTTGCAATGTAACGTTTGTAACCCAAACCGGCAATTCGCTTTTGTTGCAATGTTTTGCTTCGCAATTGGGGCCCTCTATGTTTGTGGACAGGAAGAGGGGCACTGTCTTGAATTTGTACCTGTAGGTGCATACCGTCAACAAAACGGTCGCTGTTTCAATTGGACGACTTTTTCTACAGGGGTAGATCATGACTTCACTTCCGCGAGTGCATCAACCGAGATACCCGACTTTTTCGAAGATCGTACTGAGTCTAGTTCCGAGTGACCTGTAATGCGGCCTAGTCTTCGCTACGCAGCACATGAGGCTCTTGTTTTCAATGCGCGGACCCATCCACAACTGTGGCGGCTAATCGCAGGTTTGGTTGTGGTGGTGATCGTCGGGTATTTGCTGTCGTCAGCGATGTACTCGGTGCTGTTGGGGACTTTTTCAGGCGATTGGGTGACCGGCTTGCAAGATGGGTCCAACCCGGCTGCCATGTTAGCATTGCTGGGGGGATTTGGCTTTATCACTGTTGGAGTGGCGGTAGCGGCGCGATTGCTGCAATACCGTTCGTTGACGAGCATCACCGGAGTGCCGCGTCTGCTGATCTCTCAATTTGTTCGGGTTAGTCTTTTTCTCTTGGCGTTGTTTGTGGTCCTGATGCTGTTGCCGCCGTATCAAATGGATGCCCCTATGGTGTCCAACTTACCGACCTTGACCTGGCTTGCCCTGCTGCCCCTGTCATTGTTGGCATTACTAATCCAGACAAGTGCCGAAGAAATTTTGTTTCGAGGATATATCCAGCAAGCCGTGGCCGCGCGGTTTAGTCATCCTATGATTTGGCTGGTTCTGCCGTCGGCATTGTTTGCCTTAGGTCACTATTTGCCCGCCGAAGCAGGTGAAAATGCACTAATAATTGCAGTTTGGGCTGGGTTGTTTGGCCTCCTCATGGCTGATCTTACTGCTCGTTCCGGGACACTCGGACCGGCAATAGCCGTACATTTTTTCAATAACCTAACAGCTCTTGTCCTGTTTGCCTCGCCAACTAGCCTGAATGGGCTGGCCCTATACCTACTGCCCTACGAGATGTCAGATGTTCAGGCGCTCAGGCCTTGGATGGTCGTTGACTTTGCACTGATGCTCATTGGGTGGCTGGTTGCGCGACTTGCGATACGCCGCTGATTGCATTTACCGGCAAGGGGCCTTATCTGAGTGCACAAATCGTCCCAGCAGAGGCCTGGATCATGAACTGGATTACCAATTACGTCCGGCCGCGGATCAATTCGATCTTTTCGCGCCGTGAAGTCCCCGAGAACTTGTGGCAGAAATGCTCTGAGTGCGGCACCATGTTGTTTCACCGTGAGCTAAGCGACAATCTGAATGTCTGCACCAACTGCGATCATCACATGGCGATCACTCCGCGTGCGCGTTTTGATGCGTTGTTTGATGGCGGCATTTTTGTTGAAATTGATGTGCCCGAACCGGTGGCAGACCCGCTAAAGTTCCGCGACCAGAAACGCTATCCAGACCGGATGAAAGCGGCACAGAAAAAGACCGGCGAAAAAGAAGCCATGCTGGTGGTTGAAGGTGAAATTGGTCGCACTCCAATTGTTGCCGCAGCCCAGGATTTTTCGTTCATGGGTGGATCCATGAGCATGTACGTCGGAAACGCCATTCTGGCTGCTGCCGAACGCGCGGTGGAACTCAAACGCCCCTTAGTTCTGTTTTCTGCTGCAGGCGGAGCGCGAATGCAGGAAGGCATTCTGGGCCTGATGCAAATGCCACGTACCACCATTGCGGTGCAGATGCTGAAGCAGGCGGGCTTGCCGTATATCGTGGTGCTGACCCATCCGACCACCGGTGGTGTAACGGCGTCTTATGCGATGTTGGGCGATGTCCATATTGCCGAACCCAACGCTTTGATTGGTTTCGCCGGGGCACGTGTGATTGAACAGACCATCCGTGAAAAGCTGCCTGAAGGCTTCCAGCGCGCTGAATATCTGTTGGATCATGGTATCTTGGATCGGGTGACCAAACGCACCGAAATGCGCAAGGAACTGGTGACGATCATTCGCATGTTGATGGGGCAATCGCCGCAGGTTGTTGGCGACCTTCCGGCACCGGAACAGTTGGACGATGCGGTTGCAGATGCCGAAAATGATGTGCAGGACGCCGCAGAAGACAAAGCTGACGCAACCTAAATAGGTTAGCCAGCACTATCTGCGGGACATAGCACCTGCAATTGCCGCCTGCCTGAAATGGCGGGCGGTTTTTACATAAGTGACCTGTCTCAGGGAATAGACTCCGATGCCACATACTTCTTCCGACACCATCCTGACACGTATGATGGCGCTGCATCCCAAGCTGATGGATCTTACACTAGGTCGGGTTTGGCGGTTGCTAGAGGCATTGGATAATCCTCAGGAGAAGCTTCCTCCCGTCATTCATCTGGCAGGTACCAATGGCAAAGGCTCAACTCAGGCGATGATCCGCGCCGGGCTAGAGGGAAGCGGTAAATCTGTTCACGCCTATACCTCGCCGCATCTTGCACGGTTTCACGAGCGTATCCGTTTGGCAGGCGAGCTGATCAGCGAAGAGCACCTGACCGAAATATTAGATGAGTGTTATGAGAAGAACGGTGGTGAAACCATCACCTATTTTGAGATCACAACGGTTGCGGGGCTGTTGGCCTTCACCCGAACTCCAGCGGATTACACCCTGCTTGAAGTGGGGCTGGGCGGGCGGTTGGATGCCACCAATGTCATCGACAAACCCGAGCTGACCGTCATCACCCCGATCTCGTTCGATCATGAACAGTTCCTGGGTGATACGCTGGCCAAGATTGCCGCTGAAAAGGCGGGTATTATCAAGCGAGGAGTGCCCTGTGTGGTTGGCCCGCAACCCGAAGAAGTTATGGATGTCATCGAGGCCACGGCATCCCGTCTTGGCGCGCCATTGATTGCCCATGGTCAACACTGGCACGTATACGAAGAACACGGACGTCTGGTCTTCCAAGATGAAAACGGGTTACTGGATCTACCAATGCCTGCGTTGCTTGGGGCCCACCAGGTTCAGAACGCCGGCGCGGCACTGGCAGCCCTACGTCACCTAGGCGCGGACGAGGTGGCCTGTGAGGCCGCAATGACAGATGCCAATTGGCCCGCCCGTATGCAGCTGTTAAAATCCGGACCACTTGTCGAGTCAGCGCCACAGGCCGAGATTTGGCTTGACGGAGGCCATAACGCCGCCGCTGGTCTGGCGTTGGCAGAGGTGCTCGCCAACCTGCCCAAGCGTCCAACACATTTGATCTGCGGTATGCTGAACACCAAAGATGTGACCGGCTATATGCGCCCGCTTGCTGACCATGCTGACAGCCTCACAGCAATCACGATCCCGGATGAAGCTAACACATTGTCCGCAGAAGACACAGCCGCAGCCGCTGTGAAGGTTGGGCTGACAACAGCAACGGCTGAACACGCTGTCGCTGCGCTGGCCACCATCATCGCCAATGACCCACAAGCCCGAGTACTGATTTGTGGTTCGTTGTATCTGGCAGGCGCAATCTTGCGCGAAAATGGCTGACACATGGCGTTTCTTGAACGAATCGAGATCTCCCCGCACTCTCCCTCCAATTGAATTTGTGGTATTGGAGGGAAAATGGCCAGTTTGAAAAAGGCTCCAAGGGGAGTGGTGTTAAGGACTTACAGACCAACTTGAACAAGGCAGGCGCAAAGCCAAAGCTCGCGGTGGATGGGATATTTGGCCCCATCACAGAAAAAGCGGTCACGGTCTTTCAAAAGAAATATGGATTAAAGGCGGATGGGAAAGCTGGCAGCTATACGTTGGCTTCGATCAAATTCGGTGGAAAACTGCCCGAAATGACGGTTCCAGATTTCACCCAGAAAAAGAAACATTTCAAAGAGGTAACTGATCTAAACAGGCAAAATGTAGCCAGCTACGAAAAGATGCAGGAAGCTATCGCCAACTTGGCAAAAGTCGCATCGAAAGAGGTCGCCATTGCGAGTAAATCCATTCGTGACAACCGAAAACTTTGGGTTGAAATTGATGGTTACGTTGATGCGGTGATTGATCGGCAAGCAGAGTTCGACGCAGAGTTGCTTAAAAACCCAAAAAATGCAGCTAAACTAGTCAAGGAATGCGAGAAAATACACAAGCAAGTCATTTCCTTTGGTAGTTCCAACATTTCGCCAAATGTTCATAAGGCTCTTGCCAGTATGGATGCAGTCGAAAAAAAATTGAGTTCCACGACCGCGTTTCTAAAGTCAGAGCGGAAAGCGATCAACAAACGTAAAGAGGAATGATTGGTTTATGCCCCCCAGTCTTCTCCCTGCATTTCGCGCAATCGGCTGGCGGTGCGTTCAAATTCAAATGTACCTTCGCCTTCGACATAAAGTATTTCTGGCGCAGAGGCGGCTGAGCAGATCAGTCGCACCTGTGCCTCGTACAGTGCATCAATCAGGGTGACAAAGCGTTTGGCTTCGTTGAAATTGCTGCGCGAAAGGTTGGGAATGTCTTCCAGAATCAACACCTTCACCTCAGCCGCAATGGCCAGGTAGTCGCCAGGGCCAAGCATCTTGCCGCAGAGGTCATAAAATGTTGCCTTTGCTACGCCGTTGCGAAAGGCAGGGAGTACCAGATCGCGGCCTTTTACTTTTAGTACGAGTGGGCCCGCGGTTCCACCGCTCAAATCCTGCCAGATTGCCTGGATTGCGGTGCTGGCGTCAGGTCCGGTAGGGGTGAAATAGACCTGCGACCCCTGCAACCGGTCCTGCCTGTAGTCGGTCGGGCTGACCATTTCCCAGGGTTCCATCTTTTCGTTGATCAGTGCGATAAACGGAAGGAACAATTGGCGGTTCAATCCGTCCTTGTACAAATCATCCGGCACTCTGTTTGATGTGGTGACAACAACCACACCCGCGGCAAATAGTGCCTCGAACAGACGTCCAACAATCATTGCATCGGTGATGTCACTGATCTGCATTTCGTCAAAGGCCAGCACACGGACGCTGGCGACCACGTCAGCAGCAACTGGGGCCAAGGCATCTTCGACCCCGTTTTGGCGCGCTTCGTGCATAGCTGCATGAATTTCCTGCATGAAGGCATGGAAATGCACCCGCCGCACCGGAATGTCGCCCAGACTATCGACAAACAGATCCATCAGCATTGACTTGCCGCGACCTACGCCGCCCCACAGATACAGCCCTTTGGGAGGAGGGGGCGGTGTCGCACGTCGGAACAACCCGCGTTTGATCGGTTCCGCCTGTAGCCCGTCACTGATCCGGTCGAATTGTGGCAGCACAGCCTCTTGCGCGGGATCCGGGCGCAATTCACCCTTGGCAATCTTATCGGTATAGAGCGTGGTCAAATTTGTCATCAGCCAGCCATAGCGCGCCTCGGAAACCTTGAAAAGCACTGAGACTTTATCCACCACCTCTGTCACATCAGTTATTCTAATACATGACCGCAAAAAACCTGATTTGAGTAGACGGGCTGGCTTCGATAGGGTCGCCGGACGCTTAACAGGAGAATCCCATGCAGCGGCAGGCCCCTCTATTTACACCGGTTTTGATTGTCGGCTGCGTGATTATCATGGTCAGCTTTGCTGTGCGTGCGTCTTTTGGGGTGTTCCAGATTCCAATCGCCGAAGAATTCAACTGGGCGCGCAGTGAATTTTCGCTGGCAATTGCGATCCAAAACTTGGCTTGGGGGATTGGCCAACCGCTGTTTGGCGCTGTTGCCGAGAAAATCGGTGACCGGAAAGCCATCGTATTGGGTGCACTGATCTATGCCGCTGGTTTGGTGTTGAGTGCCGGGGCGACCACAGCCTTTGAAATGCAAAGCTATGAGTGGCTGGTTGGATTTGGCATTGCCGGTACGGGCTTTGGCGTGATTTTGGCAGTGGTGGGACGGGCCAGTTCTGACGATAATCGTTCGATGTCGCTGGCAATTGTTACCGCTGCAGGCTCGGCAGGGCAGATTTTTGGTGCGCCAACCGCCGAATGGCTGCTGGGGTTTATCAGCTGGCAGCAGGTGTTTTTGGTTTTCTCTGGGGTGATTTTGGCTTTGATCCTGACCTTGCCTTTGATGCGGGCGCCAGAGGTGGCGTCAAAGGCTGAACTGGAAGAAAGCATGGGGGCAATTCTGCTCAAGGCTTTTAAGGATCCTTCGTATACGATGATTTTTCTGGGTTTTTTCAGCTGCGGCTACCAACTGGCCTTTGTCACCGCGCATTTTCCCGCCTTTATCACTGAAATGTGCGGCCCAATCCTTCCCGGAGGGGCGCTTCACAGTCTGGGTATCACAACAACCTCTTCGCTGGGCGCGATTGCAATCTCGCTGATTGGTGCGGCCAATGTTGGTGGCACATTGTTGGCCGGCTGGGCTGGTAAACGTTACTCCAAGAAATACCTGTTGGCTGGGATTTACACTGGCCGGACGATTGCAGCCGCTGTTTTCATCATGATGCCTATCACGCCAATGTCGGTGATCATATTCTCGGTGGCAATGGGGGCGATGTGGTTGGCGACTGTGCCACTGACGTCAGGGCTGGTCGCGCATCTTTATGGGCTGCGTTACATGGGGACGTTGTATGGCATCGTGTTCTTCAGCCACCAGCTGGGCAGCTTTCTGGGTGTATGGTTGGGTGGCCGGATGTATGACATCTATGGTGATTATACTATGGTTTGGTGGATTGGCGTGGGTATCGGTGCATTCAGTGCGATCGTGCATTTGCCGATCCGGGAAAACCCAAAACAAGAGGTTGCGGCAGCGGCTGCCTGATTGGGTTGGATTGTTTCAATTTTTCGCGTCAGGCCGGGGCCAGCCCCGGACCCCGGGATATTTGTGGCTAGATGAAGAAACGGATCAGGTGTCGCGTAATTGGTCGCTGTTCCCAGATTACGCTTTGACCTTCCATTTTTGTAAAACATGATGGCTTGTCATCAGGTCAAGATGTGCACCACCGCCATTCTTGAACAGGGTAATCTGGGACGGATCGTAGGCTGAGAAGCGATCCAGCTGGTAAAAATCGGCCAGCACATCCTCTCGTTTGATCACGCCCGCGGCCAGCGGGATCATGAATTCACCTATATGGTCCAGAGTGGTGTCAAAACTGTCGGTATAGATCTGCGCACGGGTCAGGGCGACGTCGTCTGCTTCGCGCATGTCAGGGCGGTAGGCGCCGATCATGTTCAGGTGCTGGCCAGGCCTGAGCCAGTCGCCATTGATCACCGGAGATGACGACATGGTAGCAGTGACAATGATATCAGCAGCCCGTACTGCGGATTCCAAATCAGGGGCCGTCAGGGTGCCAGGCCGACTGGCAGCCAGGTCACTTGCTTTGGGGGAGGTCCGGTTCCAGACACGAATTTGGGCTTGAGGAAAGCCAGCGGCAAAAGCGTCAATCAGAGATCCGCCAACGGTTCCTGCCCCGACGATCAAAATTTCTACGGCATTGGGGTTCGCCAATCGCAGCGCGCCCAGCAGGCTGTCACCGGCGGTCTTCCATTTGGTGACCAGATGGAAATCGACCAAAGCCTCCAGTGAACCGTCACTGTCAGAATACAAACTGACCGACCCGTTGATCATCGGTTTACCAGCCTTGGGGTTGCCGGGGAAGATATTGGCGGTTTTAACGGCCAGTCCCATACCATCAATCCAGGCCGAACGGGTCAAGAGCGTGTCAGGCTTGCGGTATAAAAATGTGTCCCCAATTTCTGCCTTGGGCAGGCTGTGTCCTTTGGCCAGTGCCTCGGTGAACTCAACCCAATCCAGCAGGGCATTGCCTTCGTCGAAAGAAATGATGGGGATATTCATGCGGCCTGTTCCTTGGTTAGTAACCCCTCAGAGACAAGCCGTTCGGCCCAACCCTCTGGTGAGGTGAAAAGATGTGTCTGCCAGCCGCGATCAGATGCGGTTTCGACATTTTCTGGCCTGTCATCGGCAAACAGCAAATGAGCAGCGGGGATGCCGCAATCAGATTCCAGTTGGGCATAAATTTCTGTGTCGGGTTTGATCACCTGCATATAGCCCGAGACATAGCTGCGGTCGAATTCAGTCAGGACCGGATAGGCCTTGCACGCCAGTTCAAAAGTCCCAACACCAAAGTTGCTGAGTGCAAACACCGGGTGACCGTTGGACTTCAGGGCTCGCAGTAACCGGGTGGAATGTGGGATTTCAGGTGTTGCCATGGCGAGCCAACTGTCGTGCCACAGCCGGATTTCATCCTGCCATTTTGGGTGTTGCTCGGCCAGACTGTAGACAGAGGTATAAAAGTCGTGGCCGCGGTCCACGTTCAGGTTCATGCCATGTAGGTCGACTTCGGCAAACAGGGCGCGACGGCGTTCAGCGCCGATCTGAGCGTCATAAAATCGCTCAGGGTGCCATTCTAGCAAGACATTTCCGATATCAAATACAATAGCTTGGATGGGCATAATTGATGTCCTCTTTATCCGTTGGAACGGGGTCTGGGGCGACTTGTAGGGCTATGGTTGCGGGTCTCGCGCCAAACCGAAACAAGGCCTGATCCAATGATTAAACCACTGCCGATCCAAACGGGCGTGTCGGGCCATTCATTGAAGACCAATACGCCCCATAAAACGGCCATTGGCATGGCGATATATTCAAACGGGGCGACCAATCCAGCCTCGCATAACCGATAAGCCTGACCCACAAGGTAACCACCAAAGGATCCTGCAATGCCGACACCAATGAACAGTGGCCAATCTTGTGGCGCGGGCCAGACCCAAGCCCGCAGGATGAAATCAATCGCTGGGCTGTTGCCGTCAGAAAACCGGCCATCGCCCAGTGTGAGCCCTACAAGCGCGCTGACAACCAGAAAACCCAACATCGGATAGAACGCCAGGGTCGAACCAGATTCAGAACCCCCAGCGCGGCGGGTCAGAACATGCAGGGTGGCATAGCCACAGGCCCCTAGAAACGGCAGCATTGCGATGGGCTGAAATGCGTCACTGCCGGGCCGGATAATCACCAGTACACCTAAGAACCCAACGGCTACGGCCCCCCAGCGCCACGGCCCAACGTGTTCCTTCAGGAAGATGACGGACAGGGTGGTGACAATCAACGGTGTGGCAAAGGCAATGGCCACGGCTTCCGCCAGCGGCATTAGCGCCAGACCGGTGAAAAAGCACAGGTTGGCAAATAGCACCGCCAGGCAACGCAACACATGCAGACGTGGTTGATGGGTGCGGAGTAGGTGAAAGCCACCTTCCAATGGAACGATCACCGCCAGTAAAACTGCCAGCGCAACGATCGATCGAAACAATACCACTTCGTAAAGCGGGTAGTCGCCGGACAGAAATTTGAAAATGGTATCGATAATCGAAAAGGCGACACCCGCCCCAAGGGCAGCCAAAATGCCCCAGATATTGACCTTTGCCTGTGCGCTCATCATCGGCCTCGCGTAGTGATTGGTTGATCAGTGGCGCAAACTTTGGGGCAGGGCAATGGGGGGTGAATCGAATGTGTGTTTTTCAACCGTTGATTTATGTTCTGCTCATACCTGAGTAACGGAACTGGTGTTGCAGTTACACATAAGCGTACAGTGGACATACCGGTGACAGTTCGATCAGGAGCCCATTTAATATGTTTCGCGCAATCTTCATTTTTGCCACGCTGGTTGTTCTCTCTGGGTCGGCTTTTGCGCAGGATCGCGCCAGTGTTGAACGGCAATTCCAAGGCTGGCTGAAGCAAACAATTTGGCCTCAGGCTAAGGCCAAAGGTGTTTCCCGCAGGACGTTCGATAAGGCGTTCAAAGGCGTAACATTAAACTGGAAATTGCCGGATCTGGTGCCCCCGGGGACCCAACCGCAGACACCAAAACGTCAGCGCCAGGCGGAGTTTGGCTCACCGGGTAAATACTTCAACCGAGGCTCAATCGACGGCGCGACTTCGGTTGGACGGCAGATGATGCAGCGTCACGCATCCGCGTTGGCTAAGGTTGAACAGGACACAGGTGTGCCGGGTCGGATCATTTTGGCGATTTGGGGACGTGAAAGCGGCTATGGGCGGGTCTCAATTCCGCATGATGTTTTTCAAGTTCTGGGCACCAAAGGCTTTATGAGCACGCGAGCGGACTATTTCACCAAGGAACTGGTGGCGGCGCTGATGATTGCGCAGGCGGGTCATGCGCCCGAGAGCGCCATGAAAAGCAGCTGGGCTGGGGCACTGGGACAACCGCAATTTATGCCGACAAATTTCTTGGAATATGCCGCGGATGGCGATGGCGATGGCCGTGCTGATATCTGGGGATCCGAGGACGATACAATTGCGTCAATCGGAACCTACCTTGACCGCCACGGCTGGGTCAGTGGCCGCGATTGGGGGTTTGAGGTCACTGTACCGTCCTCGGTGTCCTGTACGCTGGAAGGCCCGGATCAGGGGCAGTCCATTGCCAAATGGGAGAAGATGGGGATCACACGTGTGTCAGGGCGACCGTTTCCCAAGCATGAGTTGAAGGGTGAGGGGTACCTTTTGATGCCAGCAGGACGCAGCGGTCCAGCCTTTATCGTCACGCCAAATTTCTATGTTCTGAAAGAGTACAACAAAAGCGATCTGTATGCTTTGTTTGTGGGCCACGTTGGAGATCGCATCCAATACGGTGTCGGTGATTTCTCGGCTCGCTGGGGGGCTGTCGGTGGGTTGTACCGCTCGGATGTAGCCGTCATGCAGCGCGCACTTGAAGGGCAGGGACACGATGTTGGTGGGGCTGACGGCTTACCGGGCTTTAAAACCCGTCGGTCCATTGGCCGCTGGCAAGAGGGAACAGGCCGCGCCGCCACCTGTTTCCCTGAGGCCAGCATGAAATCCGCGTTGACACCGTAGGTTGCGCTATTGAAGAGAGCTAGGGCGAGAGAATTGCTGGAACCCATTCATGCCCCGTCCGAGTCGATATTGCCGTCCACAGAAAAGGGTTAGGGGTTGGCTTCAGTGCTCGCAATTATGCGTATTTCAATAACTGCACCTTCGCGACGTAAGCCGGCGACTTCTACGGCGGTCCAGGCTGGGTAGGGGGCGTCAAAACATTCCTGTCGAATCTTGTCGAATAGATCAAAGTGCGATCGTAGGCCGATGTGATACGTTGTCATTTCGACGACCGATTGAAAGGTCAAACCTTCCTCTCGCAAAATGAGTTCAATTTTGTCAAAGGCATTCCTGAACTGTGCTTCGGCGTCCGATGGCATCTTCCCATTCATATCCCCCCCGGTGGAGCCGGTGAGAAAAACGTGATTGCCGGAAACAATTGCGGGCGAGAATTTGAGCTGTTCAGTTGCTGTACGAAGCTTAGAGGGAATAACTGCACGTATAACCATGGAAATATCCTGTCAAAATAAACTACAGGAATACTGCCGCTTGGCCGACAAAGTCACAAGGTGCGGGCTTTAGTGCTGCCAGTTTGATCTAGATCTGCCGTGCCGCCGCCCGGATTTCCCGCTCCAGCGCCTCTAGGAACCGCGACCGGTCGGTCTTGGTGAACCCCTTGCCACTACCGCCAGCCCCCAGTGGGTTGGCAGCACGCAGGTCGGCCATCAGATCGCGCATTGCCAGTTGCTGGCCGATATTGGCCTCTGAAAACGCCTCGCCGTTGTGGCGCAGCACACGTGCACCAGTCGCGATGCATTTCGCAGCCAAGGGGATGTCCCCGGTGACCACCACATCGCCCTTACCGCAACGATCTGCAATCCACATGTCCGCCACATCGGCACCGGCATCCACAATGATATTTTCCACATATGGATTGCGCGAGGGGCGCAATCCACCGTTAGATACCACAAACATCTTCAGCTTATGGCGGGTGGTGACCCGTTCAGCCTCCTCCTTGACCGGGCAGGCATCCGCATCGATGTAGAGTACCATTACTTACTGGCCTTGGTTGATTTAGCCGCAGGCTTTTTACCAGTTTTCGGTTCTTTCGGTACTTTGAACTCCTCCGGGATTGGCATCCGGTTGAAGGCATCCAGACCAGCGATCTTGTAGGCTTCGGCCAGAGTTGGGTAATTGAAGGTGTTCTGGACAAAGTAGTCCACTGTGCCTTGCAGGTTCATCACCGCCTGACCAATGTGGATCAGCTCGGTGGCGCCTTCACCGACAATCTGAACGCCCAGAACCCGGCGGGTTTTCAGGCTGATCAGCATCTTCAGCATGCCGTGTTCCAGCCCCATGATATGCCCGCGCGAGGTTTCGCGGAACCGGGCCACACCAACCTCATAGGGAATGCCGCGCTCTTGCAGCTCTTCCTCGGACATGCCGCAGGTGGACATTTCTGGCACCGAATAAATACCGTAGGGGTACCAGGGGCTTTCTGGCAGGGTAGGGGTTTCCAGCGCATGGCAGGCGGCAACGCGGCCCTGCTGCAATGATGTCGAGGCCAGCGACGGGTGGCCGATCACGTCACCGGTGGCATAGATATGTGGCACAGCAGTTTGATAGGTTTTGCGCTCGACGCTCAACCGTCCGCGGTGGTCTGTTTCCAGTCCCACTGCCTTGAGGTTCAGGCCTCCGGTATTGCCCATGCGGCCCGCTGCAAACAACAGCATTTCGCTGCGTACGTGCCGACCGTTGTCCAGTGTGACCTCGACATGGCTGCCTGCATCTTCGACCGTTTCAATGGCCGCACCAAGGCGCAGATCAACGCCGTTTTCACGGATCTGGTGGGTGAATTCTTGAATCAGTGTGGTGTCGATGAAATCGAGGAAGGTATCACGTGGTTCGATCAGGGTGACACGTACATCCAGGGTCGAGAACATAGTGGCATATTCGACACCAATCACGCCCGCACCAACCACAATCAGGGAACGTGGAATTTCCGCCATTTCAATGAATTCGTCGCCATCGACAATGGTTTTGCCGTTGAACGGCACGGTGTCAGGGCGATAGGTGCGGGTGCCCGTGGCGATCAGGAAATTCTTGCCCGTTACCCGGCTGGTGTCGCCCGCTTCGGTTGCTACCTCTACCTCATTTGGTCCAACGAATTTTGCCAGCCCCGGCAGCCAGTCCACATGGTTGCGGTTGAACTGGTGCTCCAGCACATCCACCTCGTGATCCAACGTCATGTGCAGACGGGCCTTGAGGTCCTCGGCACCAATCTGATCTTTCACTCGGTAAGAACGGCCATAAAAACTACGCTCTCGCCAACCGCTAAGGTTCAGCACCGTTTCGCGTAGGGTTTTGGAAGGCACTGTGCCGGTGTGAACGGAAACACCGCCAAGACGATCCTGACGATCGATTACCAGCACCTTGCGTTTCAGCTTACCAGCTTGGATGGCGGCAGTCCGGCCGGAGGGGCCGGAGCCAATAATGACGAGGTCATAGTCGTATTCAGTCATGGCTTAGTCCCGGTAAAGCGCGTCAGCGTGAAAGGCGATATGCTCTTCTATAAAGGAGGAAACAAAGAAGTAGCTGTGGTCATAGCCTGGCTGCAAACGCAGGGTCGCTTCTTGGCGTTTTTTGGCAATAGCTTGGGCCAGTGCTTCGGGTTGCAGCAGGTCGATGAATTGATCGCTGGTTCCTGTGTCGATCAGGACTGGGCCATCAAACCCCGTTTCGCGCATCATAAGCGTCGCGTCGTGGGGCGCCCAAGCGGCTTCATCTTCGCCAAGATAGGCGGTCAGTTGTTTGCGACCCCAATCGCTGGCACTTGGGTTGCAAATCGGCGCAAAGGCCGAGACCGAGCGAAAGCGTCCCGGTAGCCCCATAGCAAGTGTCAGCGCGCCATGGCCGCCCATCGAATGCCCGGTGATCGCCTGGCGATCTAAATCTATAGCAAACTTTTCGCCCAGCAGTGCAGGCAGTTCCTCGGCCAGATAGTCCCACATTTTGAAATGAGGTGCCCATGGTGCCTGTGTTGCATTGACGTAGAACCCCGCGCCCTGACCCAGATCATAGACATCATCATCTGCAACGCCCTCGCCCCGTGGGCTTGTGTCAGGAAACACCAAAGCGATGCCTTGTTCGGCGGCCCAAGTCTGCGCACCGGCCTTGGTCATGGCATTATCGTGGGTGCAAGTCAGGCCGGACAGGTACCATAACACAGGCACAGGTCCATCGCGGGCTTCTTCGGGCAGGAACAGGCCAAAGGTCATATCGCATTGGGTTGTTGTGCTGGCGTGCTTATAAACACCTTGCGTGCCGCCAAAAGCTCGGTTTTCCGACAAAGTTTCCATCGATAGTCTCCAAAATGGTTATGCATCGCTACCCGGCGGCGGGCCAATCGTCCAGAGGATGCAATGTAGCAGAACTGTTTTTGTGGCATATCCACCCTTGCTAGGGGATGGTCACCAGCGCACCAACCCAGGTGATCACCAGTGGCACCGTTAATATTGAGGCCAGTGTTGAAAACAGGATCGTTGCCGAGACCCGCTGAGGCGCCACGCCATAGTGTTGCGCAAGCATATAGACATTGCCCGCTACGGGCAGCGCAGCGGCGGAAATCACTACGATGGCGGAATAGCCGTCCAATGGCAAAAGCAGCAAGACTGCGATCGCAACCAGCAACGGGTGGAGCACCAGTTTGGCAAAACTGAGCCAGAGAGCGACATGAACCCGCTCTGCGGCTTTGGTGGCCAGAGAGGCACCAATGGCAAACAGGGCCCCCGGTGTGGCAGCGCCACCCAAAATTGTTAGAAACTCGTTTGCGGGGGCCGGGATTGGCAGTGCCAGCGCGGACCAGATCAGCCCAGCACAGATAGACACGATCATTGGGTTCTTGATCAATCCGTTTGCCACCAATCGCAGGGTTGCCAGCCCCACTCCTGCACCGCGTCCGACGTTGATTAGAATGACGATCAGCGAAGAAAACACGACCAGATCAACGCTGAGCACCAGCATCATTGGGCCAATGGACGCTTCGCCAAATAGAATCACCATCATTGGTAGCCCAAGAAAGCCAACATTGCCGATGGCCGCACATTGCGCCTCAACAGCTGCGGTTTGCATGTCTAAGCCACGGCTGGCGGCGATCAGTGTCACCAGCAGATAAACAGCCATTGTGCCCGCCAGATACCCAAGGATCAGCCGCAGGTCGAAAATTTCGGCAAATGACAGATTGGCAGAAAACCGAAAAATCATTGCCGAAAGGGCAAAGAAGAAAACAAACTTGGTCAGATAAGCTGTGGCCTCGGCGCTAAAGAACCGCGTTCGTCCGGCCCAATAACCAAGGCCAATAATGGCGAAAAAGGGTAGCGTTCTGAGGAAGATATCAACCATGGATGACTTGCTACTCTGATCGGGCCTAAACGCAAAGACCTATTGAACAGCTTTTCTTTTTGTTCCTAGCCGCTGCCAATCAGAATGCCGGCACCCAACACCAACGCGCCCCCCAGAACGACTTGCATTGCGGCGCGCCAAAAGGGCGTCTCCATGTATCTGTTCTGTATCCATGCGATGGCCCATAGCTCGATAAACACCACAACCATGGCTAGGGCGGTGGCAGTCCAGAAGTCGGGAATCAGATAGGGCAATGCATGACCCAAACCGCCAACTGTAGTCATTACCCCAGACGCAATACCGCGTTTGATTGGTGATCCACGTCCAGAGAGCGCGCCATCATCCGACGCGGCTTCGGTAAAGCCCATCGATATTCCGGCACCAACGGAAGCGGCAATGCCAACCAGAAACGTCGTCCAGGTGTCTTGCGTGGCAAAGGCGGTGGCAAAGATTGGGGCCAGCGTTGATACTGATCCATCCATCAATCCCGCCAGCCCAGGTTGCACCCAGGTCAGGATAAATTGGCGCTGGGCGCTATCGTCCTCCTGCGCCAGGGTATCCTTAGTCAGGTGGGCCTGCTCCAACCCTTCGGCCGAAACCTGATGACCTGCTTCTTCAGCGGCGAGGTCCCCCAGCAATTTACGTGTGGCTGCGTCCGGGCTTTGGGCGGCGGCGGCCAGATAAAAGCGCTCGGCGTTGCGCTCCATCATCTTGGCCTCGCCACGAATTCGCTCAAGGCTCAATGTGTTTTGCAGCCAAACCGGACGGCGGGCATAAGATCCAGCAACATGCTCGCGGCGAATCAGGGGAATGGTGGGGCCAAATCTGCTCTGGTGTAACGCAATCAGCCTGGACCGGTGTTCATCCTCTTCATGAGCCATGCCATCCAGCACTTTGGCGGTTGCAGGAAACTCTCCGCGCAATCGCTCGGCAAAGCCACGATAGATACGCGCGTCGTCTTCTTCAGATGAAATGGCTAGTGCAATGACTTCCTGTTCACTCAGGTCTGAAAAATGCTTGCGGTGCGAAAAGAAGCGCATATTTGACCTCGATATTAGAATGATTCTAAGATAACTAAATTCGAGCAGTGTACAAGTCTTCGCGAGAATGGTTGTTGAAGATAGGGTTGGCACGCTAAGTTGACTCACACAGCAATTGCCAGTTTTTTGAAGGGATCTCGATGAACCAGCCAGCCACCATTCTGCGGACCGGCCGCAAATTTGATCAGGTGCTGGAAGGCGCACGCGACGTGTTTATGGCAGATGGGTTTGAGGGGGCGAGTGTCGATGACATTGCCCGCGCAGCTGGCGTGTCCAAGGCCACATTGTATAGCTATTTTCCCGACAAGCGCTTGTTGTTCATGGAAGTGGCCCGGAATGAATGCGCCCGCCAAGCCTGTGATGCCGTTGATATGGTCGAAACATGCTGTACGCCTCCAGAAGCTTTAACAGTGGCGGCGCGGCAGATCTTGTCGGTGATTCTTTCTGACTTTGGCCAGAAAATGTTCCGGATTTGTGTGGCCGAGGCCGACCGTTTTCCAGATTTGGGACGGCAGTTCTACGAAAGCGGCCCGATGGTTGTGCGCGCGCGGGTCAAAGAATATCTAGAGCAGGCAACCGCACGGGGCGAACTAAGGATTGAAGACTTTGACTTGGCCGCGGACCAACTGGCCGAACTGTGCAAAGCAGATCTGTTTCCACGGCTTGTGTTCAATATAGACATCGAATTCACCGAGGCTGAACGTGAACGGGTAATCAAGGGTGCTGTAGAAACTTTTCTGGCACGGTATGGGGCATGAACCCAAGGCTGCGTTCAGTTTTGAATTCGAGGCACCTTTAGGTTTTAGAAGGCATGCTGGGCAAACCACTGGATCCTAGTGCGTTGTAAATTCGTTGGGTTCGACCCGGTAGCTATCATGGCAGCTCAGACAACTTTGCAGCACATTAGGCAGGGTGCGGCGAAGCCCGGCTAAAGAATTTACGTTCAGCTGTCTGGCGGCGTCGTCCGCGACCTCTGCCTTGGCTTTGAAATCGCTCCAATAGGTCCAGATTTCAGGCCGGGCGTTCGACAATGGGTCGCTATGTGGTTTTTTGAACCGTTTGATAATGTTGCGGCTGGTTTGCATCAAAGTGCGCCGTGCCGCCCGGGCTCTGGCAGGGTGAAACACCACCCGTCCGGCCATCATATCGGTGAGCGTGGCAACGGAAGCTTGGGCCGTCAACATCAGGGCTACCCTCTTTTTTACGCCTTTGTTTGTAATTTGTTCCTGCGCCATCAAGTGAGGTGTCGATAGGGCAAGAGTCATGACAAGTAAGACAAGTACTGGAAGGCGATAAAGCGAGTAGGCCATATATTGGATCCCCGTTTGAGCAGCCACAATGGCCGAAATTTTGACTTAACATACATGGGTCGCACAGCGTCGTAGCTGCGGTCGTGATAGCGGAACTATCCAATAGGTAGGTTATTTCCGCGTTAAATGGCCTGTTCCTCTTCTGGAACTGTCTATTCGCTGGTTATTTTCGGACGCTTGGATCGACACTTCGCTCTATGACGAAGTGATTTTCGTAGGGCTTTGATAGCGTGCGCAGTATGCTTGAAGTATGACAACACCCCGTTTTGATATTCTAGGCCAGGCCATCAGCGATGCAAGTCGCACCCGTATGTTATGCGAACTGCTGGATGGCCGTGCCTTTACCAATAAAGAGCTGGCGAGCGCAGCTGGTGTCACACCGCAAACGGCCACGGCGCATTTACGTATTTTGAAAGAAGCCGGTCTGGTGCTGGCGGAAAAAAGCGGCCGCTGTGTCTATCACCGTCTCGCAGGTCCAGAAGTTGCGCAAGCGTTGGAACAGCTTGCAGCGATTGCCCCTGCTGACAGCCTATACCGTGCCCAGCAGCGCAAGGCTGGCGGGTTGGCGACGGTTCGCAGTTGCTATGACCACCTTGCGGGACCACTTGCGGTGGCCATGGCCAAAGCTTTTTTGTCCCGAGGGATGTTGATTGATGAGAACGGCGGGTATCGCGCTATACCGTCGGATCTATGGCAACGAATTGGGGTGTTGCTTCCCGACAGATTGGGTCGTCAGCCCTTTGTTCGGCCATGTTTGGATTGGACTGAACGTCAACCCCATGTGGCAGGGCCTTTGGGGCGGCAGATTTTAACCCATGGGTTAGATGTTGGATGGCTACAGCGCCACAAGCATAAGCGAGGATTGGTTGTGACGGCGCCGGGACGTGTAGCGTATGACCAAATTTTGGATGTAAGGCCCGAGGTGGCAGCCTCTGCATAACGTGATGCCGGACGTTTATGACCGAGGCTCGACCCGTGTTGCGCAGGAATTTATCGTATGACACGGTAGGTTCTATCGGCCCGATTGTGCAAAGAGACTTGATTTGTTGCAGGATTAGGGCGAGTCTTGCGTTATGAGCTTTCAAAACTCCCAATCGTTTCCAAGCCCATCTGCTCCTCTTCAGGTTGCTTTCAATAGATCTGAGCTTTCGCTAATTCTGGCCCTGTATGGCCGTATGGTCGCCGCAGGAGAGTGGCGCGATTATGGTATTTCCTGCCAGCGTGAACTGGCGGTGTTTTCGGTGTTCAAACGCACGGCAGAAACCCCGCTGTACCGGATAGAAAAGCGTCCCAAGTTAAGGCAACGCCAAGGGATGTATTCTGTGGTCAGCATGGATCAGCAAATCCTGAAGCGGGGCCATGAACTAAAAGCCGTTCTTCGCGTGCTGGAACGAAAACTGATCCGTGCAGTGAAATAGCTGCGCATATGTAAAGACCATGACGACAGCCCTGCATTCACCCATGTTTGGTTCATTGCAGTTGTGAAGCGTTAGGTCAGCCGTTTGTGCGCTGTCACCGGGCCATCGCCTTGGGCTTGAATCCGATCAATAGCAGCCTGCAGCGGTTCCAGAGCAACCGCCATATCATGTGCATTGGCATGAATTATGGTTTCAGGGTCGTAGACAAATGCAACATGGCCTTTCCAGAACAGTAGATCTCCACGCTGATAGGTGCTGCCAGGGGGAAGAGTATGGCCCACAGATGATTCTTGCGGACCGGTGTCGCCAGGGCAGGGGATACCGCAAGCCAGCAAGGCAGCTTGAACCAAACCAGAGCAATCAATGCCAAAACGGCTGTTGCCACCCCATAGATAAGGCGTGCCCAAAAACAGCCCTGCAAGTGCAACAGGATCTGCGTCTGTAGTGTCAGCAGGTTTCAAATGTGGTGTAGGGATAAAGCCATTTGGGGTTTCGCAGAAACGATCACCATGCGTCAGCACCTGAACGCGACTGCCAAAACTGAGGCTGCAAAGATCACGGGATTTAAAATCCGGTTGCACATAGATGTGGGACGAGGCGGCGGAGATTCTATGGGTCGCCTTGGTTTGAGCGCCCAGCGCGATACTGGGCAAATACCCCTGATACCCATCTTTGATTGACAGTATCTGTGCCCACCCGTTTTCCTCGGCCTCAACGGTGATTAGGTCGCCATAGATCATTTGGCGATCACGCGCGCCATAAGGTGAGCGCAACAAATCAGTGACGGGCTGGATGATTTGTTTAGTTTTCATAGGTTCAACAGTTCAGGCAGGGCGGCAAAGAGGGCACGGGTTCCTTGGCCCGCACCACCCTTGGGGCGGGCCGCGGCGGGCGTCGGGTTCCAGCCGTAAATGTCGAAATGCACATAGCGGCTGTCCCCGGCAAAGCGGCGGAGGAACAGCGCTGCGGTGATCGATCCGGCAAACCCTCCTGCAGGCGCATTGTCGAGATCTGCAATGCCAGGTTCGATCTTGGTCTCGTAGGGCGTGTGAAACGGCAGCCGCCAAACAGGGTCAGCGCTGGGCCCCGCGTTTGTCGCAAGTGCAGTTGCGACCTGTTCGTCGTCGGTAAAGAACGGCGCCAGATCCGGCCCGACCGCCACCCGCGCCGCACCGGTTAATGTGGCAATCGAAATTAGCAAATCCGGCTTGTCTTCATCTGCCAATGCCAAAGCATCAGCCAGCACAAGCCGACCTTCGGCGTCAGTATTGTTGATCTCGACGGTCAGCCCTTTGCGTGATGTTAGGATGTCGCCAGGACGAAACGCCGACCCAGATACCGAGTTTTCGACCGCAGGGATCAGTACCCGCAGTTGCAGAGGGAGATTGGCGGCCATGATGGCCTTAGCCAACCCCAGCACTGCAGCTGCGCCCCCCATATCCTTTTTCATCAACCCCATACTGGCGCCGGGTTTTAGATTCAGCCCTCCGGTGTCGAAACAGACACCTTTGCCGACCAGTGTTAACTTGGGGCCGGAAGCCCCCCAGTTCATATCGATCAAGCGCGGGCGGCGGTCTGAGGCACGGCCAACTGCATGGATCATTGGAAGATTTTGCGCCAAAAGCGCATCATCCTGAATTGTTGTAATCGAGGCGTCGAACGCTTCTGCCAAAGTTTCAGCGGCACGTTGTAATTCATCCGGGCCCATGTCCGACGCAGGTGTGTTGATCAAATCACGGGTCAGGCTTTCGGCAGCAACCAATGATTCGATTGCTGCAGCATCAACCCCCGCAGGGGCAATAAGATTTGCTTTGAATGCGCTTTGCTCGCGATAACGATCAAAGCGATACCCGCAAAGAAGCCAGCCAAAACACTCGATGTTCAGCGCGTCATGAGACAATCCTGATGCAATGGCGTATGTGCCTTGCGGCAGTTTTTCAGCGGCTGCGGCTAGCACATACCGGCGCCGAGCCCGTTGGGCCCCTGTTCCATATCCAGCCAGCGCCAGCGCTGGTTTTCCGTCAGTATTTGGAATCAACAGCGCCTGACCGCAAGCACCGGTAAACCCGTTTGCCTGCGCCCAGTGAGAAATGTGTTGCGGTTGTTGCTCTAGCCAATCGGCGCAGCTGTCCTGATCTAGAACATGCAGCGGTACAGCGGCATCGTTAGGCAGGGCAAAGACAGGCGGCATCAGGATACTCCGGATGTGGGGACAATATTGTCCCAGAGTATCCGGCACCGCGCTATCTGCAAGCCCTGCTTAAAGGTGTGTGCTTGTCAGCGATCAAACCGATAGGTCTTGCTGATCCCAAACTGCAGTTAAGGAGCGTTCACCTACGCGCAGCAGTCGAAACAACGTCGCTGCTGTTGCGGCGTGATCTTCGTCATCAATCACGCAGGTTACATCGCGTGCAATACCAGCCATGGCACTCATGCCAATCTGGTCAGCAATAGCGATCAATGACCGTGCGCTCTTGCGCAAATTCGGCATATCGTTTTGCCGCCAGAGCCGCTCGCAATGTGACAATCGTACCGCAAGCTCTTCAATCGCGCGACAGATCACATCTTCGGCGCCGACCTCGCCCAGTTGGGCATAGAGCTCGCTGAGTTTTCCCGGATCAAGCCGGACCGTTTCGTTGTGTATAACGTTAAGAATATTAGCCACCACATATCACCCTAAATTTCAGTGCCCCCACGGCACGGGACCAACATTGGCTGTTAGTGGTTTTCAAAAGGTTTCTTCGGGATGATCATATCTCTCGAATTTGCTATCAATGCATTGTATCAGCCCAGCGAACTGTCAACACAGGGATCGACAAATGGAATTTGCCAAGCCTCTGCCTAATTATCTGGTGACCCGTTATCACGGATGGAAAGCCACTTCTTATCAGGAAAATAAGGGGTGGTATCGACGTTTGGCCACCGAAGGACAACGCCCACGTGCGATGGTTATCTCCTGTTGTGACAGCCGGGTTCATGTAACTTCGATCTTCGGCGCCGACCAAGGCGAGTTCTTTATACATAGAAATATCGCTAATTTGGTTCCACCTTATCAGCCCGATGGCGACCACCATGGCACCAGTGCAACAGTCGAATACGCTGTTACAGCGTTACAGGTCTCGCATCTGATCGTTTTAGGGCACTCGCAATGTGGTGGCGTTCAGGGCTGCATCGATATGTGCAAAGGTCATGCACCGCAGTTGGAAGAAAAAACCAGCTTCGTTGGTCGCTGGATGGATATTCTGAAGCCAAAGTACCAACTGGTGCAAGATATCGAAGATGAAGAACAGCAAGCGCGTCAGCTGGAGCGACAGTCTGTTGTTGCCTCTCTGGAAAACCTGATGACCTTTCCTTTTGTTGACGAAAAGGTACGGGATGGTTCGCTGAGCCTGCATGGGTTGTGGACTGATATCGGTGAAGGTGGATTGGAATGTTATGATCCAAAGCTGGAGCTTTTTACTAAGGTGTGATCGCTTCCTCAGCTTTTATGCGTGCGGCGGCGCTGGTATAACCACCCGCCGCGCCATCGACAAAGTGAACATGGTCATCGCGTAAAGCAGATGGAACAATGCAGGTGACCATGGCCTCGTCCTGTTCATGTAGCCCGTAACGGATGTGGCCAGCTGTTTTTGCGCTTTGCAGCAGTTCGGTCAGCTGATTGCGGGTGTCGGTGTCACAGTCCAGTGTCATCTTTAGTCCATCGTCGAACTTTTGAAAGTCGGCATTGGCGCTTAGGGTTCTACGGTAGTGATTGGGATCAAATCCGCCAAAGGTCCGACCACTCCAAAACATCAATCCAGCCACTGCCGTGTTTAACAGTAAGCGAAGTTTACGCAGTACCAATGGCACGCTGCCGCGTGAAACCTGGGCTTCAAGTGTCAAACCCGGTGGCGGGTAGCCCAGTGGCGGGCCGTTCTGTGGCACTGGGTGGCCGTTGCGCTCCAACTTTGCTGCAAGCACCAAGATTTTGCTGATAACATCTGTGTAGGCACGGCTTTCGCCGCCCTTGGCCGGTAGTAAGACCAAAGAAACAATGGTGCCGTTTCTCGCTTTGATGTTGCTCCAGCGGCAGGACAACCCTGTCAGATCTGGTGGAATGACGTGTTCAGCCGGGGACACAGAAAAGCCGCCCAGCTTCATTTGTTTGTCGACCCAGGCCAGACCTCCGCCGCTAAACATTGCGTAATCCACGCCAGCAGAGACGGCGTGGCGGGCTACTCTTACGTCCAGATCCTCGGCACGGACCCACTGCAACGGCAACAAGGCAGCGCGCAACTCGACGTCAAATTCGATAGCAACCCAGCTGCGCAGGTTGGCTAGAACCGTTTGGCAGGACTCCTTTTCGGAGGGGGGGATGGCAAAGGACGCGCCGTCGCCTCCAAATACATAGGGGAAGGCACGTCCCTGCATCGCATTGGTTAGCGCCGAAATCACCGAGGCACCGATCATGTTGACGGTCTTGTAGCGACCCGCTGCAATCAGTCCGGTTGAGTCGACAATGTCGCAGCACCCAATAAACCAATCATCGGGCAATGGGGTGAAATTTTCAGCTCGGGCAAGGTCCGAAAAGTTAGTTGTGCGTGGTAAGCTGTCATAGAAGTTGAGTTTTACCATTGCTGACCCATGCGACCTGATACCGTACCAGACTAGCTGAAAACACTGGCTGGTCCATAACTTGCTGACAGGAGCCGATCGGGAACTGCGCAATTATTAGGCATAAATGCACATATCTGCACCATAGCGGTACCCTGCGACGGTTCTGACCTTTCCGGCGGGGCCGTTTCCAGATATGAGACCGCAGCCGGTCATAGGATCGGCATTATTTTTGGAGAGACACTATGGGTTATCGCGTCGCCGTCGTCGGCGCCACGGGCAACGTGGGCCGTGAAATGCTAAATATCCTGGCTGAACGCCAGTTTCCAGTTGATGAACTTGCCGTATTGGCAAGCCGCCGATCATTGGGAACTGAAGTCAGCTTTGGTGAGCGAACTTTGAAAACCCTGGATCTGGATACGTTTGATTTCACGGGCTGGGATATTGCATTGTTTGCTGTTGGCTCGGATGCGACCAAGATCTATGCTCCTAAGGCTGCAAAAGTCGGCTGTGTGGTGATCGATAACTCGTCACTATACCGTTATGATCCGGACATTCCGTTGATCGTGCCCGAGGTGAACCCCGAGGCCGTGCACGACTATGCCAAGAAAAACATCATCGCTAACCCCAACTGTTCGACTGCCCAGATGGTTGTAGCGCTGAAGCCATTGCATGACCGTGCCAAGGTTAAGCGGGTGGTGGTTTCAACTTATCAGTCGGTATCCGGTTCCGGAGCCAAAGGCATAGATGAGTTGTGGGATCAAACCAAAGCGATCTACAATCCAACCGACGATAAGCCACCTAAGACATTCACCAAGCAAATCGCGTTCAACGTGATTCCGCATATTGATGTGTTCCTGGATGATGGCTCCACCAAAGAAGAGTGGAAGATGGTCGCCGAGACGAAGAAAATCGTCGACAAAAGCATCAAGGTCACTGCGACCTGTGTGCGTGTTCCGGTCTTTGTGGGCCATGCGGAATCGATCAATATCGAGTTCGAAGATTTCCTGGACGAAGACGAAGCCCGCGACATCCTGCGTGAGTCGCCCGGCATCATGGTGATCGATAAACGTGAAGACGGTGGCTATGTAACACCAGTGGAATGTGTCGGCGATTTTGCGACCTTTATCAGCCGGATTCGTCAGGACAGCACAATCGATAACGGTTTGAATCTATGGTGTGTTTCCGACAATTTGCGCAAAGGCGCTGCGTTGAATGCGGTACAGATTGCTGAATTGCTAGGGCGCGAAATTCTGAAAAAGGGCTAAGCCGTACTAACCTTTAGGATAGGGGGTATCTCGAAAGAGGTGCCCCCTTTTCTTTTGCACCAATAGACAGCCTGTGGATAAAATGCGTAATCTAAATACACAATATCAACAGGCAGACGGGCAAATAGAAACACAAATACGGAGGCCGGGACAGTGTTCGCCAGACACAGCATAGAGCAGGAAAAGCAAGACGTAGCATTCAGGCAATCCGCATGGGCCAGCGCTCGGGAGACCAACCGCTGGGACACAGAAATGGCAGTTTCTTTGCGGACCTACGTTTATGACGAGTTTTCAAAAGCACGCAGCTGGCTAGATCTGCGTCGACGCCTTATCAGCAAAGGCTTCTACCTCAAGCAAGGCAAAGATAGCGTCCGCCTAAGAGACGCCTACAGCAACGTAGATATCTGTTCTTGCCGCTTCCTTGGGTTTCCTTCGGCCCAACTTACGACCAGGTTTGCAGAAATGCGGGCAGCATCAGCAGGCTAACTAACTTCCTAAGTCGAACACGCAAAAATGCGGTAGGCAATAGGAAATGGGACAGACCAATTCTTGAACGAGCCGATCAAAAAAGCAGGCTAATAAAAACAATGAGCAGGTAGGCTAAGTTCAAGCTATCAAGCCCAAGGAAGCTTTCGGGTTGCTTCCTTGGGCTTAAACTTGTGCGGTTATAGGTTTTTGTTTCAAACCAGTTCTTTTGTGGCCAATGACCGCTCGAGCAATTGGACCGCCACGTAAGTCCTCAATTGCCTCAGGCGCACGCCTCTCCGGTTCTTGCCATTTACCGATCTATTCAGCAGATTAGACCCAATGTCATTTGAGGTCATATTTATGCGTTTTTGCTTTTCACTGCTCGCCCTACTGTCTGCTTCCGCAGCCTGGGCCGATACCATCCCCGTTTCCTGCAAGGTGACCGAGGTTACCATGTACCCAGACAGCGCAGCCATTACGCGGACCGCTGAATTCCAGATCCCGGCGGGCAAACACCGGTTGGTGCTGCAGGGGGTGCCGGATACCGTCTTGTTAGAAACGTTGCGATTCGATCTGACCGGAGCGCGCCAGATCGGCACTGTGTTTCGCGATGAATACGCGCCACCGCGCGAATTCAATGATCCCAGAATCGAAGAGGCGGAGGCGCGTATTGACGAAATCGAACAGCGCATTCAGGCGGTCAAGGATGATGCCAGGCGGGCAGGCCTAAAAGGTGCGGCCGCCGAGGTCTCGATCGGGTTCCTGCAACAATTGGGTGAGAACGAAGGCTTGGCCGATGCCACCCCCGACACCCTGCGTGACATTGCCCGGATGATTTCTCAAGAAGCCGAGACCGCAGGGCAAACTGCATTGGACGCCGAGATCGAAGCACGCCGAATCGAGCGCCAGTTGCAAGAGTTAGAGGATGAATTGGAGACAGGTGAACAGGCGCTTGAAGCAATCGACCTAGAGAGCGAAGAGCGCCTTTATATCGCGGTCGAGGTGGAGGCCGATGAAGCGGGGAACGGGCAAATCATTCTAAACTACCTTGACGAGGATGGTAGCTCTTGGTCGCCGGTCTATGATTTCAAATTGGCAACAGGTGACAGCCCGACCCTGACGATTGAACGTGGTGTATTTCTGCAGCAAGAAACGGGCGAGAATTGGGAAAATGTTACCCTGCATCTGTCAACATTAAAACCGATTGGGCGCGTGGAGCCTCTACCGCTATATACGTCTCACCGACAAATTGCGGAGCCCGAGCCAGTTGACCCGTTATTTGATGAGTCCAGGGCAGGCGGTTATGGCGAGCCGGTCGTCGAACCACCAGTAATAATGGGAGCTGCAGGAATGTGGGGTGTCCGGTCGGACGGTCCGGGCGTGACGTATTCTTTTGCCAAACCTATGTCTATTGCCTCTGGGGCGGATTTACTGCGCCTTGAGTTGGATGTCTTGACTGAACCAGTCAAGCTTATGGCTCGCGCTGTGCCCATGCGAAATAGTACAGCTTTTCGAATCGCGAGTTTTACCAACACATCCGGGGAAGAGCTGCTGCAGTCGACTTTTGCTGCGCGTTATGTAGACGGAGAGTTGGTCGGAGCAGAGACTTTCAAGGGTATTTCCGCAGGTGAAGAGGGTGAAATCGGCTTTGGCCCCATCGAAGGATTGCAAATTCGCCGGGATACGCTGGACCAAAGCGAAGGCGGTCGCGGTCTTATCTCGCGCAGCAACCAGCAGGTCCAACAGGTCGAGATTGAAATCGAAAACCTGACCGGAGAAACTTGGCCGCTGCAACTCCGGGATCGGGTGCCCTATTCCGAGCAGGAGGATCTGCAAATCACTTGGACGGCCACGCCGCGCCCCAGTGTAGAAGATCTCGACAAACGCCGCGGTATTCTGGCCTGGGATCTGGAAATCTCTTCCGGAGAAAGCCGTAAGATTGAGCTAGAAACCAGCCTCAGTTGGCCCGAAGGCATGGAGTTACGGTAACTTACACCTAAGTCGCGCCCGGCAGATCCGCCGGGCGCGGCTCTTACTTAGCTTTCCAGTGTTTTGCCAGTGCGCGGGCGGTTTGGGCCAGAATCAGCACATCAATTCCCACCGCCAGAAACTGCGCGCCCATATCCAGATAGCCCTGCGTGGCCTGTTCAGTGACACCCAGAATGCCGGGTGCCTTACCTGCTGCTTTGATTCGGGCCAGCGCATCTGCAATCACTGCCTGTACTTCAGGGGCGCCGGCGTTGCCTCCGTATCCCAGATCGGCGGCCAGATCTGCCGGGCCAATGAAGACACCATCCACACCATCGATCGCAAGAATATCGTCCAAGGCCGCAATGCCAGCCCGGTTTTCCACCTGCACCAATAGGCAGATCTGAGCGTCGGCAGTGGGAATATAATCGCTGACGGATGAATACTGCGTCGCCCGGGCCAACGCCGCCCCAACACCGCGCGTTCCGTGTGGGGGATAAGTGCAGGCGCGCACCAGTTCGGTGGCTTGTTCGGCGCTTTCTACCATAGGCACAAGAATGGTCTGGGCACCGATATCCAGTGCTTGTTTGACCATCCAGGTTTCACCCACGGGCAGGCGGATAACCGGGTGGCTGTCGCTTGCCTGTAGTGCAATCAATTGGTCGCGCAGGGATCGGATATCGTTGGGTGCGTGTTCCCCGTCGATCACCAGCCAGTCAAACCCAGCGGTGCCCATGATTTCAGCGGCGTACCCGTCTGCCAGACCGACCCAGCAGCCAATCTGGCGTTCTCCGTCTGCAAGAGCCTGCTTGAACGAATTGTGTGGTGTAGCCATGGGGGTACCTCTTAGGCAAAAGAAATGTCTACCGACCCAAATGGGCCAAAATCAGCGGTTATTTTGCTGCCCGATGGGCATTCAATGGGTCGGATGAATGACCCCGACAGAACGATATCTCCGGCTTCGATCTGTTGTCCATAGCTGGCCATACGTTGCGCCAACCATAGAACAGAGGTGACCGGATCATTGAGGACGCCAGCGCCAAGGCCGGTTTCCTCTACGGTGTCATTCCGGCTTACAATGGCGCCAGTCCAACGCAGGTCGTGGGTATCAATGCTATGGCGCTCAGCCCCCAGAACGATGCCGGCATTGGCTGCGTTGTCGCTGATGGTATCTGTGATGATCCGGGCCTGTCCGGTGGCAGCGTCCGCCCGCTGGATGCGGGTATCTAGGATCTCCAGCGATGGCGCCACATAGTCGGTTGCCATCAAAACATCCGCGCGCGTGCAGTCTTCTCCAGCCAGCGGAGCTTTCATGACAAAGGCGATTTCGGCCTCGATCCGCGGTTGGATGAACCTCCCCGCAGGCACGGTTGCGCCGCTTTCAAACAGCATATCATCCAGCAACACACCGCTGTCTGGGGTGTCAATTTTCAGCGCATCCTGCATGGCACGACTGGTCAGGCCGATCTTCCAGCCAATTTTCTGTCGTCCCGAGGCCAATTTGAGGGACACCAGTGCTTTTTGTACAGCATAGGCGTCGTCCAGTGTCATGCCGGGATATTGCAGAGACAACAATCCACATTGCTGACCTGTCTCTTCCGCCCGAAACAGAGATTCGGCAGCTTCAGTATGTTGGTCGGGGGTCATGCCTCGTCCTCAACTGTGTTGCGCAGGGTACCGATCCCTTCGACTTCGACCTCTACGATGTCGCCGGGTACCAGGTATTTCGGCGGGTCAAACCGCGCGCCTGCGCCGGTGGGGGTGCCGGTGATGATAATGTCGCCGGGTTCCAACGTGGTGAAGGTCGAGATATAGGCAATCTCTTCGCGGATTGGGAACATCATACGGTGCAGGGTATCGTCTTGGCGGATTTCACCATTTACGCGCGTGATAATCCTGGCGCTGTCCAACTGTGCAGCGTGGGTAAAGGGCACGAGCCAAGGGCCAATGGAGCCAGAGTTGTCCCAATTCTTACCCTGGGTCACATTGAACTTGGCATGGCGGACCCAGTCGCGAATGGTCCCTTCGTTGCACAGGGACAGGGCCGCAATGTGATCATAGGCGTCTTCGGCTTTGATGCGGCGTCCACCCTTGCCAATGACCACCACCACTTCACCTTCGTAGTCCAGCGTGTGGTTTTCAGGCGGGCGGATCAATGGCGTTTCAGCGCCGGTAAAGGAGGACGGAAATCGCGGGAACAGTGACATGTGTTTTGGCTGATTGGAGCCGTCTTTGTATTCGGCGTTGCGGTCCGGAAAATTCACCCCCACGCAGAGGATGCGCTGCGGGTTGGGGACCGGGATTTGATAGGTGAAGCTACCGTTGGGGTGGGTCACTTCCTGACCTTTGGCGGCAACTGCCAGTTGGTGCAAGCCGTCGGCTGCGATGACCTCGCGCAGCGTTGGCCAATCTGGAAACTGTGGTGACAGGGCAATCATGCCTGCATCGGTGGCGGCCCCATAAAATGTTTCACCGTCTGCTGTGTAAGTGGCAAAGCGCATAGTCACAGGCCTTTCGCAATCTCGGTGATGACATCATAGGCAGCCATCACGTCGGTTTCGGTTGTTTCAAACTGTCCGGCCTGGAACCGGATCACCAGGTCGCCATCCACGCGGGTCTGGGTCAGATAGATGCGGCCATCGTCGTTGATGGCATTGACCAAGCGCAGGTTTAAATCATCCAAATTGCTGGCCCCGGCAGGCGCATAGCGGAACGTCCAGAGTGACCACATCGGCGCAGTGATGATTTCAAACGCATCTGTTTCAGCCAGCTTGTCATGCAGCTGGTTTGACCAGTTGACGTGATTGCGCAGCCGTTGCCGCAATCCTTCCAGCCCATAGGTTCGGATTACAAACCAGATCTTGAGCGCGCGGAACCGTCGGCCCAGCGGCACTGACCATTCCGAGTAGTTGATGATGCCATCCTTACCGTGTGTCTTCAGGTATTCGGGGCTGATCGCCAGCGTCTGCACCAGATCATCCGGATTCTTCAGGAAATGCGCCGAGCAGTCAAACTGCACGCCCAGCCATTTATGTGGGTTGAACACGATGCTGTCGGCACGCTCAACACCCGGCCAGTAATGGCGGTATTCGGGGCAGATCATTGCCGACCCTGCCCAGGCCGCGTCGATATGCGAATACAATTCGTATTTTTCAGCGATATCAAGGCATTGCTCTACCGGATCAGTTGCGCCTGTTCCGGTGCCACCAACACAAAGGATTAGGCCTGCTGGTTGCAATCCGGCTGCAATATCAGCCTCGATCGCGGCCTCTAATGCGTCCGGATCCATGCCGCGCCAATCACCTTTGACCGGGATGCGGACAAGGTTCTGTTGGCCAATACCCGACACCCAGATTGCTCGATCGATCGAGGTATGCACTTCGGATGAACAGTAAACTCGCAGCGGTTTTTGCTTGAACAACCCTTGTTGATTGCCCTGCCAATTCAGCGCCTTTTCCCGCATGGTCAACACCGCGGCGAGCGTTGCTGATGACGCGCTATCCTGAATGACGCCTTGAAACGGTTCGGGCAAATCTAGTGCCTGCCGCAGCCAGTCCATCATCCGGGTTTCCATCTCGGTTGCGGCGGGCGAAGTCTGCCACAGCATGCATTGCGGCGCGATGGCGCTGCTCAGGAATTCAGCCAGCACCGATGGGGCTGAGGCGTTTGAGGTGAAATAGGCAAAGAACCGGGGATGCTGCCAATGGGTGATGCCGGGCATCACAATGTCTTCGAAATCGCTGAAGATCGCCTCCATCCCTTCGCCGGTTTCTGGCGGGGTGGCGGGCAGGGCGTTCAGCACATCTCCCGGTTCAGTCATCGCCCGGACCGGTTTATCCCCCACGGTTTGGTGGTAGTCTTGTGTCCAGTCAGCGACCCGGCGGCCCCATTCGGAAAATTCATCCCATTTCATCATCTTATCCTTTGGTCCGCGCCTATGGCACGGGCCGCGCCCAGACCTTCCTACGGGGAGGGCGCTCTACGCCCACCCGCCGGTCCGGGCACTGCCCTTATGTTTCGCTACGGTGCAATAATCGGCTGTGCGGTCAAGGCACTTGGTTTCGTTTCAGCCCCGGCAAAGGTCGACCCCTCCTCGAACCAGCTGCGCGGTGCGGCTGCGCCCCACAGGGTTTGCCGTTGCGGATCGGTCAGCGACCATTTGATTGGCTCAAGATCCGGGTCACAGGTTTGGTAATCCGAGCAGTAAATCTCAATCCGGTGGCCATCCGGGTCACGCACATACAGAAAGAAAGCGTTAGAAATCCCGTGTCGACCGGGGCCGCGCTCGATGTTGTCGATGTAACCAGTCGTCGACATCAGATCCAACAGGTCGATGATGTTCAGCGGTGTTGGCACCCAGAATGCCGTGTGATGCAGCCGGGGACCTAACCCATTGGTAAAGGCCACGTCATGGACGCCACCCTTGCGGTGCATCCATGCCGCCCAGGTTTTCCCGCTCTCGTCGTCCGCCGTGTACTCGGTCACCCGGAACCCGATGTCGTTGTAAAACGCAACAGAAGCATCCACATCGGCACTGAACATGTTGAAGTGATCAATACGCAGCGGTTTCACGCCATTGTATAGTTTGTATTTTTGGTGGATGGGGTCCAGCCGGTCCATTTTGACGTAGAATTCTAATGGAATACCCCAAGGATCACGGGTGCGCAGACAGCGACCCATGTGCGGGCGGTCGACCCATTCAACCGGCAGATCACGCGAGGCAAAGAAGTCAGCAGCTTTGTCCAGATCAGGCTCGTCGTACAGCTTGAACCCCAACACACCGACCTCGGCCTTGTCAGCCTGGACCAGCACGATGCAGTGATGGCCGCGCTCTTCCATGGCGCGCAGGTAGATGCGCTGGTCATCCTCGTGGGTCACTTGCAGCCCAAGTGTATCTACATAAAAGGCGCGCGAGGCAGAAAGGTCGGTGACCATGTATTCAACATGGGACAGCCGTACGATGTTGAACGGCGGATATAGGTTAGCGGCGGGAATAGGCATGAAAGTCTCCTCCAGAGGTGCGCGTTTCCGGGAAAGGGTCAGGCGCCAAGGCGCGGGATGTTGTGGTGACCAAGAGCAAAGCCGATGTGCTTTTGCTCCATGTAAAAATCGAAACTCCAGTCGCCGCCATCACGACCAATGCCGCTGGCTTTGACGCCGCCAAACGGGGTTGGCAGGTGACGCACGTTTTCCGAGTTCACCCAGATCATCCCGGCTTCCAGATGATTGGTGAACCGCAACGCGCGGCTCAGGTCGTTGGTCCAGACATAGCCGGTCAACCCGTATTGGGTGTCATTGGCCATTTCCAGCGCCTCTTCTTCGGTTTCAAAAGTGATCGCCGTCAGCACTGGCCCAAAGATTTCTTCTTGCGCGATGCGCATCTTGTTGTTGGCATTGGTGAATAGGGTGGGGCGTACGAAATAGCCTTCGTCACCCACTACCTCACCACCGGCGGCAATAGTGGCGCCGTCCTGTTTGGCGATCTCAAAATACGAGGTCACCTTGTCGAAATGTTCCTGTGCAACCAGCGGCCCAACCTCGGTTTTGGGGTCCAGCGGATGGCCGACGCGGATATTGTTGACCCGCTCCACCAGCTTTGCCTGAAACTCTTCGGCGATGCTGTCTTGTACCAATAGACGCGAGGACGAGGTGCAGCGCTCGCCGTTGATCGAATAGATCATGAAGATCACCGCATCCAGCGCGCGGTCCAGATCAGCGTCATCAAAGACCACCACCGGGTTCTTGCCGCCCAGCTCCAGATGCATCCGTTTCAGGGTATCGGCACCCTGTTTGGTGATCAGGGAACCTGTGCGGCTTTCACCAACAAAGGCAATCGCCTTGATTGCGGGATGTTCGGTCAACCGTTTGCCGGCCTCTTCGCCAAAGCCGTTTACCAGGTTCCACACCCCGGCAGGCAATCCGGCCTCATGGGCGATCTCGGCCAGTATGCGCGCGGTTAGCGGGCTCAGTTCGGCCGGCTTGTGCACCACTGTGCAGCCTGAGGCCAGCGCCGGCGCGATCTTCCAGGTGGACAACATAAATGGCGTATTCCACGGGGTGATCACCCCAACCGGACCAATCGGCACCCGCGTGGTGACATTCATCAGGGTGGGCGATTGCAGGTTTTTACCATCGCGGGCCGCTGTCACCTGATCGGCGAAATAGCGGAAGTTCTCGGCTCCGCGCAGCGCCGCCTTGGACATAAAACGCAGCGCCTGACCCGTGTCCCAGCATTCGCAAAACGCGATCTCTTCGGCGCGCGCCTCGATACCTTCGGCAATGCGGATCAGGATTTTCTTGCGCTGCAGCGCCGGCATGTCGCGCCAAGCCGGAAAGGCATCCTTGGCGGCTTGGGCGGCGGCGTCAATATCAGCGGCGCCGCCATGCGACACCTGGCAGATCACGCTCTTGTCGGTGGGTGAGACCGTCTCAAATGTCTTACCTGACAGCGCAGCCCTGCTTTCGCCGCCAATCAGGTTTTGAATGCCATTTTTGCGAAACCGCTCAAGATAACCATTCAGCTTTGCGATATTGGAGGTGAGTTCAGTCATTGGTGTCAACCTTTGTCAGGTGATCGCGGATGGTGCCGCATTTTGGCGAAAGCTCGGGGTCGATGTCGCGCATTTCAAATGACAGCGCGAGAGAGAGGGTTTGCATAGTCGGTTCAAGGTATCTTCTTGCCGCTTCAAATATGTGAGCTGTGGCCCGTTTGCGGGTGTCCAGATCCCGCCCCGCACGCAGGCGAACCGATATGTCGATATAACTGTGATTGTCAGAGCCATCTGCGATAGATACGTGCGTGGCGGCAAAAGCGCGGACCCGGACGCCGGCCAGCGGCAATACGCCGGTGTCGATCGCTGCTCGGCGAAGGGTGTCGCACAAGTCAGCGATATCGACATGCGGCTCTAGATTAGCCGAATAGTCCAGGGTGATGTGTGGCATGGCTTGTGATCCGATAATTACTTAACTTGTGTAGCAATTTGAGGATTTGGGGTCAAGTTTTGAATTGGCCCTGAACTTCCTTCATTCGGGCAATTGCCTTTGCGGGCATGTAAGGTGATAATTAGCCATGACAAAAGCTCTTCCCACCACCGACCGATCCTTGCCTATTGCACTGCTGCGTGCCCGTGAGAGGGTGATGGGACCTATTCGAGCCCTTCTCAGCGACGTGGATCTGACTGAGCAGCAGTGGCGGGTTTTGCGGGTGGTGCAGGAAAGCGGGTCCATCGATCCGACACAGATCGCTGAACAGGCTTGTTTGTTGCTGCCCAGCTTGACGCGCATTCTGCAAAAACTGGAAGACAAGCAGATGATTGGTCGCGCGCGAGATCAACAGGATCGCCGTAAGCAGGTGATTACCATCACAGCCGCAGGAGAGGCTGTGATTGCTGCCAATTTGGAAGCAAGTCTGGCACTGGTCGCTGAAACCCGCGCAAAAATGGGCGTAGACCGCTATGAGGCGCTCTTGGATCTCCTGAACGAGCTGGACCGGATCGAGTTGTAGTACGCCCGTCTTGCAGTCGTAACGTGAAAACTCTCGGTTGACGCCCTGCGTGTCAGTGTTGAAATGGGTACCATTCAGCAAATGAATCCTGGTCCCGCTTACCGTTGAGCGCGACTTGGCAAGGCAGGTACTACGCGGATCGTTTTATGATGGGCGTCGCAAGAAAATTTGCACATCTGCCACATTGGTGCCGGTAGCGCCGGTGACCAGCAAGGCGTCAGCCGCTGCGAGGGCTGCGTTGCTGTCGTTATTGGCCAGTAAGGCATCAGGGTTGGCACCGCTCTTGCGAATTTGGTTCCAGGTTTTGGCAGTGACTATCCCGCCGGCGGCCTGTGTCGGGCCGTCGCGGCCATCGGTTCCGCCAGACAGGAAAAGCCAGTCTCCGGTGAGGTGCTCGGCACCCAGTTTCGCCAGCCAAAGCGCCAGTTCTTGATTGCGACCACCCAAGCCTGTTCCCTTGATTTGCACCGTTGTCTCTCCGCCAAAGATCAAGGCTACTGGCCTGTCGGTTGGGGCCGCGAGCGCAGCATCAAGAATGGTTTGCGTGGCGGCTTCGACATCTCCGGTTAGATGGTCGCTGATCAGTTGGGCATCCCAGTCTGACGCCGCATCGAGCATAGATTGCAGGCTATGGCGGTTTGATCCAATCAGGGTGTTGGATGCCTCAGGAAGAGAGGCGTATTGGTTGGGTGTTGCGTCAAGGTGTGCTTGGACCGATGCAGGAGCTGCGTCCCATATTTCGGCCTGTTGCATGACATCGCGCGCCTGTGCCGGAGTCCCAATGGGGGCTACGCTGGGGCCAGAGGCGATGGCCCGCAGATCATCGCCGATTACGTCGGATAGAATGTAAGCGGTGACCGGGGCTGGGGCAGCATGACGCAGTAAACCGCCACCTTTGATTGCGGACAGTTGTTGGCGGATCAGGTTCATGTCGTTGATTTCAAGACCTGAGGCCAGCAGCAGTTCATTGACGGCTGCCTTGTCGTCCAGCGTCAGGCCGACAGCTGGAGCAACCACGAGAGCGGATCCGCCGCCCGAGATCAGGGCGATGACCCGATCGTTGTCAGTAGCGGAGGCCAGCAGGTCAATAACTGCACGTCCTGCAGCGGCACTGGCTTCGTCCGGAACCGGGTGTGAACCGCTGAGAGTGGTGGCGCCGGGAATGTCGCACAGGTTTTCTGGGTTGGTCACCGACAATGCAACACGTGGTTCTGGGATCAGATCCAAGGCTTCTTTCATCATTGGAGAAGCGGCCTTGCCAATGGCGATTACAATATTGCGACCGCCATCTTGTAGGGCAGGCAGCGGTTGATCGGCCAACTGCCTGCGAAGAGCCGCGGCGGGATCTGCGCGTTTCACTGCTGCGTCAAAGAGAGAAAGAGCAGTGGTGCGAAGATCTGACATAAAAGTCCCGTCCGTGAATTATACCCAATCCTGACGCCCACTGTGCTGGAGCACCTTACCTGATGGCAGGGATGGGAATGTTAACGCTAAATGCTGGGCAGGTTGTGCCCGAAAAAGGTCGGGCAGGTCAATCCGTAGCTCAGGGGTTGGGTCAAGAACGCCGTTTATACATTTGCGGGCCATCTGCGGTGATCGAATGTAAAGAGAGAGTGTGATCCATATTTTGCATCCGATGTTTCAGCATTCCCCGCAAAAGCCGGGTTAGGTCTTTCTGGTATTCGGGCTTTTCTGCGACGTTTTCGAATTCACCCGCGGCTCGGTGATCGAGCAGCATCGGGGCCAGATCAGCAGCAAATTCCACCAGTGTAAATCGTTCATCACGTAAGATGCCAAGCGATGAATTACTGGGGGTGGTGCCCAAGGCTTGCTCCCATTCTGAGGGCGAGCCTGGTTTGGCAAAGTCGAGTTCGGAGAAAGAGTATTGCCGCCAATCCGCTGGGGTCTCACCATGCAGCAAAGGCAGCAGCGAACGCCCATCCATAGCATTTGGAATGTCTTGCCCGACCCAGTCCAGAATTGTTGGTGTCAAATCGATGGATTCGGTGATTTGGGTCACGACAGATCCGGCGCGAGCCTCATTGCCCGGTTGGCGAATGATCAGTGGAGTGTGATAGGCTGCGTCATAAACCGAGAACTTGCCCCAGCTGTGGCGGTCACCCAGCATCTCACCGTGATCTGCTGAAATAACCACCAGTGTGTCATCCTCCTGACCGCTGTCTTTCAGAAACTGCAGGACGCGTCCAATATGGTTGTCGACTTCTGTTGCCAGCCCAAGGTAGAGCGCGCGCAAGGTTTGGATGTTGTCATCCGTCGGCTGCAAGTCGGGAAAGCCCATGACGAAATCTGCAGGCGTGTAGGCTTGTTGGGTTGGGGCAAAGAACGGGTGGAGTGCGGTTTCTGCATCTGGTGTATCAAGGCGTTCCGGTAGCGGGAGCGCGGCGGGATCATACATATCGTTATAGGGCGCCGGTGCCACCAGTGGTGGGTGAGGGCGTATATAGGTGAGATGCGCAAACCAACTTTGATCCGCATAGGCGGGCATGGTGGCCAGAAAACGGTCGGTTAGAAATGCGGTGTCACTGTGTTCAGCGCTGTAAAGAGCAGGATCGTTCAGTCGGGGCGTGCCACCTGTCGGTGAAACAGGTTTGTAAACGTCCGGGTAGTGGTCAAACTGATACCCTTGATTGAGCAAGTGCGAGCGCCACGGATAAGACATCTCCATCCGCATCTCCAGCATCTCCTGAAAACCATTCATTTGGTATTCATAGGAGCGAACGGCAGGGTCATTGGCATGATGAGCACGCGGATCTTGCGAGGTATCGGTATAGCCAAATAGCATCGGCAGGTATCCGGCCTTACGCATTTCTGTCGCTATGTTTGGCGTGTCGTGGCGCAAAGGGGTCCCATTGCGAACCGAACGATGGTTCATCGCATATTGCCCGGTTAGCAATGATGCGCGCGACGGGCCGCAGGGGTTTACCACTGTATAATTGCGTTCAAATGTCACTGCTTGCTGCATAAAGGAGCGCAGGTTTGGCAGTTCTACATGGTCTGCCATGGCGCCAAACAGGCAGTCAGCCCGCATTTGATCGATCAGGATGAACAAAACATTTTTGGGATTGGCCATGGTGCATCTCCTTCACCGAGTCTGAATGCCAGATAAACGTGGAATGCGGTCGGAGAAAAGAGGATATTTGTGGGTAATGTAGGAAATTTTGGAGTAATGTGGGTATTGTGAGGAAATTTCCTTGATGGTTGTGGGTTTTTGTGTATTTTTGAGGCTAACTTTGACTGCGCGAGAGAGCCACCTTTGTCTGGCACACAATCCCTTTCCCACCGTGAACTGGAACTACTAGGGGCTTTGCGCCGCTTGGGTGGGTCTGCTCGAAGTGCAGATTTGGCCAAAGCGCTGGATGTATCTGAGGAAACTGTACGCCGCACCGTTAAGGCCTTGTCCAAGGCTGGAGCAGTGTTGCGGGTGCATGGCGGTGCACATTTGGTTGGTGCGCAAAGTGAGCCCAGTTTTTATCACCGGTTTGGTCAGGATTCCGCAGTTAAGCAACGGATCGCAGCGCAGGTGTCTCGGATCGTTCGGGATGGAATGACGGTTTTTCTGGATGTTGGCTCTACCACCGCCTACGTCGCCGAGGCATTGCAGCGAAAATCCAACTTAACCGTTGTTACCAATTCGATAGGCGTGGCCCAGGCGCTGGCCAGTCACAACGGCAACCGCGTGCATTTGTTGGGCGGGGAAATGCAAAGCAATGAACGCGGGACATTTGGCTATGTGGCGGAACACCAGGCGCGCAGATTTGTGTTTGATGTTGCGGTGTTGTCAGCGGATGCCCTGACCGCCAAGCACGGTGTTCTGTATCAGAACGCCGGCGAGGCCCAGTTGGCGACTGTGGTCGCAGACTGCGCTGAATGTACCGTGTTGGCGCTGGCCCATCCCAAGTTTGATGAGACTGCTCCGCATCGTGGACCCTTGCTCGGAAATCTGGATCGAGTTGTCAGCGATAAGGCGCCGGGAAAGAAGTTGACGGCGGCATTGGCGGGCCACGGGATCGGCATTGATATTGCCAAAGACGGAAGCGGCGAAGATGGCAAGTAGTATTGGCAAAGGCTGTTGGTATCAGGTCGCCGCAAAGAGGAGCCTAACATGGCGATCGTAAGCTTTTTAGTCAGTTTGATGGGGGCCACCATGTTATTGCTGTTCGCGGTGCGGATGGTGCGAACGGGAATCGAACGGAGCTATGGCGCCTCATTTCAACGGGTGCTGACCGGGCAGCGCAGCCTGTCCCAGGCAAGCCTGGTTGGTGTGGCACTGGCAATCGTGCTGCAGAGTTCGGCTGCGGTGGCGCTACTGACCTCGGGATTTGCCGCCAGTGGAATGCTTAGCTTTCCAATCGGGCTGGCGATTGTGCTGGGCGGCGACTTGGGTTCAGCGCTGATCATTCAGATACTGTCCTTCAAGCTGGATTGGCTGGTGCCGCTGCTGTTGGCTGTGGGCGGTTACATGTTTGTCAAAACCGAAGCTAGAAAAGTACGACAGTTGGGTCGAATCCTAATGGGCGTGGCGTTTATCCTGATTTCGCTGCGTTTCCTACGCGAGGCGATGGATCCGATTCGTGACAGTGCTTTTTTGCCTGCGGTCGCCGAATACCTTGCGCGGGACTATATGACAGCCTTTTTGGTAGGCGCGGCGCTGGCCTTTGTGATGCACTCATCGGTGGCGGCGATTTTGATGTGCGTGACCCTCGTTCAGATTGATGCGATTCCTTTCGCGGCGGGCCTGTCACTGGTGCTGGGCGCGAATTTTGGATCGGCATTTATCCCGGTCTGGTTAAGCCGGGGTATGACATTATCGGCGCGCCGAATTCCTTTTGCCAATTTGATCCTGCGCGGAACTTGGGCTGTAATCACGCTGTTTGCCGCCAATCTGGCGTTACGATCCGGTGCACTGGGAGATCCGCAAGGTGGACAGATGTTGGTCTACGCCCATCTTGCATTTAATGCGTCGCTATTGGTGTTGGCGCTGCCTGTGTGCATGTCCTTTCAGCGCATTATGGAAGGCCTGATGCCCGATCCGGCCATTAAGGAAAATGCCGAGGTAGCAACCGGCCTGCCCGCAAGCACGTTAGATCTCGCTAACATTGGCCCACCAACGCAGGCTCTTTCTAGTCTCAAGCGCGAATTGTTGCGAATGTCGGGATTGGTCGAGGCAATGTTTCGACCCGTGCTGGGGCTGTATAAATCGGGCGACAAAGACCAGATTAGGGCGATCCAGGATCTTGATGTTGAGGTCAACGCCTGCCTGTCTGGTATTCGTTCATTTGTCGCGGCTATTCCGCCCGAAGAATTTGGCAAGGCCAACGCCAAAGTGGCGCGGGATATGGTCGAATATGCGATTCGATTAGAAACCGCGGGCGATGTTGTGGCCAAGAGACTAAGTGTGCTGGCCGGTGAAATGGGTGCAAATGGGGCTGATTTCTCAAATGAAGGTTGGATGGAGCTGACGCGCATGCATGAAAGCATTCTGGCCAACCTGTGTCTGGCATCGAATGTTCTAATTTCAGATGACTTGGAAAGCGCCCGCTTGCTCAGCTTGGAAAAGACAGAGCTGAAACGTGCCGAACGTGACAGTCGCAAACGCCATCTGAAACGGTTGCAGAGTGGCAGTACCGACAGTTTTGAAACCTCAGATATCCATCTGGAAACCCTAAGAGCCCTGCGTGAATTTAACAGCCATATTGCCGCTATTGCTTACCCGATCCTGTATTTGAATGGGCAGCTGCTTGAGACACGCCTGATCGAGGATATGCCGCAGGAACAATTAGAAACTTGAAAAGTTTTTGTTTTCGTTTGGAATTGAACGTCTCAGAGACTGGGCGCTTAATTTGTGAACGTCATACTGAAGTTACGCCGTTGACGTAGGGCTGCATGCAAGCGCAAGCTGCAAGGTAGGTTATAATGCCGCAGGCCTTTACCTAGGTTTCCCAACCCTGAGGCATTGCGCAAACTGGACCGATTTGAGTTTGGAATATTCGATTCTGGTCTTATCAATTATTGAAACTGTCACTGTAGGAGAGCCGCAACCATCCGCAAAACTACCGAGTAATAAACAGCAAGAAAAACAATACAATCTTCCAACGGGGAAAACACTATGACTATCAAAACATCTGTAACCCGCCGCTCGCTGCTGAAAACAGCAGGCGCAGCAGCACTGGCAGCACCACTTTATTCCAAGAGTGCGCTGGCATCGTCGGGTGAAATCAACATCCTGATGTGGTCGGACTATCTGCCACCAGCATTCCTTGAGGCCTTTGAGTTCGAGACCGGCATCAAAGTGAACTACACTGGTATTGGTTCAAACGAAGAAATCATCAACAAGATGAAGGCCACCAAAGGCCAGGGCTTCGACATCGTATCGCCAACCAACAACCGTTCGCTACAGTGGGGTCCGCTGGAGCTGCTTCAGCCGTTTGATCTGAACAAGGTGAACATGGACGCAGTGAACCCATCGATGGCCAAAATCGGCACCGATGCGTGGAACTTTGGCGAAGCAGGCGCACATTGGCTGCCGCACATCTGGGGCACCGAAGGTATCGCATACCGTACCGACAAATGGCTGCCAGCTGGTGATGCACCATCTTATGGTGACGTTTGGTCCGAAGAAAATGCAGGCAAGACCATGGGTCGCGCACACTCGATGATGCTGGGTGCCGGTCTGTACATGGAAGCCTCCGGTGAAATGGATGCTGGCTCTGTTTGGGCTGCCTACAACGACGAAGACACCATGCGAAAAGTCTGGGGTCAGATCGCTGACTGGTGTGTTGAGCGCAAGTCGCGCATCAAACTGATCTGGAACGATGCTGATACTCAGAAAAACGGTCTTCTGAACGAAGGTGTTGTTGTTGGCCAGACTTGGGATGGTCCACCGCTGGCCCTGAAATCTGCTGGTGAGCCTGTTCACTACCAGGCACCTGTCGAAGGTGCGATGGCTTGGGTTGACGGCATGTCCATGCCTGTTGGCGCGAAAAACATCGAACAGATCTACGCCTTTATCGACTTTGCTTATGGCAAAGAAGCTGCTGGCGTTGCGATTGATAGCCATGGCTACAACTCGCCAGTTCTGGGCGCGGACACCTTCTCGGGTGACGTCTACAAGAAGAACTTTGCCGAAGCTTATCCTGGCAGCAGCTTGGCCAATCTGAACCCATGGCCTGCTGAAGCTCCATGGTATGCAGACGTACGGACCGAGTTCGTGAACAAATTCAAGAGCGCCTAAGCTTTTGAACGTTTGGCCCCCTCTGACTAGAGGGGGCCATTTTCGCGCCAATGGCGCAAAATCAAATATGTGAAACTGGATGCAGCCTGATTAGACCGGTGGAAACCGCCGGGTCTGTGCTGTGCTGCACCGAGGGGGAAGCCACATGAGTGCTGGGGTTGGCGTAAATCTTGAAAATCTCTGGATCCGATTTGGAGATTTTGTCGCGGTTCGCGACGCAAACGTGAACATTAACGGGGGCGATTTCTTTTCGTTCCTAGGTCCGTCGGGTTGCGGGAAAACAACCATTCTGAGAGCTGTTTCAGGCTTTCTTGAGCCCAGCGAAGGCAACGTGCTGATCGGTGGCAATAACATGAAGGGCATTGGCCCGAACAAACGCCCCACTGCGCTGATCTTTCAGAACCTGGCGTTGTTTCCCTTGATGAAAGTCTGGGAAAACATCACCTTCTCGATGGAGATCAAAGGTGCCTCGGCCAAAGAGCGCCGCAAGCGTGCGGATGAGCTGCTGGATATGATCGCATTGACTGGTCAGGGCGACAAGCTGCCGGCCGAACTGTCTGGTGGTCAAAAGCAACGTGTTGCCATTGCCCGCGCGCTTTGTGCTGAACCAGACGTTTTGTTGTTGGATGAACCGCTGTCAGCGCTCGATCTTAAGCTGCGCCAACACATGCGGTCTGAATTGCGTGAAATTCAGAAACGGGTTGGCATTACCTTTATTTATATCACCCACGACCAAGGCGAAGCCTTGACCATGTCGGACAACGTTGCCGTGATGCGCGCAGGGGTGATTGACCAGATTGGCGATGGCAAAACCATCTACAACGATCCAAACACCGCCTTTGCAGCCTCGTTTGTTGGTGAAAACAACGTTTTCCGCGGCACAGTCAAAAAGGTCATCGGCAACGAAGTTATGGTCAGCACCAACCGGTCTGGTGACCTGATGGCGCGGATCTCATCCAACAATGTGGGCAAAATGAAAGAGGGCGACGACGCCATGCTCTTCATTCGCCCAGAGGCCTTTGCTCTGGCTCCGGTTGGGACGCAGGGCGACCACTTTGTGACGGCGCAGGTCACCAAAGAAGAGTTTGAAGGCAATGTCTTCAACATCTTCATGGAAGGCGAAGGCGGCAAGGAAATGAAGGTGTCACTGCCTAACCTTGGTCAGTCATTCGAGAGCCACAAGGGTGAACCAATGACCCTTGAGTATGATGTTCATAACGCTGTAGCACTGCCTGCCGGCGTGCTGGCAACGGAATAGGGGGGCTTGGACAGATGCCCCGTTTCCTAAGGGAATACTTTAACCGCAACGGCGTTGGGCTTGGCTCGGTCATGTTGGGTCTGGTCCTGTTCTGGACCATTGGCCTGATCATCCTGCCCCAGCTGTCGATGCTCGACTTTTCATTCCGGCCGAACCTGCCGCCGCCTGAGATCGGTGGTCCAAAGGATCTGTATACGCTGGAGAACTATAAGTACCTGATTTTTGGCCCCGAAGGTGGCAGTCAGGACTATAACGCGGTTGATCTGAAAGTGTTTTACCGCACTCTGATTGCAGCGGTTCTTGTGACGCTGTTCAATCTGATGCTGTGCTATCCAATCGCCTACTATCTGGCGCAGACCAACGGCAATCACATCCGCATTCTGGCGCTGATGTTGATCATCCCCTACTGGATCAACGAAATTCTGCGGGCCTTTGCTTTGCGGATTATCTTTGGCGAAAGTGGTGTGCTGAACAACCTATTGGTGGGCGCGGGAGTGTTTGACACGCCGTTCGACTTTATCCGCAATGACATCGCGCTGTATGCAGGTCTGGGCTATGCCTATATCCTGCTGATGATCTTCCCGATCTACAACGTGATCGAAAGCCTGGATCGTAACCAGATTGAGGCCGCACGAGATATGGGCGCCAGCTGGACCCGTATTCACCGTCGGGTGGTTATTCCTTATGCCAAGCCTGGGATCAGTTCGGGTTGTACCATGGTGTTTATGTTGTCAGCCGGCGCGCTGGCTGCGCCACAAATTCTGGGCGGCCCAAGCAGCCTGTGGTTTACGCAGCTGATTTACCAGCAATTCAATGACAACAGCGACTGGCCACAGGGCGCTGCCTATGCGGTTGTTCTGCTTGTCACCTGTATCTTGCTGGTTCTGGCATTGATGCGCGTGTTCAAGGTGAACATGGGGGATATTGGCAAATGAAGAACTTCTCCTTTATGCGCCTAAGCATCTGGTTCTATCTGGTGATCTTCTTCGCCTATTTGCTGGGACCACTGGTGATCATGTCGATCACCGCCTTCAACTCGCCCGGCTTTCCGCGGGCGGCTCCGTGGGAATGTCTGACCTTTGAATGGTTCTCGGCTCTGTTTCAGGACGAACGTATCCTGAACGGGATCTGGAACTCGGTCTTGGTTGGCACGGGTACGGTGATCCTGTCGGTGGCGATGGGTCTGGCTGGGGCGCTGATGCTGACTCAGATCTGGCCCAAGCTGCGAGCGACCTATTACACCATCATCATTGCGCCCATCCTGGTGCCCGGTGTTGTCATTGGTATCTCGACACTGGTGTTCTGGGATCGCGTCAATCGGATGCTGGGCTTGGATGCTGACAGCTTCCTGAGCAGTGGTTTGTTCCTGACCATCATCGGCCAGTCCACCTTTATTGCCAGTTACTGCATGCTGGTGCTGGTGGCGCGTCTGCAGCGGTATGACAATGCCCTGACCGAAGCGGCACTGGATCTGGGCGCAAGCCATGCTCAGACCTTCCGCAAGGTTCTGCTGCCGTTCATGCGTCCGGCGATTGCTTCAGCTGCGGTGCTGGCGTTCTTGGCTTCGTTCGAGAACTATAACACCACTACCTTTACCTTTGGCGAATACCCAACTCTGACCATCGAGCTGGCACAAAAGGTACGTTACGGCATCACACCAGCGATTTCGGCCTTGGCCTTTATCATCGTGTTGCTGACAGTGTTTGCAGCCCTGTTCAACGAGGCGAAAATTCGTCGTCAGGAACTGGTTGCAGCGGCTCGTAAAACCGCCACCGTGGAAGAGCTGGAAACTGGTAAGTTCCGTCTGCCTGGGTTCCTGAGCTCAAACACAGCGGCAGTGTTGCTGGTTGTTGTTGCTATGGCCACGATCGCGGTTGTGGGCACAGCAACGGTTTACAGCCCGGCACAGTGTATCGCGGATGTTAAAGAGACGAAGCGATTGGAAACTGAGCTGCGTATTCAGGAGTTGCTTCAGCGTCGTGCTGACGAAGCCGCCCGTCGGGCAGCCGAAGAAGGCGAACAGTCTGATCAGGCCCCTGCTACAGATGCGACACCAAAGCCGTCCAACGATTCCGGTTTTGGCAATGTCTTCAATCCTGGCACATTGCAGGATGGCGGCACCGAGACACCAGAAGAGGAGCCAGAGAACTCAGGGTCTGGCGGTGTCTTTGATCCCGGAAATCTGCAAAGCAACTAAAACACCGGAGGCGGCCTTAGGGCCGCCTCTTTTCTTTCCGGCATACGAAAACCCCGCCCTGGGGTTCTCCCCAACCGGTTGCGATCTTTCCAATACTGTTTGTCGTCTGTGCAGTGATAAGAGAGGCGGTACCGCCAAAGCGGATGCGGACGGGGTTCAAACCCCGCGTGCTAAACGTTGTCTCTGCGCGCCCCTATCGTGATGGGGCCCTGTTCCAAGTGCCGGGGTTGATAGGCCCAGCGGTATTCGCGAATGGCTGCACTCTGCAACACCTGTTCTGATAAGTGGTAACCAGACTGAACGCTGGATGCGCAACACCTTTGGGGTGAGGCGGGTGGGAATGAAAAGGAGGTGCACGGTGTAGAGCTATACAATAGAATCTGCATGCCATCGGACAGCAGTCTGATTGGGAGCGCCACACCTGAAGTGAAAGTCAGTTTTTGGCCACTCGTTCAACATTGAGAAAACTTGTTCCACATGCGATGCATAAGGTATGGATAAGAAAATAAATTTAAGGGCTCAAAGAGGGCTACCCACCAAGCGACAGCGATGGCAGGCTGGTGCGCTGGTTGAGATTCCACTAGGTGAAAATTGCTGGGCCTATGGGCAATTAGGCGAAGAGTATGTCGTTGCGGTTTTTGAAGGATGCTTCTCGGTCCCCCCATCAATAGAGGACATCATTCACCTGCCGATTTTGTTCAAATCCTTTGTCTATCAAGATGTTATTAGCAAAGGGTACTGGCTGAAAATCGGCCGGGTTGAGCCTCGGAGCGATGTGCTCCATGAAGAATACCGTTTTATGCAGGACACAATTACCGGTGCTCTATCTCTTTATCATTCAGAATTTGAGGATCAGAACTGGAAACAGCCAGCGCTTTTAAGTGAGTGTCTTGGATTGGAATGCGTAGCTGTTTGGGAGGCAGGTCACGTTGAAGACCGGATCATCGCAACGCGTGATGGTCGGAAATGTAAGTGGGCAAGTTCTTTAGCAATAGATTTGTTTAGAGTCCCTGCGCACCAGAATAACGTTCACTAGAGGTGATTGCGCGACCGAAGGCTTCTTTTGGCCTAAAATACTCAAAATCCAGACGGAGCGAGGTGGAGTTCGACATTGGGAGCAGTGCGGGCCAGATCGAAGTCTTCCGGGAGTCTGTCAGTGACAAACTCATCGATCTGCGAAAACGTGGCCACCCGATGTGATGCTCCGCGGTTCCACTTGCTGTGATCAGCGACGCATATCACTTGGCGAGCGTTGGTTTGAATTACATTACTAACCTCGGCATCGAACTGCTTGAAGTCCAGCAAACCAAACTCTGCATCGAGAGAGCCCGCGCCAATTACACCATAATCCGCAGCAAAACGGCTATAGCCGTTCAAAACCGAGCTACCAACAAGGTCGCGATCCTCTGGGCGCAGCATCCCGGCAACCATATGCACCTCGCAGGAGGGGGCGTTGCAGAGTAGACGGGTCACCTCGAGGTTATTAGTGACAATGGTGGTATCTGGCGTCTGTGCCAGAGCCTCGGCCACATATTGTATGGTTGTGCCAATGCCCAACAATACGGTTGATCCAGGTGGTATCCGGTCGGCCGCGGTGCGTGCGATGGCGCGTTTGGTCTGTTCATTCAGGATTGCACGTGACCGAAAGTTGAGATTCACAGGGTTTGACGGAGGGGCAACGCCACCGTGAACGCGCCGCGCCAGCCCCTGATCGCAAAGATCATTGATATCGCGCCGAATGGTTTGAGTAGCGACCGAAAAAAACTCGGCCAGGTCATTAATCGACAGCAAGCCTTCGCCACGCAATTGTTCAACGATTTGGCGCTGACGGTCGTTAAGATCGGTAAGAGTGTCCATGACTTTGCATTGCCTAGATAAAATGTCTTGTCAAATGGAGGGCGCAATCCAATCCGGTGAAATTCCGCTGGAGGTGATGAACTTTTTCACATCCAGACCTGCAAACAGCCCGTGATCGCTAATAAGAGCCGCACTCCAACCACGCGCCCGCGCACCTAAGACATCGGTGTGCAAAGTGTCGCCAACCATTGCGATACGCTTGCGTTCGATTGTTGGAAGGCGCCGTTCAATGGTCTCGTAAACTGAGGCAAAGGGCTTGCCGTGGAAAATCACCTCGACGCCTAAACGGTCCTGCAAATCATGGGCGAAATAACCGGGTTCAAGCGACAGGCCATTTTCGCGAGGGGCCACCAAGTCAGGGTTTGCAACAACTAAGGGTCGTGGCGTCCGGCGCAAGCTGTCATGAAGTAAGGCCTGACGTTCAGCGCTCCAATCAGCGGCGCTGAGCATCAGGAAGGCCTGAACGCGATCGTAAGCGCGCGGGTCATCCAACAGCGCTTGTGCGTCGACGTTCAGATCTTCGGCTTTGAAGGCCGCTGGGGCGATCACGCCCCAAGGCCCATGAGGGTTGACGATGTTGAGATGTGCCTCGCAAACATCACGGCTCGAGATGATCTCTTCTGGTGCAAAATCAAACCCCAACCGGACAAATTTGGCCTGAGTTTGGGCACGGGTATAACTGGCAGCATTGGTCAGCACCAACACCTGTTTTCCCATGTCGCGCAACTGCTGCACCCGATCATGGGCGCCTGCAATGGGGGTTTCTCCAACGTTTAGAACACCAAATGCATCAAACACAAAAACGTCTACTTGATCATCCAACTCATGCAGGCCTGCGATCTTCTTACAGGCCCCGGCGTTTGACGCGGCGGGTAAGCGGCAGCGAATTTCCTCGTAGCGATCAAAAGCCTGATCCGGTGTCATTGCAACTGGTCCTCAAGAGTGTGGGTGTGACCCTGTGCTGACGTCACTTCGTCGCGCAATGCCAGCGCCAGTTTGGGGTCGTCAGTGATGATGCCATCAACGCCCGACTGTAGCTCAGCACGCAGGAGATCCATGTCGTTGATCGTCCATGTCATTACTTTTAGCCCCTGTTCCTGCGCTTGCACTAGGCATTCGCGGTCAAGGTCTCGAAAGTGAGGGCTCCAGATCGCCGCGCCTGATTGGCTCAGAAGCTCTGGAAGAGCTGCAAACTCAGGATCAAGACCATCCAGCCAGGGTGAGCCGGGGAACAGGGTACCATCCGCGTGCGTGCTGCGGTTGAGAGACAGATGAGAACGGCGCAGCTGCGGATAGTTGCGCGCGGCGGCTGACAGAATCTGCCAGTTAAAGGCATGCAGATAGCTTTGTTCGACCATGTCATGGCGCTGCAATTCATCAGCAACAATCTGGACAAAGGTATCCGCAGAGACTTGGTCACTCGCAGTGGGGCTGTGTTTCAGCTCAACCAGCAACTCGACCTCAGGAGAGTGGTCTTTCACAAGCAACAGGAATTCGGTCAGGGTTGGAATGCGGCAGTTGGGTAGGACCGCCTGATGTGGAGTCTTTCGGGCGCTATCACTGCCGGGGCGAATGCCGCCCACATCAAACTGTCGCAATTCCTCAAGCGTGAGCGCGCTGATAGCCGGGCCCTCATCCTGCAGCCATTCACCTGCACTGTTGCGGGTGGTGTCACCTGACAGGCGAGGGTTGTGAGTGACCACTGGAATGCCGTCACGGGTCAGCAGCAAATCAAGCTCCAGACCATCGGCCCCTGTGTCTATTGCATACTGAAAACCTTCTAGGGTGTTTTCGGGCAGGGCAACCGGGGCACCTCGGTGACCAAAAACTTTTGGCATTGCGGTCATTGGTTGTCCCAGTTCAATCGCTGACCGGTGGTGCCGTCAAATAGATGGATCTGATCCCGACCACAGCTAAGTGCAATACTGTCGCCGCTGTCACGTGCCTGCACGCCGTTTAGGCGAACTGCCAGTGGTGATTGCGAACCGGCAAGGGTTCCATGAACCACAGTATCAGCCCCTAATTGTTCGATGAACCCAACCGAGAGTTCAATCCGTGTCTCTCCGGCTGTGTTTTGATGCAGATGCTCGGGGCGGATGCCGATGGCGATTTGGTTGCCCGCTGCAGCAGGCAATTCGGCCCCAAAGTCAATCTGGTGACTGCCATTCAGCTGCAAACTGCGGCGGTCAGAGCTGACGGTGCCATCCAAAACGTTCATTGATGGGCTGCCGATGAAGTCCGCAACAAAGCGAGAGGCGGGGCGCAGGTAAAGATCCATCGGCGTGCCGATTTGTTCAACCTTGCCGTTGCTCATGATGATAATCCGATCCGCCAGGCTCATGGCTTCGACTTGATCATGCGTAACGTAAACAAACGTGGCGCCCAGTCGTTTGTGCAGTGCTTTTAGTTCGGCGCGTAGCTGGGTGCGGAGTTTTGCATCAAGGTTCGACAGAGGTTCGTCGAACAGAAAAACCTTAGGATCGCGAACAATGGCACGACCCATGGCAACCCGCTGGCGTTGGCCACCAGACAGATTGGCGGGCTTACGATCCAGAAATTCTTCAAGTCGCAGGGTGCGGGCTGCTTCAGCAATGCGTTCTGCGATTTGCGCTTTGGGTAGGCCTTCGTTTTTCAGGCCATATTCCATGTTTCCGCGGACCGACATATGCGGGTAAAGCGCGTAGTTCTGGAACACCATGGCGATGTCACGTTCGCCGGGTTCCAGGTCATTTACGCGACGGTCGTCGATTTGTAGATCGCCCGAAGTGATGCCTTCCAGACCGGCGATCATGCGCAGGATTGTGGACTTGCCACAACCGGATGGACCGACCAGTACGATGAACTCGCCATCGGCAATATCGACGTTGACGTCGGAAACTGCAGTCACACCGCCCGGGTACACTTTGCCCAGAGAATTGATGCTTAGAGTGGCCATTTATTTCTCACTTTCCACCAGCCCTTTGACAAAGAGCTTTTGCATTGCAACGACAACGATAACCGGGGGGATCATGGCCAGCACGGCGGTGCCCATGATGTAATGCCAGACCGGCAGGCTTTCGCCCGAGTTCACCATGCGCTGGATGCCCATGACGACGGTATAAAGGCTTTCGTCGGTTGTGATCAGAAGGGGCCAGAGGTATTGATTCCAGCCGTAGATAAACAGAATGATGAACAAAGCCGCGATATTAGTACGGCTGAGTGGTAGCAGGATATCCCAGAAAAACCGCAAAGGGCCTGCACGGTCGATACGCGCAGCCTCGACCAGCTCATCCGGGATCGTCAGGAAAAACTGACGGAACAGGAAGGTGGCGGTTGCCGACGCGATCAGTGGTACGGTTAGACCTGCATAGGTGTTCAGCATCCCCATTTTCACCACCACATCAAATGTCGGCAGAATGCGGACCTCAACCGGCAGCATCAAAGTGATGAAGATCATCCAGAAGAAACCCATGCGGAATGGGAACTGAAAATACACGATGGCATAGGCCGAGATGATAGAGATGGCGATTTTACCGAATGTGATGACCAGCGCCATAATCAGGCTGTTGAACATCATCGAACCGATCGGTACACCGCCGGCTTCGGGCAGGCCTCCAACCAAGAGTTGGCTGTAGTTTTCCCAAGCACGATCACCAAACCACAGCGGGATCGGAGAACTGCTCAATGCCTCGGGGCCATGGGTTGATGCAACCAATGCCATCCAGACGGGGAAGCACAGGAACAAGACGCCAATGATCAGCACCGCATGGGTGAGAAAGGTCAGGAAGGGGCGATTTTCAACCATCAGTACTGCACCTTACGTTCGACAAATCGGAATTGGACAAAGGTCATCATGATCACCAGACCCATCAGGATGACCGACTGAGCAGCTGAAGAGCCGTAATCCTGGCCGATAAAGCCTGTGTTGTAGACCCGGAACACCAGGATCGATGTTGCATCAACTGGGCCGCCTTCGGTGGTGGCGTGGACCAGCGCAAAAGTGTCAAAGAATGCGTAAACCAAATTGACCACCAGCAAGAAAAACGTGGTTGGCGTTAGCAGCGGGAAAACAATGGTCCAGAACCGGCGTACAGGTCCGGCACGGTCAATGGCTGCGGCCTCAATCAAGGATTTTGGGATCGATTGCAGCCCGGCGAGGAAGAACAGGAAGTTATAGCTCACCTGCTTCCATGCGGCGGCGACGATCACCAGCAATAGCGCCTGATCCCCATTCAAGTAGTGGTTCCAGTCGACACCAACATTTTTCAGCCAATAGGCCACAATGCCCAAGGACGGATTCATCAGGAAGTACCAGATCACACCAGCCAGGGCAGGGGCCACCGCATAGGGCCAGATCAGCATGGTCCGGTATCCGGTCGCGGCCTTAACCACCCGGTTTGCCGCCACGGCCAGCCCTAGTGAAATCGACATCGCCATCACGGCAACCGAGACACCAAAGATCAGTGTGGTTTTGAACGAGCGAAGATAGCTAGGGTCCTCGAACAGTTCGACATAGTTCTGCATCGCAACCCATTGACGTGAAAAGCCAAACGCATCTTCGATGAAGAAGGAGCTTTCCAGCGCCTGATAGGCTGGCCAGAAGAAGAAAATGAGGGTGATCGCGATCTGCGGCAGGACCAGTAGATAGGGCAGCAGCCGAGAGCGAAAGACGACACGCTTTTGCATGCGGGGGAACCTTTGGGGGAAGTCTTGAAAAATGGGAGGCCCTGCGTGGGGCCTCCCGAGCCTGATAATTTAGGCTATCACTTGTTGGCAGCTTCGAACTTGCGCAGTAGCTTATTGCCACGCGCAACCGCTTCGTCCAACGCAGTCTGAGCGTCTTTCTGACCCGACCAGACAGCCTCCAACTCTTCATTGATGATGTCACGGACCTGCACAAAGTTACCAAAGCGCACACCCTTTGACGCTGGGGTCGGGGTGTTCAGGCTTAGCTGCTTGATGGCTGTGTCAGTCATAGGATCTGATTCATAGAACTTCTGTTCTTGAGACAGGTCATAGGCAGCGTTGGTGATCGGCACATAACCGGTTTCCTGGTGCCAATATGCCTGCTGCTCGGCAGCGGACACAAACTGGAAGAAGTCAGCAACGCAGGCGTATTCGGGTGACTCGTGACCTTGCAGAACCCACAGGGTTGCGCCGCCAATGATCGAGTTTTGCGGTGCGTCTGCTACAGCTGTATCCAGTGGCAACATGGCCTGACCAAATTCAAACTCGGTGATGTCTTTCTTGAAGCCACCATAATAGGCCGAGGAGTTGATCCACAGGGCTGTTTCACCGTTCACAAACTGGGCGCGGCTGTCACCACGGCGTCCGCCGTAGACAAATGTGCCTTCTTCACCCATGTCAGCAATACGCTGAATGTGGTTTACAACAGCTTCGTTGTTGAAGGTGAATTCGGTTTTCAACGAGGCAAAACCGTTCTCTTCGGACCCAACCGGAAGGTTGTGCCAGGCCGAGTAGTTTTCGATGTTGGACCAGGACTGCCAGCCAAACGAGAATGGCTTGGTTACGCCGCTTTCTTTTAGTGCGCGGGCCGCAACTTCGACTTCATCCCATGTGGTAGGAACGGCAACACCAGCAGCGTCCAGGGCGGTTTTGTTGTACCACAGAACCGGAGTTGACGAGTTGAACGGCATCGACAGAAGCTTGTTATCAGTGTCGGTATAGTAGGACACAACGGCGGGCAGGTAGGCCGACTGGTCAAAGTCAACGCCGGCGTCTGCCATCAGTTCGTGGACAGGATAAATCGCGCCCTTTTCACCAGCGGCCATCATAGTCGCTGTGCCAACTTCGAACACCTGCACGATGTGCGGCTGTTCACCGGCGCGGAAGGCCGCGATGGCAGCTGTCATGTTTTCTGTGTAGTTGCCTTTGTAGACAGCGTTGATCTGGCAGCTATCGGAGCCACCGTTATAGTCTGCAGCAAATTTATCGACGATCTCACCCAGTTGGCCGCCCATGGCATGCCAGAACTGTACTTCGGCCTTGTCAGCCGCAGCAGTGGTAGCAGCCATGGCAAGAACCGTGGTTGCCGAAAGAATTGATTTCAGTTTCATTTCGATCTCCTACGACCGGTACCACGTTCATCTGAACCGCGGTCTGGTCCCCTGAATTGTAATATGTGTGGGTTCATGTGCCCACTTAAAGCAGCATAGAGCGCTTATGTAACGCTCATATGAATTCACATTGCGTTCAAATGAACTTTTGAGTCAACAACGAAGGTGAGGGAGGTCTTGTTTTTTGGTTTGGACTTTTACGGTAAATTGATATTGGTTAATGGCTGTACTTTGATTTGATTCGGTACAATCTACGGATGAGTTGACTCAATAGAGTTACCATGCAGAGCAATGTATTCGTCATATGCGGTACAAGTGCGCCCCTTCTTGATACAATGATGACTGATACATTGGTACAATGTGTACCTGTATGGAAAAAGGCTTGGAAGAAACCAATTTTGCGTGCGCTATTCGACCGTTTTGTCAGGGTGCTTGACGGCTAATAGACGATTGATAATCATGCCTCCTAATTTACGGGGAGGAAATTTTATGAAACTGACATCAACACTTACGGGTATCGCGCTGGCATTGGGCACTGCGGTGCCAGGTTTTGCAGCGGATGTGACCGCACGCATTTCACTGCAGCTGCCGCTGAAAAGTCATTTGGGTCAAAACCTTGCGCTGTTCAAGTCCGAGGTCGAAGCAAATTCCAATGGTGAAATCGCGGTCGAGATTTATGACAGTGCGCAACTATACAAAGACAAAGAAGTTCCGGCCGCTGTTGGATCTGGTGCAATTGAAATGGGCGTTGCCTCACTGACTCGTTACGTTGGCGATGTACCTGCAGTGGACGTGTTTTACATGCCGTTCCTGTTCAATTCTGAAGAAAAAGTACGCAAAGCCACCGCGCCGGGTAGTGATGTGCGTGGGCCAATTGATGCAGCCATTGCAGAAACAGGGTCTACAGTGATGTGGTGGCAGGCCTATGGTGGGGCGATTATGTTGTCCAAGGATGGCCCAGTCAAAACACCCGCTGACATGGTTGGAAAGAAAGCGCGCGTATTTGGCAAAACCTTAGGTGATTTTGTCACCTCAACTGGTGGCGCACCGACGCTGATTTCGGGTTCAGAGCAGTACCTCGCCTATCAGCGCGGTACAGTCGACATTGGTATGACAGGTGTATCTGGTGTTAAATCCCGCAAGCTGTGGGAGGTTATGGGCACTATCACCGTGACCAATCATGCAGACATTGAATTCATCGTTGTAGCCAATACTGACTGGTGGAATGGTCTGTCTGCAGAGCACCAGAAGGTCATGAGTGACGCGGCGCTGATGGCAGAACTGACCGTGCGCAACAAGGTGACTGAAATTGAAGCTGGCGCCTATGCCGCAGCTGAGGAAGCAGGCATGAATGTCTATCATCCAACAGCTGATGAGATCGACGCATGGAAAGCAGCCTCGGCTTCGGTATATGACGGGTATCGCGCCAAAACTGGCGACCTGGGCGCCCAGATCCTGTCGGCAGCAGAACAGTACTAAGCTTGAACTAAAGATCAGGCCGGACTTAAACATTGGTCCGGCCTTTTGCTGTTCAAAATCCGAAAGTTAAAAGACTATGTTCAACCGGTTTGTCACCATGCTTGCCTGGCTGGCTGCGATTCTGTTTGTCGTCGCCGGGATCATGCTCACCTACGAAGTTGCGGCACGTTATTTCTTTGTTAACCCAACGATTTGGGCTGCGGAGTTAAGCCAAGGTTGTTTGATCTGGGGCGCTTTGATCGCCTCCCCTTGGTGCCTGCGGGAGCGGCGACATATCCGAATTACCGCTGTGATTGGTCATTTGCCACGATCTGGCCGCATCGTTGCGGATGTTTTTGCTATGGCAGCGGTTGCGGTATTTTCTTCAATTGTAGGGGCTTACGGCTGGAAGATCTTCCATGAAAGTTTCGTGAGAGGCCGCACTACAGGCTCTATGCTGGACCTGCCGATCTGGATTGTAGAACTGGCCGTGCCTTTTGGTTTTGCCGTGTTGTTTATTCAGTCTCTAATTGAAGTTTTACGCGCTGCACGAGGAGAAATTGTGGCCGAAGGAGAACATGAATGATTACCGTATTCCTGATTCTTCTGGTGCTGTTCTCGCTGCTTCTGTTGGGTGTTCCTGTGGCCTTTGCATTGGGAGGCTTGGGCCTGTCGATGTTGGTCGTTGGTGGGTTTTCGCCGCTGATGGCGCCGCAGGCCATACTCTCTACGCTGGATGGGTTTATCCTGCTGGCGGTGCCGCTGTTCCTGTTGATGTCAAACGTCTTGCTAAAAGGTGGAGTGGGGAGAGACCTATACGCGGCAGTACAGGCTTGGGTTGGCCACTGGCCCGGTGGGCTCGCTGTTGCGACCGTGATTTCCTGCGGGTTGTTTGCGGCTATTTCGGGGTCATCAGTGGCCACTGCAGCCACCATCGGCACCGTAGCTATTCCCGAGATGCTGAAGCGTGGCTACGAAAAGCGCTTTGTTTTTGGCTTGCTCGCGGCGGGCGGTACTCTGGGCATTCTCATCCCGCCATCGATCCCGATGATCGTTTATGGCTTTGTAACTGAAGAATCGGTGATTGCGCTGTTCCTGGCTGGTGTCGGGCCAGGCTTGCTGCTGCTGGTGCTGTTTGGCGGCTACGCTATGGTCTATGCGTCAATGCGGGGCATGGGGCGGTCAGAGAAGGCAAGCTGGCCAGAACGCCGTCACGCGACGCTGCGCGCCTTTCCGTCTATGGCGCTGGCGGCGGTTGTTGTCGCCGGTATCTATGGCGGTGCTTTTACCCCAACCGAGGCAGCGGCAATTGGCTTTGCTGGCGCTGTGGTGATTACCGTGCTGGTGCTGCGCACACTCTCTTGGCTACAGTTTTGGGAAGCAACCAAAGATGCTATGGCCACCACAGTTGCGATCTTGATGATCGTCGCCGGGGCCAAAGTGTTTGGCAAAGCCATCACCCTGTACCGCATTCCTCAGGACATTAGCGCCTTTCTGTCCGATGCGGTCAGCAGCCCGGTCGGATTCGTGGTGCTGGTGGCGCTGATTCTGCTGGTGATGGGGCTGGTTCTTGAGGCGCTGTCGATGGTGCTGATCATGACGCCAGTCCTGTTGCCCGCCGCCATGGGGCTGGGTTTTGACCCGATCTGGTTTGGTATCTTTATGGTGCTGATGGTCGAAGCGGCGTTGATTACTCCTCCGGTCGGCCTGAACCTCTACGTGATCCAATCGGTAGCCCGTGCAACGCTGGGAGATGTGGCACGCGGTGCGGTACCATTCCTGCTGCTGATGTTCCTCTGTGTTGTGATCCTGTATTTGGTTCCTGACCTCGCCCTCTACATTCCTTTCAAACTGTGATTGCCATGACAACTCCTGCTGACCAACTGCGTGCCCTTCTGGCTCAACCTCGCTTGCACACCATGCCCTGTGCCTATGATGCACTCTCAGCCAAGCTGGTTGAGCAGGCCGGATTTCCGCTGACCTTCATGACCGGGTTTGGGGCTTCGGCCAGTCGCATTGGCGCACCCGACTTGGGTTTGATGAGCTATGGGGAAGTGGTGGATCATGCGCGTAACATTGCTGGCGCGGTGTCGATCCCAACGATTGGGGATGGCGACACCGGGTATGGCAATGCGATGAATGTGCGGCGCACGGTGGCAGGCATGGCCTCAGCGGGCTGCGCAGCAGTCATGATCGAAGACCAACTGGCGCCCAAACGCTGCGGCCATACGCCGGGTAAGGCAGTGGTCGGACGAGAGGAGGCCTATGACCGGATCCGCGCCGCAGTGGATGCGCGCGAAGCAGGGGCGGATATCCTGATCCTGGCTCGCACTGATGCACGTCATGAGCATGGTCTGGCTGAGGCCCTGACACGGGCCCAAAGGTTTCGTGAACTGGGGGCGGATATTCTATTTGTCGAGGCACCAAGGTCCGAAGCTGAAATGCGCGAGATCTGTGCAGCCACGGATGCCCCCAATATGGCGAATATCGTCGAAGGCGGCGAAACACCTGATCTGTCGCGCGAGGTGTTGCAGGATATCGGGTATCGCATCGCGGCCTATCCGCTGACGCTGATGTCAGCAGCAATGCGGGCGATGGTTCAGACGCTGGAACAGCTGGCGAAAGACCAACCACGCGACGGCTTGATGGATTTTGGAGATTTGCGAAAGCGAATTGGGTTTGATGACTATTACGCAGCGTCGGAAATCTACACCAGTTCAGCCCGCACTGTGAAAGAGCCGCACTAGGTCATTTTCTGGTCGATGACGTAAGGCTGACAGGTTCCAAACGTCTTTCCGTGGATCGTCCAGCAATGCAATGAATGTATATTCCGGTTCTCGTAACACCGAGCAGCATCCGGGATTCCGGATGCCGTGAGTGAGTGCCAGTACATACTGGCCTTTGTAGGGAAAATTGGTCGGGCTAAGAAGATTCGAACTTCTGACCCCCTGTACCCAAAACAGGTGCGCTACCAGACTGCGCCATAGCCCGACCGTGAGGGCGGAATAGATGCTTCGAAGCGGATATGCAAGCCCAATATCGAGAGTTTATTTGTTCGACTTCCGTTTTAGCAGCAGCGAGATATTGACGCCCCCAGAGGTGTAGCCACGGGTCCGGGTTTGCAGCACCGGGGTATTGCGTGACTGGCCGCCCGAGGCCTCGCGGATGACGATGAAAATACCACTGCCGATAATGATTCCCGCTCCCAGAAGGGTGCTGGGATCGATGGCCTCTCCGAACAGAAAAAATCCAAACAGGGTGGCCCAGATGATCTGTGAATATTGCATCGGCGCGACGATCGCGGCCTCGCCGAGGGTATAGGCGCTAACCATCAATAGGGTGGCGCAAAAGCCAAATATGGCAACAACTACAAGGCCGCCCAGTGCCGATGCTTCAAGCGGCACATAAACGAAGGGCAAAGCGATTCCCATCGCCACAAAGGTGGTCATAAGCGGGTAGATCATCAGGACCACCCGGCGTTCATGGGTACCAATCTTGCGTAAGATCACAGATTGCAGAGCGTTTCCGAATGCGGCCAAAAGCGCTGCGGCATGGCCCCAGCCGAATTCGGTACCGCCGGGACGCAGAACGACCATGACACCTATGAACCCAAGAACAACAGCTAACATCCGGGGCAGTCCAACTTGTTCCTTTAGAACAGGAATGGACAGCAGGGTTACTAACAGGGGCGTAACAAATAATAGAGCATAGGCCTGCGCCAGTGGCAGTTGAGAAAACGCGTAGAAGGCGCTGGCAGGTACCAGGGACACCGCTATAGACCGAAGGGCCATCCACCAGGGATGCTGCGGCCGCAGGTTGCCGTGTGCCGGATCTCTGATCAACATCAGCGTAACCAGAGGAAACGACAGCAGGCTGCTAAAAAACACCAGCTGAAAAGGGGACATGCTGGCCCCCAAATATTTGACCACCACGTCGTGGGTCGAGAAAATGGCATAGCCCAGCAGAGCCAGCACAGCAGCTTTCAGGTTCATGGGTCACCAGAATGAAGGTTTTGGAATGTGTTTCTTGGCCATGTATAGCGCTAACATGAACTTGGGAATATGAAATTTTTTGTATAGGTGAAATGATGCTGACCGAGGTGATTAGTCATCACATGTAGCAAGCCGATCAGGCGAAGGGCCCATGGCTGAGCCAGTGGCGCTAGCCGAGGGAGTAGGAGGCTCAATTGACATAGATCTGTTGAGCTGCGCCCAAGTTCCGGCCTCAAACCGTTCCGGCCATTCTATATCCCACAGCATTGCCAGTTTGCGCGCGCGTGGAAGGTAGGCCGCGGCCGAGCGCTGAATGGATCGAGGTGCGAAGCTGCAAGGTGAATGCATGTAGATTGCTTATTAAGGTGCCGAACACCGATAGAGCACAATCAAGCCCGCTAAAAGTAATACCGCCAACCTTTCGAAAAAATATTCAAAATAGCGGCCGGTTATATTCCCAACAAACGACAGTTTCATTGGTTGAAATACCGAATACTTCTTTGAAGAAACATAAGCCTATGGCTGTGCTGCGTCGACAAGACCCAGCCCTGCGCTGATGAGCAGGCGGGGCTGGGTCTGTATTCTTAGTCGACTATTACAGGCTGGCGTCCAGTGCAGCCAGAACAGCGTCGCCCATTTCACTGGTCGAGACGGGCGTTACGCCCTCTTCGCCCAGCAGGTCAGCAGTGCGGACACCGTCTGCCAGCACGGCCTCAACAGCGGCCTCTAGGCGGTCAGCCTCGGCGCCTTCGGCAAAGCTGTAGCGCAGGGCCATGGCAAAGCTGAGGATACAGGCGATTGGGTTGGCCTTGGCCTGACCGGTGATGTCCGGGGCAGAGCCGTGTACGGGCTCGTACATGGCGCGTGGGCGACCATTGTCCATAGGGGCACCAAGCGAGGCAGAAGGCAGCATGCCCAGTGAACCGGTCAGCATGGCAGCGCAGTCGGACAGGATGTCGCCGAACAGGTTGTCGGTGACGATCACGTCGAACTGTTTCGGTGCGCGGACGAGCTGCATGGCGCCATTGTCGGCGTACATGTGCGACAGCTCAACCTCGGGGTAGTCAGCGTGCACACGCGTGACAACTTCGCGCCACAGGATGCCACTCTCCATCACGTTGGCTTTTTCCATCGAGCAGAGTTTCTTGTTCCGCACCATGGCCAGATCAAAAGCAGAACGGGCTGCGCGTTCAATTTCAGACTCGGTGTAGCGCTGGGTGTTGATGCCGACGCGCTCGTTACCTTCGTTGAAGATGCCGCGGGGTTCGCCAAAATAGACGCCCGAGGTCAGTTCGCGTACGATCATGATGTCCAGACCGGCGACGAGTTCCTTCTTCAGCGAGGAGAAATCAGCCAGGGCGTCAAAGCACTGGGCGGGGCGCAGGTTGGAAAACAGATCCATTTCCTTGCGCAGGCGCAGAAGGCCGCGTTCGGGCTTCACCGAGAAGTCCAGATCGTCGTATTTCGGGCCACCAACAGCACCGAGCAGAACGGCGTCAACTTCCATGGCTTTGGCCATTGTGTCGTCGTGCAACGGAACACCGTGGGCGTCATAGGCGGCGCCGCCAACAAGGTCGGTGCTGACATCGAACGCCAGGTTCCGCTTTTCGCCATACCAGTCGATGATCCGGGTGACTTGCGCCATGACTTCGGGGCCAATGCCGTCGCCGGGCAGAATCAGAATCGAAGGGTTGGACATGCGGATACTCCTTGAAATCGGTTGTACCGGAGGTACCCGCTAGGGTCCGCAGGGTCAATAACGCGCGAAGGCCAACGGGGGGGCTAGGGCAAAGGTGTAGCCTGTTGCAGGCCTTTGGCCAGCAGTGACCAGACACGGGTGATCCGAGGGGTTTGCCGCATGGCTTGATGTGCTGCGAGCCAGACTGGTAGTGGGGGGATCTCAATTCCCAGATCTAGCTCTCTTACCAGCGGATCTGCGCGACCAACGTTACATTGAGAAAACCCAATGCCGCAGCCAGCCCGGACCAACTGCCAGTAGGTTGCCTGATTATCGCAGCGTGTCGCAAAATTGCTGCGCTCCATCGACCAGCCAAGTGCGCGGGTGGTGTGCAGGATCAGCTCGTTTGAATCATAACCAACCAGATCATGCTCGCGCAATTGGTCGGGTGTATTGGGGGAACCTCTGCGCGACAGGTAGCTCTGTGCGGCAAATATACCCAGCGGTAGGTCGCAAACGTGGCGGGTTACAATATCGAGTTGGCTGGGCCGGTACATTCTCACCGCGATATCAGCAGCACGAAAAAGCAGGTTTTCGCTGCTGTCAGAGGGGACCAGTTCCAGCTCGATCAGCGGTTCTTCTTTTCGGATCCCGGCCAGAATTGGCGGCAGCAGGTAATGGGAGGCAAATACACTGGCGGTAATGCGTACCGTTCCTTGCAGTTGTTGGGACTGCCCCGCAACGTTTAGCGCAATCGCATTCATCTGCGCATTCATCTGTTGCGCCATAGGCAGCAACCGGGTGCCATCAGCGGACAAGCGCAAGCCGCGGGCATGGCGTTCGAACAACTGACTGCCAAGATCCTGCTCAAGGCTCTGAATATGGCGACCCAAAGTGGGTTGGCTACGGTTTAACCGTCGCGCCGCACCGGAAAGCGAGCCTGTTTCCGCGACAGCAAGAAAGCTTTGGATCAACGACCAATCGGGGAGAGGAGATATTTGACTCATTCATTTATGAATACATAACCTGCACATTTCGGCAATGCCCCTGCGTATATTGAATGGATAATGTGTCACCAATAGTAATTTGGAGACTGAGTTATGACCCGTAGTGTTTTGATACTTGGCGCGAGTGGCCGATTTGGCCGGGCCTGTTCGACCGCATTTTCTGAAGCAGGCTGGCAGGTCCAGCATTTTGACCGCACCCATGGCAATCTGATGGATGCTGCATCTGGTGTGCAGGTGATCGTAAACGGGTGGAACCCGGCTTATCCTGACTGGGCGAAACAGGTTCCCGATTTGCATGCGCAGGTCATTGCAGCAGCGCGGGCGAATGGGGCAACAGTTGTTGTGCCGGGCAATGTTTATGTGTTTGGCGAAGACACGCCCAGCCCCTGGTCGGAAAATACCTCGCATCGCGCGAAAAACCCATTGGGTCGCATTCGTGTTGAAATGGAGGCTGCGTATAAACGCTCTGGCGTCTCTACAATTGTGGTGCGGTCAGGTGATTTTCTCGACACTGAGGCCTCGGGCAATTGGTTTGATCTGATCCTGACCAAGGATTTGGCTAAGGGTCGTTTTACCTATCCGGGGAAAACCGATGTGCCACATGCTTGGGCCTATTTGCCGGACTTGGCGCGCGCTGTGGTGGGCTTGGTTGAGAAACGTGACGTGTTGCCGGTCTATGCTGATATTCCCTTTTCCGGGTATACGTTGACCGGACAGCAAATGTTTGACGCGGTGAATCGCGCAGTCGCGCGATCTGTGCAACTGAAGCCTATGTCTTGGTGGCCATTGCAACTGGCACGACCGTTTTGGCCCATGGGTCGGTGTCTGCTGGAGATGCGCTACCTATGGGATACGGCCCACCGTCTGGATGGGGCCTTGCTTGAGAGCTTATTGCCTGATTTGCCGCAAACCCCACTCGATGTCGCGCTTGTGGAGGCTCTGCCCTCAGGGTTGGTTGAGCGCAATGTCCACCCAAACCAGGTGATGACGACTGGACGCAACCCTAGCTTGACCTGAAACAGGCGGCCAGACCACCCCAGCATCAAGTACCTTCAGGTCTGCAGAGGGTAAAACATAGTCCACCCGCATCCGGCCAGCGTTCTTCCATTGCACAGTGTTGATGTCTGCTTCGGTGCTGGAGGGACGTGGGTCTTGTAGTCTTGGGTCGGCGAGCAATGACCGAATGGCTTCGCGCCGCCCATCCCCACGGTTTGGGTCCAGATTGGCGCCACCAGCAATTACAAGGGGCGATCCGGGCACTGCGCCCAGGTCACCGTTGAGCAGTAGTTGCCAAAGGTGGATTTCATCGTGGTTGCGCCGACCGTTGCGATCTTCGGGCCCGTCAAAGAGAGGAGGTCCAGCCTGAAATGTCAGCAGGTTCAACCGTTCTCCATTAGGCAGGGCCAGTGGCACCACCCAGTGGCCTGTATTGGAAAGGCGCTGTGCAGCCTGAGCCTGCGCTGATGGAAACGGGGTCCCATCGGGGTGTTGCGGGAGTAGGGCACCGGGCAAATCACGCCACAGCAGCGAACTGAAGTCCTGCACCAAAGCGTGGCCTATGGGCAGGCGTGACAGTACTGCGATGCCATCTTGGCCAGTAAATGTGCCATAGCCCTGCGAATCTCGAGGTTCGCCAAACTGGTTATTGCCGTCCAGATCAAGGCCGCTGGCCAGCCCCGAGTTGGGTTGTAGGGCGAGAAAATACGGATAATACGCACCGTGTTTTTGCAATTGGTTTTGCAGCGCATTCAGCGCCCGGCCTTCATAGTCCCAGTCTATGCCTTGTAGGGCTAGTACGTCTGGATGCGCGCTGGCAATTGTCTGTACAACTGCGTTGATGTAGGGGTCGTCACCGCGCTCTATGTCACGGAAAAGCAAACCAGGACCGTCGCGGGACAATTCGGTGTTGAAACTGGCAATGCGTAGGGTGTCGGCATGGCTTGGCGTGGTAAGTGACAGCAGCAGAAGTGCGGCCAGCCACCTCATGCTGTTTGTATTGCCTCAGCGTTTGCATAAGCACGGCGGCGCTTCTGTTCGATCAGCTCTGCCACCCGCAACATTGCCATGCCGCGCATCAGCAGGGATGTGGGCAGGAACCCCCATGCGCCGATCATCCAGACCAGAGTTTGGGGATGACTTAGGACAGCTGGATCGAACACTGCTGACAGTGCGGATACGGCTGCAGGAATTGCAAAGGGGAGCAATACGCCGAATATCAAATTGATCCGGCCATCACGTTGCAGGCGGTGTACGACATCGCCACCAGTGGTTGGATCAAACAACGGCAAGTTTACCCAAACGTTGAAGGCGCCATTGGCGACGGGCCAATTGCGGATGTGGATCGTGAAGAAGAAGACCGCAACACTGATCAGTCCGATCACATAGGCAAGGCTCGCTGCGGCCCGGACCATACTCACTGTTTCGGCTGATGCATGTGGCGGCATAACCAGAGTGACCAGGTGTACCGGTGAATATGAGAAATCGAGCGCGTTACCAAGTTTACTACCCATGCCGTGGATAAGGGTTGTGAGGCCCGTAGGCTCAAATGGGTGACGTGCCATCAGGCTCAGAACTCCGATGGTCACCAGCAAGGATATGAACCGCATCCGGTTTAGCGGCGGTGCTTCGCGAAATTCGATGAAGCTGGGGAAGTTGGAATAGTACTCGGCAAAGGTCAAAATGCCCCCGAGCAGGGCCACTAAGGCCACGATCTCAGCAGAGTCCGTTGCGAAATTTGGCAGTAGCAATGACGGCATGGCAATAAGAAATGCCACAAGTATACCGCGCATAGCTGCGCCTGTTATGCGTGCTAACACTGTTCGTTCCCTTCAAACTGGACAGGTCGATACGTTGCCGAGCCTTTGTTCCACTTTGACGCAACCCCGATGGTCTGGGATCGCTGTGCCTCATTTGCGCCCTATTTGTGCCTTGTTTCACGATTCCCCTCAAGATCTGAGCAGCAAATCCGCCGTTGGTAGAGTTTATCGTGGGAGTAGTGGTGCGAGAATGCATCATGAAAACCCCAGCATCTAGGGGCATTTGGCTTTGTACACTATATGTTGTGGTGATCCTGAGTGTCCCCATAGGGCCTACCGGGCTGTCAGTCGGACTGACGGCCCGGTAGGCTGTGTGGACTCAATTGGCTGGTTCAGTCTCTCTGACTGCGGCTTGAGAGCCCGATGACAATTAGGCTGAACCCGTTCATCATCAATTCGATGCCCAACATTATGCCCAGAAAAGTCAAAGAGGCGGCTGCAAAATTGGTCCAGATATAGCCGGCCAGCAGTACGGAAATTGCACCAGACAGGATCATTGGCCAAAAATATACGGTGCTGCGCATCTTCCATGCAAAGATCAATCGGACAATACCGCTAGAGATCAAAAGGATGAGTATTAGCATGGTCAGCGAGATGGCTCCTTGCAGTGGGTTGAACAGAAAGTTGGTGCCGAGAAAACCCATCAAAAGCCCCATCAGGATGCCAAATATCTTGCTGCCTGTCGATTCGGTGCTGGAAAAGCCACCGATGACCTGGAACACACCAGACACCATCAACATCGCACCTGTCAGGGTGGTGACTGCCATGGTTGCAATGACGGTATTGCCCAAAACCAGAATGCTAAAGAACAGTGATAGAGCGCCTAGCAACATCCATTTCACCGAGTCTGACATTATACTTCTCCTGAAAATCAAAAAACTTTTAAACGGACCCTGCATTTCTATTGGGATCAAGACCCTGGGTGGGCTGACATTACCCATAGTGGCAGGGGGAAAGCTACCGAAGGTTTTTGCATAACGGCGAAGGTGTTCTGCTTGGCGGTCGGGCAGGTTCTGTGAATGTGTTAAGGTCGGCCATTCAGCGATTCTGTTTCGCTGTGTTTTTAGGGAGTACGAGTATTGGCTTACGTTACTTTGACCCTTTGGTCTGCCGAAGAAATGTCAGACGAAATGATCGCTACTGCAAATGAAAAATACGTTCCGCTGGTTATGTCAGTTGGGGCAACAGGTGTGCAAATGGTGCGCACCGGTGATTTAACTATGTGTGTGATTACCCAGTATACAGATGCTGCAACCGCTGCCGCTGCTCAGGAAAAGATTGCTGAGGTTCGAAAACAGGCTGCGGGTGAATTTACAATGACCATGGAAGGTGTTCACGCCGGGGAAGTCTTCGCCGGTAGTTGATCTTCGTAAAAATGGTACAAAAAAGGCCGCCCATTTTGAGCGGCCTTTCGTTTGTCCAAAGCAAATCGCCAGGTCAGACCCAAGGGCGTGACTGAGCGGCCTTTTCCTCGAAAGTGTCGATCGAAGCCGCTTTTTCCATGGTCAGGCCGATGTCATCCAAACCTTCCAGCAAACAGTGTTTTTTGAACGCATCAACGTCAAACTTGATCACGTCACCGTCGGAGGTGGTGATTTCCTGGGCAACCAGGTCCACAGTCATCCGCGCGTTGGCGCCTTTTTCAGCGTCAGCCATCAGTAGGTCGACCTGCTCTTGCGGCAGGACGATTGGCAGGATGCCGTTCTTGAAGCAGTTGTTGAAGAAGATGTCAGCAAATGAGGTCGAGATCACACATTTGATGCCAAAATCAGCAATCGCCCACGGTGCGTGTTCGCGGGATGAGCCACAGCCAAAGTTATCACCGGCTACCAGAATATCAGCATCCCGGTACTGCGGTTTGTTCAGCACGAAATCAGCGATCTCGGTGCCGTCGCGATTGAACCGCATCTCGTCAAACAGGTTCTTGCCAAAGCCGGTCCGTTTGATCGATTTCAGGTGGACCTTTGGGATGATCATATCGGTATCGATATTGACCAGCGGCATAGGGGCAGCGACGCCCTGGAGTTTTTCAAACTTTTCCATGTTCGTATTCCTTATACCAGCTCGCGTACGTCGGTCAGCTTGCCAGTCAGGGCAGCTGCGGCGGCCATGGCTGGGGACACCAGGTGGGTGCGGCCCTTGTAGCCTTGGCGACCTTCGAAATTACGGTTCGAAGTCGACGCGCAGCGCTCGTGCTCGGACAGCTGATCGGGGTTCATCGCCAGACACATGGAGCAACCGGCCAGACGCCATTCAAAGCCAGCCTCGACAAAGATATCGCCCAGACCTTCTTCTTCGGCCTGTGCCCGAACAAGGCCAGAACCAGGAACGATCATGGCACGCATGCCGTCCTTGATCTTTTTGCCTTTGACCACGTCAGCCACGGCGCGCAGATCTTCGATGCGGCCGTTGGTGCAAGAGCCGATGAAAACAGTGTCGATTTCGATGTCGGTCAGGTTGGTGCCGGATTCGAGGCCCATGTAGTCAAGCGCACGTTTGACAGCATCAACCTTGCCGCCGGTAAAGTCCTCGGGGAACGGGACCTTGGCGGTGATGGGCAGAACGTCCTCGGGCGAGGTGCCCCAGGTGACAACCGGCTGGATGTCTTCACCTTTCAGGGTGACGACCAGATCAAACTCAGCACCTTCGTCGGTGAACAGGGTTTTCCACCAGTCCATCGCAGCTTCCCACTGGGCACCCTTGGGGGCGTGGGCGCGGCCGTTGACGTATTTAAAAGTGGTCTCGTCCGGAGCAATCAGGCCAGCGCGGGCGCCGCCTTCGATGGCCATGTTGCAGACGGTCATGCGACCTTCCATCGACAGATCACGGATCGCTTCGCCGCAATATTCGATGACATATCCGGTGCCGCCGGCGGTGCCGGTTTCACCGATCACGGCCAGCGTGATGTCTTTGGCGGTCACACCCGGCTGCAATTTACCAGTGATCTCGACCTTCATGTTTTTGGACTTTTTCTGGATCAGCGTCTGGGTGGCCAGAACGTGCTCAACTTCGGACGTGCCGATGCCGTGGGCCAGCGCACCAAAGGCACCGTGAGTCGCGGTGTGGCTGTCGCCGCAAACCACGGTCATGCCGGGCAGGGTCCAGCCCTGTTCCGGACCAACAATGTGCACGATGCCCTGACGGATGTCATTCATGGGATAGTAGTGAATGCCAAATTCCTTGGCATTGGTATCCAGCGCGGCGACCTGAATGCGGCCTTCTTCGTTTTCGATGCCGTTGACGCGGTCTGGCGTTGTGGGCACGTTGTGGTCTGGCACAGCGATGGTTTTATCAGGTGCGCGTACCGTGCGGCCGGTCATGCGCAGACCTTCGAACGCCTGGGCGCTGGTTACTTCGTGAACCAGGTGGCGGTCGATATACAGCAGGGTGGTGCCGTCTTCTGCTTCATGCGCAACATGCGCATCCCAGATTTTGTCATAGAGCGTTTTGGGGGACATGGGGTCCTCTCCCGTTTTGTATTTTCAATAAGCTGGCTGAGGGGCGGGCAGGCGTTATAGCCGGGCCAAAACCGAGCGGGCAGCGCCAAAGAATCGCTCACGCAGGCGGGTGCGATCTTGCAGTTCGATTTTTTGCGCCAATACGGGTATCATGGCTGTCAGATACAGGCGGAGGCCTAGGCAATCAAGGGTTCGCCAGGCCCAACCGTGGTAAAGACGGGCCCAACTGCGGCAAACAAGGCAAACATTGCGCGTTTTCCCGCTATGCATGGCTGCTACCCTCTTCACTAAGCCGTGCAGATCGGGCACAGAGACGTCTTGATTCGCCTCAAATCTTACCGGCTGCGTTGAAAACTGGTCTGAGGCTTGCTATTTTTGCCATATCCCCAGCGCCGGGGGGCGGACGGCGCCCAAAAAGGAGGACGATGTCCTGTCACCCGAATCCGAAGCGGTTGAGTCCGCTGACAGTGGGGCACCCGTAATGGCTGCTCAAACTCGACCAGGTAGCGAAGAGTTGCTGGCTCGCATTCTTGCATCGCTAGATGAAGATAAAGCTGAAGATGTGGTGCAGATCGATCTGCGCGGTAAAACGGCGATTGGCGACTACATGGTCGTTGCAACAGGTCGCTCGACCCGACAAGTGTCTGCTTTGTCGCAAAAGCTGGCTGAGCGGATCAAGCAGGACTATGGCTTTACCTGCAAAACAGAAGGCCGTGACACGGGTGATTGGGTGCTGATTGATACGGGCGATGTTATCGTTCATGTCTTCCGGCCCGAAGTTCGCGAGTTCTATCAGCTTGAAAAGATGTGGCTTGGCGAAGACAGCTAATAGCTGACTTCGAAAAAGGTAATGGCCCGCGCATTTGCTCGGGCCGCTGCTGGGGTATCTCCGCATGCGTGTACATCTCTGTGTTGTTGGCCGCCTGCGAGCTGGCCCCGAAAAAACCTTGATCGATGATTATCTGACCCGGTTTGACCGCAGTGGCCGTGCCCTGGGGTTGGGGCCCGCGCGGGTGGTCGAGGTCGAAGACAAGAAAAACGCCGGCATGGGCGCCGAGGCGGCACTGCTGCGTAAGGCCCTGCCCAAGGGTGCAGTGATCTGTACGCTGGATGAGCGTGGCAAGGTGCTGTCCTCGCCGGATTTTGCGCAAAAGATGGCCGGATGGCGCGACACTGGCCGACAGGATTTGGCGTTGATCATAGGCGGTGCCGATGGGATTGATCCTAGTCTGCGGGCCGAGGCCGATTTCTCGATATCCTTTGGCAAAATGGTTTGGCCGCATATGCTGGTGCGGGTGATGCTCGCTGAGCAGATCTATCGCGCAGCGACCATTTTAGCTGGTAGCCCCTACCATCGGGTTTGAGGGTCGCTATACGCTCCCGCGACGCAGGTATCTTGAACAAAAGAAAATCAGGGCAGGGTGACAATTGTCATCTCAGGTGCCCAGCCGTCGACTAGGCAACGGGCTTGGATTTGTACCTGTTTGGTGCCTTTGGGAATTTGGACGCCACTTAGAGAACGGGTAAAAGGTTGTTCCTGCTCATGGGGGTGGCCGAGGACTCGCATTCCCAACTCGGTGCCATTCATATCCAGCACGCGCCAACCGTCAGCATAGTGATCCCAGCCGGTGTCAGGATGGGACAGAGTGACGTGAAATTGCAAACCGCTGCTGGAGTGTTGCGCCCTGACATTTTCGACTAAGGGAGCATCTGCCATAGCTGGTAGAGCGGCGGTGGCGAAGATCAGGGCGAGAATCTGTTTCATGTCACCACCCTAGCGGGGGCCTGCAAAATGCGGTTTCACATTGTTGTGTCAGGCGGAATGCGCAACAGGGTTTCGCGCGATTGCGATGCAAACTCGCGGCGGTAAAGCATGGCCAACGTGACCACGGTTGCGCAGATCAGGGCAAAGGCGCCGGCCAGCCAGGCGACGGCCGCCAGTGCAAAGTAGGTGGACCGCATACCCCGGTTGAAACTGCGGGCGGCATTGATGCAGATTTCCGCAGCTTGGGCTGCGCGCGGGTAGGCCTGGTCGCCATCCGGTTTGTTTGGAACCGCGGCCATCAGGACCGAACAATACCCAAACAGACGGTGGGCCCAGACGTATTTCAAAAATGCATTGGCAAGGAACATCAAAACCAAAAGCAGTTTGACCTCCCAAACAAAGGCAGGGGTTTTGCCAAGGGTGAGATCGCTGACCACGCCTTCAAGCTGTTCGGTGTTACCGATCAGGGCGAGACCGCCACCGATGGCAATCATCGCAGCTGAGGCAAAGAACGTGGCCCCCTGGCGCAGACTGCCAATCAGTTGGGCGTCAAACACCCTTGGTTCGCGTGTAACCATCTGGTGCATCCAGCCGCGGCGGAAGTCCTCCATCAGGATCGAGACAGAGGGGCGCGTAGGGGCCGTGTTTTCAATACGCCATCCGATCCAGAACCAGCCCCCTATCAAAAGGCATAAGGCGACCAAATCAAAGGAAGAAAATAGGCTAAGGCGTTCGGTCCAATTCATGTGGCCAACCTAACGTGTCAATATGGTTCTTGCCAGCGGGTATAAATTGGTAATATTAGTTTACCAAAGGAGAGCCCGTATGCAAATGCCATCCCCGAATACAGCGATTCTGGCGCGTAAGGCTGAGCTGGCCGCCAAGCTGTCCACTGTTTTACCCCAGGATGCGTTGATTCAGGATGAGGCTGAAACGCGGGCTTATGAATGTGATGCTTTGACAGCATACCGGTGTCCTCCGATGTTGGTGGTTTTGCCGCGGACAACACAGGAAGTCTCGGATGTTCTGCGGGTCTGTCACCAGATGGGCGTGCCGGTGGTGCCGCGCGGGGCGGGGACATCATTGGCCGGTGGAGCACTGCCCACGGCGGACTGTGTGATACTGGGTGTGGCCCGAATGAATGATGTGCTGGAAACGGATTACGACAACCGCATCATCCGCGTGCAGACTGGGCGGACAAACCTGAGTGTATCGGGGGCGGTGGAAGAAGAGGACTTCTTTTACGCGCCGGACCCGTCATCGCAACTTGCCTGTGCTATTGCCGGCAATATTGCGATGAACTCAGGTGGGGCGCATTGCCTGAAATACGGGGTGACCACCAACAACTTGATGGGCGTGACCCTGGTGATGATGGATGGCACCGTGGTTGAGATTGGGGGTGCGCATCTGGATGCCGGTGGATTGGACCTGCTGGGGGTGATCTGTGGCAGCGAGGGCCAGTTGGGTGTCGTAACCGAGGCCACCTTGCGGATTTTGCGCAAGCCCGAGGGCGCGCGGCCAGTGCTGATCGGCTATGACAGCAACGAAGTGGCCGGCGCCTGTGTGAGTGACATCATCAAAGCGGGCGTGCTGCCGGTGGCGATCGAGTTCATGGACCGCCCCTGTATCGAGGCCTGCGAGGCCTTTGCCAAGGCGGGCTACCCGATGTGCGAGGCGCTGTTGATCATTGAGGTCGAGGGCAGCCCGGAAGAGATCGATCATCAGTTGGGGCTGATTATCGAGATTGCCCGGTCTCATAATCCCGTGGAGCTGCGCGAGGCGCAGGATGCGGATGAGGCCGGGCGGATCTGGTTGGGCCGCAAGTCGGCGTTTGGCGCGATGGGGCAGATCAACGACTACATGTGTCTGGATGGAACGATCCCAGTGACAGAACTGCCCTATGTGCTGCGGCGGATTGGTGAGTTGTCCAAGCAGTACGGGCTGGGGGTGGCGAATGTGTTCCATGCCGGGGATGGCAATATGCATCCGTTGATCCTGTTTGATGCCAACAAGCCGGGGGATCTGGAACTCTGTGAGGATATGGGTGCCGAGATCCTGAAACTTTGTGTTGAGGTTGGCGGATGCCTAACCGGTGAACATGGTGTGGGTGTTGAGAAACGGGATCTGATGCTGCATCAGTACTCACCCGAGGATCTGGAAGCGCAGTTGAAGGTCAAGGATGTGTTTGACCCGCAGTGGTTGTTGAACCCGGCCAAGGTGTTTCCGCTGTCAGTGACCGAGGGTCGTCGGGCCGTGGAACTGATCAAGTGATGGGGGCTTTGCCCCCAAACCCCCAGGATATTTAGGGCTAGATGAAGAAGATGATGTTGAAGCCGAGAACCGAGACAGAATTGGCAGAAATGATTGCTGGTGCAACCGGGCCGCTGGCCTTTTGTGGTGGTGGAACTCGTGGATTTGACGTGGCGGGCGAAGCCCTGACGACCAGCGGCTTGAGTGGCGTTGAACTGTATGAGCCGGGTGCTTTGACGATGGTGGCGCGGGCGGGAACACCCGTGGCCGAGATTGAGGCGCTTTTGGCCGAGAATGGTCAGCGGTTGGCGTTTGAGCCGATGGATCATCGCGGACTGTTGGGAACCGAAGGCGTGCCGACAATTGGCGGGGTGTTTGCAGCGAATATCTCGGGGCCTCGGCGAATACAGGTGGGTGCAGCGCGGGATTTTTTGCTGGGGGTACGGTTTGTCGATGGCACGGGCCAAGTGGTCAAGAACGGTGGCCGGGTGATGAAGAACGTCACCGGCTATGATCTGGTGAAACTGATGTCCGGGGCGCATGGTACGTTGGGCGTGCTGAGTGAGGTGTCGTTCAAGGTGCTGCCAAGGCCCGAGGTCGCGGCAACAGTAGTCGTGCAGGATGTTGATCTTGAGGTTGCGGTCCAAGTGATGTCGGCGGCCTTGGGTTCCCCGTTTGACGTGACGGGAGCAGCGTATGATCCGGTAGAACGGCGTGCCTATGTTCGCATCGAAGGGTTTGCTGGGTCGGTAGACTATCGGGTGGGTCGGCTGGTGGCGGATCTGGCGCGGTTTGGTGCAGTGCAGCAAGTCAATGATAGTGAAAATCTGTGGCGCGGTATTCGCGACGTCAGTGCATTTCATGGCAACGCGGGCGATGTCTGGCGTATCTCGGTCAAGCCATCAGATGCGGTCGAGTTGGCGGAGCAGCTGCAGGCAGAGGCGCTCCAGTTTGATTGGGGCGGTGGGCTTATTTGGGCACTGGTGCCAGCGGGCACTGATTTGCGCGCTCGTATAGCAGTGCCGGGGCATGCGACGCTGATGCGGGCGGGCGCTGAGACGCGCGGCCGTTTGGGGCAGTTTCAGCCTGAGCCTGCACCATTGGCGGCGATTTCAGCTGAATTGCGGGCGAAGTTCGACCCTCGTGGGATCCTGAATACCGGGTTGATGGGATAATCAGATGCAAACGACATTTACCAAAGAGCAGCTGAGCGACCCAGCCATTGAACGCTCAAACGAGATTCTGCGGTCCTGTGTGCATTGTGGGTTCTGCACGGCGACATGCCCGACCTATCAGGTGTTGGGCGATGAGTTGGACAGCCCGCGTGGGCGGATTTATCTGATCAAGGATATGCTGGAAAACAACCGCGTACCGGATGAGAAGACGGTGAAGCATATTGATCGCTGTCTGTCTTGTCTGGCCTGTATGACCACCTGCCCATCGGGGGTGCATTACATGCATCTGGTGGATCATGCGCGCGCCTATATCGAGACGAATTACAAACGGCCATTCATGGATCGGGCCTTGCGTTGGATATTGTCGCGAATCCTGCCTTATCCGGGACGGTTTCGACTGGCATTGTTGGGGGCCAAGATTGCGCGGCCGCTGCGCAACCTGATGCCTGATCCACGGCTAAAGGCGATGTTGGAGATGGCGCCGAAACATATCCCTCCGGTCAGTCGCAATGATGATCCGCAGAGCTTTGCCGCTGAGGAACCACGCAAGAAACGTGTGGCACTGATGACGGGCTGTGCGCAGAAGGCGCTGAATACGGATATCAACGATGCCACCATTCGGTTGCTGACTCGGTTGGGTTGCGAGGTCGTGGTGGCTAAGGGCGCGGGCTGCTGTGGGGCATTGACCCATCACATGGGTCGTGAGGATGAGAGCCACTCCACAGCGGCGAAGAACATTCGGGCTTGGGCGGTTGAGATGGACCGTGACGGGTTGGATGCCATCGTCATCAACACCAGCGGATGCGGCACCACGGTCAAGGATTATGGCCATATGTTCCGCAATGATGCGCTGGCGGCGGATGCGGCGCGGGTGTCCGAGCGGGCGATGGATATATCTGAGCTGCTGATGCAGTTGGACCTGCCCGTGGGTACAGACAAGGGGCTAACCGTCGCCTATCACGCAGCCTGTTCCTTGCAGCATGGCCAGCAGATAAAGACCCACCCCAAGACCCTGTTGAAACGGGCAGGTTTTAAGGTGGTGGAACCGGCGGACAGTCACCTGTGTTGTGGATCAGCCGGGACCTACAACCTGATGCAGCCTGAGATTTCAGGGCAGTTGAAGGCGCGTAAGGTCAAAACACTGGAAGCCAAGTCGCCGGATCTGATTGCGGCGGGGAACATTGGTTGCATGATGCAGATTGGTTCGGGAACCAAACTGCCGATCATGCATACGGTTGAATTGCTGGACTGGGCCACGGGCGGGCCGCAACCGCCTGCGCTAGCAGCGCCGGGCAAACTCCCGTCCGATGTGCCTGTGTTACGCTGATCACGTCTCAACAAATTTCCTGCCGGGGGCTGCACTGGTTTGCAGTTTGCCGTAATTTCGCCCTGTGGCGCCTCTACCTTGCGATTCACAGGCACGTTGGAGGCAGATCTTGCGATATTGGATAGTGGTATGTGTGATGGCCCTGATGCCATGGGCTGCGATCGCGCAGGACAGTGGTCTGTTGCGGATGGATACCCTTGATGCTGGGCGCGAGTGGCAAGCTGTTGGGCGGTTGGATGTCAATGGTGATGGGTTTTGCACCGGGGCGCTGATTGCGCCTGATTTGGTGCTAACGGCGGCGCATTGTCTGTTTGATAGTGAAACCAAAAACCCGATACGTCCTGATACCATCGAGTTTCTGGCGGGCTGGCGCAATGGCAGGGCCTCGGCCTATCGTACAGTACGCCGGGCTGTGGTGCATCCAGAATACATCTACGACGGTCGGGTTTCGACGGACCGTGTGCGCAACGATATCGCTTTGTTGCAATTGCAGCGGCCAATTCGCAATACAACAGTCACGCCATTTGAAACCGATGTGCGACCTCGCAAAGGGGCTCGTATTGGGATCGTTTCATATGCGCATGACCGATCCGAGGCGCCGTCCTTGCAGGAAGTTTGCTCGGTGATGTCAAGACAGCAGGGCGTGCTGGTGATGTCCTGTGATGTAGATTTTGGCTCCTCCGGGGCACCAGTATTTGCCTTTGATGGAGACACCCCGCGCATTGTGTCAGTGGTTTCTGCCAAGGCTGAGGTCGATGGAGAACAGGTGTCTTTGGGCTCTGCACTGGCGGAGGAACTGGAATTGTTGCAGGCACAAATGACCGGGGTTGCTACAGCAGGTCGCCTGCCACCTGGCGTTGGCCGGGTTAAGGTGGGTGACGTGCGCAACGACACAGGCGCTAAGTTCATCAAAAACTAAGCGGCATGTGATTAGGAGCAATCCTTTCACTGTGCGTCTTGAAACCAGAAACTATGTGCATACCTCTTTGCCATCGGATCGCCGCTGATGGGGTCCGGTGACGAATTGCCTGTCCCCTGTGTGGGAGGGCTCAACACCTATCGCTCTGAAAGAGGATGATATTTATGCGTAGTTTTGATTTTGCACCGCTGCACCGGGCTTCTATTGGCTTTGACCAGATCGCAGATCTGATGGATCGGGCCCTGACCTCGGATGTGGCGCAACCCAGTTACCCCCCTTACAACATCGAGAAAACAGCAGCTGACAGCTATCGTATTTCAATCGCCGTGGCGGGGTTTTCCGAGGCAGACCTGAACGTGGAAGTGAAGGAAAACGGGTTGATTGTAACTGCCAAGAAGGCGCCGGACGAAGGTGAACGCAGTTATCTGCATCGCGGAATTGCCACACGTGCCTTTGAACGCCGCTTTACTTTGGCCGACCATGTGCGGGTGAGTGGCGCCAGCCACGCGGATGGGATGTTGCATATCGATTTGCAGCGTGAAGTGCCTGAAGCTCTGAAACCGCGTCGGATTGAAATTTCCACAAAGAGCTCTAATTCCAAGATGGTAGAGGCAAAGCCAGTCAACTGATCGATCTTCTGCCAGAGATCGTGTTAGACCGGGGCAACGTCTTTCCCTAGTTATTCCGGTCTAGACCCCCTTGGTTGCCCACCAAGGGGGTTTTGCGTTGTTATAGAAAAGTTTGTGCCGGTTATTGGCTCAGACTATCGGCCAGGCGCATCAGCTGCACTGCTTGGGCACGATAGCCAAACGCATCTTCACCTTTGGCTGTGTTGGCCAGATCAATTGCTTGGGTGTAGGACCAGTTGCCAAGGTAGGGGCTGTTTTGTAGCAGCTGGCCAAAGCCCGCGATGGCTGCAGCAAACTGCATGTCAGTTGTTGCATCACCGCCCGGCAAGATCGGAGTTTCGATCAGCGCGCTGGTCTCTTCTCCGGGTCGTTTATACCGCAGCCGCAGGAAACCGTATTCTTTGCTGGTGGCGGTCACTTCCGCGGCTTGATAGCGCAAGGGGTCACTCAACCGGGCAGGGCTGCCAACCGGTGTGACTTCATAAAGAGCGGTCACCGCGTGGCCGGCGCCGATTTCGCCGGCATCAACGCGATCATTGTTGAAGTCTTCGCGGTTCAGAGCCCGTGTTTCATAGCCAATCAACCGGTACTCAGCAATTTGTGCCGGATTGAATTCGACCTGAATTTTCACATCGTTGGCAATTGGAAACAAGGCGCCGCTTAGTTGGTCAACGAGTGTTTTTTGCGCTTCGGACAGGGTGTCGATATAAGCCGCCTGCCCATTGCCGTTCTGCGCCAGCGCCTGCATCGTTGCATCGTCAAGGTTGCCGCGGCCAAAACCTAGAACCGAGAGATAAGTCCCTGTCTGGCGTTTTCTTGCGATGAAATCCTCCAGCTCGTCCGGGTCATCGATGCCGACGTTGAAATCACCATCAGTGGCCAGAATGATCCGGCTGACATCGCCTTCTTCTGTCATGGCCTCGGCTGTTGCATAGGCCTGTTGCAGCCCGGCCTGACCGGCAGTAGAGCCGCCTGCATCCAGTTTATCGAGGGCTGCCATGATGGTGGCCCGATCACTTGCCGGGGTTGGGTCCAGCACCTGTCCCGCAGACCCGGCATAGGTAACGATAGCGACCTTATCTTCGGGGCGAAGCTGAGCCAGCATCAGCTGAAAACTTTGTTTCAGAAGTGGCAGTTTATTGCGTTCATCCATACTGCCAGATGTGTCGATCAGGAAAACCAAGTTCAGCGGAGGGCGCGCATCAAGCGCGGGTTTCTGGCCCTGTAGCGCGATGTGAACCAGTTGTGTTTCTGAGTTCCAAGGCGTGTCGATCACGGTCGCGCGGGTCGAAAACGGCAGTTCATCCAGAGGCGCGGTGTAGTCATAAGGGAAATAGTTCACCATTTCCTCGATCCGGACTTGCTCTGGATTGGGGAGCTGACCGGCATTCAGACTAGAGCGCAGGATCGCATAAGAAGCCGTGTCAACGTCGATTGAAAACGTCGAAACCGACTCTTCTGTGGTTATCTTCAACGCGTTTGGCTCGGCTTCGGGGTAGGCTTCGGTGTCCACCTCGGGGAGTGCGAATTGATCACGATTGTCATACCCGGGAGGAGGGGGGGCGAGCATGCGTTTGGCCGCAGATGGTGGTGCAAGAACACCTGCCATTGGCTCCATGGCTGCGGGTCTTGTTGCTGCTATGTCAGCCATGGGGCTTGCCGCAATTTCAGCAAGGGGCTCAACCAGCTGACCACTTAGTGCATCGGTTTCTTCAGCCTCCTGCTGAGCCGCCTGGGCGATTTGATCGTCGACTTCTAAACGACTGCGCGTTTCGGCTTCGGTCAGCGTCACAGGCGTTGGGCCTTGCTGCAGAGTGGGAAGGTAAACAAAAAGACCAATCGCCACTATTGCGGTTGTTGCAGTAAGGGCGTGGCGTGTGGAAATGGAACTCAACATAGAAATTACTCCTCGGAACAAGCCCTGTTTTGGGCGATCAGAGGTGAAACGGGGCTGCGTGGCCGTTTCTTGGCGCGTGGCGAAGTTTTTTTCTGCTAAGGCGATGTTTTCCGCTTTACGCGCAACATTTGGGGCCGGGGTGGCGGCCTGCATCGCAGCTTTCAGATCTTCAAAATCGTCAAAGGGGTCGCTCATGATGCGTCCTCCTGTTGTTTTAAGGCGCGCAGGTGTTTTTTTGCTTCAGATACCCGCCAACTGATGGTGCCTGGTGAAACGCCAAGGATTTCTGACGCATCGGCGTGGGTCACGTCGTCCAGTATCAGTGCCAGTGTATCGCGCAGGTCGTCAGGCAGGGCGCGCATGGCACGGGTGAGCCAGTCGAGCTGATCATTGGTTTCGGCGATGGCAGCCTGACGATCTACCTCCCAATCCCCCCAACCGCTGGCGGCCTTGGTCCGGGTGGCGGCACGGCGTCGGCGATCATGGGCGGCATTGACCACGACGCGATACAGCCAAGTGGTGAAGCGGGCGCTGGGCTGGTAGTGCGCCATTTTATCAGGCAGAGCGGCGCAGATGTCCTGTGTCAGATCCTCGGCTTCGGCGCGCTGGCCCGTCAGGCGAAAGGCCAGCGCAAAGACACGATCATAGTGACGACCGAGCAGGGCCGAAAAAGCCTCTGAATCGCCATGGGCCGCTGCCACCGCCAAGTGCTGATCATCTACCGCCATACGCATTACATATCCTGTAACGTATCCAGATAGCGAGTTCTTGGTCTGTATGGAAAATAAAAAGAGGTGCCCGGGGGAGTGGGCACCTCGAATTGACTAAAATGTATTGGGGTTAATAGGTTGGATTATTGCCAACAATGCATTGGGTTTAATGCGTGGGCTTGGTGACATTTCCGATCGAGAAGAACATTGTCTCGCCCGAGTGGTCGTCCACACCGTCGTTGTCGGTCGAGATAAAGGCTTCGCCGTCGGCCAAGATGGCCATGCCTTCGACCTTGTCCAAAACGTAACCGCCGGTTGAAGTCAGGTCTGGCAGCAGGTCGCGGACCAGTTCCTTGGACACAACGGGCAGCTCGCCGCCCAATGGTGCGGGGACCATTTCGGACAATGGGATGCGGTACACCTTCTTTGTGACGGCGCGGTAATCGTGCTGGTTGTCACGTTCGATTACATAGGCATAGTCACCGTGAGCAACGATCTCGCTCATGCCGACCCAACCAGTTGCTGGCTCGGCTTTTTGATAATGAACAGCGCCCCATTCTTTGGTTTCCAGATTGTAGGCAACCAGTTTGATGTGGTTCTTGGGATCGTCTTTCCATTCACGCTGAACCACCATCCACAGGGTATCGCCAATCTTGGTGATGCCTTCAAAGCCAAAGCGCTTTTCCACGGCCATCAGCTCGGCAGGCAGACCGATCTCACCTTTTTTGGCTTTGATCGAGCCGTCAGGCTGAACGTGGTAAATCGCGTGTGGGATCACCCGGTCAGTCCGGCCTTCGGAGGAAACGTAGAAGCCACCGTTGCCGTCCAGAGTGATGCCTTCCAGGTCTAGTTTCTGCGCAGGCTGCCCGTCGCGGGTGATGCGGATCACATCGGTGATACGGGCCGGTGTCTGGGAGGCGTCGATCTTGAAGATTGAAGGTTGGAAGCCGTAGAAACTGTCGTTCACAGCCCAGATGGTGCCGTATTCATCAGCGACCATACCGGAAATCGCACCCCAACCAATCAGCTCGTCTGTTCCTTCAGACGTCAGGTGTGGGTAGGCCGCCGGGGCGTCCTGCAACTCGTACATCATGACGTGGGCGCGGGCCCCTTTGTCTTCGATCAGGTCCTTTTCATTGGCCGAGATCAGCAGGTTGCGCGACGGGATAGTCACATATCCTTCGGGACCAACACCCGATGGCAGCAGCTGGGTCAGCACCGGAGCAGCGGGATCGGTGACGTCATAGACGCCCACAATCGAGGCGCGTTCAGCACCGACGAAAACATAGGGTGTGTCGCCGAATTGGCCAAAGGTCACCGATTCAGGCTCGACCCCTTTGCTATCCGAACGTTTGTCAGGGTAATGGCCAATCTGCACGATGGCATGTTCAAAGCTGGTGCCGCTGTCATAGACCACTGTGCCGTCTTTGCTGAAGATGGTCCAACCGCGCGATCCGCCTTCGTAATCGCCTTCGTTGGCGGTGGCGAAATGGGTGTTGTCGATCCAGGTTACGGCATCGGGTTCACGCTTGCGACCCTGCTGGCTTTCGGTGAAGACCAGCTTGCCGCGCTCATCCGTGGCGTCGATACCGTCCAGATCCACAGCGCCAGCCGAGAAATGGCTGACGATGGATCCATCACGACCGACAACAACCATGTGGTTGTTTTCCTGTAGAGTTACGACAGTTTCGCCCAAGTTGTTGATCGAGACATATTCGGGTTCTGGGTCAGTTGGCGCAATCTCGGCCAGGCCGGTCAGGTCGACCATCTGCATGGATGCACAGTCCAGCGTTCCGACGTTCAGGCCAACTATCACCAGGTTACCGGCGGGTAGCTGAGGGATCACACCGTCGTTCAGGTCCTCGTCACGCTCGTTTTCAATGGCGATCGAGATAAAAGAGGCATCGGGGGCGACGGCGATGCTGTCAGGCTGACCACCCAGATCACAGCGGGCTAGCTCGGTTTTGGTTGCCAGGTCGATGGCGGCCAGATGGCCGGATGGAGCGGTGTAGCTTTCTGATGTATTCACACCGACGAAAGCAGTGTTGCCGATAATGCCCACGGATGTTGGTTCACCGCCCAGATCGATATTGCCCAATGGCTGTGGTTTGGCGGGGTCGGTAATGTCGACCAGCCCCAGCGCGCCGAGCGGGCTGTCGGTATAGGCCAACGTCGTGCCATCGGCTGTTGCGGCGATGATCTCAGGTGAGGTTTCGCGCTTGGTGTCTTCGCCTTCGGCCATGTTTTTGACCACAGGGAAAGACGCAATACGGTTGAAATTCATCTCCGCCGAAGCCTGAACTGCGCTCAGGGCTAGGACGGATGTCAGGCAGATAAATCGTGCAGACATCAGGGGGCTCCCAGTTATATTCATGGGCGGAGCAAACCAGCGATCCACAACAGAGACGTGACATTATCGTGAATTATTTCTGACGTTTCTAGTGCACCGAACTTTATCTGCTTGGGAATTAGGAAATATGCTTTTAATATGTATCTTTAGAACGCCATTCTGCCGAGAGGCACTTACTATTGCGAGAATATGATACTTGGAACGTGACGACAGAAAAATAGTTACATCTTGTTTTAGTAAGGTTTTTCAGAAGAAGGCTCTGCTTTCCACGAAGATTTATGCTGAAATATTCGACCAAATTCCGGAAGCCCGTGAATTCATGCAGGGAGACGTGTCGCAACAAAAAGAGGGGTTTGTTTCGGTCCTGATTGAAGCGATGAAGATGCCTCAAACGGGAGAGGCCGCCGAACGTCGCATGGCGGAGCTCAGGCAATTGCATGTGACGCTGGGGGTCACAGCTCAGCAAGTTGAGCGCGCGCTGAACATCATTCTAGAGGTTCTGAGAGAGGGGCTTGCGGCCGATCTGACAGCGGAAGAACAAAAGGCGTGGGACCGCGTGATCCGGACGTTTGGTTTGGATCTTGCGGCGGGGCTGAGCTAGCCCCGCCAAAACTGTCGTATTAGACCGACATGCAGATGTATTTCATCTCCAGATAGTCTTCGATGCCGTGGTGGCTGCCTTCACGGCCAAGCCCGGACTGTTTGACACCACCAAATGGGGCCAGCTCGGTTGAGATGATACCGGTGTTGACGCCAACGATGCCATATTCCAGCTCTTCGGCCACTTTGTATACGCGGCTCAGGTCCTTGGCGTAGAAATAGGATGCCAAGCCAAAGATGGTGTCATTTGCCAGAGCGATGACTTCGTCCTCGTCTTCAAACTTGAACAACGGCGCCAGTGGGCCGAATGTTTCATCGGTGCTGAACAGCATGTCCTTGGTGGCACCGGTGACGATGGTCGGCTGGAAGAAGGTGCCGCCCAGTTCAGAGGGGTTGCCGCCAAGAATGACTTCGGCGCCTTTGGCGGTGGCGTCGGCAATGTGGTCCTGCACCTTGGTCACCGCCTTGGCGTTGATCAGAGGGCCAAACTGGATGCCATCGTCCAGGCCATCTCCGACATTCATATTTTCAACTGCGGCTTTCAGTTTGGCAGCGAATTCATCATAAACGCCCGACTGCACATAGATCCGGTTGGCACAAACACAGGTCTGGCCGTTGTTGCGGAACTTGCACATGATCGCGCCTTCGACAGCGGCGTCGATGTCAGCGTCGTCAAACACGATGAACGGAGCGTTGCCGCCCAGCTCCATCGAGCATTTCATGACGGTGTCTGCCGCCTGACGCATCAGAATACGGCCGACCTCGGTTGAACCGGTGAAGGTCAGTTTGCGCACTGCGTTGTTTTCGCAAAATTCTAACCCGGTTTCCGAAGCATTGGAGGAGGGCACCACATTGAATATACCGGCAGGGATGCCAGCGCGGTCGGCCAGAACGGCAATCGCCGTAGCCGACAGTGGCGTCAACTCGGCAGGGCGGGCGACAAAGGCACAGCCCGCAGCCAGCGCAGGGCCCGCTTTGCGGGTGATCATTGCGTTGGGGAAGTTCCACGGCGTGATCGAAGCGGCTACGCCGATGGGTTGCTTCAGCACGGTGATGCGTTTGTCGCGCTGGTGGCCGGGGATGGTCTCGCCGTAGATGCGTTTGGCTTCTTCAGCAAAGAATTCGATGAACGAGGCACCATAGGCGATCTCGCCACGGGATTCGGCCAGCGGCTTGCCCATTTCGGCAGTCAGGATCACGGCCAAGTCTTCCTGGTTCGCCATCATCAGATCATACCACTTACGTAATACGTTGGCGCGTTCTTTGCCGGTCCACTTGGCCCAGTCCTTCTGTGCGGCCTCCGCCTGAGCAATGGTACCAGCGACCTGTGGGCGTTTGATGTCAGCAACCTGGGCGATAACATCGCCACGGGCAGGGTTGGTGACGTCAAAGGTGCCGTCGCCATCGACAAATTGGCCGCCAATATAGGCGCGGTGTTCCAGCAGGCTGGGGTCTTTCAAAAGGGAACGAAGGTCGGTGATAGTGTCGAGCATAGGGGCCTCCCGGAATTGATTTGTCCGATGCAAAGCAGTTGCGCTCAGATATGTCCAGAAAGATCCATAAGTCCAGAATTTGATCAAATGATCTTTGTCCACTGGAGGATCTCGGGCCAGCGACCAATTGACATTTGGGCTGCGGAAATATCCTTTAGGCTTAAATGAATTTGTGGGAGAGCTGGGATGGAATTGGACGACGCGTACAGCAACGGTGCTTACATCGATGGGGCCGAAGAATTCCCACCGCGCTGGGCGGCCGAGGCAGAGGCATTTCGGGTATCGTTAGGAGATCGTGCCAAATTGAATATTGCCTATGCCCCGGGGGAACGGAACAGGCTTGATCTGTTCCTGCCTGAGGGTAAGGCTAAGGGATTGTTTGTCTTTGTTCATGGCGGTTATTGGCTGTTGTTCGACAAAAGCAGCTGGTCCCACTTGGCCGCCGGGGCCCTGGCGAAGGGATGGGCTGTGGCGATGCCGTCATACGATCTGTGTCCGGACGTTTCGATTGCCGATATTACCAATCAGATCGCAGCAGCGGTCACGAAAGCTGCTAGGGAGGTTGAGGGCCCGATTTCTTTGGCGGGACATTCTGCTGGTGGTCATCTGGTCGCGCGCATGCTCGACAAGGACCTGCTTGCACCAGAGGTCGGGAATAGGTTGCGTACTGCGGTACCGATTTCGCCTCTATCGGACCTGCGCCCGCTGATGCGGACGTCGATGAACGAGAAGTTCAAGCTGGATGAGGCGGCTGCTGAGGCCGAGAGCCCGATTCTGATGCAAGAGCGGTATGATGCAGAGGTCACCGTTTGGGTCGGTGCGGATGAGCGTCCTTCGTTCCTAGATCAGGCCCAATGGCTGGCAGTTGCCTGGAGCTGCGATCAGAAAATTGACCCCGGAAAGCACCATTTCGACATAATAGATGCCCTTAGCGACATGGACGGTGAGATGGTGGCAATTCTCACAAAATAAAACTTGCGCGGCGGAGAAATCCGCCGCAATTTCCAGCCAAGGGCCGGGCGATGGCGTCGCCGCATAACCACATGCTGCCCAAATATCTTATAAACCGTCCTGAACGCCGGGACCTTTCTTGTAAGAAGGAAGGGTCGAATATGACTTCACGTCCTGAAATGTATCGTTTTCACAATGGTGAAAAAGCGCCTTTGCAGTTTGCCGAGGCTGAGTATGCCAACCGCGTGGCGGGTCTGCGCAAAATTATGGTGGACAAAGGCGTTACCGCCGCTGTCTTCACCTCGATGCACAACATCTCATACTACTCTGGCTTTACTTACTGCGCCTTTGGCCGCCCATATGGGTTGGTTGTCACCGCTGATGAATGCGTGACGATTTCCGCCGGGATTGATGCCGGTCAGCCTTGGCGTCGCTGCTATGGTGATAACATCACCTACACCGATTGGCAGCGAGACAACTACTGGCGGGCGATTCTGTCTGTCTGTGGGCCAGACGCGGTTGTGGGTTATGAAAGCGACCACCTGTCGTTGTTGCAAAAGGGTAAGCTGGAGCATTACCTGAACCCGAAATCCACCGTGGACCTGTACGAGGCGACCATGGTGCAGCGGATGGCTAAGTCCGAGGCCGAGATCGAGATGATCCGCCAGGGCGCTGCGGTTGCTGACGTAGGTGGCTTTGCCATTCGCGATGCAGTCAAGGAAGGCGTGCGCGAGATCGATGTGGCAATGGCGGGTCGTGATGCGATGGAGCTGGAAATTGCCAAGCGATTCCCGGATGCCGAATACCGCGACAGCTGGGTCTGGTTCCAGTCGGGTATCAACACCGACGGCGCCCATAACCCAGTAACAGCCCGCAAGTTGCAGCGTGGCGATATCCTGTCGCTGAACACTTTTCCGATGATTTCCGGCTATTACACCGCGCTGGAACGGACCATGTTCGTGAAAGAGGTGGATGCCGAGAGCCTACGCATTTGGGAAGCCAATGTGGCGGCCCATGAATACGGCATTTCACTGTTGAAGCCGGGTGCGAGCTGTGCCGAGATTACCCACAAGATCAATGCCTTCTTTGAAGAGCGGGATCTGCTGCAATACCGCACCTTTGGCTATGGCCACTCGTTTGGTGTGCTGTCGCATTACTATGGGCGTGAGGCAGGTCTGGAACTGCGCGAGGACATCGATACCGTGCTGGAACCGGGCATGGTGATTTCGATGGAGCCGATGCTGACCATCGCCGACGGTCAGCCCGGTGCCGGTGGTTATCGCGAGCACGATATTCTGGTGATCCATGAGGACGACAACGAGAACGTCACCAAGTATCCATACGGGCCTGAGTTCAACGTTGTCGGGTGAGCAGGCTTCCCGGAAACGGTCAGCGGGACCGTTTGCCTGTGAACGGGCGGAGCCCCGGCGGCGGTGAGCTCCCGCCCGTCGATCACGCATCTAAGATGCGTTCCTCCCGTTGGGCTTGGCACTGCGCGTGGCGCAGTGCCAAAGAAAGAGTTTGCTGAGAAGCGCCTTAGGGGCAGGTCTGTCCCTAAGGTCGCCAATTCGAGTTTGTCTTGAGTATTCGCGTCAAGGGCAAGCCGCTGCGCGGGCGCTGACGCGCCCCTTGACCCGACGCTGTTGGGGCGCATGATGTTGTTGAATTTGTTATTAGGAATTTGCGCTATGGACGTTCAGCAATTTGTTTCGAGCATTTATCTGGGAGATAGGGGGTGCATGGGGGTGGTTTTTGACAAAGAGGCCAACGAAGTCCGGATCGAGGTGGATTGCATTTCCCGCTTAGCTCCGGGAACCAAAACCTGGAACTTTTACAATGATGAAAATGTGGAAAATGGGGCGATTGTGTTTCGTGGCGTCACCCAGTTTTTTCGTCCGGAGAATGGGTGGTTGCCCAATGACTACATTAACTATCTTGAATTGGTGAGTGAACAGGATGGCGTTTATCACTTCAGGTTTTCGGGAGATTTGGTTGCTGATGAGGGTGAAACGCGCGCTGAAGTGGTCTTGGATATCTATGCGCGATCTATCGATATCGAAGGCTAGCGCTGTTTGAGGGGATTTCGCGACCTTACAGAGCCACTGGAGGCCAATGGTAAAGATGAAATATTGTAACCTGATCAGTTGAACAGGAGCGCACATCAGTGGCTGAGAGCAAGATAGACCAAATCCGAGACCTGTTGAAAAGCATCGAGACCGGAAATCCCGATCCTATCGCTGTGGTCAATGAGGCCAGGTACATTCAGCACAACCCGCAGACCCATGAGGGCAGCGAGGGTTTGGCGCAATTGTTCCAACGGCTGTCCAAAACCAAACCTCGGGTCAATATGGTGCGTGGGTTCGAAGATGACGACTATGTGTTTGCCCATATGGAATACGACTTTGCCAGCCGGAAGATCTGTTTCGAAGTTTTTCGGTTCGAGGATGGTCAGGCCGTTGAACACTGGGACAACATTCAGGAACGACAGGATCTAAACCGATCGGGCCACAGCATGGTGGATGGGCCAGTACAGGCGACAGATCCGGAGCGGACCGAAGAAAACCGCGCGCTGGTACAGCGCTTCGTGGAAACTGTTCTGGTCGCCGGACAGATTGAGCGCCTGAGCGAATTTGTCGATGAGGTGTCTTACATCGAGCATAATCCGGACATTTCTGACGGTGGGACGAACCTCCGCTCAGCTTTGAGCACCAGCGACAGTGGCCAAAAGCATATCAACTACCAGCAGGTGCACCGTGTTCTTGCAGAAGGTAGTTTTGTCCTGAGCGTCAGCGAGGGGTTGAAGAGCGGTGTCCACTCGGCATTCTATGATCTGTTTCGTGTCGAAAATGGAAAAGTGGTTGAACACTGGGACACCACAGAAAAGGTGGCTCCACAGGACCAGTGGAAGAATAACAACGGCAAATTCTAGCGGCTCGTATGGGCGGCGCCAAAGAAAGCACCCATTGCGGTGCTAGGCGACATCAGGCCTGTCATCATACTCAGCCCGATCCGCACGAATGCCGGGCTGATGTTCCACAGCCCAACTGTTTAATTGACCAATTGCCGCGTGCAGCGACTGCCCTCTATCGGTCAGCGCGTATTCCACTTGCGGCGGTGCCGTTGGTAGAACTCTGCGGCTGATCAATCCGTCTCTCTCCAGGTGGCGCAGAGTGACGGCAAGCATGCGTTGCGAAATCCCATCGATCACTCGGCGCAGCGCGTTGAATCGGCAGGGGCCCTTGGACAGTTCCAGTATGGTCAGTACCGACCAGGCATCGCCAACACGGTCCAATACGTCCCGTATCGGGCAATCATAGTCCAGTTTGCGACGGGCTCCCATGAGGTTCTCCTGTGGCGGTTCCCTGAAGGTAACTATGAGACCAAAACATGCGTATTCCGTTGTTAGGTTCGCATGCGTATCTGGTTACTAGTCGTAACCACTACCTTAAAGGGAACTTACATGAAACTCTTAATTATTGGTGCCACCGGAATGATCGGCAATCGTCTAGTGGCTGAGGCATTGACGCGCGGACATCAGGTCACTGCAGCGTCTCGCAAAGGCACAGTGGTTGAGGGAACAACCGCGCTGGCGCTGGACGTGGCGCAAGCCGAAGCAGTCGCGACTGCGGCGAAGGATGTCGATGTTGTGATTTCCTCCGTCAGTCCCCGGTCAACCGCCAATCCTGCAGATGAGGCCGCGAGTTATGGGCAGGCGCTGATTGCCGCTTCCCAGTCCAGCGGCAAACGTCTGGTCATGGTGGGCGGGGCTGGCACACTGAACCTGCCTGATGGCACCCCTGTGGCCGAAGTTGTACCCGAGATGTACCGGGCCGAGGCGAAGGCGATGCGGGGCGTCTACGAAATGCTTGCGGATAGTGACATCGACTTTACGTTCCTGGCGCCGGCCGGATTGATAGAACCGGGTGACCGCACCGGTGAATTTCGACTGGGGGGCCGTGAGTTCATGACCGATGCCGAGGGCAACAGCCGGATCAGTGCTGAGGATTACGCCGTCGCACTTCTGGATGAGGTTGAGACTCCGGCGCATCCGCGTCAGGTGTTCTCGGTCGCCTATTAAACCAACGAAGGTCACCGTGTAGGGTGTGTGCTTGCACGCACCGTTGGAGGCCATATAGGTCGCGCCAACTGGCGCGGCCTTTCCAACTGTACCCAAGGCTTTCCTTTGGCGACCTTGTCTGCGAAACTCCGCTTGAATTTATCGATTAAGGACGCCCCAGGGGATGTAAATTGAATTTACATACCTATGTAGGGGGCAAAGAATTTTGTGGAAGGAACAGGGATTATGTCGTTTTCGAATTTTGAAAGCATGGTCGAAGACACTCAGAGCAAGGTGAAAGAGTCGCAAAGCAAGATTGCGGAGCTGACCTCTCGGATCGAAACCGCGCGCGACAAGATCTCTGCGGGGGAGGCGGCTGACATTGATATCGAAAACGCCACGCTTGAGGACGTGCATGCCCATACCGAAGTGATGAACAGCAATATTGCTGAGCTGATCATGGGTCTGGATGACGTGACCTCGGCGTTTTCCCAGGATTTCGACGAGATGCGCAACAAGACCGGCTGGGAAAGCTTTGTCGGTGTTTTCAGTGCCGGTAAATCGGATTCGATGCGGCAGGAACGCATGCGCACCGCCAGTATTGACGACAAGCTGCAAGATTTGATCGCCAAATCTGACACCATTGTTCAGCTGCTAGAGGGCCAGTTGGCTGTTCTGGATGAGCAGAAGGAAAAGGTTCAGGTGAACCTGACCGAGACGCTGGATGATCGTGAAGCGACTGTGCAGGAACTAGAGAACGTGCGGGCCGAAATTCTGGCGCTGGACCCCAAGATCATTGCGCTGGAAGGCAAGATCTCGGTTGAGCAGGACGCGGCGGCTCGGACCAAGCTAGAGACCGAGCTTGCCGACCTGAACTCCGAGTACAACGCCATGGTGCAGGACGAGCAGGTCAAGCTGGCCAAATCTCAGACGCTGGAGCGGTATATCGAGAAGGGTAAGACCTGGGTTGATTCACTGCAAAATCAGGCGGCGACGCAGATGGTGCTGATCAACAAACTGCAGACAGACACCCAGCAGCGGGTGGTGCTCTATGATGCGCTGACCAAATCGTTGAAGACCGCGCAACAGCAGGACGTGGCGCACCGGATCAACGAGATTGGTGTGAAGACGGACCAAGAGGCGCAGACTGCCATGGCCTCGATCGGCACAGCGACCAACAAGAAGATGGCCGACATGCTGGACGCACACGAGGATCACATGGTGTTTGCCCGCGACGTGCTGGAGAAGAAGGCAAAGGCGGATGAGCGCTTTGCCCGCCGCTTTGCCAAGATCGTCGAGAAGCATGACAAGAATCTGTATGGGGGATAGTGGCTCATATCGGCCTGCATTCACTTTACTGAAGTTCGCAGTTGGAATTTCAGCCGTTGCGATCGCATTTCCTATTCTCTCGAGTATTCTTCTTCAGGTTCAGATTGAGTGGGTGAGGGCGATAGGAATTGGTTTCGGGGTGGCGTTCTATTTTGTCAGCTTCATAATGTTGCTGGTTTCAGCAGCATTGGCTGTCTGGGCGTTAGTTTGGCTGGGGTTGTCTCTCGTTCTTAATGTTTTTTGTCGGGGGTGCGATGTTAGTCATCGTTAGTTCTGGACAAAGCCAGTCCGCGGGTGGAAGCGAAGCGCCCGCCGTTTTGCCAGAGGCAAACCTGCGGTTTGACGGGGGCGGACGGGCGCTGTCCGTGCCGCGGGCGACACGGATGATACGAACATGGCTTACGTCAACACTCGGGGGACAAGGATGGAGCTCTTAGAAATTCTTAGTTTCGGAGTGTACACGGAAAATTGGTTCTGGTGGTTCGTCTTGGGAGGTTTTTGGGTGCTGTTCTCAGTGATTTATTTGGTGCTCGGTGGACCTTGGGGATGGACCTTGTTTGGGGTCGTATGTGTGTGCCTAACATACAATGCCTATGAATTATGGGGCGCGCGCGATGACTGACCCAGCAAAAGACCACACCGGCCTAAGCGACACCTTCGCCTCGCGTCGGTATTTCAAGAAGTTTGAGATCATCACCGAGCACCTGACTCGGGTGGCGGGCACGATGCAGGCCGAGGGCGCGTTGGACAAACACGACGTCAAGGCGCTGACCGGCTATCTGATGCGGCTGAACTTCACCTTTCGGGCGCTCTCCATGAAATACCTGCTGGTTGGGCGCGACACGGGGCGGTTCTTTGGCTCGCTGGCGATGGATAAACGTGACAGCGGTTTCCCGGTGGCGGCGGAGCTGATGACCATGGCCAATGACGCACAGCAGGCCGAAGGGCATCTGGCCAATATGCCGTCCGAGGACCAGTTAAAAGATGACATGGTGCGCCGGATCATCGCCGATCAAGAGGTGCCGACCAAGCTGCAATTCGCGCTGTCGCAACGGCTGTATTATCAGGAGCTGCTAAAGGGTGATCTGTTCTGGACCCAGAACGACCCCGAATGCCAGTGGCTGGGCAAAGCTGACGGCGAGCGGCGCAAGTTTCTGGTGCACTGGGCCGCCTATGACAGTCAGGTAAACCTGCCGGTGATCTACCTGATGGAGCTGGAAGACAGCGGTAAGAGATCCTTGCCCAAGGACCAGTATCGCTGGCCCGAGGTGCAGGCGCATTTGATGGCGCAAGGGTTGGCGGGGCTGAAGCTGCTGACCATCGCCAAGGGCTTTGACGAGGATTTTGACGACCTGCACCCCAAACGGCTGCGGAGGTATCACGTGGGGCCGATGTATTCCTCGGCTTACACCGAACAATCCGGCCCGTTGCGGCGAGTGTTGGAAGAAGCGGAAGCTCCGACCGGACAGGACTGGGCAATGGCCTGGACCATGGAGGAATTAACCAGCGAGGATGTGCGGCAGGAGCGGTCAGGCTGGTTTGGCAAGGTGGACCGCGAGGTCTTTGCGCTGGATCCCTTTGGCGGGCGCGGCGCGGATACCGGCGCAACCCAGACGCAGCGGTCGATCATCTTGCCGCAACGCCCGTTTCAGGTGCTGGCCGAGCAGGACCCACCTGGGTTTGGAGATGTTCGCAAATTTGTGGTCAGCGATAGCGGGCAGGTGTTGCGGTATTAGATTTTAGGCCTCCGGCGGGAGCGTATTTTGCAAAAAGAAGTTGGGAATTTGAGTGCCGTGAATAGGAAGCGAACAGGCTTAGCAGTGTGCGTTGCGCTGGTCGGTGCAGTCTCTGGCTGTGTGCAAAACGTAAATCCTTCGGCCGAGGTTGTTGGCATGAGGTTTGCGAACACTGCCGAAAGCCCAAATGATTTGGTTTCTTGGTTGGAACGCAGAGGCTTTGAAAAACTGGAAAGACACCGGTTTGGCGGTCCATGGCCCAATGGGGGGCCATGCTATGAAAAGGCTAGGGGCGGGCCGCTATTTGGGGTCGATATTGTTCGGGTTTGCTACATTAATGACGATAGTCCCGTCGTTTTTGCTCGCCAAACACATGGGCGCCCTTGGACTGAAATGTATCCCACTGACATGAAGGGTGTAGAGCTACCAGATTTAGCGATTTGGGGAATTTCAGACGCAGTTTTGGAGACAATGACACAATGAGCCTAACAAGCGATCAGATGGAACTGCGTGAGGATGAGATCCAGAAGCATTACAGCGCTGCGGCAGCGATGCTGAATGGGTTTGACCACACGCCACGAATTGCCAAGGCCAAGGTTGAGGCCGCAGCGCCTGAGCGTTCACCGGGTGTTGCGCGCACACGGCGGTTTCGGTCAACCACTCCGGGCTTGGTGACACGCTCTACCGCGCGGCCCGAAGGCGTGCATCTGGTGGCGCGGATCGAGGCGGCGGATGATGATGACCCGCTGACCTCGCCACTACAAGCGACAGCGCAGCAAGTGTTGCGGCGCGCGCTGGCGGTTTCTTTGGCGGTGGGTGAGGCGTACTCGGAAGCGTCTGGGCTGAGTGAGCTGAAACGGGCCAATCTGGCGGGGTCTTTGGATGCGGGTCGCAAGGGGGAATTTGGTGAGTTGCTGGCAGCCGAGGCGCTGGCAGTGGCGCATGTGTTTGCCAATGCCACGGCTTATCTGCTGGCGCCGCATGCCAGCGAGGCTCAGGTCGAAGTTGGCGATGCTGAGGAGCTGCTGACGGATCATGCGCAGTTGGCCCTACATGGCGCGTTGTGGGAGCTGGACCAGAAACTGGCGCAGTTTGCGCCGGATGATGCGGCCCTGATTGCAGCCATCGCGGCCTATGCTGAGCAGTTGATGGAGAAGGCGGCGTTGCGGGCGCAGAACGCGCCGAGGCTGGCTCCGTTCACCGATGCGGCCTGGCATATCGAGGCGGACGACCTGACCATTCGCGGGTTTGAGCCTGCGGCCAAGGCCAAGTCGACCACCCTGACCATGACTTTCAAGAAACCGCACGAGGTGGTGGGCAACCATATCGCCAAGTATCAGGCGATGAAGCTGTCAAAAATGCTGATGGCCTATGACTTTGATCGCCGTCTTAACCCCTTTGCTGAACTCGGTGGGTTCATCTTTACATTCATGGGCGATGGCAAGCCGGGCACCGGTAAGACCACGCTGATCCAGATGATGGCGGGGTTGGTCAATGACTACTGCCAGGTGGCGGGCTATCCGTTCCGCTATCAGAACCTGAGCACCGATAATATCGACAGCTATCAGGGTAAATCCGGGCAGAACGCCCAGACGTTCATCAACTCGATCATCGACCCCAGTGTGATTGGCTTTGGTACCATTGATGACATTGACCAACTGGCGGGCAAACGCGGCGACCGGCAGTCCTCGGCGGGGCAGCTAGAGATCACGGCGGTGCTGATGGAGAGCTTTGCCGGGGCCAATACGGTGGTGCGGGGCAATTGCACCTTTGGCATGTTCTCGAACTATCCGGAAAACGTCGATGATGCGCTGCGCCAGCGGGCTGGGGCGCGGTTCCTGGTGGATGGGCCACAGACGCGCGAGGATTATGTGGACATCCTGAACCTGTTGATGGGCAAGAACCACAATATCCCGCTGGGTGAGCATGAGCCGTTTGCCGCGCAGGAGATCAAGAAGGCGGTCGCCAAGTCGTTTGAGAAACACGCCAAGCCGCAGGAACCGGGGTTGATGAACGTGTTTGACCGCGCCGAGAGCCAGATCGGCGGCCTTGATACCATCGCCAAGCTGGGCAGCTATCTGAAGATGATCCAGCAGGCGGATGAGCGGTTCACAGGCCGCGCGATCAAGAACATCACCGACGCGGTCAAGGTGCGGGCGATGGATTTTGAGCTACCGGATGAATGGATGGAAAACCCCGAGCTGTTCCTGTTCCGCGATTACGACTCCAAGAAAGCGATGATCGAGGATCTGCGGGTGCCGATCACCGTCGACATGGTGATCCAGGAGATCAACCGCTACGCCGATAGCGAGTTCCGGTATGCCGACAAATCGGACGAGGTGGCGATTGACGGCATGGTGCGCGACTTTGGCCGTCAGGAAGAAGCCAAGCGACGGTATCTGGAGGGGAAGGGGTGAGCGTAGATTTCTACGAGGGAATGTATATTGCAATTGCTGTAGTCATGATTATCGTAGCCATGCTTGCAGTCAGGGTCATAGTGCGCTCAACGGCAGCACTTTTGTCCAAGCTGTCACCAGTTCATCGTAGTGGAGCCTTTTTGTTGGAAGGTTTGCTTACGATTGTTGCACTTTATATTTTCTACAGTTTTCTAGTGGTGTTCTTGCTGATCTTTACAGGGGCAGCAGCTCCCACAGCTCCAGACATTCCAGAGGCTTTTGGTATTGCGTCAATGCTTTGGCTGCCGGTTACTGTGATTGCATTTGTTTGGGAAGTGTATTCACAGCGAAAAAGGTTAGTGAAATGACTGCAGCATTAGCATCACGATATGACCTGCCAAGTGTCACCCAAGCCCCCTCCCCATGGGGGGAAGGGAGGGGGCTGCGCGGCAAAGCCGCGCTGGTTTGTGGGATTGAGATGGGTGTGTACATAAGGAGCCGTTCCTGATGCCTGACGGTATTGCTATTTTCGCAGGTGGAATACTTAGCCTAATCACCATGGCGACCCTTATTCTGGGTCCAATGATGTACCTACCATTGTACCTAATCGAAGGGACAACGAAACCGGCATTGGGATATGTGCTTGCATTTTTCTATCTGACATTCAGAACTTTAGCTATCGCGGCGACTTTCTTGGTGATCACTGTTGTTGTATTTGTTGAAGGTCCGGCAGATTTGTTCAAAAGCGAGTTTTTCAGTAATGATTTTGGGGAGGTCCTATGGTTAGTAGTGAAAATCCCCGCATTTTTTTCCATAGTTGCACTGGTCGCCTACCGGCTCCGAAATAACCTTCCTGAAGAGGGGGAAGTATGAGCTCTCAAATGCTAGCTCGCTGGTGGTTGTGGAATGTGCAGGTGTCTTTTGTCGCTGGAACAATCAGGCACTTGAAATGGCAACTGTCAGGTCAGATTGAAGGAGAGTTAGGGTACTCATCTCTGCTCTCACACTTGGGCCGGGCGCATCGCTTGTGGTGTGGCGAAATGGTAATAAAACAATGAATGATACCTCTGTTACCATGTTCAACACCGGGTTGCCCTTGATAATTATCGGGGTTCTCGCCCTTGCAATACCCCGATTGCTTGTCCGAAAAACAACACGGTTGCATAGGGTCGCCGCTGTCGGCATAGCGGGCGCAAGTTTGTTATTGGTTATTTTGTCGGCAGGCGTATTTTTCCTTTTCGACAACCGCAGTTACGAAGCGCTTGTTGTGGCCGGGGGATATTCCCTAGCATTGCAATTTCTGTTTGAGGCATCGTGGAAAGCTGTCATCTTGTGGGGGCCTCTGGTGTTGCTAAATTGGTTGAGTTTGGCACAGAGAGTTGAGCGGTTGCGCGGGCAAGATTTGGCAGAAGGAAGCAGTCATTGAAACGTCTCATCCAACAAGGGCTGATGTTCGGCAACCTGTTCCATGTGGCCTCGCCTGCCTTGGTAGAGCGCTATAACCGTGCCCTGCAGCATCTGACCGGCAGGACCACGGCGCTGACGGATTTCCATGTGGACATCTCGGGCTACTCGCCTGAAATTGGCGATGAACTGGGGGATGATCTGTATCTGAACCATGCGGGCGTGAACCGGCAGTTTATCTTGCTGAGCACCGAGCAGAAACGCTCGCCCTTGCTGAACGAAAAATTTTCGGTCAATCGCGATATTCTGCGGCGCTTTATCACTGATAACGAACGCCAACTGTTTGCCCTGACCGCGACGGATGCGGTGGCGGGTGAGTTGGTGAACTCGGTCTTTGAAATCGACACCCCGGCGCGGTTGTTTGACATTCATAAGATCGAGATCGAGGCGGACACCACCAAGGGCACCCTGCGCCATGCCGAGCATCTGAGCGAGCTGGTGGACCGGTTCAAAGGCGAGGATGACGCCTGGTTTGACGATGTGCTGATCGCCGAGATGATCAGTACCGCCAAGCAGACCGGCGATATCACCCGCAACCCGGTCAAGCTAAAGCATGAGGCGTTTCAGCAGGACAATTACTGGACCGCGCATTTTGGTGGGCTGTATCTGTTTCAGGGGGTTGAGCACCCGGCGATGATTGCCAGTGGCGACAAACCGACGGGTGAGCTGCCGATCAAATATGTGTTTGATCTGGCCGAGCGGAACCGGATTGCCAAGTTTCTGGATTACAACGGTTTGACCGAACCGGTGGTCAAGGCGCGTGGCGTGGATGGCGCGGCGATCTTGCGGCAGAAGATGGACTTTATCGCCGCCGATGCGCTGGCCGCCAAAGGGCATGACTTGACCGGGATGCACCGATCAAAACTGCGGCGGCTGACGGCGAAACATGCCAATGACCTGCCCGAAGAATACGAAGGGCTGGCAGCGATGGTGCGCTGGGCCGAGAGCGGCGGCCGTTGGCCCCGGATCAGCTCGGATCATCCGGCCTATTTCTATTCGCTACGGGCGGCGGACACGCCGGATCGGAACTTGGTGAATATGCTGCTGGCGGAACTGAGCCCGCTGGATGTGCGTCAATTGTTCATCTGTCACAAGACGCTGTTCTATCAGCAGTACCGTAGCTGGCCTGAGGAAAAGAAGGCCTATGTGGTGCACTTCCTGGCCAATGAATACGCGGTGGACAAGGCCGGTGCGCGGGACGCGCTTTTTGGCCATGAACCTGATATGTCTGGGGGTGACGTCCCGGAACTACCGCGTGCAATGCCCAAGGTCCGGTCGCGGGAACGGATGATCGACCGGGTTGGCCCCTGGGGGGCTGTGGCCCGTGAAAGGAAACGCTAGATGTTGCCACTCTTACGTCTGTTGTTTGTTCTGTTGATCGTGCAGACGGTTGTCTATGTATTGATCTCGCTTTATTCGCGGGCCGTGCGCAAATCCAAGTTAAAACGGCACTGGAAGAAAAAGGGTCTGACGACGGACCGGGACGCTTATGTCCGGCGCGGATTGAAGCAGTATGATGGCTCGATCCGGCGCAAGCTGATCCTGCTGGTTTACATCATTCCACTGGGGGCGATTGCGCTGCTGGTTTACGTTATGAATTTCATGTGAGGGGACCATGATGGTCTATGTCAAATGGGTGTTTACGATCACCTTCTGGGTGCTGTTTGCATCCGTATTGCATTATACATTGCCGCAACACGATGTGGTCCGGGTTGTGAGCACTGATGTGCGCCGGGTTGATTTTGGCGCGAATTCAATGTTCTGGGCACAGCAGGATACCGCACAAGAAGGTGCGACAAGGATCAATCGCGACGTTCGGTTTGTTGAGGCCTTTTACGAAAACGGTAAACCGATGGTGTTTCGGAACGAAGACACAGGCTGGAGCTGGCCGCCGTATTTCAAGCTCGACAGCTCTAACCTGCAAGCGGAACTGACCGATCTGGTGTCGACCAAGGCCAGCCCGCAGTGGGTGGTTTTACGCCACTATGGCTGGCGAAATGAGTTCTACTCTATCTATCCAAATGCCGTGGCAGTGAAACCGGTGGACGGGCCTGACTACTCCGCCATCAACTGGTTCAATATCGTGTTCCTGACCATGCTGGCGGCGCTGTTTTGGGCGGTTTATGTGCGCTGGCGCCGGTTCCGCCGGGCGCGTATCGATCCGGTGCTCGAAGACATGGAAGACAGCCTATACGCAGCTGGTGATGCCATATCAGAAAAGCGCAGTGGCATGCGGCGCTGGTTGGATACCTGGAAGAAAAAGTGATCGGAGGCGGCGGGTAGGTGCTTGTGTGCAGTGGACCCCGTGAGATCGGATTCCACGCAAACACCGGCCCTCTATTTTGGAGTGAGGCAAAGGTAAGCTAGGGCGAACAAAGGTAAATAGTGGAATTATAGATTATCGGGAGTTTGACGATGAAACGTTTGATGATGACTAGTCTGGTTACGGCTGTAAGCGTATTTGCGTTTGGTGCCGCAGAACTGGCTGAGGCGAAAAATGCCAATAATGGCCGTGGCAAGCCGGGCACGAATATTTCGATTGGGGCGGGGAATGGAAATGCCGCCAAAGCCGTGCCTCCGGGGCAGATCAAACGTTATACCCGTGGCGCAAAGCTGCCAGGAGATGTGCAGTTCGATTCCATTTCTGATCTATCCAAATGGAAACTCAAGCCACTTTCTGGTGGTGAGAAGTACATCAAAGTTGACAACGAGATACTCAGGGTGTCGGACACGATGAAGGTGCTTGCGGTGATGGGACTGATTAGCGAGTTGTCAAACTAGGTCGCCAATTGAAATTGCAGAGAAGTGTTGTTGGATAGAAGTCACTGTCCGGCAGTGAACCAAATGGTTTATCTCAGTCGTCAAACAACTGGCGAGTCTGGGCAAGTTTCAAAGCCACTTCATATGGAAGGCTGAGGAATTCCACCAGTTTGGCGGCGTTTGTCTCGGCGTTGTCTGACTGGCGAATTCGAAAATGCCGACTGAAACCAGCATCGCGAATGCGATCTGCTTCGTGATTGATGTCGTTACGAATGGTTGGCAGTAACCGTTCCAATGTGAGCTGGGACGTCCGATCCCCAGCTAAACCTATCCGGCGCGCGTGGCCAATCAGATAGTCATCAGTAAAATCGCACTCGATTTGCAGCAGCCGCGTCATCGACCGGTCGGAAAAGAAATCGTGCATCAAGTCCAGGTTAGAAGGGTCCATGCAGACGACCATTCGATCACTTTCAAAATACTCAAACAGCATTCGCATCAGCGCACGGCGGTGACGCGCACGTTTTGCCAGTGAGGATTGAATGCCGCCAAGGTCAGGTAAGGGAGTGTTATCCTCGTCGAAAACGTAATCGATGGCCGGAATTTCAGTCTCTTGGCGTGTTTGATCCATCAGTCGCTTGGCCACGTGCCACTTTTTGCAGACTACGATCATCAGTTCACGCTCGCGCCCTAACGTGCTTTCGGTCTCCCAGAACCGCATCCCGAACCGGCGGCCGGCTCGGCCTTGGGTCGTGAGGAATTTATATAGGCTACGGCCTTCATTAGAGATCTGAAAGTTGATCCCGCGAGACGCATAGAGTTTGCCCAAACGAGATTTCAGCGTCTTGGCGTCTGGGCTGATTTTACGGGCGAACAAAAAATTCTGACTTAGCAGTAAGTCATAGTGATCATTATGAAATGTCACCGGCATTCCGTAATCCGTGAACATCAAAAAGGTTAGAGTTCGGGTGTCGATCTCGTTTTCGGGCACCAAGTGGCGCACAAGCGTCTGAAAAAAGGTTTCATCAGGAATCCAGGTGGTGCGGAAAAACCGCAACACATCCTTACGGTTGCGAAGGAAGTCGAGTATCCCCTCAACGGTGCGGCGGCGCAGACACCACCATTGGCTGCCAATCTGAACCTGGACATCGCCTGGGATGCGCCGTTTGATTCCAAGTCGTTTTTGAAGCTCAATGGCCCAGTAAAATAGTGATTTATGGGTGCGTTCGTTGAAGTAGTGGCGGTAGATCAACCGCTCTTCGTTCATTCCTGTTTTGATCCAGTCACTGTCAAAGAAGTCAAAGCTTTCGATGAAATCGGTCTCGTTGTCATCGAGAAACTGATGTGCGTATTCAGCGGTTTTAACCGCCATGCAATCGCCGGAAAGCATGTAAAAATGGGTGGCGCGGGGAAAACCGTCGATGGCAGCTTCGATGGCGTACAAGGTTGCCTGCACCAGTGACCATTCCCCCCAGCCACATTTGATGCGCTTGTGGGCAAAGGTGACATTGGGATTGTCCTCCAATGCATCGCGGATCATCGTAAAGGACTCTGACTTGGCGCTTGCGTCAAAGTGGATGGACATGAAATCGCCTGCTGCAGTCAGCTGTTCAGCCTGCTGTATGATTGCCTCGGGATCTTTATGGCAGAGCAGAATATATGCGATTTTTGCCATAATGGAGACAGTACACCTGATTTCTTTGCATTGTAGTCCTTGATAAGGGTGAAGTCTGATTGAATAAACCAGTTAGTTCTGGTTTTTGCATATAGATGTCTGCAATCGTCAGGAACCGCGATAATGCAGCACGGGGTGGAGGTAAGAGTATATGGGATTTCCGGGCACTTGGATGACCGAAAGTGAAAGCGTTGTGTACCGTGTGGTGCCCAAATGCGCCTGCTCGACCATCGGTCAGATCATGTATTACTCCGATCATGGCGAATTCTTTGATGGCGATATTCATGATGCCAAAACCGGGCTGCACAAATGGGCGATGGAGGACAGCCAGGGGCCGATCACCCGTAATGTGCAGGGGCACCGCTCATATTCCTTTACCTGCGTGCGCAACCCATACACGCGGGTTCTCAGCTCTTTCTTTGACAAAATCTGCGGCATTCAGCGCAATGGGCGGCGTTATCGCGGCAATCTGGTGCCAAAACTGATCTATGACTATGGGATCGAAGTTGGTGGTGAGGACGGCAAACAAGAGTTTGACCAGATCCGCAGCTTTCGCCGGTTCCTGCTGTTCGTGCGGGACACCATTCGGTTTCGCCGCCCGATGGATCCGGATATTCATTGGTCTGCGATGTCGGGCCATGTGTCGACCTTCATCTGGAATGGTGGAAAATACGACAAGATTTTATGGACCGAGGCGTTTAACGACGGCATAGCCGATGTACTGGGGGCCATCGAAACACCTCAAGCCGTGGATCTGAGTGCGATCCCAAGGTTCAACGAAAGCGAAGGCCACGGCCCCAAACGGGCACACCCGGTTGAGGATTATTTTGACGATTTGTCGATGCATCTGATCTACGAAATTTACAAACGCGATTTCGAGCTGTTCAAATACGACTTCGAAGACCCATCGAACAAGATGCCGATTGGCGAGATCGATTTGGATGAGGTGCACGCCAAGCTGGGGGAATAACCCCCGCTATCCGAAGCTCGTAGAGTAGGCTCTCCATAAAATGCTTGATGCAGGAACCATCCTCCTGACCCTGTCGGGGGTTTTTGTCATTGCCTTTATGAAGGGCGGCTTTGGCGGAGGGTTTGCAATCGTTGGCATCCCTTTGTTGGCGCTGGTCATGGATCCGTTTCAAGCCGGTGCTTTGCTGGCGCCGTTGTTTGTGGTGATGGATCTGGTTGCGTTGCGATATTGGAGTCCGGCAACCTGGTCAAAAGTGGATCTAAAGCTGCTATTGCCCAGCCTTTTGGTTGGGATCGCCATTGGCACCGCCGTTCTGGACCATTTGGATGCGCGTGCAGTTTCCATTGCAATGGCTCTGATTACATTGGCGTTTGCTGCAATGTGGTTTCGTGGTGGAACAAAGCGTTCAACGACCCGGAGACTCCTAAAGCCGTCGCCGCAGGTATCGGATCGGGCATCACAACTATGGTTGCGCACTCCGGTGGGCCACCGTTGGCCTTGTACCTGTTAGGATTAGGGCTGCCCAAGGCCATCTATGCCGGAACAACAAGCCTGTTTTTTACGGCCGGAAATCTGGTCAAGGTGGTGCCCTGGCTGTGGGTGGCGCAACCTTCTGTCGACACTTGGGTGCTCATGGGGCTGGCACTGCCGGTTATTCCCTTTGGCGTCTGGCTGGGATGGCGGCTGCACGAACGTCTGGATCAAGTTCAGCTATACCGACTGTGCTATATGCTTCTTTGTGTTACCGCCCTGAAGCTGCTGTGGGACGGGGTTACTGGCTATCTGGGATAACCAAGTCCGAAGAGTTTTGCAGGAGGTTTTTTAGACCTGTAGGGTAAAGTTCGGGCCCACCGATATCGAGGGCTTCGAGGTCAAACCAACGAGCGATGCATTCGACGCCGTTGTCTTCCTTAAAAGTCACGACATCCCTGTTCAGGTCGAAACTATCAGGAAGCTGTATTTCGGCGGCAAAAATGACCTCGTGGCCTGGGTGGCCTTCATGTTGGTATATATTCTCAAGAACAATTGGAGTGCCGGTTATTTGGATGGTTACGTCGAGCTCTTCAAGAAACTCTCTCTTTAAAGCCTCTTGCCATGTTTCGCCAAACTCAATTGTGCCGCCTATTGGTCGTACTCCTTTGAGATGGTCCAGATCATTATAAACTTCAGCTGCCAAGAATTTTCCAGCTCGCCAGTGAAGGCCGATTGCTTTTATCCGAATGCCAGCATGTGGACGCCATGGGGTCATTTCAGAGCTCCTAGAGTGATTGCTTTTTCAATTTTTGGCTTGGACCGGATCGAGGCAAAAGTCACCAACAAGGCTGCACCGGTGATTATTGCGGCACCAAGCAGACTGGTTGTGCTGGGCCATGCGGTAAATAGCAGGATGTCAAATCCGAGTGCCCAGATCAGTCCGGTGAAATCGTAAGGGGCCAGGGTTGAAACCGGAGCGCGGGCTACAGCTTCGTTTGAGGCAATGTGGCCGATACCACCGATTAGCCCGGCCAGGATCAGCAGTGCCCAATCCGCGCTGGTCAGGACTGACCAACCAAATGGCAAGGTCGCCAATCCCACCAGTGAGGCGACTAGGGCAAAGTAGAAAGCTATAGTGGATGAGCTTTCAGTGGCCGTCATCGTTTTGGTGTGGACCCGGACAAAGGACATGGTCAGTGCAAAGCCAAGTCCGGCCAACACGCCCACAACGGCGTCAGTGGATGGGCTCTGTAGGGCATCCCAGAGTAGGATGATGACGCCTACAAAGCCTATGATCGTAGCGAGGATGACTGATCGGGGCAGGTGCTCGCCCAATAACATTGCTGCCAGAGGCAAGGACAACACGGGGGCAAGGAATGACAGCGATTGAGCATTGGCAACCGGTAAGTAGGCCAAGGATAAGAACGAGAGGCCCATAGAGAATGCGCCAAGCAGGCTGCGGGTGACGTGCAAACCGGGACGTTGGGTGCGCAGGGCGGTTGGCCACTCTTGCCGGATCAACATGTACAGGCAAATTGGAATGAGTGCGAAGGCTGAGCGATAGAAGATGATCTGGCCGAGTTCTGCCGAGCTACTGACCGCATGAATGCAGGCAGCCATCGCGGTGATCAGAAATGTTGTGAAGAGCCTGAGGCCGATGCCCCAAAGCAGTTGGTGGCTGTCAGCATGCTGTGACTTCAAAACAAAAACACCTATTACACAAAAGAGCTCTGCCCGCCGTAATGAATGGCGGGCAGAGGATGTTTTGCCTTAAACTTGGCGTACAGCACCTTTGGCGGCACTGGTGGTCAGTTTGGCATAAGCCTTGAGTGCGGTGGACACTTTCCGCTTACGTGGAGCGGCAGGTTGCCAGCCTTTTTCATCTTGAGCCGTGCGACGCGCGGCCAGCACCTCGTCGGAAACAGCGAGATGTATAGACCGGTTCGGAATGTCGATCTCGATCTTGTCGCCGTGCTCCACCAAACCGATGGTGCCGCCCTCGGCTGCCTCGGGCGAGACGTGACCGATGGAGAGACCCGAAGTGCCACCCGAAAAGCGACCGTCCGTCAGTAGGGCGCAAGCCTTACCCAGGCCTTTGGATTTCAGGTAGCTGGTTGGATAGAGCATTTCCTGCATACCAGGGCCGCCGCGTGGGCCCTCATAGCGGATGACCACGACGTCGCCCTCTTTGACCTTGCCGGTTAGGATGTCGCTGACCGCCTGATCCTGGCTTTCACAGACATAAGCAGAGCCGGTGAATTGCAAGATGCTGGCATCCACGCCAGCGGTTTTCACAATGCAACCGTCCAGTGCGATATTGCCGAACAACACGGCAAGACCACCGTCCTGGCTGAAAGCGTGTTCCTTGGAACGGATAACGCCGCCTTCGCGGTCAGTGTCCAGCTCTTTGTAACGGTTTTCAGTCGAGAACGCCTGCGTGGTGCGTACGCCGCCCGGTGCTGCCTTGAACAGTTCTTCGGCTTCAGGGTTGTTGGCGACTTTGATGTCCCACTTGGCAATCGCTTCACCCATGGTGCTGGAGTGCACGGTCGAGACATCGTTATGCAGCAGGCCTGCGCGGGATAGTTCGCCAAGGATCGAGAAGATGCCACCGGCGCGGTGGATGTCTTCCATGTGGACGTTTTCGATATTGGGCGCGACTTTGCATAGACATGGTACCTGACGGCTGAGCCGGTCCATATCGGTCATGGTAAAGTCAACTTCGCCCTCGCTGGCGATGGCCAGTAAGTGCAGCACCGTATTGGTCGACCCGCCCATTGCGATGTCCAGTGACATGGCGTTTTCAAAGGCGTCGAATGTTGCGATGTCGCGCGGCAGCAGCCCTTTTTCTTCGCCTTCATAGTGGCGCTTGGTGATGTCGACGATTTTGCGGCCGGCCTCAAGGAACAGGTGCTTGCGGTCAGCATGGGTGGCCAGAGTGGATCCATTGCCCGGCAGCGCCAGACCCAGAGCCTCGGCCAGGCAGTTCATCGAGTTAGCAGTGAACATACCAGAACACGACCCGCAGGTTGGGCAGGCGTTTTCTTCGATGTGCTGAACCTGCGCGTCCGTCAGGGTTTCGCTGGCGGCAGCAACCATGGCGTCGACCAGATCGATCTTTGTCATGTCCAGGTCTTCGATGTCGATCTTGCCGGCCTCCATCGGACCACCAGAGACAAAGATCACCGGGATGTTCAAGCGCATGGCGGCCATCATCATGCCGGGCGTGATCTTGTCACAGTTGGAGATACAGACCATGGCATCGGCACAGTGGGCGTTGACCATATATTCGACCGAGTCGGCGATGATTTCGCGCGATGGTAGTGAGTAGAGCATGCCGTCGTGACCCATGGCGATGCCGTCATCGACCGCGATGGTGTTGAACTCCTTGGCGACACCGCCTGCGACTTCGACCTCACGGGCGACCATCTGGCCAAGGTCTTTGAGGTGGACGTGGCCAGGTACAAACTGGGTGAATGAATTGACGATGGCGATGATCGGTTTGCCGAAATCGCTGTCAGTCATGCCTGTGGCGCGCCAAAGGCCGCGGGCACCCGCCATGTTGCGGCCGTGGGTGGAGGTTCTGGATCGGTAAAATGGCATTGTGCTGTTTCCCTATGTTTGCCCTCAGGGACACGATTTGCGCAACAAACGCAATATGTCGAGGCGGTCTTTGGTTGTTTTGTGTCCTTTGACCCGATCTAGCGGACCTGAGGAGCCGATGCCGGCGCATTTGTTTCGGTTCGATTGGTCAGGAACTGGTTGACGACCAAGCCTATCACCAGTGCCCAAAAGGCGGCGCCAATGCCAAAGAAACTGATGCCGGAAACGGTGACCATGAAGGTAATCAGCGCGGCTTCGCGATTTTGGCTGTTGGACAGAGCATGTGACAGGCTGTTGCCAATGGTTGAGAGCAGGGCCAGGCCGGCAATGGTGGCCACCAGGGCTTTGGGCGCGATCAGGAATAGGCTGATCACAGTCGCGCCGCCCAGACCGACACAGCAATACAGGACACCAGCGGTGGCGCTGGCAAGGTAACGGGTTTTGGGGTCGTCATCGGCTTCGGGGCCAGCACAGATGGCGGCGGTGATGGCGGCAAGGTTAAAGGCGTAACCGCCAAACGGGGCCAGCAGTATCGAGGCAATGCCGGTCACTGTCAGGCTGGCTGAGACAGGTGGCTTGTATCCCGCCGAGCGCAGGGTGACGACGCCGGGCATGTTTTGCGAGCACATGGTGACGAAATACAGCGGCAGACCAACGCCGATCAGAACGGGAACTGAAAACTCTGGCATGACTGGCACGGGCAAGCTGAGGCTGAGGTCCAACTGTTGCAGGTCGCCAAAGGATCCGGACAGCCCGGCCCAGAGGCAGCCTGCTAACAGGACAACAGGTATGTTGTAGCGGGGGAACCAAAGTCGGCCGATAAGGAAACTAACACCCATCAGTGCTACAAGAGTTGTATCATCGTTGAGGGCCGTAAAGGCGGACAGTCCAAACTGGAACAAAATGCCAGCGAGCAAGGCGTTGGCAAGCCTGTCCGGGATCAGTTGCGACAGACGTTCGAACCAGCCCGTGAGGCCCGTCAGAGTGAGCAGGGCGCCACAGAATAGAAAAGCGCCTATGGCTTGCTCAATTGGTACATCTTTTAGTCCAACTACCAAGAGAGCAGCGCCGGGGGTGGACCAGGCGGTGAGGATTGGCATGCGAAACCAGAGGGAAAGTCCCAGACTTGTCAATCCCATACCCAGACCAAGGGCAATAAGCCAACTGTTGGCTTGGGCCTGTGTTGCGCCAACCGCCTCGATGGCTTGAAAAATGATGGCAACCGAACTGGTATAGCCCACCAACACGGCAATTGCCCCGGCGGCGAGATGGGAAAGTTTCAAACTTTTCAGCATGTGGGTTTTCCTGCGCTAGCTGGTCGGGTAGGGTTGCGTGCGTTATAGCGCACAATAGCCACCGTGCGCTATAACGCACAAGTCTTTTTATGGGCGGATTAGATGAGCGACGACACCATTACCCTTAACCTACGTAACATCCGGGCTGAATCGGGCTTGAGCCTGACCAAAGTTGCGGAGCTGACAGGGGTGAGTAAGGCGATGCTGGGCCAGATAGAGCGTGGCGAATCGAGTCCGACCATTGCAACGCTTTGGAAAATCGCCAAGGGGTTTCACCTGCCTCTTTCAGCTCTGATTGATGAGCCAACCCGAGATAAACCTGCAGGGGACAGGACATTCAAAACGGTACAGTTTCCAGGCAGCATCGCAATAGAGATCGTCTTTCCCTATGACCCGAGTTTTGGCGGCGAGACATTTCGGATCAGTCTGACTCCGGGGCAAACCCATGTCTCACAGCCGCATGAAGCGGGAATGATCGAAGAGGTCTTTGTGCTGGCCGGGGAGATGGAAGTCCTGCGAGAGGAGCAGTGGGTGCCGTTGAAGACGGGCGAGGGGATACGGTTTCGGGCTGACCAAGAACATGGCTATCGTGGCGGGCCTGAGGGAGCTGTCTATCTCAATATGCACCACTACAGGCACGCAGTTTTGTCGCAGGGAAAATCGCAATAAACTCAGTTGCTTCACTTGTGAATGACATAGGCCATGCCTACAAATTGCGATTGCAGATTGGGCAATTTCGGAAAGCAATCAATATGGAAACAGTTCGCGGCAGCTTGCTGATGGTGCTGGCAATGGCGGCTTTTGCGCTGGAAGACATGTTCATCAAGTCCGCCACCCGAAGTTTGCCGGTGGGGCAGGTCCTTATTCTGTTTGGCCTGGGGGGGATGGTGATTTTCATGATCCTGGCGCGTGCGCAGGGGCAGCGCTTGTTGCATCCGGCGATTTGCACGCGCCCGCTGTTGTTGCGTTCGGTTTCAGAGGTGATAGGGCGTCTCGGCTTCACGCTGGCCATTGCGCTGACACCCCTGTCTTCCGCCTCGGCCATCTTGCAGGCAACACCGCTGGTGGTGGCTGCTGGCGCGGTGGCGTTCTTTAACGAGAAAGTTGGTTGGCGACGCTGGGTGGCGATTGCGGTGGGTTTCTGCGGTGTGCTGATGATCTTACGCCCTGGCCTCAATGGCTTTGAACCTGCATCGATGTTTGCCGTGATTGGAACGCTGGGGTTTGCGGGCCGTGATCTGGCAACGCGAGCAGCGCCGCAATCGATGTCTAACCACCAATTGGGTATCTATGGATTTGCCATGTTGGTCGTTGCTGGAGGGGTCGCGCTGGGCTGGACAGGTGGTGCCAGCTGGCCAAGCCTGCAGCTTTGGGGGCAACTTGCTGCAGCAACCGTGATAGGTGTCATCGCTTACAACGCGCTCACCGGTGCTATGCGGCACGGTGAAATTTCGGTGGTAGCCCCGTTTCGCTATGTAAGGCTAATTTTTGCCATGGTCCTTGGCGTGCTGGTGTTTGGTGAGCAACCGGACACGCTGACCCTGCTTGGCAGCGCAGTGATTATTGGCAGCGGGTTGTTTACCGTACTGCGAGAACGTCAGTCAAAATAAGACGCTCGGGTCCTTTGATCAGAATCGTCAATGAATCCCGCCCAGATGGATTGTCGATCTGGAGCGAAATACCGGAGGCCGATGTGCCGTTTTTGACCTGGGGGATGACGCACTTGATTGCGCCTCGCTAGTACGACAAACGCCTAGGCGGGTTTTGCCCCACATGAGGGCTCCGCGAGAACGAAGAATACAGAAGCTAACCTTCGAAATTATAGGGATTGGGTTGGTATCACCGCTTTATGTCGGTTTAGTTGACGCGCCTGTTGCCAACAGTGCTCTACTCATTGCACTGCTGTCCGTGGTGCTTTTGCTTGGTCCCTGCTGCCCGGTCGGTGCTAAGATCGCACCTGGTTCCCGGCAAGATCCACGGATTTCAGGGGGCTAAGTTGTAAAGGCCGTCTCGCGCTGCCTTGCACCCGCGCGCTTGCCCGCTTACATCTGCCTTTATGGCCCAGAAAAAATCAGATCCGAATTACAAAGTTATCGCTGAAAACCGCCGCGCGCGGTATGATTACGCGATTGATGATGATCTGGAGTGTGGCATCATTCTGGAAGGCTCGGAGGTCAAAAGCACCCGAATCGGCGGAACAAACATCTCTGAAAGCTATGCTGCGGTTGAGGATGGCGAGTTGTGGTTGGTGAACTCTTACATCGCGCCATACGAACGGGCCAAAACGTTTAAGCATCTAGAGCGTCGTCGCCGCAAATTGCTGGTGTCGCGCAAGCAGATGTCTAACCTGTGGAATGCGACCCAGCGCAAGGGCATGACACTGGTGCCGCTGGTGATGTACTTCAATCACAAGGGGCTGGTGAAGGTAAAGATCGGCATCGCCAAAGGTAAGCAGAACCACGACAAACGCGCATCGGAAGCCAAGCGTGACTGGTCGCGGCAGAAATCACGGTTGATGAAAGATCACAGCTAAAGGCAAGACGTCCTTTTTTGTTTGCATGGGGATAGAAATGATACGTCTTCGCAAGATGCAGGCTGGCGAGTTTCAGGACTATCTTGCCTATTTCATCCCCGACTATGCGGCCGAAATCTCAGCCAACTACGATGTCGATCTTCAGGCAGCCCGTTTTCGGGCTGAACAGGAGGTCGAAGCGGATCTGGGGCAGGGCGTAGACAGCCCGGGGCAGGACCTGTTTTGTATCGCGATCGACGGGGCCAAGGATGCCCCGGTTGTTGGGTATTTTTGGTGCAAGCCGGGGGGCAACGGCGGAGCAGTCTTCATCAGTGACTTTTGTATTCTGCCTCCTTTTCGCGGAAAAGGTTATGCCAAGCAGGCGCTCGCGGCGCTTGAGGCTGAATATGCGGGCGCAGGGCATCGTGACATTAGGCTGCGTGTGGCTGCAGACAATGACCGGGCGCAGCATCTGTACCAAGCTGCAGGGTTTCAGGTGACTGGTATCAACATGAGGAAACCCCTTGCTGAAGAGCGAAGTGAATAACTTCACCGAAGTTTCAGTTAAAACCAAACACCAAGGGTCCGTTTCCCCCTGTCTTTTCCTTGCGACTTCCTGCTGCCGATAGTAGGCCTTGGACAACGCGCCTAGGGAGAAATTCATGCAGGACGATCCAAAGACACTTGTTTCCACTGATTGGCTGGCGGCTCATCTGAAAGATCCGGATTTGCGGCTGCTGGACGCCTCGTGGGTTTTGCCCGCGATGAAGCGTGATGCGCGAGCGGAATATGAGGCGGGCCACATTCCTGGGGCTCGGTTCTTTGACATTGATGACATTTCGGACCATCGGTCAGAGCTGCCTCATATGGTGCCACCGGTTGAAAAATTCATGTCGCGGCTTCGCGCCATGGGTGTTGGCGATGGTCACCAGGTTGTTGTTTATGACGGCCTTGGGCTCTTTTCAGCGGCCCGTGTGTGGTGGATGTTCCGGCTGATGGGGCAATCCAATATCGCGGTGCTGGACGGCGGATTACCCAAGTGGAAAGCCGAAGGTCGTGAGATCGAAGACATGCCACCAGTCATCCGTGACCGCCACATGACGGTTCGGGTGCAAAATCATATGGTGCGCGATGTGACCCAGGTTTCGGCGGCTGCCAAGTTGGGCGACCACGAAATTATCGATGCCCGGGCCGCCGAACGCTTCCGGGGTGAGGTTCCCGAACCTCGACAAGGGCTGCGCGCTGGTCACATTCCGAGTTCTAAAAACGTACCCTTCACAATGCTGCTGAACGCAAATGGCACAATGAAGCCCGTGGAAAACCTCCGCACTATTTTCGAGGCTGCCGGGGTTGATCTGAATAAGCCCGCGATCACCACCTGTGGTTCTGGTGTGACCGCTGCGGTCCTCAGCCTTGCACTGGAACGCATCGGCAAAAGCGATCATGCGCTGTATGATGGCTCTTGGACCGAATGGGGTGCCTTTCCAACTTTACCCGTTGCAACCGGAGAGAACTGATGTTCGAAACCCTAAAAACGCAGCCCGCCGACAAAATTCTGGCGCTGATGCAGAAGTTCCGTGAGGACCCTCGCGAGAGCAAGATTGATCTTGGTGTTGGCGTCTACAAAAATGCTCAGGGCGTAACGCCGGTGATGCGCGCCATCAAGGCCGCCGAGCATAAGCTGTGGGAAGAACAGACCAGTAAGTCTTATGTCGGCTTGGTTGGTGATCCGGCCTATTCCGATGCGATGATCAAGTTGATTTTGGGTGGTGCGGTAGAGCGCGGCAATATCGCTGCTGCGGCCACTCCGGGCGGCACTGGCGCGGTGCGTCAGGCGTTTGAACTGATCAAGATGGCCAACCCGTCGGCGCGTGTCTTTGTGTCTGATCCGACATGGCCCAACCACATTTCAATTCTGAACTACGTTGGGGTGGAAACCGTTACTTACCGGTACTTCGACCGTGAAACCCGTGGTGTGAACTTTGACGGTATGGTCGAAGATTTGAAAACTGCGGTTAAAGGTGATGTGGTTCTGCTGCATGGCTGCTGTCACAACCCCACTGGTGCCAACTTGAATGAAGTGCAGTGGAAAGAAATCATCGCACTGATGAACGAGCGTGGTTTGGTTCCGATGATCGACATTGCCTATCAGGGCTTTGGCGATGGTCTGGAAGAAGACGCAGTGGGTGTTCGGCTGGTAGCTGCCGGGACACCAGAATGCCTGATCGCAGCAAGTTGCTCCAAGAACTTTGGCATCTACCGCGAACGTACCGGTCTTCTGATGATGGTATCTAACGATACCGCAGCACAAAAACTGAATCAGGGTACACTGGCCTTCCTGAACCGTCAGAACTATTCGTTCCCGCCGGATCACGGTGCACGACTGGTGACAATGATTCTGAACGACGATGCCCTGCGGGCTGATTGGGCTGCAGAGCTGGAAGAAACCCGTCTGGGTATGTTGGGTCTGCGCCAGCAGCTGGCGGATGAGCTACAGCGCTTGTCCGGCTCCGATCGGTTTGGTTTTCTTGCCCAGCATCGCGGTATGTTCTCACTCTTGGGAACGTCCCCTGATCTGGTGGAGAAGATGCGTTCGGACGATGGTATCTACATGGTAGGTGACAGCCGGATGAATATCGCCGGACTGAATGCGGATACCGTGCCTATTCTGGCTAAAGCGATCATCGACGCTGGCGTCTAAGAAGCGCATCTAAGTAAAACAAAAGAGCGCGCCCCATTTGGTGGCGCGCTTTTTTTGTGCAAATCTGATGCTTTATCTTGGCCTGCACTCCCACACCTTCTTTTTGCTGAAAATACTCACATTCCAACACTTGCCCCAAAACGCAAAACGCGGCCCCCATAAGGGCCGCGCCAACTGTATCAATGTGGGGGTAGAATTAGAGCTTGGAAAACTCTGGGTAGGCTTCCATGCCCAGCTCGGCCATGTCCAATCCGTTGATTTCGTCTTCTTCCGAAACCCGAATGCCGACGGTGGCTTTCAGTGCCAACCAAACGATGGTCGAAACAACCGTCACAAAGATGCCAACAATCACAATAGACTTCAGCTGAACAAAGAACGATGCATCAGCGTTACTGAGTGGGACAACCAGAGTACCGAAGATACCAGCACCAAGGTGAACCGGGATGGCACCAACAACATCGTCGATTTTGAACTTGTCGAGAACCGGAACAACCAGAACAACGATTACACCGCCTGCAGCACCAATCAGCGTGGCCAGGCCCAGCGAAGGTGCCAGAGGCTCGGCGGTAATTGAAACCAGGCCCGCCAGCGCACCGTTCAGGATCATGGTCAGGTCAGGCTTTTTGTACAAGAACTGTGTCAGCAACATTGCAGCCACCGCACCGCCAGCAGCAGCGGCGTTGGTGTTTGCGAAGATGCGGCTGATGTCAGCAACATTGGCGGCAGTGTCCATGTAAAGTTGCGAACCACCATTAAATCCAAACCAGCCCATCCACAGGATGAAGGTACCCAGAGTAGCCAGTGGCAGGTTGGACCCCGGCATTGGAATGGTACGGTCGCCTTTGTACTTACCGATACGTGGGCCCAGGATCAGCGCACCAACTAAGGCAGCCCAGCCACCAACAGAGTGCACAACAGTTGAACCAGCAAAATCTTGGAAACCCATTTCCTGCAGAAATCCACCGCCCCATTTCCAGGAGGCCTGGATCGGGTAGATGAAGGCGGTCAGGATGATCACGAAGATCAGGAATGGCCACAGCTTGATACGTTCGGCCATAGTGCCGGACACGATCGACGCGGTTGCGGCACAGAACATCAGCTGAAAGAAGTAATCAGAACCAACGGACGCATAGGTCAGGTCAGTTTCGGTGTCGGCCAGACCAACGGGTTCCAGTGAGGTCATCGAGAAGGCACCCAAGATGCCGTTAATAGACCAACCATCACCCGGATACATCAGGTTATACCCAACCGCATAATAGGCAATGCCAGCCAGCGAAAACAGACCCATGTTTTTGGTCAGCTGCATGGTCACGTTTTTACCGCGCACCAGACCAACTTCGAGCATGGTAAAGCCAGCCGCCATCCAGAACACCAGAACGCCTGCGAACAGGAACATAAAGGTTGTGAGGATGTAGCCGATTTCGCTGTTCGGTGGGGTGACATCTGCGTCTTGCGCAAATCCAATCGCGGGAAGCGCGATCAACGCTGCAACGGCGAGTGGGAGTTTCAGGATTTTCATTTTATGTTCCTTCTTGTGCCGTTATTCACAGTGCGTCCAGATTGGTCTCGCCAGTGCGCACCCGCACCGCCTGAGCCACATCCAGAACAAAGATTTTGCCGTCGCCGATTTTGCCGGTGCGGGCGGTTTTGGTGATGGTTTCGACGACCTGGTCGGCCTGATCGGCAGCAACCACGATTTCTAGTTTCATCTTGGGTATAAAATTTACTTCGTATTCTGCACCGCGGTAGATTTCTGTATGGCCCGCCTGTGCGCCGAACCCCTTGATTTCAGTAACCATCAGGCCTGCAATGCCGATGTCAGTCAGCGCTTCGCGGACTTCTTCCAGCTTAAATGGCTTGATGGCGGCAATGATCATTTTCATGTCAGCATCCTTTTCCCAGGCGACCAGCCCAATTGTTCTGCACCTGCAAACAAGCGGCTGCAGTGAGTCTTGGGAATGATTTTGGAGCAGAGTTCGCCTTTGCCGGGTGTGTCGGCTCAAAATAGTTGCTCAAATAATAATCGTTGCCTGTTTTTTAGACGATCAAAGAAGGCGCACCCGCAGAAAAACTTCCCCTCAACAAAGCCTGCCGGAGTGGTTATGCTATGCAAAACGGGCGAACCGGGCAGGACATTGGCATGGCAAAACGATCAGGGCATAAGCCTCTGGTGGCAGATAAGCGCTACTCGGCGGGGTCTCGAAAGGCACCCGCTCGCAAAAGTGCACGCAAGTCTAAGCCAAAGAGCAAGGGTTGGTTCAGCTTTCTGTTTGGTGGCGGCAAAACGGCAAAACCAAAACCGACAAAGCGTAAACCAACTCCACGCAAGGTTGCCGCCCGAAAGTCCAGCCCACGTAAGCGCAAACCAAAGGGATTTTTTGGACGTATTCGCTATGCAATAGCTGGACTGTTTCGTTGGGTGTTTGGCCTGTTCTGGGGCTTTACTTGGCGGATAGGGATGGTGGTGTGCACTTTGACGGCTCTGGCTGTCGGGTATCACTACCTGCAGCTGCCAGACGTCAGTGCTCTGCTGGATGGTCGTGCGCGTGGTTCGGTAACGATGCTGGACCGGAATGGTCAGGTGTATGCATGGCGTGGAGATCAGTTTGGTGGCGTGGTCACCACACAGACTGTGTCACCACATCTGAAAAACGCCATTATCGCCACCGAGGACAAGCGGTTCTATGGTCACTTTGGGATCTCACCAAGAGGCGTAGCCAGTGCCATACGTATTAACATGCGGGCAGGGCGTAGCCCATTGTCAGGCAATGGGGGCTCCACCATCACCCAACAAACAGCCAAGCTGCTGTGTTTAGGGGTGCCCTATGATACGGATGTCTGGGAAAGCGAAAAGGCTTATGAGGCAGATTGCCGACAAGGTTCTCTGTGGCGCAAAGTCAAAGAAGCGATTTATGCGCTGGCGATGGAGAGCAAATACTCCAAGGACGAGATTCTGACGATCTATATGAACCGGGCCTTTCTGGGGGCTGGAGCACGTGGGTTTGAGGCCGCAAGTCAGCGTTATTTTGGAATATCCGCCGCTGAGGTCGACCCTGCAGAGGCTGCCATGTTGGCCGGGCTGCTGAAAGCGCCAACGCGATATGCGCCAACCAATAACCTGCAACGCTCACAGGACCGGGCGCAGGTGATCGTTGGATTGATGCATGATCAGGGGTATTTGACCGTCGCGCAGGCACAGGATGCCCGGAACAACCCTGCCCAATTGAGCAAAGCCGCAGCTGCGAGGGCGGGTGGATATTTTGCGGATTGGGTCATGGACAAGATCCCCAGTTTCTTTGGTGATCAGACAACCGAGGACGTGGTCATTCGCACCACGCTTGACCAACGACTGCAGACTGCGGCTGAAGAGGCGTTGACCTATATTTTTGAGAATAAGGTACGCGAAGGGTCAAAGGCACAGGCGGCGATTGTCGTAATGAGCGCGGATGGCGCTGTGCGGGCGATGGTTGGTGGGCGGCAATCCCGTGTATCCGGCGTATTCAACCGTGCAACGCAGGCGCAACGTCAAACTGGCTCTGCGTTCAAACCTTTTGTCTATGCGACAGCGCTGGAATTAGGCTACTCACCGCTGGATCTGGTGCTGGATGCTGAATACTGCCTGAATATCGCAGGTTCGGGGCAATGGTGCCCCAAGAACTATACGCATAAATTCTATGGAGAAGTGACCCTCGCACGGGCACTGCGAGATTCATTGAACATCCCTGCGGTAAAAATCTCTGAGGCGGTTGGGCGCGATTTAGTGCGCCAGGTGGCAGGCGATTTTGGTCTGTCCAGTGATTTGGCTGATGGCCCGGCGCTTGCGCTTGGCGCTTCGGAAAGCACTTTGATCGAAATGACCGGCGCCTATGCGGGAATTCTGAATGGCGGGTCGTCAGTCACCCCCTATGGATTGGTCGAGTTGCGGTTGATGGATGATGATGAAGCTATGATTGGCACCAGTGGTGGCATGGGAGAGCGGGTGATCCAGACAAGTGCTGCGCACCAGCTGACTTGGATGATGGAGAAAGTGATTTCTGAGGGCACCGGCCGCCGGGCACAATTGCCAGGTTGGCAGGTCGCGGGCAAAACAGGCACAACCCAGGCTGCCCGGGATGCATGGTTCATCGGCTTCACGGCTGAATATGTTGCCGGTGTCTGGATGGGTTACGATGACAATACACCTCTGTCAGGCGTTACCGGTGGCGGTCTTCCTGCTGAAATCTGGCGCGAAACAATGATCCGGGTGCATGATGGGCTGGCACCCGTAGCACTGCCAATGCAGGCTCCTGCTCCATTGGTTGTTCCGACACCACAACCCAACCCGGAACGCCGAAATAATGGCAATGGACCTAAACTGGGTCGGGAGCTGGGACGCGCGGTGGATGGGTTGCTGAAGGATATATTTGGCAACTGACGCGTGTTGCAGACGGGACCTCCCGCCCATCGCCGACCTCCTGATGGAGGTGGCTTCCGTTGGGCGTAGCGCCGCGCAGGCGCGGCGCCCAAGATCACATAACTATCAGCATCGCTGATGGTTCACATGAACGCGGGGGCTTTTGTCAGATTGCGCAAGACACATGAGTGCCGCCCAATTGCCCACACATTTAAGGCTAGCTCAGCGTTTTTAGATCTTTGATCAGCAAGTCGAGATCACCTTTGCGACGATCCAGCATGGCGCCAATTTCGGTGCGTTCAGTCAGCAGTAAGTTCACCCCTTCGATGAACATGTTGAAAAACTTATTTTTGCCGGACTTGTCTGACACCAGGAATGTCACTTCAAACGGCGCCTGCCCCTGCAGCGTTGCGATCGACTTAACCTCGTAGCCAGCGCGGATCTTCCGGGTCGACTTTACTTCGATACCGCCGCCGATGAATTCACGGAACCGCTTGCCGTACTTACGTGCAATGTACCCCTGGAACGCTTTGGTGAAGGACCGCATTTGACCCTTCGAGGCGCTGCGACCGTCAACGCCCAGCGCATATTGGGCCATGATGGGCACGTCAGCATAACGTACGAATATTTTCTCAAAATCCCGAACCATTGCCGATTCGGGTTTGCCTGAGGCGATCACCTTGTTGATGTCGCTCACTACGTTGTCGACTAAGCTGCGGGCACTATTTTCACTGATTGCAAAGGCAGGGAACGGCAGGGCAGCTAAGCCAAGCCCAGAAACCGTGGTTGCCAAAAAGGAGCGACGGCTAAACAGATTAATCGGCATAGATATCCTCGTAGGGGTCAGAGTAGGGATCCCCAAAGACCCCATCATAGGCATCTTGATCACCGCCCAATTCAAAGCGGCGGTTTTGCATGTAGATAAGCCGTGCTTGAGCATAGCTGTCGGCGCTCTCGTACAAAATCGAATCAACTGTAGCAGAATAATTGCCACGATCGCCCATCCGGCGCACGATTTCAGCGTAAACTCCGATGTTATCGGCGGGGTTTTGCCGGGCAAAAGTGATTGGGTTGGTGAAAAAATCAGCGATTACGCCGATGGCATCGCGCGAAGTCGATGGACCGTACAAAGGGAGCTCCACATAAGCGCCCTCACCAAAGCCCCAAACATGTAGGGTTTCACCAAAGTCAGTATTGACCCTGGGTACATTGAAATCCGAGGCGGGGTCACCCATGCCTAAGATGCCAAACACCGAGTTAATGAAGAACCGAGACACTGCGATTCCAGATTCCTTCAAGTTACCTTGCAGAAGCGCATTCACGGCCTGGCCGGGCATCGACAGATTTTCAGCAAACAGGCCGAAACTGGTGACCATATCGGGTGGGATGACGCTTACGTAGCCTTTGGAGGCAGGGCGAAAGAGAAACCGGTCCACATCAAGGTTGAAGCCGTGTGTGGCACGGTTGACGCCCTCGTATGGGTCAAAAACTTCACCAGAAGCACGGGCTTCAGGGCTTTGGCCTGAGCAGCCAGCTGTCAAGCCTGCGAGCAATAGCGAAACAAGAATAAAAATTGATCGTAGCGTCAAAACCGTTGGCCTTTGTGTCCGTTCATTTGCAACATGAGCGCAATATCAGTGTGATTTATAGGTATTCATTCTGGTTCCCAGTAGTAGCTCGTATTGTTTGTCTGGTTGTGACAGATTTGGAACAAATTTCAAGTTAACCTTCTGAGCGTAAGAGTTGCGTTTAAACCGACGCAACAAGCGACTATTTTTGGGCACATTATGGCAACTAAAATATTTCAAAGTGGGTTAGATGAACTGCGTTTGGCCCGCAGCCGCAGCCGCGGTCTCTATTGGTCGGTCGGCGTTTTTAGCTTCTTTGCGAATATGCTGATGCTAACTGGGCCGATGTACATGATGCAGGTCTATGACAGGGTCCTGGGCAGCCGATCAGAGCAGACGCTGGTGGCTCTGACACTTCTGGTCGTCTTCCTATATGGCATAATGGGTATATTGGACTATGCGCGTGGCCGGATCATGGCGCGTGTTGGAGCGAGATTTCAGGCCAATCTGGACAAGCGGGTATTTAACGCAATGATCCGACGCTCTGCTGTTGCCCCCGATCCAGTGGCTCAAACCGGACTAAGCGACCTAGAATCGGTGCAGCGTCTGATGTCATCGCCTGTGTTGATGGCGGCATTTGATCTGCCTTGGACCCCGGTCTTTTTGGCGGGGATCGCGTTGTTTCACCCCTGGTTGGGTATGCTGGCCTTGGTTGGTGGCGCAGTTCTGGTCTGTCTTGCGTTGATGAACCAGTTCTTTTCACGGGCACCTTTGCACAAAGCTATGGTTGCTTCTCACCGTGGAAACCTGATGTCCGAAGAAATTCGAACTGAATCAGAAATGATCCAATCGATGGGGATGCGTGGCGCTGCATTTGGGCGCTGGAAGGTCGCGCGTGACGAGGCATTGGTAGATAATGTTTCGGCCAATGATATTGGCGGTCGGTTCACCACAATGACCAAGACGCTGCGATTGTTCCTACAGTCCGCGATGTTGGGCCTCGGGGCCTATCTTGCATTGCAGGGGGAGGTGTCGCCGGGAGCGATGATTGCGGGATCGATCCTGATGGGGCGAGCTCTGGCTCCTATTGAGCTGGGTCTGGGACAGTGGGCGCTGGTCCAGCGTGCCATCAAGGGATGGGGAAATCTAAGCGAGTTGCTGACCAAGGTTCCCGAAGAAAAGGATCGTTTGTCTTTGCCTAAGCCGAAAGCGAAGCTGGAGGTGCAGGCCGTGACCATTGTGCCTCCGGGTGACCAAACACCGCTGTTACGCAATGTATCGTTTCAACTGGCTCCTGGGCAGGCACTTGGCGTGATTGGTCCATCTGGGTCCGGGAAATCAACGTTGGCCCGGGCGCTAACCGGGGTGTGGCGGGCCGCAGCTGGAACTGTTCGGCTGGATGGCGCTGCATTGGACCAATATGCACCCGACGTACTGGGGCAGCATATCGGGTACTTGCCACAGCGGGTTCAATTGTTTGAAGGCACAATAGCGCAGAATATTGCGCGGCTGGCGGAGGCCCCGGATGCGGAAAAGGTGGTTGCAGCCGCCAAGAAAGCAGCAGCGCATGAGATGATTACGAAACTACCAGACGGCTATGACACCCGGGTCAGCGCAGGTGGTGGCCGGTTGTCCGGTGGGCAGATGCAACGTATCGCCCTAGCGCGGGCGCTGTATGATGACCCGGTAATTGTGATTTTGGATGAGCCTAATTCGAACCTGGATAATGAGGGGTCGATGGCCCTGAACGCGGCGATTAAATCTTTGAAATCAGAAGGCAACTCTGTGTTGATTATGGCGCACCGTCCTGCGGCGATTCAGGAGTGTGATTTGCTGCTGGTTGTGGATCAGGGTAACCAGACGGCCTTTGGTCCGAAAGAACAGGTATTGCGCCAAATGGTGGCGAACCATCAGGATATCAAAAAGTCTGCAACCGCAGGATCAGTATCATGAAGCAGGAAAATACATGGTCTGCCCGTGGTCCGTTGATCATCGGGGGGCTGGGTTTGATGGTGTTGATCGGTGGTTTCGGTGCCTGGGCGGTGCTGTCATCGATTGCCGGTGCGGTGGTTGCAAGCGGCCGTATCGAAGTGGATCAAAACAGACAAGTGGTACAGCATCTGGATGGCGGGATCGTCTCTGAAATCCTAATCGAGGAAGGCGATAGTGTGGTTGAGGGGGCAATGTTGCTCCGATTGGACGCCAATCGACTGCGCTCTCAACTTGTGATCACCGAAGGCCAGCTTTTTGAACTTGTCGCCCGCCGAGGGCGTCTAGAGGCAGAACGCGACGGCGCCGATGAAATTGAATTTGATGCTGAACTTGTTGAGCTATCAGGTGGGCGGATCGAGATCGAGGACCTGATAGCTGGCCAGAAGCGGCTATTCCATGCACGTCGTGAATCGATTGCGCGAGAAACAGAGCAACTGGCAAAGCGCAGAGCACAGATTACCAACCAAATTACCGGAGTGAAAGCGCAGCAGGATTCGATGACGCTCCAGCTGGAGCTGATTGGGCAAGAGTTGACCAACCAGCAGACGCTGCTGGACAGAGGATTGGCACAGGCGAGCACCGTGCTGAACCTGCGTCGCACGTCCGCTGATTTACAAGGTTCTTTAGGGGAGCTGATTGCGAGTGAGGCCCAGGCTGAAGGGCGGATCACCGAAATTGAAATTGAGGTGCTTAAACTTGGCACTGGCCGACGCGAGGCAGCCATCACGCAGTTGCGCGATTTGCGATACCAGGAATTGGAGCTGGCAGAAACCAGGCGTTCCCTGTTGGAGCAATTGCAGCGGTTGGATATCCGGGCGCCCGTCTCGGGGATTGTTTATGGATTACAGGTGCACACTCCACGATCGGTAATCCGCGCGGCGGAACCTGTGTTGTATCTGGTGCCACAGGACCGGCCATTGGTTGTTGCGGCACAGGTAGACCCTATTCATGTCGACGAGGTCTATGTTGGGCAGCCTGTGACGCTACGGTTCTCGACGCTGGATCAACGTGAAACGCCGGATCTGTTTGGCACCGTTATGTTGCTGTCAGCAGATGCGTTTGAGGATGAGGCCAGCCGCATGTCTTATTATCGTGCTGAAATCACGCTAAATGACGGAGAACTCGAAAAGCTGCCGGAAGGTATCGTTTTGCTCCCCGGTATGCCTGTCGAAAGCTATATTCGCACTGCTGACCACTCGCCGCTATCATATCTGGTCAAGCCACTTGCCGCCTATTTCCTCAAGGCCTTCCGCGAGAGCTAAGGCTTGTTTGCATTTTTGCTCTTTTCGCTGTTGGGCATCCCGGCTAGCGTCGCCACGCAAACGCATCCTGGAGGAATGATGACATGGGTTTTGAAGCGAAATTGAACGAACTGGGTGTAACGCTCCCTGACGCTCCGGCACCGGCGGCCAACTATGTGCCCTATGTCGTGGCAGGCGATATGGTCTATGTCTCTGGCCAAATTTCAGCTGACGAGTCTGGGTTGATCACCGGTACATTGGGTGCGGATATGGATGTTGAAGCTGGCGTCGCTGCAGCCAAGCGCTGTGCCATTGCTTTGCTCGCACAGGTGAAAGCGGCCTGTGGTGGTGATCTGGACCGTCTGGTCAAAGTGGTGAAACTGGGCGCATTTGTGAATTCCACAGATGAGTTCACCCAGCAGCCAATGGTCGTGAACGGGGCCTCTGACTTTTTGGTCGCCGCCCTGGGTGACGCTGGTCGCCATGCGCGATCAGCTGTCAGCGCACCGTCGTTGCCACTTGGCGTTGCGGTTGAGATTGACGGAGTCTTTCAAATCAAATGAGACCACCTCTGCCTGCTGCATTCTTGAACATTCCTATTGCGCATCGTGCTCTGCATGATGTCGCGGACGGCCGTCCCGAAAACAGTCGGGCGGCCATCCATGCGGCAATTGCAGCGGGCTATGGCATCGAAATCGATCTGCAGCTGACCTCGGATGGTCAGGCAATGGTATTTCACGACGATATTCTTGATCGGCTGACCGGGGCCAGTGGTCCGGTCAAAGCCTTGAGCCACAGTCAGGCTCGGGCAATTCCGCTGAGAGGTGGCGTTGATGAAGGTATTCCGGATCTGGCTGAAGTATTGGAGTTGGTCGACGGTCAAGTACCGCTGCTGATTGAGGTTAAGGACCAGGATGGGCTGATGGGTCCCGATGTCGGCGCATTGGAACAGGCTGCTGTGGATGCCTTGCGCAGCTACGGTGGTTTGGTGGCCTTAATGTCGTTTAATCCCCATTCGGTTGCCGAACTGGCACGACTGGCCCCACATTTACCGCGCGGCATTACGACCAGCGCCTATGATCCGACTGAGTGGCCGGAGCTAACCCCAGCAATCTGCGATCATTTGCGTGACATACCAGATTTTGAAGGCGCTCAGGCCTGTTTTATCAGCCATGAGGCTTATGACCTGACCCGACCCCGTGTGCAGTCCCTGCGGGATAGCGGTGTTCCGGTGCTTAGCTGGACCATCACCTCTGCGGCTGAAGAAGCGGCAGCACGGGCATTTGCCGATAATGTGACCTTCGAAGGCTACCTTTCAAACCTGCCGGGTTGATCGCGGACCGTCTCTACCCAAGTATGCAGACACAAGGGGGCACCATGGATCAGGCGCAAATCGAAATACAGTTGCTGGGTTCACTGTCGCAGATCGAGGCCGGGGACTGGGATGCCTGCGCCTGTCCCGAAGTGGTTGATGGAGGGCGTCCAAATGATCCCTTTACCACCCATCGGTTTCTCACGGCACTGGAAGACAGCGGTTCGGTTGGGCGCGGGACTGGCTGGCAGCCGCAGTACTTGACGGCCTATCGGGAAGGAGAGTTGATCGCTTGCGCCCCGATGTATGCAAAGTCGCATAGCCAGGGTGAATACATTTTTGATCACAACTGGGCCCATGCGTTTGAGCAGGCCGGCGGGCGCTATTATCCAAAGCTCCAGATGGCGGTACCGTTTACACCTGTGACAGGGCGGCGATTGCTTGTGCGGCCGGAGTATGAAGGCATTGGCCACTCGGCGCTGATACAGGGAGCTGTGCAATTGGCGGCGAATAATCAGCTGTCGTCATTGCATGTTACGTTTTGTACGGAGTTTGAGGCCAAGGCAGGCGAACAAATGGGCCTGATGCCAAGACTGACGCAGCAGTTTCACTGGCTTAATCACGGTTACAAGAATTTCGACAGCTTTCTTGCCAGCCTGTCGTCTCGTAAAAGAAAGAACATCCGCAAGGAACGCGCACAGGCGCAGGGGTTTGGCGGCGAGATTGAAACGTTCACCGGGAACGAATTGAAGCCCGAGCACTGGGATGCGTTCTGGGAGTTTTATCAGGACACCGGAGCGCGTAAATGGGGGTCGCCCTATCTGTCACGCAGCTTCTTTGATATTGCCCAAGACACAATGACCGATGACATGGCGCTGATACTTGCCCGTCGTGACGGCGAGTATGTGGCCGGGGCGCTGAATTTTATTGGTCGTGACACGCTCTATGGTCGCTATTGGGGCTGTACGGAACATCATCCATGCCTGCATTTCGAACTGTGCTATTATCAGGCGATGGATCTGGCGATCTCAATGGGATTGGCAACAATCGAAGCCGGAGCCCAGGGTGAACACAAGCTGGCGCGCGGATATCTGCCGACGCAGACACACTCCTTGCATTGGTTAGGTGATCCCGGGTTTTCTGATGCGGTGGCCAGATATCTTGAAGCCGAACGCGCTGCGATCGAGGAAGAGATTGAAATCTTGACGGATTACGGCCCGTTCAAAAAATTGCAAGTGGAGGAACAGCAATGACTGAGAAACTGTCAGATGCAACCCGCGGGCCTTTGCTGGACCCGCTGTTCCAAACCGGCTGGACGCTGATGGAGGGCCGGGATGCCATCGCCAAAACCTACAAGTTCAGCAGTTTTGTTGACGCGTTCGGCTGGATGACGCGCGCCGCGATCTGGGCTGAAAAATGGGATCATCACCCCGAGTGGAGCAATGTCTACAATAAGGTAACCGTTGTGCTGACCACACATGATGTGGGTGGGGTCAGCACACAGGATGCCAAACTGGCTCGTAAGCTGGACAGCCTGGTTTAAGCCATGGCGTCTAGCAGACCCTCTCCGGCGGTGAGGTCACAAACGCCAGGGCCTTGTTCCATCTGCAAAATTTTGACTACACCATCTTCAACCAGCATGGCGTAGCGCAGTGAGCGGGCGACCAAGCCTGCCGGGGGCGCATCAAAACGCATCCCGATGGCTTCGGTCAGGTTGCATTCGGCGTCGGCCAGCATGGTTATGCCTGCCTCGGTTGCGCCTGTTTCGGCGCCCCATGCAGCCATGACAAACGGGTCATTGACAGAAATGCAGATGATTTCGTCAACGCCCTTGGCCGTAAACTGGTCTTTAGTACGAATGAAGCTGGGTACATGCGCCGAGCTGCAGGTTGGCGTATAGGCGCCAGGTACAGCAAACATCGCAACTGTGCGGCCATTTGTCTTATCGGCAATTGAAATCGATTCAGGACCATCAGGTCCCATTTGTACCAGGTTTGCCTTTGGCAGTTTTTCACCAACTGAAATCATCTAAGCCTCATCACTTCTAATTGCGTTTTGGTTCAACCCACATATAGGGTCCGGCAACAGACGTGACCGGAACAGTGTTGGGAGGCAAGTGGAACATGAGCCACATAGTCGTGATAGGGGCAGGGCAGGCGGGTTCTTCGTTGGTGGCCAAGCTGCGTAAAGATGGGTTTGACGGTGAGATCACGTTGATCGGGTCTGAGCCGAACCTGCCTTATCAGCGCCCTCCGCTGTCCAAGGGGTATCTGTTGGGTGAAATGGTGCTGGAGCGATTGTTCCTACGACCCGAGAGTTTTTATGCGGACAACAACATCACTCTGAAACTGGGGCAGCCGGTCACAGCAATTGATGCTGCAATCAAAACAGTCACACTGGCGGATGAGGTGATTTCTTATGATCATCTGGCGCTGACCACCGGGTCGGACCCGCGTCGCCTGCCAGCTTCAATTGGTGGCGATCTTGACGGCGTGTTTGTCGTACGCGGGTTAGCGGATGTCGATGCGATGGCCCCTATGGTGACCGAAGGGGCCCGCACGTTGATAGTCGGTGGCGGTTACATCGGGCTAGAGGCCGCCGCTGTCTGCGCCAAACGCGGTGTACAGGTGACATTGGTGGAAATGGCTGATCGGATTTTGCAACGGGTCGCGGCCCCTGAGACCTCGGACTATTTCCGCACGCTGCATGGTGGGCACGGGGTAGATATCCGCGAAGGCGTTGGCCTGGACCGGCTGGTTGGTGAGAACGGTAAAGTCACCGGCGCAGTATTGACCGATGGTTCAGAAGTCACAGTAGGTTTTGTGGTGGTTGGAGTTGGCATCGCACCAGCGACTCATCTCGCAGAGATGGCCGGAGTGACGTTGAACAATGGCATTGAGACCAATGCTCAGGGTGGCACATCAGATCCTGCGATTTGGGCGGCAGGCGATTGTGCCTCCTTTCCCTATAAGGGCGGCCGGATCAGGTTGGAAAGCGTACCCAATGCCATTGATCAGGCAGAATTGGTGGCACAGAATATTATGGGTGCTGGCAAAGAATACGTGGCCAAGCCATGGTTCTGGTCGGACCAATATGATGTAAAACTGCAAATTGCAGGGCTGAATACCGGCTACACCCATGTTGTTACGCGACCCGGCGAAGGGCAGTCAGTGTCGTATTGGTACTTCAAAGATGCTCAGCTTTTGGCGGTAGATGCGATGAACGATCCTCGCGCCTATATGGTGGGTAAGCGGTTGATTGATATGGGAAAAACCTGTGATTCGCAGGCCGTGGCTGATCCCGAAACTGAATTGAAAAGTCTGTTGAAGGCGTGAGGATCATTGCCGGAGATTTTCGCGGTCGGGCACTGGCTGCCGTGGGTAAGGGGGATGCGGGGGCGCAATTGCGCCCCACCACCGACCGGGTCCGTGAAAGCCTGTTCAATGTGTTGACCCATACCGGCGCCATTCCCGGCGCGCGGGTTTTGGACCTGTTTGCAGGGACCGGCGCACTGGGGCTTGAGGCGCTGTCGCGCGGGGCGGAGTGTGTTACTTTTGTTGATGATGGTCGGGTGTCATCAAATCTGATCCGCAAGAATATCGAGATCACACGCAGTGAGGAAAACACCAACCTGATCAAACGCGATGCGCTGAAGTTGGGCCCCAATCCGGATGCAGCTTATGACCTGATTTTCCTGGATCCACCTTATGGTCGCGCATTGGGGGAAAAGGCACTGGCGGCGGTGGCCGCTGGCGGCTGGATTGATGATGAGGCGCTGATTGTGTGGGAGGAAAACGCCCCGATGCCCGCGCCCGAAGGCTATCAGCTGCGCGATAGCCGGAAATATGGTGATACCTATATTACTTTGATGTGGCGGGATATTTAGAGCTCACCCGACCATCAGCTCGATTTTTGACTTATTTTGAAAGTGGAATTTGATAGATGCCAACAACCTTTCCAACTCCAAAGCTGGTGATTTTTGATTGTGATGGAGTGCTGGTCGACAGCGAAGTGGTTTCAAATCAGGTGGTTGCAGACAACCTGGCCAAGTTTGGCCTGCATCTGACACTGTCTGAATGCATGAATTTGTTTGTTGGAGCCACAATGGACGATGTTTTGCAGATCGCCCTGGAAAGGGGCGCAGAGTTGCCACCGACGTGGGTCGATGATGTTTATCAGGAAACCTACGAGTGTTTGCAACAAGGCGTCCCGCTTGTGCAGGGTATTCCAGAGCTGCTGGAGCTGTTGGACCGGCAGGGGATTCAATACTGCGTAGCCTCAAACGGCAGTGAAGACAAAATGCGGATTACTCTTGGTCAGAATGGCCTATGGGATCGGTTTCATCCCAATGCAATGTTTTCGGCCCATTCATTGGGGGTGGCCAAACCGGAACCGGGATTATTTCTGGCCGCCGCAAGTCATTTTGATGTGCAGGCGCGTGATTGTCTGGTGATTGAAGATAGCACTACGGGAGCAACTGCGGCGGCACGGGCAGGGATGCGTTGTCTGGGTTATGTACCCGAAGGGGATGGTGCTGACTTGTCCGACCAGGGGGCAGAGCTGTTCAACGCCATGGCGCAGGTGCCGAGGTTGATTGGTTTAACTGAGGATTAAGCCCGGAGTGCAGATCCAGGCTTGAGTTCAAGATGGGGCGCTGCCCCCTCTTGCCGCTATTGCGGCAATTCACCCCCGGGATACTTTTGGCTAGATGAAGACGATCCGGTTCTGCTTTGGACATTAGTCGTAGGTGAAACTGTCCAAAACCCGGCCACCCAGTGTTTCGGACAGCTGTTCCGGGCCACTCATCGGAACCATGGTGCGGCTGATGTTGTGAACGATGAAATAGCTCTCGGCACGGTTGGGATGTGGGACGGCGACCAGTTGCAACACCATCGGACCATTGGCGGGGTCGGTATAGGTGCCCAGAAGCTCAACCGCGCGCAGGCCATTGACGGTAATTTCGAGGGTGCTGATAATTTTGGCATCTGTGAAGCCTTGGACCGCCGAAGGGTAGGCCGACTGTGTCAGGGCTTTGGCGGCGCTGCGCAACCGGATGGGCATTGGGTCGGTACTATCCTGTGGGATCGGGAAGCTTGCATCGACCACATGGAAGTTCTCAATGAATTTTCGCCCGGAAGGGTCTTTAGTGGCGAAGGTAAATTTGACAATACCGCCGCTGGGGCGCCCGTCTGCGATGAGTTCGACATCACTGCGTATCGGGATTTGTAGGGCAAAGGGCACCTCGATTGGGATGTTGTATTTGGCAGTGTAATCGGCGTTAAACCGGAAAATTCGGTTAAGATAGGCACCCTCATAACTGAACAGATTAAAGCTAATGTTGGCATCTTGCGCCGGCGCGGGTTGCGCAAGGCCCAGTATAAACACCAATCCAACGATAGACCTAAACGGCATAACCACCCCCAATAGACGTTATGGGGATCAGGTTAGGGCATTCTGGGTGTTGGTCAAACGGTTGATGAAACCCCTCTGTGCCCGTCAGCTGGACCGACGCAGAGGGGTTTGCGGGTCAGCCGTAGGTTGGATGAAACCTGCCAGCAGGGGAAAGGGTGAAAATCTCAACACCGTCAGCGGTCACCGCAACTGAGTGTTCAAATTGAGCGGTCAGAGACTTGTCGCGGGTTACCGCTGTCCAATCATCGGCAAGGATTTTGGTTTCGGGGCGGCCCAGATTGATCATTGGCTCAATCGTGAAGAACATGCCTTCTTCGAGTGTGGCACCGGTGCCAGGGCGGCCATAGTGTAACACATTAGGCGGTGCGTGGAAAACCTCGCCCAGACCGTGACCGCAGAAATCGCGTACAACGCTCATCCGCTGGCTTTCGGCATAGACCTGAATGGCATGACCGATGTCGCCAAAAGTATTGCCGGGTTTGACCGCTTCGATACCCTTCATCAGGGCATCATGAGTCACCTGGATCAGCCGTTCAGCTTTGCGCGGTAGCTTGCCTGCGACAAACATCCGGCTGGTATCGCCGAACCAGCCATCAACAATCACGGTGACATCAATGTTGAGGATGTCACCATCTTTCAGCTTTTTGTCACCGGGGATGCCATGGCAGACCACATGGTTCACTGAAATACAGCTGGCATGTTGATAGCCTTTGTAGCCGATGGTGGCTGATTTGGCGCCAGCGTCATCGACCATCTGGGTGATCACCCGATCAATTTCACCAGTCGTTTGGCCGACAAAGACATGTGCGGCGATGTCGTCCAGAATACGCGCCGCCAGTTTCCCGGCCACATGCATGCCGGCATAGTCGGCCTGTTGGTAAATGCGAATGCCGTCCTTGGTTGTCCGGCCACCGTTTTTTCTCATCAAGATGGGCTCCATCGCTGCAATCTTGGATCGCTATTTAAGGGTATTGGCACAAAAGGACCATAGGCTGTGATGCCGCGCTGTTCAGGCCGCGGGAATAGCCGCGCCCAAGGTAATCTCCTCAGGTGAAATATTGGTTGAATAGATCAGTCTTTCAACACCAGCGGCCTGTGCCTGGTCAAAAGCTGCAGCGTAAGCCGAGTCGATATCAGCCGCTAGCTGGAAGCGCTGGCAATCGGTCCGCTGCACCAGATAGAGCATCACAGCCCGGTGGCCTTGCTGTACCATTTTGGTCAACTCACCCAAATGTTTGGTGCCGCGCCTGGTCACACTGTCAGGAAACTCGGCGAGTCCCGGCTGACGCATCAGGGTGACGCTTTTGACCTCGACGTAACAATCGGGCAGGCCGGACTGGGTCAACAGGAAATCAATACGGCTGTTTTCACCATATTTTACCTCGGGGCGCAGGGTTTCATAATCCGCCAGTTCAATGATTTCCCCAGCCTCAAGGGAAGCCCGCAGAGCGCGATTGGGGACTGAGGTATCAACTCCGGTAAAGTGGCCGTTCTCGTGGTCAACAAGCCTCCAGCCATAGCCGAGCTTTTTCTTCGGATCGTCGTTTGGTTCCAACCATACGCGCATTCCCGGTTCGGCCAACCCCATCATTGAGCCAGGGTTGGCGCAATGTGCGGTGATCTCGCGACCATCTGGTAGCTGGCAATCGGCCAGAAACCGTTTGTAGCGGCGGATCAGGGTGGCGGGGATGAGGGGCGTGGCAAAGTTCATGCCTTCTGCCTATCGCACCCCCGCCTGCTGTTAAAGTATCAGTTGCGGCCGGCCATAACGCCGCCGTCTACATCCCAGATGGCGCCGGTGACCCAGCTCGCTTGATCTGACAACAAATGCGCAACCGTCGCTGCAACATCCGAGGTGCGGCCCACACGTCCAACGGGGTGGAATGCATCAAAGGCCCCTGTCAGGGTGTTTTCGATCTGGTCCGGGTCAATAAATGCGCCATAGATGGGCGTGATCACAACGGCGGGAGAGACCGCATTGACCCGGATGCCGTGCTCGCCCAATTCCATCGCCAGATGTTGGGTCAGAGAATGTAGGCCAGCCTTCGCCATGGAATAGGCGGATGAAGGTGTCGCTTTGACCGCCTGCTTGCCCCACATCGAACCGATGTTCACGATGGACCCGCCGCCATTAGCTTTCATGTTTTCTGCAACCGCCTGGGTGATGAAGAAGGTCGCCCGGTTCAGCCCCATGTAAGCATCGTAGTCTTCACCGGTGTGCTCCAGAAATGGCTTGGGCGCAAAAATGCCTGCTGCGTTCACCAGTTGGTTGATGTGACGCTTGCTGGTCTTCAGTTCAGCTGCAAATGCATTTGTCGCTTCTGTGTCGGACAGGTCCAGCTGCGTTGTCTCAGCCAAAAAACCCAATTCTGCTTTGGCTGCTGCCAGTTTTTCAGCTGAACGGCCAACCAGAGTAACATGCTGGCCCTGTGCTGTCAGGTTGCGGGCTGTTTCCAGACCCATGCCGCTGGAACCGCCGATGATGAGTGTTGTTGGAGTGGTCATGTCGTCATTCCTTTTGTCTACCTATCGATAGGTAGCTATATTGAGATTGCAGAGTGAGTCGTCAATCCCTATCTGTAGGTAGGTAGATAAAAGAGTGTACAAATGACCTATTCAGAAACCGCCAGCCGTATCCTGGACAGCGCCGAGCGGATGGCGCGGCAGGGCGGCTACAACAGTTTTTCCTTTCGCGAGATCGCAGCTGAGATCGGCATTAAGTCGGCCAGCGTGCACTATCATTTTGCCAATAAGGAAATTTTGGGGGCGGCGCTGGCGGAACGGTATACCAACCGGTTCCTTGCTGCGCTGGGCGAGCCAGCCGATGAAGGCGCAGATGAAATGCTGCGGCGCTATGCGGCCAGCTATCGCAAAGCCCTGATCGAGGATGGTCAAATGTGTCTCTGCGGCATGTTTGGTGCCGAGATCCGCGACTTGCCAGATCCAGTGGCCCGCCAAACCCGCGCTTTCTTTGTTCGGAATATCCAGTGGCTGGGACAGATTTTTCAAGCCAAAGGACTAGGAGCGGAGGAGGCCGAAACCAAGGCGGCCCGCATGATAGCGGCGCTTGAAGGAGCGATGATCCTGTCGCGGAGCCTTCAGGATGACACTCTGTTTGATCGGATCATTGAAGGTTACAGTTGAAAAAGAAACTGTCTGCTTGCCCTTACGGCGGGTGGGGGTATCTTGCGGGCAAAACCGCCAAAGGAGTGAGACGATGCCAAACCCCACCGCAGCCATGCTGGTCATTGGCGACGAGATCCTTTCGGGGCGCACACGCGACGCCAATATGTATTTTTTGGCCGGTGAGCTGACCAAACACGGTGTAGATTTGGCCGAGGTTCGTATTGTCAGTGATGATGCAGCTGCAATCGTTTCAGCGGTTCGGGCACTATCTGACAGCTTTGATAATGTGTTCACCAGCGGTGGAATTGGCCCCACGCATGATGACATTACTGCCGACTGCATTGCGCAGGCCTTTGATGCTCACATTGACGTACGCGACGATGCGCGGGCACTGCTGGCAGAGCACTACAAAAAATCCGGTAGTGAGCTGAACGAGGCCCGTCTACGCATGGCGCGTATTCCTGATGGGGCAACACTGATTGACAATCCGGTCTCAGTTGCGCCGGGATTTACCCTTGGCAATGTACATGTGATGGCCGGGGTGCCACTGGTCTTTCAGGCGATGGTAGCTTCGGTCCTACCAACGATTACCGGCGGCCAGCCGATGCTCTCGCAAACCCTGCGCGTTTTGCGCGGAGAGGGGGACATTGCGCCCACTTTAAGTGCACTGGCCGAGAAGTATGATGACCTGTCAATTGGCTGCTATCCGTTTCAAAAGGATGGCGCATTTGGCGCTAATATCGTGATCCGTGGCACTATCGGCACCCGCATTGATGCGGCGATGACGCAATTGGCCAAGGAGCTTGAGCTGTGAGCACAGATCCGCGTTACTACGCTGTATCAGAAGCAACTTGGCCGGCTGCGACCAGAACGAACCTAGGCCCTGTCACTTTGCGCCAGGGACTTGGCGGCGGAAGCCGGGTGTCAGCGGCGACAGTGTCAGGTGTGGTCACAGATGCAGATATAGTCGCAGCCGAGTCGGCAATGCGCGAAATGGGCCAGAAGCCGTTGTTCATGGTGCATGAAGGCGAAGATCCCCTGGATGCTTTGCTTGCGACACGTGGCTATGAGGTGATGGACCCGGTTAATATTTGGGCCTGTCCTGCGACCCTTTTAGGCGATGTCGCGATCCCGCGGGTTACCACTTTTTGTGTTTGGGAGCCCCTGGCAATCCAAAAGGAGATATGGTCTTCGGGTGGTATAGGACCACATCGCTGGGCGGTGATGGATCGTGTGGCAGGCGCTAAAACCGCATTGTTAAGTCGCAACGATGATAAACCTGCTGGTGCAGCGTTTTGTGCCATCCATGATGGCGTTGCCATGATACACGCGTTAGAGATTTTACCGCATCAGCGTCGCAAAGGAATGGGCGTTTGGATGATGCGTCAGGCGGCACTTTGGGCGCTGGACAACGGTGCTGATACGCTGGCGGTGATATGTACCAAACGTAACAAAGGCGCAAACGGGCTCTATGCTTCCCTCGGCATGACCACTGTGGGACAGTATCATTACCGCATTTTGCCGAACGGAGATTGAACCAGAATGACTGATCAGACCATGCCCACCGCGCTGGACCTGCCGATGGTGGATCCTCTGCCACCTGAGACCCAGAAGTACTTTGATATCTGTGTTGAAAAACTGGGCATGATCCCCAATGTTCTTAAGGCCAACGCCTTTGATATCGCGAAGCTCAACGCTTTTACCGGTATGTATAACGACGTGATGTTGGCAGAAAGTGGCCTGAGTAAGCTGGAGCGCGAGATGATCGCGGTGGTGGTCTCGTCGATCAACAAGTGTTTCTATTGTCTGGTTGCCCACGGTGCCGCCGTGCGGCAACTGTCCGGTGATCCAAAATTGGGTGAAGTTCTGGTGATGAACTACCGGATGGCATCTCTGGATCCACGTCAAAGCGCAATGCTGGATTTTGCTGCCAAAATGACCACTGCCAGTGCTGAAATATCAGAAAGTGACAGGCAGGGCCTGCGCGACGCTGGGTTTAGCGATCGCGATATCTGGGACATTGCCAATGTGACCGGGTTTTTCAACATGTCCAACAGGATTGCCAGCGCGACCGCGATGCAGCCCAATGACGAATACCACAGCCAGTTCCGGTGATCCGCGCACTGGTCATATTTTGCGTTTCGGCGCTGGCACTACCTGCGCTGGCAAGTGATTTGACCTTGCCAAACGGGGCCAAGACCCTGGCGCAGCGGCACAGTCCGCTAGCGCGCTATGCGTTGCCGCTGGGGCCAGCGGCTGACGATAGTGTTCCTGTCCGGCATTTCGAGGGCCAGGTGCTGCGACGCACTTGGCGGGCAGGGGGGGACGCCACTTCGCTTCAATTGTTTGCTCCGATGCGACAGCAATTGGAGGACGCAGGCTATGACATTTTGTTCCAGTGTCAGGCACAAGACTGCGGCGGCTTTGATTTCCGCTTTGGTATCGAGGTGGTTCCTGCGCCGGATATGACGGTAGCAATCGGCGATTACTTGTTTTTGTCCGCTCTAAAAGGGGATGAACAGGCCTTGTCGCTGTTGGTATCCCGATCTCGTGGCGCCAGCTATATTCAGGTGATTGAAGTGACCCCACCTGAAACCAATCCCATTGATGTTACGCCACCCAAACCTACGATACCGGTGACCGAACCTGATCAAACGGTAGAACCGGAAGAGAGGGGGCTGCTCACTGTACTGACAAACAATGGCCGCGTGGTTTTGGAGAACCTGGAGTTTGACAGCGGGTCTGCTCGCTTGGGTTCTGGTCCGTTTGAAAGCCTTGTGCGACTGGCTGAAGTTCTGCGTGATAACCCAGAGATGCATATTTCATTGGTGGGCCACACCGACAACGTTGGAGCACAAGACAAAAACATCTCTCTATCTCGTCGACGTGCTGCGGCGGTCCGAGAACGTCTGCACGAGACCTACGACATTGATGTAAACCGGATCGACGTTGCTGGTGTTGGTTATATGGCCCCGTTGACCAGCAATCTGACACCCCAAGGGCGAGAAGCCAACCGCCGGGTTGAAGCGGTACTATTGAACCGGTAACTCACAGTAAAGTTGGGCTATTTCGCCTCGATCCCGTGCTTTTTCATCGCTTTCAACATTTCACGGTCGATGATTTTTTGGAGCGATTTGTCTTTAAGCATAGCCTTGGCAGCCATATCGGTTAGCTGCTTTTCGCTCTCTTTGCCGGTGGCGCGTGCATAAATCTCGTGGTGACCAGCCTTTAGCCCCTCGTTCGAGACTTTGTTCATTACGTCCGCCCATAACTTGGCCTGCAGTGTCTTGGGAATTGTGTTGCTTTTGGCAAGTTTGGAAAACCGATCAGGCAGAATGGTTCCGGTCAGCATGTCTTTGTTTTTATACGCCCATTTCTTTTGGAACCCGCCAAGGTTTTTAACCATACCGCCCAGAAGTGCGGAGTATAAGACGCTCTCTACTGCTGCGTCGAAATCCTTCTCCGAAGGAATCTTGCCCTTCTTCATCCAGATTCCGACCAGCTTTATCGACTCTCCGATGGCACCCTTGATGACTTCCTGGCCTGAACCGGCCAGATAATTGGCGATGAACTTCTCCAGCTGCGCACTGGACATGAAGGCCACTTTTGACCCCAGTTTGGAGGCCATGGCCTTGCCCATCTTGTCGCAGAACTTCAGCGGGATCTTGTTGCCAATACCAGCTGTCAGACCGCCGATGGTCCCGTCAATGACAATGGATTGGACTGATCCCCATACCGTTACCTTCATGCCACTGGCGTGTTTGCCCAATTCCTGCGACGCGCTTTGCAAAACACCGACGCTGGCGCCCGAAGTCACGGCTGCTGCTGTTGCGCTCATCCCTGCTCCGGTGACTAGAACCGGCGCGGCCAAGGCACCAACAACGGCAAAACAGGTGGCCGAAGTAATGGTTAGTACCGTGGCAGTGGTCTGTGCCGACCCGGTGAAATCCTTCAGGAAACGTTGTATTTCGGCGTTGAAAGCATTGATCGCCGCTTCGGCCTCGGGGAGGGCCTTATCCAGCTTGGTCAGATCTTTTGAAGCAATCGCCCGCTCCAGACCGCCAGTTGCCTTGATCGAGCGGCTGATGATTTTCATATCGGGCATGTTGACGGAACCGGCCGTAATAATGATGGCCTGTGCAACCGCATTCATAACGCCGTCTTTCAACATCGCCGTATCCAGATAATCCTGATGCGTATCGATGCAGCTTTTGTGGTTTTTGATCAGCGAGGTCATATAGCCGTCGAGTTTAGCAAAGACCTCTTTGACCATCTTTTCATGGTCTTTCTCGGTGAGTTGCAGAATTTTTCCGCGATACTTGACCTCGACCATGACGACCTTGGCCGCCTCACGCTTTTGCGCTTCAAACTTGGGCTTTAGCGCCTTTTCAGTTTTGCCGCCGGGATCGACCACTTGATCAGGGTTCTTGAAACCGATTTTTTTCTGAAACGTCTTCAGGGACTTCAAAAGGCCTGAATCCATCTTTTTGGATTCTCCCATTGGCCCAATACCGTTGGCAGACAACATCGCACGAACCAGCATGACGTCAGCAGCTTTGTTCTTTACGGGTTTGCCCTGACTTTCGCGGGGAGAAAGGCCAACCGGGGCCGTGAGACTGGATCCTGCCATGGTAAATACTCAACTTGGTTAAAACCCAAGTATTCCGCGCAAACCGCCAATGCGTCAAGAAAAGGCAACTCGCTGAGCTGAACACAGCAGAAAAAAACCCCACACCGTTGGGGTATGGGGTAGTTTGAGGCACTGAAGGATGTTTGAAGAGTGGTTACCAGTCACCGGGGCCTTTGTCGGCAAAGGCGTGGACAAGGAAATCGATAAAGGCGCGGACCTTGGGCTGGGTAAATCGACCCGGCGGGTAGACTGCATAGATGCCTTGGGTTTCACGAGGTAGCGTTGGCATAACGTCTTGAACCAGACCATCAGCCATCGCTTGTGAATACAAATAGCTTGGCAAGTAGGCGATGCCGAGCCCGGAAATTGCGGCATTCAGCAGCGATTGACCATCGTTGACACTCAGCCAGCCGGCGGTGCGCACCTGACGTTTTTCGCCAGAGGGTGCCGTCAGTTTCCACATGTTGCCACTGGATTGGTTCGAATAGTGCAGCAGCTTATGTTCGTTCAGATCATCAATTTTCTGAGGATGTCCGAATTTTTCCAAATACTCGGGCGAAGCAATCATTCGCTTGGTTGTTTCGGTCAGTTTACGGGCCCGCAAGGTGCTGTCTTCCAGCTCACCAATACGCAGAGCCATGTCGAACCCTTCTGAGATCAGCTCAACAAAGCGGTTGTTTAGCACCATGTTGACGGTGATGTCCGGAAAGTCACTTAGGAATTCGGATAGCACCGGTGACAGGTGATTGACGCCAAAATCTGTAGCGACCGAAATCCGCAACAGTCCAGAGGGGGCCGATTGCATCGAGGTAACCAAGGCATCAGCTTCACCGGCGTCATTCAGTACGCGGCGTGCGCGGTCGTAATAGGCTAGGCCAATTTCGGTTGGCGATACCCGGCGGGTCGTGCGGTTCAGAAGGCGTGCACCCAGCCGCGCTTCGAGGCTGGATACGTGTTTTGAAACCGCGGACTTGGAGATGCCCATTTTACGTGCGGCATCGGTGAAACCACCCTGGTCCACGACGTTGGCAAACGCTTCCATTTCAGTCAGTCGGTCCATTTTGATCCCCTCGATCATATCTTGCTTGGGGATGTGAATGGCGGTCAATTCAGGCAACTTCGGGGCGCTGGTGGGATAATACCGGGGTTTTCCTTGGATCGTTCGGTATGTGGAAACGATCGCGTGATGTCGGCAGAGATGGATAAAATGTGAACAACGAATTTCGTCGCCAGTGACTAGTGTGTCCGAGTTTAGGAACAATGGGATCTTCCGGACGCGAGTCGCAATCTCAGCGGACGAGCGATAAGGTGTCTTCATTGTAGGTGTTTTAAAAAGGTTAGACAGATGAAGAAAATTGCAGCGGCACTAATTGCAGTCTCTTTAGCAATGCCCGCTTGGGCCGGAGGCGAGACCGCCTCTAATCCCGATGCTCAGGTCTATTTTGTGAATATTGAAGATGGAGACACCTTTGTCTCTCCGGTGACAGTTATCTTTGGCCTGTCTGGCATGGGTGTTGCTCCGGCGGGGACAGAGAAAGACAATACCGGTCACCACCATTTGCTGATCGACCGTCCGCCGCTGGGCGAGGGTGAAGATGGGGCTGATGAGCTGTCGTATGGGTTACCCGCCGACGAGCACCATGTGCATTTTGGCGGCGGGCAAACCGAAACCAAGATTGATCTGGAACCCGGTCAGCACACACTGCAACTGGTAATGGGGGATCTTGGTCATGTGCCGCATTCCACCCCAATTGTCTCAGACGTGATTACCATCGTAATTGAATGATAGAATGGGCGGCGGTTCATCCGTCGCCCAGGTCACGCGATAGCTCCACACTTCGATGCGGAGCGAAGCATTTGCTCGCGGATCGCCCCTAGAAGCAGGTCATCAAAATCGGAGTTATCAATGCTGACCTGCATCATTCGCTATCAAATCGACCCAACAAAGAAATCCCAGTTTGAGCAATACGCGCGCAATTGGGGGCAGGCGATACCGCGCTGTGGGGCAGACTTGATCGGTTACTACGCCCCGCACGAAGGCTCATCGACGCTGGCCTATGGCATCTATAACGTGGCCAGCCTGGCGGATTATGAATCCTACCGCGCACGTTTGTCGGCAGATCCCTTGGGGCGCGAAAACTATGAGTTCGCTCAGAAAGAAAAGTTCCTGTTGCGCGAGGACCGGACCTGGCTAAAACTGGCTTCTTCCCCACATGGAGCCTCAAAATGATAGCCGTCCTGTTCGAAGTTCAGATCGCTGAAGGCCGCAAGCCCGACTATCTAAAGGTCGCCGCCGATCTGTTGCCCCTGTTGCAACAGGTTGACGGGTTTATCTCGGTGGAGCGGTTCCAAAGTCTGACGAATGCAGACAAGCTTTTGTCGCTGTCCTTTTTTCGCGACGAAGAGGCCGTGGCTAACTGGCGGGCGCTGACTGAACATCGTGCCGGGCAGGACAGTGGCCGTAGCGGTATCTTTGCCGATTATCGCCTGCGTGTTGCCAGTGTCATTCGTGACTACGGAATGGAGGACCGGACAGAGGCCCCCACTGATAGTCGCAACATCCACGGTTAATGCGTAGGGTGCGTGGTTCCGCGCAGATGCGCGGGTTCACGCACCTCTCTTTTAGAACGTCGCAGCCAGCCGGGTGCCCTGATTGATGGCTCGTTTTGCATCCAGTTCCGCTGCTACGTCCGCGCCTCCGATCACGTGACAAGAGATGCCCCGCTCGGACAACGCATCGGCCAGTGATCGCTGCGAGATCTGCCCCGAGCACAGGACAATGGTATCTGCTGGAATGACTGTCGGGTTCTCGCGTGCTTCACCAAATGAGACATGTAGCCCAGCGTCATCAATATGTTCATAGTTTACACCACCAATCATCTCGACATTTTTCATTCTCAGTGTAGCCCGGTGGATCCAACCAGTGGTTTTGCCCAATCCTTTGCCGAGTGCCTTTGCCTTGCGCTGCAGCAGCGTCACCTTGCGGACCGGTGCAGCAGGCTGAGGCCCTTCGGGAGCTAGTCCAGCGCGATGTTCTGCAGGATCGGCGACGCCCCATTCTTTCATCCACAACGGTAAATCTGTGGTGGGGCTGTGGCCTTCCTCTAGCAGGAATTCGGACACGTCAAACCCGATGCCTCCAGCGCCGATCACTGCAACATGTTTGCCAACCGGCGCCTTGCCGCGCAGCACGTCGATATAGGTCAGAACATTGTCGCGGTCCTGTCCGGGGATCTGCGGATCACGTGGAATGACACCGGTAGCGATCACCACCTCGTCAAATTCGGCGAGGTCATCTGCTCCAACCTCAACCCCCAGTTTCACGGTAATCCCTGCCTCAGCGACCATGGTCCGGTACCAGTCCACCAATCCCCAGAACTCTTCCTTGCCCGGAACCTGTTTGGCCATGTTCAACTGGCCACCAATCTCATCCGACTTATCAAACAGGGTCACGGCATGGCCGCGTTGTGCTGCGGTCAGCGCCGTAGATAACCCAGCCGGTCCCGCGCCAACAATGGCAACACTTTTGGCAATTGGGGAGGGTTCGATCAGCAACTCGGTTTCGTGACAGGCCCGTGGGTTCACCAGACAGGAGGTCAACTTGCCACCAAATGTGTGGTCCAAGCAGGCCTGATTGCAGGCAATGCAGGGGGCGATCTGGTCACTCGCGCCTGTCATAGCCTTAGTCACAAACTCCGCATCTGCCAGCATCGGGCGGGCCATCGACACCATGTCGGCACAGCCCGTAGCCAGAACCTCTTCACCCACTTCGGGGGAGTTGATCCGGTTCGAGGTGATCAGGGGAATGCCCACCTTGCCCATCAGCTTTTTGGTGACCCAGGCAAAAGCCGCGCGGGGGACACTGGTGGCGATGGTGGGAATGCGGGCTTCGTGCCAGCCGATGCCGGTGTTGATTATTGTGGCGCCTGCTTTTTCAACCTCGACGGCCAGCTGCACCACCTCGTCATGGGTCGATCCATTGGGCACCAAATCAATCATCGACAGGCGGAAGATGATGATGAAGTTGGTCCCAACAGCTTCGCGCGTACGTCGGACCACTTCAATCGCCAACCGCATCCGGTTCTCATAAGACCCACCCCAGCGGTCAGTGCGTTTGTTGGTGTGGGTGACCAGAAACTGGTTGAGGAAATACCCCTCGGAGCCCATGATCTCGACCCCGTCATAACCGGCCTTTTGCGCCAGACACGCGGCATTGACGATATCGCCGATCTGCTTCTCGATCCCGTCCTCGTCCAGCTCAGTCGGCGGAAAGGGCGAGATCGGCGATTTCACCGCGCTGGGGGCAACACATTTCGGACCATAAGAATAGCGTCCGGCGTGCAGGATCTGCATCGCGATCTTGCCGCCTGCCTGATGGACCCGGTTAGTGACAATCGCGTGGTTTTTCACGTCGTCGTCACAGGTCATCATTGCCGCGCCAGGCAGAACAGAACCCTCCAGATTAGGACCAATGCCTCCGGTGACCATCAAGCCAACATTGCCCCGCGCACGCGCGGCATAAAACTCTGCGACCCGGTTCCAGTCGCGGGTCTCTTCGAGGCCAGTGTGCATCGACCCCATCAGCACGCGGTTCTTTAGGGTGGTAAAGCCCAGGTCCAACGGTGCCAGCAGGTTTGGGTACTCAGTCATAACACTCTCCCTCAGGTTTGCCGGACAGATTTACGGCCTTGGCTCGGCTTGTCACCCGAAACGCGGCGTCACCCTCTTGTGCGACGCGGGGGCACCTGTACACAGTAGCGCGACTGATCAGGAGAACACGATGACCCCGAGTGAGATTGCCAAGCTGCCCTACCGCCCCAATGTGGGTGTGATGATGATCAACGCGGATGGCGACGTCTTTGTTGGACAGCGCAAGGATCGGTTCAAAGATGCTTGGCAAATGCCTCAGGGCGGGATTGATGAGGGTGAGGACCCCCGCGCGGCTGTCCTGCGCGAGCTTGAGGAAGAAACCGGTGTAACGCCTGAACTGGTCGAGATCATCGCCGAAAGTAACGGCTGGTTGCCCTATGACCTGCCGCACGACGTGGTGCCCAAATTCTGGGGTGGCAAGTATCGCGGCCAAGAGCAAAAGTGGTATCTGATGCGGTTCACTGGGACAGATGATCAGGTCAATATCGATACCGATCACCCCGAGTTTTCAGCCTGGTGTTGGCAGCCGGTGGATCAGCTGGTTGAGAAGATCGTGCCGTTCAAGCGCGAGGTTTATGCTCGGGTCATTGAGGAGTTTAAGGGGCACTTGTGAGATGCGGCTTTTAGCTTTCACTTTCATATGCTTGAGCTTTTTGGGAGGCTCAGTGTCAGCTTATTCCTGCTTCTCGTCGAGCATCTCAATGGCTTACACGGACGCTGCAGTTTCTGAAGATGAGTACAGAGTTTTCAAAGGTCGGCTGACTTTTGATCGGGAGAAACTGTATGAAAACTTGGACGCGCTAGATGGGCGTACTCGTGTTCTAGCAACCTTTGATGGGGTTGTTCTAGGGCGACGAAGTTTTTCTGAAGAGGTTCAAGAAAGCATCATTTTGGAAGTTTATTGCCATGCGGGCATTTGTTCGGGCGTTTCCAGCGGTAAGGATTACATCTTGTTTGCTCGTGTAGAAGGCGAAGATCTCGTGTCACAATTTGATCCTTGCGGTGGGGATGGATACGATTTGGATGCTGAAACCGAGAAAGCACTGCTCTCGTGCCATCAGGGCCGAAAATGTAAGACGTTCTACGAAGAATAAGAGCCTATGCCGGAAGAGTTTAAAGCCGCAAGAAACTAGTTTTCTCGCGGCTTGGATCTAGCCAATAGGATTTGATTTGAGGCATTCCTCAAAACGGTCATCGCATAGCGTTCAAGAGATCGGTTTCACGGGTAGTTTGCGAGAACGAATTAGCTTCCATTTGTTTTGCCCCAACCAGACACTAAACAGTGCCAAGAATGCCCCAGCCCCCTGACTTGGCGACAATGTCTCCCCCATGAACACCCAGCCAAGGACAACGGCCGACAGCGGGCTGAATACACCAAGAATAGACACTGATGCTGGATCAATCCGGGCGATGCCACGGAACCACAACACATAGGTCAACGCGCCACCGATCAGGCCAAGGTAGGCTAGGCCCAGCAGATTGGCCGGGGTGAAACTGGGGACCTCGGGTGTGACCCACAAGGCCACTGGCAGCAATAACAGCCCACCAGCCGTCATCTGCCATGCGGTGAAAGTTAGCGGCGGAACCGGGGGCTGCCATTTGCGGGTCAAGACTACGCCTGCCGCCATGGATGCCGCGCCGCCCAGACCGGCCAAAATTCCAACCGTATCCAATTGGGCTGCAGGTGTCAGAAGCAGCAGTGCAACGCCTGCTATGCCCAACAGCGCGGCGAGAATCTGACCGCCGCGAATTTGGGTTTGCAGTACAAACCCAGCCAGGAAAATCACGATCAATGGCTGAACGGCCCCCAGCGTTGCGGCGACGCCACCCGGCAAGCGATAGGCGGAAATGAACAGCATGGCCCAGAAGATCGAGAAATTCAGCGCGCCTAGAATGAAAATTTTGCCGACCCAGTTCAATGGCGGCAACTGACGCACAATCAGCAACAACAGCAATCCAGCGGGCAGGGCACGCAGAAACGCCACGGTCATGGCCGAATGCTCAGGCAGCAGCTGTGTGGTCACAATGTAGCTGCTCCCCCAAATGGCTGGGGCAAGGGCAGTGAGCAGCAGATCTAAACGTCTGGACATGGGAAACTCCTTTTCTCTTGATGTCGAGATAATTGATTCAATCTTGACGTCAAGAGAAAATGTGCGACAAGAGTTTATGGACCACGTAGATTTTATCACCCGACAATGGGAAAAAGAGCGGCCAGATCTGGATGTGACGGCCATGGGCATTATCGGTCGCGTTGCGCGGCTGTATCTGACCTATCAAAAGGAAATGCATAAGACGTTTGCCAAGCACGGGTTGAACGCCGCCAAGTTCGATGTGCTGGCGACCCTGCGCCGGGCAGGGGCCCCTTATACCCTGTCGCCGGGTGTCTTGCTGGAAAGGACCATGGTGGCGTCGGGGACGATGACCAATCGGATAGATCGGCTCGAATCCGACGGGCTGGTAAAGCGGAGCGTGAATCCTGCTGACAGCCGCAGCTTTTTGGTCGGTCTCACCGACAGCGGTTTTGCCCTGATTGACAAGGTAGTGACGGAACACGTCCAAACCCAGACATCCTTGATCGCTGATCTGGATGTGGCGGATGTTGAAACCTTCCGAGCCCTTCTCGGCAAGGCGCTTGTCGCGGCAGAACTGGAATAGGTATTCCCAACAAAAAAGCCGCCCAGTACGGGCGGCTTTCTAACTACATTAAAAAACTTGAAAGTCAGATCAGATCAAACCAGACCTTCGGCCTTGAGCAGCGCCAGCATATTGGCTTCGGGGCGTGGGCCAATGTGGCTGATCACCTCGCCGGCGCAAACGCAGCCCATTTTAGCGCAAGTTTCCAGATCACGACCAGTGGCCAGACCAAACAAGAAACCCGCAGCAAATTGATCACCTGCACCGGTCGCATCTACCGGAACAACTTTGGTCACAGGGACTTCGATGTGTTTGCCTTCGGAAACAACTGTCACGCCGTCGCCAGAGCGGGTGCAAACCACCAGCGGGCAGATTGCGGCAGTTTTGGCCAGCGCCTCATCCAGATCATCAGTTTCGAACAGCGACTTGATTTCGTCCTCGTTGCCGATCACGTAGTCCAGTTCGTTTTCGATCAGTGATAGAAAATCAGCGCGGTGACGTTCCACGCAGAACGGATCGGAAATTGCGATGCCAGCCTTGCCGCCGCCTTCGTGGCAGCTGCGCGCTGCCTCCAGGAATGCTGTTTTGCCTTTGTCCTTGTCGAACAAATAGCCTTCAAGGAACATGATCTTGGCTTGACCCGCCACGTCCTTGGACACATCGGCCGAGCTCAGCTCGGACGAAATACCCAAATAGGTGTTCATCGACCGCTCACCATCGGGCGACACAAAAATCATCGAGCGCGAGGTCGGCAGCTCGCCGCCAGGCACGGGTGGGTTCACAAAATCTACGCCATCGTCGCTCATCGATTTTGCATAGAATTGTCCCAGCGCATCATCGTGCACGCGGCCAATAAATGCCGCGTCCAGCCCCAGAGCACCGGCGCCGGCAATGGTGTTGGCCACGGAACCGCCGGGCGTCTGCACTCGGCCTTGCATCGCTGCATACAACACTTCACCGCGATCACGTTCGATCAGTTGCATGATGCCTTTCTCGATCCCCATAAGATCAAGAAAGCTGTCATCGCTTTGGCTGATGACATCCACAACGGCATTGCCGATGCCAACAATCTGGTAAGTTCTCATAGGTTTTTGTCCTCAAACATGCACAGGTCGCGGATCAGGCAGGTGCCACAGAGCGGTTTGCGTGCTTTACAGTGATAGCGGCCGTGTAAGATCAGCCAGTGATGGGCGTGAAGCTGGAAATCAGCGGGAATATTGTCTTCGACAGCGCGTTCAACCGCATCGACATCCTTGCCCGGCGCAATACCGGACCGGTTGCCAACGCGGTAGATATGAGTGTCGACGGCCTGTGCCGGTTGCTGCCACCACATGTTCAGAACCACATTGGCGGTCTTGCGCCCGACACCCGGTAATGATTGCAGCGCAGCGCGGGAATTCGGGACCACGCCATTGTAGTCCTCAACCAGAATGCGGCTCATCTTGATCACATTCTTGGCCTTTTGGCGAAACAGCCCGATTGTCTTGATGTGCTCGGTCAGCCCCGCTTCGCCCAAGTCGAGCATCTTCTGCGGCGTATCCGCAATTTGGAACAATGCGCGCGTTGCTTTGTTCACTCCGGCATCGGTGGCTTGCGCCGATAGGGCGACCGCCACCGTAAGGGTATAAACATTAACATGCTCCAGCTCCCCTTTGGGTTCTGGTTCAGCTGCCTGAAATCGCGAAAATATCTCGCGGAGGGTATGATAATCGAGTTGCTTTGCCATCGCGGGCCTTAATGACGTGACAGGCAACGCATCGCAACGGGAAACCGGAGAATTGGCTCAGGCAGGGTTAACCCTGTGCTGTTTCGCAACAGCCTCCGCGCCATATTTTAACCGCGCCCCCTTGTAACCGCCCTTTAATAGACGTGCGTCAGACGGCAATTAGGTGGAACATTGCCGTCCTTCACGTGGTTGGTTCAGCTGGTGCGATAAATCATGACCCGCCTGTCAAATCTTCTGCGAGCATGAGCGCGTTGCCATCAGGATCATAAAAAGTCGCTGTTTTGACCATGCCTTCGACTACATCCGTTTCACCGTCAAATTTAACTTTGGCTAGCTCCAACTTCTGCCTCGCGGCGTCCAAGTCAGCGATTCCAAACACGGGTACACAGTTGCCCGGGGCGGGTTTGGTATGCTCGCCTAGGCCAATTGTTACTCCGCCTGTATTCGTCTGAAGTTCTGACCAGCCTGCGTCGTCGGCGTGGTAGATTGTCTCAAACCCCAACATACTGCTGTACCACTCAGCACTTACATGGCGATCCGTGACTGACAGAGAAATAGTTATGGTTTCATCGAGCGAAATTAGAGACATAGTCTTTCCTCTTGACCTTAAATGTATTAGCTATACTTTATGTACATTGAATTGTTTGTCAACATTACTTCAAGAGCTTGGGCGTTACCCATACTATCAAACATGCATGCAGGCATCGCCGGACGCCAGGCACCCCTGCTGGTGGCAACTGGCGCGAGTAGGACTGCTTTCGCACAGAGCATGGATCATCTGATCAAGATGGGGTTGGTAGAACGAAATCCCGGTTACGGTCATCCACTGCGTCCAGAGTTTCGGCTTACACTGCTAGGGACTGCTGCTGCTGCAATCGCCAACAAAATTCAAAACGTTTCCGCTGATGAAGATCAAGATTTGCTCCGCCGGTCGTGGACACTACCGGTGCTGACGTCGCTCCACTCATCAAGTCACTTCAATGATATCAAACGAAAATTGCCGAGAATTACAGATCGAGCACTATCGCAATCACTGAAGTCGATGGAGGTCAGAAGCTGGGTTCGCCGTAGCGTTGATGAGACTGCTCGCCCGCCCAAATCAATTTACGAGGCTGTAAATACGGGCGCAGTGATCAGTAAGGTAATGGCACCTGAAATCAGGTTCCTCTAGCAAAAACCGACGTTCGTTTGGAAGTGGTGAATGTCGGGAACCCCATAAATCATCTCAAGGCGCAGGTTTCGGGTCGTATGATCGCCAGTCAATCCTTAGTCTAATTTCAGACGACCACAGGAGATGCGCGGATGAATATTCAGACGAATGAGCAAAGCTATCATTATGGCGTTATGCGCCGCGCAATCGAGCTGATCGATGAAGGGGGCGAGAACCTGTCTCTGGAGGAGCTTGCGAAAAAGATGGATATGAGCCCGGCACATTTCCAGCGTCTGTTTTCGGCCTGGGTTGGGGTCTCGCCCAAACGCTATCAGCAATATTTGCGACTGGGACACGCCAAGGCCTTGTTGCACGACAATTTCACCACATTGGGAGCGTCTCACGCAATTGGATTGTCCGGGTCTGGTCGCCTGCATGACCTGTTCCTTCGCTGGGAAGCAATGAGCCCTGGTGAATACGCCCGCAAAGGGAATGACCTGCAAATTTTCTGGGGTTGGTTTGATAGTCCCTTTGGGCAGGCTCTGGCGATGGGCACGGCCAAGGGTATTTGTGGGCTGGGTTTTGCTGCTGAAACAGGAGTTGAAGCGACCATGGCTGATATGCAGTCGCGTTGGCCCAAAGCGACTTTCATCGAAGACCCGGCGATGTTGGCCCCGCTGGTCAGCGCAGCCTTTGACCGACGCGGTGAAACCGCATTGCACATGATTGGCGCTCCACTACAGATCAAGGTTTGGGAAGCATTGTTGCGGATCCCATCAGGTCAGGTCACGACCTACTCCGAGATCGCCCAGTCGATTGGTGAACCTCGCGCACAACGTGCAGTGGGAACCGCTGTGGGGCGTAATCCGGTGTCATGGCTGATTCCCTGCCACCGCGCTTTGCGCAAATCGGGGGCCTTAGGTGGATACCATTGGGGGTTGCCAGTGAAACGGGCAATGCTGGCCTATGAGGCCGCACGCAGCGAGGCCTGAGGAACGGTTGTTGCGCGGGGAATTGCCGACCCGGAGGTCACCGGGGTTGAGCCTTTTGCCATGAAGCATGATATATTGGGCAAAAGACGCGCGACAGGCGCGGTTCCGAGCAGCAAAGGCCAGACCATGACCATCGTAAAATTCTCGACAGCAACCGTTCTGGTTGCCGCCCTGGGCCTGAGTGCCTGTACCGATCCAGCCTCCTTGGGAACGTATAATGGCGATCCCAATCAAAACACCAAAGGTGGGGCTGCTATTGGGGCGCTGGTCGGCGCTGGCATCGGTGCACTGTCCAATAGCAGCAACAAAACTGCGGCGGTTCTGGGTGGAGCAGCGATTGGGGCCGTGGCTGGTGGCGCGATTGGCGCTACGCTGGACAAACAGGCCGCTGAACTGCGCGACGAGCTGGCCAATGAAGACATCACAATCGTCAACACGGGCGACCGGCTGATTGTATCTCTGCCGAACGACCTGACCTTTGCAACCGACAGCTATACAGTCAGCTCGGCAGTACAGTCAGATCTGCAAAAAGTTGCGAACAGCTTGCTGCGCTATCCAGATAGCTCGGTGCAGGTGATCGGCCACACGGATAGTGACGGTGAGGCTGCGTATAACCAAGGCCTGTCAGTGCGCCGTGCCAATGCGGTGGCAGATCAAATTCAGGCCGGTGGTGTGCCCTACAACCGGGTGCAGACAATTGGCCGAGGCGAAGACCAGCCGGTGGCCAGCAATCTGACACCTGAAGGTAAGGCGCAGAACCGCCGCGTTGAAATTGTGGTCATCCCACAAGCGAGCTGATGCTTTGACAAGGGGTCGCCACGGATGCGACCCCTATTTTTCCTTGCGAAAATTGGGCTGTAGATGCAGTCGGACATATCGCACGAAGGTTTCGAAATGAAACTCGGCGTTTTGAAACAGGTATTTGTCTATCTCTTCCGGATGCTTTGATCTGGCGGTCTTCAACGCACGCATCGCTTGTGCGGCGTTGGTGTTACCTTTGCGACGCTCAGGTCCGGGCGTTGCATCGATGGCCGCTGATTTGGCTTTGTCCTGCATTGCATGCAGGTCTTTCACGATTGCCAGAGCATCTGCATTGGGGATGGCACCCCGTTCATTGCGTTTCAGAAGTTGGCAACGATAAGTGCGACAGGTTTTAGGCCGCTGCAGGTAACAGCCACACGCCCCGTCGTTACCCAGCTGTGGACAGGGAAGGCGCATGCGCAGTTTCTCATTGCGGGTGAAAACCTCGATATCGCCTTCTAACCGATCCGCCTCTTGCTGGCTGATAGCCAAGCGGGAGAACAGGGTGCCATTGCAGCACAAGGAACAGGACACACACAGGCCGTCGCTCAAAATAAACCTCACCGTAAAAGACATTGCTGAGGATCAGAATGAGCCAAAGCTGGGGTAGGGTGCAAGTAAACACGATTTGGGTAAAGCAACGATGCACAGGAGCTGCGCAGCTATTGGGCTTTTGTACTCGCTGATCGGGGTTAGGTTAATCCGTACACCACATGTAGAGAGGACCACAACATGCCCGAGACCGTTATCCTGACCCTTTCTGGTTCGCTGCGCCGCGAGGCCACCAACCGCAAACTGCTGCTTGAAGCGGTAAGGTTGCTTGGTGACGTAAGTCATGTTGAGGCGGACCTCGATCTGCCACTTTATGATGGAGATGCGGAAAGCCGTGATGGCGTTCCGGCTGCGGTTCAGCAGTTGGCGGATCAGATTGCAGCGGCAGATGCTGTACTGATTTCCACACCTGAGTATAACAAGGGCCCTTCAGGGGTTCTAAAGAACGCCCTCGATTGGATCAGCCGCACCGACGGTCGCCCTTGGGTAGATAAACCCGTCGCCCTGATGTCGGCTGCTGCCGGTCGGACAGGTGGTGAACAGGCACAGATGGTCTTGCGCTCCTTTATGGTGCCGTTCCAACCTCGCATAATTGCGGGACCTCCAGTGCATCTGGCGGGATCGGGTGGCCAGTTCGACGATGCAGGTCATCTGACCAGCGATCAGTATTTGACGACCTTGTCGGCCTTGATGCAAAATCTGCAAACCGAGATTCAACGCTGAGAAGAAATATGAATGCCAAAGCCCAAGACCTGATCGTGCAATCAGATATGATGGACCCGGACCGTGCTGCCGCTTTGCAAGTTGCGCTAGGGCAGGGGCCGTCTCTTCGGGCTGGCAGAGACTTACCGCCATTTTTTCATCAGCTGTATTTCTGGACGCCACAACCGACCAGTAATTTGGGGCGTGACGGGCACCCGAAAACCGGCGGTGGGCTAGTGCCTGATCTGGGCCTGCCGCGTCGAATGTGGGCTGGTGGCCGATTGAGGTTTAGCGAGCCGCTACGCGCTGGTCTGGTGGCTGAAAAACGATCTGTATTGGAAACGGCAACACAAAAGAGCGGACGCAGTGGGCCGCTGGGTTTTGTGACGCTCAGACATGAAATCTGGCAGCAAGACCAGCTGTGCCTGACCGAATGGCAGGATCTGGTCTACCGCGAGGACCCAGATCCAAAGGCACCTTTGCCAATCGCGCCTGAAGCAAGGTTGGATGAAACCGATGCCCAAGAGGTTGAGTTCAGTTCAACCCTGCTGTTTCGTTATTCGGCGCTGACCTTCAACGGGCATCGCATCCATTATGATCTGGATTACGCACGCGATGTCGAAGGGTATACAGGGCTGGTGGTGCACGGTCCGCTACTGGCGCAGCAGCTGATGCTCATGGCAACTGCGCAGATCGGACCACTTGCAGAATTTAGCTTCCGAGCCTCCTCGCCACTCATGCATTTTGAAACAGCAACTCTGTGCCGCAAGGGCAATGACCTGTGGGTGCGAGGTCCGGACGGGCGACAATGTATGAGTGCGGTTGCTTTGCCAAAATAGGGCAGAAGCTTACAGGTTATCCTCTACCCGGAACCCGTCGGGAATGGCATCCACCCCATTCAGCAACAGATCCGCCATCACATGCGCCACCTTGGGGGCCATGCCAAAACCGATCTTGAAACCGCCGTTGGCGATGAAATGTCCGGGGCGGTTGGGATAGGCACCCAACATGGGCGCGCGGGACTTAGATCGCGGCCGCACCCCAGCCCAGCGATCGATCACTTCAGCACCATGCAGAACGGGCATCAGCGTGCGGATACGGTCGATTACGTCCTCAAGAAGGTCGTCAGTCTCGTCCGGGTTATCGAACTCACGTTCACTGGTGGACCCGATGGCCAATGTCCCATCTGCATGTGGAATCATGTAGAGGTTGTCCGCAAAAATCTGCGGCACCTCTCCAGCGTCAAAACGCAGTACCGCCGACTGGCCTTTTATACCGCTGCCGATCGTCTTTCCCAGTTCGGCGTTCAACTCCTGCAGCCCAGCAAAGCCTTTGGCATGCACCACCAATCCCTGATCCGGGGCCTCGGGTACCACATCTATCCCCATCACAGCCAACCCGGCGATCAGACTGGCCCCGGCGCGGCGTGGTGACATGCGGGCGGTCAAGGTGTCGTGGATGACATAGCCGGTGGCGCTGGGCGGGGTCCATGATCCGAGATCGGAAGTCTTGCAGACTGACCACTCAGCCTCGCCCTGCCACAACTCGCGCGCTGTTTCCGCCCGTCGACGGGCCATTCCCAAGGCCTTGTCGTCCTTGATGGGTTGCAATCGCCCAGTCCGGCCATAGCCCGAAGAGACACCTCCGGCCTCTTCCACCTCAGACCAGAATTTCTCCGCCATCAGCAGGCTGTCGAGCTGGAAGGCTTTCTTGGGGTTCCAGTTTTCAGGCACATGGGGGGCCAGCGCCCCGACCAATCCGCCGCTGGACCCCGAACCCGCACCATTTGGATCGACCACTTGGACCCGCGCACCACGTTGGGCACAGACCCAGGCGATTGTCAGTCCAAACGCCCCCGCGCCACGCACCGTTATGTCAGCCATTGCCATTTGTTTGCCCTTTCGACAGTGTCGCGCCGTTCCAGCTACTCATTTAGGGGATAATCACATGGTAGACCAGCAGGCCCGCCTCAGTTGGCGCGACGACGTTGTGCCGGTGTCAGATAAGTTTGATGATCCCTACTTTTCACTTCAGGGCGGACTGGCTGAAACTGAATTTGTGTTTCTTGCAGGCAACGACCTGCCAAAGCGGTTTGTGCCTGGGTTTCAAATCGCCGAACTGGGGTTTGGGACGGGCCTTGGCATGCTGACCGCCTGGAAGGCCTGGGAAGAGGCGGGGATGACCACGCCTCTATGCTTTACCAGTTTCGAGGCCTTTCCAATGTTGCCCGCAGATATGGCAAAAGCGCTGGCTGCTTTTCCCGCCATAACACCCTGGGCCGAGAGGTTTCTACAGCTCTGGAAGGGAACCGGTTGCTGTGATTTGGGCACGTTGCAGCTGAATGTGGTCATAGGCGACGCGCGCGTGTCGCTGCCAGAGTGGACGGGGCAGGCGGATGCTTGGTTTCTGGATGGGTTCTCTCCCGCCAAAAATCCCGAACTATGGCAGGCTGATTTGATGCAGCAAGTGGCGCGCCACACCAAACAGGGTGGTAGTGCGGCGACCTACACGGCAGCCGGTTTTGTTAGGCGCGGGTTGGAAGAGGCAGGATTCGAAGTAACGCGCGTGCCGGGTTTTGGGCGCAAGCGGCATATGACAAAGGCAAAGATGGTATGACACAGGTCAGTACTGAACAGACGCAAACCAACAATGTGCCTTTGGGCATTTTACTTATGATTGGTGCGACTGTGGTTTTTGCCCTTCAGGACGGGATCTCCCGGCACTTAGCCGGAACCTATAACACCTACATGGTGGTGATGGTGCGCTACTGGTTTTTCGCCGCGTTTGTGGTGTTTCTGGCGACCCGAGCCCCCGGCGGCATCCGCGCAACTGCAAAAACGGATCAACTGGGATTACAGATATTTCGAGGCGCCTTGCTGGTTGCTGAAATATGTGTCGCCGTCTACGGCTTTACCATTCTCGGCCTGATCGAAAGCCAGGCGGTCTTTATCTCTTATCCTCTGTTGGTGGCTGCTTTGAGTGGTCCGGTCTTGGGAGAAAGCGTTGGCTGGCGACGTTGGTCAGCGATTGGCGTAGGCTTGATCGGGGTGCTAGTTATTCTGCAGCCGGGCATGGGCGTGTTTAACCCCGCAGCTGTTATCCCCTTCTTCTCGGCATTGATGTTTGCGGTTTATGGGTTGCTGACACGGTACGCGGCCCGCAAAGACACCACCGCAACCAGCTTTTTTTGGACCGGCATTGCTGGCGCAGTTTGCATGACGGTTGTTGGCATCTGGTTCTGGGAGCCAATGGTTGGCAGCGACTGGCTTTGGATGGCGTTGCTTTGTGTGTCTGGCGTCGCGGGGCATTGGCTGTTGATCAAGTGTTATGAAATGGCCGAAGCCAGCGCCGTGCAACCCTTTGCCTACTTCCATCTTATTTGGACCGCCATATTGGGCATCGCAGTGTTCAGCGAGGTTATCCGTACCAATGTGGCCATTGGTGCCGGCATCATTATCGCAGCTGGGTTGTTTACCCTATGGCGCGAACGCGCGAAGGGTTGACCCAGCCAGTTCTTGAGTGAACGGCACGGGCAACGGTTTTTTACCCAATCGGGCGCGGTAAACAGGCAGGCTCTCAGAAACCCGCATGACGTAATTGCGGGTTTCGTTGAATGGGATGTGCTCAATCCAGTCCACGATATCCGGGGTGCCGTCACGCGGATCGCCGTAGCGTTCCATCCAGGCAATCGGACGTCGCGGCCCGGCATTATATCCGGCTGCCATCATAACAATATTGCCGTCGAACGTACCCGCCAACCCCGCCAGATAGTTGGCCCCCAGTTTGGCGTTATAATCCCACTCGCCGGTTAGGCGTGCGGTTGAATGCTTGGCCAGTATACCTAGTTCTTTGGCCACCAATTTTGCCGTTGCTGGCATCACCTGCATCAGCCCGCGTGCGCCCGCACCACTGACCACTTGATGATCGAACTCGCTTTCGCGTCGTGAAATTGCCAATACCATTTCCTTGGCCATTGGCAGCTTTTCCTTTGCAACGGCATGTAATGGAAAATAGGCCCCCTCTAGCTCCATACTCTGACGCGCGGCTCGTTTTGAAATCATTACAGCCAGATGCGCATGACCCATTTCAACCGCCATCAGACCCAATTGCCGTGCCTGAACTTCGTCCAGCCCTTCGACCAGATGGGTCAGGAAGCGTTCGGCCAGATCCAACTCATCCGCATCAATCATCATCAGCGCCGCCTTGGTCACCGATGATGAAGCAAACTCAGCCTGTTTCCAGGATGGGACTGCAGGTGGATTTTCCAACGCCGGATCAAACGGGCGGCCAATCTCTTCAGCGGCCAGCAGGCCATAGTAGGAGGTTTGATAATTTGCGCCCAAGGCATAGGCCTCATGGGCTTTGTCCGGTTCATCCATCGCCGCAAAGGCACGTCCCAACCAATACCCGCCCCGCCCGATAGAGATAGGTGTCTCGATGGAATCCAAAAAGCGGTCAAAGTGCTGCACAGCCGTTGCGGGATCATTTAGTTTTCGCAGCGCAATATACCCGGCGAGCCACTCGAGGTCGGAATAATTATAACCTGCTTCTGGGGTGGTGTGATGGCGCGCAGCCAGCTGATAGGCCCGCTGGTTGTTGCCATCGCGCATATCCTGACGCACTAGATCGCGGCGGCGACGCGCCCATTGTTCAGGTTCGCCCAGGCTCTCGGCACTTTCGCTCCGCTCTAACATCAAAGTGATCGCATCCTCGCGCCGCTTCTTGCGGTCGCGCCAGTTAAACCGGTCATGCGCCAATCCTGGTGCATCTTGCAAACGGGCCGGAATGGCTTCGATTTTGGCGTCGACTCCTGGCGTTCTTTCTTGCAAGGCAATACGCGCTTCTGCGAGCCTGCGATCCCCATCAGGGGCCAGTGACAACATTCGTTTTGAGCTGACCAGGTGGTTATCCCACAACAGCCGGTCCAGTCTTGCGGCATGGTGAGGTTTTAGCAGCTTGGCAAAATCTTTCAGATAAGCTGTCTGAATGGCCGAGCCCATCGGCATGGTCCGCCAAGCGACAACCAGATTGGCTTCGCCGTCCCCTCGTTTCCCGGTGGCAATCAGCGCCCGGGCATAGCTCAATACACCTTCGGCAGTTTGCGGCGCTTCAGTAGAATAAAACTTCAAAACAGCTTCAGTTCCGGCAGCAGCAATTGAAGGTTCGATTTTGCGGCGGAGATAGGCAAGCCCCGGCCAATCCGAACGCCGGGACAAAAAGGCTAGCGCATCATCTGCTGAACCCATTCCTGCGCGCAGCCGGTGCCATTCAATTACATCAGCGGCCACATCTCCTGACTTGGCCGCAGTATTGGCGGCCTCGCTCCATTTTTCGGACCGCATCGAATTCAAGGCGCTTCCTAAATGACGGCCTTGCTGGGCAACCAGAGGATGCACCCAAAGTGCGGAAATCAGAACAAGTAGGGTTAGAATGCGTGTCATCGCTTGCATTTTCCAATGAACCAAGGCTAGAGTCAATAACGATAATCCGTGACCTGCTGGGTTCAACTCAATTTATCGGCAGATCAACAATGTCGGCGGGCCATCGCCCGTCTGAAATACACTGCTAAGGGAGCGTGTCCATGTTTAAAGGCTCTATGCCAGCCCTCGTCACCCCGTTTAACAACGGCGAGTTGGATCTGGATGCACTCAAACACCTTGTAGAATGGCATATCAGCGAGGGATCAACCGGCTTGGTCCCCGTCGGTACCACTGGTGAAAGCCCCACCCTGACACATGACGAGCATGAGACCGTCATCGCAGAAGTTGTGAAAGCGGCGGCTGGCCGGGTGCCGGTGATTGCTGGGGCAGGGTCCAACAACACTGTTGAAACGATTCGTTTTGTCGAATTTGCCAAAAGTGCGGGCGCTGATGCGGCCTTGGTGGTGACACCCTATTACAACAAGCCGACTCAGCGCGGCCTGGTGGCACATTTCACCGCTGCGCATGATTGCGCAAATATACCGATCGTTATCTACAACATCCCCGGTCGCTCGATTGTTGACATGACACCCGAGACGATGGGCGAGCTGGCCAAGCTGCCAAACATCATCGGTGTTAAAGACGCGACAGGAGACATCGCGCGGGTCAGCCAACAGCGCATGACCTGTGGTGCCGATTTTGTGCAACTGTCCGGCGAAGACGCAACGGCGCTGGGTTTCAACGCCCATGGCGGTACAGGCTGCATCTCGGTGACAGCGAATGTCGCGCCAAAACTCTGTGCTGAATTCCAGGCTGCAACGCTGGCTGGCGATTACGCCAAGGCGCTGGAACTACAAGATAAGTTGATGCCTTTGCACGAAGCGATCTTTATCGAACCCGGATTGGTTGGTGCCAAATACGGTCTGTCGAAACTGGGCCTGTGCAGCGAAGAAGTTCGCTCGCCTTTGACCGGTTTGGAAGCCAGCACCAAGGCTGCAATTGACGCTGCAATGGCCCACGCTGGCTTGCTGTAAACCGCAACAAATCAACTACTGACCAAGGCGGCCTCCGGATGGAGCGCCGCCTTTTTCACGCCGGCCCAACAAAAAGTTTTCCGGAACCGACGGTTTTGCTCTGATGATGACAGAAACTGTCATCAGGCATCCATTATAAAGAACTCAAATTTGGATCAGGATGGACGACATGATACACTATGAACGAGCACTCGAAATTGACGCCACACCCGAAGCCGTGTGGGCTGTTTTAAGTCGCTATATGCACGTTGACGAATTTGCACCGCTGGTGAAATCTGTTGATGCACTGACCAGCGGTGAAGATGGGGTTGGATCAAAACGCCGCTGTCATTTCGATAACGGCACCTCGGTCGTCGAGGAAGTTACCGCTTGGGTTCCAAATAGAAAATGTCGGGTCCAGCTGTCGGAAATGTCAGCGATGCCACTGCACGAAGCACATGCAGAACTAAATGTAGTGCCACTTAAAAACGGCAGGTCGAACGTGAAGTGGGGTATGAGTTATCGCGTCAAGTTTGGCCCGTTTGGCTGGTTGCTTGGGCAGACCATGATGAAAATGATGATGGGGAAAGTTCTGGACGGAAACCTGAAAGGGCTTGCCAGCAAGGTTTAGCCGGAATTGGGCAGGTCTGCTACAGGCTAGATCGCTCTATATGATCAAGGCGGCCTCCAGTCGGAGCGCCGCCTTTTTCGTGCATAACTAGTGTGCGTTTATGTCTGCCGCATTAGAAATGGTACGCAAGACCAAGGCGGACTACACCAAGACCAACACCCCTGTCCGACTTGCCAGCAATATTGATGCTATCACCGGTGCCAATGTATTCTAGGTTGGCAGAGACCTTTTCATTGATCTGATAGCTGGTTCCCAAGCCGAAGATCGGGGAAATACCGCTCTCGCTTACCGTTGATCCGTTTAGCGTGACATCATAGTCTAGGTTGGCTGCGCCCAGGATCGCATAGACGGACCCCCAGTTCGCTTCATATCCCAGGTGTGCTTTCACGCCATATTGGGTTCCGAACGAGAGTCTGTCACCATTCGAATAGGTTCTGTCCTGAGAAGTGTCGTTGATAAACGCTTCCCCGGCGATAAAATAGTTCGAATAGACTTTCTGTTTGTACCCAGCAAAAGCCCCGATTGAAGTCTTTGAATTGTCCCGTTGCTGGACGCCAGCGCCTTCCTCGGTTGCGACACCTGATCCAGCAATTGCCAGACCGGCATAAAAACCGTCTCTGCTATCGTCAGCATATGCATGTGAAGTTGTCGTCAGCACGGCAATAGCTACCGCACCAAACAACGCGAAGTGCGTTTGTTTGCTCATTGTATTTTCCACAGATTTTGAGGGTGTTGTTCTAAAGAGGTTTATTCAGAAGGTTTGTCAGGCTTGTATTCTATGAGGTCCCCTGGCTGGCAGTCGAGTTCCCGGCATATGGCTTCTAGGGTTGAAAAGCGGACTGCCTTTGCTTTCCCTGTTTTCAAAACTGAAAGGTTGGCAATGGTAATACCGACACGCTCAGACAGCTCAGAAAGCTTCATTTTGCGAGTAGCCAACATAACATCCAGATGAATGATCAACGCCATAATTCAGTGTACCAATCTATATCGTCATATCTGCTTCCTCCCTAAGAGTACTCGCTTTTTCCATGATCATCCCGATCAAAAAGAAGAATAATCCGGCTGTCAGTAAGTCGGTGTCAGCTAAGATCAGGGTCACGTCCATATCAGGCATGCCATCAAGGATGCCGCGATAATAGAAGTAGCCACCAATGACGGGTGCGATCAGAGTATCCAAAATCGACATCGCAATCAGAGCGTAGGCAATTCCAACAAAACACCGACTGTTTTGGGGCGTGAAATACTGACCGTCTCGATACAGCTTTGCCAAGCGCCACATCATGAAGAGTGCCCAATACCAAGGCAATGTTGTGAACTCGAGCATCGAGAAGATCGCAACTCGGTCGGATATGGAAAACTCAGAAATTTTCCGGATCCAAACTTCTCCGTCGACCTGCAGGGCTAGCGGGAAATCACTTTGGAAAACAAAGATGGTATCCGTCAGGGATAAGATTGCCGTGACTGCAATCAGGACGAATAGTAAATTAGTCAATCGCGACATCTTCATTGCCACAGTTCCTTTGCGTAGTGCGTCCCCACAGGGGGCGTTTAGCCTGTGGTTTTGCTATAGCGGGTAGAAACGAAGGTCAAATCATTTATCGAAAAACGATAAAAAATTTCCTATTAACGGTATCTCTGGAACGTAAGTGCAACGGCCAAGCTAGGGATCTTCCAACTCGATTGAAAATATTTTACTTACTTTCCAGCGTGTTACCTTCACTAGATGCAGATGAAAGCCGCTGCTGAACTGAGCGTCGAACATGTGATTTCTGAGATCTCTTCCTTATTTTGTTCATCGTGTTTTGGCTGGCTGGTGAAGATGACGTTGGGAAAGGCTGCGGACCCTTTTCACAACGTGGCGCATTTTTGGGCGCACTGCGAACATTGCGCACAAATTCCAGTCAGTCCCTGAACTGCTGCAGATTTGACCGGCTCGTTGCGGCTCTGCCTCTTTCTTTTGCGTGTTCAAAACGGTTCATCGCAGTGACGTCAGAGTCCAAACGCGAACGGAGAGTACTATGAACGGGGCAGATACAGCTTGGATAATGGTCGCAACGGCATTGGTGTTATTCATGACACTACCGGGGCTGGCCCTTTTTTATGGCGGGCTGGTGCGGGCGCGAAATGTGCTCAGTGTGTTCATGCATTGCTATGCCATTGCCTGCTTGATGAGCGTACTCTGGTTCGCCGTTGGCTATTCAATCGCATTTGGTGATGGCAATGCCTACTGGGGGGGGCTTGGTAAGATGTTCCTTGATGGTGTGACTGTCGATAGCCTGACAGGCACCCTGCCTGAGATCCTGTTTTTTGCCTTCCAGATGACCTTTGCGATCATCACCCCAGCCTTGATCGTCGGCGCCTATGTGGAACGCATCCACTTTGGGTTTGTTATGGTGTTTTCCGGGCTGTGGATGTTGTTGTGTTATGCGCCCGTTGTGCACTGGATCTGGGGCGGCGGTTTTCTGGCGGACGGCGGCATCTTTGGGGATGTGGGCGTCAAGGATTTTGCCGGAGGCATTGTGGTCCATGAAACCGCTGGTATCGCGGCCTTGGTTCTGGCGGTCATGCTGGGCGCACGCAAGGTATCGACTAAACCTCCGCATTCACCTCCCTTTGTGATGTTGGGCGCCGCAATGCTGTGGGTTGGCTGGTATGGCTTTAATGGCGGATCGCAACTGGCAGCCGATGGCGGCGCGGCGATGGCGATTACCGTGACGCATATCTCGGCCGCGACGGCTTCTCTGACCTGGGCCCTGTGGGAACGTATCAAATACGGCAAAGCCAGCCTGGTTGGCATCGTGACAGGCACTATTGCAGGTCTGGCATCGATCACCCCGGCGTCAGGCTTTGTTGGCCCGGTCGAGGCGATGATTATCGGTGCGATTGCTGGGGTCCTGTGCCAGGAAGCCGTGAATTTCATCCGTAACAAAGTCAAAATTGACGACACGCTGGATGTATTTGCCGTTCACGGTGTTGGCGGCATCTTTGGCACCATTATGATCGCGGTGTTTGGTGAAGGCACATGGGTTGCACAACTGGGTGCGCTGGCGATTGTGGGTGTTTTCACCTTTGTGGTGTCCGTGGTTTTGGTCAAGATAACCGCCCTGATCACGCCATTTCGTGTCTCAGAAGAGATGGAATCCAATGGTTTGGATCTCGAGGAACATGGCGAACGGGCTTACGAGTTCCATTCGTAATACCTCAGGGTCGCGTCATAGACGCGGCCCTTCATTACCATTCAAGGTCTCAACCAGATGCTGTGTCTTGTCCGGATTGCGAACCACGTAGATCCTGTGGATCTTGCCGCCCACAATTTCCAAAGCAGTGGTCTGAACAATCCCATCAATCTCGCCGCTAACGATGGCTGGCAGACCATTTAGCTGACAGAGTTTCCAGTGTTTTGGAATAAATCCATCCAGCTTGCGCGACAGCCCCTCGAAGAACCGCACCACGTGATCCTGACCAACAATTGGATTGAGCGCCGCAATCGCCTTGCCGCCACCGTCCGAGATCAGTTGCACATCTTTGGTCAGCAGCTTTGCCAATACAGAGGTGTCACCCGACTTGGAGGCCATGAAAAAGGCTTCGACCATCGCCGCACCTTGTTCATCATCTACTGCTGCCCTTGGCTTGGATTCCTGCACATGCCGACGGGCGCGCGTAGTGAGTTGTCGACAACTGGCTTCGCTACGCCCAAGCGTCAGGGCCACCTCGTCGTAATCACAGTCAAACACATCATGTAGCAAAAACGCCACTCGTTCGAGCGGCGTTAGCCGTTCCAGTGCGAGCAACAATGCTACCGACACATCGTGATCCAGCGCCTCAACCGAGCCACCGGTCAACACGGGTTCGGGGAGCCATTCGCCGGGATAAACTTCGCGTTTCACCCGCGCTGATTTCAGCCGATCAAGACAAAGACGGGTGGTGATCCGCATGAGATATCCAACCGGATCGCGCACCGTATCCATAGCGACAGTTTGCCAGCGCAAATACGCTTCTTGCAGTATATCCTCAGCATCACTGACGGTGCCCAACATACGATAGGCAGCCGCGAATAATCGCGGCCGCGCATCCAGAAACATATTTGCTTCAGGGGAGTTCATAGGTGTCACGCAGCATTTGCCTCCTGCGCGGCAGGATGTGGGGTAGAAAATGCGATTGCAAGTCGGTTCCACGAGTTGATTGCGGTGATGGCCAGCGTGACGGCCACTTGTTCGTGTGGTGTAAAATGCTCAGTCAGGGTTTTGTAATGCGCGTCAGGCGCTCCCTGTGTTTCTACGCGGGTCAGGGTTTCAGTCCAGGCCAGCGCCGCGCGTTCGCGATCCGAATACAGCGAGGATTCCCTCCAGGCGTTCAGCAGGTGCAGTCGATCCTCACTTACACCACCCGCGCGGGCATCATTTGTGTGCATGTGAATGCAATAGGCGCAACCGTTGATCTGCGATGCGCGCAGCTTGATCAGTTCTTTCAAACTGAATTCCAGCTCTGTTCCATCCAATGCTTTTTCCATTTCAAGCAGCGGTTTAATCAGTTCTGGAGCGGTGGAATATTGGTCAAGACGTTGAGACATAATCTGTTCCTTTTTGATGGCTCAGGAACAGGACGAAGCAGCAACACGGTTTGTGACATGCGATCTGAAATAAATTGGGGCACCCGGTTTGGGTGCCCCTGAATTTCTAGCGTTTACCGTAGTACAAGCCGACCACATGCTCAGCCTCGGCAAAGAACAGCCACCGCGAGCAGGCTATTCCAACCAGATGCGACAGGACGGCAATAGCGGCCATTGTGTGTTTCAGCATCAGACCTTCGAATGGGATCAGCAGCAACAGGATCGGTAGCGCAAAGCCCAAACCGAACCCGATCATCCGCAATTTCTGACTGTGTTTGCGGCCCACCACATGTACAAATTCGCGCAACAGATAGTTTGATCCAGTATGCGGTGGCTCAAACGCACGCACGGCGCCACGATCACCCAAACCGGTGGCCGTCCCCATTGTGGTGCCCGACTCGGCAAAGGCTTTGTCGCCGTAGGACCAATAACCCAGCTGCACCAATCCTGCGATGATCAGCAGGGCGGTTGCCATGGTCTCTTGTCCCGCCAGTAATGCGCCGCCAGCAAGCGAAAAACTGATGAACATCGCTGGGGTGAGCGGCATGTTCCAGCGCGGAATAGTCTTTAACTGGGCGTAGATCATCGACGTTGTGAAAACTGTCGCCAAGCTAAGAACCGCGCCGATCACGCCGAACAGGGTCCACTGGGTGTCCAGAAACACAGTACCAATAGCGTAGAGCCCCATCACCAACAGAGCACCAACCGCACAGCAGCCCTCGCGGCTCAGCCAGCTGGTTTTCCACTGGCTGAATGCCTTCATGGCGCGTTCTGGGTGGCCAAGGTGAAAGGTCGAGGCCAAGAGCCCGCCGACTGCCAGCGCATAGGCAATGGCAAAGAACACAAAAGACACCATGCCGGTCACATCGGGCATGCCAAGACCAAGGAAGAACAACAACCCAAAGCCAAGCCCGGACAGGGTGGTGAAGAGAATAACAGAAGGGGCCGGATGCATCAGTTTGCTCCTTCGGTGGAGTTGCCGGGTAGCTTGTCGAGCGCCTTATCCAGCCAGCCCAAAAAGCCGCCTGCTTCTTCGGCAACCGGGGCCAGTAAGGGAGCTAAGATATCAATCTGGTCTTCCATCTGATCCTTAGGGCGCGGTGGTAGGTATTTGTTCACCGGCTTGGTGCCCATTTCAGGCATCAGGTCCATGCCTTCACGCTCGGCCACCAGTTTGGACACATCACTGTCCGGATCACCCAGATCACCAAAGTGTCGCGCGCCCGCGGGGCAAGTCCGTACGCAGGATGGAATGCGGTCTTCTTCGGGCAGGTTCTCGTTATAAATCCGATCTACACAGAGCGTACATTTCTTCATCACCCCCGCAGCCAGATCCAATTCGCGTGCGCCGTAGGGGCAGGACCAGGCGCACAGCCCACAGCCAATACAGTCACTTTCGTTGACCAAGACGATACCGTCCTCGACACGTTTATAGCTGGCCCCAGTTGGGCAAACGGTGACGCAGGGCGCATCTTCGCAGTGCAGGCAGGATTTTGGGAAGTGGATCAGCTGCGCGGCTGGGGCAGGTTCAGATCCACAGGCCGATGGTTGGACCTCAAACGAATGCACGCGGTTTAGAAAGGTGCCCGACGGGTCACTGCCATAAGGGTCCTGATCGGACAGCGGCGCTCCATAGTTTTCGGTGTTCCAGCCCTTGCAGGAAATCACACAGGCGTGGCAGCCAACACAGGTGTCCAGGTCAATGACCAGCCCCATCTTGCGGTCGGTGGCGTTTGGTAGCTCGGTCATGTCAGCGGACCCCTGCGGTTGGCTTGAGCGAAGGCTGGGGCGCTGCCCCAGCCCCCGGGATATTTGTGGCTAGATGAAGTTCGGATCATTTCCCCACCTTCCATTTGAGTTCTTCAGGCCCTGTCCCTACAGGAGATTTTATCGCTGAAAACACCGGTTGGCTTTCCTCGAGATCCGCAGGGGTACCGGCTTTTTCGATCTTCACTTTCAGGTCGAACCAGGCGGCTTGCCCGGTGATTGGATCCGAGTTTGCCCATCGCATGCCGTCGCCTTTGGATGGCAACAACTCGTGGATCAGATGGTTCAGCAGGAAGCCCTTTGTGGCCTCTGGTGCGTCTTCTTCCAGTGCCCAGGCGCCCTTGCGTTTGCCGATGGCATTCCAGGTCCAGACCGTATTGTCGTTCAGCGCTGCCATTTCCATCACTGGGACGGTGATTTCACCGTGGGGCGAGGATACCTTGGCCCAGTCGCCATCCTGCAACTGATTTTCGCGCATCAGTTTGGTCGGCACATAGAGCGGGTTGCGGCCGTGTAGCTGACGCAGCCAGGCGTTCTGGGTGCCCCATGAATGATACATCGCCATCGGGCGCTGGGTCAGAGCGTTGACAGTATAGCCTTCGTTGCCGGTTTGGTCTGTCTCGTACCAGATTGGCAGCGGGTCCATTGTGTCCTTGATCCGCTCGCGCAGGTGCTCGGGTGGTTGCCGCTCGCCATGGCCCTCGGCGGCCAGCTGGAATTTGCGCATGGGTTCAACATAGAGCTGGAACAGGTAGGGTTGCGGGCTGTCAAAGATGCCCATGCCAACAGCCCAATCCTGATAGGCCATATTCCAAGGTTTGTAATAGCTGGCCTCGGTCGGGATGTGTTCGACAAAGAAACCACCGTTTTCGATGTACTTGTCCAGCTGATCCGGGTTCACCTCACCGCGGCCAACCTTGTCACCATCTTTACCCCGGAACCCAGCCAATGGCCCAATGCCCGGTTTGCGTTCGTGATTGACGATATAGTCGGCGTAGTCCTGCCATTTGGCGTTGCCGTTTTCATCGGTAAAGCCGGGCAGCTTCATCTTGTTGGCCAGTTGCACCAGTACTGTCTGGAACCCGCGCACATCACGGTCAGGTTCAATCACCGGCCAGCGGATCGCATCCGCCGCGCCATCCGCTTCGCAGATCGGGCGATCCAGTAGACTGATGCAATCGTGCCGCTCCAGATAGGTGGTGTCTGGCAGAACCAGATCGGCATAAGCCACCATTTCTGATGAATAGGCATCCGAATAGATAATGTTGGGGATCACGTAATCGCCGTTCTCATCTTTGTCCGTCAGCATCTCCATGACGCCACGGGTGTTCATGGAGGAGTTCCATGACATGTTGGCCATATACATGAACAGCGTATCGATTTTGTACGGGTCGCCCGCATGGGCATTAGAAATCACCATATGCATCAGCCCGTGGCTAGACATGGGGTTTTCCCAGGTGAACGCCTTGTCGATTCGCGCAGCAGTGCCGTCGTTCTTGAGCGCCAGATGTTCCGGGCCGTGGACAAAGCCAAGGTGCGGGCCATCCAGCGGTTTGTTTGGGGCGACACGGCAGTGCGGGGCAGGGTGTGCTTCAACCGGCTTGGGGTAGGGGGGCTTGAACCGGAACCCTCCGGGCACTTCGACCGTGCCAAGAATGATTTGCAGGACATGCAATGCGCGACAGGTCTGGAAGCCGTTGGCATGGGCCGAAACCCCGCGCATCGAGTGCATGGCCACGGGGCGGCCAATCATCTTGTCGTGTTTTTCACCGCGAAAATCGGTCCACTCCTGATCCAACTCAAACGCTTCGTCAAAGGCGACGCGGGCCAGTTCGGCCGCAATGGCGCGAATGCGTTTTGCCGGAATGCCGCAACGCTCGGCCACGGCCTCGGGCGCATAGTCATCCGACAGATAGCGTTGGGCCATCAGTTGGAAGACGGAGACATGGGTGATGCCATCCAGCTCAAACGACCCGCCCAGATCCGGGCGCACACCATGCATGTCAAACGGAGCCAGCTTGCCGGTTTTGCGGTTGATCACCAGTGGGGCGCCGTGATCGTCGCGCAGGAACAGCCCATGGTCAGGGCTATCAGGGTCCTGATTGACCAGCACTGGCGCGTTGGTGAACTGGCCAAGATATTCGAGGTCAATTTTGCCCGCCTTCATCAGACAGTGCACCATTGACAGGATAAACAGCCCATCGGTGCCGGGTGTGATGCCAACCCATTCGTCGGCAATCGCGTTGTAGCCAGAGCGGATCGGGTTGACGCCAATCACCTTGGCCCCACGCGCCTTGATCTTACCGAGACCTGCTTTGATCGGGTTGCTGTCGTGGTCTTCGGCCACTCCAAACAGCATGAACAGCTTGGTATAGTCCCAGTCCGGTTGGCCAAACTCCCAGAAGGCGCCGCCCATGGTGTAGATGCCCGCGGTGGCCATGTTGACCGAGCAGAACCCGCCATGTGCCGCGTAGTTGCAGGTGCCGAAGTTCTGCGCCCAGAAGCTGGTAAAGCTTTGCGACTGATCACGCCCAGTGAAAAACGCCAGTTTTTCAGGGTTGTCTTTGCGGATCGGCTCTAACCGGCTAGCGGCAATCTCCAGCGCTTCGTCCCAGCTGATTTCCTCAAACTCACCCGACCCGCGCGGCCCGACCCGCTTTAATGGTGCCTTTAGCCGCGAAGGCGCGTTGACCTGCATGATACCGGCCGATCCCTTGGCACAGAGCACACCTTTGTTGACCGGGTGGTCGCGGTTGCCTTCGATATAGGCGACCTTGCCGTCCTTCATATGGACGTTGATGCCGCAACGGCAGGCACACATATAGCAGGTGGTCTGGCGCACCTCGTCCGAAACCTTGGGCGAGGTATCAATGATCGGCTGTTGGTGCGTCATGATGGATCCTGTTTGGGTTTTTCTTGCTGCACTGCGATAAATTTCGCAATTGTTGGCTGAAATTGGGAAGGTTTTCCAGTCCCGGTTGTTAATCGCCGTCGTCCGTTCTTTGGGATTGCAGCACGGTCACGGCAATCATCTGGGTAACATCTTCGGCGCTGCACCCACGCGACAGATCATTGGCGGGTTGTGCCAGACCCTGCAGGACAGGGCCAATGGCGGCATATCCACCCAGGCGTTGGGTCAGCTTGTAGCCGATATTGCCGGCGTCAAGATTGGGGAAAATCATTACATTGGCTTGTCCAGCCACTTGCGATCCGGGCGCTTTGCTTTCACCAACTGACGGCACAAAGGCGGCGTCGAACTGCATCTCGCCGTCAACACTCAGGTCTGGATAGGCCGCGCGTAGAGCTGCGGTTGCGGTTGTTACTTTGTCGATAGCCGCGTGGCTGGCGCTGCCCATGGTGGAAAACGACAGCATGGCGATCTTGGGTTCGCTGCGTAGTAGGGTCCGGCAACTTTGGGCCGAGGCCCCGGCGATTGCCGCCAGTTCCGTGGCTGACGGATCAATCACCAACCCGCAGTCCGAGTACAGCATCGCCCGACCGCTTTCGGTGCTTTTGGGCGGGTACATCAGGAAAAAGCTGGACACCATGGCAGCATCCGGGGCCATGCCAATGACCTGAATTGCGGTGCGTACGACATCCGATGTGGTGGCCACTGCGCCGCCAACGGTACCGGTTGCGTGTCCGCAGCGGACTAACATGGCAGCATAAACCAGCGGAGTTTTCACCGCCTTGCGGGCGGCTTCTTGATCAATGCCCTTGTGCTTGCGTAGTTCATAGAACGCTGTCGCAAATTCATCCGAGAGCTCTGAAATCTCAGGATCGTGAACGGAAAGACCGCTTGCAACAACACGTCCGCCAACAGCCTCTAGCGCGGCTTCAACTTCGGCGGTTGGGCCTATCAGAATGATATTGGCCAATTCAGCCTCGATGGCTGCAAGTGCGCCTGCAACGACACGAGGGTCGCTACCCTCGCTAAGTGCGATAACAGGCTGATCGTTTGATGGCGTTGCCTTCAGCAACTCCACAGGGTCCAAAATTGTGGTCATACAATCACCCTCACGATGTTGAGAATGGAAAATCCGGTCAGCAGCAGAACCACCACCTTGCGGAATTGATCTTGCGAGGTGGCCGAGAACTTCAGGCTACCAGCCCAGATGCCTAGTCCAAGGATGGGAAAGCCCAGTGCGATGCCAGTCACAGTGCCTGCACCAACCAACCCATGTGACGCCATTACTGGCAGGGTCATCAGGTCAATACCGGTCAGAAAGACGATCATGGTGGCACGGAAAACGGCAGGCGGGACAGGCTGTGTGGATAGAAAAGCAGCAACGGGCAGGCCACCGACGCCAGCGCTGTTGGCGATGCCGGACACCATCCCAACAGCAACATTGCCCTTGGGGCCAATCTGGCGTTCCAGCCGCCAGCCACTCAGAAGGATCAGGCTCAGTGCAAGGATCAGGGCGGAGATGGCTATGCGGGCCTCTTGCTCACCCAGACGGGCCATGATGGCCACAGCGGGAACAACAGCCACAGCAGCGCCGCCCAGCAATGCGATGGTTCGCTTCCAGTCAATATGCGCTCGAATGCCACGCGCCTGAAACAGTGTCATCGCGATTTCGCAGCTGAATACGACCGGGATCAGGGGCAGCGGGTTGGTCACCAGCGCTGCAAGAATGATAAAAATGGCAGAAAATCCAAAGCCGGAAAAACCTCGGATATAGGCCGCCACAAACAGTGCGGCGGCCAAAAAGGCCCCTTGGCCGGTGGTCAGGTCAAAGGGCAGTGTCATAGGCTCAGGCGCCTTTTTGTGGGCGCATGTCGTCAGCCGAGATGCCAGCAACCTCAACCGGGTTCTTCATCGCATCGCGACGGAAGGGCTCACCCAATTCCTGGTTGATCATCGCTTCGATCAGAGTGGTGATCCCCTGTTTCTGATCTTCACAAGCCTGACGCAGCGCATCGGTCAGCTCGTCCATGGTGCGGGCGACAACGCCTTTCAGGCCACATGCATTGGCGATACCTGCATAGGACACTTTGGTGTCCAGCTCGGTGCCGACAAAGTTGTCGTCGAACCACAGAGTCGAGTTACGCTTTTCAGCACCCCACTGGTAGTTGCGGAACACAACCTGGGTCACTCCAGGCCACTCTTCGCGGCCAATGGCCGTCAACTCAGTTACGGCGATACCAAATGCGCCGTCACCCGAGAAACCAACAACTGGAACATCAGGGCGACCGATTTTCGCGCCAACAACCGCTGGCAGACCGTAACCACAGGGGCCAAACAGGCCAGGTGCCAGATACTTGCGGCCTTCTTCGAACGAAGGATAGGCGTTGCCGATGGCACAGTTGTTGCCGATGTCGGACGAGATGATCGCATCTGCAGGTAGGGCTGCCTGAATGGCACGCCATGCTTTACGTGGGCTCAACCAGTCTGGCTTGGCCGCACGGGCACGCTGGTTCCAAGTGGTGCCGGGATCGTCCTGCTCGTCATCCATTGACGACAGTTCCTGCGCCCATCCTGATTTGGTGGTGGCGATCAGGTCTTTGCGCGATGCGCGACCTTCGTCACCGGCAGTGCCCGACAGCTTGTCGAGGATCGTGGTTGCTACAGTTTTGGCGTCGCCTACGATGCCAACGGTAACTTTTTTGGTCAGGCCGATGCGGTCCGGGTTGATATCAACCTGGATGATTTTGGCTTCGGTTGGCCAGTAGTCAATGCCATAACCAGGCAGTGTCGAGAACGGGTTCAGGCGGGTGCCGAGGGCCAGAACAACGTCAGCCTTCGAGATCAGCTCCATAGCGGCCTTGGAGCCGTTATAGCCGAGGGGACCAGCATGCAGCGGGTGTGAGCCGGGGAAGGCGTCGTTGTGCTGGTAGCCACAGCAAACCGGGGCGTCCAGACGCTCGGCCAGTGCGATGGAGGCTGGGATAGCACCGCCGATGACAACACCAGCACCGTTCAGGATAACCGGGAACTTGGCGCCGGACAGCAATTCAGCAGCCTGATCCAGTGCCGCGGCACCACCCTGTGGGCGCTCAAAGTCGACGATGGCTGGCAGCTCGATGTCGACAACCTGAGTGAAGTAATCGCGTGGAACGTTGATCTGGGCCGGTGCACTCTGGCGCTTGGCTTGCATGATCACGCGGTTCAGGACTTCGGCCATACGGGTCGGGTCACGAACTTCTTCCTGATAGCAAACGCAATCAGCAAAGGCGTTCATCTGTTCCATTTCCTGGAAACCGCCCTGACCCATGGTCTTGTTTGCGGCCTGTGGTGTCACCAGCAGCAGCGGGGTGTGGTTCCAGTATGCGGTTTTCACAGCGGTCACAAAGTTGGTGATGCCGGGGCCGTTTTGCGCGATCATCATCGACATTTTGCCGGTGGCGCGGGTGTAACCGTCAGCCATCATGCCGCCGGATCCTTCGTGGGCGCAGTCCCAGAACTGGATGCCAGCTGGCTCAAAGATGTCGGAGATCGGCATCATGGCCGAACCGATGATACCAAATGCATGTTCGATGCCGTGCATCTGAAGTGTTTTTACAAAGGCTTCTTCGGTGGTCATTTTCATGTGGGGTGCTCCTGATGAGACGCCGAAAGGGCCGACAAGATGTCGGGGATTGTCTTTGGTCTAAATTGTGGGGCAGTCCGCAGTTAGGGCCAGTTGTGGCGGCGGATTAGGGCCAGTCTCAGCCGGACTGCAGCGCCTTGGCCAGAAGGGCCAAACCAGGCTCGATGCGACTCTCCGCAATCGAGGAATAGCCAAGCCGATAATAGTTCTGCTGCCGGTTGTTTTGGGCGAAAAATGGCGCCCCCGGTTCGACAAGGACGCTTTGCGGCATAAGGCTACGGGCCACTGCCGCCATGTCGATGCCTGGCTCGGCCTGCATCCACATAGATGACCCCCCATAAACGCCACTGCCAGCAATGGTTAGCCCATGTTCTGAGATGGCCTCTTCCATCACTGTGCGACGTCGATGCAGGGTCTTGGCTGTGCGGCGTATCTGGGCGTCGTAATGACCCAGGGACAGGAAGTAGGCCACGGTGCGCTGGATATGGCCGGGCGCGTGGCGCAGCACAGTGGCCCGCAGCGCGCGGGCCTGACGAATGAAGGGTTCAGACCCAACCAGATAACCTAGCCTTAAACCCGGAAACAGAGATTTTGAGAAACTGCCGACGTAGACAACGCGACCATCGCTATCCAGCGACTTCAGGGCCGGGGAGGGGGGGGCGAGGAAAGACATTTCAAACTCATAGTCATCTTCAACGATGATCGCATCGATATCGCGGGCCCGGTCCAGTAGGGCACGGCGGCGTTCCATCGGCATGGTGGCTGTTGTCGGGCTCTGGTGGCTGGGGGTGGTAAATATGACATCGGTGTCGTCCGTGATCAGGTCCGGCGGCAGCCCATCTCGGTCTACTGGAATGGCATCAACCTGGCACAGGCTGTGGGTCAGTTGATCGCGCAACGTGTAGTAACAGGGATCTTCGATGGTGGCATTGCGGCGGCTGTTCAACAGGATCTGAGTTACCAGCCAAAGCGCGTTCTGCGCGCCCAGCGTAATCAGAATTTCCTCGGGGCGGGCTGTGATGCCACGGCGCGGCAGAGTGTGGCGGGCGATGTATTCGATCAGTAATGGGTCGTCCTGATCAAAATAGTCGGTGGTCAGGGCGGCAAAATCCTTTTGTCCCAGGGCCCGCAGCGCGCAGAGGCGCCAGTTGGCATGGTCAAACAGGGTCGGGTCGGCCTGACCATAGATAAATGGAAATTTGTAATCCCGCCAATCCTGCGGCTTGCGCGGGGTGTCCCCCCCGGTGAACTGCCGTGCCAAAGCCCGCGACCAATCCACGGTTTCTTCGGATTTTTCAGGTGGCGTGTAACTGGGGGGGACCGGTGCATTTTCCGACACAAAGTACCCAGACCGGCCGCGCGAAGTCAGATAATCATTCGCCAGCAACTCGGTATAGGCCAATGTCACCGTGATCCGGCTGATACCTAGATGGGTTGCCAGCTTGCGCGAAGAAGGCAGTTTTTCCCCGACATGGAAGCGTCCCGACAGAATGCCTTCCGCGATCATCTGCTGGATCTGCGCCTGCAGTGTGCCGTGCGCCTTGGGGCTGAGGAAGAAAGTGTCGACGGAAATAGCCATGCGGGAAACCTTGGGTTGGACCTAACCTGGGTGCGATCTGGACTTAACTTGTCGGGCAAAAAAAGATGGATTGCTAGAGTGAAAATAAAACTATAAAACTAGTTTTATCGAATCAATTGGAGCTCTGATGATGTTATGGGAAGAAGCAGCGCAGGGTTTTGCTGCAATGGGATCCGAATCGCGACTGCAGGTTCTGCGCTGTCTGATCCGGGCTGGCCACGGCGGGTTGCTGGTGCATGAGATCCAGCAACGCAGCGGTATCGCGCCTTCGACACTGGCGCATCATCTAAAATTCCTTACCGGCGCCGGCGTGGTCGAACAGGAACGCAGTGGCCGTTCAACCGTCAATCGCGCCAACTTTGATCAATTGGAACAGCTGGCAAATTTCATCCTCAGCGAATGCTGTGCGGATTCACCAAGCGAGGCAAAGAGCAATGACTGACGCAACACAGATTTCAGGCCGGGGTCGCGATCTGGCCAGATGGCTTAAAACACCCTGGGCCCTGATCGTCGTGATCCTGGCCCTCGTTGCCGTGCTGGATCCCGGTAACTTCATGGCCGTTTTGCAGTTCGCTGCAACTGCGCTGGTCAGTACAGGCCGCTATATCCTGTTTGCGGTGTTGCTGCTGGCTTACCTCAAAGCCACAGGGGCAGAGGTGATGGTGGCGCGCGCCTTTGAAGGGCGCGAAGTCCGGATGATCTTCATGGCAGCTCTGTTTGGTGGATTGGCGCCGTTTTGCTCCTGCGAAGTGATTCCCTTTATCGCCGGGCTGCTGGCACTGGGTGCACCCCTGTCTGCCGTAATGGCATTCTGGTTGTCCTCACCCCTGATAGATCCACCGACTCTGTTGATTACAGCAGGCGCACTCGGTTGGCCCTTTGCCATTGGTAAGGCCATTGTAGCGGTTGCCCTTGGCCTGTTTGGTGGCTTTACGATTAAGGCCCTGATGAAGGGCGGATTGTTTGTCTCTCCCCTGCGCAAAGCGCCGAGCACCGGTTGCGGCTGTGGTGGCCCAAAACTGGACACAAAACCAGTTTGGAAGTTCTGGCAGGAACAGCCCCGCCGCAATCACTTCAAAGCCGAGTTTGTCTCAAACGGAAGCTTCCTGTTGAAATGGCTAGCGCTGGCCTATGTGCTCGAAGCGCTGCTGGTCCACTATGTTCCTGCAGATCTGATTGCCACTCTGGTTGGTGGTGAGGGCGTGGTGCCAATTGCCATCGCAGCTCTGGTTGGGATGCCTGCCTATCTCAACTCTTATGTCGCGCCGCCCCTGCTGGCTGGATTGATTGATCAGGGTATGAGCAACGGTGCGGCAATGTCGTTTATGGTTGCTGGCGCAGTCAGTTCTATCCCGGCGATGTTGGCTGTCTGGTCACTGGTCAAGCCACAGGTCTTTGCCACTTATCTGGCTTTGGGTGTCAGCGGCGCCATTGTGTCGGGAGTTGTGTTTCAGTTGATTTGAGAGTGGTGTGGTGAAGGTGGGGGCTTTGCCCCCGCCGCGGCAGGCCGCGGCTCCCCCAGGATATTTTTGGCTAGATGAATGCGGATAGAACTAGCGTTATGAGCTGGCGTGCCGCTGCATTTGAAACTCCAGATGTGCCTTGGTGGTGGGCCATTCAGCGGCGGTGATGGAATAGACGGCAGTGTCGCGAATGGTGCCATTCGCCATGATCATATGGGCCCGCAGGATGCCATCGGGTTTGGCGCCCAGCCGTTCAATTGCGCGTCGACTTTGGTGATTGATAACATGGGTGCGGAATTCGACGGCGATGGCATTCAGTGCTTCAAAAGCATGCCTTAACATCAGTAGCTTACATTCGGTATTCATCCCGGTCCGCTGTACTGATTTGCGGTACCAGGTCGAGCCAATTTCCAACCTGTGATTGATGTGGTCGATGTTCATATAGGTGGTCATGCCAACAGCGCGATCATCTGCATCAAGAATGGCAAAGGGCACCATGCTGCCGCTTTCACACAGGGCGAGGCGTCGGTCGATCTCAGCTGCTACACCATCGGGGGACGGTATGGCCGTGTACCACAGCTTATGTAGATCTCCGTCGGCGCTGGCCTCAGCCAGGTCTGCTGCGTGGTCATGCGTTAGGGGGGCAAGGCAAACTGAGTCGCCTTTTAGTGTGACTGGGGTCGCCCACATTTGGATCGGTCCTTTTCCAGAGGTGTCGCCTTACCAATGGAGCAAAAACGGATCTTGAAAAAGATCCGCTTTTGTCAATTTTGTTCAGACCAATTTTAGGCGGCAGCTTTGCCCTGCCGAGGTGTAGCCAGGGCCGATGTCGGTTCGAGTGTAAGGCCCAGGGTTTCACACAGCGGCAGGCGGCGGGCGGCAAAAACATTGGCACGCGCGCGCAACACAGAGAGGTTTTCCTCTGCGGTCTCCAGCACGCGTCCATCTTTCTGCAGCCGTTGCCCCTGAGGGGCCAGAATTTGCCAGGCCAGATTGGCCCAGTCGGCGGGGGTTTCCTTGCCTTCGCTGCGGGCTAGCAGAAACAGCTGTTCAAAACGGTCCAGCGCAATACCGCCCCCTGTGACCGGGGAAGCAAAGAACTGCAGGGTTTCACTTTCTTCGGATCGCTTAGCAACCGCGGCGTTAAAGATTCGACAGCGTTCGCGGCGGTCTTCCAGGCCCTCATTCGACAGGCTGGGGGCAAGATATCCATCGCCGATCAGCAGGGTCAGCATGCGGGTGATTTCGCCCCAGGGCATCTGTCCAAACACGCCAAGTTCCAGCAGTTCGCGCGTGGTCATCGGCCCCTGTGCCAGCGCGGTTAGAACCGGACCATACTGCTCCTGATCCATCGGAATTTCGCCCCGCCGCCAAGTCAGTTTGACGGTGCCGCCGCCGTAATGCCGGGTCAGCGCCAGAGGTGTTTTGAACCAGGCTGCGACCGACCCTCGTTCGGTCATTGGCAGCTTGCCCTTTACAAAGAGATCGGTGCGGAACTGTTCGTTCAGCAAAATGTCACGCAGGCTTTCGCGGTGCACCGGGTCACTTTCCATCTTCAGCAAGGTCTGTTGCTCGTCTGAGAACGAAATGTCGTCCACATGGTCCCGCGGCTCTGCTGCGCCAAGGAATTTGAGCTTGGCCTGCGACATATCACTGGCGATGTCTTCAAAATGAAACGGTGTCCAGTCCTTGTTGAAATATTCATGTGCCAGATAGCTGGCGGGCATGGATTTCATCTTGCTAAGTCGTTTGGTCAGCGCGGGATTTCCAGTAAAGTAATCCGCCCCGTTTTGTTCCAGCTGATGGGCAAATTCGACGGCCTCGGCAATGCGTTCGCTCAGCGGGCCCGAGCCCTGTTCAGCCCGGTTGGTCAGGATGCGGCGCAGCGGTAGGGCGGGGGCCCAACCGGGTAGGGCATTGTAGCTGAGGTAGACAAGCCCGCCGGACTTCAACCGTTGGGAAATGAAGCTGGTGATGTGCTGCTGGTGTTCTTTGGACACCCAGCTGTAGACACCATGCAGCGCAATAACGTCGAAGTCCTGTGGCAGGCCGGGTGCGTTGCCAAAATCGTCAAATGAGCGTTCATAGAAATGCACGTTGTCCAGTTCAGCGTCGCGGGCCAGATTAGCCGCGCCAGCCATATGGGCCGGGTTGAAATCCATAGCGTGGAACTGAATGTGTGGGTTGGCGGCTGCCAGCAGGTTGGCAGAAAACCCCTGGCCGCAGCCCAGTTCACAATAGGTCAGATTGGGTCGATCCAGGGCGTGATCATGTCCCTTGGAATGGGCGCAAAAACCAAGGTGGCTTGGCGTTAGCTCGCGAAAGAAATCATACGTATAGTCGATGTCGGCCACGTAGCCAGAGGTCCAGTCGTTCATGAAATGCCTTGTCGCTCAGGGATTGGGTACAGTCTCGAGGCAAATTTTATAAAAAAAGTTGAGGATCACGTTAACGCGGGGCGGATTGTGATCCTGTGGCTTGCAACGATTGAATTTTGAACAAAAAAACGCCCCGTCAAAGACGGAGCGTTAGGTGGTTCTTGCCAGCCCACGCGGGGTTGGCGAGGAGAATTTTAGCCAAAGACCTTGGTCAGGGCTTTGTCGACGCTGTCGGTGATCAGGTCGATGTCATCCGCCGTGACGATCAGTGCAGGCGAGAAGCACAGCACATTGTTGCGGCCGGGAACGGACTTGTTCGACATGCCGATGATCACGCCCTGCGCACCACATTCAGCGGCCACTTGCGCTACCTGCGCTTCGGCGACCGGTTCCTTGGAGGTACGGTCTGCAACCAGTTCCACGCCTAGGAACAGGCCCTTGCCGCGCACATCGCCGATAACCTCGTGCTTTTCCATCAACGCCTGAAGGTTGCCCATCATGCGTTCACCCATCTTGGTGCAGTTTTCCAGCAGGTTCTCTTCTTCGATGATGCGCATGTTTTCCAGCGCCGCAGCTGGGCCAGCCGTACAACCACCAAATGTCGAGATATCGCGGAAGAAGCCAAGCGGATCGTTTGGGTCGTCTTTGAACATGTCAAACACGGCCTCAGTAGTGACGCAGAGCGCGATCGCTGCATAGCCCGAGGCAACGCCTTTGGCCATGGTGACGATGTCCGGCTTGATGCCGTACTGCTGATAGCCGAACCAAGTGCCGGTACGGCCGACGCCGCAGACCACTTCGTCGATGTGCAGCAGGATGTCGTACTTTTTGCAGATCTCCTGCACGCGATCCCAATAACCGGGGGGAGGGGTGATAACACCACCGCCAGCAGTCACTGGTTCCAGACACAGCGCACCGATAGTATCTGCACCTTCGCGCAGGATGACCTCTTCGATCAGGTTGGCGGATGCTACGCCGTATTCTTCGCTCGACAGGTGATCCAGGCCTTGCTCGTGGGCGCGGTATTCCATGCAGTGAGGTACACGGACAAAACCGGGGGCCAGAGGGCCGTACTGCATGACGCGCTCGTCCTGACCGCCAGCCGACATGGTGGCCAGGGTGCCGCCGTGATAGTCACGGTCGCGATACAGGATCTTGTGTTTCTTGCCGCCAAAACGTTTGTGCGCAATCTGGCGCACCATCTTGAACGCCTTCTCGTTCGCCTCGGAACCAGAGTTGGTGTAGTAGACGCGGCTCATGCCCGGCATTTTCGAGATCAGTTTTTCTGCATACAGCGAACCGGGGATGGAGCCAGCTGTTTGGGCAAAATAGCACAGCTTCATCAGTTGTGCGTGGACTGCATCGGCGATGCTTTCGCGTCCGTAGCCTACGTTTACCGTCCAGACGCCACCCGAAACGGCATCCAGGAATTCTTTGCCGTTCTGATCCCAGACGCGCATGCCTTTGCCTTCAACAATGATGCGCGGATCCTTGGTTTCAAACTGCTTATGCTGGATCAGGTGGTGCCAGACGTGGGCTTTGTCAGCGTCAACAATGTGGCTGATGTCGTTTTCATTGAAAGTGCCGTCCATGACAAATCCTTTCCGCGATAAGAGTGTTCGTGATTCGCGCGCCACCCACATTTGTGGTCAGAGTCGCTTCTCCTTCCAGAGACGCCAAATTTCGGGATAGCTCTAGGTCCAGATCCTACCCTGTTTTGTATCCAGAACGAAGCTGATCGCACCATCGGCGATGTTCCACCTGCCACAGAAAATGTGGCTGATCTCACACCACAAAATAGTATTTGTAGTTTCAGGGCTTGCGAAATCCGATACATGCGACCATTTGCGCACTTGCAGCTTGCCTGCGGGTAAAAGCCAGCTTGGAGAAGAATGATGGCTGAATATACTCTCACTGTTGCCCCCAATGGGGCACGACGGGGGCGGGATGATCACCCGGAACTGCCTGTGACGCAGGATCAGATTGTCGCAACCGCAGTTGCCTGCAAGGCGGCTGGTGCGCACGGTATTCACCTCCACGTACGGGACGCAGCTGGCGCCCATACTCTGGATGCCGAAACTTATCACGATGCAATGGCGGCAGTTGCTGATGCGGCGCCGGGGCTGGCGATACAAATCACCACTGAGAGTGCTGGATTGTTCAACGTGGCCGAGCAGCTTGACTGCCTAAAGGCCCTGCGCCCTGTCTCTGCCTCCATTGCGCTGCGGGAAATGGCGCGGGACCCGGACATGGCGGCGCAGGCCTATGCGCTGTGTGCTGAGGTGGGAACTCAGGTACAGCATATTTTGTACGGGCCGTCTTGTGTGGAACAATTGCGAAGCTGGTATGCGGATGGCACGGTGCCGAACACAATGCGCGATGTGATTTTTGTGCTGGGCCAGTACGTGCCCGAGGTATTGGCACAGCCGCAGGATCTGCAACCGTTTCTTGCCGCCACAGATAATTTAAACCTGAACTGGACCGTTTGCGCATTTGGCCGACATGAGCAGGCCTGTTTGCTAGCCGCCATCGCGGCAGGCGGCGATGTCCGCATTGGATTTGAAAACAACATAGAGACCCCCAACGGGGATCTGTTGCCTGACAATGCAGCCTCGGTTGCTGCCCTGATCACCGCCGCCACTGCGGCTGGCCATACTCTGAAGGAGAGTTAACAATGAGCCATGTTTTTCCCCGCCACACCAAAGCACAACTGCCCACGGCAGTGGCCGGTGATGGCTGCTATCTGATTGATGCGGATGGCAAACGGTATTTTGACGGCTCCGGCGGTGCGGCTGTGTCCTGCCTTGGGCATTCAGACGCTGATGTGATCAAGGCGGTGCAGGATCAGGTTGGCAAGCTTGCTTTTGCCCACACCAGTTTCCTGACCTCAGATCCCGCCGAAGAGCTGGCAGATCTGTTGATTGCCAATGCACCGGGAGATCTGGATCGGGTCTATTTTGTTTCCGGCGGCTCCGAAGCTACCGAATCGGCGATCAAACTGGCGCGGCAATACTATTTGGAAAAGGGCGAGACAGAGCGCCGCCATGTGATTGCCCGACGTCAAAGCTACCATGGCAACACGCTGGGGGCGCTGGCCGCAGGCGGCAATGAATGGCGCCGCACGCAGTTTGCGCCACTGCTGATCGACATCTCTCACATTGCGCCTTGTTATGAATACGCCGAGCGCTCCGAGGGTGAAACGCCCTATGACTACGGCCAGCGTGTCGCCAACGAACTGGAAGCCGAAATCCTGCGCCTTGGTCCTGAAACGGTAATGGCCTTTATGGCTGAACCTGTGGTTGGGGCCACATCGGGTGCTGTGCCACCGGTTGAGGGCTACTTCAAACGGGTCCGCGAAATCTGTGATCAGTATGGCGTCTTGCTGATTCTGGACGAGGTCATGTGTGGCATGGGTCGTACCGGTCATCTGTTCGCCTGTGACGCAGATGATGTGGCGCCCGATATCCTGTGTATCGCCAAAGGGCTGGGCGCTGGCTATCAGCCCATCGGTGCGATGCTCTGTTCTAAGCAGATCTATCAGGCCATCGAGGCAGGCAGCGGCTTTTTCCAGCACGGCCACACCTATATCGGCCACCCAGTCGCCACAGCCGCCGCATTGGCGGTGGTGCGCGGAATGCTGGATCGCGGTTTAGTGCAGCGTTGCGGTGAGATGGGTGAAAAACTGCAGGCGGCCCTGGTCGAACGCTTTGGTCAGCACCCTCATGTGGGAGATATTCGTGGCCGTGGCTTGTTCCGTGGGATCGAACTGGTCGCGGATCGCGAAACCAAAACCCCCTTTGCGCCTTCACTTGGGCTGGCCAAGAAAATCAAAAAGGCTGCATTTGAGGCGGGACTGATCTGCTACCCGATGTCTGGCACCCGCGATGGCGTCAACGGCGACCATATCTTGTTGGCCCCGCCATTTATCATCACCGATGAGCAGATCATCGAGGTGGTGGACAAGCTGGAGCTGGCGATAGGAAAGTCACTCCCGTAAGCTTAGTGCGGCTGTTCTGCGTTAGGGGGATAACTTAATTCCCCGACGCGAATGGCCCGGCCGGCGATCTGCACGATCAGGTCTTCCCTCTCCAGGGAAAGCGTCACAAAAACGGTTCCGGGTTTACCCATCTTGTGGCCCTGGTGCCCTGGATAGCTAAAGCTATCAGAGAGTTGAATGATGCCGTGCTTCACCAAATAGGCACCGGTTGGACCGTTTGCATTGCCCGTCACCGGGTCTTCTGAAATGCCAATTGCAGGGGCGAACATCCGGCCATAGGTCTCTAGCGCGCCGCCAGACCGATCCAGCACCACCGGAAAGAACCCGTTGCAGCCAATCTTTTTGCTCAACGATGTCAGCAGTTCCGCATCTGGTTTCAGCCCATCCAGAACATCACGCGACTGGATTGGAATGATAACCTTGGAATGTCCGGTTGAAACAATTTGTGCTGGTAACCCGTCGGCAAAATCAGAGTGCTCTAAGCCCAATGCAGCAGCAAGCAGGTCCAACTCCTCTGTGTCCAGAAGTGGCCCATATTCGACCGCCCCTTGGGTCATCGAGACTCGGAACCCTTGATCGTTCTTGCTGACTTCAACTGGTAGTATTCCGGCCCCGGTGAGTACATTCAGTGGGTAGGGCGAGTCGCCCGAAACCGAAGCCCTTAGAAAGTGGGTCGCAATAGTGGCGTGCCCACAAATCGGCACTTCAATCTGCGGGGTGAAGTAGCGGACCTGCAAATCGTGATCCGGCCCCTGCGCAGGCAAAACAAATGCGGTTTCGGAAAACCCTGCAAAAGCCGCAATGTCCTGCATTTCAGTTGCATTCAGCGCGCCCGCATCAAGAACAACGCCTGCGCGGTTTCCTGTTTCCGGAGTGTCAGTAAATGCATCAACAATATGTATCGTTACCATTTTCCCAGAGTATTACTGGCTCTGGGCAATGTAAATCGAAAGGCCATCCGTGCAGGGTTTACTGCGCAAAAGCGCGATACTGCATGGGACACGAACCTCATAGGTGCATGGTATCTCTACGTCGCTTGATAGGGTGGTTGGTGGAGCCTAGGAGGATCGAACTCCTGACCTCCTCGCTGCCAGCGAGGCGCTCTCCCAGCTGAGCTAAGGCCCCAACCTGTTCCGTTCGACGTTGCCGTCTCGCGGTGTGTGGCTGATTTAAGGGACGATGGCGCACTCCGCAAGCGGAAAATGCGCCATCATCTAAGCTTTTTTCCGAGCCGCTGAAAATCAGCCCAACGGGTCGAAAAGCACGCCCTAATTCGTTGTGGAACGATCAGGAATCGTCGTCATTTGCGGCGACATCGGCGATTTCTTCGAGAGGAACAGTATCCTCTTCGTCGTCATCATCCAGTACATCATCACCTAAATCGATGTCAGATGTGTCGTCATCTTCCAGAACCACATCTTCCGATTCGGTGCTTTCATTTGCCTTCTTAGTCACCGCATCTTCTTCATCTGCAGCCATCATCCGGCTTTTGCCGGTTGCCAGTTCCACCGCTTCGCCCGTGTAGGGGCTGATGATGGGAGACTTGTTCAGGTCGTAAAAGCGCTTGCCGGTGGTTGGGCAGATGCGCTTTACACCCCATTCTTCCTTGGGCATGTGTATCCCCTTGATTAATGCATGAGTCGTATCGACGATTCCGGTGACGTGCCATATGAGGTAGGAACTGTCAAAGCCTTTAGTCTTATGAGGGGCGCGTATGGCCGAACATCACCTGCCCGGAAGCCCTCCGGTTCCCCTGGTTTTGCGCCGCTCAGCGCGGGCACGTAGGATTAGCCTGCGCATTTCGGCGCTGGATGGACGGGTGACTCTGACTTTGCCAAAACGGCTGCATGAAAGCGAAGCGCTGGAGTTCGCGGCTGAAAAGGAAGACTGGATCAGAACGCATCTGGCGAAACACTCAGATGTAGTGATTGCGCAAGCTGGCGCTAGTCTGCCGATTGACGGGCGCGATCGCCAAATCGTTATCAGCAACAACAAACGGTTCAAGTTGCTGGATGACGAGATCGAAGTGCCAGCAAAATGGACAGGGCGCGCGTTGCAGCGGTTTCTGCGTGAACTGGCCCGGGACAGACTGGCAGAGGCCTCAGATCATTACGCCGCTGCATTGGGGCGATCTTATAACCGCATCACACTGCGTGACACCCGTTCGCGCTGGGGGTCGTGTTCCTCCGATGGGGCATTGATGTATTCGTGGCGGCTGATCCTTGCGCCCCCTGATGTGCTGACCTATGTCGCTGCGCATGAGGTTGCACATCTTGCTGAAATGAACCACTCGGCCGCGTTCTGGGCGCAGGTCGAAGCCCTGTATGGCGCGTACCAGGCCCCCCGTAACTGGCTGAAAACTCAGGGGGGCAGTCTGCACCGCTACCGGTTTGATTAGGTTTTGACGTTGTATTGGAGCTTACGAGCTCAATGATCAGTCGGTCAAACATCCCTGCAGACTTGGCGGAACGTGCCGTATCAGCTAACAATTGCTTATTAGCACTCACGTTTTTTGCCCAGTCCCTTGCCAGAGGCCCAATGTGACCCTCAAACCGAAACGGCGCCTTGCCGCCATTTTTGTCGCGGATGTCTTCGAATTCAGCCGCATGATGGCCGAAGATGAAGCAGGCACGCTGGAACGTATTCTGGATCAGCAGAAAACCGTGATTGCACCCGAAATTGAACGCCATGACGGGCGGGTAATAAAGCTGATGGGGGATGGGGTTCTGGCGGTGTTCCCCAGCGTCATTTCCGCAGTTGAGGCCGCCGCGGTAATTCAGCGACGGGTAAACAATGTGGCCGCCTCCAAGCGGCTCAAGCTTCGTATCGGTCTCAACCTAGGCGAGGTGATGATTGCTGAGCGTGATATTTACGGCGATGGCGTCAATGTGGCCTCACGTATCGAAGCACTGGCCCCTCCTGGTGGGGTGGCGTTGTCAGCTTCTGCTCATGAACAGGTGCGCAACAAAATACCCTATGCGTTTGAAGACTTTGGCACCCATACGGTCAAAAACATTCCAGACCCTGTTCAGGTCTACCTTCTGGGACAAGAACTGACCTCTATACCAAAGACTCTCCCCCCCAAAGTGGCTAAGTCAGCTCAGGCCACTTTGGTTCAGCGCCCTTTGATCTGGGCCTCCTCTGCGGTGCTTGTTTTAGCGGCTGTTTTAGGTGCCTGGTTGCTCCCCAGCTTGGCACCATGGGGTAATCCGACCGCGGAGAGCGCAGCAACGCAGGTTGAGCTCGGACCCTCGCGGATTGTCGTCCGGGCTTTTACCGACAGTCAGGATACTGGTCTGGCGGTGGGCTTGGCCGAAGGGGTGATTGCTGAATTGGCCCAAAGGCCTGATCTGGTGGTGATAGCGCCACACAGCAGTTTTGCGCGGCCAGAAATTTCGGACCAAAGCATTGCAGCGCAGCTTGGTGCAGACTTTGTGATAAGTGGCAGGGTCGAAGGCCGGACCGGATTGGGGGTTGCTCTTGATATTCTGGACCTAAGCGGCTCTCAACAGGACTACCTCAGGCTTCCAGCCCAACCGCAGCAGGACATGCTGTCACTGCAGGCGGCGGTGGTTCGGGATTTGCTGAAGAATCTCCCGTCCCCCAACAATGACGCATCGTCTGGGGTGCCGATACCCACCACCCAAAACGCCAACGCTTATAAACATTTGATACAGGCGCGTAGCTACCTGTGGGCAGACAACCAGATTGAGGCCAAGCAGGCGTTGCAAAATGCATTGGTGTTGGATCCAGCGATGGGAGAGGCCCGCGGATTGCTGGCGATGGCCCATATGGATTTGTTTTCTGGTGCGTTGTCAGGCCAACAACAGCGTATCACTGAAGCACAGCTTATGCTGAGCAGCCCCCCGTTCAGTCGACAGGAGCAACAGGTCGCCATCGTTGCAGCTTTGAATGATGATGAGGGAGAGACCGCTTTGGCACAGGCGCAGGATATGGTGGCAACATACCCAAACTATGCGGATGGCTACGCGACGCTTGCCTGGGTTCTGACTTTCCGGGGGGAACAGGAACAGGCGACTGAGGCGCTAAAGACAGCCAACCAGTTAAATCCTCTGGCGCCGGCATTTTATCATGCAATTGAGGCCGAGCTGTTGTTTCTTGTTGGCAAGGATGAGGCTGCGTTGACTGCTGCCGACCAAGCTATCGCAATGGATCCCAGTACGCAGAGGGCACGTTTGTTTCGGGTTGCAGCACTGGCCAATGACGGTGCGTTCGATGATGCGGCCGCCGAGCTTCGGATCCTTACAGAACGCGACCGAAATCTTGGGCTGAGCGAAGTTACGGATCTTGTTCCCTATTCGGATCCCGCAGCTGCACAGAGAATTCTGACCGGACTTCGGCTGGCGGGGTTAAACGGCAATCCTTGACCCCAAGGTGTTGACGTCAGGTGTCTATGTGATCACAAAGACGCATGATGGTTTCTCCGCGCCCCTCCGAAATCTCGACCTCGGCCCACGAACGGGTTTATCGCACGCTGCGAACCCGGATCATGCATGGAGAAATCGCACCGGGGCAGGCGCTGACCTTACGGGGTATTGGCCGGGAATTTGAAGTCTCGATGACCCCCGCCCGCGAATCTGTGCGACGGCTGGTGGCCGAAGGCGCATTGTTCCTGTCTTCTTCGGGGCGGGTATCGACGCCTGAACTCAGCAATGAGCGGATTGAGGAGCTGGCTGCCCTGCGCGCCCTGCTAGAAGTGGAGCTGGCCAGCAGGGCCCTGCCACGGGCCCATATGGCGCTGATCGACAGGTTGCAGAACATCAATATGACTGTGGCTGAAATGATTTCGAAACGCGATGCAGTGGGTTATATTCGCTCCAATCTGGAATTCCACCGCGCTCTGTATCTGCGCGCTCAGGCCCCGGCGATGCTGGCGATGGCCGAAACTGTCTGGCTGCAGCTGGGCCCCACCATGCGCGCCTTATACGGTCGCCTGCGCCGGACTGAACCACCACACAATCACAAACTCATCATCGCCGCGCTCAAAGCTGGGGATGAGCCGGGCCTGCGTCTGGCAGTTCGGTCAGACGTGACCCAGGGGCTGCGGATGCTGGCGGGGTAGGGGCTGAGAAAGTCAGTCAAATGTTTGTTCTACAGTCGAAGCCCCCAAGGGAATGACTAGTTTCGGCAATCGACAATCATGTGAGTAAAGGAACCGGGCTACCGACAGTAATATTGCTTCGCTATAGGCACCGAAAAGCCCCAAACAAATTACACAGACATTTGGTTTCCCAAACGTCCAGCCAGGTGAACAAGATAGTCTTGCATCACGCGACCAATAAAGGTTCACTCATCAAAAAATTGTTTTCTGACGGCAACCCGGATGCTGTCAATTCAGATCAGCACGTTTTAATTCTTGATAAATTATTGATAACTACGCAACTATCAACATTGATAGTTGTACTGCTGATCGGTGATTGAGTCGCCAAGGGGTTGCACCCGCCGGGTTTTATTCGATTCAATCAAATGCTGGTAAATTGTTGCGTCAGGTTGGGTTCGGTCAATGAAGAAAAACGAGCTGATTGATAGTTTGAACGCCCTCCTTAGTGCTGACCAGAATAATTCACGCTGGCTGGCAGCAGAGAGAATTGCCGACCAGATGGGTGTCAAAAGCATTTTGGTGGCTGAGGTCGAAGCGTCGCTAAAGGAAGTCGCCTGGATTTCGACAAATATGCCCGCGAGTTGGATGGAGGAATATCTGGGCGAAGACTACCTATCTCATGATCCTCTGGTCGAAGGTCTTTCGCGAGGGCCCGGACGCATACTGCTGCACTGCGGGCAAGCCCGAAAAAGCGAAATGGAAAACCGTAAGGTCTGGGCAATAAACCATGGATTGAAAAGTGTAGGGTATGAAACTCTGCACTGTAGCCGGTTTGGCGAAAGTGGCGGGTTCGGGCGGTTTGTCTCCTTGGCCTTCGAAGATGAACGCCCTGATCAAGTGCAGTCCGATATGGCTAGCAAAGACCTTTTAGCGGCATTGCTAGCATCTACCCTATCCCCGGAAGTGATCCCACACGATCTAACTTATCACACAAAGCAGCGCCCTCCTTTGTCCACTCGACAAAGAGAAGTTCTAAGCCTTTTGGCCGAAGGCATGATGACTTCTCGCATTGCTGAAACACTTGGCATTAGTGAGACGGCCGTGTCGCAACACTTTGCCAAGGCTCGAAAATCTCTGGGCGCGAACACCCGCGAACACGCGCTGGCACTGGCCATGTCTCGTGGTCTGATCTCTTTGTGAGAAAAATGAAACCCGATGCTTCGGACGCGGCAAGACAGGGGACCATCAATTGAGCCACCGGTTTTTGATCATAAGAACCACTGCGCTGCGCAGATTGCTACACGGGATGACCGCGTGCGGCACTTCCAACCATTGATATGAGCGTTTTTGCTAGTTTCTGCTGATCTTTGTCATCCTTACAGGCCTTCAGCAGCTTGCTGCATTCCTTCTTAAGCTGACTTTCGAAGGTCTTTTGTTGTTTCTGCGCCTGTTGAAAAACCTTGGCCGCTTGATTCGGGAACATCAGTTTTGATGCCTTCTTCCCAGTGGCCTTAACCGTGACGGAATGCCTCGCAAAAATGGTCGCCATCTTGGCGATCGATGCTGTTACACCTTTTGCGGTTCCGGCCTCGTCGCCCTTCGTCTTTTTGAAATTTGTCTTGAATTTCTCAATCTTGACCGACGCACTTTTGAAGTTTGACGATGCAATCTGGATGTTGGGGAAAGGAACCGGCACAAATGGGGCTGGTGGGGCCGGGACTTTGCACACATCAGGGAACGCAATTGATGCGCCGCCCTTCTTCTTTTTTGAGGAACCCGGAAACATGACCCCGTCATAATAGCAAATTTGGCCTCAGTTTGCTCCTAAAAAACTGACACGAGCGATTCTTTGCGCAACAGATCACCCCAGCGCAAGGTTTCTCCAGCAGCCCAATGGGGGAATTTACCAGGTGGATTGGCAAGCCGGCCGCGTTACCACCCGATAATTCAATTATTTGCCTATGCTGTTTTTTAGCCTCTCAACTCCAGTCGCGACACACATATTTAAGCTCGGTAAACTCCTCCAAACCATGGCGTGCCCCCTCGCGACCAAGTCCAGATTGTTTCACGCCACCAAACGGAATCGGCGGGCCAGTCACTGACGTGCGGTTGATCGCGACCATGCCAAATTCAAGCGATCTGGACATCCGATAGATGCGCTTGGGGTCCTGCGTATGAACATAAGCCACAAGGCCGTATTCAGTGTCATTTGCCCGAGCAATGACTTCGTCCTCGGTGTCAAATGGCGTCAATGCAGCAACCGGGCCAAATGTCTCGTCGCGCATGATTTCTGCGGTGCTGGGCACATCAACAAGGACCGTCGGTTCAAAGAACAGCGGCCCGGCGCTGTGCACCTTACCTCCCAGAGTTAGCCGCGCGCCCTTCGACACAGCATCAGCAACTTGCTCAGCCTGTTTTTGGACCAAGCGGTCATGCATCAGAGGACCGATATCTGGATCATCTTTTCCCGCCCCGACCGTCAGCTGACGGACTGCCCGCGTGAACCGCTCGCAAAATTCATCATAGATTGCCCGGGCGATAAACATCCGGTTCGCGCCAAGGCAATCCTGGCCACTGGTTGCGAATTTTGCGTTTATTGCCTCGGAAACGGCGCGGTCCAGATCTGCATCCTCAAAGACGATGAACGGCGCATGGCCGCCAAGTTCCAACACCAGCCGCTTAACCGTATTGGCACATTGACGATACAGCAGGCGGCCCACTTCGGTTGACCCCGTGAACGACAAAGCCCGCACACGGGTGTCGTCACACCAAGGGGTGACAATGGTTTTTGCGTCTCCCGGCAACACGTTGAACACACCTGCGGGTACGCCTGCGTCATCAGCCAGTTGGGCCAATGCGAGGGCGGACAATGGTGTCTCAGCAGAAGGATGTGCAACAATTGTACAACCAGCGGCCAAAGCTGCGGCAGCTTTGCGTGTTAGCATTGCCGAAGGAAAATTCCATGGCGTGATCAGCGCCACAACACCAATGGGTTCGCGCCAGAGTTCAACCTCGGCATTGACGAGATGACTGGTGATCCCTTCGACATTGGTGCGCTTGGCCTCTTCTGCATAAAACTCAACAAAACTGGCCGCATAATCAATTTCACCACGGGCCTCTGAAATGGGCTTGCCCTGTTCCGCAACCATGATCCAGGCCAGTTCCTCCCGGTTTTCTATGATCTTTGCGTGCCATTTCTTTAGAACCAAAGCGCGTTGTTGCGGTAAAAGTGCTGCCCAAGGGCCAAACGCATCCTGGGCGATCCGAACAGCATCCGTGGCCGCATTCGCATCCATCGCGGACACCTCAGCGATCTCATCTCCGGTTGCCGGATCCGTGACCCTAAACGTGGCTTTGGCCTGATGCCAGATCCCCCCAATATAGCCCCCGGTTTTCACCAAAGGCATTTGTTTCAGCGATACCGCCTGCGTATTTTCCATCGTGGCCAACATGGCAAAACCCCTTATTTTTCGGGGAGCTTAGGCGCTTGCAACAGATGATGAGGCCGAAAATGCCTGTCAATTCAGATGAAACAACCGTCGAATCGCCATTTGGCAGCTTATTCGCCTGAAGTGCCGGTAAATAGGTGTAGTGGTGGCCCTGGCTGGCGAACGGTTTTTGTCACGACATAGGAGTAATAGCGCGCAATATCACCAGAGGCTTCCAGCACGGATTCAATCAGATCCTGATAGGCTTCAATGGTAGGTGCGACGACTTGAATGAGATAATCATAGCCGCCACCAATTGCCCAGCATCCGGTGATTTCCGGATGGTCGCCGATGGTGCGTTCAAAGGATTGGAACCGGGCCACGGCATGGGAATCCAACTCTACCGTTACAAATACGGTCACGGCCCCGGGTATTTTCCGCAGATTTATCTCTGCCCGATATCCCGAGATCAGGCCGGATTTTTCTAGCCGCCGCAGACGTTCCCAGCATGGCGACGGTGACAGGCCAACTTGTTCAGCCAAAGCAGCCTTGGTGATCCGCCCATTGTTGGACAGAACTCTAAGGATTTGGAAATCGATACGATCAAGCTTGAGCATGCCGCCCTATTTGCTCCACTCAAATTAGGATCAATAGCTGAACCATAATGCACTAGGGTATTTGTGACGTTCAAGTCATGCGTACTGTTGGTGCACCCAAGTTGAAATGTCCATGAATACAAAAAGCCCCAAACCTCTAGGGCCGGGGCTTTCTCAATAGCTAACCAAACAGGAGGATTTAGGCCGCGAGACCCTTGGACCCCAGATCCAGATACTTCTGTTGGCGGTCTTTGATCAGTGCCGGGCCGTCCATGGCTTTCATCTCGTCCAGCAGGTTCTGAATGGCATCACCCACAGCGGCTATAGCGGTCTCTGCGTCACGGTGGGCGCCGCCATTGGGCTCATTCACCACATAGTCAGCGACACCCAGTTCCTGCAGGTCCTGTGCGGTCAGACGTAGTGCCTCGGCGGCTTCGCGCATCTTTTCGGCGTCTTTCCACAGAATCGACGCACAGCCTTCGGGTGAGATTACGGAATAAACCGAATGCTCCAGCATCGCCACACGGTTGGCTGTGGCAAAAGCCACTGCGCCGCCAGAGCCGCCTTCACCGATCACCACCGAAATCAGCGGTACGCCGATTTGCAGGCAGGCCTCAGTTGAACGCGCAATTGCTTCGGACTGGCCACGCTCTTCGGCACCTTTGCCGGGGTAGGCACCGGGGGTGTCGACCAGTGTGATCACCGGCAGGCCAAATTTGTCTGCCATCTGCAACAGGCGAATGGCTTTGCGATAGCCCTCAGGGCGGGCCATGCCAAAGTTGCGCTCGATCCGCGATTTGGTGTCGCTGCCTTTTTCATGGCCAATCACCATCACCGGCTGATCGTTGAACCGCGCTAGGCCACCCATAACCGCATGGTCATCGGCAAAGTTCCGGTCGCCGGCCAGTGGCGTATATTCAGTAAACAGAGCTTTGATGTAATCTTTGCAGTGTGGCCGTTCAGGATGGCGTGCCACCTGACATTTGCGCCATGGGGTCAGGTCTTTATACAGGTCCACCAGCAATTGTTCTGCTTTGGCATCCAGCGCTTCTGCTTCGGCCTCAATGTCCATCTCTTCATTGGCCCGCGCCAGGGCACGCAGCTCTTCCGCTTTGCCTTCGATTTCGGCCAGGGGTTTTTCAAAGTTCAGGTACTGGGTCATATCGCCTCACACGCGCGGAATTTCCCGATATATGACCCTAGGGCGGGTCAGATGCAACTGTTGGCAGGCTTAGGATTAAGCGGTTGGCCAATTTGAAGCAGAGAAAGCTACCAACCTGAGCGAATGTCTGCTTCAACTCAGCAAGATTTGTAACCTGCCGCCATGGCACATCTCCGGCGACTAAGGAGCAGTAAGACTAAATGCCAAACAGTTACGAAGACCGGATCCTGCGGGTGCTGAGCTACATCCATGACAACCCTGCCGGGGACCTGTCACTGGATACCATTGCCGATGTTGCAGCCATGTCGCGGTTTCACTGGCACCGGGTGTTTCGCGCCATGACGGGTGAGACCTGCGCCCAGGCAGTGCGCCGCATCCGTCTGCACCGGGCCTCGATCTGGCTGGTGAACGATGATCGGTCAATCGACCAGATCGCCGCTGATATTGGTTACCCCAACACTGCCAGCTTCGCCCGCGCCTTTGCCGAGATGTTCGGCGCGCGTCCAGCGTCGTTTCGCGCTGCGGGCCGTGCACTGCCTCCTGTGTCGACACTCAAATCAGGAGATTTCAGAATGTACCCCGTTACCATACGCCAAGAACCAAAGCGTCGTCTCGCCTCGATCCGCCACGTTGGGGCCTACTACAAAATCGGTAAGGCGTTCGAAAACCTCGTCGCAATCTGCACTTCGCGCAATCTGTGGCCCGATGTTGGTGGCTTTGTTGGTGTCTATTGTGACAACCCCGAAGTCATCCCAGAGGACAAGCTAAACAGCCGTGCCGGGGTGATCTGGCAGGGGGATGTGATCCCCGAAGGGTTAGAGGAATACAATCTGCCCGGCGGCAAAACCGCGGTGATGACTTACAAGGGACCATATGCCGGGCTGGCCGAAGCTTATCAAACCCTGTTTGGTAACTGGCTGCCCAACTCAGGCGAAGAACCTGCCGATATGCCCTGTTACGAGATCTCGCTGAACTCGCCGCGTGACACCGCGCCCGAGGATCTGCTGACAGAAATCTGTTTGCCATTAAAGTGGACCTCATGATCAAAAAACTTGACTTTAAACGCACCTATAAACCTGAATACACTGGCAAAGTCGGGCGCTGGGATGATCTCGTGATCCCCTCCATGCCCTATGCGATGGTCGACGGGCAGGGCGATCCCGGGGGGGCGGATTTTGGCAAGGCCATCGCAGCACTTTATTCGGTGGCTTACGGGGTGAAATTCAAATGCAAGGCGGCAGAGCAGGATTTCACCGTGCCCCCGTTAGAAGCGCTGTGGATGGCGGATGACCCAACCGCATTTGTGCGCAATGATCGCGCGGCTTGGGTCTGGACTGCTATGATCCGCCTGCCAAAACATGTATTGCCAGATATGCTTGAGCAGGTGCGTGAAACAGCGCTAAGCAAGCTGGCCAAGAAGAAAGACCCGCCAACGGATGCTGACACCTTGGGGCGGGTCTATCACGGCAGGCTGGAAGAGGGTCGCTGCCTGCAAACTCTGCATGTTGGCCCCTATGCCAATGAGGCTGCAACGCTGGCGCATTTGCATGATGAACTGATGCCGGGGCAGGGGCTGACCTTTAACGGGCCACATCATGAGATTTATCTGAGCGATGCGCGGCGTGTTGCTCCTGAAAAGCTAAAAACAATTTTGCGCCAACCAGTTGTGCCAAAATGAAAAAAAGCCCGACGCAGGCGCCGGGCATAGTTCAGGAAATTGTGAGGTAGGTCTTTTAGCTGGGCCAGATCACTGGATATAGCGAGGCCACAAGCAGTACCGCCATAGTCCAGTTGAAGGCGGTCAGGCGGCGTGGGTTCGTCAGCACCCGCGCCATTTGCTGGCCCAGCACGGTCCACGAACTCACCGAGGGCAGATTGACCGCGCCAAACACCACGCCCACCAGCAAGATCGCGGTTAGGGTTTGGTCTGGCGTGTAGGCGCTGATGGCGGTCAGCGCCATCGCCCAGGCCTTGGGATTCACCCACTGAAATGCCGCCGCTTGCAGAAATGTCATCGGGTTGCCACTGGTTTCACCCGCCTCGGCAGGCCCCGCGTTGGCGATCTTCCAGGCGAGGTACAGCAGATAGATCACGGATCCGACTTTCAGCACCGTATAGCTGACCGGATAGGCGTCAAAGACTTGCACCAACCCGGCGCCGACCAGCAGCACCATGAACACAAACCCCAGCGCCACTCCCAGCATATGCGGGATGGTGCGGCGAAAACCAAAGTTGGCCCCCGAGGCCATCAGCATGAGGTTATTTGGTCCCGGCGTGATGGACGAAACAAAGGCGAAGAGCGCAAGCGCAAGGAATATATCATAAGTCATGCGCTAAGGTTTGCGATAAATGCACCAAATGTAATTGCGTTTTGCGGCGTGATTGGTGTATTTCTGCAATATATGGCGAAAATGGACCGCATAAACCAACAGATATTGCACGAGCTGTCATTGGATGGCCGTATCAGCAATCTGGAACTGGCCGACAGGGTGGGCCTGTCCCCTTCGGCCTGTCTGCGTCGCGTGCAGGATCTTGAGCAAAAAGGCATCATCACCGGCTACCGTGCTGTGCTGGACCGCGAGGCAATGGGGACGGGGTTTGTGACCTATATCGCCGTCGGGCTGGGCGATCATACCAAACACGCGCAACACGCGTTTGAACAAGCGATGGATGCAGCATCCGAAGTGGTGGAATGTCACAATATCACTGGCACAATTGAATATCTGTTGCGAGTCGAATGTCCGGACCTGCCCAGCTACAAACGCTTTCACACCGATATCCTCGGCACCTCACCCTATGTAACGGCCATTACCACCTATGTTGTGATGGGGTCGCCCAAGGATCTGCGCGCGTGAGTGTGGCAACTCTGGGATTTGAGTACTTTTAGCAAAAAGAAGCCCAAGACATCGCGCAACACCGATGTTTCTTTTTGCTGAAAATACTCACTGCGAAACCTTTGCGACAGGCGGGCGAAATGAGGCATGGGGTTGCGCACCCGGCGTACGCCTCTGTAACGCGATATTCTCTATCCTGTGGCAAAACCGTGACTGATCGCGATCACCACCGGGCCTAGCACCCCTGGCATCAGGAACAGAGCCCCGATTGGGGATGGGCAGAGACAACGTTTAGCTTGTGGGATTGATCTCCCTCTCATCTCCGCTTTTGGCGGTACCGCCTTTCTTACTTCAGAACAGGACTTAGTGTTCAACCACCCTCATCACCGGTCAGCCCCGCGGCACCGGACCACGGCCCCGTGCCATGGCCCGCCGTTTTGGCGTTCTACAATCCCATCCAATAAACCAGCAGTGCGCCGCTATAGAGTGTGTCCACGGTAAAGCAGCTGAGAGTGTACCAGGAAAAGAACGGGACACCCGCACCGTAGTGTTTGAAGATGTCCCAGACACCATGCCCAAAGATCGCGGCGATGACGAACAAGGGCCAAACCATAGCGCCCAGAACGGACGCAAGGATAAGGACGCAGGCAACCAGAACCTCCAGTTTCAGATACTCCCGCCGCGCATAGGCCTCGGTCATATAGGTGAAGTTCATGGTGATCGAAAAGAACGCCGCGATGAGCCAGACGTGTACCGGCGGCAACTGCCAGTGGAAGAGGATCAGGAGGACCACATAAAGGCTGGCCACCAGGGCCAGCTGTTTTTGTCTGCGTTGAAAGAAGGAATTAGCCTGCGACATTTGGAGTTCCATGATTGCAAAGTAGGGAGTGCAACCCCGGCGACAGGCTAAGGATCGCGCACTTTGCGATACAGGCTACGCTGTTGTTGCGAAAGGTAGAACGCGGGTTGAGGCCTGCGTCATATTGTGACGCTTGAGGGCTGAAAACAGTTCTCAGCCTTCTGGCAACAGATACCGAACCGCAATTTCTGGTGAGGCTAGGATCGGCACATCTGTCACCGCTTGCAGCACCTTCGCCGCACCAGCCATCGAGGCTTGGGCAAGCACAACGCAGCTGAACTGTTGTTGCTCCAGTGCGGCCTCAATGCCAGCTGCAATAGCACTGGCAAAATCGTCAGCCTTACCAGCCTCAAACAGCGGCCAGTGCTGTGCCAGCTTCAGGCAAGTCAGTTGTGGATCCATTTCGCCAAAGGCCCGCCGTAATAACGCTTCGGACGGTTCGGCGGTGCTGTCGAGACAATAGGCCATCAGCACCGGCCCACCGATTTGTGCTGCTTCTTGCATCATTGGCCAATCGATCCGGGTCGCGCCAGCCTGTTCCGCGACTTCGCCAATGGTGGTGCAACTGCACAGAACCGGGCCGTCTGCGGCTTGGATCGCCAATGCAATCTCGGTCGCCAGAACCTCGTCGATACCGTCTTGCGCCCGCGCCAACCAGTCTTCGCGCACTGTGTGGCCCAACTCGGCATCAGGGGCCAGAGTGTTGAACGTATCGGCATGAACATGGGCTGTATGGAACAGGGTCAGTTTGGTCATGATATGTCCTAAACAAAAGGGCGCCCCGCGGGACGCCCCAGATTGCCGCGAAAGTAAAGGCGCGTCAGCTTCCTGCGATCAACTCGGCCTGAGCCACGATCACCTCGGCTTGTTTGATGCTGGCGATATCGACCAGTCGGCCCTTGTAGACGGTCGCCCCTTCGCCATTGGTCTTGGCAGTTTCCATCGCGTCCAGGATCTCGCGCGCTTCGGTCACGGCGGCATCAGACGGGGTGAACACTTCGTTCGCCAATGCGATCTGTTTTGGGTGGATGGCCCATTTGCCGACCATACCCAGTGTCGCTGACCGCAAGGCTTGGGCGCGGAAGCCTTCGTCGTCGGAAAAGTCACCAAACGGCCCATCAACTGGCAGCACACCATGGGTGCGGCAGGCAGCGACAATTGCGGTCTGTGCCCAGTGCCAAGGATCCGACCAATGCTTTTCGTCACCGCGCAGCATGTAATAGTTTTCTTGTGTGCCACCGATACCGGTGGTCTGCATTCCCATAGAGGCGGCAAAATCCGCAGCCCCCAGCGACATCGCCTGCAAGCGAGGAGACGACGCTGCAATCGCCTCGACATGGGCGATGCCCGCAGCCGATTCGATGATGACCTCAAAGCTGATCGGCTTGGTGCGCCCTTTGGCGCGCTCAATCGCGGTGACCAGTGCATCCACAGCATAAACATCTTCGGCACAGCCCACCTTGGGGATCATAATCTGGTCAATCCGATCACCGGCCTGCTCGAGTAGGTCCACCACGTCGCGATACCAATAGGGTGTATCCAGCCCGTTGATCCGCACCGACATGTACTTAGTGCCCCAGTCGATGGTGTTCAGCGCTTCGATCACATTGGCGCGGGCGGTGTCCTTGTCGCTGGGGGCAACGGAATCCTCGAGATCCAGATTGATCACGTCCGCAGCTGAGGCCGCCATCTTGGGGAACAGTTTGGTATTCGATCCAGGGCCAAACAGCTGGCAGCGGTTTGGGCGGGCCGGGGCAGTGGGCTGGATGCGAAAACTCATTTGCGGATCACCTGTCTGAGTAAGGAAGTTACGATTTTGTCTCGATATGTGTTATTAAATTGCGTTGATGTGCGCAAGTCCAATTGTGCGTCTGCAGCATTGCGAACGCAGCAATGGTCGTGGTTGCGCTATCAAGCACAAGGATCAGTGGTGCTAGGCCAATTGTCGGGATAATCTTCGACGTATTTTTGATTTTGCGGGAGTATCGTGCGTATGACGTGGGGCGCGAAAGGTAATTTGGGAACTCATCGCGCTGGGGCTCAATTAGAGTCGCGCGGACAAAGAAATTCCATGGAGTGCCCCAAGATGATCGAGACCCCTTATCTGCTGTTCCTGGGTGACGCACCCGATATGCTTGCTGCCAAAGTTGCCATTGGCATCCGTGACTGGCGTCCTGAAAACGCCGTAGGTCAGTTTCGTCTGCCCGGCTGTGGTGCTGATCTTGGTCTGACCGAGATGTCGCTGGCCGAGGCTCAAGCTGCCGGTGCCAAGACACTGGTGATTGGTGTGGCCAACCGGGGTGGGGTGATCTCATCCGCGTGGAAAGAAGTGCTGATTCAGGCTCTGGAAATGGGCTATGATCTGGCGTCGGGCCTGCACAACCTGCTGCGCGACGAGGGCGATCTGGTCGCTGCGGCACAGACTCATGGCGGCACCCTGCACGATGTGCGCGTTCCAACCGATGGTTACCCAATTGCCAATGGCGTTAAGCGCAGCGGCAAGCGGTGTTTGGCAGTGGGTACCGACTGTTCGGTTGGCAAGATGTACACCGCCCTGTCTGTGGACGCTGAAATGCAGAAACGTGGTATGAAATCCACCTTCCGCGCCACCGGCCAGACCGGTATCCTGATCACTGGCCACGGTGTGCCTTTGGACGCAGTAATTGCTGATTTCATGGCGGGTTCAGTTGAATATCTGACGCCCGACAATGATGCGGATCACTGGGATCACATCGAAGGGCAGGGCAGCTTGTTCCACATCTCCTACTCTGGTGTGACCATGGCTCTGGTGCACGGCGGTCAGCCGGATGCGCTGATCCTGTGTCACGAACCAACCCGTGAGCATATGCGCGGATTGCCGGGCTATGACTTGCCGTCGCTGGAAGAGTTGCGCGATACCGCGCTTCCACTGGCCCGCAAGTCCAATCCTGCCTGTCAGGTTGTTGGCATTTCGGTCAACACCCAGCACCTGAGCGATGATGAGGCTGTCAGCTATTTGGCTGAGGTCGAAGCGCGCATGGGGCTGCCAGCAGTTGACCCATATCGTCACGGTGCAGAACGTCTGGTGGACGCGCTGGCCGCAGTCTGATTTGTAAGGGGCGTTTGGCAACAGACGCCCTTTTTCTGTCAAAAGGATAGAGACATGAAAATCACCGTGACGCCGGACGTCTTCAAACTGGCGCAGGTCTTTACCATCTCGCGCGGGTCCCGGACCGAGGCCAAAGTACTGACCGTCAAAATCGAAAAAGATGGCGTGACTGGTTGGGGCGAATGTGTGCCCTATGCGCGCTATGATGAAACGCTGGATAGCGTGACCGCTGAGATTGCCGGTTTGCCCACTGATTTTACACGGGACGAATTGCAGTCGCTTTTGCCCGCTGGTGCGGCGCGCAATGCAGTGGACTGTGCGCTGTGGGACCTTGAGGCAAAACAAGCTGGTAAACCTGTATGGGAATTGGCAGGTCTGCCAGCGCCGGGACCGGAAATCACCGCTTATACGCTGTCGCTTGATACACCAGAAAAGATGCAGCAACAGGCGGCAGAAAACGCCTTTCGCCCCCTGCTGAAGATCAAGCTGGGCACACCGGATGACATGCCCCGGTTGGAAGCCGTTCGTGCGGGCGCGCCTGAGTCCAAGATCATCATCGACGCCAACGAAGGCTGGAGCGCCGAGGTCTATTCCGACCTTGCGCCGCATCTGGTGCGTTTGGGCGTTGAATTGGTTGAGCAGCCCTTGCCTGCTGGTGAAGATGACGCGCTGATTGGCATGGATCGCCCGGTTCCTGTCTGCGCGGATGAGAGCTGTCACGACCGGACCAGCCTGCCCAAGCTAAAGGGCAAGTATGATGTGGTGAACATCAAGCTGGACAAAACCGGCGGGTTGACCGAGGCGCTGAAGCTGCGCGAAGACGCGCTGGCCGAAGGTTATGATGTCATGGTTGGCTGCATGGTCGGATCCTCGTTGGCAATGGCGCCGGCGACACTGCTTGCGCAGGGTGTGGTGTTTACGGACCTTGACGGGCCACTGCTGTTAGCCGAAGACCGAGACGAACCATTGCATTTTGACGCTGCCGGCGTGCACCCGCCTAGACCGGCACTCTGGGGTTGATCTTGGCCTAGCGCATTGTGTTAGCAACGGCCGACATTTGATTTTTGCGATTGGAGTGTACTATGGGCCTGGCCGTTACCGTTGGAATATTGATCGATCTTTTGTCCTTTGATCCAGAAGGGGCGGATTGGTTTCGAAACGACATGGACGCTGTTAACGCGACCCTCTCAGAGGTGGGGATAGAATCGCATGTTGAACCGACGGAAGGCTCGATTTTTTCGGCGGAGATGTTCGGATACAGCGGATTGCACGCCCTTCGCGAAGTGGCAGGGTTAGTTTGGCAAGGAAAAGCCGTGCCGCAGAATGTGATGTTGGATGGGTCAGACACACATGCGGGAGCCACGCTGTTCTCGGCCATTTTGGATTATTACAATCATCGCAAAGGAGAGCAGCCGCCGTTTGCCCATTTGGTTTTCCACGGCGATGCGGCTGGCTATTATGTGCCTGTTGATTTTCCTCTGCCCGTTGCACCGGAAGTGATGGATGAGGAATTTGCACATCTTTGGCCGGTGGGGTCGGTGCAAGGATTGCAGGCTGAGCTGAATACACTGGCTCAGATACTGCAAGTGCCGGACGAGATGACCAGTGGGGCAGTGCCGCTGGACGATTGGATCGCGGATTGGCCCCCGGAGGGAGACGCGCCAATCTATCTGTTTCAGCCTGTGGCGACCTATAGCCTGTTGGTTTTACGCGACGCCAGCGCCTATTCGCTTAAAACCAACGCCGCTATTGGGTTTGAATGATTGACCCGCAGGCTCAGGCTTTCTAACTGGATCTCAAACAAGGAGACGCAAATGACTCGTACCGTATATGTAAACGGTGAATATCTGCCGGAAAATGAGGCCACAGTCTCGATCTTTGACCGCGGCTTTCTGATGGCGGATGGCGTCTATGAAGTGACCACAGTTCTGGACGGCAAGCTGATCGATTTTGACGGGCACGCTGTGCGCCTTCAGCGTTCGCTGGACGAGCTGGAAATGCAGGCGGCTTGCTCCAAGGATGAATTGCTGGAAATCCATCGCCAGCTGGTTGAACGCAATGGCATTGTCGAGGGTCTGGTCTATCTGCAGGTTACCCGTGGCTCTGACGGCGACCGGGATTTTGTATTCCCATCGGCGGACACCAAGCCGACTATTGTGCTGTTCACTCAGAACAAACCTGGTCTGGCCGACAACCCCGCCGCCAAGAAGGGTGCCAAGATCATCTCGATCGAAGACATCCGCTGGGGCCGTCGCGACATCAAGACGGTGCAGCTGCTGTACCCGTCGATGGGTAAAATGATGGCCAAGAAAGCTGGCTGTGATGATGCTTGGCTGGTCGAAGATGGCCATGTCACGGAAGGCACCAGCAACAACGCCTATCTTGTCAAAGATGGCAAGATCGTAACGCGGCCACTCTCCACCGACATCCTGCACGGCATCACCCGCAAGGCGGTGCTGCGTATGGCTGCTGAGGCACAGATGGAGATCGAGGAACGCCTGTTCACCATCGATGAAGCCAAAGAGGCGGATGAAGCCTTTGTCACCTCCGCTTCTGCCTTTGTGATGCCGGTTGTTGAGATTGACGGTGTTGCGCTGGGCAATGGGACACCGGGCCCAATCGCCACACGTCTGCGCGAGATCTATCTGGACGAAAGCCGCAAAGCAGCGATCTGACCTAACTAAGACTGACCCGCCAATGACCGCCGAGGAGCCATCATAGATGCCTGATCCCCGGACAGCTTGGCGGGTTGTGACCGCCATGTTCATCTTGAATGGCGCATTGTTTGGCATCTGGGCATCGCGCATTCCTGCTGTGGCAGTCCGCTTCAACCTGAGTCCGGCTGATCTGGGTGGGTTGTTGTTGCTACTGGCAGCGGGAGCCATTGCGTCCTTCCCTTTGGCCGGACGGTTCGCGGACAGGGTCGGTGCGGCCAAAGTCACTCGGAAAGTGGCAATAGCTTATGTCGGGGCACTGTTCTTGATCGCTATTGCCCCGACGAATCTGGCACTTGCTGCTGCTCTGTCCCTGTTTGGGGCAACACATGGCGGCATGGATGTGGCGATGAACGTCTGGGCCGCCGAGGCAGAGCGATATATCGGTCGACCGGTGATGTCATCTTTTCATGCGATGTTTAGTCTTGGGGCAGGTTTGGGGGCAGGGTCCGGTTTTGTGGCAGAGACTTTTGACATTGGAATCACCCCTCATTTCATCATCGCAGCGACCGTGGCTGCTGCCATCACCCTGACGTCGGCAAGGGCCGAGTGGACTTCAGATGTTCGGGAAACAGGCCCGGCAGGACCGATTTTCAGACTGCCCAAGGGGCCATTGTTTGCGGTTGGGTTCATCGCGTTTTGCTCATCCTTGGGTGAGGGCGCCATGGCCGACTGGAGCGCTATCTTTCTGGTGCATTCATCCGGTGCAACCGAGGCTCAGGCGGCTCTGGGTTATACTGTATTTTCGATAGCGATGGTTGTGATGCGACTGCTTGGGGATGGCATCACGCTGCGGTTGGGGGCCGTTGGTGCGGCGCGATTGGCTGGATCAGTGGCTACGGTCGGTGTGTTGTGTGCGGTGGGTTTTGGTACCTTCGGTATGGCGTTGACCGGGTTTTTCCTGATGGGAGTTGGCTACGCGATGATCATGCCACTGGCTTTTAGCCGGGCCGCAAATGATCCGCATGTTTCACCGGGAGCTGCACTCGCGGCTGTCTCTACCCTTGGCTATGGCGGGTTGTTACTTGGCCCGCCGGTTATCGGTTTCCTAGCCGAGGTGACATCGCTGAGGGTGGCGTTTTTGTTCCTGGCGGTTTTGGCCGCGATGATCGTGCTGTTGAGTAAAAAGATTTCTATGCAGGACACGCGAAAGACATCCCCTTGAAACAGGTTGTGCCTTCGACATCATTAGGGGGAGGTTCTGCATGTCGAAGGCCTAAGTAGGATTGCCCTGATGTCAGCTCTTATCCGTCGTGTTCTCGTTGAACGAGACTTCGAACTCGGCTTTTTTACATGGGCGAGATCTTGCGGGTAGAGTTAGGAGCTGTGCAATTGGTCGTGCATCGGGCTGACGCATGTGGTTCATGTGCGGCCATGGATTTATTCGAACGTTTTATCACCCTGTGGGTTGTCATCGACCCGATTGGCACCATCCCCGTCTTTATTGCGGTAACGGCTGGCATGGCCGCATCAGATCGGCGCAAAACGGCGTTGCTGGCCACGGTTGTCAGTATTGGCGTGCTGTTGTTCTTCCTGATGCTCGGTCAGATCTTGATTGACGCTTTGGGGATTAGCATGCTGTCGTTCCAGGTGGCGGGTGGTATCGTGCTGTTCCTGTTTGCCCTGACAATGATCTTTGGCGACTCAAAACCCGAAAGCGACAAACGGTCTGTTGAAGGCGAAGAGAAAGAGCAGGACAGTGCTCCATCCCCGGCCATCTTCCCGCTGGCAGTGCCGTCACTGGCCTCTCCCGGTGCGATGCTGGCCATTGTCATGCTAACGGACAACGCTCAATTCAGGGTCAGTGATCAGGCAATAACGGGCGTGGTTATGGCGGGTGTCATGGCTATCGCCTGCCTGTTCATGATGCTGGCTGACCCCATCATTCGGGTGATCGGCAACTCGGGCGCTGCGATTGTTAGCCGGGTCATGGGTATGATCTTGGCCTCTGTTGCCGCAGATACGGTGCTGTCTGCGTTTATCGAAATTATCCGCACGGGTTCACTTTGACCTTTTGACAGGTCTGATGAAGCACTTATTTGGTGCCGAACAACTGAGCATCTGAAAAAAGATTCAAAAATTCTGTCACACATCCGGGCTGCTGATTGTCTAACCTATCAGACAACAGCAAAGGACAGCCGGATGGGTCAGAGTATCAACAGTATCGTCGCCAAGGCACAGCAAGGCGAGGCTGCCGCGCTGGAGCAGTTGGTTCTGCACATTCAGGACAGGGTGCACCGTTTGGCGCTTAGAATGGTGGGGGATCCAAGTCTGGCGCAGGATGCGACGCAGGAGATCCTGATCCGGGTGGTGACAAAACTGTCGACGTTCAAGGGCGACAGCAAGTTTGAAACATGGGTCTACCGGGTCGCCACCAATTACCTATTGACCGCTAAGAAAGTGATGGCGCGCGATCCCGGTCTGACGTTTGAGTTCTTTGCTCAGGACCTGTTGGACGGGTTGGCAGATGACTCTGCCGCTGCCCCTGAGGATCATGTGATGCTGAACGAGTTGCGGGTGCGCTGCACCATGGCGATGCTGCTGTGTCTGGATGCAAACCACCGTGCGGCCTATGTGCTGGGTGAAATCCTTGAAATGGATCACCGAGAGGCGGCGATTGCCTTGGATGTCCCCTCTGCGACTTATCGCCAACGACTATCGCGGGCGCGGTCCAAGGTTCTGACCTTCACCGCCAAAAGCTGCGGTTTGGCCAATTCCGATGCACCTTGTTCTTGTCCGCGCCGCTTGCCAGCAGCGCTGGCATCGGGGCGGATTGGCGACAGCCCCTCCGCGCTGTTGCAGGATGCACCGAGCTATCGGGATGTCCGTCAAGTCGCGGCACAGACCGAGGCCGCTTTGGTGGCACAGAAGTTGCAGCAAGCTACCGGTCCCTTGGTTGCAACGGACAATCTGGCGGCCAAGGTGCTGCAGATCGTGAACCCTCCGGACCCTAACTAACCCCTTAAATCTAAACCCAAACCAAAGGAATACACTTATGAAACATGCATTTGCATGGCTGATGGCGCTTGTCTTGTCGGCCCCAATCACACTGGCAGCAGAAGGAAAGCCAATGACCACTGAACAGCAAGAAGTACTGAAAACCATCACTTCGATGACCACGTCCTTTATGGCCAAGGATATTGACGGGGTGATGGCAACCTACGAGGACACAGCAACGGTGATGTTCGAACCCGGACAACCGGTGTCTGACCCGGATACATTGCGGGCCATGTTCACCGGGATGTCAGCAGTGGACCCAGTTTTCGAATTTGGCGAACATGAGGTGTTTATCGCGGGGGATACTGCCCTGCACATCACGCCATGGCAGATGTCAGGTCGTGCGCCGGACGGAACAGAGATTGGCCAGTCTGGCCTGTCAGTTGCAGTGTTGCGCCGTCAACCAGGTGGGACCTGGCTCATGGTGATTGATAACCCTCATGGCGCGCAACTGTTGGCATCACAAGGTAGCTGAGGTCAATGGAGAGCGGAGTTCGGCCTCCGCTCTCCAGTAATTCGCTTAGCCTTTATCGGTCACGTTCTCTTTGAACGCGACTTCGAACTCGGCCTGCTTTTGCGGGCTGGCGTCGGTCTGATAGTTGGCTTTCCACTCGTCCATGGTCATGCCGTAGAAAATCTCACGCGCTTCGGTTTTGTCCATCTCGATGCCACGCTCGTTTGCGGCCTCTTGGTACCAGCGCGACAGGCAGTTGCGGCAGAAACCGGCCAGGTTCATCATGTCGATGTTCTGCGCGTCGGTGCGGTCTTCCATCAGGTGTTTCTGCAGGCGGCGGAATGCAGCGGCCTGGAGTTCAATCTCGGTCTGCGGATCCATCGATGCGCTCCTTCAAAACAAATACGTCCGCCTGCGTGACTAGCAAACGGACGTCGGTCGTTCAATGCGGGTTGGTTGCGGGCTACATCAGCTTCAGCGCGACATAGGGCGCCAGACAGAACACAAGTGTCAGGATCTTATAATTGGCGATGTACTTGAAATAGGCCTTTTTCACATCCGCGGTTTCCATGTTGAACATGCCCGCATGCAGGGTGGCCAGCCTCTCGTGACCAGCCAGTAAAATCAGCGCTGTTATGGCCAAGAAGCCAATGTTCAGAACAGTCATCCAACCAAAGAAAGTGGTCAATGTTACAAGGGTCATGGGTCTCTCCTATATGAGTGTTCGCCAGTATTTCCTACACACTGAATATGGGCATTTCATGCCTGCGCCACAATGATGTGCGGCCTGAAATACATGCAAGTTGACGTTGGGTTAGGTTGGGTCAGAAGCCCGCACTGCTGAGGGCTCGGGGCAGGGCCACCGCCAGTTTCTCGGCCCAGGCAATCTGACCTGTTTGCTCTGCGATCAAGTCGTTGCGCAGCTCGATCAAGGTGTTGGGACGACCATGAGTCGAGGCATGGGTATCGATGGCATCCCCGGGCAGATACCCCTTGTAGGGTTCATTCACACCAACAGGCGCATCGGTATGGGGTTTGAGATGTTCAACCACATGTGGCGAGAACTGCTCATCCTTGGGGAACAGGATGCCGATTTCCCATGGTCGTTGCGGACGACCACGCAGCTGTGGTGTGAAAGAATGAACCGAGATGATCACAACATCTTCACGGTCCGCCAGTTTTGACAGTTCAGAATGATAGGGGCGGTAACATGCGTTCAGCCTGCGTTCACGTTCGGCCGCGTCAGCGTGGCGGTTGGCGGGAATAATGGTGCCGTCATAAAGCTTCATCAGCAGGGTGGGGTCGTCATCACCGCGGTTGGGGTCGATCACCAGCCGCGAAAAATTCGATGCAATCACCGGCGCATCCAGCATCTCGCCAAGGTGTTTGGAAACCTCGTAGGCGCCAACGTCATAGGCAATGTGGCGTTCCATGTCTTCGCGCGGCAGACCCAGGTCACCATCGTTGACAAAGGGTGGTACAACATTGGTGGCGTGGTCACATGTGATCAGCCAACGGGCGGGACGGTCAGCGCCGTGAATAAAGTAGGGTGTGTATGTCATCTGCCTGTCATCTCTTTTGTCGCATCTATAGGGGAGTTGCGGCAAAAGGGGAATTGCGCGATAAGCAGCCCTGCAGTGTTTGCGATAACAATAACAAATCCGAAGGAGCCGCCCTATGAGACGTCAGCGCAATGTAAAGATTGTTGCCACCTTGGGGCCGGCCTCGGAGACCTACGAGACCATTCGAGCATTGCATGAAACAGGCGCGGATGTGTTTCGTCTGAACATGTCGCACGGTAGCCACGAAGAAATTGCTGAGAAGCACGCCATTATTCGCCGCGTGGAACAGGATCTGGACAGCCCGATTTGTATTCTGGCGGATCTGCAGGGGCCGAAACTGCGGGTTGGTGTGTTTGCCAATGGGTCCGAGGAACTGGTGCCGGGTGAAAAATTCCGCATGGATTTGGACGAGGCAGAGGGCGATGTCTCTCGCGTTTGCCTGCCGCACCCGGTGATTTTCCAAGCGCTTGAAGCTGGTGCGCATCTGCTGGTCAACGACGGCAAGATTAAACTGGTTGTCGACAGTTGCGGCGAAGATTTTGCAGAGTGCACTGTCGAAATCGGTGGCACTATTTCGAACCGCAAGGGCGTAAACGTCCCGGACGTAGAGCTGCCGTTGGCAGCCCTGTCAGACAAGGACCGCAAGGATCTGGAGTTTGTCTGCAACCTAGGTGTGGACTGGCTGGCGCTGTCCTTTGTGCAGCGTGCCAAAGATGTGTTTGAGGCACGCGGGCTGGCAGATGGCCGGGCCGCAGTACTGAGTAAGATTGAAAAGCCACTGGCCGTTGATAACTTTGGTGAGATTCTGGATGCCTCAGACGGCATCATGGTGGCGCGTGGTGATCTGGGGGTTGAACTCCCAGTGTCAGCAGTGCCGCCGATCCAGAAACGGCTTGTACGCAGCTGTCGCGCTGCAGCCAAGCCGGTGATCGTGGCAACTCAGATGCTGGAAAGCATGATTGAAAGCCCAATGCCAACCCGTGCGGAAGTGTCGGATGTGGCCACGGCCATTTATGAAGGCGCTGATGCAGTGATGCTGAGTGCCGAATCCGCAGCTGGCAGCTATCCGATCGAAGCGGTTCAGACGATGGATAACGTTGCCACCGAAGTTGAGGCCGATCCAACCTACACTCAGATCATCGCGGCGTCGCGTTCTGCCAAGGGCAGCTCAATTGCGGATGGCATTGTAGCTGCCGCTCGCGAGATTGCTGAAAAGACTGACATCAAGGCGATCTGTTGTTTCACCCAGAGCGGCACAACCGCATTGTTGACCGCGCGTGAACGTCCGGGAGTGCCGATCATCGCACTGACGTCCATGGAGGGTACGGCACGGCGTCTGGCGCTAAGCTGGGGCTGTAATTGCGTGATGACTCCGGGTCAGGAACGGTTCAAAGGCGCGGTGGTGAGCGCGGCGCGTGCGGCACGGGCAGGGGGCTTTGCCGCCGAGACGGACCAGATCGTGGTGACTGCGGGTGTGCCGTTCAACGTGCCCGGGACCACCAACATTCTGCGGGTTGCGCCCTGTGATGAACGTTTGATTTACAGCACTGATCCGGAATAGGCTGATCCTCATTTGATGAGGTGATGTCACATGGATACCGATTTGGCCCTGATTTTGGGTTTGGTGATCGGCGGGCTTTCCATCCCGTCGATCATGTCTGCCATTAGCGACAGAAGATCTCCACGAGCTTCGGCCCTTACAATTTTGATTGCCTGTGGGTTGCTGTATTACGCCACCGCCACCAAACCGGGCGGCTATCAGATTGATCAGATCCCGAACGTGTTTTTCTCAGTTCTGGGGCGTTATTTCTAAGAATCATCTTGCTCTTGCCGCAAGGCTTTCGTAAAGGGCAGTTCTTATCGCGCGACCGGCCGAATGTGGCATGCCGTGTTGCGTGGAGACCGAACCCGAACCATAGGAGACGGAAATGCCCAAAATGAAGACCAAATCGAGCGCTAAGAAGCGCTTTAAGGTGACAGCGACCGGTAAGGTCATGGGAAGCCAGGCTGGTAAACAGCACGGTATGATCAAGCGCACCAAGAAATTCATCCGTAACGCACGCGGCACTACTGCCCTCTCAGCTCCTGATGCGAAGATCATCAAGAGCTTCATGCCCTACGACCGTTAAGAGGAGCACGTAATATGTCCCGCGTAAAAGGTGGTGTTAAAACCCACGCCCGTCATCGGAAAATCGTCAAGGCAGCCAAAGGTTACTACGGCCGCCGCAAAAGTGTCTTTAAGGTAGCTACACAGGCTGTCGATAAGGCCAACCAGTACGCAACTCGCGACCGGAAGAATCGTAAGCGGAATTTCCGCGCTCTGTGGATCCAGCGGATCAACGCCGCAGTTCGCAGCCACGACGAAGCACTGACATACAGCCGCTTCATCAATGGCCTGAACTTGGCTGGCATTGAAGTTGACCGTAAGGTTCTGGCTGATCTGGCCGTACACGAGCCCGAAGCCTTTGGTGCCATCGTGCGCCAGGCACAGTCTGCTCTGGCTGCTTAAGCGCTAGCTGCACACTGACAGATTTAAGGCCGCTCCATCCGGGGCGGCCTTTTTCGTTTGCAGGGTTCAGGCTAAGTTCACACGATGGAAGTGACCGGGGGCAGATGTGTCGTTTGATCTGAAAAGTCTGGAACTGTTTGTCCGCGTTGCAGCACTGGGTGCAATTGGCCGCGCTGGGATGGAGTTCAATCTGTCTTCGACCAATGCGACCCACCGGATCAAGGCGCTGGAGACAGACCTGCAGGTGAAGCTGCTGAACCGTACGACACGGGCGGTGTCACTGACCCCGGATGGTGAAATCTTTCTGGATTATGCCAAGCGGATTCTGAACGATGTCGAGGATGCCCGCACGGTATTGTCGCAAACGACAGCCACAGTGTCAGGCGTGGTGCGGGTGACGGCTTCTGCCTCGTTGGGACGCACCCATATTGTTCCCTTCGTGCCTGAGTTTTCGCGCCTGTACCCGGATGTGAAACTGGATCTGAATCTGACGGATAATCTGGTTGATATTGTTGAGCAGGGCTATGATCTGGCGTTTCGGATGGGTGAATTGGCACCATCGTCCCTGTTGGCGCAAAAACTGGATGACAATCCGGTGTTGCTGGTGGCCTCGCCCGACTATCTGGCACGAAAAGGATATCCCGAACATCCTGATGACTTGCGCAATCATGACTGTCTGACACTGGGTGAACGGCACGGCTGGCATCTGCGGGGTCCGGACGGTGCCGAACATCGGATCCGCAGTGACTTTACCGCACGGAGCAATCTTGGAGATGCCTTGGTGGAGTGGGCTGTGGGCGGAATGGGGATTGCCCATGCCGCACTGTGGCATGCCGGGCCTGCCATCGAGGCGGGGCATCTGGTGCCGATCCTGCCGGGATACAGTGTGTTCTTCGATATGAAGATGTGGGCGGTGCGCCCGCCGGGGCGGTTGATGCCGCTGCGGGTCAAGGTGTTTCTGGATTTCATGCAGGCTCGGTTCATCGCGACAAACCAGAAACAATACGGCGCTATCCTTCCTGAATTGTCCCAATATTTGGGAAAATGATTTCCAGAATGGATCGATAGTGGCCTGCTTGGGGATGGATTAGGTCTGGTGACAGATCAAATCGGAGACCACCCAATGAAAGATATCGTCACCAGCACCGACGTTCAAAACCAGATTATCGAGGCTTTTGAATTCCGTCACGCGGCCAAAGTCTTTGACCCCGAGCGCAAGATTAATGAGAGCGAGTTTGGCACCATACTGGATGCCGCGCGGCTGTCACCGTCGTCGTTTGGGCTGGAGCCCTGGCAGCTGCTGGTTGTTCAGGATCCCGACAAGCGTGAGTTGCTGTGCCCGTTTACTTGGGGCGCTAGTGGTGAGATGAACGGAACCGAGGGCCAGCTGCGCACCGCCAGCCATTTTGGCATCTTCCTGTCCCACACCGGCGCAACAATGTCACATGAGTCGGACTATCCAAGGCAGCACGCTGCTGAGGTCAAAAAATTCCCTGCTGAATTCCTGGACGGGTTCCATGCGGCCTATTCCAAGTTCCGCACCGATGACTTCAAGATCGAGAGCGAGCGTGAAACCACAGACTGGGCTGCGCGTCAGGCCTATATTGCGCTGGGTAACGTGATGACGGTTGCAGCAATGATGGGCATTGATACCTGTCCGATCGAAGGGTTCGACGCAGACCAGACAAGTGCAGTATTGCAAGAGCATTTCGGCATTGATCCCAGGCTATACAGGCCTGCTGTGATGGTTGCCTTTGGCTATCGGGCTGGGCCGCCAATGTTCCCAAAAACACGTCGGGACATGGATGAAATTGTCAGCTGGTTCTAGTTAGAAACGACTGTGTGCTGCGTTTCCTGAACTGCGGCGCACGGTCTGACCTTGCCCAAATGTCACATGTCACAGTCTGAACTGAATGCCTCAGCAGGTGGTTTACTCTGGCTGCGACAAAATTTTGCGCCCCAGTCCCACTATGACCAAAGCCCCGATTGGCCAGAGCGCCCAAGGGTATCCACCCCAGCTAAATATATTTATCAGAGCGAGAGCCGCGACCAGCACCACAGTCTGGGGGGGAATGATGGCGCTGATCTGAGGGGGGATGATTTGCGGAGCGCACCTCAGGCCAGTGATGGTTGCTACGCCTAGGATTGGCCAGTGTGCCCAGATTGAACCTCCCGTAACCAGATTGATCAGCACAAGCGCTCCGGCAACAAGCGCAGCAAACAAAACCGACTGCGGCAGAGGGAGGCTCGATGGCGCGGAGGACACATCGCCCTCTTGACGCGCGGGCTCACGGGGGGGCACTGCAGATTTAGTTTTGCTGTGAAAGGAGAAGCCGGGTTTGCTCATGGCAATACGATAGACCGCGACGTCTTCCGCTAGGTTGCGAGGGCGCTTTTCGCCCAGGTATTCAAATCCGATGGTCAGCTTGCTGTGAACCTGATCATAGACCTGTTGCGAAATCAGAACGCCGCCGGGTTCGGCCATGCTTTGTAATCTGGCAGCAAGGTTCACACCCTCACCAATCAGGTCATCCCCGTCGACGATCACATCCCCCAGATGCACGCCAATCCGAAATTTCAGGCTGCCATCACGGGTACCCAATTCGCGCTGCGCTTCGATGGCGCATTGGGTGGCTTCGACGGTTGATGGAAAATCAGCGATAAACCCATCACCAGCTGTGTTTGCGATGCGTCCGCCGTGGTGGGTGATCAGTTTACCAAAAATGTCCTTGGCGGCATTCAGCTCGGCAAAGGTGCCAACTTCGTCTGCTCCCATGGCCTGACTGAACCCGGCAGCATCGGCTGCAAGGATTGTCGTCAGCTTGCGGGTCAGCTTCTCGGACATCTTGTAATTCTCCACTATCAATCACGGCAACATGGGCTGTGACAGGTGATGTTGCAAGGTAGGGGCACATATCGGGCACAGTGTCATAATGACGTATCTGGGATACTTGCTTTCACTGACCGCTATGGTAGCAGGGCCTAAGCGAAATTCAGGGGACCGTCATGGACGATCTTAAGTCAAAATATCTAAGCCAAATTGCCGATGCCGCCGATGAGAACGCGCTGGAGACCATCCGGGTCGCTGCCGTGGGCAAAAAAGGCGAAGTGGCGCTGAAAATGCGTGAGCTGGGCAAGATGACGCCAGAAGAGCGTCAGGTCGCAGGCCCGGCGTTGAACGCGCTGAAGAACGAGATCAACTCGGCTCTGGTTGCCAAAAAGGCTGGTCTGGCGGATGCCGCACTGGACGAGCGACTGCGCACCGAATGGCTGGACGTCACCCTGCCAACCCGCGCCAGCCGCACTGGCACCCTGCACCCGGTCAGTCAGGCTAGCGAAGAGCTGACAGCGATTTTTGCCGAGATGGGGTTCTCGGTTGCCGAAGGGCCGCGCATTGATACCGACTGGTATAACTTTGACGCGCTGAACATCCCGGGCCACCACCCTGCACGGGCCGAGATGGACACGTTTTATATGCACCGCGCCGAGGGCGATGACCGTCCGCCACATGTGCTGCGTACCCATACCTCACCGGTGCAGATCCGCTCGATGGAGAAAATGGGCGCGCCGCTGCGTATCATCTGTCCGGGTGGTGTGTACCGCGCCGACTATGACCAGACTCACACGCCGATGTTCCACCAGGTCGAAGGTCTGGCGCTGGACACCGACATTTCGATGGCCAACCTGAAGTGGACGCTGGAAGAATTTGTGAAGTCGTTCTTTGAGGTCGACAATGTTGAACTGCGCTTCCGCGCCAGCCACTTCCCGTTCACCGAGCCATCGGCCGAGGTTGATATTCGCTGTAGCTGGAAAGACGGCACGCTGAAGATCGGCGAAGGCGACGACTGGATGGAGATCCTTGGCTCCGGCATGGTGCACCCCAAGGTGATCGCCGCTGGTGGTGTTGATCCGGATGTCTATCAGGGCTTTGCCTTTGGCATGGGGATCGACCGCATCGCGATGCTGAAATACGGCATCCCCGACCTGCGCGCCTTCTTCGATAGCGACCTGCGCTGGCTGCGGCACTATGGCTTCCAGTGCCTGGACATGCCTAGTTTGCATGGTGGTTTGTCGCGTTGAAGCTGGACGAGAAAAAGTTTCTCCACGTGATGGAGTTTATTGAGGCTTCGGATGTTTCCGGAGCCTCTTTTGATGACAGCATTGATAATTTAAACGCCACATATCCCACAATGGAGCCCGGTAAGGGCACGACGGAAGAAAAGATTGGGATGTCAATTTCTGAGCGCGACTTCTTACTGAGGCATATGCGCGAGAATAATTTGGTTAAAGGTAGTTTCTTCAAAAACGGTGTTTCGAATTTGCACTTAACCTACCAAGGTCATTCTTGGTTGCAGGAGTACAGAAACAACACTTTGCCGAAAAGGGCTTTACGTTGGGCTGCCCGTCAGACTGATAAGATCTTTTCTTCAATATTTTTGCCCGTGGTTGCGGCTATCGTAACAGTTTTAGTGATGCAATATCTCGAAATTTCGCCAGACAAGCCGGTGGAGATTGAAATGGAAGCAGAACAGTAAATTCACATAATACCCGGTTGGCTTCGGTTGGGCACTTTACGCATAGAGTTACTGGTTCTGTTTCGTCCGGTCGATAGACCGGGCCGCGCCTGACCTTCCCCCCGGGAAGGCGCTTTGCACCTCCCCAAGGTCAGGCACTGCCCTATCCGCTGATGTGCTGAACTTACCGGTGCAAGCTTTTAAGCCGCACTCCCAGCTATCCTTGACCCCAACCGCGACCAAGTCTTGCACCCCGGGCCAATCTTTGCCATTGCCTGCGGGTAACACGTATGGCTTGCCAAGGGATCCTTGACCGATGAAATTCACTCTTTCCTGGCTGAAAGATCACCTCGACACTGACGCATCAGTGGACGAAATCGCCGAGACTCTGACCGATCTGGGGCTGGAAGTCGAAGAGATCAGCAATCCGGCTGAGCGGCTCAAGGATTTTACTCTGGGCTATGTCAAACATGCCGAGAAACACCCCGATGCCGACAAGCTGCGGGTCTGTAAAGTCGACACGGATGAAGGCGAGATGCAGATCATCTGTGGCGCGCCCAACGCGCGCGAGGGTATCACCGTGGTGGTCTGTAAGCCGGGCATGTATATTCCCGGCCTCGACATCACCATTGGCGTTGGCAAAATCCGTGGCGTTGAAAGCTATGGCATGATGGCATCCGAGCGCGAACTGGAGCTGTCGGACGAACATGACGGCATCATCGAGCTGCCCTCGGGCGAGGTGGGTGACAAGTTCATCGACTGGCTGGCCGAAAATGATCCGTCTAAGGTGGATACAGTGATCGAGATCGCGATCACGCCAAACCGCCCGGATGCGCTGGGGGTCTATGGTATTGCCCGCGATCTGGCTGCTCGTGGTTTGGGTACACTGAAGACCAAAGATTTCACTCCGGTTGAAGGCAGCTTTGCCAGCCCGATCAATGTGACCATTGATGAAGATACCTTGGATGGCTGCCCGCTGTTCACCGGTCGTCTGATCAAGGGCGTGCAGAACGGCCCCAGCCCGCAGTGGCTGCAGGATCGGCTGACTGCGATTGGTCTGCGACCGATTTCGAAACTGGTGGATATCACCAACTTCTTTACCTACGATCAGAACCGCCCGCTGCACGTGTTTGATGCGGCCAAGGTGCAGGGCGACCTGCGGGTGCATCGCGCGACAGGTGGCGAGGTCCTGATGGCGCTGGACGATAAGGAATACACCTTTGCCGCCGGGCAGATGGTGATTTCGGATGACAAGGGTGCCGAGAGCGTTGCCGGGATCATGGGAGGTCTGGAAACCGGCTGTACCGAGGACACTGTAGATGTGTTCCTGGAAAGTGCGTTCTGGGATCATGTGCAGATTGCCCTGACCGGACGGGCGCTGAAGATCAATTCGGATGCGCGCTACCGCTTTGAACGTGGTGTGGACCCGGAATTCACCCTCGAAGGGCTGGAACTGGCGACGCAGATGATCTTGGATCTCTGCGGCGGTGAGGCGTCTGAGGTGGTGATTGCCGGGCAAGTGCCGAACCATGCGCGTGCTTACAAGCTGGATGCTGCGCGGGTGCAATCACTGGTTGGGATGGACATCCCTGAGGCCGAACAGCGCCAAACATTGACCCATCTTGGCTTTCGCCTCGAGGGCAACCAGGCGCATGTGCCCAGCTGGCGTCCTGACGTTCAGGGCTCGGCTGATCTGGTGGAAGAAGTGGCGCGGATTGCATCGCTGACCAAACTGGTTGGCAAACCGCTGCCACGCATCACGGATGGCATTCCCAAGCCGGTAATGACACCGCGGCAGCGCCGTCAGCAGATGGCGCGCCGGACCTGTGCTGCACTGGGCTATAACGAGGTGGTCAGCTACACCTTCATCGACCAGCCCTCGGCAGAACTGTTCGGCGGTGGCACCGATGCGACAATGCTGGCCAACCCGATTTCGTCTGAGATGTCACACCTGCGCCCGGCCTTGTTGCCTGGCCTGTTGCAGGCGGCTGCCCGCAATCAGGCGCGTGGCTATATGGATCTGGCCTTGTTCGAGGTTGGTCCAGCGTTTCATGGCGGCGAGCCGGGTGAACAGCACAATCTGATCACAGGCCTGCTGGTCGGTCGCAATGGTCCCAAAGATGTGCACGGCGACTCGCGCGCGGTGGATGTGTTTGATGCCAAGGCGGATATCGAGGCCGTTCTGGCTGCGATTGGGGCACCTGCCAAGGTGCAGGTCCTGCGCGGCGCGCAGAGCTGGTGGCATCCGGGCCGTCACGGCAAGATTTGTCTGGGTCCCAAAAAGGTCATGGGTGTCTTTGGCGAGCTGCATCCCAAGGTGCTGTCCGAGATGGGCATCAAGGGCGCGGCTATGGCGTTTACTATCTGGCCAGACGAAATCCCGATGCCGCGCAAATCTGGTGCGTCTCGTGGCGCGCTGAACCAGAGCGATCTGCAAGCGGTTGAACGTGACTTTGCCTTTGTGGTGGATGACAGCGTCGAGGCGCTGACACTGGTCAATGCAGCTGGTGGAGCCGATAAGGCGCTGATCAGCAATGTGCGTGTGTTCGATGAATTTATCGGCGGCAGCCTGGGTGAGGGTAAGAAATCACTGGCCATCACCGTGCGCTTGCAACCCAAGGACAAGACGCTGAAGGAAAAGGACATCGAGGCCGTCAGCGAGAAGATCGTGGCCAAGGTGACCAAGGCAACCGGCGGTACGCTGCGCGGGTAAATGTCATTGCCCGGTCGATAGATCGGGCAGCACCCGCCCGCCCCCAAGGCGGGTGCTTTCGCTCCCACCTCGGTCGGGCGCTGCCCTTAGTTGTCGGTCAAAAACTCAGCCAGTGTATCAAACACCAGCCTGATACGCCGACTGCTGTGCAACTCGCGGTGAGTGACTAGCCAGACCGGGATCATAAAGGGATTTGCATCTGGTAGCACCCGCACCATGTCGGGAGTGCAGTCCCCCAGACTGTCAACCATGGGCAGGATGCCAAAGCCCTGTTTGGCCAGCTCCCAGGCCACCAGCCCGCTTTCGGATCCATAGGGAAAATTCTGTTCACTGAGGTTGATGCCCATCGGGGCCAGAAGCTCGATCATCCGTGGTGGATCCCCCATGCCAATGAAGTCATGATCAGACATATCAGCAGGTGCCTGAGGATATCCCCGTTGGTCGAGATAGTGACGGCTGGCATAGAAATGCCCGCGAATCTCGCTCAGCTTGCGGGCAATCAGGTCTGGCTGATCTGGTTCGACATGGCGGATCGCGATGTCCGCCTCGCGCCGCATCAGGTCGCGAATGTCATTGGCGGCAACGATCTCTACCTTCAGATCCGGAGCCTCATCTCGCAACAAACGCAGCACGTCTGGCATTCGATGTACCGAGAAGACATCGCTGGCGGTGATCCGCACCAGACCGGCGATGCTTTGTGATTGTCCCGATGCAGTCAGCGCAACCTGTGCGGCGGCGGCTCCCATCGGGCGCAGATGTTCCAGAAGATCCAACCCTGCCTGTGTCAGCTCCAACTGCTTACCGATACGTTCGAACAGAAGCATGTTCAGTTCAGCCTCTAGCGCGGCGACCTGACGGCTAAGCGTGGGTTGGGTTTGGCCAAGCTGGCAGGCGGCCGCCGACAAAGATCCGGCTTCAGCCGTGGTCAGAAAGGCGCGCAGGTGGTTCCAGTTTAGGTCATTGGGTAGAATGGACATACATTAATGTATAAGCAGACTGCGATTTTCGGCAATTCCCGTATGGATGCTTACGGGCTAGTTTCCGCCCAAAGGAGACAGTCATGCAACAGAGTGCTCAGTTCTGGGACAATGCCGCGGCCAAATACGCGAAATCCAAGATCGGTGACCCCGAGGCCTATGAGACGACGTTGGCCAGAACCCGGTCGTATCTGAAGGCGGAAGATCAAGTGCTGGAACTGGGGGCAGGGACCGGCACTACGGCGTTGCATCTGGCGGCATCGGTCGCGCGCTATACGGTGAGTGACGGATCCAAAGCGATGATCGACATTGCGCGTGAAAAGGCATGGGATGCCGGCGCTACAAACCTTGATTTTTCGGTCTGTGATATCACCGGTGCGCCGCAGGGGCCGTTTGATGTGGTTCTGGCCTTTAACCTGTTGCATCTGGTCGAAGATCTGAACGGCGCCTTGAGCAGTATCCAACAGTTGGTAAAGCCCGGCGGGTTGTTCATATCCAAAAGTCTCTGTGAGCCGGAGGAGGGGGCAAGCTGGAAGTTTCGTATCCTGCGCATGGCGATTCCGCTGATGCAAATGTTGGGTAAGGCTCCGTATGTTGCCTTTCGTCGGATGGAGGATTTCGAACAGCAAATCCGTGAAAGCGGTTTTGAGATCCTTGAGACCGGCAACTACCCGGCGAAACCTCCCAGCCGCTTTGTGGTGGCGCGCCGTCTGTAGCGGGTGATTTGACCTCACTTTGCGCTAGATCGCAGGGCGGGGTTTACATGTATGAAAATCGCACATCAGCTGGGGAAGTCTTGGCAGCAGAGCTGAAGGTGCTGGTTCTGGCTGAACCGGTGATTTTGGCACTGCCACGTGGTGGCGTGCCCGTGGCCTTGCCGATTGCAAAGGCCCTGCAGGCGCCATTAGATCTGATATTGGTGCGCAAGATTGGTATGCCGGGAAACCCAGAACTTGCCGCTGGTGCGGTGGTTGAGGGCGCAGAGCCCGTTTTCAACGAAATGTTGCTGCTTCCAGAGGGGCTTCGGGTTCAGGATTTCGATGCTGCGGTGGAGCGTAAAAGGGGCGAGATTGCAGACCGGCGGTCTCTTTACTTGGGGTCGCGGAAACAGGTTGATGTCTGCGGACGCTGCGTTGTGGTGGTGGACGATGGTATTGCGACCGGCGCCACCGTTAAGGCGGCCTTGCTTGGGCTGCAAAAGAAAAATCCAGAGACGATTGTCTTGGCGGTGCCCGTCGCCCCACCAGAGACGGTGGACGAACTGTGCGGTCTGGTGGATACTGTGATTTGCCCGCTTTGCCCCAGACCGTTCTGGTCGGTTGGCGCGCATTACAGAGATTTCCGGCAAGTGGATGGCGAAGACGTCGCAGGGATGCTTGCCGAGGCTGAAGGGCCAGGAACAACAAAGGACTGAACACGTGACATTGAACGTTTATCTTTCAGGAGAAATCCACTCTGACTGGCGCGAACAGATCACAGAAGGGGCGAAGGCGCTGGATGTGAGTTTTAACAGCCCGGTCACTGATCATGATGCCAGCGATGATTGCGGCGTGGCGATATTGGGTGCTGAAGAGAACAAATATTGGCACGATCACAAAGGGGCGATGGTCAATGCGATCCGCACCCGTAAGGGGATCGAGGATGCCGATGTGGTGGTTGTGCGCTTTGGTGAAAAATACAAGCAGTGGAACGCAGCCTTTGACGCGGGATATGCCGCAGCACTGGGAAAATCGATTATCGTGTTGAACCCACCGGAGCATCAGCATGCGTTGAAAGAAGTTCATGCCGCTGCGCTTGCCGTAGCTGAAGAGCCTCGTCAGGTGGTCGAAATTCTGACCTATGTGCTTAGCGGAAAATTGCCAGCATGAGCGCGCCAATTTTAGAAACCGAACGCTTGATCCTTCGCCCACACCGGGCCGAGGATTTTGACGATGTCGCAGCCATGTGGGCTGATCCTGCTGTTGTGCAATTCATCAGCGGAGTACCTTCTACTGGCGAGGCGTCATGGTCGCGTTTGTTGCGTTACATTGGTCATTGGCATGCGCTTGATTACGGCTTTTGGGCGGTCACTGACAAGGAGACCGGTGCGTTTCTGGGAGAGGTCGGTTTTGCAGATTTCAAGAGGGAGATTAAACCATCATTAGGTGGGCATCCCGAATGCGGTTGGGTGATGGCCTCTGCAGCCCATGGCCGGGGGATTGCAACCGAAGCCGTGGCCCGCATCCATCAGTGGGCGGATGAGGTGAAGGGCTGGAAAGAGACGGTCAGTATTTTCGATCCGGATCATAAAGCGTCTCATAACGTGGCTAGAAAAAATGGCTATGAAGTGAGTGGTGAGGCTGTTTTGGGAAATCTGCCAACTCTGGTGATGCGTCGAACGAAGGATTGATCTTTTTTGACGCTCGAAGCAACCGTTCGTTAACGGGCGTCAGAATAGACTACAGCATCCGCTCACATTTGGCTTCAGGCGATGTGGTGCATTTCCTGTTGGCCTTTAGCTTTGGACAAATTGATGCAGAACCGCCGTGCTCCAATCTCGGAAATCACCCCTAAGCGAGAGGACGCAGGCCTGTTCAAAAAAGGCATTGTGAAGTTCGACATGGAACTGGTGCCTTACAAGGCCCGCACCAGTCGGGGTGATCTGGTGGTCAAAGGGTTTTTCCAGAATAACACGCAGGTTGATGTTATTTTTGCCGGTCGGCGCGCGATGGAAACAGCGCCGTTAGAGCTGTGCCTGGAGCGACTGTTTGCCCAGGCCATACGGATGGCAATCCGCTCCAATACGCAGTCGCCCAATGTGGATAACGTCCGGTTTCCGGTTCAGGTCGAAGGATCATGGCGCCCGCATTTTCTGCGTGACCTGTCCGGCTGGGAGACGCGAAGCTACCAGTTCCTAGTGGCGCAATGGACCTTTGCAGATGAAGCTGGAAATCCTGCAGAATTTGGCACGCTTCCGATTAGGTGAGCGTGGCTATGTTCGGGCATTTGGCTCATCAACAATTCTTAGAAATATAGTGCAGCACTTATTATTGTTGCCCCGACCTTGGGCCGGGGCAACAGAGTATTGATAGTCTTACCTTAGGCCTCGCGCTTGATTTCCACCTGATGGGGATAGGGGATCGAGATGCCTTTGGCGTCAAAGGCTTCCTTGACTGCTTGGGTCATGGCAAATTTCAGTTCCCAGTAATCTTCGGCCTTGCACCAGATCCGCGTAGTCAGATCCACCGAACTGTCGCCCAGGTTGGTCACACGCACCCAGGGCTCTGGGTTTTGCAGGACTCGAGTGTCGGCATTGGCCTGTGCCAAAATGATCTCTTTGGCGGTGTCGGCGTTGTCGCCGTAGTCGATGCCAAACACCAGATCAACGCGACGGGTTTCGTGGTGAGAGTAGTTGGTGATGACGGCTCCCCAGGCCTGTCCGTTGGGAATGATGATCTGTACGTTGTCGGGGGTGGTCAACTCAGTGATGAACAGGTTCAGATCTTTGACGGTGCCGGCCGTGCCGCCGATATCGACGTATTGGCCCAGCTTGTATGGGCGGAACAATACCAGCATAAATCCAGCTGCTAGATCGCTGAGTGTGCCCTGCAAGGCCAGACCAATGGCCAGTGTGGCAGCGCCCATCATGGCAACAAGGCTGGTGGCTTCGATGCCGAACAGGCCCAGGACTGCAATCAGCACAACAGCGATCAGTGCCCAGCGGATGATGCTGGCGACGAAGTTGCCTAGTGTTGGGTCAATTTCAGGAGTGGCATTGATGCGCTTGCGAATGGCGCGGCTGATCATGCCTGCGGTCATCCAACCGAGGATCAGAACGGTCAGCGCCTTGACCCCGTTCAACACAACAGGCCAGTAAGCAAAGCTCTGTTCTACAATCTGTTCCATGAAAATTTCTCCAGTTTGTCAATTTGGGGCGTCATAACGCAAAAACGCCCGCAAAGTGCAGGCTTTCCCCAACGTAAGGTTGGAATTCACTCTATTTTTCCATTCCTCGCGCGTTTGAGCAACAGGGGGAGATGAGTGTTTTTAGCTAAGAGAAAGAAAATCGGCCTTCCGCCAGGATTGGAGGAAGGCCGATGTGATGCGTTTTACTGTTTGACTGCAAGGCTGGGGGAGACGACGTCGATCCCAAGTGCTTTGCCAACTGCGTAGTAAGTCAGCTGACCAGCGTGAACGTTCAAACCGTTCAAAAGGTGTGGGTCGTCGGCACAGGCCTGACGCCAGCCTTTGTCGGCCAGTGCCAGCATGAACGGCATAGTGGCATTGCCCAGAGCGATGGTTGATGTCCGCGCAACAGCACCGGGCATGTTGGCCACACAGTAGTGCATGACGCCATCTACATTGTAGATCGGATCGCCGTGTGTTGTGGCCTTGGAGGTTTCAAAGCAACCGCCCTGATCGATGGCAACATCGACGATCGCCGCGCCGGGCTTCATTTCGGACAGCTGCGCGCGGCTGATCAGTTTTGGTGCAGCAGCACCGGGGATCAGCACCGCGCCAATGACCATGTCTGCTTGGCGGACCAGATCAAGAGTGGCACCCGCAGTGGAATACTGGTTCTTGAAGTCACGGCCAAACACGTCGTCCAGATATTTCAGGCGGTTCAACGAGCGATCCAGAACAGTGACATCAGCGCCCATGCCAGCTGCAATTTTTGCAGCGTGGGTGCCAACAACACCGCCGCCGATCACGACAACCTTGGCGGGGGCAACACCGGGGACGCCACCCATCAGAACGCCGCGGCCGCCATTGGCCTTTTGCAGGGTCCATGCGCCAACCTGTGGCGCCAGACGACCGGCGACTTCGGACATTGGGGCCAGCAGCGGCAGGCCTCCGCGATCGTCGGTGACTGTTTCATAAGCAATCGCAGTACAGCCGCTTTCCAGCAGATCGTGGGTTTGCTCGGGATCCGGGGCCAGGTGCAGGTAGGTGAACAGCAGCTGGTCAGGGCGCAGCATCTTGCGCTCGACGGCCTGTGGTTCTTTGACCTTTACGATCATGTCCGCAGTGGCAAAAATTTCTTCAGCGGTGGCGATGATATGTGCGCCAGCCGTGGTGTAATCTTCGTCGGAAAAGCCGGAGCCCATGCCGGCATCTTTCTGGATCAGCACCTGATGGCCGTGATTGACCGCTTCACGTGCAGCGTCGGGTGTCATGCCAACGCGGAATTCCTGGGGTTTAATTTCTGTGGGGCAGCCAATTTTCATGAGTTTATCCTCCTAAACTTGCCTGAATAATACGCGCCCTTTGACGCCATTTGCTGCTTTGTTGGGCGAAATAAAAACATGTCTTTCGAATATTCTTCGACTATAAGGCATATACCTAGCAAGGATCTTCGCAGAAATGTCACTTGATCAGACGGATCGCCGCATCCTCACAGTATTGCAAAAACAGGGGCGGATTTCCAATGCTGACCTGAGTGAATTGGTGAATCTATCGGCCTCGGCCTGTCACCGTCGCGTGCAACGGTTGGAGAAAGACGGCTATATTCGCGACTATGTGGCCTTGCTGGATGCCCGGAAAATGCAGGTGCCCAGCACCGTGTTTGTAGAGATTACCTTATCGGGGCAGGCGGATGAAGTGCTGGATGCGTTTGAAAAAGCGGTCGCGCGAATACCGGATGTTCTGGAATGTCATCTGATGGCAGGAACGGCGGACTACCTGCTAAAGGTGGTGGCAGAAAACACAGATGACTTTGCCCGCATTCACCGACAGTATCTGGCGCGGTTGCCGGGGGTCGCGCAGATGCAAAGCTCGTTTGCACTGAGGACGGTGTTTAAGACAACGGCATTGCCGGTCTAGGACACTGTGCGGTGTGCCATCTGACAGGAACCAATAGGGACTCAACGTCGCCTCTTTTACCGCCTCAACAGATATGCTCTGATGCCGCAAAACGTTGGGGGCAGGCATGAGCTGGGATTACATTATTGTTGGCGCGGGCAGCGCGGGTTGTGTGCTGGCCAAACGGCTGAGTGAAGCTGGGCACCGGGTACTGCTCCTGGAAGCTGGCGGAAAGGACAACTACCATTGGGTGCATATCCCGATGGGGTACCTGTACTGCATCAATAATCCCCGCACGGACTGGATGTACCGTACTGCCGAAGAACCGGGGCTGAATGGGCGCTCATTGCTGTACCCACGGGGTAAGGTGTTGGGTGGATGCTCGTCTATCAACGGCATGCTCTACCTGCGCGGGCAAGCGGCGGATTACGATGGCTGGCGTCAGCGTGGCAACACCGGCTGGGGCTGGGACGATGTGCTGCCCTACTTCAAAAAGTCCGAGGACTACGTCGAAGGCCCGTCAGAAATGCACGGCGAAGGTGGTGAGTGGCGTGTCGAGAACCAGCGCCTGCACTGGGATGTGCTGGATCACTGGTCTGAGGCTGCGCAGGACTGGGGCTTGCCACATGTCACAGATTTCAACACTGGCAACAACGAAGGCGTTGGCTATTTTCGGGTCAATCAGCGCAGCGGTTGGCGGATGAACACAGCTAAGGCGTTCTTGCGTACCTCAACTGGGGAGACGCTGAAGGTGGAAACCAAGGCCCACACCCGGCGGGTTCTGATCGAGGATGGTCGCGCGGTTGGGGTTGAGTATGAACAAGGGGGGCAGGTGAAAACCGCAAAGGCCCATGGTGAAGTGATCCTGTCGGCTGGTGCGGTGAACTCTCCGCAGATTTTACAGCTGTCGGGGCTGGGCCCAGCGGACCTGCTACGAAGCCATGGCATCGAAGTGCGGCGGGATATGCCTGCAGTGGGTGGAAACCTGCAAGATCACCTGCAACTGCGCTGCGCCTGGCGATTGACTGGTGCCAAAACACTGAACACATTGGCCAATTCGCTGTGGGGCAAGGCGAAGATTGGGCTGGAATACGCGTTGAAACGGTCGGGGCCGATGTCGATGGCGCCCAGTCAGCTGGGGGCGTTTGCGCGCTCGCGGCCTGGCTTGGAGACGCCGGATCTGGAGTATCACGTTCAACCTCTGACGTTGGAGGCCTTTGGCAAGCCGTTGCATGATTTCCCGGGATTGACGGCCAGCATATGTAATCTGCGCCCTGAGAGCCGCGGAACAGTGCAGATTATGTCTGCCAATGCCCAAGATGCGCCTCGGATTGCCCCTAACTATCTATCCACTGAAGGCGACAGGCAGGTGGCTGTGTCGGCCATTCGTCAGGTGCGGGCGATCATGGCGCAGGGGCCGATGCAACGGTACACACCAGAAGAGATTAGTCCGGGCATAGTTTCGGATGATGAGGCTGATCTGGCGCGGGCGGCGGGGGATATCGGCACCACCATTTTCCACCCAACCTGTACGGTGCACATGGGCACCGAGGAGAGCGCCCCCGTGGATCCTGAACTGCGGTTGCGCGGGGTGACTGGATTGCGGGTGGTGGATGCCTCAGTGATGCCAACCATCACCAGTGGTAACACCAATGCACCGACCATTATGATTGCTGAAAAGGCGGCGGATATGATTTTGGCAGCCGCGCGTTAGAGGATTGGGTCGATTTCACCAGTGGAATGAAACGATTTTGTGATTTTTGGGGTCCTGAGGCCGCCAATACCGCTTTCGGGTTGAACCTTGGGTGATTTCCGGTTTCCCTAGAGGAATACTTAACACCAGCTATGTTGCAAACCCGGCAAGCCAAGTTTGTTCTTGCGTGTGTGTGATGACTCAAAGGAGCCCTCTGTGAATCGCGATGACGACAACACAACTCTGGCCTGGCTGGAAGATGAACTGCAGGACATGCTGGACGAGGGGATCGAGGTTGAGTCCGCTGAACCGATGTTGTCGATGGAGCTGCGCAAGATCTACCGCGCGCAACACCCAGAGATGCTGGACCGGCAAGTCTATTTCCGCAATCTTTTGCGGCTTCAGGCTGAGTTGATCAAGCTGCAGGATTGGGTGGTCGAGACTGGCGCCAAGGTGTTGGTGATCATGGAAGGCCGGGATGCAGCCGGAAAGGGTGGGGTAATCAAGCGGATCACGCAGCGGTTAAACCCTCGGGTGGCACGGGTGGTGGCCCTGCCCGCGCCCAGTCGGCGCGAACAGAGCCAGTGGTATTTCCAGCGGTATGTCCCTTACCTGCCATCGGGGGGCGAGATCGTGCTGTTTGACCGGTCCTGGTATAACCGGGCCGGTGTCGAACGGGTGATGGGTTTTGCTGATGATGATCAGGTCGAAACTTTCTTCAAAGATGTTCCCGAATTCGAAAGAATGCTGGTGCGGTCGAACACCATCGTGCTGAAATACTGGTTTTCAATCACTGATGAAGAGCAGCAGTTGCGGTTTATGATGCGGATTCATGATCCGATGAAGCAGTGGAAGCTGTCGCCAATGGATCTGGAGAGCCGGGTGCGTTGGGAACAGTACACCAAGGCCAAGGAAGACATGCTGGCACGAACCAATATACCCGAGGCGCCTTGGTATGTGGTTGAAGGCAATGACAAAAAACGTGAGCGATTGAATTGCATCGAGCATTTGTTGTCACAGATTCCATATAGCGATGTACCGAGCGAGAAGGTCGATTTACCGGACCGTGAGTACAACCCAAAGTATGAACGGCAGGTGCTGCCGGATGAATTATATGTGCCAAAGGTCTATTGAGACCGGCGATTGGTGCGTGCCAGCACGCACCCTACAGGAAACACAGGGGCTAGGATTTGCCGCCTGAGAAACAGGTGAAAATGTCCGAAGCCCCAGTGTATGACATCGATCCTGCCGCATTTTGGCAAGATCCATATCCTGACCTTGCCAAAATGCGGGACCTAGCGCCGCTGGTCTATGTGCCGCAGATGGATGCGACGCTGATCACCCGGCGTGATGATATTTTTGCCCAGGAAAAGAAGATCGAGGTGTTCTCGTCTGAGCAACCCGGCGGTTTGATGACGCAGCTGATGGGGCAAAATATGATGCGCCGCGATGGGGCGGATCATATGGATGAGCGGCGGGCAATCTTCCCCACGGTATCGCCAAAAACGGTGCAGAGACACTGGTTGGTGCAGTTTCGCACTGCGGCGCAGCAGATCCTGGAGCAGCTGGCAATGACCGAAGGCTGCGATCTGGTGCAGGACTATGCTCTGCCACTGTCGGCAGAGGCGTTGAAGCTGGTCACCGGGCTGACCAATATGAGCGCGATTGAAATGGACCGTGTCAGTCAGGGCATGATCGACGGCTGTGCCAATTATACAGGGGATGCGGCTGTTGAGGCCAGATGCCATGACTGTACCGCCTCCATTGATCGCCATATTGATGACTGTCCCCCGCACACTGGGGACGCGGAGGATTTGTCGCTGCTGGCGATTCAGCGCCGGGCTGGGTTGAGCGATGCACAGGTGCGGGCGAATATTAAACTGGCGATCTCGGGTGGACAGAACGAACCGCGTGATGCGATTGCGGGCACTGTCTGGGCCCTGTTGATGCACCCCGAGCAGTTGATGGATGTGAAGGCTGGGCGGGCGGGCTGGCTGCAGGCGTTTGAAGAATATGCGCGCTGGATATCGCCCATTGGGATGTCACCGCGGCAAATTGCGCAGCCCTATGAGCTGCACGGGGTGACGCTGAACGTCGGAGATCGGGTCTTTCTGATGTTTGGCTCCGGGAACCGGGACGAAAGGATTTTTGCGCAGCCAGATGTTTTCAACCTGCATCAGGACAACAGAGCAGCGATTTCATTTGGGGCCGGGCCACATTTCTGCGCCGGAGCGTGGATCTCTAAGGCGTTGATTGCCGAGGTGGCGCTGCCGATGCTGTTTGAGCGCTTCCCTAAGATCGAGTTGGCCGGGGAGGCCCGGTTTGGTGGCTGGGCTTTTCGTGGGCCTTTGCAGGTGCCGGTTCGCTGGTGACGCTTCGGTCGTCCTGTTAGCGGCACTGTAGTGCCGTTTCTCGGGATCGCAGATGCTGTACTTCCTGCCGCTCAGACGCTGATAGGGGTATCTGGCCTGCTGGTACGCCAATGCGGCAGCCGAGGTTGGAAAAGGCCTGCTGTCCGCGTGCGCTTTGGAAGCAATATCCGTTGCGGGCAAAGATGGCGTTTCGCTGCAGCCAGAGGGAGTTGCAGGTTTCTTGCGGCTGCGCGCTTCTGACACCGACAAAGCGAATCCAGTTGGAATGGGCCCAGCCCTGAGCCCCTGTTTCAGTTCTGACCCTGAACCAAACGCCATTCTGTTCGAGAACCTGTAGCCGCGTACCCTCGACCATTTTCATCAGACGGGATGCGGACGAGGTTGTGCCATTGCGCAGGGCGAGAAATCCGTCGCCGTAGGGATCAAGGCCGGCAACCTGATGGGTGAACTGACCGGTTGCGACAGGCTGTACTGGTGTTGGTGGTGGAGGCGGCGGGGTGTTTGGCACAGGTGTAATGCGCGGAGCCAGATAGATACGATCTATGAGTGAGGAATTTTCCCAAGGGATTTGCGCGCCGTTGGTCTGCTCTACAACATCGCGGCGCACCTTGCGCATGACCTCGTGCAGGTCGTCCTCTGTGGAGGGCAGATGTTTCAATAGCGCGGCGGTGAAGGGGCTGTTGCGACCTAGCCCATCCAGCGCGACGTTGCCCGGTTGGGTGGAAAACGCAACAAAAGAGCCAACCCCAGCATCGATTTTCACCAGTCCACGTGTGGCACCGCCAACTGACCGTTTTGAGGTGGTAAGGTCAAATGGGTTGTCGCGACAGGCATCAAGGATGACGATGTTGCGATCTGCCCGGCTTTCCATTTCAGCAAGGATTGTCTGCAGTTTAACGGATCTCTGCCTCAATGTTTCTTCATCGTTTCCATAGGCATCGACGGGGATCAGAAAATTTTCGGCACCGAGCTGGATGGCGTGTCCGGCAAAGTAGAACAGTGCAATATCGCCAGCGTTAAGCGACTTTTGTACGTCCTGTGTGAGCCGGAGGATTTCTGAACGGGTCAGGTCGATGCCTGAGTGAACACGAAACCCCAAAGAGCTGAGCCTTTGGGATACGTCGCGTGCATCCTGCGCAGCATTTGGCAGATCTTTGACTGTGGCGTGTTGATAGTCAGAGTTCCCAATAACCAGCGCCACCCGTTCGGTCGCATAAGATGCGCTGGCAATAAAGAGGGCGAGAATGAGTGTAAGGACGGGTTGAAACATCTTTTGCCTTCTCTGTTTATGCGAATCTCAGCGAATATCGTGACGCAGTTGGCGTGCTAAAATGAGCGGTGCGAGGCTTGGGAAAGCGGCGTCCAGTGTGATCTTGTAACGATAGACTAGGGCAAATTTGGGTTTTTGGGAATAAAGCTGGGTTTGACGGGGGCGACATTAAGATGTTTGGCAACTCGGCTCTGGGAGGTGGTCCCGAAGTGACCGCCTCCTTGATCAAATAGCTCAAGGTTTACGCAATTGGGGGACTGCGCGGTCAACTTCGGGAAGTGGCTGGAAGCCTACAAAGGCCAGCAACCCAAGCAGTTGTGACAGGGGGGTGCCATAACTGCGATGGAATCAGTTTAGCGGGTATTTTTAGAGTCTAAAACACTTTTTACGTGTATCGGCAGGGCTCCGCCGATTATTCGACACTCAGTACCAAGGTTGAACTCGTTGGAAAAATAACAAACCTCTACGGCTGTGGTTCGGGGAGATTACACCTCATCGTGAACGATCGCCAGTGTTGCCGCGAATTCTAACCTGCGTGTGGTTTTCCCATCCCTTTAGGTAGAGTTGCACGGGTCCGTGGGAAATGGCGCTATGGCAAAGCACTGTTGGTTTGTTTAGAACTGGAGCAAGTTGGTCATAAGCAGTGCATGCAGGAGACGCAGGATGAAGACCGAGCACGATGATGCGCAAAATGCCACCAAGGTGGCACTGCTGGACGCGGCTCTGATGCATGTGCCGTTTGATGGCTGGACCGAAGTGACATTTCAGGCCGCTTGCCAGGATTGTAGCGTGGATCAAGTACTGGCACAGGCGATTTTCCCGCGCGGCGCAGTTGATCTGGCGCTGGCCTATCACGCCCGTGGTGACGCTCTGATGTTGCAGCGGTTGGCAACCGAGGATCTGACGGGACTGCGGTTTCGCGATAAAATATCGGCTGCTGTTCGATTTCGGCTGGAAGTTGTGGACGACAAAGAGGCCGTGAGACGGGGTACGACCCTGTTGACACTGCCGCAATATGCGGGCGATGGGGCACGAGCGATTTGGGGTACGGTTGATGCGATCTGGACGGCGCTGGGCGACGGGTCGGATGACATCAATTGGTACACCAAGCGAGCGTCATTGTCGGCAGTTTACACTGCCACAGTGCTATACTGGCTGGGAGACGACAGTTTGGAGCATCAGGCCACATGGGACTTTCTGGATCGCCGGATCGACAACGTCATGCAGTTTGAGAAGTTGAAGGCGCAGGTGCAGGCGAACCCGCTGCTAAAACCGTTTCTAGCCGGACCGAATTGGTTGGCTGATCAGATCAAGCGCCCCGTTGGGCGAGACGATTTGCCAGGGTCCCTGACCCCGCGCCGCTGATTTCTAGCCCTTACCTCTGATCTGACAGGGGCTCCCGCCCGGTGTCGGATATTGCCTTATCCTCCTCCCGTTGGGCCTGGCGCCGCGCATGCGCGGCGCAACTGTGCGTAACGTTTGCCATGTCATGCTACGGTTGAGGGATCAGCGTTTGCAGACCTGCGCTGGGGTGTTAGGCATAGGGCAAAGGAAAGGACCCCTGATGACCCAAGTGATGCGTGCTGTTGAGATTTCCACCCCTGGTGGCCCCGATGTATTGAAGCTGACGGAGCGACCCGTGCCAGAGCCGGGTCATGGACAGCTGGTGATCAAGGTGGCCTATGCCGGGGTCAACCGACCGGATGCGTTGCAACGGGCGGGGGCCTATGCACCGCCTCCGGGCGCCAGTGATCTGCCAGGGCTTGAAGCGTCGGGCGAGGTGGTCGCTGTTGGGGCCGGGGTCAGTGAATATGCGCTGGGCGATCTGGTTTGCGGGCTGTTGCCCGGTGGCGGCTACGCCGAATATGTTGCGACGCCAGCGGCGCACTGTCTGCCGGTGCCTAAAGGGCTGGACCTAAAGCAGGCGGCCTGCCTGCCGGAAACCTTTTTCACTGTCTGGTCGAATGTGTTCAGTCGAGGTGGTTTGCAGGCTGGTGAGCGGTTTTTGGTGCATGGCGGATCGAGCGGCATTGGTACAACTGCGATTCAGCTGGCAAACGTGCTGGGCGCGCGGGTGTTTACCACGGCTGGGTCGGATGAGAAGTGCCAGGCCTGTCTGGATCTTGGGGCGGAGCGGGCGATTAATTACCGCGATGAAGATTTTGTCGAAGTGCTCCGCGCTGAAGGGGGGGCTGACCTGATTTTGGATATGGTGGGCGGCGATTACATCCCACGCAACATCAAGACGCTGGCCAATGACGGAAGCCTTGTTCAGATCGCGTTCCTGACCGGACCCAAGGTGGAGCTGAACTTTGCCCAGATCATGATGCGGCGGTTGACGGTTACGGGATCAACTCTGCGCCCGCAAAGCGATTTGGCCAAGGCGCGGATTGCGGATGATCTGCGTGAAGTGGTTTGGCCTCTGATCGAAGCGGGGCGGGTTGCGCCGGTGATGGACAGTGAGTTTGCATTGGAAGAGGCCGCATCGGCACATACCCGAATGGAAAGCTCGGGGCATATTGGTAAGATTGTGCTGAAAGTGGCGGGGTAATACAGTAGTGAAACTGTGGATTTTGGCCACTGGGATGTGGCCAAAATCTGTAAGCAGATGTTACTCCACCGCGCGGCGGTACAGGTGCCAGGTGGCATGGCCAAAGATGGGCACTACAACAACCAAACCTAACAGGAATGGAATTGCTGCGATCACCAGGCTGGTGCCGATCAGTGCGCCCCACGTCAGGGTCACAACGGGGCTGGCGCGCAGCACTTTGATCGAGGTGACGACGGCAACTGGCAGGCCCACGTGACGGTCCAGTAACAGCGAGAATGACACCACGCTGATGGCGAGGGCAGCCAGTGCAAATAGCGCGCCAAGACCGCTGCCGAAGATGATCATCACCCAGCCAGCAGACGTGGTGAAGGTTGCGGAGATAAAGGTACCAAGTGAGGCGGGAGGCTCTGGCCCGAGGGTCCATGCGTAGACAGAATTGGCGCAGATCAACCAGACAAAGAACAATGCCGCAAGATAGATGCCGAGCATCAGAATGGCGCCAAAGGACGGCGAGCGGATGACGTCAAAGGCATCGCCCCATTTTGGTTCAAAACCGGCTTCGCGGCGGCTGGACATTTCATACAGTCCGACAGCGGCCAGCGGGCCAATCAGGGCAAATCCCATGATCATCGGCACCAAAAGCGGCAAAAGGTTCATCGAGAATCCCATTACCACCATGACCAACCCGATCAGCGGATAGAACAACACCAGAAACATCGCATCACTGCGGCAAGCGGCAAAATCATCGACCCCCGCCTTAAGCGCATATTTCAGGTCGGCCATCGTCAACTCTCGGACACGCGGCATTGCACGGCTGTCTTCGCTCCCCATCTGTTCGACCGAGGCAGCGATATGGTGGCTGGTGGTTTCGGTGTGTTGGAACAGCCAACTGAGAGGGTTTCCAATCGTTTTTGCCATGAGCGGGCTCCTTTCACTATCCATGACGGAGGGTGCCGTCTGGGCAGTCACCGGGCGCGGCACTTAAGTTTAAGTATAGCATAAAAGGCCCGCATTTCCTTTGTCGGTTGGGTTCCGTGCCGCTTTCCACTGATTTTACAGAGAAATTTGGCCCAATTCGTAAGCGAATTAAGTTGGAAAACAGACAGTTCCAGCTGGCTCATTTGGTGGGATGTGCCGATTCTGCGTTTAGCTTTGTCAATGGAGTGGTTGATTGCAAAGCAAGATTGTTCCCGTTATGTTCCTGCAGGTAGTCTTAGGAATGACAAAATGACAAAGATAGCTATGGTCGTCACCTCTGGGTTTGCGGATTGGGAATACGCTTTGATTGCTGGAATCGGCGGGCCGTTCTATGGGCTTGAGATCCAGTATTTTTCACCTGAAGTGGGGCAAATACGCTCTCAGGGAGGTCTTGTGACGATGATTTCACAAGGGATGAAGCAGCTTTCGGAGTGGCAGCCTGCTGTCATCGTTGTTGTTGGTGGCACCATTTGGGAGAGTGCAGGAGCGCCTGATATCAGCGCATACCTGCGGGATCGTCACGCACAGGGGGCGACAGTTGCGGGCATCTGCGGTGGGACATTGGCACTCGCCCGTGCTGGCCTGTTGAATGCGGTGGAGCATACCTCGAACAATGCGGAGTTTTTGGCGCAGCATGCGGAAAACTATGCCGGATCAGGGTTGTTCCGTGGGGGTGCTACAGCGGTCTCGATGGGGCGGGTTATTTCCGCACCAGGAACTGCACCCGTTAGCTTTACTGCGGCAGTTTTTGAAGCTGCCGGAGTGGCGCAAGAAACCGTAGAGCAATTCAAGGGTATGATGGCGGCGGAACATGTTGAAGCATTCAGCGGCGCATAAGCTGGGATGTAATGCCAAGGACCCGAAGTGCGCGAGACAGAAATGACTCGCGCATGGAATGGCCTATGTGGGGCTAGCGTACCGGTGTAAAGCGCGCATTTTTCAGCCCACATTCCTGGATCACATCACGACCACAGGGCACAGGCGACAATGTGCGCGAGAGGCAGATGCGGACCTCTTGGATATAACCATCGCGACAGGTGACGCTTAGCATGTCCTTGTCCAGTTCCGGGTTGGCTTTTAAAAACGCCTCCTCGATCAGTGAGGCGGGTAGGGTGACTTCCTTTTCCAGTTTGCGGAATATGGCTGGGCGTTCTACGCGGCTGTAAGCTTCACGCATCAGGTCGTAATACTGTTGGGCTTGCAGGCCTGCGCAGGTGCCGTGCTTTTTCCACTGGTGCCAGGCTAGGCCGGGGCTTCCCATCAGTTCGGTCATTTCGCCGCTCATCCGACGCGACGGAGGCGCGACAGAGGTGGGACAATAACTGGGCCAGCCGCGATGAAATTGCGGCCACAACCCGTGCAGGGTCCAGCCATAGTCGTGGCGATCATCACATTGGTCAGAATCACGGGCGTCACCTTCCAGCGCACACCAATTGGGCGACCAGCTCAGCGCGAGGACGTAATAGTCGAATACTCCGGCTTTTTCACCATCGGCCTGTGCTACTCCGGAACCTAGGGCCCAAAGGGCCAATCCAACTGTCAAAATCATCCTGCGCATTCGGCTCTTCCCAAATTGAAATATCGCGACTATATAGGGTTCAAATTCCCCGACAATGGAAACCAGACCCCAAAGACGGGGCAGCCTATTTTCAGGCGGCGGGGAAGATGTGTTGTAAATGGAGATGAGCACATGGCAAAACCGTTGATGGCCAAAGCAACCGCTGTGTGGCTGGTGGACAATACCACCATCAGCTTTAAACAGATTGCGGACTTTGTTGGCCTGCATGAGCTGGAAGTACAGGGTATCGCTGACGGCGATGTGGCCCAGGGCGTTAAGGGTTTTGACCCGGTTGCCAACAATCAGCTGACTCAGGAAGAGATCACAGCAGCAGAGGGTAACCCGCTGCACAAGCTGAAGCTCAAAATCTATGCCGCTGCTGCAGGTGAAGAAAAGCGCCGTGGGCCGCGGTACACACCGCTGTCCAAGCGTCAGGACCGCCCGGCGTCGATCTATTGGTTGGTCAAGTTCCACCCGGAGCTGGCAGATAGCCAGATTTCCAAGCTGGTGGGCACCACAAAGCCGACGATTCAGGCCATCCGTGAGCGCACCCACTGGAACATCGCCAATATCCAGCCGATCGATCCAGTGGCTTTGGGTCTGTGTAAACAGTCCGAGCTGGATCAGGCGGTGCAGAAAGCAGCTGCTAAAAAGGCTGCCGAAGGCGGCGTGATGAGTGATGACGAGCGTCGCAAACTGGTCAGCACCGAGCAGTCGCTGGGTATGGAAGCTGAGCCAAAAATTCCTGGCAGCATCGAAGGTCTTGAGACCTTTACTCTGGGCGGGGGTGATGAAAATCAGCGTTCAGAAGAAGAGCCGGTCGCAGATGCAGATAGCTTCTTCAACCTGCCCGCTGGTGGCGGCGATGATGATGAAGAGGACGATCAGAAGGCTTAAGCGGCCTATCTTTCATTCGATACAGTCAAACGGCGGCCTTTTGGTCGCCGTTTTGCATTTGTTTCCGTTCCTGAGCAGTAGTGACTTGGTTGTCGCCCCAGATGTGAGGTCAAGCGGATGGCGACTTCGGCGATATCATTGATGACGATGATGGGCTCCTGAACCTGTCCTGCAGGCAGAGTAATCGCGCCCTGAAGGACCGGACCATGCGGGTGGCCTTCACTAAAATTCTGCGCGAACCGTGAAGACCGTATCAGCGTGAAGTCGATGCCGCAGTTGCGCAGGATGTCTTTGCAGGTCATGGCATGGCTTTCGCCCCGGCCTGACAGCAGGACCAAGCGATCGACACCGGCATTTGAGGCGGCCTCGGTCAGGGTTTTGATTTTCTCGGCGGCTCCGGGAAATGCCAGATCCGGGAATTAGTCTGTTCAGCGGTGCGTTGTAGGCCTTTTGGAACTCAGAAGGCTTGTTTCATTTGAGAAGGCGGCTGTTGCGCAAAGTGATTGGCGCACTTCCACCGTGCCGGGAGTGTTGCCTATAAAGCGTGGGCCGTGATGATCTCTTACAAAACTATCGGCTATAGATTGAGTTCAATCGCCGACAGGTAGGCCGCTTTGACATAGTGATCAACCGACGTTGGGACCTCTGCGTGGGGCAAGTAGAGTTTCACCGCGGCCAGAGGGAACCCAATAATACCATGCATGCAGGCTTGATGGCTGAGGTTTTCACGCGCGGCGAAGGTTTCGAGCCTGTGTTTCATATTTGCATTCTCTTCTTCAGTAGCTGCGAGCAGCTCTTGAGGCGCGTTTTCAGCCATCATGGTTTCGCGGCGACCCAGGCATAGGATGATCGCTTTGTCCCGGTGCTGCCTTGAAAAGCGCGGCGTGGCCATGGCAGCAAGCTCTCCCGCCTCGCGCCCAGGGGTATCCAACGCGGCTAAGAATTCCGTGTGAAATGATCGCAGGGCATCAACCCAAGCCGCTGCGAGCACACCTTCGCGGGATTGATAGCGGTGATAGAGCGATCCAATTGAGATGCCAGTTTCAACCGCCAGATCCTGAATGCGGAACCCGACGCCACTGCCGACCTGATTGCTCACGGCAGAAAACACTTTTTGATCTGAAAATGTTGACTTTCTCCCCATAAGACAAATTATAGTAGAAAAATGATTCTAGTAAAGGCCGAAAACTTATGCTCATGATGTTTACCAGCCTCGCGGCTGCTGCTTCAGTTGTGACGTTTCTTGTGCATACCTTTGTTGGGGGGCGGCGCGTTGCTGCGCCTTTACTGGTGGATCGATCCCTGCCGAAACCATCGAAATGGCTCAACTACTATTGCTGGCATGTCACGACGGTTCTGATTGCGTTTATGGTGGGCGGCTTTCTGTGGCTTGCGTTCGATCCACACTTGCCCTCGCTGGTGTTTCTCGGCGCTTTGGCTTTTGCGCTTTCGGTATTAAGTGCTGCTGTTGCGCTGAAGGCCGGGATCGGACCGCTGCGATTTCCCTCAACATCGCTCTTCGCTGCGATTGCCATCATCTGCATGGCGGCCGGACTGTTTATGTGAGCTTGGCCAGCTGATCAGGTGCATCCATCAGTTTTTGCAAGAAACAGACTGCTGGGACGTTAAGCCCGCGCCGGTTTGAAATGAGGAGAGTACAAATGCATAAGTGGGTGCTGTTTGGCATTGGCGTGATCTATGCCCTGAATGCGCTGGTCATGTGGGTCCTGCCAGAGTGGTGGTACGTCGCCGTACCCGGAATCACCATGATGGGGCCGTTCAATCTTCATTTTGTGCGCGACATCGGATTGGTTTATCTCGTGTCTGGTCTGGGCTTGATTTATGGAATTCGAACACCCGAGGTCGCAGTGTTCGGCTGTCTTTGGCCAGCTCTACACGCGTTGTTTCACGCGTGGATATTTTTCCAACGCGGGATGCCCGTTGATCTCGTAGCGGCAACCAACCTTGTCCTTATCCAACTGCCTGCTTGGCTTAGCTTATGGAGTGCATGGTCGCTAATAGCTGTCCTGAAAAACCGTCCGCACAAGTCTTGAAGACGAGGATGACGACAACTCAATACGGGCGTCGATCCTCTTACAATGCTTGCAACGATGCAGCCTAGTGATGGTTTTACGTTTTGGCGGTTGTTTTAACGGCCCGGCCATTTAACTTGAAACAGAATTTGAAAATTCTGGAGTTTGAAAATGTTGAGCCGCCGTGCATTTTTAGCGTCTTCGGGCGCTGCTGCTACAGTTGTCGCTGTACCTGGAATTTCTCAGGCGCGTCGTCAGTTGGATGACCCATTCATTGCCTATGATGCAGTGGGAATGGCGGAACTGGTTAAATCCGGAGACGTTACTGCCGCTGAGTTAGCTGAAGTGGTGATCCGGCGGGCTGAGGTGTTGAACCCGGCGTTGAATTTTATGGCCACTCCAACTTTTGACCGGGCCAGAGAGAACGCGACCAAGATGTCGCGTGAAACACGGTTTGCCGGTGTCCCCGTCTTGGTCAAGGATATGGTGGATGTTGGTGGTGTGCGGCGCACTGATGGGTCGCGGTTCTTGGCGTCGAATGTGCCGGTGCAGTCCGTGGCCTATACTGCTGCGCTAGAATCTTCGGGACTGAATATTATTGGGACTACCGTGGTCCCGGAATTTGCCAATGGGCTCGATAGCGAGCTGTATGGCACAGCGCGTAATCCCTGGGACTTGGAGTATTCCTGCGTTGCGTCCAGTTCGGGCTCTGCCTGTGCGGTGGCAGCAGGCATTGTTCCGTTGGCACATGGAACTGACGGTGGCGGCAGCAACAGATTGCCAACCAGCGCCTGTAATCTGTTTGGGTTCAAACCCAGCCGGGGGCGGATGTTGTCGGGGGAAACCTATGGCGGCCATGACGTGTTCAAGACCAATGGTCCAATTTCACGTACTGTTCGCGACGCTGCCGCCTTGATGGAAGTGTGCGAAGACCCCAAAGGGGAGCTTGCACCGATGGGGTTTGTTGAAGGCCCATCATCGCGGCGCCTGCGCATTGCTTATACCCGGCAAGGGGCCAGTGGATTTGCTCCGCCTGTCGAGTCGGTTACTGCAGTTCAGGACAATGCTGTGGCCTTACTGCAGGGCCTAGGCCACGACGTGGTAGAAATCGCCCACCCGATCAATGGTGAGGAATACGCCGAGAAGTTTCGCTGGGCCTTTTTACCCAAGTTTGCGCCAATGCTGGAACGCGCCATGCAGATCAGTGGACGAGGGCCGTTGGAGACTGGTTTGTTGTCCCATATGGCTGCAACCATGATGGTCGAAGGGTTGAGCTATACGCCTGATCAGATTGCGCAGGGGCTGGCCTATTTTGAGAGTATGGCGGGCACCTATGCCGATGTCTTTGGCGAGTTTGATGTGATCTTTAGCGCAACGTCACCGGTGGAAACGCCGCAGTACGGAGCCATCCGTCATCAGGATGATTTTGCCCACAAAGGTGTAGATCTGGAACATATCCTGAGCATGACCTCGCCGGTGAATGCAGTTGGGGATTGCGCAATGAATGTTCCGTTGGGATTTTCCGCTGAGACAGGAATGCCTGTGGGGTCAATGTTCCATGCCCCGATGGGTCACGATGCGCTGTTGTTGCAGTTGGCGTACGAGCTGGAGCAGGCGCAGCCATGGGCTGATCAATGGGCACCGTTCTCAGCGAAACATATTCCGACCTGATAAGGCTGGTTCAGATTTCTTTGCGCGCGCGCATGGCGGCGGTGATGGTGCCGTCGTCCAGATAGTCCAGCTCGCCACCAATTGGCACACCCTGCGCCAGCGTGGTCAGCTTGACCTGATCCTGCAACTGGTCGGCGATGTAATGGGCTGTGGTCTGGCCGTCGATGGTGGCGTTCAGGGCCAGAATGACTTCGCTGATGGCCTCGGCTGTGACCCGGTCCACCAAACGCGGGATGCGCAACTCTTCCGGGCCGATGGCGTCCAGTGCCGATAGGGTGCCGCCCAGCACGTGATAGCGGCCTTTGAACACGCCCGCGCGCTCCATCGCCCAGAGGTCGCCAACATCCTCGACCACACAAAGTTCGCCATTGGCGCGCCGGTCATCTGTGCAGATATCGCAGATTTCACTGGTGCCGACATTGCCGCAGTTCAGGCACTCGCGGGCGCTGAGCGCGACCTCGCTCATCGAATCAGCCAGCGGGGTCAGCAACAGGGCGCGTTTGCGGATCAGGTGCAGAACTGCACGCCGGGCCGAGCGTGGCCCAAGCCCTGGCAGCTTGGCCATCAGAGCAATCAAAACCTCGATTTCGTCGGTAGAATTTCTGATCATGATTTGGCCTTTGCAATGCTCGTTATATAGACCCGAGCAGATGACCAAGGGCAAGGGCGGGCAGTCCGCCTTTGCCAAGTTGGAAGCGGGATCAGAACGGCAGTTTGACGTCCTTGGGCAGGCCCATGCTTTCGGTCAGCTGCGTCATTTCTTCTTTAGCTTTTTCCGAGGCTTTGGCCTGCGCGTCTTTGATCGCAGCAAGGATCAGGTCCTCGACCACTTCTTTATCGTCACCGTTAAAGATAGAGGGATCGATATCCAGAGCCTTGAGGTCGCCCTTGGCGCTGGCTGTTGCCTTGACCAGGCCAGCACCGGATTCACCAACAACCATGACATTGTGCAATTCGTCCTGCATCTGAGCCATTTTGGTTTGCAGTTCCTGTGCGGATTTCATCATCTTGGCCATATCACCAAGACCGCCGAGGCCTTTGAGCATCTGTTTTCTCCTGTAGAATGGGTATGAACGCTAAATACGGTCGCTGTAGCCACCATACAAGGGGAAAGCGGTGGCCATTCCATTATGGATGGTGCTGAGGCTGGATATGGAACCGACGTCGATAGGTTCCGGGGCTTAGGCCTGTGCGGGCTTTGAACACGCGCGAAAAAGCCGACAGGTCTTGGTAACCGACATTCCAGGCAATTTCACTGACGCTTTCGCCGCCCCGTTCCAGAGCCGCCCGTGCTTTTTCGATTCGCAGGGCCTGCAGGTAGGTGGCCGGGGGATACCCTGTGGCGGACTGAAACCGGCGCATGAAAGTGCGCAGAGACATGCCTGCCAGCACTGCCAGTTGTTCGGTTTGCATTTGGTCTTGAACCTGCCGTTCCATATGGCGTTGCACTGTCAGGATCTGCGCATCGCCATGGCTGCGGTTGGGGCGAAAGCTGGAATAGTGCCGCTGCTCGCGTCCCGCTGGGTCGATCAGAAGGTGACGCGCCAGCCGTGACACTGCATCGCTGCCGTACCACCGCCCTGTCAGGTATAGCCCGAGATCCAGCCAGGCCATTAGCCCTCCTGCGGTGATGACGTCATGATCGTCGATCAGAATGTGTTCTGGACGCAGGTCAACTTTGGGAAAAGCGGCTCTAAATCGGTCTTCGAGGGCCCAGTGCGTGGTGGCCGGGCGCGCGGTCAGCAAGTCGGCGTGGCCCAACCAAAAGGCACCGGCACAGACGGAACAGGCCAGTGCGCCAGCGTGATGTTGCGTGACGGCCCAGTCCAGGAGTTGCGGTGCTTCGGTGCCCTGACTGTTATCAATTGAGGGCGGAAAGACAAAAGCGTCGCAGGGGCTGGGGGCAGGGTCGGCTGCGCTGATAATGCGGACTTCAGGTCCTGATTGGTCGTCGTGCAAACGCGGGAGCAGCGCGAACATATCCGCCAACCCCCAAAGGGCAGAGCGTTGGACACCGGGATAGTCTACCAGCGCAAGGATGGGGTTTGGCGTGTTCGGCACAAAACTTGTCATATCTGCCAATCGTCCCACTGGTCAACCCGGTCCAGAAAGGAGGAGTAACCGCATCAAGGAGAGAACGATGCCCAAGACAGCGCTGATAATTGTGGATATCCAGAATGACTATTTTGAAGGTGGCGATTGGACGCTGCATCAGATGGAGCGCGTTTCAGCCAATGCCGCTACCCTACTGGCTGATGCGCGCAAGCAGGGCCATTTGGTGCTTCACATTCGACATGAGAATGCCTCACCCGAAGCACCGTTTTTCCGGCCGGGAACTGCAGGTGCCGAGATCCATGTGTCGGTGGCCCCGAAAACGGGCGAACCCGTGTTGACCAAAGCGCGCGCCAACAGTTTCTACGAAACAGGGTTGCTAGACTTGTTGCGCGAGGCTGAGGTCGAAGCGGTGACCATTTGCGGCGCGATGAGTCAGATGTGCATCGATGCCACTGCGCGGGCGGCGTCTGATTTTGGCTTCCAGGTCACAGTGGTCGAAGATGCCTGCGGAGCCAAGGAAATGGGGTTTGATGGTGTGGAGCTGAGCGCGGTACAGGTTCACGCTGCCTTTATGGCACCGCTGGCAATGGGCTACGCCAAAGTGGTGAAAACGGATGATGTCATCGTTTGATGGCTTGCCTGAGGGGGCGGTTGAAAATCAGCCGTCCTCGAACGGATCCCATTCGTCCTCGACCTCAGGCAGCGCATCGGCGGCGATTTCGGCCTGCAGTTCCTCTGCGGTACGAATACGAGTGATCTTGGCTTTGGGGAATTTTTCCAAAACGGCCTGCACCAGCGGGTGGGAGGTTGCCTCGGCGCGCAGAGCGTTTTCGGCTGCGTCGCTTTTTTCCGCGATGGTTTGGGCATCGCCGCCTGATGTAATCACAACGGCCCAGCGACTGCCGGTCCAGTTTTGGAGGCTTGATCCCAGTCGGGAGGCCAGACTGGCCGGGGCACTGTCGGATGGGGTGAACTCGATCCGTCCGGGTTGATAGGATACCAGCCGCACACCGGTTTCCACTTCTACCAATAGCTTTACATCGCGATTGGTGCGGATCAGTTCGACCACATGTTCAAAGCTGGGGTAGCGGGCCAGTGCGGCATCCGCTTGCGGGGCAAGGGCCAGCGTTGTGCCGTTGCCGCCGGACGCAACGGGGCCACCGGCGCCGGATGGGGCGTTGGAATATGCGCTCCCTTGGGCGGCGCCGCCACCGATTGCCATACCACCGCCAGGCCCAGATGGTGGGGCGGCCGGAGGTGGCGGCGGCATATCTTGCAACTTGCGGATCAGTTCTTCGGGGCTGGGCAGATCAGCGACATGGGTCAGGCGGATCACTGCCATTTCAGCCGCCATCATGGCGTTGGGCGCAGCGGAGACTTCCTCGAGCGCCTTGAGCAGCATTTGCCACATGCGGGTCAGCACCCGCATCGGCAGGGCTTCGGCCATTTTGCTACCGCGCGCGCGTTCATCTGGTGAAATCGTTGGGTCTTCGGCAGCATCCGGAGTGATCTTCACTACCGATACCCAGTGGGTGATTTCGGCGAGATCGCGTAACACTGCCAGCGGGTCGGCACCCTCGGCGTACTGCGAGCCCAATTCCGTCAGGGCAGCAGCCGCATCGCCGCGCAGGATCATGTCGATCAGGTCCAGCACCCGACCTCGGTCGGCGAGGCCCAACATGGCGCGCACTTGGTCGGCGCTGGTTTCGCCTGCGCCATGAGAAATCGCCTGATCTAGCAAGGAGGTCGCATCGCGGGCTGAACCTTCGGCGGCACGGGTGATCAACGCCAGAGCGTCGTCAGAAATCTGCGCGCCTTCGGCATTGGCGATCTTGCTGATCAGCGCAATCATCACCTCGGGTTCGATTCGGCGCAGGTCAAAGCGTTGGCAGCGGGATAGAACTGTAACGGGAACCTTGCGGATTTCGGTGGTGGCAAAAATGAATTTCACATGCGCTGGCGGTTCTTCCAGTGTCTTCAGCAACGCGTTGAACGCGCTGGTCGACAGCATGTGAACCTCATCGATGATGTAGATCTTGTAACGGGCCGAGGCAGCGCGATAGGCGACCGAATCGATGATTTCGCGAATATCACCAACGCCGGTGCGGCTAGCAGCATCCATTTCCATCACGTCGACATGACGGCCTTCCATGATGGCGGTACAGTGTTCGCAAACACCGCAGGGTTCGGTCGTCGGGGTGCCGGTGCCATCCGGGCCGATACAGTTCATCCCCTTAGCGATAATCCGGGCCGTGGTGGTTTTACCGGTGCCGCGGATCCCGGTCATGATAAAGGCTTGGGCAATACGATCAGCCTCAAACGCGTTTTTCAGCGTCCGCACCATGGCATCCTGACCGACGAGATCGGCAAAGGTCTCGGGGCGGTATTTGCGCGCCAGAACCTGGTATTGGCTAGGTCCGGCCTCAATGCCTGCGTCGTTGGATGTGTCGCTCATATGTACTCGTGCCGGATTCGGGGTCAATCGTGTTTGGCGCAGGGTATGCAAGCCTGCCGGTTTCGTCCACCGCTGTTGCGGCTCTGCGGGCTGCTTGGTGAATTTGTTTTGGTACAAATGGTTGGTCGGGCTACAGTTGGGCGCAGTGTCTTCGATAGGCATGCGGTGATGGCAGTGGCAGGAGAGGCGATGCTGGGCGAGGAAAGCAATCAGGACGGCAGCAGTTTGGTGATCCACGCCCTGTCGGTGGCGGATGGTATTCTGGCGCTCTGCCCATTGCCCGGTGCTGGTGGCGATTATTGTGGTGATCTGGAGCATATTCACGACTGGAAGCCGGGGATTGTGATCTCAATGACCACCGAGGCCGAACACGTTGCCGTGGGTGGGGGCACATTGGGCACGGACATTCAGAGCATGGCCAGTCGTTGGGTGCACTTGCCGGTGCCCGATTTCGGCACGCCATCCGCCAAAGTTCTGTCGAAATGGCCAGCCGCCAGCCATATGGCGCGTAAGGCATTGGTCGGGGGTGGCCGGGTTCTGGTGCATTGCCGAGGCGGCTGTGGTCGGTCGGGGATGGTGGTTCTGCGGTTGATGATCGAATGTGGCGAGCGACCAGAACTGGCACTGGAGCGGTTACGAGCTGTTCGGCCCTGCGCAGTCGAGACCCCCGAACAGTTGCAATGGGCCTATGGTCGGCGAAAAGTGAAGGGGGTCTGACCGTTTCGGATCGTGCAAATGGCGGGCCCCAAGTCTACATCATAGAATCGCAGGCAAGGACCGGAGCACATCCGCACAACGGCGCATCCGTGCCAGCTGCCAGCCGCCTTGCAACAGGATATAGAACTTTTGTGCGGTTGCAGCGGCGTCCTCCTCGGCCAATCCGAGACGATGGGCGTGGTATTCGACTTCTGTAATCCAGCCCTCGAAGAGATGGGCGGCATGGCGGTGGAACTCTGCGTTGTCGGGCCCTTCGAATAGGGTCGAAGAGACCGGGCAGCCACACCATTTTCCCGCTGAATCAAACAATTCCGCCAGCTTTTGACAGAGCGTTTCTGCACCATCTTTAAAACTGACGGAGGGTTCAAAAGATGCGGCAACCAGTAGCAAAATTTGATCCGATGCCCAGGTCGCCGAGGCCATGGCTAGGTCAGATTTTCCATTTGGAAAATGGTGATACAGCGATCCCTTAGGGGCCTGAGCTTCGGCCAGGATCTCGGCCAGACCAACCCCGTGATATCCCCGGTTGCTAAACAAATGGGCCGCTGCACGGATCAGTCGATCTTTGGTCGGCCTGGGCTTGGCGGCTTTTTGGGGAGGGGACACATCATTCATTTTGCCACCTTGACACGCCTAGACCGATTGGTCCAGAGATGTCGTGTGGACCAATCGGTCTAGAAGGGGTGTGATGTGCTAGATTTCGAAAACTTTGACCCGGAGGCCGAGGATCAGGCTGACCAATTGCGCTTTGATGCAGGCGGGGTCGAGCTGACAGGACGCCTTTATCGGCCCAAAGGAACTCCGCGCGCTGTGGTGGTCCTAAATGGGGCAACCGGGGTACCGCAGAGGTTTTATCGGCATTTTGCCCGCTGGCTGGCAGAAGAGCGGGAGATGGCCTGCCTGACCTATGATTACAGTGACTTTGGCGAGTCTGCGCAACGCTCTATACGTCGGTCAGATGCCACGATGGCGCGCTGGTCGATGGTGGAACAGCCGGCTGCACGTGACGAAATGCGGCGTCATTATCCTGAAGCGCCACTGTGGGTGATTGGACACTCTCTAGGGGCGATGTTGATGCCGCTACAGGACGGGATTGAGGATATTTCCAGAATGATCGTGGTCGCTGGTGGGCTGGTCCATCACAATGACCACCCATGGCCGTATCGTGCCCTGGCGCTGAGCTTTTGGTTTGGGCATGTGCCGCTGGCGGTCAAACTGATGGGGTATTTGCCGGGTCGGGCATTAGGATTGGGCGCGGACCTGCCGGCCAGTGTTTACTGGCAATGGCGCAAGTGGTGCACCACGCCGGGGAGCTATCTGCCCGAGGTCGGGGCTGGGTTGCCGTTGCCGGACTGGCAGAGCTGGGATGTCCCGGTGGATCTATTTGCGTTGAGTGACGACGAAATGATTCCCCCTGCCTGCGTATGGCGGTTGGGAGAGGTTTTTGGTGATGTGGAGCAGACCAGAACTGAACTGAAACCGCAGGATTATGGGTTGAAGAAGGTGGGTCACTTAGGGGCTTTTGCCCGCCGCAATGCTGCCCTTTGGCCGACGTTGATACCGGAATAAGGCGCGCCCAAACGGGCACGCCTTTGGGGGAAGGTTAGTATCCCTTGCGCCCTTTGTGATCGCGTTTCATCGATTTGACCATCTTTCCGAAGCCTTTGTCGCGACGTCGCGATTGCAGCAAGGTTTCGGAATTCCGCTCTTCATCGCGTTGTAGCTTTTGCCAGCGAGCCACGCGTTCCTGTTCCAGCGAGCCGTTCTTAACAGCGGCAATGACAGCGCAGCCGGGCTCGCCGTTATGGGCGCAATCGCTGAACCGGCAGCTCTGGGCGGTTTCGGTGATATCGGAAAAGACCTCTTCAACCCCTTCGTCGGCGTCCTTGATTCGCAGGGCGCGCATCCCGGGGGTGTCGATCAGCCAGCCACCGTGGACCATGCGGCGCAGGTAGCGGGCGGTGGTGGTATGGCGGCCCTTGGCGTCATCTTCGCGGATATCGCGCACTGCATCTGCGCTGCCGGTCAGGCCGTTGGTCAGGGTGGTTTTGCCAACACCGGATGACCCAACTAAAGCCGCAGTTTGACCGGGCTTGACCCAGTCTAACAGCTGTTTGAGATCGTCAGGATCTTTGGCGTTGAGTGTCAGCACCGAAAGGGCGGGCGCCAGAGATTCTGCTCTGACCCGGTAGTCTGCAGCGTCCTCGCCAACATCAGCTTTGGTGAGCACGACTACCGGGTAACAACCAGATTGATGTGCCAGAGCCAAATACCGTTCCAACCGGGCGAGGTTGAAGTCAGCGTTGCAGGATGTGGTGATGAACAGCACATCGACATTGGCGGCAATCAGCTGCACGCGGGCGTCGGTTCCAGCGGCGCGGCGGCTTAGCTCTGTTTGTCGTTCCAGCCGTTCGCAAACCTGATCCGCCGCATTGGCCAGAACCCAGTCGCCCACTGCAAATTCGCCAGTCAGACGGTCGGGCAGAAGCTGGATTTGGCCGTCAGGTGAAAGGCCGGTTAGTTTATCGCGATGAACAGCCGAGATGCGATAGGGCGTTAGGTCGCCGTCAGCGTCTTGTTGAGATTGAAAAAAGTCAGACCATCCGAGATCTGTATAGGTAAGAGTCATGGCTCTGCCTGCAATTGAACGTAGAAAGACCCAAGTGATGGCGATAGCGCATCACAACAGGAGTGGTGTTCAGGCAGGGAAACGGCGGATGGCCGGATCAGGAGTGCGCTGCCTGAGGGGTCGGTACTGCTACAATCATCAGGCCCTCCAATCAGGCTGTGGGAGCAGAGCTCCGGTTTTGCGAATCTGAGCGTACTGCGCAGAGATAAAGTGAGAGGCTGGACATCGACCCAAGCGGGGCTCGTTGTGGCTGCTTCCTTCCGGATCTGACCAGGTTGGCGAGGCGCTTGCCCGCGCCAACCTCTCGAATCTCGATATAGGGTGCTGCGCCGCGAAAGACAAGCGGCGTGTCGGGTACATCTACAGCGGCAGTCGCAACCTGAGGAAACCGTCTGCGGTTGGCTCAGCCGGTGGGAGGCTCAGATGGTCCAACTCGCTTAGGTGAGACCGGGCTGCGGGGCCTGTAAAAGCGAGAACCTCGGTTCCGGGGAGGCTGGCCAATTGCCAAGGGGAGGTGGTTATGGCCAAAGGCTCAGCTGGTGGGGTGCTGTTCAGATAATCGTAGATCGCCAACTGTATCGGTCGCCGAGGCAGGGATATCTGTCGTGCCTGCTGCACCATATTGAAATTGCCACCACCACCAACGCGATAGCTGTTGACTGCAACCACGAACTGCTGGGTTTTATCCAATGGTCGCCCGTTCCAGGTGGCGTTGCGAATGCGGTGGGACTGGATATCAGCCAGCTGGCCTGAGGCATGAAAGCGGGGAGGGGCAGAAACATCTATCTGATAGTCGAGCCCATGTAAGACATCAAAGTGATGCCCGGCCCGATCTGGGTTGACCAGTGCAGTGTCACTGGTCCCGGGGGAAACCTGATTGAAAAGGCCCGCTGACATTTCAAGCCAATCCAGAACCTGCGCCCCAGAAAGAACAACTGCGCGTAACTCGTTGGGGAATACATGCAGGTCCGCCACATGACGGCGACACAATGGCCCGGCGGCCACGTCGGTGTAATAATCCGGGCCGGAACGGGCGCCGTACTTGTTGGGAGACGCCGCTGACAGCAGAGGCAGATCTGCCTCGGCTCGATCCGAAAGTAACGGGCGAAGTGCTGCTGCCTGCGCGTTGGCTACCAGAGCCAGAGCCTGATCTGGCGCAAAAAAGGTAAAGTATGAGTGCAGTGCTTGCGGGCTGTGACCAACAGGCTGATCCATCCGGGCACGGGTGGCGATATGATCCTTTGCAAGGGCGGTGGTGAGCACCGGATCTTCATCCACCAATGGTGTAAGCCGACCCCCGCTATCGCGCTGAGCAATGGCCCGTAACGCGCAGTCCCATCCTGCAAGCCGCCACCCGCCGGGGCCATGTTGCATTTGCAGGTCAATGACCCCCAAATGCGAACCAAATGCTCCGGGCATGACAACGGGTTTGGTGAAAACTGTTTCAGGATCGGGCAGGAGCAAGTGGGTATGACCACCGACCAAGGCGTCAATTTCATCAACAAGTGCCAGTGGTCGCAGAGCGTTTTCGCACCCCGGACCTGTATTGTGCCCCAGCCCGGTATGCGCCAGCGCAATGACCAGATCGCAACCCTCAGCGCGCAGGGTGGTTGCCGTTTGTCGTGCCGCCTGCACCATATCCGCAATCTGCACCCGTCCTTCGAGCAGGTGTGCATCCCATCGCAGTGTCTGCACAGGCAGCACCGATAACAGGCCGATTTTGATGGGCGGTGCCTTCGGCGCGTCTGGAATGTTGCGTTCGAGAATGGCTGAGCTGACAAATGGCAGCTGTGTTGTATCGTCTACCGCTGTCATGTTTGAGCAGATCACCGGGCAGGGTGCAGTCTGCAGTGTTCGGCTCAGAGCTTCGATCCCGTAGTTGAAGTCATGGTTTCCAAGGCCAATCGCATCATAGTCCAATACCTGAAACGCCCGCATCAAAGGATGCTGGGGCGCTGCGTCGGGCTGCTCTCCAAGTGGTGTGCCCTGTAGCCCGTCGCCATTGTCCAGCAATAAGGTGGCCGCGCCCATGCTGACGGCTTCGGATCGGGCCTGGGAAATCAGACTGGCAGTACGTGACAGGCCAATGCCAGGGTTCGTTCGATCGCAATAATAGTCATGCCCCAAAAGGTTCATATGCAGATCGGTTGTTGCCAGAACTCGCAATGAGACCGGCTGACTAGAGTTGGAGAGGTCACGTTCTGTCACTGTTCGATGCGCCTGACGCCTGATTGTTCGCGGTGTCCTACTGGACGCCGTCCTTCCATGTGTTGAAACCAGTGATCCGGGGCTCTGCCCAGCCACAATTACAAAAAAGTTAACACAAACTGCCCATAGGCCAATCCCGAGATGCTTTTTCTCGCGGGTTCCGGCTTGGACTTTGATCTTAATGTGTGGCAGTCCATGTGCAAGGTGCGACACTGTTAGTGTTACGTTAAAAGTGCACATCTGGCAGAAATTTGGGCAAGTGAGCTGCCAAGAGGCGGTGCTGTCACTTGAGAATAGTCTAGGGAGCGCAAGGTGAAGCGAGCAGAACAGGTGACCTTTGGCGGTGGAGGTCTGGATCGGGCTGCTCATTTGCGTGAAGATCCCAAAGCACTGGAAGCGGCCTGGGCTGATCCGCAGGCTGAGGTGATGTTGATATGGCAGGGTAAACCGCTATCCCGCCGCAGCGGGCGCGGATCGTCTCCGGATCAATTGGCAATGATCACAACAGATCACCCCTTGGCGCAGGCACGCCAAAGCCAAGCAATTTTTCTGGGGCTGACACCGGAGGGTGCACCACAGTTTGCCTGTGATATGAGCGATTGGCAGCCTGATGCGCTGGATCAGGCCATGTTGGCCAGCTTTGCCGATGCCAGCGAGCAGCATCACCCCGACTTGCCGGTTGGTGACGTGTTTACTGAATTGCGCCGGATGATGGCGTTCCTGACGCCACTTGAGGCCGAGCTTGCAGCGACGGCCAAGGCCGTTCTGGCCTGGCACCACAGCCACCAGTTCTGTGCCCGCTGTGGTGCAGCCAGCGCGGTTGCTCAGGCTGGGTGGCAACGCAATTGCCCAGACTGCAACGCCTCGCATTTTCCACGCACGGATCCGGTGGTGATCATGTTGATCACACATGGGGATTCGGTGCTGATGGGGCGATCACCGGGTTGGCCCGAGGGGATGTATTCGCTACTGGCAGGCTTTGTTGAGCCTGGCGAAACCCTGGAAGCCGCCGTGCGCCGTGAAGTGTTTGAAGAAGCAGGCGTACGAGTGGGGGCTGTCAGTTATCTGTCTAGTCAGCCCTGGCCGTTTCCAATGTCGTTGATGTTCGGCTGCGCGGGTAGTGCGCTGGAGCGCGAATTAACCATCGATACCACAGAGATTGAGGATGCGCTCTGGGTCAGTCGCGCTGATATGATGATGGTGTTTGCCGGCGAGCATCCCAGAATCAGTGCGGCCCGAAAAGGTTCAATTGCGCATTTCTTGTTACAGAACTGGCTTGCGGATAGGCTGGATTGAGACGAATAAGAACGTCACATTCGAAAGTTGTGATGAAAATTAAATTGATGGGGACACCATGAAATTTGTGAGCAAGGAAGACATCGAGGCTCCCATTGCCGAGGTTTTTGCCGTTCTCAGTGAATTTGAAAACTTTGAACGCTCGGCTATTCGTCGCGGGGTTGAAGTGCAGCGCATGGGCGATGTCGCGGCTCCGGCCAGTGGGCTTGGCTGGGATGTGCAGTTTATGTACCGCGGCAAGAGCCGTGATTTACACCTGAAGCTGGCCGAGTACGAGCCGGTGACTGGAATGCGCTTATCCGCAGAAGGGGGCGGGATCGAAGGTGGACTGGACGTGGAGCTGCTGGCCTTGTCTCCGCGTCGCACCCGGATGGTGGTTGTTCTGGAGCTAAAGCCGAGAACTCTTTCCGGGCGGTTACTGGTGCAATCACTGAAGCTGGCCAAAAGCAAGCTGACCAAGCGCTACAAGTTGCGCGTCGCGGAATTTGCCAAACTGACCGAAGAGCGGCTGAGCCGGACAGCCTGAAAAATGTAGGGTGCGTGCTGGCACGCACCTTTACACAAAAGGCGGTGCAGGGCAGGTGCGTGCCAGCACACACCCTACACAAACTTTGATCGTTAGAATCTGCCGTTGTCGGCTGGAAACACGCCAAGGATTTCGATGTTGGTTGTGAAATATGCCAACTCATCCAGCGCCAGCTGGACATTTGGATCGTCGGGGTGACCATCGATGTCGGCATAAAACTGTGTGGCGGTAAAGGAGCCGTCGACCATGTAGCTTTCCAGTTTGGTCATGTTGACGCCATTGGTGGCAAAGCCGCCCATCGCTTTGTATAGCGCTGCTGGGATGTTGCGGACCTGAAACACAAAACTGGTGATCATGCCATGCGCGCCACGCCGACTGGTGTCGAGTTCGGGTGACATGATCACAAAGCGCGTTGTATTGTTGCCTTCGTCTTCGATATGGCGGGCCATCACGTTCAGCCCATAAATGTCACCGGCCAGTTCGCTGGCCAGAGCGGCGTGGTGAATGTCACCACGTTCAGCGACTTCGCGCGCGGCGCGGGCATTGTCGGGGCTGACCCGACCGCGAATACTGTGTTCGCGCAGAAAGCTGGCGCACTGCGGCAGAAGCACCAGATGCGAATGTGCTTCTTGTACGTCTTCCAAGGTTGCCCCCGGTACCACCAGCAGATTGATATGAACGCGAACAAAGGCCTCGTCGACGATATGCAGCCCGCTATGCGGTAGTAAACGGTGGATATCAGCGACCCGTCCATAGGTCGAATTTTCAACCGGTAGCATCGCCTGATCAGCGTTCCCACCGCGGACGGCATCGATGGCATCCTCAAATGTACGGCAAGGCAGCACCTCAAATCCGGGCCGCGCATTGCGGCAGGCCTCGTGACTATAGGAGCCCAGCTCCCCCTGAATGGCAATTTTCCGGGTCATTTGTGCGACTTCCGTGCAAAAGATCTTTAAAAGGGCATTTCGTCGCGTTGTCTATACCTTGCCAGTTGCCGGGGGAAGCCTTAGACACCCCCTCAGTTATAGAAAATGGACTCGCGATCATGTTTGACACGATGACCCTTACCAAAGCGGCTGCAGGACTCTGTGGCGCGTTCCTGGTTCTCCTTTTGGGCAAATGGGCTGCAGAAGAAATTTATCATATGGATAGCCACGGCGAGGCGTCCTATGTGATTGAGCTGGAAGAGGCAGGTGAACAAGAAGAAGTGGCGGAGGTCAACTTTGAGGAGTTGATGGCTGCGGCTGACGTTGGCAAAGGCGCCAAAGTCTTCAAGAAATGTTCCGCTTGTCACAAACTGGAAGATGGCGTTAACGCCACCGGTCCGTACCTGTATGGTGTGGTTGACCGCGCGGTTGGCGGAGCTGCAGGGTTTGGATACTCAGCTGCAATGGCTGGCTTTGGCGGTGATTGGACCGTCGAACGTCTGGACGCTTTCCTGGCCAAACCAAAAAGCTATGTGTCCGGGACAACAATGGGTTTCTCGGGCCTGAAAAAACAGAGCGACCGGGTCAACCTGATCGCTTATCTGGACAGCCTGGACGGTTAAGCCGTTCTGTCTTTCAGGACTTTAAGATCAAAGGGCCGCTGCTTTTGCTGCGGCCCTTTTCTATTTTTTGCTTGAATTTGGCAGGCAATTTGCAGCGCTTTTCCGCGCAGAGCGTTTAAATTCATTCGTCAATTGCGGTTGCTGCGGGAAAAAATCACGTTATTTCAACTTGAAAGTTACCACGCCCGGCCTTTAGCTTAACCGGGACAGGCCCGATCAAAAAGACGCGGGCATGGGAGGATTAGCAGATGAGCACACCCCGTAGCGTTGTACGAGCCCGCGTGATTGACAATAGGGCGCGACAGCGGGCCCTGAGTGTGATGGTCATGGGGCTGATATTGGCTCTGGGGTTTGCCAGTTTCTTGCAAGCTGAAGAGAAAATCATCACCAGCCATGGGTTTTCCGAATTTGGTGATTTGAAGTACCCGGCAGGATTTGAACATTTCGATTATGTGAACCCAGATGCACCTCGCGGTGGCCAATTATCATATGGGGCGCAGGGGACCTTCGACAGCTTTAATCCCTACACCCGCAAAGGGCGTGGTGCTGCGCGCTCGACCGAGCATTTTGAATCACTGTTGACGCCATCCTATGATGAAGCGGCTTCATACTATGGGTTGGTGGCGGAAAGCCTAGAGTACCCTGAAAGCCAGGATTGGGTCATTTTTAATATGCGCCCAGAGGCGGTATTCTCTGACGGTTCCCCGGTCACCGCCGATGATGTGGTATTCTCGCATAATCTGCTGCTGGACCAAGGTTTGAAATCCTATGCCGATGCAGTGCGTAAACGTATCCCCAAGGCCGAGGCATTGGGCCCGCATCGGGTGAAATTCTATTTTTCCCCCGATTTTCCCAAACGAGCGATGATTTCGCAGGTTGGTGGAACGCCGATTTATTCTAAGGCCTGGTTTGAGGCTGATCCTGAAAACCGTCGTTTGGATGAGCCGCGACTGGACCCAGGTATTGGGTCGGGTCCCTATATGCTGGACAGCTATGACATCAACCGGCGTGTGGTCTATAAGCGGAACCCGGACTATTGGGGCGACAACATCAATGTGAATGTCGGTCGCCACAACTATGACAGTATCCGCATCGAATATTTCACCGATTCCGTCGCGGCGATGGAAGGGTTCAAATCCGGGGCTTTTACTCTGCGCCAGGAAAACAACTCCAAGAGCTGGGCGACAGCCTATGACTTCCCTGCGTTGCACGCTGGCAATGTTGTAAAAGGTGATTTCTTTGACGGTGACGTGCCGGGTGCAAGTGGCTTTGTGTTCAATCTGGATCGGCCGCAGTTTCAGGACATTCAAGTGCGGGCGGCAATGCAGCTGGCCTATAATTTTGAATGGACCAACGAAAGCCTGCAGTATGGGCTGTTCCAGCAGCGCCATTCGTTTTGGCAGGGGAGTGAGCTTCAGGCCACAGGAGTGCCAGAAGGTCGCGAGTTGGAAGTGTTGCAGAGTTTAGGTGATGCTCTCGACCCGGCGATCTTGACTGAGGAGGCTATCACCGCCCATGAATCCAGCTCCAAACGTCAGAATGATCGTCGCAATATACGGAAAGCCATGAAGTTGTTGGATGCTGCAGGGTGGGCTGTTGGGGATGATGGAATTCGCCGCAATGCGGATGGCCAGACCCTGTCAGTTGAATTCCTATCGGATCAGCCAACGCTAGACCGGATCATTCAGCCTTATGTCGACAATCTGGTCGTTATGGGTGTCGATGCTAAATACAACCGGATCGACAATGCGCAGTTTACTGCACGGCGACGTGACCGTGATTTTGACATGATGGTGGCGGGCTATCGAAATTCCTTGCAACCCTCGACAGGATTGTATCAGAAATTCGGTGAAGAGGCGGCGTCCTACTCCCTGTTCAACCCAACTGGTGTGCATGGTCCTGATATCGAGCCGCTAATCGACAACATTGTCCAAGCAAAAACCACTGAAGAGCTATATGCAAATGTGCGGGCGCTGGACCGGGTATTGTTGTCCAAGCGGATCATGGTTCCGACTTGGTATCTGGGCAAATACTGGGTGGCCTATTGGGACATGTATAGCTTCCCGGACAATCTGCCACCGTATGCGCTGGGCTTTGATGACCTGTGGTGGATCGACGAGGACCGTGCAGCGGCGTTGATTACCTCTGGCGTGTTGCGGTAGGGGCCGGTCATGGCTGCCTATATCCTCCGCCGTTTTCTGCTGGTGATTCCAACTTTGCTGGGGATCTTGGTGATCAACTTTGCTCTGGTGCAATTTGTTCCGGGAGGACCCGTCGAACAGCGCATTGCCGAGATGCAGGGCGGGGGTGATGTGTTCGAAGGGTTTGCCGGCGGTGGTTCTGATGTTGAAGGAATGCGGGAAAGCGGAAGCGATGATTACCTCGGATCACGTGGCTTGCCTGAAGAACTGATCAAAGAATTGGAAGTCATGTATGGGTTGGATAAGCCGCCATTGCAGCGGTTTTTTCTGATGCTAGGAAATTACGCGCGCTTGGATTTCGGCGAGAGCTATTTCCGCAAGATCAGCGTGTTGGACTTGGTGCTGGAAAAAATGCCAGTGTCCATTTCGCTCGGGTTGTGGTCAACGCTGATCGCCTATTTGATTTCAATCCCGCTGGGCATCCGTAAGGCAATCCACGACGGTAGCCGCTTTGATACATGGACCAGTGCTGCGATTATTGCTGCCTACTCCATACCCGGCTTTCTGTTCGCCATCTTGTTGTTGGTGTTGTTTGCCGGGGGATCGTATTGGCAGATTTTCCCTTTGCGCGGATTAACTTCGGACAATTGGGAAAACCTGAGTACTTATGGCAAGATCGTAGACTACGCCTGGCACATTGCGCTGCCGGTGGCGGCTTCGTCGACAGCAGCCTTTGCAACGCTGACCCTTTTGACCAAAAACTCGTTTCTGGATGAGATCAAGAAGCAGTATGTGATCACGGCACGGGCCAAGGGACTAAGCGAGAACAAGGTTCTATATGGCCATGTGTTCCGTAATGCGATGTTGATTGTGATTGCCGGCTTCCCTGCTGTTTTTGTCAGTGTGTTTTTTGGCGGGTCGATCATCATCGAAACCATCTTCTCGCTTGATGGTCTGGGGCGTTTGGGGTTCGAGGCAGCGGTGCAACGAGACTATCCTGTTATCTTTGGCACGTTGTTTGTCTTTGGCATTTTGGGGCTGGTTGTGGGGATCATTTCCGATCTGATGTATGTGGTGGTTGATCCGCGCATCGATTTTGAAAAGCGGGAGGGATAACAAATGGCTATGTCTCCACTCAATCAGCGTCGCTGGCGCAACTTTCGCCGCAACGGGCGCGCGTTTTGGTCATTGATCATTTTTTCTGTGTTGTTTGGCTTGTCATTGTTTGCAGAGTTCATAGCCAACAATAAACCGATCTTGGTTAGCTATCGCGGCGAAATCTACGCACCTGTGTTCAACTTCTATCCCGAAACCGCCTTTGGAGGGGATTTCCAAACCGAAGCGATCTATCGCGATCCCGAGGTTGAATGCCTAATCCAATCTGGTGGAATAGAGGACTGTTTTGATGATCCTGAGGGCATTATCGAACAAATCCAGTCGGGAGAGTATGAGGCAGAAGGCTTTGACAAGGGTTGGACCCTCTGGCCGTTGATCCGGTATTCTTACAACACCACCGTGGACCGCCCCGGTGCAGCGCCACTGCCACCAAATTCGCAAAACTGGTTGGGCACCGACGACACCAAACGCGATGTGTTAGCACGGGTGATCCATGGGTTCCGGCTGTCGATCGTCTTTACCTTGATTGTCACCAGTATTTCCAGCGTGATCGGCATCATTGCCGGTGCGGTACAGGGGTACTTTGGGGGCTGGATTGATCTGGTGTTCCAGCGGATCATCGAAATCTGGTCAGGGACGCCGCAGCTCTATGTGATCATCATCCTGTTTGCCATTCTTGGCCGCAGCTTTTGGCTGCTTGTCGGGTTGATGATCCTGTTCGGCTGGATGGGCTTGGTGGGCGTCGTGCGTGCCGAATTCCTGCGGGCGCGAAATCTGGAGTATGTTCGCGCCGCTAAGGCGCTGGGTGTGAGCAATCTGACCATCATGTTTCGCCATATGCTGCCCAACGCTATGGTCGCGACGCTGACATTTATGCCATTTATTATCACTGGCACAATTGGAAGCTTGGCAGGTCTGGATTTCCTCGGATTTGGCCTGCCTGCGTCTGCGCCATCACTGGGTGAGTTGACCTTGCAGGCGAAACAGAACCTCGAGGCGCCTTGGCTGGCGTTCACTGCGTTTGTCACCTTTGCCATCATGCTGTCGCTGCTGGTCTTCATTTTCGAAGGCGTGCGCGATGCATTTGATCCCAGAAAGACCTTCTCATGAGCGCGCTTTTGCAAGTGAACGACCTGCGTGTTTCATTCCGCCAGGACGGTAAGTCATCGATGGCGGTTAAAGGTGTTTCCTTTACAGTTGATCGAGGTGAAACTGTTGCATTGGTTGGGGAAAGCGGTTCGGGTAAGTCTGTTACTGCTTTGTCGACGGTTTCGTTGCTGGGTGACAGCGCCTCAGTCGAGGGATCTGTTCTCTACGATGGTAAGGAAATGATTGGCGCTGATGACCAACGGTTGATGGACGTGCGTGGCAATGACATCAGCTTTATCTTTCAGGAACCGATGACCTCGCTGAACCCGCTTCACACAATCGAAAAGCAGCTGGCCGAATCTATTGCGTTGCATCAGGGATTGGCGGGCGCGGCGGCGCGGGCGCTGATCCTCGAGCTGTTGGCAAAGGTTGGTATCCGGGACGCCGAGGATCGGCTTGGTGCTTATCCACATCAGTTATCCGGTGGACAGCGGCAGCGTGTGATGATTGCGTTGGCGTTGGCCAACAAGCCCGACGTTCTGATTGCCGACGAACCAACTACAGCGCTGGATGTGACGATCCAAGCCCAGATTCTGGACCTGCTGGGCGACTTGAAAGCCAGTGAAGGCATGGGGCTGTTGTTCATTACCCATGATTTGAACATCGTGCGCCGCATCGCCGATAAGGTCTGCGTGATGAAGGATGGCGAGATCGTGGAGACGGGGCCAACGGCCGAGATCTTTGGGAACCCACAACACCCCTATACTCAAATGTTGCTGGCGGCCGAGCCCGCTGGTCATCCTGAGCCTGTGCCGGAAAATGCGCAAGAGTTGATCCGGACCAAGGAGTTGAAGGTGTGGTTCCCCATTCAACGTGGATTCTTGAAACGCACAGTTGGCCATATCAAGGCGGTTAATCCTTCATCGATCTCCGTCCGTGCAGGCGAAACATTGGGCATTGTCGGCGAAAGTGGCTCGGGCAAGACAACAATGGCACTGGCCATCATGCGGTTGATTGCCTCAGAAGGCGGTGTGAATTTCCATGGTAACGATCTGCGCAAATTCTCGACCAAAGATTTGCGGCAGCTTCGCAAGGACATGCAGATCGTATTTCAGGATCCGTTTGGATCGTTGTCGCCACGGATGACCTGCGCCCAGATTATTGCCGAGGGGGTGGGGATACATAAGATCGAGCCAGACCGTGATCCACGTGATTTGGTTGCAGATATCATGACAGAGGTGGGTTTGGATCCGATAGCGATGGATCGATACCCACATGAGTTTTCAGGTGGTCAGCGTCAACGCATAGCCATTGCCCGCGCGATGGTGCTGCGGCCCAAGCTGGTGGTTCTGGACGAGCCGACGTCTGCGCTGGATATGACTGTGCAAGTACAGATCGTGGAATTGCTGCGTGATTTGCAACGGCGCCACGGGCTGGCCTATCTGTTTATCTCGCATGATTTGAACGTTGTGCGGGCGATGTCGCACAAAGTGATGGTGATGAAGCAAGGCGACGTGGTGGAGACTGGCATGGCCGAGGACGTCTTTGCCAACCCGCAGCATGAGTACACGCGTACATTGCTGACTGCGGCAAGGTGACTGTATCTGCCCGGCCGAATGTTGGCCGGGCTTAGTTGCGTCAATAGTTTGAAATCATCAGATCGCCGAAGAGTGTCCAGTCTTGCTGAGATCGTAAGCATCAAAGCTACGGGCAATCATTCGCGTGAGCGGCCTGGCTTTTTCAGGGATGTATAGTCCCTGAGATGAGATTTGCAGCATGTCGGGGAAGCGATTGGAGGCGTCTGTGTATAGCTGTTGCAACGCAGACGGCGTGATGTCGAACTCAGCCAGAATCTCTGCTGAGTTGATCCGGAAATCACACATCAAGACTTCAATCAGCCGCGCGCGCAGACGGTCTTCGCCTCGGAACGTATGGCCGCGACCCGTCGAGAATGTGCCCGCACGAATTGCCTTGGTATGGGCCGACGTGGCAGATGCGTTTTGCGCGTAGCCCTGCGGAAACCGAGAAATAGACGAGGCACCCAACCCGATCAGAACTTCTGACTGATCATCAGTGTAGCCCTGAAAATTGCGTTTGAGTTGGCCGGTTTGCTGAGCAACGGTCAGGCCATCTGTCTGAGTGGCAAAATGGTCGATGCCAATTTCAGCATAGTTATCCCAAAGAAACAGTTTGCGGGCGGTATCATAGAGGTCCAGCCGTTCCTGCGGTGTGGGCAGGGCCTCGGAGGGGATCATCTGCTGGCGTTTGGCCATCCACGGAACATGCGCATAGCCATATAGCGCCACCCGGTCTGGGTTGAGTGACAGCAGCTTTTGTACACTTTCTGTCATCCGTTGTTGTGACTGGTGCGGCAAGCCGTAAAGAATATCAGCGTTCAGGCTGGTGATGCCCCGGGCTCGGATCATCTCAACCGCGTCGCGGGTGATGTCATAGCTTTGGATCCGGCCAATGGTCTTTTGGATCTCGTCGTCAAAATCCTGAACCCCAATTGACGCACGATTCATGCCTGCGGCGGCCAGCGCATCAAGACGGGCCTCGTCGATCTCGTTGGGATCGATCTCAACTGAAAACTCAGCATCCGGGGCAAACGGAGCGATCTCGGCAATGGACCCGGCCAGTTGCGTCATCATATCTGGCGCCAGCAGGGTCGGGGTACCACCACCCCAGTGCAGACGGGAAAGCTTTACGCCTTCGGGAAGGATATGCCCCAACATTTTGATCTCGGCTTTCAGCACCTCTAGATAGGCGCGCACCGGAGAATCACTTTGGGTGCCTTGTGTGCGGCAGGCGCAGAACCAGCAAAGTCTGCGGCAGAACGGCACATGTATGTACAACGAGATTGAGCTATTGGGCTTAATCGTTGAAATCCAATCGGAAAATCGATCCGGCCCGACATCGTTGCTGAAATGAGGTGAGGTTGGGTAGCTGGTGTACCGCGGCACTTTGGCATCGAATAAACCGAGCTTGGCCAATTGTGATTTCTGTGTCATTTGGATAATCTACTTCAAGTCCGACAGGACTAACTTTGACCCAGATCAATTGGGACCGATGATGAATACCCCAAACTTTACAGCAGGCAAATGCAGTGATTGCCCAATCCGTCACCGCGCTGTCTGCGCACGCTGCAACGCTGATGAGCTCGTCGAGCTGGACGCGATCAAATATTACCGCACCTATGAGGCGGGCCAGACCGTAATCTGGTCCGGCGATAAAATGGGCTTTGTCGGATCCGTGGTGTCGGGGGTTGCAACCCTGACCCAAACCATGGAGGACGGCCGGACCCAGATGGTGGGGCTCCTGCTGCCCAGCGATTTTGTTGGTCGGCCAGGACGTGACGGGGCTGCCTATAATGTTGTGGCCACAACTGATGTGGTCATGTGCTGTTTCCGCAAAAAGCCGTTCGAAGAGTTGATGAGCAAGACACCGCACATTGCACACCGGTTGTTGGAAATGACGCTGGATGAGCTGGACGCCGCCCGCGAATGGATGTTGGTGTTGGGGCGCAAGACAGCGCGCGAAAAAATCGCCAGCCTTTTGTCCATTATTGCCCGCCGCAATACGACGCCTGACAATGATAGCGTGTCTACGGTTTTTGACCTGCCTCTCACCCGCGAGGCGATGGCCGACTATTTGGGTCTGACCCTTGAGACCGTCAGCCGCCAGGTGTCGGCGCTAAAACGGGATGGCGTCATTCAGTTGCAAGGCAAGCGTCATGTTACAGTGCCAGATATGACGCGGCTGATGGAAGAAGCTGGGGATGACACTGATGGCGGGTTCCTGATCTAGCGATCGGGGACACGGCCCGCCCCAGTTAGCCAGCGCGCCACTTGTCCGGCTGGGCTGCCGCGCCGATGGCGGCGGGGGCTCCATAGGCGCAAACTGAGTGGGAGCGAAACCACGGTTTCGAATGGCGCAACCAGCGCGCCACTGTTCAACTGGCGCTCAATGAGTGCTGTATGGCCAATCAACACTCCCGCTCCATTCACCGTCTCTTCAACTGCCAATGCATACAGAGAAAATTCTGGTCCACGCGGGGTGATCGCGGCGTCGGGGCAGGCAGCGTTCAGCCAGTGGTCCCAATCCTTAGACCAGCTACTGTCAGACAGGCACGGGACATGTTGCAGGTCGGCGGGACTGCGCAACTGGTCGGCAAAGGAAGGAGCGCAGACCGGCGTTATCCCGTCTTTGGCGACCTCTTCCCCCAGCGCGGCATCGTAGAACAGACACAGGTCATAGGGCGCACGTTTTAAATTGGGCGGCACTTCCATTGCAGTGATAGAGATTTCGATGTCCGGCGCTGCTGCGCGCAGGGCAGGCAATCGTGGCGACAACCAGAATTGGGCGACGGCGGGCAGGGCAGCAATATGTACAACCTGCGGCGCGGCCTCGCTGTGCAACATTTGCATGGCCTGCCCCATCTGATCGAACGCTGCGGTGAAATCGGGCAGTACCCGCACCCCTAGCGCCGTCAGTGTGACACCCTTGGCGCTGCGCAGGAATAGCGGCGCGCGCAGGCTATCTTCCAGTGTTTTCACATGAGCGGACACGGCGCCGGGGCTAATGCCCAGCTCTTGTGCAGCGGCCGCAAAGCCGCCCAACCGGGCCGCTGTTTCAAAGGCGCGCAGCGCAGTCATGGGGAGTTGCTTAGGTCTGGGTGGAGAGACGGGCATGGGGTTAGCCTTAGTTTTTCTAAGCCTAGTTTTTCGCAAAACTGATTTGCTGACAAGGGGGCGTGGGGTGTTGAGTGGGGTTAGATAAACCTATGTGCCAAATTGGAGGCTACTATGACACATCTTGCCCCACGTGACTGGGTGCCCGCCCAGTGTGAATCCCGAGTACAAGAATTGGCGATGCGCACTGCGGCCGCTTCTTCGGATCAGACTGCAGCAAAGGTCAGCGCGCTGATCGCCCGCAACACTCAAATCCACGACCGTGAGTGTTTCAATCTGAACCCGGCCACCAATGTGATGAATCCAGCAGCCGAAGCGGTACTGGCACAGGGGCTCGGCAGCCGCCCGTCGCTCGGCTATCCCGGTGATAAGTACGAGATGGGGTTGGAGGCGATTGAAGAAATCGAAGTGATCGCAGCGGAATTGGCTGCGCAGGTGTTCAACGCGCGCTATGCCGAAATCCGGGTGGGATCTGGCGCATTGGCGAACCTTTATGGCTTTATGGCGATGACCCAACCCGGTGACAGCATCATCGCGCCACCAGCTGCAATTGGCGGGCATGTGACTCACCACGGCGATGGCTGTGCGGGTTTGTACGGGGTGCAGAGCCATCCGGCTCCGGTGAATGCGGACGGCTATACCGTTGATCTTAATGCATTTCGTGATCTGGCACTGCGGGTGCGCCCCAAGTTGATCACCATTGGCGGCAGCCTGAACTTGTTCCCACATCCGGTCGCTGAGGTGCGGCAAATCGCCGACGAGGTGGGCGCTAAGGTGCTATTTGACGCCGCGCATCAATGCGGCATCATCGCTGGTGGTGCTTGGGTCAATCCTCTGGACCAAGGCGCCCATATGATGACCATGAGCACCTACAAAAGCCTGGGCGGCCCTGCGGGCGGGTTGATTGTGAGCAATGACGTCGAGATTGCCCGGAAACTGGACGCCATTGCATTTCCGGGCATGACGGCAAACTTTGATGCGGCGAAATCAGCGGCACTGGCATTGACTATGCTGGATTGGATCGAGCACGGAGAGGGATACGCTCAGGCGATGATAAATCTGTCGCAAGCCCTGGCCCAAGAGATGGCAGCGTTGGACCTACCACTCTTTGCGGCAGCTCACGGGGGAACGCAGTCACACCAGTTTGCATTAGAGGCTGCGCCATTTGGTGGCGGACAGACGGCTTCGAAGAAGCTGCGCAAGGCCGGGTTCTTGGCCTGTGGTATTGGCCTGCCAATCACCGAGGTGGCTGGCGATATGAACGGGCTGAGGATTGGTACGCCGGAATTGGTGCGTCGTGGCGTAACACCGGAACATGCTGCAACACTGGCGTCTTTGGTGGCCCAAGCACTGCGGTCGTCTGAACCGGAAACACTGGCCAATGAGGTTGCAGCGTTTAGGGCAGAGTTTCAGGGCATGCATTTTGTAAGGTCATAACAAAAAGTGGGGGCTGCAGTTTAAATCACTTGCGCGGCCCCCACGGTTCGGTTTCACCGGGTCTCTGATAAGACCGGATAAGCCTGCGTATAAATCCAGTCGCTGTCCTGTGCTGGAACATGGCAACCCAGGCAGCTTTCCTGATAGTCTGGCGCAATACTAGTCAGGGTATCGCCCGCTTGAAATTGGCCCCAGCCCCAGCCGTCTCCCCAAGCTGGATTACCGGTAAAACGGCCTTGAGTATCTTTGACCATCACAAACCACCCCTCCAGTTCAGAGGCATGTGCGGCGGTGCCGGTGGTATAGGATCCCGTCGCTGCCGAACGGAGTTCTTTCACGATGACGGCCCCATCGGGGAAGGACCCGGTTTCAAGATAGGCCTCGATCACGCCGGGCTGCGTATAGACGGTGTGAAATCCACCAGCCTCCTCCCCATCAAGAATGGTCCAGCTTCCTAAGACTGGCCATGTCCTGAGGAATTCGACCTGCGGCAGGTGAATGTCACCACTTGCTGAAACCGCGCCAGCGGGATCAACGTCAAAATCCTGACTGCTAGCAGCCCCGGCCGATAGGCTAATGAGGGCGAACAGAGGTCCAAACCAGTTCATTGGGTTGGCTTTGCTGCACGCAGCACCGGATAGAATTGAGTAAAGACAAAATCATCCGCCGCGTTTGCTTCATGGCAGGAATTACAGCTATCGGTTTCAAAGGCCTTGGCCGTAGCGGCATAGGGTTGGCCGCTGTGGCCGAAAGAGAAGTAGGCCCAGTTGCCCGGCTCGTCGGTGTAGCGGGTGCTGTCTTTGACCGTCAATTCCATGCCCACAAAGTCACCCTGAAAATAGCCAACGCCTGATACCTGAGCGTTGGCCCCGGTCTCCGGATCAGTGCCTTCATCGGTCTGGATCATCACCAGTTCCTTGGCAATTTGGCTGCCGTCAGCCCATGTGCCGGTGGCTGACCAGTGATCAAAGGCGCTGGGTTCGACATAGACGTTGTGAAACTCGGGGAACGGCGCTTCGCCACCATTCAGCGCATTGGGTGTCAGCGGAGTACCCACATAGACCCAGCGCCGGATATCCTGCGGCAGCTCCACGGCACCTTCAGCGGTAAAGCTGGCGCGATTGATCAGATCATCCTGAGCGATCAGGGTGCCAGCAGAGACAGTTGCAAGGGCAAGGGCGCAAACGAGCACGCGGTGTGTATTGAAGAACATGGCGATTTCCTTGGCTAATTCATGTTCGTATAAAATAGGGAGGGCGGTGGTGAGTTTGAGTTATGGTTTCCATAACCAAATGATCTGTGAATCTATGGTGCAACTGGGGGAGGGAGATCCACATGGACACACGCCGTATTCGTCACTTTCTGGTGTTGGCTGAGACCTTGAACTTTTCGGAGGCGGCGCGGCGGAGTGGGGTGTCACAGCCAGCGTTGAGCAAATCCATCGCCAACTTAGAAGCGGAATTGGGTGGCAGCTTGATCCGGCGGGAAGGGCGTTTGACCCATCTTACGCATTTGGGTCAGGCCATGGCGTTGCATCTGCGTGAAGTTGAGCGCGCGACTTCTGCTGCCAAGGCGGAGGCAAACCGATTGAGCAAGGGGGCGGTGCAGCCACTGGAAATTGCAGTGATGTGCACCGTCGGACCGAGCCGGTTATCGCCTTTTGTCCTGAAGTTTCTAACCGACCATCCTGACGTCGAGCTTTCGTTGCATGATGTGACCACAGCCAGAATTGGGGCGGATCTTTTGGGGGGGCGGGTTGACCTGGCTGTTCTCGGGGCGCCGGTGACAGACTCTGATCGGCTGCGCCATATCGAGTTGTACACAGAAGACATGGTGATGGCATGTGCAGTGGATCACCCCTATGCCTCACGGCCCTCGGTGAAACTGGAGGACCTGTCTCGCCAACCCTATTTGGATCGGTTGCATTGCGAGTTCAGAGATACGTTTTTGGCCACTGCAGTCCGTGAAAATGTTCCGATGAGGGTTACTGTGCGCAGCGAACGCGAGGATTGGATACAGTCCCTGGTGCAGGGCGGGCAGGGGGTGACGATCTTGCCGAGGCATTCAGTGGTGTTAGACGGGATCGCCACAGTGCCGTTGAATCGCCGCGATATGAAACGCAGCGTTATGCTCTCGGTTGCCACGGGCCGTCAAGATGCTGAAGCTGTGCGCGATTTTGTGGACGGAGCCCGACGGCATGACTGGCAGTAGGCTCTGACCGGTTTGGAAATTTTTAAGTAAGGGTGCGTGCAAGCACACACCCTACGCCAAATATCAGTGGGCCATAAAGACTGGAACCTTGGCCTGTTCCAGCATGTTGCGGGTGGCGCCTCCGAGAATTGCTTCGCGAAAGCGAGAGTGACCATAGGCGCCCATCACAATCATTTCTGATCCGGTGTCGGTGGCGTGGCGGTTCAGCACATCGGAGACCCGGCTTAGGGTTTTGCTTAACACATCAATTTCGCAAGTGACCCCGTGTCGCGCCAGCATCTGGCTTAGCAATCCACCCGGATCGGAGCGTTCAGGCCCGTGTGTTGGTGGATCAATCACCACCACACGTACCAGATCTGCACATGTCAGGAAGGGCATGGCTTTGCGAATTGCGGTCAGTGCCTCAACACTTTCATTCCAGGCTACAGTGACAGTTTTGGGCTGTGTCACCACGTTGGTCTCGTCCGGGACCACCAAAACGGGTGCATGACCTTCAAACAGGGCTGCCTCGACGATGGGTTCGGCTTCGACATTTCGATCGCGACCATAGGGTTTGCCCAGCACGACAAGATCTGAAAACCGCGCCCGCTGCGCAACATGCCGACCTAAGTCAGCGATTTGTGCGACGCCGGATTCCGCTGACCATGTCACGCCGGCCTTTTCCAGTACATCACTGGCATAGGCTTGTACGGCGGCGGCTTCTTCTTTGGCGCGGGCCAGGGATTCTTGCAACACCAGAGCGTTGGCTCCGGCATAGTAGTATCCGGTCTGGGTTCGGTCGACACCCAGACAAAGCGCTTCGGCGTGCCCACTGAACCGTTCGGCCAAAGCAGAGACCTGAGCCAGAGGCGCAGTGGCTGTTTTGGCCTCGGTCAAAACGGTGAGCAAAGATTTATAGGACATTTCCACCTCACTTGCAGAATGTGTGACCTCAAATTGGTCGCACTAATTGCTTTCTGTGTGAGGCTTCACATAGTTAGAGGTATTATGTCTTGATGCAGATCAAAGCACGAGGTCCTTTCATTTTGCATCAAGCGCTCAGTTAAAACCGTCTGGCGCGGCACAAGAATCGCGCGGGACAAGGTAAAGGGACATAAGATGTCTAATTATATCAAGCTGATAGTGCTTGGTTTGGTTGTGCTATTTGCAATGCTTGCAACCAACTATGCGCGAGATATGGCTTATTTGGTTCATGCGATCATTATCATGATCGTGTCTGCCGGGCTGTTTCTCCACACTCTTCGCCAAACTGACGAGCCGCAGGTGGTGGCTGGGGCGGTTGCCAACGAATATTTTGACAGTGTGGTGCGCGCAGGCGTAATCGCGACCGCCTTTTGGGGCGTTGTCGGGTTTTTGGCTGGTGTTTTTATTGCCTTTCAATTGGCCTTTCCCGGGCTGAATTTTGAATGGGCAGAAGGCTATGCAAACTTTGGGCGCCTGCGCCCGCTGCATACCTCTGCAGTGATCTTTGCCTTTGGTGGCAACGCGTTGATCGCCACGTCGTTCTATGTGGTGCAGCGCACCTGCGCCGCGCGCCTTTGGGGGGGCAACACAGCATGGTTTGTCTTCTGGGGCTATCAGCTGTTCATCGTTCTGGCGGCGACCGGCTATCTGCTGGGCGGCACCCAATCTAAAGAATATGCTGAACCCGAATGGTACGTGGACATCTGGTTGACCGTAGTGTGGTTAGCCTATCTGGCTGTATTCCTGGGAACGTTGATTAAGCGCAAAGAGCCGCACATCTATGTGGCCAACTGGTTCTACCTTGCCTTTATCATCACTGTTGCCATGCTACACGTGGTCAACAACCTGTCGATCCCGGTTTCGATTTGGGGTTCCAAGTCGGTACAGGTCTTCTCGGGTGTGCAGGATGCCATGGTGCAGTGGTGGTATGGCCACAACGCTGTTGGCTTCTTCCTGACCGCCGGTTTCTTGGGCATGATGTACTACTTCATTCCGAAACAGGCCGAACGTCCGGTTTTCTCGTACAAACTGTCGATCATCCACTTCTGGGCGCTGATCTTCCTGTATATCTGGGCTGGTCCACACCACCTGCACTACACGGCGCTGCCTGACTGGGCGACAACGCTGGGCATGGTGTTCTCGATTGTGCTGTGGATGCCGTCCTGGGGTGGTATGATCAACGGTCTGATGACCCTGTCTGGTGCATGGGACAAGCTGCGCACCGACCCGGTGATCCGGATGATGGTGATCTCGCTTGGCTTCTACGGTATGTCGACCTTTGAAGGTCCGATGATGTCGATCCGCGCTGTGAACGCGCTGAGCCACTACACTGACTGGACCATTGGCCACGTGCATTCGGGTGCGCTGGGTTGGAACGGTATGATCACCTTTGGCGCGCTGTACTATCTGGTTCCGGTTCTGTGGAAGCGTGAGCGTCTGTATAGCCTTAGCTTGGTGTCCTGGCACTTCTGGCTCGCCACGATCGGTATCGTTCTGTACGCCGCGTCGATGTGGGTCACCGGTATCATGGAAGGCCTGATGTGGCGTGAAGTAGATGCCAACGGCTTCCTGGTGAACTCGTTCGCTGACACCGTTGCTGCCAAAACTCCTATGAACATCGTGCGTGGATTGGGCGGGCTTCTGTTCCTCTCTGGTGCTGTGGTCATGTGTTACAACCTGTGGATGACCGTTCGTCGGGCGCCGGCCAAAGAGGCCAGCCTGACCGTCGCGGTTCCAGCTGAATAAGGAGGACTGAAACAATGTCATTTCTCGACAAACACAAGGTCCTCGAGACCAACGCGACCCTGCTGCTGGTTTGCAGCTTGCTGGTCGTGTCCATCGGCGGTCTGGTGCAGATTGCACCACTGTTCTGGCTGGAAAACACCATCGAAGATGTAGAGGGCATGCGCCCCTACACTCCGCTGGAGCTGACAGGGCGGGATATCTATGTCCGTGAAGGGTGTTACACCTGCCACAGCCAGATGATCCGCCCAATGCGCGACGAAGTGGAACGCTATGGTCACTACTCACTGGCCGCAGAGTCCAAGTATGACCACCCGCATCAGTGGGGTTCAAAACGGACCGGACCGGACTTGGCTCGGGTTGGGGGACGTTACTCGGATGAGTGGCAGGCAGATCACCTGCGTGACCCGCAGTCTGTGGTGCCGGAGTCTGTGATGCCAAAATACGGCTTCTTGGAGCGCACAGTGATTGATGGCAAATACGTCGCTGATCTTATCGCTACCAACGCAATGGTGGGTGTTCCTTACACAGATGAGATGATCGCCAGTGCGCAGGCTGACTTTAGGGCTCAGGCTGATCCGGACAGTGACTATGATGGCTTGATTGAACGCTATGGCGACAAAGTGAGTGTGCGCAACTTTGACGGTCAGCCGCAATTGACCGAAATGGACGCGCTGGTGGCGTATTTGCAGATGCTGGGGACATTGGTTGATTTCTCGACCTTCACCCCCGTTGCAAGCCGCTAGGGGAGGAGAAAATGGAAATCTATACTCTCCTTCGGGAATTCGCTGATAGCTGGATGTTACTGTTCCTGTTTGTTGTCTTTGTGACTGTTATCCTCTGGGCGTTTCGCCCTGGCAGTACCAAGGTCTATCAGGACGTCGCCAATATCCCGTTTCGCCACGTTGACGCACCTGCGCCCCAGTCCGGCGTAGACACACCCGCCGCATCCAAGGAGGCGAGGACATGACAAAAAAATCTAAAAAGTTCGAGGGCGATCCGAATACCACCGGTCACGTGTGGGATGGGATCGAAGAGTTCGATAACCCAATGCCACGCTGGTGGTTGTGGTGCCTCTATCTGACCATCATCTGGGGTATCGGCTATACGATTGCCTATCCGGCCTGGCCAATGATCAACCAAGCCACTTCTGGAGTGCTGGGCTGGTCGACGCGTGCCAATGTGGCGGCTGAGATTGCAGCGGTTGAAGAATCCAATGCGGCGATCAACGCCAAGCTGGCTTCGGTTGAGTTGACTGCGATCACCAGTGATGCCGAGCTGAATGCCTATGCTTCATCAGCTGGTAACGCAGTGTTTATGACCTGGTGTGCCCAGTGTCATGGCTCGGGTGCGGCTGGCGCCAAGGGGTACCCGAACCTCTTGGATGATAGCTGGCTGTGGGGGGGCGATATGGAAGCGATCCATACAACTGTCACCCATGGTATCCGTAGCGATGATAATGACGATACCCGCTATTCAGCAATGCCCGCCTTTGGCCGGGATGAGCTGCTGGAGAAGGAAGAGATCGATCAGGTTGTGAACTTTGTCATGTCTTTGTCCGGTGATCCGGTGGATGCATCCAAAGTGGCCGATGGCGCGGTTGTTTTTGAAGACAACTGTTCGTCCTGCCATGCTGAAGACGGCACTGGTGATCGGGATCAGGGGGCGCCAAATCTGGCGGATGCACTGTGGTTGTATGGCGGTGATCACGAAACACTGACAGAGACCGTGAGCAACGCACGTTATGGTGTGATGCCAGCCTGGAACACACGCCTGACCGAATGGCAGATTCGCGCTGTTACAGCTTATGTCCACCAGTTGGGTGGTGGCGAGTAGGGTGAGATATCCAGATCTGGCTTGATTGCTTCGGTCAATAAAACAAAGGGCTTTGATGTAGATCATAGCCAGGGAAAACGCAGCGCCCCGGCGCTGCGTTTTGCGTTTGGATCGGCGGAGGATCGCCGTTTACCCCTCACCAAATGTGTCGATTCGAAATCTACATAAATTGTCAAACAATTTTATTAGTTCCGATTGAAATCGTTGCCTCCCGGACACAAATGCATCCTGCAAGCACAGGAGTTGTGAATGGACAGACTGACCGAAATGGAAGCTTTTGCTGAGGTAGTGGACCAGGGTGGGTTCACGGATGCGGCCCATAAAATGGGCCTCTCCAAATCTGCAATTTCCAAACACGTTTCCAGTCTGGAAAACAGATTGGGTGCACGGTTGTTGAACCGGACCACTCGCAGGGTCGGGCCAACCGACATTGGTATGGCCTATTATGATCGCGCCCGCCGCGTGCTGAACGACGCGGGTGAGGCAGATGCGCTGGTTTCGGCCATGCAAAGCGAACCAGCTGGGTTGTTGCGGGTCACCTGTGCGACGGATTTTGGCGTGAAGCATCTTTCGGAACTGCTTCCGGATTTCCTAAATTTATATCCGCAAGTGACACTGGATGTGGTTCTGTGCCAACGCCGGGTGGAGCTGGTGTCCGAAGGGTTTGATCTGGCAATTCGGGTTGGGCCGCTTGAAGATAGCAGTCTGCGGGCGCGAAAACTGACCGAAACCCGGATGCGCCTGCTGGCGAGCCCTGAGTATCTGGCACAGCAAGGTGGCCCGAAAACCATCAATCAACTGACGGACTTCAACCTTATTCATGCCTCTAATATCTCCAGTCGGTGTGTGTGGAAACTGGAAGCATCAAATGGCGAGTTGCGGCAGGTGCGTGCCAAAGGCGGATTGTGCATAAATGATGGGCAGTGCCAGTTGGATGCTGCCATTGCCGGACTTGGGATTGCTTACCTGCCTGACTACTTGTCGCAAGATGCGCTGATGAGTGGAGAGGTTGTGGATGCGATGCCGTCGCTGCCGCGACAGGTGCAAGACATCTATCTGGTGCAGCCTTATCACCGTATTGTGCAGCCCAAGGTGCGTGCCTTTGTGGAGTACCTGATTCAAGAGGTCCCTAAGCATGCGAACGCTTGCTAGGGCGCTACTGTCTATCCCATGTAGGAGTTTGAGTGGCGGACTTCAGCGCGGGCCGCGTCGCTCCATCCACTCCATAGGGCGATGCTGCTCCAGGTCACCACGTAGATCACACCAACGCCAATCACCAGTTCACCCGGCAGTGGGCCAACATCGGCTCGCTCTACGCCTTGCAGGAGTGAGGTGATAGGGGTCGGGTGCACCACCAGCTTCCCCGCATAGGCGAGCGACTGGATGAGCAGAATCCACAAATAATTGTGCCGAATGCGTCGCCCTACCGAAGTCATATAGCTGACGTGGTATTCTGGCCGCAGGTAGTCCTCGGCCAATACCTTCTGCCAGTTTTCTTCCATGTGCAAATCGCCGTCATACAGCAGCGGAGCGTAAAAGTGACGCTCCAACCAGCGTGCGCGGGCGCGGAAAACGTTGAAATAGCGATAGCGCCGGGCTTCGAGCAGCAGGAAGAAAATAATCAGAATACCGACCAAGATCAGAGGGAGAGGTGATGCATTGGGGGAGGAAAAGGTGATCGACAGCGCCACGCCCAGTGTTACGACTGCCCAATTGGTGGTGGTGTCGAGCCGGGTGCGCCAAATGGTGCTGCGGTAGACTTCGCCCCGATAGAGGTGCGCCACAGCGCCAATTTCGGCCTGGTTCAGGGTTTTGCGCTCAATGTGTTGCTCCTCCACTCCCCGTCCTCCAGCCCCTGTTCAGTAAAAGGGTAGTTTCTGGGGGCAAAGGGTCAAACTTTGTTCGGTGTTTGATCCGGATCAAATAAGGCTGGACAAATTGGTGATTTAATAACTGCAACGACACTCCCTGGGGCGGCCATCCCCCTTGACGGTCTGGGGGGTGTCAAAAATACCCATTTCGCTTGTTCGCAAGTGGTTTGGGCTAAGCGTCGGCTTTCCGATCTGTTCGCGCGTTTCCTGGAAGGCCGACGCTTTTTTCTCAAACATCCTGCGGATCCGGTCTGGTTTCGCGTGTTGCGTGCCGTTTGGTTTCCTTTGACCGGTGTTCCGCAGAGCTAAGGTTGCGATCGGAGCGCCGCCACCAGTGCCCCTCAGGCAGCCAGGCTTCCTGCGGTTTTTCGTCTGCAAAGGGTCTGCTCTGCGTGTGAGCCTGCTCCAGGCCAGTGGCGATCCGGAATGTGTTGGCAAAAATATTCAGCATCGTGATGTCCTCTGTTTGGGTGATCCTGTCCTTACTGTTGATATTTTGAACGGAAAATGCGACTCAATATGAATGGCATAATGTAAGGACAGCTTACAGATGAACTGGCGTGACCTTCCCCCAATGGCATCGCTGCGGGCTTTTGCAGTCTTTTCAGAGGCCGGAAATGTTAAACTTGCCGGTGCTGCGCTTAATGTAAGCCATGCTGCCATCAGTCAGCACCTTAGAGCACTGGAGGCCCATCTGGGCGTTGGGTTGCTAGATCGTTCGGGGCGCGCTTTGTCCCTGACCGAAAAGGGCGAACAGCTGGCCCGTGCTCTGGATCTCGGCTTTGGTGCAATTGGTGCGGCTGTTCAGGACTTAAAGGGGGCTGACGCCAACCGGCCACTGCATATTTCTTGCACATCTTCGTTCGCGGCGTCTTGGTTGATGCCGCGCCTGCCTGGGTTTCGCGCCTTGCACCCCGAAATTAATTTGATGCTGGATCCCTCACCAGAGCTGGTCGCACTAACACCAGGTGGGGTTGATATAGCTATTCGGTATGGGCAGGGGGGCTGGCCAGGTCATGACGTGGAAATGTTGTTGGCCTCGCCAATGGTCATCGTTGCCGCGCCTGGGTTGGTGCCGGTCAAGGAAGGCAGAACGCCTGCAGATTTAGTCAATTACCCTTGGTTGGATGAGTTGGGCACGACTGAATCTACCAACTGGCTGGAATCTTATGGGGTGAGCCCCTCAGGTTGGGTCAGCCGGGTGCAGGTGCCCGGGAATTTGTTGTTGGATGGGGTGAGGTCCGGGCAGGGGGTGGTGGTGACGGTGCGGCATTTTGTTGAGGATGATCTTAAATCTGGACGATTGGTGGAGCTGTTTTGTGAAACGGACCAACGTGGATATCATATTGTGATCCGTCCTGGAGTGTTGCGCCCCTCTGCGCGGAGCTTTGTTCAATGGTTACGGCGCCAAAAGAACATGAGCTCATAAACATGTGTTTGTGATGCAGTTTTTGATCCACGTCAAAGTTGACGTGAACTGCTTCTGGGACAAGGCTGGCAGCATGCCAACAACCGGAGTGATTCCGTGAGCGATTCCAATCCAGCCCCCAGCCTATATCAAGCTAGGGAGCCAATCTTTCCGAAACGGGTGTCGGGCCCTTTCCGCAATCTTAAGTGGATTATTATGGCCGTGACGCTGGGGATCTATTACTTGACCCCCTGGATCCGTTGGGATCGCGGACCAAGCCTTCCGGATCAAGCGGTGCTGCTGGATTTGGCCAACCGGCGCTTTTACTTTTTCTGGATCGAAATCTGGCCGCACGAATTTTATTTCGTCGCGGGTCTGTTGATTATGGCTGGTTTGGGATTGTTTCTGTTCACCTCGGCTTTGGGTCGGGTTTGGTGTGGCTATGCCTGCCCGCAGACAGTTTGGACCGATCTCTATATACTGGTGGAGCGCTGGATAGAGGGCGACCGCAATGCCCGCCTGCGCCTGCATCACCAGAAGAAACTGGACTTTCGCAAGGTGCGGTTGCGACTAACCAAATGGATAAGCTGGTTGTTGATTGGTTTGGCCACCGGCGGGGCTTGGGTGTTCTATTTTGCAGATGCGCCAACGTTGTTGGTTGATCTGATGACCGGCAATGCGCATCCAATCGCATATACCACGATGGCGGTTTTGACACTTACGACGTTCTTCTTTGGTGGCTTCGCCCGCGAACAAATCTGTATTTATGCCTGTCCATGGCCGCGCATCCAGGCGGCGATGATGGACGAGGACACACTGGTCGTTGGCTATCGTGAGTGGCGCGGCGAACCGCGTGGCAAGCTGCGCAAAAGTACAGATCAGACCGCAGAACCGCAGGGCGACTGCATTGACTGCATGGCCTGTGTCAATGTGTGTCCTGTGGGGATCGATATCCGCGACGGTCAGCAGATGGAATGTATCACCTGTGCCCTGTGTATCGACGCCTGTGACGACATGATGGCCAAAATCGGCAAGCCACGTGGATTGATCGACTATATGGCGGTCAGCGATGAAACTGATGGTCGGGTTGGTCAGGAGCCTCGCAATATCTGGAAGCACATCCTGCGACCGCGCACCATCATGTATTCCGTGATGTGGTTGCTGGTCGGGTTTGGATTGGTGTTTGCCTTGTTCATTCGTCCAGACATCGAACTGACGGTCGCGCCAGTGCGTAACCCGACATATGTCGTGTTGTCGGATGGCTCGGTCCGGAATACTTATGATGTACGCCTGCGCAACAAGCATGGTGAAGAGCGTCAGTTCCAGCTATCCGTTACAGGCGACGCGACTTTGCGGGTACAGTTGGAAGGCACGCCTTATGCGTCGGTCCCGGTCCCTGCAAATGCCGCGCATCTGCAACGCGTCTATGTGATCAGTCCAAAAGGGACAGTGCCATCGACCAGTAATGCGATCCCGTTCCGGATTTGGGTCGAGGACAATGCCAATGGTGAGCGCGCTTATCGCGATACCACCTTTAACGGTAAGGAAAACTGAGTGATGACGACGCCTAAACCTCAACGTGAATTCACCGGCAAACATGCTCTGATGGTTTTTGGAGGTGCTTTTGCAGTGATAATCGGGGTCAACATCACGCTGGCTGTGAACGCGGTCAGAACCTTTCCGGGGCTGGAGGTGGGTAATTCATATGTTGCCAGCCAGGAATTTGATCTCCGTCGAACAGCCCAGCAGGCGCTGGGCTGGTCTGTCTATGCTTCAGCCACAGATGATCTGGTCAAGCTGGAGATCACTGATGTGCAAGGCAATCCAGTTGAGGTGGTCAAGCTGAGCGCGACTTTGGGCCGGGCTACCCATGTAAAGGATGATCAGAACCCGGACTTCCAATTTGACGGCAAGGCCTATGTGGCTCCGGTTCAACTGGGGGCAGGAAACTGGAACATTCGCATGGTGGCACGTGCCAAAAACGGGACCGAGTTTACCCAGCGGGTTGTCCTGCATGTGAAAGGGTAAGTCACGATGACGGCTCAAATCCGCCCCTCTGCGGCGGCCTGCCCGGGCTGCCTGGCGGTTCCGCGAGATGCAGTTGACGAGGCACCCACATCGTCACGGCTGGCGCTGTCACTCCCCGGTATTCACTGCCAAGCCTGCATTTCTGCTGTGGAACGGGGTTTGAATGCTACGCCCGGAGTAACTTCGGCGCGGGTCAACCTGACCTTGAAGCGGGCAATGATTGAAGCTGAGCCTGACGTGCGCGCCGCCGACCTAATCCCGGTGTTGGGTGATTTGGGCTATGAGGCACATGAGCTGGATCTCGGCACGTTAACGGCAACCCAGGGTGACAAGGCAGGCCGTGATTTGCTGATGCGGTTGGCCGTTGCCGGTTTTGCCTCGATGAATGTAATGTTGCTATCGGTCTCTGTCTGGGCCGGGGCGACGGATGCCACCCGTGACATGTTCCATTGGATATCTGCTGCGATCACCCTGCCGACCATTGCATTCTCCGCGCAACCCTTTTTCAAAAGCGCCTGGAGTGCCTTGCGGGTGCGTCGGCTGAATATGGATGTGCCAATTGTGCTGGCGCTGGTGTTGGCATTGGTCACTTCGCTGTGGGAGACTACGCTGTCGGGGGAGCACGCCTATTTCGATGCGGCCCTGACCCTGACCTTTTTCTTGCTGGCCGGGCGCTATCTGGACTTTCGCACCCGCGCTGTGGCGCGATCTGCCGCCGAAGAACTGGCGGCGTTGGAGGTTCCCCGTGCCATTCGCCTGAGTGATGGTGTTGAAAGTGAAGTTTCTGTTGGTGAACTGTCGATTGGTGATCTGATCCTGGTCCGCCCTGGTGGCCGTATGCCTGTAGATGGTGAGGTGGTTTCGGGACAATCTGAGCTGGATCGTTCGCTGCTGACCGGGGAAACCTTGCCGGTGTTTGCTGAGCAGGGGCAGGGGGTTTCGGCAGGTGAGGTCAACCTGACCGGGCCGTTGACCATTCGGGTCACGGCAGTGGGTGAAGATACATCACTCCACCGGATGGGCGATTTGGTGGCGATCGCTGAGAGCGGCCGGTCGCGCTATACCTCTTTGGCTGATAATGCAGCGAAACTGTATGCGCCAGGGGTGCATATCCTGTCGGCGCTTAGCTTTGCTGGCTGGTATCTGTACACTTGGGATCTGCGCACGGCGCTGAACATTGCTGCGGCGGTGCTGATCATCACTTGCCCCTGTGCGCTGGGGCTGGCGGTGCCTGCGGTGACCACAGCGGCCTCGGGGCGGTTGTTTCGCAAGGGAATGCTAATCAAACATGCCACTGCACTGGAACGTTTGGCACAGGTGGACACAGTGGTGTTCGATAAAACCGGTACGCTGACAGCCGGCACTCCGCAATTGACCAATCTGGCAGATTTCACGCGAGCCGATCTGGAGATTGCGCTGGCTCTGGCCGAAGCATCGGCGCATCCGCTGTCAAAGTCTCTGGCGCAGGCTGCAGGTGAGGCGGGTGTGACTGCCGCAGCGGTCAGCGATATTCACGAGGTGCCAGGCTATGGCACTGAAGGTTCGTTTCGTGGCTCTCGCGTTCGTTTGGGCCGCGCGGCTTGGGTTGGGGCGCAGCAGAGCGATGTAACTGCGGCGTGGCTGGATATCGGTGATGAAAACCCGCGCGGCTTCCTGTTTACCGATGCGTTGCGTCCCGGAGCGGAAGCGGCAGTACAGGCTCTGCTGGACGCTGGTAAACAGGTTCAACTGGTGTCGGGTGATTCTAAAAGGGCTGTTCAGATTTTAGCGGCGCGTTTGGGGATTACCAATTGGGTTGGTGAAGCTCTGCCGGAAGATAAAGTCGAGCGGATCAAGGTATTGTCCGAGCAAGGCCACAAGGTGCTGATGGTTGGTGACGGTCTGAACGATACCGCTGCGTTAGCGGCTGCGCATGTGTCGATCTCACCTGCCTCGGCATTGGACGCTGCGCGCGTTGCGTCGGACATAGTGCTGTTGGGCCAGGATCTGACCCCGATAGCAGAGGCCTGTGATGTTGCACACCGTGCCACCAAGCGCATTCGTGAAAACTTCCGCTTGGCCACCTTGTATAACGTGATTGCAGTGCCGCTGGCGGTGGCAGGCTTGGCAACGCCGCTGATCGCCGCCTTGGCGATGTCGACCTCATCAATTACAGTGTCCCTGAATGCCCTTCGGTTGAGGTAAGCACATGCAAGTTTTGTTTTATTTGATACCGATTTCGCTGATTCTGGGGGGGCTGGGGTTGCTTGGTTTTCTATATACCGTGCGCAGTAATCAATATGATGATCCGGAAGGTGATTCACAAAGGATACTCAGTGATGAATGGGATGATCATCCCAAGCCTTGAGCCTTTTTGAGGCATCACAGGTGCGTGCAAGCACACACCCTACACGGTCAGATGCGAAGGATGAATATGGCCAGTCGGCACTCTTCTCGACGAGACCAAGTTTGACCGGAGCAGTATGGCAAAGGTCCATATGTTGCCAATAGTCCTGCGGGTTACGGATGTGATGTTCCCAGAACCGACGTTGCCAGATACCGCGTTCGCGTCGCGCCAGTTGGCTTGCGCTGGTGATCTGGCGCGGTACAGCACGTGAAAACCGGGTTTTGATCTGGCGCCAGCGTGTCGAGAAATCGCAGTCCCCGGCGGGCAATGTCCAGATGCATCGCATGTGATCAGGTAGCACCACCCAGGCATCAACATGGAAAGGGCGCTGGCGACGGGTCAGGCCAACAGCGGCGCGCAGGGCGTCAATTTCGTCAATCAAAAGAGTTGAACCGCGCTGCGCCAGGCAAACTACGAAATAGATTGTGGCGCTGGGCGCGCGAGGGCGCAGATACCGGGACATACCCCAGCATCCGCCAACATGGTTAACAACCTCTGAATCTGTGTAGGGTGCGTGCTTGCACGCACCGCGATTGTGTGTGGTCAGGACGGTCCGATGGGAGTGCAGGCCACGTTGCGGGCGCTGAGGCGGCGGCAAGCCAGATCTGCGCCTTCCTGCGTCATACCGAGGAAGTTTGCTTCAAACCCACGATTAGACTGAGCCACCTTGCGCAGGCTGCCATCCAGCGTCTCCATTTCAGCCAATGCAGTTCGTAGAAGTACTTTTTCTGCCTGATACCGCGTGTTGAAACGACCAACGTTAATGCCCCAGTGACGTCCTCCTGATGTGGACAGACGGGTCACAACAACTGGATCCGCCGCTGCAACCGGAGTTGTCCTTAGGTTGGCGGGGCGCGCTGTAGGTCGCAGTCCGGTATAAACCGCAGGCTGTGGTGCCGCGGCCACCGCTGCAACAACCTGTTCTGCGTCTGTTTCAGTCAGTGTGGCTGTTTCGATCTGGAGTGCTTCTGCCAAAGCTTCGGTTACCGGGTTTTCTTCCGCTTCAGCCAGTGCGGCCTGAATGCTTGTACGCAGCAAGTTCTGATCTGCTTCAGCCGGACTTGCAGCTGCAGGATCTGCGCTGGGCTCCGGAGGGATTTCGGCCTCGGCCAGGCGTAGAACGGTTTCGTCACTGGCGGCCGCAGGGCGGGTTTTGGGGCGTAGGCTGGTGGTGACTAGCCCGTTGGGTCTGACGGTCTTGCCAGAACCGGCTGCACTGGCGACGACGGGGGCTTCGATATTGCCGACATATTGCGGCAGGCCGGGGCGGCGCAATCGTGCCTGCGACGGTGCCCTGCGAAACCCTAGATCAAGAAGATCGGCGACTTTGGCATTGCGTGAGGCGGTGGATTTGCCGCCAAACACTGTTGCAATGATGCGTTCATTGCCGCGCTTGGCGGAGGCGACCAAGTTAAACCCAGCAGCATTGGTATAGCCGGTTTTGATGCCATCGGCGCCACGGTAGGCTGCCAGTAAGCGTCGATTGGTATTGTTCACCTGCTTTACTCCGGCATCAGTCGAACGGCGAGAGAACAGGTTATAGTATTCGGGGTAGTCATACAGAATATGCCGTCCCAGCGTTGTCATGTCACGGGCGGTCGACATGTGCCCGGATTGGGTCAACCCATGGGCATTACGAAAGGTGGTACGTGTCATACCCAGTGATTTTGCGGTGCGGGTCATGCGGCGGGCAAAAGCAGCCTCGGACCCCGAAATGGCTTCGCCCAGTGCGGTGGCGGCATCATTTGCGGATTTTACGGCTGCCGCGCGGATGAGATAGCGCAATGCGATTGTCTGACCGGTACGCAAGCCCAGTTTTGAAGGGGGTTCAGACGCGGCGTTGCGACTGATCTTGACCTTGGTGTCCAAAGATATTTCACCGTTCCGCACCGCTTCAAAAACGATATAGAGCGTCATCATTTTGGTCAGGGATGCAGGGTGAAGGCGGGTATCAGCGTTGCGAGAGTGTAGTACCTCGCCAGTGCGTGCGTCCATCACCAATGCCGCATATGGGGCGGTACTGGCTGCCATCGGCACCAGAATACACAGCCAGAAAGCTGTCAGAATACCCAAGCCCAAACGGGCCGGAAAGATGCACCGAACCTGCGCGAATTTTGCCATGTCTGCCTCATGCCGCCGGTTGTCCGGCTGACTTTTTTACCTAACGCAAAGCTAGCACAAAGGGGCTTCGGAAGAAACTAATGCTTTTTGGGGGCTGGTGCGGAGAATGCTTGAGTAGGCAATATCTGGTGGGTGATAACCAATGTGCCCGCTACATGGGGGAAGCATTAAATAAGTGTTACCGCAGTTTTGGGCATTTTACCGCCCAACTGGTGTTTCTGTGCCACAAGAATCACGCTCCCCATTCTCAGGGGCGGTGGCTACCCGTGACATAAAACGGGGTAATATAGTGCAGTCCAAGGGAGAACTCGCAGGCCATTGGGATCAGGGCTTTGATGCTGTGTTCCAGATCTGCAAGCAGTGCGTTGGAGAAGGCTGCGTCGCGATGTGGTTTCGACAACACTGAAACCGAGATATCGATATGTGTGTACTGGTATTCACTGGTGGGGTAGCCACGTCCCTTGCAGTCGCCGGCGCCATCATCGTGTTCTAAAATGACAGCTTCAATCTTGGTCAGGATCGCCCGAGTATCAATGTCGAGATCTGAGGAGTATTTAACTTCGGCGTGTGGCATTGGGGTCTCCGGCTAGTTTAGATGTATGATCTGTCCAAAGCGCAGAAAGAAGGGTTGGTCACCTGATGTCAATCTGTCCCTGAGGCTTTCATCCAATTTGGTCTACTAGATTGGCCAATTCAGATAGATCAACAATTTCCCGATATCGCGGGTCGCCTTCGGGAGCGGATGCCTGTTCTATCTCCCAGGTCAGACCATGCGGCACATAGGTGCCCCAACCCCCCGCCGCCAACACAGGCATCACATCTGATCTCATGGAGTTCCCGACCATCATCGCCCGACTTGCGCCGTCACCGTGGCGCTGAAATATCTCATTGTATGCTTCAGGTGTCTTCTCCGACACGATTTCAACCGCGGAGAACAGATCACCCAGGCCCGATTGCGCCAGTTTGCGTTCCTGGTCCAGTAGGTCACCTTTGGTCACCAGGATCACCCGATGACTGCTCGCCACGGCGGTCACTGCGTCACGGGCATGGGGGAGAAGTTCGATCGGAAAAGACAGCATCATCTGCCCTGCTTCAATCAATTCGTGAATTACACTGGCCGGAACTCGGGCATCAGTGACTTCGATGGCGGTTTCGATCATCGAAAGGGTGAATCCTTTGACGCCATACCCATAGCGTCCAAGATTGCGTTTTTCGGCAGCCAAAAGCCGTTCGCTCAATAGCTCAGGGTCCATGTCTAAAGGCGTGTGATCTTCCAGCAATTCGCCAAATCTTTGCTGCGTAATCCGGAAAAAACGCTCGTTGTGCCAAAGGGTATCATCGGCATCAAACCCGATAGTCGTTAAAGTGCGTGCCATTGTATTGCTCGCTTTCTCTTTTCCTCGCTGAGATAGAGGCTATATAAGCCAGTGAAGAATTCCCATGCCTGACCCGGATTGAACCGCTAATGACACTGCTGCCCCATATCATGTCAGACCAGTCGGATGACTCTACAGATACCGGAGTCCTCACCAAGACCAAACCAAAGACCCAACGCCCTCCACGATATAAGGTGTTGTTGCTGAATGACGACTATACGCCGATGGAATTTGTGGTGATGGTCCTGGAGCGTTTCTTTGGCATGACCCATGCCGAGGCGTTTGAAATCATGCTGATCGTCCACAAAAAAGGCCTGGCAGTGGTTGGGGTTTACAGCCATGAAATTGCCGAAACCAAAGTTGGTCAAGTGATGGATTTTGCGCGCCGGCAGCAGCATCCGCTGCAATGCACCATGGAAAAAGAAGAATAAGAGGCTCCCCTGATGTCCATCCGTCTTTCCCTGGCAATCGAGTCAGGTGGCTTTGCCGTGCCAGAAAGTGGCAAGATCGCAATGTTCCATCCGCGCGATGAACACGACCTGTCGGTGCTACCACGCGAACAGGTTCTGGTGGTGCAGCCTATGCGCCCGGATCACGATATTTTTGTCGCCCGTGGTTACGACTGTGTTGCTGCCCTGGAAGCTGACACAGAAATCGCAGCTGCGATCGTATTCTTGCCTCGGGCTAAGGCACTGGCACGCCATTTGATTGCGCAGGCCGTGGCCTTAAGTTCTGGTCCGGTATTGATCGATGGAGCCAAAACTGATGGCATAGATTCGGTGCTCAAAGCAGCGCGCAAGCTGACCGAACCGTCTTCTCCGATCTCAAAGGCACATGGCAAAGTGTTCTGGGTCGAGGCTGATGGGCAGGTTTTTGCCGATTGGCGCGTTGATGAATTTGCCAGCGTCGATGGCTATGCCACCGCTCCGGGTGTGTTTTCGGCGGATGGTATTGATCCCGCCTCTCGTTTGCTGGCCGAAGCGCTGCCGACAAAGCTTGGCCGCAATCTGGCGGATCTTGGTGCTGGCTGGGGATATCTCTCAGCGCAACTGCTGCAACGTGATGATGTCATCGAAAAACTGCATTTGATAGAGGCGGACCACACATCACTGGCCTGTGCCCAGCGTAACGTCAGCGACCCGCGCGCTGAATTTCATTGGGCCGACGCGCGTCAGTGGAAGCCACCGCATCTGTTGGATGGCGTGATCATGAACCCGCCATTTCATACTGGCCGCAGCGCCGAGCCCTCACTTGGGCAGGCTTTCATTGCCACCGCTGCGCGGGTGTTGTCGCCCTCGGGGAGCCTGTGGCTGGTGGCAAACCGGCACCTGCCTTACGAGACTATCCTTGGGGAGCTATTTGTGCAGGTCTCGGAAATTGCGGGGGATAACCGTTTCAAGGTGTTGCATGCCTTTCGGCCAAAACGTCAACGCCGGTAGCGCGGCGGTTTCCAAGCTGACAAATGCGGTCTAACCTGCCGCCTGAATGATCCTGACGGAGGCTGTATATGTCTTTTTCCATTTCCGGCAAAACAGCCATCGTGACCGGCGCTGCCAATGGTATTGGTTTGGCCATCGGTAAACAGTTTGCAGCTGCCGGAGCGAACGTAATGTTTGCCGATGCGGATGAGGCAGGTCTGATCCGCGAATTGGGCAGCCAGCCCGAAGACAGCAGCACACGTTATTTTGCCGGCGATCTGCGAGAGCGATTGACCATTGCCAATCTGTTGTCGGCCACCATTGATGCCTTTGACCAGATCGATATTCTGGTCAATGGGGCCCGTCAGGTGGTGACCAGCGATCCGCTGGATCCAGAAGATGATTCGACACATATGTTGTTGAATGAGAACTTGCTGCCAACCCTGCGGCTGTCGCAGCAGGTGGCGAAACGGATGATTAAGCAGGGGGAAGGTCGCGAGTCGCAGGGCCCGCTTGGGTCTATCGTCAACCTGTCATCGATTGCAGCCCGCCGGACCCACCCGGAACTGATGGCCTATTCCGTGTCCTCGGCTGCGATGGACCAGATGACACGATCCCTGTCGGTGGCGATGGCGCCACATCGGATCCGGGTCAACAGCATCGCCTTTGGTTCGGTGATGAGTGCCTCGCTGAAGGCCGTCCTGCGTGACAACCGTTCCTATCGTGAAGATATCGAAGACCACACACCGTTGGGGCGTATCGCTTCGCCAACCGAACTGACCGAAACGGCCCAGTTTTTGGCGTCTGAGGCCTCAAGTTTTATGACGGGGCAAATTGTGACGCTTGATGGTGGTCGCACTCTGCTGGATCCAGTGGATGCACCTGTGCACTAGCCGGGTAAGTTCAACTGGCAGTTTAATTGAAAGAACTTTCTATGAGTAGCGAAATGAAGACCGAAAAAGCCCAGGCTGCCGCGTGGTTCCGTACATTGCGCGATCAAATCGTAGCGGCGTTTGAGGGGCTGGAAGACAGCCATGCTGACGGGCCTTTGTCCGATCAGACGCCGGGCCGGTTTGAGGTATCTGAAACCACACGTAACTCGGATGACGGGTCAGACGCTGGCGGAGGGCTGATGAGCGTGATGCGGGGCGGTCGGGTGTTCGAAAAGGTCGGCGTCAATGTATCCGAAGTTTACGGTACATTGGGCGAACGGGCGCAAAATGCAATGGCAGCCCGCAAGGGCATTCCGGGAATGAAAGACGACCCACGGTTCTGGGCCTCGGGTATTTCTTTGGTGGCGCATATGCAGAACCCGCATGCGCCAGCCGTGCACATGAACACCCGGATGTTCTGGACACCGCATGCTTGGTGGTTTGGTGGTGGGTCGGACCTGAACCCCTGCATCGAATATGATGAAGACACCGCGCACTTCCACGGCCAGCAAAAGAAGCATTTAGATCCGCATGGCGGTCTTCTCTACCCTAAGCTAAAGGCTTGGGCGGATGAGTATTTCTATATACCGCATCGCAATCGTGCCCGTGGAGTTGGCGGCATCTTTATGGATGACCGTAACAGCGGTGAGTGGGAGAGGGATTTTGCCCTGACACAAGACATCGGCCGTGCATTTCTACCCGCTTTTGTGCCCTTGGTGGAAAAGCGCCGGGTGCAGGATTGGTCAGACGCCGACAAAGAGGCCCAGTTGGTGCATCGTGGGCTCTACGCTGAATATAATCTGGTCTATGACCGGGGGACTAAGTTCGGCCTTGAAACAGGCCATGATGCCAATGCCGTGTTGATGAGCCTGCCACCTCTGGCCAAGTGGATTTAAGAAGCATCAGATGCTGAAGCGGCTGAACAACACCCGGTTTTGGGCCCTCTTTGGGGTAGCGGCTATCCTAACCGGATCTGTTGTGATGCTGTTTCGCCTACATCCGCCGATGGCTCTGACTTTGGCAGCAGGCCCCTCTGGAGGGGCCTATCACCAATTAGCAGGGCGCTACCGTGCCATTTTGGCCCGTGATGGGATTGATCTTGTTGTTGTCGACACCGCCGGGTCCGCCGAGAATGCGGGCCTGATCGAAGCCACGCAGGTCGATGCAGCATTTCTTCAGGGTGGTATTGGGGTACAAGGGCAAAGCACCGAGGCCATCGGAGCTATTTTCTTTGAACCGATGGTGTTCCTGACCCGGCAGGACATCGAAGTTCCGGCCAATCCAGCATTGTGGTCAGATCTGCGCATCAGCAGTGGGCGGCTTGGATCTGGCACTGCGGCTGCCTTTGATGACTTTCAAGCAGCGGTTGGTTTGCGCCCGGCATTGAACCAGCATTTTGATATGGGCTACAGTGATGCCGTTTCGGCGCTGATAGAGGGCACCATTGATGTCGCTGTTTTTGTCGCACCAATTGACGCCCCATATCTGGTGGCAGCCTATGCAGATCACAGGATACGTTTGTTGCCGCTGGACTATAGCGAGGCAATATCTCGACGCCTGAATTATGCAAATACAGTGACAGTGCCGACGGGCGCGATTTCCCTAAAGCCTGTGGTCCCCCCCGTGCCGCGCCAGTTACTGGCGCTTGAGGCCCGCTTGGCGATCAGCGATAGCCTGCACCCGGCCTTGGTCAATCGATTGACCATGGCGGCTATCGAGTTGCACAGCGCTCGGGACATTATCACGGACCAAGGTCAGTTTCCCTCAGTCGAAGGGACAGGCCTGTCCGTGAACAACGCTGCGCGCCAATTGATCTTGAACGGCCCATCGACTTGGCATGACTGGCTGCCCTACTGGATGGCGGCGCAGGTCAATCGGTTGTTCCTGCTCATGCTGCCCATTTTGTTCCTGTTGCTTCCAATGCTGCGGGCCGTGCCTTCGCTCTATGCGTTTTTAATGCGTTGGCGGGTGCTGCAACACTACCCAGAAATCAAACAGATCGAGGATGACCTGGCTCAGGCTCCGGATTTGTCCTTGTTGGTAGAGATGGACCAGCGTTTGGTTGAACTGGATGAAAGGCTTGCACAGGTCCGTCTGCCGCCGCTGTATCGGCAAACGGCCTACAATGCTCGCATCCATATAGAATTGGTACGCAAACGCATTTCTGCTCAGCAAGAGGCGGTGGCCTTTTAGGCAGGGCGCTAACATACTGATTGAGAGCGAAACCCCGCCGATCGTCATCAAAAAACTAAGCAATCCCCCAGTCCGGGCTATGCTGAACCTAGTGCTCCGTTTTGGTGTTGCTTTGGTAAGGCAGGGTTTATGCGCAAAGTTATTTTTCTGATTATAGCCGTGTCAATTCTGGTCAGCTGTGGTCGCAGGGTTGAACCTGAACTGGTGCAGGCTGGGCCTGCCTCGACAGGTACGGCTGTCGCTCAATTGGTGACCTATCCCCAGTTCGGAGACAGCGATCCCTATGACTGGGAACGGCGCAAGCCAACATCCTATCCAATCCATGGTATCGACGTATCGCGTTGGCAGGGTGACATCAACTGGCGGCAGGCCAGGTCGGCCGGGGTGTCCTTTGCCTACATCAAGGCGACCGAAGGCGGTGATGTGGCAGATCCAAAGTTCGATAGCTACTGGCGCGCTTCGCGCCAAGCTGGGGTGCCCCGTGGGGCCTATCACTATTTCTACTTTTGCCGTCCTGCCGCACAGCAGGCGCGCTGGTTTATCAAACATGTGCCGCGCGAAGCAAACGCGCTGCCGCATGTGCTGGATATGGAATGGACTCCGCATTCACCAACCTGCACCAAACGCCCGGACGGTGCGCATATCCGGCGCGAGGCGACGCTGTTTCTGAGCATGTTGGAGGCCCACTATGGGCGTCGCCCGGTTATCTATACCACCGTGGATTTCTATCAGGATACCGGGATCGGCCGGTTGTCGGGAACAGAGTTTTGGTTGCGCTCCGTTGCCGGTCATCCAGCCCAGGTCTACCCCGGAGCCTCTTGGAATTTTTGGCAATACAGCGGCACTGGCAGGGTGCCAGGTGTTGAAGGCGATGTGGATGTGAATGTGTTTAGAGGCAGTCCGGAAAGCTGGCTGCAGTGGAGTGGTCAATCACTTCAATAAGTTTGATTTGCGGATCAGTTCGTAGATCCGAGAGGAAATGATGTTTTAAAATAACATGTTATGTAGCCGGTGCGGATGATTGCGACATTTCGTCCGGCCGTGTTTACAGGCGCTTGTGCGTTAGAAATTCCGCCGCTAGCGTCTTACTTGGCCACTCAAGCGCACCATGCGCCGGAGGGATGAAATGCCACGGGTATTCCGTGGCGCACCTCTCAAGGCTCCACGATACCCACTCATGTGACGTTGAAACTGGAGCCATAAAATGACTTTGCAAAACCGCAGCTGGGCCGAACCTTACAAGATCAAAATGGTCGAGCCCCTGAAAATGACCACCGAAGCTGAACGCCAAGCGGCGATTGTCGAGGCCGGTTACAATACCTTTCTGCTGCCATCCGAAGATGTCTATATCGACCTGTTGACCGATTCCGGTTGCGGCGCGATGTCGGACCGTCAATGGGCTGGTATGATGGCAGGGGACGAGGCCTATGCCGGCAGTGCCAACTTCTACAAAATGCGCGATGCCGTCGAGGAATACTATTCCTACAAATACACAGTACCAACCCATCAGGGCCGTGGGGCAGAAAACATTCTGTCACAGATCCTGATCGCGGACGGAAACTATGTGCCGGGCAATATGTACTTCACCACGACACGCCTGCATCAGGAACTGGCTGGAGCAACCTTTGTCGATGTGATCGTGGATGAGGCCCATGATCCAGCGTCTGACTACCCGTTCAAGGGGAACGTAGATATCGCCAAGCTAGAGGCGCTGGCCAAAGAGGTTGGCGCAGATAAGATCCCTTATGTCTGTATTGCCACCTGTGTGAACATGGCCGGTGGCCAACCTATTTCTATGGCCAACCTGAAAGAGGTCCGCGCCTGGTGTGATGCGAACAATGTTCTGTTGGTGCACGATATGACCCGCGTCGCTGAAAACGCCTTTTTCATTCAGCAGCGCGAAGATGGGTACCGCGAAAAATCGATCCGCGAAATTGTCTATGAGCTCTGTGATCTGACCGATGCGGCGACCATGTCGTCCAAGAAAGACGCACTGGTTAACATCGGTGGTTTCTTGGCGATGAACGATGACAGCATCTACGAGAAGGCCTGTAACCTTGTTGTGGTCTATGAGGGGCTGCACACCTACGGCGGCATGGCTGGCCGCGATATGGAGGCGCTGGCGATCGGCATCACCGAAAGCGTACAGGATGATCACATCTCGGCGCGGGTTGGTCAGGTTGAATACCTGGGCAACAAGCTCAAGATGATGGGAGTGCCGATTGTGAACCCCATTGGCGGCCATGCGGTGTTCCTGGATGCGCGGGCAATCCTGCCGCATATCCCACAAGATCAGTTCCCGGCTCAGGCCCTGGCCGCAGCCCTGTATGTTGATGCGGGTGTCAGGGTGATGGAGCGCGGTGCTGTGTCAGCTGGGCGTAGCAAGGAAACCGGTGAAAACTTCATGCCTAAACTGGAGCTGGTCCGTCTGACCCTGCCAAGACGGGTCTACACGCAGGCCCATATGGATGTTGTTGCCGAAAGCGTCGAGCGTGTGATGAAGCAGGCGAGCGAGATCAAAGGCCTGAAGTTCACCTATGAACCTGAATACCTGCGCTTCTTCCGTGGTAAGTTTGAGCCAGTCGAAGGGTAGAGGAACAAAAAAGGGAGCGTCGTCGTCGCTCCCTTTTTCAATACGTTGTGTTTGTTACTGAGCTGACTAGCGCCAGTCAAAGAAGCCCTCACCAGCGCGTTTCAGCAGGTTTGCAGCCATCTCGCGACCCAGTGCAGCACCATCTTCAATGGCACATGTCTCATCCGCTGCGATTGCTTCGCTTCCGTCCGGGCGCAGAACTTCGCCACGCAGCCGCAGGGTGGAGCCGTCCAATTCAGCCAATGCTGCGATGGGCGTTTCGCAGGACCCATCCAGTGCCGCCAGGAACGCACGTTCCGCCGCCAAGCGCTGGCCGGTTTCTGCGTGGTGGAGAGCAGCCAGCAGTTCAGCGGTGGCACTGTCATCGCCACGACGTTCAATGCCGATGGCACCCTGTGCCACGGCGGGTAACATGTCTTCGACACTTACGGTGGTAGCGGGAACATCCTTCATGCCCAGCCGGTTCAGGCCGGCCATGGCAAGGAAGGTACAATCCGCAACGCCATCGCCCAGTTTTTTCAACCGGGTCTGCACGTTGCCGCGAAATTCCACCACTTTCAAATCAGGGCGGCGGTTCAGCAGCTGTGCGCGGCGGCGCAGTGACGAGGTGCCAACCACGGCCCCGGCAGCGAGTTCAGACAGAGACGAATTGCCGGGTGAAACAAAGGCATCGCGTACGTCTTCGCGTGGCAGATAGGTATCTAGCAGCAGCCCCTCGGGCTGGGCCACAGGCATATCCTTCATCGAATGCACCGCGATGTCGATAGCGCCAGATAGCAGATCCTCTTCGATCTCTTTGGTGAACAGCCCTTTGCCACCCAGCTCCTTCAGCGGTTTGTCAGCCGCGATCAGGGCCTGATTGTCGCCTGAGGTCTTGATGATGACGATCTCAAACGCTGCTTCGGGCAAATCAAATGCAGCGCCCAGACGGCGGCGGGTCTCGTAGGCTTGTGCCAGAGCAAGCGGTGAACCACGGGTGCCGATTTTGAGCGGTGAGGCGGGGGAGGGTAGCGTCAATGTCATGGCGTCAGCCTTAAAGTATTTTTGCATCCGGTGGAAACTGCTATTGCATCTGCCGCAGCCGATAGTCGTCTGCTTTGACATAGGACAAAGATAAGGTGCGATGGGAAAGCTTATTTCGCACCCATGGGGCAGGAGGCCGCGATTGGTGGGCTTTACCTTGACAAAGCGCCGTTAAAGCCTGACCTCAGGCATCAAGCGACAGATGAGGAATGACATGGCTGAGACGAAAACGCTGCTGAAAGCACTTGCGGGTGAACAACAAGACGTCCCACCGATCTGGATGATGCGCCAAGCCGGGCGGTATCTGCCCGAATATCGCGCCACCCGCGCGCAGGCAGGCGATTTTCTAAAGCTGTGTTATAACCCTGAGCTGGCCACCGAAGTGACGCTGCAACCGATCCGGCGTTACGGCTTTGACGCCGCGATTCTGTTTGCTGATATCCTGTTGGTACCACAGGCGCTGGGCGCAGATCTTTGGTTTGTCACAGGCGAGGGGCCGCGGCTGTCTACGGTGACCACGCAGGCCGATTTTGATAAGCTGGGTCCGGTTTCGGACATCCACGAGGTGCTGAACCCAATTTACGAGACGGTGAAACTGCTGTCGCGTGAATTGCCCGGTGAGACGACATTGATCGGTTTTGCGGGTGCGCCATGGACTGTGGCGACCTATATGATCGCTGGACGGGGAACTCCGGATCAGGGGCCTGCACATCTATTGCGGCAAGAGAATAACGCCCTGTTCGAAGCCCTGCTGGAGCGGATTACAGCTGCGACGATTGAATACCTGTCGATGCAAATCGAAGCGGGTGCCGAAGTGGTCAAGATCTTTGACAGCTGGGCAGGGTCATTGAAAGGGGATGCGTTTCAGAAATACGCTCTGGAACCCGCACGGGTGATTACAGCCGCATTAAAAGCGCGCCATCCCAACGTGCCTATCATCGGGTTCCCGCGTGAAGCCGGTGACAAATACATTGGCTTTGCCAAGGCCACGGGCGTGGACTGTGTGGCGCTGGACAATTCGGTCTCACCCGAATGGGCCGCTGCCAATGTGCTGGTTGATGGCTGTGTGCAGGGCAATCTGGCCTCGCGTCACATGGTGACGGGTGGTCAGGATCTGGTGGATGAAACCCGCGCCATCGTGAAGGCGTTCAAGGGTGGCGCGCATATCTTCAACCTGGGTCATGGCATTACACCGGATGCAGATCCAGCCAACGTGCAGTTGATGATCGACACTGTACGCGAAGGTTGACCTGAAAGAGCGAGGGGCCAGCCCCTCGCGCTCCCCGGGATATTTCAGGCTAGATGAATACGGATCAAAACTGCGCTTTGCCTTGTTGTGAGGCGTAGCTTCAGGCATGAGCGCCCAATCAAATGCCAGTTGAAAGGGCGTTATCATGGATTACGGTAAAACAGGTGGACCTGTGAAAAAGGGTAAGAACGCACCCCGGCACAAAGAACACAACGCCAAGGGAAGCAATAAAAACCCGTTTGGTCAGAGTGCAACCAAGGCTGAACTGCTGGCACGGATGAAAGCGGCTGCTGAGGCCAAGAAGCAGGGCTGAGGTGCTAGTTGGTCTTTTGGGCCAGTTCTGACATGATTTTTTCAGTGTGTTGCCCGCGTGTGGGGCTGGCTGGAGCAACCCAATCGGGCTGACCGGAAAACCGTGGTGCTGGGGCGGCCTGCAATGCGCCCTGTGCCTCGACCCAGGTGGCGCGACTGTTCATCGGATGTGCCTTGGCCTCTTCTGGGTTAAGCACCGGCGCAACACAGGCATCAGATCCATCAAACAGTGCAGCCCAGTGATCACGCGGCTGGCTGGCAAACATCCCGGTCAGCCGATCGCAAAGGGTAGGCCAGATGTCGCGGTCGAACTGAAGTTGGAAATCGGCATCATTGGCCAGCCCCATCAGGTGCAGAAATTCGGCGTAGAACTTGGGTTCGAGGCACTGCACCGAGATAAAGCCGCCGTCGCCGCAGCGGTAAGTGCGGCTCCAATGTGGGCCATCCAACAGGTTTTGACCGCGGGTTACACCAAAATTTCCGGTTTGGCGCATGGTTAGCAGCAGGTTCATCATGTGGGCCGAGCCATCATAGATCGCGGCATCGACGACGCAGCCCTTGCCGGTGGCTTTCGCTTTTAGGATGGCTGCTAGCATTCCAACCGCCAGATACATTGCTCCGCCACCAATATCACCAACTAGGGTGGCTGGTGTCAGCGGCACGTCGCCGGGGGCGGATCCATACCAGAGCGCGCCAGACAGTGAGATATAGTTGAGATCATGCCCGGCAGTGTGTGACAGCGCGCTGTCCTGTCCCCAGCCGGTCATGCGACCAAATACCAGCGCTGGGTTTGCAGTCTGACAAATATCTGGACCCAGCCCCAACTTCTCCATCACGCCGGGGCGAAACCCTTCGATCAACCCATCTGCTGTTGCCACCAGAGATTTGAAGGTTTCTATGTCGGCACTGTTTTTCAAGTCCAGTTCGATCGAACGTTTGCCGCGATCCAGGATGGAGTGTTCTGGCATCCCGGGCGTCACCGTGCCGCCCTTGCGATGGACGCAGATCACATCAGCTCCAAGATCGGCCAGCAACATGGCGGCAAAGGGGCCAGGGCCCAGACCTTCAACTTCGACAATGCGGATACCGTTTAGCATCTAGTGGATCTTTCCTTTGGAATTTGCCGTTTTGCAGGCGGTCAGAATGATAAACCGCCACCAACAATCAGGGTCTGGCCTGAGACATAATTGCTTTCTGGGATGCAAAACAGATAGACACCACCGGCAGCTTCTTCGACGGTGCCAGCCCGGCGCATTGGGATCATCGATTCCACTCCCTGAACAACCTTTTGTGGAATGCCGACACCAACCTGATTGCCGTCAACCGTGATCATCTCTTTCTCGGCGGTGGCTGCGGTCAGGCGGGTGGCAATCATGCCAAAGGCCACGGCGTTCACATTGACTTTGAATCGCCCCCATTCCTTGGCCAGCGTTTTGGTGAGGCCCAGAACCCCAGCCTTGGCGGCTGCATAGTTGGCCTGACCGGGATTGCCACCGGTGCCTGCTACGGATGAAATGTTGACCACCTTGCGGAAGACCTCGCAGCCCTCGGCGGCCTCTTGGGTTGCGGCTTCGGTGATGAAAGGCGTGGCTGCGCGCAGGATGCGGAACGGGGCTTTCAGGTGGACGTCCATCATTGCATCAAACTGTGCATCTGACATTTTCCCGATCAGCGCATCCCAAGTGTATCCTGCGTTGTTGACGATGATATCGACACCGCCAAAGCGATCGATACCGTCCTGAATGAAACTTTCGGCAAAGCCATCAGCACTTACCGATCCAGCGACGGCAATAGCTTTGCCACCCATCTCCCTGATTTCAGCCACCACCGCATTGGCGGGGTCAGCATCCAGATCGTTGATCACCAGATTGGCGCCATCTGCGGCCAGTTTTAACGCGATGGCACGTCCAATACCACGGCCTGCGCCAGTCACATAAGCGGTTTTACCCAAGAGCTTTGTCATTGTTTCAATTCCTTATGCCTTGCCGGGTTATGTTATTGCGCCTGATACATGGTGACCACACAGGCGCCACCCAGCCCTAGGTTATGCTGTAGCGCGGTGCGTGCGCCTTCGACTTGCGTAGGGCCGGCTGAACCGCGCAATTGCCGGGTCAGTTCATAACATTGGGCCAACCCGGTAGCGCCCAGCGGATGACCCTTGGAGAGCAACCCGCCAGAAGGGTTGGTGACGTACTTGCCGCCATAGCTGTTGTCGCCGTCTGCGATAAACTGGCTGGCACCGCCCTCAGCGCAGAGGCTCAGGCCTTCGTAGGTGATCATTTCGTTATGGGCAAAACAGTCGTGTAGTTCGACGACGTCTATATCCTGCGCACCAATGCCGGTTTGCTCGTATACTTGGGCAGCAGCGGCGGCGGTCATGTCGTAACCCACCAACCGCATCATGTCGTGGCTGTCAAAGGTGCTTGGGGTGTCTGTAGTCATCGCCTGACCAATGATCTGCACTGAGTTGTCCAGCCCGTGGGCACGCGCATATTTATCGCTGACTACAACAGCGGCAGCGGCCCCACAGGTCGGCGGGCAGGCCATCAGTCGGGTCATCACACCCTCCCATATCATTGGCGCTTCCAGCACGTCCTTGGGGCTGAGCTCCTTGCGAAACAGGGCTAGCGGATTGTTCACCGCATGGCGGCTGGCCTTGGCGCGGATGCGGGCCAGATCGGTCAGGGATGAACCGTATTTTTCCATATGGGCCTTACCAGCACCGCCAAAGTAACGCAGTGCCAGAGGAATTTCAGGATGTCCAACCAAGGCATCTGTCTCGGCGTCAAAGGCATCAAATGGGCAGGGGCGGTCGTCCCAATGTGATCCCAGCGCACCGGGCTGCATCTGTTCAAACCCTAGTGCCAGAGCCACGTCAACTGCGCCACTCTCAACCGCCTGACGGGCCAGAAACAATGCGGTTGATCCCGTTGAACAGTTGTTGTTGACGTTGATGACCGGAATGCCGGTCATGCCAACCTTATAGATCACTGTCTGGCCGCAGGTACTGTCTCCATAGGTATAGCCAGCATAGGCTTGCTGTACTGCATCATAGTTGATCCCGGCATCTGCCAGTGCATCATTGATCGCCGCTGCACCCATCTGTGGGTAAGGATCATTTTGCCCCGGTTTGACAAATTTAGTCATACCAACCCCGGCAACGACAGCTTTTTCACTCATGGCACATGGTCCTTTGGCACTCACAATATTTGCTGGGTACCCGGCCCGCACAGCGTGGAACTGTCAAGTTTCACCCCGCGTCGGGTTTGAATTACTCTGCGTCACGGTTTGATTGGGTGCGGTGGCCCCAGCTTCGATCTGGCGGCGGAAAATACCCGGAGCGACACCTGTGCCATTTGTGAACACCCGGCTGAAATGTGCTGGATCAGAAAAACCTAGATCATAGGCGACCTCCGCCGCTGTCAGATTGGTATAGATCAGCAACCGCCGCGCCTCTCGCAGGACCCGGTCATTGACCAGCTGTGAGGCGGAGTGTCCGGTAGAGCGTTGCACGATACGGTTCAAGTGGGTTGGTGAAACCGCCAGTTCGGCTGCGTAATCAGCCAGACTGCGCCGTAATCGAAAATCCCGCTCCAGCAACATTTCGAAACGGGCGAACAAGGGATTACTTTGGCCTTTTTTGCCATCGCCCAAGGTTTGATCAATGCAACGTGCGATCCTTGCCAAAACCGCGCCTGCCAGACCTCTGAGGACTTCAGTGCGGCCAAATCCTGGGACGTGATATTCCTCTTCAATTCCCTTGGTAAGGCTGTGCAGGTTTGGCGGTTGGGGGAGAACAACAGCGTTACTCAACGCTGCGCGCAGCCTATCGCTGCCGGTGAGACAGTGGTCAAGCAGGTGTGAGGTCAGGGTTACGACCGTTCCCACAGTGCCCGGAGCAAACTGAAATCCATGCACCACGCCGCGTGGTACGTTGACGATGCAGGGCGGCGGCAGTGCCAGACTGCGCCCATCCAGTTCGACTTCGCCGCCGCCGCCAGTAAGAAACAGCAGTTGGTGCAATCGTGCATGCCGATGTGGCTTTAGCTCCCAGTTGTGCCGTTTGGAGCGCGCTCGGATGCTTTCAACATGCAGCTCATCTTCCAGTTCAGATGTCTCACCAAACAGGCTGTAGCTTTGAATGTGACTTTTTGCGTTCATGTTCGAAATGTACAAGAAATTGCACGCTTGGTCTATTCGCAAAGCTGCACATGCGGGGCATGTTATGGTCTAGGTCAAGAAAAGGGCGCGCGGATGTCAGTCATAAGAACACAAGTTGGAATCATCGGAGGCGGGCCGTCGGGCCTGTTGTTGTCGCAACTGCTGCACCGCCGCGGGATTGATACCGTGGTTCTGGAGAAACACAGCCGCGATTATGTACTGGGCCGCATTCGTGCTGGCGTTCTGGAGCACGGTTTTGCCAATCTAATGCGCGAAGCGGGCTGCGGTGACCGTATGGATGCCGAAGGTGAAATCCATGATGGTGTATATATCGCCCATCAAGGGCGTATGGACCGCGTGGATCTGGCCAAGCACACTGGCGGTAATTCTGTGTTGGTCTATGGCCAGACCGAAGTGACGCGTGACCTGTATCAGGCACGCGCTGACATGGATGGTGTGGTGATTCACAATGCACAGGATGTGGCGTTGTTTGATCTCAAAAGCGCCGCACCCTATCTGACCTATGCCAAAGATGGCGCCACTCACCGCGTTGATTGCGACTACATAGTTGGCGCAGATGGGTTTCACGGGACCAGCCGCAAGGCGATCCCTTCGGATGTTCTGCGAGAATACGAAAAGGTCTATCCCTTCGGGTGGTTGGGCGTCCTGTCTGAAACCAAGCCCGTGTCACCTGAGCTGATCTATGCCCGACATGAACGCGGTTTTGCCCTGTGTTCAATGCGCAGTCAGCTGCTCAGCCGGTATTACATCCAGGTACCGATCACTGATACGGCTGCTCAATGGTCTGATGACGCCTTTTGGGCCGAGTTAAAAAGTCGACTACCGCAAGACGTGGCAGAAACACTGGAAACTGGTCCGTCGATTGAAAAATCCATTGCCCCATTGCGCAGTTTTGTGGCCGAGCCAATGCGCTATGGTCAACTGTTCTTGGCTGGAGATGCCGCCCATATCGTGCCTCCTACCGGGGCCAAGGGGTTGAACTCGGCGGCCTCAGACATTCACTATCTGTATCACGGTCTGGTAGATCACTATCTGAACGATGATGACGCAGGACTGGACGCATATTCGGAAAAAGCGCTGGCACGGGTGTGGAAAGCGCAACGGTTCTCGTGGTGGATGACCAATCTTCTGCACCGTTTTCCTGACAGCGAAGATGTTGACCGGCAATTACAGCGTACCGACCTCGATTATCTTTTCTCGTCGGATGCCGCGCTGGCCTCTATGGCGGAAAACTATGTCGGCCTGCCCTACTGACCACTTGTCTGGCATAGCTTAAGCAGAACCAGACATAGCAATCTGGTATAGCCAATTGGTCGTACGAGACTTGGCAGCGGTATCGGGCTCCGGTTAGGAGTGGACGGCATCGCACGTACATCGGAGGGCCAGCCATGCATATGAGTGACCAAAAAGAGATCGCAGCAGATCCGGCCATGGTTTATGCAGCGCTGCTAAACCCCGAGATCCTGAAAGCCTGTGTGCCAGGCGCAAAAGAGGTGACCGGTTCCCCTGAGGACGGGTTTGAGGCGACGGTGACGCAAAAAGTCGGCCCGGTGAAGGCGACGTTCAAAGGGCAGGTTACCCTGTCGGATCTGGTCGAGGGCGAAAAGCTGACCATCAGTGGCGAAGGCAAAGGTGGCGCGGCTGGCTTTGCCAAGGGCGGCGCTGAGGTAACATTGACAGCCAGCGAAACCGGCACATTACTGGCCTATGATGTCGAAGCCAAAGTTGGCGGCAAGCTGGCGCAGCTGGGCAGTCGCCTGATTGATGGGTTTGCCAAAAAAATGGCAGATCAGTTCTTTACCAACCTGCAGAATGCTTTGGCCCCGGAACAGGATGAAGAGGAGGGTGACGCCTCTGACGCTGCTGAGGGCGAACAGAAAAAGAGTTGGTTGAAGAAAATCACAGCCCGCGGCTGACCCCTGCACAAATGCACATCTACCTGCGCGCTCGGTTTGTATATATCTCCTCTGGTCGCTGCCACGGGCGCAGGCTAACGTAAACCAAACTGATCAGTTCAGAATGGGAGCGTCATGCCTGCTATCCTTACTATCCGCGACTTGCGGAAATCTTATGCAGACGGATTTGAGGCGCTGAAAAGCGTCAGCCTCGACATCGACGAAGGCGAGATCCTGGCGCTGCTTGGCCCCAATGGGGCAGGCAAGACGACGCTGATTTCTACTGTGTGCGGTATCATCACCCCAACTTCGGGCAGTGTAACCGTAGGGGGGCATGACATTCTCGATGACTTTCGTGCGGCGCGGTCTTTGATCGGACTGGTGCCACAGGAAATCAATCTGGAGCCGTTTGAAACGGTTTGGAACACGGTGCGGTTCTCACGCGGATTGTTTGGCAAGTCACGCAATGACGCGCTGCTTGAGGATATTCTGCGCAAGCTTTCGCTGTGGGATAAGCGCAAAAACCGGATCATGGAGCTGTCCGGCGGCATGAAGCGCCGGGTCTTGATCGCCAAAGCGCTCAGCCATGAGCCTCGTGTGCTGTTTCTTGATGAACCCACCGCTGGGGTGGATGTTGAGCTACGCAAAGACATGTGGGAGATCGTTGCTGAGCTAAAGGCCTCTGGCGTGACGATCATCCTCACCACCCATTACATCGAAGAGGCAGAAGCCATTGCTGATCGGGTTGGGGTGATTGCCGAGGGCAAGTTGATGCTGGTCGAGGAAAAGGCCCAACTCATGGCCCGTATGGGGCAGAAACAACTAGAGGTGCAGCTGACTGAACCCGTGGCAGCACTGCCCGAAGCACTGGCGCATCATGATTTGCAGTTGGTGAATGGTGGTGGTGCACTGGTCTATACCTATGACACCCGCGGTGAACGCACTGGCATCACCGCATTGTTGAACGATGTAGCTCAGGCCGGGCTTGTGCTGGCGGATGTTCAGACCCGACAATCCAGCCTCGAAGACATTTTTGTCGGCCTTGTATCCGGAGAAACCGCATGAACTGGACCGCTATTGGCGCCATCTACCGATTTGAAATGGCGAGATTTTTCCGCACACTCACGCAAAGTTTTCTGTCGCCTGTTTTGTCGACCTCGCTGTACTTTGTGGTCTTCGGTGCCGCCATCGGCAGCCGCATTGATCAGGTCGAGGGCATCGACTATGGCGCCTTCATTGTGCCTGGTCTGATCATGCTTAGTGTGATGACACAGGCGATTTCCAATGCTTCGTTCGGGATTTATTTCCCGAAATTCATTGGCACGATCTATGAGCTGTTGTCAGCACCTGTGAATTTCCTTGAGATCGTATTGGGCTATGTCGGTGCCGCTGCCACCAAGGCGTTGTTTATCGGGGTGGTGATCCTGGCGACGGCCTCGCTGTTTGTGGACCTGCCCATTGCGCATCCATTGGCCATGGTGCTGTTTATGCTGCTGACCTGTCTTAGCTTTGCATTGCTGGGGTTCATCATTGGCATCTGGGCTGGCAATTTTGAACAGCTACAACTGATCCCTCTGATGGTCGTGACGCCCTTGGTTTTCCTGGGTGGGTCGTTCTATTCAATCTCGATGCTGCCGCCGATCTGGCAAAAAATCACATTGTTTAATCCGGTGGTCTATTTGATCTCTGGTTTTCGCTGGGCATTCTTTGACACGGCTGATGTGCCGGTCGGGCTAAGTTTGCTGGCGATTGGTGGTTTTACTGTTGCTTGTATTGCGGTGATTTGGTGGATTTTCAAAACTGGCTGGCGCATTCGCTCTTAACCGGCTGGAAAGTAGTGTGATCAGGAGGTGACTGGGGGGGACGTGGTGTTCGTATTGTGATCGCGAGAGCGTTGCAATTTTACCCACCTGTCTACTGTTTTTTCACGTCGTAACGTTTTGCAACCGGCCCGTGCCTTGTTTCGGGCGGGGGGGCAATCTACATCGGCTGGATGACCCTGAACATACCTTTTTTGAAGAAGCCTCCTTTGGTGGCTGTTGTGCGTCTTGCTGGCGCGATTGGCATGCCCGGACGTGGTGCGCTGAGTGATGCCGGTTTGGCCCCAGTTTTGGAGAGGGCTTTTCGCAAGGGTAAGCCTGCTGCGATTGCCCTAGAGATCAATTCTCCGGGTGGATCACCTGTACAAAGCTCGCTGATTGGTGCTCGCATCCGCCGTCTGGCTGATGAATTGGACGTGCCGGTCTATGCGTTTGTTGAGGATGTAGCCGCATCAGGTGGCTACTGGCTGGCGGCAGCGGCAGATGAAATCTGGGCGGATGAAAGCTCCGTTCTGGGGTCGATTGGCGTAATATCTGCTGGGTTTGGAGCACATGAATTGCTCGCTCGCCAAGGGGTTGAGCGACGCGTTTACACTGCGGGCGAAAGCAAATCGATGCTGGATCCATTCCGGCCGGAAAATGATGAAGATGTCGCGCGGCTGAAAACTCTGCTCGGGGATATCCATCAGAATTTCATTGATCATGTGACGACGCGACGTGGCGCTAAGCTGAGCGAAGAACAAAACCTGTTCACTGGTGAGATCTGGCTAGCACGGCGTGCCGGTGAATTGGGACTGATTGAGGGCGTCGCCCATATAAAGCCAAAGATGCAGGAGCTGTTTGGCAAGAAAGTCCGCTTTCGCCGCTACGGGATGAAGAAACCGTTCTTGTCCCGGATTGGTGTGCAACTGGCACAGGATGCGTTGGGCGGAGTTGAGGAGCGTGCTGCTTTTGCACGCTTTGGGCTCTGAGGTGATTTTTAAAATCGTATCCTTGTTTCTGGTCGCAATGGCGGTGCTGGCGATGTTCGGAAAACTGAAGTTTCCCGGGCAAAAGAAGCTGGAGTCGGCCCGTTGTCCACATTGTGGACGTTTCAAAATTGGCAAGGGCCCCTGTGCCTGTGGAAAAGGGCGACGCGGATGATGATGCCATGGCTATTTTTGGCGCTGGGTCTGGTGATCTTGCTGCTGGCGGGGGATGCCTTGGTGCGCGGCGCGGTGAACCTCAGCCTTCGGCTTGGGGTGCCAGCGCTGATTGTCAGCCTCACCATTGTTGCCTTCGGGACCTCCGCGCCTGAGCTTCTGATTGCCATTCAGGCCGTATTAGAAGACGTTCCAAGCATTGCCCTAGGGAATGTGGTCGGGTCGAACACCGCTAATATTCTGCTGGTTTTGGGCGTTCCAGCCATTATGACCAGCCTTCACACCAGCGAATGTGACACCCGTAAGAACTATATCTACATGCTGGGTGCTACTGTATTGTTCATCGCACTTGCATTTTGCGGCGTATTTACACTTTGGTCCGGGCTGGTTCTGCTGGCTGCTCTGGCCTTCGTGCTTGGCTCGGCATTCCGCGAAGCGCGCGCGCATCGGCGGTGTGGCTGCGAAGCTGACGATGACCTGGAGGACATCGACGAGGCCGATCCCAATATGCCGTACTGGCGCATAGGCGTTTACTTGGTGTTGGGCTTGATTGGCCTGCCTTTGGGCGCTGATTTATTGGTTGATAACGGGACCGAGATCGCCCGCACCTATCATGTCAGCGAGCGGGTGATCGGTTTGACTTTGATCGCTATCGGCACCTCGTTGCCAGAGCTTGCGACTACGGTGATGGCGGCCCTGCGCCGGCAGGCTGACGTGGCTCTGGGCAATGTCATCGGTTCAAACATGTTCAATCTGCTTGCCATCGTCGGCGTCGCTACATTTATTGGGCCTATCCCAGTAAAGCCGACATTCTTGATGTTCGATCTTTGGGTGATGCTGGCTGCTTCGCTCTTGCTGGTGCCCTTTGTGTTCTTCAAGCAAGATATTACTCGCACATGGGGTGTTGTTTTAACGGGGTTATATCTGGCCTATATGGTCGCGGTTTTGTAACACAACTAGTACAAGCACATCGCTGTGCGATAGATAGTTCTATGCTGGTTGTTTTGCGTTAACCCGTGGTTGCGTTTTGTCGCTACCGCATCAATTCAGCTTTGGGCTACGATATCGCATCGTTAACTGATCAGTGACTTGCTCCGCACTGGGTTTCAGAGGTCGGCCATTTGCCCACTAAGGGCTAATTCTGGCCGTCGCATTCTCGGATGAGACCTAGGCTGAACATCCCGTTTAAGTACCGTCAATTCCATAAAGTGCGACAAGTTGTGCACTGGGAAAAATTACGTCATAAACTTGTAATAGAAATGTATTTGATTTCAACGCGTTGTGGATTTTCAGGAAAATTATCATCTAAATTCAAACGCTTATCATTTCGCCTAAAAAACAGGCAATTCCAAAAATGTCGATGTTTCCAGTTATAAGCAGCAGATAATCAAAAGATATCTCCACAGTTATCCACAGCTTCGGTGGATTTGTTTTTGCTTGCTCCTGAGGCTTACACGTTGCAGCTGGAGGCAGGGAATCATATCTTTGGTAACATGACTGATTTGCCTCCAGAAAAGCCCACCGTGCCGCCAACCGGTTATGCCGTAGTGCAGGACTATCTTAAGACACTTGATGGGTCTCCTGGGGTATATCGTATGCTTGATGCAGAGAACCGGGTTCTCTACGTTGGCAAGGCGCGTAATCTAAGGGCGCGGGTGTCCAACTACAGTCGTCCGGGCCACACTCAGCGTATCGAACGGATGATCGCGCTGACGACGTCGATGATGTTCCTGACCACGCGGACAGAAACAGAGGCACTGCTACTCGAACAAAATCTGATCAAGCAGCTCAAACCAAAGTACAACGTTCTGCTGCGTGATGATAAAAGTTTCCCCAATATTCTGCTGGATAAATCGCACGACTACCCACAGATCAAAAAACACCGTGGCGCGCGCAAGGCAAAGGGGGCCTACTTTGGACCATTTGCCAGCGCCAGTGCAGTGACGCGAACTCTGAACCAGATGCAAAAGGCATTTTTGCTGCGCAACTGTTCAAATGCAATGTTCGAGGGGCGAAGCCGCCCCTGTCTGCAATATCAGATCAAACGCTGTTCGGCGCCCTGTACGGGTGAAATCAGCCAAGAAGATTACGCCGCCAGCGTATACGACGCGGAACGGTTCCTGTCTGGGCGCTCTACCAAAATACAAGAAGAACTCGCCGAACTGATGATGGCGGCGTCGGAGGCCCTGGAGTTTGAACGCGCCGCGGCGCTACGTGACCGGATCAAGGCATTGACCCAGGTGCAGACAGCGCAGGGCATCAACCCGCGCGGGGTGGCCGAGGCGGACGTGATCGGGCTGCATATAGAGGCCGGGCAGGCTTGTGTGCAGGTGTTCTTCATCCGCGCCAACCAAAACTGGGGCAATCAGGATTTTTATCCCCGTATTGGCGCCGATGTAACTGCTGCCGAGGTGATGGAGGCCTTTATTGGCCAGTTTTACGACAACAAGGTGCCGCCGCGCCAGCTGATCCTATCTGACGCCATAGAACATGATGACCTGATGACCGAGGCGCTCAGCAGTAAGACCTCTCACCGGGTTGAAATTCTTGTACCTCAGCGCGGCGAGAAGGCAGAACTGATCGCGGGGGCAACCCGTAACGCGCGCGAATCTCTGGCGCGCAAGATGTCGGAAAGTGCGACACAGGCCAGGTTACTGCGTGGGCTGGCTGAGGCCTTTGCGCTGGACGGTCCACCACAGCGGATCGAAGTCTACGACAACTCACATATCCAGGGCACCAATGCCGTTGGCGGCATGATTGTGGCTGGTCCTGACGGGTTTATGAAAAACGCCTACCGCAAGTTCAATATCAAAGGCGATGATCTGGTTCCGGGTGATGACTTTGGCATGATGAAAGAGGTGCTGCACCGGCGGTTTTCAAGGTTGCAAAAGGAAGACCCAGACCGCAGCAAAGGCCATTGGCCGGATTTGTTGCTGATTGACGGCGGCGCCGGGCAGGTCTCGGCTGTGGCCCAAATTATGGATGAACACGGCGTTGGTGACATTCCCATGGTTGGCGTTGCCAAGGGGGTTGATCGCGACCACGGCAAGGAAGAGTTCCACCGTACGGGGAAACGCCCGTTCGCACTGCAACGCAACGACCCAGTGTTGTACTTTGTCCAACGCATGCGGGACGAGGCTCACCGTTTTGCCATAGGCACCCACCGCGCCAAGCGGGCCAAGGCCATTGGCGCAACACCACTGGATGAAGTTCCCGGCGTTGGCGCCAGCCGCAAGAGGGCCTTACTGGCGCATTTCGGCAGCGCCAAAGCTGTGAGCCGTGCCAACCTGGCGGACCTCAAGGCTGTTTCGGGCGTCTCTGGTGCCCTGGCACAAAGAATATATGACTTTTTCCAGGATAGATGACGCGACAAAGGTCTGCGTTCCAGCGCAACCCCTTGTTCATCTAGCTAAAAGTATCCCCGCCGGAGGCATCTATTCTTAACAGGCAGATTTTACCTGCATCGCCTTTCCACCCGGACGTCGACAAGTTAATGTCCGCCTTATGACATGGACCTTACCCAATATTCTGACAGTGCTTCGCCTTGTTGCGGCCCCTGGACTCGCACTGATGTTTTTATATTTCAGTCGCCCCTATGCGGACTGGTTCGCGTTGATGTTGTTTGTCGTTGCAGCGCTGACCGACTGGATTGACGGCTACCTTGCACGAGCGTGGAAGCAAGAAACCAAACTGGGCGCGATGCTGGACCCAATCGCTGACAAGGCAATGGTGGTGATCGCGCTAATGGTGATTGTCGGTTATTCCTCAATGTCACCCTGGCTGGTGTTGCCAGCAACCTTTATCCTGTTCCGCGAAGTGTTTGTGTCCGGCCTGCGTGAGTTCCTTGGGGATACGGCCGGAACGCTCAAGGTGACCAAATTGGCCAAGTGGAAAACCACGGCGCAAATGGTTGCCATTGCAGTCTTGTTTGCTCAGGGCATTTTTGAACACTACCTGGGTATGTCCGCCTGGGGCATGGATCAGGCGCTGGTCGATCAAGTCATGCTGGGAGAGGTGGAAGACCTGCAGGGGCTGCGCTGGAAGTTTGAAGCGATGGTCTGGTCCGGGCGGATCGGCTTGTGGCTCCTTTGGGTTGCAGCGGCACTGACCCTGATTACGGGCGCTGATTATCTTCGCAAAGCATTCCCATTTCTAAAGGAAAATAGCTGATGGATGTGTTGTATTTTGCATGGGTGCGTGAACGCATCGGGCTGCCACGTGAGCGGATCGAGACCTCCGCAACCACCGTCGCTGGACTGGTAGAAGAACTGCGCGCTCGCGAAGATCGTTACGCCGCTGCTTTTGCCGACCTGTCAGCCCTGCGGGTTGCTCTGGATCAGGAGTTGAGCAGCTTTGATGCCTCTCTGCACGGGGTGCGAGAAGTCGCTTTCTTCCCGCCGATGACCGGAGGCTGAACTGATGCAGGTGTCTGTTCAGGAGGAAGGGTTCGAATTTGGCGCAAGGGCAGAGGCTTTTGCTCAGAACAATAACGCCATGGGTGCCATTGTCACCTTTACGGGCATCGTCCGAGATGCAGATCAGGGCGGTCTGGTGGCGATGGAAATTGAGCACTATCCGGGCATGACACTCAAAGCCCTGACGGAGATTACAAGGACCGCGATGGACCGCTGGTCGCTTGGCGATGCGCTGGTAATCCACCGCTATGGCCGTCTTGCACCTGGGGAACAGATCATGATGGTTGCGACCGCATCGCGCCACCGCAAGGATGCGTTCGAAGCTGCCGAATACCTGATGGATTATCTCAAATCTCGTGCGCCGTTCTGGAAGAAGGAAATCCTGGACAGTGGCACAACAGATTGGGTCGCTGCTAAGGACTCCGATGAGGACGCGTTAGATCGCTGGTAGCTCTGAGCAAGGGCTCCCGTCCGTCGAACGATCAACAGGTGATCTTCTCCCGATGGGCATAGCGCGGCCTGCTGCCGCGCCGGGGGAGACCCCTATGTTTAAGTCACTGATAAATTCAGTCGGAAGACCTGTGTAGGGTGTGTGCTTGCACGCACCACGAGAACAAGAAATCACTCCTGCAGGTGCATCCGCAGCTCTTCAGCCTCTTGTCGGGCCGCTTGCAACCCGTCCATCGCTGCGCGCAGTTCAGCCTCGGTCTGCGCCAGCTGGTTGCTAAGTTCGGCCTCACGCTGCTGCAGGTAGGTAATCGCCTGGTCGCGGGTTTCTTCGGCCTCGTGTAGTTCCTGGCTCATCCGATCCAGGTCCGCAACATCGCTTTGCCGTACGCGGGTGAACCGGTGAACCAGCCAATTGGCAAACCAGCCCATTACAAAAGCCGCAAACAGGATGATGGCGGTGGTGATGATGAACTCAGTTCTGTTCATTGTCCGGGGAGCTCCTGTTCGGTGGTGTCAGGCGTTTCTGGTGGCGAGAGGTCCTCGGCGTTTTCAGCCGCTGCAGCATCCAGCGTGCTTTCCTGTTCCGGTCCCTGTTCGAGCCGAATCAAGTGAAAGGTAATACGGCGATTTTGTTCTCGGCCTTCTTCGGTGCCATTGTCGGCAATTGGGTTGGTCTCACCATAGCCCTTTGCGGCGTAGCTAGAGGTCGGAACCCGGCGCGCGCGCAATTCGTTGAGAACTGACTGGGCACGAGCCTGACTCAGGTTCTGGTTCATCTCTTCACGGCCCTGGCTGTCAGTATGGCCTTGGATCTCCAACCGCATATCGCCGCATCGTTCCAGAATTGCTGCGATTGCGTCCATGGTGTCGCGGCTCTGGGATGCTATGGTGGCTGATCCAGGTTCAAAGGCGATTTTGCCAGCTTCTTGAATACTGGCCAGTTCAGCTTCGCAGACCTCAGGTTCTACCGGCTTGTCTTCGGGTTCTGGTGGTACTTCATAGCTGATATCCAGAGCATAGCTTTCCGCCTCGCCCAGTTTAGCAGACAGTAACTTGGCAATCTCTGCCGTGGCCTCTTCTTGGTGGCTCATACCGCGCAAATTGACATTGTCAGGAGTCACCAACAGCGAGCCGCGTTGCAATTGGGAGAGAGCCTCGAGACCAGTCAATACCCGCACTGGCCAGTTGGTGGGCAGATCACTGACTACACGCGTGGCGGTATACACGCTGTCCGATCCAAATCTTGCCTTGGCATAGCTGTCGACCAGATGCCGAAGAGTTTCATCACTCAGACGTCCGCGAAGCTGCACGAGGCCCTCAGGGCTTAGCGTTGCCGTGAACTCGGGTGCGCCACCTTGGGTATCGGCTTCGGGCTCTGGTAGGACCGCATGCAGCGCAAAAACTTTTGGTAGCGCAGCTTCCAACTCACCGACAACTTGGTCGAACAATTCAGGGCTGGTGTCGACGGTTGCCACCAACGTGATGTCAGCATTAGCAATTGTAACTGCGCCTGCGCCAAGTTGGGCAAGACTGGCAATGCTCAATTCCGCTGCACGGGCCCAATTGGGCGACGGTACACCCATCCCAATAACGCAGCTGGGGGTGTTGGTTTGACCCGCCAGTTTGGCGGCAGCAAGAATGCGGTCTCGACTGGCTTCGCTCTCAGCAGAGCAGGCGTCAAAGCTGCCGCCAGCCTCGTCAATATGGTAGCGCAGCGTAAAAGGTGTGATCACCGGGCGGGGTGCTGCGATGTCGAGCGACAGCCGCAATCCCGGAGGCGCGGCGCGGGTTAGCGTCTTTTCCAGAGCCTGCTTTTCCTCGCGGCTGTCCGATATGGCAGTAATCGTGACCAGACCAGAAACTACCGAGATTTTGGCGCGCGGCAGGTAGCGTAGAGCGCTGACAGCATAGCCCATCGCGTCGATCCAACCCGCTGGCGTGCTGTAGCTGGCGGTCTCCAGAAGGTCGGTGACGCGCTCCTCTTTCACAAGTCCGGAAAGTTGTTCGACGATTGCGGCGCGGTCGGTTCCGGTGGGGATCAACCCGATGATCGAAATACCGCTGTCATTGCGCAGGATTTCTACCGAAAAGCGTGGGGGTGCCAGATCGGCAGTTGGAGCAATTTGAATGAGGTCGATGATACGAGCTGCGTCTACCGCACCGCCCACCACTGAAAGGGCAGTGAACCGGGTGGCTTCGTCGGGCGCGGTGCCGTTCAAGATGACCTGCAGCCCATCGGCGGTCACCTCTGCCCAATCATTCCGGGTCTCGTCTAGGGTGCGTCGAACGGCGATTTCGGTGCTGCGTTCAACACCAGTGACGGCGAAACCAGCCGCAACCAGGCTTAGCCCTGCGGCCGCCAGAAAAGTGAGGCTGACGATCAAAAGTGAAGATAGGCGCATAGGCGGGGTAAGTTCGTCCAATTAGTGTTACGTCTTCTTATCGGCTGTAGAGCAACTGTTCAATCATGCGAACAGAGCTGTTGCGAAGAAGATGAGCGGGATCAAGCCAGTGTCGCGGTTGAGTCGAAAGAGTTGTAGCAACCGGTCGTTGTTTTCAGTGTCCAGCGCGCGCAATTGCCAGGTCAGATGCCAACCCATCGCCCAGGGGCCGACTAGCGCCAGCAGCAGGGCTAATATGGATCCATTGGGTTGCACAGCGCCGATCACCGCAAGCGCCATAAGGCAGACAAGTGCCACCAGAAAGCGGCGCAGCCAGCTGGGAGTGTCTTTTCCAAACAGCCGCGCGGTGGATTTAACGCCGATTAGGGCATCATCCTCTGTGTCTTGATGGGCATAGATGGTGTCGTAGAACAGTGTCCAGGAGATGCCAGCCAAATAGAGCAGTACTGCGGGCCAATTCAGTGTGCCAGTATGCGCAACCCAAGCCAACATAGCGCCCCAGTTGAAGGCCAGTCCCAAAAAGACCTGTGGCCACCATGTGAAGCGCTTGGCAAAGGGGTAAATTGCCACTGGAAACAGCGCCAGAATGCCCATTGCAATGGCGGCCATGTTGAACGTGAGCAAGATCAGAGCGGCAATTGCTATCTGCAGAACCATCCAGATCACGGCACCTTTGACGGTCACCTGACCGGACGGGATGGGCCGAGAACGGGTTCTCTCGACCAGACCATCAAAGTTGCGGTCGGTGATGTCATTCCAGGTACATCCAGCCCCACGCATCAGCCATGCGCCAGCTGCACAGGCGGCAAAAATCCAGCCATCCTGCCAGCGCGGGCTCTGATCCCACAGCATTGCAAGTGCCAACCCCCACCAACAGGGAATCAGCAGTAGCCAGGTGCCAATCGGCCGGTCGGCGCGCGACAGCCTCAGGTAGGGGCGGCTCCAGGACGGCGCACGGGTATCTACCCAGTTGTTGCTGACAGCATCCGAAACTTGCCCTTCGGGGTTCGGTGCATCTGGTGTCGGAGCGTCGCCTTGCATATGTAGAGCCTCATGAGCGCAAAGATTAGACTGTATGTAGAGCACCCGCTGGGGGCAGGGCAATCGCTTCCTCTGGATCGGGATCAGGCCCATTACCTGTTTGGGGTGATGCGGCTAAGTGCAGCCAGCCAGGTGCTGCTGTTTAATGGAACAGATGGCGAGTGGCTGGCCGATGTCACCGAGGCGAAGAAACGCGCCGGGGTGCTGACCTGTGTAGAACAAACCAAGCCGTTGCAAATGCCGCCCGATCTTTGGTTGCTGTTTGCGCCGATCAAAAAAGCGCGCACCGATTTCATAGTCGAAAAAGCCGCCGAGATGGGCGCCGCAAAAATCCTACCGGTACAAACCGAATTCACCAATTCCGAACGCATCCGTCAGGATCGGTTGCAGTCCCATGCGGTTGAAGCGGCTGAACAATGCGGCGGCACCTATGTGCCCGAGGTGGGGGATCTGCAAAAGTTAGGCCGACTGCTCGATCATTGGCCTGAGGATCGACAGCTGATGTTCTGTGATGAGGCAGAGGTGGGCAATGCGTTGGAACTGGCGGCAGGTGCCCACGGCAATGCGCCCTGGGCCATCCTGATCGGCCCCGAGGGTGGATTTTCCGAAGTCGAACGCAAACGGCTTCACTCTTTGCCTTATTCTCACGTCGTCAGCCTGGGGCCCCGTATCCTGCGCGCCGATACGGCTGCGGTGGCCGCGATGACTCTGTGGCAACAGGCGCTTGGGGACTGGTGATGAGCTGGCGTCTGGCGCAGGACGCAGATCTGGACTGGATCCAGTCCTTTTTGTACGCCAACCTGCAATCGTCGATGTTCTTGCTGAGCAATCTGCGCGACCATGGGCTTCATGACAAAACGTCTGATAAAGGCATGACCCTCTGGTTGTCCCAAGGCTCGGCTCCCGGGATTTTTGCTATCACCAATTCGGGCATGATCCTGTTACAGGCGCCAAATGCAGTTGATCGCATGTGGGAGCGCGCGAGCGACCTGATTGCTGACCGGCCAGTGTTGACCGGATGTTTGGGCGAAACACGTCAGGTTCGCGCCTTTTTGTCGGCTGCCGGGCTGAGTGATGTGCCGGCATTACTCAATGATGACGAGCCTGCCTTTCGGTTGAATTTGGCAGAATTGATCATGCCTCAAATGCAGGGAGGGGAGCTGGTCCCGCTGTCAGCAGTGCCACGCGAACTGGTGGTGCACTGGCGTACCAGCTACCATTTCGAGGTCATGGGAACCTCAAAGTCAAAGGCCGCAGCAGTGGCTGAAACTGACATTGCCAGCTACATCGAAAAAGACAGCCATCGTGCGCTATTGGTCAATAATCAGCCCGTTGCAATGACGGGCTTTAACGCGGCCCTGCCTTCGGTGGTGCAAGTCGGTGGCGTTTACACACCACCCGACCTGCGCGGTCGTGGTTATGCGCGGCTGGCCCTGGCGTTGCACCTGCAAGAGGCTCGCGCCAAGGGGGTGACACAATCTGTGCTGTTTGCTGCTAGTACCGCCGCGGTTCGTGCCTATATGTCCTTAGGGTACCAACGGGCAGGAGAGTTTTCGTTGGTCCTGTTCGATACTGGCCGAAAGGAAACAACATGAGTCTGATCAGACCTGAAGCCCGAACAGCACTTTGGCGCTGGCGCGAACTTATCGTTGCCGCCGTTGTGTTGTTGATGGGGCTGCGCTGGGTGTTGGGGGCTTTTGGCTTGTTGTTCTGGGGGGGCTGGGTTCTGCTGATCGTCGGCACCGCACTTGCAATTGTGGGCGTGCAACGGCTGCGCTTTCGCCTTGAGGCTGATGGTCCGGGCGTGGTGCAGGTGGACGAGGGCCAAATTGCCTATTTCGGTCCTTTGACCGGCGGCGCCGTTGCGGTGTCCGAACTGACCATGCTGGCGCTGGACCACACCGCCAAGCCCGCACATTGGATCCTCCAGCAGCCGGGGCAGGATGCCTTGCATATCCCGGTGAATGCAGCTGGGACCGAGACCCTGTTTGATGTCTTTGCCAGTCTGCCCGGATTGCGCACAGAACGAATGTTGGCGGAGCTGCGCAAACCCGGACCTCACCATGTCGTGATCTGGGAACGCAATGCCACGCGCCCGCCAATGCACAGGCTGCATTGACAGTCACGTAAATTCACCTCACCACTGATCGACCAACATGATCTTACAGCAACGGAGCGCCGCTCATGTCCATTCCTCAGTCCGGTGGCGGGCCCATCGAACATCACGACCAACTGGCGGGTTATCTGGCTGATGGCTGCAAACCCAAGGCCGATTGGCGTATTGGCACCGAGCACGAAAAGTTCGGCTATTGCAAAGACTCGCTGAAGCCGCTGCCGTTTGAGGGCGAACGCTCTATTGTGGCAGTGCTACAAGGCCTGCGCGACAGCTATGGCTGGTCGCCGGTCACCGAAGGCGGCAATCTGATTGGCCTGGAAAAAGACGGTGCGAACGTCAGCCTGGAACCGGGTGGTGCGCTGGAACTGTCGGGTGCTCCGCTAGAGACTATTCACGAAACCTGCGACGAAGTGAACGTCCACCTGCGTGAGGTCAAGGAAATCGCCGACAAGATCGGTGTGGGCTTTATTGGTCTGGGCGCAGCCCCGATCTGGAACCACGACCAGATGCCGCTGATGCCCAAGGGCCGCTATCAGCTGATGAATGACTACATGGCCAAGGTCGGAACAATGGGCCGCGATATGATGCGCCGGACCACCACCGTGCAGGTCAACATTGATTTCGGGTCCGAGGCCGACATGGTGCAGAAATTGCGCGTCGCAATTGCCCTGCAGCCGGTGGCCACCGCTCTGTTTGCCAACTCGCCGTTTTTTGAGGGCAAGCCAAACGGCCACAAAAGCTGGCGCAGCAAGATCTGGCGTCATCTGGACGATGCGCGCACAGGCATGCTGCCTTTTGTGTTCGAAGAGGGCTTTGGGTTTGAGGCCTACGTGCAGTACGCGCTCGATGTGCCGATGTATTTTGTCTATCGCAACGGTGAATATATCAACGCTCTGGGCATGTCGTTCCGTGACTTCCTAAAGGGCGAATTGCCTGCGCTACCTGGCGAAATGCCAACGCTGTCAGATTGGGCAGACCACCTGACCACGGCCTTTCCCGAGGCGCGGATCAAGAAATACATGGAAATGCGCGGCGCAGATGGTGGCCCGTGGCGTCGTCTTTGTGCGCTGCCTGCGTTCTGGGTTGGCTTGATGTATGACCAGTCCAGCCTTGATGCAGCATGGGATCTGGCCAAAGGCTGGGACGCCGAAACCCGTGAAGGCCTGCGGGTCGCAGCTTCGCAGTCCGCCTTGCAGGCACAAGTAGGGGACATCAAGATGATGGATCTGGCCCGCGAAGTGGTGGCAATCTCCGATGCTGGGCTAAAAGCACGCGGCCGGGCCGGCGCTGGTGGGTTGGTCCCGGACGAAACCCATTTCCTAAACGCGCTGAAAGACAGCTTGGACAGCGGTAAAGTCCCCGCTGATGAGCTGTTGGAGCGCTATCATGGCGATTGGAATGGGGATCTGACCAAGATCTATGGCGAGTTCAGTTACTAACCTATCAATCGAACAGCCCGGATATTGGCCGGGCTGTTCGACACGTTTTCGGCTGAACTACTTCTAGCAAGACGAAATGGGCGAACCTCGTCCAACTTTTTCGCTGTCCAAGAACGAGACGACTGGACGCCGACTTTCAGCATATCCTGCAATCCCGCGGTCTAATCGATCCGCCAATTCTGGCAGCCGGGCAACGGGCACCTTCGGAAACAAATGGTGCTCGCGATGGTAGAACATCAGGTAAGCCGCCTTGGCCAACACGCCTCGTTGGCTGCGGGCTGCCAGCCCACTGTTTGTGGTGCCCTGATGGGTGATCCAGACCGCAAAAAACGCAGTCAGGCATTGCGCCACAGCGACCGCAACCAAGTGTAGCAGTAAAAAGCGCTGCCCGAGCCACAATGCAAAGATGATAAATGCTGCGACGCCAAGCCAATCCTGCAGAATGCGCAACCGCCATTTCCGTCCCCCCATTGACCAAGCTGCCCGGTTCAAATCGACGGGGAAGCGTGGCCCATATCTCAGGACTTCTAAGGCTGTCATCTCGCCGCAATGTCCTTCACGGTCTTTTGGTCCCATGGCATGACGGTGGTGCTGCATGTGGTTCCAGGCCACCGCGCAGTTTGACCCACCCATCAGCGCGCTCAGGAAATGCAGGATGGCAATGTCCGCGCGCCGCGACATACCAAGGTTGCTATGAATGGCCTCGTGGTTCAGCCGCAGTGCACAGAGGAAAAACATGAAACTTGGCAAAGCCCCCAGCCACCAAACAGGCGAGGCAAAGAGTGCCCAAGAAGCCAGTAACCAGGGCAGCGGAAGGGTAAGCTCGATGAATTTCTGGTGCCGGGTCATTGGTAGTAAATCTTGCCATGGAACACCATTTGGGGCGGTTTCGCGTGGAATGGCTTGGCACATTTTGTGATCCTTTCCTGGCTGTCTACTGCTGAGCGGGTGCTTGGACCGGACTGGCTTCTGTCTCGTCTTGTTTCGCTGTCCGCCTTTTGGTCAGAAGGTGGAATATCCACCAAAATGCAGCGGCCCAGATCAGAGAAAAAACACATCCGAATGCGGTCGTGAAAGCGGCGAGGAAGATAGCACTTTCGATATCGTTCAGAAATTCACCTGCTGGTGTAGAAACCCATGATGAGAAAAACATGGCCAGTGGTGTGCATAGGGCATTGCTGAGAAAGGTCGAAACTAAGAGCATAGGTCCCGGCCCTCGATGTCTGAGTGTCATCCACAAGACGGGTCCGCCAAATATCAGCCAGGGAATACTACCGAACCCCAGTGCTAAGACGGGTATGAAAAAGACCCAAAAGAAAACCAGGGCTACTACCAATGGTGCGCCAAACAAGGCGATGTAGAAATCTCGTTTGTTGACCTCGTGGAGCGCGGGCCTGGCAGATTGAATGTCCGGTTTGCTTTTCGATAATTCTGTCATGAGTAAATTCCCTTGCAAAATTTTTGGCAGCAATGGTTGTCAGGTCACAGATTGGCCCCTTGTCGGGTGAAACGCTTATAAAACAGCGCAAAAACCAATCCCCAAAGTGGCGCGAAGAATGACCCAAGCGTAAGGCAGAGCACGCCAAACTCCTGATCTACAAAAAGGTAGATGGCCGCTGTCACCGCGCCGTTCACTGCAAACAATAGTAACGCACAGGCCCAGGGGGTTATTGGGTTGTTCTGTTGATAGATCCAGAGGGCAACGCCGCCAAAAAGCAGATATTGCAAGCCACCAAATATCGGTGACATACCCGCAATTTGCTGCATGACTGGGAGCACCATAATTGCTTCGTCCAACCCTTCCTTCGCTGACGGGAACAATAAAACGAGCGTGGGTTGCACGGCGAGAAACACAAAGGTCAGCGCAAGAAGACAAAGGCTGGTGGCAATTGGGGCCAGCAGCAAAAATCCAATAAACCTGTTATCTGGGACTGTGAATTTGATAAAAGTCGTCATTTAGAAATCTCCAAACATCCTCTGTCCGGCCTGCTGGTTTGTGCCTGTTAGGCTAGTCGTTGGGCTTACCTCCCGGTAGAAAACGCACCAATTTTGAACCCAGTTTCAGCACCGCTAAATGAACCGAACGGGGCAGTCGGGAAAAATCTGCGTACCAGTCGTCAAACATCTTCATGACCCGCAGGGTTTCCCCCATTCTGTCTTTGACAACTTTGGGCGTTGCATCGTCTTCGGCCTCGGTCATTACCTCTTGCAAGGCGCGTAGTGTTGGGGCGATTTCTCGTTCCCGCCGTGCTGCAATCACCGCATCTACCAGATCGAACATGTCCCGGATCGACGTGAAATGATCACGCCGGTCGCCGAGTTTGCGACTGGTTTTTACCAGCCCCTGCGATTGCAGCTCTTTCAATCCGTTCGACACGTTTGACCGAGCCAGGTTCAGGGCGTCACAGATCTCATCAGCGGTCATCGGATCTGGTGTGATATGCAACAAGGCATGGATCTGCGCGACGGATCGATTTACGCCCCACCGCGAACCCATTTCCCCCCAGTGAAGGATGAAGTTTTGCATGGCGGGGGTCAGTTTCATCACGAAATCCTGTTATTTCTGTAATTACAGAAAATACTGAAAGCACAGTATTGTCAAGTTTCTTCTCGGGGCGCCTTTGGGCTGATGAACCATAAAATTTGCCACAAGCCCCAAAAATCGCGCATCCTTAGGGTATTCACACTCAAATTTGGAGAAACCTATGCGCGACTTTTTTATTTCATCTCTCGAAAAACTGATCACTGTTGTTGTGGGCCTCATGTGCATCGCCGTTGTTGTTGGCGCTGGCGGTATGATGTTTAGCCCGGAAGGAGGATTGCTGAAGGCGGTTGGCGTTCTGATTGCCGGTGGCCTGTATGTGGTTCTCATGGGGGGCATGATGTATCTGTTTCTGGGCATCTACGACAACACCAAACGCACCGCCGAAGCCACCGAGCGGATGGCGCAGGGCGGCTAAGCAGTAAAATGACCGGCGGCAAGTTGCCCTGCCGCCGGTCGGTTCATGTGAGTGGTTATAAGCTTAGTTCTGCAAGGCTGCCGGTTCTTTGTCGGCAATGTCTTCCCAGTTTGCGTCCGCTTGAACAATGAAACCGGGAATGTCGGTTTCCCAACGCTCTTGGATGTCTGAAGAAATGTTCAGGAACAGCTCACCATCAACAATCCGCCACAGGGTTGGATCACCGTCGAATTTGAAACCCATTGCTGCACCAAATGCGCAGTATCCGCCGTATTCCGGCAGGTAGGCTTCGGGGTTCTTTTCAAAGGCAACTTTGTTCTCTTCCGAAGAAAAGCGGTACATGGCATCGTTGTGCAGGCTGGTAATTTTCCAATTGCCCTTGGTGGGTTCACCAACTGTGAAATAGGCAACAGGGTCGTAACCTTGCAGGGCTAGACCGGTAGATGATGCATTCAGTTCAACGCCGGCCGCCATGGCTGAAGTTGCCAGAGCGACGGATAGGGCGACGCCGCTGATCAGTGTTTTGACTGTGTTCATTGTTTATATCCTTTGAGTGAGTGCCCGATCGGAAAATTCAATAGGGCAAGGCTTGTATCGTTTTGGGGCACCGTAATTGATGACCACGACACTGATCTGGGACCTTTGACGTTCACGTTCAAAGCAACTCAATTTGATTGTGCATGGCAGAGGGCTGGCTGTGCATTTGTGCCGAAACAAATGGTTGTGAAAACAGCGTGAGCATATGGTGCTGGGTGAAACCGTCGCTAACGGTGCAACACCGCAAGGGTCCACAGGGCATCCGGTGAACCATAGTTTATTGGGGCGATTATGTGCAGCAAGGGGCGCTAAGCCGGGACTACTTCTGTCCGATTTTTGGCTCAGTCCCGGCGCGGATGCGGGTGATGTTTGCGCTGTGCCGCCAGACCACAATTGTCGCAAGGGCAGCCGCAAGAAGAACTGCATCTGCGTATCCCAGCAGCACTGCCCAAACTGGCGCTGACAGGGCTGCGCCCAGTGCCCCCATCGAAGAAATCCGGCTTACGGCCGCGGTGGACAACCATGTGGCGCAGCAAGCGATGCCAACAGGCCAGGCCAGAGCCAGCATCAGACCAAGGAAGGTGGCGACACCCTTGCCGCCTTTGAAGCCGAGCCAGACTGGAAAACAGTGACCGACAAAGGCCATCAGCCCAGCGAGCTGCGCCGCGTCGTCACCCGCAAAAGTGCGGGCAATCAGAACTGCGACCGCACCCTTGCCACCGTCCAGCAGCAGGGTCAGCGCCGCTGCCTTCTTGGACCCTGTGCGCAAAACATTGGTGGTGCCGATATTGCCCGACCCGATATCGCGCAGATTGCCCAGACCCATCACACGGGTCAGCAACAGCCCAAAGGGGATCGACCCCAGCCCATAGCCAATCACGGCCCAAAGTAGCAGCAGGGCGGCAGAGGTCTCAAATACGGGCATCAGGTTCTCCGGTAGACCGGCTGACCGGCGACATAGGTTGCCAGCACCCTACCTTGCATACGCTGGCCGTCAAACGGTGTGTTCTGCGATTTGGATTTCAACGCAAAGCGATCCATTACAAAGGGTACATCCGGATCAAACAGCAACAGATCCGCAGGGGCACCGGCACTCAAGCGGCCACTGTCCAGACCCAAGCGCTTGGCCGGGTTCAGGGACATGGCACGGAACAGAGTGGGCAGGTCCAGATGTTCCGAGTGATACAGACGCAGGGCAGCGGGCAGTAGGGTTTCCAGCGCAACGGCACCGGCAGCGGCCTCTTCAAACGGCAGGCGTTTGCTTTCTTCATCCTGTGGGGTGTGCATTGAACTGATGGTATCGATCAGCCCCGTCCGCACCGCCTCGACCACGGCCAGACGGTCTTCCTCGGATCGTAACGGTGGCTTGACCTTAAAGAAGGTCCTGTAGTCCGCTGGGTCCAGCTCGTTCAGGGTCAGGTGATGGATGGATGTGCCGGCGGTAATGTCCAACCCGTTATTCTTGGCGCGCTCAAGCGCGGGCAAGGCGCGGGCAGTGGTGATCTGGTCAGCGTGGTAGCGTGCTCCTGTCATTTCCAACAGGGCGATATCCCGGTCCAGCCCCATGCGTTCCGCCATTGGTGACACGGCGGGCAAGCCGCGCAGCGCGGCGAACTTGCCGCTGGTGGCAGCAGCCCCTTTGGACAAAATAGGTTCCTGTGGGTGGGCAATCACCAACGCACCACAGGACCGGGCATAGGTCAGCGCACGCGAGAACACCTTGGTATCGGTGACAACCCGGTCGCAATCGGTAAAAGCCACCGCGCCAGCATCCATAAGGAACCCAATCTCGGTCATCTCACGCCCGTCGCGCCCTTTGGTCAGCGCGGCCATTGGCAACACGTTGACCGGCGCATCAGCCTGTGCACGGCGGGTGACAAATTCCAGCACTTCGGGGCTGTCGATTGTGGGCGCGGTATCGGGGCGGGTGACCATGGTGGTGACACCGCCCGCCGCCGCCGCAAGGCCCGCCGATTTGTAGCTTTCCTTGTGACGTTCACCCGGTTCGCAGACTTTGACACCGATATCGACGATGCCGGGGGCCAGACAGCGATTTTTGCAGTCAATGATTTCAACGTCTTCTGGAGATATGTTTCGCGCGCGAAACATTGCCTCAAATTCGATGTTTTCCGGAAAGACTTCGGTAATCTTTCCATTTTGGACCAGCAGATGGCCCGGCGCGTCCGTGCCTGCCTCAGGGTCGATCAGGCGGGCATTGGCGAAAAGTAGGGTCATGCAGTGGTTCCTTTGCCCTTGGTCTGAATGTCTCGCATCAATCGATAAACCTCGCGTCCGTCTGTCAGGCGTTCAAAGCCAATAGACACAGTGTAGCTGCCGTTTTTGCCGCTCTTTACTTCTTCGGCAAAGTTCACACTGGACAGGTTGCCGTCGATGAGTTCGAGAGGGGAGCTTGAAGCTATGGGGTAGGATTTCAAACTCTTGCCGCGAAGGGGGAGGTTAATGGCAATAAATGCACGCCGATCCGTTAGTGTGTACCAGCTACGTCGACGTCTGAAAGTCGACCAGAAGAGAGAATACAATACCAGTGCAAGGCCGACCGAAAAATGCAGCAAACCGAATAGCCAGAAATCTCCTCCCCCTTTAGATGCGATTATCATCCAAAATAGTGCGAACCCTGCAAAAACCGTCCCAAATATGGCCATCAGAATGTTCTGGATCTTGATCGAGACTCCGCCATCGGGGCGACCTTGCCATAGGATCTTCTCATCATCGTCGAGAATACCAACCCATTGATCTGTTTCATTCATGGCTGTCTCCCTTTGATCCGATTAGCGGTCTCTGTCGGATCTGCCTGATACTTGATCAGATGTTTGTCGCCACTTTTGGTCACCACTTGCACATAGCTGCCCATAGTGCGCACCCGTTCGATCTGGGCCAGTGGTATGTTGCGTTCAGCCGGGCCGGTCAGCGATGTGTCGGCCAAAGTCCAGACGACCGCCATTTCCTCGGACATCAAATACCAGCCGCGCAGAATGATGGCACCCAACCCGCCAATAGCGCCGGTCCAGACATGGGGATTACCCATGGCCCAGAGGATCACCATGCCCGCCGCCATGGCCAGCGCTGCCATCCAGGCGTGCGAGCGGATATAGGCGGTTCGGTCGGGGGTGAATTGGATCTCAGACATTTCAGGTTACCATCTTCAAAACGGCCAGAATGATAAGGGTCATGATCACAGCAAACAGGCTGGCCCCAATGCGTCGCGCCTTTGATCGGCCCGCGCGTGGGGAGAGCCGTGGTGCGGTAAAGGGTTTGGCGCTTTCGGTTTGGATGGGCGTACCCGTCCATTGCGGACGCTGTTCGCCGTAAGCGCCGATCAGGGTGATTGGAGTTGCGGGGGTCAGATGGGTTTCTTCGCCGCCAAATGCATGGGATCGGACCAGCAGCACATGACCAGTCAGTGCCTGTAATGTTTCACCGTCGCCAGTTATCTGATCCGCTGGAACACCGCAGCCTTCGGTCAAATAGCCAACAAGACCCAGCTCCTCGAGATCGCTGATCGGGAAAATTTCGACGTGATCCAGATCGATCTCTTCGATTCCCAGCACCTGCGCCAATGCGCCTGGTTCACGAAGAAACCGGGCCTGTTCAGGCCGCATATCCAGATCAAAGACACGGATCACGCCGCGTTCGCCTGCTGGGATGTGCTGCACAACGCCCATGTGTCTAGCTCGCTGCCGCCTGTTGTTCGGCCCGCAGGTTTTGCGCCAGCAGATCCATCACCGCCATGCGCACGGCAACGCCCATTTCGACTTGTTCTTGGATGACGGAACGATTGATGTCGTCGGCCAGGGTGCCGTCGATTTCCACGCCGCGATTCATTGGGCCTGGGTGCATGACAATGGCGTCAGGCTTGGCCAGTGCCAGCTTGTCGGCGTCCAGCCCATAGCGGTGGTAATACTCGCGCTCAGACGGGATGAAGCCGCCATCCATGCGTTCTTTTTGCAGGCGAAGCATCATCACGACATCAACGTCCTTCAGGCCTTCGTGCATGTCGTCATAAATCTCGGCCCCGAATTCAGCGAATTGACTGGGCACCAGCGTGGGCGGGCCGATCAGGCGGATGCGGTTTTCCATCTTGCCGAGCAGGATCAGGTTGGATCGTGCAACCCGGCTGTGGGCGACGTCGCCACAAATGGCGATGTTCAAGCGGTGCAAGCGGCCCTTGGCCCGACGGATGGTCAGCGCATCCAGCAGTGCCTGAGTTGGGTGCTCATGGCGGCCGTCGCCGGCGTTCAGCACCGCGCAGTTGACCTTTTGCGCCAGCAAATCCACCGCGCCGGAATGCGGGTGTCGGACCACCAGAAGGTCAGGGTGCATAGCGTTCAGGGTCATAGCAGTGTCGATCAGGGTTTCACCCTTTTTGATCGAGGAGGCCTGCATCGCCATGTTCATCACATCGGCGCCCAGCCGTTTGCCGGCAATCTCAAAGCTGGCCTGCGTACGGGTGGAGTTTTCAAAGAACATATTGACCTGGGTTAGCCCTGCCAGAGCTTCGGATCGCTTTTCGGTGGCGCGGTTCTGGTCAACGTATTTGTCTGCCAGATCAAGAATCGCGGTGATTTCGTGTGGGCGCAGGGGTTCAATGCCAAGCAGGTGTTTGTGGCCAAATGGGGTGGGGATCATGGGTAGGCTCCGCGCTGGGTCGGGGCTGTTATAGGGATGTGGGCTGTGGCGGGCAAGATGTTGTGCGTCGGGGAAACCCTGCCGTTGCATGTGTCGTAAGTGTTGGAATTTGAGTATTTTTGGCAACGAGAAGCTGGGGTGTTTCGTATCCGGGGTAAGCGGAGTAGTTTGGCGCTATGGAATCGGCATTAGATTATTACAGCGCGCGGGCGCTTTTGCAGTGGCAGATCGAACTGGGCGCTACCGAGAGCATCGGTGATGAGCCGGTCGATCGCTATGCGTTGCAGGCAACGGTGCCAAAAGCGAAGGCGGAGCAGGCGCCTGCGGTGGTCAAGGCCAAAGAGGTTGACCCCGTTGAGCAGGCGCAAAAGGCCGCGCGGGCGGCCACTGGGTTACCCAGTTTGCGGGCTGCGCTGGAGGGGTTTGAGCACTGTGCCTTGAAGAAAGGCGCGCGCAATCTGGTGTTCAGCGACGGTCAGGCCGGGGCGCGGGTGATGATCATTGGCGATGCGCCGGGGCGTGATGAGGACCGGGCAGGTATACCCTTTGCCGGGCGCGCAGGTGGGCTGCTGGACAAGATGTTGGCAGCCATTGATCTGGAGCGCAGTAAGAATGTTTATCTGACGTCGGTCCTGCCCTGGCGACCTCCGCTGAACCAAGAGGTTCAGGCCGGAGATATAGCTATGATGACCCCGTTTCTGCAGCGGCACGTGGAGCTGGCCGAGCCAGAAATTCTAGTGCTGATGGGCAATACGGCCTGTCAGGCGGTGCTCGGCAAGCGGGGTATCAGCCGGTTGCGCGGAGAATGGCTGCAAGCTTGGGGTAAACCCGTTCTGCCAATGGTGCCGCCAGAAAAGTTGCTGACACAGCCGCAAGGCAAGCGCGCGGCTTGGGCAGACTTGTTGTCGCTGAAGGCAAAACTTGGGATGTTGGCGTGAAGATACTGGCGTTTTCTGACTTGCACATGGCGCGCGCGCGGGCCGCTGATCTGGTTGCGGCCAGTGCTGACGCAGATCTGGTGATCGGCGCCGGGGATTTTTGTAATATGCGAAACGGGCTGGATCAGGCGATGCAGCTCTTGTCAGATATCGCCGCGCCGATGCTGGTGGTGCCTGGCAATGCAGAGAGCGCAAGTGAGTTACAGGCGGCTGCACTGGATGGTACCATCGTCCTGCATGGGACTGGTGTTGAGCTTGACGGGTTGCGGTTCTTTGGTTTGGGGTATGGCGTGCCGGTGACGCCGTTTGGCGATTGGTCTTGCGATCTAACAGAGCATTTCGCTGGGCAGTTGCTGGATGAGTGTTCGACCGCGGACATTCTGATCACCCATTCGCCTCCCAAAAGTTTGGCAGACATGACCTCGGATGGAATTTCGGTTGGCTCAACAGCGATCCACTCCGCCATTGAGCGATTGCAGCCACGTTTGGCACTGTGCGGCCATATTCATGACAGCTGGGGTCACCGGGGTTTTATTGGCACTAGCGAGGTGGTGAACCTGGGGCCAACCGTACACTGGTTTGAGGTAGGTCATTGAACTGCGCCAGATCTGCCATCACCCTCTGATTGGCCAATAGCGTTGCCGAACTCATCTCGGGTAACGCCACTCATCCAAAGGACACAGTTTCGATATGTCTCGAATTGACGAAAGTATGGACTTCTTCCCGGTTCGCATTGCGGTGTTGACCCTATCGGACAGCCGCACGCCTGAGCAGGATCGCTCGGGGCAGGTGCTGGTGGATCGGCTGGAGGCTGCGGGCCATGTGCTGGCAGATCGTAAGATGCTGCCGGACGAGCGCGCGCTGATCGCCGACCAACTGCGTGCATGGGTGGCAGACCCCAATGTTGATGTGGTGATTTCGACGGGCGGTACCGGGCTAACAGGGCGCGATGTCACGGTTGAGGCGCACCGCGATGTCTACGAAAAGGAAATCGAGGCATTTGGGACAGTGTTCACCATGGTGTCGATGAAAAAAATTGGCACCAGCGCTGTGCAATCACGGGCCACGGGTGGCGTGGCGGGTGGCACTTACCTGTTTGCGCTGCCGGGAAGTCCGGGCGCATGCAAGGATGGTTGGGACGAAATTTTGTCGCTACAGCTGGATTATCGGCACCGGCCCTGTAATTTTGTAGAAATTATGCCCAGATTAGAAGAACACAAGCGACGGAAATAACCTGTTGTTGCGTGTAACCTCGTAAACCCTGCCGAAACTTGATAGGTTCCGACAGGGTCCAACGGGCTGAAACAGGCAGCGAATGCCACCTGAAAGGGACTATGGATGCGGTTTTTGCGTCAGAGTTTGACCGGGATATTCCTGGCATCGGCCTGTCTGGCCCTTCTGCTCTATGCGGGGCAGCTGGTTTTTGGCGCCGTTCAGCAGCGGATGAATACCGAGCATAAACCTCCGGCGCCTCGGGAACGCATTTTTGCGGTGAACCTGGTAACCGCCGAATTGAAAAATGTGGCGCCAGAGCTGATCGCTTTTGGCAAGGTCGAAAGCCGTCGGCGACTGGAATTGCGTACCCCAGTGGCTGGGCGGGTGATCACCCTGGCTGAGGGCTTCGAAGAGGGCGGCGCAGTTGTGGCGGGTCAGTTGCTGGTGCAGATCAACCCGGCGGATGCGCAATCGGCATTGGATCGGGCAGAAGCCGATATGCAGGACGCCAACGCAGAAGAGCGTGAAGCGGGTCGGGCGCTGGGGTTAGCGCAGGACGAACTGGCGGCAACTCAGGATCAGGCACAGCTGCGCCAACGGGCCTTTCAACGTCAGATCGATCTGAAAGAGCGCGGTGTTGGCACTGCTGCCACGGTTGAGATTGCGGAACTGGCCGCGGTGCAGGCCCGGCAGGCGGTGATTTCACGGCGGCAGGCGGTATCGCAGGCAGAAGCCCGGGTGGATCAGACCTCGACCCGGTTGGCACGGGCACAGATTGCGCTGGAAACTGCGCAACGCGATCTTGCGGATACCACTGTGAAGGCTGAGTTCGACGGCACATTGCAATCGGTGAATTTGGTTGAAGGCCGCCTCGTGTCCGCCAATGAAAAGTTGGCTGATCTCGTCGACCCAACGCTGTTGGACGTGGCGTTTCGCATTTCCACAGTGCAATACGCCCGGCTGCTGGATGAAAACGGACGGTTATTGAAGGCGTCAATGCGGGCATCTTTGGATGCGACAGGTGCAGATCTTAGCGCCACCGGGATCATCAGTCGTGACAGTGGTGGGGCTGGTGAGGGCCAGTCAGGGCGGCTGATCTATGCCCGGTTGAACGCAGCACCTGGGTTCAAGCCCGGTGATTTTGTTACAGTTACCGTTCTTGAACCGGAACTGAACGCGGTGGCCTTGTTACCGGCCTCGGTTCTGGATGCCAGTGGCACGGTTCTGGTTTTAGGAGCTGAGGACCGGCTGGAGCAGCTTGAGGTCGAATTGGTGCGACGTCAGGGAGATCAAATCCTGGTCCGGGGGGCCGGATTGGCGGGTCGTCAAGTGGTGGTTGGTCGTACGCCGCTATTGGGGGCAGGCATTAAGGTGCGGGCGCTACGAGATGAGGCTGCGGCACAGCCACAGGCGGAACTGATTGAATTGAGTGATGATCGGCGCGCGCGGCTGTTGGCCTTTGTCAAAGGAAACAGCCGTATGCCGGATGAAGCCAAACAACGGGTTCTGGGACAATTGGCCGAGGCCAAGGTGCCGGCAAAGCTGGTGACCCGGATTGAATCGCGGATGGGGGGCTAAAAGGATGGCGCCTGATGAGGATCTGAGCTTAGGTGCGGTCCGACCGGTAGGTCAGGCCATGGGTGCAAGCACACCCGGAGTTTTCGAATGATCCGCGACCTGCCCAAATCTGCGGGTGGCCTGTTAAGCTACTTCACCCGGCATCGGACCGCTGCAAATTTGCTCTTGGTGATCTTGCTGGTGCTGGGCATTGCGGCCATTCCCAATATGCGGGCACAGTTTTTTCCGGATGTGATTATCGACCGGGTGACGGTTTCGGTGACTTGGGACGGTGCCGGACCCGAAGATGTTGACAGCGCCATTGTTCAAGCCTTGGAGCCGGCTCTGCTTGCGGTGGACGGGGTAGAATCCTCTTCTGCGTCTTCACGTGAAGGTCGGGCCTCCATTCGTTTGGACTTTGAACCCAACTGGGACATGGCGCGCGCTGCGGATGATGTGCAGTCTGCCGTGGATGCAGTCACCACATTGCCAGCTGAGGCCGATGACCCAAAGGTTATCCGTGGGGCCTGGCGAGATCGGGTCACCGATGTTGTCATCACTGGGCCGCTGGAACCGCAACAGTTGGGTCTGTTTGCGGATGAGCTTATCTCGCGACTGTTCGAAGTGGGGGTGACCCGCACCACCATTCGCGGTGTGGCTGCTCCACAAACTATGGTCGAAGTGCCGTCTTACAATCTAATCGCCAATGATGTGACGCTAACCCAGATTGCCGAGGCCATTGCAGGTGAGGTCAACGCGGATCCTGCCGGGGATATTTCAGGGGCCAATGCACGGGTGCGCACGGGGCGGGAAAAGCGAAAACCCGAAGAGATAGAAGCCATTGTCTTGCGTTCGAACCCTGATGGGTCAGCGCTGACCATTGGCGATGTGGCGCAGATCAGGATTGAAGGCGTTGATCGCAACCGCTCTTATTATGTCGGGGAAAACCCGGCTATGTCGCTGCGTGTGGATCGGTCGGATAAGGGCGATGCCATTGCTATTCAACGCCGTGTTGAACAGGTGGTTGAACAGGTGCAGGCCAGCTTGCCACAGGGGGTTAGTATTGAACTGATCCGCACACGGGTCGAGGCCATTACCGGTCGTTTAAACCTATTGGTGGACAACGGACTGATGGGGTTGGCCCTTGTGGTGACGCTGCTGTTCCTGTTCCTGAACGCGCGTATTGCGTTCTGGGTGGCGGCGGGGATACCGGCTGCGATGCTTGCCGCGATTGCCATCATGTATGCCGCCGGACTTACCATCAACATGATCAGCCTGTTTGGCCTGATCATTACGCTCGGTATCGTCGTGGATGACGCCATTGTGGTGGGGGAGCACGCAGATTTTCGGGCCAGACGCCTGGGTGAACATCCGGTGGCGGCCTCGGAAAACGCGGCGCAGCGCATGGCGATGCCCGTGCTGGCGGCGACACTGACCACGATCATTGCCTTCTTTGGTCTGACCATTATTGGCAGCCGGTTTGGGGATTTGATCCGTGACATTCCCTTGACGGTGATCGCTGTGCTGGCAGCCTCCTTGGTTGAGTGTTTCCTGATCCTGCCCAACCACCTGTCCCATGCCATTGCGCATGCGGCAAAGGAACATTGGTACGACTACCCCAACCGGGTGGTGAACAGGGGCTTCCGTTGGGTGCGGGATCATCTGTTCCGGCGGTTGATGGCTTGGGTGATTTGGGGGCGGTATGTTGTTCTGGCCGGGGCCTTGGCGATCTTGGCCAGCCAGATGGCGCTGTTCATTGGTGGCGATGTTAAATGGCGCTTCTTTAACGCGCCCGAACGCGGCTCGGTCGCGGGAAACTTTGCCATGGCCGAGGGGGCCAGCCGGGCCGAAACCTTAGACATGATGCGCGAAATGCAGCGCGCGACCGAGGCCCTGGGCGCGGAGTATGAGACCCGCTATGGCCTCAATCCGCTGGATTATGTGATGGCCGAAATTGGTGGCAATGCTGGCCGTGGCCTGTCTGGAGTGGACACTAAAGATACAGATTTGCTGGGCGGTATCAGTATTGAGCTGATCGACGCTGACCTGCGCCCATATTCCAGTTTTGCTTTTATTGCTGAGCTGCAGGACAGCGTGATTCATCATCCGATGGCAGAAACCGTATCGTTCCGGGGCTGGCGTTCGGGGCCGGGCGGTGATGCGCTGGACGTCCAGTTCTATGGAGCCGATGTGCAGACCTTAAAGGCGGCGAGTGAAGATCTGAAAGAAGCTTTACTACGCTACCCCGAAATCACGGCGGTGGAGGACAATCTGGCCTATGACAAGGAAGAGATTATTCTTGATTTGACGCCGCAGGGGAAGGCGCTGAATTTTACCATTGATACGCTGGGGCGGAGTTTGCGTGCACGGTTGAACGGTATTGAGGCAGCGACATACCCGGATGGGCCACGGTCAGCCACGATCCGGGTTGAGTTGCCCGCCGGGGAGCTGACCGCGGATTTTCTGGAACGGACCTTGATGCGCGCACCGGGTGGCGCCTATGTGCCCTTGGCGGACATCGTGTCGGTCAGTCGCCGCAGTGGTTTTTCTACGGTGCGACGTGAAAACGGCATTCGGTTGATTTCGGTGACCGGCGACATTTCCGAAGATGACCCGGCCCGTGCTGAAATGGCCATGCAAGCGCTGGAGAACGACATCTTGCCGACCATAGCCAGCGAACGGCAGGTCGACTGGCGATTGGCAGGGCTGAGTGAGCAGGAAAGTGAGTTCTTGAACGATGCCAAAACCGGTTTGATCCTCTGCCTGACGGGGATCTATTTGGTGCTGTCATGGGTATTTGCCAGCTGGACGCGCCCTTTGGTCGTCATGGCTATCATCCCATTTGGCTTGGTCGGAACGATCTGGGGTCACTATGTCTGGGAGGTGCCGCTGAGCATGTTCACTGTAGTGGGGCTGCTGGGGATGACGGGGATCATTATCAATGATTCCATCGTGCTGGTGACCACCATCGACGAATATGCAGAAGAACGCGGACTGATACCGTCGATAATTGACGGGGCTGCTGATCGGCTGCGGCCTGTGATGCTGACTACCCTCACCACGGTTCTCGGCTTAGCGCCTCTGTTGTTTGAACGGTCCCAACAGGCTCAGTTTTTGAAGCCAACGGTTATCACCCTGGTCTATGGGCTGGGATTTGGCATGGGGTTGGTGTTGTTGTTGGTGCCTGCGCTGGTGGCAATGCAGCGCGATGTGGCACGGCCAATCGCCGCACTTCGCCATGCCTTGCAGGCCGGAGCGACACGCTGGTTTATGTTGGTTTTGGGGGCTCTGCAGGTCGTCTGGCTGGGGCTGACACTGGGCCGGACGATGGTCACGGGGGGGCACCATCCGGCGCTGCTGGATGCACTGCCAATGCTTGCGTCAATGGACCCGATGCGGGCTGCCCTGCTGGTGTTTTTGGCAGGAGCTTTGGCAATTGTATTGGTGAGCTACCTTATCGCAGCGTTGACCTATGGTCCGCGCTTGCGCCGGGAGGGTTGACATACAGCCGGACTTAGCGAGTTTGCATCCGTGCCTGCGCCAACCGGGCCACCTCTGCAACTTGATCAAGGAGGGGAAGGCTGCTGTTCTCCAGCTCATCAACCTCCAGCCAACAGGCCTGTAGCGCATCATCTGCGGGCATAGGTGTGCCGCTTTGATATTCACACAATACGGCCACCAGCAGGTACTGACACTCAATTTGGCCGTCATCATCGCGTAGGATGACATCGACATTGGTCAGATATTCAAGAGGTCGGGCATGCACACCGGTTTCTTCCAGCAGTTCGCGCGCGGCAGCGTTCATCGCTGTTTCGCCCAGTTCGACATGGCCACCGGGAAAGCCCCACATGCCGGCACTGGGCGGATTTCGGCGCTGAACAAGAATGGTTTTACCCTGGTGGGCAACCACCGCGATGGCGCCAACAAGAGGTGTCTTTTCGGCAGTCACTTGCTAGCCCTCATCCAGCAGTACAGCCCTGAATGTCGACGGCGTGATGGCTGCCAAGCACGGTGATCCGTAACTGCGAACGGTCCAGGGCAAAGGCACCTGTGGTTGCAGGCAAAAACTCGGTAGAGGCCGTCAGAATTCCACCGGTCCGCTGGGTCGTGGTATCGCCAGCATAAATCTGTTGTGAGCCGGGTTCGATCACCGTAACCTCCGTGCCACCTGCGGATGGCATTGTAATCCGGGCCTCAACCCGCATGCCATACTTGGTCGGGGACAGGGTGCATTTTGCGGCTTTTACCTCTGCTTCGGAGGCCGAGTAGGGGCGATTGGCCAAGGCCGCCGCAATTGCCGGGTGGCGGCCCGCTTCGGGGTCCATTTGGTGGTCGAATTTGAGTTCTGCCGGGACGCAGACATCTTTGCAAATACCCAGTTCCATCCGCCCTTTGAGGCGTACGGGCTTGTTTGAGGACTGCGGCGTGATCTCAACCGGTAGAACCAACTGATTGTGATAGCCAATGGTTTGAAATCCACCCGACATGATGACTTCGGGGGTGGGCCAGGTGATCGACATTTCGCCAACATTCCGGGAACCGCGCCAAGTAAAGCTGGGCGGGATGCCCGAGTCGCCGGGGCTGCGCCAGTAGGTCTTCCAGCCGTCCTGCAGGGTCACCCGCAAGGCGCCGATATATGTGCCCTGGGCCGAAAGACCGCCGTCAATGACTTCGATTTCGACAAAGGGTTCAGAACCGCTGGATGCCTGCGCTGGGACCGCAAGAGACAAAAGTCCGGCTGAGATGAGTTGTAGCGCCTGTTTCATACGGCCATTGATGGTCTGTTGCCGCCGAAAAGCCAAGTCACGTTGTGGTTAGCCATATGACAGAAATTCGGATCTGCCTGGGCGCGACAGAAAGCGCGCCCTTGCACAGGACCTCTTGCCGCGTCATGGTTGAAACAGAGAGGGAGCAATATGAATCTTACTGGTAAACTCCTGATTGCGATGCCGGGTATGGGCGATGAACGGTTTGACCACACTGTGGTTTTCCTGTGTTCTCACACCGAGGACGGCGCCATGGGGCTGATCATCAACAAGACCGCGCCAGAGGTGCAGTTGAGCGATCTGCTCCGCCAGCTGGACATAACAGCGGAGCCTGCGTCGCAGGGGGAACTCCCGGTGCGTTTTGGTGGGCCTGTTGAAACGCAGCGTGGTTTTGTGCTGCATACGCCGGACTATGAGGCCAGTCTCAATTCTCTGCACGTATCGCCCGAGTTTTCGATGACTGCGACGCTGGATATCCTAGAAGATATCGCCGTTGGTCAAGGGCCGGAGAAAGTTCTGATGATGCTGGGTTATGCCGGTTGGGGGCCAGAGCAGCTGGAGAGTGAAATTGCCCAAAACGGCTGGTTAACGGCCGAAGCAGACGCGGGGCTGGTGTTTGATATGGATGACGGCGGTAAGTGGGGCGCTGCACTCCAAACGCTGGGGGTGGATCCGTTGGGGTTATCGAGCGAGGCGGGGCACGCCTGAATTCACGATGTCCTCCCGCCCAGTCTCGGCCTCCTTGCGGAGGCGCAAGACCCGTTGGGCGTGGCACCGTGCCTGCCGGTGTTTTGGTAAGCTTCAATCTATCGGACGATGGGGACTACAGTGGAGCGCTTAATTCCGAGGTGCGGCAGCGCGGTGCAAGCGGTCATTGATCGCAACGCCTAAGCCATGCGTTGGCACCGGGGCCACTGCGATGGGTTTGTTTAACGCGTCGAGCTGATGCAGGTGACCAAACAAATTGGCAGCCGCCTCGGCCAGATCGCCAGCTTCCGACAGGTTCAGATCACATGCCATGGCACCGAAGCCAAGCATCAGTTCTCCGGCTTTAGCCTGCATCGCGTTTAACCGCACCTGTTCGTTGGGGGCGTAATGGGAGAGCAATTGCCCTGGTGCTGTCAAAGCGTCATGGGCATCGCGCTGCATCAGAGGATGCCCAAGTACGGCTTCGATTTCCTCGGCCGCCAAGCCGCCCGGGCGCAGCAATATAGGTTGAGGCGTGGCAAGCCCGACAATGGTGGACTCCAGTCCGACGCCGCAGGCCCCATCATCGACAATCGCTGCGATACGCCCATTCAGCCCAGCACTGACATGAGCAGCGGTGGTGGGGCTGATCCGCCCAGAGGGGTTGGCCGAAGGTGCCGCAACCGGGCCATCAACCAGCGCAAGCAGCTTGTGTGCAGTGGGGTGGGCTGGGATCCGAACAGCCAGAGTATCCAATCCAGCGGTAACCAGCGGAGAAATACCATGATCTTGGCGCAGCGGAAGAACCAGTGTCAGCGGTCCCGGCCAGAATGCATCTGCCAGCGTCTGGGCCTGAGCACTCCACTGCACGTATCGCTGTGCGGCGTCGATTGATGGCAAGTGGGCGATTAAGGGGTTGAAGGAGGGACGACCTTTGGCCTCATAAACAGCGGCCACCGCTTGACCCTGGCGGGCATCAGCACCCAAGCCGTAAACGGTCTCGGTTGGAAAGGCGACAAGCTGACCGGCCAACAACAACGTAGCCGCCTGATCCAGATCGTGCTCCTCAGAGCTCAGTATTTGGGTATTTTTCTTATGCATTGTGGTGACGCCGCGTTTTGGTTGCTTGCGCGGCTGGTCCCGCTAGGTAGTCGTCCAAGATTTGACAGATACCGGCTGCGTACAGGGATGCCAAGCCCGCGTCGCAGCATCATAGAAAGAGGATGCCATGAGTTTTCGCGCACCCGTCCCCGAATATGAATTCCTACTGAATAACATTGTTGGCTATGAGCAGGTCACAGAGAGTGAACGCTTTGCCGAAGCCACAAGTGAGATGGTGAGCGCGATCCTGATCGAAGCAGGCAAACTATGTGACGAGGTCATGGCCCCTTTGCAACGGGGTGGAGATCTGGAGCCTGCACGGTTGGAAAATGGTGTCTTGCGAACCTCCCCTGGTTTTGCAGACGGCTGGAAGGCCATTGCTGAGGGGGGCTGGATCGGGATGAGTGCACCTGAAGAGCATGGTGGAATGGCACTGCCCATGACCCTGACGACAGCGGTGAACGAAATGATGAGTGGGGCCTGCCTGTCGCTGCAATTGGCCCCGCTGATGAGTCAGGGCCAGATTGAAGCACTTGTCCATCACGCCAGTGATGCGTTGAAAGACCTGTATCTGCCCAAGCTGATTTCTGGCGAGTGGGCCGGAACCATGAACCTGACCGAAGCACAGGCGGGATCGGACGTTGGGGCGCTGTCCTCCAAAGCTGAAGCCAATGGTGACGGCACCTATGCGATCAGTGGTCAGAAGATTTTTATCAGCTGGGGCGACAATGATTTCTGCAGCAATGTCTGCCACTTGGTATTGGCGCGCCTGCCGGATGGCGCTCCGGGGACCAAAGGGATTTCTTTGTTCCTGGTGCCGAAGTATCTGCCTAATGAAAGCGGTGAGGCCGGTGAGGCAAACAGCCTGAGTGTGGTTAGTCTGGAACATAAGATGGGTCTGCATGGCTCTCCGACCTGCGTGATGCAGTATGATCAGGCCACGGGGTGGCTGGTTGGCGATGAGCACGGCGGTTTGGCCGCGATGTTCACCATGATGAACAATGCCCGACTGGGCGTTGGTGGTCAGGGGATCGGCGCTGGCGAAGGCGCGTATCAACAGGCCATGTCCTATGCACTAGAGCGTAAGCAAGGGCGCAGTGAAAGCGGTACTATTGTTGATCATGCGGATGTGCGCCGGATGTTGATGACGATGAAGGCGGACCTGTTTGCGGCCCGCGCCATATTGATGTCCTGTGCGGTCGCCATCGATATGCAAGCTGCAACAGGAGATGCAGAATGGGCCACCCGCGCTGCGTTTCTCACCCCAATCTCCAAGGCCTTTGGAACAGATACAGGTATCTCGGTGGCGGATACCGGTGTGCAGGTACACGGTGGCATGGGTTATATCGAAGAAACCGGGGCAGCGCAGTTTTTCCGGGATGCACGGGTAACTGCGATCTATGAAGGCACCAATGGCATTCAGGCGATGGATCTGGTGGCGCGTAAAATGTTGGATGGCGGTGATATGGCCAACCGCCTGATCGACGAGATCGAAGAACAGGCAGAGCGGGCCCGAGTCACCCATCCCAATATGGCCGAAAGCGTCTGGCAGGCTTGCGAATCCCTGCGCGAAGCAACCGAATGGCTGGTGGTGCAGGACAGAATGAACGATCGGTTTGCGGGTGCGGTTCCTTATCTGCGGGCGTTCGCGCGTGTATTGGGAGGGCATTTCCATCTAGCTGCAGCCATGGCTGATCTGGGTGGGCCGCGTGAAAAACTGGCGCGGTTCTATATTACTCGCTTGCTCCCAGAACATGCGGCGCTGTTGGCGCACGCGCAGGCCGGGGCCGATGGCGCCTTTGCACTAACCTTAGAAGAACTGGCAGGCTGATTATGACAAGCGTTCCCGAAGTCACTATGCGTCACCCTTGGGAAACGCCGCCTGCACCCGGCGAAGCCATCGAAGTTGCTGAGGGCGTATTGTGGATGCGTCTGCCACTGCCGATGAAGCTGGATCATGTGAATGTCTATGCGCTGGATGACGGCGATGGCTGGACGGTGATCGACACAGGGTTTTCATCCAAGAAAACCCGCGCCATCTGGGAACAGCTGATGGCTGGGCCACTAAATGGCAAACCAGTCAAGAGGGTTGTGGTCACCCATCACCACCCTGATCACATTGGCAACGCGGGCTGGTTCCAGTCTGAACACGGCGCTGAACTGGTCACCACACGCACAGCCTGGCTGTTTGCCCGTATGCTGACGTTGGATGTACAGGAAGAATGGCCACAGGAAACGCTGGAGTATTACCGCAGTGCTGGCATGGACCCCGAGATCTATGACAAACGTGCCGCTGACCGTCCCTTCAATTTTGCAGATGTGGTTTACCCAATGCCTCTGGGCTTTACCCGGATCAAACAGGATGACGTGTTTCGTATGGGCGGGCGCGACTGGGACGTACACATGGGGAATGGCCATGCACCGGAACACGCCACGTTCTGGAGCCGTGATGACAATCTGGTGATCACCGGCGACCAGATCCTGTCCTCGATCAGTCCTAACATCGGCGTTTATGCCACCGAACCAATGGCGGATCCGCTGGCCGACTGGCTAGAGGCTTGTGAACGCTTGGCACCGCTGGCGCGGGCAGATCACATCGCGTTGGGCGGTCATAAACTGCCGTTTTCGCGGTTGCCACTGCGAATGAGGCAGTTGATCGACAATCATCACGGCGCACTGGATCGGCTGTTGGATCATCTGGATCAACCCAAAACTGCGGCCGAGTGTTTTGCACCCTTGTTCAAACGTTCAATCGGTGAAGGTGAATACGGCCTTGCCTTGGTCGAGGCGGTGGCCCATGTAAATCACCTGTATTGTATTGGAAAACTGGACCGCAGTCGGCGTGAAGATGGCGCTTGGCTGTACCAGCGTAAGGGGTAACAAGCCCCAAGGGGAGAGACCCAAATGGGCGACGAAATCATGACCACAGCTGAGGCTGCTGAATCTGCAGCTTTGCCGCAATTGCACGAGGTCCACGCCGACCCCGAGGCCAAAGCTGGTCTATCCACGGTGCCCGAGGCGCTGAATAAGCCAGTTGAGACCAAAAGCCCTGCGCGCTGGGCCTATGAGCGTCTGGTGCTGTACATCAAGAATTTTGAAGAGCAACTGGACGGCGAACACGAGATCGCAATGGGCTTCACCGGCGGTGATGCTGGGGTGTTGCGTATCGAAGGCATGGGGTATTTTGACCCGGACATCATTACCTTCTACGGCACTGATGGGGGGGGCAGTAAAACCCAGCTGGTGCAGCACATCAGTCAGCTCAATGTGATGCTACGCGCCTTGCCAAAACCCGCAGCCGATACACCAGCAAAACGCATCGGTTTCCGGCTGGCCTCGGATCTGGACGACAGCTAGCACACTCCAGCTTGCTCTGTGCACGGCCCGGCTTTTAGGTCGGGCGGTGCCTGACCCTTGTGCTGCATTGCAAGGCACCGTCTTATAGGGGTGATTTTGTCAGGAGATTTTGTCTTGAAGCCATTTTCCACTGTTTTGCGAGCCTATGCTGAAGCCAGAACGCGCTGGCGCTTGTTTCTGACCGTACATGTTTCGCTGCGTCTGCTAGCATTGGCCCTGATTGCGCCGTTGATGGGGGCATTGGTCAATCTGGCTGTGTCCTTTTCCAGCCAATCAGCGCTGACCGATCAGGATATTGCGCTGTTTATCCTGTCTCCCATCGGGTTTGTCTTGTCGCTGGTGGTTGCCAGTATCGTGCTGGTGGCAGCAGCTGCCACCTTTGCGGTGATGGCCTCTGCGCTGCGGTATGAACAGGCCAGTCAATGGCAAACCGCGCGCATAGCCCTAGTGGCGGTGGTTCGAAAACTGTACCCGCTGGCCGTTTTTATTGGCTTGTTGTTGCTGCGAATTCTGCTGCTTGCGGCCCCGTTTGCAATTGCTGCCGGGCTGGTGGCGCTGTGGTTGCTCACCGAATTTGATATCAACTATTACCTGACCTATCACCCGCCTGCCTTCAAGTTGGCAGCTGGGTTGATCGGTGTGATTGCCGTGGGGCTGGCCCTGTTGTTGCTGCAACGCCTGTCGGCCTGGGCGCTGGCATTGCATCTGGTGTTGTTCGACGGTCAGTCCCCGCGCAACAGCTTTGCAATGAGTACTGAGCGTATGCGCGGGCATCATTTGAAACTGCAAATTGAACTGGTTGTCTGGATTGCGATGCGCGCTGCGTTGGCAGCGGCGTTGGCGGTTTTGGCGGGTGGCATGATTGCCTGGATGCCGGTTGGGGCCGGAGCGGGCATGATTCAGGTGCTGTTTGTTGCAGTTCTGATTATGTTGCTCTGGTTGGTCGGGGATGCGGTGTTGTCTGCACTGGCGCTTGGCGCCTTGGCCTTAATCCTGGACCGCCATTTTGGCGGTGAGCATCCGCCTTTGCCCGACGATCTGCGCCCCAAAACGAGAATGCGGTTTGGCGTGTTGGGGGCTGGCGCGATCGCGGTGGTGCTTGGCGGCATATCGCTCTGGTTGGGTCAGGCGCTGTTTGATGCGGTGCAGACAGAAGACAAGGTCGAAATCATTGCACATCGTGGCGCCGCTGGCAGCCGCCCGGAAAACACTACGGTTGCGATCGAAGAGGCGCTGGTACAGGGCACTGATTGGGTTGAGATTGATGTACAGGAAAGTGCAGATGGCCAAATTGTCGTGATGCATGACGCCGATCTGATGAAGCTGGCCAAGACCAATTTGCAGATCCACGCTACATCAACGACAGATCTGCAGGAGGTCGATATTGGCAGCTGGTATGACCCGCTCTATGCCGACGAGCGCATCCCGTTGCTGAGTGAGGTTCTGGCGCAGGTTAAAGGCCGTGCCAAGCTGCTGATTGAGTTTAAGCATTATGGTTATGACGTCGACCTTGAAGGGCGCACCGTACAATTGATCGAAGCCGTAGATATGGCGGATCAAATTGCCTTTATGTCATTAAAATACGAGTCCGTTCAGAAAGCAAAAAACCTCCGGCCGGACTGGCGTGCGGGTATTCTGGCAGCCACCGCGGTGGGGAATTTGGCTGGGCTAGATGGTGATTTTGCCGCTGTGAGGGCTGAAATTGCCAGCCCCGGTTTGATCAGCTCTGTCCATGCGGCTGGCAAAGATCTGTATGTTTGGACGGTGAATGATCCGCTGCAAATGTCCAAGATGATCTCAATGGGGGTAGATGGGTTGATCACTGATGAACCTGGACTGGCCCGTGAGGTGCTAAGGGTACGGGCCGGGTTGAACACGCCTGAGCGTATGGTGTTATGGCTGGTCGAGGAACTCGGGTTGGATCTGACCCCGGGGGAGTACCGTGATGTCTCACCTTAGAGTCGGATTGTTCTCGGTTGTGCTGCTGTCCAGCCCGGTTTCAGCGCAGGACTGGGATCAATTGGGCCGTGGGCTCGAGTTGAAAGCGCATGCCGCATTGATGCGCCAGGTTGCACTTGCTAAAACTCCGGCTCCTTTTACGACGGATGGCTGCAGTGGCGGCCTGTCTGCGGCGTGGCACAGTGTGGCTGCTTATTGGCCGCGGTTTGCCAATGATCACAAAGAACAGCCGCCGTTTGAGCCATGTTGTGTCAGCCATGATCGCGCCTATCATGAGGCAGGATCAGCCCGCGGCGCCAGCGAAAGCTATGATGCGCGATTGGCAGCTGACCGAGAATTGCAGGCCTGTGTGATTGCTACGGGTGAAAGCCGCAACGCTGAATTGGCAATCCGGTATGGGGTCGCCGAGGAGCAAGTGAAAGAGGTCTACGCTTTGTTGGCGGGCAGTATGTATTACTCGGTTCGATTCGGCGGAGGCCCGTGTAGTGGGCTGGGTTGGCGCTGGGGGTATGGCTTTGACCAGTGTTGGAGCGACAACTAATCATGATTCCTTTGCCCTGCGCCCGAATGACGTGGTGACAGGCTTTTTCAATTCCGATATTCAACACAAAACATAGAGCAATAGGATACTACTCTCATGGCAGACCACCAGCACGGTTCGATGGACATCACGGTTCAAGAGAACACTTATAACGGCTTTATTACTTTTGTGACCCGGTTTTGCGTGGCAATGATTGTACTGGCTGTTTTTCTTGCCATCTTTGCAACCTGAATTAGAGGACTGCCTGTGCGTTTAGTTTCGAGTTTTGCAGCAACGGCCGTTGCGTTGACAGTGTTGGGCGGTTGCGCATCGCAGCCACAGCCGAATGCTACTAACGCAACCCTGGCTGCGGTTTCATATCGTGAACCGGGTCCGGCGACACTGACGCTCTATACCATGGTCAATAATCGCACGGGTCAGGGTGGGCATACCTCACTGATGATCAACGCGTCTGAGCGGGTGATCTTTGATCCCGCCGGTTCATTCTATGCGGACCGGGTGCCGGAGCGTGATGATGTGCTGTATGGCATCACCCCCGGGGCTGAACGAGCCTATCGCAGCGGCCATGCCCGCAGCAGCTTTCATGTTGTGATACAAACGCTTGAAGTGACGCCTGAACAGGCTCAAACGGCCTATCAACTGGCTGTTACCAATGGCCGTGTGCCCGGTGTCTTCTGCGCAAATTCAACCGCGACTTTGCTGAGCAAAGTTCCCGGTCTCGAAGATATCAATGTGACCTTTTATCCGGTGAAACTATCTGATCAGTTCGGTTCGCTGCCTGGAGTGGTGACTGAGAAGTACTATGAAAATGATAGCGAGGATCTGCAGGAAGGTCTGGCCAAGGGCAATGCAGTGCTGAATGGCTAGAATCTGCCCTGTCGTCGTTTAGATTTACCAAACAAGAAGGTCCCGATGCTTAAGCACTGGGGCCTTTTTGCTTCTCGATGCACCGTTTGGGTATTTACCCGAACAGGTACAACAACCCGAATAGCGTCGCGCCACCGCCGGCCATTGCAGCCAATACGTTTTTGCTGAGCAATCCGACCGCCAGGGTCACCCCTGCAGCCAGCAGATGCGGCAGGCTGGTCACACCACCGGTTGGGGTGGGCCAGGCCACCAAGGGGGCCACCAGTGCCGGGATGATGGCAACTGCCGTGTAACGCAGGTGCCGCATCAGCCAGGCGGGCATGGTGCGATTGGCCATCAGGCCGATAAAGGCAAAGCGCAGGCCAAAGCTGCCAATGGCAAGCCCGATAATGACAGTCCACAGGATAGTTGGATCAATGGTCGTCATTGTGGCACCTCCGCTTTGGTTTTGCGTTGTTCCAGCCAAAATTCGACCTGTGCACCCACCATCATTCCGACCAGGCCTGCTACGATCAGTCCCAGATTATAGGGCAGGACCACCGCAAACAGCGCTGTGACAATCGCGGCGAAACAGGCCGCCAAATGCGCAGGCGTGCGCAGCATCGGCCCGATCATTGCCAGGAATGCAAGCGGTAGTACAAAATCCAGTCCCCAGCTTGCCGGGATCTGAGATCCCACCAAAACCCCGGTAATTGTTGCGATCATCCACACCGGTGCGACCAGCCCGTTGGTGCCAAAGAAATAGGCCATTCGTTGCGGTACCGTCATCTTTGGTTTGTTCTCGAATTGAACAATGGACAGGGCATAGGCCTGATCCACCGTCAGATAGGCGGCCAGCGCGCGCTGCCACAACGGCGCCGAACCCAGATAGGGCGTCAGCGAGGCCGAATACATTGCCACCCGCAGGTTCACCGCAAGGGCTGAGATCAACACAATGAACACCGGCGCGTTCTCTTGCATCAGTTGCAGGGCGGTAAACTGCGCCGATCCGGCAAATACAGCCATCGAAAAGGCAAAGGCTTCGGGGACAATTAGTCCCGCTTCGGCGGCCAGCACCCCGAACAGCAACCCAAAAGGTCCCGACACCAAAATAAACGGCGCGCTGTCGCGAAAGCCTTTCCAGAAAGCCGATTTGGTGGTGGTGAATGGCATGGCAAGATCCTAGGTTGGCTTTGACGAGACCTAGGGCGAAACGGGGAGAGTTTCAATTGGCCAGCAGTGTTGACCTAAAAGAATATTTGATTGCGCCCAATCCCTCCAACGCCCGATTGACCCGCGCGGTCACTGGTGTCGATCACAACGGCGAGGTCAGTCAGATATCAGTTGTCGAAGAACGCCCGCTGACCATCTATCTGAACGGGCAGGAAATTGTCACTGCCATGACCATTGGCGACTACCCCGAATACCTGGCGCTTGGCTTTCTGCGCAACCAACGGATGCTGCGGGATGACGATGTGATCACCGGGGTGGATTACGACGAGGAACTGGAAACCGCGGTGGTCCGTACCGAGGTTCAGACGTCGTATGAGGACAAGCTGAAGAAGAAGACTCGCACCTCGGGCTGTGCGGTGGGCACGGTGTTTGGCGACATGATGGAGGGGCTAGAGGACGTGAAACTCCCCGCCACCCCGGTCAAAACGTCTTGGCTCTATTCATTGGCCAATAAGATCAACCGCACTCCGTCGTTGTACCTTGAGGCCGGTGCCATCCACGGCTCGGTGCTGTGCCATCAGGATCGCCCGCTGGTTTATATGGAGGACGTGGGGCGCCACAATGCGGTGGACAAAATCGCGGGTTGGATGGTGTCAGAGCGCGCCCCAACGGCGGACAAGATCATGTATACCACTGGGCGCTTGACGTCTGAGATGGTGATTAAAACCGCAATGATGGGCATCCCTGTGCTGGCCTCTCGGTCCGGGTTCACCGCTTGGGGTGTGGAGATCGCCCGAGAAGTGGGCCTGACCCTGATCGGTCGCATGCGCGGGCAACGGTTTGTCTGTCTGTCAGGCGACGAACGGTTGGAACGCGATGTGGATCCTTCGACAGTAGCGGGTGAGGATAAGAAACATCGCAGGAAGAGTGCGGGATGAATAATACAGGGCAGTGCCTGACCTTGGGGAGGTGCAAAGCGCCTCCCCGTGGGGAAGGTCAGGCGCGGCCCGGCGCTGCCGCCGGGCAAAAAGGGTTTTTGTTGAAATGTCATTGGAAGAACCCAAGATGAGCGAATTGGTTTATGAATTTGAGTTAATCGGACCCGTTGACGCAGGGCTCATGAATAAAGCCATCAAGCAATGTCCCCGCCCGGCGTTTTCCAAGTCAATTTCTCTTGGAACTATTGTGATGCCACTGCTTGAAGGCGCTTTTCATGCAGCGGGCGGAATAGTGTTTGTTTTTCTGGTTCTTCAGAGAATGGATTTGTCGCCGCAAGTCGTCGGCATTGCAGCGCCCCTGTTGGGATGTTTTTTGGCGATTGCAATCATGAAATTGACGAGTCACGTAAAACGAACTTGGCAAGTCAAACAAATGTTGAAGTCTCCAATATACAAAGACGATACGATGTTCTTCTTGTCACCAGAGAAGTTCACACTTCGTACTGAAAACGTTGAATGGAACGTGCGTTGGCCGGCGGTTGAGAAAACTGTGAACGCATCAGAGGGGTTTTTCTTCTATGCAGGGGCATTCACTTATGTACTGCCCAAATCGATACTCTCAGCTGATCAAGCGGATGAAGTATGGAGCGCAATCGAAAGCTGGAGTGGAAAGATAGCCCAATGACCAAACCCCTCGGCATAATCCTCGCCGGAGGCCTCGCCACCCGTATGGGCGGCGGTGATAAAGGGCTGTTGCAGCTTGGCGACCAGCCTTTACTTTCCCATGTCATCGAACGCCTACGGCCACAAGTTTCGGGGGTGGCTCTAAATGCCAACGGTGATCTCGGCCGCTTTACAGACTTTGATCTCACAGTTGTGGCCGACAGCATCGAAGGCTTCGCTGGCCCTCTCGCCGGAGTACTGGCGGGCCTCGACTATGCCGCCGAGCAGGGGGCTGATCACATCGTTACCGCGGCCGCCGACACGCCGTTTTTCCCAACCGATCTGGTCGAGGTGCTGCAGCTCGCCGCCAAAATGGATGACACCGATATCGCCTTGGCCGCCACACCTGATCCCGAGCGCGGCACTCTTCGCCAACCGACCTTTGGTCTTTGGCCGGTGGCTTTGCGTGACGACCTGCGCGTGGCGCTGAACGATGGTGTACGCAAGGTGGTGCAATGGACCAGCCGCCACAATGCGGCCGACGCTATGTTCCCCAACTGGGACTACGATCCTTTTTTCAATATCAACCGCCCCGAAGACCTGCAAAAGGCCGAGGCCATGCTGGCAGAACACTCATGAAAATCTATGGCGTCACCGGATGGAAGAACTGCGGCAAGACCGGGCTGATGGAGCGGCTGGTCTCTGATTTCACAGCACGCGGGTTGAGGGTTTCAACCATCAAACATGCACATCATTCCACTGACGTAGACCAGCCCGGCACCGACAGCCACCGGCATCGCCAAGCGGGTGCATCCGAGGTAATCCTGGCCTCACGCCAGCGGGTGGCGATCATGCAGGAGTTGCGCGGAGCTGAGGAGCCGCCGCTAGCCGAACTGTTGGCGCGGCTGTCCCCGGTCGATCTGGTACTGGTCGAGGGTTACAAGCGTGAAGCGCACCCCAAGATTGAAGCGCACCGGAAAATTGCAGGCCAGTCGCTGATCGCCCCCGGTGATTCCACAGTCCATGCAGTGGCAAGCGACACCCCACTGGATTTGGATCGCAGAGTGTTTGATCTCAATGATACTGCGGCGATTGCAAATTTCATTCTTACTGATCTGGAATTCAGTGATGAGGCAAAAGGATGATTAAACCGCCACCTTTACGCAATGATTGTTTTGCACTGCCTGCTGGCACGCACTGGACGCCCGTGGACGAGGCATTGGCGACCCTGCGAGATCGCTTGGCACCGATTACCGGTATTGAGAATTTGCCGCTGGATCAAGCATTGGGTCGGGTGTTGGCAGCAGATGTCACCGCCTTGCGCTCAAACCCACCGCTGCCGAATTCGGCCGTCGATGGCTATGGCTTTGCGGGGCCGATCCCAGAAGGGGCGCAGGTTTTACCCTTGATTGAAGGCCGCGCCGCGGCCGGGATCCCGTTTGAGGGTGTCGTGCCTGCAGGGTCAGCAATTCGGGTGCTTACAGGGGCGGCCCTACCAAGTGGTGTGGATACAGTAATCTTGGAGGAGGACGTCACCTGCGATGCCATTCAGGTGGCGTTTCACGGACCGCTAAAGAAAGGCGCTAATGCCCGTCGTGCCGGCGAAGATGTGCAGTCGGGTGATATTGTGTTTTCTAAAGGGCGGGTGGTCACTTCTGCTGATTTAGCCCTGGCTGCGGCCACTGGTCTGTCTGAACTGCCCGTGCGGGAGCAACTGCGCGTTGGCGTGCTCTCGACCGGGGATGAGTTGATCGAAGTGGGGCAGGAGGCAGGCAAGGGGCAGATCTATGACGCGAACCGGCCAATGCTGCTTGGGTTGTTACGCCAAATGGGATTCGCAGCAGTAGACCTGGGCCAGGTCAAAGATAATCGCGATGCACTTGAGGCACGGTTGAACAGCAGCGCGTCAAAGGTCGATGTGATCCTAACCAGCGGCGGTGCCTCTGCTGGTGACGAGGATCATGTTTCGGCGCTCCTGACTGAAAAAGGTGCGGTCCAGCATTGGCGCATCGCATTGAAGCCCGGACGGCCGCTGGCATTGGGCATGTGGCAAGGTACCCCTGTGTTTGGTCTGCCAGGCAATCCGGTGGCCGCGCTGGTTTGCACCTTGATTTTTGCGCGCCCGGCAATGGGCCTGATGGCGGGGGCTGGCTGGGCCGCACCGCAAGGGTTTTTGGTGCCCGCTAATTTTGAAAAACGTAAGAAACCCGGCCGGCGGGAATACTTGCGCGCCCGTATCCGAAATGACCAAGTTGAGGTGTTTGCCTCGGAAGGGTCCGGGCGGATTAGCGGGCTTAGCTGGGCCGAGGGGTTAGTCGAAATCTCTGACGACGCGGCCCATATTCAACCCGGCGATAGGGTGCGCTTTATTCCCTACAGTAGTTTTGCCATGTGACTGGGGCTGCTCGTCATTAGACTTGGCTTCGTGGGGTGTGACACCGCAGAGCTGTGAGGAGGGGCCTGCCTGATCTTAGTCGAATGTGCCGGCAACGCGACCTAGCAACATGAATGCCCGGGCCGTGCGGGTTTCGCTCAGCGCAGAGATCTCGATGTCCGAAGCCTCGGTTTCAAACTCGGAAAACATTTGGTCAAACCGACGTAGGAAGTGGTGTGCGGCATCCCGGAAAATGGGGTCTTGCTTCATTCGCGCAGAGGTCAGAGCCAGTGATGTACGGTCTCGCACGCCCCCTAGCGCTGCAACCGGGCGACCACGCGCGCCTTGGGCAAAGTGTCTCCAAATTTCGGGGCGTGCCATGTCCGGGCGCAGATCGTCCATGTAGATACCATCCTGACTAAGCAGGGTCAGTACATCCTGTGCAGCCTGGATCACCTGCGCGGTTTTGCGGTCCTGCAGAGCCTGGCGAAGGGCAGCAAAGCCATCTTCATCCTCAGCTGTCTCAGGGAAGTTTAGAGCGCGGATGAATTCGGTCATCGGTAAAGTCGCCGCAATGTCCTCAGCCGAGGTTCCCAGTGCGAGTAAGCCCTGATCTTCAGCAGGTTCTTCGACCGGTTGGCTGGGAATCGCTGCACGGGGTGTTTTACTGCGGCTGGAATGGAAGGTTGCCAGCGTGGTTTCGGTTTTGCGTGTGACTTCGGCGATTTCATCCAGCTTTTTATTGACCGAGGGCTCGCCAACAACTGAGCTCTGCTGTTGCTGGGCGACATAGGCACTGCGCAGCCCATCAATGGCAGCATGCAGCCGCTGACTTTCGTCACGCATTACCTTGCTGGATCGAATGGCAATTGCGGCCACCCAAACCATGACAATCGGCATCGAAACTGCAAAAGCAGCTACCAGCCGATATAGAGCCGTAAAATCTGACGTCTCGCCGGAAACGGTGAGCCAGAGACCTCCTGCAACAAGAAGCCAGACAACGCTCAGGGCCGCTGCGACGATTTCAACAATGGTAAATGTCTGTCGTCGCGGCTGGTCATACAGCCCTGAATTGGGACCGTGATGTGCGTCTTGATCTGAGTGAGGTCCAGTCATTGGTGCGGGCTCGATGTCAAATTATCGGATCAGGAATAGACGATTTTAAGAACTTCGTAGGATCTCTGACCGCCCGGGGTGCGGACCTCGAGACTGTCGCCCTCTTCCTTGCCGATCATAGCGCGGGCGATGGGGGATTTGATGTTCAACATGCCGCGTTCCACGTCCGCTTCATATTCACCAACAATCTGCCAAGTTTTCTCTTCGTCAGTGTCTTCGTCCACCAGCGTGACTTTTGCGCCAAACTTGATAGTGCCGGACAGTTTTGCCGGATCGATCACATCAGCAAAACTCAACACGCCTTCCAGCTCCTTGACGCGACCTTCAATAAACGAATGCTTTTCGCGCGCTGAGTGGTATTCGGCGTTTTCTGAAAGGTCACCATGTTCACGGGCCTCGGCGATGGCTTCGATAATGGCTGGCCGCTCAACGCTCTTGAGTTGCTTCAACTCGGCTTCGATGGCGGCGTACCCCTGTGGGGTCATTGGAATTTTGTCCATGTGACGTGGTCCAGATATCTATAACAGTGCGTGTCGATTCAAAATCTGCGCCCCGATGCGAATGCACCGGGGCGTCAGGTTGAGTTGACAACGATCTGAACCAAACCGCCCCCTAAATGCAAGGGGCAGGGGGCGAGACTATGCAGTCATTTCCTCTGGATCGGGTTGTTTAGCGTAAAACTGCTCATTTTTGCCCCTTACGGCGTGTCATATTGCACAAGTTCGTATTCGATCCTGTCGTTGTCATGAAAATAGAACCGTCGGCCTGGTTCGTAGTCACCGTGGTTGCTTGTGACAAAACCTGCCTTTTTGACAGCTGCTTCTGACGCATCCAGATCTTCGACAACCAAAGCGACATGGTTCAGCCCGCCGATGGTTGTGTAGCTGGAGCCCTTGGGGCTGGCTGGATTGGCGGGTCGGTATAGCGCGAGGTAGTTGGTGTCACTGCCCACATGCACCGTACGGCCCTTATCGATCGACGCACCTGACCAGCGCACATGCCAGCCAAAGACCTCGCACATCCATGCGGCAGTGGCGTCCGGATCCGCGACGGTGAAGTTGGTGTGTTCAAGTGTTGCTGGCATTGTTTTGGCTCCTGCTAGGTGTTGCTTTTTGACTTGAGTCGGATCACCGTAATTTCTAAACCTAACTTGAGGTCAAGGTTTTATTTTGAACTATTTGTGGAGATAGAGATGACGGCATTCAGCGGAGTTTCAATTGGCTACCTCGCCGACCGTACTGGGTTGGCCGTGTCGGCTATTCGGTACTATGAGGCGCAGGGCCTAATCACCCCATGGCGTAACAGTGGTGGACAACGGCGTTTTCACCGGGCCGATATTCGCCGCCTTAGTTTTATTATGATTGCCCAACAGATCGGGTTTTCCCTGCCCGAAATCAGGGGGTTCCTGAAGGATCTGCCCGGAGGGCGCACGCCAACCCCCGAAGATTGGACGCAGATATCTCAGGACTTTCGCAGCCATTTGGATCAGCGGATTGAGACCCTGCAGAAGTTGCGCGACAATCTGGATGGCTGCATTGGCTGCGGCTGTCTATCGCTGCCAAAATGCGCGCTGTACAACCCCAAAGACCGTGCCGCGCAAAAGGGACAAGGCCCCCGCTATTTGATGGGGGATCGCGCTGAGACGGAAAATGATCCTTGAGTGACGGAAATTGACGGGTTTTTGATCCTAAAAGCCTGTTCTACGGGGGCTAACGTAGAGTTTGGATTGACCTCGCCATCCAAGGATGGCTTATCAGTCGCGAAACAATGTTGCGCCCAGCGGGGCCGGTAGCGAAATATAGCCAAGGAGCGCCTGATGGCCGAGTTTGAACGCGAAGCGATGGAATATGATGTGGTGATCGTTGGGGCTGGCCCTGCTGGTCTGTCCGCTGCCATTCGCCTGAAACAGTTGGACGCTGATCTGGATGTGGTTGTGCTGGAAAAAGGGTCCGAGGTGGGCGCGCATATCCTATCCGGCGCTGTGTTGGATCCTTGCGGACTGGATGCGCTGATCCCCGACTGGAAAGCCAAGGGCGCGCCGCTGACGGTGCCGGTCAAAGACGATAACTTCTTCATGTTGGGTGAGGCTGGTCAGGTCCGTATCCCCAATTTTCCGATGCCACCACTGATGAACAACCACGGCAACTACATCGTGTCGATGGGTAATGTTTGCCGGTGGATGGCAGAGCAGGCCGAAGAGCTGGGTGTTGAGATCTTCCCGGGCATGGCCTGTTCCGAGCTGATCTTTGGTGACAAAGGTGAAGTCAAAGGCGTTGTTGCCGGCGAGTTTGGTAAGAACGCGGATGGCACCCCCGGTTCCGGTTATGAACCCGGTATGGAGCTGCACGGCAAATATGTCTTCCTTGGTGAAGGTGTGCGCGGGTCGCTGTCGAAAGAAGTCATTGCCAAGTATGATCTGCAAGCCGGTCACGAGCCGCAGAAATTTGGCCTTGGCATGAAAGAAATTTGGGAGATCGATCCGGCCAAGCATAAAGAGGGTTCGGTTACCCACACCATGGGTTGGCCATTGGGCAGCAATGCGGGCGGCGGATCATTCATCTACCATTTGGATAACAATCAGGTCTACGTCGGCTTTGTTGTGCACTTGAACTACCGCAATCCGAACGTTTTCCCCTATATGGAATTCCAGCGCTTCAAGCATCACCCGATGGTGGCGGAGCTGCTGAAGGGCGGTAAACGCGTTGCTTATGGCGCCCGTGCGATCACCGAAGGCGGTTATCAGTCGATGCCCAAAATGGTTGCACCCGGTGTGGCGCTACTGGGCTGTTCGGTTGGTATGGTCAACGTGCCGCGCATCAAAGGCAACCACAACGCCATGTTCTCAGGTAAGGCTGCGGCTGAGGCTGCTTTTGCCGCGATCAAGGCTGACCGGTCCGGTGATGAGTTGACTGGCTACGAGGTAGAAGTGCGTCAGGGCGTCATCGGCAAGGATCTGAAAAAGGTGCGTAACGTTAAACCGCTGTGGTCCAAGTATGGCCTGACGGCCTCGCTGATGCTGGGTGGCATGGACATGTGGACCAACACCCTGTTTGGTTTCTCGTTCTTTGGCACCGTCAAACACGGCAAGAACGACGCGCTCGCTACTGAAGAGGCCAGCAAGCACAAGATGATCGACTATCCAAAGCCGGATGGGAAGTTATCGTTTGACCGCCTGACCAATGTCAGTTTTGCGATGACCAACCATGAGGAAAGCCAGCCCTGCCACCTGCAACTGGCTGATCCTAACCTGCCAATCAGCACCAACCTGCCCAAGTTCAACGAGCCAGCGCAGCGCTATTGCCCGGCTGGTGTGTATGAGATCGTGGAAAAGGACGGCAAGCCCGAGTTTGTGGTGAATTTCCAGAACTGCGTGCACTGCAAAACATGCGACATTAAAGACCCCAGCCAGAACATCACCTGGGTCACCCCGCAGGGCGGCGACGGGCCGAACTACCCGAACATGTGACCGGATGTCTCTGCGCGAAGGTATACTGTCCTTGGCAGCCGAGTTTTCCTGCAATAAATCCAATGGCACCGAGCAGAGTGATCTGCTTGGTGCCATTGGTTTGGAGGGAGCCGATGCAATTGAGTTCCTTGAGAAGTATATGGAGCGGTTCAGTGTTGATCTGTCAGCGTTGAAATGGGAATTTCATTTCAACGCTGACGAGCCACCTTATCGGCGTCGCGTATTACCAGTTGATGTCGACGGCAGGGTGATCCCTTACATGCCGCTTACCTTGGCTCAGTTGGTCTCCGCTGCTGAACTGGGGAGGTGGCAGCTCAACTATCCAGATCATACTTTACGCTCTGGCTTGGGCGCGCGGTTTTCCATGTGTATTGCGGCGGTATTGTTGGTCTTATTGATGGTTCTTTATTCATTTCTCTGAGCTCCGGTAATGGATGATTTAGGATCAAAATAGGCCTGAGGCATTCTGGTAAGGATCTAACTTTACCAAGATCAGCAAAAAACCGTGTATCGGAGCGGCGGAGCACCTCGTACCATTGCGTCCTTAGTCCTGAGCGCCTAGCTTAGTAAAAAACCTATAGCAGCGAGGCATTCGATCCGGTGACTTTCCCATTCCGACGCGCCGCAACGGCGGCTCTGGCCCTTTCTATGGCATTTGGACCGGTGACTCCGGCCGTTTCGCAGGAACCAGCCGGGGCCTATTTGGCGGGCCGTGCTGCCACATTTGACAGCGATTTCTCCGCTGCAGCAGACTATTACACCCGAGCACTGGTGCGTGATCCGGGAAATGTGGAGTTGATGGAAAGCGTGGTGTTTTCCCAACTGGCGCTGGGTGAATTACTCCGAGCATTACCTGTCGCGCAGCGGATGTGGGATGAAAATGTCAGCAGCCAGGTTGCCAACATGGTAATGGCTGGCGGCTTCAGTCAGGCTCATGACTATCAGGCGCTGCTGGATCGCGATTTGGTGACACAGGGCATCGGTCCACTAGTCGACGGATTGATGTTGGGTTGGGCTCTTTTAGGGGCTGGCTCGGTCCCCGAGGCGCTGGCACAGTTTGACAGCGTTGGCGAAGACGAGGGGCTGCGGATGTTTGCGCAGTACCACCGCGCGTTGGCACTGGCGTCAGTTGGGGACTATGAAGCGGCAGAAGCAATGTTTGCTGCCAACGATGGTCGGCTGACACTGATAACGCGCCGTGCTGCGTTGGCTCGGGTGCAAATCCTCTCGCAGCTGGGGCGTAACGAACAAGCGCTGGCCACATTAGAGAATGCTTTTGGTACGCAGTTGGATCCGGGGCTGTCCAATCTCTTTGACCGTCTTACCGCGGACGAAACTCTGCCCTTTACTCATGCCCCCACAGTCACGGACGGCATTGCCGAAGTGTTCTATACGGTGGCCTCCGCGCTCAGCGGTGAAGCGGCGGATGAATACGTCTTAATTTACGCCCGCATGGCCAGCGTGCTGAGCCCGACCCACGTGGATTCAGTGCTTTTAAGCGCTGATCTGCTGGACAATTTAGGGCGCTATGAATTGTCGGTTGCCACTTATAAACAAGTGCCGGTCGGCCACCCTGATTATCATGCCGCCGAAATGGGCCGTGCCGAGGCGCTGCGCCGGGCTGCCAAACCTGAAGCTGCGATCGAGGTTCTGGAACAGCTGATCCGTGAATTCCCAGCTCAGCCAACCGTTTATTCCGCACTGGGAGATCTGCAGCGGCAACAGGAAAACTATGCGGCTGCGGTGACTGCCTATGACAGTGCGATGACCTATTTGGATGAGCACAACGCCGCCAATTGGTTTCTGCTTTATGCACGTGGCATCAGTCTGGAGCGGTTGGATCAATGGGACCGGGCAGAAGCAGATTTTCGTGCAGCATTGGTGCTAAACCCGGGTCGTCCCGAAGTGTTGAACTATCTGGGCTACTCGCTGGTTGAAAAGCAGATCAAGTTGGACGAGGCGCTTGATATGATTGAACGTGCCGTCGCCGCCCGACCCGAGTCTGGTTATATCGTCGATTCACTCGGCTGGGTGCTGTATCGTCTGGGCCGCTACGATGAGGCCGTAGGCCATATGGAGCAGGCGGTTGAGCTGATGCCGGTAGATGCTGTGGTCAACGACCATCTTGGCGATGTGTTCTGGGCTGTGGGCCGTTACCTTGAGGCGGAGTTTCAGTGGAAGCGGGCGCTGTCCTTTGTTGATCCCGAAGACACGGACAGCGAAGCTGATCCTGACCGCATCCGCCGTAAGCTAGAAATTGGTCTGGATGAGGTTCTGGTTGAAGAAGGCGAAGAGCCATTGAAACTGGCCAATGACGGTTAAGGCATTTGCGCCGGCCAAGATCAATCTGACACTGCATGTGACCGGCCAGCGGGATGATGGGTATCATCTGCTCGATAGTCTGGTGGCCTTTGCGGATGTTGGGGATCAGATTGTGATGTCGCCGCAAGATGACCTATCGATCGAGGTGATCGGTGAATTTGCACAGGGCGTTCCAACTGACCGGCGAAATCTGGTCTGGAAGGCGGCCGAAGGCGCAGGCTGGTCCGGTCGGATATGTTTGGACAAAGCATTACCTCATGGGGCTGGCATTGGTGGCGGATCGTCTGATGCTGCTGCAGTCCTACGGGCTCTTTCCGCACAGGGTTTGCCTGTTGCGAAAGAGTTCCTGATTTCGCTGGGGGCCGATATCCCAGTTTGTATGGCTGCACGGGCGGTGCGGATGCAGGGGATCGGCGAGCAGATCAGCCCGGTTGAGCTGCCAAAACTACCCGCAGTCTTGGTCAACCCCGGTGTTCACGTCCCAACTGGCGGTGTTTTCTCTGCAATGGCATGGCGTGACAATCCGCCAATGCCGTCGCACATCCCTGATTTTCCCACCCCTGCGGACGTTGCAGGCTGGTTGTCCGAGCAACGAAACGATTTGCAGATTCCCGCCGCTGCGATTGCGCGTCAGATTGACCAAGTGTTGGCAGATTTAAACTGCACAGGAAACGTGATGCTTGCGCGTATGTCGGGATCTGGGGCAACCTGTTTTGCGCTATATCCCACAATGAAAGCGGCCCATCATGCTGCTTATGAAATCGGATCCGCGAACCCCGAATGGTGGTGCGTCGCAACCGAGTTGAGCTAATGATCAGCTCAACTGCCATCCGGCGACACGTCAATGCCAAGGCTACCCAGCAAATGATGTTGCTGTCCCGCAGAGACCATCATGCCGGCGTGGCTGTTCAGATCTGACAGTTGGAACCCATCTAGGTCACTCCCGCGCAGATCAGCTCCGGCAAAATTCGCGTCTGTTACCTCAATGCCAAGCAGATTGCAGCCGCGCATTACCGCATTGACCAGTCGTGACCGCTGAAACGTGGCGTAGGACAGATCGCAGTCGTCAAACGTGCAGGCGGTCAGGTCCAGTTTATCAAATATGGCATCCGCCAATTGGCAGGTTTTAAACCGCACGGTTCCAAACTTCCGCTTGCCCGCCGTCTGCACAAACTTGGTGTTCTCAATGTCCAAACCCCGCATCTGGCAGTCGTCAAACGACAGATCATAGCCTTCGCAGCCGTTTATCTTGACCAGCGCCATGTTGCAGCTGGTAAACTTCGCCCGCCCCATATCGCAATAGCGAAATGCAGTGGCGCTGGTGGTCGCCCCCTCAAAGAACACTGAGCCCTCAAACCGGGCATCTCTCAGATTTGCGCCGTTGAATTCACAGTTGATAAACTTGCAGTTGCTCCAGCTGCTGGCGATCAAGGTATCCCCCTTGATCCGGGTTTCACGAATGGTGCAGTCATGAAACGACAGTTCATCCTCGCCATCGACCCACTCAAAGTCAAAGCCGGACAGGTCCTGTCCGGAACACCCACTCTCACGTTCAATCCTGTCTCGAAGCGACGTATTCAAAACCCAAACCCCACGCTTCTTTTTGTCAAAAATACTTCAAGGGGTGAATTGACCCATAGGGTCAAGAGGGGGCAGAGCCCCCTGTAAGCCCACTCAGTTTAGCCGCGCAACTACATAATCCGCCAGATCGTTCAGCATCTGCCGAATGGGGTGCTCTGGCAAAACGCTCAGCGCGTCTTTGGCCTTGTTGGCCCAGCCATTGGCATCATCCCGCGTTGCCGCCAAAGTTCCGTACTTATCCATCAGTTCTAGGGCGTGCTCCAAATCGCCGTCTTCCTGGCGGCCCTTCTCGATGGTACGTTTCCAGAATTCACGCTCTTCATCAGTGGCCTGTGCAACAGCTTTGATCACCGGCAATGTCAGCTTGCGTTCGCGGAAATCATCACCGACGTTTTTACCGGTGGCCTTGGCATCGCCTTGATAGTCCAGCAGGTCATCTGCAATTTGAAATGCAATTCCCAGCGCGTCACCGTAATTAAACAGGGCCTTGACCTGCGCATCATCAGCCCCGGCAATCACCCCGCCTACTTCGGTGGCAGCTGAGAACAGAGCCGCAGTTTTGCCGCGTACAACTTGCAGATAGATGTCTTCACCCGTCTTCAAGTCCTGGGCCGCAGTCATCTGCAGCACTTCACCTTCAGCAATAGTAGCTGAGGCGTTGGCCAGAATATCAAGAACCTGCAGCGAACCGGTTTCGACCATCAGCTGGAAACTGCGAGAGAACAGGTAGTCGCCGACCAGAACCGATGATTTGTTGTCCCACAGAAGGTTGGCAGTGGGGCGGCCCCGACGTTGGCCGCTTTCATCCACGACATCGTCATGCAGTAGGGTTGCCGTGTGAATGAACTCAACCGTGGCAGCCAGCTTCAAGTGGTGCTCACCGTCGTAGCCACACATTTTGGCCGCGGCCAGCGTCAGCATCGGCCGCAACCGCTTGCCGCCCGCCTCAACCAAATGCGCCGTAACCTCAGGGATGCGCGGGGCGTGTTTGGAGGTCATCCGGGTGCGGATCAGTGTATTCACTGCATCCATTTCATCGCTCAGGGTGGCCGCCAATTGTTCGTGCGGCTTTTGTGCCATGCTCTGGTTCATCATATTCCCGATTGCAAGGCTCGACATTTTACCAAGCTTGCCCTTAGATCCCATCTTATGAAGGAACTTCTGCGTAGCACCGACCCGACCATCATGGCCTTTGCCTCCGCCCTTCTTCAGGGGGAGGATATAGACTGCTTTCAGGTGGACGTAAATATGAGCATCCTTGAAGGTGGCATTGGTATTTTTCCACGCCGTCTGATGGTGCGTGTTGACGATCATGCGGCCGCCGAGCGGGTGATGCTTGACAATGAAATCCCATTGGGACGATGAGTGAATTTGACGATAGCGCACTAAGCTGCAACGACTTCCTTGGGGGCCAGTTGCGTTTGTGGCAACCCAAAGACGGATACCGTGCAGGTGTCGACCCGGTGTTGCTAGCAGCAAGCGTTCCGGCGCGTAGTGGGCAGCGTATTCTTGAACTGGGCTGTGGTGGGGGGCAGGTCTTGTTGTGTCTTGGGGCGCGTGTTCCTGGGGTCGATCTTACCGGCGTTGAACTGCAATCCAGCTACGCCCAACTGGCTCGTCGCAATGGCACTGAAAACAAAATAGCGATCAAGGTGGTGGAGGGCGATTTGGCTGGGCTGCCTGATGATCTGCGTCAGCGCCAGTTTGATCATGTTCTTGCCAATCCTCCCTATTATGCGCGCGGCGCCCATAGTTCATCGGCGAATTTGGGACGGGCCACCGCCCTGGGAGAGCAGACTCCCTTGGCGCAATGGATTGAAGTTGCCGCAAAGCGTCTGGCCCCACAGGGATTCCTGCACATGATTCAGCGTGTTGATCGACTGCCTGAGATGTTGATGGCCTGCAATAGCCGATTGGGTTCGATCGAGGTGCTACCACTTGCCGCACGGGTCGGGCGCGCGCCCGAATTGCTTATTCTGCGTGCACGAAAGGCTGGTCGGGCAGCGTTTCGCTTACATGCACCGCTGATCCTGCATGAGGGCGACCGTCACGAGGCGGATGGGGATAGCTATCGACCCTGTATAGCGAACATCCTGCGCAAGGGGGCTGCGCTGGATTGGCCGAGGTTGCGGTAAGCTGGGCGTCCCTTTGCCAATTCGGGTTGGGCGACAGGCATAAACTGGCCGAAAGCAACAGTTTCATGACAAATGAATGCGTCTGCAGCGTGACAGATGTCTAATCTTGTGGTCCACTTGTCTGGCAAACTTAGCTCTTAAGGAGGATTGCCATGAGCATCAGCTCGCATCTGGTTGAACTGAAAAAGAAGCACGAGCACCTGAGTGATGAAGTGGATGTTGCGCAACGCGCACCCAGCACGGACGGGCTCGAAATTGCCGAGATGAAAAAGCAGAAGCTGAAACTCAAGGAAGAGATCGAACGCCTGTCACAAGTCGAACTGACCTGACGAGACGCGGGTAGGGGCCGTTTGGCCCCGCCCAATCCGGTAAATCGACACCGCTATCCCTTGCCCGACGTGTTGGATGCATCGCGTCGTGACGTCGTTGCACTGGATCTTGCAGCAATTACCGCGCCCGCGGTGATCAGGGCTGCCGCCAAAGCCAACCCCCAGGATGGGGCTGCTATCCCGGCTAAAACCAGAACCAAAGTTGATAACAAAGGTGCGCTGTATGAACTGGTGCCCAGCATCTGAATATCGCCTTGTTTGACTCCAATGTCCCAAACATAAAACGCCAACCCTACGGGGCCCAGTCCCAGCAGCAGCGTTGAAGTCCAACCCAAGGCCCCCACGGGCCAGACTGTGTCTTCGAGAGCAAAGTGCAACCCCCAGGATGCGACAGCTGTGGCAACGCAGAACACGGCGACCGAACTTGTTGGAGCGCTTCCCACTAGCCTTGAAATAACCGAATACCCAGACCAGGCCAGCGCACACAGGAGAGCCAACCCATATCCGGGCAGGTATTGCACCTGAAACCCTGTGCCACCGCCAGCGATGATGGTTGCCGCCCCTGCAAATCCGAGCCCTGCACCGATTAAGTGTCCGCGCCGAAGGGTCTCGCCGGGCAGCAGTCCTGACATAAGAACAATCAGCAAGGGCCACAGATAGGCGATCAACCCAGCCTCGGCTGCGGGGGCGAGCCGCAAGGCCGAGAAATAAAGGGCATGATAGCCAAACAGCCCAACGGTGCCAAAGACATAGATCTTCCATGACACTTTGCGCAGCTGCCCCAGTTTGCCACTGGCGGCAGTCCAAATTAACCCCAAAGTACCGCCAACACTAAAACAGATCGCGTTCAATAAAAGCGGCGGCGTCGGGGCTGATCCAACGGTTAGCAGGGCCAACAGAGCCCATAGCAATACTGCGATGAAGCCTACAGCGGTAGCCTTGGATCTGGTCATACAGGGGGGATATCCTCGACAGGGATGATGCTGAACTCATCCGAGATATGGGCCGTTTTATCGATTTCGGCAAGAAACCAATCACGGAACGCAGCTACTTTCGGACGCGTCTCGGCACCGGGCAGGCACAGGAACCGGAACCGTCCGTTTGTTTCGATGGCTGTTTTGAATGGCGCGACAAGCCGACCCTCGGCCAGATCTTTGACGATCATCGCGCGACGTCCCAAAACCACGCCCGCTCCTGCGATGGCGGCGTCAACGGCGTGATCGGCATTTGAAAAATGCGTGCCGTGCACGGGTGTGTGATCAATGCCCACTGCCCGAAACCAAGTTGGCCAATCGCAGCAAGGTCGCAGAAAGCTGATCGAATCGTCGAAGATAAGTGGAGCCTCTTTCAGGCTCTCTGGGGTGGGAAATGTCGCTGCCAGTTCCGGCGACATTGCGGGGGTCAGCCATTCATTGCGAACCGGGACGCTATATAGGTCTTTATCCTCGCCGTCGCCAAACCGGATCGCCACGTCAACATCATCACGTGTCAGGTCCACCATGCGCAGCGTTGCGGAAAATCGTAGATCAATTTCTGGATGGGCGCGGGCAAATTCATACAGGCGGGGCGCAAACCATTTTGCGGTCAAGGCCGGGCCTGCTGTCACGGTCAAGTTGGTATTGTCTTGCAGGCGGCGTGTCGCAGTCCATGCGGCGGCCAGAGTTTGAAAGCCTTCTGATGCGCCTGGCGCCAGTGCTTTACCAGCTTCGGTCAGTTCAACCGCCCGGTTTAATCGGTGGAACAACGGTTGCCCGAGATGTTCCTCTAGCGATTTGATCTGAAAAGAAAGTGCTGCCGGGGTCACGTTTAGCTCGTCGGCTGCACGTGAAAACGACATGTGGCGTGCTGCAGCATCAAAGGCACGTAGCGCAGTAAGGGGGGGGAGACGTTCAGACATATTCACACAAGTAATACTTAACTGAACATATGAAAAGTCTCGTTTGTAGCTTTTGGGAGTAAAGTCCATGTTGGGTGCAGATAATTTAACCTGAACCGAAGGAGAGCTGAAATGCTGGAATATAGCGCCAATGCTGCCACCCGGGATGCCATCGCTCGTGCACATGCTGAACGCGGTCAAATGATGCGCAGCGCCTGGAAATGGGTGTTTCGGTCGCGCCGGGCACTACAGGTCCCGGCTCTGGGGGCTGTCAGCTAAGCTCCACTTAACCTGATTTCCCGCTGGGCGCAGCGCGCGCGTCCTTACGGGATATGAAAAGGGCCGGTCCAATTGGACCGGCCCTTGTTTGTGAGTAAGCTGCTAAACCAACAACGGTCATAGATCGCTTTAAACGAAAAACTGGCCGCCGTTGGCTGAGATCGTTGATCCGTTGATAAAGCCGGACTCTTCCGAAGCAAGAAACGCCACGCAGCGTGCAATTTCTTCGGGTTCACCCAAGCGACCAGTAGGAATTTGGCTGATGATCGAGTCGCGTACCTTCTCAGGCACAGCCATAACCATCTCAGTGGCGATGTAGCCAGGGCAGATCGCGTTGGCAGTGATGCCTGCACGCGCGCCTTCTTGGGCCAGGGATTTGACGATCCCCAGATCACCCGCTTTGGTTGCGGCATAGTTGACCTGAGCAAACTGGCCCTTTTGCCCATTGATAGAGCTGATCACGATGACACGGCCAAACTTGCGCTCGCGCATACCTGGCCAGATTGGGTGGACCGTGTTGAACACACCGGTCAGGTTTGTGTCGACAACCTGATGCCACTGTTCCGGTGTCATCTTGTGGAACGGGGCGTCGCGGGTGATGCCAGCATTGGCAACCACGATATCTACTGGGCCCAGATCAGCCTCGACCTGCGCAATACCTGCTTTGCTGGCCTCGTAATCGGCGACATTCCATTTGTAAGTTTTGATGCCGGTTTCTTCGGTAAACACCGATGCGGCTTCGTCATTACCGGCATAGGTCGCGGCGACATTATAGCCTTCGGCCTTAAGGGCCTTGGAGATTGCTGCGCCGATTCCGCGCGAGCCACCGGTGACGAGAGCTGTTCGTGCCATATGGAGAATCCTCTGGTAATATTTTACTTGGTAATCTTGCTACAGTTTTAGTATCGTATGCGCAATATTATTGCGCAAGAAAATTGCCGCAGTGCCGCATAAATTGTCGCATACTGACTATGACATGGGCATGAAAAGCTTAGCCGCAAGTTGTGAAAAAACCTAAGGAGAACTTGTTAAGCGGTATTCCGCCCGCAAATTCTGCAATGAATTGTGTGGTGCAAAGAAAAAGGGCGCCCGATGGACGCCCCTGATACCGAGTTGAATTTTAACGCTTATGGGCGTTCGACGCACATCGCTACACCCATACCGCCGCCGATACACAGGGTAGCCAGCCCTTTTTTGGCATCGCGTCGCTGCATTTCAAACAGCAAGGTGTTCAGCACTCGACAACCAGAAGCCCCAATGGGGTGGCCGATCGCGATGGCGCCACCGTTGACGTTGACGATTTCCGGGTCCCAACCCATTTCTTTGTTTACGGCACAGGCCTGTGCGGCAAAGGCTTCGTTGGCTTCAACCAGATCAAGATCGCTGGCGCTCCAGCCAGCTTTGTCCAGGGCTTTACGGGATGCATAAACCGGGCCAACACCCATGATCGACGGGTCCAGACCAACGGTTGCGTAAGATGCAATGCGGGCCAGTGGGGTGATGCCGCGCTTTTCAGCGTTGTCGGCTGACATCAGCAGGGTCGCCGCAGCACCATCGTTCAGGCCGGATGCGTTGGCAGCTGTGACCGAACCGCCATCGCGAACAAAGGCAGGGCGCAGTTTTTGCATCGCTTCGATGGTGGCACCATGACGGATGTATTCGTCACTGTCGACAATGATGTCACCCTTACGGGTTTTGACGGTGAACGCAGCGATCTCGTCGGCGAACTTGCCAGCCTTCTGTGCGGCTTCGGCTTTGTTTTGTGAGGCAACTGCAAAAATATCCTGCTCGTCGCGCGAGATTTCGTACTTGTTGGCAACGTTTTCAGCGGTTTGGCCCATGTGGTAGCCATTGAACGCATCCCACAACCCGTCGCGGATCATGGTGTCGATGTATTTCATATCGCCCATTTTGTGACCGGCACGCAGATGTGCGGCATGTGGCGACAGTGTCATGTTTTCCTGGCCACCGGCAGCAACGATGTCGGCGTCGCCCAACATGATGTGCTGAGCACCCAGTGCTACGGCGCGAAGGCCTGAACCACAAACTTGGTTAAGGCTCCAAGCGGCGGATTCAATTGGCAGACCGGCGTTGACATGGGCCTGACGGGCAGGGTTTTGACCCTGAGCTGCAGTCAGAACTTGACCCAGAATAGTTTCGGAAACTTCGCCGGCTTCGATACCGGCGCGCTCGACAACGGCCTGCAGAACGGTCGAGCCCAGATCGTGGGCCGGAGTGTCGGCGAAGGCTCCGCCGAAGCTGCCGACGGCGGTACGCGCGGCGGATGCGATTACAACATTGGTCATTGATATGGGTCCTCTGCCATTAATTGTGCTGTGGGGAATGGTATGGCGCCGGGCGTTGTTTTTGCAGCCGCAGCATCTGGCATTCCCCTCCCTTGCAGGATGTAAAATTACGAATTGCTGCAGGTGCAGCAATGGGCAGGGTGTCTCAGACGGGGCATCTGTGTCAATTGCTGCAAGCAAAAAATACCCAGTTCCGGGGGATCTGGGTATTATTACGTAACTGTTGGAGTGCTTGGGCTAGGCGCGGGTGCGCTGTTTTAGCTCTTCGATCCAAGGGGGGCTTACCGATGGGGCACCGTATAGATAGCCTTGTAGGCAATCGACACCGATTGACACCAGGAATTCAGCGTCGGCGGCGCTTTCGACCGATTCTGCCACAATCAGCATGTCGAATTGTTTGGCCACACCGACCAGTGCCCGTGTCACCGCTTGATTGTCGTGATTGGCGTGAATCCCACGAATGAACTGGCCGTCGATCTTGACCGCGTCAAAGAAGAACTCACGGAAGTGTTTGATAATCGAGGTGCCCGCCCCAAAATTGTCGAGCGCAAAGGCAATGCCATGTTCCTGCATCCGGTCCATGAAATCGATCACCAGTTCAGGTGCGGCCATGGCTGAGGCTTCAGAGATTTCCAGCACCAACCGTTCACCCAGTGTGGAATCTTTCTTCAACATCCGATCAACAACACGCATCCAGCGACCATAACCGATTGATCGGGCAGACATGTTTATAGATACGCGGATATTTGGATTGTGGCGTAAAGCTTTGAACCCATGTTCCAGTGCCAGACAATCCAGGACCCGGCCAAGTTCCTTGTCTTCGACCACAGGCATGAATTCGCGTGCAGGAATGACCCTACCTGTAGAATCCAATACCCGAATGTAGCCTTCATAAAAGGCTGCGCCAAGTGGGGGCAGTGCTTGCATAACTGGTTGGTAAGCGAGCATTGTTTGGTTGTGCTTGATCGCTTCTGCCACAATATCGAGTGTCGAATGATCGCGACTGACAACAGCTGCATTGAGTGGATTGTCAGCCCCTTCGGGCATCTCTGCCTTGAATTTTTGCCCCTTTTTCACCTTCTGGCCCTCATCCTTCATCCGAGTCGGATTGCGTTGTGCGTTGATGAACAGGTTCCTCTAAAAGGGTAAAGCGGTGATTAAAAACGGCATTTTATGGAAAATAACAGGCCAGCCCCGTGCAGACCTAAATCGTCTTAGACGGCTTCCAACTAAAGATGGAATTGCGTGAGGAAAAATATACCAACTAAAGATTACCCGGCCATTGCGATGCGGTCACTTTGTGGCAGTAATTCTTGCTGAACGACGCGCTCGACAAAAGGAACCAGCCCGTCAGGCCCTGAGGTGCGATCTTTCAGGTGAATACAAACATCTGGCCGCAGAGATGCGATGATACCAATCAAATCACCACGGATGTCATCATCCAGCCCCGCACCCATTATGACACAGGCGATCCGGGGTTCATTCTCCAGCTGGCGCACGACTTCGGCGTGATCATGCGCGCCGAGCCATTCGATGGGCAGATGATCTAACTGCAGTGCCACATTGCCAATCACATGCGGTAAACGACCGATCAATAAAACAACTGGGTACAACTCTTGTCCTTCCCAAAGTGGGTGACCCCGAGTTGGCGGGGGCACTAAGGACAAGATAGTGCGTTATTGTTCGGCGATCAGGGCCGAAAGGATCGCCTTGGCGCTGTCGGAATTCCAGTGGGCATCGCCGCGCAGCCGAGCAATCTCGCGACCTTCGCGATCCAGGATAACAGTGATCGGCAAGCCCAGAACGGCCATTTCGCGCGCGATCGCCTGTTTAGGATCCTGATGGCGAGGTAAATTTGCTATGCCTGCTTCGTCGAAGAACTTGACAATTCCAGCCGGAGAATTGCGTCCAGTGGCAAGGGTCACGACCTCAAAATCATCTCCTCCCAGTTCCACTTGCAGTTCTTCCAGCATAGGCATTTCGGCCCGACAAGGCGCACACCAGGTCGCCCAGAAGTTCAGAAGAACAATTTTGCCTTTGTAATCAGCCAGAGTGCCGAGGCCAGCGTCATCGGCCAGATAGAACTCTTTGTCCGAAACTTCCTTAGGCGTGCTATGAAAGTTCAGCTTTTTCATGTCTCCGACGCGCATCGCTTCCAGTTCGGGCAGTTCGACGGCAAGAGCGGCATTTGCACCCAAGCTCAGGGCGATATAAAGGGGGATCAGACGTAACAGACGCATTTTATCTCCGGGTATCTTACCATGACAGACCAATCCTCGAACCAAATGTGGGGCGGCCGCTTTGCCGCTGGCCCGGACGCGATCATGGAGGCAATCAATGCCTCGATCGGATACGATCAGCGGATGGCGGCGCAAGACATTGCCGGCTCGCGGGCCCATGCAGCGATGTTGGCCGCGACAGGCGTGATCACCGATAACGATGCCGAGGCGATCAGGGAAGGCCTGCTCACCGTATTGTCAGAAATCGACAACGGAACTTTCCAGTTTTCCACCGCGCTGGAAGACATCCACATGAATGTGGAGGCCCGTCTGAAGGATATCATCGGCGAACCTGCGGGTCGTCTGCACACTGGCCGCTCGCGTAACGATCAGGTGGCGACCGATTTCAAACTCTGGGTACGCGACCAGCTGGACGCGGCTGAGGCTGGCCTTCTGGCGCTGATCAAGGCGTTGCTGGCGCAGGCAGAGGCTGGTGCAGATTGGGTGATGCCCGGTTTCACCCACCTGCAAGTGGCGCAGCCTGTCACTTGGGGCCATCACATGATGGCTTATGTGGAAATGTTCGGTCGTGACCTGTCCCGCGTGCGTGATGCTCGTGCCCGGATGAACGAATCACCGTTGGGTGCTGCGGCTCTGGCGGGGACGTCTTTCCCGATCGACCGCGACATGACGGCCGCGGCGCTGGGCTTTGATCGCCCCGCCGCCAACTCGCTGGATGCCGTATCAGACCGTGACTTTGCGCTAGAATTCCTGAGTGCGGCCTCGATCTGCGCCGTACACCTGTCCCGTTTTGCCGAAGAGCTGGTGATCTGGTCTACCGCTCAGTTTCGTTTTGTGACCCTGTCGGATCGCTTCTCGACCGGCTCATCCATCATGCCGCAGAAAAAGAACCCCGACGCGGCCGAGCTGATCCGTGCCAAGGTCGGCCGGATCTTTGGTGCCAATACTGCGCTGATGATGGTGATGAAGGGTCTGCCGCTGGCCTATTCCAAGGATATGCAGGAAGACAAAGAGCAGGTGTTCGACGCCGCTGACAACTGGATGCTGGCGCTGGCAGCGATGGAGGGCATGGTGAAAGACATGACTGCCAACCGCGACTCGCTGGCGGCCGCTGCAGGTTCTGGGTTCTCGACCGCGACTGATCTGGCTGACTGGATGGTGCGGGTGCTGAAGGTGCCATTCCGCGATGCGCACCATGTCACTGGCACACTGGTCGCTATGGCCGAAAGCCGTGGCTGTGATCTGCCGGACCTGAGCCTTGAGAATATGCAGGGTGTGCATGCTGGAATTACTGACGATATCTTCTCTGTGCTTGGGGTTGAAAATTCGGTAAACTCGCGCATGTCCCATGGCGGAACCGCCCCGGCGCAGGTGCGCCAGCAGATTGCGCGCTGGACTGAAATTCTGAAGGCGTGATCTGCAGCCCAATCCGATAAAGGAGACCGAAAATGCACAAATGGATGTTATCTCTGGTGGCGGTAGGTATTTTGAGCGCGTGTGGTGTGGATGGCGAACCGGTTCAACCGTCGCTGAATGCCGGTGTTAGTGTCTCTAACAGCGGCGTGCATACACGCGGCGGTGTTGGCTTGAACAAAGGTCCACTGGGGATCTATCTTGGTTTCTGATCACCAGTTCCAGACGAAATTCTCCCGTCCGTCCCTGAAGGTGCCCCTGCGGGCCCATTCCAGGGTTGGGCGTGGCACCGCGCTAACGCGCGGTGTTTTGCGTTGACGAGAAGGGGAGAAGTGATGTTTCTACCTGGATTGAAAACACTTTAATTGATCTGCCCCCTAAAATCGGTTTATGCGCGGGTATGGATCATTTTATCTACCGCGATGGCGCGCTTTACGCCGAAGACGTCCCGTTGGCCGAAATCGCAGCCAGCGTTGGGACTCCGTTTTATGTCTATTCCACCGCAACACTACAGCGGCACTTTAAGCTGTTTGATGATGCGCTGGTGGGGATCGACCATCTGGTCTGCTATGCGATGAAGGCCGCCAGCAATCAGGCGATCTTGAAAACGCTGGCGCAGGTCGGTGCGGGTATGGACGTGGTCAGCCAGGGTGAATACCTACGCGCCAAGGCGGCAGGCGTTTCCGGTGACAAAATTGTGTTTTCCGGCGTCGGCAAAACAGCCGAGGAAATCCGGGTCGCGCTGAGCGGTGGTATCCGTCAGTTCAACGTCGAATCTGAACCTGAAATGGAAGTGATCAACACCGTAGCGTTGGAGCTGGGCAAGGTTGCGCCGATCACCGTGCGGGTGAACCCGGATGTTGATGCCAAGACCCATGCCAAGATTGCTACTGGCAAATCTGAAAACAAATTTGGCATTCCGATCTCCCGTGCTGTTGAAGTCTATGCCCGTGCTGCCGCCCTTCCGGGGTTAGACGTGATCGGTATTGACGTGCATATCGGGTCTCAGTTGACTGAGCTGGAGCCGTTTGAGAAGGCCTATCAAAAAGTCGCGGAATTGACCGAGGTCTTGCGGGCTGAAGGTCATAACATCCGGCGTTTGGATCTTGGCGGTGGCCTGGGCATTCCGTATCACACCCAATCCAATGATGCGCCGCCATTGCCGGTAGAATATGGTACGCTGATCAAGAAAACGCTTGGTCACTTGGACTGCGAGATTGAGATTGAGCCGGGCCGTCTGATCGCGGGCAATGCCGGGATGCTGGTCAGCGAAGTGATCTATGTGAAATCAGGTGAAGACCGCGATTTTCTGATCATTGACGGCGCGATGAACGACTTGATCCGTCCGGCAATGTATGAGGCGCATCACGATATTGTTCCGGCGGTTGAGCCAGAGGTTGGGGTTGAAACGCAGCCCTATGATATCGTCGGCCCAGTGTGTGAAAGTGGGGATACTTTTGCCAAGCAGCGTAACCTGCCGCCGATGGCTGCTGGCGATTTGGTGGCGTTTCGGTCGGCTGGTGCGTATGGCGCGGTGATGGCCAGCGAATACAATTCACGTCCCTTAATCCCCGAGGTTCTGGTGAATGGTGATCAATTCGCGGTTATCCGCGCAAGGCCAAGCTTTGACGAAATGATAAATCGCGATAGCATACCCGAGTGGCTCTGACGCAATCTGGCGCGGGCCCGTTGGAGACATCGAACAATGGCCGCAACACCCGGACATGATCCCAGACTAGCCACCCTGCGTTGGCCGCTGATGTTGACGCGGGCAGGGATGGTCGCAGAGACGGTGTTGCGGGCGTTCTGGCCTCTGGCTTCGGTTGTGATGCTGGCGCTGGCAACACTGATGCTGGGTCTGCACGAGCTTTTGGTGGTCGAACTGGTCTGGGCCGGGGCGGTCGTGACTTTTCTAAGCGGTCTCGTAGCTTTGATCTGGGGGCTGCGTCACCTGCACTGGCCGAGCAGGGAGCAGGCGATAATGCGGCTGGATGAAACCCTGCCTGGCCGACCGATCAATGCGTTGCTTGATGATCAAGCCATTGGCAGTGAAGATGCGGCCTCAGCTGCGTTGTGGCAGGCACATAAGATACGTATGACCGCCCGTGCGGCAGAGGCGAGGGCGCCATCTCCCAATTTGCAAATTGCGTCTTCTGATCCTTTTGCCCTGCGCTATGTCGCGCTGTTGGCGATGGTTATCGCGGTGCTGTTTGGTTCAATCTGGCGGATTGGAACAGTGCGCGATTTGACGCCGGGGGCGGGGACTGCGATGACCGGGCCAACCTGGGAAGGCTGGTTGCAGCCCCCCCGTTACACCGGACTGCCAACACGATACCTGAATGACGTCGAAGGAGATGCGTTGAGGCTGCCGCAAGGCAGCATAGTGACGCTGCGGTTCTATGGTCAGGCCGGGGCACTGACCTTGGCAGAAACAGTGTCAGGGCGGGTTGAAGATCTGCCCTCTGCGGCAGATGCCCAGCAAGAGTTTGTGATTGCGCAGGCGGGCGACCTGTCCATCAAAGGCAATGGTGGGCGCAGTTGGCAGGTTGATGTGATCGGCGACTTGCCACCACAAATTGCGGTGTCGGGGCAACCTGAAATCGAGCCGGATGGGACCATGTCACTGCCCTATGCAGCCGAAGATGACTATGGTGTCGTTGGAGGAGAGGTGCGCATCGCGCTTGACCTACTGGCCTTGAACCGGCGTCACGGCTTGGTGATTGATCCAGATCCGCGTGCAGATATTGTTCTGGATCTACCGCTGCCGCTGACTGGCGACAGACGCGCGTTTAACGATTTCCTGATCGAGGATTTTTCACAGCACCCCTGGGCCAATCTGCCGGTGGTTTATACCTTTTCAGCACAGGATGGGGCAGGGCAAACAAGCTTTGCCACCGGATTCGGAGCGCCGCTATTGGCACGACGTTTCTTTGACCCACTGGCAGCGGCAGTGGTTGAACAGCGACGTGATCTGTTGTGGTCGCGCGCCAATGCGCCAAGGGTGGCGCAGATATTACGTGCTTTGTCCCACTACCCGGAAGATCAGTTCCGTAATCCTTCGGCTTACTTACGGATGCGGATGATTTTGCGAAGGTTGGAAAGCTATACGGCGGTTGGGTTCAATCAAGAGCGGCAGGATGAAATTGCAACGGCGTTGTGGGATCTGGCCCTGCTACTGGAGGACGGTGATGTGGGTGATGCGCTGGAGCGCTTGCGCAGAGCACAAGAGCGATTGAGCCAGGCAATGAAGGACGGGGCCAGCGATCAGGAAATCGCTGAATTGATGCAAGAGCTGCGCGATGCGACGCAGGACTATATGCGCCAGCTGCAACGTGAAGCCGAAGCCAACGGTGAGATGATGGATCCAGGCGATATGCCGGATGATATGATGCAGTTGTCGCAGGATGACCTGCAGGCGATGATGGACCGCATTCAGGAGCTGATGGAGCAGGGCCGCATGGCCGAGGCGGAACAGGCGCTGCAAGAGCTGCAGGAAATGATGGAAAATATGCGCATGACCAATGCGCAACCTGGTGAAGGTGGCGGCGAAGGTCAGCAGGCGATGGAAGGGCTGGCCGATACACTGCGCGAGCAACAGGGGTTGTCGGATCAGGCGTTTCGCGACTTGCAGGAACAATTTAATCCCGGTGCGCGCAGTGGTGAGAGCGAGGGCAATCAGGGCCGCAATGGTGGTCTGGGGCAGGGCCAAAGCCACGAAGGTGGGCAAGGTGGTCAGAGCCAGCAAGGTCAACAAGGGGACGGCCCAGAAGGCCAGGATGAGGCGACCGGTGAAGAGGGCGGTTCGGGCGGCTCTCAGTCCCAGGGAGATAGCCTTGCAGAGCGCCAGCAGGCTTTACGCCAGGAGCTACAACGCCAGCAAAATGGATTGCCATTGGGCGGAAGCGAAGATGGCGCGGCAGCGCGGCAGTCGTTGGAGGACGCGGGGCGGGCCATGGAAGGGGCAGAACAGGCCTTGAACCAGGGGGATCTTGCCGAAGCGATTGATCGTCAGGCTGAAGCCATGGAGCGGTTACGTGAAGGAATGCGGTCACTGGGCGAAGCGATGGCTGAGCAGCAGCAAGGCCAGTCCAGCAACCAAACTGGACGCAACAGTGCCAGTCAGGGCAACCGGACGGACCCCTTGGGGCGTGATACCCCTGAAGGCCGGGACGGCGTTGGCGATGATGGCAGTAAGATTGGTGAGGGCAGCGCATATCGCCGGGCCTGGGACCTTTTGGAGGAGATTCGCCGGCGAGCGGACGATCGTGAGCGCAGCGACGGCGAACGGGGATACCTGCAACGGCTTCTTGATCGGTTCTAAAAAGATGCGGTGCGTGCAAGCACGCACCCTACATATTTGGACAGCGTATTATTGCTGAACCGTGATCGGTGAAGCGTGCGGAGACCGCTCAGTTGGTTACTGTGAATTGCTTACCTTGGCATCCAGCCACAATCGGGCCTGATCAACCATCGCGACATAGGAGCTGAGGTAGGGGTCGGCCTGTGGCAAGGTTTCAGCAATCTGACGCGCATTGGCATAGATCATTACGAGCGCCAGAACCAAGATCAGAACAACGGCAAATCCACGCGAAAACCCGCTTTTCCGTTGGGTTGGGAGTGGATGGTCCGTCGTGTCGCTGGCTGCGACCGCCGGGTTGCTCCCTGCCCGTAAAGTTGAATTTATTTCTTCGATATCGGGCAACAGACCGCGCCGTGAGCCGCTCTCAGCAGCAGCCAGAAGAGCAGGGTTTTCCCCTTTCATCCGCGCCATGCGATCACGAGCTTGATTCGCACGGCGAGATGTTTCATCGCTGGAATCGGTTTCTAACGCTATTTCCGGCTGGTCTTCCAATTCGGCGCTTTCTGCAGCGCGTAACTGGGCTTCGCGTTCAGCCTCTTCGCGCAGGATGCCCGTGACTGACGGATCCATCCCACGCGCCAGACCTAAGGTATGTTGCGGAGCTTCCTCTATAGGATCCTCGGCTTCAGATTCCGGTTCCGAAATGTGGTCCGGCTCCGGCTCTGGTGAGTGTTCGGGGCCTGAACTGTCATCAGTGAGCGCATCTTGCTCCACTGCAACAGCATCGTCTTCGGTGACAGGTGGTTTGGCTTCCGCCTCTGCTTCGGCAGGAGTGGGTTCGGGTGCGGGCTCAGATGATTCAACCGGAGCTTCGTTAGGAACCTCAGCCGTGGTAGTGTTGGAACCGGCCTGATACCAGGTATCACCGCAGTTGGAGCACTGTACGTCGCGACCTTCGGAGGGGATGACCTCGTCTGGAACCTCGTACTGGGCTTCGCAATTTGGACATGTCAGCCGCATTCTGTCTCTCCTGGACGCTAAGTCCCTGCCGGATGCTATTTTTGTTAAGCGACCATAGGCAGTTCCGGGCTGCCAAGAAAGAGGCAATTCACCCGTGATTGGGCTAGGTTGTTTCGTCGGGGATTGCGCGCAACAGCACCTGCCCATTGAAACTACCCCGACACTGAGGCACAACAGCCTGAATACCATCAGGGGGCAACCGTGATCGAGCTGGACAATGTAGGCTATAACTATGGTGGTGGAGAGCTGCTGACCAATGTGTCAGCGCAGCTGTCGCCAGGGTCGTTCCATTTTCTCACCGGTCCCTCGGGCGCGGGCAAAACAACGCTGTTAAAGCTGTGTTATGGGGCTCTTAGCCCAACTTCGGGGCGAGTAAGAGCGTTCAATATGGACGTCAAAGGGCTGGATCGGAACCAGATGGCTCTGCTACGGCGTCGAATTGGTGTCGTGCATCAGGATTGTAGGTTCTTGGACCACCTGCCGGTGAAGGAGAACATTGCCTTACCGCTGACAGTTGCGGGCAAAGACCTAAGTCAGGAACAGGACAATTTGCAGGAATTGCTCAATTGGGTGGGCCTTTCCGAGAGAGCACATGCCAATCCGCCGGAATTGTCAGGTGGCGAGCGTCAGCGCGCAGCGCTGGCGCGGGCTGTGATATTATCGCCTGAAGTGATTATTGCCGATGAACCAACTGGTAACGTTGATTGGGAAATGTCCCAACGCCTGCTGCAGCTGCTGGTCGAGCTGAACCGTATGGGCAAGACTATTCTGGTTGCCACCCATGATCTGGCGCTGATCCGGGCCGCCAAAAATCAGGTGCAGACACGGGTGCTGCGGATTTCTGACAAGCGACTGCAACTGGCAGGAGCAGACCTATGAGCGGTGGGCGTATTCGCAGGTTGGTCGTTGGGGACGCACAAGCCGATCGGGTGGTGCCTCCCAGTGGGTTCACCGCACAGCTGACGCTGTTTGTCGCGGCTGCGATGGCTTTTCTGGCAGTGTTTGCGCTGGCGCTGTCGCTTGCGTCAGGCCGATTGGCGGATCGCTGGGCGGATGAGTTGGCACGCGCGGCCACGCTACGCATCAACGCACCGGCAGACCAGCGGGCAGCACAAACGCAGGCTGCATTGACCGTATTGCAACAAACACCGGGTGTTGCCTCGGCAAGGGCGCTGACAGCGGATGAGCAAGCGGCGCTATTGGCGCCCTGGTTTGGTGCCGAGCTGCCGCTGGACAGCCTGCCTGTGCCTCAGTTGATTGAGGTGCTGGAGACCGAAAGCGGGTATGACGAGACAGGGCTGCGATTGCGCCTTCAGGCTGAAGTGCCCGGCGCGGTGCTGGATGACCATAGCCGCTGGCGCAAGCCGCTGGTTGACGCGGCGCGAAGCCTGCGCCGTCTTGGACTGTTTTCGATCCTTTTGATTGGGGGCGCCATGGCTGGCATGATCACCCTTGCTGCCAATGCGGCTCTGGCTGCCAATGCGCAGGTGATCGAGGTCTTGCGGCTGGTTGGCGCACAGGACAGCTATATCGCGCATGCCTTTGTGCGCCGGTTTACCTTGCGGGCTTTGATTGGCTGTGGTGTTGGCGTCGTGTTGGGTATGATCGGGGTCTGGCTGATGCCTGCCGCGTCCCAAGAGGGCGGATTTCTGACTGGGTTGGGATTTGTGGGCTGGGGGTGGTTGATGCCGCTGGCTATACCAGTGCTGGGCGCTGTGGTTGCCTTTGTCGCGACCAGTCGTGCCGCTAAGAAAAGATTGGGAGCTTTGACGTGATGACACCTCTTCAGCGGTTTAGAGCGCTGCTGTTCAGTGTGCAGATGTATCCGATGATGTTTGTCATTGGCTTGGTGTTTGCACCCTGGGCGATCTTCAGCAAAACTGGTGCAAGGGTGTGCTGCAAGACCTACTCGCGCTGGATTTTCTGGACTGCGCGCTGGATGGTTGGCATTCGCTGCGAAGTACGCGGCACGCCACCTGAGGGAGAAGTCCTGATTGCTGCCAAGCATCAGTCGTTCCTGGACATCATGATGATTTTTACCGCGCTGCCGACCGCCAAATTCATTATGAAAAAGGAAATCCTTCGCACCCCGGTGATTGGCCAATATGCCAAATTGTTGGACTGTGTGGCCGTTGACCGAGGCAAACGTGGCGCTGCCATTGAAAAGATGGTGCGGGACGTGGATGCTGGCCGACAGGAAGCAGGGCAGCTGATTATTTATGCGCAGGGGACCCGCGTCAAGCCGGGCGTTAAGGCCGACTATAAGGTTGGCACCGGTGTGCTGTACGAACAATTGCAACAGACCTGTGTTCCAGTTGCTACCAATGTGGGGGTGATGTGGCCACGCAAGGGCATAGCGCGGCACCCCGGCGTCGCTGTGGTTGAGTTTCTGGATCCAATTGAACCAGGGATGAACCGCAAGGAATTTATGAAAACACTAGAGCAGCGTGTCGAAGAACGTTCTGATGAACTGATGCGTGAAGCGGGGTTTGAGCCAGATGGATTACATCAGTAGCGTTGATGAACTAGAAGGCCTGTATGGCAAAGTTGGAGCTCCATCCTTGCGCAAGGTTGCACGGCGGATGACGCCGACCTATCGGAAATGGATCTTGGCCTCGCGCCTGTGTATGTTGACGACTGTTGGCCCAGAAGGCACGGATGACACGCCACGCGGCGATGATGGGCCCGTGGTACTGGAGCTGGATCCCGGCACATTGGCGCTGCCGGATTGGCGGGGCAATAACCGGCTGGACAGCCTGCGCAACATCGTGCGCGATGGCCGGGTGTCACTGATGTTCCTTGTGCAGGGTTCGAATAACGTGGTGCGCGTCAATGGGCATGCGCGGGTAACTGCAGATCAGGAACTGCGCGCGCGGTTTGAGAAGACGACGGGCAAGCTGCCGGCCACCATCACTGTGATTGCCATAGATGAAATATACATCCAATGCGCCCGCGCCCTGATGCGGGCTGGAACCTGGAATGGTCAGGATCACAGTCAGGATTTGCCCAAAGTGGGCGACATCCTGGCAGAGATGACCAATGGCGAAGAGGGTGGGCAACCTTATGACGATGCATGGGGCGCGCGAGCTGCCGCAACAATGTGGTAATCACACCCGCGGAATTAGCGATCAGACTGGCGTAAACAGCTACCGCTGCTGAATTGAAGAGTTAGGAATACGAGAATGACGCTGGCGCCCGTTCTGATATCAATCGCTCCGATTTTTCTTCTTATTGTTCTGGGGTATTTGCTGCGCCGGAACGGCATTCCGAATGTTGAGTTCTGGAACCTGAACGACAAGCTGGTCTACTGGGTGTTGATGCCCGCGCTGCTGTTCTACAAAACGTCGACGATTGAACTGTCCCCCGGGTTGGTCGGATCCTATTCGGTGGTCATCATCGGTGGTATGGCTACTGCGTTGGTGTTTGGGCTTGGCGCGGCCAAACTGGCTGGATTGCCGGGGAGCAGCGCCAGTTCGGTGATGCAGGGTGCAGCCCGTCACAACGCCTTTATTGCGCTTTCGATCGCAGGGAGCCTGTTTGGTTCAGATGGCCTGTCACTGGGTGCGCTGGCAATGGCGCTTCTTATTCCAGTTACGAATCTGGCTGTTGTTCCGTTGATGGTGGTACTGAATAAAGGCGAGAGCGAAGGAAATGTGCTGCTAATGGTGCTGCGCGATCTGACCCGTAACCCGTTAATTGTGTCCGTGCTGGCGGGGGTGTCCTTTAACATTCTGGGGGCTGGCGAAGTCCCGGTTCTGCACGACACAACCCGGCTGCTTGGAAACGCGGCGCTGCCTATCGTATTGATGTGTGTTGGTGCAAATCTACGGTTGCGCGCCATGCAGGCCTCGACTTTGCCGCTGGCACTTTCGATCTGCGGCAAGTTCATCGTGTTCCCATTGATCACTGTGCTTTTGGCGCGATTTTTCGGACTTACGGAGCTTGAAACATTTGTTGCCGTGCTGTTCGCGGCTTCGCCTACTGCATCAGCATCTTATACTCTGGCCCGGCAAATGGGGGGCGACGCGCCCCTGATGGCTGCAATCACCACTATTCAAACTGCACTGGCATTCCTTACTCTGCCGGTGTGGCTGTTGCTGGTGGAGCAGCTTTTCTAAGTATCAGTTCGGAAGGTAACCCATGGGTTACCCCCTTTGTTGAGTATTGGTGCTCAGCTTAGCTGATGACTTCGCCAATCAGCATCTGCGGCTGAACATTGGTGAAATTGGCGATGTCGGCCAGTACCGGCGGCGCGGCCGCCATTGAGGCATTCAGCGCATCTTGGTTTTCGAACACCAAAGTTGCCACAGCATAGATCCCTGGTGGAGTATCTGGGCCGCCAGCCAACCCTTTGGTGACAAACATGGTTTCTATGTGTTCGCCCATATGTTCGCCAACTAGGTCGAAATGTGTGGTGGTGTAATAGCTGTAATCAAACGTAGTGCCTTCGCTGATTGGATAAATCACTTGAAGAGAAACGGCCATGGCATGTCCTTCCTGAACGGGTACGAGTTAAGAAACAGAGTCTAACTAGAGCGCAAATAGTGCGTTCGGCCAAATGAAAAAGAACAATCGGAGTTTGGATCTATCTACAGAACGTCCCCCATATTCGCGGTCGAGCAGAGATCGGTGATGGAAAACACACGTTTTCAGGGTTCCATTGCAGGCGGTATTACTGACCAAGATCAGGCCGATTAAACCAATCTACTGCAGTACGGAACTGGACCTAAGGAGGGAATTTCGCCTCCATGCCGTGATTTTGCCGCAGTGATATCCTAGGGAGAGTCTAGCCTGGAGCCAAAACACATAATTCAGGACAATCGACAGTAAAACCATCAGCGGCAGTGCAGACCGAGGCTGCGGAATAGGGATCAGATGCAGGTGATTTTTGACTTTTTATCGTATTACTTAGACTATGCTGCGGGCGTATTTCTGCATTTCGCCGATCCTAAGCAGCGGATTTTCTACGTCTATATCGCAACATCTGTTCTGGCGGCTTTTGCGATCTATCTGGTACATCGCAGGAAAGGCGCAGCGGGCACAGAGGCCGAGGGATCTTTCCTGGCTTTCCTTTTTCCCAAATCAGTCTGGCGTCACCCCTCCGCCTGGTTGGATCTGCGGTACTTCGTTTTTCACAAGCTGATAGGTCACTTCATTTTATTTGGCTTTCTGGCTTTCATGTCGGCCACGTGTTTTCGCTGGGTCACTGGCCAGTCTCTGACGTCGATTCCATCAAATGCCGGGACCTCAGCCAGCCTGCTGCTGACCATTGGCTATATGTTTGTCACCATTATGTTTGGGGATCTGATCGGCTATACAGTGCACTACCTGCAGCACAAAGTCCCAATTCTGTGGGAATTTCACAAGGTTCACCACAGTGCAGAGGTCATGCATCCGATATCGAACTACCGGGAACACCCGGTGGATAACCTGTTTTATACGTTTAGCATTGGTGCGGGATATGGTGTGGTGATCGGGCTATCTTACAACTTGATTGGTTACCTGCCAAATACGCCAACCATTCTGGGCGTTCCGCTGTTGATGTTCCTGTTCAATATCCTGGCCTACAATCTACGCCATTCGCATATCTGGCTACGCTGGCCGGGGCGCTGGTCAATGGTGTTCCCATCTCCAGCACATCACCATGTGCATCATAGCTGCCATCCAGACCACTTTGACAAGAACTTCGCCTTTATCTTCCCAATCTGGGACGTGATTTTTGGCACCTACATCATGCCCGAGGACAACCGGGATGTGAAATTTGGGGTGGCTGGAATGAAATCGATGGAGATGGACAGTTGTTGGAAACTGTATTCGGTTCCCTTTGTCAAAGCGGGGAAGCGACTGCGTAAGTCATTCAGAACCCAAAGCGGCAAACAGGCCAAGACTGGTCAGCAGAAATAAGGAAGGGCGGCGCGTTGAAGCCGCCTTTATTGTCTGGATCACGCACCCACATTGAAATGAGCTAACAAGATGGGTGCGGCGGAAATTGGGGACATCACAGATTAGTCCTGATCATAGTTGTATCCTGACCAGGCAGACCACCCATCTGCAAAGTGATAGACATCGGTGTAGCCCCAGGTCAGTGCTTTGGCGCTGGCGATGGCTGAACGATCACAGGCTGAGTGGTTGCAGTAGAACACGATTTTCTGATTTTGCATGGCGTGCTCAGCCAGGCTTTCCTTGGAAAATTGAGAGTTCAGTTCAAGACCGACTGCGCCTCGGATATGCGCTTGGTCGTATCTCCAGGTGGATCTGAGGTCGATAAACACCGCGCCTTTTTGATAGAGCCCATGCGCCTCCAGATGGTCGATGCGTTTTGCACCATCCACCATATACTCTAGCGTATCCGTCTTTGTAATGAGGGCTTCGTAGTCTGAGTTTGTCTGCGCAAAAACTGGCAGTGTATTGCCAAGAATTATCGCGCAGGTCAGAGACGCAGCAGCTAACAGTTTCTGCATTTCATATCTCCTTTGTACGTATATGAGGCAAACTAGCTGGAAGCGGTCGTAGGCCCAGAAGTTTGTTCGGTAAGGGTGAGCGGGCCGGAAAACAAAAAAGGCAGCCCCGATTGGGACTGCCTTTAGCTCGTGTCTGTCTTAACTGCTTAGCTGTGGATCGCGCCGTCGCCGCAGGCTAGGGCGGCTTCGCGCACAGCTTCCGAATACGTTGGGTGGGCGTGGCAGGTCAGGGCGATGTCTTCGGCTGAGGCGCCGAATTCCATGGCTACACAGATCTCGTGGATCATGTCGCCGGCACCGGGGCCGATGATGGCAGCGCCTAGCACGCGGTCTGTTTCCTTGTCGGTGATCAGCTTCACGAAGCCTTCGCCCTGGTGAACCGCCTTGGCGCGGCCGTTGCCCATGAACATGAACTTGCCGATCTTCAGCTTGCGACCCTCAGCCTTGAGCGCATCCTCAGTCGCACCAACTGTGGCAACCTCAGGGGTTGTGTAGACCACGCCGGGAATGACGCCATAGTTCACGTGACCATGCTTGCCTGCCAATACTTCGGCGACGGCCATGCCTTCGTCTTCGGCTTTGTGGGCCAGCATTGGACCTTCGATCACGTCACCGATGGCATAGATACCGGGCACGTTGGTGGCCCACTTAGCATCCGTGGCGATCTGACCGCGTTCGGTCATTTTTACGTCCAGTGCGTCCAGGCCCAGACCGTCAGAGTACGGCCTGCGGCCAGTGGCAACCAGCACCACGTCGGCGTCGATAACCTGTTCTTCGTCTGGTTTCTTCTTCAGCGCGTATTTCACTTTGGCTTTGGTTTTCGACGCATCAACGCCGGACACCGCAGCACCCATGATGAATTTCAGGCCCTGCTTTTCCAGGATCCGCTTAAAGGCCCGCTGGACGTCTTTGTCCATGCCGGGGCAGACCGCATCCATGTATTCGACCACGGTGACCTCGGCGCCCAGACGGGCATAGACCGAGCCCAGCTCCAGGCCGATGACGCCTGCGCCGATGACGGTCATTTTCTTGGGCACCTTGGGCAGGTCCAGCGCGCCGGTGCTGTCGACCACAACGCCAGCGTCGTTGTCGACGGTGACGCCGGGCAGCGACGAGACAACCGAGCCAGAGGCGATCACGATGTTCTTGGTCTCGTGGGTGTCGTCACCAACCTTGACCTGACCAGCCGCCGGGATCGAGGCCCAGCCCTTCAGCCAGTCGATCTTGTTCTTCTTCATCAGGAATTCAACGCCGACAGTATTCTGGCCGATGACGTCTTCCTTGTAGGCCTTCATCTGTTTCCAGTCGACAGAAGGCGATTTGCCCTTCAGGCCCATCTTGGTGAAGTTATGCTCGGCTTCGTGCAGCATATGGGTGGCGTGCAGCAGCGCCTTGGACGGGATACAGCCCACGTTCAGGCAGGTGCCACCCAGGGTCTCGCGACCTTCGACGATGGCGGTTTTCAGGCCCAGTTGGGCGCAGCGGATGGCCGAGACATAGCCGCCGGGGCCTGCACCGATGATGATGACGTCATAGCTTGCCATTGATGAGATCTCCTTTTGCCCGTCAGGGCCTGGTCAATACGGTTGCGCCACAGGCGGGACAGGTCAAGGTGCCATGCCACGCAGGGGCGGTGTTTGTTGTTTGTTCGAGCCAGGGGCCGGGGTCCAGGATCTGGACATAGGCGACACCCTCGCCGGGTTTGGTGTTTGGGCCTTCACCTACCAACCAGACCAGCTCGGCGCGTTTGGCGCAAGAGGGGCAGGTCAGCTGTTCAGGATCGCGGTAGGCCATATGTGTCTTTCAGTCGCGATCGGGGAGGGGGCGCTGCCCCCGGCCCAAGTGGGCCTCCCCCGGAGTATTTGGGAAAAGATGAAGAGCAAAGTGGCTGGATCAATTTAGGAGCTGATCGATTTGGTGAAACCGCCTAGTATCCCTCCAACCAAGTCGCCGATATTTGAATAGGATTTGGTGCCCGAGCTCACTTCTTTGACGGCCTCTGAGAGTTTTTCTTCATTTTCGCCCACTGTAATCTTATGACCCAGAGCTGCTAAGCCGTAGGATGTCAGAACGGGGCCGGAAACTATGCCGGAGCCACCACCTTCAAGGTATTTAAATACTTTGCCTGTGCGAATTACACCTTCGTCTTTTAGCCATTCAACACATGGAAAAAAATGAGGGGCGTACTCTTCAGAGAGCCCGAGTTCCTTAAACTCAAGTTGCGTCTCTTGAATGCCCCAATCCATTAACAATTCTAGGATTTTGGCTATGACTAATTCACTCTTGAGGAGATCGCTCATCGATTGAACCATTGATTAGAATTCAACTAAATGGAGTTACGCCTCAATCGCAACGACTGAGGCGCAATCACTGTTTACAGATCCATCAGCAAACGACGTGGATCTTCCAGTGCTTCTTTGACCCGCACCAGGAAGGTCACGGCGCCTTTGCCGTCGACAACGCGGTGGTCATAGGACAGCGCCAGATACATCATCGGACGGATCACCACCTCTCCGTTGATCGCCATCGGGCGGTCCTGGATCTTGTGCATGCCAAGGATACCCGACTGTGGTGGGTTCAGGATCGGCGAGGACATCAGCGAGCCGTAGACACCACCGTTGGAGATGGTGAAGGTGCCGCCCTGCATTTCCGCCATCGACAGTTTGCCGTCACGGGCGCGCTTGCCTTTTTCCGAAATCGCTTTTTCGATATCCGCAAATGACATCGCATCAGCATCGCGGATCACCGGAACAACCAAGCCGGTTGGGGTGCCGGCCGCAACGCCCATGTGGACGAAGTTCTTGTAAACGATGTCGGTGCCGTCGATCTCTGCGTTGACCTCGGGCACTTCTTTCAGGGCGTGACAGCAGGCCTTGGTAAAGAAGGACATGAAACCCAGGCGAGCGCCGTGCTTCTTTTCGAACTGGTCTTTGTACTGTTTGCGCAGCTCCATCACCTCGGTCATGTCGACCTCGTTATAGGTGGTTAGCATGGCGGCGGTGTTCTGTGCTTCTTTCAGACGGCGGGCAATGGTCTGGCGCAGACGGGTCATCTTCACCCGTTCCTCGCGGGATGCATCGTCAGCGGCAACTGGTGCACGCATTGCTGCAGCAGGGGCAGGCGCAGCAGCCGGAGCAACGGCGGGAGCAGCAGCTGCGGCGGCTACAGCGCGGCTAACATCGTCTTTCATGATGCGACCGTCGCGGCCGGTGCCAGTGACGGCAGCGGCACTTAGTCCAGCTTCGGCCATCGCCTTTTCTGCCGATGGCGCATTGGCGACGTCCTTGCCTGCGGCGGCCGGAGCAGCCACGGCAGCAGGGGCAGAGGCTGGCGCCGCCGCTACTGCTGAACCAGCACCCGAGATCACGCCCAGTTTGGCAGTGGCATCCACCGTGGAGCCTTCGGCAGCGGTGATTTCAGTCAGGACACCAGCGGCGGGTGCGGGGACTTCGACAGAGACTTTGTCAGTTTCAAGTTCACAGAGCATTTCGTCTTGCGAGACGGTATCGCCGACTTTCTTGAACCAGGTGGCCACGGTGGCTTCGGTCACGGATTCACCCAGGGTTGGCACCATCACATCGGTGCTGCCAGAACCCGCAGCCGGAGCAGCGACCGCTGGTGCGGCTGCGGGCGCTGCTGTTGCAGTTGCACCACCTGCGGACAGGGTGGCCAGCAGTGCATTGACGCCGACGGTTTCCCCTTCAGCGGCGATGATGTCACCCATTGTTCCAGCACTGGGGCTGGGCACTTCTACAGTGACCTTGTCGGTCTCCAGCTCGCAGAGCATCTCGTCGACAGCAACTGCATCGCCGGGCTTTTTGAACCAGGTGGCAACCGTGGCTTCGGTGACCGATTCACCCAGGGTGGGCACACGAATTTCGGTGGTCATGGATCAGTTTCCTTCGATGCTCAGCGCGTCATTCACGAGCGCAGCTTGTTGGGCTTTGTGTTGGCTGGCCAGACCTGTAGCAGGAGAGGCCGATGTGGCGCGTCCGGCATAGACCGGGCGAGTATGTTTGGCGCCGATACGAGTCAGCACCCATTCGATGTTGGGTTCAATAAAGGTCCAGGCACCCTGGTTCTTGGGCTCTTCCTGGCACCAGACCATCTCTGCCTGTTTGAAACGTCCCAGTTCCTTGACCATCGAGATGGCCGGGAATGGATAATACTGTTCGACCCGCATCAGGTAGATGTCGTCGATACCACGGGCGTCACGCTCGGCCAGCAAGTCATAGTAGACCTTGCCTGAACACAGAACCACGCGCTTGATCTTGTCATCGGCCGCCAGTTGGGTGTCAGAATTGCCGTGCTGAGCGTCATCCCACAGTACCCGGTGGAAGCTGGATCCGGTGGTGAATTCCTCGGTCTTGCTGACCGCCATCTTGTGGCGCAGCAGTGATTTTGGGGTCATCAGGATCAGCGGTTTGCGGAAACTCCGGTGCATTTGACGGCGCAGGATGTGGAAGTAGTTCGCGGGTGTTGTGCAGTTGGCGACAATCCAGTTGTCCTGACCACACATCTGCAGGAACCGCTCCAGTCGCGCTGAGGAGTGCTCGGGACCTTGGCCCTCATACCCGTGCGGCAGCAGAACGGTTAGACCGGACATCCGCAGCCACTTGCTTTCACCGGACGAGATGAACTGATCGAACATGATCTGCGCGCCGTTGGCAAAGTCGCCAAACTGGCCTTCCCACAGGGTCAGAGCATTGGGTTCCGCCAGTGAATAACCGTATTCAAAACCCAGCACAGCATATTCCGACAGGGCCGAGTCGATGACTTCGTATTGTGACTGACCTGCGCGGATGTTGTTCAGAGGGAAATACCGCTCTTCGGTGTCTTGATTGACCAGGCCGGAGTGACGTTGAGAGAAGGTGCCACGGGTGGCATCCTGTCCAGACAGGCGCACCGGATAGCCTTCGGTCAGCAACGATCCAAAAGCCAGCGCCTCAGCCGTGGCCCAGTCAAAACCAGCCCCGTCATTCAGCATCTGTTTCTTTGCTTCGAGCAAGCGACCAACGGTCTTGTGTACTGGTACACCTTCCGGAAGCTGCGACAGCGCTGCACCGACCTCGGCAAAGGTCTCTGGGGAAACCGAAGTTTTACCGCGCTGGTAATCTTCATCCTTGGTGTCCATGTGCTTCCAGCGACCATCCAGCCAGTCGGCCTTGTTGGGCTTGTAATCTTTCCCGGCCTCAAACTCGTCGTTCAGTCGCGCCTGAAAAGCGGCCTTCATGTCTTCGATTTCGCCTTCGGGGATCAGACCATCTTTGACCAGGCGCTCAGTATAGAGCGACAGCGTGGTCTTGTGGGTCTTGATCTTCTTGTACATCACCGGGTTGGTGAACATGGGCTCGTCGCCCTCGTTGTGACCAAATCGGCGGTAGCAGAAGATGTCGAGCACGACGTCTTTGTGGAACTTCTGGCGGAATTCTGTGGCCACTTTGGCGGCGTGCACGACCGCTTCGGGGTCGTCACCGTTGACGTGGAAGATCGGCGCTTCGACCACCAGCGCGTTGTCGGTGGGGTAGGGCGAAGAGCGCGAGAAGTGCGGTGCAGTGGTGAAACCAATCTGGTTGTTGACCACGATATGCATAGTGCCGCCGGTTTTGTGACCGCGCAGACCTGACAGGGCGAAACATTCGGCCACAACACCCTGACCAGCAAAGGCGGCATCGCCGTGCAACAGGATTGGCATGACTTGGGTCCGGTCGGCGTCCTTCAACTGGTCCTGCTTGGCGCGGACCTTGCCGATGACAACCGGGTTCACCGCTTCCAGGTGCGAGGGGTTGGCTGTCAGGGACAGGTGGACAATGTTGCCATTGAAATCACGATCCGAGCTGGCACCAAGGTGGTATTTCACATCGCCCGACCCATCCACGTCTTCGGGCTTAAAGCTGCCACCCTGGAATTCGTTGAAAATGGCGCGATAGGGTTTTTGCATCACATTGGCCAGCACCGACAGGCGGCCCCGGTGTGGCATGCCGATCACGATGTCACGCACACCCAGTGCGCCACCGCGCTTGATGATCTGTTCCATCGCCGGGATCAGGCTTTCTCCGCCATCCAGACCAAAACGTTTGGTGCCCATGTATTTCACATGCAGGAACTTTTCGAACCCTTCGGCTTCGACCATCTTGTTGAGGATTGCCTTACGGCCTTCACGGGTGAACTGGATTTCCTTGCCCAGACCCTCGATCCGTTCCTTCAACCACGAGGATTCAGCTGGGTTGGAAATATGCATGTATTGCAGCGCAAAAGTGCCGCAGTAGGTGCGTTTGACGATGTCGACAATCTGGCGCATCGAGGCAAGCGGCAGCCCCAGCACATTATCGATAAAGATCGGGCGATCCATGTCGGCATCGGTAAAGCCATAGGTGCGCGGGTCCAGTTCCGGGTGTGGCACGGTCGAGCGCATGCCCAGCGGATCCAGATCTGCCACCAGGTGCCCCCGGATCCGGTAAGCGCGGATCAGCATCAGCGCGCGGATGCTGTCCAGCACGGCCCGCTTGATCGCATCATCGGACACTTCGACACCAGTTTTGGCAGCTTTTTCGGCGATCTTCTTGCCAGCCGCTTTGGTTTCAACCGGAGCGGCCCATTCACCCGTCAGCGCACCTGTCAGGTCATCGTCAGGAACCGGCGGCCAGTCGTTACGCGCCCACGACGGGCCCTGTGCCTCGGCCTTTACGTCCAGATCGGCATCGCCCATCTGGCGAAAGAACTCACCCCATGCGGCATCAACCGCGTTGGGGTCATTGGCGTAACGGGCATATAGTTGCTCCAGATACTCGGCATTGTGTCCCTGCATGAAAGAGGACGCATGGAAGAGGTCGTTGGGGCTTTGCTCGGTCATTGGGTTACCTCGTGCAGAGTGGGACCGTTGTGTAGGAGACCTAAGGTCATTTGGGGCAGCGTTGCTGCCAGACGTTTCGATTTGGTGAAACGCAAGGCAGATCCTGCGGCAAAAAGGGCTGAAAGGGCCGTTTTAGCAGCAAGATCCGGGGACATATGCGGAAATTTGAGAACAGGGAGCATCCACCCGGCCGCGCCTGGCTGCGCTCGACCTTCGCCGCGGGAGGGCACTGCCATGGAGAAAGGAACTATTAGTTCAAACGGCATCGACATAGCTATGTTTTACCCAAACAAACATAAACGGAAGCGAGGGCCTGCTTCGGTATACCCCACGGTTATCGCCGAAGGCCGCAGCGCTCATCGACACATCGGAATGTTCACGTGCGGCCCCTTTGGTCATACGACCTGCCAGCATTTTTCCCCCGTCATAGGAATGGCCCTCAGCTTGCAAAGAGCAGTGGGCAATAGATTTATTTTCAATGTCTGAGAAGGAAGCGGCCAATCCAAACTCTTCCAGTTTTTCGGCCCGGCTGCGTCCGTTTTCGTCAACATAGTCGTGTAGCGAAATGGCCCAAACAAAAGCCTCACCAGTTACAGTTGAGTTTGTATTCGGCTTGATCAATGCTAGGGTCTTGCCGCTTTGATCGCGCCATAGGCTGCTGGCAGGGTCTTCAAAATTCCGAATGAACGTCTGGGAGGTGAAATTGCCACCTTCAGGGTCGAATCGAAGAGTAGGATCCGCAAGAATTTCGGCCGACGCTGTGACTTTGGGGAGCAATCGACGTTCTTTGAGCAATTGATGGCGAGTGTTCTTCAGCATGAATTCTTCGGCAAAATAGACCGCATCTCGCATAATTAGGCGTAAGTCAGTGTCGTCGTCGCAGGTAAGGCCAACTTCGTGTAATTCGTCTTCAGGAAGTTTACGAAAACATCCCTTAGGGTGAGAATTTGCAATCCTGCGGGCCAAAGATGCAACATACCAAAACGCATCGTCAGTAGTGTTTCGCGCGCGCTTCGCATCAGGCGAAGAAACAGTGGCCGCTTTGGGGCGGTTTCGCTGTAATCGCTTGATAAGTGGGACGCGCGCGAAAGACATTTTTTAGCCGATCGCCTTCAGAACAGCTTCGCCGAGACCGGCGGGGCTGTCGGCGACAACGATACCAGCGGATTTCATCGCTTCGATCTTGTCTTCGGCACCACCTTTGCCACCAGCAACAATCGCACCGGCGTGGCCCATGCGGCGGCCTGGAGGGGCTGTACGACCAGCGATGAAACCAGCAGTTGGCTTCCAGCGGCCCTTCTTTTTCTGCTCGGCCAGGAACTCAGCGGCTTCCTCTTCAGCGGAACCGCCGATTTCACCGATCATGATGATCGACTGAGTCTCGTCGTCGTCCAGGAACATGTCCAGCACGTCGATGTGCTCGGTGCCCTTGATCGGGTCGCCGCCGATGCCCACAGCGGTGGACTGACCCAGACCGATGTCAGACGTCTGCTTGACGGCCTCATATGTCAGGGTGCCGGAGCGTGACACAACACCAACCGAACCACGTTTGTGGATGTGGCCGGGCATGATGCCGATTTTGCAGGCGTCAGGCGTGATCACGCCGGGGCAGTTGGGGCCAACCAGACGGGACTTGGAGCCGTCCAGCGCGCGCTGAACGCGCATCATGTCGAGCACCGGAATGCCTTCGGTGATGCAGATGATCAGTTCCATCTCGGCGTCGATTGCCTCGAGGATTGAGTCAGCGGCGAAGGGAGGAGGCACGTAGATCACGGAAGCGTTGGCTTCGGTGACGTGCTTGGCCTCGTGAACCGAGTTGAAGACGGGCAGGTTCAGGTGGGATTGACCACCTTTGCCGGGTGTTACGCCGCCAACCATCTTGGTGCCATAAGCGATGGCCTGTTCAGAGTGAAAAGTACCCTGCGAGCCGGTCAGGCCCTGACAGATGACTTTGGTGTTTTCGTCGATGAGGATTGCCATTTGGCGTTCTCCTTGGTTTCGGTTGGCAGCGTGTAAACCGCCTTGTTTGTTAGGTATCGTGATTAATCGATACGACGTAGCCAGCGACTGGGCCCTTCGTTGACTGAAAGCGAATTGCTTCGAACTCCACAGTAAGACCTACAGAGCTAAATGTGCTACGCAGTCCCTCTGCTTTTGCGGATGGGTCACCATCTATCGCTGCGCGGCCCATTTCAGGCTTTCCAAAGACACGACTCAGTGTCTTTGATAGCGAATGAAAGTGTTCGACTATTTGCTCAGCGCTCAGGGTCTTGGAAGATACGTGACAAAAGTAACGGCCGCTGCTTTCGTCTTCAGGAAATTTGTACCTCGGACGTCCCACCAGATGGTTTCGATTGGCAAGATTAGAGAAACGCGTCATCTGTTTGTCCGCAGTCTCAGCTGCGGCAATACCGTCTTGTATCGAAGACCCTGATGTGAGGCTCAGTGCGAGCTTGTTCAAGCATGCGCGCTCAAAGATCTTGGCTGCTGCTTTAGCCTCGTCAGCTGCAAAAGCGGCTGACGAAGTGAACAAGCACAGTACTATGACTAGGAACGCGCGCAACTGATCAGCCCTTAACCGCTTTCACGATCTTTTCGGCACCGTCGGACAGGTTGTCGGCTGCGATCACGTCCAGACCAGAGTTGTTGATGATCTCTTTGCCGGCTTCGACATTGGTGCCTTCAAGACGGACAACTAGCGGAACCTGCAGGCCGACCTCTTTGACCGCGGCAACAACACCCTCGGCGATCACATCGCAGCGCATGATACCGCCGAAGATGTTGACCAGGATGCCTTTGACCTTGGCGTCCGAGGTGATGATCTTGAACGCCTCTGTCACTTTCTCTTTGGTGGCGCCGCCGCCAACGTCGAGGAAGTTTGCAGGCTCGGCACCGTACAGTTTGATGATGTCCATGGTGGCCATCGCCAGACCAGCACCGTTCACCATGCAGCCGATTTCGCCGTCTAGAGTGATGTAGTTCAGGTCGTACTTAGACGCTTCCAGCTCGTTGGCGTCTTCTTCGCTCTCGTCGCGCAGCTCAGCAATGTCAGCGTGGCGGTACAGGGCGTTGCCGTCGAACGAGACCTTGGCATCGAGCACTTTCAGATCACCCGAGTCGGTAACGATCAGTGGGTTGATCTCCAGCATCTCCATGTCTTTTTCAAGGAAGGCTGTGTACAGCTGACCCATCAGCTTGACGCACTGCTTGACCTGAACACCCTTGAGGCCCAGCGAGAACGCGATGCGACGACCGTGGAACGCCTGATAGCCAGTGGCCGGATCAACAGAGAACGACAGGATCTTTTCAGGGGTTTCTGCTGCAACCTCTTCGATGTCCATGCCACCCTCGGTGGAGCAGACAAAGGAAACCTGCGATGTCTGGCGATCAACCAGCAGTGCCAGGTACAGTTCGGTTTCAATGCCCGAGCCGTCTTCGATGTAGATGCGGTTCACTTGCTTGCCAGCAGGACCGGTCTGGTGCGTGACCAGGGTGCGGCCCAGCATTTTCTTGGCTTCGTCTGCGGCTTCTTCAACCGACTTGGCCAGGCGAACACCGCCCTTTTCACCAGCGTCGGCCTCTTTGAATGTGCCCTTGCCGCGACCACCTGCGTGGATCTGCGCCTTGACCACCCAAAGCGGGCCGTCCATTTCGCCTGCGGCGGTTTTTGCGTCTTCTGCCTTGAGCACAACGCGACCGTCTGAAACCGGTGCGCCATAGCTGCGAAGGAGGGCCTTGGCCTGGTATTCGTGGATGTTCATCTGAAACTGTCCCGTCTGACTACGATTGTTGTGGTTATACGACGTCATAACCCCAGTGGTTAAAGGGTTATTTTACAAGGGGCAGAGAAATAGCTAAGATTTTTCGATTTTGTGATCACGGCCCAGAATGCTGTGATCACATATTACCAAAACGTTCCTAAAACTGATTCGCACGTAACGTTCTTTGAAAGAAAACGTGGTCTCGTTAAGCGCTGTCGCTGGAATGGCCAACAAGGCAATGAAGCACATTCATTGGGCGCGTTCACGGCAAGTGGCCAAGAGTTGGAAACCCTCTGGGATTATGGTGCCTTAACCGGGTCTGCATAGAATAATTTTTGGGTGGTGAGGGCTAGCATTGTCAAATACTTTTCCTGGCTCCAGCCACAGGCGCCGGTGCTATGCTCCCAGTTGTGGACGGATAACATTGTCCACAGCAAGTCAGTGGCGTCCTCGGTGTTGAAATCGGGTGAGAGCGTGCCATCGGCATTCAGTGCGTCGATGGCTGCTGCACATCCCTCACGCATATCCTGCATACGGGTTTCCCATGCGCTGGCGGCTGCTTCGTCCGTCTCACTCATGGATATGAGGACTTTGGCAATCCGATGGATTTCGGGAATATAGTTGCCCCAGGCCGTTACAAATGCCTGTAGCCGATCTTGCCCGGACTGCGCGGTGCGACTGGCCGCGAGGCGCGCATCGGTGTCCAGTTTTTCGTCGAGAAAATGGGTTGCAGCGATCAGCAAGTCTGCCCGGTTTTTGAAGTGAAGATAAACCGCTTGACGTGACACGCCTGCCTCCGTGGAAACATCTGACATCCGGGTTTTTGCAGGCGGTTCGGAAAACAAGAGATCAAGCATGGCCTGTAAAATCTTGGTTCTGGTGTTGGTGTGTGTGGTTGACATGATGTCAAGTCACCCATATTTCGAGGATTGTCAACTTTACACAATGTAAAGTACGTGAAAATTTTTTTGGCAAGAGGAAAATGACAGAATGAAAAATTCGATGGGCGAAAAATGGGTCCTGGCTGTTGCTGGTGGTATTGCCCTTGGCATCGGTCTGTTGGTGGGGTTTTCGCCAGTGGCTTTTTACGCGTCGTCTGAAATTGAACTGGGCCACAGTGCCAGCCTGTTGAGCGAAATCAGGGCTCCAGCGATGGTGTTAATTGTATTTGGCTTAGCCATGTTGGCTGCCGTCGGAGTACCTAAAATCCGGGCTGCCGTTTTGGTCGCGGCAGCGATGTTATATCTATCGTACGGGATCGGGCGACTGATCAGCCTGGCTATGGATGGGCTGCCACATTCCAATTTGCTGGTCGCGATGGCATTGGAAGTCGGTGTTGGTCTGTTGTGTGCCTTCGCTTATTGGCGCCACGTCAAACCAGCATGATGCCATGGAAAAAGGTTCTGACACAAAAAAAGGCCCGCAGGTGCGGGCCTTTTAGACAAATCTGGATGGGTGATTAGCTCAGTGAGCCGTCAATGCCCTTGCAAGCTTCGACCAAACCTTTGACAGCGTTTACAGAATTGTCGAACATTGCCTGCTCATCAGCACTCATTTGGATGTCGACAACACGCTCGACGCCACCAGCGCCAATAACAGTTGGGACACCAACATACATACCGTTCAGGCCGAGAGCGCCGTCAACGTAGGCTGCACATGGCAGAACGCGCTTCTGGTCTTTCAGGTAGGCTTCGGCCATCTCAATCGCACTGGTAGCCGGAGCGTAGAACGCGGAACCGGTTTTCAGGTGGGCAACGATTTCGGCCCCGCCATCGCGTGTGCGCTGAACGATAGCGTCCAGTTTTTCCTGTGTGGTCCAACCCATGGATACCAGATCAGGCAATGGAATGCCGCCCACAGTGGAGTAGCGTGTCAGCGGAACCATGGTGTCACCGTGGCCGCCAAGCACAAATGCTGTGACATCTTTCATCGAAACGTTGAATTCTTCGGCCAGGAAATGGCGGAAGCGTGCAGAATCCAGAACGCCAGCCATGCCGCAGACTTTGGCGTGAGGCAGGCCGGAAAACTCGCGCAATGCCCAAACCATGGCGTCCAGCGGGTTGGTAATGCAGATCACAAAAGCGTTTGGAGCGTGGTCACGGATGCCTTCGCCAACAGACTTCATGACTTTCAGGTTGATGCCCAGCAGGTCATCACGGCTCATGCCGGGTTTGCGCGGGACGCCAGCGGTGACGATGCAAACGTCGGCGCCTGCAATGTCGGCGTAGGACTGGGTACCCTTTAGCGTGGCGTCAAAACCTTCGGATGGGCCAGACTGTGAAATATCCAGTGCTTTGCCTTCCGGTGTGCCTTCAGCAATATCGAAAAGAACGACGTCGCCGAGTTCTTTCATTGCGGCGAGATGGGCTAAAGTGCCACCAATCTGACCTGCGCCAATGAGGGCGATTTTGGGTCGTGCCATGGGATGTATCTCCGGTCCGGTTGAAATTTGCCGGATGCCTACGGCGTTCTGCGCCCTCGCGCAAGAGTTCTGCGCTGCAGCGCGGCGTTGCAGCATCCGGAGTGGTTTGTGGCTGATAACGTTAAATAACTTGTAAATTAGAGGGTTACGAGGTCTTGGAAAGGACATCGGGCCAAATAATGTTTTTCAGTTTTGTGATCACAGTGTGGAGTTCAAATGGGCAACTTTGTTGGGTGTCGCATGCAGAATTCGGGTCTAAGGCTGTGATTCCCGCGACGATTGTCGCCCTTGGTCGACGGCTGCACCTCAGGGTGTACATGTTGAAAGGGAGAGAAAGAGAAAAGCCGATCTGACGGATCTCAGGAAAAGCTGTCGTAAATATGACGCGACAGGAACCGAATGGGGATGGCAGGTTTCATTGGTACATTTGCATCGCAGACCTTTGCCGACAGAGGCTGCGTTCCAAATGAAGACCACGCCTGCGATAACGTTGGGGGCAGCGCAGTGCGCATGGCAGAAACGGCCATGACAACGACAGTCCTGGACACACCAACAGCGTCGATGGTGACGGGTCCGGAAATGGTAAAGGTGGCGGTTACGGCTAGCTGCGCCGTTACTTTCCCGCACCGATTTGACTGAGGGTGCGGGGGCATCAGGCGCGTGGGGTTTCTGTTAGACCAACCTATCGGTCATGGGGTCGAGCAGAACCCCGCGCGCTGTTCACCAACACTGGCAGTTAAGCGTCGTTGCCCTGTGGGGGCAGTGCTTCGGCCAATTCTTCCCACGACTGTCCGGATGCCACCAGGCATGTCAGTCCATTGGGGGTGGTTACCGTGATCGTCCAGGTGCCAGTATCATCTGACGCAAAAGTTTCGATCACCATGCCCTGTTCGCCTAGGCCGATGCTTTGGCGGCTTTCGCCATAAGTGGTGGCAAGCCGTTCGACGACAGCTTCGCGCGGGGCGCAATTTCTGTTTTGTTGAGCGGTCGCTTGCTGTGCAACCATAACGGTGAGCCCGAGGCTCATGGTCAATTTGATCATCGTCTTCATCATGGGTTTTACCCTTTTTCCGGAGTGGCCTGTAACTACGTGAACTTCATCACGCACTACCCTCGATAGTTCCGTAGCGAGCCGGTTTCTGACGTATGTCGAACCATTGATCCGTTCTAAACCACGATCTACGCCGTTCTGGCTGGAAGGAAGTGGGTCCGACCTCCAAAGTGTGTCAAAGATGTGCTGACAATGTCTTAATATCGCGTCCGGGCTATATTTTTAAGGTCTTAGCCACTGGGAACACTGGTAAAAAAATATCTAATGCTGCGGTGCGGCGGATTTTTTCTTGTAATTTTGTGACCGAATCGTTACCGATTTCGCAACTTTACAACCTGGAGACATGTTATGGACACGCGCTCGCGCCCTTTTCGATCGGTACTTTACATCCCCGGGTCAAAATCGAGGGCGCTGGAAAAAGCCAAAGTCCTGCCGGTTGATGCGGTCATCTTTGATTTGGAAGATGCCGTGTCTGTCAGTGAAAAAGAAGCCGCACGCGAGACACTGGCGCAGGCCTTGGCGGCAGGGGGCTACGGCGCCCGAATGCGGATTGTGCGGATCAATGGGCTGGATTCGCAATGGGGCAAGGACGATGCCAAGGCTGCCGCACAAATGGGGTGTGACGCAATTTTGTTGCCCAAAGTATCGGATCCGGCAGATCTGGATGCGCTGACTGAGATCACCGGCGATGTGCCGTTGTGGGCGATGATGGAAACGCCACGGGGTATGCTAAACGCTGCTGCCATTGCTGCGCACCCGAAATTGCAGGGCATGGTCATGGGCACCAATGATTTGGCGAAAGAGCTGCAAACACGGTTTCGCGCAGACCGCTTGCCTATGATGGCAGGGCTGGGCCTTTGTCTGCTGGCGGCCAAGGCCGAAGGGCTGGTGATTGTTGACGGCGTCTACAACGCGTTCAAGGATGCTGAAGGGTTGGCAGTCGAGTGCAGTCAGGGTCGTGATATGGGGTTCGATGGCAAAACATTGATCCATCCGGCGCAAGTAGATGTGGCCAATACCGCTTTTGCACCCTCGGCGGAGGAAATCGACCTGGCCAGCCGCCAGATCGTAGCTTTTGACAAGGCCGAAGCCGCAGGGCAGGGGGTTGCTGTCGTGGACGGCAAGATCGTCGAAAACCTGCATGTTGCAACCGCGCGGGAGATAATCGCAAAAGCGGATGCAATTGCCGCAGTTTCCGCCTAGCTGTTAGCTCGGTTAACATAATGGGGAAACTGAAATGACGTTGATGGTCATAGGCATCCTGCTCTGGATCGGAGCACATCTGTTCAAGCGGGTTATGCCCGAGGCGCGAGCCTCGCTAGGAAATAAGGGACAAGGGCTGGTTGCACTGGCGCTTCTAGCAAGTGTGGTGCTGATGGTTGTCGGCTATCGCGCTGCACCATTTGTCAATGTGTGGGTGCCACCAAGCTATCTGACGCATGTAAACAACTTGCTGGTATTGGTTGGTATCTGGGCGATGAGCCCGGCAGGCACTAAGGGCATGTTGTTGTCGCGCGTCCGCCATCCAATGCTGATGGGCTTTCGGTTATGGGCGCTGGCCCATTTGCTGGTCAACGGTGACCAAGCGTCGATCGTGCTGTTTGGTGGCCTACTGGCATGGGGTGTGATCGAAGTGGTGGTCATCAACCGGGCTGAACCAGATTGGACCCGTCTCAAGGATGGATCACTGGCAAAAGACGGTATGTTCTTTGCCGCCTCAATCGTTCTGCTGGCCGTGATTGGCTATGTCCATTCGCTTGTCGGGCCTTCGCCCTTTCCAGGATAAGACAACATGAAACTCTATCGATTCCTGAGCGAAGATGACACCTCGGCTTTCTGCCACAAAGTCACAGATGCGTTGAACAAGGGCTGGGAGCTGTATGGCAGTCCCACCGAGGCCTTCGACCCGGTCAAAGGCGTAATGCGCTGTGGCCAGTCGGTGGTGAAAGAGGTTGAGGGCACCTACACCCCCGACACCAAACTGGGAGACCACTAAGTATGACTAAGACCAGTCCGGCGAAAACAAATTCGGGACGCTTTTTTGAGGATTATAACGTTGGCGATGTGCTGCACCACGCAGTGCCGCGCACTGTATCCGGTGGTGAGAGAGCGCTGTACCATGCGCTGTATCCTGCTCGCCATGCGCTGTATTCCTCGGATGAATTTGCCCGCCGGTCTGGTCTGCCAAAGTCGCCAATCGATGATTTGGCGGCATTCCACCTGGTGTTTGGTAAGACAGTCCCTGACGTGTCACTGAACGCGGTTGCGAACCTTGGCTATGCCGAAGGACGCTGGCTGTTGCCTGTTTATGAAGGGGATACTCTGCGGGCCGAGTCCGAAGTGATTGGGATCAAGCAGAATTCAAACGGTAAGACTGGAGTGGTTTGGGTGCGCACCCGCGGGATAAACCAGCGGGACGAGTCTGTGCTGGAATATGTGCGTTGGGTGATGCTGCGCAAATCGGATGTTGATGCGCCAGCACCATCGCCAGTGATCCCTGAGCTAAACAAAGTGCTGAGCGTGGATCAACTGGTGATCCCTCAAGGTCTCGATTTTTCAAACTACGATTTTGCTCAGGCAGGAGAGCTGCACCGCTGGGGCGATTACGCCGTTGGCGAGAAAATCGATCATGTGGATGGCGTCACTATCGAAGAAGCTGAGCATATGCTGGCCACCCGACTGTGGCAGAACACAGCTAAGGTACATTTCGACACCACGGCGCGGCCTGATGGGTCACGCCTGATCTATGGTGGACACGTGATTTCCATGGCAAGGGCCCTGTCTTTCAACGGGCTGGCCAATGCGCAGATGATTGTTGGGTTGAATGGTGGCGCGCATGCCAACCCCTGTACCTCGGGGATGACGGTGCGGGCGTGGTCTGAAGTGCTGGATAAGGCAGAGACATCTGCCCCCGGTGTTGCGGCCATTCGATTGCGCTTGGTTGCGACTGCGGGTGGTGAGCCATTTTCACTTAAGGGCGAAGATGGAAAATATTTGCCAAATGTGCTGCTGGATCTGGATTACTGGGCGTTGATGCCGCTTTAAAATTGGGGGCTCTGCCCCCAAACCCCCGGGATATTTCGGCCTAGATGAAGAGCGGATCTAACGGGCTGGCGCGCAGTGGCGTAAAAGTGATCGGATTTTGGCAACTTACTTGCTAGGGTTGCGGTATGTTCTTTCCACGTGTCTTTTTAATCTCGTCATTGCTAACGGCTCCGGTAGCCAGCGCTGCCTGTGATTTGGCATTGGTGCTGGCGGTGGATATCTCAGGTTCGGTAGATACCAACGAATATCGTATTCAGATGGATGGCCTGGCCGAAGGATTGCGCGATGGGGTTGTTGCAGAAGCTTTGGTGCGGGGGCAGGCAAAAGTTCTGCTGTTGCAATGGTCAGGTACGACCCGACAAGAGGTGAGCATCCCCTGGGTTGAGATTCGCGATTTTGCTGCGCTTGAAGCGCTGGTGACCCGGATCGAGCAGGTGGAGCGCCCTTGGCGAAATTACTCCACAGCGATTGGTGAGGCTCTGCATCTTGCAATGTCCCAATTTGATGCCGTTTCAGACTGCGCCCGGCGCGTGATCGATCTGTCTGGGGATGGCACGTCCAACGAAGGCCGTCACCCCGCAGACCTGCGACCGAAGTTGATCGAGGCAAACATTATGGTCAATGCACTGGCGATTGAGCAGAGCGATGCTGATTTGACCAGCTATTACTATGAGAATGTAATTCAGGGAGATGGCGCATTCGTTGCAACTGCGACGACCTTCGCTGATTATCCCAGCCGGATCCGCATGAAGCTGTTGCGTGAAGTCGCACGTCAGACCGCTGACTTAGGTGATTTGCCCTGATTTGCGGTAAGTCGATTGATTCTGCAAAATAACTCTGCGGCATAGAAAATGTGATCACGTCTCGGAATACTGTGATCACAAGTGTGGGATTTTAGCGCCAACAGCCAAAATATCCGCCTCTGTTTACCAATCCTTCGGGTGACAGCGCGCAAAAATTCGCTAAAACACCGACAGCCAACCGCAAAGGAGCCACCATGGCCGATGTCAATCGGGGCAATCGCCCGCTTTCGCCTCATTTGAGTATCTATCGTCCACAGCTGACTTCGGTCTCCTCGATCCTGACACGGATCACTGGCAATGCATTGCTGGTGTCTGCACTGTTGGTGGTTTGGTGGTTTCTTGCTGCGGCAACCTCGCCTGAGTATTTCGCCATCGCTGATGGCATCCTGACCTCGTTTTTTGGGAAACTGGTCATGCTACTGTCGCTGTGGGGGCTGTGGTATCACAGTCTGGCCGGCGTGCGGCACCTGATCTGGGATGCCGGGCATGGGCTTAAACTGGAAACCGCGACCAAACTGGGGTGGGCGGTCATTGTCGGCTCGTTTGTTCTCACTATTCTGACCGTTCTGGTCATCGCGTAAGAGGAGAGACGAGATGCGTCATCTTACTGACCGTAAACGCGCCGTAGGACTGGGATCCGCCAAGTCCGGCACTGCACATTTCTGGGCCATGAAGGTCAGCGCTGTTGCGCTGCTGATCCTGATCCCGCTGTTTGTCTTCACATTCGGCCCGATGCTGGGCGAAGAGCACGACGAGGTTATCGCCTATTTTGGTCGCCCCTTCCCGGCGATTGTGGCAGCCTTGACGATCGCTGTTACCTTTAAACATTTCAAAGATGGCGCACAGGTGATGATCGAGGACTATGTCCACGGGTTAGCACAGAAAATCGCCATCATTGTGATGATCTGCATCTCTTACGCCGCCGCAGCGACTGGCCTGTTTGCCATCGCCCGCATCGCCCTTTGATATCGGAGCACTGACCAATGGCGTCTTACGAATATGAAACCCATGACTATGATGTAGTAGTGGTTGGCGCCGGCGGCGCTGGGCTACGTGCGACACTGGGCATGGCAGAGCAAGGTCTGCGCACCGCTTGTGTGACCAAAGTTTTCCCAACACGTTCGCACACTGTTGCAGCACAGGGGGGCATTGCGGCCTCGTTGTCGAACATGGGCCCGGACAACTGGCAGTGGCATATGTATGACACCGTCAAGGGATCGGACTGGCTGGGTGACACCGACGCGATGGAATACCTAGCGCGTGAAGCCCCTAAGGCGGTTTACGAGCTGGAGCATTACGGCGTGCCGTTCTCGCGGACCGAAGAAGGCAAGATCTATCAGCGCCCATTTGGTGGCCATACCACTGAATTTGGTGAAGGCCCTGCGGTGCAGCGGACGTGTGCAGCTGCTGACCGGACCGGTCACGCGATCCTGCACACGCTGTATGGTCAGTCTCTGAAGAATAACGCTGAATTCTACGTCGAGTATTTCGCCATCGACCTGATCATGTCTGAAGATGGACAGTGTCAGGGCGTTGTCTGCTGGAAGCTGGACGACGGCACCATGCATGTGTTCAACGCCAAGATGGTGGTTCTGGCCACTGGTGGTTATGGACGCGCCTACTTCTCGGCCACGTCTGCCCACACCTGTACCGGTGATGGTGGCGGCATGGTGGCCCGTGCGGGTCTGGCGCTGCAGGATATGGAATTTGTTCAGTTCCACCCAACCGGCATCTATGGATCAGGCTGTTTGATCACCGAGGGAGCGCGCGGCGAGGGTGGATACCTCACCAACTCCGAAGGCGAAAGGTTCATGGAGCGCTATGCGCCCCAGTATAAAGACCTTGCCCCACGCGATTACGTATCGCGGTCGATGACCATGGAAATTCGTGAAGGACGCGGTGTTGGCGCCGAGGGTGATCACATTCACCTGAACCTGTCACACTTGCCACAAGAAGCTTTGGCAGAACGTCTGCCGGGTATCTCCGAGTCGGCCAAGATCTTTGCTGGTGTCGACGTCACCAAGGAACCGATCCCGGTGATCCCGACGGTGCATTATAACATGGGTGGTATTCCAACCAACTATTGGGGTGAGGTCATGAACCCCACCGCTGAGGATACCAACGCTGTTGTGCCGGGCTTGATGGCCGTAGGTGAAGCGGGCTGTGCCTCGGTGCACGGTGCCAACCGTCTTGGTTCGAACTCGCTGATCGACTTGGTTGTGTTTGGCCGTGCCTCGGCCATTCGGGCCGGTAAAGTGGTGGATGCGGATGCGCCGAACCCAGTGCTGAACCAAGCTTCGGTTGATGCCGCGTTTGATCGCTTTGATGCGCTGCGCCATGCCAAGGGGAATGTCGCCACCGCAGAGCTGCGTCTTGAAATGCAGAAAACCATGCAATCTGATGCTGCTGTTTTCCGGACTTCGAAAACCCTGACCGAAGGCGTCGAAAAGATGACCGCTATTGCGGGTAAACTTGATGACTTGAAAGTCACAGACCGGTCGCTGGTTTGGAACTCGGATCTGATGGAAACGCTGGAGCTGACCAACCTGATGCCGAACGCCTTGGCCACCATCCATGGTGCCGAAGCCCGTAAGGAAAGCCGTGGTGCGCATGCGCATGAAGATTATTCCACACGGGACGACGAAAACTGGCGGGTCCACACCATCAGCCGGGTTGATGGGACCAAAGTTGATCTAAGTCCACGTCCAGTTGTTGTTGATCCGCTGACCACAGAAGAACAGGGCGGCATCAGCCTGAAGAAAATCGCGCCAAAGGCTCGGACATTCTGATGAGTTTCGCGGCAGTCCGTATAGTTTCTTTGACGGTTGCTGCCGCGACGCTGACCGCCTGTTCGGCTGGTCGGGGGCCAGATTATGCCCTGAGCTGCACGTTTGAGGTCAATCCTCCTGGGCAATATGAATACCCAGCGGGAGTAGTGGCTCCGGTTGTGACACCCGGGATTGGGGGAACAGCCGAAGGTGCCGCTTCTATGAATGCCTGCATTCAGCGAATGGCTTCAACCTCAGGATATGCAACAAGCAATCGGGGCCGCGCTACAGTTGAAGCAGAATCCGTCTCGGGCGGAAATTACACTGTTTCTACCTACACCTACGGTAGTCCACCGGCGGCAGCGGCAGGTCCGCGCGGAAAGCTACCTCTGCCCACACAATACCCCCTTATGCCCGGGGATACGCAACTTTGGGCCCAGTTGTCGGAGGCCCAACAGTTACGGGCAATCCAGTTCCTGCAGGGGGGCTCAACCATTCGATCCTCTCTTTCGGGGGATAACTGATGGGAGCCCGGGCGATAGAACAACCCAACGAGTGGGCACGGCTGGGGTTTGCGCCAGGTCAGGCGCTGCGAATGTTTGGGATGCGCCGTTCGGGAAACCACGCGATTGCCAACTGGTTGCAACGGAATGCGACAACGGGGCGTGCTGTGTTCCTGAACAATTGCAAACCCGCTTCAGATCCGCTCAAGAGTTTTCGGGCCATTGAATTAGATGGTGAACTTGTTTCACACCAGATTGCACAAAAAGATCTGGCATCGGTTGCGGGAACAGCCGGGGATGGAGCAATGTTGTTGATTTCCTACGAGGATGTCACCTCTGCCGAGTTTGCACCTAAGCGCGCCGTATCGGGACCGTTCGATGAAACGCTTCTGTCTGGCGACGTGCTGATCTACCGCAGTTTTTTAAACTGGGCGGCGTCACTGCTGAAGAAGATGCAGGCCAACACGGGCTACAGCCTGCTGCGCCGAAATGCGATCCTCTTGCACTCCATCGATATCTATTCCGGCGTATTGCGACAGGTCGAGCAAGCTGAGACGCTGCAACATACCTGTATTTGCTATGACGACTGGGTGCGAGACGAGAGCTATCGGGCTGCGATTTTGAACCAGCTGAATCTGCCTGTGCGAGACAATACGCTGGGCCGGGTGCAACGCTACGGCGGTGGTTCTTCCTTTCAGAAAGAAGCCGATAGTGTGGACAAGCTGCAGACCAGCCGACGTTGGCAGCAGATGGCCGAAGAACCAGAATTTGCCGCAGTGTTACAGCTGTCGGCTCATGACACAGCATTGACTGACCGACTGGAGCGGCTGTTTCCCCGTGATGCGGCGTTATTGGCGCGGATCGCTGGGGCGAATTCTCAATCTGAAAAGGTCGGGAAATGACTGTTTTGTGCCCAGACCGAAATGTGGTCACCAGCTCCGCATCTTTAAGAACAAAACCCACTTGCCATGGTGCAGGTGGAACTCACTCGCTCGGCGTCGTCACAGATTTGGCGCCGGCATCCGACGAAATGAACTGCTGTCAGCAAGGTGCCGCAATGGCTCTGCTGGTGTGCGGCTAAGCAAGGAGACAGATCATGGTCGAACTCGCACTCCCGAAGAATTCAAAAATCACTACGGGAAAGACCTGGCCGAAACCCAGCGGAAGCAACAACATTCGTAAATTCCAGATCTACCGCTGGTCTCCGGATGATGGTGCAAATCCACGGGTGGATACTTATTTCCTGGACATGGACACCTGTGGTCCGATGGTACTGGACGCGCTGATCAAGATCAAAAATGAGATTGACCCCACGCTGACGTTCCGCCGGTCTTGCCGCGAGGGTATCTGTGGATCCTGTGCGATGAATATCGACGGTATCAACACGCTGGCCTGCATTTACGGCATGGATGAGATCAAGGGGGATGTGAAAATCTATCCGCTGCCACATATGCCCGTGGTGCGTGACCTGATCCCGGATCTGACGCATTTTTATGCTCAGCACGCCAGCATCATGCCATGGTTGGAAACCAAGACTAACCGTCCTGCCAAGGAATGGAAGCAGACCATCGAAGACCGCAAGAAGCTGGATGGTCTGTATGAATGTGTGATGTGCGCCAGTTGCTCGACCTCTTGCCCATCTTACTGGTGGAATGGCGACCGCTACCTTGGGCCAGCCGCACTGCTGCATGCCTACCGCTGGATTATCGATAGTCGCGACGAAGCAACAGGTGAGCGGCTGGACGAGCTGGAAGATCCGTTCAAGCTGTACCGCTGTCACACCATCATGAACTGTACTCAGACTTGCCCCAAAGGTTTGAACCCGGCAGAGGCCATCGCCAATATCAAAAAGATGATGCTGGAGCGCACGCTGTAACGCGTCCAACCCATTCATGCACTGCAACGCCACCCTGAATTGGGTGGCGTTTTGCATTTTGCCTTCTCAACCTGGCCCAACAATAGATGCCATGCGGCATTTGCATAGCAACACTGCGATAACATGTGATGTCACCAACGTTGGCTGCGCCTATCTTTTCTGCAAGCGCGAACGTCCTCTTATTACTCGGGAGACATCAGATGCAGACAGTTAAACAGTTGCCCAGCAAACAGGCGCAAGAAGCGCTGAAGATTTTGGACGCGGCCTGGGCCTATTATACGCCTCAAGTGGAGCTGGTGCTGAGGTTGAACCAGCCGAAAGACGACCGGCCGGAGAGTCCTTTTGTACCGTATTACACAGCGGCCTAAGGTTAGAAAATCAGCGGTGTTGCGCGGGACTTGCAACATTCAGCGTAAATGCTGTTGTTCAGGTCTGAGATCACCCGCTAGATAGGCATCATGCCCGTTCTATTACTTCTCTTGTTGGCTGGTGTGTTGGGCTACTTTGTGTGGCGCCACCAAACCTCGACGCTGACCCGCAATTGCCGGTGGCGTCAAGACAAGCGCGTGGGCGAATGGCGCTGCGCCTTTTGCGGAGCACGTGATCCTGGTGAGGACAGTCCCCGGGAATGCCTGCGTGACCAACAGAACAGCTAAAGCAACCTAACCAGTGATATTGACCGGTCATTGCCAATTGGTCGTTCTCCTCGCGGGTTTGTGAGGGAAGAGGCTGGCGCATACGTGTTAGGCAGCTCGAAATAGGAGCCTTTCATGAAATCCATTATTGTTGCGCTATTTCTGCTGGCCAGTCCGGTGCTTGCACAGGACCGGGCCGCCAACCATCTTGTGGGTCAAACCTCGCCCTATCTGAAGCAACATCTGTACAACGTGGTGGATTGGTACCCCTGGGGACCCGAAGCCCTGAACAAGGCCCGGACCGAGGGTAAGCCAATTTTCTTATCCATCGGCTATGCGTCGTGTCACTGGTGCCATGTGATGGAAGAGGAAAGTTTTGAAAACGATGAGATTGGCGCGTTTCTGAACGAGCATTTTGTGGCGATCAAAATCGACCGGGAAGAACGCCCTGATCTGGATGAACAGTTCATGCTGGTTACTCAGACCGTCACCGGTGGAGGTGGCTGGCCAAACTCGGTATTTCTGACCAGTGAGGCGCAGCCGTTCTATGGTGGTACCTACTATCCACCGGATACCTTCCTTTCTATTTTACAACAGCTTAGCACCATGTGGCGCGATGATCGGCCTGACATCGAAGAGAACGCTACGGCGCTTGGGAATGTGGTCCGCGAGTATTTGGGCCGCAAGGCGGCGGCGTATCCGCTGACGGCTGAGATAGCCGCGCAGCTGGCCCAACAATCTCTGGCAACTATGGATGACTTTAATGGTGGGTTTGGGGTGGCCCCTAAATTCCCGCAGGAAAGCAGCTTGCTGTTTTTGTTGGATCAGGCGGAACGGAGCTCTGATGCTGAGCTGTTGGAGGTGGTGCAGATAGCTGCTGTCGGGATGGTCAATGGTGGGCTGCACGACCAGGTTGGTGGAGGGTTTCACCGTTACGCGGTGGATAATGCATGGGCCGTGCCTCACTTTGAGAAGATGTTGTATAATCAGGCGTTGATTGGCCGGGTGCTGCTGCGATTAGATAGCTTGCAGCCGAACCCAAGTTTTGCCCGGGCAGCACAACGAGCGTTTGATTATGTGCTGCGAGATATGACCGCGCCGGATGGCGGTTTCTATGCGGCTGAGGATGCGGATTCCCTGACAACGACCGGCGAGCTGGAAGAGGGGGTATTCTACGTCTGGACGCCCGCTCAGGTTCGCACCCATGCTGGGGCAGAGGCGGAGTTTTTAATCGACGCCTTAACCGTTGAAGAGGACGGTAACTTTGAAGGAGCCAGTACGCTGCAATTGAGTGGCGAAGAGGTGGATGTTGAGCGGCTGGATACAGGGCTTGAACTGCTGCGCCAAGCCCGCATGCTCCGACCCAAGCCCCGCCGGGATGATAAAATCCTGCTAAGCTGGAATGCGGAGATGATTGTCACATTGGTGCAGGCGGCGCGAGCCTTTGATCGACCTGAATATCTGACTGCGGCACAGTCGTCTGCGCGATTTATCCTGGCCAAAATGCGCAATGGCGAAGGCTATTACCGGGTGAATACCGGTGGTATCGCCAGTATCGACGCGCAATTGCCGGACTATGCTGGATTTGGGCGAGCTTTGGTGGCTTTGGCCGATTCTGACCCGGCAGGCAATTGGCTGGCCGAGGCGGAGCGTATCGGGCATTATCTGGTAGAGCATTTTCAGCAGAGCGATGGTCTGTTCCGAATGAATAGTGAGGCGCAGGGATTGGGCGACTATATCCAGCTGGATGATGGCGTGTTGCCGTCAGGGAGTGCGCAGGTACAGTTGCTGTTGAGCGCTTTGGCACGACGCAGTTCGGATGTGTTTTTTAGCCAACAAGCAGATGCGCTGACTGACATTCTATCGGGGCAGGCACTAGCGGCACCAGTGCGACGGATAGCAGCGATAGCGGCCGTGGATGCACAAAACCGAGGGGATGTTGGACCCGTTCGTGCCGTCGCCAATGGTGCGGTGCTGGTTTCGACTGTGATTGACCGAGGTGAGGGGCTGCTAAACTTGAACATCGAGATAGCGGAAGGCTGGCATATCAATGCACATGAACCGCTGGAGGCCTATTTCATTCCGACCACGCTGGAGGTCAATGGAACTGATATTGGATCAGATGCCTATCCTGATCCACTGATTACGACGCTGTCGTTTAACGAGGCATCGCCCTTGGCGCTCTATGAGGGCAGGATAGAGTTGAGCGTACCAATCAAAGTGGGCGCAAACGCAGTTACGCTAACACTGCAATCTTGTAGCGACGAGATATGCCTGGCCCCAGAGAGTCTGAGTTTTAGTTTTTGGTAGCACCCGTCCAAATAAAACATTGATGGTGGATTGCTGATCTGCAGGCCCAGACGCTCCCGCCCGTCGTCTGACATTTAAATGCCTTCCTTCCGTTGGGCGTGGCGCCGCGTAAAACGCGGCGCCACGCCCAATACTGCAAACGAACCGGAGATATCTGATTGGTGCGGACGCGAATGAAAGTGTTTGGTCCAGCGGGCGAAGAGTATTGCCGCTGATGCAATTGGGCTTGCACTGGGATGCATGACAGGTGTTGATGGGCGCGTAAGATGGAGCCTTTGACATGAATAAACCTGCCCCCCAAACTGCCAATTATAATTCTGCAGACGCTCCCGCGGATGCGTCTGCCCGCCGTGCCGTGCCGCCCGTCATTTGCTATCCCAATGACAGCCTGCCTGTGGCGGATTTAGAGACGTACCGCAAGGCACGAGGCACCGCAGTCAAAACGGGTGAGGTGCTGGTTCCAGCCCGCGACGCCGCGTGTTTTGAAGTGCCTGCTGGCCATTTTTTTCGCATTTCGTCTGTCGAAGGGCCCCAGGTTGGGGACTTGAACATGTGGAACAAAAACGATCTGGCAGAGCGTTTCTATTCAGGCAAATCACGAGCCTTGCACGGTACCCACATCACCACAGGGGAGCGCATGTGGACCAGCTTCCCTTACCTGCGGCCAATGGCAACCATCATTCATGATACCTTGGGCTGGTATGGGATCGACGATTTTGGTGGTTCGGTGCACGATGTGATTGGGACGCGTTGCGATCCATACACAGGAAACCTGTTGGCAGGGAACCAGTATCACTATTGCTGCCATTCCAACCTGACCCGAGCACTGGCTGACCATCTGGGTGTCTCTCTGGCAGAGGCGGAACCACATGTGCACGATGTGCTGAATGTGTTCATGTGCACTGGTTTTACACGCGACACAGGACAGTATTTCATGAAGGCTTCGCCGGTTCGTCCCGGTGACTATCTCGAGTTTTTTGCTGAGATCGACCTGTTGGGCGCGCTGAGCGCCTGTCCCGGTGGGGATTGCAGTTCTGAACACTCAAGCGATACTGCCAGCTGTCATCCGCTTCTTGTCGAAATGTTTGCTCCGGAAGCAGGGACGTTAAAGGGTTGGACCAGCCCTCCGGTCAATCAATATGACGGCAATCACGGGCGTTAACCGGTACGACACAGCAGTTGCATCAGCTCTTGGACTTCATCCGGCGCAAGCTTTGCCTGAAAAAATTCGGTGATTATCGGTTGATAGATCTGCCACATGCGCTGTCGCAGCAGCAGTCCGCTGTCCGAAGGCACCAGCCGGAACCCACGTTTATCATCGGGGCAGGGGAGGCGGACCAATAGGTCCTGTTTCACCATCTGGCTGGTCAGCCGCGAAATGCCGTGTTGAGGCAAGAGCACGGCCTGTTCCAACTCGTAGGGTCGTAACCCAAGTGGCATTGCCTGCTCCAGTGCCCAAAGAACGTCGTATTGTTCAAGCGGGGGCAGGTTAGCGGAGTTCAAGGCGTTATCAATCGCAGTGCGGGCACGTTTTTGCGCGCGAAACAATGCGATCCAACTTGCTGTGGCGGGAGAATTGGGATTGGTCATTTTTACTATTTAGATGCAAGTGCATTGACATGCAAGGTGGTGGCGCCATATCGATGCAAGTGCATCTAAATGGAGTGCCCAATGACTGACTACCACCTGATCAGCCACGATCTTTGCCCCTATGTGCAGCGCGCCGTCATTGTGCTGACAGAAAAACAAATACCGCACCGTCGCAGCTATATTGACCTTGCCAACAAGCCTGAGTGGTTCCAGAGGATTTCTCCGCTGGGGCGTGTTCCACTTCTTCAAGCGGAGGGTCGCGTGCTCTTTGAAAGTCAGGTTATTGTCGAGTATCTGGACGAAGTCACCCCAGGTACGCTGCATCCCAGCGATCCACTGGACAAGGCACGACATCGCGCGTGGATCGAATTTGGTTCGGATGTTTTGAAAACAATTGGGACATTTTACAACGCGCCCGACCAGAATTCATTTGCTCAAGCGCGATCTGCGCTATCGACCAAATTGTCGCGGATTGAGGCAGAATTGGATGGCCCACTATTCCAAGGCGAACAATTCCATATGGTCGATGCGGTCTGGGGAACAATTTTTCGATACTTTGATACTTTTGATCTCATTTTAGATCAGGAGATTCTGGCAGCATTCCCCACTTTGAAAGCCTGGCGGTTTGCGCTGACCAATCGCACCTCAATTAAAAATGCCGTGCCAGATGGGTATCCGGCACGGCTAATGTCGTTTTTGGCGCGGCGCCCCGGTCCAATGGGAGAGCGGGCGCGCAGTGGGGTCAGCTAAAGGCAGCTTCCAATGCAATCTCCACCATTTCGGCGAAGCTGCGTTCCCGTTGATCCGAAGGTAGCGCTTCGCCGGTGATCAGATGGTCAGACACTGTCAGTACAGCCAGCGCGCGCCGTCTATGGCGCGCGGCCAGATTATACAGTTCAGCGGCTTCCATTTCGACGCCAAGAATGCCGTGTCGCACCATCTGTTCATTCAGATCAGGGCGTTCATCATAGAACACGTCCGAAGAATAGATACCGCCAACATGAGGTGTAGATCCCTTAGCCTCGGCTGCGTTGACTGCTGCACGCAACAAGGCCCAGTCTGCACAGGGGGCAAAGTTCAGCTCTTTGAAGATCCCACGGGATGGGGTGCTCAGGGTGCTGGCGGTCATAGCTACAATCACGTCACGTAGTTTGATCTTGTCCTGCATGGCCCCACAGGATCCAATTCGGATCAAAGTCTGGGCATCAAAGTCTCGGATCAACTCATTGACGTAAATCGACAGCGACGGCATTCCCATGCCGCTGCCCTGGATGGTGACACGATGTCCCTTCCAGGTTCCCGTAAACCCCAGCATCCCACGCACTTCATTCACCAGACGCACATCTGACAGAAATGTTTCAGCCGCCCATTTTGCGCGATAGGGATCGCCCGGCAATAAGACGGTTTCCGCAATATCTTCCTTTGCGGCGCCAATATGAATCGTCATGTTTTAAATCTCCGCTTCTGGATCAGATTTCCAGATCAGAGATATCAGCGCCAGAAGTCAAGGCAGTATGAATCCAATGCGGCTTGCGACCGCGGCCGGTCCAGGTTTCTTCTGGGTTCGCCGGGTTCCGATATTTGGGAGCAGCTTTTGAACGTTTGCCTGCCGGACGCCCGCCATTAGAAATTTCCTCAAGCGAAAAACCGAATTCTGCGGCAGCCTGTTCCGCAGCCTTTAATGCCGCTAGACGCTCACGTTGTTCGGCGGATTTTAGGGCTTCATCAACATCAGTTTTGAGTTGCAGAAGATCTTTGCGCGACATTTCCGCAAGGTTGAGGGTCATTTGAGTCTCCAATTTGTAGTACCTACGCCAACTAATTAGCGCGTATCAGCTTATGGCCCAATTGGGAGACGTATTTAAGCGCCTTTTTCTCATTTTTTGTGTTGCCGCTTGATTTTTATTATTGCGCTACAACCATTTAGGGCGTCGCCAATATGGCGATGTCACTCATGATTGAATTTAGTTCGAAATCTTTTGGGGTATAAACGCGGGCGACGCCCATTTGTTTTAGAGTATTCGCATCATCGTCAGGAATAATACCACCGACGATCACCGGAATATGTGCAAGACCAGCGGCACGCATGCGGTCTATTGTTTCCTGAACCAATGGCAAGTGGCTCCCCGATAGGATCGATAAGCCAACTACATGGGCCTGATCTTCAATCGCTGCGGCCACAAGTTCGGCGGGCGTCAGGCGGATACCATCATAGGATATATCCATCCCGCAGTCTCGGGCACGAAAGGCAATCTGTTCCGCACCGTTTGAGTGTCCGTCCAGTCCTGGCTTACCCACAAGGAACTTCAAACGGCGCCCCAATTTGTCGCTGACCACGTCTACTTTTTCACGCAGTTCATCCAAGCCTTCGGTTTTGTTGGATACTGACCCTGACACTCCGGTGGGACCTCGATAGGTTCCATGGGCCTTGCGCATTTCTTCTGCCCATTCACCGGTGGTGACACCGGCTTTGGCCGCGGCGATTGACGGTGGCATGATATTGTCACCGGCTTTGGCTGCTGCCCGCAGCGCCACCAAGGCTGCTTGAACCTCAGCGTCATCACGATCTTGCCGCCAATCGTTCAGGCGAGAAATCTGTTCTTGCTCGACGGCAGGATCGACGACCATGATGCCGCCATCTTCCGTTTGTAACGGTGAGGGTTCGCCCTCAGTCCAGCGGTTGACGCCAACCACTATGGTTTCGTTGCGTTCAATCCGGTTCAACCGCTCGGCATTAGAATCCACTAAGCGTGATTTCATGTATTCGATCGATGCCACTGCGCCGCCCATCCCTTCAAGGTTGGCCAGTTCAGCGCGAGCGCCTGTCTTTAATTCTTCGACTTTACGGTCAACTGCCGGGTTGCCCTCGAATAGGTCTTCATATTCCAACAGATCAGTTTCATAGGCTAGAATCTGCTGCATCCGCATCGACCATTGCTGGTCCCATGGCCGTGGTAGTCCTAATGCCTCGTTCCAGGCGGGTAGCTGTACCGCACGGGCGCGGGCCTTCTTTGACAGGGTAACGGCCAGCATTTCGATCAGGATACGGTAAACATTGTTTTCTGGCTGCTGTTCCGTCAGTCCCAGAGAGTTGACCTGCACACCATACCGAAAGCGGCGAAATTTTGGATCGCTAACACCATAACGCGTTTCGCAAATCTCGTCCCACAGGTCGACAAAGGCGCGCATCTTGCACATTTCGGTGACAAAGCGGATGCCAGCATTGACGAAGAAGGAAATCCGCCCAACCAATGCCGGGAAATCTTCGGCTGGAACCCGTGGCTGCAATTCGTCCAGCACGGCCTGCCCGGTGGCCAAAGCAAACGCCAGTTCCTGTTCTGGTGTCGCGCCTGCCTCTTGCAGGTGATAAGAACAGACATTCATCGGATTCCACTTGGGCACGTTACTATAACAGTACTCGGCAACATCCGCGATCATCTTCAGACTGGGCTTAGGTGGGCAAATATAGGTGCCTCGGCTCAAGTATTCTTTGATCAGATCATTCTGCACAGTGCCCTGAAGGCCGCGTATATCCGCGCCTTGCTCTTCAGCCACAGCTATATAAAGCGACAATAGCCAGGGGGCGGTGGCGTTGATCGTCATCGAGGTGTTCATCTGATCCAAAGGGATCTGGTCAAACAAGGCGCGCATGTCGCCCAAGTGACAAACAGGGACCCCCACTTTGCCAACTTCGCCACGAGCCAGCGTGTGGTCGCTGTCATATCCGGTTTGGGTTGGCAGATCAAAAGCCACCGACAACCCGGTTTGGCCCTTAGCAAGGTTACTGCGGTACAACGCGTTTGAAGCGGTGGCGGTTGAATGGCCTGCGTAGGTCCGGATCAACCAGGGGCGATCTGACTTACCTTGCTGGTGGTCTGTATTTGTCATCAGGCGCCCTGCGTCTTGAGTGAAATTTTATTTCGTCTCGAGCTGGATACGTGAAAGAATGCACCTCTGTCAATTCGCTGCGTTGCGGCAATTCAGAATTTTTCCTCAAAAAAGCGCACCTACTTCTGGTAGGTGCGCTTGCTTTTGTTCTAGAGCTACGCGGTGCGTCAGTTATAGGTATAGGTGCCGATTTCACAGATGTTGACATTTTTTCTGATTAACTCGTCGCCGTCGTCGAACACGGCCTTGAAGTCAAATTTGCAATAGCCGGTGCCGTCGTCAAAATTGATCATCACAGATTGACCAGACCCTAATACGTCAGGGCCCAGGATGTCTTCCTCCCAAGAGCGAGACCCTTTGTTGGATCCATAGAATTCGACCAGAACGTAACCCGTTTGATTTACAATTCGCACTCGTCGATCCAGAGCAGCGGCCGGAATTGCCGTTGTTGCTGATATTGCAAATGCGGTTAAAACGGTGAGCAGATGACGTTTGGAAAGCATGGGATTCTTTCTTATCAGAGTTACATTTGGCGTTGCCCTCTGACGAGACCTACGCGGGTTTGACAGTGTTTCTCCATACATATTAGTGTAGATTTTTGATGTGGCAACAATTGGTTGTGACAAGCCCGATCGCACTTTCAGGCAAAGTAGCTTTTGCTTCAACCTTTAGCTGAGTGGGTGTGTGTCGTGTAGAATAGCGGTCTTCGATGTTGTTGAACTGCTATCAGCTCTGTTCGATCATTTGGTCGCGCTGTGAAATTCCACATATCCGAGCAGGGTGAAGCAATCGGTAAGTGTGGCCGTTTTTTCCACTTGAACCCATTCGAGGTAGCTCCACACTTTACTTCAGATTGTCGCGATGGCTGGGTTTTGGAGGCGTGAAGTCGAAAACCGATAGCTGGAAAATGTATAAATGACAGATCAGGGTTATAAAATTTCAAAAAGATGGCAAAAACGGTTGCTTTATTTCTCACCCGTTTCTATTTCCTAGGGAAAGCCACGATTCTGCATCGCGGCATAATGAGGCAAATTGGAGGCTGATATGGCTCTGGACACCAACATTGATACGCTATCGTACGAGGCCGCTGAAAAAGATCTGTATGAGATGGGTGAGATGCCACCGATGGGCTATGTCCCCAAGCAGATGTACGCTTGGGCGATCCGTAAAGAACGCCACGGCAATCCGGACAGCGCGATGTTGCAAGAGGTTGTGGATGTCCCTGCAATAGATAGTCACGATGTGTTGGTTCTGGTGATGGCTGCTGGAGTCAATTACAACGGCGTTTGGGCAGCCTTGGGGCAGCCGATCAGCCCTTTTGATGGCCATAAGCAACCATACCACATTGCCGGATCAGATGCGGCTGGGATAGTTTGGGCTGTTGGTGACAAAGTTAAAAAGTGGAAAGTTGGCGATGAAGTCGTGATCCACTGCAATCAGGATGATGGCGAAGACGAAGAGTGCAACGGTGGCGATCCGATGTTCTCGACCAGCCAACGGATTTGGGGCTACGAGACGCCGGATGGTTCGTTTGCGCAGTTCACACGTGTGCAGGCGCAGCAACTGATGCCACGCCCCAAACATCTGACCTGGGAAGAAAGCGCTTGTTATACACTGACGCTTGCGACTGCGTATCGGATGTTGTTTGGCCACCACCCACACGAGTTGAAACCAGGGCAGAATGTGTTGGTTTGGGGTGCATCAGGTGGTTTGGGCTCCTATGCAATCCAATTGATCAATACCGCTGGCGCCAATGCGATTGGGGTGATTTCAGACGAAGACAAACGTGAGTTTGTTATGGGTCTGGGCGCCAAGGGTGTCTTGAACCGCAAAGATTTCAACTGCTGGGGACAGATGCCAACGGTGAACACCCCAGAATATGGCACCTGGTTCAAAGAGGCCCGCAAATTTGGCGCGGCGATCTGGGAAATTACCGGCAAAGGGAACAATGTCGACATCGTGTTCGAACACCCTGGCGAGGCGACCTTCCCGGTTTCGACATTTGTCTGCAAAAAGGGCGGCATGGTGGTGATCTGCGCAGGAACCACTGGGTTCAACCTGACGCTGGATGTGCGATACATGTGGATGCACCAAAAACGTTTGCAGGGTAGCCATTTTGCCCATTTGAAGCAGGCTGCTTCGGCTAACAAATTGATGCTGGAGCGTCGTTTGGACCCCTGCATGTCTGAAGTATTTTCTTGGTCCGACCTGCCAGACGCCCATATGAAAATGCTCCGCAATGAACATAAACCGGGCAATATGTCGGTATTGGTGCAGGCGCCAAAAACAGGATTGCGCACCCTTGAGGACGTTCTGGAGGCAGGTCAATAACGCCTGTCTCACAGTTGTGGGCTTTGCTTGCAGCCCAATTGTACCTGCGCCCGCGAATCACTTGCTGATTTGCGGGCGTTTTCGCAACCAATGGTCGTGATGTTTGATTTCATAAGCTTGTAATGCGCCGCCTCACCATTTTGGGGGAGTAAGAAACGGTGAGTATTCATGTCGTATGTATGCATGTTATTGCCGGTTGACGATAATTTTGCGGAATAGGGCACTGCAATGACTGAAAATGACTGGTTGCTAGACGTTCTCGTTGACCTTCAAGCTTTTGCCACTGCAAATGGTCTCGGGGCTGTGGCTGAGCACTTGGGTGAAACTCTCAAAGTTGCGCAGGCTGAAATTTCGTCCCAGGAAGAAAAAGCTGGTGCGCAGACGGATGGCGAACAGAGTCAGGTTGGATCAAATTTTAGAGTCGTTGGAGGTGACCAACACTCTTGAGGGTCTTCAGGAGATCATAGAAAGGGTGCGCGATCTCTTTGCTATCGATCACATGATGTATCACTGGGTCGATAGCGCAGGTGATCATTACTATTTTGGAACTTATTCTCAAGCCTGGATCGACCGATACCAAGACAAAAATTATGTGCGTGTTGATCCGGTAATTGCGGGCTGCTTTCAGCGCTTCCACCCTGTAGATTGGAAACGGTTGGACTGGAGTGGTAAACCTGCAAGAGCATTTCTTGATGATGCTCTAAAACATGGTGTTGGGAACCAAGGATACTCGGTGCCAATCCGGGGTCCCAACGGGCAGTTTGCTCTTTTTACAACCAGCCACAATTGTTCCGATGAAATTTGGGAGAAGTTTACAGAAAAGCGCAGCCGCGACTTGATTCTGATGGCTCATTTCTTCAATCGAAAGGCATTGGAGTTTGAGACCGAACGGGCACCAGAACAATCGCGTGCTTTGTCCCCGCGTGAGATCGATGCCATGACACTGTTGGCGATGGGGCACAGTCGCGCGCAAGTGGCAGAGACGCTGGAAATTTCCGAACATACCCTTAGAGTATATATTGAAAGTTCCCGACATAAACTGGGCGCGCAAAATACCACACATGCAATTGCTCAGGCAATGGCACGCGGGCTGATTGTTGTTTAACGGTCTGTTTCCATTTCTTAACGTTAAAATTATGAACCATTAACCATTCTGACCGTAGGTTTTCCCCACTTTAATCCAAAAGGGGACAGCTATGCTGCGCTATATTTACGCTACGGACCTTCATAAATTTTCTGATCTGGCACATTCCATGTTCAAGGATAGGGCTGATCAATTTAAAACCCGGCTTGGCTGGGCAGTAAACGTTGATGAAAACGGCGAAGAACGCGACCAATACGATCATTTGAATCCGCTCTACGTAATTTGGGAGGAGCCGGATGGATCACATGGTGGGTCCATGCGATTTTTGCCAACAACGGGTCCAGTTATGGTTAATGATGTGTTTAGAAATCTTAACGGTGGAACCCAAATTTGTAGCCCATTGATTTGGGAATGCACCAGGTTTTGCCTCTCACGCAAGGCGAGCTCACATGTGGCCGGGGCTTTGACCCTTGGTGGAACAGAGATCATGCGTAACTTTAGTGTTGAGCATCTGACGGGTGTTTTTGACCATAGAATGATCCGGATTTATCGCAGCTTGGGTTTTTCACCTGAGGTGATTGGTAGTGTTGGCGAAGGTCGTGACCGGATTAGTCTTGGCCTGTGGGAGTACTCGCGTGAGATTTACCTAAATGTTGCACAGCGGGCGGGGATTACGCCCGAACAATCGCAGATGTGGTTTGATCGGTCCTTTGGAATGGCAGCTGAACAACCGATGGCATTGAGTGCTTAATAGAATGGGGGGATAGCGGGGTTGGCCTCTGGTGAAGCCAGCCCCACGCCTGTAGGGTCGCGCCATGACATCGCTCCCCATTCAGTTCTCAGAAGATCAAGCCGCTGCCTATGACAGCGTCATTGAAATGTTGCGCCATGCAGGTATCGACTTGGACGATGGCCTGCTGCAGCCCCCCCGCGGCGAAGGAGGCGTGATGGCCTTGATCGGCAAGGCCGGATCGGGCAAGACACTTTTGCTGGCAGAGCTGTACAAAGCTTTAGAACAGGCTGGAGTGGAAGTGGTTTCTGGGGACTATGAGAGCCGCAAAAAAGGTGACCGCCGTACGCTGGCAATTTTGGCGCCCACAAACAAGGCAGCCTCGGTTCTGCGGTTGCGCGGCGTTCCAGCGACTACAATTCACCGTATTCTATATACACCGATGTATGATCCAGAATATGAGCGGTTGGCCGAATGGTTGACCGGCAAAGGCGACCCTCCGGAAATTGAGGGCCTGACCGAAGAGGCGCTGGCCCGTGCGGCAGCGTTTTATGAGCGCAATAAATCAATTCCTGGTGCGATGGCGTCTGCTGGTTTGCGCGGATCAGACTTTATCACTGGATGGAAGCGTCGCGAAGAGCCATTGGACATTGGGTTTGTTGATGAATCCTCGATGCTGGATGAGCGCCAGTTTAATGATCTGAAAGAGATTTTCCCAAACTTGTTGCTGTTTGGAGATCCAGCCCAGCTGGCACCGGTAAACCAATCGGGCTCTATGGTGTTTGACGCGCTACCCGAAGAGCGCAAGTTGGAGTTGCACCGTATTCACCGGCAGGACGCCGACAATCCGATCCTTGATCTCGCTCATGCTCTTGCCGATCCGCAACTGACATTTCAGGATTTTGAGCGGATGATCGAGGACACCGCCAAGCGGGATGAGCGGGTTGTTTGGGGACAGCGGGTCGAGGTTGACCTGATGTCGCGATCTCCGGTTTTGGTTTGGCGCAATGCGACCCGAATTAAGCTGATCAATGCGTTTCGAACCGTACATGGGGCACCCGAAGATGAGTTGATGGAGGGCGAACCGTTGATCTGCGACGGTATCGAACTGCCAATGAAGCACCGCAAGAAGCGCTTGGACCTCGAGGCGCGTGGCCTGATCAAAGGGGCGCAGGTGATCTATCTTGGGCCAGGTCGCAAGCCGGGTTTTTCACGGTTGCATGTGATGGGGGCAGAAGATCCACAAGTATCGGCGGCTTCAATTGTGAAGATTGAAAAACCGGACGAGGAAGAACCCTTTATTCCCTTCGCTGCCCGCATGGGGGCAACCTTTCTGCATGGTGCAGCTGTGACCATACACAAGGCGCAGGGGTCTCAATGGGCAACCACCCAAGTGTTTGCACCTGATCTCTTTGTTGCAGCGCGGATGGGCCGGGTTGAAGCTGGACAACCGCTGTGGAAACGGCTGGCCTATGTCGCCATCACCCGGGCGCAGGAACGTTTGATTTGGGTTGTTCGCAACCGGTTGGCCAAGCCAAGTGCGCCGCTAAGGGTAGATGATTTACGGGCTGCACCTGCAGCGACACTGAAGCTGGAGGCACAGGACGAATGAAGTCGATTTTAATTACGGGGGCCAGTTCAGGCATTGGCCGCGCTGTCGCAGAGCTGTTTTTAGTCGAAGGTTGGCAGGTTGGCCTGTTGGCACGGCGAAAATCCGCACTAGAGGAAGTGGCAGAGGGCCACGCCAACGCGGTTGTTCTATCTGCAGATGTGACCGATCCGGCAGCCGTTGATGGTGCATTTAACCGGTTCGCCATGCAGGCTGGTCGTCTGGATGTCATGTTCAACAATGCGGGTATTTTCACCGCAAGTGGTACGATCGACGAGATTGCGCTCGATGATTGGTTTGCCTCGGTGAACGTGAACCTAAACGGCATGTTCCTGGCAGCGCGTGCAGCGTTCCGGCAGATGCGGCAGCAGTCGCCTCAGGGCGGGCGCATCATCAACAACGGCTCGATTGCGGCCTATGTGCCTCGACCCAATTCGGTGCCCTATGCCACGACCAAAGCGGCGGTCACTGGGTTGACGCGCAGCCTGTCCCTAGATGGGCGTCCTTTTGATATTGCATGTGGACAGATTGATATCGGCAACGCCCGTACACCCATGGTCGAGGATCTGGGCTATCGGTTGCAACAGGATGATCCAGAGGCTGAACCAATGCATAGCTTTGCAGTCGAAGATGCTGCACGGTCGGTGCTGCATATGGCGCAACTGCCGCTTGAGGCAAACGTGCAGTTCATGACAGTGATGGCTACCAAAATGCCCTATATCGGGCGCGGCTAACTCTGCGCGCGACTGCATCCACCTATCGGTGGTGGATGCGGTGTTTAGTTGTTGCGCAACAGTCGGAAGGCTGCAGATGCGCCCCAACCTGCAGCGATAGCAATTGCCAACGACATCAGCCCATAGAGAAACGGTTGTTCGCGTGACATCGTAAACAAGAACCGTTCGAGCCCGACCTTGCGCACGTCGATGGTGGTTTCGTAGCTGGAAACCACCTTGCCGCTACGGGTTAGAAATATACGGGCAGTATAGTCGCCTTCGGTCAAATTGGCAGGCATATCGATGGCGGTCCGAAACAGCGTCTGCTGATCAACGGCTACGGTGTTTTCGCGCACAGCATAAAGCTGTTCGTTCGCCCGTACCCGCATTACTGCGTCAGCAAATTCCTGAGCTCCTCGGATATGCATCGCTGCCCCAACCGAACGGATTGCCCGCTCAATCGAAACGCGATAGCGCAGGTCTTCGATATCCGTCAGCACCTGGTCGAATGGGGCACTGGTGGCTACGACATAAAAGCTGGGTGCAGAATCAACCAAGACCGAGTCGACATTGACCCAGATGCCCAGCTTACGCTCTTTGCGTCGTACAAGTACCGGATGGTCGGGGCCCGATACGGTCACAATGACTTCAAGAGGTTCAGTGTCAGGGATTGGCGTTTCACGCTTCACAGCCCCAAATATCAGGATCTCGGACCCATCAAAGTTTGCAGTGATTGCAACCCGGTCTTGGCTGAGGCCTAGCACAACTTCTTCTTCGGCGGCTTGAACGGGCAAGGCAAATAGCAAAGCGGCGATGAGCAAGCGACGCATGATCAATGTCCTCCGCCAGCGCCAAGCGAGAACAGCTCGGAGGGGGTCAGCAGCAGGTCGAGAGCAAGCTTGCCGCAGACAATAAGGACCATCAGCGCCAGCAGAATTCGCAGTTGCTCAGCCTTCATATAGACACCGATCCGGGTCCCAATCTGGGCGCCAATGACGCCACCGATCAGCAAAAGTACCGCCAGAACAATGTCTACAGTGTAGTTGGTGGTGGCATGCAGCATGGTGGTAAAGGCGGTCACTGTAATGATCTGAAACAGCGAGGTCCCGATCACAACCTTAGTGGGCATGCCCAGAATATAGATCATTGCTGGAACCATGATAAATCCACCACCAACGCCCATGATGGCAGCCAGAATACCGACGCAAATGCCGACCAAGACGGGTGGAATGACTGAGATATACAGGCCTGATGTGCGAAAGCGCATCTTCAATGGTAAGGCGTGAATCCAGCTGCGTTGACGTCGTGCAGCGGGGGCTCCGCCAGCTTTCTTGGACTTGCGGATGGCATTGAGGCTCTCAATAAACATGAGGCCGCCGACGACGCCAAGGAAAACTACGTAGCAAAGTTTAACCAGAAGATCGACCTGTCCCATGGCCTTCAGGTAATTGAAAACCAAGACCCCCAGCGCGGCGCCCACAAGACCACCGGCCTGTAAGACCAACCCCATCTTGATATCAACCGTTCGTCTTCGGAAATGCGCCAGGACCCCCGAAAAAGAAGAGGCTACAATCTGGTTGGCCTCGGTGGCGACAGCCACAGCGGGTGGTATGCCGATAAAGAACAGCAACGGCGTCATCAGAAAGCCACCGCCAACGCCGAACATGCCGGACAATATCCCGACCATGCCCCCCAACCCGAGGAGCAGGAAAGCGTTGACCGAAACTTCGGCGATAGGAAGGTAAATCTGCATAAGGTCTAGTTAGACCGGAGATTTACGTAAAATCAACTGTGGATGCCGCCGTGCAGCACACAGGACTGATCTGCGTGGCAAAACTGGACCTATTGAGGTCGAAAGGTATTCAGTCAAGGAAGTCTCCCGCGGTTGCAGGGTGTACCGGCTTTGCCGGTAAAACCTGAACAAACTTGGGCCTGGCGCCGTGCATAGCACGGCGCCATGCCCAACGGGAGCGGGCATCGCAGATGCGCAAGCGACGGGCGGGAGTTTTGGTCATCAGTAACGACAACGCCCGGCGCAGGACCGGACGTTGTTAGGATTGAAGCGTTTTGTGGGTCAGCGCTCTTTCACATAGGGTTCACCACCGGCCTTTGGCGGAATGGCTTTGCCGACAAAGCCAGCCAGGATCACCACGGTCAAGATATAGGGCAGGGCGTCTAGCAATTGCACCTGAACTTTGAAACCAAGTGCGCTTTCGATGATATCCGGGCGCAGTGCAATGGCTTGCAAGTATCCAAACAGCAATGTCGCAGACAATGCGTGCCATGGTCTCCATTTGGCAAAGATGAGCGCGGCCAAGGCGATAAAGCCCCGCCCTGCCGTCATGTCTTTGACAAAACCAGCTTGCAAGCCCGTTGCCAAGTAAGCCCCGGCAATACCACATAGAACACCACAAATCGCGACAGCCGCAAAGCGTAGTCCGATGACAGATACCCCCGCGGTATCAACCGCCGCCGGGTTTTCACCCACCGCACGCAGTCGCAGCCCAAACCGGGTGCGATAGAGCACCCACCAAGTCAGCGGCACCAGAGCAAAGGCCAGATAGACAAGAATGGAATGGCCAGAGATCACTTCGTAATAGACAGGACCAATCACTGGGACATCCCGAAGGGCCTCGGCAAAGGGAAGCGGTATGCCTTCAAACCTCCCCTCTCCGATCAGAGAAGGAGTACGTCCGCCCTGACGAAACATGTTCTGTGCGATCAGAACCGTCATACCCGCAGCAAGGAAGTTGATGGCGACACCGGAAATCAGCTGATTGCCCCGGAACGTGATCGAGGCAAGGCCATGCAGACCGGCCAGGGCCAAAGACGAAGCAATACCAGCCAAGAGGCCGTACCAGACGTTGCCTGAGGTGGCAGCAATGGCGGCCGAGAAGAACGCGGCAGCCAGCATTTTTCCTTCAAGACCGATGTCAAAGATACCGGCACGTTCGCTGAACAACCCGGCAAGACATGCCAGCAGCAGAGGAGTTGCAAGCCGGACGGTGCTGTCGAGGACGGAAAGGTCCAATAGTGCGAAAATATCCATCAGGCTTTACCCTTCCGCAGTGCAACAAAGATCTTTTCAAGCGGCATCCGAACCATGTTGTCTAATGCGCCAGTAAACAGGATCACCAAGGCCTGAATCACCACAATCAACTCGCGCGGGATTTTTGTCCACAGCGCCAGCTCGGCACCGCCCTGGTACAAAAATCCAAACAGGATAGCGGCCAAGAATACGCCAAAGGGATGCGATCGGCCCATCAAGGCCACGGCGATACCAATAAAGCCCGCGCCTTCAGTAGAGTTCAGTACCAAACGCTCAGCTTCACCCATGACGTTGTTAGTGGCCATCATGCCTGCCAATGCGCCGGAAATCAGCATCGCAATCATGGTGATTTTGACCGGAGAAATCCCGGCATAGAGTGCGCCTTGCTCGGATTTGCCAAACGAGCGGATTTCAAAGCCCAATTTGGTCCGCCAGATCAGCAGCCAGACAAAGATACAGGCCGCAATGGCAAGCAGAAAGCTGATATTGGCCGGTGCACGATTTGAAAACTCTATGCCCAGTGGCGCCAGAATGTCATGCAGCTTGGGAAGGTGGACGGCTTCAGGAAAGCGCGCTGTGGCCGGGTCCATCGATCCCGCAGGGCGCAGCAGATTCACCAAGAAATAGTTCAGCACCGCCGCCGCGATAAAGTTGAACATGATTGTGGTGATCACGATGTGGCTGCCGCGTTTGGCCTGCAGATAGGCCGGAATGGCGGCCCAGGCTGCACCAAAGATAGCTGCACCGGTAGCCGCTGCGATCAGCGCAAGCGACCAATGAGGCCATGGAATGAACAGGCACACCAGTGCGGCCCCTAGGCCCCCCAGCATGGCCTGACCTTCGCCGCCGATATTGAACATGCGGGCGTGAAACGCCACCGAAACGGCGAGGCCGGTAAATAGGAAATTGGTGGCGTAATAGAGCGTATAGCCCCAGCCATAGGTCGACCCCAGTGCGCCATCAACCATCAACTTGACGGCCTCAACTGGGTCTTCACCAATACCCAGGATCACTAGGGCAGAAATAATTGCGGCCAACAGCAAGCTGATCAGCGGGATCAGCACCACATCGGCCCATTTGGGCATCTTGTCCATCTTATGTGGCCTCCCCGGCGACACCGGCCATCAGCAGGCCCAGTTCTTTCTCATCAGTCTCATGCGGCAGACGCTCGCCCATGATGTGACCATCAAACATCACCGCCACACGATCAGACAGTGATAGGATTTCCTCTAACTCGACGCTGACCAGCAAGATCGCTTTGCCTTGATCGCGCAATTCCACAATCTGTTTGTGGATGAACTCAATGGCGCCAATGTCGACGCCACGTGTGGGTTGGCCGATCAGCAGCAGTTCCGGATTGCGCTCAATTTCGCGGGCCACAACAATCTTTTGCTGGTTCCCGCCTGAGAAGTTCTTGGCCGCGAGCCATGGATCTGGAGGACGCACATCGAATTTGGCCATCTTGGCCTCGGTGTCGGCGCGCAGGGCGGCGTTGTTCATCAACAGGCCCGACTGATAAGCTGGATCTCGGTGATAGCCAAAGGCGACGTTTTCCCAGGCGTGAAAGTCCATGATCAGACCTTCGCTCTGGCGGTCTTCGGGTACGTGGGCAATATGGGCGCGACGACGGGCCTGACCATGCGAGCCGGGGCCGTGGAGCGGTAGCTCTTCGCCTTTCATACGGATAGAGCCTGTGCCCCCACGCATGCCGCCTAAAACCTCAAGCAGTTCAGATTGGCCGTTGCCGGCAACGCCTGCGATGCCAAGGATTTCTCCGGCACGGACCTGCAGGTTGATGCCTTTGACCCGTTCAACACCGTCTTCATCGTGAACTGACAGGTTTTCGATTTCCAGAACCGGAGCGCCGGGCTTGGCCGGTACTTTGTCAACTTGCAGCAACACCTTGCGGCCCACCATCAGCTCGGCCAGATGCGCTGGGTTGGTTTCAGCGGTTTTCACGGTGGCTGTCATTTGACCGCGACGCATCACCGACACGGTGTCGGTGGTATCCATGATCTCGCGTAGCTTGTGGGTGATCAGGATGATGGTTTTACCCTCTTCGCGCAGGCGATGAAGGATGCGGAACAGCTGGTCGGCCTCGGCTGGTGTCAGAACCCCGGTGGGTTCGTCCAGAATAAGAATATCGGCCTGACGATACAGCGCCTTAAGGATTTCGACCCGCTGCTGCATGCCAACACCGATTTCGTCGATACGCGCATCCGGGTCGACGTTCAGCTCGTACTCGGCCGCCAGTTCTTTCAGAATTCTGCGCGCCTTGGACAGCGATGGTTTCAGCAGCCCACCGTCTTCGGCACCCAGAATGATGTTTTCCAGAACGGTGAAGTTCTCCACCAATTTGAAATGCTGAAACACCATGCCGATACCAGCGGCGATGGCGGCCTGACTGTCGGGGATGACGGTATTCTTGCCGTTGATCCAGATTTCGCCCTTATCGGCTTTGTAAAAGCCGTAAAGGATGCTCATCAGAGTTGATTTGCCTGCGCCGTTCTCACCAATGATACCATGAATGGTGCCTGGGGCGACGCTGATAGAAATGTCCTTGTTGGCCTGGACCGGGCCAAAGGCTTTGGAAATGCCTTTGAGTTCAATTGCAGGAGCTACTGTCACGCGCCATCTCCTATTCCGATAAATCCGACCATGCGGGTGATGTTTCCTTCGTTGTTCAGGTCAGCAAAATGCTGACCGCGCATTCCCAGTTTGCCATCGGCTATAAAATCAAACGTCGCGGGGGCGTGGCCATTGTGTGTACTCTGGCCCGAGACTTTGATGGTTGAACCTGGACGGCTGGCGGTCATCTTCGCAATGTAATCAACCCGCGAGGGCACACCGTTGAGCGAGGTCGGAGTACTGGGATCAGCGCAATAGACGTCTTCGCTGACAACTGAGATTACAGCTACGGCGCAAGAGGTGGCATCTGTCATGCCCCATGTGTCGAAAAAGCGAGTGATAGAAGATGACATCAAGCTACTCCTGGGAAAAGGGCCGCGCCAGCGTGGCGCGGCCCTTCATTTTGGTTGCAACTAAGTGGCTTAGAAGTTCAGAACCGGGCAGCTGTCGTCGGACATATAGTCGTGAACAGCCAGTTCGCCGCTGGCGATTTTGGCGGATGCCGTATCTACAGCGCTCTGCATGTCTGCATTGACCAGCGAAGCGTTGTTGTCATCCAATGCATAGCCGACGCCGCCATTGGCCAGACCCATGACGTTAAAGCCGGTTTCCATATCAACACCATCTGTGAAGGCTGCAAATACAGCATTGTCGACGCGCTTCATCATCGAGGTCAGAACTTTGCCTGGGTGCAGGTGGTTCTGGTTGCTGTCAACGCCGATCGACAGGATGTTCTCGTCAGCCGCAGTTTGCAGAACGCCTACACCGGTACCACCAGCCGCAGCGTATACAACGTCAGCACCTTGGCTGATCTGGGCTTTGGTCAGTTCGGAACCTTTTACTGGGTCATTCCACGCTGCCGGAGTTGTACCAGTCATGTTGGCAATAACCTTGGCGTCTGGGTTTGCAGCCATAACACCCTGGGCATAGCCACAAGCGAACTTACGGATCAGCGGGATGTCCATGCCGCCAATAAAGCCAACGGTGCCGGACTTCGAAGCCTGCGCCGCCATCATGCCAACCAGGTACGAGCCTTCGTGCTCGTTGAACACAACCGAACGCACGTTTGGCGCATCAACAACCATGTCGATGATGACAAACTTGGTGTCTGGATAATCAGCAGCGACCTGACCAAGTGCATCAGCAAAGGCAAAGCCAGCCATGACGATTGGGTTTGCGCCCACTTCAGCAAAACGGCGCAGAGCCTGCTCACGCTGAGCTTCGGACTGCAGTTCGATCTCACGGAAAGTTTCGCCAGTTTCTTCGGCCCAACGCTGCGCGCCGTTAAAGGCAGCCTCGTTGAAGGATTTGTCGAATTTGCCGCCAAGGTCAAAGATCAGGGCTGGCTCGGCCAGAGCTGCACCAGCGGTCAGTGCCATAGCAGCAGCGGCTCCCATCAGGGATTTCATCAGAGTCATTTGGGTACTCCCGGTTTTGTTTTTGTTTGGGGCATTTAGCAAAGCCAGCCGCCCAAGTCTGAGATGTTTCTCAAAGGGTGCAGCAATTAAGGCCGTAGCCCGGGCAGGGGGTCAACCGCTTTTTGACCATTTGGTGTGATTCCGGCCTCTTGGCCTTAGGTCAAGAGCTATTTGTTCGGCGTTATGGCCCGTCGCATCAGTATCGCATCCACTGATCGACCTGTTTCGCGCGCATAATAAGCGGGGCGATTCCCGCAAGAAGAGTAGCCTGTTGAGCGATAAAGGTGACACGCTGCGTCGTTGTCTGCGGCCACTTCCAGAAAGGCGGTTTGCGCACCGCGTTGTTTTGCGGTGCTTTGCCAATCCAACATCAAAGCGTTCGCTAATCCCTGGTTTTGGTGTTCAGGGTGGGTGGCGATGGTCAGCAGCTCAGCCTCGTCCACTATAACACGCACCAGTGCAAAGCAGCGTGCATCACCCACCACAAACGTAAATGGACTGTCCAGCAAATCTTTAAATTCAGCCTCGGACCATGGGCGGGATTGCGTAAACGCCGCCGCATGGGTGGTGGCCATTGCCAAGGGTGATAATGCTTTAGTCATCAATCAACGTCGGCGGTACATCTCGCGACGGGGCCGCATCTGCTGCGCGCAGGTACAGCGGGGCAGGCGCTTCGGTCACTGTTTCAAAGTGCAATGCTGCGTAACGTGCAATGGCGGCAGCGAGTCCTGGTGGGCTTGCCTCAGGCGCAAAGATCAGCCCGGCATCGCGTGCGGCCTGGGTTGCTTCAGGCGCAGGCATCAGACGCGGTGCTTGGCCCGGTAGGGCAGCATAGACTTGCTCTCTGGGGGCGGGGATCGCAGCAAGTTCGCCCGCTGCCTTGCGGGCGTCGAAACCAGTCACACCAACGGCAGGGATCTCAAGCCCCAGCGCTAGTCCTCTCGCGGCAGAGACTCCAATGCGGATGCCAGTGAAATTGCCGGGGCCAACGCCCACACCAATCGCGGTTAGATCTTGCCAACTGACGCCGCCTTCAGCCAGAACCTCTTCCAGCAGCACCATCAGCCGTTCGGCCTGACCGCGGTTCATCAGTTCCAGTCGTTCAGCAAGGATCCGGTCGCCACGCAGCAAAGCGGCCGCGCAATGCGCGGCCGATGTGTCAAATCCCAATATCAGTGGTTCAGACGGCAACGGGCCGGACCTCGGTCACTTCGGGGATGTAGTGGCGCAGCAGGTTTTCGATGCCCATCTTCAAGGTCAGGGTAGAAGAGGGGCAGCCAGCGCAGGCCCCCTGCATGTGCAGGTATACAACGCCGCGGTCAAAGCCGTGAAAGGTGATATCACCACCGTCCTGTGCCACGGCCGGGCGGACGCGGCTGTCCAGCAGTTCTTTGATCTGGTCGACGATTTCGCCGTCTTCTCCGGAGTGCTCAGCATGACCTGATGCTGGGGCGGTGCCATCGTCGGCCATCACAGGTTGACCGGATTGGTAATGTTCCATTACCGCGCCCAGAATGGCTGGCTTAATGTGATCCCACTCAACACTCTCGGCCTTGGTCACAGTGACAAAGTCATTGCCAAAGAACACGCCAGCAACGCCGCTTACCGCAAAAATGCGTGTTGCCAGAGGTGATTTTCCGCTTGTTTCTGCGGTCGGGAAGTCAGCTGTGCCAACCTCCAACACGGTCTGACCCGGAAGAAATTTCAGCGTCGCCGGGTTCGGCGTGGATTCAGTCTGAATAAACATGTTGGGTCTCCGTAAAGCTGATACCGATATGCGCTCGACGGCAGGGCAAGTCAAGGATTAGAACGATTCTAATCTTTGTGTGTCCTGTTTTCACGCGCAATGCCACCCCATGGGCAGCTGCCACCCCTGCGCGTGACGGCCGACACAGTCTTTGGTTCTAGCGTCGTTCTAGGTTCAGGTGATCGCTTCCAGCTTTTCTTTGGACAGATCGCCCGGCACCACCGTAATCGGGATAGGCAGGCTACCCGACGAGCGGCTGAGTTGGCTCACCAGCGGGCCGGGACCCTTGCGGTCATTGCCTGCACCCAGAACCAGCACCCCAATGTCAGGATCTTCCTCAATCTGGGCGATGATTTCCGGTACGGGTTCGCCTTCGCGGATGACCAAGACCGGGTCAATACCCTGACGATCGCGCATCCATTTGGCAAAAACTTCAAAATGCGCATGAATACGTTCACGGGATTCTTCACGCATCATCTCGCCAACGCCAATCCAGTGATTGAATTCATCCGGTGGAATGACCGACAGGATCTCTACTCCACCGCCAGTACTGGCCGCACGCATAGCGGCAAAGCGCATGGCGTTCAGGCATTCACGGCTGTCATCCAGCACCACAAGAAATTTGCGCATTACGGTCCTCCACAATCTTACTTAATCTGCCCGAGGGTTTGGCCGCTGTCCATTCATTTCCTTAGCGGACTGTTTGTGGATTTTTGTAGCATAAAGCGTCAGAACAATTGCGAGTACGAGAAGGCGAAACACATGAGCGGCAGCAACGAAACTGGGGTCAGCCCCCATCGCTGCCGCGACTATGATCATTGTTTCCAGACCACCCGGTGCGAATCCAAGTAAAACATCGATGATCGGTAGTCCTGAAATATGGGCGGCTGGTAGCGCGAAAAGAATGGCGAGTCCCGAAGTCAGCACGACGATAGTGAGTCCCGCCAACAAGCTGTGGCGCAGCTCTTGCCAGCTCATGCCACTAAACCGGGTGCCGATCAGGCTGCCCATCAAAATCAGCGCACCCTGTGCCAGCCAGTCCGGAAGTGTTCCGGTGGTCAGCGAGGCAAGGTGAGTTGTCGCTGCCACCAGTATTCCGGCCAACAGGGTTGGGGCCGGCAGCTTTAGCCAGTGCAAAATTGGTGACAGAGCCACCGCTCCGGCAATCTGCATAAGGACCCAGACCCAAGACGAGGTGATAAAACCGCGAGGCAAGCCGGGGCCGATATCCATTCCAGCAGCCTGCGCGGCAAGGGGGATCACCAGCGTGAGCGCCATAAGGCGGATAGAGGCTAAAACCACGGGCCGGGTCAAAGACAGGGACAAGCTGTCGGCAAGAGCAATAACCAAGCTCAGGTGGCCCGGAGCAGAGGCAAGGAAGGCTTCGTGCCGGTCGAACGGCAACAGCCGGGGAATAAGCCACTGCCCGATCCACGGCGTGATCAGTGTCAGAACACCCAGTATTGCAAAGGCAATAGGCCAGCGCATCATAGCGTGGATGCTATCTGGACCAATCAGTGATCCGATACTCAACCCGACCAGTAAAAAACCAGTGTTGCGAAGTCCCGAGGCAATCTTTGTCTGAATGCCCCACAGACCGGCCATCGCAACTGCCACGGCGGGCCCGGCCAATAGGGCCATGGGCATGTTTAGGCTAAGCGCCACCAAAGCACCGATCACCCCAATGACAAGGGTCACGATGCCTTGACGGGTGTCAGCCATTGGATTGGGCCCAGTCCCAGTACATCTCGCGCACTTGTTTTGCGACGGGTCCAATTTGGTACTGGCGGTCGTCAAATGCGGTGACCGGGGTGACTTTGCTCATGTTGCCAGACAAGAAGACTTCATCTGCTGCTTCAAAATCAGCATAGCCCAGCACCGTTTCGTGCACGGTGACGCCATTGGCGCGCAGATTGGTGATGTGGCGGGCACGGGTGATACCGGTGAGGAAGGTGCCATTGGCGATCGGTGTGAACACTTCACCATCCCGCACCATAAAGACGTTGGTGGTGGCGGTTTCAGCAACGTTGCCCAGCGCATCCAGTACCAGTGCGTTGGCAAATCCCTTGGCGCGCGCCTCGGTCAGCATCCGGGCGTTGTTGGGGTACAGGCAACCTGCTTTGGCATTGACCACTGAACTGTCCAACACGGGGCGACGGAACCGGGAGCGGGTCAGGGTGGTCGTTGCTGTGGCCGCCGCCATCGGAATTTGCTCCAGGCACAGTGCAAACCCGGTGGTATCCGTTGAGGGTACAATGGCGGTCACATCTCCGTCGATGCCCCAGTACATCGGTCGGATATAGACCGCTGCGCCTTTGTCATACATCGCCAGACCTTCGCGTGCGATCGCAACCATGTCTTTGGTGGTGACGGTAGGGGCCAGCATCAGGGCCTCAGCCGAGCGGTTGACGCGGGCACAGTGCAAATCCAGATCCGGGGTCATGCCATCAAACAGGCGCGCCCCGTCAAACACAGAAGAGCCAAGCCAGGCCGCGTGATCTGCCGCCCGCATGATAGGGACATTGCCGTCCTGCCAGCTGCCGTTGAAATAGGTGCGGATATTGCTGCCGGTTGCCATGGGGGTGCCTCAAGAAAGAAATGGAGTTTTGCGAAGCCTAGGCAGAGATGGGTCAGCCGTCCAGACCTTTATGCATTGCGGTGACCACGTTGCTTTGCACCGCAAACGGCGCGACGGTCTGCCGAAAATTAGTTAGCTGCTGTCGAAAGGCTTTTCATTCAGGCCAAGGCTTGTCGGTTGCGCTGTTCCACATCTTTTCAAATTCCTCTCGGGATGAGGGGGTAAGCGGCTCGGGGGTCTCCGGATTGTTTAAAAAAGGACCATGAACGAGCGATCGAAATTTTGGTTCGCGACAGTCTGGGCCTTCTCGCTCTGCAAGTTTGATACTGTCACGTATTGCCCGTCCGTCGTCAATCAACTCGACGATCCGGTGAACCACGTCTGTGGCTTCGTCGACTTCATAGTAGAGCCAATCAGGATCATCTGAGTGGATTTCGTCTTCTGCCCATGGTACTTTTACATATATAATTGTGCTATCAAGCCTTCGAATTGAACTAAACGATCGTCAGAAAATTCCGTCTTCGATGTTTAGCATAGGTATGGTTTATTGCTGCTAGTTTTTTGAGTTGGCTCGTTGCCGAGTGCGGATAGGGGCTGATGTGGCACGACGTTTGTCAGACCTCGCGCACTATGGGTGGATGCGTACCATCGAGGCCTGTTTCGTTGACAAGATGACTGCACTGCAAGCGCACGTACGCTGAGCCAGTGTTATGCTTGCGCGCTAAAATCATCGGCGGCAGGGAGTGTGATTCCACTGTGGGTTTTGGCGACACAATAGGGCGTCCACAAACTCTGTTCGACTGCTCTGTCTAAGGCTTGCGTAGACCCCGCGTTGTGGACATGGTGGCGCAATTCAGTCTTCTTGGAAAATAGTATGAACAGGCTGCGCGCTTTGACAGTACGATCAGAAGCCGCCAGCGCCGCGTTGGTGTTGGGTGGGGCCTTATGGGGAGTGATCTGGCTGCCGTTGCGGTTTCTAGCCGGGTTTGGCTTGGAAGGCGCTTGGCCGGGCATGCTGATCTATAGCGCCGCGACGCTGTTATTGTTCCCGCTAGCTTGGCTTGTGCGGGCATCGTTGATTGCGCATTGGCGGCAACTGACACTCTGCGGCCTGCTGACCGGTGGGGCATTCAGCCTCTACTCTACCAGCCTGCTGATGACCGACGTGGTGCGTGCTGTGTTGTTGTTTTACCTGACGCCAGTCTGGGGGACAGTGCTGGGGTTGATGTTGCTGAGCGAACGACTGACTTTGGCGCGCGGGTTAGCGTTGGTGTTGGGCCTCATAGGGCTACTGGTGGTGTTGGGCGGCGGTGACAGCCTGCCTCTGCCGCGCAATCTGGGCGATGTGCTTGCGTTGTTTTCAGGGCTGGCCTGGGCCTTTGGCACTTTGCAGCTGTATCGTATGGGCGCGGTGGCTGTGTCCACGCAGGTCTTTGCATTCATTCTGGGCAGTCTGATTGTGTCGATGGTGCTAGTGGCGCTTGGCGGCGCGCAATTCGGTAATGTCCCCTCTGCCGCGATGGTGGGTCTCGCGACGCCCTGGGCCCTGCTGGCCGCATTGTACGTCCTGCCGATGCTGTTTCTGACAATCTGGCCCGCGACCCTGTTGTCTCCGGGCCGCGTTGGCCTGCTCCTGATGAGCGAGGTGGTGGTCGGGGTTGCTTCGGCTGCAATCTGGGCGGGGGAACCGTTTGGCTGGCGCCAAGTCACGGGGAGTCTGCTGATCATTGCAGCAGGTGTAGTGGAGGTTCTGGGTGCGCGCCGCTAGGCGCGCCATGCCCAACGGGGCATGGCATTTATGCCTTTGGCCGGGCGGGAGATCTACCCGCCGATGATCACTGCGCTGGCTTCAACCCATGTTTTATCAGCGCGGCAGAGGCCTCGTCCTGCCAGCGGGTCTTTTGCACGGCATTGCTGGTCTTGCGCAGGCCCATGGCTTTGAGGCCCTCGAACTTCTGCGAGCTCTCATCACCAAAGCTGGCGGCGACGCGGGGCCACCAGTAGTTTACGGAATGTTGCAGCGCGGCGCGATCGTCGTGTTCAGACAGCAGCGCCAAACCCTTGTCAGCAAGTTCGGTATGCGCGGCCTCGATTGGGGCTATAGTGCGAAATACCTCGGCTAGGGGTTGGTAGGAGACATGCGAGAGTTCCGAAAGCTGCACCGCAGCGGCAAGGCCCATCAACAAGTTCATCACAACCGCATCTGCCCAGCCATGAAGTGGGTAGTTGAAAACTGACAAGCGCATATCGTGGTCACTGCGTTGCTGACCGATGTCGGCGTCACGGGGCAGGCGCGTGGTCCAGGGGTGATGGCTGACGTACCGCTCAGTATTGGCGCCAAACTCTCCCATCAGCTCGAGCACACGATTGGCGTTCGCTGTCTTTTCCAACACAATCTGCGCGGCGGCCATGCGATCCCGCACGCCGGGGCCTGCGTTGATCATTTCGGCAAAGCCAGCGGTGCCGGCCAGTTCGCTGTCGACAAAAATCGCCATGATCTTCATCAGTTCTGCCCGGTAACGGGGGGGCGTGTTGCTGGGGCTGGTCAGAACGCCGCCAGCGGCTAGGTAGCTTTCAATGCTCATGTCGTCTGCCATGGTCGCGTCCTCCCTATTGATCGTAATCTACAACAACGGTGTCGGTCACCGGATAGGCCTGACAGGACAGCACATAGCCCTTTTCGACCTCGTAATCCTCAAGTGCGTGGTTGGCGGCCATTTCCACTTCGCCCTCAATCACCTTGCACCGGCAAGTCGAACAAACCCCGGCCTTACAGGCAAAAGGCGCGTCCATCGCGTTTTCAAGTGCCGCATCGAGGATCGACAGATCCTTGCCCATTTCAATGGTGCGGGTCGAGCCATCCAGTGTGATCGCCGCCTTGGTCTGGTTGCCGCCGCTGGCCGCATCTGCTGCACTGACCTTGCGCTTGGCGCGACCGGGCTGCGAGCTGGCGAACAGCTCGAATTTGATTTGGGCGTCGTCCATGCTCGCGGTGCGCAGGGCGGATGCAATGCCCAGCATCATTGGCTCGGGGCCGCAGATAAAGGCAGTGTCGGTGTTCTCGATGTCGATCCAGTGCTCAAACAGCTGGGCGCATTTCTCCTCGGTCACCAGACCGGTGAACAGGTCGATTTCCTGCGCGTCGCTTTCCAGAATATGGATTACGTTCAAGCGTCCCATATAGAGGTTCTTCAGATCCTCCAGCTCCTCGCGGAACATGATCGTGTTCACACCCTTATTTGCATAGACCAGCGTAAAGCGAGAGTTGGGTTCAGCCGTGAGCGTGGTTTTCAGGATCGACAGCACTGGCGTGACGCCCGACCCACCGGCAAAGCCAAGGTATTGTTTTTGTGCACCGTCTTCGAGTGGAGTGAAAAAGCTGCCCATCGGTGGCATCGCTTGCAAGGTATCACCGACCTTCAGATCGGTATTGGCCCAGGTCGAAAAGGCCCCGCCGTCAACACGCTTGATGCCCACCTGCAGGATGCCCTCATCCTTGCCCGCGCAGATCGAGTAAGACCGGCGCAACTCTTCGCCTTCAAAGTCACGGCGAAAGGTTAGGTATTGGCCTTGGGTGAAATCAAACTCTGATGCCGCGCCATTGACGGGTTTCAGTGTCACCACAACAGCGTCGCGGATCGTTTTGTGGATGTCGGTAACAGTCAGGTCATGAAAGCGCGCCATGGGTGTCTCCTCAGATGCACTTGAAATAGTCAAAAGGTTCTAGGCAGTCCTGGCAGCGCCAGTGAGCCTTACACGGGGTCGAGCCAAACTGGCTGACTTTGGTAACGTTATTGCTGCGGCAGTTAGGGCAGCGTTCGGGACCGCCTGCGGGTTGTGGCGGCGCGATGCCATATTCTTCCAGCTTGGCGCGGCCCTTGTCAGAGAGCCAGTCGGTGGTCCAGGCTGGGGAAAGCTGACGTTTCAGCTCCAGCTTTTCGATGCCGTGGTCGCGTAATGCTGTTTCGATATCCAGATTGATGATCGAGGTAGCCGGGCAGCCGGAATAGGTTGGGGTTACTGAGATAGCCAACACATCACCGTTCCACTCGACACCTCGGATGATACCGAGGTCGACCAGAGATATCACGGGGATTTCCGGATCCGGCACGGCGTCCAACCACTCCCAGATCTGACTTGTGCTTGGCTGTGTGGTTGTCTCGGTCATGTGACCAACCTCTTGCTAAAGCTGTCCCGTTCTCCGGCCCAATAAAGGCCGGAGCAATTGTCTTACCTGACTTGCGTTTTCTACCAGTTGGCTCCGGGATAGGCGCGCTGCAGCCATTGCATTTGGGTCAGAAGATGCCCCAGATGTTCGGTGTGCATTTTGCCTGTACGGCCACCTTTGTGACCAAAACTGCTATCCGGAATGGTCAAAGTGGCATTTGCCAGAATGCGCCCGATCAGGGTGTCGTATTCGTCACGCAGCGATGCAGGATCTGGAGCAATTCCAGCTGCTGCCATCTCGGCGTCCACGTCATCCGCTTGGAACATTTCACCCACATAGGGCCACAGATAGTCCAGGGCCTCTTGCATGCGGCGGTGGCTTTCTTCGGTGCCGTCACCCAGGCCTACCACGGTGTCAGCCGAGCGTTCCAGATGATAGGTCACTTCTTTGCTGGCCTTTTCGGCAATGGCTGCGACCCGGTCATCGGATGACTTCATCAACCGACCCAACTGGATGGAATGCCAGGCATCAAACAGGAACTGACGCATCAGGGTCTGGCCAAAATCACCGTTTGGCATTTCGACCAAAAGCAGATTGCGGAAATCCCAGACGTCGCGCAGGAACGCGATGTCATCAGCGCTCTTGCCCTCCCCCTGAACCTCACCGGCCAAGCCCAGCCAAAACTGTGTCTGGCCAATCAGATCCAGCGCCGTGTTGGCCAGCGCGATGTCTTCCTCTAGCACCGGCGAATGGCCACACCATTCGCTGACCCTGTGGCCAAGGACCAGGGTGTTATCGCCCATCCGCAGCAGGAACTGCAGGAATGCCTCGTCGCGAGTCATTACATTGCCCCCACTTCGTCAGGGATGTCGAAAAAGGTCGGGTGGCGATAGACTTTGCTCTCGCTGGGTTCGTACAGCGGGCCTTTGTCGCTGGGAGAGGAGGCGGCGATGTGGTTGGCCTCGACAACCCAGATTGACAGACCTTCGTTGCGGCGAGTGTAGACATCGCGCGCATTCTTGATCGCCATTTCCGCGTCCGGGGCGTGCAGGCTGCCAACGTGGCGGTGGCTCATGCCGTGCTGTCCACGGATGAAAACTTCCCAAAGGGGCCATTCGTTTTTCATGTCATTTCCTCCTTGAGAACTTATTCGGCTGCAATTTTGGCAGCGGCTTTTTTCTTGGCGTGGGCCATCAGACCTTCGCGAACCCATTCGCCGTCATCCCAGGCCTTGTTACGGGCGGCGAGCCGATCAACATTGCAGGGGCCGTTGCCCTTGATCACGTCAAAGAACTCGGACCAGTCAGGGTCGGTGTAATCATAGTGACCGCGTTCTTCGTTCCATTTGGTGCCGGGGTCGGGCAGGTCCAAGCCAAGGAACTCGATCTGTGGCACGGTCTGATCCACGAACTTCTGGCGCAGCTCGTCATTGGTGTTCATCTTGATCTTCCAGGCCATGGACTGCTCTGAATGCACCGAGTCCTTGTCCGAAGGGCCAAACATCATCAGCGCGGGGAACCACAGGCGGTTGACTGAATCCTGCGCCATTTTCTTTTGCTCAGGGGTGCCCTCGGCCATTTTGCGAATGGCATCAAACCCCTGCCGCGCGTGAAAGCTTTCTTCCTTACAGACCCGGATCATTGCCCGGCTGTAAGGGCCAAACGAAGTTCGCTGTAGCGGCACCTGATTGATGATCGCCGCACCATCGACCAGCCAGCCAACTGCGCCGATATCCGACCAGTTCAGAGTGGGATAGTTGAAAATGGATGAGTATTTCATGCGGCCATCCAGCAGCATCTCGGTCAGCTCGTCCCGGCTCACACCCAGCGTTTCAGCAGCACAGTACAGGTACAATCCGTGGCCGGCCTCGTCCTGAACCTTGGCGAGCAGGATCGCCTTGCGCTCCAATGTCGGCGCGCGGGTAATCCAGTTGCCTTCGGGCAGCTGACCCACGATTTCGCTGTGGGCGTGCTGGCCAATCTGACGGATCAGAGTTTTGCGATAGGCCGCAGGCATCCAGTCCTTGGGTTCGATCTTTTCCCCGGCATCAATGCGCGCCTGAAAAGCTGCTAGCTTCTCGGGGTCGTCCTGGGCGGCTTCGGTTTTTACCATCTGTGCATACATAGTCAGATCTCCCTTAAACGCGTTCCAGGATCAGGGCGGTGCCCTGTCCAACGCCAACACACATGGTGCACAGCGCATAGCGCCCGCCCGTGCGTTGCAACTGATAAGCGGCGGTCAGCACCAAACGGGCACCGGACATACCAAGTGGGTGGCCAAGTGCGATTGCGCCGCCATTGGGGTTAACATGGGGTGCGTCGTCGTCTAGTCCAAGTTCCCGTAAGGTGGCCAAGCCCTGAGAGGCAAAGGCTTCGTTCAATTCTATCACATCCATCTGCTCAATGGTCAGCCCTGTGCGGGCCAGCACCTTGCGGGTGGCGGGAACCGGGCCGATGCCCATGATACGCGGCTCAACCCCGGCGGCAGCCATGCCAACAATCCGCGCCATTGGCTTCAGACCATTTTCGGTGGCAGCGGCCTCATTGGCCATCAGGATCGCGGCCGCACCGTCATTTACGCCGGAGGCATTGCCTGCTGTCACGGTCATGTCTGGACCGTTGACGCCACGCAGTTTGGCAAGCTTATCAGCACCTGTGCCGGGACGGGGATGTTCATCCGTATCGACAACAACCGGATCGCCCTTGCGCTGCGGCACATGGACGGGCGTAATTTCATCTCCAAATACACCCGCTTCATGTGCAGCAGCCCACCGGGCTTGTGATCGCGCGGCAAAGGCATCCTGATCTTCGCGGTTGATATTGTAGTCGGCGGCCACATTGTCTGCTGTCTGCGGCATCGAGTCGGTGCCGTACATTTCGTGCATCTTCTTGTTCACGAACCGCCAACCGATAGTGGTGTCATACACCGCGTTGCTGCGGCCAAAGGCTGCGGTCTGCTTGGGCATCACAAAGGGTGCGCGGCTCATGCTTTCAACACCGCCAGCGATGGCCATGTCATAGTCGCCAGCGCGGATCCCGCGAGACGCCATGCCAACCGCATCCATGCCTGATGCACAAAGCCGGTTGATGGTGGTGCCGGGAACATCCGTTGGCAGACCTGCCAAAAGGGCTGCCATGCGGGCCACGTTGCGGTTGCTTTCGCCAGCCTGGTTGGCGTCACCATAGATGACATCATCGATGCTGGCCCAGTCCACTTGTGGATTACGGGCCTTCAGCGCGGCAATTGGAGTAGCAGCAAGATCGTCGGTGCGAACTGAGGATAACGCCCCGCCATATCGTCCAATCGGGGTCCGGGTAGCGTCGCAGATAAATGCATCCATGGTGTTCGCGTCTCCTATTGCGGCATTTAATAAGCCGACCGTTAGGTCAGTAATAGAAAGTAATGCGATTCGCGGCAAGATAAATGTAACAAAAAATTCTAAAGTTTAGATTTCTTGTAACATGTCTGTGAGCTCAGCTGAGATCATAGACCTTGCGGATTGCGCCTTCGTTTGTCTCGTAGGTGCGAAAGCCTACTGACTCATAATAGGCCAAACCGCCGGTATTGTAGTTTTGGATCGTTGCATCGATGTATTTTAAATCGCCTTTCAAGGCTGCACTACGCGTCGCGGTGAATAACTTGCCGCCAATGCCCTGGCGGATTGCCTCCGGATGAATATGGGTGCCAATGACACCCCATCCAGGTGTCACCCCGTATTGGTTCCCCTCAACCGCCATCAAAAGAGCCTGAAAGCCCAAAATAACACCCTCTGGATCAGTCGCCACGCTGCATTCAATCCCGTTTGGGTTTTCGATGTAATTGTTAAGGGCAAAACCGGTGTCACTTGGCGACCGGCGAAGACCTACGGCCGTTAACGCAGTCAAGACGCGACTGATACCCGGTGCATCTGTAGGAAGAGAGGGTCTGATAATCATGATTTTTACCTGTTTGCGTCTAAGGAAGCCAATTGATCATGCGCATACAGCGAAAACCTCGTTGCAATATCGCTGATCCTCGATTTCAAAATGGGTCTGCCCTACAATTGTGAAGCCCTGCCTTTTATAAAACGAAAGTGCATTGGTATTTTCGGAGTTCGTAGCCAACCACGGTGTGTCCCATTCGATCTCTCGGCAGAGATCCAGTCCAGCGCGCAGCAATTCTTGGCCAATGCCTTTTCCATGGTGTCGCGGTTGCACGTATAGGGTTGTGACCTCGGTAGTTGACGGATGGTCGGCGGGGCAGGGCTGGTCGTTGGTGATCCGGATGTAGCCATCAATCCCAATCGAATTTTCGGAAACCAGCACGCGTTCGGCCGGATCTTTCAGAGTCTTGGCGAACTGTTCGACGGTGTAGTGGGCCAAGACATAGTCGGCAAAGAACGCATTTACGCCTTCGCGGATATAGGTGCCGAGCCAGACCTCAATCGAAAGGGCCGCAAGACTGGAACAGTCTGAGGGGCGGGCAGGACGTATGGAGAGTGTAGCTGGAAGGGCTGGCATGAAACAAAACTCGGCAAAATGGGAAATGCAATTTGGGCAGGCTAGGACGGGGATATTGAAAAAGCGAGATCAATTCCATTTTGCGATTTGGGAATGTTTCAACCAGTGCAGGTTAGCGTTGGACCGAGGTTGCGAGAAGAAGTCGCTTTCCATCATAAGGCTCAGTACAGCGTAATCGGGTTTGCGGTCACCGCCTTTTTGCTTCACTTGTTCATCAGATAGACTGCGCCGGGGGAGGGCCAATATGAACATTCTCTACATCATGTTTGACCAGTTGCGGTTCGACTACCTTAGCTGCGCCGGTCATCCGCATCTGCACACCCCGCATATCGATGCACTGGCCGCCAAAGGAGTCCGCTTCACCCGGGCCTATGTACAGTCCCCCACCTGTGGCTCGTCCAGAATGAGCAGCTATACCGGCCGCTATCCTTCCAGCCACGGGGTGCAGTTCAACAGCTACCCGCTGCGGGTGGGGGAGTGGACAATTGGTGATCATCTCCGCAAGGCGGGGATGAGCTGTCACCTGATCGGCAAGACGCACATGGTGGCGGATGCTGAAGGCATGGAACGGCTGGGGCTGGCCCCGGACAGTGTGATCGGGGTGCGCCAAAGCGAGTGTGGCTTTGACCCCTGGGTGCGCGACGATGGGCTCTGGGCTGAAGGGCCGGACGGTTTCTATGACGCAAAACGCAGCCCTTATAATGAGTACCTGAAATCCAAAGGTTATCCTGGCGATAATCCGTGGAATGATTTTGCCAATGCCGGGGTAGAAGGCGATGACATTGCGTCGGGTTGGTTTATGGCCAATGCCGACAAACCTGCCAATATTGCTGAAGAAGACAGTGAAACGCCCTGGCTCACCACCAAAGCGATAGAGTTTATAGAGCAGGCGACAGGTCCGTGGTGCGCGCATCTCAGCTATATCAAACCCCATTGGCCCTATATCGTGCCCGCGCCGTATCACGATATGTATGGCCCGGAACATGTGCTGCCCGTCGTACGCTCGGATGCTGAACGCGAGGATGCGCACCCGGTGTTTGATGGGATGATGAACAACCAGATCGGCAAGGCCTTCTCTCGGGATGAAGTCCGCAAGAAGGTGATCCCGGCCTATATGGGGCTGATCAAACAGGCCGATGATCAGATGGGACGGCTGTTTGCCTATCTGGAACAGAGCGGCCAAATGCAGGACACCATGATTGTAGTGACCTCGGATCATGGCGATTATCTGGGTGATCACTGGCTGGGCGAAAAGAACCTGTTTCATGAGCCGTCGATCAAGGTGCCACTGATCATCTATGACCCACGAAAACAGGCCGACGTCAGCCGCGGCACCACCTGTGATGCACTGGTCGAGGCAATTGATCTGGCACCAACCTTTCTGGAGGTCGCGGGCGGTGCGCCTGTGCCGCATATTCTGGAAGGGCGGTCGTTACAGCCTTGGCTTCACGGCCAAAACCCGGAGTGGCGCGATTATGCGGTTGCTGAATTCGACTATTCCACAATGCCATTGAGCGCAAAACTGGGATTGGCACCCAAAGATGCCCGACTGTTCATGGTGACGGATCATCGCTGGAAGTTGATGCACGCCGAAGGCGGTTTGCGGCCCATGCTGTTTGACCTGGAAACCGATCCCAACGAGCTGGTCGACCTCGGTACCAGTGCAGAACATGCTGACGTCCTTAAGATGATGTACGAAAGGTTGCACCAATGGTCGCTGCGAATGTCTCAACGGATTACACTGTCGGATGAGCAGATCATCTCAGGCCGCGGCAAATCGGGGCTCAAGGGTATTTTGCTTGGGGTCTATGAACCGGACGAAATTGACGCCGGACTGACCGTGAAATACCTCGGTCCTGTGCCCCAGAAGACCTCGGATCAGTGAGAGAGAAAGCTATGCGCAGGTTTTACGCCGCTGCAGCCGCGATTGGGACACTTGTGCCCTGGCTGTTCTTCGGCTCGTTCTTTGCCCTGAATGGATTTGATGTTCGTGCATTTATTCTGGGGCTGTTTGCCAATGGCGCGGCGGCTGGGTTTTCCGCCGATGTGTTGATCTCAATGGTCGTGTTTTGGGTTTGGAGCTGGCAGGACGCCCAACGACGGTGCCTGCAGCATTGGTGGCTGGTCCTGCCTGCAGGTTTTACAGTTGGCCTATCTTTGGCGCTACCCCTGTATTTGTGGATGCGAGAAGACGCCTGACCTTTGGTTTCTTTTTGCTGAAAGCACTGCGGGGGAGCCGAAGGCGGGGGCAGAGCCCCTATGACACTCTCTCTGTTGTTTCAGCATTACAACACGAATAGTCTAGGGAAAACACAAACGGGGCAGAGTTATGGCCGGGCAGACAGAGCAGCTCTTGAACGCAATCCTTGCGGATATTGATTGTGGGCAGTTGAATCCCGGAGATGTCTTGGACGAGGCCGGATTGGCGGCGCGCCATGGTGTGTCCCGTACGCCTGTGCGTGAGGTGTTTATACAGCTGGAAGCCACTGGATTGATCCGGCGTTTGCCCCGCAAAGGTGCGGTTCTGTTCAAGCCAACGCTGGAAGAGTTTCTGGCTATTTTAGAGGTCCACGCCCGCTTGGAAGGCCAGGCCGCGGGTCTTGCGGCTCGCCGATTGTCACCAGCACAAGGTGAGGCACTGGAAGCAGCTGTGGCTGCTTGCGAAGTTCACGCGGCAACCAAGGGAGACGGTGACCCCAATGGCTATTACCAACTGAATCTGAAGTTTCACGAGACCGTGGCACTGGGCGCTGGAAATGCGTTTTTGGTTGAGATGATCAAGACCAATGCCCGTAAATTGATGGCCTACTACCGGGCGCGCTACCGCTACCCCGGTTCAATCGCCCAATCCGCACGGGAGCACCGTCAGATCGCCACCTTGATCTTTGCGCATGATCGTACCGGGGCCGAGGCCGCGATGGTGTCCCATGTTCAATTTGATCAGGTAACCGTCATGGACTTGTTGGCGGCTCTTGGCTGACCTCACGGTTTGAGTGCTTTGGCCGGGGTGCGTGCTTGCACGCACCGTTGATCAGCGACGACCCTGTTCAAAAAAACTGGCAATGCTTTCGGCAAACACCTGTTGATCTGATTGGGCCTGTAAACTTTCTATGGCGCGTTCAAAAACTTCGGGTCCAATAATTGAACGCAATTCTTCGGTTAGGGCAGAGATAAAACCATGGCTCATTTCCGGGTGATGTTGGGTTGTATAAATATGGTTGCCCATCGCAAATCCGGTGATCATCGTATCGGATTCAGCGATCTGCACCGCGCCTTTCGGTAGATCGGTCACGCATTCAATATGTGAGCCATAAAGCCCAACCTGGTCTGGCAGGTCTTGCACCCATTCAGGACGAGCCACCATTGTATTGCGGGTTAACCCATGCACCCAACCTTTTGGGTTTCGCGCCATCGACCCACCCAGCGCCAATGCGATGGCCTGATGGCCAAAGCAGGCCCCAAACAGAGGGTGACGCTTATCATTCATATCGCGGATCAACTGCAACAGTGGCGGAATCCAGTCATGACCACCACGCACAGAGGCTGGGCTGCCAGTAATCATCGCACCATCAAATCCCGCAATATCATCCGGGAATTCACCGTCCTTCACCGAGAAAACCGAAACCTCCCAATCTGGACGTACCATATGGACCAGTTTGGTGAACTTTTCGCCATCTTTGGGATGGCTATCGGCAAAGTCTCCGGAATCGGTATTGGTCATCAGAATGGCCAAGTGCATGGATTCACCTACAAGTTTTTCATTTACATATTTATAGCTGTCATTAATATACACAAAGCAAGTAAATCTGGAAAGGCCCAACATGACCCTTTGGACGCCAACTGACGACGGGTATGCCGATCTCAGTAGCCACGATGCCTTTGCGCAGGGCGCACCGCACAACACCTTTGCTCGGCTGCGCCGCGATGACCCGTTGCACTGGACTGAATATGAAGGTGGTGAAAACTACTGGTCGATCACGCGCCACGCCGACATTGCTGCGATGAACAAAAACACCGCGGTGTTTTCCTCGGCGCGGGGCATCCGCATGGAAGACCAGAGCTACGAAGAATATATGGCCCGGCGCACTTTTCAGGAAACAGACGCGCCTGAGCACAGCAAAACCCGGATGAAACTGCTCAAAGCATTTTCCAAAACCATGATGGCGCAATACGAGCAGGAAATCCGCGACCTCTGCGCTGAAATCCTTGATCCAGCTTTGGAGAAGGGCAGTTTTGATGCGGTCAAAGAGATTGCACGTCAGCTGCCAATGCGGATGCTGGGCCGGGTTGTTGGTTTGCCGCAAGAGGATCTGCCATGGTTGGTGGAAAAGGGCGACGCGCTGATCGCCAATACCGACCCCGACTTTACCAGCCATGTGCTGGACAAAATGCAAACGGATGAGTTCCGGATGATGCCCTTCAACTCTCCGGCTGGGGCAGAACTGTACGTTTACGCCAAGGATCTGATGGCCAAGAAAGAGGCCACCGGAGACACCTCGGGCATTCTCAACATGATCCTGCAACCCGCCAAAGATGGCTCGGTGATATCAGATGCAGAGTTCCGCAACTTCTTCTGTTTGGTGGTGGCGGCAGGAAACGACACCACCCGCTATTCCATTGCGGCCGGCCTTCAAGCCCTGTGCCATCAACCTGAACTGGTGGCGCAGATGCAGGCAGGTGGAGATGTTTGGGACACTGCGGCAGATGAGATCATTCGCTGGGCGACGCCCGCTCTGTATTTCCGGCGCACGGCAACGCAGGATGTCGATATGCATGGCAAGACTATCCGCGCAGGCGATAAGGTGCTGTACTGGTGGTCCTCAGCCAACCGCGACGAAGCGGTATTTGACGATCCGTTCCGGGTCGACTTGATGCGTAGCCCCAATAAGCACCTGGCCTTTGGGCAGGGCGGTCCGCATGTCTGTCTGGGGATGTGGCTGGCCCGGTTGGAGGTAACAGTCCTGTTTCAGGAACTGGCAAAGCGGATTAAATCTATCGAACCCGATGGGCAGCAGCAGTTCCTGCGCTCCAACTTCGTCGGCGGCATTAAATCGCTGCCGGTGCGGGTGACACGCGCTTAACAATCGGGTTGTTTGCCTGGCTGCTAAGCCGGGCGACGCCTGACCTTGGCGGAATTGGTCAGGCGTGACACCTTACTCAGATGCCAATTGGTCCAACTCGAAAGGACACCAATATGAAAACCCGTCTGCGCGCATTATTTTGCGATCATCTCAGCATTATGCGTGGCAAATACCTGCCACATTCGAAAATTGGCGATGACAGCACCCGATTTTGCCGATCTGTTTTTGGTACTCACTACGACCGCGACCTTCTGGACGCGCCGGGATCGCTGGTCAAACAGGGTTTACCAGATATGGAGCTGCGCTGGCGCCATGACGATATCCGCGACAGTTGGCATGCCTCAACCAAAATTGTGTTGGGAGACCTGTATGATGACGAGGGTGCCAAACTACCGTTGTGCCCACGTGGCACGCTGAAACGGGCGGTGGCAGATTGGCAGAAACATGGGCTGACCCCCAAGGTCGGGATTGAGCTCGAGGCTTTTGCGCTGCAGGCCGACGACAACGGGCGGTTGGTGCCCTATGACGCCCCCGGTGGGGTAGTTTATGGGACTGGCCCCTTTGCCGATCCGTTGCGATTCAATGATCGAATTTGGGCCATGGCGGACGAGATGGGGTTCTCGCTCGAAATGATCACAGCTGAATTCGACAGCCCACAGTTTGAATATGTTTTGACCTTTGGCGATGCGGTCAAGGCGGTAGATGATATTGTGCTATTCCGCCTGATGGCGCGCGAAATTGCCCTGGAATATGGCATCGTTCTGACCTTTATGCCCAAACCCATTCCCGAGGCCGGTGGCTCTGGCATGCATGTCAATTTCTCGTTTGCGGATCAGGCGGGCGGCAATGCATTGTCGTCAGGCCCGCGCGGCGGGCCAGAGCATATGAACGACCTGGCTCGCGGTTGCCTGAGTGGGATGATCCACCATCACAAAGGGCTGGCCGGGCTGATTGCCCCCACCGCCAACAGCTATATGCGGCTGCAACCGGGATCGCTGTCGGGCTATTGGCAGAACTGGGGCGGCGATCATCGCAATGTGACCACCCGTATCAGTTCCGAGGGCGGGGCCAAGGCGCGGTTGGAACACCGGATGGCAGATGCTTCGGCCAACCCCTATACCGCCACAGCGGCAGTGCTACAGGCGGCGCGACTGGGGTTTGAAAAAGGCTATGAGCTGCCTCCGATGGAAACCGGTGATGGGTTTGACCGAACAGATGCCCGCGAAGGCACTGCAATCGATTTGAAAGGGGCCGCTGCGGACCTGCAGCGCGACACAGTCCTGACTGAAGCGGTGGGGGCGGAGCTGGTCGCCAACCATGTCTACATGAAGCAAAAAGAAGTGCGTAAAACCCGGGACCTCGAAGGTGATGGGCTGCGCGACTTCTATGTTCATTTTGTTTGAGGAGTAAGCCACATGAAAGTGACCTGGAACCTGCCGGACGGCTCTGCCGTTGCGGCAACAATCGACTATGGCCAAAATCTGATGGAGGCGGCTGTCGCACAAAATGTGCAAGGGGTGGTGGGCGAATGTGGTGGCACGCTTAGCTGCGCCACATGCCATGTTTATGTTGACGATGCATGGGCGGACAAAACCGGTGAGGTTGGTGATTTTGAGGACGCCATGCTGGACATGGCCGACGGAGACCGCCGCAGCAACAGCCGGTTGAGCTGTCAGATTGAGGCCCACCCCGATCTGGACGGGTTGGTTCTGGCTGTGCCAGAGGCCTGACACGAATTACAAACCCTTCAAGGCAATCATCCCCATGAACTCCTCTCTGACACGTATCGCCTTTATGGCAGGTGCTTTGTATTTCTGTTGTATGGCAGCGGCGCATTTCTTTGGGCTGAAATACCCACTGCTGTTCGTGTATTACGACACCCCGTTTTATGGCTACCAGGACAAGATCATCAGCTTCGCGGTGCTGGCTTATGTGGCGCTGTTCTATCAAGCTGCGCGTCGCCGCGACGCGGTGCCAACTGCGCTGGTGGTCATGGGGGTGACGATTCTTGGATTGTCTTCGGTCAACCTTTCCGAAGCCCTGGCTGAGGTTTTAACGCCAGACCAAAGTACGATACCCTATTGGATCCAAGTGGCTCTGTTTGCAGGCTATTGGCTCGCACTTTTCGGGCTGTGGCGCCGCGATGGATCCCACAACTGATGTCCGTCGGGACCTGACAGTCTTTCACCTCTGCGCCGCGCAGCGGCGCTATGAACAGCGCGGGCCCGAAGCATGCTTCGGGCCCGCCATGGTATCTGGTGGCGCCCCTCCTACGGCCGGGCGCGGTTGTGGCCTACTGAAAGGTCAGGCAACAGCGGCAAAGCCGGCGTCCAGCGCTGTGAGAATGACATTGGCGTCACTCTCAGTCAGCACCAAGGGCGGTGACAGGATGATATTGGGCCCCGAAACCCGCACCATTGCACCGGCTTGATAGGTTGCTTCCTGAAGCGCACCGATGGTTTTCTTGTCGATAGGGGTTTTGCTGGCCTGGTCTGAGACCAGTTCCAGGGCGCACATCAATCCACGTCCGCCACGAACATCACCAATCAGGCTGTATTTCTTTTGCAGCTCCAGCAGACCCTGATGCAGCTGAGTACCGCGCGCAGCGGCATTGTCCGGTACATTCAGGCGTTTGGTTTCCTCAAGGCAGGCCAGTGCAGCAGCGGCGCCAACTGGATGGCCGGAGTAAGTATAGCCATGGCCGATTGCGGCCTTGCCTGTGGTATCGTTTTCAAACACCTCTGCCACACCTTCGGCGATCATCACCGCGCCAAAGGGGAAATAGCCATTGGTGATCGCCTTGGCGGTGCACATGAAATCAGGCTGCACGCCCCAGTGACGTGAGCCACTCCAGCTGCCAGTGCGACCAAAAGCGGTGATCACCTCGTCGGCAATCAGTAGGATACCATTGCGGCTACAGATCTCACGCACGCCGGGCATAAAACTGGCATGAGGGGGGATCACACCACCAGCCCCCAGAATAGGTTCCATGATGAAGGCTGCAATAGTGCCGGCGCCCTGAAACGCGATCTCGTCTTCCAGCGCCTGAAGGCACAGTTGCGCCAGTCGCTCCGGGTCGCTCTCTTTAAACGGGTTGCGATAGGTGTAAGGCGCGGGAATATGAAAGCAGCCGGGCAACAGCGGTTCGTACTGGGTGCGGAAGTTGGCGTTCCCATTGACCGAAGCGCCTCCCATGTGGGTGCCGTGGTAGCCCTTTTTCAGGCTCAGAAATTTGGTGCGCCCAGCTTCACCGCGAATCTTGTGGTACTGCCGCGCCAGTCGCAGCGCGGTTTCCACCGAATCCGATCCGCCTGAGGTGAAAAAGGCGCGGGTCAGCCCATCGGGCTCAAAGAAGGTGCGCAGCTCTTCGGCCAGCTGGATCACCTGGTCGTTGGTGGTGCCGCGAAAGGTGGAGTAATAGGGCAAAACATCAAGCTGCGCAGCGATGGCGTCTTTGATCGGCTGGCAAGAAAACCCAAGGTTGACGTTCCACAGCCCGCCAACAGCATCAACGGTTTCATGGCCGTCGATGTCGGTGATGCGCACACCGGCGGCCCCAGTGATGATGGCCGGCGGGTTTGCATGGCTGTCGGCCGGATGCGTCATTGGGTGCCACATCGAGCGGGCGTTCATTTCCTTGAGGAAGTTGGAATCTTTCATCGGGTTTGCTCCTGACTGGACCCCAGCTGTGGTGGGGTTTTGAATATAGGGGGGCGGCGGGTCATTCCGGCGCGTTTTGCGGATAGCTGGCGGGCGAAGACCCACCAATGCGATGGGTTAGGGTCTGACCCGCGCGGTACAGGGCCTCTGGAATCAGCTGCTTTTGCTCTGCACTCATACGGGACACTGGCGCAGCGACGGCAAGTGCGCCAATCGGCTGCTGGTCGGGGCCAAATATCGGCACCGCATGAGAATGCACATCCGCCTCAAATCCCCCAATCGACTGTGCCATGCCGCAGGCCTGCACGGATGCAATCTGGCTGCGGATCCGGTCAGGGTCGGTTTCGGTCTGCGCGGTATGGGTTTGCAAAGGCTGTGCCAGCACTTGGGTGATAAAATCAGGCGCGGCATAGGCCAGCACCGCAAGTCCTGAACCGGTGCCATGATAGGTCAGAACCTCGGCGTCTTCCATCATCACTTTAGTGGCATGGCGTGGTGAGTAGGCATGCGACAGGGAGTTCAGCTGACTGCCCTGTACAAGTGACAGGTGGGTGGTTTCGCCAGTTTCATCACTCAGATCACGCAACACCCGACGTGACACCGACAGGATGGGAACGGCGGCTTCACGCAGCGCAGCAAGACGCAGAACTTGTGGGCCCAGTCGGTAGGATCTGTCACTTCCTGCCTGCTCAACGAATCCTGATTCCGTCAATTCCGTCATCAACCGATAGACAGTTGCCTTGTTCATCGCGGATAGGCGAGTCAGATCACTGAGACCGATTTCGGTCTTGCCGTGATTGAAATATGTCAGCAAAGACAGGGCTTTGGATACTGTTCCCATGTTGCTGTACGGGCTCCGTTTCTGGGTGCTCAGGAGGGCCCATCAGGAAAAAGATGCGCCGTTGATGCAATTTTGTTGACAGATAAGTGGGTAGGCTGTCAATCTAAATTCAAACCAACGGTTCAAATAATGAACCAGCTATTGAAATGTATCTGGGAGGATCACATGAAACTGAGCAACCTGTTCAAGGGCGCATTGGCCACAGCAGCCATCGCACTCACCGCTGGTGCGGCACTGGCCGAATATCCGGAAAAGCCGGTCAACTTCATCGTACCGTGGCCTCCCGGTGATCTGGAAGACGTGCTGACCCGAATGATCGCGGATGACTTCCAAAAGGAATACGGTGTTGCAGCAGCCGTGGTGAACAAACCCGGTGGCGGTGGCGGCCCATTCCCCGGCGCGATCGAAGTCGCCAATGCACCAGCTGATGGGTACACCGTGGGGTCCTTTGTGATCGGCGTGCCAGTTGTCGGCCACCAGATCGACATTCCGCCGCTGACCCCAGCCAAGTTTGATCCGCTTGGGATTTTCCTGACCTACCCATTTGTCATCGCCACCAGCGCCGACGCGCCATACTCGACCATGGCTGAACTGGCCGAGCACGCCAAATCCAACGATGTGGCGCTGGGCCATTTTGGTGATGTGTTGACGCCTACTCAGGTGACTAAGGCTTTTGCCGTGAATGCCGGGTTCCAGTGGGGATCGGACGCAGCCTTTGACGCACTGGATTGCAACACTCTGGCCTCAGGTGATGCGGATGTGATCAATACTACGCTGCAATTGATCCTGCCTTGCCTGGATCAGGTCAAAGTACTGGTCTCGATCACAGACGAACGCATTGCACTGGTGCCGGACGCTCCAACCATTGGCGAGCTGGACGATAGCCTGAACATCGCACTGTGGAATGGTCTGTTCGTGACCAAGGATACCCCACAGGACGTCCGCGAGAAAATCATCGCTGTGGCACAGAAAACCGTGATGAGCGACCGTGCCCAGGCTGTTGCCAAGGAAACCGGCGCGCTGGTCTATTGGCAGGGTGCGGATGAATCGGCAACTCGTGTGGCCGCCGACATCGATACCATCGCCCGTATCGGCGAATTGCTTCAGTAATCAACGGCAGGGCCAGCGGAGCATCCTCTGGCCCGCCCACACTGTACGATAGATCCCTGACATGCCCTCAGAACGTGAACACCGATTTGTCGGACCCCGACGCGGACAGCTGGTTTTTGCCCTTACCTTTGTGGTTATTGCCCTGCTGCTGCTCAGCCAGATCACCGGCCAGACCCGTTGGGTCGAGAAAACAAAGTTTGTAGCCCAGCCCCGATTTTGGCCAGCGGTTGGCTTAGGAGGCATGCTGCTCATGGGTGGCTTGCATCTGTACCTGCTTCCATGGCGCCGGGTCAGCCGCTATGACATGCACGAAGTGCGCAACTGGGGTAAAGTCCTCGAATATGTGCTGTGGTTCATGGTTTATGTTCTGGCAGTGCCACTGCTTGGGTATCTGCCAGTGACACTGGCTTTTGTTCCGGCGCTAAGCTGGCGCATGGGCTATCGCGGCCGGTTGATGATGGGGCTGAGCCTTGGCTTTGCAGTGCTGACCGTGGTGCTGTTCAAGAGCCTGCTGGGCGTCAAAATCCCCGGCGGCGCAATCTATGAGTATCTTCCCGGCGCTCTGCGCAGCTTCTTTATACTGTATCTCTGATGGACCTTATTCTTTCCGCTTTCGAAATTCTCATGCGTTGGGACGTGGCGTTGGCGCTCCTGGCCGGCTCAGTCGGAGGGGTGCTGATTGGCGCCATACCCGGCGTTGGACCGGCGGTGGCCATCGCCATCCTGTTGCCCGCTACGTTTTCGATGGACCCGATTGTTGGTCTGACCGTGCTGCTGGGGATTTATGGATCTTCGATGTATGGCGGAGCGATACCGGCGATCCTGATTAATACGCCCGGTACCGCAGTGAACGCGCTGACCACCTATGATGGCTACCCGATGACCGCACGGGGTGAACCGCGGCGCGCGTTGTCGCTGGCTTACTCGGCCAGCTTCTATGGCGGCGTGTTCTCCGTGGTCTGCCTGATCCTGTTTGCCCCCTTGCTGGCCAAGGTGGCCCCGCTGTTTGGCTCGCGTGAAATCTTCCTCGCGGCCTTGTTGGGTATCATTCTGGTGGTTGTCGCCCACCGTGGCCAGGCATTGATTGCCGGCGCATTGGCGGCCTTTGGTATCTTTATCCAGACCATCGGGCTGGAACCGGTGAAATACTCGCAGCGCTATACCTTTGATCAGGATTTCCTGGGTAGTGGTATTAACCTGATTGTGGTGGTGCTGGGCCTGTTTGCTCTGTCCCAAGCCTTTGTCCTGCTGATGGATGAAGACGAAAAGGTGCACATTACCAAACTGCGTGGCGGCATGTTCCAGGGCATGCGCGAACTGTCTCGTCACCCGCGCATTGCTACTGTGTCGGCCAGTTTTGGTGTGCTGATGGGGATGATCCCGGGCGTGGGAGAATTCACCGCTCAGTTCATGTCCTATACTTACGCTCAAAAAACCTCCAAACGGCCGCAGGATTTTGGCAATGGCTCCTCCGAGGGTCTGATCGCGGCTGAGACGGCCAACAACGCAGTGCCCGCGGCTGCCATGGTACCACTGCTCGCGTTGGGCATTCCGGGCGAGGCGCTGACTGCAATGATGCTGTCGGTGTTCTACGTGCACAACGTGGTGCCGGGTCCGGCCTTGTTCCAGAACCGCATGGATTTTGTGGTGGCGCTGTATCTGGCCCTGCTGATCCTGAATGTGTTGGTGCTGATATTCCTGCTGATGGCGACTAAATCACTGATCAAAGTGGTGAAGATCCCCAACCGTTTCCTTGGCGTCTGTATCCTGACCCTCAGTTTTGTCGGGGTCTATAGCCTGCGTAATTCGGCCACCGACTGCGTTATGGCCGCTGCCTTTGGCATGATTGGCTATATCCTGAAACGGCTGTCCTTGCCTGCGGTGCCGATCATTCTGGGCGTGGTTTTGGGCGGAATCATGGAAGTCAAATTACGGGCTGGCATGGCCCGCGTGAAAGAACCGCTGGACTTCATCGATCGCCCAGTTTCGTTCATCCTGTTTCTCATCATCGTTATCGTTCTGGTGGCCCATACCATCCGCGTGTTGAAGGACCGCAAAGAACGCAAGGAGGCCGAATGGCAGACCAAAACCTCATCAACAAACTTCGGCGGGCTGATGTTGCGCCGCAAAAGCTCTTTCTTGAAGGGAAGGGGCAAGCAGGTTCGGGCGCGCCACTCCAAGTTACTTCGCCGATTGACGGATCTGTTCTAACCACGCTGCAGGGCGCGTCTGCAACAGATGTGGAAAACGCCGTCGCTTCGGCGCGGCGGGCATTCCACGATGGTCGCTGGTCCAAACAGTCCCCCGCCGCACGGAAAAAAGTGCTGCACGCCATCGCCAACCGGATCGAGGGTGAGGCCATCGAGCTGGCGGTCTTGGGCGTACTCGACAACGGCACCGAATTCAACATGGCCCTCAAGGCGGAACCGGGATCGGCAGCTGGCACCTTCCGCTACTATGCCGAGGCACTGGATAAAGTGGGCGGCGAGATCGCCCCGACCGGGCCAGATGTGCTGGGCCTTGTGCACCGCGCACCCGTCGGGGTGGTGGGGGCAATTGTCCCGTGGAATTTCCCCTTGATGATTGGTGCCTGGAAACTCGCCCCGGCGTTGGCAATGGGTAATTCGGTGGTGTTGAAACCGGCCGAAACCGCCTCGTTATCTTTGTTACGGCTGGCTGAGATCTGCTCTGACTGCGGCCTGCCTGACGGGGTTCTGAACGTCGTTACCGGATCAGGTGTGGAAACCGGCGCGGCCCTGTCCAAATCCATGGGCGTTGATGTGCTGACCTTCACCGGGTCAGGCACAACCGGGCGTCGCTTGCTCGAGGCATCGGCCGCCTCAAACCTGAAACGCTGCTATTTGGAGTTGGGCGGCAAATCCCCCAATATCGTCTTTGCAGATGCCCCGGATCTGGCCAAGGCCGCCAAGGTCTCGGCAGCGGGCATATTCCGCAATTCAGGGCAGGTTTGCGTTGCTGGATCGCGCCTGTTGGTCGAGGCCTCCATCCACGACGAATTTGTCGAAATGCTCAAGGCTGAGGCTGAGGCGCTGCGGGTAGGCGATCCGCTGGACCTGAATACCCAAATTGGCGCTGTGAACTCAGAGGACCAGCTGCACCGCAATCTGTCCTTTATGGATATGGCCCGCGCCGAGGGCGGGCAGGTGATCACCGGGGGCACCCGCATCCTGCAAGACACCGGAGGCACCTATATGGCGCCAACCATTGTGACCCATGTGGCGCCAGAACATGCTCTGTTCCAGCGCGAGGTCTTTGGACCGGTGCTCTCTGTGACAAAGTTCGAGAGCGAAGAACAGGCCCTAACATTGGCCAATGCCACTGATTTTGGACTGGCCTCAGGGGTCTGGACCTCGAACCTTAGCCGCGCCCACCGTTTGGTGGCTGGCATTCGCGCAGGGGTGGTACATGTGAACACCTATGGCGGCGCAGATAATACCGTGCCGCTGGGCGGCGTGGGCCAGTCGGGCAACGGCCATGACAAATCGCTGCATGCCCTCGACAAATACGTAGATCTGAAAACCGCGTGGATACAGTTATGAGCAAGACAATTCTGGTTGCCGGAACCTATGACACCAAGGATGAAGAGCTGGGCTATCTGGCGGATGTGATCCGCGGGCAGGGGGGCAAGGTGCTGACCATGGATGTCAGCGTTTTGGGCGATCCAAGCCAGCCAACGGATGTCAGCAAACATCAGGTGGCTGAGGCGGGTGGCAGCTCCATTCAAGAGGCCATCGACTCTGGTGATGAAAACACCGCGATGCAGATCATGGCGCGTGGCTCTGCTGCCAAGGCACTGGAGCTGTACCGCGATGGGCGCATAGATGGCGTGATCGTTCTGGGCGGCACTATGGGTACCGATCTTGCGCTGGATCTTTGCGCGGCGCTGCCGGTTGGGGTGCCAAAATACGTTGTCTCCACAGTATCCTTTTCCTCGCTGATCCCACCCGAACGCCTGCCCAGCGATGTGCAGATGATCCTTTGGGCTGGCGGGCTGTATGGGCTGAACTCCATCTGCAAAGCCTCGCTGTCGCAGGCCGCAGGCGCGGTTCTGGGTGCTGCCCGCGCGGTGGAGCCTCCGAAACGCGACCGCCCGCTGATCGGTATGACATCCTTTGGTAAAACCGTTTTGCGCTACATGGTCGACCTGAAGCCGGCGCTCGAAGAACGCGGATTCGAGGTTGCAGTGTTTCACGCCACCGGCATGGGCGGTCGCGCGTTCGAAAGTCTCGCGGCGGAAGGCGCGTTTGCCGCTGTGTTCGACTTCGCACCTCAAGAAGTGTCAAACCACATGTTTGGTGGGTTGTCCGCCGGGGCTGATCGGATGACCAACGCGGGTAGATCAGGAACGCCACAACTGGTGGCTCCGGGTTGTTACGACCTCATCGACATTGTTGGCTGGCAGCCGACTCCACCGGCGCTCGCTGACCGTCCCACCCATGCCCACAACAGGTTGCTAACCTCGGCCGTGTTGGATGCAGACGAACGCCGACAGGTGGCGCGCACGATCTGTGACAAGCTGTCCAGCGCCACAGCGCCCGTTGCCTTGCTGTTGCCGCAACATGGCTGCAACGAGTGGGACCGCCCCGGTGGAGACCTGCATGACGCTGAAGGGCTGGCCGCTTTCTGTGATGAAATCACTGCGCGATGCCCGAAAAATGTGACTCTGACCAAGCTGGACTGCCACATCAATGATGCGGCTTTCACGGCCCAAGCACTGGACGTTTTTGATGGCTGGCTGGCAGATGGAACGGTCAAATTGAAATAGGACGTCGGGTCGCGATGGGCCGCAGGGTGTTCACAGAGCTTGCCAAACAGCGCCGCATGGATACAGCTGTTGGCAAGACCTCTAACGCCGGATTTTTCCCATGCAAATTGACACTACACCTAAACTGAAATCCTATGACGTTGTCATCATCGGTGGCGCCATGATGGGGGCCTCGGTGGCCTGGTTCCTGGCCAATCGCCCGGACTTTGATGGCACTGTTCTGGTTGTCGAACGCGCGCCCGCTTATGAATTCAGTTCAACAGCCCATAGCAACAGCTGCATCCGCCAGCAATTCACCCAGCCGATCAACGTTCAGGTCAGCCAGTTTGGTGCCGACTATGTGCACAATTTCCGTCAATACATGGGCGGTGACCCGGATGTCCCGGACATTCACATGCAGCCTTTTGGCTATATGTATCTGGCGGCCACCGCCGAGGGCGAGCAGGTGTTGCGGGCAGCGCAACAGATGCAGGCTGCAGAAGGGGCCGGAACCCAAATCCTGACCCGCGACATGCTGGCTGAACAGTTTCCGTTCTATAATCTCGATGGCATTCGGATCGGCAGTCACAACCCGGTAGACGAGGGCTACTTTGATGGCGGCTGCATGTTCGACTGGTGGCGTCGCAAAGCACGCGCTGGTGGTGTTGAATTTATCAACAACGAAGTGACGGGAATTTCACGCTCGGGCAATCAAGTGACGGGTGTTGTGCTGGCTGATGGCACCCAGATTGGGGCGGGTCACGTGGTCAATGCCGCGGGCCCCCGTGCCGGGCAAGTGGCACAGATGGCTGGGCTTGAACTGCCCGTGGAGCCGCGCAAACGCTATACATTTGTGTTCGAAGCGGCCCGACCGCTGGATGTTGATCTGCCACTGACGGTTGACCCATCGGGGGTCCATGTGCGCAGTGAAGGCAAGTATTACATGGCTGGCTGCCCGCCGTTTGAAGACCCGGCAGTCGCACCTGATGATTTCATCGAAGACCACTCTTTGTGGGAAGAGAAAGTCTGGCCCGCCATTGCCGAACGCATTCCGCAGTTTGAGGCGCTGAAACTGATCCAAAGCTGGGTTGGCCACTATGCCTATAACACGCTGGATCAAAACGCGATCATCGGGGCCCATCCGGAGGTCTCGAATTTCATGATGATCAATGGCTTCTCTGGTCACGGCCTGCAGCAGGCTCCGGCGATGGGGCGCGGGCTGGCCGAATGGATCGCAACAGGGCGGTATGAAACGCTGGATCTGTCACCTTTTGCTTTCGATCGGATCCCAGCTGGTCAACCGTTGTTAGAGCAGGCCGTGATCTGATCTGGCCCCGGCAATGAGAGATCGTTAACAAGTGACGTGAGGTATGGGTGCCCTCGCCGGGCTAGGGGCTTGGCGGGGTGCGCTCATCTATGTCTAGATCGAATTAACATAAGGGTGCTGCACATTTGCCGCCCACACGGATAAAGGAACAGCGGATGAGCAACGCAATCAAATACGAAAAAATAGGCGATATTGCGGTGCTGACTGCGCAAAACCCTCCGGTGAATGCACTGGGGTTTGACGTGCGCAAGGGGTTGCTGGCCGGGATCCAACAGGCGGAAGATGACGGGGCCAAGGCGGTGCTGATCTACGGCGATGGGCGCACCTATTTTGCCGGTGCCGACATTCGCGAGTTTGGCAAGCCAATGCTGGATCCGGGTCTGCCGGATCTTTGCAACCGGATCGAAGCTTCACCTCTGATTGTGGTTTCCTCGATGCATGGTACTGCACTGGGGGGCGGTCTAGAGGTCGCCCTCAGCTCACATTACCGCATCGCAGTGCCCAGTGCCAAAATGGGATTGCCCGAGGTGCATCTGGGTATCTTGCCCGGCGCAGGCGGCACGCAGCGTTTGCCCCGCGTCGCAGGCACCGAAGCTGCATTGGACATGATCACCTCTGGTCGTCCAATCAAGGCAGGTGAAGCACTGGAAAAAGGCATCATTGATCGTGTCACCGAAGGCGAGCCACGCGAAATCGGCCTGGCCTATGCGCAGGAGTTACTGGACGCTGGTGCAGCGCGCCGTGCAGTCGGTGATATGCCCGCGCCTGAAGCCATCGATTTTGACGCGCGATATGAGACGCTGCTGAAAAAGGGCCGGGGTCAACTGTCCCCGGCGACAGCCATGCGGGCGGTACAGGCTGCCTGCGAGGCTGATAGTTTTGAAGCAGGCATCAAGCGCGAGCGCGAATTGTTCATGGAGCTGATGAACTCGGATCAGCGGCAGGGCATGGTCCATGCGTTTTTCTCCGAACGCGCGGTTTCCAAACTGCCCGAACTGAAAGGCGTCGCACCCCGGGCGTTGGCGGATATCGGCGTTATTGGTGGTGGCACCATGGGCGCAGGTATCGCCACTGCGGCGCTGTTGTCTGGGCTGAGTGTAACCATGCTGGAAATGACCGACGAGGCTGCCGCAGCTGCCAAAGGCCGGATTGCGGGTAACCTGCAAGGGGCCGTCAAGCGTGGCAAGATCAGCGCAGATCAGTTTGAAGCACTGACCAACCAATCCCTGACACTGGCCACCGACTACACCTCTCTGGCCAATGCAGATCTGGTGATGGAGGCCGTGTTCGAAGAGATGTCGGTCAAGAAAATTGTGTTCACACAACTGGATGAGGTCTGCAAGCCTGGCGCTATTCTCGCCACCAACACTTCCTATCTGGACGTCAATGAGATCGCCGCCTGTACCAAACGACCCGAGGAAGTGATCGGCCTGCACTTCTTCTCACCCGCCCATGTGATGAAACTGCTTGAAGTGGTGGTGGCAGACAAAACATCCATTGATGTGGTCGCCACTGGTTTTGCCTTGGGTAAAATGCTGAACAAGATTTCGGTGCGTGCCGGTGTCTGTGATGGCTTTATCGGCAACCGTATCCTGTCCACCTATCGCGCCTGTGCTGATCATATGATCTTGGATGGCGCCAGCCCTTATCAGATCGACAAGGCCCTGACAGGGTTTGGCTTTGCCATGGGGCCGTTTGCAGTTGCTGATCTGGCGGGTCTGGACATTGGCTGGGCCTCGCGCAAGCGACTGTCACCAACGCGGGATGCTCGCGAACGGGTGCCCAGTTTCCCTGACAAATTGTGCGAAGATGGTCATTTTGGCCAAAAAACCGGCAAGGGCTATTACGTTTACGAGGCTGGCAAACGCGGCGGCACACCAAACCCGGATGTGCCAGCATTGATCGAAGCCAACCGGGCTGAATTGGAGATCGCCCCACGCGACTTTACGGATGAGGAAATCACCCGCCGTTACATGTGCGCCATGGTGAATGAGGCCGCCAAAGTGGTGGGCGAAGGCATCGCCCAGCGACCGCTGGATGTGGATATGACGCTGCTGTTTGGCTACGGCTTCCCGCGCTATCGCGGTGGTCCGTTGAAATGGGCTGACATCGAAGGGCTGGATGGCATTCTGGCGGATATCATGGCCTACGCCAAAGAGGACGACTATTTTTGGCAGCCCGCGCCGCTATTGCAGCAACTGGTGGCCGATGGCAGCACATTTGACGATCTGAATCGGGAGAACTCTTGATATGAAACAGGCAGTTATTGTCTCAACAGCCCGCACCGGTCTGGCCAAATCATTTCGCGGGTCATTCAACATGACCCATGGTGCCACCATGGGCGGTCATGCGGTGCAGGCTGCGGTGGAACGGGCCGGGATCGACCCGGGCATGATCGAAGATTGCGCCATTGGCTGTGGTTTTCCAGAAGGCGAGACAGGTGGCAATATCGCCCGCCAGATCGCGATGCGGGCAGGTCTTCCTATTTCAGCGGCAGGTATGACAGTGAACCGCTTCTGTTCATCCGGCCTGCAGACGGTTGCCCTTGCGGCCAATGCCATCACCGCAGAGGGCGCAGGCCCGATGGTTGCGGGCGGCGTTGAAAGCATTTCGATGGTGCAGCCTAAGTTGCGCCCCGCGAAGGAGGCCTGGATCGCTGAGCACAAGCCAGCAATCTACATGCAGATGATCGAAACTGCAGATGTGGTGGCCGAACGCTATGGCATCACCCGCGCAAAACAGGATGAATACGGGTTGCGCAGCCAACAGCGTATTGCCGCCGCACAAGCGGCTGGTCTGTTTGACGATGAAATTGTCCCAATGCAGACCACCATGGCGGTCAAGGACAAGGAAACCGGTGAAATCTCGATGCACGAGGCAACTGTAGCCCGTGACGACTGCAACCGCCCGAACACGGTGATCGAAGGTCTTCGCGGTTTGAACCCCGTGCGCGAGGGTGGATTTGTCACTGCCGGCAATGCCTCGCAATTGTCTGATGGGGCCGCTGCACTGGTGCTGATGGATAGCAAACAAGCCGAGCAGCAGGGCCTTGAAGCCATGGGGGCCTTCAAAGGCTTCTGTGTTGCGGGTTGTGAACCAGACGAGATGGGCATTGGTCCGGTCTTCGCCGTACCACGTTTATTGGAACGCCATGGGCTCAAGGTAGACGATATCGACATTTGGGAGCTGAACGAGGCCTTTGCCAGCCAGGCGATTTACTGTCGCGACAAGCTGGGCATCGACGATGAGAAATGCAACGTCAACGGTGGCTCAATTGCCATTGGCCACCCGTTTGGCATGACCGGCGCCCGCATGACCGGCCACATCCTGCGTGAAGGCAAGCGGCGTGGCGCCAAGCTGGGTGTTGTCACCATGTGCATCGGCGGCGGCATGGGCGCAGCTGGGTTGTTCGAGATCTACTAAAGTCACGGCAATAAAATTAGGGCGGCGCTCGACCTTTTTTTGGGGGGCTGCCCGGCGTGCCGCCGAGCCAGACAGTGAGAAGAGGAGTATCAATGGACTTGAGTTTCTCTGCCGAAGAGCAGGCCTTTCGCGCCGAGGTGTGCGGGTTTCTTGCTGACAAGCTGCCGCCCGAATTGGCGCAAACCGTTCGCGATGGGCGGGGCCTTAGCAAAGACAACTACGAGCGCTGGCACGCGTTGCTAAATGAACAGGGTTGGCTGGCCCCCAACTGGCCAAAAGAGTTTGGCGGCTGTGAATGGAACGCGGTGCAGAGGCACATATTCGAGGACGAGTGTTGCCGCGCCCATGCGCCGCGTATCGTGCCCTTTGGTCTGTCGATGCTGGCGCCGGTCTTGCAGAAATTCGGCTCTAAACAACAGCAAGATCACTATCTACCCCGAATTCTGTCGAGCCAGGATTGGTGGTGTCAGGGGTATTCCGAACCCGGCGCTGGGTCTGATCTGGCCTCGCTGAAAACCAAGGCGGTGCGGGATGGTGACACCTACGTAGTCAACGGCCAGAAAACCTGGACCACGCTTGGGCAATACGCCAACTGGATATTCTGTCTGGTCCGCACCGACCCTACCGTCAAACAGCAGGCCGGGATTTCGTTCCTGTTGATCGACATGGATACTCCGGGCATCGAAGTCCGCCCGATCATCCTGCTGGATGGTACCCATGAAGTGAACGAGGTCTGGTTCACCGACGTCCGCGTGCCGGTGGAAAATCTGGTTGGCGAGGAAAACATGGGCTGGACCTATGCCAAGTACCTACTGACCCACGAGCGCACCAATATCGCTGGGGTTGGGTTCAGTCAGGCCGGTCTGGCAGCGGTGAAACGGCTGGCCCGCAGCCAGATGCACCGGGGCCGCCCGCTGATTGAAAACCCACATTTTGCCGCTCGCGTAGCGCGGGTCGAAATTGACCTGATGGCCATGTCCACCACCAACCTGCGGATCATTTCGGGGGCCGCCAAAGGTCAAGCGCCGGGGGTGGAAAGCTCCATGCTCAAGGTTAAAGGCACCCAAATCCGACAGGAAATCAACGATCTGGCCCGCCGCGCGGCGGGTGTCTACGCGATGCCCTTCGCCTCGGAAGGGGTCGAAGGCAGTAACGAAGCCCCGATTGGCCCCGAAGGCACAACCCATGTTGCGGCGCAGTACTTCAACAATCGCAAACTGTCGATCTTTGGCGGCAGCAACGAGATCCAGCGCAACATCATTGCCAAGGTTAAACTGGGAGGGGGCGCATGAACTTTGATCTGACGGATGAACGCCAGATGCTGCAAGACAGCCTGCGCCGGTTCCTCACTGACCGCTACACCACCCAAGTGCGCAACGACATCCTGAACAGCGACACCGGATACAGCACCGAAATCTGGGCGCAACTGGCGGAGCTGGGCATCATTGGTGCACTGTTCACCGAGGATCAGGGTGGCTATGGCGGTGCCGGTTTTGACATCGCGGTGGTGTTCGAAGAACTGGGCCGCGCAGGTGTGGTAGAACCGTTTCTGGACAGTGCCGTGCTTGGCGGTGGGCTGATTGCAGCCCTTGGAACAGAGGCTCAGAAAACCCTGCTGGAGCAAGTGATCGACGGCTCTCTGCTTCTTGCCTTTGCCCATGGTGAACCCGCCAGCCGATATGACCTGTCGCATGTGCAAACCACCGCCACGATACAGGATGACAGCATCGTCCTGTCTGGCCGCAAGGCGGTGGCGGTCAATGCCGAGGCCGCCGGTTTTCTGATTGTCTCAGCTCGTGAAAATGGTGCGGTGATGGATCAGGATGGGATCTCTCTGTTCCTAGTTCCTGCCGATACACCCGGCCTGTCTCTGCGCGGCTATCCCTTACTGGCAGGTGGGCGCGCGGCAGAGGTCGAATTGGATCATGTCACTCTACCTGCATCCGCGCGACTGGGTGTTGCCGGGCAGGCCTATCCGGTGATTGCCGAACGTGCCGCCGCCGCCTCGGTTGCTCTGGCCGCTGAAACGCTGGGTGCAATGGAGACCGCAACTGTGCTGACCCGTGACTACCTGCAAACCCGCCAGCAGTTTGGTCGTCCTATCGGCAGCTTCCAAGCGCTGCAACACCGCATGGCCGACCTTTTGATCGAGCTGGAACAAGCGCGTTCTGCCGTCATCAACGCTGCCGGCCATCTAGAGGGTGAACCGCACCAGCGCGACCTGCACATCGCAGCTGCCCGCAATCTGGTCGCCCGCACGGGGCGTTTGGTGTCCGAAGAAACGATCCAGCTGCACGGCGGCATTGCCATGACCCAGGAATACGAGCTCGCCCATATCGCAAAACGTATCACCATGGCTGAACATCGGTTTGGCGATGCCGACCATCACTTGGAGCAGTTTATTGACCTCAGCACCGCCTGATCCCCTCCGTGAGATCAACGATCCCGGTTGCCAGCAATTGGTTGGTTACCGCACCCAAATGGATACCCGGGCAGGGTCGTGTGAGGTTACACTGGACCTGCAGCCACAACACCTGAACCGGATCGGAGTCTTGCACGGTGGCATTGTGGCTACCCTGCTGGATGTGGTCTGCGGCAACACTGCTTCGGCCTTTTTTGACCGTGAAAGCCATCCCAATCTGGTCACTGTTTCGCTGAACATCTCCTATGTCGCCGCCGCGCGGTCTGGGTCAGTGATCGCCAAGGCACAGGCCACCGGCGGAGGCCGCAGTATTGCTTATGTGAATGGAGAGTTGCGAGACGAGGAGGGTGCGTTACTGGCTACAGCAACTGGGATCTTCAAACGCGTACGGGGCTGAGTGAGTGCTCTGTGCTTCCTCAATAGTGGACTTCAAAACCATTCCGCGCAAAGATCAGAGCATTCATGATGTGAGGGATGAGTATGCGTTGGTTATTTGCAATTCTGATCAGTTTTTCCGCCACCGGAGGCTTGGCTGACGGGGTGGATCGCGACGCAATCTGCACCGAACTGGCACAGGACTATGTCGAGAAACACCAGAAAAGCCGCGACTACCGACTGTATCGCATATTTGATTTCTACAGCAGCAAGATCGATGCCTGCATCCATGTCGAGGCCAAGCTGTTTGGCACCAGCGTTCAGGTGCGCGACCTGACAGGCGTGGTGTTCAAGGGACACGAAAACCTGCTGCTGGATTGTGATGCGCGTGGCATTGATGATGTCAGCATTGAAACGGTGCGGGTACATCGTGGTGATGTAGAGGAGCTTCCGGTCAAGGACTGGATGAGTGACGGTTTGGGTGGGCCTGCCAGAACTGTAAAAACGGCTGAAATCCCATTGACGCGACGCGATTGCGAAGCCGCGTTAGAACGCTGGCTGGTTAGGTGGAACGGCTGAGAGTTGTGATTGCCAAAGCCGGGAACTGCCAGAAACTCCATATCCAACAACACCATGCGCTTTGGCGAAGGCGTAAAGTATCGGTCGCGATCCAGCACAATTTGCTGGAAAGACTGGATCGCTGTCACATTCATGGAAGAGATGAAAGGATTAACTAAGTGTACATATTTTAATGAGTCATCACATGGTGGAATACCTTACCAATGGTCAATGTGAGCGTCGACCCGTTGGCTGGCGACCGCAACCAACCCTGCCCATCGGAGACACTGGTGTCGGATGTCAGTGACCTAGAGTGCCTTTCGCTCAATACGCCGAATTTTCTGTTTCAGGGGCCTGAGACAGCCCACTTAAGGAGTGTTTCGTGGATAAATGGCATGGATTTCTGGATGGGCAGTGCGCCCTTCGTCCAAACGCACCGGCGTTTTCTGACACAACAGGAACCCGTTGGAATTACCGCGACCTATCGGTGGCCTGCGAGGCTCTGACGGCTGAGCTTGGATCCCATGGCGTCGAAGCTGGCGATCGCGTGGTTGTGCTGTCGGAAAACTGCTGTGCGGCGGTGGCGGTATTGTTTGCAATCTCGCGCCTTGGGGCCGTAGCGGTGCCGGTGAACGCTCGGATGAGTGCGGCAGAAGTAAACCGAATTCTGGACCACGCACGCCCTGCGGCCTTGTTGGCCACAACCGGAGTTTCAGAGGAGGCGGCAGGTCATGCCCTGCGGTTGAACGCCGTGCCCTGCGACGGAATTTGGGGGCAGTTGCATCTGGCGTTGCCCTATCCCAGCACGCCCCATGATGATCCGGAATTGGCCGTGCTGCTGTATACCACGGGGACCACCGGCGCCCCCAAGGGGGTGATGTTGAGCCATGCCAATATGTGCTTCGGTGGCAAAACCTCGGCCCAGCTGCGCGATATGACGGCGGAAGATGTCATCTATGGCGTGTTGCCGACGACCCATGTGTTCGGATTGGCCTCGGTGGTGACGGCAGCGATCTATATTGGGGCTCAGGTGCGGCTTGAAGCACGGTTCAGTCCTGCGAAACTGTATCTGGCGTTACAGGGTGGGGTAACACTGCTGTCGGCTGTACCTCAGATGCACGCCTTGCTGATGCAATACACCCGCGAGCAGGGTCATGAGAGCCTGCAAGACTGCCCGCTGCGCTATGTTTCTTCTGGGGCCGCGCCACTGGACCCGGACTGGAAACGCCGGGCAGAGGGTTTCTATGGCGTGGCCTTGCAAAACGGGTATGGCATGACCGAGACCACCGCTGGCATCTGTGCGACCCGTAGTTTGATCGGGGATCCTGACATCTCGGTTGGTCCTGCTTTGCCCGGGGTCGAGATTCGCGTGGATCAAGATGTCGAAGGCGGCGGAGCCGGGCTGGGTGAGGTGCTGACACGCGGTCCACATGTCATGCTGGGGTATTATCAGAGTGCCGAGGAAACGGCGAAGGTGCTTGATGGCGACGGGTGGTTACGGACCGGTGATTTGGGACGTCTCGATGACACCGGACTGTTGCATATTGAAGGTCGCGCCAAAGAGCTGATCATCCACGGTGGGTTCAATGTCTTCCCACCTGAAGTGGAGGCAGCGCTGAACGCCCATCCGCAAGTGGTGCAATCGGCTGTAGTTGGACGCAGAGTGCAGGGCGATGAACAGGTGCTTGCCTTTGTGCAGGTGGCCGATGGAGATGAACCCGACGAGGCTGATCTACGCGCTTTTGTAGCTGACCAGCTGGCGGGCTATAAGCGACCCTCGCGGATTGTTATGGCTCTGTCGTTACCCGCCGCGCCAACAGGCAAGATCTTGAAGCATAAACTGTTGGACCACTTTGCCCCGCACCTTGACGCTACAGCGGTGCGCGCTTGCGCGCACCGCTGTAGCGTCAAGGTGCGTGCAAGCACGCACCCTACACCTGACGCCTATGCCCAGACGCCTTCGGCCGCAGCGCGAATGTTGCGGATGTTTTCACCATAGGGGGCAGGGTTGTTGACTGAGCCACCTTTGAAAACTGCTGAGCCAGCCACCAGAACATCTGCCCCCGCAGCGGCAACCAGTGGCGCAGTAACCGGATCCACACCACCGTCAATCTCAATGTGGATGGGACGATCGCCAATCAATGCGCGCAACTGTTTGACCTTTTCGATCTGGCTGTGAATGAACTTTTGGCCGCCAAAACCAGGGTTCACCGTCATCACACAAATCAGGTCCACCATGTCGAGATAGTACTCAACCTCGGACACCGCAGTGCCGGGGTTCAGTGCCAGACCAGCTTTGGCGCCTGCCGCGCGGATGGCCTGCAGGGTGCGGTGGGTATGTGCGCCGGCCTCCACATGGGCGGTGATCACATCTGCACCAGCCTTGGCAAACCCTTCGATGTAGGGATCGACGGGGGCAATCATCAGGTGCACGTCCATTACGCCCTTGATGTGGGGGCGGATGGCGGCGCAGGTTGCTGGACCAAAAGTAATGTTGGGCACAAAATGCCCGTCCATCACATCCACATGCACCCAGTCGGCGCCCTGGGCTTCGATGGCCGTACATTCAGCGCCAAAGTTGGCGAAGTCGGCGGCAAGGATGGAGGGGGCGATTTTGATCTTGCGGTCAAAGGACATCGGGGTGTTCCCTTTAGCATTTGCGTTTGAGGGGCATATAGCCCCTCTTGCTGCAGGGTGATAGAGGCTTTTAGTGTCGCAGACCCGGGATGATTAGCCAGATACAGATGGCAAGCCGACCTCGGCACGACCCTGATCTGATTTCAGTGAGAAGTCTTGGCCGCGCCATGCATCTCCGCCCGGTCCACAAAGATAGGCCAAAGACTTTGCCACCCAATCCGCTGGGATATGAACCGAGGGATCCAGTTTGCTGACAGGATTCAGACCCGAGTCCCGTATGTTGCGTTGCATATCAGTGGCCACGGTACCGGGGCTAAGGCCGATGACGTTCAGGCCCTGGGCCCGGCACTCTTCGTCGCCGCAGCGGGTCAGCGACAGGACTGCAGCCTTGGTTGCACAGTAATGGCTCCAGCCTTCCAGAGCGCCGGTAGCCGCACCAGATGAGATGTTGAGAATGGTTCCGTGACCCTGTGCCACCATAACCGGAATGGCGGCGCGCATCCCGTGATAGACACCTTTGACATTGATGTCGGTGGCAATGCCCCAAGCCGCCGGATCACTGTCTTCAATCCGGGCAATCGGGTCGATCACGCCAGCATTGTTGATCAGCACATCCACCGTTCCAAACTTTGTTTGTGTAGTGCCGATCAGCTCTGAAACCTGTTTCCAATCACTGACATCACAAGGAACCGCAGTTGCATTGGATCCCAGTTCATCGGCCAGGGCTGTGATTGCATCAACGCTGCGTGCAGCCAATACGACATTTGCGCCAAGCCCAGACATGTGGCGGGCTGTGGCCTCGCCAATACCGCGGCTGGCACCTGTGATGATGATGGTTTTTCCTGCTAAGTCACTCATTTCGGTCTCCGTGTAGAAATATGAGTTCCAGATAGACGGTGCAAAATTTGCAAAACATGGTCGATCATTCACTATATTCATGCGCATATTGCACGAATGGATCTATCAACACTCAACACACTGCTGCTCGTTGCCCAACAAGGCAGTCTCGCTGGTGCTGCGCGCGTGCTGGACCTGGATCCGTCTTCGGTTTCGCGAACCTTGGCCACAGCCGAAGCGGAGCTGGGGTTGAGAATTTTCCAACGCAGCACAAGACGTCTGAACCTGACCGAAGAGGGGGAGAGCTATCTGACCCGCATCGCGCCTCTGGTCCAAGAACTGGAGCTGGCCAACGAAGAGGCGCGAGCACAGCGCCAGCACCCGGTTGGGCCGTTGCGGATCTCGGCCTCGGTGGCCTTTGGACAGGTCTGCATGTTGCCGTTGCTGCCACAGTTTCGGGCGGAATTACCCGGTATTCAGCTGGATCTACACCTCAGTGACCTGAATGTGGATCTTGTTGGCGAGGGAATCGACATCGCCATCAGGTTGGCACCCGCCCCCAATGGCGATCTGATCGGAACCCGCCTGAAAGGGGCACGCTATCATGTTTGTGCCGCGCCCGAATATCTGGCTCGTGGCCCTGCACCAAACCATCCCAGCGACTTGGCCCAGGTTGATTGCCTGCGCCTGTCCTTGCCAGTGTACCGCAGTTGCTGGCAGTTTCGCGATCTTCAGGGTGCAGAGGTTGAAGTCGAGGTTGATGGGTCGTTGATCATATCAAACCCACTGGCCCTGCGCGAGGCCGCACGTTTGGGATTGGGCCCAACCCTGCTGGCCGATTGGCTGGTTGCAGATGATCTGGCCACGGGTCAGTTGGTTGATCTGTTCCCCAACTGGCAGGCCACCGCCACAATGTTTGAGACAGGAGTTTGGGCCTTGTATCCCAGTCGTTCCTATCTGCCCGCACGGGTGCGGGCGGGCTTGGATTTCTTCAAAGCCCATTTATAGGTCAGTCGTTGGTACCATCGCCCGGGACAGACACATCATCAATGCCATGGGTAAAGGTACTGCGTGATCTGAGCTTTTTGTGCGGCGTGGGTTTGGAAAACATCCCATACAAGATCGCGGCGACAACGGCACAGCCAAGCAACAGGGCCAATGCGGCGTAAACATACTCCATAAACATCACTGAAACCCTCTGAACACTGATCCTTGAATACAATTTTCGCGCTAGTATACGCGTGATCGCTCAGAGGGCCAGCGCGGGATGATCTGCGATTAGGCTGCCCTGTAGAACAGGTAACGCTCGGGCGGAATGCTCTCAGGTGCCTTCAGGGGTTCAAACCCCACCAGTGGCTGACCTGAAACAATGATCCCACCCGGTGCCATGACGGCAGCGATGGTGGGGGACAGGCGCGCGGCTTCAGCGACGTCCTCTTCCTTCACACCAAAGCCAAAGTCATAATGTGCCAGTGCCATTTTGTGACCCTGTTCTGCCAGTTGTGCCATCATCGGCTCGGCCTCGCCCTGCAAGAAGTTTTCCTTGGGAGGCACGCAGGAGGGGTGGCATTGCAGAACACGGTCGATCACCCAAACGCGACGCTCAGGCAGGACCTCACGCAGGTGGTCATAGGTGCGGCCATTGCCCAGCCCCATATCCAACACATCTCCGTCCTGCGTTGATATCTGTTCGGCAGCCCAATTCAGCCCATCGCGCTGGGCGGTAAAGCGGCGGAGCATAGAATCCAGTCGGCTCATATCAAATTCCTTGTGTCTAAGGTCCAGGGGCAGGCTGGGCCAGCCATCAGGCGCGCGATCAGCGCCTCGGTAACGCGCCAGATCTCGGCGTCATGAACCAGATGATGGGTCAGAATACCATAGGGTTCTGTGTTATCAGCCCGTCCTAAGCGGCGGGCATTCAGCTGTTTGGTTGCCTGATCCAGCAGCTGTTGCGGCGGCACCACCGAGCGGCTGCCTTTCCAGTGGATCGGGTCCAGATGGGTGTTGATCTGCGCCAGCCCTTCGGCAGCGAGCGGAGCTGTGCGCGGGGTAAAGGTCGATAGCGCAGTAAAGCCAAGGCCGGGAAGCTCCTGAACCACTTCGGCGGCGATCCGGTTCCAGGGGGGCACAAACATCGGGACCAGTTCCGGCCCAAACAACTTCTGCAGGTTGCGCAGTCCCTGGCTAGCGTCTTTTATGATCTCATCAACCGGGCGATGCGCCCCAAATTCGGCCTTTTTCTCACCCTTCGGAGCGTGGCTGAGATGGGCCCACCCATGCACCACCGGGATTAGCTGAGTGGTCTCAGTCAGATAGTCAGCAAGCGTTTTGGTTGCGCCCTTCGGGATCACTGCCAAATGTACGGGCAGACCCAGTTTGGTTGAGAGGGCGGTCAGCTGATCCAGTTCTGCGGTGGGAGCAATCGCGTCATCATCGCGCCACCACAGCGGCAATGTCAGACCCTGATCCACCCAAGTCTGCAATTCTTGATCCAACGCGGCCCAGTCAGTACTCATGCGCGGCCCTCAGCCATGCCTATGGCGATCTCAACCGCACGGGCAGCGCCGTCAAACTGCAGCTCATTTGTCGCGCGGCGGGGGGATGTTATGGCGGCGTTAAGGGCTGTGCAGAGGCTCGCTGGTGTCAGATCGCTGCTGCGCAAGACTTCGATGCCGTCCAGAGGGGAAAGGCTCTCAGCGCGCAATCCCTGCTCAACCTCTTTACCCGCATCAAACGGGATCAGAACGGACGGCGTTCCAGCCTGAAGCAGATCCAGCGCCGTATTGTAGCCGCACATACTGACTGAGGCCGCGGCCAGCGGCAGCATCTGGCGGAAGTCAGGGCGGGCGGCTTCGATGACTGCAGGTGATCCTGTGGCGTTTAGGCGTGCGATCCGGTCGGTCGCATCGCTGCCACCAACCAACAGACGCCACGGGATATCCGACATCTGCGCGGCAGCAAGCAATGCGGTTTCAAACAGCGCATCACCGACGCTGCCGCCACCGGCGCTGACCAACACTTCGCCACGCCCAGCATTCAGCGGATGAGGTATCGCAGCGGGTGGGGCAACGTACCCCGTGTATCGCAGCTTGGCGTGCAACATTTCTGAGACCGGCCAGCTGACTTCAAGCCGGGTGGCGACCGGGTCCGAATGGACCAGCACCGCGTCGTAGAACTCGGCGATCATCGCGTCTGCTTGTGTGGCCTTTTTGGGCTTAGAAGGCGGTGCCAGAATATCGCGGATTGATGCCAGCACCACCGGGCGACGGGGCTGCGCATGGGCTGTTCGCAGCAATGCCTGAAACTCGGCAGCGAGACTGCGCCGTCCAAAGGGGTATAATTCAGTGATCAGTATATCCGGCTGCATGTCAGAGAGCGCTGCACAAAGGGCGGTCTGCCGCCGGGCGTAATACGCGGTCTCTGTGATCGTTCCGGTCTCATCCAGCAGTCGGGTGAAGTCCACTCCGTCAGATCGCAGGGGTGGCAGTTGCAACAGCTCAACCCCGTCCGTGTTTAGCTGTGCTGCCGGAAACCCACCCGAGGCCACACGGACCTGATGTCCCGCATCGGCAAAGGCGCGGCCCAGCGTCAGCGCCCGGCTGAGATGGCCGGTGCCTAACAGGTGGGTTACAGCAATCAGAACTTTCATACGGCAGCTGTACGCTTCGTCAGACGCACTGGTTCTGCGAGGGGGGTCAGAGTGTCACCATCGATTTCGACAACAAACAGCCGGTTGCGCTTGATTCTGAAGGGGGCGGGGCCGTCAAAGTTCCAGCCATAGGCACGCGCTAGGATCATCCGCATAATGCCAATGTGGCAAACTGCGACGGTGTCACGTTGCAGGCTGGCAACCCAAGGGGAGATACGCGCCCAGACCTCTCCCGGCGTTTCGCCATTTGGCGGACGATAGTCCCAGCCCCATTGTTCAATATCGCGAAACCCGCTGTTGGGGTCCGCCTTTAGGTCCAGCCCATGGGAGCCTTCCCAGTCTCCCCAAAACATTTCAGTCAAGGCCGGCGCGGTTTGTGGTTCGCGATCTGACACAATGCGGGCGGTTTCCGCTGCGCGCATCAGGGGGCTGGACCACAGGTCCGCGTGATCCCACGGCGCGGGCAGCGCAAAGGCAGCAAGGTCAGCGCGAGCCTCATCATCCAGTGGAATATCACTGCGGCCCTGAATGCGGCCTGCGCGGTTCCAGTGAGTGTGACCATGGCGCAAAAGAGCAAGGCGGATCATGTGGTAGCCTCCAGAAGGGGGGTAACGGCAGACCAAAACCGCGCAGTTGCGGCAGGTGCCAAATGAGTCTTGGATATCATCCTACGCGCGGCTGTGCCAAGGCTGGCACGCAGGGCCGGATCGGTCAGAAGGCCAGTAATTTGATGGGCCAACGCCTTTGGGCCATCCTCGGGTGTTGGGTAGGTGCCGGGCAGTAATACATCCCGCAGGCCCGGCCGATCCTGCGCTACAACCGGCAATCCGTGACCTTGGGCCTCAAGGTAGACCATGCCAAAGGCCTCGTTCACGCCGGGCCATAGGAACAAGCTGGCATTGGCGTAGGCCGCTGCCATTTCGGTACGGTCCAGTTGGCCCAGAAAGGTAACGCGCGGGCCAAACGGGGCCATCAGTGTTTCGACCTCGGCACGAGCAGGCCCGTCGCCGGCAATCTGCAAGGACCAATCCCCGGTTAGATGCGCAAGGGTCTTGGCGATGATCTGGTATGAGGCCAGTTTGTCGCCGCTGCGCATCATGCCTGCGGTCAGCATAGGGCCCGTCAAACGGGCCGCCGACGGAAGCGTCTCTGTTGGCAAGAAGGGGGGGAAATGCACCAGGTTCTGGTTTTCAAAACGCTCACGTTTCAAGGTGATCAGGTCATTGGCTGTCAGATAGAAAATCACATCAGCCGCATCACAGGCCCTATGGGCGGAGGCCGCGAACCCTGCCCATGAGCCGGTTAACCGACTGGTGGCGCGGGTGCTTTCGATCTGTACATAGGGGATGTTGCGGGCATGGGCCACGATTGGACCAATCAGGTCTGGGGCCTTGTAGTAGTTGTGGTAGGTGACCCAGAGATCCATGTCTGGCAGGGTGCGGATCAGACGATCGGCTTCGGTTTTTGCCTGCGCGTGCAGATCCTCTTGCAAGGCGCGGTCCCCTCGCTTGTCATAGATCTTCAGCTCGGAAACCAGATCAACAGATGCGCCACCTGCAGCAATAATGGCCATCAGATTGCGCGCCATTTCCCGGTCACCCGACGGCACCGGGTGGTGCGGCGATTTCAGGGGCGCATAAAAGGCAACCCGTCGACCCGCCCCTGTGATCATTGGCCTGCCAGCATCGCAGTCAGACGTTGGGACAGGCGGGTGATGCCGGGGCTCATACCAAATTCACATTTCAGCCGGGACAATGCCGCCTCAGCCATCTCAGCCGCCTGATCCGGATGCCGTGCAATTTGCAGCATGGCTTCAGCCAGGCATTCGGGCGCATCATCTGACAGCAATCCGTGGGTGCCTGTGGTGATGAATTCTGGGATTGCTGATACTGCGGTGGACAGGATTGGCAGGCGCTGCGAGGCCGCCTCCATCAGCACGTTGGGCAACCCATCGCGATCCCCATCACTGGCGATGCGACTGGGCAGGACAAACAGATCAGCTGCGCGCATGGCGGCAATCACCTCTGGCTGGTCACAGGCGCCGCGCCAGTTGATCCGGTGGTTGATCCCAGCCTTTATGGCCATGTCTTCAAGAGGTGCCTTCAGGTCACCGCCGCCAATATGGGTCCAATGCCAATCCAATCCCTCGGGCAGCAACGCGAGTGCGGCAATTAAGTTGTCAAAGCCCTTCTTCTCAACCAGGCGCCCGACTGACATCAGATGCAGCGGATCACCCGCCTTGCGCCAGACCCGATCCGGCGCGGCGGGAAATCGGCCCAGATCAAGGCCATGGTAAATCAGGTCAACGCGGGTTGGATCGTCCGACATCTCTTGCAGATGTTTGGCGCCAAACCCAGTGCAGGTTGCCCCAAAGGCCGCGCCATGATGGGCACTGGACAGTTTTTCTGAAATCTCCCAATCGGGTGAGGTCCAGATGTCTTTGGCATGGGCTGAGAAGCTCCATGGCAATCCGCGTATGATAGCGGCGTAGCGTGCAACCGATGACGGCGTGTGAAGGAAATGCGCGTACATGCCCAGCACTGCATCCGGCATTTCAGCTGCCAGGACACAGGCCTGCCCAAACCGGCGAATGCGATTATGGGAGGGGTCGCGTTTCAGGTCGGTGCGCCAGATCCTGTAGGCTTCGGCATAGCCGGGCAGGGTCTGCGCTACATTTCGTGCACGCCAGACCCGGTCCGGTTCCTGATACAGATATTCGGGCAGGTAATTTACCTGTGCCTGCAACTGGTCATGTAACGGATGGCGTTTGACGTCGGTGGGATGACGGAGTGACCAGATCTCAAAACTATGTCCGGCTGCTTCCAGCGCGACCAGTTCCTGCGCGATAAATGTTTCGGACAGGCGCGGCCAGCCCTTGACCAAAACCGCTAGCGGCGGAGATGTATTGCTCATTCTGTCGTCTCTTGTTGGGCACTGGCAAGCAGGCTTGCGACACGGTTGGTGACATAGTCCAACCCGTCAAGCAGCCCATCTGATATGGCCGCTGAAGGTGGCTTTTGCTGATCCAGTGCCCGAATGGCGCGGATCATCGAGTCGGCGGTCATGCCATCGCGTTCTTCGTCCAGCATAGCAATCAGGCCCAGCTGCTCAGCACGGCTTGCACGGATCCATTGCTCCAGACGTGGCGTGGTGCGCGGCACTATGACTGCGGGTTTGTCAAACGAGAGCACTTCACAGAAGGTGTTGTACCCCCCCATGCAGACCACACTCTGCGCTCCAGCAAACAGGGTTTCGATCTTGGATTCAAATCCTACGGCAGTGACCCGGCCACTCAGTTGGGCAACACGGGTTTCGAATTGCTCGCGGGTGTCACCGGACAGGAACGGCCCATAGACCAAAACCGCGCGTGGGTTCAGATCTGGGTCGCGTTCATAGGCGGCCAACACCAGATCCACCATTGCAGCGCCATCGCCGCCACCGCCCGGTGTGATCAGAATATAGGGTTGTTCGGGTGGTTCGCCCAAAGTGCCAAGATCGCGGCGCAGATAACCAGTGTAATGAGTGCGAGCCTGAACATCTGCGCTAAGGTCGAGCCCGGATGTTGGGTTATAAATCGAGCGCAGCCCATAGACCCAAAGCTCGTCATAGAAACTTTCGGTGGCTGGGATCGCGCCTTTGCGATGCCACTCGGCGGCGAGGACATCGGGTTCGTCCAGCACGTCGCGCAGTCCTAACACCAGGCGCGCGCGACCACGCGATTTAAGCAGATCCAGCGTTGGCAGTAGCTCTCCGCGAAAGCCGGTTGGTTCTTTGTCAACAATCAGGATGTCGGGGTCATATTGCTCGGCGGTCGAGCGGATCAGTCCAGCACGCAGGTCTGTGGTTTCATCAATGCTCATCCCCATGGTGCGGGAGGCATAAGACCCGTCCGAGCGTTTGATAACGCCGGGCAGGCGCACGTGATCAACGCGGGTGGGAAAGGCAAACCGGCCTGCCACAGGAGACCCGGTCAGGATCAGGGCCGAGGCGGTGGGGTCGGCGGCGGTGATGGCACCGGCCAGCGCACGCGAACGGCGCAGGTGGCCCAGACCAAAGGTGTCATGGCTGTACAACATCACCCGGGGCGGGCGTGAATCGTTGGTCGCGGGCGAAATGGTAGGAGTTTGAACTGTCATGGTCGAGCCTGAGCGGATGGGTCAATAAGTAGGATCGCGACAGGGCTATTTTGACCTGAGGCAAAGCAATAGAAAGCAGTCCGCGCGAGTCGGTGCGCCGCCCATAGCGGCGCCAGATGCGGTGAAGGGAAACCCCTTGTCTGCTCGGCCATTGTTCGCCTCAGGTTGCGCAGCCAGCTCCCAAAATTGGGATCAGGCACGGTCCATGTTTTTTCGCGCGTCCCTGCGGAGCACCCGGTTGCAAATTGCGTTGCAGACGGACCTCCGCGCCCGGAGGCTCGCGAACACAAAATGTATAGCCTGCGCGCAAAAAACATGCAATCAGCCGGGGTTCAACAATGCACAAAGTTGCGTATGGTCGTTGGGTTTGCGCTGCTGCCTCGGCTGGGCTATTTTTGTACAAATCACCCGAGGACCATCTTTCCCATGACGCATTTGTTTTTTCGTTTTCTGTTGAGTGGCTTGCTGGCAGTGATGCTGGCGGTTCCGTTGGCCTCACCCCTGGCTGCACAAAGCGATGACGCCAACAGCGCCGAAGCACTAGCCAAGGCTATCGAACTGGCCGCCGACAGTGGCGTTGGTGTTATTGTTCTGGATGGTCGAGGTCAGTTGGTTGGCGGCAGTGTCGAGGAACCGGGGGCAGGTGAGTCGGCGGATGGGATGGGGGGACCATCTGCGTTGATGCAGGTGCAATCCGAAGTCGACAAGTTTCGGCAAGAGCTGCGCAGCAGGTTGGCAGCCTTACCCTATGCCAAAGTAGAAGTGGCGTATATTCTGAAACAGACCAGCCCGGACGGGCGCATTCAGACCTATCTGGAGATCTTGGGCTGGTCTGTGCTTTTGCTGTTGATTGGTCGTTGGCTCTCCATTGAGATCTACGGCAAACGGATCGCCAAGCGTTTGGTTGTCGGGCGGGTCAAAGCCGACCCTGAAGGCTATCGCGATAAAATGCCATTCTTGGTGTTTCGGTTTGTCATGGGGATGGGAGCCACCATCTTTGCGATGATTTTTGCGGGGCTGGCGGGCTATCTTATTTTTGGACCCGCTGAGGACAGCTCGGTTAAATTTACTGTTACAGCGGTTTACACAGCCTATTTTCTGGCCTGCACCGCGTCAGACCTGTGGCGCATGGTGCTTTCCCCCTATCTTAGCCAGTACCGTATTCCGGTTTTCTCAGACCGGGATGCCAAACGCCTGTATCTTTGGGCCTCCATTTTGGCGACCTATGATATTTGTTCGATCCTGTTTGCCACCTGGGTTGGTGATTTTGGCCTGAACTATAACTTGTATGCCTTGGTGCATGGTGTGCTGACGCTGGTCGCGACCATCGGCAATCTGGCAATGGTTCTTTTCAATGCCCGCGCTATTACCAATGCGATCCGCGCCGGGAAGCCAAAGGCTGAATGTAGCTGGCTGGTGCAGGGGTTAAGCACCATCTGGGCCCCACTTGTGATGGCCTATATGGTGTTTGGCTGGCTGAACCTGGCGTTTGATCTGGTACTGGAACGCGAAGCTCCGATCCCATTGATGGTGGGAACCTATATGGTGCTGACGTTGATCCTGATTGTTTACGGGGTCATAAACTATGTGATCGAACGCTTCTTTGACCGGTCGCGTCAGGTGCAACAGTTGAACGAGGAATTGGCCGAGGCCGAGGGCATGGAAGTGATGCCCATGGATGATGATATGCGGCCAGCCCGTCCGGTGCATCCGATTGCCACGTTTGAGGATCTGGCACGCCGGGTGGCAGGTATTCTGGCTTTTGTGGTCGGGGGCTTTGCGCTGATCCGGGTTTGGAATCCGGATGTAAACTGGATGGCTGACTCGGTTGGTGAAAGAGTGACGGACGTTATCTCTATCCTGTTCATCGGCTATATCATTTATCACCTGTTCCGGATTTGGATCGACAGCAAAATCGCCGAAGAGACGGTTGATACGGAGGATGGTGAACTCGGCGATGAGGGGGGCGAAACAGGAGCCAGCCGGTTGGCAACACTGCTGCCGTTGTTTCGGGGGGCAATTCTGGCGGTTGTTGTGGTCTCCATTGGTCTAATAGTGCTGCTGGAGCTGGGCATCAACGTCAGCCCGCTGTTTGCGGGTGCAGGTGTGGTTGGTCTGGCCATCGGCTTTGGTTCGCAGACTCTGGTGCGTGACATTTTCTCAGGCGCGTTCTTTTTGGTCGATGATGCATTCCGCAAAGGCGAATACATCGACATTGGTGATGTGAAAGGCACGGTTGAAAAGATCTCGGTCCGGTCGTTCCAGTTGCGGCACCATCTTGGCGCGCTGCAGACCATTCCCTTTGGTGAAATCCGGGTGTTGACCAACTATTCCCGCGACTGGGTGATCATGAAACTGCCGTTGCGGGTAACCTATGACACCGATGTCGAAAAAGTACGTAAGCTGATCAAGAACCTGGGCAAAGAGCTGCTGAACGATCCGGTGATTGGCGATAACTTTATCCAACCCCTGAAATCGCAGGGCGTGATTGAAATGCAGGACTCTGCGATGATCATCCGGGTCAAATTTATGACCAAACCGGGTGATCAGTGGCTGGTGCGCAAGAAGGTCTACGAAGAAATCCGTCAATTGTTCGAGCGCGAGGACATCCATTTTGCCCACCGTGAGGTCACTGTACGCCTGGCCGAAGGTAAACCCGAGGATCTGAACCAGAAACAGAAAGAGGCGGTAACCGGTGCGGTGCAGGCTGCGATGGATGGGGATTTGCTGGACGAAGGTGGCGGAGCTGGCGACGATCGCTAGTTGCTAGATGCTTTCAAATACCCAAACGCTCCCGCCGTCGCACTGGGCCGCTGTCGCGGCCCGTTTAACGTTGGGCATGGCGCTGCGGCTAGACCGCAGCGCGTCAGAGCCAGATTGCGCCGGATGTACCAAGTCGGCTGGCGGGAAGGTCCCATGACATCGAGGTTGTGGACAGCGACAGTGGGGCGGTCAGGCGCTGACCAATCCCCCAGCCACTGTGTTCGGGTAGGGTCGCAAAGTCGCTATTCTGCGCGGAGGTGATATCCGGGCCTACCGCATCTTTTGACAGATCAGCCAGCAATGCGGCGGTGCGCGCAAGCGACAGGCGCGCCTGAGGTACTGGGTTTCCCTGAGTGGCAGCTGTCAGGGCAGACAGGACAGTAGCGGCCATCAGATACCCGGTTGCGTGATCCAACGCCTGTACCGGTAGCGGTGTCGGGGTGTCGGAACCGGACCAGCGACGCCCGGCATCCGCAATGCCACTGCTCATCTGGACCAAGCTGTCAAAACCACGTCGGTTTGCCCAAGGCCCACTCCAGCCATAGGCATTCAGGGTGACCTCAATCAGGTTCGGAGCAAGTTGACCGCGGGCTTCCAGATCATAGCCCAACCCATCAAGTGCGCCGGGGCGGTAGCCATGCACCAACACGTCGGCATTGGCCAGAAGGGTTTCAAATGTGCGGCGGTCCTGTGCATGGCGCAGATCAAGATAGGTGCAACGTTTGCCCAGCGAAATATCGGGGATAACGCCCGGTTCATCCCAACCGGGCGGATCAATCCGCAGCACCTCTGCGCCAAACCCAGCCAGAGTTCGGGTTGCAATCGGGCCGGCCAGAACACGAGTCAGGTCAAGCACGCGCAGACCAGCCAATGGTCGTTCTGCGGTGGCTTGCGGTCGGGGGCGCAGAGCAATGGTGCGTGGCGCTACCCAGTCGATCAAGGGGTCTGAGGTGACGGCCTGACCTTGAGCGTGCGCCAGCCAATCAGACTGGGAGCGCATGGCGGCGGCAACACCACCACTGTCGACAATGGCGCCTTCCAATGCGTCCCCTTGCCATTTGCGCACTGCGGTGGTCACGGCATCCCGGGTATTTGCGCAATCAAGCACCCGCAAAGCCGCGGCACGGTGATGGGGCAGGTTGGTGTGTAGGCGTATCCAGCCGTCAGCGCATTGATAGTTCCCGGCGATGGCGTCCCACAGGCTGGGCATGTCCCACCCGCTGGGACGGAAGCTGTAGCCATACCACAGCGATGCGAGGCGCTGATCAACCGTGATCTGCGGTTGCTGTTTGGCAAGGTCCAGAGCCCGTATCAGCCCCGCCAGTTCTGATCCGACTGCAGCCAGCGAGGCCGTGGCCAGCTCTGTCACCGCAAAGGCGCTGGGAAGTTGGCCTGACCCGGTAACCTTGTAGGTCGCAGGGTCAGGTAGGGTGCGCAGCAGGGTCAATGCTGGTACGGGTCAAGACTGTCGCGCAGCCCATCGCCAAGGAAGTTGAAGGCCAAAACCACGATAATGATCGGTAGCATTGGGATGGCGGTCCAGGGGTAGATCTCGATCGAGGCGAGGTTCTGGGCGTCATTCAGCATAACTCCCCAACTTACCGCCGGCGCCCGCAGGCCAAGGCCAAGGAAAGACAGCGCTGTTTCGCCAAGGATCATTGCCGGAATCGACAGGGTCGCTGATGCTATCAGATGTGACATGAAATTGGGCAGCATGTGTTTGCGGATGACCCGACCGGGGCTGGCCCCCATCATTTCGGCGGCGCGGACATATTCCTCTTCGCGCAGGGACAGGAACTTGGCGCGTACGGAACGCGCTAAGCCGGGCCAGTCCAGAATGCCGAGAATCACCGAGATGATGAAGAACACCGCCACTGGTCCCCAGTTTGACGGCACCGCCGCGGATAGGGCTAACCAGAGTGGCAGCTCTGGCAGCGAGCGCAGAATTTCAATCACCCGGTTGATGCACCAATCAATTCGACCGCCGAAGTAGCCGGCAATTGATCCAAAGGTGATGCCCAGCAGGAACGACACGGTGATGCCGATGATGCCCACGGTCAGGGACAATTGTGCGCCGTATAAGATACGGCTGAACACGTCGCGCCCTAACCGGTCAGAGCCCCATAAGAAAATGGTGGCATCACCGGGCGCGCAGAACAGGTGGGTGTCTGTGGGGATAAGCCCGGCCAGATAGTATTCTTTACCCTCACAGAAAAATTCAAGTGAGGCGGGATTATCGGTGTCGGGCACGAACTCCCACTGGAAGGTTTCCAGGTTGGCCTCGGATGTCATCGGATAAACATAGGGGCCGATGAATTCACCCTCGTGGAAAAAATTGATCGATTGTGGCGGCGAGTACAGGTGATCAGGGTGGCGTTCATTGGCGGTGTAAGGCGCGATGAAGCCGGCAACGGGCAGCAACGCGTAGCTGATCAGGAGGAAAATACCTGAGACCAAGCCCAGCTTGTGGGTCTTGAACTGGCGCCAGATCAGTACCCAGTTGGGGGCGTCCAGATCTGTGCGCTCAAGCTGTTGCAGTGAAACGTTGGCGTCATATGGGGCGTCGTCGACATAGCGGCCATCAGGAAGTTGGGTCATGTCTCACGCCCCTCATATCGAATGCGGGGATCGAGCAGCACCAGCAGCACGTCTGAAATCATTGTGCCCATCAGCGTCAGCAAGGCGACGAACATCAGCACAAAGGCCGACAGGAACAGGTCCTGTGTTTTAAGCGCGGTCAGCAGTGTGGGGCCGATGGTTTGCAGGCCCAGCACCACCGAGACCAAAACAGAACCGGAAACCATCGAAGGCAGCAGGTTCCCGATATCGGCGACAAAGGGATTAAAAGCCATGCGCAGCGGGTATTTGGTCAACATTCGGGCCGGAGCCATGCCTTTGGCCACAGCTGTTTCCACATAGGGCTTGCCCAGCTCATCCAGAAGGTTGGCACGCAGGCGTTGCATCATGGCTGCGGCACCGGATGTACCAATGACAAAGGTGGGAACAATCAGGTGGATCAGAATCGACTTGGTTTTGTCCCAGCTAAGCGGTTCGCCCTCGTAGATCGGGTCCATCAAACCGCCAATGGGCAGGTCGAAATACTTGTGCCCATAGTAGAACAGGATCAGCGCCAGAAGAAAGTTGGGGGTCGCAAGCCCAAGATAGCCGACAAAGGCCGAGGTGTAGTCAACCCATGTGCGGGATCGCGCGGCGGCGATGACACCCAGCGGCAATGCGACAAGATAGACAAACAGCACCGCAGCCAGATTGACCAGCACGGTCAGCCACAGGCTGTCACCGACGATTTCGGCGACCGGTTGGTCAAACTCAAACGACCAGCCAAAATTACCCTGGATCAGGCCGGAAAAGCCGTGCGGGCCGGGGATGAAGCCAACCCAGATCAGGTATTGCTGATACAGCGGACGGTCGAGTGCGTATTCTGTGCGCAGAAATTCGGCCTTGGCCACGCCCGCAGATTGGCCTGAGGCCCGCAGTTCTGCGATCTGGTTGCTGAGATAGTCGCCGGGAGGCAGGTTGATGATGGCAAAAACCATCACCGACACCACCAGCAGCGTTAGCAGCATGGTGCCAAACCGGTAGATCGCGTAGCGCAGGATCTCCATCAGCCGTCACCACCCTCAAAGAAAAACTCATCCGGACGGTGGACGCCAAAGTGAGCCCCCGGTTCCCAGGCCCAGATGCCTTTGGTTGGGACGTTGCGCAGATTTTTGTTGACCACGACGGGCTGCGGCGCGCCGGCCAGAATACCGATACCGTAAACCTGTTCCGAGTGGATCTTGAGCATCTCTTCCCAAGCCGCGGTGCGTTCCGCATCCGAAGTGGCGATTTCCCAATTGTGGAACAGCTCCATCAACCGTTGAGCTTCGGGTAAGTCTGGTGTTTCGCCAGCTTCACCACCGGTCTGATAGAACTGACCCCATTTAGGCCATGCCAGAAAGACTTGATCCGTTGGCGCCAGATAGGAGGGAGACGTATAAGACTGCGGTAGCCCGTTGTCCCAGCCGAACCAGACCGAAGCCATGGAGGTGCCAGAGAACACCCGATTGCGCAGAATGTCACGGTCCAGCGGGCGCATGATCAGTTTGACACCGACATCACGCCAGTCATCCGTGATGATCTGCAGGGCGTTTTCAACCTCTTGACGTTCCCCGGCGGTCTCGATCACAAACTCCATTGGGCGTCCATCAGGTAGCTTGCGGATGCCGTATTTGTCTTTTCCGGTCAGGCCGGCCTCGTCCAGCAGGCTGTTGGCCATTTCCGGATCCCAAGAGGCCCAAGCTGCACGCAGGTCGGCATCAAAGAAAGGGCTGCTTTCGAGCACAGACATGGCGCCTGGTTTGGCAAGCTTGAAGTACAGAGCCTTGTTGATGGAGTCGCGGTTGATTGCCAACGACAGGGCGCGGCGGACCCGGACATCGCGGAGCACTGCGCGCCAAGTATCGTCATTTACGTTCAGGTTGGGATAGATGGCGATTTGTGATGCGGTGCCAGTGCCCCAAAGGTAGGTTTCATAGTTGCCACCATCTGCCTCACCTTTGCGCAAGATAGCGATATCGCGAAAGCCCAGGCCGCGCGCCTGCAAGTCAGCCTCGCCTGCGTTGGATTTGGCGGCGACCAGCCCGCCAGACACGATCTCCATTTCGACCACATCAATGTAAGGCAGCTGTACGCCGTTCTTATCGATGCGGTGATAGTAGGGGTTGCGCACGAACATGTGGCGAATTTTTTTGCCCGAGGTGGAGTTCATCCAGGGCTGCAAAGTTGGCAGCTCGTGGTTGTCGAACTTGTACATGTTGTCGCGTCTGTTGTGCAGTGCGGCCCAGCTTTTGACGCGGGCATCATCCACTTCAAACGCCAGCTGCTCCGGATCGGCGTAATCAGCGTGATACTTTTTCAGGAACTCTGACGGGCGGAAAATAAAGGGCGGGCGGGCCTGTGCAAGACTTTGCAGAAAGTTGGGGTTAGGGTTATCCCATTCATAGATAACAGTCTGCGGGTTGGGAAAACTGACGCGGGGAAATTCGCCCTCGATGCGCAGAAAATCAGGCGGCCCGGTGGGGCTGAGCAGGGCATTGTTGGCAACATCATTCCACCAGTATTCAAAATCTGCCGAAGTAAAAGGACTGCCGTCGGACCATCGGTGGCCGGGGCGTAGATTCAAGGTAAAGCGGCGGTTGTCCTCGTTTTCAAACGACATCAACAGATCGGGGCGCAGTTCGTAATTGGTGTCATACCCGACGAGCCGCGCATAACCATAGACCACCATTTGACGGATGTCTTTGGAGCGCGTGATCATGGTATTCAGAGTACCACCCTGTACCCCCGGTGTGCGATCTCGCGCGGCCAAGTCGACCATAAGCGGTACTTCGGGGACGCGATCAGCGGCGGCGGGCAGATTGCCGGCATCTACTTCCTGACGCCAGAAGTCACTTTCTTGTATATCGGGTGCCGCTAAGCTGCTTAGCGGAGTCATCAGCGCCGCAACGGCCAGTGCGCAAATGGATTTTGGGAAATTAAACATGGCAACGTACCTTATGTCCGGGTTCCACCTGTACCAATGACGGTATCTCGGTGTCGGAAAAACGAAAATGATCGGGCCAGCTTTCGGGCGAGCCAGCACCCAGGGCCACCAGCTTGAGATCAATAGGACGGTCAATGTCCGGCTCGGGCTGAGCAGCAATCAATGCTTTGGTATAGGGGTGTTTTGGGTTGTGGAACAATGTGTCCGGCGGTGCTTGTTCAACCACCAATCCGGCCCGCATCACAGCCACTTCGTCCGCTATCCGGGCGACGACAGCGAGATCGTGACTGATGAACAGATAGGACAGATTTTTGCGGTCACGGATGTCTTCCAGCAATTGAAGAATTTGTTCTTGCACAGAGACGTCCAAGGCCGAAGTCGGCTCGTCACAAACCAAAAGCGACGGGTCTAGCATCAGCGCCCGGGCAATTGACAATCTCTGGCGCTGGCCACCGGAAAAGGCATGCGGATAGCGTTGCAGCATGTCTGGATCAAGCCCTACCAACCGCAGCATGTCAGCAGCCTTGTCGCGGCGTTCGGGTTTGGAGCCGATGCCATGGATATCAAGGGGCTCAACCAACGCGTCAAGAATGCGCATCCGTGGTGACAGGGATGAATAGGGATCCTGAAACACCATCTGCGCCTCGCGCTGGAACGCAGTTCGGGCAGCGCGCGACATGTGATGCACACCAATGGGGTTGGAATGTGATGTGGCGCGGAACAGAACCTCACCACCCTCGTCGGGCAGCTCCGCCCCCAATGCGATCCGTGCTGCGGTGGTTTTCCCCGAGCCACTTTCGCCTACAATCGCCAATGTCTTACCGCGTTGTAGCGAAAAGTCGACGCCGCGGCAGGCTCGGATTTTGGCCTCAGCCTTCCAGCTTTTGCCTGCGCGCATTGAATAGGTTTTGGAGACGGATTTCATCTGCAGGATCAGATCGTCCAGTGGCAGCTCTGGAGCGCTCTCCGGATTGGCCGGGATGGCTGGTGCAGCGTCAAATAGTTGCTGAGTGTAGGCATGCGCAGGGGAGCGCAGCAGCGGCTCGGCTGCTCCGGACTCCATCACCTGGCCTTTGTGCATCACCACAACCTGTTCGGCCATATTGGCCACAACGCCCAGATCATGGGTGACCAGGATCATCGCCATACCTGTGTCGCGTTGCAGTTCTTTCATCAGCCCCAGGACTTGGGCCTGCGTCGTGACATCCAGTGCAGTTGTTGGCTCGTCCGCGATCAACAAGTCAGGTTTAGCGACCATGGCCATGGCAATCATTGCGCGCTGACGCATACCACCGGACAGTTCAAACGGATAAGACCTATAGGCGCGTTCTGGGTCCGGGAAACCGACACGCTCAAAACACTCCAGCACTTCTTTACGGGCTGCAGCCTCGCGGGTTCGTCCATGTAGCCACAGCACTTCGGAGACCTGATTGCCAATCCGGTGTAGCGGCGACAGTGATCGCATCGGCTCTTGAAAGATCATCGAGATTGTATTGCCGCGCACGTTTCGCATTTGACGTTCGCTGAGTGTTGACAGTTCTTGCACGCCGTTGCTGCCATTCAACCGGACGGTGCCAGAATGAATACGAGCAGCGCGTGGCAGGATCCGCAAAACGGCCCGGCAGGTCACTGTTTTGCCTGAGCCACTTTCGCCAACCAGCGCCAGCGTCTCACCAGGGTTCACCTGAAAACTGACATCACGGACCACAGGCTCACCAGCGCCAAAGCCAATGCTGAGATTTTCTACTGATAGCAAAGGCTGCATTCAGCCCCACCCAACCATTTGTTGTGCCGCTATCATGATCTTCCCCCTTGTTTTTTGCCACCATCGCGTGCCGGGACCTCACTAGTCAAACCCCATTTGCCCAGAGACGGTGCACAAGCGGGGAATTTCAACCGTTTAGGTGTCAAAAAAACAGATTTCAGCAAGTTGGAGGTCTGGTATTCCATTGCGCTACACATTTGCGTCATTCTCTGGCACACGGGGTGGGATTAACCTGAAGCATATTTTCAGGCCAAAAGGAGTTTGCTCATGTCGTCCCGTCTTGATCTGTTTATTGACCGAATGGTGTCGCAACGCGCCTGTCTGGATTTTGCTATTTCTGAAACGGCGGCAATGACAGGGCCGGTGTTTGAACTGGGGCTGGGTAATGGACGCACGTATCACCACATGCGCCGTTACGTTGAAAATCGCGACATCTATGTTTTTGAACGTGCGGTGGCCTCTCACCCCGACAGCACTCCGCCTGAAGACAAGGTCATTTTAGGTGATGTGCGTGAAACCCTGCCACAATCATTGGAGCGCTTTGGCCCGGTGGCTAGTTTGGTCCACGCAGATCTGGGGGGCCATAACCGCGAAAAGAACGATATCTTTGCCCGGTTCGTTTCGCCATTAATCGAACCGCTGATGGCGCCGAGTGGGTTAATGGTGTCATCTGACCGGATGTATTTCGATACACTGACCGAGGTTGCACTGCCTGAAGGGGCTGTTGAGGAACGCTGCTTTATCTATCGTCGCTGATTGGTCGCCTGTGCTGTTGTTTGCACAGGCGAAGTAGCCCGCCAAGGAGGCATCCTTGGCGGTTGTTCTATATAAGTGATCGTTCAATTCCATAATCTGGTTACGAGCGGCGGTACCGCGCAAGCGGGGTAGGCCGGGGATTTTATCCCCCGTGCGTAGATGCATCTCGTTAGCACCCCGGTCCAACGGGGCCCTGATCCTGTTGCCGGGGACGTTACGCCCAGCGGTAATCGCGATTGCCGCAGAAGGTGACATGTCGATGGAAACATCCCGTAAAGTGACCGTGCGCTGCCAGTATGCTGTCAACGCGATATCTGGTTGCGAGGATGTGGGGTTGCCGCCTAGGCTGTGTCCAACCATGTGTGACAAGGAAGCTGGCAATGATTTTTTACGACTGTTCTACAGCTCCCAACCCGCGCCGGGCACGGATGTTCATCGCCGAAAAGGGGCTGGAGATCGAATGTCATGACATTTCGATCGCTAAGGGCGAGCAGCTGGGCGCGGCTTTTAAAGCCATAAACCCAAACGCCACTGTGCCGGTGCTGATCACCGATGATGGCACCACGCTGACCGAAAATCTTGGGATTGCCGCCTATCTGGAAGCGGCCCATCCCAACCCGCCTTTGATGGGAGACACCGCTGAAGAAAAGGGGCTGGTGCTGATGTGGAATGCGATTGCCGAACAGCAAGGTGGTATGCCAATCGCCGAGGCCTTGCGGAACTCCAACCCATTTTTTGAAGACCGCGCAATTCCCGGACCGGAGGACTACGCGCAGGTGCCAGAACTGGCGGCGCGCGGATTGGATCGTACTGCCAGGTTCTTTGACTTGCTGGAACAACGGTTGCAATCAAGCCGCTACCTGGCCACAGCGGAGTTCACTTTGGCAGACATCAGCGCTTTTGTGTTTGTCGAATTTGCGCGCGTGATCAAAACGCGTATTCCTGAAGGGAATACTGCTACGTTAGCCTGGCACGCAGGGATCAAATCTCGTCCAAGTGCGCAGGTCTAAACGTTCATTCGCCTATTGCTTTTGCTGCTCAATACGAAAGGTAGACCATGTCCCCGAAACCAGTTCTGCGCCGCGATGACCCCGAAGCTGAACCCCTTGTGGGCAATATCAAAGTCACCCGCGATGACTGGTTGAATGTGGCGATGGATGTGTTGATTTCGGATGGGGTTGAGCGGGTCAAAGTGTTGGCTTTGGCCGAACGGATGGCGGTCTCGCGGTCGTCGTTCTACTGGTACTTCAAAACGCGACAAGATTTGCTGGATGCCTTGTTGAAGAGCTGGGAACAGACCAATACCGCTGGTTTGGTGGGGCAAGCAGGCGCACCGGCGAAAACTGTGACTGCCGCTGTTTTGAATGTCTGGCGTTGCACTGCCAATCCTGACTTGTTCAACACATCACTGGATTTTGCTGTGCGGGACTGGGCGCGCCGGTCTGGGCCTGTGCGCAACCTGCTGGATCGATCTGACGCCCGTCGGGTGGAGGCCCTGACTGAGATGTTCCAACGCTATGACTTCCCTGAGGTCGAGGCGCAGGCGCGTGCCAAGGCGTTGTATTACATGCAATTGGGGTATGACATGGCGGGGCTGAACGAAAGTGGCAGCTACCGGTTGGCGATGACCTCTGAGTATTTGAAGGTGTTCACTGGCTGTGAGCCGGAACCTGGTGAGCTGGAAGAGTTTTCCAGCTATTCACTACAGTTCTGGGACCCTTGACGACACTACACGTAGGGTCGATTGGGGGGGACCCCACTCCAAATCTATGGAGTGGGGTGTTGGAGTTAGCCCTTGAGAGACGCAAGTTCCTTGTCTGCGGCGGCTTTTACCGATTTAGCAGCTTCTAGCCGAACGGGACCATAGCCGCGGATTTCCATTGGCGCTGCGAGAATATCCCGGCAGCGATTGTGGGTGTTGGCGTTATAGTTTTGCGCAACCTGATCCAGAGCGGCTTCGAACCATATCAGCAACTCCCGGTGCAGCTTGGCTTCTGCGTGATAGCCGAAGATATTGAGCGAGCTGCCGCGCAAACGTTTGCCTTTGGCCAGTATCGACATGACAGGCCGCAGCCAGGCGCCAAATACGCGCTTCAGCGGGCGTCCGCGACCATCTACCTTACGACTTAGAAGCGGTGGGGCTAGGTGGTATTTGACGGTGAAGTCGCCTTCGAATTCACCTTCGATCTGATGCTTGAAGTCTGGACTGGTTAGCAGTCGGGCCACCTCAAATTCGTCTTTGTAGGCCATCAGTTTGAACAAGGATTTTGCCGCCAGTGGTGCCAGTTCTTCTGCAGCCGCTGCGGGCAGGGACTTGCGGAATTTGGACAGAGAGGTGGTATAGCGTTTGGCGTAGTCGATATCCTGATAGCCGGTCAGGAATGTGGCGCGGCGTTGGATCAAGTCGATCAGCGTTTCCTTAGGCGCGGGCGTTTCGTCGTAGTGGTTGGCGACCAGTTTTGGGTCAACAGCCATGGCCCGACCGACGGCCAGGGCCAGACGGTTCTTCTCAATGGCCACACCGTTCAGAACAATGGCCTGGTCCAGTGCGCCCGCGCCGACGGGTACCAACCCCTGTTGCCAGGCAAAGCCCAGCATCATTACATTCGCCAGCACCGCATCGCCCAACAGGGTCTCTGCAGCTTCGTTGGCGTTGAACCCCGACAGGTTGTCTGTCCCGACAACCGAGGCAATGGCCTGTTCTCGCAGATCTGTCTTCAAATCGGCATCACGCCGCAGTACCAGGTCACCGGTGGGCATTTCTGCCCGGTTCAACACGATGCGCGTGCTGCCGTTGTAATGGGTCGAGGCCTTGGGGGCGGAACTCACCACGATATCGCAGCCGATCACAGCGTCTGCGGCTCCCTGATCGATGCGGACCTGATTGACCGTTTCGGGGGTTGATGAGAGGCGGATATAGCTGAGAACAGTGCCGAATTTCTGAGCAAAACCGGTGAAGTCCAGCACGCTAGAGCCTTTGCCCTCCAGATGCGCAGCCATGGTGATCAAGGCGCCAACAGTCACCACCCCGGTGCCGCCAACTCCGGTGACCAGCAGGTCAAACGGTTTCGTCAGCGCCGGAAGATTTGGAGTGGGCAGGTCGGCAACCAGCTGGGCGGCATCCAAATCAGCGGGCTGTTTCTTGCGACGGATGGCCCCTTCAACGGTGACAAAGCTGGGGCAAAACCCGTTCAGGCAGGAAAAATCTTTGTTGCAACTGGACAGGTTGATCTTGCGCTTGCGACCAAATGGCGTCTCTTTGGGTTCGACGCTCAGGCAGTTGGATTCAATAGAGCAATCGCCACAGCCTTCGCAGACCAGATCGTTGATCACGGCGAACTTCTTGGGGTCTTCCATGGTGCCCCGTTTGCGACGGCGGCGCTTCTCAGTGGCGCAGGTCTGTTCATAGATTAACACAGTGACGCCGGGGATCTCGCGCAGCTCCCGTTGTATAGCATCTAATGCGCTTCGGTCATGGAATGTGGTGCCGGAGGGAAAGTCAGAGATTGAGAACTTGCCAATGTCATCGGACACCAGTGCAATACGCTGCACCCCTTCGGCGCGACAGGTCTGGGCTATCCCCGAAACACTGACCGGGCCATCCACCGGCTGACCGCCGGTCATCGCTACGGCATCGTTATAGAGGATTTTATAGGTGATGTTGGTATTTGCTGCGACGGCCTGCCGGATCGCCAGCGATCCCGAATGATACCATGTGCCCTCGCCAAGGTTTTGAAACACGTGCTTGCCACCGTTGAACAGCGATGCAGCCGACCAGGTGACGCCTTCGCCGCCCATTTGGGCATAGCCTGCAGTGTCGCGGTCCATCCAGCTGGCCATCACGTGGCAGCCAATCCCAGATTTTGCGGTGCTGCCTTCGGGCAGCTTGGTCGAACTGTTATGCGGGCAACCAGAGCAGAAATACGGCGTCCGGTTGGCACCTGAAATATTCAGCAGATTGGGCGGCGTTTCGGTCAGCGCTTTCGCCTTGGCTGGCAGATTTTCACCGGGGAAGAACCGGTCCAGACGCGCGGCGACAATTGGCACCAGCATCAAGGGGCTCAGTTCACCTGTCCAGGGGATCAGAGGCTCACCCTGACTGTCGTATTTTCCGGTCATCTTTTCAGGTTTGTCACCGGGCCAGTCATAGAAATATTCTTTGAATTGTGACTCGATGATGCCGCGCTTTTCTTCGACGACCAGTACTTCCTGTTTGCCGTTTACAAAGCGCAAGGCCTCTGGGCGGGCCAGGGGCCAGACCATGCCGACTTTGTAGACGTCGATACCCAAGCGGCGGCAGGTCTCTTCGTCCAAACCCAGCAAGCGCAGGGCTTCCATCAGATCCAGATGGCCTTTGCCGGTGGTGACAAACCCAAAACTTGCCTTGGGCAGATCGTAAATCCGACGGTCAATTGGATTGGCCTCTGCAAAGGCGCGTACGGCCTTTAGTTTCGCACGAATGCGGGTTTCGATTTCAGGGCTGGGCAAGTCGGAGGGGCGTACATGCAACCCGCCGGGGTACGGGGGCAATTCAGGTAGGGTGAAAGTTCGATCCGGCGCCAGCTCAACCGAGCGGGCACTTTCCACGGTTTCCGACACCGCCTTGAACCCAACCCAAGTGCCGGAATAGCGCGACAGGGCAAAGCCATATTCGCCGTAGGTGAGGAATTCGTCGACCGTTGCAGGATTTAGCACGGGCATGAACCAGGACATAAAGGCGACGTCGGACTGGTGCGGCATCGAAGAGCTGACGCAGCCATGGTCATCACCTGCTACCACCAGAACACCACCTTTGGAGGATGATCCATAGGCATTGCCGTGCTTCAGCGCATCCCCCGAACGGTCAACACCCGGACCTTTGCCATACCACATCGAGAACACACCCTCGACGTCACACTCGGGGTCTAGCACCGCCTGCTGCGCTCCCAGCACTGCCGTGGCGCCCAGATCTTCGTTTACGGCGGGCATAAACGTGATGCGATTGTCTTCCATCCGCTGCTTGGACCGCCAGAACTCCAGATCAACAGCGCCAAGTGGTGAGCCGCGATAGCCCGAAACAAAACCAGCAGTGTCCAACCCTGCTGTTCTATCGCGCCGTGCCTGATCCAGTATGACCCGCGCCAGGGCTTGGGTGCCGGTTAAAAAAACCCGGCCGGTCTCTTGGGCGTAACGGTCATCCAGTTGGTATTGGAGAAATTTGTGGGTCAGCTGGGTCATGGCGGACATCCCTTGCGCGATCTGTTGTGTTATCGAAATGATAAACCAGTATTTATGGATAATGTTTTCATTCTATCTGGCGCATGCTGAATTTTTGGGTAAATTGACCGGGCGTGGGGTGAGTTTCGAATTGAGGTTTCAATTTATGAAAATCGACGACCGAGATCGGCGAATTCTGACGCTTCTGCAACAGGATGCCCGTATGTCGAATGCAGATCTGGCCGAGGCGGTTGGTATGTCAGCCTCCGCGCTATGGCGGCGGGTGCGGGCCCTGGAAGCGGGCGGAGTGATTGAACGTTATGGGGCCATCGTCAACCCGTCAGCGATGGGATTGGGGTTTCAGGCCATTGTGCATGTGCACCTGACCCGGCACGACCCGGAAAAGCTTGTTGAGTTCATCCGCGCGGTTGAGGGCAGCGCCTTGGTGCAAGAGTGTTATGCAACAACAGGCCAGGCCGATTATCACCTGCGAATTTTGGCACCGGACCTGGAGGCCTATAATCTATTTCTGGAGCAGTTTCTGTTTCAGTTGCCCGCTGTGGCCAGCGCCCAAACCAATTTGGTCCTGCGCACTATCAAACACAATAAACCGGTGTCACCCTGATCAGGATCCGCCTTCATCTAGCCAGAAATATCCCGGGGTTTGGGGCAGAGCCCCAAGAGGGCAGCCCTAGGTATTAGGTCGCGACGTATTCAACCCAGGCCCAGACCATTGCCAGATAGGTCAAATGATGCAGCGCCTGATCTGTCCCCATAGCGCACCAGAACATACCCATCGTGGGGGTCAGCTTCTTGACCTCAGAGAAGCGGGCCTTGCAGTAATCGATGTTGAAATGGACAACCCATTCCAAGGCGCAGAGGGTTAAGATGAATGCGGTGGGGGCGCCGAACCAGACCAATACCAGAATTGAGCCAAGGGCATGCACAGCCGCGTGTTGGGCCCGCCCCATGTGCATATATTCACCCCGGCCAGACAGCATTTTGGGAGTTTGCATGTAGAAATCGGCAAACATATGCTTGATCTGAAACAGACACAGCAGCAGCAGTACAGATCCGACATATTCCGGCACGAGACGGTTTCCCTGAACAATGTAAGCTTCAGAAGCTTACGGATTTTTATGGCAATGGCAAACGGGCATTGAATAATGTTCCGCAACGGGATTTCAGTTATGGGAAATGCTCAAAACCATTGCCTGTTCTGGTGAAATCGCGCTAGGCATTAATGAAACATTTTTCTCAGCCACAACGGAGCCGTCCCATCGAGCGCTCGCTTTTCCGTTTCATCTGGAAATACTCCAAACGTGACCAGTTGGTTTTGCTGCTGGTAACTACGACGCTGTTTCCACTGCTATTCCTGACACTCGAACTTCCCAAGCGGATCATCAACGATGCCATTGGTGCGCAGACATCTACCATTGATGTGCTGGGCCGACCGGTTGAGCAGCTGAATTACCTTTGGTTGCTCTGTGGCGGGTTTCTATTGGCGGTGACGGTTCATGGTTTGATGAAAATGCGCATCAACACCATGAAAGGTGTGCTGGCGGAGCGCATGCTGCGGCGGTTTCGGTATCAGTTGATTGCCCGGGTTCTGCGGTTTCCACAGCCTTATTTCGAGCGGATCAGCCAGGGTGAACTGGTGTCGATGATCACCGCCGAAAGTGAGCCGATGGGGGGGCTGATGGGGGATGCCATCAGTCAACCTGTGTTACAGGCCGGGCAGATGATTACCATCTTGTCGTTCCTGTTTTTGCAAAACGTCTGGTTCGGGTTGGCCGCCGTAGCGCTGATCCCGTTGCAGGGCTGGCTGATCCCGATGCTGCAGCGGCGTATCAACCTGTTGAACAAGAAGCGTATCAAACAGGTGCGCGCGCTGGCTGCTGAAATCGGTGAAAGCGCTGCCGGGGCGTCTACGTTGCGGATCAACGGTGGCTGGCGTTACCGGATGGCGGTGATCACCGCGCGTTTGGGGCGGTTGTATGATATCCGCCTTGAGATCTACCAGAAGAAATTCTTTATGAAGTTCCTCAACAACTTCATCACGCAACTGACGCCATTTCTATTCTACGCTATTGGTGGCTATTTGGTGCTGCAAGGATCAGTTTCCTTGGGCGCGCTGGTGGCGGCACTGGCCGCTTACAAAGATCTTGCCTCGCCATGGAAAGAGCTGCTGGCCTATTACAATCAGACTCAGGACATGAGCCTGCGTTGGGATGTGATCATGGAGCGGTTTGCCCCATCCGGCATGGTGGACGAGACGCTGATGGTGGGAGAGCCTGACGACCTGGTGCATCTCAAAGGGGATGTCGTCCTGGACAGCGTCAACGTGCGTGATGCCGATGGCAATCTTGTGCTCGAAGATCTCAGTGCCCGACTGCCGGCGGGTAAAGTGGTGGGCATCGCAGCCCCATCAGAAGAAGACCGTCGCGCGATGGCAGAACTGTTGACCCGGGAGCTGTTGCCTTCGGTTGGAACTGTCTCGGTTGCGGGGCATGATTTGAGCAAGCTTCATCAGGCGGTTATTGCTGCGCGCATTGGGCATGCAACTTCGCGGCCGGTGCTGTTTCAGGGCTCTTTTGGTGACAACGTGATGATGCCGATGCGACCCCGGCCCAGCGGCGCGGCGCGTAACACTGTACAGTTTGAAAAAGCAAAGAAAGCGGGCAACAGCCCTGATCCGCATGATGCCCCATGGCTGGATCCATCCTTGGCCGGATTCACCACAGAGGGCGAGTTGCGCGATTGGTGGTTGAAACTGGTAGAGGGTATCGGTTCGGAGACCGCCCTGTTCAGACGTGGCATGGAGCAACGTTTCGATCCCAAAACACATCCGATTTTGAGCGGTCGGTTGGTAAAAGTGCGTGCGCAGGTGCAACAGGCTGTGCGCGATGCAGGCCTTCGCCAGCACACCTTTTTATTGAAACCTGATCAGTACAATCCGGCCTTGCCTGTGGCAGAGAACCTTCTTTACGCCACGCCACATGCGCCAATTACCGAAACGGTTCTGGCCGAGCAGACCGATTTTCTGGATCTGATCAAAGAGCTGAACCTGGATGAAGATCTGGTGGCATTGACTCAGGACGTGGTCGATATGCTGCGCCAGATTTTTGGCTTGGACGGTACTGACCATCCGCTATTCAGAAAATTGGGTCTAGAGCCATCTGCCTACGAAGCCGCCTTGGCGCTTGTTGAGAAAACCCGTTCCAAAGGTGCGGATGTGTTGGATCACAAAGAGTTGGCGCAATTGCTGATCGTTCCGTTCCGGATTTCAGCAGAACAGATTGGACCTGCCTTTAGCGAAGAGATGCAGAGTCGCATTTTGACGTTCCGCCAAAGTCATTCTACCCGGCTGATGGCAACGTTGGGCGATCTTTTCGTACCCTTGAGCATTGATCAGTTCGCACCTGGGCTGACGGTTATGGAAAACGCTCTGTTTGGCAAAATCTCTGACCTGGCCGGGGCCAAAGGGGATGAGCTACGCAAACTGGTGGCAGAGCTGTTGGTGGATCAGGGTGTTCGTGATTTGGTGGTTGAACTGATCTTTGATTTACCGATTGCGCTGGGTGGGCAGGGGTTGGCTGCCAGCTTTGCTGAACCGCTGGCCTTCTCGCGTGCCACAGTCAAACGGCCGGATATACTGATCCTAGATTCAGCAATGTCGAGTTATGATCTGGATACCCGCATATCGGTCCACAAGAACCTGCGTCGGTTGTTGCCGGATACCACTCTGATCTATCTTAGCGACAGTTTCGAAAGCCCCGAGGTCTTTGACGTCTACTACGAGTTGCGTCAGGGGCGGTTGGTCACTGATGAGGTCGAGGATGCTGTGGTTGAAGATGGAGCCGCCAGCGCCGATCTGGCGCGCAAGCTCCGGGCATTGGAACAGACCGAGCTGTTTTCAGGCTTGAATCGCCGTCAGCTGCGGTTGCTGGCCTTTAGTGCACGCTGGTATCATGCTGACGTTGGAGAGGTTGTTTTCCTGAAGGACGACGAGGCCAGTGACGGTGCCTATATGATCCTGGAAGGTGAGGCTGGGCTGTACCTGCCTGCTGAAGGGCAGGCGGACCGGTTGATTGCGACGGTTGGTCCCGGACGTTTGGTTGGTGAATTGGGCCTGATCCGTAAAGAACCCCGGTCGTTGAGCATGATCGCCCAAAGCGATTTGACCTGTCTTCGTATCGGAGAAGAGGAATTCTTTGCCGTGGTCGAGAACGACGCGGCCACTGCGTTCAAATTGCTGCAGGTTGTGGCTGGGTATGTATCAAACTGATTGTGGTTTGTGATCGTGGCCCAGCTAGATCTCTACTCAGAGCTGCAGAACAGGCCATATAATAGATTGATCATCTGTTCGGTATTGCCGTCATTTAGTGAGTAAAAGATGGTCTTGCCATCGCGCCGGGTAGCAACCAGCCCATCGTCGCGCAATCGGGCCAACATCTGGCTGACAGCGGCCTGACGAATATCCAGCAGGGCCTCTAACTCTCCAACAGATTTTTCACCTGCGCTCAGGTGGCACAGGATCATCAATCGCCCTTCGTGTGCCAGAGTCTTGAGAAAGGCGGCAGCTTGAGCCGCGCTCTGGGACATGTCTGTTGGCGGATCTGCCGCAATCTGTTCGGGGGGCTGGGAGGTCACGTCACGTTGGTCCTGCTGAGGTTGCTCGCTATATAGTGCCTCAACCGGAATAGGGAAGTCACCCCCCTTGTCATTCCCCTATTCGTCCAATGGTGGAGCGCCTCCAGCGAAACTGTTTGGTCCAACATAACTGCAGGGGGCTTCTTGCATATTGAGATGAAGATCAGCGCCAGTGAAGGGGTGGGCGCGGGCCAATGCCTCGTCCACCTCAATACCCAGTCCCGCCGCCGTGGGCGGGGAAATGAAACCTTCTTCGACTTGGATCGTGCCTTTGATCAGCTCGCTATGAAAGGGTGTTTCGATGCTTTCCGCCATCAGGATGTTGGGGATCGAGGCCGCCAGCTGGATGTTGGCCGCCCATTCAATGGGTCCCGCATAAAGATGAGGGGCGATCTGGGCGTTGTAGACTTCGGCAAGGGTAGCGATTTTCTTGGTTTCCCAGATACCACCAGAACGGCCCAAGGCCGGTTGCAGGATGCTGGCGGCACCTGACCGGAGAACCGGTGCAAACTCGGCTTTTGTTGTCAGCCTTTCGCCGGTTGCAATCGGGATCTTTGTTGCACTCGCAACTTTCGTCATTTCGTTGACATTGTCCGGTGGGACAGGCTCTTCGAACCACAAGGGTGCGTAGGGTTCGATGGCCTGTGCCAGCCGGATGGCACCAGCGGTGGTGAACTGGCCATGGGTGCCAAACAACAGATCGGCGCTGTCCCCGACCGCCTCGCGGATGGCTTTGCAAAAGGCGGTGGACGTCGAGATATCTCTCATCGCAGGCATATGGCCGCCGCGCATTGTATAAGGTCCGGCTGGATCAAATTTTACCGCTGTGTATCCCTGCTCAACTAGTCTGGTTGCGCTCTCTGCGGCCATCTCGGGTGAGGCCCAGAACTCTGACATGCTGTGGTGGGGGAGCGGGTAGAGATAGGTATAGGCGCGGATGCGATCATTCATCCGGCCGCCAATCAGGGCATGCACGGGACGATCCCGGTCCTTGCCCAATATATCCCAGCAAGCGATTTCCAACCCGGAAAAGGCCCCCATCACCGTCAGGTCTGGACGCTGTGTAAATCCCGATGAATAGGTCCGGCGAAACATCAACTCGATGTTTTCAGGGTTCTCGTCTGCCATGTGGCGGTCAAAAACGTCCCGGATGACATGGGTCATGGCCTCTGGCCCAACCGAGGCAGCGTAACACTCGCCCCAGCCGGTGATGCCGGTATCAGTGGTGAGTTTGACCAATATCCAATACCGCCCCCCCCAACCCGGAGCTGGTGGCGCGGTGACGATGACATCGAGATCTTGCAGTTTCATGGGCTGAACTCTCGTTTTGCGTAGGGTGTGTGCTTGCACGCACCACTGCGGGAAAAGGTGCGTGCAAGCACACACCCTACAATGGAAACAGGTTCAGCGATTGAACAGGATGACATTGCGCTTGGCGCTGCCGGTTTTTGTATCCGCAATTGCTTCGTTGATTTGTTCCAGCGACCAACGACCGGAAATCAATTCATCCAGTTTTAGCCGACCTTGTTGATACAGGTCGATCATCCAGGGAATGTCCCGTTGGATAACCACATCCCCCATTTTGGAACCAATCAATCCCTGACCCACGGCAGCCAGCATCACGGGTTCATAGCTTGCCTTGGCGCCGGAATGCGGCATGCCAATCATGATGGCCTTGCCGCCACGAGCAAGATATCGCGGCGCCTGCTCGTAGGCTGGAATCGCGCCAACGGTGATCAGCACCGCGTCTGCGCCGCGCCCGCCAAGCGCCTTGTAGGACGCGCGCCAGGGTTGGTCCTGGGTGGCCAGAACGCCATGGGTCGCACCGAATTCCTTGGCAATCGCCAGCTTGTCTTCGCTCATGTCTACCGCAACAATGCGGCGCGCCCCTGCGATACGGGCCCCCTGAATGGCATTGAGTCCCACACCGCCAGCGCCGATCACCACGACATCCTGACCTGGGCGCAGCTGGGCAGCATTGACCACAGCACCAACCCCCGTGATCACCCCGCACGAAATCAGTGAGGCGACGTCTTTGCCCAGATCATGTGGGATTTTCACGATCTGCCGTTGGTCCACCACGACCTTTTCGGCGAAGGCTCCACAGGCCATGGCCTGCTCCAGCGGTTTACCGTCGGAGGTCTGTAGGGGGCCTTCGCCGTTGTATGATGTTTCGCAGATTGTAGGCTTGCCGCCCGCACAGCTGGGGCAAGTGCCGCAGGAGCGGATCAGGGTGACCACAACGGGATCACCGGCAGAAAAATCCGACACACCAGAGCCAACAGCGCTAATGACCCCGGCGGCTTCATGTCCATAAACTGCGGGCAACTGCCCCCCCCATGCTCCTTCGGCATAGGAAATATCGCTGTGGCAGATCGCAACCGCATCCAGGGTAACCTCGACTTCACCCATGTCAGGTGCCGCCAGTTGCACCTCCTCGACTACCAATGGTGCGCCAAATTCGTGGCAGACTGCGGCCTTGATGGTTTGCATGAAATTCTCCCGTTTGTTGCCAATACGGTGACCCGCAACCGCGGATGCCGCAAGACAGAAAACGTCAAGAACAGGTCGTTATGACGCTACGGAGGTTTTGGTGCGCAGAAAAATAAACAACCCTATTCCCATCAATCCCAATGCAACTAGAAACGGCGCGCCGGGGAGGTAGATGGGGGCACCTTCGCGACTGAACTGAGCAAAGACCGAGGCCATCATCATTGGGGAAATTATCATCGCCAGCGCGTTGACGGCGGTCATAACGCCTTGCAATTCACCCTGTTGATTGTCGTCGACCATTTTCGACATGATCGCCTGTAATGCGGGGGTCACCACGGCACCCATCGCGGTGATTGGGGTCAGGATCAGCGCCAGCACGCCACTGGTGATGAAGGCCAGAAAACTGAAACCGACAAAATCAAAGATCTGACCGTAAATGACGGCATTGCGTTCGCCGAAGCGGCGGATCACATGGCGCAGCAATCCCCCCTGCACAAAGGCCATCATCGAGCCAAAAATGGCTAATGACACTCCGATCATCTGTGGCGACCAGTTAAACCGTTCTTCGGTGAAATAGGACCAGATGGCCGGATAGACATAGATCGAAACGGAATACAGGAAATAGACCCAAAGCAGGCGTTGGATGCCGGGGATACGCGCCATGGAGCGGAACGCACCAAAAGGATGTGCACGACGCCAGTCGAAGGCGCGTCGGGTTTTGTCGGTGACGGTTTCGTTCATCACAAACCAGCCAAGGGTGAAGTTCATGGCGGCCAATATGGCGGCGGCGTAGAAGGGCGCGCGGGTGCCCAATTCGCCCAATAGACCGCCAACCAGTGGACCCAGCACAAAGCCAACACCAAACGCGGCGCCCAACATGCCAAAGTTGGCGGCTTTTTCTTTGGAATCAGAAACATCCGCCATGTAAGCCCCAGCCGTGGCATGGGTGGCCGCCGTGATGCCACCGATCAGACGCCCCAGAAGGAGCAGCCACATGGTATGGGCCAGCGCCATCAGCACATAGTCCAGCACCATGACAAACAGGGACAATAACAGCACAGGTCGACGGCCATAGGCATCAGACAGGTTGCCAAGGATCGGGCTGAACAGGAATTGCATCACCGCAAAAGAGGTGGCCAGAATACCTCCCCATAGGGCTGCATCGGCCAGGCTGCCGCCCTGCACCTCAACAATCAGGCCAGGCATGATTGGCATGATCAGACCAACGCCCATAGCATCGATCATCACGGTGGTCAGGATAAACAGAAAGGGCAGGCGCATCGTTGGTCATTCTCTGGTTAGATTGGACGCAACCGTAGCGGCGGCCTGCAGCAGGGGGAAGGTGTCAGGAGGCGGGATCTGCTAGAGATGCCGCAACGTCGGTGGCAAAACGCCGGGCTTCGGTTGGGGCCTGTCCCAGTTGTTGGCCAGCATCAAAGAGAGCGGCGGAATCCAGTTTTGGATAGTCGCGTTTTACCAGTGTGCGCAGGGGGGTATCCGTAACTGCGGCTTCTTTGCACAGCGTTTTGGTGATGGCCTGCGCCTCGGGGCGAGGCAGGGTTTCGGCCAACGCAAAACTAAGGGCTTCGGCGTGGATCATGTCGAGCCCGGCGTTTAGTGCAGAGTGCATGGCGGCAGAGTTGGGCGTGATACCGGCAGACAGCTCGCGGCTGACCCGTGCTGCGCTTGCTGAAGCAAGAACAATCTGCGGCAGGCACAGCCATTCGCTGAACCATGCGGCGCCATCGCGTTGGTGTTGGTGCATGGAGGCAGAGTGCAGTACAGACATCAAGGCAGTGTTCTGCCTGGCCAAGGCAATCAGAACGGAAGGCGCTACCGGGTTTTGTTTTTGCGGCATGGTCGAAGAGGAACCGGACCCACCCAAAACGAGTTCTCCAATGCCGGTCTGAACCAGAGCGGTGCAATCTTCACCAATTTTGCCAAGCGCCAGATTTACGCGCAGCATCCAGTCCGCAATGCGCAGAACCGGACTGCGGTCAGTGTGCCAACTACGGCCCGGATCCCCCAGTGATAGGGCCTTTGCAAGTTCCGCACGCAGATCTGCGGATTGCGCGCCCAAAGCCGCTGCCGTGCCCGCCGCGCCGGACAATGAAACCAGCAAGCAGGTGTCGCGCAGGCTGGGAAGTTCTTGCAAGAGCGCCAACAAAGGCGCACCCCAACTTGCGGCAACCGCGCCAAAACTGGTGGGTGTCGCATGTTGACCGTAGGTGCGGGCGGGCATCGGTAGGGCGGCGTGAGCGTCGGCCAGCTTAGCCAACGACTGGGTTGTGGATAGAAGATCGGCCTCGATCAGCATCAGCGCCTGACGCAGACGTAACATCAGGCCCGTGTCCATGATGTCCTGTGATGTGGCGCCCCAGTGGACATATTGCGCGTGTTCGGGAGCATTCATTTCTGCACGAAATGCGGAGACCAATCCCGGCACCGGCACGCCGTTTTGACCAGTTGGTTTGTGCAGGTTGGAAGGATCTACCTGCACCTCCATCACGGCGCGTGAAATGGCAGCGGCGCTGTCTGCGGGGATCACCCCGGCGGCCCCTTGAACCTTGGCCAAGGCCCCTTCCACCAGCAACATGGCGCGGACCTCGGCGCTATCGGTGAACAGCCTGCCAGCATCGCCGCTGGTAAAAAGGTCGCCATAAAGCTGGCTGTCAAAAACGGAGGCTGCCATTAGGTGTCCTTTGCAATGTGGCCGGTTTCATCAAGAAACCTGGACAAGAGGGCTGCATATTCAGCAGGCTGTTCAACACAGGGCAGGTGGCCTGCCTTGCGGATCAGAGAGAAGGAGGAGCCGGGGATCAGGTCAATTGTTTCGCGCACCAGATCGGGTGGTGTGGCGCCATCCTCAGATCCAGCGATGCCCAGTGTGGGCAGACGCAAACCGCTGGTTGGGGTGTAGAAATCAGTGCCGGCAACGGCTGAACAACAGCCCGCATACCCAGCGGCGGATTGTTGAACCAACATATTGCGCCACAGGGTGATGTCCGGAGAGGTGCGAAACCCGCGAGCAAACCAGCGCTCCATGATCGCATCGGCCAGCGGCTCTATACCGTTTTGGTTCACAGCCTGGACGCGCTGCTTCCACATATCGGCGGTGCCAATTTTTGCTGCGGTGTTCGACAAAACCAGCGCGCGGATTTGGTCCAGCCGTTTCACGGCCAGGCCCTGTGCGATCATGCCGCCAATGGACAGCCCGACAAACATGCAGTCCCGGATGTTTAGTAAATCCAGCAGTTGCTCGGCATCCCGGATCAGCGCACCCATGGAATAGGGCGCGGGTGGCTCCGAGGAAAGCCCATGGCCGCGCAGGTCATAGCGGATCAGCTTCAACCCGGCTGGCAGCAATGGCAGCACTGCATCCCACAACCTCAGATCGGTCCCCAGCGAGTTGGCAAAGACAACCGGCGCGCCATCCGGATCGCCATCAACCCGATAGTGTAGCTGAACATTTCCCAGATCTGCGATGTGCATGGTTTGCCTCTTTGTATTGTTTGGCGCACATGTAACCGGGGAGGTGCTGGGGGGTAAAGGGCGAAGCCACAGGCTAGATGCGTCAAGTGAAACGTTGAAGCGCCTCGGTGAACATTGCGGGGTCCACATTGCCGCCCGTGGCAACCACCATCACCGTTTCGTTGTTCAGTTTGTCACCGTGAAACAGGGCTGCGGCCAGGGAAACGGCACCGCCGGGTTCCAGCACGATCTTCAACCGCGAAAATGCCAGCGCAGTGGCGTGCAGGGCTTCGTCTTCGCTCACAACCAAGCCAGCGCCGCAGAGCCGCTTTAGGATGGGAAAGGTGATTTGCCCCGGTTCGGGTGTCAGAATGGCGTCGCAGATCGAACCAGCAGTCTGCGTGTTGCGCTCAATTTGACCTGATGCCAGAGAGCGGGTGACGTCATCAAACCCATGTGGTTCACAAGGACGGACCTGCATCTGTGGAGCGCGGGACTCCAGCGCCAGCGCTATGCCCGAGGTCAGACCGCCGCCGCCGCAATTGACCAGAACCTCGCCTTCGGTGACGCCCTGTTCGGCCGCTTGGCTGGCAATTTCTAGTCCAACGGTGCCCTGACCGGCGATCACCAGTGGTTCGTCAAACGGCTTAATCAGCGTCAGGTCCCGTTCGGTTGCAAGGCTTTGACCAATGGCATCACGATCTTCGCTGGCGCGATCATACAGCACGACCTCGGCACCCAAAGCGCGGGTGTTGTCGATTTTCAGCTTTGGCGCATCGGCTGGCATCACAATCACGGAAGGAGCGCCATGCAGGCTGGCGGCATGGGCAATACCCTGTGCGTGGTTACCGCTGGAATAGGCGATGACGCCTTTCTTGCGTGCAGCCTCATCCAGTGCAGACAGGGCTGACCAGGCGCCGCGAAACTTGAACGATCCGGTATATTGCAGGCATTCCGGCTTTACCAGAACGCGACGCCCGGCGATGTCATCCAGAAAGGGAGAGGACAACAGAGGCGTTTTCCGGGCGTGGCCCTTTAGTCGCGCTGCGGCGGCTTCGATCATGGCAATGGATGTCATGGTGCAGACTTTCTTGGGTAGTGTCTTGGAGTTCTTGTTCAGGCTATCTAGCCAGCGGCCAGTTCCGGAATTGTCGTGAGGTCAGACAGAATATGCCGGGGTGTCCAGGGGAGCCTGTCGACGGGTTCGTTTGCGCGATTGGCCCAGGCGGTGATGAACCCATACCCAGTGGCAGCCGCGGCATCCCAACCGTTAGAGGAGACAAACAGCACTTCGTTCTTGGTACAGCCAAAACGAGCGCCGACCAGATCGTAGACCCGTGCATCAGGTTTGAAGATGCCGACACTTTGAACCGAGAGCACATCGTCCAGCACATTGCCGATGTCGGCAGATTGCACCGCGCCGTCCAACATGGCTGGAGACCCATTGGAGAGGATCGCGGTGTTTAGCCCGGCCGCTTTCAGGACCTTTAGCATTGCAGGGACCTCGGGATAGGCTTGCAACTGCCAATAGAGATCCAGCAGCCGTTGTCGCAGTTCGTTGTCACCATTCAACCCGGTGGCCTCGAGCGCCCAATCCAACCCGTTTTGCGTGACCTCCCAAAAATCGGCATGGGCGCCAGTGATTGCACGCAGCCAAGTGTATTGCAGTTGCTTCTGCCGCCAATGGTTGGCCAATTCAATCCAGCTGTCGCGCAGTTGCGGGAAGTCCGGCTCTGCAGCGGCCTGTCGGGCGGCGGCTGAAACGTCAAACAAGGTGCCATAGGCATCAAAAATACAGGTTGTGATTGGCATGTCGTTCTCCCTTGCGGGAACAGTGACACAGGCCTGTGCAGGGGGGAAGCAGGATATTGTATGCCACACAAAGACCTGAACCGCTGTGCTTGGACTTTACATTTTGCGGTCAGGGACTAGGTTAGCGCGCTTTGAAGTTCCAGACAGATTGGACCCCCTATGACCGAGGTCAAAACCGGCGACACCGTACGCATCCACTACACCGGAACCCTGCTGGATGGCAGCGTGTTCGACAGCTCCGAAGGTCGCGATCCGCTGGAATTCACTGTTGGCAGCGGCATGGTCATCGAAGGTATGGATGCAGAAATGCCGGGCATGGTTGCTGGTAGTAAGAAAACGATCCAGATCCCCTGCGCCAAAGCCTATGGCCCGCTGAATCCGGACGCTCGTCAGGCCATCCCACGTGAAGGTATACCGGACGATATCCCGCTGGAAATTGGGACCCAATTGCAGATGCAGTCGCCCGAGGGTCATGCACTGCCGGTGACAGTGGTGGAAGTTGACGAGGCGACTGTTACGCTGGATGCCAACCACCCGCTGGCAGGCAAAGACCTGACATTCGAAATCGAACTGGTCTCGATCAACTGATCTCACGGGGTTGCGCACTCGTTTAATCCGGGTTTTGTTTGCCGTTAACAGGCAGGGAGACGTGGAATGGGTTTGGTGCAAAACGAATTGACCAAGAAGATCGGCCTGCGCTGGCCGATCTTTCAGGCCCCGATGGCTGGGGTGAGCACTCCGGCGATGGCTGCCGCAGTCAGCAATGCTGGTGGATTGGGCGCCGTAGGCATTGGCGTCGCCAGTGTCGATCAAGCCCGTGCAATGATCCACGAAATCCGCGCGGCCACAGATAAACCTTTCCACGTCAATGTGTTCTGTCATCCGCCGGCCCAGGCTGATGCAGAAGTCGAGGGCGCGTGGTTGGCAAAATTGGCACCTCTGTTTGAACGGTTTTCTGCTGCTCCGCCAGTTGAACTGCATGAAATCTATAAAAGTTTCAGCGCAGACACTGATATGCAGGATATGTTGGTGCAAGAACGCCCAGCAGTGGTGAGCTTTCACTTTGGATTGCCACCTGCTGCTGTCATTTCGGCACTGCACAACGCAGGTGTGTTTCTGTTGGCCAGTGCCACCTCCTTGGCTGAGGGTCTGCAGGTTCAGGCTGCGGGCATAGATGGTGTGGTGGCGCAAGGCTGGGAGGCGGGTGGTCATCGTGGTGTGTTTGATCCCGAAGGCGCGGATGACCGACTGCCCGCATTGGAGTTGACGCAGACGCTGGTTGCGGCTTTGGATATCCCAGTGATCGCGGCTGGTGGGTTGATGGATGGGGCTGATATCGCGACGGCGTTATCAGTCGGGGCGTCGTCGGCGCAGTTGGGCACGGCGTTTATTGGTTGCCCTGAGAGCCTGGCCGATGCGGGCTATCGTACTGCCCTACATTCGGATGCGGCTAAGGACACCATGATGCTGGCGCAGATCTCTGGGCGTGCCGCGCGCTGTCTGGCAAATGATTTCACAGTTTGGGCGGCACAAAATGGCGATGTCCAAGTGCCAGACTATCCGATTGCCTATGACGCAGGTAAGGCGCTGAATGCGGCCGCAAAGGCGGCGGGTTCAACAGGGTTTGGCGCGCAGTGGGCTGGGATGGGGGCGCCGCGCGCGCGCAGCATGCCAGCCGCGGATTTGGTTGCGGATTTGGCAGCTGAAATGCAGATTGCGATGGCGGGCTAATCAAATGAAAAGGGCACCCATAGGGTGCCCTGATGTAATGTCTGAGGTCGGTAGTTTACAGGTGATCGGGCTGCGGCATACCCAGCACATGGAATCCACCGTCAACACGGATGATCTCGCCTGTGGTACAAGCACCGGCATCAGAAGCCAGATAGACAGCGGTGCCGCCCACAGCTTCAAGCGTTGCGTTTGACCGCATTGGTGCGTTTTGATCGGTGTGCTTGTAGGTTTTGCGCGCACCACCAATCGCGGCGCCAGCCAGAGTTTTCATCGGGCCGGGGGAGATTGCATTGACGCGGATACCTTCGGGACCGAGATCGTTGGCCAGATAACGGGTGGCGGATTCCAGCGCCGCCTTGGCCACCCCCATCACGTTGTAGCTGGGGCAGACCCGGTTTGAGCCCTGATACGTCAGGGTCAGCAACGTGCCGCCATTATCAACCATCAGCGGATGCGCCCGACGGGCAACTTCGATGAAGGAATAGGCTGAGATATCCAGCGAGTTCTTGAAGTTGGCGCGGCTAGTGTTGAGGAAACGACCTGTCAGCTCATTCTTGTCAGAATATGCAATCGCGTGGACGACAAAGTCGATGGTGAGCCAGCGGCTGCCAAGTTGCTCAAACGCAGTATCCAGCGAGGCATCATCGGTGACATCGACGTCGACCATGAAGTCGCTGCCGACGCTTTCAGCCAGTGGCTGCAGGCGTTTGCCAAAGGCTTCACCCTGATAGGTGAAGGCCAGTTCGGCACCGGCCTCGGCCATAGCTTTGGCGATGCCCCAGGCGATAGAACGCTCGTTGGCAACGCCCATGATCAGGCCGCGCTTGCCCTGTAGTGGTCCAGACATATCCGATTACCCTTTGTACTTGCTCAGGATCATCGATCCGTTGGTACCGCCAAAACCAAAACTGTTGGTCATGACGCTGTCCAGACCGGCGTTTTCTACATAGGCCGTTGCGATCTCACCTTCGTTGATCGCCGGATCCAGCTCGTCGACGTTGATTGATGGCGTAATAAAATCATTGTCCAGCATCAACAGGCAGAAGATGGCTTCCAATGCGCCAGCAGCGCCCTGTGCGTGGCCGGTCATCGACTTGGTAGACGAGATCGGCGGTGTGGAGCCTTCGCCAAAGACACGGCGCACCGCTTCGACTTCGCCGACATCGCCAACTGGGGTCGAGGTGCCGTGGGCGTTGATATAGGACACTGAACGACCTTCTGGCAGGCTTTGCAGGGCCAGACGCATGGCGCGTTCACCGCCTTCACCGGAGGGGGCGACCATGTCGTGGCCGTCGGATGTTGCGGCAAAGCCGGTGACCTCGGCATAGATTTTCGCACCGCGCGCAACGGCGTGCTCCAGATCTTCCAGAACCACGATGCCGCCACCGCCCGAGATGACAAAGCCATCGCGGTTGGCGTCAAAGGCGCGGCTGGCCGCTGCCGGGTCGTCGTTTTTCTTGGACGACATCGCACCCATGGCGTCGAACAGGCAGGACAGGGTCCAGTCCAGCTCTTCACCGCCACCGGCAAACATCACGTCCTGCTTGCCCATCATGATCTGCTCGGCCGCGTTGCCGATGCAGTGCAGCGAGGTCGAACAGGCCGAGGTGATCGAATAGTTGATACCCTTGATCTTGAACGCGGTTGCCAAGTTGGCCGAGATGGTTGAGCTCATGCATTTTGGCACCGCAAAAGGCCCAATGCGTTTGGTGGCGCCAGTTTTGGCAACAACCTGGTGGGCTGTCAGCATGGCGCTGGTTGACGGGCCACCAGACCCGGCCACCAGACCCGTACGGGTGTTGACCACTTGGTCGTCACTCAGGCCTGCATCGGCAATCGCCTGGCTCATGGCGATATGGGCATAGGCCGCGCCGTCGCCCATGAACCGCAGGGTGCGTTTGTCCACCAGTTCCTTGGTGTCGATTTTCAGCGTACCGGCCACCTGGCTGCGAAAGCCGTGTTCGGTCATTGAAGGGCTGGCTTCGATGCCAGATTTACCTGCCTTGAGCGAGGCCAGAACCTCGGCGGCGTTATTCCCGATAGAGGAGACAATTCCCAGTCCGGTGACGACGACACGACGCATACGTGCACTCCCTTGTTTGCTTATGTCTTACTATGCACTGCAGAGGTGAGGTGCAAGATAGGTTGCAGTGGCGTTGGCTTTATGTGTTGTTTGAAAGTTGGGGCAAATGTCGGCTGATAGGGTCGTTTGACCTTCACTTTGATTGCAGCATAGACAAAACAGAGTGGCAACAATGCGCAAATTTAGATTTGCCCTTCGAACCTGTTCAGTACAAGTGGCCTGGCCCAGCTATTGGTGACAAGATGCAGCGGGGACAAACCAGACTTGCGCGGCCAGTTGGGGCGTTCCCCCTAGGCGGCGCCCTCCGAGCCATACTCCAACCATTTGCGGTCCTCAGGAGACAAGTATTCATCCATTATTGCGTCGTAGGCCGCCAATTCATCATTCGTCAGTTTGCCATGCCATTTGCCACTGGTGCCGCTGTGGAAAAACTCAGCATCTGACTTGAAAAAACCCTTGCCGCCGGATGGAGCAAAACGTTCGGCTTTGCCCTTCATGTTGTTGAACGTTGCGGCCTGAATAAGTTGCTCCATGTCTGTTTCGGTGTGGGAAATGCCCAGCAAATCTGACACTCTGGTGAACGTACCTGCCAAATCCCTAGTCATATCCGCGTAGTGAAAAAGTGACACGTTGGGCCGCTCAGCAAGGGCCGAGGCGGTCTTGTAATGCTGAAGGATGTTTGCGAGCGGCATCGCATCTCCATCGAAGCCCTCTGCGCCGCCGTCCAGAAAATGGCGGATTGTGATGCCATCCGCATCATCCTCGGGAAACCATGTATCGAACCATGTCATCGGAATGTTGTGTACGTGTTTGCGATACGAGAAATGCGCGTCAAGAGGGTGGCGAAACACGCAGATGTACTGCGCCCGATCGTCGAACGGCAGCCCGTCCATCGGTGTATGACTTTTCATGCTGCGTCGATGCTGCATGGCTTCGAGCCGCTCAGCAACTTCTGGCATCTCGCGGATACGGATGTCGACTCATGGCATTTTGACAGACAACTCTGTTTCGACCTCAGGATCACCGGAAAAAAGCAGAGACACGATGGTTTGCATCCAAGTGGTTCCACATTTCGGAGGGGATCACGACGAATACATCATCGGCGCGGATGTCGACCTTATCCCAACGTCTGTTGTCGGTTAGAGGCCCGAGGTAGAGCTTTCGGTTCGTCATGTCTGGCTTCTCCTGCTTGCGGTCTTAGTCAGGAAAGTTGGGATGGAAGCAGAACGCAACTAAAAATACGGCTCATCACAAGCAGAGGAGCCTAGAAATTGCTTTCTGCAAGTTTGAAATGGGTCCGTGTTGGGCTTGTAGGTGTCGCTTGAGAAGACGAAATTTAATAGAAAAGAGACGCTAAGGGCTCTTCCCATTCAACGACGTTGGATCGCTTTAGGTCTCGCAGGTGACATTTCGGGCTTAACCTCCGGTATAAGAGACAATCCCGGTGCGGTGATGACGATAAGTCGCAAAGGTGCACTCCCCTGTTTGCTTATGTCTTGCTAGGCATTGGGGAAGGTGCAAAGGGGATTTGGTTTTTGAAGGGGACACCAGGGAAGTCGCGGAAAGAAGGAACGAATGTCTACTAAGGCGCTAATGCGGCTTCTCTATGAAAGTTCCAAGTTCTTGGCTATCATCATTGAGAAATTGTATGTGGTTAGTTTGTTTGGGAAAGGTGTTTTGTCATGGGATGGTTCAATAAACTGAAATCTTTCAAGGCGTTGGCCTTTGGGGTGATCGTAGCTTCGACAGGTCAGGCTGAGGAGTTTGACGCATCGACTGCCAGCTTTGCAGACCGCATGAACTACTACCGAGCGGTTGATGCGGCCGTATGGGCCATGCCACTGATGAACTTCAAGTTCTATCGTGACGCACTTGCCGAAGCCGGGGTCGGTCCAAACGTTGTCGGGTACAACTCGCAGGTTCAGGACTGGCGCTTCCAGACAGCGACGCCGAACAATACAACGCCCTATATCCATGCTTACTGGAACATCAAAGACGGACCGGTGGTTTTTGAAATGCCGCCCTCTGCGGACGGTATTGGCATATTTGGAACGATTATGGACGCGTGGCAGCGCCCACTTGACGATGTTGGGTCCAAGGGGCGCGACCGGGGGCTTGGTGCAAAATACATGATGGTGCCAGCGAATTACGACGGCCCTCTTGTTCCTAACGCATTGGTTTACGAACAAGACACCAACTTCGGCTTTGCGGTGCTGCGCCCAATCCTTGCTGGAGGTGCAACTGAGGAGAACCTGGCCAAAGCTACAGCGTTGACCAAGCAAATCAGGGTCTACGCGCTTTCCGAGGCAGATGGTGAGATTGCAACGGATTACGTCGATGTATACGGTTTGCCGTTAGAGATGACGCCCAAGATGGATGGTGAGATCTACGGACATATTCATGAAATGATCGGTGAAGAGGTGGTGTTTGACCGTGACCTGGCGATGATGGGTGCGCTGGCGCGTATAGGTGTCAAACGTAATGGGCCATTTGAGCCGGATTCCACTATGCAGGCCATATACGATGCTGCGGGCCCCGATGCTTTGGAATACATGATCGATCAATATCACCGTGTGCTGAACCCATTTGTTTTTGAGGGTAGAAAATGGTCGGCGCTTGTACCCGATGGGTCGCGCGAGACGGAGTGGAGCTATGAGTACCCTTCGTATTACGATTACGTGGCGCGGGGTGCTCTCTATTATGCGATCATCACCAGTGTGAAGAACTATGGAACCGCCACTTATTATCTTGATCTGGCGGAAACTCCTGACGGGGAGTGGCTCGACGGTAGCCGGAACTACAAATTGAACGTACCCGCCAATGTTCCGGTTCGAGATTTTTGGTCAATCACGACCTACGATTTGGTCACCGCGTCCTACTTGCGCGACATAAATCCCAGTACCATTGATTCTACGATGCCGGATGTGGTCAAGAACGATGACGGATCGGTCGATATCTACTTCGGTCCAGACGCTCCGGCGGATAAAGAGAGTAACTGGCTGCCAACTGACCCCAAACGCCGTTTCTTCTTACTGGCGCGCTTCTACGGTCCCGAGCCTAGCCTTCTTGATAGCAGCTTTATATTGAATGACATGGAGCGCATGGACTAGGTGGCTTAAGTGCCTGGATATGTCTTCAGGCAGCAACTAGAGATAAGAGAAATCTGCACGAAAAAGAGGCCCTTGGGCCTCTTTCCATCTTTACACAATGAGGTTGCAATCAGCTCTTGCTGAGCGCGATTTTCATGCCTTTGACATCGCACGTGACATTTCCGGCTTAAGCTCCGGTATAGGAGAAAATCCCAGTCTGGTGGTGACGACACGACGCAGAGGTGCACTCCCTTGTTTGCTTGTGTCTTACTAGGCATTGCAGAGGTGAGGTGCAAGGTGGGTTGGGGTTTATGAGATTCCGATGGCTCAATAAAGCGCGGTCGAAAGTCTCACAGAAAAGAAGTAGACCCCGCAATTGTGAATGCACTATGCTGCTCCAATGAGACATGGGAAACTCCACGGAATTGCGCATAACTTTGCTGACTCAATTGCGGGTGGGGCGAGCTTCATTTTTGGCTACTGTTTTGTTCCTATTTTCGAAGAAGCTTCTGCATCAGAAGACCGTTCGCTAGTGGTAGATTTCTTGCGTGGCACTGTTGAAGGAGCCGATTCTGAAAGCGATCTGGCGAAAATAATCCCTATGTTTAAAGAAGGGTTTCCCGAGTTTTGCGCTAAACACGAAGCAGATGTTCAGGATTTTAAGGAATTTATTGTTCGTTACATCGCCGATCACACCGGCATCAGTTTTACCGTAACTATTTTAGACAAGTTTGGAAAAACAACGTCGCGAGAATACCTAGGCAATCCAGGAAAGCGCGTTAAAATTTTAGATGAGTTTGGAAGACGGCGGCGCAAGGTGGTTTTGCACCACCAATGAGACGATGTTCCCCAAATTGAAGGTTCACAGCAGAAGTTCGCACAAGGCCAAAATTACAAAGAAAGAGGCCCGCGGGCCTCTTTCTAGCTCTTCGTTTAAATGACCGATTTAGCTCTCGCTGAGCGCGACCTTCATGCCTTTGACGTCGTAGATCACTTCGCCGTCGGCTTCGACGATGCCATCAGCAACGCCCATGGTCAGGCGGCGGGTTTGGATCGCCTTGGTGAAGTCGATTTTGTAAGTCAGCATCTTGCGCTCGGGGCGGACCATACCGGTCAGTTTGACCTCGCCTACACCCAGCGCATAGCCGCGACCCTGCCAGCCGCGCCAGCCGAGGTTGAAGCCGGTCAACTGCCACAGACCATCAAGGCCCAGACAGCCGGGCATGATCGGGTTGCCGGGGAAGTGGCATTCAAAGAACCACAGCTCGGGATTGATGTCGAACTCGGCCACAATGTGGCCCTTACCGTGGGCACCGCCGTCTCCGCTGACTTCGGTGATACGGTCCATCATCAGCATCGGCGGGGCAGGGAGCTGCGCATTGCCGGGGCCGAATAGCTCGCCACGGGCACATTTCAGCAAGTCGTCTTTGTCAAAGCTGCTGGGGTAATCGGCCATACTGGCGCATCTCCTGCCTGATATATCAAATGGTGTTAAGTCCATGTAGCACCCTGTGAAAGGGTCCTGCAAGTGCAGGTCGAGTGCGTGACACAAGTGGTTCAGCGTAGTTGCGAATGAATTTCATTTGAAATTGGGGGTGACTTTCCCCTATATATGCAGGCAGCAACACGATGCAGGATCTGCTGATGACGCCAAATAGCGTGAATATCGCAACCAACTGGCTGGAAACAGCCAACCTAAGGCCGACTCGGCAACGGGTTGCGTTGGCAGAGCTACTGGTCGGCGATGGCAATCACCGCCATGTCACCGCTGAAAGCCTGTTCGACTCAGCACAGACCGAGGGCGCGGCGGTCTCCCTTGCAACAGTCTACAATACGCTGCGCGCGTTTTGTGAGGCTGGGGTGTTGCAGGAAATTACCGTTGATGGCTCTAAGAGCTATTTTGACACCAACACCCATGATCACCCCCATTTCTACTGGGAAGACGAAGGGCGGCTATCGGATGCTCCGGCAGATCAGCTGGTGATACAGCGTTTGCCCAAGGCCCCAGACGGGGTTGAGATTGCCTCGGTTGATGTGGTGATCCGCTTGCGCAGGGTTTGACGCGAAGCTACCGGGACGCCAGGTATTTTGGCAATTCTTTGGACAAAGCAGACAAAGCGACGCCCAGTGGGCTGCCTTTTGGCATTTGACCGTGGCTGATCAGAACGATGGGTTCACGCGCTTGTGGGTCGGAGATGGGGGTAGCCTTGAGAGGTTTGCCGTCATAGCTGAGTGACCCGGGTGGCAAGCTGTAGCTAATCCCAATGCCCTCGCCGTTGGCAGCAAGGCTTCTGAGCAATTCTAGCGACGCTGCGCGGTGGGCGATTTTTGGCATCAGACCCTGTGCCTTAAACAGGGATAACATATGCTGCACGGATAGCCCTTCATGTGACAGTGTCAGCGGAAACTGGGCCAGTTCAGCCAGTGTGACAGAGGCTTGTGCAGATACTGGGTGGTCCGGTGTCACCAATGCATGTGGTGTGAGACGGCAGAGTTCAGTGCGGTTGAAGCTGGCATCCAGGCCAAGGTCGTAGCTGATAGCCAGATCTATTTCGCTTTTGCCCAATGCCGAGATCAGCGGATCAAAGGGATCAGCCCGAAAATCGATGCGGTGCCCGGGAAGGGCTGCACGCAGGGTTCTGAGCGTTGGGGCTAGTAAAAAGGGCGCTAGGTCGGAGAAGCAACCAAAACAAAGAGGCTGCGCGCTTTTGGGGGGCAACCTCGGGTTTTCCAGCAATGCTGCCTGTTCAAGCAGTGTTTGTGCTCGGGCCGCAAAGTCACGCCCCTGTGGGGTCAATATCAGGGCGGCACCGCGACGGCGTAAAAATAGGGCGTGTCCCAAGTGCTCTTCGATTCGAGCCAGCGCAGTCGACAGAGCAGGCTGGCTGACGTGTAGGGCCTCAGCTGCTGCAGTCAGCCCCCCGTGCTGGGCAACACCTGCAACATATTCATAGTGGCGTAGGGTGAGATATAACATGAGATTAAGGGTATAGTTAAAACATATTATTTGAAAGCATATGTCTGGCGGGGCAGGTTGCAGGCAAGGACATACCAGCTAGTTAAAGGAGCCCACTATGGTTCACCCTCTCATCACTCAGGACCACATCGACCAGTATCAACGTGACGGGGTCGTGTTGATCCGTGGGCTTTTTGCCAATCAGGTGGAGCAGCTCCGCGCTGGCGTGGCGGTTAATATGGAAGATCCTGGTCCCTATGCGTCGAACAACGACAAGGCGGGCGAAAGCGGCAGGTTCTTTGACGACTATTGCAATTGGACCCGGATAAGTGAGTTCAAAGACGCAATAGAAACCTCACCGGTGGCTGAGGTCGCTGCTGATCTGATGGGATCCAAGTCCGTACAGATGTTCCATGATCATGTGTTGGTCAAAGAGCCGGGGACCTCTATGGCGACGCCCTGGCATCAGGATGGGCCGTATTATTTCGTCGAAGGACAACAGACCATCAGTTTCTGGTCGCCGCTCGACGAGGTGACCAATGCGGCGCTGCGCTGTGTTGCCGGGTCACATAGGTGGGAAAAAGAGGTGTTGCCAACGCGTTGGGTGTCAGAGCAGGATTTCTTTGCCGATGATGGGCAGTACATGCCTGTCCCGGATCCTGATGCCGAGGACATGACGGTGCTTGAATACCCAATGCAGCCCGGTGATGCGGTCGCGTTTAATTTTAAAACTCTGCACGGGGCGCGTGGCAATACAAGCACATCCCGTCGTCGCGCATTTTCCCTGCGGTTGGTGGGGGATGATGCGCGCTATGTCGAGCGCCCGGGCCCCACATCGCCGCCTTATCCGGGGCATGAGATGGTACCAGGTCAACGGCTGCGCCAGGATTGGTTTCCGATGTTACTGCAGCGTTGAACAAAACTGGGGGCGCTGCCCCCGCCACCCTTTGGGCGGCTCCCCCGGGATATTTAGGGCTAGATGAAGACCGGATCAGAGAAGTAGTGGTGTTTTAGAACCACTGTCCCGGTTCCATCAATCCCAAATCCAACAATTGGCGTGAGTGCCATTCAAACGGGGTGGAGTTGTGCCAGCGGAAACTGTCGATATCAAACGAAGACCCTGGGTTTCGCTTTAGTGCTTTGGCCGTTCTGAAGGAGCAGACTGCAGCAGTCAGGTTGTGATGCCAGGGGCAGGCGTAGGTGTTGTACTCCTGATCATCAAAGCGGTGATCAGGCAAAAGCTTCAGGTTCGTTTTGGCGCGAAAAAGTGAAATTCGGTCGATCTTGCGGCTGCTCTGGGGGATGTGTTCTTCGTACCGCCAGCGCACGCCCCCAAAAAAATCAAGCTGTCGATCACGGGGGTGACCCGTTTCCGGCTCTGGCCTTGCCTGGGCGTAATAGCCGGACTTGTCCAGATAGGCCTGTTCCAGTGAGACTGCGCTGGGCGTGGCCTGTAGGTCCCCAGCGTAGAGGTCAATCACATAGGTCAACATTGCGTCACGACGTTCTTCGGTGTGAAAACTGAGCATTTCGGCGATGCTGCGTGTCTCGCAGAACGGGTAGAACAGGTATTCGGCGTTGTAACAGTAGTAGAACCAGCACCCGGGCTCTGCGGCGGAGATGACTTTGTTGACCGCGTTGAACACGGCTTGCGGCCGTGTTGCATCATAAGGCACCCGATGCACCTTGGACATGATGTCTTTGGGCAGATCGAAAGCATCCGGCATCAGCGCCAGCACAGTATTGAAGCCCGTTTGTAGATGGTGGCGCAGGGTGGTGGCTATTTCGACTTCATCCTCTACGAAGATCAGAGCCACCGGCCCTTTGACCAGCAGGTCTTTGCTTTGGTCAATAAAATCATCCAGCGAAGTGTACATCATGCCTGCTTGTCCCTGCCGTACTGGCGTTTTGTGTCAAAATCGGTTAATTGCGTCGGCATTGCAAGCGGTCGCTTTTGCCCTTATGGCAGGCGGCTACTTCCCTCCCGTGCTGAAAGGCTGACCTAATGAGCGCCCCGAAGAAGCTGTTTATCAAGACTTATGGCTGCCAGATGAATGTCTATGACAGCGAGCGCATGGCCGAAGCGCTGGGCGAGAAGGGGTATGTGGAAGCCAAAACTGCCGATGATGCGGATATGATCCTGCTGAATACCTGCCACATTCGCGAAAAAGCGGCTGAAAAAATTTACTCAGAATTGGGCCGTTTCAAGGGATTGAAGGCGGCCAAGCCCGATCTGAAAATTGGTGTTGCTGGCTGTGTGGCACAGGCCGAAGGCCAGGAGATCATGCGCCGTCAGCCGATGGTGGATCTGGTGGTTGGTCCGCAAAGCTATCACCGACTGCCGGAAATGGAGACTAAGATCCGGCAGGGAGAAAAGGCGCTCGACACAGATTTTCCGGAAGAAGACAAATTCGAAAAGCTAAAAAGCCGCCCAAAGGCCAAGCGTGGCCCGACCGCTTTTCTGACCGTTCAGGAAGGATGTGACAAGTTCTGTGCTTTCTGCGTGGTGCCGTATACCCGTGGTGCCGAAGTTTCGCGCCCGGCAGATCGTATTTTGACAGAGGCGCGTGATCTGGTTGAGCGGGGCGTGCGCGAGATCACCCTGCTGGGTCAAAACGTCAACGCCTATCACGGCGCCGGTGAAAACGGAGACCTGACGCTGGCGCAGTTGATCTGGCAGTTGGATAAGGTCGACGGGTTGGAGCGGATCCGCTTTACCACCTCACACCCCAACGACATGATGGACGACCTGATCGAGGCGCATGGCACATGTACCAAACTGATGCCCTATTTGCACCTGCCAGTGCAGTCAGGATCTGACAAGATCCTCAAGCGGATGAACCGCAGCCATACAGCCGAGAGCTATCTGCGTGTGGTAGAGAAAATCCGAGCCGCGCGGCCGGATATCTTGTTGTCTGGCGATTTCATCGTTGGCTTCCCCGAAGAGACCGAGGCGGATTTCCAGGCGACGCTGGATTTGATCGAAGAAGTTAATTACGGCACCGCATACTCCTTTAAATACTCTACCCGGCCGGGGACGCCCGCTGCTGAAAGGCCTCAGGTCGATGATGCAGAAGCTTCCGAACGGCTGCAGCGCTTGCAAGCCTTGTTGAGCCGACAGCAGCGTGAGATCCAGGAAAGCATGGTTGGACGCGAAGTTGGTGTCTTGCTCGAGAAGCCTGGCCGTTTGCCGGGGCAGATGGTTGGTAAATCAGACTACCTGCATTCTGTTCATGTGTCTGACTGCAACAGAGAAGTGGGTGATCTGGCACGGGTGCGCATCATGGCCTCTTCGACCAATTCGCTGGCCGGTGAGCTTATCCGTTGAGAGACTCGCCTATGAGATATCAATTGATGGCGCCCCTCCTTTAAGCGGTAATGCCGATTTAGGGGGTTAAATTGAACACAATCCGGCTAAAAACGCTTGAGTGTTCAGTGATCTGGCATAATTTAATTTGTAAAGCATATGAATACGCAGGTTAAATGTCTAAAAGTTGGGTAGAATATATTTATTGTGCGCGTCGCGTTGTGGGGCTTTGCGGCGTTGTGGGGGAACTTAGGTGAAGGATATCTCGTTGTGTTGAATTTCAAAGCGAAGGGTGCACTTGCCACGCTGGCCGCTGTCGCGACCACTCTGGGGCTGCTGACCGCGCCGGTGCAGGCGCAACAAACACGAACTGTTGTAGGGGAACGCTATGTGCCAACAATCTGGGTTGACCCGGATGGTTGTGAGCACTGGGTGATGGATGACGGTGCCGAAGGCTTCATGTCGCCCCATGTGACGCCAGATGGCAAACCTGTGTGCCGCCGTGGTAACATTTGCGGCGTTATGCCCACTGATCAGTTCTTTGCGACTGACCGGCATTCAATTAATGCTGCCGGCAAGCAACGTCTGCAAGAGTTCTTCAAGACGGCCAATGCGCGTACCTTCGTCGTTGTCGGTCATACCGATAGCCGGGCATCCGACGAGTATAACATCCGTCTGTCTGAACGGCGTGCAAATGCAGTTGCGCGGGTTGGTAGCTCAGTCGGAGCGCGTATCGCTGACGTCCGTGCCTATGGTGAACGTGATCCTGCCGTGCCGAACACCAGTGCCGCTAACATGGCGAAGAACCGCCGTGTTGAAATTTATTGCCTGCGCTGAGGGAGATAACTCATGCAAATATTCAAAGCCGCTGCGCTTGTCGCTGCTGTAGCTATGTTGTCCGCTTGTTCCGAAACAGGCAATAAAACTGTTGACCAGCATTTTGGTGATGCCAGTTCTGGCGATCTGTCTCGGATGCAGGCTGGGATCTGGGTTGATCCCCAAGGCTGTGAGCACTGGTTGATCGACGATGGCCTTGAAGGCTACGCCGATCTGCGCCGCACGCCTGATGGCAAACCCGTCTGTAACAGTGAGTTGCCACGTAATACCGCCACTGGCCCATATAAAAGCGGATCCTCTTTCCCCGACTCGCTGTAGTCTTATTTGGCATTGATCTTTAAGCGGCCGCCCCTATGGGCGGCCGTTTTTGTCTCAATTGTGTAAAAATACTGCGCTGGCGCTTGCACCCCGGCTCACGCAGAGTCACAGTATAAAGGTAACGCCCAAAACAGGAGATCAGTTTGGCCCTTGGCATCCTGAACCCAACAGAAGATCAACCCTCAGATCTGGATGTACTGCTGGAATTTCCCGACAATCGCCTGCTGATAGACCTGTGCGGTGAATATGATCGCAATTTGGCTGATATTGAGAAAAAGCTAGAAATACAGATTGTTCGTCGTGGCAATCAGTTGCGACTCATTGGGCCTGCGGACGCCAACGAGCGGGCGGCAGAGATTTTACAGGCGTTATATCAGCGGTTGGAAGGCGGCCGGGTGGTTGAACATGGCGATGTAGATCGCGAATTGCGGATGGCGCCCAGTCAGGAAAAATCTCCCGGTGATCAGCTGGAAATGTTCAAAGGCGGAAACGTCGAGATCAAGACCCGCAAAAAACTGGTTGAGCCCCGCACCGACGCACAAAAGGCTTATGTCCAATCTCTGTTCGCTCATGAACTGGCCTTTGGCATCGGCCCTGCCGGTACTGGCAAAACCTATCTGGCCGTTGCTGTGGGTGTCTCCATGTTCATTACAGGGCATGTGGACAAAATCATTCTGTCGCGGCCGGCAGTCGAGGCGGGCGAAAAGCTGGGCTATTTGCCGGGCGACATGAAAGACAAAGTCGACCCATACATGCAGCCGCTCTACGATGCGCTGAACGATTTTCTACCCGGTAAGCAATTGGCCAAACTGCTGGAAGAAAAGCGGATCGAAATCGCGCCACTGGCATTTATGCGCGGGCGAACCCTTTCAAATGCTTATGTCGTTTTGGATGAGGCACAAAACGCCACCACCATGCAGATGAAGATGTTCCTCACCCGGCTTGGTGAAGGATCACGCATGGTGATCACTGGCGACCGCACCCAGATCGACCTGCCACGAAACGTGCCCTCGGGCCTGCAGGATGCCGAGCGCCTGTTGAAAGTGATCCCAAAAGTCAGTTTCAATTATTTCACCTCACGGGATGTCGTGCGCCACCCACTTGTCGCCGCCATCATCGAAGCCTATGAGGCAGATGACAAAGCCTGAGCCCTTCCCCTGTTCATCTAGCCAGAAATATCCCGGGGGTTTGGGGGCTGGCCCCCAACTTATGCAAGTAGACCATGATCCTTGAAATCAGTATAGAAGACGATCGCTGGCAGCAGGATGGCTTTAACGCTCTGGCTGCCGAGGTCATTGCCACCACTTTAACGCATCTCGGGATCAATCCAGACACCTGCGAACTCTCCCTTCTGGGATGTAACGATGCGCGTATCACAGAGTTGAATGGCGAATTTCGTGATAAACCCAAGGCAACCAACGTACTCAGCTGGCCAGCTGAAGATCTCGCGCCGGAGCTAGCGGGTGAGAAACCCGATAAACCTGAGCCTGATTTTACTGGTGAGATCTCTCTCGGGGATATCGCAATTTCATATGACACCTGCGCTCTCGAAGCGGCAGATGCAGGTAAGCCAATGGAGGATCACGTGTCTCATTTGGTCGTTCACGGGGTCTTACATCTATTGGGTTATGATCACATTCGTGACCCAGATGCCACTCTGATGGAGGCCATAGAGGTCGAGATACTTGGCAAATTGGGTGTGGATAACCCATATACAGAAAATGACAGTCCCTGAACGGGACCTAACGGATAGGAAAAATGGGCGATATAGACGGCAGTTCTAACGCGGCGCAACGCGCGCAGCCGAACGATAACAAGGCGGAACCTGTACAAGATACTGGGTTTCTCGGTCGAATATTTGGATCTTGGACACAGGTTGCTTCCAGCGAAGAGCCTAAAGCCAACGGTCACGTTGTGCAGCGGGTTTCGCTGGCTCAACCACACGGCATAATCAATCTCTCCCGGATGAGGGTTGAAGACGTGGCAATTCCCACGGCTGAAATTATGGCCGTCCCAATCACCATTCCGATGGAAGAGTTGGTGCAGATGTTCCGCGACAGCGGATTGACCCGGATACCGGTCTATGAGGGCACGCTGGATACGCCGCTGGGGTTTGCCCACCTAAAGGACCTTGCGCTGACGCATGGGTTTAGCAGCGACGACCGTGATTTTGATCTCAAGTTGATGTTACGACCGCTGCTGTTTGTGCCGCCGTCTATGCCTATCGGCGTCTTGTTGTCCAAGATGCAGACCGAACGCCGCCATATGGCTCTGGTGATCGATGAATATGGTGGTGTAGACGGGCTTCTGACCATCGAAGATTTGATCGAACAGGTGGTGGGTGAGATCGAAGATGAACATGATACCGGTGAAGATCAGACATGGTTCAAGGAAAAACCGGGCTGTTACATTGCTCAGGCGCGCACGCCGCTGGATGAATTTGAGGCTGAAATTGGCCGTTCCTTGACCAGTCACGAGGACGTAGACGAAGAAGAAATCGACTCACTGGGTGGGTTGGTGTTCATGTTGTCCGGCCGTGTGCCTGCCCGTGGCGAGGTTGTTCTGCACCCGGATGGGCCAGAGTTTGAGGTGATGGATGCAGATCCACGCCGAATTAAGCGGCTTCGGGTGCGCCTGCCGGACAAAACAGGGTGATTGCAGTTCAGCGGCTGGCGAACGGACCGATCCTAATTTGGTCTGCTACAACACTCCTGAGTCTTGGGCTTGGTATTGTATTGGCGCTGGCATTAGCGCCTCTGCAGTATTTATGGGCTGTGCCCTTCGCTTTGGGACTGGTGTCGCTACAGTTCCTTAGGGCCTCTTCAGTTCGCAGTGGAGCATGGATTGGCTGGCTGTTTGGGCTTGGATATTTTGGATTCGGGATGTCCTGGATTGTCGAACCGTTTCAGGTTGATCCGGACCGTCACGCATGGATGGCGCCGTTTGCGTTGTTCTTCTTAGCGGGCGGATTGGCGCTTTTCTGGGCCGTAGCCTTTGGAGTGGCAGCCCGGGTTTCCCTCAGCAGTTTGCGCGTGCTGGCGCTGATTGTGGCGTGGTCGCTGGCCGAGTTTGGCCGGGCCTATCTTTTCAGCGGCTTGCCCTGGGCAGCTTTTGGTCAGTTTTGGATCGATAGCCCCGCTGCCGTTTTATTGCCTTGGATTGGGCCTCACGGGCTGGCATTTTTGACACTGGCAACTGTGCTGCCGCTTGGCTTGCTTCCGCGCAGCCCGGTTTTGACTGGTATTCCACCGCTGCTGGCGCTTTTCGCGATGGTTTTATTGCCGTCGCCAGCTGATCCGGTTCTGACACAGAAAGTGGTGCGTTTGGTGCAGCCAAACGCCCCTCAGGATCAAAAATGGCGCCCGGATTATCGCTGGGGATTTGTACGTCGACAATTGGGGTATACCTCTGCCATGCCGCGTCCGGATCTGGTTGTTTGGCCGGAAACTGCCGTGCCGCAATTATTGAACTATGCTGACGAAACTCTGGCGGCGATTGCGAATGCCGCAGATGGAGTGCCGGTAATTACAGGAATTCAACGCTCTGAGGGGCTACGGTATTTCAACTCGTTGCTGGTGCTGGATGAACAAGGTGCGACGAACCAGATCTACGATAAAACCCATCTGGTGCCCTTTGGAGAATATGTGCCCTTTGGTGACTTTTTGGCACGTTTTGGTATTGCTGGTTTTGCCTCCCAAGCCGGCTCAGGCTATACTTCGGGGCAGGGCGCTCAGATATTAGACCTGACAATTGGGAAAGCTCTGCCACTCATCTGCTATGAAGCAGTGTTTCCCCAGCTTGTGAACAAGGCGCCCGAGCGGCCTGATATGTTGGTTCAGATTACCAACGACGCTTGGTTTGGCATCTATTCCGGTCCCTATCAGCACCTGGTGCAGGCCCAGATGCGCGCAGCGGAACAGGGGTTGCCAATGATCCGTGTGGCAAATACCGGCGTTTCGGCAATGATCGACGGCCACGGTCGGATACGCGAAAGCCTACCACTGGGCGAGGCGGGTTTCGTTGATGCCGTCCTGCCACAGCCGCTACCGCCGACCCTGTACAGCCGCGTTGGCGATCTGCCTGTGTTTTTGTTTCTATTGTTGTTGGCTGGCTTTGTGGGGTGGAGGCATCGGTTTATTGCAATTCGCACATAGCTAATTAACCCTTGCTGCTTATAGATTGACCCTCGCGCGAAAGCCGCGTATTTCCGCCCGATACCCACCACAACGGCTTCCTGACGTGGTAGACGAAACCCAATGGAGCATTTTCATGACCCGTAAAAACTTTACTTTCACCTCGGAATCCGTTTCCGAGGGTCACCCTGACAAGGTTTGTGACCGCATTTCGGATGCAGTTCTGGACGCTTTCTTAGCAGAAGAACCTGAAGCACGTGTTGCAGCTGAAACCTTTGCAACCACCAATAGGGTGGTGATCGGCGGCGAAGTCGGCCTGTCCGATCAGGATAAACTACACGATTATATGGATCGTATCGAAGATATCACGCGTGCGTGTATTAAAGATATTGGCTATGAGCAGGAAAAATTTCACCACGAAACAGTAGAAGTAACCAACCTGCTGCATGAACAGTCCGCGCATATTGCGCAGGGTGTTGATGCTGCGGGTGACAAAGACGAAGGCGCTGGCGATCAGGGTATCATGTTTGGCTATGCCACAACAGAAACGCCGCAGTTGATGCCTGCTCCGATCCAGTATTCGCATGCAATTTTGCGTCGTCTGGCCGAAGTTCGTAAGAACGGCACGGAGCCTGCATTGGGTCCAGACGCCAAGTCGCAGCTTTCCGTGGTTTATGAAAACGGCAAGCCAGTGGGCGTTAGCTCGGTCGTGCTGTCAACACAGCATCTGGACGAAACTCTGACTTCGGGTGACATTCGCGCAATGGTTGCCCCTTATATCACCGAAGTTCTGCCTGAAGGCTGGCTGACCGAAGCCACCCAATGGCACGTCAACCCAACCGGAAAGTTTGTCATCGGTGGCCCCGACGGGGATGCAGGGCTGACAGGACGAAAGATTATCGTTGATACCTACGGTGGTGCTGCGCCTCATGGTGGCGGTGCTTTCTCGGGTAAAGATCCGACCAAGGTTGACCGCTCTGCAGCCTATGCAGCGCGCTACCTGGCTAAGAACGTGGTAGCTGCGGGTATGGCCGAGCGCTGCACCATTCAGTTGTCGTATGCGATTGGCGTATCCAAGCCTCTGTCGATTTACGCCGATACTCATGGTTCAGGCGATGTTGATGCCGCAGCCATCGAAAAGGCGATCGACCAGGTCATGGATCTGACGCCGCGCGGTATTCGAGAGCATCTAGGGCTGAACAAGCCAATCTATCAGCGGACAGCTGCCTATGGTCACTTTGGTCGCGCGCCTGAGGCCGACGGCGGCTTTAGCTGGGAAAAGACAGATCTGGTTGAGGCGCTGAAAAAAGCGGTTTGATCATAGATCTGATGACAGCGAAAAGGCGGGCCTTGTTGCCCGCCTTTTTCTTTGCCCTGAACCAGACAAAATCCGGCCAACAAGGCAGGCCGTAATTGACTCTTGGTTGAAAGCGCGAACATAGGCATAATTAAAATCGTTACTTAGCTTACGATTGGATCCTTCTATGTTTCGAACCCTTCTGGTCTGTTTTTTGATTGCAAGCCCTGTGACCCTCTGGGCCAAGGACACGTTGCCAGAGAAATTTACTCTCGACGGGCATGTACTGATTTATGATACCGAAACCGAAATCAAAGGCAGTGATGCCGAGATGACCAACGACGACATCGAGGCGTTGCGGACCGTGTTGAGCAGCCACCCCGATGTCACCGAACTGCGTCTGAACAGCAGTGGTGGCAGTGTTTACGCTGGCGAGGAAATGGCTTGGATCGTTATCGATTTCGGTCTCGACACGGTTGTGGCTGGTGAATGTGTAAGCGCCTGTATTGATGTCTTCCTTGCGGGAGATCGGCGTCGGATGATGTTGGGGTCAAAAATAGGATTTCACCAACGGAGCTGGTCCTCTAATTCGGTCAAGAAATATTACGACAGCTGGAAGGAAGACGAAGCCTGGGACTCGCCTTTCGACTTTGGCAGCTGGATTTACGCGGATACTCAGTCTGAGATTTATGAACATCTTGCCTATCTGGTGGAACGGGGTGTCGACGCCGGCTTTGCGATCGAAACTCTGCGGGTTGAATCTGGCGGCGAATGGTATCCGTCGCGATTGAAAATGATCGCGGCCGGAGTGCTGCGCGAAAGCCCGGTGGCAAACTGACCACCGTCGGGTGACTTGACCCGGACGGATGGTTGCGGCACAGGAGCTGCCAGTATTGCCGTAGCGCCAAACAGGAAACCGCAGATGTCCGACGATCAGACTTCAAGTGACAAACCTAAGGGCGACGCCCACGTGAGTGGAGCGCCATGGCGCAATTTTTATGGCCGTTTTAAGGGCAAGACGCTGAAGCCCAACCAGAAGGTCTATCTGGACGAGGATCTTGCGCCGCTTAGTCCCGGTGCGGTGGGGTGGGACGAGAACCCCAACCGAGATAATTTGGATCTGCAGGCGCTGTTCGGTGGTCGGGACGTTTGGCTTGAAGTTGGGTTTGGCGGCGGCGAACATCTGGTTCATCAGGCTGCGGCCAACCCGGATGTCGGGATCATTGGCGCCGAACCGTATATCAATGGTGTTGCCACGTTGTTGGGCAAAATCCGTCAGGCCAAATGCGATAACATTGCAGTGCACCCCGGTGATGCGCGGGATCTGATGGATGTATTACCTGAGGCATCAATTTCACGCGCCTTTCTGCTCTACCCTGATCCCTGGCCCAAAAGCCGCCATCACCGCCGCCGTTTTGTGACGCAGGAACATCTGGAACCGTTGGCGCAGGTGTTGAAACCCGGAGCCATTTTTCGGGTTGCCACTGACATCCCTGACTATGTGCGCCAAACGCTTGAGGAAGTGCCCAAAGCAGGATTTGAATGGCTGGCAGAAGGGCCTACAGACTGGCGGGTTTCATGGGATGATTGGCTTTCTACCCGATACGAGCAGAAAGCCCTGCGCGAAGGCCGGACGCCGCACTATCTGACGTTCAAGCGGCTTTGATTCAGTGATCCGGCATGTCATGCTCGCCTGATATTTCAGGAGCTATTTCATGTCGGATATTCGTATCACAAATTGCCATATTCATACCTTTACAGCACAGCATGTACCGCGGAGCTTTCCGTTTCCTGCGATACGGTTTTTGCGCAGTGAGCCAGGGCTTATTTTGGCGCTGGCCAAGTTTCTACGCACAATCGGGCAAGAGCACATCTCGGAACAAGTGGAACGCCTGCACCAGTTTCTATTGCAAGGCTCGCGGCCCTCGCAGGCGCATATTCTGGAGGATGTTGTTCGGCACTACCCTCGGGGGACGCGATTCGTCGTGCTGCCAATGGATATGTCGAAAATTGAACGTGGTCCGGTACCTGTGGGGTTGAAAGACCAGCATGATGAACTGGCCCAGCTTAGGGATGCGGCAGATCCTGCGGGCAGTGTCGTGCCATTTGCAACGGTTGATCCGCGCGACCCTACAAGTGTTGCGGAATGTTTGCGCGCTCTCAATGAACTGGAGTTCAAAGGGCTGAAGATTTACCCAAGGCTTGGCTTTGCACCTGACAACCCTGTTCTGATGCAGCAGATCTATCCACGCGTGTTTGAACTGGGATTGCCAGTGATGACCCATTGTTCTCGTGGCGGGGTGCAAGGGCGTTATGTCTGTGACTACAAAGGTGATGGGTACACCCGACCACATGCGTACCTACCGGTCTTGCGGAAATTCCCTCAGATGCGGCTTTGCTTTGCCCATTTTGGGGGGCAGGTTGACTGGGCGGCTTATTCCAATGCCAAAGACACCCGTGGTAATGAAAATTGGATGGAACAAATCCGCGAGATGATTGGTGGCGGTGAGTTCCCAAACCTTTGGACCGACATTTCCTACACCATGTTCCATTTCGAAGCTTTTGCACCGATCCTGCGCATGTTGCTGAAAGGAGATGATGTCGCGAGCAGGCGGTTGCGCTCCAGAGTTTTGTTTGGCTCAGATTTCTACATGACACGGCAGGAGGAGCTGAGCGAGCGCGCTGTCAGCATCCGGCTGCGCAACACTTTGGGTGAGGATTTGTTCAAGCAAATTGCTCAAACCAACCCAGAAGTCTGGCTGGATGGGGGCAGTGAAGACAAATCGCTCTGGACCGGGCTGGGGTGATTGGGTAGGAAAATGATAACGCTCGCATAAGGAAAGCCATCGTATGTCCGGACACGGCACGCCCACCCCAATGACCTCTCATCGCTGCGGCCCGCTTAGTGGTGTGGCCGAAGTTCCCGGAGATAAATCAATTTCGCACCGCTCGCTGATCTTGGGTGCGATGGCGATTGGCGAGACCAGAATTTCCGGCTTGCTTGAGGGCGAAGATGTGCTGGACACAGCCAAGGCGATGCAGGCCTTTGGCGCCGAAGTGGTGAACCACGGCGGCGGCGAGTGGTCGGTGTTTGGTGTTGGCGTTGGTGGATTTGCAGAACCGGGAAATGTGATCGATTGTGGTAATTCCGGCACTGGCGTGCGGCTGATCATGGGCGCAATGGCGACCCAGCCAATCACTGCGACCTTTACGGGCGATGCCAGTTTGAATGGCCGCCCAATGGCCCGTGTCACTGATCCGCTGGCGCTGTTTGGTGCCCAAACCGTTGGTCGCAAAGGTGGGCGTCTGCCGATGACCATCGTCGGGGCCGCTGATCCCGTGCCCGTGCGGTATGTGGTGCCGGTGCCTTCGGCGCAGGTGAAATCAGCCATGCTGCTTGCTGGCCTGAACGCGCCGGGTAAGACGGTGGTCATTGAGAAAGAGGCCACACGTGATCACTCAGAGCGGATGTTGGCGGGTTTTGGCGCCGAGATCACGGTGGTTGAAATCGACGAAGGGCGCGAGATCACCTTGACTGGTCAGCCTGAGTTGAAGCCGCAGGTGATTGCGGTGCCACGCGATCCGTCTAGTGCTGCGTTCCCAGTTTGCGCTGCAATTATTACACCAGGCTCGGACGTGTTGATCCCCGGTATTGGCCTGAACCCGACCCGTGCCGGTCTGTTTACTACCCTGCGCGACATGGGGGCTGATCTGACATATGAGAATGAGCGCGAAGAAGGCGGCGAACCTGTTGCCGACCTGCGCGCCAAGTACTCGCCTAACATGACGGGCATCGAGGTGCCGCCTGCGCGAGCCGCCTCGATGATCGATGAATACCCGGTCCTGTCGGTTGTGGCCGCCCATGCTACTGGCAAGACCATGATGGCCGGGGTCAAAGAACTGCGGGTCAAGGAAAGTGACCGCATCGACGCCATGGCCAAAGGGCTGCGCGCCTGCGGTGTGACTGTGGACGAGGGCGAGGATTGGTGGCAGGTTACTGGTTTGGGCCCTGAAGGTGTGCCAGGTGGGGCAACATGTGCCAGCCAACTGGATCACCGTATCGCAATGGCCTTTATGGTGCTGGGCATGGCTGCCCAAAATCCGGTCACAGTGGATGATGGCGGCCCGATTTCAACGTCGTTCCCAATATTTGAACCGCTGATGGGTGCATTGGGCGCCAAGTTGAGCCACGGCTGATGCAAGGTCGGCAGATCTACTGGGGAGTTTTCGCTGCTGCTCTGGGCGTTTACGCTGTCATGATCGCTTGGACCTTGCCAAGCATCACGCAATACGCAGACGGTCTGCCACCGTTTGATCTGCGCCCGATGGGCTATAGCGCTGAGGAGGCGCGCGCCTTTCTATCTGCACTGGGGGCCGAGGGACGGGCGCTCTACACCGGTCCTCAACGTCTGTTGGATATGGCCTACCCGGCACTTCTTGGCTTTGTGTTGATCGGCGCGTTGCGACATCTCTATGCTAGGGGCTGGCTGCTGACTGTATTGGTCTTTGTGGTACTGGCCGCTATGGGATCGGACTACTTGGAAAACATGCGGGTGGCCCTGCTGCTGTCAGGCGATACCAGTGATCTGACCATAGCTTCGGCCTCTCGTTCGACGGTAATGAAATCTGTCCTGACATCGGTTGCTATGTTCGCTGTGCTTGCGGGCTTGGTCCGGTCAGGTTGGCGAGGCTGGACAAGCAAATGACTGATACCTTCACTATTGCAATCGACGGGCCCGCTGCTGCGGGCAAGGGCACTATTTCCAAAGCGATTGCCGCTCAGTTTGGTTTTGCTCATTTGGACACTGGTTTGTTGTATCGCGCAGTTGGGGCGCGGGTGTTGGCTGGGGTTGAGCCCATCGAGGCCGCAAAAAACCTGCAAGCCGAGGACCTGGACCGTGACGACCTGCGCACGGCCGAGGTGGCACAAGCAGCTTCCAAAGTAGCCGTGATCGCTGAAGTGCGCGCGGCGCTGGTCGATTTTCAACGCGCTTTTGCTCGCCGCGCTGGTGGCGCGGTGCTGGATGGGCGCGATATTGGTACCGTGATTTGCCCCAATGCCGAGGTGAAGCTGTATGTCACCGCCAGCGCCGAGGTGCGGGCGAGGCGACGGTTTCTGGAACTGACTGGCAAGGGTGAAGTGACCTCTCTGGAAACCGTGCTGGCGGATGTGAAGATGCGGGATGATCGCGATATGAACCGGGCCGAGGCACCGATGAAACCGGCCGCGGATGCGTTGACGATAGACACTAGTGAACTGAGCATCGAGCAGGCGCTGCAGGTTGCTCTGAAAGAGATATCAGCATTAAGAATGCCCTAAATTGTAGTTCTTTTTTTGAGTAGTCGCATGAAATTAGTCACTGCGTTTTTGCTATTGATGGCGTCAGCCTGGCCCGGTTTGGCCCACAGCCCCTATTTTTCAACTTGGTCCTGTCAGTCGGACGAAGGATTTGCCCTGCGATTTCTGTATGGTGACGGTTTGTTTGGCGCTGACCCAGTCAGCGTCGTTGCGCTAAACACCGAGGGCCATTTGCTGGCAATTCAGCCGGTTGGAATTGGCAGCTTCCCTTTGCAAGGTTCAAAGTGCCTAGTTGCGGACCCAAAATCAGATGCCCTCTGGCGACCTGAAACAGAAGACTTCTTCGATGGGGGGCAGATTTTTGGTGAGACAGAAAATGTGCGAGCGGCGCGTTGGGGCTATGAGCCAGGAGTTGTGCACAAAAGTTTTGGGTTCGAACAATCCCCATTGGATGAAGTTCCGTTTGTGAGGCTGGTCGTTACAGAGGCGATGCACAATAAAATTTCTGTTTTTCTTGTGATCTCGGTCTTAGGGGTTCTGCTGTCATGCGCTGCAGTAGTACGGCAATTTTTTCTAAAAGGCAGATTGGCCCGAAGGTTTGTTCTCGGACTTGTGTGTGCGCTTCCTCTTCCGGCAATTGGATTTTATGGTTTCTTGGCCACTGCTATCACAGCGCCGAGTTCCAGATTGTTCTGGTCGTCAGTCATCATAGGAACTATATTGGCAGCCGGAGTGATTTGGGTCTTTAAAAACTGGAGTAGGCGAGCCATCGGGTGACCACCACATGTGTCAAAGGGTGACTGTTACTGCTGCTTCGTTCCATAAAATACACGGTTGCAAACAACGGTTCCGCTTGCACCTGCAAGAGAATCCGAATATATCGCGCGCTGTCAGTATAGAGGCGGCTAACGTCCACACGGCATCATGAGCAGGGCTGGGGTATCCTCCGGCCCTTTGTGTTTGTTTGCTCATACCGTTTGCGCGGCGCCCATATTGACCAAACCCCAAGACCGGCGGAGACAACCGCACGGCCAGAAAACAAATGTAAAAGGAAACATGAGACCTCATGGCTCAAAACGTATCTATGGAGGACTTCGAAGCCCTTCTGAATGAAAGCTTCGAAATGGACACCCCTGATGAGGGTTCCGTTGTAAAAGGCAAAGTCATCTCAATCGAGGCTGGCCAAGCTATCATCGACGTCGGCTACAAGATGGAAGGCCGCGTTGATCTGAAAGAATTCGCTAATCCTGGTGAAGAAGCTGAACTGGCTGTTGGCGACGAGGTAGAAGTCTACCTGCGGTCTGCTGAGAACGCCAAAGGCGAAGCTGTTATCTCGCGTGAGATGGCCCGCCGTGAAGAAGCTTGGGATCGTCTGGAAAAAGCATACGCAAGCGAAGAGCGCGTCGAAGGCGCAATCTTTGGTCGCGTCAAAGGTGGCTTTACTGTCGACCTCGGCGGCGCAGTTGCGTTCTTGCCCGGTTCGCAGGTTGACGTTCGCCCCGTGCGTGACGCTGGCCCACTGATGGGTCTGAAGCAGCCGTTCCAGGTTCTGAAAATGGACCGTCGTCGTGGCAACATCGTTGTATCGCGTCGTGCGATCCTCGAAGAGTCCCGTGCCGAACAGCGCGCTGAAGTTATCGCCAACCTGACCGAAGGCCAGGCTGTTGACGGTGTTGTGAAAAACATCACTGAATACGGTGCGTTTGTTGACCTGGGCGGCGTAGACGGCCTGCTGCACGTCACTGACATGGCATGGCGTCGTGTGAACCACCCATCCGAGATCCTGACAATCGGTGAGACCGTTAAGGTCCAGGTTATCAAGATCAACAAAGAGACCCACCGTATCTCCTTGGGCATGAAACAGCTGCAGGACGATCCTTGGGATCTGGTTGCTGCTAAGTTCCCACTGGAAACTGTGCACACTGGTCGCGTCACCAACATCACCGACTACGGTGCATTTGTTGAGCTGGAGCCAGGTGTTGAAGGTCTGGTTCACGTGTCTGAAATGTCCTGGACTAAGAAGAACATCCACCCCGGCAAGATCGTTTCGACCAGTCAGGAAGTGGAAGTTATGGTTCTGGATATCGACAGCTCCAAGCGTCGCGTATCCCTGGGTCTCAAGCAGACACAGCGCAACCCGTGGGAAGTCTTCGCAGAAGCCAACCCCGAGGGCACCGAAGTCGAAGGCGAAGTCAAGAACATCACCGAATTCGGTCTGTTCATTGGTCTCGAAGGCGACATCGATGGCATGGTTCACCTGTCCGACCTGTCATGGGACGAGCGTGGCGAAGATGCGATCCAGAGCTACCACAAGAACGACATGGTTCAGGCCGTTGTCTCCGAAGTGGACGTTGAAAAAGAGCGTATCTCGCTCTCGATCAAAGCCCTGGGTGGCGACAAGTTCGCTGAAGCTGTTGGCGGCGTGAAGCGCGGTTCGATCGTGACTGTTGAAGTCACCGCGATCGAAGAAGGCGGCATCGAAGTTGCGTATGAAGGTATGAAGTCCTTTATCCGTCGCTCCGATCTGTCGCGTGACCGTGCCGAGCAGCGTCCTGAGCGTTTCAATGTTGGCGACAAAGTTGATGTTCGCATCACCAGCGTCGACTCCAAGACACGTCGTCTGGGTCTGTCGATCAAAGCACGCGAAATTGCTGAAGAAAAAGAAGCAGTGGCGCAGTATGGCTCCTCGGATTCCGGCGCATCGCTGGGCGACATCCTGGGCGCAGCACTGAAGTCTGGCGACTAATCTTCCGCTTTGCTAGCGTACCGAAATTAGAGAGGCCCCGTGTAATAGCGGGGCCTTTTTCCGTGATCCGGAAGGTAACTGAAATCGAGGCGGCATTGGTGGGGTGATTAGTCGGGGTTCCGAATCAACAGTTTCTGGCCTTAGCTGAGGCCTGTCTCTATCGTTCGAGTGCCTGAAAATGAGAGACGACTTGCCCGAATTGGGTTCGATGTCAGCGGAAAAATGCCAAATCTGGTGCGTTTTCATACTGTGGGTGCGCAGTTTCTGTTCCCGATTCCAGATTTATTTCCTATAGTTGTTTCAAATCACACAGCTTTTTGCCGTTGGCTTGGGAGGGCCGAAATTATGATCCGCTCGGAATTGATTCAGAAGATTGCAGACGAAAACCCGCACCTGTATCAACGAGACGTTGAGCGGATCGTTAATACGGTATTCGAGGAAGTCACTGGCGCCATGTCGCGTGGTGATCGGGTCGAACTGCGTGGGTTTGGTGCCTTTTCGGTGAAAAAGCGCGACTCGCGGGTTGGACGCAATCCTCGTACTGGTGAAACGGTCCAAGTTGATGAAAAGCATGTCCCGTTCTTTAAGACCGGCAAGTTGCTGCGGGACCGTTTGAACGGAAAATAAATTGATGCGTTATGTTCGCTATGCCTTCTGGGGCGCTCTCGGGATCATTCTGATTTCGGTGAGTCTGGCCAATCGTGCCATTGTAGATCTAAAGTTGATGCCTGACGCAGTTGCTGAGTTGTTGGGATTTAATCCCTCCATCGGACTTCCCCTGTTTGTCGTGGTTCTGGGCGGGGTGGCTTCGGGATTGATCATTGGGTTCATCTGGGAATGGATTCGTGAGCACAAGCATCGACGCGCAGCTGGTGGGCAAGCCCGCGAAGTGCGTAAGCTGTCGCGGGAAGTGAACAAGCTGAAAAAGCAAAAGAACGAAGGCAAAGACGAAGTTCTGGCCATTCTCGACGACGCCAGCTGAGGCTAATCCAATGAGTGATATCCGGGTTAAGATCTGCGGCTTGCGGACAGCTAACGACATTGAAACCGCAGCCAATGCGGGTGCGGCTTATGTCGGGTTTGTGTTCTTTGCCAAATCCCCACGACATGTATCGTTAGAAGACGCAGCCGAACTTGCAGCTCTGGCTCCGATGGGGTTGTGCAAGGTGGCATTGACGGTGAATGCCAGCAACAGCGAGTTGGACGCCATTACCGCAGCAGTACCACTGGATATGTTGCAGTTACATGGATCCGAAAGTCCCGAACGTGTTACGGAAGTCAAAGCACGGTATGGATTGCCTGTTATGAAGGCCATTGGCATTGCCGACGAGGCGGATCTTCCACAGATCGACATCTATTCTGCTGTAGCTGACCAACTATTGATTGATGCCAAGCCACCCAAGAATGCGGATCTGCCCGGAGGAAACGGGCTGGCGTTTGACTGGCGGCTGCTGGCAGGCCGCAAGTATTGGCAGCGGCCATGGATGCTCGCAGGGGGGCTGACGCCTGAAAACGTAAGCGAGGCGATCCGGATGACTGGTGCGTCCCAGGTTGATGTCTCTTCTGGAGTTGAGAGTGCCCCCGGTGTGAAAGATCAGGCGCTGATCGAAAGATTTACCAGGTCGGCGCTCAACAAGCAGGGCTAATGCCCTTGAAATTCTCTGTTTAAATCGTGGATTCCGCAGTGCCTCTCTTTACCCGTGCAGGTACCCGCGATACTCATGGTCGGCGACGCGAAGAAGGAAGAAACCATGGCCGAAGATCTTTTTAACAGCTTCATGAACGGACCTGATGAACAGGGTCGTTTTGGCATCTTTGGCGGGCGGTTTGTATCTGAAACGCTGATGCCGCTGATCCTGAGCCTTGAGGAAGAATACAACCGGGCCAAGGATGACGATAGTTTCTGGGCTGAAATGAAGGACCTGTGGACCCATTATGTTGGCCGTCCTAGCCCTCTGTACCATGCTGAGCGGCTGACTGAGCATCTGGGTGGTGCCAAGATTTACCTCAAACGTGATGAGTTGAACCACACCGGTGCGCATAAGATCAACAACGTGCTCGGGCAGATCATTCTGGCGCGGCGTATGGGCAAGACCCGGATCATCGCAGAAACCGGTGCCGGGCAGCACGGCGTTGCTACCGCCACTGTCTGCGCCAAGTTTGGTTTGAAATGCATCGTTTACATGGGCGCGCACGATGTACAGCGTCAGGCCCCCAACGTATTCCGCATGCGCCTGTTGGGTGCCGAGGTGATCCCGGTGACCTCAGGCCGCGGTACCTTGAAAGACGCGATGAACGACGCCCTGCGTGATTGGGTGACCAATGTTGCAGATACATTCTACTGTATTGGTACGGCGGCGGGACCACATCCCTATCCCGCGATGGTGCGTGATTTCCAGTCGATCATCGGTAAAGAGGTCCGTTGGCAGTTGGCCGAGCAGGAAGGCGAAGGTCGTCTGCCGGACACTGTGATTGCCGCCATTGGTGGTGGCTCAAATGCCATCGGCCTGTTTCATCCGTTCCTGGACGACAAGTCGGTCCGGATCATTGGTGTTGAGGCTGGCGGCAAGGGGGTGAACGACGACATGCAGCACTGTGCCTCGCTGACTGGCGGTCGTCCCGGAGTGTTGCACGGCAATCGCACCTATTTGCTACAGGACGATGATGGGCAGATCATGGAAGGGTTTTCAATCTCGGCTGGTCTTGATTACCCGGGCATCGGGCCAGAGCATTCCTGGCTGCATGACACCAAACGTGCAGAATATGTGTCGATCACAGACGTTGAAGCGCTAGAGGCGTTTCAGTTGAGCTGTGCGCTGGAGGGCATCATTCCCGCGCTGGAGCCAAGCCATGCTTTGGCGCATGTGATGAAAATCGCACCGGATCTGCCTAAGGACCATATTATTGTCATGAATATGTGTGGTCGCGGCGACAAGGACGTCTTTACTGTTGCTCGCCACCTAGGGTTCGACATGTCCGATACAGAAGGTCGCGATCTGGACTAAAACCTTATTCGCTATCGAATACTGGCACTGAAGTTGGGCAATGCTCTTAAGTTGGAGCGTTGCCCATTTTGTTTGGTACCCCGCCCGTCGGCTTGCATACTTTGAAAAGGTGGAGCTAGGGCCGCAATTGAAAGTGGGAACCGCCCATCCTGATTGTTTTCGCGGGCACTGAGCATTTTTTTCATCGTGACCCACTTTTCCCTCATTACGAGCAAAGTTGAAGTGACTTGGAAAACCGTTAGTGCGATTTACGCACGAACAGGCAGGCGTTTTGTAACGATTTCCTTGCGGCGCGGATCAATTAGATTTGCAACCTTAAGTATAGTTACACGCCGAGCTTACCTCTGTTCCAAGGATTGGCTGTCGTCAATTTCGCCAATTCTGAATTAGCGAAATTTTTATCATTAAAGAAATGGCAGGGTTCTTGAGCGTACCGATTGTGTGACTCTCACATCCGTTGGTGCGGGGGAAATTTTTAGGAGACATTACGAATGCTCAAGGCCCCCAAGTTGTCGCTTACACTTAAGCTGCCGTTGATCATGGTTGCCTTGACCGCAACCTTTTTGGTTACCGTATCATTCCTAGTTTACAGAATGGCCGAGCAGAACATTCGGCAGAATGCGTATTTGTCTCATGAAACGGCAACCAATGCAGGTCAACAGGCGTTGAGTACACTGATAGATGCAGTGCGCCGCGACTTGGTGATGAATGCGGATCAGCCGACGACGTTCCGGGCCATCAGCAATTTTGACCGTGTCTACAAAATGATCGAAGAAGAGCCTGTTGGGTATTTGACGCGTACCTATATCACCAACAACCCAAATGCTGAGGATCAACGGGCCGAGCTGGTAGATCCGGGTGACGGGGAATATTATAGTCAGGCACACAACAGCTATCATCCAACCTTTCTGCGTTCGCTGCGTTTGAACGGGTATGAGGATATCTACCTGCTGAACACCGAGGGTCGCTTGTTGTATACGGTGAACAAACGGGAAGATTTTGCACAGGATTTCTCAACCGGACCAAACGCAGAATCTGGTCTGGGTCAGGTGTTCCAAGCGACACTTCTGGCAGCACCAGGGGATATCACCACGTCTGATTTCGCGGCCTATGATGTGACTGGTGGGGCACCGGGGGCATTCTTAGCCATACAAATCTTGAGCAAACAGAAAGTTGTTGTTGGTGTCTTGGCTGTTCAGCTGTCCAGTGAGCGCGTTGTTAATGCACTGGCTGGGAACCTAGAAAGTGAAGTTCATCAAAACATCTTTTTGATCAGTGAAGATGGGTTAGCGCGTAGTCCTTCGATTACTGAAGGCTTGTTCAATGTATCAGACCCGCTCCCTGAAGCTGCGCATATACAAGCTGCCATCGCTCGGGAGGAGGCACTTTTTGAGAGTGTGACCGGAGCCAATGGGCAAGAAGCGATTGCCTTGGTCAAGCCGTTGGACATTCCCGGTTACTCTTGGTCACTGGTAATGGAAACAGATCGAAGTGCCGCCTTTGCAGTGGTGCGCGAAATGCGCTTGGTCGCCATCGGCATGATTGCTGCCGCAGTTGTCATTGCCACAATCGTATCTTGGGTTGCTGCTAGCCGGGTTACAAAGCCGATCCAGGGCCTTCGCGGTGTTACCAATGCTTTGGCAGAAGGGGACTATGAAATTGAAATATCCGGCCGGGAACGGGGCGACGAGCTTGGCGATCTGTCGCGCAGTATGGCGGATTTTCGTGACCGGCTGAAACAAGCAGATATAGCATCAGAACGCGAGGCCGCGGCCGCCAGAAAAACAGCATATGTTGTTGAGACGATGAGTGGAGCCCTGTCGGAGTTGGAGCGCGGCAATCTGGCCTGCGATATCGAGACCCCGTTTGTGTCGAATTATGAAACCTTGAGAGAAAACTTTAACCACAGTCTGGTCAACCTACGTGAGTCGATGTCGAGCGTTGTGAACGCCTCTCAAAACGTTGACAGCTATTCGGCGGAACAGCGATCTGCTGCGACGGATATGGCGCACCGCACCGAAAGCGCAGCTGTCACATTGGAAGAAACGGCAAATGCGATCCATGATCTTTCTGATGGGGTCAAGGCTACAGCCGATCGTGCCACACGAGTGGATGAGACCATGCAAAGTGCGCGTGCAGAAGCCGAAAAGAGCAATGCGGTGGTGACTTCGGCGGTTGAAGCGATGGACAAAATTCAGGACGCATCCAATGAGATTTCAAAAATCATCAGCATGATCGATGACATTGCCTTTCAGACCAATCTGTTGGCCCTGAACGCAGGTGTAGAAGCGGCCCGGGCTGGGAGTGCCGGCAGTGGCTTTGCGGTGGTGGCGTCCGAAGTACGGGCACTGGCGTTGCGCGCTTCGACGGCAGCGGGTCAGATCAAGGAACTGACAAATGCCAGCGAGGAACATGTCTCGCATGGGGTCGAGATGGTTGGTCGTGCCGGAGAGGCTTTGTCGAGCATCATCACTCAGGTGACCTCCGTTTCGGATCTGGTTACCGAAATTTCGGATGGTGTCCGGTCGCAATCCACGGGGCTAGAGAACATCAACGGTGCGATGCAGCAGTTGGATGCTGTGACACAGCAAAACACTGCAATGGCTGAAGAGGCATCTGCCTCGAGCCAGATGCTTCAGCGGGAGGCGCAGAACTTGTCGGGCATCGTGACCAGGTTTGAGATGGGCGACGAGGGCGCTGCACCAGATCCATTCGTAGAGCCAGAGCATTCTTTGCGACGGGCCTGACTTTAGGTGAACTGAAGGCACCAACAAATAGGATGACCCAACAGGCTCGCAATTTGCGGGCCTGTTGTTTGACTCTGTCCTTATGTGGCCCAGTTGAATTTGTCAGGAGGGCTGTTTCTGCCCGACCTGACAGGAGGCCAGATGACACTCTCTCAACCCACCGAAGCAATGCACCGCAAAGGTACCATAATTTCTGTGTGCAGGATTGGGTTGCACGACCTCCCGGAGGTGCTGAGTTGTGGGTTGCAGGATTTCCTCGAGACGCCGTCGCATTACTTTTTTGCTCTGCTGATCTACCCGGTGATTGGGTTGGCTTTATTTCTATGGGCATCGCAAGGAAACGCATGGCATTTGATCTACCCGCTGTTGGCCGGGTTTGCCTTGCTTGGGCCGGTTGCAGCATTGGGCCTGTATGAAATCAGCCGTCGCCGCGAGCTGGGGTTGGAAATCGAGTGGCAACATTGGTTCAGCGCCCTGCGCTCGCCTGCGTTTCCAACCATTGCAATGCTGGCACTATGGCTGCTGGTGCTGTTCTTTGCTTGGTTGCTGACAGCTGAATGGTTGTATCTATCGCTGTTTGGAAGCAGCAGCACCCCTTCTGGACCACTGGCATTGCTGGTCGACGTAATAGGGACGGGTAGGGGGTGGCGTTTGCTGATCCTCGGTCATTTGACTGGGTTTTGTTTTGCGCTTACTGCGTTGGGGACAACTGTCGTCGCATTCCCGCTGCTGCTGGATCAACACGTGAGCCTTAAAACTGCGGTTGTTGTGTCGCTTCTGGCTACATTGAAGAACCCGTTGCCTGTGCTTGGCTGGGGAGTTTGCGTTGCGCTGATCCTGATACTGGGTAGCCTGCCGGCACTGGCAGGGTTGATTGTGGCCCTACCTGTTTTGGGGCACACGACCTGGCACCTATACCGCCGTTTGGTTCGGATAGACGGTTCTGTAGCCATAGATCCTAAGGACTGAATTCCTCCATCCGGGTCAGCGCCGTGTAGTCGGATTCAAACATCATGATCACCATGAACATCAAAATAGCGATCGGTGGCAGCACAACAGCATAGCTCAGCGCCAAGCGTTCCCAGGCCATATGCATGAACACGGCCACGATCAGCCCGGCTTTTAGCATCATGAAGATCAGGATTAGGCTCCAGCGTAAAAGCCCTTGCAGCTGCACATAATCGACGAAGTAAGATCCCGCGCTTAGGACAAACAGCAAGATCCAACACACGAAATAGACCTTCAACGGATGTTGTTGATGTTCTTCATGATCCTCGGATTGCGACATGTCGGCCCCCTACCACAGATAGAAAAATGCAAAGATGAACACCCAGACCAGATCAACAAAGTGCCAGTACAGGCCCATGATCTCGACCGCTTCGTAGTCGCCCTTGCCGCTGCACATCCAAGTGCGCTCATCACGGTCAAATTCACCTTTCCAGACTTTGCGTGCTACAATCAGCAAGAATATCACCCCGATCGAAACGTGGGTGCCGTGAAAGCCGGTGATCATGAAAAAGCTGGCGCCAAACTGTTCTGCACCAAAGGGATTACCCCAGGGCCGCACGCCTTCATGGATCAGCTTTGACCACTCAAACACCTGCATCCCAACAAAACCCGCGCCCAGTGCGGCGGTCAGAAGCATCAGCAATGCGGTGGGTTTACGCGCGCGGCTGTAAGCGCAGTTCACCGCCATCGCCATGGTGCCTGACGATGTGATCAGCACAAAGGTCATGATAGCAATCAGGATCAAGGGCAGTTCCACCCCGCCAATATGCAGGGCAAAGACCTCGCTGGCGTTGGGCCATTCTGTCACGGTTGAACTGCGCGCAATCATATAGGCGACCAAAAAACAGCCAAAGACAAAGGTATCGCTCAGCAGAAAAATCCACATCATCGCTTTGCCCCAGGACACCTTTTTGAACGCCCGCTGATCCGAGCTCCAGTCCTCAACAAACCCCTGCAGCCCCGGTGTTGGCGGGTTAGAGGGTGGTTTCAGGGGTGCCTCCTGCATCAGGATCTCCTCCTCAGGTCAAAGCGCTGCGGCACAGCGCCAGAAATTCATTTCCAAGCCCCAACAACAGGGCCAAAAGCAGCAGCCAGATCACCAGCAAACCATGCCAGTACAAAGCGCATAATCCGATGGGGGCTTCGCGGTCCGTGCGCTCGTCGGTTTGGGACAGCCTTAGCCAGACCCAACCCAGAGCCACCAACCCGCCTAGTATGTGCAGCCCGTGTAAGCCGGTGATCAGATAGAAAAAGCTGGCAGCGGGCGCGCCAGACAGCTCATAGCCGTTCTGGGTCAGCGTGGTCCAAATTTGGAGCTGTCCCAACAGGAACCCGACTGCGGTCACACTGCCAACAATCAACCAGATCTGTCTGCCTTGGCCGTCATCGCGGGACGCAAAATGCAGGGCCAAGCTGCTAAGCACCAGCAGACCCGTGTTGAGCCAAACCAGATTGGGAAGTGGGGCCAATTGCCAGGGGGTTTCATCGATCTGCATGACAAAGGCGCTGCCAAGCATGGCAAACAATCCGCCGATCACTGCCAACAGCACCGCGGTGCCCAGCCGATACGGTGGCGGGTGCGATGGCTCGGTCTGGGGCAATGGACCAACGGACTCAAGCCAGGGTTTTGACATTAATCCCTGTCGCGATAGCCACCATCCGGCAATCCCGGCAATCATCGCCAGAAAGGTCAGAATAACCGTCATAACGGCCCCGCCGTCGGTGCTTTGGGCCCGGGATCTGTTTGAACGATGTAATCCTCGGGTGCACCGGGCAGGCTGTAATCATAGGCCCAGCGATAAACCAGCGGCAGATCATCGCCCCAGTTGCCATGTTCTGGCGGCACCACAGGGGTTAGCCATTCCAGTGTTGTCGCTTTCCAGGGATTGGACCCTGCCACGCGACCATGGCGACTGCTCCAGTACAGGTTGAACAGGAACACCATCTGCGCTGCGCCAACCGTCAGTGCCGCCACAGTGATAAAGGCGTTCAAACCTTCAACTGGTGTGGTCATAAAGGCAGGCTCGCCAATCTCGTAATACCGCCGCGGCACACCAACCAGCCCAACGTAGTGCATGGGGAAGAAGATGGCATAGGCCCCGATAAAGGTGATCCAGAAATGGAAATGCCCCATAGCCTGGTTCAGCATGCGCCCGGTCATCAGCGGGTACCAGTGATAGATCGCCCCTAGGATCACCATGATCGGCGCGACCCCCATCACCATATGGAAATGCGCCACCACAAACATGGTGTCCGACAGCGGCACATCCACAACCACATTGCCCAGGAACAGACCCGTTAGCCCGCCGTTGACAAAGGTCACGATGAACCCCAGCGCAAACAGCATGGGTAGGGTCAGGTGGATATCCCCCTTCCACAGGGTCAGCACCCAGTTATAAACCTTGATCGCCGTTGGCACCGCAATGATCAGCGTGGTGGTGGCAAAGAAGAACCCGAAATAGGGATGCATGCCGCTGACATACATATGGTGCGCCCAGACGATAAAGCTAAGCGCGCCAATGCCGACAATGGCCCAGACCATCATGCGGTAGCCAAAGACATTCTTGCGCGCATGCACCGCCAACAGATCCGACACAATGCCAAAGGCGGGCAGGGCAACGATGTAAACCTCGGGGTGACCAAAGAACCAGAACAGGTGCTGAAAGGCGATAGGGCTGCCACCACCGTAGCTCAGCGTCTCACCCAGCTCGACCAGGGCCGGCATAAAGAACGAGGTGCCCAGCAACCGATCAAACAGCATCATAATGGCGGCGACCAGCAAGGCTGGAAAGGCCAACAAAGCCATCACGGTTGCGGTGAAAATACCCCAGACCGTCAGTGGCAACCGCATCATGGTCATGCCACGGGTGCGGGCCTGCAGTACAGTGACCACATAGTTCAACCCGCCCATGGTAAAACCGATGATGAACAGGATCAGCGACACCAGCATCAGGATAATCCCCGACTGCGCACCGCCCGGTGTGCCCGACAGGATTGCTTGTGGCGGGTATAGCGTCCAGCCTGCGCCGGTTGGACCACCAGGGGCAAAGAAGCTGGCGACCAGCACCAGCACCGCCAGCAGATAAATCCAGAAGCTCAGCATATTGACGAAGGGAAACACCATGTCGCGGGCGCCTACCATCAATGGGATCAGGTAATTGCCAAACCCGCCCAGAAACACTGCGGTTAGCAGGTACACCACCATGATCATCCCATGCATGGTGATGAACTGGTAATAGGCATCTGGGGTGATGAAGTCGAAAATACCGGGAAACCCCAGTTGCAACCGCATCAGCCAGCTTAGCACCAGTCCAACCAGCCCAATGGCGATCGCAGTACCGGAATATTGGATGGCGATGTATTTGGCATCCTGCGAGAACACATAGTGGCTCCACCAACTGTGCGCGTGGGGCGGCATAACATCCGCAACCTCGGCCGGCGGTAGTTGAGGGTCCGTGTCATGGGGCAGGTCGGCCATTCTGTTCCTCCTGTGTGACCTCACCTGAGGCGGTGATGGTCTTGTGTCCTTATCTGCCCCGCGACTTTAGGGCTGACTATTATGTGCAATTTGGGTGTCCTGTTCGGGTTTGGCGGCTGCAGCATAATCAGCGAAAGTGTCCTGTTCTGACAGCCACTCCTGATACTCTTCGGGGCTCACCACATAGACGTCGCCACGCATAAACCCGTGAGCGGTGCCGCAGAACTCGGCACATAAGACCTCGAACTCTCCGATCCGGGTGGGTGTGAACCAGTAAAAGGTGACCATGCCGGGAACCATGTCCATCTTGGCGCGGAACTCGGGCACGTAATAATTGTGCAGCACGTCAATCGACCGCAGCAGCATCTTCACCGGCTGTCCCTTGGGCAGATACAGTTCTCCGCCTTCGATGATCACGTCATCCTTGCCAAAGCGGTCAAATGGGTTGATGCCCAGCGGGTTTTCGTCACTGATATGTTCCACCGCAGACGTGCCAAGCCGACCGTCCTCGCCGGGAAGCCGATAGTTCCAGCTCCATTGTTGGGCTACGACCTCAACCTCGGTGGCGTTGTCCGGCACGGTGACAAATTGCTTCCAGACGAACAGACCAGGCACCAGCAGGGCTGCGACACCGATGGCGGTGATGACGGTCAACCAGACTTCAAGCCGCTTATTCTCGGGATCGAATACGGCCTTGTGACCTTCGCGATGGCGAAAGGCAAAGACACAGTAGGCCAGAAACAGGACAACCATCACAAAGACAATGCCGGTGATCCAAAAGGTGACGACCAGAGTGGTATCGATATAGCCCCAGTTAGACGCAATAGGGGTCCACCACCACGGGCTGAGCATGTGAAACGCTACCGAACCCACAACTATAAGAACCAGAACAATCGCAATGACCATATCGGAAATATCCCGCCTGTCCGCGTCGACTAGTGGCGATTGAAACGCCTAGGCAATCGACAATTGGAGATAAGGATAGGAGGGGAGGACGCGAAATCCAGTTTTGCCCAATTAATTTATCGTATAAATTCCGATCTTTGTCGCGCAGACCGGGTCATGTGGGTTGGAGCTGATCACTGTTTTGGCTTGTAAGGCATTCCTTCCAACCTGCTTTTTGTAAGCCCGTACATATGTGCTCCAGGTCGACCTCATCTTGGTAATGCAGGGTGGCCTGCAGCTCTTCCATGCCGAAGTTTGGATCTAGATCTAGTAACTGCTCAAGTTGTGCAGCTGCTGATTGTGGATCGCTTAGCCAGCCATGGCAGGCAGCCACAAAGGTATGCTGTGCAGCATCCAGGGATGGCAGATGCTCAAAAGCGGCAAGCGCCGCGCGATAGTCTTTGTTAGTAAAATGCGCTTTGCCCAGATGGCTCCAGAACCGTAGGGGATGATGTGGGTTTAAGCGCATGGCTTTGGTGATCCATTCCACTCCTTTGGCGGCGTTTCCGGTCCAAGTGTGCAGTTCACCCATTTGTACGACCACCAAGTCATAATTTGGATTCAGCTCCAACGCCCGCTCTTGATGGTACTGGGACCGGGTGAACTTGTGATGCATGATGTCGATTGCCGCCAATACGCGGTGAATGTCAGCATCGTTGTCGTCAAATTGGGCGGCGCGTTGGCTGGACTCTTGCACCAAGGCAAAGGTCGCGTCTTTGTCCTTGCACCATCCATAGCCCCAGCCTTGTGCCAGAATACAGGCGCGCCAAACATGGGCATGGGCATATTCTGGATCCAGTGCAATGGCGCGGTTGACCAGATCAAGCGCCTTGGCGTTGTCTTCCTGACAGCTGCGGTGGTGCAGGACCTTGGCCATCAACATGCATTCATAGGCTGCAAGGTTCCCTGGTTTTTTGCGCGCGGCCTGATCCTGCTGCAAGGCTTCGATCCGACCAGGGAGTGTTGCCACAATGGCCGCGGTGATTTCGTCCTGAATGGCAAAAATGTCATCAAGGGTCCGGTCGTATTTCTCGGCCCAGATATGGGCGTCATTTGCAGTGTCTATCAACTGCACTGTCACTCGCAGCCGCTGGCCGGATTTGCGAACACTGCCTTCAACCAAATATTGTGCGCCTAATTTCTCGCCAACATCGCGCAGGTTCACGGCTTGACCTTTGTAGACAAAGGTCGAGTTGCGGGAGATTACAAATAGTTCATGTCGGCGGCTCAGTTCGGTCAGGATATCTTCGGTCAGACCATCAACAAAGAATTCCTGTTCTGGGTCTCCGCTTAGATTGTCAAAGGGCAACACCGCAATTGTTGGTTTGATAGCACTGCTAGTGGCCGTTGACTGTGGCTCCTCGTGAAGAGGGTCATTAGCCTTCTGGATGTCGAGTTTGACCTGATAAGCTTGGACCGGACGCTTCATGTTTTTTAGGTGTTGCTCGCCAAGATCCTGGAAGAAAACCCCAAGTCGACCCGACACTTGATCGTGCACTGCGCCAGATACACAGACTTGGCCTGTCCCGGCCAACTGCTCCAGGCGGGCAGCAATGTTTACGCCGTCGCCAAAAATATCCCCCTCTTCGAAGACAATATCCCCCAGATTGATACCGATACGAAATTCAATGCGTTGGTCCTGCGCCACATCCCGATTTCGACGCTTCATGATGGTTTGGATTTTGACGGCACATTGCACCGCGTCAACGACACTGGGGAACTCAACCAGCATACCATCACCAGTGGTTTTGATAATGTGACCACGGTTTTCGAGGATGGTTGGGTCGACAAGTTCCAGCCTATGTGTGCGCAGTCGGGCAATGGTACCCGCTTCATCGGCCTGCATAAGGCGGCTATAACCAACCATATCGGCAGCAAGAACGGCGGCAAGTCGTTGTGTCATGCGCATCTCCCAAGCCAAAAGCATAGCCGAAAACGGACCGGTTTTCCATTGTTTGAAATTGTGACCTGGCCGCGACTGTCGGAGATACAAAATGGGGCGAGGTTTGCGCTTGAACAGGAGAACTATCAATTCAGCTTGAAAACAGCAGGATCGCACCACTTTCAAGCTCTGCTAATGCAACATTTTGTGGCCTCATAAATGAGCGCGGTCCTGGGCCGAGTTCTGTAGTGTTAGTGTTCATCCTCAAAGTCTGCGTGGGGGTCATTAATAGATTGGGGCCTTCGTTAAGGTTTTTGAACGCCGATTTTGGACCAAATCTGGGCTCAATAGAGGACATGCTGCCCAACTTGGACGTGAAACAGAGGATTCGAATCGCCAATTTGTTACCAAGACCGTGCCAAACCCTAACAATCGGGGGTGGTGGCTTAAGAAATAAGCTCATGTTTTATTAGTATTTTAGAAAAAAAGTTAACGAATGTTACCGAAACCCTGTGTTATTTCCATGTTTTACTGGCATGTTGGGAAACAATAACCTGGGGGGTTAGTAAATTGTTAAGACTGTCACAATCTGTCCATGAATTAGTCCATGCTTTGCAACATTGGGCCTCATTCCAGCCGCACGCCTGAATGACGATGACGACGTGGGAATTTGGAGTGGATGATGAGACTATTTTTTGGAGTGGTCGCGGCTTGCCTAATGCTGGCAATGCCGCAAGGCGCGACGGCGGGTGATCCGTCTGTAAGCGTCAGATCCGTACCCGGATGGGAGGCCGTTGGTCGGTTGAACATTGCCGGGCGAAGTATGTGTACCGGTGCACTAATTGCGCCGAACCTTGTGCTGACAGCGGCGCATTGCCTGTATGATCAGCATTCTGGTCGCGCCATCAAGCCTTCGTCGATCAGATTCGAGGCGGGCCTAAACGGTCGCAGGATAAAAGCTGCTAGAACGGTTACCAAGGTTGCTGTGCACCCTAAGTATCAGTTTCGGCGTCAAGGAGAGTCGCAGATTGGGCATGATATCGCCGTCCTTCGGCTGGACCGGCCAATAAGTCGCAGTGAAATCCAGCCTTTTGCTATGGCTGCTGCTCCTCAGCGGGGCGATGCGGTGGGGGTTCTGTCCTATACTCACCTGCAAGCAACCAGACCGAGCTTGGAACAACCCTGCCACGTGCTTGCACGCCAGAGTGAGACCTTGGTTATGTCTTGCCGGGTTGAATTTGGAGCCTCCGGTGCCCCGGTGCTAGCTGTTACACCTGGACAGGCACCAAGGGTGGTCTCGGTTGTATCAGCAAAGGCCGCGATGGGGAACAGACGAGTATCAATTGGGACGACTCTTGACCAAGCTGTACAGCTGCTGATCCGTCGGGCGGGCTAATCCACCGGGCAACGTTGTCGATCTGCGCTAACACCAACAGCGGCTTGTATCCTGGGGGATGCAAGCCGTTGGTGCTTTTAGGGTTCCCGAAATGCCTCGCGGGATTTGTAAAGCGGTTTGAGCAGGTATTGCAGGATAGTTTTTGAACCGGTCTGAAGTTCAGCCGTCGCTCGCATGCCCGGGCGGATCTCGATGTCCTGCTGTCTCTCGGTCAAACCTGATCTATCAACCCTGACAGTCACGCGGTAATAGGGCGGTGCTCGAGGATTGCGTTCATCTTCAAACGTATCAGCCGATACAAAATCCACTTTGCCTTTGAGGGTGCCGTAGATTGTGTAGTCATAGGCCGACAGTTTTATTGTCGCGTCCTGACCGGGTTCGACACTGGCGATATTTTCAGGTTTTACACGCGCTTCGACAAACAGCTCTTCGCCCATTGGAATGATTTCCAGAATTTCTTCACCCGGGCGAATGACGCCACCAATCGTTGTGATAGCAAGGCTGTTAACGATGCCAGCCATAGGTGAGGTAATTACGGTCCGGTTTAGTTGATCCTCTGCCAGACGAAAATCCTGCCTGCGCGAGGTCAGATCCTGCAGCGTTTGTGAATACTCCTCGGCCAATTCCAAACCAGCCTGAGTTCCGATTTCATTGTACTTCAGGCGCGCGTCGCTGACAGCTTGTTTGGCTTTGTTCACCTCGATCAGGGCGACAATTTTCTTTTGGTATAGCTGTTCCATATTGGTCAGTTCGTCTTGCAACTGATCCATAATCTCGCGGGCACCATCGCGGCGGCCTGCAAAATTGGTTTGGCGTGCGTTTAGCAATGCCCGTTCCGATGACAGTGTCTGGGCGGATCGTTTCGCCAGTTCTTCGGGGACCATAAAATCATATGCGCCCTCCATCTCGGCCTCGAGGCGCAGGCGCCGGATTTCAAGTGCGTCGATCTGGTCTTGCAGGTCGTCTTTCGCAGCCCGAAACTTGGTATCTTGTAGCTTGGCGAGGACCTGACCGGCAGCCACTGAATCACCCTGATGAACATTAAGCTCGGCGAGGATACCACCTTCAAGGTTTTGTACAATCTGAGCACGCGATGAAGAGACAACTTCGCCATCGGCGCGCACGATCTCGTCAACCCAGGCAATCGCAGCCCAAACCAGAAAGAGAACCAGAGCGAGCCCGACAAGATAGATGATCCGGCTGGCACCGCGTGTCGATGCGGCTAGATCCTCTTCGGCTTCGCTCATTTACCTTCCCCGGCGGCGAGGTGAGCCAGGACCTGATCGCGCGGCCCATCCACAACCATACGGCCGGCTTGCAGGATCAAGGTCCGGTTGGTCAGTGACAGGATTGGCATGCGGTGAGTGGCTATCACGGCTGTGCGGCCCTGTAGCCATGTTTCGAGCCGACTGACCAAAGTGCGTTCAAGTGTTTGATCCAACGCGGCGGTGGGTTCGTCGAGAAGTACAACGGATGGGTCTTGCAGCCACAGTCGCGCCCAGCCAATGGATTGTCGTTGCCCAATTGACAACCCTTCGCCGCCATCACTGATCTGCAGGTCGAGCCCTTTGTGGTGGCCTCGCACATAGGCGCCCAGGCCAGCAAAATCCAGCGCGTGCAACAACCGCTCGTCGTTGCGTTCCAGTTGGTTCAAATTCAAGTTGTCACGTAGCGAACCAGTGAACAGTCGAACTTCCTGGCTGAGATACCCGATATTGCGGCGCAAATCGCGGGGGTCGATCTGGGCCATGTCGGTGCCATCGATCATTATCCGGCCGCGGTCGGGGCTATACAGGCCCGAGAGGACCTTAAGCAGTGTCGACTTACCTGAACCATTGGCCCCCAGTACCGCGATGCGCTGGCCTGGCGTAATAGCGATGCCGGCGACATCCAAGGTCGGAGCACCATCCTCTTCATAGCGGTATTCAACTTCGCGCAGGTCAAAGCGGCCCTGTAACGTCTGACGACGTAAATAGGACCGGTTGGCCTCTTTTTCCTGCGGTGCCAGCGCAATGGCGTCCAATGCCTCGAGTGCAGCTTTGACATTGGTCCAGCGGGCCATTGTACCTGCAAATTGGGTCAGCGGTGCCAGAGTGCGGCTGGTCAAGATCCCGGTGGCGATTATGGTTCCTACTGTGAACTCACCGGCAAACACCATGAATGTGCCAAGCACCACCGCAGCAACATAGGTAACCTGCTGAATGCCCTGTGACCAATATGTCAGGGCACTGGACAGGCGACGTTGTTCAGTTGAGGACTGCGATGACAGTGCATTCAGCTCATCCCAAATCCGCAACATGCGCTCTTCACCGCGTTGCGTTTTCAGGGTGTCCAGTTCGCTCACCACCTCGTGCAGCAGACGTCCGGCTTTGGCATTTGCACCCTGGGTTTGGCGGGTTAGGGCAATCATGCGTTTCTGCATGAAATAGGCGGGTAGCAGCATCAGTATGCCGCCCAATACAATGACCCAGACAATTGGCCCGGCAATTGAAGCGACAAGCAGCAAGAATACGGCAACAAAAGGCACGTCAGCCAGGGTGGCGATGGTGGAGGACGTAAAGAACTCGCGCACCGAGCCAAAATCCCGCATCGCGGCAAACAAACCCGAAGGCGGGAGCGGCTTTTTATCCGAACGCATCCCGATGAGACGCTGCATCAGGTTGCGTTGCACCGACAATTCGATCTGTCGACCAGCCGCGTCTGTCAATCGCGCGCGTGCCAGCTTCAGCATCGCCTCTAGACCGATGGCGAGAAGTGCACCCATCGCTAGGACCCACAATGTCGCCTGAGACTGGTGCGGGATCACCCGGTCATAGACCTGCAAGGAGAATAAGGCGACAGAGACCGCCAACAGGTTGGACACCAGTGATCCCAGCATGATTTCACCGACTTGGCGGCGATATTTTGGGAACTCGCCCCAGAACCAGTGATCATTGGCCAGTTTGGGCGTATGGCGTGCTGCCATTTGCTTCAGCGAGGCGCGCCCGGTTAGTGTGGTTCCGCTAAAAACCGGCGCAAATTCACTCACTGGAACTTCAGCGCGGTTGTCAGGGCAGGTGGTGTCAAAGATAGAGAGAGTGTCACCGTTCTGCGACAACACCAAAACACATTGACCTCCGCGCATCATTGTCAGCGCCGGCCATGTCTCAGGACGAACCTGGGCATTGTGGCTGATCTTGGGAAGAATGCCTGTGGTTTCCAGGGCATCGGCCAGCAGATCAAGAGTGACTTCTTCGCCTGGGCTGTGCGTCCACAGATATTCGCTCAAATCGCTGACAGGCACCTCGGTACCCTTGAGACCCGCAAAGGTAGAAATAAGAGTGGCGCGGTGTTCGATGCGGGCGGCTGTGCCCTCGATCAGGGCGTTGACTTCCTGACTGTCATTGGTGCTGTAAGCCGGGGCAGGGGGCTGCACTGAGACCTGCGACTGTGGATTGGCAATAGGTTGGTCGGATGCTGACGGTTTGGAGTGGCCCATAGTCAGGGTCACCGCCTTGGTCATCTTCACAACACCTGCGCTGTTGCTTTTGGCAGGCGGTTTCTGATCCTCAAACTGGGTCAAATTGCATCTCCGTCCGCCAAAATGCCAAGATCCCGGGCAAGTGCGAGTTGGATCAGCACAACTTCGTATTTGGCATCGATATGGGCATGTTCGCGCTGCACCCATTCTTCATAAATTGAGACCACATCCAGAACGGAGCGTTGTCCAGCATCAAACTGTGCTTGGAACAAGTGATAAGTCTCGCGGCTGGTGCGGGCAAGGGAGGCGGCTTCTGCTTCCTGCCGGCGGTAGGACGCCAGTCGCTGGGTCTGGCGGCTATAGTTGCGGCGCGCGTCTTCTTCCGCTTCTGCAACCTGCCGTTGGGCAGTTTCTCGCGCCGATTCAATGGCCTTAAGCAGGGCAGGAGTGCCAAATCCAAGCGGCGTCGGCATATCCAGTGTCAATCCCGCTCCAGAGCCGTCGGTGGTGGCACTTCCTGCAGCCGCCACCTGAGGCAGCAGCCCGGAGCGCTCAACTTTGGTTTGTGCGACGGTACGGGTTGCTTCTGCGCTGGCCTTTAGAACGGTCAAGAAATGAGAACCTTCGGCGGGTGTGCCCAGCGACAAATGTGTTGGCGCGATGTCGAACTCTTGTCCGGTCAGCGCCTTAAGCTCGGCGCGTGAAGTCGTTGCCGCGTCATTTGCTGTTGCACGCGCTGATCGGATGCCGTCAATTTTGCTTTGCACTACCCTCAGGTCTGCCCCGTCCGATACACCGCCTTCGACACGGCCACGGACAACCCGTTCAAACTCTTGCATTCTGCCCAAGGCACGACTGCCCAAAGCTGCTTTCTCGTCACCACGTAGGGCTGAAACATATAGCGCTACTGCGGTTTCAACCCTATTGTTCATGTCGATTGACAGGTTTACGGCCGCGACTTCAACGTCTGCGGCTGCAAATTCACGCTCGGCCTTACGTCGTCCGTTGTCGAACAATACCTGTTCGATCAGAATCCCAGCCACCAGGTCTCCCAGATCGGTCAGACTGACTGAGGGCCCAAGGGTGGGAAGCCAGTTTTTCAAACTGGCTTCAGCCCGGAGTTTTGCGCTTGTCAGTTCTGCTTCGGATGATCGCGCTGAGGCGTCGAGTGCCGCGGTGCCGACAGTATCATAAGAACTTCCTTCTTCCAGCAAGGAACGGCGCTCTAGCAGGGTGGCGATCACCTCGGAGCTTTGATCCCCTTCCGGCTGGGAGAAGTTGCTTTGTTGGGATGCGTCTGTTTCAGCAGTCGAGCTGTTCAAGAACGGCAATGTGTCTGCACAGGCAGACAGGCTGCATAGCAGTGCTATCGCGCTGATACGTCGTCCCAAGTGCATAGTGCCCTCTTGCCCGTTTGTTTTCGGGTTTTTTGTTGGACCCGGCTGCCTGCTATGGGCCGCCGGGTCGGATGATCAGATGATCACGTTGATGTCGTCTTCGATCACCAAAGTCGCGCCGTCACTACCGATGGTGTAGACATCGTAGACTTGACCATTGTGCACCTGTGTCGCGCCAGTGGCGACCGCCCCAGACACATTGACTGTGTCGTCAGTGCCGCCGTGGATTGTGACAGTATCCGAGTTGTTGGACAGAGCTCTGATATCAGCTTCGGTCAGGGTGAGGTTTACGTTCTCAGCATAATCGAGATTCACAGTGTCGACGTTGAATTGCGACAGACCGGTGTGGTCAGTTGATCCGACCTCTGTTGCGTTGTCTTCAAGTACCAACAGGGTGCTCGCGCTGTTGCCCACTGCGTCTGTGCCTGAGATCACCAGATGAGTCCCATCTGAGACTGGCGTGCCAAAGGTGAATTCAGTTTCCGACGGAAGAAGTGGATCTTGCGTTGCAGCTGGGACGCTGACAACGCCCCCAGCTTCCAGGCTATGTACAGTATAGGTGTCGCCAATGCCCTCGGTGCTTATGCGGCGAACATCGCCACTGCCGTTGAATGTCACAGTTGTCACATCTGGGTTGTCGACAAACGTGTCAACAGTCAGAGGCGCCGTAGAGGTCCGAGAGTTGCCGGCCAAATCTGTGGAGGTCACGCTGACTGTTGTGCTGTATTCGCCCGAAGCAATTGCGCCGGATTCAAACAAGGCTGACCAGTTTCCTGAGGCATCCACAGTTGCGGTACGATTGACCCCACCAACCGTCACAATAACTGTGGCTCCAGGCTCAGCAACGCCTGTCAACGTGACGCCGGCCTGTGCTTCGGCCAGACTAACGATGTTGTCACCGCCAGCTTGGTTGCCGTCGATACTGACAAAAGTGCTTGTATCGATCGCAACGTTTCCGGTTGCTGTCGCTGTATTGCCCGCCAGATCGGTTGAAACTGCAGTGATCGTAGCATTGTAGTCGCCAGATGGGATTTCAGCACTGGAAAATGCAGAGGACCAGTTGCCACTGGCATCAGCAGTCACCGTGTGGCTGACCGCGCCCATGGTCACAATCACAGAGGAACCCGCCTCGGCGGTTCCTGTCAGGGTCACACCAGCGCTACGCTCGGATCCATTGATGATGTTGTCCCCAGCAACAGCAGCATCGAGTGTGACACTTGTCTCGGTATCTACGGCAACATTATGCGTGGTAGTCGAACTGTTGCCAGCTGCATCTGTAGTGACGACCGAGACAACACTGCCGTAGGTGCCTGAGGCAACGCTGGATGCCGCATAATTGACTGACCAGCTCCCGTTGGCTGCAACGGTCGTAGACTGTGTTACACCTTGGAATGTCACGTCAATCGACGCACCAGGTTCTCCGGCGCCAGTTAGCAGGACCCCGTTCGAGGCTTCGGCTGCATTAATAACATCGTTGCCTTCGACGGTGTTTACAGTGGCAGTTGGTGCGACTGTATCAACGGCTACTGAACCTGTGGTGGTTGCTGTGTTGCCAGCCAGGTCGGTCGAAACAGCGGTTAAAGTGGACGTATATGTCCCAGTCGGGATCTCGGCACTGGAATATGTCGAGGACCAGTTGCCGCTTGCGTCTGTGGTAACCGTGTGGGTCACCGAACCTAGGGTGACAACTACAGTTGAGCCCGCTTCGGCGGTGCCTGTCACTGTCACGCCACTGCTATGTTCAGCTGCGTTTATGACGTTGTCGCCAGCCAATAGTGAATCTATGGAAACGCTGGTTGTGGTGTCGACTGTGACTGTGTGTGTCGAAGTCGAGCTGTTCCCGGCCGCATCCGTCGACACTACAGTTATGGTGCTGTCGTAGGTGCCCGCAGTGATGGTTGACGCTGCATAACTGGCAGACCAGCTGCCGTCGCTGGCAACAGTGGTTGTCTGAGTTTCACCTTGGAACGTGACTTCAATCGAGGCACCGGCTTCACCTGTGCCCGTCAGAACAACACCATCAGAGGCTTCTACGGCGTTGATAACATCGTCGCCCTCAACTGTGTCTGTTGAGGCGGTAGGAGCAATGGTATCGACTTCCAACACATCAGTTGTGGTGGTGCTGTTGCCGCTTGCGTCAGTTGTGACAATGGTAATGTCGGTGTCATATTCACCGGTTGAAATCTCGCTGGTGTCAAAGCTAACCGACCAGCTCCCATCATCAGCGACCGTTGTGGTTCGTGTGGTGCCGTTTATTTCCAATGAAACCGTTGCGCCGGGCTCGCCGGTGCCGGTGATTGTAGGGTTGTTGGTATGGTCGTCAGCATTCACGACGTGACCAGTGGATTGAGTGCCCGCAGTGACGTCAACTGTAGGCGGTGTTGTATCGGTAGAGCCTCCGCCGCCGCCGCCTCCGCCGCCTAGAACTGCTGCGCCACCAACCACTGCGGCTCCGGCTGCAACGCCGCCACCGAGAAAGGGTGCGGCAATCAGAGGGGCAACAACAGGTTCGATGCGATCAACGTCAAGGAACACCATCTCGTCGTAGGCGCTCCATTTTCCGGTCAGATCAAGCGACTCATAAGATGCAAACAGCATCCCCTCGGCGCGATCCTCCAGAACCACTTCGATAAATTCACCTTCCTGGCTTAAGAACAAGTTCTTGCCGCCAGTTGCCGATGTGTTGAAATAACCGTCCAGAACAAGGCTTTCACCGTTGGCCAGCGTGATGTGCAGATCTTGTCCGCGACGCGCATAGCTTTCAACATCCGAAGGGGCAAGATTCAGGGATATGTCTTTTGACAAACCTGTATCAATGGTGGAGGGAGTGCCTTCGGCGAAATTGCCGTGCTGTTTCGTGCCCGTCATATCACGGACGATGTATCCGACAGTGCTCATAGTTTTACCGCTCGCTAATTTACCTGTTATCCGTAGCTTAGCTACGCAGGTGCCTGATTGTATTGTCGCTCATCGACCGTCTTTTGCGGCCTATTTTGGTGTATCATGCGACAATTTTAAGTCATTTGTCTATAGTTTGAATGGATATTCCTACCCGGAATTAGGCCAGGTAGTGTCTTGTTTGCCTCATCTTCATTGATCTTTGTCGAATGTGTAACTCGTTTGCTTCACAAGTTACCAAGTGGTTAACGCAACCGTCAATTAAGGGAAAATTGTGCCAAGTTTGGGGCCGCTACATATTTACGCGGCTCTGAAACAGCGCAGTGTAAGTGAGTTGGGCTCTGGTGTTGGGTCTGGTAGCCTTCGGCCAATGATGCAGGCCGACCAATAATTGCTGGTTGTTCGCGACGCCGCGCCAGCAATGCTCTCTGTATAGTGAACAATCGTTCTATTAAAACTTTATGGCAATTAAGCAAAACTACACCAGTTTTAGTTAATATGGTCTTCGTAATTGGAGCATGGTTACAGGCAATATCGTGATGACGAAAACCGAATTCGCACGCTGAGCACTGCCATTTTGCGCAACCTTAGGTTCGTCGATTGCCGATACCGGCACCGAATAGTTTCAGACTATAGAACGACTTGGACAGTTTTGCCCTGGCTCGGTGCAATTGTTCGAGAGGGGGTTTCAACCCATACGGGCGGTCGCAATCTAGGAGGCTAGTATCAAATGAAAGACCTTGCCGAACTTTTTGCCGAGCAGTACGGCGAAACACGTGAACAGGAAATGTCACTGCAGGACTATTTGAACGGGTGTCGCGATGACCCTGGCTTATATGCCAGTGTTGCGGAACGGATGCTGAAAGCTATTGGCCAGGAAGAGCTGGTGGACACATCCAAAGACGCCCGGTTGGGTCCGATTTTTCAAAACCGCACTATCAAGCGCTATGCCGCATTCAAAGACTTCTATGGCATGGACGATACCATAGAACGCATCGTGGGTTTTTTTCGCTACGCAGCCCAGGGTTTGGAGGAGCGTAAGCAGATATTGTATCTTCTAGGACCGGTTGGAGGGGGCAAATCCTCTCTGGCTGAACGTCTGAAGCGTCTGGTCGAAGATGAGCCTATTTATGTCCTGAAAGCTGGCGACAAAATCTCGCCGATTTTTGAATCACCACTGGGGCTGTTTGACCCGGTTCGTATGGGCAAAATACTGGAGCAGGAATATGGTGTTGCCCTGCACCGGCTCCCCGGCTTGATGTCACCCTGGGCGGTGCAGCGACTGGATGAATTTGATGGTGATATCAACAGGTTCTCAGTGGTGCGCCTGCATCCCTCGCGGCTGCGTCGGATTTGTGTCGCCAAAGTCGAGCCCGGTGATGAGAACAATCAGGATATTTCGACTTTGGTTGGGAAGGTCGACATCCGCATGCTGGAACACTTTAGCCAGGATAACCCGGACGCTTATAGTTTTTCGGGAGGGCTAAACCGGTCGACGCAGGGGGTGATGGAATTTGTTGAGATGTTCAAGGCGCCGATCAAGATGTTGCATCCATTGCTGACCGCCACTCAGGAAGGCAACTATATGGGCACCGAAAGCTTTGGTGCCATCCCCTTTAACGGATTGGTGTTGGCGCACTCAAACGAAAGTGAATGGCAGAACTTTAAGAACAACAAAAACAACGAGGCCTTTATTGACCGTGTCAGTATCGTCAAAGTGCCCTATTGCCTGCGTGTTACCGAAGAAGCGAAAATATACGCAAAACTCTTGGACAACAGTGAGCTAAAAGTTGCCCCGTGTGCTCCGGAGACGTTGAAAATTCTCAGCCGCTTCTCAGTTTTGTCCCGTTTGAAGCCACATGAAAATTCCAATCTTTATTCCAAGATGAGGGTCTACGATGGCGAAAGCCTGAAAGATACAGACCCCAAAGCCAAGACAGTGCAGGAGTATCAAGATCGGGCTGGCGTTGATGAGGGCATGACAGGGGTTTCTACCCGATTTGCATTTAAGGTCCTAAGCTCGGTGTTTAATTTTGACACTGAAGAGCTGGCTGCGGATCCAGTGCATCTGATGTTTGTTCTGGAACAGATGATCAAGCGTGAGCAATTCCCACAAGAGACCGAGACACTGTATCTGGAGTTCATCAAGACTGAGCTGGCTCCTCGCTATGAAGAGTTCATCGGTAACGAGATCCAAAAAGCCTATCTGGAGAGCTATTCCGAATACGGGCAGAACGTGTTTGATCGCTACATTTCTTATGCGGATGCCTGGATCGAAGAGCAGGATTATAAAGATCCAGATACCGGTCAGTTGTATGATCGCGATGTCCTGGACAGTGAGCTTAGCAAGATCGAGAAGCCCGTGGGCATCGCCAATCCTAAGGATTTCCGGAACGAAGTGGTCAAGTTTGCACTGCGTCATCGCGCGAACAGTGGCAGTAACCCGGCATGGAACTCTTATGAAAAGTTAAGAGACGTAATTGAACGCCACATGTTCTCACAGGTCGAAGAACTGCTGCCGGTGATCAGTTTTGGCAGCAAAAAAGACAGTAAAACAGAAGGCAAGCATCTTGAGTTTGTCGATCGCATGCGAAGCCATGGTTACACCGACCGCCAAGTTCGGCGGCTGGTTGAATGGTACATGCGGGTGAACAAGGCGGGCTAGATGCATCACTTCATTGACAGGCGCCGCAATCCAAAGGGTAAAAGTCTTGGCAACCGGCAACGGTTCCTACGCCGGGCACGCGACAACATCAAAGAGCGTGTTGACCGCTCCGTGCGCGGCAAAACCTTGCAACAGGACAGTGGTGATCCGAATGAGGGTGAAAAAGTCACTATCCCTGCCAAGGGGTTAAAGGAGCCGCGCCTGGCCCATTCTGCCACAGGTGGTCTGCGTCACCATGTGTTGCCGGGCAACAAGGAATTTGTGGTTGGTGACACTATCCCACGACCTCAAGGTGGAGCTGGGCAGGGCGGGAGTAAGGCGTCCGAAGATGGCGAAGGAGAGGATGAGTTCTCCTTTACCCTGTCGCAGGATGAATACCTGGAGATTCTGTTCGATGGGCTGGAGCTTCCGGACCTGGTTGAAAAGAACACCTTTGAAACGCTTACTGTTGGTACACGCCGCGCTGGGCTGACCACGGCCGGATCTCCTAACAATCTGAATCTGGTTCGCACCATGCGCAATTCTTTGGGGCGCCGTATCGCCCTGCAACGGCCAACCATGGCCGCCCAGAAAGAGATAGAGAGCCAGATAGAAGAACTGGAGATGAAAGAGCCTCTGACGACCAAGCAGCAGAAACTGTTGCAAGAGTTGCAGGCGCGCCTGGAAGCCATAGAACGTAAACGCCGGGTGGTTGGATACATCGATCCGTTGGATTTGCGGTTTGATACCTATGTCCCCGAAAAGATACGTAACTCCAAGGCAGTTGTATTCTGCCTGATGGATGTTTCCGGCTCTATGCAAGAGCGTGAAAAAGATCTGGCGAAGCGGTTTTTCCTGCTGCTGCATCTGTTTCTAACACGTGGCTATGAGCAGACTGAGATTGTGTTTATTCGCCATACCCATCACGCGCAGGAAGTAGACGAAGAGGCGTTCTTTTATGCCCGCGAAACCGGGGGGACCATCGTTTCAACAGCGTTGGAGAAAATGAAAGAGGTTATTGCAGACCGCTATCCGACAGATGAGTGGAACATCTATGGTGCCCAGGCGTCGGACGGGGAAAACTTTGGCAATGACTCGCAGCGGTGTAAGACGCTGTTGTTACAAGATCTGCTGCCTGTTTGTCAGTTTTATGCCTATGTCGAAATCGTCGATGAAGACGCCGACATGTTATTAAGCAATGCAGAAGCTGGTGAAGACCTTTGGCAGGCCTACAGACAGGTGAGAAACAAGGTTCAACATTTTGAAATGCAGCGGGTCTCGCTGCCCTCTCATATCTATCCAATATTCCGGGAGTTCTTTCTACCCAAAATAAAAGGGGCGCAGCATGCAGGCAGCTAAAACCACCAGAAAGGTGTTGTTTGACGGGCCAGAGTGGACATTTGAGCTGATGGAGAAGGCGCGCGACGCGATTGAGGATATCGCGCTGAACGATCTGGGACTGGAAATTTATCCAAACCAGATAGAAATTATTTCGTCCGAGCAAATGTTGGATGCTTACTCCTGCGCGGGCCTGCCGCTGATGTATCAACACTGGTCATTCGGCAAACATTTCGTCCGCGATGATACGTTGTACCGGACGGGTCGACAGGGACTGGCTTATGAGATCGTCATAAACTCAAACCCCTGTATCAGTTACAACATGGAAGAAAATACCATGGCGATGCAGACGCTGGTGATGGCACATGCGGCTTTTGGGCATAACCATTTCTTTAAGAACAACTATCTGTTTCTGCAATGGACCGATGCGGCCGGGATCCATGACTATTTGGCCTTTGCAAAAAACTACATTTCTGCATGCGAAGAGCGTTATGGGCTGGATGCAGTTGAAGAAATTTTGGATGCTGCCCATGCGTTGCAGGCGCAAGGGGTGTTTCGGTATGGACGCCCACCGCAGCCCACCGCTGCGGAGAGGCAGGCGATGCAGCGGGTACGTGATGGGTATGAAAGCAGCCAGAGCCTGCTGGATTTGTGGACAGACAGCACGATGCGCCATGAGGGCGAGGACAGCGAGGATGAAGACCCACAGATCAGCGCCCGCCAAAAAGAACTAAACTTGCCGCAGGAAAACATTTTGTATTTCCTTGAGAAAAACAGCCCGATCCTACGGTCGTGGCAGCGTGAAATTCTGCGCATTGTACGTTGCTTGGCGCAGTACCTGTACCCGCAGAAGCAGACCAAAGTGATGAATGAAGGTTGCGCGACTTTTGTGCATTACTACATCATCAATAAGCTCCATGAGCGGAGTCAGCTGACGCAGGGTGCATATATGGAAATGATGCACAGTCATACCAATGTTGTGCTGCAACCGGAGTATGACGATCCAAGATATGGGGGCATCAATCCCTACGCGCTAGGCTTTGCAATGATGATGGATATCAGACGGATATGCCAATCACCAACCGATGAAGATCGCGAATGGTTCTCCGATTTTGCGGGAGACCCTGACTGGAGGGGGGTGCTGCGGCATGCCTGGGCAAACTACAGGGATGAGAGTTTTATCCAGCAATTCCTGTCTCCGCACCTCATCCGCAAATTCAAACTCTTCACCCTTACCAATGATGCCAAACATCCCAATCTACTGGTCAGCCAGATACATAATCGGGCGGGCTATCGGGATATTCGCCGTGATTTAGCCCAATCTTACAACCTGGCCTATCTGGAGCCGGATATTCAGGTGACCGATGTAGATCTTCGTGGTGACAGAGAGCTGAAGCTGACGCATTTGGTGCGCAATGGCATTCAGTTGGATACTGTTAATTGTGAAGAGGTGCTGAAACATGCACGTAAGTTATGGGGCTACGGGGTCAAAATGACAGCCACGAACGAAGGTGACGGCCAAAATTTTTGACCGCGTAACTCGTTCCAATTTGGACGAATTTTCACATGTACTCGTCGTGTGCGATCGGTTGTTTTCGTAAAAAAATCACACGTAGGCTCTACCCCCTTTAGCTCCTAGTTCTGATTGGGTGGAGAATTGACGCTATTGGGCTGGGCCTGCGCTGGCCATTGTTGCCAGGCAAATACTAGCCCGGCCAGCCCCAGTACAGCCAATCCCCAAAGGGAGATCACAATACCATACTGGCTCATCAGCCATCCAGACATTGGGTAGGTCACCAACCAGCAGCCATGAGACAGTGTGAATTGCGCAGCAAAAATGGCCGGCCTGTCTGCAGGTTGGGCCGAACGGCGCAGCAATCGACCTGATGGGGTCAGGATTGCCGAATAGCCAATCCCGATTGCCAACCAGGTGATTAGAACGGCTGTCAATGAGAGCCCGGTCAACTGCGTTTTTAGTGCCAAAAAGCCTAGGGCAACAATTGCCAGAATGGCCCCCGCCGACATGACTGGGCGGTCTGATGCATGTACGAGAAGCCGTGGTAGAACCAAGGCGGCAAGCATCGAGCCTGCACCAAAGCTAGCCAACACCAGTGCGACCATGTTCTCACCAAGGCCGAGTTCGCCACGTATCACCACCACGGTATTGACGATTACCATAGCGCCAGTTGCCGAAGCCACCATGCTGAGCCCAAGCAGTCCACGTAATCTCGGGGTCGTCAGATAGATGCGTATACCTCGGGTTGTCCGGTCATAAATACCGCGGCGGCGGCTTGGTTTTGGCGAGGGCAAAGCAATCGTCAAGACGAGAAGAGCCGAAGCGATGAAGCCAAGGGCTGTGCCAAAAAACATTGTACTAAATGCCATGACTGACAGGAGTGCAGCCGCTAGGGCAGGCGAAATCAGATTTTCCAGGTCATATGCAAGCCGCGACAGTGACAGTGCGTTTGTATAGCCCTCTTCATCTGGCAGCACATCAGGGATCGAGGCCTGAAACGCCGGAGTAAATGCTGCTGAAGAGGCCTGTAGCATGAAGATCAGTACATAGATTTGCCAGATTTGATCGACAAAAGGCAATGCCAAGGCGACAGCGGCGCGAATGACATCCAAACTAACCAACCAGGCCCGTCGAGAGCGGGTTTCGGCCAATGCTGAGGCAATCGGTGCAATAGTCACATAGCTGACCATTTTGATGGTTAGCGCCATGCCAAGGACCAACCCAGCCCGGTTTCCGGCCAGATCATATGCGAGCAGGGCAAGAGCAATAGTCGCTATTCCGGTGCCCATGAGTGCAATCAATTGGGCTGCAAATAAATGTCGGTAGGTTCGGTTTTTAAGAACGCTCAGCATGGGTTACAGATACCTAGTTATGTCTTTGAAGCTTTTTGTGTCGATAGCTTGATCGCTGTCGTTTGGGTCAAGGCAATGGTCAATGTGATCGTGGATCAACGCCCGTTTGGCGTTTGTGATGGCCTTCTCAACGGCCTGTAGTTGCTGCGCGATGTCATTGCATGGGCGGCCATCCGCGATCATGGCAATGACCGCAGACAGGTGACCGTTGGCGCGTTTTAGACGCGCTGAGATTCGCGGGTGTGAGCTGTGCTTATGGGGCTGGGACATATTTCATGTATCCCCCTGGGGGGGATAAGGTCAACCCTTTGCCTACTTCCAGCCGATGGAAATGTTCAAAACCAGGTAGAATGGGATTTTTTCCTTTTAACGCCTGTTTTGAGTGGGGGTCCAAAGGTGAAGGTTGGCGCAAGCGATTGATAATATGCCGTTGCTAGTGATCAGTCCTTCCCAAACGAGCTGCGCAAGATTGGGCTTTGAGCGGATTGACAGTGTAGTTCGCAGATTGGATGCACTATGAACTGGATGCATTGTTAGCTGGGACAAGTTCGGGATGAAATCACCTCGACCTTCAAAGATCTGGCGGTAAAACAAAAAATGCGAGTTGAAAATGAAAGCTAGGTTTTTGATGGCAGTCGGCGCGTTGGCGCTGAGCACCAGCACCGCCTATGCCAGCGCATTGGTTTATTGTTCTGAAGGGGCACCAGAAGGGATCGACCCGGCACTATTTATTTCGGGCATCACTTTTGATGCCCCTTCGCGTCCGATTTATTACCGCCTGCTGGAATTCAAAATCGGCACGATCAATGTTGTCCAAGGGTGGGCAGAAAGTGTTGAAGCCAGCAATGATAGTCCGACGGCCAAGCAGAAAGACGTGGTCATCCGTTATCAGGGGCGTGATAGCTATTGGAAAGACAAGGCCGAGATCGACAATCTGATTTTTGCAATTATCCCTGATGCTTCGGTTTGGTATCAAAAGCTGCGGGCGAGCTGGGTGGCTACCGCGCACTCGTCTGTTTACATGCCGATGTGCAACAAAGTTAGCGGCTGCAAAGTTCACCCACCAGGTGGCCACATTTTCTACGGCCTTTCCGGCGAATTGGATAACCGAACCAGACCGGAGCCCAAATCGGGGCCCGGTTCACATTAATGCTTTCCGGAGACAAGCAATGCCGAATTCTCTAACCGAATACCGCCAGTTGGCCAAAACTTTGGCTGTTGATGCATTAGCACTGGTTCCAGGTCCAAACTTCACCCGCGCCCTGGGTCATACTTTTATGAGCCACGAACGCCCCTTTGTACTGATCATTGCAGCAGACGGTCCTTCCGCCGCTATTGTTCCCAATCTTGAGCTGAGCTCTTGGGATTTGGTTGGATTTGACGGTGAAGTGTTCGATTGGCGCGATCAGGATGGGTATGCGGATGCCTTTGCTGCGCTGGCGCAGCATATGCCAATGCAACGGCTCGCTGTCGAAGGCCAGGTGATGCGGGTTTTTGTGCATCATGCGTTGAAAAAGGCGCAACCCGAGCTGGAGATCATAGATGCCGAAGTTGAAATTTCCGGATTGCGGATGGTCAAGACTGATGCGGATGTCGCCGCGCTAGAGGCTGCGATTGCTCTGTCCGAGCGTGCGTTGCACCGCGTACTTGATGGTGTGCGTGTAGGACAGACCGAAAAAGAAATCGAAAGCGCGCTGATCCAGGCTCTGTTCTCCGAAGGGGCCGACGGAATGGCGTTCTCGCCAATTGTTGTTGCTGGCCCGAATTCCGCGATGCCACATGCCCACGCTGGCGACTACAAGGTGCAGAAAGGCGATCCGCTGCTGTTTGACTTTGGTGGTCGCAAAGATGGATTTGCTGCAGACATTACCCGTACGGTCTTTGTGGGCGAGCCCAGCGACGAAGCGCGCGATGTGTACAACACCGTACTTGCGGCCAATTTGGCTGGTCTGAAAATGACCCGCGCCGGTGTGACTGCACACGATATTGATGATGTTGTCACCGGCGTGCTGGAGGCGTCACCCTATGCGGACCGTATCCGCACGAAGACTGGCCACGGATTGGGACGCGACGTCCACGAAGCGCCGTATATCATGCGTGGCAACCATCAGGTTCTGCCTGCTGGTACCGTTTATACCAATGAACCGGGTCTATATGACGTCGGCAATTTTGGCGTGCGTATCGAAGATGACGTGCTGATTACCGAAACCGGATACCGGTCACTGACCCAGTTCCCCAAAGATCTGATGATTGTGGGCCGCTGATGTTTCGCAACACACTCCCGCCTGCTCAACTTCCTTGGCGTGGTGTTGAATTCTTTTGCTTTCATCCGGCAGGTGAACGGAACATGACCGATTAACGTCACCAAGAAATCAGTCTGGGATGCTTACCACCCTCCACGGCCCAAACTGGAAGGTGATGCGCAACAAGTGGCTTGCTATCATCCGCTATGAGAACAGATCGGGGGCTTCGGCCCCCGTTTCATTTGCTGGACTGCAACTGTTCCTGCAGCGAAACCATGGCGTCATGGATGTGGGTATAGGTGAGCTGCGCGGCTTTCTCGGCGTCACCAACTTCACATGCACTCAGAATGGCCAGATGCTCTTGGTTGCTGCGTTCAATGCCATCCGTCATCACCAATTGTGCCCTCAGGTGCCGGTCGATCCGATCCATTGAGTTTTCGATCACTGAGATATGGTAAGGCATTTCACTTGCGGCATAGAGGGTTGAGTGAAAGAGCCGGTTCAGATTGCCATATTCCATTGGATCCTGAGCGGCCGCAAACTGTTCCAAATGTCCGCGCGCAGTGCTCAATATTTCGGGTGTCATTTTAGGGACTGCAGCGCGAATGACCTCGGGTTCCAAAAGGCAGCGGAAGTCAAAGATCTCGTCGGCCTCTTGCATCGATAAACAGGCCACGACGGCGCCCTTATAACGTACTGCTTTAACCAGCCCTTGTTGTTCCAGCATTGTGATCGCTTCGCGTACTGGAATACGGGACGTGTTGAACGCACGGGCGATTTCATCTTGGCGCAGGGGATCACCATCACTCAGGTCGCCCTCGATGATCGACTTGCGCAGGGCGCGAAAGATTATGGTCGCCGCTGAGGCCGCTTTTCCGATATCAACTGACTGAAACTTCACGGCATTCGGCCTTTCATTGGATTGTTGGTGGTAAGTGTAGCTGGGGCAGGACGCAATGTAACAAGTCTGTGCCTTAAGACCAGTCATCAAATCACAGTGTTGAATGTTTTAGCTCAGAAGGTGCGTAAGCAGCTTCATGTCGAACCGATCAGGAAGATGTAGATATCGGAACGTCTGAAATGCACCTGCCAACAGCAGGGCAGGTGCATCTCTTTTGAGGCGTTGATTTTGGTGGCTTTGCCTAGTCTTGTAGCTCGGCCAACAGTTCGGTGAGAATTTCCATTCCGGATGCCCATCCTTTGTCCATTCCACCAATAGCTGCGGCAAAGCAGGCAAGTTCTGCTGCGCTGGCTTCGTGAGGTTGCCAGGTGAGGCGGAGCTGAGTTTTGCCGTCTTTCTCGGTGAACGTCACAGTGGTGAGCAGCACCAGAGGCCAATCGGGCATCATGGAATTGGCAGAAGCTTCCCATTCAGAATTTGCTGTTGAGTGGAGCCAGACCAAGAGCGCGGGTGGATCGACCTTGGTGTACTCCACGCGTTCGTAGTTGGACTTACCTCCCCATTTCATTTCGTTAAGCCACAGCCCGCCCGGTGTAACATTCAGTTCGTGAATAATGGTTTCTGCGCCAGGGCCATACCAACGGGCTAACAACTCTGGCTCTGTCCAAGTGCGCCATACCATTTCGCGGGGCGCATCAAATTCTCGTTCCAATACATAGGTTGGTAATTCACTCATTCCCTGGCTCCTTTAATTCAGCCTGTTTCAATGTCGTCAAAAGATCATCAAGCTGGTCGAAACTTGACGACCAGAACTCCTTAAATTCTTCCAGCCAGTTTACTGCGGCAGCCATAGGTTTGGCTTTTAGTCGGGCGGGTCTGCGCTGTTTGTCTATCGCGCGCTCAACCAGCCCGGCGCGTTCCAGAACTTTCAGATGTTTGGAAATTGCTGGTTGGCTCATCTCGAATGGCTCGGTCAGTTCGTTCACTCCTGCCTCTCCACTGGCAAGACGGGTTAAAATGGCCCGCCGGGTTGGATCAGCCAGTGCCGCAAAAATTGCGTCGAGATTCTGCGGGGGCATGGAGCTGTGTGTTACTTGCATAACCATCTGGTTATATTTTGAAGAAAAGAAAGTCAAGCTGAGCCTTGACGAAGGAAGGACGAAAAAACGCGGGCTGAATGGCCCGCGTTCTACTAGGTCAAAAGTGGTGTGTTGGGGTTTAGAATTCTATTACTGCACGGATTGATTTTCCATCGTGCATCAGTTGGAACCCTTCGTTGATCTGGTCGAGTGTCAACTTATGCGTAATCATCGGGTCGATTTCGATCTTTCCATCCATGTACCAATCGACGATTTTGGGCACATCGGTACGTCCTGATGCACCGCCAAAGGCAGTTCCGCGCCAGGAACGACCAGTGACCAGCTGGAACGGGCGGGTCGAAATTTCGGCCCCGGCTGGTGCTACACCGATAATGATGCTTTCCCCCCAACCCTTATGGGAGGCCTCTAGCGCAGTGCGCATTACGTTGACATTGCCTGTGGCGTCAAAAGTGTAATCAGCGCCACCGCCGGTCAGTTCAACCAAATGTGCAACCAGGTCGCCACTTACATCCGCAGGATTGACGAAATCGGTCATGCCGAATTTCTTCGCCATTTCGACTTTACCAGCGTTTAGGTCAACGCCAACAATCTGATCCGCCCCGGCCAGACGCAACCCTTGGATCACGTTCAAACCAATGCCGCCAAGGCCAAACACAATGGCGGTTGAGCCGATTTCTACTTTGGCGGTGTTGATTACTGCGCCGATACCCGTGGTGACGCCACAACCGATGTAACAGATTTTGTCAAACGGAGCGTCCTTGCGGACTTTGGCCAGCGCGATTTCAGGCACAACGGTATGGTTCGCAAAAGTGGAGCAGCCCATGTAGTGATGGATTGGGGTGCCATCCAGCATCGAGAACCGTGTTGATCCATCGGGCAACAGTCCTTGTCCCTGGGTGGAGCGGATCGACTGGCACAGATTGGTTTTTGGGTTCAGGCAATAGTCACACTCGCGACATTCTGGCGTATATAGTGGGATTACATGATCACCAACTTCCAGGCTGGTCACGCCTTCGCCAACTTCAATCACTACGCCAGCACCTTCGTGGCCAAGGATCGCGGGGAATATACCTTCGGGGTCGTCACCTGAACGGGTGAATTCATCAGTATGGCACAAGCCTGTGGCCTTGATTTCAACCAGAACCTCACCAGCGCGAGGGCCCTCCAGATTGACCTCCATGACTTGCAATGGCTGACCAGGTGCAACAGCAACAGCGGCGCGCGTTCTCATCATCTTAAATTCCTTTGTTCTGTTGGTGCTGGACCAAGTGTTGTGATGGCGGTTAGCGATCGTTTTGGGGGAAGCAATGTTTGCCCAAAGCGTAACGAAGTGTTTTTCAAGACTTATCCAAGCTCACTATACCACGCAAGTTATCTAGCATTAGCGAGGGGTATCTCAGCTGCTATAATGCGACAAATAGCGATCAGTAGCGGCATCTGGGCCGTTGAATTGAACACAGCACATTATCTTGAATAGGCCGTTTCAAGCTGTCAGCAAGTTTTCTCGCATAGTTGGAAATTTTCTTCAATCGGCCCTTGACCTTCCTGTGACAGGAACCTCCATATGGCATAACATAGGAATGACTGCAGAAGGGTTTCCCATGTCCACCGCCACCCAAATCACATTACAACTGACCGGTCTTAGCTGTGCTAGCTGTGTAGGGCGCGCAGAACGTGCACTCGCCAGTGTCGATGGCGTTGTGTCGGCGTCGGTCAACCTCGCGACTGCCAGTGCGCAGGTCGAGGGAACGGCAGATCTGACACTTGTTGACATGACTCATGCCCTGTCTAAGGCTGGCTATCCAGCTGAAGAAGCACAGGCGGTATTGCAGATTGACGACCTCAGCTGTGCCTCTTGTGTTGGCCGTGCGGAGCGGGCTTTGCTGGCTGTTCCCGGTGTGCTGTCAGCGAATGTGAACCTGACAAGCCAAAGCGCCCAGGTCACCTACCTGACCGGGGTTACCAGAGCCGGTGATTTGGCGCAGGCCGTGACTGCCGTTGGATATCCGGCGCGCACCAATGAGGGAAAAGCTGACGAACAGGTCCAGACTGATCAACGCAGGGACGCCGAGATACGCCGACTTGGTCGCCAGGTTCTTTTGGCTGGGGTGCTGACACTGCCGGTTTTCCTTATCGAAATGGGCGGTCATCTCATCCCGGCGCTGCATCATTGGGTTTTGACTAACATCGGGATGCAAAACAGCTACCTGCTGCAATTTGTGCTGACCACTGCGGTCTTGGCTGGACCCGGTCGAGCGTTTTACACCAAAGGGTTCCCAGCGCTTCTGCGGGGGGCTCCAGACATGAACGCGCTGGTCGCGATTGGCACTGCAGCGGCTTATGGGTTCTCACTCGTCTCGACATTTGTGCCTGAATTGCTGCCCGTTGGGACCGCCAATGTCTACTACGAGGCCGCAGCGGTGATTGTGGTATTGATCCTGTTGGGGCGTTGGCTTGAGGCGCGCGCCAAAGGGCGCACAGGTGCTGCGATACGCAAGCTGGTGGGTTTGCAGGCGCAAACTGCACTCGTTGTCACTGATGGCGAAGTGATTGACACTCTGATCGAGCATATTGTTGTCGGAGACCTAATTCGCAGCCGTCCAGGAGAGCGGATCGCGGTGGACGGTAACGTTGTCTCGGGGAGCTCTTATGTTGATGAAAGCATGATCACAGGGGAACCCGTACCTGTGTCCAAATTCGTGGGAGAATTGGTGACCGGTGGAACTGTGAACGGCAATGGATCGCTTGAGTATCATGCAACGCGGGTCGGAAACGATACCATGCTGGCGCAGATCATTCGCATGGTAGAGCAGGCCCAGGGGGCCAAACTGCCGGTGCAGGGTATGGTTGACCGCATTACTCTGTGGTTTGTGCCGGCGGTGATGGCGGTGGCGGCTCTGACTATTCTGACTTGGCTGGTGTTTGGTCCTGACCCAGCACTCAGTTTTGCATTGGTTGCTGGGGTCTCGGTGCTGATCATTGCCTGTCCTTGTGCAATGGGGTTGGCCACGCCAACCTCGATCATGGTGGGGACGGGGCGCGCTGCTGAAATGGGCGTCCTGTTTCGCAAAGGCGATGCTTTGCAACAGTTGCAAGACGTAAAACTGGTGGCATTGGACAAGACCGGAACCCTGACCGAAGGACGTCCGACACTGACAGGGTTCACTACAGCAACAGGGTTCTCTCGCGCAGAATTATTGCCAATGATTGCTGCTGCCGAGGTTCATTCCGAACACCCCATCGCTCATGCGATTGTTGAGGCTGCGGGTGAGGATCTTCCCAAAGCGGATAGTGTTGAAGCAATCCCAGGTTATGGCCTGAGGGCCAAGGTTGACGGCCAGGAACTGCTGATCGGTGCTGACCGGTTGATGGCGCGTGAGGGTATTGAAACTGGAGTGCTGGCTGAAACTGGAGCTGAGTTGGCGAAGCGCGGTGATACCCCATTATACGCTGCTGTTGATGGTCAGATCGCCGCCGTTATTACGGTGGCCGATCCAGTCAAATCCGGCACGCGTGCCGCCATTTCAGCTTTTCATGATCAGGGGTTGAAGGTGGCGATGATCACTGGCGACAATGCGGTAACCGCTAAAACCATCGCTGCTGATTTGGGGATTGATGTGGTCAAGGCAGAATGCCTGCCGGCCAACAAAGTAGAGGCACTCAATGCGCTGCAATTTGAACACGGGCCGCTCGCCTTTGTCGGAGATGGTATCAACGACGCGCCTGCATTGGCCACGGCCGAGGTAGGCGTTGCCATAGGCACCGGAACAGATGTGGCAATCGAAGCGGCGGATGTCGTGTTGATGTCCGGGGATTTGCGTGGCGTGGTCAATGCACTAACCATCAGCCGCGCCACCATGCGCAATATCCACCAGAACCTGACCTGGGCCTTTGGCTATAACGTACTGTTGATACCTGTGGCTGCGGGAGGGCTATACCCATTTGGAGGGCCACTTCTGTCACCGGCTTTGGCCGCAGGGGCGATGGCCTTGTCCAGCGTCTTTGTCCTTAGCAACGCTCTGCGCCTTCGACGTCTGAAACCGTCATTGAATGAAACCGATGCCACCCAAGAAATCGGGCTGGCCACCAGCCCGGCAGAATAGGACGCACATTATGAATATCGGAGACGTTTCCGCTCGCTCTGGCTTGCCTGCCAAGACTATCCGCTACTATGAGGATATTGGCCTGATCAAGCCCCTGCGTTCGGCCAATGGCTACCGCAGTTTTGTTGCCGCTGATCTGCACAAGTTGGCTTTTCTTGGACGGGCGAGGGCGCTGGGGTTCACGATAGAGGACTGTCGTACGCTGATGGCCCTGTATCACGATGAAAGCCGAGCCAGTGCCGATGTTAAACATCTTGCTCAGGAGCACTTGGCCAAGATTGAAGCCAAAATCAGCGACCTGCAGATGATGCACAATGCCTTGACGGAGTTGGTGGAGTGCTGTGCAGGGGATGATCGTCCCGACTGCCCGATATTAAGCGATCTATCTGGGATCAGTTCCGGGATGACCTGACTGATTGGTACTTTAGGCCGAAGAGTAAATCCAACTTCGGCCGCCAATGATCCATTGGCGGCCGTTTGTCTTAGGCGGCGCGCAGACCAAGGATCTCGCGCGCTTGGCGCCAATTGGCCACTGGGCGCTCATACTTTTCACACAGTTCAGCAGCACGCGCGACCAGTGCGGCGTTCGAAGGTGCCAAGGTTTCGCGGTTCAGGCGCATGTTGTCTTCCAGCCCAGTCCGGGTGTGGCCGCCGGCGGCAATGGCCCACTCGTTGACCTGGATTTGACCCGGCCCAACACCTGCGCCGCACCACTGGGCCTCGGGGGCAAGACGTTGCATGGTCTTGACGTAATAATCGAATACATCCTTATCGACGGGCATGGCGTTTTTAACACCCATGACAAACTGCACGTATAGGGTGCCCGCTATGCGCCCTTCACGGTTCATTTTCACCGCCTGGTGGATATGGGACAGGTCAAAGGCCTCGACCTCTGGCTTGACCTCATAAGTGCGCATCTCCGAGGCAAGCCAGTCCACCAGATCAGGTGAGTTTTCGTAAACCCGTGTAGGGAAATTGTTAGACCCTACTGACAATGACGCCATGTCGGGACGCAGGGACAACATGCCGCCACGGTCCTTGCCTGCACCAGATCGTCCACCAGTAGACAGCTGCACAATCATGCCAGGGCAGTGGGTGTTCAATCCCTCTAGCAAACGGCCAAACTTCTCGGGGTCCGACGTTGGTGTCTCGTCATCGTTGCGCACGTGACAATGCGCAATTGAGGCACCAGCTTCGAAAGCTTCATGAGTGCTTTCGATTTGTTCAGCTACGGTGATCGGCACCGCCGGGTTGTTTTCCTTGCGCGGAACCGAGCCGGTAATCGCGACGCAGATAATGCAGGGGGTACTCATTTAGAAAGTCCTCAGATGTCAAAAAATACGGTTTCATTGTCGCCTTGCAGGCAGATATCAAAACGATAAACGGTAGCACCATCGCGTTCCACGCGTTGTGCGATCAGTGTTTTCCTACGTCGTTCCCATTCAATCAGATTGATCACAGGATCAGCGGAGTTCGCCTCTTCCTCGTCCGAGAAATACAATCGAGTGTTCAGGCCAACATTGATGCCCCGTGCCACAATCCACAAGTTAATATGTGGCGCCATCATCTGCCCGTTGCGACCCATCACAGGGCCGGGTTTGATCGTGTCAAAACCCCATTCACCCGTTTCGAAATTAGTGATCACCCGCCCCCAACCGCGGAACCCGTCTTCGACATCGCCCGGATGTTCGGGGTGGGCATAGGAGCCTGCGGCATTGGCTTGCCAAGCTTCCAGCATCACATCTTTGACGGGCGAACCGATACCGTCGATGACCAGTCCCTCAACCCGGATACGTTCGCCGCTGGCATTGGGGCCAGAAATGTCGGTGCCAAGTTCCTGGTTATAGATATCAAAGCCGGCGGCCCCCGGGGCCAAGCCGATGTGAACAAAAGGCCCAGCGGTTTGCGAAGGCGTTTCTTTCAGGTAGTTCAGTTTCTGTTTCATCAGTTGCCCTCCAAACGGTTTTCAAACAACGTGGAGCGGCGGCCCCGCAATACGATATCGAATTTATAGGCGAGGGTATCCAGCGGGATGCTTGCGTTCATATCCAGCGCTGCAATCAACTGCTGGACAGCGTCGGGATCAGGAATGGTTTTGACAATTGGGCATTGATCAATCAAAGGGTCGCCTTCGAAATATAGCTGTGTGATTAATCTCTGGGCAAAGCCAGTTCCGAATACCGAAATATGAATATGCGCCGGACGCCAGTTGTTAACCCAATTGCGCCAAGGATAGGCGCCGGGTTTGACTGTGCGGAAGTAGTAGTAACCGTCGCTATCCGTCATGGTGCGGCCGCAGCCGCCAAAATTGGGGTCCATCGACCCCAGATAAGCATCCTTTTTGTGGCGGTACTTGCCGCTGGCATTGGCCTGCCAAATCTCAACCAAGGTGTTTGGAACTGGACGCGCGTTTTCATCCAGGACTCGGCCATGCACAATGATACGCTCACCGACTGGGGCCTGCCCGGGTTGAGCGTAATTGGTCAGCAGATCGTTGTCGGTCGGAGCAAAATCGTTGTGACCAAACACCGGGCCAGTAATCTCACTGGCGGTGTTTTCTAAACTGATCAGCGGGTATTGTGGCGAGCGTGCCACCGAAGTCTTATAGTTGCGATCTAATGCTGGCGGATGCCATTCACGGTCGCGTTGATAGAATTCAGCTGGTTTTTTCATCTTGGGGTCTCCTCAGTCGGCGGCTTGCTCAGCTTCCATTTCGGCATAGGTCTGTTTGGCCAGCTTCAGCGCGTGGTTGGCGCGCGGTACGCCTGCGTAAATAGCGACATGCTGGAACGCCTCGATGACGTCCTGTTTGCTTGCGCCAGTTCGGGCTGTGGCGCGAATATGCATTGGGATCTCGTCAAAGTTACCTAGCGCAGCGAGCAGGGCCAGAGTTAGCATTGACCGTTCACGTTGGCTGATACCTTCGCTGGACCAGACTGTGCCCCAGGCACCTTCTGTAATAAGATTTTGAAAATCCTCGTCAAAGGGTGTCTTTGCCGCTTCTGCGCGATCAACGTGTTCGTTGCCCAATACAGCGCGGCGTACTTTCATCCCTTGATCGTAACGAGAATTGCTCATCTGCCATTCCTTTTCCTTTTCCTTAGTATCGCATATCAAAATTGACCTGTATAATGTGAATTATTGGATCTTTTTATATCGGAAATGATATGCGTTTGTCGGATCATCTCAAGCTGCGGCACCTGGAAGTCTTCGTTGAGGTTGCTCGCAAGTCTAGTGTTACCCAAGCAGCTGACGCACTGGGATTGACCCAACCCGCCGTAACCCGCGCCTTACGTGAGCTTGAAATGGTTTGCGGCAAGAAACTGGTCGAAAAACATGGTCGCGGTATCCGATTGTCGGCCTATGGCGAGATGTTTCGCGATCCTGCCGGGCGCAGTCTGGCGCTGGCTCGTGACGGGGTTTCGATGCTGCAGGGACTGAGCGAGGCTGAAGGCCCAAAAGTGGCGATCGGTGCCTTGCCGACGGTATCAGCTACAGTTGTACCTGATGCGTTGGCGCAATTGCGAGAGGAAGGCAGTCATAGTCGGTTCTCTGTGATGAGTGGCGACAATCAATACCTGCTGGATCAGCTTCGGCGGGGTTTTTTGGATGTCGTTGTTGGGCGGCTTCCTGCGCCGGAACATATGGCAGGGGTGGATTTTGATCCCCTATTTCGCGAGCGCGTGGTGGCGGTGGTGGCGGCAGACCATCCGTTAACACAATTCAGCCGATTGCCGGACATGGCGTTTCAGGATTTCCCTGTTTTGATGCCCAATCAAGGATCGATTATTCGACCCTATGTTGATCGGATGCTCTTGGAACAAGGTATCCTACCTCCCCGTTTTCCAATTGAAACGGTGTCCTCGACATTCTGTCGGCGGTTTACGCTGGCGCATAAGGGGGTTTGGATTATCAGTCATGGCGTGGTGCGGGCTGAACTGGAGGCAGGGGTGTTGAGCCACCTACCCATCAACACCGGTAGCACGCTTGGCCCCGTTGGCCTGTGCATTCGAAGTGAACACCAGTTGTCTCCTGCAGCTCAGCGGTTCTGCGATACCTTGCGAGAGCTTTGTGGATGATGGGTTTGGCAAGGTTGCTGCAAATATACGGCTGGTTGTTTCGCTTTACGTAACGTAGCGTAAAAAGAGCTTTGAGTTTTTGGGTAACCGCTGGAAGCTTACAAAAATAACATTGTTTCGATGAATTTACTACGATCTGTTGGATGAAGCGGCTGCAACTGGGTTGGTTTGCCTGAATTTTTGCTCTTGGGTCTTGCACTTATGAAGGGAGCCTAAATTCTAAGCGCGGGGATATTCACCCGGCAAAGCCCAGATGAAATACTGCTTTTGAAAAGTAGGGGAGGGCACATTGGAAGTTTTGCAGCTGCTTGTCAGTGGTCTTGCGAATGGCTGTGTGTATGGTCTGATCGCACTTGGGTTTGTGTTGATTTACAAAGCTACAGAAGCGGTGAACTTTGCTCAGGGCGATTTTATGATGCTGGGGGCATTTGTGACCCTGGGCCTGACCAATGCTGAACATATGAACTTGCCGTTCTGGGTGGCCGCGCCGCTGGCTATCTTGGTCATGGCGGTGCTGGGCTATCTGCTGGATTTCTTTGTGCTGCGGCGGTTGTTTGGGCAGAGCCAGACTGCGGTGGTGATCCTGACAATCGCGCTGGGCTTTGTAATCCGCTTTGTTGCCGGAGTGATCTGGGGGCACGAACCACAGACGTTGGAAAGCCCATTGAGCATTGGAGACATCAACATTGGCGGTGTGGTGCTTGGGATGGCGGATGTCGCAGTGATCGTGGTGACGGTGTTGCTAACACTTTTTTTGTATCAGTTTTTTCAGCGTACCAAGTTGGGTTTGGCGATGCAGGCTGCCAGTCAAAATCAAATGGCGGCTTACTACATGGGTATCCCGGTGAAGCGTGTGCAGGGGCTGATTTGGGGGCTGTCTGGCGCTACGGCAGCAATCGCGGGCATTTTGTTCGCCTCAAAAGGAGCGATCGATCCCAATGCAGGTTTATTGGGGATCAAGGCTTTTGCTGCGGCGGTGATAGGTGGCTTTGGATCGCTGCCCGGGGCGCTTGTTGGGGGGCTAATTGTTGGAGTGATTGAACCCTTTGCCTCGCGCTATTTTGCGGCTGGGTATTCGCAAATCGCGCCTTACGTTTTGTTGTTGCTGGTTCTGGTGTTCCGGCCCAATGGGCTGTTTAGTCAGGTCCGGGTCAAAAAGGTCTGATCCCATGCGTATCCTGTTTAAAACCTCGTACAACGATGACATCCGCCTGTTCCCGGATCGCTGGACCTTGGCAGTTTATGCAGCATTGCTGGCACTGGCTGTTTTGTTGCCGATGCTGCTGGACGAGTTCTACATTGGCGAGGTCACTAATGTGCTGATCTGGGCTGTCGCAGGGCTTGGTCTGATGCTTCTGACTGGCCAGACCGGCCAAGTTAGCTTGGGCCATGCGGCATTTCTGGCGATTGGCTGCTACACAAACACCATTCTGATCGAAGCGGGCCTGCCGTTTATTGTGGCATTTCCACTTGCCGGAGTGATCACCGGTATCGTAGGCGGGATTATCGCTATTCCGGCGCTGAGGCTGCATGGGATCTATTTGGCGATTGCCACCATTGCTCTGTCGATCCTGGCAGATGACATCATTGTACTGTTAGATCCCTGGACTGGCGGTGTGTCTGGTAAATTTCCCGCTGTGATCACCATATTCGGTCTCGAGATTGAGCGTTGGACGATGCCTGTACGATTTTACTACCTCGTGCTGGTGGTGACGATGATTTGCACGCTGTTCTACCGCAACTTGTTGCGGGCACCATTGGGCCGGGCCTTTGCGGCGGTGCGGGACAGCGAGGTTTCAGCGACAGCGATGGGCGTGCATATTGCGCGGACCAAGGTCAAGGCTTTTGGCCTGTCCTGCATGATCACAGGCTGGGCCGGGACATTGATGGGCTATTACGCGGGGGCCTTCAACAACGAGACCTTCTCGCTGGTGATATCAATCACCCTGTTGATGATGATTGTGATTGGCGGGTTGGGGTCTATCCACGGCGCGTTCTTTGGCGCGGTGGTGGTGGCGTTTCTCCCGCAAGCTTTGTCGATTGCGAAAGGTGCCATGATCGGCGGTAGCGTCGCTATTCCGGGGCTTGAGACTGGCGTATTCGGGCTGATTTTGATCCTGTTCATTCTGTTTGAACCGATGGGGCTTTATGGCCGTTGGCTGAAAATCCGCACCTGGTTTGAACTGTTCCCATTTGCTCGCAAGGACATGTTCCGGCGCCAGAAAAGCTATCTGAAAACGGAGCGCCTGCGATGAGTCTGTTGGAGATCAAGGAGGCGACGCTGAAGTTTGGCGGCGTGGTGGCGGTGAACAACTTAAGTCTGTCGGTCGAGGAAGGCGAGGTCTATGCCATCGTCGGGCCAAACGGGGCGGGAAAATCCACAGTATTCAACCTGATCTCGCGATTTTATCAGCCGTTTTCGGGCAGTATCACCTTTGACGGACAGAACCTGCTGGATCGGGCGCCGGATCAGGTGGCGGACTTGGGTATCGCGCGGACGTTTCAGAATATTGAACTGTTTGACCATGCCACTGTGTTACAGAATCTTCTGGTGGGGCGGCACCGGCACCGCAAAACATCGCTGGTTGAAGAACTGTTCTTTGCCCCACGCGTGCGGCGCGAAGAGATCGCACATCGCGAGGCGGTGGAGGAGGTGGTCGACTTTCTGGATCTGCAGCCTTATCGCGATAAGATGATTGCGGGTCTGCCTTACGGGGTGCGCAAGGTGGTTGAGCTGGGGCGTGCATTGGCAACAGGACCGAAACTACTTCTGTTGGATGAGCCCGCCTCGGGGCTTTCGGTTGAGGAAACGCAGGACATGCGCTGGTGGATTGATGATATCCGCAAGCAGATGGGTATCACCGTGCTGATGGTCGAGCATGACATGGGGTTGGTGTCTTCGGTTAGCGATCGGGTTCTTGCACTGGCGGATGGCGCCAAACTGGCCGAAGGCACTCCCGCTGAGGTACAGGCTGACCCTGCCGTGATCGAGGCCTATCTGGGTGTGGGGGCAGTGTGATGGGCGATGCGCTGCTTGAGATCAAAAATCTTGAGAGTTTCTACGGGCCGATTATGGCCATTCGCGGCGTGTCGTTGAAGGTTGAGAAAGGCCAGATCGTGACGGTTCTGGGCGCCAACGGCGCCGGTAAATCGACCCTGTTAAAGACAATATCGGGCATCATGGAACCTGAAAAGGGGCAGGTGCTATTCAAGGGTCGGGAGATCCAGGGGCAGGAGCCGCATCGCATAGTGCAGCATGGGATTGTGCATGTTCCCGAGGGGCGTGAAGTGTTTCCACTGTTGACGGTGGACGAGAACCTGGCACTGGGCGCCTATACTCGCAATGACAAGGTTGGGGTGCAACGCGACCGCGAAATGGTTTTCGACTATTTCCCAATTCTGGCCGAGCGGCGCGGGCAAGAGGCGGGTACGTTGTCGGGGGGGCAGCAACAGATGTTGGCGATTGGCCGTGGGCTGATGCTGAGCCCTGAAATAATGCTGTTAGATGAACCCTCGCTTGGTTTGTCACCGCTGCTTGTGCAGGAAATTTTTGCGATTCTGCGAAGACTGAACGCTGAAGAGAAAGTGACCATGGTGCTGGTCGAGCAAAATGCTCGCATCGCTTTAGATCTGGCTAACGTTGGTTATGTGATGGAGATCGGGCGGATTGTAATGGACGGAACCGCAGAACGATTGATGCAGAGTGAGGACATCAAGGCGTTCTACCTGGGCCACCAAGAAGCGGGTCAGCGTGGTGAGCGACGCTGGAAGCGTAAGAAAACATGGCGGTAGAGAGCGCATGATGGATATGCATAAGGCTCCACATCCTCAGGTAACGCTGAATGGTGTGTCTTATAATGCCACTCCGGGGGTACGCCCCGTTCGGGTGGATGGCTGTGACACCATTGCAAAACTATTCGCGCGGCGCTGCTCTGAGCTGGGTGGCCAGACTGCACACAGGGAAAAGGACATGGGCATTTGGAAGGCCTGTTCCTGGACCGATTACTGGACACATGCCAAATGGCTTGGTCTAGGTCTGCGTGCTCTGGGATTGCAGCGCGGAGAAGTGGTGTCCATTCTGAGCGAAGACCGCAAGGAATGGCTCTATGCTGACATGGGTATTCAAGGTGTGGGTGGGATAGCTTCAGGGGTCTACACCACAGATTCCGCTGCGCAGTTGGCCTATATTTTGAACAACAGTGAAAGCCGTGTCTTATTCGTTGAAGATGACGAACAACTGGATAAGTTTCTGGAAATTCAAGATGAGGTGCCAGGGCTGGCCAGGGTGGTTATCTTTGAACGTGAGGGCTTGCATGACCTGAACCACAGCAAGTGCTTATTTATCGAAGATCTGTATGAAGTTGGTCGGGCCTTTGAAGCTGAAAATCCGGGATGTTTCAGAGATGAGATTGCCAAGTCTCAACCTGATGATACGGCTCTTTTGATCTACACGTCGGGTACCACTGGCCAGCCCAAAGGGGCGATGCTAAGCCATGAAAATATACTGTGCACCATGGAGGCGAGCGCGCGCGCGTTGACTTCCATGCGAAGCGATGAGTTGCTGTGCTTTCTGCCGTTATGCCACATTCTTGAACGAAATGTGTCGGTATATCTGCCGCTTGCCGCCTCTTGTACGGTGAACTTTGCCGAAAGTCCGGAAACGGTATTCGACAACCTGAGTGAAGTCTCTCCTTCGACGTTTTTTGCAGTTCCTCGGGTTTGGGAGAAGATCTATTCCAAGGTGATGGTGCTGACGCAGGAGGCCACTCCGGTAGGGCGCTGGGCATTTAATCAGGCCATCAAAGCGGGTAGGGCGCGTGCTGATTATTTGATGCAAAACCTGCCTGTACCTGGAAGGGTGGCCGCACGCTACTTGTTTTGGGATATGCTGGTTCTTCGGAATCTGCGCAGAATGTTGGGTATGGACCGGATGCGCCGCGGTGGCTCTGGGGCCGCGCCGATTTCACCCGAATTGCTGAAATGGTACTGGTCGATTGGTGTCCGGCTCGTCGAAGGATATGGTATGACTGAGAACGCGGGATTGACAGCGGTCAATACCGTCGAGGCGAACCGTTTGGGCTCGGTTGGACAGCCAGCTCCTGGCATCACAATACGCATTGCTGACGATGGAGAGATCCAAACGCTAGGTTTGAACAATTTTCAGGGCTATTGGCACAACGCTGAAAAGACTGCCGAAACATATACCAGCGGTGATTGGCTGCGGACAGGTGATGTCGGGCAGCTGGATCAAGATGGGTATTTGACGATCACTGGTCGTATCAAGGACATCATTATCACTACTGGGGGCAAGAATATTACCCCCGCCGAGATCGAAAGCCGTTTGAAATTCAGCCACTACATATCTGATGCAGTGGTCATTGGTGATCAGCGCAAATATTTGAGCTGTCTGATTATGATTGATCAGGAAAACGTGGAAAAATTTGCTCAGGATCATAAGATACCATTCAGCGATTTTGCATCGCTCTGTGCCGCGCAGGAAGTTGTAGCGTTGATCGAGGGTGAGGTCGAAACCGTAAACCACGAATTTGCCCGGGTGGAGCAGATTAAACAATTCCGCCTGATCAATGTGCTGCTGACAGCTGAAGACGATGAGCTGACAGCCACCATGAAGTTGAAACGCAATCTGGTGGAGCAGAAACACAAGGCATTGATCGATCAAATGTATTGAGGTGCGGTTTCCCCGCACGAGGACGATATCATAGGGAGAACTTTGAATGACTAAAGTGACATCCGTACTGACGGTAGCGGCACTGGCCGTTGGAGTTGGGTTTTCCGCTTATGCAGATACTCAAGGGGTCAGCGACACCGAGGTGGTTATTGGCTCGGTCAACGATCTGAGTGGCATTTTTGCAGCCGTCGGCGTTCCGGCTGTGAACGGTGCCAATCTGCGTTTTGATGAAATCAATGCGGCCGGTGGTGTGCATGGCCGTCAGATCCGTTTTGTGGTCGAGGACAACGGCTATCAGATCCCACGCGCGATGCAGGGCTATAACAAACTACTGAACCGCGACAAGGTGTTTGCCATGTTGCTGTCGCTGGGCACGCCGATGAACACGGCAGGGTTCAAATTGCTGGACCCCAAGGGCATCCCAAACATCAGCCCATTGTCTGCCTCTGTACAGATGCTGCAGGAACCGGCAAACAACAAGTTCACCGGGTTTTCCAGCTATTGGGATCAGGTGCAGGCAGGGGTTCGCTATCTGGCAGGTGAGTACGACTCTAAAGAGGTCTGTTCGATGTATATCCCATCAGATTTCGGCAAAGAGATTTCGGATAGCACCAAGGCTATTACAAGTTCACTAGGGCTGAGTTTTGCTGCCGAGACGACGCATAAGCCGGATGAGCTGGACTTTGTTGGCTCACTCACCAAGTTGAAGTCTGCGGGCTGCGATATCGTGACCATGGCACTGGGTGTGCGTCAGGGGATCACCGTGGTTGGCACTGCTAAGAAACTCGGCTGGACGGACGTTAAATTCCTCAATACCTCAGCTGGTTTTCTCGGCGTGGTGGCAGCCGTTCCCGGTGGCGTGACAGAGGGGCTCTATGCTTCGGCAGGATGGGTTGATCTGACAGCGCGCGCCGATGACGAGGTCCCTGCCAAGTTCATGGCCGACTACAATGCCAAATTTGACAAACCGGCGAGTGGATTTTCCATGCTGGGATACACTGCCGCTGATACTCTGGTCCGCGCGCTTGAAGCCGCAGGCCCGGACCTGACCCAAGAGGCATTTCTGGCGGGCATGGAAAGTCTAAGCTATTTTGATGCGCTGACCGATACCGACATCACTTATTCGGCGGACGATCACCGTGGCACTGATGATATCGTGATTTCAGTGGTCGAAAATGGCATGTGGAGAGAACTGAGCCGTCAGTAACCGAGAGTACTGATTGGTTGATGGTCGGGCTCAGTGCCCGGCCATTTTTTGTTGGCCTTACTGTCTTATTCATGTATCTGAATGTGAGTTTACATCGGCTAATTGAATACGAAGGGCAGAGGTATGACAGTCACACGGCGCAGATTATTGCAGGGAATGGGGGCCGGTCTGGCCCTTGCGGGATCGCGAAGCTGGGCCAGTACCGAGCTGAACTTTGGGCCAAAGCGTCTGCAGACCCTGTCGGACGGGCATCTGTCGCTGCCGGGCGAGTTTATTTTTGGACCGATGGATAAGCCTGATCTGACCTCTGTTTTGGCTGATTTTGGCATGACATCCAGCGATCAGCTGACCCCTGACATCAACGTAACGCTGATGCAGGATGGCGACAACCTGGTGTTGTTCGATGTCGGCTCCGGGCCTGATTTTCAGTCAGGAGCTGGTCAACTGGTTGAGGCCCTAGAGGCCGCCGGAGTGGCCCCCGAAGATGTGACCCATGTGCTGTTCACACATTGCCACCCTGATCACCTCTGGGGGGTGTTGGACGATTTTGATGACCCTCTGTTTTCTGAGGCTCAGCATTTGATGGGGCAAGGGGAGTGGGACTATTGGTTCGATCCGGAAACGGTTCACACCATTGCTTCCAACCGCACTAGTCAGGCTGTTGGAGCCCGGCGTAGAATGGAAATTATAAAAGAGCAGATAACCCTATTTGGCGACGGTGAGGAAATTTTGCCAGGTGTCGCTGCTCGTGCCAGCTTTGGTCATTCACCTGGGCATATGTCGTTTGAGGTCCGCGATGGCAACAACAGCGTCATGATACTGGGGGATGCGGTAAACAATCACCATATTAGTTTTGCCCGACCGGGGTGGGAAACTGGCGCTGATCAGGATTCTGAAACTGCTGCTAAAACCCGAATGGCGCTCCTAGATCAGATCAGCCATGAGAAAATGACACTGATTGGGTACCACTTGCCCGAGGGTGGTATTGGGTACGCCGAGAACTCAGGCGAAGGATATCGTTTTGTACCCGCTAGCGGGTAGACCTGCGTATCTGCTAAGTGCAAGCGGCGGTAATCGTACTTCTTCAGCAGAGCCATTCTTGGTCGCCAAGTTTCGCTAACTGCCAAGAGAAGTCGCTAACTTGGTGACATTCCATTGAGCTGAAATTTCCTAAGGTTGAACACTTAATACACCTATTGGTGTATTAAGTGTGTTGATCTATCGGTGTGTTTATTATCTACTGGTCGATAACACGACTTTTTACTGTTTTTTTGTCCCGTTGTTTTGGGGAGTAGTTAGTATGAATAAAGTGTTAAAAATAAGCCATTTTGGTGCGTTTGGTGTTTTTCCTTCCAGTGGCGGAGAGATCCCGTTAGGGGCTAAACATCAGGCGCTGATGGCATTATTGTCCAAGGCGGATGGCGGAGTGCGTACCCGGGCATTTCTAGAGCATACGCTGTGGAGCTTGGCGCAGCCAGAACAGGCCAAAGCCAGCCTGCGAACCGCACTAAGTACTTTGCGGCGCCATCTGGGCCCTGAAGTTTCCAAGCTTATTTCTGCCAACCGAGAGCGGGTCGTTTTGGATCTGGATAAGGTGGACTTGATCGGCAGCTCTGAGAACGGCAGCTTTATGGATGGCTTCGAGCTCCCCCACGAAGCGCTTTTTTCTGACTGGTTGCTGCAGGTTCGTGATGAACCCAGCTATTCATCGCCACGTCGTCGGGCTGAGCTGGGGGAGGGCCGGGAATATAGCCGCGCAGTTCTGGATGAGCTATTGCCCAGAATTGCTGTGTTGCCGTTTGTGTACCGGGCTCCCAGTCGTGGAACTACACCTTTGGGGTCAATGCTTTCTGAAGAGCTGGTACGACATTTATCACGTAGTCAGGCATTCTCAGTAACGTCCTATCTGGCGTCTCGCCAATTTGATCCTCAGACGGTAACCCCAACAGAGGTCGCCTCGGTCACTGGGGTGACCTACCTTGTGTCGGGGATGGTGCATGTCAGAGGGCGTGAATTCCGGCTCAAAGTTGATCTCCAGGATGCCTGCCGTGAACGGGTTTTGTGGTCGCGTGAATACGATGGGTCACTAGAAGATTTGATGGCAGGGGAATGTAAGGCCCTGCAGGATGTGTCACAACAGATCGGGCAGACAGCGGTAGGTGAGGCTGTTCGCCTTGTACAGTTCAAGCCATTGGCCAATTTGGAAAGCCATACGTTATTGATGGCGGCTATCTCTTTGATCCAAGATATGCGGCCAAACCAGTTTAATGCTGCCCAGGATTTGCTTGGTGTGTTGTTGCAGCGTGAACCCGGTCATCCATTGGCGCTGACCTGGATGGGATTTTGGCATGTGATGCGGGTGCAAAAAGGGTTGTCGCATGATCGGCAACTCGACACACAATTGGCCACGCATCTGGCTGCAAGTGCTTTGAAAGTGGATCCCGCGTTTTCGTTAGCGCATACACTCAAGGGAATGATCTCCAGCCACCTTCTGTTCCGCTTTGACTTGGCTCAGACCTCGTATGATCTGGCTCTGAAAGACAATCCAAACGAGGCACTGGCGCTTTTGTTGATGGGGGATATGCGGGCCTTTCAGAATGCGCCGGACGAAGCGGTTAGGTTCACAGACGCAGCGCGACGCCTGTCACCGTTGGGACCACAGCGGTACTACTTTGATTCTGTGTCGGCCACTGTGCAACTTTCTGCTGGACATTATGCGCGGGCACTGGCCTTGGCCAATCGTTCATTGCAGGCAAATAGGTTGTTCCCGTCGACATTGCGAACCAAAGCAATTGCTCTGGAGTTGTCTGGTCGCGGCGAGGAGGCCCGGAATGTGGTTCGCGAACTGATGGAGGTGTCTCCTGATTTCACACTCAGCCGCTATCGTTGTGAAGTTCCTGCGACGGCTGTTTCCTCAGGCCGCGAGTGGACACGTGCCCTTCGTGCCGCAGGGGTGCCAGAGTAAATTGCTCTGCAAAACAGCTGTGACCGGTCAGCTTCAATTGTCTTGCTCTAGTCGAGCGCTTATCCTGGGGCCTCTAGCCGGTTGTTAGCTGTTCTTCGCAGCACCGATGATGAATTTGTGCGTTCGGAATAATGCTGGCCAGCAGGGGACATTGTTGTCTTCACTGACAATAGGTTGATACGCGTTAAACCCATTGAGATAGTGGTGCAAAGTGATGGCGCACAGCGTAGCAAAAAAAGAACCGTCTTTTTCTTCAAACCCCCTTGCGCGCCCGCGCAAGTAACATTAGACAGCCGCTCACTGATGGGGTGTGGCCAAGTGGTAAGGCAACAGTTTTTGGTACTGAAGATCGTAGGTTCGAATCCTACCACCCCAGCCAAAAAACCGACGCGCTTAGCGTCGATTTTTTCCTTTATCTTCATATAAACAATAGCTTACGATGTTTGAACTTAGAGCGTAGAACTTTGCTATAGACGATCCCGCAACAAATCCCGCAACATTTGTGATTTTCTACCGGGATTTTTGCCATGGGAATTGCGCGAGATCGAGGGCGCTATTATTGGGTAAAGCGCGTGCCAAAGAGATTCGCGGGACTGGTCCTTGGACGTGATGGCGAAACAGTGAAGCAGGTCCGTCAGGCCCTGAATACTGCTGATCGGGCGGAGGCGCTGCTCAAGGCTGCTCAGATCGAATTGGAGCGTCTTGCGGAGTGGGAAGCCCTGGCCGCCGGGGGTAGTGATAGCGCCAAATTGCACTTTGATGCCGTGCTGAAGCTCGCACAGGCCCGTGGATACGCTTATCGCAGTGTTTCTGACATGACAGAGCAAGATCCGCATGAGTTGGCGTCACGTATCCTTGATGTAACAAATGGCGGTGGCAGCCTTGCCTCCGCTCGTGCACTGGTTGGCACTGTGCCTGAGGTGTTCCCCACATTGGTGGAGATGCGTGATGAATATTTTGAGCTGACCACCACCCGCCACCTCGAGAAATCAGAGCGGCAGTATCATCGTTGGAAACTTCCAAGGAGGCGGGCGATCAAAAACTTTATCGAGGTTGTGTCTGAGCGCGATGGGCTAGGGAGGCCGATTCTGCTGCCGCTCGATCGAATAACTCCTGATCATGCGTTAGCCTTTCGAAACTGGTGGGCGGGTCGCGTGGCAAAAGAAGGTATGGACCTTGAAACGCCAAACAAGGATTTTGGGCACCTTGCAGAGATGTTCAACACCTGGACTAAATTAAAGAAACGGCCCCTCACAAATCCGTTTTCTGGGCTGAGGTTCGACAACAAACGAAACAAGAATAAAACCAAGCATCCGCCGTTTTCGCTCACTTAGGTGAAATCCCAATTGTTGGCCCCGGATGCCTTAGCGGGCATGAATGACGAAGAGCGCGATGTTTTCCTGATGATGGTCAATACTGACGTGCGCCCCAGTGAAATTACCGACGCTCCGGCCTCTGATTTTGTGCTGGATGCCAATATCCCCTACTTGCGCATAGCGCCCCATGGACGAGAGTTGAAGGTTGTCCATACTGAGCGTGATATCCCGCTGCTGGGGGGGTCTCTTGAGGCGGCTAGGCGCATAGTCGCACAGGGTGGCATAAAGCGATATGGACAGAACGCTGGGGCGTGGTCGGCTGCTGCAAACAAGTTTCTTCGCACCAATGGATTGAAGGAGACGCCCAAGCATGTTGCCTATTCCCTGCGGTACTATGTTGAGGATGCGCTGCTAGCTGCAGGCGTGGATGCCCGTATTAGGGCCGATATCCTTGGGCACGAGTATAAGCGCCCTAGCTATGGTAGTGGTGGCGCTCTGTTGGGGCGCAGGGATGCGCTGTCGCTCATCGCGCTGTGATGCCAGCAGCTCGGGCAACTTCCAAGGCGCGCGCCATTGCTGATTTTTGTGACCGGGCCTCTTCGACTTTCTGCTCCATACAGATGAACGCGGGTAAGAACTCGTCGCCATATTTGGCAACCAGTTCTGCAGCCCCAGCGAGCGCCTTGGTATAGAGTTCTAAGTCAGACATCGGTCCTTCCTGGTCTCCGGGGTTAGGTGGATAGATGTGGGTTGATTGCGCGAGTGTGGATCTTGACCGACTTGATTTCGGTGACGAACTCCACATGTGCGTCCTCAGAGTTTTGGGGGCCAAGGGCATCCTGATTTAGGCGAGTAACGGCATTTCTACAGGCCCTGCTGATTTGAAATCCAACAAAGGAGAGTTTTAGAGACTAAGGTCTCTAGCGTTGTACTGCCATCGTTGATAACAAAGCTAAAGAACTGATGGAATGAGCGAGCAGGAGGGATCTCCTCCGGCGAAAATGTGCGACATGCAGAATTATTTTCACTTTGATGCTAACAATATTGGCGACCAGGCTAGCGGGCCGTCTAACTATTTCTTTAGAAGCCTTTGTGAGAAACATAACTTCAAGTCGCCACCCCCCTTGGATGTCATGGTATTGTTCGGGGGCGGGTCCATTTTTCAGCAAATGGAACAAACTATTGCTGCCAACCAAGGCGACTTACATGAAAAATCTCTTGTGGCGTGGGGAGTTGGTCTGCCCCCTAAAGGAAGAAGGGACGTAGCGGTTCATAGTTTGGTCTCTAACTTTGACTTAGTCGGTACACGAAACTTCGATTGGTCTGACGAATACGACTTCGTGCCATGCGCGAGTTGCATGTCGCCACAGTTTGACACACTTCCAGAAGTAACACACGAAGTGGTAGTGTTTAAACATCATCGTAAAACACCAACGCTTCAACTTCCCGATGACATTCCTCAAATGACGAACCGGCTACGGCCTCTAAAGGAAGTAATTGATTTTTTGGCGAGTGGAGAAACTGTTGTAACTAGCTCGTATCATGGCGTTTATTGGGCTCAATTGTTAGGGAAAAAGGTGGTTTGCGTGCCTTTCAATAACAAGTTCTATTCATTCGAATACCCCCCACTTTATTCGTCTGTGGATAACTGTATAAATGACGTTCGCTCAGCAACACAGTATGAGAGTACGTTGACGAGGTATAGAAAATTAAATGTGGCATATTGGGAGAAGGTTGTAACCAACTGGAAAGCCAAGGGTCTACTGTCATGAAAAATGTTATAGTTCACTTAGGTCCCCACAAAACGGGATCCACTTCAATTCAAAAATGTTTAACCGAAAGTAGTACCGACCTGGTTAGTGGTGGGATCTCTTTTCTTCACGATAGTGAGACACTTGAGGCTGCCACTCTTCTTTCGAGAGAACTCTTTGATGAAGCCGAAGAAAAAATGTCGAAGCTGTCGATAGCTATTTCCAACTTGAAAGTAGACACTGTAATTTTGTCTCAAGAAGATTTTTCCGGAAACTTGATAGGCAGAACTAACAAGCGTAGAATATATCCGAAACTCACTAAGAATATGAGGATAATTTCGAGATCCTTAAGGCCTCATAATGTGAGATTTGTCTTTTTTGAAAGAGAAGAATCCGAATGGATGCGGAGTTGTTACCACCAACATCTTAAGTACCGGACTAAATTTTCTAGCCTTCCCGAATTCAAGGAGCATTTTGAAAGCCCTTGGAACTGGACACAGAAACTTGAACGAGCGCACCATGTATTTGGTGAGAAGCTTATAGTCTTTCCCTATAGTGCTACACCCAAGGACGGAGTAAATGCACTCCTATCTTTAGCTACAACTAGCACAAGCGGGAAACTGGAACATCTATTCAGTTTTCAAGAAAACATTTCTCCAAAACGCGACGTAATTGAGAAGTTAGAGCGAGTGAATCGCCTCACGGAGTTTCCCGCCACGGCATGGCTTGCCAAAAAAATGCTTTTGGACGAATGGGCACCCAAAAGGGTTCCTGATTCTGAGATCTGCTATTCAATTTGGCCGCCAGAAGTAGAGCAAAAGCAGAGTGTAGCTCTTCCAAATCTGATGGAGCGTACTAGACACAGAGTTCCTACCCATCAAGTGAGTGATCTTCTGCCAGAATTAGATGTCGATCTTTTGCCAATGCTCACGACAATTCTACCAAATGATGAGTTTCTTACGGATGCCTCCAGGCAACAAATGGAGAACCAGTCAAAGATTTTACGCTATCACCTTCGGGGGAAGTCAGAACTCTCATATTTGAACGGACTGACTATTAGCTATTTGCGAAGAGATACAAAATATACCGATAAGGCCCGGCACCTCTTTCACAGAATTTGGGACGAACATGGGTTGAGTATGATAAATGAATTATCCACAAGGTGGTTGATCTCGTCTCTGCAAACATTTTTTGATCACGGGAAATCAGAAAGTCAGCGCCTAATTGGGTCCGCAGCCTACTTCTATGCCAACATGATTAAGATCTATGAATCTGAGAGGTCTATTGAAGGTTCTCAGCCTGACGCGGTGTATGAAAGCGAAACCCCACAAACCAGTAACATGTTTCGCGGACTGGATAGATTTTCAGTAGGTGGTTCAGATCTCATGCTGAACACCAACGCTTTGGCATTGGAAATCGCTGCAAAAGATGATGTTGCTGGGCTTGTTTTTCAAGAATTTATGTTGCGAGTTAAGTCTTCGAAGAACGTCTTTAGCCGTCAAGACACCACGCGTTTGGAACTTGGGGTGGCAAAAGAAGGGTTCATTGACACCTGGTCATTTTTTGAAGAACCAGAAAAATAGGTGGAGCAAGATTATTACATCTCAAACTTTCGTTGGCCGAATTAGCGTCAGTTCAGGGTGGTTCGAAATGTTGATGATATCGTTACGGTACATTTCACTTAAGAGCTTGCCTTCTTCTTCAGTGAAAATTGGAACTGCTCGGTCTGCAATTGAAGACACTTTTAAATGTTCGCATGAGTTTTCCAAAATCTTTGTTTGCAGGTCTTTCGGAATTTGGTCTGGAGCTAAACCCAAGACGCTCTGAACGAAGGGTAAGGCGAGGGTGTTCGGCAGGGTAAAGTCCCAAATTACAATATTTGCCCCATCGCAGTGCGGCAATAATCGGCAAAAAAATTCGTACCAAGATGGGATTTGGAACGATATTTTTTTCTTTAGTTCAAGTGCGCCGAGCTCATCAAGCAAAGTTCGAAAATAGTTGTATTGGTTAGCGATGGTGAAATGGAATGTGAGCTCATGTTCAGCGAAAATGCTCGTGATCTTGCCAATTTTTTCTTCTGCACCGGGTAAAATTTTGCTGTCATTTAAAATGGACTTTGGGTGCCCGAGAATGGCCTGTTGGCTAAAAATGATTTCTTGGAAATTTTCAAACCTTTGGAGAAGGCCGATCGTTTTTGGGTCGTGCAGGGATTGTCTGAAATCGAGTTCGCTAACTGCATTGATGCTGCTTCTTAGAGAGTTTTTAAATTCTTTGTTTGTAACCAGGTATGAGGATGGGTTGGCTTTTTTGACAATGCTTGCAATGCTACGGTCGTTTAAAATTCCGTCAGTTATTCGAGCTGGGCCAACATGAAAGTGAATTCCTAGTTCAGGTGTCATCAAGCGTCTCGGACCCAAATTGACTTCCAGATGAGACTTCTTCTCGAAGAAGACGAAGGCCAGATGCTGATCGACTTAGAGCCTCACTTAGAGCTGCTTGGTATCTCAAGTCCGCAGAAACCCAACCAATAACTCGCGCCTCAAACTCTTCCTGAGGTAGCTTTTCAACAAGCAGATCACTTTCCAAGACATTACTCAGAATCTCCATAATTTGCTCGATCCTGTTTTGAACCGACTGAAGGTCGGCTGAGTTACCGCCGGTTACAACAAGAGAAACGCTTTCTTCGTCTGACATAATTTTGATATTTGGATGCAAGGCGGACCCCCAAGTCTCAAGCGGTGAGATCAAAGATGTCTAGCAATTAAACTGTGTTGTTATCAACCCGTGCCCTGTCTGACGTCAGCGCTTATGGGTCCAAATAGCCGTATTTGATAAGAGAGAGTTCTTGGCTCATCGTAACCACTGAGGAGTGGACGATGAGAAAGACAACTGGAACACGCAAAAGCCCTGTCGAGAAGATCGTCAAAGACATCAAGCGTGCGACACGCAAGCAGTATTCCTCCGAAGAGAAGATCAGGATTGTCCTGGACGGGCTGCGTGGTGAGGACAGCATTGCTGGGCTATGCCGCCGCGAAGGGATTTCCCAAGGCGTCTACTACAAGTGGTCGAAGGACTTCATGGAGACCGGGAAGAAGCGGTTGGCGGGCGATACCGCCCGTGCTGCTACAACTGACGAGGTCAAAGATGTGCGCCACGAAGCCTGCGACCTGAATGGACTGACGCAGATCAGGAAAGGATCCGGTGGGTCGTTTCCCTGCTGAAGGTGACGGAACAAACGCTGGAACTTCGCTTGCGCAATAAAAGCATGTTCGACGGTGGGGAAGACCATGAATGAGGTATCTGTCACCTGGCAGGCGATTGGCAGCAATCTGCCGGTCAACGGGACATGATCGTTATTTGCAGCGTGGCGAGGCTGGCCTACAGGATCAATCTACAAGCCAAAGCATCCCGACAAACAGCATCAGTGCCAGTTCAGGCCCCACTAGGACCTCTCGCAGGCCTTGCTCAATATTTCAGGCATAAGGTCCCAAGAAATGTCCCTACGCTTAGGTGGTGTAATTCGGCTATCGTAGAGCCTCGCAGTGGGGCACTGGGGATGGTTCTGGCAGTCTGTAGGCTGGAGTCTGCTGCCAGTGCATGAGGGGGCATACGTGAGAAGGAGGGATTCCTAGTTTGCTTTGCGACTTAGGTCAGTTTTGGGCCGCAGCTTTCTCGTACAACTAGATCACCATGAAGAAGTGTCTCATGTGGAATCGGCGCTTCCCCAGAAAGCCCATCCAATAGATATCCCATCGCTATTTCTCCGATTTTTTTTCGAGGTTGTCGTACTGTGGTCAATGCCGGAGTTATGTTGTTGGAAAAGGGAATGTCGTCAAAGCCAATGACTGAGAAATCTTCGGGCACGCGGTAGCCACGTATTTGTAGCGCACTTATGACCCCAATTGCGGTGTCGTCATTGTAACAGAAAAAGGCTGTCGGCAGGGTGTCCTTGATAAACAGCCGTTCAATCGCAGCACGACCACCCTCACTGGAGCCGTCGCCTTCGATCCTCCATTCTGTGATGGGTTCAGCGGCTTCAGCAAGTCCTCTGACATAACCCACTTGCCGCAGATCAGAAATAGGGTTGCTGCTGCCGGACGATACATACGCGATTTTCCGATGGCCTAACGATATCAGGTATTCGGTTGCCATTTTGGATGACCCAACGTCGTCAACTCCGACATAGGACACGTCTTTATGGCTTACGGGGCAGGTTGCTGCGATGATCGGTGGCAAAGTGGAAATTGGGTTTTTGGGATGTCCAACAACTGGCAGGTGGCCAGTAAGCAAGATTAATCCGTCTACCATTCCAGACGATAAAAACCGCATATGGTTTTCTTCAAGAGATACAGTGCCTTCAGTGTTTCCAATGAGGACACCGTAGCCCAACTCATTGGCGGCTTTTTCTAGGCCTATTAGTATTCCGGGAAAATTTGGATCAGCAATCGACTGGGTCAACACCATAACCATACGAGAGCGTTGCATGCGAAGATTTTGTGCCATGGCATTGGCAGTGTAGCCAGTACGAGCAATGGCAGCGGTTACCTTTTTGCGAGTACTTTCAGCAACTTTCCTGGGTGTTCGAATCGCACGGCTTACAGTGGCAATTGACACGCCCGCCAGCTTGGCAACGTCCTCGATTGTAGCTGGCCGGTCTGCTGATCTATTCAAAATCTTTATCCTTGGTCCGGTGATTTGTTGGGCCGGATTCCGTATTTCTTTCCAGACTCTTAGGTCGGTCTATATCGTGAAACGGATCGACTGAGAAGGCTTAGCTGCCACTATGTAAAGGTTTACATTGCGTATGAAAAGGTTTACATAGGTCAAAATGGCACAGCATTTTAATATGTGAATTTGTGTTGGGAAGGGTGACATGCTTGACGGACAATCCAGTACGACATTGGTTCTTGAGGCGGATCGTATCAGCAAGTCATTTGGTGCTGTTCCGGTGCTGTTCAGTGTCAGCATGGGTATTCGGGCGGGCGAAGTTCATGCCTTGATCGGAGAGAATGGCGCAGGGAAATCCACGCTGATGAAGATTCTCTCCGGCTTTCACACGCCTACGTCAGGCCGCATTCTCTTTGATGGTGAGGAGGCCATTTTGCCTCCGGACGGTGGGGCTGAGCGGCTTGGCATTGTCCTCATCCATCAGGAACTGAACTTGGCCGAACAGATGACGGTCGAAGAAAACATATACTTGGGCCGCGAACTGACCCGAAATGGCGTTCTGGATCGCGAAACAATGCGAAGCAAAGTGCGCGGATATCTGGATGACATTGGATTGGATATTTCGACGTCTGCGCGGATATCTGATTTGTCCATAGCTGAAAAGCAGATGGTCGAAATCGTCAAAGCAATCAGCCGAAATGCGCGGGTTCTGATCATGGACGAACCAACTGCAGTCTTGACCGAGGCTGAAACAGCGCTGTTCTTCCGTCAGGTCGAAAAGCTCAAGAAAACCGGTGTTGCCGTTGTTTTTGTTTCGCACAAATTGTCCGAGGTTAAACAGATTGCAGACAGGATAACGATTTTACGTGATGGACAGTGGATTGGCACCAAGGACGCGGATGCCTTGTCGCCGGATGCAATGGCACAAATGATGGTTGGCCGTGAATTGTCGGACCTCTATCCTCCCATGCATGAGGTCGATGTAGATGCTGAGTTAGTACTTGAAGTTCGAAACCTATACTCTAGCAGCGTTAGGGATGTCAGTTTTGACCTCCGCAAGGGTGAAATCCTAGGCTTTTCTGGCTTGATTGGTGCCGGGCGTACTGCCGTGTTTGAGGCGATTTGTGGTTTGGCTCCAATTGAGAGTGGACAAGTGTTCTTTGAGGGTCGTGAAACCCGCTTTGCATCGGTCGCAGCGGCGCGGGATGCTGGTGTCGCCTATCTTACCAAAGATCGCAAAGCCAAGGGCTTGTTGTTGGACAAGCAGATGCGCCCCAACCTGACCTTGTTTGCGTTGCCAAAATTCGTGAGGCGTTTCGGTATCGATACCAAGGCAGAGGATAAGGCAATGGCCCGTGCGATCCGCCGATTTGATATTCGGGCTCGCGATCCTAAGATCAATGTCGGCGACATGTCGGGCGGCAACCAGCAAAAGCTGTTGTTGGCCAAAATTATGGAAACCGACCCGCAAGTTGTCATTATCGACGAACCGACCCGTGGTATCGACGTTGGTACCAAGCAACAGGTTTATCACTTCATTGCTGCACTGGCGGCTGAAGGGGTTTCGGTGGTCGTGATATCATCTGAAATGCCCGAGGTAATTGGGGTCAGCCACCGTGTTGTGGTGATGCGCGACGGCCAGGTCATGGGCGTTCTCACTGGGGACGACATCAACGAAAACGAAATCGTGCGCTATGCCGCCGGTCTGAAACGGGAGGGCAGGGGATGACTGTCTTGGCAAACAGCAGCCTTGGAAAAGGAAAACGGATGAGCTTTGACATCAAAACGGCTGGTCCGGCAATCGCCCTGATCCTGCTTTGTATTATTGGTTTCCTGCTTAACCCTGCTTTCTTGAGCGAGGGCAACCTGACAAACCTGCTAACCCGGTCTGCGTTTATCGGGATTATCGCGGTTGGAGCCACATTCGTCATCACTGCGGGGGGCATCGACCTTTCTGTTGGGTCAATGGCAGCTGCAATTGCTGGTGTTATGATTATCATCATGAACAGCGCTGTGGAAACTTTGGGCCCTGGGCTCGCCACTGTTTTGCTGGGGTGTGGGTGTTCAATTGTTTTGGGTATTGGCGCGGGGTGGATCAACGGAATGCTGACCACCAAAGGCAAGATCGAGGCCTTTATCGTGACGCTTGGCACGATGGGCATTTACCGCTCTCTGGTGACATACTTCGCTGACGGCGGAACCTTGTCGTTGGATTTCGCGATCCGTGGCACATATCGGCCTGTCTACTACGGCAGTTTCCTAGGTCTTCCGATCCCGGTTTGGGTCTTCATTGTGGTTGCGGTTCTTGGGTGGTTCCTTCTAAACCGCACCGCCTTTGGCCGCTATTGTACGGCAATTGGGTCGAACGAAGCTGTCGCGAAGTATTCAGCCATCAAAGTCGATCGGGTCAAAACAATGACCTATGTCATTCAAGGACTTTGTGTATCGCTGGCCACCATCATCTATGTGCCACGCCTAGGGTCGGCATCTTCATCGACCGGTGTGTTATGGGAGCTGGAGGCCATTGCCGCGGTGATCATCGGGGGGACTGTGCTCAAAGGGGGATATGGTCGGATTGGTGGTACGATCCTTGGTGCGCTGATCCTGACCACTATCGGCAATATTCTGAACTTTACCGATCTGATTTCCAACTATCTGAACGGAACCATGCAAGGCCTTATCATCATCATAGCTGTCTGGTTGCAGCGCGGTGACTGGGGCAAGGCAAAGGCCAAAACTAACTAAGACTACCAATTCCTAACCGGGGTCCTGTCCCCATGTTGAAAAAACGAACCGGGCGCCACCGGACAGGAAAGGTGCGTCCAAAATCTCGGGAGGAGATTACGATGAAACGCTTGAATGCAATTGGTGCGATGGCCTTGACAGGCGCGCTAGCGATTACCGCGTCACTAGCCAGTGCAGAAAACATCAAAATCGGTGTCAGCTATCCAACGCCGACCCACGCTTGGGCCGCTGGTATGAACTGGCATGCTGAACAGGCTGAAAAGCGCCTTGAAGCCTTGTACCCTGACGTGGATCTTATCCTCGTGAACTCCCCAGACCCAAGCGCACAGGCGAGTGCCCTAGAGGATCTTGTTTCGGTTCATAAGATCGATGCGCTTGTTGTTCTGCCTTTTGAATCCGAACCGCTGACCGATCCGGTGTTGAACGTCAAAAATTCCGGCGCACGGATTACAGTTGTTGACCGCGGTCTGAGCCAGCCCGGGATCGAAGACATCTATGTTGCTGGCAACAACCCGGAAATGGGCCGTGTTTCGGCGGTTTATATGAAAACCCGCCTGAAATCTGGTGACAACATCGTGGTTCTGCGTGGCATCCCTACGTTGATCGATAATGAGCGCTTTGACGCCTTCATGGATGAAATGGAAGGTTCAGGCGTCAACGTGCTGGATCACAAACATGCCAACTGGAACCGGGATGACGGGTTTGAGGTGATGCAGGATTTCCTGAGCCGTTTCCCCGATATCGATGCGGTTTGGGCGCAGGATGACGACATTGCGATTGGTGTTGTGGCAGCGCTGAAGCAAGCGGGCCGTGATGGCGATGGCATGTTTGTAGTTGGCGGCGCTGGCATGAAAGAAACTATCAAATCTATCATGGATGGTGAAACCTTGGTGCCAGTTGACGTTCTGTATCCACCTTCGATGATCGCTACAGCTATGGATGTCACCGTTGCGTCGTTCAAATCGAATGGCCCAGTTGCGGGTCGCTACATTCTGGGTGCGACACTCATCACCCCTGAAAATGCGGCTTCGTTCTACTTCCCCGATTCTCCATTCTGAGGTCTGAACACTCAACACAGAAAGGGGCATTCGTGCCCTTTTCTCGCAACCGGAGGATAGGACGATGAAGACGCTAAAAGGCCCCGCATTATTTCTGGCGCAATTCGCAGGCGATGATGCGCCGTTTAACAGTTGGGACAGCATTACCAAATGGGCGGCAGATTGTGGCTACAAGGGTGTCCAAGTTCCCAGTTGGGATGGTCGTATTTTTGATCTTCTCAAAGCCGCAAGTTCACGCTCATACTGCGAGGAACTGGTTGGTGTTGCCCGTGAAAACGGCGTGGAAATCACCGAGCTGTCGACACATTTGCAAGGTCAATTGGTGGCGGTTCATCCCGCATATGACACCGCATTTGATGGCTTTGCGGTCCCCGAAGTGCGCGGAAATCCTAAGGCGCGGCAATCCTGGGCGGTAGAGCAGGTGAAGCTGGCGATCACCGCAAGTCACAACCTGGGGATCTCGGAGCACGCAACTTTTTCTGGGGCTTTGGCATGGCCCTATGTTTATCCATGGCCGCAGCGACCTGCGGGTTTAGTGGAAACCGCATTTGATGAATTGGCCCGCCGTTGGAAACCAATATTGGACCATGCAGAAACAATGGGTGTGGATGTTTGCTATGAAATTCATCCGGGCGAGGATCTGCATGATGGTGTGACGTTTGAGATGTTTCTAGACCGAGTTGGCAACCATGCTCGCGCCAATATGCTGTACGACCCATCACATTACGTCCTGCAGTGTCTCGACTATCTGGACAATATCGACATCTATAAAGACCGTATTAAAATGTTCCACGTCAAAGATGCTGAATTCAATCCAACGGGTCGCCAGGGTGTCTACTCGGGTTATCAAAGTTGGACTGACCGCGCCGGACGTTTTAGGTCGCTGGGGGATGGTCAGGTAGATTTTGGAGCAGTGTTTTCCAAGATGGCTGCCAACAATTTCGACGGGTGGGCTGTAGTGGAATGGGAATGCTGTCTGAAGCATCCTGAGGACGGTGCCCGAGAAGGTGCGCAGTTCGTCAAAGATCATATCATTCGTGTTACTGAGAAAGCTTTTGATGATTTTGCCGATGGCGGAACAGACGAAGCAGCAAACCGGCGCATGCTGGGGTTGGGTGATTAAAATGATGAGCAAAAAACCAATTCGTCTGGGGATGGTTGGCGGGGGCAATGATGCCTTTATCGGTGCTGTTCATCGGGTTGCGGCGCGTGTCGATGGCGAATATGAGCTCATCGCTGGGGCCCTGTCATCCACACCTGAAAAAGCAAGGGCCTCGGGTGCCGCGCTTGGGTTGGCAGCAGACCGAACCTATGATGACTTCAAATCCATGGCAATCCGCGAGGCAAAGCTGAAAGAGGGGATCGAGGCGGTTGCCATCGTCACCCCAAACCATATGCACGCGCCGGTCGCACGAGAGTTTTTACGTCGCGGTATTCATGTGATCTGTGATAAGCCACTGACCTCAACTCTTGCAGACGCGCGTAAGCTGGTGAAGGTCGCCGAAGCATCGGACGCACTGTTTGTTCTGACGCACAACTACACGGGTTACCCGATGATACGGCAAGCGCGTGACATGATCACCTCAGGTACATTGGGTGACATCCGCGTGGTTCAGGCTGAGTATCCGCAGGACTGGCTGACCGAGGCGGAGGAAGTCAACGCCAACAAACAGGCTGAATGGCGCACCGATCCGGCGCGATCTGGAGCTGGCGGTTGTATTGGCGATATAGGTACCCATGCGTTCAATTTATTGAGCTTTGTCACTGGACTGGATGCAGAAAGCCTGTCGGCAGATCTGCAAAGCTTTGTTTCGGGTCGTCAACTCGATGACAACGCACATGTAATGCTGCGGTTTAAGGGCGGCGCGCGCGGCATGCTATGGTCCAGTCAGGTTGCGCCAGGCAATGAAAATGCCCTGAAAATTCGTGTCTATGGATCGAAGGGCGGCCTTGAGTGGGCGCAAGAGGATCCAAACTATCTGTGGTACACCCCATTTGGTGAACCAAAGCGCCTGTTGACCAGAGGTGGCGCCGGGGCGACCCCTTCGGCTAACCGAATGACGCGAACGCCGGGCGGACATCCAGAGGGGTACCTGGAGGCATTTGCCAATATTTACACCGAAGCCGCCGCAGCTATCCGTTCTTACGTTGCTGGAGAACCAATTCCCTCAGACGTTCAGTTTCCAACTATCCAGGATGGCCTTAGAGGGGTCCAGTTCATCGATGCCTGTGTGAAGTCATCTCAGAGAAATGCCGCCTGGGTGGTGGTCTGACATGATATCGTAGACCGTATTTAGGTATTGATTTGGGGCCTAAAGGACCCGGCTGACTAGGTTGCAGCAGTGGAAATCGTTGACGATCGGGTGTTGCCTGCTGCTGTTGCCCAAAGAGGACCTAGGTCTCCGGCTCACAGGTGAATATGTTTCGGACATGTCTGATGCGACTGGTGCCGGTTGGTTCGGCGCAGGCTGGACAGTGTGGAGTATTTAGTTGTTGTCCGCCACAGGTCTGATAGTGATACCGATATCAGAGACCGGACCTGGCTTTCTTGTTGTGCGCTTCACGCGAGATCTGGATACTTTGGTGCGAAGGCGCCAAGCTTCCTTTTCAGAGCCGTCGTTTAGCGGGAATGTGAACCAGCCTTAATCGGCTAACTCAAGATGGAAAGCCGATGGACCTGCTACAGATCGCATCAATACTGATCGTCCTCGCGGCACTTTTTGGGGTTCTCAATTATCATTTCTTGAAGCTCCCTCAGGCCATCGGAATTCTCGTTGTTGCTCTCTTGGCTTCGCTTGGCATCTTGGGTTTCGATACCTTGTTTCCCGCGCTGCAAATTGGCGATGAAGTGCGCAAAATTGTGGGCGAGTTTGAATTTTCCGAAGCACTCCTTGAAGGCATGCTGGGGTTATTGCTTTTCGCCGGAGCGCTTCATGTGTCTATCAGCGAGCTGCGCAGCCAGGCAGGCGTTGTTTTTCTTATGGCTACTCTCGGCGTCGCTCTCTCTACCGCCATTGTTGGATTTGGGTTTTCATGGATCACTGGCATGCCCCTGCTGGTAGCAATGGTCTTTGGTGCCTTGATTTCACCCACCGATCCGGTTGCGGTTCTGGGGGTTCTTCGCGAGGCGAACCTGCGTAAATCACTTGAAACAAAAATTGCCGGCGAAAGCCTCTTCAACGACGGTGTTGCCTATGTGATCTACCTGGTTTTGGTCGCGATGGCATTCCCGGTTGTTGGCAGCCATGTCACGGAAGTCTCTGATGGTGCCATTCTGTTTGTTCAGGAAGCTCTCGGTGGTGCTGCAATGGGGGCTGCCCTTGGTTGGGGCACCTTCCAGATCATGAAGCGCATTGACGACTACGCTCTGGAGGTGCTGATCACTCTGGCACTGGCCTTTGGCGGATACATCCTGTCGATATACCTACACATCTCAGCCCCGATCATGGCGGTCGTGGCTGGCCTGTTCATTGGCCATGTTGGCATGCGCGACGGAATGAGCGAGGAAACGCGCGGTTACGTAGATGCTTTTTGGAAGTTGGTCGACGAAATTCTCAACGCAATCCTTTTTGTAATGATTGGTTTCGAGATCTTTGTGATTACCGATGACTATTTGCTGCAGGGTATCTATGCGATCGCATTGGCGCTGTTCGGGCGCTTGACAGCGGTTGCGGTTCCCAGCGTCATGATGAGCGGCCCAGGCGTCATCAAAGGCGATATCATCCCGTTGATGACCTGGGGTGGGCTCAAGGGCGGTATCTCGATCGCGCTGGCACTGGCGTTGCCAGACAGCGAATGGAAGCCAATGATCCTGAGCGTCACCTATATGGTGGTGATCTTCTCGATCCTTATCCAAGGTCTCACGATTGCACCAATGGCGCGCAAGATGGCGCGCGGTTAACTGCGGTCTACAGCACCGACAGCTTCAGGGACGGAGTGTTTTGATCGTGCCTGCTGGTGGTCAGATTTGGGTTAGTAGCTGATAGCCTGGCGTGGTTATTGCGCGGACGGTCGTAATTGGGGAAAGATTGATCCAGGTCGTCCGCTCCATCACAAAAAGCGCTGACCCTAAGGGCGCGTCAAGCTGTCGGGCCGTGTACTCATCAGCCTGCACTGCGTAGAATCTTAGATCGCAACGGCTGTAAGGCTTGTTGTGAACCAGCCATTCATTTGCGCTCTGTTCGACTAAGTCTACGTTCAGGACTTCCGGCACCGTTTCGGTGCAGATCCAACGATCTTCGAGAATATAGGGCCGCTGGTCAGCGAGATGTAGCGCTTCGACGTGCAGCATCTGTTTGGATTGACGCAAAGAAAACTTCGACATCACGGCCAGTGGGATCTCATCAATGACCCGGGTCAATAACTGATACCCATATACGCTGCCGCGTTGTTCTACTTCGTTGCGGGTAACTGGTATGTCGAGTGTGGCGCGCGTGACCGGGTGGGCACGAACCTGCGTCCCGCCTTTGCGCTTGCGTTCGACAATGCCTGCGTCGGACAAATCACGCATCGCCCGTTGCACAGTGCTTCGTGCACATCCAAGTTCTTTTGCTATATCCTCGTCTCTGGGTAGCTTGTCACCGGGCCTGTAGGTTCTGTCTAGAATCCGCGCGTGAACCCAATTTCTGATATCTACCCAGGAATGACGAACTTCAGCGCTCAAAACCCTGCTCCAGTTTCTCAATGTTTAAATGGAAAAAACGGACTATCCGATCTCGAACAAAATGACGACCATCATTTGCGACTGAAATTTTCATTCCTGTCTTCCTTCCCAAAACTACGGTTACATGAATGGCATTGCTTATCTGTCGCACACAACTCCGTTGACATTATTATGTAGGTACTTATTCATAATAAGCACGAACTTTTAAATGGAGCAACCCATGTCGAAGGTGGTGAACTTGCCAAGGTCTCGACACCTGCTGTTCAGTCGCGGCAGATTGGAAACATCATTGCTGCAAGATGCAGTGAAACACCCCGACAGGGTCAGGCGACGTTAATTGACGTGGGTCGAACGCGACCGGAACAGTTGGAATACAAGATCAACATGGAGGAAAGACCAATGGAAAGACGCAAGTTTTTGAAAGCTGGCGTATTGGGTGTTGCAACCACGGCTCTGGCCAGCCCGGCCGTTGCACAGGGCAAACGCCAGTGGAAAATGGTTACAGCATGGCCAAAGAACCTGCCTGGTCCGGGTGTAGCTGCTCAAAACTTGGCTGATCGGATCGGTACGCTGTCCGGCGGTCGCATCGAGGTGAAGCTGTATGCGGCTGGTGAGATTGTACCGGGTCGCGGTGTGTTTGATGCGGTCAGTGAAGGCACAGCAGAGATGTACCACGCTGTGCCTGCTTATTGGGGTTCAAAATCCAAGGGTATTTTACTGTTCGGTTCGCAGCCTTTTGGTCTGCGTGCGGATGAACAGTTTGGCTGGCTGTACCATGGTGGCGGTCAAGCGCTGTATGACGAAATGTATGGCCGGTTTGGTATCAAACCCTTCCTGTGTGGCAACTCGGGCCCGCAGTGGGGCGGTTGGTTCCGCAACGACATCAACTCGGCCGAAGACCTGAAAGGTCTGAAGTTCCGGACCACCGGACTTGCCTCGGAGATGGCGACTAAGCTCGGAATGGCAGCTGAAGCGATGAGCGGCCCGGCAATGTTCCAGGCACTGCAAACCGGTGCATTGGATGCGGGTGAATTTATCGGTCCGTGGACTGACAGCGCACTGGGGTATTATCAGGTCGCCAAGAACTACTATTGGCCAGGTGTGGGCGAGCCATCGTCGGCTGAAGAATGCGGTGTAAACGGCGATGTTTACAACGAACTGCCAGATGACCTGAAGCAGGCGGTCAGCTTTGCTTGCGAAAGTCTCTACAACCCGGTCTGGACCGAATACACAACCAAACACGCACTTTCGCTGAAGAAGCTGGTCGAAGAGCATGGTGTGATGGTCAAGATGTTCCCCGAGGATGTCATCAAGGCGATGGGTAAAGCCGCGGGTGAAGTGATTGATGAGTTGCGTCAGGATGATGACGAACTGGTCAAGCGGATCACCGAGAGCTTTGTCGCTTATCGTGACTCGGTTGGTGGGTATATGACCTATGCTGACAACGGTCAGATGAATGCCCGCGCGGGCATCATGGGATACTGACCCTTATCTATCGGGCGCGCGTGAAAACATGCGCGCCCATTAGTTCCAATTCAGGGAGAAGCCATTGGAACGCATTGCGACTATAATCGACAGGATCAACACAACCACCGCGCATTTGGTGCGCTGGCTGGCTTTGTTCATGGTGCTGACACAGTTTGCCATCGTGATGGGACGATACGTGTTTGGTGTGAATTCGATCGCTGCTCAGGAAAGTGTGCTTTATCTACATGCGGCCCTGTTCATGCTGGCGGCGGGATATACGCTGTTGGTCGACAAGCACGTTCGCGTGGATGTGTTTTATGCCAAGGCAAGTCCGGCTACCCGGCGCCGCATCGACATTTTTGGCCACCTCTTCCTGCTGCTGCCCTCGATGGGGGCCTTGCTTTACTGGTCCTGGCCCTCTGTGCGCAATTCCTGGAAAATCCTTGAAGGCCCGCTTTCGGTTGGAGGGATCGAGGCCGTGTTTCTGATGAAAACACTCATCCCCGCATTTTGTATCCTCGTTATGCTGCAATCGGTCTCGGTACTGATCCGGCTCTTGTCCAAAAGGGCACCCTCGTGACCGAATATCTTGATCTAATTATGTTTGCAGCCCTCATGGTTGCGATCCTCAGTGGCTTTCCTGTGTCGTTCAGCATTGCTGGTGTTGGCATCCTGTTTGCCTATCTTGGCTGGATGCTTGGCGTGATGGATATCACGCTGTTGGGGGCCATGGGCCAGCGGGTATTTGGGCTGCTCAGCAATCAGGTGCTGATTGCCATTCCGCTGTTTGTACTTATGGGCGCTATGCTGGAGAAAAGCCGCATCGCAGAGGACTTGCTCGACACCATGGGCCGGTTGTTTGGTCAGCTGCGCGGTGGACTTGGAATATCTGTGGTTCTGGTTGGCGCGCTTTTGGCGGCGTCCACAGGGATTGTTGGGGCCACAGTTGTTGCCATGGGCATGATCGCACTGCCAACCATGCTTCGCTCGGGCTATGATCCAAGGGTCGCAAGCGGCATTGTTTGCACGGCCGGCACACTGGGCCAGATCATTCCACCCTCAACCCTGCTGATCATTCTGGCTGATGTGATGTCCAATTCCTATCAGCAGGCGCAGTACGAACAGGGCAAATTCTCGGTTGAGGCTTTGTCAGTCGGCCAGTTCTTTGCGGCTGCAATTATCCCCGGATTGTTGCTCGTTGGTCTGTATCTGATCTACATTCTGGTACTTGGGGTCATCCGTCCGCACTATATGCCACCAGCGCCCTCAGATTTGGCAAAACCAGACCGCGGCGAAGTGATCCGCGCGATTGTACCGCCAGTTCTACTCATCTTCGCCGTACTTGGCGCCATTCTTGGCGGTATCGCCACCCCAACTGAGGCCGCATCTGTTGGGGCCATCGGAGCCATCTTGATGGCTGGAATTAGGCTGGGCATTAACCCACGCCTGATCCTGATCGGAACCGCTGCCTTGGTGGCCGTCGGAGTTCTTGCTGGTCTGTTTCCGGTTCGTCTGCAACGCAATGATCTGGGGTTTGGATCCTATGTTGGCGGCGCGGTCTATGCGGTGATGACTTTGGTTGGCATTATCTCAATCGCGTATGCGCTGAACGCAGCACTTCGCCAAAAGGTTCTGCATGAAGCGGTCAATTCGACACTGACGATGACCTCGATGATTTTCGCCACAATACTTGCAGCAGGCATCTTCTCTTTGGTCTTTATCGGGCTTGGTGGTGAAGAACGAGTGGCTGCATTACTGTCGAACATGCCGGGCGGTGCCAACGGCGCGCTCCTATTCTGCATGATATTCATCTTCTTCTTGGGGTTCTTTCTGGATTTCGTCGAAATCTCGGTCATTGTTCTACCTTTGGTGACTCCGACACTTATCCTGATGGGGCACGACCCGATTTGGTTGGGCGTTTTGATTGCCATCAACCTGCAAACCAGTTTCCTTACGCCTCCGTTTGGGTTTTCACTGTTCTATCTGCGTGGCGCGGCCCCCAAAGAAGTGACCACCGGCCATATCTACGCAGGTGTTGCACCCTTCATTGGCCTGCAGGCCATTGGCGTACTGTTGGTCTGGGCCTTACCCGCGCTCGCAACCTGGCTTCCCGCGGCAATTTTCTGAGCACAATGAAACTGGATTTGCCCCGACCATATTGCAGGCGTGTTCGCGCAAGTGTCGCAAAAGATACGAGGTCACAGACGGCGTTCTGATGATCCGTACCCTTGGCATGGTTTTGCCAAGGGGCGCAATTTTTTATAGGCGCGGATCTTTGCACTTCTGAGGGAACAGCTTGGGGCGCTTCAACAGGCAATGCTCCAGTGTGTAAATGGGCTCCGAAACTGGCAAGGAACGCGAGGAAGCACATTGGCATTCTGCTCTGACGAGAAATCTCCTTTGCGACAGGTGCTCACAGACCGCTTCTTGATTTTATCTATCGGTAAAAGAGGGCGTTCTTAAGGGATCGTTATTTTTGACCCACGATACTGGCGTTGAAACGCGGTGAGCGGCCTTGACCCTGCTGCACTAGACATAAACGAACCACATATCGGAATAGTAAGGACCAAGAGTGACATGGCGCAGAGCAAATTTAACCGCCCCCTAGGCTTCGAAGGTGTGCAGACCGATCCAGAGGAAAGCTATCGTGCCGGTTATCAGCATGGAACACGTGAGATGTTGCGCTTCCTAGAAGCCAGCAACACACCTGGTTTGGAACGTGTAAAAGCATGGATTAACAATGATTTGGCCACCTGGCGTCACGATGTTCAGGCCGAACCAAATCCACCAAAATTGTCAAGTTAAGAACGGCCCATTCTACGGTTCACAAATAGGCATACGCCTTTGTTGTGAACCGTAACGAGATAGACGCAAAGAATTGGTATCGGTCACGCGCATGGTTGACTTTTACTTGGTTCTGCTTCCGTGGAGAGGTGAAGCTTGCTTCGACTGGCTGCTTGGAAACGCAGAGCTGTCGGTTCGATCAAGCGGGTGCTGGTGGCGCAGACTGAGGGCAGGTCCAGGGCGACCAGTGACATCACTGATTGGTGCGGTATTCGCAGACATATTTGTGCAATTTGAAGCAGTTTCTTGCCTACATATAGAATGCTTCCGAAATTACCTTCATCCGCGAAGCTCTGCCAAGGTCCGAATTGATGAAACCTGCGTCATAGCTTGTCAATTCAAAGAGCAACGACCTTAAACTCGGGATGTTGTCGTGAGCGGATTGCGGTCTCGCGTCATCAGCTCAAGACCTGAGTGTCTCATTGGGCCGGTGTGCAACTCTTGGTGCGCAGCCGGTCGAGATCAATGCTACGAACCTTCGGCTATGTTCTATTTTGCCCCACTAGGAGCAGGGCAGACCAATATCTCAAGCTCTGTGAAGCGTGGTACATTGTGCTGCAAACCCATCACCGATGGCATCTGCATCCAACAGGCGAGTTCTGTACCGGAATACGGATCTTACGGGAAGATACCTTTCGCCAGTCACTTTTGCTATTGGTTCTATGAATCATGAGACAGCCGTGGGGAAATTCAGGCGTATGCTAATGGCGGAACTCCGACGTTGTAATGTTGTTTGGGGGTGCTACCTGTTTGCATTACTTATTGCAGCAGTAAGCCCGGCAGACGCTCGTGAGCTGCGGATTTTGACGTCCATGCCCTCCAGCCTGTTCAAGCCTTTTGCTGAGTTGTTTGAGCACCGCAACCCCGGCGTAGCGGTGAATGTGTTGAACAAAAATACAAATGCGGGTGTCGAAGAAATTGTGCGTGGTAATCCGCGCAACTTTGACCTTTTTTGGGTGTCATCGGCTGAGGCATTTGCAGTGTTGAATGCCCATGGTGCGTTTCGCCCCGACGCAGAAGCAATGACTGACTGGCAGTCGGACCAAACGGGCAACGCTGCATTCTATCCGTTTGCGTTTTCCTCCATTGGTTGGGCGCAAAACCGCAATTCATCTCTGCCGCGGCCCAACGAATGGGATGATTTGTTACGCCCGGAATATGTCGGGCAAATTGCTATGACGCGCCCGTCGCGATCGGGGACAGCGCATATGTTCGTTGAGCGATTTCTTCAGGTTCGTGGTTGGGACGGTGGGTGGGCGTATTTACTGGCTTTGTCAGGTAATCTCTCAACGCTCACATCGCGCAGTTTCGGGGTCATCGATGGTATTGAAAAACAACGTTTTGAGATAGGCATCAGCATCGATTTTCTCACTCTATCAAGGGCAGAAAATGGACTGATGTTTCGGTATGGGCGACCAGTTATGGTGATGCCAGCGCAGATCGGTGTTCTTCGAGGTGGACAATCTCCGGATTTGGCGACCGAATTTGTTGACATGCTTTTGTCAGTTGAGGGACAGGAACTATTATTGCGTCCTGATATTAGACGAGTGCCGATAAACGCTGAAATACGCGCCAGAGCTGGCCTTGCAGCCCAGGAAATTGTGGCTGCTCTTCGGGTCAACTGGTTGCCTTATGATGCACTTTTAGCCCGCGACAGGTATTGGGCCGTGAATACCTTGTTTGACGAGTTTGTGACGTTCCAACTTTCGGAGCGACAAGAGGCTTGGCGACGGATGCGCCGTTTGGAGCAGGTTGCGGATGCGGAAATTCTAGCGCAATTGCCCGAAGTGGAAAGACTGTTGGTGCAGATCCCAGTGACAGAAGCAGAGGCGATGACCCAGGATGTTAACGCTGTGCCAACTCGCTTAACTGCCTTCTCAGCACCGACGACTTTGCAGCAAGATGTGCTTGAGCACTGGCGCAAGCGCGCGACGACGACCATTGGCAGTGCATTGTTGCTATTGGACGAACTGGAACGGTTGGCGGGCTCTCCAGAATGATCCTGAATTTTGCCAACCGCTGGATGCCAAGTATTTGGGCTAGGCTGATGGTCGTGGTGCTAGCCATTGTGACAATCGTTTGGGCAGTGCTGGCAGTCGCGATCTGGTTCTTTAATCAAGTCAACAAAGATTATGCGACGCTGGCCGGCGAGCATATTCCCCGTATAGCGTTGGCCAGTGAACTGGCGGAAAACTCCGCCAAACTGGCATACATCACTGCCGCGATTGTCGGGCGGCAAGATGGTGAACATGCTATGCAGTTTCAGGCGTCTCTTGAAGAGGTCGTGCTTGCAATCTCGGCTCAGGTTGATCGTGCGGGCCCGGCACGCGGTAAACCTCTCGGAGGCGGATTGCGGGCTATGCTGGAACAAGTTCTGGAAGTGCTGGATGAACGCCACGAACTGGCACGTCGCATCACAGCGCGAGTCGGCGATCTGCGTTGGTTGAACGTCGACATACAGGACGAAGTGGATCCCTTATTGAGTGACTTCACCTTTAATATTGCGGTGGCGACCGACAGCCTGGCTAAGAGTGCTGATCGGGCTTTTCGCACAGGTCTTGCAGAACGGATAACCGCTGAACGGGACGCCCGCGATCTGGTTCAAGAGCTCGGCGGTGAGGCGGCGACGTTGGTTACGCTGATTGTGCAAAGTTCAGTAGCAACAGAGCCTACGCAGCTTATCCAGTTTCGCAACCTAGCCGAGGATTCCATGACTAGGCTCAGCATTATGGCGGCTGCTCTACCAGATGCATCTGAATACCTGACACTGCGTCAGTCGGTTCAAGCGCTCGGGCCGTTAGCGCAGGGGAGCAATGGAATGTTTGCGTTGCGTGGCAGGTGGTTCGACAGTCAGCTGCAACTTTTGGACCTGTTGAACTCCGTGCAAACACGTTTGGCGGGGTTGCAGTCAGAACTCGCTGGAATTGGGGCCAAACAACGGGTTCAGGTCCTGGCAGTGACCCAGGCCTCGGCTGCACGATCGCAGTTGGCAATACGTGTTCTCATCGGGCTAACGGTATTGGCTGGACTGATTGGGGGGGGGGCACTGTTTGGTTACGTACGGCAAGGCATTATTCGGCCCTTAGGTGAAATGTCGGCAGCGATGCTGGCCATCGCCCGTGGTGAGCCACCGGAGAAACTGCCGCCCATTGGTGAAGATGAGATCGGGCAGATGGCACATGCCGTTGGTGTGTTTCAGCAGTCCGTACATGCGCGTGATGAGGCCAACAGTCGTCTGATGACCGAAGTGGCTGAACGGCGCCGCGCTGTGGAAACACTAAAGCGCACTCAGGAAGACTTGGTCCAAGCTGGTAAGTTGGCTGCGTTGGGCCAAATGTCATCTGGAATCAGCCATGAACTGAATCAACCGCTGGCGGCGATGAAGCATCGCATTCATCTGTTGAAGGAAGGCCACGACAAAGGGGCAGAAGAGATGGTCCAACGTCAGATTGAGCGGATGGATGGGCTCACAAACCGGATGGAAGCGACCATCACTCATCTGAAACGCTTCGCCCGCCGATCCACATATCGTTCAGACGTTTTGTCGCTTGGCCCACTGATCCGCGAAAGTGCGTTGCTGCTGAAGGGGCGGATTGACGCGCCGGGCATTGAACTTGCGGTTTGCCCGGATCTTGAACAGGCCCAAGTCCAGGGTGATCAGATCCTGATTGAGCAGGTACTGGTCAACCTGTTGTCCAACGCATTGGATGCGATCAATTCGACTGCTAGAGGGACTGGAAAGATAGGCCTGAGCGGAACTTCTGAGGATGGTCAGTTTTCTCTGGTCGTGGCTGATGACGGAATTGGGCTTGGTGATTTGTCGCCTGAATCAGTTTTTGATCCTTTTGTTACGACAAAGGAAGTGGGAAAGGGGCTTGGGCTGGGTTTGTCAATTTCCTACAACATTGTTAAGGGAATGGGAGGGGATCTGAAGTTGGTAGATAATGCGCCTCACGGTACCCGTGCTGTTCTGATCCTTCCCGCTGGAGATCCTAATTCGTGACCGAACCGCTAGTCTATATCGTCGATGATGATGATGACCTTCGTGAAGCGGTTCTCGATACATTGGAAGATGCTGGCCTGCCTGCAATAGGTTTTTGTTCCGCCAACCTGGCTCTGCCCCAGCTCAACCCTGAATGGCCCGGAGTGGTGGTTTCAGATATTCGTATGCCCGGCATGGGTGGGATGGAGTTTCTTCATGCTGCACAAGATCAATACCCTGAAGTGCCATTTGTCATGATCACCGGCCATGGAGATGTGCAAACTGCAATTAGTGCAATGAAGGCCGGTGCGTTTGATTTTTTAGAGAAGCCGACTAGACCAGAATATCTGGTCGATGTTGTGCGCCGGGCGCTGGAGATGCGCCGCCTTCAGATAGAAAACTATAACCTCAAAAATATCGTCGCCGATGGCGGGGCACTGAAAACCCGGCTCATCGGTCGGTCAAAAGTCATGCGGGCCTTACGCAAAGAAATTCTGGCTGTGGCTCCTCTCAAGGTCGATATACTGCTGTTGGGTGAAACCGGCACTGGAAAAGAATTGGCGGCCCAGTGCATTCATGATCTGTCGCCGGGCGCAGAAACGCAGTTTCAAACCGTAAATTGCGGAACACTGACAGAAGACAAGTGGCTAACCGAAATAGAGGCTAGGCTCGCTGGCGCAGATGGTGGTGTCTTGTTTCTTGATGAACTGGAAGCTTTGCCTGAACCGCAACAGCTTCGTCTTCTGGTATTGATTGAAGTACGAGGTATAGATGGTCCGCGCATCATTGCTTCGTTACAAACCGATCCATCGCAATTGATTGCTGATGGTCGTTTGCGCGCCGATCTTTACTACCGCATCAATGTTGCTCAGATTTCTCTTCCACCACTGACCGAACGCGAGAATGATCTTTTCGTCTTGCTAGAGTTTTTTATTCGCGACGCTGTGGCGCGCCACCGGCTAAAACTGCCAGAAATCACGCAGGAAATGCTAAAGCCATTGCGGGCTCACACTTGGCCCGGGAATATCCGCGAGTTGCGTAATGTCGCAGAAAAAATGGTGATTGGTCTACCACTGTCTTTGTCCGCTGGAACATCGGATACAAAGGCCCCGTTTGGAACCGAAGACAGTTACGATGATGCCATGGCCCGGTTCGAAAAGGCCATGCTACGGCACGCTCTCATGCAGGCTGGTGGACGCAAGGGTATTGCCGCCGAGTCGTTGGGTATTCCAAGGAAACGCTTGTATCTGAGGCTGAAGACTTTGGGACTGGACTGATAAATGGGTCGAAATTGACCCAATTTACGGGTCAATATTGACCCGAAATTTGAAATTACTTCAAATATATCAATTGTTTGACAAAATATTGGCGGGTGACATCCTTTATGCAGCCCGGTTTTCGTTTTCGCCTGCCGGGATTCATTCTGGGAGGAATACAATGAAATCTTATGTGCGTGCCACAATTGCAGCTGCACTTCTTACCACCACGTCGACCATGGCCATGGCTTCGGACAAAGTGGTGGTTATCACTTCGTTCCCGAACTCGATGACGGGCCCGATTGAGGCTGCTTTTGAAGCTGCAAATCCTGGCGTCGATCTTGAGATCCTGAACAAGAAAACATCCGCTGGTGTAAAGTACATCCAGGAACTGGCCGGCGCCAACACTGCCGACATTTTCTGGGCCTCTGCCCCTGATGCCTTCGAAGTTCTGAAAGGCGACAACCTTCTTGCATCCGCCAGTGTAACTTCAACCGGTATTCCTGACACAATCGGTTCTTACCCGATCAACGATCCGGACGGAAAATACATCGGTTTTGCGGCTGCTGGTTACGGCATCATGTGGAACGAGCGTTACCTGAAGGGCAACGATCTTGAGCCCGCCAAAGAGTGGTCCGAGCTGAAGAACCCCGAATACCACGGCCACGTTGGCATGTCTGCGCCATCGCGTTCCGGCACCACTCACCTGACTGTTGAAACCCTGCTGCAGGGCGAAGGCTGGGACAAAGGCTGGGCCGAATGGAAATGGATCGCTGGTAACTTTGCCACCGTAACCGAGCGCAGCTTTGGTGTTCCAGATGGCGTCAACACTGGTAACTTCGGCCTTGGCATCGTGATCGACTTCTTTGGCTTCTCGTCCAAAGCCTCGGGCTTCCCGGTTGATTTTGCTTACCCAACCGTGACTGCTCTGGTCCCGGCCAACATCGCTGTGGTCAACGAAGCTCCAAACGGTGACGGCGCACGCGCATTCATCGAATACCTGCTGACCCCAGCGGGTCAAGAGGTTCTGCTGGACCCAGCCATCATGCGTCTGCCTGTTAACCCGGCAACATATGAAGCTGCTCCTGAAGGCTTCCCTAACCCTTTCGCAGAAGGTTCGACCATTGGTGCTGCAGTTGAATTTGACGTGTTCAAATCCAAGGCACGTTACAACCTCGTAAACTCGATGTTCGACGTAATGATCACCTACCGTTTGGATGATCTTCGTTCCGCCGTACGTGCCGTACAGCTGGCCGAAGCCAAGCACGCGACAGGTGACAACGCCGAAGCCAAGGCTCTGATCGCCGAAGCTCGTGCATTGATCGAAGCCAACCCAATCGACGAAGCCAAGAGCTTAGACGCTGAGTTTGCCGCGACTTTCACCAAGAAGCGCAAGAAAGCGACCGACACTGTAGGTGAGCGTCAAGCACAGGTCGAGCAAGGCTGGGATACCATGGTTGTTGAAAACTACCGTCGTGCCCAGGAACTCGCTGAGAAAGCCGCCGCAATGTAAGGCGCACCTGGCGCGGGCCCCCTCGGCCCGCGCCAACACCAATCCCTGCAAGCGGCCTCTCCCCCAGCTTGCAGGGACCACGTATTCGTCAGTTTTGACAACGGAAGAACCCCAATGTCCGACACTTCTCGCCCCGGCTCTTTAGCCGACAAATTACCCTCGGCCTTATTTCCGCGCGTCAGCGGATTGGGCATGGTCGCCCTGCTGATCGCGCTCCTCCTGATCGGCCTGCTCATCATCCCAGTTCTGCTGGTTATCTACGTCGCGTTTCTGGACCCAAATACCGAAGCTCTCACGCTCAACAACTTTCAGGATTTCTTTGGCTCCTCGCTGTTCCGCGAAAGCTTCTGGAACTCCTTCTACGTCTCGGCCATGTCCGTTGTCGTTGCCACAATCATCGCCCTGCCCCTGGCCTATATCACCACCCGCTTTAACTTTGCCGGGGCGATGATCATCCAGTCGCTGGGTTTCATCCCGCTGATCATGCCGCCCTTTGTCGGCGCGGTTGCCATGCAGTTGATCTTTGGCCGCAACGGCACCATCAACCTGCTTTTGAAGGAAAAGTTCGGCGTCTCGATCCCCTTCATGGACGGATTGAACGGTGTGATCCTGGTGCAGAGTATCCACTACTTTCCCTTCATCCTGATCAACCTGTCCACCTCGTTGCGCAACATTGACCGCTCAATGGAAGAAGCTGCCCAGAACCTCGGTTCCTATGGCATGCGCCTGTTCCGCCGGGTTGTGTTCCCGCTGGCAATGCCCGGCTACATTGCCGGTGCTGCGCTGGTCTTCATCAAGGTGTTTGACGATCTGGGCACCCCGCTGCTGTTGAACGTCAACAACATGCTGGCGCCACAGGCCTTCTTGCGGATCTCGTCCATCGGCATCAGCGACCCGATGGGCTATGTGATTTCGTTCATCCTGGTGGCATTCTCAATATTCTCGCTCTGGGCTTCGTTCCTGTTCATGCGCGGCAAGGACTACTCCACCACACAAAAGGGTGGCGGCGGTCTCAGCAAGCGTGACCTGCGCACCCACGAGAAAGTCATGGCTTACGGTGTTGTAGCCCTGATCCTGCTGGCGGTTCTGTCACCCCACATCGGTCTGACCCTGCTGTCCTTTGCGACAATCTGGTCCTACGCACCGCTGCCGGATGGCTACACGATGCAGAACTTTGTCACCATGTGGAACGCGTCCGGTGAATACATCACCAATACCGTGATCTATGCTGGTCTGGCCGCTGTGGCCGACATCATCATCGGTACGGCCATTGCCTATATCGTGATGCGCACCAAGATCTTTGGCCGCAAGGCGCTGGATTATCTGGCAACCGCCGCTCTGGCTGTTCCGGGTGTTGTGCTGGGTATCGGCTACCTGCGTCTGTTCCACGGCATGGAAGTGCCATTCAGCGGCGAGCCTATGGCAAGCTGGTGGGTGATCATTGCCCTGGCCTTGATGATCCGTCGTCTGCCTTATGCCCTGCGTGCCTGTACCGCTGCCCTGCAGCAGGTCAGTGTCTCGCTGGAAGAAGCGGCTGAAAACCTCGGTGCAAGCAAGGCCCGCACGGTGAAGAAGATCGTGATCCCACTGATGACCGGCGGCATTCTGGCTGGCTTTGTCACCAGCTTTGCCACCGCAGCAGTGGAGCTTTCGGCCACCATCATGCTGGTCTCCTCGGACAGTGACGCGCCACTTGCCTATGGCATCTACCTGTTCATGCAGACGCCTTCGGGTCGTGGTGCAGGGGCAGCCTTGGGTCTGGTTGCGGTTCTGATCGTTGGGTTGGGAACCTTCCTTTCGCAAATGGTCGTCGAACGCGACAAGAAATACCGCATGAGCGGACAAGAACAGTGATGCTCACATCATTCAAAAAGACCCCCACACGGGCAGGAGATCGAACATGAACCAGCAAATGGTCGGTATTGAAATTGAGAACGTACACCTCTCCTTTGGCGACACAGAGGTTCTGACAGGGGTAAACCTGACAATTGAACCGGGTGAGTTCTTTGCCTTCCTCGGCCCTTCGGGGTCTGGCAAATCCACCCTGCTGCGGGCGATTGCGGGCTTTGGTCCGCGCCCCAGCGGTGCCATCAGGATCGGCGGCAAGGATATCGTTGATCTGCCACCGTGGAAGCGCAACGTCGGCATGGTGTTCCAAAGCTATGCTCTATGGCCACACCTGAGCGTGCGGGACAACGTGGCCTTTGGTCTGCGAGAGCGAAAAATGCCGCGCAACGAGATCGGCCCTCGGGTGGATGCGGCACTGGATTTGGTTGGCCTGAGCCATCTGGCAGACCGGATGCCAAACCAGCTGTCCGGTGGTCAGCAGCAACGGATCGCCCTAGCCCGGACCGTGGTTGTGGAACCACAGGTTCTGCTGCTGGATGAGCCGCTGTCGAACCTGGACGCCAATCTGCGGGTTCAGATGCGGCGCGAGTTGCTAGCGCTGCAGCGCAAGCTGGGCCTGACCACCATCTTTGTGACCCACGACCAGGAAGAGGCCAACACCACTTCCGATCGCATGGCGGTTCTGGATGGCGGTGTGATCCAGCAGGTCGGCTCACCTCAGGTGCTGTACGACAACCCGGAAAATCTGTTTGTGGCCAACTTCCTTGGCACCGCAAACGTACTGAACGGTAAGGTTGAAAAGTCAGGCGACCAGATGCGGTTCCTGACCAGCACCGGCGACGTCCTGCCCGTTGGCGACACCAGTGTCACCTCAGGCTCGATTGTTCTGCGCCCGCAGAACATCAACATCTCGGCGACAGGTGGCAGTGACACCATCAAGGGTAAGGTTCTACACCGCGAATTCCTTGGTAGCCAGATCCGCTATATCGTCGAGGCTGCAGGCTCTGAAATCATAGTCGACCAAAGCCACGCCGTGGGTGCGGACTGGCAGGAAATCGGCGGTGATGTGGCCCTGCAGATAAATGCACAGACCGCAGTCGTAATCGCTGATCCCCATTGATGCCAACGTTGATGTTTGGCAGTCCCGAAAGTTACTTAGCATTCTAAGTCCTTTCGGGGCTGCCTTTGGACCTCACTGGCTTCTGGTCGCGAAAGAGGCGATCTCCTGAATTGCCCAGTCACACGATTTGAAAAACTGCGCTTGGTGCAGGGGCGCGAGCCTGTACCATTGCCTTCTAGCACTCTACTTAGGGATTGTCAGATTAATGCAAAAGGTATGCAGATGCAGCAGGCAGAGGATTTTCGAGCAGAGAGCGTGGCTCTGGCAGGTATTCTAGAGAGCTTGCCCGAAGCTGAGTTCTTCCGGCCCACCTTGTTCAAAAGCTGGACCATTGATCACATTCTGGGTCATTTGCACTTGTTCAACATGGCTGCTGAAGCGTCGCTCAAAGGAGAAGAGACTTTTGCGGAGTTTATAGATCCCGTAATTACAGACATGCAAATGGGAAAATCCATTTTGGAATGTCAATTTCCTTGGCTAGAAGGGATGTCAGGGAGAGCGCTGTATGAGGCCTGGCGTGAAGGTGCGGAAAATTGCGCTGACTCTTTTGCTCAGGCCGATCCGAAACTACGCGTGAAGTGGATTGGGCCGGATATGAGTGCGCTCAGCTCAATCACTGCCCGTCAAATGGAGACTTGGGCGCACGGGCAAGCGGTGTTCGATCTGCTAGGGTTGGAGCGAAAAGAACAAGACAGCATCCGCAACATTGCCCATCTCGGCGTTGCGACATTTAGCTGGACGTTCCGCAATCGCAAAGAAGAGGTACCAAATCCAGCACCCTATGTGGAGCTGACGGGGCCGTCCGGTGCGGTTTGGCAATGGAATGAGCCACAAAAGGACAATGCGGTGCGCGGCAAGGCTAGCGAATTTGCACAGGTGGTCACCCAGACCCGAAGTATTGCTGATACGTCATTGCAAGTAACCGGCAATACCGCGTGCAGCTGGATGGAGCGGGCCCAGTGCTTTGCAGGCCCACCAGAAACGCCGCCTTCTATGGGGCATCGTTTCAAGATGGAGTGACCCGCCATCGCTACGGTAAAGTCGACGAAATGGTTCCCTTTCTCAGGAGCGAAAAATCAATGAAGGTATTCGCCCATTTCCACCTTGGCGAATGAAGTGGAGCTAGTCATAAGATTACAAAATATGTTGTTACTTTGACTTGTCGCAGTCTAAGCTATCCCAACTCCGCAGCAGCTATGTGATTATTGCTATGAAAACGAACTTTCTCTCGATTGTGATTTCTCTTTTTGCCTCGCAGGCATTTGCCCAATCAACGATAACGCTGGAAAGTTTTTCTCTAGAGCCACAAACACCGGCCACTGAGGCACAACCATCGGCGAACGCAGGTGCTGCAGCCTCAGAGTTGGAAACCTGCCTAACTGACCCTACCAACTGCACCAGTGCAGACTATCAGTCGGGTTCTACTTTCTCGTTGGAAGATGTCGTCAACCTCGCGATTGTCGATCACGAGGAGGTTGCGCAACAGGTATCTTCTGCCGGTGCTCGGGCTGGGATCTCCACAACAGAGCCGCTGCCGTCTGTGGATATGGAAATCCTGTTCGACTACAATTCAGATCGGGTACGCGACGATCAACTGTCACAATTGGTGGACCTTGCAAAACTGCTGAAGTCTGAACGTTTCAACGACTACCGGTTTTTGTTCCTTGGCCACACCGATGCCAAAGGGTCCGCATCTTACAATGAAAACCTTTCAGCCCGCCGGGCCGAAAGCGTTGCATCATTGGTGCGTAATATGGGGGGGTTACCCGTTGACCGTACATTGGCCTCTGGCATGGGGTTCACACGGCTGAAGACACCGAGTGATCCGCTAAACGGACAAAACCGCCGGGTGCAACTGGTGCTGGTTCCTCGCTAATGCGCGGCTAACGTAGTTGTTCTTGTAAGGCTGTGGTTTGTGTAGGCTGCATCAGCACGAATTGTTCCGTAATCCCTCATTGACATCATGAGGGATACAAGTCTTGGCTAGGTTGGAATTCGAATTGCTGCAAGTGATGGTACCTCGCCCGGTTGATAGATATCCAAGCATAGAACCGGCCGCACGAAGCGGAATTCACTCATAAAGTGTTTGACGGTTTCGGCACGGCCTTTTCGAGTCTGCCCTGCAACGGATATCTGCTGCCCATTGCATTGGGGCCCAACCGTTCAAGTGCTGGAAGCAGAAGTTGGGTATACTAATAAGGGCCATGGCTTGAGTTGCGATGGTTCAAAAGTTGCAGACCCTGCGGCGTAATTGGTGCCCAGACGTCTTGAAATGTAACATCTCTGTTGCACCCTTTTGTATTTTGAACTGGGTTTGCTAGGAGGCTCTATCTAACGGTGAAACTTTCGAAACTGTATTCGATTGGGTCGTAGCTCCCAGCGCTTACAAATCCAGTAAGCTCCCCGGCGTTCACGCGTTCAGCAACAGCAGCGAGTACCGTCCGCACAGCGTTTTGATCGTTTCCAACGCCCGTGGGTTCGCACAAAAGGCCCAATTTATGGGTGCCGTGAGGGTCCTCTTCCTGAATGGCTAACCCAAAACGCGACCCGGGTGAGATTTCGTAGCGGATCTGCCCATTTGAAAGCGGAATTGAGTTGAAAAACTTCAGTGGTATTGGAGACAATTTCCCGTCAGGAGCGAAGTTGGTAAAGAAAGGCGTGCAAGACGGTGGTACGTCAGCAACGACAGAGACCTCTTCCCCGGCGGTGACTTGCTGCGGGTAGACCGCAAGCAAAGTGCGCAAGGGGTCGACCGTGACATCCGGGCTAGGTGTGCGTTTGAAATAGAATTCGGTCTGCATCTGCGAAATCTGCTGCGGGCGTTGAACGCCATTTGTTTCTGCGACCACATCGCCGGTTACGCGCTTCATCAACACAGATATTTCTGTGTCGGGCGTGCGTATGTGGTGGGCCAGAGCGGCGGCGAAAGGGGAGTTATTGCCCATCCCATCGCTGGCCGTTGTATTGGGCAGCGTAGCATATGTAATCAGCATATCACCTTCGGCCCGCATAACGGCCAGACCCCGGCTTTGGGCGACACTTTTGGTTGCTGAAGTTCCGCCCTGTAAATTTGCGGCAAAGGGGTTGTCGCGGCAGGCATCAAGAAAGATCATGCTGATAGGAAAAGGCTTTAAGACCTCGATCAAGCTGTCCATTGATATGGTCTCACGCTCAATAGAAGCAGCACTTGTGATGCGGGCATCTACCGGCACCATAAAGTTACGCCCGTCTTTTTGCAGCCCATGTCCTGAGTAATACACCGCCACTGCATCAGCGGTTCCATACCGCTCAGATAGTCGGTCAATAGCATCGCCAAGGGTATCTTGCGTCGCGTCGATCAACACTTCCACTTCAAATCCCATAGCGCCAAAACTTTGCGCCAACAGAGCTGTGTCGTTGCCCGGATTGCTCAGGACGCCTGCGGTCTCATATGTTTGGTTGCCGATAAGGAGCGCAAAACGCCCGCCAGCTTGAGCTTGCAAGGGCAGGGCGGCCGCACATAATATGGCAGCTACCCAGCAGAGGCTTTTTCGCAAGAAGTCAGTGTTTAACATCCTTGATCCCTTCTTATTGATTGAACTGAGCACCCGCGGTGGGGAGATCAAGTACGTCGTTGTGGCGAACCTATTTGTATCAGGTGTAACATCCTACAAACATGGTTGCAGTTATGTCTTGAAACAGAATGATGTTACTCTGCTAGTTGTTGATGTTTAAGCCCAATTTCTGTGCCTGCCTGATCATTGTAGACCTCTGGGTGATCAAACATTTCGCAAAGGTTGTCAGCAAAGTTCACTCCCATGCATTTTTCATCGTCCTGACAGAACGACGCACACTGGCTATATGAGCTGGATCCAAAGTCTCTATAAGGATTGCCAGAAAAGCCCTTGTTCGTGCGTTTCTTCATTGTGACATTGGTTCTCGCAGAGCGGATGCGCGCTGCAAGTGATGGGGTCACATAGCTGTCAGCTTTGGGCTGGATGTAGATTTGGCTGGAAGTGGCCGCTGCGGACTTAAGAAAACAAAGATTGTTCCATCTGTCGTACGTGTAAGCGGTACATGCTTCTGCTGTGTCGCAGGATTTTTTGCAAGTTTCCAAATTGGCGTTTCGGACCAAGCCGATGTCTCCACCTGGTAGGTCAAACCCGGGAAAGACGACAAAGTCGTCGGCCTTTGGGGCGGTAATCAAAGGTTCTTTGCCTGAGTGTTGGACATATTGACGGCGGGCGGAGTGGTATGCAGCCGATTTTGGGAGATCGCTCAGCGGGGTTCCAAAATCAAACAGATACCAAGGAGCTACGTGGTTGACTTCGACAGTTTCACCTTCAGCAAGCCAGCCTTCGTAGGAAAACGTATCGTTGTCTCTAAGGGCGTAATACTGCGAGATTGAAACCGTTATTTCCCCATAATCCGGGTCATAGTCCTCTTCGTTAAAATTTCTGATGCTTTCTGGGAAGCTGACAAAACAACCAATGCGTTCGCTTCGATGACTAATTGGATACGGCCCTGCGAAGCCATAGATATATCCATTTTCTCGGCGTGTTTCGACAGTGAACTCGCTTGACTCGTAGTCCAGAAGGGCCGTGTTTAGGGCGGCGGTTGAAGTGAAGTCTTTGTGGATGGTTTCGGTTTTTCCTCTCACCAGTGGAAATCCACCTTTGAGGTACCTGTTGTTGCAAATGTTCCGGACGGCATTATTGGTTATAGCATTTCTGTAATCTACCCCGTTCAAGCCGATTTCTGACAAGATGACATCTCCAACGGTATCAACAAAATACATGTCATCTGGGCTGGTGCTCAAAAACCGGTGCACCAAATGGTCAGTAAGAGCACCATTCTCGCGATCTTGGAGCCGGTTTAGTTCATAGACTTGAGCGGCAATTTCTAAAGCGCCATCAAATGCTTTGCTCACTTGGTCGCCGGGAAACTTGACTTTCGGTGGGAAAATTATCCGGGGGCCATGAAAGCCAAGACGCCCGTCAGGCCAAATTTCGCGTCGCATTTCTCGGGTCAATCCTGTGCCCATCAAGTAGGAGCCACCCAAAAATGCCAAAGCACAAGCGGATTCGCACTGGGCGCCGGGCAGGACGTGCGTTTTAATATTCATGCCCCAGATCTCTTCAAACAGCTTGAGCCCTTCAATCAGGCTTCCGCCGGGGCTATCGAGGCAAAGCTTGATACTCCCATCGACATAAACTTGTTCGGTATCTCGGCGATGCCGGAGTTCTTTCGCATCGCCTGTCTTGATTTCACCGGTCAGAGTTAAATCGCAAAGCTCAGATACGGTTGTTGTAATGTCGGCGGCCTGCGCACTTGGGGGCAGCCCAATACAAAGGCTCATTGCCAAAAGTAGCTGTTTCAAACATCAGGCCTTTCAAAAATGCATCAATCACAACACTAGTCGATTTTCACTTTGATCCAACAAGTTCATTTGTTCCGCACTGAAGCCGGTGGTTTATGCAACTAAATCCGGTTAGCTCCACACCTAAAGACTGAGTGGTTCGAAATGCAGTTCGATCACCGTCAAATCATTGTACCGCCAGTTTCAAACTGGGGCATCTCTGATCAATAGTTGTGACACATCTCACTGCAGAGACAATACCGCTTGGGTGGGTAAAATCGTTCAGGGACACAATTGAAACCCTGCAAAACTTTCTGCAGAGGCGCCAAGTGCAGCGAGGAATTCAACATCTACCTTTTCACTGTCTTCCCCCAAAGCCGTTTTGTTGAAGGCACGAATACCGCGACGTGTGTTTGGCCCGGCCGCACCATCTGGGCGTCCCACGTTCAAACCGTTTCGGTTCAACAGGTCCTGAACATTTAGTACCAACCCCGGGTCAAACCCATCGATCTCGCCACAATAGGCCTGTGGCATTGTTGTTTGCAAAGCCGCTGCGGGCATTTCGCGCAGGGTTCGAAAGTTGTTTGAATCTGCATAGGCGCGCACGTATTTTAACAATACGCTGCGATGCCTGAATTCACGAAACCCAGCCCCAGGTCCAAGCACGTCAACTGCGACGGCAACGTCCCAAACCGGACTGTTATCAGGGATGTCGGTATATGACATTTCCACTTGCCCAAACTGCGCGAGGCCGGATGATATTCCGCAGTCGCCTTCAACGCAGATATGTGAATACCAGGTATTGCTGGCGACACTTTTTGCCCCTGCGCAGATGAAGTTATTGCCGGGAATAAACGTAATAAAGGAACTGCCATCGGTTTGGAGGTTGGCCAGCAAAATCGGGTTCATCTTTGAATATTCGCTCAGGTAGATTGTAGCGCAATGCGCGAAGATCTGACGACGGGTTAGGTTTGAAATGCGCTGATCGCGTCCCAACACAAAAATGCGCTGAGTTGAAAGCTCCAAAGGTGACAGCCTATACATCTGTTCTGGGGGGGTATTGTACATGCGTTGCAGGAAGTTTGCACCTACGCCGACCTTCAAGAGGAAGGTTGTAGCTGCAGTTACGGTTTCATTTACAACGCCTACAATTTGTTTGACTACGTCGTCGGAGTAGCTGCCGTCTTGAAGTTCAAAGTAGGGGCGATGAACGCCAAATTTTGCCGTCTCATGAACATATCGGCGTGGAAAGAAGAAGCCCTCGTAATTTGTGAACCCTCCCAAAAACGTGAGCGAACAGGCAGATTCACAAATTGCATCTTTTTCTATCAACGTCGAAAAATTCTGTTCCGAAATATAAACGCCCATTTTGATTGCTTCGGCCAGGTGACCACCTGGGCTGTTCAGTGAAATGGTGTTGTTTGACGGACATTGATTTTCACGAGAGCAAACAGAAAATCCTGTGGCCTGTACAAGCGCTTTTAGCCGTTCGGTGTCTCCAGGATTGATCGATCCAGAAATTTTGATCACCCGAGAATTTTGAAGAGTTGGCCAGGCCATTTGAAGATGCATCATCTCATAAGACCCGCCCCCCTCGCCAAGGTACATCCCGTCTTCTTCGTTCCATCCTTCGCCGGATGGACGTTGATAAGCGGAATCTACTGCTGGGGTCTGTCTGGCATATCTGAACTCGTAACTCCCCGCCCAAGCAGGATTTACGGCGTTGTTGTCGCCAAGGTCCAGCAGCGTGTAGTCTGGACCGAAGACAGGATTAACTGCCAACAGTTCTATGTCTGCAGCATCTGCACCTAACGTCCAGCTCAAGGACAATGCCGCTGCAGAAAGGATCTTTTTGGAGCAAATGAACGCGAGAAATTCTTTCAATGTTTAGGGTCCTCTATTCCTGAGCAACACCATCAATCACCGAATTAGCCCATGACTAAACCAGCAAACTCTGGATGATGGTTCTAAAATCTAAAATGGGACGGGCAAACTTGTTGTGTCAATCCTTCACCCATCCAGCTTGCTTTTTCGATGAAATTTTAGTGCCTTTTTGTCTGGGTCGTGCGGGAAAGAGTGTTTGGAATTCACCTCAACCGTATTTCTGAAATCGCGGTGTCAGCCCATTTTGCGCCGGGGTATACAGACTGTACCTCAAGCATGATCCAATTGACCGGATCGCGTCCATCGTACGGAACACTTTGCCATTCGCTCGTATCTTGGAGGAAAACCCTTTGCCATCGTTGACTGCTGTCACTTAGCAGAATGGATTCTACACGGCCATTATTCTTGAAGGTGCTGTGTGACTTCGCATAACCATTGATGAAATCAATGCTGGAAATTTGGGTTGGTTCATTAAATTCAATAAGCAGACGCTGCCCAGTTCCGTGTCCACTTACACCTTCGACCCAAGCTGTTCGAGTGGAATGGTCGGTCAAGTTGTCTGGCCCGTAGTTGTTCCCCGATTGAGAGGGTAAAACTGATTCAGCACATATCCGTGCATATTTGACCGCACTGCCACCAGATACGCATTGCGCCCAGTTGACGTTTGGCTGTGGCAGATATTTGGGCCGGCTGGATGCATCACTCTCTACGACATCGGCTGCTGCAGAACTTATCAGAGTGGCGGCTTTTGCCTTAGCTAACCCGGCATAAACTTTACACTCGGCATAGACTTCGGCGAACTGATTTAGGACATCGACATCCTGGACGGCTTTAACATCGGTCCAGACGGCTTGTGCTTCGCTGCAATCAGCCGTGACAATTGGGCGTGCTGCGGGATGGGCGATGGTTACCGCGCGCGCATCGCTTTCGCAGGATTGGGACAGGCAAAGCTTACCGTTTATTTGATCGTAGTAGGCAGGGTTCTGTTGGTGGCTATTGTAGCTGAGCGCTGCCTCAGCAGTTTCCAGTTGTGCCGCGTTGATTGCATCTTCCAGGTACATGCCTGCCCTCAGGCGGGGCAGGAAATGTCGTGTAAAGACAGAAAGCGTCTGGCTGGCATCATCCGTACTCAGCCGGTCAAGAGATTCCTCGCCTGAACCGGCTGAGAATATTAGAAACGCGCCCTGCGGTGCCCTCTCGACCGACAACCCGCGGGTCATACCTATGCTTTTGGTTCCGTCGCTGCTGAATATGTTGTTGCGGCAAGCATCGATGATCGCAACCTGTACAGAAGCGCCTGCCTGCCGGATTTGATCAACGATGCCATCCAGCCCATTTTGTAGGGGGATCGACATCAACCGCATACGTCGTTCTGATCCCTGCATTGTAACGTCCGTCGGCAACAGGAAATTCGTCTTACCGTCCGACCATCCATGACCAGAATAGACGAAAACAGCGGTGTCTCCTGGTCTGATCTGATCAAGAAAATCGACCAAAGCAAATTCCATGTCGCTACGGTTCAGGTCTTGCAAAGACGTCACATCAAAGCCGAGTTCGACAAATACACGGGCATAAGCTTCGGCGTCCGCAATCGTGTTTTGTAGCGGCGCTAGTGTGCTGTAAGCAGCGTTGCCGACAATCAAGGCGTATCGGTTCCCGGCCTGCACCGGAGTGGACAGCAACATTACAAAGAGGGCTGCCCACTGTGCGGCTCTCAAACAAACGGTTGCAAAATCGCGTTTCGACACTGTTCTTCCGTCTCCTTTACGAGGTCCCGTCTACGCTAGTGTGATCATGGGGTAACATTGAAAGTCACCGCATTGAGCGCGCTGGTGCCTGCACTTTTTTCAACTTGGCTGACAACTTCTATCGAAAGCCCCTTAGTCAGTGGTTGATAGCGATCCTGCGCTTTGCGTATTGCGTCGGCTGCATTGATACGCTGCTCCCCAAGCCCATCTTCACGACAGAAAGCCAGCATAGTTTCGCCTTTCCCAGGTGAGGTAAAACGCAACACCAGTCCCGAAGTCGGGTCAGGAATACGCCGTACTTCGCCCGCTTCTAGAAAACGTGCTCCTAGGATCTCCTGCGGCAAATCTTCGACAGTGTTCCCTTCTTCGACATATAGAATTTGCAATTCGCACCGACGGTTAGAAGAAACGTCAAAGACCAGCAGGTCGCCAACTTGCGTATTTACCTTGGGCACCGACAGCGACAAGGTCAAAGCTTGTCCTGCTGTTGGTTCTGGTACGGTAAGCGGGCGGAATGAGTTGTCTGCAGGAACAAATACCTGTTGGTCGGAGTAAGTGGCTTGGGACAACGCACTGACCAAGGTTTCGGCGCTGCCACTATAGTTTTCTGAAATAGGTGCTTCCTGGCTATCCAGGGCAGACATACGGGTTATTCGGGGCAGCATGTTGGCCCAATGCTCCGCTACTTCAGCACGGGTTACGAACAGTCCCGCGTCCAACCGTTGCTTCCAAGTATCGGCTACTTGACGGAGCTCCGGATCGGCGATGCCCTTAATGCGCTTGGAAAAAGTTTCGGAATCCATGAAAAACTCGCGCGCGACCTGTTCTTCTCCCAAGTTTTCAAAGTAGAGATCAGCCAGGTAAGTGACAATTTCCCCACCGCCTGCTGAGGCAGGTGCGCGCAGCGATACGGGGCGACCGTCAGGGCTGGGTTCTGTTGCGCCCAGTTCATGTAACGACGCAATAAAACGACCCGCATCGGTGCTAAAGGCAGCATCAACTTCTTCTTGGGGGCGATACATGTTCAGAAGGGCGTCACGCTGCTGCAAGCTGAAGGAACTATTGGTCTCAATGAACTGACGCAGTTGGTCACGCTTTGCGATGATGCCGTTGCTATGACAATCAAAACATGAGCGGGCATTGACGATTTCAACGCCTTTGCCGATTGGCTTGGTGCGGAACGAGACAATTGAAGTCGGCCCAACGGTTAAGCGGCGTCCTTCGTGAGTAGAGAGGTAATACCCTTGCATGCCATTGGCGAGCGAGAAAATCATTTCGCCACCGTCATGTTCAAACCCTTGGGTTCCCGAAGACAGCCCTGGCACCAGTGCCGGACCGTCCGGGTGCTGGATCAAAGAGTGCCTGCCAACGTCTCCACCAAAGTCATAAGATTTCCAGTAGTAGCCGTCACGCGCAAGGCTGTGCCGTTCGAGCATTCGGTTGAAATCAGATACCCCGGAGGCGCCGCTAACAAAGCCAGTGCGCAAGACGCTCCCGCGTTGAATAGCGCCGTCTACGTTCACTCGCATGCGGGACTCGAGGTCGCGAATGTCTCCGGGAAGCCGCAGTAACAGGTCGTAATAGGGAGATTGGGATGCGTGACGTACAAACCATTCCGCCCGTAAAATGGGCACCGCTGAACTAGTCATCCCAGAGACTGTACTCAAGATTGCTTGGCTGTTGGGAGCCACTGCAAAAGGATAGGCTTCGGCCAGATCGGCCCAAGCATCGGGTGTGAAACCGGCATCAGCCGATCCTGCGGTGTAGGCGGCGGTGGTCAATGCCTGCCAGTCTTTGGTTGTCCAGCCATAGTCACGGATGTCGATCCGCACCAGCGCGCCGTCGGTGTCATTTACCGGTTGTATCTGCATCAAGCTGTTTTCGCGTGACACCGAGTTAATGAACTTGTTGAGACCAGCGTGTAAATAGGTCATCGGATTGCGCAGTGCGCCTTCCAGATTGCAATCCACTTCAGGCAGCGGGATGTTGGCAAAGCTCATGTAGCGAATAAAGGGGCGATCTAGCTCGTTGATACCCAGAAGATCTTGTGAAGCAGAAAAGACCTGCTCTTCTAATGTGCCGCCTGCGAACCGTGGCAGGATTGGCGTTTCTGTCTCGGCCGTCTGAACCGTCGTGGGCAGAGCAGGGGTGGGAACATTGGCCAGAGCTTCGATCCAATCCGCCACTTTTTGCAGTTCGGACGGGGTCAGCTTGGAGCGGATCGGCATTCGGTTTGACGCAACCGATTCATAAAGCGGCGATGCCTTAGGATTGCCAGGAAGTACCACGGCAGGATCTCGCGCGATATCGCGAAGGTCGCCCGTGAAAAAGGCGCTTTGAAATGTTTGTCCAGGGCCATGGCAGTTGCGGCAGTGGGTCTCGACCAAACCGTCTACTTCTGCCTGCAACGCCGGGCTCACATCGGTGTTTGAAGCAGGAACCGGTGCGTTGGCCAAATCAGAGGAAGATTCGCCTTTGGCTTCACAATAAGCATTGACCCGGCCCATCAGGGCGTCCGCACCGGTTATATCCTCGACTTGTACCGGTTCGATGGCTTCCTCTACACTGGTGTCCTTAGGCTCGGGCGGTAGGGTCGAAATATCCAGTGGTGCGCCGGTCAAATAAGCGTAGATAGCAGCGCGATCTTTGATCGGTAGCCCACTCATCTGGGCCGAAATGCGACGCATTCGGGGGTCGGTCATTGGGTCGCCGTTGAGTTTTAGGCCCTGTCTCAGTGCGCCGGTGACAAAGGCCTCGGGGGGGTAAGTACTCAGTCGTCTGCCTGTGATATTCGGCGCATAGCCTCCCAGTAGCCCACTTTCTCCTTCAAAGGCGTGGTCCTGATCACGGTCGTTTTTAAAACCAATGCCATTCAGCCGAGGTGTGTGGCATTCAGCGCAATACCCCAAGGCCTCAACCAGATATTGGCCGCGTGCCAGTTGCGGGTCGTTTTGCATGTCGAGCGAAACCGGGGCTGTCGTCCATCCATCCAGCACCCAGGCGTTGGCAAAATTAACTTCATGTGGTTTTGAGGCTGCGTCTGACGTGCTCAGGCTTGCCATATAGCCGCGCATATCCAGTGCATCTTCGGGGCGCATGTAGGCGTAGGAGGCAAAGGGGAAAACCGCTCCATAATACATACCACCATCAGGCTTTTGACCTAACATGACGGCGTTCAGGAAGTGGTCGTTGCTCCAGTTTCCGATGCCATGGTCTGTGTCAGTGGTAATGTTTGGGCTGTAAAGTGTGCCGAATTTGGTTTCGATTTTCTGACCACCGGCCAGAATTGACGGGTCGCCATCGACACCATGGCAGCTGGCGCAATTGGCGGCCAGAAAGACGGCTTCACCATTTTCTAGGTTAGGTTCATAGCTGGCGAAGTCACCGTTAGCAAAGCTATCGCTGGCAGCGTTCAGAGCTTGGGCACTTAATGTCTGTGGTAGCAGAACGGCCAGTGTGGCGGTAAGGCCGATGGCAAATGTCTTCATCGGAATTCGAACCTTTCAAAGTGAATGGATTTCGGCGCTTTGCCAAGCGTGGCGAGCCCCTTTAGCAGTGCTCGGCGCAGCGATGCGGGCCCGCAGAACCAAAAGCTCGCGCCTTTGGGGTCAGCGGTGGCGGCAAGGGTTTCAGCATTCAACCGCCCATGTTCCGCTGAAATGTGTAGATGCACGCGGAACCGTGGCACCCTTCGGGAGACGGCCTGCAATCTGTCAAACCCCACGGCTTCGTCACGGGTGCGCACGCAGTAAAAAAGGTCGATCTCGTCCCCATCATCTTCTGTCAGTGCATCAGCAAGCGCCAGGAACGGGGTGATGCCTATACCGCCCGCCAGCCAGATCTGATTGTGGCCGGGTTTTCCGGCTCCAGTAAAACGGCCGTAGCCACCCAGCAGCCAGGCTCGGTCACCGGGCTGCAGCGTTTCACGCAGGCGCTGAGTGAAATCGCCCGACGGTTTGATCGAGAATTCGATGTCGTCGTCCTCGGCATCCGAAGAAATGGTAAATGGATGTGGCTCTCGTAGCCCCTTACGGCCAAAGGATAGTAAGGCAAATTGCCCTGGCTTGTGGCGCAACGGCCGTCCTTCGGGTGTCATCCGAACAATAGTGGCAGAAGGTGCGTTCGTGACGGTGGTCACCCGGTAGCGCCGTCGCCGCAGCAAGGGTGCAGCCTGACTGAAGAGGAAACAAGCCAGTGCTATCAACCCCATCCAAGTTAGGTACGTTGAGATAAGGGCGGAGTTGCTAAAAGGCAGTCTAACAAAAAACTGGTGAAACACAGCGACCGCAAAAATCCCACCCATCAACCGGTGGCTCCACCGCCATAGGGAATAAGGCAGCTCAAATTTAACAAAGGGAATCCGCTTTACCACGCTGATCAATCCCAATGCCAGCAGCAGTGGATAGACCAATTCCCCGGCTTCGGCTGCCAATTTCGACAACCCACTGGTGGCACCACGCCCTTTCACCTCGATTCCAACGGTTTCGTGAATAAACACAAACACCAATGCCAGAACCCCTGTCCATTTATGCAGCCAGTAAAGCTTATCTAGGCCTCCTAGGTGGCGTTCGAACACTGCAGGCCGTGCAGCAAGTATCAAGTTTAGGCTCATGAGACTGTAGGTGCACACTCCGGCAGACAACGCCAAAAAGTTTGATCCGCTCAGGTGACCAGCCGCATCAAACAATAAAACGATCGGAGCCAACAGAAAAATTGAGATTATTAAGGTTAGTATCACATTAACCCCAGCTAGAATTTTGCAGGCCCCAACGAAGAGAAATACGCCTTTTTCTCCCTGCGTGAATACTACCGTCGTCTTCCGTTTCAGGTCGCCCGGAGACAAACAATACCGATGGCGAACAGACGAAATCAAGCGAACTGCTATTATCGGTACATCAAGACCATTTTGTTTTCAAATAATATGATGATTTGTTGCATCTTTTGGGAGCTAGCTAGTTCATTAGAGTAGTCCACCGGGTGTTCCTGCGAACATTTGTATTTGTTTGGGGGAAAGCTGCAAGCCATAGACAAGCTGCTAGAAGCTAGCGGCATTGACGAATATGTAGTGCGGGCCCGAAGCAGAATCTTGCCCGACCCATCTCAATATAGCTGAGTTTTGTACCATTCGTCTCTTAGGCTTGTGTCTTCCAGTATTGACGGATCATTAGAAAAGCAGAACAGGTTACCAGACTTTGAGTTTCTCCAGCAGTCTATGTAACTGGTCATATCTTGCTTACCCGGGAAGAACTTCTGGGCAATCCAATCTTGTACAGCCTGAGAATCGTAACGAACAATCTCATGCCCATTGATCTCGCGATTGTTCTTGATCACGGTTTTAGCGCCAGAAGGCCAAGCAAAGATCTCAAGGTTTGTTCGTTCAAGATCTTCGTTAACTGACAACTTCCGTTCCATCTTACAGCCCTCATCATCGGCAAGCGTCCCTCGTCCGTCGCTTAGCTTTATGACAAAACACCGACCTTCGAATGTAAGGCTGACTTGCTCAGCCCGGTTCGGTCTGAACTCTACATCCATGTCATTCGTGCGCGCTAAGGACCGAATGGGGGTTTCTGCGTGGTGAAAAATAAATGGTGGGAAATCTTCATAAGCGTCACCCATAGAGACCCCAACAGCCTGACGCAGTAACGGATCCTCCCAGTCAGGCATATGCCTACGGAAAAACACCTCACACCCGGTGGCGATTACTTCCCGAAACCCCGAGTCCATCTGGCCGGTGTACTCAAACACGTCGCCGTCCGGCCCCAAGCTCTCCTGGATCTCAAATTTTACAAACGAAAATGTCGATTGTGGATCGTTGGGTTCGTCAAAGAAACGCAGATGACCGTTCAAGCAAGCTTGCAACATCGACAGCTTGGACAGTTTTTCATGTGAAATTGTCGGGTAGACATCAATATTCCAACGGGCGGCTTTGCCCACCGTGTCCACATAGAGCATTTGATCGGAAGGCGTCGCGAGCATCTCGATTAAAAGGGAGCGGGGAAACTCTTGCGCAGTCATGAGTTGCAAGATTTCGGAAAGACCTTTGGTTGCAAGATTGTAGGCCTTGGTGACAGTGTTTCCATCGTACTGCCCCTGAGGCACGGTCAAAGCTGTGGTATGAAACCCAAGCTGTCCAAGCGGATGCAGTTTACGGTCGGAATGGTCACCACGGTCATCTTCATCATTCCGGCGCCCGCCCATAAAGGCCAGTGCGCAGGCGGACTCACACCGTGCCCTTTTCGCAATAGCCGCCCCGGTGGTCTTTTCAATCAGCAGCCGGGCGAGCTTTACGCCTTCGACCAATGACCCTCCGGGGCTGTCCAAGCAAAGCCGCTTTCCATAAATGATATTTTGAGTTTCTAGAATGGTTCGGACTTTGTCTGCATCACCATTTTCAAGGGTTCCACGAAGTGTGCCAAAGCAGTGCATTTCGGGCACCTCTGCCAGTTCGATCTCAGCAGAGTTCGCCAGTCCGGGCGTGAACAACCCACAAAATGCCAAGGGTGCAATAAAGGCGCCAAGAGAAGAAAGTGAAGATATCCGTGCCATAAATCTAACTCTCACGTTCTATGCCAACCGCCTCAAAGGCCTGTTAGCCTAACAGCTCTTCAGATAATTGCATGGTTTGTCAATCTAGGTGTGAGTGAGCTGGCCGGGTCTTGCATTTGGCCCGTCATATCAATTGCGGCAGCATAGGTTGCGGCCGGTTCCGCAGGGGAAGCCCAACGGCTGGTGTGATTGAGGTGGAGTTGGAATTTTCAAAAGAGTGCGTCGGCGCTTGGCCATTGAGCGAGCCAAAAAGGTGGTTTTGCGATCATTAGGTGTAGCGGTCAGTGGTCAGACGTTGACTTCAAATCGAAAGCCGTTCCAACAACCAATCACGAAACAATACCGCAGGCCGCGAGCTTTCGTCAGCCGACAGATAATAACCCTCTTTGCCCGGGATTGAGGCTGTATGCGCGCGGATAAGTTGGTTCTTGTGAAGTGCATGATCTGCCAAAAGTTCACTGACTAGGGCAACACCATTGCCTTGCACAGCTAGGTTCAATGCCATGCCATATGAATCTACAAAAAATTCCGGATGGAACCCACCGCCATGTGTTTCGCCCCAAGCTTTCCATCCACCGGACGTACCGACGGCTTCGATCAACGGAAGGTTTCCAATGTTTCCATGCAGCGTGGGTGATTTTAAAGCAATCAACCTGTTTGGTGTCAGGAGCAGAGCATTCTTGCCGACCTGTTTCTGCGATCCGAAACGAATTTCTACATCAGCCTGCGCTGAATGGAAATCGTCCGGCCAAGTGGCGCTGAGAATCCGTAGATGAATGTCCGGGTGACGTTTGGTGAAATCGGGTAAGTATGGCGCAATGACCCATTGGGCCACGCTGATCGATGTTGCAACGGTCAGGAAGTTTTCTGGTGTTCCCACGTCAAAGGGATCTGTTGCGGCGGCAAGAACGTCCAACGCGGCCGCGACTTGCGGCAACAACCTTCGCCCATCATCGGTCAGCGACAATCCCCGCGCCTGGCGAATAAACAATGCAACGCGAAGACGGACTTCTAGTGATTTCACCTGTTGGCTAACAGCCGATTGCGTCAGCCCAATTTCTTCTGCGGCTGCTGTAAAGCTCAAGTTGCGCGCGGCGGCTTCAAAGGCACGAAACCACGTGAGCGGTGGAAGGGATTTGGCCATTGATCAAGTCACTCATTAGTGTTGCTAATACCTTTGCACATAAATCATTCGTTTGTCTCAAAAACAAGCTGATCCGATAGTCGCGTAGCAGCGAACAGGAGAATGATAATGCACCCCGACATCCGAAAAATCGTGACCTATGACGAAGAGGTTTTGGTTGAAGGTTTTCGCAAGGCAGACACACCGTGGCGCATGTTTGCGGTTGCAGCTGTGGTCCGAAACCCTTGGGCGGGGCGATATGTTGAAGATCTGAAGCCCGAAATTCAGGCTTATGGACCGGTTCTGGGCGAGATGATGACCGACCGGATGATCCGCCTGGCAGGGAGTGGTGACGCCATCGAGGCCTATGGGAAAGCAGCGGTCGTTGGGTTGAATGGCGAGGTCGAGCATGCCTCGGGGCTCATCCACACACTGCGGTTCGGTAATCACTATCGCGAGGCCGTGGGGGCGAAATCCTATCTGGCTTTCACCAACACCCGGGGCCCGGCCAATGCGCCGATCATGGTGCCCCTGATGGACAAAAATGATGCAGGCCGTCGCTCACATTACCTGACGATCCAGTTTTCAATCCCTGACGCGCCACGCGACGACGAAATCGTCGTTGTGCTTGGCGCCGCAACAGGAGGCCGCCCGCATCACCGCATTGGCGACCGGTATCAGGACTTGAAGGATTTGGGACATGACGTCGACAACCCAGCATCGGTTTGATCTGGGTGATCTGTCCTATGTCACCTCGGGCAACGGCCCGCTGGTTGTGCTCATCCACGGGGTCGGCTTACAAGCCGACGCCTGGCGTAGACAGATCGACGCCCTTTCAACTGAATTCACAGTGATGGCCATCGACATGCCCGGGCATGGCGCCAGCGCGGTGCCCGACGCCGACATGACATTGGCGGACTATAGCGATGCTATCACCTCAGCCCTGCCTGAATCGGCATTGGTTGTCGGCCATTCGATGGGTGCCATGATCGCGCTTGATATAGCGTCCCGCTTCCCGGAACAGGTACGCGGTGTTGCCGCGTTAAATTCGATCTACAAGCGCTCAGCTGCTGCGCGGGATGCGGTAATGGCACGGGCTGCCAGCCTTGATGGACAGGCAACACCCGATCCCAGCGCACCTCTTGACCGATGGTTCGGAGATGCACTGACACCAGAACGGGAAGCCTGCCGTAGCTGGCTGCAAGATGTCGACCCTGCTGGGTACGCAATGGCCTATCGGGTGTTCGCAAGCGCGGACGGCCTAAGCGACCAGCAACTCAGGTCTCTGCCTTGCCCGGCGCTTTTTGTCACTGGTAGTGAAGAACCAAACTCAACCCCGAATATGTCGCACAGTATGGCGGCACTTGCACCAAAGGGTCGAGCTATCATCGTTGACGACGCGGCTCACATGATGCCGATGACCCACGCACGACAGGTGAACACAGCCCTTCAGGAGTTTGCACGGGAGGTTTTCCAATGAGCACATTAGATCCACGCGCCCTGCGTACCGCCTTTGGCAGTTTCATGACCGGAGTTACGGTTGTGACCGCGCGCAGCGCAGACGGAACACCCGTTGGGTTTGCCGCCAATTCCTTTGCCTCGGTCTCGCTGGACCCGCCGTTGCTGCTGGTCTGCCCGGGCAAATTTCTGTCGAGCTATGACAGCTTTGCCAATTGCACGCATTTTGCAGTCAACGTTCTGGCAGAGGGACAGGAAGAAGTCTCGAACACTTTTTCCAGCTTCAAGGGAGACCGTTTTGCACGGGTGGCGCATCACCTAGATTCAAATGGCGTCCCGATAATCGAAGGTGCAATTGCTCAGTTCTCTTGCAGCACTCACCAAAGCTTGCCCGCAGGGGATCACTGCATCCTGATTGGTAAGGTTCAGGATTTCACCCAAACAGGCGCACCCGGTCTTGGTTATGTTGGTGGGCAGTACTTCAGTCTTGGGGTGGAACGCGCAGCACTTGAGAATACGCTGGATACAGCGGTTTGTGGCGCGATCATCAAAGAGGCTGACCACGTATTGCTGGAACAGACACCGAAGGGGTTCCGGCCTCCGCAGATTACCAGCGCGGATCGCGGTCAGATGCGTCAAAATCTATGTAAAGACCTTGAGGCGCGCGGCATAAAACTCCGGCTGGAACAGGCCTATTCGGTGTTCGACGACCGCCATTCGGGAACGCACTTCGCCTATTTCCTTGCAAACAGCACCTCTAGCTCGTCGAACGATACACTAAAGGCAGTGCCCATTCAGGACTTGGCTGGGCTGTCCTACAGCTCACCCGCCATTGCGCAGATGATGGCACGCTTTGCCTTGGAAGCGCGTACCGGAGGCTTCGCTCTGTATCTCGGTGACGCCCAGCGTGGCGATGTGCATCCCTCATCAGAAAGGATCTGACCAATGGAGTTTTCACTCTTTGCCCATATGGAACGTCTCACCCCGGATCAGCCCCATGATGTGCTGCACAATGAATTCATCAGCCTGTGCAAAATGGCCGACGAAGGTGGGATGCGGGCGGTTTGGACCGGTGAACACCACGGGATGGAATTTACCATAGCCCCAAACCCATTGTTAACACTGGTTGATCTGGCGCATCACACCAAAAACATACAGCTGGGTACGGGAACAGTGATTGCGCCGTTCTGGCATCCGATCAAGCTGGCAGGTGAAACGGCTGCCGCAGATGTGATGACAGGAGGGCGGATCGAACTGGGGATCGCACGTGGTGCTTATTCTTATGAATACGAACGCATGATGCCGGGGATGGATGCCTGGGAAGCTGGGCAGCGCATGCGCGAATCCACACCATTACTACAAAAGCTGTGGGCTGGTGATTGCGCCCACGACGGAGAGTTCTATAGCTTTCCCTCGACCACCTCGGCTCCAAAACCACTGCAAGAAAACGGGCCGCCCATTTGGCTTGCCGCACGCGACCCCAACAGCCACGAATTTGGTGTGCAACATGGATTTAACATCCAGGTTACGCCGATGTGGCAAGGCATGGCCGAAGTTGAAACTCTGATGCAACGGTTTAACGCTGCCTGTGAAACGTACAGTGGCAAACGCCCAAAAATCATGTTGCTACAACACACTTTTGTCGGCGCTGATGAAGCTGACGTAGCACAGGCAGCGCAGGAATTTTCACGCTTCTATTCCTATTTTGGAGCATGGTTCCAAAACAAACGCCCGGTGAAACAGGGGCTGATTGACCCTCTGTCGGACGAAGAAATTGCCGCCAACACCCTGATGGCACCGGACAATATGCGCCGCGATCTGAACATGGGCACCGCGGCTGAGGTCATTGACCGGATCAAACGGTACGAAGACCTGGGCTATGACGAGTTTTCCTTTTGGATCGACAGCGGCATGAGTTTTGAGCGCAAACGAGAGTCACTGGCGCGCTTCATCAATGACGTCATGCCTGCGTTTAAGTGAGGGATAGAATGGAACAAAATCCACATTACCAGCTCTTCATCGACGGCACGTGGTCCGAGGGCAGCACAGGTCAGGTCATGACCACTTACAACCCTGCAACCGGTGAAGGCTGGGCAAGCTTCGCTTGTGCCGCACTGGCGGATGTCGAACGTGCGATTTCTGCAGCGCGGCGGGTTCTGGACGAACCCGCATGGCGGGACATGACCCAAACCCAACGCGGCAAATTGCTGTACCGGCTGGCGGATCTCATCGAAGAGAATGCCGAGCATATAGGACGTATAGAAACCACCGACAGTGGTAAACTGCTGGCTGAAACGGCTGGGCAAACTCGCTATGTCGCGGATTACTACCGCTATTACGGTGGGCTTGCAGACAAGATCGAAGGTTCAGTTCTGCCGATCGACAAACCCGACATGCATGTTTTTACCAAACGCGAACCCATCGGCGTCGTTGTCGCGATTGTTCCGTGGAATGCACAGATGTTCCTGACGGCCACCAAGCTGGGACCGGCGCTTGCGGCGGGCTGTTCGGTGATTTTGAAAGCATCAGAAATCGCGCCTGCACCGATGTTTGAGTTTGCCCGTCTTTGTGAACAGGCAGGTTTTCCACCCGGCGTGGTGTCGGTCATAACCGGAGATGCCGAAAACTGTGCGATCCCACTCACCCGCCATCCGGATGTTGACCGTATTGCCTTTACCGGAGGCCCGGATACGGCGCGCCACGTGGTCCGCAATTCAGCTGAAAACTTTGCTGTCACAACATTAGAATTGGGGGGGAAATCACCAATTCTCGTGTTTGATGATGCGGATCTCGATGGAGCAGCAAATGGCTTGATCGCCGGCAACTTCGGCGCCTCGGGGCAAAGTTGCGTGGCCGGTTCTCGAGGCCTGATACACCGTCCGGTATTTGAAAAACTGGTCCAGAAGATCGCAGACAAAGCAGCCCAGATCACCGTCGGAGACCCGCTGGCCGCTGACACTCATGTCGGGCCTTTATGCACAATCGCGCAGATCACCCGGATCGAGAAAACTCTGGCAACCGCAGTTGCACAGGGCGCACGGATCCGATTTGGCGGTGCCCCGCTTGACCAACCGGGAAATTACATGGCTCCGACCCTTTTGGAATGTAGCGATCTGGAAACCGAAACGCTCAAGGTTGAGATGTTTGGGCCGGTGATGTCGCTGATCCCCTTTGATACAGAAGAAGAAGCCATTGCAATTGCAAATGGCACGCCTTTTGGTCTCGGATCCGGTGTGTTCACCCAAAACCTTGCTCGTGCGCATCGCGTCTCGTCCCGCATCAAGGCCGGTATTTGTTGGGTCAACACCTATCGGGCGGTCTCACCGCTGGCCCCATTCGGAGGTGTTAACCAGTCGGGATATGGGCGCGAAGCTGGGATTGAAGCAGTCCAAGACTATACTAGGACAAAGACAACCTGGATCAGCACGTCCGACGAGCCGATGGCCAACCCGTTTGTGATGCGCTGACATGAAAGATAGGTTGGTTAGTCATCATTTTTTCGAAGGACCCTTATGGGCTGCTGTCGACATTTGTACGCAAGTGAACGAACCAGTTCCAACATCTCGCAAAGTCTGAATCTCAATACGCCAAGGCAAGGCGCTAGGGTCTGGACCTATAAGCAGGTGTCACCCTCAACGGCAGATCCTACCAACACCGGACGTTCACCGAAATCGGGGAAATGACCGGGTTGCGGACTTAGCCGACATTCGAAACGATCTGTCAAACACCTGCTTTCGGCCTATTTTGTTGAAAAACTCTTCTTGATTTGAGGGTCCTTCACTGATTCAATTTGCTTGTGAATGCAGGGGGATTGACGGTGTTGGGACCTAAGCAAGAAGCGCAAGGCGCACTCTTCTAC
>NZ_VAUA01000010.1 GCF_005771405.1 Parasedimentitalea maritima
CGATCTTCTCGCCAGGGCTCTTGGTTGTCTTTCTCATCTTCCACTCCTCAGTGGTGACGATGAGCCAGAAACACTCTCTTATCAAATTACCCTATTTGGACCCATAGGCGCTGACGTCAGACAGTCCTCGATACACCGCGCCTCACCCGGTCCAGATCGCTGGAAAACACGCTCCAAGACCTTCACCGGCATTGCATTGGCTATGGCCGATCAATGGGGCAGCTATGCAATGGAGAAAGCAGCATGACAAACCAACCCGCCCAATTGATTGCGATCGATCCTGACGCCCTCAATGGCCTAATTGCCGAGGTCAAAGCGCTGCGCAATGAAGTGAGACAGGCACGGATCAAGCCGGCCAATAAATGGATCACAATTAAAGAGTATGCCGCAATCATTGGAAAATCAGAAAGCACCGTGAACCGGCACATCGCTCTAGGTAAAGTCGTGACACACCCTGAAACGCGACTGGTTGCTAATCCAAACGCATAGCCAGCGCCTCGGCATCCTCGTTGTAGTACACTTGCAGCATCCGTAAATCGCTGTGGCCCACGGTTCGGGCCAAGGCCAGCACATCCAACTTCTGTGATAGCCGCGTAATCGCCTCATGCCTGCTGTCGTGGAAGGTCAGCCCTACCACCCCAGCCCGATCGCGCTGCTTGCGAAACAGAACATCCAACTGCCGACTGCTTAGTCCAAATACTGGGTTCAATTGAGGCAGCACTTTCAACAACCGAACGGCCTCAGTTGACAGAGGCACGTCACGGGGCCGCCCGTTTTTGGTGTGCATCAACCGGGCAACGCGGCGATCCAGGTCAACCCGATCCCATTCAAGCCCTGCTATCTCACCCGCGCGCATTGCCGTTTCAATCGCGAACAGGAAGGCATGGAACGCTCTTGCCGTTAGTTTAGTCAGATCCTCACCCGCGCTATGACGCATCCGATCGATCTCATCCAAGCTTGGTCGCCGATCACGCGGTGGCGGCTTTGAGGGCCGCTTTACATCACTGATGGGGTTCTCAGAAATCATCCCCCATTCTTTGCGCGCCACGTTTAACACTGCGCTCATTAGCTGCATTTCTCTGATCACTGACGCTGGTGCGACCTCGCCCATACGACGATCTCGCCAGCCTGCAAAATCGCGCGGGGCAAGATCACCAAGCTTTTTGTCGGCAATCTTATCACGCTGCAGCTTCTCAAGGCGCACCACCTCCCAACGGCCACCGCGTTTTTGCGGCGATCGCTCTCGGGCATATCGATCCATCAGCGCTCCAAAGGTCGAAACCGCCGCAATCTTATCGCCGTTCAAAAGCTCATATTCTGCGCGGGCTGCCCAATCCTTGGCTGCCTGCTTAGTCGGAAAGACTCGGGATTTGCGAACGCCTTGCCTTGCGATCTCGGCCCTGTATCCTGATTTTAGTTTTCTAATAGACGCCATAATTACGCACCGTGCGGAAAATATGCGTAAACCATCGCGTAAAACTACGCTTATAGCCACCCATAGCTTGATGGCATTTCGCGTAAAACAGGCAAAACGCCCTGTTTTAACTGCATTTTCCAGTAATGTAAGGAAAGTAGTTGGTGCGGTCGAGAAGACTCGAACTTCCACGGGTGTTACCCCACAGCGACCTCAACGCTGCGCGTCTACCAATTCCGCCACGACCGCACTGTCAGGCTTGGTAAGGCGGCGTATAGACGAGGTCTGCAACGAAGTGAAGTCGAAAGTTGCGTCCATTGGCAAATTGTTTTCCAACAGCGCATTCATTGAACTCAATTTTGCATACCCGCTCTCGAACTTAGGCCAGAACATTGAATTAAAACACAAATCCAGACCAGGAAAGTGGTCTGGATTTGCAATTCATCGCCTTCTTACAAAAAGATCATCAATTGCCAGATCCCTGTGCTGTGCGGGCCAGAAACAGATCACCGGACATCTGATCGTAGTAGGCTGGAAACTGGTCATGATTGACCTCAGACGCCAGAACCTGAACATCACGGCGAACCTGCTTGGCCAACTGATGCAGCGTCATGCTTGGGTCCTGCAACCGAGGTAACAGCGCTCGTGTAAACACTGAGTTTGGATTGGCATCATTATCAGAAAGGCGATCAAGCGCGGTCTGCCCTGCCCCAGCGGAGTAAAGAATAAACGCTCCTTCGGGCGGATCCATCCGTACCAGCCCCCGACTTCCACCCACCGAACGTTTGCCATCGGATGGGAAGGGGTTATTGCGGCAAGCGTCAAGGATCATAACAGTGGTGCGTGCGCCTCTTTTTTGAAATGTCTCAAGAACGCGATCTGCTGCAATACTTTCCCCAGTCAGAAAGCTCTCATCTCCTAAATTGATCACCGGCACATCAGATGGCAGCAAAAAATTTCGCCCTTCGACTTCAACGCCGTGCCCCGCGAAATAAAACAGAACTTCGTCTCCGGGATCGATTTTATTGGCCATGGTGGACACCGCGCCATTTATGTCCCGACGACCGGCATCGTACAAAGTGCTCACCTCAAAGCCTAGCCCAACCAATGTCTGGCTGATTGCCTGCGCGTCATTGCGAGCTTTTTGCAAAGCTGTAACATTATCATAGTTGTCTACACCGATGACCAACGCCCACCGTTTATTCTGAGGCACAACAGCCGGCTGCGTTTGCTGCGGCGTGGCGGAGGCTGTTACGATCTCTCCGGAATTTGGCAATGCGGCAACAACAGTTCCCAAAGGTGCCGCCTGTGTCTGCCCATTTTGGAAGACTTGACCTTGTGGAGCAGTCTGTCCCTGAGCCGCAAATTGTGCCTGTGGAACAAATTGACCTTGAGGTGACTGCTGCACCTGCGGTGCATATTGGCCTTGAGGTGCCGTGTATTGCCCCTGACCTGCATACTGCCCTTGAGGTGCGTATTGACCCTGAGGCGCTTGCTGACCCTGCGGTACGTATTGTCCTTGCGGGGTATATTGCCCTTGCGCGCCATAGGTCTGCACGTTTGTCTGGGCACCCGCGTTATAAGTCGGCTGCTGCCCCGACTGTCCATACTGCTGTGGAGCGCCATATATGTTTGGGTTTGGGTTGGTGTTCACCATCATCGTTTGAGGTTGATTAAACTGCTGCTGGTTTTGCATCGGCATATTTGGCTGTGGCACCATGCGTTCTGACAGATAAATCTTCAACAACCCTCGTGGTCCGTCTGGATGTGCCATCGCCTGCTGCGAGGCCAAATAGCCACTGGAAACCGCTCGCTTGTACGAACTGATCAAGAGCTCCTGCCCGTAAGGGCTAAGCTGGCCCGACACAGGGTATCCGAGATAAGCTTGATATTGAGAGACCGCCGTTTTGGTCTTGCGCCCAAGCTGACCGTCAACCGATCCCGCATCAAACCCAAAATAGTTGAGAGAGCTTTGAATCTCTTTCCCTTCCTGGGTGGAGGGTAACCTCGATCTCTGCGTTCCACCTCGTTGGCGACGCTTACCGCCATTGGAAAGCGCGCCGCCAATCAATCCACCAATAAGAGCCCCGGCGGCAAAATCACCGGCATCTGCTGATACCCGCTCTACGGGTGCTAATACCAAAGCACAGGAAAATATTGCTGTAGTTAGGAATTTAAGTTGCATTTCAATCTCCAAAATCACTCGCGAACCAACAACTGGCTTAACAATAACTGATAAACCCATCTTGAAAAGGCTGGAATTCACCACCCCAAAACACTTATGAAGGCGTAAATGGCAATAATGAGATTAAATATGGTTGAATGGATCACCAGCGACGGGCTGACCGATTATGATGAAGCCGTAACCTTTATGGAAAATCGGGTCGCAGCCATTGCAGCTGGCAAGGCCGAAGAATGCATCTGGTTGGTCGAGCATCCAGCACTTTATACCGCCGGGACCTCTGCCAAGCGTGAGGACCTGACCGACCCAGATCGGTTCCCTGTCTATGAGAGCAAACGCGGCGGCCAATATACCTATCACGGCCCGGGCCAACGAGTTGTCTATGTGATGCTGGATGTCGGCAAGCGTGGGCGGGACGTGCGTCGTTTCGTGCAACAGCTAGAACAGTGGGTGATCTTGACCTTGGAGCAGTTCAACATTACGGGGCACATCCGCGAAGGTCGCGTCGGCGTTTGGGTAGAGCGAGACGACAGACCGCTGACGGCCTTGGGGGCGAAAGCCGAGGACAAGATAGCAGCAATAGGAATCCGGCTACGAAAATGGATCAGTTTTCACGGCATTTCGATCAATCTCGATCCTGATCTCAGCCACTTTGACGGCATTGTGCCCTGTGGCATCACTGAGCATGGGGTTACCAGCCTCGTTGATTTGGGCCTGCCCGTCAGTATGCCTGATGTTGATATCGCTCTGCATCATGGCTTTGGACAAGTTTTCGAGACGGACTGAGCCCTCCCTACCTGTCCGCCAATTCCTCTAACGCTGAGAATACCAATTCCGGGCGGGTGTATAACAACAACCCTCCGCCGCCATGGCACAGCCGGACCTGTACATTGCTTCGTCCTATCATTGCTCGCTGCAGACGTTCAGTCGAAGTGACCTGATCGCCTTCACCATGCAGGTAGATTACCGGCGCCGTAGGGCCATCAATATGACGTCGCCAATCGTTAACAATCCAATGAAAGTCGGCCATTAGCCCCGTACACTGCTGCATCAAAGACATGTCATGACTGGACTGAAGAAGCGCCGTCATCGTTGGGCTTTCCAACAGATCGTTTGCGTCGCCATCAATTCCAGGCTGCGATCGCGCAAGTGTCATTAGACCGTTCTGTCGAATGGACCGCGCCCAGTGCTTAACCACTAAGGGCATAATCTTAGGGCTATAGGTTGCAGTTAGCGCCATCATCCGCAGATGCCCCGTCAGGCTGGACAGCTCTCGCAGGTTCTGTGTTGGCCCCATACCTGAGACAATTACAGCCCCGGCGACCCGGTCGCGCAGTCTTCGTGCTGCTATATGTGCAAATGAGGCGCCCCCTCTGTGCCCCAACAGAATTGGACGCTGCAGGTTTTCCTGTTCCAACAACCCTTCCAGCTGATCAATAAAGATGTCAAAACTGCGTTCTGGCGTTGGCGTCGGGCCGGAACACCCATAGCCACAGCGCAGCGGAGCATACACGCGAAACCCGCGTTTCCTGAACTGTGATTGCAGCCGCTGCACCCCAGAAATACCATCCAGTAGGCCGTGCAAAAAAATGACCGGTTGCCCGGTGTCCGCGCCTATTTTGTAAAACTGTAGCGGATGATTGCTCGAACGCACCAACCGTCCTTCTGGTGGTGGTTCGACACCGCTTGCAATGCGGTCATCCGTAGCAAGCTCGTCTATGAGAAAGCAAAACAAGCGGAGCATTTCAGCCAACCCCGGGGCGCCAGTTTTGGCGATGATCATTTGTAGCTGTGCTTCAAGGCCTACCAACCCACCATGGGTGGTCATGGCTAGATCCTCAAGGCTTTCTCCTTCGAAAATACTGCCTAACAGCTCCAGTTCTTGCAGATGCAGCCCAAACGTTGCCGCCAACATATCCCTGGCACGTTTCGTCCATTCAAAATCCAAGGCCTCTATCATCACACCAAAAGAGGCCTGTAGACCATATCCGCTGCTGACCGACCTGCACAGCAGCCTGCGAGCTCCATCAAGCCTTAGCAAAACCTCAGGGCCATTTCGGCTATGGGCAGGCAGTCCCAACTGTGACAATCGCCGTTTGACCCTGGCTTGACCGTTTAGGCTAAGATCCAGAGCTGTCAGCACATCGACATCATCCTTTTGCAGAAAAGCCCGTGCGACGCGACTGGCACGGGAAACTTTTCCATCTACGTCCAATAGTATCCAAAAGTTATCGCCCCCTTCAAAAAATTGCGCTGGTTTTGGACGGCCGGATCTACTCCACTGTTGTTCCAATATCTCGACCGCACGGGCAAAATGCAACGCAAGGTCCAGATCTGCTCCTGGCTTTTGCAGCTGTGGGGGCTGAATAGTTTCAGCAGGTCTAGAAATTTCATTTTCTGTCGGCTTCAAAAAGAAATCGCACAGCTCAGATCGAATTACGGTTTCATATATAGCAGCAATAGTCTGATGCTGAGACAAGGCATGTACACGCTGTAACAATGTCACATCGCTCCTAAAAGAAGTCTTCGAATCAATTATTAACGAGCCTATACGGCAAGCCTGATAAGCAATATTTGATCACAAAAAGTTACCAGAACTATGTGAATAAATTATTTATCAGGGAATTGCATTATCGAATATCAACGCAACGTATAAATGTACGCAGCTGCGCCAGGATGCCTAATGCATTTCCGAGCAGCGGAATTCAGATCAACGCCCATTGAGTAATGATTTTTACAACTTTAGCAGAGTGTTGCGAATTTTTTCCGCATTTTTCTGAATGACGTCTTGATCACCCATCTTTCCTGGCGCCCCAAGGCGATCACCTGCCTGCCGTGGGAGCAAATGGAAATGCAAATGGAAGACTTCCTGTCCACCAGCGGCTTCGTTGAATTGTTGCAACGTGATTCCGTCAGCGTCAAAACTCGACATTAGCGCACGGGACATTTTCTGAACGGTCTTCATTACCGCCGCTAGTTGGTCAGGTGTTGCATCAAGAACATTACGGCAAGGTGTCTTGGGAATAACAAGAACATGTCCATCAGCACGCGGCATAATATCCATAAACACCAGCGTTTCACTGTCCTCATAGACCCGAGTAGCTGGAATTTCCCCACGTAGGATTTTGGCAAAAATGTTGTCCGTATCGTAGTTCATGGTGCGTCCTTGCAAAATTGCGAGCTGAATTGCCCCTTTTAAGTTCCACTTTCAGACCGTCAAGACCTGGACCTTTAGATGACCGCGCTGACGACAACCTGTTCGCAATACGTACCAATGCACTGAGAAAACTCCCATTCCTTAATTCCGGCCAGTCAATTTTCAACCAACACAGAGGGGGGCGCGTCAATTTATCTTGATCCAGATCAAACTCCGCCATTGAAGGCACAGCCTTGCCACTCTAAAAACCCTATGAATCAAGGTGCCCGGAGTCCGCTCTCGGGGCCTTTCTATATATAACAGGAGGCACCAAATGGCAGACGCAGCCATTCATGGTCACGATCACGTGGACGAGCGGAGCTTTTTTACCCGCTGGTTCATGAGTACGAACCATAAAGATATCGGCATTCTCTACCTGATCGTTTCGGCACTTGTCGGTCTGATCTCTGTCACGTTCACCGTTTACATGCGGCTAGAACTGATGGATCCGGGCGTTCAGTATATGTGTGCCGAAGGCGCACGGTTGTTTGCTGATGCTTCAGCGGAATGTACCCCGAACGGCCACCTCTGGAACGTTCTGATCACGGCCCATGGCATCCTGATGATGTTCTTTGTGGTCATCCCAGCTCTGTTCGGTGGTTTCGGCAACTACTTCATGCCGCTGCAGATTGGTGCGCCAGACATGGCCTTCCCGCGGATGAACAACCTGTCATTCTGGCTCTATGTTGCTGGTACCTCGCTGGCAGTTGCTTCGGTACTGTCGCCTGGTGGTAACGACCAGCTTGGTTCAGGTGTTGGCTGGGTTCTATACCCGCCACTGTCCGTAAACGAAGGTGGTCTTTCGATGGACCTGGCGATTTTCGCGGTTCACGTCTCGGGTGCCTCTTCGATCCTTGGTGCGATCAACATGATCACCACATTCCTGAACATGCGTGCCCCTGGCATGACCCTGTTCAAGGTACCGCTGTTTTCGTGGTCGATCTTTGTCACCTCTTGGCTAATCCTATTGTCGCTGCCTGTTCTGGCCGGCGCCATCACCATGCTGTTGATGGACCGCAACTTTGGTTTCGCCTTCTTTGATGCTGCCGGTGGCGGTGATCCAATCCTGTATCAGCACATCCTTTGGTTCTTTGGACACCCCGAAGTTTACATCGTGATCCTGCCTGGCTTTGGTATCATCTCTCACGTGATTGCGACCTTTGCGCGCAAGCCAGTCTTTGGTTACCTGCCAATGGTTTGGGCGATCATCGCAATTGGTGTTCTGGGCTTCGTCGTTTGGGCGCACCACATGTACACCGTTGGCATGTCGCTGAACCAACAGGCCTACTTCATGCTGGCCACGATGGTCATCGCGGTTCCAACCGGTGTTAAAGTGTTCTCTTGGATTGCCACCATGTGGGGCGGTTCCATCGAGTTCAAAGCCCCTATGATGTTTGCCTTTGGCTTCCTGTTCCTGTTCACCGTTGGTGGTGTAACCGGTGTGGTTCTGTCGCAGGCTGCCGTGGATCGCTTTTATCACGACACCTACTATGTTGTGGCACACTTCCACTACGTGATGTCGCTGGGTGCGGTGTTCGCCATCTTTGCTGGTATCTACTATTACTTCGGCAAGATGACCGGCCGTCAGTACTCTGAGAAGCTTGCACATGTGCACTTCTGGATGTTCTTTGTCGGTGCCAACGTGACCTTCTTCCCTCAGCATTTCCTGGGTCGTCAGGGCATGCCACGTCGTTACATCGACTATCCTGAGGCCTTTGCCTACTGGAACTATGTTTCGTCAATCGGCGCATTCATCTCGTTTGCTTCCTTCCTGCTGTTCTTTGGTATCGTGATCTACGCTATGATGCGTGGCGCACGTATCACCCAGAACAACTACTGGAACGAATACGCTGACACGCTGGAGTGGACCCTGCCGTCACCTCCACCAGAGCACACCTTCGAAATCCTGCCAAAGCAGGAAGACTGGGACAAAAGCCACTCCCACTAAGGACTGGCAATGTTAGAAAAGGCCCCGAAGCAGATTGCTTTGGGGCCTTTTTCATTTTCGCAGTATCCTTGCCTTCTCACTCGCTGATCAAGTGGCAAAACAAACCAGCGCATTCTGCATAGGCTGGGTTGGCTGCCGATATGGTGTATAAAAAGCACTCCCACTAATGGTGTGGCGCTTTATGATGAATGAAAACGCCGCAACACAGATTGATCTCTCAATGCCATACACCTGGATCACTCCTGCCACCGACGACGACGGTGAACTACACCTTTGGCCTCATCAGTCCCTCCCTGTTACGGGCTATGTAAATATTCTGGCCATGGCGGCCGTTCTGATCTGCGTTCCTCTGCTGCCAGTACTAGGCAGTGTCATCTTGTGGGGGGTGTTGCCGTTCCTGCTGGCCGCCTTGTTTGGACTAAAATGGGCGCTAGACCACAACCGACGCGACCAGCAGATACTGGAGATCCTGACCTTGGATTCCGAAACCGCGCGCCTGATACGCAATTCTCCGCGCCAAGAGGAACAGTCTTGGAACTGCAATCGATACTGGACTTCAGTCCGGTTACATAAAGAAGGCGGCCCTGTACCCAATTATGTCACCCTGCGCGGCAACGGTCGTGAAGTCGAAATTGGTGCCTTTTTGTCTGAGAACGAGCGCAAGTCACTCTACCAAGAACTAGCGACATCTTTGCCAGCCCATGGCCCCCCGCCAGCAACCCCGTCAAATGAACTTTGACATGAAGAACAACTTGGACTACCCAAACCCTATGCAAATGCTGACCAACCACCTTCTAAACAGCTATTATCCGCCCTTCACATAACGGCGGTCCCTTCATCTATCTCATGTTCAACCGCCGCGTACCGGCGGGCAGAACACACACTCTTGGCTTGGTATCGCGGCCCACTGGAGCGAACCAATGCCCCCTGTCTCACATATCAATACCATAGGCCTGTTTGGCTTTGGTCAGTTTGGCCGCCTGATCGCCAAGCATTTGTCCCCGCATTTTCAAATGACGGTGCATGACCCTTATGCCATAGTATCAGAGACAAAGGCATATCACTTTGACACGGCAGCCCAGACAGCAAATTGCGACTTGGTGATCCTTGCTGTTCCGGTCAGCAACATAGCCAGTACCTGCCAGTCTATTCGTAGCCACTTGAAACCCGGCTGTATCGTGATGGATGTTGGCTCTGTCAAAATGACAACTGCAAAGGCGATGCAAGACCACTTGCCAGCCGATGTCGACCTGATTGGAACCCACCCTCTGTTTGGTCCACAAAGCGCAACTGGATCTCTGTCCGGGCGCAAAATCGCCCTCTGCAATATCCGTGGTCAGGCAGATCGTCCTGTAAGTGTCTTCTTGCGGCGAGTTCTGCATCTACAGGTCTATAGCCTGAGCCCAGAAGACCACGACCGTGAGGCTGCAGTCACTCAGGGTTTGACCCACCTGATCGCCAAGGTGTTGACCCAGATGGGTCCCTTACCCACCAGGATGACAACGGTTAGTTTTGATCTATTGCTTCAGGCAACGGCAATGGTGCGTCATGATCCACCCAATGTGTTTTCCGCAATTGAAGAAGAAAACCCATTTGCGGCAGACGTGCGAAACGAATTCCTTGCCCTTGTAGCAGACCTGGGTGCCAATCTTAGGGTTACATCGCCTGAGCAATGAGGTTCTCAACGCACAGAAAAGGCGGCCTCAATTGGGCCGCCTAATTCAGCACATCACATGCATTATTCTTTTAGAGCTCACTCAAAAGGGAGATTTCAGCAGTCTCCACCCGAACAGAGCTGATCCTTGACCAATGGGCCAACTTTACCAAAGTCCATTTGGCCAGTGTATTTTGCCTTCAGTGCTCCCATCACTTTACCCATGTCGCGAATCGAATTGGCACCTGTTTGGGTAACGGCCGCTCGAACCGCTTCAACCACTTCACTGTCTGCCAACTGTTTGGGCAAAAATTCTTCAATAATGGCAATTTCTTCAAGCTCTCGCTCAGCCAGATCCAACCGCCCACCTTCTTCGTAGGCGCGGGCGCTTTCATTGCGCTGCTTCGTCATTTTGCTAAGAATCGCCAATACATCGTCATCTGCAACGACAATCTCTTCACCGTCGCCGCGGGCTGCGATTTCCTTGTCCTTGATCGCAGCATTGATCAGACGCAAAGTGGCCAAGCGACTGGCGGCCCGATCTTTCATCGCCTGTTTCAGGGCCGTGTTGACCCGTGTGCGCATATCCATTTTACTTCCATCCCCATGGCATTGGAAATCACAGCCTTACCCAATGAACTGTCGCTAGACAAGACCGCACAGTCCAGCCTGGCGTGATAGGGCGTTCCGCATTGGCAATAATTGGCCGGGCTTGACCCGCTCTCGCCCTCCCCTTAAGTACCCTTGAATTTATCCCACATGGAGACTCGCGCAATGGCCGATACTGCCCCGTCCAAGCCCACCGCATGCCTGGCAATGGCTGATGGTACCGTGTTTTACGGCGTTGGCTTTGGTGCCACCGGACAAACCGTAGCCGAGCTCTGCTTCAACACCGCGATGACTGGGTATCAGGAAATCATGACTGACCCTTCTTATGCGGGCCAGATCGTGACCTTCACCTTCCCGCATATCGGCAACACCGGTGTTACCCCCGAAGATGATGAAACGGCTAACCCGGTGGCTGCGGGCATGGTGGTCAAATGGGATCCCACTCTTGCCAGCAACTGGCGCAGCACAGAAGAGCTGAAAAGCTGGCTGACCCGCACCGGCCGCATCGCCATTGGTGGTATCGACACCCGTCGCCTGACGCGTGTCATTCGCCAGCAAGGTGCCCCACATGTCGCTATGGCCCATGATCCCGATGGCAATTTCGACGTCGATGCACTGGTGGCCGCCGCCCGTGCCTGGTCTGGTCTGGAAGGGATGGATTTGGCCAAAGAGGTCACCTGTGCGCAAAGCTACCGCTGGGATGAAATGCGGTGGGCCTGGCCTGATGGTTACCCGCGCCAAGAAGCCCCCAAGCACAAAGTTGTCGCCATCGACTATGGTGCCAAACGCAACATCCTGCGCTGCCTCGCGTCTGCGGGCTGTGATGTCACCGTGTTGCCCGCCACAGCCACCGCCGAAGAGGTTTTGGCCCACAACCCGGATGGGGTTTTTCTTTCCAATGGTCCCGGCGACCCGGCAGCGACTGGCGAATATGCCGTGCCGATGATAAAAACCATTCTGGACACCACTGACTTACCGGTCTTTGGTATCTGCCTCGGTCACCAGATGCTGGCGCTAGCGCTGGGTGCTAAAACCATTAAGATGAACCACGGCCACCATGGTGCCAACCACCCCGTCAAAGAGCTGGAGACGGGCAAGGTTGAGATCACATCAATGAACCACGGCTTTGCTGTCGATGCACAGTCCCTGCCAGAAGGTGTGACGCAGACCCATGTGTCGCTGTTCGACGGATCCAACTGCGGAATCCGCTTGTCCGGCCGCCCTGTTTTCTCGGTTCAGCAGCACCCCGAAGCCAGCCCTGGCCCACAAGACAGCTTTTACCTGTTTGAGCGTTTTGCCGAAGCTATGGAAGCCCGCAAAACAGTCGACGCGTAAGCCTAGAGTAAAACCCAGCCGCCAAGTCATTTGGTTAATGGGCTGTTAACCACCGTTCGCCACGCTGCCCTATGGGCTAAATGGCAAACGGTGGGGATATGCAGGATCGTTCGGCAGGGATTCTTCATCATCGCCCTAAGCGACAAACTCCCTATCCACGCTTACCGCTTGGCCGCCACCTTCTAGACATTCAAGCGATCCAAGACACTGACTTGTTGCGGGCACTGGTTCTACAACGACACCAGAAAGCCCCGCTAGGCCATATTCTGATCAGTCAGGGCTGGGCCAACAAGGATCAGGTTTTGCATGCCCTGTCCCGTCAACACGGAATCCAACAAGTAGACCTGTCCAAACACACACCAGATCCCCGACTGCTGGGCCGCAAACCAGCGCAATTCTGGATCGGGCACAACGCCCTGCCCTGGCTGCAACTTGGGCCAGTTACCGTGATCGCCGTCGCCCACCCCGAACACTTCCACGCGTTGAAACAGTCGTTGAAAGGCAGTTTTGACCAGATCCGGCCGGTTTTGGCTGCTGAGGATCAGATTACAGCCCTGCTTACCGCATATTTCCGCGAGGAGTTGGCTCTGGCTGCCAACACCCGCGTGCCCCTGCACAACAGCATCCGCCATTGGCAAACCTCAAACCAACATCACCTGCCGCTGATCATGATTACAATTCTTACTGGGCTGATGTGGTTCGCTCCAGTTCTGATATTCACCCTTTTCTGCGCTCTTTCAGTCCTCCTTCTCGGCCTGTTCGTCGGGTTGAAGATGTGTGGGTTCATCACCCACCTAACCCACGAAGGACAGGTAGCAACCACGCCGCTGTCACATGAGCTTCCCCATGCACCACAACGACTGCCCCGGATCTCAATGTTGGTCCCCTTATTTCACGAACCAGAAATCAGTCGAAAATTGGTCCATCGCCTCCAAAAGCTGACCTACCCCCGTTCGTTAATCGAGGTGGTTTTGGTGCTTGAAGAGCATGACACGGTGACCCGCACCGCGCTGAAGGCTGCGTCCCTGCCGCGTTGGATGCATATCATCGAGGTCCCGCATTTAGGAACGCTTACAACAAAACCCCGGGCTATGAACTACGCACTCAACTTCTGCCAGGGCGACATCATTGGGGTTTGGGATGCCGAAGACGCCCCAGTGCCCGATCAGCTGGAAAGGGTCGCGCGCAGTTTTGAACAAACAGCTGACAATGTGGCCTGCCTGCAAGGCGTATTAGACTATTACAACCCCCGCACAAACTGGCTGTCACGGTGTTTTACTCTGGAGTATGCCAGCTGGTTCCGCGTTGTTTTACCCGGTTTGGCCCGACTGGGGATGGTCCTGCCGCTTGGTGGCACCACCTTATTTGTGAAGCGCGCTGCATTAGAAAGTCTGGGCGGCTGGGATGCTCATAATGTCACCGAAGATGCGGATCTGGGTGTGCGTCTGGCCCGGGCAGGCTATCTGACCGAAATGATAGACACAGCAACGTTTGAAGAGGCCAATTGCCACCTCTGGTCATGGATCCGGCAGCGTTCACGCTGGCTCAAAGGCTTCATGGTGACGTATCTCGTGCACATGCGGCGACCACGCTTATTGCTAGCCGAGCTGGGCTGGAAACGGTTCCTAGGGTTTCAGGCATTCTTTCTTGGCACAGTTGGTCAATTCCTGCTGGCGCCATTTCTATGGTCATTCTGGCTGATGCTACTGGGGGTACCGCACCCCAGTGCAAGCATACTGCCAATGAACGTCCTTTATGGCACCGCGGCATCGCTGATGCTCTTCGAGTTGCTAGGGATCAGCATTGCCATCACGGCGTCTTTTGCTTCAAACCGGCGCAGCTTGGCCTTCTGGGCACCAAGCATGATCTTATACTTCCCACTTGGCTGTATTGCCGCATTCAAGGCCCTGTATGAACTGGTTTGGCGTCCCTATTACTGGGATAAAACGAGCCATGGTCACAGCAATGCAGAAACGCAGACGACAAACCTGCAACATTAATTGTTGCTGCGCTTTCCAGCATCCTGTTTTAGCCGTGTCATGAAGGCGACTGAAATGTGATCGTTCAGGGCTTGCCCAGCGGCCTCTTCATCACGTTTCTCGATGGCACTGACGATTTTCTTATGTTCACTTTGTGCAATCTCTCCTCGACCGTGAGCTGCAAGTGAGGTTGTCGCCATAAGAGCCATCGTCCGGTGCACAAGGTTCAATTGCTGAACAAGATACCGGTTGTGGGACGCAAGGTGGATTTGCTCATGGAACCGGCGGTTGGCTTTGGCCAGCGCCACCGGGTCGTCAACCAGCGCATCATCGGCTGCCACCATATCGCGCAAAACTTGGATCTCTTCTTCAGTCGCATGACGCGCTGCCAACTTCGCCGCCAGCCCCTCCAACTCACGACGGACCACGTACAGCTCTGCCATTTGGTTGTGGTCTAGCGAGGCAACAATGAGTGAACGGCCGTCGCGTTCCAGCAGGGATTGGGTCTCAAGGCGCTGAAGCGCTTCGCGGATTGGGGTGCGTGAGACGCCAAACCGTTCTGCCAGGTCACTTTCAACGAGGCGGTCACCGGGTTTATAAACACCGACATCGATCGCTTCGAGGATCAGGCTATAGGCATCTTTCTGATTGTGTCGGCTCTGGCTCATGATCACTCTCGATTTGGGTTATGCCTGTTTACATGGCCCGTTGCCTTTCAATCAAGCCCACGGCGAACTTGCGGGGCAAATCGACACAGCAGCCCACGCTTTTGTTTGCAAATCAATCACGTGCTGCCTAAGCCTGCGGTATGGTCAAAGATAACTTCTCACACGTCACTCATTGGGTATTCGATCTCGACAATACCCTATATCCGCCATCCGACCGTCTGTTCGATCAGATCGAGGTCAAAATGACGCGTTATGTGATGGACGCGCTGAAGGTTGATCAAGCTGAAGCCAATCGCCTACGCAGCCTGTACTGGCGCGAACACGGAACAACCTTGGCGGGGTTGATGCGTGAACATGATCTGGACCCAGTGCCCTATATGATCGAAGTGCATGACATTTCGATGGACCATATGAAGAAAGACCCCGCTCTTGCGTCCAGAATCAGCCACCTACCAGGACAAAAGATCGTCTATACCAATGGCAGTGCCCCCTATGCGGAACGTGTACTGGCGGCGCGTGGACTGAACGGATTGTTTGACGGGATCTATGGTGTTGAACATGCCGGGTATCTGCCAAAACCAGAGCGCAGCGCGTTTGATCGCGTGTTCTCCCAGGCGGGTGTTGTCCCTGAAAAGGCGGCAATGTTCGAAGATGATCCGCGTAATCTGGCAGCACCACACCAGATGGGTATGCGCACCATACATGTCGCACCGGATCCGCTTGATGCGGGTCACATTCAGTATCACACCGACGATCTGACAGAGTTCCTGCGGCATTTCGACTAACATCAATGCTTTGAGGTAAGCGTCACTTTTCCTCGTCATAAAAATACATATATCACAGTCATCTTTCATCCATTTCAAGACTGCACGATGACCGACACTACCGTTGCCAAACCTCTTTTGCCAACCGCTAAGAGATCACTATCTCCTGACGCCAAGATGTTTCTGGCCATCGCAGTTTTTTTGCTTCTTTGGGCGCTGTCTGTCGTCACTTGGGGTATTCCCGGCCTATACATGCCTGCAGTTGCCATGGTCCCGGTGATTTTTGCCATTCTCATGCTGATCACACGCGGTTGATCACAATCCCTGCGACCGCTTGGCGCTTGCCATTTCCCTGTTCTCAGGCCTAGATCAACCCATAAACAGAGGGCTGAAAAATGGCTGACACCTGCGACATCCTGATTTCCGGCGGCGGCATTGCGGGTCTCACCGCAGCTGCTGCTTTTGGCTCGGCTGGTTTTGACGTGATCTGCGTTGATCCTACTGCACCTGTGACAGAACGTGACGCCGAAGGGTCAGATCTGCGCACAACCGCTTTTTTACAGCCAGCACAAGAGTTATTGCAGCGCTGTGGATTGTGGGACCGGCTGGCGGATCACGCTGCTGCCCTGCAAATCATGCGCATTGTTGATGCCGGTGGTGAAGTACCCGAACCTCGTGTGATCAAGGATTTCAACGCCGCAGACCTGTCGGACAAACCCTTTGGCTGGAACCTGCCCAACTGGCTGCTGCGTCGCGAGATATTGGCACGCCTGGACGAGCTGTCCAATGTCGATTTCCGCCCAGGTGTTGCCACCACCAGCCTGTTCACCCGCACTGCCGAAGCCCGTGTTGGCCTCAGCGATGGCAGCAGGGTCACAACAAAATTGGTCATAGCCTGTGACGGCCGCAGCTCTCCCATGCGCGAAGCTGCGGGAATTGCGGTAAACACCACCCGTTACGGCCAAAAAGCGCTGGCTTTTGCGGTCACTCACCCAAAGCCGCACGACAATGTGTCGACAGAAGTGCATCGCTCCGGTGGGCCATTCACAATGGTCCCCCTGCCCGACCATAACGGACAACCAAGTTCGGCAATTGTCTGGATGGAACGCGGCCCAAAGGCACAAGAACTGCAAGCCTTGCCAACCGAAGAATTCGAGGTCGCGATGACACGGCGTTCCTGTGGCCAGTTGGGTGATCTGAAACTGGCTTCACGTCGCACCATATGGCCGATCATCAGCCAAGCCGCCGAACGGCTGAATGGCGAGCGGCTGGCTCTGATGGCCGAAGCCGCCCATGTGGTGCCGCCCATTGGTGCGCAGGGGCTGAACATGTCGTTGGGCGATCTCGCCAGCCTGCTGGAGCTTGCCGAAGCCCGCCGTGACGGTCTGGGGGATACTCAGATGCTAGAGGCCTATCACAAGGCGCGCCACAGTGAGATCAAGTTACGGGTCAAGGGCATCGATATGCTGAACCGGGCCTCGATGTTGGAAGCCCGGCCCTTGCGGGATATGCGGGCGGCCGCACTGAACGCCTTTTACTCCATCGCACCAGTTCGCAAGACGCTCATGCGTACCGGTCTGGGCACGAAGTGAGCCTGCGCCGGGTCAAACGGTTTTGCACCGGGCACTGGCAGTTGATGCTGCTGACTGCGCTAATCTTTGCGCTGTGGTCCACGCCAATTGTTGTGCCCCTCAAGATCCTGATCGTGTTGCTGCATGAACTCTCCCACGCGCTGATGACACTTCTCACCGGCGGGTCTGTCGAAAGCCTGACAATCGACCCACAACAAGGCGGAATGGTCATATCTCGCGGAGGTAGCCGCTTCCTGACGCTGAGCGCAGGCTACTGCGGCTCACTGCTGATTGGAGTGACACTGTTCCTGATTGCGGTGCGTACAAATTGGGACCGTTTTGTCATGGGGTTGCTTGCGGCAGTGATCCTTGCCGCTGCTGCCCTATACGTGCGCGACCTATTTGCCTTGGCATTCTGCATCGCCGCCGGCCTGCTGATGCTGGGCAGTTCCAAATATCTGTCGCATGGTTTCAACGATCTGGTGCTGCGGGTGATCGGGCTTAGCAGCATGATCTTTGTGCCCTACGACATTTTTAGCGACACAATTGCCCGATCTTACCTGCGCTCTGACGCCCGGATGTTGGCCGAGGAATTCGGCGGCCCCACCCTGTTCTGGGGTGGAGCCTGGTTGATTATCTCGGGTCTGATCATCATGCGCTGTTTGCGCCGTGGTCTTGGCGCAAACAGCAACATGTCATTGCGTCAGCTCAAACGCACTCGACGTCAGAGAACCTGATCCAGCGCCGTCTTGAGACGAGCCATAGTGGCATCCACATCATAGAGCTTATCCAGACCAAACAGGCCCAGTCGGAAAGTCTGGAAATCCCCGGGCTCGTCACATTGCAGCGGCACCCCGGCGGCGATCTGCATCCCTAAAGCGGCGAACTTCTTGCCGGTGCTGATGTCCGGATCACTGGTATAGCTAACCACCACCCCCGGTGCGCCAACCCCATCAGCAGCAACCGAGGTCACGCCGTTTTCCTTAAGCATGGCACGCACACCATCGCCCAGCTCCCATTGCGCCTCTCGCAGCTTGTCGAACCCGTATTCCTTGGTTTCGGCCATGGTATCGCGGAAATCCTTGAGCGCGTCGGTCGGCATAGTAGCGTGGTAGGCATGGCCGCCATTTTCATAGGCCTGCATGATGGTGCACCACTGTTTCAGGTTGATGGCAAAACTGTCAGACTGTGTCTCGGCCATCCGGGCCTCTGCCCGTTCGGACAACATCACCAGACCAGCACAGGGTGATGCCGACCAGCCCTTTTGAGGGGCGGAGATCAACACATCGACGCCAGTGCCTTTCATATCGATCCAGGCACAGCCCGAAGCGATGCAATCCAGAACCATCAATGCTCCAACTTCATGCGCAGCCTTGGCCATGGCTTTGACATAGGTATCCGTCAGGATGACCCCAGCCGCCGTTTCCACATGCGGTGCGAAGACAATGCTCGGTTTCTTTTCCTTAATGGCCGCAATGACCTCGCCGATGGGGGCAGGAGCAAAAGGCGACGGGCTAGTATTGCCGGTTTGGCGCGCCTTCATCACGGTAGTCGAGGATGTTAGGCCACCTGTTTCGAAGATCTGGCTCCAGCGATAGGAAAACCAACCATTGCGCACTACCAGCACGTCTTCGCCACGTGCAAATTGACGGGCAACGGCCTCCATCGCATATGTGCCACCCCCTGGGATCACAGCCACGGCCTCGGCCTTGTAGACCTCTTTGAGCATGGAATTGATATCCAGCATCACCTGCTGAAAGGTTTTAGACATGTGATTGAGCGAACGGTCTGTGAAGACCACCGAAAATTCATCCATCCCATCCGGGTCGACAGTTTGCAAAAGTGCCATTTCTGATCCTCCAAATAGCGTTGCACAATGGCTATCCTTCTGGGGGCAACTTAGCAAAGCCTTCTTTGGTCGGTGCTGTTTGAAAGTGTATTTGCGAACAGCGGATTACCCCAAAGGTCCCGGCCGCCTTTCTTCACTTAGCAGCACATTGGCCTCGACATCCCCCACCCCCGGCAAAGTCATCACCCGGCGGCGCAGCACTCGCTCAAAGTCAGCAATGTCACGGGCAGTGACCCGCAGACGGTAATCATACATACCCAATACGTGCTCTACCGTTTGCACTTCGGGAATTGCGCTGACCGCGCGTTCAAAGTCATCCAGACTGACCCGCCCCCTGGTGGCCAGTTTGATACCCAGAAACACAGTGACACCAAACCCCAGCTTTTCACGATCCAGATCCAGACGACGCCCGGCGATCACACCGCTGTCTTGCAACCGCTTTATTCGTCGCCATGTAGCGGGTTGGCTGAGCCCCAGTTGGCGCCCCAATGCCCCAGCCGACAAGTTAGCGTCCTGCGTCAATGCCAGCAGCAGTTTTTGATCGAACTCGTCGAGGTCGTTCATAGCGGCAGCCCTTCATCACTCTTGATCCGAGCCACATGCATCAGTGCCTCAATGTCAGCGATATGCGGTAGGGTCAGGATGCCCGCACGATAGATCTGCTGATAATGGGCCATATCCCGCGCGATCACGGACAGGCGCACATCCACCCGGCCCAGAAAGGTTTGGATCTCGATCACTTCGGGAATGCCGCGTGCTGCCTCGATAAAATCATCAAAAGCGCGGGTCTGGGTCTTGTCCAGTGTCACCCGCAGACTGACCTCAACCGCATAGCCAAGCGCCCGCCAGTTGATCACCGCCTGTTGGCCGCGCAGCACACCTGTTTCACGCAGCTTGTCCAACCGGCGGGTCAGGCGCGAGTTTGAGACACCCAAACGGTCCCCAAGATCAGGAATCGACTGGGCGGGATCACTTTGCAGGTTGCGTAGAATTCGTCGATCAAGGTTATCAAGCATGATTCAGTCGATATACTGCCAATCGACGAATGGATAGTGCGAAAATCGCCTGAAATACCTCAAAAACGCTCTCGAACCCTGTGTGCATATCACTATGATCGCCGCAGACATCAAACAAAGAGGACGTGGACATGCGCGTTTATTACGATCGCGATTGCGACATCAACCTGATCAAAGACAAAAAAGTAGCTATCCTGGGCTACGGTTCGCAAGGCCACGCGCACGCGCTGAACCTGCGTGACTCGGGCGCTAAGAACCTTGTCGTTGCTCTGCGCGAAGGTTCCGCATCGGCCAAGAAAGCCGAAGGCGAAGGCCTGAAGGTTATGGGCATTGCAGAAGCAGCTGCCTGGTGTGACGTAATCATGTTCACCATGCCCGACGAACTGCAGGCTGAGACTTACAAGAAATACGTCCACGACAACATCAAGCCCGGTTCGGCAATTGCATTTGCCCACGGTCTGAACGTTCACTTTGGCCTGATTGAGCCAAAAGAAGGCGTTGACGTGATCATGATGGCGCCAAAAGGCCCAGGTCACACCGTACGCGGCGAATATACCAAAGGCGGCGGCGTGCCTTGCCTGGTTGCTGTAGACGAAGACGCATCCGGAAAAGCGCTGGAAATCGGTCTGTCCTACTGTTCCGCAATCGGTGGCGGTCGTTCCGGTATTATTGAGACCAACTTCCGCGAAGAGTGTGAAACCGACCTGTTCGGCGAGCAGGCAGTTCTGTGTGGTGGTCTGGTAGAACTGATCCGCTGTGGCTTTGAAACTCTGGTCGAAGCTGGCTACGCACCAGAAATGGCCTATTTCGAGTGCCTGCACGAAGTGAAGCTGATCGTTGACCTGATCTATGAAGGCGGCATCGCCAACATGGACTACTCGATCTCCAACACTGCAGAATTCGGTCAGTATGTCACCGGCCCACGCATCCTGAACTACGACGAAACCAAAGCCCGCATGAAAGACGTTCTGTCTGACATCCAGTCCGGCAAATTCGTTCGTGACTTCATGCTGGAAAATGCTGTTGGTCAGCCAACAATCAAAGCATCCCGTCGTGCCAACGACGAGCACATGATCGAAGAAACCGGCGCCAAGCTGCGTGGCATGATGCCATGGATCTCGGCTGGCAAAATGGTCGACAAAGAAAAGAACTAAGGATTGCGGGTCTAGGCCCGCTTTCAACCTGAATACCCAGGGCGTCCCCGACCGGGGCGCCCTTTTTCTCTGGAGAACCAAACATGACTGCGCCTGTTGGAATGATGAACTGGGTCAAGCTATTGAGCCTTGGCCTGATTTGGGGCGCGTCTTTCATGTTTATTTCGGTGGCTCTGCGCGACTTGGGACCTCTCACCATCGTAGCCGGACGTGTTGGGCTGGGTGCAATAGTCCTGCTGGTCATCGTTCAACTAAAGGGCATTGGCCTGCCTGACTGGCGCAGCAACACAGGACAGCGTGTTTGGGCTGCAGCTCTTGCCATGGGTTTTTTCTCCAGCGCCATGCCGTTTGCCTTGCTAAGTTGGGGGCAAAAATACGTAGCCAGCGGGTTCGCGGGCGTTTGTATGGCTGTGGTGCCTTTATTTGTCCTGCCATTGGCGCATTTTTTGGTGCCAGGTGAGCGGCTGACCTTACAACGCGGCATCAGCTTCCTGGTTGGCTTTGCCGGAGTTGTTGTGCTGATTGGGCTGGATGCTTTTAAGCTGATTGGCAGCGATTTTGAGGCCCTGGCTAGAGTTGCCTGCCTTGGTGCAGCTCTTTGTTATGCCTTCGGGGCCATCATAACCCGGTTGTGCCCCAAAACAGATATGCTCTCCCTTTCTGCCGCTGCTCTGCTTTCGGCAACAGTTATGATCCTGCCTTTTGCACTGATCCTCGAAGGTGTCCCACAAATGCCATCTGCCTTGTCTTTGGCGGCTATTTTGTATTTGGGGCTGCTCCCAACTGCCTTGGCACAGGTTTTGCTGGTACAGGTCATTCGAGACGCAGGCCCGAGTTTTATGTCCTTGGTGAACTATCAGTTGCCCGTTTGGTCGGTGCTGTTTGGTGTTGTGCTGTTGAATGAAATCCTGCCACCACAGCTCTATGTGTCACTCGCACTGATCTTAGGTGGGTTGCTCCTCAGCAAGAAACGCCGCAGAGCCATCGTCGCCACCTAAAAGAACCAACACTTCGACCCAGAACGAAGGGATGGCAATTGACCCTGCCCACACTTTGACCTCATGTACCTGCACACCCGCGAGGAGCACACATGACCGAAATCACTGGGCGACATTGGCTAATGGTCGCGATTCTGGGGCTGACCTGGGGTGGGACATTTCTGGTGATTGAGATCGCGCTGCGCGGCATCACACCATTTTGGCTGGCCGCGGCCCGGATTACCCTTGGTGCGCTCTTTACCACTGCCATTTGGCAGTTTCGCGGTGGCAAGCTGTTTTCTGCGCCCCCTGCCCCGTCCAACAAAATCGCCATATGCGCCCTTGGACTTCTCAGTTCAGCACTTCCGTTCATCCTGCTGAACTGGGGGCAGCAATATGTCACCTCTGGTTTCGCCGGGGTGTCGATGGCCTCGGTAGCCTTGATCGTGCTTCCATTGGCGCATTTCTTTGTTCCAGGTGAACGGCTGACATGGCGCCGGGCCCTGGGGTTTATCATCGGCTTTGTCGGGGTTGGCATACTGATCGGGGGTCAGGCCTTTAGCTCGAATGGAGCTGAGCTAGAGCTGTTCGGACGCATTGCCTGCATGAGTGCAGCCTGTTGCTACGCCTTCAGCTCAATTTTGATACGGCGGATGCCCAAAATCGATCCTATTGGAATGACAGCCGTTCTTTTGATCATTGGCGCCATGGTGGTCATCCCTTTGGCGCTGCTCGTCGAAGGCTTGCCACCGATTGTGGATAGGCAGACGTTGATTGCTACGGCCTTTCTCGGCCTGGTTCCGACCGCAGCGGCCAGTATTTTGCGGGTTTCGGTCGTGCGCAGCGCAGGACCGGTGTTCATGTCCTTAGTAAGCTATCAGGTGCCGGTTTGGTCGGTGCTGTTGGGCACCCTATTCCTCGCAGAACCGTTGCCCAGTGCAATGGTTTGGGCGCTGACGCTAATCCTGTGTGGAATGGGGCTCAGCCAATACGGTGCACTGATGCGACTGTTTGGACGCACACAACCAACCGCCAGCGTTACCCAACATATTAAGCGGAAAAGCCTCTAGATAGTCACTGCAGTGCTGACTGCATCGACAACTGAATCCACAGTTTTGTTCAGCAAAGCTTCATCCTCGCATTCGGCCATCACCCGGATCAGCGGCTCGGTGCCCGATTTTCGGATCAGCAAACGCCCCTGCCCGTTCAACGCCTGTTCGGCGCCTTGGATCGCGTCTTGAACTTGCTCGACTTCAAGCGGGGTTTGCCCTGCTTTGAAACGGACGTTCTTCAACAGTTGCGGCACTGGCTGGAACTGTTCTGCCAACAGCGAGGCCTTCTGCTCAGAGCGCACCATCTCAGCCAGGAAATGCAGCCCAGCCATCAACCCATCCCCGGTGGTCGCATAATCGGACATCACAATATGGCCGGATTGCTCGCCACCCAGATTAAAGCCGCCGCTGCGCATCCGCTCGACCACATAGCGGTCGCCTACAGCTGAACGTTCCAACCCAATTCCCCGTTCATTCAGGAAACGCTCAAGGCCAAGGTTGGACATCACGGTGGAGACCAGTGCACCGCCCGTCAACAAGCCCTGTTCGGCCCAACGCGAAGCCAAAAGCCCCATCAGCTGATCACCGTCCGCTACTTTCCCGTTTTCGTCGATCAGAATGACCCGATCGGCATCCCCATCAAGACAGATCCCGACATGGGCACCATGGGCAACCACGGCCTCTGCAGCGGCCTGCGGATGGGTGGACCCGCACCCATCATTGATGTTCACACCATCCGGCGAAACTCCGATTGGCACCACCTCGGCGCCCAGCTCCCACAAAATTTCTGGCGCCGCACGATAGGCTGCACCATTGGCACAATCGATCACCACCTTCAGCCCATCAAAGCGGATATCCTTGGGCAATGAGCTTTTAACCCGTTCGCCATAGCGAAAGCGCGCATCATCAATCCGCTTGGCCCGGCCAATATTAGCGGTTTGAGCGGGTTCAACTCCGTTTTCAATCAGCGCCTCCAGCTCAAGTTCAGCACTGTCCGACAATTTGAACCCATCTGGGCCGAAAAATTTGATGCCGTTGTCCTCAGCCGGGTTGTGACTGGCTGAAATCATCACCCCAAGATCGGCCCGCATGGACCGCGTCATCAAACCTACAGCCGGGGTTGGTACCGGCCCCATCAACAGCACATTCATGCCTGTTGATGTCAGCCCTGCGGTCAGTGCACTTTCGAACATATAGCCAGACAACCGAGTATCTTTGCCGATCATCACTCGGTGCACACCCGAGGCATCTCTGCGGAAATAGCGCCCAACCGCTGCACCGATGCGCAGCGCCATTTCAGCGGTCATGGGGTGAATATTGGCGGTGCCACGCACGCCGTCAGTACCGAATAGTTTACGCATTTTGGTCTTTCTTTTCAGGTCTTAACGAACAGCTTGCCAAAGGCGAATGGCCTGCGCTGTTGCGGCGACATCATGCACCCGTAGGAATTGCACGCCTTGGGCCAGTGCTGCAAGCCCCACTGCAATTGACCCCGGCGCCCGCGCGGTCGCCTGCGGTTCTTTGCCGATTGTACCGATAAATCCCTTACGCGACACACCCAACAGAATGGGGCAACCCAGCCCATGAAACAAAGCAATGCCCTGCAGCAAAGCCAGATTATGCTCAAGTGTTTTGCCAAACCCGATACCCGGATCAATAACAATCTGATCACGCAAGACGCCAATGGCTTCCAACCGCTCTACCTGGGCAGCCAAAAAATCATAAACGTCGAGCAGAACATTTTCATAACTGGGGTCCTGCTGCATCGTCGCCGGATCACCCTGCGCATGCATCACACAGACGGGCACCCCTGCTGCAGCCGCGAGCGGTCCTAACTCCGGATCAAATGTGAACCCAGAGACGTCATTCACAAGACTAGCGCCTGCCTCCAACGTTGCAGCTGCAACGCCAGACTTTCGCGTATCGATCGAGATTGGTACGTCGCTGACCTCACGCAGAGCTCGGATCACGGGTGCGGTACGAGTGATCTCTTCACTGTCGGGAACAAGAACTGCCCCAGGACGTGTAGATTCACCGCCAATATCTATTAGGTCAGCACCTTGCTCAACCATTTGCAGCGCGGCCCGAACAGCTACATTTGGATCATCATGATCACCACCATCAGAGAAACTGTCGGGCGTCACGTTGAGAATTCCCACAACTTGTGGCTGGCTCAGGTCCAGACCAGCAAAGGTAGGGCGATGGCCAGACAGGCGGCGCAGCACAACGTCAGGCACCAATCCAGCTGGAATGATATGAGATGGCGTGTCGCGGGTAAGTACTTCAGCATGACTGAACCACAGTGTTCCCCCAGCCAGCTCAACCGCGCCTTCTGGACGGGCCTCGCCATGTTGAACAAGGGGACGGTAATAGGTCATAGCTCGACCTGTGTCTCAGCAATCGCGCGCACTGGTACGCCCGAGGTTCCGGGCAATTCTGCACCAATCACCATCATTTCTCCGGCCTCTAGCAGGGTGGCGAACCACGCCGCGAGCTCTACTGGCTCAGAGGGCGGCACTGACGGGCCATCCACCGCATCAAGAACAATTTTGGACGGTGCCCAGACACTGATCTGGCCATTCTTCATTGCCCAGTCCAGCTCGGTACGGGTCGCCACAACGACACAGCGGTCATCGCGCGCGGCCAATCGCCAGGCATTTTGTTCTATGGCCAACAAATCAATCCGCCGTTCCGTCATCCCGTGCCCGGTGCGTGGCACCGCGAGTTCATGCGCACCAACACAAAGGATCAGTGGTCGCTCGCGCGATTGCATCTGGTCGATCCAACCACGCAGATTGCCGCTATCCACCGCAGCATTCCCTAGGTACATCAACCTCGGGTGTGGGCGCTCTTCAACTTCGGTGCTGTGCAGCAGTTGATGCCGTGCGCGGACAATCTCAACGCCCAACGCACCCGAGCCGCGATCCAGCTTCTCAATCCGAACAAAAACCCGCACGGCTTGAGGTTCCAGCAAAATGCGGTCGGCGATCCGTTCAGCCAGTGTTTCCAGAAGGTTCAACCGTTCTTCTGACAGTTCGTGAGCGATAGCCTCGGTTACTTTGTCGTAGGATAGAATACGATCAACGTCATCATCGACGTCATCCGGCAAAGGTTCAACTTCGACCACGACATTAAAGCTGATACGCTGCGTATTCCCGCGCTCCGCTTGAAAGGCACCAATTTCGACTTCAACGATGTGATCGCGCAGGGAAATTCGGTCTAACACCTGATCAATTGCCGTTGCAGCAGCCCTCTCGGACGGATGTGCAAAAGCAAGGGGGATTTCTGAATTCATAGAGTCGCGCCTTTGGCTGGCAGTGGTAGAGCTAGGTCTCACAGTCTAGAACATACGCCCACTGATAACAGCCCGACATACGCCACACCAGTGTCCAAAAACGGCGATGGAAAAAGGTTAGTCGCTAGACGCGGTACGATAACGCTCATCACGATAGAACAGATGCACCCCAATTTGCGCCGTATTCGTAAACGTACGGCTCCAACGTGGCCGAACTGCTGTGGTGTGATAATAGGTGGCGCCTTCTGTCAGCTCTTGCGAGGTTCCGTCCAATACGGCTCTGGCAACCTTGGCAACCCGTTCGTAGGATTGGCGCTCTCCAATCGCCTCTGAGCGACCGTCGCATGTGTAGCTGAATTGGCACTGATGACGTCGGCCAGTTCCTTGCTTGATAACACCGCAAACACTATTGGGAAACTGCGCACTCGCGACCCTGTTCATGACCACTTCGGCAACCGCAAATTGCCCTTTTACGGTTTCTCCGCGTGCCTCAAAATACAGGGTTTGCGCAAGACACTCAAAATTGGCATCACCACTGGCTGCAGGCTGGGAATCCAGCCAAGCAGTTGTGTAGGTTATGGGTTCAACCTTGGCAGGCTTTCTGCCAAAAAATAGAAATCCACGCTGACGCCGTTTAGGCGCAGCAGTCGACCCCGACTGATCCCTCTGGAACAGGCGGGCAAACCCCGTTTCTGCGGGGGTAACGTTAGGCAATGCCAAAGAGGCCACTAGAAAAGCGGCAAAAGCAAAAGTTCTCATGTCAGATACCCCAGGTACCAAATGGTCGCGCCAACCAGCTAATTTCTGCGCGCCGATGGTCTACCCCAGAACGGGGCAAAGGTCCAGTTTTAGCAAATTTTGCAACTTTAATCTGAAGGTTAAGGGGCAGTTTATCACCAAAACCACCCTTTAACCTTTAACGCTACCGCTAAATCTAGGTGACTTCAGCAGCGGCTTGCCCAATGTGATGTGCAATCGCCAATTGAGCAGCAGCCAGCCGCGCAACGGGTACCCGAAACGGTGAACACGACACATAATCAAACCCTGCATCCCGGCAAAAGGCGATTGATTCGGGATTGCCACCGTGTTCCCCACAAATGGACAGGGTCACACCTGGGTTGGTCTTTCGGCCCCGTTGCACCCCAAGTTTCAACAATTCACCGACGCCTTCGATATCCAGCACATGAAAGGGATCCTCCGGAAACACCCCTTGGCGCACATAGTCGGACATGAACCGCCCCGCATCATCGCGTGAAAGACCATAGGTCATTTGAGTGAGATCATTGGTCCCAAAACTTAGAAATGCTGTGTGCGGCGCAATATCATCCGCGCGCAACGCGGCGCGCGGTGTCTCGACCATGACCCCCAGGCGATACTCAAATTCAATACCACGTTCGGATTTCACTGCTGCTGCTACCGCGTCAATGCGGGCCTTCACCAGCTCGACTTCTCGTTTTGCCGAAACCAGGGGGATCATGATTTCAGGCACCACTGGTGTCCCGTCCTCTGAAACATCCAATGCCGCTTCAAAAATGGCACGCGCCTGCATGTCATAGATTTCAGGCACCGTTACACCCAACCGAACACCACGGAGTCCCAACATCGGGTTATACTCGCCCATCTCCTCGACACGGCGGGTTACATCGCGAACAGGAATTCCCAGTGCCTCGGACAGCTCCCGCTGACCGACCTTGGTGGCAGGCAGGAACTCGTGCAGAGGCGGATCAAACAGGCGGATGCAAACCGGCATCCCTGCCATGATGCGGAACAGCTCGCAGAAATCGCCACGTTGCATCGGCAGCAGCCGCGCCAGCACCGCAGCACGTCCTGACGACGTTTCCGCAAAGATCATCTCACGCATTACGATGAGGCGACTGGGATCAAAAAACATATGTTCGGTGCGGCAAAGCCCAATACCCTGAGCATCAAAATTTCGCGCAACCTGCGCATCAGCCGGCGTATCCGCATTGGCGCGGATACCGATGTCACGCTCAGCATCAGCCCAGCCCATCAATGTCCGAAAGGCATCATCCAACGCCGCTTCCAGCATTGCGGGCTGCCCGGCCAGAACCTGCCCCGAGCTGCCGTCGATGGTGACAATCTCACCAGCTTTGAAGACACGGCCTTCTGCCGTAACCAGTTGTTTTTCCTTGCTCAGGAATTTCAACGTCGAGGCGCCGACGATGCACGGCAACCCTAAACCACGGCCAATCACAGCCGCATGGCTGGTCATACCGCCTTTTTCAGTCAGAACCGCAACTGCGGCATGCATGCCACGAATATCTTCGGGGGAGGTTTCGCGGCGCACCAAAATACAAGGCTCGCGCCGTGCCGCGCTGGCCTGTGCCTCTGCGGCTGTAAACACCAACCGTCCGGTCGCAGCACCAGGACTGGCAGCAATACCCGTGCCGATCACTTCCCGGTCCGCTTCTGGGTCAACTTGACGGTGCAGCAGCTCATTCAAGGCATGTGGATTGATCCGCATCACCGCTTCCTGCGGAGATATAATGTTGTCCTCGGCAAGCGCCACTGCAATGCGAACCGCAGCTCGTGCAGAGCGTGCCACCCGCACCCCATCCAAAATATGAACGCGGCCGTTCTCGATGACAAATTCAACCTGCATCGCTTCACGCAAACGCTGGCGCATCAGGGCGGCATGGGCCTTTAGCTCGGCAAAAGCCTCAGGTGCGACATCAGCCAGCGCTGTCCCACGCGGGTCCTGCTCCAGATACAAAGCCGCCGCTCCGGCTCCCAGTGCATCGCGCCCCTGCGACTGGCTTAGATACCGTCCGGTAATCTGCGGTTGCCCGGTTTGCGAGTTGATCAGTTGCAAAACACCAGAGCCACATTCGCCCTGCCCCAGCCCGGGTATCATTTCCTGTACCACCAGCCCAAGCCCGGCATCGACCGGTGCACCTTTGGCCTGGCGCAACAGACGTGCCGTAGTGCCATCCCAGGCCCGCGCCATTGATCTCAGCACAGCGGCCAGTTGCTCGCCACGATCCTGCGGGAACACCTCATCCGTTTCAGCTTCATAGGCCTGCAGAATACCACTCAAAGCTTCGGGGCCGTCGTCGCCTGTCTCATCAAAGACATCCGGGTCCAACCGCGCAACATGCACCGCATAAGACTGAACAAAGCGCAAATAGAGCGCTGCAGCCGCCGGAGCACCCAGGCTGTCGCACAGGTCAACATAACGGGCATCGTTCATGCCCACATTCAGCACCGCACCGGGGCCACCCCAATCGGGGTCTTCCGAAGATGGGCGCACACAGAGCAGCGCATCTTCTGGGAACTCCCCCAGAACAGCCGCCAAATCAGGCATCTGACCTTCGGCAATGGCCTGCACCGCATCAAATGATAGTGCAACCGTGCGCGGTACCGGCAAATCGAGCCGTACCAGCCGCTGCAGGCATTTTGCACGCCCGCCATGGCTTTGCGCTGCAATTGGAGCGTTTGGCGTGATCAGTGCGGCAAACGGGGTCTCTGATGGTTGTTTCTGCACTGCAGCACCTTTCCTTTGCCCTGCAGCATAAGGCCAAGCCGCTATGGCGCAAGCATCTTGTCGCTACCGACAAGAATCACCTTGCAATATTCAACAAAAAAGAGGCTTTCCAATAGGAAAGCCCCTGCCTTTGGCGGGAGTATTTTAGCAAAAGAAGCGGTTTGTCAGCCTTCCACTTTGGTAAGATCCGCAACTTGCCCACATATCTGGCGAATTTGATGCAGCAGGTTCAACCGGTTGCGGCGGACCACGTCATTGTCAGAATTCACCTGCACCGCTTCAAAGAACGCATCAATCGGCGCCCGCAGCGCTGCCATGCTGCCCATGGCAGCCGCGAAATCTTCGGCCTCGATGGCCGACGAGATCGCCCCCTCGGAGGCTGCAAGCGCCTCGAACAAAGCAATCTCTGAGGGTTCCTCGGCAAATTTCACATCACCGCCATAGGAATATTCCACCCCATCCTTGGCCTCGGCTTGGGTCAGGATATTGTTGGCGCGCTTATAGCCCTGCAACAGGTTGGTGCCGTCTTCGGATTTCATGAAGTCCTCAAGTGCGCGGGCGCGTTTGACCAGCAGGGTCAGATCGTCGTTGCCGTCCATAGCGATGCAGGCGTCGATGACATCGTGGCGAATGCCCTGCTCGCGCAGGAAGACCTTGAGGCGGTCATGGAAGAAGGAGAGTAAGTCTGTAATTTTGTCATCGAACCCCTTCATATGAAGTTGCGTTGCATACATGGTAAAGGGAACCGCAAAAATTCCAGCGCGCCCAGCCAAATTGGCCTGAACATCATTCTCCAAAACCAACCGAATAACCCCTAGCGCAGCGCGGCGCAGCGCAAATGGGTCCTTCGACCCGGTGGGTTTCTCATCAATCGCCCAGAACCCGGTCAAAGTGTCCAGCTTATCCGCCAGCGCCACCGCAACGGAAACGGCCTCACTCGGCACATCATCCGATGGGCCCAGCGGCGAGTAGTGGTTCTCGCAGGCATTGGCCACCTCTTGCGGCAGGCCTGCGGCCTCGGCGTAATACCGGCCCATCAATCCCTGCAGCTCGGGGAATTCATAGACCATTTCGGATGACAGATCGGCTTTGGCCACCTTGGCGGCCTGCTCGGTCAGATCGGCATCGGCACCTACAACGGGGGCAATTTCACGTGCCAGCACAGCGATACGGTTGATACGGTCCGCCTGCGTGCCCAGCTTGTTGTGGAAGGTGACGTTTGACAGCGCCTCTGTCCAGACCTCCATGCCTTCTTTGGCAGTGCGTAGGTCGTTCTCCCAGAAGAACTTGGCATCTGCCAGACGGGCGCTCAGCACCTTTTGGTTACCGGCCAGTATGGTTGCACCATTGTCGGCAGTGTCGCGGTTAGCGACGGTGACGAACTTTTCAATGCGATTTGTCTTGGGGTTGCGAACCGAGAAGAACTTCTGGTGCTCTTTCATCGAAGTTTGCAACACCTCAGGTGGCAGGCTCAGGAATTCGTCGTCGATGGATCCCAATAGCACAACTGGCCATTCGACCAGCCCGGCAACCTCACCCAGCAGGCCCTTGTCTTCGACCACTTCCAGCCCAGTGGCAAAGGCCTGATTGGTGGCGTCCTGCCAAATCGCATCAGCGCGCTCCGCCGGGTCCAACACCACATTGGCGCGTTTCAGCTTGGCAGAGTAGTCGTCAAAGCCACTCACTGTAATCTCATCCGGTGCCATGAAACGGTGTCCATGGGTGGTGTTACCCGACTTGATACCGTCGATGTCCAATGGGACGACTTCTGACCCGGCCTCGTCCGACAGCAGGCACAGAATCGAATGCAGCGGGCGCACCCACTTCAGGCTGCCCGATCCCCAACGCATGGATTTTGGCCACGGGAAGTTGCGGATTGTTGCTTCCAGAACTTCGGCGATGATGTCCGCCGCCGGGCGACCCGGCTTTTCGATCGAGGCAAAATAGACCGCGCCTTTTGGGGTATCGCGCTCTTCCAACTGATCCCGGGTCAGACCTGCACCGCGCAGGAAGCCTTCGATAGCTTTATCAGGTGCGCCGACCTTTGGGCCTTTGCGCTCTTCGTGCACGGTGGGCGACGCCGCCAACAAGCCGTCGATGACCAGCGTCAGGCGACGTGGTGTGGTCAGGGCATGGGCGCCAGCATAAGTCAGACCTGCTTCGACCAAGCCATCGGTCATCCGCTTTTTCAGATCCTCACCCGCGCGGCGCTGCATACGGGCGGGGATTTCTTCGGAAAACAGTTCAATCAGCAGGTCGGGCATCTGGGGGTCCTCAGAAATTCACTATCATCTGGATGACGATGGCGTTGGCGATGTCTACAAAGAAGGCGGATACAAGGGGCAGCACAACAAAGGCAATAGGCGATGGGCCATAGCGTTTGGTGACGGCGGTCATATTGGCGATGGCGGTGGGGGTCGCGCCCAGCGCAAACCCACCAAATCCAGCCGCCAGAACAGCACCGCGATAGCCACTGCCCAGCAGTGGAAACAGAACATAAAGAACAAAGGCGACGGCAAAGGCGGTTTGAGCAGTCATGATCACAGCGATGGCCAAGCCAAGTTCCGCAATGGTCCATAGTTGCAGCGCCATCAGCGACATAGCCAGAAAGGCCCCTAACGAGAACTCCGACACCAATGCCAAGGCAGGTGTGCGTGATACCGCGGGCGCATTGGGGCGCAACCAGGCGCGCAGATTGGCAATCAAGATGCCCGCGATCAGACAGGGGACAAACAGCGGCAGTTTCAGCCCGGCGGCCTCAATCAACTGTGACCCAATGTAGCCCAAAATGATGGCAAAGTTCAGAAACAACATCACCCGCATCAGGCTCAGGTGATCGATTTGCGCAGCGGGGGCAACGTCCGCATCCGGCAATCCAATGGTGGCCCCTTCGCCCGGGCGCGCAGGGGCCAGATTGTTGCGCGTGATCAAAATGCGCGCCACGGGGCCACCAACCAGCGCCGCCAAAACCAAGCCCAGCGTCGCAACCGCAACACCCAGTTCGGTTGCACCACTCAGACCCGTTGCCTCGGCAACATCGGGGGCCCAGGCAATCGCTGTGCCATGTCCGCCGATCAGTGAAGCTGAGCCAAACAACACCCCGGCCTGTGCCGGATACCCAAACAGCACGGCACCAGCGGCACCGATTATGTTTTGCGCGACAATAGTCATCAGGGTCAGCACCAGCAGGATCGCCAATGGCTTCCCCCCAGCAATCAGGTCACTGAGGCGCGCGTTGAGGCCAATCCCGGCGAAAAACAACACCAGAAAGAAATCGCGACTGGCCATTTCGAACTCAACAGCACGACCGGAAAACAGATAGACCGCCAACACCACCAGTGCTGCCAGCAAACCACCCGTCACCGGTTCAGGGATATTAAAACGGCGCAGCACCTCGACACGGGCATTCAACCGCGCGCCCATCAAAAACACCGCAAACCCAAGGGTCACGGTTATAAACTCCGGGATGACGATTGCCGCACTCATATCACTCTCCGTCGCACTAAAGGGTCAAGTTTACTGGTTTGCTCCTGGCAATTCAGGGCAGCTTTCGCCGACCACAGTACCGTCATAGGCTTTTTTGCCGCAATTGTTCAGCTCATGCCAGACATAGCCTTGGCCCTGATCCGTCACCGCTACAACCCGATCGACGCCGTACTCGATGTTTTTTACCGATAGAAATGCCGTGGCAGTGCCTGCTTCCAGTGCCGCACCAATCGCTTCGGCGTCGAAACACTCAAACCAACCTGGGGCGATGCGAGGCTGATAATGCTGTGATACAGTGTAAGTCTGGGCCAGCTCCTGACGGGAAAGCGGGCTGGAAAAACAGGCGCGATAGCGGATTGGCGAACTGCTGGCATCAATGGCCTGAAAATCGGCATAGTCAATTGCCACGCCCTTGTCGCCGTCCTGCGGCACCAACACCACGTCCTGGCCGGGCTTCAGCTCGACCTCTTCGTAATAGCCGTAAACCTGAAGATAATACATTCCAGCCCCCGCGCCCACTGCGCAAACGAGGATTAGCATGGCAAGAAACTTACCCATTTTGATCTTGGTCCTTTTGGCCGGTCCTGAGGCGCATCGCCCCTTTAGTTTCAAACGTCACTGGGGCAATGTCCTGCCATTGAATAGGGGAATTTCAAATGGACAGCAGTTTTGCCATCACTTTTTTCGGCGCCTTGTTTGCAATCATGAACCCGGTGACCAATTTGCCGATCTTTCTGAGCGTAACCGAACAAGCCCCTCTTGAGGTTCAGCGCAAGATTGCGGTGAAAATCGCGATATACAGCCTTATTCTTGGTGGCAGCTTTGCAGTGGTCGGAACCCAGGTTCTTAACTTGTTTGGCATCAGTGTTGATGACTTCCGCTTGGCAGGCGGACTTGTGTTGTTGTTGATCGCGCTCAACATGCTGAATGGCGAGCAAAGCAGTTCGCACCACGGCACCACGGGCGAGCAAAACGCGTTTCCCTCGGCAGAGAGTGTGGCGTTTTATCCGCTGACATTTCCGATCATTGTGGGACCCGGCACCATCACTACGCTGATCATATTCAGCCACAAGGCTCAGACCGCCACACAAATGATTGCCTTTGCTGGTGTCTTTGCCGGGCTGGTCGCCTTGCTGGGGCTGGTGTTTTACAACGCTCCAACCTTTGCCAAGCACCTGTCGGGCACCGCACGGGTGATCATGAGTCGCCTGATGGGGATGATTCTGGCCGCTATTGCGGTTGGCATGTTGACCGATGGGTTGAAGGCGCTGTTGCCAGGGCTGGCGTAACAGAAAACAGCGCCCTTTCCCGGGCAACGCACTGACAAGTACGGCAGGAGGCATCAGGCCGCCCAGCCGCCCGCCTCAGTCTGTACAAAGGCATCAGCACATTGCTTGGCCAGTGCCCGCACCCGCCCGATATAGGCCTGTCGTTCGGTCACAGAAATCACGCCGCGCGCATCCAGCAGGTTGAACAGATGGCTGGCCTTGATGCACTGATCATAAGCCGGGTGCGCCATGACGATGCGCTTACCAGTCTTGGGATCTTCAGCGGGTTGCGACAGAATCGCGGCGCATTCCACTTCGGCTTCTTCGAACTGTCGCAGCAACACTTCCGTATTGGCGGTGTCAAAGTTCCAGCGGGCATATTCTTCTTCGGTTTGTTTGAAGATATCGCCGTAGGTCATCGGAATTGGCGCGTCCGGGTCGTTGAATGGCATATCCATCACGTGGTCGACGCCCAGAATATACATCGCCAACCGCTCCAGACCATAGGTCAACTCGCCCGAAACCGGGGCACAGTCGTAGCCACCAACCTGCTGGAAATAGGTGAACTGGCTGACTTCCATCCCGTCACACCAGACTTCCCAACCTAGCCCCCAGGCACCCAGTGTCGGGCTTTCCCAGTCATCTTCGACAAACCGGATATCATGCAGCTCCATGTCCACACCAATTGCAGCAAGCGAGCCAAGATACAGTTCTTGCAGGTTGGGCGGGCTGGGTTTGATCAACACCTGATACTGATAATAGTGCTGCAACCGGTTGGGGTTCTCACCATAGCGACCATCTGTCGGGCGGCGCGAAGGCTGAACATAGGCCGCTGCCCAGGGGTTCGATCCCAGTGAACGCAGCGTGGTTGCCGGGTGAAACGTCCCAGCGCCAACTTCCATGTCATAGGGTTGCAGCATCGCGCAGCCCTTGCTGGCCCAGTAGCTCTGGAGCCGCAGGATGATCTCTTGGAACGAGCGCGGGGCGCCATTGGTCTGGGTCATGTCTTTTTCCCTGTTGGGGCTGCAAATGCGGGTCTTTCCTATGCAAGCCCCCGGTCAGGGTCAACGACCCATATGATCTCAAGCCGGGTTGGGGCACAAAAACGCCAGAATGGAGGGGAATTGGACAAAACAACCCATATTGCAACGTCAAGGTACGAATTCCCCCCCTCAATAGGCATTCCCTTTGAGGCGCTAAAATGCTTAATTGCCAAAAATTTGACTCCTCAGGGATAAAGGATCTGCAATGAAGACTTTCTTTGCTTCGATGGCGCTGACGCTGATGGCATTGGCCGCAACTTTGCCGAAAGCGGCAACAGCACAGCAGGTCTCCCCAGACTCGGTCTGGATCCAGATTGCAGCACATGCTTCGCTGACCGAAGCCCAGGGACGTGCTTCAAGTCTGGCAGCACAATTGCCGGATGTCAGTGGCTATGCCCTGGGTGGCGGTTGGTATGGCGTAGTACTGGGACCTTACAGCCGCGCCGATGCAGAACGCGCGCTGCAGGTTTATCGCCGCGAGGGAAACATCCCGCGTGACAGCTTCATTGCCTTTGGCCGCAACCTTGGCCAACAATTCTGGCCACAAGGGGCGACTTCAGCCAACGTTGGCGGAACAACACTGCCTGCAACAATTACCACTGAAACCGCACAGGTAGACACATCAACAGCCCAGCCCGTACCAACACCACAGGTTCCTGACGAAACAGCCGCACAGGCACGACGCAGCGAACGCGCCTTGACAGCGGACGAACGCAAAGCGCTTCAGATTGCTCTCAAAGCCGCCGGGTTTTACAACTCCGCTATCGATGGCTCATTTGGTCGAGGCACCCGTGCATCCATGAACGACTGGCAGGCAGCCAATGGCTATGAGCTGACAGGCATTCTGACTACGCGTCAGCGCCAGGCTCTGCTCGATGAATATAACGCACCGCTGATTTCGGTTGGAATGGCTGAAATGACCAACGCAAGCGCCGGTATTTCTATGCAGATCCCAGCACGCGAAGTGGGCTTTTCCCGTTACGAGCCGCCGTTTGCCCATTTTGATGCCAAGGGCGACGTTGGCGCACGCGTCCTGCTGATCTCGCAACCTGGCGACCAACGCACTCTGTTTGGTCTTTATGACATTCTGCAAACGCTTGAGATCGTGCCACTGGTTGGCCCGCGTGAACGCGGCAATGACAGCTTCACCATCGAAGGTCGCGGCAATGGCATCGTTTCGTTCACTCAGGCCAGCCTGAAGAATGGTGAGATCAAAGGCTTCACTCTGATCTGGCCTGCAGGAGATGAAAACCGCCGGTCCCGCGTGCTCACTGAAATGCAATCCAGCTTTGCCCGCCTTGAAGGGGTTCTCGATCCTGCCGCCGGTGGCGATGCTCAGCAGAGCATCGATCTTTTGGCTGGCCTGCAGATCCGCCAACCCCGCATTTCTCGTTCAGGGTTCTACGTCGACGCTCAAGGCACAGTGTTGACCACTTCGGATGTGGTGGCCAATTGCACGCGCCTGACCCTTGACCACGACTACCCTGCTGAGCTGCAGCACAATGATGCCGCCAATGGTCTGGCTGTGTTGCGTCCAACTACACCACTGGCACCGATGGCTTTGGCTGAGTTCAGCGCCTCCACACCACGCCTGCAATCCGAAGTAGCTGTCTCTGGGTTCTCCTATGAGGGCCTACTTGGCGCTCCCAGCCTGACTTGGGGAACGCTTGCAGACATCAAAAGCCTGGACGGGAATTCTGGCGTCGCGCGTTTGGAACTGCCAGCACAGCCCGGCGATGTCGGGGGACCTGTCCTAGATGGGACTGGCGCGGTTCTGGGCATGTTGTTACCGCAAAAAATTGGCGCACAGCAATTGCCACAAGGTGTTAGCTTTGCCGCAAATGCCGAGGCCATCCGTCTGACGTTGAGCGAAGCGGGCGTAACCGCCAGCGATCGCAGCGCAGATGCCACCACGCTGTCAAATGCCGCAATGAACCGCAGGGTCAACGGCATGACGGTACTGGTCAGCTGCTGGAACTGAGCGCCGAGAACATTAAAACACTTGAACCACCGGTGTCAGCGCACCGGTGGTTTTTCACTTTCAACGCCCTTATTGCCTGATGCTTTGAATGGCACCACCAACACCTTGAGGCTAGGACATGATCTTCAATTGGTTTCGCCGCCTCACTGCAACGTCAAAACCTACAACTAGGTTGGAGGAAAACAGGGTTGTTCTGAATGCCATCCAAGAGAAAACCGGTACAATTCACGGCCCCAAAGAAATCGAATTTTTCTGCCGATTACTATCGCGAGAAACAGCGCTACATGTGCGAAAAATTCTCTTCGAAGTTTTGCCCCCGAACCAAGGAAAACACGTTTTTGTTCAATCTGCAGGTGGGGCCACAGATATTTGCGTGACACTTCTATTGCCTGTTTGCGCAGAACAAATCACCGTCTTTGAGGCACTAATTGACGAGACCTGTCGCGAGTTCGGCGGAGAGAACGTTTCTTGGGGGGTTGTAGGCAATCAACTTCATTAATAATGGCATTGGACAATCTCTAAAAACGTAGTGTGTGTGCTTGCACGCACCATTCCCGTCAAAACGCGTGCACACGTCCATCCCAGGTGTGAAAACAACCCGTGGTCGCGACATTCAAAACGTCGAACTCATTCAACAGCCCTTCGGCCGAATCCTGCACTGAGATATCCCCCTGATCACCGCCCATATCCGTGCGCACCCAACCCGGATGGTAAATCCCTACGGCGATGCCTTCAGGCTTTAAGTCCGTCGCCAGATTGCGCCCGATGTTCAGCGCTGCGGCTTTTGACGCGCGATAGGCATAGCTGCCCCCCGGCGCCAGCGCATGGCTGGCCATCTGTGACGAGATGATTGCAATTTTAGGCTCAGTTGCAAGCCGCAGGTTGGGCAGCAGGGCCTGCACTGTCAAAAAGACACCGGTAACATTGGTGGCCAGCGATGTGGCCCAGACTTCTGCGGTGTACTCTTCCACCGCCATGCCCTTATCGAGATAAACCCCAGCATTGCAGACCAACAAATCCACCGGTTTATCTTTCATCTGTGCAGCAAGTCGCGCCTGTTGACCCGGATCAGAAACGTTCAGCCGAGTGTCGGTGGAGTGATCCCGCGCTGTGCCAGTGACCTCATGCCCGGCAGCCCGAAGCCGTGCTACCATTTCGCGGCCAATGCCGCGGCTGGACCCTGTCACTACAACATGCATTTGCCATCTACTCCTAAATATTCTGGTCGTCAGTTTGTTTTGCGGTTGGGCATGAACGGCAGCGGCACAACGGGTATGCCCTCTTCGATCAAGGCCTTTGCCTCATCCAGTTTGGCCTCACCGTGAATTGCTCTCCCGGGGGCGTCACCCTCGTGCATCGCCCGCGCTTGCGACACAAAATCCTTACCCACATAGTCCGAATTATCTTCAACTTTACGCCGCAGGTCTGCCATGGCCTGCTCCTGCGCATTGGCTGGAGTGCTGAGAGCCCCTGCCCCTGGCTCTTGTGGTGGAGCCGCTTGCGATGATGGCGCTGCTTCTGCAGCCTGCGCCATGTCAGCACTGGCTGCCTTTTCCAATGCCGGAACTTCAGGTTCGCCACGTCCAGACACAGCTTTTCGTCCGGGCCGGACCCGAGGCGTCATGATCGCCTTTTCAACCGATCCATGTCCACAAACGGCACAAGACACCATCCCCGCCCCCGCCAGCTTGTCAAAAGCTGAGGCGGACTGAAACCAACTGTCGAAGGTATGGCCGTCGGCACATTTCAGGGCGTATTGTATCATGAATTATTCTCACGTTGCGCAGCCTGATTAAAGCTCAGACTTAGGCAAGATCAAGGGCAATGCGTCGATCCGCGCAAGACATCAGGATGAAACCCCGACAAAATACGCGCCAGCTCCGGTTCCTGCACCTTTCCGGCGGCGCGAACGGGTGAAAACCACTTCCGTACTCTCTGGCCCTGTTCTGGGAATTCTACGGCCAATTCGGTGACTTTCATCGGATAGACCGCAACCATGATGGGTTGCGATACACGGCGGCTGCGCCATTTCTGATAGGAATACAGCCCTAGGCATTCATTTGCTGCAGTGCCACGCACACCGGCTTCCTCCCAGGCTTCCTGCGCCGCTGATCCGGCAGGCGTACAGCCATTGATAGGCCACCCTTTTGGAAGAACCCAGCGCCCAGTGCCGCGCGAGGTCACCAACAGGATTTTTGGATTCCCCTTTTTGCTGATCCGGTAGCACAGGGCGGCAAACTGACTGAGCACCGCACCTTCATTTGGCAACTTGGCGGCAATCGGCATTTGAGTGATCATTGGCTCAATCCTCAGAATTCCCAACAGGCTACACCGACACGACAGCCAACTCACGTAAATTATTTATGACAATCAGCGCAGTAACAAACCAACACAGGATAGCTTCATCCGCCAAAGGTAACGGCTTCACCCCTTGGAGACTGCAGGCTGCAATCGCAGCTGTAGCTGATGAACCATATCCTCATGGGGAACATCCGCATCAATCGCCAGACGACGCAGCCCAAAATGCACCTGAGCCATCTGCTGGTAATATCCGGAAAACACATAGTTGGTGGTCGCCCCAGCAACCGCCCCTAAAACAGGAACAGCCTGTGCTGCCAGCTTTTGCCCCATGACCACACCCAGCTTGGGTGCAACCTGAGCAATCAGTTTTTGCAGCGCTCCGCCTGACAGACTTAGGCGCAGCGAGAGAAACCCCAGATCTGCCCCATCATCATGGGCCAATGGGCCTGCTGCGGCAAACACCCGAATACAGTCGAAAGTGACACTTTCGGCCTCGGGATCAAACCCATGTTCGGCGGCGACACCTTGAATAGTGCGCAACAGGAACGCCGTCGTGGCGGGAAGTTCGACCAGCGCCCCCGGTAATCCACCAACACCTCCGGCTGCGCCCATGGCTGCGCTCATCATCCGGTTGGCCTTTGGGCTTTGATCCGGCACGGCACGGCGCGAGCGGGTGGCCGCGCCCATAGCCAGTCGCAAGGCCTGTTCAGTTGCACTTCCAAGACCTGAGCGAACAGAGTCGGGCAATCGGTCCAGCAGGTTTTCTGCCTTACCACCAACCATGTTCAACAATTGCAGCCCAGTTCCAGCCGCATTGCGGTACCGCTCGGCTAAGGCATCCAGCTCAGCTTCGGTCTGCTGTGGGCTCAATCTCTGCACCGGGGATAAAATCTCTGTCAAAACCGCCTCCTCTATCCCATAGACATTGGTCAGCGTGTTCCGGTTTTCAACCCTTCCAGCGGCTCACCTCACCCTGAACCCCATCCCAGGCACCGTCCTGTAGCGCAAAGCCCAGCACCCGGTCCGGGTTGGTGGGGGGGGGCATTTCTACCCCGCTCAGGCGTTCAAAACCAAATCGCCGGTAATAAGGCGCATCGCCTACAAGCAGCACGCGTGCCCAGCCGCTGCTCTCTGCTTTAGCCAGAGAATCGCGGATCAACGAGCCGCCCAGCCCCTCGCCCTGATGGGTCGGGTGAACGGCAACAGGGCCCAGCAACAGGGTATCCGCAGATCCGATGTGCACCGGCCAAAATCGAATTGCACCCGCCAGAATGCCCAGTTCATCACGTGCAACCTGACTTAACCCCAGCACCGGGGGAATATCATCGCGCAACCGGTAAGACGACAGCGCCTCACGTCCGGGCGCAAAGCACAGGTCATACAGCGCCTCGACCTCCCAACGGTCCTGCGGCTGTTCCGCTATCAGCTCGATCACGGCGCATGGCCTCCCAAACTCAGACTGGCAATCGCCCTAGCACGGGTCTAAGCCTTGGGCAAACATTTGGAGACACGCATGTTCTATCGCCCCGAGGATGGCCACGGCCTGCCACACAACCCATTCAACGCCATCGTCACCCCACGCCCCATTGGCTGGATCTCTACCCGGTCGGCCGAGGGCGTGAATAACCTCGCCCCCTATTCCTTTTTCAACGCGGTCGCCTATGAACCGCCACAGGTGATGTTTGCCTCAACCGGGTCCAAGCCGGACCAGAATGGAACCAAGGACAGTGTGGCCAATATCATCGAGACCGGCGTGTTCTGCGTGAATATCGTGGAATATGCGATGCGCGATGCGATGAACGCCTCCTCGGCCGCCCTGCCCCGGGAAGCGGATGAATTCACCCATGCAGATTTGGCAATGCAAGACTGCAACACCATTCCCTGCGCCCGCGTCGCCGCTGCCCCGGCCGCGCTGGAATGCAAACTGACCAACGTTGTCACCCTGCCCGGCGAAGCCAACCGCGTTGTCTTTGGCGAGGTCCTCGGCATTCATATGCGCGATGACTGCCTGGTGGACGGCACCTTTGACGTCACCCGTTTTGTTCCATTGGCGCGTATGGGCTACCGTGACTACTCAGCCGTCCGCGAGGTGTTCAGCCTGACCCGCCCCGATGACACCTAAGGGTGAAACCTATTCCCCACGGATCACGATATTCGGCTCGTCCAGGCAGAACCCCAGAACAACTGTCAGCGATGTGGGAAATGCCGGGCCGTCAAACACAACCTGAGCCCGCCCCCACTGGCTGCTTGCGGGTGTGTTGCCGTGTGACATGAACGCGGTGCACGCGCCCGCGCCTTGACCGATCCAATATGCATCGTGGCTGCTGCGATTAGAGTAGTTCCCTGCCAGGCCCGGAATGATCAGTTTGGCAGGGTAGGCATCCACATTGGTAAAGGAAAAAATGGCTGCACCGCCCTCCTCTGCCTCATAGACGATTTGCCCCATGTCACTGTCCCAGACTTCATCAGCCAACACCGGCGCAGACAAAAGGGCGAAGATAGCGGCGAAACGTAATGCATTCATGGGAAACTCCTGATCAGACCAATGCGGAAAGGGTGTCACAATTTTGGCATTGAGGATAGTTGCCAAATTGGATTGGTCCGGCGGCAAATCAACGACGGAAACTGAAAATACAGCTTTGGGAACAAAACTGCCATAGAAGAGTTTGATCAGTTTCTTCGAACTGCCGTGTGGAAGTGTATCATAACTAGACCCAGTTTGAAGGATCATGGGCCAATGAAGGCAAGATTTGAAATTTCGAGAACGGTCAAGCCAATCGGCTCAGAAGAACTCAAATTTTTACCTACTGGGAGCCTCCTAACGCGGCTTAACCAATTGAGAAGTTTGCAGGAAAGTTTTGAAGTAAGTGACTGGTTGCCTGATGAACGTGATGCAGTGGAAGCAACCGGCTTAATCGCATTCAAGAATTCAGAACAATGGAAAATTGCATTTTCTGACGTGAAGCGAGTGCTTTCCGAAAGAGAACACATACCCAGAGGCAGTAAAGATAAACGAAGAAAGGCTGCACACCAAAAGAAAAATGGATAGACTAGCTAGGCTCTAACCGGGCGTTGCTCGGTCGCGGCAGTTGAGTAAGATGCGTCCACTAAAGGAGTGTACCAATGCACCGCATATGGGTAGCAGCACTTATCACAATAAGCTCTATGGTGAGTTCGGTCGTGGCCAGCTCCAATCAGCCCCCACTCCGGTACGGTTACTGGAACGTACCTACCGAATTGATAGATCACCTTCAGGCAACGGTAAGCCACGAACGGTTGGATCATGAATGTAAAGCAGAGAAATTCTCTGAACTCGACACCTTTATTTCATTTGTACCACACTGGGAAATCGCATCCGAGGTCCCTTTTTTACCGGAGATAGGTCTCGATCCAAAGGAGTTTTCTGAAGCCGAGGATAATGAACTCGTTCTAGTTCAGAGTGTTATATTCGATGAGAATGAAAGTTATACTTTCTTTGTATTTGTAAATTGGGAACTGTTCGGAGAGCGAAGCGACAGATGCCGTAAGACGCTTTTTATTGAACTTATTGAGAAACAAGATTGGGATGCTAACATAGCTGCGCCGCTCAAGTCCGTGAATTGTGCCGACTGATGACATTTAATCCATACCGGGTAACAACTTGATCGGCCTTGATCCAAGAGTGAAAGTCCAAACAATGGAGGGCATGATGGACCAGCACCTGTAACACACGAAAATCCCCACATTTTCCAGTACAGGAGGCTTCATGCCTTACGCCCTGCCCGATGCCAACAGCGTCCATCCCATCACCCTGCCCGATGGCCAACCCCACCTTGGCACCGTTTTTCTGCGCAATGTCGTGGATCACCCAAAGTTCAAGGTCGGCGATTACACCTATGCCTCGGACTTTGATCCGCCATCACCGGATGGCTGGGCCAGCCATCTGGCCCCCTATCTGTTCCCGATGTCGCAAGAAACACTGAAGATCGGGCGGTACTGTCAGATCGCCCATGGGGTCCGCTTCATCACCTCCAGTGCCAACCACGCCATGAAGGGGCTGACCTGCTATCCCTTCCCGGTGTTCGATCCCGAACAGATGATCGGTTTTCAACCTGACACCCGCGATACGGTGATCGGCCACGATGTCTGGATCGGCTACGGCGCCATGATCCTGCCCGGCACCCATATTGGCAATGGCGCCATTGTCGGTGCCGGCGCAGTGGTCCGTGGCACCATCCCGCCCTACGCGGTGGTCACTGGCAATCCCGGCACTGTGATCAAATACCGCTTCGACCAGAATAAAATCAATCAACTGCAGGAGCAAGAGTGGTGGGACTGGCCAGCTGAGCGCGTCGCCGCGGCCCATAATGCCCTCCAGACCGGAGACCTGAAAGCCCTGAGGTAAGATCGCTGTTTCGGAGCCGCCTTCGCCTGAAACCGCTGCGCCAGCTCAGCTGCGCCGGGCCAAGTGAAATCCCCGAGGGGCCCCGCCTTGCAGGGAGACGGTTATTTCACTTGGTGCGGGGGGGCAGAGCTGGCAGCCAGGGCTCAGGTGATGGTGGGTCTGATACAGCATTTCGCTGTTTTGGTGGGACCCAAGCCCCTCCTCTTACAAACAAAAAGGTCGGCCTGAAAAACAGGCCGACCTCTCCACATATTCCAATCAAACAAACCAGTGTGCGCCAGATGGCGCACTCCGTTTTGCTAGGGCTTAGTGCCCACCCAGGATTCCGGTTTTGACCGAGTAGTCCACCGCAACCGCATAGTCCGGATCGTCATCACTATCGATCATCAGGTGCCCGGCTTTGGTCAGCAACTGGTGACAATCCCGGCTCAGATGGCGCAGGGACAAGGACTTGCCGGCGTCTTCATACTTGCCAGCCAGCGCCTCGATTGCCTGCAATGCTGATTGATCGACAACCCGGCTACGGGCAAAGTCGACAATCACACGGTCAGCATCGTTTTCAACGTCAAACAGCTCGATAAAGCCATCGGTCGAGCCAAAGAACAGCGGTCCTTCGATCTCATAGACCCGCGCGCCTTTGTCACTTTCAGAATCCCGGACATTGGCGTGAATACGCCGCGCGTTGTTCCAGGCATAGGCCAGCGCCGATACAATCACCCCAACAACAACCGCAATTGCCAAGTCGGTCATCACGGTCACAACGGTCACCAGAACAATCACAAAGGCATCCATCGGCGGCACCTTTCGCATGATCTTCAACGAGTTCCAGGCAAAGGTGCCGATCACCACCATGAACATCACACCCACCAGTGCGGCGAGCGGTATTTGCTCGATCAAGCTCGAGGCCCAGACGATAAACAACAGCAAGAACAACGCAGCAGCAAGGCCAGCAATTCGGGTCCGGCCACCTGATTTCACGTTGATCATCGACTGACCAATCATCGCACAACCGCCCATGCCGCCAAAGAAACCAGTGACAACGTTTGAGGCGCCCTGGGCCATACATTCCTGGCTTGTTCCGCCACGTTTGCCGATGATCTCACCCACCAGGTTCAGCGTCAGAAGACTTTCGATCAGCCCAATTGCTGCCAAGATCAGCGCATAGGGCAGGATGATCTGCAGCGTCTCAAAATTAAACGGAGCCAGCGCCGTACCATACAACCCAACACCTTCACCAAAGGGATTGTGGAACATCGGGAAGCCACCCTGGATCGACGCCATGTCCCCCACACGCGGCACATCAAGACCAAAGAGGATCACCACAGCAGCGACAATGCCAATACCCGCCAAAGGCGCCGGGATCACTGAGGTAATTTTGGGAGTACCCCAAATGATCAACATGGTCAGACCCACCAGCCCCAGCATCAGGAACAGCGACATCCCTGACAGCCATTCTTCGCCACCACTGCCCGGCACTTTGAACTGGGTCATCTGGGCCAGAAAAATCACAATGGCCAGACCATTTACAAAGCCCAGCATCACCGGATGAGGAACCAGTCGAATGAATTTACCCCAGTGCATCACGCCAGCAAAAATTTGCAAGATCCCCATCAACACCACCGTTGCAAACAGATATTCCACACCGTGGTCAGCAACCAGTGCAACCATCACAACAGCCAGCGCCCCCGTAGCACCGGAAATCATACCCGGACGCCCACCAAACAGCGCAGTGATCAACCCCACCATAAAGGCCGCATATAGCCCCACTAGTGGGTTCAATCCTGCGACAAAGGCAAAGGCAACCGCTTCGGGTACCAAGGCCAGGGCCACTGTCAAACCAGACAGGATCTCGGTGCGGACCCGGGCCACTGACCAGCCCTCATCCTGCATAATGCTAAGGTTGGGCGGGGAAATGTGATTGGCCAGAAGGGCCATGGCGGCGCGTCTCATGTAAAATACCTGTCATCGGGGATTGGTGTTCGCTGCCTGCCCGTTAGCGGAAAATCGCCCATCACACAAGGCTTTCACACCGCCGCTGGTTTTAGTTGCCCAAAAGCACACCCCCAAAAAGCAGAGCACTCAAGTAAAGGCCAACCCCAAATACAAAGTGGGTCAACAAACTGCCCCTGCGCGCTTTCCAAGGGTTCGGTGCCAATCGCGCGGCAACACCAAGGCCAAGACCGGGTTGCAGGGTCAGCATCGGCAAGACCACAGAGACGGCACCAAAACCGACCACCAACACAGCAGGCGGCTGTCGCAGCCAATCCGGCCCAAGGAGCAGTGTCAGCCCGCCAGCCAAGCCGACACCAACGCCATAATGCAGCATCCACCCCAGAACCTTTTCAGCAGGTACAGGCGCCGCCGAAGCTGGATTGGCTAACACAGTTCGTCCGCCGACCAAGTGCCCCAACCAACGCCCAACCATGGCCCAGTTCATTCCCCGCTGTCCGGTAAACCTCGCCCTGATCACCCCAAACACATCCATAAAGACCGTCGCCCCAGTTCCCACCAGAACAACCACCGTCACAACCTCGATATTCCAACTCATTGCAGCACCCTTCATTGACCTGAGTTTCAAACAGGGGCATGTCTGCAACTTGAAGTTAGCTTGAGGTCAACATGAAATCGATCGACATCTCAGAAGTTGCCAAACTGTCCGGCTTCAAAGCGTCGGCTCTGCGCTATTACGAAACTCTGGGCCTGATCCAATCAGACAGCCGCAAGGGGCTGCGACGCCAGTATGACGATACGGTTCTGGACCGACTGGCCCTCATTTCGATGGGCCAGTCAGCAGGGTTTTCCCTTGAAGAGATCGGGGAAGTTTTTCAGAAAGATGAACATTTCGAGATTGATCGACAGCGCCTGCACACAAAGGCGGATGAAGTGGAACAGCACATCCGCCAGCTCAGAATACTGGCCCGTGCCTTGCGCCACGTGGCAGATTGTACGGCCCAAAGCCACTCCGAATGTCCAACGTTCCGCAAAATGATGGCCGAGGCTCCAAAACTGGCAACGCGCCAGAAACAAAGCGAACACTAGCGCTTTCGTTCGTCGCAACGGATACCGTCATCGGACAGAACTGCAAGCAAATCAGGGCTGTCCGGCTTGAATTTCCCAGCTTGCCTTCCCTTCCCCACAACTAACGATAGAGTGAGCCACAGCTAAAGGGGCAGTGCTATGATCAAAACTTGGCAAGACATCGAAGACCGTGGCGGTCAGGCTTGGCTCACACCCGCAGAGATCTTGTTGATCGAGGCCAGCAAGTCCGGCGACCCCTGTGTCCTTGGCGATGGGCTTTGCCCCGAAGAAGGCAATGTTCAGGGCTCACTGACGGTCCGCGCCGAGGTCCTGCGGTATTTGGTTCTGGGCGGCTGCAACGTCGTTCAGATTCAGGATCTTGGTGTGCATTTATGGGGGGCCTGCATCACCGGCGAGCTCGACCTCAGCTTCGCCAAGGCAAAGGGGGCACTGGGCCTGCTGAATTGTCGAATTGATCAGGGGATACAGGCCCTTCAAACCCGGTTCGAAATGCTGAATTTGAGCGGAAGTTCAATTTCCCTGCTCAATGCACAAAGCGCCTCTTTCCATGGTGACGTGTTTCTGCGTGACACAAGAACCAACGGACCCGTCAGATTGAACGGGGCGACAATCGGTGGCCAGTTGGACTTAACCGGAGCCCATATTCATGCGCCAAACCGAAATGCGCTAAACGGCCAGCGACTTCGGGTCGAACGTGGTTTCTTTTGGCGCAATGTCACCGTCAGTGCAGGCGCAGTCGACCTGAACTCAGCCCATGTCGGGGATCTGGTTGATGATGTAACAGGCTGGCCCCCAAAAGGGCGCCTGATCCTTGATGGCTTTACCTATGAACGGATTTCAGGTTCTTCCACCCGCGCCAGCAAACGTATTGCCTGGTTGGAACAGGGCAGTGAATGGAACGGCTATTTCCATCCGCAACCCTTTACCCATCTGGCACAGGTGTTCCGCGATCTTGGTCACGATACTGATGCCCGTCGCGTCTTGGCCCGCCGTGAACAACTGGCACGCAGATATGAACGCCATCATATGCGCGTAGTCCCCGATGGCAGCCTCGGGCTGGGTTTCAAAAGTATCTGGCGCGATCTCAAACGCGGGGCTCTTTTTGCCGCCGATCAGCTATTGCGGCTGACCGTTGGCTATGGACACCACCCCTTTCGCAGTCTCTGGCTGCTGGTAGCTCTAGTTTGTGCCGCCATGGTCCCCGCGCAAAAAGCCTGGGAGGAAGGCAGCATGGCTCCAAACGCTGCGCCGGTGCTGGTGTCGCAGGACTGGAGACAACTGGCTGGCACATCGGAAAACCCGGCGCGCGACTGGTCCGCTGTCATCCCCGGCAAAGACTGGGAAACCTTTTATGCCCCTGCCTATGCCAGTGACCTGGTCATCCCACTCGTCGATCTGGGCCAGACCGACGCCTGGGCCCCCTCCACCGAACGCGGACCCTGGGGCTGGCACCTGTGGTGGCTCAGATGGCTGTTCACCACAGCCGGCTGGATTGTCACCGCACTAGGTGCAGCTGCCATCACCGGCATCATCCGCCGCGACTAACACTTGCAAGTCCGGACCCCGCCGGCATTATCTGACCAAACATTATTGAACTGGGAGCAGGACTTTGACGGACACAATGATCGGTGTGATCGGCGGCTCGGGCCTTTACGAAATTGACGGATTGCAGGCTGCCGAATGGGTCACCGTCAAAACGCCATGGGGAGATGCTTCTGACCAGATCCTGACCGGCACTTTGGACGGTGTAAAAATGGCCTTTCTGCCCCGACACGGGCGTGGTCATGTGCATTCCCCAACCAAGGTTCCCTATCGCGCCAACATCGATGCCCTGAAACGTTTGGGCGTAACTGATGTGATTTCAATCTCCGCCTGCGGTTCGTTTCGCGAAGAAATGGCCCCCGGTGATTTTGTCATCGTCGACCAGTTCATCGACCGCACCTTTGCCCGCGAGAAGAGCTTCTTTGGGACGGGTTGTGTGGCCCATGTCAGTGCGGCCCACCCGACATGCGAACGTCTGGGGGACGCCTGCCAAACTGCAGCCAAGGACGCCGGGATCAATGTTCATCGGGGCGGCACCTATTTGGCAATGGAGGGGCCTCAGTTCTCAACAGTTGCCGAATCGAAAATGTACCGAGAATCATGGGGCGCAGATGTTATCGGCATGACCAATATGCCCGAAGCCAAACTCGCCCGCGAAGCCGAGCTTTGTTACGCCTCTGTTGCGATGGTTACCGATTATGACAGCTGGCATCCGGATCATGGTGACGTCGATATCAGTGCCATTTTGGCCACCTTGCAGGGAAATTCCAACAATGGAGCTGAGCTGATACGCCGTTTGCCGAAACTACTTGGCGATCAGCGCGCGCCCTGCCCGCACGGTTGTGACCGCGCATTGGAATATGCGATCATGACCGCGCCAAAAAAGCGCGACCCAAAGCTCCTGGCAAAGCTAGACGCAGTGGCCGGGCGGGTTCTCGGCTGACTTCGGTTTAGGACCCAGCATCACTAAAACCGGCAAAGCGAAGGTAAATCAAAATTGATCATTGACGCTTTGCCAAAGCGATGTCTTTGCTGCCTCTGATACAAATTGATCAGGGTGAATTGCTATGGATATGAACATATGGTTGGCGTTTGTCGCGGCTTCAGTGGCGCTGCTGATGATCCCTGGTCCAACTGTGCTGCTCGTTCTCAGCTATGCCCTGTCCAAGGGCCGACAAGTGGCCGTAGCTGCAGCCTTGGGCGTGGCCGTTGGGGACTTTATTGCCATGACCGCATCTCTGGTAGGTCTTGGCGCGCTGGTGATGGCCTCCGCCACCCTGTTCACAGTTCTGAAATGGGCCGGAGCCGTCTATCTGGTCTGGTTGGGGATCAAACTGTGGCGCAGCGCCTCGGGTGAACCTGACGCTGAGGTTGAGCTGGCCGCCACCCGCGACGTGCAGGCCCGTGGCATTTTTGGCCACACGGCTATGGTCACCGCGCTGAACCCCAAATCCATCGGCTTCTTCATCGCCTTTGTACCGCAGTTCATCCACCCCGAAGGCAGTCTGGCCCCACAGTTTGCCATTCTGATTGCCACATTTGTGATCCTGGCCGGGCTGAATGCTCTGGCCTTTGCAGTGCTGGCCGATCGCATGCGTGGCTGGATCGCAAAACCTGCTGTGGTGGCCAACCTAACCCGCGGCGGCGGGCTTGCTCTGATCGGCATGGGCCTGACCACCGCATTTCTGCGCCGCCCAGTCTAAATCCTACGCCTGCACATATGCGGCAATTGCTGCGGACCCGCGGTTGTCACTTGCAACAAGCACCCGCATCAGCCAAACCGCTTAAGGTCTGACCAAACTAGTCAGGCCTGATCCAATTCGAGCCGACCACCAAAGAGGCCCCGCCATGTCGAAGCGTCCCGATGTCAAAGATTACATCCGCACCATCCCTGACTTCCCACATGAGGGGATCATGTTTCGCGATGTTACCACCCTGTTTGCCGATCCGCGCGGCTTTCGCATGGCCATTGACCAAATGTTGCATCCCTATGCTGGTATGCAGATCGACAAGGTGCTCGGACTAGAGGCCCGCGGCTTTATCCTCGGCGGCGCGATTGCACACCAGCTGGGGACCGGATTTGTGCCAATTCGTAAGGCGGGCAAGCTGCCCGGTGCGACACTCAGCCAGGATTACAAACTGGAATACGGCGAAGCGACTGTCGAAATCCATGAAGATGCAATCCAGCCCGGTGAAAAGATCCTGGTAGTCGATGACCTGCTGGCCACAGGCGGCACCGCTGCGGCGGGCATCAAACTGATTGAAAGATTGGGCGGTGAGATCCTGTCCTGCTCGTTCATCATCGACTTGCCGGAATTGGGCGGCGGCAAAGTATTGGAAGACATGGGCATGGACGTGCATGTCCTGTGTGAATTCGAAGGCGAATAACGTCACGACGCTGACGCGAAAAGGCTTGCGCGCCGTTTCGTGTCTGACCTAGCTTGCGCACATGACCGCGCCCCAAATCCACGACAGTCGATATTCCTGGCTCCGCCTGCTTGTGACCCTGGCAATTGCCACCGTTGCCAATGTCGGCATGTGGGCGGTCATCGTCATTTTGCCTGCCGTTGAAGTGGAGTTTGGTGCGGGCCGGGCTGAGGCCTCTATGCCTTATACCCTGACCATGGTCGGGTTTGCCCTGGGCAACCTGATCATTGGACGGCTGGTAGACCGGGTCGGCGTTACATTGGCCTTGAACGGGGCGGCCCTGGTGATTGCCGCGGGCTATGCCCTGTCTGTTCTGGCTCCTTCGATCACGGTCTTATCTCTGACCCACCTATTGTTGGGACTTGGAACAGCTGTTGGATTTGGCCCCCTGATCGCCGATATCTCGCACTGGTTTATCAAACGACGCGGCATTGCAGTGGCGCTGGTCGCCAGTGGCAATTACCTCTCTGGCGCGATCTGGCCCACCGCGCTTTCCGGAATTCTGGCCGAGAGCGGCTGGCGCAGCGTCTACCTGACACTGGCACTGGTCACCTTGGTTGTTCTTATGCCACTTTCCCTACTGCTGCGCAGGCGCCTTCCAGCAACGGCGCATGAAACCTCGGCCGCAGCCTCCGCTCTGAATGCCCGGTCCTCTGGTCTGACACCGCGACAATTGCAATGGCTACTGGGGCTGGCCGGCATTGGTTGCTGTGTCGCCATGGCGATGCCTCAGGTCCATATTGTCGCTTATTGTGTTGGTCTGGGCTATGGCCCTGCCGTGGGTGCCGAGATGCTGTCCCTCATGCTGCTGGGCGGCGTCGCCAGCCGGATCATCTCCGGCCTACTCGCCGACCGGCTGGGTGGGGTAGTGATCTTGCTGGCTGGATCAGTCCTGCAATGTATCGCGCTGTTTCTGTATCTGCCCTATGACGGCATGATCTCGCTTTATATGGTCAGTCTGGTGTTTGGCCTGGCGCAGGGCGGTATCGTGCCCAGCTATGCACTGGTGGTGCGCGAATACATGCCCCCGCGTGAAGCTGGAGCGCGGGTTGGCTTTGTCATGATGATGACCATCCTTGGCATGGCATTGGGTGGTTGGATGTCCGGCTGGATCTATGATGTCACCGGCAGCTACCAACTGGCCTTTATCAACGGCATCCTGTGGAACGGCTTAAACATCGCGATCCTGCTGCTGTTGCTGCTGCGCAGCCGTTCGGCACAAAACGCAACCACTGCCCTGTCTTAAATCTTGGTGCGTGCCAGCACGCACCCTACACATTCAGCACAGCGCCAGGGTTCATGATACCGTTGGGATCCAGCGCGAGTTTGATTGCCCGCATTGCAGCCAGCCGAACCGGATCACCATAGCGTTCGACATCCGCGACTTTCAGCCGCCCGACGCCATGTTCGGCACTGACAGAGCCATCCATGTCATGGACAAGATCGTGCACCACGCGTTTCACCGCGCCGCGCTGCGCTTCATAAGCCTCACGGGTTTGCCCCTGCGCCGGGAACACATTGTAGTGCAGGTTGCCGTCGCCAAGATGGCCAAAGCAATTGATCCGAAACGCCCCAAGTGCCGCAATGGCTTCACCGCCGCGCGCAATGAACTCGGGGATCGCGGACAGCGGAATAGAAATATCATGGCTGGAGACCGATCCGATCAACCGGTTTGCTTCGGGGATTTGCTCACGCACAGTCCAGAGCTCGTTGCGCTGGGTCTCGGACTGGGCAATCACCCCGTCCAATGCGCAGCCATCCTCAACCGCTGCCTCAAACAGGTCTGCCAGAGCCTGTTCGGGGTCTTGTCCACGAGACAACCCAAGTTCGATCAATACGCACCACTCAGGGGCGCGCTCAAAAGGCTGACGCAGCTGTGGCAATGTCTCAGCCAAAAACTCAAGCCCTTGCCGGTGGATCAGCTCAAAAGCACTGACCGCCTCGCCCAACTGGTCACGCGCTAAAGAGAGCAAATCCAACGCAGCCTGCGCAGAAGGCACAACAAACATCGCGGTGCCGCGCACCGCCGGAACCGGGGAAAGTTTCAGTGCGGCTGCGGTAATCACCCCCAATGTACCTTCTGCACCGATCAACAGCCCACGCAGATCGTAACCAGTGTTGTCCTTACGCAACCGGCTCAACCCATGCCAAATCTCGCCATTGGGCAACACTGCCTCCAATCCGAGACAGAGCTCGCGGGTATTGCCATAGCGCAGGACGTTTACGCCCCCTGCATTGGTGGACAGATTACCACCAATTTGCGCCGAACCTTCCGAGGCCAGTGAGAGTGGGAACAACCGGTTTGCCCCCTGCGCCGCGATCTGCACATCCGCAAGAATTGCCCCGGCTTCGGCGACCAGAACATTTTCCTGCGGGTAAACACCTCGAATGGCCGTCATTCGTTCCAAAGAAATCAATAGGGGCGCGGGGCCATCTGGCATCACTTGCCCACAAACCAAGCCTGTACCGCCGCCGTAAGGCACAACGGGCACCCTTGCTGCGTTGGCAGACCGCACCAATGTGGAGACCTCATCAACAGTTTGAGGCAGAGCAAGTACGCCAGCCTGGCCACTAAACCGCCCACGTGGCTCTTCCAGGTATCGCGGTTCAATATCGCGCAGCACCCCATCTGGTAGAATTGCGCTCAATTGATTTGCGAAGTCGGGGGTGGCGGGATTCAATGTCATGCTCAATCCATGTCCAATTGACATCCGGTGCGCAAGCCCCGTTTGCAACAGCCCCTCAAAAGCATAAGCCGCAGACTACCCCGCTTCGGTGCGTCCCCGGCGGTCACTGCGCAAAGAGGCATACAGGACATGGGTCCGCCAGCGCCCGTTGATCTGCAAATAGGACTGCGCCACGCCCTCATATTTGAAACTGGTGCTTTCCAGCAAACCGCGTGAGGCGGTATTCTCTGGCAGGCAGGCGGCTTCAATGCGGCTCAGATCCAACTGGGTAAAGGCATAATGCACCACTGCGCCAATGGCCTCGCGCATGTATCCCTGACGGGCAAACGGCATGCCGGTCCAATACCCAAGGGTTCCAGCCTGTGCTGGACCACGGCGAATATTATCCAGCGTAATGGCCCCAACCAGTACCTGATCTTCACGCCTACATAAGAACAGCGGTAATGCAGTGCCGCCATTGACCGAACGCTGCGCCCAGTAGACCCGGTTGGAAAAAGATTTCCGGCTTAGGTGTTCAGGGGCCCAGCTGGGCTCCCAGGGTGTCAGATACCCCTGACTGTCCTGCCGTAATCTGGCCCAAGCGCGAAAGTCGGAATGCACCGGCGGCCGAAGTGTCAGCCGCTCGGTTTCAATTCGGACTTTACGCTTGGACAGTAGCATCAGGCAGCACGCCTCTCCTGCAGTTTTGCAAGACTGGGAGCTTGTGAAACAGGACCATAAAGCGCCAGGGCCGCTGGTGCCTTGATCGCCATCGTCTCTGCAAATTCGCGAACATCCCCGGTGGTCACTGCATCAATGCGTGCGATGGTGTCTTCCAGTGGCGGCACCTTATCCCAGATCTGCACCAACCGTGCCAACCGTTCAGCCCGCGTTGACGGGCTTTCAAGCCCCATCAACATACCAGCCTTCATCTGCGCCCGCGCGCGGGCCACTTCTTCAGGGGCCATATCTTCGGCTGCGCGCTTCATCTCATCGATAGTGATCTCAGCCAACTCGCCCAGTTGACTGGCCGACGTGCCGGCATAGATGGTGGTCGAACCGGTATCCGCATAGGCGCCCGTCTGAGCAAAGATCGAATAGCACAGCCCGCGTTTCTCGCGCACTTCCTGAAACAGGCGACTGGACATACCGCCACCTAATGCGCTCGAGTAGATCTGAGCGGTGTAAATCGCATCATCACGGTAGCCGGGGCTTTCCAGAGCCAGAGCAAAATGGGCTTGCTCCAGTGTTTTTTCATGCCGCGCCTCACCACCGGTAAAGCGCGCAGGCTCTACCAACTTGCTGGCACGGGGCTGCATATGCCCGAACAGTTTCTCAGCCGTTTTGACCAACAGATCATGATCCACAGCCCCCGCAGCAGACAGGATCATCTGGCCAGGGCCATAATGTTCGCCAACAAACCCAGCCAGATCTTCGCGGGTAAAGGCGCTGACCCGCTCGGTCGGACCTAGAATAGTCCGGCCCAATGGCTGGTTGTGATAGCTTTCTTCCTGCAACCAATCAAAAATTACATCATCTGGTGTATCCAGAGACTGCCCGATTTCCTGCAGGATCACGCCACGCTCGATCTCGATTTCAGCCGCGTCGAACACCGGGTTCAGCACGATATCACTGATCACATCCAACGCCAGTGGGACGTCATCTTTCAGGACACGAGCGTAATAGGCTGTCACTTCTCGACTGGTATAGGCGTTGATGTAGCCCCCAACATCCTCGATCGACTCGGCGATTTGCAAGGCCGACCGCGTGGTTGTTCCTTTGAACGCCATATGCTCCAGGAAATGGGCAATACCATTTTGCTCAAGCCGCTCATGACGACCGCCTGCCGTTACCCAGATGCCTATGGACGCAGATTGCAGCCCCGGCATATTTTCAGAAACGATACGAAAGCCGTTAGCCAGCTGGTCTTGTTGAACAGTCAATTCGGTATGTTCTTTCTGATGTGCTCTTCGAGAGTCGTTAGGTCGTTGGCGATCCGGGTCACCCGTTCTGATCTGTCATACAGATCCGCCATGTGTGTGGGAAGAGGTGGATGTATACCACAGGCATCTTTCACCGCAGCCGGGAACTTGGCCGGGTGCGCTGTCGCCAGAGTAATCATAGGAACCTCTGAAACGCGATGTTCTTCGGCCACCTTGACCCCAACAGCACCATGCGGACACAGCAGATCGCCACTGGCCGACAACTGGCTCTTGATAGTGGCCAGAGTTTCATCTTCGGAACACCGGCCTGACTTGTAAGTATCGGCCAGTGCCTGCATCGCGCCCTGCGACACGTCAAAACCACCGGTCTTCAGCTCGTCCATCAACTGCGACACAGCCCCGGCATCGCGCCCATAGGCAAAATACAGCGCGCGCTCAAAGTTGGACGAGACCTGAATATCCATAGAAGGAGAAATCGACGGGATGGTTTCGCCTTTGTAGTAGCCCTTCCCGTCCAGACAGCGGTGCAGAATGTCGTTCTGGTTTGTCGCCACAACAAGGTCCTCGATCGGCAGACCCATCTGCTGGGCGATGTAGCCTGCAAAGATGTCCCCAAAGTTGCCGGTTGGCACGGTAAAGCTCACTTTGCGGTGCGGCGCGCCCAGCGACACAGCGGACGAGAAGTAATAGACCACCTGCGCCAACACACGTGCGATATTGATCGAGTTGACCCCGGCCAGCTTTACGCCATCACGGAACTCAAAGTCGTTGAACATGTCTTTGACACGAGCCTGACAGTCGTCAAAATCCCCGTCCAGCGCCAGCGCATGCACATTGGCATCCTGCGGGGTGCTCATCTGGCGACGCTGCACTTCGGACACCCGGCCATGTGGATACAGGATGAACACATCCACATTGCTCAGACCCTTGAAAGCTTCGATCGCGGCGGATCCGGTATCGCCGGACGTGGCACCAACAATCGTTACCCGTTCATCCCGCTTGGCCAGCGCTGCCTGGAACAGTTGACCGATCAGCTGCATGGCAAAGTCTTTGAACGCCAGTGTGGGGCCGTGGAACAGCTCCAGCAGGAAATGGTTCGGTGCCAGTTGTTTCAGTGGAGCCTGCGCAGCGTGGTCGAAATTGGCATAAGCCTTGGCGATGATGTCGCGAAATTCCTCGTCGGTGAAGCTGTCACCCAAGAACGGCCGCATCACCCGAAACGTGGTTTCTTCATAGCTCAGGCCAGACAGCGCCGCGATGTCGTCCTGGCTCATCTGCGGGATCTCAGCCGGGACATACAGCCCGCCATCGCGTGCCAGGCCGCTTAGCATGGCGTCTTCAAAACTCAGCTCAGGCGCTTGGCCACGGGTAGAGATGTATTTCATCACGTTAGCTCTCGGTTTTGGCGCGAACGCCACAGGAAGTAAGCAGTCATCGCAGCCCAGAGGAAGGCCAGCGAAAACCAGGTGATCGCATATTGCAAGTGGTTGTTGGGAATTGATGCGGTGTCGATCGGCATCGGTATGACGGAGCTCCCATTGATCGGGTGGTCACTCAGCACCACCATGATCGGCAAGGTTTTCAGAGCTGCGGCCATGGCTTCCACATCGCGGGCATACCAGATGTTTTTGACGGTATCAGCAGGGGGCGTGTAACCGTCGGTTTCATCCGGCCAATGCAAATTCCCCAGAAACTCAACCTGGCCAGCGTAGCGTGCAGATTCTTTATCAACGGTTCGGATAAAGCCCCGGTCCACCAGAATCCGACGACCATCGTCAGTCACAAATGGGACAATCATCCTGTAGCCAGGCCCCAGCATGGGCATTGAAACCAGCACGTGTAACTCGCCACTCGCCATTTCGCCGATCAAACGAACCGGCCTGTATTTATCGGCGACAGGATCAGGATGAATGGGCAAGGCCACCGGTTCGGCTGCGACACGCGATTCAATGGTATCCAAAATATTCTGTTTCCAAGCCATCCGTTGCATCTGCCACGCGCCAAGGCTCAGCAGAACTGCCAACCCAGCAACGCCAACGATCAGAACGAATATCAGACGCCGCATAACAGCCCCTCACCAACAGAAAAGCGCGCGGAGCATCCCCCGCGCGCTGTGCTTGATACGCTGTGCTCGCAGTTTTTCAACTGCAAACATGTATCCCTTACATTCCGGCGGTACCCCAGAGGTACACTGCGAAGAACAGGAACAGCCACACTACATCAACAAAGTGCCAGTACCATGCTGCTGTTTCAAACCCAACGTGCTGTTCCGGAGTGAAGGCCCCCTTCATCGCACGGATCAAACAAACGATCAGGAAGATGGTCCCCAACAGCACGTGGAAACCGTGAAAGCCAGTGGCCATGAAGAAGTTGGAGTAGAAGATATCGCCACCGAATTCCCAGCCTTCATGGGCCAGAACTTCATAGTATTCAAACGCTTGCAGGCCGGTAAAGGCAACACCGAAGGCGATACCGATGGCCAAACCCTGCACCAGTGCTTTGCGGTCATTGCTGTGCACCAGCGCGTGGTGCGCCCAGGTCACGGCACAGCCGGACAGCAGCAGAATCAAGGTGTTGATCAGCGGCAGATGGAACGGATCCACGATATGGATCGCAGGCTGCACATACTCGGTGCCGATATAGTCCTGCATCGGGTAGATCGCATGTTTGAAGAACGACCAGAACCAGGCAAAGAAGAACATGACTTCGGACATCACAAACAGGATAAACCCGTAGCGCAGACCGATCCGTACCACGTTGGTGTGATCGCCTGTGTTGCCTTCGTGGGCGACTTCGGACCACCAGGCAAAGCTGGTGTATAGAACAGCCAGCAAGCCGCCCCAGAACAGCCAAGCCGTGATACCGTGCATCCACAGCACAGCGCCAAACAGCATGGCAAAGCCACCCAACGCGCCCAGCAGCGGCCAGATCGATGGTGGTAGAATATGATAGTCGTGATTTTTAGCGTGCGCCATTTAAGTGTCCCTCACCTGCCGGCCTAGTTCATATTTGATACTGCCCCGGTGTTTTCACCGGTTTCAAGGGTGGCATAACCCTCGGGCAGATCGATTTCGTAAAAAGTGTACGACAGCGTGATCGTATGTACGTACTTGCCGTCCCGGTCATCAACGATTTCCGGATCGACAAAGAAGGTTACGGGCATCTGAACCCGCTCCCCTGGTTGCAAAACTTGCTCCTCAAAGCAGAAACAAGCGATTTTCTCAAAGAAAGCGCCCGCAGCATAAGGTGTCACGTTATAGGACGCCTGCCCTGCGATCGGCCTGTCTGTTGGATTATAGGCTTCATAGAACGCAAGACCGGTCTCGCCAATCCTGATTTCCATCTCACGAACCATGGGCTTGAACTCCCACGGCATCCCCCGGTCCTTAGAGCCATCAAAGCGCACTTTGATCGTCTTCTCCAGGATTTCGTCCGAGCCCGCTGTAGCGACCCCTGTGGTGCCGCCAAACCCGGTGACACGACAGAACCAATCGTAGAAAGGAACTGAAGCCCAGGCGAGAGCGCCCATGACAACGACAACCCCAACCAGTTGGGCCGCAGTTTTCTGTGGAGCATTCAGCGCCATCAGTTTTGGTCTGCCGCTTGGTTTTGTGGGAACTTAAAGTCAGTAGATGTGACTTTGACCAAGGTCAGGGCCAGCACCAGAACCACAAAAGCTCCCAGTGAAAGGCCCACGCCCAGATTGCGACCAAAGCGGCGCTGGTGAATTTCGTGCTGCGGTTTGAAGCTCATCTTACCAGCCTCCCAATCCAAATGGTTTCAGCATGGCTTCGACCAGGATCGCGCCAAAATGCAGGAACAGATACAACAGAGACAGCTTGAAGAAGCTGCGCTCGGCTTTGAAGTTATCTTTTTCGGAGTCGTCCTCATCACGGCGCCAGATTTTCCAGGCCCCATGCAGGAACAGCGCGTTCAACACCAACGACACCGCTAGATAGACTGGCCCACCGACACCCGAAAACGCGGTTCCAACTGCCAGTACCGCCAACAGGATAGTATAGACCAGAATATGTACACGTGTTGCGCGACGACCATGGGTCACGGTCAGCATCGGTACGCCTGCATCGTCGTAATCTGAGCGCATAAATAGGGCCAGGGCCCAGAAATGCGGTGGCGTCCACATGAACGTCAGGGCGAACATCAACCAGGGCTCAACAGACATCGAGCCGGTGGCAGCAATCCAGCCGATCACCGGCGGAAAGGCTCCAGCGGCACCGCCGATGACGATGTTCTGCGGCGTCGCCCGCTTCAGCCACATGGTGTAGACGACAACATAAAAGAAGATGGTGAACGCCAAGAACGCACCGGCCAGCAGATTGGTTGCCAAGGCCAGCATGATCACCGACATACCTGACAACGCCAAGCCCAGGCTCAGCGCTTCGCCTTCCTCAACTTTACCAGCAGGGATGGGGCGGCCCTTGGTCCGCTTCATCACCTTATCAATATCTGCATCCCACCACATATTCAGCGCGCCAGAAGCACCGCCACCGATGGCAATAAACAGAATGGCACAAAAGCCTATGACCGGATGCACCGACACCGGCGCAGCAAGCAGGCCAACAAAAGCGGTGAAAACCACTAGTGACATCACCCGTGGCTTTAGCAGGGCAAAATAATCGCCAAAGCTTGCCTCATCCTCGCGGAGTATGCTTGCGTTGATGCTTGCGTCGCTCATCTTTGGTCCATTGGTTTTCTGGCTGCGTATCATACACGTAGCGTAGGGCAGTTTAGAAATCAGGCAAGGTGCGTATTACTGCGCACCCTGCCGTGACTAAGGAGTGTGGGCAAAGTGCCCTTCAGATCAGATCAGTTTGAAGCAACCTGAAAATTCTGGGGCAGACCGGCGTATTCCTCGATCGCGCCTTTCAGCCATGCATCATAGACCTCTTGGCTGACCACTTTGACGGTGATCGGCATATAGGTATGGTCCTTACCGCAGAGCTCGGAACACTGACCAAAGTAAACGCCTTCTTTGTCGGCTTTGAACCACAGTTCCGCCAGACGACCCGGTACGCCATCCTGCTTAACAGCAAAGGCAGGCATCGCCCAGGAGTGGATCACGTCAGCCGCAGTCACCTGCATCACAACGGTTTTGCCAACGGGCACCACAACTGCAGTGTCAGTGGCCAGCAGGTACTCGTCTTCAGCATAGCCATTTTCAGCCAGCTCATCTTTGGCCAGCATGAAGCTTTCAAAGCCGAATTCGTGATCGACATACTCATAACCCCAGTACCACTGGTAGCCTGTAACCTTAATGGTAAGGTCAGCTTCCGGAATTTCCTGCTGATTAAACAGAGCTGGTAACGAGAATGAGCCGATGAACACCAGGATCACAATCGGGATCAGCGTCCAGGCAATTTCAATTGGTGTGTGGTGGGTAAAGCTTGACGGATTCGGGTTCGCCTTACGGTTAAAACGCAGGATTGCGTACAGCAACAAGCCAGCAACAAACAAACTAACAGCAGTAATGATCACTAGGATCATAAAGTCCAGATCTTGCGTTTGTTGGGCCAGCTCGCTTGCTGCGGGCTGGAAATTAAGTCCACCTGGAATAGGCTTACCAATGGACTCAAGTCCATCCTGAGCCATGGCAGGCAGGCTCGACAGGCCCGCAAAAAGGCCCGAAAGCTTCAAAGCATTCTTCATTTTATATCCTGATCGTTTGATCGCGTTGTTCCTCGCGTCGCTGTATCCTGCGGGGAATCACTGATTCCACAAAACACATCGACCCCGTTGTCTTTGCTGACGGTAGAAATCATATTCCAAGGATCAGATAAAGAGCTATGCTTGCGTCAAATGGGCGCTTTCTTGATTTAGATCAAAAAAAATGAGGTCCACACGATGGAAGACGCAGCCTTTCGCCCCTTTGAAACCAACCTGCCCGCGGATGATGCGTTGCAGGTCCTGAAATCGGCTCTCTCAGGAGCCGACGATGGCGAGATATTTGCCGAACGCCGAAAATCCGAGTCACTGGTTTTTGATGACGGCCGATTGCGCAGTGCCAGTTACGATGCCTCCGAAGGCTTCGGATTGCGCGCCGTCAACGGTGAGGTGGCCGGATATGCCCACTCGACCGACGTTTCGATGGCTGCGCTCAATCGCGCATCTGAAACCGCGCGGCTGGCAGTTGGCGATGGTGGCGGCACTCTGGCGGATGCCCCATCCGCGACGAATCGCAAACTGTACACAGACGCCGACCCAATTGGCGCCATGCCGTTTGCGGTGAAAATAGAAACACTGCGCGAGATTGATGCCTTTGCGCGTGATCTGGATCAACGTGTGGTGCAGGTTTCGGCAGTTCTGGCCGCATCTTTGCAAGAAGTCGAAATTCTGCGCGCTGACGGTGTTCTGGTGCGCGATGTGCGCCCTATGACACGCCTGAATGTATCGGTAATTGTCGAAAAGGATGGCCGCCGTGAAAGTGGGTCTGCAGGTGGCGGAGGTCGCATCGGTCTGGACGGGCTTGTTGATCCCCGTGACTGGCAGGCCAAAGCCCGCGAAGCCCTGCGTATTGCAGTGGTCAATCTTGACGCCGTCCCTGCCCCCGCAGGTGTGATGGAGGTGGCATTGGGGCCAGGCTGGCCCGGGATTTTACTGCATGAAGCCATCGGCCACGGGTTAGAGGGCGACTTTAATCGCAAAGGCAGCTCAGCCTTTGCAGGGCTGATGGGCCAACGTGTTGCTGCCAAAGGTGTGACGGTACTGGATGATGGCACTTTGCCAGACCGCCGAGGCTCAATCACGATTGACGACGAAGGCACCCCTTCGCAGGCGACGACCCTGATCGAAGACGGAATTCTGGTTGGCTATATGCAAGACCGGCAAAACGCCCGCCTGATGGGGGTCACCCCCACAGGTAACGGTCGCCGACAAAGCTATGCCCACGCACCGATGCCACGCATGACTAATACTTATATGCTGGGCGGAGAGGCCAACCCGTCGGATCTGATCGCCGATATCAAAGATGGCATTTGGGCGGTTGGGTTTGGTGGCGGTCAAGTCGACATTACCAATGGCAAGTTTGTGTTCTCCTGTACCGAGGCCTACCGGGTCATCAATGGCAAGGTTGGGGCTCCAGTTAAAGGCGCCACTCTGATTGGCGACGGCGCCACTGCGCTGCACCGTATTCGCGCCCTGGGAAATGACATGGCACTGGACCCAGGTATGGGGAACTGCGGCAAAGCCGGACAGTGGGTACCAGTGGGCGTTGGCCAGCCAACTGTCCTGATGGATGGGCTGACAGTGGGCGGCGCCGCGGCCTAGTTACCAGTGTTAACTTAAAACCAGAAAACCCGCGTAAAAACCGCATTGCGACGCCGATCTTTCGCAATGCGGTTTCAAAATTTCCCTTACGTCACCTGCATTTGGTAAGTTTTCGGAAAATCTTCTGAAAATCCTTACTTGTTCACTCCCTGTTAACCGTCTTAGCGTTAAACCTGTACATGCAAACAGGCGGAGCAACGGATGACCGAAGAATTCACTTCTTCCACTCACCCCCCACTCCCACCCACCACGGAAGATATTCGTTATTCCTGGCTCCGTCTGTTGCGTTCTCGCAGGGTTGGTCCGGTGACATTTCACCGCCTGATCGCCGAGTATAATTCAGCGCAGAACGCGCTGGATGCGTTGCCCGAAGTGGCGCGCGAAGCAGGCGTAAAGGGGTATAAAATATGCCCTTCACCTGTGATTGACGCCGAAATCAAGGCCGCAAAAGCCGCCAAAGCGCGGCTTTTGTGCCTTGGCGACGTCCACTACCCTTCACAGCTTGCCCAGCTCAAAGATGCGCCGCCCCTCCTCTGGGTAAAAGGGGACACCGCACGACTGCAATCTCCAATTATTGCTCTGGTAGGGGCGCGCAATGCCTCGTCACTGGGCACCCGTATGGCCCGCGCACTGGCCCACGACCTTGGCTCGCAGGGGTACATAATAGTGTCAGGTTTGGCCCGCGGCATCGATACCGCCGCCCATCTGGCATCTCTGGACAGCGGCACAATCGCTGTCATGGCTGGCGGTGTTGACGTCATCTACCCCACACAGAACACCGGTTTGGCCCAGGATATAGCGCAAAGGGGCCTGCTGTTGTCGGAACAGCCTATGGGGCTCACCCCACAGGCGCGCCATTTCCCCAGCCGCAATCGCATCATTTCCGGCCTGGCCCGCGCCGTGGTTGTCGTCGAAGCCGCTGCCAAATCCGGTAGCCTTATCACCGCCCGGGATGCACTAGATCAGGGCCGCGAGGTGCTGGCGGTGCCTGGACATCCCTTCGATGCCCGCGCCAGCGGCTGCAATATGCTGATCCGCGACGGTGCCCAACTGGTTCGCAACAGTGACGATGTCATCGCTGCGCTCCCACCTGTTCAGGCTCCGGCGCAAGCGCCCACTCCACAACAAAAGCTCCCCCTTGATAGGCCACCACCACGACGAAGCTTGCAGGAAACAGCAGCGCTGCACCAACAGATCCTGTCACGCCTAGGGCCCTCTCCCACGGCTGAGGATCAACTGATCCGAGACATGGCAGCGCCAGCGCGTGACGTCTCACCTGCGCTGACCGATCTTGAACTGGACGGTAAGATCACCCGGCTCGCAGGTGGATTGGTGTCGCGTAAACTCCGTTAGTAGCAGAACTCGGCAATCACCGGTCCCCAGCTGCTACAAAACGGCTCACCAGCGAACCACACGTCAGTGGCCCCAATCGCATGTTCCACCGCAACCCAGGTGTTGCCCTTTTTGATATACAGCGCCTGCATATGGGTTCCGTCCATAAAATCTGGGCTAAACTCACCCCGGGCAAACCCCGGTGTTGAGGTGATATCTATGGGCCTGCCGCCGGGCCGTTGCGGTTGCACTGACGCAAAGGCCCGGCGGCCAGAGACCCGCAAATCATGGACAACAAATTCAACGGGCGTCCCCAGGTCGACCTCGGCCAATGGCCGCAACGCATTCATCAGCGCCTTCCGCTCAGCAGTGCCGCGTTTTGGCTCGTACCAGTCCTGTGCCGCCAATGGGCTGGCAATCAATACAGCCACCACTAGCCATCCAAGCTTCATGCCACTCTCCAATTTGCCGCCAAATTCACCATCAAATTTGCCTGTAAAACTCTACGATTGACAATACCCTCTTGCGCCCCACATCTTGCCCGGCCATAGAACGTGCCGTATCCGCCCCAAGAGGTTTAACCTAAATGCCCGTAGTTGTTGTAGAATCGCCAGCCAAAGCCAAGACGATCAATAAGTATCTCGGCTCTGACTATACAGTTCTGGCATCTTACGGCCACGTGCGCGATCTTCCGCCGAAGAATGGTTCGGTTGATCCGGACAGCGATTTTGACATGACCTGGGAGATCGGAAACGACAGCCGGAAACATGTCAAAGCCATCGCAGACGCCCTGAAAGAAGACAACGCACTGATCCTCGCGACCGACCCCGACCGCGAGGGAGAGGCAATCAGCTGGCACTTACAACAGGCGCTGACCAAACGCCGGTCCATTAAGAAGGACACACCGGTCAGCCGCGTCACCTTTAACGCCATCACCAAAGTTGCGGTGCTCGAAGCCATGGCAAACCCGCGTCAGGTCGACATGCCGCTGGTCGAGGCCTATCTGGCCCGCCGTGCGCTGGACTACCTTGTGGGCTTTAACCTGTCGCCCGTTCTGTGGCGTAAATTGCCCGGTGCCAGATCCGCCGGTAGGGTCCAATCGGTCTGCCTGCGTCTGATCGTCGAGCGCGAAACCGAAATCGAAGCGTTCAATCCGCAAGAATACTGGTCCGTACGCGCCCTTCTGACCACGCCGCGTGGCCAGGAATTTGAAACTCGTCTGACCGTTTTGGGCGGCGACAAGCTGGACAAATTCAGCCTCGCCAATTCGACCGCTGCCGAAATGGCGGTACAGGCCGTCGCCAGTCGCGATTTGTCGGTGCAATCGGTTGAGGCAAAACCAGCCTCCCGCAATCCCTCTGCTCCCTTCATGACCTCGACCCTGCAGCAAGAGGCCAGCCGCAAATTTGGCATGGGCGCCAAACAAACCATGAGCACCGCCCAGCGTTTGTACGAGGCAGGCTACATTACTTATATGCGAACCGATGGTATCGACATGGCCCCCGAGGCCGTGACCGAGGCCCGGGCCGAAATCGACAAGCGGTATGGCGGCACCTACGTCCCAGAAAAACCGCGGGTCTACAAAAACAAAGCCAAGAACGCACAAGAAGCGCACGAATGTATTCGCCCCACCGATATGAGCCGCGATGCCGCCAGCCTCAAGGTCACCGAAGCAGATCAGCGCAAGCTCTATGACCTGATCTGGAAACGCACACTGGCCTGCCAGATGGCCAGCTCCAAGATGGAACGCACCACCGTTGACGTTGGCTCCGCTGACAAACAGGTGATGTTACGTGCGACCGGTCAGGTGATGCTGTTTGACGGGTTCATGCGGGTCTACGAAGAAGGCCGCGATGACGTTGTGCAGGACGACGACGACAAGCGCCTGCCGCAGATCATGATGGGTGAGACCGCGAAATTCGCAGACAGCTCGCTTGTCGGCCAGTTCACCAAGGCTGGCAAAGACACTGCCAAAACGGAACAAAGCGGTGATCTGCGCAGCAATGGCTCGGCTTTGTTGTCCAAAAATGAATCAGTACTGGCGCTGCAGCACCACACCATGCCGCCGCCCCGCTACACAGAGGCCACGCTGGTCAAACGGATGGAAGAGCTCGGCATTGGCCGTCCGTCGACCTACGCCAGCGTCATCACCACGATTCAAGACCGCGAATATGTCCGCAAGGAACAAAACCGTCTGTTCCCCGAAGACAAAGGCCGCATCGTTACCATCTTCCTGCTGAACTTCTTCCGTCAATACGTCGGGTATGAATTCACCGCCAATCTGGAAGGGCAGCTGGATGATGTCAGCGCCGGCAATGGCGATTATAAGGACCTGCTGGCCAAGTTCTGGCGTGATTTCTCGGCGGCGATTTCCGAAACCTCTGACCTGCGTATTTCCGAAGTTCTGGACGTTCTCGACGATGCTCTGGCTCCACAGCTCTATCCACCTCGCGAAGATGGCACAGACGCACGGGCCTGCCCGAAATGTGGCCTGGGCCAATTGCACCTGAAGTCTTCGCGCACCGGTGGCTTTGTCGGCTGCGGCAATTACCCGGAATGTAATTATACCCGGCCAATTTCTGGCGAAGGCGCCGAAGGCTATGAAAAGGTTTTGGGCGAAGACGCAGGCGACGAGATCCACCTGAAGTCTGGTCGCTTTGGCCCCTACGTTCAGCGCGGCGAGCCAACCCCGGAAAACAAAAAACCTCCACGTTCTTCGCTGCCAAAACAGAACAAAGACTATCTGCCCGGCTGGGGACCAAACGAGGTCACATTGGAACAGGCGGTTACTCTGCTGACCCTGCCCCGTGAAATCGGCCAGCACCCCGAAGGTGGCACCGTGGCCGCTAACTTGGGTCGATTTGGCCCTTACGTCATGCACCAGATGCCGGACGAGGAAAAACCAGTCTACGTAAACCTCAAGAATACTCTGGACGTGTTTGAAATTGGCATGAACCACGCGATGGAAATGCTAGCCGAAAAACGCGCCAACCCGGGCCGCGGTGGTCGTGCTGCCGCCAAAGCGCTCAAAGAACTGGGTGAACATCCAGATGGTGGTGGTGCTGTCAAAATCATGGACGGTAAATATGGCGCCTACATCAAATGGGAGAAGGTGAACGCCACCCTACCCAAAGATGTCGAAGTCAAAGACGTCACCATGGACATGGCTGTGCAGCTGATCACCGAAAAAGCCGGCAAAAAGCCAAAGAAGAAAGCGGCGGCGAAGAAAAAGCCCGCAGCCAAAAAGAAAACAGCTGCCAAAAAGGCGCCAGCCAAGAAAAAGGCCGCGCCTAAGAAATCAACAGAGGACAGCGCCTCTTAAGAGATCGTTGCCCGAACAAGGGCGGCCATTGCCTGTTCGTATGGTTTGGCCGCCTCACCCTGTGCAATCGCCAGGGCTGCCCGGTCATAACCGGCAGACAGGACTTTGGTCACAGCTTCCAGTCCTTCATCTGACAAATCCGGGTTTGCAGTGATCAGCCCCGTACGAAGAGCTGCCCGCCCTCCTCCTGCATCAATCTGATCCATCTCTTGAACCCCCAACACAGCCGGCCCATCAATCAGCAGCAACTGCGCCCGGCCCTGTATAGACATGGCTTCGAAATAGCCCTTGCTCCCAGTCCCGAGTGGATCATCAATCGTGCCCTTGGTCGCGACCTCAATTGCCTGCCTCAGCTCCTTCGCTTCGGCGACAACAACCGCCCTAAACAGGTCCTCTTTGTCTTCAAAGTGATGGTACAGCGCGCCGCGGGTCACCTGTGCCGACTTTACGATTTCGGGTGTCGACGTTGCGGCAAACCCCTTCTCCACAAACAGTGAACGTGCGGCGTCCATGAGTTTCTTCCGCATCATCGCGCGTCTGTCCGCGTTTGGTGTCCGCGTGGATTTCTCTTGCATGCATACAGCCTGTATGTTTATGGATTATCTACATACAGATTGTATGTTTATTTCAGGAGATGCAAGATGAAACCCACTCAGTTCTATCCCGTCATACAAACCGAAAACGTGGAAACGACCGCAACATTCTACATCGAGCACTTTGGCTTCAGGGCTGTGTTCACCTCCGATTGGTATATCCACCTCCAATCTGAAAGCGACCCTGCCGTGAACATTGCTGTACTGGATGGGCATCACGAGACCATTCCACCAGAAGGTCGCGGGCTATCAAAGGGGGTTATCCTCAACTTTGAAGTGGCCGATGCAAAAGCAGACTATCAGCGCCTTACCTCCAAAGGGCTGCCGGTTCTGAAAGATCTCTGCGACGAAGACTTTGGCCAGCGTCATTTCATCACCGCCGATCCAAACGGGGTTTTGATTGATGTCATCACTCCCATCGCCCCCTCTGGCAGCTATATCGAGCAATATACAGAAGACGCTCTGCCGACCTGATCGTCTGCGCGTGAAAACGCTCGGTAGAAATACGCAATCTTCTACGTATTCTTGACTCACACCTACCGCCACGTCAGAACCACTCCCAACAGGTTGTTGTTGGGAGACTTCCATGAAAAAAGTTTATTCAAACGCCGCAGAAGCGCTCGACGGGCTGCTTCACGACGGCATGTTCATTGCGGCGGGCGGCTTTGGCCTCTGTGGCATTCCAGAATTGCTTCTGGACGCCATCAAGGATGCAGGCACCAAGAATCTGACCTTTGCGTCGAACAACGCAGGCGTTGATGATTTTGGTATCGGTATCTTGCTGCAAACCAAGCAGGTCAAAAAGATGATCTCGTCCTACGTGGGCGAAAACGCAGAATTCATGCGTCAGTATCTAAGCAAAGAGCTAGAGCTGGAATTCAACCCACAGGGCACCTTGGCCGAGCGTATGCGCGCTGGCGGCGCTGGCATCCCCGGTTTCTTTACGAAAACCGGTGTGGGCACCGTGATTGCCGAAGGCAAGTTTGAAAAGCAGTTCCCAACTGGCCCGGATGGCGCCATGGAAGATTACATCATGGAAGAAGGCATGTTTGCCGATCTCGCCATTGTCAAAGCCTGGAAGGCCGACGAGACCGGCAATCTGGTATTCCGCAAAACCGCCCGTAACTTCAACGCGCCTGCTGCGACCTGCGGCAAGGTCTGTGTGGTCGAGGTCGAAGAGATCGTGCCAACTGGCTCTCTGGACCCTGACGCGATCCACCTGCCCGGCATCTATGTGCACCGTATCATTCAGGGCACCCACGAAAAGCGCATCGAACAGCGCACCACCCGGCCAGCGGCGTAAAGGAGAGCGAACATGTGGGATCGTAATCAAATGGCCGCACGCGCGGCACAAGAACTGCAAGACGGTTGGTATGTGAACCTCGGCATCGGCATCCCGACGCTGGTGTCCAACTATATCCCTGAAGGTGTCGAAGTGACCCTGCAGTCGGAAAACGGCATGTTGGGCATGGGCCCCTTCCCGGTTGAGGGCACCGAAGACGCCGACCTGATCAACGCAGGCAAGCAGACCATCACCGAACTGCCCCAGACCGCCTATTTCGACTCAGCGCAGAGCTTTGCGATGATCCGCGGCGGCAAAATCGCCATGGCCATCCTCGGCGCGATGGAAGTGGCTGAAAACGGTGATCTGGCCAACTGGATGATTCCGAACAAGTTGGTCAAAGGTATGGGCGGCGCAATGGATCTGGTCGCCGGTGTGGGCCGTGTTGTTGTGGTCATGGACCATGCCAACAAACACGGTGTGTCCAAGGTGCTAAAGGAATGCACCCTGCCGCTGACCGGTAAAGCTGTTGTAGACCGTATCATCACCAACCTCGGCGTTCTGGACGTTGTCGAAGGCGGTTTGAAGATTGTCGAAACTGCTGACGGCGTCACCGAAGACGAGCTGCGCGCAGCAACCGAGGCGACAATTGTCGGCTAAACTGCGACTGCATCGTTCAACAAAAGGCCTGCTTTATCAGCGGGCCTTTTTTCATTCCAGCACGCCAAACCGATCACGCTACCGACAGACCTAATGCCTCAACGGCAAGTTTGGCTACACGGTGCAGATCCTCGTTACCTGCGCCATCGCGTGCCTGTGTTGAAAACCCTTGCATCACCGTCGCCACCAGTTTGGCAGCCATTGGCGCAGAAACATCCTTTGGGACATCTCCCTCTTCCTGACCGCGCACAATTCGCGTTGTAATGGCAGCCTCAGTGGCTTTGCGGTATTGCTCCAGCACCAGTCTTGGCCCCTCATCCATATCCGGGCAGTGAATGGCGCCACTCACAACCAAACACCCGCGCGGTTGGGTGTCGTGGACATAGGCATCAACCGTGTCTGAAAGCAGTCGCATCACGGCCTCTGCCGCAGTTGGCTCTTTGGTCAACGCCTCCACAACATAGCCGCTATAGCGCTCCACATACCGATCAGCGCAGGTCTTGAACAAGGTCTCCTTGTTGCCAAAGGCAGCATAGATGCTGGGCGGACGCAGCCCCATCACCCGTTCAAGGTCCGAGATCGACGTGGCTTCATAGCCCCGCTCCCAGAACAGCCGCAGGGCTTTTTCCAGCACATCATCAACATCAAAGGATTTAGGGCGTCCCATCGGCTCTCCTTTTTTATCGATCACTAAAGAAAAAGCGTTGACGCTGCAATTCAAGTTTGTTTTGTAGTGATCACTAATAAACCCCTTCCTCCGGGACTACCCAAAACCAAGCAAGGAACAGACTATGAAAGCCGCAGTGATCGAAACTTTTGGTGATGCCGATACCTTCCAGCTGAAGGATATTGCCCGCCCTGCCATCGAGGCAGGGCAAGTGCTGGTTCGCATTCTTGCCTCTAGCGTCAATCCGGTAGATCTGGGCGTACGTTCGGGTGCGATTGTCCCCCCAGATGCCGCCCAGTTCCCGATGGTTCTGGGTTGGGACGCAGCAGGTGTGATCGAAGAAGTCGGTGCAGAGGTCACCCGCTTTCAGCCCGGCGACCGGGTCATGGCCATCACCCAGCAGCCAGCTTCAGGTGTCGGAACCCACGCCGAATTCGCCGCCTTTCCTGCCGACCATGTCACTCACATCGCCGACAACGTGCCTTTTGACATCGCCGCAGCAACACCATTGGCCGCGACAACCGCTCTGACCGCGCTCAAGGCGCTGAATTTGCCTAAGGGGGCGTCGGTCCTGATCAACAACACCGAAGGCGCCGTTGGGCAGATTGCTGCTGCGATGGCAAAAGCCTTGCAATTGACCGTCGTGTCGTCACCCGACCACACCGTAGACGGCGCGCTGGATGTACGCGGCCGCGACCATGCCATCCGGGCATTTAACCGGGTCAAGGATGGGGGAACCTATGTCACAACGGTTCCGGAATGGTGGAAACCTGGCGGACAGTTTAGCCCTGACCGCGGCATTACCCCCGTGGTCTTGGAACATCAGATAAATCAGCCTGATCTACAACAGATCGCCGCATGGCTGGCTGAGGGCGTGGTGGCCCCGCGAATCGAGACAACATTCCCCTTGGAAGATATTGCTAAAGCACACCGCCTGATGGAACGGCCCGGCCTGACCCAGAAAATCGTATTGTCCCACGGCTAACAACTGTCGCGGTGATCCGGCCGTCAAATGTCGGATCACCAGGTCTCTAGTCATCGCGGCTTGGCCCTGCTTTATTGCATCGTCCGAAATACGCAGCCATCGGAAATCAGTTCGGGCGGTGTCAGGCACAGCCCCTTTGCCACCTGAAACGCAGCCAGGACCTTGGGCACATAATCACGGGTTTCCGGATACGGTGGCACCCCCTGATGATCTCGAATGGACCCTTCGCCGGCGTTGTATCCCGCCAGGACCAAAACCGGGTCGCCGCTAAACTTCTCCATCAACCAATCCAGATACTTGATGCCACCCTGAATATTCTGCTGCGCCACCAATGCGTCGTCCACTCCAAACCGCGCAGCCGTGTCGGGCATCAATTGCATCAACCCCTGTGCGCCGGCCGAACTGACCGCATCAGTTTGCCCTGCGGATTCCACAGCAATGACCGCCAGGATCAACGCTGGTGATACCTCCGTGCCAATGCTGGCAGTCAGGATCGGGATCCCCTGAGCCGCGGCGATGTCCTGCATCAATTGCAATCGCGGTGCCGACACGCCCTCGCCGCCTGCCAGCACCATCAGCGCACTGTCCAACCGGCCAGGCCCCGTCGCCGTCAACTCGGGCGAGATTTGCTCCCAGAACCATCCATACCGGCCAACTGATGGATCCAGCGTTCCGTCAGTTGGATTTGACGCATCATCTGTTGCTACCGTTGATGGGGTCTGCTCCGGGTCAATCTGAATAGTAATCCGCTGACGCGTGCCAGCCTGTGGAGGGCGCACCCTCTTTGACTCAAAGCTGGGAAAAGGCGCTGGTGTGTCCCCCTGTACCCACAATGGAACAACAGAAGTTAACACTGCCAGTGTCACAACACGGAGAAACATAGGTCTGCCCTGATTTTTACTTAACGATTTCCCAACATATGGGGCAGAAACACCCGCAAAGGGGTCTGAAATTTGACGATTTCGCCACATTTCCGCTCTCTGCCGCTCTTTGGCCACGGGTATTTACAAAAATACAAAATGTATTTCTGTTTACTTTCAACCCCCTAACCTAGTTCTTTCCAAAAAGTTAAACTAAGGCGCCAATTTCCGGATTTTGGCCCAAATCCTGCCACGCTCCAAAGGCTATATATGTTCATACCAGGTCGGACATGAGCTTCGCAGGAGAGAGCAGGCTCAAACTGGACGGCAAGGTCGAAACACTTTTAGATCCTTTGGAGGGACAAACTATGATCAAATTCTTCAAAAACTTCCGCAAAGACGAAGCTGGCGCCGTGACTGTTGACTGGGTTGTTCTGACCGCTGCTGTTGCTGCTCTGGCTGGTGTTGTTTACACCTCCATCGCCGATGGCGCTGCCGATCTGACTGCAAGCACCGCAACCTACATGGGCGGCCAAGACTCTGCAACAATCGCAGCTGCTGGCGCTGGCACACCTTAAGCCGGTCGCACTATAGCGATTTGAACTCGGGGCCGCGTCTTTCATTTAAAAGGCGCGGCCTCTTGCCTAGGAACCCTCTCCTAACGAGGTTCGTAATGAAGAAACTAAAATCATTTATTGTCAGTGATGAAGGTGCAGTAACAGTAGATTGGGTGGTCCTGACCGCTGCGATCGTTGGTCTATGCGTAATCATCGCAGGAGCCATGCAAGATGGCGCACTCGGACTCGCAGATATGGTAGCGTCTTACATGTCAAACTGGACATTCAGCTAACCGGCTTGCACCCAAAGGTGCAACCGCAGGGATGCGACTACCGGGCTTTGGCATGATTCCATTTTTTGCACAGGATTTCACAGATCAGAAACCTGGTTGCGCCATTTACGTAGCGCGTAGCCAAAGCGAGGTAACACAATGCGTGCAGTTTTCGGATTGGTATTGATTGTCGGGATCGCCTTGGCAGGCGGTGCTGTAATGATGGCCAAAAACTACATTTCCACCTATCAAAACGCGCTGGCTCAGGCCAATGCAAACCAGGTTGAAACGATCCCTACGGCAAACGTCTATGTGGCCAACCAAACCCTGAAGTACGGTGAGCGGCTGACCGAAGACGCTGTGCGTTTAGTCCGCTGGCCGTTAGAAAGCCTCCCAGAAGGGGCATTTTCCACCCTGGAAGAACTCTTCCCGCCAGAGTTTAACGGTGAGCAGCGCGTTGTCCTGCGTACTGTCGAGAAAAACGAAGCTATTCTGCCCGGAAAAGTCACCAAGCCCGGCGAAGACGCTGGTATCACGTCTCGGCTGCAACGAGGGATGCGGGCTTTTGCCATCAAGGTTGATGTGGCCTCTGGCGTTTCGGGCTTCCTACGCCCCGGCGACAATGTAGATATCTACTGGACTGGCAGCCTACGTGATGCGGACGACGGTCGCCGTGGCGAAATCACCCGGTTAATACAAGCAAACATCGAACTGATCGCGATCGACCAGAGTGCAGGTGGCGACATCAATGGCGCTATCATTGCGCGCACCGTCACGGTTACAGCGTTGCCCAAACAGGTTGCCGCACTGGCTCAGGCACAAACCACCGGGCGATTGTCGCTGTCATTGGTTGGCGCTGGTGATGATACTGTTGCCTCTTTTGTCGAGGTAGACCAGCGTTCCCTGCTTGGACTAGGAGAGCGTGTTTCCGCACCAGAACGAGAAGCCGAAAAAATATGCACGATCCGTACGCGTCGCGGTGCCGAAGTGGTAGAAATCCCGATCCCCTGTACCAACTAAGGTCATGGGTCCGCCAAGCTGCACCCCTTCAGATCACAAGAACGTCCTCTGGAAAGCCGCCCAATTCGGGCGGCTCTCTGGCCTTTCTGTTGCCCGGGCCACACAGCATCAGAGGCACCAGACCCATTGAATCTTGCAAAAAGTCGTAAACTATCCCAAGGTAGCGCAAAAGACGGGCAACAGACCCGACAACGAGGCGTGATCCGAGAGGCAGGTCACATGGCATTTAGAACTATGATAGCAGCAGCCCTAACCGGCTTTGCTTTAACGTGCACTCCTGTGGCGGACCCCGCTTGGGCCGAAGGATTGCGCGTTGTCAAAAAGGGAACTGAGAAACAGCTGAGTGTTCCAATGAACCGGGCTGTGGTGGTCGAAAGCGATGTTCCGTTCTCTGAACTCAGTATCGCCAACCCCGGCATCGCAGATATTTCATCACTGTCTGACCGCACCATATACGTACTGGGTAAATCACCTGGGCTGACAACGCTGACGCTGCTGGATGCGACCGGCAGGCTGATCACCAATGTCGACGTACGCGTCGCCGCTGACGTGAGCGAGTTCAAGCAACGGCTGCGGCAGATCCTGCCCAACGAAAAAATTGAAGTCCGCACAGCAAATGACGGCATCGTCCTGTCCGGCACCGTATCCAGCGCAGCCCGATTGCAACGCGCCATGGATCTGGCTGAGCGCTACGCGCCTGAACGGGTATCAAACCTGATGTCAGTCGGTGGCGTACAGCAGGTCATGCTCAAAGTACGGTTCGCCGAAATGCAGCGCTCGGTGTCGAAATCACTTAGCTCTTCTGTTGCACTGGGCGGCTCTAATCTTGCCGCTGAAACAGGGACATGGCTGCTGGGTGACAATGGTCTGGCCAATTCAACCATAACGCCAAAATCTGGCTCTCTAGGCGCCGTGTTTTTTGGATTTGACATCGGATCAACTCAGGTTGGTCTGCTGATCGAAGCGCTGGAACAAAAAGGAATGGTTCGTACACTTGCCGAACCAAATCTGTCAGCCCTATCTGGTCAGGAGGCGAAATTCTTAGCCGGTGGTGAATACCCCGTTCCTGTTCCGCAAGACGACGGCATCGTTACGGTCGAGTTTAAACCCTTTGGCATCGAAATGAGTTTCATTCCTCGGGTTATCGATGGCGACTTGATCAATCTAGAGCTCAATACAGCAGTCTCTGCAATCGACCCGACCAATTCTATCACTTTGAATGGCGCTGAAGTGGCCGCCTTTTCACGTCGAGAAGCGTCAACCACGGTTGAAATGCGAGACGGTGAAAGCTTTGCTATTGCCGGCCTGATCCAGGATGATTTCCTCGACAACAACGCTCAACTGCCTTGGTTGGGTGATGTCCCTATCTTGGGTGCCCTGTTCCGTAGTGCGGATTATCAGCGCAGCCAAACGGAGCTGGTGATCATCATCAGCGCCCATCTGGTCAGCCCAACCCGAGGTGAGGCATTGAGCCTGCCAACAGACCGTGTCAAACCGCCCAGTGAAAATGATCTGTTTCTGTTTGGTCGGGTCGCGAGAACCCAGAAAGGCCCCGCCGCAGAAGTTGCCAGACAAGACTTCAGTGGCTCCTACGGCTATGTGATGGACTAATAAGGATGGCGCAGATGATCAAACATGCAGCGTTTTTGGGGCTCAGCCTGACCGTCGCAGCCTGCAGCATTGAAGCGGGGCATGAACTGGACCGAGGCACCTTCGGCAATGCCACGTTGAACAATTCTCAGGTGATGAGTGGTGAGCAAAACTATGCAATCCAGCTCGCCAAACGGTTTGCAGAAGAAGTTCCGTCGACCATCAACTTTGAATTTGACAGCGCCCGTCTCGACGCCAATGCCCGCGCAGTCCTGGACCAGCAGGCCGCTTGGATTAAACAGTTCCCTGAAGTCCGTTTCCGGGTCTTTGGTCACACCGATGCTGTTGGATCGGCACATTACAATAAGTCACTTGGTCTGCGCCGCGCGCGCGCTGCCGTCTCATATTTGTCGACCCGCGGCATCAGTCGTTCTCGCCTGGAAGCCGTTGTTTCTTATGGGGAAACACAACCCCTTATTGCAACTCAGGGCCGCGAACGCCAAAACCGGCGGACACTGACCGAAGTTTCAGGGTTCCTCAAGAGGCACCCGTCACTGTTGGATGGAAAATACGCACAGGTGGTCTATCGCGAGTATATCGCCAGCGCAGTTCCAGCCACAACCATGACCACAGAACAGTCACTCCCCGCTTCGTCTCAATAGGTCGAATAGGCCGACAATCGGCTGTTGTTTAGACTTTCCCAACTATTGGGGCTTTTTGGCCCCAATATCGCCAGAATTGCCCCCGACATTACTTACAAGAGGTGACGTGCGCCGACCGAGTCGCACGCAGGGACGAACAGGTTAAACCTGTCGTCGCCCGTAATGAGGATAATGGCAATGAGCAGCGAAACGCCGCACACAGATACCAACGCAATTGTTGCCTGCACCGTCAGCCGCGATGTGCAGAACTTTGATCTGTTGATCGAAGATATGGAATCCGCGATGGGTGAAAACTGGGGCGATCTAGGCTTTGCCGAAGCTCTGGCCTTTTTCAACCAACCCGAAGCCGAATCTCTGAGTTTCATAGCGCTGGCCATAGATGGGAATGACGAGGACAACTTGGTTCTGATGGGTGAAATCATCACTCAGGCAAAGACCCGTGACATCAAGGTGATCCTGATTGCGGAAGATGTCACCCCTGCGTCCCTGCATCAGCTCTTGCGCCAGGGTGCCGATGAATTTGTCCCCTACCCGCTTCCCGAACAAGAACTTCAAGCGGCGATAGAACGGGTGACCACTCCGGAACCCGAACCGGAAGAGGCCATCGCCAACCCGCACCAGTTGCAGTCAGGCAGTGCCCGAGAAGGCGCAGTCATTGTGTGTCAGGGGCTGGCCGGCGGGTCAGGGTCTACCACTCTTGCGGTCAACTTGGCTTGGGAACTGGCGCTGTTGAGCGATCACGAGCAACCCAGCGTTTGTTTACTGGATCTCGACATGCAGCACGGCTCTGTTGCAACCTATCTCGACCTTCCTCGCCGCGAGATCGTCATGGAGATGTTGGGACAAATTGATGAAATGGACGCCGAGATGTTCGGTCAGGCACTGCTTTCCTTTCAGGACAAGTTGCAAGTCCTAACCGCTCCGTCGGAAATGGTGCCGCTTGAGTTCTTTTCCTCCGACGACATCGAGCGGTTGATCGCCATGGCGCGCAGCCACTTTGATTTTGTAGTCATCGATCTGCCGCGCACCCTCGTGCAATGGTCAGAATGCGTGCTCAATAGGGCACATGTCTATTTCTCCCTTATCGAACTCGATATGCGGTCGGCCCAAAACGCCCTGCGCATGAAGCGGGCGTTGCAATCCGAAGACCTGCCTTTCGAAAAGCTGCGTTTCACATTGAACCGTGCACCCAAGTTCACCGATCTAAGCGGAAAAAGCCGGGTAAAGCGGATGGCTGAATCCCTGGGCATCTCAATCGATTTGCAGTTGCCAGACGGTGGCAAACCCGTTGTCCAAAGTTGTGACCACGGCCTACCGCTTGCGGTTTCAGCGGCCAAAAACCCGCTACGCAAAGAAATCGCCAAGCTGGCGCTGTCGCTCCACGAACTCGGACAGCAAGACGTCGCTGCCTAACATAAAGTCATCCCTTGGGGGGGGTATAAGATGTTTTCCAAGTACAAAAAGCAAGCCGCAGCTGGGTCTCCTGCCAAAGCATCCAAGCTGAAGGCCGTCACACCAGACGCCCCCATTGCCCCCAAACCCGCCGCCAACCAAAGCGCGTCGCTGCGTCGGCCCATGCCAAAAACGTCAGCCGAAGCCGCTCCTCAGGACAAAGAGCGCAAGCGCAAGGAACGATTGAGCGACATCAAGATCCAACTTCACAAAGAACTGTTGGAACAGCTGAACCTTGCCGCCCTGGAAACCGCCAACGAGGCAGAACTGCGCGCGGAAATCACCACGATCACCACCGAAATTTTGGAAGAGAAAGGTATCGTTCTCAACCGCGATGACCGCCAGACCCTGACCAAAGAACTGTACGACGAGGTCACCGGCCTCGGTCCTTTGGAAACGCTGCTACAGGACGAAACCGTCAACGATATTCTGGTCAATGGTCCGCAACAGGTTTTTGTCGAACGCGAAGGCAAGCTCATGTTGAGCGATGTGACCTTCAAAGATGAAAAGCACCTTCTCAGGATCATCGACAAAATTGTTTCGGCAGTTGGACGTCGTGTTGATGAATCCAACCCCTATGTGGATGCGCGTCTCGCAGATGGCTCGCGCTTCAACGCAATGGTGCCGCCCATTGCGGTGGATGGATCTTTGGTATCGATCCGGAAGTTTAAAAAGGACAAGCTGGGTATTGATGATCTGGTGAATTTCGGCGCCTTCAACGAGGAAATGGCAGCCTACCTACAAGCCGCTGTTGCCACTCGACTGAATATTATCGTGTCGGGCGGTACTGGTTCCGGTAAAACGACCACACTGAACGCCCTGTCCAGTTTCATCGACAATGCCGAACGCATCCTGACGATCGAAGACACCGCAGAACTTCAGTTGCAGCAGACCCACGTCGGCCGGATGGAAAGCCGCCCGCCCAACGTCGAAGGCAAAGGTGAGGTTTCCCCGCGCGATTGTCTGAAGAACGCCCTGCGTATGCGCCCCGACCGTATCATTGTCGGCGAAACGCGCGGCGAAGAAGTTATCGACATGTTGCAGGCGATGAACACTGGCCACGACGGGTCAATGACCACCATCCACGCCAACTCGGCCCGTGATGGGGTCAGCCGTCTGGAAAACATGATCGCCATGGCTGGCATCGAAATGCCGCTCAAGGCGGTTCGCAGTCAGATCTCGTCTGCGGTGAACTTGATCGTACAGGCCTCGCGTCTGCAGGATGGTTCGCGCCGCATGACATCAATCACCGAAATCACTGGCATGGAGGGCGACGTGATCTCGATGCAGGAAATTTTCCGGTACCAGCGGGTCGGCTTGACCCCTGAGAACAAAATCATCGGTCACTTCACAGCCACAGGGGTGCGCAGTCACTTCTCCGAACGGTTCCGTATGTGGGGGTATGACCTGCCCGCTTCGGTCTATGAACCCACTAAGATGGAGTCACACTGATGCAACTGAGCGCAGAACCAATCATCTACGGCCTTATTTTCATTGGTGTTCTGGTGCTGGTCGAAGGCCTGTATCTGGTGGCCTTTGGTAAATCCATCAGCCTGAACAGCCGGGTTAATCGCCGTCTGGAGATGCTGGACAAAAGCGGAAATCGCGAACAGGTGCTGGATCAGCTGCGTAAGGAAATGCAGCAACACATGCAGTCCCAGTCGATCCCGCTGTATTCCTTGCTGGCGGAAAAGGCTCAAAAGGCCGCAATTGCCTTCACTCCGCGACAGTTGATCATGATCATGGGCGGGCTGGCAGCTTTGGCTTTTGTCGGGCTCAGCATAGGCACCGAAACTGAATTGCCAATACGTATCATGGCCTCGGTTATCATTGGTGTTGGGGCCGTGTTCATGTGGGTCAACAAGAAAGCAAAGACACGTATGGGCATGATCGAGGAACAACTCCCCGATGCGGTTGAACTGATTGTGCGAAGCCTGCGGGTGGGCCACCCATTTTCCTCTGCTATCCAGATTGTCGCAAAAGAAGTCGACGATCCGCTCGCCACCGAATTTGGCATGATCGCAGACGAGAGCGCCTATGGCCGCGACGTTGGCGAGGCCCTGAAAGAAATGGCTGAACGGCTGGATATGCAGGATATGCGTTTCCTTGCGGTAGCCGTGACCATTCAGCAGCAATCCGGGGGTAACCTGGCCGAGGTTCTGGCTGGTTTGGCCAAGGTCATCCGCGCCCGATTCCGCCTGTTTCGCCGCGTCAAAGCGATCACAGCTGAAGCACAATGGTCGGGCAAATTCCTATCCGCTTTTCCTCTGCTGGCGCTGGGGGGCATTCTGGCCAAGGACCCGAACTACTACGACACAGTGTTGGATCACCCCTATTTTATTCCCTGCTGTTTCATCGTGGGCGTGTTGTTGACCGTCAATCTGTTTGTCATGCGCGCGCTGACCAATATTAAGGTATAAGGGGCAAACACTGTGGAATTTCTCACAAGTATCAACGCGCTGATTACCAATCAGCTGGGTGACTTTGGACCTCTTCTAGTGGTGGGACTGCTGGGTCTGTTCATGATCCTGCTGACTATCCCACTGTTGTTGAACCAGCGCGAAGATCCGCTGAAAAAACTGAAAAAGCGCAACAATCCGGACGCTGGCACAAAACCCAAGAAAGAACGGCTCCGTCAGGGCAACCGCAACGAGCAATTGCAGAAATTTGCGAACTTTCTGGAACCGCAAGACGCCGAAGAGCTATCCGCGATGGAGCTCAAACTCCGTCAGGCGGGCTATCAATCCAAGGATTCAGTTCGCTTTTTCCACTTTGCCCAGTTTGCATTGGGCATTATCGGACTAATTGCGGGCCTGTTTTTTGTTTATGTTCTGAACGCCGATATCGAATTTGACGGGCAACAGATGATGATCCGTATCATCGGTCCCGGTGGTGCTGGCTATATGTTGCCAAAGTACTGGGTCACCCGCCGGATCGCCGAGCGCAAAGAAAAGATCACAGCCGGTTTCCCTGACGCACTTGACCTGATGCTGGTCTGCGTCGAGGCCGGGCAGTCTCTGGATCAGGCCATTGTGCGCGTTGCCAAAGAACTGCACGCCTCTTACCCGGATCTGGCCGACGAATTTGATGTCGTCGCCTATGAGATGAAAGCGGGCAAAGATAAGGATAAGGTGTTGCGCGATATGGCGACCCGCTGTGGGGTGCAGGATCTGTCCTCTTTTGTTACCGTGATGATCCAATCGGCGACCTTCGGGACCTCGATCGCTGACGCGCTGCGGGTCTATGCAGCGGAAATGCGTGACAAACGCGTTATGCGGGCAGAAGAGGCCGCAAATAAGTTGCCAACAAAAATGACCCTTGCCACAATGGGCCTGACATTGCCGCCGCTGCTGATCATTCTGGTTGGCCCATCGATTAAGGCGATCGGCAACCTGGGCAATATGAGCAACTAATACATGACTTCAAAAGATGGGGCTTGGCCCGCATCGCTTCGCAAGACCTTGATTGCCATCACCGCCTGTGCGGTGGTGGCCTCTTGCGGTTCAACCACTTCGGATCCCGCTACGCCCTGGGCGCCGGGCGTGGACCACAGCAAGCAAGCCGAGGATGGGCTGGAAGTCGGTCACAGGATGATGGCGGCTGGCCAGTATGAGCTTGCCCTAGATGCCTTCATCCGCGCGGCATTGGATCATGGGATGACTGGCGAAGTTCTCTCCAGCATGGGGACTGCAAATCTTGGGCTCGGTCGCCTTGGTCAGGCCGAAACCCTGTTGCGCCGCGCAGTCAAGGAAGAACCGGATTGGCCCGAAGCGATGAACAATCTGGGTGTAGTTCTGATGGAACAGGGCAAATACGCCGAAGCAGAACAGGTTCTACGCCGCGCTTATGCCCTGGATAATGGCGAAAGTGACCCAATCCGTGAGAATCTGCGCTTGGCCCTCGCAAATTTGGAAAATTCTGCTAATACTGCTGGACAAAACCAAGACTATGAATTGGTGCAACGTGGTGGGGGCAATTTCCTGATCCGTACGACGCCATGAACAAGGCAGAGCAGTAAAGGACGCAAAAATGCGCCAAGTATTTCTTGTATCAGCATGTCTGGCTGGTGGACTATTCCTGTCTGCCTGCGGCAAAGATGATCCCGCAAGTGTCGAGCGGGCGTTTCAGGACGTCAATGTGGTTGATGAAACCGACCTGAATGACGTCATGTTGACCGCCGCTGACCCTAACGAGGCAGTCAGTTATTTCACCAGATCATTGCAGGGCAATACCAACCGTATCGACCTGCAACGAGGCCTCGCTATTTCTCTGGTCCGCGCCAAGCGGAACACCGAGGCAGTCTCAGCCTGGAAAAAGGTCAATTCTCTGGACGGCGCGACCAACGACGACAAGGTAGATCTGGCTGATGCGTTGATCCGCAACGGCGATTGGAAAGCCGCCAAAGCCGCATTGGACGATGTACCCCCAACCCACGAGACCTTCAAACGCTATCGGCTAGAGGCGATGGTTGCGGATGCCAACAAGGAATGGAAAAGGGCCGACAGTTTCTATGAAATCGCGGTTTCGCTAACCACCCGCCCCGCAGGCGTCATGAACAACTGGGGCTATTCCAAGCTGACCCGCGGCGACTATACCGACGCAGAACGTCTGTTTGGCGAAGCCATCCGTCAGGATCAGGCGCTGTTCACTGCCAAAAACAATCTGGTTCTGGCCCGTGGCGCACAACGCAATTACACGCTGCCGGTGATCCCGATGGGACAGATCGAACGGGCACAGCTCTTGCATACCTTGGCGCTGACTGCGATCAAACAGGGCGATGTTTCAACCGGCGAAGGTCTGCTGCGTGAAGCCATCAACACCCACCCGCAGCATTTTGAAGAAGCTGTGCGCAGTCTGCGTGCGCTGGAAAGCGCTTAATACATGCTGGCAATTCCGGCCCATGTCGCTCTGTGGTTCCTGCCATTTGTGCTGCCCATTTGTTATACAATTATGCTCACCGATCTACGTGGCATGCGGATACCAAATTGGGCAGTAGATCTTACTGCGGTGATTTTTATCGTGGTGGGACCATTTTTGATGTCCTGGACCGACTATGGCTGGCAGCTTCTGCATCTTCCTATTGGTGTTGGTCTCGGGTTCTTGTTCTACAGTGCAGGAATGATTGGCGCCGGAGATGGAAAATTTGCAGGCGCAGCTGCGCCTCTTGTGGCCTTTGCTGATCTCAGGATCATCCTGCTGATCTTTACCGCAAATTTGCTGGCTAGTTTCGTCACCCACAGGATTGCCAAGCACACACCACTGCGCCGCTTGGCCCCGGATTGGAAAAGCTGGGACGTCGGCCAGAGCAAATTCCCCATGGGCCTGTGCCTGGGCGGAACACTGGCAATCTATCTGATCCTTGGCGCGCTCTACGGCAGCTGAAACAATCCAGTTGTCTAAAGCCTGAGAGATTGAACGCAGCTTGCGCATCGCACAATCGCTGAATTGCTACAGGTCTGCCCCGCTCGTGCCACAGTGCTGAATAAACTGTTCCCAAACGACACCTCTCAATTTTGTTGAGCGTGCCGCGAGACAGTGACCAGATACAGGCCTTGACCAATGAACATGCAGACTTCTCACGTGACGGCCCCGCCTGCCCCAAAGGGCATGGAACAAATGCAGCTACCGTCGGTGATGATGCGTGACATCCTGCTGAAAACCATCTTCCGCAAAAATGTCGATATGGTCAGCGAAATTGCGGAAGCCATTTGTCTGCCAATGTCGGTCACCCAAGAGCTGGTAGACATCGCCCGCGAGCAAAAGCTGTTGGAAGCAACCGGCACCCTGAACGCCAACAGTGGCAATGAAATGGGCTATCAGCTGACTGACGCCGGTAAGGCCCGCGCGCTGGATGCCCTCACCCAGTCCGAGTACTTTGGCGCCATGCCGGTGCCGCTGGATGTCTACCGTGAACAGGTCAAACGTCAGTCGATACGCAACATTCAGGTCAATCGCAAACAGCTGACCAATGCCATGGGCCATCTGGTTCTTCCGGATAGCCTGCTGGACCACCTCGGCCCCGCCGTCAGCGCGGGTCGTTCGATCCTGATGTATGGCCCACCCGGCAATGGTAAGTCCTCTATCTCAAACGGTATCCGCGATGCCTTGGGCGATCAGGTCTATGTGCCACGCGCCATCGAGTATGCCGGTCAGGTGATCACTGTCTATGACCCGATTGTCCATACCGCAGTGGAACAGGTACAGGACGATCCTAATGCCCTGCGCCGCACCCGCCGCTTTGACAGTCGCTACGTCTGCTGCGAACGCCCAACAGTGGTCACGGGCGGTGAACTGACCCTTTCGATGCTGGATCTGGTCTATAACCCAACCGCGCGCACCTATCAGGCCCCCCTGCAGCTAAAGGCAACCGGCGGCATTTTCATCGTTGATGACTTGGGACGGCAGGCCGAGCCTCCACAGGCCCTGATCAACCGCTGGATTGTTCCGCTGGAAGAAAGCAAAGATATCCTGGCCCTCCAGTCGGGTGAAAAATTTGAAGTGCCCTTTGACACGCTGGTGATCTTCTCCACCAACTACCATCCCAATGAAATATTCGACCAAGCCGCCCTACGCCGGATCTTCTTCAAGATCAAAATCGACGGGCCAAGTCAGGAAAACTTCCTGAAAATATTCGCCCTCGTCGCCCGGAAGAAGGGAATGGCGCTGGATGAGGCTACATTGGTGCATCTTCTTAAAAACAAATACCCAACGATCGAAAACACCTATGCAAACTATCAGCCAGTGTTCCTGATCGACCAGATGATCGCCATCTGCGAATTTGAGGGCATCCCCAACCAAATGTCCCCCGATCTGATTGACCGCGCCTGGGCCAATATGTTCGTAGACGACGAAGTGATCGTGAGGTAGCGACCCGAGACCTTAGGACATTCCTCTCAGGCCTCGTTCATCTTACTTGCATCGGTAAAGCCCCAGCCATCGGGGCGATATCCTGACGACAATCCGATTTTAGTGATGCGCTCTTCATGGTCCCATATGGCGTCAATTGCCACGGTCAATGCATAGATCGGAATCCAGATATCCTTGGTTTCCTCATCAAATGCTGCGGCATAGCCCTCCGCCTTCAATTCTAAAACCGCCCTAACTGGATCACTCATGCTTGATGCGGGCACCAGATAGAAATCAAAATCCGCGATTGCGGGAAGGCTTTGCTTAGATCCCAAATCCTCCAAGACCCAAATAGTTTCTGATCTTTGCTTTTCAAAATCATGTTCCATGTTGAATATCTCGACTTAAATGTTTGAAATTGCGCCATGTTGCATCTACCCGAGCAGATACTCAACTGGTTTTACATCCGCATCAACAGGCGATGCTGGACCGCTCCGATGATCCGGCAACCCCGTTGATCGCCCCCACCGGCAGCGGCAAAACCAAGGTCGGTTTCTTGCTGACGCTGGCGGAACCCGCCAACGGCATTCCTTTCCCCCGATAGCGATAATCTCCGCCACGTCATTCACCATTATGGGATCATCCGGCTTATGCTGCCCTCAACAAGACAGGAGCTGCTAAATGACCGATATCGAAACCCGCATCCGCGACAGCTTTGCCCGGCAAAGCATGATGCAAACCCTCGGTGCAGAAATAGACGAGGTCAGTGAAGGTAAGGTCGTCATAACCGCCCCTATCTTGCCCTCCAGCCGCCAGCAACATGATGTTGCTCATGCAGCTCTCAGTTTTGCCATCGGTGACACTGCCGCTGGCTATGCCGCTTTGACCAAGATGCCTGATGACCAAGAGGTGATGACCGCCGAAATCAAGATCAACTTGCTGGCGCCGGGGGCTGGCGACTATCTGCGTGCAACCGGGCGCGTCATCAAACCCGGCCGCCGTCTGGTTGTCGTTACAGCCGAGGTCCACGCCATCACAGGAGACTCTGAAAAGCTGATCGCAATTCTTCAGGGCACCATGGTTCCGGTTGCAAAGCAGGGTTAAGGCCTAGATCAAGCCTGCCTGCTTTGCCGCTGCGCGAAAACTACGGCTTACCGGGACTTCACTTTCGTCCGCCATCAGCAAAGTGTCTCGCCCGTTCTGGTTTCGGGCGTGGCGCACCGCACCCTTTGCCACCCAATGCGACCGGTGCACACGTTGGCCCGCACCGGAGCCCAAACGCTCGACCACATCGCCAAACCTGAGCAACAAAAGATCTTGCCCGGCCTCTGTCACAACCAGAGTGTAGTGATCCTGTGCCTCAAGCCGAACAAGGGCCCCACGTTTCTCGACAGCAAGTTTACCCATCAACCAGTCGTCAGTTGGCGGTTCTGGTTGAGGCGAGTTTTGAACCTCTGTTGGCCCGGACGACAAGAGCAGCAAAACGCCCTCAACCCCCAGGGCAACGATCAATATTACACTGAAAAGAAACCCAAACGCCGCCCAACTGGCTGCAACACCAAAGCAGATCCAATTGATCCAGACAATCATCACCCCAAGAACCGTAGCATAGGGCAGATGCGACGCCAGTCGCCATTGCCAGGTCCAATCCCATCCCCCCAACAGGCGGCGCAGCGCCTCCAGTCCCATGGACAGGCCCAGCACCAGTGCCCAATAGCCCAAACGCGGGCCAAGGGGCAGCAGCTCAAACGTACCAAATGGCCCAAGGGTACTGGCCAAAAGTACAAACAGCAGCCAGGCCGCTCCCCAGCGCAGCCAAGCATATTGCCAAATTTCACGAAGCGTCAGTGACATGTGCGGTTTTACCCTGTTATTCGCGCAGAGTTTCCTGCCATTCACGTATCCCGCTTTGCCATGTCTGAGGTCAAGCCTGCATAGCTTTTGAAGTTATTCACCAGGACACATCCCATGCATCTCACCCCACTGCTGTCGGCTTCTGCTGTTATCCAGATACACACCCTCGCCGCCCTGACACTTCTTCCTCTAACCGTAACGATTTTCTCTCTGCAGCGTGGCGACAGGCGTCATCGTTGGCTGGGTTGGTGCTGGGTCATACTGATGACGACCGTGGCTGTGTCCAGCCTTGCCATTCACCAGGTCAAGCTGATCGGTCGTTTCAGCCCCATTCACATCTTATCGGCTCTTGCACTTGTTGGCTTGGTTCAGGCCGTAACGGCCGCGCGACGCAAAGACATCGTGAGCCACAGGCGCACCATGGTGAGCATGACATGGGGCGCCTTGGTCGTCGCAGGGCTGTTCACACTGCTCCCCGGTCGCATTCTGTTCCAGGTAATCACTGGTGGCTAACAACAAAGGCGGCCCTCACGAGCCGCCCTTGTTTCTTTTTGCCTTAAATACTCAAATCCGGCGTCACCATTGGCGCAGGATCAGGCGGTCAGCCCCTCTGGCTCAGCTAAGCCATTGGCCCGACAACATGCCGTAACGGTATTGGCCAGCAGGCAGGCAATGGTCATTGGACCAACACCGCCCGGCACCGGCGTGATGGCGCTGGCGACCTCAGCTGCCTCGGCGAAGTCGACGTCGCCCAGTAGCTTGGTCTTACCGGGCTTTTCTGGATGTGGGATGCGGGTGATGCCGACGTCGATCACCGTGGCACCGGGTTTCACCCAGTCACCTTTGACCATCTCGGCCCGGCCAACAGCCGCAACCAGAATATCGGCGCGACGACAGACTTCGGCCAAATCCTGCGTACGAGAGTGGGCGATGGTGACGGTGCAGCTTTCCTTCAGCAGTAGCTGCGCCATCGGCTTACCAAAGAGGTTCGAACGACCGATCACCACTGCATTCTTGCCCGACATGTTACCCACCTGATCGCGCAGCAGCATCAGGCAACCCAGCGGTGTGCAGGACACAAGGCCCTTTTCTCCACTTGCCAGCAGGCCCGCGTTTACCACGCTCAGACCATCCACGTCCTTAGACGGATCGATGCGGGCCACCACGCGGCGTTCGTTCAGGTGGTCCGGGACCGGGAATTGGCAAAGGATGCCATGCACCTTCGGGTCCGCGTTCAGCTCGTCGATCAGCGCAAACAGGTCTTCTTCGGAGGTATCCGCAGGCAGCTTGTGCTCAAACGAAGCCATACCAGCCTCGACCGTGCTCTTGTGTTTGGCCGCGACATAAACCTCAGATGCAGGATCCATGCCCACCAGAACCACAGCCAAACCTGGCGTGATGTCATTCTCTTCTTTCAGGCGGGCAACATGTCCTGCCACTTTTTCACGCACGGTGGCGGCAAAGGCCTTACCGTCAATAATACTTGCTGCCATTGTTCTTTCCCTTTCCCCCGAGCTTTGAAAGAAGCCCGTTCAAATTTCCCGTATGACCCGCGCTTCTCGCGCAATTGACCAGTCAATCAGGTGCCGCCACAGCGTGTCCACCAGCTCCGGGTCCAGCCCTTCATCACCAGCAGCGTCGCGTACCTTGCTGACCACATCTTCTACCCGCTGTGGTATACGTGCTGGCCAACCGTTAATTTGCTTTAGCGCAATTGCCCGGTCGATATAAGCCGCCCGTTCACGCAAAAGCGAAACCAATGTGGCATCCAGTTTGTCGATTTCAGCCCGCACGGCGCTCATGTCCGTGCATGCGTGAGGTGAAGTCAATTGGGTCATGTCTCAAACTCCTGCGGCCCGGGGATCCCCCGGGCCGCAGAAAGCGTATTTTGCAACTTAGAACAAGCCTTCGATCTCACCTGTGTCATTCAGGCAGATGCTTTTGGCTGCTGGATTACGTGGCAGGCCGGGCATGGTCATGATGTCACCACAGACTACAACGATGAACCCAGCGCCGGCCGACAGCCGCACTTCACGAACCGGCACCGAATGGCCAACCGGCGCGCCACGCAGTGTCGGATCAGTCGAGAACGAGTACTGCGTTTTGGCCATACAAACCGGCAGATTGCCGTAGCCCTGCTCTTCCCATTCGTGCAACTGCTTGCGGATCTTGGCGTCAGCCAGAACTTCGTCAGCGCGATAGATACGCTTGGCGACGGTTTCGATCTTTTCAAACAGTGGCATGTCATCCGGATAGATCGGCGCAAAGTTAGCCATATCCGCATCGGCAATTTCAGCCACACGGGTTGCCAGATCAGCCGACCCTTCGGAGCCCAGCTCCCAGTGACGCGACAGGATCGCCTCGGAGCCCTGCGCGACCACAAAATCCTTGATGGCCTGCACTTCGGCATCGGTATCCGTGACAAAGTGGTTGATCGCGACAACAACCGGAACACCAAAGCTCTTGAGGTTCTCGATGTGACGACCAAGGTTTGCACAACCCGACTGCACTGCCTCAACGTTTTCAGTGCCCAGATCGGCCTTAGCGACGCCACCGTTCATCTTCATCGCACGCACAGTCGCAACCAGAACCACCACTGATGGCGCCAGTCCGGCCTTGCGGCACTTGATGTTCATGAACTTCTCGGCACCCAGATCAGCACCAAAGCCAGCTTCGGTGACAACATAATCCGCCACCTTCAGCGCAGTCTTGGTTGCGATAACCGAGTTACAACCGTGCGCGATGTTGGCAAATGGACCACCGTGGACAAACGCTGGGTTGTTTTCCAGTGTCTGCACCAGGTTTGGCTGCATCGCATCTTTCAGCAGCACGGTCATGGCGCCATCTGCTTCGATGTCGCGGCAATAAACCGGGGTGCGATCACGGCGATAGGCAACGATGATGTCGCCCAGACGTTTCTGCAGGTCTTCCAGGTTGTTGGCCAGACACAGGATCGCCATCACTTCGGAGGCCACAGTGATGTCAAAACCGGTTTCGCGTGGGAAACCGTTGGACACACCGCCCAAAGACGCAGTGATCTGGCGCAATGCACGGTCGTTCATGTCGACCACACGACGCCAAGCCACACGACGGGTATCGATTTCCAGCGCATTGCCCCAATAGATGTGGTTGTCGATCATCGCCGACAGCAGCGAGTGGGCCGAGGTGATCGCGTGGAAGTCACCGGTGAAGTGCAGGTTCATGTCCTCCATCGGAACAACCTGCGCGTAGCCGCCACCAGCAGCGCCACCCTTCATGCCAAAGTTTGGACCCAAGGATGCCTCGCGGATACAAACCATGGCGTTTTTGCCAATGCGGTTCAAACCGTCACCCAGACCAACGGTTGTAGTGGTCTTGCCTTCACCAGCTGGGGTTGGGTTGATCGCAGTCACCAGGATCAGTTTGCCGTCCGTACGGTCCTGAACCGAATTGATGAACGACTGGCCGACTTTGGCTTTGTCGTGGCCATAAGGAACCAGGTCGGCGCTGGCGATGCCCAGCTTTTCACCAATTTCCTGGATGGGACGCTTTTGCGCTTCACGCGCAATTTCGATATCGCTTTTGTAGCTCATGACCCTGACCCTTGATCTCAAGTGTTGAAACTTTTTGCGGCAGTTTTGCCGACGCTAATCAAGCCATAGCTGGCCCAGCGTCATTTCAGCATGTGATTTCCGACATTTTCAGGACGCGAAGCGGCGTCAGCTCTGCGACAGGTTTCGAATTAGATACCCAGCAAAAACACCTATTCCATTTATGGCGTCCAAGCGCGCTGATCTGGAATAAAAAGTCGCAGCGGCTGGCCAACGACCAATTTTCCGGGCCGTTCAACCCAAGCCGTGATTCCCCTGCGGTTCTTTGCAGCGGGCTTAAATTTTGGACCAAATCCCGCGTGATCTTTTTCAATTTCCTTGGCTGGAAAGATGCAGGGCCGGTTTTCTGTATCTGTAACCACAGTCACCCCATCTGGGCCCTGCAGTCGCGATGCCGGTGGCACAAAGGTAAAATCCGGAATACCGCGCACCACAATCGACACGCCCAGATGCGCCGGGTCCACCTTCTCCATCCCCATGTCAGCGGCGATCAATGCCAACTCTTCCTCGGACAGGATGCTCAGTTGCCGTACGTTGCGAATTTCAGTTCCCTGAGGATAAAGGTTCTTCACCCGCACACAGGACTCGCGATTTGCGCCGGCATGCCGCGCCCCTGCATCGCCCTCAAACCCTAGATCCATAGTTGAAACTGGTTTGGCTCTTAATCCGTCATTTGCAGCGACGTGCCCGAGCCATGTAATCACACCCTGAAATTCAGTTTCGATCAACGTTGGCATGTCTTTTCCCCTAGCGCGGTCTGGTTATCAGTTTTGCCAACACGGCCCGTTCTAGGTCGGAATGTCCAGCTTGAAAAAGAGCCGTCGGAAAGAAAACAAGACCGATCCATCTGCCTTACGCGGGTAAACCGTTTCGATTTCAGCATCGTAAAGCTCAATCAGATGTTTTTGCTCAGCCTGCTGCAAGGTGGCTAGCACGGGCCTCGCAAACGTTGACTCGGTGAACCTGCGAACGGGATGCCCTTCGTCAGCAGGCGGCAGGTGTTGCAGATAGTCCGTTTCCCAAACATCAACACTGCCAAATTGTGAAAGTAACGCATGGTACTCTGTCGCTTTCAGGATCCCCGGCCCCGACTGTGAATCGAAACGCCCGGGGTAATGGCGATCAACCAGATCATGCCACAACTGGTGTGATGGCGCTTGGTTCTGATTGGGCAGTTGAACCGCAAGAATTCCGCCTGCTGGCAGCATTGCCACCAACCTTGGCAGCAACGCATCATGATCGGGTAGCCAGTGAAGAACTGCGTTGCAAAAAATAAGAGCCGGTGAGGTCTCTGATTCCCAGTGTGCAACATCTGCTTCGACCAGATCATCATAGATATCAAGCGCAGCTGCTTTTGCCAGCATAGCCGGGGAACTGTCTACCCCAACTAACTGTCTACCCCGAAACCGGGTTGCCAAGATCGGCCCGACGGTCCCTGCCCCACAACCCAGATCGCATATACCGCCGTCAGGCAATGATCCGATGCGCATTAGCAGATCAAGCGCAGGTCGCAATCGAAGCCCTGCAAACTGCCCGTACAGGTCCGGCTTCCAGTCAAGCTCGCTCATTATATCTCTCTAATCAGCCACATCAGTCATTGTATACCATAGTACACAATTGATGGTGTAGCTGCAAACAAAAAGGCCGCGCAAAGCGCGGCCTTTTGTGAACTTTGCCTAATTTAGGCCGAAGGTTCTGGTTCCATGTCACCCTCGGGTGGTGACTTCTTCGGCTTGGCCTTGGGAACGGCCGTAACCGAGGCATTGCCCTGATCAGCGTCGTCATCTTCGTCATCGTTTGCACTGGGCAACTCGCCATTCATGACGCGTTTGATCTCTTCGCCGGTCAGCGTTTCATATTCCAACAAACCCTGCGCCAGACGTTCAAAACCTTCGTTGTTGTCAGTCAAGATCTTGCGCGCCCGCGCATAACCTTCGTCGATCAGACGTTTGACTTCTTCTTCGATCAGTTCTTTGGTCGCAGCAGAGACAGAGAACCCGCCAGCGCCACCGTTGTTTTGATAGCCGGCAGCGGCCTCTTGGTAGTCAATGTTGCCAACTTTGTCGGACATGCCCCACTGCATTACCATGGCGCGCGCCAGTCCGGAGGCTTGCTGGATATCACCGGCAGGACCGTTGGACACTTCGCTCTCACCGTATTTGATGATTTCAGCAGCCTTACCCGCCATCGTCATCGCCAAGCGCTGGTGACATTCTTCCTTGAACATATTCAGGCGGTCAAACTCAGGCAGGCTCATCACCATGCCCAATGCACCACCACGCGGAATGATCGTCGCCTTATAAACCGGGTCACACTTGGGTAGGGAAATCCCCACAACCGCGTGGCCAGCCTCGTGGTAGGCAGTCATTTCCTTCTGTTCCTGCGTCATCACCATCGATCGACGCTCGGCGCCCATCATGACCTTGTCCTTGGCGCTTTCAAAATCGTCCATGGTGACAAAGCGACGGCCAATGCGGGCCGCCATCAGGGCAGCCTCATTCACCAGATTGGCCAGATCCGCACCCGAGAAACCCGGAGTACCACGTGCAATGATGCGCAGGTCCACGTCAGGGCCCAGCGGAGTCTTGCGTGCGTGCACGCCCAAAATCTTCTCACGGCCTTTGATGTCAGGGTTACCAACAGTCACGTTCCGGTCAAAACGACCCGGACGCAGCAGGGCTGGGTCAAGAACGTCTTTACGGTTGGTCGCGGCCAGAATGATTACACCTTCGTTGGCCTCGAAACCGTCCATCTCAACCAGCAATTGGTTCAATGTCTGCTCACGTTCGTCGTTACCTCCGCCATAACCTGCACCACGGTGGCGACCTACAGCGTCAATTTCATCGATGAACACGATACAAGGCGCATTCTTTTTCGCCTGCTCGAACATGTCGCGCACACGGGATGCACCCACACCAACGAACATTTCAACAAAATCAGAACCTGAAATGGTGAAGAACGGCACACCTGCTTCACCGGCGATGGCACGGGCCAGTAGCGTTTTACCAGTACCCGGAGGGCCCACCAGCAGCGCACCTTTGGGGATCTTGCCGCCCAAACGCGAGAATTTCTGCGGATTACGCAGGAATTCTACGATCTCTTCCAGCTCTTCCTTGGCTTCGTCGATACCGGCAACGTCATCAAATGTTACGCGGCCATGCTTTTCGGTCAGCATCTTGGCCTTGGACTTACCAAAGCCCATGGCGCCACCTTTGCCGCCACCCTGCATCCGGTTCATAAAGTAGACCCAAACACCGATCAGCAGCAGGAAGGGCAACAATGTCAGAAGGAAGGCCTGAAACCCGGATTGGGCCTGCTTTTCAGCACGGACAGGGATGTTGTTCTCGATCAGCAACTTTGTCACTTCGGCATCTGATGGCTTGATGGTGACATAGGTATTGCCGTCGGAGCCGGAGAACCGAATCTGTTCGCCGTCCAGGATGACATTGCTCACGCCACCTCCTTCAACGGCGGTGACGAAGTCGGAAAAGGTTCTTTCCTGGCTCTGCATCGTGCTGCTCGAGCCGCTGAACATATTGAACAGGGCCAAGACCAGCAGAAACAGAATAACCCAGAAGGCGATATTACGTGCGTTGCCCAAGGCAGCTCTCCTAGTTTTCGAAGCGTGCCATTCGGCGCGCCTGCTTTGACACTAAAATAAGGATCATTCGGGCAGGTTCAATGCGATAAAAGGCTTGCATAGAACTCTTCGCCAGATTTTGCCGTTTTAGCCGTCCATTTGTTGCCCATTGCCGCCAGTGGAGCAGCCACCAATTCCTGCGCGGTCCACAGGGCTGGCGTCGCTTCAAGCACCACTCCGGGACATCCCAGTTGGCGCCAGTTCGGGCAAAGCAACAGGCCCGCCTTGCCCAGCGACCGCACCTCAATACCTGAGGGGTCACCACCAGACAAGAGCCAGCGATTGTCCCACAGTTGACCGGGCTGGACAGCCTCTTCACGTACCGCGTTAAGCTCGCGGCAAATCCAGACTCGTCCCGCACGGCCCAAGATGCGGCAACCCCCAAGCGTCAGTGAACCGCCTGAACGAACCGCTTCAAGTGCCTCACCCATAACCCGGCGACGCAGGGGGTAAGTCGCCCCCGAAACCCATTGCAAGGCTCGCGTTAGCACCCGGTGCAAAATTTCATCTGGCAGACCGCCCAGCTTGGACTGATCCAGAACCACCGCCCCCGAAACAATCTGCGCGACGTCTCGTGCTGCGATAAAGCTATAGTGTTCAAGTGCTTCCCGTGCCGTGGCCATATTCTCTGCAACCGTCGACAAGGCAGCCGTGGACAGGCCTAATGGCTCTAGCAGGTCCATTGCCTGACGGATCCGAACCCGTTCGAACCTCTGATCATGATTTGAAGGATCCTCGATCCAGGTCTGATCAAGCGCGGTGAGATAGTCGCGCAACTGTGCCCGTGTCACCGCCAGTAAGGGGCGAAGCAGGGTTACCTTCTCCAATTGGCGACGGACAGGAATTGCCGACAACCCATCGACCCCAGCAGATCGCGCCAGCCGCATCAACACGGTTTCCGCCTGATCATCTGCGGTATGCCCCAGCGCCAGAACCGGGATGTCATTGCGGCTGGCCCATGCCTCCAACAGTTGGTATCGCGCTTGTCGTGCCTGGTCTTGCAGGTTGCCATCGCCTTGCCAGCCCTGCCATTGCAAAACTTCGTGATCAACGCCCAGTTTGGTGGCCATCTCGGAGACCTGCTGAGCTTCCTGCGCTGAATCCGCGCGCAGCCCATGATCGACGGTTGCGGCCAGTATTTCGACATCTTGCCCCTGAAAGCACTGCATCAGGATATGCAGCAGAGCCATCGAATCGCCCCCGCCTGACAAGGCGACCCCCAAACGGCGAGGCAGCGGCGTCATAAAATGACCCCGCACCTCCGATAGTAAATTCATATTCTGCATCTCTTAGGTCAAGAACAGCCTAGGCTCGCCCTCTCCTGCTCGGCTGCTGGAACAATCTCCGATTCGGGAAACCGGGCCTTGATCTCGGATAGTGTGATACAAGCTTGGCTGGTTTGACCCAAATTCCGAAGTGTGTAGCCAAGCTCAAGCAGCGCTTGTGGCGCCATCGGCCCAGTGGGACTGGCACTAAAGGCAGCCAGGAATGCATGTCCTGCCTCTTTAGTGACGCCCAATCCGTTTAGTGACTTACCGCGGTTAAAGTGGGCCTCGACGGCCAGCGGGCTGCCGGGATAGGTCACATTGAAGCTGGCAAACCGCGCTGCCGCATCCTGATAGTTTTCTTCAGTCAGTGCTGCCATGGCAGCGTCAAAGTCAGCCCGCTCACCCAGTGCCAGCTCGCCCGAGGTATCAATGGTGCTCTCTCCAGTGGTTGGAAGCGTTTCGATGCCGCCGCCCAGTGTCGAAGTTTCACCAAGCTGACTGATATCGCCGCCTTCCAGTTCGACCAGTCTGAATTCCAGATCCCCAATACGGTTGGTGCCATCCGTCACCACGCTGTTGATCCGATGTTCCAGCTGCTCCGTCTGAGAGGTCAGCCCCTGCAATGCATTTTCAATGGCGCCAACCCGGTCCAACACCGTATTGCCACCCAGATTGGTGGCAGGCGCCCCCGTGGTCGACAACTCGCGTTTCAAGCGCTGGATTTCGACATGTAGAACCGTGAGTTCCTGGCGGATATCTGCCAGAGTTTGCTGATCCTGTGCCCGCAGGCCGACAGGAAAGAGGCTAACAGCCGCAACAGCAGCAAGAACATAAAGACGCATCATTTACCCCGTCAGCCCACCAGCCAGAATAGTCACAGCCCGGCGGTTTTTCGAATAGCAGCTTTCATCCGAGCAGATTTCAAGCGGGCGCTCTTTGCCATAGGTCAGAACCTTGATGCGGCTCCCGGCGACACCGCGCGACACCAGATACTCGCGCGCGGAATTGGCGCGGCGTGCTCCGAGGGCAAGGTTATACTCGCGGGTCCCCTGCTCGTCTGCATGGCCTTCGATGGTGGCATTGTAATCGGTATTGGCCAGCAACCAATTTGCCTGCGCCAGCAGAATGCCCTGAGCCTCGGTTGTCAGCCCGGACTCATTCACCACAAACAGCACCCGGTCGCCAATTTCCTGCTGGAAATAGGCCGGGCTGGTCTGGTCCGCGACACCTGCCGCGCCACCTGAATTCAGGTCTGTTGTATTGCTGTTATCCCAGGCCGCGTTGGTACAGGCCGAAAGACCCAGTGCCGAAATAACCAGAATTGCTTTTGTTAAACCACTCATGATGTCAGCCTCATGCTGTTACTCTATATTTCGTTGACCCTATCACAGGCTATTTTGCCTTGCCATGGGGCTGATCTGCTTCTTACTTTTGCAATGGCGACCAGGCCGGGTCCGAGGCCCCATCTGGGGTTCGCACCGGTTTTAGGTTCCGCCCCGAGATATCCACCGAATAGAGCAAGGCCCGCCCATTGGCGCCCTGAGTTTCACGGGTGAACATGATCACACGCCCATTTGGAGACCAGGTCGGCCCTTCATCCAGGAACGAGGCCGTCAACAGCCGTTCTTCTCCGCCATCCGTGCGCATCACGCCGATGTGGAACCGTCCTTTGTTCTGTTTGGTAAAGGCGAGCAGATCGCCGCGCGGTGACCAAACCGGGGTGCCATAGCGTCCTTTACCGTGACTGATCCGGCGTGCATCCCCGCCGGTTGCGGCCATAACATATAGTTGCTGGCTGCCCGAGCGATCGCTTTCAAAGACGATCTGACTGCCATCTGGTGAAAAGGACGGCGCTGTTTCGATGGACGGCGCACTGGTCAACCGTGTGCGCTTGCCGCTGGCGATGTCCATTGTGAAAAGATCAGTATTGCCGCCCTGCGACTGCGAGTACACAACGGTGCGACCATCTGGGGAAAACCGCGGCGCAAAACTCATGATCCCATCATCCGTGGACAGAACCCGACGTTTCACCTGCCCTACATCCATCACATGGATCTGTGGAAAACCGCTCTCATAGCTGGTATAGAGCACCCGGTCACCGGTTGGTGAGAACCGCGGTGCCAGCACGATAGAGGCGCTGTTAGTCAGGTATTGAACATTGGCCCCATCGTAATCCATGATCGCCAACCGCTTGCGCCGGTCGTTCTTGGGCCCATTTTCCGAGACATAGACAACCCGGCTGTCGAAGTAACCGCCCTCACCGGTAATCCTGGTATAGATCGAATCCGCAACTTTATGGGCCATTCTGCGCCAGCCTTCGGTGGTGCCGGTGAATTGCAATCCGCCGCCATCCAACTCTTTGTCAGCAAACACATCATAGCCGCGAAACCGCACTGTCAGCCGATTGCCATTGACGCTGACCGCCCCGGTGATCAGAGCCTGAGCATTCACGGCCTTCCAATCGGCATATTGCACCGGCGCGTTAAAATCTGTGACTTTGGAGATATGCGCCGAGGCCGGGATTTCGCGAAACAACCCGGTGCCGCTCAGATCGGAGGCAATCACCTGTGCAATCTGCGTCGATAACTCCGCTGCAGCGGCGGTTTCGGGGACAAAGCTGGGCACCGCATAGGGCAGCGGTTCAATCACCCCGTCGGTGATTTCAATTCGCAAAGGCCCGTTTTGCGCTACAACGGCTCCAGCTGGAGCCATAAGCGTTGCCGCCAGCAGAACACCCGTCAGAAAAGTCCTCATTTGATCCGCATCCTTTCCGGATTGAACGTCATTTCAATATCGCGCCATTGACCATATTTTTCAGGGGGAAGTTGGAACCCCTTTGCCCCGCAGCGAATAATCGCCCGTCGTGCGGCCTCGTATGCTTGTTTAGCGGCGGTCCCAGACCCACCCGTGCTCGACAACATCCGGATCGTGCCAATGTCCGGCTTGCTTTCCTGGCTGAGGGAGAAACCAACCACAACAGTGGTCCGCAACGCTTCGCTCGACAAAGAGCCAACATTCCAGCAATTTGAAACTGCAATCCGAAACCCTGCCAGCTCGACATCCGTCAAAGGTGGCCCTGAGGGCTCGGGTGCAATTACATCCGCGCCACCAGACAGGGCCTCGGCCACTGCATCAGCAACCGCGTCATTGGTTTCTTCTTGTGGCTGTTCAGGTGGTGTTTCCTGGGTCGCTGTTTCAACCGGCGGCTCGGGCGGTGTTGGCCGTCTGGGCCGCGTTTTAGGGCGCAGCGATTGGCTCGGCGCAGCGCTAACCGCCTCATCCTGCACTTCGGCTTCGGTCACAATACGATCATTTGCAGCTTCTGGCGCAGTTGCTTCTTGCACGTCTTGTTGGGCCTCAGAGCCTTCGTCTGGCACAATTTCCGGCTGCACAACATCATCCACAGCCGTATCCGGCGCAGGGGGCGCAATTGGAACAGGGGCAACGCGGTCGGCAGGTTGTGCTGGCTGAGCCTCAGCTGTTTCAGGCAGTAGCGCAGGAATATCCGGCAACGCAGGCGGCTCCGGGGCTTGCGGCACTGGGTCCGGGGCTGGTTCGGGCTCCGGCCGATCCACAACCTCGGGATCTGGCGCTGGAGGGGCGATGGGTTCCGGGGGCAAAGCCTCTGGTTCGACATCGCTCTGCGGTGTTAGCTCGGGTGCTGGCGCATCCTGCTGCGGGACAGTCAGGGCAGCCAGGTCCTCTGCAATTTCAGGTGCGGTGTGTTGCTGGCTTAGCAATGCAAATTCTGCCGTGCTGATCACCGAGACTTCCTGCACCTGAAACGGCAATGGCTCAGACGGAAACCAGGCGCCAAACACCACCCATCCCATCAGCCCGACATGGGCCGTCAGAGATATTTTGGTCCCGGTTTGCAAGGTACTGCTCCGCTATTGCCCGGCCGTAGCCGGATCAGCCAATTCAGGCCCGCCAATATCCGTGACCAACCCGACGTTCGAAAAACCACCGGCGTTCAACGCGCCCATGACTTTCATGACCTGCTCATATGGTAGCCCACCATCCGCCCTTAGAAACACCCGGTCCGATGAGCGTTCAGCCGCGATCGCCCGCAGCTTGCCTACCAAATCAGCCCGCGACACCGGTGTTGTCATGATCTGCACTTCACCCGTCAATGTCAGGGTCACCGTCAACGGCTCCTCCTGGTCTCCCGGCAGGGCACTGGCGGCTGTCTTGGGCAATTCCACGGGAACACCAACAGTCATCAACGGTGCGGCAACCATGAAGATGATCAACAGGACCAGCATGACGTCGACAAACGGTGTCACGTTGATTTCAGCCATAGGCTGCGCACGGCCCCGACGACGGCCCCGACGGCGTCCACCGTCCGAGGATTGCTGTACTGCGGCCCCCATAACTCAGGAATCCAGCTGGCGGCTAAGGATGGTTGCAAACTCGTCAGCAAAGGCTTCATAGCCGCCAAGGATACGATCGCAATCCGCGCTCAACTTATTGTAAAAGATCACGGCTGGAATGGCTGCCAGCAGGCCCAGACCCGTGGCCATCAGCGCCTCTGCAATGCCCGGCGCCACAACGGCCAGGTTGGAATTCTGTTGTTCCGCAATCTCGATGAACGCGGTCATGATACCCCAGACAGTCCCAAACAAGCCCACAAAAGGCGCAGTGGACCCGACCGTTGCCAAGATCGGCAGACCTTTTTGCAGCGCTTCGGCTTCTTTGGCGATGGCCACATCCATGGATCTGTCGATCCGGGCCTGTGCACCTGCGATCAAGCCACCATCTGTCCGGTGGCTGCGCCGCCATTCCGTCATACCAGAGGCAAAAATCTTCTTTGAGGCCTCTTCGGGCTGTGCCCCGATCTGCTCAAACAATCCATCAAGTGGCTCACCTGACCAGAACGCCTGATCAAACTGATCAGCGCCGCTTCGGGCCAGACGGTATGAGATGTGTTTTTGGATAATGATGGCCCAGGACCAGATCGAGGCCCCGATCAACATCACCATCACCAGTTTCACGGTAAGTGTGGCCCGCGCGAATAGCCCCCACATAGAGAAATCAATCTCCTGCGCCAACGCCAGAGTGTCTGCTTCCATTAGCCTGCTCGCTCATGTTGTGGCCAGTTTTCTGACCTTATCTTGCCGCAAGCTAGCCTAGATTTGTGGTAAAATCCATTCAAACAGACGTTAACGCCCAAAATCTTACAATAATGCGCGGATCTCTGCCGGAAGCCGCTGAGGCTTTCCCTGGGCTGTGACACAGGCAACGGTGACTTTGGCGTGGAAAATTTCGGTCTCGCCGCGCATCACCCGCTGCCCCATGATCAGCCGCGCCGGGCTGACCTTTAGCACCTCGGTTTCGATCAGCAGCTCGTCGTCAAACCGTGCCGGAACCCGGTAATCCGCCTCAACCCTCTGCACCACCCAGATCAACCCGGCATCGCGCATTGCGTTTTGATCATTACCCAGATTGCGCACCCAGTCACTGCGCGCCCGTTCAATGAAGCGCAAGTAGTTGGCGTAATAGACCACGCCGCCCATATCGGTGTCTTCATAATATACCCGGATTGGAAAACTATGCGTCATCGGTAAATACCTCTCAGGTCTATTCACGCCATGCGTAGCCAGATGACAAGCAGAACGATGCGAAGAATGCAGCTAGGCTCCAAAGGTCGCAAGTTTGTCGTCAATTGCTGCTCCAGCAACATCCCTCAAAAGCTCCACCAGTTCGCCATCCATGAACTGATACTCATCAGGAATATCCAGAACTCTAATATCCTTGTGCCTCGCTTCAGCTCTAAAGTCTGAGCGGATACGTTCTGAATGCTTATCTTCCATAACCAGAACAAGATCCGCCCAGTTCAAGTCGGCCGTGGACAAACGCCGCCGCGCGCTGCTGCTGGTTCCCGCCGAACGGCTATGCACCTCGGCATGTTTGCGCCAGATCCGTTCCCCAGTTGGGCTACGCCATTGGTTTCGACTGCAGACAAAAAGAACGTTCAAAGTTGTTACCTACCCCTGCAACCGCGCAAATAGACGCAAGGCGTGTGACGTATCATCCGCCGAGGGCGGCATCATCCGATCATACGCGGCAGCAATTACCCCGGCAATTTCAGGCCGCAGGATGGTTGCACCGGTTTCTGGCAACACAGCCAGTGGTGAGGTTTCAGAAAAAGCCTGATCTCCCCACATGACAATCACCTGAACAGCCTGACTGAGCGCAAGGGTTTCAGCCGGAATATCCGCCATCTCACCCGTCATCCGCAAGAACACAAACGCCGCCTGAATGGCATGATCATTATCAAATCGAAATGCCCGGTACTGGCTGGCATTCGCCGCCTTCAACCGTCCAACCAGCGACTCAAGATCGGGGATCAACCGGCCCAGATCCGGCACATCCAGCAATTCATCCCAGTCACGAAAGAAAAAGAACATCAGGTTGGCGCCCAGTTCACCGTCCAATTCATCCATCTGGGCCCCGGCCAGTGTCGCCACGGCCTCTACCGCACCTTTGACCACCTTCAGGGTTTCATCCTCGACCCCAAACACCACTGGTACGATCGGCCGCCCCCAACGCGCAAAAGCATACGAACCGTCGGTACGGGTGAATAGCTGTTCAATCTGTTCCGGAGTCATCTAGGGCATCCTCAATTCAGGCTTGGCGTTCTATGCCGCGCGCAGACCTTTCAAACAAGACCCGTCGTTTCTCGTTGCCAAAAATACTCCCGCCGGAGGCTCCCGCATTCTCAACCAAACAAATCATCCGCAGTTCTGGGCGCGTCCAGCCCCAGGTGGGTCCAGGCCTTTTGCGCCAGCATCCGCCCACGTGGGGTGCGTTGGATCAACCCCTGTTGCAGCAAATAGGGTTCGATCACATCCTCCAGTGAATCACGGCTTTCAGACAGGGCCGCCGACAGAGTTTCGATCCCCACCGGACCACCGCCATAATTCTCGGCAATCAGCTTTAGATAACGTCTATCGGCCCCGTCGAGTCCGAGATGGTCCACTCCCAGTCGGGTCAGTGAACTGTCGGCCAACTCACGGGTGATTTTGCCGTCCCCTTCGACCACAGCAAAATCTACAACACGGCGCAACAACCGCCCAGCGATCCGTGGTGTACCACGGGCACGGCGGGCAATTTCCCGCGCGCCTTGATCGTCAGCGGGCACACCCAATTTGCGCGCGTTGCGACTGACGATCTCGTGCAGCTCATCCACCGTGTAAAATTGCAAACGTGTCGGGATGCCAAACCGGTCCCGCAGTGGCGTGGTCAGCAGCCCCATGCGTGTGGTGGCCCCCACCAGCGTAAAGGGCTGCAATTCGATCCGCACCGTGCGCGCGGCAGGTCCTTCGCCGATCACCAGATCCAATTCAAAATCTTCCATCGCCGGATAGAGGATTTCTTCAACCACCGGATTCAACCGATGGATTTCGTCGATGAACAAGACATCGCGTGCCTCAAGATTGGTCAGGATCGCCGCCAGATCGCCGGCCTTGGCCAACACCGGACCAGAGGTCATTCGGAAGTTCACACCCAGCTCACGCGCGATGATCTGCGCCAATGTGGTTTTCCCCAACCCCGGAGGCCCGTGGAACAGCGTGTGATCCATCGCCTCGTCCCGTTGTTTGGCCGACTGGATGAACACCCGCAAATTCGCACGCGCCTCAGCCTGACCGATGAACTCCCCCAACCCCTGCGGCCGCAAGGCCCGGTCGTTGTCATCAGGCTGCGGTTCGGGGCGCAGGTTTGGGTCGGCATCAATCATTGAGGGGATAGCTCCCAAAGGGGATCATTGGATCAAGCAGTTCACTTAGGGCATCGCCTGACCTTGGGGAGGCGAGAAGCGCCTTCCCAAGGTCAGGCGATGCCCAGCGTTGCCGGGCTGAATTTGGGTTTTCACAAAACTCCACAGTTTATCCTTTCGGCGCCAACAGTTTCAGCGCAGCCCTGATCAGGCCCGCCTCACCCAGACCAGCCTCGTTCCCGGCGGCTTCAGCTACCGCCGCTGCCGCGTCACTGGGGCTGTAGCCGAGATTGGACAGGGCCGACAATGCGCCAGCTTGCGCTGCGGCGTCCGTATTGGGTTTACTGGTTTTCTTTTTAGACTTGGGATTTGGTGCGGCTTCTACACTCTCGACCACTTCCAAATCAGGCCCGTCCATGGCTTCGGAAATAGTGCCGCCCATCGCCATTACACCTGGTGCCTTGTCCTTCAGGTCCAGAACAATGCGCTGTGCTATTTTTGGGCCAACCCCTTTGGCTGCCTTAACACTGGCCCAATCGCCCAAAGCAATTGCCCGACCAACTGCATCAGGACCCAATGTCCCCAGTATCGCCAATGACGCCTTAGCCCCAACACCCTGCACCGAGGTCAGCAGGTGGTGCCATTCCTTTTCGACCAGCGTGGTAAAGCCGAACAGCTGCAACAGATCTTCGCGCACCAGCATCGAGGTATAGAGCGAGATCGCCTCGCCCACACCGGGCAGCGCCATCATGGTGCGGCTGGAACAGTAGACGATATAGCCGACGCCGCGCACATCGATCAACACATGGTCCTCGGCCCGGTAGTCCAGCCGCCCGGTCAGCTTGCCAATCATGCCCGCACCTCGCGCAGTTGCCGGTCAGCAGTGCCGCGATAAAACGCATGGCAGATCGCAATCGCCAGCGCATCAGCGGCGTCAGCGTTTTCAGGGTTACAGCCGGGCAATTGCAGTTTGACCATGTGCATGATTTGTTTCTTGTCGGCATGGCCAACGCCCACAACCGTCTTCTTCACCCGGTTCGGCGCATATTCACCCACTGAAAGCCCCGCTTTGGCCAATGTCAAAAGCGCCACACCACGGGCCTGACCCAGCTTTAGCGTGCCAGCCCCATCTTTATTCACAAATGTTTGCTCGATCGCCGCCTGATCCGGCGCAAAGGCTGCGATCACTTCGGTGACCTGATTATGCAGCGACAACAGCCGCTCGCCCAGATCGTCGCCGTCTGAATGGCAAACACCATTGGCAACATGGCTCAACTTGGAGCCCTGTGATTCGATCACGCCCCAGCCAAGGTTCCGCAACCCCGGATCGATCCCCAAAATCCGCATCTTTTGCCCGGTCCCTGCTTGTGCTTTGCATTTATTTTCCGTCGATTAGCACAAAACGCGAACATGTCCAAACCCTTTCCGTGAACAAAAGGTTAGCAGGTTTGTGAAAGCCCGGTCCAAAACCGACCCTTTCCCGCCCCCGTTCGACATTTTGAGACAGCTTGCCGCAGGTCACTCATAGGTCTTGTTTATATGACCAGAAGCTATGTTCTGAGTGCATACGACAGTTGCAATTTCCCATCTTGCTCGATCCAAATCGCATCACTAAATGCCATCCATCAAATCACGGTTTTCAACATCTCCAAACAAAGGACAAGGATATGGCTGCTTTTGACACAACCCGCACCACCTATGGCGCAACTGGCCTGATCGGCCGTATCGGCTCGACGTTTTCCGTCGTTACGGCAGCGTTGGTGCACTGGAATGAGGCGCGCGTGACACGCAACTCTCTGTCAGCCCTGAGCGAACGCGAGTTGACCGACATCGGCCTGTGCCGCGGTGACATCGAAAACATCGCAACCGGCAAATTCTAACACCCCTTTTCTACGTCGCTCCTCCCTCGGGGTAGAAAGAGAACGCCGCGCCCCAAGGGGCCGCGGCGTTTTTCATTTCTAGAGGCGCAAAATTGACCGCACATACAAAAGCCGCAGGGTGAAACACCGCTGCGGCTTTTGTATTGGTCCTGCCTCCTTCAAGGATTAGCGCAGGACCGGGCCTATTTTTTCTGAAATAAGCCGCGACAATGGATCTACCATCATCACATATGAACCACCCTGCTCCAGCACGGATCCCGCCTGCAGCTTCGCGACACGATCCTGATAGCTATCCAGTCCAATGGAGGCGATCAGGAACCCTTTGAACAAGAGGAATGCGCCGAGAAACAGGACCACTGCACGCAGTGGCATTCGTGACTCCAGCTTCTTCTGCGGTGCCACAACAATCAGACCGTCAGACCGGATTCGGGCTGTATAGCCATGCGCCATAGCATTGTGCTTACGCTCAAGACGACGCACACGCGACATAAATAGATGATGTTCTTCGCTCATGTGAGCCCCCCGTACTGGCCCCCACCAGCGGTTGAATCATCATGCGACTACATTGTGGCAAAACTGAGGCAACTACCTCAAATGCGTTATAAACTTAGCTAAATCAGCTCTGCTTCTGCAGCAATAGCGTGGTCCAGTCACCAATCTCATCCCTGCGGACCTGATTGATGCCATTTCGTGCATAAACCTCTACCACATTTTGGGCTTGTTCATTAAGAATCCCTGACAAGATCGCATAGCCACCAGGGCAAAGATGCGCATTCATATCCGGGGCCAGTGCCACCAGCGGGCCTTTCAGGATATTGGCAAAGATCAGGTCATACGGCGCCGCTGCATGGAGATCCGCATGATCAAAGCCAGCCGCTTCGACACAGCCCACCCGACCAGCCATGCCGTTGGCCCGCAGGTTAGCCTCGGCGACATCAACAGCAACCTGATCAATATCACTGGCCAGAATAGTGCCATCCCAAATGCGGGCAGCTGCCATTGCCAGTACCGCGGTGCCACAGCCGATGTCGGCGACTTTATCCGCCTTGAACCCTTCACCGATCAGATGGTCCAACGCCCGCAGGCACCCCAGCGTCGTGCCGTGGTGGCCAGTGCCAAAGGCCATCGCCGCCTCAATCAGAAGTGGGGTTTTACCCGCTGGCAACTTATCAGCGTCGTGGCTGCCGTAGACAAAGAACCGCCCTGCCTCAACCGGGGCCAACTCGCGTCGCACATGGGCCACCCAATCTGTGTCTGGAAGCTCGGAGACAGCAAACGGTTTTGAGCCATGCATTGCCGTCAACAGGGCCAGACCAGCCTCATCCGGGGCCTCGGTGAAATAGCCACCAACTTCCCACAGACCCGAGTCATCTTCGAGATCGAGAATACCAACCCCGGTGGGCTCAGGTACCAGATGCTCCATCGCCTCGCCCAGCGCCTCGGCGGCGGCTTTTCCGGATAGGGTGGTAAGGGCGGTAAAGGTGGGCATCACGATCTCCTGAAACTGATCAGATGCGCCTAGGCTGGCTGGGCCGATAGGTCAAGCGAAAGGGCCACCTGGGCAGCCCTCTCTGGTTTCCTTACTCCGCCGGAGCAGGCATCCGGTACTTGCTGAATATCGTCTCATTGCCCTGCTCAGGGTGGCGCGGGATCAGTAGTGACAACCCCAGCGAGGTCAGCGCCATTAGGGACGCCAGACCAAACACCGCAGCAGGCGACACCAACCACAGCAGACCCAGCAACACCGGCAGGAACACCGCAGCGATGTGATTGATGGTAAAGGCCACCGCCGCTGTGGGCGCGATATCCGCCGGATCTGCGATCTTTTGGAAATAGGTTTTCAGCGCCAGCGCCAGACCAAACAGAATATTGTCGACCACATACAAAACCGAGGCAAACAGCACGCCCCAACCAAACCAATAGATACCGCCATAGGCCATAAACACCAGCGTCAGACCAACATACTCCCAGATCAGGGTGCGGCGTTCACCAAAGTATCCCACGGCTTTGCCCAGGAAGGGCGCGACCAGCATTTTAACCACCAGGTTGACCAGATACAGCCCGGTCAGCTCGTGCACATCAAAGCCAAAACGTTCAACCATCATGAACCCGGCAAAAACCATAAAGATCTGCCGCCGCGCACCGGCCATAAACTGCAGGGCATAATACAACCAATACCGCTTGCGCAGCACCATGGTCTTGTTCTGTGGTGTTGGGGATTCAAACTGCGGATAGGCAAACAGCGCAAACAGAGCCAGCCCAACAGTGGTAAAGCCACCCACCATGAACACAATATTGTAGCTCAGGTTCAGGGTTTCCCACATCAACATGATCAGGACAAAGACCAACAGCGTCGTAGCCGATCCCATGCCCAACAGCCAACCCAGCACCTGCGGCGCCTTATCTTTGGGCAGCCATTGCAACTGCAACGACTGGTTCACCGTCTCGTAGTAGTGGAACCCAAGTGAACTGAGGAACGTCAGCATCAAAATACCATTCAGACTTGGGAACCACGCCGTAAAGGCCGTCGCCACCCCCAGCAGCACCAGTGAAACCATGCCCAGGACTTGTTCGCGGACAAACAGAATAATGGCGATCACGCCGATGGCCATGAACCCTGGAATTTCACGCACGGTATGTAGCAAGCCAATGTCTGATCCATCAAATCCCGCAACCTCGATGACGAAGTTATTCAGCAGCGCATACCAGGAGAAAAACGCAATCGGCATCGCAGCTGACATCAGGAACAGCAGGGTCACAGGACGGCGCCAAAGTGGCAGACCGGAGGAGTCGGAGAGGAGGAATGGTTTGAACATCCTTCGCTCTTACGCCTGATCCGCGCCACTGGGTAGTGCAAAGAAGCTGTTGCACATCTGATCTGCATCAATGCAGAGGTCACCAAAAATCATATATCGCAATGCTTGAATGGATTGGAGAGCCCTATGGACCTGATCAGTCTGGTTGAACGTATTGGCGAAGCCCCAACCGCCGCCCTGTTTGGGTTGCTTACGGGTGTGGTGTTTGGTGTCGCCGCCCAGCGCGCCCGGTTTTGCCTGCGCGCGGCTACAGTCGAATTTGCCCGTGGCAAGATGGGTGGCAGCGTTGCGGTTTGGTTGCTGACCTTTTCAACCGCACTGGTCTGGGTGCAAGGCGCGCGGATGTTAGGGCTGATGGACAGTTCCAGCGCCCGCATGATGGCAGTGCCCGGCAGCTGGTCAGGTGCGGTCATCGGCGGGCTGATATTTGGGGTCGGCATGGTGCTGGCGCGGGGCTGTTCGGGGCGCCTTCTGGTGCTGGCGGCCACCGGCAACCTGCGCTCGGTAGTGTCCGGGATGATCTTTGCCGTCGTTGCACAGATGAGCCTGTCTGGCGTCCTCTCCCCCTTGCGCGACAGACTGGCCAACCTTTGGATTACCGCAGACGGGCGTAACATGGATCTGTTGACCACTTCTGGTCTGCCAGATTTTGCAGGTTTTGTGATCGGTAGCGCGATTGCAGCTCTGGCACTGGTGATTGCCCGGCAAAACCGTATCGGCGCATCCCGTCTGGTCTTTGCCTCGGGCGTTGGCTTTGCTGTCGCCTTGGGTTGGGTGCTGACCTATGCCCTGAGCCAGGTCGCCTTTGATCCGGTGCAGGTTGAGAGCGCCACCTTTACCGGCCCTTCCGCCAATACCCTGATGTTTTTCCTTGAACATGGATCAGTGCTGGAGTTCGACATAGGTCTGGTGCCCGGGGTGTTCATCGGGGCGCTGCTGTCTGCTGCAGTGGCGGGCGAGCTGAAATTTCAGGCGTTTGACGACGCCCCTACCATGCGCAAAGCAATGACCGGGGCCGCCCTGATGGGATTTGGCGGTATGTTGGCCGGCGGCTGCGCGATTGGCGCAGGTGTCACCGGCGGGTCGATCTTCGTCGGCACCGCTTGGCTGGCCCTGTTCTGCATGTGGGTCGGGGCGATAGCTACGGATTGGTTGGTAGATCAACGCGGCAGGGTACAAGCCGCATTGAAGTAACCTGACCTTCTATCTTCCGAGTTAGCCCTCGCCCTGTATCTTTGCGTTCAAATACCGGGCGAAATCAAAGTTCGGTCGCTCCAGATGTGAAAGCAGCCCTGGCTCTGCACTCTTGGCGCAAAGCCCCCGGTACACCTTTTCGGTGCAGCCGCGATCTTCGTTGTTCACCTCGTCCAGCAGGGTTTTCAGGGCTTTGAAATGTGTCGCAGACTCTGGGTCATCCCTGAACTCGGGTGCAAGACCACCACCAAAGAGGATGTTTACATGGTCCGGTCCGTCGGGCTGCAACGACAGGTACCAGAAATATCCGGGTGTCAGAGTGATCAACAAGGCCGGATAGATCGACAACAGATAGGTTTTGTTGCGATCTTCCCCGACAAGATGGGTGTTGTTGGGATGTGCCAGTGTCAGTGTCAGTGGCATCGTATTGTCTTTCAGTATCCAATGGTAGTTGAAGGCTGGCCGCCCCTCGGGACATGTCATTTTCTCCAGATCAACCGTTCCACCAATGGTGCCTGCATGGCAGACTGGCAGGTGATAGCTCTCCATGAAGTTCTCAGCCAAGACCTTCCAGTTGGTGTTCCAGCGGTGTGTCTCGCAAAAACTTTCGACGTAGTTTTCCATGCCATAGTGACCAACAAGCGCATCAACCTCTGCCAAACCCTCGCCCACTGGGGTCGCGTCAGGGTTCAGCGTCACCATGATCCAACCTTTCCAGTCTTCACAGCGAAGTGTGGGCAGGGAAATTTCGGACTTACAAAAGGCGGTGTTGTGCATCATCGCCGGAGCACCACGCAGGGATCCGTCCAGATTGTAGGTCCAGGCATGATAGGGACAGACGATGGATTTCACCGTTCCTCGCCCCTCGAGCAGGGTCGACATGCGATGCCTGCAGACATTGGATTGAGCGCGCAGGCTTCCGTCGCGATCCCGCAAAACCATGATCGGCTCTCCGGCGATCTCCATCGTGGTGTAATCGCCGGGGTTGGGTAAAGAACTGGATCGCCCAGCGCACAGCCAGTCTTGACGGAACACCTTGTCCAGCTCCTGCTCCAGAAATTCAGTCGACGTATAAACCGAGGGCGGCATGGCCCGCGCCTGTTCAAACGGAACGGCGACGTTGTCGCTCAACTCTTGCATAGGGTTCATTTTGGCCTCCGACATCCGCGCCCTTTACGACGAAGTTGTCCGATTGGCAATTTCCAGAACTTGGCTGACCTGCACAGGTCAAAGAACTGCCAGGATGAATGCCCCGTCAGTTTCGATTTTCCTGTGAAGCTCTCTCTCGGCTGTGCGATCAAGTAAAGAATAAGAAAGGCGGTACCGCCAAAGCGGATGCGGACGGGAGATCAGTCCCGCTTGCTAAACGTTGTCTCTGCGCGCCCCTGTCTTGGTGGGGCCCTGTTCCAAGTGCCGGGGGTGTCAGGCCCAGCGATAATCGCGATTGATTGGCAATCTGTCAGAAAAACTGAAACCCTGAGTGAACAGGCCGCGCGCTGCCTGTGCAGCGCTTCCACCAAGACACCAACAGACCTGGTCAGGTTGCATTATGAGTATTTACAGCAAAAAGAAACATCGACGCGATCAATCAACTTGGGTTTCTTTTTGCTTAAAATACTCAAATTCCAAGCCCCCCCCAGCACCGTCAAAAGAAGTTCTGCGGATCGATATCAACATTCAACCGCAGCTCACCCTTTAACCGGCAGGGCGCAATCCAGCGCGAGATGGCATCCTGCAGCGGTACACCCTTGTCGGCCTTAACCAGCAGGCGCACCCGATGGCGGCCGCGAATACGGGCGATGGGGGCTGGCGCGGGTCCATAGACCTGCGCGCCGATTGATCGCAGCGGCCCATCATTGCGCGCCAACGCGTTGCCCAGATCAAACACCTGCGCCAGATCTGGCCCGGACAGGATGATCCCGGCCATGCGCCCATAAGGCGGCACCCCAGCGGCTTGGCGTTCCGCGGCTTCGGCCTTCCAGAACCCTTCTTCATCCCCTGACAGGATAGCGCGGATCACCGGGTGCTCGGGTTGGAAGCTCTGCAACAGGGCCTCGCCTGGTTTCTCGGCCCGCCCAGCGCGGCCGGCCACCTGCCGCATCAGTTGGAACGTCCGCTCGGCTGCGCGTAGGTCTGATCCTTGCAGGCCCAGATCAGCATCAATCACGCCGACCAGTGTTAGCAGTGGAAAGTTGTGCCCTTTCGCCACCAGCTGGGTGCCTAAGATTATATCGGCCTCACCCTTGGCGATCTCGGATATCCGTTCTTTCAATGCCCGGGCCGATCCAAACAGGTCCGAGCTGAGCACTGCGATCCGGGCGTCGGGAAACACGCTTGCGGCCTCCTCACCCAGCCGTTCGATGCCCGGGCCAACCGGGGCCATTTTGCCCTCAACCTCGCAGGACGGACAGACGGTGGGCAGTGGTTTGGTCTCGCCGCATTGGTGGCACATCAAGCGGTTCTGGAACCGGTGCTCGACCATGCGCGCATCACAATGGTCACAGGCCACCTGCTCACCACAGGCCCGACAAATCGTCACCGGCGCAAAGCCGCGACGGTTCAAGAACAGCAGCGATTGCTCGCCGCGCTCCAACCGTTTGCTCATGGCCGAGCGCAGAGTGGGTGAGATCCAGGTCGCTGGGGCCAGTTTTTCAGTACGCATATCGATGGCGCGCATGTCCGGCAACACCGCAGCACCAAAGCGTGCGGTCAGGTCTAATCGGCGGTATTTACCTGCTTCGGCATTGGTCCAGCTTTCCAGGCTTGGCGTGGCCGAGGCCAAAACCACCTGCGCCGAACACATCGCCGCGCGCAGCACCGCCATGTCGCGGGCGTTGTACAGCACGCCATCCTCTTGCTTGTAAGAGGTATCGTGTTCTTCATCGACAATGATGAGTCCGAGGTTCTGGAAGGGCAGAAACAGCGAGGAGCGCGCGCCGATCACCAGTTGCGCATTGCCCTGCCCCACCATGCGCCAGACCCGGCGACGTTCGGTCATCGTCGCGCCGGAATGCCACTCTGCCGGGGTCGCGCCAAAGCGCGCCTCGACCCGGGTCAAAAATTCAGCCGTCAGGGCAATTTCGGGCAGTAGAACCAGCGCCTGTCGTCCCGCTCGCAGACAAGAGGCCACGGCTTCAAGGTAGACTTCGGTTTTGCCGGACCCGGTAACGCCCTTGAGCAGCGTGGTGCCATAGGCCCCCGATTGCACGGCCGCGGCCAGAACCGCCGCGGCCCCTGCCTGATCATCAGTCAGGGTTTTCCCCGGCAGTTCCGGATCCAGATGCGGATAGGGCAAATCGCGGGGGGCTTCTTCCTCGCGCAGCGCGTCCTGCTTTACCAGTCCCTTGACCACCGACGGTGTCACCCCGGCCAGATCCGACAGCTCCTTGGGGGTGAAAGCTAGCCCGCCGTAATCCTCGAGTGCGGCCAGAACCCGCGCGCGGGCATCGGTCATCCGTTCGGGTTCACTCAGCCCACGGCGCAAAACCTTGCGCATCGACACCGGATCAGACAGCCCCGGCGCACGGGTGGCCAGCCGCAGCATCGAGGACATTGGCGTCAGGGTGTAATCTGCGGCACGGCTGAGGAACTGGCGCATCTCTTCACGCATGGGGGCCACATCCAACACACGATTCACCGACCGCAGCTTGGCCGAATCGAAATCGCCCTGCCCCGGCCCCCAGATCACCCCCAAAACTTTTCGCGGCCCCAGTGGCACCTCGACATAGGCCCCACGAAAACAGCCGCCCTCAGGCGCGCGGTAATCCAGAACCCGATCAAGCGGTTGCGTGGTCAGAACCCCGACCCGCTCGCCTGCATGAAAAAACTCCTGTTCGCTCACGCTGCTGCCTTTCATCCTCAGGGGTTTTTAATGCCTCGCTATTGCGTTAAAGGCTAGCGCAAACCTACGCCGCTGCGTTAAAGGTTAGCGCAAACAATGGCCAACCCATCTAAAGGATCCGTCTGATGAAATTCTTCGTAGATACCGCTGAAATCGACGCCATTGCCGAGCTGAATGAACTTGGCATGGTGGACGGTGTGACCACCAACCCGTCGCTGATCAAGAAATCCGGACGTGACATCATCGAAGTCACCAAGGAAATCTGTGATCTGGTAGACGGTCCTGTATCGGCCGAAGTCACCGCTGTTGACGCTGAGACCATGATCGCCGAAGGCCGCAAACTGGTGGAGATCGCTGAAAACATCGCCGTCAAAGTGCCGTTGACTTGGGATGGGTTGAAAGCCTGTAAAACCCTGACCGACGACGGTTACATGGTCAATGTCACCCTGTGCTTTTCGGCCAATCAGGCGCTGCTGGCGGCAAAAGCGGGCGCAAGCTTCATCTCGCCTTTCATCGGTCGTCTGGATGACATCAACCTGGATGGAATGGAGCTGATCGAAGATATCCGCACTATCTATGACAACTATGGTTTCGACACTGAAATCCTGGCGGCCTCTATCCGCACTGTGAATCACGTGCTCGACTCTGCCCGTCTGGGTGCCGACGTGATCACTGCCCCTCCTGGCGTGATCAAATCGCTGATCAACCACCCGCTGACCGACAAAGGCCTGGCGCAGTTCTTGGCTGACATCAAAGCGGCAGACATCAAGATCCTGTAAGGTCACCGACAACGACAAGATTGAGGGAGGCGCCAAACGGTGCCTCCCTTTTTTTGAAGCGTCGCCTCAATGATCTACTTTTGGGCGTCAGTGAACTGTGGATCTCGCCGCACCTCTCAAAACACGATGCCGCCTTCTGCAAATGAGGTTAGCCGAGCTCTGAGGCCAGCGCCCCAAGGCCCTTTCCTATGCCGTCGGCGGCTTTGACCAGATTTTGCCCGCCCGCAGCAATCGTCGAAACGCCTGCAGAGAGACCAAGGCTACCGATCCAGACCGCCCATTTAGCCCAGGTGGGATCTTTGTGGCGCAGTGCATCCACAGCCTTTTGGGTGCTGTCGCGAAATTTCTCGGCCGGTTTCAGTCTGGCATCAAAGTCTTCGATGTCTTTGATAAGCTGTGATGTAGCTTTGCGCGCCTGCTCCATCGCCTCAAACAGACCGTCAATCTTCTTGCTTTTGTATTTTCGGTCTTTGACCATTTTACCAAGCTTTTTGTCGATCTCCTTGTCGAGTTTGCTTTGCTGATCGAGGATTTTGTTTAGCTCTTTGCCCAGCTTGGCAGCTTCCAGATCAAGGTTCTTGAGCTTGGCCTTGTAGGTTTCAAGATGTTTGTCGACCCGGTTGAAACCCGAAGTTTCTATCATCAGGAAATCAGCCAGAAACTCTTTGCCGATTTCCTTGGCCTTCACCTTGGCTTTTGATTGCTTGGTATAAGCTGCAACGAGTTCCTTGATCGCCTTTTCGAGGTTCTTATGAACCTTCTCCAGATCTGAGGTGACTTTCTGAATTGCCCTTGCCACAGAGACGACGCTTTGGGCGATGCCATAGATACTTGCCGCGATAGAGACCCCGCCTGTCACCGCACCTGCCGCAAGTGACGCGGTGCTGCCGATGGCACAGGCGCTGCCGATAACGATCGTGCTCACCACTTTTAGACGATATTTCTTACGGTCTTTGTTGGCCTGTTTCCACTTACTAAAGTGGGCATTGGCGACACCTTCGATCGACTTCTGGTACTTCGCGAAGATCTTGTTGATGTCAGCGTCGAACTCTTTGCATTCCTTGTCGGTCAGCGGCATGACCGACCCGAGGTTATCAGCGGCTTGCACACGCAGACTGACTTCGCCCAGCAATTTTTTGTACTCTTTGGTTGCGTCATCATAAAGTTTGGCAACAAATCTGGCGTCGGTATCGAGCTCTTTGGCAACGCTGCTGTCAACTTCGCAGCTCGCTACAAAGGTCATTTTCCCCAGCTCGACGAATTTTGGTTTTACTATCTTGGCGACCTCGTTTTTGACGTCAGCCTTTATAATCGTTAGTTTTTCCTTGCCCACGCAAAGCGCTCCTTTTTGCACCTCTCAAAAGTGTAACGGATATTTGCCAAACCTGTCTTCCTTTAATTTCAGATTTCCAAGACGGCCCTTTAGACGTGAGACAGAGGCTATAGATTTGGGTCAAGGCAACCGCAGTTCGGTTGTTTTACTGAACCATCAGGCTGGCAAACACATCCTGATAGGACTCCAATGCGAGGTCCGGTAACGCAGAGGCAAGGCTAAATGAAGCCCAGCGCAACTCGCTATGTTCATCGCCTAAATTGGCGGGCTCTTTGTCCCATTCTTCAACGATAAAGAGGTGAAACGTCACATCGGTTCCATCCGATTGCTGGCGGTCATAAAGCCGTGTCAGCAGCCTCACTGATTTGGGTACAATGCCAATCTCTTCGAACAGTTCCCTTTGCAGGGCTTGTTCTAGCGTTTCACCCGTTTCGACATGCCCGCCAGGGAAGCTCCAAGTGTTGGGATATAGACGTCGGTTGGCACAGCGCCGGGCCATCAGGACTTGCCCATTTCTAACAAGTAACCCGTTTACGATATCTACCATGCAAGACACATCCAATAACCCTTTCGCGAAACGAACCATTTCCAATCACTGCAGGCCTCAAATGGTTACTCGCAATGCAGGCATGACCAGACCTGCGTCTTTACAGATATACGAAAATGGGAAATTGGCATGTACGAATGTATTTCGTAGTAATTGTAATTTTTTATGTGTCGGTTCAAATTGTTTTCTGTCGTGGCCTTGGGAATATTCTTGCTCGCGGGTGCCTCAACCGCGCAATCGCAAATCAGTGGAACATATGAGGGAGTCATTCATAGTTCCGGCAAAAACTATCCGGGATTGACTGAATTCAAACAGACCGCATCAGGTGAGTTTACAGGAACCTATGTATTTCAGGGGCGGTCCCAGTACGAAACCGGAACCCTCTCGGACTGCAAGCTTAAGCGTTTAGTTTTGCAGTGCATTTGGACAGATGCCTATGGATCGGGTGATTGGCGGGTAAAATTCTCACGCGACTTTGTAAAGTTCCAAGGCCTGTGGTTTGGGAGTGTTGGGCAGATAGAAGAATTCGGCAATAAAGGTGGCATGCGGTGGAATGGCGTCCGAAAGCAGTCGCTTTCTTCATCAAGTACCGGCGCGTAGGTGTTTTCTAGATACGAGATAGAAGACTCGGCCCCCGCTTTTGATACACGCCGGATCAATTCAAGCTTAGTCGCCATTTGAGAGCATGTTACGCCCCGCACTGCGCAAAAAACTGCCCCTGCATAAAAAATCCCCACTTTTCATTAAAACCCGTGTTATACCGTGCGCCAAACCCAGCAGAGGTCAAAGAATGAGCAGCAGTCCCGTCCTAGAAGAATCCCTACGCAAAGCAATTGTCGACAAGCCCGATGCAGTGCTTGAAGATCAAACCGTGATGAACGCGCTGGTTTCGGCCAATGAACGTTCCATGGGGGCCAATATCGTCGATCTGCGTGGCATTGCCATGGACCGGATGGAGGCACGTCTGGACCGCCTGGAAGACACTCACCGGTCAGTGATTGCGGCAGCTTATGACAATCTGGCGGGCACCAATCAAATTCACCGCGCTGTGCTGCGGCTGATGGATCCCACAAATTTTGAAGACTTCCTCCAAAACCTGCGGGGCGAACTGTCCGAGATCATGCGGCTTGATGCTATCACTCTGGTCCTGGAATCGGCCCAGAACGATCAGACCAACGCCGTAGAGCGCATGGGTGAGGTTCTGAATATTGTCGAACCTGGCTTTATTGATGACTACATCAGCCAGGGTCGCGGCGGCATGGTCCGCCCTGTCACTCTGCGTCAAATGCAGGGTGGGATGCCGCAGCTTTATGGCGACAAGGCTGACTGGGTCCGTTCCGAGGCCTGCCTGAAGCTGGACTTTGGTGACGGGCGCCTGCCCGGCCTGCTGGTTATGGGCGCCGAAGACCCTCATCAGTTCACCCCGCAGCATGGCACTGAACTGCTCACCTTTTTTGGCGGCGTGTTTGAGCGATCGATGCGTCACTGGCTGTCGTGAGCCTGATCTCGCCAGCTTGTCGTGATGCGTTGCAGAACTGGCTGGCCAGCAAAAAGGCGCTGAATGGTGCCGCTGAAAATACCCTGACCGCGTATAATGGTGACGTGAGCGAGTTCCTGTCGTTCATGACATTGCATTTTGGTACGCCTCAGGGGTTGGGCGCTCTACAGTCGATCTCTACCGCCGACATGCGCGCCTGGATGGCAGAGACGCGCAACAGTGGCACTGGCGCCCGCTCGCTGGCCCGCAAGCTGTCAGCCGTCAAAAGTTTCTACCGCTGGCTGGCAGAACGTGAAGGGTTTGAACCCACTGCCGTTTTGATGGCCCGCACCCCCAAGTTTCAAAAGAAACTGCCGCGTCCGCTGGCCGCTGATGCTGCCAAGGCTGTACTGGATACAGTTGAATTTCAGTCAGGCTCAGACTGGGTCGCCGCCCGTGATGTGGCTGTGGTTACCCTGCTTTATGGATGTGGGTTGCGGATTTCCGAGGCGCTGGGATTGCAAGGTAAAGACGCCCCGATTGCAACGGTAATGAGAATAGTCGGTAAGGGCGGCAAGGAACGCATCGTTCCTGTGATCGACGCCGCCCGCACTGCAGTTGACCGTTACTTGGCCTTGTGTCCGCACCCACATGAGGCGAATGGACCACTATTTCGTGGGGTGCGCGGTGGCGCACTGAACCCCCGCATTATTCAGGGTGTCATGGCCAAGACCCGTGCCCAATTGGGGCTACCTGCCACGGCCACCCCACATGCCTTGCGCCACAGCTTTGCCACCCATCTGCTGGAGGCCGGCGGCGACCTGCGATCTATCCAAGAATTGTTGGGACACGCGTCACTGTCCACAACTCAGGCCTATACAGCCGTTGATAGCGCACACCTGATGGACGTTTACAACCGCAGCCACCCCAAGGCCTGATGCGTCACGGGCTTGTGTAGCATCGTGCACAGCAAGGCCGCCAAAAACCTGTAATTTTGTTCTGCCTATCTGGTGAGAGCAAAACAACAGGAGCCAACACTATGACCCATGTCTTGAAATTTGCGACTGTATTGTCAGCCATGATATTCTCTGGCGCTGCCGCGCAGGCACAGGATTGCCCCGTTTCAATCACTGAACCGTTTGATCTGGAGGCCGCTGACATTGCCAGCATCTATGACTGCATCGGCGATAAAATGCCCGAAGGATACAGCAAAGGCGGCGATATGGTGGCCAAAGACTACCGCAATTGGACCGTCACCGGCACCCGGCATGGCGTGGCTGGAGCCCATGGTAACCGGTTGCTGATGACCTATGCCAACGACATTGCTGCCGAACAATATCTGAAGTTTGCCGAAGATGGTGTCGTGATGCCGGTTGGATCAATATTGGCCAAGGAAAGCATCAAGATCAACAAGAAGAAACAGGCCGCTGTGGTGGGGCCTTTGTTTATCATGACCAAACTGGAAGCCGGCGCCGCCGCTGAGACCAATGACTGGTTGTACGGTGGGATCCAGCCCAATGGGAAACCCATGAAGTTCCGCCAAGCATTCTGTCACGACTGCCATAGCAGCTGGGAAGATCAGGATTTTCTGGCTTATCCACTGGAAGAGGTACGGGTCGGCAACTGACGCTTTCAGCTGCGACAACACCTGGCAAGGTAGCAGGATCCAAGTCTACGCACTGATGGAAATTCGCCGATCTGACAGCTGGCCTCTTGCAGGCCGTGGGGAAATTCGCCATCACATGTAAATGACTCCACAGATCCGCGCCCTTAGTGTCCATCTTTTCACCGCCACTGGCGCCGTTCTGGCGATGCTGGCGATGTTGGCAGCTGTTGAACAGGAATGGAGCCTGATGTTCCTGTGGCTTGTGGTGGCTTTTGCCGTCGACGGTGTTGACGGCCCCCTCGCCCGCCATTTCGATGTTAAAACCTATGCGCCTGAATTTGACGGCGTGTTGCTGGATCTGATCATCGATTATCTGACCTATGTGTTCATTCCTGCCTTTGCCCTGTTTAATTCGGGTTTGATGGCTGGCTGGACAGGCTGGTTTGCGATCATTGTCATCACATTTGCCAGCGCGATGTATTTTGCCGACACCCGGATGAAGACCAAAGACAATTCGTTTGCCGGTTTTCCTGGCTGCTGGAACATGCTGGTCTTGGTGATCTTTGCGCTACAGCCCAGCCACTGGACCAGCCTCGCACTGGTCACCCTGCTATCTGTCGGCATGTTTGTTCCACTGAAATTCATCCACCCCGTCCGCACCGAACGCTGGCGCTGGGTCTCGCTGCCCGTGGCACTGGCCTGGACCTTCTTTGCTGGATGGGCTGCATGGGTCGATTTTCACCCGCAAAGCTGGGCGCATTGGGGATTGGTTGTGACATCCCTGTACCTGCTGTTTGTCGGCATTGTTCAGCAGATTATCCCTGCTCGGTCCAAGTCCAGCGCAAGCTGAAGCTCGCTAGATCCGCGTCAACACCACACCGCCAACGATCAATACGGTGGCTGCTGCTTTGGCGCGGTCAAACTTCTCGCGAAACACCACCACACCAATGAGCACGGCAAACAGGATCGATGTCTCGCGCAGTGCTGTCACCAGTGCAATTGGGGCCTGTGTCATCGCCCAAACAGCGATCCAATAGGCCCCCAGCGACGCCCCGCCTGCCATGCAGCCGCGCAGCCAGACCCGACGTCGCGCCGACAGCACAGACGGACCGCGCCGCCACAGCGCCCATGAGCCAAAAATCACCCCATCGATCAGGAACATCCAGGCGACAAAAACAGTGGCGTCGCCAGCCGCGCGGGCGCCCAGCCCATCAATCAGGGAATAGCAGGCCGTCATCAGAGCTGATGCAAAAGCAAATCGCAGCATATGCTGGCTTTCGCCATTGCTGAACACACCGCGCGCCATCGCGATGATCCCGCAGCCGAGCGCCGCAATTCCCACGTACTCAAGCACAGACAACTGATCGGACAGGAAAAACACCCCTACGAGTGCCACCAACATGGGCGCCAACCCGCGGGCAATTGGATAGACCCGGCTTAGATCACCGTGTTCATACGCTGAAGTCAGAAAGAACTTGTACAGCGAATGCACCAAGCCCGAGGCCAGCAACCACAGCCAGACCTGCCCCTGTGGCATCGGCAGCACGAGGGCCATCAGCAGCCCCATCGCCCCTTGCGAGGTCGACAGGATGAACATCGCCTGAAACTTGTCGCCGCCCGTTTTGACCAGCGCATTCCATCCCGCATGCAAAAAGGCCGCAAACATTACGGCCAGAAATATTGTCGCGCTCATGCGGCCCTCAAATCAGCAGCCCGGCTGCGCCTTCGTGTTTCAGCAATGTGACCTTGGTCTCGACACCACCAGCACCAGAGAACCCGCCCAATCCGTTTGCCCCCAGAACACGGTGACATGGGATGATCACCGGGATTGGGTTGGCCCCACAGGCATTACCTACCGGCTGCGCAGAGCCACCCAGGTCACGCGCAATATCGCCATATGTCAGGGTCTCACCAAAGGGGATGGCCGACATGGCATCGCAAACGGCACGCTGGAAATCAGAGCCCTGCACATAAAGCGGCAGATCGAAAAGCTGCAATTCCCCTGCAAAATAGGCCTGCAGTTGATCCAGCGCCGCATCCAGCAGCGCAGTTCTGGCAGTGCCTTCGCTGGACCAGCTCAGGCGTACAATCGCGCCGTCCTGCTCTTCAAGTGAGAGCAATCCGACGGGTGTATGAAGGGAAGCAATGGGCATAAGGCGCACCCTCATTCATTCCTACCGCCAGCGCAAGAGGCGACAGATCTTAACACCTTCATCAATGAAATCAGCCGACGGATAGCAAACAAAAGGTACCCGGATCGCCTGCGCGTTAACCTTTACTAAAATTTGCGCCCCAGTTTTCCTAAAATTCAAGTAAACCTTAGGAAGGATTTAAACGAAGAGCGAAGCAAATGATCTCAGCAGTCTCCGGCAGCATCAACGTCTACAAGCCCGTTCAGCGGACCGTTAAGTCCGCGATGGTCCAGGCCGACGCGATTGCCTCGTTGGAGACCAACAAAGAGATCATCCGCACCTCCATCGCTGCCAAGACTGTTGAAGATCAGCGCCAAAAGTACCTGCAGACCGAATATGTAGGCCCAGCGCGTGAAGCCGCCCGTCAGGCCGCGCTTGGTGGTGCACAGGCGCAGCTGTTGTTGACACCACACGTTGGACCCGCCCGCGCCGAGGCCCGTCTGACTGCTCTGGGCAAAGCGCCAAACGGTGCCGCGGTCCTGCAGTCCGATGCTCAAGACCTTCGGTCGGGTTGTTATGCAGGTCCAAAACCTGTCAGCGTGATTCAAGCGGATCAGCAATACCGCTTGGCACTTGGCGTGCTATCGTAAGTTCCGCTGCACGGATTGGCGGCCCAAATGCCCGGTCCGCTAAAGTTTTAGGCGATATATGGTTTCTCCCGGAGGAAATTCCCTCAGCCCTTTCAGCCCTTTGTTCATCTAAGATAAATTCTAATCAGTCTGGGCAGGCTCCGACCGTCCTCGTCATCCATTTTCTAGTAGTTTCACCGTAATTTGGTGACAGCACACATTTGCCATCACTCTACGTTGGAGAAACTCTATGAACTCGGTCTCATCAGTTGGCGGCCTTAGCAACGCGCTTAACTCTACAACCAACAGTAAACAACCTGGCCCCCCAGATCATGCCAAAGCCTGGGGTTGGCGGGCTAAACAAGCTGCCGCTGCCGAGGAAACACAGACCGCGCAAACGGCCACGGTCACCGACGCAACAGCGACAACCGAAACGCCGGACGCTGTGACACCCGCGACTGCAATGGACGAGACATCGCAGGATGCGGCGGCAACCCTGCCTCCGCCAGACGAGGCGGACATGGGATCGGTCATTGCCGGTCTGATTGCAGGATCATCCGAGACAACCACAGTTGACGCCAGCGCCGAATACAACGTCGTTCAGACCCTGCTCGGCTAAGACAAGGGGCAACCCAACACCTTGGGTTGCTTTTCTCATCACCTCACGGCCGTCAAAAGACAGTTCACAACTTGAGAGATCGGATCAGGTTTGGACGATCTTTTAACGCGTCGTAGCCTTGCATGTCTCTTGCCGCTAAAAGCGCGTTTAAGATGGCCTCTTCCGTGGCTTCGATCACCGCTTCGAACAGCGGCGAACACTGGTCGTTGGGCATGGCGCCAGACGCGCTGGTGAAGGCCAAAGCATAATCACCGGATCCATTTGACAGGCTGGAGCCAATGCGCGCCAGTCCCGCAAAGCTGCGCGTTGCCAGACGGGTTAGATTGCGCGCACAAAGCGGTGCATCGGTGGCTATGACGATGACGATGGACCCATCAGCATCTGCTTCGGATGTTTCATGGAGATCTTGCCCATTGACCCGCAGTGTGCCGCCAAAATTGGACTGCACCAACACCCCTAGGGTATGCCCCTCTACCTGACGCGACGCGGTGCCAATTCCGCCCTTCAGACCAAACGAGATAGTCCCTGTGCCAGCCCCAACTGCGCCCTCTGCGACGGGACCTTTGGATGCTGTGTTTAGCGCCACGCGCATTTCTTCAATCGATGGGCGTGCAGCACGAATGTCATTGAGCCGCCCGTCATTGGTTTCGCCAACCACGGCATTGATAGAGGTCACCAGTTTGTTTTCGGGATGTGCCAGAGTATGCTGCACCAGCGCCTCTACTGCCCGCCCGGTGGCAAGCGTATTGGTCAGCAGGATTGGGGTTTCCAGCTCACCCAGCTCTTGCACCTGGGTGGCGCCAGCAAATTTACCAAACCCGTTGAGCACCGACAGACCTGCCCGTGGTCGGTTGGTAAATACATTGTCAGAATGAGGCAGGATCGCAGTGGCACCTGTGCGGGTCCGCTCCCCTTCGATCAGAGTGACATGGCCGACTTTAACACCGGCCACATCAGAAATGGCGTTTAAGGGACCGGGCGCAAAGCGCCCGATCTTGATGCCATGTTCACGGGCGCGCATTAGCCCAGCGCATCATTACAGCGTCCACAGACATCCGGGTGCGCATGATGGCCTACGTCTGGCAGGATCTTCCAGCACCGTTGGCATTTGTCGCCTTCTGCCTTCTCGAACACCACCGAGATCCCGTCATATTCGGGCATACGGAAGGCTTCGGCCGGGGCCGGATCACCCGTCAGAACAACACCAGAGGTGATGAACAGATCATCCAGTGGCACGGTGCGCAGGATCGCAACGACCTCGGGATCTTCGACATGCACCACTGGCGCGGCCTCAAGGCTGGAACCGATCACCTTATCCTGACGCTGCAACTCCAGCGCCGCCGTGGTCACCCGGCGCACGCGGCGGACTTTGGCCAGGTTCTCGGCCAGTGGCTCGTCCAGCCAATCGGCAGGTGTATGTGGGAAGTCCGTCAGGTGGATCGATGCATCCTCTTCCGAATACCGCTCTAGCCAGACCTCTTCCATGGTGAACACCAGGATTGGTGCCAGCCATGCAGTGATACGGTGGAATAGCATATCCAGCACGGTCCGCGCCGAACGCGCTGCCAGTGTGTCGCCATCGCAGTACAGCGCATCCTTACGCACATCAAAGTAGAAGCTGGACAGGTCTACAGTGGCAAAGTTGAACACGGCAGAGAATACACCCTGGAAATCAAACGCCTGATAGCCACTGCGCACTTCGTGATCCAATTCGGCCATGCGGTGCAGAACCCAGCGCTCCAGACGCGGCATGTCTTCTGGCTCAACCTTTTGTGCTTCATCAAACCCATCAAGACTGCCGAGCATGAACCGCATGGTGTTGCGCAGGCGGCGATAGCTGTCGGCCACACCTTTCAGGATTTCCGGGCCGATCCGCTGATCTGCCGTGTAATCGGTTTGGGCCACCCAGAGACGCAGGATATCCGCACCATATTGCTGGATGATCTTCTCCGGCACGATGGTGTTGCCCAGCGATTTGGACATCTTGTTGCCCTTGGCATCCAGAGTGAAGCCGTGGGTTACAACATTGCGATAGGGCGCACGACCAGTTGTTCCGCAGGCCTGCAACAGCGAGGAATGGAACCAGCCGCGGTGCTGGTCGGTGCCTTCCATATAGACATCTGCAATGCCATCCTTGGTACCATCTTCGCGGTCACGCAGCACAAAGGCATGAGTCGAACCGGAATCGAACCAAACGTCGAGCACGTCGAACACCTGTTCATAGTCGTCCGGGTTGGCGGCATCCCCGATGAACCGCTCTTTGGCGCCATCCATGTACCAGGCATCCGCGCCTTCGGCCTCAAAGGCCTCGACAATACGGGCGTTGATGGCAGCGTCTCGCAGCAGGAAGTCCGGATCCGTTGGCAGCAAGCCTTTTTTGACAAAGCAAGTCAGCGGCACGCCCCAGGCGCGTTGGCGGGACAACACCCAATCAGGGCGGCTTTCGATCATCGAGAACAAGCGGTTGCGGCCCTTTTGCGGGGTCCATTTGACCAGTTCGTCGATCGAGGTCAGCGCCCGGTCCCGGATGGTTTTACCATACTGGTCCTGGCCGTCACCGATTTCACGATCCACCGAGGCAAACCACTGTGGTGTGTTGCGGAACACAATCGGTGCCTTGGAGCGCCAGGAATGCGGATAGCTGTGAGTGATACGACCACGGGCAATGATGCCGCCTGCCTCGACCAGCTTGGCGATGACGGCGTTGTTGGCCTTGCCCTCTTTGCCTTTGCGGTCAAAGATCTGCAGCCCGGCAAAGAACGGTACATGCGGCAGGAACTCAGATTCTTCACCCACGTTATGGGTCATCCGGTCCAGCCAGTTGCGCGCCATGAAACATTCATAGTCGTCCGCGCCGTGGCTGGGCGCGGTGTGCACAAAGCCTGTACCCGCATCATCGGTAACATGATCACCGTCGATCATCGGCACATCATAGTCCCAATAACCGTTGGCTTCATCCAAGCCCGCAAAGGGGTGGTTCAGGATCAGCCCGTCAAACTCAGATGGTTCAACATCGCGGACCTTATTATAGGCCGTGACCCGCGAACGGTTCATCGTATCTGCGACCAGTGCATTGGCAAACAGATACAGCTCACCCGGCTTGGTCCAGCTTTCTTCCTCGGTCGACTCAACGCGGTACAGACCGTAAGCGACCTTGTTGTTATAGGCGACGGCTTTGTTGCTGGGGATCGTCCACGGTGTTGTGGTCCAGATCACCACACGGGCCTCAGCCAGATCACCACTCGCGTTCTGGAAGCCAAACGGCACCCAGATGGTGTGGCTTTTGTGATCGTGGTATTCGATCTCAGCTTCGGCCAGCGCGGTTTTTTCCACTGGCGACCACATCACAGGCTTGGAGCCCTGATACAGAGTGCCGTTCATCAGGAACTTCTGGAATTCACCGGCAATCACCGCTTCGGCGTGATAGGCCATGGTCAGATATGGGTCTTCCCAGTTCCCAGCAATGCCCATGCGCTTGAACTCTTCGCGCTGGATATCCACCCAGCCCTCGGCAAACTTGCGGCATTCTTGGCGGAAGTCGACGACATCTACATCGTCTTTGTTCTTGCCTTTTTGGCGATACTTTTCTTCGATCTTCCACTCAATGGGCAGACCGTGACAATCCCAACCCGGCACATAGCGCGCGTCAAAACCCATCATCTGGTGGCTGCGCACGATCATGTCTTTGATGGTTTTGTTCAGCGCGTGACCGATGTGCAAATGCCCATTGGCATAGGGAGGACCGTCATGCAGCGTAAAGGGCTCGCGACCCTCTTTCTCGCGCAGGCGATCATAAACGCCAATTTTTTCCCAGCGTTCCAGCCATTGAGGCTCGCGCTTGGGCAGACCTGCGCGCATTGGGAAGTCGGTTTTGGGCAGGTTCAGCGTGGATTTATAGTCGGGTGTTTCGGGCGTGTCGGCGCACATGGGGGCGTCCTTTGGATGGTCTGTTCGTGAATATCAATTGCGGTCGGTGTGACGGATCAAACACCTTGGCCCGGCGTCTCATGGTTCAGAGAGCCGGGGATATAATTCGAATAATGATGGCCGCACGGTGGGTCATAGGCGCGTTATAGGCTGAGGTGGTCCAAGGGTAAAGCGCAGAAGCTTGTTAAGAGGTAATCGCCGGACCAACTGGAATTTCTTTGGCAGGTCCTGTTGAAGGGCAATTTACACGTTCTTAGATGCTGGGTGCGGCCAACCCGAAACCGGATCGGTATCCCGATGGTTTTCGCCAACTGAAGCAGTACAGCCAAAACGGCCACCCGAAAGAAAAAGAATGAAACTCAAGACACTCGCCCCCCTTGTCACTGCTGCGCTTGTTGCAGCCAACCTGGCCGTCGGCTCGTCCGCTCAGGCAGGACGCTGGGCTGAAGAGACCAGGCTTGATGGTTTGAGCCATCGATCAGCAGAACATGTCGTGCTGGAACTGGACCGCAGGAGTCACGACGACCCGAGCGCGATTGCAGTCAGCTGTGTGCGAGGGCAAGAAACACTGGTGATCGATACCCGCGGCTACCAACCTGAAAGATCAACTCTGATCACCATCATGACCGACGGGCGGCCCCATAAAATCCGCGCACGAACGTCGGGTAAAACCAGCTCGCTTTATGCTGATCCTAACCGGGATCTGCTGAGGGATCTGGCCAAAGCCGACGACATCGTGATTGGGTTCAAAGACCGGCGCGGGAAAATGAGAACCGCCAAAAGCGAAAACACCCGACGGGGTGTTCTGTTGACGCTGTTCACAGCGGATTGCAGATGATCACTTGGGGAGACTCTCTGCGCCTTCCCAGCCACCCAATTTATCAGCTAGGCCTCTTTGGCCAGTCGCTCTTCCAACACCTCAAACGGCACACCAGGTTCATCCTTAGCACCGCGGATCACCAGTGAGGTCTTAACCGAGGCCACATTTGGCGTGCTCAGCAAATCCCCTGTCAGAAAGCTCTGGAAAGTGCTCAGATCCGGGGACACGCATTTCAAAATGAAATCCACTTCACCGTTCAGCATGTGGCACTCGCGCACCAAGGGCCAGCTGCGGCATTTCTCTTCAAAGGCGCTCAGCTCGACTTCGGCCTGACTTTCCAACCCGACCATGGCAAAAACCTGCACTTCGAATCCCAGTTCACGTGCATTTACTTCAGCATGGTAGCCTCGGATAAACCCGGCCTCCTCCAGCGTGCGCACCCGGCGCAGACAGGGTGGCGCAGATATGCCAACCCGTTTGGCCAGCTCCACATTGGTCATGCGCCCATCGGCTTGTAGCTCCGAAAGTATCTTGCGATCAATCGGGTCCAGGCGTGTCGTGACCATGTTAAGCTCTCCATCAGATTTGCGTTTCTTATAGCAGCGCCAGAGATGCGCGCAATTATATTTCACGTTAGCGCAATAATCTTTGCTGACCGGCAATCAGGCCCTATCAGAACAGCAGAGTCACTGCGAGGGGTTTAAGCCGCCCAGCTGGGTCGTTATATGACATCGCAACCGGCGGACCATCCGCCCAGCTGCATATTTGGGGATGCTTTGATGACTGACACGCGCCACACCAAGGTTCTGATCATTGGCTCGGGGCCTGCGGGCTATACGGCCGGCGTCTATGCCAGCCGCGCCATGCTGGAGCCAATTCTGGTTCAAGGGATCGAGCCCGGCGGCCAGCTGACAACCACCACCGAGGTCGAAAACTACCCCGGCTACACCGAAGTGCAGGGCCCGGACCTGATGATCAAGATGCAAGAGCACGCGCAGGCGATGGGCTGCGAGATCATTGGCGATATCATCACTGAACTGGACACCTCCAAGCGCCCCTTCACAGCCAAGAGCGACAGCGGCACCATCTACACCGCTGATGCTGTGATTCTGGCCACTGGTGCACGCGCCAAATGGTTGGGGCTGGAGAGCGAAGAGAAATTCAAGGGCTTTGGCGTTTCCGCCTGTGCCACCTGTGACGGATTCTTTTATCGTGGTCAGGAAATTGTGGTCATTGGTGGCGGCAACACCGCAGTTGAAGAAGCCCTGTTTCTGACCAAGTTTGCCTCTAAGGTCACGCTGGTCCACCGCCGCGACGAGCTGCGGGCTGAGAAGATCCTGATCGACCGGTTGGAAAAGAACGAAAAGATCGTACCGCTGTGGTTCAACACCCTGAAAGAAGTTGTTGGCACCGAGAACCCATTGGGTGTTGAGGGTATTGTCACCGAGAATGTCAAAACCGGCGAACTGACGGAAATTCCTTGCAAAGGTGTGTTTGTTGCCATCGGCCACGCGCCTGCCAGCGAGCTGGTCAAGGACACATTGGAAACCCACTCCGGTGGATATGTGACAACCGAACCCGGCACCACCAAGACCAGTATCCCCGGCATTTTTGCAGCGGGTGATTTGACTGACCATGTGTATCGTCAGGCCGTTACCTCGGCTGGCATGGGGTGTATGGCGGCACTGGACGCTGAAAAGTTCTTGGCGGAGGCCGACGACTAATGAAAACTGTCAGCGGGCTTTTCTACCGGATTGTGTATGAAAAGTTCGCTGATCAGGTTTTGAACGGTGTGATTTCGCCCGAGGGGCGATTTCACCATTCGGGGCAGCCTGCCCTTTATCTTTCCCCATCTGTCGACTCAGCTGGCTATGCGGTCTTCAATTACGTCTCAGACAATGACCCGCCCCGCGTTTCGATCCCCCTACAATTGAACAACGCGAGACTGCTCGACGTTCGTGATCCAGAAACCTGCAAGGATTTGCAGATTTGCCCCAAAGCTGCCGATACGCTCTGGCGACCGCAGCGTGAAGCCGGAGAACCCGCAACCACTTGGCAAGCCAGCGATGCAGTTCGCAGCGCTGGTGCAGACGGAATGATATACGCCGCCCGCACCAACGCCGCACGTTGGCATATCGTTCTCTTTCGCTGGGATCAGGTCACGGGCGCCGCCTTAGCCCCCACTGGGACAGCAACCCCTTGGCTGCCCCCTAACAGCATGACTTGACGGATTTTCTCTCTGCCCGCACAGTTTGGGTCAGATTTGAGCCAACCTGGAGGGCCAGACCTTGAACGACCTGTGGCGCGGCAATTGGGCTACGCGGACCCGGATTGTCACCGGATTAATTCTGTTCACCTTTGCCTTTTTTCACTTTCTCAACCTTGGCCTTGGGTTGTTTTCGGATGAGGCACTGGATTGGGGGCAAGACGCCCGCCTAGCAATAACCCGCAGCGAAATTGGCGAGTTCGTGTTGATGGCGTCACTTCTCATCCATGCTGGGCTGTCGATTTACACACTCGCCCTACGGCGTACATTGCGAATGCCCGCATGGGAGGCAACACAGGTTGTTCTGGGCCTTCTCGTCCCCTTACTGTTGATCAAGCACATCGTCCATACACATGTGGCGCATGATATGTTTGGCGTGAACGATGAGTACGGTTACGTCACCGTTCTGCTTTGGGATACAGTCGATGGCGCCTGGCAGGCGGTTCTCCTGCTGATTGTCTGGGTGCATGGCTGCATGGGACTACACTTTTGGATACGCGCAAAATCCTGGTGGCAGCGGTGGTTTCCCTTCTTGGTTGGCGTCGCCATGTTGGTACCAGCATTTGCCCTGTCTGGATTTATGGTTCAGGGGCGCCGGATGCTCTTGCTGTTTCAAGACGACCAAATCCGCAGTGCATTGATAAGAGACTATCATTGGCCCGATGCCGATGCGTTTGCCACTTTGGTCATGATCGCAGACTACATGCTCTACACGTTCTGGGCCGTTCTGGCACTGGCGGCGGCGTTCTATATGACCCGCAAAGTTCTGAGTTGGCGAAAATCCGTGCGCATCAAATACAGCAACGGACCAGAGGTATCGGCATTTAAAGGTTTAACGCTGCTGGAAATCTCACGAAACAACGGTGTCCCACATACGTCTCTCTGCGGTGGTCGGGGTCGCTGCACCACCTGCCGGGTCATTGTCGAAGATGGCGGTGATCTACTGCACCCCCCGTCTGCCGCAGAAGCCCGCAGTCTGGCGGCGGTCAAGGCTCCGGCCAATGCACGACTTGCCTGTCAGATCAGACCGACACATCCGCTGACCGTGCTGCGGGTGTTTCGCCCGGACGGCAAACGGGGCCGTGCACATGCCAGCCAGGGCGAAGAACGTCGACTGGCGATCCTGTTCCTTGATATGCGCGGCTTTACAGCCCGCACCACCGGGCAACTGCCCTATGATGTTGTGTTTTTGCTGAACCGCTTTTTTGACGCGATCGTGCCCAGCATTGTCCAGTCTGGCGGCACCGTGGACAAATATCTTGGTGATGGGCTGCTGGCGGTGTTTGAAACAGAGGACGAACACTCTTCGGCTCGAACCGCACTAAAAGCCGCTGAAAACATCAGTGCCGAACTGGCCAAGTTCAACCAGACATTGGCCAGCGAAGATGTCCCTCCGGTTGCCATTGGAATGGGATTGCATCTGGGAAATTTGGTATTGGGAGAAATTGGCGCCGCAGGAAATGCACCACGCACCTTGATCGGCGACACCGTGAATGCCACCAGCCGCCTAGAAGGCATGACTAAAGAACTGAAGGTTGAGCTTCTGGTGTCCGAAGTGCTGCTGCATAGCGCGGGCCATGACACCGCAGGATTGAAACTGGAAACTCTGGACCTGCGGGGGGTGTCTGAGCCGCTGTCGGCGCTCGCTGTTTCTTCCGGCACCGAGTTAATGCAGGTTCTGGAAACGGTGCACCGCAGCAAGAGACAAAACTAATGCCATCCCTCCACTACCTCCCTCCAAATCCTTAGGACTAAAATCGCCTCAGTTCGCAAAGGAGACAGTTTTCCCACTTCAAAGCCACCTCACCCCAAACAACGGACCAAAGACCTTCAAAACCGGCCCATCATAGAATTTCGTACCCATTGGTGGCACGGACGCGCCATTCCCTCCCTTTTCGTAAGCTTAGCTCACGTGATGCTAGACTTTATTCATACAGAAGCGTTATGCGCAGCAAATCTGCGGCAAACCGCACCCCAACATTGAACGCAAGTACAGCGAGAAATTTGACATGACGATGCTTAGCAACCTGGCGCCGGTTCCGGAGTTATTTGTTTCTTACGAGTCTGCCCAGAAACTGAAAGTCGAAGCAGGCACGCTAAAAAGCCACGATCTGACCCCGCGCCAGATCTGTGATCTTGAACTCTTGATGAATGGTGGTTTCAACCCGCTCAAAGGCTTCTTGTCGGAAGAGGACTACAACGGCGTGGTGGATAACATGCGCCTGTCGGATGGCCAGCTGTGGCCAATGCCGATCACTCTGGATGTCTCCGAAGACTTTGCCGCCTCTTTGGAAGACGGCGAAGACATTGCGCTGCGCGATCAGGAAGGCGTTATTCTTGCCACCATGACCGTCACCGACAACTGGCAGCCCAATAAGGCCCGCGAGGCCGAAAAGGTGTTTGGCGCTGACGATGATGCACACCCGGCCGTGAACTACCTGCACAATCAGGCAGGCAAGATCTACCTTGGCGGCCCGGTCATCGGCATTCAACAGCCCGTGCATTACGATTTCCGCGCTCGTCGCGACACCCCTAACGAATTGCGCGCCTACTTCCGCAAATTGGGCTGGCGCAAGGTTGTGGCCTTCCAAACCCGCAATCCACTGCACCGCGCCCACCAGGAATTGACCTTCCGCGCCGCCCGCGAAGCCCAGGCAAACCTGTTGATCCACCCGATTGTCGGCATGACCAAGCCGGGCGACGTCGATCACTTTACCCGCGTGCGCTGCTACGAAGCCGTTTTGGACAAATACGCGGCATCGACCACCACCATGAGCCTGCTGAACCTGGCGATGCGGATGGCTGGCCCACGTGAAGCTGTCTGGCACGGCTTGATCCGCGCCAACCACGGTTGCACCCACTTCATCGTAGGCCGCGACCATGCCGGCCCCGGTAAAAACTCGGCAGGTGAAGATTTCTATGGTCCCTATGATGCACAGGATCTGTATCGCGAAAACCAAAGTGAAATTGGCTGTGAAATGGTCGACTTCAAGCACATGGTCTACGTGCAGGAACGTGCCCAGTACGAACCCAACGACACCATTGAAGATCGCGATGATGTCACCATCCTGAACATTTCCGGCACCGAGTTGCGCCGCCGCCTGTCTGAAGGCCTGGAAATTCCCGAGTGGTTCTCCTTCCCTGAAGTTGTCAGCGAGTTGCGCAAGACCAAGCCAGCCCGTTCCAAGCAGGGCTTCACCGTGTTCTTCACCGGTTTCTCCGGGTCGGGGAAATCCACCATCGCCAACGCGCTGATGGTGAAGTTGATGGAAATGGGCGGCCGCCCGGTGACGCTGCTGGACGGTGACATCGTGCGTAAAAATCTGTCGTCGGAACTGGGGTTCAGCAAAGAACACCGCGATTTGAACATCCGTCGTATCGGCTATGTTGCCTCTGAGATCACCAAGAACGGCGGCATCGCAATCTGCGCGCCCATCGCGCCTTATGCCACCACCCGCCGCGCCGTGCGTGAAGACGTTGAAGACTTTGGTGCCTTTGTTGAGGTCCACGTTGCGACCTCACTTGAAGAGTGCGAGCGCCGCGACCGCAAAGGCCTGTACAAGCTGGCCCGGGAAGGCAAAATCAAGGAGTTCACAGGCATTTCGGACCCCTACGATGTTCCAACGGACCCGGAACTGTCAGTCGAAACAGAAAATGTCGAAGTCGACAACTGCGCCCATCAGGTCTTGCTAAAACTGGAAAGCATGGGACTGATCGCAGGCTGACCGGCATCAAATCCAAAGAATGGAAATGATGGCCGGGATACCTGCCTGTTTTTCTCTAAGTTTATACACCCATCGCCAAAGTTTGGCGGTGGGTTTTTTCATGGTCATGTGACGTGATTTTGGTGATTACTATCGCATTGCCCATCGCTCCTAGCTGGTGACGGTATGACTTCTTTGCTTGAAAAGGCATGAAAACCCTTGCCCATCGCAGCAGCGTCAGGAGGGGATAGATTATGCGATTAACAGCGGGGCTTTGCCACCGGCGATCATAACTTGGGATTGGATACTGCTTTTCTAATTGACAGTTTCACGTATTCCGGTTTTCCAAGTTAAATTCCTGTGCCAAAATGGCGTATAATAGCAAACACACGGGTGCCCATGCACAATCAGATAAAAGCTCATGTCTTCACTGATGTGCCGGAAGTAATGTTCCTCAAGCAGGCTCCGGGCCAAAACCCGGTTGTAGGCGATGTCTCCCTGACATTTGGCCTAGATATCCCCGATGACATCGACGTGCTAATTGTGTTCAACCGCGCCTCTTTTTCGGTGGAAACAACACTTCCTAAAGCACGCACAGTGTTTGTTGCTGCTGAACCGGACGTCATACACCCCTATAGTCGCCGTTTTCTCAATCAGTTTGGACTGGTTTTGACCACGACGCCGAAATCATTGAACACAGAGAAATGGCAACGCAGTACCTGCTGGTACTGGTTTGCCGGCGTCAATTTTTCAACCACAGGCGATGCGCCTCCTTTGCGGGACCACGATTGGTTTTCAGCTCTTGAGATGCCCCCAAAGGTCGACAAGATATCAATTGTAACGTCAACCAAATCTCACACTGAATATCACCGAAAACGGTTGCGGTTTGTTGAGACACTGATCGAAAAAATCCCAGAACACTTAGAAATATATGGGCGCGGCTTTCAGTCCATAGACGACAAAGCTGACGCAATGCTTCCCTGTCAGTATCATCTGGCAATCGAAAACGGTGACGGACCGCATTCCTGGACCGAAAAACTGGTGGATCCGTGGCTATGCTGGGCGTTTCCCTTCTATGCGGGCTGTGACAACGTTCAAGACTATTTTCCACGTGATAGTTTTGATTACCTGAATTTGGAGCAGCCGGAGCAAGAAGCTGAACGCATGATCCGCGACATCCAGAACGGTCGTTGGAAAACGGCGTTGCCGACCATAACGCAGGCCCGGCAACGGGTACTGGACCAGCACAATCTTATGATCCTAATTGGGGAACTGGCCACGGCCGCCGCACAGGCGCCATCCCCCGTGCAGTCATCAAAAAACCGTCGCTACATCTGGTCCGAGCGCTCTCTTCTGCCAGAAAAAGGCTGTCGTGGTAGCCTTCCAGAATGGGCCTTTCGAAACGCCATTCTAATGTTCGATCCCAAAGCCGAGTTGAAAACGGTGGCGTTGAGGCGGTGGCGGGACAAGCGCCGGTCTGATCGTCGGGCAGAAAAACTGGCCAAACGAGAAGGTTCTCGATAGGGGCTACTGCACCTGCACCATTGCGTTGGATATTGAACAGAAAGTGAAACTCAGCATGCACGACGAAGAGCCCGCGGTTGGAATCCTATCCCCGGCTGCAAAACTCGGGCTAGTGCCAAGCCGGTACTCACTGGACAATTTGTCCTGGCCTTTAGGGCAACCACAACGATTGCTGGGGAAACAACTCAAAGACCTGGATCGCCGCGATCACCTGCTCTTGCATCCGCGTACTACGTCTTATTACCGGCCTAGTTTTGGCACCCGCGCGCAGGTATCGGTGATGGTTCTTGAACCGCGTATCGTCCACGAACGCCATATTGAAAAGCTCCGGCGGTTTCATTGGCGGTTTCACAAAGTGCTGACAGCTGTCGAAGATGATCTGATCGCTCATATTCCAAATGGCGTGTTTTTCCCGTTTGGCAGTACATGGGTGGAAAACTGTGATGATCTAGATGTAACCAAGACTAAAATGACATCGCTAATTGCTTCGGCAAAACGATCCCAGCCGGGTCATTTGATCCGTCATGAAATTGTAGACTGGGCAAAGGCTAACGCCATGGACTTGGTCGCATTGGGTGGAGGCTACCAACCCTTTGCCCAGAAGCAAGAAGGCTTGGCGCCGTATCGGTTTTCGGTGGTAATCGAGAATTCCAACGAGCCCAATTATTTCACCGAAAAACTGATCGATACTATATTATGTGGCGCAGTACCAATTTACTTGGGTTGCCCCAACATCGATCGGTTTTTTGATACCTCTGGCATGATCATCTGCAAAAATGCAGACGACATTCGCCAAGCCGTTAAAAATACCTCCGAGCAACTCTACCAATCCAAATTACCAGCCCTGCGTGCGATTTACGACAAAGCAACCTATTGGGGAGATCTTGAAGGTCGAGCCGCGCGGGTTCTTTTGAGCGATCACCGCTAGACATCAAGCGCGACGAATGCGCTAGAGACTGCTAGGCAGATCGACCGTACCGCGCATCAGAATAAAACCTCGGCCCGCGACCTTTATACCGCTCATTTTGTCAACTGGCCCAACCCGGGTCACACGCGCCTGGCCGGGGCGACCCAGCCCATGCCCCTGCTCTGCGGTAAAACTGTCGCCAGCCATCAATCCGTTTCGCCACAGATAGGCCGCCATGGCGCCAGTGGCCGAACCGGTAAAGGGATCCTCTGGCGGGCTGGGCGGTGCCATGAGCAAGCGAGAATAGGTATCCCCTTGCGATGTTGCGCCCTGCAGAGTCACCAGAAACGGCTCCATCATGTCGATGTCATCTGCCCCCAACGCCTGCCCAAGCGCAGCCAAAGCGTCCACATTCAGTACAGCAGCCTCCAACGCGGCATGATCTTTGAGCACGGTGATACAAAACGGCAGCCCGGTTGACACTTTCTGCGGTTGACCGACAATGGCATCCACAGGCAATGACACCGCTGCAGCAACCAGTGCCGGATTTGGTTGTGGGCCAAATTCTGGGGCAACCTGGGTCATTTCAATCAGATCGCCCTCTAACCGTACCGGCACCAGACCGGCAGCCGTTTCCAGCACCAGTTCATTGCCATGGATCAGCCCCCGATCCCGCATTGCCGCTACGGTGGCAATTGTTGGATGACCAGCAAAGGAAATTTCACGGCTGGCGAGGAAGTAACGCACCCGGATATCCGCGACATCGGATGGGCCGGTAAAGGTGCATTCCACCAGCGAGGTTTCGCGAACATAGGCAGTGCAGACCGCTTCGGGCAGATGTGCGCCGTCATGGACGACTGCACAGCCATTGCCGCCAAAGGCATGCTCGGAGAACGCATCTACCCAGTCAAAATCAAATCGGCTCATCAGTCTCCGCCCCGCTCAAGCATCTTGTTCAGCGTGAGACTACACAGGGCCGCACATTGAGATCAATGCACGGGAACGGGCGCGTAGTCGTTTTGACGTGCCAGCACAAAGGCCATGTGGCGATCAGCGACCAATGCCAGCTGTTCGCCTTCAGCGTCATGCACGGCATATAATTGTGTGCGCCCTTTGGCTCCCTCCTGCACTTCAGCAGGAAGATCGGCGACATCCACAGTTTTTACATAGGCCATACGCGGCTCGAATTCAGTCTGCTCGGTTGTAGCCTGCATCACTCACCCTTTCTGATATTGATAGTTTGCACCACTGTTTCTGGCTTTGATCGGGTTAAATCGACATGAAGAAGCCCATTTTCCATGATCGCTTCTCCAACCTCGACCCCATCCGCCAGTACAAACATGCGCTGGAACTGCCGGGCGGCGATGCCCCGGTGCAGAAACACCCGGCCGTCACTGTCTTCACCCTGGCGACCACGGATCACCAGTTGGCGATCTTCGATGGTAATGGACAGATCTTCCTCGGCAAACCCTGCTACAGCAAGGGTGATGCGATACGAAAAATCAGAGGTTTGTTCTATGTTATACGGGGGATAACCTTCGTTTCCCGACTTAGCTGAACGCTCTAACAGGCGTTCCAGCTGCTCGAATCCCAGCATATGTGGGTAAGAGCCCAGAGTGAGTTTTGACACGTATTTCGTCCTTCAAGCATAAGCGACGGTCCCAACAGGCCCCGTTTTGGCGACCCATTCCAGTGAATATGGGAAGAAATTATCATTTTAACAAGAGCAAGACCTACAGGGTCTAGGCGAAAAGAGTGTAAACGCTTATCCTGCGCCGACGTCTTTCCTTACATTTCTGAGTCGCCAATGAACGCCCCCACTGACATTTCCATGAAAACCGATGAGGTGCTGAAGGTCGAACTTGAAGTGTTCCGCCGCCAGCACCGCGATTTGGACGAGGCAATCCATGCGCTTCAGGAAAAGAGTACCAGCGACCAGCTCACCCTACGGCGCCTAAAAAAGCAAAAGCTATGGCTCAAAGATATCATCGCTCAGATTGAAGACCGGCTTTTGCCGGATATCATTGCCTAAAGTTCGCTCGTGTTCTGGGTTTCGTATAAGTACACGGCCTCTTTGGTCAACATGTAACCTATACGATATTGGCCATCAGTAATGACCATCGAAAAACGCGTTAACTGGACAAACGACCAACAGGATTCGGCCGGTTCCAGTGAGACGCGTGAACTACTTTCATAATTCCTCTGCAAGGCTTGCTCAGTATTTGCCACGAAATCTCCTACCAATTCGACACCTCGATAGCCTGCGCTATTCGTCTCGTCCGGGTTCGTCTGAATTGCTGGAGAACAATGCGATTTTGTTGCCTTGCGGGTCGCGAAGGTAGCCAACATAGAAATGAGGCCCATACGAGTCGCGAAAGCCCGGCTGACCCTCGTCAAAGCCGCCAGCGGCAAGTGCGGCAGAGTGAAGGTCACGAACCAGTTTTTGACTGCGAGCCTCAAATGCGATCATAGCACCGTTCCCAGCCGTGGCCGGACCTCCATCGAAGGTTGGTTTTACGTAGAAATCTGGCAAAGCGGCAGGTTGTCCCGGATGTGCGGGCAGCGTGTAGCTTAGCCCTTCAGGCCCCTCCTCCACCCTGTACTCAAGGGCTGGCAGGAGCGCAGCGTAAAACCGTTTCGCCCGAGCGATGTCATCAGCCCCAACAGTAACGTAGGCAATCATGTGCTGTGTTCCTTTCCAAACATTTGGTCATTGCAACGAGATCGCTGCATCCTGGCAGGCCAACACAAGGATCACCTCACCGCTCTTCTGGCTTCAAATCTCGGATACGCTCAACATGCGTTTTGATATCCTCTAAACTGAACTTGCTGTGTTTGCGGTTTGTGCCAGCCGGATGATTGCCCAACCCCAGTTTCAACCCTGCCCGCCAGGCATTTTGTGGCCGGATTGGACGCGGGGCAAACCCGCCTCCGCAAGTCGGGCAGACATTGTGTAATATGGTTTCGACGCAGTTTTTGCAGTAGGTGCATTCATAGCTGCAAATCCGCGCATCGGGTGATTGGGGCGGCAGGTCGCAGTCGCACAGTTCACAATTGGGGCGTAGCTCCAACATGGGGAATTTCTCCAAAACGGATTTCGGTAACCCTGTCACAGGCCTCGCCCCATGCCAATACGATGGTCATTTCCAACTAAGGTCCCACCCGGCATCGAGCCAAACTCTCCCGCCCCCTTTGGTCCGGACGGCTGCGCCGCACGTTCTGCGGGGTTGGGCATGGCAGCGCGCAGGGCGCGCTGCGGTTGCGTCCAGAAGCCATCCGCGCCGCGTCCTTGCGCGGCGCTATGCCCAACGGGAGGCCCGGCATGTTGCATGCCGGGTCGACGGACGGGAGCACACCAGAAATCAGTCGGTCATTTCAGGATTTTTGGCTACTTCTCACATGGCGCAGCCGCAAGGGCGCCAAACCGAGACAGGGCAATTCCACGGCTTAGTATTCCTCCTCATCAACCTCGCCTTCATGCTTTAATCCGGCGATGAAGGCAGAAAAGGTCTCGGCAATGGGCTCCAGCGTGGCAACCAGCTCCGTCGCTGTTTCGACTGCAAAGTGATCGGGATCATGCATCGAAACCTGACCTTTCTCGAGATTCAGCAGGACACATACGCCACAGGTCCCTGAACCAATAAAAATATCCTTAGATTAAGCCCGTCGCAAACTCACCCAAATCGCAACTCTCAGCGAAGTTCCAATTTTCATTCAAGTTGCGGTAACCTTCACCGCAGTTCAAAGAGAACAGCTCCTCTAGCACCAAATAGTCCTTTGGGTTGCTCTTGGTTGAGAAATGGTTCTTTTCAAAATCTCCACCATTATGAGCAGCGAGGTAGGCCTTGTAGCCCTCAGGCAAGGTCAACGAATTTTCCGTTTCAAAGGCCTGAATATCGGCTGAGCTCACAGCGCCGAACGGATTGGATTGAATAATTTTGTTGGTCATAAACTGTGCTCAATTGCGATTTTCTATGTCGCGGAAACCTAACCTAGCCCCCAGAGCGTTCCAAATGTCTTTTAGATCTACATACTAAACTGTATCCAGGCCTAATAATCGTCAAACCATCGGCTTTGCCGCATTGCCTAAACCTGCGGTACCCCTATAGTGCCCGCTTCTCTTTCACCCCGGCGGTGGCATCCCGCGCACCGCAGTAAAACAAGGGACAGGGCACAAATGGCCGACATTAAAGTGGGTATCATCATGGGCAGCCAATCGGATTGGCCCACCATGAAAGAAGCCGCCAATATACTGGACGAGCTGGGCATCGCATATGAGGCCAAAATCGTCTCGGCCCATCGCACGCCAGACCGGCTGTGGACCTATGGAAAATCCGCTGCTGAGCGTGGTTTGCAAGTGATCATCGCTGGCGCTGGTGGCGCGGCGCATTTGCCTGGCATGGTGGCCTCCAAAACCCGGGTGCCGGTTGTTGGTATTCCGGTACAGACACGGGCCTTGTCTGGTGTCGACTCGCTCTATTCCATCGTGCAAATGCCCAAGGGTTTCCCGGTTGCCACAATGGCCATTGGTGCTGCTGGTGCGGCCAACGGTGGCCTGATGGCGGCAGGTATTTTGGCGCTGCAAGACCCGGCACTGGCTGAACGGTTGGACGCTTGGCGCGCAGCCCTGTCTGCTTCGATCCCTGAGGAGCCGGTAGATGACTGAGGCGCTGAAATCGGGTGCCACCATTGGCATCTTAGGTGGTGGTCAGTTGGGCCGCATGTTGTCGGTGGCTGCCTCGCGCCTTGGCTTTGTCACGCATATCTATGAACCCGGTGCCAACCCGCCCGCGGGTCAGGTGGCCGACCGTGTCACCACCGCCGGCTATGAAGATGCCGAGGCCCTGGCTGCATTTGCCGCCTCGGTGGATGTGATCACTTATGAATTTGAAAACATCCCCACCGCCGCATTGGATGTCTTGGAAAGCCACCGGCCAATCCGTCCGGGCCGCGAAGCTTTGCGGATCAGTCAGGACCGGTTGACCGAGAAGAATTTTCTGCAGGATTTGGGTCTAAAAACCGCTCCCTTTGCGGACATCACAGATCAGGCAAGTCTGGATACTGCCCTGGCAGAGATTGGTGCGCCCGCAATTCTGAAAACCCGCCGGTTTGGCTATGACGGCAAGGGACAGGCGCGGATCAAAACTTTGGACGACGCCCAACAAGCCTTGGGCGACATGGCCGGAGCCCCTGCCCTGCTTGAGGGTTTCATCACCTTCAGCCACGAGGTTTCAGTTATCGCTGCGCGCGGGATCAAGGGTGATGTCTCCTGTTATGACCCGGGCGAAAACGTCCATACCGACGGCATTCTGGACACGACAACCGTTCCAGCCAAACTGTCCGCCGGGCAGCGCATGGATGCGGTTCTGCTGGCTGCCAACATTCTGAACAAGCTGGATTATGTCGGCGTCATGGGGGTTGAACTGTTTGTCACACCTCAGGGGCTGGTGGTGAACGAAATTGCCCCGCGCGTGCACAATTCCGGCCATTGGACCCAGAACGGTTGCACCGTTGATCAGTTCGAGCAGCACATTCGCGCTGTGGTTGGCTGGCCACTGGGCGACGGCCAACGACACAGCGATGTGGTGATGGAAAACCTGATTGGAGACGACATGGATCGGGTCCCGGAACTGGCAAAGGAAGCCGATTGTGCCCTGCATCTGTATGGCAAGGCCGAGGTCAAACCGGGCCGCAAAATGGGTCATGTAAACAGGGTGATCCGGTCACAGAGCAAGTAGCGGATCTATAGGTGCCCGGTCAGTGGGTCGGGCGCCCTCTCTCTCCAGCCTGCCAACAAACTCATTGCGTCGATTTTGCCCCTACCCCACCAAGACACCCCGTGCTGCCACACATTTCCTCGATGGTGCCCAGTAGTGAATCCATCCAGCTGACGGTGGCATTAAACCCGCCAAACTCGATGAAATGCAGCGTTTGCGCGATCACCCGCGGATTGTTCATCATGAAGGTATGGGTAACTGGTAGGGTCAGGTGATCTGACATTCCGTCTACCTTGGTGGATGCAACCGAAACCTTGCCATCATCCGGTCCCGGGATAAGCTTCGAAAACACCGGGTTCAGCGATTTATTGCCTGCAATGACCCCCAGTGGAAAATTCACCTCCGGTAACTGCGCTGGTACGCCGTCAGGCCCTGTTCCCAATTGCATGCCCGCAGGCCCGTTCAACAGCCCAAACACCTCCCAGTCGCCCAGCTCATCCACCAGTTCACTGCCGTGGTTGGGAGGCCCCAGCATCACCGTATAGCCCAGTTGCTCTGGCTGATGGGTCCCTAGCCAATACCGCAGCAGGATCCCACCCATGGAGTGGGTGACAAAATGCACCCGCTGGTCGCCACAGTCCGCCAAAGCACCCGGCAATGTCTGCGCGGCCAACGCTGGGACTGGCAGGTCAGTGGATGGATAGCCCGGTCGCACAACCTGATAGTTGCGGGCTTTTAGCACCTGTTCCATCACCGCAAAGGAGGCTTCGGTCCGGGCCAAGCCATGTAACAGCACCACACAATCAGCGGAAGCCGTTCGGGCCAAAGACAGGGGAAGCAGTGAAATCAGCAGGGCAATACAAATACGGGATCTACAATGTAACATCCTTCGCAGATAGGCAAAAACCGAGCCTGGGAAAACCCCGTTCATCCAGCTTTACGCGGCGCAGCCATGATCACCAGCGCAATACCGCCCAACACCACCAGAGTGCCAATCAGTAAACGGAGCGTCAGAACTTCGCCCAGTCCAACCACACCTGCCATCATCGCAATCACCGGCACGCTCAGCTGTACAGTGGCTGCAACTGCTGGCTGTAACTGCGGCAGAACCCGGTACCAGAGCGCATAACCCAATCCAGACGTCACCGCCCCAGCGGCCACCGCCAGCCCTGCACCAAAAACAGAAACTCTCTCTGCTTCGCCCAGCAGCCAAACCAGTGGAACCACCATCACACTGGCCCAAAGGAAATTCATAGTTGTGGCAGCCAATGGGGTTTTAACCTGACGCCCAAGCAGACTGTAGATTGCCCAGCCAAGCCCAGCCGCCGCCATGAAAGCAGCGCCAATCAACGGCACTTGCACGGAACCAGCGGGCCATAGAACATAAGCAAGGCCGCCAAAGGCAACTACCGCCCCTAGATACTGCCCAGAAGACACCGCTGCCCCCCGCAGCGCGCCCCAGCCAAACATGGTAATCTGCACAACACCAAACAGGATCAGCGCCCCTAGTCCGGCATCCAAACTGCGGTAGGCGAGTGAAAACCCGATCATATAAAGTGCAAGTGACCCGCCGCCGAGCAGGCTGAGCCTAGCTGGTTGGGCAATGCGTTGCCGCCGATATCGACACAGCATTAACAAGGTAGCTGCGCCTGCGACAAGCCGGACCAGAGCGAATTCCATCGCACCGATCTCGCCTGCGCCAACAGCCATCCGATTTAAGACCGAGTTGGCAGCAAATGCCATCATGACCAACACGGTCAGAGCAACTAGTCGCATATCCACCCCCAAGTTCAGACCGGATATGCCCGGCTTAGTTGTTCAAAATACGCAAATCAGTATCACCTTGACCGCAAGTATAACAGCAATCACTACAGCCATTTGCGTCATTCAGGCCAACACCCCAATAGCTGTCGGAATCGCCACGTACCCAAGCGCCATAACAGATCGTCTCGCCGCTTTGGCACTGAAGATTGTAACTGTGAGTATCGTAGTCATCCAGAATATAGACCTCTCCGTCACCCGGCCAGGCGCGGCTATAGTCCTGACTATAGAACTCCAGACTCACAACATTTGGATGTTCACTGCGGATCCTCCAATTCAAGTTGTCGGCAATAGCCGGGCCTGCCAATGCCAGTGTGAGCACAATCCAACTTATCAGTTTACCCATGAGTAGCTCCTCCATTTTGTCATTTCCCGCCTTTAAACTGCAACAACACCGGGAAAAATCAAAATCAATCTGCAGCTTCCTAAACAAAAACCACCCTCTTGCAGTCATGTTTCGCCTTTGGACCCTTGAAGAACTCGTTCATCAAACAATATAGTTAGCATCATAACCAATAACGGAATACCACTATGACCGAATTCAGCCTGTTTGCCACAATCACCCCGAAGCCCGCCCACTACGCAGAAGCACTTGCTGCCCTGCAGGGGATCATTCCTCAGACACTTGATGAACCGGGTTGCCTACGATTTGAGCTGAACACCGGCCAAGGCGACGATGGAAATCTGTATCTGGTGGAACACTGGGCCGATCCTCAGGCACTGGAAGACCACTATGCGCAACCCTACAGCACTGCTGTTTTCGACGCCTATCAAAACTGGTTGGCGAAACCTCCGCAGATCGTCAAAATGAATCGCGACACCTGATGTTCTTTCTCAAAGATCTGCCCACGCGTGAGATGATCAGCGGGTTTGCACATTCGCTTGACGTGGTGGATGTGCAAAAAACCGGTGATGCGCTGCAGATGCTACGTCGGGCCAGCCTGCTCATCCGGCAACTAGAGCGCTACTTTGCGTTGCATGGGTTGTCCCAAACCCAATTTCTGGTGCTGATGATCCTGCATCGGGATCAAAGCAAACACAGCCACTTAGCGGCTAAGATCTGCGAGAAACTGGATGTCTCCAAGCCCGTTATCAGTACCACGCTTAAAACTATGCAGCGGCGTGGGTTTATCGTTTATTGTGAAAAAGCGGAAGATTCACGAATGAAGCCCTTGCGCATTTCTGACGCCGGACGGGAGCTTCTTCTCAAGCTGCTCCCCGGCTATTTCGAAATTCTACAAGCAGGTTAGGTTCAACGAAAGATGGGGCTGCCACAAGGCAGCCCCATCCTTTAGAAGCGAGGTGGAAGGCGATCTATCGCCAGATCACCTAAAGGCTGCAGGCCGATGTCCCTGCGCATGTGGGCATTTAGTGGTGGCGATAGCATTGCAACCGGCCGCTTGCGCACGAATAGGTGACGCAACAATGCACTCAGCACGCGCCATTTTCCAAAGTCAGCTGTGATTTGCGACAAAGCTGCGTTTAGGTCAGCAAAGGGAGTCGTAGTTTCAAGTCGAGTCATGGTGATCAAGCTTCCGCATAAACGGAAGACTCCTGTTGTAAATTGAGAGTTGGAAGGACAGACCCGCAACGACAAAAAAGGTCGTGGGTCAGGCCCGATTAGACTTCAGCTGTGAAGAAACGTGTTCAGTCTTAGACGTAGTCAGCTGTTACGCTGCGACGCCCAAATTATCCGATTGCCACACAGCGCGAGGCGGTCATTGGTTGAAACATTGATCATAAGACGCCTCCTGTGGCTAAGGGTTGAACACGAGCTATCGTCTAACATGTACGTTGGATTCGCCAAATGGCAAAAAATAGTAAGCGCACCGACTGTTGCCATCGGGGCACGGCTGCCCCTGTGGGCCGCGTGGTCGAAGCCTTAGGTGAGCGGCAACATGACATGAGTTTGGAAGGCTGGACGCTCTGATATACGGGTCCACCAATCCTGCAATGCAGGCAGATCAGGGCGTTCAAAATTCATGGAGTGCCAGCGATAGGCTGCGCATCCCAGTGGGACGTCTGCCATGCTGATGTGTTCACCCAGAATGTAGTCCCTATCGGCGAGATGGTGATCCAGCATCCGCCAAAAACCGGCGCATTCCTTGATCGCATCGTCGACGGCGGCTTGATCTCGTTGTTCGGGGCTGGTTCGGATCAGCTGCCAGAACAGGGTTGTCATGGGGCGATGCAACGCAGTTTGATACCAGTCCATCCATTGATTGGCATGTCCGAGCTTTTGCGTTGTATCGGGGTACCAGTGCCCTGCCCGGTATTGATCGCACAGGTAGCGCACGATGGCATTGGATTCCCACAACACATAATCCCCATCGATCAGAGTTGGGATTTTCCCATTTGGGTTCTTCCCCAAATAGTCTGCGGCATCATTCCCCCCAAAGGCACCACCGATGTCACTGCGATCTGCGGTAAGCCCCAATTCAACCAGGCACCACATGACTTTTTGAACATTGACGGAGTTTGGGCGTCCAAGAACTTGCAGCATAGTCTCATCTCTTTTGAGGTCTGATCTCATGAATTTGACAGACACCATGAATTGTGACCAATGGCGACCGAAAAGTGCCAGCTGCACCGCAGAATGAACCAAGTTTGCGATAATGAGTTATTAGTGAAACCTGCCCTACTATTCGTCTTACCCGAGAGCCAAGGCAGAACCTTTGTCTTGCTCAATTGAGACGCGAAATGAGGTTGCAAGCCCCCTATGTCCCAGATGCCCGATGAAGAAGAAACACGCGTGCCGCTTAGGAAATCCTGCACATTGCACTATTCGGGTGGAATTTTGGCGGCTGAGACATTCAACATCAGCCAGAAAGGTGTTGGGATCGAACTGCCCAGCGGCTCACAATGGCTAAACCCGGCGGCAATCCAGTCTGTTTCCATCCGCAAGATTGGTGTTTTCGACGTCAGCGTGCGCTGGAAAAGAGGCACCCGCGTTGGGCTGTCTTTCCGCTCTCAAGCGCCAGCACAGCAGACGCTTGATTCATATTTGTGAGGAAACTGGAAGTAGCCCCCTCTTCTTGCATTGAAAGAAATACCCGCCTAGCGTCCTTATATGGTTTTCAGAATTCTTGAGCTCGACACAGGAAATATCTCGCTCGAATTTTGCGAAGCAGATATCGCCCACCTGCGAGCCACAGTCCAGGACGCGTATGGGGAAATACGCTCCAAGCCCCACATAATGCACGACAACATTTCCTTCGGCGGTTGCGAGTTCCTTTTCTACAATGAATGGGATGACCCTTGCTTGATCTCGCAGTGCTCTAAAGGGCAGGACATGTTGCTGTCGCTTGCCCACCTGCTTTCCAGTTGACGCGGTCTGCTTTCTCCGTTTTGAAAATCAAACTGGTTAGCAATAACTTCTGATGTGCGTTCGTGTTTGCCCAGAAAACCAATCTGAAAGCCCCCCACCAAAGTGCTTGCTCGATCTCGATTGAGCACATCGCAGTCAGCTGCGATCAGAGTAAATTAGTTTAACACACAAAAAAGGGGCCGCCCGAAGGCGACCCCAAATTCATCCGGTAGGATGGCGTGATATCCCTTGCGGGCCTCACAAGTCCAAAGGACTTGTGATTACATCATGCCGCCCATGCCGCCCATGCCGCCCATGTCGGGCATGCCGCCGCCTGCTGCGCCGCCGTCTTTCGACGGTTTGTCAGCAACCATGGCTTCGGTAGTGATCAGCAGACCAGCAACCGATGCAGCATCTTCCAGAGCTGTGCGCACAACTTTGGCTGGGTCGATCACACCAAACGCGAACATGTCACCATATTCTTCGGTCTGAGCGTTGAAGCCGAATGCAGCGTCGTTGCTTTCGCGAACTTTGCCAGCAACAACCGCACCGTCAACACCAGCGTTTTCAGCGATCTGACGCAGAGGCGCTTCGATGGCTTTACGCACGATGACGATACCAGCGTTCTGGTCAGAGTTTGCACCTTCCAGGGTATCCAGTGCTTTACCGGCCTGAACCAGAGCAACACCACCACCAACGATGACGCCTTCCTGAACAGCGGCGCGTGTCGCGTTCAGTGCATCGTCAACACGGTCTTTGCGCTCTTTAACTTCAACTTCGGTCATGCCGCCAACGCGGATAACAGCAACACCGCCGGCCAGTTTGGCAACACGCTCTTGCAGCTTCTCTTTGTCGTAGTCAGAAGACGTTTCTTCGATCTGAGTGCGGATCTGAGCAACACGTGCTTCGATCTCAGCTTTCTCACCAGCACCGTCAACGATAGTGGTCTCGTCTTTGGTGATTTCGATCTTCTTGGCAGTGCCCAGCATGTCCATAGTCACGGACTCAAGCTTCATGCCCAGATCTTCGGAGATCACCTGACCACCGGTCAGAATGGCGATGTCCTGCAGCATGGCTTTGCGGCGATCGCCGAAACCAGGAGCTTTAACAGCAGCGATTTTCAGACCGCCGCGCAGTTTGTTCACAACCAGAGTTGCCAGGGCTTCGCCTTCAACATCTTCAGCAATGATCAGCAGAGGCTTCTGCGACTGGATAACCTGCTCGAGCAGAGGCACCATGGCCTGCAGCGAGGACAGTTTCTTTTCGTGCAGCAGGATCATGCAGTCTTCGAGGTCTGCAATCATCTTGTCAGCGTTGGTCACGAAGTAAGGCGACAGGTAGCCGCGGTCGAACTGCATGCCTTCAACAACATCGGTCTCTGTTTCCAGGCCTTTGTTTTCTTCGACGGTGATAACACCTTCGTTGCCGACTTTCTGCATTGCGTCAGCAATTTGCTGGCCGATAGCAGCTTCGCCGTTTGCAGAGATTGTACCAACCTGAGCAACTTCAGCAGTGTCTTTAACTTCGCGAGCCGAGCCAACGATGCCTTCAACAACTTTAGCAGTTGCCAGGTCGATGCCGCGCTTCAGGTCCATTGGGTTCAGGCCAGCAGCAACCTGCTTCAGACCTTCTTTGACGATGGCTTGGGCCAGAACTGTTGCGGTTGTTGTACCGTCACCAGCTTCGTCGTTGGTCCGGGAAGCAACTTCCTTGACCATCTGAGCGCCCATGTTTTCGAACTTGTCTTCCAGTTCGATTTCTTTGGCTACGGATACACCATCTTTGGTGATGCGCGGTGCGCCGAAAGATTTGTCCAGAACCACGTTACGGCCTTTAGGGCCCAGGGTTACTTTGACAGCATCAGCCAGAATGTTGACGCCGGCCAGCATACGGTTGCGGGCATCGGTGTCGAATTTGACGTCCTTAGCAGACATAGTGTCTCTCCTCGAGAATATCTGTGTAGTTTGCGATGTTAGGGATCAGAGAAGCCGGTGGGCTTACTCGATGATGCCCATGATGTCGCTTTCTTTCATCATCAGCAGCTCTTCGCCGTCGACGGTGACTTCGGTGCCGGACCATTTGCCGAACAGGATGGTGTCGCCAGCTTTTACAGCCATTGCGATCAGCTCACCGCTGTCTTTGCGTGCGCCTTCACCAGTTGAAACAACTTGGCCTTCGCTCGGCTTTTCTTTGGCGGATTCAGGAATGATCAGTCCACCAGCAGTTTTTTCTTCGCTCTCAGTGCGACGAACCAGCACGCGGTCGTGAAGCGGTTTAAGTGCCATCTTTGATGCTCCTTAAGGCTCAAAGGTTGTTATCCTTGCGATCCCCGTTGGTAATGCCGGGAACCGTTATCACTCACTTGGAGCGAGTGCTAACGAGGGATAGCTAGGGTTCCGGGAAAGACGAGTCAACCGTATGCGCCATTTTTCTTTTGCTCGCTTGAAACCTGTCAAAAATACTCAAAACGAACCGGTAACTCAGGAAACAAATGGGGGGTCATGCTTGCAACTGCAACCTCAGATGGCAACCAACTGAACACAAACTGTAACTCGATATTATATTAAACTGATGATATTGATCAGGTAGCACGCTAACTCAACGTTTTTTCAGTCTTTATTACCGTATTAAAAGTACCAGATCACGCATGAACCAGACTATTGATTACACATCCCCCCCGCCAAAAGCCCGTCTGGATTGGGTAGATACCGCGCGCGGTTTGGCAATCATTCTTGTCGTTTTTGGGCACTGCTGGCGCGGCTTGGATCAAGCTGGTATTATCAGCAATCAGTTCCTGATCCGTCATGTAGATGACTTTATCTACATGTTCCATATGAACGCGTTTTTTGTGCTGGCGGGTTGTTTTCTGATGCGGCATGTCCAAAAAGCGTCGGCCAGTGGCTTTGTCTGGCGCCAGATTGCTCGACTACTCTATCCATTGGTTTTGTGGACCTATATTTTCATCGGGCTCCGAATTTTAGCCGGTGACGGCACCAATTCTCAATCCGGTCTGTCCGACTTATGGACATCACCACTGCCGCCGCTGGAGCATATGTGGTTTCTCTGGGCTTTGTTCATAGGCATGACCCTATTGGGCCTGCTGATGAAGCTATTCCCAGCTTTAACAACCCACAAACGCGCCTGGTACGCCATCGCATCAGCCGGATTGGTGTTTTGGGCTGTCGTGGATATTCCCCTGCCGTTGATCCCATGGCTGGGTGAAACCATGCGCCACACGCCATTTCTGGCCTTCGGAGTTGCTCTTGGATTGAGCACGAAGTGGATGTCTGGCCGCTACCCTCTCCCCATGGTCAGCTTAATTGTATTTTTGGTACTTGGGATTGCCGCCGGCTATTTCCCGGTCAAATCCCTGAGCCAGGGCACTGCATCAGCTGTGATGACTGTTGTGTTTTTGCAAATGGCGCAATGGCTTTCACATAGGTGGAGCGGGAAGACTTTTGGAAACGTCCTGCAACAGTTGGGGCAGATGACAATGGCTATCTTTTTAGCCCATACCATTTTTAGTGCCGCAACGCGCATCGTGTTTCTGAAGCTTGGTGTGAATGATCCAATCATACACCTGACACTTGGCACAGCAACTGGAGTGATTGGCCCAACGGTGATGTATCACCTAGCCCAGCGTTTGAACCTTAGTCGGGTCTTGGGATTCTAATCTTCAACATCCCAACTATAGGCCCAGTGTTTCAAGCCAGCAGCGCCTGCTTCCGTCAGCTGATAAATCCCGGTACTCACCCGTTCAAACCAGCCATAGTGATTGGCGGCCATCAGTTGTGTCGCCTTGGCAACCCCGGCTTGGGCCGCAACATCTGACCCTTTGGTCGCGCCGTTCTGAGCCAGATGTGACGCGCACCGCAGGGCGTCCTGCCGATATGCAGTGACAATCCCATGTCGCGTCGCGCCGCCCGCATTCGGGTCCCCCTGCAACCGGTCAAATTCTCGCAGTAGCCGTGTCGCCTTTTTCTTGGATTTGCGCGGCGCATAAGGACCCGGATCACACTGCACCTCGGCCCGGCCGTCGGGTAATACGATGATTAGCCCAATCCCCAACCGGCGCGACATCGCCAGATTGTCCTTTAACATCCGCCGCGCCTGTTTACCCTTGGGTTTGGGCACTGCGATATAGACCAGATCCGTGACCGCCAGACGGGTGATCGCCTGATGGAACAGCGACAGAGAAAACCGTAGCTTTAGCTCAACGATCACTGGGTCCTCATCCCCACGTCGCGCCACCACATCCGCTGCCCCGACCTCACCTTTGACGGTATAGCCCTGACGTTCAAGAAGAGCCTTGATCGGCGGATATAGTTGATCTTCACGGTCCATGGCGAGCACCCTACCTGTAACCAACACATTGCAACAAGAGCTGTTGTATGCCTTTTAATCAAGAGGTTATACTTCCGGACAAACGGGCCTGCGTGTTCCGCATCTACTCCATTTTCTCAAAAGTGAATTTCTGAGGCTTACTATGTTACGACTTCTTTCTGCTCTGCTTTTTTCTATTGCTGCAACCATGGCCAATGCCCGCTGCGAAGGTGTTGATCTTCGCCCACATCTGTCTTCAGAAACTCGGGCTAGGCTGGAACGCGAAGCTGCTAAAGTGCCCTTTGCATATGGCAATCACTGGATTGCAACAAAGGGCAGCCAGAGTATTCACGTTGTAGGCACTCTTCACATTGGCGACAAACGCATGCGATCTACAATGCGTAAGCTTAAGCCAATTATCAAATCTGCTGACCTGGTGTTTTTGGAAAGAACCACCAGCCAAATGGCCGAGGTAGGTTCCCCTATCAAGGCCTTTCCAAAGCTATTCCTCATGCCCCAAGGGCGGTCCTTGCAAACCATGATGTCGCAGAAGGATTGGGAGCAATTAAACTTCAAGCTGGCTTTTGAAAGGGCCAGTCCCGAACAGGTGGCACGCCTGCAGCCTTGGGCAGTGTCCTATATCATGTTGGGAAGCCGCTGTGGTGGGTTGGGGCTCACTTCTTTCAAAGGTTTAGACAGCCGCATCGAGGCCATTGCAAAGCACGCCCGCGTCCCCCTTTCTGGCCTCGAAGAAAACGGGATAGGTTATCGCGCAATGTCGCGACAACCCATGAAAGATCAAATGCGCCTTCTTAAGCTTGGCCTGAGCAGCCGCAAGGGATTTGATGATCACAGAATGACAATATTTGGTGCCTATTTCGATGAAGCTGTGACAGAGGCCCAGATACTTGGAAATTGGACGCTTTTTGACGACATGGACGTGTCGAGGGCCGAAGTCACCCGGTTACGACGCCAAGTTGACGCCCAACTCCTTGACTGGCGCAACCAACTGTGGATGCCGGTCATTCTAAAACGGCAAGAAAAAAACCTGTTCATTGCAGTCGGTGCAGCGCATCTGCCCGGACGCAACGGCATTCTGCAACTCTTGAAGAACAAGGGCTATTCGCTGACTAGGGCTGCGTTCTGACATCCTTTTTCTTGGGCAGCACGTTGACATACAGTCCAGAGGCGAGGCCATTGGAGGAACGCCATCCACTGTAACCTCGCTCCCAAACGGGAGATACTCTTGCAAAACCTTAAACCAAAGTCGAGCCTGTTTGTCTGAGCTATGCAAGGGACCAAGCGCCGCATTGCAGCGTACGCGGGGTGACATGTCTGTTTACCCTGCTATAACGCCCGCAAACTCGCTGTTACTTTTAGGATTGCATGATGACCATCCAGATTTTCGGACATAAATCCCCCGATACAGACTCCACCGGCTCGCCCATCGTTTGGGCCTGGTACCTGAACGAGATCAAAGGCATCGATGCTGAGCCAAAGCTGCTGGGCGAGCCCAACACAGAGGCCTTGTTCATGCTGGACCGCTGGAACCTGGATAAGCCGGAAATCATTGCAGATGTAGCCGACGATCAGCCGGTGATCATCGTTGACACCAACAATCCAGCCGAGCTGCCGGTCAATATCAATGGTGCCGACGTTCAGGCCATCATCGACCACCACAAGCTGGTTGGTGGGTTGGAGACAAAAGGCCCTATCGACATCACCATCCGTCCGCTGGCCTGCACCGCCACCATCATGCTGGACCTGATCGGTGATGATGCGGCCAAGATGCCAAAAGAGATCATGGCGGCGGCTTTGACCTGCATCCTGTCCGACACACTGGAATTCCGCTCGCCCACCACCACCGATCATGACCGGGCCACAGCCGAAACGCTGGCCGCTGATCTGGACCTCGACATCGCAGAATACGCCGCCGAGATGTTCGCTGCGAAATCCGACGTCTCGTCGTTTTCCGATGCCGAACTGCTGCGCATGGACAGCAAGGAATATGCTGTCGACGGCACAAAGTTCCGCGTTTCCGTGTTGGAAACCACCGCGCCCGGCGTTGTACTGGACCGCAAGGACAGCCTGATGGAGAGCATGAAAACTGTCGCTTCTGAGGATGGTGTTGAGCAGGTTCTGCTGTTTGTTATCGACATCCTGAACGAAGAAGCCACCCTGCTGGTGCCCAATGATCTGGTCAAAATAGTCGCCGAGAAGAGCTTTGGTGCGTCGGTAGACGGCGACCTGGTTGTCCTGCCCGGCGTGATGAGCCGTAAAAAGCAAATCATTCCCAGCCTGAAGGTCTGAGACTTTTCATACCAATGAGAAAAGGCGCCCATTGGGCGCCTTTTTTTGATGGCAGCACAGGCCAAATTTTAGCGAGCTTTTGCTAACCCAACGTTTGCATTTATCTGTTCAACCGTTGCCAGAACGATGGCCAACCGCTTTTCATCAGGTGGATGTGTTCCCCAGAACGACAGATTGCCAGATGAGGTTCTAACCTGTTCAGGCCGCGCAAAGAACTTGGCACCTTTAACCGGATCATATCCGGCAGCATAGGCAATCCGCGTTCCCAAGGTGTCGCTCTCCAACTCATAGGTCTGCGAATAGGCGCGTGACCCTGCGGCTGCGCCAATCCCCATGCTAGCTGCAACAAGACCCGCGTCGTAATCTCCGGCGTCTGAAGTTGCCGCCGCTGTAATTGCCCCAAGGATCAATGCGCCAGCCAGCTGCTGCTGTTGTTGTTTCTCGACGTGGCGCCCAACCAAGTGACCATATTCATGGCTCAGGATAAATGCCACTTCGTCGTCACTGGCTGAATCACGAAGCATCGGCATCGAGATCCGAATGATCGGGCTGTCGCCGTCATAGGTGAAGTAGGCGTTGCGCGAGGTCATCTTGCGATCGATTGCCAGATCGACATTACAGTCAAACCCACTGCGGTCAGCGGTCAACGTCTGACAGTACTGCGTCCCGGCCCGGCCAACCCGCGCTGAAACCCGGCGAAACCGTTGTTCAGCTGCGGAAGATGACAGCTGCTGTCGTGGCCCCTCTGCGCGCGCTTCTGCGAACATTCGTTTGGCCGTCACGTTTTGCGCCGAGCCGGTTTGCGGTAACTGATAGGTGGTCCCACAGGCCGACAAGGCGGCGGCAAAAACCATCGAGATGTAAAACGTCTTCAACGAATTCTCCTATCGAAACTGATTGGCGTCACAAATTGCACCCCAAGACAATCGTTAAGGGAATTATCCATTGCCATCAAGAAGTGGCAGGGCCTACGCTTGCTTGCAGATCCCGGTATTTTGGGAACGTCTGTTTTGAAAGGTTACCTTATGAACAAGTTACTCTTGGGGTTCATTGCAGCAATTGCTGCATCCCCAGTGCAGGCTGCTGATACCTGTACCGTGTTATGCCAAGCCGAGTTTTACCAAACCGCAACAGCCATCTCTGTTGCACAGGTGATAGAAGATGGGGCCAGCGCTACCGGCAGAGACACCGCGGGAAAAACACCGCTGCACTGGGTGAGCAAGGCCACACCGGCAACAATCAAAGTTCTGCTGGCCGCCGGAGCAGACGTAAATGCCAAGGACGACCTTGACCGCACGCCGCTTCATTTTGTGTCGGCAGCGGGCACACCAGAGATCGCAAACCTGTTGCTACAGGCCGGGGCAGACGTGAACGCGAAGACAGCAAACGACTGGACGCCACTGCATGGTGTGGCCAAGTTTGGTGTCCCCGAGACCATCAAGGTCCTGCTCGACGCAGGCGCAGATCCTTCCGTCGAAAATGAAATGGGAGAAACCCCGTTTGATCTGGCAGCGACCAACGAGCGCGTAAAGGCTTCACCCGAGTATCAAATCCTAAAGGCCGCTGTCGAAAAGTAGCGCTCAAATCAAAAACCACTGCCGTGGTTTCAAAAAGGCGCCTCAAAAGAGGCCTTTTTGCTGCTCTTAGCTCACTGAGCTAAGACACCCTGCTCAGTACTCTTTCAGGCGAATTTGGCAAACGGTACCGGCTCAACACCGTCTTGATCGCCGTTTCGATGCAGGTTTGACCACTTTGTTTCCAGCAGCCTGTCGATTTCATCTCCCGGCAAGGGTTTGGCATAATGATATCCCTGTCCTTGCTGACACTGGTACTCCATCGACATTAGGAACTGGTGGTCTTGCAGATTTTCAACACCCTCTGCGGTGACCGTCAATTCCAATTCATTGGCTAAAGCCAGAATACCGGCCACAATCTTTTGATTTTCCAGACAGCTATATATCCCAGTTACAAAGCTTCGGTCGATTTTCAGACGGTCGAATGGCAGCAACCGCAGGTTCGAGAGTGATGAAAAGCCAGTCCCGAAGTCATCCAGCGCAAGTGACACACCCAGCTCACGCAACTGTTCGATGGACCGCTTGGCCAAGTCAAAATCCAGAACAATCGCAGTTTCCGTGATTTCAATCTCCAGCCGCTGGGGATCAAATCCTGTCTCTCTCAGAATTTTTCGAACCATAACAACAAGATTTGGATCGCGGAACTGCACCGGAGAAAAGTTTACCGCCAGTTTCAACGAAGGGTCCCATTCACCGGCGTACTTGCAAGCCTGCTCCAGCATGCTCCAACCTAGCTGAGATATCAGACCAATATCTTCGGCAATTTCGATAAATATCTCTGGCGAAATCATGCCTTTATCAGGATGTCGCCAACGGGCCAACGCCTCAAACCCGCAGAGCTTGCCCGTTGCCATGCAAAACACCGGCTGAAAGTAGGGAACGATTTCTTCATTGCGGACAGTCAGCCGTAGGTCCTGCTCTAGTTGTTGGCGTTCCTTAGCAGATTCATCCAATTCGACATTGTACCAGGCAAACTGGCCGCGTCCTGCCTTCTTCGCGGTATAGAGGGCTTGATCCGCCAACTGCAGCGCAATTGAGACCCGCTGCCCCAGAACAATCCGGGAAATACCGATGCTCGCTCCAAGTGGAATTTTGGTGCCCTCATTGTTAACGGGTTTGGCAATCGCCGTCAGCAACCGCCGCGCTATGCGCTCTGCTCGTTCTACTGTTGAGCCGGGAGCAAGCGTAATTGCAAACTCGTCCCCGCCCAGCCGGGCCGCAAAGTCCCCATCTCTCATGACATCAGTAATGCGCTTTGCAGTCTCGGTCAGGACGTAGTCGCCGCTTGCGTGGCCATGCAGGTCATTAACGGCTTTAAACCGGTCAAGATCCAACATCATGACCATGATGCTTTTTTCTGTCGTTTTCTCAGACAGTTTCAAGTTCTCGATGTGATCTGAAAAAGCACGCCGGTTTGCAAGACCCGTCAGGGCATCATGGCGGGCAATTTTTTGAGCCGCCTTTTCAGCCTTATCCCGCTCTTTCACTGCGCGGGACAACTGGCGCGATCTGACAATCAGAAACCAAATCAAACCCACCGACAAATTCAAAACCAAGACCGCTAACTCGTCCAGCTCCCAATCCTCATGGGTCCGGCTTGCCTCATAAAAGGCTTCCAGCAGCTCATACTCAGCACTAATCGAAAACGTCAGCAAGGTGGTGAGGGTGATGACTATCGCTGTCGTATGCGCTTTGAGGCCATTCAGGAGCTTGTACAAGCCACCCTCCATTCGAAATTACTTCATTCACCACCAATCGTAATTTGGTCTATCTAAAAATTTGTTTACCTCAAAATTTAAGTTTTCAATAGGACCTCATAGATCCAGCTAGATCTAAGCACGCCATTTTGCCTCACGACGCGCCACCCTCGCAGTGCAGCGGAGCCTCTAACCGCTGAAAAACAAACACTTACCAGGAAAGACAGCCCCTCTCATCTGCATGATTGAAAAACTTCACCCGAGCATCGCAACCCAACGCCTTCAGTTTCAATCTGCGGCATTATGCGGCAAGTCACTGAAGTCCATCTCGAAATAACTTAATTTGACGCGGGGGTAGCGTCAGGTTTCTCACCCTCTGGCTGTAGGCGCACCCATAGGGCTAGCGTTAAAAGCTAAACGCCCCCCCATTCGAATCGCTACACCTTCAAAACGACATCAGCACACTGCGACCAAGCGATGGTTTCCTTCGATGGCCTTTAGCGTTGGGTTGCGCCATACATGGGTCAGGACCAACCCAAGGACATCCCATGACGCAGATCATCGCCGCCCTATCCGACGTTTCTTCACGCTATAAGGCGCTTTTTGTTGATCTTTGGGGATGTGTCCACAATGGCATCACCGCCTACCCCGAAGCGGTCGCAGCCTTGCAGGCTTACCGGGCGACGGGTGGTATCGTGGTACTGGTGACCAACTCGCCCAAGCCCCGCGCTGGCGTGGCCGAACAGTTGGGTCAGTTCAACGTCCCCGCTGACGCATATGACACTATTGCCACCTCTGGAGACTCGGCCCGGTCTGCGATGTTCCGCGGCGCAGTGGGAGAGAAAGTCTATTTCATGGGCGAATGGCAACGCGACGCTGGCTTCTTTGAACCGCTGCACATACTTGAAAACCCCAGCAACATTCAGCGGGTGCCACTGGCCGAGGCCGAGGGCATTGTTTGCTGCGGCCCCAATGACCCTATGGCTGACCCTGACGTGAACCGGTCGGATTTTCTCTACGCCAAGCAAAAGGGCATGAAACTGCTCTGTGCCAACCCAGATATCGTGGTGGACCGCGGCGAGACCCGTGAATGGTGCGCGGGCGCCCTCGCACAGCTTTACACCGAAATGGGCGGCGAGAGCCTTTATTTTGGCAAGCCACATCCGCCGATCTATGATCTGGCCCGCCGCCGACTGGCTGAACTGGGGCAGGACATCCCAGATGGCGATATTCTGGTCATTGGCGATGGGCCCCATACTGATATCGATGGCGGCAAGGGAGAAGGAATTGATTCTCTGTTCATCTCGGGCGGTTTGGCAGCCAAAGAGACAAAGACCGAGACCCAGCCGGATGCGCAGGCGCTAGAGCTTTACCTGAAACAGGAACAATCCAACCCGACCTATACCATTGGGCGGCTCCGCTAGCTGAATTAGCTCTTGATTTTCTGCACCTGCAAAGTAATAAAGTTGCGAAGCGTTCGAGTTTGACGCTTTATTATTTCACGAGCAAAATGTCGGAGGCGATATGTTGGACAACCAGCCACGCGGAACCATCTGCATCGAAGACATCGAAATGGGGATGACCCGGTCGTTGCGTAAAGTTGTGACCGACGAAGACATCGAGATGTTTGCCCAGGTATCAACCGACCGCAATCCGGTACATCTGGACGATGACTATGCACGTGACACCATATTCCAGGGGCGCATTGCGCATGGGATGCTAACCGCCGGGCTGATCTCGGCAGTGATTGGTGAACAGCTGCCTGGACATGGGACCGTTTATATGGGCCAAACGCTGAAATTCCTGGCCCCGGTGCGCCCCGGTGACATGGTATTTGCAGAGGTCAAGGTGATCGACATTGATATGTCCAAGCGCCGTGTCAAACTTGACTGCCACTGCAGCGTGGATGGAAAGAAGGTTCTGGCTGGCGAAGCTGTGGTTTTGGCCCCGTCACGCAAGTTTGACTGACCATCGCAGTGGTGCGTGCCAGCACGCACCCTACCCCCACCTCAAGATGTGGCATGAAATGGCCTAGTCTTAGGGCGTTCCGACATAGATGCCCCTCCAGCCCTCAAATCCGGTTGTCTCCGGGCTTTCAACCTTTAGAGTTCTCTCTGTCCGGCGGGCTGACCTCCGGTGTTGTTCATAGTGAATTTGAGGACTTAGAATGTTAAACCGGAAATCTGTATTTGCAGGCGCAGCTCTGGCTGCCCTGACCGCAACCGCCACCATCGCAGAGGATGCACCGTTTTTGAAATACGGCGATGTTGAAGGCTGGGGTATCTACATTGATACAGCCAAAAAGTCCTGCCTGATCGAAAAGACCGATACTTTGGGCAATGTTGTACAGATGGGCCTGACCGAAGATCGCGCGGTTGGCTATGTCGGCGTGTTCACCACTGCCGAAACAGATATCAAAAAAGGGGATACCCAGGCTGTTTTGATCTCAATGGATGGCAATCTCTATGCCGGTGAAGCTACAGGTATGCGCGGCAATATCACCAAGGGATATACAGGGGGATATGTTTTGTCTGAAGATCCACAGTTTGTGGATGATCTGGCGCGCAAGCATGTCATGGAAGTCTTCCCAGAGAAATCCTATGGGTTTTCAGTCAATCTGGCAGGAACATACAAGGCGATTGAACTGGCCCGCACCTGCAACTCTGAACAGCTTGGCTGATAGCTACACGTAAATCTGACGGCCGCCTCGGATCGCTCCCGGGGCGGCGAATGTGATGAACCGGGTGCACACTCCGTTCATCACCTTAAACAGGCGGCTTGAACCGGCTGGCCTGTACAGGTACGGATGCCTTCATGCGCATCATCCGAGATCACCAGTTTATAGAACCCCAAAGCCGCGGCGCCAGCGTTGCGATTGGCAATTTTGACGGCGTCCATCTGGGCCACCAATCGGTGATTGATCTGGCGCGGCGGGCTGCTCCGGATGCGCCGCTTGGTGTCATGTCGTTTGAACCACACCCACGTGAATACTTTGCCCCGGATGCACCGCCTTTTCGGTTGATGTCGCCAGAGGCCCGCGCCTCCCGGTTGGAAAAGATGGGTGTCGAGCATCTGTACCAGCTGAACTTTAACGCCGCCCTGTCTGGCCTGACGCCTGAAGAATTTGCCCGTGATGTTATTGCTGAGGGTCTGGGGCTGGCACATGTGGTGGTGGGCGCTGATTTCTGCTTTGGCAAAGGCCGCGCCGGCACCCCAAAGGACCTGCGACGCTATGGTCAGCAATATGGGTTTGGCGTCACCATTGCGCCACTGATGGAATATTCCGAACACACGGTCTCTTCGACCGCAATCCGCCAGGCGCTGAGCGATGCACGCCCGCGAGATGCGGCCGCAATGCTGGGTCATTGGCATCGCATCGAAGGTCCGGTGATTGGTGGTGAACAGCGCGGGCGTGAACTGGGCTTCCCAACCGCAAATATGTCGATCGATGGGCTGCACCTCCCCGCGTTTGGTGTCTATGCCGTCTTGGTGGATGTGCTGGATGGCCCACATACTGGCAGTTACCATGGTGCGGCCTCGATGGGTGTGCGCCCGATGTTTGATGGGGATCACCCCAATCTTGAAACCTTCATCTTTGACTTTTCTGGTGATCTGTATGGGGCAACCCTTTCGGTTGGTCTGGTCGACTATCTGCGCCCCGAGTTGAAATTTGACGGTTTGGACGCGTTGATCGAACACATGAATGCAGACTGCACACAGGCACGCGAGATACTGGCAAAGACATGACCGACCTCATCGATCGATCCGGGCTGGCCAAACGGTTTTGGGAAAAAAAGCCCCTGACCAAGCTGAACCAAAAAGAATGGGAAGCCCTGTGTGACGGCTGTGGCAAATGCTGCCTGAACAAGCTGGAAGATGAAGACACTGGCGAAGTGGCCCTGACCCGTGTGGCCTGTCGACTGCTGGACGATGCGACTTGCCTTTGTGCGCAATATGATATCCGGCACAATTTTGTTCCGGAATGTATCGTGTTGAAGCCGAGCAATCTGGACACCCACGCCTATTGGATGCCGCAGACCTGTGCTTACCGGCTGCTGTGGGAAGGTAAACCCCTGCCCGACTGGCATCCGCTGTTAACCGGTGATCCTGACAGCGTGCACAAAGCTGGTGTTTCGGTCAAAGGCTGGACAGTATCCGAGTTTGAAACCCCCGAAGAAGACTGGGAAGACCACATAATCGAGGAACCTATTTAATGCATTTTGCCTCTGACAACTCTGGGCCTGTTCACCCGCAAATTCTGCAAGCCCTGACCGAAGCAAACTCGGGATATGCTATGGGTTATGGCGATGACGCGCAGATGGAGACCCTGCGTCAGACCCTGCGCGAGCTATTTGAGGCCCCCGACGCGGTAATCTATCTGGTTGCCACTGGCACAGCTGCCAATTCACTGGCACTCGCAACTCTGAGCCAACCCTATCAAACCGTGTTTTGCTCGTCGGTTGCGCATATCCACGAAGACGAGTGCAATGCACCTGAGTTTTTCTCAGGCGGCGCCAAGCTGACGCTGGTTCCAGGTGGAGACAAGATGACGCCGCAGGCCCTGCGCAACAGCATTGAGGGCGAAGAAACCCGTGGAGTTCATGGGCCGCAGCGCGGGCCGGTCGCAATCAGTCAGGTGACCGAACGCGGGTCAGTCTATTCGCTGGATGAGCTGCAGGCACTGTGTGCTGTGGCTGCTGAATTTGATTTGCCAGTCCATCTGGATGGTGCGCGTTTTGCCAATGCGATGGTTTCCCTTGGATGCACCCCGGCAGAAATGAGCTGGAAAGCTGGAGTAGACGCGGTCAGCTTTGGCGGCACCAAGAACGGTTGCATGGGCGTTGAAGCCGTTATCTTCTTTGATCCGAAACACGCTTGGGAATTTGAACTACGCCGTAAGCGCGGCGCCCATCTGTTTTCCAAAAACCGCTATCTGGCAGCGCAGATGCTGGGCTATCTGAAAGACGGATTGTGGTTGGATAATGCGCGGAACGCCAACGCCAATTGTGACTATCTGGCCGAAGGATTGCGCAAGGCCGGTGCAGAATTTTTGCACAGCCCCGATGCCAACATGATCTTTGCCTCCCTGCCGAGGGCAACCCACCAAAAAGCCTTTGCAGCTGGTGCCAGCTACCACCTGTGGGATGGCAGCCTAGAGGGCCCTGAAGACGCGTTGGTGGGGGCAAGGTATGTTTGCGACTGGTCAATTGGCCACGATCAGATCGACCAACTTCTGGCGTTACTTTAGTCAGGCCGGGGCGAATGGGGGCTTTGCCCCCAAACCCCCAGGATATTTCTAGCTAGATGAAGATGGATCTGGGCATGTGTTCCACAGCTCTCTCAGTTTGGCTGCGACGTCTGTCGGATGGGAGATCGGTACCATATGGCCCGCGCCCTCGATCACTGATGACATTGCATTTGGAAGACGTTTGCACAGACTCTTATTCACCGACGTGATGATCTGTTTGGTTTCACTGCCTCGCAGCAGCAGCGCGGGCATGGTCAGGCCTTTTAAGCCCCCAGGCGCCAGTAAACCAAACGGATCGGTCAGGATTGCCTGATCGCAAGCTGGAACAATTTGAATTGCCCGGGTCATAGCTGCACGGGTTGGTTCTGGCAGATCCGGCCAACGCGGTGCGCCCGAGCTCCACATCCGATTGAACAGGCGCGCGGCCAGCGCAGCATCACCTACTTCAAGTGCGTCTAAGAAAGGTCTGTTCTCAACCTCGAGGTCTTGCAGAGCATTCGGGTCCTCTGCCATAGCTGCTGCAAAGAACACAGGTTCAATCAGGGTCAGGCTCCGCACCAGATTTGGGCGCTGTACGGCCATCCGAAGAGCAACCGTTGCGCCAAACGAGTGACCAATCAGATCCACGGGTTTTTCCAGCAGGGTCAGGCCTGCCTGAACGTTACGGTCCTGAAAATCCCCCTGCCCATCCCAATCCGGGCTGCGTCCATGTGTCAGCATGTCAAAGGCGGTCAGGGTGACATCCCCCTCCAAAGCTGTCTCCAGCCCGCGCCAGGTGCCTGAATGCGCCAGTGAACAGTGCACGGCCAGCAGTTGACGTGCGCCCGTGCCAAAACTGCGCGAAAATACCGGCTGTGGCAAATCCGCCATTAAGCGATGTCCTCCAGATGCTGATCCAGGTCATCCAACCGGTCCTGGCCCCAGAATCTGGCCCCGTCCGAGGTGATGTAAAACGGCGCGCCAAAGACACCCTCACTGACGGCCTCCTCTAAGTTTTGCGCATAGGTCTCGGCGCCGGTCAGCAATCCACTATCCGCCAGCGCAGGGTTGAAACCGGCGCTTTGTAAACAATCACGAATCACATCGTCCTCAGCAATGTTTCGCTCTTCGGCCCAGACCGCACGGGTAAACGCGTGATGCAGTTTGCCCAGATCGCCGCCACCCGCATTTTGAGCCGCAATAAACGCATAAGACGATGGCGCTGGATTGGTTGGCCAATAGGCAGGTTTCAGGTTTAGCGGCAAACCGAGCTTTTTGGCCTGCCGTTCCATTTCAATCAGGCGGTACTCCTGCCGTGATGGATGCCTGTCTTTGGGCGGCTGACCTCCAGTGCGGCCAAACAGGCCCGCAATATCCAGTGGTTTGTAGTCAATACTCGCGCCATGTTTGTCGGCGATCTCCTCCAACCGTGTGCCCGCCAGATAGGTATAGGGCGACAGCGTGGAAAAGTAGAAACGGATCTGGGTCATTTTGGCACTCTCCTGCCTAAGAACTTTGCCCGACGCTACGCCCATGCTAAGCGGTGTTCAACATCACGAATCTGTCACACTGCTCAGCTGCCTGGGGATATTCAGCTTATGCCGACACTCAACGAACCCAAACTCATTTCTGGGAATGCTAACCCACCTCTTGCCGAGGCAATCAGCCGTCGGATGAGCCTGCATCGCGGCGTCGACCAAGGGCTTGTCGATGCCCGCGTCGAACGCTTCAATGACGGTGAAATCTTTGTCGAGGTCTATGAAAACGTCCGCGGCGAGGACATGTTCATTATCCAGCCGACATCAAACCCGGCCAACGACAACCTGATGGAATTGCTGATCATCTCAGACGCGCTGCGCCGGTCATCAGCCCAGCGGATCACTGCTGTGATCCCCTACTTTGGCTATGCCCGTCAGGATCGCCGCACAAAAGCGCGGACACCGATCACCTCCAAGCTGGTGGCCAATATGTTGGTCGAAGCTGGCATCGAGCGGGTCCTGACCATGGATCTGCACGCAGCCCAGATTCAGGGCTTTTTCGACATTCCAGTTGATAACCTCTACGCCAGCCCGATTTTTGCACTGGATGTCAAAAACCAGTTCAAAGATCGCATGGATGAATTGATGGTGGTGTCGCCTGATGTGGGCGGTGTTGCCCGGGCGCGCGAACTGGCCAAACGGATCAGCGCACCGCTGTCGATTGTCGACAAACGCCGCGGCAAGCCGGGTGAAGTTGCCGAAATGACAGTGATCGGGGATGTCAAAGACAAGATTTGCCTGATCATCGATGACATGTGCGACACAGCTGGAACTCTGTGCAAGGCGGCCCAAGTGCTGCTGGACGAGGGAGCCAAAGAGGTGCATGCCTATATCACCCACGGCGTGATGAGCGGCCCAGCTGTTGAACGTGTGTCCAACTCGGTGATGAAATCTCTCGTTTTGACGGATTCGATCCAACCAACCGAGGCAGTCCTGAACACGCCCAACATCCGTGTTCTGCCCACCGCGCCGCTGTTTACCCAAGCGATCCTGAACATCTGGCACGGCACCTCTGTATCGTCACTGTTTGACGACAAGACGCTGATCCCGATCTACGAGTCATTGTACTCCAACAACATTTGATTGCGGCTCACAGCCCAGTCAAAGACCCGTGCAGGACACTGCGCGGGTTTTTTATTGGCTCAGACCAACGTCCACAGGTCCAGCACGCTCGTGGTATCAAGGTGCTACTCTTTGAAATTGGGTCGCCCTATCAGTCGTCGTCAGTCGTAAGTTCGGTCAAGGTTTGGATGAGATCAAAACGGCTAACAGGCTTAATCAAATGCACATCACCACTCTCAATTCCCTTGCTGTGCGTTGCAACATCAGTGGGATGGCCAGACATAAAGACAACAGGAAGTTCTGGAAACACCTGACGACAGAGCTCAGCAAGTTCTGGTCCCTGGACTGAGCCTGGCATGACAACGTCTGTCAATAAAATGTCTGGGCGCAGACCCGCCTGGATCTGTTGAAGTGCCTCGTCACCATCAGGACAGGCTACAACACGATAGTTCGCTTTCTGCAGTTGGCGCACAATTATGTTGCGAACTTTACTTTCATCCTCGGCACAAAGGACAAGCTTTTCCAGCGGTGCTTTGGCACAGTTCTGCGTCTCAATTTTTTGTGCTTCCAGGTCAGATAACTCCGCCGGGAAATACAAATTCATCGACGTACCTGCACCCTTTTCACTGTAGGCGCTTATCGTCCCATTTGATTGACGCATAAAACCGAAAACCATAGACAGCCCCAGCCCCGAGCCCTTCCCCACAGGCTTGGTCGTAAAAAACGGATCGAAGATTCGACTCATTGTATCTGGGTCCATTCCCTCGCCGGAATCAGAGATGACCAGCTTCACATAGCGGCCGGGATCAATGCTTTCACCAGAAGTCTGGATGTAGTCACTGTCTATCTGCACATTGCTTGTTGTGATTGTGATACGCCCCTCTTCGGTTAAGGCGTCCCGGGCATTATTCACAATGTTCAAGATTGCAGTTTCCAACTGGGCGGCATCTATCTTGGCTTTCCACAAATCGGACTCGGTTACTGTTTCGAACTCAATATTTGGTGGCAATAATCTGCGGATCATTCTGGCAAATCCAATGACCACCTTGTTCAAATCAATGACACTTGGTGTCAGGTGGGCTTTTCGTCCATAACTCAACAATTGCTGCGTAAGCTTTCCCCCTTGCAATGTCGCGGTCATCGCATCTTCGATGTATTCAAGTCGTTCCTTTGCATCAGGGTCATCTTGGAGAAACTCCAAGTTCCCCAAGACAACCGCCAAAAGATTGTTGAAATCATGAGCTACGCCGCCGACAAGAGCGCCAATGGCTTCCATACGCTGTTTCTGCTGTAATTGTGCAGCGGCGCGTTTTGCCTCTGAGTTGTCAAAGATAATGGCCAGGGAACGAATATGATCCCCATTTCCATCATATTCTGAAATTGCAGAAAGCAGGACAGGTAGCAGCGTTCCATCTTTACATACAAAGTCATACTCAACGTTGTAAATTTTCCCTGCTTCGAAGACCTTTGGCTGCCCCACTTTTATCGCGTACTCGCGGGACTTCTCGCTCAGGAAGTCAAAACTTTTCTTTCCTTCCATTTCTTCAACCGTGTAACCAAGCTTGTCAGCCCAAAACTGACTGACTCGAACAAGGGTTCCGGATCTGTCAATTGCGTGCATCAGAACTGGCGCCGCCTTGAACAGGGGGTCCAAAGGGTCATCTGTCTCTAATGATTGCCAGAATCGCAAAATGTTATCGGTCATTGGAGCACCCTTCAAAAGCGGCGTTGCCTTCAATGCGCCTTGCCTCAGAGTGCCTCTTAGGAGAATGAATTCTTTCGCCATCCTTCCTTTATTCAACGTTGCATAGCTGATTACAGCTGTCTACCGATCCTCATCTCCACCGTGATCTCAAGCAGCTAAAGGAACCGTGCACCGCCTTTTTGCCGCAGCAGAATTTTATAAAATCAACTACCGATCCGGCTATGTTCAGGCGAAAAATGCAGTGTTGCCTCTGAAGCGAGAGAGTATCAGCGGAACGAGTTCCTACTGCACGTCCCAGTCATCCGCAAACGGCAGATCACCGATTGCCGTCCATGAGGCCCGCAGCCGCGCGATGCGGCTGTCGGCCCAAGTGCGGAACACAATCTCAAACCCTTTGGCGGTCACATTCTCAGCCACCAGCTCGGCGCGGATTGAGACTGAGGTGTCCATGTCCCAGAGCGAGATCGCCAGCTGCACAGCAGGAGGTGAGGCAAATGTCTCGTCAAAGCGTACTTTTTTGCGGCGTTCGCGCGGGCCGGATCCGGTCCACATTGCACCACCGTTTTCAAAATCGGCAAAAACGGTCACATCGCCCTGATGAATCCCGGTGCGTGGATTTCTAAGTCTTTTCATATGCAGCCCGGTCTTGTGTCCCTGTTTCCATTCTTATGTGAAAAATTGGGCAAGACTAGGACCAAAAACAAGAAAACCGGCCCGCAGGGGCCGGTTTTAATGTCTTGCGCTAAAACATCATCCCTTACAGGTTGATGTGCTCGCCCAGTGCTTCCATGTCCGCCAACAGCTTGGTGGCGTCGTCGACCAGGGTGTGATGCTCTTCCTTGGTCTCGTGCGCTGCTGCCTGCGCTGCGCGTGCAGCTTCGATCAGCTCGTCCAGATGATCACGGGTCATTTCGGTTACCGGAATGGCTTTTTCAGCCAGAACCGACAGACCTTCAGAACCGATTTCAGCAAAACCGCCCGACACAACATATTCCGAGTTTCCTTCGGGGCTTTCGACCCGAAGAAGACCTGGACGCAGTGTGGTGATGGTTGGCGCATGCATCGGCATAGCCGTCATGTCACCATCCGCACCCGGAATTTGAACCGCGGTCACCTGAAGCGAAGCAAGGCTCCGCTCCGGGCTCACGAGGTCGAATTGCATGGTATCAGCCATTACGACCCTCCTTAGGCCGCGTCAGCAGCCATTTTCTCGGCTTTTGCGATCACTTCGTCGATGCCGCCAACCATGTAGAAGGCGCCTTCGGGCAGGTGATCGTATTCGCCAGCCACAACAGCTTTGAACGACTTAATGGTGTCTTCCAGCGGAACCTGCTTACCGTCAGCGCCGGTAAAGATTTTCGCAACGTCAAACGGCTGCGACAGGAAGCGCTCGATCTTACGTGCACGTGCAACGGCCAGTTTGTCTTCTTCTGACAGTTCGTCCATGCCCAAAATCGCGATGATATCCTGAAGCGATTTGTAACGCTGCAGAATCTGCTGCACGTCAGTCGCAACGGCATAGTGCTCTTCACCGATAACCAGCGGATCCAGCAGACGCGAGGTCGAACCCAGTGGGTCAACCGCAGGATAGATACCCTTTTCCGAGATTGCACGGTCCAGAACGGTTGTCGCGTCCAAGTGAGCAAACGAAGTCGCAGGTGCAGGGTCAGTCAAGTCATCCGCAGGTACGTACACGGCCTGAACCGAAGTAATCGAACCGGATTTGGTTGACGAGATGCGTTCCTGCATCGCACCCATGTCGGTTGCCAGTGTTGGCTGGTAACCCACAGCGGATGGAATACGACCCAGCAGCGCCGAAACTTCGGAACCAGCCTGAGTAAAGCGGAAGATGTTGTCCACGAAGAACAGAACGTCCGAACCGGATTCGTCGCGGAACTGTTCCGCCAGGGTCAGACCCGACAGAGCAACACGCATACGCGCACCTGGAGGCTCGTTCATCTGACCGTAAACCAGAGCAATCTTGGATTTCTCCAGATCGTCAGGAACGATAACGCCAGATTCGATCATCTCGTGGTAAAGGTCGTTACCTTCACGAGTACGCTCACCAACACCCGCAAACACGGACACACCGGAGTGTACCTTTGCGATGTTGTTGATCAGTTCCATGATCAAAACGGTTTTACCAACGCCGGCACCACCGAACAGACCAATTTTACCACCCTTGGTGTAGGGGGCCAGCAGGTCGATGACCTTAATACCGGTGGTCAGGATTTCAGTCTCGGTCGACTGCTCGGAGAACGCAGGAGCGTCGCCGTGAATCGCACGAGTTTCGGTCGCAGCTACGTCGCCCTTTTCGTCAACCGGGTCACCGGTCACGTTCAGGATACGGCCCAGGGTTGCGGTTCCAACTGGAACCTGGATCGGGGCGCCTGTGTCTTCAACAGGCGCGCCACGGACCAGACCTTCGGTCGCGTCCATCGCGATGGTACGGACGGTGTTTTCGCCCAGGTGCTGAGCAACTTCCAGCACCAGTTTCTTGCCATTGTTAACAGTGGTCACAGAGTTCAAGATCTGCGGCAGATCGTCCTCGAACTGCACGTCAACAACGGCGCCAATGACCTGAGTCACTTTGCCTTTTGCATTAGCCATGTTTCGTCTCCGGTTGTCTCTTAGAGCGCCTCAGCGCCCGAAATAATTTCAATCAGCTCGTTGGTGATCACAGCCTGACGCGAGCGGTTATACTCGATTGTCAGCTTGTCGATCATGTCACCCGCGTTGCGGGTCGCATTGTCCATCGCGCTCATCCGGGCACCCTGTTCGGACGCTCCATTTTCCAGCAGGGCGGCAAAGATCTGGGTGGCCACACCACGGGGCAGCAGGTCAGCCAGAATGGCCTCTTCGCTGGGCTCGTAGTCGTAGACAGCGCCATCACTATCACCTTCCACCGTCTCAAACGACGCTGGGATGATTTGCTGTGCGGTCGGGATCTGGGTCACAACGTTGACGAAGTGCGAAAAGAAGATCGTCGCTACGTCGAATTCACCCGCGTCAAAGCGGCCCAAAACGTCCTTGGCGATGTCCTGTGCGTTGACATAGCCAACACGCTTGACGTCGCTCAGGTCGACGTGACCGACATAACAGTCGCCCAAATCGCGCTTCAGGCTGTCACGGCCCTTCTTACCAACAGTCAAAATCTTAACGGTCTTGCCATCGGCCTTCAGAGCCTCGGCTTTTTGCCGCGCCAATTTGGCGATGCTGGAGTTGAAGCCACCACACAGGCCCCGCTCAGAGGTCATGACGACCAGGAGATGGGTCTGATCGCTACCCGTGCCACGCAGCAGCAGGGGCGCAGAATCGCTCCCGCCTACAGAAGCGGCCAGCCCCGCCATAACGGCGTTAAACCGTTTGGTGTAGGGGCGTGACTCTTCAGCAGATTCCTGGGCGCGGCGCAATTTTGCGGCCGCGACCATCTGCATGGCTTTGGTGATCTTGCGGGTCGACTTGACCGACTCGATCCGATTTTTAAGGTCTTTAAGATTTGGCATTGCCTCCTCCCTCCCTTAAGCGAAATCAGCGGCGAATTCGTCCAGCGCAGCTTTGATCTTATCGGCGGCATCACCTTTGATCTTGGGATCTTCATTGGTGATGAAGTCCAGCAGATCCTGATGCTTGCCACGCAGGTGTGCCAGAAGACCAGCTTCATAGCGACCAACTGCGTTCACGTCGATCTTGTCCAGGTAACCAGTGGTACCTGCAAAGATAACGCAGACGATTTCAGCATTTGTCAGCGGCGAGTACTGAGGCTGTTTCATCAGCTCGGTCAGGCGGGCACCACGGTTCAGCAGCTGCTGAGTAGCGGCATCCAGATCGGAACCGAACTGCGCAAAGGCAGCCATTTCACGATACTGAGCCAGTTCAAGTTTAACCGGACCAGCAACCGACTTCATGGCGTTTGTCTGAGCGGAGGACCCAACACGAGACACCGACAGACCGGTGTTCACAGCAGGACGGATACCCTGGTAGAACAGTTCGGTTTCCAGGAAGATCTGACCGTCGGTGATCGAAATCACGTTGGTTGGAATAAACGCCGAAACGTCGCCGCCCTGGGTTTCAATGATCGGCAGAGCTGTCAGCGAGCCATTACCGTTGTCGTCGCCCAGCTTCGCCGAACGTTCCAGCAGACGCGAGTGCAGATAGAAAACGTCACCTGGGTACGCTTCACGTCCTGGTGGACGACGCAGCAGCAGAGACATCTGACGGTAGGACACAGCCTGCTTGGACAGATCATCATAGATGATCAGAGCGTGGCGGCCGTTGTCACGGAAGAATTCAGCCATGGCTGTTGCGGCGTATGGTGCCAGGAACTGCATAGGAGCCGGGTCGGACGCAGTTGCGGCCACAACGATGGAATACTCCATCGCACCGGTTTCTTCCAGCTTCTTAACCAGCTGAGCAACAGTCGAACGCTTCTGGCCGATCGCTACGTATACGCAGTACAGCTTTTTGCCTTCGTCGTCGCCAGCGGCTTCGTTGTAGGATTTCTGGTTCAGGATCGCGTCCAGAGCAACGGCAGTTTTACCGGTCTGACGGTCACCAATGATCAGCTCACGCTGGCCACGACCAATTGGGATCATCGCATCAACGGACTTCAGACCAGTCGCCATTGGCTCGTGAACCGATTTACGTGGAATGATGCCTGGCGCCTTAACGTCGGCTACGCCGCGCTCGGTGCTTTCAATCGGGCCCTTGCCGTCCAGCGGGTTACCCAGACCGTCAACAACGCGACCCAGCAGACCGTTACCGATTGGAACGTCCACGATCGAATTGGTGCGCTTAACAGTGTCGCCTTCTTTGATGTCACGGTCGGACCCAAAGATAACGATACCAACGTTGTCGCTTTCCAAGTTCAGCGCCATACCCATGATACCGCCGGGGAATTCGACCATTTCACCAGCCTGAACATTGTCCAGACCGTAAACGCGGGCGATACCATCACCAACGCTCAGCACACGACCAATTTCAGCAACTTCGGCTTCTTGACCGAAGTTTTTGATTTGATCCTTCAGGATTGCAGAAATCTCTGCAGCTTGGATACCCATTTATCCGACCTCTTTCATTACATTCTGGAGGGAGTCGAGCTTGGAGCGGATCGAGCTATCGATCATCTTCGAGCCCACTTTGACGACAAGACCGCCGATGATTTTCTCATCGACGGTTGCATTAATAGTAACTTTTTTGCCTACACGAGCAGTCAGCGTTTTCGCCAGCTTTTCGCTTTGGGTCTTGGTCAGAGCCTTGGCCGAGGTCACATCTGCTGTGACTTCACCACGGGCCTCTGCCAATTGGCTACGCAGCGCGGCAATCAGCGCTGGAAGAACAAAGAGACGGCGGTTTTCAGCCATCAGCGCCAGCGCGTTGCTCATCATGGAGTCGAGCCCCATTTTGGCGGCAATCGCAGAGATCGCAGCACCTTGCTCGTCGCGCGAAACCAGCGGCGAATTGATCAGGTTGCGCAGATCAGCACTGTCAGCCATTGCGGCTTCCAAATCATTGATACTGGTTTCAAGGCCACTCAGGGCCTTGTTCTCTTCTGCAATCTCAAAGATCGCAGTGGCATAGCGCGCGGCAATGCCTGCGGAAATCGAAGCTGGTTCGGACACGTCCACCCTTCCGATACTGGCCCCGGTTTGCTGACCTTGCGGCGGCGTCCGGGGGCGTGAGTCAGCCCTCCCATCACGGAAGGACGATAAAATCAGCGTGGATGTAACAGAGCCATAGCCACCAAGCAACAATAGATAGCCGCAGCCCGAAAAGTGCTTAATGACGTCTTTTCAACACCTTAGTCAAAGTGCGACCCTTTGAACCGCCCTTATGGTTAGAAAAAGATAACGGATTTGCAAGTTTTTCCGATTCCTGAGGCCAAAAAATCTGAATTTTGCTGTGGATAACTTGGAGTTTTGTCGCGTTTTTCGACCACACATGCGCTTTCACTGCCAATTCGGCCTGGAAGGGGAATCAACACGCCGTAGGGCTAAACTATGCCGGCTCTGGCATCGGGTTCGATAGTCCTTCCAGCACCCGGATGCGACTGCGGGCCTTTACTTTAGTCGCCAACCCGCGTGGTTGGTGGACTTGCTTGCTGACCTCGACAAGAAACACCCCCCCCGCCAGCATTGCAGGCAGGTGACGCCCCGCCTTTTCGAACATAGGTCCCGATTTCAGCCAGAACCGCCGCATTGACGGCAGCTGATACAATGCCGCGGCGTGGCGTTCGGTTGTAAATTGATATGTCCTGAGCTGACTTTCCAGCTGGCCAAGCGTATAAGGTCGGCCGTAGCCAAATGGTGTCTTATCTGACCGCGACCACAACCCTGCCCGGTTTGGTACAATAAAGATGGCCCGACCTCCTGGGCCCAGAACCCGCCAGCATTCCTCCAGAAGTTTGCCCGGATGGTCCGAGGTCTCGAGCCCATGCATCACCACCAATCGGTCAACACGTCCTGTATCAATAGGCCAATTGGTTTCCTCGCACAGGACCGACACATTGGGCATCCCGGCCGGCCATTGCATAACACCTTGCGGTCCGGGCATCAGCGCAATTATCCGGCGCGCTTCGGACAGGTACGGACGCATCAACGGCGCCGCAAAACCAAATCCGGCCATAGTCTGACCCGCAGCTTCCGGCCACATTTGCAGAAGCCGGGCGCGGATCGAAGCCTGCGCCGCACGCCCCAGAGTGCTGCGGTAATAGAAATTTCTCAAATCCTGCACATCAAGATGCATTGCGGGCGCCTGCTGGTTCAGTCAATCTGGTACACAGTTTAACCATGCCAAGGCGAATGACCATGCCTCTTGAGATCATCACCATCCCCTGCCTGTCAGATAACTATGCCTTTTTGTTACATGCACCGGGCAGTGGCCTGACCGCACTGGTAGACGCCCCCGAAGCGGCGCCTATAGAGGCGGAGCTCAATAAGCGTGGTTGGGGACTCGATTTTGTCTTTTTGACTCATCACCACTGGGATCACATCGATGCCCTGGAGGAATTGCAACAGACATTTAGACCAACAGTGGTTGGTGCCGAGGCAGACGCCCATCGGCTGCCCCCGTTGGACCTGGCGGTGAAAGAAGGCGCCGTGTTCTCGCTATCTCGTGAAGATGTACATGTTATCGACGTTCCAGGTCATACCGTTGGCCACATTGCGTTTTATTTGCCCGAGTCAAAAGCTCTGTTCACCGCCGACAGCCTGATGGCCCTGGGCTGTGGCCGACTCTTTGAAGGAACAGCTGCACAAATGTGGAATAGTCTGAATAAGTTAGCAGCCCTGCCCGCTGACACTATGGTTTATTCCGGCCACGAATACACCCAATCCAACGGTGCATTTGCGTTAACCATCGAGCCCGACAACTCGGCGTTGCAAGCGCGAGTCAGAGAAATCGCAAAAACACGTGCAGCCGGCGAATCTACCGTTCCATCGCTATTATCTTTGGAACTGGACACGAACCCGTTCCTACGCGCAGGATTGGACGAGTTGAAGCGGTCTATGGGCATGGAACATATTGATTCTGAACTGGTTTTCAAAGAAATCCGCGAACGAAAGGATCAATTTTGAGACCTCGGTTCGTGGTGGAACAAAACACGCTCACGACGAATGTGACGATTATTTGCAAGAAAAGCCTTGAAGCTGCAGCGCTATCAACCAAAATCTAACACTATGAGGACATGGTTGGACCACGGGAAAATTGGTAAACGCCAGATCCCCCACCGACCCAAGACAGAGGAGCACGCCCGTGCCTTCATTCTCGAGCACACTAGAGACAGCCATCCATGCCGCGCTCGCGCTGGCAAATGAACGGCGCCACGAATTTGCCACCCTGGAGCATCTGCTTCTGGCCCTACTTGACGAGCCGGACGCTGCGCGCGTCATGCAGGCCTGCAGCGTCGACCTAGGTGAGATACGCAAAACGCTGGTGGAATTTATTGACGAAGATCTGGCCAACCTGGTCACCGATGTCGATGGTTCAGAAGCCGTTCCCACCGCAGCCTTCCAACGCGTGATACAGCGTGCTGCCATACACGTACAAAGCTCTGGCCGCACTGAAGTGACCGGCGCCAACGTATTGGTCGCAATCTTTGCTGAACGCGAAAGTGATGCCGCCTATTTTCTGCAGGATCAGGACATGACCCGCTATGACGCGGTCAACTATATCGCCCATGGCGTTGCCAAAGATCCCGCCTTTGGCGATCAGCGCCCTGTAACCGGCGCACATGATCCAGAGGAAGATGTGCAGACCATCACCGAAGAGGATAAGAAAGAAAGCGCTCTCGACAAATACTGCGTTGATCTGAACGTCAAATCTCGCGAAGGCGACATTGACCCGCTGATCGGCCGTGACCAAGAAGTCGAGCGCTGCATTCAGGTCCTGTGCCGCCGCCGCAAAAACAATCCGCTGCTGGTTGGCGATCCCGGTGTTGGCAAAACCGCCATTGCCGAAGGTCTGGCCCGCAAAATCGTAGCTGGCGAAACCCCTGAGGTTCTTTCTAAGACCACGATTTTCTCGCTTGATATGGGCGCGTTGCTGGCCGGAACCCGCTACCGCGGTGATTTCGAAGAACGTCTTAAGGCTGTTGTGACCGAGCTGGAAGACCATCCTGACAGCGTGCTGTTCATCGATGAGATCCACACAGTTATTGGTGCCGGTGCGACATCTGGCGGAGCGATGGATGCGTCAAACTTGCTAAAACCTGCATTGCAGGGCGGCAAACTGCGCACTATGGGCTCGACCACATATAAAGAGTTCCGTCAGCACTTTGAAAAAGATCGTGCCCTGGCCCGCCGGTTCCAGAAAATCGACGTGAACGAACCCTCGGTTGAGGATTCGGTTAAGATCCTGCGCGGATTGAAGCCTTACTTCGAAGAGCATCACGGATCAAAATACACCGCAGATGCAATCAAATCTGCGGTTGAGCTGGCGTCTCGTTACATCAACGATCGCAAGCTACCTGATAGTGCCATCGACGTGATCGACGAGGCGGGTGCTGCACAGCATCTGATCATCGAAAGCAAGCGCCGCAAAACCATTGGCGTCAAAGAGATCGAGGCTGTGGTGGCTAAAATCGCCCGGATCCCGCCAAAATCGGTCTCCAAGGACGATGCTGCAGTTCTGAAAGATCTGGAAAAGTCGCTCAAACGAGTGGTCTTTGGTCAGGACGACGCCATTGGTGCCCTCTCCAGCGCCATCAAACTGGCCCGTGCCGGACTGCGTGAACCTGAGAAGCCAATTGGCAACTATCTGTTTGCTGGCCCAACCGGCGTCGGTAAAACCGAAGTGGCAAAACAGCTGTCGGATATGCTGGGTGTGGAACTGCTGCGCTTTGATATGTCTGAATACATGGAAAAGCATGCGGTTTCCCGTTTGATCGGCGCCCCTCCTGGCTATGTCGGCTTTGATCAAGGTGGCTTGCTGACTGACGGTGTTGACCAGCATCCGCACTGCGTATTGCTGCTGGACGAGATCGAAAAGGCACACCCGGACGTGTTCAACATCCTGTTGCAGGTGATGGACCACGGCGAGCTGACGGATCACAACGGCCGCACAGTGAACTTCCGCAATGTGGTGCTGATCATGACTTCGAACGCTGGTGCGTCTGAACAGGCCAAGGCCGCAATCGGATTTGGCCGTGATCGCCGGACCGGTGAAGACACTGCCGCAATTGAACGCACCTTCACGCCGGAATTCCGCAACCGTCTGGACGCGGTGATCTCTTTTGCGCCTCTGCCCAAAGAAGTCATCATGCAGGTTGTCGAGAAGTTCGTCCTGCAGCTTGAAGCGCAGCTGCTGGATCGCAACGTCTCGATCGAGCTGACACGTCCCGCGGCTGAATGGATTGCCAATAAGGGCTATGATGACAAAATGGGGGCACGACCACTGGGTCGGGTTATCCAAGAATACATCAAGAAGCCGTTGGCCGAAGAACTGCTGTTTGGCAAACTTGCCAAAGGTGGGTTGGTCAAAGTTGGCATCAAAGATGGCGCACTGGATCTGCGGATCGAAGGCCCTGCCAAACCGCGGATTTCAGGCGACAAGCCTCCGTTGCTAACCGCTGACTGATGCGCTTCGGCGCGGTCTATGGACTAATATTTGCGCTCGCCACCCCTGCGGTGGCGAGCGATTTTTCATTGCAACTCCCTATTGATTGCACTTTGGGCCAAACCTGTTTCATTCAAAACCAGGTTGACCGCGATCCTGGGCCGGGTGTGCTGGACTACCAGTGCGGTGGCCTGAGCTACAACGGTCACAAAGGAACCGATTTCCGCCTTCCCACGCTGGCGGACATGCACCAAGGCGTTAATGTTCTCGCGGCTGCAAGCGGCATTGTGCGGGGAATACGCGATGGTATAGCGGATGTGGGGCCAAACCAGGACACACAGGGCAAAGAGTGTGGCAACGGGCTCGTCCTGCTGCACCCAGATGGTTGGGAAACCCAATATTGTCACATGAAAAACGGGTCACTTCAGGTGCAGCCCGGCCAAAAAATCACGGCTGGCACTGTGCTAGGCCAGGTTGGTCTCAGCGGAAAAAGTGAATTTCCGCATCTCCATCTAAGTATCCGCCATAATGGAGAGGTTATCGATCCCTTTGACCTGTCTGCTTTCGCGACCTGCGGCAAAGCAGGCGAAACCATATGGCAGAACGCACCCGGCTACGTCGCAGGCGGGTTGTTGGATGGAGGCTTCAGCCCTGCAGTCCCAGATTACGCCGCGATTAAATCCGGTACTGCCGATCAAAGCCCCCTCCCCGTCAACGCCCCTGCACTGGTGTTCTGGGCTTTTGCATACGGAGGCCAGAATGGCGACGTTCTGGAGTTAACCGTTGATGGGCCCGAGGGACGATTGGTGGATCATCGCGTAACACTGGCCAAGGATCAGGCTCAATTTTATCGTGCCGCTGGCAAGCGGTTAAAGACGCAAACCTGGCCGCTTGGTGATTACATTGGCACCGCGACCTTGATCAGAAACGGCACCAAAATCGACCAAATGACCCAGCCGATGAACATGCGCTAAACCCTGCAACTCAGATCCCAAACGGGCCAGCACTCAAACTGAGTGCTATTTCTCTGTGAATTTCAACTCAATCCGGCGGTTTTGAGATCGGGCTTCGGCAGTATCGGCAGAATTGATTGGCTGGTACTCCCCAAAACCATTGGCCGCCAAATGGTTGGGTGAAATGCCTAGGTTTTCAACCATGAACCGCACCACAGACAGCGCGCGCCCCTGGCTCAACTCCCAATTGTCTGCGTATTTATAGTGACCAATCAGCGGCGAGTTATCTGTGTGGCCATCAACCCGGATGATCCAATCGATTCCCGGCGGAATTTCATCAGCAATGCTGCGCAAAATGTTCGCCACTTTGGCAATTTCAATCTGACCCTCTAACGACAGATCTGCCCCCCCCGGCGGGAACAGCACTTCGGAGGAGAACACAAACCGATCCCCTTCAATAAGCACACCCTGCTGGTTGCCCAACACATCCCGCAGACGACCAAAGAACTCGGACCGATAACGTTCCAGATCTTCTGCTTTGGTCTCGGCATCAGCCGCACGGCTGGCCAGTTCAATAGCCTCCGCTTCCAACCGTTTGCGTTCGGATTCCTCTAACAGGCGCCGTTTACGTTCTTCTGATGCCGCACGGGCCAGCGCCGAATTCAGATCTTTGCCAAGGTTTTGCAATTGCACCTGCTGCGCCACATCGCGTGCCTGACCGTCATCCAGCAAGGCCTGCAAACCACCCAATTGCGTCCGGAGAGCCGCCACCTGTTGGTTTAACAACGCGGTTTGGCGTTGTGCCTCGGCGGACACTTCCTTTTCCCCCGCAAGTGCGTTTCGCGCCTGTGCCAGCAATGCGGCGCGCTCTTCGGCCAGCGACAACTGTTCTGCCGCGCTGGTTTCAGCAGCAGCTTGTTGGTTCAGGGCTGCCATCAAACGGCTTTGTAGAACCTCCTGATCCGTTGCAGCCACCTGGGCTTTTTCCAATGCTTCCAGAGCAAGCAACAAACGGCTTTCTATCGCAGCGCGCTCTTCTTGTGTCGATGTTGCTGCCGATCGTACGGAGGCCAAATCGGCCTGAGCCTGATCCAGCTGTGTTGCCAGCGCAGCCTCGGTACTCGCCGCTTCGGCCTGTACCAATGCCAATCGTTGTTGCAGCCCTTGCTGCTCTCTGTCAGCCGTTTCTTGCAATGCGACAATCTGCGCTTCCAGTGTGGCGCGCACTGTGGCCTGTTCAATCTGTAACCGTTGCAGCTCGGCCTGATATTCGGATTGAGACTGAATGTTGGCTGCCCGCTGACCCGCCAATTCTGCGGCCAGCGTATCGCGTGTTTGTGCCGCTTCGTTGCGTGCTTGGGTCAACTCAGCTGCCAGCCGCTCACGGATTGCAGCGCTTTCGGTGCGGATCTGCCCGATTTCAGCATCGAGCGCTGTAACGCGCGCTTCCGAAGCTGTTTGAGCCACCTGCATCTGTGCCAACACTCGGGTCAATCGTTCGGCCAGCTCGTCTCGCTCGCGGGTTTGGGCCCGTGCGGCCTCGATCGCTGCCAAAGCTTCACCCAATTGGCTATCCAGCGCTTGTTTTGCCACATTAGCGGCCGCTAGCAGGGTTAATGTGTCTTCCGCATCTTGGCGTTGAGCCTCAAGTGCCAGCGTCATCGCAGTGAGTTCGCTATCTGCATTGGCCAGCTTCAAACGCAAAGCTTCTGCGGCTGCGGCTTCGACCAAACGGGCAGCTTCTTCATCACTCAGCTGTTGCTGAACCCCTGCCAGTTCTCTTGCGCTGGCCTCGCCCTGTTTTTCCAAACCAGCGATCAGTGCTTCCAGTGCCTCGCGCTTGGCCGCAGCCAAACGAGCAGCTTCGACCTGCGTATCTATTTCAGTGCGGCTCTGCGCCAGAGTCAGGTTCAGAGCCTCACGTTCCGACAGCAATTCCGCACGGGCCGCTTCAAGCGCCTCCTGATCAGCCTGCAAAGTCGCAATATTGGCATTGGCACGATCCTGGCTGGCCAGAAGCGTTGCCACCTGTGCCTCAAACGAGGTGATCTGCGCCGAGGCGTCAGCAAGTTCCGATGCTTGCTGATCGCGCTGAGAGGTCAACGAAGCAATGAGAGTCGCTTGTTCGCCAAGTTGGCTTTGTGCTTGCTCCAAATCACTCTGCGTGGTGTTCAGAGTGGAACTCAACGCCCCCATACGAGCATTCAATTGGCTGTTGGCCCGCTCTTCCAGCCCCAGCGCATCTGCAAGCGCCCCAACTTCATTCGCCAGCGCATCCAGCTCGTTTTCTTGTCCCGAAATAGTGTCGCGCAGCACAAACTGAACAATCATAAAAATGGTCAGCAGGAACATCAGGACCAGCAACAGCCCAGTCATCGCATCGACAAACCCTGGCCAGATCGAGGCCTGAAAACGTTGCCCGGTGCGCCTCGACAAAGACATGGATCAGGTCTCTCCGGTGTCAGGTGTCACTGCGGCACGGGCCCGACCGCGCGGACGAGCAAAGGTTTTAACCAGCAGATCGATGTCGCGACGCAGCTCTGCCATGCTTTCCTGACGGCCCGCCGAAATCTCTTCGAGAATGCGCAACATCTGCACATCAATCGAGCGCAGACGCATACGGCTTTCTGCATCAATACCAGCGTCACTCCCATACGAGCGCATCACCTCAGTCAGGGCCTCCTGCCCCACGGCCACCCGCTCCAGAGAGGCCGCGATGCTGTCATTCTGATCCTGACGGTCATTCATCGCGGTAATGCCGTTCACCAGCTCAACCAGCTTTTCGTTGACCTGATCGCGGCCCTCGGCGGACTGCACAAACATCGCTTGCAGCGCATCCATTTGTTCGGCCATGGTGTCCAGCACCTCGGCCACCACACCCGTTTCGCTGCCAGCACTTTCCTCACCAGACGAAAAGCTAACCCGTGTAAAGGTCGACAACCATTCCTCTAGCTCGCGGTAGAACCGGTTCTGACCATGCCCAGCAAACAACTCCAACAAACCGACGATCAACGAACCTGCTAACCCCAGCAACGACGAAGCAAAGGCCGTGCCCATGCCACCCAGTTGAGATTCAAGCCCTGTCATCAACCGTTTGAAAACCGCCAGACTTTCTTCGCCATCTTTGGGCGACAGGCTGCGAATGGTTTCCACTACTGCAGGAACTGTTGTGGCCAAGCCATAGAAGGTCCCCAACAGCCCCAGAAAAATCAACAGGTTGACGATGTAACGCGTGATCTCACGCTCTTCGTCAATGCGGTTGGCAACGGTATCCAGAATGGACCGGGTCGAGGATGATCCGAGCTGCATCCGCGCTGCGCGAGAACTGAGCATCGTGGCCAATGGCGCCAAGAGCGAAGGTGGCCGCACCTCATCGCCGATTTCGTCTGCTGCAAACCGTTCGATCCAACGCACCGACCCGATCAGCTGTACCACTTGCCAAAAACAGGCCAGGACACCAAAGACAAAAACCAGCAGAATGAAACCGTTCAGCCAGGGATTGGCCTGAAAAACCGGAAGCACACGCGGCAAGGCCACAAAAGCACCAAACCCAGAGAGGCCCAGTGCGATCAACATCATCATGATTTGGCGGACCGGCTGCGAAAATTGCACTCGGGTCTCGCGGTCTGGCTGCGCCATACTTGGGTGTTCCTGAAACTTTATCTGCTCTTGTGGCCAAGCCTACAGGCTATCAATCCAAAGAGCCAAGGCTTTATGCGCTCAGCATGCGTACCCGGTTCGACAACCAGTCCAGATCAGCATCCCGAAGCCCAATCTCAGCCAAATGTGCTGCGGTATTATATAGGTACTCGGTATTTGGACCGCGACCGCCCACAGCAACTGCAATAATCTGAGCTTGATCTTCCAAACTCATCCCACCGCAATACTGCACGTGATGCGGATCAATAACATAGGTGACTGCAGTGACAGACTCACCGCTCGCCAGATTGACTTGCAAATCCCGCTCAACATAGGCCGAGGAAATCAGCTCACGTTCACGCAAGCCAGCCAGCGTTGCCTCTTCGTGCCCAGCCTCTACTGCCAGTGCCAACCCTGTGCAGTGTGTTTCGACGTTTTCATCCAGCGCCAAAACCAATCCGGGATTTTCCTCGCTGCCGCGATGATGGATCGAACTCATACAAAAGGACCGGGCATAGCCAGACAGGGTAGCCACCTCTTGTCGGGCCACCGGAAAGCCGGGATGCCACAGAAGCGATCCATATCCAAATACCCACATCGTCATTGCACTGGCCCTCGCTGGTTTCGGGCCTATAAACAGCAAAACCTACTCGGACAAAAGAGGTTGTTGATGCTGCGTTTGGTGAAAGTGCTTTTAGGGGCTTCTTTGCTATGGTCGTTGTACTGGCTTGCTGCGGGCTGGGGTCTGCGCAATAGCATCAGCACATGGTTTGCAGAACAACAACGCCAAGGTTGGCAAGCGGAATACTCATCCTTGGGCAGCGGCGGCTTTCCCACCCATCACACCACCCGTATCACGTCACCAACGCTAGCCGACCCCGGCACCGGCACGGCCTGGCGCGCCGACTGGCTGGAAGTTGACAGCCCAGCGATCTGGCCAGGTCGCCAGACCCTGCGTTTTGCGCCAACACCGCAACGGCTCTCTTACTTCGACCAAACGGCAGTGATAGAAACCGCCAATATGCAGGCCCAATTGCACCTAGAACCTGGCCTAGCGCTAACACTCGAGGCGTTTGCACTTAGTTCAGATCACTGGCGTATCAGCACCGACGACGGCTCTCTGGTGGATGCAACCTCAATGCAATTGGGGATGGTACGGACCTCCTCACCACTCACTTATCGGGTCGACTTTGTGGCCACTGAATTTACCCCGGGTCCCAATTTGCGTCATTTGTTCGCAGCAACTGACGCCTTACCCAGTAGTTTTGAAACTCTGGGCCTGGATATGGAGGTGACCTTTGACACCAGCTGGAACCGGAGCGCGCTGGAACTGCGCCGACCACAGCCACGTCATATCAACCTGAAACTGGCTGATGCCCATTGGGGGGCGCTGCGGCTAAAGGCTACTGGCGAATTGCAAGTGGACGAGCGGGGATCACCAACCGGGGTGATCGCGCTCAAGATCGAGAACTGGCGTGAGATGCTAAGTATGGCTGAGCAGGCTGGTGCCCTCCCTGCCTCCGCTCGCGATGGTATCGAGCGGGTACTTGCATTGTTTTCCGGCTTTGGCGGGAATTCGGGCGATCTCGACACTCAGCTGACCATCCGCGATGGTTACGTCTCGCTTGGCCCGATCCCAATTGGCACAGCTCCAAGGTTGATCCTACGCTGACATCTTGCCTCTGCTAGCCGCAACTCCGGTTATCGACAGTAAGAGCCACTGCGATGGTTTGCGGTATCAAAGTGGAAATGGTCGCGGTGATACCGGTCGGCTTCGGGGCCCAATACGGTGCCAAAGGGACCACAGGCCGCTTTCCAGGCTTTGCGCAAGCGTTTGCCATATCCCTTGTCACGCCACCCTTGCAGCACGGTTACCGTCTCACCATTGGCCAAGGTAAAGCCGGATATGTCGATTGCCTTGCCCTTACCATGCTCCGAAATCCTGGCTCCGGGGCGGTTGTTACGGGTCCGACAGGCATAATGGGCAGCCACGCGTAGGGTTTCGACCTTGTTTCTGCGAGGAAATGCCGGTTGCAACCCCTTGTCTACCCAACGGTTTAGCGCCTGTGCCGTTTCACAGGTCATCACCGAAGCCTGACTGAGTGTCACCCCCGACACCGACCGGATTCGCACGGCGTTTGAAGCACCGCACCCGTTCAATTTTGCCGGAACAGCGCCAACCTCTTCACCCTGAATATCAAGATCGCCACAGACAGAGCCTTTACGACGTTGGCGGCGTTTAAACAGGGCTTGCTCCACCACACTATCGGGTCGCAGGGATGGGCGCAGCGATATCTCTGGTCCCAAAGATTGCAGATCTGCTGGCCGCGCAGCCACACTCAGGATCTGTTCCGATACTGGGCGAACAACCGGGCGTAACATCGCATTCAAGGGCACATCCACGCTTAGGGCCGCCATTTGCACGCTGGCAACAGGACGGGCCTCGGGACGGAGCGAACTTTCGGGAGAGGCCGCAAAGGCGGCGCCTCCAGCGACCAGCGCAAGTATCAGCGCAACGGATCCAGAAACTGTGCTCATTTGTCCGTTCCTCCGGTTTGCCCCCCGGCCTGACCACGGCCAAAATCGGGGGCGTCCGTGTCTTGACCTGCCTCGATGATGCCACGGCGAATAGCGCGGGTATGGGTGAAATAGTCATGCAGATGATCGCCATCACCGGTTCGTATTGCCCGTTGTAGGGCAAACAGTTCCTCGGTGAAGCGACCCAGTATTTCCAGTGTAGCCTCTTTATTGGTCAGGAACACATCACGCCACATGGTTGGGTCCGAAGCGGCAATCCGGGTGAAGTCACGAAAACCCGCAGCGGAATACTTGATCACCTCACTGTCAGTAACCCGGCGCAGATCGTCGGCAACGCCAACCATGGTATAGGCAATCAAGTGCGGTGTATGGCTGGTCACCGCCAGCACCAGATCGTGGTGATCTGCGTCCATCTCATCAACGTTAGCCCCCATGCCCTGCCAAAGCCTACGCAGGCGATCCACTGCATCCCGGTCTGATCCTTCGACAGGGACCAACAGACACCAACGGTTGTCGAACAGCTCGGCAAAGCCAGATTCGGGTCCTGAATGCTCGGTCCCTGCCAGTGGGTGCGCCGGCACAAAGTGCACCCCTTCGGGCAGGTGCGGCAGGATAGCCTCGACCACATGGCCTTTGACCGATCCAACATCGGACAGTGTCGCACCCGGTTTCAAAACCGGTGCAATCTGCTGCATAACCGGAGCCATCGCACCAACCGGCACACAAAGCACCACCAGATCAGCCCCTTCGACAGCTTCAGCTGCGCTCTCACAAACCCGGTCACACAGCCCAATGCGCCGTGCGGTTTCACGGGTTTCAGCGCTGCGGGCATAACCTGTCACCTCGCCGGCCAACCCCGAGCGTTTGATCGCCCAGAACATCGAAGAGGCAATCAATCCCAGCCCGATCAGGGCGACACGATCATATACTGGTTGGGTCATTTAGCACCATTCTTAAAATCTTTCACCGCCTGCGCCAATTGTCGGCACGCGGTCTCGTCACCGATGGTGATCCGCAGGGCTTCTGGCAGGTTATACCCAGCCACCCGGCGTACGATCAGCCCTTGTTTTTGCAGATATGTATCACAGGCCTCGGCCTCACCCTGACTGCCAAACCGCGCCAAAATAAAATTGGTGCAAGAAATGTCCGACACCACGCCTACCTCGGCCAATGCCTCAGCCAGCCAGCCTCGCCATTTGGCGTTTTCGGCCCGGCATTTGGCGACGTAGTCCAAATCACGAATTGACGCCTCAGCCGCTGCGAGCGCGGTAGATGATACGTTGAAAGGTCCGCGCACCCGGTTCAGCACGTCAATGATCGCCGTTGAGCCATACCCCCAACCAATCCGCGCGCCGCCCAACCCGTAGAGTTTTGAGAAGGTTCGTGTCATCACGATATTTGAGCGCGATGAGACCAGCGCAGCGCCAGCATCAAAACCTTCGACATATTCAGCATAGGCACCATCCAGCACCAACAGCACCCCGTCAGGCAAGCCGTCGGCCAGCCTGGCCACCTCGGCCTCGCTGATCATGGTACCGGTAGGATTATTCGGGTTGGCAATGAACACCAGCCGGGTGCGGTCGGTGCAGCCAGCCAGCAGCGCATCGACATCCGTCACCCGTTCGCGTTCCTTAACTTCAACCGGCGTTGCCCCGGCGGCCAAGGCGCTGATGCGATACATCGAAAACCCATGTTCCGTGTACAGAACCTCGTCGCCCGGCCCAGCATAACACTGGCAGAGAAAGGCAATGATTTCGTCACTGCCTGCGCCACAAATGATCTGATCCGGGTTCAGACCATGAACCTCTCCAATCGCCTGATGCAGCGGCGCGTGATCCGAATTGGGGTAGCGATGCATCTGCGCTGCCGCAGCCTGCATTGCCTCAACCGCACGGGGGCTGGGTCCAAAAGGGTTTTCATTCGACGACAGCTTTACCACGTTGCTGACTCCGGCCACATGAGCCGCGCCACTCTGATAGATGGCGATGTCCATAATACCGGGCTGCGGTGTGATCTTGTTCATGTATCGGGCTCCTTGTCGGCACCCTAATAGCTTCCCCAGCGGACTTGGGGAAGCCGCAACATCACAGAGCCGGTTCAGACGCGGAAATCAGCGCGCCGGTTGTAGTTTTTTAAGCTTCGCCGCTGCCTTTTGTATCAAATATTTGCCCGCCGCATATTCACCAAACTGCCCAACACCAGATTTCATAGCCTCAGTCGTTGAAGCGGCGATAGCATTAACCTGTGCTGGCGTCATTCCTCTGGTGGCGATCAGATTGGCGGTGATGTCCCCTTCGACCATGGCAAACGATGTCTGGGGCATAATACAAAGCTCCAATTGTTTAAAAACAGTGTCAACTTGGCACAGAACTTTACAGAAATCCCCCTATGCGCGCATCACCAATGCGTGTTTCATGCTACAAGTGCTTTGAACCGGGCGGTGCTTTGATCGACCGAATATTGCTCGGCCATCTCTTCTGCGTTGCGGGACAACTCATTGACAGAGTCGATAACGTACTGCGCGGTCTCGTCACTCATCAGATACGAAAAGTTCAACCGTACCCAGCCCGGTTTGCGCATTTCCTTGCCAGCCTTCAGATCATCAAACAACTCGTTCGAGGCATCTTGGTCAATCTCAAGCAGGCGATGCGCATAAGGGCCAGCGCATGCGCAACCGCCACGGGCCTGAATGCCGTAGATATCGCTAAGCATGCGTGTAAACAGCTGCTGATGTACGGGTGCACCGGTTGAGCCGGTCACCAAGAAAGAGAAAATGGGCAAACGTGATGCCGTTGGATGCCCCAACAAGGTCAGATGAGGGTTATTAGCCCAGCTTTTCCGCGCCATGTTCGTGAAATGCTCTTCTTTGGCCTCGATCTCGGCCTGACCAACAGCCTCTTTGACCAAAAACACCAGTGCTGCACGGATGTCACCGATCACATTGGGCGTGCCGGCCTCTTCGCGTGCGGCCAGATCATTGCTGTATTCGTGAGACCAGGGCGATACAAAACTAACTGTACCACCTCCGGGCCAAGACGGGCAGCGGCGACGCACGGCTTCTTGGTTGACGATCAAAACGCCGGAGGCACCCGGCCCGCCGGGAAACTTGTGCGGTGAGACCACCACCGCGTCTTTGCGCACTGCGCCATTGCCTCCCATATCGATTGGCAGATAGGGAGCGCCGCCCGCATAATCCCAAATCGACAGAGCCCCATGCGCGTGCAACAGCAGGCTAATCGGATCAGGGTCGGTCAAAATACCTGTTACATTTGATGCCGCTGAAAAGCTGCCTATTTTCAGATCACTGCTGGCATGTTCTTTAAGGGCACGGTGCAAAGCATCCAGGTCGATTCCACCATCGTGCGCTTCGGGGATTTCCACCACCTTGGCTTTGCTTTCGCGCCAGGGCAGAATGTTGGAATGATGCTCATATGGCCCCAGAAAAACCACTGGGTCGCTCGCCTCTTCAATCCCCAACAGACTGACCAACCTGTTCAGACCGGCAGTTGCACCCGATCCGGCAAAAATTACTGTATCGTCCTGCGTCGCCCCTGTCACCCGAGCAATCTCTGCCCGCGCCTCGCGGCGCATACGGGTGACGTAAGACCCACAATACGAGGCTTCGGTGTGAGAGTTAGCATAATAGGGCAGCACCTTCTCAGTGACAAAATCCTCAACCTGACGCAGCGCGCGGCCCGACGCGACGTAGTCTGCATAGACCAGAGGAACGTCCCCATTCAGACCCGGTATCATTACCCCGTCACCAATCACCCCGGACTGCAGGCTGCCATCCTTGGATGCGTTTTGGATTGATATTTTGAAATCTGCGAGGGTCATTGCGCGCTCCTGTATGTTGCGTACAAGGATGAACGAAATTTTCCGCGAAAACTTCACCAGTTTACAAGTAGATTTGCCGAAATGTGTGTCGTATGATCTAGCATGAGCAAAAATATAGATCATATCGATAGATCCATTCTTCGCGCCCTACAGCAGGATGCCAGCCTATCTCAACGCGATTTGGCTGAATCCGTTGGTCTGTCTCAAAACGCCTGTTGGCGACGCCTAAAGGTGCTGAACGAACGTGGGCTTCTGATGGGGTCAACGGCGCGCGTTGATCGCAAACAATTGGGACTGGATCTGGTGGTCTTTGTAATGCTGCGAACCCGCCACCATTCTGCTGAGTGGCTACAACATTTCCGCCGTCATGTTCTGACGATCCCTGAAGTAGTGGATTTCCATCGGATTGGAGGCGATTATGATTATCAGCTTAAAGTGGTAACTGAAGATATGGCTGGATACGACCGTGTCTATCAGCGGCTGATCGACGGGATCGAACTGGACAGCGTCACCTCGTATTTTGCAATGGAGTCCATCGCAGAAGGACGCCCGCTGCCCCTATAGGCCACGGGCGCTTCCGATATTTACCGACCAAACGCCGAATTTGGCATCCAAGTGACCCTGCCCCCCTTAGGGCCGCTGCGCATATGCAGGCATGAGGTCACGAGACGTTGAAAATATAGGATTTTGACTGGGTACCAGCCTGCCTTGGGTACTTCGACGTCAACGGCATAAGTTTCCTGACAGGTTTGCCGTCCATCAAATTTCCCGACAAGCTGACCACCAATCACGGCATGAAGACCGTCATTTGTTAGAAAATCGATGGTAAAGACACCCGGTCTATCAAATTTCACATAGCCGGTAATATCAGCAACCACACGCTCGGCACGTTTAGAGGTGAGCGCTTTTTGTCCCGCGCTTGTGTCGCGATAATCCAACCCAGACAACGGCGGACCAGCTTCGACCCGGTACTTGAGCGCGCTACGAGCCTGCGCAAGACTTTTTACATCACTTGGGTAGGCATACCGGACGTTGAGACCAGCCTTCAGGCCCGAAGGTTGCGGACTTGCAGGGGTAAGTTTCAATGGTGCCGCTAATAGGACACTCCCTGCAAACATGGCTACAACCGCAATTGCAGCAGTGAAGATTCTCTTCATATTGCACTCCTAAAAATTTCCGGAACTATTCTCAGCCCCTGTTGTCATCAGGATATTGTGCAAACCTCCTGTTTGACAATTAAATTCCAACAAATCCGCTGCAACAGCCAAATTTGACCGACAGCCCCCAAATCAATGAACTGATACAAAAAAAAGGGCCGCCAGATTGGCAGCCCTTTGATCTGATTCCAGATGGAAAGCAGAATTAGTTTTTGGCGTAGAATTCCACAACCAGGTTTGGTTCCATAACAACAGGGTAAGGAACGTCGCCCAGGTTTGGTGTGCGCACGAAAGTGGCTGTGAACTTGGAGTGGTCAGTGTCGAGATAGTCCGGAACGTCACGCTCGGGCAACTGAGTAGCTTCCAGCAGAGCGGCCATTTGCTTGGACTTCTCACGCACTTCGATCACGTCGCCTTCTTTAACACGGTACGAAGGAATGTTGACGCGCTTGCCGTTGACCAGAACGTGGCCGTGGTTGACGAACTGACGTGCAGCAAAAACTGTTGCAACGAACTTGGCGCGGTAAACAACCGCGTCCAGGCGGCGCTCCAGCAGACCGATCAGGTTTTCACCTGTATCGCCTTTAACACGCTCAGCTTCACCATAGATGCGACGGAACTGCTTTTCGGTCAGGTCGCCGTAGTAGCCCTTGAGCTTCTGCTTGGCGCGCAGCTGGATACCGAAGTCGGAAATTTTGCCCTTGCGGCGCTGACCGTGCTGGCCGGGGCCATATTCACGGCGATTTACTGGGGACTTAGGACGACCCCAGATGTTTTCGCCCATGCGGCGGTCAATTTTGTATTTGGCAGCTGTACGTTTAGTCACGGCTGATATCCTTCGTATAAATCGCGGCCCGGAATGGACCACTATGAAGGGCGTTGTCCTCTTGCCCGAAATCCGAAGGTCCCGAACATGACAGGGATCCCCTTGCGGGGCCCACCAACACCAATAGAGCGGCGCTTATATTGGGTTGGGGCGCAGTGTCAACACTGAGTCGACACCGCGCCCCCTCCTATTTACGAGGTAGGAGGTAATTGGAGAAATTATGCAGCTTCATGGGCCAGAATGGCAGCCTCTGGTGCACTTAGATTGCGGCGGGCAAAGCCGCCGTAGGACAGCGGATCACTGTCCAACCCTGGCAACAGCCGTAGCAACCGCAGCCGATCGCTGTCATCCAGCGCCGACAATGCGGCATTGGCAGGGTGGAAACTCTCGGTTTCGACGCCATTAGCCCAAATCACCTGATGATCACTGAGCAAGAGATGCACATAGGTGACTTCACGCACCGCCAGATCCCTGATGATGGTCGACCCATTAATCAGGTCCCGCGCAGCCACCAAAACTTCGGATGTATTGAACAGGGACTGCGCAGTTGAACCACGCACCAGCATCCGATGCTCGGGCGAAACCAAAAGCTCTCCTTCGGGGCGATCAATGCCTAAGGCTCCGGCCTTGATTCGCACCGGTCGCAGCTTGGGCATCACAAACAACCGCGCGCCAGACATTCTACGAGACCCAATCCACAGCACTTGCTGAGCACCATTGTCTCGGGTTTGAACCCACTCGCCTTCGCGCAGGTTTTCTACCAAGCGTGGACCTTCAGGCGTTGCAATACGGGTGCCAGGGGTGAAACAAATGACCCCTCCCTCAGCTGGCTGATCTGGCGCAGCGATACAGCCCATCGAATGATGCACCACCCAAAGATCCGTGTTGCGTGGTGGCAGTTCGTCAACAAACATCAGTAACGGCCGTTGAGTGGGGCCCACTTCGATCAGTGTGCCAGTATAGCTTCGCACACCATTTGTGACGACAAAACTGCTGTCCAGTAGTGGTTCATCAACCTCGATGGCCGCCACATCAGTACGATGCTGCACCGCCGCCCCAACCAAACGTCGCACGGATTTTGCCGCGCGACGACGAAGATCCGCCTCGCCATTTGCCATATCCAGCCGCAACAGTTCCGTTGGCCCATCGACCCGCACAGCATCCCCATGCCAAGACCATGCGGCCCCAACATCCAGTGCATCCATCGGTGCGGCCGAAAGGCCGTCAATTTCTGTTTGTGACCAGGAGATGACAAACGTGCCTTTAAAGCCCGTTTTCATTTACCTGTATGCCTGCTCTTTATTTTTTTATTAGCGATTCGTTAACACAGCTTGACGCGTCTACAAAGATCAAATTTTAACAACCAATTGCAGTGTCTTCATAAAACACCAGTTCCAAGTGAACTGGCCCCAGCAGCGAACTGTCTCCTTGGCTCGAAACTCCCGGCCATAATGGGTAGCACCTGAATGCTCTGCACTTGCTTTTGCCCTGTGCTCAGCCAACCGATTGCCTCACACTTTTTTGCACAAATTTCGAGCAGCCACTGTTTATTCTGACCATCACTAAGACTAGCCTCGGGGTATTCATTGAGGAGCTTAATATGATCCGATTTTTCCGAAACACCGCCCTTGTCTGCTCATTACTGTCAGCAGCTGGTTCTGCCAACGCAGAAAGTCTGCAAGACATTGCATCTTCCTTTGGGGCGAATAAATCTGGCGTAGTCTATACCGCCCGCGACATTATCACGATGAATCCTAACCAACCGCGCGCACAGGCCGTTGCGGTGCTTGGCGACAAAATCGCCGCCGTTGACAGTTTGGCTGAGATGACCACTTTGGCCAAACAACGCGGCTATACCATCGACACCCGCTTTGGCGACGACGTTTTGATCGCCGGACTGATTGAACCGCATGTGCATCCAATCCTGACCGCACTCACGATGACCCAGACCGTGATTGCCATCGAGGATTGGGAGACCACCCGTGGCACCTCCCCCGCTGTGCGCGACCCCGAGACCTATCAGGCACGGCTGCAACAAGCGCTGACAGCCCATGACCCCAATGAGAATTTCGTTTCCTGGGGATACCATCACTATTTTCATGGCCCGATGTCACGCGCGATGCTGGATGAACTGGCCCCCGACTTTCCAGTGATTGTCTGGCACCGATCTGCCCATGAAGTATTTCTCAATTCGGTGGCAATGGAAAAATTCGGAATCAATGCCGGTTTGGTCGAGACCCTGCCCGAAGCAGCTCAAACACAGACGGATTTAGAAAACGGCCACCTTTATGAATCCGGGTTCTTTTTGCTGCTCGACTCGCTGGCACCGGCAATGGCATCGACAGAGCTGCTGATCGAGGGGTTGGAATTCAGCGAAGACTATTATTTGCGAAATGGGATCACCTTGGCGGCTGAACCCGGCGGTGTCGTCTCGCAACCGCTGCAGCAAATCGTCAACAGTGTTTATGGCGACGATCTCACCCCCTTCAATCACTACTTCATTCCGGATGGCAAAACCTTTGCTGGCAATTTTCTGGAACAGAACGGTGCCGCCCGGATGATAGAAGAAACCCGTGCAGTGCTGGACTGGGGCGAAGGACGTTCGCGGTTTCTACCACAGCAGGTCAAACTGTTTATCGATGGCGCCATCTACAGCCAATTGATGCAAATGAAAGACGGTTACACGGACGGCCACCACGGCGAGTGGATCATGCCACCCGAACTGTATAGCAAAGCCTTCCAAGCCTATTGGGATGCTGGTTATCAGATCTCGATTCACGTCAACGGTGACGGAGGTATGGATGTACTGCTCGACAATCTTGAGACTGCCCAAGCCCGCAACCCGCGTTTTGACCACCGGACCGTCATCGTACATTTTGGTGTCGCGACACCGGAACAGGTGCAGCGTGCTGCCGACCTGGGCGCTATAGTCAGTGCCAATCCCTATTATGTCACCGCGCTTGCCGGGCGATACGCTGAATTCGGCCTTGGACCAGAGCGCGCCAACCGTATGGTTCCCCTAAAAGAAGCCGCTGACGCCGGGATGCCGATTTCCTTTCACTCAGACATGCCAATGGCCGCGGCCTCTCCATTGCTGCTGATGTGGTCGGCCGTCAATCGCGTCACCGCCGAGGGCACTGTCGCTGGGCCCGAACTGCGCGTTGACCTTGAAACTGCATTGAAGGCTGTCACCATCGACGCGGCCTACACATTGCAAATGGAAGATGAGATCGGATCTATTGAGGTCGGTAAACTGGCTAACCTGACAGTCCTGGAACAAAACCCCTACGAGGTAGACCTCATGGCTCTGAAGGACATTCCGGTCTGGGGTACCATTTTTGAGGGCCGCGTGCAGCAGGCGCCTAAAGCCCCTGACCAAGAAGCAGTCCTGACGCTACCAACTGCGATCGACTATGCTGAGAAAGGTGTCATGCCTGCGACAGGCAACCCGGACCTGAACCAGATGCGCTGTATCGCTGACGGCCAGTGCCCTGACGATGGTCATGACCACGGCGAACTGCGGCGCGCGCTAAGCAAAGTTGTGATTTCCCAGCTCGGCGGCTGAGTCACACGCCGAAGGCCCGGTAAGGTTAAACTGACCGGGCTTCATTGGTCTCAGGTTTTGGAAATGCCAGCCATCCGGGCCAGAACATCAACGCCCTGCTGCTTCCAGAAATGCAGCAGGTCGATAAAAATCCAGTTCTCGGCGAGCTTACCCCCGGCGCGGCGATAGATATCAATCACCCGAAACTCTCCGGCCTTTTGCGTTGCAGGCATTCCCATAAACCCGCCTGACGGCACTGCTGTGAAATTTGGCCAACCAAAGAACCCGCCATAGTGACCCTCAGCCATTCGGCAGATATGTTTGGTCTTGGATCTCTCGGTGAACGATGCGCGAAACGGGCCTGAGTGCTGCTTTGCATAACGCTCGATCGTGTAGGTGGCTCCAATCCCTGCTGGGCCCCACCAGATCATATCATCACACCACGTTTGAGCCAGCTCCTGTTCCAGCGTCAACCCACTGTCCCATTGGCCCAGGTCCGATATCATCGCGTTTATCGCGGTCATCGTTTTCTCACCCTCCTCAGCCGGCTGCGTCTCAAACAACAGCCCATCGTGCGTCGCTGGGCCCGGCTGCACCAGATGCGCTGCGGTCTGCGGCGGGAATGGTTGTAGCCCCGCCTGCATCATCAGATGCGGAATATCAAAATACATGGCCGTTTCTGCAATTTTCCCCTCCACAACCTTGTGAAAGGCGCAGTAACGCAGAAACGCCATTTTTCCGGTGGGCTGAATGCCAAGCCAGGGCTGATCAAACAGCCCCATCAAATGCCCCATCGAACTTACCCAGACGCCATCATCAGCATCAAACATGTTGGCGCCGGCCATGAAAACATCCATCCGCCGCTGCAGCCTTGCCAAACTTTGGTGAAGCGGGACCCAGAATTGCTCTGCTACTACTTTGGGGCCTCGAATTTCATCAAAGGGATGGAACCCGCGCCATAATAAATCTGGCGCGCAATATTTGTTCATAACACCCAAGAGTGCGTCGTCGTTGGCGCTATCTAGCGATGCGTAGAAGTCGCGTACCACCTGTTTTTCGGCCTGAAAGCTGATCATTAGTTTTCCGATATTCTCAATACTCTCGATTTTTGCAGCGAAATGAATCACCCGCCTCAGTATCTTTGCATACGTATGCAAAAAAGTCTTGCCTGATGTATCTTTTGCCGGTTAACGTTTTTGCAAGCGTATGCAAATTGATTCCACCGGGGGACAAATGGCTGAAATTCAACTGCGTAATGTAGGCAAGCGATGGGGCTCTTTTGTTGGTGTCGATGACTTTGATCTCACCATCGCCGACCAGGAGTTTCTGGTACTGCTAGGCCCATCTGGATGTGGCAAGACAACAACCATGCGTATGATCGCCGGGTTGGAAGATGTCTCTCAGGGCGATATTCTGATCGACGGCAACGTCGTCAACGATTTGGAGCCTAAGGACCGTGACGTCGCCATGGTGTTCCAGAGCTATGCGCTCTACCCGAACATGGATGTTTATGAAAACATCCGCTTTCCCTTAAAAGTACGCGGCATTCCAGAGGCGGAACACGACGAGCGTGTGATGCAGGCCGCCGACCGCGTCGAACTGCGCGAGTTCCTGCACCGCAAGCCGGCTGAGCTGTCCGGTGGCCAGCGACAGCGCGTCGCCCTAGCCCGCGCCATTGTGCGCAAACCCAAGGTCTTTTTGATGGACGAACCATTGTCCAACCTTGACGCCAAACTGCGGGTTTCAACCCGTGCCCAGATCAAAAACCTCAGCCACGAACTGGCAGCCACCACAATCTATGTGACCCACGACCAGATCGAAGCGATGACCCTGGCAGACCGTGTTGTTGTGATGAAAAATGGTGTGGTCCAGCAGGTCGGATCTCCAACAGAAATTTATGACCGTCCAGCAAACGCGTTTGTGGCCAGCTTTATCGGCTCCCCCGCGATGAACCTGATGGAGGGGCATGTCACCAGTGGCACCTTCACGGCCGAGAATGTGGAAATCAGCGGACTTAGTGCTCCGGATGGCCCTGTGACCCTTGGGTTCCGCGCCGAAGATTCCAGTCTCGCACTGGGCACTTCGGGTCAGGTCACTGCACCGATCTACACATTGGAATTGCTAGGTGACGCCACAATGATCTCAGTCCGTGTTGGCGGAGCTCTTGTTTCAGTCAAGGCCGACAAAACATTCCGCGCCGCCATCGGCGAAATGGTCTCGTTCTCGGTCCCAACCGACATTTGCCATCTGTTTGCCGCCAGCGATGGCGCGCGCTTAGGGGGATAACCCCGAAAAACCGCCCACATGGGCACATCAGGGTCCAGAAACACACGCAATCGGACCCGTCAGGGAGGAAACCATGAAATTCAAGACACTCATACTTGCCAGCGCCGTTTCAATGCTGACCACAACAGCCTGGGCAGAATGTGCGTTTGACAACAACACATCTGTTAAATCGCTTTCTGCAGGCTTTGAAGCTTGGAAGGCTGTAACCGACGCGATGGGCGAATGCGGCAATTTCAGCGCTTCCCTGGATCAGGAATTCCGTGAAAAGCAGCCCGAGGCCTTTGCCGCAAACCCATCGCTGTATCAAATTGGTGGTGTTGCCAACGCAACCATGATCCCGCTGCTGAACGCCGGTACAATCCGCCCACTGGATGATCTGGTTGCCAAGTTTGGACAGGATCTGACGCCCAATCAGTTGATCAAGGTCAACGGTGAAATCATGGCGATTGCCATGATGGTGAACGCCCAGCACCTGATGTACCGACAGGATATTCTCGACGATCTTGGTCTCGCAGTTCCAACCACCTATGCCGAAGTCCTAGAGGCCGCCGAGAAAATACAGGCGGCAGGTGTTGTCGACTACCCATTGGGCGGTACTTTCAAGACCGGCTGGAACTTGGGCGAAGAATTCGTCAACATGTACCTTGGTGAAGGCGGCACCTTTGTCGGCGAAGGCAATATGCCAACCATCAACAACGCCGCTGGCGTCAAATCACTGGAAACATTGAAGGCGATGACGGCCTACATGGATCCAGAATACCTCGTCTCTGACTCCACCTATGTTCAGCAACAGTTCCAGCAGGGCAAGATTGCCATTGCCAACCTATGGGCATCGCGCGCAGCTGCGATGGATGACGCCGCTGAAAGTCAGGTTGTTGGTAAGGTCAAAATGGCCTCGGCCCCAATCGGATCAGCTGCTCCGGCAACGTCCTTGTGGTGGGATGGTATCGTATTTGCAGCCAACATGACCGACCAAGAAGCTGAGGCAGCATTCAAAGTTGCCATGGAAGGGTTGGATTCCGAAATGGTTGCGGCAAACAACGACGCGGCTGTCTGGCTGGTGCCCGGCTACAAGGCAGGACCGCTTGCACAAGGCGCAGCCGCTTCTGCTGAAAACGGTGCCCTTCCTTACCCAGCATCGGGACCAATGGGCATCATGCACACAGTTCTTGGAAACGGCCTAGCTGATTACCTGACCGGCGCCAAAGATGCGACCACAACACTGGCTGACATCGAAGCCGCCTATGTCACCGCAGCCAAAGAAGCTGGCTTGGTCCAATAAACTCCCCAACTTTGGGAGGGCAACCGCCCTCCCACTTTTTCCTCAGGGCCGAAAAGGCAAAGCCATGAATTTCAAGACTTTCGCCGCCTTTGTCGGCCCCTCTATCTTCATGATGCTCCTGTTCATCGCGTTTCCGCTGATCAGTGTGTTCTCACAGAGCTTCTATCTGACACAGCCGATTTATGAAATTATCGAGGTCGAAACCTGTACGCCCGGCTTCATCACGCAAACATGCGTGACCGAAGAACAATCCATTCCAAAACTCGATGAACACGGCGACATAATCAAAGTCACCAAATTCGTCGGCTTGCAAAGCTATCGCAATGTGCTGGAACTTGAACGGGCTTGGGATGCGATCACCAGCGGCAGTTGGCGCGCCTTCCAATCCATCGACTTCTGGAAAGCCCTGCGTTTCACCCTGACTTTTACCCTGATCACCCTGCCCCTGAACATCGGACTTGGGCTGGCGATCGCGCTGGTGATCAACAACGCCTCCAAGGCGGTGCGTGGGCCAGTCATCTTCATTTCTCTGTTGCCCTTCATCATCACGCCAGTGATTGGCGCGCTATCCATCAACTGGCTGTTTCGCGGTGACGGTGTTCTGACCGCTGCAATGGAATGGTACACCGGGCGCGACATCGCCATGTTTGCACAGGCTTGGACAATCGAACTGCTGATGATGGTCTACCGTGTCTGGCACGTTGCCCCCTTTGCCGCCATCGTCCTTTACGCTGGCCTGCAAACGGTCAATCAGGACAGTCTGGAAAGTGCACTGATTGATGGTGCCACCCGCTGGCAACGCCTGCGCTATGTGGTGATCCCGCACCTGATGCCGCTGATCGTCTTTATCTCGATGATCCACCTGATGGACGCCTACCGTGTATTCGAAGAGATTGTTGGCTTCAGCTCGCAGGGTCACGTGATCTCGCTGCAATGGCTCACCTACGATTTCCTGGTTCCCGATCAGGCAGGCAACCGCTCAATCTCGCGGGCCTCGGCCAGCGCCATGCTCACAATGATCGGTATCATCGTTCTCTTGATCGCCCCTCTGCGCCGCACATGGCGTGACCACAAAGGAGGCCACTAATATGTCGTCCCGCGCCCTTCGCCAACCACTCAGCCTGAAACTGACCTCAGCCACTTTCCTGACTATTTGGTGTGTCATCGCCGCCTTCCCAATCTTCTGGATTGCGGTGATGAGCTTCAAAACTCCGGTTGATGCCTTTGATGCCAACGCGCTGAACGTGATTTTTGGCCCGGCAACTCTGGCCAAAGGCAACGGATTGTCGGTTCTGGCGATCTTGTTAGGCCTGGCTGTTTTGTGGGGCACGTTCAAAGTTGCGTCAAAAACCATGCCTAATATGGTCCGCAGCTACAGCAAACCCGGCCTGCAATGGCTTGGCTGGCTGGTTGGCTGTGCGGCAGTGGCCATCGGTTTCCTGCTCGTGTTCTTTGCGATCCTACCAATGGTGTTGAGTGTCCTGAACCCCGTTCTGGGACCATTGGGCCAAGACGTACTGGGCCTGACAACAGAGCATTATAAAACGGTCTGGATCGACCGTGGCTTCTCGAACAACTTCCAGAACTCACTTCTGGTCACTGCTGGTGTGGTTTCAGTTTCGCTGACCGTCGGCACACTTGCAGGCTATGGTCTGGCCCGTTCGGGCAGTAATCTGGCCTTCTGGATCCTGATCATCGCGCTGGTGTTTCGCGCCCTGCCCCATTCAGTCTTGGTTGCCGGTTACCTGCCAGTGTTTATCAGCTCGGCCGAGTGGCTCTCACCTATTCTGGGCGACAATGCCCCAACCCTGTATGGCAAACCCTGGGCGGTGATTGCCGTGCTGGTTGCGATCAACCAACCCTTCACCATCTGGATGCTGCGGTCGTTCTTTCAGAACATCCCTGCCGACCTGGACGAGGCCGCCCGCGTGGATGGCTGCAGCCATTTTCAGGCCTTCCGTCGCGTGATCATGCCAGTGATGTGGCCCGGAGTGATCACCACGGGTCTGTTCTCCTTCCTTCTCGGCTATAACGACTTCCTGGTGACCTCACTGCTGTTGGACGCCCAAAACCAGACCATGGTTCCCGCTATTGCCGGCATGTTCAACCGCGAGACAACCACAACCGATCAGGTTGTCGCTGTTGCTGCCGCGGTCTCGATCACCGCGCCGCTGTTTCTGTTGGTCATGGTATTCCAACGCCAAATCGTCAGCGGCCTGACCGCCGGCGCGGTCAAAGGCTGATGAGCAACTCTGCCCGCCATAACGCTGTTGGGCGCCACCCGGCGTTGAACAGGATGCCAAGGGATTTTTTGAGTGTGGGATGCTCCCTCCCCCCTTCATTCAAATCTCTTGGCATCATGAAAGGATAACCTCATGAAAGGTTCTCGCCCCGAACAAGCCGTCCTGACCCGCGACACAGACCTTAGCAAAACCGACGCCACCCGCGCGGTAATTGAAAACATGGTGGACGGTCTGAACGACCACCGCATCAGTGACATCGGCGAGTTCTTTTCAGACGGATTTCGCTGGATGGGAAATCAGGGCTGTGGCACCAAAACTGGCCTGCAGGAGTTCCAGGACAACTGGCAGCGCCCGTTCCAAGCCGCGTTTTCCGACAAAACCTGTATCGACGAAGCCCGCATGTATATGGGGGAATGGGCTGCCGCCTTTGGCCGGCAGGAGGCCACCCACTCAGGTGAATTCCTAGGCATTGCGCCCACCGGCAAGCGGGTCGAGATCCGCTATATGGACTTCTGGAAAGTCGTCGACGGCAAGATTGTCGACAATTGGGTGAACGTAGATTTCACCCATATCGCCGCGCAGCTGGGTGTTGATCTGTTCAACGGCCAGGGCTGGGAAGCATTTGATCGCGGGGAGAAAACCGCTCCGCGCCCGACCAACCAAGGACAAGTCACATGACCATCGAATATCTAAAACGCGGCAAACCCGAAGCAGACCGGGCCGAAGATGACGCCAAAACCCGCGCGGTGGTCGAAGCAACGCTGAAAGACATCGAAACCCGTGGTGACGCGGCTGTACGCGACCTGTCCGAAAAATTCGATAGCTATTCACCAGCCTCGTTCCGTCTAAACCAAGACGAGATTGACGAGCTGATCGCCTCACTCACCGATCGCGAACTGGCTGACATCAAGTTTGCCCAAGCACAGGTTCGAAATTTTGCCCAGGCGCAGCGGGATTCGATGCTGGACATTGAAGTCGAAACCATGCCGGGCGTGATCCTGGGCCATAAAAATATTCCAGTGCAATCCGTGGGCTGCTACATTCCCGGCGGTAAATTCCCGATGGTGGCCTCGGCCCACATGTCGGTCGCCACGGCCACGGTTGCGGGCGTTCCCTGCATCATCGCCTGCACCCCGCCGTTCAACGGCAAACCCAATGCAGCGGTGATTGCCGCCATGCATCTGGGCGGCGCGCACGAGATCTATGTCATGGGCGGCATTCAGGCAATCGGTGCCATGGCGCTGGGAACTGAAACCATCGATCCGGTGCACATGCTGGTCGGCCCTGGCAACGCATTTGTCGCCGAAGCCAAACGCCAGCTGTTTGGTCGCGTCGGCATCGACCTGTTCGCCGGCCCTACTGAGACCATGGTGATTGCCGATGAAACGGCTGCAGACGCCGAGCTCTGTGCAACCGACCTGCTTGGCCAAGCAGAGCACGGCTATAACAGCCCCTGCGTCTTGCTGACCAACAGCCGCAAACTGGCCGAAGACACGCTGAGTGAGGTTGATCGCATCCTCAGCATTCTACCCACTGCCGGCACCGCCAAGGTAAGCTGGGAAGACTACGGCGAGGTTATCGTCTGCGACACCTATGATGAAATGCTACACGTTGCCGACGACATCGCCTCCGAGCACGTTCAAGTGATGACCGACCGTGATGACTGGTTTCTGGAAAACATGACCTGCTATGGCGCCCTGTTCCTCGGCCCCCGCACCAATGTGTCCAACGGGGATAAGGTCATCGGCACCAACCACACCCTGCCCACCAAAAAGGCGGGGCGTTACACTGGCGGTCTTTGGGTGGGTAAATATCTTAAAACCCACAGCTATCAGAAAGTAACCACGGACGAGGCCGCAACTCTAATCGGCGAATACGGCTCGCGTCTGTGCATGCTCGAAGGTTTTGTTGGCCACGCTGAACAATGCAACGTCCGTGTCCGTCGTTACGGTGGCATCAACGTTCCCTACGGCGAAGCCGCCGCCTACCGCGAGCCCGCAGAATGAGTGACGTCCACACCGCAAACAAATCGCTGATCGCGCCACTCCGCGCAGCCATGTACGATTTCGATGAGGCAAAAGTACGTTCGGTTCTCAACGAAATCAGCGCCCCGGATGCGGTCTTTCATCATTGCCACCCCTTTGGTGACAGCACTGGCGGAGATGCCTTTTATGACACCGCTTATGTGGACCTGAAAACAGCCTGGCCCGATCTAGAACGCCGTGACTATATTGTCATGGGTGGCCCGGATGAGCACGGCAACGACTGGGTTGGATGCGGTGGTTACTATACCGGTGTCTTCACCGGCCCATGGTTGGATATCCCACCAACCGGCCATCAAGTTGTCATGCGCTTTCACGAGTTCTTTCGCGTTGTCGATGGCCAGATTGTAGAATTCCAAGCCCTGTGGGACATCCCCGAGGTGATGCTGCAGGCCAATGCCTGGCCGATGTCGCCCAGCCTTGGCCATGAATGGCATGTGCCTGGACCGGCAACGCAGGATGGGTTCGTACCTGCCCCATATGACGCCGAAAAAGGCGCGTCCACCTGCCAGCATATCATTGATATGCTCGAACACTTGAAAAAGCACCCCAGTCAAGGTGGCCCGGAAGTGATGGAGATGGATCGGTTCTGGCACCAGCGCATGAACTGGTACGGACCATCCGGCATCGGCACTGGTCGGGGGTTTGCAGGCTTTCGCAACTGGCACCAGATCCCGTTTCTGGGCGGCATGCCGGACCGTGGTCAGTATCTGGACGAGATCACCTATCACTTCTTTGGCGATGGTGACTATGCCGCCGTCACCGGTTGGCCAAACATGGTCCAGACCGTGACCCATGACGGATGGCTGGGAATTGCGCCTGCGGGCAAGAAGATCACCATGCGCTCGCTTGATTTCTGGCGGTTGGAAAACGGAAAAATCCGGGAAAACTGGGTACTTGTCGACATTCTGGACGCCTATCGCCAGCTGGGTGTTGATGTCTTTGCCCGCTTGCGGGAGTTCAACAAAGCCCGCAACATAGGGCGCATTGATATCCCTGATGGAATGAGCTGATGACTGACCTGCCCCGCCCCCCTTCACTGACCCTTAGTGGCAAAACCGCCCTTGTAACCGGAGCCTCCTCTGGCATTGGTCAGGGCTGTGCCGTAGCGCTGGCTGATGCCGGTGCCCACGTGGTCTGTGCAGCACGCGGGGCAGATCGTCTGGCCGAAACTGTTGCAGCAATGAAGGATAAGGGTTGGAGTGCAGAGGCCCTGCAGCTGGATCAAAATGATCTGCCAGCCTTGCAGACCACAATGGAGGCCGGGAATTTTGACATCGTAGTCAATTCCGCCGGTTTGGCCCGCCATGGTCCCGCAACAGAAACAACGCCCGAGGACTTTGACGCAGTCGTCAGTGTAAACCTGCGCTCGGCCTACTTCCTATCCGCCTATGCAGCCAAGGCTATGGTCAAGGCCGGCAAGCCGGGTTCTATCATCCATATATCCAGCCAGATGGGTCATGTCGGCGGCGTTGATCGTGCGGTCTATTGTGCCACCAAACACGGGCTAGAGGGCATGGTGAAATCCATGGCTGTTGAGTGGGGTAAACAAAGCATCCGCATCAACACAATCTGCCCCACCTTCATCCGCACACCACTGACTCAATCCACGTTCGACAACCCCGAACGCGCTGCCTGGATCATGGACAAAATCAAGCTGGACCGTGTGGGCGAGGTCGAAGACATCATGGGCGCGGTGCAATACCTCGCCTCCGACGCCTCGGCCATGGTGACAGGCACAGCCCTAATGATTGACGGAGGTTGGACAGCAGACTGATGGCCGAAAAGATCACCTCCCTCCAAGTTGCCGAAAAGGCCGGTGTCAGCCAGTCTGCCGTCAGCCGTGTCTTTACCCCAGGTGCCTCCGTGTCGAAAAAAACCGCCGACAAGGTGCGCAAAGCGGCCGAAGAGCTGGGCTATCGCCCCAATGTTCTGGCGCGCGCAATGGTGTCGGGCAAAAGCCGCATCATCGGGCTGGTGGTCGCCTATCTGGACAACCATTTCTACCCCGAGGCCTTGGAAATCCTGTCCAACACTCTACAGGAACAGGGCTATCACGTGCTGGTCTTCATGGCCTCGCAAACAGCGGGCAATATCGACAACGTGATGGATGAAATCCTGGATTATCAGGTCGATGGCATCGTCATGGCCTCGGTTGCGATGTCGTCAGATATTGCAACTCGCTGCCAACAGGCCGGTGTTCCCATCGTGCTGTTCAACCGGTCACAAGATATCAAAGGTATCTCATCCGTCACATCCGACAATCACGCCGGTGGGCGTCAGGTGGCCGAGTTCCTGATTGACGGAGACCACAAACGCATCGGCTACATCGCCGGTTGGGAGGGGGCCTCGACCCAGCGCGATCGCGAGGCTGGATTTCGCGAATACTTGCAAGAGGCCGATGTTGAACTCTTTGCCCGCGAGGTTGGTGATTTCCACACCGAACGCGCCCGTGATGCCGGGCGTAGAATGTTTGATGTGCCCGCCGACCAGCGACCCGATGCGGTCTTTGTTGCCAATGACCATATGGCGCTAACCGTGATGGATGTCATTCGCTTCGAACTTGGCCTGCGCATCCCCGAAGATGTTTCGGTTGTGGGGTACGACGATGTCCCACCTGCCAGTTGGCCCGCCTACAATCTGACCACCATGCGCCAACGCGCAAACCTGATGGTTGCCGAAACCGTCTCTGCTCTGATGGAGCACATCAATAACCCCAAGACCGCCAGCCCAAAACGCGTGGCCATCGACGGACCGTTCATCGTACGCGGTTCGGCACGGCTGCCCGAAGGCTGGACACCTAAAGGATAAGACCCATGCAAGGCTTCGATCCCAAATTCAAGGATTTCCCCGATTACATCATCGGCATCACCAAGGAAATCTGGGAAGACCGCGGCATCGCCACGCTGCATCACTACTACAGTGATGACATCGTTGTGCGCTCGCCTGCGTCGGTTGTCACCGGCAACCAGAATGTGATCGGCGCCACCATGGCCACCCTGGCCGAATTCCCCGACCGCACCCTGTTGGGTGAGGACGTGATCTGGTCCGGCACCCCCGAAGAAGGCATGCTCAGCTCGCACCGCCTACTTTCCACCGCCACTCACCTCGGCGATGGAGTTTATGGCAAGGCCACCGGAAAGAAACTGGTTTATCGTATTCTGGCTGACTGCCACGCAAAGAATAATGCGATTGATGACGAATGGCTGATCCGCGACCAAGGCGCGATTGTGCGCCAAATGGGCTGGGATCCACAGGAATACGCCGCCAACCTCATCGCCAGCGAAGGTGGTCCGGAAAACTGCGTACAGCCCCTGACCCCTGCCAATGACATTGAAGGTCCCTACAAGGGGAACGGCAACGACAATGAATGGGGCCAGAAATACGCCGATATTCTGACCCGCATCATGAATGCCGACTTTGGCGTTGTTGAGCAGGAATACGACCGCGCCGTTCAAACCGAATACCCCGGCGGCGTCACCGGTCATTCCTTTGCCTCGGTAGATGGCTTCTGGATGGGCCTGCGCGCCTCTTTCCCAAATGCCACGTTCAAGATCGAGCACCAGATTGGCCGTGACGATCCCATGATGCCACCACGCGCAGCGATCCGTTGGTCAATACACGGCAAACACGATGGCTGGGGCGTCTTTGGCACGCCTACCGGCGCTGACGTCTATGTTTTGGGCATTTCCCACGCCGAGTTCGGCCCATGGGGCCTACGTCGTGAATTCACCATCTTCGATGAAACCTCAGTCTGGAAGCAACTGCTGCTGCAATCTGGAAATCTTTAAGTGAACCCAGCCCGATCATATCAGACTTTGGCCACTGGCCTGCACCAAAGCACCGCTTTGCGGCGGTATCACTTGCACCGGCAAAGTCTGCGCGCGCAGCGGCTGAACCTGCGACCGCCAGGAAGGGCAGTCTGAACGCCCGTGGGCACCTGTGCCCGTTCAGATCACTTTCCAAGGGAATTCAAAATGACCACTTCATCCATCACCGACCGCATCGTTCGTTATGGCGACCTTCAGCCCTGCAAAACCGCCTTTATCGACGCCCATACACCGGGTAGCGACCAAAAGGAAAACTTCACCATTATTGGCGGCGGCGTATCCGAAAGCCCAGACCAGCACGTACACCTGTCCGACAAGATCGGGTTCAACATTGGCGCTGCCGGCCAGCCCCCGAAATGCCGCAACAGCCTGCACACCCACACCACCGCCGAGGTGTTCTTTGTGCTCAAGGGTCGTTGGCGATTTTTCTGGGGCCGTTATGGCACCGCAGGTGAGTTCGTTGCCGAAGAAGGTGATATCTTCAACATCCCAACCGGCATCTTCCGCGGGTTTGAAAACATCGGCACCGACTACGGTATGATCATGGCCGTTCTGGGCGGCGATGATGCTGGCGGCGGCGTGACTTGGGCACCTCAGGTCATCGAAGACGCGCAGGCACATGGGCTGATCCTTGGTGAAAACGGTGTGCTCTACGACAGCAAAAAGGGCGACTCCCTACCCCATAACGTCAACCCGATGCCCCTGCTGACCGAAGAACAGCTGAAAGACATCCCCGAGGTCCCTGCTGCAGATGTCATTCCGGGCTATGTTGCCCGGTATTGGGATCTGATGGCGCTGGCAGGCAAGAAACCCGCCAAGGTGATTGGCCCCGATGCCCTGCTCAAAGACCGTCCTGGTTTTGAGATCGATTTCCTGACCCGTGGCTCCATCGCGGATGAGATGATCACCTCGGACCAGCACACTGTGCTGATGCCGATGCGCGGCCATTGGAAACTGCGTTGGGACGGTGGTGAAAGCGTCATTAATCCCGGCGACACCAGCCTGATAAATCCCGGTGAGTCCTACGCTCTAACGCCGTCGATGACAGGTGAATCCAGCCTGTACCGGATCACCGCGACGGATGATCCTGCTGGCGCAACCTGGCTGGGTTAACGAACCAACCACTCCCCGTGCTGCGCTGCGGCGGTGCACGGGGAGTGTACACATTGTGCACGCATATCACCCCCTGATTGCGAGGAGATCAAAATTGGTTAAAACAACTCACGTCGGCTCACTGCCCCGCACCCAAGATGTCGTCGACTTCATTTTTGCCCGCGAAAATGAAACGCCATTTGATCAAGCCAAATTTGATGCCTGCATGACTTCGGCCGTGTCTGAAACTGTGCGCAAACAGGTCGCGGCAGGCATTGATATTGTCAGCGATGGCGAAACCTCCAAGATCTCTTATGCGACATACGTCAAAGATCGCTACACCGGTTTTTCCGGCGACAGCCCGCGCAACGCCCCTGCTGATCTAAAGATGTTCCCCAGCTTTCTGAAACGCCTTGCCGACGACGGCGGCACGCCCCAGTATGCTCGCCCCATGTGCACCGGCGAGGTGCGATCCAAGGGACAGAATGAGCTGCAAAAAGACATCAACAACCTGAAATCCGCAGTGGCCGAACATGGGGCCGAACGTGGTTTCATGAACGCTGCCTCTCCTGGTGTTATCTCGCTGTTTTTGCAAAACGATTTCTACCCAAACCGCGAGTCCTATCTGGCCGCTTTGGCCGACGCGATGAAGGAAGAATATGAAACAATCGTTGGTGCCGGTCTGGACCTTCAATTGGACTGCCCCGATTTGGCCTTGTCGCGTCACATGCTGTTCAACGACCTGTCCGACGACGAATTCCTGAACGTCGCCAACATGCATGTCGAGGCTCTGAACCACGCCTTGCAAGACGTGCCGCAGGACCGGGTTCGTGTGCACATCTGCTGGGGCAACTACGAAGGCCCGCATTGCTGTGACATCCCGATGGACAAAGTATTTTCGACCCTGATGGCCACCAAATCCCGCTATGTTCTGTTTGAAACTTCGAACCCCCGTCACGCCCACGAATGGACCGTCTTCCGGGATCGCAAGACCGAAATCCCCGACGACAAGATTTTGGTTCCCGGCGTAGTCGATACCACCACCAACTTTGTTGAGCACCCCGAACTTGTCGCGCAACGCATTGAACAGTTTACACAAATCGTCGGATCCGACCGCGTGATCGCTGGCAGCGACTGTGGCTTTGGCACCTTTGCCGGGTTTGGCGCTATTGATCCCGCCATCGCCTTTGCCAAGCTGTCCGCCCTCTCCGAGGGAGCAGCGTTGGCCAAATGACCCCCCTGATTCTGCTCCCCGGAATGATGTGTGACGCACGGTTGTTTCAGCCGCAAATCGACGCCCTGTCGGGACGCATTCCCCTGATCTCAGCCCCTATTGGCAATCACGACACGATGCAGGCGTTGGCGGAAGAAATTTTGAACTATGCCCCGCCCCGTTTTGCTATGGCCGGTCTGTCCATGGGCGGTATCCTCGCTATGGAGGTGCTGCGCCAAGCCCCCGACCGGGTTGACCGTATCGCCCTGCTCGACACCAACCCGCTGGCCGAACTGCCCGAAGTTCAGGCGCGACGTGCGCCCCAAATCGAGGCCGCCAAAAACGGCGAATTGCGCCGCATCATGCGCGACGAGATGAAGCCGAACTATCTCGCAGATGGCCCAAACATGGGCGCGATCCTGGACCTTTGCATGGCAATGGCTACGGATCTGGGGCCCGACGTTTTTATTAATCAATCCCTTGCCTTACGCGACCGCCCCGACCAATGCGAGACCCTGCGCCGGTTCGAGGGACCCGCCCTTGTCTTGTGTGGGCGCGAAGATAAGCTCTGCCCAATTGAGCGCCACCAGATGATGCACGCGTTGCTGCCAAACAGCCGCTTGCAGGTCGTCGACGGCACAGGCCACCTGCCCACTCTTGAACAACCCGAAATCACAACGGCGGCCCTGCTCCGCTGGCTCGAGGATACATGAAACCTTCTCTGCTAGAACTCCTGCGCAGCGTCGACACGCCGACGGTCTGCAACGCCATCGAAGTCGCCCAAGGCAAACGAGGATTTAATGCCTTTACCCGCGGCACTATGCTCTGCTCCGCCCCAGATGAACCCGCCATTGTCGGCTATGCTCGCACTGCCAAGATTGCTGCGGTCGCCCCCCCCACCGAAGCTCCCGATGTGATCCGTGAACGACGGATGGGTTACTACAAATTCATGTCCGAAAGCCCGACCCCTTCGGTCGCTGTGATTGAGGACATCGACTACCCCAATTGCATTGGCGCCTATTGGGGGGAAATCAACACAACAGTGCACAAAGGCTTTGGCATGTCCGGTGCTCTGACAAACGGTGTCATGCGAGACTTGGGGGATCTGCCCGACGGGTTCCCGGTTGTTGCTGGGTCCATTGGCCCTAGCCACGGCTTTGTCCACGTCAAAGAGGTTGATACTGCAGTGAGCCTGTTCGGCCTCACCATAAACCCCGGTGATCTGGTCCACGCCGACCGGCACGGCGCCTTGGTCATTCCCATTGAAGTGGTCGACAAACTCGAGGCCGCAATACGCAAACTCCTTCAGACAGAGCGCATTGTGTTAGATGCTGCAGTGAAAGACGGCTTTGATTTCCAGTCCTTTGAAACCGCTTGGTCAGAATTTGAGAAATCTAGGACCTGACATTTCCGGAAGCCCGCGAACCCTCGTAGCCCTTTCACATAGGAGAAGGCTTCGCGGTGTCAAAACGCTATAAACAGGCGATTGTCGCCATCAAGGGGCGTAGGACCATTTTAGGCCTGTGCTTCTTCCCAAATGGACTGCCCTCATGACTAGCCAACAGTGGATCAAAGGTGGTGATTAAGAAGCTAAGGGGCAAATGATACAGATTAGGGCACAATCCTTGAAAGGACGGTTTGCCCCGCACTGTGACCTTTGGTGTTGGACGTGGTTGGTTTTCACTCCCCGTCCAACTATGCGGGTTCACTCTAGCTGACTAGTCGCCCAAAGGCTAATCCCCGGTAGTACCGGGATGACACTGTATGGTGGTTTCCAGCAAATTCCATTGCAAGACTAGACTTGATTTGTGAGCGCTTGGCTAAGTCAATTTCCCTAACTTCTGCGCAGATAACGTTCAGCTACCCCTACCCGAATGGGAAAGAACTAAGAAACCACTGCGCACCTATTGACCTGAAACGGTTTGCTACCACGCCCACAAATCCAACCGTGGGGCTTATGTCGACCATGACGAGTTTATCCTCACTGTAGTCGCCCTAAACCTCGAAAAACTAACAACGGGCACCAAGGCTAATCCAAGCAATAACTACAAGGTGAAAACGATGCAGGAACACTTTGCCTTGTCATCCCTAATATCGAAAACTGTGTGTATTCAACAGGATTGTCTGGAACTCGCCGTTGGACGCAAATTGCACCATGGTCCGTGGCGGGCCATTCGCGACCACACTGTTTTTTCACGCGCGTTCGTCAACTGCTTTACTTTGTACCAGCCCACAACAACCAGAATGCAAGAAGTGGAGTGCTGTCAGAACGCATGGCATGCACAATGCCAGGCGAATTGTAAAACGTGCCGCCGATACCGGGTTCAAACCACTCGCTATCACCATGACGAAAGGCCCCATTGCTCAATACCAGATAGGTTTCTTCTGGTGGATGACTATGGTCTGGATACCTAACGTTCGGCGCAAGCAGTGTGACACCAAGCCAAACGTCAGTCCGTCGTTCGATGCCTCCTGGACCTATTATGTTTGCATTGGCATGGCCGTCTGCAAAGTTTTCACTCGCGCACGACATGTCGCCTGATCGACGACGCCAAGTGAGCATGGGCTCAAGCCTGAGGAAGGTTTCAATCAAATGGCGAAGCTCTGGCCGATGAAAACACTGGGGATTTGCCACCTCTTCTAAGCTGTCGCGGATCGGCAACTGTGTCCCCACCTCATCAGACATCTTAGACGGCGTTTGAAGCGCTTCTCTAATCTTAGACAGGGAGATCTTTGCGTTGTGGTCTGTCACGCACCTATCGGCGGCAGAGGTAATAGCATCGAGGAACTCTTGCATTGCTTGGGGGCGTTTCACTGTCATCAAACCTCGCGTTTGCGGTACTTTTGGGGAATTAGGACTTTTTAGCAATGCAGAAGAAACAGTTACGCATGTACGAGCCGTCGATGCCGTTTCAGGAGCGAATACCTGCGGCGAGAAACCTACAGCGTGGCTTTGCAACTGTCGACATTGACCACCAGCTGAACAGCCGCTCAGCGAGTAGAAACGGCGTCTATCATTGGTATGAGTTTATTCGAATCCATGCAGAAAGATTGATTGAAACCAAAATTCAGTCAAGGGCAGCAGGATTGGCACTAAGGGTTATGCGCTCTCGCAAAACACGGTTTCGCGATGTTCGCGAACCCCAGCAAAATAAGGGTTCGCGAAACTTTGGGCGTTTTATAACTGTTTTAACAATGTTGACACCGCTTGTAATTGTCCAAATTCGCTTTCCAAAACCCCAATAAAATATGACTCTTCGTTCAAGCGCGGCCGAGCACTCGCCCAAAATACCATGCATAAAACGCCCACGAAAAATCTTTAAGCAACAAAAAAGCCGCTCAATTGAGCGGCTTTTCAATGAATTTCGGAGCGGACTACAAGTCGACTGTCTTGAAAAACTCGGCCCGTACAGATCTCGGATCCCATTCAGGAGCGATCCCCTTTAATTCCAGCTCTTTTCGTAACTTGCGCATTTTCGTGGGTTTGCGTTCGTAGACATCCGAAAGTTTTTTGTAAGTCGCTTTGAATTCATCAAGTGATTTCGGGTCGATCAAATCCCTCATTGCTCCCATGTGCCGAAGTTGACCACACTTCTTGAGATAGGGTCGCCCCTCCTTGTTTGTAGTAGACAAGATATACGTCACGGCCTGGGAGCTTAGCTTCAGTTCACGGGCCGTATCTGAAATCGTAACTCCTGGTTTACCGGTTCGAAGCCTCAGTACCTTTGACACTTCCTGCAAGTTCACAAACACGGAATACAGTGAACGAGTTCCCTCCAAGGCCTCGACCTGCTTAAGCTTGCCATCCAACAAGGCGCGGACAATAGAAACAAAAGGTACATGCAAAGTAGACGACGTTTCTGCAATATTGGCCATACCAAAGCGAGCTGCGTTCACTGCTTCGCTGTATTCGTAAATGCTCTCCATCATTCGATCCAAGTCCCTTGAATCAACTCCCTTGTGACGGCCGCTGTCGTGCCCATTGTCTTGCACAACCGAAAACAAAGGGCCTTTCTTAACCAGAGCTTGGGCGTGCGTGCGAGAGCAACCAACGTATCCAGGTACACGGGCAATTGGGACAGCCCTGGAAAGACGTCGCATTACTTCTTCAGCTTCCTTCGCGGGTACGGTAACGATGGTATTCTCTGAGGGCACACTGCTCGAAATCAATCCGAACTTCCGAAGAGCTAGTGAAACAGTATCGACGTGAATATCGAATTGGGCTGAAAGTGTCGCAACCGTTTGACGCCTGCTGATTTCAACCTTCTTCCCAAGAAGAACTCGGCCAGGTTTTACGGCCATCGTATCTAAGATGTGCTCCCTCAGTACTTCACGAATGGGTCCTGCAGGCTTCTCGGACTTACTAAAATGCAACCATTTGTAAAGTTGGCCAAACACGCCTTGCGGGCCAGACTGATGTACCGATTTTTCTGTCTTTCGTTGGAGGGTCTCCAAACAGTCACGAATTCCTTTCGGCCCTTTGGAGGTGAATTCGAAACCTACCTGCCCGGCCACCCGCCACTGGCTTTCCGTTAACTTTGCGTGCTCGAAATGTGCCCCATATTCAATACACGCACCCAACATCTCAGTGGCCTTACTTGCCTGATCAATATCTTGGTTGTCCAACCAAGTATAAGCTTGCTCTCCACCGAACCGGCCTTCCACGTAAGTCTGCAATCCGGAGGGATGGGTCATAGGGCATGAGGCCAACAGTTCCGAAAGCCGTGAAAGAGTTGGCAAGTGAGCCGACAGGTCCACAAAGGATGCACTTGTTCCAATACTCGGGATTTCAACTAAAGAAACGTTGTGTACCGCACAGGCACGTACGGGAGAGAGAACCCAGTACAATCGTCCAACAGGAAGAGGCCAACGTTCATTGTGCTTAAGCATATCCTCACTAACACAGTGAGGGCAGAATTTCATTGGAGATCGTGAAAAGAACTCCAATGAGAACTCCTGAGCGGCATACAGATAGCGGCGTTTCCCCATCGACTGAAAACTCGCTAACAACAGCCTTTCGGCTGGGATCCCAGAAATTCCGGACAATTTTTCAATCGCTTTGGGATCTGCCAATCTAACGTCATGTTGGGAAACACCAAACATCTCCAAGAATGTCGGGACTGAAACATCACACTGGACTCGAGCAAACCGAGAAATCCAAGAAACTAAGCTTTCACCGTCTGAAATCGGAACGAAGGGGAGCACTTGCTTCATGCCTACGCCCTCCCCAATTTTCGAAACTGCCGCTCTTTTCGTTCGAACTCAAATTCCGCAGCCGTTTCATCTAAACGAAGTTGTCGCCACTCATCGATAACAAATACATTCTGCTTCCATGCGCAACCTTCCTGAGCCTCCCAAGCAGACGCGAAATGCAATCTTGTCAACTCGTCAGCCTTTTCGAAAAGGGCGCATTCAATTGCATTCAGCACCGTTTCAAGGGCCCGCCCAAACCGACCTCGGCTGCCATGGATCAGGCGCCCGGTGACATTTCCACCCGCATCAAACGATAGTCCTGCAATCTCACAATACCTGGAAACGATGCTGCCCAACAAATCCTGTTCGTCCCCTCCACTGACGAGGTCACGAGGGGTGATTTTGGCAAAGCGCCTGTTCACTTGCGGATCAAAGGCTGTAACATCTGAGAGGCGCTCTGTTCCACTTAGGATGACGATCACAGCAGTTTCGTTCTGCATCAAAGATTTGATGGTCTTCAGCATGTTATCAATTTCTGACGGTTGACCTGAAAAGAACATGTCCTGAGCCTCATTAATCCAAAGAACGACAGTGCCAAGAAGACCGAAGCGATGTTTGACCATTTTCCAGATATCCCAAGCCTTAGAACGCTCAGAAAGATCATGCATCCCAGTTCCGGCCAAGATAGCCAAACCCAGGCTTTTCATCGTTGCTGGGCTTGGCACTTGAATACTTACTACACGCAAGAAATCGTCATTTTTGTTGGGCAAAAGTGCCGGATGTTCGGACAAAACCTTTCTGAGCGCCGTTGTCTTCCCTCCACCGGAGCCCTCGACCATCATGATGCCACGTGTTTCCATGTTCCCTGTGAAGCGAACCGGAACTGGGAGTAGGCGTCCCGAAGAGTCGTGCTGCAGAAGTCGATCAAGGTTTTTTCTAAGCTCGGTATCCCGTTCAGTTTCCAAGTGGATTTGACGGAGTTTAAGGAGAGTTTTCTGCATTTCAAAAGCATTCGAATTTGGCATGATTATTTCTCCTCCTCGGTCGGAAACTTGATCTTGGCAATACGCTTAGGTTGAACGAGGGCGTCGCTTGTAGTGCTGGGCTGAGTTTCTGCCATTGGGACAATTTCCTGGCCGTAATCAGTTTGATGCAACACGTCTGAGTGCGCTTCCGCTTCGATAATCCGGATACCGCTTAACAAGTTGTCCTCAAGGCCCTTAATCCGTTCACTGGACCATTCTTGCGTAACCAACCCAAACTCCAAAGATTTAGTGGAGTTCATTGCCGTGATTTCTTTTAGGGCTCGCGCCACAATTTCGTCCCTCCAAAGCTCTTGCTTTGGATCACGTGCGGCCAAGTTTCGGCGAGCCAGAACCCACTCTTGAGCATGTAACCCTTTGAAACACTCATTGACCGCAGGCACCTCAATCCAATTGCCGCCCACCCCAACAGAAACACTTCCGATATCGTCGGCGAGCCACCGAAGTTGAACCTCGTGTTTACCTTTGCGCATGAATTCCTGGGCAAGCCCTTCACAATTGTAGTGGACACCCAATACGGTGACGCCGGATTTTGAAACGACGCGACTTTGTCGGAGTCCATAGGCCAAGCGTTTCTCGCGAGTAGATGGAGCCGCACAAAGCGCGTAGTTTCCCGCTGCCATATCAGCTTCCCACTGCTCTAGCGGTGTACGGCCACCGAGATCGCTGTGTGGTGTATTGTGGTACACGTCGACGAGCCAACGGGTCAGTGCAAAGCATAAATCTTGAATACCCAAGCAAGCCCTTTCTTCGGGTTTATGTGCACCCTTATTCAAAATGCTGGAGAAGGTTCGACCATTCAACCGTTGGAGCAAGTTCATTGCCGTCGTTTTAAAGAACCGTTCGATAGTCCCTCGCATCATCGGTAAGCCTCCAATAGTTAGAAGATGCGTAATACCGAGATCTGCACATGCGCTCGTAAACTCTTCTGAACGGTAAGCTGAGCCAAGGTCTGTCCCGACTGTCTCTGGCTTTCCGCATCCAGGCCAGCCAGACAAGGCGCCCACGGCATCAGCCCACGGCCCCTTGTCCGTCATCACCATATCCAGCGTCTTAATTGAAGAGAAATGGTTTGGGTCATGAACCAAATTGAAACCCAAGATACACTTGGTACGACAATCAATTGCTGCTGAAACCCACCAACGCCCGGTTTTACCATCCAGACCCAAGGTTTCTAGTTCCTCTTCAGTGAACAATGAAAATGTACCGCATGCCTTAAGAATTGTGATTAGGTCGATTTTCCACTCATCCATTTCGACACGCTCCAATGGGCGGTGAACGTCGATGCCATCCTTTACTGGTGTGAACCGTTTTTGGGCTGCCGCTAGCCCTTCTCGACACAAAATTACTTCGAATGCATCCAACTGATTAATTCGAGATCGAACAGCTTCACGTGATGGTACTTTTAGGCGAGTTTCCCCGCCCTTTTCTCTTAGTACATTGGCATCCGAGAACGCCATTTTCATATCTTGATACGTCCCGGCTTTGGTGCGCCGTTGCTCACTCAAATAACTTTCACGGATAGTGTTGTTCATGAGCAAATTTTCTTCTGGCGAAAAATAGCTACTTCTATTCCCTTTCTTCCAGTTTTCGTCAGAAAGGCAAATCAGGCCGTGTTTTTCATACCTCTTGTACCAGCGACGTAACGTCCGAGGGTGCGGCATGGTGAGTACGGTCTGTGCGGTGCCACCATTCTTTGCTCTCTTCCTGTTTGCCTTTTCTTCAGCTTTCTCGAAAAGTTCTTTTTCTTCGAGTTCCAACTCCTGGTAGAATTCGGAGGCTCGCCGTTCAATAGCATGCAAATTCTCAAGCATAGAGACATCCGTGAACTTAAGGTTCCGCTCTCGCATCAACAGCTCAATTGTTTCGACAAAGGCCTGGCGAACTCCGATCGACTCGCGCTGGGAAGGGCTGAGTTCATGGAAACCAAGCACATCACCCGTCGCCCGCCTTTCAGCCTTGATCGCAGACCAATACTCGGGAGTATGTTCAATTTTTCCGGCAGCGCTAAGTTTGCCAAGCAGTCCACAATCAAACGTTTCACAAAGACCATTGCCATTTTGAAGCACATACGAATGATGCCCCTTCGCGACAAATTTGTACTCAACCCCGTCAATAACGATGCGGTCTTTGCTACCAATGTGAAAATGAGTTTTCAGGAATACAGATTGATCAGTCATTTTATAGATCCTTTGAAATGAGTTTTGTGGTCGGAGAAATTACGACATTGCTTTCGGGAACGAGCAGACCGTCACGACAAAGCCGAATAAGCGCTCGATAACCTCGCGCGGAAAGCCCCGTCTGAATGGTCAACTCCCGGAGTTCTACCGCTCCCCTGAGGCTGCCAACGACCTCAAGGGCCCGCTGATCCGCTTCCTCATCCGCCTCGCGGACAGATCGATACATGGCAGCATTGCGCAGCTGGATCGGATCGATATCTCGTTCGGTGATCAAACGAACATTGTCGCAAAAATTGGAATTGACGGCATGGCGAGAAATCTCGCGAATTTCATCTAGGAAACGCCCGGACTTTAGCCGGACCATCGGCTTAACAGTGACTGCCACCTGCTGCGCTTCATTGAAAATAACGAAGGCATCAAAGAAGTGAGTACGTGCTTTGCCGGTATCGTCGCGCCAGTCAAATCGCGCTTGTTCTTTTAAATAGGTTACGTCCCGGCGGGCGTTCAATACCAAGAGATTAGCCAGTTCGAGATTTGACTCTGCCTGAACCTTGAAACCCGCCCCCCTTCCCAGAACCGTGCTCGCTACGCAATGGCCCTTTGAAGCCCCAGTGACTTTCCGGTCAGCTCGAGAAGCTGATGGAAGTGTAATTTCAGAACTTGATCCCTCAGCCTGCGTTTTAGGAGGGTGTGAATAGTCGTAATTTGAATGACCCATAGTGGTCTGTCCTCACATAACCCGAGTGTGGACGACGTGCGAAAGCAGCCGACACAAACGGTTTTGAATTGGTCCGAAAAGAAGAGAACGGAGACCGTCCGTTCAGTTCAGACGCCTATTCGCGTGAAGGATGAAAATACGGCATTCGATGAGACAGGACTGTGTTGATCTGTCAGGTCATAACAGGCCACATCAAACAGGAATGTTTTAGTAGAGAGCGTCATACTGATTTCCCAAGACCGAAAATTCAATCGAGCAGGATGCTTAGGACTAAAAATCTGAAGGTATGAAACCCAAGCATCAACGAATACGGAGGATCAGATCCGTATTTGGGTAAAGGCAGTAATGATCGTTGTGTTCTTCATGTCGACTAAACAGCACTAAAAGGCCCATCAAAGTCAAGACAAAAAATATCACAACCTCTGGGAACGGTTTCAACCTCTAGATACAGCGTAAAATGGGCGCTTGAAGCTTATCGACACATCGATATTTGATCGATTGTCTGAAAATTGAAGACCGAATCAGTAAGGAAACAAGTTCCAATTTTGAAGCACATCATAGATGGACCAATTTAGCCTATCCTTCTGGATAAATAAGTGCCCGGATAATGATCTCCTTACAAGGATAGATCACTGTCCTTGTAATTAAGTTCAAAAATCAACGAACTTATTCATCAAATTCACTTTTTGAAGAATAAGGCAACGCCTAGTCCTTCAATTTTCCGATAACTGATTTTCCAATTCCAAGAATAGCAAACAATTTCAATCACTTGTTGACTCAGAAGCCGTTTCCGGACCACCATTTGATAACGAACGCCATCGTTGTGATGGGATTGAAATGGAAGTCTCACGGAAGGGAGTGAGTGATGTTGGCAATTGAAAGACACCTAGAGAGGTCCAATCATTGGGCCAATTTCAAGAGATCGATTCGCTCTCGCAATATATACTATTTCCACCTGAATTATGCTCGATACTCCCTAATTTCAGAAAATGAAACCACATATGATTCGACAACTCAGCAGCACGTAAGGATCGATAGATTTGGCGAAATTTTCAATTGGGTTTTAAAATACGTGCTCCTGAGAAAATTTCTTCAGGCAATAAAGTTTAGGCCATTGGGATAGCCCATCTAAGGCCTTTCTCGGTCAGGGCTTCCGGGCTGCATTATGTGACATTTCCTGATGAGCTGCCCCCGTTACTTACCCCCAAGTTTGCTCAATTATCTGCGAGGGCGGCAGTAACACCTCAAATGTTTGTTAACTGAAAAGGACTGGATCATGAAATCCACCCTAGACTGGGACAATTTAGAAGGCAGCCTCGAGGCTCTCCTGGGATCCCACCGCCGGGGATGGATCGATTTTCTTTTACCGGAGTTCGACGACATCAGATCAAGAGCAAGAGCCTTGGGTGATTATCCAGAAATTTCCAACATTTTTGAGAAATTTGGGAAGCTCAGTGTGTATGTTGGGCATCCGGTGTCCGATGGTGATCGCGCCATGCTCGACAAGCTTGTCTGCATGTCGGAATTCCTATGTGAGTGCTGCGGAAATTCAGCTCGGACGCAAGATATCTCAGGATATTTGGTAACCCTATGCAACTCTTGTTATCATGCCCAATACAAGGACAAATCAGTTCCCCAAATCTCACGAGGCGTGGATGTCGCCCGCCGTTATCCGGCTTTGGTTTCAGATAACGTCGCATCACTTGTGCCGTCGGTTGGCCAGGGCTGGATGCCTCTGATCAACCGTGGGGTCAACAAAATGCATGGCCTGCTACGGCGTCATGAAGGGGAACTACAGATTGAAATCTCCGATATCAGGGAGAAACTCGGCACATTAAAAATTTCAATGGCTCGATCTCACCCGATTACCGAAGAGGTCGTTGATCAGATGGTCAGAGAAGCAGATCTGACATGTGTCGAATGCAGCTACTTCGGACAGAGGGTACGCGGAAAACGTGAGCACATGGGTATGTGCCCTGTCTGCGATGAAGGGTGATTTGATGACCTGCTTTATTGATTTTGAGACCTCATCCCAGAACGCCGACAGCTGGCCAATAGAGGTTGGGCTGGCAACGATTGTTGACAACGAAACACGCGTTTGGGGAAGTCTGATCCGGCCATCGGCTCACTGGGATACCAATGACTGGAATTCGGTTTTTCAGAAAATCCACGGCATCGAATTTGAGGAATTACAGGAGGCACCAGTATCAGCCGATGTTGTGGATCAGCTTCTCATGCGAATGGAACCCTATGAGCACACCGCCTATGCAAGACAACCTGAGACAGCTAGCAGGTTACCGGAACTGCTGTTGCCAGAGCACACGAGCTATCAGCAAATCAAAATTGTTAGCATCGGTAATTTGTTAATCAACCGGGGCCTTGCAGTCCCCAACTTGGAACGTATCAACAGATATTTTCAACGAACTCTAAACGTACCTAGAGCAGAGCTCAGGGCGGCAGCCTTGGCGTTTGCCTTCAAAAGTGGTGGTGTCTCGTGACCAAGGCACCTCTTGCACAGCTGGTCTGTATGCGGGTTGAGCGCATTTTCGACGAAGATTTTGTTGATCGAATTTTGTGGAGCCTAAACCCTGAACTGGGCGGCAGGCGAACATTTGATCTGCTAAGTGAAGGAGATGATAGCGCCAGAAAAGTCAACGAGTGGCTGCATCAATATGAACGTGTCGTAACCCCGATCAACAGTTATCATGTGGGTGAGCTTGAGACCGCCAATCTTGATGTTTGCGATTTGAGCGCACTGTTTGCTCCAGTTCGGAGCGTGACGGTCCTAGGCAATGACTGGCCAATCGAAGTCGCTCTCCTAGGGCAAAAACACGAGGGAGGCAGTTACTTCTGGAGATCCAAAGTATTTCCGGCTTCAGATTGGCCTTCACAGATCTTGGATGCGTCGCCAATTGATCTGTCAGATGCCCCAGCTGCAGCAGATGTCGCTCGGGAATGTGTTGCGAGGATAACCAGGGCACAGTCCTGTCGTCTATATTCAGAGGAGGTAGAGCGCACTAAACTACTGATGGAAAGGCTGCTGCATCCAGCGAGACTGGAACCAGTTCCGAAGGTCGAAATTGAACGTCCCGACCTCAAGATGGGCGAAGACCAAGAGGCGGATGAAAGGGTTCACAACTATCTGGATCTCAGTTTTGTCCTAGAGGACCCGAGGCTCGAGATTTTTAGACTCCAGCGTGCTTGGTGGTGTCGGGATATGTACGCCTGATTTACCCCAGGCATGCATGGGCAGTGCCGCAGCCAGAGGGCTGGTCTAACAACCTAATCGGTATGTAGCCCAACACTGGTTCTCTGATGACCAACCGGGGCACTTGCTTGTGCATACCCAAAATGCACTAACCATGCGGCATCAAAGCTCTTTAGCTACGGGATAATCATCAAACGTAGCCAACAGCTTATGTCCGGCCTGCTGTGGTCTACAGCCTCTGTCATGTCTGTAATCATCACTCCCCCTCAGTCGCATCAGAAAGCACACGCACATAATCGAGGAGAACAAAATGCCATCCAATGAAAGCAACGAGGAACTTCGTAAAAGATGGGGAGTAACGACCCCACCTCCTTCGCTCGAGGAACTCCTGGTTTCCCAACTGGGCGAGGCTGCCAGGCCAGTCGGAAAAGCACTCCAAGAGCATCATCTGTTGTTCGCAATTCAGGAACTGATTTCCCCGGATCCCAGATGGCGTGGTCGAAATCTCATTGATCTGATCAGGGATGGGGATACTGAGGAGATCAACCGATATGTAAGTCAGCTAAATGAGACCGGTTTTTCATGATCTCTGAGGGATTCTTATTGAAGCCAATGGCGCGCAGGCTGGTGCATGGAAGCGAGCAATTGTCGCTTGATGCATGAATGAAGCACAATCCGAATGTATATACTTGTAGTTGGACGAACATATATACTTGCGATTGGACGCAATCTCGGACGAAGCTGTTAGAGTGATGCTGTCGCCTTTTCCCATCTCGTCGATGCCCAATACTCTCAATTCGGTTGCGCACATAAATGTCAGGTAGCAGTAGCCTCGACTACTGTCGGCAATCTATTGGCAAGAATTTTTCAGCTTTTTGACATTTTCTGCAAGCGGCTAAACACCAGTATCGAAAGATAAAATCTCACTTCATCGCGGATTTTGGCAGTTTCATGTGGCAGTTTCAACTTTCACTCGGAGCGGTGCGCTAGAACCGAGATAGGCTTTCTAACCCTGAGGACTCTTATCTAAATACCGTCTGTGTTGCGATAGGACGCCGTTTCTGACGATGATTGAGGGCAAACTGATCTCGAAGGAAAAGCTCCTGAACTGAACTTGGCCTGACAGATACCGCCGTAAAAACAACCAACTGTCAGATCACGTCGGAAACACTACAAGTAGGCATATGAAGGCATTACAGCTTTGACTGAAACAGTCTCGCATGTCCGCGCTTCGCCCCAATCTTCGTCTCGCCTTACCGGGTCAAGTCCTGGCTCCAATGGCGGGTATGCGCAGATTGCGACCTTTTGCAAAGTCTGGCCGCGGCTCGCCCTTATAGGACGGGAACGGCCCTTATCCGCCATTCGTGATCACTGTGGCGAACGGCCGGAAAGAGCCGATTGTGTTGAAAAACTCCGGTTTGCGAAAATGTTGATTTTCCACCGACTTCTGGTGGCGCGCGAAAGTCAGACTGGAATACGGCTCCGAGAACGTGAAGGGGCACAGCAAGGCCAAAGATCAGTTTTGGCCGCCCCCCCTCGCCAAAATAAACTACTCGACCTGTGTGGCCAAAAATGATCCCGACTTGAGCCAAAAACAGAGTTTTTCAACACAATCGGCCCTAAGCAGTCACCCGCGCAGCACGCGTTGAATGTCCGGTTATGCCCTTATCTGAACCAATAGTAACTTTCTCTCTTTGTTGAAACTGAGAGACGATGCCGGGGCAATCCCTCTGCTCAATCGGTACGAATATCAGTGAAATGATCCGCCAGGAAGTCAGTCAAGGCTCGGACGCGGCGCGGCAGAAATGTTGCTTTTGGACGCAGGACGAAGATCCCGCCGCCCGCATTTGGGTCAGCATGATCTATTAGCACTGGCACCAAGCGGCCTTTGTGCAGGTCATGGGCGATGAGGAACTCCGGCAGCCATGCAATGCCATGTCCCGCGCAGCATGCCGCATGGAGCGCTTCGAGACTGTTGCATGAAAACCCGGAACCAAGTCGCGTTATGCCGCCCTGATTTCGAGTAAACCCCCAATCCAGAAGCCGTTTCTCCTGGCCCAGGTGCAGACAGCTGTGCGTAGTGAGCTCCTCGGGTTGCTGAGGGAGACCATGCTGATCGAGATAAGCAGGTGCGCCACAGGGCACCCGCCGGTTGCTCATCAATTTTCTTGAGACAAGGGACGAGTCCGGCAAGGTGCCACTGCGAACCGCAAGGTCGAAACCTTCTCCGACCAGATCGACGATCTTGTCTGTCAGCAACAGGTCGATCTCCACCACCGGGTGGCGTTCCATGAATTCGATTACCGGGGGGACGACATGCAACCGGCCAAGAGCCGCCGAGCTTGTCAGGCGAATCGTGCCGCGCAGGCTGGCGGCATCATCGGCAATATCCTCCTCCAAGGCCGTCAGGCGGGCGAGAAGATCCCGTGCTTCCTCCACATACCGCTGCCCTGCCTCAGTCAATGTCATGCGCCGGGTCGTGCGAACAAGAAGCGGCACTCTCAGCCTCTGTTCCAATTGATGCACCCGCTTGCCCACTGCAGACGGGGTGTATCCCAGCACTCTGGCAGCAGCTGAGAAACTGCCGTGGTCAACAACGGCCAGAAGGATTTCTAACTCTGTCTTCTGTGTCATCTGTTCCCAAAACTATCAAATGTTGATCCAAATCTCCGGTTTATCGCGGAAATATATCCAAGGTATCTCAGATGATGATTGAAAAACCAAGGAGAACCACCTTGCACACCGCTTCGAACAACACCCTCTTCACGCCGCTCACATTACCGAATGGGCGAGTGTTAAAGAACCGGATCATCAAATCGGCCATGTCGGATTCGTTGGCGAATGGCCAGGGCGACCCGACTGCGACACAGATTCGACTTTATGAACGCTGGGCGGAGGGCGGCCTAGCGGCGTCGATCATCGGCGAGGTGCAGGGGGACCCACGTTACCCTGAGAAGCCGGGCAATCTCGTGCTCGACGATGGGGCTGATTTTGCAGCGTTTCGTGATCTTGCCCGGCGCGGGTCCGTCGACGGAGCGCACCTCTGGCTTCAGCTTGGTCATGCCGGGGCTTTGTCCCACCTCCCGATCAGCCGTCCCATGGGCCCAAGCGCCATCAACTTCCCTGATTTCCGAAGCGAGTCCATGTCTCTTGCCGAGATCAACGCAATCCCCGAAGGCCTTGCCAACACCGCCCGGCGCGCGGCGGAGTTGGGCTTTGGAGGCGTCCAGATCCATGCTGCCCACGGATTTCTTTTGAGCCAGTTCCTCTCCCCTCTCTTCAACAGCCGAACCGATGCCTATGGCGGACCGATCCAGGCGCGGATGCGGCTACTGGTTGAAACGGTCGAAGCCGTTCGCGAGGCAGTCCCGACAGATTTTGTTGTCGCAGTAAAATTGAACGCTACTGACCAGCTTGAAGGAGGTCTGACAGAAGAAGAAGCGCTCGAAGTCGTTGCCGGGCTTGAAGGCAAGGGGGTTGACCTTCTGGACATCAGCGGCGGGACCTATTTTCCCGGTGCTCCGTCCAGCTCGGAGCGCTCAACCGAAGGCCCCTATTTCATCGGTTTTGCCCGCGCAGCGCGTCAACTGACATCGATCCCACTTATGGCCACAGGGGGCTTCAAACGCAAAGAGGAAGCCGAAGCAGCAGTCCGCTCCGGGGATGTGGACGCAGTGGGGCTGGCGCGGGCGTTTGTCCTTGATCCATCCCTCCCTATAACTTGGCAGGCTGGCTTGGTTGCCCCCGCGTTCCCCCGCTTTGCCACCTTGCCAACCGGTGGCATGACTGCTTGGTTTACAATGCGCATGACCGATCTTGGCGAAGATCGAGAAGATCGAATGGACCGGGACATCAACTCCGCTATCACAGAATATGAAAAGCGCGATGAGCTGCGTGTTGAACTTTGGAAGAACAGGTTTGCTGCTTCATAGGGTGCCTCCATCCTGGGAGTTCTGAATCTCCCAATACCGGTCATTGGTCCAATGTGCAGCGTATGGCCGGTATCCGACCTTAGTGCCCCATATGCCGCGCCATGCTGCACCCGGCACGAATGTCGTAGAAGGGCTGATTGTGTTGAAAAACTCTGTTTTTGGCTCAAGTCGGGATCATTTTTGGCCACACAGGTCGAGTAGTTTATTTTGGCGAGGGGGGCGGCCAAAACTGATCTTTGGCCTTGCTGTGCCCCTTCACGTTCTCGGAGCCGTATTCCAGTCTGACTTTCGCGCGCCACCAGAAGTCGGTGGAAAATCAACATTTTCGCAAACCGGAGTTTTTCAACACAATCGGCTGGAACCGGCCGTTAGACGGGTTTGTCACCAACGGCGGCTATGCGCAGGAAGTGACATTTGCAAAGTTAGGCTGTCGGCCCTGACCAGGCGTTAGTAGTCAAAGCCGTATGTTGCTGTTTTACGCCACAAAGCGGACGGACAGCCGCTTGCTGTTTGCGAGGGATTGGCAGGTTAAAATTTCACCAGCTTCAACATCTTTTGCCTCCAGCGCCATGTGAGCGCGCATGTGCACATCACCAGATCTAAGCGTTGCCTTGCATGCGCCACAGACACCCGATTGGCAACTAAATGCTGGCGATAGGCCCGCCGCCAACATGGCTTCCAGTATGGTTTGGTCTGCTCCAACAGGAACGTCGGTGATCACGCCGTTGAGTGTCACCTGTGCGGTCGCCGCGATGCCCGTGATCGTGCGCTCAGCCTGCGTTTGGCTGCCAAAACTCTCCATGTGGATACGCGCTTGAGGGACGTCCAAATTGCCAAGAGCGCTGGCGACATTTGAGTTCATGTCACCGGGGCCGCAAATCCAATAGTGTACGTCTTGCGCAATTGGCGGGGTTTCAGCCATCGCGGCTTGAATGACCTCCGCGTCCACGCGTCCACGTCGCCAAGGCGAAAATCCACTCCAGAACGATTGGGACGAGACCACGTGCCGCACCGACAGGCGCTCTGAATAGGTCTGTTGCAAGATTTTTAGCTCTTCGTGGAAAATGATCTCTTTCTTAGAGGCGTTACCCAACAGCAGGTGCGCGACGGAGTGCGGTTCTTTTGTCAGCACGTCGCAGATCATGGCGTAGAGCGGCGTGATCCCGCTGCCCGCGCCATAAAAATAGTGGGTGCGGCGGGCGGTATCATTGGGCCGGAGCACAAACGATCCAAACGGCGGCATGACCTCAATTTGAGCGCCAACCTCAAGGCGGTCGGCAATATGGTTGGACACCACCCCACCTTGTACACGTTTCACGGTGATGCGCAGATCACCCGCTGGCGGATTTGAAATTGTGTAGCAGCGACGATGCTCTGTGCCGTTCACCGTCAGGCGTAGTGTCAGATGCTGACCCGCCTGCCAGCGAAACCAGTCTTGAAGCGGTGCGGGAACCGCAAATGTCACGCTGGTTGCACGCCCTGAAATGATCGGGTCAACAGCAGAAACCGTGAGTGGGTAAAATTGTGCGTCCATATCGTTGTCCTGATTTTTTATCGGCTGTGGATGCAAAGCAATTGGCTAAGCTGTTTCTCAACGGTAGTCGAATGTAGAAGTCAGCTTTTGGATGACGGCCCGGCCGGCAACAGTAGTGATTTCAAACCGGTCCATTTCGGTCATGTCGCCTTTGAAACCGTCCCATTCATAGGCCACTTTGGCTGTGGTCATGATGATGGTCAGCCCGCCCTGTTGGCTAAGGGAGAGCTCACGTGATGTGCGACCGGTTTCCTCATAGCCTTGCATGGCTTGTTTCCATTCCGGGCTGTTTTGCAAATCCGGTAAGGAGTCCCAGTCTTTTAAAGCGTAGCTGAAAGAGAAATCCTGCGCGGAAATTCCGGTCAGCACGTGAATGTGATGGGTGGCCTCAGGGTGCCAATCTCGCCAATTTTTTTGCCAGGTCGGCCTCGGTTGTGGCGCTATGGTAGCGATTTACAAGGTCGTTGGCCGTGTCTGAAGGGGTGGCCAAAACAAGCCCTGCGGCAAGGATCAGCCCAATGGCGGTTGCTGTTATGCGCTTCATGAGAAAGCCTCCGTTTGATTGATGCGCCCAGTGATTTCAGAAAGGCGGGAAAAGGTTTGCAGAGTGATGGGCAATACAAGCGCGCTTTCGACAAAGTCCCAGCTATAGGTGATGATGGAAAACACCTGACCTGCGGTCGCACCGAGTCCTCGCGTGGCAAACCAAAGGTTGAACATTTGCAAGCCCAACAGCGCCACGGAAATCAGGCCATAGATCACGCCTTCGGTGTCAGAGATGCGCACTTCGGATTTGCGCAACGCCAGCAAATGCGCGCCCAAACGTGGAAGTGAGCGGCTTTCCAATACACCCACTTGCTTTTCCGATTGCACATTCAGAGATCGGTTGAGATTGAAAAACCGCCGATGCACCAGCGCGTAAAGCAGCCCGGTGATGACCAAAGCGGCAAAGGCGGCAAAGGCCAGATTCGGATGAAATCCTGCCAGAATGACAATCGCCGCCGTCGCGCGCACTATTGAGGTGACGCTTTCTGGGGCCTCTTTTTCAAGAAAATCCACCAGCTCGCGTCCCATCGTCAGGCGCGCATTCAGCCGCGACACCGGCATTGTGCCAGACCGCGCCACCAGCGCTTTGCCCAATTCAACCCGCATGATGCCATAGGCGCGAGTGTCATAGACCCAACGCAGGGTCGCCACGACAATCAGCACCAAAAACACACCGCCCAGCTGATAAAAGGCCGCGTAGTCATCCTGAATCAACCCGTCGATGGCAAAGCCAATCAAAAGCGGAACGGAGGCAAACAGGCCAACCTCCACAAGGGTCATGGCCCAGGTCACGGTGATTTGCGGCCAAAAGGCAGAGAACAGACCACCCAGGGTCAATTGTTTGTCGCGCATCAAGCCTGCGCGAAGTTTCAACGCCGCCTTCATGTCATGCGCTTTTCCTGCTGCGCCATGAAATCGAGAATGGCGTTTTGGTGATTGGTGATCGGGCTTTCGCCGACGCTGGCGGGACCGATTTCCAGATAAGGACTGGCCAAAGATTTTTGTTGCTGCTCGCAGGCGTAGATATCCTCGGCGGTGAAATCGCCGGATGCCATCGGATCATCCTCGCTTGCGACATCGTCCCCGCTGTATTTGGGCCCGCCAAAATTTTTCCAGAATCCCGCGCTGCTCCAGGATTGCTTGTTGTATTCCCAGCTTGAGACATTGGCGAGTTTGGTGCGGTTTTCAATCCGGGTCAGATCCGGTGCGAGTGGCGTGATGACAAACAGGTTCCAACTGTCCTCGCTTGCGCCCAAGCCAAGACCGGGAAACAGCATCGGCACCCACGCCCCTTTGTGCGGCTCAGGAATGACACGCGGCGTGGGCAGGTTTGTTTCCAAATCTTTGGCATAGGCCTCTGATGGCGGCTCCCAAAAGTGGTAGTGCGGACCTTTCCAGCCGAATTCGGCTTTGGCGTGGTCATACATATGCAGCGTGTTGGCGTGCAGATGGCTCAAATGGTAGACGTCGATGTAGTTCTCAACCACAATTTTCCAGTTGGCCTTGATTTCATAGGTCTGGCGCGCCTCTTCATATTCCACCAATTCTTCCGGCTTGTGAGGCCCCAAATGGGGATCAACGCCAGCCAAAAACTCCACCAACGATGGCGAGTCGGGATCTGGGTGAACAAACATCATGCCGCGCCAAACGTCGACTGCGGCGGGTTTGAGGCCAAGACAGCTTTTGTCGATGCCTTTGGGGTATTCCTTGGCCTCGTCCGGCACGGAAATGAGATTACCTTCAAGGTCATAAGTCCAATCATGATAGGGGCAGGTCAGCGCCTTTTGCGTTTTGCCCAGCGCGCGGATCAGTTGTGTGCCGCGATGGCGGCAAATGTTATGAAACGCACGCAGGCGGAAATCGCGGCCCATCACGATGAAGATATTGTTCAGGCCTGCTTGCACCGAGACATAGTGCCCAGGCTCAGGGATATCTTCGACGAGTCCGGCATAGCGCCAAGTGCGCGAAAAGATCAGCCTTTGCTCGCGATCAAACCAGTCTTGCGACGTGTAGGCATTCACCGGAAGGTTGTGATACATTTGAGTCATATTGATCTCCTCACACCAACCAGCTGGCGTATTGCGGGAACAGGCTAGCGGCGATCATCATTGCACCAAACACAGCCCAAAGGGCGACAACCGCCCAAAACAGGACCGGGTCTTCGCCGCGATCCACTTCGAAAACAAAATGCGCCTGCCCGCTACGGATGGCTGGCACCAACCACCACAGAAAGAGAAGCCCCCACACCCAATAGAGTCCGAGCGCTGCCGCAGCGACGAGCACGGGAAAAGCGATGTGGTTGAGAATACGTTGGCGTGACATTACTGCCCCTCCAGAGAGTTGGCCAAGATCAGCGCGCTTTTGTGCAGCTCATCTCGCCAAGCCTGCGGCGGCGCCAACGCCATCAAGGATTCCAGGTTGACCAGAATGGACGTGATCCCCTGAGCAACCGCGCGGCAATCGGCCAGGGGCGCCTCGGGCGACAGGCGTTGCAACGTTTTTGTGAGCACAGCCAAAAAGCGCTCAAGACTATTGAGCAGCATGTCCCGCCTTTTGTTTTGGCCTCCAACGGCGACCGATAGGGCCTGCCATGCCAGCAACAAGCGGGCGTCCTGTTGGCCGTCCTCGGTAAACAGCAAGTCAACCAAACCCGAAAGCGAGTTGACCTGTTGCAGTGCCACATCCGCCCCGTCGGTCATTTCGTCAAATACCTGGACGACATGCGCACAGAGTGCTGCGACCATTTGGTCCCGGTTGCCCAGATAGTGGCGCAGCAAAGGGCGTTTGACACCGGCTTGCTCCGCGATCCTCTCTTGTGTGGCCCCCTCCAAACCGAAACGGGCAACACACGTGAGGTAGGCGTCCAAAATTTCTACCGATCTCTGATCTTTCAAACTGGGGCGCGGCATGGCCTCTCCAAAATTGTCACAATTGACAAATAACAGGCGTTGATAAATTGTCAAGTTTGATTACTTACAGAATCCACTACGAACCGCCTGCTCAGCCATCGGCGTCCACTTCCCAATCCGGTCAAGTGAGTCAACGAAGTTCTCAACACCTTTCTGCTACGCAACTCCTATCGAGCGCGGGAATTGATGTTCACCAACTGGGTTTTCACAGAATTTCAAATGGCTGAAAGGCTATGAAAGCGGCCTTCGACCCACTTTGCAGCGAAGGTCAGCAAACCGCCGATTCTGTGGAAAAACATCGTGTTGCTGGCGCAGAAAATGAGGGACTGAACGTCGCGCGAGCGCCTTTCTTTTCAGGCTTCGCTCGTTTGCTGCGGTGCAGGAAAGATCTTGGCCAGTTT
>NZ_VAUA01000011.1 GCF_005771405.1 Parasedimentitalea maritima
TCTGCGTATCGCAGTATCCGCAGCTTACGTTGAATCTCGCGTTGATCCTTGTTCATGAACATCTCCTTCTTCCCAAATCTGGGAGGTTAAAGGAAATGTCCCGCGAGTAACGGCATTTCTACACTTGGTGACCTCTAACGGGGCGACCTGGCACCGGGGGCAGCCAGCAGATGACGTCTCCGTTGTATCCGGCGACACGTACAGCGTTACAGCCTTTGTCAAAGAGGGAACAAGTGGGCGCTGCCGCCTGACGATGCGCAATGGAGATCTAGCCGAAGAAACTCACATTCTGGGGCCGTTGGGCGCATTGGCCGTCACGAACCAGACGGCGGGGAATGCGGTCTTACTCCGTCAACTGGCGGTTCCCGGCGGGCACCTTATCTATTGTACATTCACCCCGAACTTTACCGGCTTGATGTCCGTTGGTATTGGCCCTGACAGTGCCGTGACTGGCGATGACATCACAGTTTATTTTGTGCAGTTTGAGGAGGGCAACGTGCCAACCTCGCCCATCCTTTCCGACGGTGTTGCAACCTCGCGCGCAAAGGATGTTTTGACCCTTTCGGCTGTGACGCTGGCCCGTCTTCTGGTGGAGCATAATCAAGAGCCTGAGTTGACCACGCCACCTGCGCCTGGCTTGCCGGGATGGGATGACGGATCAAGCCCCGGCGGCTCAATGATCTATAATGCTGAGCTAGGCGGTGTGGATGTGGCCAACACAACCGCGACCGCCCGCGCGAATTGCGATTTCGCCGCTGAGATCGGTAAGGTGTATCTGGTGGTCTTTGATCACCTGTCGGGGCCTGCAATGGCCACATATATTTCCGAGGGCGGCACCGATTACAATCAAGGCACACTCAGCCCTGGCGAAACCGGCCGCGCCACGCTTTGGACAGCCACCGGCGTTGCCCCTAATGTCTCTGGACGGCAGTTCACTGGCGGGGAAACCTCGACATTTAGAGCCAGCATCAAAGAGGTCAACATGCCCGCCCGGCAGGATGGGCAGCAAGTGATCGAAGATCTGACTGTGCATATTGAAGGCCGGATGACCTATGCGAAGCTGAACACCTATTCGACGCTCAATCTTTGGGAGCTTCGAAACGATGCCGCAAACCGGATTGGCGCGAAGGTTGATACCGTGAATGGCACCGGGGATCTGATTGCAGTTCAGGGTGCAGACGGTGTTCTCACCTATACCGGCGACACCTCGACCTGGGCACCTGACATGGGGGTTCCATTTGGTGTGGCGACCTCCTTTTCGACCACTGAAACGGCGGTTGCAGAAAGGGGCGGTTTCTCGACCACAAAAGCAGTTTCCGGCTTTCCTTATTTGGGCGGCGCCGCGCTGACATTTTCCCCAGAAAGCCCCATGACAATTTCCAGTCTTGAGCTGCGCCTGGGTGCGTCTGGAATTGATCTGGTGCAGGAGTTGGTGGCATGACCTATCACATCCGAGGAACCGAGGTTTTCGCTGATGTTGTCGAGGACGAAAACGGCACGGTCAGGCAAGTGAGCTTTGCGCTGAACGCCCCCACGCCTGCCCATGTTGAGGCAGCGGCACTGGCCAAAAATCTAATGGTCACCAAGCAGGAAACCCAAGACGGTGTCTTGCGCGACTGGGTCGAAGAAGTACCCCATGCAAACTTCTTTCCGGTAGCTGTTGAACTGGTGCCTGCGGTCCGAGACGCCCAAGGCGAGGTCATCGCTGAACCTGTCATGGATACGTCCTACAGCGTCAATCTGGTCTTGGTTGGTGATCTGGTCCGCAAGGTGGACGGACACGGTTGGTTCCTTTGGGAACTGCTGTTGCTGGAATGGATGGGGGCCGGTGCTGAAACCACCGTCAACGGCAAGGTGCCCGGCTTGGCTATGTCGGGCGTTTCATTGATTGACATGTCGAAGGTCCAGACACCGCAGGGAGCCGTAGCGTAACCCTCCCTACGGGGAGGCTAAGGGGTGCTGTAACACTCCTTAACACGGGGCCATATTTTCACACAAAACCCCGCCGACCAGCTTTCACTTTATGGCCGCTCCCACCCCTCGCGAGGGTCCGGCCTTTCTGAGCTAACACCCCTAAAAAAAACGACTGCGGTTTAACAACGGAAGATTGGGAAAGATGTTTCACGCTTATTGATAGCGACAATCTGCATCGTGACGAATCATTCGCACCCTTATAACGTGTCTGAGAACACATATTTCAATTGATATATTTAAGGGATGGTATGGAGAAAATTTTTAACAGCATGCGGGACCGTATGCCATGGCCTGTTGCGCGGGTGCTCTTAAGGTCCCTGGGACTTGAGCCAAGCCAAGGATGGCAACGCACGATAAAAAAGTACGCTGACGCTCCACAGCAAAAACATATTGGCCCGCTTCTCGACAAAATTGAAGAACACAATCTTTGCGGTGAGAAATTCACCAAGATCTATGAGATTGAACCTGAAGAGCATAGGTTGGTCCAAAATTGGATCTCTGGTTTGGAGGTTCCCGAAAACCTTTTCACCAGAGCATACCCATTAACTCTTCCTGCAAATGAAATCGATGAAATTGGTGCCCCTCCTCAACTCGTGTCAGTAGTTCGCAACGACGACGGAATTGGTGCCGTATATACCCACGTGATCCGTCTCACGACTCGCGAAAAAATAGAACTCGGCGATCTCGTGGACGATCCCTCCGTTTTCGAAGATCAGTATGATGAAATCATCGGCCTGAAGTATCGAACTGTTCAGTTGTTCAGCATTGCTTGGGTTCCCCATGATCGCAATGCTATCGAGATCCGCACTGACATGCCCGCCGGGATGTCGACGGACTTCGCCCACGCAGTGCAATCACAGATCAGAAGAACGTTGAACGACTCTGAAATCATTGAGTTGAACCGACCTATTGATTTGTTCCCGTTGCTCGAGGCGATTTATGAAGACAGTAGAGACGGGCTTGTTGTCGAGCTCGGCTTTTCGACAACTTCAGCTTCAGTAAAAAATGAAAAGATGAGAAGAGCAGGTTTGGACCTGAGGACCGAACCCTACCATCTTGCTGGCAAAAAGGGCCTGGGCACACCCATTGAGCCTTTTAGACTTTTTGTTAGGTGGACTGTGGCCACCGATGATATAAGGCTTACACCCGAATTGGGTCTGGTCGGAACGGCCAGAGGGCGTTCGACGATTGGAGAGCCCGGTAAGGTAGGCATTTCTGGAGCAATTATCCGTAATTGTGTAGGCCGTGCAGATTTTGAATATGTGATTTCGAGAATGCACCATCATTTGGAAAGCTTAAAGGAAGAGGTAGGCACCTAGTGAAAGTTGATGAGCTGAAACTTGAACTAAATGCTGCGCTGGGTACTACTCAGGTCGCGAGTTTATGCGTTCAGCTCATCGATCAACTCGTTCATCTCGATGATGCACATGGTCAAATGTTGACCTACACTTCGTTGCAGAAATTGCTGAACTACCCTGAGATCGACACCCCCTTAGTATCGGCGGTGCATTTCCTCACTTCATCCAGATACGCGTTACTCGAAGCGCATGGCCAACTAATTGACGATGACGGTGACGAATATCCATTGGAGGACGTGGATTTTAACGAAGTGCTCAAGTCCGGGTTCTTGGTTCATCCTGGAACAGGTGAAATAGTTATAGATGCCAAAGATAAAGTGATGCCTTATTTTGCGCTGTCTCTTCCAAAAGGCTTGGAGTGGGCACCAAAATGACAGCCGAAACGTCACTCTCCCAAATCGATGCACTTTCTGGAATCATGTGTGATGGCGCTGTATCTGCCTATCACCTTGCTAAAGATCACCCCACACGAGTTGATGCATTGGAACGTATTGTCGAGTTTTCGTACAATAGTTTGGTAAGGAATCGTCACCTTAACCAAGAGCAGGGCGAAGATGAGCTATCCGTTCAGATAGTAGAGCAGTTGCGAGTCCTCGCCATCCAGGCAACTCATGACACTCAAACTGGCGGTCACTGTGATGTTCACGTGGAAGGGAAGGATCACTTCCTTTGGATAGGCGAGGCCAAGGTCCACGGAGGCTATCAATGGCTGGAGGACGGTTTCCAGCAGCTATCTACTCGGTATGCGACTGGCGGTTACGGACAAGACCACGGCGAAATCATTATTTACTGCCGCAACCGAGTTGGGCTCGATGTTCTGAACACTTGGAAAGAACGTTTGAAGGCTGTTCAACATGGTATTGAGATCTACGAGGACAAAACCGACACGCGTCTTTGGTTTAGATCCAGGCATCAATGTGAAAACAGCGGTCTCCCTTTTCATATACGGCACCGATTGATTCCACTCTATTTTGCACCAAAGAAATAACAAACGAGTTGCTGCAACTTTCTCTGTCCCAGTTTGCAAGAATCTCTGTCCCGCTACAACATATAAACTGATTTCCTTAGAAAACAAAAGATTCGAAATTCTTTGCATGCACGACTTAGCAAATTTGCAATTTCTGAAAAAAGTTTCGCCGCATCACGCAGAACGATGAGCTTTGCAAAACTTTGCAACACCATCCACACTCAATCTGCAAATAAATTGCGATAATCTGCCGCGTCCTGCCGCAGATCCCTTGCCCGAGAGGCCCGCTTCCGCCTAACTCGGATACGAGGAATGGGAGGAACACAGCATGTCGTACCAAGAGGTCTATCAAGCCTGGAAAAATGATCCCGAAGGGTTCTGGATGCAGGCCGCCGAGGCGATCAGCTGGGATCAACGGCCCAGTAAGGCCCTGTTCGACGATGCTGCGCCCTCGTACGAATGGTTTTCTGACGCCCGCGTCAACACCTGCTACAACGCCGTCGACCGTCACGTGGAAGCAGGTCGCGGTGAACAGACGGCGATCATCTACGACAGCCCAATCACCCATACCAAACGCGAGATTTCATACGTTGAGTTGCGCAACCGCGTTGCCAGCCTGGCGGGGGCACTGCGCGCAAAAGGCGTCGAAAAAGGTGACCGGGTCATCATCTACATGCCAATGATCCCCGAAGCACTGGAGGCGATGCTGGCCTGTGCCCGGATCGGTGCTGTGCATTCGGTGGTATTTGGTGGCTTTGCTGCGAATGAACTGGCGGTGCGCATTGACGATGCCAAACCCAAAGCCATTATCGCTGCCTCCTGCGGATTAGAACCCAATCGTGTGGTGCACTACAAACCGCTTCTCGATGGTGCCATAGATCTGGCCGAACACAAGCCGGATTTCTGCGTGATCTTCCAGCGAGAACAAGATGTCGCCCAATTGATCGAAGGCCGAGATGTCAACTGGCACGGGTTTCAATACGGGGTTGAGCCCGCAGATTGTTTGCCGGTCGAAGGCAACCACCCAGCCTATATCCTCTACACTTCAGGAACTACCGGTCAGCCCAAGGGCGTGATCCGCCACACAGCTGGTCAACTGGTTGCGCTGAACTGGACCATGAAGAACATCTATAACGTCGACTCTGGCGATGTGTTCTGGGCCGCATCGGATGTTGGCTGGGTCGTGGGTCACAGCTACATTTGCTATGCACCGCTAATCGCAGGGAACACTACGATTGTGTTCGAAGGCAAGCCGATAGGCACCCCTGATGCCGGTACTTTTTGGCGGGTGATTTCTGAACATAAAGTCAAAAGCTTTTTCACCGCCCCCACAGCGTTCCGCGCGGTCAAGCGTGAAGATCCCACTGGCGAATTCATCAAAAAATACGACCTTACTAATTTGGGTCAGGTCTATCTGGCAGGGGAACGCGCGGATCCCGCCACCATTCTCTGGGCACAGGAACACCTTGGTGTGCCGGTAATCGACCATTGGTGGCAAACCGAGACCGGCTGGTCTATTGCCGCCAACCCGCTAGGTATCGAAGAACTGCCTACCAAGCTTGGCTCACCTGCGGTCGCGATGCCCGGATACCAAGTGGATATTCTCGACGACGCAGGCCATCCAGTTGCAGCGGGAGAATTGGGCGCCATCGCCATCAAGCTGCCACTGCCACCGGGCACCCTGCCCAGTCTGTGGAACGCCCCGGAACGGTTCCAGTCAAGCTATCTGGACGCTTTTCCCGGCTACTATGAAACCGGTGATGCTGGCATGAAAGACGAAGACGGCTACCTCTACATCATGGCGCGCACGGACGACGTCATCAATGTAGCAGGTCACCGGTTGTCAACTGGCGGCATGGAAGAAGTGTTGGCCGACCATCCGGATGTTGCCGAATGCGCCGTAATTGGCGTCACCGACCAGTTGAAGGGGCAAATGCCAGTTGGGTTCCTCTGCCTGAATGCCACTGCGATCCGCGATCACGCCGATGTTGTTTCAGAGGTGGTCAAACTGGTGCGTGAAAAAATTGGCCCGGTTGCCGCATTCAAACTGGCCGTGGTTGTGGACCGACTGCCAAAAACCCGGTCGGGAAAAATCCTGCGTGGCACCATGGTGAACATCGCCGATGGAACCACATTCAAAATGCCGGCCACCATTGAGGACCCTAGCGTTCTGGACGAGATCAAGACTGCGCTGCAAACAATCGGCTATGCCGGTGAGTAACCGCGCCTAAACTAAACATAAGTCCCCGCCGCACAGGTGGGGTCGGTGAGGGAGTTGTCAGACGACGCCCTCACCCTCTTGGGCCGCTGCAACCGACACATGCAAGAGGGGCATATTAGCTGCCTGCTCACCTTTGTGACCTTGGGTTTCCCTTGCAACTCCTCTGTCGCTGTCTAACCTGCCCACAGGAGATTAGTGACATGACAAACAACGATATTTGGCGCTTTAGCGCCAGCGAGATTGCCAACCGCACCCGTGCCGGTGACCTAAGTGCCGAGGACAGCATTACTGCCTCGATCACCCGTATGAACATTGCAAACTCAGCCCTTAATGCCGTGGTCGAAGATCTGAGTGCGGAAGCTTTGGAACGCGCACGCGCACTGGACAAGGCCCGCGCAGATGGCACCACGCCCGGCCCGTTACACGGCGTGCCAGTCACCATCAAGATTAACGTGGATCAGGCGGGTCATGCCTCCTCCAACGGGGTCACAGCGCTAAAGGATCTGATTGCCCCGGCAGATGCACCACTGGTGGCAAACTTGCAGAACGCAGGCGCCGTTGTGATTGGGCGCACCAATACGCCCGAGTTTTCCTTCCGGGCGGACACTGACAATCCACTGTTTGGCCGCACTCATAACCCCTGGGGCAAACACATCTCGCCCGGTGGTTCGTCTGGTGGGGCCGGCGCCGCTGTGATGGCCGGCATCGGTGCGTTGGCGCATGGCAATGACATTGGTGGATCTTTGCGCTTTCCGGCTGCAGCCAACGGCGCGGTGACGGTTAAGCCCGGATTGGGCCGTGTCCCCGCCTACAACCCCAGTCAGTCTGCCGAACGTGGAATACTGGCTCAGTCAATGTCGGTACAGGGTCTGCTGACCCGCAACGCCGCCGACCTGCACCTGTCGATGCCAACTCTGATTGCTCCGGATCCACGCGATCCCTTCCATGTCCCAATGCCCTGGCATGGTGCCCCAATCGAAGGACCAATCAAAGTCGCCTTTACCAAGAACACCTTTGGCTATGATCTGCACCCCGAGGTCGAAGCGGCACTGGACACCGCACGCGACGCCCTGCTTGACGCCGGATACATCGTCGAAGAAGTCGAACCGCCAAATGTCTTTGACGCAGGTCGCACGGGCTATCGCGCCCTGATGGGGGAGGTCTGGTCGCTAATGAAGAAAGATGTTGATGCTGCGGGTTCACAAACCGTGCGTGATATCTTTGCGGTTTATTTCCAGGAATTCCCGCCATTTTTGGAAACCGAACTGCTGCAAATGATGGCCAAACGCACCTATTATGCCCGTGAGTGGTCACTATTTCTGGAACAATATCCGTTAGTACTGACGCCCTTTCTGCCACAGCCGTTTTTCAAACCAGATCGCGATACAGAAGGCGCTGAAGGTGTGCATGAGGTGTTGGGTTGCGCAGTCTATTCCTACGCCATCAACTATATGGGCCTGCCAGCGGGTTGCGTGCCTTCTCGGTTGGCGGATTTGCCTCAGGGGCCACAACCGATCAACGTGCAAATTGTTGCCCGCCGGTGGCGCGAGGATCTGGCTGTGGATGCCTGTGCTGCCATCGAAAAGCGTGTTGGGCGCATGTGTGACCTGCTTTGGCAGAAAATGGAGCAAGGTGGTAGCCGCTGATACCCGCCGCTTCAAACAAAGGCGCATACAAAATCAAACGCGGGCGTGGGGTTGAGGCCCCGCGCCCGACGCTTGCACACCATGCATACTCATTTACAACACTATGGCTCCGCATGGGGAGACCACCACTGTTTCCAGCCAACCAGAGGTAGTGTAATTTGATGCTACGTCTTGTGATCCGACCTCACGTTTTCGTGTGCAAAAAGATCAGGAGAACTGTTCCGAAATCAGCCGTTCTTCCAACCCATGCCCTGGATCAAACAAGATTTTGTGACGGACCTCGGATTCTGTACTGATTTCAACCCAATCAATGTCAGCAATCGACTTGGAGATAGAATCCGCATCTGCGTTTACCGGCCGTTTGTCGGCCTCAAGAACGTCGAACCGCACATTGGCCCCACTTGGCAATAACGCGCCTCGCCAACGACGTGGACGAAACGCGGCGATGGGAGTCAGGGCAAGCACATCCGATCCAATTGGCACAATGGGACCATGCGCGGAATAATTATAAGCCGTAGACCCCGCTGGGGTTGCAACCAATGCACCATCACAGACCAATTCCGCCAGACGCTGCCGTCCATCAATCGAAATCATCAACTTGGCAGCCTGTGGGCCCGCTCGCAAAAGCGAAACCTCGTTGATTGCCAAGGCCTGATGCAATTTTCCATTTCGGTCCATCGCACGCATGGTCAATGGGTTGATGATTTCCTGCTCAGCAGCTTGCAACCGCTTGATCAGTTCGCTTTCGTTATAGGTATTCATCAAAAAGCCAATTGTACCACGGTTCATACCGTAGACCGGCGCAGGAACATCTATGGTGGCATGTAGCGTGTGGAGCATAAAACCATCACCGCCCAAGGCCACGATCACATCGGCTGTATTGGGCTCAACATTGCCATACCGTTCCGTCAAAACGTCGAATGCACTTTGTGCCGAGGACGTTTGACTTGCCAAAAAGGCGATTCTCATACTCATGAAATCAGTTTCCGGTGTTGCCCAATTGGTTCCGAAACAACCACACCTTTCCCCAGATGGCCAGTCTTGCCGCTCTGTCGCAGGGATTCGTCGCTTTACAGGCTTTTCGCACAGGGAAGTTTCCTATAGGAAATCGCCAATCCCAGTCCAACTTTACGGAGCCACCATGAGCAACTCCCCCCGTGACCCCGGCTTTTTCACCCAGTCCCTGTCAGAACGTGATCCCGAGCTGTATGGCTCGATCACCAACGAGCTGACACGTCAGCGCGACGAAATCGAACTGATCGCCAGCGAAAATATCGTTTCTGCTGCCGTGATGGAGGCACAGGGCACTGTGCTGACCAACAAATACGCCGAAGGCTACCCCGGACGCCGTTACTACGGCGGCTGCCAGCACGTTGATGTTGCTGAAAACCTGGCCATCGACCGCGCCAAACAGCTGTTTGGCTGTGACTTTGCCAATGTGCAACCAAACTCGGGCAGCCAAGCCAACCAGGGTGTGTTTCAGGCCCTGATCAAACCCGGCGACACCATTCTGGGCATGGATCTGGCATCAGGTGGGCACCTGACCCACGGTGCACGGCCCAACCAGTCAGGCAAATGGTTCAACGCTGTGTCTTATGGTGTAAAGCGCGACGACAACCTGATCGATTATGATCAGGTCGAAGCTCAGGCTAAAGAACACCAGCCTAAAATGATCATCGCGGGTGGCTCGGCCATTCCACGCCAGATCGACTTCGCTCGCTTCCGCGAAATCGCGGATATGGTTGGCGCCTATCTGCTGGTCGATATGGCGCATATCGCCGGTCTGGTTGCCGCAGGAGAGCACCCCTCACCGTTTCCACATGCACATGTAGCCACCACCACCACTCACAAAACTCTGCGTGGACCACGTGGCGGCATGATCCTGACCAACGATGCAGACATTGCCAAGAAACTGAACTCAGCCATCTTCCCTGGTATCCAGGGCGGCCCATTGATGCATGTGATTGCAGCCAAGGCTGTGGCCTTTGGTGAGGCTCTGCGCCCCGAGTTCAAAGATTACCAAAAACAGGTGCGTGCAAACGCGGTTGCACTGGCGGATCAGCTGATCAAAGGCGGGCTGGACATTGTCACCGGTGGCACCGACACCCATGTGATGCTGGTGGATCTGCGCCCCAAAGCGGTCACCGGCAATATCGCCGACAAGGCACTGGGTCGCGCCCATATCACCACCAACAAAAACGGCATCCCGTTTGACCCGGAAAAGCCTATGGTCACATCGGGCCTGCGTCTGGGCACCCCTGCTGGGACCACCCGTGGCTTTGGCGAAGTTGAATTCCGTCAGATCGCGGATCTGATCGTCGAAGTTGTCGACGGTCTGGCTGCCAATGGCGAAGAAGGCAATGCCGAGGTCGAGGCCGACGTTCGCACCAAAGTCGCTGATCTCTGCGCCAAATTCCCGCTGTATCCAAACCTGTAAACTCTGGGAATTCAACACTTTGAAGCCGTCGTGGCCTGTGGCTGCGGCGGTTTTCTCAACTCTACTGGACCGCGTCGCCACCCAATGATTAGATGCGGTTATGGAGAAAAAAGAATTACGAGCGCGCAGCAAATTTCTGAGCTACCTTTTGCGTCACAAGCCAGAAACCCTGCAACTGACAATGGATCCCCAGGGCTGGGTCACCATTGATGAGATCATTGATAAGTCAGAGCATCCGATAACCCGGCACCAAATTGAAGAGATTGTCGTCTCTAATTCCAAGCAACGGTTTGCAATTTCTGCCGACGGCAAAAAAATCCGTGCTAATCAGGGGCATTCAATTCCAATTGATCTGGGGCTGCCCGCATGCCGCCCTCCTGAAATTTTGTTTCATGGCACTGCGGCTTGCAAAATCGAAACAATCCGCACCGAGGGATTGACCCGTCAGAACCGTCACCACGTGCACCTGTCGTCAGATGCCCAGACAGCGCGACAGGTTGGTATGCGGCACGGCAAACCTGTCGTCCTTGTTGTCGAGGCAGGTCGGATGCACGCAAGTGGCCATGTTTTTCTTTTGTCCGAAAACGGTGTCTGGCTTTGCGATCAAGTCCCCCCACTTTTTTTGCGCCCATGAGCGATTCACCAAACCGCACCCGCCAACTCGAGCGCCAGCTAGGCGACTGGACCCGCTCCAAGTTGTCATATCTGTTGAGCGAGCTTGTCATGTTTACCCTGAAACAAGGCTGGGCAGCACTGTTTGGGACTCTTCTATTGGGAGGCATGATTCTGAGCAGCCAAATCTGGCAGCCCGACTGGCCGCTCGCCCGCTATGACGCATTGCTAATTTATGCCATTTCCCTACAGGCGCTGTTTCTGGCCACCGGCATGGAAAGCTGGCGTGAAGCCCGTGTCATCTTACTGTTCCACATCACCGGCACCGCGATGGAGATCTTCAAGGTCTATGCGGGCAGTTGGGGGTATCCGGGCGGCGGCGTGATGAAACTCTGGGGTGTGCCGCTGTTTTCCGGATTCATGTATGCATCCGTCGGGTCCTATATGGCGCGGGTAATCCGATTGTTTGACATGCGGTTTGCCCCCTACCCGCCGTTCTGGACAACAGTTGTGTTAGCCGCCGCAATCTATGGGAACTTCTTTGCCCACCATTTCCTTCCCGACATCCGGCTGGCCCTATTTGCAGCGACCCTTTTGCTATTTGCCCGCACCCGGATCTGGTTTCGCATCGCAGAAACCCACTATTGGATGCCCCTGCCGCTGGCCGCCTTTTTCTCCAGCTTTTTTCTCTGGCTTGCAGAAAATATTGGGACCAGCACCAAAACCTGGATCTATAGCGGTCAGGACAGTCACCAAATGGTCAGCTTGGCAAAGATGGGGTCCTGGTACCTTCTGCTCTTTGTTAGTTTTGTCACTGTCACTGTAGTGATACGGGATACGCTGTCCCGTAAGCCTTTGTGCTATAAGGCAACCTAAAGCCTGCGACGGTTCAGTAAGGCCTGAAGGAACATGTTTTAACCACCAATTTGGGACAAGATCTGCGCGATCATCTGCTTGATTTTGTCCAGTGGAACAGCCGAGATCCGCTGTTCCAATCCAAGCAGTACAATTCCATGCACAGACGAAAACAAGGCCCGCACCATCAGGTCCAGCTCCTCAGGCCCATCATTTGGAAACAGCTCGGCCACCGGACGGGCAATATTGGCAAACAGGTCTCGCAGCGCCTGAACGTACCATTCCGGCACGCGGTCGCCTGCTTGCATTTTCAGATCGAACAGAGCCCGCCACAGGTTGGTGTTTTCCGCAGCAAAGGCAAGATAGGCGTTGCTCATCAAAATCAGCCGTTGCGTTGCAACTTCGTTTTCCGCCCCTTGAACTGATGCGGCAACCTGCTGCCCCAGGTTCTGAAACGTTCGACCATTCACGGCCATAATCAGCGCATTCAGATCATCATAGGCTGTATATATCGCCCCTACCGCACAGCCAACGTCGCCAGCCAGATCACGCGCTCGCAAGGCCACCGCCCCGTCACGGTCTATTCGGCTTTCGGCTGCTATCACTAATTTTTCGCGCAGATCTGCCCTACGTTGCTCAGCTTTGCTTGCCATAGTACCTCTATTTCCTGAACTGCGTTCAGAAATGAAATAGCACTAACCTCGGCCGTGTTGCAATCAGATCAAGCCACGCCACCGCAACACCACAATGAGCAGTGCAAAGACAACCAACAGCGAAAACGCCATGCTGCTCAGAACATCCAGCACGCGGCCTTTGCGACGGTCGGCCAAATCGATCGATTTCAGATGGGTTGTCACCTCTCGCGCCGCTTTACGCAGGGCGGGTTCATCCAATGTCAGCCGCAGCTTGGGATGATCCATCAGCGGGATCGCCTGAGCCAATACCATTCCTTGATTGAAGATCCGCCGTGGCAGACGTCGACGCGCCTTTTTCAGCGCCGCAACCAGATCCCCAGAAGCATGTTCGCGAGATTTGAGCAATTCCTGCACCTCGGCAATCTGTTCTGCAATGCTCTGGGCCATTGTTGCTCTCTCCTGTCTGGCTTTCGCGCCACATTACCTGCTGAACCAGAGGTGCTCAATGGGGCTGGCAGCTTTGTCCGCACGGCGTTATCACGGTGGCATGTTGAACACGATCACTCATGGCACTGCCACAGACAAACCACCCCTGCTGATTGCCCATGGTCTATATGGTTCAGCGCGCAATTGGGGTGTTATCGCCAAACGCCTCTCGGACGAACGTCAGGTCGTCGCGGTAGACATGCGCAACCATGGCCACAGTGATTGGACGCAAACCCACAGTTACCCAGAGCTGGCCGAGGATTTGGCTGAAGTCATTGCCGCACATGGTGGAACCATGGATGTTATTGGCCACTCGATGGGCGGCAAGGCGTCAATGATGTTGGCACTCAACCATGCCCGTTGTGTAAACCGCCTGCTGGTCGCTGATATCGCACCCGTGGCCTACACGCACAGCCAGATCCAGTTCATCGAAGCCATGCACAGTATTGACCTTGCCACGCTAGAACGGCGATCACAGGCCGAGGCACAACTGGCCGAGGCTGGTGTAGATCCAGCTTTGCGGAGCTTTTTCACCCAGTCCCTAGACATTCCAAACCGTCGATGGCGTCTAAACCTGGATACATTGGCCGATCAAATGCCCAATGTGATGTCGTTTCCACAAACTGATGCTAGCTGGGATGGGACAGTGTTGTTTTTATCCGGTGCCACCTCTGACTATGTGAGGCCCGAACACCGAGGCGAGATCCGCGCCCGTTTTCCACAAGCGCGGTTTGCCAAGATCCCCGGCGCAGGTCATTGGCTACATGCCGAAAAGCCGCGCGAATTCGAAGCCACCGCGCGGGCCTTTCTAAACGCTTAAGTCTGAATAATCTGCCGTGCAACCAGCCACGACACCGGCACAGCGATCAGGGCCCCAATTGCTGCGGCACCAAAAATCGCCGGAACCGAAATCAAACCGGCCACCAAAACGGTAATCACGCCGACCCCGGCCAAACTGGTGGCGATCAGCGAATAAAGAATAGAGGCAAGGCGCAACATGGGGCTCTCCTGTATTGTGAGCAACTCATTTGCCCGCAGCCTAGCTCTTCGTAGGCGCGACGCCTTGATCTCGATCACCTTTACAGATGTGTGATGTTCTAACTTTGCAGCTACAAAATTCGATGTCTGAGTTCTTAATATGCATTTATTTGCCGTGGTTCATTTCGCTCCAACGCAACCTGCTGCCAACCATCGTCGTCAAAAGACCAACGTGATAACACCTCCAGCAGGCTGGCTTTTCGGATGGGCTTGCTCAGGTAGTCATCCATGCCGCATTCTAAATATTTTTCCTTGTCCCCAGCCATGGCATTTGCGGTCAGTGCAATAATTGGGCACGTTCGCAATCCATTTTCCTCTTCATAAGCGCGGATCTCATTTGTTGCCTCTATGCCGGTCAATTTGGGCATCGATATATCCATCAAAACGAGCTCGGGATGATGGGTCACAAACTGGTGCACTGCATCACAACCGTCCTGAGCAAACAGGATTTCGGTATCGAGTAATTTCAGCATTTTCTGAAGCACTAACCTGTTGGTCCGGTTGTCATCTGCTACCAATATTTTCTTCGGCACAGACTTAATCTCAACATCAACCTCAGCCAAATTCTGGTCGATCAGAGTACCTGCCTCATGATCTGCATCCTGAGACAGTAGTTCCACATTTTCCGCGGTTTTCAGACTGCATTTAAATGTGAACGATGACCCCTTGTTGACTTGGGACTGCACTGAAATTTCGCCCCCCATCAAACGGGACAGATCAGACGCAATAGCCAGGCCCAGCCCGGTACCACCAAAGTTTCGGTTCTTGCTCCCGTTCACCTGGGCGAACCTGTCAAAGATATGCCTGAGCTTGTCATCCGGTATTCCAATCCCGGTGTCGTGCACCGCGATCTCCAATGCAGCGTCCCCTTGTGTCGACGTCCCGGAAACCTGAACTGTCACACTCCCACTTGAAGTGAATTTCTCTGCGTTTCCAACAAGATTTGTGATGATTTGTCGGATACGCCCTTCATCCCCAATCAAAAGTTTTGGCAGGTCTGGATCATAGTCCATCACCAAGTCGACGTTTTTGATCGCCCCGCGCTGCGACAACAGGTTTAGAATACTCTGCACCAGCTGCTGAAGATCAAATACACCTTCATCCAGCTCAACTTTTCCAGCTTCCAGTTTAGAAAAATCCAAAATGTCGTTGATGATCACCAACAAGGACTGACCGGAATCGGCAATGGTTTGAACAAACAATTCTTGTTCCTCATCCAGATCAGTTTCCAACAACAACGAACTCATCCCCAGGACGCCATTCATAGGGGTGCGAATTTCATGGCTCATAATTGCTAGAAACTCAGACTTGGCCAGATTGCCGGCTTCGGCTGCGATCGAGCGTTCCACAACTGCCGCTTCAAGTGCCTTTTCACGGATCAACGACTCGCGGAAAACGCATAGGGCCCGTATCATCGCCCCAACTTCATCGCGGCGCTCATGTCCTGTGATCGGGTGCTCGACATCGCCCTTTGCAAGGCGCCCCATAGAACAGGTAACGGACTTGATTGATTTCCCGATGTGAGAGCCGATGATCCCGGCCAAAGCGGCACCCAGCGCAACGGCTGCAATCACTGAAACCAACAGGACGACCTTGGTTTTTTGGAACGCCCGCTCATTCTGAGAGCTGCGTAGGTCCAGCAGCCTCGCTTCTTCAGTCGTAAAGGCTGACATGATTTCTCGGAATTGATCAAACAACATTTGCCCACGGGCCTCGCCCACAAGATCAGCCATGTCATCCATGGTCTTTGCGGTACCTATTTGTTGACGTAGCTCCATGGCCGGCTCAACGATTTCAGTGCGCCACCTGGCATTGAGCCTCTGAATTTCCTTTACGCGAATAACATGAGTACGGTTGTTGCTAACAGCCACAGCCAGCTCGTTGACAAACTGGTCAAAAACGTCCCTTCCGGTTTGATACGGCTCAAGAAATTGAACATCACCGGCAAGCAGATAGCCGCGCATCCCGGTCTCCATGTCAACTGCCGCAGCTAGGGTGCCGCGTGCCAACTCGATCACATGATGTGACTGATCTTGAAGCTGTGCAATTGTGTCGGTCAAAGGAGCGTTAGATCTGGTCTCTGCCTGGGGTTGGGATATCGCCGCCAGGCGTTCCTGAAGAAGCGCCTCTTCAGCGTCAACAAACGCTTTGATCTGGAGCCGGAAGGTATCAAAGTAGGCTTTTCCTTCGCCCCGTCTGACCAGCTGCGCCATCGTGTTCATTGTTGCAGCGGTATCAATTTCACGCCGCAGCAGAATTTGCGGCTCCGCAACCTCTATTTGCCACTGTTTCAAAACCTGCTCAGCCTCAAGCAAGTATTTCAACTGATCCGGATCATTCCTAAGGTGCTCTTTTAGTAGGGAGAAATTTTCATAGAATGCGACTGAACCGCTTCGGTACGGTTTTAAAAAGGAGTCGTTGCCCCCTAACAGGTAACCGCGCATACCGGTTTCCATGTCCACCGCAGCAGCGACAAGCGTTTCGGCTTCAGCTATAACAATCTGAGTGTCCTGTACCCACTTTGCTGTCTCGGACATGCGGAAAAGGTTCACGCTGGCGATAATGCCTATCGCGATAGTAAGGATCAAAGGTGCAGCAGCCACCAACACAACTTTGGTCTTGGCATTTAAGTTCGAGAGCGAGAGACGTTTGAACAGCCCCACTGGGCGTTTTCCATCCGGCATTGATGCAAGTCCCTTTTCTACTCAGATGAAAAGACAATGCACTCCGAACATTAACTTTTCCGTTTAGATCGGCAAAGGCCCGGCTCTCGGCACCGCCGAGCTTGATTGTCAATTTATTGATGTATTTCAGATGGATAAATGGATTCCAGAGTGAAATCGCTCAATTTATATGCCCAGAATCCGCAATTTATTTATCGGAGTTTTTGCCTTTTCTCCAAAAGCGTCATCACGTTTTCACACCATGCGTCAGTTCGAACTCAACATTTTAACGTTGGCTTTATCGCGATTTCTCAGGGAACTGCCCTTGATCCAACAGGGCACCTGGCCACAATGCGCTTGAAAACGCCCTAATCACCGGCTCTGGTGGAGCCATGTACAAGCATTTCAACAAGTCAATTTCAAAGGAACAACAAGAAGCACCGCAAGTCATTGATTTCATTCAAAAAAGCAATAAGGGGTATTTTCTTGGTACGGGCGACGGGACTCGAACCCGTAAGCTACTGAAAGCGAGGGATTTTAAGTCCCTTGTGTCTACCAATTCCACCACGCCCGCACTTGATTTGGCTCGCAAATCACTTGCTTAGGTCTACCGGGGCCTGATGGCAGGGACAATCCATTTTGTTGCCTTTTCCGCGGGAAATTTCGCTATAAATCGATATCCTTGTTAACATTTGGTGCCAAAGGTCCACCCGGGGCTGCAAGGCCACGTTCTGGCAGCCATGGATTTAGCGCCAATGCCGCTTGCAGCGCAGCGCGGGCCTCATCAGTGCGTGACAGGCCCAGCAGCGACAAGGCACGTCCACTCATCGCGGCCACATGTTGTGGAGACAATTCTAGTGTTAGGTTTAGGTCTACCAGCGCGGCAGCAAAATCCTGACGCAGAAAATGCACAAAGGCACGTTGATTATACCCTTCGGCATAAAGTGGGCAATACGCCGTCAACCTGTCAAAATCCTCCAACGCGCCCGTTAAGTCATACCCAGACCTACGCGACATGCCACGGTCAAGCACCGCCTGCGCCTGCTCATTTGGCGCTTGAGCCCAGAGTTCCCACATCTGGTTGGATATCAATCGGGCCGCCCATTCGGTCTCGGCGGCTTGGATCTGCTGGAACAGCAGCTCAAATGAAGCAGAGTGGTCCGGGGCCTGCGGACAGTCCTGCGCGCTCACCAGTTGAGCTGGCAGAAAGAAGGCAGCACAAATCGATATTAGACGGGGGCCAAAAGCCAGAAAGGAAAAACCAAACATGGTTTAATGCTGTGCTCAAATGGGTAACATTCAAGTCAACTTACCGCGCGGTCACGTTGCCACCGGTTTAGCCCCCCTATTCTGGTGCCAACGCCCCGTCATCTTTCACCGCCTGCATCGCCACATATGTCGAAGTCGACGCAACATTCGGCAGGGTTGATATTTTTTCCGCCAAAACCATCCGATACTCGGTCATAGACCGGGTGCGGATCTTGAGAAGATAATCAAAATTCGACGCAATCATATGAGCCTGTTCAATCTCCGGCACCCGCGCCACCGCAGCGTTAAAGGTAGTCAGCGCATTTTCTCGGGTATCGTTCAGACGCACCTCAACAAAGGCAACATGATCAAGACCTAACCGGACCGGATCCACCAACGCGCGATAGCCAGTGATGATCCCCTCAGACTCCAGCCGCTTCAGCCGTGTTTGCGTCGGCGATTTTGACAGTCCGATACGACGCGCCAAATCAGCAATGGAAATCCGCCCCTCGCCGCCCAGAACATTCAGAATCGCCTGATCAAAGCGATCAAGTTGTGAAAAATCCATTTGCATCGCCAAGGCCTCGATTTTCGACACGATCACCCTATATTCACAGATATTCAGGCGAATGTCCCGAAGAATTCCCAGTATTGGTTATATAACACTTATCCTATTCGGAGTTTCCCCGATGTCACACCCGACCGCCCTGCGCCACACCATTGATGCAATGACCTACGCAAATCAGGACGATCTTCGTGATCAACTGGTCGCTACAGCAGCGCTGAGCGACGAGGACCGCGCCCGCATTTGCGCCAATGCCGCAGCGCTGGTCCGTGACATCCGCGGCCATTCGGCACCAGGATTGATGGAAGTTTTCTTAGCTGAATATGGATTGTCCACCGACGAAGGCGTGGCCCTGATGTGTCTGGCCGAGGCCCTATTGCGAGTGCCGGACGCAGAAACCATCGATGCGCTGATCGAAGATAAGATTGCTCCGTCAAACTGGGGTAAGCATCTGGGCAAATCCTCCTCTTCTCTCGTCAATGCCTCAACCTGGGCGCTGATGCTGACCGGTAAGGTGCTAGACGATGAACGCAGTCCCGTTGGTGCATTACGCGGCGCTATCAAACGTATGGGTGAACCGGTCATCCGCACTGCCGTCAGCCGTGCCATGAAAGAAATGGGCCGTCAGTTTGTGCTGGGCGAAAGCATCCAGTCCGCGATGAAACGCGCCTCCGGTATGGAGGCCAAGGGCTACACCTATTCCTACGACATGCTGGGCGAAGCTGCCCGTACCGAGGCAGACGCCGCCCGCTATCATCTCAGCTACTCGCGCGCCATTTCTGCAATTGCCGATGGCTGCACCAATACCGATATCCGGGAAAACCCCGGCATTTCGGTCAAGCTTTCTGCCCTGCACCCCCGGTATGAACTGGCGCAAGAGGTCAGCGTAATGCAGCAGCTAGTTCCGCGTCTCAGCGCTCTGGCATTGTTGGCCAAGGCCGCCGGCATGGGGCTGAACGTCGATGCCGAAGAAGCCGACCGCCTGTCCCTGTCGCTCGAAGTTATCGAAGCCGTGATGGCTGATCCAGCATTGGCCGGATGGGATGGGTTTGGCGTAGTGGTGCAGGCCTATGGTCCCCGCGCTGGGTTGGCCATTGATGCACTGTATGACATGGCAACCCGTCACGACCGCCGCATCATGGTGCGTCTGGTCAAAGGCGCCTATTGGGACACCGAAATCAAGCGGGCTCAGGAATTGGGCATCGATGGCTTCCCGGTGTTCACCTCCAAGCCGCTGACCGATGTGTCTTACATCGCCAATGCCCGCAAACTGCTGGGCATGACCGATCGCATCTATCCCCAGTTTGCCACCCACAACGCCCACACAGTCAACGCCATCTTACAAATGGCGCAACCCGACCAACCTTATGAGTTCCAGCGCTTACATGGTATGGGCGAAACGCTGCACCAAATGGTACTTGAACAGAACCACACTAAATGCAGAATCTATGCGCCGGTTGGTGCGCACCACGACTTGCTGGCCTATCTGGTGCGCCGCCTGCTGGAGAATGGTGCCAACTCCTCCTTTGTAAACCAGATTGTGGACGAAGATGTCCCGCCTGAAGTGGTTGCTGCAGATCCATTTGATATGATCGCAGATGTCACCCGTACCATTGCCACCGGCCCAGAACTGTTTGCCCCCGACCGCGTCAACTCCGCTGGTTTTGATCTGACCCATGCCCCAACGGTGCGACAGATCGATGAGGCCCGCACGCCCTGGCTGACCCACAACTGGAGCGCCGCGCCCCTGCTGGCCGAAGATGCCGCATCAGGCGCAACCGTAGATGTCATCAACCCGGCAGATCTATCGGTGATTGGCCAAGTGAGTGAAGCCAGCACAGACGACATCGACCTTGCTCTTGCCAAAGCCTCCACCTGGGATGCTCCGGCTAACACCCGCGCCGAAGTGCTGAACCGGGCCGCGGATCTGTACGAAGAAAACTACGGCGAACTGTTCGCCCTGCTGACCCGCGAAGCAGGCAAAACACAACTCGATTGTGTATCCGAACTGCGCGAAGCCGTGGATTTCCTGCGCTACTACGCGTCTCGTATTCCCCAAGCAGAGGCAGCCGGTGTGTTCACCTGCATTGCCCCCTGGAACTTCCCACTCGCGATCTTTTCTGGTCAGATCGCAGCCGCGTTGGCGACAGGCAATGCTGTTCTGGCTAAACCAGCAGAGCAAACACCCCTGATAGCCTATCGCGCCGTGTCTTTGCTGCATGAGGCCGGCGTACCCCGCACCGCCCTGCAATTGCTGCCCGGCGGCGGCTCAGTTGGGGCAGCCCTGACCTCGGATCCACGAATCAATGGCGTCGCCTTTACCGGCTCAACCGCCACCGCGCTAAAAATCCGCGCCTCCATGGCAGACAATCTGCGCCCCGGCACGCCGCTGATCGCAGAAACCGGCGGGCTGAACGCAATGATTGTTGACAGCACTGCCTTGCCAGAACAGGCCGTTCAATCCATCGTTGAAAGCGCCTTTCAGTCGGCAGGCCAGCGGTGCTCCGCCCTACGTTGCCTGTACCTGCAGGAAGATGTCGCTGATGGTGTGTTGACCATGCTGACCGGCGCAATGGAGGCCCTGCAGCTTGGAAACCCCTGGCAATTGAGCACAGACAGCGGCCCGGTGATCGACCAGACTGCCCGAGACGGTATTCAGGCCCATATTGAAACCGCCCGCGCCGAAGGCCGTTTACTGAAACAAACCCTGCCCCCTCAAGAGGGCACCTTTGTCGGCTCTGCGCTGATCGAAATTCCAGGCATTTCTACGCTCAAGAAAGAGATCTTTGGCCCGGTCCTGCATGTGGTTCGGTTCAAAGCCAGTGATCTGGACCAGGTCATCGATGACATCAATGCCACCGGCTATGGTCTAACTTTTGGTCTGCACAGCCGTATCGACGACCGGGTGCAACACATCACCGACCGCATCGAGGCAGGCAACATCTACGTCAACCGCAACCAAATCGGTGCTGTGGTTGGTAGTCAGCCTTTTGGTGGCGAGGGTCTCTCGGGAACAGGCCCCAAGGCTGGCGGCCCCAACTATCTTGCGCGGTTCTGCGCCCCCGACCACCAACACAGTGGCGCCCAATGGCAGTCCAGCCAAAGTGACCTGCCCAACCCAACCGGCACTCCGGCCAACCCCAGCAGCAGCAGCCTGCCCGGCCCGACTGGCGAGAGCAACCGTCTCACACTTTCAGCCCGACCTCCTTTGCTCTGCCTGGGCCCCGGCCCTGATGCGGTCTTGGCCCAGACCAGTGAAGTCACGGGGCTTGGTGGAACGGTTATTCAGACCAGTGGCCAGATCGACCCGCAACGGCTGATCCAAATTGAGGGTATTTCTGGTGTATTATGGTGGGGAGATGAGGAAACCGGCCGCGCCATCGAACAAGCATTGGCAAAACGCTCCGGTCCGATCCTGCCGCTCATTTCTGGCATTCCTGATCGCGCCCGAGTGTTGGGCGAGCGCCATATCTGCGTTGACACAACCGCCGCTGGCGGAAACGCAGCCCTGTTGGGTGGCGCAAGCTAGCACCATAACCCCTTGACGCTGGGCTATTTTCGGCCCAGCGTCAGATCATGTTTCCTTTACGTGATCACAATCCTTCCGGCCGTACACCCTATGTCGTCTATACGCTGATGGCGTTGAACATTCTGGCCTATGCCCTCTACACTATCAGCTTTGATACCGAGAGAGAGTTGGCGCAGTTCTATGATGCCTACGCCTTGATCCCGGCAAAGATCGATGTCTCACGTCGGTTGTCGCCACTGGTAAGCTCTATGTTCCTGCATGGCGGGTTTATGCACCTGGCCGGCAACATGTTGTTTTTATGGATCTTCGGCGACAACATGGAAGACGAGATGGGCCATCTGCCGTTTCTGGCCTTCTACATTGCCTGTGGCATTGGTGCAGGCCTCATCCACGTGGCCTCAGCCCCCTGGTCCCATGTACCGACGATTGGTGCCTCTGGCGCGGTAGCAGGTGTAATGGGGGGGTATCTTTTGCTGTTCCCACGTGCTCGCATCGATATATTGCTCATCCTCATCATCTACTTCCGCATCTTTGCAATCCCAGCCTACCTGATGCTGGGCGTCTGGCTTGCAATGCAATTCATTGGATCTCTCAATTCCGACCCCAGTCAGGGCGGCGTGGCCTATTGGGCCCATACCGGTGGGTTTGCTGTTGGGCTGTTGTTGACGGTGCCTTTGTGGGTCAAACGCGGTGCCCGCGCGTTTTGGGGCAAAACCCATGGCCAGCCGCCACATCCGCAAGCCAAATACAAGTACAGTGCCAGTCGCATCCCTCGACTGCCCCGTAAAAAGCCGGGGCGCTCGCCTTGGGGCAGTGATCGTTGAAATCTCCGATCCACCTTCATCTAGCCCAAAATATCCCCGCCGGAGGCTCCCCCAGTGGCGCCAATCGCCATCTTAGGGGTTAACACAGCTCTAAACAAAGGCACGCGCCTGATGTCTCAGACGCGTGCTAAAAACTCAGACTTCGGTGACGGGCTTTAGCCTCTGATCACTTTGGCAAAAGTTTCAAAGATCGGCTCGTTGGCACAAATCACTTCGCCGCTATCGACAATGTTATCGCCCGGGGTCAGCGGTTCCACCAGACCACCGGCCTCCTGCACCAGAATGATACCTGCAGCCAGATCCCAGGAATGCAGACGGCGCTCCCAGAACCCATCGTAACGGCCGGTGGCCACATAGGCCATATCCAGCGCTGCCGAGCCCCACCTGCGCACGCCAGCACAGGCAGGCAGCAACCGCGCCAGATCCTGCAAAGTCGCAGGCAGATCCGAGCGCCCAGCAAAGGGCAACCCGGTTGCAAAAATGCTTTCAATCATCCGGTTGCGGCCCGAAGTCCGGATCCGGCTCTCGTTCATCCAGGCGCCATTGCCTTTTTCGGCAAAATACATCTCGTCCTTGGCCGCATCAAAGATCACCCCGGCAACAATCTTACCCTTGTGCTCAAGTGCGATCGAAATGGCCCAGTGGGGCAGACCATGCAGAAAGTTGGTGGTGCCATCCAGCGGGTCAACGATCCAACGACGGGTAGGGTCTTCGCCAGCGATCTCACCGCCTTCTTCCGCAATCCAGCCGTAAGTTGGACGCGCGCCCAGCAGCTCTTCTTTCAGAATTTTCTCAGCCGTGATGTCCGCCTTTGAGACAAAGTCTCCGGCACCTTTCACCGACACCTGCAGGTTTTCCACTTCGCGGAAATCCTTGACCAGAGATTTACCGGCCTTGCGGGCGGCTTTGAGCATAATGTTAAGATTAGCGCTGCCGATCATGTCGGGCTCCTGTCTGGTCACAGAGATGTTGGTCAAAGGCTGCCTATACGCCGCCTTTGTGCCCTTGCCAATAGGCAATACCACAGACATTTTCCGTAACGTTATGCAAATGCCGCGCTTGCCAGCGTCCCAGCGAAACAACACAGTTTAGCAAATGTCAGAACACCCACGGAGAACCCATGTCACAACAGATGCAACGCATAGCTCTGGCCAGCCGCCCTACTGGCGCCCCAGTGGCTGAAAATTTCAGCTTTGAATCCGTCGCAATGCCAATTGCAAAGGACGGCGAAGTGCTGGTGAAACTGCACTATATGTCCTTAGACCCCTATATGCGTGGCCGTATGGATGATGCGAAATCTTATGCCGCACCTGTGGCCATTGGCGGCACCATGGAGGCCGGAGCAGTGGGTGAGGTCATCAGCTCAAACAGCCCGGAATTCAAACCCGGCGATTTTGCGTTTGGTATGTTTGGATGGGCCAGTCATGGTTGCCTACCCGCCAATCAACTGCAAAAACTGGACCCAAACCATGGCCCCATAACCACCGCGCTCGGCGTTCTCGGCATGCCGGGTTTTACCGGGTGGCATGGCTTGAACACCTATGGAAAGCCCAAAGCGGGAGAAACTCTGGTTGTCGCAGCTGCCACCGGCCCAGTTGGGTCAATGGTTGGTCAGCTGGCGAAACAGGCCGGACTACGCACCGTTGGCATTGCTGGTGGAGCTGAAAAATGTGCCTTGGCGACTGAAAAGTTTGGATTTGACATCTGCATGGATCACCGGGCTTACGCGGATGCCAATTCGCTGCGCAAAGATCTTGCTTTGGCCTGCCCTGACGGCATCGACATCTACTTTGAAAACGTAGCTGGCAAAGTGCTGGAAGCCGTCATTCCCCTGATGAATCCCCATGGCCGCATTCCGGTTTGTGGCATGATCAGCTGGTATGGAGGTGCACAAGGCGCTGACGCTACTCTGACGGCCCCGATGATCTGGCGCAATATTCTGGTGAAGTTCCTGTCAGTGAATGGGTTTATTATCATGAATCATTTCGACCAGTACCCTGAGTTCCTGAAACAAGTCGGCCCCATGGTTGCCAAAGGCGAGGTTCAGTACATTGAAGACATCGCTGAGGGTCTGGAAAACGCCCCTGCTGCTTTTATGGCAATGCTAAAGGGCGGCAACATGGGCAAGCAGATCGTCAAACTGATATAACCCCCAGGGTGCGTGCAAGCACGCACCCTACACTTACTTTGGTCGGACGCAGTGTAGGTAGGGTGTGTGCCTGCACGCACCACCAGCTCACTGCAATTGCAGCTTCCGCGCCTCAACCTTGGCCAGCCGGATCAGCTCTTGCATATAGGGTTTATCCCGATCCTCGCTACGGATCGCTGCATAGAGGCTGCGCGTGATCCCGTTTTTGGTCAAAGGTCGGGTGACATAATCCGAGGAATATTTCACCTCGCGCACCACCCAGTCAGGCAAGACCGAAACACCGCGATTGGAGGCCACCAGCAGCAGGATCACGGCCGTCAACTCCACTTGGCGAATGGCGCCAGGTTCGACCCCTGCGGGGATCAACAGCTGGCTAAAGACATCCAGCTTGGGCTTATCAACGGGGTATGTGATCAGGGTCTGACCTGCAAAATCCTCGGCATCGATGTATGGCTTAACCGCCAGCGGATGTTGAGCAGAGGCCACAAACACCGGCGCGTAATCAAACAGTTCAATAAAATCAACGCCAGAGATCTGTTCTGGGTCCGATGAGACCACCAAATCAACTTCTTCCTTTTGCAATGCCGTCAGCGCGTCAAAGGCCAGACCCGGGCGAATATCCACATCCACGTCAGACCAGCTTTTGCGGAACCCCTCCAGCACCGGAAACAGCCATTCAAAACAGGCGTGGCATTCTATGGCGATATGCATGCGACCAGTGTGCCCATCGCGCAGAGCGGAAAATTCAGCCTGCATGGATTCGACTTGCGGCAAGACCTGCTCAGCCAAACGAAGTAACCGCAGCCCGGCCGCCGACAGCTTCATCGGCTTGGAGCGGCGCATGAACAGTTCAACCCCAGCCTGATCCTCCAGACCTTTGATCTGATGGCTCAACGCGCTCTGGGTGATGTTCAACTGATCAGCGGCGCGCGCGAGCCCGCCCGCCTCGTGGATCGCCTTTATCGTCCGAAGATGGCGAAATTCGATATGCATCCTATCACTTCACTCATGTTGTTCTTGAGAATTATGAAATTGTCTCACAATGCTGCACGTGCAACAAGGGGGGAGTTGAACAGGAGATGCCCCAAGATGACGACGCCAGAGATATCATTCGAGTTCTTTCCGCCACAGAACCTCGAGGCCTCCTTTCGTCTGTGGGACACTGTTCAGGTATTGTCGCCACTGGACCCACGTTTTGTTTCCGTCACCTACGGCGCTGGTGGCACCACACGTGACTTAACCCGCGACGCAGTTGCAACTCTGCATAAATCCTCAGGGCTGAATGTCGCTGCACACCTGACCTGCGTCAATGCAAGCCGTGCTGAAACCCTGGCGATTGCCGATCAATTTGCCAGCGCTGGCGTCAACGACATCGTCGCCCTGCGCGGCGATCCCCCCAAGGGGGCTGGTGGCTTCACCCAACACGAAGACGGCTTTGCCAATTCGGTTGAACTGATCGAAGCCCTGGCTGACACCGGCAAGTTCAACATCCGCGTTGGCGCCTACCCGGACCGTCACCCCGAAGCCACTGGGCCGGATTCGGATGTGGATTGGCTGAAGCGTAAAATTGATGCCGGTGCCAGCGAAGCCCTGACCCAGTTCTTTTTCGAGGCCGATACCTTTTTCCGCTTCCGCGACAAATGCGCCAAAGTCGGCATCGATCACGTCCTGACCCCTGGTATTCTGCCAATTGAAAACTGGAAGGGCGCACGCAATTTTGCCCGCCGCTGCGGCACTTTGATCCCACAGTGGCTTGATGATGCTTTTGAAACCGCATTGCGCGACGGTCGCGAGGATTTGCTGGCCACCGCAATCTGCACTGAATTGTGTTCGGAGCTTCTGGACGGCGGCGTAGACAAGCTGCATTTCTACACAATGAACCGCCCCGAACTGACCCGTGACGTCTGCCATGCCTTAGGTGTTGCGCCCAAGGTGTCGCTAGAGAACGTGGCGTAAATCTTGCCGATGCTTCAGCGTGTTCCTAGGGTCCACCCAAAAGGAACGCGCCATGTATTATGCCCAAACCCCCGATGAGCTTTTGAAACCGACCCAGATCACTGAACTGTCTGGGTTGGAGTTCATGACCGGCATTTTGGAAGGCCGCCTGCCCGCCCCGCCCATTGCCAAAACTCTCGGATTTCAGCTGCACAGTGTAGAAACAGGGCGTGTGGTGTTTCGTGGCACCCCGGCATTTGAAACCACCAACCCAATGGGCACCGTCCATGGCGGTTGGTATGGCACCCTTCTGGATAGCGCCATGGCTTGTTCTGTCATGACAGGCATCCCAAGGGGCTCGATCTACACAACCTTGGAATACAAAATCAATATTCTGCGTCCGATTCCATTGGGAATGGCAATAGAGAGCACAGGTTTTGCCGAACATGTTGGTCGATCAACCGGCGTCGCGCGAGGCGATATTCGTGGGATTGAGGATGGCAAGCTCTATGCCACCGGGTCGACCACCTGCATTGTGATGAATTTGTCCGCGACGAAACGCTAACCTCTCCGTTTTGGTATCCGGCTTTTTCTTAAACTACAGATAAGACGAACCCGTGACAGGTCGGCGGATTTAGCGCTGCCCACCTGTCAGATGTCGATTTTTTTTATTCAGACTGCGATTTGATCTCGGGCCGAGGATGCTCAGTCTGCCCTTGCAGCCACTTTGGACTGCAAGCTCTTCAACCCTGTTGCCTTGGTTTGGGCAGTGGTCCCCACACTGCTATGCAGCCGCTCACTGCGGTCCAAACCAACACGACGGCCACCGCGCAACAGAAAGATCTTTCCCCATCCACGCCAAGTGCCCACCGACGGGGCCGCGGGGTCAACCGGAAACTCTAACCGCCAGTTCTTTGGCAGTGGTAAGCCGCAATTTTCGGCCTTTTCCAGCATCCACACCAGCGACAAGTTTGCCAGCGGACGTGCTGCATCAAGCCCCCCCAGCTGTCCACCAACATCCCCATGTGCACCGCGAAACCAAACTTGCTCGACATGCCCTTGCCAGCCCGGCGGGCATTCCCACAGAACCGGTGCAAATACCTGCCGGGTTTCATCCAGCGCCAGCGCTTGAAACCCGTTGCGGATGTTGCGGCCCAACTGATGACTATGAAAGGCATGCCGCGCTTCAGCCCAACGCCATAGCAGTGGTAACCGCAGGCCCAGCGCCTTCACGGTTTCCCAGACACCAATCATTTCGATGTCTGCCTCACTATGACAAAAGGCTTTGGTAAATTGGCGTGCGGCTTTGCTGCCATCCCCCTGATAGTGACGGTAAGCAGTGCGAATATTGCGCACCGTGGCATGCTCAGCTTTCAAAAGGCCAACCTGATCAATCACCCCCGCCAAGGATCGAACAGCATATCCGCCGCGCGAGTATCCCATCAGGTAAATCCGGTCACCTGGTCGATAGCGAGAGGCGAGATACCCATATGCGCGCCGGATCTGACGGTTGATCCCACGCCCCATCAAAACATCCAAAGTGGAGCGCCAACTGTTCCATTGCACCCCTGCTTCATAGAACACAGAGATTTCCGGGCCCATCCTCCGGCACAACTGGTAGGTCATTCCAGCATGGGTTTCATGCCCAGGATCCAACGTCGACATAGTGCCATCAAGAATGATTACATGGGCCCGAGGCCCTCGCAGCTTAGTTTCACCTGAATGCTCTGAGCGAAGTGGCCGCCCCAACCATCCGATGATCTTTTTACCGAGCTGATTCAGTAACATTCCTCACCACTTCCCTCTTTCAGTACGGAGCATCTGACGGGTTCGGATACCGCAGGTCACGACCTGAGAATATCGTCCTGATCCGGGCCAGTGCCCCTCATATTGAGATAACGCCAGTTGAGGAATCGTCCACCAGATGCTGCACTTCCGCTTTGGTTAAAAGGCGGACCATATCCCGACCAACAGAGGTTATTTTTTGGTCAGTTGGAAACTGGATGCCGACAGCAACGATCACAAGTCCATCCTTCAAAAAAGGCATTTTCTTCTGCCTGTAAAGGATCGCTCATAATACTGAAGATAAGGTAACGCTGGCATGCGCCGTGCAACTTGGTGAAGCAGGCCAGCGGTATGTGTGTCGGTTCAGACTACCGCGCGTCGGGGCTCGACCCGCCCAGTTCAATCACTGTCGCAACATCAGAAAGCCCATATCCATTGAACTGTGTACTCATCGCCGAAGAGTAAGCTCCTAGCCCCGGGAACAAAACGTAGTCCCCTATCTGTGTGTCCTGCGCCAACGGCAACCCATCCGGCAGCCGATCCAGACTATCGCAGGTTGGGCCAAATACGACCCTAGGTTTGGCAGCTGCACTCCGGTGTGTCCCATCCCCAGCAACCACATAGACCCGACCTGGCAGACCCATATCGCGGATATCAACCAATCCACCGTAAATACCATCATTCAGGAAAACCACTTCGCCCTCCTGACGTATTCCTTTGATCCGCGCCGCAAGGGTGAAGGCCTCAGACACCATTGCACGCCCAGGCTCACAGATCAGTGCGGGTAGGTCAGAACCAAAACTCTCTTCAACCGCGTCAGCAATTGCATAGAAGAACTGCTCCAGATCCGGGGCCACCCCGTCCCGGTTGGCAGCAAAACCACCGCCGACATTTAGCCGGGCAATCCGAACACCAGCGGCCTTACAAATTTGACCAGCCTCAAGGATGTACTTTACCCAAGCATGCGGGTCTTCACATTGGGTACCGGGATGAAAACACAACGAGGGTGTCCAGCCCATATCCACCACCCGCTTTAACAATTCCACCGCCTTTTCAGGTGTGGCACCAAACTTGCTGCCAAAATCATAGGCTGCGCCAGCAACTGGTAGCGCAAAGCGCACGGCAATCTCACAGTTGCGTGGCACATCTGCCAGCTTATCCAGCTCGTCCAGTTCGTCCACCGACCAGCTGGATACAGCGTATTCAATCCCAGCTTGGATTTCGGCCTCAGACCGTACCGGGTTATTGTAGTGCATTACCGCAGTTGGGCTGGCGGCACGCACAGCAGCCATTTCACCTGGTGAGGCAACGTCAAAGGCACTTACCCCTGCTGCGACAAGATTAGATAACACGGCCTGATGTGGGTTGGCTTTGACCGCATAGGTGACCAATCCCGGAAACCCGGACAAAAACCGTTCAGCCGTTTGATGCAGAACCCTTGGCGAAAAATACAGGATTGGATGATCCGGCTGATGTCGCGCAAGATGCGTTTCAGGGTTATGCCACAGGGCTGGGATATGCTGCATCGAAAAGGCCTCTTTGTTTATCCCAGTTTCCGACATTTTCCCGTCGAAATCACACGTCAGACCGTCTATACTGCCCAAATTGACCAAACAAACGACGACGCCACCATGCAAAATGACGACATCGATCTGAAACTCATAACCCTGTTGCGCGAAAATGCCCGCCGCCCGGTGGCTGACCTCGCCCGGCAACTGGGGTTGGCCCGCACCACGGTTCAGGCCCGTATCGAACGTTTGGAAAGTAGCGGCACCATTGCCGGCTATACCCTGCGTAGCTCAGCCGCGACCCGCCCACCGCTACAAGCCACCGTCCTCATTTCCATTGAGCCTCGGACCGGACCTGAGGTTCTGGCCCGTCTCCGCAGCCTGCCCGGCGTGCAGGTGGTGCATACCACCTCAGGGCGGTTTGATCTGCTGGCCCAGGTCGTGGCACAGACCACATCTGAACTGGATGAAACCATTGACCGGATAGGCGAGGCACGCGGTGTTAAATCCTCGGAAAGCCTGATCCATCTGGCCACCAAACTCGATCGCACCTGAACCACAGGTCCAGCCATTCTCACCGACATTGATCAACCAATGCCCTTCCTCCCTTTCCCTTGGCCCACCTATTCGATATGGGAAACCTCAACCAAGGATACCTATTCAGGACGAAGCGCATGGCGATGGAAAAGACATTCAACGCGGCCGAAGCCGAAGACCGGCTGTACAAGGCCTGGGACGAAGCAGGCTGTTTCAAAGCGGGGGCAAATGCCAAACCCGGTGCCGCCTCTTTCTCGATCATGATCCCACCGCCCAATGTGACAGGCGTGCTGCACATGGGTCATGCCTTCAACAACACGCTGCAGGACATCCTGATCCGCTGGAAGCGCATGCAGGGGTTTGACACCCTGTGGCAGCCCGGCACCGACCATGCGGGTATTGCGACCCAGATGGTTGTAGAGCGTGAGCTGGCCAAAGAAGGCAAGAAGCGCACCGATTTCAGCCGCGAGGAGTTCCTGAGCAAAATCTGGGCCTGGAAAGAACAATCCGGCGGCACCATTGTTGAGCAGCTAAAACGCCTTGGCGCCTCCTGCGACTTTGACCGCACTGCATTCACCATGTCCGGCGCGGCAGGTGACACCCGCACCGGTCACGAAAACTCGCCCAATTTTCACGACGCCGTGATTAAGGTGTTTGTGGAGATGTACAATAAGGGCCTGATCTATCGCGGCAAACGGCTGGTCAACTGGGACCCGCATTTTGAGACCGCGATTTCCGATCTTGAGGTCGAAAACATCGAAGTTGCCGGCCACATGTGGCACTTCAAATACCCGCTCGCTGGTGGCGCGACTTACACTTACGTCGAAAAAGACGAAGACGGCAACATCACGCTGTCTGAAGAGCGCGACTATATCTCCATCGCGACCACCCGCCCTGAAACCATGCTGGGTGACGGTGCGGTTGCGGTGCACCCCTCGGACGAGCGGTATGCGCCCATCGTTGGTATGCTCTGTGAAATCCCGGTCGGCCCCAAGGCACAGCGCCGGTTGATCCCGATCATCACCGATGAGTACCCGGACAAGGACTTTGGCTCCGGCGCGGTAAAAATCACCGGCGCGCATGACTTCAACGACTATCAGGTTGCCAAGCGCGGCGGCATTCCGATGTATAACCTGATGGACACCAAGGCCAATATGCGCGCCGACGGTGCGCCCTATGTTGAAGAAGCCACCACCGCGCAGGCCATTGCCAATGGCGAGGCGGAATTCACTGAGGCCTCGATCGCTGCGATGAACCTGGTGCCGGAAGAATACCGGGGCATGGACCGGTTTGAGGCGCGCAAAGCGGTTATTGCCGACATCACCGCCGAAGGTCTGGCCGTGATGCAAACCGTGACCAAGACTATCAAGGATGAAGACGGCAGCGAGACCGAGGTTTCTGAAACCACACCTTACGTTGAGAGCAAGCCGATCATGCAGCCGTTTGGCGACCGCTCCAAGGTGGTGATCGAGCCGATGCTGACCGACCAGTGGTTTGTTGAGACCGACAAGATCGTCGGCCCGGCGCTGGACGCAGTTAAGAATGGCGATGTGAAGATCCTGCCGGAATCGGGCGAAAAGGTCTATTATCACTGGCTGGAAAACATCGAGCCTTGGTGCATCTCGCGCCAGTTGTGGTGGGGACATCAAATCCCGGTTTGGTATCTGCCCTCAATCAAGAAAGCCAAAGGCTCCTCGTCGATCAACGACGCGGAGTTGGATTTCAGTTCCCCAATTCATTTCTGCGCAGCAACTGAAGAAGACGCAAAAGCACAAGTTGAAAACTACTTGAGTGAACAAAGCGTCACTTTTGATTTCTTCCACTCAGGCTACACTAACCCAACAGAACTAAAGCAAGAGTTCGAAGCCAACGGCGGTGTACCAGTCTGGCGCGACCCCGACGTGCTCGACACCTGGTTCTCCTCTGGCCTCTGGCCGATCGGCACGCTGGGCTGGCCCGAAGACACCGAGGAAATGAAGCGATATTTCCCAACCTCAACCCTAGTCACCGGGCAAGACATCCTGTTCTTTTGGGTTGCGCGGATGATGATGATGCAGATGGCGGTTCTGTCGGACCGTCCGGTTGCCGAAAAGATCCCGTTCGACACCGTCTACCTGCATGGCCTTGTGCGCGACGCCAAGGGCAAAAAGATGTCGAAATCTACCGGCAACGTTGTCGACCCGCTGGAAATCATCGACGAATACGGCGCCGATGCGCTGCGCTTTACCAATGCGGCCATGGCCTCGCTTGGTGGCGTGTTGAAACTCGACATGAAACGGATCGAGGGCTATCGCAACTTTGTCACCAAGATCTGGCAGGCCTGTTCCTACGGTGACAGCCAGATTGATGCCTTCAGTGCCGAGCGTGGGGTCGAGCCGCCCAAGGCCACCCTGCCCCTCAATCGCTGGATCATCGGTGAGATCGCCAAACTGCGGGAAGAGGTTGATGGCGCGTTTGAGGCCTACCGCTTCAACGACGCCGCCAATGCGCTGTATTCGTTCTTCTGGAACAGCTTCTGCGCGCGGTATCTGGAATTCACCAAGCCGATCTTCTTTGCCGACGATCAGGCCGCCAAAGATGAAACTCAGGCCGTCTATGCCTGGGCCGTCGATCAGGCGCTGATCCTGATGCACCCGATCATGCCCTTCGTGACCGAGGAAATCTGGAACGTCACTCAGGGTCGAGGGTATGCCGATGGCGACTCAGCGCAAATGCTGGTGCACGCCAATTGGCCAACCTACACGGCCGCTGATCTGGTCGATGCAGATGCTGAGCGCGAGATGAACTGGGTGATTGCGGTCATCGACAACATCCGCTCTGCCCGCGCCCAACTGAACGTGCCTGCCGGTGCCAAGGTGCCGATGCTGGTGACCGAGATCGACGCGGCTGGCCAATCCTACTGGGATCGCAATGGCGAGCTGATCAAACGCTTTGCCCGCATTGAGAGCCTTGAACACGCTGACACCCTACCCAAAGGCTGCATCTCCATCGGTGCACCGGGGGCCTCGTTTGCGTTACCACTGGCCGAGATCATTGATGTCGCGGCAGAAAAGGCCCGTCAGGAAAAGAACCTTGGCAAGCTAATGAAAGAACTAGGCGGTCTGCGCGGTCGGTTGAAGAACCCCAAGTTCGCGGATTCCGCACCAGCCGAAGTGGTGGCCGAAACCCGCGCCAATCTGGTTCTGCGCGAAGAGGAAGAAGCCAAGATCAAAGAGGCGCTGGCACGTCTCTCTGAGATCGGCTGAGCCCACCAAAATCCAACAAAAAGCGCCCGCCATTTGGTGGGCGTTTTTATGCAGGGTTGCAACATTCCCCACCAAGACCTGTCTGTGTAGGGTGTGTGCTTGCACGCACCATCCCCTGGCAACTGTGATACGGGGAAAAAATGTTCAAGCAACTCATTGATATGCACACAAATTTGTTCCAGCCTGCGCGCAGGAACTAAGGGAGAGACAAATGCCAAAAGGATATTGGGTTGCCCATGTCGATGTTGACGACATGGTTCGCTACAAAGACTACGTCGCTGCCAATGCGGCACCTTTTGCCGAGTTTGGAGCCCGGTTTCTGGTTCGCGGCGGCCAAAAAGAGGTCCGCGAGGGTCAAACACGTGCCCGCACCGTGGTGATTGAATTTCGCGACTATGCCACGGCCAAAGCCTGCTATGACTCTGTGTCTTATCAAGATGCCAAGGCTCTGCGAGACCCGGTTTCCACCGGCGACATGGAGATCATTGAAGGCTATGGTAGCTAAAACGCAATCTCTTGATTAGTCCTCGCGGAGACCGCCATGCCAATGTTGAAAAAACTGTTTCAGGCCATTCGTCCCAAAGGACAAGTGGTGCTGCCCGATCCGGACGCCGAACTGGCTTTGGGCGCCTTGCTGGTTCGGGTGGCGCAATCGGATCGCGAATACCAGCTTGAAGAAATCAGCTTGATCGACCGGATCCTGGCCCGGCTGTACCAGCACAACGCTATTGAAGCCGCCAAGGTTCGCGCCACCTGTGAAAAGCTGCAGGCAGCCGCACCGGAAAGTGATACGTTTGGACGGTTGATCCGCGAAACCACCGATATCGAAGAACGGCTGGCCGCGATGGATGCCCTGTGGGAAGTGGTACTGGCAGACAACAAAGAGCACCCGGGCGAAGTCACCATCGTCGAGGAAATCCGCCGGGCAATGGGACTGTCTTATGCCGACAGCCAGACCGCTCGCGCCAAAGCCAAAGCCAAACTCATATCTCTGTCAGAGGAAAACTGATGTTCAAGGACTTGCTGAACAAGCTATTGCAACCAATCCCTTCTGCGCTGGACCCTCAGGATGCCCGTTTGGCGCTCACCGCACTCTTGGTGCGTATTGCCCGCTCTGATCACAATTACGCCGATGTTGAGCAGGACCGGATAGACCGCATTATTGCCGCCCGCTACGGGCTTGATATGGGCGGTGCCATCATTCTGCGCGAACAGGCCGAGGCAATGGAGGCCGAGGCCCCTGACACGGTGCGTTTCACCCGCGCCATCAAAGAAGCAGTGGCTTATGAGGACCGCATAGCGGTGATCGAGGCACTGTGGCAAGTGGTGCTTGCCGATGGTGAGCGAGACGATAGCGAAGATGCCATTTTGCGACTCTCCGCCAATCTATTGGGTGTGAGCGACGTCGACAGCGCCCAGGCCCGGCAACGGATGGAGCGCGCGCTGTGATTGCCCATCTTGGAATGTATGACCGCCCAGAAACTGCGGCTGCAAATGACGCTTATTGGGATGCCATTCGGGCGCAACTAGGGTTTGGCCCGAATAGCCTGACCCGTGACGCAGATCCCTGGCAGGTCTGGCGCTCTCCCGATCTGTTGCTGGCACAGACATGTGGCATGCCCTATCGCACCCGCCTCTATAGCGACGTTCAACTGATTGGCGCGCCTGACTATGGCCTGCCCGGCTGTCAGCCGGGATATTACAATAGCGTTATCGTCGCCCATCGGGATCGTGCTGGCGCCAAGCTTGGCGATTTTGACGGACAGCGCTTTGCCTATAATGATTCGCTGTCTCAATCCGGCTGGGCCGCCCCGATCACCCATATGAGATCTCGCAGCTTGATGCCCGGTGAACTCGTGGAAACCGGCGGACATCAAGCATCGGCGCAGGTCGTTGCCGAGGGGGGGGGCGACTTTGCCGCCCTGGATGCACTGTCTTGGGAAATGATCCAGCGATATGATGCTTTCGCCAACGACTTGGTAGAACTGACCCGCACAGAACCCACACCAGCGCTTCCCTACATCACTGCCATGGGACGTGATGCAAAGCCGCTTTTCCTGGCGATACAAGCCGCGATTTTAGAACTGTCAGACACCCACCGCACAACCCTGCACCTAAAGGGAGTGGAGGCCATACCAGCCACTGATTATCTCGCGGTCCCCACGCCTTTAGGCCCTGCCCTGATGCGTCACCAAGGGCGTGACCCACAAATGTAAGCGCGCGCCCGTGTCGATCATATTGCAGCGCAGCTAAGGTCGCAGGCGCAGAGTGTCATCGTTTTGTGAGCAAGATGTCTACTTGGCAAGCGCACCATAACGGTTACCGGCTGTACCAACTGGGCATCCAGCAAGCGGGGACAGCAAATTTCCTCTGTCTTTCGAGGCTACCGCCAGTGGCCATCTGCCGTTCGCAAGTCGAACACAGCTCGACGAAATTTTGGAAAGATCAGTTTCCAAAATCATCAACCTTCCGTTCCGACCTGCTCAGCCGCCAAAACGCCTCTTTGCACGCTGTATTAATCGTTTTGCGCATTGCATTGGCTCCATTTTTAGGTCCAATACTGTCGTCAACTTAACAGCTAGCGGATATTTTAAACCTTGACTGACGAAACACCTGTTCTGGAAATTCGCAACCTGCACAAATCTTATGGCGAACTTGAAGTCATTAAAGGTGTAGATATCACCGCACATCGTGGCGATGTGGTATCGCTGATCGGCTCATCCGGCTCCGGTAAGTCCACCCTCTTGCGTTGCTGCAACCTGTTGGAAGACAGTCAACAGGGTAACATCCTGTTCAAAGGCGAACCAATCTCTTGGCATGGGACCGGGCTGGCCCGACGTCCAGCGGACGCAAAACAGGTGCTGCGAATCCGCACCAACCTGTCGATGGTCTTTCAACAGTTCAACCTGTGGGCCCATATGACCATCCTGCAAAACGTAATGGAAGCGCCAGTGACCGTTTTGCGCCGTGATCGGGATGAAGCCGAAGCCGCCGCCCGTCAGTATTTAGACAAGGTAGGGATCGGCGACAAATGTGATGTGTTTCCTGCTCAGCTCTCTGGTGGGCAACAACAACGCGCCGCCATTGCCCGGGCCCTGTGCATGGAGCCCGAAGCCCTGCTTTTCGACGAACCTACGTCGGCACTAGATCCTGAGCTGGAACAAGAAGTCGTCAAGGTGATCAAGGATCTCGCCGCGGAAGGCCGTACCATGATGATCGTTACCCACGATATGAAGCTGGCCGCAGATGTGTCGGACCACGTAGTGTTTCTGCACAAGGGCCTGATCGAGGAACAGGGCAGCCCAGACGAAGTGTTTGGCAACACCCAATCCGAACGTTTGCGCGGCTTCCTGTCCGCCACCCGCCACTAATACAAGACTACAAAAAACCACACTAACTGGGAGAACTACTATGAAATCACTGTTTTTGGGCACAGCGGCCCTCGCACTTAGCGCAGGTCTGGCCATGGCCGACACCGTTCGTCTGGGCACCGAGGGCGCCTACCCTCCATACAACTTCCTGAACGATGCCGGCGAAGTTGATGGTTTTGAGCGTGAGCTGGGCGACGAGCTGTGCAAACGCGCTGGCCAAACTTGCGAATGGGTCACCAACGACTGGGATTCGATCATCCCTAACCTGACTTCGGGCAACTACGACGCCATCATCGCTGGCATGTCGATCACTGCAGAGCGCGCTGAAGTTGTACACTTCACACAAGGCTACACTCAGCCTTCGCCATCATCTTTCGCTTCGATGTCTGCGGACGTTGACCTGAAAACTGCTGTAATTGCGGCTCAGGCGTCCACTATCCAGTCAGCTCACGTTGCTGAATCTGGTGCTACTTTGGTTGAGTTCCCAACCCCAGATGAAACCATTGCTGCGGTTAAATCCGGCGAAGCTGACGCTGTGTTGTCTGACAAAGACTTCCTAAACCCAATTGTTGCAGAAACCGACCTGGTGTTCATCGAAGACATCCTTCTCGGTGGTGGCATCGGCATGGCATTTCGCAAGTCCGACTCTGAACTGCATGCCAAGTTCGACGCTGCAATTGCTTCGATGAAAGAAGACGGCTCGCTGAACGCTATGCTGGACAAGTGGGAGATCGAGGGCAAGTTCTGATCGCCCTGATCTAACATCAAGACCTGCGAGAGGGGGCCCTGCCCCCTCTCCTACTACCTTCCGTTGCGATTCAGCTCGGCGCTAGACTACGAGGCACACCATTTTCTCCTATTGCTCAGATCCTGCCACCCTCGAGGGCATCAAATGGTTAAGCTGTTACCTGACCACCGGTAAACACATGTCCTTTTACACCTCATTTGGGACAGTTCTATTGCTGCTGGCCGTGACCGCTCCGACCGCGATGGCCGTGGGTTTTGGTGGTGCAATGGCCGCACGCGCCCGATTTGCACCACTTAGCTGGCTGGGCAAAGGTTACATCGCCATTGTCCGTGGTGTCCCCGACATTGCCTTCTTCATGTTCTTTGTCATTGCACTGGACCAGGGCATTGAATGGCTGCTTCACAAAGTCAAATGTCCGGATTGGGACGAACCCATTCGCCAGGGCAGCGATTTTGTCGTCTGCGACATCGCCAAAATGCCGTTGGGATCGTCACCGCAATGGATGCACGAGACCTATGGGTTCTCGCTTGCTGTCATAACCTTTGCCATTGTTTTTGGCGCTTTTGCCGCCAACGTTCTGTATGGTGCGATGCGCGCCGTTCCCCATGGTCAAATCGAAACAGCCGAAGCCTATGGCATGACACACCACCAGACGTTTTGGCGTATCCTGGTGCCGCAGATGTGGGTTTATGCTCTGCCGGGCCTATCAAACCTTTGGATGGTTTTGATCAAGGCTACACCACTGTTGTTCCTGCTGGGCGTCGAAGACATTGTCTACTGGGCCCGCGAGTTGGGTGGTTCCAAGACCGCAAAATTCACCGCCTACCCGCATGGTGACTGGCGTATGTGGTATTTCCTGGCGCTCCTGATTTTCTATCTCACCTTCACCAAGGTGTCTGAGGTGGTTCTGGAAAAGCTGATGAAACGCCTGTCGCACGGGCAGGCCACTCTGGGTGGTGAAGCGCAAAGGAAAGCGTCATGAGCTGCTTCCAAACCTTACAAGATTACGCCTTCAGATCGTTGGGCTATGGCGAACGCCTGCTGCCACGCAGTGATTTCACTCTGTGTGAACAATTCACTCTGATCGGCTCAGGCATGATCTGGAATATCTACTTCGGAGTGGTCGCCGTTTTTACCGGCTTTTTCCTTGCTACCGCGCTGGCAGTGGCAAAAAACTCAAGCCAGGCAATCTACCGCAAGCCAGCTGAATGGTTTATCTTCCTGTTCCGCGGTTCGCCACTGTTTATCCAGTTCTTCTTTGCCTACTTCATGTTCCTGAGCCTCAAAGGTGTATCGCCTATTTTTGATCCCCTTACCTCCGCATGGCTCGGGGCCTTGATCGTGTTGTTCCTGAACACAGCCGCCTACACAGGTGAGATCTTCTACGGCGCCCTTCAGTCCATCCCAAAGGGCGATGTCGAAGCTGCCGATGCCTATGGCTTATCTGGCTGGCCCCGGTTTCGACGGGTTGTCTGGCCCACCATGCTGCGCCTTGCATGGCCTGCCTATACAAACGAAGCTATCTTTTTGTTCCATGCCACAACGCTGGTCTATTTTTCGGGCTTTCCAGCCTGGCGCCAAAAAGGCGATGCCCTTTATTACGCCAGCTATTTTGCGGATAAGACTTTCAACCCATTTATCCCTTACCCGATCCTGGCGTTCTACTTCATCTTACTCACATTGGTGATCATCAGCGGCTTTGGACTGGTCAATAAGCGGCTGAACCGCCACTTGCCACAGGCGCGCCGTGCCAAGCTAAAGCTGCGTATCAATCTGATCCGCTAGTATTGGCTGGAGAATGTGCTCTGAAACCAAATGGCTCCTTCGGGGGCCATTTTTTGTCCCTTCCCAGAGTGTCGAAATATTTTGATCAAATTTTCTTGGCGCGGGATGCGTCCTGCGCTACACCTCCTTTATCTACCCAAAGGAGCCAACCATGGATCTGTCCAGCCTTTCAACAATCAGAATTGCCGCCTGTGACTTAAACGGGCAGTTGCGCGGTAAGCGTATGCCCTCTGAAGCTGCGGCCAAGCTGGCGGATGGTGGCGCACGGATGCCGCTCTCAGCTCTGAACCTGGATCTTTGGGGCAGCGATATTGATGACAGCCCACTGGTTTTTGAAAGCGGCGATATTGATGGGGTTCTGAAGCCCACCAGCCGTGGTCCAGTGCCGATGCCCTGGCTGGAAACGGCCTCTGCACTGGTTCCTATGACATTGCACTATGATGATGGCACTCCCTTTCCCGGTGATCCCCGCCATGCGTTGGAAACCGTTCTGGCGCGCTACGCAGACCGTGGCTGGACCGTCATGGCAGCCACGGAAATGGAGTTCAATCTGGTGGATGACAGTGGCGACCAGCCCTGCCCTCCCAAAAACCCGCTGACCGGCCGGGCTCTGGACAGCCATGCTATTATTTCATTGGCTGAACTGGACGCTTTCGACGCCTTTTTCACCGATCTGTACCAAGCCTCTGCTGCGATGGGTATTCCGGCGCAAACCGCAATTTCCGAAGGCGGGTTGGGTCAGTTTGAAATCAACCTGAACCATCAGGATGCCTTGCGCGCGGCCGATGATGCCTGGCTGTTCAAGGTAATGGTCAAAGGCATAGCACGCAAGCATGGCATGGCCGCAACTTTCATGGCCAAACCCTATGCGGACGAGGCTGGCAACGGCATGCATGTCCATTTCTCGGTTGTTGACCGTGACGGCAACAACGTCTTTGACGATGGCAGCGAAACCGGAGGAGAGCTTCTGCAACAAGCGGTGGCTGGGTGTCTTGCTGCGATGCCCGCAAGCTCTTTGATTTTTGCGCCGCATGGAAACTCCTATGACAGGCTGGTTCCCGGTGCCCATGCCCCTACAGCGGCCACATGGGGATATGAAAACCGCACCGTCGCCATTCGCATTCCTGGCGGCAACCCCAAGGCTCGCCGCATTGAGCACCGGGTGGCAGGTGGCGATATCAATCCCTACTTGATGTTGGCCACAGTACTGGGTGCCGCCATACTGGGGATCGAAGACAAAATGACGCCACCGGCGCCAACAACTGGCAATGCTTATGCAGCCGCAGGCGTGCCACAGCTGGCGGCGGATTGGGGTGCAGCCATTGAAGCGTTTGAACAGGACCCACTGATCGCGCGTATCCTGCCTGCCATGATGATCAGCAATATGGCGATGACCAAACGTCAAGAAATGAAACTGTTTGCCGAACGCCCCAAAGACAGCCATTGGCTCTCCTTGCTCGAGTCGGTTTGAGGCCCTTGTGCGGTGAGAAACCCTCCGCTAGGCTAAATTTGATCAAATTCAGGTGAGACATGAAAATTGGAATACTGCAAACTGGCCACGCACCCGACCAGTTGATTGATACAGCTGGCGACTATGACCAGATGTTTCGCACCCTGCTGGACGGGCACGGGTTTGAATTCGAGACCTACGCTGTGCTCGACGGCATCTTTCCCTCGGGCCCAGAGGCGGCTGACGGCTGGTTGATTACCGGCTCAAAATTCGGCGTCTACGAAGATCATGACTGGATACCTCCACTGGAGAATCTGATCCGGGACATTAATGCCCAAGCCTTGCCGATGGTTGGTATCTGCTTTGGCCACCAAATCATCGCACAGGCGCTGGGTGGAATCGTCGAGAAATACTCCGGCGGATGGGCTGTGGGTCGCGTAAAGTACGAGCAGGATGGTCAAGAATTGACCTTGAATGCCTGGCACCAAGACCAAGTTGTGACGCTGCCCGAAGGCGCCCGTGTTCTGGCTGGCAATGAGTTCTGCAAGAACGGCGTCCTTGCCTATGGTGACACAATCTGGACGCTGCAGCCACATCCCGAGTTCGCCAGCCCGTTTGTCGCTGACCTGATTGAAAAGCGCGGCCGTGGCGTTGTGCCCGATGACATTTTAGACCGTGCAAGAAACGACCTACACGGTCCATTGAACAGCCACACCATCGCAGCCTTCATGGCCGAGTTTTTGAAGAAGGAGAGGATCTGATGCCCGCTTGGACTGATAGCCTACCCGAAGCCGCCAAAGCCTATCTGGAAGGCCGACGCCTGGACGAAGTTGAGTGCGTTGTTTCGGACTTACCCGGCATTGCCCGCGGCAAAGCAGTTCCTGCCTCCAAATTCGCGCGGCAGGATTATTTTCACCTTCCCGACAGCGTGTTTTATCAGACCATCACCGGAGACTGGGGTGAGGCCGCAGGCGATGACGGGTTTATCGAAAAGGATATGGTGCTGCGCCCCGACATGAGCACGGCCACCGCCGCCCCATGGACCGGCGACTGGACCCTGCAGGTGATCCATGACGCCTTTGACAGTGCCGGTGAGCCGATCCCGTTTTCACCACGCAACGTGCTAAAACGTGTGGTAGAGCTCTACACTGCCAAGGGTTGGACCCCTGTTGTTGCGCCGGAAATGGAGTTTTTCCTGGTCGCGCGCAACACTGACCCGTTGCAAGAGATCAAACCCATGATGGGCCGGTCGGGCCGCCCCGCTGCAGCACGTCAGGCCTACTCGATGACAGCTGTCGACGAGTTTGGCCCGGTGATTGACGACATCTATGACTTTGCCGAGGCGCAGGGATTTGAGATCGACGGCATCACTCAGGAAGGCGGTGCCGGTCAGCTTGAAATCAATCTGGTCCACGGCGATCCGATCAAACTGGCGGACGAAGTGTTTTATTTCAAACGTCTGATCCGCGAGGCGGCACTGCGCCACGACTGCTATGCCACCTTCATGGCCAAACCTATTGCCAACGAGCCAGGCTCGTCCATGCATGTCCACCATTCGATACTTGATACTGCCACTGGCAAGAATATTTTCTCCGGCCCTGACGGCGAAGAAACTGACGCGTTTCACCATTTCATTGGTGGACTTCAGTCCCACCTGCCCGCTGCAATTGCAGTGCTGGCGCCCTACGTCAATTCCTACCGCCGCTATGTGAAGGATCATGCCGCGCCGATCAACTTAAGCTGGGCAAAAGACAACCGGACCACCGGCATTCGCGTGCCTTTGTCTGGCCCGTCCGCCCGTCGGGTTGAAAACCGTTTGGCCGGGATGGACTGCAACCCCTATCTGGGGATCGCCGCATCCTTGGCCTGTGGTTATCTGGGCATGGTTGAAAAACTTCAACCCAGCCCGGAGTTCAAAGGCGACGCCTATGCAGCCGACGAAGACATCCCACGAGTGATGGGCGACGCACTGGACCTGTTCGACAATTCCAACGCCCTGCACCAGGTTCTGGGGGAAGATTTTGCGCGGGTCTATTCAATTGTAAAACGTGCAGAATATGACGAGTTCCTGCAAGTAATCTCACCTTGGGAGCGCGAGCACTTGCTGCTGAACGTCTGAGCAAAAGATCTTCCCCAATTGCCCCCGCTTTGGCGGGGGCAGTTTTGAGTATTTTTGGCAAAAAGAAACATCAAGGGCCTGATCACGTTATCCGGCTCGGTCAAACAGGGTGGCAACATGGCTTTGAACCTTCTGCACAGCAATGACAACAAGGGTGAATACCCAAGCAGTTGGTATGCCGCCACGGCCAATACGCTTGATCCTTTTGCCTCACTCAGCGGCGACATTCGCGCGGATGTCTGTATCATTGGGGCTGGTTATACAGGTCTTTCAACCGCCCTGCATTTGGCTGAGGCTGGGATGCGCGTTGTGCTGCTTGAAGCCCACCGTGTTGGCTTTGGCGCATCCGGGCGCAATGGCGGTCAGTTGGGCAGCGGCCAGCGTCTGGATCAAGAAGGCCTAGAGGCCCTGATGGGCGATCCTGAGGCTCAGAAACTGTGGAAACTGGGTGAAGACGCAAAGGACCTGGTCAAAGACCTGATCAAGCGCCATTCAATTGACTGCGATCTAAAACCCGGTGTGGCCTGGACCGGATCCAGCGTAAGCGAAGTGGCGCATTTGCATGAATACGGCGCGCATCTGCAAAACCACTATGGCTATGGTGAACTGGAAATTCTTGACCAGCAAACCTGTCATCAGCTCTGCCCCTCACCCGATTATAAAGGTGGTTTTCTGGATCACGGCGCCGCGCACCTGCATCCTCTAAACTATGCGCTGGGTCTCGCGCGCGCCGCAGCGGTAGCAGGGGCTGAAATTTACGAACAAAGCGAAGTTCTGCAAATTGATCCCGGCACTGAGGTCAAGGTCAGCACGGCCTCTGGTAGTGTCCGCGCTGATCACCTGGTTCTGGCGTGTAACGGCTACCTTGGTGGCCTGAACTCTCAGGTGGCCTCCCGTGTGATGCCGATCAACAATTTCATCGCAGCGACCGAACCTCTTGGCGATGACGCGGCCAAGGTGCTGACCCGCGACGTGGCCATTGCTGACAGCAAATTTGTTGTCAATTACTTCCGCCTCAGCGCTGACAAACGGCTGCTTTTTGGTGGTGGCGAAAGCTACGGTTACAGGTTCCCCAGCAACATTGACGCGGTTGTACGCAAGCCGATGACACAGATATTCCCCCATCTTCGCGACGTAAAAGTGGACTATACTTGGGGGGGAACCCTCGGCATTACCATGAAGCGAATGCCCTATCTGGCGCGGTTGGGAACCAACGTTATATCCGCCTCAGGTTATTCAGGGCATGGCGTAGGCACCGCCTCTCATGCCGGACAGCTAATGGCCTTGGCAATCCAAGGTCAGTCTGAAGGGTTTGACACCATGTCACGGGTGCCGGCTCCGGCATTTCCCGGAGGGCCCAGAATGCGCTCTCCTCTACTGGTGCTGGCAATGACCTGGTATGCGTTGCGCGATAGGCTGGGCGTTTAAACACCCGCTATCCGAGTGTGGCGCAAGCAACAGTTCCGTGAAATTTTTACTATTGCAGAGTCCGAGCGCAGGAATCCACTTGGCAGCTCCCCGCAAGTGTTTTACATTTTCAAAAAGTTAAATTTTGGAAATTGAAATATGACACAACCTCCCAATGTACATGACGCTGAACCAATCCCCGCTGCTGCCCGCGAAGCGATTGACGCGTTGATGGCTTCGGGTGATCTGTTTCGCTATACTGCACCGCAAGACGCCCCGGTGGCTTTGCTGGAACAAGAATTTGCCGAGCTTTTGGGCAGCAAATACGCCCTTGCCGTGTCCTCCTGTTCAGCTGCACTGTTCCTGTCTCTTAAGGCACTGGAACTGCCACGCGACGCGCAGGTGCTGATCCCCGCGTTCACTTTTGCTGCTGTTCCATCAGCCGTCGTGCATGCCGATTGCGTGCCTGTTCTGTGTGAGGTGGGTGACACCTACCGCATCAACCTTGCTGATTTTGAAGCCAAGCTGGACGACAATATCAGTGCGGTTCTGATCAGCCATATGCGTGGTCATACCTCGGATATGGATTCGATCGCTGCTCTGTGTGACGCGCGCGATATACCCATCATCGAAGATGCGGCACATTCGCTGGGCACCACATGGCATGGCAAGAACATCGGCACCATTGGCCGTATCGGCTGCTTTTCGTTCCAGTCGTATAAGATGATCAACGCCGGCGAAGGTGGCATCCTGATCACGGACGACGCGGATCTGGTGGCCCGAGCAGTGATCATGTCCGGCGCTTACGAGCACAATTGGCAAAAACATAAAGGGCCGCGCGGTGACAATTCACCGGAACTGGCACAGGCTTTTGCCAAATGGCAGAACCAACTGCCGCTATATAATCTGCGGATGAGCAACCTGTCAGCGGCAGTCATCCGACCGCAATTGCCCGAACTCCTGCGCAGGGTGCGCGATGGACGGAGCAACCATGACTATGTGGCGGAGCGATTGAACACCTCTGCCAGCCTGCATGTCCCCGCCTCGCTACCTCCGGAGGTCCGCGCCCCGGATTCGATCCAGTTCAATCTGGTCAACATGGACAGCCAGGAAATTGCGGCTTTTGCCGAAGCCACTGCAGCACGTGGTGTCAAGGTACAGATCTTTGGCCTGTCCACTGATAATGCCCGCGCATTCTGGAACTGGCAGTTTCTGAATGATCTACCAGAATTGCCACAAACACGCGCCATGTTAGCCCACGCCTGCGATGTGCGGCTGCCGGTGCGGCTGACCCGTGCGGAACTGGACATAATTGCCGATATTTTGCTGGACGCCGTAGCCGACGTCAAAGGCAAAGCCGCAGCCTAAGGCCCCGGAAAAAGAAAAAGCCCAGGACACATCCTGGGCTTACACTCAAACATTTCAATCTGTGTAGGGTGCGTGCTTGCACGCACCATCCTCCATTCAGATCACTTCAATTTTGACAATTTATCTTGCAGATCAGCCAGTTGCTTTTTGATCTCATTTAGATCTTCGCCACCCGTTTTTTCTGCTTTAGGCGTCTCGCGTGGGCCGCCAGGCCAGCCCGCTCCTAGACCACCGGTCATAGCTTTCAGGAACGCTTCCTGCTGCGCCTTCATGGCGTCAAAACCCGGAATTTGCGCCATCGGGTTCATCGCGGTCATTGTCTCTGCCATCTGGGACTGACTGTCGCGCAGCATTTCAAAAGAGCTTTGCAAGAACTGTGGCATCACTCCACCACCGGGAACCATGTAGCTGCGCACCAAATCATTCAGCACGTCTACTGGCAGTACGTTTTCACCGCGGCTCTCGTGTTCAGCAATAATTTGCAGCAGGTATTGCCGCGTCAGGTCATCACCTGACTTCAAATCTATGATCTGGACCTCGCGGTTGGCCCGAATAAAGCCTGCGATATCTTCCAGTGTCACATAATCACTGGTTTCGGTGTTATACAGCCGACGGCTGGCATATCGCTTGATCAGCAGGGGTTTATCCCGTTCCGCCATGTCATTACTCCCGCCACATGATGCATTGCAGCAAAGCCTATGCGAGTGCAGAAGAAAAGGAAAGCACCGCGCTTCCTACCCGAGATTTTGTTGTCAGATATGGATTACCAGAACGAGCTTAGCACCTCCACGTCCACAATTTTCACTTGACCTCAAGTAGGCTTCAGCTTTTACAGACTTATCCCAATACTGATGATTTGGGAGATCTCCATGAAAGTTCTTATTCTGGGTGGCACAGGTACCATCGGCACCGCAGTGACCACAGAGTTGACCCGGCACGGGCATAACGTCATCGGACTTAGCCGCTCGGCAATCTCGGACCAGACACTGTTGCAACTGGGTGCGACCCCCTATCGGGGAGACTTACGCAAACCGGACCACTGGGCGCACTTGGTACGTGAAGTCGACGGGCTGATCCAGTTGGCCACCACTTTTGATGACAATATGGCAGCAGTGGATACCCGTGCAATCACGGAAATTCTGCGCCGTGCAGCCCAGCGTGAAACTCCGCTCCGATTGTTATATACTGGGGGGTGCTGGCTATATGGGGCTACCGGCAACAGTGTTGCCAGCGAGACCCGGCCGCTGCGTCCAATCGAATCTTTTGCCTGGATGACGAAGAATGGTCAGTCTCTGGCAAATGCTGCACAGATCTCAGCGGCAATTCTTCACCCTGCGATGGTTTACCACCAAGATGGTGGCGTGTTTGCACGCTTCATCCAGCAGGCACAGGATGGTGACCCAATTGAGGTCTGGGGCAGTATCTCCACCCGCTGGCCACTGGTCCATCGTGACGACTTGGCGGTAGCCTATCGCATGGTACTGGAAGATAGCAATCTGACCGGCTCTTTCAACGTCAGCACAGAGGACGGTACCAGCGTAGGCGACATCGTCGCCGAGATTTCTAAAAGGCACAGCCACAAGGCAGGTTACCTCGTTCGGAACTTAAAACATGTGGTGGCTAAACATGGCAATTGGGCCGAGGGACCAACGCTGGACCAGCAAATGAGCGCAGAGAAAATTCGCCGCCTGTGTGGCTGGTCACCGCGACATGCTCAATTCCAGAATGCTGTCTTTTGACGGGTCCTAGGTGTTCCAGCAAGAAACCCAGGCTCTGAAACGACAAAGGGCAGGTCTTACGACCTGCCCGTCATTGCGAGAACACCAAGAGGGAGGAGCCGGTGCCGCTCGCATTTATATCTTACTTGGTTGCGGCTTTTTTAGCAGCAGTGGTCACGTCAGCGGTGGCCTTTTTAACAGCAGTTGCTGCTTCTTCGCTGATGTCTTTGCCAGCAGCCATCATCAGCTCAACAGTGTCCATCTGGACCTTCTTGGCGATTTCAGCAAAAGCAGCCAGGTTTTCAGCTGCAACTTCTGCTGATGCGCTGGCGAAGTCAGTGACCGATTTGGCATAGTCAGCAGGATCAGCAGGGGCTTTCGATACGCCGCTCAGCTTAGCCAGAGTTTCTTTGGTCCACTTGTTGGACACTTCAGCTGATTTCTCAGCAGCAGTCAGAGCAACAGTCGACAGTTTTTCGTTCAGAGCAGCAGTGTTCTTGAACGCGTCTTCCATCGAAGCGGTGTCTACGGGAAATGCACCCATCATGTCTTTCATGACGGCGGTAAAGTCTTGGGTCGAAGCCATTGTTCCAAATCCTCAAAGTGCCGCCGGTGGGACAATCCCGCCTGCTCAGCATGAGAACTATATGCATTCTGCAGCGCAGCATTTCAAGATATTTATTGCTGCACTGCAGAAAAAACTTACGCCATCAATGTTTTCAACGCCTTGCACTAACCTTCACATAGGTTCCGGGCGCTGGGGACAACGGCGGGTGGTTCGAATCACCCGGTTGACGCGCTGCAATCTGCTTACCGGATCGCTTTTTCAGCCATGTTTGCCAGCGCGGCCACCACGACCCTTGGTGGAACTGGGCATTCGTAAACCACGCATCGGCATCAACTTTCAGGTCGGCGTTGGTATAGTGCCCATACTTCTTCTTGCTTGGTGGATTGACGATGCCAGCGATATGACCCGACTGCGAGACGATAAAGCTCTTTGAGCGAGACCCCATTTGTTGCACGCCGCGATAGCAGTCTTTCCAACGCGCAATGTGATCCGTCTCGCAAGTGATCGCCATCAATGGAACATCCACTTCGCTCAATTGCAGCGTGTGCCCCATCAGCTCAATCCCACCATCAGCAAACTCATTTCGCTGGCAAAGCCCACGCAGGTATTGCACTGCCATTTTGGCCGGCAGGTTAGCACCATCACCGTTCCAATACAGCAGATCAAAGGCTGGCGGCGTTTGCCCCATCATGTAACTGCGTATGGCTGGCGCATAGATCAGGTCATTGGATCGCAGGTACGAAAACGTACGCGCCATGATGTAAGAGCGCAGCATGCCAACCTCGCCCACTTCTTCTTCAATACCGTCAATAAAATCATTTTGCAGGAATGGCGTGAATTCACCCTGATCGGAAAAATCTGTCAGTGCTGTGAAAAATGTCGCCGATTTCACCGATTTGTCACCGCGTTGCTTCAGCAGTGACAAGGTCAGGCCCAGTGTGGTGCCAGCAATGCAATACCCCACCGCATTGACTTGTTTGACCTCACAGATCTGTTTGACCTCTTCAATTGCGGTCAGGAACCCATCCTGAATATAGTCCTCTATGCCCACTTCAGCATAGCTTTCATCCGGATTGATCCAGGACACCACAAACAGGGTATAGCCTTGCTCGACCACCCATTTGATCAGACTGTTCTGCGCCTTCAAATCCAGAATGTAGAATTTATTGATCCAGGGCGGGAACAAAACGATTGGGGTCTCACAAACAGTATCTGTGCTGGGACTGTATTGAATCAGCTCCATCATCCGGTTGCGATAGACAACTTCGCCTTCTGATGTGGCGATATTGCGCCCCAGCTCAAAGGCGCTTTCATCGGCAAGTTTGACAACCAGCTCGCCACCGTTGGCTTCTAGGTCAGCAACCAGGTTTTCCAATCCGTCGATCAGGGACTGCCCCTCGGTTTCGACGGCCTTTTCCAGAGCATCCGGGTTGGTGGCCAGAAAATTAGTTGGCGCCATCATATCAACGATCTGATCCGCAAAATAGCTGAGCCGCTGTTTATCCTTGCCCTCCAAATCAGTGATGTCTGCGACAGACTGACGGATAGCATCTGCATTGGTCATGTATTGTTGCTGGACAAAATGAAAATAAGGGTTGTTCTGCCACATGGGGTTGGCAAAGCGACGATCACTGGATTTCGGCACGGATCCCTCAGCACTTTCTGCCGTTATCGCCTGTTGGGCTTCAGCAAAGTTCATCACGGATTTGCCCCAGAATTCAACCTGTTGCTCCAATAGTCTGGCAGGGTTTTGCACCGCTTCGGCCCAATATGCCGTTGCTGCACGTGCAAAGAGATCTTGATTCGGACCATCCAGAGCCGCGTTATGTGCTGTCTTATTTCCCATCACGTCTGCCAACCGCTTTGAAAGCTGCTCGACATGATCCATGTTTTTCTTAAGTCGTTCAATATGTTCCGGGGATATTCCAGTGAAAGTATCGTCAATTGTTGTCATTTTAATAAATTACCCCTAACTTTCTGCCATGCAGAATAATGTCGCCCCAACGTTATGGCAAAGCGACGAAAAGTCCGATGGGTTGGAATTCTTTTATCCCTGTGATGCGGGCGGCAATCAAGGGAAACACGCATGCGCTATATGATGACCTACGATCTGATGGAAACAGCCCGCAACACAAACCAATGGTTGGGCTCAACCGCCAGAGCTATGGCATCTTACCCTATGTTTTCCGCAATGCCTAACCCGGCCCTTAATTGGATGGCGGCCTGGGGGGAAGTGACCGAGCGTAGTTTTCAGCGCATGGCAGTGAAACCCGACTGGGGTATCCGCACCTTCACCTGCGAAGACGGTAAGGACCACTTGGTCGAAATCGATACAGTGGTTGAACGTCCCTTTGGCGACCTCATTCACTTCAAAGTTGCGGGCCGCGAAGAACAGCCGCGCAAGGTTTTACTCATCGCCCCAATGTCCGGCCACTACGCCACTTTGCTGCGTTCCACCGTCAAAAGCCTGATCGTAAACTGCGAGGTCTATGTCACAGACTGGCACAACGCCCGCGACATTCCGGTTTCCGCAGGTAAATTCGACGTCGAAGACTACTCTCTCTACTTGGTTGATTTCATGCGTGAGATGGGCCCAGAGACCCATGTGGTCGCAGTCTGTCAGCCGGTCCCGCTTGCCTTGGCCGCCACGGCCTATTTGGCCGAACAGGATCCCAAGGCTCAACCCAGTTCGCTGACCCTGATCGGCGGCCCAATTGACCCAGACGCTGCGCCAACCGAAGTCACCGATTTTGGCCGCCGGGTCACCATGGGTCAGCTCGAAGAAACCATGATCCAGCAGGTTGGTTTCAAATACTCCGGTGTTGGCCGCATGGTCTATCCGGGGCTGCTTCAGCTCACCTCGTTCATCTCGATGAATGGCGAGCGCCATTCTCAGGCGTTCAACGATCAGATCCAGCGCGCCGCCAAAGGCGAAACCTCGGATCATGACAGCCACAACCGGTTTTACGATGAATATCTGGCAGTGATGGATATGCCCGCCGAGTTCTACCTATCGACCGTTGAAAGGGTGTTCAAGAACCGAGATATCGCCCGGAATGAGTTCACCATCGACGGGCACAAGGTCGACTTCGGAAAAATCACCGATGTCGCAGTAAAAACCGTCGAAGGCGCCAATGATGATATCTCGGCCCCTGGCCAATGTATCGCCGCATTGGATCTGTGCACCGGACTGGACGACGCCCGCAAGGCCAGCCATGTTGAGCCAGACGCAGGCCACTACGGGATTTTTGCTGGCCGCAGCTGGCGCAACAACATCCGCCCACTGGTGATTGAATTCATGGACGCCAACAGCCGCAAGCCAGCACCCAAACGCAAAGCACCGCGCAAAACCAAGGTGAAATAAGATGATGGCCACCGCAGCACAGCAAGCCTTTTCCTGCAAATGTGGGACACTACGCGGCCATGTCACCGCCCATGGGATGAAAACGGGCACTCGGGTTGTGTGTTTTTGTCCCGATTGCCGTGCCGTACAACTCTATCACAATCAGCCGGACCCCGCCCCTGGCCCAGTGGACCTTTTCCAAGTGTCACCAGATACCATCGAAATTACACAGGGTACGGATTGTCTGCAGTTGCTGCGGCTAAGCCCCAAAGGCACTCTGCGCTGGTACGCGAGCTGCTGCGGCACCCCCTTTGCCAACACCCTCGCAAAACCCGGCCTGCCCTTTGCCGGTCTACTTTCAGATATCTTTGCAAACCAAGATGCCTTGGGGAAAATCCGCGCTCGTGCCTTTGTCCCGCAACCAGGCAAGCCTTCCAAAACGACTGGCGCTGCCGTCATGGCCCTAGGTATCATCAGCCGCATGGCCACCAGTCGCATGTCGGGCCGCTGGCGCCAGACCCCATTTTTCAATATCGAAACAGGCGAACCTGTTGCAGAGCCCAAGATCCCGACCAAGGAAGAACGGGCAAAGTTCTATTAGGGGCTGGCCCACACAGTGGGTGATCGAGCGTTAAGCCTCACTGGGATGTGAGTTGTACCCGCTGTGACAGCCCGTATTCTCCGGCTTATGAAAAACAATTTCTCTGGAAAATGCCTGTGTGGCTCGGTCACTTACAAGGCAAACGGACAACCAGTAGTGGTCGCACAGTGCCACTGCGAAGAATGTCGCAGGTTGAGCGGAACGGGCCACACGGTTGGCGCTATGTTCCCCTTGGATACAGTCACTCTGAACGGAGAACTGAGCACATTCAAATACCAGTCAAACAGAGGTTCTGAAGTTACAAAAGCCTTTTGTGGGAAATGTGGAAGCCCAATCTACGGCTCCAATTCGCACGCACCAGATCATTTGACCTTTTCCCTCGGCACAATGGATGATGCCACGGCTCTGGAAATACAGGTCGTGGTGTTCGAACGCGACAAACAGCATTGGGACCAGCTTGGGGCGGATGTCATGTCTTTTGCGACCCAGCCGGATTGGAAACCTGATACGTAAAAATCAGGTTTGACCTGCCAACCACTCTGCCAACACCCTGTTCACCACATCCGGGCGTTCCAGTGTTGGGAGATGCCCAGCAGAGGTGATCACCTGCAAGGAGGCATTCGGTATCAGTTCAGCCAAGAACTCATGACGCTTCACAGGTGTCAGCGGGTCGTATTCCCCACACAGGATCAATGTTGGGACCTTGCACTTACGCAGAGTCCCCTGCTGGTCTCGCCGCCGTTGCAAGGCCCGCGTCTGCGCGACAAACAGGGCCTGCCCTAACTCCATGCCCATCTGATGCATCAGGTTCAAGACCTCGATCCGTTGCGGTCCTGGGGCCAGGTATTCAGGCAGCATGGACTGGCGCAGAACGTCATCCATGCGCCCTGTTCGGGCACCAATAATCAACGGCTCGCGGGTGGCAGCCTGGGCTGGAGTGTCTGGCAAAGGGCTGGTGCTCATCAGGCACAACCGGCTGACCCGTTCTGGGGCACGGCGCAGGATTTCCATCGCCACAATTCCACCCATCGACAATCCCGCCAGTGCAAATCTCGATGGCAGTTGCTGTAGTAGCTGGATTGCTATGTCTTCTATGCGTTCGCCGCCAATCAACGGGGCGACGGTCACCGGAACCTGCGTCGACAGCGCCATGATTTGAGGTTGGAAAATGCGCGCGTCACACATCATCCCAGGCAACAACACCAGCGGATCCTGTGATAATTGCCCAGTCTGTTCCATAGTGCCTATCCGTTGGTCATGATCGCCAGCAAAGCGCAAGCATTGATCTATTTCCTATCACTGCGCCCTTATCTTCGCCATGGCAAGAGGCCTAAGCCCAGACCAATCCTTGGAATTTCGGAAAGTCACCATATCGACACTGTCGTTGCGTTAACGTCTCCGTCGGCGTTTCACCTGCAATCAACAGCCGTCCGCGCGGTGCAATATAGCTGTCGATGCGGCGCATGGGCTGGGGGCGCCAAACCAGATTGAAGGCACAGAGTTTGGGGAAAAACCAAATCTCGGAGTATTCCAGATGATCATGCAGCCACCAGGCCAGATCCCGCCAGTCCCGCCCGCGGTCATACTGATCCGCAAACCAGGGGATCACAATTGATGCTCCGGCCACACGCGCATCACCGCGCGCCCAATCCCAGATGTGGCATTCCAGCGGATTGTCATTGCGGGCACAGTTCAAACGGTTCTTATTGCCATATTCATTTACCGCCCGAGACCGATACCCAGACCGCACTGCCACCCGGCCAAAGGTATCCTGCAAAGGGTCGAGCAAAGACCGGCAAAACGCGCTGCCGCTCTCAATGGCCAGATCCGGATCATCGGGAATGTTCTGGATCTGGTGAAAATTGGCGATCTCTGAATACAGAAATTCGCGCATGTAAAAATGTTCGGACAGGCGCACACGGCCCAGCGTTTCCAGGCTCCACATGCTGCCTGGGCGACGCATGTCAGTAGCCGTTCCAACGGAACGCGCCGTTTTCACCCAGAGTTGAGAATGGATTATGGGCTATTTCCCAAATTGAGCCATCCGGAGCCCGAAAATACCCGTGATGACCACCCCAGAATACATCCGCTGCTGGCTTTAAAACTTCTGCGCCAGCCACTTCGGCTCGTGCCAGGATCTCAGCAACATCTTCCTTTGCACGCGTGTTATGGCCTAGCGTGATTGCCCCCTGCCCCAGTGCAGAAACCGGCAGACCAATGTCTTCTGCCAACGCCGTTAGCGGATACAAACCCAGCGTCTGCCCTACCATATCAAAAGCAATCACCCCATCCGGGCTTTCTGCTCGTTTCCAGCCCAGCGCCTCATAAAACGCAGCGGCCTTTTCCATATCTTCAACACCCAATGTAATCAGGCTGACACGTTGTTCCATCACTCAATTCCTTGCATCTTCAACCACTTCAAAAACCCTTCGGTCGCGGCTTTGGTCTGGTCAGGCGATCTGATATCCCCTGCGATAACGTGCGACCGCGGATCGCCTTTCCCGTCAAGGACCACCAGCTGCAGGTCGGCAGGGCCACCCCACCGATCGGCGACAAGCGCCGTCATATCAGGACGCACAACCTGATCCCTGTTAGAAATCCAGAACAAAGCCGGAACATTTATTTGTGATACGTCCATTTTTACAACCGTGTCAACAAGAGCCGCCACCGGAAACACCGCCACAAGCGGATATGTCGTGGTCCAATAGGTCTTATGGTCTGCATTCTGCATAGGTCGTGTTCTTTCACGGCCAGCCAACAGCGGTACCCAATACCGCGCAGCCGGTAAGGTTAGAAGTGGCGCCAGCGGTTTGTTGATGCCGTAGTTGGGAGACACAAAGATCATCGCAGCCACGTTCTTTGACATCTCAGGGTCGAATGCAGCAGCTGTTGCTAGCGTCGCGCCTGTCGATGTGGCGATCACCACAACCCGGTCCCCAACCTGTCGCGCAGCGGCCAGACCTTCGGCCATGTCCATCATCCAGTCATTGACGGTCACGTCTGCCAATACCTCTCCTGACCGTCCATGACCACGCAGCCGGGTGAACACCAGATTGGCGCCCAGCGCCTCAGCGACCTGATCCGGTACTGGACGGATTTCTTCGGAGGTTGCCGAGAATCCATGTACATAAAGCACCGAAACAGGCGTGCGCTGTTCCTTGAACCCTTCGCGCCAGATCACACGCTTCTCAACACCAGGGGTTACATCCTTGTGATGGCTTTCAATGCTTTCGAAATAGACCTGCACCCCTTCGCCAAATCGACGCGGTTCAAACGAGGTCTTGAGATCAACTTCCTCATAAGGCCCAAATGCCCACAGGGCAGCCCCGATGACAACCAATGCCAGCAGGACCCGCCCCAGCCATTTTCCAAACAGACGCACTAGAGCCCGCCCAGTACATCAACCACGGCATCTTCGATCATCTGCAAACACGGTCCATCCGAAAACCGATGATCGGCATCTTTGACCAATGTCAGGCGCATGTCGTCGCAAGTGGCGTGGTCCATCAGGCGCAATGCGGTCTCGGTGCTTACTGCTGTATCAGCGGTCCCTTGCAAACACCGCACCGGAAACGGCAGGTTTAACGGCGCGCGCAACACAAGCTGGGTGCGGCCATCCTCAATCATCCGCCTCGAGATGATATAGGGTTCCATATAGTCGCTTGGCAGTTCGACATGGCCAACCTCTTCCAGCGCTTGTTTCTGGGCAACCGTGAAATTTGCCCAATAGCCATCTTCAGTGAAATCTGGCGCCGCCGCCACAGTCACCAACCCTTGGATACGTTCTGGCATCTCTTTGGCCAGCAACAGCGCCTGCCACCCGCCCATTGATGACCCGACAGGTACAATTGGGCCCTGGGTCAACGCAGAGACTGCCGCCACAGTGTCCTCATGCCAGTCGCCAATACAGCCTTCTTCGAATGTGCCCGAGCTTTCGCCATGTCCAGAATAGTCAAACCGTAGGAACGCCCGGCCCTGTGCCTTGGCCCAGGCCTCCAGAAATACCGCCTTGGTGCCTTCCATGTCGGATTTCAGCCCGCCCAAGAACACAATCCAAGGCCCTTTTCCCTCACTCTTGTGATAGGCGATGCGGCGGCCCTGCGGGCTATCAAAACAATCACTAGTACCCATGTCGGATCTCCTCAATTTTCCCAAGATGTGACACGCGCTGTCACGGCTCGCAATTGGTGATTACCTCCCCCAAGCCTTATCCACTGTTTGCATGTTGCTGCAACTGGTCCATAAGACTGCAACATTTTGAGGTGCCGCGTGATCAAAATTTTGAAATTCCTATTGATAGCTGCCGCTCTTGTTGCGCTGGCAATTCTGACTGCTTGGGCCTCTCTTGCCTTGTGGTACCGTCTGCCCTTCGGCACCCCGATCCGTGCAGCTTTTGCCGGTATTTTTGCTCTGCTAGGTTTGGCCGTCGCCACCTCTTTGTTCAACTCTCGCCGCCTGCGTGCTCTGGCCACCTACTGCCTCGCGCTTGCCAGCGTCATCTTCTGGTGGTCCACCCTCTCCCCACCATCCGAAGCCAACTGGGCCCCCGACGTGGCGCGTCAGGTTACTGGGGAAGTCAACGGAGATAATCTGACACTGATCAATGTGCGCAATTTTGACTGGCAAACCCCAACAGAGGCCACCGAACATTGGGAGACCCGCAGCTACGATTTGTCCCAATTGCAGGGCGTCGATCTGTTCATGTCTTATTGGGCTGGCCCCGAAATAGCCCATATGATCGTCAGCTTTGACTTTGCCAATGCGGACCCGATCGCATGGTCAGTCGAAGTCCGTCGTCAGGTCGGCGGCGGTTTTTCCCCCATCGCAGATCTGTTCAAAAGCAATACGCTGGTGATCGTCGCTGCGGATGAACGCGACGTTGTTGGCACCCGAACCAATGTGCGCGGCGAAGATGTCCAACTCTACCGTATCAACACCACGCCCGAGAAAACACGCGCTCTACTCCTGCAATATGTCGAGGCCGCCAACCGCTTGGCGGCCAAACCGCACTGGTACAATTCCCTAACCACCAACTGCACAACCGTGGTCCTGACTATGATAAAAACCATCGTTGACGAAGTCCCACTGGATTGGCGCGTGGTCGCCAATGGCTATCTGCCCGACTATGCCTACGACCGTGGCGTGCTCGACAGCCGCCTGTCTTTAGAACAACTGCGCAACCGGTCTCATATCAACACATCCGCACTGGCACACGGCCTAAGCGATGGCTTCAGCGCTGCCATCCGTCAAAACGTACCAGCCCCCTGAGCATTTCTTCATTGTATCAATGCTCTATATGACGGGCTGGCGCGTGCCCTCTCTCAGCAGCGCTTGACAGCTGCGCCACAGCCTGCCAAATCAGCAAAACACATATACCCGCAACCGGGCGTTCAGTGGGCGCCAAACTGACGAGGAGCGCCGAAACATGGCCCAAGTCTCTCTCACCTTTCCCGATGGCAATGCACGATCTTATGACGCAGGCGTAACCGCCGCGCAGGTTGCCGCTGACATCTCCAGCTCTCTGGCGAAAAAAGCCATCTCCGCCACCTATAATGATCAGCACTGGGACCTGCAGTGGCCGATCCCTGCAGATGGCACCATTGCCCTGCACACCATGAAGGACGAGGCTCAGGCCAACGAGCTGATCCGCCACGATCTTGCCCACATCATGGCCCGCGCCGTGCAAGCCCTTTGGCCCGACACCAAGGTCACCATCGGCCCGGTGATCGACAACGGCTGGTACTACGACTTTGACCGCGCTGAACCCTTCACCCCCGAAGATCTGGGTGTGATTGAAAAAGAGATGAAGAAAATCATCAACAAGCGCGAACCTGTGACCACCGAGGTCTGGGACCGTCAGCGCGCCGTGGATTTTTACACCGCCAATGATGAACCCTATAAGGTCGAACTGATCGACGCCATTCCGGGTGACGAGCCGCTGCGCATGTACTGGCATGGCGAATGGCAGGATCTCTGCCGCGGCCCACACTTGGCACACACTGGACAAGTTCCCGGCGACAGCTTCAAACTGATGTCCATTGCTGGCGCTTACTGGCGCGGCGACAGTGACCGCGCCATGTTGCAGCGGATCTACGGTGTTGCCTTCACCGGCAAGGAAAAGCTGAAGGCCCACCTGACCATGCTGGAGGAAGCCGCCAAGCGCGACCACCGCAAGCTAGGTCGCGAAATGAACCTGTTCCACATGCAGGAAGAGGCCCCCGGTCAGATCTTCTGGCACCCCAACGGCTGGACCATCTACACCGAACTGCAAAACTATATGCGCCGCAAACAGCGGGCCGACGGTTATGTTGAGGTCAACACACCGCAGGTTGTTGATCGCAAACTGTGGGAAGCATCAGGCCACTGGGACAAGTACCAGGAACACATGTTCATTGTTGAGGTCGACGAAGAGCACGCGCGCGAGAAATCGATCAACGCGCTGAAGCCGATGAACTGCCCTTGCCACGTACAGGTCTATAACCAGGGCTTGAAATCTTATCGTGACTTGCCGCTGCGTATGGCTGAATTTGGCTCGTGCAACCGCTATGAACCGTCGGGCGCACTGCACGGCATCATGCGGGTGCGGGGCTTCACTCAGGATGACGCCCATATCTTCTGCACCGAGGACCAGATCGAAGAAGAATGCGCCAAGTTCATCGACTTCTTATCGTCGGTCTACAAAGACCTTGGGTTTGAAAAGTTCGAGATCATGTTTGCCACCCGCCCTGAAAAGCGTGTCGGCACCGAAGAAAGCTGGGATCACGTCGAGGGCGCGTTGGAAAACGCAATCAAGATGACTGGCCACGCCTATACTCTGGACGAAGGCGAAGGCGCGTTCTACGGCCCCAAGCTGGATTTCAAACTGACCGACGCCATTGGCCGTGTCTGGCAGTGCGGTACATTCCAAGTCGACCCCAACCTGCCCGAGCGTCTGGACGCCAACTATATCGGTGAGGATGGTGCCAAGCACCGCCCCTACATGCTGCACCGCGCCTGTCTCGGCTCGTTTGAGCGTTTCATTGGCATCCTAATCGAAAGCCACGCTGGCAAGCTGCCGTTCTGGCTGGCACCGCGTCAGGTTGTTGTTGCTTCGATCACATCCGAGGCTGATGACTACGTGATGGAAGTTGTGTCTGAACTGCAAAAAGCAGGCGTACGTGTCGAGGCTGACACCCGCAACGAGAAGATCAACTACAAGGTCCGTGAGCATTCAGTTGGCAAAGTGCCCGTAATCCTGGCCATCGGTGCCCGTGAAGTTGAAGAGCGTACCGTCTCGATCCGTCGTCTGGGCCAAAAACAAAGCAAGGTCGACAGCCTGGAAAATGTTACAAAGCTTCTTGCGCTGGAAGCTACAGCCCCCGATCTTCTGTAACATTTACTACATTCTGACAGTTTTTCCGGCTCCCAAGTGGGGCCGGGACTCGTTTCGAACAACGCAAATCACTGTAATTAAACAGTTTACCAATCTGCGATTTGTCACAAACTCTGACGCGCACGTGACACACAAGCTCGTGTCTTCAATGTCGATAATTGGTCGGTTAGGGTTTGTCTGTAACAACACGAAACCAAGCTTTATCAAAAAAGGACTTCCCACATGTCTAACACCGCTAAATCCCTGGTTGTCGCAAGTGCCGTCGCCGCCGCCCTGTCCGCAGCGGCCACCACACCTGTAGCGGCCCAGTCCAAAGAGAAATGCTATGGCGTGTCACTGGCGGGTCAGAACGATTGCGCAGCTGGCCCTGGAACGACCTGTGCCGGCACATCCGTCACCGACTATCAGGGCAACGCCTGGACATTGGTTGATGCCGGATCTTGTGAAGGCATGGAACTGCCTGCGGCGGCGGACGGTACGGCCCGCAGTGGCTCACTGGAAGCACTCGCCCGCGACATCCCAGCCTAAATCAACACGACAAGCGGGGCGGGATAATAATTTCTCGCCTCTCGTTTCCTCGCCGGTCACTTGACCACTTCCCACTGGACCAGACGAGAAATACCATGCTGGACACCACCTTTCCCCAGAGCGACTTGCCTGCTACGGCTGGTGTTGGCTACAAACCCCAGCATTTTTCGCAGATCCTCGAACAACCCGGTTCAGTGGCCTGGCTGGAAATCCATGCTGAAAACTACATGGGAGACGGTGGTCGACCCTTAGCGCAGTTGCGCCGCCTTTCTGAACAATTCCCGATCTCTGTTCACGGTGTCGGTCTTAGTATCGGGGGGGAAGCACCGTTAGATACTGACCATCTGGCCCGCCTGAAGCAGCTGATTGAATGGTTGAACCCAGCCAGCTTTTCCGAACATCTGGCCTGGTCCACCCATGACGCACATTTCTACAACGACCTGTTGCCGTTGCCCTATACCAACGACTCGCTGATCCGCATCTGTGATCATATTGATCAGCTACAGCGAACAATTGGTCGGCAAATGCTACTGGAAAACCCATCCAGCTATCTCGCATTTGAGGAAAGCACATGGTCTGAACCCGAGTTCCTGACCGAGATCGCCAACCGCACCGGTTGTGGATTGTTGCTGGACGTCAACAACGTCTTTGTCTCAGCCTCCAACCTCGACTTTTCCCCACAGGGCTACATCGATGCCTTTGCGCTGAACCGGGTTGGTGAAATCCACCTTGGCGGTCATGATACCGACACCGATGATCACGGCGCGCCCTTGCTGATCGACAGCCACGGACATGCCATTGCTGACCCGGTCTGGGCCTTGTTGAACTACACGCTTGAACGTTCAGGTCCCAAGCCTGTGTTGGTCGAATGGGATAACGATGTCCCCGACTGGCCTGTCCTATCAGATGAAGCAAACCGCGCTGCTTCTGCGCTCCATAAGATCCCCGCATGAACACCAACCAAAGCCAGTTCACCCGCGCCATGATGGATGCCTCGATACCGGTGCCCGAAGGCCTGCTGGATGCCCAAAACCGCCCGGCGGGGCGTCGGTTCGATGTCTATCGAAACAACGTCGCCGTTTCACTGACCGATGCCATGCACGCTGCCTTTCCGGTAATTGCCAAACTGCTGGGCAAGGAAAATATGGACGGGCTGTCAGGCCTCTACCTGCGTGCCCACCCTCCGTCATCACCGCTGATGATGTTTTACGGCGAGCATTTTCCAGATTTCCTTGCGGCGATGGAGCAACTCAGCCACCTGGGCTATTTACCGGATGTCGCGCGTCTGGAACTGGCCCTGCGCCGTTCATATCACGCGGCAGATTCAGTCCCCGTTGGCCCCGAAAAGCTGGCGCAACTTTCCCCGGATGCGCTGATGCAAACAGAGGTCAAGTTCGCACCTTCCATGCAGGTGATCGCCTCCCCCTGGCCTATCTTCGACATCTGGCGCTACAATACTCAAGATGGCGCGGCCAAGCCTGATGCCGTGGCCCAGGATGTAATGATCACCCGACCCGAATTCGATCCAGCTCCACATCTCCTGCCCCCAGGAGGCGCAGCTTTCATTGTGGCTTTGCAACGGGGCCAAAACATTGGCTCCGCTCATGAGGCCGCACTGGCTAAAACCCCTGAGTTCGATCTTGGGGCAACCTTCACCCTGCTGTTACAAGGCGGCGTAATACTCAAATTAGATACGAAAGGATAAGGCGATGCATGCACTTGTCTCGGTTCACAATGCACTCTTCGGCCTGATCGAACGAGTTGGTGACTGGCTCATGCCTATGGCTGGTCGGTTGATTTTTGCTTCAACTTTGCTGATCTACTACTGGAACTCAGGCCTGACCAAACTGGGGGATGGTATCTTTGGTATCTTCAGCCCTTCGGTCGGCGCCTATGCACAAATTTTCCCCAAGCAGCTTGAAGCCGTGGGCTACGACGCGTCGCAGCTTTCCGCTTTTCACTGGGCTGTGGTTGTCGCTGGCACCTGGGCCGAATTCATTCTACCGCTACTGATCATCATCGGGCTCGCCACTCGCCTGGCTGCGCTGGGAATGATCGGGTTTGTGGTGATGCAGTCCCTTACTGATGTCTACGGCCACGGCCAAACTGACATCAAAACACTAGGTTCAATGTTTGACCGTTTCCCAGACGGCATCATTCTCGACCAGCGCCTGTTCTGGGCCTTTCTGCTAACCTATCTTGTTGTCAAAGGCGCCGGTGCAATATCTGTCGATGCCGTCCTGCGCCGTCGGGCAATGCCAGCGATCGCCTAACCGAGGTTTTTAATGAGTACCGGGGCGCCTTTTGGCGTCCTTTTTTTGTTGAGAAAAGTTCATTCATGCCAATTCTGGAAGTCAGACGCCACACAATGCGCGCCAAACCCGGACAACATCTTTCGCAGGATGGCGTTTCCCTTGAGCAGCACATTGGCCGCGCTCTCGGGCCATTTGATCTGGTTGTGACCAGTGAGCTGCCACGCGCAATTGAAACGGCGATTGCCATGGGCTTTGCGGTTGATCGCTACGTTGCGGACTTGGGTATCCTACCCGACATAGTCTTGGCGGCCCTTGCCTGGCCAAATTCCCTGACCGCAATTTCAAAGATACTGGAGGAGGATCAAAACTGTCTCCGATTTGCCCAGCAGCAGGCAGAACTTTGGCGAGATATTTTTGATCAACTTTCCGACGATCAATCGGCGTTGATCATTACTCACGGAGGCATCATCGAATTGGGCGCTCTTGGTTTCCTGCCCGATGGCACCCCCAACAATTTAGGGGATGCCATCGGTTACTGCGAAGGATTTAGGTTCACCAAACAGGGAGAGACATTCACCTGTGAAGCCCTCCAAGTTGATGAAAACCTTCGCTTAGTCCACAACTAGATCTGCGTAAACACCGGCTTCATATGCCAATGTTCAACTTAAAAATGCGCCTTCGGTTCGTCCGGTTTGCCAGCAGCAATCGCCAAAACTCCAGCCAAGCCAGCAAAACAGATTGGAAATAGCGTAAAGACGTTGAACCCAAATCCAACATACATCCCCGCTGATGACGCCAACAGTAACACGCCGCCCCAAAGCGCCCGCGACCGAGCCATCGCACCTCCGGCAATTGCTAACATCGGAGACAGCACCGCCAAAATACGCAATTGGGTCACGTGCTGAACCTGCTCGGCGACACCATTGATCTCACCGAAATGCTCAACTGCAGTCGAATAGCCGTAACCAAAAAATCCAACGATCATACCAAATAGTCCAGCAATAATCCCCAACACGAGGGCTGCGTTGCGCATCTGTTATCTCCATGCAATGTCACCACTTAGATAGGTGGTCAAAGCTCAAACGCCAAGAGCCGCTTGCGTCTCCTTGCTCCACCCCAAATATAGAACGCCATCGCGCTCAATCAGCGGGCGCTTCATCAGCGCAGGATGCGTTTTTATTAGCTCTAACGGGGGGTTTAGACGCTCTTCCTGGGTCAAGGCTCGCCATGTGGTTGATCGTATATTCAACAAACTGTCGCCAAATTGCCCCAATGCCCGTTCAAGAACCGCATCAGGCACCCCACCCCTTCGGACATCCACAAGATGAAGATCAGGCAATAATTTCAATGCCTTCCGGCAATTGTCGCAGTTTTTTAGACCGAATAACTTCAATTTAGCTTTCCATTTCTTTCGTTGGCCACACAATTTATAGTAGAGTTTCTTTGTTTTACTTGATTTTTTTCATAGCCATGTAAAACTCTACCTTGGCTCACTAGCCTGCTGAACATTGCATTGATTGCCTTGGCATCACTTCAATATTCGGCCTGCTGGCTGTGCCAGAACCACTTTGAAATTACTCAAAGTGACGCGCAAGGTAGAAGGAGACACGGGGCATGCCAAGCGGAACCGTGAAATGGTTTAATACGACTAAAGGCTTTGGGTTCATTGAACCTGATGAAGGCGGAAAAGATGTGTTTGTGCATATCTCAGCCGTCGAGCGGTCAGGAATGACCGGGCTCGCCGACAACCAGAAGATCAGTTACGAGCTTCAGGAAGGACGCGACGGACGCCAAATGGCAGGCGAATTGACGTCTTTATAGTTGAGCATTGCTGCGCCTAGAGCCACTCCGGGCGCAGCACAACACCAGACGGCTTACTTCCGCACTCGCTTTAGCCTCTGCGTCGCATATACTCCATCATCACACAGGCCGGATCAGCAGATCGCAACTGAGTTTCGCCGGTGATTTCCCAATCCTTAAGGTCAAACTTGGGGAAAAAAGTGTCGGCGCCTTCAACCGTTAAATCTACTTCGGTAAGCAGCATACGGTCTGCCATTGGCAGCATCCCTTGATAGATACCAAAACCGCCAATTCCATAAATCCGCTGATATCCCTGAACACGCGCCTGCGCCACAGCTGCCTCCAAGGATGGGCACACAAGCTCTGCTGCCTCGGGGTTCGACGACACAACCAAATTTAGCCGGTTCTTTAGTGGTTTGAACGGCAGACTATCCCAGGTGCTTCGCCCCATGATAATCGCCCCACCCAGCGTTTCGCGCTGAAACGCTTTCAAATCCTCTGGCGCATACCAGGGAATTGTATTGTCTTTGCCTATGGCGCCATTGCGGGCCCGTGCCGCGATCAGAGTAATCATATTTATACTGCCACTGGTGCGCGAATAGCGGGATCTGGGTCATATCCCAGAACCTCGAAATCGTCGTATTTGAAATCAAAAATGGAGCTAACCTGCCGCTTGATCCGGATCTGCGGCAATGGCTTGGGACTGCGAGACAACTGAAGCTGCACCTGATCCAAATGGTTGCTGTAGATATGTGCATCACCCAGCGTATGCACAAAATCCCCCACCTCATGGCCGGTCACATGCGCCAGCATCAGTTGCAACAGCGCATATGAGGCAATATTGAACGGGACCCCAAGGAACATATCAGCCGAGCGCTGATACAGCTGCAGGTGCAGTTTTCCATTCAGAACCCGCACTTGCCATAGGGTATGACACGGGGGCAGCGCCATCTGCGGCACATCAGCAGGGTTCCAGGCGGAAACGATCAATCGGCGACTATCCGGGGAGGTGCGGATGTTTTCAACCAGCTCTGCGATCTGATCTACGCTGCCTGCCCGATACATTGGCTCATCACCGGTGGTGCCCTCAATCAGATCCAGCCGAGGAAAATGCCGCCATTGATAGCCATATACCGGCCCCAAATCTCCATTTTCATCAGCCCATTCGTCCCAGATCGACACGCCGTTTGCCTTGAGGTAGCCGATATTGGTGTCGCCAGACAGGAACCACAGCAATTCGTGAATGATCGATTTCAGGTGTACTTTCTTTGTTGTAACCAAAGGAAATCCGTCAGCCAGTGGGTACCGTGTTTGCAGTCCAAAGCTGGACAATGTCCCTGTCCCGGTTCTGTCCGCCGAGGGTTCACCCTCTTCCAAAATCTGCCTTAACGCATCATGGTATTGCTGCACGGAACGGCCCTCCAAACTGCTGATATTCCTGTATTGGACATAACCGCTACAAAGGCCAAGGCCAAGCACTGCTGTACGCAAGTTAAATATTCAGCCACCACACCTCTTTGTCACTGGCGCCCAGCAACAGGCACAGTAAGCTGCGCCGCGAAACCAAGCTGGAGACCGTCATGTCGCTCACCTATCTGCACACAATGATTCGCGTAAAAGACCTCGAAAAAACAATCGCCTTTTTCGAACTTTTGGGACTAAAAGAAACCAAACGATATGACAGCGAGGCCGGCCGATTTTCACTGATTTTTCTCGCCCCTCCGGGACAGGAGGAGTGCCCGGTCGAGCTGACATATAACTGGGACGGCGACGACGAGCTGCCCAGCGACAGCCGTCACTTTGGCCATCTGGCCTACGGTGTCGACGACATTTACGCCACTTGTGCCCACCTGCAGGCCAATGGCATCACTATCAACCGCCCACCACGCGACGGCCACATGGCCTTTGTGCGCTCACCTGACAATATTTCTGTGGAGTTGCTGCAGAATGGTGATCGTTTGGCCCCAGCCGAACCCTGGGCCAGCATGGAAAACAGCGGTCATTGGTGATGTAGCGCGAACCCGCGCCGCGCCGTCTCCGTTTACCGGAGCGGCGTGGCGCGGCTAAAAGCTCGGGAAATCTGTGGTATGGCCATGGTCCGGTCGCTTCTGCAACCGTATCCACCTGCTTGTCCATCCTAGAAATCGGAGGCATGCCTGCGGTGATTGGCCCGGACAAATATCTTGTTCTCATTTTGCCCGTATGCGGTGTTATCTGGCAGATCAAACTGCCAACCGCGCCTTTGGGAACCTTGGCCCCCACCGGAATGATTTAGTAGATGTAACGGATCTGATCTGTCCAATACCGTTCAACACGCTTCAACGCGGTCGAGATATCTGCGATTCCTTCGATGTCGATAACACCTTTGCCTTCCAGGCCCTCAGCATGACGCGAGAACAACGACGCAACGATGTCACGCACTTCGCGACCACGGGGTGTCAGACGGACACGCACTGAACGACGATCGATTTCACAACGCTGATGGTGCATATAGCCCATTTCAACCAGCTTCTTCAGGTTGTAGCTGACGTTGCTACCCTGATAGTAGCCACGGGTTTTTAATTCCCCGGCGGTTACTTCGTTGTCACCGATGTTGAACAGCAAAAGCGCCTGCACTGCGTTGATCTCCAACACACCGACTCGCTCGAACTCGTCCTTGATTACATCCAATAGCAACCGGTGCAGGCGTTCGACCAGCGCCAGTGCTTCTAGATAGCCAGTCATGAACCCTTTTTGGTCCTGCTGGCCGATTGGCATTTCCATACTCATTCGTTTCTCCGACTCGAATATCTGAGACAGAGTTTGACGAAAATTTCCCAATAATCAGTTAAGTCGTTTTAGGGTTATTTTTGAAAAGTTTGCGATATCTCGTTAATCAAGTTCTGCAGGTTGTCTGGCCCGGCCGCTTGACCCGTCACCCACTGGTACAGATCCTGATCATTCTCGTCTAACAACGCGTCATACAGATCCAGCTGTACGCCATCCATCTGTGGTAGATTACGTTGCGCGTATGCTGACAGGATTATGTCCATTTCCTTGATACCGCGGCGCATCGACCGCATCTGCATCCGTTTCAGGCGGTGTTCATATGTCTCGCTCATACCTGCTCGCCCCGTTCCAGTAGCAAACGTATTTTTTTCTCCAGCCGTGCGGTACGATCAGCACCGTTTCGCATTTCGGTGCGAATTTCGCGTAGCTCATTCAGGATTTCCGAGAAATCACCAACTACCACCATCTCATCGATGGGCTGGCTCATACCTTCACCTTCGCCAGTGATCAGCCACTTAATAGATACGTTCAGCACGCCAGCCATCATCGACAGCTTATTTGCGCGTGGTTCTGACAGGTCCTGTTCCCAGCCCAACAAAGTGGATTTCTTGATCCCCAACCGGCGCGCCAGTTGGGCTTGGCTCATGCCCGCGACTTCGCGCGCGCCTGCAACCCGGTCACCAAAGGTCGCCGCATCGGGACCGTACCAATCATAATCCGCTTCACTCATGTCTGCTCTCCAGTTGGGGGCCAAGGTAAACGCTTGATCGGCCTTTGGTCGCACCCTATGACAGACCGGCGCAACATTCAAATCGAGGCCCCAATGCCGTTTTTGTCCACAACCCTTTCCCGCGTCAAACCTTCCCCGACCATTGCTATGACCGCCAAAGCTGCCGAGCTGAAGGCCGCAGGACGCGATGTTATAGGCCTCAGTGCGGGCGAGCCTGATTTTGATACGCCTCAGAATATCAAGGACGCGGCGGTCGCAGCGATTGCTGCTGGAAAAACCAAATACACTGCCCCTGATGGCATCCCCGAGTTGAAAAAAGCCATCTGTGCCAAGATGAGCCGTGATAACGGGCTGGATTACACTCCTGCCCAAATCTCGGTTGGAACCGGTGGCAAACAAACGCTGTACAACGCCCTGATGGCCACCCTGAACGAAGGCGATGAAGTTATCATCCCTGCCCCGTACTGGGTCAGCTATCCCGATATGGTGTTACTGGCTGGCGGCACCCCGGTTGCGGTCGAGGCAACTCTGGAAAACAACTTCAAACTGACCGCTGACCAGCTTGAGGCAGCAATCACGCCCAATACCAAATGGTTCATCTTCAACTCGCCCTCCAACCCCACTGGAGCTGGCTATAGCCGTACTGAACTAAAAGCCCTAACTGACGTGTTGCTACGCCACCCACATGTTTGGGTAATGAGCGACGACATGTATGAACATCTTGCCTATGACGGCTTTGAATTCTGCACCCCGGCGCAAATTGAACCTGCCCTGTACGAGCGTACTTTGACCTGCAATGGCGTTTCCAAAGCCTATGCCATGACCGGTTGGCGCATTGGTTATGCTGCTGGCCCGGTCGAACTGATCGCCGCCATGCGCAAGATCCAGTCCCAATCCACTTCAAACCCCTGCACCATCAGCCAATGGGCTGCTGTCGAGGCGCTGAACGGGACACAAGAGTTTCTGACACCAAACAATGAAATGTTCGTCCGTCGCCGCGATCTGGTGATCAAAATGCTGTCCGAAATCGACGGCATGACAGTACCAACACCTGAAGGCGCTTTTTACGTCTACCCTTCGATTGCAGGCTTGATTGGGAAAACCACGCCCAAAGGTACCGTGATTGACACTGACGAGGCCTTTGCAACGGCCCTCCTGGACGAAGCTGATGTCGCCGTCGTGTTTGGCGCGGCCTTTGGTCTTTCACCCAACTTCCGGGTCAGCTACGCTACTTCGGACGAGGCCTTGACAGAGGCCTGCACGCGCATTCAGCGCTTCTGTGCGGAGTTGGCATAACTATGACGGACCAGGGGAAAATCACCGCCAACCTACCCAGCCGCGACTTTGACAAGACCGAAGCATTTTACCAAGATCTCGGTTTTGAAACAGTGTATCGCGGTGAGGGCTGGATGATCCTGTCGCGAGACAGCATGATGGTTGAGTTTTTCCCCCATCCGGACCTGAACCCCAGTGAGAGCTATTTCTCAGCCAGCATGCGTCTACCCGATATCGACCTCATGCACGGTGAGTGGGCCAACCTCAATCTGCCCAGCGCCCAGGGCAACGTCCCGCGCCTTTCCGCCCCTTTTGAATTGGGCGGGGATGCTCCACGCATGTTTGCGCTTGTCGATCCAGATGGTAGCCTGTGGCGAGTCATGGAAGGCACGACAAACACATGAGTGCAGAATTACCCGACTACTATTTCCGCGTGCGCGACAACGGTGCCTTTGTGTACCGCGTCGACACCGAAAACCGTCAACGCCGTATTGAAATGGATCAGATCGCCGTTGTGAACATCCGCAACGGCGACATCAAACCCCATGGTGGCCGCACCCTGTCAGATCAGGATCTGGACGAGATCAAAACCTGGATGGCAGATCGCACTGCGCTGCTGGCTTCCCGCGACATCGACGACATTCACCGCGCTGTGGATTATCTCAACACCACCGCCCATTGGGCCCAGTCCAAGGCCAGTCCTGAACAACTCGAGATGGTTACCGACGATCTGCTGCTTGCCATGCACGACCTACGCACCGTTTTGGTGCGCAAAAAGGCGGATCGTTTGATAAAGGCGCGCGACGCGACATAGTCAGTGCCCTGCCCCGTTTCAGTGAATAAGTCACATGGCGCAGTCATCATAGAACCTGACCTGCATCAAAGCCCTCAACGCCTTTGACTGCTAACCTTCAACTATGTTCTGCAAGTTTGGAGGTTAGTGATGCGTATGGTTTTAGCGGCAGTTCTGTCTGTTTTGGCATCCGGAAGTTTGGCTCAAGATGTCGACGCTGGAGCGGATATCTTCCAACATTTCTGTGCTGGTTGCCACGGAGCGACCGCAGAGGGAGACGGCCCAATGGCACCAGTTTTGCTGGTACAACCCGCAAATCTGACAACACTCAGCGCGCGTAATGATGGAGAGTTCCCAATTGAACGTGTCGCCGCGCGTATTGACGGGCGCGATCCTTTGGTCAGCCACGGCAGCGATATGCCAGTCTTTGGCTGGTTGTTCGAGGACGAGCCTGTTGCTCTGAAGCTCCCGACTGGTCAACCCATGCTAACCAACCGCCCGGTTGTGGATCTCCTCAGCTGGCTGCAGACCATTCAAGAATAAGCGGTCGGCTCCACCCGTCAACGCAAGCACCGCTGCTTTGCGCGGTGACGGGTGGAGCCGTGTCAGTTGTGGCTTGTGACATGCCTGTCGACCATGCGCTGCACCATGGGTGCGAAATGCCAGTAGTCCGGGGTTTCCATATCCGTGCGTTTCCCCGCCTCATCCAGATAACGCACTGCGATGATCTGTTTCAGATTTGGGTTCCTTGCGAACTCAGCAACTTCCGCTGGCTCCATCGGACCACCCTGCAGATTGAGCGAGTGTACTGACGCCTCTGACAGTCGATTAAAATACTCAGGCTTGGTGGCGCAAAGATAACGTTTGGCAGCCACATGATAGCGCACGCAGTCGGTGATGACCGAGGGCAAAAACTGCTTTAGCACCTCGGCACCGGCCTCCTCGTGGAACCGGTCTTTGGTGTCCATCATCGAGAAGGTGCCAAATTCTGAGGTAAAGTGGCCAATGTCATGCAACAAGGCACCGACAATGATTTCCTCGGGTTGGCCATTCTGTTCAGCAATAGTCGCGCCTTGTAACATGTGCTCGCCCATGGTCACAGGCTCACCCAAATACTCTTCATCGCCGCAGCGCTCAAAAATCGAGCCCAGAAAGGCGACGATATTTTGTGGGGTCAGCTCGTCAATATCCGGCTTCATTCCGCGGCCTCCAGCAGCCCTGAACGCCGCATTGCATCATGGGTCGACCGCAGCCCGTCCTTGTCGGCGTAACAGCCCTGAAACCAGCGCGTACCTTCGCCGGAATAGCCCTTGCGCGCGTGCAACACGCGGGTGTTGTCCAACACAAAACTCTCGCCGGGTTCCAAGCGGAATGTGACCTCCATCGCCTCATCATCAATGATCTCACCCAACCGACGATACGCGGCATAATACTCAGCCATCTTGTCAAAAGGCACATCCGTAACAGCCGCCAGAGACCGGTTATTGAACCGAATACCAACCAGCTCACCATCTGGTGCCAGTTCGATCATCGGACGGCGAGACGTCAGGCAAACCCCATCTTCGCCAGCATATTCGAACCGCGCGCAGTGTTCCGCCAATACATCAAAATACGCTTCGTTTTCTTCGCGCAACCGCAGAGCAGCGGCAAACCCGTCCACCACCATGTTTTCGCCACCCGCAGCCGAGCTTTCAAGGCAATACAGCACCTGGATCGAAGGCACCGGATCCCGATACGGATTGTCCGTATGAGCCTGCAAACCAAGTCCGGTAAAGGCCAGGTTGGTCGGGTTCACTTCGGTGCGAACATCAAAATGCTTGCCGTAGTTGGTGTCGCGGACATAGCCAAACAGATCGACCACCTTGAACAAAGCACCCGCTTCAACCGGACCGTTCACCACTTTGCCAAACCCGTAACGCGTCACCAGTTCCAGCCAGTCACACAGGGCTTCTGGGTTTTGCGATAGAGCGGCGAAATCTCCGGTGGGAACATGGGACATCAACCCGCTATCCCAAGTCTGGATACCCTCTCCGGTCCAGCCGCGTGCAGCTGGTGGAGTCTGGTCGTAGGCATTGGCGTCCAGCCAATCCAGATCGAAGGACACAGTTTTCCCCTCCGGGGCAAACTCCACCTCCAACTGCCCCTCCTGAATGGCGGCGCAGGCGATACGGGTCTGCGCCGGAATATCGCGCAGCGTAATCATTCGCTGCCCATTGCCGGGCGCACGGGTATCGGGATCCTGCGCATTATCGCGCAGCCAGACCGCGTGAAACCTGCGGCTGCCGTTTGGCGTGACCAGAGTTAGGTGAGTGCCTGTGGGTTCAGTAGTGACGGTTGTCGTGGCGGTGGCCATGATGGCTCCTGATGCTGCTGGATACTACAAGACAACATCCCGGAACCATGCCATAAGGTCAAATTACCAATAGACCACCTGAGCATCGGATCTCCTAATGACAGACCGTAATTTCAAGATGCCGCCGCTGGAATGGATCCGCGCATTCGAAGCAACCGCAAGACTGGGCAGTTTTACCGCAGCAGCAGCTGAAGCGGGGCTGACACAGTCAGCAATCAGCCAACGGATTGGGCATCTGGAAAAACTGTTGAACACCGCTCTGTTCCACCGCCGCTCGCGTACAATCGCGCTAACACTAGAAGGCGAAGCCTGGTTGCCACATGTACGCGCCTCTCTGAACAGCCTGCGGGACAGCTCTGAGGCGCTGTTTGGGGCCGTCCGGGGCAGCCTGACCTTTTCAGCCAGCCAGTCGATAATTGACCTTTGGCTGCAACCCCGGCTTCATCTTCTGCGCGATCTTTCCACGGCCTCAATATCTGTGCAGACCATGGTTCTGGGGGCGCATAGCGCGCCCCAGGATGACGTCATTCGCATTCGATACGGATCTGGCGACTGGCCCCATGACTACAAACTAAAGCTGTTTGATGAGAAAATTATGCCCGTTGCCTCTCCCAAACTGTTGAAGGGGCAGGACCACTGGACCCAATGGCCACGTATCGCTTGCTCCGGTCCCCGACCTGGATGGAATGACTGGGCATCACGGTTTGATACGCCAACAACACCACTGCCGAAATGGCGGTTTGATACTCTTTTGCCAGCCCTTGGCGCCGCGCGGGTGGGCATGGGGGTCCTGCTGACCTCACAGGCGCTCTGCAAAGCTGATCTGGCATCTGGGCGTTTGGTCCAACTGGGCAGCGACATCTTGCAACACCACGAAAGCTATTGGCTCCTTGCCAGCCGCGATGCCGTTTCGCGCGCACAGTGGGAAAAACTGGCGGCTGCCATGCGGCATCCCCTAGGTGACGATTAACGCGGGTCCGCGTTTTCTTTTGCCACGCCAACCGTGCCAATTACCCGCCCCCAAAACCGCAGCATCAAGAAAACCGAGGCACAGCCCAGACCAAGCACCAGCCCCGACCAAACCCCAATACCGCCAAATCCCAACACAAAGCCCAGCACATAAGACGCGGTAATACCAACACCCCAATAGCTGAACACCCCGATCAACATCGGCACTGTGGTGTCCTGCACGCCGCGCAGCAGTCCCAGTGCGATGGCCTGCAAACCATCAACCAACTGGAACAAGGCCGCCATCGCCAGTAACCCAACTCCAACAGCCAGAATTTCAGGTTTCTGCGGATCATCCCCATTCATGAACAGGGACATCAGCAACTCGGGCGTCGCCAGAAAAAACACTGTCGCGATCACCGACATCAGCAGAGACATTACCGTCACCACCTTGGCCCCTCGCGCCATATGCTCCCTGTCACCTCGCCCAAAAGCATTCCCAGCCCGGATGGTCGAGGCATTGCTCAGCCCCAGATGCACCATGAAGGTCAGCCCAGCCAGCGACGAGGCAATCCCATGTGCCGCCAGTGCCACGGTGCCCAACCAGCCCATCATCATTGCCGAGGCCGCAAACAGGCTGACCTCGCTCAGAGTGGTCAGTCCGATGGGGATGCCCAACCGGAACACTTCCCGCAGCATCTCCCAGTCGGGACGTTGAAAGTTTTTCAGCAAGGCATGCTCTGGCAACACCTTCAGCGCGTAGATGATGATTGCTACAAAAGACACGACCTGCGTGCTAAACGAGGCAATAGCTGCGCCACGCACGCCCAGTTCGGGCGCGCCGAAATTACCAAAGATCAGTATGTAATTGACCAGCGCGTTCATCAGCGCAGCCCCTAAGGTGACCCAAAGCACGATCTGTGTCCGCTCCAGCGCGGCCAGGTAAGATTTCAACACCATCACCAAGAGGGCAGGAAAAATACCCCAACCCGCAACCCGCAGGTAATCGGCCGCCATTTCCGCGATCACCGGGTCTTGCCCCAACAGATCAAGAATCGGCCGCGAAAAGATCAAGGCAGGCATGGCAACCACACCATACCCCAGTGACAACCACAGTCCCATGCGGGTACAGCGACGAATCTGCCGGTCTTCCCCCGACCCTGCTGCTGCCGCCACCATTGGCATCACCGCAAAGCCAAAACCTGATCCAAACAGGAACAATACAAAGAAGTAGGTCGAGGCCAGTGTCACCGCCGCCAAGGCTTCCACACCATACCAACCCAACATCACCGTGTCGGTCAGGCCAATGGCAAACTGCGCCACATGACCACCGACCAGCGGCAGTCCAAGCGTGGCAATAGCGCGCGTATGACCAGCAATAGTCATCGGCGAATTTGGTTGTATTATCTTGTTCATACCCAAGCCTTAGCAGAGCGCTGGATTGGGGCAAGTCAAACTGTTCCCCCTTGGGCTGAGACAGGACTGTGCTAGATTGCACAGGTTCAGACCCGGAGCTTTAAATGACCGACCCCTTTGCCCTGCTTATCCCCGAGGCCAAGACCTTTTTGACCCAACTCGCAGCCAACAACACCCGCGATTGGTTCACCGCCCATAAACCACAATATGAAGCCCAGCTGAAAAACCCGGCATTGTTGCTGCAAGAGCAACTGCTGGCGGACCTGGCCAAAACCACAGATGTTTCGGTGACGTCTAAACTGTTTCGCCCGCACCGCGACGTTCGTTTCTCCAAAGACAAAACACCCTATCACACCCATCTTCACATGTTCTGGATGCTCCACGGCCCCGTGAAAACGGCTTTCTTCCTTGGCATTTCCCCCAGCTATTGCCGGATCGGCGGCGGCGTAATGGGGTTTGAAAAAGATCAGCTCACTCACTGGCGCGCTGCAGTCGATGGCAAAGCAGGCGGCACAATCTCCGCGCTATTGGACAACCTCTCTCAGGATCAGTTCAATGCAGAAGATCCCGAGTTAAAGCGCGTTCCGGCCCCCTTTGCAAAGGACCACCCACAGGCCTCACTGCTCCGCCGCAAATCCTTGTCGGTTTGGCGTGACCTGCCTCAGACAGAGTGGTCACAGCCCCTTGCCGCTCTGAACACTGGGTTTTCGAAAGTATCGCCGCTTTGCAAAGCCCTGTCCCAAATGCTCACGTAAGGCACAACATCACCCCAACAGCGACCTGACCGCTCGCTTCATCTAGCCATAAATATCCTGGGGGAGGCCGCAGGCCGGGGGCAAAGCCCCAATAACCCACCCCAGCCAACCTCACCCGGCTTGTGCCAGACGCGCCACCGCCGCAATAGCCTCATGGATGTCCTCCGCCCGACTGCGATGATTGGTGATCGCGGCCCGCAACATCACCATTCCATCCGCGCGCGTGGTTGAAAACACTGCCTCACCACTTTCTTGCAGGGTCTGGGCAATCTCGCTGTTCAGCAGAGATTGCGCCTCCGGTGCAAGATCAGTACGCGCGGTGAACACACAGACATTTGACACCACCGGCGCCGCCAGCCGCATGTTGGGGTGTGCCGTCACCTCATCCGCCATTAAGGCCGCCAAACGGCAATTGTCGGTGATCGCAGCCCCCAGCGCTGCCTCGCCATACATTTCCAGCGCAGTCCAGACTTTCAAAGCGCGATTGCCGCGCGACAGATCGATCCCATAGTCACAGAACCACGGATCCCCCCCCGCCAGCCCGCGCTCCGCTGCTTCCAAATAGCTGGGGCGCGCCGCAAATGCCGACCGATGCGCGGCTTCATCCGCAATCAGAACCAGCCCGCAGTCATAGCCAACATACATCCATTTGTGGAAATCCAACGCGAGACTGTCAGCTCTTCCGATGCCGTCGCTCAATCCTCGCCAGGGGGCATCCGCAATCCGCGTCCAGGCGCCAAAGGCACCGTCCACATGCAGCCAGAGATCCTCGTCGGCTGCCACCTCCGCCAAGCCGTTCAGATCATCATAGGTGCCCAGGTCCACCGAACCGGCCATCCCCACCAGCAAAAACGGCAGTGCCCCTGCGGCCCTGTCCTTTGCAATATGCGCCCGCAACGCAGCCAAATCCATTTGCCCATCAACCAGCGGCACCAATCGGAGGTTCTCAAACCCTATCCCCAGCAACTCCAGCGCCTTGCGGGTGGCATTGTGGATCCCCTGCCCCGCATAGACCGTCAACCGGGTAGTCCCCTGTCCGCTTTTGCGTACCTGTGGCATCACCCGCACCCGCGCCGCCTGAAAGGCAATCACCGTCGCCTGCGAGGTCCCGGCCACCAGCACTCCACTGGTGCCTTCGGGCATGCCCATCTTTTGACGCGTCCAGTCAATCACTGCGCGTTCCATGTAATTGGCCCCGTGGTCACGGCCGCCAGTATTGGCATTGATGACCGCCCCAGCCATGCCCGCAATCAGATCCGACGCCAGCCCAGTGCCCTGCACCCAGCCCCAGAACCGAGGATGGATATTTCCGCCGTGAGAGGGCAGAACCTCATCCGTGATCCGGTCAACGATCTCAGCAGTACTTGATCCAGACGCCTCAACTGCATAGCGCTCCTTCACCGCCTCAGGCACCTCCTGCCAAGGGCGCTCAGCAACCTGCTGCAATTGATCGATGCTCATCTCCAGCATGCGATGGGCCTCAGCCCGGAAATCCTCCCAGTTGTCAGGATCCAATCCGCAATTCTTCGCGCTGTCATTTGCCATGCTAATTCCCTTCTTTGGACCTGATAGTGTTGTTCTATCTCTGCACAGACAAGGCAACAGCCACATCCCGTCTATGATAGCGCCAGCCTCTCAGAAGTCGTTTATCCACAACACCCTGCCTGCCCCTTCCCCCACACCGCGACACCTGCCATACTGCCCTTAACCAAGACCATCAAAGAGCAGCTCCCAAAATGGCCAATGACCTCCTCTCCGAAACCGTAACGGAAACCTATGATGCATCCTCAATCGAGGTGTTGGAGGGGCTCGAACCCGTCCGTCAGCGTCCGGGCATGTATATCGGCGGCACGGATGAGCGGGCGCTGCATCACCTGGTGGCTGAAATCCTCGACAATTCCATGGATGAAGCGGTGGCCGGCCATGCCACCCGCATCGAAGTCACCTTGAATGCTGATTATTCGGTCACCATCACCGACAACGGCCGTGGCATCCCAATTGATCCGCATCCCAAATTCCCCGACAAAAGCGCGCTCGAGGTGATCCTGTGTACCCTGCACTCGGGCGGCAAATTCTCGGGCAAGGCCTATCAAACATCCGGCGGCTTGCATGGCGTGGGGTCCTCCGTCGTCAACGCGCTGTCCGATAGCCTGGTGGTCCAGGTCGCCAAAAACAAAGAGCTGTTCGAACAACGCTTTTCGCGCGGCATCCCTTTGGGGCCGGTCGAAAAGGTCGGCGCAGCGCCAAACAAACGCGGCACCTTTATCACCTTCCACGCGGACGAACAGATCTTTGGCCACCACCGGTTCAAACCCAAGCGCCTGTTCACCCTGGTGCGCTCCAAGGCCTATCTCTACTCCGGCGTTGAAATCCGCTGGAAAACGGAGATCGACGATGGCGAGACCGCAACCAGCGCCACCTTCCACTTCCCCGGCGGGCTCAAGGACTATCTAACCGAAGTGCTGGGCAAGTCCTCGGTCTATGCCGAGGCGCCATTTGCGGGCAAGGTTGAGTTCCGCGAGAAATTTGGCGAGGCGGGCTATGTGGAATGGGCGATCAACTGGACCCCATCGCGCGACGGCTTTACCCAATCCTACTGTAACACCGTCCCCACCCCTGAGGGCGGCACCCATGTTGCCGGGTTCTGGTCTGCGATACTAAAAGGCATCAAGGCCTACGGTGAATTGGTTGGCAACAAAAAAGCCGCAAGTATCAACCGCGACGACCTTATGGCCGGAGGCTGCGCGCTGGTCTCCTGCTTCATTGCGGATCCGGCTTTTGTCGGCCAGACCAAAGACCGGCTATCCTCGGAATCCGCCTCCAAAATGGTGGAAAACTCGGTCCGTGACCACTTTGACAACTGGTTGGCCGCCGATACCAAATCAGCCGGGGCCATTCTGGATTTCCTTATCCTGCGCGCCGAAGAACGGCTGCGCCGCCGTCAGGAAAAAGAAACTCAGCGTAAATCTGCCACCAAGAAGCTGCGCCTGCCCGGCAAACTGACCGATTGCACCGCCAAAAACCGCAAAGGCACCGAGCTGTTCATCGTGGAGGGCGACTCGGCCGGTGGATCCGGCAAAGGCGCACGCAATCGGACCAATCAGGCACTGCTGCCACTCAAAGGTAAGATCCTCAACGTGCTGGGCGCGGCCTCCAACAAGATCGGCACCAATGCTGAAATCCGCGACCTGTGTGAGGCGCTGGGGGTTGGTGTGGGCACCAAATTCAACCTCGACGATCTGCGTTATGACAAAATCATCATCATGACCGATGCGGACGTCGACGGCGCCCATATTGCGTCGTTGCTGATGACCTTTTTCTTCACCCAAATGCGGCCGCTGATCGACCATGGCCACCTGTATCTGGCCTGCCCACCGCTGTTCCGCCTCACCCAAGGCGCGCGCCGTGTGTATTGCCTCGACGAAGAAGAACGCGACTCCTGGCTGGACAAAGGTCTAGGCGGCAAGGGTAAAATCGACATCTCCCGGTTCAAGGGTCTAGGCGAGATGGACGCCAAGGATCTGAAAGAGACCACCATGGACCCCACCACCCGCAAACTTATCCGCATCACCATTGACGAGGATGAACCGGGTGAGACTGGGGAATTGGTCGAGCAGCTGATGGGGAAGAAGCCCGAGCTGCGTTTCCAGTATATCCAAGAGAACGCGCGGTTTGTGGAGGAGTTGGATGTTTGATTAAGAGGTTTGCGACCAGCCTTTTTGTGCTTTTTGCCGCCACAAGTGCTCTTGCAGGCGAATTGATTTTCGAACATTTTGCACGCGTGTCGGATGGGAGCATTTCAACGAAAATTTCGGTTGAAGATGGGTATCTGGTAGTGAAAGAGGACTTTGATCGTCGGTGCTATACAAGGGGACAAGCGCGCCACATAAAGGTTAAAATCGAACTGCAAAGTATTGGTTCGATTGAAGCATCAGTGCAGAATGGGACCGGAACTCTGTCGATCCATCCAAAGCAAAGCATACTTAGCCGCGGTAAACTTATTCGTGTCATAAACGGCAAGGACTGTGGGGGACGTAGCTACACCCCATACTCTGGAAGATCTGAACTGATCTTGTGGCCCACTTTGGAAATTTCAAAAGACGCAGCCGAAGCCATCAGAAGCAAATTGGATAGTTTGTGATAGGATTGGTCCACGCCAGTCCATTGTAAAGCGGTTAGAAACTTCTCTTACGGAGCGAAAACCACCTTGGAAACGCTCTCGAAGAGCGTTTCAGGCATGAACGGGTGGAGCCCAAGGCGCGTTCTCCTGTCCTCTCCCACAACACAAGGTCAGGCGCGGCCCGTGCGGCTATGCCTTACGCCCCAAGAAGATATCTTGCTAACGGCGCTCATTGAATTAAACTGTTGGTGCGCAGGGCTCCGCCCGTTTAAACTTCAAACAATCCCCCAGATTGTTTGCCGCTTCGCGGACCAGTTCAAACTCCACGGGGGGAAGGTCAGGCGCGGGCCGTGCGGCTATGCCTTACGTCCCAAGAGGATATCCTGCTATCGGCGCACTTTGAATTGAGCGGTTGGCGCTCAGGGCTCCGCCCGTCCAAATCTCAAACATCGCCCCACGCTGTTTGCCCCTGCGGGAACCAGTGTGAACTCCATGGGGGAGTTGCGGTCGTCTCGGAAATGATCCAGGGGATCATTTCAGGCCGAAACGGGCGGAGCCCAAGGCGCGGGCCAACGGCGGCGAATATCAGCCCCGCATCTACAACTTCCCAAACGCCACCCCGCGCCAGACCCAGCCCAGCCCAGTCACCGCATCCTGCAACGGCACCTTCATCTCTTTGCTATCAAATCGGTAATTGTAAATCTCTCCGGGCCGCAGCTCTTCGGTGAACCCATAGGCCTTGCCGAATGACACCTCCTTTTTCTGCCCCCGAAACGCCGAGGCGGAAAAGGACAGGGTCGGCACCCCCACCCGCCAGCTGATGCTGTAATCCTCATCCACCGCGCGGACCTCGTGCTTGTCCACATCCAGCCGCATCTTGATCCGCGCCGCCCGCTCTAGCCCGGCCTTGGCAAAAATTTCCACCCACTTGGCATCGACAATCTGCCACTCGGCGACAAAATCACAGCTGCCATCACTGCATTTGCTGACGCTATAAGGCGCAGTCTCGCGGTTGACCGCTAAAATGGCAGCTTCAATGTCCTGGGGGGAGGCTGGCGAGGTCCCAGCCTCCGGCTTTTTCGTGCCCGACAACCAATCAAAAAGTCCCATAACCCCACCCTTTAAAAACCACACATCGCCATCAAAACAGTTTGTTGTTGAAATGGCAAAAGACATCAGCTGTTGCCTACCCGGCGCGCGCCCTGCTTGGCGGACCATAATCCAAGCCTGCGATACACAGGACGTCGCGACACCGGCTGGACCTGACACCCCCGGCCACAGGACATTGGGCTCCTTTAAAACCGGAGCGATTTGACAGCTATCAGATGCGGGTGAAACGCCCGTCCGCTTCCGCATGGGCGGCGCCGTCCCCCTTATCCTTTTGGTCAGACCTTCTGTTGATCTTTTAGGAAAAGGTGCTTTTCTCCTCTGCCCGGACATCCCGCGCGGAGCAATTGTTATGCAAAAAATCACCCTGCACCAGCGGTCGGGACTTGCTCCAGCCAGCAAAGCGCGGCTAACCTTACCCTATGATCTTGCGCCTCTTTTTGATCCTGCTGCTTGTGACCTCTTGCGGGCGCCCCCTGACAGAGACAGAGCGCGCGTTTATCAGCCAAATTCACGGCGAGGCGCTGGATCTCGATCGCATACGTCTGGTGCGCGGCGCGCCGGTTGGCTCTATTACCTTTCGCCGCCTTCCCCGCCCGCGCCTGACCTGCCGCGAGCGTATACTGCCGCCAGTACAGGATGAGATTGTCACCGCTTCGCCTGCTGCCGTGGCCCTGTTCAACCGTATCTTCTTTACCAAGGACTGGTATGCAAATACCTATCTACCGGCCTATCCTGACCGGCTATATCTGGTAGAGGCCATGCTGCTGGCGCATGAGCTGACCCATGCTTGGCAGTGGCAGAACCGCAAACAAACCGGCTATCACCCGCTGCGCGCCGCCGCCGAACATGGCACCCGCACCGACCCCTATCTGTTTGAACTAACGGCAGACGCCGACTTCCTCAGCTATGGATATGAACAACAGGGTTCCATTGTCGAAGAGTACGTCTGCTGCCGCGCGCTGGCCCCCAGAGCCCGTCGCACCAAACGTCTGCATGAAATGCTCGGCGGTGCCATGCCGGTATCCGACCTGCCGCAAAGCCGCGAAAGTGATGTTTACCTGCCGTGGAAAGACGCAGAAGTGTCCGGGATTTGCGACTAATGGGTATAGTGGGGGCTTTGCCCTCGACCTGCGGCCTCCCCCAGGATATTTTTGGCTAGATGAAGATCCTAGACTAATCTGTCAGGATGCCATTTTCCAATCGGATGGTTCGGTCCATCCGGGCCGCCAGGTCCAGGTTATGGGTAGCAATCAGCGCCGTCATGCCTGTGTCCGCCACCAGATCCATCAGCGCGGCAAACACCTGATCTGACGTGTCTGGATCGAGGTTTCCGGTGGGTTCATCCGCCAACAGAATGCGGGGTTGATTGGCCAGAGCCCGACAAAAAGCCACGCGTTGTTGCTCTCCTCCGGACAGCGCTGCAGGACGGTGATCAGCGCGCGATCCTAGTCCCACGCGCGTCAACAGGTCCAGTGCCCTTGCGTTGGCCTCGGCCTGAGAGGTGCCATTGGCCAGTTGGGGCAGGACAATGTTTTCCACCGCGCTGAATTCTGGCAGCAAGTGGTGGAACTGATAGATAAATCCAATATCCTGCCGCCGAACGCAGGTCCGCCGTCGATCCCCTTTCCCCGTCAGCTTTTGCCCGCCCACTTTGATCTCACCATCATCCGGTGTATCCAGCAGGCCTGCAATATGCAGCAGGGTAGATTTCCCCCCCCCAGAAGGTGCCAGCAGTGCCACCACCTCACCTGCACGCAAATTCAAATCGGCACCACGCAGCACATCCACCTGCCCCGGTTTTCCCCGGCTATATGACTTTGAAATCCCATTTAGTTCCAACATCAGTTCACTCATAGCGCAGCGCCTCAACCGGGTTCATTCGCGCGGCGCGCCGGGCTGGAAAGAATGTGATCAACCAGCTGAGAGCGAGGCTGAGGCCCGCTGCTGAACTGACATCGCCAAACGTCACAATGGCTGAGGGGAAGAAGAAGCCGTTGGCTTCCAGGTCACGTACACCACTACCGGTGATCCAGTCGACCAGCCCATAAATGCTGTCGATATTGGCTGCGAACACTACGCCCAGAAGGACACCAATCAGCGTCCCAACTGTGCCAACCGAGGCGCCACACAGGAAAAATACCCGTAGAATGGACCCCTGACTCAACCCCATTGTGCGCAGGATGCCAATGTCACGGCCTTTGTTTTTGACCAGCATGATCAACCCTGAAACGATGTTGAGCGCCGCAATCAGGACCAGTATCGACAGCACAATAAAAATGGCGTTGTCCTGCATCTTGAGCGCCTGGATCATACCACCTGCCCTGTCTTGCCAAGTGGTTACGTAAGCTCTATCCCCGCTGGACCGCAGTATGGGCAGCACAAGTGCACCAACCTTTGCCGGGTTTATCAGGCGCAGATCAACCTGATCAACCGCGCCTTCCCGATTGAAGAAGCTCTGCGCCTCAGCCAGTGGCAGGTAGAGACGGCTTTGGTCGATGAAACCCTGCCCGGAAGAAAAGATAAACACCACCTCATAGGCAGACACCCGTGGCGAGGTTCCCATTGCGGTTTTGACCCCATCAGGGGAAATCAACTTGATCCGGTCGCCAACCCCTACCCCCAGTTGCCGCGCCATCATTGCGCCAATGGCAACACCCGTTTCAAAATCATCCAGGCTTCCCAGTGCTTCATTTGGTTTTGCCACCATCGGATAGTTGCGTAGATCCTCAAGTGTGATGCCATAGACATCCACCGGCAGGTTGCGCCCCCTGTAGCTGCCCATAACTTGCCCACGCACCAATGGAGAAGCGTGGGTCACCTCTGGCAGGTCCCCAATTTTTTCAACAAGGCTACTATAGTCGCGGATCAAATGATCAACGGGGATTTCACCGCTAAAGTCGCGCCTGTAATGAACCTCGGCATGGGCATTTGCGCCCAGCATGGTCTGGATAATGTCCGAACGCAGACCTTCGCGCACCGCCAGTGTCGCGACCAGCGCAAACACCGCCAACGCGATCCCGATCAAACTGATCAATGTCATCACCGACACCCCGCCATCCGCTTTACGGGCACGCAGGTATCGCCAGGCAATCATCCATTCAAATCTCGAAAACGGTGGTGGTGTACTGGCCATTTTGGCTCCTGCTCGGAATTTCCGCCAAAATGGGCTGTGACACGCCCGGGGTCAAGCAGGGGGCTTTGTCTGCGCGACAATCCCCGCCCAGTGTTATGTCCAGGTCTGCAGCTAAACGGGCCTCTCCCATACGACTTGGGAGCATCGACGCAAACACGCCCCGGTGAAAATATCACCGAGGCCGCAAGCCAGTTTGGAAACCAACGAACAAAACGCAGGAAATGCTACGTCACTGCAATTGTGTCCAGGGCCGATCTATTGGCTATCTGGTTGTTGTGGTGGTTGTGGTGGTTCCGTCGCTGCTGTCTCCGATAACAACCGCCAATATAACTAGTGCCGCAAGCCCAGCAGCCCCAGCCCCGCCAGCCAACGCCGTTCCCTCCAATACATTGTTGGTCACAGGTCCGCCGCGGCAATATACTTGCAGAACACCGCTTTCAAGATACTTAGCCCGTACGAGTTCACCGGTGCCACAAACTTGACGGTTTCGCGCATCAGTCAGGGCATCCCCTGTGACCTGAGGCAAGGCAGCATTAGGCATTGAGGACACAATTACCCCAAGAGAAAGCATTTTTAACCACGCAAACGACATTAGATTATCCCCATTTTCCAAAAATGATCTGCTTATAGTAGCGCAGGGTTTACGTATTTCTACATTCTTTTGACGACTTTGATTGGCTAAGTCATCAATAGTTGCGACACGGCAACCACCAGAGGTGGATTTTCCACCGCAAAAACAATCTAAAAGTGCATTTACACCTCTGGTAGCCCAATTGACTCGCCGTCACGCAATCAGACGTTCCAAAAACCAAATTTTGGATACAATCTTCCAACCGTCTGATCCTTTCACAAAGCCCAGATGATCCTGATACACTTTTTCTCGTGCGCGGATACGGATTTTGACGGTAGCGCATTTGGGGGACAGCCAGTCAATCATCAGGATTTCACTTTCGGGTGCCTGACCAAGGTTGGCCGGAGAGTTTGGTTCATTTAGCCCAACGTCGCGAATAAACGGTGCGATCGGCTCCGCAAAAATCTCACCAGTTTCCGCATCAAACAGACTCGAGCTTTCATGAAACACTGCATTCAGTTTATCAGTGTCGCAGTGAAATAAGCCGTCAAAGTAAACCTGTACGGCTTCAAAGAGTTCGGGGTTCTGAACCATGATGTGTTTCCTTATGTTGATTTGTCATAATTTGGCAGTACAGTGAAATAATGCCACATCAGAAAATGCCAAAACTGGCGGAAATTGCGCCAAGTTCAAAGTCTCTGTCGCCAGAAGCACTGCCACCTCGGGTGGCTGCGCTGATCTACGATGGGCTGTGCACATTCGAGTACGGTATTGTTGCCGAAGTTTTTGGGCTTAGCCGCCCGGAACTTGGCGGAAGCCTGTTCACATTTTCATCCGTGCAAACCGAGGGGAAGCAAAACGTTGCGGCGGGCGGATTGATTGTGCAGGCTACCGGAACGGCGCAGGATCTGGAGCGGGCTGATATCATTGTGGTCCCGGGATGGCGTGGAAAGGACGAACCCGTTCCGGAAAAACTGTGCGCCCTCATCCAAGACTGCTACGCCCGTGGCGCGCTGCTTTTCTCAATCTGCTCGGGCATCTATGTGCTGGCGGCTGCCGGCGTTCTGAACGGGCGGAGCGCCACCACACATTGGCGCTATATTGATGATTTTGCGCAGAAATACCCCGATGTTACCCTACGCCCAAACGAGCTATACGTGGACAAAGACAACATCATCACATCGGCCGGCAGTTCGGCCGGGATTGACGCCTCTGTCCACATCGTGCGCAACTATTATGGAGCGGAGATCGCCAATTCGGTGGCTCGACGTTTGGTCATGCATGGCCACCGACATGGTGGACAGGCGCAGTTCATTGAACAGCCCGTGGCCAAACCCGGGGGGTCACATCGCCTGTCAGATATGATGGATCAGGTTCGCAGCACACTGGCCGAAACCCACCGAGTTGCAACAATGGCAAAGCTGGCCGGCATGTCGCCCCGCACATTTCAACGGCAATTCCAAAACCACGTTGGCCTGCCCGCCATGCAATGGCTGGCCCACGAACGGGTAACACGCGCCTGCCAACTGTTGGAAACCACAACCCAGTCAATCGAGGGGATCAGCCAAACGGTGGGTTTTGAATCCCCAGACCGCCTGCGTTATCACTTTCGCAATGTTCTGGCGGTGTCGCCGGCGGATTACAGGAAGAGCTTTCACCGGTCGGTTTAAGAATATCCTCCACCCATAGCGGCGGAAGTTACTTCAGCCCCCCCGCTCGCGATAATACTTAGCTGCGCCAGAGTGCAGCTGCGCAACAAGGCTATCGCGGATCATTTTGGATGGCTGAAGATCGTGCCAGGCCGGGTGTTCACCACGCATTTCTTCAAGGTTCTCAAAGGTCGCCCTTACCAGTTCATAGACAACTTGGTCGGGCACGTTGGCATGCGTCAATAGAGTAGATTTATAGCCAAATGTCTCGGTATCAGTATCAACCCCGGGATATGTGCCTCGGGGAATTGTTGTTCTGCTAAACTCGGGAGACTTGGCAATAAGACGGTCTATCTGTCTGCTCTGCAAGTTTACCAAATTCACGGCGCACTTTTTTGCCGTTGCCCGAATTGCCCCAGACGGATAACCGACAACTGCAAACACAGCATCAAACTGACCACGACACAGGGCCTTACCATGATCCTTGGGTTTCAGCGTACCGATGGAGGTAAAATCGTCTTTGCCCAACTTGTGTGCACGCAACAACTGAGCAAGGTGTTTCTCTTCCCCTCAATACACGGTTTGACATCCAGTCTCTGTGTATTCAGAGCCAAATAAATAGGGCAGGCCTTTCGACCTGCCCTTTGCTCTTCAAGCTGTCCTTAGGCTTCAAAACCCGCGGCTGGTCATGTGTGGGGCGTAGATCTCGGCGACCTTTTTCACCGCCTCTTCCGGGCTTAGCTCGACGCTTTCACCGGTGCGGCGCGAGGTCAGTTCGACCACACCGTTTTTCAACCCACGTGGGCCAACAGTGATGCGCCAGGGCAGACCAATCAGATCCATAGTGGCAAACTTACCGCCAGCGCGTTCTTTACGGTCGTCATACAGTGGCTCTAGCCCCGCAGCGGTCAGTGCAGCGTAGAGCTGGTTACAGGCCGCATCCGCCTCGTCATCGCCCTGTTTCAGGTTGACGATACCACAGTGGAACGGAGTGACACCTTCGGGCCAGATGATGCCTTTGTCGTCGTGGCTCGCCTCGATGATCGCACCCAGCAGGCGCGATACGCCAATACCATGTGAGCCCATGTGAACCGGGGTTGGCTTGCCATTCGGGCCCTGAACCTTGGCACCCAGTGCCTCAGAATACTTGGTGCCAAAGTAGAAGATCTGGCCGACTTCGATACCACGTGCGGTGCGGCGACGTTCTTCTGGAACGTCGTTGAACGCAGCTTCGTCGTGAGTTTCGTCGGTGCGGGCATATTTGGTGGTGAACTCTTCCAGCACACCCTGACACTGCTCGACACTGTCATAATCGATCTCACGATCGCCAAAGCTCAGGTCGGTGACGTCGCTGTCATAGAACACCTCGGACTCGCCCGTTTCCGCCAGCACCAGGAACTCGTGGGTATAGTCGCCACCAATTGGGCCACCATCGGCGCGCATTGGGATCGCCTGTAGGCCCATACGTTCGTAGGAGCGCAGATAGCTGACCAGGTGACGGTTATAGGCGTGCAGCGCATCCTCTTTGGTGAGGTCGAAGTTGTAGCCGTCCTTCATATAGAATTCGCGGCCCCGCATGACGCCGAAACGCGGGCGGACTTCGTCGCGGAATTTCCACTGGATGTGGTACAGCGTCAGCGGCAGGTCTTTGTAGCTGTTGACGTGGCTGCGGAAGATGTCAGTGATCAGCTCTTCGTTGGTGGGACCATAAAGCATATCGCGACCATGCCGGTCAGAAATGCGCAGCATTTCCTTGCCATAGTCGTCATAGCGACCGGACTCTTTCCACAGATCCGCCGACTGCAACGTCGGCATCAGCATTGGGATGTGACCCGCCCGCATTTGTTCGTCATGCACGATGGTTTCAATCTTCTTCAGGACCTTGAAGCCCATTGGCAGCCAGGAATAGATCCCAGCAGAAGATTGTTTGATCATGCCGGCACGCAGCATAAGACGGTGACTGGCGATCTGCGCCTCAGATGGCGTCTCTTTCAGAACGGGCAAAAAATAGCGGGACAGGCGCATGGGCACTCCGGTGCGTGATGAAATCTTGAACTTTAGCCCGGTTTAGAGCGTGTGACCAAGCTGGGCAAGTGTGCAGATGGCCCCTGTGTGACAGTCGGCACGGAACAGATACCTAAACCTTCAGGCGTAATTACGACCCCTATGCCATGTGTAGGAAACCAGCTGGCTTGACGTTTGCCAACTGCACTTTTGCCGCTAAGCCTGAACCTGTGCCAATAGCTCTGCTTTGCGAAACGGTTTAGTCATGAAACTGTTCATACCGGCCGAAAGACAGGCCTCGGCGTCACTGGGCTGGGCATTGGCGGTCAATGCAATGATCCGGCACTCGGGATACTGGGTTTCTTTTTCGTAATTGCGGATCAAGCGTGTCGCTTCAAGCCCGCCTAAAACCGGCATGGAAAGATCCATCAGAATCAAATCCCATTCCCCACTTTTATAAGCTTCAAACGCCTGCAGCCCGTTAGAAACAAAGTGCAAATTTGCCCCGGTTAGTTTGAGCATCTTTTTAACAACCAACTGATTGGTTTTGTTGTCCTCGGCAACAAGAATTTTCAGCCCATCAAGGATCCCAAAGGCCTCACCAAACTCCGCATCTACGCTTTGCTGTGGTTCAGCCAAAGAACCTAAAGAGTTGTCCGAGGTGATCGCGTTTTCCGGTGCAGGCGACCCGATAGCTTGCTCTGATATCGGCAAATCAAGCAGTACCGAAAAGGTGGTTCCATCGCCCAATGCGGAATCGACACGCACCGCCCCCCCCATAAGCTCAACCAGCGCCTGTGTGATCGCAAGGCCCAGGCCTGTTCCTTCCACTTCGCGGGTTGCAGTGCTGTCAACCTGTTCAAATGCCGAAAAAATGGTATCTTTACGACTGTCGTCGATCCCTATTCCTGTGTCAGAAACGGTAATACAAAGGGGATAGTTCTGGTTACTTGGATCGAAAAGAACGCCGAGTGTAATATGGCCTTCTTCTGTAAACTTGATGGCGTTACCAATTAAGTTCAGCAAAACCTGACGCAGTTTGTTCACATCACCTACAAAGTTCTGAGGTTCGGTTTCTGGATAATCTATGCGTAGGTCTATGCCCTTATAAGCCGCGCGTGCCCATAACAGGTCGCCAATCTCGCGAACCATTCCATTCAGGGAAAACGGTTCATCACGAAGTGAAACCCTTTGCGCCTGGATCGTCGAAAAATCTAATATATCGTTGATGATTTCAAGCAGTGAATCCGCCGAGTTATGGATGGTATTTGCAAACACTACTTGCTGTTCGTCGAGCTCACTTTCCAACAACAGCTCGCTCATTCCCAATATACCGTTCATGGGGGTTCTGATCTCGTGGCTCATATTGGCCAGAAACCGTTCTTTTATTCGACCGGCCTCCTCGGCCTTTTCCTTCGCTATTTTTGCAAGCTCCAGAGCCGTGTCCAATTCCCGCTCTGAGGTCACATCCATTGATGATCCGATCAGATGTGTTAACCTGCCATCTGCACCAAAAATGGGCTTCATTGTCGTCCGCAAATGAAAGGTTCGCTGAACTTTGGGCATAGTGATTTCATAGGTGATTTCTTTTCTAGCATGAACGACTTCGAGCTGTTTAGCCAAAGCCCGTTCACCCATCGCGCCACCATAAATTTCTAACGCAGTTTTACCCAAATAGTCGTCACGCGTCAGATCTGCTATGCTGCGGGAAACTGCATTCATCATAACATATCGCGGCAAACCATCCATTCCAACTTCAAGAACGATGACAGCGAGATTCATGGCCTCGAATAGCTCAAACTGATTGGATGATCCGTCTAGAAGCACTAATAATTCTCGCAAGGCCAAGGGTACGCGGGCTTATATCGCTCAATTTCATACAGAATTGACTAATAAATAAATGTTAGCAAATCATTTCATGACCCATGATGTGCTACAAAACGAAAAGCGCGGGTGGGTACCAAAGAGTACATTTTGGTTTCACTCAGACCGTCAGAGGCACCGTCCCCCCAAGTAAGGCCATGTCACCAACAGCTGCGAAGCGCGCATCCGTTACGGTGGGATAAAATGGATTTGGTAACAGTCCCCGTCTTTTGCGGAAGCTCGGTTCTTTGCTCAATTGTATTGCGGCAATACTTATGTTGGGTGTCGGTTTTGACGACCCGTGTCGCGAACTTTCTAGAATGCTCATTCAAGTTTCGTATGTTGCCCGAAATTTAGGTGGAGCAGCCCCCGTGACCAAGACCATAACCGAACCCTCCCGCGAAATACCCGTCATTCATGAAACCGAAGTCCTGGTGATCGGATCAGGCCCCGGTGGGTTGGCGGCTGCACTTGCAGCAGCGCGGGCTGGTGTGCAGGTGGCCTTGCTGGACCGGTTTGGCTGTTTTGGCGGCAATATCACCACCGTCGGGGTCGAGGGTTTTGCCTGGTATCGCCACGAACAAACGGTTGAGGCAGGCGGCATCGGCTGGGAGTTCGAAGAGCGTGCCAAGGCAATGGGGGCTGCGGTGCCAGAGAGCCAGTCTTTAAGCTATGAGCTGGACAGCGAAGGCTTCAAACTGGTGGCGGACAAGCTGGTGGAAGAGGCCGGCATTCACCCGATGTTACACCGCCAGTTTGTGGCGCCGATCCGTGAAGACGATACTGTCACTGGGGTGATCGTAGAATCCAAGGCCGGGCGCGAAGCGATTTTGGCCAAGCGGGTGATTGATGCCACAGGCGATGCAGACATTGCCTACATGATGGGCGCCCCCTGTATCAAAACCCCGATTGAGGACATGCAGGCGGCATCGGTGATGTTCCACATAGCTGGCGTGGATAAGCAAAAGTTCATGGACGGGGTAAAGGCGGACCCGCAGACCTATGCCGACTGGTCGACCGGTGAATGGCAGGTGGAAACCGATGGCAAAGAGGACGAGATGTTCTCGCCCTTTCTGGCCAAACCCTTTGGTCAGGCGATCCGTGACGGGGTTATCCCGGCGCATCTGAACACCATTGGCGGCACCTGGGGCGCGGTGCATGACAGTGGTGAGATGACCTATATGAACCTGGTGCATCTGGCCGAGATTGATGGCACCGACCCAGACAGCATGACCAAAGGCGAGATCGAAGGCCGCAAACAGGCGATGTTGGCGATTGAAGCATTGAAAGCCTACACACCGGGCTGCGAGGCGGCGCGGTTGCGTAATTTTGGCATGACGCTTGGCATCCGCGACACCCGCAAGATCGATGCCATGCACAACATCACCGAGGACGAGACCCGCAATCAGGGCCGGTTTGACGATAGCATCGGCATCTATCCTGAATTCATCGACGGCTACGGCATCCTGATTCTGCCCACCACTGGCCGGTACATGCAGATCCCTTATCGCTGTATGCTGCCCAAGGGTGTGAAGAACCTGCTGGTGACCGGGCGCGCCATTGGTGGGGACAAAGTGGCCCATGCCGCCACCCGCAACATGGCCTGCTGCGCGGTGGCTGGTCAGGGAGCAGGCATCGCAGCTGCGCAGTCGATCCGCAGTGACACCCCATTGGATCAAATTGACATTACTGCCGTTCAGACTGAGCTGAAACGACAGGGTGTGCGGATCCGTTGAGAAATCTGAAAAATCGTTGATGAGCTTGATCTGACGTGGCAGTACATCAGGCCTTCGAATTTTCGGAATGGTATCTTTGGGAGTGCATCAATTTGACTGAATGTTTTGACCACTATGAGGAAGCCCGGGAACTTGCTCGGCTGCTTGCCAAAACTAAACTTGATCATCATGGCGCGGCACTGATTTCGGCTATAGCCGAAGCGGCGACCGGAACCGAGGTTTTCTTTGGGCTGAAGTCAAATTTGCACGCCCTTCTACGGGAAAGAGAGTTCACTGGAGACACAAGGCTGAAAGCTGAAAGGCTTCTTAAAATGATAGTAAAATCGCTCTCCTAAATTGCCTCTTAAGGTTAGGGATTTTCGGCGACCGGTGGCTGATCTCAGTTCGGATCGATTTATGCATTTCTGACGTTCAATGCATAAATCGATCCACAACAAAACTGCAGAAGTCCCCGGCTTACCCACCGGGGATTGACACCTGCCCCTTGCATGCAACCAGCCCTTGGGTGAAAACTGCCCAAACGACGATTGCCCCGGACCAAAGTGGACAGAGAAATCATGACACTACCTGTAAAGAAACAGATGAGTTATTGGGGCATCGTCGCCCTTGCCATCGCGGTATTGCTGTGGACTCTGGGGGATGTGCTGCTGCCTTTTGTACTGGGTGGCGCTGTGGCCTATCTGATCGACCCTATCGCTGACCGTCTGGAGAACATGGGCCTGAGCCGAGCCGGTGCCACTGCGGTGATCACCGTGGGGGCCATACTGGTGTTTCTGGTGTTGCTTCTGGTGGTTGTGCCAACGCTGATTTTTCAGATGATCGAACTGGTGCAGGTCCTGCCTGAACTGTTTCGCGATGCCCGATCATTTGCCTTTGACCGCTTCCCGTCCCTGTTTGATGAAACCAGCCAGATGCACCAGACCATTGCATCCCTGGCGGAATCCCTGAAAAGCCATTGGGTTGGCGTTCTGGAAACCGTCCTTGGCTCTGCTGTTTCACTTCTAAATATAGTGGTGTTGATCGTCATTGTGCCGGTGGTCTCCATCTACCTGCTGCTGGACTGGGACCGGATGACAAACCGCATTGGCGAGCTACTGCCGCGTGATCATGCGCCCGTCATTCATCGCCTTGCCGGTGAGATCGATGCCGTATTGGCCTCCTTCATTCGCGGTATGGGCACTGTTTGCCTGATCCTTGGCTCTTACTACGCGGTTTCGCTGATGCTGGTGGGGTTGAACTTTGGCTTGGCCGTCGGATTTATTGCCGGGTTGGTGACCTTTATCCCCTATCTTGGTGCGCTGATTGGCGGCGCTCTTGCCATCGGACTCGCCTTGTTTCAGTTCTGGGGCGACTGGTGGTCAATTGGGATGGTGGGTGTCATCTTTGTCATTGGCCAAGTGATCGAAGGCAATTACCTGACCCCAAAACTTGTGGGTAATTCTGTCGGCCTGCATCCGGTTTGGTTGCTACTGGCGCTGTCGGTGTTTGGGTCGCTGTTTGGCTTCGTTGGGATGCTGGTGGCGGTTCCCGTCGCTGCAGCGCTTGGTGTGATTGCGCGATTTGCAGTAGAGCAATATCTCGATAGTCGGCTATATCAGGGCGAAAGCCATCAGGACGCCGACTAATATGCACAGACAGCTTAGCTTTGATCTTCCCGCCAAGCCGGCGTTAGGAAGGGATGACTTTTTTGTAGCGCCATCGAATGCAATGGCAGTGGCGATGTTGGATGCAAGTTTCAGCTGGCCAAGCGGAAAGCTGGTGCTGAGCGGTCCTCGCGGCGCTGGCAAAACCCATCTGGTGCATGTCTGGGCCAGCCAGTCCGGCGCGCGCATCATTGCCGCCACTGACCTGACCGAAGATAAGGTTCCCAATTTGGCCAGCGGTCCGGTGGCTGTTGAAGACGTGCCCAACATTGCCCGTGACCCGCAGGCCCAAGAGGCGCTGTTTCACCTGCACAATATGGTACTGGCAAATGGCCATGCGCTGATGCTCACAGGGCAGCCCGCACCGAACCTATGGGGGCTGACATTGGCGGACTTGCAAAGCCGGGTGCAGGCTGCAACCCATGTCGCGCTTGAAGCACCAGACGACGCATTGCTGGCTGTAGTGCTGGCAAAACTATTCAATGATCGCCAGATCATGCCCAAGCCCGATGTCATCCCTTATCTGGTTGCCCATATGGATCGTTCTTTTGAAGCCGCCGCGCAGATTGTTGAACAGATGGACGAAATATCGCTCTCGGAGGGCCACACTTTGTCGCGCCCATTGGCGATCCGATTACTGTCACAAAATCAATACGAAATGAGTCTAGAATCGGACCCAAAGGATGATTGACCCGCGACAGCTGATTTCGCATCCTATGCCCACGACGACCTGGGGAAGATCATGAACGTGTCACCGGATCCTGCTGCTGAGTGGGGGCCATTTGAGCGCCCGCTGTTTGAAGACCCTGGTGCCCGTGCCTTGTCACGGGTTGGCGTGGTGGATGTTGGGTCCAACTCGGTCCGTCTTGTAGTCTTTGATGGGGCTGCCCGCAGCCCGGCCTATTTCTACAACGAAAAAATCATGTGTGCCTTGGGGTCTGGCCTGTCGGAAACCGGTGTGTTGAACCCAAAGGGGCGCATTCGGGCTCTATCGGCACTGCGGCGGTTTCAGAACCTGGCACAGGGCATGGGTCTGCCGCCGCTATCTGTGGTGGCAACCGCCGCTGTCCGGGACGCAAGTGATGGACCCGATTTCTGCAACGATGTTTTACGCGAAACCGGGCTGAAAATCTGGGTCATCGATGGCCGTGAAGAGGCCCGTCTGTCAGCCCAGGGTGTTTTGCTGGGATGGCCCGGCTCGTATGGTTTGGTCTGTGATATCGGCGGTTCGTCGATGGAACTGGCTGAAATTCAGGAGGGGCGCGTTGGCAAGCGGGTGACCTCTTCGCTGGGACCGCTGAAGCTGCGCGAACTGCCTGGTGGGCGAAAGGGCCGCAAGGATCACATCAAGCAGGTGATCCATGACCTGAAGGAAAAGATGGGGCCGCAAAAGGACCGCCTGTTCCTTGTTGGGGGCAGCTGGCGCGCCATCGCCCGCATCGATATGGCCCGGCGCGGATATTCGCTGAAGGTTCTGCATGAATACCGGATGACGGCGCAGAGTGTGCGCGACACCATCAAGTATATCGACTCACAGGATTTGGAAACTCTGCGCAACGCCTGTGGCCTCTCCTCCGCCCGAATGTCGCTGGTGCCTTATGCTGTGGATGTGTTGGCGCGGCTGGTACGCACCTTTAAGCCCAAGGACATCGCGATCTCCAGCTATGGCATCCGTGAAGGTCTGCTGTACGAACAAATGCCACAGCGCCTGCGCAAACGGGATCCGCTGGTTGAATCCTGCCGCTTCGCCGAGGCCAAAGATGCGCGCATGCCCGGCTTTGGCAAAACCCTGTATAATTTTGTACTGCCGCTGTTCAAATCCAGCCCAGACACAACCAAGCGACTGATCAAAGCCGCCTGTTTGCTGCACGACGTCAGCTGGCGCGCCCACCCTGATTACCGGGCTGAAGTCTGCTTCGATAATGCGACCCGCGCCAATCTGGGCGGGCTAAAACATTCCGAGCGGGTTTTTCTGGGGCTGGCACTGCTTCATCGCTATCGCAACAAACGTGAAGGCACGCCGTTCCAGGATCTGTATGAGCTTCTGGATGAAAAAGGCCGCCAAGAGGCCGAAATACTAGGTAAAGCGATGCGGTTTGGCGCGATGCTGATGGTGTCTCAGGATGGAGATATAGGCAAGTTGAAGTGGCAACCCCGCAAAAGGTTACTGTCCCTGACCCTGCCACGCGACATGGAGCCCCTGTTTGGAGAGGTGGCCGAAGCGCGGCTCAAATCGCTGGTGAGTACATTGGGGGCCAAGGTTACGGTTCAGGTCCGCGACTGATCAGATATCAGTTTGCCCGTCGGTCTGCGGCTGCTGTTGCGGTTGTTCTTGATCAGGTTTCTTACGAATGATGATATCCCCATTTGGCAGGATCTCGGGCATCTCGTAAACGCTCCAATCTTCAACCTGATTGGCAATTTCCGCCAGCGCGGGCCCCATCTCGCTCAGGAAACCCTGCATCGAGGGCCCCAGCGTTTCGGCCAGTTGGCGCATGTCATCCAGTGTTGGCGCCATTTCCTGCCGCAGCCCTTCCCAGAACAGCTCTAACCCCTGTTCCATCAAGCTGGGATCCTGATCCTGGTCCTGGGCAACCGCGGGCAGTGCAATAAATGCGGCAAAGGTGAGAGGTAAAATCTGTTTCATGTGCTCAATATAGGCTGGTTGGTTGGTGATTTTAAGTCAGATCAATGTCTAAACAGACAGGAAAATGATCTGACGCCGCCAGTAATGCTTCGCGCAGGTCGGCGTCGTTATAACAGTCTCCGTCCTCAAACGGGTGCCAGATCCGCCAGCTGGGTGCAGAGTTCATCAATCCTGGCGACACCATTACATAGTCCAGCAGCGCACGGAAATACCGCTTGTTGGTAGCGTTATAGAACCGCGATGTGCTGGGTTGAACACTGGCTCGGGGCTTCATCACCTGACGGGCGTGTGGATCCATCATGTCATCGCCGATCACAATCTCCACCGTTGAGCGACCAAACAGCAACTCGTATTCATCAAGGCCGGGGCCGTCGTTCAGATCTCCCATCACAATCAAATCATCACCTGCGCGCAGGTGTTGATCCACACGCCCACGTAACCAGATCGCCTGCGCCAATTGTTTACGCCTGTTGGCAATTGAAAGCCGGGTCACCGCATCCGCATTGCGCGCACCATGTGGCGCCTTTGATTTCAGATGCGCGCCAATCAGACGAACGGCACGCCCAGAGGCAGTGGTTACTGACAGCTCCAATGGCGGTTTGGAGAACGTCACATGATCCAGCTTGGCGTCGACATCGAGATCAATTTTAAATGTTCCATCAAAGCGCGGCGCCTCGCTGCTTTCCAACGGATCATGTCGCGCCTGCAGTGCATCGGGGTCATACAACAGGGCAATTTCCTGCTGAGTATCATTGGTAAACCCCATAATGGCGCGGCGCGCCCTAATCCCTGCCCTCTCAGCAAAGTTCTCCAACGCCTTTACCGTGCTTTGCTGGCGGCCAGAATTGGGGGCCTCGATGACCATGACAGCATCCGCATCAAAGGCCTGAAACACATGTGTCAGCGCATGTCCCTGAGAGTATCGATCGACCCCATGTCGCCCTGACGGCGCCTGATCAAGGATCAATTGATCCTTCTCATCAAACAGCGATGCAAACCACTCGACGTTATAGCTGACAAGCCGCATATTTTGCACATCCGTTGATTTGATCCCAGGCGCGGTTGATATCGATCATTCGCTTTTCAGCCAGACGGACCGCCTCTTCCGGCACCCCTCGCGCCATCATGGCATCGGGGTGGGTTTCGCGGACCAACTTGCGCCAATGTTTGCGGATCTCGTCGCGCGGCATGTCAGGGCTCACCCCTAATATGGTAAAGGGATCCTGAGGTGCATCAGGTACAAACCGCGCCCGCAGCGCCCGGAACTGGGTAATATCCAAACCAAAGATCAGCGACACCTCGCGCAGGAATTCATTTTCATTGGGGTGATAAAACCCATCTGCCATAGCAATGTGAAACAGCCCCTCCATCAGGTCAGACAGGGTCGTGGGATCTTCAGCAAACATTGCCTGGATCCGTTGGGCATATTCGCGGTAGCCCGCCACATCAGTACGCGCCATGTTAAACACCTTTGCGGCGCCTGCTTCATCGCCGCTGGCAATCTGGAAGACTTCGCGAAAGGCGGTCACCTCGTCGCGCGTAACCTGTCCATCCGCCTTGGCCATCTTGGCCCCCAGTGCAATCACCGCAATGGCAAAGCCAACGGTTTTTTCCGGCGATCCGCGCAGGTGTTCAAACACCTGAGACAGGTTCTCGCCCTTAGCAAGGGCGGCAATGGCTTCTGATATTCGGGCCCAGAGTGACATGTGTTTACTCTAATCCTTTTTGTCAAAACTGTCAGGTTCGGCTTGCGAGCTGGGAGGCAGGATTTTCTGCATCAGGACAGTCCCCAGCCACTGGCCATTTTTGCGTCCAACTTCGGGCAGATGACCCACTTCACTGTATCCCATCGCAGCGTGAAATTTCAAACCAGCAGGATTAGCACTGCTGATGCCAGCCACCAGAACATGTATCCCAGCCTGAGCGGCGACATCTTCAAGAGCCAGCAGCAGTGCGCGCCCAATACCACTCCCCTTTGCGGCGGGGACCAAATGAATGGTGTGTTCCGCCGTATGGCGATACCCAGGCCCCCCGCGAAACGCACCGTAGTTGGCATGCCCAACCACTTGTCCATCCAACTCGGCGACAAGATACCCGCCCGCTTTCTCAGCAATGTCTGCGCACACCTGAGAGGTGGTCTTTTCGAGTGTGGTGAAAGTCACCAGTGTATCGCGCACCAATGCATTGATGATATCGCAGATTGCACCGGCATCTTCGGGCTGTGCCGGCCGGATGATCATTGCAGGATCCTCTCCCCGTGAGGGGTATCAAAGGTAGCTTCAAATCCAGCCTCACCGCGTTCATAGGCGACCCGGTCATCGCCCAGTGGCAATTGGGTTTGCAGTTGGTCCGCTTTAGGGTGGGATATGGTCAGTCGCTTCAACTGACATCCCTGCTGTGTCAGGTTTGGAGCCGGATGCGGACTGTGCCATTCAATCAGAGCTGGGAACATATTGTCATAAGGCAGAATTCCATCGTCAGGCACCGCCATATCCCAGCGCAAGCTACCACGGGTCAAGGCAACAGGTGCCCCTACCCCATTTGGCAATTCAGCTAACTCTTGTGCCATATCAGTGCAGCGGCAGATCCAGTTACTGATGCGGGGCGCGCCAGAAAACCGGTCCAGATCAAACCAACAAGGACTGCGTTGCGGCGTTGCATCAGGATTGATGGCGATCGCCTCCAGATATAACCCGTCAGCAAGACCCAGAAGATAGTTATGAGTGCCAAACATGGCGTGTTGGCCTCCCATCTGCAACGGAACGCCAAGCGCCTCTTCCACATGGGCCTTCGCCGCCTCAAGGCTTTCGCCCGCCACTGCCAGATGATCCAGTTCCATTGCACGCTCCTGTTATTGGCGTCACCTTAGCCGCGAAAAGACCGGGGGCAAGGTGATAGTTCAGGTGAGCGAAGGGACGCCAATATGCCGAACTTTGGGGCAATTATGCGGGTTACAGCGCCCGCATGAAAATCTGACTGGCCAAAACGACAACCACAGTCCCGGCGAAAATCTCAAGAGCCGCAGCGGCCCGCAGCGCACCGGTTCCCTGCATCTGTGCCAATGTCCCTTTTCGCAGGGTAACCACGGCCACCGCCATAACAACTGTAACCAAAGCCGTTCCCAGCCCCATGGCAAAAGCTCCGGCAATACCAGCCCACAATATCCCCATACGCCAGGTGAGCAGCAGTAGAAACACCGCCCCAGTACAGGGTCGGATCGCCACCGCACCTACAATCGCCACTGCATCGCGCCAAGAGGACATGTTGGCCGCTTCTTCTAGCGTTGGTCCATGCCGGTGCCCGCAGGTCGGGCACTCTCCCCCGTCTTCCGGAGCATCATGATCGTGATGATGGCCATGGGGTTCGGCTTGCCAGGTCCGGAGCAAGCGGCGCCCCCCCCGCAACAAAATCCAAAGGCCAACGAGGGCAATCAGCCCATAAGAAACCGGCGCCAACACATCCTCTGCGGCACTTGTCAGCTGCTCGCGGCGCCAATCAAACAGGGACAGACCGCCTGCCACCAACAGTACCGCTGTTGCGGCCTGTGCCAGCGACGCTGTGATTGCCAGCCCGGCCAACCGTAACATTGGGACCGGCTTACCCAGACCATAGCCGCCGATCACCAGTTTTCCGTGGCCTGGTCCGGCTGCGTGAAAGAAACCGTAGCTGAAACAGAATGTTAGCAGCGCCATAAGCGCCCCGGGCTCCCCTGCGCGCAGAGACCGCAAACCGCGTGCCATTGCGTTTTGCACCTGTCTTTGGCTCTCGGCTGCCCAAGCAAGGAACGGCTCAGCACCTCCCATGAACCAAAAATAAACAGCGGCAATGGCAAGACTTATCGCAGCGACCAAAGCAATCCAGCGCATAGATTTACTCACAGCTCAGCCGCACAACATCCGCAAAGGCTTCGCCAACTTCCGGATAGGCATCATTTGTCTGGCTGGCTGGCATTGAGTAGAGCAGCTCTTCAACCATGCTATACGCAGCATTCAGATCCGGTGGTGTGATTTCACCCTTGCAGTCACCACTGACCTCCAACCCTTGGTTCAAAGTATAGGCCGTGTAATAAGTCGGGTCATAAGCTCTGAACACAACGCCATCCGCCGAAACCGGCTGCGCCAGTTCTCTGCGGTGACGGGTGGTGATCTGACCATTGGAGACTTCTGTCAGCAAATGTTCACCTGCCCCGAGGGCCAGCTTCACACCGTTGCTGGTCAAATAGCTGTCTCCTTCATAACCTTCGCTCCACTGCAGATCGAACCCTTGTAGTTTATCAAGTTCTTGCTGCGTCAGCTCGCCGTCGAAATCCGCATCCAGCGCCAGATCTTCAAAGATCAGCAAGGAATAAAATTCATCATAGGCCCAGGTGATTTCCACCGCTTCCAACTGCCCTGCAGTTGAGATGATCACCGTTAGCCCGGTGTTGACAAAAATATGCGGGTGCGCGTTGGCCCCTACGGGGACCAGTGAAAAAGCGGTAGCAATGGGTAAAGCGATTTTCATATTTAATTCTGTAAAGCGCAGCCAAACCGGCAGCAAGTGCGGCGCGTTACAGGAGCCCGTTTTGCGCAAGCATATGCCTGTTCAGTATTGATTTTTGATCCCCGGTTACGGCTTCAGCGTCAAACCCAAATCAAGATTGACCAGACAGCAGCAACCAGAGTCGGATAGAAAGTTCCAGCAAACCCCAGCGCGCGCAAAGGTGGAGATATCAGGTAACCAAGCCAGAAAACTACTCGCATCAGGGTAAAGCCAAGGCCCAATGAAATGGCGACGGCTCCACCCAATGTAAGGGCAACAAAAGGCCATATCGCCAGTGCCAGAACAAGCTGCTCAACTGTGTTAGCCAGCACCCGCTGCGCGATCTCTTCCGGCGAGCCATGGGCAAATGGCTCGCCATCTATAATTGTGTCGTCAAAAAATCGCCGCTGTGCCAGAAACCCGATCACTGCGACCAGAAACAGACCCGGCACCAGCAAGGCAGCAGGTAGTGCAAGCGGCGCTGGAATGTAACCAAAGCCCAACCATTGTGGCCCGCCGACCAGCAGCAGCCCCCAAAGGCCACCGCCGATCATTCCCAGTGCAATCTTACCGCGTTTCCCCATCAGGTACGGGTGGCGCGGATCAGTTGCAGTATGTCCTGTGCCGCCTCGGGAATATTGGTGCCGGGGCCAAAGATCGCCTTTACGCCAGCATCATACAGGAACTGATAATCCTGCTGCGGAATGACCCCACCGCAGATCACCAGAATGTCGCCCGCGCCTGCGTCTTTCAACGCTTGCACCAATTGAGGGGCCAATGTCTTGTGACCAGCAGCCTGACTTGAAATGCCAATCACATGCACATCATTGTCGATGGCATCCTGTGCCGCCTCAGCAGGCGTTTGGAACAACGGCCCCACGTCGACGTCAAAGCCGATGTCTGCAAAAGCAGTGGCGATGACTTTGGCGCCACGGTCATGACCGTCCTGACCCATCTTGACCACAAGAAGACGTGGGCGTCGGCCCTCTTCCTCGGCAAAGTTTTCGATGTCTTTTTGAATGGCAGCAAAGCCTTCGTCGCCCTCGTAAGCGGCGCCATAAACACCGGCCAAAGTTTTCACCTCTGCGCGGTGACGTCCAAACTCTTTCTCCATTGCCATCGAAATCTCCCCCACTGTGGCCCGTGCACGTGCCGCCTCAACCGCGGCGGCCAACAGGTTGCCCCCCTCATTGGCACAGGTGGTTACGGCCTCCAGAGCCGCCTCACAGGCGGCAGTGTCACGTGTGGCACGGATTTGTTCCAGACGCGCAATCTGACTGTCACGTACAGCCATGTTGTCCACATCCAGAATTTCGATTGGGTCCTGTTTATCCAGACGGTACTTGTTGACACCAACAACCACTTCGTCGCCACGATCCACCATCGCCTGCCGTTTGGCCGCACTCTCTTCGATGCGCAGCTTTGGCATCCCCGAGGCCACGGCCTTGGTCATGCCGCCCATATCCTCGACCTCTTTGATCAACTCCCAGGCTTTGTCGGCCAGCTCAGCCGTCAGGCTTTCGACGTAGTAAGACCCGGCCAGTGGATCGACCACATTGGTAATGCCAGTTTCTTCCTGCAGGATCAGCTGAGTGTTGCGAGCCACACGCGCCGAGAAGTCTGTCGGCAGGGCAATCGCCTCGTCCAGGGCATTGGTGTGCAGCGACTGGGTGCCGCCAAGAGCTGCCGCCATCGCCTCATACGCGGTGCGCACGACGTTGTTATAAGGGTCTTGCTCCTGCAACGACACGCCGGATGTCTGGCAATGGGTGCGCAGCATTTTGGAGCGTTCCGATTTGGCGCCGAATTCGGTCATGATGCGATGCCACAGCAGACGCGCAGCACGCAGCTTGGCAGCCTCCATGAAGAAATTCATGCCAATGGCAAAGAAAAAGCTGAGACGGCCAGCGAATTTATCGACGTCCATTCCGGCCTCGATCGCGGCGCGCACATATTCGCGGCCATCAGCCAAAGTATAGGCGAGTTCCTGCACCAAATTGGCGCCGGCCTCTTGCATGTGGTAGCCGGAGATTGAGATCGAGTTGAACTTGGGCATCTCGCTCGAGGTGTATTCGATGATGTCGGACACAATCCGCATCGAGGGTTCCGGTGGGTAGATGTAGGTGTTGCGGACCATGAATTCTTTGAGCACGTCATTCTGAATGGTGCCGGCCAGTAGCGATTTGTCATGGCCTTGCTCCTCACCAGCCACGATGAAACTGGCCAGAATTGGGATCACTGCGCCGTTCATGGTCATCGATACTGAGACCTTATCCAGCGGGATACCATCGAACAGAATTTTCATATCTTCGACAGAGTCGATGGCCACACCGGCCTTGCCAACATCGCCTTCTACCCGCGGGTGGTCACTGTCATAGCCACGGTGTGTCGCCAGATCAAACGCAACCGAGACCCCCTGCTGGCCTGCGGCCAGATTGCGGCGATAAAAGGCGTTGCTCTCTTCGGCGGTGGAGAAACCGGCATATTGCCGGATGGTCCAAGGGCGGCCAGCATACATCGTGGCCTTGACGCCACGCGTAAAGGGGCCGGTGCCGGGCATTGATCCCATATGGGGCAGATCAGCCGTGTCTTCTTCGGTATAAAGCGGCTTGACCTCGATCCCTTCGAGGGTCTGCCAGTTCAGATCATCAACGGCACGTCCGCGAAGCTCTTTTTCAGCCAGTGCCCGCCATTCGTCTGTCTTGGTCGTCATGGGGTCTTCCTCTTGTCAGGTCTGTCTGGGTCGGGTTCATGCCCTGCCCTATTTTGTTTGGATCTTGTTTCAGCTGCACTAGGCCATCGCCGCCAGCGGCCAACCACATCAGGTCGTCTGCATAGGTTTCGCGAAGGGCCGCAATCTGTGCGTCGTCAAAGGGTTGCCAGCGTCCCTGCCCTGTGGGCAATTGATCAGCCACCGAAGACTGAAGCTGCGTGCGCAGTTCCTCCAGATGCGGTGTGGCATTCAGGCGGATACGGGCATGAGCACGTGGCATGTCCTGACCTATCATCGCAGAAAGCTGCGCCTCAGGGCGGCCACCAAAAGTTTCAAACGGCATCGCCCAGATACGGGCGCCGGGAACAGCACAGGCCACATCGGTCAGCACATCCCGCCAACTGCGGGGGCTGTCTACCAGCCGGTCCAGCATTGCCGCACTGGGCACCCGGTGACCACGCGAGACGCCATAGGCAAGCGCAGAGGCCCAATAGGTTTCCAAGCTGCGTAAGTTCACAACCACATCCGTGACGCGCCCATCAAACGCCTGAGCAAACCGCGCCATCCGTTCGCCGACACCACAATAGAGCGCACCAAGGCGCAGATTTTCGCGCACAGTTCCCATCATGTTCTCATCGGTGATCAGCAGGTGATCCAACCCAAGATCCATGCTGCGGGTCATATGCATCTGCACCCGCCCAATGGCACGACGGTGCTGGTCGCGACCTGTGGCAGCCGAAGGTGTTGGCAAAATACCGTTGAACAACCCATTACGTGTGCGATGTGGGCCCCAGAAGCCAATATTCTGCTCGTCCAGTGCCTCAGCATTTTGGCGCAGATATTCCTGAAAGCTGGTGGTGGCGCAGCGATGTGCCCCAATATGCAAGAAAACGTACATTGCTTTGCCCGTCCTATGGCCACTGGCCACGCGGTGCAGCCGATTTGAAGAAAACTGCATGCACATTACCTGCAGCCCCTCTCAAACCGATTAACGAAGATTGAGTTTTTCCAAGATCGGGTCATTTCCCCCATCGCATTCTGCGCAGGGACGCATATATTCAACAGGACAGGAGACATTATGAAACCATTCCTTGCCCTTGTTCTGGCGACCTTTCTTCCGGCCACTTTAGTGGCGCAAGATGCCGCAGAGACTGTGACCCCGGCGTTGATCCAGCCCGGAAGTGATAGCGACCTTAGCGAGTTTCTGTGGAAGAATCGCCCCGTCGTCGTCTTTGCCGACAGTCCGGATGATCCACGGTTCCACGAACAAATAGAGCGTCTGTCGCAAGGCGCCGAGGCGCTGTTTGATCGCGACGTGGTGGTCTTAGTGGATACAGACCCGGCCGCCGATTCAGTGTTGCGCCAGAAACTGCGGCCACGTGGATTTATGCTGGTGCTAGTGGGTAAAGATGGAGGCGTAAAATTGCGCAAGCCAAGCCCATGGACCGTGCGCGAGCTGAGCCGCACCATCGACAAATTTCCGTCGCGCATGCGCGAGGTTGAAGAACGGCGCGGCAGCTGAACCATCAGACTGTTCCCCGCGAGAAGAACAGCCGTTCGTTGCGCCGGTCCAGCACAGCCATCACATTGCCGTTCGGGTCGAACATCAACACGGCCTCTGGATCTAAGAGCGCCCGAAGATAGGCGTTTTTGGTCGTTTCATCCATGCAACCCTTGCCCGCTACGCCAGACGACAGCACCCCTAGCCCCTGTGGCAGATCCTTCGTCATGATCTGTTCTGACACCGCATTCGGCGACAGGCCTTTGACATCAAACGCCACAGCCTCACCGCTTTTTAGCAACGTCATACCAGTGGCCACCGACCGGGCCTTGGATATCAGTGAAGTGATCCGGACGCCTTCGACTTCAAACACACCAGCGGTGCAGCTCATCGAGGATTTGAAATAGCTGGTATCGCCCAAAGAGACCCAATCGCCAATTTGGGCGCGCACCTCATCTTCTTTGTCCATGGCGCAACCAGCCAGTCCGGTCAGGGCCAGCGACACCAAAACCGCTTTTGCAGTTCGGCGATATGATTGCGCCAAGGTCATATCTTATTCGAACTCCATGATCACGTCGTCCACTGCCAAACTGTCACCAGCGGAGGCATTAACCTTGGAAACGGTGCCCTTCTTCTCGGCCTTCAGGATGTTTTCCATCTTCATTGCTTCGACGGTGCAGAGGGCTTGGCCTTCTTGGACTTCATCCCCCACCTGAACCGCCACATTGACGATCAGGCCGGGCATCGGGCAGAGCAACAGTTTCGAGGTATCAGGTGCGACTTTCTCGGGCATTAGCTTGGCCAGCTCAGCCTGACGCGGGGTGCGCACATGCACCTTCATATCTGCGCCGCGAGACCGGATGCGGAAGCCACCGGGGATTTTGCCAACCTTGAGCACCAGCTTTTCGCCGTCCACGTCAAGATCAGCCAGTTGATCACCGGGGGTCCAGCTGCTGGTGACCCGTTTCTCGGTGCCGTCGGCAAAGACAATGGTTGACCCATCGTGGTCTGCGTCAATTGTCATCGCATAGTCTTCCCCCTGCAATGACACCACCCACTCAACACCAACACGGCGTTCGTGGTTGTCCATGCGGCCTGACACGCGGGTGCGACGAATTTCAGCAACACGGTGCATGGCGGCACTAGCAGCTGCAATGCGCTGCAGTGCCTCCGCTGGCAGTTCAACACCTTCGAATCCATCGGGATACTGCTCTTCGATAAAGGCAGTGGTCATTTCACCGGCGATAAAGATCGGATGGTCCATCACTGCTGACAAAAATGGCAGGTTGTGGCCAATGCCCTCGACCTCGAACCCGTCCAGCGCATTGCGCATGTGTTCGATTGCCTCACCCCGGGTCGGCGCCCAGGTACAGAGCTTGGCAATCATCGGGTCATAATACATCGAAATCTCGCCGCCTTCATAGACGCCGGTGTCGTTACGTACGACGTGGCTTTCTTCGACCACCTCAAATGGTGGGCGATAGCGGGTCAGGCGTCCGATAGAAGGCAGGAAGCCGCGATAAGGATCTTCGGCGTACAAGCGGTTTTCGATCGACCAGCCGTTTAGCTTTACGTCAGCTTGCGCAATAGTCAGCTTTTCGCCATTGGCAACGCGGATCATCTGTTCAACCAGATCGACGCCGGTGATCAACTCGGTCACCGGGTGTTCCACCTGCAGGCGGGTGTTCATTTCCAGGAAGTAGAAGTTTTTGTCGCCATCGACAATGAATTCCACGGTGCCTGCGCTGGCGTAGTCGACCGCCTGGGCCAGTGCCACAGCCTGTTCGCCCATCGCCTTGCGGGTGGCCTCGTCCAGGAACGGGCTTGGCGCTTCTTCCACCACTTTTTGTTGGCGACGCTGGATCGAGCATTCGCGCTCGCCCAGATAAATGCCGTTGCCATGGCTGTCACAGAGCACCTGAATTTCGATGTGGCGCGGTTGGGTGATGAATTTCTCGATGAAAATCCGATCATCGCCAAACGAGTTGGCTGCCTCATTCTTGGACGACTGAAACCCTTCGCGGGCCTCTTCGTCGTTCCAGGCAATCCGCATGCCTTTACCACCGCCACCAGCCGATGCCTTGAGCATCACCGGATAGCCGATCTCTTTTGAGATTTTCACCGCTTCGTCCGCGTCGGCGATCAGCCCCATGTGGCCCGGAACCGTCGAGACGCCAGCCTCTTGGGCGATTTTCTTCGAGGTGATCTTGTCACCCATTTTCTCAATTGCCCCAACTGGGGGCCCCACAAAGGCGACGCCTTCAGCGGCCAGTGCCTCGGCGAATTTTGCGTTCTCAGAGAGGAAACCATAGCCGGGGTGCACCGCCTGCGCGCCGGTTTTACGGATGGCATCCATCACCTTATCGATCACGATGTAAGATTGGTTGGCTGGGGGGGGGCCGATATGCACCGCCTCATCCGCCATTTGCACATGCAGCGCCTGTCGGTCTGCATCCGAATAGATGGCGACGGTCTGGATACCCATCTTGCGCGCGGATTTGATAACGCGGCAGGCGATCTCGCCCCGGTTGGCGATCAGGATCTTGTTAAACATGGGCAGTCCTTTGTCTTCGGGATGTCGTAACGCAATTCACCGCGTTCCAGCGAAGGGCCGGACGCGGTGAATGCGAGGTGTTCGTAACAGCGATAAGAGGCTGGTGGGTCAGCCAGGCAAAGCAAGCAAAAGGGCTAGCAGTTGCGAGTTTTGGTGTTGCAATAGATAAGGTTTGAAGCCACGCCAACGGCGGCGCCGGTAAGCGGGTTTGTATTGAGCAGCACCGAGCCAAGAGCCCCTGCGCCTGCGCCAATTGCAACCTGTTCCCCGGTTGTGCTGCCACAGGCCGCCAAGCCTGCACAAAGCCCAAAAACGAGCGTGATTTTACCTGCCTGCATTGTTGAATTCCCTTCTGCTGAGGTTTTGCTTTGACCGTTGTCAAAGCGCCTCGCACGGGGGCATTCAAGGCTAGCACGTTCACGCCATTTTTTTGCGCAAATAGATGCCGAAACAGTGGCTTGACCCGGCGACATCCCGCCGCCCACTGCTGAGAGATATAGGCAGACACAGCAGTGGCCCCAATCACACAGGATCTGGCCACCTGCGTGACCGCTCCGCGTTGATTTATGAGCCGTGCCTGCAACATCTTACTGTTTACTCTCCAAACACGTCGGGAAAGGACAATTGCGCTACGCGCAGGTCCAGAACCAGTAGAGCGTCATAGCTTTCGGGATCAAAAGGGTCTTCAGCAGCCAGGATTTCACGTTCGAACAGCCAGCTGATACGTCCGGCGTCCAAGTTGCCGCGTTCAAAAGGCTGGTCGCCAAAGTGTTCCCACAGGGCCTTGATAAACCCGGCATCCGCACGCCGGTCAGCCGGGCGGCGGTCATGATAACGTTCACGACGGGAAAGTGCCGTCACCCCTTTGGGATTAGGACGTCGAATGGTGAATTGGAAATCTGTGCCTGGCAGTCGGCCAGGGAATCCGCGATGTTTTAGCATTGGAGCGCCTCCAGCCCGGCGCCGCGCGGATGATTGGGGACCGACCGCAGGGCCGGGCCCCAAGTTTTGTTATTTGTATTTGCCAGTATAAGCCGGCTCAACCGAGATGGGCTCTGGGTCGACGATGACAAATTCTTCTTCTTGCTGCGTACAAGCAGCGATGGCGGCCAGCAGGCCAACCATTGCGAATAGTTTGATGCTCTTGGACATTTCTGTCTCCTGTTTGAACAATTGAAACCAGCACGGCGTTGAGCCATTACCAGTTTCGACCTCATAGAATGGACAGCAAAATTGCAGCCCGCGCCAATGATAGCCGGAATTTCAACCAGATTACATCCAAATAGGGGCATCACCGGGGCATGTGACCGCAAAGCCGCAACATTCCGGCGAGACAGGACCTGCATCGCAAGATATTGAGGAGACATCAGAACTCCTCCCATATGCAGCGATTGCCATCAGGGGTGTAGCTCTCGAAAAACTGGGTGGCATCTGCATCCAGCGCTCCAAAGGCCACCGGACGGTCCATCAGCGATATGACCACCCGCGCCGGGGTGATCTCATGGCTGGTTAAATAGGGCAAGGCCAGCGCGTCACAGAGATAGTCCATATCCGGTCCGGCCAGATCATAGCTGACACTGCCCGTGTCACGGGTGATCGCAGGCGCAACAAAACGGAACCGCACCCACAACTCACCCGGATCACTGTCAAGCAGCACCTCGGTTAGGGTAACGTCCTGACCTGATGGTACGGGAAAGACTTCAACCGCATGGGCAGGATTGGTGGTGAGCAGCAGGGCAACCAGATATCCGCAGCCCCACCCCCCAAATTGGCGGGCTCCTCCGGGTGGGGCTACTGGCGCAGCACCATCGGCGCGCGCTGTTCTATCTTGGCTGAAGCGGATCATGGTGTAGGTGTGTGGCTCATGTCAATTGTTTATGGATGAACCTCGCCAAAATGCCTTAGTAAGCTTTTGGCGAGATAGAACAGCAAATCTGGACCACGCTTACAACGGAATATTATCGTGTTTCTTCCACGGGTTTTCTAGCGACTTGCCCCTAAGCGAAGCAAAAGCGCGAGAGACGCGGCGGCGGGTGGAGTGCGGTTGGATCACTTCGTCGATGAACCCACGCTCAGCCGCGACAAATGGATTGGCAAAGCGATCTTCATAGTCGGCGACGTGCTCAGCGATTTTGTCGGCGTCATCCAGATCAGTACGATGGATGATCTCGGTGGCCCCCTTGGCGCCCATCACCGCAATTTCAGCAGTGGGCCAAGCATAGTTGAAATCACCACGCAAATGCTTGGACGACATCACATCATAGGCTCCGCCGTAAGCTTTGCGGGTGATCACGGTGACCTTGGGCACGGTGGCTTCGCCATAAGCAAACAGCAGCTTTGCGCCGTGTTTGATGACGCCGCCGTATTCTTGCGAGGTGCCGGGCAAGAAGCCGGGCACATCCACCAGCGTCAGGATCGGGATCTCAAAGCAGTCACAGAAGCGGACAAAGCGGGCCGCCTTGCGTGAGCTGTCAATGTCGAGACAACCGGCAAGAACCGTAGGTTGGTTGGCAACAACGCCAACGGTCTGGCCCTCGAGACGGATAAATCCGGTCAGGATGTTCTTGGCAAAGTCTTCCTGAATTTCGTAGAAATCGCCTTCATCCGCGACCTTGTGGATCAGCTCTTTCATATCGTATGGGGTGTTTGGATTGTCCGGGATCAGGGTGTCCAGACTGTCCTCGATCCGGCCCGGTTCATCAAAGAACGGACGCACCGGAGGCTTTTCACGGTTGTTCAGCGGCAGGAAGTCGACCAGACGGCGGACCTCGGCCAGCGCCTCCACGTCGTTTTCAAACGCGCCATCCGCCACCGAAGACTTCTTGGTGTGGGTCGAAGCGCCGCCCAATTCTTCGGCTGTGACCGTTTCGTTGGTGACCGTTTTGACCACGTCGGGGCCGGTCACAAACATGTAAGATGTGTCTTTGACCATGAAGATGAAGTCGGTCATCGCTGGGGAATAGACCGCACCACCGGCACAGGGCCCCATGATCACCGAGATCTGCGGCACCACACCCGAGGCCATGACATTGCGCTGGAACACTTCGGCATAGCCAGCCAACGAGGCAACACCTTCCTGAATGCGCGCGCCACCAGAATCATTGATGCCAATCACCGGTGCGCCATTTTGCATCGCCATGTCCATGATTTTGCAAATCTTTTGCGCATGAGTTTCTGACAAGGAGCCGCCAAAGACTGTGAAGTCCTGAGAATAGAGATAAACCATGCGGCCATTGATTGTGCCCCAGCCCGTGATCACGCCATCACCGGCAGGGCGTTGTTTTTCCATACCAAAATCGGTGCAGCGATGGGCGACAAACATGTCGAACTCTTCAAAGCTGTCTTCGTCCAGCAGCAGTTCGATACGTTCACGAGCGGTTAGTTTACCGCGGGCGTGCTGTGCATCGATGCGACGCTGACCGCCGCCCAACCGTGCGTCCTGACGGCGGTTTTCCAGCTCGGAAAGGATGTCTTTCATGGCCCATGTCCCCTAATGATTTAACGCGACCATATCTTGCGCCACACACGGACCCAAGGTAATAATCGCAAATTTGCAAACTCTATACATCCAACCTCCAGCTAACTGCAAATCAGCTAATAGGCATACTTAAGTTTTGACGCGCCGTTGTCATGGACAATAGTGACCATGTGACCTAAGCCAGACCACATGCAGACTTCATCGCGCCGTTTTTTTAAACGCACCAGCCCACCCCATATCTCGACACTGATCCTGCTGGCAGGCATATCCGCGCTGGGGATGAATGTGTTCCTGCCCTCGCTGCCGGGCATGGCGGTGTATTTCGAAGCAGACTATCGCCTGATGCAGCTGTCTGTTGCGCTGTATTTGGCCGTGAACGCTGTGGTTCAGGTCATCGTTGGGCCGATCTCTGACAAAATTGGGCGTCGCCCCGTCATCCTGGCCGGAATCGTATTCTTCCTGCTGGCGACCCTTGGCTGTATCATGTCGCCAACGGCCGAGATCTTTTTGCTGTTTCGCATGGCCCAGGCCGTTGTTGCCGTCGCCATGGTGCTGAGCCGCGCGGCTGTTCGCGACCTGTACGACGCTGACCAGGCCGCCAGCATGATTGGCTATGTCACTATGGGTATGGCCGTGGTGCCAATGATTGGCCCCGCCATTGGTGGCGCGCTGGATCAGGCCTTTGGCTGGACCGCCAACTTCTGGCTCTTGTTCGGCATGGGGCTGCTGATCCTCGCCTTCACCTATTTCGATTTTGGCGAAACGGCTCACAAAAGCGGCAAAACGCTGGTGGCTCAGTTCCGCGAGTACCCCGAACTGCTTCGCTCCCCGCGCTTTTGGGGCTATTCGCTGGCGTCGGGCCTGTCATCTGGCGCGTTCTTTGCCTATCTCGGCGGCGCGCCTTTTGTCGGCACCGAGATCTATGGCCTGAACACTGCACAACTGGGCCTTTATTTCTCAGCTCCGGCCGTGGGTTATTTCGCAGGTAATTTCTTGTCGGGCCGATATTCGATGCGGATTGGCATCAACCGCATGGTGTTCTGGGGCTGTTGGATCAACGGAATTGGCGTGGCACTGTCGCTGGCGCTGGCCTTTGCTGGGCTCGATAACGTCTACACCTTCTTTGGCTTTATGACCTTTGTCGGAGTTGGCAACGGCATGGCAATTCCAAACTCAACCGCTGGTGCCCTGTCCGTCCGCCCACATCTGGCCGGTACGGCCTCGGGATTAAGTGGCGCATTGATGCTTGGCCTTGGCGCCGCACTCAGTGCCTTTGCAGGCTGGGTCCTGGGCGCGGGCTCTACAGCAGTGCCGCTGCTAGTGATCATGCTGGTTACCGCTGTACTGGGCATCACCTCAATCATGATGGTCATTTCACGCGAGAGACAGTTGGGCTTGCAATAGCGTAGCACCACTGCGACGCCCTGCCCCTTGCGGCTATGACTTTGCAATTCTACAGTTCCATGAACTCGGATTTGCAAAGGCACCCCTATGGCCCCTCAAAAACTCTATGCCGGTGCCAAACTTCGCGAGATGCGAACCCGGCTGACGCTGACGCAAAAGGATTTTGCCGCCAAGCTTGGGGTGTCTTTGCCCTATCTGAACCAGATGGAGAACAACAACCGCCCTGTCAGTACGACGGTGGTTTTGGCCTTGGCTCAGGAATTTGGCCTGGATGTCACCGAGCTGAGCAGCGGGGATTCAGAACGTCTGGTCAGTGATATGCGTGAGGCCTTGGCTGATCCGGTGTTTGCCGATGACGCGCCTCCGCTAGCGGACTTACGTCTCACCGCCTCCAACGCGCCCGCCTTGGCGCGGGCCTTTCTGGAGCTGCACCGGGCCTATCGTCAAACCCACGAAAGGCTTGCCTCGCTGGATGAGGCATTGGGGCGCGAGGATTCCCGCATTCAGGCCAGCCCCTGGGAGGAAGTCCGAGACTTCTTTCATTACTGCGACAACTACATTGATGCCGTAGACCGTGCAGCCGAGCATTTCGCCGGCGACGCTGACAGCCGCAGTGCGGCGATTTCCACGTTGCGGGATCTTGGCGTCACCGTGAAAGAAGTCGAAATGGATAGTCTGCGCCATTACGATGCCACCAACCGCACGCTGCAACTCTCCAACCGGGCAACGCCACAAACTCAGGTGTTTCAATTGCTGTTGCAGGTCGCGTTACTGCGCCAGAACAAGTTGCTTGAGGCAACACTGGATTTTGCTCGCTTCAACAGCGCCGAAGCCCGTGCCATCGCCAAGATTGGTTTGGCCAATTATTTCGCCGGGGCAGCCCTGATGCCTTACGGCCGATTTCTGGCAGCTGCGCGGGACTGCCGGCATGATCTGGAACTGCTTGCTACCCGGTTTGGGGCCTCAATCGAGCAGGTCGCGCATCGGCTATCAACGCTGCAACGGCCGGGGTCCAAGGGCATTCCCTTCTTCTTCGTGCGGGTAGATCAGGCAGGCACCATTACCAAGCGTCACTCCGCCACGCGGCTGCAGTTTGCCCGTTTTGGTGGGGCATGCCCGCTGTGGAATGTGCACCGGGCGTTTGAAACGCCCGGCCGTTTTCTGCGTCAGCTGGCAGAAACACCAGATGGGATCCGCTACATTTCACTGGCGCGGGATGTCTCAAAATCTGGTGGGTCGTTTGGCTCTCCAGTGCGCCGCTATGCTATCGCACTGGGCTGCGAGCTGCGCCATGCCGATGCCATTGTCTATGCAGACAATATGGATGTGGATAACGAAAGTGCCTATGAGCCGATCGGGATTTCCTGCCGGATCTGCGAGCGCCAGCATTGCCACCAGCGGTCAGTCCCGCCGCTAGAGCGGAAGCTAACCATCAACACTGACACGCGGGGCGTGCTGCCGTACGAGGTGAGCTGAAAGGCTGACCTTCTGGAAATTCAAGGTGGCCTTCCGCAGAGAAAGCAAAGCGCGGCCCGGCCTGACAGCCGGACCAAACTGTTGTTGAGTCAATTCCTTGAGCTCAGACTTTTGACAAGATGCCCCAGATCTTGTCCTTCAGCGCGGCCCGTGTCTTGCGCAGCTCGGCTTCGGCCTGTTCACTCGCCGGTTCAACATTGGTTTCCGCCCGATGCACAGCTCGGTTTACCTCGTGGTATTCATCCGCAAGCCGGGCAAAGTGCGCATCAGACTGTTTTAGCGCACTGATTACGCCGCTTTTCTCGGGGAATTCCGCCGCCAATTCATGTGGGGTATTTGCCATGTGTTCGCTCCTAAAATTTGGTTCGAACACAGGCTACTACAGTCTCAAGACCGACACTTTGACTGGGATCAAATCAACGCTGCGATCCCTGCCAATCCGGATGAAACCATGGCTCGGCATTTGACGATGGCAGGCTACGGTCCAAAATGTGATCGGCAGCTTTTTCACCTGTCATGATCGATGGCCCATTCAGGTTGCCATTGGTGATGCGCGGGAAGATCGAGCTGTCAGCCACCCGCAATCCCTCCACTCCGATAACCCGGCATTCCGGATCAACAACCGAGGTCGGATCACTCGCCGCGCCCATGCGACAGGTGCCGCAGGGGTGAAAGGCACTTTCGACGTGCTCGCGAATAAAGCTGTCCAGCTCATCGTCACTCTGCAGATCTACACCCGGCTGGATTTCACTTTTGACAAAGGGTTTGAAGGCCTCTTGGTCGAAAATCTCGCGAGTCAGACGGATGCACCGGCGGAAGTCCTGCCAGTCCTGTTCGCTGGACATATAGTTAAACAGAATATTCGGCGCTTCTTTCGGATCTGCGCTGGCCAGCGTCACAGCCCCGCGTGAGGGTGAGCGCATAGGGCCGACATGGGCCTGAAACCCGTGCCCCTCGGCAGCGGCCTGCCCGTCGTACCGCACCGCCATAGGTAAGAAATGATACTGAATGTCCGGGTAATCCACCCCAGCCTGCGATCGAATGAAGGCTGCAGATTCGAACTGGTTCGACGCACCCAGCCCGGTTTTGGTGAACAACCACTGCGCCCCAATCATTGCCTTGCTGAACAGGTTCCAGTGCTTGAACAGAGTGATCGGCTGCGAACAGGCCATCTGCAGATACAGTTCAAGGTGATCCTGCAGGTTTTGCCCAACTCCGGGCCGGTCTGCCACAAGATCAATGCCGTGTTCCGCCAGATGCGCCGCCGGACCAATACCGGACAGCATCAACAGCTTGGGTGAATTCAGAGAGCTGGCAGAGAGAATTACCTCGTTGTTGGCGCGGATCACTTCAACTTTGCCGCCACGTTCGACCTCGACCCCGACAGCCCGGCCTTGTTCGATCATCACCCGGCGCGCAAAAGCACGCGTCAGGGTACAGTTGGGCCGCTGCAAGGCTGGACGCAAGTAGGCATTGGCAGCCGACCAACGCCGTCCCTTGTAAACGGTTTGCTCCATGGGGCCAAAGCCCTCTTGCTGGTGACCGTTGTAGTCATCCGTGACCGGATATCCCGCCTGACTGCCCGCGTCGACAAACGCATTATGTAGCGGATTATTGCGGGGGCCGCGCGAGATATGCAGCGGGCCGTCATTGCCCCGCCATGTCGCATCGCCTCCATGCCCGCCTTCGTGCCAGGACTCCATTCGCTTGAAATAAGGCAGGACATCCGCATAGCCCCAGCCCTGTGCACCGCTGGCAGCCCAATGGTCGTAGTCCCCTGCATGGCCACGCACATAGACCATGCCGTTGATAGAAGAAGACCCGCCAACCACCTTGCCGCGCGGGGTGACCAGTTGACGTCCCCCCAGATGTGGTTCGGGTTGCGATTTATAGCCCCAGTCATAAAGGCCCATGTTCATTGGGTAGCTCAACGCGGCTGGCATCTGGATCAGCGGACCAGCGTCGGTGCCACCGTGCTCAATCACCAGAACCTGGTGCCCGGCTTCGCTGAGGCGGTAGGCCAATGCGCAGCCTGCCGATCCTGCACCAACAATCACATAGTCCGCGTTCATTTATTTTCTCCGGTCGAATGTCCGTGGTTCACGGGTGAAAAATCTTGCCGAATTTCGACTTCTTAACGATCCAAACCATTTTCTGAACAGTCATACAAGTTTTTCTTATCCAAACAACAGCAGTTGCAACCCGGCGCTTGCTCGGCAATCATGCGGCATGAACAGAAAACGCATCCGCGACATCCGCAACGAAGAGCTTATTGAAGCCACAATCGTGGCCGTGCACAATCATGGGTACAGCGTTGTAACCATGGCAGATATTGCCCGTGAGGCCGGGGCTTCAGCCGCTTCGATCAATTATTACTTCGGTTCAAAAGAAGGCCTGATGGAAGCCACTATGCGCTATTTGCTGCGCAAGCTTCGTACGGCCATGATTACCGGCTACAAAACGTCACACAGCCCAACTGACAGGCTATACGCGGTGATGGATGCCAATTTCTCTGACCAGCTGTTCACCGTAGAGCAGTGCAGCATCTGGATGCAGTTTTGGGCCAATGCGCCCTATTCGCCCCACCTGGCGCGATTGCACAGATTGAACCGCGCACGGGTCCGCAGCCACTTCCGGGCGGAGCTGCGACACTTGCTCCCCGCTGAAGGTGTTGAGACCGCCCGTCAGGCGTTGCAGAACTATATGGATGGTGCATGGTTACAGGCTGCTCTTTCGGATCAGCCTCTTGACCCCGTATCTGCGCGGGCGGCAGCGCGTCGAGTTGTGGATCTGGTTCTGTCCTAACGCAGGACCACTTCTAGACCTTGGTAGCCATATCTGGTGGCGTGATTGCGCGGCGTTTCAACACCGCTTCACGCCAGGTGATAAAGCTTACCGCAGCCAGGATCAGTCCGCCACCTGCGACAACCCAGATATCCACCGGCTCGGCAAACATCAATGCGCCCAGCGCAGTGGCCCAAACCAACTGCAGGAAGGTCACCGGCTGTGTCACCGTCATCGGTGCAGAAGCAAAGGCCAGGGTCATCGCATAGTGACCGCCGGTGGCAAAACAGGCCACTGCAAACAGGATACCAACCTCAGCCAGAGTTGGGGTCACCCAAACCATCAGAGCAAAAGGTGCCAGCCCCAATGTCACCCAGATCGACAACATCGCCACCACCACAGTGGGATTGGTGCCATCAACGGTGAATTTAGCCAGAAGATACGACGCACCAAAGGCCATAGCCGTAAACAGCATCGCAATATGGCCGGGTGATACCTCACGAAATCCGGGTCGCAGAATAATCAGCGCCCCGATCAGTGCAGCGACAACTGCAGCCACACGCCGCAAGGCCAGTTTTTCACCCAAAAACAGCGCCGCTCCCAGCGTTACATAAACCGGTGACAGGTAATTCATCGCTGTAACCTCGGCCAATGGGATCTGTGTCATCGCATAAAACCACAGAATCACCCCTCCTGAATGAACCACACCACGGGTGGCAAACAATCCCCACATCTTTGCGGTCAGCCGCGCCCGGCGCACCGCACCCAACATCGGCACAAGAAAGACCAACCCCAGCAGATAGCGCAGAAATGCAGCTTCAGCCGGAGGAATGCGGCCGCCCAAAATTTTCACCAATGCCGTTACGGCCACAAAGCATAGCCCCGTGACCAGCATCCAGATGACGCCTTTAATCGGGTTATGGTGGGGGCTTTGGCTCATTAGGGGAACCAACACCCAAACTGAGGCAGGCACAACCCTTCACATGGCAATTAATTCTCTCTCGCATGTTCAAGTTCTTCTCAGCGGGACAGAACTGGGGATGGGCAGTTGCCCCCCCCGATGGGCGCCTAAGGAAGCGGAATGAACTCCTGGTCATCGCCGGGAGGCAATTGAAACCGACCATGTTGCCAGTCACCAGCCGCCCAGGCGGCCTTGGCCTCTTCGATTTTCTCTTTGGAAGAGGCCACAAAATTCCACCAGATGTGCCGCGGCCCGTTCATCGTCTCACCGCCCAGCGCCATCAACCGCGCGCCTTGTAGGCCCGCAGTGACGGTAATGGCATCACCGGGCCGAAACACCATCATGCGCCCCGCTTCAAATGTATCCCCGGCAATTTCAATGGACCCCTGGGTGATATAAAGCCCGCGATCCTCGTGGTCTTCGGGGAGTGGCAGCTTGGCGCCCGGCTGCAAAACAACATCCGCATAAAAGGTTTCTGAATACATCGTCACAGGCGCCTTTTCGCCCCAGGCAGAGCCAAGGATCAACCTCACCTGTTTGCCTTCGCCTTCAAGCAAAGGCAGCGCTGCCTTGCCGTGATGTTCGAAGCTAGCGGCTCTGTCTTCGTGGCTTTCCGGCAGCGCCATCCAGGTCTGAATGCCAAACAGTTTGCTTTCCCCCCGGCGTGTGGCCGCAGAGGTGCGTTCCGAATGTGTCACCCCCTGCCCAGCCACCATCCAGTTCACTTCACCGGGATAGATCATCTGATGGGTACCTAAACTGTCACGGTGTTCAAACTCCCCCTCATACAGGTAGGTAACTGTGCCCAACCCGATATGGGGATGCGGACGCACATCAATGCCCTGTCCGGTTAAAAACTCAGCCGGTCCGGCCTGATCAAAGAAGATAAACGGTCCAACCATCTGCCGACGCGGTGCGGGCAAGGCCCTTCGCACTTCGAACCCGCCCAGATCCCGTGCTCGTGGGATAATCACGGTTTCAATGGCATCCAGATTGCCCGCGTCGGGGCAGTGTGGTTCCAGGCTTGGGTTCCAACTCATCTTTGCCTCCTGTGTTGCTCTGTCTGAAAGGTAGCAACACAGGCTCAAAGGACCAGCCCGGCAAGGCGCACAAGCGCTGTGCGTTACATCATCAGCAGTTTTGCCGCGATCGCCCACATGGTCAGCCCCACCACCACGTCCAGAACCTGCCAGGAGCGAGGGTGGGCAAACAGCGGGGCCAATGCGGCCGCGCCATACCCAAGGGAAAAGAAAAACGTAAAGCTGGCAATTGCGGCCCCCAGCCCAAACAGCAAGGGCTGCGGATACTGGGCTGAAATTGCCCCCAGCAGCACAACTGTATCAAGGTAGACATGGGGATTAAGCCAAGTCAAAGCCGCCACCGTCATCAGCACTGGCAGCAAGGCCACCTCAACCAGCGCGCTGCCATTGGTTTGCAAGGCCTCTCCACCGCGCCAAGCCGCCAGTAGATTACGCGCACCATACCAAAACAGAAACGCTGCCCCTCCCCAGCGCATTGCCTGTTCGAACCAGGGCCAGACCAGGGTCAACGATCCAAACCCCATCACACCAGCTGTGATCAGCAACGCATCAGACGTGGCACAGGTTAGGCAAATCCAGAACACATGTTGGCGCCGCAACCCCTGACGCAGGACAAATGCGTTCTGCGAGCCAATGGCCATGATCAGGCTGAACCCAAGGGCAAATCCGGCAAATAGACTGGGCGACATATGATTTCCTATTCTGTTTGCAGTTTGACTACAAAGCAGCGACGAAGTAATCAAATTAAAGATGGTTACCCAAATTAAGGCTAGCTAATGCAGTTCGCGCCTCACCACCTTGCCGCCTTATCGCATGTCTTGCGCTTGGGAAGTTTTGAAGCCGCTGCGTTTGCCCTGTCTGTCACACCATCTGCCATCTCACAGCGTATCAAGACTCTGGAGGATCAAACCGGGACAGCCCTGGTGCTGCGCGGTCCACCAAGCACAGGCACCGAAGCCGGGTTGAGGATTGCCAAGCACGCCGAAGATATCGGCTTGCTGGAGGCCCAACTGACGCGAGAGCTGTCGTTGGATGTGGGCCAGAACACCGCCCGGTTGAAGTTGGCGGTCAATGCCGACAGCCTTGCCACCTGGTTCATCAAGGCAATGGCGGCAGTAGAGGGTGTGTTGTTTGATCTGGTCATCGATGATCAGGACCATAGTGCCGAATGGCTAAGACGAGGCGAGGTCTCGGCAGCGATTACTGCTCATGATAAACCGGTGACAGGGTGCGACGCCTATCCGCTGGGGGAACAACAGTATGTCGCCACAGCCAGTCCATCCTATATGCGCCGATGGTTTAGCAATGGGGTGACGGCAAAAGCCATAAGCTGCGCGCCATGTTTGGTGTTTGATGCAAAAGACGCTTTGCAACGCCGATGGCTGGAAGCCAATATTGCCCCGCATCTATCACCTCCCACCCATTTCCTGCCGTCCAGTCAGGGTTTTGTCGAAGCAGCCGTCGCAGGGTTTGGCTGGGGCATGAACCCGCTTCAATTGGTTACGCCCTTGATAGATCAGGGGCGATTGCAGCCGCTTGTGGAACAGACTGAGCTGGCTGTCCCCCTAACATGGCAAGTCAGCCGGGTGATGGCGCCTTCCCTTGCGGATGTCACGCGCTCTGTACTGAACGCAGCCAAATGCAACTTAAAGTAGATTAAATGGGCGGATGTACTTGATCTAACGCAGTTGATCGCCCAATCTATTTGCATGGCAGAGCGCAGCATACCGTCGATATCCCACAGTTTTTGGTTTGACCTTGTATTGCCGCGTGCCGTGATCTTATTGACAGTGATGGGGCTTGGCAGCGCATTAAGACTGCCCGTCCCCGTTTTATACCTTCTTTTACCTTCTGACGGATTGTTCTTTGTCTGGCAATTCATCCGATTTCAGTCCAGCGCGGACGATCATCTGCGGAGCCTGGGCGGCTTGGCGCCGGTTTGGGGTGGTTATCTGGTGTTGCTATTTGCCGCTTTTGCTTCGGCGTCCCTGTGGTGGGGGGCATTTTTGTTTACCCAACAACCACAGGCGCCTGAGCTGTTCACCGATCAGATGAATCGCCAACACGCTGCCAAATATGAGCTGATCCTGTCACAGGATGGATCGACCCTCCACTTCGACGGCACCATTACCTTTGGCCTCACAAAACACGTCCGTACACTGATGGCTGAAACGCCACAGTTGACCACCATCACCCTAAGCAGCCCCGGTGGTCATATCTACGAAGCACGCGGATTTGCCAATCTTATCCGTGAACAGGGGCTTAACACACATGCCACCGGGGCATGCAGTTCAGCCTGTACCCTTTTGTTCATTGCTGGCCATCAACGAAGTCTGGCAGCGGGTGTCAATCTCGGTTTTCATAGCTATGCCTTAGAGTTTGGCACCGCCCTGCCACAGCTTGACCTGCAAAAAGAGCAGGCCAAAGATCGCGCCTTTTTCCGCAGCCAGGGTGTTAGCGAAGATTTTCTTATCCGAATGTTTGATACACCCAGCACGGGTCTGTGGTCGCCCAATCGGTCGGAGGCCCGTCAGGCCGGATTGCTTTCTCCGTAAGAGAGCTCAAAAATTTAAGCCAGTGAACGTCGAACCACAATGTTTCGACGGCCAACACGGCGTACATGCTTAAAATCTAATAAAATTTCGAAAGACAGAGTTTCGTCTCGGAAACCACTTGTTTGCCTTTCTCTTGCAGCATAAGGACCGGTGAATACGTGGGGACGTACAAAATGCTTGATGGAATAGACAGTGAAGAAACCGTGCTGCGACGCCGAATGTTATTTCGTCTGTTGCGCGGATTCAATTTTGATAACCCTGAATTTCGCGGGGAAAAAATCACAGAGCTGGTTCCCGACCAACTGATGGCGTCTGACCTGCGTCAGGTCCCTGCGGATAAGTCCAACTGCCTAATACTTGCCGAAAGCATGCGCCTCTCTTAGCATTGACCACAGGTCATTTAAGAGGTTCTCATGAAGGTATCAATTTTGACAACGACCCTTACACTGGTTGCATCACCGGTGCTGGCAGGGTTGGAAATATGCAATGATTCAACCCAAAGTCTAAGCGTCGCCGTAGGATATGCCGAGGGCAAGGCCTGGGTCTCTGAGGGTTGGTGGAATATCGGCGCAGGCGATTGCAAAACCCCATTAGGCGGCGATTTGAAGAACCGGTATTATTACTATCGGGCGACAGCCCAGGGGGATCCGTTTATCAGCGGCGACTATATGTTCTGCACCACCTCGGACGCCTTTACCATCAAAGGTGACGAAAACTGCCGCAAACGTGGCTATGACGAGGTTGGGTTCAGCAAAGTCGACACCGGGAAAACCGCTAAGAACTACACCCTGACCCTAGTCGACGCAGCTGGTGCAAAGCGAACTGAAGAGCCACCGGCACCGGCACCGGCGCCCCGATCCAGCACCGCAGCACCCGGAACCTATGGCGAGCCCTATTCAAACAATGCGACCCATCAGGGCTGTTGGTCACAAAGCGTTGCTGAATGCGCCTTTCACGCCGAGGGTACAAAGTTCTTTGTCCGCGATGATGGGCGCACCCCCAGTTCGGTGTTTGCCGCGCTGAATGGGCTGTACCCAGGCACACCTATATCAGTCGAAGGTGATCTAGAGGCGATTTATGACCGCACCGCGGATGTAGTTTTGCGCAATGTCAGCGTAAGGCCCAGCACCGAATACGACGCGATTTTGGACAAGCTGCAGGGCAGTTGGTATTCGACTGAAGATCCACATTTCCAATTCAATGTATTGGGGTCGGAACGGGAAAATACCTATGACGGCGCCCCGTCTGGCCTTGAGTATATTTCGGTTTCAAACTGGTGCGGACAGTTCGAAGGTGGCGGCCCCTATCTATACGCGATGGAGGAAGAAACCGGTGAAAGCTATTGCTATGCAGTGGATTACATCGATGCGCTGGTGCTGAATTTGACCTACCTGCCCCGCGGAAACCCTCTGGAGTTTCGCAAGCTAGACTAGAAGGCACAGTCCTAGTCTCAATAAAAAAGCCCCCAATTTGGGGGCTTTCAAAACGCTAATTCAGGTCAGCTTTTAGAGCTGCGCCATAACCTCATCAGAGGCCTCAAAGTTGGTAGTGACGCGCTGAATATCGTCGTCATCTTCCAAAGCATCCACCAGCTTCATCAGTTTTTCCATCGCCACCAGATCCATCTCGGTGGTGGTGGTTGGTTTCCACACCAGTTTAGTGCTTTCGGATTCGCCCAGGGCTGTTTCCAGCGCGTTTGACACGTCATTCAGATCGGTGTCTTCGCAATAGATGATGTGGCCCTCATCCGAGCTTTCAACATCTTCGGCACCCGCTTCGATGGCAGCTTCGAACACGGTATCCGCATCGCCGACGGCAACCGGATAGGTCACTTCGCCTTTACGGTCGAACATGAAGCCAACCGAACCGGTTTCGCCGAGATTGCCGCCGTTTTTAGAAAAGGTCGAGCGCACGGTGGAAGCGGTGCGATTGCGGTTATCGGTCATGGCCTCGACGATCACCGCCACGCCATTGGGGCCATAGCCCTCATAGCGGATTTCTTCGTATTCGTCCCCTTCACCCGCAACCGATTTCTTGATCGCGCGATCAATAACGTCTTTAGGCACAGACTGCGATTTGGCTTCTTTTACCGCCATCCGCAGACGCGGGTTTTTATCCGGATCCGGGTCGCCCATTTTGGCGGCTACGGTGATTTCCTTGGACAGCTTGGAAAACAATTTGGACCGGATGCCATCCTGACGCCCCTTGCGGTGCTGGATGTTTGCCCATTTTGAGTGGCCTGCCATGTCTGCTCTCCGTCTGTATCTATCACCATAGGTTTGGCCGGTTCTATAAGCCACAGCAGGGGTGGAGGGCAAGACCACGAGGCGTGTTGTGCGTGAATGCAGGGCGCACGCGCATCTGCGCGAGTTTTACCATGCTGAGAAGTGGATAGCTTGATCACAGCAAACAAAGGAAATCCCATGGCTGTGATGATCGACGGCACCTTTCACATTGATGACCCGGCACCACAGTCCTATCTGCAGGGAGCCTATGAGCGCGCGGCCAGTACACTCCGCAACTGGGTCACCCAAGATGGCCTGTTCCCCCCCGAGTCCGATCGGTATCATCTGTTTGTGGCCTGGAATTGCCCTTGGGCACACCGAACGCTGCTCGCCCGTGCCTTGTTGGGGTTGGACGGAATAATTTCAGCGTCTTATGCCATGCCGCGGCGAACGGCTGAGGGTTGGGTGTTTGATACATCGGGTGAGTTTAGCGATGCTGAGTTAGGCGCGACTGCCCTACATCAGGTTTACGCACGCCAGACCCCAGCCTATACCGGGCGACTAACTGTCCCGGTTCTGTGGGACCGTAAAACCAGCCAAATCGTATCCAACGAAAGCGCCGACATCGTGCGGATGTTGGCGACGGAGTTTGATCCTGCACAGCTCCTTTACCCCAGTGAACGCCGCGACGACATTGACCGCTGGAATACGCTGATCCACTCCCGTGTAAACAATGGTGTCTATCGCGCGGGGTTTGCCCGTAAACAGCAAGCCTATAACTCCGCCGTATTGGAGTTATTTGAGACGCTGGATCAGATCGAAGACCATTTGGGGCGCCAGACTTGTTTAGCTGGAGATCATGTCACCGAGGCAGACCTGCGCCTGTTCCCAACATTGGCCCGGTTTGACGTGGCCTACCACTATGCGTTCAAGTGCAATATCCGCAAACTCTCGGACTACCCAAACTTGTGGGACTATGCCCGAGCGTTCTATGCCCTGCCCGGTGTCGCAGCAACGGTCTGGCAAGAGATCTACAAACAGGGCTATTTTTCCCAGTCCGAATTGCGCAATCCACTGGGCATAGTCCCAATGGGACCAGAGGTGGATTGGACCGCACCAAGCCAAAGACAGCTGTCTCTGCATCGCTGATCGCGCTGGCAAAGGTGATGCCAAACGCCTAGGTTGCGCTTATGACATTAGATCAAATCATACTGTTTTCGCTTTTTGCTGCTGTTTTTTCCCTGCTGGTTTGGGGGCGCTACCGATATGATCTGGTCGCCTTTGCCGCGCTGATGGCAGGTGTTGTCTTGGGCGTGGTGCCCACCCAAGATGCGTTTTCAGGCTTTGGCCATCCCGCCACGCTAGTAGTGGCATTGGTGTTGGTCGTCTCAGCTGGATTGGTGCGATCTGGCGCGGTGTTTTTGATCACCCGCACACTGGTAGACGCCACACGCGGACTGGGCAGTCACATTGCCCTTATGGGCGGCATTGGGGCCGTGTTGTCAGCCTTTATGAACAACGTGGCGGCATTGGCCCTGCTAATGCCGGTTGATATTCAGACGGCGCGCAAGGCAGGCCGTGCGCCGGGCCTTAGCCTGATGCCCCTGTCCTTTGCCACCATTTTAGGTGGCATGGTCACCCTGATCGGTACGCCTCCAAACATCATCATTGCCTCAATCCGCGCCGAAACACAGGGGGAGCCTTTTGGCATGTTTGACTTTGCCCCGGTTGGAGGCATTGCGGCTCTTGCCGGACTGGCCTTTGTAGCGCTTGTTGGATGGCGACTAGTCCCCACCCGCGACGACGCCGGATCATCTGAATCGCAGCTGGCGCAGTATATCGCCGAACTAACCGTGCCTGAAGGCTCGCCCCATATCGGCAAACTCTTGCGGGATTTGAACGATGAGGCCGAGAAGGCCGATGTTGCCATACTGGGCCTGATCCGTGACGGTCGTCGCCGCTATGGCCTGGCAGCCGGATCTTTGTTGCAGGCCGGCGACGCAATACTGCTAGAGGCAACACCCGAAGCACTGGACGAATTTCGCACTGCGCTCTCATTGGATTTTTCGGACCAAGCCCGTCAGGAAAAACTAACAGCAGACGGCGAAGGCCTGGAAGTTATTGAGGTGGTAGTGCCCGAAACCGCCCGCATCGCTGGCCGCTCGGCACAGTCGATGGGGTTGGCCTGGCGGCAAAGCACGGTGTTGATGGGGCTGTCGCGTCAAGGTCGCCAGCTGACCAAACATATCCGCCAAACTGAAATTGAAGCTGGCGACATTCTGCTATTGCTCTGTCCACGCGACCGGGCCGCAGACGTGACCGACTGGCTGGGATGCCTGCCTTTGGCCACCCGTGGGCTGGCTGTCACCGCCAATGACAAGACCTGGTTGGCGATTGGCATGTTTGCGGCTGCGGTGATGGCAGCGTCCTTTGGATTACTGTATCTACCAGTGGCGCTTGGATTGGTTGTCGTGGGCTATGTCTTGACCAAGATCCTGCCAGTGGCAGAAATCTATGACCATATTGAATGGCCAGTGGTGGTCTTGCTAGGGTCGATGATCCCGCTGGGGTCTGCCTTGGAAAGTTCGGGCGGGACCTCGCTGATTGCTGATGCGCTGCTTTCGCTAACACAGGGTCTTCCCGCCTGGGCTATTCTAACCGTGTTGATGGTGGTCACCATGACGCTGTCGGACGTGTTGAACAATACAGCGACCACCATTGTCGCTGCCCCGGTTGGCATCCAGATGGCCAACAGCTTGCAAGTCTCAGCTGATCCGTTTCTGATGGCCGTGGCCGTAGCGGCCTCGGCGGCCTTTCTCACCCCGATCGGGCATAAGAACAACACACTGATACTGGGGCCCGGGGGGTATCAGTTTGGCGACTATTGGCGCATTGGCCTGCCGCTGGAGGTGTTGATCGTAGCTACCTCAATCCCGGCAATACTGGTGTTTTGGCCGATGTAGGTGCGACGCTCATCAGAAATTCGAGTTTCCGTTCCATTGCCATAGAAAAATGGGCACTGATTGTAGATGAGCAGAATAGTCAGGGCAGTGCCTTCCTTGGGGAAGGTCTGGCATGGCCCGGCCTGACAGCCTGGCCAAATTGGCAGATCTAGACTTGTATCAAGCTGATACGCTCTAGTGTGATAGCTTCAAACCCATCAACACTGTCCCATCATCGGCCAGCATTTTTAGCAAAGGCCCCTGTCGTTCGAGTTGAGTGACGTTGGCTAGTGCCGCTAAAAACTCTTGCTCCTGCTCGTCCACCCTCGGCACACAGGCCATCATGGTTCCCGCCATATTGTCAGGGAAACTGACCTCGGTCCCCTGCAGATCCGCCTGCCCGATAAACCGGTTACACCCACCTGAAGCGGAAAACTGTCCGCCTTCGGAAAAACTCAACCCGGGGTCGCGTCCCTTGTCCACAAGCGCACCGTTCAACTCAACCAAAGTCCATTGGGTATTGTCCATCTGTAAATCCCCCTGCACCGCTGCGCTGGCAGCGACGGGTTTGACAATCAAATCCGCAGTGTCGCCGGCCCCACGGGTCAGGACTGGATAAGAGGTATCGCTGATAAACAGCAGTTTTCCATCCAATGTGATCCGGGCAGAAACCGAATAAGTGTTGCGCTCGTCGATCTCACTGTCTGAAAAGTTCAACGTGTACTCCATTGGAACGCCGATCAGATCATGTTCCTGCGCGGTCAGTAATGTCGAAGGTGCATCCGCCAGCGAAACATCGCGAAGTTCAACCAGCAGCTTGGCCCCCTCTGGTACCGCAATACGCTGCAGATAGGTGACGCTACCCTCGACTGTACCTGCCTTGGCCATTGAAGCACCTGCAATTGCGGTTGAGGCCGCAACGACCAAAGTCATAAAACCTGTTTTGAAATCCATTTTCTGTGCCTCATCGGAAACTTGTTCCAAAGACATCTAAGGATTGATTCAGAGATTTCACCGCCCCTTCAACCAGATCAGCAAAAATACGCCGCGCAAATCCTAGTTCAGTGGCCAGAACACTGGGATCAGAGCAGAGGCCAGCAATCCAACGGTCAGGTTCAGAGGAATACCCACCCGCATAAAATCGGTGAACCGATAGCCACCGGGGCCATAGACCATCATATTGGTCTGATAGCTGATCGGCGTGGCAAAGGTTGCGCTGGCGGCGACCATCACTGCAATCACCAGTGGCCGCGGATCAACTCCAAGCGAGAGAGCCAAGCCAATCGCCACTGGTGTCAACACCACCGCCACCGCATGGTTGATCAGTTCGGACAGGACAGAGGTCAGCAAATAGATTGCCCAGACAATGAAAAAGGGCGGCAGGTCGCCTATCAGTGGCGCCATGGCGTGCACAATCAGATCAATCGCACCCGATGTTTCAAGCGCCGTTGCCACCGCCAACATTGCAAAAATCAAAGCCAGCAAGCGGCCATCAATAAACGAAAAGGCCTCGTCACTGTCGATGCAACGGGTCAGGAACACTGTTGCCATCGCCAGCACCGCCAGTAACAAGATAGGAGCAACGCCAAAGGCAGCTAGGATCACGATGCCAGCAATCGCACCAATCGCAATAGGCGCATGGCTGCGGCGAAAAGCGCGCGCCGATGGTTTGGTCACATCAACCATGTCCATATCAGCGGCCAATCGCTGAATGTCTTCGGATGAGCCTTCAAGGAGCAGGGTATCACCAACTCGCACGACCAGGTCGTCCAGCTGCTGGCCGATATTCTGATTGCGTCGGTGCACAGCCAGCACATAAACCCCGTAACGACGACGCAGACGCATAGCGCCCAGCGAGCGACCGACCATGCGGCACCCCGGCGTGATCAGCACCTCAACGGTCGAGGTTTCAACAGCCGATACCTGATCAACCCGCTTTAGCTCTTTGTTACGCTGCAGGCTGAGCAATTCGGTCATCTGGGTACGCAGCACCACCCGGTCGCCAACCTGTAACTCTACCCCCTGCAGCTCGCGCCGCAACGAGGCATCGCCACGGATCACATCGACCAAGCGCACGCCAGCGCGTTTGAACAATTGTACCCCGGTGACTTCACGGCCAATCAGGTTGCTTTCCGGTGGGATTACAGCCTCGGTAAAGAATTTCATCTTATGTTTGCCCGACAACATGGTGGCCATGCTGGACCGGTCAGGCAGTAGATGCGGTGCTACGTAACGTAAGTAGATCGCGCCCCAGATCACCAGAATCACAGCCAGGGGTGTGATCTCAAAGATCGTAAAGGGTCTGAGCCCCTGCGCCCGTGCAACGCCGTCAACCAACAGGTTGGTCGAGGTGCCGATCAGTGTCAAAGTGCCGCCCAAAATAGCGGCATAACTTAGCGGGATCAGCATTTTGCTGGCAGAAATATTAAGTTTGCGGGACAGCTGCACAAACACCGGGATCATCACTACCACCACGGGGGTGTTGTTCACAAAGGCAGAGGCCACCACCACAAAGAGCATCAGAGCGCCAATGGCCACAGCCGGACGCGCATCCGCCTGCGCTTCGGCCAGTTGGGTGAACCATTCAAGCGCACCGGTACGCACCAGGGCCCCCATGACGATAAACATGGCCACAATGGTCCAGGGCGCCGGATTAGACAGCACATGTAAGGCTTCATCATAGGGCAACACCCCAAGAGAAAGCATTGCAGCAGCACCGCCAATCGCAACCACTTCGGCTGGGTAAGACTCGCGCATGAACAGGATGAACATCACTGCGACAACAACAAGCGTCACAACCGCACTGCCGGTTTCAGAAAAAGCCAGAAATTCCATCACACCGCCCGCTGTCATAAATATGTCATATCCTGCCTCCCTTTGGCATCAGCTGCAAGCTCCGCCACGGGCAGGAAATCTCAAATCAAGGTGTCGATTGCTGCAGTAAACCACCGATCCGGATCATGCGGATCTCTTTGGCGGCGCCGGTGCGATCATCAGTATTGATGAAGACACCTGAAAGGGTAGCTTCTCCGGTTGCCGGGGTAAAACGACTTTTCGGCATACCAGTAATAAAACGGCGCATGGGTTCAGTTTTCTCCATGCCAATCACCGAGTTGTAATCACCACACATCCCCGCGTCGGTCAGATAGCCAGTGCCACCTTCAAGGATCTGTGCGTCGCCAGTTGGCACATGGGTATGGGTCCCGACCACCAAGGATGCCTTGCCATTGCAGAAATGGCCCATCGCCATTTTCTCGGATGTGGCTTCGCAGTGCATATCCACGATCACTGCCTGCGCCAATCCGCCACGAGGATGTGCCTTGAGCACATTCTCAACAGCTGAAAACGGATCATCAAAGGCGCGTTTCATAAACACCTGCCCCAAGGCCTGCAGTACCAGAACCTTGCGCCCCCCCGGTGCATTAAACAACCGGTAGCCTTTGCCCGGTGCACCTTTGGCATAGTTCAAAGGCCGGATGATGCGCGGCTCTTTCTCGATGAACTGCAGCATGTCCTTTTGATCAAAGGCATGGTCACCCAATGTCAGGCAATCAATGCCAGCGTCCAGCAAGAGCTTGGCGTGTTCGCTACTGAGGCCCATGCCGTTGCTGGTGTTTTCACCATTGACTACAACAAAATCGAGCCGCCATTCGTCACGCAGACGAGGCAGGTTTTCGGTGACAGCCTTGCGCCCAGCGCGGCCCATCACATCGCCTAAAAACAGAATTCTCATAAACCAGTCCTTAGGCTGTCGCGGGGGGCAAGGACAACCCCTTACAATCTTCGTCCTTAAATCGCTACTTTTTGTTGCTTTGTTTCCCTAGTTTTCAAAGGGAACCTTTGCCCTTTTGTTGCGCCACGCATCTGCGTGGCGCTCGGCCCACCGCAAGGCGGGCCTCCGACAGGAGGACAACGACGGGCGGGAGAGCCTCGTTCAGCGAGAGAACTGCAGCACCCGGCTTTCGGTAATCACCATATCCAGCGGCTGATCTGTTGGTTCCAGCGGCAATGCCTCGGCCTCTTGCGCATCAAAGGCAAAGCCAATGGCAAGCGTCGACCGTTTTGCCCGCAGACCTTCCAGCGTACGATCATAAAACCCGCCACCATAGCCAAGGCGCCCACCCTGAGCATCAAATGCAACCAGCGGTACAATCAGGATTTCGGGGTCGAAAAAGTCGTCCACTTCCGGAACCTTTGCACCAAACGGACCATCACGCAGCGGCACATCGGGTATCCAGCGACTAAACTTCAAGGGCAGACCTGCCCCTTGAATCACAGGTACCCCGACAGCTCCGTGTGCACTGGCTTCCGCCATCGCCGGGAGAGGGTCAATTTCGGTCCGGATTGGCATGTAACCAGATAACGATACACCACGATATCCCGCCAGCACCTCCGACAAATGCCCTGCCACCCCCGGTTTATGCATCCCATAGGCTACCTTACGGCGTGCAAAGGCCGCCTTGCGCGCTTGATCTTTGATCGCGGCGAGATCTGCATTCGTCATAGCAATACCTTTGAAGCCAGTCCCAGGAAAATAAAGAATCCCATAACATCCGTTGTGGTGGTTACAAAAGTGCCAGAGGCCAGTGCCGGGTCAATACCCATCTTGTCCAGTGTCACCGGCACCACCGTTCCCGCAAAACCGGCAATAATCATGTTAAACACCAGGGCCGTACCGATCACGCCCCCCAACATTGCAGACTCAAACCAAAGCATTCCAACCACACCCAGAACAGTCGCAAAACACAGTCCGTTCAACAGCCCGACCATCAGCTCGCGCCGGATCACCCGCCAGACGTTTGATCCTGTCAAATCCTTGGTTGCCAGTGCCCGCACCGCCACAGTGAGCGATTGGGTTCCGGCATTGCCCCCCATCGAAGCCACAATGGGCATCAAGATGGCCAGTGACACCAATTCCGAAATCGTGGCCTCAAACTGCGAAATCACCAGCGAAGCACAGATAGCGGTAAACAGGTTCACGCCCAGCCAGGGCAGCCTTTTTTTCGAGGTCTCACCTACACTGTCAGACAGCGCGCTTTCCCCTACCCCGGCGAGGCGCAGAATGTCTTCTTCATGTTCTTCGTCCAAAACCACCATGGCGTCGTCAATAGTGATGACGCCCACCAGCCGATCATTGGCGTCTACCACTGGTGCCGAAATCAAGTGGTACTGGTTGAAGGCATATGCGACGTCTTCTTCGTCCTGATCTGCAGGAATGATCTGAAACACTTCTTCCTGCAAGTCGACCAGCGGCACCTCGCGGCGCGCGCCCATCAATTTGCCTAGCGTCACATTTCCGATCGGCTTCATGCGCGGATCAATCAACACCACATGATAGAACTGCTCTGGCAGATCATCGGTTTCACGCAAGAAGTCGATTGTCTTGCCGACATTCCAGTGCTCAGGTGCCATCACAACTTCGCGCTGCATCAGACGCCCTGCGGAATTTTCCGGGTAGGACAGCGACTGTTCAACCGCAACCCGATCAACGTCTTCCAGCACCTCGAGGATGGCTTCTTGTTGCGGTTCTTCCAGATCTTCGACCAGATCCACCACATCGTCTGTTTCCAGATCGCGCACCGCTTCGGCCAGAACCTGCGGGTTGAGGATCGGCAACACTTCTTCGCGAACGGATTCTTCCAGCTCGGTCAGGATCTCGCCGTCGAATTCGCGGCCATAGAGTTGGATCAGCAGGGCACGGTCATGGGCGTTGATCTGTTCAAGCAGGTCAGCGATGTCAGCCGCGTGCAGGGGCTCCATCAGCTGGGTCAGCTGGTCCTTGTCCTGCACGTCAACTGCATAAAGGATTGCCGCAACGGCCTTGCGGTCCAGCTCATAGGCATCGTCGCGGTGCAGATCGCCGCTGTCCTGATCGCTGCCTGTGCTCATGGGCTGACCTCCGCTTGATTCATTGCAAACTAGAAGAAGCAGCTACCAGAAAACAATGACAATGGCATAATTTACTGCAACTGCGGCGGCCGCTATCCTGCAGAACGCAGTTTGGCAACAAAAGGACGGGTATCATGACCGCAGAAATTATCCTGAAAGGGCAAGTTCTGGCCTTTGATCGCTCTCCCTTTGGCGAAGGCGCACCACAGGACGCCGCTAAGGTGACTGAGGCTGTGGCGCTCCGGGATGGCAAAATCACGGGCACTGGAACATTGGAAGACATGCGCACCTTGCAGCCCACATCAAAAGTGGTGGATCACAGTGATAAACTGATTACGGCAGGCTTTGTGGATGCCCATGTCCACTATCCGCAAACCGCGATGATCGCCAGCTGGGGTAAGCGGCTGATCGATTGGCTGAACTCTTACACCTTCCCGGAAGAGATGCGGTTTGGCGACCGCGCCTATGCGGATGAGATCGCCAACCGTTATCTTGACCTGACAGTTGCCAATGGCACCACCACGGTTTGCAGTTTCTGCACCATCCATCCCGAAAGCGTTGATGCAATTTTCACCGCTGCACAGGCGCGTGGTCAGCGGATTGTAGCGGGCAAGACCTGCATGGATCGCAACGCTCCCGAAGGGCTGCGTGACACGGCACAGACAGGCTATGACGACAGTAAAGCCCTGCTGCAAAAGTGGCATGGGGTTGACCGTCTGTCTTATGCCATCACCCCGCGGTTCTCGCCGACCTCTACTCCAGAACAGCTACAGGCTATGGGGGCGCTTTGGGCCGAACACACCGATTGTCTGATGCAGACCCACCTGAGCGAGCAAACCGACGAGATCGAATGGGTCAAATCCCTTTTCCCTCAAGCCCGCGACTACTTGGACACCTATGAGGAGTTTGGCCTGCTGGGCGCGCGTGGCCTGTACGGTCATGCGATCTATCTGGAAGACCGTGAACGCGACCGCCTGCGCGAACATGGCGCCTCGCTGATCCATTGCCCGACCTCAAATACCTTCATCGGGTCCGGCCTGTTTGACATGGCAGGCCTGATGGCCGAAGGCCACCGAATTGGACTGGCCACCGACACTGGCGGCGGGTCATCATTTTCGATGTTGCGCACCATGGCGGCGGCCTATGAGATTGGCCAGCTGCGCGGCACTCCATTGCACGCAGCGCAATTGATGTGGTTGGCGACCCAAGGGTCCGCCGCATCGCTGCGGATGGACGATAAGGTTGGCAATATCGCTGTCGGCATGGAGGCAGATCTGGTGGTACTGGATCTGGCCTCGACCCCAGCGATCTCCCAACGTTCAGACCGTGCCAGCGATCTGTGGGAAGCCATTTTTCCAACGATCATGATGGGCGATGACCGCGCGATCGCCGAGGTCTGGATTGCTGGCAAGCAGGCCAGCTAGGCCTCATCAAAAGACAGTTCGATCGGCTGCGCATGAAAAATTCAGGCGCAGCCGATGTTCAGCAACCCGGTCGGGCCAGCACCATCACCCAAATATGGCCTGTGCCGCGCGCAAGCGCAAATTCACTGACTTGGGTGTTTAGCATATTTTTTCGGTGACCACGCGATTTGGTCCAGCTGTCCATGACCTGAGCCAAAGATCTCTGACCCGACGCGATATTTTCTGCAGCGGCGCACCAGCCATACCCGGCGCGTGTCAAACGGGTCCCGATGGTTGAGCCATTGCTACCTGTATGAGAGAAAAAGCCGTTGCGTACCATGTCCTCAACGTGGGCTTGGGCGGCCTTCTCCAGCTGTGTGGAATACTTCAGGTCTGCTGCATTTTGATCTGAACGAAGGGTGTTGATGCTGCGTGTCGCGGCGGTGCGATCCACATCTGCCGCAAATACAGGCAGTGCCCAAAGCAAAATGCCAATTGTCAGCACCAACACATGTTTCATAGTTTCATCCCTGCATCAGGTTCTGCGCAAGGGTACCGTGGCGCTGTAGCAACTTCGGCAGGTCCAGTGTGGTGATCTCGCCGCTGCGCACGATTTGGCGGCCTTCGACAAACAGGTGTTTCACCTGCGTTGGTCCCGAAAGCAACAGCGCAGCTGGATCCCAGCTACCGCTGGAGGCCACTCCGGTGGTATCCCACACCGCTATGTCAGCACGTTTTCCCGCAGCCAAGCGTCCGCAATCAGGACGCCCCAAGATATCAGCGCCACCTCGCGTTGCAATTTCCAACGCTTCATAACCACTCATCGCATCTGCCCCATTGGCGACACGCTGCAGCAACATGGTCTGGCGTGCCTCACCAATCAGATTGGCGGAATCATTGCTGGCCGACCCATCCACACCCAGCCCAACTGGAACACCCGCATCACGCATCTGCCGTACGGGGGCGATGCCGCTGCCAAGACGGCAGTTGGAACAGGGGCAATGTGAAACACCGGTACGGGTGCGCGCGAACAGATCAATTTCGGTCACGTCGAGTTTTACACAATGGGCGTGCCAGACATCATCACCAGTCCAGCCCAGATCTTCGGCGTATTGACCGGGACGGCAACCAAACTGCGCCTCGGAATAGGCGATATCTTCCTCGTTCTCAGCCAGGTGAGTGTGCAACATCACCCCTTTGTCACGGGCCAACAACGCCGTATCGCGCATCAGCTCGCGGCTGACCGAAAACGGCGAACAAGGTGCCAGCCCTACCCGGCACATTGAACCCTCTGCCGGATCATGGAATGCATCCACCACCCGGATCATATCTTTCAAAATGGCCTCTTCCCGCTCGACCAGTGCATCCGGTGGCAAGCCACCATCACTTTCACCAATGCTCATGGCGCCCCGGGTGGGCTGAAAGCGCAAGCCGACCTCGGCAGCGGCATGAATGGTATCTTCCAGCCGCGAACCATTTGGATAGAGATACAGGTGATCCGAACTGAGCGTGCAGCCAGACAACGCCAGCTCAACCAGTCCCAGTTGCGCCGAAACAAACATCTCATCCGGGCCAAAACGTCCCCAGATCGGGTAAAGCCGTTGCAGCCAGCCAAACAGCAATGCGTCCTGCGCTCCGGGCACCGCGCGAGTCAGGTTTTGATACAGGTGATGGTGGGTATTGACCAAGCCCGGCGTTACAACGCAGCCGCGTCCGGAGACAACGTCGCCCGTCGTTTGCAAGCCCTGCCCAACGGCAGCGACAACACCATCGCGGATCAGCAGGTCGGCGCCCTGTAACACACGTGCCTCGTCATCCATCGTAAGGATGGTATCGGCGTTTTGAATCAGAATTTCAGGCATAGGCCCCTCACACTTCGTTTAGGCCCGCTTCGGTGCGAAGTGTGATATAGGCCGACAGAAGGGGCAAAGGACTCGGCGCTTGGCAAAGCTAGCGCAGTGTCCGGATGTGCTCAAGCGTCTTTCAGCAGTTCTAATGCAGCGGCGTGTATTTGCGCATTTGCTGCTGCCAACACCTGTCCGCCCTGATGTGCGGGACCGCCCTGCCAATTGGTGACAATGCCGCCCGCGGCCTGGATCACCGCTATTGGACCCTGGATATCATAAGCATTTAGCCCGGCCTCAATCACCAGATCCACCTGCCCTGCAGCAAGCAAGGCATAGGCATAACAATCCATGCCATAGCGGGTTAGCTTGACCTGCGCTGACACGCGTTCAAAGCACGCACGTTCTTTAGCTGTGCCTACCTCAGGGAAGGTGGTGAACAGGATCGCCTGTGCCAGATCTGAGGTTGCTCGCGTTTGCAGAGGACTCCAACCCAGGGGGCCGGTCATTTCAGCCACGTCTGGCGATCCGACGAACCGCTCGCCTGTGTAAGGTTGATCGACAATGCCCAAGAAAGGGCCGTTCGCATCGGACAGCGCTATCAGCACCCCCCAAGTTGGTGTGCCACTGATAAAACCACGGGTGCCATCGATTGGGTCCAGAACCCAAGTACGCCCAGAGGTTCCGGAGGTCTGGCCAAACTCTTCACCCCAGATGGCGTCACTAGGACGATGGTTGGAGAGCACAGCGCGCATAGCAGTTTCAGCGTCGCGGTCGGCAATGGTTACGGGGTCGAAACCTTCACTCAGCTTGTTCTCGGCACTTAGGTCGGAACTGCGGAAGTGAGGTAGAATTGCTTTACGGGCGGCATCCGCCAGCAAATGTGCAATCTCGAGATCAGAAAACGCGGTTGAGGTCATCCCCATCGGTTGCCACTCAACCGCATCTTTTGCAAGCCTAAAGGTAAGTCAATTTAGGCGACGTCACTTAGCACACGCGCCAGTTCAAACAGACGGCGGCGCTGGTTTTCCGGGATGGCATAATAGGACCGAACAAGATCGAGTGCCTCTTTGTCCCCCATCAGGTCTGCAGGCACTGACGTTTTATCGTCGCTGGCCTTATCTTCGCCATCCAGGCCTTCAAAGAAAAAGCTAACCGGAACAGTCAGTGAGTCAGCAATATCCCACAGGCGTGAGGCGCTAACCCGATTGGCCCCAGTTTCATACTTCTGGATCTGCTGAAACTTAATACCAACCTGTTCAGCCAGTTGCTGCTGTGTCATTCCAGTCAGCCACCGGCGATGGCGGATACGCTTTCCTACATGCACGTCAACGGGATGAGCCATATGTCTCTCCTCTTATAGTTAAAAGGTCTCATGTCCGGACTGCCAAAATCGAACCAGAACCAAGCGCATTTTCACGTCACGCCGCCTCTAGCCCTTCCCCATCTAACATACCGAACCAACCACACCATTACTGTACGCCCTTCTTGGTTGAATTCAAGCCCATCGCCACCCGGTCCCCGGTGGCTTTATTCCAAATAACTGATTTAACCTGTCTTTTTTTCACGCATCTAGGGTAATTTGCCCCCCTCACTCCTCCCCAGAAATAGTGAGCTTGATTATTGTTGATTCTCATTTGACAGTATTTGGCAAAATCCGCTTAGTAGCGGAAATACAGGGTTTTTTAATATGCACGCCTATCATATGCCTACCTTTGATGCCCAACCCAGTTTGGTGCAAATTGACTGCCCTCCTCCACAGGAAGGTCAAATTCAGGTCCAGGTATTCGCCTGTGGGTTGAATTTTGCAGATCTACTAATGCAAAAATCAACCTATCAGGACACACCGGAGCCGCCGTTCACTCTTGGAATGGAAATATCGGGGGTGGTCACTGCTTTGGGAGCGCAGGTTCGAGGATTTTCACTGGGTGACCGGGTCGCGGTGTTTTGCGGTCACGGTGGTTTGGCTGAGTTCGGTGTTTTCGACGCCCGGCACGCGATCAAAATTCCAGAAAAAATGAGTTTTGAAGACGCTGCCGCGTTTCAGATTTCATATGGTACTGGTCACGTAGCACTGCATCACTGTGCCAGATTGCAGCCCAATGAAACCCTGCTCGTTACAGGTGCAGCCGGAGGCGCCGGGCTAACCGCCGTTGAGATCGGCAAACAGATGGGCGCGCGCGTGATTGCACAGGCGCGCGGCAAAGAAAAACTGGCGGTCGCGCAGGCTGCGGGCGCAGACCACCTGATCGATGCAGATGAAGACCTGCGCGAAGTGGTCAAATCCCTTGGCGGCGCGGATGTTGTCTATGACGTTGTGGGCGGGGATCTGTGGACAGCCGCCTTTCGCGCCACCAATCCGGGCGGACGCCTGTTGCCCATTGGCTTTGCCAGTGGCGACGTACCACAGATCCCGGCCAACCATCTGCTGGTCAAGAACCTGACGGTGATTGGCGTTTACATTGGCGGGTATCTGAAGTCCCACCCTGAAATCATCCACGCTTCGATGTCATCTTTGCTTGAATGGTATGTTCAGGGACGGCTAACGCCGCATATTAGTCATATCCTGCCGTTGGAGCAGGTGGCCGAAGGTATGGAATTGCTGCGAAGCCGGAAATCCACCGGCAAGGTGGTGATCACAATGCCGGTTCATTCTACCTAAATAGCCAAGAGCCTTAGGGGCAGGATCTTCGCCCCCTCGGTTCCTGATTTAAGACACCAATGCAAAAGGCATCGCTGCCAACTGCCGTGCCAAAAATGCTGGGCAGTTGGCAAGATTTTATGCCGCATGCCATTGGGCAGGCGCCAGAGGCGTTGTCACACTGCTGAACGCTTGACGCAGATAGACCGACAACTCTGCCACAATATGTGACCCGGTTGCTTCTGCCCCATAGAGGTTGATCTTTTGCACAGGAAGCTCCGGCAAGCTGCCACCATGATCGATCTGCACCAAATGCTGTGGCTCAGTTCCATCAATCATCGTTTGAACAGCCAGGTCGGCTGCAACCGTCACCTCAATGGTTCGGTCGCTTTCAGTCTCCACGACCATATCCCAGGCAATACCTGATTGTTCCAGCCTTTCGACCGCCTTGGGACGGAAGGTGCAAAATCGACAAAACGCCATTGGCAATGGCCGCTGTCGCCAGGCTGACCCACCCGGTGCACCAATCCAGCGTAACGGACGCTCGGCCAGCGTTTCACTGTCATCGGTGCTGGTACTCTCAGTGGTGAGGATCAGATCGCAATCCCCCTTACTAAACTGCTCTTTCAACTGCCGGGTATTGCTGGCTACAAGTTGTACACGTACCCGTGGATAGGCGGCATTGAACCGTTGCAGAACCTGTGGGATCGCTGGGTAGACGATGTCATAAGGCACCCCCAGCATAATCTCGCCTTCATAAACCTGATCTGTCAGCCGTCCGATCACTTCGTCATTCAGTGTGACCATCCGACGGGCATAGGCCAGCAACTGTTCCCCTGAGGCGGTCAAGGCAATGGTGCGTCCGGATCGATCCAACAGTTGGAGCCCCAAAAGTTCTTCCAGACGCTTCAACTGCATCGACACGGCAGATTGGGTCAAATGCAGGAATCCGGCCGCGCGTGTCACACCGCCGTTATCTGCCACTGCCATGAATGATCGCAGGGTGGTGATGTCGAGATTTCGCATTATCACAATCCTTGATGGGTGAGTTCAAAAACATTCGTTTCCAATATCAATCATACTCCGCCATATACATCAATAGAATTGATCAGCAGATCGCAAAACATCAAGAACGCCGGAAAGGACAAGAACAATGACCTATATCGCAAACAGCTGCACCACCGCACCGAGCCGCCCCACTTTGATTGCAGGTCTGACTGCACGTCTGGCAGTCTGGAAACAGCGCCGCGCCCTGAAGGCGCTGAACGACACTGCACTGGAAGACATTGGTTTGACCCGGCGCGAAGCCAATCTGGAAGCGAAGCGCACATTTTGGGACGCTCCTGAAACTTGGCGCTGTTAAGCTCGGCTCAACGCAGTCTGGAAAGTAAAGAAATGGACGGGATGCCGAATAGGCCCCGTCCATTCACGTTTTTATGCAATATCCGCAACGAAATACTTGAAAACAAACCCCGTTCACCCGATATTTAGCGGGAGCGCAGCCGTAAGTGGCGATGCACGAGATTTTAGACGGAGACCATGACACATGGCACAATTTGACACCATTAGATCCGCTGCCGGTGCCCGCACCGCCGAGATCGATGCGGGCCTTCGCGCCCATATGAACAAAGTCTACGGCACAATGTCCGTTGGCATGTTCATCACGTTTATCGCCGCCTGGGCTATTGCAGGCTTGGCTGTCACCTCAGACCCGACAGGTGCAACTGCACAAATTGGTGCAGGTAAATTCCTGACACCGCTTGGTAATGCGCTCTACATGACGCCGTTGAAATACGTCATCATGTTTGCTCCTCTGGCCTTCATCTTCTTCGGCTTTGGCGCAGCCATGAACCGTATGTCCGCCGCTGGCGTGCAGACAATGTTCTATGTCTTTGCAACCCTGATGGGCCTGTCGATCAGCTCGATCTTCCTTGTGTTCACAGGGCAGTCGATCATTCAGGTCTTCCTGATCACCTCGATCGCCTTTGCTGGTCTGTCACTGTACGGTTACACAACCAAGAAAGACCTGTCCGCGATGGGCACCTTCCTGATGATGGGTCTGATCGGTCTGTTTGTTGCGATGATCGTCAACATGTTCATGCAGTCGACCGCGATGATGTTCGCGATTTCGGCCATCGGTGTACTGATCTTTGCGGGCCTGACTGCTTATGACACGCAGAAAGTCAAAACCACTTATCTTGAGCTGGCGCATTCCGGCGATCAGGAAATGCTGGGCAAGGCAGCCATCATGGGCGCCCTGAGCCTCTATCTGGACTTTATCAACATGTTCATGTTCCTGCTCCAGCTGTTTGGTAATCGCGAATAACCGCACCACCACATACCAAATTCAGCAAGGGGCGGATCACAGCGATCCGCCCCTTTGCGTTTATAAAAAGTGAGTTTTGTTATGAAGATCATTGATATCCCCGCCTCGGACGCTGCGCGCTTGGTCCCCTTGTTGCAGGGCCTGCATGAACTGCATGTAACCCATCAACCCAAGCGCCATTCGACCACCCCCTGTGCAAACGAACTCGAGTCGTGGCTCGGCGAATGGTTGGCAGGTGAAGGCATGGTTGCATTGGGTGCAGAAAGCCCTCAGAGCAGTTTACTGGGATACCTGATCTACCAGATTGAGCACCGCGAGGCCCTGCCTGTGCGTGACGCTGAAACACGGGCTGTGCTGCATCACATTGCGGTGCAGGAGGCTTGGCAGCGGATGGGGATGGGTAAGGCGCTGATGAGTGAGATGAAGACCCGCGTGAGCGCACAGAATGTCAAAGTCATTTCCACCAGCTATGCCCCCTTTAACGCCGCCTCTGCAGCCTTGATGTCAGGCATGGGGCTGGAGCCCGTACTGACCGTGGCGGAGTGGCGGGCTTGACCCTGATTGCCCCGGTAGGACGGACACCTTGGCTGCGCAACGTCATATCCCTACCTGAGCGTTCAATCGTATAGAGCCAAAACCGCAGGCAGCATGTAACAGGCCGCCCCTTAGCCCTGCCGTTCTAACACCAGGGTATCAATCGACGGTGGAGCGAGAACCTGAGCTGGCAAAGTTGGCTGTCCAAATTGCATTGCCCCAAACAGCAGCATCAATGCGGCTAAACCCAAAACATTCATCACCTTGAGAACAAATTGCATGTAACACCTCCTGTTCAATGACAGGTTGCGCGCCAAATAAGGCAGAACCGTGCCAAATTCTTAACACCAGGTTGCCAAGTGTTAAGAATTCAATTGAAATTGAACGGAGCTGTAGGGTTTCAGCCGTGGCTAAACCTAGCCACAGGACAGCGGTACAGCCAATGCCACAGGTTGGGTTTTTGAGACGCCTCCGCGATAGACCTTCCCCTGATGGCGACACCCGGTGAGCTGTGGGACTGCCGCCAGTAAGGCCTTGTCAGCTCCAGGAGACAGGGATTGGGACCACATGCTTTTTGGCACCTGCCCAACCAGGAACACTTCACCATTGGCCTCGGCCAGGCTGACCAGCACCTTGCTTCCGACCAGTTCCACAGTTTTTGCTGTTGCGGAAGGAGAGCCTCCCATAACCTGAGCCGCCAAAACGGGCTGGCTGGTTGAGGCGCTGCTAACATGGTGCAAAGGCAAACCGTTACTGGATGGAAGCGGCTGTGTCGCTGTTAAGCGTCTGTCTGCCGAAGAGGTTGAGGTTGCCAAGCCTACGGGTTCACTGCCCACCCCAGTGAACCCTACCCCCTGCGGCGCGGGCCCACAGGCGGTAAGAGCTAAGGCAGTCAGTGAGGTCAGAACAAAAATACGCATCATGGGAGATCCTATACGGCTTCAATCCAGTGCCACCATCGTACCGGATAAATACGGCGCCATTGCGACCTATGGATCAGCCGAGAAACTGCCGCATTCTCACCGCTGGAAACTGGATACCCGGGGCGAGATCAATGACAATTGTCTCTTCGCTTTCAAACCCGACCGAGGCGTAAAAGGGCACTGCGGTAAGGGTCGAGGCACACTCAAGTTCGATAACCCCTGACTGTCGCGCCGTGTCAATTGTGTGGCTGAGGATGGCACGCCCAATTCCCCGGCGCAGAGCCCGGTCATCTGTGACCACATGACGGATATGCCCCTTGTCGGCCCGGATACGGTCCTGGGTCCATCCGCCTGCCCCAAGAATCTGACCTGCCTCTTCGGCCACGAAATAGGTCCCGCAGTCAATAAGTTCGGGCCGCGCGCGACTGATGATTGGTAACGCCGTCACCAGCACAGAGGGAGCATAGTCCGCTTTCAAAAGTTTGGGGTAGCTACGCGCCAGTAAGGCATCGACTGCAGGCAGATCTTCCGTGATGGAAGGTCGAACAATATAGCTCATATTATGATCCTCAAAAACAAACAGGGCCCCGCAATTGCGAGACCCTGTTGTCTGTCAATCCTGACAAAAAAGGCTTACTTGATTTTGCCTTCTTTGTACTCGACGTGCTTGCGTACAACCGGGTCATACTTACGGATGACCATCTTTTCGGTCATTGTCCGTGCGTTCTTCTTTGTCACATAGAAGTGGCCGGTGCCCGCGGTCGAGTTCAGGCGGATTTTGATTGTGGTAGGCTTCGCCATGGTGCTTCTCCTGCGTCCGAAAAGGCAGGGGCCTTCCGGTAAATATCTATTCGAGGTCGGCTTGTACCCTCCCCAGCCCCCAAGTCAATAGGATTCGCGGGGGATAATTGCGCAGAGGGCCTATAAGCCGGATTTTGTTCCGGGGTTGCCCCCTTCGATGACCATTCCTCTAGGGCGCGCATTGCTGCGAACCTCAAGCTGCCAACCCGACCCCTCTTGGTTAAAGCATACCTAGCGGCGATATCCCGTTGCCGGGATCAGCCCACGCGGGGGTCCTATTTGGCATTGCTCCTGGTGGGGCTTGCCGTGCCGCTCCTGTTGCCAGCAGCGCGGTGGGCTCTTACTCCACCGTTTCACCCTTACCGCGTTTTGCCAAAGGCGAACCTCTGACTCGCCGCGGCGGTCTGTTTTCTGTGGCGCTATCCGTCAAGTTGCCCTGCCCGGGCGTTACCCGGCACCACTGCCTTATGGAGTCCGGACTTTCCTCGCGGGGCATACGCCCCCCGCGGCCATCCAGCCCTCTGCGCAGCTGGGCACTACGCATTTACTCAGAGCGCGTCAAGGTAATGATCTGGAGTTTTGGGGCGTTGCCCCTCTTAGCCTGCGGCCAATTCACCCCAGGATATTTCTAGCTAGATGAATGCGGATCCATAATTCATCTAGCTGAAAATATCCCGGAGCGCGAGGCAGAGCCTCGCATAAAAAACAGCAGTGGGGCAAAAGCCAGTCCTAAAACTTGGCGAACTCTTGTTTGGCCAAGTTTTCAATTATTCTAAGGTCTTCGTTTTCGACATGTTTGATGTTTCGAGCCTGCGGTCTGAACCTGTCCCTGAAAGCTTGAAAAGACGCCCCCTCTAAGTCGTCTACGCCGTCAAGTTCAAGACCGAAGATGGGGTAGCCAAAGCTTTCTGCATAATCGTGCCACCAACCCAGCTCCGTGGCTTGCCCAGCGGTTTCAGCGGGCCAGACACATAGACCTAGGCGGGCAAGGCGCTTCCAGTCGAACTTGGGACCTGGATCAATCTTGCGCCCCGGTGCCATGTCTGAATGGCCAATCACGGCGTCAGCCGGGATGGACCAGCGACACATAATACCCGCCAGCAGGCCCTCAAGAGCTGCCATTTGCGGCTCTGCAAAAGGATGGCCTCCGCGATTGTCCAGCTCTATACCAATGGAGCGCGAATTGATATCATCCTGACCGCACCACTGCCCCGCACCCGCGTGCCATGCGCGTTGGTCTTCGGCGACCATTTGCCAGCAAGCGCCATCACCGCCGATGAGGTAGTGCGCAGAGACTTCAACGGATGGGTCGCAGAGGCGCTGTAACGCGGCCGCTGCGCTGTCCATCGCAGTATAGTGGATCACGATCAGGGAGGGCGTCAGCCCATCGCGACGAATCCCGAAGTTTGGGCTGGGATGCCAAATCGCGGCTGGGGTTTCTGCCGCGCTATTCAGTTTTGCACCGCGTGTTGGAAAAGGATTGGATCCCATTTGCAGGCATAGCCGTCACCATCCGGATCAAGCGCCAAACGGTCGCGGCGTGGACCGCCGTTTTCCAAAAATGCCTGTTGCGCCAGATCTGACGAACGGTAGCCAGCACAATTACGGGCTGATTTCGTCCGCAGATTGATGCCAGTCCGACTGTAGATACGATTTCCGAGGGGGTTCTTGGAACTAAGCGCATAGCTGACCACGTTTGGTCCAGCATCCCCGGGGCGGGAAGGCACTGCAGTGGGTTCAATCACTTGATACTGCGAACGCTGTTGCGCAAGACGATCAGCATCACTTTCGATGCTCTGACGTGAAGACACTGCTCCAAAATCATTCTCGTCAGAAATCCCGGCATTGCTCACCACCGGTGGGGCGGGATTTGAAGGGCTGGCCTGCAGTGGAGCTTGGCCAGAGTTGCTCTGGGTTGCAGAGAGCGCAGCTGCAGTTTCGCTGGCAAAATCAGCATTGCTGTCAACCAGGCTACCTGCACTGTTCGAGCTGCCAGCACTGCGCGGGGCTGCGGCTAGAGGTGTCGTAGAAGTCTCAACAACCTGAGCTGCTGGCACCAAGGGTTCACCGATAATGGTGCTCCCGACAGCAGGCGGAGCATCAAAGGGGCTGGTGTCAAAACCGGCTTCAGCCCCGCTATCGGGAATAGGCGGTGTACAGGCCGCCAAGGCCAGCACACTGCCCACTGAGATGAGGGAGACGAGTACACGCATGATTGTTACCTGCAGTTTCTGCTCTTGTTTGCGTAAAACCTTACCACCATTTGCCCGGCTTGGCCACAAACCCGGCTGCAGCCTCTAGCGCATAAGCGGTGTTCAGCAGATCACCCTCTTCCCAAGGCTTGCCAATCAACTGCAGACCAAGGGGCAGTCCCTGCGCATCCAGACCAGCTGGAACCGAGATCCCCGGCAGGCCCGCCAGGTTCACGGTCACGGTGAAGACATCGTTCAGATACATCTGTACCGGATCCGCATCTGTCATCTCACCCAGACCAAAAGCTGCCGAAGGCGTAGCCGGGGTCAGGATCGCATCAACACCAGCGGCAAACACATCTTCAAAATCTTTCTTGATCAGAGTACGCACGCGGCGCGCCCGGTTGTAATAGGCGTCATAAAAGCCAGCCGACAGAACATATGTCCCGATCATCACCCGGCGCTGCACCTCGTGGCCAAAGCCTTCGGCACGGGTTTTCTCGTACATTTCGGTGATGCCATCGCCAGCTTCGAGAGTAGCGCGGTGGCCATAGCGCACCCCGTCATAACGGGCCAGGTTCGATGAAGCCTCAGCTGGGGCAATCACATAGTAGGCTGGCAGCGCGTATTTGGTGTGCGGCAGCGAAATATCAACGATCTCAGCACCCGCAGCTTTCAGCATCGCAGTGCCATCGGCCCAAAGCTGTTCGATTTCACCCGGCATGCCGTCCATGCGGTATTCCTTGGGGATACCGATTTTCTTGCCCTTGATGTCACCAGTCAGCATCGCTTCGAAATTCGGCACCGCCAGATCAGCTGAGGTCGAATCCTTGACGTCATGACCACACATCGCTTCGAGCATGATGGCAGCATCGCGTACCGATTTGGTCATCGGGCCCGCCTGATCCAGCGACGAGGCAAAGGCAACAACGCCCCAGCGCGAGCAGCGGCCATAGGTCGGCTTGATGCCCACAGTGCCAGTAAAAGCAGCAGGCTGGCGAATGGATCCACCAGTATCAGTACCGGTTGCCGCCAGACACAGATCAGCAGCCACAGCCGAAGCCGAGCCACCAGAGGAGCCACCCGGTGTCAGTTCGGCATCATCATTGCCACGACGCCAAGGGCTGACTGCATTACCATAGACCGAGGTTTCATTGGACGAGCCCATGGCGAATTCGTCCATGTTCAGCTTGCCCAGCATCACCGCGCCATTGTCGATCAGGTTCTGGCTGACGGTCGATTCATATTCGGGCTTAAAGCCTTCAAGAATGCGGCTACCGGCCTGACTGTCGACACCTTTGGTGCAGAATAGGTCTTTGATCCCAATAGGCAGACCGCACATCGCAGGCGCGTCGTCGCCTTTCAGGCGCTCATCTGCGGCCTTGGCGCGTTCCATTGCCAGCTCGGGTGTCTTGTGCACGAATGCGTTCAACGCGCCAGCAGCATCAATGGCAGTCAGGCAAGACTGCGTCAGCTCAACAGAGGTTGTTTCACCCTTACGAAGCAGGTCGCGGGCCTCGGCCAGACCCAGTTTGTTCAGATCAGTCATGCTCTTATTCCATTACCTTAGGCACTGCAAAGAAACCCTCGCGGGCGTCGGGTGCATTGGACAATACTTTGGGCTGCTGGTTGCCATCGTTAACCACATCTTCGCGACGTTTCAGGCGCTGCGGCGTGACCGAAGTCATCGGCTCAACGCCTTCGACGTCCACCTCATTCAGCTGTTCAATAAAGCCAAGGATGGTGTTGAACTCGTCTGCCAGCGCCGGCAGGGCGTCATCTTCAACCTTAATCCGGGCCAGTTTGGCCACTTTGGCGGCGGTGTTTTGGTCAATCGACATGGGAACCTCATATACGTTGCCTTGGCATTTACCGCCCTCAAGGCGCTGCTGCAAGCCTAGGCGGAGCGGATATCGAAAATCACTTGCCTGTTCGCCCTAGCAGTGGTCACTGTGAGGCAATTGAAAGAACAATTTACAGACCGGAGCCGCCAAATGAAGTTGAAGCTTCACCATATCAATCTGTCGACCGAAAACGTGGGCCGGATGAATGATTTTTACCGAAACGTGATGGGACTGGACAAAAAGACCGAAGGCCTGCCAGTGCTGCAAAAAAACAAGGGCTATGGTGGGGATGTCTCCTTTGTAACCGATGGCGACATTCAAATGCATCTGGCGCAAAAGGATGTGAACGCAGGTTTCAATAGCGGCCAGTTCGTCAACCCAGTGTCGCATGGGCATATCGCCTATCGCACTGATGACCTCGACAGCTTTATCGCCCACCTAGAGGAACAAGGTATTCCCTATTCGAACTGGGGCCACCAAGCGGTCGAAGGCTGGAGACAGATCTTTTTCTATGACCCCGATGGCAATGTAATTGAAGTGCATCAGGTGAACGAGGATTAGTTTACTTAAGGGCAAGCGACTCCGCCCGACCTTGGGGAGATGCAGAGCGCCTTACCACGGGGAAGGTCAGGTACTACCCGGCGATGCCGGGCAAAACAATATGGTTGCGACCATTCCGGCAACGAAAAGAGAGACCTCAAAATGAAAATCATATGGCTTGGTCATTCAAGCTTTCGCATTGAAATTGAAGATCAGGTCCTGCTGATCGACCCTTGGCTACGCGACAACCCGACATTCCCAAATGATAGCAGAGCGCAAGCCTTGACGGGCGCCACAGCAATTCTCATGACTCACGGCCATTCAGACCATGTCGCTGATGTCCCTGAGATTGCTGCTGAAACAGGAGCACCAGTTGTTGGAGTTTACGAACTTGTAGAATGGATGGAGCAAACACCTGGAGTGTCAGGCATTGGCTTCGGTAAAGGCGGCACAATCAGATTGAACGACGTCGAAGTCACACTGCTTAACGCCCAACATTCCTCATCAGTTTTAGTGGACGGATCACGACGTTATGTAGGTGGTGAAGCTGGCTTTATGATTTCAGGGGAAGGCCACACGATCTATGTCTCAGGCGACACGGATGTGATGGCGGATATGGCGATGTTTAATGATCTTCACCAACCCGACATTGGCATTCTGGCATGTGGCGGATATTTCACAATGGATATGCGCCGTGCGGTTTACGCGTCCAAAAAATTCTTCGACTTCAAAACCGTTATTCCCTGTCACTACAAAACGTTCCCAATGCTGGAACAAAGCGCAGAGGTCTTAATCAATGGCCTTCCAGATGTGGATGTCGTTGAACCGGAAGTGATGCAGCCATTGGAGTTTTGAGCGCCAGGACAATGCTATAGCATGGGGGAGGGTAATGCTCTTTTCCACGTGCAGATCCGGCGCTGCGCAACAATGCTGTGGAACGTAGATTTTCTATACATAGATTACTAAGGCACAAAAAATCTTGGGAGAACTCACAATGAAGATCATCTGGTTAGGCCATGGCTCTTTCCGAATTGAAACCGGCGACAAGGTGCTGCTGATCGATCCTTGGCTGACCGGTAATCCGGTGCTGCCCGAGGTCGCCCATGACGCAGCCATTGCCGGTGCCACCCATATTCTCTTGACCCATGTGCATTTCGATCATGTGGTGGATGTGCTGCCCCTGGCCAAGAAACTCGACCTTACAGTGGTCGGCCAATACGATCTGATTGGCTATTGGTCTGAAACCGAAGAGATCAAAACAATTGGCTTCAACAAAGGCGGCACGGTTGATCTGGGCGGGGTTAAGGTTTCGATGGTCAACGCCACGCATTCCTCGACCTTTGCTACCGAAGATGGCCCCCGTGCTGGTGGCAGCGAATGTGGCTATATGATCGCCGCGGAGGGACACATGATCTATGTATCCGGCGACACCGACATCATGGCCGACATGGATTGGATGGGCGAATACTATCAGCCCGATATTGGCATTCTATGTGCGGGCGGTCATTTCACCATGGACATGCGCGGCGCGGCCTTTGCGGCGAAGAAGTATTTTGATTTCAAAACCGTGATCCCCTGCCATTACAAAAGCTTTCCGATCCTAGAGCAAAGTGCCGAGACCCTTATCAAATCCCTGCCAAATGTCGATGTGATCGAGCCGGAAGTGATGCAGGCGATTGAGATCTGAAGAGCAGGACCGCGCCTGACCTTGGGGAGTTGCAAAGCGCCTTCCCGGGGGGAAGGTCAGGCGCGGTCCGGGCATCATACCCGGACAATTGCTCGCCCCAATCCGGCAATGCCTCGAAAACAATTCACTAGGAAGACAAGATGCCTGAATTAACAGACCTCGAAAAACACCAACATATATACGTTCTACTCAATGCAAAATTCTTATCCGAAAAGTCTTTTGAAATTCGCCACTTTGAAGTCGTCAACAAAATTATCAAAACGTATCTCGACGAAGGGTTTGAGGATAAGTCGATACAGGATTATTATGACAACTTTGGCCAGCGGCCAATGTACAGTGAATTCAAGATCATCAAGGATATTGCAGACGGGTTCGTATTCGAACGAAATCGGGATTCGAGCTACCTCCAGTCATCTGATGACTTGCGCTCAGCACTAACTGACCACTGTTTCCCTCACACAATTTCGAACTCCGTTTTAGAAGAAACCATTACTTACATCGAAAAGTCTTGACGCCCTCCACACGAAACCCCTCCCGCGCTTTCTGCGCCTTGTCCCGGCATACACAGCCCCTCGCGTGATCGTTCACTAACCCCATCGCCTGCATGAATGCAAAGGCGGTGGTGGGGCCGACAAACTTCCAGCCTCGTTTTTTCAGTGCTTTTGACAGCGCCACGGATTCGGGGCTGGTGGTCTGAGTCTGCGGTTCAGGCAGCGTTTCTGGGTCCGGCTCGAAGCTCCAGAAAAACGCCGCCAGTGATCCAGCCTCAGCCTCCAGCTCCAGAGCGCGTTTGGCGTTGTTGATCACCGCGTTGATCTTGCCACGATGGCGGATTATGCCCGCATTCTGCAGCAACCGCTCCACATCGTCCTCGGTGTATTTGGCCACCTTGGCGTAATCAAATCCATCAAAGGCCGCGCGAAAATTCTCGCGTTTGTTCAGAATTGTCCGCCAACTGAGGCCTGACTGAAAGCTCTCCAGACAGACCTTTTCAAACAGCCGGGTGTTATCGCCAACCGGATAACCCCATTCGTTGTCGTGATAGGGCAGGAATTCCGGCACTGACCCGCTCCAGCTACAACGGTTCAACCCATCCGGGCCGGTGGTAATATTACTCATTTCCTGCGCTTTCCTTACTCAATCGACCAAAAAATCCAAACGCTTGTCTGCCCGCGAAGGCGACATCTCGATGACCTCGGCTGTAACCACATCCTCTGCAACAAAGGGATCTTCGTTCACCCGTGCCTGCAACGCCTCCGCAGTGATGTTATGTGCCAGCAATCCGCCCCCGACCATAGGCTTTAACGTTCCGGCCAGTAGAAATACGCCGTCATCGAAACCGCGCTGAATCCAGGCCTTGTGCCCCTCGAGGAATTCCCCAACCTGATCTTTGTTTTTGGAAAACCTAAGTAATACGATGAACATTTACTAATCTCCGTAGCAGTTTTTGTTTGAAAAGCCTCAGGCAGCTGGTGTCAGGCTCTGCACCCAAGCCCGCATTTGATGAACTTCGGCTTTGATAAATTCAGCATCGCGAAATGCACTGGCCAAGGAGGCAACCCCCTGGCTCTGCGCGAGGAGCCGCATGGCCAAAACATCCGCATCTTCTTTCCGTCCCAGCTGCACAAACTGCTCACGCAGCCAGTCTCGAAACAGTGTGAACAGCGCATTGGCGTGGTCATGCGCCGCATGGTCTAACTTGGCCAGTTCGGACACCAAAGTGCCCACAGGGCAGCCGTGCAACACGATCTTAGATTGGTTGGTAATCAGGATCTGTATGAAACAGCCGATACGCTCTGCCGGTCCCTGCCCCTCTGCCTGCCAGTCCCGCAACATTGCGCGTGTTTTGTTCAGACGCAAATCAATCACTGCCGTCAGTATCTCATCCTTGGTTTTGAAGTGATGATAGAAATTGCCACGCGAAACCCCGACAACGGCAGCGATTTCCGCAAAAGACGTGTGTTCAAAACCGGTCTGGTAAAACAGAAGGTCTGCCGCATCAACAATCCTATCGCGCGTGTTTGGTCTAGGCACCTCATGTCCTTTCAAGGGTGATTCCATTTCAAGTTAGGACAGCCGACCTAGTTTGAAAAGCAAAAATAGGTCAAGCGTCCTAAATGAAGGGTTTGGCTCCTAAGCGTATTCCAGGCGTCAAGGCAACATTTTATCGCCGAGCAGCAAAGAATTCCTTCAGCATCCGCTCAGCCTCATCCTCGGAAATACCGTCGTAAACCTCAGGGGTATGATGCGCCTGCGCATGCGAGAACACCTTTGCGCCGTGCGCGACGCCACCGGATTTGGGGTCAGACGCGCCATAGTACACCCGGCTGATCCGCGCTGCAGCAATAGCAGCGGCACACATGGCGCAGGGCTCCAGCGTGACATAGAGATCATAACCCGCCAGCCGTTCAGACCCACTTGCAGCACAGGCCGCACGGATGGTCAAAATCTCGGCGTGGGCAGTGGGATCGCAGTGCTCTCGGGTGCGGTTTCCTGCAATTGCAGCCACCTGCCCTCGTGGATCTATCAGCACCGCGCCGACCGGAACCTCGCCCCGATCTGCAGCTGCGCGCGCTTCGCTAAGCGCCTGTTCCATATGAGATTTGAAAACCATGCAGCAAATTGCCTTGGAATGCGTCCTTTCGCAACCGCTCAGAATGGTCTAAGGGCCACTAATGACCCAATCTCAGACCCCTCCTCCCGGCGCCACCCCATCCGGCGACCGTATCGCCAAAGTTCTGGCCCGTGCCGGTGTTGCCTCACGCCGTGAGGCCGAGCGCATGATCCAAGCTGGTCTTGTCACCGTCAATGGCAAGTTGATTGACAGCCCAGCGTTGAATGTCACACCGCAGGACAAAATCACTGTCAACGGCAACCCCGTCGGAGATCCGGAACCCGCGAGGTTGTGGTTGTATCACAAGCCCTCAGGCTTGGTGACGACCAACAGTGATGAAAAAGGGCGCAAAACCATTTTCGATGCACTGCCCGAAGATTTACCACGGGTGATGACGGTGGGCCGGCTGGATTTGAATTCCGAAGGCTTGCTGCTGCTGACCAACGACGGCGGCATCAAACGCCAGTTGGAGCTGCCCTCAACCGGGTGGCTGCGCAAATACCGGGTACGGATCAACGGGCGCCCGCAAGAGAAAGATTTCGAGCCACTGCGTAAGGGCATGGTTATTGACGGGGAGCGCTTTCAGCCGATGGAAGTGGCGCTAGATCGTCAGCAGGGTGCCAACGCCTGGCTGACCATTGGCATCCGTGAAGGTAAAAACCGTGAAATCCGCCGGGCTATCGAAGATATCGGCTTCACCGTGAACCGCCTGCTGCGGGTGTCTTATGGTCCGTTCCAATTGGGTCAGCTAAAACTTGGCGCGGTTGAAGAGATCCGTCGCAAAGTGATGCGCGACCAACTGGGTCTCGCGGCTGAGCCGGAACCAGAAAAGCCCAAGAACACAAGACGTGTGGTGCGCAAAAAGCCCAGCACGATGGCAGGCAGACCTGGTCGACCTAAGCCACCAGAAGAGGACGGACGTCCCGCTGGTCGCAGTTACTCCAACAAGGGCGCTGACAGATCCGGAGGTGGTAAACCCTCTGGTCGTACAAGCGGGAAACCCGCCGGCAAGCCATCCCGGCGCCCGGATGGACGCTCTGGTGGCAAGCCAATCGGCAAAAATCCCCGCCGCTGATCGCGTTGCGCATCAGTTCCCCCTAGAAAGAAGCGCTGCTATCCCCTAGATTTCTAGGGGAAACAGCGTCTTCGGGAGAACCCGCGTGCAGAAAATTGCTTTTGTGGCCCTATTGATCTTGATGCTTGGCCTAGGTACCGGCTGGATAGTGGGGATCTGAACCAATGGCCAAAAAATATGGTGGGCAATTTAGTCCCGAATCTGCACCGGAAGCGCCCTCACCTCACAAAAACTCATATAAAAACGCCCAGTTGGATCCGATTGGACTGCGCTCAAATCTAATGTTTGTGCCACCAGCAGTCCTGCTGTTGATGTCGCTGACGGATGGGGCATCGGGGCTGGCGCTGGGGTTGGTTGGAGCTGGAGTCTGGAGTGCCGCAGCCTGGATGTTGCGGGAAGGGCTGCGCGCCGAAAGCGCCTTTAACGCCCGCCGCGTTGCCCGCCGCCCAGTTTTGCCTCGCAAATTGGCTGCCTCTCTGCTGACCGGAATTGGCGCTGCCATTGCTGCCTGGAAAGCGGAACCGGGCGTATTGATTGCTGCTGTTTATGGCTCGGCAGCCCTGGGCCTTCACCTCGCCGCCTTTGGTCTGGATCCGATGAAAGACAAAGGCGTCGAAGGCATTGATGACTTTCAGCAGTCCCGTGTCGCCCGGGTTGTGGATGATGCAGAGGATTACCTGACCGAAATGCGCGATGCTGCATTGCGCGCACAGGACCGGCAGGTCGAAGCCCGCATCGAACAGTTCCAATCCGTCGCTCGCGACCTGTTTCGTACCGTCGAGGAAGATCCGCGCGATCTAACAGCCGCGCGTAAGTATCTGACGGTCTATCTACAGGGCGCGCGCGACGCGACAATCAAGTTTGCCGATATCTATGGCCGCAGTGGTGATACCCAAGCCCGTGTCGACTATCTATCGCTGTTGGATGACCTGGAAAAAAACTTTGCTGCCCGCAACCGCAAGATGCTGTTAGAAGACCGCAGCGATCTGACCATTGAAATTGATGTGCTGCGTGACCGTTTGCAGCGCGAAGGGGTCCATCTGGACCTGACCTAATTAAATAAGGAATGCCTTTATGTCCGAGATTGTGAAACAAAAAGCGACTGAGGCCGAGACGTTGGTCATTGAAACCACGGCCATTGTCCTGCCCGAACCTGTGGCCGAGATCCAAACACTGGAGCAAGCTGACGCCCCCAAAAGCGAAGCGATCCGCACCCGTATGGATCAATTGGACATGACGGACAGCAATTCGATCATTGGATTTGGATCGGCGGCACAAGCGGAATTGCAAGTGATTTCGCAGGCCATGTTGGCAGATGTCCGCAACAAAGATGTTGGCCCGGCAGGCGATAGCTTGCGAGACATGGTCACCGCTATTCGTGGGTTTTCGGTTTCGGAACTGGATGTGCGTCGAAAGCCCAGCTTGTGGGAGCGCATTATCGGCAAGGCAGCGCCTTTTGCCCAGTTCACAGCCCGCTACGAAAGTGTTCAGGGTCAAATCGACAAGATCACAGACAACCTGTTGGGGCATGAACACACGCTGCTGAAAGACATCAAATCGCTAGACGTCTTATATACCAAGACACTCGAATTTTACGATGAACTGGGCCTGTACATCGCTGCCGGTCAGGAAAAACTGACTGAGCTGGACACCACCACCATCCCCGCCAAAGAGGCTGAGGTAAACGCCGCCGCTGAAGGCGAACAGGTGATGCAGGCGCAGGAGCTACGCGACATCCGCGCCGCGCGGGACGATCTGGAGCGCCGGGTGCATGATCTAAAACTGACCCGCCAGGTCACCATGCAGTCGCTGCCCTCAATCCGTTTGGTTCAGGAAAATGACAAGTCACTGGTCACCAAAATCAACTCAACCCTGGTGAACACCGTGCCGCTGTGGGAAACACAGTTGGCGCAGGCGGTGACCATCCAACGGAGTGCCGAGGCTGCCGCTGCGGTGCGCGAAGCCAATGACCTGACCAACGAGCTTCTGACCGCCAACGCCGCCAACCTGCGCACCAGCAACAAGATGGTGCGCGAAGAAATGGAACGCGGCGTATTTGATATCGAAGCGGTGAAGCAAGCCAACGCAGATCTGATTGGCACCATTCAGGACAGTCTTGCGATTGCGGACCAGGGCAAAGCCCAGCGCGCCGCAGCTGAAGAAGAGCTGAAGAAGATGGAAGGTGAGTTGCGCGATACGCTTGCCGCTGCCAAGGCGCGCAAAGACGGGGTTGGTGACACAGCCGCAACTTCGGTCCCCAGCTAAGCCAATGAATGCTCGGCGGCGAAATAGATGGCTACAGGCGCCACGGTTTGGAGCAGGTCTAATTGGCCTGACTGCACTGCTAGCCTGCACGCCACCGCCACCGCGGGATTCGCTGGTGCCACAATCGCGCCCGGAGGACCTTGCGCCCCCCCCACGATCATCCGAAAGCGAGCAACTGGCCCACTACTACGCGGTTTTGCAGCAGGACCTGTTGACCCGCGGCTTACTACGGCGGGATGGAGGGGGACCGGACACGCCTTATGACGCGGATAAATTGGTCAGAAACTTCGAGGCCATTGCCTTTTTTGACGAATACGCAGGCAGCGGCAGCGGCAGCGCTGGCGGGCTCAGCCGGTGGCGAGGGCCTGTTCGCCTGAAAGCAGAGTTTGGCCCGTCTGTCTCAAAGGCACAGCAGTTTGAAGATAGCCGTTTCCTTGCCGACTACGCAAATCGGCTGGCACGGATCACCGGACATCCGATCAGCACCCCAACGTCTCGCGGCAATTTTTACGTGATCTATGCCGGCAAAGACGATAGCGATTTTGTGCGTGCCCGGGTGCAGCAGATATTGCCCGGCATCAGCGCCGAAAACCTAGAAATCTTTGCCAATCCGCCGCGTAGCTTTTACTGTCTGGTGCTAGCTGGTGGACCGCAAAACGACCCGCTGTCCTATACCCGCGGTATCGCATTGATTCGTGACGAACACCCGGATTTGGTGCGTAAAAGCTGTGTACATGAGGAAGTTGCGCAGGGGCTGGGATTGCGCAACGACAGTCCAAGGGCACGACCATCGATCTTTAATGATGACGATGAATTTGCCCTGCTCACCAGCCACGATGAAAAACTGCTGACCATGTTGTATGATGCGCGTCTGCAACCCGGGATGAGTGCCGAACAGGCCCGCCCCATCGCCCGCATCATAGCAAACGAATTGATGGGGGTGCCTCCAGAGGCCACGCCCCGCGCCTATTAGTAAGAGGACCTGCACAATGGGAATTTTTGATTTTCTGACCGGTGAATTCATCGATGTCATTCATTGGACCGACGACACTCGCGACACCATGGTCTGGCGCTTTGAACGCGAAGACCACGAAATCAAGTACGGCGCCAAGCTGACTGTGCGCGAAGGTCAGGCAGCCGTTTTTGTACATGAGGGCCAGTTGGCCGATGTCTTCACCCCCGGCCTCTATATGCTTGAAACCAACAATATGCCGGTGATGACCACGTTGCAGCATTGGGACCATGGATTTCAGTCGCCGTTCAAATCTGAGATCTATTACGTCAACACCACGCGGTTTAACGACCTGAAATGGGGCACCAAGAACCCAATCATCTGCCGCGACCCCGAGTTTGGCCCGATCCGCTTGCGCGCCTTTGGCACCTATTCGGTCAAGGTCGCCGACGCCGCCCGGTTCCTGACTGAGATCGTCGGCACTGATGGCGAATTCACCATGGATGAAATCTCATTCCAGGTGCGCAATATCATCGTCCAGGAATTTTCACGCGTGGTGGCCGGGTCCGGTCTTCCAGTGCTGGACATGGCGGCCAACACGGCCGATCTGGGCAAGCTGGTTGCCGCGGAGATTTCCAGCACCATTAGCGAATACGGGCTGTCGATCCCTGAGCTCTACATCGAAAACATCTCGCTGCCCCCTGCGGTAGAGGCGGCGATGGATAAGCGCACCCAGATGGGCATTGTCGGCGATCTGGGCCGTTACACGCAATTCTCGGCCGCCGAAGCGATGACGGCAGCAGCACAAAATCCAAACGGTGGCATGGGCGCAGGTCTTGGCATGGGGATGGGTATGGGCATGGCGCAACAGATGGCAGCTGGTCAGGCCGCAGGCCCATGGGGCGCCCGCCCTGCCCCCGCTGCGGCAGCACCGGCCGCGCAACCGGCACCGGCGGCTGCGCCAATTGCCCCCCCGCCGCCACCTGTGGAACATGTCTGGCACTTGGCTGAAAACGGCCAGACCACCGGACCGTTTTCCAAGGCCCGCCTAGGGCGCATGGCGGTTGAGGGCGGATTAACCCGCGAAACCCATGTCTGGACCCCGGGTCAGGATGGGTGGAAACGCGCCGGTGATGTCGCCGAACTGGCACAGCTGTTCACCATCATGCCGCCGCCTCCGCCGCCTGCTCCAGGTGCTTGATATGAAAGTTCTGGCTGCCACAATAATTGCCGCGCTTGGCCTGTCGGCTGGCGCGGCCCTTGCTGCTGATCCGGCCGAACTACGTCATAAGAAAGCCCCTAAAGGCTACGAGATCATAACCTTTGACGCCCTGCAAAAACAGTTTCACAACGCAGGATCAGATACTCAAGAGTTTTCGCTTCAAGCTGGTAATGAATTCCGTTTTACTTTCTTACCAGATGGGAACGTTGTATATCGCCCCATGCGCGCCCTAACCGACCTTACCGAAACCTCACGGTCATACTATCCAGCGCCCGACCTTCTGTGTATTGCGAGTACCGGGAACTGGAGCGGAATGTGCGTTAAGGTTTACAAGAATGCCGCAGGCCAACTTTATTGCACGGGTGTTTTTGGCAACCGCGCCAAATGGAAAAAGAAATGCGAGATAGGTTCCTAGCCAACCTTTCGCAGTCACTACAGGAATTACTCTACTATGAACCGACGCTCCGCCGTTAAATGGATGCACTGGCTTTGCCTTGGGCTGATTGCATATTTCTATCTTGTGGAACCCGATGAAAATAAGGCCGATCCTGGATTAGGTCTGTCCACTCATGCAGGCGTTGGGCTGATCCTATCGGTAATCGTCGCCCTCTGGCTCGCCTTCTATTTGACCAAAGGCTTGATGGGTCGCCCTGGCCCGAAGCTGCCGAGCTGGGCCAAAGGGTTTCACCACCTAAGTCACAAAACCCTGCAATATGGCGTCGCGGTGGTTGTGGCCTCAGGCGCATTGGCCGGGCTTGTCGCCCCCTTTGCCATCCGCGCTTTTGGAACTGTGCCTATTAATCCGGCTTTTGGTAGCAAATGGTTGCACGAACTGGCCGAAGAGCTGCACGAGATAGTCTTTGACGGGTTGATCATCGTGATCCTGGCCCATGCTGCATTTCATATCTGGCGGCACTATTGGCTGAAAGACAATGCTCTGCGTATCATGGTGCCACGCGTTTTGCACAAATACCTTTGAGACAAGGGATACCCTGTGACCACACCTCCACCTCCTCCCGCCTCACAAGACAGCCCTGCCACCCCGGATGAATCACATCGCTTTCCCTGCGAACAATGCGGCAGTGATTATCGCTATGATCCCAAGAACCAAACGCTGACCTGTGATCACTGCGGTCATACGGATCAGATCAGTGATGGGCCATGGCGGGCTACAGGCCTGCGTGAGCTGGACTTTGACACTGCGATTGCACAGCAGCTGCCCGAAGCTGAGATCGAGGTGACCCGGATTTCGGCCTGTCCCAACTGTGCAGCGCAGGTTGAGTTTGATCCCAACACCCACGCCAAGGAATGCCCGTTCTGTGCGTCACCAGTGGTGGTAGACACCGGTGAAAACCGTCACATTAAGCCGAAAGGTGTGCTGCCATTTGGGGTTGATGAGCGTAGCGCTCATAAGGACATGAGCGCTTGGCTAGGCAAGTTGTGGTTTGCCCCTAACGGCCTTAAGGAATACGCACGCAAAGGCCGCAAAATGCAGGGCATCTATGTCCCCTACTGGACTTTTGATGCGGACACCAAATCCAACTATTCTGGCCAACGCGGGACCGTATATTACGTCACCGAAACCCGGATGGTGGATGGCAAGAGCGAAAGCCACCAAGTGGCCAAAGTACGCTGGAGGCCCGCCTCGGGCCGCGTTCAGCGTTGGTTTGACGACGTGTTGGTGCTGGCCTCAAAAAGCCTGCCAAAACGATATACAGAAGCACTGGAGCCCTGGGACCTATCCGCGATGGAACCCTATCAACCGCAGTATCTGGCCGGGTTCCGGGCCGAGGCCTACGCCGTCGAGCTACAGGACGGATACACTGAAGCGCGGGACAAAATGGATCGGGTAATCGAACGTGATGTGCGGTTCGACATTGGCGGAGATCGTCAGCGGATCCATGACATCAATACCAGTGTTTCAGAGGTTACATTCAAACACGTCCTTCTTCCAGTATGGTTGGCGGCCTATAAATACCGTGGCAAAACCTATCGGTTTGTCGTCAACGGGCAATCCGGCCGCGTGCAAGGGGAACGCCCCTATTCTGCTTGGAAAATTGCGGGGGCCGTGGTTGTTGGTCTGATCATCGCTGCAGGCATCGGATATCTGGCTGCCCAGCAGTAAGCTCTGACACCTTACCAACGGCGTGTGCCCAAGGAGAGACCTATGCCGCCTACCCTGCCCGAGCTAAATTCGCTGTTTGCAGCGCGTCATTCCTGTCGCGCCTTTTTATCTGACCCAGTGCCGCGGACGGTGATTGAACAGATTATCGAAACTGCGCAAAAAGTGCCATCTTGGTGTAATGCGCAACCGTGGAAACTGACCGTTACCAGTGGCGCACAAACAGAATCATTGCGAGGGGAGCTGCTGCGGGCCGCCGATGCAGGTGGCCATGCTCCGGATCTGGCTTTTCCGACTGGTTACTCGAATGAATACCAAGACCGCCGTCGCACTTGCGGTTGGGCCCTCTACGAAGCTGTTGGCGTAATGAAAGGCGACCGCGAGGGGTCAGCCCGGCAAATGCGGCAAAATTTCAGCCTGTTTGATGCGCCCCATTGCGCGATCATTTCCAGCCCGGCTGAGCTAGGCCCTTATGGTGCTATGGATTGCGGCGGCTTTGTTGCTGCATTCACTCTGGCTGCACAGGCTGCTGGTGTCGCCAGTATTCCACAAGCTGCTGTCGCTTCATTTGCGCCAATGCTGCATCAGCACCTTGGCATTGGAAAAGACCGGATCATTCTGTGCGCGATTTCATTTGGATATGGCAACCCCAACCACGCTGCAAATTCATTCAGAACCGAACGTGCTGATTTGGACGATTTCGTAGACTGGCAGGATTGAGCAACAGTAGGAGCTTTTCGTGCTGTGTGGCAGCGGTCTCGGCGCTGCACCCCGTCAATCGCTCAATATATTGCGCAATCTCCATTAGCACTGCTAGTGTGGATGGGACTCGATCTGGAGATCCCAATAATGGCAGATGAATTTGATGTAGGCGGACGATTGAAAGCCATTCGGCAGCAATTTGGCTTCTCTCAAAGACAATTGGCTGACAGTGCAGGCGTGCCTCACGGGCAGATATCCATGATCGAAACCAACAGAAGTAGCCCCTCAGTGGCATCTTTGCGCAAAATATTGGGCGGATTCGGCATTACAATGTCAGAGTTTTTTGAGCCAGATTCCGTTGCAACATCGCAGATCTTCTTCACACCGGGTGAACTGCGCGATCTGACGTCACTGCTGTATCAAGACGGTAAAGACACTCCGCAGAAGATTGCCATCAAGCAGGTTGGCGACGCCAAAGCGCATGGGTTGCAAATTCTTCAGGAACGCTACGAAGCTGGTGCCGATACCGGCGAGACCATGATTGAACATGATGCCAACGAAGGTGGGATTGTTGTGTCCGGGGAAATCGAGATAACGGTTGGCGACACAATCAGTATCCTAAAGGCCGGGGACGCCTATCTGTTCAACAGCCGCGAACCACACCGGTTCCGCAACATCTCTGACCGTGCAGCCGAAGTGATTTCAGCCTGTACGCCCCCCTATCTTTAGATACGCAAGGAACCCAGTATGAAACCGCTTGAAGGTCTGAAGGTCGTCGAACTGGCCCGAATTCTCGCTGGCCCCTGGATAGGCCAATCCCTGGCTGATCTTGGTGCCGAGGTAATCAAAGTCGAAGCTCCGCAAGGCGACGACACCCGCACCTGGGGGCCTCCGTTCATCGAACGCGACGGAGACAAGACAGCGGCCTATTTCTATTCAGCAAACCGGGGCAAAACATCAGTGGTTGCTGATTTCCGCACACCCGAGGGCCAGCAGACCGTACGCGACCTGATTGCCGATGCTGATATCCTGGTAGAGAATTTCAAAGTTGGTGGGCTGAAAAAATACGGGTTGGACTATGACAGCCTGTCAGAGCTCAATCCGCGTTTGGTCTACTGCTCGATCACCGGTTTTGGTCAGGATGGACCCTATGCAAAACGAGCTGGCTACGACTTCCTTTTGCAGGGCATGTCGGGCCTGATGTCGATCACGGGGGAGCCTAATGGGCACCCGCAAAAAGTTGGTGTTGCTGTGACAGATATCGTGACAGGGCTATACGGTACGATCGGTGTTCTTGCGGCAATCGAACAACGGCACACCACGGGCAAGGGTCAGCATATCGACATGTCCCTGCTGGACTGCGCTACGGCCATGCTGTCCAATCAAGCGATGAACTTTCTGGCCACGGGGGCTAGCCCAGAGCGCAAAGGCAATGCCCATCCCAATATTGCACCGTATCAGGTGCTGCCGACCTCAGATGGACACATCATCATCGCCGTCGGCAATGATGGGCAGTTTCAACGGATGTGCGGAGTGCTTGATCGACCTGATCTGGCCAGTGATCCGCGCTATTCCAGTAATTCCTTGCGGGTTGAACATCGCGATGCACTGACCGCCAGCCTGGAAACGCAATTTCAAGGTTGGACCAGCGCAGAATTGCTGGCGGCATTTGAAGCCGCAACAGTGCCCGCAGGGCCAATCAACACGATTGCCCAAACATTTGATGACCCACAAATCCAGTCACGCGGCATGGTGATCACGCCTGAAGGTGTTCCCGGGGTGCGTGGCCCTTGGGTTTTCTCAGACGCGGAACTCGCAACAGAGAAGTCCGCCCCCATTCTGCCCAAGGATTAACAACAAGAGGTCGGCCTTATTTCTTGAGGTCGGCTTCTGCCCCTTTTGGGTAGCGAGAAGCCAACCTTCTTATTGAAATTAGCAACCTGACTTCCGATACTAAAAAGATGGCAGAGCATCATAAAGAAGGTCAGCGTAAAAGGAGAGCCAATCTTGCAGGGCATCCCGAATGGATGGAGTATCCACGCACGCGTCCCAGAGCTTTGAAAGCCGGGGCTGATTACTTTTTCTCAGGCCGGATGTGCAAGAACCGGCATTATAACCTGCGAAAAGTTTTGGGGTCTCGATGTGTTGAGTGTGAAAGCGAAGCACAAGACATTAGCCCAACGCTTGCCAGCTTTATGCGTGACTGGCTGTCCGAGGTATAGCGCCATCCATTTTGGAATACTGTTTTCAAAAAAGTTCACCCGTATTTCCAAAAGAAGCCACAGGGTGACTTGACCTCCATTTTCCTATGAAATAAGTGGTGTTTAGTTGCGCGGGCGTTGTGTAATGGTAAGACCTCAGCCTTCCAAGCTGATGACACGGGTTCGATTCCCGTCGCCCGCTCCAACTCCTCAATCCGCTTCATTCACACCGCAATTGAGTGTTATCTCGTGCAACTGCGCGACAACTGGCGGCTTGACGAACTGTCATTGCGAGGCCATGAACCTAGGCCACATGCAGAGCTTTGAATGCCTGCCCGTTTTGACTGACCAGAGGATCCGAAATGGCGCGATCGCAAGTAGCACCCAATGCGAAAGAAGAGCGTGAAAGCTCTAAGAAAATCAGCGTTCTGGGGGCGCTCTGGCCATTTATGAAGCCCTACCGGTTGTTGATGCTGGCGGCAACATGTGCGCTGGTACTGACCGCCAGCCTATCGCTGACACTGCCACTGGCCGTGCGGCGGGTGGTCGATAACTTCCGGGTCTCGGATACTGAACGGCTAAATCAATATTTTTTGGCTGCACTGGGTATTGCGGCGCTGTTAGCCTTGGGCACTGGATTGCGTTATGCTTTGGTGACCCGGTTGGGAGAGCGTGTAGTCGCTGACATTCGCATGGCTGTGTTTGATCGTGTTATCGGTATGAGCCCGGAGTTTTTTGAAAAGATCATGACCGGCGAAGTACTGAGCCGGATCACGACCGATACAACCCTAATCCAATCCGTATTGGGGTCATCCGTCTCTATTGCATTGCGCAATCTGCTTTTGTTCAGCGGCGGTCTCATACTGATGCTTTTGACCTCGGCAAAACTGGCCGGATTAGTCTTGCTGATCGTACCGGCTGTGATTGTACCCATTCTGGTTCTGGGTCGCCGTTTACGGGTTATCAGCCGGGAAAATCAGGACTGGATTGCCGCCTCCTCTGGTAATGCAGGTGAAGCCCTAACCGCGGTTCAGACCGTCCAGGCATTTACCCATGAACGGGCCAGCAAAGCCCAGTTCGCCGAGATGACCGAGACATCTTATGATGTGTCTCAGCGTCGGATCAAGACCCGCGCATATCTGACCGTGATTGTCATTTTTCTGGTGTTCTCGGGTATCGTTGGGGTGCTGTGGATGGGCGCCATTGACGTCCGCGCAGGCCTGATGAGCGAAGGCACTCTGATTCAGTTTGTGATCTATTCTGTTCTCGTCGCCGGTTCGGTGGCAGCACTGTCAGAGATATTCAGCGAATTGCAACGAGCCGCTGGTGCGACTGAACGGTTGATCGAGCTGTTGAACGCCACAGACAATGTTATCGACCCTGCGTCTCCTAAGGTGCTAGCCAGCCCGGTGCGGGGCGAGATCACTTTCGATGATGTGTCTTTCCGCTATCCGGCGCGCCCCGAAACCCCAGCTTTGCAAGAAGTTTCGCTAACGGTAGCGCCGGGTGAAACCGTGGCTTTTGTTGGCCCGTCAGGGGCTGGTAAAACCACGATCATCCAAATGATCCAACGGTTCTACGATCCCAGCAAAGGCGCTGTGACACTGGACGGGATTGCACTGACCGACCTTCAGCGGGACGAATTCCGCAGGGCCATTTCTCTGGTGCCACAAGATCCGGTGATCTTCGCGGCCTCAGCCAGCGAAAATATCCGCTTTGGTCGACCAGAAGCCACCGATGCCGAGGTCGAAGCGGCGGCGAAAGCGGCGGCGGCCCATGATTTCATTTCAGCCCTTCCCGATGGCTATGACAGCTATGTCGGCGAGCGCGGCGTTATGCTGTCTGGTGGTCAAAAACAGCGCATCGCAATTGCCCGCGCCATCCTGCGTGACGCTCCGGTGCTACTGCTGGACGAGGCAACCTCGGCATTAGATGCGGAAAGTGAACGTTTGGTACAGGCTGCTGTCGATGAGCTGAGCCAGGGTCGGACCACACTGATTGTGGCACACCGTCTGGCAACGGTAAAAAAGGCCGACCGGATTGTGGTAATGGAAGAAGGCCGGATTGTTGCGACTGGCACCCATGATCAGCTGGTGGCTGAGGGTGGGTTGTACGCCCGGCTGGCACGTTTGCAGTTCACCGAAGGGCTGGCAGCGGAGTAAGTCAACACTGCAAATTACGAATTAGAAGCCCTAGCCCGTTCGCCGGGGCTTTTGCATTTTGACCGAAGAGGAACGTGAATGTCTGGCTGCCCCCACAGCAGCCACCAAACATCGACGAACACACTTCCTATAGGAAGCGGCAATCCATTTTTTTGGCACGCCCCTCACGTTGGCCCAGTAAACGGGCTTGCTGATACCAAAATTGCGCAGCGTCACAACCCTAGCTAACTTAAGGTGATCCTTGCCCTTGCTTGCACCTTTGCGATTTTGACCGCATCTTGGAACAAAGCACAAAACAAGCCCGCAACAAATGGGCATCAGGGGAGACACAACATGACATTTGCCGGGTTCGCGGATCGCGATGCGTTGGAAGCAGAGATGCCATTTGGCGAGCGGGATCTACCGGCAACACTGTACGGCCTGTTATCACGCACCGCTTCAAAGTTCCCCAATAACAGTGCTGTCAGCTATCAGATACTTTCTGGCCCCACAGACAAAGCTGAAACTCTCACCTGGAAACAGGTAAAAGACAAAACCACGCAAGCTGCCAACTTGTTCCGCTCTCTTGGGATCGGCGAAAAAGATGTGGTGGCCTATATTCTCCCCAACTGTACCGAGACAATCTTAACGCTGTTGGGCGGGGCTGTGGCTGGGATTGTCAATCCGATCAATCCACTGTTGGAGCCGGAACAGATTGCCTCGATCCTGCGCGAAACCAAAGCCAAGGTTGTGGTGACACTCAAACCTTTTCCCAAAACGAACGTCGCCCAAAAGGTGGCTGAGGCCGTACGCCATGCACCAGGCGTTAACACCGTCCTAGAAATCGATCTCAACCGCTACTTAACTCCGCCGAAATCCTGGATCGTACCGCTGATCCGCCCCAAGCTAGAGGACAAAGACAAGGTTGCGCATGCTGAATACAAGTCCTTTAACAAAGAACTGAACAAGCAGCCCACTTCGTTGACCTTTGCAGATAGTACCGAAGACAGGGTCGCGTGCTATTTCCATACCGGTGGCACCACCGGCATGCCCAAAGTGGCACAACACAAATATTCCGGCATGATCTACAATGGCTGGCTGGGCCATACTTTGTTGTTCACCGACGAAGACAACATCATGTGTCCGCTGCCACTGTTCCACGTTTTTGCCTGCCAGGTAATTTAAATGCCGGCCATTGCTTCGGGTGCGCATGTGGTGTTTCCAACACCGCAAGGCTATCGCGGTGAAGGTGTGTTCGACAATCTGTGGAAACTGGTGGAACGCTGGAAAATCACCTTTATCATCACGGTCCCCACCGCAATCTCCGCCAAAATGCAGCGCCCAATTGATGCAGACGTCTCGACAGTTAAGACCGCATTTTCTGGCTCTGCCCCGTTACCGCTGGAACTATTCCGCCGCTTTGAAGACGCGACAGGCATTTCCATCGTTGAAGGCTATGGACTGACCGAGGCCACCTGTCTGGTGTCCTGCAACCCACCAGCGGGAGAGAAAAAAGTTGGCTCAATCGGCATCCCCTTTCCCTACACGGATGTGAAGATCGTCAAGGGAACAGCTGATGGCCCGATCGAGGCAACTGTGGATGAGATCGGCGAGATTTGTGTCTCCAACCCCGGCGTCTATCCGGGCAATACTTATACCGAAGCCGCAAAAAACGTGGACCTGTATTACTTCGACAAATACCTGCGCACCGGCGATTTGGGTCGAATTGACCCGGATGGGTATTTGTGGATCACCGGCCGCGCCAAAGATCTGATTATACGTGGCGGGCACAACATCGATCCCGCCGAGATCGAAGAAGCTCTGTTGGGGCACGAATCTGTGGCCTTTGCCGGCGCCATTGGACAACCGGATGCCCATTCAGGTGAATTACCCTGTGCCTTTGTTGAACTTGTGGATGGTGCAAGTGTCAGCCCCGAGGAATTGCTCGAGTTCTGCAAGCTCCATGTGCATGAGCGCGCCGCTATTCCTAAACATATGACAATTATGGATGAGTTGCCCAAAACGGCAGTTGGCAAAATTTTCAAACCAGATCTGCGACGTCATGCGATTATCCGCGTTTACAACGATGCCCTGCTAAAGGCCGGTCTGGCTGCGCGCGTTGAAAACGTAGTTGATGACAAAAAGCGTGGTCTGGTGGCTCAGGTCGAGGCCAACGGCATTGATCAAGCCAAAATTTCACAGGTACTGGGGGGCTTTACACGCCCATGGGACGTGATTCCTGTAGAATAAGGCTCTGAATTCACCAACAACGAAAAGCGCTCTGGGGCGCTTTCTTTGTTTCGCGTTTTTGCACAACTTGTTCTAGGCTCGAACAAACTCAGCAGGGGATCTGAGATGGATTATGAGCGATTGATAGATGCCGAGACCTGGGCATTTATCCGAAAGACAGGTGAGAGCTATGCAGATGATGCTGTTGAGCTAAGCATTGCAGAGCAACGAGATGTGTATGACGCAATGTGCCGCGACTTTCACGTCGCACGTCCGGCGATAGTCCAGACCGAAGATCTGTTAGCAGACGGCGTACCGGTCCGGCACTACTGGGCTGGCGACCCGACCCGCACCGTCATGTATTTTCACGGTGGTGGCCTTGTCGTTGGAGGGTTGGAGAGCCATGATGACATCTGCGCCGAGATCTGTGCGCAGACCGGCTATCGGGTGATTTCAGCTGATTACCGATTGATCCCGGAGCATAAACACCCTGCCAGTTTTGACGACGCCTGGACTAGCACACAGTGGGCAGCCAACCAGTTTAACGATGGTTTGGTCTTGGTGGGCGACAGCGCTGGCGGCAATCTGGCCGCAGCCGTAGCCCAACATGCACGCGGGCGTCTTAGCGAGGTGTTGGGTCAGGTTCTCATTTACCCCGGGCTTGGCGGTGATCTTGTTTCTGGTTCGTACCACCAACATGCACAGGCCCCGATGCTAACCCGTGACGAATGCATGTATTATCAACAGTTACGGTTTGACGGACCGGTCCCCGAGAACGACCCTACCAGTGCCCCGCTGCAGGACAGTGATTTTTCAGATCTCCCACCAACAGTGTTGATCAGTGCCGATTGTGATCCCGTGCGTGACGACGCACGCCAGTATTGTGAAAAGTTGCTGGCAGCCGGGGGCCGCGCCCACTGGATCAATGAGCCGGGTTTGATCCATGGTTTCTTGCGCGCCCGCCACACAGTCGGTCGGGCAAGAAACAGCTTTGAACGTATTTCGGCAGCGATTGAAGCGCTGGGGCAGGAAATTTGGTCCTACGACTGACCCGCCTTGTCCATAGGATGCATTCCCAGATCACAAATTGCGCGTTCAAACATGTGCTGCCAAATGATCAATCAACGCGCGGATGCGAGCCGTCAGATGTCTGCTTGGGGGATAAACGGCATACAAGCCCACGACTCTGGCTTCTTCCTTTTCAAATAGGATCTTCAGTTTACCAGTCTCCAAGAATGGCAAAACGGTGTAGTATGGGATACGCCCAATTCCGAGCCCATCTGCGGCCATATTGGCAACTGCCAGCGGAGAGTTTGCACGAAAACTGCCTGATACCGGGATCGCCTGGATGCCGCTCCCGGTCTTAAACTCCCAACTATCGTTGGTGCTGGCGAATGTCCGTAGCAGGCAATTATGTGTCGCCAGTGCGGCAGGGCTTTTTGGCTCACCATGCTGGTCTAAGTAGTCTGGGGACGCGCAGCAAACAATCCGCATGTCCAACAGTCGACGTGCAACAAGGCTCGAATCTTTCAGATCGCCAAAGCGTACAGCGAGGTCATATCCTTCTTCGATGATAGAAACATGATGGTCTGACAAATGCAGTTCTATAAAGACTTTTGGATGCGCAGCCTGAAATGGCTTCAACATCCGCACCAGTTGCGAAGATCCAAAGCCGGTTGGCGCTGTAATCCTGATACGCCCGGCCAGTTCAGATTGTTTTACCTGCACCAACCCTTCTAGTTCATCGAACTGCTCCAGCAACGGCACACATCGGTCGTAATATGCGCGCCCTGTTTCAGTCAGAGTGACGCTACGTGTTGTTCGATTGAATAGCTGCGCACCAAGCCGTTCTTCGAGTTGTGCCACGTATTTGCTGGCCAGCTTGGTACTGATCCCCACTCGTCTGGCCCCTTCAGTAAAGGACTGGTTTGCCGCAACCGCCGCAAAAGTCCGCATGCCTTGCACGGTATCCATTATCGCCACCACGTTCACAAATATTGAACAAGTAAGTATATTATCGCCACAACGAATTCAAGCTAGACCTATGTCATCGCCGGGGACAGGCCCTGGCACCGACAAAGGACGAACACATGTCTAACGCCATACGTATTCACGGCTTCCCTCTTTCCGGCCACTCTCACCGTGTTGTGCTGTTTGCCAACCTTGCAGGGATCAACCACGAGGTGCTGACTGTTGACCTCGCCAATGGAGCCCACAAGAAGGACGACTTTCTGGCCAAAAACCCTGCAGGTCAGGTGCCCGTAATTGAAGATGGTGAAACCGTAATCAGCGACAGCAACGCCATCTTGGTTTACTTGGCTCGTAGATATGCCCCCTCTTACATTCCGAATGATCCAGCAGAAGAAGCTGCCGTTCAAAAATTTCTGACCCTTGCAGCGGGTGAACTGGCCTTTGGTCCAGCTGCAGCACGGTTGATTAACGTCTTCAAGGCACCCTTAGATGTCGATTTCACCCATGCGACTGCAGCCAAAGTTCTCGGAAAGCTCGAAACCCATTTGCAGGGCCGTGACTTCTTGGTTGGCGACACGCCAACAATTGCTGACGTAGCAATCTATAGCTACACCGCTCATGCCCCAGAAGGCGGGATTACTTTGGAGCCCTATCCAAATGTTCGTCGTCTGCTGGCCAATATCGAGGCCCTTGAAGGGTTTATCCCGATGCCGACTACACCAGTGGGACTACGCGCCTCCTCTGCGGCCTGACCCATCTGCCCGGCCGATCTTATTTTGGCCGGGCCCCCCTTCCAGTTTCTCTATGAGGCCAGCCATGACCGATCAGGCTCCATTCCCGCAATCGCCATTTCATGCTGGTGAACAAGAGGCACAGGATCGTGTCGGCAAACGCGCCTCTATGGAGGCCTTTGGTAAAGTAGCGATCCGCCCATTCATGCCGGATCAGCACCGGACATTTTTTGAACAGCTCCCGTTTGTTGTTCTAGGCAGCGTTGATGAACAGGGGTGGCCTTGGGCCTCCATTCTGACCGGGGGCAACGGGTTTGTAAGGTCGCCCAACAGCAAGCGCCTTGACCTTGTTGCCAGGCCGATTCCCGGTGATCCATTGCAGGCCTCCCTAAAAAACGGTGCGCCCATTGGCCTGCTGGGGATCGAGATCCCCAGCCGCCGTCGCAACCGGATGAACGCGCAGGTAATTGAGAAAACCGACGGCGGCTTTTCTCTTGGTGTGACGCAGTCTTTTGGCAATTGCCCACAATATATCCAGACCCGAGATATTGAATTCATTCGCGATCCAGCAGCACCAACAGAGTGGTCTGCCCCCAACAAATTTACCGATTTGGACCAAGCCGCCATCGATTTCATTGAAGGCTCAGACACGTTTTTTGTGTCCAGTTTTATCAGCCCTACCAATGGCCTGACGGCTGAAGGGGTCGACGTATCACACCGTGGTGGCAGAGCGGGATTTGTCAAAGTCGACGGCAACACGCTGACCATCCCGGATTACTCCGGCAATAACTTTTTCAACACCATTGGCAACTTTTTGGTCAACCCCAAGGCAGGCCTCATCTTTCCGGACTTCGAAACCGGTGACCTGCTGATGTTGACTGGTACGGTCGAATTACTGTGGGAGGATCATCCAGAGGTCATTGCATTCAAAGGTGCTGAGCGGGGGTGGCGATTCACCCTCGACCACGGGCTGCACCTCTCTGATGCGCTGCCGTTTCGCGCACAGTTTGGGGAATGGTCACCTAATTCTCTACTGGCCGATGACTGGGCCACGTCTGATGCACGCGCAAAGGTCGAAGAGCAGCGCAAAGCATGGCGAACTCTGCGCGTGGCCAAAATTGAAGATGAAAGCAGCGCCATCCGCTCGTTCTATCTTGAAGCCACTGACGACCAGCCGTTGCTTTCTTATGAGGCTGGGCAGTTTTTAACTATTCGCGTACGCCCTGATGGGACTGGACCGCAAGTCCGGACATATACCCTGTCTTCAGCCCCGGCAGATCCGGCCTATAGAATTTCCGTAAAGCGCGAACCCAGCGGCATCGTGTCTAAGCACTTGCATGACAATCTCATCGTCGGAGACACTATTGAAATCAAGGCCCCCAAAGGCGCGTTCTACATTGATGCGCTGGAAAACCGCCCGGCTGTTCTACTCGCTGGCGGTGTCGGGATCACGCCTATGATGGCAATGACCCGCCATGTCCTAAACGAGGGCGTTCGTAAACGATACCTACGCCCACTAACTGTCTTCCATGCAGCGCAGACGACAGAGCAGCGCGCATTCGCACAAGAGTTTCGCGCAGCTGAGGCTGAATCCACTGGGAAAATCCGCTATGTTTCGGTGATCGGACACCCCACCGAAGCTGAGGTTGCGGGCGAGGATTTTGATGCATCAGGGCGCATTGATGTAGATACATTACGCGCATATCTGGTGCTTGATGATTATGACTTTTTCCTTTGTGGTCCTTCGTCTTTCATGCAGGCGATGTACGACCTTTTGCGCGACCTCGGTGTTGCCGATGCTCGAATTTTCGCAGAGTCATTTGGCCCAGCAGTTCTGAGCCGAAGGGTGGATGCACAAGAGCAACTGCCAACACAACCACCGGAAGCTGAGATGGCGGTAGTTAAATTTGAAAAATCTGGCTTTGAGCAACAATGGGAAACGGGCGATGGAACCCTGCTTGAAACAGCTGAGGCCCATGGTTTGACCCCAGATTTTTCGTGTCGGGCAGGATCTTGTGGAAGTTGTGCTGTCAAAAAACTGTCAGGTGAAGTCGCCTATCGAACGCTACCAACTGCCAAGGTCGCAACCGATGATGTTCTCATCTGTTGCGCAGTTCCGGCCCAAGGAAGCAGCACTTTGGTACTTGACCTTTAGTCTCTACAGGTGATCGTTGAGACCGTTTTAGCGATCACCTTAGGTATATGGAAAACGAAAGAAATTCAGCAAGCAAGACAAGATGAACGTTTTATCTTGTTGAAATACACTGATGCATCCAGTCACAAAAAACCGACACGTTTGAGTTCACTTGGTTACTTGGCGTGACCAGAAAGTACTGGTTTTTCGTCACCAGCGTTTGCGCGTTCAGCAGCACCAACTTGCCGTTGGCAAGCTCCTCTTCGATTAAATATGTTGGCAGCAACCCAACACCAAGCGAGGCCACTGCCCCAGCGATGATCATCGAAAACTGATCAAAGTACTTTCCGACCAGCACCGATGTTTGCGGCAAGCCCGCAAGATCAAAATAGGCTTCCCATGCTGTGGGGCGGGTGGTCATGTGCAACAAAGGGGCCGCTGCAAATTTCTCAACGGTATCCATTTGATGTCGCTTCATGAGATCTGGGGAAGAAACTGCAACCATTGTTTCCGAACAAAACGGAGCCATATCAGTATTTGGCCAGTCATCTCGGCCAAAGTGAATTGCGAGGTCGAAATGTTCAACATCCAGATCGAAAGGCTTCAATCGCGTTGACAGGTTAATTTCGATGTCCGGGTGTTGTTCGCTGAACAACGGCAAGCGTGGGATCAACCATCGGCTCGCAAAGGCTGGCAAGCAGGCCACACGCAATGCGGTTCCTTTTGCGCCACCGGCAATGGCGCGCATCATTGTGCGCCGAATGTTCTCCAAATCAATTGTCAGTTCCTTGGCCAGGCTTTCTCCGGCCTGTGTCAACACAACGCGACGCCCGACCCGACGAAAAAGCGGTGTGCCAATTGTCTGCTCCAACTCCTTAACCTGTCGACTGATCGCGCTTTGCGTCAGGTGAAGCTCCTCTGCGGCCAAGGTGAAACTACAATGTCGAGCTGCCGCTTCGAAACTGCGTAGCACAGAATGTGACGGAAGAATGCGACGGGGAGTACTGTGCAACAGAACCTCTTCAAGTGTGTAGATGTGATTTGCGTGAGAAAATTGCCGACAAATCAGCCTCTACATGAGTTTTAGGAATGTGTTGATGAATAACCATGGTTTGTCGCCAGGGTCAACATCAACGATCAATATCGCAAACCTGAACACCAGTCCTGCTGCTCCATGAGGAACCGAAAATGGCACCTAAGGAAAAATACATCCCGTCCGAAACCGAAAAAGCGTTTTTGTCGACGGTCACCAACGGGAAGTATGATCGCGAGATCATCACCGGACTAAAGAAATTTGTCGATGGTTCCGTCCCTCAGGATATGCAGGGTTTCTATTCCAAGGAAGAACTCGACGCCATCATGGAATTGGACGGCACGGATAAGGACCTCCAAGCCCGTATGCCGGTAAAAATCACTCGGCATTACTTTGAACAGGCGCTGAAATCCAAAGCTATTCAAACCCTGGTCAAGGCAAGCCCCAAGGAAACTTACGACTTAGATGGAGCCGAAGATCCCGGCAAGCAAATGTCCTACAGCCCGGTCGAAGGTCTGATCCACAAGTATGAGCTGGGTCTGATCTATGTGGCCTCAACCTGTTCTGCGCACTGCCGGTTCTGCTACCGCGAAGAGCTGATCGCCAAGAAAGAGATCACCCGTGAAGACGGCACAGTAGCCGCCAAAGGTTTGGCGAAGATCAAAGATATCGTTGACTATGTGCTCGAGCATAACCGACTGGTCGATGAAAACAGTGGTCGCCACCCGGAAACCAACCGCGAACGCCTGCGTGAAATCCTCATGTCCGGTGGCGACCCGATGGTTCTGGGCAACAAGAACATTGCCCAGTGGCTCGGCGCTCTGTCCGAGGCCGGCATTGAAAGCATCCGCATCGGCACCAAAGAACTCGCTTTCTATCCTGAGCGCTTTGACGAGACGTTCTTTGCCATGCTGGACGCTTTTCACGAAGCCTATCCACAAACCAATCTTCGAATGATGGTGCACTTTAACCACCCCGACGAATTTCTGGCAAAAGACCCTGACGGCAACTACATCGAACACGCCCAAGGTGGCCTCGAGTGGATCCCCGCCACACGTGCCTCGGTCAAAGAATTTGCCCGTCGCTCTTGGATTAACATCGACAACCAGTCGCCGATCATTGCGGGCATCAACGATGACAGTGACGCCCTGCGCATCATGCAGCGTGAGCTAAAGCGCAACGGAGTTGAAAACCACTATTTCTTCTGCGGTCGCGACATCGTTGGCCACAAGGCGTTCAACGTGCCGATCGAAAAAGCTTGGCACATCCTGAACGAGTCGCAAAAAGGCCTATCAGGGGTCGAAGCCCACGCGCGCCTGTCGATCACCCACTACAAGGGCAAGACCGAAGTAGCCGCTGTCACCAACACACTTTTCCCGGGCGTCAAAGGTGGCGAAAACGGTGTGGTGATCTTCAAGCTGCTGCGCTCGGCTGCGGATGCGCCGGATCGCTGCAAGGTGACCATTGTGGGTCGCAACGAAGAAGCCATTTGGTTCAGCGGCTATGATGATCGTGTGATCATGGATGAGGCAGAGCTTTTTTCCATGTACGACATCCAGCCGCTCACGGCCATTGCTGCCGAGTAACCCTTTCGCGCCCACCCTTTTGGGGGCGCGCACAACTGCCAAGGTTAATCCCATGACTTATGTTGTCACCGACAACTGCATCCAATGCAAATACACGGATTGTGTCGAGGTCTGTCCCGTTGAGTGCTTCTATGAAGGCCCCAACTTCCTGGTGATCCACCCGGGTGAATGCATCGACTGCGATGACTGCGTCGACGTCTGCCCGGCAAACGCGATCTTTAACGAGGACGACCTGCCCGAGGACAAGAAGCACTTCCTCGCCCTGAACGAGGAGCTGGCACAGATCTGGCCGCAAATCACGGACCAGAAAGACCCACTGCCCGATGCAGCCAAATGGGACGGTGTAGCAGGCAAACTGGAACACTTGGATAAATCGGTGCCAGAGGGCTGAACATGTCTGAACAATCGAAAAGCGCCGCATTGTATGACCGCGCCAAGCAGGTCATGCCCGGTGGCTGTAGCCGCAACACAATACTGCGCAAACCGCATCCGATCTACGCCGCCAAGGGCAAAGGCTGCTTTGTCACTGACATCGAAGGCGTCAAGCGTATCGACTTTGCCAATAACGTCGCCTCGCTGATCCACGGCCACGCCCACCCGCGCATTGTGCAGGCGGTGAACGCGCAACTGGCGAATGGCTCCGCCTTTACGCTCGGGACCGAAATTGAGGTCAGCTATGCTGAACAGATGGTGGCCCGCAGCCCGAATTTTGAAAAAATTCGCTTTGTGAATTCCGGCACCGAAGCGGTGATGAGTTGCATCAAGGCAGCCCGCGCCTACACCGGACGCGCCAAAATCGCCAAGGTCGAAGGCTCCTATCACGGACTTTATGATTATGCCGAGGTCAGCCAGACTGCCAAGCCAGCCAGTTGGGGTGCCGCTGACGCGCCCAACAGCGTGCCAGTCGCCAAGGGCACGCCGCAATCTGCGCTTGATGATGTAGTTGTCATTCCGTTCAACGACTCAGAGCGAGCGATTGCTATTTTGGACGCGCACAAGACAGAGATCGCTGGCATCGTGATTGATCTGCTGCCCCACCGGATTGGCGTCATCCCTGCGCAACCCGCCTTTGTCGAGGCTTTGCGCAATTGGGCAACCGCCAATGGAGTACTGATGATCATCGACGAAGTGATCACTTTCCGCACCAATTTTGGCGGCGCTCAGGAAAGCTACAACATCAAATCCGACCTTACCGCGATGGGTAAGATGATTGGTGGTGGTTTCCCGGTTGGAGCCATCGCTGGTCGTGCAGATGTGATGGATGTGATGGACCCAACAAACGGCCCAGCGGCCTTTCCACACTACGGGACATTTAACGCCAACCCGATCACCATGACCGCTGGATCAGTTACGATGGGGATGTTCGATCAATCCGCCGTAACCAACTTAAATGCGCTGGCGGACAAAGCCCGCGCCGCTCTGGCAGAGGCCATTCGCATTGCAGATGTCCCGGCCTGCGTAACCGGGCGCGGATCAATGTTCCGTATCCACATGAAAGAACAGGCGCCAACAACCTACCGCAACGCCTTTGTTGGGCCCGACGAGCAAGCCTGCATCAGTGCGTTGCTGGATCACATGTTCGATAACGGGCTGATCATGATCGAGACCTGCTCGGGGCTATTATCGACCGCAATGACCCAAGCTGAAATCGATCAATTGGCGGATACCGTCCTGAACGGTCTTCGCAAAATCAAACCACTTCTTTTGGCAACCGCGGCCTAACCACCCAGCACGCCACCTCAAAGTAACAAAAAGGGTAGAAAAAATGACCGTACAAGACACAATCACCTCAAGCCATCAGGACATCATCTCGGCTTGTCAGTTGAGCCCCGAAGAGACAACTGGCGGCGCGCTGGCCGTAACCACACCTGTTGATGGCAGCGTCATCGCAAACGTTCACGTCCATTCTGTTGAAGATGCAGACGCAATGATCGCCAAAGGCGTTGAAGCGTTTAAAGCCTGGCGCAAGGTCCCTGCCCCGCGTCGCGGCGAACTGGTCCGCTTGCTGGGTGAAGAACTGCGCGCCGAGAAAGAAAACCTTGGTCGTCTGGTGACTTTGGAATGCGGCAAGATCTACCAAGAAGGTCTGGGCGAAGTTCAGGAAATGATCGACATCTGTGACTTCGCCGTTGGCTTGTCACGCCAGTTGTATGGTCTGACCATCGCATCCGAGCGCCCCGGTCACACCATGCGTGAAACTTGGCATCCAAGCGGCATTTGCGGCATTATCACCGCCTTCAACTTCCCCGTCGCCCCATGGTGCTGGAACGCTGCATTGGCTCTGGTCTGTGGTGATCCGGTTATCGCCAAGCCATCTGAGAAGACCCCACTGACCCAATTGGCCGTCCAGAAAATCTGTGACCGTGCGATGGCTAAGTTCGGCTCAGATGCGCCAGAAGGCCTGATCCAGTCCCTGATCGGTGAGCGTGAAGTAGGACAGGCTCTGACAGCTTCCAAAGATGTTGCCATCATCTCAGCAACCGGCTCTGTTCCAATGGGCAAGGCCGTTGCTGCGGACATGTCCAAACGTCTGGGCAAAACCATTCTGGAGCTGGGCGGCAACAACGCGATGATCGTTGCGCCGTCTGCTGACCTCGACATGGCCCTTCGCGCCATCGTGTTCTCGGCTGTTGGTACCGCTGGTCAGCGCTGCACCTCGCTGCGCCGCTTGGTTGTACACGAAGACATCTATGACGACCTGATGCCGCGCCTGATCAAAGTCTATGCTGGCCTTAAGGTTGGCAGCCCACTGGCACCCACAACTCTGGTTGGCCCGCTAATCGACCAGGGTTCCATGAACCAGATGAACAAAGCGCTTGAACAGGCCAAGGTTGAAGGCGGCAAAGTTCACGGTGGCGGTCAGACATTGACCGCAGACTATCCAGAAGCGGCCTACGTTTCACCTGCGATTGTTGAGATGCCTGCGCAATCCGCGATCATGCACACTGAAACCTTCGCGCCAATCCTGTATGCAGTGAAATACTCCGATCTGGACGACGCTATCGCACTGCAAAATGCGGTCCCTCAAGGCCTGTCCTCCTGCATCTTCTCGACTGACGTTCGAGAAACAGAAGAGTTCCTGTCGGCGGTTGGCTCTGACTGTGGCATTGCCAACGTCAACATTGGCCCCTCAGGTGCTGAAATCGGTGGTGCGTTCGGTGGTGAAAAGGAAACCGGCGGCGGTCGTGAAAGTGGATCTGACGCGTGGAAATCCTACATGCGCCGTCAAACAAGCACCGTGAATTATTCCCGCGAGCTGCCTTTGGCTCAAGGGATCGTGTTTGATATCTAAATAAAACTCAGGGCCGGGAGACCACTTTGGGCTCCCGGCCCTGAGTTTCAGTTGGTAATCCACCGCACTTCATGGGTGGTTTTGAAATTGGCTCATGTAAATAAGACAGTTTCCAGTGCACAACAGACAACAATACTGTTGCTGCAACGAGTTAGTCTGCATATTCATTGTTCAATGGCCAAGCAGACGAGGACCGTTTTGAACCGTGCAGCATTGAAGCCCCATCACCTATTTCTCTTTATTATCGTTTTCCTTTGGCTCAGCCCATTTGCGCAAGCTGAAGACAGCCTTCCCAAGCCCCCAGAGTACGTAGGCTCTGAAACCTGTACGTCCTGTCATGCAGAGGCGGCTGAAGATTGGAAGGGCTCGCATCATGCCCTTGCTTGGACCGCCCCCAGCGATGAAACAGTTGTTGGTCTCTTCGATGGCAGGTCTTTTTCACATCAGGGCACCACCTCTCGGTTTTCCAAAGAAGATGGGCGGTTTTTAATCGACACAAGCGATGTCAAAGGCGGACCACAGCAATACGAAGTTGTTGGTGTAGCTGGGATCGAACCGCTTCAGCAGTACATCGTTGAAACTGAACCTGGGCGCCTGCAATCCTTTGATGTGGTATGGGATGTGGAGCAGAACCGCTGGTTTCATCTCTATCCTGATCAGGAACTTACAGCTGATGATGGGCTGCATTGGAGTGGTCCATATAAGAATTGGAATGCCCGCTGTGCAGAATGCCACGCCACCGGGTTTGAAAAGAATTACGACCCCAAAACCGAGATGTATCAAAGTCGACAAGTAGAGATCGGCGTTGGGTGTGAAGCTTGTCATGGCCCGGCCCAGGCGCATGTTGAGTGGGCGGAAACAGGGGTGCCTGTGGATGTGACCAAATGGGCAGGAACCAATGATATTGGGTTGCTGATCAATTTGCCTTCGGATGACTCTGCTGAGGCTGAATTACGTGGATATTTGGCCGGAACGCAGCAGCGGCTTAGCCGGTTAAGCCAAACAGAAACACAGATCCAGCAATGTGCCGGGTGCCACTCGCGCCGTGAACCGTTTGAAGGTGGTAACCCGCTCCCCGGCACGCCGTTTCACGATGCCTATCGACTAAGCAACCTCCGGGAAGGTCTGTATCACCCGGACGGGCAGATTGAGGATGAGGTCTATGCTTATGGGTCGTTCCTGCAATCCAAGATGTATGCCAATGGCGTCACCTGTACCAATTGCCACAACCCCCATACCGCCGAGGTAAAGCTGGAAGGGAATGCCCTATGTGGGCAATGTCATTCGCCAGCCGGAAACCCGGATTTTCCGAGCCTTGCATTGAAAGAATACGACGATCCCTCGCATACGTTTCATGCCGAAGGCAGCACCGGTGCCGAATGCAAAAGCTGCCACATGATTGAGCGCACCTATATGGGCGTTGATGGTCGCCGCGATCATTCATTCCGTATCCCACGTCCAGATCTGAGCCTGCAAACACAGGCTCCGAATGCCTGCAATGACTGCCACGACGATCAGACCTACGGTTGGGCAGCGGATGCGGTTGCCAGTTGGTATCCAAATAGCGCCAAACGCGGACCGCATTTTTCGCAAATTCTGGCTAAGGGTCGCAACGACCTGCGTGGTCAGGGCGAGGCGTTAGTTGGTTTGGCAGAATATGATGCATTGCCCGCCATCGTGCGAGCCACCGCGTTGGATATGCTTGTGCCGCTGACCAATCCGGCGTTGGCGACAAGACTGGAGCCGCTGTTGTCCAACCCCGAACCGTTGATCCGGGTTGCAGCCATTTCCATTCAGCGCGGCGCCCCCGAGACGGAACGATCAGCCCGCCTTGTTGGCCTGTTGGGGGATCCAGTAAAGGCCGTGCGTATTGCTGCAGCGCGTGGTTTTTTGGGGATGCGGATTGCCTATATGCCCGAGAAGATGAACCAGGATCTGAATGTTGCAATGGGCGAATGGCAGACGTCACTGGCAGCCAAGGCGGATTTCCCCGAGGCGCAGCTGGTGCTGGCTGGCATTGGGCTGACCACGCGGCGGATGGATGTTGCGTTGAATGCCTTTGGCGAGGCTGTGGAAATGGATCCGCAATTGACCCAGGCCTGGGTCATGATGATCCGCATTCATGATGCGTTGGGTGATCGGCAGGCGGCGATTGAAACAGTTCACAACGCTTTGGAAAAGAACCCGAATGATGTGCAACTCAACCTGATGCGGGCCGATATCGGCGGATAACCTGCTGGCATCAACGTCACCAAAAAAACTCCTAGACCCGAGGACCATGGAATGCTTATGTTGGGTTTGGTGGAAGGTGAGCTTTAATATTCATCCAGCAATTGCAATGTGTTGGTGATTTTGGATGAAGTGTATCCGGTTTGATTAAACATAGCTGACCTAATTCTTACGATTAATCGCTGTCCGCACGACTTGTGTTGGCAATTGCGCAAAAACCCAATTTTAGGGAGTTGAAAATGATCAAAGACATTCGTGACAAAGGGACCGGCCTTTTACTGGGCATAGGCGCGTTGACGGCTGTGGCAGCTTTGGCAGCAGCCCCGGCAATGGCGCAGGATAAGCCAAACATTCTGGTAATCTGGGGCGATGATATCGGCCAGTCCAACATCTCAGCCTACACAATGGGGCTGATGGGATACCGGACACCCAGTATCGACAGAATTGCTGCCGAAGGCATGATCTTTACCGACTACTATGGTGAGCAGTCCTGCACGGCCGGCCGTTCGTCGTACATCATGGGCCAAAGTGTGTTCCGTACCGGCCTGTCCAAGGTTGGCCTTCCCGGCGCCAAAGAGGGCATGCGGGTTGAAGATCCGACCATTGCGGGCCTGCTAAAGGCCGAAGGGTATGTGACGGGTCAGTTTGGTAAGAACCACCTTGGCGATCTGGATGAAATGCTGCCAACCAATCACGGCTTTGATGAGTTTTTTGGCAATCTGTACCACCTGAACGCAGAAGAAGAGCCCGAGAACGAAGACTATCCTACTGACGTGGTTCTGGCCGACGGACGCACCTTCCGCGAAGCCTTTGGGCCACGCGGCGTGATCCGCTCCGCCGCGGACGGCACCGTTGAAGACACCGGCCCACTGACCAAGAAGCGCATGGAAACTGTGGATGATGAAACCGTCGCCGCGGCGCTGGATTTCATGCAGCGCGCGGTTGATCAGGAAAAACCGTTTTATGTCTGGTGGAACGGCACACGGATGCACTTCCGTACCCACGTAAAGGACGAGCTGCGCGGCATTTCCGGTCAGGATGAATATTCTGATGGCATGGTAGAACACGACATGCATGTTGGTCAGTTGCTGGACAAAGTGGACGAGCTGGGCATCGCCGATAATACCATCGTGCATTATTCGACCGACAACGGCGTGCACATGAACACTTGGCCGGATGCGGGAATGACCCCATTCTTTGGTGAGAAAAACACCAACTGGGAAGGTGGCTGGCGGGTGCCGTCGATTGTGCGCTGGCCCGGAAAAATCGAAGCCGGTTCCGTTAGCAATGAAATCATGCACCACATGGACTGGTTGCCGACCTTTATGGCGGCTGCGGGCAACCCCGACATCAAGGCTCAGCTGAAAGAAGGCGGAGTTCAGGCTATTGGTCGTGAGTACAACGTTCATTTGGACGGCTACAATTTCTTGCCAGTTTTGACCGGAGAGCAAGAAGAGGGACCGCGCAAAGAGATTTTCTACTTCTCGGACGACGGAGACCTGACAGCACTGCGCTATGAAGACTGGAAGATGATTTTCCTGGAGCAAAAAGCCTACACCACCTTGCGTGCTTGGGTTGAACCCTGGACCGAATTGCGTGTTCCGCTGATCTTTAACCTGCGTCGCGACCCATATGAGCGCGCATATCGGACGTCCAATACATATTGGGATTGGGTGATTGATCGCGTCTATCTGCTGGTACCTGCGCAGGCTTATGTGGGTCAGTTCCTTGCGACATTCGAAGAATTCCCACCTCGCCAAAAAGCGGCCTCTTTCTCACTGTCGCAAGTGATGGAGAAAATGACCTCCAATCTGGGCAGCAACTAAACCACGGTGTCCCCAATTGCTTGGGGGCACTTACGGCGCCGGGGGATCTTTCATCGGCGCCATTTCATTTATCAGTTTTAAGCGCGACAGTTTCAGTCCCCCTTGGCGTGGGTCTTTCGCCGCACATAAAGAGGTTTTCTATGCTGCAACAGTCTGTGAAATTCTATTCGGCCTTGATTGCTGCGGGCCTTGCGATGCCGACTGCCGGAACCGCCCAAACCACCTCTTCCCCGCCACGTTTGGTCTTACAAATTACCGTTGATCAACTGCGCGCCGATCTTATTGCACGATATTCTCAGGGATATGGTGACGGCGGTTTTAACTACCTCCTGCGCAATGGTGCTGTGTATCAGAACGCCCATCACCGTCACGCCAATACCGAAACCATTGTTGGCCATACCACACTGGCCACCGGCGCAGACCCTGCGATTCATGGCATGGTGGCCAATCTTTGGTATGACCGCAAAGCGGGACGGCAGTACTACAATGTGCAGGACGAAGAATTCCCGCTACTGGGCGCGCATGGTGTGGACCAAGACGACGAGATTGACCCAACCCAACGGGCGGCTACGACAGATGGACGATCGCCACGCGCGATTTTGACCACGACCGTTTCCGATGAAATCGCTGATTTCTTTGGCCCGGATGCCAAGGTGTTTGGTGTCTCGGTCAAAGATCGTGGTGCCATTTCAATGGCGGGCCATGCCGGGACAGCCTATTGGTTTTCCAAGTCCGAAGGGCGGTTTGTCACCAGCACCTATTATCGCGATGCCTATCCAGACTGGGTAGGGGCCTGGCAGGATAAGGGATTGGTTGAATCCTATGCTGGCACACAATGGACACTGTCCCAACCAGCTGAGACCTACCGATTTGCCGAGCTTGATGATCAGCCCTGGGAAACGGATCTACCTGGATGGGGAACTGTGTTCCCTCATGAATACGGCCCAGCGGACAATCCGTATTTCACCACGTTTCTAACCCTTAGCCCAGCCGGCGATGCACTGACTGTGGATTTCGCCAAAACCCTGATTGATGTCGAACAGGTCGGCGCGGATGAGGTCACCGATTATCTATCAATCAGCCTGTCATCGACGGATTACGTCGGCCATATTTTTGGCCCCTCAAGCCTGGAGTCTGAGGACAATCTAAAGCAGTTGGATGGGCAGCTTGCTGACCTACTTTCCTACGTCGATGCGCGGGTTGGGTTACGCAATACGTTGGTTATCTTATCCGCGGATCATGGCGGAGCCGAAAACCCCGGGTACCTGGAAACATTGGGGATTGAGGCGCAGATGTTCAGCTTTGATAGCCTTGATACAACACCGGGTGCGCAGCGTTTGAAGGATGCATTTGGGGTTGGCCGAGAGCTGATCCAGAATTTCTCGGCGCCCTATGTCTATCTTGATCAAACGCTAATTGCAGAACGGGGATTGGACGCAGATGAGGTGGAGCGCGCGGTGGCGCAAGAGCTTCAGCAACTACCCGGTATTGCCTTTGCCGTTTCAAGTTCTGCCCTGCGGCGTGGACAGGTGGCGGACACGTCGATCAGCCAATCGGTGCTGCGCAATTTTCACCCGGATAGATCGGGCGACATCTATGTGGTGTTTGAACCGCATTGGTTCATTGGCGATCTGGATGGGCTAAGCGTTGCAGCGGCACATGGGTCTCCGTGGAGCTATGACAGTCATGTGCCGCTGATTTTTGCTGGGCCGGGCATCAAGGCAAAAACCGTGGTGCGCCGGGTTGAAACAGTCGACATTGCCCCGACAATCACCACTTATCTTGGCACCAAGCTGCCGTCTGGCGTATCCGGCGTGCCGCTTGTTGAAGTCTTCGAATAGTTCTGCAAAACACCACACCTTTGGCGAGGTTCTAGATGAACGCACATAACGATATTTTAGCCCTGCAAAACCGCATTGCCCAGTCGATCATTGGCCAAAAAGCGGTGGTTGAGAGTTTGGTTATTGGTGTTTTGGCCAATGGTAACCTACTGGTCGAGGGCTTGCCAGGTTTAGCCAAAACACGGGCGATCAAGGCTCTTGCGAAAAATCTGGATGCTCAGTTCTCGCGCATTCAGTTCACCCCGGATCTGTTGCCGTCGGATGTAACCGGAACCGAGGTTTATACCCAGACCGCCGAGGGTGGCAGCTTTCGGTTTGATCCGGGTCCTATCTTTGCCAACATTGTGTTGGCGGATGAAATCAACCGCGCCCCGGCCAAGGTGCAGGCCGCCTTGCTAGAGGCGATGGAAGAGCGTCAGGTGACAGTCGCTGGCACTACCCACAAAATGGAACCGCTGTTCACGGTGATGGCAACCCAGAACCCCATCGAACAGGAGGGCACCTATCCGCTGCCCGAGGCGCAGATGGATCGCTTTCTGATGCACGTCAATATCACCTATCCACCGGTGGAAGATGAGGTTGAAGTGATCCGTTTGGTGCGAAGAGAAGAGATCGCCGCATTAGACGGCCGCAAAGGCAACAAGCCAAAGAAAGAAAAACCGCCTGCCATTTCACAAGAGGCGGTATTCACCGCGCGGGCGGAAATTGGTCAAATCCACGTCTCGGATGAAATGGATCGTTATATGGCAGATCTGGTGCAAGCGACCCGAACGCCCGGTGCTGTTAGTGATGATCTGGCGCGTTGGATTGAAATTGGCTCTAGCCCACGTGCGTCGCTGGCGCTGGATAAATGTAGCCGTGCCCATGCTTGGCTGCACCAGCGTGACTATGTTGATCCGCAGGATCTGCGCGCAGTGGTGCACAATGTGCTGCGCCACCGTTTGACGCTCAGTTTTGAGGCACAAGGCGATGGCAAGCAGCCTGATGACGTCGTGGATGAAATTATCAAGCTGGTGGCCCTGCCCTAAGAGACGAGGTCTGCATGTCGCAGCATGACAACTCCACTCAGGATCCCCGTATCTATGTCTCTGCCGAGCAACTGCGAAGGCTGGGCCCCCGCGCCCGTTCGCTCACCCTGCTGGCTCGTCAACCTGCCCGATCAGTACTGAATGGACGACACGCCTCGCGTCTACGAGGCCGTGGATTGGATTTCGAGGAGCTGCGTCACTACATGCCCGGCGACGATGTGCGTACCATAGACTGGAAAGTGACCGCCCGCACCGGCGAGCCTCATGTACGAGTCTATACCGAAGAACGGGACCGTCAGACACTTCTGTTGGTCGATCAAAGGGTGTCGATGTTCTTTGGCTCTCAGGTCTACATGAAATCAGTAGTTGCCGCCGAAGCTGCGGCACTTGTCGCGCAACGAGTGCTGGCACAGGGAGATCGGGTTGGTGGATTTGTATTTGGGGATGATAGCATTGCCGAACACCGCCCCCAGCGCCGTGCTGTCGCCTTAAACCAGTTTCTTAGCTCGGTTGCCAAAGCAAATAATATGCTGAATGCAGATCTGCGCCCACAAGGCTCAATCGAACTGAACGACGTCCTTCAAAAAGCGTCTCGAATTGTTGGGAGCAATGCGCTGGTCCTTGTGTTCTCTGATTTTGACGGGCTGAACACGCAGAGCGAACAGCTGATACGCAAACTGTCGGCAGCAAATGATCTGATCCTGTTTCCCGTCACCGATGCACTAGCAAAACAGCTACCTCCAACCATGCGGGCGGCAATTTCCGACGGCAATTTGCAGGCCGATTTTGATGCCCGAAACCCTGCCCTTCGCGCTCGGATCAAGGCGACATTTCTCGACCGAGTGAAAGATCTGGAGCATTGGTCGCAACGTTATGGATTTCCGTTGGCACCTTTGGGGACGCAGGTCCCGGCGTTAGATCAATTGATGCGATTGTTTGGCCTGCGAGGTGGCATAGGATGAGCCAGCACCTAGACGGATTGAACCTGGTTGAATTGTTGGATCTGCTTGAGCCGGTTCCACAACCCATACCAATTTCCATGGCACCCCAGACGCCGGGGTGGATTGTTTTGGCAGTGCTGACGCTCAGCTTAATGCTGTGGGCCACAAGATATCAGCTCCGACGCTACCGGTCTAACGCATACCGCAGGGCTGCCTTGGCTGAGCTGGAACTTCTGATCACAACCGGTGAAAGCCCTGCTGAAATTTCTGTTTTACTACGTCGCACAGCTTTGGCTGCCTACCCACGCGAACAGGTGGCCAGCTTGCACGGTGACAGATGGCTACGGTTTCTGGACGCACATTTCCCCGGCGATGGGTTTAGCACTGGGCCGGGCCGCCTCCTGGCGACAGCACCTTGGCGGCCCGTTGCACCTGATCCAGCGTTGACGGCATTGGCTCGCGACTGGATTTGCAAGCACCAGCGGCATAGCGGTGAACCATGCTAACGCTGGCGTTTCCCTGGGCCCTGATCCTGTTGCCCCTGCCCTGGCTGGCTTGGCGTTTCATGCCCCCTTGGCGCGACCGAACATCTGCTCTGCGCGTTCCCTTTTTTCGGCGGGTAACAGAGGCAGCAAGGTTAACTCCGGAACCAGGCTCGGTGGTGCTTGGACGAAAGCCAATTCAAATGATCGCTGCGGTTATGGTTTGGGTGTTGGTGGTGTTGGGACTTGCGCGCCCGGAACAACTGGGGGAACCAATTGTAATCACAAGCTCTGCCCGGGACATTGTGCTGGCGCTGGATATTTCCGGGTCAATGGATGAAAGAGACTTTCGGACCCCTGAAGGCCAACCCAGACAACGGCTGGATGCGGTCAAAGATGTCATGGCGCAGTTTATTGCCGAGCGGGATGCAGACCGCATGTCATTGATCATTTTTGGCTCGCGCGCCTTTGTACAGGCCCCGTTCACTGAGGATTTGGACAGCCTGATTGGATTTCTGGATCAGACTGTGGTTGGCATGGCGGGTCCACAGACCGCACTTGGTGACGCCATCGGGCTTGCAATCCGCAGTTTTGAAACCAGCAAGGTTGACCAACGGTTGGTTATCCTACTGAGCGATGGTGCAGATACCTCCAGCAGAATGACACCGGTGAATGCCGCCAGCTTTGCCGCGCAAAAGGGGGTAACAATTTCAACCATTGGTGTTGGTGATCCAGAGGCAAGTGGAGAGGGACGGGTCGACCTTGCAGCGCTGGAAGACATCGCCAAGCGAACGGGTGGTCACTACTTTTTTGCTGATGATCAGGCCGGGTTAGAACAGATCTATGCGCAGATCGATGCACAAAACCCTCGCGAAACACAAACCCAGTCGTTTCGCCCGCGAAAAAGTCTGGCACATATCCCACTTGCAACCGCTTTGTTGCTCATCCTCATCAGCCTAATTTTTCTCCACCTGCGCAGCCTGCAGCAACACGGGGGGACCAGACTGTGATCGAGACGTTCAGCTACTTTCACTTCCTGCGCCCATTGTGGTTGCTGGCGCTCCCAGTGGTGACAGCCCTCTGGGTCTGGATCAGATGGCGACCACGGCAAAGCTCTAGACTTCAGGCTGACGCGATCGCGCCCCATCTGCTGACTGCATTGCAAGTCGGTGGCTCTGCCCCGCGCAAACTCCTACCCATCGACGGAGTTCTACTCGCCGCATGCCTTTTAGCATTGGCAGTGGCGGGCCCGACATGGACCCGCGAACCAAACCCGTTGCTAGAAAACTCTGCGCCGCTGGTGGTGGCTCTCAAAGTGACGGACAGTATGCTGAACGGTGATTTGGCACCTACCCGTCTGGATCGCGCAAGGTTCAAGCTACAGGACTTGATAACTAAGCGCGCCGGTGCACGAACTGCGGTGATCGCCTATTCCGGATCAGCACACCGCGTCTCCCCACTGACCGAAGATGCCAATATATTGCGCCCCCTACTGGACGGCCTTGCACCAGAAGTCATGCCCATATCAGGCAATGATGCTGGTGCAGCTCTCGCACTGGCCGAAGAGATTTTAGACAAATCTAGCACCCCAGGTGCCATTCTATTTTTATTCGATGATTTTGACCCGTCCGACCTAGCTAGTTTTAGAAGTCAAAAGGACTCGCCGCGCTCTCCGGTAATTTTTCTGGTCACCGCGCCAAGCGGCCTTGCTTTACCTCAACTGGATCGGGTCCCCAACTCTGACGTTATTCGCTTAACAGTAGACGACAGGGACCTGAACCAAATCAACCGCCGACTAAATGCTGTTTATATCGCTGCCCTGGCGGGCGATGAACGCTTGCGCTGGCAAGATCGCGGTTGGCTGCTTGCTTGGCCAGTGGCCTTACTGGTTCTGATTTGGTTCCGTCCGGGTTGGACAATGCGATGGGCAATGTTTGCAGGCATTCTGCTTGGAGCGACGTCCCCGAAAACTGCAAATGCAGAAGGCTGGATAGATTGGTTTTTGACATCCGACCAGCAAGGCCAAATAGCATACAACAATCTGGAGTTTTCCCGTGCCGGGGATCTGTTCATTGCCCCATATTGGAGAGGGTATGCCAAATTTAGGGCGGGTCAGTATGCTGATGCAGCACAAGTGTTTGCCACAATTGACACGCCAGAGGCAGCCTTGGCAGAAGGCATGGCACTCATTCGGAACCGACAGTATCGGCCTGCAATTGCAGCGTTTGAAGTCGCGATTGAGCGCCGCACCGATTACCCCGAAGCGGAAACGAACCTGGAAATTGCCCGAGCCATTCTGGACTATGTTGAAACAACCCGTGCGCAGTCCGACACCGGTGAAGATACCGGGATTGGCGCTGATGACATGGTGTTTGACAATGAGGCGGGTCAAGGCGCGGACAGCAGAATTGTAGCACCTAAAGAAAATGCTGCGCCCCTAACCAGCGAACAGTGGATCTCGGCAATCGATACCAACATGGGAGACTTCTTGCGCAGCAGGTTCCTGTTGGAACAGTCAATGAGGAAGCCATGACTTTGCGGCTGATTTTTTCGATGTTGATCTTCGCTCTTATGGGATTCCATGTCGCTGCGCAGGAACGTCCGCCTCAGGCTGGCAGCCCGCGCCTAAGCGTTACATTGTCCGATGGGCCGTATATAGTTGGGCAACCAATTACCCTACGTGTCAAAATTCTAGTCCCGACATGGATGCCAACTCCTCCTGTCTACCCAAGTTTTGAACAGCCCAATTTGTTGATACGGCTCCCCGAACGATCAACGCATCCGGTCAGCGAGACAATCTCGGGAGAGACCTGGTCAGGAACGTCACGCACCTATCAGCTCTACCCTTTGGAGTTGGGGGCATTCCGGATACCTAGCCAATCCGTGCAAATCACCTCTGCCGGTCCATCAGCCCAACCGGTTAAAACTGAACATCAGCTGGAAGCTATTTCATTCACCGCCGAGTTGCCAAAAGGCGCTGAGATGATGGAACCACCCGTTATCGTTGCCTCGGACTTCTCCTTGGACCAAGAGTTCTCTGAACTGGAGGAATTGAATGTTGGTGATGCGCTGACACGCCGTGTGATAGCGCAGATTGAGGGCACCACCGCAATCTTAATTCCATCTCTGATCCCAACTCCTATCCAGTCGACATCCGAAACGGGTGAAGAACAACTTAGCTCTCTGCGTGGTTATCCAAAGGATCCAACCATAGAAGAGAGCGTCGAAAGAGGATCCCTGTCAGGAAACCGCATAGAAGAAGTTAGTTATTTGGCTCAAGTGGGAGGATCGGCAACCCTGCCCTCAATCGAAATTGAATGGTTCAACATCGATATGGGAACAGTCGAAACTGCGCGATTGGACGCCTTAACGGTTCAGGTGGCGAAACCACCGGAGGCTCGTCGTGCCCCCAGTGAGCGCGCTCTACAATTGGCTACAGCATTAGCTTTCTTAGCCTTGGCTGTATTGGTGTTGCACAGCTTTAGACCCAGACTGCACAATTACATACAGATATTGAAAACACGTTGGATGAGTTCAGAGCTCTTTGCGCGCAGGGCGGTGCAACAGTCCATCAAGTCTGAGGACTTGTGGCAACTTCAAGCCAAGCTTGCGACTTGGGGAGACCATTTCCCCTCCCTCACACCATCCCAATGTTGTGAAATTGAACAAGCTCTGACCCAGGTTGGTCGTGGTCTCTATGGTCCCTCAACTTCAAACAGAACAACTACCAACAAAACAACGGCTGACTGCCACAAACAGTGGAAGGCTGTAAAACATGCATATACCCGGCTATGTAGCCAAGCAAAAGCCGACAAAAAACGGCAGACCGGCACCAACAGTCTACCTGGTCTGAATCCACCCCCCGTGTCTCCGCCACCTCATCAGTAAACAAACGCTGAACCCGTCGTACAAGTTCATTAACACTGGTCGATTGCGCAATAGTTGTTCTGCTTGCCAGCCAACTATTCAATGACACCGATCCATCATCCGATGATTAAAAACATACCGTTTGGTACAAATGGGGCTGCAATCATCCCAAATGCAGAACGGGCCCCATTCTGCTGCTTTGTAGCCAGTGAGTAACCGCCACATTGCGCAACCTGCCAAGGTGCCTGACAACAGTTGGATCGTTCAAACTGTTTTCTTACGTCCAATGCATTGACGGATGGTAGGATTGATACACATGGTTTCTGTATGGGCACGACCCAACAGTATTGGACCCAAACATTGAAATTTGAAGCGTCCTGATATCAGTAAAGTCGCCGGGGTTGCAAAAACTCCCCTTTCGCGTGATGTTTATCTTGGGCGCTCCACTTTGGGGAGAATGTTTGAGCTCCGGTAATTTCCACGGTCCCCCGGCTCAGAGCTAAACCAGAAATGAGATATTTTAAGATAAATAGTGAGGTTAGGGTATATGAAAAGGTTTTGGCGCAATCACGCGGTGTTAGCCGACTTACCAGATTGTGGTAACGAGTGCTCGCCAACAGATTTTTGTTCTAATGTCCCTCCCCCCCCTCACAAACCTGCAATAAACAAGTCCGCACTACCATATCAGCGGTTAAAGGACTCGCATTCGGAGGATATTCGCCATGGGTGAGTATGACGTTAGAGGCCCCGAACTAAAGAAAATGATCAAACTTGCACGCAAGCAATCGATCCCTTTTGGTTACAATCCCGGTACAGGTCCAAAGGATGACTATTTTGGTCTTGATAAGCGAAAACCCCCGAAAACCGTTGGTAAAGCAGCCCTAGATGAAGGCGTCGGGAAAAAAGCTGCTTTTGGCACTGTGACAGTTGATGGCAAAGTAATGTCTTTGACCTGCCTACGCGTCGTCCCTTCAATTGCCAAAAAGCTGAAGAAATATCTGAAGTCTGAAAAAGTCTCTTTGAATGTTGAAATTCTCGATGAAGGCGGCTCAGTACTCGAGTCTGACATAGACGAAAGCCTACCAGACGAATCCGAACCTGCACCACCAGCGCCATCAGCTCCGTCTGAGCCATCTGAGCCATCAGCACCGGAAATGAGTGAACTAACAGCACAACTCAAGGCCTTGGCGCAGCGCATTCAAGGGCTTGAAGCCGGTGTTAGTGGTCCCTTCGTAAAGCTGTACAAACAACTGGCCGCGTTCCTGAAGGAAGGCGACAGCGCCCGCGTCGAGGCTGGGATCGAAAAGGTTACCCAGGCTTTGGATAAACTAAAGGCTCCGGAGGGAGCAGAAGAGCAAGCACAAAAGCCACCCGAGCCTCCTGAAGATGGCGCTGGCGAAGAGGCCGAGGCGGGTCCAAATGCAGCCAAATGGATCGCCGCGCGCGATAAGATGGAACCTCATGTTCTTGAAGCCCTAAAACTCAATACCAGTAAAACGTCAAAAATTCGCGCTGTCTGGGCCTTTGCCAATGAAAAGGCTGATGGAGACAAGCCCAATTTCGCTGCCGCACTCAAAGCTTTGGTGCCATTAGCCAGTCTAATTGCCGAAGCACGCTCCGAAACCAAGTCCGAAACCCAGGTCGCAGCTGAAGCGCGCAAGGAGGACGCCGGGGAACGCGTCGATAAGCTCAAAACTGAATGCGACATCAGTGTCGCCCGTATGCGCCCTGCAATCGAAAAACGCTTGGCTATGAAAGCCGAAGGCAACGACAAGCTTCGTCAAGCTTGGATGATTGCACAGGACAAAGCGGTAAACGGCGAATATGCAACTGCGCTGGACTACCTAAAGCGCATCAATGCTGTTCTGGCCAAGCCACCCGTCGAGGCCGCTGATAAACCAGAGCCAGAAAAGCTCAAAGCCAAATCTCTGATGTTCCAAGACATAGGCGCTGCCGTCAAAACCGTTGCAGCAGCCAAACAGGAAATAGGGAAATTCCCGGACACGCCATCAGGGGAATGGGCAACGATCCTGGATGGGGCAACCAAGGCATTAAATGAAATACCGGACACGGCCGAAGACAATGAAATTAAGGCGGCTATCAAAGACGCTGAAAACAAGACCGAAGGTGTGCTTGCGGATATGGGCGCGGCCATGGCTGAGCGCGAGATCTGGCTGAAGGAACTTGCTGTTTTCAAGGAACGCATGAAGATCCTAAGCAGCCACGCCATGCACGCGATTGAGCCCATCGCAGGCAAAATCAAAGAAATCACTGATGCGCTGGCAGCCGCTGAAACCGCCGCAAAAACAGAACGCAAATATGTGGCAGGCAAGAAAGAACTCGCACGTCTGCGTGATCTTGCAGACAAGGCCGAGATCTATGCCGATGAACTGTCTCATTACACAGAAATTGCGAAGGGCAGAAAAATCCTGTTCGATGCCTTGCCCGGGGCCGCACCTGGTGGAGCGCACCAGTCACTTGTGGACGCATTGGCCAAAGCCAAATCCGTCTGGGCCGAAGCCGAAGTTCATAAGGGGGCAGGCAAATTTAAAGAGGGTGTGGCCAAATTAAACGAAATGCGAACAGCCCACGAAGACTATGTCAAACTTCATGTTCTTCATGGCAAATACAATTCGCGACGTGTCCAATTCCGGACTGATTTAGACGGCCTCTTGAACGGGTTGGGGACACTCAAAACCAACGCAGAAGCTGTTGAGGGCGCGAACAGTTCGGTGGAATTGGGTTTAACCAAATTAGCCGCGCCACTTGAAACAACATATACCGATGCGACGGTCGCAAAGATCGGCTATCGCGCCGCACATGAAAAAATGGGGCGTGATCTCGGTATCTTGTATCGTATTCTGTACCCTAGGAAAGCAGCTGCCAAAAACTATGTGACGGCACTCGAGAATTTCGACAAAGCGTATGCCAAGGGCCCGCTGAACCTGAAAACCCACCCCGGGATTGAAGGGATCAGAGAATACGTGGATCTCATGGGGCGTGACTTGAAGGGGGCACAGGAGGCTGCCAAGAAATTCAAGTTTGGTCTGGCCGAAAAATTGCTGAAAGTGACTGAGGGCAAGTGGGCCACTTGGGATCAGCTTGGCAAAGATTACAAGGCGTACAAAGACAAGTACGACGTGGTTAACCCGAAATTTGAAGAGCAGGTCAAAGATCTCGACTGGGATTCCAATACCTTCTTCGATGCCGCGGATTTGGCCGATACAATGAATGCGGCGGCTGATGCTCGGGTGGCCAAAGATTACAAACGCGCCAAAACCGAACTTGAGTCAGCTGAAAAACTGATCGAATATGTCAAAACGCTTAAGGAAAAAGACGCCAAATCCAAAGAGGCCCTAGAAGGCAGCGACGACAAGCTTGGAAAGATCGACACCGAGTTTGACAGTGCTTTCAAGGTATTCACCGACCTGAAAGGCTTGGTTACAAGTGGCGACAAGGACAATGTTTTTCAGTCCGAGGTGCAGCGCGCCGAAGCTGAAGCGAAAAAAGCCAGTGATGTAAAAGATCAAAAGGATGCGGACCCAAAACAGATGGCCAAGGATCTGCAGGCTGCCATCGACATTCTCAAACCGTTGGTCCTGAAAGGCGATCGCGCCCAAATCTATAAAACAACGTTGGCTAAGGTCGAACAAGAGATCACCGATCTCAAAGCCCTCCCTGGCGATCAGAAACCGGCTGCCAAAGATGATTGGGAGGCGATGGAGAAGCTGGTTGCGGAGGCCAAAGAAGCGGTGAAATCACCAGACTTCGATTTCCAAACCGGCGAAGCCTTGATGAACGACGCCCTGCGCAAGGGGCGTGATGCGCGCAAAAAGGCCGAGATTAATCCAAAAATCAAAGCTGTACTCGACGATCAATATGGGCCTGTAAAGAACGTTGCCGACATGAAGGCAAAACCAAATGGTGCGGCGCTGTTTGACAAAGAAATCAAGCTGCTAAGTGGCCACATCAAAGAGATCGAAGACCACAAAAAAGCTGGTGATTACGAAAAAGCCTATGAGGTCGCCAAAGAGAGCCTGAAAATAGGCGAACCGGTTTGGAACAAGGTTAAAGCCTACGAAGATGTCTTGGACGAATATACAAACAAAGTCGGTCCGATGAAGGTCACGTATAATGCGTATGATCAAGTCGTAAAAGATGAGAGAAAAGACAAAATTGCCGGCCTGGAAGAGGCCTATAAGAAGCTCATGCTTGCGCATGATTTCAAGGGCGCCATTAGGTTATGCTTCAATATCAAAATGGAAATCTGGAGCTGCATGGGGCACCAGAAAACTCTGGACCCCTGGAAAGTAGCCCGGGTAACAGCCGTTGCTAAAATCAAAGATGTTGACGACGTAAAGAACGACGCCGTTACCGACGACTTGGACAAGTTGAACAAATTGCTGACCTCTGCCGACGCCACGGCAAAGGAGTTCAAATACAAAGAAGCCTGCAAAATTGTTGAACCGATTGCCGACCAGTCTGCTGCTCTGGTCACTGCCGCAGGGTTGTTCAAGGCCTTTGCTGAATCCAAGAAAACAGCCGAACAAGAAATCGCAAAGCTTAATGACAAAGACCAAGTCAAAATGCTTATGGATCGTGTCGACCAAAAGCTTAAAAATGCACAAGGCCGGGCCACTGAAAAAGACTACGCTGGCGCAAAACGGCTGGCTGATCAAATCCCCGATGATGTGGCCAAAGCTCTGTTGGTTGACAACAAAAATGCCGCCCTTGGTGAGCTTTCCGATGAACTGACGACGTTGGATAAGGACGATGGTGAGGCGATTAAGAAATCAATTGCCAAAGCACGCGAGCTGGTTGAGCAGCTCTCAACTTCGCCAGATAATGCATTTGTTCTTCCAGGGTTGATCCCCGTCAACAAGGGCTTGAAAGCGGCTGAAGAAAAGGCCGACACTGATGGCGTCGCTGCGACGAAGCTGCTGGAAGCCGTGATTGCCTCCTGCAAAACACTCCAGACTGGGCTTTGGCATTTCGATCAGCTCAAAACGGTTGCCGGGCGTGCTGAGAAACGGTTCGAACCACTGGAAGAAAACCACACCGGGAAAGAGCATGTCGCCGAAGAAGCTGCTAAAATCAAGCTCCGCATTGCCGCTCTGAAAGTGGACGCAATTGCGTCAGGCAAGACCGAAGCTGGTTTTGCAGCAGCCGAAGTCATATTTGCCGACATTATCCGGGTTATGGCGCTTCGCGGTGGTTTCAGGGAATACAAAGACCGAGCAGACCTATTCGATGCCCGGTTGCTGGTTCTGGACAAACATCCGCACCGGTACGCCATTAAGGAATCCTTGGATAAAATCCGGACCAACCTGGCACAGGCTGCAGGGGACGCATCGTTAGACAAATTCCCCGAAGCTAAAAAGAACCTCGACAAGGTCGAGACAGCCCTGCTCGACGCAGAAATCGAAGTCAAGATGCGCAACAACGAGCCGCCAGACGCCAATCAATTGAAGGCCTTGATGAAGCGTGACGATGGCATGGAAAAACTAGACGAAATCGTGAAAGGCACCAAAACCAGCGAAGGTCTGGATGAAGCCACCAAGAGAAAGGTCATTAAGGCGGCGTTCGAAGCACGGTTCGGTTGCAAACTGGTTGTGACAAACAAAGAGATGACACACTGGGCCGATTTAGAAGGTAAAGGGCCCAATCTCGCGCGCATGTATGAGACGATGAGCCAATTGCCGCCGTCAGATACCAATGTAAACGACAGCCTTATGGAATACTGGACTTCCGACAAAGGTGGCGGGTCATCCTTCAATGGGGCGACCAAAATGGCGAAGGTACGCGAGGGTAATACCAAGTACTCGTGGGATTACGGTTTTGGTGACGAATATGAAGTCGGCGAAGTCGATCCAAAATGTGTACCCAAGAACACCGACCCCGTCGAAGCGCTGGATTGGAACACCATTCACGAGGTCGGGCACGCCGTTGATGACAACCAGAAGTATATGGAGAAAAACGGGAAGAAACTAGCTGGGTGGGAGTTCCACTTTGGTGATTTCACACCCGTGGCCAAGGCGATCGCGAAACATTACTCCTATGACTATTCCTATGCACTCGCCTATATTTCCGGGAATACAGATCCACCCACACCTAGGGCGCCAGAAAAAGTCGAACCCGAAACTTGGGAGCGAAACCGTGTACGGCTTATATCTCATGTGGATGATTGCCGCGCTTCAGGAAACCCATGGATGAGTGCTTCGGGCGCGAAAAAACTGGCCGTAAAAGATGGCGGAACTGATCGGATATTCCATGAGGCATATGTAGGCAGGTGGGTAAGCTACGACGCCTCTGCCCGATCAGAGGCGATCACTGGATATCAATTCAGAGCCCCGGCTGAATGGTTTTCTGAGCTCTACGCAGCCTACCATTGCGACAAGCTGGGCGACCAGCATCCTGCAGTAGATTGGCTATCCAAGATCTCACCCAAGAAGAAGCCGCAATAGGAGTTTTGTAATGTCATTGTTTGTTTCAATGCATGTTGATTGCCCTGAATGCGATCACACCAATACAATGGATGCAGTAGGCAGCGTAAATGCGGACAGGCGGCCGGATCTAAGGGAGGAAATCTTAGAAGACCAGTTTCAAATCATAAAGTGCGCCAATTGCGATACCGAGTTTCGACTGCAGCCTGAGTTCAACTACCTGGATGTGGAAAATGGGTTGTGGATCCTTGCAATGCCTGCAGCTGGCGTTGCGGACTACATCGAGAACGAAGACAAGACCACGGCCTTGTTCGGAACATCTTACGGTGCTGATGCTCCTGACGCTGCTCAAACTGTTGGAGATAACTTGACGTGTCGTCTGACTTTTGGCTGGCTTGCCGCGCGCGAAAAACTGGTACTTCGGATTGCCGGTCTCGACGACATAATTGTCGAAATGATGAAGATGGATCTGCTGCGTCGTATGCCGGGAGCCCATTTCGACATTGGTGTGGAGCTTCGGGTAACGTCTGTTTCCGATGAAAACCTTGAACTTGCCTGGGTTCGGGCGGAGTCAGAGGAAGCATTGGAGTTCATGGCCGTCAGCAAAGAAGCCTATTTCAGTGTTGAAAATGCGCGAGATCAATGGGGCGGTATAGAAGCGCAGTTAACCGATGGTCCATTTGTGGATATCCAGAAGCTGTTTCTCGGAAGCGGGCGGAACCAAGACGCGGCAGAGTAACCACTTTAAGAAGCTTTGCAGGTGTTTGGGACACCTTGTGTCTGCGAAGCATTTACAGGAACGGGAGTTAGACCTGACCACCGTGTTCCTTCAACATTTCTATCATTTTGTCGCGCATGACGAATTTCTGTGGTTTGCCGGTGATTGTCATAGGCAAGTCTGAAACGATGCGGATGTGACGGGGGATTTTGTAATGTGCTATTTGCCCTTTGCAGAAAGCTTTAAGATCCTCCTCGGTCAATTCGGCACCGGGTTTGGCAACGGCCCAGGCGCAGACATCTTCGCCTAGGCGTTTATCCGGGATGCCGAACACCTGTACCTCGCTGATGCTAGGGTGGGTAAATAGAAACTCTTCGATTTCACGTGGATAGATGTTTTCACCACCACGGATAATCATGTCTTTTACGCGGCCGACAATTGAACAGAATCCTTCGGTGTCAAACACTGCCAGGTCGCCGGTGTGCATCCAGCCATCAACGATGCTGTCAGCGGTTTTGTCCGCGTCGTCCCAATAGCCCTTCATCACCGAATAACCGCGGGTGCAAAGCTCACCTTGCTCGCCCACTGGAACAATCTCGCCGGTTTTGGCGACAATTTTGGCCTCTAGATGCGGATGGACCCGACCAACGGTTTCACACCGTTTCTGCGTCGTATCGGTCACAAAGCTTTGGAAGGACACGGGCGAGGTTTCGGTCATGCCGTAGCAGATTGTCACCTCTTTCATGTTCATATCGCTGTTGACCCGTTGCATCACATCCACTGGACAGGGGGCGCCTGCCATGATGCCGGTGCGCAGGCTGCTGAGATCGCGGGGCTTTGCCATCAGATCCTCGAGCATGGCGACAAACATGGTCGGCACGCCGTAAACAGCGGTGCAGCGTTCGTTGGACAACACGTCCAGGGTTTGCCCGGCCTCAAAGGCCTCACCCGGGAACACCATGGCTGCGCCTGTGCTGACCGCGCCAAGCGAGCCGAGCACCATCCCAAAGCAATGGTAAAGCGGCACAGGGATCGCCAAGCGGTCGCTTTCAGTTAGATTGATCCGGTTGGTCGAAAACCGCGCGTTGTTAACGATGTTGTAATGCGACAGGGTAGCGCCCTTGGGCGCGCCGGTGGTGCCGGAGGTGAATTGAATGTTGATTGCGTCATCCGGGTTCAGCGTTTTGTCGATTGTTGGCAGCCGCAACTGCTGCGCGGGACCGCCTAGTTTACAGACTTGATCAAACGAATAGACACCCGGGTCTGTATCCGGCCCCATCACAACCACACTGCGCAAGTCAGGCACCCTAGCCGCCCGCAATTGCCCTGGTTTGCAAGTTTCAAGCTCAGGGGCCAACTGTCGGATCATGTCCAGATAGTTGGAAGATTTGAAGGCTCGCGCCGTGACTAGGGCTTTGCACCCTACTTTGTTCAGCGCGTATTCCAGCTCGTTCAGCCGGTAGGCTGGGTTGATATTGACCAGAACAACTCCGATCCGCGCGGTGGCAAATTGCGTCAGCACCCATTCGCAGCGGTTGGGTGACCATATGCCAACCCTGTCGCCTTTGGTCAGGCCCAGTGCCAGCAAGCCAGAAGCCAGCTCATCCACGGCCCGGTCGAGCTCGTAATAGCTCATCCGGATGCCTTGTTCGGCAAAGATCATGGCGTCGCGGGGACCAAACCGCGACACGGCCTCGCGCAGAAGCTGGGGAATGGTGGCATAGACCAGTGGCGGTTCATTTGCCCCCCGCAGATAAGACTGTCCGTTTTGCGGGGCGGATGTCTCGCAGTTGCTCTCGACATTCTGGCCAAGGTCCAGAATTTTGCCTGCCAAGCTTTCGTTCAAAATTGACATTGCCATCTCACCTACATGTTCCGCCAGTCACCGCTTTGCTCAAATGCGTGCGCTGCCTGGTATATTTTCAACTCGCCATATTTAGCCCCCACCAGCATCATGCCGATTGGCAGCCCCTCGCTTAGCCCGCAGGGAACGTTCATTGCGGGCAGGCCACCATTAAACGGTGCGGTATTGCCGATCATTTCAAAGGCGCGCTGCACGTATTCAGTGATCGAGCAGTCAGCGGTCGGGATCTTTTGTGGCTTCATCGGTACCGTGGGCATCAGCAGCACATCATATTGCTGCAAGGCGGCTGCGTATTTCTCGTTCACTTTGCGCATCAGGTTTTGGGCTTTGCCATAGAACCGGCCACGGTATTGTTCCTGAAAAAACTCGCCGGTGAACATACTGACCTTTAGCGAATGGCTCAGCTCATCCGCACGATTGCGCCACTGCGCCATGTGGTCGATCATCGAGGGCAAGAACAGCCCGCGGTAATTGGTTCCGGCTGAATTGCCGTGCATCATATGATCTTGCAGGCCTTCAAGAGTGATCGCCGTCCAGCAATCGACGGCAAGCTGGTGTTCCGGTACGGATACTTCGTCAACCAGCGCGCCCAGCGCGCGGAAACGGTCTGCGGCGGCCAGAACTTTTTGGTCCACGTCTGCCTCGCTTTCGGGGCGGTGGAAACCCTGTTTCAGGATGCCAATACGCAGTCCCTGCGCACCACGACCCAAGGCTTCGGTATAGCGGAACACTTGCGGATTATATTGGCGTGGGTCCAGACCGTCTTCGCCTGCCAAGACCTCTAGCAGCAGCGCATTGTCAGCAACGGTATTGGTCACTGGTCCAACGTGATCGATGGTCTGCTCGACCGGCATAACGCCGGTATAGGGCACCAAACCGTGGGTTGGTTTCATGCCGTAAACGCCACAGTTTGACGACGGGATGCGGATGGATCCACCCTGATCGCCGGCAATGGCCATGTCCACTTCGCCAGCAGCCACCAATGCAGCTGAGCCACTGGAGGAGCCCCCGGCCATGTAACCATGTTTCCATGGGTTATGGACCGGCCCCTTGGCGTTGGTGTGAGACCCGCCTGACAGGCAGAAATTCTCATTATGGGCTTTGCCAACAATCGTCGCGCCGGCGTCCAGCATTCGGGTCACAATGGTGGCATCAATCTCTGGCGTATAGCCCTCCATTATCGAAGACCCGTTCATCATTGGCACACCAGCCAGACATACGGTGTCTTTCAGTACAATGCGTTTGCCGCGCAGCGGGCCATCAGCTGCACCGCATACTTCGGTTTTCACATACCAGGCGTTTAGGGGGTTTTCGCTTAAGTCCGGAAACCGGCCGGGCGAGCGTGGGTAGCGCACTGGCGGCAGGTTATCTGGGGTGGCATCCAGCCGATCATAGGCTTGAATATAGGGCTCCATCAGCTCAGAATATTCAGTCAGCTCTGCATCCGTCAGGTTCATGCCAAATCGCGTGGCCATGTCGCGCATCTGGGTAAGAGTCGGGCGTTTGATTGTCATGTTGGTCACCGTTGGGAAAATGGGTTCCGCTGCCGAGGATCTGGGCTGCGACTGTTGTGGTGTGTTGGATTGAGAGGCAGTTGGGCTGGCCTGACCGCGTGTTGACCGTGCTGCGCCAAAGCCCAAAAACTGGTCGACTTTGGCTTGATCGCTCAGGTCATTGCGGCTCAGTTCGCCAGTGATCCGGCCGCGTTCAAGAACCAGGACCCGGTCAGAAAGGTCCGAAATGAAGTCAAAATTCTGCTCGACCAACAGGATCGAGAGCCCGCGCCGTTCGCGCAGTTGCAAAAGCGTTTCGGCCATTTCTTCGATGATTGACGGCTGGATGCCTTCGGTTGGTTCGTCCAACAACAGAAAATCCGGGTCCCCCATCAGGCAACGTGCCAGAGCCAGCAACTGTTGCTCGCCGCCAGACAGTGCCCCACCCATCCGGTTCAGCAATCGGGTCAGACGCGGGAAATCCTCTAGGACCGCGTCCATTACCTCTTGCTCGGGGCCGCCAGAATAGTCGTGCCAAGCAAATCGCAGGTTGTCGCGTACTGAAAGTTGCGGGAAGATCCCCCTGCCCTGCGGTACATATCCCAACCCCAGCCCGGCCCGCTCGTTGGGGGACATGCGGGTGATGTCGGTATTGTAAAATTGCAACCGACCCGAACTGGCTGGCTGGAACCCCATCACCGTTTTCAGCAGCGTGGTCTTGCCCATGCCATTGTGGCCCAGGATGCCAACCACTTCGTTTTCGCCCACGGCAAAATCGATACCATGCAGGATTGGCACCTTGCCATAGCCCCCAGACAGGCCCTTGATTTCCAGGATATCGTTCATGTCCTCAGGCATCATCCAGCCTTCTTTCCAAGATAAACATTACGTACAGTTTCGTCGGACATAACCTTGTCCACGTGGTCCTCCATCAGCACCGCGCCCTGATGGAAAACGGTTACTGTTTGGGCGATCGAGCGAATGAACTGCATGTCATGCTCAACAATCACCACAGCGGCTGTTTTGGTTAGTTCGTGAATGATTTCGGTCATGCGTTCGACGTCTTCGGCGCTCATGCCGGCTGCGGGTTCATCCAGCAACACCAGCCAGGGATCGCCCACAGCCACCAGTCCCAGTTCCACCCGCTGCCGTTCGCCATGGGCCAGGTTGCCCAAATCCGAGCGGGCAATGGAGTTCAGCGCCAGCCGTTCTATGACAGCTTCGGCTTTGTGCTTGGCCTCATCCACCGAATGGAACCGTCGCGCTGCCAGCCAGATGTTTTCAAACACGCTGAGGTTATCCATCACATTGGGCGTCTGGGTTTTGATCCCCACGCCGAGCGAGGCAATCTGATGCGGCATCCAACCGGTGGTTTCCTGACCCCGCATGAACACCTGACCCTCGGTTGGTGTCAGCAGCCCAGTCACACATTTAAAGAATGTGGACTTCCCTGCCCCATTGGGGCCGATCAGACAGCGCAGCTCACGGGCGCGCAGTTTGAAGTTCACATTGTCTGAGGCCACAACTCCACCAAAGCGCATTGTCAGAGCCTGAGTTTCCAGAACCACTTCAGCCATTGGCCCGCCCCCTATTGCGCATTCGTCGGGCCTGATGCACCCGGCTGGGTGAGCGGCGCGCGAAACTTACCTTCCATAGGCTTGAAATTGCAGGCACCAGGCCCTTGGGCAGGAACAGTACAAACAGCACCAGGATCAGCCCGGTGATCAACGTGTTGTCGATCAGGCTCTGCTGGCCCAAGGCAAATTTGAGATAAGCCAGCCCGGCAGCACCCAATATGGGACCGAACCGGGTGCCCAGGCCGCCCACGATGCACCAGATGATAATTTCGGCTGACTGCCCCAGCGAGAATAGCCCTGGAGTTACGATTTCGCCCCAGTTGGCAAACAGCGCCCCGGCCAGCCCGGCGATGGCGGCGCCAATGGCAAACAGGATGGTTTTGCGGGCGGCGACGTCATAGCCCATAAGTGACATCCGGGTTTCATTTTCGCGAATGCCAACGGCGATCCGGCCAAAGCTGGACCGCAGCAGTGCCGACACCAGCAGATAGACCAGCACCATCATGACTGCGCAGACATAGTAGTAGGCGTCGCCCCAGATATAGGCATCTGGATCGCCCGGTACATTCAGCGTCTGAAAGCCTGGAATACCGTTGAATCCGCCCAGTCGCGCCGTGCCAATCACGAATTGCGGGCCTGCGGTGGAATTGATGAACTTGAACAGGATCAGCGTGACCACCAGTGTGATCACCCCAAGATAAACATCGGTCAACCGACCATAGAACATCATAGCACCCAGCAGCAGAGCCGCGATGGCGGGCACCAGAATGGCGATGAGCATCGGCAGGGTGCTTTCGCCAATGTTGATGGCGGCGATTGCATAGGTGTAGGCGCCCAGGCCAAAGAACGCAGCCTGGCCAAAGCACAAGATGCCGCCAAACCCCCAGATCAAGCCAAGGCTGAACCCTAGCATCCCGTAGATGATCAACACGGTCAGTGTGTAGGTGCTAACCAATTGCGGCAGCAGCCATATCAGCCCCCCTGCCACGACAAGCGTCGTCATGACGTCTTTGCCCATTCGATCTTGCATCACAACTTTCCCTTGAAGAATTTACCGGTCACGCCTTGGGGCAACAGCCGCAGCAGGACGACAGCCGCCACCAGCAATGCGACGTCTCCGATCACCGGCGAGATGGCGAAGGTGAAAATCTGGTTGACCAGGCCAAACAGACCGGCACTGCTGAGCAATCCGGCAACCAGCGACGGACCGCCTGCGATTACTGTGATAAAGGCCTTGGCGATGTATGCGCCGCCGGATGTGGGCACCAAGCCCACCAGCGGCGCCAGCACTGCGCCCGCCAAACCGGACAGGGCCGAGCCACAGAAAAAAGTCGCCATGTAGATACGGTCGGGGCTGTAGCCTAAAGCGGCGGCGATGTCGGACCGTTGCATGGTACCACGCGCGATCAACCCAGCCCGCGTAGATTTTAGTATCACCAGCATGCCGACCACCAGGGCGATCGCGACAAGGATGATGAAGAAGTTATATCCGTTAATCTGATAGTCGCCGACTGAAAAGCCAGGGATCGGAGTAGAGATGCCCGTGGTGGTATTGCCAAAAATCATCGTGGCCACCCCGATGAAAAACAGGCTTAGCCCCCAGGTTGCCAGCATGGTGTCAACCAACCGGCCATAAAGATGGCGGATCACCAGTCGTTCGACCACAAGGCCAATCAGTCCAACGGTGATCGGGGCCACGACCAGCATGGCCACAAAAACATTCGCGCCCAGATTAACGGCGGTGATGGTGGCGTATCCACCCATCATCATGAACTCGCCATGGGCCAGGTTGATGACTTTCATCATGCCGAACACCACGGCCAGCCCGGCGCTGATCAGCACCAGAGAGGCAACCGCGTAGAGCATCTCGACAAGTATGACGATAGAGAGATCCATGTTTCCCCAACTTCGCTTGACAAGCCGGGGGTGTTCCCCGGCCAGAGGTTGAGGCGGCAGTCGCCGCCCCAGTTTTGTTTTATGATCAGATTAGATCTGGATTTCGTACTGTGTGTTGTCGTTTGGACTCGTGGCCAGATCACAGACGGATTGGGTGTCAATGGGCTGCCGCTGCGGCAGTGTTTCAATCACCTTCATCCGCTGGTCTTCAAACTCCATCAGATGCACATCCAGAACCGCGTGGTGGGTTTTGGGATCAACCGTTACTTTGCCACCAGGTCCTTCGATCGAAATGCCGGTTTCCAGTGCATCAATGATGCTGTCACGATCCAGAGATCCAGCCATTTCCACGGCCTTGGCCCATGTCATGACGCCTTGATAAGTCGATACCGCTGTCTCATGGATATTGGAGTTGTCACCAAAAGCCGCCAGCCAGGACGCCTTGAACGCTGCATTTGCAGGGGTGTCGAGCTGTTGCGAATAGTTGTAGGCAACCATGATCCCGTTGCCCTCTTCCGGTGTCAGAACCAATTGTTCGTTGCCCACACCCAAAGTCGTGGATGCCAGAGGGATACGGTCTTTCATTCCCGCCGCCGCCCACTGACGGAAAAACGACAGATGTGCACCGCCAACCAATGGGGCAATCACCAGATCCGGAGCAGCGGTTTGGATTTTTGCAATTGTCGAGCCAAAGTCGCTGACATCCAGCGGGAAGAAGTCCAGACCTACGGTTTCACCGCCATTGTCCGCGACAAATTTCTGGATCCAACGGGCGGTGATTTGACCGTAGTTGTAATCGGCCGCCAGAATATAGACCTTCTTGCCCGCCTTTTTCATCGCGTATGGCACCAGGGCTTCGACCTGCTGGGCCGGTGTCACACCGTTGATAAAGATGTTGCGGTCACAAACGCCGCCTTCGTACAGCACGTTGTAGAAGTACAGAGTCTTTGTCTTGCGCATGGTCTGGCGGATCGCCTCACGTGACGCTGACAGGATGCCACCATGCACCACATCAACTCGGTCTTGGCGGGTCAGCTGTTGGGCGTATTGCGAATAAAGCGCCATGTCGGATTGGGTGTCATAACCCGAAACTTCGACCTGTTTGCTCAGCAATCCGCCAGAGGCGTTGATCTCGTCCACGGCCAGTCGCATCGCCATGTCCATTGGCTTGCCGTAGGCATCAAAAATGCCGGACGTATCTAGGATAGAGCCTAGTTTGATGGTATCTGCGGCGCTGGCGAAGCTTGGCAACATTGCCGCCCCTGTCATGGTCGCTGTTCTGCCTAGGAATGCGCGTCGGTCAAGTGACATTAGTTTTCCTCCCTATTGTCAGTTCAGTTGGGTATGGCGACGGTTTTGTCCGTCACTCTTTGGCTTTGATCCGGTTGGCGTAGTCGGCTGTTCGGCCGGCCAGATTGGCGTCAAAATCCAACCCGATTTCTTCGCCCATCTGCTTCATCGCGGGCAGCTGCACGGCCATGCCCAGTATTTGATCCATCGCCGCACCAAAGGCTCCTTCGACACCTTCACCAGATTTGGTCCCGCCCAGCCCACCGACCTGATTGATGCGGATCGAGTCGATTTTCTCGACTGGCTTCATCATCTGCGTCATGATCTCGGGCATTCGGTCCAGCCTGCGCTCTTCCAGACGCATGCGGATCACTGCGTCACTCAGGGTGTTTTCGGCAGAATTCAGGGCCGACTGGCCAGCAGCGGTGGCTTCCATGCGGGCTTTTTCAGCTTGGGCATTGCTGGTTGCAACGGCCGCTTCGGCCTTGGCTCGTGCCAGCAGAATGTCGACTTCGCTTTTGACGCGCGCGTCTTCCAGTTCGATATTCTTTTGCTGTACCAGGCGGGCGGTGTCACGTTCCCGTTCTGCCACAGCCCGGTCTTTTTGGGCCTGAACATTCTCTGCAGCCAATAGGACCTGCGCTCGCGCTTCCTCTTCTAGGGCCTTCACTTCTGCTTCTTCAGCACGTTTGCGGGCCAAAAGAATGTCGTTGGCAATCTTGGCTTCCTCGAGCACCCGGATGGCTCTCATTTCCACCTGACGCAGGGCTTCGTCACTTTCAATTTGAGCCGCCTTGGCCTTCTGGTCGCTCTCGATGCGGTTTGTTTCCGCAGCCAACTGCGCTTCGGCGCGGGTGATATCTTGGCGTGATTTTGCGTCTGCTTCTAGGGCTGCCAGATGTTCCTGGTTGGCGATTTCAGCCGCACGTTCGGCTTGTTGAATTTCGATCTGTCGCTGGTTTTGCGCCAACCGGCTTTCCCGCACCGAGATTTCAGCCTGGGTTTCGACCGCCACTCGGGCTTTGCGCTGTTCAGCCACCAGTTCAGCCAATCGTCGCATGCCCTGCGCATTAAAGGCGTTGTTTTCGTTCATCTGGCTCAGATCACTTTGATCGACTGAGACAAGCGACGCAGAGACCAATGTTAGTCCCAGTTTTGCAGCCTGCGCCTCTACAGCTGTGGAAATGTCGTTGGTAAACCCAGCACGATCCAGGTGGATCTCCTCAAGTGTACGGGTCGCGGCCGCATTCTGGATTGCACCCACCAGCGCGCCGGACAGGACCTCTTGAACCGCGTCTCCGTTGCGCGCGATCCGCGGCCCCAGGGCCTGCGCTGCGGTTGAGATACCCTCAACGCTAGGAGCAACCCGTAGTTCGAATTCAACCTCGACATCCGCGCGCATCTGATCGCGGGTCAACAGGGCGTCCTGGCCTTTTCGGGAAGTTGAAAACGTCAAAGCCCCCATCGAGACTTTGTGGATCTGGTGCAGAAACGGCAGCGACAGACAGCCTCCGTCCATGACCACACGACACCCGCCAAATCCGGTGCGCACCAGCGCGCTGTCTAACGTCGCCTTGGCAAAATATCGGTGTAGAAACCAAATCCCAACCAGCGAAAGCAATGCCAGAGAAAACAGTGAAATTGTCCAGATCAAGGCCAGATCCCCCCAAAGCCGCGTGTCCAGTCAATTGTTGGCTACCCAACAATGACCCTTTGGCCTCAACCGTGAGGGAAATTGATTTCCATTTCAAGTAAATATTTGAAATGGAAAATATTTACTTTTAACCCGTTGAATTAAAAGCTTCTATTACTTCAAACCTAACCCCATCGGCGCGAGCGAGGTATATTTTCGCCCGTTCACCAATGCGATCATTGGGACTAATCCGGCCACTTTTGTAATTCACTTGCAGCGCATCTAGGCTGTTTTGGTGGCGCCAGCGGGAAGCATGCCCCTGCATCAGGCCAGCCAGGTATTGCACACCTTCATAGGTCGATTGCCCGATGGCATTTAGGACAGGTGCCTGATCCCCATGTAGGCCATAGTACCGCTCCTTGAACGCACCGTTCGCCTCGGTTGGCAGGTTGCCAAAATAGGCCGTCGCTGCAAACAGCCGCTTCAGGTTTTTGGCACCGCAGGCCAACAGGCCGTTTTCTTCCATAGCGCAAGACAGACGCAGGACCCGGTCGTGCAAACCTGCCCTACCAAATGCCCTGTTAAAGGCAATGGCGTCTTGCCCCACCAAAGACAGCAACACCGCTCCTGCACCCGACCGGTCGATTTCATCAACAAACTGGTCCATTTTCTTCAGACCAAATGGAACGTATTTTTCATAAGCCAGATCCACCGACATTTCAGCCAGTTTCGACTTTGCATAGGAATGTGAAGTTCTTGGCCAAACGTAGTCATTGCCGATCAGAGCCCAGCTCTTTGGTCGATACTTATTTTGCAACAACTCCATCGAGGGTCCTAGTTGTTCTTGCGGAGTTTCTCCAATGGCAAACAAACCGGCGGTCCGCTCGCCACCCTCATATAGCGGCGTATAGATGTAGGGTACCCGCTGTCGCACCACCTTGCTCAGCCGCTGTCGAATTGCGCTAATATGCATGCCAACGATAGCATCTATTGACCTGCTTTCTATCAGATCATTGACCACCTCCTCGATTGGCACGCTGGCCTCCAGTGCAGAATCGATCATGATCAATTGCACCTTACGCCCGCAAATCCCATTCCCCCGATTCAATTCTTCGACGGCAACCTGGGCACTTGAAATACACGATGGCGCCCAAATGCCTGCTGAACCGCACATCGGAATGAGCAGGGCAATGCGGTAGGCCTCTCGTGAACGCGCCAACGGTCCGTCGCGCAAGTCAGCCAACTCGGCCGGTATCAAACTGTCAGACAATAACACCCTCACCCCCCCTGCTTCCTGTCCAAGTGGATTAAGGAAGCTAACACATAGCAATTGAATTTAGTTTCCAAGTCAATTAAATTCTGGTTTGTAACTTTGGTGGTGTCGAACATGAGTGAACTTCAAAACCCGATTGAAGACTACGTTTCTTATGCCTTGGCGGCGGCGCACCGGGCGGTGAATCGGTCCCTGGTCGCACGACTGAAAAAACACGGCGTCCAGATCGAAGCCTGGCGGATCATGGAAATATTGGATACTGGCCGGCGGCTGACGATGGGAGAGCTGGCCCAAATCGCACTGATCAATCCACCTGCCCTCAGTAAGTTGGTGGACCGCATGGTTTCAAATGGTTTTGTGCATCGCCAATCTGCGCAGAACGACCACCGGCAGGTGAACCTGCTGATCACCGCATTGGGTCAAAAACGAATGATCCAAATAAGAGCCGAGATCCAGGATCAGGATGATCAAATTCTACAGCAACTTGGCGATGAGCAAACCAAAAAACTATTGGATATTCTGGGCGGGCTCTCATGAACTTCGACGCGCAGGTTGCCCTCTGTTCACCCATTTGATGTTGAGCGCGGCTGTTTTGCCGCGCTCTTTATTGGCTTAGTCGTTGCGCCGCACGCGGGCTGCGCTTTTGTCGGCGAAGGCGGCGAGGCGGGCGCGGGCTTCGGGTTGGGTGTTCACCACACCGGCCACCACGGCTTCGGCATAGGCGGCATCCATCGCTGACATGTTCTGCATATGGCTGACGGCGGAACAGATGGCAAAGTTCGACAGTGGCAGGTTCTCGGCCACCCGGCGGGCCAGTTCCATGGCTTTGTCCAGGCTGGATCCGTCAACGATATACTGGGCCAGACCAAGATCGACCGCCTCCTGACCCTGATACACCCGCCCGGTCAGCATCATGTCGATCATCCGCGATTTGCCTACCAGATCCGTCACCCGGATGGTTGCCCCACCACCAGTGAACAGACCGCGTTGCCCTTCGGGCAGGGCAAAATAGGCGCTTTGGTCCATCACCCGGACATGGGCTGAACTGGCCAGCTCCAAGCCACCCCCAACAACCGCCCCCTGCAGGGCTGCAATCACCGGCACCCCACCGTATTCCATCTTGTTAAAGGCCTCGTGCCAGCGCAGGCAGACATGCATGAAGTCCGCCGGGCTGCGGTCGGCATCATGGTGTTCAATCAGGTCCAGACCGGCGCAAAAATGATCGCCAGCACCAGCAAGGACCACCGCCTTTACCCCGGCACGCGGGGCGACAGAGAAGAACTCTACCAGCTCTTCGATGGTGTCGATATCCAGCGCGTTTCGCTTTGTCGGGCGGTTCAGCGTCACCACCCAGACGCCATCATCCTGGGCCTCAACAGCAAGATTGGTAAAACGGGAGACATCAATATGAGCGGCCATGGTTTGGTCCTTTCGAGGAAACAGGAAGTCAGATAGGTGTTCGCGGCGACATGCATAGGGCCGTTTTTGGCAGGGGTGCCCTGCCGTCAGAGGCGCCCTGCTTCTATCCCCAGGTGACAGAAGATGTTTCGATCAGAGCACCGCCGAAAGCAGGCTGTCAGCGCCCTCTACAATACGGTCACGCTGGACAGCCGTCTCAGGCAGGATGTGATCACCATAGAACCGGGCGGTGGCAATCTTGGCTGTCATAAACGCGGGATCTTCTCCACGCGCCAGGGCTGCTTCGGCCACCAGCAGGGAGCGGGCCAGCTGCCACCCCGCCATCAGGTTCCCCGCCAACATCAGATACGGAACACCGCCCGCAAAGGCTGCGTTGGCATCCTGTTTGCCGACCTGCAGCACATAGCTGACTGCAGACAAGAAGGCCTCGCGGGCACCGCTCAGCCGTGCAGCCATCGTCTGCGCGGTTGTCGAGCCACGCAACAGCTCTTGCTCGGTCTGCTCGATCAACGCTGCAAAACGCAGCGCAGTTTCGCCACCATCACGCAGGGTTTTACGGCCAATCAGATCGTTGGCCTGGATCGCTGTTGTGCCCTCATAGATCGGCAGAATGCGGGCATCCCGGTAGTGCTGCGCCGCGCCGGTTTCTTCGATAAAGCCCATGCCGCCATGGATCTGAACGCCGGTTGAGGCAATTTCAACGCCATTTTCGGTACAGAAGCCTTTGACCAACGGGATCAGAAACTCCGAGAAGGCGGTCGCCTCGGCACGGTCCCCGGCGGTTTCAGCATGGCGCGCCAGATCCTGCCATCCCGCTGCAAACGCAGAGAGCGCCCGCCCTCCTTCGGTCAGGGCCCGCATGCGCATCAGCATCCGGCGCACATCAGGATGGTTGATAATAGCAACGGCCTCACGCGAGGAGCCATCAACCGGGCGGCTTTGCACCCGCTCCTTTGCAAAGGCAAGCGCCTGTTGATAGGCGCGCTCGCCCAGGGCAACTCCCTGCAAACCCACAGCAAAGCGGGCTGCGTTCATCATCTCAAACATATACTCCAGACCGGAGTTTTCTGCGCCCAGCAAAAAGCCAGTGGCCCCCTCATAGTCCAGAACAGCTGTCGGGCTGGCGGTAATACCCAGCTTGTGTTCGATGCTGACGCAGTGAACGGCGTTGCGGTCCCCCAGCGCCCCCTCCGCCGTCACAAGGAACTTAGGAACCAGGAAAAGACTGATCCCTTTCACGCCTACCGGGGCGTCCGGCGTGCGGGCCAGCACCAAATGGATGGTGTTTTCCGACAGCTCGTGCTCCCCATAGGTGATGAAGATTTTAGTGCCGGTGATCCGATAGGTTCCATCATCCTGTGGGTCAGCCCGCGTCCGCAACAGCGCCAGATCGCTGCCTGCCTGCGGTTCTGTCAGGTTCATCGTGCCGGTCCATTTGCCCGACACAAGATTGGCCAGATAGCTGGCTTTGGTTGCATCCGACCCCGCCGTCAGCAGCGCCTCAATCGCCCCATCTGTCAACAGCGGACACAGCGCAAAGCTCATGTTTGCAGCGTTGAGTATCTCTGTGGCGGCCGCGCCAACCGAGCGTGGCAGCCCCTGACCACCAAACTCTTCCGGATGCTGCAGGCTCTGCCACCCCATGTCGACAAACTGCGCATAGGCCTCTTTAAACCCGGCCGGTAAGGTCACACGCCCGGCGTCAAACTGCGACCCGACCCGATCCCCGGGCGCATTCAATGGGGCGATCTCTTCCACACAGAAGCGCCCAAGCTCCTCAAGAATGGCGGCAACATCGCCAAGTTCCAGAGCGTCATGGCCCGGCAGGCTGCTCACCCGGGACCACCCCGAAAGGTGCTCAATATTGAAAAGCATGTCTTTGGTAGGTGCCTCAAAACTCACGTTGCTGTCTCCACGCTGAAGGTTCACCAAACGTCTATAGACAACTTCACCTCAACTCAGCAATCGCCACAACAGACCCAAAACTTGCCTAAAGTGACAAAATCGGGCATATGAGGGTGACGATGACCTCCACCCTAAACACCCCCATTCTGCCAACCGTTTCACATGCCTTTCTTGCCGATTGGCTCACGGTTCTGCATCGCCATTGCCCAGCGTCACAACTGGCAGGGTTCCTGGACCAAACTGGTCTGTCCGAGACCGAGCCCCCCAGTGCCCGTGTCACCCATGACCAGATTGTCCGGCTTTACCAGTTGGTCGCGGTCGAAACAGGTGATGAGATGATGGGGCTTTGGAGCCGCCCGATCCGGACCGGCGCACTCAAACATCTCTGCACCACGGTGCGAGGCGCCTCCTCCCTTTCGGCAGCACTGTACCGCTTTACCACCTTCTGGAACCTACTGCTCGACGACCATCACATGACTCTCGAAAAAGAGGACGCGACTTTGCACCTGCGTCTGTCCCCGCGCGGTGCCCAGGAGCCACAGCGGTTTGGCCACATGCTGCTGCTGAAACTGGCGCATGGAATTTCATCCTGGCTGGTGGGCCGAGAATTGCCTTTGTCCGAAGTGGGTTTCGCGTTTGACCGACCGGCATTTGCAGAGGATTATCCCATCCTCTTCCCCGCTCCGATACGCTTTGCCCAGGAAAATTCATCCATCGCCTTTGATAGCCGCTTGGGCAGTCTACCCGTCTCACGCAGCGAGGCCGAGATGCAGGATTTTCTTCTCAGGGCGCCGCGAGACTGGATTTTCACCAGCTTCCGTGAACACGCCATCCTGCTGCGCGTCCGCGAAATCCTGCTCCTGTCCGAACACCTGGAAGGGCATCTTGAAAGCACGGCTCAGACGCTGAACCTCGCGCCCCGCACGCTGATGCGACGGCTGGACGCGGAAGGAACATCTTTTCAGGCCATCAAAGACGGCCTGCGCCGTGACATCGCCATCCGTGATCTGGCGCACGGCACCAAAAGCATCGAAGCCATATCCCAAGACATCGGATTTGCTTCATCGGCAAACTTCTACCGCGCATTCAAGCGGTGGACACTCAGGACCCCGGGAGAATTTCGAAGACAAAACAAACTAGACCCACCTGACTGATTTCGTTCATATCGCCTTTGCTTCACGTCTGGCCTCGCGACCAAAAAAGATCAGGTAGAACACAGGCGCAGCGATCAGGGTCAGGACGGTGGCAAAGGTCAGGCCGCCCATGATGGTCACCGCCATCGACTTAAAGAACGCATCGCCAAGTAAGGGCACCATGCCAAGTACGGTTGTCACCGCCGCCAGCATAACCGGACGTAGGCGCGACACCGAGGCCTCAACAATAGCGTCGCGCATCATCTTACCTTCGGCCCGGACCAGATCAATCTCTTCGACCAACACAATGCCGTTCTTGATCAGCATTCCCGACAGGCTAAGCAGTCCCAGCAATGCGGTGAAAGTGAATGGCAGACCTGTACCTAGCAGACCAATCACCACACCATTCACCGACATTGGCACCAAAAGCCAGATAATGACCGGCTGCCGAATGGCATTGAACAGCAACACCGAGATCAGCACCATGATCAGTCCGGACAGCGGCAGTTGCCCACCCAAACTGGCATTGGCATCCGCCGCACTCTCGTGTTCTCCGCCCCACTCCAACTTATAGCCAGGCGGTAGATCCATCGCCTCAATCACTTCGTGGATCTCATTGAACACTGTTGCAGCAGTCATATCTGCGGGAATATCTGCGCTGACGGTCAACGTTGGCACTCGGTCGCGGCGGTGAACCAGTGTGTTCTGTACTTCGACATCAACACCATCAATCATCTGTTCCAGCGGAACGAATTTTCCGGTTGAACTGGAATAGACCACTTGATCCATCAGGTTATAGGCTCCGTCCAGCGGACGCCGTAGAATGATAGGGATCAAACGTTCACGTTCACGAAACATGCCGCCAACGATGCCATCGGTCGAGAACATCAAAGTGTCGGCAATATCCTCGCGACTAACGCCAGCCGTCTGGGCCCGGTCAGTGGCATATATCGGCTTCAACACAAGCTCTTGTTCACGCCAATTGTTGCGCACACTCAGAATGTTAGGAGATGCTTTCGTCAAGCGCTCAGCGGCATCTTCCCCTAACTGACGCAAGATCTTTGCGTCAGGCCCTGAGAACCGCACCTCAATCGGATCACCTCCGCCCGGGCCAAAAACCAGCCGCTTGGTTCGAAATTCCCCTTCGGGGAATTGCGCCTGACCAAAGGCTTCAAGATCGGCCTGAATTGCCGGAATTTCTTCCAAGCTGGGAGCCCTGATAATCAGATGGCCATAGCTGAGATTGGGTTTCTCGGCCTGATAGGTCAGCATGAACCGCGAGGCCCCCTGGCCTACAAAACTGGTCACCGACACTACATCTTCCCGCTTGGCCAACCACTCCTCGAATACCTTCAAATGATCCGATGTGGTATGGATTGATGTCCCCTGAGGCAGCTTGTAATGGACGAAGAAGAGAGGTGTGTTCGAGTTCGGGAAAAACTGTTGTTTGACCTGGCCAAAGCCAATGAAACAAACAACCGTGACCGCAACCAAACCAACAACAACCAACCAGCGCAGCTTTAGCGCCAGCCGTAAGGTGCCGCCATAGGCGCGGAACAGTAGCCCGCTATAAGCATCGATGCCGCCCTCTTTCCCCTGCTTAAAGAAGTAGTGACCCAGAAGTGGTGTAGCGGTCAGGGCCAGCAACCAGCTGAGCAGCAGGGATATTGCGATAACCGCAAACAATGAAAACAGGAATTCACCCGCGGAATCCGGACTCAAGCCAATACCAGCAAAGGCCATGATGCCAATCACTGTTGCCCCCAGCAGTGGAATTTGCGTTTTGGCAGAAGCTTCATCCGCTGCATCACGCGAAGACTTGCCTCGCAACATCGAGATTTGCATGCCTTCGGCCACAACAATTGCGTTGTCCACCAACATGCCCATAGCAATGATCAGCGCGCCCAGTGAAATCCGTTCCATTGAGATCGAAAACAATTTCATGAACAACAGTGTGCCAACAACCGTCAACAGCAGCGTGGTCCCCACAACAATGGCAGCGCGCCATCCCATGAAGATCGCCAGAACCGCAATTACGATGGCCACAGACATGGCCAAGTTGACCAGAAAATCGTTTGACGCTTTTTCAACCACCACATGCTGCTGATAGATTGGTTCCAGTTGAACCCCGTAAGGGATATCTGCATCCAGTTCAGCCAATCTGGCATCAACACGCTTCCCAACTTCGACAATGTTTTCGGTCGCTAGTCCAGCGATCCCAAATGAAAACGCTTCGGTACCGTTAAAGCGAATGATCAGATCCGGGTCAGTTGTCCGACCGCGATGCACCGCCGCCATGTCAAAGATGTTGACAACTTCCCCCTGCGCACCAACAGACAGGCCGGCAATTTCAGACACACTATCGGACCCGGCTGGCGCCAGTAGGCGCGTTTCACTTGGTCCCGCATCCAAGGTCCCGGCAGCACGTACCGAATTGGAGGTGGCAATGGCATTTGCCATCGCAGACATCGGGACGTTCTGGTTGACAGAAATCGCCAGATCCAGCTCAACAAAAATCGCCTCGTTTGGCAGGCCAGAGACCTCAACATCCGCGACACCATTCACAGCCAACAGTTCACGGCGCAAAAATGTGGCCAGTTCATGCTTTTCAGCATCGGTAAAACCCTCTGCCGTGACCGCGTAGAACAAGCCGAATACATCACCAAAATTGTCATTCACATAGGGTTGCCCAACACCGTCAGGCAATCCTCGTGATGCATCCCGTATCCGGGCGCGGAGCTTGGTCCAGATTTCAGGCAGCTCGGTACCATCATAAATGTCCTGCATTTCCACTTCGATCAGCGACGACCCAGGCTGGTTGATCGAGGTTATCAGCTTCACTTCGGCCATCTTTTGAATGGCCGATTCCAGAGGCTCGGACACCTCAAGTGCCACCTGTTCAGCGGTTGCACCGGGGTATTGGGTGGCAATGATGACCTGCTTGATCGTAAAGGCCGGATCTTCAAGCCGCCCCAGTGATGTGAACCCCCAGATCCCACCCAATAGGGCAATCAGCATGATCAGCCACGTGTACAGTGGCCTGTCGATTGATGCACGTGCGATGTTCATACCGCCGCCCTCAGTTCGCAAAGCCGGTGAACCGGCGCACCGATTGGCCATCGGTCAAAGCGCCCCCACCAGTAAGGACAATCTCTTCGCCCCCTTGAAGACCCGACAACACTCGGAAATTCCCAAATTGCGTGGGTTCAATATCAACCGGTGTCCATGTCACGCGCCCTTCATCTGCACCCTTTGGGGAAAACACCATTGCGCCAACTTGACCCGACGGATTGCTGACCAGCGCCGTTGCAGGCAGTGAAATGATGTCCTCTCCTGCATCCGCCACGACCTTTACCGTGGTCGAGGCCCCTGGGAACACTTGCATGTCTTTTGGCGGCTCAAACAAAAAGGTTACCTTATAGGTTTGTCCGACATTACTTGCCTCGGCATCGAATTCTAGAATTTGCAGTGGGAATTCATCATCGCGCCCGGGAAATGTTGCGGTAATTTCCAAGACATCACCTTCTTCAGATTTCTGAAATAGGATTTCGGGGACATCCACCTCGATGTGCAATTCGGACATGTCATGCATGCGGACAATTGGTGTGCCCGCGTTGACGGTGGTAAACAACGCTACTTCCCGGCTGGAAACTAATGCGTCAAATGGGGCCCTCATCGTCGCCTGCCGCAACGCGTACTCGGCGTCTCGTACCGCAATCGCCGCCAACCCTGCCTGTGTAATAGCATCATCACTTGCGACTTTGCTTACAGTACCTTCCAGCTTGGCCATCCGAGTAACCGTACGATCTGCCTGTTCTTTTTGCAGCCTCGCCTGTTCCAGTTTTAGTTCGAACTGCTCTAAATCCAGCTCGGCAATCAATGCGCCGGTCGGCACAATAATTCCTTCAGCCACCGGAAACTTGAGGATTTGACCACTAACTTGAAATGCCAGATCGACCGTTTGTTTGGCCGCAACTTGTCCAAAAAACTGGCGTTCCAGATGGGCTTCCCCAGTTTCCGTGGTCATCAGCTTTACCGGTTTTGGAAGCGCTTCGGCCACAGACATCACAGGCGCGGCCATCAATGTCGCCGCCAGAACCGCCGACAGGGTTGTCATCAATCGCATGCTTTTAGTCCTTCCGGCAGGCCAGTTTTAATTACGTTGTCATAGATTTTTCCGGCCAGCACCGAAAAGATCTGTATTTCTTCTTCGTTCAACCCGGAGGCTTCTCGGAACATCACGCCCGCCATCTGTTCCATCTCGCGACGTATGTCCTCGCCACTGTCAGTCAACTCCAGCAGCCAGGCCCTCTTGTCACTTGGATCCCGTCTCCGCTGTAAATGACCCTTTGCTTCAAGGCTATCAGCCGAGGCAGTCACTGCAGACGGAACGGTCAACATCATCTGTGCAAGCAACCCCATACGTCTGGGACGGTCCAACCGGATGATCATGCGACGCTCCATTTTGGCAAGTTTTGGATCGTCATTCATCTTTTCGATGCTGTCGTCCAACTTCCCGTAGAGTGCAAAAACGCCCAAAATAGCACGAATTTCCATCGTTAGCGCCTGAAACGCCGTGTCAGTTTCATCCAAACTCATAGTTCTTCTCGCATTGGCATCACAGCAACTTACTTCGACTTCTGAACCTTACGAATTGAGAAGTAAATATGTATTGTGCACATGTGTGAACCGTCGCACACAAATCACCAACCCAAACGCTTCATCCACCATTCCACAAAGCAATCTACAGCCAAGCCCGCAACGAGCAGCCATCCTATTGGGCAAGTGGGCGCTAAACGTTTCAGCCGAGCGCGATCTGGCTTCGCAGCAATTTGCGGAATGGGAGCCACACATATGGAACGAGAGATGGTTCAGAAAGTGCCCTAAACTGAGCCGGGCTCCGACCGCTAGTTCTGGGTGACGACACGTGCATTTCGCTGGCCCCAATCAACGAATAGGTCGGCCATAATTGTCCCAGCAAGGTCTTCAATTGCGACAGAGCTGATCACCTGATCCCCCTGCTGGCCAAAGGCAACCACCTCATCTCCAACATCAATTGCAGGTAGGCTGGTGACATCTGCGACTATCGTATTTATTGAAATTTTGCCCATCACCGGTAAGCGTTGCCCCCTGATCAGGACCTCGCCGCCGCCTGAAAACCGGCGCGAATACCCGTTTGCATAACCCAATGCGATACTGGCCAGCACCTTGTCCTCGCTCAGGCAACAGGACCGGTCATAGCCTATAGTACTCCCCTTAGGGTAATCCCCGATGCTGACCACCCGGGATTTCAAAACGAGAGCCGATTGGAAATCGGGGCGCGGGCCCGCGATGCCATACAAGATAGCCCCGCATCGCATCATATCAGCTTTTGGGTCCTGCCCTGAGTGTAGCGTTAGCGTGCTACCGGCATGAACCAGAATATCTTGTCGTCGCAGATCGCTATTGGAGAATATCCAAGCTTGGTCATCATGAAAGCGCTGAATGCTTTCAGCCAGCTCTACTGGTTCATTTGACGGGAAATGTGTGCACAATCCAACAATCTGATCGGGAACCAGTTCCAAAATCTCAAAAAAGCCTGCACGGCCACGTGCCGTTGAAAGCTCTAGCCCGTCGCGGGACATACCACCCGCGTTCAATGAGATATGCAACTTTGGAAGAGCCTCTTGACCCAAGGTCTCAATCAGCGACCGCACAGCTGCTGCCCCCCCAAACATTTCCTCTATGCGATCACCTAAGGCGCTCTTAATTTCCTGCGGCGTGGCCGTCCGCAACCGTAACAATCTACCTACAAAACCAGCATTACGTACGGCACGCGCTTCGGCGTTTGAGGAAATTCCAATGTAGCCGATATTTTGTTCCATCAGCAACGGCACCACATTTTCAATCCCATGCCCGTAGGCATCCGACTTAACGACGGCACAAAGCTGTGTGTTGTCTGGCATTCGCTTGAGGGTGCTCAGCAGGTTTCCTGCAATTTTTGGTACCGAAATCTCACACCAAGAACTCTCAATTGCCGCGTCAGCCATTTGGCGAAATGTTGGCTTGACTAGGATCTGAAAGGATCTGGTCGACAATCTCGACAAACAGCGAAACTCCAATTGGGATAAGCGCGTCAGCAAAGTCAAAATCTGGGTTGTGCAACTGTGGCTGATCTTCCCCCGATCCGATAAAGAGCATCGCCGACTTTGCACCGTCCAGCCCGAAGCGACCAAAGTCCTCGGACCAGCGCATTGGGGTGATCATCTCGCACTGTTCCAAGCCCAACTCTGTTGCAGACTGTGCTGCGATTTCGACTGCCTCGTCTGTATTTACAGTTGCCAGAAACACCTCATGGCAGGAGGTGTCCGCAGAGAGAACGCTCAGCCTGTCGAGCGCTGCAGCAACCCGTGTTTCCACATCAGAGACCATCCGTTCCATGCGTCGATCTGTTTGACTGCGCAGTGTAACGCGCAACTCGCCGGAGCCCGGGGAAATACCAAAGCTTGGTTCACCCAAGCTGGCATGTGTCAGTGTTGCCAGAGCGAAATCGGCATGCATTTCGCCCCCCGTTCCGATCTCTGGCAATGTTTGCATCAGTTCCGCCATCGCAGACGCAGGCGATACACCATCTTCGGGCGCAGCTGCGTGCGAGGTCCGACCAGTGAATGCAATCTTCAGTCCCCGCGACGCGCAATTGCTAGTCCCCCTGCACAAGCCAATCTGCCCCAAGGGACGGCCCGGAACGTTGTGATAGGCAAATGCATAGTCAGGCTTGATCTCAGGCCAGCGCGGATCGGCGAGCACTGCTGCGGCCCCTGCTCCCGTTTCTTCGGCTGGCTGAAACAGCAGGATCACCCGCCCTCGTTTAGGGCGCTTTGCCAAGGCCAAGGCTACGCCGAGTACCATCGCCATGTGCCCGTCATGACCGCAAAGGTGTCCCTTACCCTCAACCTTTGATTGATAAAGCACATCTGACACCTCCTGAATGGGCAAACCATCCAGCTCACAACGTATCATGACAGTTGGACCGCCTTGCGCCCCAATCAACGCCGCAGCAACTCCGTGACCACCAAGCCCAGTCCAGATGTGGTCAGCCCCTGCCCGCTCAAGCTCTTGCACAATGCGGGCTGCTGTTTGTTCTTCTTCTCCCGACACTTCAGGCTTTTGGTGCAAGGCACGGCGCAACGCGACCAATTGGGTAATCTGTTCATCCAACAGGGCAAATGCCATGTGTTATCCTTTCACGTCCTGAAACCTTAAACAGTGGTTTGGTATCCGTCCAAAACACGCGTCAGATTGATCCCCAGACTATCACTGAGATAGCCACCTTCTTGCACAAACAGCACTGGTAGACCATGACCCGCCAATGCAGCCCCAATGCGGGCAAAACCGTCTTGCGTCACCGCCAACCCTTGAAAAGGATCATCAACCGAGGCGTCCAGCCCCAATGCAACAACCAGTACATCCGCACCATGCATCGACACCCGCTCAAGCGCGGTTCCAAGCGCCTTTAGAAAACCCTCGTCATCGGTACCGCGCGCCAAAGGCAGATTGAGATTACAACCAAGTCCACGACCCTCGCCGCGTTCCTGCGCATGTCCCCAAAAGAACGGATAGAACCGATCTGGATCGGCATGAATTGATGCTGTCAGCACATCGTCGCGTTCATAAAAAATGCCCTGAGTTCCGTTGCCGTGATGGACATCGACATCAACAATTGCTGGGCGCAATCCAGCCGCGCGCAGGCGTTCTGCCGCGAGTAACGGCATTTCTACAAAGCGACATTGAAGCAGTTACTCAAGAATCGGTGAATTTCCATTTCGGGGATAACGAAGTGGTAGTAAATGAAAAGCGTGGTTATTCAGCTAGCTCCCGAACCGTTATCAAGAATGCATTTCATCTTGCAATTCTTTTCGCGTCTTGCAGGGATTCAAGGATGAAATATCCAAAATTCCTGTTGATGGACAACATTGAAGACAAAGGTATGACAGAATCTCGGAGTAAAAATTTCCAACGTCTAATACTCAAACTAAGCAAACGAACAGAATGTGAACATCAGATTATTTTCACGACGTCTATGCCGGATGCTTCGCTCGACCTGCCAGAGTATACCGTCGGGCCAAAGTATACAGAGAAAAACAAGTCTCTTAAATTGTCTTAATCGCCAAGATGAACCTGTAGAAATGCCGTTACTCGCGGGACATTTCCTTTAACCTCCCAGATTTGGGAAGAAGGAGATGTTCATGAACAAGGATCAACGCGAGATTCAACGTAAGCTGCGGATACTGCGATACGCAGA
>NZ_VAUA01000012.1 GCF_005771405.1 Parasedimentitalea maritima
TGGGAGAGCTTTTACAACTTCCACCGACCTCACGGCGCACACGACGGAAAGACGCCTTACGAAGTCCTCAGGGAAAAGCTATAGTCAACAAACGGGATGTACCACGGGTAACCGCACCTTACAGACCGAAGGTTCTTCTGCTGTATCTCCAGTGGCCTCTGCGTCATCATCATTGGAAACAACTCCAACTAGCAAGCCCAGGCCCAGCAATGTCATCCACAGCATATTGAGTACTCACTTTCAACTATTTGAATTAAAATGCAACTTAATGAATTGTTAAGATTTCTACCTTTGGTGCGTCAAGAGAATATGGCGATTATAAGGCAGCACGGGACAATACCCGGCCCGATGAAAGGTTGTTTCAAAAAAAGCGCCCCAAACCAACCGGTTTGGGGCGCTCATTAACCTTGTTTTTCAATCAGGTGATCGAAATTACTAGCGATTCTCGATGTCGATGTAGTCGCGAGCAGTCTCACCAAGATACAACTGACGAGGCCGCCCGATTTTGTTCTGTGGGTCTGCGATCATTTCTTTCCACTGTGATACCCAACCAACGGTGCGTGACAGAGTGAAGATCGGTGTGAACATTGATGTTGGGAAACCCATCGCTTCGAGGATAATGCCCGAATAGAAGTCGACGTTGGGGAACAGTTTCTTCTCAATGAAGTAGGGGTCATTCAGAGCGGTTTGCTCCAGTTCCTTTGCAACCTGTAGCAACGGGTTATCTTCGATCCCCAGCAGGTCCAGAACCTCATCAGCCGATTGCTTCAGAACAGTGGCACGCGGGTCGGTGTTTTTGTAAACCCGGTGACCAAAGCCCATCAGACGGAACGGATCGCTCTTGTCCTTGGCGCGTGCAATGTATTCCGGAATGCGGTCAACACTGCCGATTTCTTTCAGCATCTCCAGGCAGGCCTGGTTTGCGCCGCCGTGTGCCGGCCCCCAAAGACATGCGATGCCAGCCGCGACACAGGCAAACGGATTGGCACCCGAAGATGAGGCCAGACGTACGGTCGAGGTCGACGCGTTCTGCTCGTGATCCGCATGAAGTGTAAAGATCCGGTCCATGGCACGGGCCAGGATCGGGTTGACCTCGTACTGCTCGGCGGGAACCGAGAAACACATGTGCAGGAAGTTGGCTGCGTAATCCAGATCATTGCGAGGATATACAAATGGCTGGCCAATTGAATATTTATAGGCCATCGCAGCAATGGTCGGCAATTTGGCAATCAGTCGGATCGAGGCGACTTCGCGCTGCCAAGGATCAGAAATATCGGTGGAATCGTGGTAGAAGGCAGACATCGCACCAACAACACCCACAAGCGTGGCCATTGGGTGGGCATCACGACGGAAACCACGGAAGAAGTTGTGCATTTGCTCATGCACCATGGTGTGACGGGTCACGCGTGCTTCAAAATCTTCCAGTTGAGATGCGGTTGGCAGCTCACCATAAAGCAGCAGATAGCAGACTTCTAGATAATGCGATTTTCCGGCCAATTGATCAATTGGATAGCCGCGGTGCAGCAGCTCGCCTTTGTCACCGTCAATAAAGGTGATGGTGCTGTCGCAGCTGGCAGTTGAGGTGAAACCCGGATCATAGGTGAAGACACCAGCCTGACCATAGAGTTTACGGATATCAAGGACATCGGGTCCGGCAGTCGGGGAAAAAATAGGCAACTCGTAGGATTCGCCATTGAGGCTGAGCGTAGCGGATTTCTTGGTGTCGGTCATGGATATCCCTTCCTGTTACTGGCATGGAATGGCACCGGGCCATTCCATGCGGGCAGTCCTGCGAATTCAGAGTGCAGGCATTGTCACTTTTGAGCAGGTCAGAACAACATTTAATGTGTTCAACCTGCGGCGTCGGTTAGACGGGCCATGGTTTCATCGCGGCCCAGTACAAGCATCATGTCAAAAACTGAAGGTGTCACCGCACGTCCGGCCAGTGCTGCCCGCAGTGGGCCAGCCAGCTTACCAAACTTGGTGTCATGGGCTTCTGCAAAGTTTTTCAGAAGCATCTCCAGATCATCTCTGGACCAGCTAGCATTTTGCAGCTGCGGCGTCAATTCATCCAGTATACCATCGGATACTGATGCAAGCGCTTTAGCTGCTTTCTCGTCTTGTTCCACAGGTCGTGAAATTAGAACAAAATGTGCTTTGTCAACGAGTTCAGGCAATGTTTTTGCACGCTCTTTGAAGCAATACAGGGCCCGCTCAAGATTGTTTGACTGTGCGTCATTCAACACTGGTTGTTCAGCAGCAACGAGATAGGCCTGAATTTCCTGCCGCAATGCAGCGTCATCGCTAACGGCGATGTGCTGGCCGGATAGGTTTTCGAGCTTTTTGGTGTCAAACCGGGCCGGGCTTTTACCGATTCCATTCAGATCAAACCACTCCAACGCCTGAGCGTCTGAAAAGAACTCATCATCGCCGTGACTCCAACCCAGACGGGCCAGATAGTTGCGCATTCCGGCCGCAGGATAGCCCATCGCCTGATATTCCTGCGCGCCTAATGCACCGTGGCGTTTGGACAGCTTCTTACCGTCGGCGCCGTGGATCAGCGGGATATGGGCCCAAACAGGGATGTCCCACCCCATAGCCTCATAGATTGTCATCTGGCGGGCGGCGTTGTTCAGGTGATCGTCTCCCCGGATCACATGGGTCACACCCATATCGTGGTCATCAACAACAACTGCCAGCATATAAACTGGGGTACCATCAGAACGCAGAAGGATCATATCGTCCAACTGGTCATTGCCGATCGTCACATCGCCCTGAACCTGGTCTTTGATAGTGGTAACGCCGCTTTGCGGCGCTTTGATGCGAATGACATAAGGCATATCGGGGTGGTCGCCCTCGTCGGCTTCGCGCCAGGGTGAACGATAGAGGGTCGATTTACCCTCGGCTTTGGCCTGATCTCGAAAGGCAGCAATTTCATCCTGACTGGCAAAACATTTGTAAGCTTTGCCCTCTGCCAGCAATTGATGTGCCACCTCTGCATGACGAGCGGCGCCGTCAAACTGGCTGATGACCTCGCCATCATGGTCTAAACCCAACCACTCCATGCCCTGCAAAATGGCAGCTGTTGCTTCGGGTGTTGAACGCTCACGGTCAGTGTCCTCGATGCGCAGCAGGAATTTTCCGCCACGACCACGGGCGTATAGCCAGTTGAACAGAGCAGTACGCGCGCCACCGATATGTAGAAAGCCGGTAGGAGACGGTGCGAAACGGGTGACGACCGGTTTGGACATGGGGCCATTTACCTTTTGGAAACTTTTGAAGAGCTAGATTTGATGCCTGTCTACCGAGCCAAACGGCGAGGAGCAAGATGCGTACGATCGCTGCCCTGGACTCCCTGTTGGTGAAACAGCGGGGACATTTGTTCCCTTTCGCTCCAGTATTGCTGGGGGCAGGGGTTGGGAGCTATTTTGCTCAAACGACAGAACCCACACTTGAAAACTATCTGGCCTTGGTTGCGATCTGCGGTATCGGTGGTTTGATCGTGTTGCGGAGCAAGAGCAATGCCTCGATTCTGGGTTGGATGATTTTACTTGTTGCGGCGGGTTTTTGTGTGGCAGGCCTTCGCGCGCACGGGGTTACTGCTCCGGTTTTGACGTATCGCTACTACGGCCCGGTTGAGGGGCGGGTGGTTGTGATTGATCGTTCGGCCAGCGATGCGCTGCGTCTGACGCTGGATCAGGTCCGGTTGCACAAAATATCTCCGGTCAACACGCCGGAGCGGGTCCGCATATCATTACATGGTGTCACGGAGCTACCCGCGCCAGGTAGCCGTATTATGACCACTGCACATCTTATGCCGCCTCAGGGGCCGGCGGAGCCGGGTGGTTTTGACTTCCGTCGGCATGCCTGGTTTCAGCGTCTCGGAGGGGTAGGGTACACCCGCGTACCAGTTTTGTTGGTGACACCCGGCGGTGAGGACTTGTGGCTGCAACGGCTGCGCCGTGTTGCGTCAACTTACATACAACAGCAATTGCCGGGCAGCATCGGCGGATTCGCCGCTGCCATCACCACCGGAGATCGTAGTGGCATAGGGCAGGAAAGTCTGTTGGCGCTGCGGGGAAGTAACCTGGCCCATCTATTGGCTATTTCAGGTTTGCATATGGGGCTCTTGACCGGGTTTGTCTTTGCATCCCTGCGGGTGTTGCTAAATCTGTGGCCAAGGGTCGGGCTGCGACTACCAGTCAAAAAGCTTGCTGCCATCGGGGCCTTATTGGTAGCGGCGGGGTATCTGGCATTGTCCGGCGGAAATGTCGCCACCGAGCGCGCCTTTGTAATGGTGGCCGTGGTTTTGGGGGCTGTGTTGATGGATAGGAGGGCCTTCTCCCTGCGCGCAGTTGCATTGGCCGCGCTGATTGTATTGATACGTCGCCCTGAAAGCCTGATGAGCCCCGGTTTTCAGATGAGCTTTGCCGCCACAACGGCGTTGGTGGCCGTGTTCGGATGGATTCGCGACAGTGGGATTACACTGGGGCCTGCCTGGCTGCGTCCGGTGCTTGCGGTGATAATATCGTCCGCCGTGGCTGGTGCCGCGACTGCGCCATTTGGAGCGGCCCATTTCAACACATTATCGTACTATGGGTTGATCGCTAATCTTCTATCGGTGCCCTTGATGGGGGTACTGGCCATCCCTTCGGCAGTATTGGCGCTCAGTCTTGCGCCGTTTGGACTGGAGATGATCGGCTTGACGCTTATGGGCTGGGGATTGGAGTGGATTTTGTTGGTTGCGCATTGGGTATCCGGATTGCAGGGGGCCCAGGGCAGGGTGATCGCCCCCGGGCCTATGGTGCTTCCGTTGATTGGAACGGGGATGTTGTTGTTGATCCTCTGGCAAGGGTGGCTACGGGTTTTGGGGTTGGTACCTGCATTATTTGGTTTGGTTTTGTGGAGCCAGCATGAGCGTCCGGCGGTGCTCATCTCTGCGGATGCGGCCTTGGTTGGCAAAATGACCAGTGAGGGTCGCGCGCTGTCAAAACCCAAAGGCGCAGGATTTTCGGCGCGGATTTGGTTGGAAAATGACGGGGACGACGTGAACCAGTCTGATGCGGCGGCGCGTTGGGTAGGGGCGTCAAGGCGGGTGGTTATAGGCTCAACCGAAGTTATACATGTGATTGGCAAGCGCGCCGTTGATGCGTTTTCCGAGTGCCGCGCTGGTCAAATCATTGTCACAACCGTTGCAAAAGACCTGACCGGAGGTTGCCAAATTATCGATCCAGTGCGGTTACGCGATATCGGAAGTGTGATGCTAACTGCCGAGGGAAAGCTGTACAGCGCGCAAGACTTGTCCGGGCACCGCTTGTGGACAAATGCACCAGCCCCGCAAATGCTTGGGGCTGGTCAGTGATGCCGGATCAGTAGGTTCGGATCAACCCAACCAGCTGGCCCTGCACCTTTACCTGATCTTCAGGGTAAACGCGGGTTTCATAGGCTGGGTTTGCGGCTTCCAGCGCAATAGATCCACCCTGACGGTGGAACCGCTTTAGTGTCGCTTCGTGACCTTCAACCAATGCAACAACAATGTCACCGTTGTCGGCTACCTTGGTTTCACGGATGACCACCACATCCCCATCATTGATGCCGGCCTCGATCATTGAATCACCGCGGACCTCAAGAGCATAGTGTTGTCCCGAGGTTGAAAGCATCGAACTGGGCACGGCCACCTGATGTGATACCTGGCTGATCGCCTCAATTGGCACACCAGCCGCAATACGGCCCATCACCGGCAACTCCATCGCCATCATATGGCTTGGTTCGACATTTGCGGGCTGGCTGGGGGGCGGCGTTTGGTGGCCGCCCTGGATCACCCGCGGCGTAAATCCAACCGGCGTCTGACTGCCGCCAAGAGATTCCGGAAGGCGGATGATTTCAATGGCCCGCGCCCGGTGTGCAAGACGGCGGATGAAGCCACGCTCTTCCAAGGCAGTGATCAATCGATGAATGCCGGATTTTGAGCGTAGATCCAAAGCCACTTTCATCTCGTCAAAACTGGGAGGCACACCGTCTTTTTGCAGGCGCTTGTGAATAAATTCCAGCAAGTCCAACTGTTTCTTGGTCAACATGGGTTTTCCCTCCGCCGTATTGCGTTTTGTTTTGTTCTACGCATGTTCCCGTTTTGTGTCAACGGTATTAGAGCTCGCGCGAACAGGTGCAACCCAACCTAGGCCATCAGCCTTGGGTTGGGGGTGTTGATCATAATGCGAGTACGGGTCAGAGCGGCAGGTAATCTACCATTTCGCCAGTTTTACGAGCGGGATCAAATGGTGGGCGGATCAAAAGCGCGTTGGCTGAGGCCAAAACTGTCAACAGAGCGCTATCCTGGCGATCAAACGCGTGGATTTCTGCCCCATCCAGTTGGGCGCGCATATAGTGCTGACGCGGTCCATTGGCAGTAAGAGGTTCGGACAGCTGTGCCTTAAGAAGGGGCGGTGCATCTGTATCAAGGCCCAGCATTGCCTCGATCATTGGTGCGATAAAAATCTTACCACAGATCATCGCTGAAACCGGGTTACCCGGCAGCCCAACCATCGCGGCCTCATTCATCCGCCCCGCCATAAGCGGTTTGCCGGGGCGCATTGCAACTTTGTAGAACGATTGTTCAAGTCCAAGATCTGCTGCAACTTTGCCAACCAGATCATGATCGCCAACTGAGGCCCCACCAATGGTGATCACCAGATCAGCCCCACGTGCCAGTTTGAACGCGGTGCGCAAGGATGCGGTGTTGTCGCGGGCAATGGGCAGAATACGCGCATGCGCCCCCAATGCGTCAATCATGGCCTTCAGGCCAAAAGTGTTGGAGGCAATAATTTGGTCAGGGCCAGGCGTGTCGCCGGGCATGACCAACTCGTCCCCGGTTGAGATAAGCGCCACATCGGGGCGGCGGATCACCGAAACCGTGGCGACGTTCATCGACGCCAGTAGGGCGATATCACTGGGGGTTAAGACGCGTGGCGCATCCAGGGTACTGCCGATGGCGAAATCGTTGCCTTTGGCACGAATGTTGGAATTAGAGCTTGGTGCATTTGCAATGGTAATCAGATCCCCATTGCGGGTGATGTCTTCTTGTATGACGACAAAATCAGCGCCTTCAGGTACGGGCGCTCCAGTGAAAATACGCACTGCTTGACCGGGGCCGACCTGCTCATCAAACCTGTGGCCAGCTGCAGATTCGCCAATCACCTTCAGGATGGAATGTTGTTCGACCTCGGTGGATTTTAGCGCATAGCCATCCATAGCCGAAGCTGCGAAGGGGGGCTGATCCCGACGTGCAGACACATCAGTGGCCAGCACACGGCCCGCCGCTTCAATCAGGGGAACGTCTTCGGCCTCCAGAACGGAAACCAGTGTCATCAATTGCGCAAGAGCGTCATCAACTGTGATCATTTATGCCTCGTAACGACCTGATTTTCCGCCGTCTTTCAGTGTGACGCGCAGGCCGCCGATTTCCATGGCCTTATCAACCGCTTTGCTCATGTCATAGACAGTAAGGGCTGCGGTGCTGGCCGCAGTCAGGGCCTCCATCTCGACACCGGTTTGCCCTGTTGTTTTAACAGTCGCCTCGATCTGAACGCCTGGCAGGTCAGGATCCAAGATCAGCTCAACGGCTACTTTGGTGACGGGCAGCGGGTGACACAGCGGGATAAGATCGGGGGTTTTCTTGGCCCCCATGATACCTGCCAAACGGGCCACGCCCAGAACGTCACCCTTTTTGGCGCGCCCATCGGCGATGATGTCAAATGTAGCCTGCGCCATACGAATGTGAGCCTCAGCAGTGGCGACACGCGACGTGACGGGTTTGTCCGAGACATCAACCATATGGGCATCGCCCTTGGTGTCAAAATGGGTCAGTGACATTACATTGCTCCGGGCATCAGTGGCGAAGACAGCAGGTTGCGGGTGGCGCTGGCCACGTCATCCTGACGCATCAGACTTTCACCAATCAAGAAGGTCCGTGCCCCGTATTTCGCCATGGCAGACAGATCATCAGAACCGCTGAGACCGCTTTCGCAGACAATCGTACGGTCAGCGGGAACCATTTTGGACAGGGTGCGTGTCGTGTCCAGCGTGGTCTCAAAGGTCTTGAGATTGCGGTTGTTGATGCCCATCAGTGGTGATTTCAGCGTGCAAGCACGTTCCAGCTCTTCGGCATCATGCACTTCCAACAGTACATCCATGCCCCAGTCAAACGCAGCCTGTTCCAGTTCCGCGGCTTGAGCATCCGACACCGAGGCCAGGATGATCAGAATACAATCGGCACCTAGGGCACGGGCCTCTGCCACCTGATAGGTGTCATACATGAAATCCTTGCGCAGGGCTGGCAGCGCGCAGGCGGCACGGGCCTGTACCAGAAAATCCTTGGCTCCCTGAAAACTGGGGGTGTCGGTCAGTACGGACAAGCAGGTGGCACCACCCTCTTCGTAGGCACGGGCCAGCGCCGCAGGATCAAAGTCGGCGCGGATCAAACCTTTGGAAGGGCTGGCTTTCTTGATTTCGGCAATCAGCCCATAGCCTTCGCGATTGGCGGACATCAGGGCTTGCGCAAAGCCACGAACTGGGCTGGCAGCGCGGGCCTCTGCTTCGACCTCGGACAACGGTTTGGCAGCTTTGTCGGCGGCGACTTCTTCCAGCTTGTAGGCCTTGATCTTATCCAGCACATTTGTTGTCATTCCAACGCCTCCGATGGTGCAGTCCAGTTGATGGTAGCCTCGCCCCGTTCGGACAGCCAGCGGTTCACAGTGGAAAATGGCTGCGAGCCAAAAAAACCACGCCGAGCTGACAGAGGAGAGGGGTGGGCAGATTTCAGGATCAGGTGATCGCCCGGATTGATAAAAGATTCAAGCTTTTGCGCTGCATTGCCCCAGAGAATATATGCCGTGGGGCGCAGTGACGTCAGATCCAGCACCTGATGCACCAGTTTCGTCCAACCAAGGCTCTTGTGGCCATTTGCGTCACCTGCCGGAACTGAAAGTGCCGTGTTCAGCAGCAAAACGCCTTGATTGGCCCAACCGCGCAGATCTCCGCTTGTTGGGCACTGGCCGATGTCGTCGGTCAGCTCTTTGAAAATATTGTACAGTGATCGCGGTAAAGGACGCACATCTGGTTTGACCGAAAAAGCCAATCCATGGGCGTGACCCGGAGTGGGGTAGGGATCTTGGCCCAAGACTACCACACGGGTGCTCTTGGGCGAGGTCAGATCTAGTGCAGCAAACCGATCCTGCACGGGGGGCAAAACTTGCCGCGGATCCGTTTCAATGGCGCTGTTGATACCAGGCCATTCCTGAGTAAAAAAAGCCAAATGCTCCCAAGCCTTTGGCAAAGGCGGCGATGCCATCAGGTGGCTCCTGTTGTGATCCGTGCTAGGGCCTGAAGCTTGGCTTTGGCTGCGCCGGAATCGATGCTTTCACGGGCTTTTTCAACGCCTTCTTGAAGGTCGCTGGCGGCATCCGCTACCACCAGTGCAGCGGCTGAATTTAGCAGGACTGCGTCGCGGTAGGCCGATGGTGTCCCATCCAGCAAAGCGCGGAATGCATTGGCATTGTCTTCGGGTGTGCCGCCTACAATGGCCTCAAAGGGATGCACAGGCAGGCCTGCCTGTTCCGGGTGCAATTCAAAATCAACAACACTGCCGTCATTTTCAAGCGCCGAAACCCAGCTTACGCCGGTGATGGTCAGCTCGTCTGTACCGTCTGACCCATGCACCAGCCAAGCGCGTTCGGATCCCAATTGTCCCAGAGTTTCGGCCATTGGCCGGATCAGGTCACGGGAAAAGGCGCCGGTCAGTTGGCGCTTTACCCCAGCCGGATTGGTTAGCGGGCCAAGGATGTTAAAGATGGTGCGGGTGCCCAGCTCTTGCCGGGTGGGCATGACATGGGCAACTGCCGGGTGGTGCATCGGGGCCATCATAAAGGCAATGCCACACTCGGAAATTGCTTTTTCGACAACATCAGGTGTCACCATGACATTGATACCCATTTGGGTCTGAACGTCGGCTGTGCCGGACTTGGACGACAGGTTTTTGTTGCCGTGTTTGGCAACAACCACACCCGCACCAGCGGTGACAAAGGCGGTCGCGGTTGAAATATTCAGCGTATGTTTGCCATCGCCACCGGTGCCAACGATATCCATTGCACCGGTTGGGGCCTTTACGGCGTTGCACTTGGATCGCATCACCGCAGCGGCTGCAGCGTATTCGTCGACAGTTTCACCACGTGTGCGCAGCGCCATCAGCAAGCCGCCGATTTGGCTTGGCGTGGCTTCGCCTTCAAAGAGCAGCGTAAAGGCGGTCTCAGCCTGTTCACGTGTCAGCGGACCTTCGGCAGCGGCCCCGATCAGTGGCTTTAGACGATCGCTCATGTCGGGTCCTTCATCTCGTTCAAAAAGTTCTGCAGCAGGGCGTGGCCATGCTCGGATGCAATTGATTCCGGGTGGAATTGAACGCCGTGAATGGGTAACTCCCGGTGCTGCAGGCCCATAATGGTGCCATCTTCCAGCTCGGCAGTGATTTCCAGACAGTCCGGCAGAGTTTCACGCTCAACCACCAGAGAGTGATAGCGGGTCGCGTCAAACGGCGAGGGCAGGCCAGCAAACAGACCTTTGCCGGTATGGGACATGCTGCCCATTTTGCCATGCACAATCTCGTGGCAGCGCACTACTTTGCCGCCAAACACCTGACCAATGGTCTGGTGCCCCAAACAAACACCCATCAAGGGTGTCTTGGTTTCGGCGGCGGCTTCGGTCAGGGCCAGACAAATCCCGGCTTGGTCTGGATCGCAGGGGCCGGGGGATAGTAAAATCCCTGTCGGTTTCATTGCCATCGCCTCTTGGACATCAATGGCATCGTTACGGCGGATTTCGATCTCTGCGCCCAGCTCGCCCAGATAGTGAACCAGATTGTAGGTAAAGGAATCGTAGTTGTCGATTAGCAGCAACATCTTGGCAGGCTCTTTTAAGGGCTGGCGGGGCAGGGCCCTGCCGCAGTATAGTGGTCGTAACATACATGTTCAGGGTTGCGCGGCAGCGTCAAGGGCGCAGGGTGGCGCAGCAACTTTTCCATAGGGGCATCTGGGCGTAGATCCTTAGGTTCCGAAGGGCAGAAACAAGACGTGAGAGGCGAGACAGGCATGCGAGGATTCCTGGGTGGTGTAAGTATTGGGGCGCTGGTGGCTGCCGCCGGAGCGGCAATGTTGTCCTTGTCAGCTCCGCTTCCCAAGGTGGTGGATGTTGCCGTACAGCCCCCCGCAGGAACGCTTGAACCAGTGGACGCAACCTCTGCCCCGGATGAAGCTCCTGGGCAGGACGCCGATCTGGTCGAGGCAGCACCAGCCGCGCCAGAGGGTGAAGCGGTCGATGACCTCAGTGCGTTGCGTGACGCAGATACTCAGCCTGCTGCCCGACCGTCAGTTGCGGCTGATGATACAATTCTGACCGAGTCCACCGACACCGGAGACAATTCTACTTCTGCTCCGGATATTTCTTTGCAAACTGATACACCTGTGGTGCCGGTTGAAACACTTCCGGCTCCAGCTTTACCTTCACAGGAATCCGAAATTGTGGTGTCCAGCGAGCCAGCGCAACCTCCGGCTCCGGTTGTCGTGCCTGAATTGGCCACCATTACCCCCCCAACGATTGCACCCGAGATAACATCAGTCGGGCCTGATAACGGTGACACGGTGCCCTCCAGCGCACGCAGCCAGGATATTGTCGCTAACCCGGAAACTGAAACCGCACCGATTGCGCCAGAAGTTGCGGAAAATGCAACGGTGGCCGCGCCTGATGTCGGCGTTGATGTTCCTGTTTTGGCAACGCCAGAAGTTGGAAATGTGCCTATTGGAACTTTGCCGTCCATTTTACCGACTGTCGACAATGCTCCAGCAGAGCAATTGGTTCCGGGCGAATCTCGTGGCGAGGCATCAGGCACCGCCGAAGAAGATGCAGTAAGTGAGAGAATTGCGGCCCTGCCAACCACATTAGGCGCACAAACAAGAACCGATGGCCCAACAATTGGAACGCCTGTGGTGCCGCTGACGGAACGCAACAGGTTAAATGAGAGTGGAATTTCAAACGGCTCGCAGGATGGCTCTCCATTTGAACTATATGCTGAGCCTCTGGATAATCCCGAAGGTCGTCCGTTGATGGCCATTGTGCTGATTGATGATGAAAATTCGATTGGGGCCGAAGCCCTGGTTGGGTTTCCTTATCCCCTGAGTTTTGCCATCGATCCCGAGGATCCCAAAGCCGCTGAGAAAATGGCGGCGCGACGGGCAGCTGGGTTTGAAGTCTTGGTGCTAACCAATCTGCCGCGCGAAGCCGCGCCGCAGGATGCCGAAACGTCGCTGGCGGTTTGGTTTGATACCCTGCCTGAAACCATTGCAGTGCTGGAAGGCACCGGTACCGGGTTTCAGGGAAACCGGCCTTTGGCGGATCAAGTGTCGGCGGTTGCGGCGGCATCCGGTCGTGGTTTGTTGACACAAGACCACGGGCTGAACACTGTCCAAAAACTGGCGGCCCGTGATGGCATCCCTGCTGCAGTGGTGTTTCGCGATTTTGATGGGGCTGGGCAAAATCCCCGCGCTATCCGGCGCTTTCTGGATCAGGCGGCCTTCCGTGCTGGTCAGGAAGGTGCGGTGATTATGTTGGGTCGGGTGCAACCGGATACCATTTCGGCCTTGCTGCTGTGGGGGCTGCAGGACCGAGCGACGCGAGTTGCGCTGTCACCAGTGTCGGCCGCATTGTCCCAACAGGTCATCGACCGCTAAGTTTCTGACTTAGTTTAGGGCTATTCCTAATTCCTTGAAGAAAGACCGGACACTGTGATTGATTTTGTGGTTCTTTGCACCGCTGCATTTCTGGCTGGCGGACTAAATGCAATTGCAGGCGGGGGGAGCTTTCTGACGTTTCCGGCACTGGTTTTCACAGGCATTCCACCAATTGCAGCCAATGCCACCAGCGCGGTGGCCGTCTTCCCCGGTTATGCCAGTGGCGCATTGGGGTTTCTGGGCGAGTTGCGCAGCTTTGATCGGCGGGCGTTGCTTCAGCTAGTTGGGCTGTCGATTGTCGGCGGTGTCGCTGGATCATTGCTGCTGCTGGTCACGCCGGCAAGTGTGTTCAACTGGGTTGTGCCATGGCTGTTATTGTTTGCCACTATACTATTTTTGTTAGGGGGGCGCATCAATTCCTGGATCGAAGCGCGTGGCAGGCAGGACAAAAACAGTTGGTTCGCCACATTGGTGGTGTCAATCTACGGCGGTTACTTCAACGGTGGGCTGGGTATTGTACTGTTGGCGCTGTTTTCTGCCCAGGGGATGCGCGATCTTAACCTGATGAACGGGTTGAAGAACATCCTGTCATTTGTTTTGTCAGCAGCCTCGGTCGTAACCTTCACGCTGGCGGGTATCGTCTATTGGTACGAAGCGGCTATCATGATGGTGGCAGCCACTATTGGCGGCTATATCGGCGCACGATTGGCGCGACTGATGCCGGTGGCGATGGTCAAAAGCATCGTGGTCGTTGTGGGGCTGGTGATGACAGCCGTGTTTTTCGCCCGTAGTTTAGCCTGAAACTAACAGATAGTTTCAGGCTAAACTGATGAGTGTTGGACCCTAACTGGGACAGATTATCTGTTGCCACCGCCGGTAAAACGACCGGCATCTGCAGCAGCGCGGCGAATGGCGTTGGATTTATGGACCGTTTCCATGAACTCAGACTCGGGGTCGCTGTCATAGACAACACCGCCACCCGCCTGAATATACAGCTTTTGATCCTGCACCACGGCAGTGCGCAGCGCGATACACATATCCATGTCGCCACCAGCTGAGAAATAGCCAACACCGCCGCCATAGACACCGCGTTTTTCGGGCTCCAGCTCGTCGATGATTTCCATCGCTCGCACCTTGGGCGCGCCTGATACCGTACCTGCTGGCATACCGGCAAAAAACGCATCCAGCGCGTCTTTGTTTTCTGCCATCTCTCCAACGACATTGGAAACGATGTGCATGACATGGCTGTAACGTTCAATGATGAACTTTTCAGTTGGGCGCACGGTGCCAATCTTGGCGACGCGGCCAGTGTCATTGCGCCCCAGATCCAGCAGCATCAAATGTTCCGCCAGTTCTTTCTTGTCGGCCAGCAGGTCGGCCTCTAGTGCCCGATCTTCTTCTGGTGTGGCGCCACGCGGGCGAGTACCGGCGATGGGACGAATGGTGATTTCATCGCCAAACACTCGCACCAGGATTTCCGGACTGGCGCCAACCACCTGAAAGTCGCCAAAATTGAAGTAGAACATGAACGGCGACGGGTTAGTGCGGCGCAGCGACCGATATAGTGTAAACGGCGGCTGGCGGAATTCCTGTGTCCAGCGCTGCGCAGGGACCACCTGAAAGATATCACCGTCACGAATGTACTCTTTGGCCTTTTCAACCGCTTCCATATAGCCGGATTTGGTGAAATTGCTGACCGGGTCAGCCACATCGTCCGCTTCGCCTAAATCGCGGGTTTCGGCAGGCATGGCGCGTTCCAGATCGCGGACCGCATCCATTACTCGTTCGGCCGCTTGCGCATAGGCCGCACGGGCGGACTGGCCATCGCTGGCCCAGGCTGGCGACACCACTGTAACCTCGCCCTTTACCCCGTCCAGCACAGCAATAACCGAAGGCCGCAACATCAAGGCATCGGGTAATCCCAGAGGGTCGGGATTGACGTTGGGCAGATGTTCGACCAGTCGGATCATGTCATAGCCAAGGTAGCCAAACAGGCCTGCGGCGGCCTGTGGCAGGTCCTCGGGGAGATCGATGCGACTCTCGGCAATCAGCGCACGCAGGTTATCCATTGGATCGCCTGCCTGATCGCTGAAATCATCCGCATCAAACCGCGCCGATCGGTTCAGTGACGAGGTTGTGCACCGGCAACGCCAGACCAGATCCGGTTTCATCCCAATAATCGAATAGCGCCCGCGGACCTCTCCACCAGTCACTGATTCCAGCATAAAGGCGTCCTTTTGGGCCCCTGTCAGCTTGAGCATCAGCGACACCGGGGTGTCTAGATCCGCAGCCAGTCGCGTATAAACAACTTGGTTTTCACCAGCTTCATAGGCCTTGGCGAAGGTATCGAAATCGGGAGTCAGTGCCATGATCTGTTGCCTAGGTTACTGAAGGTAATTGGCCTGCAAGGCACTTAGCGCCTGCTGGTCAACCTGGGGTCGTGCACGGGTCCGGGCATCTTGCACAAAAGCCTCAAACAGGTCCTGTGACAGCGCCTGGTTTAGCTGCGCTTCCAATGCGTTGGACATCGCTCGCAGATCGTCGCTGTCACCCGGAGGAAGGATTTCATCCAAACGCAATACAACAGTTGAGTTCTCATCTGAAACAATACGCATTTCGCCGGGTTCCATTTCAAAAACCTGGTTCAGCATATCGACCGGTGTGGTGTCGATATAGGCAGTACGTGTCAGACCGGTTTCAGTGGTGACAGTCAGCGCCTCGTCAAAATCACCATTGGTTTTGGTCCGGGCCACAATTGCTTCAGCTTCGGTGGTGATTGCATTTTGGCGCTGTTCAGCGTTCCAGCCCTGCAAAGCGGCTGTATAAGCGTCAGCCAGCGGTTCGGCACGAGGGGGCAATACTGTATCAAGACGCAGAGCAATCAGGCTTCCGTCATCCAGAAACTCTACGGCCGGGAAATCGTCTACAGTGACAGCGGCAGCGGCCTGACGAAACCCATCATAGGCTGCGATACCTTCGCGGCTTTGCTCGGTCCAGCTGATCTGGCCCAGCTGCATGTCGGTTTCATCGGCGATCTCTTCGAGCGTGGCACCGCCAGCCAGCATATCGTCAATCTCTTCGGACTGTTGCTCAATCAGGCGACGGGCCCGACCAGCGGCCAGTTCCTCCCGCAATTCGGCTTCGACGTCAGCCAACAGTGTGACGCGGGCTTCCAGACGTCCATTCACCCGGTACAGGGCGGGGCCTAGGTCAGATGGCAACGGGCCAACAACATCACCGACTTGGGCCGAAAAGATGTCCTGACCAGCGGCACCAAGCGCACCAATGGTCATGTCACCCATATCTACATCGGCAAGAGCAAGGCCGCGGCTTTCAACCAAGGCCTCAAAGGTGGTGCCGCCAGTTTCCAGCTGCGCCTTGGCGCTAGAAGCTGCTTCGTCGTCTGAATAGACCAGACGTTCAACCAAACGGCGTTCCGGGGACTGATATTGATCGGCGCGTTGGTCGAACAATGTCTGCAGTGCGTCTTGGTCGACATCGACCTGATCCATCAGCATGGCCGGGGTCAACTGAACATAGGCGATCTGTTTGGTTTCGGGCAGCGTGAACAGGTCAGGGTTGCTATCGTAGAAGGCCTGAAGTTCTGCGTCGGTGGGCGCCAGAGCGATCATCGCCATCTCATCATTTTGCAGCTGCACCCAAGAGAAACTGCGGCGCGCGCCAATAAAACTGGTGATGGTGTCGCGCATGGTTGCTGGCATTGTTGCGCCGACCATCATGGCACCCTGTACCAGTGTACGGGCAGATTCGCGGCGCAGGTCGTCTTCGAATTCGCGTTCAGACAGACCAACGTTGTCTAGTGTATATTCGTACGTGTCGCGGTTAAACTCACCACTTGATCCCTGAAAGCTGGGGATTTCGGTGATTTCCTTTAACAGGTTTTCATCGCCGATAGATATACCCAGTTGATCGACCTCATTGTCGATGGCTGCAATTGAAATCAACCGTGACAGCACCTGTTGGTCCATTCCCAGTGCAGATAGCTGCGACAACGGGATAAACTGTCCGGTCTGTGCCTGTAGGGCCTGCTGCTCGCGCTGCAATTCCCGGTAGAAGTTTTGCACTGATATCTCTTGGTTGCCGACTGTCGCTACGGAACTGGCTGAGCCGGAAAAATTCACCGCACCAAAGCCGACAAGGCTCAGCATGATCAATCCCATCAGGATCCACACAAAGGTTTTGGAAAGATGTTTCATGCCTGCGGCCATGATGCCCTCATATTGTCGGTGCCTCTGCCGGTCAGCGTCTATGCAACAGCCGTGGCAGGGGGTGAAAAAATGTCTGGTGCCCTGAATACGCTGCCACCCGTTGAGGAGCAAGCGGTGTTGCGTGCACCTAGTGTTGAACTGCAGCTAAGCGATGGAACAATTCAGTGATGCCGGCCCGATCAATATTGGCAAAGGCTATTCGGAATTGACGTTCCCCAGCCGGATCATCTACCGGCAGGAACATCGATCCCGGCAACATCAGTACCGAGGCCTGAGTGACAAGGTCACGTGCGATCTGTTCTGATGGTGCGTCAAACGGGTGTTCGACATAGGCAAAATACGCGCCGCAACCAAGCAGCTTCCAGCCGCGTTCAGCCAGTATACCAAAGCTTTCATGGATTGCAGCGCGGCGATCCAGAATTTCTGCCCGTTCGCCAGCCAACCAGTCAGACAGGTTTTCAATGCCCCAAAGCGCGCCGATCTGACCCAGCTGATTTGGGCAGATGGTGACGGTGTCCAGGAATTTCTCCATCTCGGACAACCGGGCAGGAGAGGTGGCAATTGCGCCAACTCGGTGCCCGGTCAGGCGGTAAGCCTTAGAAAAAGAATAGAGGTGAATAAGGGTGTGATCCCAGCTATCTGACTGCAGCAAATCGTGTGGAGCGCCGGTGCGGCTGTCAAAATCGCGGTAGGTCTCGTCCAGAATCAGCGTCAGGCCGCGCGATTTGGCCAACTCGTAAAAAGCCCGTAACAAGGGGGCAGGGTATTCTGTGCCACAGGGGTTGTTGGGGGACACCAGTGCAATGGCGCGGGTTCGCGGCGTGATCAGGTCTTCGGCGTGCTGGACGTCGGGCAGCATTTCTGCACCGACAGGCAGCGGGCAAGCCGCAACGCCAGCCAGATCAAGCCACATTTTGTGATTGAAGTACCATGGGGTAGGAATGATGACCTCATCCCCTTCACCGCACAGGGCTGCAATCGCGGCTGCAAAGGCTTGATTGCAGCCCGAGGTGATCGCAATCTGGTCGCTGGTCAGGTTGGCTGCATAGTGTTCTGAAATCTGTGAAGCCAAGGCGGTGCGTAGATCAGGGCGCCCCAATACCGGACCATATAGATGGGCGCTGTCATCATCCAACGCGGCCTGTGCAATGGCCTGACGCAGGCCTTGGGGGGGAGGATCAATCGGGGCGGCTTGACTGACATTGATCAACGGCTGCTCGGCAGAAAAGTGAACACCTTCAAGCCAGCGCCGGGATTCGACAATTGGCGAGACAAAAGTTGCAGCAGTACGGGGGAGTGACATCGGCGGGTCCTGTCGGGCGATTGGTGTTTCTGGCATATGATCTTGTGTTAGATCTTGCCTCAAGTTTTGGCGATCCTGCGATGAGACGACCAGAGGCTCAAGTCGAAATGCGCGTAGCCCGACAAATCGCTCAGTCCGATACCACATGTTTACCATGCGCGAAGATGTGCCAGCTTGCTTGCCAAGCGCTTGCATTCTGGGATTGCTTTCGACCAAGCTTTCCAAAAATTTGGTGCCAATAGATGATTTCAAAAAAGATTCTGCATGTCGTTGTGACAGTATTCAGCCTTGGATCGTCAGCGGTCATGGCTGACACCTCAACGGAGCAACCCGTCCCACCGGTCAAATTTTTGCAGCTGTCTGAAACGGTATGGATGCACACCAGCTATAAGGTGCTTAAAAAATTTGGTGCTTATCCTTCAAATGGATTGGTTGTTGTTGATGGCGCCAATTCGATCCTGATTGATAGTGCCTGGACGGATGCACAGACCACTGAGATTTTGGACTGGGCGCGCAATGAGCTGGGTCATCCGGTTAAACAGGCGATTTTCACCCATGCACATAGCGACAAAATGGGAGGCGTTGGGGCTGTTCTGGCGCGCGGCATCGACACCCACGCGCTGGCTTTGAGTAATCAGATCGCATCCGCGAGTGGGCTCATGCCTGCAGAATTTGATTTAACGTTGAATCAAAATGATAAAGCGTTGAACTTTGGGCCAGTAGAGGTTTTCTATCCTGGCGCTGGTCACTCAGCGGACAACCTCGTCGCTTATATTCCAGAGGCAGAGATATTGTTCGGAGGCTGCTTGATCCGTTCGGCCCGTGCAAAGAGATTGGGTAATATTGCTGATGCGAATCTGATGCATTGGGGGGATGCTGTTGGATCTGTTCGACACCAGTTTCCTGACGCGACACTGGTCGTCCCCGGTCATGGTGAACCTGCCGGGGCAGAACTACTGGCGCTGACTTTGCAGCTGGTCACCGAGCACGGCAGGTAAGTGTTCGAAAAAAAAACGCGCCCATCGGACGCGTTTTCTCGGATATATAATTATAAATCAGTCGGTTCCGCGATATGGCTCGACATACTGCAGAGCCATATCCCAAGGGAAGAAGATCCAGGTGTCCTGGCTCACTTCGGTGATGAACGTATGCACCATCGGGCGGCCCTTTGGCTTGGCATAGACGGTGGCAAAATGTGCCTTGGGATACAGGTTCCGCACCAGATCAAGGGTTTTGCCGCTGTCGACCAGATCATCAATGATCAGGATGCCTTCGCCTGCGTCCCCCATGATGTCCGCATCCGGTGCCTTTAACACCTCGGCCTCACCCTGTTCCTGATGGTGGTAAGAGCGAACTGAAATGGTGTCGACGGTGCGGATATCCAGCTCACGCGCAACAATCATGGCTGGCGCCATGCCACCACGAGTAATTGCGACAACGGCGCGCCAGGCCCCGTCATTTGGCCCTTGGCCATCCAGTCGCCAGGCCAGGGCTCGGCTGTCTCGGTGGATTTGGTCCCACGAGATGTGAAAGCCTTTTTCGTGTGGCAAACGATCGGTCATGTTTGGGCTCCCCGCTTAGCGCGTCAGGTTGCAGCGATCTTGACCCCCAGCAAGGCAAGCAGCCCGCCAAAGGTCCGGTCGATAATATGTTTCAGGTTGATATAGATACGGCGGCTTTTTTCCAACGAGAAAAGCCGGGCAATCAGGGCATTCCAGAGGGTTTCGACAAGGAAGATACAGGCAAGCAGCGCAGCCATGACCACCCCAGGTGTGCCAACGGGTACTGTGCCAATAAAAACCGCACCAAAAAACACCGCGGGTTTTGGGTTGGCCAGCTGTGTCACAAGGCCAAGACGAAACGCAGCAAAAGGTGAACGCGGTGTCGGTGGCATCTCAGCTTGAGCAACAGGATCATCAGCACGACGCCACATTTTGATGGCGAGCCAGATGAGTAAGGCTGCACCACCAATTTTCAACCCTGTCAACAGAACCGGCGCATAGTCAAACAACAGTGCCAGCCCAAACAGAGCTGCTGCCGCCCAGATCACTGCGCCTGCGCCAATCCCAATGGCCAGCGCAACACCGGTGCGCCAACCTTCGGCCAACCCGATGCGGGCCGCCATCAACACGGCAGGGCCAGGACTGATGGCTGCCATCAGGCAGAGCAGAACTGCAGCAATGAAGGCGGCAAGGCTCATGCTTTGGTGATGTCCGGCGCGTCCACGGCCTTCATGCCTACAACATGGTAGCCCGCATCGACGTGCAGGTTTTCACCCGTTACCCCTGAACTGAGGTCAGACAGAAGATACAATGCCGATTTGCCCACGTCATCGATGGTCACGTTGCGACGCAGTGGAGAGTTGTATTCATTCCATTTCATAATGTAGCGGAAATCACCAATACCGCTGGCGGCCAGCGTCTTAATTGGACCAGCCGAGATGGCATTGACGCGCAAACCGTCCTTGCCCAGATCTTCGGCCAGATACTTGACCGAGGCCTCGAGCGCCGCCTTGGCAACACCCATGACATTATAATGTGGCATCACCTGCTCAGCACCGTAATAGGTCATGGTCAGGAATGATCCGCCTTCACTCATCATCTTCTCGGCGCGTTTTACAACGGCAGTGAAGGAATAGACCGAGATATCCATGGTCATCTGGAAGTTCGACCGGCTGGTATCAACATAACGGCCGCGCAGCTCGCCCTTGTCGGAAAAGCCAATCGCGTGGACGACAAAGTCCAACTTGCCCCATTTTGCTTCAAGCGACGCAAACAATTCGTCAATCGAGGCTTCATCTGAGACGTCGCATGGCAGGACAGTGTCACTGCCCAATTCTGCGGCCAATGGACCAACGCGTTTCTTCAGGGCTTCGCCCTGATAGGAAAAGGCCAGTTCTGCGCCAGCGTCGGCGCAGGCTTTGGCGATACCCCAGGCGATTGATTTGTTATTGGCCAGGCCCATGATGAGGCCACGTTTTCCGGCCATCAGCTGATTAGACATGCAGGTTCTCCGCCCGTGTTCGATTGATTTAGCGATCTTTAAGTTATTGAGCGGCTTGCTTCAAGGGGAGGAGGTCTTGTTGGTCTGACAGAACCTGCCTAGGTTGCCGGTAACAACAAATGAGGGACGCTATGTCAGACCGCAGTGGAATTTTTGCAGGCGATGATCCGTTCGAGATTGCCCGCACTTGGTTAGCCGAGGCTGAAAAGACAGAACCCAATGATGCAAATGCAATTGCTTTGTCGACGGTCGATTCAGAGGGCGTGCCAAATGCGCGCATGGTTCTGTTGAAAGAGATCGAAGACACGGCCTTTGTTTTTTACACCAATTACGAGAGTGCCAAGGCGGAGGAGTTGGATGGGGCAGGCAAGGCGGCATTTGTAATGCACTGGAAATCTCTGCGTCGACAGGTGAGGGTCCGTGGCGCGATCAGTCGCGAAGACGGTACTCAGGCAGATGCCTACTATCAGTCACGATCTTTGAAAAGCCGTTTGGGTGCTTGGGCTTCGCAGCAATCCCGACCTCTGTCCAGCCGTGCGGCGCTGATGGCCGAAGTTGCAAAAGTGACCGCTGCCAAAGGGACGTCACCAGAACGTCCGCCGTTTTGGGGGGGGTATCGATTGGTTCCACAGGAAATTGAATTTTGGGCAGATGGCACCTTCCGGTTGCATGACCGGTTTGTTTGGCGTCGCAAAACGCCATCATTACCATGGCAGATTGCGCGTTTATCTCCCTAAATTGAGTGTGACAAGAATAGCAAAAACTGCCGATATTCGAAACTTTTAGGCTTGAAAAATGTATCCATTTTCGCGCATCAACGTCGTGAACAGCAATAAAAACAAGAACACTGGTGGACTACAAATTGGCAGACGATCTGAGCGGTATGCGTCAAGTAAGGGGCCTTGTTAAATGGTTCGACCCGGCCAAAGGGTATGGCTTTGTTGTATCTGATGACGGCGGCCCCGATATTTTGTTGCACGTGAATGTGTTACGGAATTTTGGGCAAAGCTCTGTTGCGGATGGGGCCGAAATCGTAATCATGTCTCATAGTACTGATCGCGGCGTTCAGGCGGTTGAAGTGATCTCGATTGTTGCACCAGAGCGTGAGGATACGCCGGTGCTGGCTGACTTTGCCGAACTTGATTTTGATGAGCTGCGTTCAGAGCCTTTGGAAGCGGCACGCGTCAAGTGGTTCGACAAGGGCAAAGGGTTTGGTTTTGCCAATGTTTTCGGCAGCAACGACGATGTGTTTTTGCATGTAGAAGTCCTGCGTCAATCTGGTCTGGCTGATCTACAACCGGGAGAAGCCTTGGCGATGCGCGTGATAGATGGCAATCGTGGCCGCATGGCAGTTGAAGTCATGGCCTGGGAAAGTGCTGTCCCAACAGTAGCGTAAGGTAGGACCGATGAACAAATATGCTGCAGCTTTTACTTTGGTCCTTGCTGCAGCAGTTCCTGGTCTTACCCATGCCCAGTGCAAGGCGGATCGAGTGGATTTGCGCGGCGATTGGGGCCAAGCTTCGTTTAGCATTGAAATTGCTGATGACAATGAAGAGCGCGCCCGCGGGCTGATGTTCCGGGAAAGCATGCCCCGGGGGGCCGGCATGTTGTTTGTCTATGAATACCCTCAACGCGCCAGCTTCTGGATGAAAAACACCCTGATTCCGTTGGATATCATTTTTACAGATGAAAGTGGTGTGGTCACGCATGTGCATTCTGATGCTGTGCCGGGTGACCTGAAACCTATACCCGGCGGCGACAACGTTTTAGCCGTCCTCGAAATTAATGCTGGTTTGACCGCCCTTTATGGGATTTCGGTCGGCACTGAGATGCGGCACAGTGTTTTTTCACCAGGCGGTGGAAAATGGCCTTGTTAGGGGTTTTCAAAACCGTTTGACGCAGCTAGAGAAGGCGCACGGTCCGGGGCGTGGCGCAGTCTGGTAGCGCACCTGTTTTGGGTACAGGGGGTCGCAAGTTCGAATCTTGCCGTCCCGACCAGTTTTCACTCTTCTGTCTTCATTTTTCTCAGTGATCTCTGAGCGAAGGCAGGCGACGTGGAGCGTAAGTCAGCTGCAGTTTTGATTCTTGCCCAACGACTGTGAAGGTCAGTTTTGTTTCTAGAATGACTATGAAAACCCGCCTACTTTAACCTTATGTTAACAACTGTGGTCGCGCGTCCACAGTTCGATATTTACCCCTGCAACTTATACGAATGCTGTCCCGCGGCATTCTCTACCCACTTGGAAATGATTGTGTTGGTGTATTGATTAGCCATACTTTCCATATTCAACTTTCCAAGTCATGGAACTGTGTGATTTTGCCATGAAGATAAGGAAGCAACCCGTTACGGTTTCGGTATAATTTGGGGATGACCTGAAACGAGGATCCCGGTCGGCGTTAGTGGATAACTTGTGGATGAATCATCTGCCCTTACGCGCGTCCAAACCCTAACGGTCGGTCAACCGAAAAGATCCCTAATTAAAAGTAAATTTAGCGTTGACCATGTATGGAGATATACGCCAAATTGTAGCGGTAGATCGGGGTGCCACTAAATATAGTGGCGATGTCCGCCCGTATAACTACAAATAAGATATTTGAAACAACCGTTCAAATGGCCAGCTTGGTCAGGTGCCTGCTGTGTTGTGTGGTGCTTATGGTTGTTTCATCAGTTTACGAATGTGGGGTGTGCGGGCAGCACTTTAAGGCAACAAAAAAAGTGAAGGCAGCAGCATGAAGATCGAAAGAAAGTTCACAACAGCTGGGCAAGATGCCTATGCACGTCTGAAATTCACTTCTGCGACGTCGGAAATCCGTAATCCGGATGGAACAATAGTGTTCCGTCTTGATAACGTCGAGGTCCCATCTGACTGGAGCCAAGTGGCCAGCGATGTCATCGCGCAGAAGTACTTTCGCAAGGCCGGCGTCCCCTCCAAATTGAAGCGGGTGCGTGAAAAAGGCGTACCAGACTTCTTGTGGCGTTCGGTTCCAGACGGAGATGACGTTACTTTCCAGGGGGAGAGTTCGTCCAAGCAGGTATTCGATCGTTTGGCTGGCGCTTGGGCCTATTGGGGCTGGAAAGGTGGTTACTTTTCTAGTGAAGCAGACGCTCGCGCCTATTTCGATGAAATGCGTTATATGCTGGCCAGCCAACGCGCTGCACCCAACAGCCCGCAATGGTTCAACACAGGCCTGCACTGGGCCTATGGGATAGATGGACCAGCTCAGGGCCACCATTATGTCGACTACAAATCTGGAAAGCTGACCAAATCCAACAGCTCTTACGAGCATCCACAGCCGCATGCCTGTTTCATTCAGGGCGTTCAGGATGATCTGGTCAATGATGGTGGCATCATGGATCTCTGGGTTCGCGAGGCGCGCCTGTTCAAATATGGATCCGGTACGGGCACAAACTTCAGTCACCTGCGCGGCGAAGGCGAGGCGCTGTCTGGCGGTGGGAAATCCTCTGGTTTGATGGGCTTCCTGAAAATCGGCGATCGGGCCGCCGGTGCGATTAAATCAGGTGGAACAACCCGTCGGGCCGCCAAGATGGTTATCGTTGATGCAGACCACCCAGATATCGAAAAATTCATCGAGTGGAAGGTGATCGAAGAGCAGAAAGTTGCCTCGATTGTTGCTGGCTCTAAAATGCATGAAAAGATGCTGAACGGCATTTTTGAAGCAATCCGGTCCTGGGATGGCGGCGAGGCAGACGCCTATGATCCGGCACATAATACTAGTCTGAAAACCGCGATCCGCGAAGCTAAGAAGATGATGATCCCTGAAACCTATATCAAGCGGGTTTTGGACTATGCCAAGCAGGGTCACACCAGCATTGAGTTTCCCACCTATGATACTGACTGGGATTCTGAGGCTTACAGCTCTGTTTCGGGGCAGAACTCGAACAACTCAATTCGGGTCACCAATGCGTTCCTGACGGCTGTTGAAAAAGACGCTGACTGGCAGCTGATTAATCGTACCGATGGCAAAGTTGCTAAGACCATCCGGGCACGTGAACTGTGGGATCAAGTTGGCCATGCGGCCTGGGCCTGTGCAGATCCGGGCATTCAGTACCACGACACGGTCAATGACTGGCACACTTGCCCGGCAGATGGCGAGATCCGCGGATCCAACCCCTGTTCCGAGTATATGTTTCTGGACAACACCGCATGTAACCTTGCATCGATCAACCTGCTGACGTTCCTAAAAGATGGGGCGTTTCAGGCCGAGGATTATATGCATGCGTGCCGTCTGTGGACGCTGACACTGGAAGTGTCGGTGATGATGGCGCAGTTCCCATCCAAGGAAATTGCCCAGCTGTCGCATGACTTCCGCACCCTTGGGCTAGGCTATGCGAACATCGGTGGTCTGCTGATGAATATGGGGTACGGGTATGACAGCGTCGAAGGTCGCGCCTTGTGCGGGTCTCTGACGGCCCTGATGACGGGTGTTGCCTACATGACCTCGGCTGAAATTGCCGGCGAACTGGGCGCGTTTGAGGCCTATGACCGTAACGCTGAAAATATGCTGCGTGTAATCCGCAATCACCGGAATGCAGCCTATGGTAACACTGATGGCTATAAAGGCCTGTCTGTAGCGCCGGTTCCGCTGGATCTGCACAATTGTCCGGATGCACAGCTCACTGAACTGGCGCGGAGTGCCTGGGACGAAGCCTTGGAATTGGGCGAAAAGCACGGCTATCGAAATGCTCAAACCACTGTGATTGCTCCAACTGGCACTATCGGTTTGGTGATGGATTGCGACACCACTGGGATCGAGCCTGACTTTGCTTTAGTCAAGTTCAAGAAACTGGCCGGCGGCGGTTACTTTAAGATCATAAACCGTTCGGTGCCCTCTGCGCTTGAAGGATTGGGATACTCTTCGGCTCAGATCGAAGAAATCACCGGCTATGCGGTGGGGCATGCGACCATCGGCAATGCACCGGGGATCAACCATACATCGTTGGCCGGCCATGGTTTTGGCCCCAATGAACTGGCCAAAGTTGATGCCGCGCTGGAAAGTGCTTTTGACATCCGCTTCGTGTTCAACCAGTGGACGCTAGGCGAAGATTTCTGCACCGGTGTTCTAGGGATCCCAGCGACCAAGCTGAACGACCCAACCTTTGACCTGCTACGCCACCTTGGCTTTACCAAGGCAGATATAGAAGCCGCCAATGATCACGTATGTGGCACCATGACACTGGAAGGTGCGCCGCACCTGAAAGAGGCGCATTACGACATTTTTGACTGCGCCAATGCCTGTGGGAAAAAGGGCAAGCGTTTCTTGTCGGTGAACAGCCACATCACCATGATGGCTGCAGCCCAGTCGTTTATATCGGGAGCGATTTCCAAAACCATCAATATGCCGAGCAATGCGACCATCGAGGATTGTCAGAAAGCCTATGAGCTAAGCTGGAGCCTGGGTATTAAGGCCAACGCCCTGTACCGTGACGGATCCAAGCTGAGCCAACCTTTGGCGGCGGCACTGGTCGAAGATGACGATGATGCGGCTGAAGTTCTGGAAACCGGCAGTTCGCACGAAAAAGCAGCGGTGCTTGCTGAAAAAATCGTTGAAAAGGTCATCGTCAAAGAGATCATCAAATCGCACCGCGAAAAGATGCCTCATCGTCGCAAAGGGTATACCCAAAAAGCTGTTGTTGGGGGCCACAAGGTATATCTGCGGACTGGGGAGTATGAAAGCGGCACCCTGGGCGAGATTTTCATCGACATGCACAAGGAAGGTGCTGGTTTCCGCGCGATGATGAACAACTTTGCCATCGCAGTGTCCGTTGGTCTGCAATATGGCGTACCGCTCGAGGAATTCGTCGACGCCTTTACCTTTACCAAGTTTGAACCCGCCGGCATGGTACAGGGCAACGACAGCATTAAGAACGCCACCTCAATCCTAGACTATGTGTTCCGCGAACTGGCCGTCAGCTATCTGGACCGGACCGATCTGGCCCACGTTAAACCGCAAGGTGCGGCTTTTGATGATCTGGGGCGTGGTGAGGAAGAGGGCGTTTCTAACGTCTCGGAACTGAGTGAAAGTGCGGCTAGCAAATCGCTGGAGGTGCTAAAGCAGATCTCATCAACAGGGTATCTGCGTAAACGTCTACCGCAAGAGCTGGTCGTGCTACAGGGCGGGCAGGGGGAGACCACTGCTCTGAGCGGTGGTGCCGATCCGGTTTCTGCATTGCAGACTCTGGTGCCAGAAACCTCTTCGGGCTCGGCAGCACCTGTGACGTCCAGTACCGGAATGGATGCACGTGTTAAGGCGAAGATGCAGGGATATGAAGGTGAGGCCTGCAATGAATGTGGGAATTACACACTGGTGCGCAATGGAACATGCATGAAGTGTAATACCTGTGGAGGAACGTCTGGTTGTAGCTAAGGTGTTGCGCGCCCCAAATAATTGGGGCGCGTGTCAGCACTATGTCAGCTTGAATGCGTATGAAATTTGTACCCAGTACGGCCCAGATTTCAAAATAACGGATGTATGAGACTTATTTTCAGGTCTCAAGAGAACAAGGGGTGGGTGCGCTCGCCCCAGACGGTATTCAAGCCGCAGGCAATAAAATACGAGCGGTAAACTATTGAGCTTGGATAACGAAACTGGGGGGCTATGGCCCCCCTTATTTTTTAGGCCCATCATGTCATCGGGATAAACTTGAAGTTCAAGCCGCTTCCTAAATCGTCTGGCTTTTAGATCCGGATCCAGGAGGTTGGGCAAATGTCAGGGGGCTGCTTTGGTTTGCGTGCCGAATTGCAAAACGAGCGCTAGAAAGATGACGACATGGGCGCGCAAGACGTGATCTGAGGAACCAACTGTTAAGCAATTTGAGTGATACTGAAGGCCAAGGGGGTAGTAGATACCTGTGGGCGCCTGAAGAAAGACAAGATCATGCCTGTTGCCAAACAAAATCAAAACCTGACCTGGCTTGTGGTTAGCCTGACGACTGCATTGGCGGTCGCGACACCGGTTACCTCTGCTGATTGGAGTGGCTTTCTTCTTGGCGCATCCATTGCCCGTCAGAATGCAAGTATGGACAGTTCGACTGGGCATGACGCTGGAGCCGCTGGACTTCACTTGGGGTATGATCTTGATTTTGGTCAACTGGTTCTTGGCGGTGAGCTTGAGGTCGAGCGCGCCCAAATCCAACTTGGTAGTATCGAAACCCAGGAAATGCAGCGGATAAAACTGCGTGTTGGTTATGATTTTGGCCAGACCCTTGGTTATGTTGCTATTGGGGGGGTGCGGGCTGAAACTGAGCTGGATGACGATATCGGCGCGGTGATCGGGCTTGGAATGTCGTATTCCCTAAATCAAAACCTACGGGTTGGTGGCGAAATTCTGCATCAGGAAGTCAATGGATTGGAGAACGGGGGCATGATGCGTTCTAATTCCTTGTCCCTGCGCGCGTCGTTTCGGTTTTAGCCTGCCAACTGTTGAACGGTCACTTGCCAAGAGATTGAGCAAAGTCACACAACACTTGAAGTGCAGTAACAAATACATCGTCATCGACGGTCATGGCGATACGGATATGAGCCGCAGCAGCGTGACCAAAGCTTTCACCCGGCATTACTGCAATGTTGTACGTTTCCAGCAATAGATTGGCGAAGCTATTTCCACTATGTCCGGTTTCCCGAACGTCCAGCATCAGATACATGGCCCCCTGCGGTGGGATCACACGCAGCAAAGTTTGCTGGGAAAGAACCTCTAGGGCCAAGGCCCTGCGTCGTTTGAATGGTTCTGCAATAACGACCTCAAGATCAGCCCCCTGCTTCAAGGCGTAATCAGCGGCATCCTGAATGAACCCCGGAACGCCATAGGTGGTATGGGTCGCCAAATGGATCAGATGCGCAATCACATCTTTCGGTCCGATGATCCAACCGCAGCGCGACCCTGTCATCGCGTGGGACTTTGACATTGAACCAATCACCAGCGTGCGCTCTGCCATGCCGGACAGGGCACGAGGGCTGACATGCTCTCCCTGCCAAATCTGCGTGTCATAAACTTCGTCCGAAATCAGCCACAGGTCATGGCGCTGACAGACTCCCGATATCATTTCTATCGTTTCCTTTGGATAGACGACACCAGATGGATTATTGGGCGTATTGATCAGCAGGGATTTTGCACCCGGCGCTGCTGCGTCCAATGGCGCCTGTTGTGGGAGGAATGCGTCGCGCGAATGAGTTTGGATAGCAACGTCCTGGGCGCCTGTGCCACGGATGGTGCCTGGGTAAGTGGCATAGTAAGGATCCAGATACAGGGCTCGATCACCGGGGTCACACAGCGCAATATGGGCGGCAAATAGGGCCGATTGGCCTCCGGGGGTGATCAGAACATTGTCACGATCGGTTGGAACACCTGTGCGGAGGCTGACTCGTTTAGCGATTGTGTCCCGTAACTGATCTGTACCCGAAACCATTGCGTAACCGGTATGACCATTCATGGCGGAAACATGCATGGCCTCCAGGATGTCTGCTTGAGTGCGAATATCGTGTTCGCCGATGGTTAGTTCAACAACAGGCAAACCTGCGGCCTTCATTGAGCGCGCGCGCAAAAACACTTCCCAGCCATCTGTCCCGTTTTTGTTCAGATGTGTAATCCGTTGCGACAACGACATGTTGGCCCTCCTGTCTACAGGCCCCGAGAGGGGCAGGCATTGTGAAGGCTGTCAACACTGACTGCGACAGCCTCGTCAGTTTGCGACATCAGGGAGACCAGTAGCCGGTTTTGGCTTTGTGAAGCATGAACAGTCAGAACAGGCTTGGCGAAGCGCGTTAGTCGTGGTATCCACGACCCATGAACCAGACCCGCACCATTATTATTTGCTGCATTACCTGCTGATCAATCCAGCGGGCCGGTATCTGTCGTTTCAATCTATCTGACAAATTGCTAAGCCCGCGCTGCGCGCCAGGCACTTGCTCGTGCCGTACTAAGAATCTGTCATGAGGACCGAGACCGTGATCAAACTGCACAACACCAAGACCCGCACTAAAGAGGTCTTTACGCCGATTAATCCGGATAATGTGCGGATGTATGTCTGTGGCCCAACAGTCTATGACCGCGCCCATCTAGGCAATGCACGCCCGGTGGTCGTCTTCGACATATTGAACCGATTGCTACGTCAAACCTATGGTGCGGATCGGGTGACCTATGTGCGAAATTTCACTGATGTTGACGACAAAATCAACACTCGTGCAGCAGAGAGCGGCCGTGATATTGGGGTGATTACCGATGAAACCATCCAATGGTTTCTCGATGATATGGCTGCCTTGGGGGCCAATGAGCCGGACCACATGCCGCGTGCCACGCAGTACATCCCGCAGATGGTGACAATGATCGAACAACTGATCGCAAAGGGCCATGCCTATGAAGCAGAAGGTCATGTGTTATTTGCGGTGGACAGCTGGAAGCAGGGCTATGGCAAGCTGTCTGGTCGCTCAGTTGATGACATGATTGCTGGCGCTCGGGTTGAGGTGGCACCATATAAACGCAACCCGATGGACTTTGTTCTGTGGAAGCCATCGGACGAGACACAGCCGGGCTGGGACAGCCCCTGGGGTCGTGGACGTCCGGGCTGGCACATCGAATGTTCTGCCATGTCGTTTGAGCTGCTGGGGGATACCTTTGACATCCACGGTGGTGGCAATGACTTGATGTTCCCGCATCATGAAAATGAGATTGCGCAAAGCTGCTGCGCAAATGGCGACGATAGCTTTGCAAAAGTGTGGCTGCATAACGAAATGTTGCAGGTAGAGGGCAAGAAGATGTCCAAGAGCCTGGGTAATTTCTTTACTGTCAGGGATTTGCTGGAGCAGGGCGTTCCGGGAGAAGTGATCCGTTTTGTGTTTTTGTCGACCCATTATCGTAAACCGATGGACTGGACTGACAAAAAGGCAAAGGAAGCGGGGGTCACTCTGCGTAAATGGCGGGCGCTGACGGAGGGCATCGAACCCGCCGCCAACGCTGCTGCCGCGGTTGTCGAGGCACTGTCGGATGACCTGAATACTGCGGGTGCCATTACCGAACTGCATAAACTGGCTGCGGCTGGTGATGCGGCTGGGTTGCTGGCGTCAGGGCAATTGGTTGGGCTGCTCAGCGATGAGGCTGGTGAGTGGGCTCAGACTGCCGATATCGATTTGTCTGGTTTTGAGGTCAGACTTTCCGAGGCGCGTTCCGCGGCCATGGCGAGTAAAGACTTCTCTGAAGTGGACCGGTTGAAGGCAGGCTTTGTTGAGGCCGGTCTTGAGGTCCGGATGAGCAAGGCTGGGGTGGAACTGGTTCCGGGCCCTGGCTTTGATGCTTCCAAACTGGAGGGGCTGCTGTGAAAGTCCTGACAATACCCACACAAGACAGCGACCGATCCTGGGGGGGCTTGATGCTCCCTCCCATGGGGAGGGTCGGGCGCTGTCCGTGCCAAAGGCACGGGGCTGATTTAGATTTGGGGGCGGTGGCATGACCAAAGAGCGCCTCTATCTCTACGACACGACATTGCGTGATGGGCAACAAACCCAAGGCGTACAGTTCTCCACTGCCGAGAAAAAGCAGATTGCCCAGGCATTGGACGACCTAGGTGTAGATTATATCGAAGGTGGCTGGCCCGGAGCAAATCCGACCGATAGCGCGTTCTTTGACGAGGCACCCAAAACCAAGGCGCGCTTGACCGCCTTTGGGATGACCAAACGGGCCGGGCGTTCAGCCGAGAATGATGATGTGCTGGCGGCAGTGATGAACGCGGGGACGCAGTCCGTGTGTCTGGTAGGTAAGGCACATGACTACCATGTGACGGCTGCGCTTGGCATTTCGCTGGAAGAGAACATCGAAAACATCCGCGCCTCGATTGCTCATATCGTGGTACAGGGGCGTGAAGCGCTGTATGACGCCGAGCATTTCTTTGATGGGTACAAGGATAATCCGGGGTATGCGATTAGCGCCTGTCGAGCCGCACTGGATGCTGGCGCGCGCTGGGTTGTGCTGTGTGATACCAATGGTGGCGCGCTGCCAAGTGAAGTGCACCGCATCGTCGCAGAGGTGATCGCGGCTGGACTGCCCGGTGAGCGTTTAGGTATCCACACTCATAACGACACTGAAAATGCAGTGGCCTGTTCGCTGGCAGCCGTAGAGGCTGGTGTGCGGCAGGTTCAAGGGACGTTGAACGGGCTGGGGGAACGGTGTGGCAATGCCAACTTGACCTCATTGATCCCGACGTTGCTGCTAAAAGAGCCCTACACAAGCCAATTTGACATTGGTGTGAACCGGGGGGCGCTTGCACAGTTGACCCACGTGAGCAGAATGCTGGACGATATACTGAACCGAGTGCCAATGCGGCAAGCGGCATATGTCGGGGCTTCGGCATTTGCGCATAAGGCCGGGCTGCACGCCAGTGCGATCCTGAAAGATCCTACGACTTATGAACATATTGAACCCGAACTGGTGGGCAATGCGCGCATCATTCCGATGTCAAATCAGGCCGGGCAAAGCAACCTGCGCAGGAGATTGACCGAAGCCGGGCTGGATGTCGAAAAGGGCAATCCGGCGTTGGGTCGTATTCTGGAGCAAATCAAGGTCCGCGAGGATCTGGGCTATTCCTATGACACCGCGCAGGGCAGTTTTGAGCTATTGGCCCGGGCTGAATTGGGGCAGCTTCCTGAGTTCTTTGAGGTGAAACGGTACAAAGTCACCGTTGAGCGTCGCAAGAATAAGTACAACCGGATGATCAGCCTGTCTGAGGCCGTTGTGGTTGTTAAGGTCGATGGCGAAAAGCGGCTGTCGGTCAGTGAATCGGTTGATGAAACCGGCAGTGACCGGGGGCCAGTAAACGCGTTGGCCAAGGCGCTGATAAAGGACCTTGGGCGGTATTCGGCGGCGCTTGACGACATGCGTCTGGTGGATTTCAAAGTGAGAATTACTCAGGGCGGCACCGAAGCGGTGACCCGTGTCATCATCGACAGCGAAGACGACACAGGCCGACGTTGGTCCACCGTTGGCGTCAGCCCAAACATAATAGATGCCTCGTTCGAGGCGTTGCTGGATGCAATACGCTGGAAACTTATCCGTGACGGAGAGGCCAAGTGATCGCGCCGCTGTTGCGCTGTGTCGTCTATGGCATTGTTGGGTTCGGAGTGTTGGCGCTGGGGCTGATTGCCTCGCAGCGACCCAATGGCACGTTCACTGACGGCGGGTTGGACTTCACTCAGGTCTTGGCCAAAAGCGATGATGCGCCGGTTCCCGGCGCTGTAACAATGCGTGATGGCTACGATCTGCAAGTGCGCGAATATACCTCGGGCGCAGATGGGCCATTGATCCTTTTGCTGCACGGCTCTGGCTGGAATGGATTACAGTTTAGCGGACTGGCGTCGAGCCTTTTGAAGTATGGTCGAATTTTAGTTCCGGACCTGCGTGGCCATGGCGCCAAACCGGGTCGGCGTGGGGATGTAGATTACATTGGCCAGCTTGAAGATGACTTGGCTGATCTGATAGATACAGAGCGGGCCCCGGGGCAAAAAGTCGTGTTGCTCGGACATTCATCGGGCGGTGGTCTGGCGGTGCGGATGGCAGGTGGTGCGCATAGAAACATGCTAGATGGCACTATCTTGTTAGCGCCGTTTTTGAAGTACAACGCACCAACGACTCGACGAAATTCTGGTGGCTGGGCACGACCACTGACCCGACGCATTATCGGCGTGAGCATGTTAAATGCTGTTGGTATTGAGCTGTTGAACTCTGTTTCGGTGATTGAGTTTAACATGCCAAATGCCGTTTTGGACGGGCCACTAGGGGATCTTGCGACAACACAGTATTCATACCGGATGAATGTCAGCTATTCGCCGAGATCTGACTATTTGTCTGATATCAGTAGCTTGCCACCCTTTCTTGTTGTTGCGGGTGAGCAGGACGAGGCTTTTGTGGCACAACAATACAAGCCGCTGATGTCGGCGCAAACGGTAAAAGGTCGATATCACATTGTTCCTGAAACAGGACATTTGGATATCGTGGATTCACCGCAGGCATTAGCCGCGATTGAGGACTATTTGGATGGGTTTTGATGATGATCTGCGGTCTTGTGCCGAACTGGTGCAGACCGGAGACGCGGACCGGTTTCAGGCTGTTATGGCTGCGCCAGTCGCCGCACGTGAGGTGCTGTTTGCGATCTATGCTTTCAATGTAGAGCTGTCGCGTGCGCCCTGGGCCAGCTCGGAGAGCATGATTGCTGAAATGAGACTACAGTGGTGGCGTGATCTGGGAACTGAGATTGCTGCAGGTCAGTCGGTTCGGCGGCATTTTGTGGCCACACCTTTAGCGCGGTTGCTGAAACCCGAACTGGCGCGTGTCATTGATGCAATGGCTGAGGCGCGGCGCTGGGACATCTACCGCGACCCCTTTGGGGATGAGGCGGAGTTTGACGCCTATATCGATGCTACATCGGGGGGGCTAATGTGGATGGCTGCAGGGGCACTGGGCCCCGCGGAGGAGGGCGTCGTGCGCGATTTCGCTTATGGTGTCGGGGTGGCAAATTGGTTGCGTGCAATTCCGGAACTGGAAGCCCAAAAACGAGTTCCACTTTTGGATGGGACACCCGAAGGTGTACGAGCGCTGGCACGCAAGGCACTGGAACGGTTGCTGAATGCCCGTAAAAACTCGGGACGGGTTTCGACGAAGTCCGGTGTTGCTCTGTTGGCTGGATGGCAGGCCGAAGGTATTTTAAAACAGGCCATCAAACAGCCTGAACGGGTTGTACAGGGCGCTTTGGGATTAAGCGAATTCAACCGTCGGTCGGGTTTATTGTGGCGTGCAGCATTGGGGCGCTGGTAAATCTAGGCGGCCTTCATAGCTTTTTTCAGCCACCTGTTGGGGCGGCCGGACAGGTGCTTCAGTGCCTGCTCGGGCTCGAATTCCTTGAGACGCAGAAATTCAGCCAGAGCAACTGCGCGAGAGGGTTGTGTCATGTATCCAGTCCAACCCATTTGCTCCGCGGCCTGCAGCTGGATCACGCCAAATCCTGCAATTATGCAATGTAGGTCGGTTGCAAGTTCATGCGCAACAAGACCACCAGGAAGTTCATCTGCAACTGGTGCAAGCCGGGCATGGATTAGTTCATGTACCATAGTGTTGATGAAGGCGAGTGGTGTTCGGAGCAAGCTGGGGCGGTACGTGATGAGAGGAGCATCATCGTCGTGCCAGTATTCTCCAACAACTTCAGAAGACTTACCATATTCGTGACGCAACTCGTCCGGTAGTTCTGGAAGCGGTTCCAGTTGTATTTGGTAATCCATACCTAGCAGCCGCATTATATCGTGTGTAACAGCCTGAGCAGTTTTGTGGTCGTCACCGTGTGTGGCTGAAAAATGTTTTCGAGTAGGAGTTACCAATTGGGCGGTTTTCCACCAGGTCGGGCGATGTTCATGCACCCAATCGTAGTTGTCTTCGATCCAATGGCGTAAATCTTCACCAATCAATGACTGTTTCCAGAACATGAAATCTCGCAAGCTTTAGTGTTATCGTTTGAAAAGAAGTAAATAGGCGTTGGTGAAACCCTCCCTGGAGAATACCGAGAGGTGGTGAGTTATGTTTTTTCGGCTGGAAGGCTATCGGTACTGGGCCTAAGGGTTAGCCACAGTAGTGCTCCGCCAGCCAGAACCAGGAACGGTGCCATTGCCATGTTGACGGCGTTCCAGCCTTCTACCGGATTGCCGCCCGAGCAGTTCATCAAGCCGCCTGAGGACAGCGAGGCAAAGGTCACGCCGCCAAAGACCAACAGATCGTTTAGACCCTGCATCCGGCCACGTTCGTGTGGTTCATGGGCCCCAGCCAACATGGTGGTGGCACCGATGAAACCAAAGTTCCAGCCCAGTCCCAGGAGAATTAGCGCAACAAAGAAGTTGCTGAGTTCAACCCCATTCAGGGCTACAGCGCCTGCGCCAGCCAAAATGACCAGACCTGCGGCAACTACCTTTTCAACACCAAAGCGGGAGATCAGGTGACCGGTGAAGAACGAAGGGATGTACATCGCCAGTACATGCATTGTGACCACGTCAGCCGCATTGTTCTGGGTGAAACCACAGCCAACCACAGCGAGCGGTGTCGAAGTCATCACCAGGTTCATCAAAGCGTATGAAACCATGGCGCAGATCACCGCAACGGCAATGCGGGGCGTTTTCAACAGCTCCCAACGGGTCCGACCATGCGGCGCGTCTGCGCTAGGGGCCGCGGGCTTGGGGATATCGAGAAACAGGAATAAGAGCGCGCCAATTACGTTGATTGCGATCACCGCCATATAGGCGCCCAAAAATGGAATGACAAAGGCATCGCTGGTGGCTTTGACCAGTTGTGGGCCAATGATTGCGGAGAGCAAACCACCAGCCATAACATATGAAATGGCCTTTGGGCGAAAGCCTTCGCTGGCTGTGTCTGCCGCAGCAAAGCGATAAAAACCCTGCGCGCTCATGTAGACACCCGTCAGGAAACTCCCGGCTAGGAAAATGGGGAATGACCCAAGATATAGACCATAAGCACCAACCATAGCGCCGACGGCGCCACCCAGAGCGCCAATGATAAACCCGAACCTGCGACCCCATTTCTGCATGATGGCTGAAATAGGTGTGGCCGATAACATCGAGCCAAGAACAATCAGTGAGATTGGCAAGGTTGCAAAACAGGCGTTAGAGGCCAGGGATTGGCCAGCCAAGCCGCCAACGATGAAGATGATTGGCATTTGCGAGCCAAGGAAAGCCTGCGCCATTACCAGAATGGCGACATTGCGTTTGGCGGCACGGTCATCGTGAGTGGTCATACAAATTGTCATGGCGAATGCGTAGCTGCGAAAAACAGTGTGCACAAGCCGCTTGCTGTGCTGGAACCTGTGGCTAATCTGCAAGTGATTGTGAAGCAGGAGAATGACGTGGCGTCAGATCAAAATATTGGCCGCATAATATCAAGTGATGCCTGTGTAGCGGAGGGGGCCGAGTGGTTGGCGAATTACGATCCGCGTTTTGCGGCTGCGCTGGAATTAACCGGCCCATTGCCGCTTCGACGCAAACCTGATGGATTTTCTGAGTTGTTGTCGGCGATTATCAGTCAACAGGTCAGTGTTGCCTCGGCGCGGGCCATTTGGCGGCGGATGGAGGAGGCCAACCTTACTGAATTGTCTCAGGTTATGGCAGCCAGCGAAGAGGAGTTGCGAGCGGCAGGTTTAAGCAGACCGAAGGTTCGATATGCGCGTGCTTTGGCTGAAGCGAATATTGATTACAATGCTTTGCGCGATGTTCCTGATGACGAAGTAGTGGAGCAATTGGTCACGGTTTCTGGGATAGGAGCCTGGACCGCAGAGATTTATGCAATGTTTTCGCTTGGCCGTGCGGATGTTTTTGCACCGGGGGATTTGGCCTTGCAGGAAGCCGCAAGAATGTTGTTTGAATTGCCGGACCGCCCAAAAGAAAAAGAGTTGCGCAAGATGGCTGAGGATTGGTCGCCTTGGCGGTCGGTTGCAGCCCGGCTTTTGTTTTCCTATTACCATGTAGCAAAATCCAGAGAAGGTATCAGATGACTCGAGTATTGACCGCCGAACGAAAAGAGCCTGTGTCAGGCACCACCCGTTCGGTTGTGGTGTTTCTACATGGCTATGGGGCCAATGGTGCTGACCTGCTTGGGCTGGCAGATCCTTTGGGTGAACATCTGCCGGATACGCTGTTTGTTGCTCCTGATGCCCCTGAGCGCTGTGCTGGGGCGCCGATGGGGTACCAATGGTTTCCTATCCCGTGGATTGACGGGTCATCTGAGGAAGAATCTGAGCGCGGGATGCGGTCGGCGATTGATGATCTGAATGCATTTCTTGATGCGTTGATGGTGGACGAGGACGTGCTGCCCGAACAGGTGGTCCTGTTTGGCTTTAGCCAGGGCACGATGATGGCGTTGCATGTCGCACCGCGTCGCGAAGATCCGGTTGCGGGTATCGTCGCCTTTTCGGGCCGCTTACTGTCACCCGAAACGCTGAAGGATGAAGTGGTCAGCAAAATGTCGATCCTACTGGTCCATGGAGACGCGGATGACGTGGTTCCACCGCAATCGCTACCTGAGGCCGCAGAAGCCTTGCAGGAAGCTGGCTTTCAGGATGTGTTTGCCCATATCCAAAAGGGAACTGGTCATGGAATTGCGCAGGATGGGCTGAGTGTTGCGCTGGCCTTTATGCGCGACAAATTGGGGTTGTAACCACAGTCTATGGACCGGCAGGGTAGATCCCTGCCGGTTCTGATCCAGTTTGGATTTCAGCATTCAAGCTGGTGGTAAAGGCAAATACTAGCGGCGGTACCGCGCAAGCGGGGTAGGCCGGGGATTTTATCCCCGAGCGTAAATGCATCTCAATAGCGCCCTGATTTAAACAGGGCCCTGATCCTGATGTCGGGGGTGTCAGACCCGACGGCAATCGCGATTGGGCGCTATACTGAATGGTAGTTCCGAACATCCGATGACCTGACCGTACGCAGTACTGGCAACAGCTGGCTCAGGTTATTGTTGGCCCATATGCGCTAGCGACGCGTTCGGGTTGGTTTGGTCGTTTGGGGGGCATCTTGCCAGGTTCCTGGTTTCAGCCCTTCCAATGTCCAGTTTCCGATCTTCCAGCGGATCAGTCGCAGGGTCGGATGGCCCACTGCAGCGGTCATTCGGCGCACCTGACGGTTGCGGCCTTCGCGCAGCGTTAGTTCAACCCAAGTGTCGGGTATGTTTTTACGAACACGAATGGGCGGTGTGCGCGGCCACAGGTTTTCTGGCTCGTCGATGACGCGGGCCTGGGCTGGTTTGGTCAGCCCGTCTTTTAGTTCAACCCCCTGGGCAAGCGCTTGCAGGGCGGCCATGTCTGGGGTGCCTTCAACTTGCACCCAATAGGTTTTGGCCATTTTGTGCTTGGGGTCCGAGATCTTGGCCTGAAGCGGGCCGTGGTCGGTCAGCAGCATCAAGCCCTCGCTGTCCCGGTCAAGCCGTCCGGCTGGATAAACACCGGGCAGGGTAATGAAATCGCTCAGGGTGCGGCGAGTCCCACCTGCTGTGCCACGATCAGTAAACTGTGGCAGCACATCGAAGGGTTTGTTAAAGCGGATCAAACGGGTCATGCCCGCCCATACGAGGCGGGCACAGGCAAATCAAGGGTTGCTATCATTTTGCTGTTACAATTCCCGCATATGCTAATTGCGAGATATAGTGGAAACTGGGGGCTTGTCAGGTTTCAACCACGATATATAGTTAATCATATGCTGGGGCGGGTTCCCCGCTCTGGTACCGGATAGACGGGTAGACAGGGCGAGGAAGACGTTTCAGATGGATGGCGACTTTAGAACTGACTTTGTGCGCACGCCAGGCGCCTTGAAACAACATCCGGCGCTGGTGTTGAATGCCGATTATCGGCCATTGTCCTATTATCCCTTGTCCCTATGGCCTTGGCAGGATGCGATCAAAGCAGCCTGGCTGGAGCGTGTTGATATCGTAGCCGAATACGATGAAGAGGTGCACAGCCCCAGTACAGTGATCCGAATACCTTCGGTGGTGGTGCTAAAGGACTATGTGAAACCCCAAAAGCGCGTGGCCTTCACGCGCTTTAATTTATTCTTGCGGGACGAATTTTGTTGCCAATATTGCGGGGCACGTGGTGACCTGACGTTTGATCATGTTGTGCCAAGAGCCGCCGGCGGTGTTACCAGCTGGGAAAACGTGGTTGCGGCCTGTTCACCCTGTAATCTGCGCAAGGGGTCAAAACCGTTGCACAGGCTGGACATGTTCTTGCAAAAGGCGCCAAGGCAACCTGGCGCAGAAGAATTGCGCAATACAGGCCGAAAATTCCCACCGAACCACTTGCATGGAAGTTGGATGGACTTTCTGTACTGGGACGCTGAGTTGGATGCATAGGCAATGTTGAGGGAGAAATCCCGGCACAGAATGCCGGGATTTGCTGGCTTATTGGGCGGCGCGTTGAACCATACCAAACAGGTCACGTGGATCATCTGGATCGGCCAACATGTCCAATTCAAAGAAGAAATCGCTGTCTTTGATGCGGTCTCGGATGTAGCGGAGTGCTGAAAAGTCTTCGATCGCAAAGCCAACACTGTCAAACAACGTGATCTGGCGATCACTGGTACGGCCGGTTTTCGTACCGTTGATCACTTGCCACAATTCAGTGACCGGAAAATCCTCAGCCATCTGTTGGATTTCACCTTCGATACGGGTCTGAGGTGGGAATTCAACAAAAACGTCCGAACGGGTTAGGATCCCGGCCGCCAGCTCGGTTTTGCCGGGGCAATCGCCGCCGATTGCATTGATGTGGACACCTGCGCCAACCATGTTGTCGGTTAGGATTGTGGCGCATTGCTTATCCGCGGTGCAGGTGGTGAGGATTTGTGCTCCCTCAATGGCTTGTTCCGGCGTTTTGCAAATGACCACATCCAATCCAGTGCTGGCCAGGTTTGCTGCGCATTTTGCAGTGGCAGCTGGGTCGGTGTCGTAAAGGCGAACCGACGTAATGCCGCAGATGGCTTTCATAGCTAAGCTTTGGAACTCGGACTGTGCGCCATTGCCGATCATGGCCATTGTGTCAGCGCCTTTTGGAGCCAGGTATTTTGCCACCATGGCTGAGGTTGCCGCAGTGCGTAGAGCCGTCAGTATTGTCATTTCTGTCAACAACACCGGATAGCCGGTGTAGACATCCGCCATCAGGCCAAATGCAGTAACGGTTTGCAGCCCTTCCGAAGTGTTCTTGGGGTGGCCATTGACGTATTTAAAGCCGTAGGCCTCGCCATCTGACGTGGGCATCAGTTCAATGACACCAACCTCTGAGTGGCTGGCTACGCGAGGGGTTTTGTCAAACTTCTCCCAGCGCTTGAAATCATCTTCAACATAGTTGGCCAAATCAATCAGCATTTGCTCAATTCCAACATGATGAATAAGCCGCATCATGTTGTCTACGCTGACAAAAGGTACAAGTGCCTTATTGGAAGGTTGAGTCATTGGATGATCCTTTCGCGGGCGTTCAGGTGGATGCCGGCCAACATGCAGCGTACGGATCCTCCGGCAGTTTCGATTGTGGGAATGGTGAGTGGCAGTGGCGTTGCACTGCGTTCGATTGTTGCAATTTGACTGGGTGTGAGTGCATCGAGAGCGCGCGCGGACAGGGCAAGGTGGCGCTGGTGTCCGTTCAGCTCCATGGCATTTCCAGCAAATGAGGAAATCTGGTCTGCTGTCAGATCAATGACCTCCCGGCCGCTTTCCTCTAGCCGCTGCACAATTGTTGCGCGTCGAGCTGGATCAACAATCATGTCTAGACAGATCAATGCAAATTCAGTGGCGATACCCATCAGAACGTTGGTGTGATAGATGTCGTTTCCGTTTGAATCTTTGGCTTCAAATACAATGGGTTCATAGTTGAAGTGCGTGCAGAAACGCTCCAGCAGCACGGGATCCGCGCGATTGGATTTAGCTGTGTATGCGATGCGGCCAATGTGATCCAGAACCATGGCACCGGTGCCTTCGAGCGACAAATTGTCGTGTTCAAGCCCGGAATAGTCGATGACATCCTGCACCCGATACTTCTGTTTCAGCATCTCGATCACATCGGACCGCCGCTCTTTGCGGCGGTTTGGAGCGGACATCGGGTAGAGGGCGACGTGACCACCGACATGGGTCGAGAACCAGTTGTTGGGAAAGACACTGTCAGGAGTTTCTGTTCCTGTGTCGTCAAACACATGTACGATTACACCAGCAGAGCGCAACGCCTTGGTTGCACCGTCGAATTCGGCAAGTGCAGTCTTTGAAGTGTCACTGAGCGAGCGGCTCGGCAGAGTTTGAAAGGCATTGTCGCCGCTGGTTTCTGGGTTCGAACGAAACTGGTGCGGTCGTATCATGACAACCGCACTTGGTGCTTGCAGCGTATTCACGGATAGCTCCGCGTAGGGCGGTCAAATACACGGCGCCCAAGAGCTGAGGCACACAGATCGACCATCAGATGTGCGGTACGACCGCGCTCGTCTAAGAAGGGGTTGAGCTCGACTAAATCGAGAGATGTCATCAGGCCGGAATCATGTAACATTTCGCATATTAGGTGGCCTTCACGAACAGTCGCGCCACCGGGGACTGTGGTGCCTACAGCCGGAGCAACCGAGGGGTCCAGGAAATCTACGTCCAGAGAGACGTGGAGAAACCCATTGGCCTGTGCCACACGGTTCAAAAAGGTGGAGAGTGGGCGGGCGATACCATTTTCATCAATGTCACGCATATCGTGGCGATGGATATTGCTGGCCTCTAGCGCCAGTCGTTCCGGCGTGTCGACGGAACGCAACCCAATCATACAGACATTTTCCTGGGGTACCGGGTTTTTCACGGTCGGAAATCCGTTGAAGTCACTGCGACCGGTGAAATAGCCAACTGGTGTGCCGTGCAAATTGCCGCTGTCCGTGGTCAGTGGTGTGTGAAAATCAGTGTGGGCGTCTAGCCAAAGCACAAACTGTGGGCGCCCCTGATCTGCAGCATAGTTGGCAACACCCGCAACTGAGCCAAGCGACAGCGCGTGATCACCACCAAGGAAGATTGGCATCCCCTGTGTCATGGCCTGTTCCGCGCTGGCCATAAGCTGTTTGGTCCAGCCAATGGTTTCATTTGGCGCAACAAGAGGGCCGTCATCAGTGTCAGGCGTATATGGGGCAGGGGATAGATTGCCCAAATCTTCGACCCTGTGACCAAGATCGGACAGGGCTGCGTTCAGGCCAGCGGTGCGAAAGGCATCTGGTCCCATCAGGCAACCATCGCGGCGTTTGCCACTGTCGACCGGAGCACCGATGAGAATACATGTTTGCGGGGTCACGTGGGTGGACTCCTTGGATTTGCGTTTGGTTAAGTGCAACAAATCTCCGTTTAGTGGTGGAATACAGGGATGAATTTGTACATAAGGGTAGCTGTATTGCCAAATTGGAAGTTAATATGGACAAAACGGATGAGCGACTGGTGTCAGCGCTACGACATGATGCGCGGGCTTCATTGTCGGACCTGGCGCTGCAGTTAAACCTGTCACGAACCACAGTGAGAGCACGGATTGAGCGGCTTCAGTCGCGTGGCGATATTCTTGGCTTTACAGTTGTTGTCAAAGAGGACGTGCTACGGGACCCTGTACGCGGGTTGATGCTGATTGGGATTGAGGGGCGTGGTGCCAACAGGATTACCAGGCAATTACAAGGTATTCCTGAAGTGCGAGCCATTCATTCGACCAATGGGCGTTGGGATTTGATCGTTGAACTGGGGACCGAGACGCTGGAGACGCTGGATATGGCTCTGGCCAAGATCCGGACTTTTGACGGGGTTGTCAGTAGTGAAACAAATCTGCTGTTGTCGACCAAAAAAGAAACCTGAGGCGGCAATCTCACCACCTCAGGCCCTGTTTGCTTCAGTGGGCGCTGGTCCGGGCTGCCGCAATCCAGATTCCAACTAAAATCAAAGATGCAATTCCATTCCATGTGGCCATGGAAAGGCTGAACATCTCCCATGGGATATCATCGCAGCGCACCAATGGCGCACCCATGATTTGTTCCATCAGCTGTTCCGGTGTGAGGTTGCCAATGGGCCCAGAGGTGCAGGTTGTGGGGCCTTCCCACCATCCGCGTTCAACGCCACTGTGGTAGAAGCCGATGCCAGATGTGGTGAGCGCAGCCAGCGCACCCAGGTAGGGCAGTAGCGCGCCGGGGATCATCAGTGCTAGTACACCGATACCGGCGGCTGCGACATGGGGATAACGCTGCCAGTAGCACAGTTTGCAGGGCGGCATTTCACCGATGTACTGGAACCCAAGCGCCCCCAGAAGGAGCGCGGCAGAGCCGCCAGCAGCGGCAAGAATAAGAAGTCGGCGCATATGTCAAATATACCTGAGCAATAGAAATCCGCCAAACAGCAGCACCAGAAAGACAGTAAAGACAAGCCCTAAACGGTTCTCGATGAAGTCACGAATTGGTGTCCCAAACTTCCATAACAGGGCAGCGACCAGGAAAAACCGCAGTGCACGGGCCAGAATGGCAGTGGCAATAAAGGTCCCTAACGGCATGCCTGTCCAGCCGGACATGATGGTGATCACTTTGAACGGGAACGGGGTAATCCCCGCGCCCAGTACGGCCCAAAATCCAAAATCGTTGAACTTGTCATTAAATGCCAACATGGCGTCACCTTTGCCCATAGCCTCCAAAAATGGCTGACCAATGCTGTCGTAGAAAAAGGCACCAATCGCATAGCCCAGCATTCCACCCAGGACAGAGGCCACCAGTGCCACAAGCGCAATCAGCCAAGCCCGAGAAGGACGCGCAAGAATCATCGGAATCATCAGGACATCTGGTGGAATGGGAAAAAACGAGCTTTCAACAAAGGCCACTGCAGCCAGCCACCACAAAGCATGCGGATGATCGGCAAGCGCCATTGTACGATTGTAAAGGCTGCGAAGCATTGTTGGGTGTCCTGTTATCGGTTTTTATAGGTTGAATACTGGTGTTGGGTGGCTGGTCAACATGAAGGGCAGATAATTCGTCAAAATGTTGGCCTCAGAAGGAAAATTGCCTCTGGACCTCAGTCGCGGGCTTGGTTAGAGAGTTCCCCGAGGCCCAAGTGGCGGAATGGTAGACGCAGGGGATTCAAAATCCCCCGCCTTAACGGGCGTGCCGGTTCGAGTCCGGCCTTGGGTACCAAGATAAGTCTCTGTTTTTTCGAAAGAAAAGGCAGAGACTTTTTTGATTCTACGGATCGATCACGTGCTGATAGGCGGGGAACTTTATTTTCGTTCTCCCATTCTTCATTTGTTTGCCGTCTGCTTTCATTGGAGTTCGTTGGGCTGGTAGATGTGTGCAGTGAGTATTCGTCAATCAGTTGCAATCTGCAGTTTTACTATTGGTCAATGTGGGTCTTCTGAAGTGCAACATCGAAGGGTCGCCAAACCATTTAGGGGCATCAACGGCAACTATGCGGGACCTTGCGGTCACTCAGTGTTGATGACCCAACCAACGCAAACGGCCCAGAGCAGACTTAGGATTCTCCGTGCGCCGAATATCCAGATAGCAACACTGAACATTGCTACTACAATAGAAAGTCAGATCAGCAATTTACTGGCGCGGTAAGGCTTTGAATCACTCCTTGTGAGCTTTGAGCAATGGTTTCACCCGATGTCACACAACCGGATTGTCTAATGCCTTGATCCAATATTTTGTAGTAGGTGTCGTTCGAAAACATTGCATTCAAAAGGTTCTTCGGACGAATACTTCTCATGACTGCAAACGAATTACCATCAACGGTCACCACACGAATTAGCGCATCACCATCATCACTCTTTATGCGCTTGGCGTAAGGTGGGGTCCACTTACTGCTTGCGTAGCTGATCGCACTTCGCATGGCAGGGGTTCCTTGCAATGGAGCGCCTCCTTTTGCAGCGTTCGATGATTCAAAAACGAGCCAAGGTACTCCGGTCGACGTTTGGTACAGCCCGGGAGCCCGACCGAGATGTCCAGTTTGACGAGAATGCGTTTCTCCGTAGGTCAAAGTTTCAGACCTTGTACGGGAGTTGTAAGGAGCCGCCGAGGTGACCGGTCCAAACCCATAGCCTTTGGGCCCTTCCACCGGTTCGCTGCATCCCGCGACGCCGAGAAATGCAAGAATTATGATATTGGTTTTCATTGAGTACCTAATAATAATATGCCGAGCAATAATACAATTCACGAAGGATCTGTGGCAGAGTTCTGTGATCAAATTGAGGCACGTTTCAATTTGGCTCACACCTCATACTCGACAAATAGCTAGGCGAAAATCTGATGATCCAACGTGTAGCGTTGGGGTTCAAAGAGTAATTTATTTAGGGAAAGCGGTAAGCCACAAGCGGCTATTGGCTACAGCTAGGGTGTTTTAGAACTCGTTTCGAAGTGCTGCTGTGCACCAGTTTCTGGTGTACAGATTGAGGTTTCCGTTTGTACCTGCATGGCGTCCTCTTAGGTTCCTTTGTTGGATTTGCGGGGGGTCCCGGGGGAATTCCGTGAGTGAAAAGCGCGCCCTCTGTGATGTGCCGCAGCGCGCCGGTGTGGGAAAGGGCCGGGGCCCGAAACCCGGCCAAATAGATGTCCTAGCTACAAGTCTCTATTGGAGAGTGTTGCGTCATCTAAGAATATTGGCTGGCGACGGGTACTGCGCCAAAGGATTTGGCGCGTGTCAAGATGCGTGGGGCCAGTGGAGGTTTGCTGGGGGGGGCTGGCAGACCATGTTCAGTGTCTCACCGCGCGCTGTTTTTGGTGTCTCCCACTGACGTGGCACACTTTCGATCTCCCAAATCTAAATTTATTAGATCACGTACGAACTTGGACGAGGGTAATGGGGCATATATCGTGACCGAAATCTAAAAGTGAGGGAGAGATAGTGAGATGAACCAGCTTCAAATTCTAGAGGTGGCGTCTTTATACTTGCGAAAGCTGAAAGAGCAGGGGCTGTCGGTCGAATATTCGACCGACTTTGAGGCGGTGCCGGAAGATGCGCGAGAGTTTGAAAGAAATTTTCAAATGCCAGGATTTGATGTGTCACGAGTTGACCACACTGAAAAGACGGCGTTCTGGCTGTATCTAAAGGATGGGGATCAACGTATCGGTGGCGCAGCGGCGATGTTGCAGGATATTGGGCGAGAAAATTTCATCCAATACCAAAAGCGAATTTCACGCCATCATTTCCCCAATAGATCGGGAGCTGCGTTGGACTGGGTTGCTCCCCCATTGGGAGAAAAACTGTCGGGAAGGCTTGCCTATATCGGGGAGCTGACGTTTCAGCCAGGTCGCAGGGGGAAGCGGGATCGACTAGCTTCGTTTATGCGCTTGTTGCAGGTGTTAGCGATTACACAATGGAACGTAGACTGGGTCTATGCATTCATTCCTGAAAGGCATATCCAAGCCCGGTTAGATTTGGTTTACGGCTTTACGCAATCATTGTCCGCAGCACAAAAATGGACCACTCCAGAGCCGAAACTGCGTTGCAGCACCGAATGGTGGGTTGGGGCGCCTCGATCAGAGTTGGAACACATTCTTCAGGCGGATTTACTGAGGGCGAATGTCCTGTGAGTAGTTTGCCACCAAGGTCGTGCCATCTGCTAAGGTGACTGGGGCTAAAACCCTTCGGTATCTACGAGTAAATCGTTTTCCGTCTCGTAAATTTACATCTAGCGAAGGGTGGCTGATTACAGGTTCACCCTTCTCCAATGCTTCTCGGTGGGCATTCAACAGTCTTGCATTTATGTTACCATCAAATCCTTCCAGGGTTTCAATAAGCTGACCTGGATGCTGTACGTCAAAGCAAACAGAAGCGAGACTCTGTGGGCCCGTTTGGAGCGGTTGGATTCTCTTGTCATCGCTCGTGGGTTTGTTGAATAGATCTATATATGGAATTAGTTGATCAGCGTATTCCAGTCTCCCACTGCTAGCAAACCACCAATTAAGAAAAGCTTCTAGCGAAATTTCCTTACCGGCGTATAGGTGGCTCCGAACGCCAGCTTGAAAGGCTTCGTCGAGGAGGCCTATCGCTTTAGAGTTGAGGTCATCAATTTCTGAGCATGGCTCCAAGGTTACCTTGGATTTAGTTTGTGAGAAGAAGCGAATATCAACGCGGAGGGCTTTTGAAATTGCGTCTATGGTCTCGAAATCCATCTTACGTTGACTGGTCATGGCGCTGTGGAAAGTGGTATATTTGATACCCGCCATCTCGGCTGCTTTTCGCTTCGTTAGCCCCCTATCTGCGATGAGGCATTCGATTTTTTCGTGGATAGTGGGCATGTAAAGTCCAATTTATCGTACAAAACATACAAATTGTTGCACAACACTAGCGTGTGTTGCAACCTGTAGCGAGTGAAAATCGTGCAGAGAATGGTCGTGTGCGACAGAAAGTTAGATGATTTTTTAGTGCGGTTCAGGAGACTAGATTGACTGGGGTTCAATTGAGTTCTTGAACAGGGGATTTGAAGAAATGGCAAAGGCCATCTTGTTGGGTAACGTGTCCAGTCTGCCTGTGTACATGAAATCTTGAGAGATACCGTGCGGTGGCTGAATTTTTGGCGCGCCATCTATTGAGACTTGGAAATTTCTGCTCTCCCATTGATCGCAGGCGTTCCGGGGATAAAGTAACATCCCAAGTGGTTTGGAAGCGCCAGTTTTGTTCGGTTTGGTATGCTGTGATTAAAGAAATTTTTGCGACAAGACGGAAATTGTTTGTCGGCATAGACTGTTTGCCTATCGCACTGCGAAAAGTACCTGCAATGAAGACGTTGGAGCAGTTTGGTGTTTGGTGCCTTATCGTTTATGCGGGGCACTGTGTCAGACTATCAGGTTTATTTGGCTAAGAACGATGCCGTCATTCGCTGGATGGATGAGTAATTGACGAAAGAGGGCTGCACCTATCGGGGCGGTGAATGGGTCGAGAGGGCAATGAAAGCTTGGGCCACCCACATGCTCAATCTAGGACAGTCATGCCAGTCAGGACAGTTGCGCGAGACAGCGGACGTTCTGCCTATGGATAAATCGAATTTGCCTAGAAAGAGTAAGCGCAGTGAAATGGAAGCGATTTAACGGGTGGCTGGTGAAACGCGGGTGATGGGTTTGTTGGGCACGCCGCCAGAGTACATGGGGTTAGGTAAGAAATCGACAATACTCAAGCCGGGCTGACTGCGGTCTAAAACGGTGCTTTGTCAGAATCTGGCTTGCATGGCTGAGACCGGGCTGATCGAGCTGCAAGAGCGTGTTGAGGCATATGCGGGCGGGAAGCTGCGAGATAGCTTTCCCATTCCGATGCATATCACCAGAGAGGGCAGGAGAATTGAAGAACCCCTGCTTGCATTGATGATGTATTCAGGGGGGAAAACGCAGTACTATTTTCACGATGAGGATCTTCCCATAAGTCGACTTTCAAACAAAACCAGATCTTCTGGATGAGCGACCCCACACCTGATAGTCCTAATTTTCACCTAACCAAACCCAATGCAGTCAAACTGGTCGGAGTCTCTTCAGTGGGCTGATTGGCGAATAAGTCCGACCCCTTGATATGGAAGGGTGCCAAGGACGCCATTTAGATGTGATTGCGCATTATGAATATGCAGCAGGTTTAAACGTAGCAAAACGAACCAAAAAATCGCTAGTTTTCAGCAAAACAATAGAATAGCCCAGTCCCGCCTGAACCCTGAAGTTTCGTTTGGCTACACCCCCATGTCACATGTGCTGAATTCCACTGTTTGGGACGTGCTCCGCCACCAACGCGATCATGATGGCCAACCAACGCCTTACCTTTCCCGTTTGTTGTCCAATTTGAACATGTCAGGTTGTATTCCAAATTTGCCGTCCCATCTGGCAATGACCCTGTGAGAATATCATGCATGTTGGGTTTGTCCCCCAGACCATTCACAACGTCACCTTTTTCGGTCAAAGAGGTTTGCTTGCCAATGCCAGTATCTTCACTGTGCAGATGATCCAGATCGCGCGCAATCATGACACCAGTTGAATTGTGCCACGGGCCGGTTCCAATACGATCCCGTGCATTCACGGCATCATCACCAGAAGTGCTTAGATAGGCCCGCCAAACCTTTCCTGAAATACCCGCAGCTTCGGCAAGCTGGGTACAATGCGCATCCGCCCCTTCAAGGCCACCCAAATTGGCACCTTCTCCTTTGCCTTCGCTTGTTATGAAAAAACTGGTTCTTTCATCCGCGGCATGGGCCTGATTAGCTATAACGGTTAGCAGGCAGATCGCTGTCAAAACAGCGCTCAAAGCGACCCAATGACCAATGCCTCGACGGTAAACCAGTATCATTTCATATCCTCGTTGGTAAAAAAAATCCATGCTTCTTCGACTGAGGTGACCGGGTGCGATTACTCAGCACCCGTGATGGCCCATTCATTTACAAATGCGATCGTCTACGTGGCGACATATATACTTGATGATCAACCGGCAAAGTTTGTCAATTGATCCTAACCGCTAAAACAGGTTACACTGGTTAAATGTGTAATGCAATAAACCGTCCAACTGATCGCGGCTTCACTCTTATTGGTGGTGTGCTTTGCCTGGATTTTGCCAATACATGTAGTGGAAGGGACGGTGCATTCTATGAAGAGCGTATCCTTACACTTTCAGATTTGATTGCATGGTCTCTGCAGTCAGAATGTCTGGTTTGGGCGGAAAACAGGATCGAGACTGCCGTCAATGCGTTAAACCCGCGACAAACAGCATCGCTCGTTCGTACAGCGCGTTCAATTCGAGAAAACGTGTACGCTGTAATATTGGCCATTGGTGATAATGAAACACCCTCGGCGGATCTATTGAAGGTTTTGCAGGATCATTATGTTGCGTGCCTGCGCGTGGCCAGATTTGCTGTTCACGACAATTATGGACGCTGGGATTGGCGGGAAAGTAACGTGTTGGGAGCAGCAATTTTTGGTCCCATATTGCAGTCCTTTTTTGAATATCTGTCAAAGATTGATAGTGCGAGACTGAAGTGTTGTCCTGCACTCGATTGCAAATTCATTTTCCATGATTTTTCCAAAAACAAATCCCGGCTGTGGTGCGACATGGCAGTTTGCGGCAACCGTGCAAAAAGTCGAAGGTTCGGCGAAAAAAATTAACAATGAATGCTAATCCATTCAAGTAATTGAAGACTACCCCACCTGAAGTTAGTGCTTTACGACTGGGGCAGACTGACTATTGTCTAGAAGATGCCCGAACATTGTTAGCGATGTGGGGCTGACCCCAATCATCCGATATCTTGCCAGGAAGATCGTAACAGCGGCGCAGAACGCGTTTTTGGCTGATCCAAGAACAACCACTCCTCATTGGGTTGCGCTTGAACTGTTGGTCGCAACACATGTCTCAAATTTCTCTGCCGGAGTTCACTACAGGTTGGCCTGCAAGTATGTAGTTCAAAATAATGCACCAAAACTGTCGATCATCCGCCAATCCTTTGGGGGGGGGCGGATGATCAAAAGCATCTAGGCTTAGGCTACCAGTTCAGGGTAGGCCTTCAGGGCCGTAATATTACCGGTCACAACCTTGCTGCCCGCTTTGGCAATTGCGGCATATGTCTTTGATGCCTTGGCCATTCCGTCATGTTTATCGCTGCCCGCTTCATTCATCGGCTGATAGGCAGAATAAGCGGCCTCAAGGCGGTCGAGAATATCCTGTTGTGTCTCAAGTCGATCCAGCACTGCCTGATGTTTACCCGGAAAATCTTTGGCTACGCCTTCTTCGCTTTGGGCCGCTTTTGCACTGCGGGCCCCGTCGAATTTCGCGGTTTCGCCCCAGTCGGGTACTTGGGCGAGATTGGCAAGAAGGCGGTCAATGGCTGGGGTGGACGTGCTGGCTTCGTTTAGTAGAGGTGTCGCCGATTTCCGCGCTGTCGCTTTGAACATCGTCCAGTTCGCCAGTTCCAAAGCGGGCTTGCCCGGTGCCCACTTGTTATTTTTCTGGTAATCAACAGCAAGAACAGTTGGATCGTCGACAAGTTCATTTTCAAGGTATGCGACAAGACGTACACAGATGTCTTTATCATTTTGCAGGGCAGTGATCGTCAAACCGGTGGCCTTTATCGCCTGCTTGGCGGCAGTATCCCCCTGAATGGCTGCGCCATAGGCGATACAGCATTTGGCAAGCGTACTGTTCAACCTCAAAGCCTTTCGCGCAGCTTTTCGGTTGCCCGGATTGCTACGGGCATCTTTATAAGTAGCCCAGCCGATTTTGATTTCGGCTTCTTTTTGCATTTTATAGGCAAAATTCACCACAGCCGAAGCCATACTTGCCCCAGCAGATACTGCCGTCGCAACGCCTGAGGGATCAAACATACGGGCCACGTCAGACGAGGCTTTCAGCGCGGACAGAATGGCCACAATTGCAGCTTGGGAAAGATGGATTTTGGCATTGCGTACAGTGTTCTGAATCGCCGCCGCCGCACCACCTTGCCCGGCCATAGCCACATCCATGCTGTCGCACCAAGTGTTATGAACCTCGACGCATTTGACTAGCGTATAAATGTCGCGCACCAGTGCCTGCATTGAAGCGACGGCGCTGGCACCAGGAACCAGCGCTACGATTACGCCAGCCGCCCCTCCGGACAGGCCGTTGATCAACGCCACTTTCTGGCGCAGTGCTGCTGTGTTTGCCATAGCCCGGTCAATGGCATCTCCGGCGTCAGCAATTTCTTGCGGTGTTCGAGACGTAATCCCGGTGTCGGGGAAGGCCTTGGAATAGGTTTCCTCAAAGGCGCCAACTTCGGCATCAACGTCGTCGAACATTTCCTGAACCACTGCTGGACTCAGAGCGTCTTTCAACTCTTTTTCTGCAAGTTCCTGTTGTTTGGCGTCGACTTCGGCATCGATAAGCTTCTGAAGCTCCTCTACCGAAGCCGGGTCCATCGTTGGAAGGTTCGGTTTGATCTGCGCCATGTTGATCTTCTGAACGCCTGAGACTGAACTGTTGATCGCATCCATCGCCTTGGCAGCCGCGGCATCCTGAGATGCCTCCTGATTGGCACCTGTGGTTTCTAGGTAGTTGCCTTCAATGGGGGTGTCAGACACCTGTCGGCGATAGTTTTCCTCTGCACTGACATCTTTGTGCATCGCGTCAAAAATGGCTTCGGATGAAGGAGCCAGTGCGGCGGCAACAGCAGCTCCGCCAAGCAGCATTCCCAATGCTTTGGTATCACCGCGCTTGTAGGCCGCAACAATTGCCGGGCCGTTTCCAGCCTGGGTGATTGCCACTTTTAGACCATTGGCAAGCAGAGCAAGCTGAGCTTTACTGTCTTTATCGGCCTGCTTTTGTTCAGCTTGCTTTTCGGCTGTTGCGTTCTTGTCAACGGTGTTGATCTGCGAAGCCGCTGCGTTGATACTGTCGGCGACAGCCCCAGCAAGTGTCCCAACCGCCCCCGCAATCATGGCGGCCCTTTTGGCTTCATCTGGTTCTTTCCAGATGGCGTATGCCGCGGGAACCAAACGTGCACCAGCAAAGCCAGCATTCAGTGAACAGGTAATGCAGGTTATAAATCCGGCTTCGGACTTGCCCCCATCTTGGGAACCCGCCAAAATCCCTGCCGTTGCGCTTTTCACCGCCATGCCCTGCGCAATTTCCAGACCTTTGGTCAGGGTTTGCGCCCATTTTGCCCATTTGTCCTGATCCTTTGGGGCGTATTTATGCTCGATTGCAAGCTCAGTCATCGACAGTCCACCGTTCAACAACGCCGTGCCCGCATCGATGTACCTGGGTATGTTCTCCAGCTCCCTCACTTGCTTGTCTTTTGTCGCAATTTGTGCGTCAACCGCTGCTGTATCACCCGGAGGGTTTTGACCTTTCAGGACTTCTTTTTGCTCTTTCAGTTCGTTCAATTCGGTCTTACCAGCGGCGACGTCAGTTGCATTCTTCATCTGAAACGACCCGGACACGATGGCCCCGGTCACGGTGACCGTCTCTTTGGCAATGCGCAGACCAAAGGCCAAATTATCCTGTGTTTTAGTATGCGTGGCTGTGTAGGCTGCCAGTTTATCGCCGTACAGCTCCTGCGCGCCTTTGAAGGCGATGGCGTGTTCGGAAAAATCGTCCGGCACCATGTTTTCTGGGATCAGTCCCGATCGAACCAAAGGCGTCCAAAGTTCATTACGGATGTCTTCATCGGTAAAAAGGGGATTGCCTTTGTCATCGAACTGCAACCGCATGGTCTTTTCCATCTCTTTGATCCGCTGAAAAGAGTCAGTCAGCGCGATCAAGTCTTTTGGGTCGATGTTTTGGGTTTTCTCGTTGATATCGGCAATCGTGTCGACTTCCACGTCGGCCCGCAGTTCATATTTTGACAACAGCCCCTTATTGGTGTCGCTGTCGTCAGCGCGCCATTTCATTTCGCCAACATCTTTCGCGTCAGAACCGGTCATCTGACGCCAAGCAGCTTTTAGGGCACCTGGATCCTTAGTTTTCTTAACAACGATGCCCTGCGCCTCGTCTATTTCGTCACGCACTTCATCCAGGCGTTGGCGAATATTTTCGTCAAGAACCTTTTGTTTTAAAGCGTCATGCGCGATCTGATCATTGACCGCTGCAATGTCGATTTTCTTGCCCGAGACCCATTTGATCCAATTGGCTTCGTTTTCGCTAAAGGACATGTGTCGGACCCCGATTAAGCCGGTTGTAATTTTGTAAGAACATCTACGTCAAATCCGTGTAATGCCGAGGCAAAACCGTCCCATGACTTGTTTGAGAACGGATTGCCGCGATAAACCTTAAGCGCCGGATGGGCGTCCATTTCGGTACGTATTCTACGCACTTCCGCCAAAGCTTTTTCCCTAACCAAAGCCAGTGCTTTCTTGCGGGTCACGGTGTTTGTGTCCGCAAGGGCCGCGGCCGCTTCAACAGCAATGTTTTTGTCCAGGGTCAGGATTTTCTTAAAATTGGGGTAGGTAACCAACCGAAGGGTTCCGGCGACGTCTGCAGCCGCGTCTTTCAACTCTTCCAGCGCCTTATCTTCCTCGGCCACACCCGAAGGTTTGTATTTGGCCTTATCAATGATGCTGTCTGCAACGTTCGACGCTGACTGTGAGATATTTTCCATTTTGGTTTTCAGCGCATCTTCCCATCCGGGGAAATCAGGGCCCGTTGCCTTGCCTGATTTGATGACCGAAAGGTTCTGAAGTTCGTCATCCAATTGCTTTGCACTGGAAATTTGCGGCTTGATCTGAGCCACCCCCTGTACGGGGTCAGTTATTTTCTTGGTCGCATCAAACTGCGCTTTCATAGCATCATATACGTTTTTGTATTCGGTATAAGACGCGAGAGTAGATTTCTCTTTTTCCAAAGTCGCGGCCGCATGCTTCAGAGATGCTTCAACTTTTTCCTTACCACTTTCAAATTCGGCGACCGCAGCCTTGCGGTCAGACGCGCCTTTGGCTTCTTTCTCGAGGAATTTTGCAAAATCCTCGAGAGCTTTAAGGCCATTACTCGATGGATCAAATTCGGCCATCTTGCCGTCTATCTTGGCCTCTATCGCTTCGGCTTTCGCCTTAGCAGTTCTGATACCGGTTTCCGATTTGGTCTCGAGCGTCTGGCGCGCCGTATTGATGTCGGATTTAAACTCACCTTCGAGCCCGTCACTTTCCAGCGCCGGGCCGATGTCTTCCAGCGCTTTTTTCATGCGGGCCAACAAAGCGTCTGCTTCCTTAAGCTCTCCGGGGGCACTGGTGTACCCAAGCATTAAGGCCCCGGGCCCTTTCTTAATAAGGTCTCGCAATTGATCTGCCAGGTTTGGTTTAGGCGCCTTTTTACCACCAGCCAGCTTTGCTTCGACCCGTTTTACGACGATTTCCGCTTTGTCATATGCTTTGGACAAAGCTGTTGCCTCTACCTTTTTGGCTTCGAGTGCCGCGTGCAGTTCATCCACTTTTAGTTTGGCCTTCGCTGGCAGGTAACCAGTGATATAATTGTCTTTGAAATTCTCAAATTCAACCTTCAGTTCGTAAAGGCCGTCCGGAACCCAGGAAGAAAATCGCTTTGCCGCCAGCAGCTTAGTACATTCCTTGACCTGTTTCGCCACGTAATCATAGTCGGGGCCACCTTTTGATATTGCAGCCAGGTCCGCCTGGCCCTTGGCAACGGCGGCTTCAATTTCAGCGAAACAATCCGGGGACTGACTTTGGGCAAGCAGTTCCAACATTGTGGCCTGTTCAAGCAGCAGGTCCATAGCTTCGCGCGGAATATGCTTGTCTGAAACTTTGTCCTGTGTTCCACCACGCTCCGTCTTTATCTCGAAGTACTTTGTGACACCGTCTTGTTCGATGACCAACAGTTTGTCCGAAGGGACATCAGCCAACTGGGCTTCCTGTAATTCCTTTGTATTATACATAGATAACAGGCCCTGCAGGATCTCGTTCTTTGCATCCTGCGCCCGGTCGCGGGCCAATTGGTCACGCTGCTGCGGTACATAGGCAGCAATTGCCTGTGCCAGTGCCTTATCAAAATTGTCAGCATGGGCCTGAATGCTTGCAACATCAGGTACGTCTTTTGCGACTTCAATGTCCCGCGCTTTGGCAATTTTCTTAAGCTGGGTACGTAGTGTGTTTTGCTCGTCCCCTCCACGGCCCCAAAACCGGTCGAGTTCCACATTAAACGACGCGAGCTGTTTGTTCAGCTTTTCAATCTCTGACAACGGCGGTTCCTGTGCCGGTGGCAATGCCATCCGGGCGGACTCGCGAAAGACTTGGTGCAGACTGCGCGCCTTGATAAAGGCAAATTCTGCTTCTGGGTTTTTACCCGCTTCAGCAAGTTTTTTACCTTCGTCGATGATGCTCATAAGGATGTTGAACTGATCCTCATCAAGATAGGTAATTTCCTCTTCGTCGGGAAACAGCTTTGCATCCAGGACAACGCGTTTTCGGTCAGTTTCGTATTGATTGGCCTGATTGAAATACATCCCGCCATTGCCAACCAACATCTCCAATGACGGTTCGCCAGGTGGCCGCAACTTCGTTTCCGGATCAGCAAGCAAATTGGTAACCGTCTCCACCGGGTCTTCAAACCACTCCCACAACTCACTCTCAGCCTCGGCGATCTTGGCTGCATGTTGGGCCATCAAGGCTTCATAGGCTTCAAGTCGGCGTTTACGGGCTACGAGCTCATCCAGTTGCGCCTGCGCCTCGTGAAACGCTGCTGCGGCTTCTCGTTTGGCAACACCAGGCTTGGCATCGGCAAAGGCGACGCGCAGCTCCGTAACGTCCAATGTCAGCGCGTCGGTCTGTCGGTTCAACGTTTTCAGGCTTTCGGTGATAATCTTGGTGCGCTGCATTTCACGTGCCGCAACAGGACTACCATCTGCCATCAGTTGGGCAATTTTATCGTGCGCATGCCCGTTGATTGCATTGATCAAAATATCAATTATGGGTTGGCGGTCGCCCTTGAGTTTCTCAACCAGGTCCCCAGCCGACGAGACCAAACTATCTCGCAGAGAAGCCTTATCCGGGTTTTGGGCGTCAACAATCATCGCATCAATACGATCACGGCATTTTCGGCACAGCAAATCATGATCTGCCAACGCCTGAGATCGCTGTCGTTCAGCAACCTCATCCGGCAGCTCCAGTCTCACGATGCTCTCTGATAACAGCTTAGTGTCTTCAAACTGTTTAAGCGACTGAATCTCTGTGCGTTTTTTGAACAGAACTCCAATTGTTCCATCTTCTATAAGTTTGGGCTGATCTGGTATTTTGGCCTTCAAATAAACAAGGTTTACTTGATGTGTTTCCAGACTTCTCCTGCCCTGTTCAAATTCAGGGTTTTCAGAATCCGCGTTTGTTATAGAAACGTGGATACCGTCCACCGCCTGCTTGATTGACGTATATGACTTAGTCAGGGTGACAACTGTTTCACGAAAATCCAGAACTTCCGCATTTACCTGCCCTTTGGGTATCGACTTAAGAGCTTGGCTGCACTGTCCCAACATGGCCCGAATTGCATCAAGCAAAGAGTCTACTTCGGCTTTTTTCTCCAAATAGCTCTGGTAGTCTTGCTTGACCTTTTCGTTATGCTCAATTTCCGCGTTCTGTTTGGCCTTTTTTCGCTTGAACATTCCTGCGGACGGCACGACGTGTAGATAATTTGCTAGGAACGTCAATTGGGTTGATGTCAATTCAGTCATTAGAACAATCCATTGCTGGCAACTCGCGAAACTCTTTAGAAACAGTTTCCTAAGAAAATTAACCCACTGTCGTGTGCAATATCGTGTGTGTCAACAAAACTGGCGTGCAGGACGTAAATAGTTTCCAGAGACTTTATTAGAGATAATAACGTGAGGTGAAACGAGCGGCAATGACGCCTTGAGTCAACATTGCCCAGACGGCAGAGAACTGCCGAAACAGAAAACGATCGCCTTTTCCTGACACCATAGTATCCGCTGATACCGTCAGGCCGCGAGGACCTTGTCAATTTCGCCAAGTGCAGCGCGTGAAGTGGACGCGACGGCAACATTCGCAAACCCGTTGCCCTGATCGACATCTTTGAAAAATGGAGCATTGAGCTCGTTTTGATATTCATTCACCAACGAACGAGCCTGTTTTTTCGCGGCTTCCCGCTGCTCACCTTCCTTGGAATTGACGATTTCATCGAGCTTATCTTCCAGTCGGGCATCTAGCTTTTCGATATAACCAGTCAGATTTCCAACTCTATCACCAACCTCTTTCAAATCATTGTTTCCCGAGCAAAATTTGAGAATGGCCGATTGCAATTTCTCAATTTCCAATTTGAGCACGCCGCGCGTTTTGTTCCAGTTCAGGCGGGAAATCGCGAAAGGCTGAACATCCGACGGAATTTCCGAATGCTGGGCCGTTTCCTCCAGCGTCGCGCCAGCTGCAATCATCTCTTCCGCGAGCTTTAGTTGGTTCCACGCCTTTGCATGATCCGGGCCCGGCACCAGTTCAACCGCGGTGTTGAACAGGATACTCAGCTTGTTCGGATCCGCGACTTTACCCGCCGATATGGCCGCTACGAAATTGGGCATCACCCGATCTATCGCTGCCTGCAATTTCAACGCGTCGCGGACCTTATCCAGCCCGCTGACCGCCGCCTTTATCTCGCCACCAGAAAGATTGTTCTGTATCTGGTCAAGTTGAGTGATCAACGATGATTGCACATCGCCTGGCGGCAGCGCGTTAACGTTCTTGCGCACCGCGTCAACGTCGGCCAGAATCTTTGCAACACGCGGATCTTGCTCCGGTTTGGCCGCAGCCTGAGCCGTATCGGTTCCCGCAAGTTTATCCAGAGCGGCTTCAATTCTCGAAAGGCCTGTTTCGGCAGCGGTTGCATCCTTTTTCTTGATACTGGCTGCGACCCCCAGCAAGGCTTTTTGCAGCTTTTCGGCGGTAACTTCGGGCATTTTTGCAATGCGCAGCTGCAACGCTTTTAGACGGGTGATCAACGCAGCCAAGTCTGCGTTTTCGGGCTGCTGTGCAGAGATCTCCGCCGCCTCCTCGCTGGCAGAGGTCCCGCTAATTTTCGCCAGTGCGGCCTCTATCTGGCCCATTGTGGTGCGAGCAGGCTCCAATTCTCCCCGTTTGATCTTTTGAACAACGTCCGCCAAGGCCTGATTGAGCTTGTCAGCTACCTGGTCTGGCGCCTGTTTGAGCAGCGGCTGAGCTACTTTGATCCGGGCAACTAAGTCGGATGAATCCCCAGCGCCAGCTGCCTCGGTTGCTGTACCTTGTTCAGCTCGTAGCTTGTCCAGCGCTGCTTCGATCCGGACCATTCCCTGATCGGCGGCGGCGAAATCTTGAGCTTTAACCTGTGCAACCACACCATCAAGTGCGGATTTGAGTTTTTTGGAGAAGGGCGCTGGGGCTGTGGCGACACGGGGTTGTGCGGCCTTAATACGGGTTACGAGTCCTGCTGCGTCGCCACCTTTGATGACAGCCCGGGTGCCCTCATCCTGCTGACTGGGGTCGGTAGGCAGATCTTCGATGTCTTCGTCCAGCACATTTCCGTCGGCATCAAGAACCCGGACGTTCAGCGATACTTTGTTGGCTTTCAGGAATTTCTTTAACAGGCGCGCCAGCGCAGGGACAGCACGCTCGCAAGTCAGCGACATTAGTTTTTCTTCAACGACGCACATACCAAAGGCAACTTTAGCGCCCATGCCTTCTTTTTTGGCAGCCTTGCCTAAAATCTCGGCCGAGCGTTTGCGGTGCATAGCTAAGTAGTGTTCGGACTCGTTCTTGCCAGGGTTAAAGGCAAACGGCAACGGTCCCTTACGTGCCAGTTTTATCATTTTCTTCAGCTCAGGGCCTTCGATCTTGAATTCTGACATGCCGTCCTCTGCAGTGAATTTCCTATCTCCAGCACGCTAGCGCACTGCAATTCGGTTGTATAGGCAGCGTTAACGGATTACCTTGACGATCCTTCTGGAACAGGTAGCGGCGGCTGTATGTGCAAGTTTCCCTATAGCATAAGTGTCCCGCATGAGTGTCGAGTTGTCAGGTGATCGATGGGCTGCAGACGAAAGTGCGGTCTGGGGCTACTATGGCGCGTCTAATACCAATGTCATGTCTTAATATTGAAGTGGCTCAATATCGACTGAAGGCTACGGTCTTGGTATCACGGGTGCTTGGTTGGGCCATAGTGGGTTCTATTTTGATAATCAGGCGCAGTTCAGCTGGTCTGACGGTGATTTGAGTGACTCCCCAGTTGGTTCTCTTGTCGAAGGCAACAGGGGCTTTGGTTACTCGCTTAACACTGAAGTTGGAAAACGCATCTTCATGAATATCCGCTGGGCAGCTCACCCCCTTGCACGAAGTTTGAAGGTACAGGCTATGCAAAGGTCGCTAACTGCGCCTTGCCGCCGTTGATACGGCCGTCGTGCTGTCCGCCTTTTGTATCGGATGCTGTACGACCCGCCTAGGTCGTGAAACAGCGACCAACCGACATTGCTGGGACGTGTCCATTTATCCACCGTCAACGACTGCTATGAAAAGCATTTCGATCGTACGCAGCTGTAGGGCCCAACTGGAGCTTTCGGCCCTGAGATGTCGCAGGCGAGTTTTGCGTCGACCGAAACTATAATTGTCAGAAAACGATGCGAAAACAGGTCCCGTTTTCCCGAGGTTCTAAGGACAGGCTTCCCCCCAGTGCCTCAACAGTTGATTTTACGATATTTAGCCCCATTCCAGTCCCGCCTTGTTCTCGCCGTGTCGTGAAAAAGGGAGTCATGATTTTTTCCCGATTTCCCTTACTGATACCAGTGCCATCATCGCTAACCGTCAACCAAACTCCTTTGGGATTCGTGCCAGCTTCCAGATTGACTGTACCGGCCTCATGTTGGGCGGCATTTTCCAAAAGATGTGCCAAGATGATCCGCAATGTGTTTTGGTGGACAGGCAGAGTAAAATTCTCGTTTTCACCCCGATGTCGAGGTGGGGGAAGCTGGAACAGATGTCTTTTTCTAACCCACCTAGATTGCAGGCCCCAACGTTTGCATTTTGGTCAGCTAGGCTGAATTTGCGCATGCTGGCCAATAGCTCTTCCATGCGGGCTGCATCATTCTCGATGTTATCAAGAAACCTATGCCGCTGTTCATCCGTCATTTCATTTTCACGCAGCAATTCAGCGGCGCCCTTCACCGCAGTCAGTGGCGATTTTAATTCATGCGTCACATGAGCCGTATAGGATTTCAATGCGTTTTGCTGGTCCTGAAGCCGCGCCGTCAGTGATTGAAAACTGTTGCTGAGATTTTCAATTTCTCGGGTTCCATAGTGGTTGATAGGTTCCCATCTTCTGCCTCCGTTCCCAATTGACCGTGTGCGCTGCATTAAGGTGTGTATCGGGCGGGTAATGAAACGCCAGAACACCAGGCCAATCAAAGCCGTGGAAATGAAGATGAAAGCGCCCGCTTTGGCAAGGGTGAAACGTTCGCCGTAAAGGAAGCGAAAGATGTGATTTGGGGTGCGGCTTATGTAGACTACTCCAATAATGTTATCTTTGACGGTGACGGGCATCTGATGCCAAGAGCGCTGGTATCGGGTCAATTTGTGGTTCACTGCAACAGAGGGTCGTGGTGTTTCTCTCGCTCTCAAATATCGATGGAGAGCGACATCAAACATCTAGTGGCGAGATTTTTTTTGCGTGATGTTTGCAGTTAGCAATTTATAACGTAGTAATGTTAGTCCTTATCAAGACGTCATCGCATTGTTTTCTGTCAAAAGTGTAGGTTTTTCGGGGTTTGGTTGGTGTTTATCTTTGTAATGGTGACATGCTCATTTATAACGATCTAAATCGATGTGAGCTTTCCTGAAGTTGATGTGCAAAGATGGCTGAAAATCTTGTTAAGTCGCGCCCCACCCAGCGTACAATCGCTGATAAGGTTGGGATGTCTGTTGGAGCGGTGTCGCGAGCTTTGGCAAATGATCCAATGATGGCAAAAGACACTCGGGCTCTGGTTCAGAAGACTGCCAAAGAGCTTGGCTATTCACCTGATAGAGCGGCGCAACGGCTGCGCACAGGGCGGACACATGTTATCAATTTGATATTGCCACCACATGAGGAAATTCTTGGATTTGGCACACAGTTGATCCGGGGTATCAGCACCCGCCTTGAAAGCACCAATTATCATCTTGTGGTGCTGCCTGATTTTGGCACTGAGCAGTCTGTTGAACATATTGAGCGGATCGTTCAGGACAAACTCGCGGATGGTATCATTTTCTCGCGCACGATGCCTAACGACAGTCGAATTCGGTTTCTTTCGGAGGCGGAGTTTCCATTTGTAACACATGGTCGTTCGGAATTGGCGACGCAGCATCCGTTTGTTGATTTTGACAATTTTGGATTTGGACAAAGCGCTGCAAAGATGTTGTTAGACCGTGGGTCAAAGCATTTGAGTATTTTGTTACCGCCAAAAGAGTTTACGTTTCACCATCACCTTCTGCATGGATTCATGTCTTGCGTGCACAAATCGGGTGTTGAATTCGAGATCATAAAGGATGTCACACTAGATAGTGGGGCAGACCAAATACATGCATGGTTCCAGACCAGATTCAACGCTCCGAATGCTCCGGATGGGTTGGTCCTTCCGGGAGATGTATCTGGTTTAGCTGCACTTGCGGCGATCCAGGATTTGGGTTTGATCCCAGGGCGAGATATCAACGTCGTCGTCAAGCACACGTCCAGGGTCTTCGACTTTGTTAGACCAAAGGTGGACAGCCTATATGAGGACCTGTCAGCAGCCGGTGAACACCTGACAGACTTCTTGCTAAAACGGATTTCTGGTGAACCCAATGCTGGCCTTCAGTTTATCCAACCTGTTCTGAGCACACAAACGGGCACGGCTGTACACGCCGAACCAAAATTGTGCACCTAAACCTTCAGCTAACATGGTGAGACTACTTTGAAAAATATATCCCATGACCACAACTCTAAGGCTGACCAGTATCGATTTGGAACAGCTGCACATCGTGCCTTTTTGATCGAAGATGCGCGACGGCAGTTTGATTTTTTTCAAGCCAGCGTTCGACCTGAAGGCGGATTTCACACGCTTGATTACAAAGGGTTGCCGCTGACAGATACAGTGCAGGAATTGCATACGACCACTCGGTTGATCCATTCGTATGCATTGGGGAAGATTGCCGGGCATAAGGGATGTGAGGCGGTAATCGGCACGGGGATGGACTACCTTTGGAGCCATCACCGGGATCGCGATCATGGTGGGTATCTTTGGGCGCTGGATGGGAATGAGATCCACGATGACCGTAAGCTTGCCTATGGGCATGCTTTTGTATTGTTGGCGGGTGCAAGTGCCAAAATGGCCGATCACCCCGATGCGGACCGATTGATTGATGATGTCACGACCATTCTTGAAACCCGCTTTTGGGAAGACAGCCATGGGCTTTTCTCTGATGAATGGAACCGTGATTGGTCACCGTTTTCGACCTATCGTGGATTGAATGCAAATATGCACAGTGTTGAGGCATTGTTGACAGCCTATGAATCCACCGGCCGCGAACGCTATCTGGTTATGGCAGGACGGATCCTTGATTTTCTTGTATACCGGATAGGAGCAAATGAAGGGTGGCGACTACCGGAACACTATACGCAAGATTGGAAAATCGATCGCACCTATAGTGGGAATCCGATGTTCCGTCCGGCCGGGACAACGCCTGGCCATTCCTTTGAACTGGCGCGGCTTTTGTTACAGCATTGGGATCTATCCGGGCGATCGAACGCTGATGTCATCGATACTGCGTGGTTACTTACCAAGCGCGCACTGTCGGATGCGTGGGTTCCAGAGACTGGCGGGTTTGTCTATACGCTTGATTTTGAGGGAGTGCCTGCGGTCACTTCACGGTACTGGTGGCCGGTGACCGAGGCAATTGGTGTTCTGGCCAGCTTTCTAAAGCTTGAGCCGACGGAAGAGCTACACCAGTGGTACAGTCGTTTGTGGAAGTTTGCCGATACGCATTTCATCGACCATCAGCACGGAGGTTGGTTTCCGGAAATTGATGCTCGAGGGGATCCAACAGCAATACAGTTCAACGGGAAACCTGACATTTATCACTCTGTGCAAGCCGCGCTTTTCCCGTTGCCTACAGGTGTTTCCAAGCCTGGCGTCGAATTGAAAGATGTTTTGACAACTCTCAAATGACGTAAGTCACTTATAAAACGGGTTTTTTCTTGAAACCCATACCCGGAGCGCAGGTCGTCCGGGTATGGTGAGGTGCACAAAGTTAGGCAGCCAGCGTGATGCGCTGGCCAAGGGACTGGCCATCCGCTGAAAAAATATGGGTGTTATGGAGCTGAAAACGCAGGCCGATTTTGTCACCAGGTTGGTTTGGGACATTGCCGTGGACCCTCACCATCAAAGGCCCAATACCATCGACCCGGACAAAGAGGTTTGTGTCAGACCCTAAATGTTCAACCACCTCCGATTCGGCGTCGAAATCTCCGGTCCCATATGGCAGAACGTCAATGTGCTCGGGACGAATTCCGAGCTCGGCTGCTGCGTTCAAGTCGAGCATGTCAGAAAGAGAAATTTTTGTTCCATTGGCCAGTGTCACACCATTTTTGGCAGGTGATACGGGGATGATGTTCATTGTTGGAGATCCGATGAATTGGGCAACAAATCGGTTTGCAGGGCGTTCATAGAGTTCAAGGGGAGACCCGACCTGCTGAATGTTACCTCCTTCCAACACCACAATTCGATCTGCAAGGGTGAGGGCTTCTACCTGGTCGTGGGTGACATAGACCATTGTTGCGCCAAGTCTTTTGTGTAATCGCGCAATCTCCAATCGCATTTCAACACGTAAAGAGGCGTCAAGGTTGGACAATGGCTCATCAAACAAAAAGGCGCGGGGATCTCGGATGATGGCGCGCCCCATGGCGACCCGTTGGCGTTGGCCACCAGACAGTTCCTTTGGGTAACGAGACAGCAGATTTTCGAGACCGAGAACTTTGGCAGCTTCTAGCACACGTTGCTTACGCTTGATCTTATCGTCGCCGCGGATTTCCATCGAAAATCCCATGTTCCGCTCCACATCCATATGCGGATAGAGCGCGTAGGACTGGAACACCATTGCAATGTCTCGGTCGCGCGGTCGCATGTCGTTCATACGAAGCCCGTCAATCAGAAATTCGCCGCCAGAAATCGGTTCAAGCCCTGCAATCATACGCAGAAGCGTTGATTTCCCACAGCCCGAGGGCCCAACCAAAACGATGAATTCGCCGTCTTTTATGTCAAGATTGATGTCGCGCATGACCTCGGTCTGGCCATAGCGTTTCATCAGGTTTTTAATTTCCATACGGGCCATTTGGGCCTCCTATCCTTTAACCGCGCCAGAGGTGAGCCCCTGGACGAGGTAACGTTGGATGAAGATGAAGAAGAGACAGCTGGGGATCAGTGCCAGCACACCGGCGGCCATCATCTGCCCCCAATCAACTGAAAACTTGGACACAAATGTCAACAAGCCAACCGGGAATGTCATGGTGTCATTCTTGCTGATTAACATCAGCGCAAACAGCAATTCAGACCAGGCTGCGGTAAAAACAAATCCTAAAGTAGCCCCCAGGCCTGGCAAAGTAAGCGGTATGACAACTTTGCGCAAAGCCTGGAAACGGGTGCAGCCTTCCATCATAGCTGCTTCTTCCAAGTCCCTGGGAATGCCGTCAAAAAATGACTGCATCAGGAAGGTCGCAAAAGGGATATTGAACGCAGTGTAGACGATGATCAGACTGGACAGGGAATTCAGCAAACCAAATGAGGCGATGATTTTGTAGATTGGCGCAATGATCATCAGGAGTGGGAACATTTGGGTAATCAACATCACGGCGATGATGATTTTCTTGCCACTGAAGTGAAACCTGGAGAACGCATATCCTGCACCGGCAGCAATTACGGTTGTCACCGCTGCTGTCCCCAGTGAAACAATCAGGCTGTTGCCAAAATAGGAGAGGAAATCTGTTTTGAACAAGACTGAAGTGAAATTGCTGAATGTAATTTCGCTGGGCGCTAAATTTGTGCCTTCGGTGAAGATGAGGCGATCTGGCGTCAGCGCTATTTTGAGCAACCAGTAGAGCGGGAACAGCGCAAAGGTTAGGTAGAACGTGATGGCAGCAGATTTGCCCATCATCAGCATTGGGTTTCGACGAGTGGTGTCAGACATCGGCCGTACTCAGACTTTGACAAGTTTCTGCCGAACAAACAGCAGAATGACCGCATAGATCAAAAGCAATCCAAGCAGTGCAACGGCGATGGCAGAGGCGTAGCCGAAATCGAGCTTTCGAAATGCGGTGGTGAAGATATAGGAGGACAGGATCTGGGTGGAATTTGCGGGCCCTCCACCGGTCATAACATAGATCATATCCGCAAAGTTCGCGATCCAGATCGTGCGCAGCATTACAGTGATCGCAATCATTGGAGCGAGAAACGGAAGGGTGATTTTGGTGAAGCACTGCCAGGCGGATGCGCCATCCATTTCGGCGGCCTCATACAATTCACTGGGAATGGACTGCAGGGCTGCCAGCAATGTGATGGCAAAAAACGGAACCCCAAACCATACGTTTGCAGTGATCGGGCCCCAGATGGCGAGATCTGGATCGCCCAAAATATTGTATGGCTCAGACAATAGCCCAAGATCATGCAGCCAATGGGGCAGGGGGCCGATGACTGGATTGAACAACCAGGCCCATGTGAGGGCGGATAAAAATGTGGGCACGGCCCAAGGCAGAAACACCAATGCCTGAAACAACCGTTTGCCGCGAAACTGGGTGTTGAGAAGCAAAGCCAGCCCCAGCCCAAGCAGGAACTGAAGGCTCAACGAACCGATGGTCCAGCGAAAGGTGTTCTCCAGTGCCAGCCAGAATTTGCGATCATCCCAGAGTGCTGCGTAGTTTTCCAAACCAACCCAGCCGGTATCAAACGGTTTGAGCAGTGCAATTGATTGAAACGAATAGGAAATGCCAACAATCAGTGGCACCAGCATGACCACGCCGATCAGGATCAGGGCTGGCGACAGGTAAAAGTAGGGTTCGACCATGTATCGCCAGTAGAATGAGCGCCGCGCCCGGGTTTCCCCGGACGTGACTGAAGTATGGGTGTTGGCGATCATTGCGCCGCTTTCCACGCTGTGTATTCGTCAGTCAAAAATGCAGCCCATTCATCCGCAACATCCTGTGCGCTGCGTTGTCCCAAAAGAGCTTCTTGGCTGCTTTCCAACGCGATGGAATCTGCAAAGAAACCGAATTTTTCAAGATATGACGGCATGATAGTCGGCACATATTCGGCCCCATTGAGGGTTTTGAACCAACCAGCAAACTGATCTGTCTGGAAGTGAGGATCCTGATCAGCGCCTTCGTGGATTGGGATTACGCCGACACGTTTGGTCCAGGTGGAATTGGCATCGGGGCTGGAGAGATGTGCAACCAGGTTCCAGGAGTCTTCTTTGTGCTCAGATGAATCAAACACCGACCAGCCAACAAAACCAATAGTAGGGAAGGCTTTGCCCGAGGGACCAACCGGCATTGGGATAACAGCAAAATCCTCGGCTGGCATACGTTCAGCCACCGCGATCAGGGCATCTGGATCTTGATCTAAGAACGCACAGGTACCAGAGTAGAAGCCGGCAACAATTTCATTGAAGCCCCAATTGACTGAATCTTTTGGTGCATTCCCATTTTGATACATGTCGATCAGAAACTGAAAGCCCTTGACCGAGTCCGGTTCGTTGATGCGGGACTTACCGTCTTCAGTGAAGAAATCATTGGTGCCGTTCATCGCAGCCGCCATCATCACCCATGCGTTCAGGCCTCCGCGGCCACCACGCAGACAATAACCAGATTTTCCATCCAGTTCCGACACTTTGGCCGATGCTGTCATGAATTCATCCATAGTGGCAGGGGGGCTTTCAACACCAGCTTCAGCGAGCAGTTTCTTATTGTAGAACATTGCCCGCAAATAGAACCCATAAGGCACCATATGGGCTTCGCCGCCGGCCAGACGTGCCATGGCCATGGTTTTGTCCGTTAGCGTACCGCCGTGCTCCCATGCTGAAATCTGGTCTTCCAGATTGGCCAGTTTGCCTGATCCGGCATAGAGCGCAAGCCAGCGATCAGGCATTTCGACCACATCCGGAATGTCTCCACCTGCGACCATTGTCGCCAATTTTTCAAACGCTTGTCCCCACGGAAGGGAGATGATTTCAACTTCGACGCCTTCGTTGGCGGCTTCGTATTTATCTACCATTGCCTGCAAAACTTCGGTGCGTTCCGGGCTGGTGATCACTTCTACCAGTTTCAAGGTCGTGTCGGCATATGCTGCTGATCCAGACAGCACTGCAGCTAGGCCAAGGCCTTTAATCAGAGTCTTCATGTTTTCTCCTCCAAGAAATGGCGGGTTAGTCCCGCTTCACAATGTTGCGTGTGAGAGGGCTGTTGTGATGTCAGCCCATAGGTCCTCTGGCTCCTCCAGCCCGAGGTTGAGGCGTACCAATGACGGCGATACGCCAAACCGTTGCATTGAGTTTTTTTCGCCTTTTTGCGAAAGACCGACCTGCGCTGGCATTATCAAACTTTCAAAACCGCCCCAGCTAACGCCCAGCCGGAACAAAGACAGCGCATTTGAAAAACGCTTGATGTCGATGTTTGACGCGAATTCCACCGACATCAGGCCAGACCGCCCTTTTAAGCCGGGAACGGAATTTGAGCTGGGAGAGTGAATTCTGGTGACACAGGACAGGCGTGACAACCGATCCACCATCAGATCCGCAGTGCGTTGATGCTGTTGGATTCGTGCATCTAATGTTCGCAAACCACGTGTCAGCAAAAAGGCCTCAAACGGGGCCAGTTTGGCACCTAAAAGTGGCAGGGCAAGCTCTCGGACTTGGTCGATCATGTCTTGGCTTGCGACCACAACTCCAGCCACTGTATCGGAATGTCCCGAGATGTATTTTGAGGCAGAATGAAGGGTGATGTCGATGCCCAAAGCCAGAGGGTTTTGCAATATTGGGCTGGCCCAGGAATTGTCTATTACCGTTAGTGTACCATGACGCCGCGCATGTTCTGCAACCTTCAGCAAATTGGTGACTTCAAACACCGTTGAGGAAGGGCTTTCGAGGTAAGCCAGCCGCACACCGTCCAGCAAATTGGGGTCATTTTCAAATGCTGTGGGTGAGTGGTAGGATATTTCGACGCCGAATGGACGCAATAGGCGTTCAAATAGGCGGTATGTGTCTGGGTAGACGTGTTCAATGCATGCAACCCTGTCACCCGGTTTGAGAAATGTCATTAGTGTGGACGAAATAGCTGCCATGCCCGAGGCAAACCCCACAGCTGCCTCTCCCTTTTCAGCTTTTGCCATCAAACCTTCGAAGGCGGCGACAGTTGGATTTTGTACCCGCGTGTAGATCGGATCAGAACCATGTCCGGCCATACGGTGTTCGAAGGATTCATAGCTGTCGAAGGTAAAGAGAGAGCTTTGAACGATGGGTGGTGTCACTGAGCCGCCGCTCTCTGCGTGCGCTTCTGCCAATATCGTCGCCAACGAGAGATTTGGATAGTCTGTGCCAGTCATTTGCCCGCACCAATGATCTCGCGCACTTCGGCTTCCACGATGTCCATGATTTGCGTTGTATAATTTACAGCGCTGATTTGATCACCAGAGGCGATTGCTTCGGCCATTGGCCGGTGCAAGACGATGCTGTTTTGACCCAGATGAGGTTTGCCAAATGGAGCTTCATAGATGTCCTGAAAGGCCTTTTGTATTTGCGCAATTAGCTGGCCAAAAAGGGGGTTTCCGGTGGCTGCAAAAATCTCATTGTGAAATCGGTGATCGGCTGGGCGCCAGTCTTCTCCGGCTTCGTAGACAGCCATTAGCTCTGCCATGCGGGCGAGGATAACTTTCCGTTGCTGATCGGTTGCTTCAACTGTGGCAAGGCGGACGGCCTCAATCTCTAGTGGGCGACGCACCGCGTGGGTTCGAAGCAGGCTTTCCGCCTCAAGTTTCATGGTCAGTGGCATATGGACAGAATGCGAAGCGATTTCTGCCGCGAGCCGGGTTCCTGCACCCTTATTGCGCACCACGATGCCCATTTTCTGCCAGGCATTCAGTGCCTCGCGAATTTTGGAGCGGCCAACCCCCAATCGCCGCGCCAATTCAACTTCGGGGGGCAGTTTGTCACCAACAGTAAGCTTGGCTGCCTCAATCAGTTCAACCAATGCGTCAAGCACATCCCGCCCAGCCACAAGAGGTTTGATGTGGTTTAACACCTTGCTTGCCTTCAGATCGTCTGAGGGGAGCGTTTTTCTTTCCGGTCTTAGCACTTTTGGTCTCGCGTTTGTAGTGACTCGTAATGGAATGTAACAATGTCTGACAATGAGTCAACTATGTCTGACATTGTTGAGGGGTAAAGCTTAGCTGATGCGTCAAACATGAGAAACAAATGTACTAGTAGACTGTCTACTGCCCTCTTCATGCTGCATGGCCTTTGCAAAGTGATGCAGGTGTGCAGCTTACGCTTGTCGCGGGTCCCGGCTTCGTTGACATTTTGACTGGAATGAGGGACTGTTTCGCCGAGTATCGAGCAAAACAGCCCAGGAATATAAGGGCGCAAATCGTCGGACAGGTTCTTCAACCAATTACGGGTGAATGGTTTGTTATTGCGACACAAAACCCCGTAGGCAGGTCGCGTTCTTTTGGTCCGATCCAGCTCGGGCAGGCATGAGGCAGGCTAACGTGGCAACTCCAGGTTCTTCATCACAAGATTATACAATTGCAGCCCTTTGGATGGAGGGATCTCTAAGTTTTTTGGAACAACTGTGCCTCAAGTCCTTTGTCGACGCAGGGCATCAGGTGAAATTGTATCACTATGGACCATTGCAAAACGTACCGGATGGAATTGAGCTGGCAAGTGCAGATGAAATTCTTCCGCGTACAGACTTTCTGACTCATCAACGTACCGGCAGCCCGGCTCTGCATTCAGATTTGTTTCGCTACAAGATGCTGGAAAAAAGCGAAAACACGATTTGGGCGGATACTGATGCCTATTGCATGAAGGCATTTAAAACATCCAACGGCCATTTCTACGGCTGGGAGTCAGATAAACACATCAATGGCGGCGTGTTGGGATTGCCAGCAGACAGCGAAACATTACGTGCACTGCTGGAATACACCGAGGATGAATTTGCGATACCTAGCTGGTATGGGGAAGAGTACGTCAGAGAGCTGGAGGAGGCACGTGACGCAGGCAATCCGGTTCATGCCAGCGAGCAGCCCTGGGGGGTATGGGGGCCACATGCGGTCACTCATTTCCTGCACCAGACAGGAGAGGCAAAATACGCATTGCCCCAAGAAGGATTGTACCCTTTTACTTTTAAAGACCGCCGTATGATGTTGAAACGGAACTTTGATGTCGCACCCTATGTGACAGAAAACACGTATTCTATTCACTTGTATGGACGGCGTATGCGCGCCCGTTTAGTCGAAAAAGAAGGTGGTGCACCGAACAACAAAAGCCTGTTGGGCAAGCTGTTGATCAAACATGATATCGATCCTGCAAAGGCCCCGTTGCCTATGCCACGCGCGGCGCAGAAGCTTGCAGAAAACGGACCAATTCCAGCCTCGGACCGTATTGGTCGTGGGCAGAAAAACCTGACTGACTTGGCGGATCGGTTTGGGTCTGACAAGGGATCAACTAAACATCGTTATACCGAACTGTATCAAATGTTGTTCCTGCCGTTTCGTGAGCGTGACATCAATTTCCTCGAAATGGGTTTGCTGATTGGCGGACCAGAACATGGTATCGACAAAGATCGTAAAACCGAGGACCTTCCGTCAATCCGTATGTGGCTGGAGTATTTCGCCAAAGCCAAAATTCACGGCTTGGACGTGTCAGATTTTTCCTGGTTTGAACATGAACGGTTCAAGTTCTTCCGCTGCGATATGGACTCACGCGCAAATATCGCTGAAGCGTCGGGCGCGATGCCGTCTATGGATATAGTGATTGACGATGCTTCACATGCCTCGCATCATCAACAGAACGCGTTTTTAGAGCTGTTTCCCCGGCTGAAATCAGGCGGGCTCTATGTGGTTGAAGATCTACGCTGGCAACCCAAGATGATGGAAAAATCCGGGATTACCAAAACGGCCGATATGTTCCAAGGATACCAGGTCGACGGTGTCTTTACCCATAACGATCCGGATGTGCAGGATCAATTCAATGCGTTGCGCAAAGACATTTCGGGGTGTTTTGTATTTCAGGCCGGGTTCAATAAGAAGAAGCGTGATCAAGTTGCGGTCATCCATAAGCGATAAGCATCATGCCGGACAATATTGATCAAAAGAAAGAAGAGCTTGGCGGGGTACCTTCTTGGTATCGCGAAATTTTTCCGAATGGACCTCGCGATGGGTTTTATCAAAAACTTGGCTTGCATTCGGCCGTGTACGTCGATCGGGGTGCGCACCAATTAGTGGTGTCGTTTGATAATCTGGCCGAAGCCGGTGGCAGGCGCTATGACCGGGAACCCTGGGCCGCTAAATTTTGCGCTGACAATGGCTGGAGTCATTTGGGTATTTTGGCGCAGCCTCCTTCGTGGTTTCGCGACAAGCCTTTGATCCACTTCCTGGAGCACCTACGCGACGCAGGCTTTTTTAAGCGCTTTGATCGGGTGACTTTTTGTGGCGCTTCTATGGGGGGATTTGGGGCGCTGACGTTTTGCGATCTGTCGCCGGGATCGACGGTCATAGCCTTTAGCCCCCAGTCAACGCTGGCGGCTGATCTGGTGCCTTGGGAAAAGCGGTTCGGAAAAGGGCGCAAGATGGATTGGACATTGCCCTATTCAGATGCTGCCAGCCAAACATCGCGCGCAGAACAAGTTTATGTAGTGTACGATCCTTTCTATGAGGATGACGTCAAGCAGGTGTCGCGTCTGAACGGTGACAATATCGTCCACCTTCATAGTTTTGGTCTGGGTCACAAATCGGCTCTGGTTTTAAGGCGAATGGATCGACTGAAGCCGATTATGAAATTAGCCGTAACTGGTAAGCTGAGCCCGCATGAGTTCTATCAGCTCATTCGCAACCGCAAAGACATCTATATGTATCGTTTGCATATGGAGACTTACTTGCTGGCGCGGGGCAAGTCCGGATTGGTGGATATGCTGCGCACTGGGTTCAAACGACGACGCAAAGCGAGCCGAAATGCGGCGAGTTCAGGGAGTGAGTAAGTGACTGTCCTAAGACGCAATTTGGGGCGATCTCCTCAAATTGGAACTGTGCAGCCTGACACAAAAGATATGGTGTTGGACAATATCCACGTGGCGCCAGATTCTGATGGTAAACAGGTGACCCATTTGTTCTTGATGCCAGGTATTGCAGAGCAAGACATTGCTGTTGAGGGTCCCGGAGTAGAGCATGGATTTAGGAGTATCGGTGGGGCAGGGATTGTCACATTACAAAATACTACTAGCAGAAGTGATGTAGTAAGACTGGGCGCTGACATTCTTGACTTGCCTGCGACCACTCCTGAGCTTGATCTGTTTTCCGGATTGAACTGTGCGATCAGTGAGCGCAACGGTGAAACTGCGCGCACTCTGTGTGATTGGTTGCAGTGGCATCAGAGATGGCACGGGTTACAGGGTGCTGTGATTGTGGACCGTTCACTGCCGGATGAGGCGGACCACTTTGCTGTTGAACTGGAGCGGACAATTGCATTGACCGATGGGCTGGGTGATCAGCTGACCATTGTGGTGCTAGCGGCGGATAAGCCGTTGGGTAAACCGGATACTGGGCCGGAAATGCACCCCATGAACGCACCGGATGCACCAGGTAAGGATCGCATGGAGGCTCCCGATCCCGATCCTTGGAATGCGCCGCTGGGAGTTCTGAATCTGTATGAACTTGTACGCCAAAGGTTTCTGTATAATGCGCGCGCCGTAATGAATATCGATGTCTATGACTTGATACCTGCACCCGCGGAGAATGCAGCAACAGTTTTTGATAAGGCCGTGGCGGCCCCACAAGGCCTGGTGGTTCTAGCCGGAGAGCGGGTTTATCCATGGGCGTTGCGCAAGGGACGCAAGGCAAAATTTGGCGATCATATTTGTAGCAAGTTTGATGGAACAAGGCGGCACGGGCGCTGGGTTATTGCTCCCGCTGTTGCCCCGAAAACAGTTGTCTGGCGTTTGGTTCGCGTAGTGGGAGCGGATCCTGCTGCAGAGGTTGTCCCCTTTTATCGCTGCATGTCGTTACGTTACCGGGCAGATGGCGAGGATGCGGGTAAGATCTCGAGGATCGTCCCCAAATCCAGCTTGATAGAAAATGATGAACTGTTGAAAATAGCAAAGTATTGGACGGGTAAGCCTGTTCGGATGCCAAAAGAAAAGACAGAGACGCAACAACAAGTCAGTGACCGGGTGGCGATTGTCACCACGATGAAAAACGAGGGGCCATTTATTTTGGAATGGTTGGCCTATCACCGTGCAATCGGGGTCGATGATTTTTTAGTTTACACCAATGACTGCGATGACGGCACTGACACAATGTTGGCGATGTTGCAGGAGAAAGGGATTGTACAACATCGCGATAATCGCTTTCGCGACACCGGGTTGAAGCCTCAGCATGCGGCCCTGGCCTCGGCTGAAAAGGAGCCGTTGATCCAAAATGCGGGTTGGGCGATTTGTATGGATGTGGATGAATTCATCACAGTTCACACTGGAGATGGGACTTTGAAGGCGCTGTTCGAGGCGGTGCCAGATGCCAACATGATCTCGTTGACCTGGCGGCTGTTTGGTAACGCTGATGTTGAAGAATTCCGTGACGAGTTGATCACCGAACGGTTCACACATTGCGCGCCTTTGATGACCCGCAAACCGCATCAGGCCTGGGGGTTCAAAACTTTGTTCCGCAACATTGGGCTGTTCAAGAAATTGGGGGTACATCGCCCCAAAGGACTGAAGCCGCAATTGGTGGATCAGATTAACTGGGTCAATGGTTCCGGCGTCAACATGCCAAAAGAAGAATACCGAAATGCCTGGCGTTCAACTGTGCAGACGGTTGGATATAACCTGGTGACACTAAATCATTATGCTCTGCGGTCAGCTGAAAGCTTTCTGGTTAAACGGGACAGGGGCAGGGTGAACCATGTCGACCGGGATCAAGGCATGGCCTACTGGTTTCGGATGAACAACAATGCTGAGCAGGATCGCTCTATTTACCGTATGTTGCCGGCGCTGCAAGTTGAGATGGATCGATTGCTGGCAGACCCTGATATCGCGGCGGCCCACGTGTATTCAGTTGCGCGCCATCGCACCCGGATTGACGAGTTGAAGAAAGCCCCAAAATACAGTGATTTCTATGAAGAATTGACTGGTGAGCGGTTGCAGCGTTTGTCGCGTCTGCATGCGCATTTTGGCAGTTCAGTGTTTCTGGCCGGGCCAGAGTGCATACCCGATACAGTATTGTCTGATGACATTGCATCAGACTATTTCTTTTCGGTTCCAAAGACCAAGACACAGCACTAGTTTTACTGTCCGACCACAATGTGACCGGACAGTATTTGAGGGTTATGCTACCCGGTTGGCGGAGGCATGCAGGAGGGTTGCCGTATAGTCCTGAGTTGTTTTGCCTGCCCGCATATCAGCAACGTCGATGATCTCAACGATCTCGCCATTCTGCATGACTGCGACGCGTTCACACATATGGGCCACCACAGCTAAATCGTGTGACACCATCAGGTAAGTGAGACCATGTTCAGACCGCAAGTCACTGAGCAGATTTAAGATCTCAGCCTGAACGGATACATCCAATGCCGAAGTTGGTTCATCCAAAAGCAGGATATCAGGCTCGGGTGCGAGTGCACGGGCAATGGCCACCCGTTGACGCTGTCCGCCAGATAGCTGGTGTGGATAGCGAAAGCGGAACGCTGGCCCTAACCCTACATCCAACAACAGTTTGTTGATCCGATTATTTATGTCATCAAACCCGTGTAGATGCAGGGTTTCAGTGAGCACCTGATCAACCGAATGGCGCGGATGCAGTGAAGCGTAGGGATCTTGAAAAACCATCTGCACGGTCTTGTAGAATGCCCTGTCGCGTTTGTGTGTCAGATCAGCGCCTTCGATGGCCATGTGGCCATCCCATTGTGGGGCTAAGCCAGTGATCGCTTTCAGGATAGTGGATTTTCCTGACCCACTTTCCCCAACGAGACCAAAACTGGCGCCTTGCTCTACCGACAGACTGGCATTTTTCACTGCCTGAAACAGGTCGTGATGCTCGCCAAAGTAGACGCTCAGTTTTTCGATGGAAATTGCAGTACTCATGCGCGTCCCTCCACGCTGGGGGCGTCTCGCCATGCCGGATCGCGGGTTAGGACCTGCAACCGATCGCTTGGTTCATCAAACTTTGGCAGGCTGCCCAGCAACCCTTTGGTATAAGGATGTTGCGCCTCATGTAGTTTGTCGGCGTCACAGACTTCGACAATGCGACCAGAATACATGATGAGCACCCGGTCGCAGAACTGTGAAACCAGGTTCAGGTCATGGCTGATAAAGAGCAGACCCATGCCACGATCTTTGACCAGTTTGTCCATGATCGACAGAACCTGGCCCTGAACTGAAACATCTAGTGCTGAGGTGGGTTCGTCCGCAATCAGGATTTCCGGATTAGGGATCAGCATCATGGCAATCATGATGCGCTGTCCCATACCGCCGGACATTTCATGCGGATAGGCTTTCATCACCCGTTTGGGGTCACGGATTGCTACCGCTTCCAGCATCTCTACCGATTTTTTGTAAGCTTCGGATTTGCTGGCTTTGGCATGCAACCGATAGGCCTCGATGATTTGATCCCCCACGGTCATAACGGGGTTCAGTGAGAATTTAGGATCCTGCATCACCATCGAGATTTTCTCGCCTCGGATCGCACGCATATCCTTTTCAGATTTATCCAACAGGTTTTCACCGTGCAGGCTGATATGGCCTGCCTCGACGATACCTGGATTGCGGATCAGGCGAAGGATGGCGCGGCCGGTCAGGGATTTACCTGACCCACTTTCCCCAACAATTCCCAGTCGTTCACGTCCCAGCGAGAAGGAGACCCCGCGTACGGCATCAAAAATGCCGTTGCGGGTCGGGAATTTCACCCAGAGGTTATCTACGTCTAGAAGAGTGCTCATGATGCGCTGTCCTTTGGATCTAGCACGTCACGCAGACCATCACCCAGGAGGTTGAAGGCCAAAGAGACGGCAAAAATGGCAAGACCAGGCATGGTGGCAATCCACCAGTGATCCAGAATGAACCGGCGCCCTTCTGAAATCATCGCACCCCATTCAGGCGAAGGTGGTTGGGCACCAAGGCCGAGGAAACCCAGACCCGCAGCGGCCAGAATGATGCCCGCCATATCAAGCGTAACCCGGACGATCAGCGAGCTGATACACAGAGGCCAGATATGTTTGGTGATGATCCGCATCGGACCGGCACCCTGCAGGCGAATGGCGCTGATGTAATCCGATGAGCGGATCGTCAACGTCTCGGCGCGCGCCATACGGGCATAGGGAGGCCAGGCGGTCAGTGAAATCGCCAGAACAGCGTTTTCGATACCGGCACCCAAAGCGGCAACAAAGGCCAGAGCCAGAACCAGGCGAGGGAAGGCAAGGAAGATGTCGGTGATACGCATCAAGACGATATCAGTCCATCCACCAGCATACCCGGAGACTGTGCCGACCAAGAGGCCTGCAACAGGTGCAATCATCGCAACCAGCGCAACGATATACAGGGTAATCCGGGATCCGTAGATCATGCGGCTAAGAATGTCGCGTCCTAGTGAATCCGTTCCCAGAATATGACCCTCGGTGCCCAGAGGTTGCAAACGATTGGCAAGGTTCTGAACAAAGGGATCATGCGGTGCCAGCAAAGGCGCAAACACTGCAGATCCTACCAGAACAACCAGAATGGCCAGACCAATCATAGCCATGTGGTTTGAACGCAGCGATAACCAACCCTTGTACAGGGCGGCAAAGCGGGCTTGACGGCGCGAGGTTGGTGTGTCGGTCAGCAACCATTGGCGCAGAGTAAGTGATTGGCTGCTCATTTGGACCTCGGGTCGAAGATTTTGTAAAGAAGGTCGGAGAAGATATTCAGGCAGATGAAGATCAACCCGACTACCACGGTCGCACCCAGCACAGCGTTCATGTCCGCAGACAACAGTGCAGTTGTCAGATAGTTCCCGATACCAGGCCAAGAAAAGATGATCTCGGTCAGCACTGAGCCTTCCAACAGATTAGCGTAGCTTAACGCGATTACCGTAATCAGCTGGACCCGAATATTGCGGAATGCATGGCGCCATACTACGGCCCATTCGCTCATACCTTTGACCCGGGCGGTGGTGACGTATTCTGCTGAAAGCTGCTCTAACATAAACGACCGTGTCATTCGGCTGATATAGGCAAGGCTATAGTAACCCAGCAAAGAGGCAGGCAGGATGATATGGGAAAAGGCGTCGCGGAAGGCCCCCCAATCACGTGCAAGAGCGGAATCCACTAGGATCATGCCTGTCACGGACGGGATCATGTCTTCGTAGAAAATACCTTGACGACCGGGTCCTCCAACCCATCCCAGCACACCATAAAACAGCAATAGTCCCATAAGGCCCAGCCAGAAAATGGGCATGGAATATCCAACAAGAGCCACCACGCGGGCAATTTGGTCAATCCAGCTGCCACGGCGCACGGCAGCGATCACACCAAGTGGGACACCCAGAACGATACCAATGGTAATTCCAATTGTGGCCAGTTCCATTGTAGCGGGGAACACACGTCCGATGTCGTCAGAGACGGGTCTTGCCGTCAACAACGACATGCCAAAATCGCCGTGGAGGACATCCCAAACGTAGTAAGAAAACTGTACGATGAGCGGCTTATCGAGCCCAAGCTCAAGATATGCCGCGTGATATTGTTCCTGCGTGGCGCGTTCGCCTACAACAGCCAGAACCGGTTCGATAGGCATAACCCGACCAATGAAGAAGGTGACAAACAACAGGCCAAGCATTGTGACCGAGATTGACGCAAGGGTGACGAGCGTGCCCTTGAGCCAAGAAGGAAGAGGCAGCCGGGGCTGCCTCTTCGGATTATAGTGCGTTGACGACATTTACTTGGTCACGGTCCAATATGAAACCGCAGTAATCGCGCCACCGAGGTTCAGACCCTCGACATCTTCGTTGATGCCTGCTGGCTCAATCTTCTGGAACATCACAGCAAAAGGAGAGGTATCGCGGAATGTTGCCTGGATTTCATGATACATCGTTTCACGCTTGCTGCGGTCGCCTTCGACCACGGCGGCGGCAGACATGCCAGTCAGCTTGCCAGTATCCCAGCTGTTACGCCATGCCAGCAAACCAGTCGCCTGAGCTTCGTCCGAATTGTCGGGGTTGTAAGCAAAGGTGCCAGCGTTTGTGTGGGGATCAGGATAGTCCGGGCCCCAAGCACCAAGGTAAATGTCCAGTTCACGGGCGCGGTACTTGGACAGAACCTGTTTACCAGTCCCAACTTCCAGGTTCAGCGTGATGCCAGCCTGCGCAAAGGTGTTTTGCAGCGACTGACCGATTTCCAGACGTTCCTGAGCTTCGCGTACACCAACAGTCAGTTCCAGACCGTCAACACCAGCTTCGGCCAATAGAGCCTTTGCCTTTTCAACATCCATTGAGAACGGGTTCTCGTCGACGGCACCAAGATAGGTGCGCGGCAGGAAGTTCTGGTGAGTAACATATGCGCCCTTGAGGAAGCTGTTCTGCATGCCTTCATAGTCGATCAAGTACTTCAGTGCCTGACGGACTTCGGGCTTGGACAGCTCCGGGTGCTTCTGGTTCATCGAGATATACATCAGACGACCGCGCATCTCTTCGAGCACTTCGACGCCTTCTGCGTTGCGAACACCTTCAACATCTGATGGGTTCAGATCGCGAGCCACGTCAATGTCGCCGCGTTCCAGCATCAGACGCTGGGTAGCACTTTCCTGAACGTGACGAACGATCACGCGCTGCATGGCTGGCGCACCAAGATAGAAGTCAGGGTTAGCAGTCAGAGTGACGCTTTCCTTGGCTTTCCAGCTGGCAAGGCTATAGGCGCCGGAACCAGCTGAGTTGGTTTTCAGCCACTCATTGCCAAGATCGCCATCAACTTCGTTGGCCATAACGGTCAACTCATCAACAACACCACCGATAGTTGCTGTTAGGCAGTTCAGAACAAAAGATGTCGCGTATTCTTTGTCTGTGGTGATCGACACTGTGTTGCCGCTGACAGTGATGGTTTCGTCCATGTTCTCAGGAGTGAAGCCAAACTGTGTCAGGATGAAGGATGGTGTTTTGTTCAGTGCGACAACGCGCTTGAACGAAAAAGCCACATCTTCGGCGCGAACTGGATTGCCCGAATGGAACTTGACGCCTTCTCGCATGGTGAAGGTGATGGTTTTGCCATCTTCTGAGACAGTCCAGCTCTCGGCCAAATCAGGCTGGTAACCAGCGTCTAAGTTGTTGGGGTCAAAGTTGACCAGTTTGCCGTAGATGTTGCGCAGCACGTCTGAGCCAGCAAATTCAAAGCTTTGTGCTGGATCCAGAGTTGTGATGTCGTCTATGCGATTGGCAATGACCAGCATGTTCGCTGGTGTTTCTGCCATAACTGGCAGGGCAACGCCGCCCAAGGCAAAGCCAAGTGCAGCTGTCCCCATTAATTTTGTAAAAGCATTCATGATATTACTCCCTTTTGTTTATTAGCAGATAAGACCCTGTGTATTTTTACATCCAGGTCAGGTCGAGGACGCGCAGCCAATTCTCATGGCAAAGCTTCCTGATAAGTGCGGCGTCATAACCGCGGTCAACCATAGCGGTGCGCAGGTTTGGCAATCCAGCGATGGTTTTGATTTCAATTGGCACAGCGGCACCATCAAAGTCGGACCCAAGTCCAACCCGTTCTTCGCCAAGCTGTGCAATAAGATAGTCAAGGTGATCCAACATGGTTGTGATGGGGGTATCTTCATCCATTCGACCATCGGAACGCAAGAAGGCAACCGCAAAATTTAAACCAACCATTCCGTCACTTTCGCGAATGGCGTGCAACTGACGCTCAGTCAGGTTCCTGCTGTGCGTACTAAGTGTATGGGCATTCGAGTGGGTGGCGACCAGCGGTTTAGTGCTGTGCTTCGCAACATCCCAAAACCCAGCGTCGTTCAGGTGAGACAGATCAACCATGATGCCTAGGTCGTTGCATTTATTGACTAAACGAATGCCGTCGCTGGTCAGTCCTTCGCCGGTATCCGGCGTGCTAGGAAAGCGGAAGGGAACACCATGACCAAAAATGGTTGGGCGGCTCCACACTGGGCCAAGAGACCGCAAACCTGCCTGATAAAGCACTTCCAACGTGTGAAAATCTGGATCAATGGCTTCGGCGCCTTCCATGTGCATTACAGCAGCCATTTTGCCTTCGGCCATTGCGTCTTTGATGTCTTGCGTACATCGGCAGACTTTTAGTGCACCATCACGTTCCAGATTGAATAGAACTGATGCCTGTGACAGAGCCACCTTGATGGCATCGCCCCATTCAACTTGAGGGGGCAGCGGTAAGTCATAGCTACTTGCCATCATCTCGTCGTGACTGTCGGACAGAGCTGCTGCACCGGGGATGTAGATCGCAAAGAACCCGCCCGCAAAACCACCGGTACGAGCTTTGTCTAGATCGATTTGCTTACCACCTGATCCCTGGAAGCCATCTTTGCCCGGGCTGATATCGCGTTGGTGGAGGCGTAGAAGAACATCATTGTGCCCGTCGAAAATCAGCGGTTCGTGCATGAATAGTCCTTTGGAGTGAATCGTCGTAAGTGGCACCTTGCAGCATTATTCAATGAGTTCATAGGTCTAGCGGACCTTTGAGTGACAAATGGACTTCTCATATTGCTAAGTATGCCGCCTAAATTGATGAAAGTAAGAGGTATTTTTATTTACGCGTCTTTCAGCCCGTAGTTGCTGAACGCAGCGAGAACATCCTCGATTTCAGAATTGCTTAGAATGTGTGGCTCACCAATGCTCAGGCTTGCGACATATCCTTTGGCGAGTGTTTCAAGCTCAACCATCCGCCACATGGCGCGCTCCAGAGTGTCACCAACAACGACGGAACCGTGGTTGGCCATTAGGCAGCCGTGCCGGTCTTGCATCGCCTTATCCAAGTTGTCCGAGAGTGCTGCGCTGCCGAAAATTGCATAGTCGGCCAGTCGTACTGAATTGCCACCAAAAGCGGCAACCATATAGTGACAGGCAGGGATTTCGCGGCGGTTCATGGCCAGAGCGCTGCAATAGACTGGATGGGCGTGCGCCACGGCATGACTGTCAGGTTTGGAAAGCAGCAGCGATTGATGAAACCGCCATTCGGTAGAAGGTTTCAACTGTCCAGGATCTGGCGTGTCGCTCGTAAGCGGCATCGAAACAATCATTTCGGGGGTCAGTTGATCATATGCGACCCCAGACGGGGTGATCAGCATCTTGTTACCCGCTCGAACAGAAATATTGCCTGATGTGCCCTGATTGATACCCAGAGTGTTCATCGAAAGACAGGCATCGATCACTGCTTGACGAATTTCAGTGCAGTCAGAATAGGGGGATTTCAAGTTGTTGTCTCCAGCATGGCAGCAGCGGTATCGGTGCAGGTTGCGATATGGGTGGCATAGCCACCTTTAATGGCTGCCAGCATCGGCATAATTCGATCGGGCCCAGTACCAACCATCAAAGACAAATCTTTGTTGCGCATCTGATCCAACGAAACTCCGATCATCCTGTCTTCGATAGATATCGGCAGGGCTGCGCCGCCCTGATCGACAATGCGGCCGCAGATTACAGCGCTAGCCCCTTTGGTGACCTGATCGCGCATTGAGGCCGCACTGATGATACCTGCTTGCACCACATGGCTGTCCTCACGGCAAGTGCCGGCAGCAAATATCGTTTTATTACAGCTTTCTACGGCCTGAAGTTGTTCTGCCACCACGGGTTCAGCACGGAGTTGGTTAGCAAGGTTCTTATTTGTCAGCAATAATGGGACATGAAGGTTGATGCAATGCGCGCCAAACCGTCGCGCCAGCGTTGCAGAGCAGGTCTCTGCGGCAAATCCAAGGGCCGCAGGGCGCGATCCGACCAGCTGCACCACGGTTAAGTCATCCATGACTGTGTGAGGTGCGGCCTCGGCCACGCGATAAACAGTTTCGCCCCAGGCAACACCTAATCGATCACCGGGTTCCAGCAATGTTGGCAACCAATCCGCAGTGCCGCGCGCGACACGCTCCAACGTGCCGCGATCTGTCAATTCGGAGGGCACCACCAATGCATCCTTGAGGCCGAATTTTGCAACCATATCGCGCGCCAATTTCTGGTGCCGGAAAATATCGGGATCAATTGTAATCCGAACATATTCGCGCCGACGTGCCTCTTGCAGGTAATTCACCACAGACGCCCGGGAGATGTTCAAACGCTTGGCGATATCGTTTTGGTTCAGGCCTTCTATATAGTAACACCAGGTTGCTTCCAGAATTGCATCGTCTTGGCGGTCAGATCGGGAGGAACTAGCCATAACGGTGGATTTGCCTTTGGGTGGGGCCATGATCAAGCCGCGTCAGCTTCGGCGCGATCTGGGAACATCGCGGCCAGGCCTTGGGTGCTCGCCTCGCAGACTCCGCGCTCAGTGATTAAACCTGTGACCAAACGATTAGGTGTGACGTCAAAGGCTGGATTGCCACCTGCGGTACCGTCTGGGGTTACCTGAACTGTCCCAATGCGGCCGTCCACCAACCGGCCCTGTACATGAGTGATTTCTTCCTGACCACGTTCCTCGATCGGAATTTCGGCAACACCGTCATCAACGGTCCAGTCGATGGTAGATGAGGGCAGGGCGACATAAAACGGTACATTGTTATCTCGCGCTGCAAGCGCTTTGAGGTAGGTTCCAATTTTATTGCAGACATCGCCGCGCCGGGTGGTGCGATCCGTGCCAGTAATGACCATATCTACTTGACCATGTTGCATTAGGTGGCCGCCAGCATTGTCGGTAATGTACTGATGGTCAATACCGTGACAGCCCAGTTCCCATGAGGTCAGAGCACCTTGATTGCGCGGACGGGTTTCATCCACCCAGACATGGATCGGAAGACCTGCGTCATGTGCGTGGTACATGGGGCTGGTGGCCGTGCCCCAGTCAACAGTTGCGAGCCAGCCTGCATTGCAATGTGTCAACAGGCGAACCGGTTCGCCTTCTGGTTTCCTAGCCGCAATTTCTCTAATGATTTCTAGCCCATGCACGCCGATCATGCGGTTGATTTCGACATCTTCATCTGCCATTTCATGGGCCAGAGCCAGTGCTGCAGAAGCGCGTGCTTCAGTGGGTATTGGACGCAGTAGATCCCGGCAGCGGTTCAACGCCCAGCGCAGGTTGATCGCAGTGGGGCGAGTTGCATTAAAATATTCCCAAGCTTTGTCCATTGCACTGTCTGACGGGTCCAGCCGCATTGCCAGTGCCATGGCATAGGCTGCTGTGGCGCCGATGAGCGGAGCGCCTCGCACGCGCATTTCAATAATAGCGTCGGCAAATTCAGTTAGGGTATCGATCTGCTGAACGCGAAAGTCATGTGGCAGCCAACGCTGGTCGATAATCTGCAATGCGTTCTTGTCTGTGTCCCACCAAAGCGAGCGGTAGTGAGTTCCATTTACTTTCACAGGAAATCCCCCTTGTTGTATTGGCGTGCCAGGGCAACTAGGGTTCCGGCGTCCAAAATTTGATCTGATGTAAGAATAAGTTCTCGGCCCATCATAAGGTTACGGGCTTCTAGCGACGCCCGAAATGCGCTGTCTTTGATTTCTTCAAAATCTGCGTTGTGGGCCAATGATAGTGTCCTGCGATGCATTTCAATGCCACAATAACCCATGGCTTCGGTGCGGAGGTGGTTTAACAGCGACTGTAGTGCGGCTTGCGAGGAATGTCCCTGATCCTCAAACAATGTCGCCGGATATAGCATACCGGTTCGTTCATTGTTCCAAAGTGTGGTGAATTCGTCTTCAAACGTGACAAGGCTCTCACTGATTATGGCCAGTATCCATTCCTGATACTCATCGAGTGTATCCTCACTGCGATGGCCGGGTTGGCTGAAGTAGGCCATTAGGAAGTTCGCAATCAGCATTCCGAGATCAAAGCTCATTGGACCGTACTGTGCAAACTCCGGGTCGATCACCATGCTGTCGGTTGCCGTAGACATCACCGAACCGCTGTGCAGGTCGCCGTGCACCATGGTTTCAGTGTTAGAGGCAAAACTCATGAATAACTCTTGGACCCGCGTCTTTAATTCGACATCTTGCCGCAATTCGTTGACCACATCATCCAATTCAGGGGTGTGATGATTTCGTTCCGCGTTGAAATACGGATCAGCAAATACCAGAGCCTCGGTAATTGCTGGTATTTCAATATTGCCTGCAAACAGGCTGACGTCAGTCTTCTTATCACTACTTTTCATGGAAAGCTCTGATCCACGAAAGGCTGTGCGGGCGCAAAATGTTCCAAGGAAAGTCGCCAGACCCTGAACTCTTTCACCTGCGATCAATTTGTGCCGCAATATCGTATGGGGCGATAGAAACTCCATCACGATCAACGCCTGGTCATTATCAAAGTGATATATCTCGGGCACGGTACCGGGATTGCGTGCAGCCTGACGAACAAGTGCTTCATGTTCATAGTAGGCGCGATACAGCGGCAGCGGCCAGCTGTCACCAACCAGGCGAACATAGGGCAGGGCCTGCTTTACAATAGCACTGCCTTTGCTGCCCTCGACGATGAACACTAGGTTGAGATTGCCGTCACCGACCTCCTGAATCTTCCAGTCCTTGGTTTCTGTCCCGACCCGGCTGGTGAGAGAGGTCAATTCGCCCAGGCGGGTACTCAATGTGTCTGACGTCAAAGCTTTATACGCTGTCGTTTGAAGCATGTGCTGGGTCTTCCTCCCTTTGGCTTAGATCGGAAATCGCACAAACTTCTACATATGTCAAATCGTTTGACAATGTTTGATATCGAGGTTAGGAACAGGTAAGGAGCGCCTTCATCGTGGCGTGTTGGGGGATGTATGAGCCAAACAATTTGCGAAGTGCGTGGCGTCGAGAAGTCCTTTGGCAGCAATCGTGTTCTGCGTGGAATTGACCTCTCTATGTGTGCGGGGGAAGTCACCGTCCTTATGGGGGCAAACGGTGCCGGCAAGTCGACGCTTGTCAAAGTGCTTTGTGGTGTTCATTCAGCGGATGAAGGGGAGCTGGTTTTGGCTGGAAACCCTTACACGCCAGTGGATGCAGCAGATGCAATTTCCCAAGGGGTTGTAACTGTTCACCAATCTATCGATGACGGGGTTATTCCTGACTTGGATGTCGCCACTAATCTGATGTTGGATAAGCTGACTGCACCAGGCGCTGGACTGTTTGTGAATGACCGCAAACTCCGGGCTGAAGCGCGAAAAGTCGCAGAGGCCATGGGGCTGACGATGAATGTGCGCCAATTGGTATCTGAGCTGGATGTGGCTGACCGTCAGATGATTGCCATCGCGCGCGCACTCGCGCGTTCTCCCAAATTGTTGATCCTTGATGAACCTACGTCTTCTCTTTCAGCAACAGAAGCCGAGCGGTTATTTGCGTTGATCGATCGACTTAGGTCAGCCGGTGTGGCGATCTTATATATTTCTCACCGGATGTCTGATATCAGGCGCATTGCTGACCGAATTGTATCAATGCGTGATGGTAGTATTTCGGGTTTGTTTGATACTCAACCGTTGGATTATGAGGGGGCGGTTACATCCATGTTGGGTCACGCTATGACGGATGTGGATATCACCCCGGAGACCAACAGCGCACCTATTTTGTGTTTAAAGGCCATCAAGCTCCGTGAAGACAGTCCTCCAATTGATCTGGTTGCCAATGATGGTGAAGTGATCGCGGTGACTGGCTTGCTTGGTAGCGGCAAAAGCCAATTGGCTGAGGTCATATTTGGATTGTCGCGGCCCATTGCAGGGAAAATGAAGTTGGATGGCGGTAGCTATCAGCCCGCCAATGCAAAGTCCGCCGTGAGTGCCGGCGTTTTCATGTCGCCCAAAGATCGCGCAAGTAATGCGGTTATCCCTGATTTTGACATTGCGAATAATATGACGCTGCCATTCCTGGGGAGCTTTAGCCGTTACTATAAGCTGTCGGATCGAAAGCAGCGGCGCGCGTCCGAAGAGATGATCGGAAACATTGGCATCGTATGCCAATCCAATCGTGACGGGATTGGCACCCTGTCTGGAGGAAACCAACAGAAGGTGATGATTGCGAGATGGCTGCTAAAGCCCGGTCGGGTCTTGTTACTTGATGAGCCGTTTCAGGGAGTGGACATTGGCGCTCGGCGGGACATTGGTCGCCATATTCGAGCCACCGCCAAGGGGCGTGCAACAATTGTATTTGTCGCTGAGATCGACGAGGCGCTTGAAATAGCCGATCGGATAATTGTGCTGAACGAGGCCGCAATAGCCGGCGAACACATCAACCAAAACATAGACTTGGCAAAACTGGTGGCAGAGGTCTCTGGCCCGTCGCTCAGCCCAGCCTTAGCAGGATAAGTCGGCGAAAATCATGAACAACGAACGTATTTTAAATTTGGCAATCCGCTATGGTTTTTTGGTTCTGCTAGCCGGTATTGTTATGTACTTCAGCCTTGCGGCAGAAGGGTTCGCCAGCCCTCGATCGGCCGTTTTTGTGCTGCAATCGGTGGCTATCACCGGCATTCTGGCACTTGGGGTGACCAGCACACTTGTGGTCGATGGTTTTGACCTTTCCATTGGATCTGTTGCGACCTCATCTTTGATGCTGTCTGCGTATTCTATGGTTATTCTGGAATATTCCGCGTTTGTAACAGTTTTGCTTTGCCTGACAATGGGCGCCCTAGTTGGGTTGGTAAACGGGTTGCTGATCGTCAAAATGCGGGTGCCGGATTTGTTGGCAACATTGGGTATGATGTTTCTGCTGATTGGATTGCAGCGCATTCCTACTCAAGGGAACTCGATTGCGACCGGTATGCGCTTGCCCGATGGGAGCATTGCAGAGGGAACCTTTGCAGCTGAATTTCTTTGGATTGGCCGTCACCGGTTTGATATGTTTATAGAAAAGCTCTTTCCGATGCCCGTAGTGGTGTTCCTACTGGTGGCTGTTGCGGTTTGGCTTTTCCTTGGTTTCACGCGCCACGGTCGACTTATGTACGCGATCGGCTCAAACCAACGCGCCGCTGAACTGGTGGGGACCAACGTCAGCCGCTACAAAGTCCTAGCTTACATGATCTCCGGTGTTCTGGCCTCGGTCGGGGGGATCTTATTGGCAGCACGCCTTGGGCGCGGAGATATTGCCTCAGGTAACAATCTGCTGCTGGATAGTGTGGCGGCGGCACTGATCGGGTTTGCAGTGCTGGGAGCCGCTCGTCCTAACGCATTTGGCACCGCAATTGGTGCGCTGTTTGTTGGCATCTTGTTGCAAGGGCTAACAATGATGAACGCCCCTTACTACACACAGGATTTTGTGAAGGGAGCGGTGCTGGTCGCAGCGCTTGTTTTCACATTCTACCTGTCGTCCCGCAGATCCTCTGCTGGTCGGCATTGAATATCGTTATTTCATGGGAGGAATACACATGTTTCTGAGACGTCAGATGTTGAAACTCACGGGCGCTGCGGCGCTGACCTTGGGAATGGGCGGGGCGGCGCTGGCTGGTGATATGCCTGCACCCTTCGATAAGGCTGGTGAGGTGAAAATTGCCCTTGTCCGCTATCTGTCTACGGGTGACTTTTTCCAATCCTACCTGTCTGGAGTTGAGACCCAAGCGGAAGCACTGGGTGTCGATCTAAGGGTATTTGATAGTCGCCAGGATGCGGCCTTGCAGGCTGACATGGTGGATCAGGCGATTGCGCTTGGGGTTGACGGGATCATCATTCAGCATGGACTGACTGAGTCAATGAAGGACGCAGCCCAACGCGCTGTCGAAGCAGGCATTAAGGTTGTCGCTTTTGATGTGAATGTCGAAAACACCGCTATTCCGCAGGTCGAGCAATCGGACTATATGCTGGGTAAACTGGCGCTTGAGCAGGCAGTGGTTGACAATGGCGACAACTTCACCGCCGGCTATGTCTACGTTCCAGGTATTGCACCGCTGGACCGTCGTGACGTGGCTTGGGAGGATATCAAAGCGGCCAACCCAGGCATCAAGCAAGCCGCAATGTTTGGGACTTTGGATAATCCAATTGCAAACTCGGTTGCCAACCAGGCGCGGTCTGTCTTGCAGGCCAATCCAAATATCAATGTGATCTTTGCGCCCTATGATGAATTTGCCAAGGGTGTAAAAATCGCCGTGGACGAGGCTGGATTGACTTCAGACATCAAGATCTATTCGGCGGATGTGTCGACAGCTGATATCTCGGCAATGCGCGAGCCGGGGTCTGCCTGGGCAGCAACTGTTGCCACTAACCCAGCTGTTGTTGGTGAAGTTTCAGTCCGGACTTTGGCGCTGATGTTGGCCGGTGAAACGCCTGATGCACAGGTTATTGTGCCACCAACCTTGATCACTCAGGATTTCCTGAATGCCGAAGACATCAAGAACATGGGGGATCTCGGTTCGAAAATGCCGCAGTTCGCCCACGCTGATGTTTCGATGGCTGACTGGATGCCTTTGCCGAAGCGCTAATTCTGCCAAATATCGACTAATTGATCCCGGTGCGTGGTTTCGCACCGGGATTTTTGTTTCTGGACCTCCGGAATTGCGGCCCTACGGCCAGATCCAGAAGATCAGCGAACTTATGCCAAATGTTCTAGGATTCTTGCAGTTGGCTGTACGCTTGATACACATGGGTGAATTGAACCTAAATTACATTAGGGATTCCTTTGCCACGGCAGGCAGTTGCCCGCCGGATGCACCCGAAAGGCGCAAGAATGACCCGTATCAAACAAACACAACCAGCACTGCGTTCCGTGACACGCCGGATTTTGGCGGTGAGTACCGCAATAGCCCTTTGCACTGCACCAATGGCCATCGCACAAGAGACAGCTCCAGCACCAAAGGTGTCGGTGATGGCGGCGGTGACTAAGCCCATCCGCAACTCGGAATCCTTCATTGGCCGCGGCGAAGCCAAAGATAAGGTGGATGTAATTGCACGCGTGAGTGGGTATCTTGAAGAAGTGTTGGTCGAAGACGGCGCTGAAGTGCAGGCTGGTGATCTGCTGTTTCGTATTGAGCGAAGTGCCTATGAGGCTACGTTGGAAGCCCGACGCGCCGATTTAGACAAGGCCGAAGCCAATCTACAGCTGGCGTCAGTTGATCTTGCCCGAAAACAGGAACTTTTCACGCGTGGTGCGGTTCCCGAAGCAGAGCGAGATACCGCTTTGGCAAATGAAAAAGTAAGTGAAGCACAGGTTCGAGCAGCCAAGGCAGCTATTCAACAGGCGGAGCTTGACCTGAGTTATACCGAAGTGTTTGCGCCTTTTGCTGGTCGTGTAGGCCGGGTTGCTGTCAGTGTTGGCGATGTGGTCGGTCCAACCAGCAAGCCGCTGGTAAATGTTGTGCGCGAAGCCCCGATCTATGTGTCTTTTGCTTTGAACGAAAAACAGTTCGTCAGCATTCTGCAAAAGATAGAAGGCGCAGAAGTTACGGAAGAACAAGAACGAGAACTGTTCGAAGTATTTGTAATCCTTCCCAATGGTACCGAGCTGGAAAAACGTGGTAAGTTTGCATTTGCTGACAACCGAATTGATCCAAACACAGGTGCAATCACTCTGCGAGCTGAGTTTGAGAATACCAGCCGTTTGATTGTTGATGGATCGTTTCTTACGGTTGGGTTGGAGGCGCAGAAAGCTGAGGACCGGATTGTCATCAGCCAGGCCGCGATGCAGCGCGATCAACAAGGACCATTTGTACTGGTAGTAGATGACCAGCAGTTGGTTGAACAGCGGTACATCGAAACTGGGGATGTTGTGGGAACCGGTATTATTGTGCTGGATGGGCTTGAAGCGGGTGAAACCGTCGTAGTGGAAGGCCTGCAACGTATACGCCCCGGCGCCAAGGTCGATCCGGTTCTGGCCAATCAGGCCGGAGAATAAGCCATGCTTTCATCCGTATTTATTTCGCGACCTAAGTTTGCGATCGTAATTTCTCTGGTTCTGACCATTATGGGGGCAATTGGGTACCTAGCTCTACCAGTCGCCCAGTTTCCCGATATTACACCGCCCGTGGTCAGCGTGAGCGCCAACTACACTGGCGCCAACGCAGAAACAGTTGAGAAAAGTGTTGCCGCACCAATTGAAGCGCAGGTGAACGGTGTGGATGACATGATCTATATGTCGTCCAGTTCTTCTGACACTGGCAGCTATTCCCTTTCTGTTACTTTTGAAGTGGGAACTGATCCCGACATTGCTTCGGTCAACGTTCAAAACCGAGTAGCTCAGGCGATGTCTGGCCTACCGGCTGAAGTCACATCGTCCGGCGTGGTGACGCAAAAAAGTTCCACCAATATGCTATTGGTGGCAACGCTGACCTCGCCCAATGATACCTATGATGATGTTTTCTTGTCTAACTATGCAGCCATCAACATCAAGGACGCGCTCAGCCGGGTCCAGGGCGTTGGTAAAGCTGACATTCTAAACAACCTGAGCTATGCTATGCGGATCTGGATGGATCCGAACAAAATGGCTGGGCTGAGCATCACACCCGGTGATTTGATCAATGCGGTACGAGAGCAAAACCTCGAAGTTTCTGCAGGGCAAATTGGTGCGCCACCGGTTCCCGGAGATCAAACATTCCAGTACACCATCAAATCCAAAGGCCGTCTGACAACGATTGAAGAGTTTGGTGATATTGTTATCCGTACCGGTGAGGCAGGCAGCACCGTACGTGTGCGCGACGTGGCCACCGTGGAACTGGGAGCCGAATATTACAGTGTTTCAGGCTATTATGAAGGTAACAAAGCAACAATTCTGGCTGTCTATCAGGCGCCAGGAGCCAACGCACTTGCCGTATCAGAGAATGTGTTGTCGGAACTGGACCGCTTGTCAGCGTCTTTTCCAGACGACGTCGTTTATTCAGTACCGTTCAACACAACTGACTTCGTTGAACAATCTCTAAACGATGTGGTGTCGACACTAATTCTTGCCTTTGTACTCGTAGTTTCAGTGGTTTTTGTCTTCCTTGGCTCATGGCGTGCAACAATTGTGCCAGCGGTCGCAATCCCTGTATCCCTGATCGGCACATTTGCATTCTTGCTGCTGCTGGGGATGTCACTGAACACAATTTCGCTGTTTGCTTTGGTTCTTGCCATTGGCATCGTGGTTGATGACGCCATCATCGTAGTGGAAAACGTAGAACGCATTATCGCCGAGGAAGGGCTGAGCCCCGCTGATGCAACCCGTAAGGCCATGGGGCAAATCACCGGACCCGTGATTGCGACCACATTGGTCTTGTTGGCGGTGTTTGTTCCAGTGACGTTTATGCCCGGTATCACTGGCCGACTGTTTTCTCAGTTTGCTGTGACCATTTCGGTGGCGGTTGTGATTTCGTCGATCAACGCTCTGACGCTGTCGCCTGCACTTTGCGCACTGGTTCTTAAGGCGCGTTCTGGTCCTCCGACGGGACTACTGGCCAAGTTTGAAAACGTGATTGATGTTATGCGCAATGGTTATCTTGGCATTGTTGGTCGTCTACTACGGTGGCCGTTCTTGGCGGTGGCAATCGTCATAGCAATGTATGCCGGCACGGGAACACTTTTTGGCGTCACCTCCAAGGGTTTCTTGCCAGCCGAGGACAATGGCTACCTGTTTGTTGATGTACAGCTGCCAGATGCTGCGGCATTGGGTCGTACTGAAGTGGTAACCAAGCGGGTCAACGAACAGATAGAGCAAATCTCAGGGGTGAATAACACCATTCTGGTCAATGGCTTTAGCCTGCTCAATGGCTCTGGTGCAAACGGGGCTATGATCATTGTTAACCTTGATCCCTGGGATGAGCGTGAAGCGGATGAATTGCAGCCCAATGCTATCTTGGGTCAGATTTATGGCATTGCAAATGGTGAGGCTGCTGCCAGCATCGTTGCCTTTAACCCACCACCGATTTCAGGTCTAGGTATGTCAGCTGGGGTCGAGATGGAAGTTCAACAAACTGCGGGTGGTACGCCTCAGGATTTGGCTGCGGCAGTTGGGTCCTTGGTATATGCCGCCAATCAGCGTGCTGAAATCGGTCAGTCATATACCACTTTCCGGGCCAACGTACCGCAGGTGTTTGTTGATCTGGACCGCGAAAAAGCCAAAACTCTGGACGTGCCAATCTCAGAAGTGTTCCAGACTATGCAGGCACACCTGGGGTCATTCTATGTGAATGATTTCAACCTGTTTGGCCGGGTCTACCGGGTTATGGTGCAGGCTGATGGCTCTTACCGAGACAAGATCGAAGATATCGGCAATCTCTATGTCCGGTCTCAGGCTGGGAATATGGTTCCGTTGTCCACGCTGATGGATGTCGAAAACATCCTCGGTCCAGTCATGTTGAAGCGTCACAATATGTTCCGGTCGGCCACTGTCACCGCGGTACCTGCGGCGGGCCTGTCAACTGGGGATGCTATCCGGGTTATGCAGGAAGAAGCTGCGACAGCACTGCCTCCAGGCTACGCTTTTGAATGGACTGGAACCGCCCAGCAGCAGCAATCCTCATCCGGGTTTGTGATTGTGATCATCTTTATGGCTGTCTTGTTCACCTATTTGTTCTTGGTGGCCCAATATGAAAGCTGGACGATGCCGGTGGCAATTCTGTTGTCGGTGGTTGTGGCCATGTTTGGTGCGGTTTCCGCGGTGTCCTTAACTGGCAGCGACATCAACCTTTATACACAGATCGGTATGATCATGCTGATTGGTATGGCGGCTAAAAACGGTATTCTAATCGTCGAATTTGCGATGGAGCGTCGAGCAGACGGCCTGTCGATTAAGGATGCTGCTTATGAGGCTGGACGTCAGCGATTTCGGGCTGTGATGATGACCGCCTTTTCATTCCTGCTGGGCGTTGTTCCGCTGTTGATTGCATCGGGCGCAGGGGCAGCCAGCCAAAAGGCAATTGGCGTTGCAGTGTTTGGCGGCATGCTGATGGCAACAGCCGTGGGTGTCATCGTAATCCCAGTGCTCTATGCCTTTATGCAGGGGCTGCGAGAACGTGTGAAGGGCACAGGAAGTAAAACGACATCAGTCGGTTAACTGTAATTTATCACAAAGGCCCGCCGGTTTTGTACCGGCGGGCCTAATTTTTATCCATCTTCATCTAGCTAGAAATATCCCGGGGCTTGGGGCAGGGCCCCAATTCTATCCGCCCTTCAAACGTTGCATCAGAAAGATTTCATTCTCCGGTGATACTGGTTCGGTCAGGCTGGTGGCGATGATGCGTCCGTCAATCGCAATCGATACTCCTGCTTCAATTACCGGTTCCAGCTCAGGATAGCTCAAGCTCAGAGCGGCCAATAGCTGGCCAGTGGTGGAGGCTTCAACCTCCACACACTCTAACCCTCCGGTGAGCGTTCGCAGACCGGACCAAAGATGGACCTTTACCATTTAACCCTTGTCTTTCAGGGCGCGCAAAATGCGAGGAGGTGACATCGGCAAGTGACGCAAGCGGACACCAGCAGCAGCGGATACCGCATTCGCAATGGCCGCAAGAGGTGGCACAATCCCGGTCTCGCCAACCCCACGAACACCGTAAGGATGGCCGGGGTTTGGTACTTCGACGATCACTGTGTCAATCATTGGCAGATCCGAGGCGACCGGAACGCGATAATCCAGGAAAATCGAGTTCTGCAACCGACCGTCTTCACCGTAGATGTACTCCTCATTCAGCGCCCATCCGATGCCTTGCGCAGCGCCGCCTTGAAATTGGCCCTCTACATATGACGGATGGATAGCCTTGCCTGCATCCTGAATGACGGTATAGCGCACCACCGCTGTCTTGCCTGTTTCTGGATCCACTTCGGCGTCTACGATATGGGTGCCGAATGAAACGCCTGCTCCTTCAGGTGTTGCTTCGAAATGACCTGAGATTGGCCCTCCGGTGCGGCCCATGCTTTTGGTGATCTTTGCCAGTGGCATCGGATCAAAATTACCAGCATTTGCGCCTGACGGCTTGGCACAGCCGTCTTCCCAATAAACAGCATCCTCAGGGATGCCCCATTTAGCGGCGGCACGTTTACACAGTTTTCCAACAGCATCTTTGGCCGCTTTGATTGTGGCTAAACCCGATGCATAGGTTACTCGACTGCCGTGGGAGACATCATTGTAACCAAGTGTCGCTGTATCTGCGATGGTGACCCGGATGTTTTCGTAAGGGATGCCCAGTTCTTCAGCAGCCATCAGCGCCATTGAGGCACGAGAGCCGCCAATGTCCGGCGTACCGACCGATATCTGGCAAGTACCATCTTCAGAAAGGGCAAGAGAAACAGAGGTTTCACCGCCGTGATTAAACCAGAATCCGCAAGAAATTCCGCGTCCCTGTCCTGGTTCTAGTGGTGCTGAGTAATGCGGGTGTGCCTTGGCTGCCTCAAGGGTCTCAACAAGTCCGATGCGCTCGAACTTAGGTCCATAAGATGCTTTTGTGCCCTCGCGTGAGGCATTCTTCAAACGAACGTCGATTGGATCCAGATCCAATTGGCTGCAGAGCTCGTCAATGACTGATTCAACGGCAAATGAAGCCATTGGAGCCCCCGGGGCCCGGTAGGCAGCCTGCTTTGGGCGATTGGAAATCACGTCATAGCCAACCTGGTGGACGTTAGCCAGTGCATAAGGCGCAAAGGCACACATGGCTGAGAACTCCATCGGCGCGCCGGGGAATGCTCCTCCTTGGAGGCGGAAGATACCCTGAGCGGCGGTAATGGTGCCATCTTTCTTCATGCCAATTTTGATGTCCATCGAAGTGGACGAGGTTGGGCCAGTTGCGCGAAACACTTCGGAGCGGGTCATAACGATTTTGACCGGCCGATTTGCTTTGCGAGACAGCGCCAAAGCGACAGGTTCAATAAATACGGTGGTTTTACCACCAAACCCACCGCCGATTTCGGATGCTGTGACCCGCAATTGCGACGTGTCAATGCCAACCAATGCAGCACAGGTTTTCTGCGCAATCCAATGACCCTGCGTTGTGCACCACAATTCGCCTTTACCGTCGCCGCCAAGGGAGGCCAAACAGGCGTGTGGTTCGATATAGCCTTGGTGAGTGGCTTCAGTTTTAAAGCTGTCTTCGATGACAAGATCAGCTTCGGCAAAGCCTGCATCAATGTCGCCGTGGCCGCTGTCGTGATAACGCACGACATTGGGATGGTGCCCTGCAGGCACTGATGCATCTGCATAGCTGTCGTTTAGTACCGGGGCATTCTCTGCCATAGCCGCATCAACATCGGTCACATGTGGTAGAACTTCATACTCAACTTCGACCAGTTTGACTGCATCGCGGGCAATCAGCTGCGAGCTTGCTGCAACTGCGGCCACTGCATGGCCATCATACAGTGCTTTTTCGCCGGCCATGACGTTTTCAAGTACAAAGCCAAATTCCCCCTGTAGCCCGTCAACAAAATCAGCACGGGTTACAACGGCTTTGACGCCTTCCAGCGCCTCGGCCTTGGATGTGTCAATTCGAATGATACGAGCATGCGCGTGAGGGCTGCGAACGACGGCCCCATGCAACATGCCAGGGGCATAGGCATCTGCACCAAATCGTGCGCGCCCAGTGACCTTGTCCAAACCATCTGGGCGGTCAGGGGAGGTGCCAACAAACTTGAAACCTGAGGGTTTTTGATCGTCCAGAGCCATTAAGAAGCCTCCCGCATGTCTGCTGCCGTATCCATCACGGCGCGAATGATTTTGTCATAACCTGTGCAGCGGCACAGGTTGCCTGCGAGCCAATAGCGAACTTCGGTCTCAGTTGGGTCTGGGTTTTTCTCTAGCAGAGATTTTGCAGCGACCAGAATGCCCGGCGTGCAAATTCCGCATTGCAGGGCTGCATATTCAATGAACTTATGCTGCAAAGGGTGCAGTTCTTCGCCTTTTGCAATGCCTTCAACAGTCGCAATTTTCTTGCCTTCTGCCTCAGCGCCCAAAACCAGGCAAGAGCAGACCAAACGTCCATCTACAGTGACCGAACAGGCTCCGCAGTCGCCCGTTCCGCAGCCTTCTTTGGCACCAGTCAGGTTCAGGCGATCACGGAGAACGTCCAGTAGTGTTTCACGCGGGTCACACAGGAACTCGACATTGTCGTCATTGACAGTGGTTGTAACGTGAATTTTCTTCATGTGTTTTCTCCTTGAGCGCGCGCATAGGCTATTTTGGCGGTGCGCTTTGCCAGCACGCCGGCGACATGAGTTCGGAACTCGACGGTCCCACGCTTGTCAGAAATTGGGTTGCAGGCTGCTGAAGCGGCTGAGGCCAATCGGTCGAGGGCCTTATCATCCAATGAACTGCCAATAAGAGCGTTGGCTGCATCTTCTACCAGCAATACGGTTGGAGCGACCGCACCAAGTGCAACCCGTGCGGCGGTGACAGTACCCTCTGTGTCCAGAGACAAGTTTACAGCACATCCGACTACAGCAATATCCATCTCTGTTCGGGGAATGAAACGCAAATAGGCGTCGCCTGCGTTTGTACCACGTGCAGGAACATGAACGGCTGACACAACTTCACCTTTTGCGAGAGAGGTGCGTCCAGGGGCAACTGGAACATCAACCGCCGCGATACGACGGTTGCCGGTTGGGCCAGTTACTGACAGTTCTACACCAGCAGCGACCATTGCAGGTACGGAATCAGCAGCGGGTGACCCATTACACAGGTTTCCTACCAATGTGGCGCGTCCTTGGACCTGAGTTGAACCGATCAGGTCCATGGCTTCGACCAATCCAGGCCAATCCTGACCAAGTTGAACATGCTCTCGCATCTCGGCTCCGGGGACAGCAATCCCTATGGTCCAGCTTCCATCTGGGGCTTGGGATATATCGCCAACACCTGGAATGGATTTAATGTCTATCAGGGTGTCGGGTGTAACGATGTCGGCGCGCAATTGCACCAATACATCGGTCCCACCAGCCAAGAAGCGGGTTTCACCAGTCGCTTGATTGGCTAAGGCGGCAGCCTCGTTGAAGCTAGTTGGGCGGTGGTATTGCATGGAGGCTCCTCGACTCTGTTTTGGAAAAAGGATTTTCCAGAGCGGGAGATTAGGCGCCTGTTTCGCGAAGGTCCATCGGTACTACGACATTTCGGCTAATTTCTGCGACAACGGGAAAGGTGATTTAACGCGCGCGCATACCACGTTCATAGGCCGCAGTTAAAATTAGATCCCATTTACGTGGGGTTGAGCGAAATTCCGGTTCAACATCAAACATAAGTGGTGATCGCGGGCCATGAGGTTCAGATCGGGCAGCCACTGACACGCAGCGTTCCAGTGACCAAAAACTATCGACTGATGGATTGTCTGAAATTAACTGGCTTAACAATGTCACTAAATGTCTCCCAAAAAAATCTTGTGTAAACTGACCAGAAATAATTTTCGAGTGCATAGCGGGTTTTTTACGATTTGTCATGCTTGAAGTTGCCGTAGGGTCAATTTTGACAATTCCTGAGATCTGTTTGTTGGTCGTGGCCAGCGAAAGGGCAATTCGACGGTGAGTTGTTTTGTCAGGGACGGGGAAAGTTTCGCTGCGGTTGTCAAATACGCGATTTTCACCTGTCAGAGGGGTGCGACAATAATGTGCACTCTTGACTTGAACTTGGGGCAATGAAACCTTTCGACAGGATCGGGGATAAAGCTAAAAACAGGCCTACCAAGCCTTTCAAACGTCTTAAATGGGGTCACCTTTAAGAACGTGAATTGGCCGTCTTCCGATCTGTACATAATACAAGTGGGAGAGACTTGATCATGAAAAACACAAAAATGACCATCGGCGCCTTGCTGGCAGCTGCTGTTATGGCACCTGCAGCTATGGCTGAAGAGTTCATCACGATTGGCACCGGTGGCGTAACCGGCGTTTACTATCCAACAGGTGGCGCGATCTGTCGTCTGGTCAACAAAGGCCGTAAAGAGCACGGCATTCGCTGCTCGGTCGAATCAACCGGTGGTTCAGTCTACAACATCAACACCATCCGCGAAGGCGAGCTGGAGTTTGGTGTTGCGCAATCAGACTGGCAGCACCATGCGTTCCACGGCACATCCAAGTTTTCTGACGCTGGTGCGTTTGAAGGTCTGCGCGCTGTGTTTTCGGTTCACCCTGAGCCCTTTACAGTTGTTGCACGTGCAGATGCAGGCATCACCAACTTTGATGACCTCAAAGGTAAGCGCGTAAACATTGGCAACCCAGGTTCCGGTCAGCGCGGCACAATGGAAGTGCTGCTGGAAGCCAAAGGCTGGGGCATGGATGCCTTTGCTCTGGCAACCGAGCTGAAGGCTGCTGAGCAGTCTGCGGCGCTGTGCGATAACCAGATTGATGCGATGGTTTACACCGTTGGTCACCCTTCGGGCTCCATTCAGGAAGCCACAACAGCCTGTGATTCCGTTCTGGTTACTGTTGACGGTGACTCCGTGTCTGGCCTGATCGACGACAACGCGTTCTACCGGACAGCTACCATTCCTGGTGGCATGTATCGCGGGTCGGATGCTGATACTATGACATTTGGTGTTGGCGCAACTTTCGTGACTTCGGATAAGGTTTCGGAAGAAGCCGTGTATACCGTGGTTAAGTCGGTGTTTGAAAACATCGATGCCTTCCGCAAGCTGCACCCAGCTTTCGCCAACCTTCAGCCTGAAGAAATGGCAACTGCAGGTCTGTCCGCTCCGCTGCACGCTGGCGCTGCCAAGTACTACAAAGAGCAAGGTTGGATCGAATAGTCCTACTTATCTAATACGGCGGGGCGCTTTTAGCGCCCCGTTTTACGCTTGGGGCAGCCCAAACGTCAAAAATTAAGGCCGCGTATAAGACGACGGCCATAGGGGAGATTATCCATGACATCTAATGTTCATGAAAATCGGCCGCTTACCGAAGAAGAATTGCAAGATCTGGTATCGTCCTCGGACGCCGGCGCACGAAACCCACCAGGGTCAATCGGGCTATTTCTGGCAATTGTTGCGGTAATTTGGTCGGTGTTTCAGGTCATTCTGGCCTCACCACTTTCGAATGTTCTGCTTCCAGGCAGCGTGGTGAATAACTCGCGGCAGATCCACCTGGCTTTTGCCATGTTTCTTGCCTTCACAGCTTACCCGATGCTTAAGACCAGCCCGCGGAACTATGTTCCGGTTCAAGATTGGATCATGGCAGTAGGCGGGGCGTTCATCGCTTTGTATGGTTATATCTTTTACCAAAAAGTGGTGAATTCTGGTGGTTTGGCAGATGATGTCGACAAATGGTTTGCACTGGCTGGCCTCGTTCTTCTTTTTGAAGCCGCCCGTCGAGCGTTAGGCCCGGCGATGGCAATCATTGCGGTGATTTTCCTCGGCTATGTGTTCTTTGGATCCTCTGATGTTCTGCCTGACGTTATTCGGTGGAAAGGCGCTAGCCTGAAAAAGGCAATGAGCCATATGTGGATTACCTCGGAAGGGGTGTTTGGCATTGCTCTGGGTGTTTCTACAAAATTCGTCTTCCTGTTTGTGTTGTTCGGCGCGCTGCTGAGCAAAGCTGGCGCTGGCAATTACTTTATCAAGATGGCCTTTGGTGCCCTTGGACACCTACGCGGTGGCCCAGCCAAAGCGGCGGTCGTTGGCTCCGCGGCAACTGGCCTGATCTCGGGTTCGTCCATCGCTAACGTTGTGACCACCGGTACGTTTACCATCCCGCTGATGAAGCGCGTGGGCTTTTCCAGAGAGCAAGCTGGTGCAGTTGAGGTTGCTTCGTCCGTCAATGGACAGATCATGCCACCTGTTATGGGGGCAGCAGCCTTCTTGATGGTTGAATATGTCGGCATTTCATATGTCGAAGTGATCACTCATGCCTTCCTGCCAGCAACGATCTCTTACATTGCACTTGTCTATATCGTGCATTTGGAGGCGGTTAAGCGCAACATGCCAACCCTGGGCAACCGGGTGATTTCAATGGGACGAACCATTGGCGGCATGGCACTGTTCTTTGCCGGTTTTGCTGGGCTGTGTTATGGTGTTCAATACCCGGTTAAGCTCGTTGCCTATCTGATGCCTAGTGTTTCAAACATTGTGATGTCAGCAATTGTAGCGGCGACTTATGTTGCTCTGTTGTGGGTTGCTTCCGGTGTCGAAGATCTGGTGCCGGATGATCCAAACGCCAAGGTTGTTGAACTGCCGGTTGTGTCTGAGATCTACAAAGCTGGTTTGCATTACCTGCTGCCAATCATCGTGTTGGTCTATTTTCTTATGATTGAACAAAAATCTCCGGGTCTGTCCGCGTTTTGGGCAACGGCGCTGCTGTTCATCATCTTGCTCACACAAAAACCAATCAAATCCATGTTTCGCGGTGAAAGCGAAACGGCCAATGCCTTTAAAGAGGGATTGGTGGATCTGTGGGACGGCTTGATCGAAGGCGCGCGCAACATGATCGGCATCGCTTTGGCCACTGCTACGGCCGGTGTCATCGTTGGCACTGTGACCCTGACAGGTATTGGTCAGGTGATGGCTGATCTGGTTGAGTTCCTATCGGGCGGCAACCTGATCCTGATGCTGGTTCTGGTTGGCCTATTGTCTCTGGTTTTGGGCATGGGATTGCCGACAACGGCAAACTACATCGTTGTTAGCTCTCTTATGGCTGGTGTCGTTGTAGAACTGGGCGCTCAATCGGGGCTTGTTGTTCCACTAATCGCTGTGCACCTGTTTGTGTTTTACTTTGGCATTATGGCGGACGTGACGCCGCCGGTGGGACTGGCCAGTTTTGCGGCTGCTGCTGTATCTGGTGGGGACGCTATCAAGACCGGGTTCATTGCATTCTTCTACAGCTTGCGCACGGTGGCACTTCCGTTTGTGTTCATCTTTAACACGGACCTGCTGTTGATTGATGTCACTCTTGTCCAGGGTATAATCGTAGCGATTTCGGCGACGATTGCCATTCTTGTGTTCACCGCTGGTACTATGGGCCACTTTATCACCAAATCCCGTATCTACGAAAGCGTAGCATTGGTGCTGATTGCTTTTGTGCTGTTCAGGCCTGACTTCTTTATGAACCGGCTGATGCCCGCCCATAGTGACGTCGCACCAACTGAGTTGGTGCAGGCCTTGACTGCTGCGGAAGTCGGATCTGAGCTTCGTATTACCGTACAAGGTCCGGATTTCGACACATCCAAAGTGAAATCTACCACCTTGGTCATGGTGATAGAAGGAGAGGGCGATGGGCAATCCCGAGCTGATGCCTATGGGTTCATGCTGCTTGCAGAAGATGGGTTGATGAAGTTAGACGAGCCAATGTTTGGCACGCCGGTTTCAACCAAGATCGAGAGCTTTGATTTCTATGGTGACGAGCCCGTTCAAATCACCGCAGTTCAAGCGCCTGCAGATCAATTGCCTAAAGAACTGGTGTTCTTGCCGGCGCTACTGCTGTTGGCACTGGTGGCCATGCTGCAGCGTGGGCGGGCTAGTAAAGAAGGAGTGCCGGCATGAGCAAGTCTATCTTATGCGCTGTTGATCTTGGTAATGCTGAGACTGACAATAGGGTCCTTGTTCAGGCGGCTAAGCTGGCTGAACAGGACGGTGCGCAGCTTGATGTGGTGACGGTTTTGCCCGATTTTGGCGAAAGCTGGGTGTCGGGTTTCTTTGAAGAACATCACCACGAGAAAGCGGTCAAGGAAACCTCCATACTACTGCGTGAGGTTTGTGAGCAAGCCGTCGGGGCTGAGCGTAACGCAAAGATCCGTCACTTGGTTGCCACAGGGACTGCCTATCAGGAAATCTTGAAAACCGCAAAGACGGCCAAGTCTGACCTGATTGTGATTGGAGCACATAAGCCAGATCTGCAGGACTATCTGTTGGGGCCAAATGCTGCCAGAGTGGTCCGCCATTCAAGCTGTTCAGTTTTTGTTGTACGTTAAACTAAATAGGGGCGCCTTAGGGCGCCCCTATTCATATCCAGTCATTTCCAGGTATCCGCGGCCAGTGTGGCTGCCTGAGATGGTGACAGGCCCTTCCCAATAAGGAAAGGATGTTCCCATCCAGCTTTGTTCGTTAACAGCTTGAATCACAACAGATAGCTCTTGCGTCGGAAGAGTGATTTTCCATTCTGTTGGGATGCTCCTTCTAGAAACGTCACTATGTTTCAGCGCGAGCGCCTGAAAGTCGCCGGGCTGCAGAGCTGTTATCGTTCCATCCGCTGATATCCAACTGCCTGAGGTAAAGTCAGCGCTGGCTCCCCGCAGAACAAACCCCATCAGCTTATCGCCGCTATCAAAACTCAGAGAGAACCAATCCCACCCACTTTGATCTTCGGCTAGGGGTTGGCTTGACCATTCTCGATCCAGCCAGCCTTGTCCGGTAACTGCTACAGGACCATTGGGCAGGATCAACGTACCTGTGATCTGGTAGTGGGGTTGTGAGTAGTAATAGCTGGCTTGGCCTCCAGCGGATTTGACAGAGTAACCGTTATCGCCATGCAGAACCAACTGTTGACCCTGTGTTGACATGTCGAGGTCATAAGCAAAGTCAGCCCCACTGGCTTTCAGGTCCAGGTGTTGAAGGGCTGGCCTTACACCGGTCATCTCCCAATTATCGATCCAGGCCATAAAGGGTTCGGCTGTAACGCCAGCTTGACCGATGCCACCACGAGCCAATCGTTCAGCAAAGAACTGATGTGTTGGCGTGGTTAGTCCGGCGTGACCCATCCACAATTGTGGGCTGCTCCATCCATCCTCTGATCCGGGTCTTAGTGCACTACGAAACAGCGTCCACTGGACCCCGTAATCCAGACCATCATCTCCTTTAAGGTTGGCAGTTAAGTACCACCATTCTATGCGAAAGTTAGGATGTGATCCATGGTCTTCGGGGAAAGACAAAACCGCTCCCCGCTGAGGGATAGCGAAGCCTTTTGCATTGGTCCCGAGCCCCGCAAATCCCTGTGTAGAAGCAGTGACTGGTAAGCATAGGAAGAGTGCCGTCAAAAAGAACTTAGCGTTCATGAGCAAACACCTTGAGTAGGTCAGACGGCTTGATGAGCGCGAGTTTTCGGGCAGGGATCGCGGCAGCGATAGCCGCTGCAACCAAAGCCAGTAAAAGAAGACGCAGCCAGTCTAGTGGGAATAGGTACATTGGCAGTTTCCAGCCAAAAGCCTCGACATTAATTATCGATAGAAGCACCCAGGCCAGCAACAACCCAAGAGGCAGGGCAAGAATGGCGGTTAGCGCGGCCAGTGCAAGACTTCGCCACAACTCCAGCCATGCAAGCTGGCGTCGCGTGATCCCCAATGCCCAAATTGGTGCTAGTTGTGGCAAACGCATATTCCACAGTGTCAATAAGCTGGTCAGGATAGCAAATCCCGCGACCCCCAATGTGAGCAGGTTCAATGCGCCAGTTACTACAAACGTACGGTCAAAAACAGCAAGCGAACGGGCTTTTAGGTCGTTTTGATCAACCAACGTTATACCTTCGAAGTCAGCCTCTTGCTGGACTTCCTTAATTAGGTTTTGAACGCTTGATGGCGGTAGCCGCAAGCCAAACCGAAGGTTTGGAACGTTGTCAGCATGCAGCAGTAGTACTGGTAGAGTAACGATCGCTTGCTCGTGCGGGTTGCCATAGTCAGAGTAGACACCAACCACGGTCATTTTCCAACTGGATGTAAGGTTCAGATCATCGCCCGGCCATAGATTACGACGACGGGCCAACTGTTCATTGATTATCACGGCTGTGCCATTTGAAACCCGGTCCCAAGCCCCGTCTTGAGCCTGCAGCATTGGCCACTTTTCTCTGTAAGTGGGGTCGTCTAGTACACCATAAATACGTAACTTTGTTTCGTGGAAGGGCACTTCACTCCAGCGAATTGGCAAAACTGTAACATCGCGACCGACCAGCCAAAGGACGAATTTCTGCGCTTGTTCTTCGTCTTTTGCAGTTACGTACAGCTCTGCAGATAATCGCTGATCCATCCAGCCAAGGAAAGTGAGGCGAAAGCTGGAAACCATTGTTCCTACACCAATGTTTGTAGCGAGGGCCAATAAGAGAGCCATCAAAGCAAGTGAGATCCCCGGCAGTTGTGCACGCATATCGGCCCAGATCCATTCACCGAGTGCACTACGTGCATTGCGTAGGCCAAGTGTCAAAACCCACGATAGCAGCAATGGCAACATCAAAGCTGTCCCCAACATCACCCCTGCGAGCAGGGCGAATCCTGCAATCAATCCATCAAAAACCAACATTGAAGCTGTTCCAGAGGCGATTAGGCCAAGGCCTAAAACTGCTATGCCGTATTGTTGGTTACTCGCAGCCTGAGCCCTAGCTTGAAGTCCAGGTGCGGCTAACAGGGGCATTTTGTAGATATTTGTGATGGCCTGAGTGCTTGCAATCAGCGTACCAACCACGGCCATAGCAATACCAGATATAAGCCAGCCAGGCCGTAGGTTCAGGCTGCCCTCCACTGTGGCGCCGTATAGGCCAGAAAGCGTTGCACTGACGTCGGGCAATAGGGCGGCTGCGATCAAATATCCGAGTACGAGACCAGCGGACCCAGCAACAATTGCGATCAACAAAAGTTCACTAAGAAGTAGGACAGTCAACAAGTGCAACGGAACGCCCATTGCTCGTAACGTCCGAAACAGTCCGCGACGCTGTTCGATACCCAAACCAACCGAACCGTGCACAATGAAAAGACCAACTGCAAAAGACAACAAGCCAAACGCGGTAAGATTCAGGTGAAAACTATCAGTCAGTCGCGAGATCTGACCCGCATCGTATGACTGAAGCTGCAATTCAGGAGCCAGATCTTCTAACGGATGCAAACCTAATGGTTGCTCGGGTAAAATTATCAATCTCGTGATCTGACCTGGCCGCTGCAATAGGCGTTCGACCAAGCTAATGTCGCCTAGCACAACATCAATCGGAATTTGGTCAGACTGGACGATTGGCGGTAAATCAACTTGAACAGTCAACTGTTTCAACGTTTTGGGGTTAAGAAATAGCTGTCCTTGTGAGTTAAGTGCATCAAGAGAATAGGACGACCCGGAAGTTGAATTTTTGGCGATATTTGAAAAGGTTGGGTGGCTAAGTAGATCCACCCCAATAAGTCTAAGAGAGCCGGTATTCTGCGGCCAGTGTCCTTCGAGTACCGGAGACAGCCTCCAGCCTGAACGACGCAACTCTACGTAACGCGAAAGAGGAATAAATCCGGCTTTAGGGACGAGTGTTTCATTTTGCCTTGCCCCCATTTTGGAGGTCGCAAGGTCATAACTGGCTTTTGCCTCTCCATTAATCGCCTGGACCGCTGACCACAGTCCGGTGGCCAATGCGAGCCCTGTGAGTAATGTTATCAGCTGCAAACGATGACGCCACCAATGCGAGAGTAATGCTCCTAAGGCTGCTCGTTTCATGCAATTTTTCCAGCACTAAGATGTACCCTTCGGTCCAGCTGATTTGCTACCTGTACCGAATGGGTCACTAAGAACAGGGCTGCCCCGCTTTCACGGACAAGTTTAAGCATCAAATCCATCACCGCGGAGCTTGCTATTTCGTCCAAATTGCCGGTTGGTTCGTCCGCCAAAAGCAACTTTGGCCGTACAGCTAATGCACGTCCAATGGCCACTCTTTGCTGCTGTCCACCGGATAACTGCTCAGGGTAGCGATCGCCTAGCTCCGTCAAACCTAACCGACTAGTTAATGATGTAATCCAGGTCAGATCGACACGGTTGGCCAACCGGGCATGAAGGGAAATATTTTGCGCCACGTTCAACGAGGGTACGAGATTGAATTGTTGAAAAACTAAGGAAACCGTATTGCGTCTCAATTCTGATCGGGCACTGTCATTCAGATTGGTCAGGCTGGTGCCATCGATCTCTATTTCACCACTGTCGTAGTAGTCCAGTGCTCCAACTAAGTGCAGAAGGGTGCTTTTGCCGGAACCACTTTCACCAGTTAACGCGATGCTTTCTCCGGCCTGTAAGTCGAGCGAGACATCACGTAAAACTGCGCGTGACTCGCCTAGGCCTGCGTAACATTTGCTCACATTACGTATCTGAAGCAGTGTGTTATCGGTCATTTCCCAATCCACCATATGGCTGCGATCCGTTGGTGTAACAGAATACCTGTTGAAGGAGAGTGTCCAGCACCAAGAGGGATGGCGGATTGCCGCGTGGTTTGGAGAACTGAATTGACGTTGCCCAAGCTCGAGGAGACAACAGGGCATCTTTGAGCGAAGGTGAACATCACATGAGTAAATTTGGCTGGTTCGTGGGACCTGCTTGTATCGTATTTGCGCTCGCAGCGCCGGCACGTGCAAATTTGATGAAAGATGTCTGCGCTAAACGTGCGGAGAACTACAGTGGCTACAAGCCTCGTGGGCTGACCATCGGAGACCACCGTGGGCGATTGAGATTATCCGGGTCAGTTTCGATTGGGGTTTCTACATCAACTGGCGGTAACACCGATACAAAGCCTTCCAATAGTAGTGAAAGTGCAGAAGACCGTAAACAGGATGCAAAGGTAGATCTTTACTGGAGAGTGTTTGACGATTGCATGAAGGCGCAATAATCCAATATAGTGGCCCAGAAAAAAAGACAGGCTGACTGCTATTACGTAGTTGGAACCAAAGGGATACAAGATGTCGCTTCTACAGCAGTTACTTTGGGGCAGTCTGGTTCTGATACTATGTTTGATTTTGGAAACCGCCATTTTGCTGAGGTGTGCCAACACCCTGCGAAACATGTCCAGTCGGTTGGGTAAGTTGTTTATGCCATGGCATACAACGGTTCTGATATCGGTGGCCCTGTCATACATCCTATTTGCGCACACGTTGCAGGTATGGATTTGGTCGTCTGGCTTTGTTCTCTCAGGGGCGTTGCCAGATTGGAATACAGCGATTTATTTCTCGTTGGTGACTTACACAACTGTTGGGTATGGCGACGTTGTTGTGGGGCCTGATTTGCGCATTTTTGCTGCTTTTGGAGCTGTAACAGGATTGCTGGGGTTTGGTATTAGTACTGCTTTTCTGGTAGGGGCGATGGGGAAAGTTTTCGTTTTTTCCCATGAGGATAGCAATAGTAATTAAAGTACTGGCGAAAACAATCTTGCAACGGGAGCTCCAATCCGGATCAAGAATTTTTGCTGATCCAGAGTTTGCGTAAGCTCAACCGAATGCAAGAAGTCCTGCTCAAGCATTGTCTCCACCTTTTGTGCAGCTCCGTTGTCGAAGAAAAATACCATAGCTTCAAAGTTTAAGCGAAACGATCGATTGTCCAGGTTGGTTGTACCTATACCAGCAATACTATCGTCAACCAGAATGGCTTTTTGGTGCATGAAACCATGGCTGTAACGTAGAATCTTAACTCCCGCACGACGAAGGTCGTCGAAGTAGGAATAGGCAGCTAGCCAAGGGGCATAGTGGTCGATACTGTTCGGTAAAAGGATCCTCACGTCTATACCCTGTAAGGCTGCGTGCTTCAGTGCGGCAACAACATCTAAATCTGGAACAAAATAGGGCGAGGCAAGCCAGACTCGTCTTCGGGCTGCTGAAATCGCTGAGAAAAACATCATAGACCCAGTTTCGGTTGTATTGTCCCCTGGACCGGTTGCGATGATGAGTGCGGAAAGATCTTGGCTTGCATGTTTAGCGTCCCAAGTTAGCAAATCCAACAGTGGCTCTTCTGTTAGCCAATGCCAGTCTTCGGCAAAGACCAGCTGCAACTGCAGGACTACTGGACCTGTCAAGCGGACATGGGTATCTCGCCAGTGACCAATCTTAACATTTTTCCCCAGGTATTCATCACCTACATTCAGACCTCCAATAAATCCGATCTGCCCATCTGCGATCACAGTCTTGCGATGGTTGCGGAAATTTAACAGAAAGCGGTGTTTTGGTCCGCGTCTGGTTGTTGGATCCACGAGGTTTACTCCCGCAGCCCCTAACGCAGCAAAATAGCTCCGGGGCAGCGCATGGCTGCCCACTGCGTCTGTTATGAACCAGACAGCCACTCCACGGTGGGCTGCTGCAATCATATGGTCTCGTAATTGTTTACCCAAGTCATCGTCACGGACGATATAGAATTGTACCAATACATATTCCTGCGCGGTGTCCATGGCTTGAAAAATAGAGTCAAACACCTCCGGTCCGTCAATCAGCAACTCAAATCCATTCCCTCGGCATATCGGCAGCCCGGCAACGGCTTGGAACGGGGCAGGGTTGATCGTTAGTTTTTCGGGAAATGCGATGTGGTCCTCCGGGAAACTTTTAATTTTGCGTACTACCCGTTCAGATTGCAGTCTCGTCGCGCGATAGTTTTTGAAACGATGATGGCCGAAGAACATATAGGCGGGCAAAGCGACAATGGGCAGGGCCAGCAAGAAAACGACCCATCCCATAGCGCCTTGTGGTGTTCTGGCGGTGCGAGCTGCACTTAGGGCAGATATGCCTGCTGCGGTCCACATGACTAGCACGATGAGTGAGCTAAGAGTTACCGATAACATAAGTTCTGTCCCTACTAGATTTTTTTGGTTACAGCCACACTTGTGGCCATCTGGGGCTGATCTTGTTTCAATAGATTTTTAACGGGCTACATCTTGACCGCGTCATCGGGTATCTACTCCTTAGAAGGTTTCCATCTAGCGTTACAATGAGTTGCATATGTTCATAAAGCTCCAGACCTAGCACTTTGATCAATAGCGATTTCAACCACACCAGAGTTTCGATGGGATACTTTACAAAGTTGTTGCATACCTGTTGCGCGTAAGACCTAATTGCCGAAAGGGCTAAGCTGCAACCAAGAGCACTTGTCCCCGAATTTCTAACGATGAGACAGGCCCAATGCCGCTGACCTTTGTTCAAGCCTTGCCACCCGCGCTAGTGGCTGCAGCTAAGCGTTTCAACCGAAAACAAGGTTGGGTGCTTAGCAGCCATATCGCAATGTCGATGATGTTGGCCTTGTTCCCATTTGTCCTTTTCACCGTTGCGCTAGCAGGCGCAATTGCCGGAGCGTTGTCACAGGATGTGCAACTGGATGATATGCTGGATCTGTTGTTTGGCGCATGGCCACAAGCCGTTGCTGAGCCGATTGTAAGGGAATTGTACGCTGTGCTGGCAGCATCTAATTCGAAGCTGATGACTTTGGGCGGAGTGCTGGCCTTGTATTTTGCCTCAAATGGCGTTGATGCGGTAAGATTGGCCATGGTTCAAGCATATCGCGATAGCGATTCAAGGCCATTCTGGAAAAGCAGATTGTTATGCTTGATGTTTGTCATCCTCGGTGGTGCCGGAATTATGGCAGTAGCTTTTTTCGAATTCCTTTTACCGTTGTTTGTGTTGAATTTGGCCGAGTACTTCCCCCAACTATCTATCTCTCAGGGATGGGAGACTGGGGTGAATGGGCTGTTGGTGGCACTTATACCCTTGATTGCGGTGTTAGGTTGTCATGTTTGGTTGCCTGGACACCTACACAGTCTTGTACAGATACTGCCTGGCGCAGCATTGACAGTGCTATTGTGGTGGGTCGCCAGTTGGGGGTTTTCGGTATATGTCGGAGGTTTCGCCAGGTATTCAGCGACTTATGCTGGCTTAGCTGGTGCGATGGCCGCTCTGATGTTTCTTTATTTGAATGCAGCGATATTGATCTTTGGCGCTGAATTTAACGGCGCCTTGATCCGCACTTTTGATGAAGAAGACCAAGACGTGAACTCAAGCAAGGATCTGGATGCTAGTAGCCTTGATGATTGATGGGGCATGAACAAAAGCCGCTATGCAATCGATGATTTTCTCGATCGCAACTATGGCACTTGACGAAAAGTGGCCAAATTGCCTTATTTCGGCCATTTGCCCGGCTTAGTTGTTAGCTAGCCATTAACCATAGCATGGATCATTTGGTGACCGGTTAGAGGGTTTCGATGACAAAATTGGGTAAAAAAATTCGCCACTCGCAACTGTTTGAAATGCTGCGTCAAAAAAATGCGTCAGACCAGGTCAATCGACGCCTTCAAGTCTCTCGCCGCAGTGACGGCGAGGGTAAAGATACACTGATGCTACGCACTATGGCTGAGCGTTCGCTAATTGTACCGTCAAACGGGCGTGTTTAGGGGATTTGGCTTGATTAACGTCAACCTCTAAAGCCCATTGCAACAACGAATTTCTCTGAACTGTCCGAGCGAGACGCAGGTGGTTTCATGTTCATCACTTTCGTGAATTTTTGCTTTAGAAGTTTCTGAAGTTCACCTTCGGCACCGCCGGCAAGAACTTTGGCGACAAAAGTACCGCCTTCTTCAAGAACATCGAATGAGAAATAGGCTGCAGCTTCGCAAAGAGATATGATCCTTAAGTGGTCAGTCTGTTTGTGACCGCAACTGGCCGCAGCCATATCTGACATCACTACATCAGCCTTACTACCGAGCCATTCTTTAACCTGAATGTCAGCACCATCATCCATAAAGTCGAGCTGATACAACTCTGCACCGGCCAAACTCTCCATTTCCTGAAGATCGACGCCCAAAATTGTGCCGACTGCCTTCCCCTTTTTTTCACCCAGAGCATTGATGCGTTTGACCGCAACCTGACACCAACCTCCAGGCGCACACCCAAGATCGACTACACGCGCGCCAGGGACTAGAAAGCGATATTTATCATCGACTTCCATGATTTTGTAGGCTGCACGCCCGCGGTAGCCCTCGAGCTTGGCGCGCTTAACATATGGGTCATTCAACTGTCGCTGCAGCCAGCGGCTCGAACTCAGTGTGCGGCCGCGTGCTGTTTTGACCTTTACCTTGAGGTCGCGTTGACCGCGTCCAGAGGTATTCTTGCCAGTTGGTGTTTTAGCCATCACATAGATCCGTTTCATTCCGCCAGTCGGTTCAGAACTTGAAACCATCAGCGTGTTACATGCCGATTTAGGGTAACATGAGCCAAAGGAAAAGGGGCATTAACCCTGCAGCTGCTCCAGCGCCGCCGTCATCAGGGCCATGAACTCGAATTCCTTGCCTTTCGTGTGAACCTTGAATTCGCATTCTTCAGCAGCAAATTTTTCAAATGTGATCTTCCCATCGGTCAAAGCCACCATCGCATCGTACGAAGTTTTTTGCTCCAGGTCAGGGTTCGTCGCAGCTTGATAAGTCAATTCTGCTTGACCAGAATTGGCGATGAGTAAAAAATTTTCTCCATCAACCAATATGGACACTTCTAAGCGAGTATTTGAAGTGACCGCGCGCTGACAGGCGGTTCCTAAGGTTGCTGCAAGTGTTCGTAGATTACCAGGGCGGGAGACCTCACCTTGCAGCGGAAACTGCCTTCCAAACTGCGCAAGCTCAAACAATAGGCTGCTTGTGCGCATTCCGGTTTGAGTAAGTTGATACAGAACTGCACCATGTTTTTCTTGAGTCTTTTCGATCAGGTCATCGCTTGTCATTTTGGTCAGGCGGTCGGTCAATAGGTTCGCAGCAATTCCAGTTAACCCCTTTTGTAGTTCTGTAAACCGTCCTGGGCCAGCGTGGAGGTCGCGTAAAATTAGTAAAGTCCATCGATCGCCAACGCGGTCCAGTGCGCGGGCAATTGGGCAACCTAATTTATAAGTCCGAGTTTTTGCCACTTAGCATCCCTCAAAACTGTCTGCTTTAAAAACTAAAGCGTGTGGTTCGGTTTTTAAAGCAAAATGCTGGAAAAGTCGCCACTCTTGTACTTTGTTGTTGTGGGCTTGGAGGTTAGTATCCTTGTTTTCAAAGGTTTTAGGGAGTGAGTGGGCCAAGTGTTTGAAGAGGCTTATGCAGAAATGGGGAGGGCGGACCGATGATATTTGGAATGCTGAATAAGAAAAATGCGAGGCAAAGAGCTTGTAAACAAAGCTATTTGGCCGCACCTAATGAGTCGTTTGTCTCACAGCAATCGACCGCATGTATTTGACTTATACGCGAAATTTGCCGGAATGTGGAGCCAACATCTACGCTTTCGAAGTGTTGAATTCCTAAAACGGACCATCGTCCAAAACACCTGCCGCGCTCATCTGGGCATAAAGCAAACCTTCGCGTAAGCCGCGGTCCGCAACAGACAACCGATCAGTTGGCCAGCAACGCAACAAGGCTTGCAGGATGGCTGAACCAGACATGATCAGGGCCTGTCTGTCTTCGCCAATGCGTGGATCTTGGCGCCGCCCCATGGGTCCAAGGTCCAGGTACCCACGGATAACTTTGTCAATCTGATCACTGGTCATCCGCAATCCGTCTACCTTGGTGCGGTCGTATCGTTTTAGCCCGAGATGTGAGGCTGCAACAGTAGTAACTGTACCGGACGTTCCAACAATTTGAAATCCTGCCCGAGCTTGCACATCCTTATAGGGGGCGAAATCAGCCAGATTTTCTTCAAAAAACCAACTCATCAACGCAAAGCGAGCGCCGTCGTCTTCGACATCGTTAAACTGATCGCGCAGAGTGGCCACACCTAAAGGAACCGAGATCCAGTCAACAACTTTGGCCGCAGGAAACAGGCTGTCGGTTGTCCGGAACCCATTGTGAAGGCGCATAATGGCGGCAGACCGGTCGCGACGAGGAACCGATGAAATGTCAATCCACACCAATTCGGTCGACCCGCCGCCGATATCAACCACCAACAATTGTTCCGTTTGGGTCGAAACCAGTGGCGCACAGGAAATAACAGCCAGTCGCGCCTCTTCTTCGGGCTGAATGATTTCCAATGTCAGCCCGGTCTCGCGCCGAACCTGACGAATGAACTCTCGAGAGTTTTTAGCCCGGCGGCAGGCTTCAGTGGCAACCAGCCGCATGTGGGTGACGCGGTTTCGTTTCAGTTTTTGTTGGCAGATGCGCAGCGCCTGAACGGTACGCGCCATTGAAGACCGTGACAATCGTCCGGTCCGCTCCAACCCGGCGCCGAGCTGCACCGATTTGGAGAAACTGTCCACTACATGAAAGCCGCTGCCCTTGGGTTGGGCAATCAGCATCCGGCAGCTATTTGTACCCAGATCCAACGCTGCATACAGCGCATCAGGATTGGGTCGGGCTGGCACAGGTGGCTCTACCGCCTTGGGGAACGCGCCCGCACCATTAGAACGCTTGGGCGCCATGAGTCACGCCCTCCGATTATCGTGTTACATCCGACAATAGGTGCGCAGGCTGGCACACGCAAGACGCTGTGACGCTCTGTCTGACATCTGCTTGAATTCGCTCCCGTCAAATTCATAAACCAGATGAAAATTATGAGGGTGCAGGGTTGTAGCCTTCAATGAAGCAAAATTGTAATTTCCTGATATTGAAAACGTCGCTCAGAACCCCCGGTTTGTCGAAATTCGACCTACGCGCATCCCATAGGCGCACTAAACCAAAGGTATCAGAGCTATCTGGAAGGAAGCAGCAATGCCTGAGGTCACCATCGTTTACTGGCGCGATATTCCGGCGCAGGTTATTGTCGGAAAGGGTCGTCGTGGCTCTAAGCGCCAATTGGAGGAACGGTTCGAGCAAGCGATCGACCGTGCAGCCATGAGGGTGAACGCAAAAGACGCCGATGCCTACCTGGCAGAATGGCGCAAAGCGGCATCCTATACTGTTGAAGGTGACGCTGCCGAAATTGTTGTTTCCGAGGCCGAACGGCTCGAAGCTGAATATGATCAGGATCTTCTTAAGACACTGATTCAGAATGACGGATGGGCCTAGGCTCGACACGACTATGGGAGGCCGTGATGGCTTTGTTGAACTTTAAAAAACGTGACGCCGCTGGTGTTCAGCCCGTCAACCCTCAGGTTGAAGCATTCTTGCAGGGATATTCGATTGAGGTGATGCCGCGCACCGCATCTAAGATCGAGGATTTTCGAGACCTGTTGCCCGAAGACACCCGAGTCTATGTTGCCCATATCGAAGGCACCCCAATTGTAGATATGGTTGCGACAGCCAAGAAATTGAATGATCAGGGTTTCCCTGTGATGCCTCATTTTCCGGCCCGTATCATTCAAGATCATGCGATGCTTGCTGACTGGATCGCACGGTACCAGGGTGAGGCAGACGTCAAACAAGCTCTGTTGCTTGCCGGTGGCGTCAAAGATCCACATGGAAATTTTGAAAGCTCGTTGCAATTGCTGGAAACTGGGCTGTTCGATAAGGCCGGATTTAGCAGCTTGCATGTCGCGGGTCACCCAGAGGGAAATCGGGATATCGATCCCGATGGATCTGACAAGAACGTTGTCGAAGCTCTTAAATGGAAACAGAAATTCTCTGAACGTACCGACGCAAAAATGGCGCTTGCAACGCAGTTTGCATTTGAAGCCGATCCAATAATTGAATGGGCTGATGCGTTGAGCGATGCAGGCATTGATATTCCTATCCACATTGGTATTGCTGGACCGGCCAAGCTTCAGACGTTGATTAAATTTGCCATTGCCTGTGGTGTCGGACCTTCGTTGAAGGTACTCCAGAAACGTGCAATGGATGTAACCAAGTTGCTGCTGCCATATGAACCAACTGATGTGATTACTAAGTTGGCGGCGCACAAAGCTGCAAACCCAGATTTCAACATCACCAATGTGCATTTCTTCCCGTTGGGCGGGATCAAAACCAATGCCAATTGGGCGATCAACAATGGCGGCGCTTCGGCGAAGCCGGTCAACTCCTAAGGATCAATAATGACCCGTACCGTCGTAGAATCAAAAACAAAAACCGCAACGCTGGGCTTTGATGAGCCGTTCTGCGTCATTGGTGAACGTATCAACCCCACGGGGCGAAAAAAATTGGCGGCCGAGTTGGAAGCGGGGGATTTTTCAACTGTTGAGAAAGACGCTTTGGCACAGGTTTTGGCCGGTGCTAACATTCTGGATATCAACGCTGGCGTTGTCTACAACTCGAACCCAAACCCAAACGAGACTGAGCCACCGCTTATGGCTAAGATCGTTAATATGGTTCAGGGTTTGGTCGATATACCATTGTGTATTGATAGTTCCGTTCCAGGTGCGCTTGAGGCTGGACTTGCAGCTGCTGAGGGGCGACCACTTCTTAACTCAGTCACCGGTGAAGAAGATCGGTTGGAATTGGTGCTACCACTTGTCAAAAAATACAATGTTCCTGTGGTGGCAATCTCTAACGATGATACAGGTATTTCCGAAGATCCCGACGTTCGTTTTGCAGTAGCCAAAAAGATCGTCGAACGTGCCGCTGACTTTGGTATCCCAGCACATGACATCGTCGTTGACCCATTGGTTATGCCGATTGGCGCAATGGGAACCGCTGGCCTGCAGGTATTTGCATTGGTGCGTCGACTACGTGAAGAGCTCGGCGTAAATACCACATGTGGCGCATCAAACATCTCGTTTGGTCTGCCTAATCGGCATGGTATCAACAATGCCTTTTTGCCGATGGCCATGGGGGCGGGCATGACCAGTGCCATTATGAACCCTGTTGCCTTGCCTGCTACACAGAAGAAGATTGCTGAGAAAAAGGCAATTGTAGAAGCTGCTGGCATCATCCTACCTGAAGGCATGGAGGACGAAGCTTTTGTTACCATGTTTGGCCTTGGGTCGACCAAAGCACGTTCAGGAAGCGAAATGGAGGCGATACGTGCTGCCAACTTCCTGACCAACAATGATCCACATGGCGGAGAGTGGATCAGGTCTAACAAAGCTCCAGAAGCCGAAGGCGAGGGGCGTGGCCGTCGAGGCGGTGGTCGTCGCCGTCGAGGGTAACATGGGAATGCAAACATGAATTTGGCCGGTCATACCTCTGACCGGCCTTTTTATTGTCAATCTGGGTGAGTTGGTTTGGAGGCTCGGTGTTATTCGCTTTACTCATACTTTCACGATTTTATTTCATTGGATTTTCCGCTTAAGTTGACCGATACGCAGTAGCGGAGTTGACCTGAATTGAGGATTTCAAATGGATCGCGCTCAGATTGTTGACGGTAATTTTCGCCACCGGGTGGGGGTAAATGATTTACCGGAAGGTCATGCACCATCGGCCTCTCTGACAGCCTCTGAGGCAGTCGCTATTTACCGCGCGCAATGTGTTAGTCGGGCGCTGGACTTAACCAGTCGTCAAATGCAGAAAAACGGGCAGGGGTTCTATACGATTGGATCTAGCGGCCATGAAGGAATGGCGGCGGTGGCCCATGCCTTGCGCCCCAGCGATATGGCGTTTCTTCATTATCGCGATGCCGCGTTTCAGATCGCCCGCGCGGGGCAGGTTCCCGGTCAAACCATCGCCTGGGATATGTTGCTATCTTTTGCCTGTTCCAGCGATGACCCCACATCAGGTGGGCGTCACAAGGTGTTGGGTTCAAAAGACCTTATGATCCCGCCGCAAACATCAACCATTGCCAGCCACCTTCCCAAGGCCTTGGGCACAGCATACTCAATTGGGGCTGCACGTCGTCATCCTCCCGAACATCAGAAACTGCCGGACGATTCAATTGTTATGTGCTCTTTCGGTGATGCATCTGCCAACCATTCTACTGCTCAAGGTGCCATCAATACAGCTGGCTGGACGTCGGTACAGTCAGTGCCGCTGCCACTGCTATTTGTCTGTGAAGATAATGGGATTGGGATATCCACCAAAACGCCGATGGGCTGGATAGAGTCTTCTATGGCCCACCGTCCAGGTATCAAATACTTCAAGGCGAACGGCCTTGATTTATTTGAAACACATAGCGTCGTGGCCGAAGCTGCTGAATATGTACGTTGTCACCGTAAACCCGCCTTTTTACATCTTAGAACCGTTCGGCTCTATGGTCACGCGGGCGCAGATGTGCCGACAACATATCTTAGCAAAGCTGAAGTGGAGGCGGATGAAGCCAATGACCCTCTTTTGCATTCGGTCCGTTTGTTGCGAGATACCAACTCGTTATCGCCACAACTTGCACTAAATATTTATCAGGAAACGCTTGCGCGTGTAGAGCGCATTGCAGCAGAAGTTGTCGAGCGACCACATTTGAAAACAGCTTCGGAGGTGGCGCGTAGTTTAGTCCCACCAGTACGCTCTTGCAAAACAACTAACGGGCCAAGTGATGACATGCGCGCGGCAGCCTTTGGCAGCGATTTGAAAGCACTTGCTGATCCGCAGCCAATGAGCCGATTGATCAATTGGGCGCTTACCGATCTCATGTTGGAGCACCCTGACGTGGTGATGATGGGGGAAGACGTTGGCCGTAAGGGTGGTGTATATGGGGTCACACAGAAACTGCACAACAGGTTTGGCCCGGATCGCGTTATCGATACGCTTTTGGATGAGCAATCCATTCTTGGGTTAGCCATAGGAATGGGACACAATGGTTTTGTTCCAATCCCGGAAATCCAATTTTTGGCATATCTTCACAATGCTGAAGACCAAATCCGGGGCGAAGCAGCTACTTTACCGTTTTTCTCGGACGGTCAGTTTACAAATCCTATGGTGCTTCGGATTGCTGGACTGGGCTATCAGAAGGGCTTTGGCGGCCATTTTCACAACGACAATTCGCTAGCAGTTCTTCGTGATATTCCGGGTGTAATTATTGCTTGTCCGTCTGATGGGGCCGAGGCGGCGATGATGTTGAGGGAATGCGTTCGGCTGGCACGACAAGAACAACGGGTCGTGGTGTTCGTAGAACCGATCGCACTTTATCCGATGCGTGATCTGCATTCGGCCAAAGATGGGGGGTGGATGCAAACCTATCCTCCAGTTGGCCAAAGTATTGTGTTGGGAGAGGTCGGTATTCATGGCGACGGCCATGATCTGGCTATCGTCACATACGGAAATGGGCGGTACCTGTCGACCCAAGCACGGGTGGAGTTGGAGGCTAAGGGATACAACGTTCGTATAATTGATATGCGATGGCTCGCGCCTTTACCTGCTGAGGCGCTTTTGGCAGCCACAAAAGGGTGTAAACGCGTTCTGATCGTCGATGAATGCCGCAGTACAGGCAGCCAATCTGAGGCACTGATGACATTGTTTTCAGAACATACGGAGATAGAAACGGCCCGCCATGTTGCCGGTGATTGCTTCATTGCCACGGGGCCGGCCTATGCCGCCAGTCTGCCGTCAAAAGAAAGCATTACCAATGCGGCCCTTGATTTACTCGGAGATGTACGATGACACGTACCGCAGTTCTAATTTGCCCTGGACGTGGTACATATAACAAAACTGAGCTGGGCTATCTTAATCGCTATCACGCTGATAAGGCTGAATTGCTTTCGGGTTTTGACCAATTGCGAGGCCTTGGAGGACAGGATCCGGTCATCGAACTTGATCGTGCTGCCAAATTTTCAATGGCTAAATATTCACGAGGTGATGTCGCTTCGCCGTTGATCTATGCAAGCGCTGTTGCGGATGCACAATCTTTATCGGACGATATTGAAGTTGTGGCAGTTACTGGCAACTCAATGGGGTGGTACATCGCGCTCGCCGTTGCCGGTGCGCTTGCTTCAAACGATGGATTTCATGTGGTGAATACCATGGGCACGCTGATGCAACAGCACCTTATTGGTGGTCAGTTGGTTTATCCATTTGTGGACGAAAATTGGTTGCCTAAACCACATCTGAAGGATGAGCTACTAGCACTAATAGCAAGAATTAATGGAGAAAATGGACAGACCCTTTCGCTGTCAATTGATTTGGGGGGTATGTTGGTTTTGGCCGGTAATGAGGCGGGATTGCAAGGTTTTGAGCAGGCTGTACCTGTCCTGCAGGAGCGGTTTCCAATGCGGCTGCCAAACCATGCAGCGTTTCATACCCATCTACAGACCCCCGTTGCAGAATTGGGTCGTCAACTACTGCCAGAAAGCTTGTTTTGTCAGCCTAATGTTGCGTTGATCGATGGACGTGGCCAAACATGGTGGCCAGGGGCCTGTGATACCCAAGTTTTATGGGACTACACTTTGGGACAACAAGTTGTGCAGCCCTACAATTTCACCCTTGCAGTTCAGGCTGCTGCCCAGGAGTTTGCTCCCGATCTCTTCATTGTCACAGGACCGGGCACGACTCTCGGCGGCGCTGTTGCGCAATCTTTGGTCTTGGGGGGATGGCAGAACATGGCGTCAAAACATGATTTCAAATCACGTCAGGCCGACAGGTCGACGTTAATATCAATGGGAGATCCGGAGCAACGTAATTGGGTGACATCTTGTGATAACATTGAGTGATGCGATATCATATCAGTCATACATTGGTATTCTGAATCCGCACGGAGTTAGCTGGCAACAGCTCTCCTGTACGCCAAACTATAAACGCATCGCCTGGTAAGCTCTTGCATGTCGCTTCAATTTCGCCGTGGAAAAAAGTTGCGCGACGTCCTTGTTCTAGAGCTCTCGCCATAGTCCGATTCTGCCAAAACGAGTTGACGTGAGTATTGAGCACTTTGTCAGCTACTCGCTAGCTGCCTGCGCCAAAGTGAACAAGGTTACAGAGGTAGAGCGTTGGCTTTGTTACGTTAGAGCTCTCTACGCACCAATATTTCAAAACTTGAGGTGAATATGGAAGTTCTGGCGCTGTTGATCTTTGCTCATGCGATGGCAGACTATCCTTTGCAAGGTGACTTTCTTGCTCGTGCAAAAAACCACACAGCCCCGATATGTGGCGTTCCATGGTACCATGCATTAGCTGCTCACTGTACAATTCACGCAGGGTTTGTCGGCATCATCACAGGTTCACTTGCGTTAGGGATTGCAGAATTCTTCATCCATGCAGCTACAGACTATGCCAAGTGTTCTGGACGGATTTCCTACAACACTGATCAAGCCATACATGTTGGTTGCAAGATATGTTGGGCTGTTCTGGTTGTCGCTTAAACTTGAAGCTGTCGTCAGTTCGATCGATCTGGCCAATACGTCAGAATCTACAAATCAAGAACTTCTGGATTATTTGAGAGTTGAAAGAAATGGCGCACCTGAGAGGATTCGAACCTCTGGCCTCTGCCTTCGGAGGGCAGCGCTCTATCCAGCTGAGCTACAGGTGCTTATTTCAACGGCGGTATAGCTGCGGAAGGTAGCAGCCGCAATGGCTAATTGTGGGTCGACGCCTATCAAACGCACCATTGATAGAAGTTACAGAAGCTCAGCAAACTAAATGCAAAAAACCCGCAAACCTTGCGCTTGCGGGGTGGGCGCATGGCCGAAACATTTATGGCTTAGCCATTCCAGCTGCGGACATTGCCGCAATCCATATGGACGAAATTGGAGCGGCGGTATTTACCGACTCCGCCAGCCTTACAAGCCTGAGCGGCCTGTGCCATTTGGTGGACTGAACGTGAAGCAAGCCGCAAGTCTGCAGCTTCGCCACGCATATGTAATGAGTTCTTAGCAACACCACGAGACCGGCGACGCAACATAGCGTTGGTCTGCGGGCTGCGATAACCCGAAAGCATCATGTAGGGTTCGTTTACATCAAGGAGGTTGTGCGATGCGGCCATAATATCAATTGTGCGGGGATCAATTTCTTTGACCAGATCGTTTCGCCAATCCCGCATGAAGTGGTTGATCTCTTTCATTGAATCTTTGATGTACTTGCCATCGATCCAATAGATCATGTCGATCCGCTCGCCTGTTCGGCCTGAATACATTCGAATTCGCCGAATGTCGCCTGCACCGCGCAGAAAACCTGCTGCCTTTGAGAAAGTTGGAGTTGCAACAAGAGTGGTTGCCGCAAAAGCACCCAGCAAGCTGCGTCGGGTGATACCCGAAGAATTGGTTTCTACCATAGTTACTGCGCCGTCCCGTACGCTATTCCTGCCTGCACTCGATGTTACGAGCGCTGTTTTCATCCATCCCCGGATGTAACATGTATGCCATAGGTCGATTCGTGTGCCAAGAAAGGATTGTCGCAACTTGTATCTATCTAGGATTTTCGGCGAATTTTTGCGCAAATTATGATGTTAACCAGACTTTTTTCCCCTTCATTCAACTTCTAGGGTTCTACGTTGAGACCACACTGCATCAGATAGGAATTCCAATCTAAAATGATGCAAATGTGAATGGACTTCTCCCCCTAGTATTTACCAAAGTTTCATATAGGCAGTGCCTTTAATCGATCTGTGAGCTGTTCAAGGACTTTATAATATGATGTGTATTCCCCGCGCTGAACTGGCGGCTAAACTAAAAGCAGGTGCTTTTGCTCTGGTCCTTGGTGGGCTGGCTGCGGGGACTGGTGTCGCACCTGCGTATGCGCAGGTTACCGCGTTCAAACAAGCAATTGCCGAGGCTGCTTCGGTCGACGATGCCGTGGCAGCGTTTTACCGTGAGAACAATTATCAGCCGATTTGGACCGGGGCCGACACAGAGGGCCAAGCACGTCGCGCAGCATTGCTAGAAGCACTTGGTAATGTGTCAGTACATGGCTTGCCAGACCGTTCTGTCGAAGTTGCCCGTCTGACTGAACAGATGAAAAATGCTCGAACGACTCGCGACGTTGGACTGGTCGAGGTCGCATTAAGCCGTGCACTGGTGGACTATGCTCGCGACGTTCAAACGGGACTTCTAGTCCCATCGCAGATTGACGATGGGATGGTGCGCGAAAAGCCGAGTGTTGACGGGACAACATATTTGGTCGGCATGCGGGATGAGCAGCCGATGTCCTTTATTCGCTCTCTTACACCTGCTTCGCCTCAGTACCGTGCTTTAATGAAAGAAAAACTGCGCCTCGAAGCTTTGCTACAGCAGGGCGGCTGGGGGCCCACTGTTCTAAACCGCAAACTGGAACCAGGCCAAAGCGGCGCGGATGTTGTTGCTCTTCGCGACAGGTTGATTGTCATGGGGTATCTGCAACGTAGTGCTACCCGAGACTACGATTTGGCGATGGAAAGTGCTGTTCAGCAATTTCAGTCAGATCATGGGTTGGAAGTTGACGGTGTCGCAGGAAAAGGCACGGTAGCGGAAATCAACAAATCCGTTCTGACCCGTTTGAAATCTGTGATTGTCGCGATGGAGCGTGAACGTTGGTTGCCGACTGACCGGGGTGAACGCCATGTCCTAGTCAACCAAACGGACTTTACGGCCAAAATTATTGACCACGGCAACGTCACATTTGAAACCCGTTCGGTGATTGGAAAGAACCAAGGTGATCGCCGCTCCCCTGAATTCTCTGATGTAATGGAGCATATGGTGATTAACCCGAGCTGGTATGTGCCGCGCTCGATTGTAACCAAAGAGTACCTTCCTCAGCTCAAACAGAACCCAAATGCAGCTGGCCACATGGAAATCACTGACAGCCGAGGTCGTAGAGTTGACCGCAGTGCGGTAGACTTTACGCAGTTTACTACAAGAAGCTTCCCTTTTGCGATGCGTCAGCCACCGAGCAGTCGAAATGCGTTGGGGCTGGTCAAATTCATGTTTCCGAACAAGTACAATATTTATCTGCATGACACTCCGGCTAAAAACCTGTTCTCGCGTGAAGTACGCGCCTATTCACATGGCTGTATCCGCTTGCAGCAACCCTTTGATTTTGCTTATGCATTGCTTGCACGTCAAACCGAAGACCCCAAGGCGTTTTTCCATCGCGTTCTGAACAGCGGTAAAGAGACAAAAGTGGAGCTTGATAAAAAGGTTCCTGTTCACATCATTTACCGGACTGCAGTTGTGTCGGCTAAAGGTCGGGCTGAATACCGCCGTGATGTTTATGGTCGTGATGCAAAAGTTTGGAATGCGCTTGAACGGGCAGGGGTGGTGTTAAGCGGCGTTCAGGGGTAATCCTCAGGCCCAATACCAAATCGCCGGGAAGGGCCTGAAATGTATACCATTCGCCAGATAGCAGAGGCACTGGGCTCAGAAGCACAGGGCGATCTGGATTTGATGATCTCCGGTGCTGCCGAGCCTAAGGATGCGGGGCCAAAAGACCTTGCGATGGCCATGTCTCCTAAATATGGTGACGCACTGGGGCAAGGATCAGCATTGGCGGCGCTTCTTTGGCCTGAAGCAGATTGGCAGTCGATGGGGCTCCGTGCAGCGATTTTTGCCCCTCGTCCACGTATGGCAATGGCAGGAGTGACTGCGACACTGGACCTGGGGCAGGGTTTTGGCGGCGGCATTCATCCAACCGCTGTTGTTGATCCCGCTGCGATCTTGGCCAGTGATGTGAGTGTTGGGCCGTTATCCATTATCAGCGCAGGCGCTAAGATCGGCGCCGGAACTGTGATCGGCCCACATTGCTTTGTCGGGGTTGATGTGGTGATCGGCGAGGCTGGTTTCCTGCGCGAAATGGTGTCAATTGGCGCGAGAGCGACGATCGGAGATCGGTTTATCGCACAACCCGGCGCCCGTGTTGGTAGTGACGGATTTTCGTTTGTGACACCTGAAACCTCAGCGGTTGAAAATGTTCGGAAATCATTGGCGGATCAAGGGGATGCCGAGGCGCAAACTTGGTTGAGAATACATTCGTTAGGTGCGGTATCTATCGGTGATAATGTTGAAATTGGAGCCAATTGCACAATTGATAATGGAACCATTCGCAATACTGTTATCGGGAATGGTAGCAAGCTCGACAACCAAGTTCACATCGGTCACAACACTCGTGTCGGAAAGGACTGCCTGATCTGTGGCCAAACTGGAGTGTCGGGGTCGGTGGATATTGGAGACAATGTGGTGCTAGCGGGACAATGCGGTGTGAACGACAATATCTTTATAGGCAATGGAGTTGTAGCTGGCGGCGGGACCAAAATCATCTCAAATGTCCCAGCTGGGCGGGTGATAATGGGGTATCCGGCTGTTAAAATGGACACGCATACCGAAATGTATAAGTCGCAGCGACGGTTACCACGCATTATGCGCGACATTGATGCGCTGAAAAAGGCTGTTTTCAAATAGCAGGCAAGCGGCTAGTTCATCATTACCGCAATCGATCAGAGAACAGATATGAGCATACAGAAAAAGGTTTTTGCCATCATCGCCGAACAAGCGGTTCTAGAACCCTCTGATGTCTCGCTCATCAGCACGTTGGAGGAACTTGGAATTGATAGTATGGGGGTGGTAGAATGCATCTTCGCTATCGAAGAAGAGTTTGACATTACCGTACCGTTTAATGCCAATGAACCCGCGAAAAGCGACTTCGATATTACAAATGTTGGTTCTATCGTTGCAGGCATTGAAAAGCTGATTTCTAAGAAATAACAACGACCTGTGAGCAGAGACTATTTCCATGAAACGCGTTGTCATCACTGGGGCTGGTACGATAAATGCACTAGGGCATTCGGTTCCAGCTACGCTGAAAGCGATGAGCGAGGGCCTGTGCGGCATTGGTGCGCTTGAGTTTCGTGACGTCGATCGTTTGATGATTAAGATCGGCGGTCAGGTACGCGGTTTTGAAACAGAGGGCCGGTTCAATCGGCAGCAGATGAGCCTTTATGACCGGTTCACGCAATTCACCCTAATTGCTGCCAGTGAGGCGGTGGAGCAGTCTGGCCTTGAATTTACCGGTGAGCTCGCCGCCAAATCCGGTGTTGTGCTGGGCACTGCTGGCGGCGGTGTTTCGACTTGGGATGATAACTACCGTTCAGTCTATGAAGATGGAAAGAACCGGGTACATCCTTTTGTTGTGCCAAAGCTAATGAACAATGCCGCCGCCAGCCATGTTTCAATGCAGCATAACCTGAAGGGCCCAAGTTTCACCGTTTCAACGGCATGCGCGTCTTCCAACCATGCTATGGCGCAGGCCTTTCAGATGGTTCGTACAGGTATGGCACCTGCTATGGTCACCGGTGGATCTGAATCCATGTTGTGTTTTGGAGGGGTCAAAGCCTGGGAAGGGTTGCGTGTGATGTCAAAAGACGCCTGCCGCCCATTTAGTGCAAATCGTAACGGGATGGTCCAAGGTGAAGGTGCAGGAATTTTTGTGTTTGAAGAGTTTGATCATGCCCGTTCACGCGGGGCTGATATTTTGTGTGAAGTGATTGGGTTTGCAATGTCATCAGATGCTGCTGATATTGTAATGCCAAGCAAGCAAGGAGCGGCTAGGGCCATTTCTGGAGCGCTGACAGATGCTGGTATAAATACCGATGACGTTGGCTATATTAATGCCCACGGAACTGGCACTGCTGCAAATGACAAAACTGAATGCGCAGCAGTTGCGGATGTGTTTGGGCCACACGCAGATCAATTGATGATTTCGTCTACCAAATCAATGCACGGTCACCTGATAGGTGGTACTGGCGCTGTAGAATTGTTGGCCTGTATTATGGCTCTTCGAGATGGCGTGGTTGCGCCAACAATTGGCTATCAGGAACCCGATCCGGAATGTGCACTTGATGTGGTTCCGAACGAGGCTCGCGAGGTGCAGGTCAAGGTTGCTCTTAGTAATGCTTTTGCATTTGGTGGATTGAACGCTGTGCTGGCGCTTCGGCAGATCTGATCATCCGTCAAAGAAAAAACCGCCACTCAGAATGGAGCGGCGGATTCTAAGACAAGTTCCAGTTGAGTTTACTGCTCAACAACATCTACGATATTGTAGCCGGCGGTAAATCCTTTCAACGACATTTTCATTTCAATGATCTGGTCTGGGGCAGGTGCTGGTCGCAGCGACAAAGTCGCTTCGCCACCCTTCTTTAAGGCAGTGATATCTGATTGAGTTAGCCCAATCTGTGCTACACAACCTAATGGGCTACAAAAGGAGTAATTGTAGCGCTTGCCGGGTGCACCATCGATTGAGATTGTCAGTGCGGAAGGCAACAAAGTCTCCAATGGAACTATGACAGTGGCTGCAGCAACGGCTTGTCCACCTTGCTGACCGATCCGGAACATAGAAAACTCGGCCATAGGGTTGCCGTTAGAATCTTTTAGAATTTGCAACAATGAACAGGGGTCTGTTTCTTCTTCCGTCCGGACACAAGCGAGATCCCAATCACCAAATTTCTCTTTAGAATAACGGTCCCCAATTTGCGGGCCGGCATCAACGGGTTCACCAAGATCGAGCCCCTGATCTGCAACGGCTTCTGGTTGGGTTGCCTCAGTGTCTGCGGTGGTAGCAGCGGTGCTGCCTTCCTGTGCCGCCAGCGGGGCTGCGAGCGCAAGAATCGCTAACAATGAAAGCGGGGTCAGGGAATTGAACATGAAGGCCTCTTTTTTTCTGGACGTCCAAATAGGCTGTACCATGGGGTTAAAGCAGTGTCAGGTATTTATCCTTCGCTTCGGCGAGGAATTGTATGCTGATGCTGTTATGAAGTGAACGTGCTGGACCCAAAAATTAAAAAAGGGAACCATTACAGCTCCCTTTCTATTTTTTCTCCCCGTCGGACTGGCCGACTTATTTATTGGTTGTGACGTTACGAAAGGGGCAGCGTTCGGTCAACAGCTAGGTTCGAAAAAAGGTAGATGAGTTTGAAAACTGCTGAATTTTGTGCGAAATACGCTCTACTTCTCCAAGAGGCAAAAAAAATGACCGTGCCATGCGGCACGGTCCAGTCTGACAGGGAGGAATGCCCGCCAAACCCACCAAGATGGCAGCAGCGGACAATTGTTACTTTCGCACACAATGGTTAACTTTATGTGCAATATCAAAAAATAGAGAATTTGATCGGGAATCGAGCATGGAACAGACGGTATTTGTAGGTGGCGGAGCGGCCGGCTATAGCGTCAAACAGGGTTTAACTCTGAAATACGCAAATCGGCATGGCCTAGTCGCCGGGGCGACCGGAACAGGCAAAACAGTGACCCTACAGATTTTGGCTGAAGGGTTTTCCAGCGCAGGCGTTCCGGTAATTCTCTCTGATGTTAAAGGGGATCTTTCCGGGCTAGCGAAACCAGGTAGCTCCACTCATAAATTGCACCAGGCTTTTTCATCTCGTGCAGAAACTATTGGTTTTGATCAATTTTCCTATCATGCCTGCCCAGTAACGTTCTGGGATTTGTTTGGCGAACAGGGCCATCCGGTCCGCACAACAATCGCAGAAATGGGGCCATTGTTGTTGGCCCGTCTGCTTGAGCTGAGTGAAGCGCAGGAGGGGATTTTAAATATCGCTTTTCGATTGTCAGACAGCGAAGGCCTGCCGCTACTTGACCTCAAGGATTTGCAGGCGTTGTTGGTTTGGATTGGCGAGAACCGCGGTGAACTGTCCTTACGGTACGGAAACGTCTCGACGGCCTCGATCGGAGCCATTCAGCGACGGTTGCTGGTGTTGGAGAACCAAGGGGGCGACAAGTTGTTTGGTGAACCGGCTTTGGATCTTGCGGATCTGATGCGCTGTGATGAAAATGGAAAGGGTGTGGTCAATATCTTAGCTGCAGACAAGCTAATGGCTTCGCCAGGTCTCTATGCGACCTTTCTGTTATGGTTGCTGAGCGAATTATTTGAGGAATTGCCTGAGGTTGGTGATCCAGACAAACCAAAGCTGGTATTCTTTTTTGACGAAGCGCATCTGTTGTTTGATGACGCTCCCAAGGCCTTGGTTGACAAGGTTGAGCAGGTTGCTCGGTTGATCCGTTCCAAGGGGGTTGGGATCTACTTTATTACCCAAAATCCAGCTGATGTACCCGAAGATATTCTAGGCCAGCTTGGGAACCGAATTCAGCACGCTTTACGTGCCTTCACTGCGCGGGATCGCAAAAACCTGAAGCTTGCAGCCGAAACCTACCGTGAGAATCCTCGTTTTTCGACGGAAGAGGCAATCCGAGAAGTTGGTGTTGGTGAAGCCGTGACTTCTATGTTGATGAAAAAAGGCATTCCCGGCATTGTCGAACGTACGCTGATCCGTCCACCCAGTTCTCAACTTGGACCAATTAGCGCGGAAGAGCGCGAAGAAATCATGCGGCAATCCGATATGGCGGGTAAGTATGACAGCACGTTGGATCGGCGCTCCGCTTATGAAATTCTATCAAAACGCGCGCAGGCTGCGGCAACCGAAGCAGAGGTCGTTGAAGAAGAATCGCAGGAACTGCCCGTTAGGGAACGTGAATACCAATCCGCACGGCGTTTTAGTGGAAACCGGGTCAGCAGATCCTCGTCGCGTATGAACCGATCACGAGATACCTTTGGTTCTGCGATGAGCGAAGCCGTGATCAAGGAGCTGAAGGGCACCACGGGCCGCCGTCTTGTCCGCGGAATTCTGGGAAGCTTGTTTAAAGGACGTTGAATGTGAGGGCTCTAGGTTGAATGAAGCCCGCGCTTAGTACCAAAGTTCGCAGTAAAAAGAAACGCCGCCCCAAATTACCGGGGCGGCGCATTTTTATTTCTCAGGGATCAATCCGCGTGGGCTGAACCTGAGGACAAGTAACAATATCAAACCCATGGTGAACAATCGCATATGGGCGGTGCTGTCCAGCAGATGAAGTTTCAGGGCACTGTCTTCGGCCAATCCATAGGTGACGAAATTGATCAACCCGGCGCCCATTGGTTCGACCTTGATCCAGAAGAACCATATAAAGATACCGCCCAGTACCGCACCAAAGTTATTACCCGAACCCCCAACAACAACCATCACCCAGATTAAGAAGGTGAACCGCAGTGGGTTATAGGTGCCAGGTGTCAACTGACCATCCAGTGTGGTCATCATCGCACCGGCAACACCACAGATGGCAGAGCCCAATACAAAGATCTGCAAATGCCGACGGGTAACGTTTTTACCCATTGCTTCGGCAGCAACTTCGTTGTCACGGATTGCACGCATCATCCGGCCCCAAGGGCTTTTTAGACCCATCTGAGCCATCCACAACAATGCCAACAACACCACTGTAAACAACAAAGAATAGGTGATCTTAACGTAGAGGGTCGATGCAACTACCGGATCCAGACCGAGTGAAGCCGCTGTGTCCAGAAAACCGGGATCTTCCTGCAGAACAATTTCTTTGCGCATCGGGCGGGGTAGGCCAACAACATTTTTGACCCCACGCGACAGCCAGTCCTCGTTCTTCATGATCGCAATAATAATCTCAGCAATGCCAAGGGTAGCAATCGCAAGATAATCAGAGCGTAACCCCAGTGCGGTTTTACCAATCAACCAAGCGGCACCAGCTGCAAGTAGACCGCCGGCCGGCCAAGCCAGTAAGACTGGCAAACCAAGCCCGCCAAGACTGCCATACAGCGCTGGATTGATGGCCTCGACACCAGATACGGCAGGATCAAAAACAGCTCTATAGGCAAAGAAACCGGCGATCAAAAGCGCTGTAAGAGCGAGAACTCTCGGCTTTCCTTTTGTCATATTCTTGGTGATGAATACAGCAGCTACAACGGTAAGTGCGCCAAGAATTAGGGCCATGATGATGCCAATACCACCCTGGCTCCACGCACCCGGCGTTGGAGAGGAAGAGACCAGAACAACAGCAAGTCCACCAAGAGCAGTAAAGCCCATGATGCCGACGTTGAATAACCCGGCAAATCCCCATTGGAGGTTTACACCTAGGGCCATGATTGCTGAGACAAGCCCCATATTTAGGATTCCAAGGGCTGAGTTCCAAGAACCCGCGAAAATGCCAAAGCTGGTGGTACCATCCAAGATGATCAGCACCCCGACGAAGGCAAACATAAGGGAGTGTTTTACAGTCTCGCTCATACCGATTTTCCTTTGAAGAGGCCGGTGGGCTTGAACAGAAGGACGATCAAAAGGATCACGAAAGAGACGGCAAATTTGTAGTCCGTACTCAATAGTTGCACCAATCCGTCAGGTTCCAAATTTTCTGGCATCAGGTACCTGAGTATTTTCTTCCAGGCATAAGTGATTGAAACCTCAGAGAAAGCGATGACAAAACCGCCAGCGATGGCTCCGATTGGGTTCCCCAATCCACCTACAATTGCCGCTGCAAAGATGGGCAGTAGCAATTGGAAATAGGTGAAAGGTTTGAAGGATTTATCCAATCCATACAATACGCCGGCGATCGTTGCCAAGCCAGCCACGATCATCCAAGTGTACATCACAACGCGTTCTGGGTTGATGCCAGACAGCAGCGCCAAATCTTCGTTGTCGGAGTAGGCACGCATGGATTTACCCGTGCGGGTGCGGTTCAGGAACCAGAACAAGGCCGCCACAACCACAACAGCAGTGATGATAGTGATACCCTGGCTGGTTTTAAACGCTAGTCCTTCACGAAGACCGGTCATTGCTTTGAAATCACGTGCCGAAACGATGAAACGTTCACCATCTGAGAACCGTTGATCACCTGGGCCAATGATAAAACGCACCAAACCGTTCATCATGAACATCACACCAAGTGACACCATGACAAAAATCACCGGTTTGGCTTTTTGCTCGCGGTAGAACCGATAGACAACCCGGTCGGTGAACAACAACAGCGCCATACAGCCCAATATACCAAAAGGCAGAGCAAGTAGCGCGGTCGGCAGTGGACCAAGATTGATCCCCATAGATTGCATCCACCAGGTGACCAGAATGGTCACCATGGTACCAAAGGCCATTGTATCGCCGTGTGCAAAATTTGAGAACCGCAACACGGCGTAGATCATGGTAACCCCCAGCGCACCTAGCGCCAGCTGGCTGCCATAGGCGACCGCAGGGATCATTACATAGTTAGTAAGCGCCACAAGGGCGTTGAGCAGATCCATTATCAGCCTCCCAAAAACGATTTGCGGACTTCGGGATCAGCCAAAAGTTCCTTGCCCGTGCCGGTATAGGCATTGCGCCCTTGAACCAGAACATACCCTTTGTCTGCAATTTCAAGAGCTTGTCGGGCGTTCTGCTCCACCATCAAGATCGGAATTCCTGTGCGGGCAACTTCGATAATCCGGTCAAACAGTTCATCCATGACAATCGGCGAAACGCCTGCTGTTGGTTCATCCAGCATCAGCACCTTGGGCTGCGTCATCAGCGCACGACCTACTGCCACCTGTTGGCGCTGGCCGCCAGACAGCTCTCCGGCTGCTTGATTGCGCTTGTCCTTAAGGATGGGGAACAGGTGATATATCTGCTCCATTGTATTGCGGATGTCATCGGTGCGGATAAAAGCACCCATCTCCAGGTTTTCTTCAACCGTGAGAGAAGTGAAAATGTTGCTAGTTTGTGGTACAAAGCCCATGCCCTTAACCACACGGTCTTGTGGACTGAGATTGGTGATATCTTCACCATCCAACAGCACCTTGCCCGAGCGCACATTCAGCATTCCAAAGACGGCTTTCATCGCGGTGGATTTGCCGGCGCCATTTGGCCCTACGATCACTGCAATTTCGCCTGGGTTCACTGCAATTGTACACTCATGCAAAATATCCGGGCCCTTGCCGTATCCACCGGTCATGGTGTCGCCAACCAAAAACGGGCTGTCACCGATAACGGGTTTGACCTCGCCGCTGTGCTTTAGTCCGGGTTCTATAGTGCTCCGGCCCGACGTGCTGGTGATCGATGCGTCTTTGTTGCCGCGATCGTTTTGGTATGGATTGCCGCTCATGCTCCGGCCTCCAGTTTGTCTTTGTTTTTCAAACCTGTACCCAAGTAAGCTTCGATAACCTGTTCGTTGGCTTTGATCTCGTCCAGAGTACCCTGCGCCAAGACCTTACCCTCGGCCATACAGATCACCGGATCACACAAGCGACCAATGAATTCCATGTCGTGTTCAATCACGACAAAGGTATATCCGCGCTCTTCATTCAGCCGTTTGATAGCGTCAGCGATGGTATAAAGCAGTGTACGGTTCACACCGGCTCCAACTTCGTCCAAGAACACAATCTTGGCGTCGACCATCATTGTGCGGCCCAGTTCCAGCAGCTTTTTCTGCCCACCAGAGATCTGTCCGGCCTTGAGATCGGAGATGTGTTCAATGGTAAGGAATTCCATTACCTCATCAGCCTTAGCCCGCAGTGCGCGCTCTTCATCAGCAATCCGTTTGCGACCAAACCAAGTGTTCCACAAGGTCTCACCGGATTGCCCACCGGGTACCATCATCAGGTTTTCCCGACAGGTCATTGATGAAAACTCATGCGCGATCTGAAACGTTCTCAACAACCCTTTGTGAAACAATGTATGTGGCGGCAAACCGGTGATGTCCTCACCGTCCATTTTCACCCGCCCGGAGGTTGGTGGAAGAACGCCTGCGATTACATTGAAAAGAGTGGTTTTTCCGGCACCGTTTGGTCCAATTAGGCCAGTAATAGATCCCTTGGCAATTTCCAGTGTAGCACCGTCAACTGCGTGGAATCCCCCGAAATGCTTGTGTACGTCTTCGACGACGATCATTTCACTATTCCCCCAAACTGCTTTTTCGCAGCCCATATGTTGGAACAGCCCGGGTTGAACCCGGGCTGATCTTTACTAAACAATCCTTAGAGGATTAGCGGAACTGCACAGTTTTGTTAGCGCCGTCTGTGACTTCGATCTCACGGTAGGAACCAGCACTTTCACCGGGTCCGATCAGTTCAACAGCGGAGGCACCAACATAGTCGATGTCTGTGCCAGCTTTCAGCAATTCTAGTGCTTTGCCCAGTTCACCCGGATAGATTTTCTCACCCGGAGCGTTGGCAACGTCCATGATCTTGGCGCCATAGTCGGCTGGATCTTTGGAATTCGCGGCCTGCATTGCCAACATCACCAGTGCAGCTGCATCATAGGATTCTGGCGAATAAGGCGAAGATCCGTCAAAACCAGCTTCCTCAGCCATAGCAAAGTAAGCTTCTGCGCCTTGGCCACCGGAGCCGGCAATTTGACCAAATGAACCGTTCAGATCTGCACCAACGTTAGCTGGCAGCGAGTCTCCGATCATGCCACCTGGCAGGCCGAACTTGTCGAATGCACCACTATCGAGCGAAGACTGAATGATTCCCAGACCACCTTGATCGAGGTAACCCGCAACGACAAGGATATCACCGCCAGCTGAGGCCAATGCGCCAACTTCAGCAGAGTAATCGCCTTTGCCATCTTCGTGTGCTGCGGAAATGGTAACTTCACCACCCACTGCTTCAAACGAAGTCTTGATGGCGTCGGCCAAACCTTTGCCATAGTCGTTGTTGGTATAGGTCAGAGCGATGGACTTAACGCCACGGTCGGTCAGGACTTCGGCCATAACTTGACCTTCACGCGCATCTGAGGGAGCTGTCCGGAAGAACAAACCGTTGTCTTCCATGGTCGACAGACCAGGCGATGTCGCGGATGGCGAGATCATGACCATACCGTTAGGGATAGCAACGTTCTGCAGGATCGCACCGGTTACACCGGAACAGTCGCCGCCAATGATGCCGCTGACGCCATCAGCCAACATTTTTTCAGCGTTGGCAGTGGACAGTCCATTGTCAATGCAGCCAGTGTCGGCGCGCATGGGGGTTACGGTTGCAGTGTCCAGCAGCATGCCAGACTTTGTTACTTCTGCCATTGCCAATTCGGCGCCAGCGCCCATGGACGGAGCCAAGGATTCAATTGGTCCAGTAAAACCAAACAGAATTCCCAGTTTGACTTCTTTGGCGTGGCCGCCTGCAAAGGCCGTACCAGCGGTTAGTGCAACAGCAGCGGTGGCCATCAGCAATTTTTTCATTAGAAAACTCCCATTGTTGGAACATAACTGTTCATCTTTGACCCTAGGCAAGGGCGGTTGAAAAGAAAAGTGCTATCAAACCGGTTCCTGTTTCGGGCCATTGCTGCCACTTCTTGGGGGTGGTCAGCTGTGTTGGATCCAATATACTTAAAGGATCCTGAAAGGAAGGAAAAATGACAAAGATCATTCTTCTAGTTATCTTTCTACTATCCGTTGTAGGTGCCCATGCAGATACAATGGACACCAGCCAAGGCCAGCTGAAATTGGAAAGAATAGCCTCTGGGTTTGATGTTCCGTGGGCTATTGATTTTCTGCCTAACGGAGCCGCATTGGTGACCGAACGTGTAGGTCACTTAAACTATGTGCTTGGGCAGAATAAATTTCGTATCAAAGGCGTACCCCGGGTTGTAGTGCGGGGGCAGGGAGGCCTATTGGATGTCCTTGTGCCACGTGATTTTCTTCGAAGTCGGCAATTATTCCTGTCCTATTCGAAATCGCAGGGGAATGGTTCCGGGACAGCATTGGCTGTAGGAACGTTGAGCACTGATTTCAAACGCCTGACTAATCTTCGTGTGATATTTGAGGCCACCCCCAGTTCCTCCACATCTCGGCACTATGGGGCTCGTGTAATCGAATCGACCAATGGAACGTTGTTCTTGACCTTGGGCGAACGAGGTGAGCGAGACAGCGCACAGGATTTATCACGGCATCAAGGGTCAGTTATACATTTGAGCCGAAATGGGGGAATTCCTGCCAACAATCCTTTTGTTTCGCGCCGTGACGCACAGCCACAGATTTGGTCATATGGACATCGAAACCCACAAGGGATTGCATTTGACAGGCGGGGAAGGCTTTGGGTTGTTGAACATGGCGCCAAAGGCGGTGACGAAATAAATTTGATCCGGAAAGGAGCCAACTATGGCTGGCCGGTAATCTCTTTTGGGCGGCACTATTCTGGAGCGAAAATTGGCGAAGGAACATCAAAACCCGGTATGCAACAACCAGTTTGGTACTGGGATCCATCGATCGCACCGTCAGGCATGATGATCTATTCTGGAAAGCTCTGGCCTAGTTGGCGCGGCCATTTTTTCGTCGGATCGCTGAAACTTGACTTTATTTCGCGTTTGTCAGGCGAGAGCCTTGCTGAAAAAGAGCGGTTGAAGGGGCCAGCAACAGGCCGGATACGGGACATCGCAGAATCCCCAGATGGAAGTATCTGGTTTGCATCAGAAAATGATGGGGCAATCTATCGGCTTACGCCTGCGAACTAGAAAACGTGAACGACTCCGACCTTCGGCTGTTAGTCCAGGAACCCAATGCAACAGATAGTCACCACCGCGTTCTTTATGGTTTGGAGGCGAGGCTACCGCGTTCGCGATACGGTGTGGTATCATAGTGGGCTCGGTAGCATTTTGAGAAATGTGAAGGTGAGGCAAAACCACAAGCAAGTGCGACGTTGATCACGCTCATATCGGTTTGCATCAACAGGTTACGTGCTTTTTGCAATCTCAATTCCATATAGTAACGTTTGGGAGAGCGGTTAAGATAACGGCGAAATAGGCGCTCCAGTTGGCGGGTCGACATTCCGACATCACGCGCTAAAATTGACGGGCTGATCGGTTCTTCGATATTGGCTTCCATCATCTGAATTACCGTCGACAGCTTAGGATGACGAACGCCAATCCGTGTTGGTACCGAAAGCCGTTGAGTATCTTGATCGGTTCGAATCGACGAGTAGATCAGTTGGTCTGCCACAGCATTCGCAAGATCTTCGCCATGATCATTGGCGATCAATTTTAGCAGCAGATCGATAGAGGAAGTGCCGCCTGCGGTGGTCATCCTGTTCCCATCGATCACAAATACAGATTTGGTTAGCTCTATTTCATCAAACTCTTCAATAAAGCTGTCTGCGTTTTCCCAGTGAATGGTTGCCTTTTTTCCGTCCAGCAACCCAGCTCGGGCCAGAACATATGCCGCAGTGCATAATCCCCCAACCTTCAGACCTTTGCGAGCTTCACGGCGCAGCCAGCCCAATAGCTTTTTGGTGGTTGCCGACTGCACTTGAACACCCGAACACAATAGGACGACATCGTCACGCTGTAAGTCACCCAGATCAGCATCAAGCTGAAACGAAGTGCCCGCCGAACAAGTTACTCCTTCGCCGCCTTCACCAATCAAAGTCCAGCTATACAGATCCTTATTCCCCATCCGGTTAGAAATCCGTAGGCATTCCAAGGCGGAGGCGAACGACAACATTGAAAAGTTGTTCATTAAAACAAAGACAAACCGACGAGGCTTGTCCTGGGTGCCGTCGATTTCGACAAGCTTTTTTTGCTCGTGCATGGCGCGTTAGTCCTCAAAACCTGGGGTCGCCTGAGGGAGATATTCCGGGGCGTTATTGAGAGCGTGATCACAGCTTACAAGCGGCGTCAAGTAGTCTCAATTCGGAACTGGTCACAGGCCTTGCACTTTTGTATAGAGAGGCCTCAAGTAAATGAAGACCTTTGATGCGGAGACAAAGCTATGAGTAAGTGGCAAAAATCGAACTGGCGTGCGAAACCGCGGGTTCAAATGCCTGACTATACCAACGCTGACGCCCTTGCGGGTGTCGAGGCGCAGCTTTCTAATTATCCACCCTTGGTCTTTGCCGGTGAAGCGCGACGCCTGAAGCAACATCTTGCAGCCGCCGCTCGCGGCGAAGCCTTTTTGTTGCAAGGTGGAGATTGTGCGGAAAGTTTTGAACAGTTCAGCGCTAACAATATTCGTGACACCTTCAAGGTGATGTTGCAGATGGCAATGGTCCTAACCTATGGCGCTAAGGTACCTGTTATCAAGTTGGGGCGTATGGCTGGGCAATTTGCCAAGCCGCGTAGTGCTGCGACCGAGGTGATCGATGGTGTTGAGCTGCCCAGCTACCGCGGTGATATCATCAACGAGCTGGCCTTCACTCCTGAAAGCAGAATCCCAAATCCAAACAAGATGTTGCAGGCCTACACTCAGGCCTCTGCAACTCTAAACCTTCTGCGTGCGTTTTCAACCGGTGGTTACGCCGACGTAAACCAGGTGCATGCCTGGACACTGGGTTTTACTGAGACTGAAAAAGTCGACAAATACCGAGAAATGGCTGCGCGTATTACCGATACGCTAGACTTCATGAAAGCGGCAGGTGTTACTCAAGAAACTGCACATACTTTGCAGTCTGTCGAGTTCTATACCAGCCATGAAGGTTTGCTGTTGGAGTATGAAGAGGCGCTTACCGTACTGGATTCAACTTCTGGCAAATGGTTGGCTGGTTCGGGGCATATGATTTGGATTGGCGATCGTACTCGCCAGCCTGATGGTGCACACGTCGAATTCTGTCGTGGTGTGTTGAACCCCATAGGTCTGAAGTGCGGTCCAACGACATCAGCAGAAGACCTTAAGGTTCTGATGTCAAAGCTTAATCCAGAGAACGAAGAAGGTAAGTTGACACTGATTGCACGGTTTGGTGCTGGCAAAGTTGCGGAACACCTTCCACGCCTCGTCAATGCGGTGCAGGAAGAGGGTTCAAATGTAACCTGGGTTTGTGATCCAATGCATGGCAATACCGTCAAATCGTCATCAGGCTACAAAACACGACCCTTTGATAGTGTTCTTAAGGAAGTGCGAGATTTCTTTGCAGTGCACAGTGCCGAAGGAACCGTACCGGGTGGCGTGCATTTTGAGATGACTGGCCAGGATGTAACAGAATGTACTGGTGGAGTGCGGGCAGTAACAGACGAAGATCTGAGTGCTCGTTACCATACGGCTTGCGATCCGCGGCTGAATGCCAGCCAGTCCCTAGAGCTTGCATTCTTGGTTGCCGAAGAACTGTCAGCACTTCGTACTGAACGGACTACGCGTCAAGCTTGTTAACTTTTGCCTAAATTTGAGCACACCAATGCCCGGCGGTTTTGCCGGGCATTTTTTTGGACGTCTATCAATTTATGAATTCTGAGATTTAGATGATCGAAAAAATTAAAACGCCCTGGGTTTCTCCACAGGGCGCATCTTAACCAATGCCGAAAATTACGGCTTGAACTCATTACTCCTCAACAAAACTATTTTGGATTAATCCCGGCTAACAACGAGACGCAGATGTGAAGAGCGATTTTGTTTTGTCTTTTCCGGTGGGTTCCTAATTTCGCTCAGGCTCTTACGTGCCTCATCCATAGATTGACGACTAGCTTCAACCAGCGCCCGTGCCTCATCCATTACTGATCGCTCATCACCAAACTTAGCTTGGGTTTCAGCAAAACTTGCATTGACTTCGTTTGGAGACTTTGATGCAGGCGATTTTTGGGGTTTCAACAACGGTGTGACCGGGCGAAGTTCTGTAGCAACGACATTAAATCGCTGCGAAGTCTTCATCGAATTTCCCTCGGATACAAATACGCCCAATGCGCGGCTCACGTCACCCAGGTCACTGCGAAGTGGCATCAACAGCATGCGCGCTTCTTGTGAAGGGCGGTTGCGGGTTGCCTCGGTTTGAAGTGACAATTCGACAACCGCAGGCGCATCAAACATATGTTCCAAGGCTGCGCTGACTTGTTTACGCGCTGTTGGAGTGAAAAACGCAGTGAGAGGCATGCCACGTACTTCCATACCTGCCATTTCGTTAAGCTTTTGGCCGGCTAAGCGGAACCGCGCGATGCCCGGTGCAATACGCTCCAGAATAAACGTTTGGCTTAAGATATTTTCAAGCCCACGAGGATCGATCTGGGAGCGTTTCGGAACATCTTCGCCCTGACGTAGAGCGGTCCAATATGATTCGGCCTGACGGATTGGTGAAAGGGAGCTGCCATCACGGAACCGATCCATCGATATCACCTTGTCTTGACCCGAGTTATGCTCGGAACCTTTGCGGCTACCAAAAAACATGTCCTATCCCTCCATTCGCGTCCGATTGTCATTCCCGCTTCATTCGGAGCAAACTTGCTCGTAATGATTAATACCGGAATGGTTACTCTGGAGTTAAGATGACACAATCTAGTTCAATTTTGGACTAAATGTTTAAACAATGGTTAATACTCCCTCCGCCAATACGTTAACCATAAAGGTTGCCAGACACAGCCTTCCGCCCCTGTACAGCAGTCAGCCATGGGCTTAGGTGCTGTACATAAATTCTAGCCCTGTATGGAGTCCGCCGTATGACCCTGCGATCAATGACTGGTTTTGCTTCTTCCCAGGGAAATCTGGGGGCTCATAGTTGGAGTTGGGAAATACGCTCCGTTAACGCCAAAGGGCTGGACCTTCGGCTGAGGGTGCCCGATTGGCTGGAAGGCTTGGAAACTTTGCTGCGGGCTCAACTCGCTAAGGCTTTGGAAAGGGGAAATGTTTCCTTAGCCTTGCGAGTTTCGCGCACTGAAGATAGCGGCAGTCAGCTTGAAGTGAATACCTCGGTTCTAGAATCGATACTCAAGGCGGTGGGGGTTGTTGAAGCAGCTGCGTTGTCTGCTGATGTTACACTTACTCCTGCAAATCCTGCGGATCTTTTAGCTTTGCGTGGAGTCTTAGAGCATTCAGTCAGTAGTGACGATCCTGCGCCGCTTGTTAAAGAGTTGACTAAGGAGTTCGAAAGCCTTGTGTCCGAATTCGTTCAAATGCGTGACGCAGAAGGCGCTGCATTAGAAGAAATATTAACCAAACAATTGGGGCAGGTTGAGCAGTTGACTACCCAAGCTGCAGCACGTGCAGAGGCTCGAAAACCGCTGGTGGCGGCTGCTCTAAAGGCAAATCTGGCTAAAGTTATAGACAATAGCGAAGGGGCTGACCCGGCGCGGGTGGCTCAGGAACTAGCGGTCTTGGCTGTAAAGGCGGACGTCACTGAAGAAATTGACCGTCTTGGTGCCCATGTGGCGGCTGCACGTGAATTGCTGTGCAAAGGTGGTGCGGTTGGGCGAAAATTCGATTTTCTGATGCAAGAGTTCAATCGCGAAGCAAATACACTTTGCTCTAAGGCACAAAACAGTGACCTGACAGCCACCGGTCTAGAGCTGAAGGCGGTGATTGACCAGATGCGTGAACAAGTTCAAAACATAGAGTAGTAAGGAGAGCACGCCATGGCAGATCGGCGCGGCCTATTAATAATCCTGTCTTCACCATCAGGTGCTGGTAAATCAACATTGGCACGCCGCCTAATGGACTGGGATCCTAGCTTAAAATTTTCTGTGTCCGCCACGACCCGTCAGCCGCGACCCGGAGAAGAGCATGGACGCGAGTACTTCTTTCTCGAGGAGAGAGAGTTTAAACAACAAGCTATTGACGGTGAAATGCTTGAGCATGCTCATGTTTTTGGTAATTTCTATGGATCTCCTGCTGGACCGGTAAAGAAGACAATTGATTCCGGTCAAGATGTTTTGTTTGACGTCGATTGGCAGGGTGAAATTCAGATCCGAAATTCAGACCTTGGTAAACACGCCCTTTCGATCTTCATTTTGCCTCCCTCAATCCGTGAATTGCGCCGTCGTCTAGAGACCCGGGCGCAAGACAGCGAAGACGTTATTGGCAAACGTATGCTGAAAAGCTGGGATGAGATCAGTCACTGGGGGTACTATGACTATGTGCTGATCAATGATGATCTGAATGAAACCGAAGAACGGTTGAAAACAATCGTTCAAGCCGAACGTATGCGTCGTATTCAACAGCCATCGCTTACTCAACATGTAAGGGTTTTGCAAAACGAATTCGAGGACCAGCAATGACTCTCTATGCACTAGGAGAACACAGCCCCGAAATCCACGATGACGCCTGGATTGCGCCAGATGCAAATCTGGTCGGACAGGTTGTAGTCGAGCAGGGGGGCTCGGTCTGGTTCAGCTGCACAATTCGAGCTGACCATGAAGAGATCAGGGTTGGTCAGGGTTCAAATGTTCAGGAAAACTGCGTCATGCACATCGACGCGGGATTTCCACTTACCATCGGCCGAAATTGTACTATTGGCCATAAAGTTATGCTGCACGGATGCACAATTGGCGACAATACCTTAGTCGGCATGGGGGCAATTGTACTGAACGGTGCCAAGATTGGAAAAAACTGCCTGATAGGTGCCGGCGCATTGATTACTGAGAACAAACTCATACCCGACAACTCATTGATAATGGGGTCTCCGGGGAAAATCGTCCGCGACGTTGACGAGGCAACAGTAGAGAAATTACGCCAGAGCGCCCTGCATTATCAGGACAATATGCGGCACTTCCGCGACAAGTTGAAAGAGATCTAACTAATGCGTAATACCAAGGGTTCACTGATGCGCCCCGATCCGCTCCCATATAGTGCCAGTCGACCGGTGGTGACACCGCTTAGCCCATCCGTGGTCTATGCCAGCGATACTCCGGACGCTTTGGATGACCAGTACGAGGGCAGGGTGCATGGCTACACCTACTCGCGCGAGGGGCACCCCAATGCTGATGTGGTGGCTAAACGGCTAGACGCAATGGAAGGCGTTTCCGGTGGTGTCGTGACAAGTTCGGGCATGGCGGCGGTTTCAACGGTTCTTATAGGATTGCTTAAGGCTGGGGACCACGTGATTGGTGCCAACCAGCTTTATGGTCGCTCTTTACGGCTTATGGCTGAAGATCTCCCGCGGTTAGGAATCGCAACCACACTTGCAGATCCCGCAGATGTGAAGGCTATCGAAGCGGCAATTCGTCCTGAAACCAAAATGATACTGGTTGAAGTTGTCTCAAATCCGACACTCGCAGTTGCCGATATTACAGGGCTGGCTAAACTTTGTGCTGATCGCGATATTCTGTTGGTGGTTGACAATACCTTCACGACACCCCGCGGCTTCAGGCCCTTCGAGCACGGCGCCGATATTGTCATTCATTCCATCACCAAACTTTTGGCAGGACATTCGGACGTAATGTTAGGCTATGCGGTGGCCCGGGATCCGGCGATTAATGACCGTATGCGCGTGTTTTGCGTTACAACTGGAATGACCCCAAGCCCGTTTGATTGCTGGTTGGCTGAACGGGGGATGTTGTCATTCGAACTTCGCTTTGACAGGGCACAGGAAACAGCAGCACTGCTAGCAGATCATCTTGCAGAAATGCCCGGTATCAAACGTGTTATCTATCCAATGCGCGGTGACCACCCAGATGCCGATCGAGCTTCTGAATTGTTGGGCTCTTCGGGGTGCAACATGGTCAGTTTTGAACTGTCAGGGGGACGTGCAGCCGCCAATACCTTTACCCGCGAGGCAGAAGGATTAAATTTTGCACCAACTCTGGGCGATGTTGGAACGACCTTATCTCATCCTGCATCTTCATCGCATAGGGCGCTTAGTGCCGGCGATCGGGCGGCTCTTGGGCTGAGCGAAGGTTTTTTTCGGGTGTCTGTAGGGCTAGAAGAACCTGGCGCCCTGTTGCAGGTCTTTACCAATGCGGTAGCGGCTGCCACGTCATAGTTACAATTGGCGGATATAGAGTCAGTTGAACAGATTAAACGAGTGGCAGGATTGTGAACTTAATCTTGCCACTCCGTGATTGGAATATCGGTGGCAACTCAATGACCCAGCAGCTAATAAACGGTTTTTTGTCCGCCATGCCGTTGCCAGCTGTGCTGGTCGACCAGCGAGAACGTATAATTGGCACCAATACTGAAAGCCGGTCATTACTGGGACAACAAATACAGGGCCGTCATTTTGCCACCATTCTTCGGCAGCCAGCGGTAATAGATGCCGTTGAATCTTGTCTGAATGACCAGCAGCCACGCATTACCCGCCATCAATCGAACGAAGGCACTCAGGACACCACGTACGACGTTACATTGCGGTTTGTTCCAGGCATTGGTGTGGATGACAAAGGGGCAGTGTTGCTTTGTTTCGCCGATGTTACCGAGGTAGAGCAGGCCAGCCAGATGCGCCGGGATTTTGTTGCAAATGTCAGCCACGAATTGCGCACCCCTCTGACTGCGCTGATGGGGTTCATAGAAACCCTGCGCGGCGCGGCCAAAGATGATGCAAACGCTCGTGATCGATTCCTATCAATCATGGAAGGTGAAGCCAGCCGGATGAACAGATTGGTGGGCGACTTACTTTCACTTAACCGCGTCGAAAGCCAGGAACGAATTCGCCCCAAAATGCAGGTGGATCTTACGTCTTTGTTGTCTTCGACATTGATTTCGCTGGAACCACTTTCCAAATCCGGCGGAGTTGAGCTGATACTTGAAACGGATGAAAAGCCGGCTCAACTGATAGGTGACCCTGACCAGTTGCAACAGGTTTTCACCAATCTTGTGGAAAACGCCATCAAGTATGGTGGCACTCGGGTACTGGTTAAGCTGACCAATTTGCAGCGCGACCCTGGTCTGAGATGTAGTGCCGCACAGGTGCAGGTGATTGATAACGGGCCTGGCATTGCGCCACACCACCTGCCCCGTCTGACAGAGAGATTCTATCGCGCTGATAGTCACCGATCACGTGAGATGGGCGGTACAGGTCTAGGGTTGGCAATTGTTAAACATATTACCAATCGACACCGGGGTAAGTTTCGGGTGGAGAGCATACTGGAACAGGGAAGCACATTTACTGTTGTCCTCCCGCTTTGCCCCGAAAAAATAGTTAGTTGAGTGCGGTGTGGTCAATAACCTTCTGGCGATAAAGGGTTTCCTATCGAGTTTGGGTTCACCTCTCTTGATGCAACGCGCAATTAGTTAGTAATTTTTCAGGTTGTCATGTGCCTGTTACATTGCCGTCACAAAAGACACATGCAGCCCGCTTATCAGGGCAGCAAGATCACCATGGGGTGATCGAGTTTAATCCTACTCAAGGAAACATGAGATGTCCTTTGTGAAACTGACAACTTCCGCTCTGGCAATTGCTGCTGTGTCTGCAACCGCTGCCGTTGCCCGCGACCAAGTACAAGTCGCCGGCTCATCCACGGTTCTGCCATATGCATCAATCGTTGCTGAAGCTTTTGGCGAGAACTTCGACTTTCCTACCCCAGTTGTTGAGTCCGGTGGCTCATCGGCCGGACTGAAGCGGTTCTGTGAGGGTGTTGGAGAAAACACCATCGACGTGGCCAATGCTTCACGCCGTATAAAAACCAAAGAAATTGAAAAATGCGCTGAAAACGGTGTAACCGATATTATTGAAGTACAGATCGGATATGACGGTATTGTATTTGCCAGTGATATTCAGGGCAATGCGTTTGAATTTACGCCGACCGACTGGTTCCTTGCTTTGTCTGACCAAGTTTTGGTCGACGGAAAAATGGTAGCAAATAGCGCCAAGACCTGGGCTGATGTAAACGCAGAATTCCCGGCTCAGCCGATCCAAGCCTATATTCCAGGAACTAAACACGGCACCCGCGAAGTGTTTGAAGATAAAGTGGTCCTTGCAGGCTGTGAGGCCACAGGCGCCTTTGATGTGCTGTTGGATCAAGCAACAGGCGATACTGCAAAAGCCAAAAAGAAAGCTGCTGAAAAGGCCTGTATCTCGCTGCGGACCGATGGCTTGTCGGTAGATATCGATGGCGATTACACAGAAACTTTGGCCCGAATTGAAAGCAATAAAAACGGCATCGGGGTGTTTGGCCTGGCATTCTATGAAAACAATACCGACAAGCTCCAGACGGCGACTATGTCAGGAGTTGTCCCTTCGACTGAAACCATTGCGACCGGCGAATATCCAGTGTCTCGTCCTTTGTTCTTTTATGTCAAGAAAGCCCACATTGGCGTTATTCCAGGTTTGAAGGAATACACTGAGTTTTTTGTTGCCGATGAAGTTGCCGGTCCAGATGGTCCGTTGGCCGAATACGGTTTGGTTGCTGACCCAGAACTTGAAAAAACTCAAGAGTCTGTCTCGGACGAAGTTGTGATGGGCGGAAATTCCTAATCCGCTTAGAAAAATGTAACCGGGGTAAGGGTTTCGCCCCGGTTCTCAATCCATTTTCTCACCTTGAAAATCCAGCCTGCTAACACTAATGGAGCCGTTGATGCCCACTTTCTGGCTTATCGCCTGCTTGTTTTTGATGTCAGCCGCAGGATTTATCCTTGGCCGCTATCGCGCTGTGCTTTCCACTGGCGGCGAGGTTCGAAAACTGCACTCTTTACCCTCTTACTACGGTTACAACGTCGCGCTATCCACATTGCTGCCGGCGCTCGCAGCGCTGGCTCTTTGGTCCATCTTGCAACCGTTGGTTATTGACGCCCGAGTGTCTGGGATGATCTCCACGGATATGAACTCCGAAAACACCAGTGCTGAACTAATGATGAGCGACGTTCAGAGAGTAAGTGAAGGTCTGAACATTGCTGTTGCCCGCAATGAAATGACCAACGAAGAAATTCGTGTGATGGATGCTGACACTGTTGATCTGCGTAGCAGGTTAGCAGATCTGGGTATTGCGTTAGGGTCCGAAGTGCGACCTGAAATCCTGACTGCTGCCCGTCAACATCAGGATATGACACATGCTGGTCGATTGATGATGACGATTGTAGTCGTGTTGTTGGCCATTGTTGGATTTGCTAGATCTTACGGTCTTACTGACAAAGACTTTCGGGCCCGTAATGTTGTTGAGCGCTGTGTATTTGCATTGCTGGCGCTGGCGGCTTCGCTCGCCATCCTGACAACGGTTGGTATCGTATTTTCGATGTTGTTCGAGACCATAAGTTTTTTTGGCTTGCACAGCTGGAAAGATTTTTTCCTAGGAACGACTTGGGCCCCAAATTTTCGAGGCGATAGTGAACTATCGATACTGCCACTTTTGTGGGGAACAATCTACATTTCACTGATTGCCCTGTTGGTTGCGGTTCCAATTGGATTGTATGCAGCAATATATCTGTCTGAGTACGCGAGTTCCTCTACGCGGTCCTTTGCCAAGCCCTTGCTTGAAATTTTGGCCGGTATCCCCACCATCGTTTACGGGTTGTTTGCTTTGCTCACTGTCGGTCCGATGTTGGTTCGTATTTTTGGTCGTGGATCCGAAGGTTTGCTAGGGCTGACATGGATGACTGGAGCCACATCTGTGCTGACTGCTGGACTGGTGATGGGCATTATGCTGATCCCATTTGTGTCCTCCTTGTCTGATGACATCATCAATGCGGTGCCTCAATCCATGCGAGATGCCTCTTTGGGGCTGGGGGCCACAAAATCTGAGACCGTGCGTCAGGTGGTCATTCCTGCAGCTCTTCCTGGGATTGTCGGTGCAGTACTGTTGGCCGCATCGCGTGCCATTGGTGAAACAATGATTGTGGTGATGGGGGCGGGGGCAATCGCTAAGTTTTCAACCAACCCGTTAGAGGCAATGACCACGATCACAACCCGTATCGTCAGCCAATTGACCGGCGATACGGACTTCGCCAGCCCCGAAACGCTGGTGGCCTTTGCTTTGGGACTCTCACTGTTCGTGTTGACCCTAGGCCTGAACATTCTAGCGCTAGCTATCGTGCGCACTTACCGAGAGCAGTACGACTGATGAAAACTTCTTTAGACAGACATTCTGGTGGTTCTTTGCTGATGCAAAGCACGAGGACCAAAAGACGAAACGCTGCAGAAACCCGGTTCAAACTATACGGTATCGCCGCCATAGCGGTCAGCCTGCTTATGCTAATGGTATTGCTCACCACAATTGTAAGCAAAGGTTTAGGTGCCTATCAGCAGACGTTTATCACCTTGCAAGTGGAACTCTTGGAGAAGAAATTGGACAAAAAGGGCAACCGAAATCTGACCGACATCAAAAAGGTTTCAACTTTTGGGTACGCTCCACTCATCAAAGCATCTATCACGGAAACCGTCGAAGAACTGGGGATTGTAACCGGGCTAAAGGCAAAGCAGATGGCTGGAATTTTGTCAAAAGGCGCAGCTGCTCAACTACGGGACTACGTCATCGCCAACCCGGGTCGAATTGGTGACACCGTTCAATTTCGTTTTCTCGCCACAAGCCGTGTGGACGGATATCTGAAAGGTAGAGTAAGCCGTTCTAGTATTGAAAACGACAAGAGTATCGCCCCAGAACATCTTGATTTGGTTGACTCATTGATAGAGGCAGGCCTTATCGAAAAAACTTTCAATATTGACTTTATCATCGGCGCAGATGCTTCGGATCAGCGTCCCGAAGCTGCAGGTATGGGGGTGTCCATTTTGGGTTCGCTTTCGATGGTGTTGGTTGTCTTAGCCCTTGCTTTGCCAATCGGAGTTGGCGCCTCAATTTACCTCGAGGAGTTTGCACCTAAGAACTGGGTTACTGATGTCATTGAGGTGAACATCTCTAACCTGGCTGCAGTCCCATCGATTGTGTTTGGCATTTTGGGGTTAGCTGTATTTATCAACTACATGCATTTGCCAATGTCAGCTCCTTTGGTCGGCGGGTTGGTGCTAACCCTTATGACACTACCAACGATTATAATCTCGACGCGCGCGGCTTTAAGTGCAGTCCCACCCAGTATTCGAGATGCAGCACTGGGGGTGGGAGCTTCTCCCATGCAAACAGTGTTTCATCACGTTTTGCCGCTCGCCGCGCCTGGAATATTAACTGGTACAATTATCGGTCTGGCACAGGCGCTGGGTGAGACCGCACCGCTGCTGCTGATCGGTATGGTTGGTTTTGTTGCTTCAAACGCGCCGGACAGCATCGCCTCGGGGCTGCTGTCGCCAAACTCGGCTATGCCGGCGCAAATTTACGAATGGGCCAAGCGCGCCGATCCGGCGTTCTACGAACGGGCATGGGGTGGTATTATCCTGTTGCTGTTGTTTTTGGTCTCTATGAACTTGGTGGCCGTAATCTTGCGCCGCCGCTTTGAACGTCGCTGGTAGGGGCAAAGGTTATGAATGACATGACGCTAACGGAGCGCAACGTGGATATAAAAGATATCAAAATCGCGGCAAGTAATGTGCAGGTTCATTACGGCGAAACCCATGCCATAAAAGATGTAAATGTATCAATTGAGGACAAGACGGTAACGGCCTTTATCGGCCCGTCCGGTTGTGGAAAATCGACTTTTCTTCGCTGCTTGAACAGAATGAATGACACCATCCAAACCTGTTCAGTTAAAGGGAATATTCTTCTTGACGGAGAAGACATCTACGACAAACGTGTAGATGTGGTGCAGCTGCGCGCCAAGGTTGGAATGGTTTTCCAAAAGCCAAACCCATTCCCAAAATCTATCTATGATAATGTAGCTTATGGTCCAAAAATTCACGGCATGGCGCGTGGCAAAAGCGAACTTGACGAGATCGTGGAAAAGGCGCTTCGAAGGGCTGCAATCTGGGAGGAAGTCAAAGACCGCTTGAATGCTCCTGGAACGGGCCTGTCGGGAGGTCAACAGCAACGGCTGTGCATTGCCCGTGCCGTGGCAACTGAACCCGAAGTACTGCTCATGGATGAACCCTGCTCCGCGCTTGATCCGATTGCGACGGCGCAGGTTGAGGAATTGATCGACGAACTTCGCCAGCGGTTTTCTGTGGTGATTGTTACGCACTCGATGCAACAAGCCGCGCGTGTAAGTCAAAAAACAGCGTTCTTTCACCTAGGTAGTTTAGTGGAGTTCGGGGAAACAGGTCAGATCTTCACCAACCCCAACGACCCGCGAACCGAAAGTTACATTACAGGCCGTATTGGCTGACCCAGAGGAACAAGACATGGAAGAGCAACATATCGCATCGGCTTTTGATCGTGATCTCGAGGCCATTCAGGCCCGGATTATGAAAATGGGTGGCTTGGTAGAGGCCGCAATTGTCGAGGCAGCACGGGCACTTGAAACCCGTGACGAAGAATTGGCACTGCAGGTTCGTGCAGGTGACAAAGTTATTGATATGCTCGAGGAGCAAATTAATGAAGAAGCTGCCCGGCTCATAGCGCTTCGTTCACCTGCGGCCAGTGATCTACGATTGGTTCTATCAGTTATGAAAATTTCTGCGAACCTAGAACGCATCGGGGACTATGCGAAGAACATGGCGAAACGGACCGTCGTGTTGGCACAAGGACCTGCTGTCAGTGACAGCACGGCAGCTCTGCGCCGGATGGCGCGTGAAGTTGAGAGAATGCTAAAAGATGCGTTGGACGCGTACATTCAGCGAGATGTTGAGTTGGCGACGGATGTGATTGCACGCGACCTAGATGTCGATCAGATGTACAATGCGTTGTTTCGCGAATTCCTGACTTTTATGATGGAAGACCCTCGCAACATTACGCCATGTATGCATCTGCATTTCATAGCAAAAAACACTGAACGTATGGGTGACCACGTAACATCAATTGCTGAACAAGTGATCTATCTGGTCACCGGTGAGCGTCCCGAAGAGGGCCGATCAAAAGCCGATACGACTTCGACCGCGGTTCAGGAGGCCTAAATTATGTCCGTTGATCAGCCAACTGTCCTTGTTGTCGAAGATGAAATGGCACAACGAGAAGTGCTTGGTTACAATTTGGAAGCGGATGGGTTTCGTGTCCTTACGGCCGAAGACGGTGAAAAAGCACTGTTGTTGGTAAAGGAAGAAAATCCAGATATTATAGTTTTGGATTGGATGATGCCAAACCTCAGCGGAATAGAGGTATGCCGACGTCTGAAGTCACGTGCCGAAACCCGCAATATTCCAGTGATTATGTTGTCAGCGCGATCAGAAGAGATCGACAAGGTTCGTGGGTTAGAAACTGGTGCTGATGACTATGTGGTAAAGCCGTATTCTGTAATTGAGCTGATGGCCAGGGTACGTACGCAGTTGCGTCGGGTTCGACCTTCATCCGTTGGTGTCAAGTTGGAATACGCTGATATCGTTCTAGATTCTGAAACTCACCGGGTTAGCCGCGCCAACCATCCACTCAAATTGGGCCCAACAGAATTCCGGCTACTCTCCACGTTTATGGAAAAACCAGGACGCGTCTGGAGCCGCGAACAATTGTTAGATCGTGTGTGGGGGCGAGACATATACGTGGATACGCGAACTGTGGATGTACACATCGGGCGGTTGCGTAAGGCTCTGAGCCAATTTGGTGGAGATGATCCACTGCGCACCGTACGTGGCGCCGGTTATGCGCTTGGTTGAGCAAAAGTCATAAAATCTCGCATAGCGAGGACATTTTCCGGAAACTCGTTGTTCCACGTTTCAAAATCACCGGGGCAGCGGGTCTTCGGGTTGTGATTGGGTTGCCAACCAATCTCTAAATTTGTGCAATGCGTTATGTCGTGATTTTGTTTCTGGCCAAACTAGATAGTAAGCACCGCTTGTTTCAACCGGGAAAGGATGTAGAGCTCGTAAGCGGCCGGATGCAAGATCTTGTTCGACCAAATAGTCGGGTAATAGGGCTACACCTAGTCCGTGCAACGCAGCCTGAATGATGGTTGCAAATTGATCATACATGGTGCCCGAAAGAGGTGGTAGATTCAGCTCCCCCTGACTTTCGAACCAATGCGCCCATGCCAGTGGACGGGTTTGAATGTGCAAAAGGGGAAGGTCCAAAATATCTGATGGTGCAGCAATCTGTTTTTTTTCAATCAACGATGCAGCACAGACGGGTATCAAGCGTTCGTTTTTTAGCAACAATGACTGCGTTCCAGGCCAATCTGCGTGACCATAGTGTATTGCAGCATCAAAGGGTTCACCAGCAAAGTTAAACTGCTCGAGGCGAGTAGCCATGTTGATCGTTACTTCTGGATGCAATCGCGAAAAGTTAGGTAATCTCGGCATCAACCATCGCATTCCAAAGGAAGGAAGGATTGCCAAGCTGAGGGTCCCAACCAAGGGAGATGTTTGTAATCGAAGTGTAGATTGGGCAATCTGATTAAGTGCCTGACGGACTTCAGACGCATATTCCTTAGCCTCGGTTGTCAAGGTTAGGCGCTTTTTGTCACGCACAATCAGATCAATTCCCAGCTGACGTTCAAGAGCCTGTAGTTGTCGGCTAATCGCACTTTGGGTAAGCGATAACTCCTCTGCAACCGCTGAGGCTGAGCCTAGGCGATCAAGTGCCTCAAGTGCGCGCAAAGAAGAAATGGAGGGTAGGAAACGACGAGGTGCAATCATGTATGATTAATAGTCATATTTTGATGTGGAAGTCTCGCTGTTTTTTCCGTTAACCTGCAGTTAGGGTCCGCTCAAATTCAGCTGTGAGCAAGGAATAGCATAATGACTGATACCAAACCCACCCTCCGAGCCAAAGATGCGCCAGACCTGACTAGCTTTGATTGGGCCGATCCACTGCGTCTGGACGATCAGTTGACAGAGGATGAGCGGATGATTGCTATGTCCGCCAAGGCGTATGCTCAGGACAAACTGCAGCCTCGGGTGACAAGTGCCTACGCTAACGAAGAGTGTGATCCTGAAATTTTCCGTGAAATGGGCGAAATGGGCCTGCTCGGAACTACTATCCCAGAAGAATATGGTGGGCTAGGGGGAGGATATGTTGCTTATGGCCTGGTTGCCCGTGAAGTCGAACGTGTAGACTCTGGCTACCGGTCGATGATGTCGGTGCAAAGCTCACTTGTTATGTACCCTATCTATGCTTACGGCAGTGAGGAACAACGTCAGAAGTACCTGCCAAAGCTGGCCTCAGGTGAGTATATCGGATGTTTCGGATTGACTGAACCGGATGCAGGTTCGGACCCAGCTGGTATGAAAACGCGCGCTGAAAAAACCTCCAACGGATACAAGTTGACTGGATCCAAGATGTGGATTTCCAACGCGCCAATCGCGGATGTTTTTGTGGTTTGGGCAAAATCCGAAGCACATGGTGGCAAAATCCGTGGCTTTATTCTCGAGAAGGGCCTCGAGGGGCTGACTGCGCCAAAGATCGAAAACAAAATGTCACTGCGCGCATCAATCACCGGAGAGATTGTTTTAGATGGTGTGGAAGTTGGTGATGACGCCCTGCTTCCCCATGTTCAGGGATTGAAAGGCCCATTTGGCTGTTTGAACCGTGCACGTTACGGAATCAGTTGGGGCGCAATGGGGGCGGCCGAAGCTTGCTGGCACTCAGCACGCCAGTATGGGCTGGACCGCCATCAGTTTAACCGCCCGTTGGCACAGACCCAACTATTCCAGTTGAAGCTGGCAAATATGCAAACCGAAATCGCCTTAGGACTACAGTCATCACTGCAAGTAGGGCGTTTGATGGACCAAGCCAAAGCTGCGCCAGAGATGATTTCGATCATCAAACGCAACAACTGTGGCAAAGCACTGGAAATAGCTCGTCATGCCCGCGACATGCATGGTGGAAACGGGATTTCACTTGAGTTTGATGTGATCCGTCACATGATGAACTTAGAGACAGTGAATACTTATGAAGGTACTCATGATGTCCATGCGCTGATTTTGGGACGTGCCCAAACTGGTCTTCAGGCATTTTTCTAATCTGCTGAGCTTGCGGCCGTGTTTCTTTTTTCTAGTGGATTGAAATGCGGCCGTTGAACGCACATTTAACGGATTGAGAGATATGCGGTCAGCGTGCTTCTTACGAGTTAACGTTTGTGTGCAGCTGTATTTTTGAAAATCTGCTTTGCAGAAACGCAAATCTTGTAGGCGCAGGTATTTGTGCAAAACGAAACTAAGAAAATTGGCTCTTAGGGATCTTCGTCGGAAGGGATATCGCAACTGCAAAGATTTCCGCTTTCTACACGTTGGACTTTGACATTTTTGGGAGATTGCTCCCTATTCGCATGGCTGCGGTTGCTGCGAGCGGAATAGTAATAGCGTGTACTTTGTCTAATTCCGAAGGCAACTCCTTTGCTTTTTTGCAACCATCTAATGGTTTTTCCTTCTGTTGCAGCTGATTATTGCATTGCTTCATATCCGTGGGGTTCCCGAGCGTGATGATGACGGAATTGCAATCTCTTGATGGCTAAGGCACTCGCTCCTAACTCTTTTATGGTTAACGCAGGAGGCCTTAATTTTGCGCTTTTTGCGGCTCAATGGGAGTTTTTTGTGGAAACCATTGCATTTTTGACGGTTCATCTTTGGGGGAACTGCGTCTCCAGAGTGAGCAAACATCTTCAATCGATTCTCAACCTAGCTGATAGTATCACTGAATAAAAAGTTCAAAAGTGGCTTTCGTTCTCTCCTATTTTTACATATATGATTTTTTGTATATGTTGATGTGTTGTAGTGGCTCGCTACAAAGCCAGAGAGGCGTGCAGTGAAATCTATCAATCGGGTCCTAAGGGTGAAACAACATCTACCAATCTTCGATTGGGGGCAGCGATATAGTAAGAGAAAGCTAGCGGGAGATCTGACAGCAGCAGGCATCGTCACGATCATGCTAATCCCTCAGTCGTTGGCTTATGCTCTTTTAGCGGGCTTGCCAGCACAGGTGGGGATCTATGCTTCAATTCTGCCACTAGTTGCCTACACACTATTTGGTACTTCGCGGGCGCTTGCAGTGGGACCTGTTGCAGTTGTGTCGCTAATGACGGCCTCTGCGTTGGCACCGTTAGGGATAAGTAGCGTTACTGACTATATCGCGGCAGCTGGCGTGCTAGCACTTTTGAGCGGGTTGATGTTACTCGGTATGGGACTGCTTCGGCTTGGTGTGGTAGCGAATTTTTTGTCACACCCTGTGATTGCCGGATTTATCACAGCGTCAGGTCTATTGATCGCTGTAGGGCAAGTTAAGCACCTAATTGGTGTCTCTTCCAGTGGTCACAATTTACCTGAGATTATCGAAACGCTTTGTTCCAATGTTGGTGATATCAGCCTTTCTACGATGATGATTGCTGCCTTTGCGCTCACCTCATTGGTTTGGATGCGCCAGAGCCTATCGCGTGTTCTTCAAGATCGACTAGATATGCCGATAGGGTTAGCGGGAACTATTGCGCGGGTTGGTCCCGTGTTTGCGATTGTTGGTACAGTTTTGCTGTCCTGGGGTTTAGACCTTCCAGGATTAGGGGTCGGTGTTGTCGGTGTGGTTCCTACAGGTTTGCCGCCATTTAGTGTCCCCTTGACAGACTGGTCAGTGTTGTCCGCTTTAATTGGGCCGGCTGCGCTGATTTCAATCATTGGTTTCGTTGAAAGTGTCTCAGTGGCACAAACTCTGGCCGCCAAGCGTCAACACCGTATAGATCCAAATCAGGAATTAACCGCGCTTGGCGCTTCGAATTTGGCATCTGGACTATCGGGCGGCTTTCCAGTTACCGGTGGCTTCTCTCGCTCTGTTGTGAATTATGACGCTGGCGCGCAAACTCCGGCAGCAGGGGCATTTACGGCCATTGGACTGCTGTTTGCCGCGGTCTACTTGACGCCACTGCTATATTTTCTCCCCAAGGCTACTTTGGCTGCGACAATCATCGTTGCCGTAGTATCGCTGGTAGATTTCTCAATTCTAAAAACGGCCTGGCGTTATTCTAAAGCCGATTTTGCAGCAGTGGCTACAACGATGCTGCTGACACTTCTGGTTGGAGTGGAAGCAGGAGTGGCCGCTGGCGTATTGATTTCGTTGCTATTATTCATCTGGAAAACATCACGCCCACATGTAGCTGAAGTTGGTTTGGTACCCGGTTCACAGCATTTTCGTAACATCCATCGTCACAACGTCCTAACTGACCCTCGTTTGGTGACACTTCGGATCGATGAAAGCCTCTATTTTGCTAACGCACGCAGAATGGAAGATTTAGTGCTAGAGCGTGTGCACATGGATCGCGGTTCATTTGAGCATGTTGTGCTGATGTGTTCTGCCGTCAATGACATTGATCTAAGCGCCCTAGAGTCTTTGGAGACCATCAACCAACGACTAAACGACCTAGGTGTCTTATTGCATCTATCAGAGGTGAAGGGGCCGGTCATGGATCGTTTGAAGTGTGGTCATTTTTTGACCAAACTGACAGGTGAAATCTACTTGTCTCAATATGATGCATACAGCGAACTTACAGGGGCACAGCCAGTTAGCGCGGGTTAAAACGACTTGCCTCCAGCATCGTTACACGCACTCCAAGGTGATGTCCAAGCAGGGGTTGCTTTGCTGACACTATGCCTTTTGCTGCTCTTTTTCAGGCCAAAACTCGTCCACCACTACGTAGGCCAGAATAACAAAAATTGCAGCGCTTGCAATTTGCAGGACCCGTGTCACGCTTTTGACGTCCGCTTCGTCTGCAAATGGCGCGATTGAACCACCATAAATTATCAATGCTGTGGTAATCGCCGAGCCCGCAGCGGGGGCGAGACTGTTGCTGCATTTGCCCAAAGTGCCTAGTGACAGGCAGAGCAGAAAACAAAGAAGAGCAGGGGTTACGATACTAGGAGCAAGAACATTGATCTCATAGCACACAATCGCGACGCCGGCGCCCAAGATATTTGCCGTTAACATGGCTTTCGCAACACTCTTTCCAGCTGCAGGCATAGCAGCCAGCTGCTGACTAAGCAGAGCCACAAAAAACAAGACCAAAAGGGCAGTGCCGCCTGAAACAAAGAAGACAAGTGCAAATGGAACGGTCACCAAGGACATTCTTAACATTCGCCGTCCTTTGTCGAATTCCGGTGCTGCTTGTTGGGCTTTCTTCGTTGCGGTTGGTGGTTTCACGGGCAGAATCGTGAACATCAATCCTGATGTGAACCCAGCAATCAAAAGATTTACAGGAACCCAGCCGGCAAGAACAAGTGCTAAGTCTTTCGATTGCAGGACAAGGTTTGGAACCATCATGGCGGCCATCAGCGCAAGAACGCCAGGTAACAGCCCCGCACCTGAGAGGGACCAAGCAAATGACGCCACGATCGCAATGCAGACCGTTGCAAGAAAGACAATTTGATAGGGCATCAAAATTGACGATAATATCCAAGAGAACATCATCACGATAAGGGCAAAAGCAAACAAACTTCCTGATGCTTTTAACGTCAACCCAACCGGCGCCTGCAAAAAGAGCGCGGTGAAAACCGCCCCAATAGATGCTAATGGCCAGCCCAGACCCAATCCGAGTGTAAACACCCCTGTGGTTCCAAGAGTCAGGCGAATAACGGATCGTCGGTCTTCAGTAAGCATAAGACAAGACAGACACCACGCCAATATAAGCACGGCCGATAGCGTTCATCACTGTATTGTCACTGAGATACATAATGATATCCGCCTGTCCATTGAGTTGAAATCGGAGATCATCATCAAGGCTGCCAGCTTCGTAGCCTGGTAGAACAATTCGGACAGGGAACCTTTCAGGCTCACGCAGAAACCCCTTTGATGTGGGCGCGCTGGCCAGTTGGCCCACTTCATCACCTCCACTGATCGAGACTGCGCTGCTGAAACTTTCAACTACGCCCCGAACGACCCTCCCGGGATGCATATCAAGCACCACATCAACCGGAGAGCCCACCTGTGCGAGCCCCAAATTGTTTTCCGTTAGATAGGCTTCGATCCAAACATCTGTTGAATCGAGGAAGGTTAAGAGTTCACGTCCAGCATGGGCATACGTACCTGGAGCGAGCAAGATATTGGAAACCACCCCTTCGGAAGGTGCCTTTAACTCGGTCCATTCCAAGTTCAACTCCGCTTCTGCAAGAGCAGCAAGTGCACGTTGAATCTTTGGGTTTTCCTGCCCGTCTTCCCCAAGTTGCTGTTTTGCGCGGTCCAGGTCTGCCGCGGCATTTTCCGCATTGGCCTCGGATTCAGCAAGATCCCCACGCGCGTCATCTGCTTGTACTAGTGAAATCAGGCCTTTCTTTTCCAATGCAAACACTCGTTCGGCCTGAAGTCGGGTGGTGTCGAGATCACTTTGGGCTCTGGTCAAACTGGCTTGAGCAGCGCTGACCTGCGCTGACGAAGCCCCGACGTCTTGGGTCGCGGCCTCCAGATCTGCCTGCGCCCGGGATTTACCTATTTCATATGGCCTGCGGTCAATGCGTGCCAAAACGGTACCAGCAGAAACCACTTGGCCGTTCTCAACCAGAACCTCAACCACTGTGCCTGACACTTGCGGTACGATATAGGTGACGACAGCTTTGACCCTTGCATTTCCGGTAAATGGTGTCCGCCGATCGGCCGTGATATACCAACCAAGGAACAGCATCAAAATTGCCAAGGTCGACCAAATGGCGCGTTTCATTCCGCCTCTCCGGCAACTGCTTCACTGGTGTCGGGCTCTGCCTCTATCCAAAGTACAAACAGCTCATAGAACACGGCTAGTAGCACTGGTCCGATGAAGATACCGACCAGACCATAGGCCATCATCCCGCCCAACACGCCAATCAAGATGACGAGCATTGGCGTATCCAATCCCTTGGAAATAAAAACCGGTCGCAAAAAGCTGTCCATAATGCTGACAGGAACCGCCAGAACAGTCAGCGCCAGAGCAGCACCGCCCGACATTGAACTCCAAGCGTATATAATCACAGGTAAAAGGACGAGCCCAGGGCCGATCTGAATGATCGACAAGATCAGGCTGATCAAGGCAAGTGTGGCTGCTGACGAAATTCCAAAGGCCTTTAACAGTATCCAAACAACAACGGCTTGAATGGCGGCAACTCCGATGACCCCTTTGGTGACATTGCGGACTGTGGCGCCGGCCAGCACCACGAACTCACCGCCACGAGGGGCAAATATGCGGTTGCCAAATTTTTGTAGACCCCGAACCAAATTTGGGCCGGGAATAAACAATACTCCCATGATGATCACTGAAAGTGCCATTCCGAGAAGGCCGAGTCCAATTCCCAGAGCTTTTCCAAAGACTGTTTTGGCAACTTCCAGAATTTGAGGTGCATATTTTGCCAGTGCCCCATCCAAGTTTCTTTCGAACGACGACCAGATGCCAGCAGCCTTGGCGCCAACCACAGGGACATCCTTGAGACCTTCAGGGGCAGGTGGAACCTTTAATCCCCCAGAGGCTGCTTTGTCGGCAAATTCGGACCAAAGTTCGGTCGCGCCAAACACTGCTGAAGCCACGGGTCCCAATGTCAGAGCTAAACCAAGAAGGGCCAACAACGTTGCAGACATTTTTTTTCGACCGCCAAGTTTACTCTGAAGCCAATCAAAAAGCGGGTAGAGGGCTACGCACAAGATGAGAGCCCATAATACTGCACTTGCCAGCGGCGCCACCATTAAAATCGCGCTGTAAATGAATAGACCCAGGAATATCAATCTAATTATCAGGTCTACAAACTTAGCGTTTTGAGTGTTTTCCATTTCTGTCCCCTCAGGCCATTCTTACCCGTTACTACAGTGTAGGCATCTGTTTGCAGACTACCCTAGTGCGTATTCCTCATCACGGAAACTGATTGGCATTTCAAAGTTCAATCAACGGCTCCGGACAGGTTCGTAGTTGATCACGAAACGCTTTCATTGTGCTCGCCTTCACGGAACGTCACCGTCGTCTTGCTCCCCTTGCGAAAGAATTGAATCCGCAATTGTAGTAACCGCGGTGACGAAAACCCCGAGACCAATGACAATATAGAACATGGTGAAAATCTTACCAGCAGCGGTTTCAGGTGAGAAATCACCAAACCCAACGGTCGATATTGTTACGACGGAAAAGTATATGGAATCCAACCAGCTCCACCCTTCCACATAACGATAGAAAACCGAGGCCCATAAAACTATCGCTATTGTAAAAGCTAAGATACTCTTTACTCGACCGTCCCTGAAAGCCAAACGTAATCCGCGCATTAGTTGCTTTAGAGAATGCAATGTTTCCTCCAATGGTAGATTTTTCCGCTGACTATAGGATGATTTTATGTTGTTTTCTATGCCAGATTTATTTCAGTTATGGATCCAAATCTTAGATCGTATCCGTAGTAGTTAAATCATTTTGTGTGATGATCCAGTTCGATGTTGCGCTTTGTGTGCGCAGCTCATTTTGAATGACTCCTTTCCTGACTACACTCTTCTATCTAGTCGGCTGATCATATCGGCGAACTTTTTGCGCCGTCTCTGGATCGACAAATAGCGTCGGACTTTGTTGCGGCTTTTAGTAGGCCGATCAAAAGTTTGCAAAATGCAATGCTTGGTTTTTACGGCGTTTCAGATCAACATGCTGATGTAAGATTGAAGGAGGGGACGATAATGCGTGTTTTGGTTGTTGTTTTGTGTTCTTTTGGCGTGCCAGCGTCCGCTTCCAATGTGGAACACTGGGAAGAAGTGGGGGCTTGGGAGATTCTGGTTGATGCATCTGTTGGCAATGGTTGCCTGGCGCAGAGAGTATTTGAAGACGGCACGCTAGTGCAGATAGGCGCTGAACCGGTGCGCAATGGTGGTTTCTTCGCAGCTTATAACGCCGAGTGGTCGGATATCGAGATCGGTGCAACTGGCATTGTAAATATGGACTTCGGTGATGCTCGGTTTGCAGGTGAAGTGGTTGGTAAAGTTAATCAAGACTTGCCGGGCGGTTACGCATTTTTCGATAACCCGAATTTTGTTACCGAATTTGGCCAACGTCAATCTGTCAAGATATCTGGCGAAAGTGGTCGATTGATCGAGATCGACCTGACCGGATCCAAGCGTGCAATAGAAGCGGTTCTGGACTGCCAGAAAGAGCAACCTGAACCTGTCTCAGATTGAAGTGGCGGGTCACTCCAACTGCTGAAGATCTGGCACGCAGGGTTGGCGATTCGCTGGCATTTCATCCGCTCCATTGGTTCGTTTGGTCCGCGTTCCGCCGACATCCAGCTTGAAATTTGGTGCGGAGAGTTTGCCAGTCACATCAAACGGCCATGCGCTGCGCGCCAGTGGCCTGCCAACGCGACGCGGTTCGGCCCGCAACGCGATTGTGTCTTGCCTCCAGTCCACTGCTCCTCTGGCAACAAGTTGAACGCTGTCTGTTTCTGCAACCACCGAGTCGAATGTCACATTACCTGCATTGATCCGCACTGGGGCGACAACACAGGTAATGTCAGTATAGCCCTGGTGCAGCTCCTCGGAAAACAGCCATGGAAAAATCCCCAGACCGGCCAACTCCAGCAAGCTGGTGGCCACATTACCATTGCTCATCGAGATGGATGCCGAACCATACATGGAATTGATGAATGTTTCGATCGAATTTCGGTTGCCGGTGACGTCAAACCGACCGCGCAGCTTACCATGGGCATCGATACTCAGTCCAACGGCATCAAGAATTTTCCCAAAATCCCATCCGCTGGTGGCGCCAGATACCGACACGAGTTCGGGCGTTTCCAGCAGATCCATTTTGGCTTCAATCTTGAAGTATCCGCCGCCATAGGTCACTTCGAGCGGGCCCAAATGGACCTGTCCTTCCTGAGCGGTAAGTTCACTTGAAACGCTCGAAACACCTTTCTGACCGCTGATTTGCTTAAGGTCGATCAACACTGTCAAATCGGAGTCTAGGAACAGTTTCTCAAAATCAACCAGATCGGTTGGTTTGCCCTCTTCCTTGGGAAGGACCAGGGGTTGCACCTCTGGTTTGTCTGTTTCGGGTTCTTCCACTTCGTCTGATCCGCCGATCCTGCCCAGTTGCACAACGCCAGCAATCGCATTTTTCAGGTCATTAATGTCCAGCTGCTCGCTAAAAATGCGCCCGTCAATCTTGGGTCGCCCTTCCGACACGGTGGTCTCCAGTGAAGCGTCCAACCGAGAAGTTCCAGCACCCAGCCCCAGCGTTGTAGAGAAATCCTTTCCCTGTCCGCGCGCAGAGGCACTGATCTCCAATGGCCCAGTATCCACTTCATCCAGTTTGAGCGCCCGAAGGAACAGGGCTCCGTCCTCGATGTCGAGATCAAAGTCAAATTCTAAGTCGTCAAGATCGGTAACGTTGCCAAGAGCAACATGGGCCTTCAATGCCCAAACATCTGTGTTGACAGTAAAGGCATTTAGCTTGTTCAGACTCAGGAATCCTTGGGCATCGTCAACTGCAAAATCAGCCTTGATCCCTCCAAAAGATTCAGCCACGTCTTCGCCAAGGTCTTTCAGAACTAATGAAGCTGGGGCTGCAAGTGTTCCAGCTAGATCAAGTTGATTTAGCTGCAAAAGGTTTAAGATATTGCCCTTGGCGACGATGTAGGGTTGCTCACGAGGGCCGACTCGAAGCGAGATGTCTTCAAGTGCTAGCTGCCCTGTGGGTGTACGGCGGATACGTCCGATTGAAACGGGTCCAACTTGATCCAGTCCCTGGTCAAAGGCATTGGTAGCTAACAGCAATTCGTCGAACTTAAGTGATTGGCCTTCACTGATAATATTTGCTGAAATTCCCGCCAATTTGAGATCCTTCAACTCATTGGCGGGCACCGGAGGTTGCCCTTCTGGATGAAAGCGTGCGCTGAAAGACACTTCAATACCGTCCGCCTTCAGAAGGTTTTCCACCGCCCCCTCTGCCTTTATCTGTTGGCCTTCGGCGAGATCAACGACCACAGACAAGTTCGCTATGTTTAAAGCGCCAGACTGGCTTGTCAGGTCAGCAGAGAGCTTTCCTGAGCCTTCCAATACACGTTCCAATCCAATCACATCCAGAAAGTCGCCAAATTCTCCGGTATCCAAATCCAAAGATCCCATGAACCCTCCACCTTGCCCGGGAGGGACGGCACTGCCATCAAAGCTCAACATGAGTTCACCAAATTTCGCCCGCGTGGTGAATGGGGCCCCGGTGGGATAGCTGCCATCAATTTCAAAGGCCTGCCCATTAACCGAACCTAGGCTGGTGATACCAAGTCGTGCGCCATCGTCTAGTTGGTCAAGGTTTAAGTTCTTAAGGTCAAAAATAAATGAAAACCCAGACACTTGGTCGTCAACTGCCAATCCAACTGAGGTGAACGAAACAGTTCGGTGCCGTAGAAAATCGAGAATGCCTCCGTTGTTTGTTACCGGACTATCTGGAGCACTTGTCTGGGCATCGACCTTCGTCTCAATTTCTGGATCTGCAAGTTTATTCCTCGGTGTCCAGCTGGTGGATCCGTCTGCTTGGGTCAACAGATTCAATTGCAGACCGTCCACCGTCAAATTGTTCAGATCAACTTGTCGGTTAAGCAGCGAAACTAGATTTAGGTCCAGTTCCAGTAGGTTTAATTCCGCCAGATTGGTACCAGAGATGTCCTCACTGGGGATAGTAACACCTGCGACCATAATCCGGCTGATCCGGCCAGGAAACACGCTGACATCGCCTTTGACGTATAACGGTTGTCCGATCTGCTCGGATAGAACCTCTTCTACAATTCCAGCCCTAAAATTTGAAAAAATTGGTGCTGCAAGGAACATCCAGCCAAGGACAAGTAAGAGGACTGCAGTCCCAAGCGTCCATTTTATGATCCGGGAAATCCACTTTGCCATAATCCAGCACCCCAAATTTCAAAACTGATCTGTTCGCACGGGCGGTAAACAGGGCGCCCGCAGAGGTCTAATGAATACAACCTAGCCTTTAGCAGCTGTCTGCCAACTGAAAATTTGTCGCTGCTAGGGCTATGATTGACCGAACCTTGATCTGCATAGCGATCTCGGACTATCGAATTAGTTGCTGACCTGTTTAGATAGGGGAACCGCACTAAGACCGCGGTTTTCGTTTGGGGCCGAGCAAAATTCAGTCTCATCGACAGCTTTTGTTAGACTATGCGGAGAGTTCCATGCTGCCACGGATAAAACAAATCTTACTTTGGTTGCTGGGCTTAATGGGGCTGACACTCTTTGCGGCATGGGTGTTGGTGTCGTCATCGCTTTTGGCAAAGCCCCGAGGAGATTTGGCGGCGCGGCTTTTATCAGACAGATTTGGACAGGATGTTGAAATCAAAGACGGTTTGATAGTTTCGGTTGGGGCCAATGTGAAAGTCAACGCAAATGGCATAGTCTTGAGCCGCGAAGGTTTGTCCGATGCCAATCTCGCTACTGTTGAGCAGTTGGAATTCGTACTTTCTCTGAAGGATCTGCTAAATGGCCAAATTAGTCCGCGGGATCTAAGCATTAACGCGGCAAACCTTATGTTTGTTGTTGATGCAGAAGGAGAGAACTTTTGGGTAGCGGGTTCAGAAAACAAATCTCCGCAACCACCTAATACCAATGACAATGAACTTTGGAAGTTCCCGTCTGACATCAGCGTTCAGTTTTCAAATTCGCATATGATTTATCAAGATGCCAGAAACGGATTGGACCTAGATCTGCTGCTGGCCAGTGTGGACGTCGGCCAAACGGATACATTGGCGCCGCTTGTTTTATCTGCAAAGGGCGCCCTGAACGGTGAGGAATTGACGCTCAGGGGGGAACTGTCGGCAGATAAATCCTTCAAGGTGTCTGCGGATTTCAGCCAGATGGACCTTTCTTTGGAAGGAGCCGTGGATCAAGAGGGATACAAAGGGAAACTCTCCTTGTCTGTGGACGAGATTGGGCAACTTCTTGACGCCCTGAAACTAGAAAAATCAGTTTCCGGTACTGCGCAGGTTGCGGTGACGTATGAAATTGAAGAGGGTGCTAGCCGCATCCCTGAACTCAGTGTGGTTGCAGTGCTGGATAGTGGTCAAGCCGTGAAAGTCACTGGTGATTTAGGTGTGCTGGGTGATCCTACAGATATCTCAGTTCACACTGATATTAGCCTGTATTCCGCATCCAATATGCCGCCCTCAACAACGTCACGGCGGAACTTGAAACTGACGGGGGTTGTGATGGAACTGGTCGCCCAACCCAACGGAATCCCCAAGCGGGCCATGGTGATCAAGACCAACGGTTTCATATTAGACACCACAGGTGAGGGGCCGCCTCCGATTGAAGTCTCCAAGATTTCTCGCACAGAAGACGGCAAGTTAAGATTGGGTAAGGCAGTGCTGCGGATTGGGCCACCAGAAACACCGTTTATTGTCCTTGATGGAGGGATTGCAGACGCGTTGCGGCTTGAAGGTATTGATTTCAAGGCAGCGCTTGACTTGCCTGCTGCAAGTCTGGTGGCTCCGGAACTGTTTCAAACCTCAGATGCTCTTGGGACGGTTTCTGGCGGTTTTCGTTTGAAAGGGACGGGTAGAGCGCTTGAACTTTCTGAGCTCCAGGCTGCCACACGTGGCACTGACCTGTGGAACCTGAATATCACTGGAACGCTTCGTAACGCGCTGAAATTCGAGGATATTGCGCTCAGTATTTCGGCAGATGTTCCATCGGGTTCTGCTTTGCTCGAAACCATGGGATTGGTTGGTGTCGAAACGGGGGCGGTCGGTTTGAGAGCCGATGTATCAAGCGAGGCCACCAAGTGGCAGGTCGCTGCAGCTATCGATATGGATGAAACGGACCTTAGCTTAAACGCCGAATTTGACTTAGTTGAACCGCATCCGGTGTTACGAGGGCAAATTGAAAGCGACCTGATCCGGATTGAGCATCTGCGTCAGATCGTTGCGGCCTACATACAGTTGAAAAAGCTCGAAGAGCTTGAAGTGGAGGCAAAACAAGGGGCTCAAGAAACTGGAGCGACGGAAGACGTCGTCGTAATCCAGCCATTGGTTCTAAATTCTCCTAACCCCTCAGATCCGGCGGCAGACGGGCAGGCGGGCAACCAAGGTCCCATTCGCAATGTCACGTTGCGACCGTTGGGGCAGGCGGTTTTGATGTCGGGGTTGGATCTTGGGGTAAAGATCGAGCTTCGAAAGATCGAGGGGGAAAAAGGCGTTAGCAGTTTGTCCAGCGAGCTAGAGATGAAAAGCCAAAAAGCACGACTGGGCCCCATGAAAATAGAGTATGGCGGCGCATATTTTGACCTGACAGGATCGATAGATTTGGGTGAGACGCCGGATATCTTGACGCTAACCGGATCGACCGGAGGATGGGATTTCGGTGAGATGATGCAAGCGCTTGAAGTGAAGAAACAAGCAAATGGCATTTTGAAGGGAAGTTTCGACATCTCGGGCCACCATACTTCTGTAAGCGACTTTTTGGGGACGGCGACAGGGTCCGCCACGGTGTCTATGAGAAACGGGAGTATAGATACACAACTGCTGGATCTGGCGGGATTAGGTGTCATTCCGTGGCTTTTTTCAAAGGACAAAGGCGCAGCCGTTCCTATCGTTTGTGCCCGAGCACCTCTCTATTTTTCAAATGGGCACATAACCACCAAGCAGACTGTTGTGGAAACGGACCAAGTGCAGCTTGTGGTCTATGGTGACGTGAGCTTAGCGGGAAAATCCTTGGATCTCGCGGGACAGCCTCGCAAGATCGGGAAACCCTTGTCTCGCAGCCCCTGGCCGTTTACCGTCGTTGGTCCATTTGCGAAACCCAAAATTAAAGTTAAAGACGGACCACGACGCCTTGCGCGCTCGGATGGGGCAAAAACCATGCCACAAAAACGCCAACCCTGTGTTCCTGATATCCTGCAATTACAATAGGTCATTCTTTAATTGAAGAACTTTCGATTGGCCTCAGCTCTACGATTTGTCGGAATGAGCTTGGTGATTTTGTAGACCATATTGGAATGAAATCCCAAAGTGCAATTCTTAGCCGGGAGATGAATGACGCAAGGCGCCCCTAGTCAATGTATCCGACAAGCACTTTGTATTGGCAAAGAGACAGTCCATTTGACGACTCAACCATGAGGCCAGAGTGTTATCAAGATTGGACCGGTGCAATCCTGTTCCTCCAAGATTCCTGAAATCGAAGGGAAATCCATCTGGATGTCGTCCCAATGTTAGCCTGCTTTGCGTTTGCCATTATCATCATGGCCACCACCGCTTTCGCGGCAACGTTACTGCTTTGGTTATGAGCCAAGAGCCTAACCAAACTGACGATTGCAAGTTGTCGGGCCTGAGAGAAAAAACACACAGCTTCAGATGCGCGATGAGCACTAATAATCAGCTGGAAAAGTTCCGCTTTAAGTGCCCGGCGTTCCGCTGAATTCTTCCGATGGGGTCTGTTCGTCGCAATCGTAAACCTCTGCGGTGAAATAATCGCTGTTTTGATCTACAGTGAACCACATCTTGCCCCATTCATTTGCAACCCGTCCGTCTGGGTCGGTTGATTGTGTTTCACAATTATCGCCATCATAGTTGAACCAAAACGCCCCATATCTTCCTGGGAAGACGCCAGGGTGGTTGTCTGTGTACTGTGGTCCCATTCCATCGATATAGATGGCAACTTCTTTTCTGCGGTTGTTGTTATCATCCAAAAAGTAGAACACGCCGTAATTGCCACTGGCGCCATCAAAATACAGAGGTCCTTCGCGCGTATCCCACCAAAAGTCCGCCGAAGCTGGGGTGGACACTATTGTGGCCAAGGCCAGACTTGCTGCGGTCAAATAACCTGAATTTACAATTCTCATTTGGAAATCCTCAATATGAAGCAATTGAGCAAGTGTAGAGTCACCTTTCCAACGGAACCAAGCTTTATTTTCATTCTGGATGTCTCGATTCAGCGTGATGAGTTGCCCGAGGAGACTTCCAGCTGATTTTTCATAAAGGGGAGATGTACATCGTGTTCCTGATTGGCACAACTTGGAGTTGACGGCAGAATATGTTCTACAGAGGCTATCGGGAAATGTAACTAAGCAGCCTGCCGGCCAACCACAAAACGTTTGCAAGATACCTAGAAACGCCACAGCCCAGCAGGGCTGCGACCCGTTGAGAGAAATTCCCAACGACGTCTAGAATCGTACAGGCGGCTTGATTGGAATGCAAATTAGCTGCAACCTGCATGATAGGGCATTCTAATTGGGGACTGTCAGCTAAACATCAAAGGAAAGTATTTGGAAACTCCGCCGTTTTGGATTCTCGTTTTGATTTCAACCCTATTTGTCGCCCTGCCGATCGGCTTTATTGTTATAGGCAGCCGCTTAACTCTCAAATCACTGCGTTTCAAAGAACGCGCTCAATCGATTACTGGCACGGTGGTTGAGGTTATAAAAACCAATAACTCAGCCGACGCACAAAGCACGTTGTACGTCTATCAACCAGTTTTCGAATTCCTGGCTCCGGATGGATCTGCCTTACGCGGGAAATCCGCTAGCATTAGTAGCAATATGAATTACTCCATCGGCAGCCAGCACCCGATTTTGGTAGATTTCGACGATCCCACCACTGTGCATACCAAGGGCAATCACATGCTAATTATTGGTGTCATGTGTGTTCTGGTCGGTGGCGTTTCAGCTGCGTTTGGGCTTAACGCTATATTTTCAATGATCTAGATTGACCTTGTTGGCTAGGTAGATACGCCTTGGTTGATTGTGCGGATGGGACCTAAACTTACTGTGGTTCCAAAGGAAGGATGCAACATAGATTTAGCGACACTTGATTGCCCGCTCGACAGATTATTCTACATTCAGTGAATTAAACCCTGCAAGAGGTTCTATCTATGTCAGCCAACCAAAAAACCTTCGATGTTTTTGCGTTACGACCTTTCTGCAAAGAGCGGCGCGTCGGAATGGTTTTTCTCGCCCTGATGTTGGCTGGTTGTCTACCCGGCGATGTTACAACGCGCGACTACTCGACGTTTCAGACATACCAGTTCCAACAAACACCCGGTCTTGGATTTTGCGCTGACAAAGATTTGGTGTTTTCTGCCAAAATCACCCGTAAGGCTGATGGAACAATGGCATTCGATCATTCACTATTGGTTCTTGCTGGACCAGATCCAGAACAATGCGAAGACGGCGTGGCTGCACAAGAAGGTTGCCTGAAAGCAAAACCCCAACCATCGAGAACATTGAGCAACCAAGAGGCTGATCAAGTTCACGCCACCTTTGCGGATGTGGATTTCTATAAAAGGCCTGATCCGATTTGCCGCCAGCTAGCCATAGATCCTTGTGTGATTGAACGGCATTCCTGGGATACTAATGAGCTAAGCGACTTTGTCTGTGGTTCAGATCGACTGGGCGAGGACCAGAGAGCAGATATTCGCGAACTTCTGTCCAGCCTTCGAGACGGAGGTTAGATTCTTGACGTCACAACATCTCAAAATCAAATGTATTGGACTTCAAAATGAATAAATTACTGGGCGCAGCAACCGCAGCCATGATGTCTATATCAACGTCGGGCTTTGCCGACGGGTATTATGATCTTTTCGGATCTCATGGCGACAAATGGGGTGAACTTACTTTTGAAAAAACTGTCGGAGAATACACCCATTGGGTTTGGCCAAACGAAGAGGGCCAAGTAGATTTCTTTATCTACAACCCGTCTGGCGGCAGAGATGGGTGGTCAGGCGGAATTTATGATGGGTATTTCACCGTTGATATGCCTGAGGAAATCATAAATCCTTGCGGAACAACAATCACCGATGCGTATGGTTATGACGCAAAGGAATGGGGCTCTGCGCGGATGGAATGGACCAGCAGTGATGAGTTCATTTTGCAAAGATGGCGGTGCAACGGAACGTCGCTAGATCTGCAAGTCATTGGCAGATATGCTTGGGACCAGTCCGCCAACGAACCTGTTGTACCAACTACTGCCACTCTTGCCTTACAATCTGACCATATCCCCTTAAGCGTCAATGATCCTGCTTATACGGTTCAGGGCCTCGACAAGAACCCGGCAATCTATCTGAATGTGGACTTTTCGGATGGGACGTCTGGGGACTACGACTACAAGAAGTTCTCGGCCAACAATATCATGTTTGACGATGAATCAGGTGATCCGAATGACATCATCAAGATCAATTACTGGGACATAGATTCAAACAACCCCGGTCTTGGTCAATATGCAGCCCAGTTAACATCGACTGGAAATGGCGTGGGAACTGCGGAACTTTTGGTTTCATTCAGGGACGCGCCATATGTTACTGCCTCGGTAACGGCTACAGTGGTCAGCGCAATCCCGCAGATCAAAACACCCGTCAGTGCAGCGTTGGCATTGCAGTCTTATACGCTCCCCCTAAGCCGTCGAGATCGCGCCTATACGGTGTCACAGCTTGATTTGTTCCCGGCCATTTTTGTGACTGCCCATTTTGAGGACGGAACATCGGTTGATCATTCCTATCAAAAAGATTTCGCAGACAATGTGATCATCGATGATGTGAGCGGTGATCCCTATGATCTGATCGAAATTGTACAATGGCCCGTTTTTGACAACAACCCACATGGACCCCAATTCGCTGGGCAGTTGACGTCAACTGGTCGTGGCATAGGGACTGCGAACCTGCTGCTTTCATTTTTAAACGCACCCGGAGTGACTGCATCAATTGCGGTAAAGGTTGTCAGTGGGGCCAACTGATCTACAGCGAAATTAGCTCGATAACTATACTTTGAAAGAGGAGGGCCATTTGAGGTCCAGTTTTCGTTAACACTGGTGCCTAGCATTGCATCGAAATTCTACTGCGCAGCGCCCATCCTGCCGTCCATTAGCGTCGAAGTGTAATACCATAGCTGTTCAGTGGAAGTCGTTTCAGCTCTAAGGTGAATCTTCAGTACGTGTTATGAAAACAGGTAGCTTTGCGTTGATTTCGTTCAATCTTCCACCAATAATCTTGCTATTACTCGCGAAAATTCGACGGAATTTTGCATGACCTAATCTATTACTCAACGACATCTTGGAGAGACCAAATGAAAAAACTACTAGCATCGATCGCGTTGGCATCAACGATTTTCACTTCATTGGCCGGCACGCCGGCACAGGCTGGTGAGACACCGTATATAGGCGAAATTTCGTGGTTTGCAGGGAATTTTGCACCACGTGGCTGGGCATTTTGCGACGGTCAACTGTTGCCCGTCAATCAATATACAGCGCTGTTTGCCCTCATAGGTACGACCTATGGCGGTGACGGGGTAACCACCTTTGCGCTGCCCGATATGCGTGGCCGCTCTCCGGTCCACGCGGGCGATGGACCTGGACTTGAAATTAAAAAGTTGGGTCAAAAGAGCAGTCTACCCGTAGGCGAAGGAAATTATACGGAGTCTAATCTCGGGATAAATTGCATTATCGCATTGGTTGGAACCTTCCCGTCGCGATCCTGAGTTGTTGAGTGCTAAAAACTGAAGAAATCCATTGGCTCATTCTGCATCCAGCATTGGTTTAAACCCAACCTAGAATGTGGAATGGGCAGTGAATTCCCCAAGTCGCAACTGCGCCCAGAGTTTGCGCTGTTGACTTGAAAGATTGCAAGCTCAAGCGTCTGTTTGGAAATGCATGGACCTTGTATTTTTGTGTCGCAGGGCCGGTGTAAGGAAGAGATCACTGACACGTCCCGTATTAAATGGCTGAAACTAAAGGACAAAATCAAAGATATTTGCTAGGAGAAGCCCATGTTTAGAAAAGCAATTTCCACAATTGCCATTCTTGCGACCTTTTCACCGGCCTTCGCAGGCTCATCGACACCGTCAGCCGCCCTCCAAGCCTACGTCAAAACCGTTGCGGCGGCGACATCATGGAGCCAAATAACGCCACTGATGTCCGATGCGGCGAACAGCAAGTTGTCTGCGTTATCTGCCGCCGACCAGAAAGGCATGCTTGGCTTCATTTCAGGTATCCGCGCTGATCAAACGGATTTTCGAATTGTCAGTGAAGAGATCAACGGTATCAAAGCCACCATTCACGCAACAGGGTGCCTAGACGGCGAGGCCATTGACGAGACAACACAGCTCGAACATGAAGCAGGCACCTGGAAAGTCCGCAAGGTCAACATGGGCCAAGACGGAAAAAAGTGCTGACGGCCTTAATCTCGTTTTCCTGAACTAAAACCAAGATACCAAAGTGGGAAAAACCGGAACAGCTGTACATTCGGTCCATTAAAGAAGTCAAAGAAGACACCCATTCGGGTGTTACTTTGGCTCACAAATTGCCGGCGTTGTAAAAAGTTCAGACGCCATAACACTCGCCGATTTTGATCTTGTGTCAATGATAACCGCAACATCAACAATGTAGCTTGGATCTACGTTGTTTTCCAATGCAAGCCCGTGGAACGAAATGAACGGGCCAGACAACACTGTCGCGCCTGCAGGCCCCGTCCAGCAGCCGGAGTAGGCACACCAGCTGATTTCGTCACGGGTAACATCGATGCTCATGGGGGTGTGGGCGTCGGACTGTGTGCATTTTCCATCGCTACAGCTGATCTCAAAATCAGCGTTGGTACAGTGCCATCCACCATCGTCGGCGGCATAGGTTGCAAATGGTATCATGACGGTCAGAGGCAAGGCCAAACGTAAGGTTCTGGTCAATAATCGCATATCGTATCCTTAGTTGAATCCGCGACTGGAAATGACAGTCGCGGTCTAGAACATACTCAAAACACTGTCAGGTTACATGCGACAGGCACCGCCGTTGTCGGGTGGAGCATCCATACGCGGGAAAGAAAAGCTGACGCTGTCGAAATCGATCACAAATCCCCCATTTGCCCAACTCCATGTTCCGTAACCGTAGTGCACACTACCAGTCACACAGTCGGCATACATATTCAGGACGTCCTGTTCGAAATACGTTTGAGTACTTTGCTCTGCATCAGCCATTGGGACAACGATTTCGCGTGCATCAACCGAGGTCAAAATGGCCCAGCCGTCGCTGGCCTCAACATTGTATTCAGCACCTTTGGAGTCAGTTATTGTGTAGACGTTTTGGTCGGGAATATCACCGTGTGGAACACCCGCATCTGGCGACATTTCGATCGCAGCGCGGCTGTACGCCCATTGCTCTTGGCCTTTTTCACATACGCCGAGGTCAATTCCGAAAGCCAGGCTATAGCCGTCTGGGGCGATGTCGGTATTGGTCCAGACCAAGGTACCATGTGCATAGTACGGGGTTCCATGTTCATCCACGACATTGTACCCGCAGTTGGGCCAATCGGAGTCGTCAGGAGACTGAGTACTGACCCAGAACCCATAAAAGGGTTTGTTTTCTGTAAGGATAGGATTGTTTTCATCCATCGTTACATAGATTGCATCAGGATCGACATAGAACTTCATGTGCTTCGCGCGCATCTCCAAAAGCGCCATGGTGTCGCCAGAAGCCACCTGCACGTCCCCGATGATCTCGATGTCGTCAACATAGTTTCCATCCGCCGTAAACATTTGGTCGACGCCATCTGCATGGGCGGGCAGGGCACATAAAACCGACAGGCCAAAACTCGCTGCTAATTTCTTGACTGAACAATTCATTTTATTCTCCAAGCCTAATCAATATCTGACACTAGCACCTGATTGCGAATGCGACCAACATTTCCGGAAATACGAGAAATTGTGATCCCAGAGCTAGGACCTCAATTGCCGGATGCCTGAGATCAAGCGAGTGGAGAGAATAGACGTAACAAGCAAAGCGTGCGATCCTCCGCACTGCTGTGGCGCTCGGCTTGTTCGTTTGGAGGCAAACCGTGAACCTTTGCAAAGTTCGGAAAAAAACCTAGCGGAACACATCTCTAATCTTCGGAAGCCAAACAGCTAACGTTCCCACCAGGCCGCCATTCTGTCCCGAAATTGTTGACAAGAAAACATTGTAGAAATGCCGTTACTCGCGGGACATTTCCTTTAACCTCCCAGATTTGGGAAGAAGGAGATGTTCATGAACAAGGATCAACGCGAGATTCAACGTAAGCTGCGGATACTGCGATACGCAGA
>NZ_VAUA01000013.1:0-124991 GCF_005771405.1 Parasedimentitalea maritima
TCTGCGTATCGCAGTATCCGCAGCTTACGTTGAATCTCGCGTTGATCCTTGTTCATGAACATCTCCTTCTTCCCAAATCTGGGAGGTTAAAGGAAATGTCCCGCGAGTAACGGCATTTCTACAACCTTCGGTCGACGATGGCCAAATTGAAGGCAATGAGGGCCATGATTTGCTAATGGGCACTGCGTCCGATGAGACGTTGCTTGGTCGCGACGGCAACGATAACCTTGATGGTGGTGAAGGTAACGACCGGCTGTTCGGAGACAACGGTAACGACACCTTGTCCGGGGACATTGGCCAAGACAGCTTGTTTGGCGGCAATGGAAATGACGAGCTCGACGGCGGCAACGACGACGATAGAGTCTTTGGCGGTGCCGGGAATGACGTTGCTTCTGGTGGTGACGGCAACGACAGTGTCTATGGCAGCGCAGGTGCAGATACAGTCTTAGGCCGAGATGGCGACGATTTTCTGCGGGGCGGCGACGACGATGACCGTGTATTCGGTGACAATGGCAGCGACACATTGATCGGCGATGGTGGCAACGACCACCTATTTGGTGGCAGGGGCAATGACCAGCTATTTGGTGGCAGGGGCAATGACCAGCTAAATGGTTCGGTTGGTGATGACACAGTCTCAGGTGGGGACAATGATGACGTAGCCACCGGCGGAGAAGGCAATGACCGTGTCTTTGGCAACGACGGCGAAGACCAACTGCTTGGAGAAGCAGGAGATGACTTTTTGCGCGGCGGTGATGGCGACGACATCCTGATTGATGGAACCGGAACCGATATACTGCGCGGTGACGGCGGCAATGACGCGATCTTCGCCAGTGGCTTTATGAATGAACAGGCTGCACTTGAATACTTCAGAAACCCGGATGACACACTCTCCGCTGCAGATCTAGCAGCCGCGCTGGAAATGGATTTTTCTCAAGATACCGACACTGACGGTGATATCGTTGATGGTGGGCAAGGCGATGACACCATATTTGGCGGCATTGGCGATGTGCTGACTGGTGGCGCCGGAGCTGATACGTTTGTCACTGGTGATTGGGTCAAGGGCGAGGCAGCAACTGAGATCACCGATTTCGACGCGGGTGAGGATGTGTTACTCTTTGGCTATGACGAAACCCTCCCCGAGCCGGTCCTGACAATGGTAGCTGAAGACAACGGTGAAGGTGGCAGTGACGCTATTGTAATGGCCGATGGTGTCGAAGTCATCCGGTTGGCAAATCTAGGAACGACGTTTGATGTTAGCAATGACATCGCGCTGATGCCCAACAACGGCTGATCCCACACACTATAGAACAGATCTATCCAGCATTCGGTTAGATCTGTTCTACTTAACTCATTTTGATTGCGGTATTTTTCCCGAAATCTTATTAACTGTGATCACCATGGACCGATCAAAACGACGCGCAACCAAGGCGCGGTACTTGCTGTCTGTTTGGGGATACCGGTAGTAATACGCCAATTTGCCTCAGCAACTTTTGTAAAGTGCAGGCAGACGGTCAGGACGTCGTGCTCTTGATTGGTGCGGGCGATGTATTTGATCTCAGCCCTTACACACTCTTTCTCACCGAAACTGTATGGGGCTGCTAGTTTTAGTCCTTGGATTATCAAAAAACCAACCGCTCCAAGTCGTTTTGCCGCCATTTGCAATCAAACGGCGGCAAACAGTTTACCGGCCTTCGAATTTGGCTGGGCGCTTTTCCATAAAGGCAGTGACACCTTCCAGGAAATCACGCGACTTGCCGCATTCGCCCTGCAAATGCGCTTCAACCGACAGTTGCTCTTGCAGGCTGTTGCCGTAGCTGGCGCGAATTGACTGCTTGATCGCACCAAACGCCTTGGTTGGTCCTTTGGCCAGATAGGTGGCGCGGGCACGCCACTGATCCGCAAAGTCCGCGTCAGGCACCGCTTCCCAAATCATCCCCCAGTCGCTTGCCTGCTTGGCCGAGATTCTGTCGGCAAACAGTGCAGCGCCCATGGCTTTGGCCATGCCCATCTGTCGGGGCAGAAACCACGTCCCACCGGCGTCCGGCATCAGGCCAATACGGGCAAAGGCCTGCATGAAGAAAGCGCTCTCAGTCGCGATTACCACATCCGTCGCCAACGCAAGGTTGGCCCCTGCCCCGGCAACCGGACCATTTACGGCCGCAAGGGTTGGGACAGGGCAATCAAAGATCGCTTCCAGCATTGGGGTATATTCATCGCGCAGCGTACGCTCCAGATCCAGGTCACTGGCGCTGTTGGCGTCGCTCAGGTCCTGTCCCGAGCAAAATGCATCACCTGCACCCGTCAGAACAACCACCCGCGCCTCTTCACCCGCGCGACGCATCGCATGGGTGATCTCAGCGCGCATCTGGCTGGTTAGCGCATTCATCTTTTCAGGGCGGTTCAACGTTACGATCGCCAGCCCATCCGCCAGCAGATAAGTAATTTCTTTATAGTCCATCACTCGGCCTCATATTATCCGTTGTCTGCATGCTGACTTAGGTAGCCGAACGGGAAAAGGCAAACGCCACGTCAGGTAAAGGGACTCTTTGTAACTCCCGCAACTGACTTATTAGCGCGCGTGCATCTACAGGTACGGGCTGTTCCACCCTTTGGTAACGAGATCCATCTTTGGTACGGGTTACCAATCGCATCTCAACCAGAGATCGCCGTACCTGCGCAGCATCTTCCAGCGTGGTCAATTCGTTGAGAAGGTCACTGATTTCACGTTCCCCCCATACAGTTCTAGAGGGCAACACCGCCCAAACTGCCCACAGGCACAGGTTCTGCATACTTGTTTTACCGGGCCAATTGGAAAAGCGGCCTTTATCATCAAAGTTTCGCATCGCTCGGTCCAGCAAGCGCTGATTGACCTGGGGTTCGGGCGCGTTTGTTGCGCGAAGATGTTGGAAATTTTTGTAACCGGCAGCCTGTGCTACACGGTTCAGCATTTCAACATGGCTGGGCGCATCTGACAGTGTGCCCCGCAGTGATTTGGTAAATTGTGACAGGTCGGCAATGGTCAGCCGAATTACATCCCGGGTCATATCTTTCTCCCATGGATACCGCAGCCCAAGTCGGGATGAGGATGCCCGCCCTTATCCAAATGGCATCCTGAGTAAAGGATCCGGATAAATAAAAGCAGGTTTAGCGAAAGGCGGAGCCTGGGTGAACTGCTGACCAAGGACACCCTAACAAGCGCCAGCAAGCGTTGCAATTACTCGTCCAGAAGTTCTTTCAAACGGGCTTGTTCGGCTTCGCTCAGACCGGAATCGTTGCGCCTCGGGGCGTTGGAGCGTCCGCGCAGATAACCCCCAGCCATGATGACAGCAAGCAACAGCATCATGGGCCCAGCCGCCCACAGCAGCCAGTTCGACCCATTTGCAGAAGGCCGCAACAAAACGTATTCGCCAAAGCGATCGACAATGAAGTCCATTGCCTCAGCATCGCTGTCCCCAGCAACCAAACGTTCACGCAGTAGAATGCGCAGATCACGCGCCAGTTCGGCGTTGCTCTCATCGATGCTTTCGTTGCGGCAGACCAGGCAGCGAAGATCTTTGGACATTTCCCGCGCCCGCGCTTCCAATGCCGGATCTTCCAACACCTCATCCGGTTCAACCGCCTGAGCGGTAGTGCCCACAAACACTGTGGTGGACAGACCCAGAATGAACAGCAGAGTCAGAACAATCTTTAGATGTTTCATTCAGCCGCTACCCCTGCGATCTTAGCCTTGCGAGCACCAGCAGCCACGCGGTAGCGACGGTCGCTTAACGATAGCAATCCACCCAGAGCCATCAATAGACAACCACCCCAGATCCAGTTCGCCAATGGCTTGATATAGGTCCGCATGATCCAGCCACCATCGTTTTGCTGATCGCCGATCACCACATACAGATCGCGCAGGAACCGGTAGTCAATCGCCGCTTCGGTGGTTGGCATCCGCGTCACCGGATAGTCGCGTTTTTCAGGCCGCATCATTGCCACTGGCTGACCGTCCTTGGTTACCCGAACATTGGCTACAGTTGCGTAGTAGTTTGGCCCACGATTGCGACCAACGTCTTCCAAAACCAAAGTGTAGGCACCTACGTCAAAAGGTTGACCAACATATGCAACACGGATGTCCTCCTCTTCCCAGGCGGTCAGCCCGGCAATGGCAAAGAACGTGATACCCAAACCGGCATGTGCCGTCGCTTTACCCCAATCTGCCCGCGGCAAGCGCATCATCCGCGCCAGACGCCCGGCCAGGCCAGAACGGCCCGTATGCGACCAGAGATCAGTGATGGCGCCAAACACCATCCAAGAGCCCAGGAACAGCCCAACTGGACCAAGCGCAGAACGCCCGGTTTGCAGCGCCCAGGCAGCAACACCCAGAGCAACGGCCAGCCCAAAGACGTAGCGCAGTTTCCAGGCCGTGCGGCCTAGCTTGCCCCGTTTCCACGGCAGCATTGCGCCCACCGGCATGACCAGTCCCAACAGCACCATAAACGGTGTAAAGGCAGCGTTGAAGAACGGAGGTCCGACGCTCAGTTTCCGGTCAAAGGCCATTTCAGCAATGATTGGCCACAGGGTGCCAAAGAACACCACGAAACAGCTGACGGCCAGCAGGACATTATTGATCACCAGCCCGCTTTCGCGACTGACCACACCAAACACCCCCTTGGCCTCCATCGACTGGGCCCGTGTGGCGAACAATGTCAGCGCACCGCCGGTAAAGATCGCCAGGATATACAGGATGAACACACCACGCACTGGATCATTGGCAAAGGCATGGACGGATGTCAGCAGCCCTGAGCGGACAATAAAGGTGCCAACAAGCGAGAAGCTAAAGGCCAGAATTGCCAGCAGGATGGTCCAGCTTTTCAGCGACTCGCGTTTTTCAACCACAACCGCACTGTGCAGCAACGCTGCGGCTAAGATCCAAGGCATAAACGACGCGTTTTCGACCGGATCCCAGAACCAGAAACCACCCCAGCCCAATTCATAGTAGGCCCACCAGCTGCCCAGAGCGATGCCGATGGTCAAAAAGATCCATGCTGCAAGTGTCCAGGGGCGAACCCAACGGCCCCAGGCAGCATCAACACGACCCTCGATCAGAGCAGCAATTGCAAAGGAAAAGGTCATGCTGAGGCCAACATAACCAAGGTACAAGAACGGTGGATGAAACGCCAAACCAGGGTCTTGCAATAGCGGGTTCAAATCCTGTCCGTCAAACGGCGGCACTGCCAGACGCAGGAAGGGATTTGAAGTGAACAGGATAAAGGCAAAAAACGCGACCCCGATCGAGGCCTGCACCGCCAGAACGCGCGCTTTCAGGCTTGGCGGCAATCCACCACCAAAGACGGAAGCCACCGCACCAAACAGCGCCACAATCAGCACCCACAACAACATAGAGCCTTCGTGATTGCCCCAGGTTCCGCTGATTTTATACAGCATGGGTTTGGCTGAATGGCTGTTGTCCACCACCAGCTTTAGCGAGAAATCGGAGGTGACGAAGGCCCAGGTCAGCGCGCCAAAGGCAAAAGCCGTAAACAGGAACTGCGCCTGCGCGGCTGGCTCGGCAACGGCCATCCATCCGGGCCATCGTTTATGGGCACCAATCAACGGCACAACCATCTGCACGATAGCAATCAAAAAGGCGAGGATGAGGGCGAAGTGTCCGAGCTCTGTAATCATAGCGCCTATATAGGCCGAACAGATCGGCGCGCCAATGACAATCGCCGCGCCATCCGGTCACAGGTCTGTGGTTTATCCACTCTGTTTGTTGCGCAACAAACGCCACTGCCTCAGTGCTGGGTTCTGTTCCGGTTTAACAACCTCGATTTCAACATCCGCATCCCCGTTTGTCGTTGCGTTATCTACACTTACAGTCTCAAGCTGTCTTAACTGAGAAACATTGCTGACAACCTGAGGCACACGTGACAATGACAGGGCCAGATCGCGTTGCAGATTTTCGGACTTCAGTTGCTGACGAGCGCCGAAGTAAAAGGATACAATTACCCCCAGCAGCCACCATAATGGTTCCGGCACCAGTGCAATCCCCTGCATTCGTGCTGCAAACCAAATCGGATCAACCATTGCCGATCCCAACAACCCTATCGTGCCGAGGGCCAAGGCTGGTCGTGGCAATCGATTAACCCCATCCATCCACCGATCAAACCAGCCGCGTTGCTGCAACGCAAATTCCGACTGCATTTGGTTGATCGCTGCTATGTGGCCTTCAAATTGTCGCTGCGCACCAGACTCGGCATTCTCACGGAACACTTCAACCGTTTCACGCAACACATTGCGGTTGCCACCAAACGCCATTTTCAAAACCTGTGAGATCACCCCCATGATGCCACCCTTTTTTGAAAAGCCTGTTCGCTGAGATGATACCGGGGGGACAAAAATTCTTCAGCGCGCCGGATCCAGCCGCCTTTGCCTCCTGCCCGGGTTCGGGCGTATTTGCGGCTGGCGGCCCGTCGATCGACCAGGCGAAAATAGTAGTTACGTCGCACAACGCCGTAGGCATCTTTCAACGCCTGCTCCCCCACATTGGCGGCCAGTCTTGACGCTTTTATCGTCTGCGGCCCGATCACCCCATCAACTGTCGCCTCGTACCCCATATCGCACAGCAACCGCTGCAAGATTTTGACGGCATTCGCCCCCGCGTTAACATACATATCAAACACGGAGGGTTGCAGAAGTTTGGGTAAACAGGCGATCTTTGGAGCGGTGAAATAATGGGAGACAAATATCTCTACCGCTTGTTCCTGGCTTATCGCCTGTACATCGTCCAGCCCGACTTGCCCATCTCCGGTTAGATCCAAATTCAGCCGACGTAGCGTGTGGATTGTCACCCCATGTTTGGTCGCCCCTCCAGGATCATCGGGGTCATTCACAAAACCACCTTCACGGGCGACTATTTCTTCGGCAATCTGTTGAACACTGGGCATCGCACACTCCTGTCGGGACCGTGCACCAGATTGCCGTTCAAATATTGCCACGCCCAAAACACAGCGCGCGCCCTGTTATCCAGAGCGCGCGCCTTATCTTCTTAGTCATGCTGCAAATATCGACCGCGTCAAATCAGGACGGTGTCGAGAGCTTCAGCTTTCTGGTTCGACGTAAACACCCTGCTCTTTCAGTGCATCGACCACTTCTTTAGGCATGTAAGTTTCGTCATGTTTCGCAAGGATTTCAGTCGCTTCAAAGACACCGTCGACATAACTCCCGGTTCCAATCATGCCTTGGTTTTCTTCGAACAAATCCGGCAAGACACCCGCATAGGTGACGGGGATCGACGCCCCACCATCCGTGACCGAAAACGAAATGATTTCACCCTGCCCGCGCACCAATGTGCCTTCTTCAACCAGTCCGCCAATGCGGAACACTTCGCTGGGCTTTGGCGGCTCAGCCATCACTTCACTAGGGGCGCGAAAGAAATTGATGCCGTCCTGCAGTGCATAACCAATCAGACCGGTGGCCACCACAAGGGCCACTGCAGAAACCAGAATAATCTGTACCCGGCGCCGTTTTTTGAGTGTCTTCATTCCATCCTCACGGGAATAGCGGGGCCATCATCAGACCCGATGTTTCATCTTCACCTAACATCAGATTGGCGTTCTGCAAGGCCTGGCCGCTGCTACCTTTTGTCAGGTTATCCAATGCGGCAATAACAATTGCCCGACCTTCGATCCTGTCGGCCGCAACACCGATATGACAAAAGTTTGAGCCCCTCACATGATGAGTACTGGGAGCCTCGCCAAAGGGAAGCACTTCGATGAAAGGCTCGCCGGTGTAGGCAGCCGCCAGACACTCATGGATTTGCTGGGCGTCACCTTTGACATAAGCCGTAGCCAGAATGCCCCGGTTGGCAGGCATGAGATGCGGGGTGAACTGCACCTTAACCTCGCGCCCGGCAACTTTAGAAAACTCTTGGTCAAACTCGCCCAGGTGCCGGTGCGTGCCACCGATGGCATAGGCGTTGTAACCCTCACTCAGCTCGGCGTGCAGCAACCCTTCTTTAAGAGCTCGCCCCGCACCAGAAACTGCGCATTTCAGATCTAGAATGATCTCATCCAGATCAATCACCCCGTCTGCAATTAGTGGCCGCAATGCAAACTGCCCAGTGGCAGCATTACACCCGGTGCCAGCTACCAAACGTGCGGCAGCGATGTCGTTACGGTAAAATTCGGTCAGCCCATAAACAGACTCAGACTGCTGCTCCAGCGCGCTGTGTGGATTTCCGTACCACTTTTCATAAGCCGCCGGATCACGCAGCCGGAAGTCCGCGGACAGATCAACGATCTTTAGCGTTTTGGGTAGTGCAGCAATCACTTCCTGGCTGGTTTTATGCGGCAGGGCACAAAAACACAGATCGACCTGAGAAAAATCAATCTCACCAATCTTACACAGGGTTGGCATTTCCAAATGACGCAGATGTGGGAACACCTGTGACATTTCCATGCCTGCTTTACGATCCGCGGACAGGGCCGCGATTTCAAAGCTCGGATGCTGCGAGATCAGCCGCACCAGTTCAGCACCAGTGTAGCCGCTAGCGCCCAGAATTGCGATTTTATGGGTCATGTCAGACCTCTTTCTTACATGTCATGTATCATTGCCATGACTGACAATGAACTTTTAGAACAAAAATGGATGAGTGCTTTGACCTGGATCAGGCCGCTGAGAAGGTTATTTCTCGTCGCAAAAACTGAGTGGCACGGTCCGATACCCGAGTGGCATCGCCGCTGGTCAGAAATCCACCAGGTCCGCGCCCCATCATATCCGGATGACGCTCAAGATAATGCGCCAGGCTTTCGGCAACCAGATCGCCCTGACTATAAACAGTGACATCCGGTCCCAGCGCCTTTTGAAAGATATCTTCCATCAGTGGATAATGGGTGCAGCCCAATATTGCGGCTTGTGGTTCAGGCATCTTGCGCTTTAGCGCATCCACATGGCTGCGCACCAGAGCTTCGGCTAGGATTTCATCACCGTCTTCGATGGCATCCACAACACCGCCGCAGCTTTGTGCTTCGACATCGACGCCAATAGCCCGAAACGCCAATTCACGCTGAAAGGCACGGCTGGCCACGGTTGCGGGCGTCGCAAACAGCGCCACATGTTTGACCTCAACTTCACGTGGGGGGGAATTGTCGCCCCACTCCCGTTCCGTCAGGGCCTCGATCAAGGGAACAAACACGCCCAACACCCGTTTGCCCGGTGGCAGACCACCTTCTTGCATCCTGCGCAGGGCAGCAGCGCTGGCGGTGTTGCAAGCCAGAATAACCAGATCACAGCCATGCGCCCACATCGTTTCAACCGCCTGCCGGGTCAATTGAAAAACGTCTTCAGCGTCGCGCACCCCATAAGGCGCATGGGCACTGTCGCCATAATAAAGGAAATCCACATCCGGCAGACGTTGCTGCGCGGCGTTCAGAACGGTTAGCCCGCCCAATCCAGAATCAAAGATACCAACTGCCATTGTCCCTGTCAGGCGCGATGCCTGTCCTCGAATTCATAGCCATAACCGTGGTTGTTCAGCGGCTTTGGAGACAGCTCATACGTGGCTTTGCGCAGGAAATCCATCATTGCTTTGGAGTCTGTGACCAAAGGATCCAAAACCTCACGCTGCAACGGATCCCCAATCACCACTTTCACTGGCGTATCTACCCGCTTTTTGAATTCCTTGATCAACAACCCCATCCGCAACGTACCGTGTAGATGACTGGCGATTTGAAACAGGCGCGATGTATGACCTTCAAAAAACAGCGGCACAACCGTCGCATTAGATTTGGCAACCATCCGTGCTGTAAAGCCACGCCACCCCGGATCCATTGGGCGATCAAACGGGCGCGCTCCGGTGGAAACAGTGCCTCCGGGAAAAATACCAATCGCTCCGCCTTGTCCCAGATAATTGAGTGCGGTTTTTCGTGTCTGCAAGTTGGTCTTCAAGGCATCTTTGGTTTCTTCGAAAGAAACGGGCAGCACTACCCGGTTCAGGTCTTCGGCGTTTTGAAACACGCGGTGCGCCAAAATGCGAAAATCTGAACGCGTTTGGGACAGTATGTGCCCCATCATTAGCCCATCCAATATTCCATAAGGATGGTTCGCAATTAGGATCAATGGTCCGTCTTTTGGAATGTTCGTAAGAGACCCCGCCATCACGTCCAGGGTTAACCCGTAGCGTTCAGCCATAACTGACCAGAAGTCGTGGCCCTCGGTAATATCATGCTGATATCCTTTGGCCCGCTTAATCAAACCAAGCCGGCCGGTCGAGTTTTCCATCAGTTTGATCAGGAACCGACCGGAACGGGTTTCAGCCGAATGTGCGTAGGAGATATCGCGGGCAATGTGGCGCGCTTGCATTCTGGCGGTACTCCAAAGGAAAGAACCGGAACACCGGCTTATGTGTTCCAAAATATGCGAGCCGCGTAACATGCCAGTGACAGAGATTGAAACGGGATTAGTCATGACCGCACGGATGCGCCACAGCGTCATCATCTGTTGCATCAGGCGTTTCTACCGGCAGACGATTCTTTAGCCAGATAGATTGTTGGGATACCGATCGTTGGAAACGCTATCGACGACCAGATTTCATAACAAAAAGGCCGGGATTACCCGGCCTTTCTTTGCATTTGGATTAGCGGTGCGCCTACTCCGCCGCTTTGTTCAGCTGCGTTCCGCCCTGCTGCAACGCAATCAGCAGCTCCTCGCGCCGCTTGGCCGCCTTTAGTTCGCTTTCGTGTTTGACAGGGCCAAAACCACGAATTTGTAACGGCAGTTCGGCCAGTGCAATCAGCGGTTCCATGATCTCTGGGCTTACCTTAGGCAACCAAGCCTTCATATCCGCTTCATACTGCTTGATCAGTGCACGTTCCATTTTACGATCTGCCGTATACCCAAACAGATCCAACGGTGTACCACGCAGAGATTTCATTTTGGCGAGCAACCGCAACAGCCGCAGTGTTCCCGGGCCAAATTTGCGCTTTTTCGGACGGCCATTGGCGTCTTTTCCGCCCAGCATGGGAGGAGCCAAATTAAAGGACATCTTGAAATCGCCCTCAAACTCGGCCTCAGCCTTGGCGCGGCTGTCCAGCAGCAATCTGGCAACCTCGTACTCATCCTTATAGGCCAGTAGTTTGTGATAACCCTTAGCCGTGGCTTCTTTGAGAGCCTTATCACTGATACCTTCCAGCAGCTTGCCATAACGCTTGGCCAAGCGCTTGCCCTGATATGCCACCAGAGCATCACTGCGATAGGATATTTTTTCATCCAGTGTTTTGGGTAGATCAACGACCTTGGGCTGGCTGACACCTTTTGCCTCGGCCGGGAACAGAACCGCCCAACGACCAATATCAAAGGCCCGCAGGTTACGTTCGACAGCGGCACCGTTCATGGTGATCGCCTGGGTCAGCGCATCCAGAGTCAAAGGGATCAAACCACGCTGCCAGGCCGCACCAAACACCATCATGTTGGAAAAAATCGAATCTCCAAGCGTGGCTTTCGCCAGGTCGGTCGCGTCGAACAGATCCAGACGATCCCGCAACCGTGCTTCCAGCGCCAGTTGCAACCGGTCAGTTGGAATGGTGAAATCCGTATTACGGGTGAAGTCACCGGTGATGATCTCGTGGCTATTGACCACAGCCCCGGTACGTTCAAGCGACGTCAGCCCCAATGTTTTGGCACCTGCGCTCACCACTAAGTCGCCACCAATCAATGCATGGGCCTCGCCGGTGGCCACACGGATGGCGCTGATGTCTTCCGGGCGGTTGGCCAAGCGGCAATGGATGTGCACTGCGCCACCCTTTTGCGCCAAACCCGCCATTTCCATCATGCCGGCGCCTTTGCCGTCAATTTGTGCCGCCTGAGCAAGAACTGCACCAATGGTCACAACGCCAGTGCCGCCGACCCCAGTGATGACAACATTAAACGTGCCATCGATTGTCGGGAGATCTGGCTGCGGCAGATCTGGCAAATCTAACTGTGTGGTCGGGTCTTTTCGCGGCTTTGCGCCTTCCAAACTCAAGAAAGAGGGACAAAAGCCGTTCAGGCAGGAAAAGTCCTTGTTGCAGGACGATTGATCAATCGCGCGCTTACGGCCCAGTTCGGTTTCGGCAGGAACAATTGATACGCAGTTGGACTGAACGCCACAATCACCACAACCTTCGCAGACATCTGTATTGATGAACACCCGCTGATCCGGGTCTGGAAACAGACCGCGCTTGCGGCGACGGCGTTTTTCGGCAGCACAGGTCTGGATATACAGGATTGCTGATACCCCTTCGACCTTTTCAAATTCGCGCTGGACGTTCATCAACTCACCTCGTTCATGCATTCGCATACCGGAGGGAAATTGTTTGGCGTCCACGTCTTCTTTCTCGTCATAGACCACCGCCATGGTCTTGATGCCCATGGCAACCAACTCGCGGGCAATACGCGGAGCATCCAGCCCGCCTTCGTTACCCTGACCACCGGTCATGGCAACCGCATCATTGTACAGGATCTTATAGGTTATGTTGGTGCCCTCAGCCAGGGCAGCGCGGATCGCTTGAATGCCTGAATGATTGTAGGTGCCATCGCCTAGGTTCTGGAAAACATGGGGTCGGTTCGAGAAGGGAGCCTCGCCAATCCAGTTGGCGCCCTCACCACCCATATGAGTAAACCCAGTGGTTTCGCGGTCCATCCACTGCACCATAAAGTGGCAGCCAATACCGGCATAGGCGCGAGACCCATCCGGAAGTTTAGTGGAGGAGTTATGTGGGCATCCAGAACAGAAGTAAGGCAGACGCGAGGTGATTTCTTCGGCATTGTCCGCCCGGCGCGCGTCCTCAAGAGCCGATAGGCCTGCGTGAATAGCATCGGTTTCGCGGCCCTCTTCAATCAGGATCTGACCAAGTTTCTCGGCGATCATAATCGGATCCAGCGCAAACCGGGTTTGGAACAGCTCTTCGCCGTGCATCGAGCCCGCACCGCCACCTTTGTGCCAACCGTAAACCCGGCGACCACGACGATCGTCAAAGATAGCTTCTTTAATCTGTACTTCGATAAGTTTGCGTTTTTCTTCAACAACAACGATCAGGTCCAGACCTTCCGCCCAGTCGTGAAAGCCTTTCATATCCAACGGGAAGGTTTGTCCGACCTTATAGGTGGTGATGCCTAGCCGGTCGGCCATATTTTCATCGATGTTCAGCAACGACAACGCATGGCTCAGGTCCAGCCAGTTTTTACCCGCAGCAACAAAACCGATTTTTGCCCCCCGCTGACCCCACATGCGCTTGTCCATCTTGTTGGCATGCGAGAAAGCTTCGGCAGCAAAGCGTTTATAGTCAATTATACGATCTTCCTGTTGGAAGCGGTCATCGGCCAGACGGATATTCAATCCATCACTGGGCATTTCGAACTCGGGCGTAACCAGCTTGATCCGGTCCGGGTCCCCATCCACAACCGAGGTCACCTCAATGGTGTCCTTCATCGTCTTCAGGCCAACCCAGAGACCAGAAAACCGGCTGAGCGCCATGCCATAGATACCGTAGTCCAGAATTTCCTGAACACCTGCCGGGCTGACAATCGGCAAATAGGCATCCATCAGGGCCCATTCCGACTGGTGCAGCACGGTTGAGGATTCACCTGTGTGGTCGTCGCCCATCGCCAGCAGCACGCCGCCGTGCTTGGAGCTTCCGGCCATGTTGGCGTGGCGGATCACATCGCCTGAACGGTCAACGCCCGGCCCTTTACCATACCAAAGACCAAACACACCGTCGAATTTGCCTTCACCGCGGACTTCGGCCTGCTGGCTGCCCCACAGCGCCGTTGCGGCCAGATCTTCGTTCAGCCCCAGCTGAAAGGTAACGTCCGCCGCTTTTAGCTGCTTTTCAGCCCGCATCATCATTGTATCTACGGCACCCAGTGGCGATCCGCGATATCCAGTGACCAAGCCAGCCGTATTCAGACCGGCCTGCGCGTCACGCGCCTTTTGCATCAACATCAGGCGCACCAGCGCTTGCGTGCCGTTTAGCATGACCGGCGATTTTTCCAGGTCATATTTGTCATTGAGCGAAATTTTTTGCGTGCTCATCGGGGCCTCCCAACCTTGACTAGCTTGCATTGTTTTTTCAACTATTAGGTCATAATTGCTGACCTGTATAGCTATATTTTGTAAAAACTGTCTTCAGGACACGGTTGAAATTGAAACAAGTGATACAATTCATATAGGTTAGTCGCAGTAGATCAAAAGAGATGCACATGGACTGGGACAAGCTAAGAATTTTTCACGCGGTTGCCGATGCCGGCAGCCTGACCCACGCAGGCGACAAATTGAATTTGTCGCAATCGGCGGTTAGTCGACAGATTCGAGCGCTTGAAGAAAGCCTAAGCGCCACGCTGTTTCACCGACATGCGCGCGGTCTGATTCTCACCGAACAGGGTGAGTTGCTGTTTGATGCCACAGTGGCCATGTCAAAACGGCTGGAAACAGCATCGGCCCGAATTCGTGACAGCGATGAAGAAGTGTTTGGTGAACTACGTGTCACCACGACGACTGGATTTGGAACACTTTGGTTGGCTCCGCGACTGACCAAACTGTACGACCAGTTTCCAGACCTGAAAATCGACCTCATGTTGGAAGAACGCGTGCTCGATCTGCCAATGCGCGAGGCTGATGTTGCGATTCGTATGAAAGAACCAAGTCAGGCGGATTTGATCCGTAAAAGGTTGATGACTGTCAAAATGCGGCTCTATGCCTCTCGCGCCTACTTAGAGCGTAACGGCACACCGCAAGAGCTGTCAGAGATGTCAAAACACCGGCTGATTTGCCAAGATCCGCGCTCGCCGCAGGTTGGTTCCGCTGCCGTACTGGTTCAGAAACTGATGACTCATAACCCATTATCCTTGCTAACTGTGAACAACTATTTTGCTGTATTGCAGGGCGTCTCTCACGATTTGGGGATCGGTGTCTTACCTGACTATGTCACCGAGGACTCTCCCGACCTGATAAATATTTTACACAGCAACGATGCGGGTGAAGTCCCAGTGTACTTAGCCTATCCGGAAGAATTACGGCATTCTCGGCGCATTTCCGCCTTTAGAGATTTTGTGCAAAATGAGATCATTGCCCACCGCAAACATTTGAAAGAACTTGGCAAACTGTAAGCCATGCACAAAACGCATAGCAGCAATGCTGCGCCTGCGGCATTTCGTGTCTTGATCGAACATCACAGGGCCCCTAAATCACTCTCGAAGGCGATGGCAATTGCCTCTCCTTCACCTCCCTGTTGGACTTCGGCCGAGCTTAGTGCTCGGCCTTTTTTTTGGCCTTCTAGTCCAATAACCCCAACTGTTTCGCCAAAGTGTTTTTCAAGGTGCATTTCTAATAACCCGTGCATTTTCAAGACCAGAAGCTTAAACTTATTGGCAAAGCCGTTTTAAAGGATCCAATTGTGTTATTCCGTCTCTTATCAACGCTCAGCATATTGCTATTTGCAGGCGTCGTTTCCTCTGCCGTGCAGGCACAGGTCCCTTTGCCCAACACATCCACAGCTGCCCCAGCAGAAATTACCCTGCCGGACCCGCTGACCCCAGAAGCCATTCACGAGATGGTTGCCAGGATGTCAGATGATCAGGTCCGCAACCTGTTGCTTGATCGTCTGGACGCAGTGGCCACCACACAAACGGCGCAACAGTCAGGCAAAAGTCTAATCACAATCGCTCAAGAGACCTGGGTGGCCTTCTACACCCCTACTCTGGACGCAGTTTCCAAACTGCCGGTGTTGTTCAGCAAACAGGGTGAGGCGCTTTCCAATTTCCAAGCCTCGTTTGGAAATGCCGGCCTGTTAAAGCTGTTTGCTTTTATGGCGATCGCCATTGGCGCAGGTCTAGCCGCGGAATTCGTAACAAACCTACTAAGCCGACGCTGGCAAGGGGATGAAACACCGTCCGAAGACGCCACACTATGGAGTGCACTCAGCTTTCTGGCGCGACGGTTTGGTCGTGACATACTTGGACTGGTGGCCTTTTACTTTGCGCTGCGGTTTGTTGGCCTGACGTTGCTCACCCCTGCACAACTTAGCTTTGCCGGACCGTTTGTGACCTATCTGATCTGGTTCCCACGTCTTGGCGCTGCCATTTCACGTTTTATACTTGCCCCACACCGGGCTGATCTCCGGCTGGTGAATATCAACAACCGCTGGGCAGGCTTTTTGCACCGCAACATAATCGGGTTGGTACTGCTGGGCGGTTTCACACTGTTTATAGTTGGGTTTGATACCGCAAACGGTGTTGCCATCAATGAAACCCGAATTGCGTTTTGGCTCAACACTGCTGTGCACATCTATGTTGCACTCATTTTCTGGACCGCCCGCGAAGGTCTGTCAGAGATGATGCGCGGCACCGATCCGGACCGTAGCAGGTTTGATGAGTGGGTCGCCAAGGCCTACCCCTACTTTGCAGTTGCCGTCGCACTGGTAACTTGGATTGTCGTCCAGGTTTTGTCTGGATCTGGACATATCAAACTGCTGCTGACCGCACCGCATTACACCACTATGTTCTGGTTGCTGCTGGCACCAGCCATCGACACCGCCATTCGCGGGTTGGTACGTCACTTGCAGCCGCCGATGATCGGCGAAGGCGCTGTGGCCGAGGCTGCCTACAAAGCAACCAAGCGCAGTTACATCAAAATTGGCCGTGTCATCGCGGGCCTGTTTGTTGTGTTGCGCGTGGCAGCCGCTTGGAACTTGGACCTTCGCAACTTGGCAGCCGCCGGTGTTGGTGAGCGCTTTGCCGCTAATTTTGTTGAGTTCACAATGACCGTCGCCACTGGCTATGTGATCTACGAACTTGTCTCGCTTTACGTAAACCGACAACTGGCAAAAGAGCAAACCTCGCTTGGCGTTGTTGAGGAAGACGCGGCTGGTGGTGAAGGTGGCGGCGCTGGAGGCTCACGCCTGACCACCGTCTTGCCATTGGCACTGGTCAGTGCCCAGACTGGGATCATAGTGATTTTTGGCCTGTTGGCTGTAGGTAGCCTTGGCATCGATATTACACCATTGCTGGCTGGTGCTGGTATCCTTGGTCTTGCGATTGGTTTTGGTGCGCAAAAGCTGGTGGCCGATGTGGTCTCTGGCGTGTTCTTCCTAATTGATGATGCATTTCGTGTTGGCGAATACGTTGAGGTCGGCGGTACTATGGGCACGGTCGAGAAAATTTCGATCCGCTCCATGCAGCTGCGTCACCACCGCGGTTTGGTGCATACCATCCCCTATGGCGAAATTCCCAAGCTGACCAACTTCAGCCGCGACTGGGTCATCATGAAATTGATGTTCACTGTGCCATTTGATACCGATCCCAATAAGGTCAAAAAGATCTTCAAAAAGATCGGCGCCGAGATGTTGCAGGAACCGCTGTTCAAGGATGACTTCCTTGAGCCCTTCAAAAGTCAGGGTGTGTTCCAGTTTGATGATGTTGGCATCGTCATGCGCGGCAAGTTCATGGCGAAACCGGGAACGCAGTTCACCATCCGCAAGGAAATCTATAACCGGGTGCGCAAGGAATTTGATGCCGCTGGTATTGAATTCGCCCGCCGCGAGGTCCGTGTTGCCCTTCCCGGTGGAGACGAAACTAAGGAACTGACAGAGGCCGATAAAACCGCCATTTCCGCAGCCGCGGGCGCTGCAGTTCAACAGCAGGTACAACAAAAAGCCGAGGAAGAACTTGCAGCCAAAGCGAAGACGTAATTCTGCTTAGGAAGGACGAAGATGACCACTCAATTTGCGGCTTCATTTTGGTCAATTGCAGGTCGAACGCTGTCCTGGAATAAACTTACACGCGGTGGCCGTCAGATGACGGCCACCGTTGCGTTAATATGTGGCTGTATTCCGCAACTGGCATGGGCGGTTGGCCCGGATGACGTTGACCGACAAATGCAACCTGTAGAAAAACTGGGGAAAGACACCGACTTTGGCTTCAAGAACGGCTCAGTTGTTGTGGCCCCTATCCCCTTTTCCAACCCCACCATTGGTTCTGGCCTGGCCCTTGGCGCCGGATATCTTTTCAAGACCGATGAGAATTCCAATACCTCTGTCATTGGTGCGGGTGCCATGCGGTCTGACAATGGCAGTCAGGCAGCTGGCGTGATGGCCAGCCTTGCATTTAACAACAACCATTGGCTGGTCAGCGCCTTTGCAGGCAAGGCGGATGTTCGCTATGACCTGTACACCTCACTAGGGCCGTTCCCTGTACATCAAGATGGCAATTTGGCCCGTTTCAGTTTGGCCTATGGCGTGACAGATAATCTTAGGTTTGGCGGCGTTATGCGCTACCTGGACACCTCCATCTCTGCCGATTTCCCCGGCTTGCCATCCCTGCCGCCTAGTTATGATCCGGATCTAACTCTCGAAGTCCTAACTGCCGGCTTCAGCGCAGATTGGGATCGCCGCAATGACAGCGACTACCCAACCGAAGGCTCTCGATTAACCGCCGAAGTCACGCGTGGCTTTTTCCTAAACAGCGCCCGTGCCAGTTACGACAAGGCCCATGCCATTTATGATTGGTACAAACCACTGAACGAGAGCAGCACAGTAGCTCTGCGCGGCGTTATCTGCTCCACAACGGATGAAACCCCGTTCTTTGATCAATGTTCAATCGGTGCCACTGATAACATGCGTGGTTTCAATTCGACCCAGTTTCTCGATCTACGCTCTACCTCCGTACAAGCCGAATATCGCCATCGCTTTGGTTCGCGCTGGGGTGGTGTGGTCTTTGGCGGCGTTGGCTGGACCGGGGCAAAATTTGACCAACTTCGAGATGGTGGCAGCCACAGTGCCATTGGTGTCGGTGCCCGCTACCGGGTTTCCAAGAAATTTCCGGTCGATTTCTCGGTGGACGTCAGCCACAACAATCTGGGCGATGATCAGATCTATATCTATGTCGGACAACGGTTCTGACCGGGCAGATCAGGGCAACCAACACCAGTCCGATCCGGGCCGCGCCAATTGCTACACCCAGTTTTAGCGCTTTACCCTTCCCCCGGCGGCCTAGTTGTCCTAAAAGGCGCCCAAATCCAGCCATCCGGGAAATATGATCGATGCAAGAACCAGCCATCACATCAGAACTGATTGAAAGCCACGGATTGAGCCCCGCGGAATACGATCGCATCCTGGAAATCATGGGCCGCGTCCCAACCTATACCGAGTTGGGCATTTTCTCGGCGATGTGGAACGAACACTGTTCCTACAAATCCTCCAAGAAATGGCTACGTACTTTGCCGACCGAGGGACCACAGGTCATCTGTGGCCCCGGTGAAAATGCAGGTATCGTTGATATCGGTGATGGCCAGTGTGTGGTGTTCAAGATGGAAAGCCACAACCACCCGTCGTACATTGAGCCCTATCAGGGGGCAGCCACGGGTGTAGGCGGCATTTTGCGCGATGTCTTCACTATGGGCGCTCGCCCCATTGCGGCTATGAACTCGCTGTCCTTTGGTGAACCCGCGCACCACAAGACCACTCAGCTGGTGAATGGCGTGGTCGAGGGCGTTGGTGGTTACGGCAACTGCTTTGGCGTGCCCTGCGTTGGCGGCGAAGTCCGCTTTCACCCAGCCTATAACGGCAACTGCCTGGTCAATGCCTTTGCGGCTGGCCTGGCTGACACTGACAAAATTTTCTACTCAGCTGCATCGGGCATTGGTATGCCTGTTGTTTACCTAGGTGCGAAAACCGGCCGGGACGGCGTTGGTGGCGCAACAATGGCCTCAGCTGAGTTCGACGATACCATCGAAGAAAAACGCCCCACCGTTCAGGTTGGTGATCCTTTCACTGAAAAGCGTCTGATGGAAGCCACGCTGGAGCTGATGGGCACCGGCGCCGTTATCTCGATCCAGGACATGGGCGCGGCGGGCTTGACCTGTTCGGCCGTAGAAATGGGCGACAAAGGTGGCCTTGGTGTCAAACTGAACCTCGAAGACGTGCCACAGCGCGAAGAGAACATGACAGCCTATGAGATGATGCTGTCAGAATCTCAGGAACGCATGCTGATGGTGCTCAACCCCGAGCTGGAAGCCGAAGCCCGCGCTGTGTTTGTGAAATGGGATCTGGATTTTGCCATTGTTGGCGAAACCATTGCTGAAGACCGGTTCCTGATCCTGCACAACGGCGAGGTCAAAGCCGACCTACCGCTGGCCACGCTGGCAGGTTCTGCCCCTGAATATGACCGCCCATGGGTTCCGACACCCGCTGCGGAGCCGTTGACAGACGCCGATGTGCCAACCATAGATCCCATTGATGGCCTCAAAGGACTGATTTCGTCTCCCAACTATGCCGGTAAGCAGTGGGTCTACGAACAGTATGACACCACCGTCATGGGGGATACCGCTCGTCGTCCCGGTGTTGGCTCAGGCCTGATCCGGGTACACGGCACTGAAAAGATGCTGGCCTTCACTTCGGACGTGACCCCCCGCTATGTCAAAGCGAACCCAACCGAAGGCGGCAAGCAGGCGGTGGCCGAGGCTTACCGCAACCTGACCGCAGTCGGAGCCAAGCCTTTGGCCACAACCGACAACTTGAATTTTGGCAATCCGGAAAAGCCAGAAATCATGGGCCAGTTTGTTGGCGCTCTGGACGGCATTGGTCAGGCTGTCGCTGCACTGGACATGCCCATCGTGTCCGGCAACGTGTCATTGTACAACGAAACTGACGGACAGGGCATCCTGCCAACCCCAACCATTGGGGCTGTGGGTCTCGTCGCCGCCGGAGAGGAACCGATTATCGGTGAAGCTCGTGACGGTCACGTAGCGCTGCTGATCGGCGATACCCTTGGTCATCTTGGCCAGTCCGCTCTACTGGCAGAAGTCTTCAACCGCGAAGATGGCGACGCCCCTGCGGTGGACCTGGACGCTGAAAAGCGCCATGGTGATTTTGTCCGCAACAACCGCGACTATATCAAAGTCTGCACCGATCTGTCCGACGGTGGCCTGGCGCTGGCTGCCTTTGAACTGGCCGAGGCTGGTGGCGTTGGCGTTCAAATCGACGCTGGTGACACGCCAACCTTGTTTGGTGAAGATCAGGCGCGCTATCTGGTTGCCTGCAATTTTGATCAGGCCGAGGCCCTGATGCTGGCCGCAGGTCAGGCAGGCGTCACGCTGACCACTGTTGGCAAATTCGGCGGCGATACAGTTAAGATTGGTGGCAGCGAATCCCCACTGGCAGAGCTATCCGAGATCTTCCGCAGCAGTTTCGCTGCTACGGTGGCCTGACACAGCCCCCAATCCAAATCACTTTGGAGCCGCCCGTCAACTACGACTGGGCGGTTTTCCCACAGCTCTGACATGCCGATAAATCGCAGAGGGGTACGTCATCTCTGTGTCACCTGCCCCTTGCAGCTCCGCCCCCGCACATCTACATCTTAGACAACAAGTCAGGAGACATCCCCAATGGCCATGCTAGCCTCAGATATCGAAGCGCTGATCCGCGAAAGCTTCCCCAATGCCGAGATCACCGTGATGGGCGACGATGGCGTTCATTTCTCTGCTGAGGTAATCGACGAGAGCTTTCGGGGTAAAAACCGCGTGCAGCAGCAGCGCGCAGTGATGGCCGCGCTCAAGGGCAAAATGGACGGCTCCAACGGCGAAATCCACGCACTGGGCCTGACAACAAAGGCGCCTGAGTAATCACTGTTGCGTGGGTCATAGCAAGCGTTGTTGCACTTATTGTTGCGGCAATTGGCATTGAAGCCTATGTGAAGCGCAACAAAAGACGGGCTCTATCGCAGTCGCAACCCACAATGCGCAACGCAAACCGCAAGAAGGTTGAGCTGGGACAAGAAGCGACTGATCTGGATCTGGTTGAACAGGCCATAAGACGAAACCAGCTGTTAGAAGACGTCGGCAGGCGTTTGAGCAGCCGTAACACAAAATAATGCGCCGCGGCGCAGTAGACTAAGGAAACGCGACATGACCGACACAAAGACCCGTATCGACGAAACCGTCAAAGCCAATGACGTTGTGCTGTTCATGAAAGGCACCAAGGACATGCCGCAGTGCGGCTTCTCCTCCAAGGTGGCCGGTGTGCTGAACTACATCGGCATTGAATATACCGACATCAATGTTCTGGCCGATGAAGACATCCGCTCGGGCATCAAGGATTACTCTGACTGGCCCACTATTCCACAGCTCTACGTCAAAGGCGAATTTGTCGGCGGATGCGACATCATTGTTGAAATGACCCTGTCCGGCGAACTGGATGGTATGTTTGAAACCAATGGTATCACCTTCGACAAGGATGCCTCTAACAAGATCCGCGAAGCCAACGGCTAAACCCGAGCTTAGCACAACTAAAAAGGCCTCCGGTTCACTGCCGGAGGCCTTTCTCATTCTAAGAGACAAAAAGGTCTATTTCGCCAATTTTTCTTCAACTTCGGCAGCCATCGATTCTGCTCTCGCAGCCAGCTCAGCCAGCGTATCCGTCACCTGCGGCGGGATCACCGGGACTTCGATGCGTTCGGGCTCTGGCGCTGGCGCGGCACGCAAATCAGCCAATTCCGAGTCTCGTTCGGCCAGCTCCGCCTCGACAATTTTGATCCGGTCTTCAACGGCTGCGGTCTTATCCGCCAACAACAAACCCGCCATCAGCAGCATCCGTGCCTCGGGCATGCGGCCAATCTGATCTGACAACACCTGCGCCTCGTCGTCCAGCATCTTGGCTGCGGACTGTAGATAGCTTTGCTCGCCATCCTGACAGGAAACCTCAAAACCGCGACCGCCGATGTGTATGGTCAATTCTGGCATCAGACTTCCTCCCCTTCAGGCATATTCTCAACGGGTAAACTTTGCGCGTTGGCCAACAGTGGTTCCAGTTTGGCCAGAACCGCATTGACCTGCGCCTGATCGCTGGCCTGTGCTGCGCGCAGCCCCTCAATTTCAGCTTCCATCGCAGTATTGATCAAACCGGCATCCCCGACCCCAGCAGCGTTGGCTTCACGCAGAGCCGTATTGGCGCTGCGCAGGCTTTCGTTAGCATGACGCAGCTGTTGCAATTCCGTGTCCAACCGCACCAGCGTTTCGTTCTGTCGTGCCAACTCTGCGCTGGAGTCAACAGTTTCAGCAACATCGTCTGGCTTGGGAGTAAGGTGCTCGGCCTCTGCGGCCGTTGCCTTTGCCTGTTCCAGCTCAGCTTTCAAAACGCTGACTTCCTCTGTCAACGCGGCAGTTTTTAGGGCTTCATCGGCGGCATCTTCTGAAACACCTGTTCCCTCATCCAACTTGGCTTGCAGTGTCCCAATCTCTGACTTTAGCTCTGCGACTTCCGCATCCTGGGCAGCTGCAGCTTCGGTAGCTTTCAAAGCAGCCGTATTGCTGGCCGCTTCCATCTCACCAGTTAAGCGCGACACTTCGGCCTTCAGGGCGTCTTTCTCGTCTTGATTGCCAACTTCGTTGCGCAGCAATTCCACCTCAGCCTGAAGCGCTTCCAATTCTTGCGAATTATCTACGGGCGCTGGCACCTCAGCCAGTTGCGCCTTCAGTGTTTTCAGGCGCTCCTCGAGCTGCGCATTTGCAGTTCTCTCATCATCCAGCAACTGGTTCAAATCGTCGAGCCCGGCCCCATCCTGAGCCGCATCCAAAGCGCCCAATCCGGTTCCGATCCGATCCATCGCAGCCGTGATACGACTTTGCAATTCTTCGATTTGACTCATGCCTGTTCCTCACCCGTCCACATCAATTTCAAAATTCGCCGCCACGTCTGTCTTCTGCGAATCGCTTACAAGATCTCATTCGTCGCCAGCTTACCCAAAGCAGGAGTAAATTACCCCCTGTTTGCTTTCAACCACTTGCAGGCCCAACTTGACCCTGTTCGGCACTGTTATGCTCAGCAACGCTTGATCTTTGCCCCATCGCTGCTATTCAGCCCTAAATCTGCCTGAAAACCCAAAGGAACGACCCAGTGGACCTGACAGAACTGCGCACCGCCAATCCCGAACATTGGGCCAAGGCTGCGGCCATCCGTGCCCTCACCCTTGATGCCGTCGCCGCCGCCAATTCAGGCCACTCCGGTATGCCCATGGGCATGGCCGATGTCGCCACCGTATTGTTTGAAAAGCATCTAAAGTTTGATGCATCAGCGCCCAAATGGCCTGATCGTGACCGGTTCATCCTGTCGGCGGGTCATGGCTCTATGTTGATCTATTCGCTGCTGCATCTTTGCGGCGATGCGCAGGTCACCCTGGATCAGATCAAGAACTTCCGCCAGATGGGCGCTCTGACCGCTGGTCACCCTGAGAATTTCCTGCTGGACGCTGTGGAAACCACCACTGGCCCATTGGGTCAGGGTCTGGCGAATGCCGTGGGGTTTGCCATGGCCGAAGAAATGCAGCGCGCCCAGTATGGCCGCAAGATCGTTGACCACTATACCTATGTTATGGCTGGTGACGGTTGCCTGATGGAAGGTATCAGCCAAGAGGCCATGGGCCTTGCTGGGCGTCATAGCCTAGGCAAGCTGATCCTGTTCTGGGACAACAACAACATTACGATCGACGGCACTGTTGAGCTGTCGGACCGCACCAATCAGGTTCAGCGGTTCAAGGCCTCCGGTTGGCAGGTCATTGAAATCGACGGCCACGACCCCGTCGCCATTGATGAGGCCATCACCGCCGCCAAGAAGTCCAAGAAACCGTCGATGATTGCCTGCAAAACCCACATTGCTCTGGGTCACGCCGCTCAGGACACCTCCAAAGGCCACGGCGCCTTGACGGATGCCGACCAGATGAAAGCCGCCAAAGAGGCTTACGGCTGGACCACAGGCCCGTTTGAAGTCCCTGCTGACATCAAATCCCAGTGGGAAGCCATCGGCAGCCGTGGTGCTGCAGATCGCGCCGAATGGGAAGGTCGCTTTGCCGAGGTGTCCAAGCAAAAGCAGGACCGGTTCAACCGCGCCTATGCACTGGACACGCCAAACAAATTGTCGGCCGCTGTCAAAGCCCTGAAAAAGCAGGTCAGCGAAGACCAGCCCAAGGTTGCCACCCGTAAAGCCTCTGAGATGGCGCTGGCGGTGATCAACCCGATCATGCCAGAAACCGTTGGTGGGTCTGCTGACTTGACCGGCTCCAACCTGACCAAAACCGGCGACATGGGTGTGTTTGACACCGACAACCGCAAGGGTCGTTTTGTCTATTGGGGGATCCGCGAGCACGGTATGGCCGCTGCGATGAACGGTATGGCGCTGCACGGCGGCATTCGCCCCTATTCGGGCACCTTCTTCTGCTTTACCGACTATGCACGCCCCTCTATGCGTCTGGCAGCCCTGTCGAAAATCCCGTCGGTGTTTGTAATGACCCACGACTCGATTGGTGTTGGAGAAGATGGCCCCACTCACCAGCCGGTGGAACATCTGGCGATCTGCCGCGCGACACCAAACACCTATGTGTTCCGTCCTGCTGATGCGGTTGAAACTGCCGAATCTTGGGAAATCGCCCTGTCCGCCAAGGAAACCCCATCGGTTCTGTCACTGACCCGTCAGGGACTGCCGACCGTGCGGACCGAGCATAAGCTGAGCAATCTGACCGCCAAAGGCGCCTATGTTCTGGCAGATGCCGAGGCCAAGCGTCAGGTGATCCTGATCGCCACCGGGTCCGAAGTCGCCATCGCACTGGAGGCCAAAGCCAAGCTGGAAGCTGAAGGTATCGGCACCCGCGTTGTGTCTATGCCCTGTATGGAACTGTTCGCCGCGCAGGATGAGGCTTACCGCCGCAAGGTTCTGCCTGCTGGTCCGGTTCGTGTTGGCATCGAAGCAGCGGTTCGCGCCGGCGGCTGGGACAAGTGGCTGATGGGCGAGCGTGGCCAGGACAAGAAAGCCGCGTTTGTTGGTATGGACAGCTTTGGTGCCTCGGCCCCAGCTGGTGAACTGTACGAAAAGTTCGGCATCACAGCGGATGCGACAGTTGCTAAGGTCAAAGACCTGTTGGGCTGAAACAGCTCACATAGCTGAAAAAAATTTGGGCGCCTCTGAGCGCCCTTTTCCATTGAAAGCAACCGGTTACATACAAAATGAAACTCGCTCCAAGTTCGGGCAACCGAAGGTTGGGAGAGATCAACCGCAAGGTCTTTCCCATTCAAACGGCCGCCACTTGGTCATCGGGTGCATTTGGTGATACTCCCGTATTAACCGATCCGCCTCAGCGTTCTTTTCTTCAGGACTTAATTCCCACTCGCCAATGTAGTCCAATAAATCAAGGTGCAAATCCTCGTCCCGATGAATGTTCGCTAGTCCCCAAGGAAATTGTACCAACAAAGACTGAGTAACATTTAGCCCAGTTCGCCCACGAACATATTGTTCTGCAATTGCGGCGGCTAGGGTCTCCACAGCCTCTGTGTCTGAAGAAACTACAGGTATACCTAACTCTTCAACGATATCATCGAACAGAGCACTCATTTCGAATGCATTGAATGGCTTAATTTCGCCAAGCAGAACGAACAAAGAAGGGCTAGAAAAACCCGCAACAACCATTGCCTCAGCCCATGCGACCCAAGTTTCATCCCCAAACTTGTTTAAGTAACGATTCGCGGACATTTCAGAAGTGTAAGGCACATAGCTTCTGGTTGTGGCGCTTTCAGTTATGTTCATCACGCATCGTGCTCCGCCTTCAACGCATCATATGCCTTGCGCACGTAGTCCAACCGCATCTCATATTGCCCGGCAGCCACGGCAAACTCTGGCGGTTGAATACCGGCCGCCCCAAAAGCTTGCCGTACTTGTGCTCCAGACAGAGGGATATAGTCCGGGCTTTCACCGCTAAGCTTGTTTAATAGCCTCCCACCGAACCACTTGCTGCGGTTTTCGGCTCTTTTTGCTGTAGCCATGCGAAAATGTAGAAAACTAAATAGCTGCTTGCCATCCATTGGGGCTAGGTCGGCAGCCTTACTAAGCGCAGAAAACAAAGGTGAAATACCGCCAGAAGTCGCCGACGCCACCCCCTGCGAAGTTGGAGAAGGTCCGGAAATTATTTTGAGTATTGGAGTTGCAGATTTCGCCATGAAAACTCCTAGTTCAATTCTTCAAATAATATTGCTGAAGATGGGTCAGCTTATTTGCTACCTCTGACAGCCCCCCAAATCGGCGCGATCACCTTGATCGACACCGGAATCAAAACAAACCCCTACGCCAGTCCAAACACGCCATCCATTGATGCCTTGGCAGACCACTCAATGATGCCCAGCCAGACCCGCAGACTAGCCCTCAAATACGGCTTTCATCTCGTCAAAACCATACTCTAACAGCCAAGAATTTCTGTTTCTGTAGAGGGACATCAGATCTTCTTTGCGCACAGCGCTCACATCCATACCGCGATCATCGTAAGCGTAGAGAACGATACCCTTTTTGAAGTCAACGAAATAGATGTCAGCGAAACTTGCTGGTCGAATGCCCAACTCGCATCCCAGCGCCAGCCACATCACTTCGCGCAGCTGCCCAAGGTCCTCCAGCTCCGCCGCATCCCAGTGCCGGAAAACTTCATCATCATCTTCGTCAAAGTCAGGATTACCTTTCTGTGAGACAGCTCCCAGGTACTGAAAATTATTCTTCTTGAGACCACAGAGCTTAAATGGCTTCAGCCGCTTTTTCCGCGGCTCCGCGTCGCCATAGACCGACGACAGCATCCAAAGGCATGCAGTGTCAGAAAACACCTCAGTCGCCACCGCTGCGGCACGGTCATAGGCTTGGATGAATCGTTTTAAGGGACGGTCGGTAGAGACATCTTCGCCTCCCAGTTCGAACCGAAGCGCGAACTCCGTGTCGTCAAAGAGATTGTGGGAAAATTCTCCGTAGGGAAACGGATGCTCAAAGTGCTTTAAAATATCTGTCACCGCAAACACTCTACTCCTAATGGTTCGAGGTGTCTTTTCCGAATAGGCCTAGCATAGGCGCAATCACCTTGGTCGCCACCGGGATCAAAACAAATCCCAGTGCCAGTCCAAACACGCCGTCCATTGCCGCCTTGGCAAACCATTCCGTGATGCCCAACCAGGCCTCGGGCACCATATGCCCCACCGCAGCGGCGTAGTCATGAATATGGTGGCCTAGCCAGCCATAGCCCATTTGTTCCGCCCCGTGGATGACGATGGACCCGCCAACCCAGAGCATTGCGGCGGTACCAACAATCATCAATAGCTTCATGAACCGCGGCATCATCCGAACCAATCCACGGCCCAGGCTGCGGGTTACGCCAAACTTGCCGTTTTGGGTCATGTACAGACCTACGTCATCGGCCTTGACGATCAGCGCAACCGAGCCATAGACGGCCACGGTAATACCAACGGCCACCATGGCCAGCGTTGCGGCCTCCATCCAGATATTGCTGTCGGGGATCGCGGCCAGTGCGATGGTCATGATCTCAGCTGACAGAATGAAATCGGTCTTGATAGCCCCTGCGGCCTTCTTCTCTTCGAGATGCGCTGGGTCGCCCGGTTCATCCTCTTTGAAGACATGTGTTTCATCATGGGGCACCAGTAGGTGATAAATCTTCTCGGCGCCCTCAAAACACAGATAGGCCCCACCCAGCATCAGCAGAGGTGGAATCATCCAGGGCGCAAAGTTGGCCAGCAGCAGCCCGATCGGCAGAAGAAACAGCAGTTTGTTTTTCAGCGACCCTTTTGTGATCTTCCAAATCACTGGCAACTCGCGGCTGGCGGCAAACCCATGCAGGTATTTGGGGGTCACGGCGGCATCGTCGATCAATGCTCCAGCCGCCTTTGACCCGGCCTTGAGCGCCTGTGCCGCCACATCATCAATCGAAGCCGCGGCCACCTTGGCAATACCTGCCACATCATCCAGCAAAGCCAGCAAACCGCTCATGGAAATATCCTCACCCGTCAAAATCGCGTTGCGCGCTACCCTAGCGAAACTGCACGGGCACGCAACCAGACGACCGTTAGCGCCACCGGAAATTTCCGTTATCGACACCGGTCCATTTCCGTTATCGATACCATCAAGTTATTGCGCTAACAGCCCGGCATCATGGCCTTTTTAACCCTTTAGACCCGGCCCCCACCGGTCTATACGCCAAGGTAAGAATTGCCGTTAGGAGACACGCTCATGACCATCAAAGTTGGCATCAACGGTTTCGGCCGGATCGGCCGCTGCACGCTGTCACACATCGCAGCCTCGGGCCGCGACGACATCGAAGTGATCAAGGTGAATGCAACCGGACCACTGGAAACCGCTGCTCACCTGCTGAAATACGATTCGGTCCACGGTCGCTTCCCCGGCGAAGTCACTCTGGGTGATGGCACCATGAACCTAGGCCGCGGCGACATGCAGATGTTTTCGACCTACAATATGGAAGACCTGGACTGGTCCGGCTGTGATGTGGTTCTGGAATGCACAGGCAAATTCAACGACGGCACCAAAGCCAAAGCCCACCTGGAGCGTGGTGCTAAGAAAGTGCTGCTGTCCGCACCCGGCAAGAACATTGACCGCACAATTGTGTTTGGCGTCAACGACGGCGAGTTGAAAGCCTCTGACACGATGATCTCCAACGGATCATGCACCACCAACTGCCTGGCCCCGCTGGCCAAGGCACTGGACGATGGCATCGGCATTGAGCACGGCCAGATGACCACCATTCACGCCTATACTGGAGACCAGCCTACCCTGGACCGTCGCCACGACGACCTGTACCGCGCCCGTGCCGCTGCAATGTCGATCATCCCGACGTCAACGGGTGCTGCCAAGGCGCTGGGTGAAGTTCTGCCCAAGCTGAAAGGACGTCTGGACGGATCCGCGATGCGGGTGCCAACACCAAACGTTTCTGCCGTTGATCTGACCTTTATCGCATCGCGTGATGTGACTGTTGATCAGGTTAACGCCGTCATGCGCGAAGCCTCTGAAGGCGCGATGTCACGTGTCGTCGGCTATGAACCAACGCCTCTGGTTTCCACTGACTTTAATCAGTCACCTGAAAGCTCTATCTTTGCGCCGGAACAGACACGCGTCGTTGGCAATCGTCTGGTTCGCGTTCTGGCTTGGTACGACAACGAATGGGGTTTCTCTGTCCGAATGGCGGATGTGGCCGTCGCCATGGGCCGCCTTAGCGCTTAATGCGCCCCTGCTAAGTACAGCTCATCCTTGAGGTTTTACGCCCGGTCAGGCATATCTGGCCGGGCGTACTTTATGGTGAGGCCATATGACCAACAAAATTTCCCTGGTGCTTGGCCTGATGATTGTCAGCGCGATCACCATTGATCTGTTCTTGTTTGGCACCAGCCATATGGTGTTTTTGGGCAAGCGGATGCTTGAACTGATCAACTGGATGGCCTTTTGGCGCTAGCCTTCGTCGCGCCGACTTTACGTGTAATTTGACTATTCAGCGGCGTCCTGAAACGCGGCCTACACCGAAGTTCAACCAAGCAATGTCTTACGATTCGCAATTTGTGGCCTTTGTCGAAACCTGACCTTTAAAAGGTGCTTTTGGTTCAGCATCGACATGTAAAACGACACTCAGTCCATTTTACTGTCTGGAGCCCCAGTTTCCCAATTGGAAGGTCGTTTTGGGCCAGTCATGCCGGACCTATCCCGAACTGTGGGCGGCGGCAGTATAGGCTTATATCTGTGTTGAAGTTTCACCCGCAAAATAGGGGCGTATCTTGGCACGCCCCTGCAATTCAGCACATCACCTGCCCTGTTTTCCTTGCAATGCCTCATCGACCAGCGGCGTGACGAATTTGGACACATCACCGCCAAGTCGGCAAATTTCTTTGACCAGCTTGCTGGCAATGGCCTGATGTTTGGCCTCAGCCATCAAAAACACTGTCTCGATTGAACTATCAAGTGCACGGTTCATGCCAACCATTTGATATTCATATTCAAAATCTGCAACCGCGCGCAGACCACGTACAATAATCTGCGCGCCAACGTCGCGCGCACAATCGATCAGCAGGTTCTCGAACGGATGAGCCACGATTTCAGTCCCGGTTTGCGCACTCAACGCAGCACATTCTGCCTCAATCATCGCAACACGCTCTTCCAGCGAAAACAGCGGCCCTTTATCTCGGTTGATCGCAACACCAATCACCAATTTGTCGACTAGCGCACTTGCACGCCGGATGATGTCAATGTGCCCGATGGTAATCGGATCAAAAGTGCCTGGATACAGAGCAACGCGCATGGCGGCCTCCTGCTGGGTCAGATTTGCTGCACACGCAAACACATTTGCGCAGTGCAGCGCAAGAGGGGGAAAATACTGAAGTCACAACTGGGACTTAATGCCCCATAATCATGCCCTGCAGCGCGTCTTTTTCCATGGCAACCTGTGACAGCTGCGCCTTAACCACGTCGCCAAGACTAACCAAACCGATCAGCTTGTCGTCCTCGACCACAGGCATGTGACGAAACCGGCCCTCTGTCATTTGGCGCAGAATTTGGGCAACGTTGTCATGACTGGTACAGGTAATCAGCTTACGGGTCATATAGCTGCTCACCGCCTTGTCTAGACAACCCCCACCCGACTGCGCCAACTCACGCACGATATCGCGCTCGGATAAAATACCCTCGGCGTGCTCTCCGTCTGACGAAACCACAACTGTACCAATCTTGCGCTCAGACAATAACTTTGCGGCCTCAGAAATACTGGCATCCGGGGCAATTGTAACCACCCCTTCACTGGGTTTCGATTTCAGAATCAATTGAACTAGCATTTGTGCTTCCTCTGAAATTTTATTGCGTAATTCCAAGGGTTACCGCAATAAGACAACATGTCAAGTCAAGGCTTCCAGCCTTGCGACTTCATCACGAATTCCTGTGCTCAGTGCTTCGGCAAATCGGTTCAAACGCTCACTGCGTTGATCACCATGGTGCTGTACCAGATAAAAGCTACGGGTCAGGCTGATCTCATCTGGCAACACTTTCCGAAGTGGTCGGTGAAATGGCAGTGTAAAATCATGGGCCACGCAAAGTGCGGTGCCTTGTGTGACCAGTCTCAGTTGAACCGAAACAGAATTTGACGCCAGTGCCACCCGCTCCAACCCAATTTCGTTCAAGTAATCCAGTTCACGATCGAAAATCATGTCAGGAATATAGCCAACCAACTTGTGCTGCCTCAGGTCTTCGACGCTCTCGATAGGCGGGAATTCTCTTAGGAAGTGACGAGACGCGGCAAGGTGAAGTTTGTAGTCACAAATTTTTTGCACCTTCAGGTGCGTCGCAGTTGGGGCGCTAACCGTGATCGCCATATCCGCCTCACGACGTGACAAGTTAATCACCCGTGGGAGCGCGACGATCTGTATATCTAGATCTGGATTTTCAACACTGATCCGGGCACAGACTTGTGGCAGCAGGTAATTGGCGCTGCCGTCTGGCGCCCCGATACGGATTTGCCCAGCCAATGTTTCACTGGGACCACTCAGCGCTTCTTTTGCCGCACGCATTGCCTGCTCAGCATCTTCCGCATGGCTTAACAGGCGGTCGCCAGACGCACTCAACGCATAGCCTTGAGGTGATTTTACAAACAGGGGCGCTTCAAGTGCACCCTCGAATCTGGCAATCCTCCGCCCAACCGTAGCGGGATCCATCTTCAGTATCCGCCCCGCACCAGAGAGGCTGGCCTCACGCGCCACCGCCAAAAAGACTTTCATATCATCCCACTGCGGATCCATACTCTTCATACTGACTGTCCCCGTTCAACTTCTGCTGATGCTCTTGCGTTCTTGCAAAACCTATTTGGAATATTTCCTCTTTTCCGATGTTTTTTGCAAGCCTATGCTTCCATCAAATAAATTGCGGAGGATCCAATGCAAGAGCTGACCCACTATATCAACGGCGAACACGTCAAAGGCACGTCCGGACGTTTTGCGGATGTATTCAACCCAGCAACAGGCGAAGTGCAGGCCAAAGTGCCCCTCGCGTCCAACGAAGAGCTGGAAGCAGCTGTCGCTATCGCCAAGGCCGCACAGCCTGCCTGGGAAGCCGTAAACCCACAGCGTCGTGCCCGTGTCATGATGAAATACGTGTCGCTACTGAACCGCGACATGGACAAGCTGGCCGAGGCCCTGAGCCGCGAGCACGGTAAAACCATCCCCGACGCCAAAGGCGACGTGCAACGTGGTCTGGAAGTGGTTGAGTACTGCATTGGTGCACCACAGATGCTGAAGGGTGACTTCACCGATAGCGCTGGCCCCGGCATCGACATGTACTCCATGCGTCAGGCCCTGGGTGTCTCTGCGGGTATCACCCCGTTCAACTTCCCTGCGATGATCCCAATGTGGATGTTCGCCCCAGCCATTGTTTGCGGCAACGCTTTCATCCTGAAACCATCCGAGCGCGCGCCTTCCGTTCCGCTGATGCTGGCTGAACTGCTGGAAGAAGCAGGCCTGCCCAAAGGAATCATTCAGGTCGTCAACGGTGACAAAGAAGCTGTTGATGCGATCCTGTACAACGACGTAGTTCAGTCGGTTGGCTTTGTTGGCTCGACCCCAATTGCCGAATACATCTACGGCACAGGCTGTGCCCAGGGTAAGCGCGTTCAGTGTTTCGGTGGTGCCAAAAACCACATGATCATCATGCCTGACGCTGACCTTGATCAGGCCGCTGACGCGCTGATCGGTGCTGGTTACGGTGCCGCTGGCGAACGCTGCATGGCGATCTCGGTTGCGGTTCCAGTTGGTCAGGAAACCGCTGACAAGCTGATCGAAAAGCTGGTTCCACGTATCGAAAGCCTAAAGGTTGGCCCTTACACCTCTGGCAACGACGTCGACTACGGCCCAGTGGTCACCAGCGCAGCCAAAGACAATATCCTCAGCCTGGTTCAGACCGGTGTTGATCAAGGTGCTGATCTGGTTGTGGATGGTCGCGACTTCTCTTTGCAAGGTTACGAGGATGGCTTCTTTGTTGGCCCTCACTTGTTCGACAACGTCACACCCGACATGGATATCTACAAGAAAGAGATCTTTGGCCCGGTTCTGACAACTGTGCGCACAGAAACCTATGAGGAAGCGATCCAGCTGGCGATCAGTCACGAGTATGGCAACGGCACCGCGATCTATACCCGCGATGGCGATACTGCCCGTGACTTTGCCAACCGGATCAACATCGGCATGGTTGGTATCAACGTGCCAATCCCAGTTCCGCTGGCTTATCACACCTTTGGTGGCTGGAAGAAATCTGCCTTTGGTGACCTGAACCAGCACGGTCCGGATGCGTTCAAGTTCTACACACGCACCAAAACCGTAACAGCGCGCTGGCCCTCGGGCATCAAAGAAGGCGGCGAGTTCTCTATCCCAGTGATGGAATAAGTCGGGGATCTTTTGCTAAAATGAAGAATGGCTGCAGAGTAATCTGCAGCCATTTTTTTCGGCCCAATAGGTCCGCGGTCTTAGTGATCAAGACAGACGTCAGCCCATCTCTTCTTGACATTCGATCGCCGCTTCCAGCGCTTTGGAACTGCCGGTCAGGTCGATCGACATGACCTCGCCGCCTTCGGTATAGAGCGTCATTGTGTATTTCGCCGCTATGTCGAACAAGAAGTCTGGATTATCAAAAGGAATATCTGCACCTGGTACATCGTTCAGATACATCCCCCGTGCCTCTGCATCATAGTCCTGACCATCCAGGGCAAATTGGACCGGGTACCATTCGTTCTCTTGGATATCCCCCCAGGCCATGTTGAATGCCGTGACGTAGCCGCCCCCTTGCACACGATCAAAACCGATGCGAACAACAGAACCATCGTTGAATTCAGATTGTATCAGACAGCCGTCACCAAGTGATGGATCGATCATGACATCCCAGTAGTCAGATGACCCCCAGTGCTCCAGAGATTGAGCAAGTGCTGGCGCAGTGGATACAGCCCCAATAAAAAGCGCTACTGTAATCGTTGAAATTTTCATTGTTGTCCCCATTTTTAAATATTGGGGAACACTTTCCCCTTTTTAGGCGTTTTGGCAACTCTTTCACGCCATCAGCCAACCAACACCGGCATGTTTTGGAAAAATTGGAACGCCTGAAACACGGTCACAACAGGTCCAAACCCATTTCAAGCTTCCTGCGCGGGAACCACACAAGCCTGTGAAGCACGGAATTTTGAGCGCCGCGCCCCTATATAATTTGTATTGGGATCCTATATTGCCCCCGTATCGAGACGTCAAAAAATAGCCCCGGAGGCAGAATGCCCAATTCCCGCTTTACCCGCCGCCATGCCCTGTTAAGTGCGGTGGCCACACTGGCCACGCCATCATTGCTGCGCGCACAGTCCTCCGATGCTTTCCCGATTGAAGAGCGCCCAGTAAATGGAGCTGCTCCAACCAAGCGCAATATTTCGGCATTTCAAAAGCAGCAGTGGCAAGATCATTTTGACACGCTTGGGGTTGGTTGTCTTTTGGCTGACATCAACAGCCGCGCCCTGCACTATTGGAGCGGTGACAATGAAACATACCGCCTATTCCCTTCTTCAGTGCCACTGACAGAAGATCTGACTAAGCGCGGGTATTCGAAAATTGTCCGCAAGCGTGAAAATCCCAGCTGGACCCCAACCGCTTCCATGCGCGAACGTGACCCGACTTTGCCCCTGCGCATGGACGGTGGGCCCGGCAATCCATTGGGCACCCGCGCAATGTATCTGGATTGGCCTGCCTACCTAGTGCACGGCACTCACGACACACGCAAGATTGGCCGACAAAGCTCCTCTGGCTGCATTGGTCTTTACAATCAACACGTTGAAGAACTTTATGAACTTGTCAAAGTCGGCACCCAAGTCCTGTTGCTTTAAGCGTTTCCGCCAAACCTGAACGATCCCCTTCAAACCCGCCCCTTGGCGGGTTCTTTGCATGTTGTTGGACATTTATTTATTGCAGCACCGGAAGACCCCGAGGGATATCAGAGGAAGCCGGATTGAACTCAACAAACAGCGGGTTTATACAGGTGAACCGCGTCTAGATCAGGCTTGAGGAATGTCCTTCAACTAGGTTCAAAGCAGGGTCTTTCACGCCGTTTCCCCAACATTGTGACACCTATCTGGATTTGTTGCACAAACCCCGCAAAGTATTTCGCTCGCGAATCCATTAAGATAGCCGGGCACAATGACCAGTTGGGCCTCTACAAAATTCAAGACCACGAACCGGTCGAACTAAAACCCCTGCAGTAGCGCCGGGAAAAAAGAAATGCGACCGTCAGTGGATTGTGTAACAAAGCTGTTTAGGAGCCTACAGACTGCTATCACTTAAGAATTGCAGGCAAACGCAACACGATCTATTGATATTGACCGCGCGCATGGTGTGACAGTCAGGCATCTTGCAACCCACCATGAGCTGGTATACTTCCGCATACAATGAACTTGGGCGTGGGTTAGACAGAGGTGTCTGAGAACCGACGCTTGAACCTTCTCTAACACCTAACCCTTGGATTCGTCATGAGCTTGTACACCGACTACCTAAATGAGATCGCCGCTCGTAAAGAAGAGGGGTTGAACCCTAAGCCCATTGATGATGGCCTATTTGTAGATGAACTCATCTCGCAAATCAAAGAGACCGGGAATGAACACCGGGACGACTCTCTTAAGTTTTTCATCTACAACGTCTTGCCGGGCACAACGAGCGCTGCAGGCGTAAAAGCCCAGTTTCTCAAAGAAATTATTCTAGGCGCTGCCGTTGTCGACGAAATCTCTGTGACTTTCGCATTTGAGCTGCTGTCACACATGAAAGGTGGCCCGTCAGTCGACGTGCTTCTTGACCTCGCACTTGGCGATGATACGTCTATCGCAGGACAAGCCGCCGAAGTGCTCAAGACACAGGTCTTCCTGTACGAAGCCGATACTGATCGTTTGGCTGCGGCATATGCAGATGGCAATGCCACTGCCAAAGGCATTCTGGAAAGCTACTCAAAGGCTGAGTTTTTCACAAAACTTCCTGATATCGACGAAGAAATCAAAGTTGTCACCTATATTGCAGGCGAAGGCGACATTTCTACCGATTTGCTATCCCCGGGCAACCAGGCGCACTCCCGCTCGGATCGGGAATTGCATGGCAAGTGCTTCATTTCCCCCGCTGCCCAGACTGAAATTCAGGAATTGCAAAAGCAGCACCCTGAAAAACGTGTGATGTTGATCGCAGAAAAAGGCACAATGGGTGTAGGCTCGTCCCGCATGTCAGGCGTGAATAACGTAGCCTTGTGGACTGGCAACCAAGCCAGCCCCTATGTTCCGTTTGTAAACTTCGCCCCGATTGTTGCAGGTACAAATGGCATTTCTCCGATTTTCCTGACCACCGTCGGCGTGACTGGCGGCATCGGTATCGACCTGAAAAACTGGGTCAAAAAGGTGGATTCCGAAGGCAACCCGATCCTGAACAACGATGGTAACCCGGTTCTTGAACAAAAGTACTCAGTCGAGACCGGCACGGTCCTGACCATCGATACAAAAAAGCAGATGTTGTATGATGAAACAGGCAAAGAAGAGCTTGTTGGCCTTTCCTCCTCTTTCACACCTCAGAAGGTGGAATTCATCAAGGCAGGCGGATCTTACGCAATCGTCTTTGGTAAGAAGCTGCAGAACTTTGCGTCCAAAACACTTGGCGTCGAACTGAAATCTGCTTTTGCTCCTTCCAAAGAAATCACCCACAAAGGGCAAGGCCTTACTGCAGTTGAAAAAATCTTCAATAAAAATGCGGTTGGCGTGACCGAAGGAGCGGTACTGCACGCCGGATCTGATGTCCGCGTTGAGGTAAATATCGTTGGCTCGCAGGACACAACCGGCTTGATGACTTCTCAAGAGTTGGAGTCCATGGCCGCGACTGTACTATCGCCCATCGTCGATGGGGCCTATCAGTCAGGCTGTCATACGGCCTCGGTTTGGGATCTGAAGGCACAGGCCAACACCCCACGGCTTATGAAGTTCATGCACAATTTTGGTCTGATTACCGCACGAGATCCTAAAGGCGTCTACCACGCCATGACCGACGTTATTCACAAGGTTCTGAATGACATAACGGTGGATGATTGGGCGATCATCATTGGTGGCGACTCGCACACCCGGATGTCCAAAGGCGTAGCGTTTGGTGCAGACTCGGGCACTGTTGCACTGGCTTTGGCTACAGGTGAGGCGAGCATGCCCATCCCGGAGTCCGTGAAAGTTACCTTCAAAGGCACCATGGCCGACCATATGGATTTCCGGGACGTGGTGCACGCCACCCAGTCGCAGATGTTGAAGCAGTTCGGCGACAACGTCTTCCAGGGGCGCATCATCGAGGTCCACATCGGAACCTTGCTGGCGGATCAGGCTTTCACATTCACCGACTGGTCTGCAGAAATGAAGGCCAAAGCCTCTATCTGTATTTCCGAAGACGACACGCTTGTTGAATCGCTCGAGATTGCCAAGAGCCGTATACAGATCATGATCGACAAGGGCATGGAAAACGACAATCACATGCTGCAAGGCTTGATCGATATCGCTGACAAACGCATCGGCGAAATCAAATCAGGTGAAAAGCCAGCTTTGACGCCAGATGACAATGCCAAGTACTTCGCCGAAGTTGTGGTCGATCTGGATCAAATCGACGAGCCCATGATTGCTGACCCGGATGTAAATAACGCGGATGTATCCAAGCGTTACACCCACGACACCATACGGCCGATTTCCTACTACAAAGCAGAGAAGAAAGTGGATCTTGGCTTTGTTGGCTCTTGCATGGTGCATAAAGGCGATTTGGTCATCGTGGCACAGATGCTGAAGAACTTGGAAAAGAACGGTCAGAAAGTCGAATTCAACGCGCCATTGGTTGTTGCAGCACCGACCTACAATATCATCGACGAGATGAAGGCAGAGGGCGATTGGGCCATCTTGCAAGAATATTCAGGTTACGAATTCGATGATTTCATGCCGAAACAAACCGCAAGGACGGAATACGAGAACATCCTTTATCTGGAACGCCCTGGCTGTAACCTGTGCATGGGCAACCAGGAAAAAGCAGCAAAGGGTGACACCGTTCTGGCAACATCGACCCGCCTGTTCCAAGGGCGCGTTGTAGAAGACACCGCTGAGAAGAAGGGTGAATCCCTGCTCGCCTCAACTCCGGTTGTTGTTCTTTCTGCAATCCTCGGCAGAACTCCCACTATGGAAGAGTACAAGGCTGCTGTGGAAGGGATTGATCTGACAAAGTTTGCCCCACCCGTAGAAAAGCCAGCGGGTTCACGGTCAGCTCACTTCTAAGGCACAGGTTGGACTCGAAAATAATGAGCTGCCCCATTTAATTGGGGCGGCTCGAACGGTTTTGCTGGATTGACCTTGATCTGATTGGGCAACAAATTCCCAATCCCGAAGTACTCGTCGATATAGAGGAAATACACGCTCCCTGGGCCCTGTCGAACAAGCGACTTAGTCGTCTTGCTTAGGTGTCGTAGTTTTTGGGCAGAGTTTTAGAAAACCACAAAAGGTTCCGGCTTCCGGATATGTGGAGGGCGGCATTGTTTGAGCCGGGGTCTGGGCCGCGTTGGCAAAAAGTATCAGCAGGCTTAGAATCACGGCGCGCATTGAACATCTCCGTTTCATGGAATTGATGCCCATGATTGATTGACTGAGGCGCCATTGCGCGTCGGATTTGGAAATCAGTGCAAGTTTGCAGCAATTGGCGATGATTTTTCAGAATCGGTGAAAGCCCGTGACAGCGCGCTGCGTCGGTATTCAGTTGGGCTGCATCCAATTTCTGCGCGGAAGGCGCGGTTGAACGGCCCCACAGACGCAAAGCCGACCTCATAGGCAATTTCCAGCACCGTTGCATTCATCTGGGCGGGGTCAGATAAGGCGGCACAGGCGGCTTCGATCCGTGCCTGATTTATGAAACTAGAGAAATTGCGGTAACCCAGCCCTTGGTTTATCGCGCGCCGCAAGCGGTGCTCGGGTACGGCAATTTTTCCTGCGAGTGCACCGATAGTCAGCCCTTCTTCTCGCCAGATACCAGCGGACATAGCTGACTTGAGACCTGCGATCAGCGTGGGGTCGGAAAATTCATCTTGAACTGGCAAGCGGTTACTGATCTCGGGGGAGGTCTCGCCGGGCCAACGGTGCGCATCAGGACGCAACAACCACACAGCAAAATTCAAGGTAACGGCAAGAGTGCCTGCAGCTTGCAAGAGAGCCAGCGTGAGACTGCCGTCCTGTAACAAACCGGTTGCCTGACCCGCCGTCAAAAACAAAGCAAGGCCAGCAATAGCTGCTGCAAATCCAGGTCGCGCACGGCAGCGGCATTCCACCAAATCGTCACGCGTTGACCACAGCGAGAGGATGAACAGGGCCCCATAAAGGATCACGGACATTGGCAGGCAAACGGAATAGATGTCTGGAAAGGATTCATGAGTGTAAAGCGCAACTGAGTTCGCCAAAGACGCAACCAGCCAGGGCCAACGCTGCCCCGGGGCATCGAGAAATATAGTCACGATCAACCAGGTGATCGCTGCTGGAGTGAAGCTGGCTATGAGCGTGATATTTGAGTGTAACGCCGGGTGCAGATCGAGTGGCAGAGCCGCAGTGATGATCAGGAATGCGGATTCGGATAGGGCCAATGCCAACACAGATAAACGCCCTTCCAAACTGATGGGCGCGCGCCAAAGCAATAAAGCCAGTAACAACAAAACGGTAATGGCACCGCCACGCAGCGCAAGGTCGAGATAGATCATTAGCAGGCTATTCTTTTTCAAAGGTACTCGAATGGGGTCTTTATAATGAATCTGATCTCGTTCCGCGCATCGATTTTTGAAAATGATACGCCGATTCTGAAATTGTTGAGGTTGGCACTGGTTATACTGACAAATTACATCGAGCTATCCATCAGTCAGCAAGCTGCAAAGCTTGAGGCATTAATTTTGGAGTAGTCCGTGAAGACGCCCCTGCCCGTTTCGGTCTGAAAGACAACCTTGCCCCGCAGGGTTTTCCCAAAATATTTGATGTTTCCCTCAGGTTACTCGAGCATGGCGAGCCTGTGGCAACAAAAAGGGCGTGCCGTCATGCGGTGTTGTGCTGACTGGCAGCGGGCAACCATAGGTCTGCGCTAAGTTCGCATCAGTTAGCACCGCTTGCGGACTACCCTGAGCAGCGATGTGGCCTGCATCCATAAGCACCACTTTATCAGCAAACATGGCCGTCAAGTTCAGATCGTGCATTACTGCAACCACGCCACCACCACGGGCCGAAAAGTCGCGGGTTAGATCCATTACGGTAAACTGATGGCCGATGTCCAAGCTGGCTACCGGTTCGTCCAGTATCAACCACCGCGGGGTACCATCGACCACCGGCCTCCAGATCTGCGTCAGGACTCGTGCCAGCTGTACGCGCTGCTGTTCACCCCCGGATAGATCCTGATACATGCGAGTGCCAAATCCCGTCAGACCGACTTTCTCTAAGGCTCTTAACGGTAATTCCTTCTCTGCAGCTGACAGTCCCGCTGTAAGACCAAGCCGCACGATTTCAAGCACCGTGAAGGGAAAGGCGATCGTGGTGCTTTGCGGTTGCACGCCTCGTATCGCGGCCAACTGCCAGGGCTTCAGACTAGCCACATTTGTGTTATTCAGCAGCACCCTGCCGGAATAGGGGATTTCTCCCGTCATGGCGCGCAGCAAGGTGGTTTTTCCTGATCCATTGGGGCCAACGATGGCGGTGACCTCACCGGGCTTGGCCGTGAAATTCACTCCATTCAGGACCCGGCTTTTGCCCAGGTTTACTTCGATGTCAAAGGCTTGCATGTGAAACTCCGGTCATAGGCCCATGGCTCCGTGCCGCTTTAGCAATATCCAAAGGAATACCGGCGCTCCCAGAACGGCGGTGACAATACCAATAGGAAGTTCGGCCGGGGCAATGACAGTCCGGGCAATCATATCAGCAGCTAAAAGAAGACTGGCCCCCAACAGCGCCGCATTTGGTAAAAGGCTGTGATGGTCAGGACCCGTCGCCAGCCGCAGCAGATGTGGAACAACAATGCCGATGAAGCCAATGCCGCCGGCAACAGCAACGGCTGCCCCTGTAGCCGCAGCGACAGATAGAATCGATATATTTTTAACCCGTTGCACAGAAATACCTATGTGACCGGCAGCGGCTTCTCCCAATGCCAAACCATTCAACCCACGTGCAATAAACGGAGCAACCGCCAAAGCTGCCAGAACGATTGGGGTTGCCGCCAAAACCTTGGTCCATGTTGCGCCAGCCAGTGATCCCATTCCCCAGAACGTTAAATCACGAAGCTGGTTGTCATCCGCCATATAAACGAGAATGCCAGAAAGGGCGCCAGCCAGTGCACCAAGGGCGATACCCGCCAACAGCATGGTTGCAACCGAGGTCTGCCCGCGCCGGGTTGAAACCCGGTACAGAATCAAAGTTGATCCCCAGCCGCCGAAAAACGCCGATACCGGGACCAGATAGTTGCCAGTCAAATCGCGAATCGCGGGCGGTAAAAACGCGCCCAGCACGATTGCGCTGATTGCAGCCAGACCCGCACCTGCGCTAACGCCCACAATGCCCGGGTCCGCAAGTGGATTGCGAAACAGCCCCTGCATTACCGCGCCAGAAACAGCCAGAGAGGCTCCAACCAATATGCCCAAACATAGCCGTGGAAGGCGAATATCGAACAGGACAATGCTGTCCAAACGCGACAACTCGCGCCCGGCTACAAGATCAACAAGCGCGCCCCATAGAGAAGTCCCCGATGCGCCCCACGCTAAGGAAAGCACCGAAGTCGCCGCCAGCAGGGCAACCAGAACCAATGTTAGTTGTCGGGCCTGTACCCGGCGATCTACAGGAAGAGAGCCCCGCTTTGGCATTTCAATTGTCAGGGACATCAGTTTGTCTCACCATAAAGTGCCTGACTGAGTTCGGTGATGGCTGACGCTGTGCGAGGACCAAATCCCAGTAAATGTAGCCCGTTCATGCGCACGACCTTGCCGTTTTGGGCAGCCGGAGTCGGGATCAGCGCTGGCATAGAAAGAAGTTCTTTGGCTGCTGCACCGTGATCGCCACCACGGTTCATCATCAAAATCACATCTGGTGCTGCGATGGCCACGGCTTCATCCGTCAAAGGTTTATATCCATCAAATGCGGTAACGGCATTTATGCCCCCAGCCATATGGATAATGCCATCTGCCGCCGTATTGGTGCCGCCAGCCATAATGCGCCCACCCTGTGTGGACAGGATAAATAGCACTTTCTTAGGGTCCCCGTTTGCCGCCTGTTGAGCTGTGTTTTGAGCTTCGGCCAGTTCACTCGCAACCTGCGTAACCAGAACCTCTGCGGCTTGAACCTGATCAACAGCAGCACCAACAGTTCGGATCTTGGCGACGATGCCATCAGCGGTAAAGACTTCGGGCACCGAAACAAAGTCAACTTGAGCTGATTGAAGCACGTCGATGGTTTCCGGTGGACCCGCCCCTTCGATGGCTATGATCAGATCAGGGGCAACGGATAACACCCCTTCAGGTGACAGCGCACGGGCATATCCAATGTCTGGCAGTTTTGTGACCTGATCAGGATAGGAAGACGTGGTGTCTCGCGCAATAATCCGATCTTGCTGATCCAGTGCATAGATAATTTCGGTCACTGACCCGCCAACAGTGACGATACGGCTTGCTGGCTGAGCCAAGGCCATATGGCTCGCCATCATCGCCACGATGAGTAGGCTCGATGTAATGTAAAGACGAGAGAATACTGACATTACGCTGGTTCCTTCACCTGCGCAGATCGCAGCGCATTAACGATAGCGTCCCAGGTTGGTCGATGATCTTTGGCGTCAGTGCGACGACCGAAAATCTGAAAAATGATGCTGCCCTCTGCATCAAAAGCCTCAACCGACATTGCCGCGCCGCGCTTTGTTGGCTTGTTGACAGCCCAGACTTCGGCGATGTGATCCATTCGTAGATGCAGGTCAAATCCTGGGTCTAGAATATTCTGCCAGGGACCCATTTCGCGCAGATTTCGGATTGGACCGCCGTGGATCTCGATACAGCCCATATTGCCAACAAAAATCATAACTTCGACATTTTGATCCAGCACCGCATTGAGCATGGTGTTGACCTCATCCGTGGCCACCTGACGCGCCATGGGTTCACCAACGGAGCGATAGGCGCCTAAGCGATTCATTTTTAGTTTTGGGACAAGACGCAGAAACTGATGAGTGTCTGTCATTTTGGCCCACTCGTTACGTAGCTGGTCAGTCTTTTCGGGGTTGGTCTTGGCTCCATCAACCGGTTTGCGCGGTGAAACACTTAGTTCTTGATCTTGGTCGCCTAACTTAAGGTCCGCCACCAGCTGGGTCCAAGCCGTCAGATCAGATTCTGGGCGCAGATGAATTTTGTGGACCGCATCACCCGAAGCATCAAAAATCTGGATCGACCGTTTAACACCGCTCTCGGTCTTACGTTCAACAGCAAAGGCCGAGACAAAATGCCCGCCAAACAGACGCAGGTCGATTTCCTCGTTCAGGATCATCGACGCATGCGGCCCCGAATGAAAATTGTCGTAAACGCCCACCTTCTCAATCACGCAAGAGCGGTTACGGGTCAGAGCCACCACCTCTCCCAGATCCTTAAGCCGGGGCATGATGTCATCCGGACTGGCCGCGATTCGAGTCACATCGTGACCAACATAAGCCGCAACCAACTGGCCTTCGCGTATGTTTAGTTTGTCTGCAAAATCACGATCACGCAGGTTTGTATTATCGCTGCGTGCCTGCCGGATGTCTGCCGGTGTCAGCTGTGCCAGATCGCTCATGTTAGCCCTTTCAGTTGGCTTTGGTCTAAGTGAGCTGGCTTTAAGTCCGACAAGGTCGGCTGGTCGAGGCTGGCTGCTGCTGTTGCAACAATGTGTTAATTATTGTTGACTGTTTTAATCACCTTTACTAAGAGGCTCAAGTCAGAAAATGAATTTCTGCAATTAGAACAACACCAAAACCTCGCCAGCACCTAACGCAAGCATCCGGTACAACAGCGATGCGAAAGGACGGCAAATGCGTGGGCATGGGCTTGGATGGAATTTATTGGGGACTGTATCGTCCCTTAGCTTGATGATTGTTAACACGGCCCCCCTAATGGCTCAGGAGACAGATGAGGGTTTCCTTGGTGTCATTGAATTGGGCGACAGCAAGCGTGAAGTGCAGGTTGGCACTGCAACTGCTTTGACGGTGATCAACCAAGAAGAAATCGACGACCGCCAAGCCGGTACCATTGCTGAGCTGATTGATTCCGTTCCCGGTGTAACCCTGGTTAACGGAAACACACCGCAGGGCTCTGGGATCAACATTCGTGGTTTTGGTGCAAATGGCACTTACGGGACCGACTCTAAGGTGCTGGTTGTCGTCGACGGTGCCACAACCGGGGCTGAAGAACTATACCGGATTGGCAATCAGCTGTTCACTGACCCAGAACTATATAGTGAAGTTTCTGTGATCCGCGGCACTGTTGGATCGTTTGAATTTGGATCCGGCGTGGTGGGTGGCGTCGTTCAGCTCGAAACAAAAAATGCTTCAGATTTCACCGGTGGTGAAATTGGTGTGCGCTTGCGCCAAACGTTAGAGGCAACGTCAAATGGGGCAGGTTTTGCAAGTTCAACAATCGCGGCCTGGCAACCCACTGACAACTTGGAATTCCTGTTCAATTACACAGTCCGTGATCAAGACGATTACAAAACGGCTGATGGGACAGTGGTTACAAACAGTAAATTCCGAATGCCGTCCTATCTGGTGAAAGGTCGGTATACGTTTGGTGACGACAATGCCCATGCCATTACTCTGTCCTACAATGACAGCACCACTGACGAAAAAGACGTGCCCTATGATACATTTGGCACAACAGGTGGTTCCTTTGGCAACGTTGATCGTAAAACCCACAGCAAAATTGCAGTCCTGCAATACGACTATAGCCCAAGTGGAAGTGACCTGATTGACTTAAGTGTCAATCTGTCCCGCTCCGAGCAAGCTATTGAGCAGACCTGTCTTCCAGCAACCGCTCCATTTGGATGTTTCTCAGTGGTGGACGCGGATCACAACTACGAAATCACCAAGCTGACGATTAAGAACACAGCCTATTTCCTAACGGGGTCGGTTGAGCACAACCTAAGAGCGGGAATTGAGTTTTCACAACGCGATCGACTGGATGCGCCTTCCGCACCAGGTGGATCAGACAAAAGGATAGCCCTGTTTGCTGTGGATGAGGTTCTGGTCAACCAGAACCTGACGCTCACACCCGCATTGCGCTATGAAACTCAAGACATCGAAGGTGATACAGCCCCTAACAATGCCTCATATTCCAATGACGCACTGATGGGCGGCCTATCGGCGCGGTACGAATTTGACAGTGGCTTTGCCCTGTTTGCCAGCGCGGCCTATACTGAGATGATGCCGATCATTGACGACCTGGGTACGCCGCTCTTTATGACCCAACCGGAAAAATCACGCACCTATGAAGGTGGTGTTTCTTATACCCAAGGCGATCTGTTTTCCACAGGTGATGCCCTGCAAGTGAAAGCGAATATCTACCAGACCTATGTTTGGGATGTCACCTCATACTCCAATGTCGCCAATATTGACGTCAAAGGGATCGAACTCGAAGCATCCTACAGCCATGCCAGCGGGTTTTATGCCGACTTCAATGCAACCAGCGCTGATGGAACTTCAAAGAATAATGCCGGAGTTGGCAGCAAATGGATTTACGCGCCAGAAACATCTGCACGACTAACCCTCGGGAAACGTTTTGGCGAAGCGCTTGATGTCAGTTGGGAACTTGTGGCGGCCCAGTCCACCACGGGTGTCGGCAACATCGCACTGGCGGGTTATGGCGTGAATAACCTGAGGGCAACATACAGGCCGCAATCTGGTGCCCTCAAAGGCGCCGAGCTCCGTTTTGGCGTGGAAAACATTCTGGACGCTACATACCAGTCGCAGCTGTCTACTCGGGTGGCTCCGGGCCGGAACTTCAAGCTGACGATGGCAAAAACCTTCTGATCCACTGATAGCCCGAAAGGTATTCGATGACACTTGGTACATGTAAATGGAAGGCCCTAACAGCACTTGTGCTGTCAGGGCTGGTCGGTTCGGCAGCGGTTTCCGAAACGGTAAAACCGCCCGCTGTCTCTATAGAGTTGAGTGCAGCGGATGCGATCGGCGAAGCCTGCCGATTGTCTTTTGTTGTCCAAAACAGTCACAGTCAGGACATTGCCAGTTCAGTCTATGAGACAGTTTTGTTCAATGTAGATGGGCAAGTTGCACAGTTGACCCTGTTGGATTTTCAAGACCTGCCTGCCGGGCGCATGCGTGTGCGGCAATTTCAATTCGACGGTTTGGCTTGCGATGACATCAGCCGGGTCCTGATCAACGGTGCTGACACTTGTGAGGGCGAAGGGTTGCCACAGGATGCATGTGACAAAGATCTAACCCTGCGCAGCCTAACCAAGATGGAGCTGATAGGATGACTATGATCCAATCGGCATTATTGCAGGTCCTGGATCTTGGTGGACCTGTGGTATTGGTTCTTCTGGCGACTTCGGTGCTGGCTACAGCGTTGGTGTTGTACAAAATATGGCAATATCAAATTGCGCGTGTTGGCCGCCATCGACAGTTGAGCCTTGCAGTTGAAGCTTGGGACCGAGGCGATGTCACACAGGCGATGGCCAATTTGCAGCAAACCAAATCCTACTTGGCCCCAGTGCTACACATGGCGCTGACCCAGGCCCCCAGCAGAAAACTGTCGGACCGGACCGAAGCTGAAGCCGAAGTTCGCTTCTCGCGGCTGGAACAGGGATTGGGAACCCTTGACCTCATTGCTCAACTGGCCCCGTTGCTGGGGTTGTTCGGCACAGTTCTGGGCATGATCGAAGCGTTCAAAAAGCTGGAAGCCGCTGGTTCCTCGGTAGATCCTTCAATGCTGGCGGGCGGAATTTGGGTGGCTTTGTTCACAACAGCAGCTGGTTTGGCTGTGGCTATGCCAACATCCATGGTGCTGAGCTGGCTCACCGCCCGTATGCAACGTGAGAGAGTGTTTGCAAACCGGGCGCTGAGTACGGTGTTTGCGCCGACGGCCACTGCGGCAACCAAGGTAGAAGAGTTGCGAGCAGCATATGGCAGTTAATTTGAAAGGCCCTAAGCGTCGGCGCCTGTCGATGACCTCGTTGATTGACGTAATATTCCTTCTGCTGTTGTTCTTCATGCTGACTTCAACGTTCTCAAAATATTCTGAGGTCGAATTGATGAACGCAGCAAGTGGCAATGGCCGCGAGAACAAGCAGATGCTGTTTGTATCCCTGGGCGAAGACAGTTTGATGCTGAATGCGCAAAACGTCGATATGAGCCTTATTGCCGGTTTGGTTGAGGCTCAGCCGAATGATGGCAGCGGGCATCTGGTATTGATCAACCTCGGGGAAGAGACGTCGTCGCAAAGATTGGTGGATTTGTTGACCAGCTTGCGAGTGGTCAAAGATCTGCAGACAATGATTTTGAGCTGAGGTCGGCCCTGTGCGCATCAAGCAACCTATTGCCAGTCAAAAAGAACCAACGATCGCTCTAATCAATATCGTATTTCTAATGCTGGTGTTTTTCATGATCGCTGGCACCCTGGCAGTTCCTCTAGACAAGGAACTCCGGTTGATCGAGACAACCGGTTTGGAGGGGCGCGAACCACCTGACACACTTGTGGTTCATGCCGACGGCCGGCTCTCCTTGCAAGGAAAGCCCCTCGCCGATACTGCGGATTTTCTGGCGACCCTCTCTGCAGATGAATTGAAAGTGGTGCGCATCGTTCCAGATCGTGCGTTACCGGCCAAACGGCTCGTGGCGCTGGGTAATTTACTGCGTCAGGGCGGTGCAGATCGATTGATGCTGGTCTCTGAAAAGGGGCTGAAATGACACCGCAGTCTCGAAGCGTTGCATTATTCGCGCTGATCTTAGCCGCAGCGGCACATGCAGCTCCGGCGTTTTTACAGGACAACACCGACGTTCAAATCGAAGGTGGCAACACTGCTCTTGCATCACAGGGAAACTCTTTTACCAACATGGCGGCGGGTGTGCAGGAGCCAGAAAAGCCACAAGACATCACCGATGCTCAAGACACGGTTGTACATTCACAGACCCCGCCAAAGACGCTCCCAATAAAGCCTTCGGTTGAAAATCAGGCAGAGCAGACCGTTGAACCAAGTCGCGAACTTCCAACGCAACAGGTTGTAAAACCTGTTGAACACCCGCCAATTGTCGAGCCAGTGCGGCCGTCAGCGGTCACACCTCAAGTTCAAAATCCGATAACCGTAGACACAGCACCAGCACTGCAAGCAGTTCCGCAAGACAAAAGCGTGCAGCCCACAGATCCCAAGGTGCTTCGCCCCACACAACAGTCCGAACACGACGCAGCAAAACCGAGCGAGCGAGCGTCGGTGACGCCAAAACCTGAGGTTCAATCCCCCGTAGCTGAAGCTAAACCACAGCCTAAGCCCGAGCCCAAACCACGAGGCAATGGCGCAAACACCACTGCTCAGGGAACTGCAGATGGACAAAACAACAGTCCGGGAGGTCAGGCGAGAAGCAATCCAAACACCAGCAAAGTGCAAGGAAATGCCACAGCGAGCAATTATTCTGGAACGGTCAGACGCAAAATCCATAGGGCGAAACGCCAACGGGTTAACATCAAAGGCGTGGCTCTCGTTTCGTTCAACATTGCTCCAAACGGCTCCATTTCAGGGGCGCGAGTTGCCCGTAGCTCTGGTTCGGCAAAGTTAGATCGAATTGCCCTATCACAGGTCCGCCGCGCCTCACCGTTCCCTCCACCTCCGCCGGGCGCACGCACCAGTTATTCAGTTGAAATCAAAGGAAAGTAGATTTTCACCCGATCAGGTGATCCCCACTGCCGGGCCGGTGTGATTGTGCGGGTGACAGTATTACCCTGACGTGGCGGCGCGTCTGAAGTTGTGCGGACCAGTTCCAGATCAATCAAGAAACCCTGTTTGTGGTCGATACTCTGAGGCCCCCCAGCGAAATCGAAGCTTTAGGCACCTCGCACCAATCACCCGATCATTTGCTTCACTAGGCAATTTAGTGCCCATATCTGTTCAGCGACGTTGGAAATCCGGGGCAAGAATCTGAACATGTTGGCTAAGCAGGCGTGACAGGGCGAACACTTCCGCTGGGTCCTCGACCTAAACGCCCCGACACGGTTCCAGGTTATGAGCCCGGCGGTCTGATGCCCCCAGCGAAAGCAAAGATATCATAGATATGACAGGCATCGTTTACAATGCAGACACTCTGGCCTGACCAAGGCACATGTGTCGATCAATGGTGTACCCAAAATTCACTGAATCTTTGCTGGATTTCACATCGGGAAGCTCCAGGTCACCTATATCGTAGTGCGCAAGGATCTGGTCAGCATTTACCAGATCATCAACAACGGTGGCATCAACAGGTCAGTAGCTACCTAAAAAATCAGGACGAACTGACACAGTGAAAAAATGGCCGTTTAGATGGAGCTGATGGGCTCTCTGATTTGAGACTGCAAAGTGGGCAGTTTGGGTTTTCTGTGTGGTGGTCACCTTCAACGCCCATCACTTTATCTCGACGCCCCCCTGCAAATTTGCGAATTCAGTTTGCAATAATAGCGACACCAAACCCGATTTCATGAAAAATTCCTGTAACGATTACCCTATAACTAAACACTTGTTCAATTCCCGCTGGATGGCAGTATAGTGCCGCCAAACTGATCAAACCGGAGGCCCGCCATGGATTTTGCATTATCCGAGGAACAAAACGCCATTTTCGATATGGCCTATGCATTCGGGCAGGAGCAAATTGCTCCACATGCCCAAGGCTGGGAAAAAGACGGAACCATCCCCAAGGCGTTATGGCCGCAAATTGGCGAGTTGGGTTTTGGTGGTCTTTATGTATCGGAAGAATACGGCGGATCAGGTCTGTCGCGGTTGGATGCAACCCTGGTCTTTGAAGCGCTGGCGATGGCCTGCCCTGCCGTGGGGTCCTTTTTGTCGATCCACAACATGTGTGGTGGCATGATCGATAAGTTCGGCTCGGATGAAACCAAGAAAAAATGGCTGCCCGACCTCTGTACCATGTCGACCGTCTACTCGTATTGCCTGACCGAGCCAGGGTCCGGGTCCGACGCTGCAGCCCTGAAAACCCGTGCCAAACCAAGTGACGTCGGCTACACTTTGAATGGATCCAAGGCGTTCATCTCAGGTGGCGGCTACTCTGATGCCTATATCTGCATGGTGCGCAGTGGCGTGGACGGCCCCAAAGGCATCTCGGCACTGGTGGTTGAAGATGGCACTCCTGGCCTGTCTTTCGGCGGTCTTGAGGACAAAATGGGCTGGAAAGCCCAACCCACTGCGCAAGTCCAGTTCGACGATTGCGCTGTCCCGGCAGCCAATTTGATCGGCACCGAGGGCAAAGGATTCAGCTACGCCATGGCCGGACTTGACGGCGGTCGGCTGAATATCTCTGCTGGTGCATTAGGCGGCGCTCAACAGGCGCTGAACCTGACATTGCAATATATGTCCGAGCGCAGGGCCTTTGGCCAAAGCATCGACCAATTCCAGGGGTTACAGTTCCGACTGGCTGAGTACGAAACCAAACTTCAGGCCTCCCGCACCTTTTTGCGTCAGGCGGCATGGAAGCTCGATAATGGTGCCCCAGATGCCAGCAAATTCTGCGCCATGGCCAAACTAATGGTCACTGACGTCGCCTTTGACGTGGCCAATGGCTGCCTGCAACTGCACGGAGGTTACGGGTATCTGGCGGATTACGGCATTGAAAAAATCGTTCGCGATCTGCGCGTTCACCAAATCCTTGAAGGCACCAATGAAATCATGCGGGTGATTGTCGCGCGCCATCTGCTGGCCGAGAACCGATAAATGTCCGACATCGACATTCGCATTACCGGCAAAGCTGGCCGCATCACACTGACCCGCCCTAAGGCGCTAAATGCTCTGTCCTATGAGATGTGCATGGCCATTGACGCTGCACTAAAGGACTGGGCAACAAACGACACCGTGCAACTGGTGGTAATCGACGCGGCCGGGGACAAGGCCTTTTGTGCGGGAGGTGACATTGCAGAATTATACGACAGCGGAACCAAAGGCGACTATGCCTATGGCCGCAAGTTCTGGAGCGATGAATATCGCCTGAACGCCCGTATGTTTGAATATGGCAAACCCATTGTCAGCTTCATGCAAGGTTTTACCATGGGCGGCGGCGTTGGCATTGGATGCCATGGCACCCACCGCGTGTTATGCGAAACCAGCCAGATCTCCATGCCCGAGGTCGGCATTGGTTTGGTCCCGGATGTCGGTGGCACCTTGATTTTATCACAGGCCCCGGGCCGGCTGGGTGAATACCTTGGTTTGACCGGGTTTCGCATGGTGGCAGACGATGCCATTCTGGCAGGCTTTGCTGACCTCTTCATTCCGCAGGATCAATGGCTCAGCTTGATCTCTTCGCTCGAGTCAAACGGCGATTTGACCTGCCTGACCACCAGCGCCGACGTCCCTCCCACAGGGAAATTGCGCGATCTTCAGGGCAACATTGATCGCCACTTTGCTGGTGAGACACTGGGCGATATTCTAAATTCACTGCACAATGATGACAGTGCGTTTTCAGCTGCCACGCTCAAATCTCTTAGACGCAACTCGCCGCTATCGATGGCTTGCACGGCAGAGCTGTTGCACCGCTTACGCGGCCCAGAACCTAGCATTCGCACAGCGCTGGAACTGGAATACCGCTTTACCTACCGCGCTATGGAGCGGGGCGATTTTCTGGAAGGTATTCGCGCCGCCATTATCGACAAAGATCGCAATCCGCAGTGGCAACACAGCGACATGAACGTTCCCACCAGCGCCACCAGCCATATGCTAATGCCGCTGGGAGCTGAAACGCTGACTTTCGAGGAAGGATAACAGATGAAAATTGGATTTATTGGACTGGGCAACATGGGCGGCCCAATGGCGGCCAACCTGGCCAAGGCAGGCCATCAGGTCACTGGTTTTGACATGGCAGAGGTGGAGATCGATGGTGTCTCTATGGCGGCATCTGGGGCTGAAGCGGCTACTGGCGCTGATGTGGTCATCACCATGCTACCCAACGGACAAATCCTGCGTGCAGTGGCCGACCAAATCATTCCAGCCATGACAGCCGGCGCAACCCTGGTCGACTGTTCGACAGTCGACGTCGACTCCGCCCGGGCAGTGGCCGAACAGACCGCATCGTCTGACCTGCTGTTTGTCGACGCCCCGGTATCCGGTGGCATCGGCGGTGCTGCTGGCGGCACGCTGACCTTCATGGCGGGCGGCAGTGATGATGCTTTTGCCAAGGCCAACCCATTGTTCGACGTTATGGGCCAGAAAGCGGTACATTGTGGCGCCGCCGGCGCCGGTCAATCTGCCAAAATCTGCAACAACATGATCCTGGGCGTCACCATGGCCGCAACCTGCGAGGCCTTTGCCCTTGCAGACAAACTGGGTCTGGACCGGCAAAAGATGTTCGACGTGGTCTCTACCTCTTCAGGTTATTCCTGGACTATGAACGCCTACTGCCCAGCCCCAGGTGTTGGCCCGCAGTCTCCGGCAGACAATGACTACAAACCGGGGTTCGCAGCCGAACTGATGCTGAAAGACTTGCGTCTGTCGCAACAGGCTGCTGAAAGCGCGGATGCAGATACGCCAATGGGCGAACTGGCACAGGCGCTTTATGCGCAGTTTGTCGAAAACGAAGATGGACTGGGTATGGATTTCTCAGCCCTGCTGCCACGGTTTGAAAACCGCGGCCGTCGTTCATAAAAGTAAAGCGCGCCCAATTGGGCGCGCTGCCTCCGGCAGGAGGATTTTAAGCAAAAAGAAGCCTGCGGCCCTATATCGTTCTTATTGCCAGAAATACTCTGGGGTGAATGCGCTGCAAGCGCAGAGGGGCCAAGCCCCCTACTCCGCCGCCACCTTCTTGGGGTTCAGCATGTCCTTTAGATAATGCCCAGTATGGCTGCGTGGTTCTTGCGCGACTTTTTCGGGCGTTCCCACAGCGACAATCTCTCCACCGCCATCGCCGCCTTCAGGGCCGATATCGATGATCCAGTCAGCCGTTTTCACCACATCCAAATTGTGTTCGATCACCACAACTGAATTGCCCTGATCCACCAGTTCATGCAGCACATCCAGCAACTTACGGACATCCTCGAAATGCAAACCAGTCGTTGGTTCATCCAGAATATACAGGGTACGCCCGGTTGATCGCTTGGCCAGTTCTTTGGACAGCTTCACTCGTTGGGCTTCCCCCCCAGATAGAGTGGTGGCCGATTGACCAACCTTGATGTAGCCAAGCCCGACCCGCATCAGCGCGTCCATCTTGTCACGGATTGGCGGCACCGCCTGGAAGAACTCCTGAGCATCCTCAACTGTCATATCCAGAACATCAGCAATCGATTTGCCCTTGAACTTGATTTCCAGCGTTTCACGGTTATAGCGCGCGCCCTGACAGGTTTCGCAAGTGACATAGACATCCGGCAGGAAATGCATCTCGATCTTGATCAAGCCATCGCCCTGACAGGCCTCACAGCGCCCCCCCTTAACGTTGAAGCTGAACCGGCCCGGCTTGTACCCTCGGGTCTTGGACTCGGGCAGGCCAGCAAACCAATCGCGGATCGGGGTGAAAGCGCCAGTGTAGGTGGCTGGATTAGACCGAGGTGTTCGCCCAATGGGGCGCTGATCAATATCGATCACCTTGTCCAGGTGCTCCAACCCTTTGATGGTCTCACAGGGCGCTGGCGTCTGCCGCGCACCGTTCAACCGCATTGAAGCAGTTTTGAACAGGGTCTCAATGGTCAATGTTGATTTACCACCACCAGAAACCCCAGTGACACAGACAAATTTGGCCAGTGGAAACTCAGCCGTGACATTCTTCAAGTTGTTGCCAGTGGCCTTGACCACCTTGACCTTCTTCTTGTTGCCCTTACGCCGTTTGGCAGGCACCGCAATCTCGCGGGTTCCGGCAAGGTATTGCCCGGTGATCGAGGCCGCATCGGCGATCAATTCTGCCGGCGTGCCCTCGCTGACCACCTGACCACCATGCACGCCAGCCCCTGGGCCGATATCAAAGACATAATCTGCCTCGCGGATCGCTTCTTCATCATGTTCCACCACAATGACGGTATTGCCCTGATCACGCAGGTTTTTCAGCGTTCCCAGCAAGCGGTCATTGTCACGTTGGTGCAGACCAATCGATGGTTCATCCAGTACATACAATACCCCAGTCAGCCCTGACCCGATCTGGCTGGCCAGACGGATACGTTGGCTTTCGCCACCCGACAATGTGCCTGAGTTGCGGCTAAGAGACAGATATTCGAGACCAACGTTGTTCAGGAACCCAAGGCGCTCGCGGATTTCCTTGACGATGGCCTTAGCAATTTCCTGCTTTTGCACAGTCAGATGGTTGGGTACATCTTCGATCCAGGCCAGTGCCTCACGGATCGACTTTTGCACGACCTGCCCCGCATGCGCACCGGCGATCTTAACTGCCAATGCCTCTTCACGCAGACGGAACCCATTACAAGCCCCGCAGGATCGGTTGTTTTGATAGCGTTCAAACTCTTCGCGGATCCAGTTCGAATCTGTTTCGCGATAGCGCCGTTCCATATTGGGGATTACCCCCTCGAAAACGCGCTCAACCTGATACACCCGCCCGCCTTCATCATAGCGGAACATGATTTCCTCGTCGCCCGATCCTCGCAGGAACACATTCTGCACTTTTGGCGACAGGTCTTTCCACGAGGTGTTCTTGTCAAACTCGTAATGCTTGGCGATGGCCTCAATGGTTTGCAGAAAATACGGCGATTTGCCCTTACGCCATGGGGCAAGAGCACCGTCATACACCTTTAGCGTCTGATCCGGCACCACAAGACGTTCATCAAAGAACAGTTCAACCCCCAGACCATCACATTCCGGACAGGCCCCAAAAGGTGCGTTGAATGAGAACAGCCGCGGCTCGATCTCGGAGATGGTAAAACCACTGACCGGGCAAGCAAACTTTTCGGAAAACGTAATCCGCTCGGGGTCATCCGCGACGGTTTCCAAAATGGCGATACCATCGGCCAAATCCAGCGCCGTACGCAGGCTGTCGGCAAGACGTGTTTCCAAGCCTTCGCGCACCACCAGCCGATCTACAACGACATCAATATCGTGGCGGAATTTCTTGTCCAGCGTCGGTGGTTCATCCAGCTCATAGAACGCGCCATCCACTTTGACCCGCTGAAACCCTTGCTTCCTCAGCTCAAGGAAGTCTTTTTTGTACTCACCCTTACGGTCGCGCACGATGGGCGCCAACAGATAGCCGCGAGTCCCCTCCTCTAGCTTCATGATCCGATCGACCATGTCCTGGATCTGCTGTGCTTCGATGGGCAAACCAGTGGCGGGGCTATAGGGCGTACCAGCACGAGCAAACAGCAGGCGCAGATAGTCGTAAATTTCAGTCACGGTGCCAACAGTGGACCGCGGGTTTTTACTGGTTGTCTTTTGCTCGATTGAGATGGCCGGTGACAGACCACTGATGTGATCCACATCCGGTTTTTCCATCATATCAAGGAATTGCCGGGCATACGCACTTAAGGATTCGACGTAACGGCGCTGGCCTTCGGCATAGATGGTGTCAAACGCCAGACTGGATTTTCCCGAGCCCGACAGGCCGGTGATCACCACCAGCTGATCGCGTGGAATATTCACGTCGATGTTCTTTAGATTGTGCTCGCGTGCGCCGCGCACTTCGATGGATTTTAGTTCAGCCATAATGCCCCCCAGAAGACGCCCTAGACATAGGGAAAACCTTTGCGGTTTCCAACCCAAAAGTGAGAACGTTAGGCGAACATTTTAATTTCGGCGGCGCATTGCCAAGATGATATGCGCCAGCAGGCCAGCTAGAAACAGCAGCACAACCACCCCCAGCAACCCTGAATATCCTGCAACTGTCAGTGCAGTCACCATAATTGGCGTACCAACCGTGTTCCCCAAGTTTCCGGCCTGTGCCATTGCGCCGCTTGACTGGGCCCGATCTGCCGCTGTTTCGTTCAACTGCGGAACAAGAGCAAAGCTACCACCCTGCACCAGTCCCATCGCACCAGCCAGAGCAATACAGGCCATTGGCAACCCTGGATAGGCCAGCAACCACAGTGCCATCAATATACACAGGACAAAGCCAAGCTGCACCAATCGGACAGCTGAAATAAACCTCATCAGGTACACACCCACTGTCATCGACACCGCAATACTGGCCAACGGCATCATCCCCACCACAAACCCACGCAAGTTGGGTTCAATAAACGGTGGAATCACGGTCAGGATCGCAACGAAGCAAGCGGTATAGAACAGCCAACCTGCTGCTGGGGCCACCAACCAGGGCGAACGGTATATCCGCCAGTGCAGCGCGGGCAACGCAGCGATGTTAGGAATGGGTTGGCGTGCCGGCACTGGTACATTGCGCAGGGCCACCCCCAAAAGTACGGCCAGCACCGCCATGATGGCGGCATGTGCGGCAAACAACGACAAGACACCGAATTTATTGACCAAGGGCAGCCCGAACCAGGCCAGCAGAGTAAAGGCGACGCCAAAGAATGTGCTCCATAATGTCATCGCCAGGCCGCGGGATTTGTCGCTGCTCACTTGGGCGATCAATGTAGGGCCGGCCACCACCAGTCCCAGATGGGACAGGCCTTCGACAACGCGAGTGACAAGGAAAGCTGAAAAAGGCAGGTGTAAGGCTTGCAACGCCGACATAGCTGCGCCAATCCACAGGGCCCAGACCAGCGTACGGCGATATCCAAACGCGGCGACAAACATGCCCGCGACCACACCCAGCAAAATCCCAAGCAACCCAACCAGCGACACAGTGAAACTGATTGCATCTCCTGCCAATGGATACAGTTCAGCCATCCGGTCAAAGATCACACTGATCTTGCCATATTGCGCAGCGGCCCCAAGGCCGGCAGCCCAAATCACCAGGATCAAGCCCCAGCGGGTATTATCTGTCGATGTCATTTTGAATCCGCACTTCTTCAATAGCGCGCAACATCACGAAGCGTGCCAAGATAAAGACAGGACTAACGGGAAGAAGACGCAGGGGCCAGTGGGGTTCTTGTAAATTCACAGCCCAATTTCGATGAACCTCCGCCTAGGTCTTTTGGGCAATCGCCCATGCACAAATCGGCATTTGCGGGTCATTGTCCAGCGGATCATTGGCCTCATCATATTCGGGCGGCCATTTGTCTTCGAGGTTTCGCAGAGCAGCGTTGCGGTTGCCCCATTGTTGGGCTCGGATCGCGTCCTCTTCAAACCCGGCCTCTATCAGCAGGTTCTTTAACCCACGCGCCGACCAGCGTGAACAATCATTGGGGGCTGCGTGGAACGGAATGTGAAACGGAACAGCCAGCCAGAAGTACCCACCCCGTCGCAACATCTTGCGGATATTCTTGGTCGCCCCGTAAGGCCGGTCCAGATGTTCCCAAACCTGATTGGCCAGGATCAGATCAAACTTCAGCGGACGCCCGTCTTCCCCGCTTATGGGGCCCTGACAGATATCGTATTCCGGAAACCTAAATTGTTGGTACGAGGCAAAATCGAACATCTCGCCCCACTTCCCTGAAATCTCAGCAACATGTAACTGTCTTGGCCCCAATTCGCGGATCATTCTGCGACTGGATTTCGCCATTGCAATTCTATTGAGACTTGGCACCACTATCCCCCAACTGTTCCCGCTACCGGTGTTCACAGAACACCGAAACACCGCATAGGGCAACTGACAAGTGCCTGGGGTCTGGGCAATCTTATTGCGGACATAGTCCAAGGTGGCCGACCAGCAGGGTGAGTTCCTCGGCGGGCGTCCTAGTAGGCCCAAGTGTAGTTTTTTGACGTTCACGCCATCCCAGATAGTAGTTGTAGATGATGGTCGCTTTTTCCTGCGCCACCTCATGTGAATAACCAAGCCGTTCAATTGAGCTGCAAGCATAGTCGATACGCTGCTTTTCCACTTCGATAAGCAGGTCGCGTACGGCTCCATTGGCCTGTCCCAAGCGCCGCAAATGGATCAGAAAGTCGTCTTCAATTTCAGCACTAAAGATAGTGAGGATCAGAGTGTTGATTTCTAAAGATGTGTCTGAGTTCGCTTGGCTCAACACGATGTATTCTTCGGTTCTTAGGTCCCGCCAATGGTTGATTATGTCATTTATGAACACATCACGGGTTTTGAAAAAATGATAAAAGCTGGCTTTACTGACCCCAAGCGTACGGCCCATCGCCTCCACCCGCAGAGCGTCAACTCCTCCAACACAAAATTTGCGAAACCCAAGCTTAACCCAGGCGTCCTTAGATGCAATTTTTTTGGGCACTCTATTCTCACTTTCAAATCCAGCACTTACTATTGTACGGTGACGTCTAATAGATTCGCAACCTTACACACCCCCTTTATTATGAAAGCATAATTCTATGAATACACGAACAAACCCAGCAATATGGCTCGCTTTCTCAGGTCTTTTCTAGCTGGTATCGGCGGCATGGCCTCAACTGCCGCGACTCCAATGAAACCCCACTACCCCGAACTCATGGCACACCTGGAAGGCGGGCCTGTCTGGACGGCATTTGGGCAAGATGTGACTGCCAGCAACATATATTGGGGCTATGCTTACCTGGGCCCATTCTCAATCATCATATGGGCCTTTGTGGTCTTACTTGCAGTTCGTGCCGCCCCAGCTGTTCAGTTCTCGAAACTATTCTTGGGTGTAAACGCTCTAGGGGCGCTCGGTATGCTAGCTTTTACAATGGCCCACCTGCTGATTGTCGGCCAAGTGCTAGCAGCCGTCGCTATGCTGGGCTTTTCATTGGCAATTTGGCAAAGCTTTCTTGCTGGCAAAAACGGCTCGAAGATGCCTGTTCACTAGACTGCACAATATGTGCTTCACACCATTCGTCTGCCAAAACAACACCTGCCGAGGTAAAACTCAGCAGGTGCAATACAGGTAAAAATTTGACGATCAGACGAACGCCCAGCCGTCGTTCAAAGGTCAAAGAGACCTTGCCTTACCCCTGCTCAGCGTTACAGTTCCGGGCCAGTTCCATTGCCTTGTGTGTTCCGGCCAGATCCACCTGAAATGACGCCTCTTTTTCAGGGAAGACCGTCATGGTATATTTCTGAGCAAGATCTTCGATAAATTGAGGATTGTCGGCAAGAATATAGCCACCGGAGTAGCCCTCGGTAATGTTCTTTTTCATCTTTGTCGCCTTGGCATTGTACATAGTGCCGTCCAAATCGATAAAGATCTTTTCCTTATTGCCGCTACCCAGATCAGCTGTCTTGGAAAACACGCCCAAATATCCCAGTTTGTGATCAGCCGTTAACCCCATCTGCACGACGTTGGCCGAGGCATCAACACGCTCGATCAAGCAGGATTCCCGCTCCACATCAACATAGACGGTCCAGCCGTCCACAACACCATATTGGGTAAAGCTACCGTCCCCAGGCAACACCGAACCACCGGCGATTGCTGAAGTCGTAGAAATAAAGCTACCAGCCACAATCATGGCAAGAGTCTTTAAAGTATTCATGACGTTACTCCCTCTACTAATTAACAAGTGTACACTAAACCAATTTAGGCACCCGCTCTGATACTGTCGAATGCTTTGTTTGATCTGGCCAAAAACCGCTATTTTCAATCCTGTAGCAGACCTGGGAAGACGATTTTTTCGTGATGTCATAGTCGGATAAATGTTGATTACGAAGTGGGCGGATAATTGCTTGCTTTGCGCGTTAAAACGCAAAATGCCCGGAACCAGTCATGGCACCGGGCATTGCAACCTAAACGACTGTATCTAAAACTACATATGGATTACGCGGTCAAACGCATCCAATACACTTTCATGCATCATCTCGCTAAGGGTCGGATGTGGGAACACGGTATTGATCAGGTCTTCCTCTGTGGTTTCCAGCTGACGCCCAACCACATAGCCTTGGATCATTTCCGTCACTTCAGCCCCAACCATATGAGCGCCCAACAGTTCGCCTGTTTTTGCATCAAAAATGGTTTTTACCAACCCTTCTGCTTCGCCCAATGCAATGGCTTTGCCATTGCCGATAAAGGGAAACCGGCCCACTTTGATGTCATAACCCAACTCTTTGGCCTTAGCTTCGGTATACCCGACGCTGGCCACCTGTGGGTGACAATAGGTGCAGCCCGCAATGCTTTCGGGTTTAACCGGATGCGCATGTTTGCCTGCGATCAGATCCGCCACCATGACACCTTCATGGCTGGCCTTATGCGCCAACCAGGGCGCTCCGGCGATATCACCGATGGCATAGAGCCCGTCGACCCCAGTCCGGCAATATTCATCGGTGACCACATGGGTGCGATCCAACTTGACCCCCAGTGCCTCCAGCCCCAGGTTTTCGACGTTGCCGACGATGCCAACAGCTGAAATTACAGTGTCGAACTCTTGGGTTTCGACCTTACCAGCGACCTCTATATGAGCTGTAACCTTGCCTTTACCGCGATCCAGTTTTTTGACCATGGCTTTTTCCATGATCTTCATGCCCTGTTTCTTGAACGCCTTATGGGCAAAGGCGGAAATCTCGGCGTCTTCAACTGGCAGCACCCGGTCCATCACTTCCACAACAGTCGTGTCAGCCCCCAGTGTGTTATAGAAACTAGCAAATTCGATGCCAATGGCGCCCGACCCGATGACCAGCAGCTTTTTCGGCATATGCGGCGGTTGCAGGGCATGACGGTATGTCCAGACCAGATCGCCGTCTGCTTCCAGCCCCGGCAATTCCCGTGCCCGTGCGCCGGTAGCCAAAACGATGTTCTTGGCGCTTAGCTCTTCGGTACCCTTATCAGTCTTGACACTAACGCGTCCCTTGGCCGGGATCACCGCTTGTCCCATCACCACAGTGACTTTGTTTTTCTTCAACAGATGTCCGATGCCACCAGACAGCTGCTTGGCTACACCGCGCGACCGCTTCACCACCGCATCGATGTCATAGTTGATATTGTCTGCCGACAGGCCAAATTCTTTGGCCCGGTGCATCAGGTGAAACACCTCAGAGGATCGCAGCAGCGCCTTGGTGGGGATACAGCCCCAGTTCAGGCAGATGCCGCCCAGATGTTCGCGCTCGACCACTGCGACTTTCAGCCCCAGCTGCGCGCCGCGAATGGCGGCTACATAGCCCCCCGGTCCGGCCCCGATAACAATCAGATCAAAGGATTTGGTAGCCATTGTTAGTCCCTCAGCACTGCGGTTTAAAACTAGTTCACCATTAAACTATTTATATACAGACTGCAAACACTCCCCCTGACAGAGAGGTTTTCCTGCATTTCTTATTGTTATCAATAGCATTCCGCCGCAATTTCTGAAACCATGAGACGGTATAAATCTCATAATTCCCAATCCAACACATTTGACCCAATAGGCCCTTGTGATGACAAAAACACTTCTCGATCTGCTCAAGGCATGTATCAACGCAACCCTGCTGCTATTGGCGCTCTGCCTGTTTCTGGGTTGGAAGCTAATGTCTTCCGTGGACAATGTGACAGGGCAAGTCACGCAGGCTGTGGTCCAGATCACCCCAGTCCAGAACCGCATCGAGGCATTGCGAACCGAAGTTGTCGCACTGCGTAGTGACATTCTGCAGCGCCCCGAAATCGCGGTGTCGGCGAAGCTTGATGCACTGGACCGTAGATTGGCGGCTCTCCAGTCCGAAATGTTGGATCTGAAAGCCCTACCTGCAGAAGTCATTCGAGATGCGGCCCAAACCGGGGCGGCTGAGTTCGCCGGGCAGATTGCCCGGCTCTCAAATTGTGTACCGCCGACGCCCTAATTGGGCCTAGCTGGCAGCCTGTAACAAACGGACCGTCTCGCCATAGCCACCAGCCATAACATAGTCCAATTCAGGTTCCGTACTGTGACGCGCCAACGCTTCGTTGCGATAGGGAAAGCGACCGAACAGCCGGATCACCTCACGGTGCGCGCGGGCATGCAGCAAGTTCGATGGGCCTTCAACCGGCATCCGCTCCTTCATCAACCGAACACAACGGTCCTGATCACAGAGGTTTTCGGAATGCATTAGCGGCAGATAAAAGAACTGCCGTGCGGGCTCGTCGATCTTCATATCCCATTTCTTGCTGATCGCCGCCTTGGCTGCTGCCAGGGCCAGCTTATCACTGGAAAAAGCCGCCTTGGATCCGCGGTACATATTCCGTGGGAACTGATCGGTTAGAATGAGATAGGCCAGCACTCCGCTGGGATGGGTAAGCCACATCGAATACTTGCCTTCGCAAGCCCCTTCCCATGCTGCCTCAAACCGTTTTCGTATCTCGGCGTCAAACGCCTCGTCCTGCATATACCAGCCCTTTGGTCCAGCTTCATCTAGCCAGAACTCCAGAACCTCGTCGGGACCAACCATGGGTCATACTCCAATTTTTGCCTGTCCCTAACATCAGTCGATTTTACGACCATTTTACAAGTCTGTTACGGTAACAAATTACAACAGGAGTGGTGTTTTTGTGAAATCTTGCGCAAAATTCAACCGGGTTAGCGCAATCATCCTAATTCGCCAGCAGCTTCTTGCTCTTCCAGTTCCGTATCAATGGCATACTCCTGTGCAAACTCAACTGACACGGGCGATGCACTTGGTGTCATCGGCGCCATTATTCCGGTTTCTTCGACAGGAATCGCAGCCCGCTGAGTTATGCGATAAGCGGCATAGCTGGCCAGAACAGCCAGCAGCAGCGCCATAAACAAGAAGTACCCCGCAGGCCCAAAGACCGCGTCCCCCATCAGCCAACCGGTGATCAGCGGTCCCGCGATCGCCCCCAGCCCATTGATAAACACCAACCCGCCCGAGGCAGCCGCCATATCATCGTGGTCAAGATAGTCGTTGGTATGGGCGATCAGCAGCGAATACAAAGGGCTGGTCATGCCGCCAACCAGAAACGCTGACAGCAGCAACATCTCAAACTGCATCCCAAATTTCATTCCCAGCACGCTGCCAACGGCTCCAACGCCCGCAATGACCAGCACCAGAACACGTCGGTCCATTCTGTCCGAGACCCACCCAAGCGGAAACTGCAAGAGAGTCGCGCCAACGTAGAACGTCGCCACAAAGATCGAAATTTCCAACAGGCTCAACCCTGCCTCAGCGCCATATACTGCGCTCATACCAAACTGTGCGGAAAACACGCCGCCCAGCAAGAACATGCCGACACATCCCAGCGGCGACGTTTCCATCAGCTTACGCAATGTCATCGGTTTGGCAGTGTCAAACGCCGGTGTGGGGGAAATCGATAGCAAAATCGGAGCAAACGAAACGGATACAAGCACCGATGCAATGACAAATGTCTCATAACCGGCTGGATCACCAACCAGGAGCAACCCCTGCGCGGACACGATCCCCGCCATCTGCACGATCATGTAAAGTGACAGTGCCTTACCTCGGTTTTGATTGTCAGCCGCATTGTTCAACCAGCTTTCAGCGGTCACATACACGCCAGAAAAGCAGAACCCGATGAGAACCCGTCCAAAGATCCACGCGACAGGATGGGCAAAGGCCGGATATAGAATCATCACAGCCGAGATAAATGAGGCCAAAGCCGCAAAGACCCGCACATGCCCCACCCGCCGGATCAGGTCTGGGGCCAATTTGGACCCACCTAGAAAGCCTACAAAATACGCCGACATCACAAAGGACATCTCAAACGTCGAGAAGCCCTCAATCTCACCTCTGACCCCAAGCAAGGTCCCCTGCAGGCCGTTGCCGACCATCAGTAGACCCATCCCAAGTAACAGCGCCCACGCGCTCGACAGAACCTGAAACATCCCTGCGTATCCTTCTCATTTAGGGACTGCACCATCTGGCCCGCCCCAAATGGGTTTTGGCCTCTCAGATTTCTGCTTTTCCCTGAGAACGAAGCTCAGTTCTGTCAGTTTTTCGTCACGCAGGTCCTAAAAGCGACGCTTGCATACATTCTCGGGCAAACAAAGACGGCCCTCCACAGCGCACCTGTGTCACTGATAATCGGTGATCGACCGCCCCGAGACCTGCGACCAGACCATGCCTTCACTCCGCAACATGGTGACAACCATCTCGGCGCCCTGCTCCGGGCTCATCGCAATGTTCAGATCGCGCCCAAACCCAGCCGTGTCATACATGCTGGTATCAATCTTACCCGGATAGAACCCCATCACGCGAACTCCCTTTGGCGCACATTCGACCTCCATACAGCCGGTAAACCCACGGATGGCCCATTTGCTGGCCGAGTAAACACTGATCAACTTACGGCAATACAACGCCCCAGTCGAAACCGTGTTGATGATAGTGCCACGACGGCGGGCCAGCATATCGGGCAAAAAGGCATGTGTGGTCAGGATTGTGCCTGTGGTGTTTGTGTCCAAAACCTGTTGGATCTGTTCGGCAGTATAGGTCTCAAAATCCCCTTCCAGCCAAATGCCTGCATTGTTGATCAGACCGTCAACCGGTCCAAGATCAGCGATAATCTGAGCACTCACCCGGGTGATTGACCCTGCATCGGCGACATTCAACTGATATCCTGGCACAGCCAGATCTGTCGCCAGACTATCCACCTTATCTCGATTTCGCCCCGTCAGAACCGGCTGAAACCCAGCCATCTTTAACTGCTCCACCAAGGCAAGACCCAACCCGCTGGTGGCCCCTGTTACAACAATAGTCCCGCCCATACTGCAATCTCCCCTTTTACGGCGGAGCCTGCACAATTTCACCCTAGTCAGCAAGAACCGCCAAACTTAGGGCAGCAACAATGAGGCGTCACCGTAGGAAAAAAACCTGTAACCGTCTTCGACCGCGTGATCGTAAATCGCTTTCACACGCTGTTGTCCAATCAAAGCAGACACCAGCATCAACAGGGTCGACTTTGGCAGGTGAAAGTTGGTCATCAGTGCATCGGTCACATGAAAGGCGAACCCCGGATAGATAAAGATATCCGTCTCCCCTTCCCAGGGCGCAATCTCACCGCTGCGTGCCGCACTCTCAATCAATCTGAGTGCCGTGGTCCCCACCGGGATCACACGGCCACCGGCCGCCTTAGTGGCGGTGATTTCATCGACGGCTTGCTGGCTGACCCGCCCCCATTCTGCATGCATCTTATGGGTGGTCACGTCATCGACTTTGACCGGTAAGAATGTGCCTGCCCCGACGTGCAGGGTGACATGCGTGAATTCCACCCCCTTGGCCGCCAAGGCCGTCAGCAATGCGTCGTCAAAATGCAGACTGGCAGTTGGGGCAGCGACCGCCCCAGAATGTTGTGCCCAAACCGTTTGATAGTCCTGTTTATCCTGCTCATCCGCAGCACGTTTTGCGGCAATATAGGGCGGTAAGGGCATCGCCCCCGCCTGCGCCAGTGCTGCGTCGAAATCATCCCCATCCAGATTAAACCGCAGCTGGCCCTGACCATCCTCGACAGCCTCTAGTGTGGCGCTGAACCCATCACGGAATACCACCTCTTCGCCGATCTTGATCTTTTTCAGTGGCTTCAGCAAAGCCCCCCAACGCCCATCTGCACGCGGCTCCAGCAGTGTCACTTCAATTTTAGCTGCAACCGGTCCCTGCGCACTGTCACGATGCCGTCGCCCGCTTAATCGTGCCGGGATCACTTTGGTATCGTTCAACACCAAGCGATCGCCAGAGCGCAGCCAGTCCACCAGATCCGTCACATGCCCATCGCTAAGCACGTCACCTTGGGCCACCAGTAAACGCGCCGAACTGCGCGGGTTTGCGGGGCGGGTCGCAATCAGGCTGTCAGGCAGCTCAAAGTCAAAATCACTGAGTTTCATGCCCGCGCTATAAGGGGTTCACCGCCGCTTGGCCATGGCCCAATTTGAGAGACCGCTTGGGTCAGCAAGGATCGCTGAACACAGCAAAGCTACCGATCCTCTGCCGGGCTGGAATAGGGAGAGGGCGGCGTGCCGGGCGTCGGCGCAGCAGGTTCTGGCTGCCCGGGAATTCTAGGTGCAGGGCCACGAAAGATTTCACGGAACATACCCGGCGCCAGCCCAGACAGCGGGTTGACCTGCACCTGCGGCTCATCCGCAGTACCGCGCAGGGTATAGGCAAATCCAATCAAGCCCTCACCCTTGCGGGTCAGTACGGATCCAATGGCGTTCAGCATATAAATCGGTGACACTACGCCGCGCATGTTCAATACCCCACGCGCAAGATCAAAATTGCCGTCCATCGACAGCCCGATCGAGGGACCCACTGCACTGCTTTTGTGCAGGATCAGGTAAGACGGGCCCAGACGAAAACTGGCCTCAACTCCTGTAAACAAAATACCTTGCCCAGCCAGTTCATCCACCAGACCGATCAAGCTCAACGAGTTGATCAAAGCGGCCATTGCCGGTGCATCTTTGATCCGGGTGTTTTTCACCTTGATGCGACCATCATACTCACCCGGTTTACTCGCCGGGGTCAGTGTCATATCAAAACTGCCGCCCCGTCCATGGCCCAGCATGCCAGCAGACCGGAAGACACCACCAGCATCATTTGACCGAATCCGCGTCGCAACACCCCCATTTTGGGGCACCACCTGACCGTTGATTGCTGTCTGCCCATTCAAGGCACCGCTGAATTGACCACTAAACCCGCCCAAAGTTGAAAACTTCCCGCGAAACCCGTGTAACGCGATGCTGTCTGTCACCTGCAACCGGCCCAGTGTCAGGGTAATCGGAGTATTGCCTCCGCTGGTACCCGCAGCACCACTGGCACCACTGAACGGGGTTTTACGCATGTCCAGCGCCCCACCGGTCACGTTGACCGATGGCGCAGCATTGCCCCGGCCCACCAATTCAGCCGAGCCTGTCAACCAATTGCCAACATTCACCTGACTGAACTGAGCCCGGTCCAAGCCTCCGCCCACACGGGTACTCAGAGTGCCTGACACCGTCAAACCAGGGGCCTTGAGCTCCAAGAGGTCAACCTGTGCCAGTTCTCCCAAGCGGGCTGAGATAGTCAAGGTTCCGGTGGCCTCAGGCGACATTGCCCAGCTCAAAGATGGGATTCTTACCCCTGCCCCGCTCAAATCTGATTGCAGCGAGAGCAGAGGTGGCTGTTCAGGTTTCAAATCCACCGCAAATTCACCGGTAGCCTGCCCGCTAATTGATCCTTTGGGCAATCCCAGGCCAAAGGCATCTACAGCCATTTGCGATAGCTCAACCTGGCCTTCAACACGGCTCATTTTCGGCACATCCTTGCCAAGAGCCATACGCCACTTGGCGCTTATGGGGACGCCAGACAGTTGCCCTTTGCCACCAATCTCCACGCCGTTCTGATCTCCACTCAGGTTCAGAGAAGTTGCCTGCAACGCATGGCCAGGCACCAACACGTTGCTCTCGACATCAGAAATCCGTCCTTGGTAGTGATAGAAAATTTCCTCAACTGGCACCTTGTCGCGCAATGGCAGCGATAGGGTGCCTGCAACGCTGACCAATCCCTTTGCCAGATCTACCGGCAGATTACTGTCTTTCAGCACCGACAACGGCGGCCGGTTCAACAAGGATAGTACAGACGTCACCGATCCTGTCCCCACCACCCGGGCAACACCCGGAGCCCCCTGTTTGACGGACATATCGGGAATAATAAATGAGGTCCCCGCAACATCGATGTCCCCACCTTGATCAGCGGTAACCGTACCGCCAGTGGCCATCAGAACCAGCCGCTTGCCATAAATGCTCATCTGACCTTGAGCATTGCGCAGTGGCGGCAGATTTTTCTGGAACCGCACAACTGCATCTTCGAACCCAAGGTCCAAATACAGGAACGGCTTTTTGCCGTCTCTGCCGCGCAGTGCCAAATTGATGTCACGCGCAGTGCCTTGCCATAGATTCTCGCGCACCCACTTACGTGGTTTTGGCGGCGCCGCCTCGGGCCAGAGTTGCTTGACGCGGTCGGCCTCAACTTTATCCACCTGGGCGATGACATCGTAATCCCAGCCCAGATCTCCGGCCCTCAGCGCACCACTGACAAGAATATTGCTATCGCCATCCCGGACCAGCATCTCGCCGATCCGAAGACGAAATGGATTGAGCTCAAGCTTGAAATCCGCGTTTATCCCGGCCAGTTCCAGTGGAGTTTCATACAACCCACGCGGATTCAAACTCAGATCCGAAAATCGCAACTGCCCGACGAGTTCGGTCAACTGCCCATTCTCCACCCCGCTTAGCAAGGCCTGACCTTCCATTGCGCCGGCGCCCCATCCGCTGTTCACACGCAGTTCATCAAACTGCAGGATTTGCGTTTCAGGCGTGAAGGAAATGTAACTACTGGCGCCATGGAATGGGATCGGTAGCGTTTGGTCTGCAGGCTGCAATACGCCGCTGCCTATCTGCAGACTGGCAGAAAACGGTAGCAGCGCACTATTGCTGTCGATTCCGCCCCTCAGAGACCCTGAAATTGGGGCGCGCAAAACCTGCAACCAACCAAGCGCAGCACTCTGACTGGCGATATCCTCGCTGGCGATTTCACGCACCAACACACCAAACTCAGCAGCGGCATCACCAATTTTTGAGCTATAATTGGCCTCGACCGTACCGACATAGTCACGCCCGCTCAGCAGCGAGAAACCACCGGTAATGGCAACATTCTGACCGGTTCGGTCTAACTCTATGTGCCCGCCATCCAAGGTCCAACCCCGGCCTTGCCGGTCGTCTTCATAGCGCAGCGTCAGGGCCTCGGTCTCGATAACATCCAGCGCCGACAAGGCCGGAGCCATCAGCAGCTGATCAAACTGTTCGATCAATTGTGGCAAGCCCGCCGCCTGACGCACCGGTGCTGCTCCGCCTTCAAGGCTCAGTGCCATTGCACCACTCGCCTCGCGGCGCAAAGTCGCGAACAAACCACTGATACTGATCCGTTTGGGTTGTACCTGCCCCGACAATAAGGGGCGCATCGCCAGTGATGCCTGCGCATCCGCCAGCTGTGCCATAACAGTTCCGTCTGCTGCGCTTAACCGGACGTCCCGCAACCCAACGCGAGGTCGCCACCCGTGATTGACCACCATATAGATCTGGCCAAATTCGATTTGCATGCCTGCCAAATTGCGCTCGATCCGCGTTTCAACCCGCTGGCGCAGCCAGTCTGGTGCATCAAACCGGGTCCCCATGGCAAAATACACCAGTCCAGCCAACAACAACGTCACCCCAGACAAGAGCCAAATGCCAACACGTAGCATCCGCCAACGGGTCCGTTTGACGCCCGGCAGAGATGGCTCTTGGTGCTCTGGGCCAGGGCCTGGTATTTTTTGGGCACGGGTGATCTTTGCTTTTCCTTTGCCTGTTGTCGCCAGAATGTGGCAGTCAGTCCCCACAGTTTTCCATGGAGACATACGATATGCTCGAAACCTCAGACCTGGCCCCTGATTTCACACTTCCTTGCGGAGGCAAAAGCAGCGATGTGACGCTGTCAGTTCTTCGGGGCCAAGCCGTAGTCTTATTTTTCTATCCTCGTGATGATACGCCGGGCTGCACCAAGGAATCCATCGGATTTTCCAGTCAGTTGCAGGCTTTTTCTGATGCAGGTGCTCTGGTGTTTGGCATCTCCAAGGACAGTATCACCAAGCACGATAAGTTTACCGCAAAACACGAACTGACAACACCGCTGCTTTCTGACGAAAATGGCACCACCAGCGAAGACTACGGGGTCTGGAAAGAGAAGAACCTCTATGGCAAAAAACACTGGGGGATTGAGCGCTCAACCTTTCTCATTGACGCAGAGGGACGCGTTGCCCGCGTTTGGCGCAAGGTAAAAGTGGACGGTCATGTCGAAGAGGTTCTGGCAGCGGTCCAGGCGCTCTAATCAGCCCTAGGGCAGCGCAGCACTGAGAATCTGATCGCAAGCAATGCTGCATAGTCAGTTGATCGGGGCGAGCGCGCAGAAAGCAAGCCGCGCTCGCCCCAAAATCTGGACAATCTCCCCCAAATCAAGGAGATCCAGGTCACAACAACCGGATGGCTCCTATGATCAACCAAAACCTTTCACTCGCGGAACGCGCAGCGCAGGTCCTCAACACCGCTGATGGGCACGAAAAAACTGCTCTATCGCGTCACCACGCAAAAGAATGGTTTGAATCACGTACTGGAAAACGTGAGGTGATTGAGATTGGCACGGCCTCCCCGCCTCTTCACCCCGCACGGCCTGAACACCCCGAATTGCTCAACCCGCGCGATGTTCCGAAGCGAAAACCAGGAACGCCCGCTGGCAGAATTGCGCTGCTTCACGCAGTTGCGCATATTGAGTTAAACGCAGTGGACCTGCATTGGGATATCATTGCGCGCTTTTCTCATGTGCCGATGCCGATGGGGTTCTATGACGATTGGGTCAAATCCGCAGATGAAGAATCCAAACACTTCAACCTTATATGTGATTGCCTGGACACCCTTGGCAGCCACTACGGTGCTTTGCCCGCCCACACAGGTATGTGGCGCGCCGCCGAGGACACCGCCGAAGATCTGATGGGTCGTTTGGCTGTGGTTCCCATGGTGCTCGAGGCCCGCGGGCTTGATGTCACGCCCGGCATGATCGAGCTGTTCCGCAAGGCCAAGATGCCCCAAGTAATCGAGACACTAGAAGTGATTTACGCCGAAGAGGTCAGCCATGTGGCCTATGGCAGCAAGTGGTTCCATTTTCTGTGTGGACGAGAAAACTCAGACCCCAAAGAGATCTTTCACAGCTTGGTAAGGCGCTATTTTCACAGCACTTTAAAACCTCCGTTTAATGAAGAAAAACGAGCCGAAGCCGGGATTCCGCCAGATTTCTACTGGCCCTTGACCGAAGCTGATCCACAATAAGGCTTCGGTTAAATCCACGCAGCTACTGTCTCACTTCGGTTCGGCAAAATCTTGCCCATAGCTACCAATTGTTCGCTAGGTGAACGCTGAATTGGTCAACAGGCTTGCCCAATCCTGCCTGTCTGGCTATTCCTTACCCCCTAAGGGCTGGCGCGCTCTCTGCGGCGGGCCTTTTGTAATGGGATGGCACAAGGATCAGCGCGTGCGAACACGTCTGGCTATTAAAATTCACGGCTTTCTGGAACGGAGATTTCCCGAGCGGCGCGTATTTCTGAAATCCGATACCGACACGCGATTTATCCGGCTCCGCCCGGAAACTCAGCTGATCGCAGTTGCAGGCACCTGCGTCATCGTCGCCTGGGGTATTGTTGCAACCGCCATTGTCCTGATGGACAGCATTGGCTCAGGCAACTTTCGCGAACAAGCCAAACGTGATCAGGAAACCTACCGTGAGCGGCTAAATGTTCTTTCGCAAGAACGCGACGCCCGCGCCCATGAGGCACTGGCCGCGCAGAACCGTTTCAACGCAGCACTGGCTCAGATCTCGGTAATGCAATCGGAAATTCTGGCTTCGGAAACGCACCGTCATGAGTTGGAAACCGGCATCGAAGTCATCCAGACCACGTTGCGCCAAACAATGCAGGACCGCGAGTCAGCCCGAAATCAGCTGACTCAGCTCCAGCAACAAGAAACCACCGGTGACAGCCCGCAGGCGCTGGCCTCATCTGCCCCAGCGCAGATGGACTTTGTCGCCGCAGCTCTGGCCGATACGGCGCTCGAGCGCGATCAGATTCTGGCAGATTCGCAAGCCGCACTTGAGGCCCGCGATGAGTTGGAAAAAGAAATCCGCTTGATGGACGATCGTAACGATCAGATTTTCCGCCAACTGGAAGAAGCCATGGCAATCTCTGTCGAACCACTCGACAAAATGTTCCGCTCTGCCGGAATGCCCACGGACCGCATCCTTGAACAGGTGCGGCGCGGATATAGCGGTCAGGGCGGTCCGCTTGACCCTTTTTCCCTGTCAACCCGCGGTGAAGAACCCACTGCGGATGAACTGCGCGCCAATCTGTTGCTGAATCAGATGGACCAGTTGAATCTTTATCGTATTGCTGCCCAGCAAGCGCCGTTTGCCACCCCGGTCAACCTTGGCACAGTCCGCCAAACCTCAGGTTACGGCTATCGTCGCGATCCCAAAACAGGGGGGCGCCGCCTGCACAAAGGCTCTGACTTTGCAGGCCGCACTGGCACTGACATCTTTTCCACTGCCGACGGTGTTGTCACCCAAGCAGGTTGGCAATCCGGCTATGGCAAGCTGGTCACCATCCAGCACGCCTTCGGCATTGAAACTCGATACGCCCATAATTCTAACATCCGCGTAAAGGTCGGCCAAAGGGTCTCGCGCGGGGATCACATCAGTGATATGGGTAACACCGGACGGTCCACCGGGACCCACCTCCACTACGAGGTTAGGGTCAATGGAAAACCAGTTAACCCGATGATCTATATCAAGGCTGCACGCAATGTTTTCTAAAAGCAAAATCAACGAACCCGGCGCCAAGGCCCCTGAGGCTAAAGCAACTCCGGCAGTACCGGCTTCGGCAATGGCATCGGCTCCAGCCGCGCCAGCCAAAAGCGATTTCAAGGCCAGCGCCCCTAAGGCAAAGCCACCTGCTTCCATTCTGTCTTCGGATCTGCACGTTACCGGCAACATGAAAACCACCGGTGATATTCAGGTCGAAGGTACGGTCGAAGGCGATATCCGCGCCCACCTGCTGACCATCGGCGAATCGGCCACCATCAAAGGTGAAGTGACTGCTGATGACGTCGTCATCAATGGTCGAATCGTTGGTCGTGTACGCGGGCTGAAGGTTCGCCTGACAGCAACCGCTCGTGTCGAGGGTGATATCATCCACAAGACCATCGCAATCGAAAGCGGCGCTCACTTCGAAGGCTCGGTTCAGCGTCAGGACGACCCATTGAACCCAGGTCGCGCTGCTGCGCCAGCCTCCAAAGCACCAGCCTCCAAAGCCGCCGCTGCTATTGCCAAAGCTGAAGGCTAAGGCCAACGTCGGATCTGAACATCAGATCCCTCAAGAGTTTGAACGCCACTAGAGAAATCTAGTGGCGTTTTTTATTCCTTGCTGGCTCCTGTGCGATTGCGAGCCTCAGACACCCATCCCATATTGGACTATAGCAGTCACACACGATCGCTAGTCTTCGCCGTCAACAACCGTGCGCCCCTGAACAGGATCATAACGTCCACCACCCAGATGCGCATGCCCCCAGCCCATAATCTGCAACAGGATAGGCTCTAGTTCCTTGCCCCGCTCGGTCAGGTAGTAACGATATCTGACGGGTCGATCCTGGTAGGCTTCTCGGCTCACTGCTCCCCACTCCATCAACCGCTTCAATCGCTGCGACAACAGGTTGGTTGGCATCTTTTCTTCGCTCCCCTGCAGCTCCTGAAAGGTATGCTTCCCATGCCACATCAGATCCCGAACAACCAACAACGTCCATTTATCGCCAAGAATTTCCAAACTGCGCGCAATGGAACACCGCGAGCGAAAATCGTGTTGTTGCTCCGGCATGACCTGCTCCCATTCGTGATACATTCCTTGCTCTTACAGCAGTCACTTTAAAAATGGAAGCTTGACCCGAATAGTCACTTTAAATATGAAAGTCACTAAATTCAAAACAGCACAAGGATCACAGGACCCATGATTGGAAACACTCCATTGATCAAACTTCGCCACCTGACAGGTCCAGACAGCGCGGAAGTCTACGTGAAGTGGGAAGGGGCAAACCCAACCGGCAGCATGAAAGACAGAATGGCAATGTCGATGATTGAAGGTGCAGAGCAGCGCGGCGCGTTGAAACCTGGCGGACGGGTCGTTGAATACACTGGAGGCAGCACCGGCAGCTCGCTCGCTATGATCTGCGCCACGCGCGGCTATAAGGCTCATTTTGTCTCCTCGAATGGGTTTTCACAGGAAAAACTGCAAACCATGCGGGCCTTTGGTGCCGAGGTGGAGATTGTTCATGCAGAGGGAGGCGTCCTGACTGCAAACGTAATCAACCGCATGATTGCCCGCGCGAAAGAGTTGAGCCGTGAACCGGGTACATTTTGGCCCGATCAAGTCAACAATCTGGACAACAAACTGGGCTACCACGGCATGGCGCGTGAAATCCTCAACCAGATCGATGGCCCGGTTGATGAATTCATCATGGCGGCAGGTGGTGGCGGGTGCATCTCTGGAAATGCTGAAATTCTGAAAGCACAAAACCCCAACACCAGGATCATAGCCATCGAGCCAAACGATGTCCGCAATGTTTCCGGAGGAGATACAAGCGGCACCCACAAACTTGAAGGAATAGGCTTGTCCTTTGTGCCAACAATCCTGCGACATGATCTCCTTAGCGACGTTATCCCTGTGACCGATGAAGACGCCTATTGGGGCGCACGGTCACTGGCCCGCCGAGAAGGCCTATTTGCGGGGATCACTTCGGGTGCAAATGTCTGGGCCGCCCTGCAACGCGCCAAAGAACTGGGTCCCGGCAAGAAAATTGTGACCGTCCTCATCGACACCGGTTTAAGGTATTTAAACGATGACTTGTACCTGTAAGACCCTACAACATAGTTGGCACATAATCTCTGGCGATGGGCGTCTTTCATTCACTTATTGGGCATCCAACATCCACTCACCCTCAGGCCAGAAGGCATGAAACGCAAAAGCAAACATCACGTCATGGGCCAGATCTCGCCCCTGCCCGTCGCGCACCCGAATGGATCCCACGTCCCGTCCCGCAGCAATTTTCCCGGTATCCAGTGCCGAGGCCTGACCGGCACGCCAGGAAATCACCACCCCAGCTTCGCGGACCTCGCCTACCTCGGCAAGACGTGCCAACGGCCAGGCCCGTGTGCCGACCCGCACCACCCGCGCCAGCGGACGAACACCGTGTGGCGGCGGTTCTCCATTGTACAAAAATGGCCGTTCAGAGCTGTCATAGCCACGATACGGGTTACGTCCATAAGACCGGTTATAGGCAGGCTCTGCCATCACCAACCCCTCTGGATTGCGCGTCACAAACTCCTGCCAGCTCTCCATCCAGCTCGGCAGCAGCTTTAACCTGACGCCCGTCATATCACCAACAATCCCCTGTCCCAGCGCCTGCTGCCACCAACTCTCGGTCTCGCGATCAAACATCACCATGTCAGAGTTTCGCAGTTTTCCAGACACCCCAAAGGTCAACACACCAGCTGAGGTACGTCGATCAAACGTCATCGCAGAATTACACAGCGGACAAAACGTCACTGCAATAGGCACATCACCAATGCTGTCATTCACAATTTCATGCCAGGTCAGATAACGCAGCGGATAGGCGCGCGGTGTTTGTCCTGCAATCTCCACTGTGATGACAGGTTCACGCGCCCCAATTCCCTGCGCATCATCTGTGCCAACAAACTGTGGATTGTCCAACGCCGGGATGCCATCTCTGGGCGGCCCGCCAGACAAGATCTCGGCCCAGCTGTCAACGCTGGTTCGGCTAAAATCAGTGTTGGGCCATTCGGTGCGCCAATTTTCCGGGTCAGCGGCGGCTCCCCCAGACAGGAGAGTAAAAACAACAAGGCACGTACGCAGCAACATATTCAGCCCCTCTCTAGGGACCAGAATGCGCTCATCCGGGATCACAAACACCAAAAAAAAGCGTGAGCAACCGACGGTCCGGCTGCTCACGCTTCTAAAGCTGCAGAACTTCCCCCAGGAAGTTCCAAAGATTTACTCGGTCACGGTTACCGTTTTCATAACATCCGGCTGGCCAGTGACAGCTCCCGAACGCGGATGACCCAGTTTGATCGCATTCACCACATCCATGCCAGCGGTGACCTTACCCACAACGGTGTACTGACCGTTCAGGAAATATCCGGCATCAAACATGATGAAAAACTGCGAATTGGCACTGTCAGGGCTCTGGCTGCGCGCCATACCCACAACACCTGCGTCAAACGGCATCTCCGAAAACTCGGCCGGAATATTACCCAGATCCGATCCACCGGTGCCTGCACGGCTCATGTCCATGCCCAAACGGCCATGCTCAACATCACCGGTCTGTGCCATGAAGCCCTTGATCACACGGTGAAAAACCACACCGTCATACAGACCATTCGCGGCCAATGCTGTGATCTGCTCGACATGCTTTGGGGCAACGTCTTCGAACAAGTCGATTGTGATGGTACCATTGGCCCCTTCACCTTCAACGGCGATCTCGATGCCAGAGGCCAGCGCAGGGCTGGCCATCAGGGCAAAGGCTGCTGCAAACTTAAGCATCTGCTGCAACCTTAACTGAAATCATCCGGTCTGGCTCCGCAGGTGGCTCACCACGGGTGATGGCATCAACGTGATCCATACCTTCAATAACCCGGCCATAAACGGTGTACTGGCCGTTCAGGAAATGGTTGTCGCTAAAGTTGATAAAGAACTGCGAGTTGGCGCTGTCTGGGCTGGCTGAACGAGCGGCGCCAATGGTGCCACGGTCGTGCGGCAGCTTTGAAAACTCGGCTGGTACATTAGGCAACTCGGACCCACCAGTGCCTGCGCTACGCAGGTTGAAACCGTCTTCCATGTCACCATTGGCCACATCGCCCGTCTGCGCCATGAACCCGTCAATCACCCGGTGAAAGCAGACATTGTCATACTCGCCACCACGCGCCAGTTCCTTCATGCGATCACAATGCTGAGGGGCAACATCCGGCAGCAGTTCGATGACAACGTTACCGCCTGTCAACTCGATGATGATGGTGTTTTCTGGATCTTTAATCTCGGCCATTTGGCTCTCCTGTCTTGTCTATTTGCGGTGATATTTAAGCTGCGTGCCACCAATTGCCAAGGGAGCATTGACTGCACAGCAAAAAGCCCCGAGATAAACGCCAGATTGACATAGGTTTTTCCAAGGAGACGGACATGGGCTGGAACACGCTGGACGATATGGAACTGGCAGGAAAACGCGTATTGCTGCGTGTTGATATCAACGTACCAGTGGACAATGGCGTGGTGAGCGACGACACCCGTATCCGCCGCGTGGCCCCCACAGTTGCCGATATCCTGGCACGCGGTGGCAGCCCAATCCTGTTGGCGCATTTTGGCCGCCCCAAGGGTCAGGTCGTACCTGAAATGTCGTTGCGCCCCCTGCAACCCGCACTGGAAGCCGCATTTGGCGCCCCTGTGGTGTTTTGCGCCGACTGCCGTGGCCCCGCGGCAGAGGCAGCCGTAGCCGCCCTGCAAGACGGTGAAATTCTGCTGCTGGAAAACACCCGATTTCATCCGGGCGAAGAAAAGAACGATACCGATCTGGCGGCAGAAATGGCCCAGCTCGGCGATATCTATTGCAACGATGCCTTCTCCGCGGCCCACCGCGCCCATGCTTCAACCGAGGCCCTGGCCCAATTGCTGCCCGCCTGTGCTGGCCGCCTGATGCAGGCAGAACTCTCCGCCCTCGAAGGCGCGTTGGGACAGCCCAAACGCCCGGTAACGGCTGTGGTTGGCGGTGCCAAGGTGTCCTCCAAGCTAGAATTGCTGGGCAATCTGGTTGAAAAGGTTGACCATCTGGTGATTGGTGGCGGTATGGCCAATACCTTCCTCGCCGCCCAGGGCATAGATGTTGGCAAATCTCTGTGCGAACACGACATGACCAGCACCGCGCTTGAAATCATGGCCAAAGCCCAAACAGCCGGCTGCAAGATCTTGCTGCCCACCGACGTTGTTGTCGCGCGCGAGTTCAAGGCAGGCGCTGTCAATCAAACCGTCGCTGCAGACGCTTGCCCCGCTGATGCGATGATCCTGGACGCAGGTCCAGCCACCGTTGCTGCCATGGCTGATGTATTGGCGTCCTCCCAAACCCTGATCTGGAACGGCCCAATGGGTGCCTTTGAAATTCCGCCTTTCGACGCCGCGACAAATGCAGCAGCCCAACAAGCGGCCGCGCTAACCAAATCCGGTGACCTGATCAGCGTCGCTGGCGGCGGTGACACCGTGGCGGCCCTCAATCAAGCAGGCGCAGCCAAGGATTTCAGCTATATTTCCACCGCCGGCGGCGCTTTCCTGGAATGGATGGAGGGCAAAACCCTGCCAGGTGTTGCAGCATTGACCCGGTAACCCCGGTACAAAACGATCTCTCCCATCGCTGGTACCGCTAGCAAATGTCACTGTTCAAGAGTCTCTGAACAGTGTGCGGACTTGCGGTGGGAAATCGTTAACACAAGACAAAATAGAGAGAATTCCAACTCCCGGATTTCATCTAGCCTGATATATCCCCGCCGGAGGCTGCGGCCCGCAGGGCCACCCCCAAAAAACCTTACAAAACCCTTAACGAAAAAAACTTAGGACATTGGACTCAAAGGGGATTCACAAGCCGAATCGCCTGTGCCATAACCATTACAGACGCAGGATCAACCGGCGCTAAATAAACTTGAGCAGTACATACAGGCTATCCCACGTGACCCGAAACCACAGACCCACTCTTGGTTCATTGTCCTTTTTTGCGGCCGCATTCGCGCTCAGCGCGTATTTTACTTTTGCGGCGGTACAGGGGGATTACGGGTTATTTCGCAGGGTCGAGATCGCGGCAGAGACAGAAACTCTGGGCCGCGATCTCACCCGGCTCAATCTTGAAATCGCACAGATGGAAAACCTGACACGTCGCCTGTCCGATGATTTTCTTGACCTTGATCTTCTCGACGAACAGACCCGTTCAGTTTTGGGTGTCTTGCGCGCTGACGAAATCGTCATCCGCTAGAATTCATCGAGTGGTTTTAAGTAACCATCCTCAACACACTCTTCCACAATTTCCTCGAACAACAGGTTGCCAGTCGAAAGATTGCTTTCAACCTGCCAAATCTCGTTGAGGTGGGCCCGAAATGACGCCGCCTGACCTTCCGGGTCGATGCAGAGAACAGGGCGACCCTCCTGTGACAATGTCAGTTCATCTACAGCAAAGATGACCACTGCTTCAGGGTATGGAAACGCTTCCCTCAGCGTCTCTTCATCAGAGCCAACAAACCTTTGCGCGTCAACAAATCGCAGATCAGCGCGAAACCCCATTTCGTTTTCCACCAAACTGTCTTCACATAGCTTACGCCATTTCACGGCATTGACGTCGGTTATCAGAACCATTGGCGACGCAGAGTCTTCCAAAATATTTTCCCTTACAAACAGGCAAATCACTGTTTTCATATCTACCGACTCCCCATAGCATTCACCACAGATCACTGCGGAAAACAGCCCGTCTCAGGCGCGCGCAACAAAAATACTCGCCAGCCGCGCCAAAATGATTTATTAGATAGTTTAACACTAAACTATCTAGCCTACAGGGGGAGTTCACCACCATGGCTGCGAGAAAAAGCGTTAAGAAAACAAATGTTTCCGCCGAAGAACTGACCGAGCACTATCGCTCGATGTTGTTGATCCGGCGATTCGAAGAAAAGGCGGGCCAGCTTTATGGCATGGGCCTGATCGGCGGCTTCTGTCACCTTTACATCGGTCAGGAAGCTGTTGTTGTGGGTCTCGAATCCGCAGCCGAAGAAGGCGACAAACGCCTGACCTCCTACCGCGACCACGGCCATATGCTGGCCTGTGGCATGGAAGCTGGCGGCGTTATGGCTGAACTCACCGGACGCGAAGGCGGCTTGTCCAAGGGTAAGGGCGGCTCGATGCACATGTTCTCGAAAGAGAAACATTTCTACGGCGGTCACGGCATCGTTGGTGCTCAGGTGCCAATTGGTGCCGGTCTGGCCTTTGCTGACAAATACAAAGACAACGGCCGCGTTACATTCACCTACTTCGGTGACGGTGCCTCCAACCAGGGCCAAGTCTACGAGACCTTCAACATGGCCGCCCTTTGGGAACTGCCGGTGATCTTTGTCATCGAAAACAACCAATACGCCATGGGCACCTCGCAACAACGGTCCTCGGTCACACCAGACATCTACACCCGAGGCGCCGCTTTTGGTATCCCCGGCGAAGCTGTTGATGGCATGAGCGTTCTTGCCGTAAAAGATGCTGGCGAACGCGCGGTAGCCCACTGCCGCGCGGGCAAAGGCCCCTATATCCTAGAAGTCAAAACCTACCGCTATCGTGGACACTCCATGTCGGACCCGGCCAAATACCGGACCCGCGAAGAGGTTCAGAAAATGCGCGAAGAGCGGGATCCGATTGAACAGGTCCGCGCGATGCTGCTCGAAAACAAATACGCCACCGAAGATGACCTCAAGGCCATCGACAAAGAGATCAAAGAAGTGGTCAACCAGTCCGCTGATTTTGCTCGCACCAGCCCGGAACCAGCGCTCGAAGAGCTCTGGACCGACATCTACGCTTGAGGGGATTGAAACATGGCAACTGAAATTCTTATGCCCGCCCTGTCTCCCACCATGGAAGAAGGCACCCTGGCCAAATGGTTGGTCAAGGAAGGTGACACCGTAAACTCGGGCGACGTGATGGCCGAGATCGAAACCGACAAGGCGACGATGGAGTTCGAGGCGGTTGACGAAGGCATCATTGGCAAAATTCTTATTGCTGAGGGCACCGAGGCCGTCAAAGTCAACACCGCCATCGCCATTCTGGTCGAAGACGGGGAAGCTCTGGATGCAACCCCAACCACCGCAGCCGCAGCCGCTGCCCCAGCCGCAGTTGAGGCCCCGGCCCCAAGCGCAGCGCCGGTAGCCGCTTCCGTTCCTGCCGCACCGGCAGTGGATGTGACGCCGGACTGGCCCGAAGGCACCGAACTGGTTCAAACCACGGTCCGCGAAGCATTGCGCGACGCAATGGCCGAAGAGATGCGCAGTGACGACGGCGTTTTCCTGATGGGTGAAGAAGTTGCCGAATATCAGGGCGCTTACAAAATCTCGCAGGGTCTGCTGGACGAATTTGGCGCCAAGCGGGTGATCGATACCCCGATCACAGAACATGGTTTCACCGGCATCGCCGTTGGCGCAGCCTTTGGCGGGTTAAAGCCAATCGTCGAGTTCATGACCTTCAACTTTGCTCTGCAAGCGATGGATCACATCATCAACTCAGCAGCCAAGACACTGTATATGTCTGGTGGCCAGATGGGTGCCCCAATGGTGTTCCGCGGTGCCAATGGCGCTGCAGCCCGTGTCGGCGCGCAGCACAGCCAGGACTTTGCGGCCTGGTTCATGCAGATCCCCGGCCTGAAAGTTGCGATGCCCTACTCCGCATCTGATGCCAAGGGCCTGCTGAAATCAGCAATCCGCGACCCTAACCCGGTTGTCTTCCTTGAGAACGAAATCCTCTATGGTCGCGCCTTTGACGTGCCCAAACTGGATGACTACACCGTTCCATTTGGCAAGGCCCGCATCTGGCGGACCGGCACTGATGTGACCATCGTGTCGTTCGGTATCGGCATGCAATACGCATTGGAAGCGGCTGACAAGCTGGCTGAAGACGGCATTTCAGCCGAAGTCATCGACCTGCGCACCCTGCGCCCGATGGACACCCCGGCGATCATCAAATCGGTGATGAAAACCAACCGTCTGGTGACAGTTGAGGAAGGCTGGCCCCAGGGATCTGTTGGCAGCTACATTTCTTCCGTTGTGATGCAAGAGGCTTTCGATTACCTCGACGCCCCAGTGATCAACTGCACCGGTAAGGATGTCCCGATGCCCTACGCCGCCAACCTTGAAAAACACGCACTGATCACCACCGAAGAGGTGATTGAGGCTGTAAAACAAGTGACTTACCGGTAAAGGAGACAGAGCAATGCCTATAGAAATTCTCATGCCCGCCCTGTCGCCCACCATGGAAGAAGGCACCTTGGCGAAATGGCTGGTCAAAGAGGGCGACACCGTGTCGTCCGGTGACCTTATCGCTGAAATCGAAACCGACAAGGCCACGATGGAGTTCGAAGCTGTCGACGAAGGCGTCGTTGGCAAGATTCTGGTCCCCGAAGGCAGTGAAGGCGTCAAAGTCAACGTTGCGATTGCTGTGTTGCTGGAAGACGGTGAAAGCGCTGATGACATCGGTGCCACACCAGCAGCCGCGGCGGCCCCAGCCGCAGCAGCTGCGACAGCAGAGCCGGGGCCCGCACCGGCGTCCTCTCCTGCGCCAGCAGCCCCCGCCCCGGCGGCACCGGCAGCGGCAGATGGCACCCGGATCTTTGCATCGCCCCTTGCCCGCCGTATCGCGGCCAACAAAGGTCTGGATCTGGCAACGCTGTCCGGATCTGGTCCCCGTGGTCGTATCATCAAGGCAGACGTTGAAAATGCCGTGGTAGCACCTAAGCCTGCCGCCGCAGCGCCTGCGGCCACGCCTGCTGCTGCCGTATCGCCGACAGGTCCATCGGCGGATATGGTTGCCAAGATGTACGCGGATCGTGACTACGATGAGGTCAGCCTTGACGGAATGCGCAAAACCATTGCCGCACGTCTGTCCGAGGCCAAACAGACCATCCCACACTTCTACCTGCGCCGTGACATCCAGCTGGATGCACTGCTCAAGTTCCGCGCTCAGCTGAACGCACAGCTTGCGGGACGCGGTGTGAAACTCTCGGTCAACGATTTCATCATCAAGGCCGTCGCCATCGCCCTGCAACAGGTCCCCGAGGCCAACGCAGTCTGGGCTGGTGATCGTGTGCTGCAAATGAAGGCATCTGACGTAGCTGTAGCTGTGGCAATCGAGGGCGGCTTGTTCACCCCGGTTCTGCAAGACGCCGACAGCAAATCGCTGTCATCCCTGTCGACCCAGATGAAAGACATGGCAGCGCGTGCCCGCGACCGCAAACTGGCCCCGCATGAGTATCAGGGCGGCTCTTTTGCGATTTCCAACTTGGGCATGTTTGGCATCGACAATTTCGACGCCATCGTGAACCCACCCCATGCCGGTATTCTGGCGGTGGGCGCAGGCAAGAAACAACCCGTGGTTGGCGAAGATGGAGAGCTGAAGGTGGCCACCGTGATGTCGGTCACCATGTCGGTTGACCACCGCGTCATTGACGGTGCGCTTGGGGCCAACCTGCTAAACGCCATCGTCGACAATCTGGAAAACCCGGTGATGATGCTGGCCTAATGCAGGCTGGATAGAAAATGAGAAGCCCCGGTCATAACGATCGGGGCTTTGTACGTAACACACCAAGTAACCGATTTGAGCCCACTTTGACCAATAAAGCACCTTGCGATAAGGTCCGCTTTTGACACAACAAATCCCCTCCGGGGTCTTATGAACATGACCGACTTCAATCCACAAACCCATGTTGTGCTTTCAGATGATGAATTGGCATTTCAAGCCGACCCCGCCAGTTGGCGGTACGGCCCTACTTTCGATGTACGCTTTTTTTTCAACCATTCGCTCAATTTTGCCGATTTCGAGACTGCATTGCTGAACGACCCGCTTCGCATTATTGATCCGAGGTTCGACACTCCGAGCCGAGTGCTCCTTCGTCACGAGCAATGGCCAAATTGCGTTGGTGCGCGGTACTATGACTTTCAGAGACCCAATCGTCGCGAGCCGACAATCCTGTTCTACCCGAGACAGTATAAAACAATATTGGATGGAATGTATTTTTCCCGCGGTCGTCGCGAGGACCTTAGTAAGTTCCTGGATCCCATCATTTCCCTCGCGCTCCGCATCAAAACGGCTTGCGACGCTCATGAAGTTATGCTGTTCACGCAGGATTTTTACCCAGGAAAAAGCCCAGAAACTGAGATCCTTCCGGGTGTGTTTCTTGCCGAACCGATATTCGAAGCAATGAGATAATTGGCATCGGAACTCGAAAGCGGCTGCAGACAAGTCTCTAGTGAGCTTTCGAGTTCCGATCGGTTCCGTCTGTCACAAAATGAGCGCAAGTTGCGTAGACTTACCTTTCGCAGAATTCAAAGGGAACAATGGAGCAATCGTCGTGAAGTCCAAAGGTCCCGCATAACGCTTACAAAGACTTACAGAGACTACAACTAGCGCGAAGTCTCACAAGTTTTCCAAATTCCAAAAAGGGAGCGCACCTACCCCCATCTTCGTCACCTGCGCATCATCTGCCGCCAACGCAGCACTGGCGACAGCTCCTTTATCAGTGCTTAAATCTCGAGAGGGTCAGTTCCTCGCCGTCGATATCGGCGCTGATGCCTTCGAAAAGTAGGGGCGACAGGTAGCGTTCGCCGGTGTCTGGCTGCATGGTCAAAATGACCGAACCTTCGGGCGCCTTCTCGACGACCTTCAGCGCGGCAGAAACGGGTGCACTGCGCTACAAAGTCCAATCGCATTTTGTCTCAGACAGGTTGAACCATCCCCGCTTCCTGCCTACTTAAGCTGAAAAGAGGCGCATATGAAAATTCTATTGATTGCAATTGGTTCGCGCGGAGATGTACAGCCGTTTGTCGTGCTGGGAAGCCGTCTGAAAGCTGAAGGACATGACGTCCACATTGCAGCAGCCGAAGGATTTTCCAGTGTGATTTCGGAGGCAAAACTGGCGCACCATCCTTTGCCAATGGACCTTCAGGATCTGATGCAGTCTCCCGAAATCAAGTCTGCGCTCACCTCGTTCTCCGGCAAGATCAAGGCCTACCGTTGGACAAGCGAGATCATGAACCAACAGCTGAGTGCGATATGGCAGATCGGCATGGATGTCGCGCCCGGACTGATTTTGTACCACTTCAAGGGAGCACTGGCGCCCTATCTGGCTCGGAAACTCGGCATTCCGGCTTGGCCCATCATGCTGCAGCCGGGTTTCACTGCAACACGCCAATATCCGCAATTCCTTGTGGCGTCGCGCTCTCTTGGCCGGGTTGGCAATTTGGCCAGCCACAAAGCCATTGGTGCGCTGATCAAGGTCGGGACCAATTTGATGATCAAGCGTTGGATCAAGGCGAGCGGGACAGAGATTGGCCCCATGATGGATGTTCAGGCGGGTTATGCCCCTGATGGGTTGGTGACCCGCCCCCATGCCTATTCGCCCCACATAACGCCACTTGCCCCGGATATGTCGGAGTCTGAAGAGCAGGTCGGTTACATATTTGCCAAACCAGAGGAGTTTATGCCGCCGCCAGCGCTTCAGTCTTTTCTGACAGAGGGTCCCAAACCAATTTATGTTGGATTTGGTTCGATGCCGGGCATTGATCATCAACGCATCAACACCGCACTCCTTGGCGCGCTTGAACAAACCGGCATTCGGGCTGTTGTCGCAACAGGCTGGGGTGGGTTTGCTGATTTATCTCCCGGCCCGAATATTCATGTTCTTGAGGCCGTTCCACATACCTGGCTCTTTCCGCGTGTCGCTGCGGTGGTGCATCACGGTGGATCCGGGACAACCCACGAAGGTCTCCGCTGGGGACGACCAAGCGTTATCTGCCCACTTTTTGCCGACCAGCCCTTCTTTGGCCAACGTGTTGCCGACTTGGGGGTTGGCCCAGCCCCCATTGCCCAAAACCGCCTGACAGCAGACAAACTCGCCTCCGCACTAAAGGCCGTCATGAGCCCCGAGATGACTGCCAAGGCAGAAACGCTTGGCGCATCGATGAGGCACGAGGACGGCGCAGGCAAGATGGCGGATCTGATCAATCAGATTGACAAGGTACAGTCCTAAGTTTCTGGCACAGTTGTCGAAAACGCGCCCGGCAAAACCACCCTGCCGACAGCACCACGTTTGATCTTTTACTGCCACAAAAACAAACACCTACCGAGAAAACTCTCGATAGGTGCCAAAGTCTAGTGCGAATTGGCTTGGGTCTATTTACCGCTACCGCAGGGAACCACCTGATCCATATTGACGGCAGGTTGATCGCAGCCTGCCTCACCAACGATCTTGGCCGGAACCCCAGCCACAGTTGTGCACTCAGGGACTTCGTTCAGCACCACAGACCCGGCAGCAATACGACTGCACCGACCAACCCTGATGTTACCCAACACCTTAGCGCCAGCCCCGATCAACACGCCATCAGCGATCTTGGGGTGGCGGTCCTCTTCTTCTTTACCGGTCCCGCCCAGTGTCACGGAATGCAGCATCGACACGTTATTGCCGACCACCGCGGTCTCGCCGATCACAATGGAATGGGCATGGTCGATCATGATCCCCTGCCCGACTTTGGCGCCGGGGTGGATATCGATGCCAAAAATTTCCGAAGTGCGCATCTGGAAGAAATAGGCCAGATCCTCTTGCCCTTCCGTCCACAGAAAATGGCTGACCCGGTAGGCCTGAACCGCCTGATATCCTTTGAAATACAATACCGGCTGCAACAGACGATGGCAGGCCGGATCACGATCATAGATCGCCATCAGATCTGCACGGGCAGCTTCCACAATCGCCGGAGACTTGGCAAAAGCATCGTCAACAATCTCACGCAGCACCATCATCGACATCTCGTTCGAGCTCAACTTGGCGGCAATGCGATACGACAGAGCTTTTTCAAGCGACGTGTGGTGCAGAATACAGGCGTGGATCAACCCGCCCATCAAGGGCTGCGTGGCAACCGCTTCCTGAGCTTCGGCAGTGATCTGATCCCAAACCGGGTCAATCGATGTAACGGCGTGCTGTGTTTCAACCATGGCTATACGTCCTATGCTGCTCTTAACAGTGGCATCTAAGATGCCTTTTGCCAAATGCAAAGTCTTGATGGTTCATATTCCTGTGTTGAATGAATCAGCAGCGTTTCCGCCATGGCAGAATAGTAGTCCCTCAATTCAGCGGGTCTTAGCGCCTCATCAACCGGTGCAGTACCAAAGCGAAGCACCGGCAGTATTCGGTGTTATCAAAGCTGGGCTCATCCGCCAGATTGTAACATCTGGCCGCCGCCATCAGTGAACCATTGCCATAGGAAGAGTGTAATCTTCCACTCAAACGCACATGCTCCTCCGCCTGATCTGCCTGCACAAAAATACGCTGACAAAGCCCGTCACGCGCATCCTCGTCAACTAGTAGCAGCGCCCGTGCCACCGAGGTCACATCCCCATGCAGCACCGGCCGCATCACCCTAGAATCACCGTTGCTGGCAATCCCGCGCCATATCTGGAAGAAACCTGTGTCACTTCCACCCTGTCTCCGGCAATCACACCATCCGCAACCTGCGCACTGGGGCTATAGCTCCAACTTGGGGTGTTCATGCTGTACTCCCCCACCAGGGTTTCGCCGCGCAGGACCTGAACGCGATACAGTTCTGTCTCTTCACCCAAGGGCACCTCGGGCAAATCCCAACTGTCGCCATCAATCCGGGTGCGGCGGATCCAATTGAACACCACATCCTCGCCCAGCGCACCGACTTGTTCTAGATGGACTGGACTGTAGGGGCGCAAGCCATTGCCATTAAATGCCTCAATCCTGTGGACATAAGAGGGATCATCATAGCCACGCCGGGCCGACCCAATGCGGTAATGCCGCGAAATGCGCCGCTGGGCCGAAGTCAGCCCTATCTGTACAGGGGTTCCATCTAAACGGACAACCCAGGATCCCACGGGCCAGGTTGCGGGCATCAGCGCGTCACTCCCCAATTGACCGCGCAAACGTCGTCGCAGCAGATAACTATCCGGACCGATCAGCTCCGCCTCCTGAAACTGTAAAAGCTCCCAATTGCCGCTGGTGCCGTCACCAATGGCCAGCAGATTGGCCCCATTCAACACCGCATCAGCCTCTCGGCTCTGCAAACTACCCGAAATCAAGCTCACATGCAGATCACCGCCTTGGTCCCAACGCCCGGTTGGAGCCGCCGCTAACGGGGATTTGGTGATACCCATAGTTGTCCCGGCAGCAATGATTTGATCCAGCACATAGTTATCATCGCTGTTTGAATCATACACTGCCACTGTCCCTGGCCAGGGTTGTGCGGTCACCGCAAGAAGTGGCGCATGTGGGATTTCATCGCCGTGCATCAGGGGAAGATCTAAAAATAGCGGCAACACCGGTACTGGGGGAGCAAAAGCCGTTAGCCCCGGCAGGTCTTCGGCCATCTCGGAAGGCGTATAAACCTCGGGTTCGGTGCGCACAGCTTCGGCCAGTTGCAACTCCGTCTGTTCCAGCTGATCTATCCGGTACAGGGTTTTGGTACCGTTGCTGTCTGGCAGCCGCACCACATCACCTGCGCCCAGCGCCATGGCGGATGGTGGCAGAGCAAAACGGATAGTGTCCCGCGCCACCCGGGCCTCGGTCAGCCAACGTTCCACCACCTGACGTCCCTCACCGCGAGTCAGGGCCAGCGGCAGATCGTTTTGGCTCACGGCATGGGTGGCCTGATCCGGCAGCACGGCTTCTTCCCCAACCACATCATGATCGCCGCCAGACAGCACAAACCGCAACCTGACCCGGCCTGCCAGTTCAGCCTCACTTTCGCGGATCTGTTCCATGCTTCCGTCTATTGCATCACTGATCGCTAACAGATCCGGATCCAGATCCACCGCTGCCAGCCCATTGCGCATCTGAAACGTCAGCACCCCATTGCGTTCAATCGCATCAAAGCCAAAGCGCAACATAAGGGGTTGCAATGCCGCCCGTGCTTCGCCGACATCCGCGACAACATACCCGCGCACCACCCCGTGCAGCTGCGAGACATCATAACTGCCGGCCTCCAGCCCAGCGCGCTGACAGATCTCACCCACAACCGAGTTCAATGTGCGCTGCCCTACCCGGCCATTCAACCAATGCCCGCGCGGGTGATTGTCTCCGTCGCTCCAGATATCCAGCGCATTTGGGAACACCGGAAAAGGACGCGCGTCCCAGGCCCAGACATAGGCGTTGGCCATATCCAGCATCGGTGCCCCGTAGACCTCCGATATTGGATTATTCTCCACCTGTCCCCAGTGCCCCAGCACAGCGCGCAGATATTGGGTTTGGATCAGATCATCCCGCAATCCTGTCGAGAATTTTGGCAGTTGAGATTCCGAACTTTTGGGATCTAGAAATTTGTTGGGTTGATTGGTTCCCTTGTCTATGGCGGCACATCCCAGCTCGGTGAACCAGATGGGCTTACTCTGTGGCTCCCAGGGTGTGGCCAAGGCCTGCCGCACGCCCCCAATACGCTCATGATGGTCGTTGTGCCACCATCCGGCTAAGTCCTTATAGCGCCAGATCCAGTGTTCACCCTGTGCGGTATCCTTGATCTCTGTTCGGATCTGTGCCGCCTCGGCTTCGGGCGAGTGATAGTACCAGTCAAAGCCTTCACCGCCTTCGACATTGGCCTCCAGATAGGCAGGATCATAGATACTGGTCACCCCAGCCTGTGTATCCAGATGATCCTCTCCTTCGCGCCAATCCGACAACGGCATGTAGTTGTCGATACCGATGAAATCGATATTATCATCCGCCCATAGGGGATCCAGATGAAACAGGTGATCGCCTTCTGGGCTATCATAGCCAAAATACTCGGACCAATCAGCGGCATAGCTGATCTTGGTCTCTGCCCCAGCAGGGTCCGGGCCTCAGCCGCCAACTGCCGCAACGCCTCTACCGCAGCAAAGCCAGCGGCCCCACGGATCTGGGTCAACCCGCGCATCTCGGAACCAATACAAAAAGCCTCAACCCCACCAGCCGCCGCACATAGCGCTGCATAATGCAGGATAAACCGCGACAGCGACCATTCCTCTGGGCCACTATAGGTCACAGCGCCATCCCCAATATCAAAATCGGCCGCAGTCACCGTACCAACAAAGGCTGCCACCTCTGCATCCGCTACCGCGGTCTGATCCGGTGACCCCACACGCCCCGGAGCCACGGACAAAGTGATCCGCCCCCGCCAGGGCAGATGTGGTTGATCCATAGACTCGCTCCAGGGATCTGGCAGATCGTTGCCCTGCTGCTGGTCCATCAGGACAAACGGATAGAACATCACCCGGCGCCCCTGATCCCGCATATGTCGGATCGCCTCAACCACCGAGGCATCCGCTGGGGTGCCACCATAAATTGGGCGGTCATCCTCTTGGGTGATGCCCTGAGCTGTGGAACGGCTTACCCCGGACACTGTCCAGGGCATGTTGCCCCCATCCGACAGCGCCTGCTCGACTTTGGGACGCAGGCTACAATGCCCACATCTCAGATCGCTGCCAAACCAACTCACAACCAACGAAGCCGCGTCGCAGCTTGGCAGTTCCTCCTCCAGCGCCCGCATTGAGGTCAGGAAATCCGTTTGTCCCGAGGGCGCGTGGCTATTGGCTGGTTGAGCCTGCCCTGGCCCGTGATCGTAATGGACCGCTGAGGTGGCCAGTGTGTATTCACCAGTTCCTGGCATCAACGCCACTCCGCGCACCAGCTGACCGAGATCCTTTTCATAGGTCACACTATCCGGTTGCTCTGCCCGGATTACTTCAAATGAAAATTGCGGCACCCGGTTGCCAAAAGGCTCCAGAGCCAGATCTTCGATCACCACATAGGCGGTGCCGCGATAGGCAGGCACCTGATCTGCACCTTCAATTGCTGCAATCACCGGATCAGGGTCCTGATCCTGAGTGCCGGGGTACAAACGCAGGTTCAGATCTGCGATTGCCACCTCCTCACCATCTGCCCAAACACGGGACACACTGGTCACTTCGCCTTCACACAGCGCAATCGCCAGCGAGACAGTATAGCTATAGCGGGTCACACTGGGCTGGCTTGGTGCCCCCTTACCACCGCCACCGCTGATGGTTTTACTTTCCTGAAACTGCGAGGCCCAGATCACCTGCCCGCCAATCCGCATCCGGCCATAGATCTGCGGGATCGGAGCGCCTTCGCTGGCATGGGTCAGGCGAAACCGGTCTACCTTGCCGGTTTCCACCGGATCCGACCCTGCGCCCAGCAACCGCGCATCAATCACCCGGCCCAGTGTCGCACCAACAGCACGCCCCACAACAACGGATGAAAGCCCGGCCACCGTACCCCCAACAGATCCCCCAAGTGCAGCCCCCGCTGCCGACAATAGAATGGTTGCCATCAGATCTTCTCCTCAGGGAAGTGAAAGCGCGCGACGATACGACGGCGCCAGGGGATGCTGAGCGGGCTTTCGACAACACCGTGGCCCGAATAGGCATGGACAAACCGCCAGGGCTGTTCCGTGCGGGACTGGATCCCCAGATGTTTGGCCACCGCACCCTGTCGCATCCGAAACAGGATCACATCTCCAACAGCCGCCTGATCCAGTGGTTTACCCACCAGATATTGCATGGCTGCCTGCCACAGACGTTCCTCCCCCTGCGGTTCGGACCAATCCTTGGAATAGGCGGGCACCTGGGCAGGCTCTTCTCCCAGCACCTCTCGCCAGATCCCGCGCACCAGCCCCAGACAGTCACAGCCTGCGCCCTTGCTGGCCGCCTGATGCAAATAAGGGGTACCAATCCATGTCCGCGCCACCTGCACAACCTGATCCGCCAGCACAGTCATCTGCGACTGCCGCCGGTTGCAGTCCCGTTTTGCTTGGGCACCGACATCACCCAGTCTTCGCCGGGGATATCCGGGAAGCCTTGAAAGTTGACCAAATTGTTGAATTTCAACCGACAACTCTGCATCCGCTTGTCGCACCCCGCCACCAGCTGAACCATATCGCCCGCTGCGATCTCTGCCCGCAACGGCTGCCACAGCTCGATCACCCGGAGGGTTTCCGTCGACCGGTCTTGTTTGATCACGCCGCCTAACCCCTGCGCTGCCCCAGACAGCACCTCTAGCTGCCCACGGGCAAACCACCCCGGTTCAAACCCAGCCAGATCCTGCCAGCGAAATTCCTGCTGCCTCTCGACCTGCTCGACAGGGAGTTGCTCGGTGTATCCCGGTGTATCCAGCGCAAATCGGCCCGTTTCATCGCCCAACACGGCCGTACAGGGTTTTTGATAGACCCGCCCCAATGGTCGGTTCAAGGCTTCGCTCAGCCCCCGTAGTTCTGCATGGAACGCACCGCCCGCGCGGCGCAATTGGCCCATGGACCCGCGAAACATCAACCAACGGGTGGTCACATCCGCCCAGTTCACCATCCAGCAGCGCACTTCGGCCCCATCAAACCGACCGGCCTCAATATCCGTTTCGCGGATAGCCGCGTCACTCAGCCCCCCAATCGCTTCGGTGTTGTCCACCGACAGCCCGGTCGCCTGTTGCAGCGCCAGCGCGGTCAAGCCGGTGCCGGCCTGGAAGCTGTAGCCTTCAAACGCGAGGTTCTGGTCATGATCGGTAAATCCGTAGGTCACCCCATCGGCACGGGTGACAAGCCAGGCTCGGCACAGGGTGGTCAGGCCTTGTTCTACATGGGCCTGAAATGCAGCACTGACACCCGCAGTCATACCCGCACCTCGACCACTGGCACATTGGGCACGTCACCCGCCTGAAAATTGGAAACACTGGTCAGGATCCGGTCAGTGTCAAAGCGCACCGGCACATCAAATTCAAACCCGGCAACAATGCTCATGCCTTCCGCTGGTGGATGTACAAAAGTGATCAGACTACTGGACACATCCAACGAGAAATCCACAGTCTCGCGCAGTTCGTCCTGTTCAATGCCCACCCGCACCGAACCCGCCACAGGTTTGGCAATCGGGCGTTCATACAGATGGTCACCTGATCGATACGTCTTGCACAACTGAAAGCTGACGGTAGTGCCATCCCCCACCGCAATCACCTGATCACGATAATCAACGTCACCCGAAGCCCGCGCGGATTTATAGTCTGACCAGTCTTTCCAGCGGAACCCACACATCTGACCCTGTCGCGCCTCAAAAAATGCGATCAGCAATTCGATATCATCCAGCGACCGCAACCCCAGCCCAGCGTCATAGCGCCTGCGCGAATGCGCCCAGGGGGTGTTGCGCTCTTCATGACCATTGGCCAGTGTCACCACATCCGTGCGCCGCTCGGGACCACCAATAGAACCAAAGCTCAGGCTGGCTGGAAATCTTACCTCGTGGAACGTCATAGCTGCTGTCTCCAATCCTGCTCATGGCTTGTGTTACGTCTTGATCCCTAGGGCGCACCCGGCCTATCGGTCGGGCAGCGCGATGGCCCTTTACCGATTACGGTTGCCACGCCCCAAGGCCCGGCTCATCTGTGCGGCGATCTGGCCCTGACTGCGGGCAAAGCTGCGCACGTCAGGCGTGGTGACGTTCATCACTACTTTGACTGAACCACCACTGCCATTGCGCACCCCCAATGCACCGTCCGGGCCACGTGCCAGCGGCAGGATCGCCTCGGGGCCTGCTTCGCCCATCAACCCGGTGCCACCACGCATGGGAAAACTCGTGGCACCACTGACCACGCCACCGCGCGCAAAAGGCATCACCCGGCCTTGGGAAAACGCCGCACCATCGCCAAAGGGCAGCAGCCCACTGATCAACCCTGCCACTCCATCGGACAGCAACCCGCCAACATGATCGGTCACCGGTTTGGTCGCCGCGTTGTAAGTGGTCTGGATCATTGAACGCGCCACGGTTTCCAGCGCCTCGGAGAGTTTCATGCCGTCAAAGGCCACACCGTCAAAGGCGCGACGCAGACCCTTGGACATGCCGCGCTCCAGCGTGGCGGCATCACGCCCGGTGGCTGCAAAAGCCTCGCGAACGCGGCGCAGTTCTGCGTCAAACGTCGCCGCCATACCGGCAGCGTCACCTAATGCTTCGCCCAGGCCTTCGCTTTGGGCCTCAAGATCCGATAATGCCTCATGATCACTCATTTTTTTCTCCCGTGTCGATGGGTTGGTCAGGAAATTCCGCCATCAAGCTGGCCAAACCGGCCTGACCCATCGGAGTTTGATCAACACCCTGACCCAACATCAGACGCAGCTCGGCTGGGGTGAGGCGCCAAAATTGGTCTGGTGTTAGCCGCAACCCAACCAGCCCAGCTCGCATCAGGGCAGACCAGTCAAGTGTTTTCATGTCTCTTCTGGCGTCATGAAGGCCCGCGCCAACAGCTGCGCCGCTGCGCGTGCCGCCATCAGTACCCCGCCTTCTATTTCTGCTTTGGCCAAATCCGAAGGCGTCATCGCGTGTCCGCCCCCCTGCAGCCCAGCAGCAATCAACGCCAGTACGTCACCCGCGGAAAACCCACCACTTTCGAACCGCTGCACCAGATACACCAGAGATCCAACCGCCAGGGAGTGCTCCAGCTCTGCCAAAGCCCCCAGCGTCAGTTTCATCACCCGAGGGGTTCCTTCGATCACCAGCGTCACTTCACCTGCCCAAGGATTGCTCATGGCTCAAACCGCGGTAAAGGTCAGCGCACCCGCGCTGGCCAAGGCCAGTTCATAGGTGGCCTCACCATTGTGGCTGCCGGCGTATTCCAAAGCGGTGACCTGAAATGCACCTTCGACGATGCCAAAATCTGGGATGATCACCTGAAAGTCCGGTGTTTCGCCGTCAAAGAACAACTGCCGCGCGCGTTCATCAGATCCCGCATCGCGAAACACACCCGACCCCGAAATAGAGGCAGACCGAACCCCAGCACCCGACAGCAGCTCGCGCCAACCGCCTTGACTTTCCAAGCTGGTGACATCCACCGTTTCCGCATTGAAACTGATCCGCGTGGCGCGCAGCCCTGCGAGAGTTTCAAACTGTCCATCGCCGGTCATGTCCACCTTGACCAAGAGATCCTTGCCGTTTTGGGCCGTCATTTCGTTTCTCCAATTACTTCAAAGTACTACACGTCACTTTTAGTCGTCTGATCGACAGACCAGGCTCCGCCTCATGTTCTATGGCCCTTAGTCATCCTCAACCCGGGCGCGAAACCGTAACTCGATCCGACGGCTTCCGTCGCTCAATCGTCTGGCATTGGCGCGGTCAAACCACAGGCCAATCAGCTGTCCCCGTGACAGGACCAGCGGGGCGCTGATCAAACTATCACAAAGCGTAGAAGCCAGTTGTTTTGCGCTTGAAAATCCGGCGCTATCCGAGTGAATTGAAAGGGTAAACCTGTGCAATGCACCAGCGCCGGACTTGTCCGACCCGTCACGCACATCTTCATCTCCCAACAGCACGTAGATCGGCGGCACCGTGCCCGATGGTAGCGCGTCATGGATGGCTATGCCGACCAGCGCAGGATCGTTGCCCAGATGTTGAAACACTGCCGATTGCAGTGCAGCAGACAAAGCATAGCTCATGCCGAGATCTCCTCTTGCACAAAACAGGTAAGATACCGCCCCAAGGCGTCTGCCTCGGCCACAGCATGAATCACAAACAATCGTGCGCCATCACGGAACCGTTGGTCCGGACGTGGACGACTGGCAGATCCAACCGGAGAGGCCCGCAGGGTCACGCGATAGCGTTGCAGCGAAAGATCGGCCCCGCCCTGCACTTTACTTCGACCTGTAAGCGGTTGAAATTCAGCCCATATTTCACCCAATGCCCGCCATGTTTCTACATGACCACCGCTGCCATCATTGGCACGCTGTGGATCCTCTAGCGTCAGACGGCGCGACAGAACCGGCGCAGTCATTGCATCCGCCCCAGGCTGAGCCGGACGACGCGATACCGTTCAATCAGGCTGGTGACACCAAAGGGCATGCAGCCACCGGACAAGCCGGTGTCATCGCGGTATTGGTAATAATGCGACGCCAGCATCAGCACAGCCTGGCCCAGATCAGCCGGAAGCCCGCCCCAATCTGTCGCAATGCCCGCCGTCAAGGTGATGCGCAGCGCACCACCAGTGACCACAAGGGGGAACAGGCTGCCTGTTGGACAGAGCTTCGGATGTTGGCTGTCCTGAATCAAATGGTACTGGCTGGACGCCAGTATATCTTCGACGCCCTCAGCATCTACCTGAACCACAGCACTGACTTCTGTCACCGGCACCAAAGGCAGCACCTGTGCTGCTCGATCATTCCACTGATGCAAGTTGAGAACAAACTGCCGCGATAACAGAACCTTGCCAGTCCTTGCTTCGATCGCGGCGATGGCGGCCCGCAGGAAACTGATCAAGACCTCGTCTTGCAGGCTGTCTTCGCCAAACCCGGTCCCCAGCCGCAGATGCGCCTTGAACGGCTCTAACGGCAGCGCGGCCTCGGGCACCGGCGTTTGTTCGGTCAACATCATCACATTACTCCGCAAACTGACGTCCCTTTGGGACAGAATTGAAAACAGCGGGCGCACCTCTCCCCATGCCGCTCGGACGGAGGGGAGCAGCTGGACGGCACAGAGGTGGTTGAAGTGCACCCGCTCACGCAGCCGGGTTGCCGGCCGCGTCATCGGCTTGACGGTTTAGGTCAGGCCGAATTTCAGCAGCTTGATGGCAGCAAAATCACTGACATCTCCGCCGACGCGTTTGGTGGCATAAAACAACACATGGGGCTTGGCGCTGAACGGATCGCGCAACACTCGCAAATCGGGACGTTCAGCAATGGTGTAGCCGGCAGAGAAATCCCCAAAAGCGACGGAGTAGCTGTTGCTGTCCACATCCGGCATATCTTCAGCCACCAACACAGGATATCCCATCAGCCGCGCAGGTTCACCCGCCGCAAGCCCATCCGACCACAAGAACCGGCCATCACCATCTTTTAGCTTGCGGATCAGCCCGGCAGTTTTTGAATTCATTATGAAAACACCGTTTGCACGATACTGCGCCCCAAGCGCATACACCAGATCAACAATGGCGTCCCCATCGCCAATACTGCCGTCACTGCCAGTCACAACATAGCCGACGTTGCCCCAACTCCAGCTGTCATTATCCACCACAGGATGGGTCAGAATACCGGTTGGCTTGTCGATCCCGTCACCATTCAAAAAGGCCGAGGCTTCGGCGCGGGCAAACTTGTCCGCAATCCGCCCGGCCAACCAGGACTCGATGTCAAATGCACTGTCATCCAGCAGCCGTTGCGAGGCCTTGGGGAGTGCGCTCAACTCATGCAGCGGGATGGTAATCCGGTCGATCACCGGGGTGCCGGTTTCAACGCTGGGATCTGTTTCGGTTGCCCAGCCCGCACCGACATCTGTATGGTCGATCAACACGTCGTAGGATGTGGCCTCGACGGTCACCACTGCAGCGATAGAGCGGATTGATGCGGTCGATTGAAGGACCGAAGTAACCGTTTCTGCGGTCACCGGATCGACCAGATATCCGCCGTCACTGTTCACCGCCGTAGACAGCGATTTTCCGTCCAGTTGCAGGCCCCGCAGCCCATCATCATCGCCAGATCGCAAATAGCTCTGAAACGCTTTTTGATGTGGCGCACCTAGCTCAACTCCGGCAGACAATTGCGGCCGCGCAGTCATTTGGGTTTTTCGATCCAACATGGTCACTCGCTCTTCTGTTTGTTTCAATTTTGCGTTGATATCTTCCCGGAACTCTTTGAAATCACCTGAAAAACCATTCATCTCCTGGGTGACTTCGAGAATGAGAGGGGCGGCGTCCACTACCTGAGCCGAGGGAGGGGTATTGCTCATCTACATGTCCTGTCTGTTTGATTGTTGCGCTAATGCACCCTGTCAGTGCGCGGCCATCTGTTGACGCGCTCGCTTCAATGCCGAAGTCATATCGTGTAGTGCCGCCACAACAGGGTCTTGCGCCTCTTTGGTTGTTACTCGCGCGGTGGGCAGCATTGGAAATGTCACCAAAGACACCTCCCACAGGTCAACTTCACAAAGACGGCGTTCGCCCTTGTCCCCTTTGCTGGCCCGTTTTGTACGATAGCCAATCGACAACCCGTCAATCGCCCCTGCAGCAATCAGTGCTGCGGCCTCTGCTCCGCGGCGGGTTTCAACCAAAAGACGGCCCTTTACCCATAACCCGCGTTCATCCTCGCGCACCTGATCCCAAACCCCAATCGGTTGGGATGGATCATGTTGCCATAGCATTTTTACCTTACTTCTACGGGCAGACAGGGCTGCAAGCGAGGCAGCATAGGCGCCCTTCATGACCATGTCGCCACATTGATCAACCTCGCCAAACCTGCTTGCGTAACCCTGAATGATGCTGCCCTCGGTTAGGCTGATCGCCATTTTCGAAGAGGTGAATTTATGTTCCAACCGGGATGTGTAATCCATCAGAAACTCCATGTAACATATTGAATTATTACAAGATCAGGAATGATCGAAAGGCCTGTGCCAAAACCACCGCTGCCACGCCGTAAACAGTGAACCACAATCGGCGGTCTAACCGTTCCATCATCTGTTCCAGACGGTCTAGCCGCCGGTTTAGATTATCCTGCTGCAGCTGGTTCACTCTCTCATGCGCCGCCAGACGTAACCCCGGTGCGCAATCAAAGGAGGGTGGATACCCGTCATTCATCCTCCGCACCTCCGTCTTCGGGCGGCAAACCCAACAAGACCCGCTTTTCACTTCGGCTTAGAAACTCAGCCGAGCTAACCCGCGCCCATTGCGCATCTCGCTCGCTCGACAATGCGGCCACCTGATCAAGATCCGGCTTCAACGTCAGGGATTCACCGTTAAATCCCGTTAGCCAATGCATCAATGTTGCGACGACGCGGGTGACCAGCGGTACAATCGTCAGCCGGTAGAACGCCCGATTGGCCTCTTGATAATTGGCATAAGTCGCGTCACCCTGGATCCCCAGCAACATTGGAGGAACCCCAAAGGCCAGCGCAATTTCACGCGCGGCTGCCTCCTTGGTCTTCTGGAACTCCATATCGCTGGGCGAAAAGCCCATAGGTTTCCAATCCAGACCACCTTCCAAGACCATTGGCCTTCCAGCGTTGCGTGCACCCTGAAAATTCGCTTCTATTTCGTCACTTAGACGGCGGAACTGATCATCTGCCATGGTCCCCTGTCCATCAGATCCTTTCCACACCAAGGCCCCCGAAGGACGTGCAGCGTTGTCCAACAATGCCTTGGACCACCGAGAGGCGCTGTTGTGAACGTCCACTGCCATTGCTGCCGCCTGAAGCGGTGACAGACCGTAATGATCGTCCTGAGGATGGAAACTTTTGATATGGCATACGGATGAGCGCGTTCCGGCTATCTCAAACCGATGTTTGCGCCCGCCAACCTGATAGTCATACCCCTGCGGCCAGCCATCGGTGCCGGGCACCACAGTGACCCGGTCCGAGCGCAACACATGCAGTTCCAGTGGCAACCCATCGTCGCCAGCCACGGCCTCGACATAGGCATTGCCGGACAGAAGCAACTGACCAAACAGTGTTTCAAACAGTTCAGCCCGCCCCTGTGCGGCATTTGGATGGGAAAGAAGGGCCAGCACAGGATGCTGTTCAAACCGTTGCTGTTGATCCTGTAGCACCAAAGGCAGCGCTGCCGCTGACTCGGCAATCAGTTTGACACAGCGAAAGCCTACTGGGTTGCCTGCGAAACCGCTGCGGATCAAAGAACCACTGTCGCGCGGGCTCCAGGCGGCACGACCCGCACTGTGCCAGGCCACCACATGGGATGCAGCGCTTGCCTTTTGCTCGATAGGTTTGTTTTTGCGCCTCAGGACGTCAAAGACCATGACTATTCCTCATCCTCAAGTTTGGGACACTGTCGCCCCTTTGCTGAGAAAGTTATCCCTGATGGCCCTGAAGATTTTCGATCCAGAGCGAACGCCACCTGCGCAACACCTAGTGAGCAAAATCCCATATTAATTTGAATTCATTGAATAAACGCCCACCAATAAGGCAGGTGCTTATGTATTACAGGGCTCTGAGCCGGGGCCTGAGCATCATGGCCGCGGGGCTGATTATCAGATCGTGCAAAGCCCAGACCAGTGCATCCACCCGGTCCGGAGAACCCGCCCCCTGATAGCCTTGCGACGTCATTTGGCACATCTGCTGTTCCAGATCCGCCAAGCCCGGCGCATGCAGCACCCGCCCCTGTTCGTACAGTGCAGCGACCGGCTCCGCGCGGGCCGACTTCCCGCGACTGGCGTGCAGTGCCTTGTAGGGCACCAGAGGGTCCACTTGCCGCAATACATTCTCAACCAGTGCTCCGCCCTGATTAACCTCGGCGACCAAGCGATCAGCACCAAATTCCTGCATTGCGGCAATTGCAGCCTGGGCCCATGCCAGCGGCCTGACCCCCTGGACGGTTCGATCCGCCAGCACATAGGCGCGCCAGTCTTGTGGCGGTCCTTGCAGACTGGCACCGGTCACGACAATCCCGCAGGCATCCGACGCTCTGCCAGCACTCACCGCCGGGTCAACGGCCACCACCACACGATCCAGTTTAGGAACGTGATCCTGTAGCGCGGCCTGAACCATTTTGCCGGTCCACAGCGCGCCTTCGATATCTGACAGCAGAACGCCTTCCAGCTCCTGTCGCCCAAGCCGCGTCCCTGCATATCTTGCCCGCACTTCGGTCAAGAAGGACGGCGCCAGATTGGCTCGGTTTGCCTCTGTTGCAGCATGGGTTTGGACTGTGGAGGGCAGCGCCAGTATTTCACGCAGGATCTGAGCATTGCGCGGAGTGGTGGTGACACACACCCTTGGGTCCTGCCCCAGTCGCAGGGCAAATTGCAACATATCCCAACTGGACCGCGCTTTTTTCCATTTGGCCAGTTCATCGGCCCAGGCCGCATCAAATTGAGGCCCGCGCAGCGCCTCGGGGTCATGGGCAGAAAAGGCCTGCGCTGTCGCGCCATTGGGCCAGATCAACTTGCGCTCACCAGCCTTCCATGTGGGCCGTCGATCCGGCGGTGAACAGACAAGAATGCCACTGTCCCCTTGCACCATCACATCGCGGACCTGATCGTAGGTTTCGCCCAACAGGGCGACGCGCCGAGCAGACCCGGGTTCCATCGGCAGGCTGCCCTCGACCTGCGCGCGCACCCATTCGGCACCGGCGCGGGTTTTGCCCGCTCCTCGCCCGCCCAGAATGACCCAGGACCGCCAGTCGCCTGTGGGTGGCACCTGATGCGACAAGGCCCAGTGTTCGAACAGATAGGGCAGCGCAATCAGTAGTTCATCCGGCAGTTCCTCCAGAAACATCTCGCTCATCACAGCAGGTACGTAAGGAAGCAAGTCGGCAGCGCAGATCGGAGCGCAGGCTGTCGAGATTAAGGGCGGGGCCGCTTTCTGTGAGGGATGCGAATTGGCTGCTTTGCGCGACAAGGGTTTTCTCCACTTTCTGGCAGTCCCGGATAAGCCCCTCAAGCTTGGCGAGTTGTGGTTTTGAGATGTCGCCGCCCATCTCTTGTTTAGCCTCCAGCTGCTCGCGCAGGGCCTCGGCCTCGTTACGTAATCGCATGATGGACTCCTGTAGAGACCGAAGCAGATCAGCGGTTTTTTCTATATCTGGAGACCGTGGGGTTTGCACCATAGTCTGGATTTCCTCATGCGTTGTGATCCACATGAGAGACACAAAACGGCCAAAGGAATTGAGCCCAAGGGCCGCAATGATATCTTCCAACTGCAATACAGTCTATACGCGAAAATCTTGCAAAAGTCAAGACTTACAGGACAAGGTGCGTTCGGTGGGTAGGCAACAGCCAGCTATACCGTCAGGCGTCCAAGTTGATTTCAAGACTCACTGAGACATTCAACTTATTGCCGTCCAAATCTCGCACATAGGCCCCATAATAATCAGGATGATAGCTGCGCGGGCCGGGTTTACCTTCGTCTGTGCCGCCACACTCCAGCGCCGTTTCGTGAAACGCCCTTACGGCCGCAGCATCCGTCGCGTAGAACATGAACTGGCTGCCATTGCCGAAGGTGGCCGGTTGGTCGTTAAAGGGTACGATGAGAAACACGCTTATTCGCCCATCAGCGCCTGCATAACCCACTTCGCGCGGTTCGGTCAGGACACGGCGCATGCCGATGGTTGCCAGGACAGTGTCGTAGAACTGAGTGGCGGCAGTGATGTCATTGGTGCCGATGCATACGCCTGATAGCATAAATGATGATCCTCTAAATTGCTTAGGTTTTTACGAGTGAATGAGCTCACCAGATTGGAATTTGCTCAGCAAATCGGTTCCAAATACGACTTTCCCCCTAGTGACCTCACCTCGCAAGACATCCCCCATGGCACCACAGTGACAGGACAAAAGTGTTTTCACCAAGTAGATGAACTTGTTTTGCTGGTCCAAATCACGGAACTTGCACATCCCCCGAATTTCTATTTCAGGCATGAGGCTCGCTGGATGTAACCAAGGATATGCTTCATCATCTGGCAGTCGTAGGGTTTGGAGTATTTTATCAACATGCCAGATCTGCTCTCCCAGTTCAGATTTCTCTTGAAAATCAGGAGAAAAAACTACTCTTTCCGGATCTTTGTAGTTTTGGGTAATAACAACAAACTCTTCATCGAAATGAAGTTTCGCATAGCTATGTCCACAATAGGCGTGATCACTGAATGCGTGAAACGTCATATAGATATCGGCATTGTTTGTACGGATGGACCGGGAATTTGGATCAACCCAATATTCCAAACCGTCATCCCCAACGTAATGCCGTACCTTGCTAACATCCAACGGATCTCTGGAGGCCCTGATATCCACCCAACCCGGTGGTCGCTTCAGCAGATCAAATACTTTTTTCGTCATCGATACGCACCCAGTACGATTTTCAAATCAATAGTGGCTTAGTCTAAGCGTTGTAACCTCAGCTGCAAAAAAGGCGGGCAGGACAACTCCTACCCGCGCATTGGCTCCCGGACAAACCATTAGGCATTGTGGCGCTATAGAAGTCCGTTCATCAAATTGGAAACTCATCTCCCGGCCAAAAAGCCCGGTTGTTCAGTTTTTCGTGTGCACTACCGACTGGGCAATTCCTATTGGTTGGTTGAGTACGCGCTTAAAAGTCAAACAGGTCCTCTAAAAACCCACCGCGTTTTTTCTTCTTTTTATAGCTGTGATCCTCATATCCGCGATCTCTCTCCCGGTGTTGTTGAGGCGCCGGCGCTGAGATTGCCCCGCGCTCGATGATTTTGTCCAGCTCTCCACGGTCCAGCCAAACGCCGCGGCATTGGGGGCAATAGTCAATCTCAACACCTGAACGATCCGTAATCACAAGAGTTGTTCCGTCAATTGGGCACTTCACAAGTATGTCTCCTTTGAACTCATCACGTTCGATTTAGGAGCACCCAGCATGACTGACATCCGTATTATTAGGTAGGCGGCACGGGAAACTTCCAATTTTCAAACCGGTTTCCACACGCGCCTGCGCTTGCTTTTCCCAATGCCCCTTGCCACGCCAAGCAATGCCACAGACACAAAAAAGGGCGCCGAAGCGCCCTCTTCTTTTGGCCTATGGCCAATATCAGTTGTTCTGCCGTTCCGCTTCAATCGCGCGCCATTTCACGACGTTGCGGTTATGCTGTTCCAGCGTTTCGGCAAAGGCATGACCGCCGGTACCATCAGCCACAAAAAACACGTAGTCGGTTGTGTCAGGGTCCACCGCTGCCTGAAGACTGGCCATGCCGGGGTTGGCGATGGGGGTCGGTGGCAGGCCTTCAATCACATAGGTGTTCCATGGCGTGACCTTGCGCAGCTCACTTTGGCGCAGGCCACGGCCCAAGACGCCTTCGCCCTTAGTGACACCATAGATCACTGTCGGGTCAGTTTGCAGGCGCATGCCGCGATTCAGGCGGTTGGTGAAGACACTGGCAACCTGACGACGCTCATTCGGGACACCGGTTTCTTTCTCAATAATCGAAGCAAGGATCAGCATTTCTTCGGGATTTGCCAGTGGCAACCCATCGGTGCGGGCCTCCCACGCGGCATTGATGCGCAACTGTTGGCGTTCCTGCATCTCAGCAAGAATATCAGCCCGCTTGGAACCCGGCACCACTTCATAGCTATCCGGCGCCAGCATGCCCTCGGCCGGGCGTTCGCCTGGATCGCCATCCAGCACATCCATCGCCTTGAGCGCCTCGACCACCTGCCAGCTGGTCACACCTTCGGCCAGAGCAATGCGATATCGGGTATCTGCTTCTGAACGCTTTTCCGTGTACACGGCAGGTGTTTCGTCAACACCAGGCTGAAATTCGGCCCGTTCAACAAATTTGTTGCTGGCCGGATCCAGTTCACGCACCTCAGCAAAAATACGCGTGATACCAACGCGGTAAACAATCTCGGTCCCACAGGAACTGGCACCCGCAGTGGTCACCTGCGCCACGATTTCTTCCATTGAAGAACCCGCATCGACCAAAAAACTACCCGCCTTGAGCAGGCCGGTTTTTTCGCTGTATTTGGCGCCAATACGGAACATTGCCCCATTGGTCACCGCGCCCTGCTCTTCCAGGTCGCGGCTCACCTTGGTCATGTTCGAGCCCCGCTCCACCCGCAGGCAGATCGCTGTTTCCAGCGGTCCACTTGCAGTATATTGCGATTTACCCCAGAGGATTACCCCCCCAAGGAGAAACAGCCCTACCACCAGGAAGGTCAGCATATTTGAGGCAAGGCTACGCCACATCAGTCAACGCGCCCAAAGATGACGGATGCGTTGGTGCCACCAAAGCCAAAGGAATTGGACAGGGCCACATCGATTTTACGTGCGCGTTTGGCATTAGGGGCCAGATCAACCACCGATTCAACGGCCGGATTGTCCAGGTTGATCGTTGGCGGGGCAACCTGATCTCGGATAGCCAGGATCGAGAAGATCGCCTCGATCGCGCCAGCAGCCCCCAACAGGTGGCCTGTGGACGATTTGGTCGACGACATTGTGACCGAAGAGGCATCGTCACCGAGCATCCGCTCAACTGCACCCAGTTCAATCGTATCAGCCATGGTCGAGGTGCCATGCGCATTGATGTAATCAATATCCGCAGGTTTCAGGCCAGCGTTGGCCAGAGCAGCCCGCATGGAGCGTTCACCGCCTTCACCTGTCTCGGATGGGGCTGTGATGTGGTAAGCATCGCCAGACATGCCGTAGCCCAGAACTTCGGCATAGATTTTGGCACCGCGCGCTTTGGCGTGTTCGTATTCTTCCAGAACTACCACACCGGCCCCTTCGCCCATCACGAATCCATCGCGGTCGGCGTCATAGGGTCGGCTAGCCTTGGTCGGGTCGTCAGCCATTTTGGTCGACAGCGCCTTACAGGCGTTGAAGCCCGCAATACCAATTTCACAGATTGCTGCTTCGGCACCGCCAGCGATCATGACATCGGCATCACCGGCTTTGATCAGGCGGCTGGCATCCCCAATAGCATGGGCACCGGTGGAACAGGCGGTCACGACAGAGTGGTTCGGGCCCTTGAACCCAAAGCGGATCGAAACCTGCCCAGAGATCAGGTTGATCAGCGCGCCGGGGATAAAGAACGGGGATACCCGACGGGGGCCGCGTTCTTTCATCATGACTGCAGTGTCCGCGATCGAGCTAAGGCCACCAATGCCGGAACCAATCATCACGCCGGTACGGAACTGGTCGTCTTCAGTTTCAGCAGTCCAGCCAGCATCACGCACCGCCATATCAGCGGCTGCGATTCCATAGAGAATGAAATCATCGACCTTACGCTGTTCTTTTTTCGCCAGCCATTCGTCAGGGTTAAAGGTACCATCGGAGCCATCGCCGCGTGGAACTTCGCAGGCATAGGTGGTGGCAACGCCGCTTTCAACGGCATCAAACAGGGTAATCGGGCCCGCGCCGGACTGACCGTCCAACAGACGCGACCAGCTTTCTTCGACACCGCTGGCCAGCGGCGTGACCAATCCCAGACCGGTAACAACAACTCGACGCATTCCTTGCTCTCCTTTGCCTCGGCAATTCGGTTTCAAATAGCTCAGATTGCCACAAAAGTGCAAGTGGCCCGAATGTCGGACGATTTAACGGGGAACTCACGGCCGAGGCAGCAGGTGGTTAACCCATGACCGTCAAACTGATGCTGTAGTGAGAACAGTTACAAGGTTCCTAGCCCTCAACGCGTTCCCGAGGGCAGGATAGGTGCAGACCGCGATCGTGAGCCACGCCTTCGCGGTCTGCTGCCAATTTTGCAAGTTACGAAACAAGTTGTCGTACCAGCAACTTTTCGCTTGTGAGTCAGAGGAATTCCGCCACGGATTCGGGTTCTGGAAGCGCCACTTGCAAAGCCTCTTCAACTGTCAGCGCCTTGCGGAACAGTGCCCGCCCCACTAGTGCACCCGAAATCGAACCAATGTATTTCAACCGAGAGATATCATCAGCCTTGCGTACCACGCCGCTGGCAATGACCGGAGCCTTGGCCGCGCTTGCCAAACCTGCAATCAGCCCCAGCTGGGCCTCGACATCTGACATATCGCTGTCAATATCGGTAATTATGATACCAGCAAAAGGCGTGTCGCCGAACGCCTCGATAAAGCCCTGAGGTGTAAAAGCACCGGGCTGGCGCCAGCCGTCGCTCATCACCTGCCCCTGCCAGATATCAACCGCCAAAACGATCTGATCCGGGTGCTGTCTGGCCAGTTCCTCAACCAATGTTGGGTCACGTAAGGCCAGCGTTCCTACAACAATGCGCCCAACGCCTTTTTCAAGCCAATGTTCGATGTGTTCCCGGCTACGCATGCCGCCGCCCAATTGGACCGGAATACCGACGTTACGAATGATTTCTTCGATCAGCTCTGCGTTGTCACCATTGCCTTCGATCGCGTTGAAATCGGTCAGGTGCATCCATTCCGCACCCGCTGCAGCAAAACTATGAGCGGTTTCAACCGGATCTACATGCCACAGCATTGGCTCATCCAGCCGCCCCTTATCCAGGGTCACACAATGCCCGTTCTGCAATTCCATCGTAGGGTAAATCATCATGGTGGGCTGCCTCCAGTTACATCTACTGAGGCATGATAGCATATCGCGCCCCTCAAATCTGAGACTGGGCTGAAAATTGCCGGAGGCCGCAAACAAAAACGGCATCTTCCGTTTGGAAAACGCCGTTCAGATCGTCACCAGAAGGTGACGGAAAGCTTAGGAAGCTTCAGTGATGAATTTCACTGCGTCGCCGAAGGACTGGATAGTCTCAGCAGCGTCGTCAGGGATTTCAATACCGAACTCTTCTTCGAACGCCATAACCAGCTCAACTGTGTCCAGGCTGTCTGCGCCCAGATCGTCGATGAACGAAGCGTTCTCGGTCACTTTGTCTTCTTCAACACCCAGGTGCTCTACAACGATCTTTTTTACGCGGTCTGCGACGTCGCTCATGTCAATTCCTCGTCAATTCAGGGCTCTATCTGCCCGTTTCTGCCCTTGCCCGCTCGGGGGGACATGTTTTGCCCAATCCGGGCGGTTCGATCCCCGACCAGCGGGGGTGCCGAATGGTTCCGCAAAGGAAACCACTGCAGCAAATATGCGCCGCCTATAGCACAGCTAACAGCAGAGGCAAACGATTTCGCTTGGTCACTTGCTTTGCTTTGTCTGCCATTTACAGGCGTCAAGCGACGCAGATGGGAGCACCATTGGTCCCTTACAAGGAGTGCCCTGAATTTATTGGGCAATCCAGTATTTTTTTCGCGGCAAGCTTATAGCATCGCCATGCCGCCATTGACGTGCAGCGTTGTGCCCGTGACATAGGCTGCCTCAGCGCTGGCAAGATACAGCACGGCAGCTGCGATCTCTTTCGAATCCCCCATGCGACCGGCCGGGACCTGGGTCAGAATCGCGTCCTTCTGGGTGTCGTTCAGTTTTTCTGTCATTGCAGTCGCAATGAAGCCCGGCGCAACGGCGTTGACTGTGATACCCCGGTTGGCGACCTCATAGGCCAGCGATTTGGACATGCCAACCATACCCGCCTTGGACGCCGCATAGTTGCCCTGCCCCGGATTACCTGTGGCACCGACAACAGACGAGATGTTGATGATACGGCCCCAACGCGCTTTCATCATGCCGCGCAGCACGCCACGACACAGACGCATGGTAGAGGTCAGGTTGACGTTGATAACACTATCCCACTCGTCGTCCTTCATCCGCATAAACAGGTTGTCACGGGTGATGCCGGCATTGTTGACCAAAATATCAACCGAACCCATTGCCGCGATTGCAGCTTTGGGCAGGGCCTCAACCGAGTCTTTTTCAGACAGGTTACAGGTCAGCACATGGGCGCGCTCACCAAGTTCAGCAGCCAGCGCCTGCAGAGGTTCTTCGCGGGTACCAGATAGCACCACAGTGGCGCCAGCGGCGTGAAGGCTGCGCGCAATGTCGCCGCCAATGCCACCGGATGCGCCGGTGATCAGAGCGTTCTTGCCAGTCAAATCAAACATATCTTGTCCTTTAAGGTTCCGGTGCGCCAGCTTTGGCGCAATGGAATTGGAATATCTATCGCTTAAGCTTCGGCGGCGGCCTTGGCATTTTCCGGCGTACCAACCTGACGGCTGGTCAGGCTACGGTCGATCTTGCGGATCATACCAGACAGGGCTTTGCCTGCGCCAATTTCCCAGAACTCCGTCACGCCTTTGGCAGCCATGACCTGAACACTTTCGCGCCAGCGTACGGAACCGGTGACCTGCTCGACCAGCAGTGCACGAATTTCAGCGGGATCTGTCACCACATCCGCCCGCACGTTTGCGATCAGTGGTACAGTAGGAGATTTGATTTCAACAGCAGCCAAAGCCTCTGCCATGACATCAGCGGCGGGCTGCATCAGGGCGCAGTGGAACGGCGCGCTCACTGGCAACATGACTGCGCGTTTGGCGCCGCGCGTCTTGGCAATCTCGGCAGCGCGCTCAACAGCAGCTTTGTGACCCGACACCACAACCTGGGTTGGGTCGTTGTCATTGGCTGCCTGAACCACTTCGCCGTCAGTAGCAGCCTCGGCCGCAACCTCTTTGACAGTTTCAAAGTCCAGACCCAGCAGCGCGGCCATCGCCCCAACACCAACGGGCACAGCACTTTGCATGGCCTGCCCACGGGTCCGCAGCAGGCGGGCAGTATCAGACACCGAAATGGCGCCCGAGGCGGCTAGCGCAGAATATTCTCCCAGGGAGTGGCCGGCGACAAACGCGGCCCTATCGATGGTGACACCTTCTGCTTCCAGCGCACGCAATGCGGCAATTGAAGTGGCCATCAGCGCGGGTTGAGCGTTTTGCGTCAGGGTCAGCGATTCGATATCGCCCTCCCAAATCAGGCCACTAAGGTTTTCCCCCAGCGCCGCGTCGACTTCGTCGAAGACGGCCTTGGCAGCCGGGTAAGCATCAGCCAGCGCCTTGCCCATTCCAATTGTCTGCGCGCCCTGTCCGGGAAAAACGAATGCGATAGTCATCAAGGACCCCATCTACTCAGATACTTTACGGTTTTTGCCGGTTTAGCGACCTGCGCCCCATCACACAAGAGAGCTGCTTGTGTCCGCACGACTCCTGTGCGTTGGCGGACAGCTCTCAGCGTTGCAACCCAAGGTCCGATAGGTAGGGTATGCACAACAGATCCCTTCAAGAGGTAGTCGCTCGTGTCTTCCAATAATAGCTTTGCCAGTTACGGCAGTATCGCCAAAAGTTTCCACTGGCTGACCGCCCTGCTGATCTTCTCCGCATTCCCGCTGGGCTACTTTGCCAATGAGCTTGCCCACGAAATCACAGGTCCTGATTTTGATGGATCAAAAGATGTAATCGAGCGAGCCACACTGTTGTTTTCTATACATAAGACAGTGGGCGTGGCGATGTTCTTTGTTGGTGTGTTGCGCATTGTGTGGGCGGTGACACAAGAAAAGCCCGGCCTGCTACATCCTGAAAACAAACCCGAGGCCTTGGCCGCTGAAACCGTTCACTGGGTTCTATACGCATCGCTGGTTCTGGCCCCCCTTAGTGGCTGGATTCACCATGCTGCGACGGTCGGATATGCGCCTATCTGGTGGCCGCTTGGTCAGAACCTGCCGTTTATCCCAAAGTCAGATGGTCTGGCTGAAATCTTTGCCGGGTTGCACTGGATCTTTGTCTGGACCCTGCTTGCAACTGTGGCGCTGCATATTGCAGGTGCGCTAAAGCACCAGATCATTGACCGTGACGCAACATTGCAGCGGATGCTGCCGGGTCGCCGCAATTTGCCCCAGCCACCCGCACAATCGCACAGCCTGATGCCTGCCGTGGTTGCTTTGGCGGTTCTTGCTGCTGTGTTGACAGGTGGGGCTACTACAGGCGTCTTCCAGACACATACCGCAGGTAACGCTGACAGCGATACTCAACTGGCTGAAGTTCTGTCTGGTTGGACCGTGACAGAGGGCGTGCTGGGCATTGAAGTGACCCAGATGGGCGGACAGGTTGCCGGATCATTTGCAGACTGGACTGCCTCAATCACTTTCGACGACCCTGCCGCCCCAGGTCCCGCGGGTGATGTTGAAGTGATCATTGCCATCCCCTCGTTAAGCCTTGGTACAGTGACCGCTCAGGCGATGGGGGTCGACTACTTTGACAGTACAACCTACCCTACGGCGGTCTTCAAAGCTGACATTGAAAAGCTGGAACAGGGCTATCAGGCTGTGGGAACACTGACGATCCGGGACAAGATTTTGCCGATCACCCTGCCCTTTACTCTGGATCTGCAGGATGACGCTGCCAAGATGAAAGCCGAGCTTACATTGAACCGGCTTGATTTTGACATTGGTCGCAGCCTGCCAGATGAAAGCTCGCTTGGGTTTGCAGTGATCGTCAGCATTGAGCTCGATGCGCTACGGGCGAAATAACAGTTCGCATGAACATCGTCGTTCCAGCCTATTGAAAACACAAGGCTGGAGCGACGCGCACGATCCAAAACTGCGTCCTTTCTCTTCTGACGGTGTTCTTCTATCGTAGTGAAAACCCACTGGTAGAGGTCGCCTGCACATTGCCCCCCACAGAAGACGACACTGAAGCCTTGCCTTCGCGCCGGATGTTCTTTTCTGGTCTTGGTGCAACCGCATTGCTGGGGAGCGGGTGTAGCGTGGGAGAGGACTTTGAAAGCCCGTCCACCTCGCTTCCAAATCAGTATTTCCACACCCGTGAAAAAGACGCCCAATCCCGGGGGGCAGCTGAGTGGTGGAAGAAATTTAATGACCCGTCGCTGAACCGGCTTGTCGAGCTAGGCCTGGCGCAGAATTTGGACGTCCAAAAAGCCGTCGAACGCATTGAACAATCCCGGGCCATACTAAGTGGTGCCGGTTATCCAATTTCTGGGGCATCGCGTATCGGCGAAGCCAAGGTAACTGGTGGCGGCACCGATGGACGCGCTGACAGTGGGTTTGTGCGGGCCGAAGCGAGTTGGCAGCTAGATTTGTATGGTCAATTGAAGCGGGAACGCGAAGCGGCATCCTATCGGCTGGCATCTGCATTTGCGGATGCCAACGTTGCCCGGACAACTTTGCTAGACGAATTGGTGACGGCCTATATCGACCTGCGGTTCTATCAGGAGCTTATTCGGGTCAACCAGCGGGTTGTTGCGTCACGCGAAGAGACCCTGCAAGCGACACAGACAGCCCAGAGCCAGACCGCCCAGAGCGGCGATGAGGCTGCGGACGAGGACACCACTGAGGTCACAGAGCTGGATGTTGCGCAGGCAAAATCTCTTGTTGCGACCGCCAAGGCAGAACTGCCTGAAGCAACAATTTTGTTCTTCAAATCTGCGTCACGTATTGGCCGCCTTCTGGGCCAAGCCTGGGAGCGACCACGCGGCGGGTTAGACAAAAAGGCGCCACAGCCAGGCCCGGATACAACTGGGTTAAAAGTTGGCATTCCTGCTGACCTGGTCCGCAACCGTCCTGATGTTCTATTTGCTGAAAACCGTCTGGCCGAAGCCGTGGCACTGGCGGGGGTTGCCGAGGCTGAGCTGTATCCTCGCCTGCAGCTGACCGGGAACCTGAATGTCAATTATTCAAGCAGCGACTGGCTGCCCACGGCCGGGTTTTTCCGGGTTGGGCTGGATGTGCCATTGTTTGACCTTCCGGAACGTCGTGCAAAAGTTGCAGCCCAGCAAGCCCGCGCCGCTGAACTATTGCTGGAGTGGAAAGAACGTGTCGTTGAAGCCGTGGAAGAGGTACAGAACGCGCTGGTAAGCCTCAAATTTCATAAGGATGCTGTTGCTGCAACACATGACGCATTAGATGCCAAGCGCGACGTTCTGAAGTTAGCACGTGAAGGCTATATTGCCGGTGACATCGGTTTTTTACAGGTTCTCGACGCTGAGCGGTCGCTATTGTCGAATGAAAATGCGCTGGCGCTGGACCGGCGCAATTTTGCAGTGGACTTTGTCCAGCTCAATGTAGCGCTGGGCGGCAGCTACGGTTAACCGCTCGCAGCCGCCCTGCTCTTCGCGCATCGTCAATCCGCTTTCATTGCTTCGATCGAGATCAGGATTGTCACTTCGTCCCCTACAAAGGGCGCAAATTTTCCCAAATCGAACTGCGACCGCAAGATTGAGGCGCTGGCGTTAAACCCGACCCAAGGCTTGCCGACCATGGGATGATCTCCCATCTGATTGAGGACCGTGTCCAGAACAACGGGTCTGGTGATGCCATTCAAGGTCAGGTCACCGGAAATCAAAGCAGATGTTTCGCCCGTCACCTCGACCTTGGTGGATTTAAAGCTGATCAGTTCATTCTCGTCCGCCCCAAAGAAATCTTTGGACATGAAGTGATCATGGCGTTCTTGCCAGCCGGTAAACATCGACTGCGCAGGCATCGAAACTGTCACACTGGACCCTTCCGGGTTTTCCTGATCGAACATCACTTCGCCCTGAAAGCCTGAAAACATACCACGGGACGTCGAATACCCCAGGTGGTTATAGCTAAAGACAATTTGGCTGTGCGGCGCATCCAGCAGGTATTTCTCTGGCGCAGAAACAGCCGCTGTCGCGGCAAAGGTAACAAATGCGGCAATCAAAGGGGTTTTCATCGGAAAGACTCCAAAAGAACATAAGACCCTTATTCAAAATGGCGCAAACCCACCCAAAGAAAAGCGGCCATACTTAATAACCACGCCAAAACGCAGAACCCCCGACATGTAACATGCCGGAGGTTGCTGGCCCCCAAAAGGGACCCGAGGTAACCAGAATAGAATTCTGCTTATTCGGCTTTCATTGCTTCAACCGAAATCTGGATTGAAACTTCATCGCTCACAAACGGGGCAAATTTACCCAGTTCAAAATCAGAACGCAGTACAGTTGTTGTTGCATCGAAACCGGCCCAAGGTTTACCCGCCATCGGGTGGTCGCCGGACTGGTTCAGGTTTGCAGCAAGGACAACAGGTTTGGTCACACCATTCAGTGTCAAATCGCCGGTGATATTGGCGGTGGTTTCGCCAGTCACTTCAATACCGGTTGAGGTAAAGCTGACCATATCGTCATCAGTCGCACCAAAGAAGTCCTGAGACATGAAGTGGCCAAAACGCTCTTCCCATCCTGTAAACATGGATTTCACTGGCATCGTCACCGAAACACTGGAACCAGCTGGGTTTTCCTGGTCGAACATGACGTCGCCCTCAAAGCCTGAAAACAGCCCCCAAGTGGTTGAAAAACCAAGGTGGTTGTAGCTGAACAGGATCTGGCTGTGGCTGGCGTCCAGCACATACTTTTCTGGGGAAGCAAACGCTCCGGTGGCAGCGACAGTGGCCAGGGCGGCGGCAAGCAGGGTCTTTTTCATTTGGAGGAGCTCCGGTTGAACAATTGATATGGCAATAGAACTGGTCGCTACTGTCCAAAAAGGGAAGTCAGCAAAAACCAACATATTCTGTGACCCTACGAACAGAACGCCCGGCCGCAACTGGGCCGGGTGCTTTCTCGCGCAGATGTGAAGTGGATCAGCTCAGGATCGGCACCACGCCGCTCAATTGGTCTCGTAGCAATTGGCGCGTTGTTCCAACGTTGATGGGCAACCTGATCAGCAAAGAGCCATCAATCTCGAACAATTCCACCGAACGATCCTTGAACCGAACGCTGCCAAGACTGTCATAACCGCGCCGAAGAACTGTGCGCGGACGCCCTTTGTTGGAGCGTTGCAGCACCCTGAGTTCACGTCGAATTGGATCAAAATAGGCATCTGGGTGGCTGTCAGGATCATTGATCATCATCAAGGCGATTCCGGCGAAGAGGAAAAATATCGAAACACCAATTTTGATCAGCGCCATCTCAGGATCATAAGCGGCACCAGGCATCAACCAAATCCCGGTGGAGCTGAGAACCATAGCAGCACCGAGCACCCGCAAGACTAACGACCGCAGTTGCCAGTTAGGGCGAAAGGTGAGCACCAGAGGCAGCGCCTCGGCCATTGCATAGAGCCCACGAGCTGGGGCAGTTCCAGAAGTATTCGTCTGGATTTGGTCAGTAGCTGTCATAACGTCTGCCCTTCCTGTTTCACCGCACCCTTGGGGTGCCGTTAATGTCTCGTTAACCTTAATCAAGACCAACAATGCGACCGCAATGGGGCAGATGCGGGGAAAATACCGGGCAATCACGGTCAATGTTGTCAACCTGGAAACAGGAGGCATCTGATGGCTTGCCCTTTTGGCCACAGGATGTATATGGGGGCTTCCTTCCGTACTAATTTCGATCCGCGCAGACTCTCGTGGTAGGGCAGCGGAAGGTTCAAACGCCCTGCCTTTGAAATGCGCCTTGAATATAACAGGAGCTCACATGCCACTATATGAGCATGTAATGATTGCGCGTCAGGACCTGTCCAACACGCAAGCAGAAGGTCTCATCGAACATTTCGGTGCTGTTCTGTCCGACAATGGCGGTAGCCTGGTCGACAGCGAGTACTGGGGCGTCAAAACGATGGCCTACAAGATCAACAAAAACCGTAAGGGCCACTATGCCTTCCTGCGTACCGATGCCCCGGCACCGGCGATCCAGGAAATGGAGCGCCTGATGCGTCTGCATGACGATGTCATGCGTGTTCTGACCATCAAGATGGACGAGCACAAAGAGGGCCCTTCGGTCCAGATGCAGAAACGTGACGAACGCGACACCCGTCGCGAGCGCCGTTGATCGCTGCTTAGGAAAAGGACGCTAAACCATGGCCGCAAAACCATTTTTCCGTCGTCGTAAAGTTTGCCCATTCTCGGGCGACAATGCACCGGCGATCGACTACAAAGACACTCGTCTTCTGCAGCGCTACATCTCTGAGCGTGGCAAGATTGTTCCATCGCGGATCACCGCAGTATCGGCAAAAAAGCAGCGTGAACTGTCTCGTGCTATCAAGCGCGCGCGTTTTCTCGCTCTGCTGCCATACGCTGTTAAGTAAGGAGACACTGACATGAAAGTTATCCTTCTTGAGCGCGTAGCGAAACTGGGCCAGATGGGCGACGTTGTTGACGTCAAACCTGGCTACGCTCGCAACTTCCTGCTGCCTCAGGGCAAAGGCTTGTCTGCTTCTGCAGCCAACATTGCCAATTTTGAAACCCAGAAAGCGCAGCTTGAGGCCCGCAACCTGGAGACCAAAACTGAAGCAGAAGCTCTGGGCGAAAAGCTGGCTGGCCAGCAGTTCGTTGTGATTCGTTCGGCATCAGATGCTGGCGCTCTATACGGGTCGGTCACTCCACGTGACGCCGCTGACGCCGCAACTGCCGAAGGTTTCTCGGTCGACAAAAAGCAGATCGCTTTGATCCACCCGATCAAAGACCTTGGTCTGCACGCTGTTGCCGTCAACCTGCACCCCGAAGTTACTGTTGAGATCGAAATGAACGTTGCGCGTTCGGCTGAAGAAGCTGAACTGCAGGCATCGGGCAAGTCGATCCAGGAGCTGGCCGCGGAAGAAGAAGCCGCTGCTGATTTCGAAATTTCGGAACTGTTTGACGATATCGGGTCGGCAGCATCAGATGATGATGATGACGCTCCGATGGCTGACGCACCGGTTGCTGACGAAGCTTAATTGCTTCTCAATATGCTATGATTTTGGAAAGGCCGCCTGTCATGGGCGGCCTTTTTCTGTGTCAGGTCTGGTCCGATCCTATTTGTACCCTAACCTTGTTTTACGATCACACATTTTGCACAAGGATATGGACTATGGCTGGCAAAATTCTGACACTTGCCACACTTGCCACACTTGCCACACTTGCCACACTGGCCCTGCTGCTGGTTGGATGTGAGACTGTCCCAGTAGACGCACCTTTACAGTTAAGTGGCGCACCGGGGGCAAATTTTGATTCTGATGAGGCCCAGTGCCGCGCCGCAGCGCGCCAGGTTGGCGATGACCATATCCAAAAGACCGCAGCTATTGGTGGTGTAGGTAGCGCTTTGGCTGGCGCGACAGAAAGCCGTGACAAAGCAGCCGTCGGTGCCGTTTTTGGTGCGGCAGTCGGTGATGCCCAGGTCAAGCAGGCACAGCGCGGCTATTTGGTTCGATGCATGCAGCAGGCTGGTCATCCTGTGATTGGCTGATGCAACGACTTGGCAGCCAGTACCGGTTCGGTCAAGAATCGCCGAGTACATAGCCGATTGGTTGCCTAACTCTACGCTGCTGCTAGATTAATCGGCACTATCGTGAACCGGGGGACTTCAAATGCATCGTCGAACAGTTCTGGGCCTCATTGCCCTGCCGATCCTTATTACCGCTTGCAGTGGCAGCCGGGCAGATCAGTACTCGGACGATTTCAACCCCGCGCTGTATCCCAACGAAACCCCGGAACTGCGCAAGCAGATCGACCATTGGGCCGATCATTATGAGGTCCCGCGCGCATTGGTGCACCGGCTGGCAATCCGCGAAAGTACCCACCGACCCTGGGCAATAAACCGGCCATACTACGGATTACTGCAGATCCTCCCCGCCACCGCACGTTCAATGGGATTCAAAGGTCAGGCCAAAGACCTGTTAGATGCAGACACAAATCTGGAATTTGCAGTCAAATATCTGCGAGGGGCCTGGTTGATATCAGACGGCAGTCAGGACATGGCTGTGAAACACTATTCACGCGGCTATTATCATGAGGCCAAACGGCGCGGGATGCTGAAAGAGACCGGGTTGGTAAACTGAGGTCAGTTGTGATCCGGCCAAGACCGGATCACAGGTTTTTAGTCCTCTGGGCTCAACACTTTCCAGATCAAGGCTCCTAAAGCGGCCCCAGCCAAAGGCGCCAGCCAAAACAGCCAAAGCTGAGCCAGAGCCGGACCATCAGCGAACAGTGCCACGCCCGTTGAACGTGCTGGATTGACCGAAGTGTTGGTCACCGGGATAGAGATCAGGTGGATAAGCACCAACCCAAGACCAATGGCAATCGGAGCAAATCCCGAAGGAGCCCCGGCAGAGGTTGCGCCCAGAATGATGATTAGAAACATCGCAGTCATCACCACTTCGGTCACCAGTGCCGCCGTCAGGCCATACCCCTGCGGCGAGGCCTCGCCATAGCCATTTGAGGCAAAACCGCCAACGCCGGTGAACCCTGCCCCACCTGAGACAATGATGTATAGGACAACTGCGGCAGCAGTCGCACCGATCACCTGCGCGACCCAATAAGGGACCAGGTCTTTCGCGTCGAATCGTCCGGCAATCATCAGCCCCAACGAAACCGCCGGGTTGAAATGCCCGCCAGAAATATGACCGACGGCAAAGGCCATAGTCAGGACTGTCAGGCCAAACGCCAGACTAACCCCCAACCAGCCAATGCCTACATCCGCGACCCCAGCCGCTAAAACGGCGCTGCCGCACCCGCCCAGAACCAACCAGAATGTCCCGATGAATTCTGCCAATAATTTCTTGGTCATGATCTATCTCCAAATTGAATACTCTCCGCATAGCACACTTACTGCGTTAGGAGCATAAGCTTGAAAACAAGCGCCTTCTGCTGTCGGCCCAATGCAACAGAAGGTGATCAGCTGAACAAAGAAACACGTGCAACAAGAATGTCATATGATTGCGCTAGCACCGTGCTATCCTGACCGGATAACAAAAATAAGCTCTGGGAGTTCACTATGCCTATTCGGATCGATCGACGTTCATTCTTAGCCGGTAGTGCCGGTCTTATCGCACTGCATCCATTTTCAGTTCAAGCTGCCAGCAACCAGGTACACTTGCGCTTGATGGAAACAACCGACTTGCACGTGCATGTGTTCCCCTATGACTATTACGCCGACAAACCCCGTGACACTGTTGGTCTGGCTCGCACCGCGTCCATCGTCAAAGAGATCCGCGCAGAGGCCACCAACTCGCTGCTGCTCGACAATGGTGACTTTCTGCAGGGCAACCCAATGGGCGATTACATCGCCTATGAGCGCGGCATGAAAGAGGGTGATATGCACCCGGTAATCGCTGCGATGAACACACTGGGATTTGAAGCCTCAACTCTTGGCAACCACGAGTTCAATTACGGGCTCGATTTCCTGATGAAATCGCTGGCCGGGGCGAATTACCCAGTGGTCTGCGCCAATATCTCAACCGAGACCGGCGCTGGCCCGCGTGACGACAAAACCCTGCTGCCCCCCTATATGATGATCGAACGTGAGCTGACAGATGGTGCTGGTGCGACGCATCCGATCAAGATCGGCCTGATTGGTTTTGTGCCGCCACAGGTGATGAACTGGGACCGCCGCCATCTGGAAGGCAACGTTCAGGCACGCGATATTCTGGAATGCGCCCGCGCTTACGTGCCCGAGATGAAGGAAAAAGGCGCCGATATCATCATCGCCCTGTCCCACTCGGGTATTGGGTCGGCGGATGAAACAGAAGGCATGGAGAATGCCTCGGTTCCATTGGCAGCTGTTGAGGGTATTGATGCCATCATGACCGGCCACAGCCACCTTGTGTTCCCGTCCTCCAAATACGCCGACTTTGCTGGTGTAGACGCCGACAAGGGCACCATTCACGGCAAGCCCGCCACCATGGGCGGGTTCTGGGGCAGTCACCTTGGCCTGATTGACCTGATGCTGGAACGCGATGGCAACGGCTGGCGTGTGGTTGGGCATGGCTCTGAAGCACGCCCCATTTCCAAGCGCAACGAAGACCGCAGCTATACGGCTTTGGTTGAAGACGATGCAGCTGTTTTGGCAGCTGTGGCAACAGAGCACGATGAGACCCTGGCCTATGTGCGTCGGGCCGTTGGCAAAACCGATGCGCCGCTGCACAGTTATTTTGCGCTGGTGGCGGATGATCCGTCGGTGCAGATCGTGTCCAAAGCTCAGCAGTGGTACATTGGCGAGATGCTAAAGGGAACTGAGTACGAAGGCCTGCCAATCCTGTCGGCGGCGGCTCCGTTCAAGGCGGGTGGTCGTGGTGGACCTGAGTATTACACCGACGTGCCCAAGGGCGATGTGGCAATCAAGAACGTCGCTGACCTTTATCTGTACCCAAATACCGCCCGTGCGGTTTTGGTAACGGGTCAGCAAGTCAAGGATTGGCTGGAACGCTCGGCTGGCATCTTTAATCAGGTTGAAGTCGGCAAAGGTGATCAGGTTCTGCTGAACCCATCCTTCCCAAGCTACAACTTTGATGTAATCGACGGGGTGACCTATCAGATCGACCTGTCGCAACCGTCGAAGTTTGGACCCAAGGGTGAACCGGGTGATGACAATGCCAACCGGATTGTGAACCTGATGTATAATGGTGCGCCACTGGATCTGGCCGCCCAGTTCATTATCGCCACCAACAACTACCGCGCCAGCGGTGGCGGTAAGTTCCCGGGTGCGATGGGTGACACCATCGTGTTCGAAGGCCCCGACACCAACCGCGATGTGATTGTGCGGTATATCGTTGAAAACGGCACCATCAGTCCGCGCGCTGATGCCAACTGGTCCTTTGCCCCCCTGCCCGGCACCTCGGTGCTGTTTGATACTGGGCCCAAGGCAAACGACTATGTCGACAGCGTTGAGGGCATGAAGATCGCCCCTGCTGGCGAAGGCCCAGAGGGCTTTGCCCGGTTCAAGATCGACCTGTGATCTAAACCGTCAAAACAAAGAAGAGGCCGTGCAAAAGCGCGGCCTTTTTTAACGGTAAGTCCTGTTTTCTGAGAAATGCTCGGCCAGCAGGTCAAATACCATCCGAATACGTCGACTGCTGTGCAGCTCGCGGTGGGAAACCAGCCAGACCGGCACATCAAAGGGCTCCATGTCGGGAAATGCCGGTTCAACCTCCGGCGTGCACTGGGCCACATCATCAGTCATCACTGCTAGTCCCAACCCGGCCTTGACCATTTCCCATAGCGTTACACTGCTGGAGCTGATCATCTTGTAGTTCGCCCGGTCCAGCTGCAGGCCGCGCCCAGACAACACACGCAACGAACGCAGGTAGTGATCTTGCCCGATGAAATCCACGCCAGTCAGATCCCGAGAGACATCAGGACGACCGATCTTGTCAAGATAGCTTGACGCCCCATAGATCCGCGCTTGGGTTTGCACCAATTTCTTGGCAATCAGGTCCGGCTGTTCTGGTTGCACGTGGCGAATTGCAATATCAGCCTCGCGCGCAGTCAGGTCGCTCACCTTGTCAGAGGCCAGCAATCTAATTTCAATCCCCGGCGCATGCTGTCTAAGTCGCGCAACAAAGGGCGGCAGTATGTAAGCCATCATGGCCTCGGTGGCGGTGATGGAAACCTCACCTTCGACAGATTGCGACTGCCCTGATGCGGTCAAAGAGATTTGGCCGGCTGCCTGCAGCATAGCGCGGGCCTGTTCGACCAGTTCAAGGCCCGATTTGGTCAGATCCATCCGGCGCCCGTTTCGTTCGAACAGTGTAACGCCCAGATCCGCCTCAAGCGCCGCGATTTGACGGCCCAGTGTTGGTTGGGTCAGCCCAAGCACACGGGCCGCTGCCGAGAACGAGCCCTCGTCCACAGTGGCCAAGAAGGCGCGTATTTGATTCCAGTCGAAAGAGACAGATTTCCATTCCATGCATTTTTGTATGCCAGAAATGCAATCCTTGGCAATTCCCATACACACACCGCGAGCTTATCTGGGTCATGAAACAGACGCGGCTTTGCGTCTAACGGATACAAGCCAAGGATTACATCAATGACTGCACAAAATCTGGTTATTTTCGGAGCCTCTGGAAACTGTGGCCAATGGGCTGCCAAGTCTGCCATTGAACAAGGCTATAATGTACGTGTCCTTGTCCGCCCCGGCTCCAACATCAAACTGCCCGACGGTGTAGAGATCATGCACGGAGAAGTCATGGATGCGGACACAGTAAAGCGTGCTGTTCAGGGCCAAGACGCCGTTCTGTCTTGTCTTGGCATTAAGAGGAAGTCTGCATCCAACCCTTGGTCGCCTGTCGTTTCCCCGATCGATCTGGCAGAACAAAGCGCCAGAAACATCGTCGCGGCCATGAAGACGCACGGCGTTAAACGTGTGGTGTCGATCAGTGCGGCGGGCGTCGCAGACAGTTGGCCCCACATTAGCCCGGTGATGCGGCTTGTGATCCGATCCAGCAATATTTCCGTTGCCTATCGTGATCTGGCCAAGATGGAACAGGTATATAGGGAAAGCGGTTTGGACAGCTTGGCGCTGCGGCCCGTCACACTGACCAACGGAGAAACAACAGCTGATACAAAGGTTGTAGAACGCTACATGCTGTCCTCTAAGATCAGTCGGGGTGATGTCGGCAGCTACATGGTAAGGTCCCTTGCCCGCCAAACGTCGTTCTCTTATCCAACTGAGATGATCAGCGCCACATAGTCTTGTGGGGGGAGATTGAGGGTTCTATTGTCGCGTGACTTTTCTCTAAGGCGCGACACATGACCCCCACTCTCTATTCTTTCCGCCGTTGTCCCTATGCCATGCGGGCACGACTGGCACTGGCCTCCTCCGGTCAACAGGTTGAACTGCGCGAAGTGGTACTGCGGGACAAGCCTGCCGCGTTTCTTGATGTATCACCCAGTGCGACAGTCCCCTGTCTGGTCACAGCGGATAGTGCGATCGACGAAAGCCTGGACATCATGACTTGGTCGCTGCGTCAGTCTGACCCCGAAGAGTGGTTGGATATGCCCGCTGCCGGTTGGGATTGGATCAAACGTGCGGATGGGCCTTTCAAGGACGCACTCGACCACACCAAATACGCAAGCCGCTATCCAGAGATGGATGCATCTGAACAGCGAGATTTGGCCGCTGAGTTTTTAACGGACCTTGATCAACAGCTTGGTGTCTGGATTTTTGAAAAGCCCAGCATCGCCGACTACGCTATCTTACCCTTTGTCCGGCAGTTCGCCTTCATTGATAAGGACTGGTTCGACGCACAGCCCTGGCCGGATCTACAGACCTGGCTTGACGCGTTTCTAACCTCAGACCGGTTTGCCGCTATTATGAGCAAGTATCCGCAGTGGGTTGAGGGGAACGAAACAGTTCCCTTTCCTTAGCTTGGACACACGGCATAGCCGACCCGTAATTCACAACCAACCCTTAAGGCCCAAGACCAAACCAGCTGATAAAGTGGTGGAATTTGTTTAGCAAAGTGACTGATTCCTTACTCAGGACTGCCTTTAAAGGCATCCCCAACCCCTAATTCGCCTTCGTGGTCACATTTCTTCAATGTCTATTTCCAAAAATTCATAAATCAGATGCCCAATTTCAGACACAAATGAGCCATGAATCGGAAAATCAATATTTCACGCAACACTTTGGAATTAGCCTACAAACCTGAAACGCCTGCAATTTCCAACGCCACAATTCGAGACAACACCACTAAAAACCAAGCAGATAGAGTAAGGAATTATCAATTTTTCATAATTCTTTAATTAGCACCTCGTTCACAATTAAGGTTCTGTTAACACTTACCAACCAAATATGAAGATGCACTCTGGGTGGGGTGGCGTGGATAAGTTGAGTTAATAATCGAACGACTATTCATAGTGTCAGAATGGCCCTTTTACAGCCGATAAAGGCGAAACAAACGTGAGGGAACTCACGTAATTAGGGATTATTATTATGACAAGCCTTCTGACAAACAACGGCGCAATGGTTGCTCTTCAGACATTGCAGACTGTTACCAACAACCTGACTGAAACACAGACACAGATTTCGACCGGTAAACGCGTTGGATCCGCCAGTGACAACGCCGCCGTTTGGGCCATTTCCAAGACCATGGAATCCGACATCGCGGGTTTTGAATCTATCTCGGACAGCTTGGCCTTGGGTGAAGCAACTGTTGCTGTTGCTTCTGCCGGTGCTGAGCAGGTTGTTGAAAAGCTGACAGAAATCAAAGAACTGCTGGTCTCTGCGCAGTCTGAGAACGTCGATCACGACAAAATTCAAAACGACATCACCAAGAAAACCGAGCAGGTTGCCTCGATTATTTCTGCCGCTCAGTTTAACGGTGCCAACCTGTTGGCCACAGATGTAGATGGCAACGGTGCGACCTCATTGGGTGTTCTGGCCTCGTTGGACCGGGTTGGTGCAACTGGTACCCCTGCTGCCACAGAGATCGCTGTTGCAACCGTTGATTTTGAAGCCAACGTTGACCTTTCGGGTATGACCACAGTTGCCGATGCCACCAGTGCTGCGACTGCTCTGGGTGAAATCGAAGCCTTCCTGACCACCGCCATCGATGGCGCTGCGGCTCTGGGTGCTGACTCCTCCCGCCTCAAGGACCAGGGCGGCTTTGTGAACAAGCTGTCGAACGCCATGAAGCAGGGTATCAGTGCGCTGACAGACACCAACATGGAAGAGGCCTCTGCCCGCCTGAAAGCGCTGCAGACACAGCAGCAGCTGGCCGTACAGACGCTGTCGATCGCCAACAATGCACCTTCGGCAGTGATGCAGCTGTTCCGCTAAGAACACCACCCAAGGCACAAATGTGCTATCTAGAAAAGGTCGCCCTAATTGGGCGGCCTTTTTGCATTTTCAGGGCCCGAGATGTTAATGCACCCGCATTTTGAAACCGCCGGGAGCGATAGCTGAGAAAAAATCTCCAATAAAGTCCTAGGAAATCCCTAACCCCCAAAGGCTCCTCAGGCCGAAACCCGTTACATCGTATTAATGAGTCTTGCGGTTACCCTACTCAAATCGACCAATTTGGACTGTGCGAATTGCACGTCACGCCCTAAACTTACATTTTTTTAAGATGTGATTGTAGAGATCGTTGGTTTTGGTGCCTCAATGCAGCCTCAAATTCGCCCAAAATACGGACGGGAAAAATACTCCAACATATTGAAAGTAAACGGATAAAAAAGAATCAGCTAATGCTCGCCTGCCACATTCCACCCGTACTTTATCAATTTCCGTAAGAAACAGGTAAGGAATAATCAATTTTTCATAGTTCTTTAATTAGCAAACAATTCACAATTAGGGTTCTGTTAACACTTACCAACCAAATATGAAGGTGCACTCTGGGTGGGGTGGCGTGGATAAGTTGAGTTAATAATCGAACGACTATTCGCAGTGTCAGAATGGCCCTTTTACAGCCGATAAAGGCGAAACAAACGTGAGGGAACTCACGTAATTAGGGATTATTACTATGACAAGCCTTCTGACAAACAACGGCGCAATGGTTGCTCTTCAGACATTGCAGACTGTTACCAACAACCTGACTGAAACACAGACACAGATTTCGACCGGTAAACGCGTTGGATCCGCCAGTGACAACGCCGCCGTTTGGGCCATTTCCAAGACCATGGAATCCGACATCTC
>NZ_VAUA01000013.1:125088-155522 GCF_005771405.1 Parasedimentitalea maritima
ATTGCAGACTGTTACCAACAACCTGACTGAAACACAGACACAGATTTCGACCGGTAAACGCGTTGGATCCGCCAGTGACAACGCCGCCGTTTGGGCCATTTCCAAGACCATGGAATCCGACATCTCGGGTTTTGAAGCCATCTCTGACAGCCTAGCCCTGGGTGAAGCAACTGTTGCTGTTGCTTCTGCCGGTGCTGAGCAGGTTGTTGAAAAGCTGACAGAAATCAAAGAACTGCTGGTCTCTGCGCAGTCTGAAAACGTCGATCACGACAAAATTCAGAACGACATCACCAAGAAAACCGAGCAGGTTGCCTCGATTATTTCTGCTGCTCAGTTTAACGGTGCCAACCTGTTGGCAGCAGATGTTGACGGCAACGGCGCGACCTCAGTCGGTGTTCTGGCCTCTCTGGACCGGGTGGGCGCAACAGGTACGCCTGCAGCCACAGAGATCTCTATCGATACAGTAGACTTCGAAACTGATGTCGATCTAGCGTCCAACCTGACCACAGTGTCCGACGCTGCCAGTGCTGCGACTGCTCTGGGTGAAATCGAAGCCTTCCTGACCACCGCCATCGATGGTGCTGCGGCTCTGGGTGCTGACTCCTCCCGCCTCAAGGACCAGGGCGGCTTTGTGAACAAGCTGTCGAACGCCATGAAGCAGGGTATCAGTGCACTAACAGACACCAACATGGAAGAAGCATCAGCCCGACTAAAAGCGCTGCAGACACAGCAGCAGCTGGCCGTGCAGACCCTGTCGATCGCCAACAATGCACCTTCGGCAGTGATGCAGCTGTTCCGCTAAGACCGACCTCCACGGCACTCAGGTGCCATCTACAAAAGGCCGTCCTTCTTGGGCGGCCTTTTTGCATGTTACCACGAACACCACGTCATGCGTTGTTTCCAACGTCTTGGTGGGAAACAGGGCCTCGCTCATCGGATGCGCTGTCCAAACAAAAAGGCCGCTCAAATGAGCGGCCTTTTCGAAACTATCAAAGTAAGACTTACTCTTCTTCGAGCGCTTCAACAGCTTTCTGCAGATCGTCTTTGGAGACTTCTTTTTCTGCAACTTCGGCCAGTTCAAACACATAGTCGATGACTTTGTCTTCAAAGATTGGCGCGCGCAGCTGCTGTTGCATCTGAGCGTTCTTCTGGATGAATTCAAAGAACTCACGCTCTTGGCCCGGATACTGACGTGCCTGGCCCATGATGGCCTGGGTCATTTCAGCGTCGGTCACTTCAACTTCGGCTTTTTGACCCAGTTCAGCCAACAGCAGGCCCAGACGTACGCGACGTGTAGCAAGAGTGGTGTGCTCTTCTGTGGTTTCGATCTCTGGGTGATCGTGACCGGTTACTTCTGGGTTGTCTTCGTGCCACAGCTGATGCGCGATTTGACCGGCTTCAGCTTCGACCAGCGACGGCGGCAGGTCAAACGAGACCAGCCCATCCAGCGCATCCAAAGTAGCGCGTTTCATCACTGCGCGCGATGCACCGGCGTATTCCGCTTCCAGACGCTCGGAAATCTGCCCCTTCAGACCATCAAGATCTTCCGCGCCAAACTTCTTGGCCAGCTCGTCATTCAGCTCAGCCGCAACCGGAGCTTTAACTTCTTTGACTGTGCAGGCAAACACAGCGTCTTTGCCAGCCAGGTTCTCAGCGCCGTACTCAGTTGGGAAAGTGACTTTAACGTCTTTTTCTTCACCGGCCTTCAGGCCAACCAGCTGCTCTTCGAAGCCAGGAATAAAGGAGTTGGAGCCCAGAACCAGCGGGTAGTCTTCGCCAGCGCCGCCATCAAAGGCAACGTCGTCAACTTTGCCCAGGAAGTCGATGACAACCTGGTCGCCGTCTTCAGCAGCAACACCTTCGTCGCGCGCTGCAAAATCCTGAGCAGTTTCGGCCAGGTTGGCCAATGCTTCGTCAACGTCAGCTTCACCGGCTTTGACAACCAGCTTTTCCAGCGACACGGATTTCAGATCGACTTCGGGAATTTCTGGCAGCGCTTCGTAGGACATGTCGACGCTGACATCGTCGCCTGGCTTCCAGTCTTCGTTGGTCATTTTGACGTCAGGCTGCATTGCAGGACGGTCACCGCTGTCCTCAAAATGCTTGTTCATGGCGCCATCAATAGTTTCCTGCATCGCTTCGCCCATAAGACGTTCGCCATACTGCTTTTTCAGCAATGCCATAGGCACCTTGCCCTTGCGGAAACCCTTCATTTCGATTTCCGGCTGAGCTTCAACCAGCTTTTCGTTTACCTTGGCGTCCAGTTCGGCCGCAGCAACGGTAATCGCATAGCCGCGTTTCAGACCTTCGTTCAGCGTCTCGGTGACCTGCATGATATTCCCCATAGAGATTCGGGGCATGCACATAGGCATCCCCCCAGATAAATTTGACGCCTTTTATTTCTACTAAGCGCTTGGCGCAAGAGGCATTGCCACCTGATGACGACAGATGGGCGGGAAAGCTCCTTATTTGGCCTTAGAAAAGGAAAAAAACACGCCCCAAGGGACGTGTTTTCTTAGATCTACTGCTTTGATAGAAAGCTTTAGAATTTCCAGCGGGCACCGGCCATGATCACACTACTGTCATTGTAGCTGGTCGAAGTGGTGTCTTCGTAGGAATAATCGCGGTAGGCCAAGTAAGCTTCGACATTGTAGTTGTCGATTTTTTGAACCGCTGCAATGCCCCAAGAAGTAGCAGAGTCACCGGTCGAGGCCATATCCGAACCATCGTAGTAATCAACCGAGAAGGAGGTCGAACCCAGGGATGACCAGTTAGTGGAATACCCCAGTTTGGCGTAGCCATAGCTGCCCGCGATGTCGCGTTCACCAGCGGCAACAGCCAAGGATACTCCGGTTGGTTTGTGTTCCAGCGCAAGCGATCCAACAATGTCGCGCTTATCGGCTTTACCGGTTTCTTCTGTCCAAGCAGCACCTAGGGCTGCATCGAATGCAAAATCGCCCAGATTCGAGTTACCATAACGAACAGCAACATCGTATGTTTCGCGATCGTTGGCGGTTTTCAGAATGTCAGTACCGTAAGATGCTGACACAGTGAAACCATTCAGATTGACCGAGTCATAGCGAACACGACCCAAACGACCACCGTCGTAGTCAGTAAACACATCTCCCACATCAATCGAACTGAGTGTCCCAGTTGATGTCCGGAAGGCATAGCCACCTGCTGGGTCTGCGACCGCAACACCAGCAACAACACCGGTTCCGGACCGGTCACTACCTGCGATACCATCAGACGCCATCGATCCTTGACCAGCGGAGAACCGGCCAAAACGGGCGGTATCAAACTGCAAATCAACGTGGCGGATGTTGGTGCGGTCCCAGCTCAGTGTATCACCTGTAGAGGTTTGGCTGACACCATCAGAACCACGCAGACCAAAGGCGGTTTCAAATTTGAACAGAAGGGTATTTTCACCATAGGCCTGCTTCAGCCGGAAACCGATACGGGAGTTGGATCCCGAGTTGTCGACCAGGCGGTTATAGGTTTCTGTACCATCGTCGTATGACTGGAAGGACGGATCAAACTGGCCATACCAAGTAAAGCTACCGCCGGTATCATTTTCATAGGTGGGACCCGCAAAGGCGGGTGATGCGATGGCGGCAGTCAGTGCGATTGCGCTGGCGCTTGCTGCAAACTTAATGCTCATGAGTGAGTGCTCCTAGTTCCTCATAAAGGTCGGCCCCCCTCGTTCCATCCATAAGGGATCCGACTTAGGAATAGCGGCTATCACGCGCTTTTTTCAGATCCGAGACTTGAAGTTCAGGACGGGATAACAGGCAGTCAAAAACAGCGGAATATCGCCAAAATTTCACAGATCTGTGATGTTTTATTCTTTTACTACAACGCCTTATGTGAACTAGATCACACAACTCAACTACTGTGAGAATTTCATTATGCTATCAATCATTACATTTAGAATCACAAGGTTTATCTTCACTGGACTGATCTTGCTTTTGCGGCAGAAAAAAGAAACGCCCCCAAGTTAAGGGAGCGCATTTCAACTTTGCAATGTAACGGTTTCAGAACTTCCAACGTGCCCCAAACAACACTGATTCAATGTCTCGGTAAGATGTTGTGACCTCAGAGAACTCATAGCTGCGCAGACCAAGGTAGGCTTCCATATTCACGCTGTCGATATTTTGTACGGCACCAATACCAAAGACGCGAGTCGACGACCCACTGGTGTTGAAGTTTGAGCCATCATAGAGATCGACGCCCAGGGCTGTCTGCCCAATGGCGAACCAATCCCCTTTGTAGCCAAGTTTGCCATAGACATAGTCTTCGCCGGTGTCGCGACTGCCGACAGCCATCGAAACATTGAACCCACTATCAAGCAGCACGCTGAAGGATCCAAAGGTGTCATCACGGTCCACGCCATTTCTATCTCGCCGCGAAAATCCAAACCCGCCGGTGAACTTACCGCCGCTGAACTCATTAGCGTACCGCAAGGCAACGTCATAGAATTTGTCGTTACTGTTGCTGGCAAGGATCTCCTCGCCTGCAGCAAGCGAGATCGAAAAACCACTGAAATCAGCTGAGTCATAACGTACCCTGCCCCGTCGTCCGCCATCAAAGCTGGACGTGACTGAGCTGATAGATACCGAAGACATTGCGCCAGCGGAGGATCGGAACGTAAAACTACCAGCGGTGTCACCGATACCATTATAAAGAACCAAACTGGTCCCGGAGTAATCTGTATCAGCAATGCCGTCAGTCGCCATGCTGCCCTGGCCCAGATAAAACTTACCGTAGGTACCACTGTCATATGCAAAGTCGATTTTGCGCAGGTTGGTGCGGCTCCAATCCACACCTTTTGGGGTGAAGGTCTGGCTGACACTATCAGAAGCGCGCAACCCAAGCGCCGTTTCAAAATTGAAGGTAAAAGTACCACTGCCCAGGGGCTGGTTCACCCAGATCCCCACCCGCGTGTTTGAATGAGAGTTATCGACCAGGTTACTGGTGCTGCCTACGCCGTCATCCACCATCTGAAAAGCAGGGTTGAATTGGCCATAAATACTAACAAATCCGCCAGAATTGTTATCGTACTTCATTTCCGCCTGCACAGGCAGAGCAGCGACCCCCGCCACTACTGCAGAAAGCGTTGATGTTCTCCAAAATGTTGTCATGACAATTGCCCACTGAATAAAACACTCTATCCCTTTGAGATGTAGCAGCCTGTCCGTGAAGAAAAGGGTTTAGTTGATACACCATTGCAGTCATTGCATATTCACCACACGGCAAGCGATCGAAACAGATCATGATGTCCTTTGGCTGCGCGCCTGTAACGGGTTAAACGGGTCGTCTAATTCTAGGAATCATCGCCGTCCGATCCCAGATGTGCACCCCTCAACCGGCTTGCAAACACAACGGCCGGCTTCATTAAATTTAGTCCTTTATGAGAATGAATTCAGATCCTGGCATTAAGGAATTAGTCGTAATCTGGGCATAGATAAAGTCCTGCACCTTGTACTAAGGGGGCACGGCGGCCACAGGTCGATCGTATTGTCAGAATGACGCCAAAGGCCAACCAGAGCGGTTCGGCTGTAAATGGGGTCAAAACTCCCCAACATGACTAAAGGAATACATGCTATGACAAGCATTCTGACAAACAATGGCGCAATGGTTGCACTTCAGACTCTGCAGTCCGTGAACGACAACCTGACCACTGCCCAGAACGAAATCTCCACCGGTAAACGCGTTGGATCCGCCAGCGACAACGCCGCTGTATGGGCGATTTCCAAGACAATGGAATCCGACATCGCGGGTTTTGAAGCCATCTCCGAAAGCCTGTCAGTTGGTGAAGCCACTGTTTCGGTTGCTTCGGCTGGTGCTGAACAGATTGTTGAAAAACTGACTGAAATCAAAGAACTGATCGTTTCTGCTCAGTCTGAAAACGTCGACCACACCAAGATCCAAAACGACATCGACGCAAAGGCTGAACAGGTTACAGCAATCATCAACGCTGCCCAGTTCAACGGTGCAAACTTGCTGATGGCTGACGTTGACGGCAATGGCGCGACATCTTTGGGTGTTTTGGCCTCGCTTGACCGTGTTGGTGCAACGGGTACTCCCACCGCGACCGAAATCACTGTAACCACAGTTGATTTTGAAACCAACATCGACCTGGCGTCTAACCTGACATCGTTCACCAACGTCACAGATGCGACAACCGCACTGGGTGAAATCGAAACTGTCCTGGCCGTGGCCATCACTGGTGCCGCCGCACTGGGTGCTGACACAGCTCGCCTGAAAGATCAGGGTGATTTTGTTGGCAAACTGACAGACTCCATGAAAATGGGTGTCAGCTCGATGACAGACACCAACATGGAAGAAGCTTCGGCTCGATTGAAGGCCCTGCAGACCCAGCAGCAGCTGGCTGTGCAGTCGCTCTCGATTGCTAACGGTGCGCCACAGTCGATCATGACACTGTTCCGCTAAACCGATCATTGGTTCGGGGCGCCTTAGCGCGCCCCGAACCGACCAACCCAGTATCCCATTAAAATAAATCAGATAACATGCAGCGATCGAACCGTATCGCGCAGCGTCGCTTTTTAGCGTTTGCTCCCGCAGGAGTTTGAACGCAAACCCAGCATCTTATTCCGACAACAAAGCCTGCTGCACAGCCTCATCCCAACCGAGGTAGTATGCGTCTCCATCATGGATTACGGGACGCGCCATCAATTTGGGCTTAGCGGCCAATTGATCTTCCGCCTCTGAATGCTTCAGCCAATCGCTCAACGACCGCCAATCATTTGTTGTTCGATCCACCAACCGATCCCCAAACTCAGCGATCAACGTCGCAAGCTCCGTTTCACTCAATGGCTCAGCCCGCACATCACGGAAGACTACATCTTTACCTGCCTGCTCCATTGCCTTGAGGGCTTTCTTGCAAGTTGAGCATGTGCTTAGTCCGTAAATTACCATGAGCATTCTCCTATAAGGTCGGCGCTGCAACCTCCTGCATTCTGCCTTTTTATACAAGAGACACTGTTTAGCCAGGTTTTCGAAGTGCACCAGAGTTGTTGTGCGAGAAAAGATGACTTCACCGGCTCAAGGAGAGGCAAACTAGCCAAGAAGAGACCGGCACAGCGGGGACGTTGGGTCTAGCAGACCGTCGAGTACTGTAAAATGGTTGTGCTCCCCCTCGACGAATACGCTCGTGTCACAATCGAGCCCCTCCCACATCATAGCGAGCAATTTAGACTGCCTGATAAACTCTGGTCGCTCCCCACCACCAACCCAAGCCGTCAAGCAGGACGCGTTTCGCGGCTTGTGCAAAACCGCACTTTCGCGCATTGCCTCCACACCATCCAGACACAGTGTTTCATTCATTTTGGTATGCAACAGAGGCCGCAAATCATGCAATCCGCTGAGAGAAAACGTATGTACAATCCGCTTTGCCACACTCTCTGGAAGTGGTGAATCTTCACAAATCATCCGGGTCACAAGGTGCCCACCTGCAGAATGTCCGACAAGACGGATGGGGCCTGCTATTTTCTGCGCAGCAACGGCAATGGCCCTACCAATTTGCTGAGTTATTTCAGATATTCGAACATCTGGAGTCAGCGTATAACTTGGAATGCAGACAGCCCATCCATTTGCGCGGGCACCTTCTGCCAAATTGGTCCAGTAAGATTTGTCTAACCTCATCCAGAAACCGCCATGCACAAAGACAACCAGGCCCTGCGCTTCAGCTTCCGGATGGACAAGGTCGAACCGCTCCCTTTCTGATGAGCCATAGGCGATATCCAGATCGATGTTTGGCGTGTTTTCGCGGTAACTCGCAGCGCGCGCTGCCCAGATACCGGGCAGCGCGTCAGATCCTTCGACATGCGCCATATTTGCAAATGCATCATCCCAATCTTGCATGTCGAATTTTCCTCTTATTGAACTTGATACTGCGGAGTAGATGCAAGGTATTCACCGTAGGCCGGCGCATTCGGGTATGAGAACTGCTCTGCCAGAGGGTTGTTGCGCTTGCGTTTTGTCGCCCCCATATCCCCAAGCAATTCGTCAAAATGCTTGAAGTGGAACGGCGCTGAGCACAGCCCGCCATAAACCTGAGCTGCCGGGCGTTCCTTGCGGCGCCAATCCAGCATCATCTGCATGTTCCGTTCCATGTCATCACGGCTTGGCTGGCGTTCCAATTGCCCATCAGCATACCGGACCAGCCAGTTTGCGACCATTTCAGCAGACAGGATTGTGCAGAAACTGGAGTTGAAACCGACAAACCCCATTTCGGGAAGGTCCGGGTTTACCGCAAGACGGAATGTCCGGTACTGGCCATCAGCTTCGATCAGCTTGTCGCGGTATGTCTTATCCAGATATGGAATACCCAGTTTCCATCCCACTGCCAGAACAGAGACATCACATTTAACCCGGTCGCCCGCTGTCAGGACAATTTCATCGCCGTCATAGTGATCAAAAGTACCCTGGATGGGTTTAACTGCGCCTGATTTAAAACTCTCAAACAAACCAGGCGTCACGATGGGAAGCGAACAGGATGCCTCTTTCTCAATTGGAGTGTCCGGGACCATATTCCATTTCTTTAGGCCCAACTGCGCCTTCAGCAAGGTCTCGAGCCCACGAAAATTCGCCCAGACCAGCGGCTTCAACACCAATGCAATCACCCGCTGCAATGGGTTTTTTCCCCATTGGTTGAACTGCTGTTCCTGCGCCCGCATATAAAGCAGCCGCTTAAAGTTGATTCCGCCAACAAAATAAGGAATCCGCCAGACATTCTCGCGGTAGACCATAGTGACTTGTTTAGCACCATTTTTGGCGGCGTTTACGGCAATGTCAGTGGCCGATTTCGACCCACCAAGCACAACCACATGCTTGCCCTGCATCATCGACGGATCGGTGTAGTCCGAAGAGTGCATCACCTCCCCACCCTGCGCGACAAAGGCGTCCTGACCGGGGTGCGAGATAATGTTCTTTTCGGAAAACTGCCCGGTGCAAATGGAAACAAAATCGAAATCTTGCGTCCGACTGCGCCCAGCCTCGTTGATGGTCAACGTCCATCCTGGCTTGCCATCTGCCCGACGGTCCATAGACGTGATAACGGTGTTCAATCTGAACAGACGGCTTAGATTATGCTTGGCGGCATAAGAATGCAGATATGCATGAACCTGAGGCCCCTTGGGCCACTCCGGATAGTCCTCGGGCATAGGGTGATCTGTATAGCAATACAGATCCTTGGGGGATTGTGTTTGCACGCCTGGGTAAGATCGAGATAGCTCCCATACACCGCCGAAATCATGGCTGCGTTCAAATCCAATAACCCGGTGACCTTTTTCGTCAAACGCCTTGGCCGCAGCCAAGCCGCTGACGCCGCCGCCGATGACGGCGACTGTCTTTCGCTTTACCATGTTTATGACCTCATGCTTCCGGCGGCGGCAGAAAATCAACTTCGTGCAGTGCGGACAAACGCACCAGTTCCGCAGGGTCAGTAACACCGTCTAACGCGACAAACAGGTCGTACAATTTGCGCGATGGCGCTACGCCAAAGATGCATTTGGCGGATTTTCCGGACCGGTTAAAAATGCCGTGTGCAACCCCCATTGGCATCCGGACTGTATCACCGGGGCCAGCCTGATGAACGCTGGGCGCCCCTTTATCATGTCCGAATTCAACGTCCAGATTACCCTCAAGAAGATAGATCCACTCATCTTGTGTGGGATGGATATGAGGTGGCACAAAGGTATCAGCAGGAACATCCGCGTGCCAGGTAAAGGCGTTATCGCTCAGTAGCTTTGGGGTGTAGGTCTGCCCGACCACATTCCAGGATGCACCATTGATCCCGTCTGAGGCCGCAGTAATTCCGATTGTTGTCGTCATATCATTTCCTCCCTGTCCTGATATATCGTCACAAAAGCCTAGCAAGCTCGCCCCCAAGGCTTTGTCCAAAAAGCGCAACAATTTCTCCGCCAAAGTATAAACCTTTATTTTAAGCTTGAAATTTATTATGTTGCTAAGGATGACGCGAACAGGACAGGAAGTTTCTGCCGAGCCCCTGCGGGCACATCGGCTTTTTCAAACGCAAGACATTGATCTGGCGCGCCAGCTCGTGACCCAAAAGTTTTGCGATCACGATTTGGTTCCGACGTCTTCACATCATCGATTTGATACCTGCCACAACCATGTCGCGGGTCAGATGCTGTCCCTAAATTATCTGAAGTACTCCAGCGAGGTCTCGATTAACCCGGGTGAACTGGATCGCTTTTACTTGATCCAGGTGCCTATCCATGGGCAAGCGACCGTTACAAATGGCTCAAAAGAAGTAGATGTATCGATCAACACGGCCAGCGTTCTAAACCCTATGCAAAGTACGCAGATGACATGGTTCGAAGGTTGCGAAAAACTGCTCCTTCAAATTGACAAAGCTGCGTTACAAACCTCCGCTGAAGCGCTGGTTGGAATGCCACTGGGACAACCTGTTGTCTTTGACCCAAAAGTAGACATGAGCTTGCAGGCAACATCAGCCTGGTGTCACACCCTGAAAGAAGCTGTGAAAGTCGCGCAAAATGGCGGCGCATTTGGGGACAGTACTTTTCGGCATCAGGCAATGTTGGAAGAAAACCTAATCTTTGGTTTCCTAAGCTGCCAGAAAAGCACGATTAGCCACTTCTTTGTGAATAATGAAAAAGCACTTTCATCCAGTCAGCTCCGCCGCGCGAAAACATATATGCTGGAAAACCTTGCTGAGCCGATCACGCTATCAGATTTAGCTTATCAGGCCGGATGCAGTCTAAGAAGCCTGCAATGTGGTTTCAAAAAGTCCTGCGGGTGTAGCCCCATGCAGTACTTGCAAAAACAAAGACTTGGCTATGCCCATTTTTTGTTGCAGTCGTTGCCACCCGACCATCTTGTAAGCTCGGTCGCCTACGATTGTGGTTTCACACATCTGGGTCGGTTTTCGATTGCTTACCGAAAGGCATTTGGTCAATCGCCGAAAAAGACCTTGGGGCGTTAACAGCCACAACAGGCATGTGGTCAAGCCCTGGTCGGGGAAAATGCGGTAAAGTTCGCCCCCAAAACAAAACCCCCACAACCAAATGGCGGCGGGGGTTTTGCAGTTCGTCAAAATCCAATATGATTTACATCATACCTTCACGCTCTAGCTTCTTACGAGCCAACTTACGGGCACGACGAATCGCTTCCGCTTTCTGGCGCGCATTCTTCTCGGACGGCTTCTCGAAATGTTGCTTAAGCTTCATTTCACGGAAAACGCCTTCCTTTTGGAGCTTTTTCTTCAGAACTCTAAGGGCTTGATCGACATTGTTGTCGCGAACACTAACCTGCATGTGGTTTTCACCACCTCTCTAGTTTGAAGTTGCAATGATTTGCAGGAATTGGCCTCATAGCAATTTTGTTTTCGTTTGTACAGCATAACGGTTTCAAATCACGCAATTGCAGTGAATTTGCCCAGCCCGGCTGCATCACTGCCAGTTGAAAGCATCTGAAGTGACCCGCAAAATAGGCAGAGGGTTTGTAGTCTCACTGGTCACCCGTGCCATGGTCATCTCATAAGGCAGGTTCGCCCCCACCTTCTTTGTTTGAAAGACCGCCATTTTCACCACGATATGATGTGTGAGGCAGAACGGACCAACTGCATATCTGCGTCGCAAGCAAATGAACACAAATGCAAGCTTATCAGCTATTGCATAAAGGGCAGACCAGTACAGACCGGTTCTGCACTCGCATCATCGACAACCATTTTTCCGGTAATTCCGTCAGAGTCCGCTGTTGCTCGGACGTTTACTTCGACGGTCCAATTGTCGGGCCCACTACAAAGTGTATCAGCGCCAAAAGACACGCTGACGATGTTTTCCATCACGTCAGCGGTGGTTTCCCCGTAAGGCATGCCAAGCAAATGGGCCGCGGCAACTGCTTTGATTTCTGCCTGTGTGGATCGCGTTTGCAGGGTACCGCCACGCTCTCCGGCAAATTCCTTTGTTGGCTCTGCGTTGCAATATCCCCAAAGCCCTGACCAATAGTTCCCGTCATAATCGAATGATAAGTCCAACTTGCCCCATGCGTTTGTACGTATATTGGGGAATTGCAAATCAGCGGCACAAGGTTCCGAAGACTCTGCTTCAGCCCAGTATCCGTAGTATTTTCCATCCGCTCCGGGACTGGAAAAATACATAAACGCCGATCCATTTTCATATGAAGCAAAGCAAAGATCTGACCTGATACAGCTGAGCTCCATCACCCCCCAGCTTGTCTCGTGGAAAGTCCCATTTGGCAAAGTCTGGGCCGAAGCCCCTGTAACCAAAAGAAGAAAGGGTATTTGGACAGCATTTCGGTATAGTTTTTGATGCAATGTCATTAGACTTCTAATCCTTAAATGAGAAAAGAAAGTAGTCCAAACTTGTCTTTATCTTAAACGACAAGCAAGCTTTATCGTTTCGTCTGCCAATATGAGATCAGGGGTTTATCTTGACAATGCTGCGCAGACTGAAGGGAAAAAGGTGCATAAATCATCGCAATTCGTATCATTGATATGCAGTGTAAAATTCACTTGGTGGCTGTTTGGCAGTGAAGACTACCGCGATTGCCAATCACGTCCTATCTCAAAATCACGCAAGGCCAAGGACGGTACATCCTCCCCCAACTCAGTCCCACGTCCCACCGGGTACAAGAGAACGTTGTGTTCGGAAGGTATTTAAATCGAGCGTTTTCTCTTCGTCTCAAAATACTACCCAAGACTGCATCTATCGTATAGGTTGAGCTTGCAATGCCTGTAGTTGTAGATGTTCTTTACATGAAGGGATTCCCAAAATGCCTAAATCAGAAATTGAAAAAATGCGTGCAGAAGCTGAGAAACTAACTGATCAAGCTGCCAAAAAGCATACCGAAGCCGAAAAGATTTTTGATCAGGCAAATGCTGAATTGGCGGCACTAGAAGCTAAAAAAGACGACATGATTTTCACCAAGTACAAGAAGGCGCTGGTTGCTATTCGAGCGAAGTATAAGAAAGTCGAAAAGTTAAGAAGCAACGCTGATTCCTTGGCAAACTCGGCAGCTGTCAAAGTCGGCAAAATGTTCAAGGCTATGGACAAAGTTTAACGTTTACGACGAGTCAACAGGGCGCGCATTGTCACCGCAGCGATGGCCGTTCTTGTTGGATGGTAGTTTCCCAATTGTACTCTTAGAAATCCGCCATGCGAACCGGCAATGCATTTTCAACAACATGCAGGCCAATTTGTAGCAGTCGCTCCAAAATCGAGTCTATCGTGTTCTAAAGGCCCGCTCCTTAGCTGGACAAGCCCTTTAGCTCTGCCTTGCCATAGACGCGCTTTCCCTGCCATAGCAGCAGTTCACTATCGCAAACGGCACACATGACCGCACCTTCGTGCTGTCGGGTGGGATCTTCAGTATAGTGAATAACGTTGAAGGCACCACAATGGTCACAAGTCAATTCAACTGTTCCTTTTTTCATAGTGCCCTTCCTGAAGTGGATACTGCGTCACCAACCAACGTCCCTTTCCAAACCGTTCGGGTACGATTGTAACCCAAACCAGCAATCAATGTTATGCAAAGACACCCTTTTGCTGGAGGTAAACATGTTAAACACTCGTACGTTTTTTAACTGTGTGCGCTTTGCAACTTGCTTCCACTTGCATTGTGTCCGCTAGAATTGGCAATGATAAAGGTACGGACAAAGGTAATAAAAATGGTTGGAAAAGCTCAGATGGTGGCTATCAAGGCTATGTACCGCATGGCTTGAACATCAGTGGCGACAATGGCCGGACCGACAACAACGGTGAGAACCCTGATGGTAACACCCCGAACAAAAATGGCGAAGATAGCGGTGGTTATGACGATCCGAACTGATCAACTTGTAAGTTGGTAGTTATTGGTCCGCGCTGTCACGCAGGCCATGCAGTTCACTTGTTATGTACAAATATTCAGCTGGGACAACATTTTGCGCACCTTGGTCCTCCGCTTTCCTAACTATAGGGGCGGACCACTTCACTGGGGAAGGCTGACACCGAAAGAACGACACAGGAACGGCCCTAGTCCCTGTGAAGGACGCTCAAATCACATCTTACACGGACCAGAATTCGAAGCCCGCGACGAGAAGGCTAACCCGCCCAGAAACTGAAAATGGCCGCCTAAGTTCGACAGCCGCACTCCTCTAAAAATCGGGGTATACCGTCAGCAAAAGGTTTTCAAAGAACAAAATCGTTAACCGAGAGATCAAGAATATCAACTCCGGTTAACGTTACAAGCGGGTCGCTTTCCCCCACAGTTTTTCCTGAATTTAGAAAGATCTCGACGCCATTTTCTGACTGCACGAATGAAAAGTACAAGTCATCCAACGCCGATGAATTGAAACAAGATGTTCGATCAATTACCGCCCCATTGAGCTCGAGCGACGCCAGATCTGCTTGAGAAAGCACCGAGCCAAAATCCAGCACATCAGTTCCCACCTCAAAATCTGTAATTGTATCGCTTGCATTCAGAGTTTCGAACATGAACGTGTCGGCGCCCAAGCCGCCGATCAATAGGTTGGTCCCTTCACCACCCGAAATGTCGTCGTCCCCCTCGCCACCATCAAGCGTATCATTGCCTCCTCGGCCGTGCAGAACATCCCGGTTGCCAAATGTCTCGATTACGTTGTCACCAGCATCGCCAAGCATGGTATCATACCAATTCGCCCCCCCCAAATTCTCTATACTAACGAGAACAGTGCCATAAGCATCATATGCATTATCAGCGTTGTTTTCGAGGTCAATATAGATCACACCGGGTCCGACCAGCCGATAGTAGAACGTATCGATGCCGTCCCCACCATCAACATAGTCGAAGCTAGATCCTAGAATTTGGTCATCACCATCATAACTATAAATGGTATCTATCCCCCAACCGCCAGAAAGATGGTCGTTCTGGTTGCCACCTGACAAAAAGTCATTGCCCTGATCACCGAATAAAGAGTTGGAACGGTCCATTGCTCCAATCAACGTGTCATGCCAATGAGATCCTTGGAAAAATTCAAAGTTCCTAACGACGTGTTCTGTTCCGTTAAAATCAATGAAAACTTCGTTTGTACATCGACGAAAACGGGTCCAGGCCATCCTGCATGAAAAATATCATGCCCTTCACCGCCATCAATAATAGAGGCAGGTGTCACTGAAAAGCGAGGATGACTATATCGGTCATCACCTCCGCCAAGGTCGATATCTGTAGCCCGATAAGCCTCCGAATTTTCAAACCACGTTGTGCCGGAATCTCCCCGAACCAGATTTACCGCACCCGTCAGCGCAGCGTGCTGTAGGTTGAAATTTCCTGATGCCGAGTCGGAAAATAGGGTTTGAAAGTATTCACCGTCCCAGTTGAGCTCCTGTATCTCACCGGCATAGTATTCAAAGTTAAACGCAAAGAACTGAAGGGTTGAAATTGTTCCGGAAACAATTTCTCCATCGGAGACTTGAAGATTGTCGCCGATCAATCGCATGCTGCCCGCGTAAGTCGTCACATCAGTTGCACTATCGTACCGTGTAAATAGAATGTCAGCGCCTTGAGGCGTCTACGTGACCTGGATGCCTGCATTCCCGTAAAACCTGCCGGCAAACTCGAAAAGGCGATAATTTCCATATGGCGAGTAAATACCCATGCTTTCCCCAATAAATTGTCGTCAAAAAATTTCAAAATTGAGTATCCTCTTGTCGAATAGGTGTCCACCCGAAAGGGGCGATGCGGGCTCGAGCCTAGCTTTCGCTGCATGTTTGACCAATGTTGACTTTGGCAGTTCTGGCTAAAGTTTTGTGTTGACCCGTTGAAACCGCCATGCATTGCCTTCCTTGGAGCGGGTCGCAGAGAAGGACCTAAATCCGCCCTTTTTGACGGATGCTGCGCTTGCGCACCAAGGTCGCGAAATGACCGCTAGCCGACATTGCAGGGACGAGTCGACCTCCCCCCGTCGGATGGCTTCTAAGCGAGAAATTGCAGTCATTCAGTGTTGCGTCCCAAACTGATGCTATCGGCCCTGACCAGCCACCTTTGCAGCGCGCGTTGAATGTCCGGTAATGCCCTTAGCTGGCCCAATTCTAACTTTCTCTTCGTACCGACACCCATAGACGATACAGGGCCATTCCATCTTTTTAGCCGGTTCGAGTGTCAGTGAAACTGATCCGTCAGGAAGTCGATCAGGGCTCGAACTCGGCTCATTAGGAACGATGTTTCTGGGCGCAAGATGAAGATCCCGCCGACCGCACCGGCGTCAGCATGATCGATCAGCACTGGCTCCAAGTGGCCTTTATCCAGATCATGGGAGATGAGGAATTCCGGCAACCATGCGGTGCCGCGTCCCGCGCAACATGCAGCATGCAGCGCTTCGAGACTGTTGACCGGTCTTGGCGAAGAACGAGAAGATCGAATGGACCGGGACATCAACTCCGCTATCGCCGAATATGAAAAGCGCGATGAGCAGCGTGTTGGGCTTTGGAAGAGGAAGTTTTCCGCTTTATAGGGGAACTCCGTCCTAGGAGTTCTGTTTTTCCCGTAACCGGTCATTGTCCAATATGCAGCGAAAAGTCCGGACCCCGACAATTATGAGGAAAAACAACGTGTTGCTGGCGCAGAAAGATTTATACTGAGGGCGGCCGTTTGCTGCGTTTTACATCAATGGGTGTTGTGCGGACATTTCAGAATTTTCCATTGGATCAGTCCCGCTGGAATTCAAGGACCATTTGCTCCAGTGCGAGGGAGAGCTCAGACATCGTAGGTTTCGTGATGAACCAGGAATTTCAATGCCTCATCGATATCAATACAAGTGTTAGGTTCACCGTTAACAACTTCACTTGTCACACATTCAAAATCAGCAACTCGTGCGGTGAAGATGTCCACGGTCTCTTGGGACACTTCCTGTGAATAACCTAGCTACAATCAATACTACGAACAGCCAGGCGGTGTTTGGGCAACCCACTGCTACCCGCTTGTCGCTTCGAAATAAAGTGCGACGGTTTTCGCTGCTCTTGTTTCTCGAATTCAGAGCGGGCTGCTCAGATCGACGTTAAAACCATCGGTAGCTGCAATATGGGTGAACGGCCACATTTCCGGGCCCTTCAAGTGGGTCTGGTCACTGTCGTATGATCCGACTGGCACCTCTTAAAATCTCTAAGTTTGCCTCGAATGGCAGCATTTTTACCTGCTGAGCTGAGAAAAATTTTACGCCAGCTCTGCAAATGGCCACAACCGTCAACTGTGATACCGCAGCCTACTTGAAGAGGAATATCCGCATTTCTCAATCTTGAATAAGTGGTGGTTTTTCTGATTACTCAAGAACAATGAAATCACCCAGACAAAGCCGCCCTGACCGCCTCATAGGAAGCTTTAGGCGTTCGTTTCAGGCTATCAAAATCGACATGCACCAGACCAAAGCGCTTTTCGTAACCCAATGCCCACTCATAATTGTCCAAAAGAGACCAAAGGAAGTACCCCTTAACCGGCACCCCCTCGTCTGCAGCTTGTTTTACTCGCTGCAAATGCGCGTCAATGTAGTCAATCCGAGAAGGATCAAAGCAATTTCCGCCAATAATTTTATCGTCAGACGCCATGCCGTTTTCAGTTACGAATAGCGGTAGCTCACCGGTATACTCGTCAGCGGTTCGTTTCAGGAACCTGTACAGCCCCTCAGGATAGATCTCCCAGCCCATCTGCGTTTTGGGTAGTGGGCCCTCCACCTCGGTGTGAGCTGGCCACGGGCCTTCGCAAGGGGCGATGACTTTACGGGTGTAATAGTTCAACCCACACCAATCCACGGGCGTAGTAATAACCCCGAAATCATCCCGCCACCCTTTTGGTAGGTGCGGCTCAAGCCCCTCTACAACGCTGATCGGATATTCCCCTTTGAAAACGCCACTTAAGAAAAACTGATTGTAGATCGCATCATACAAATCTGCAGCTGCAACTGATTCAGGCGAAACATTTACTGGCTGCGCCCACTCAAAATTGAAAACAGCCCCCAGATTTGACATCCCCAACCCACGCATTGTCTGAATGGCCCGGCCATGTGCCAGCAACACATGGTGCATCGAACGCGCGGTAGCGCGAATGTCGCGCATACCAGGTGCATGATGACCCAGAAAATGCGACAGCCAGGTCACACACCAAGGTTCATTGATCGGAGCAACCGAGTACATCCGGTCACCGATGCGACCCATAATGACCTCGGTGAAATCGGCAAACCAGCCAGCAATATCTCGATTGCGCCAGCCTCCCAAATCGGCAAGTGGCTGCGGGAGCTCCCAGTGATACAGAGTTGCACAGGGTTTCAACCCACGTTCCAGCATTGCGTCGGTGAGCCGGTCATAAAAATCGAGCCCCTCTGGATTTGGAGCACCTCGCCCTTCTGGCAGAACACGCGCCCAACTTGTTGAAAAGCGATAGCTGTCGAAACCAGCCGCCGCGACAAGATCAAGATCGTCCTCGAACCGATGATAGTGGTCACAAGCTCGATACCCATCTTCAGCCCGAGTGACATTGCCCGGTGTCGCGGCAAAGCTATCCCAGTGGGTCTGACCAGCCCCTCCAAAGCCATGGCCTTCAATTTGATAGCTGGAGGTTGCAGCCCCAAACATGAAATCCTTGGGAAAGTCAGCACGGTTCAGAGACAACATTAGCGGGCTCCCACGTTCGGACCGGTAGAACGGCCGACCGTCAACTCGGCCTCAAAAAGTTTGGTTTGCGGGACTTTGCCTGGATTCGAAATCTGATCAATTAAGATTCGGGCCAATTGACGTCCCGCCTCACGCACCGACGACCGGGTCGCGGTAAAGAGCGGCACATCATCACCATTTCTGAGGTAAGACAGATCATCATCATGGGTGATGACCGATATGTCTTGCCCCATTTTAAGCCCTGCGTCGTGAATGGCACGACGTATGCCAATCGCTGGAATCATCGAAGAAACAAGATAAGCTGTTGGAGGATCAGGCAACTTCATCATCTCGCATACAGCTTGATACCCGTAATTTTCGGTCATCTCTTCTGATCGCATCAATGCCTTGTCTACGGCGATGCCTCTCGTTTGCAAGGCCTCGACATAGCCCGCTCGACGCCGGTGGGCAAAGTCCATCGTTTCAAGACCATTGAGCAGACCGATACGTTTGTGGCCCAAGTCGAGTAGAAAACCCGTCGCCCGCTGAAAGGCGCTTTTGTTGTTTACATCTAGCCAGTTGTAAGGGGTTGGGACATCCGAGGCACGCCCATGAACCGCAAAGGGCAAGCCGATATCCTGCAACAACGCAATTCGCGGATCATGCATCTCAGGGGCGTGAACAACAATTCCGTCTACATTCCCCTTGGCAAACATATCGCGGTAAACCCGCTCCTCATGACTGTCCTGCACCAGCGAAAGAACCATGTCATATCCTGCCGCCGCGTAGGCTTCACCTGCACCTGCAATAAAATCCCCAAAGACCGGGTTCACCATTTCATGCTGCGCAGAAATTGGGATCACATGGCCAATCGCCATAGAGCGACCGGTTGCCAAACTCTTGGCACGGGTGTTTGGGCGATAGCTGTACTTTTCAGCGGCTGCGGCAACACGTTGACGGGTTGCCTCACTAACCTCTGGGTAGCCGTTCAGGGCACGGCTCACGGTTGTTTGTGACAATCCCAACAGGGCAGACAGGTCCTTGAGGTTCATTCATCCATCCAAAGCGCTTTCAATTCTTTCAACATAACGCGTTGAATAAGTGAGGTCAAAGGTTCTTGCACCAAGTATATTTCGGGCCAAATATTACTATCAACATGGGTCTTTACAAGATTCACCATTGACAGAGCGTAGAGAATCTTAAACCCTCCAGCCACCAAACCGCTTTGGAGCACTTTCAAAGCAAGCACGACCAAGCGCTGATTAAGCGCGGTATGGGAGGATCAATCATGAAGACCAAGCTTCTCGCAGCAGCGGGTGTAATCGCGCTTTCATCGGGCCTAGCTTACGCCGAGGGCAAAATGCCATTTGCAGTCGGAGAAGGTGACTTCAATTGGGAAAGCTTTGAAGCCCTAAAGTCCATGCAGTTGGACGGAGAACAAGTCACCGTTTTTGGGCCCTGGCTGGGGCCGGATCAGGAATTGGCCGAAAGCGTCCTTGCCTACTTTGGCGAGGCCACAGGCGCTGACGTACGCTACGTCGGCTCTGATAGCTTTGAACAGCAGATCATGGTTGATGCCGAAGCAGGCTCTGCACCAAACGTCGCAGTGTTCCCGCAGCCCGGCCTGGTCTCTGATATGGCGTCACGCGGCTTTATTGCCCCGCTGGGTGACGAAACTGCCAACTGGGTGCGCGACAACTATGCGGCCGGCAGCTCCTGGGTTGATCTCAGCACCTTTGCAGGCCCCGACGGCAAGGACGACCTGTACGGCATGTTCTTCAAGGTCGACGTCAAGTCTCTGGTCTGGTTTGTGCCAGAGAATTTTGAAGATTTTGGCTATGACGTACCCGAATCCATGGAAGACCTGAAAACGCTGACCGATCAGATGGTAGCAGACGGAAATACTCCGTGGTGCATTGGTCTGGGATCTGGCGGTGCCACCGGATGGCCCGCTACCGACTGGGTCGAAGACCTGATGCTGCGCACACAAGAACCCGCCGTCTACGACAAATGGGTCTCAAACGAGATCCCCTTTACTGATGAGCGCGTTGTCGGTGCCATCGAGGAATTCGGCTATTTTGCCCGCAATGACAGTTACGTGTCGGGTGGTGCAGGTTCCGTTGCCTCGACAGACTTTCGCGACAGCCCCAAGGGACTGTTCTCCAGCCCATCACAGTGCATGATGCACCGTCAGGCTTCGTTCATCCCCGCCTTTTTCCCCGAAGGTACCGAAGTTGGTTTGGATGCCGATTTCTTCTATTTCCCGGCCTATTCAGGAAAAGACCTGGGCAGCCCGGTTCTGGGGGCTGGCACCCTTTGGTCGATCACCAACGACTCCAAAGGTGCCCGTGCCTTAATGGAATTCCTGAAATCGCCAATTGCCCACGAACTGTGGATGGCACAACAAGGTTTCCTGACACCACACAAAGGAGTTAATACAGAGATCTACGCCACCGACACACTTCGGAAAATGGGTGACATCCTGTTGTCCGCTGACACTTTCCGCTTTGACGCATCCGACTTGATGCCGGGCGGCGTAGGCGCAGGTTCGTTCTGGACTGGCATGGTTGACTATGCAGGCGGCAAATCCGCAGGCGACGCCGCCGCCGAAATCCAGAAATCCTGGGACGCTTTGAAGTAATCACTCTGAGCTAAACTCAGGGCCGCCTACCGTTGAGGGCGGCCCATACCCCCCTTTTTCACAGCCCGGAACACGATATGCACCCTGCCTTGCAAGGAATTCTGACCATCGCCTTTGGTGTCGGCGGCTGCGTTGGGTATTTTTACATCTCCAACATCATTCTGGATCATCTAATTTTCCCCGCGCGAGGCAAACACATCGCCCGCAACATTCGCCGCGCCAATATCATCCGCCCCTGGCTATTCCTGCTGCCCGCGATGCTGGCGCTGGGACTTTACCTCGCCTACCCCGTCGTTGAAACGCTGCGACTCTCGCTGACCGAGCGGCTACCCGGTGGCGGTTCAGCCTTTGTTGGGCTGGACAATTACCAGCAAATGCTTGGCGAAGACAAATTTTGGGAAGCCTTGAAAAACAACTTCCTTTGGCTCTTGGTTGTACCTGCCGGATCAACGGCTTTTGGCCTACTCGCTGCGCAGCTGACGGATCGGATCGCCTGGGGCAATGTTGCCAAATCACTGATTTTCATGCCGATGGCCATTTCGTTCGTGGGCGCGGCTGTAATCTGGAAACTGGTCTACGACGCACGCCCACCCGGCGCCGAACAAATCGGCGTACTGAATGCGATTTACGTTTACTTTGGCGGCAGCGAAGCACAGCAATGGCTGACCATCCCATTCTGGAACAGTATCTTTCTGATGATCGTTTTGATCTGGATTCAGACTGGCTTTGCCATGGTCATTCTATCAGCAGCCCTGCGAGGCGTTCCAGAGGAAACCATCGAGGCTGCCATCGTTGATGGCGCCAACCCGTTTCAAATCTTCTTTCGCATTAAGATGCCGCAGATCATGGGCACCATCGTGGTGGTTTGGACCACCATCACCATCGTAGTACTCAAGGTCTTTGACATCGTTTTCGCCATGACCAACGGGCAATGGGAAACACAGGTTCTGGCCAATTACATGTTCGACAAACTGTTCCGCGCCAACGACTGGGGTGTCGGGTCGGCAAGCGCCATGGTCATCATGCTGCTCGTCTCGCCAATCCTTATCTGGAACGTCCGAAACGCCCGCCGCGAAATGCGCTGAGGAGATATGACATGAGTTCAATAGCTGGACAAAAGTCAGCACTTACCTGGGCTGTACACATCTCAGTCGTATTGCTGGTGGGGCTCTGGGTGTTTCCCACATTAGGGCTGTTTGTATCGTCTTTCAGAACAGCAGATCAGATTGGATCCAGCGGCTGGTGGCGTGCGATGTTCCCAACCGAACAGAACCTGACTCTACGCACCGCCGCACCGGACACACAGGTACAAATCGACGGGCTCTACGTAATTGAGGGAAATCTCTTTGGCACCGAGGGCAACAAGAGCACGGCAATCTCGGCTTGGGGGACCTCATCTCGCGATATTAGCGCTTATCAACCCGACGAACAGGCCGCACTACGCAAGGGCGGGCAAATCACTGTTCAAGCCGACGGCAGCTATCGGCTGGAAAGCGATGCAGAAATTTCTGGCAAACGCGGCCCGCGCGTTTTTGTAACCGCCGTAGTGCCGCCGGAATTCACCCTCAAGAACTATGAGACAATCCTGATCAGCGGCGGCGCGACTGACAATATGGCCAAAGCATTTTTCAACACGCTGACCGTAACCATACCAGCCACGATCATCCCGATCCTGATCGCCGCCTTTGCCGCTTATGCACTGGCCTGGATGGAATTCCCCGGTCGTGCCCTGCTGATTGCGGCCATTGTTGGCCTGTTGGTGGTTCCACTGCAATTGGCGCTGATCCCGCTACTCAAAGTTCACAATGAAATTGGCATCGGCAAGGGCTATCTGGGGGCCTGGATGGCCCACACCGGCTTTGGCCTGCCGCTCGCCATCTATCTGTTGCGCAACTACATGGTCGGCATCCCACGCGATATCATCGAAAACGCCCGCGTGGATGGTGCTACCGATTTTCAGATCTTCACCCGGATCGTCCTGCCCCTCAGCTTCCCCGCCTTAGCGAGTTTTGCAATTTTCCAGTTCCTGTGGACTTGGAACGACCTACTTGTGGCCCTAGTTTTCCTCATCGACTCGACCGGCGAAACAACAGTCATGACCAAGCAAATCGTCGAAATGTTAGGTACGCGCGGCGGCAACTGGGAGATCCTGGCGACCTCAGCCTTTGTATCGATCTCGGTTCCCCTGATCGTTTTCTTTGCAATGCAGAAATACCTGGTGCGCGGCCTGCTGGCTGGCTCAGTTAAATAACCCTCCTCCTGACGGAACTAAGACCATGAAGAATAATGCCCAAATCCAGCCAGACCAAATACTGGCCGCAGACCCAGACTGGTGGCGCGGTGCGGTGATCTATCAGATCTATCCGCGCAGTTTTCAGGACAGCAATGGCGATGGGATTGGCGACCTTTTGGGTATCGTCCAGCGGTTACCCTACATTGCTTCGCTGGGGGTTGATGCGATCTGGATTTCCCCGTTCTTCACATCACCAATGAAAGACTTTGGCTACGACGTCAGCGACTACTGCGACATCGACCCCATGTTCGGAACGCTGGACGACTTTGATCTAATCGTTCAAACAGCCCACAAGCTGGGTGTTCGGGTGATGATTGATTTGGTACTGTCACACACATCAGACCAACATCCCTGGTTCGCTGAATCGCGCAGTAATCGGGAAAATGACAAAGCTGACTGGTATGTCTGGTCAGATCCCAAACCGGACGGAACCCCACCCAACAACTGGCTATCGATTTTTGGCGGTTCCGCCTGGCAATGGGACCCACGGCGTGAGCAGTATTTTCTGCACAATTTCCTCTCCAGCCAGCCGGATCTCAACTTTCACTGCACCGGTGTCCAGGATGCCCTGCTGAATGTAACCCGTTTTTGGCTGGAACGAGGTGTAGATGGGTATCGCCTTGATACCATAAATTTCTACACCCATGACAAACAGCTACGTGACAATCCGGCACTGTCGCCAGAACGCCGCAACGCCACCATTGCACCCTCCGTAAATCCCTATAACCACCAAGAGCACCTGTACTCAAAAAACCAACCCGAGAACCTCGATTTTTTGCGGCGCTTCCGCTCACTGCTGAACGAGTACCCTGACAAGGCTGCTGTCGGAGAAGTTGGTGATGCGCAGCTGGGTTTGGAAATTCTGGGGCAGTACACCGCCGGAAACGACTTTGTGCATATGTGTTATGCCTTTGAGTTTTTAGCCCAAGCGCCACTGACTGCCGAACGGGTGATCGAAGTTTTTGATCAGGTGGATCGGGTGGCTGCCGATGGCTGGGCCTGCTGGGCCTTTTCCAACCACGACGTCATGCGGCATGTATCGCGCTGGAACCTGTCAGCCGAAGCACAGCGCCTGTTCACAACCCTGTTGATGTGCCTGCGTGGCACCGTTTGCCTCTACCAAGGAGAGGAGCTGGGGTTAACCGAAGCGGACGTCGCATTTGAAGATCTCCAGGACCCCTATGGAATTGAATTTTGGCCCCAATTCAAGGGCCGGGATGGATGCCGCACCCCGATGACTTGGGAAGCCTCAAACGGCAATGCCGGCTTTTCTAGCAGTAAACCATGGCTGCCTGTCAGCGCTGAACATCTCGGTCGAGCCGTCGCTGTGCAAGAACAAGAAGCAGGTGCGATCCTGCATCACTACCGCCGCGCAATTGTGCTCAGGAAATCCAGCCCTGCGCTGGCCAAGGGCGCGCTAACCAACATGCAAGCCGCGGGCGACGTTCTCAGCTTTACCAGAACACTGGACAACGACAAGTTATTCTGTGCGTTCAACCTAAGCGACGAGCCAACCCAAATAGCCCTTCCACTGGGGAACTGGCAGCCAGTCGGCGCGGATCTGGGTGGCGCCGAGATTTCAACAGAAAACATCGTGGAGTTAGCGCCCTGGCAGCCCTGCATGGCGCGCCTGACCTGAACACGAACTAGGAGATAGAAGTTAATGGCCAATCTGAAATTGACCGACGTTGCCAAAACCTATGCCGGATCCGTTGAGGTTCTCAAGAACATCAACCTCGACATAAAAACAGGTGAGTTGGTGGTATTTGTTGGCCCATCTGGCTGTGGCAAATCCACATTGCTTCGAATGATTGCCGGCTTGGAACAGATCTCTTCCGGTACATTGGAAATCGAAGGACAGATCGTAAATGACATCCCACCAGCCCAACGTGGCATCGCGATGGTATTCCAGTCTTATGCACTCTACCCCCACATGACTGTGCGCGATAATATGGCCTTTGCACTCAAGATTGCGGGCAAACCCAAAGCCGAGATAGAGGCTTCGATTGAACGTGTTGCCAAGACCCTACAGCTGGACCCACTTCTTGATCGATTGCCCAAGGCTTTGTCCGGTGGGCAACGCCAGCGCGTGGCCATTGGCCGCTCGATTGTGCGCGACCCCAAGGTCTACTTGTTTGACGAGCCTCTATCGAACCTCGACGCTGCATTGCGGGTGGCCACCCGGATTGAGATTGCTCAGCTAAAAGAGGCGATGCCGGACAGCACAATGATCTACGTCACTCATGACCAGGTCGAAGCCATGACACTAGCCAGCCGGATTGTGGTTTTGGCGGACAAGGGTATTGCCCAAGTAGGCACACCTTTGGATTTGTATGAGCGACCCGAGAACGAGTTTGTGGCTCAATTTATTGGCTCTCCGGCAATGAACTTGTTCCCTGCTGAAATCGTTGAAGTTGGTGATGTCACCACCTTAAGCTTGGAGAGTGGAGGAACGGTTTCCTCTTCGGTGCCAAGCAAGGCCAGCGACCTTGGGTTAAAGGTCAAGGTGGGTGTTCGACCGGAAGATATGGTCAGTACCGAGAGCACAAACTGGGTAATGGAGGGAACCGTAGATATTGTAGAAGCGCTAGGAGAAGTGACTGTTCTCTACTTCAAGGTCAGAGGGGGGAAGGATCCGCTAATCGCTAAGTTACCAGGTATCCACATCGGCCTTCGGGGGCAGACAGTTCGGCTAACCGCTGATCCAAGCAAAGTTCATATTTTTCACAATGGCCGCTCTTTGCTGTATCGTTAGGCCCATGACGCACTAATCTGGTTGCTTTAGGGTGTCTGCAAAATTCAAGGCTGTTTCCGAGCAAGTGTGAACATAGCTACAAGTTCCAGATGCCCTAAGGGCAAAGAAATCTATGTAACGATGTTTGATGCGACCTGTGGCGTGTTCTTCGAACCGAAACCAGACCTATTTCCGATGTTAGCGGCCCCAATCCTTTGGACAGAGGGCATCGCGCCTGAAATGCGTTGCGTATCGCAATATCCGCAGCTTACGTTGAATCTCGCGTTGATCCTTGTTCATGAACATCTCCTTCTTCCCAAATCTGGGAGGTTAAAGGAAATGTCCCGCGAGTAACGGCATTTCTACAGATTCGATCCAAGCGGTAATGGCTTTTTGTTACCCGCGTACAAGTGGTAAGGCCTGATCAAAACAGCAAGATCCAACGCTGAAGCTACCTTTCTGGACTTAGGTCCCATCGGCACTAAAGTTTCATCAGTCTGCCTATCCCCCAGGTGGATAGAGCAGCCCGTATTGTTATCACAATCGATGACCTAGCCCTGCGGGTTGCTCGCTCTTTTATGGGCTATAGGTCAGCTCCAACACCCAATGGCCGAAAAATGGATCCATCTTTTCAGCGCCTTCGACAAAACCATATTTTTGATAGAAACGCCGACCAACGGGGTTGGCTTTAAATACCTCAAGATGCAACTCGCCTCGGACTTCTACTGCCTTGTCCACCAGGGCCTTGCCGATACCCCGCCCGTGATAGCTAGGGTGAAGAAACAACCCGCCAATTTCATTTCCCATCAGCGCGACAAACCTAACCGGTTGACCGCTAAGCTCGGCGATATATGTTTCAGCTATGTTCTGGAAATGGTCACGGATCATCGCCTCGGCCGTGTCTAGCTGTTCTCCTGTCAGAAATGGATGTGCTAAACTGCTCGCTTCACGCCAGATAGAAATAACGGCGGAATTGTCGCCGTTTTAAAATGGTCTGATCATCATCAAAATGTCCTGAGAACTTTGGCACAAAGCCAATACATCGCAAAAGCAATCGGAGACTACCCAATCGAAATCCTCCAACGAAAGGAGGTTAAACAATGCTACGCATCGGTCAACCTTCCTTTCAGCTCCCAAATTGGATCGCCGAAGAAGGGCTCAGTGTCCCGACCCCGGTTCTGCCCCCACCGCGCGATACGCAGCAGGCCTAACCCCAGACCAGTTTTTGCCCAGTCAAACAGGTCACCAGCGCCTCTGGTGGCAGTTGGCCTAATTGCTCAAACAATTCGAAACTGTCGAACTTGGTGGTAAGTTCGGCAATACGACCCTTGTCGACACGAATCAGTATCATACCCTCAACCCTCAGAGGCATCTGCCTGTCTGGGCCCTCTGACGTCATCTCATAATGGGTCGAACACCAATCGCCATCCTCAAGGAAGCGCAAGATTCGCACTCTTGGCGGACCAATGAGTTCTCGAACCACATTCACCAACTCGGGGAGTTCATGGCGCGGAAAAACCATGCCATCAATGGCTCCACCATCACCTACAGAGGCGGAAAGTAGCTCATCTAGCGCAGACATGTCGGCCTGCTCCCATATTTTGGTAAACCACCGCTCAACCAGGTCACGTTTTTCCATATGAACTTAACGACCCCATTTTTTTACTGTGCTCGAGCGATCAGACGACAATGTTCAGCCCGGTATAGTTGGGGTTTCGCATAGCGCCAGCTCATTATTACTTTGCAAACCCGACGTTCCCCAAGTAGAGACCCTTCCCCTGCATTTTGTCTCTGTTTTGTGCTCCAATCAAGCCTCTGGGACAGGCCTCTTCAATGGCAGCTATGAGGGACCTTGCAGTCGTTCACTGATGTTGACCCAACGGCAGCAAACGGCCTATTTTGTTGAAAAACTCGGGTTTGGCCAATTGGTCTCATTTTGGCGGAACACCTTCCCGCTGACACACCATTCTGCGAATAATGTTTGCCAGACGCGCATCAGCGAAACAGTTGTTCTGAATTATGGCGGCGTTTTTCTTGCGAGGGAGTTTTTTCAACAGAATACACAGATTGCGACCTTTCCAAACCCTTGCCTTCGACACCGCATCAGTGCTGAGCGATCGGCGTAGCGGCGTGAAAAGCGTTCATTGCGAACACCATACAGCAATTTTTCGGACCAGACGGCGGCAGCGCGGACGAAACAATCGTTTTCTTTCTTACCTAGAGCGATGATACTAGGAGTATTACTTTCGTCGACAAGGAGCTGTCAGATTGCATGTCGAAAGTGAACGCCAAGCCGGAAAATTTAAAAACAGCTAAGCCAGTTCCTTTGAGTGAGCTGAATGAGCTACATACTGGAAGTCTGTTGAGCCACCTCAAGGCATTGAGACCACTTCAGGAAACTTTTGAAGGTAGTGATTGGTCGCCGGAAGAACGAGAAGCTGCTGAGAATCCGGACCTGATTGCATTTAAGGATTCCGAAATTTGGAAAACAGCATTTGCTGATTTAAAAGGCGTGCTGGCAACACGAGAGCACCGGTCTAAGGGTAGCAAAGAAGACCGACAGACTGCGGCTCATCAAATGCGATTTCGATGACACATTGGGCTCGAACCTGCCTTGCGGCGGTGCAACGTCATGATCCTTCACGTGGGTGACGCCGAAGCAGCCACGGGTGACTGCAGGCGGCCCAAACCGGAACCAGATAGAGTTACTTTCGAAACTCGACCTAGATTTGTTGAAGCTTGACAGCATATCGAGCGAGGTAGCATCCTTGATGTTCGGATATCCAACATGTGCAGGATGCTTGATGAGTGCTTCAACAATAAGTGAAAGTAATGGAAAACGGTTCAGCTAGCTCAAACTCTCCAGCAGCTCAGACAGAGGGAGGCAGACTACGTCCCACATCAAGTGATCTCGAGCTCCTCTCCGCTAGCACCGGTCGTGAATTCCTCCAGACTTTCGTCGATCTTTTACAGGAGGTTATCCAAACAGACTTCATCGCTATCAGCGAACTAAGAGTTACCGATGAAGAGCGCATTCAGGTTAAGGCGGGCTGGATGGATGGAGAGTCCCTTGAGAGCTTTGAGTACGACGCCTGCTTTACACCTTGCTTGGAAGCGATCAAAAGCGCGGAAATCGTTTTAATTCACGAGGACGTTCAAAGCGCGTTTCCTAAGGATGAATTGCTGCAGCATAAGAAACTCGAAAGCTTTCTGGGATATCCTGTCTTGAATTCTCAAGGTGAAGTGATTGGACTGATACAGCTAGGTTGGCGTCAACAGACCTCAGTTGGCGAGTGTCACCAGATCCTCGATACGATCAGAGATTTCTCGCTTCGGGTAGCAACCGAACTAGAGAACCTTCGTACCATGCGAATTCTTGAAGCACTTGCACGAGGGCCAGACTTAGGCTCCTCCAAGGGAGTATTTCACCTCATTGCTGAACAGATTCAACAACTTCTTGGTGTGAAGGCGGTCTTCGTGGCCGAATGCTCCCAGCAAGACAGAAGTACCTTCAGCATCCTCGCTTATTGCGAGGGCGGGCGGTGGCTACATGAAATGGAAGGCACTGCTTTGTCCTATGAGGGCAGACCATGTGAAATGTTAGAGAGTCAAGAAGAGTTTCGCATCCAAAGCGGCTTAGCCGGTGCCTACCCGGAGCAAGAAAGGTACCTCACTGCGCCGTTTGACTCATATCTTGGAGTGCGAGTTAGCGACGCTGCAGGAAACACCATTGGGCATTTCGTTGTTTTCCATGATGTTCCAATCACAACACATAAGCTCGAAACTAAACTTCTGGCGATTTTGAGGGACAGACTTGGCTTTGAAATTCTTAGAAGGCGCTTAGAAAACTAATAACGTTTCTTCAAAAACTCGTATTCTCCCTCAGTCGTCAGTCGATTTCTGGCTCAACAGAGGTGGCCCTAGATTACCAATCAGCTCTCGAAAATTCGGGCTGCTGTGGCAACTTGGCACCACGGTGTTGAATGTCCCCAGTGTGCTAGTCGTTGAACATCGCAAAGGTGTAGAAATGCCGTTACTCGCGGGACATTTCCTTTAACCTCCCAGATTTGGGAAGAAGGAGATGTTCATGAACAAGGATCAACGCGAGATTCAACGTAAGCTGCGGATACTGCGATACGCAGA
>NZ_VAUA01000014.1 GCF_005771405.1 Parasedimentitalea maritima
TGGGAGAGCTTTTACAACTTCCACCGACCTCACGGCGCACACGACGGAAAGACGCCTTACGAAGTCCTCAGGGAAAAGCTATAGTCAACAAACGGGATGTACCACGGGTAACCGCACCTTACAGATGGCCAAACACCAGACATTCTGGACAATGGCTATGTCATAGTCGATTTCGCCAATGGATCACGGGCAATGCTGGAACTTTGCATGTTTGCCGAAGGCGCTCGCTACCAAGAGGAAGTCTCGGCAATTGGCCCCAAAGGTAAGATTGAAGCATTGGTCCCTGGTCCCGGTCGCTTTTGGCCCAGACATCTTGGCGCAGCCCCTACCCCAAAACTGATCATCAGCCCCAGGTCACCCAAAGGTCCGGAACTGCGCGACATCCCAGTTGACGCAACACTTTTGGAGGCCGGCGACCACAATGGGTCGACCTTCTACCAACATCAAAGCTTTCTGGCACTTGTCCGCAAGGCAAAATCGGTACCAGATGTAACCCTTAGCGATGGTTGGAAAGCTGTAGCTATGGGCATGGCTGCACAGGAGTCGGCCCGCAGCGGCCAGGCCGTGACCCTGAATTCAGGCGGATCGTTCCCCCTCTTTCCTGATCCTTAACACTGATACAAAACACGTAACGGTAGGGCTGGCGGTCTTTGAGGCCAGCAGCCTTCCCGTTCAGGAAAACCTAAAAGGTTTCATTATTGCCCAAGCGCCTGATCAGAAAATCCATAAAACAACGCACCTTCGGCGTCAGCCCGTTGGACCGAGGATAAACCAACCACAAGGTAGATCCCGGTCCGTGTGAACCGCCACGACATAATCCCTTCATCACCGTAGTATCCGCTTTCAAAGAAATAGCTCATACCAGTCCAGAGTAATGTCGCGCACCTGATCCGCCGATACATCTGCTGGGAAGCTGAGTAGCATATGGCTGGTGAAGCCAAGCTTAGAGCTGCCTTGTCAGGTCCCCGACCACTGATCTAGGATCTTGGCCTTCTGATCCTCAGACGGTGTGGCTTCCCCACCCAGAGAGTTGGCCTGGCTTGAGAAGGTGAACCCTGCCTTGTCATTCACATAGTCGAGCTGATTGCCGAGCGAGCGGCGGGTTTTACCCCCCCTGCCCTGATGCGCTTGAACACCGCCGCACGGGATCCCTGAGAGGCTTTGGCGATGTTGCGCACAAATGGGCGCCCTGACGCTTTGTAGCAACTGACCTTCCTTGCCAATCAGCCAGACCAAGCGATTGAAGTCGTCCAATTGGTTTGGAAACAACTCAAAAAAACCAAGGCCATCCGCACCAACGCCCGAAACGCCTGGCTGGATCCGGTGATCCCAACACCACGCGCACTGGCAAGAAACGCCTCGATCTCCCCAACCGGTACGCGGAAGGACACAGGCTTGGACACCCGCGCCCTGCCCCGTGTGTCGCCCTTCTCATCCGCCAGCACTCGATAGATCTGGCGAATGGTCACTTGATAGGCCTTGGAGAGAGCGTTCACGTCCTCGCCCAATGCATAGCGCCGCGCCAGTTTCTAGCGCTGTTCAACTGTCAGCCTTGATCTCTTCATGCGCCGCAGGACCCCACTGACATAATGTGCATACATTGGGCATATCATGACAACGTCACTCTTCTCTCTCGCTTCGCTAACTGGCCAACCGGCATCGCACAACCGCGATATTTTGTAGTGCGCATTTTTATGTTTTGACATGTATTGAAAATCATCCAACGCAATAACACGCTGACAAAGCGCACCAAAACAGTGGGACAGCCTAACACCCGCCGGGCTAACAGGATGACCGACTGACATTTGCTCAAACAACAAATCGTCTGCGTGCGGTTTAACAGGCTCCCACTCTGACAAAACAAAAGACTGCCCGGCCGACAATACGACGTGCTGACAAAATGACAGCAGGCCGGAAAACAAAAACCAACCTGGCATTTGTGAGTGATACGTGAAGTGCGACTCTTGTTGAGCTTAGGGTAGGGGTCTCAGTGCATGTTCTCCAACACTTTTTCCCGGAAGACTTCAGTTGGGGTCTTCCAGCCGAGACATTTTCGGGGCGAGTTGTAGTGAGGGTCGCAGATCATTTTCATGTCGCGATCAGTCAGCAATCTGATGTCTCGCTTTCGTGGCAACCATCGCCTAGCTCGGCGGTTTGTGTTCTCAACCGTGCCTTTCTACCAGGGTAAAGATGGATCACAAAACGTGGGGCAATTGCGGGAAGCTTCGCTCCGAGCCATGTTTGCTTGGAAAAAAGCATCCATTGTTATGATTGAGGACAGAACCCACGAAAGGGTTGGGGCTAACCATTGATGGAGATTAACTAAGGGTCAGCAGATAGGAATTGATGTTTCTTTGAAAGATACAGCGATTGCGATCCGGTAGGGTGGCAGATGGATTTGGCGGGGGAAATGCCCGTCTGGCCCCAAAACGCGCGCGCGAACAATTCGCAAGCTTGCCCAGGATTCATAGCGCATCGTATTCGAAACCGGACCACTCGCTAAGTGGTTTTTCCATGATTTGACGGCAGAATGCTTACGCCCAATCTGCATCGAAGCGCGCCATGCACAGGAAATACTGAGCGAGACGCTCAACAAGACGGATGCCAAAGATGCAGATTTTTTAGCTCAGCTTGCAGAAACCGGCTTTTACAAGACTGTGCGGATCAAGTCGTTCGAAGCCATGCTGATCCGTACGTTGGTTGGAACCCGTACCCAACTCCTGACCATCACCACCCAGCTCACAAATCAGATCCGGGGTGTTCTGAAGACCTTCGGCCTCATCGTACCTAAAGGTATAGGCTGCGTATTTGTCTTTAATGTCTTTGAGTTGCTGGAGGGGCAAACCCAGCTCGCACAAATTATCTTACCGCTACTTGATGTCTGTCGCGTGAGCGCGGCAGAGTTCGGACTCAAAACTGCTGATGGCGATACCGAGTATAGGGGCCATCATGGCGATTTCTTATGTCGTGGCGATTGAAGCACCGCAAAACTTCCGTGACCCACGATCCGTCGGTGCCTTGTTCGGCCTCACGGCCCGCTGCTATTAATCCGGAGAGGTGGACGTTGGTGGCCGTATTTCTCTTAGGGAAGACACCCATCTGCGCGGTCTGCTCTACGAGGCGGCGACAGCAATATTAACGAAAACCAGCGCCAAAACTGAAAGTCAGCTCAAGATCTGGGGCCTGCAACTACATAAGCGGCTCGGCTTCAAACGCGCGGCCGTAGCTGTTGCTCGCAAGCTTGCAGTGTTCATGCACACAATGCTCCCGACATACGCAAACAATTCCTCCGTGGAGAAACCAACACAGCGCCCCACCTTCGGATCGCGATACTACCATCGCGCGCGTTGGCGCGGCCCATGTTTTGTGCCCTTCAGAGCTTGACTGGTGCCTTGCGATTAGGACAACCACGTCTGTGTCCCGATTTCGACCTGTAGGAGCGGCCAATTAACGAACTCGGTGCCACGGTCAACAGTCATGGATTGGCATGCGATGAGTGGGAGGACTTTGATCGCCGTCATGATCTTGCCCATCACGGATTTCATCCGCTTGCTCGGATTCTTTAGGATCACGGCAAAGCGGCTGACACGCCCTTTCGCAAAGAGACAACCAAGAGCCCTAGCGAGAGGATCATCAAGACATCAAGCCGGCGACCCTCAGGCAATACTCCTCAGAAAAGAAAATCCGAATTGTCTTGGCAACCATGAATGCTGACCGAAGCTGGGAAGCTTCGATCATGGGTAGTCATGCAGCACTTTGCTATCGTGACATCACATTCAGCCAGTCATCCCGGCCACCAGGCAGGAAATAGCCAGCAGGTTTCATTTCGTTCACGCCAACGAGAATCTAAAGAGCGCTATCCATGACTGCGCTTAGGCGGCGAACGAATTCCGCCGGATCAGCAGGCGCCTCGCCATCGGAAATCCGAGCCTGATCCAACAACAAGTGGGCCGCATCTTGTAGCAATGCGTCTGACGCAGCTGCGTCACCTTTTGCACGCTCGGCCAGCTTTTTCACAACCCTGTGGTCGGGGTTTAGTTCCAGAACCCGTGGCATGCCATCCGTCAGCTGACCATGTTGCTTTAGCAGCCGCTCCAGATTGACGTCCATGTCTCCATCGTCTGCGATCAAGCACACCGGGCTATCGGTTAGCCGCTTGGACGGACGTACATCTTTGACCAAATCACCAAGTTCCAGCTTTACTGCTGCAATGAGATTGTCCAGCTCTGGGCTCTCTGCATCATCCTTGTCGTCGGCTGCATCTGAATCACCCCCGATTTTATCCAGATCAGTTGCTCCGCGAGTAACTGACTTGAACGTCTTGCCTTCAAATTCAGTGATGTGTTGAAGCCAGAACTCATCGACATGATCCGCCAGCAGCAGCACTTCGAGGCCCTTGGCCTTGAAGCCTTCCAGATGCGGTGACTGCGAAATCTTTTTCGCATCATCACCCGCCATGTAGTAAATCGCGTCCTGGCCCTCTTTGCAGCGACCAACGTAGTCCGCAAGGCTGGTCAGATCACCGTTTAGAGTTGACGAGAAACGACAAATCTCGAGCAGCCGGTCCCGCAAAGTCGGATCTTCGATCAAGCCTTCTTTTACGACTGCGCCAAAATTCCCCCAGAAACTGGCATATTCTTCTGGGGCCTTGTTGGCTTTTTTCTTGAGTGCCCCGATTACCTTCTTGCTCAGGGCTGACTTAATTTTCGCAAGCGTCGGGTCCGATTGAAGCATCTCGCGGGATACATTCAGCGAGAGGTCCTGTGAATCAACAACCCCGCGAAGGAACCTCAGATAAGCAGGCACAAGGTCCTTGGTGTTTTCCGAGATAAACACCCGGTTCACATAGAGCTTCACATGGCTTTTACGTTCTGCATCGTACAGGTCCATCGGGGCCGTTGTGGGCACATACAACAGGCTCGTATGGCTGACCGCGCCTTCGACATGGCTATGCAAGGTTAGCCATGGCTTATCAAAGGCATGCGAAGTGTGATGATAGAATTCTGTGTGCTGTTCTTCGGTCACATCCTTTGGTGCACGGGTCCAAATGGCAGAGGCCGAATTTAGGGCCTCACCCCCCAACATCACCGGGAAACTGATGTGATCAGAATAGGTTTTGATAATGTGGCGAACCCGGACCTCTTCGAGGAACTCTTTCGCGTCCTTCTTCAGGTGTAACACCACAGTTGTGCCGCATGCGTCCCGCTCAGCGGGCTCAATCGTAAATTCGCCTTTGCCGTCCGATGACCACTGCCAGCTCGTGTCTTCGCCCGCTTTTCGCGTCAAAACATCGACCTTGTCGGCAACCATGAATGCGGAATAAAAACCAACCCCAAACTGGCCAATGAGCCCCATTTCGCCCTTTTCGCCATCCTTCAAGGCGTTGAGAAACGCCCCCGTCCCTGACTTTGCGATAGTTCCAAGCGTTTCAAGCAGATCATCGTGGTTCATCCCAATCCCGTTGTCCGAAACGGACAGGGTTTTGGCCTTCGCGTCGGTCTCAAGCGAAACTGAAAACTGATCAGAACCGTCAGTTAATGTGGCATCCGTAAGGGCCTGGTAGCGCAGCTTATCGCAGGCATCAGACGCGTTTGACACCAGTTCTCTCAGGAAAATTTCGCGGTTCGAGTAAAGAGATCCGGCGACAATGTCGAGTAATTGGCCTACCTCAGTTTGAAAGGAAAATGTCTCTTTAACGCCGGTATCAGTCACAGATGCAGCCCCTGGGTTTCTTGCGGAATGTGGTCGAATTCCTGCGCAATTTAGGGAAGAGATACGGGTGTTTCAACCTCAGGATTTCGACATCCGTCAGCAGCCACCGGCGCCGACAAACTAAAGATCACAAAAATCAAAATCCGAAATCTGGAAGGGGATATCTGACGATTTACGCTGTAACGCCCTCTTTGCTTTTGGCGTGATTATCATATCGGCACCTCGGTGTTGCCTTTAACACAACTCCCAAAAGGGGAACCACTCATGGAAATAGTTATCAATGGCAATGTGATTGCGGTGCCCGACGATTTGCAAAATGTGACATTGCTCGATTTCCTTCGTGATTTTGTCATGCTGACAGGCACCAAGTTTGGATGTGGAATTGGGCTGTGTGGCGCTTGCACCGTGCATCTTGATGGTGTCGCAGCGCGATCCTGCCAAACCTACGTTTCGGATGTTATCGACGTAGAGGTCACAACGATCGAAGGTCTGGACCAAACCAGCCCTGGCGAAGGTTTGCATCCGGTTCAGCAGGCCTGGATCGCAGAAGGTGTGCCCCAATGTGGCTATTGCCAGGCGGGACAGATCATGACTGCATCAGCCCTGCTACACCGCAATCCAGCCCCGACAGCAGCAGAGATCCGTGAAGAAATGAACGGCAACCTTTGCCGCTGTGGCACCTATGATCGCATTCGGCGTGCCATTACCCGCGTTGCGCAGGAGGTTTGATCATGGAGACCACGACAAAAATGAAATCCATCAGCCGTCGTCGTTTCTTGAAAAAGACCGGCTGGATGGCCGCTGGGATAACGGTAGCCAGTTTTGTCGCTTTTCCCGTGGTGCGTGACAAGATACCGGCCTTGCCGACCTTTGATGCCCCCAGCGACAAGGACGGCCTGACATGGATTCAAATATTGGCAGAGGGGCGAGTCCGTTTTTATTGCCCCCGAATGGAAATGGGGCAAGGCGCTGCTTTGGGGCTAACACAGGTCGTGGCCGAAGAGCTGAATATTGAGCAGACTGACATTGAGTGCATATTACCCGACACGAACCAGACACCGCCGTTTCAGATGACTGTTGGCAGCCAGAGCATTGCTAATTTCTTTGATCCTGTATCATGGGCTGCGGCTCAACTGCGTGAGGTCTTACGGGCCGGGGCTGCTGAGAAAACTGGCCTGAGTACGGATCAAATTATGGACGGGCGTTCGGGTTTTAAGTTACCAGGCGGTACGACGATTGGGTACGCGGCCTTGGTGCCCGCAACGGACGTTATCATTACGGACAACCGGCTGATAGAAAATGATAACTTGAAGCGCTATGCTCTCCGGCCAACCACAAAACACCAAACGATCGGGCAAAACTGGCTGCACCACGATCTGACCGCAATTGTCACAGGTCGGATGGCCTACGCTCGGGACATATCCCTGCCTGATATGGCATTTGGTGCGGTTGTACTGCCGCCCAGTTTTGGCGCGCGGTTTGTGGCGGCTAACAGCACCGGAGCCATGGAACTACCAGGCGTCCTTGGAGTGGAGTTCGACGAGGCTGCTGGCTTTGTCGGGGTGGTCGCCAACACACCGTTTATTCTTCCCAAGGCTTTGGATGTCTTAAATGTCGAATGGCAGATCGAGTCCGATTTTGGACAGGAACAGATTGACGCCCTTCTTGATGTAGAGAGGCTCCGGGCGGAAGACGATTTCACCCATACGTTGGATCAATCCGGCGACTTTGAGATCGGACAACAATCTGCACGCCATCGTTCTTCCGGACGCTATGATACGCCGTTTGCCGCCCATGCGGCAATCGAACCGCGCTCCGGCCTAGTCTGGGTAAGAGCGGACAAAGTTGAAGTTTGGTGTGGGACCCAAGATCCGTTTTTTGTGCAGAAAAGAATGGCGAAGATCCTCAACCGTGAGGCAGAGGACGTCGTGGTACACACCCATCGTATTGGCGGCGGTTTTGGTGGACGGGTGATGTGTCAGGCCTCCGAAGCCGCGGCGCGCTTGTCTGCAAAGTTCAACCTGCCGGTCCGGGTTCAATGGGATCGCGCGGCCGAGTTTCAGAACAATTACTTTCAGCCCGGATTTTCCCACTTCATTGATGCAGGCGTCAGTAAGGACGGCTTCATAACACATTGGGACCATGATGCTGTATCGTCTTCCATTCTTACCGGCTTGGCGCCCGGTTTGATCGGCAAGGCCATCGATCTGGCAACCCCTGATCAAGGTACAACGCGCGGGATCCGCCCCCCATATGAGATGACAAACAAGCGCATACGCCACTCAGCCATTCGCACTCCGGTTCCTATCAATGCTTGGCGTGGTCTTGGCTCCGCTCCAAATGCCTTTGCAATCGAGTCGATGATGGATGAACTGGCCTTCAAGTCTGGTATCGATCCATTACAGTTTCGGTTGAAAAACCTACCTGCAAACAGGGTCCGCCTAGCCGAGGTGCTGCGCAAGGTCGGCGATATGTCGAACTGGGGGCAAGCTACATTAGAAGACACCGGGCGTGGATTGGCCTGTGCGGTCTATAAAGATGAAACCGCCGTCGCGGTTGTCGCGGACCTAACGATCGACCATGCTGCTGAAACTATTAAAGTAACCAAGGTGTGCTGCGCACAAGATTGTGGATTGGTGCTCAATCCTCATCAGGTCGAAAGCCAGATAATGGGAAACATCACTTGGGGCTGCAGCATGACGTTGAACGAACAGATTACATTTGCACAAGGCCGGGTCGAGCAAGACAACTTCCATTTATACGAACCGCTTCGTCATGGATCCTCCCCTGAGGTCAATGTGGCGTTACTCGCCCCTCCGGGTACGCCTCCTGCTCCGGTTGGTGAATCTGCGCTTCCCCCGGTGCCTGCGGCTATTGCAAACGCTGTGTTTGCAGCAACCGGGCATCGCTGCCGCCGCCTACCGATAAGATACGAGGATATTTTTGCGGAGACAGGCTAGGCCTATCTGTTTAGATCATGATGGCACAAGGATACCAAATAGCTGTGGAGAATTTTCGATCCGTGAATTTGCCAAAGCAAGCCTGATTGAGCTGATTGCTGTCTACATGCAAAAACACAATCCGGGGCTGCTTTCTGTATCCACAGATGGCATCGACGCATTGCGCCAAGCACAGGCCCCTGCGGGTGCCAAACGGGACATGCTCCAGATGGTTGCGCGTGAATGTGGCCCCGAGGCGCTGCTTTCTATTGGGCAAGAGATTAATCAGGTCACCTATGACCCGGTTTGGCGCAGCGCGCTTCGCTCTGAAACTCCAGCTGTCTTGTTTGACAAATGGCGCCGGTTCGAGGTGTTTGCCCACTCGAGCAATCGGGTGGAAATAGATCTCATCACTGAGAGACACGCACGTTTCAGGCGACGTGCAACAGGTGGACCCGCCCCAACACCGCCAGAAAATTTACTGATTTGCGGGCTGATTATTGGCCTGCTGGAAGGCAGTGGCTGCCGCGGTCTCTGGTGTGATATGGCCTCGCAATTGGGCGAACCAGTCCGCATTCGCCAACAATGCGGTTTCTGTTTACCCCATGATCCGACGAAGCTTTTGACCAACAACTGGACTATCGGATGGCAGACACATTCTATCCCCAAAGCCATTGATCCGCAGGGGAACAGCCCGCCGCAAGTGGACTTACCTCCCGTCGAAGATGCCTCTTTGGCGGCACTTCTAAAAACAATTACGGATCTGATGATGCTTGATGTTGCGCGGCAGTGGAAAACCAACGAACTCGCTAGCGCGTTAGGCCTGTCAACCCGGACATTGCAACGCAGATTGACCCAGGCAGGGCTCAGTTTTTCTCAAATGGTGCGTTTGGTGCGCATTTCTGAGGCTTGCCGCCTGCTGAAATCCGAAGATATTTCCCTTACTTCGATTGGGTTTTGTGCTGGGTTTTCCGATAGCTCACATTTTAGCCGTGACTTTCGAGCCAGCGTCGGGCTTACGCCCAGTGAATTCCGGGCCTTTCAATAAGCCCGTCAGACCCCGAATAAATGAACACCTGACGGTATTCAGCAGCGCGGCGCAGGATCGCGGAACTTAAGTGTGTTTTGGGTTAGTAGTTGGTTTATTTCAAACAAAGCCACCGACTTGCCCCACACTAGAAATGACGTGCTCACAGGCACGGAGCAATAGCCAGATAGGTCAAACTATCCTTGTACAGATAGGGAAATAGGGCCGCTAATCTTGCATGGCCACCAGATGGCCTTCTCCTATATCCACCAATTTCGCCAACTTAGGAGCATCCTCAAGCCGTCGCATCGGGCTGGGAATGTCACCCGCCAGCCGTAGCCCCGCAGGACGCTCATAGGTTGGGTCTGGAACTGGAACCGCCGCAATCAAGCGCCGTGTATAGGCGTGCTGCGGATTGCCAAACACCTGAGCGCGGCAGCCCATTTCGACGATCTGCCCAAGATACATCACCGCAACGCGGTCCGAAATATTTTCAACCACGGCCATATCATGCGAAATGAATAAATAGGCGACACCCATCTCCTCGGTAAGTTCCCGCATTAGTTCAAGCACCTTCGCTTGAACTGACACATCTAATGCGGACACGCTTTCATCCGCGATGATCAGTTTTGGCTGCAGCGCCAATGCGCGTGCAATACAGATACGTTGTCTTTGCCCGCCCGAAAATTCATGTGGATAGCGCTCCATTTGCGCAGCAGACAAGCCAACACGATCAAAGAGCATTGCGACACGTTCAGATCGCTCAGCGACGGTGCCGATCTTATGTATCACCAGTGGTTCGGCAACCAGATCTCCGACCCGCATCCGCGGATCAAGCGAGGCCATCGGATCCTGGAAAATCATCTGAACGTCGCGCCGGATGGCTTTGGCTTCGGCCCGCGTGAGACTATGGATTTCCGATCCAGAGATGCGGACCTGGCCTGTATAGGGCACCAGCCCCGCCAAGGCCTTGGCAATAGTTGATTTGCCACAGCCGCTTTCGCCGACCAGTGCAAATGTTTCGCCCGCATGGATATCAAAGTTAACGTTTTCAACAGCATGTACCCGGTGGGTGACTCGGCCAAAAATGCCGCCACGAACGTCAAACCGTACTTTCAGATTGCGAATTTCCGCAATAGACGCACCGGCTTTCCCGCCCTCTTGGGCACCTGAACCATCGCCCATACGTGGCACTGAGGCCAGCAGTGCTTTTGTATAGTCCTCTTTCGGCGCTTGAAATAGTTGCTTCACGTTGCCTTCTTCAACCATTTGACCCGATTGCATCACAATCACCCGATCCGCCATTTCAGCGACTACCCCCATATCATGGGTGATCAGGATCATGGCAGTTCCGAGGTCACGCTGAAGATCGCGCAACAGTTCTAGCACCTCGCGTTGCACCGTCACATCAAGCGCCGTCGTCGGTTCGTCCGCGATAAGAACATCCGGGCGCAACGCCAGAGCCATTGCAATCATCACCCGCTGACGCATACCGCCGGAAAGTTCATGTGGAAATTGGCTCATGCGTTTTTCTGGCTGTGACATACGCACGGCTGTCAGCGCCTCAAGCGACCGCGTATGCGCCTCTCTGCGTCCAATCGGATCATGCGCCATGATCGCCTCAGAAAGCTGCGCACCAATCGTCATCACCGGGTTGAGCGAGGTCATCGGCTCCTGAAAAATCATTGCTATACGATTGCCCCGAATGTCGCGCATTCTGGTTTCAGGCAAGGTGAGCAAATCAGTCTCATTCAGGCAGATTTGCCCTTCGGTCACCCGCACGACAGGCGGTGGCAACAGCCCCATTATTGCAAGCGAAGTGATCGACTTTCCCGATCCGCTCTCTCCAGCAATAGCCAGCGTTTCTCCTGGATTAAGGGAGAAACTGATATTTCTGATCAAAGATTTCAGGCCGGCCTCAGTGTTTACCGAAACCGTTAAGTTCGAGACCTGCAACACAGGGGCTGCATCCGGGGCATACGCCCCGGATGGTTTTTCGGCTGCTCCAATCATTCAAATACACACCTTGGAAAATAAAAGGAAACCAAACAGTTAGGCATGTCAACAATCTCGGAAATCCGCAGATCGCCACAGGTAGAGATCAGCATATAGGCATCTTCTGCGGCTAGGCCGCGTGTGGCCGACAAAAAATCAATCATCCCAGAGACAGCGTCGCGCGACGCCGTCATCAGGTCAGGCCCGATGCCGGTGGTCACCTCATACCCCTTGGAATCAAGGTGTCGTGTGACCGGTCCTGGCGTCGTGAAACGTGGAGATTTCAGATTGGCATTTTTTACCAGATCAATCGTCATCACCGTGTCCATTGGCGACTCAATCGCCGTACCACAGACTTCTCCATCACCCTGTGCCGCATGGGTATCCCCCACCGAAAACAGCGCGCCCGCCACTTCAACTGGCAAATAAAGCGTGGTGCCCGCCGACAAATCGCGAATATCCATATTGCCACCAACACGGCGCGGCGGCACGATGGAATGCAATCCGTCTTCGCCCAATGCATTGCCGATCGTCCCAGCAAAAGGCTTCAACGGTACGCGACCCTCTTTACCAAACAGCGCCGGTTCCAGGGTGTCCGGATCATATTTCCAGATCGTCAGCGCCGGATCGGGGAACTGATCTGCCAACAGGCCAAATCCGGGAATATTGGCAGTCCAGCCAAAGCCCGAAGGCTTAAAGCTTTCAATTGTGATTTTCAGCGCGTCACCGGGCATTGCTCCTTCGACATAGATTGGTCCGTTCACCGGATTGATCTTGTCAAAATTGAGCGTGCCCACATCGGCAACGGTGCTGTCAGCCGTCAGCTGCCCGGCGGATGAATCTACACAGTGGAATTCAATTGTGGTGCCGGGAGTGACCGTCTCGACCGGGACAATTGAATTGTCCCAGCCGAAATGGTGCTGATGGTTATGGATGGTATAAGAGCAATTATTGCACATCGTTTACATACACATAGTCATAGTTAACGGGAATCGACACCGGATCGACATAGAGCGCATCCGCGCCACCCATGCGTTCCGATTTCATTGTGTAACGCTGCTCGTTAAAGACCGGCACCCAAGGCGCATCTTCCATTACAGCCATATAAACATCGCTCCACATTTGCAGCCGCTCATCGGCTTTGGCCGGATCGGTCACCGAGTCTGCTTTGGTTGCCATCGCGTCGAGTTCTTCATTGCAATACCACGACCAGTTCCAGCCGCCCTGCACCGCACCCGAACAGCCCAGAATTGGCCCGTAAAAGTTTGATGCATCCGGGAAATCGGCAATCCATGCCATGCCGCCGGACCAGATCATAGGCGCCTGATCAGCTTCACCACCTGCTGCAATCACACTGGCCTGGGCCAGAGATTTGATCGAAACACTGACACCGATTCCAGACAAGTCCTGCTGGATCGCCTGCGCAATACGAGGGTTAGGGTCGGTATTCATCACATAGAGTTCGGTCTCAAACCCGTCGGCAAACCCGGCTTCGGCCAACAGTGACTTTGCCGCATCTGCGTCAAAAGCGTAGCCAGCATAGTTGTCAGTGTATCCCGGCATCGAAGGTGGCAGGGGTTGCGTAGCAGACACCGCGCGACCATTGATCACTTGAATAATTCGATCTTTGTTGATGGCCATGTTCACGGCTTGACGCACTTTGACATTATCAAACGGCGCCATTTGCGTATTCAAGGTGATGTAACCGGTGTGCAATTGTCCGCCCTCAACAACCCGTGCGGCCTGAGCAGGGTCGTCCATAACCTCACGGAATTTGGCTGGCGGAATGCCATCGCCAGGAATATCAACTTCACCGTTTTGCAAACGCAACAGTGCAACAATCGGCTCTTGCCCGACCTCAAAGGTTATGCTGTCCAGGTAAGGTAGACCTGCGCGCCAGTAATCAGCATTTTTCTCAAACACCAACCGCTGACCGATAGTCCACTCCCCCAAACTAAACGCGCCGGTGCCCACTGGGTGCTTGCCAAAATCCTCGCCCGCTGCAGCGACGGCTTCTTCTGGCACCACCGAAGCAAAGTTCAACGCCAAAACATGCAGGAATGTGGCGTCGGGCCGAGACAACTCAATGGTAACGCTCAGAGGCCCATCCGAGTGAACCCCTTCGAGGCTGCTGGCGGACCCATCCGCCACGGCGTCATAGCCTTTAATCGAGCCAAAGAAGCCGGCGCCGGGGCTTTGGGTCGCCGGGTTGGTGACCCGGTTTAGTGAATAAACCACATCTTCAGCGGTCATTTCACGGCCGTTGTGGAATTTAACACCTGGCCGCAGGGTAAAGGTGAAGACCTGACCATCGTCGGAAATTGTGTAACTTTCAGCAAGACCAGGCACCAAATCGGTGGTCCCGGGAGCATAATCCATCAGGCCGTCAAAAATTGATTTGATCATCGACCAGTTCTGCCAGTCATAGCCGATTGCTGGGTCAAGCGTGGCAACATCATCTTTATATGTCACAATAATGCCGCCGCCCGCCGTGGCATTTGGATCCAGTGTGCTGGCTTCTGCCGCCAGCGGCAGTGCAAGGCTCAATGCCAGTGCGCTTGTGGCCAATAAGTGTTTCATTTATCTCTCCCTTTGGTTGATTTTTTTGGTTTTCAACGAATTTTTATGCGCGGATCGACCATCAAGCTGATGACGTCCGCAACGAGATTTCCAATGACAATGGCGGTGGCTGATACCAGCGTGACACCCATGATAATGGGGATGTCCACCCGCTGAATTGCCTGCCAGGCAAGCTGACCGATGCCGGGCCAGCCAAACACACTCTCGACCACCACGATGCCACCCATGAAAATGCCGACATCAATGCCAATCATCGCAATTACGGGCAGAATGGCGTTGGGCAGCGCATGGCGCAGGATGATCCGCCGCCGTGTCAGTCCTTTAGCGCGCGCTGTGCGCACAAAGTCCTGCCGCAGCACATCGACCATCGAGGAACGCATCATCCGGCTGTACCAGCCCGAGCCAAGTATCCCCATGGTCAGGGCCGGCAATACCAGATGTGAGAATGTGCCGTAGCCACCAATTGGGAACCAGTGCAGCTGCACTGCAAAAACATAAAGCAGCAACAGGCCAACCACGAATTGCGGTGCCGAAACCCCAACAAAGGACACAATCATCAATACCTGATCAGTGCGGCTTCCGCGTCGCAAAGCCGCAACCACACCCATCGACAAACCAATCAGCAGCTCTGCGAAAATGGCACCTGCCATCAATAACAGGCTTGCAGGAAGGCGTGACATGATTAGCGTGCTGACTTCGGTGCGCTGCAGATAAGATCGGCCCAGATCACCCTGAAGCAAGTTGCCAAGATAGCGCCAGTATTGCACCACCAGCGGCTGATCCAGGCCCAGCTGTTCGCGGATGTTCTGCACTGTCTGCGCCGTGGCCGAACGTCCGGCAATCTGACGCACCGGGTCGGCTGGCAGCCAATAGAGCAGCACAAATGTGATCATGGAGACCCCGAGCAGGATCAGCAGCGATTGCAGCAGACGGCGGATTAGAAAACTGAACATCAGTTGCGTCCCCGCTGGGTTGGATCGAGCACATCGCGCAGCGCGTCACCAACAAGATTGAATGCAAGCGCCAACACCACGATTGCAAGACTTGGAAAGAACACGAGCCAAGGCGCAGCCTGGAAATAGGTCTGATTTTCAAAGATAATATTGCCCCAGCTGGCGACAGGTGGCTGCACACCAACCCCCAGGAAACTCAGCGTTGCCTCCAGCAGAACTGTGGTGGAAATACCCAGCGTGCCCCAAACAATTATGGTTGGCACCAGATGCGGCAGGATGTGCTTGAACAGGATGCGCATATGCCCAGCCCCCAGCGTCCGCTCGGCGGCAATAAATTCGCGCTCCGCCAGCGAAGACGTCTCGGAGTATAAAACCCGAGCGGTCTGCACCCAGTTCACCGTGGCAATCACCATTGCTACAATCCAAAGCGATGGCTGGAAAATCGCTGCCAGACAAATTGCCAGCAACAATGCAGGAAACGCCATCATCAGGTCTGTCATCCGCATCAACATCCCGCCAACCCAGCCACGGAAATATCCAGCGGTCACTCCGATCAGCGTGCCGATGATCAGCGCCATGCCGTTAGCTGCGACGCCGATGATCAGCGAGGTGCGCGCGCCATAAAGGATGCGGGTCAGAAGATCACGTCCCAGCAGATCGGTGCCCAACAGAAACGTACTGCTGGGTGGCATCGGTGCTCCTTCGATGGTCAAGCCATCAAACATTTGCTCATATGGCGAATAGGGTGTCAGCCAGGGGGCAAAGACCGCGCCGAGAACCGTCAGCAGGATCAGTGCAAATCCGAAAACCGCGAGCCTGCGTTGAAGAAGCCGGGCGAGTGCACTTTGTCGTTTAGGGCTGGCGGTATCGGAATTGGCTAGATCAGGAGTTGTCACGATAGACATTAGATCCCCTTTCGCTGGCAAGCCGCGCCACAACGCGCTGTGCTGCCTGTTCTATGGTTTCACGTCGGGACATCGCCAGCTGGCGCAGATGGCCATAGGCATCGGCGTCGCATTTGCCGCTGGCTGCAAGCAGTGTTACCGCCTGCACTACGGTCTGGCGTTCTGACAGCCGCGTTCGCAAATCTGATATTTCGGCCTGCAGCCTCTGGCGCGCCTCAAAAGATTGCCGAGCGATCAACAAAGCACTGTAAACACCACTGTCACCGACGGGCTTCAGCAGTTGCGCATCTGACCCTTGGGCAATTGCCCATTCAATCCGCCCAGGTGCCTCGGACCCGATCAGCGCGATCAGCGGCATAGGCGCATTGCAAGCCGCCCAGGGGAATTGCTCGTCATACCCCATGTCCACGTCAAAAAATACAAAATCTGCACCCAGAGCTTCGGGGCCGAGTTCAGGCCAAGAGGCAGAAACATTCAGGCCGATAGCCGTCAACTGCCGGATGATGGCCTGGACCAGCGTATGTGGACGATGCAGGATCACCGCATGTGCAGCGCACAAATCTGGGATATGCAGCGGCGGTCTCATTTGATAACCGACAGCTTTGGCTGCACATCCTGCGGATGGCGGTCAGGATGAGTCATATAGGGATCGGCAGGAATACCTTCCCAGCTTTGCAAAACCTGAAAGACCCCGTCCTGAATCTGTGCGATCAGCACAGGCAGAGTGGTATGATGTGTTTCCGGATCAATCAGCGTCTGAGCAGCATTCGGATGATGCAGCAGATCCGCCAGCGTTTCATTTTCTGCCCCTGGCTTGCCGTTCAACAACGTGGCCAGCGTGCGCACAGCACTGTAAGAAGACGCCTCAAACGATGAGGCAAAATCATGTCTTGTGCCAAGCGGCCAACTTTCCCAACCAACAAAATAGGGACCCACCGAAATCAAGCCTTCAGCGGCACTGCCGATACTATCAATCTCACATTCGGTCAGATTGCAGGATAAAACCGGGCAGGTCTTGGATGTGAAATAAGGATCTTCCTGCCCCATCGCCGCATAGGCGCGCAAAAAGGCATAGGAAGATTCGCCAATCAGTGAGTTAAGGACAAAACTGGGCCGAGTGGCTTTGATTTCAGCTATCATCCGATCGATGTCAGTATCGCCGATGGGCAGATAACGCTCGCCAAGAACTTCGCCCCCGTTGTCAGTGATCACAGCGCGGGCCGCCCGGTTCATCTCCCATCCCCAGATGTAATTCGAACCGGTCAGATAGCAGCGTCGCCCAAACCGCGGGAACGCCCAGTTCAGCAATGGCAACAGGTGTTGGTTGGGGCAGGCGTGCGTATAGACCACATGGTCAGATGCTTCGAAGCCTTCGTAGGGCAGTGTATACCAGAGCGTCCCACCAGCGCGCTCCAGCCCTGGAATAACTTCCTTGCGGCTCCAGGATATGACGCATCCAACTATGTGACGCGCGGACGTTTCGCGCAGGATCTCAGTGCACAGCGGTTCATAAAGGTCGATGTTGCATTTTGGATCCCGTTCTACCGGGATCAGTTCAATATCAAATTCGGAATCGACATTGATATCCTCAATCGCTTGCAGTGCACCCCGGCGACAGGCCTGCGCCAACGGAGCATAGCTGCCTTCCTTTGAGTACAGTAGCCCGATTTCAATTGGACGTTTCATTTCACCCCCCTGAAACGAAAAAAGCCCTGCATCAGGTCTCCGCCGGGGGCGGATAGATGCAGGGCTCGAATGCCGACCGGCGACTTAGCCGATATTTTCATTCAGAATAGAAAGGGACAACAAAATGTCAACTCCCTAGAACTATAACGCCCAGCCAGGCATTTTTGCGGCGATATCTGAACCGCGTTTTTCGTGAAGGGTGGCAAAACACTGTTCGGATCTTCGAGCTATTTTTCTATTTTCTTTCAAAACCCTGCACCCAAAAAGAGCAATAATGCCGGACTCCATAAACTGGCCATGAGATCTAAGTAAACGCTCCCGGTCAGTCCCCGCGCCCTTCACATCAAAGCCGGGGCATTAGCCTCGCGATAGTTTCAAACCGGACAAAATCTTTACCTTCCGCATCCGTCCAACCGGCCTCGGCAATTGCACTGAGACGTGGAAACACCATATGGTTGACTCGTTCCATGGTGGTCAGATGTTCGGACCAGACACAGCCCTGAACGCCCTTCAGATGCTTGGCCAATGCAGCTGAGTCATTTTGGGCTTCGAATGAATAGGTTTGCGTAACCGGCGTAACTCCGGCCCAGCTCGCGCCCGGCTCACACCAATCAGATGATTGTGCCATATCCAGATAATAAGCCTGTCCGGGTGTTGAAATCACGTCATACCCAGCCTCCGCCAGCTCAGCGGTTTTTTCTACGGTTGTCCATGCAAACAACAGGCAATTTTCCACCTTCACCCCACCGCCATGGGCCATTTCTTCCCAACCACCAATCGACTTACCGCGCGATGCAAGGAATTGTTGCAAATGGCGCAGGAAATGGGCCTGCAATTCAAAAGTTCCCTTTAGCTTGGTTTCTTTCATCATAGCTTCGGCTTTGGGCGATTTCATCCAGGCATCATCCGCTACCTCGTCACCGCCGACGTGAACCACATCAAATGGAAACAGGTCGCAAACCTCGCCCAGCACTTTTTCCGAGAACGTATAGGATAGTTCTATCGCCGGGTTTAAAGCGTTGTTCCCAAAGCCTTGAACCGAATGATAACTCTCTAATTCTTCTTCTGTATCCAGCAATTCCGGATAGGCCCCAACAACGCATGCGCAATGTCCGGGCAAATCAATTTCAGGCATCACTTCGATACCCAATTCTCCCGCCTGATCAATGACGCGGCGTGCATCGTCCTGAGTATAAAACCCTCTCTGACCTTCGGCATCTGCACCAAGCTGAGGCAGGATCGACTCCATCATGCCAGTAGCTGATGCCTGCTCAGTCAGTTTTGGATAGGCCTTGATCTCTAACCGCCAGCCTTCGTCATCTGTTAGATGCCAATGGAACCGGTTCATCTTATGCCAGGCCATGATGTCGACGTAACGAAGAACCTTACCCAGCTTGTAGAACTGCCGCGACACATCAAGATGTGCACCGCGCCAACCATGACGTGGCGCATCGCTGATCTCACCTTCACGGGGCATTGCATAAGTCTTGGGGTCCAGTTGCGCATAGGTCATCATTTGCGCCAAACTAACCAAAGCATAAAATAGCCCCTGCCCTGCCCCATGTGAAATTTCTATCGCGCCCCCTGCAAACCTGATCGCATAGCTATCATCCGGTAGCTCGCTCGACTTGGCACTGACCTCTATTGTGCCCTGAGGCGCGGCCAGCACAAATGGAACCGGTACCAGTGGGTGCAACCGGCGGGTCAATGCGCTGACCTTGGACGCTTCTCGTTGCAGGTTCAGATCGCCCCGAACCAATAGATGTGGCGGGGTCTGCGCATGGTAGTTTTCAACCGAAATATTCTGGGCTTGCGGCAAGACACCACAACGCAAATCGCTGGCCTCTGACGCCTCATTCCTTTGGGGAGCGGCGGCCTGCAAATCCGTTACAAATGTCTTGCCCGTTTCACCCGAAGACAGAAGGATCGCACCTGACTTCGGACCTTCATTAGAGTGCACAGCAGCGCGGGTCAGGCTGTGCTCCGTGACATGCCACTGCGCACCCGAGGCCAGCGCCATCGTCTCGTCTGCAGCGTATTCGTGATAATTGGCCTGACGCCGGACAAAACGGCCGCCTTCAGCCTTTGACGGCATCAAAGTGCGAGTAATTGACCCGTAATAGAGACTTGGCGCGACAACTGTATCGTCGCTGAGGTTGGTTACAACCATCTCCATCGCGCCGCTGTCCTGCCAAAGGGTGTCAAAATGAAACGCGTGCATGCGTGTATTCCTTATTGAATTTGAATGGCTGAAATCAGGCGATCGAACCGCCAAAAAAGCCCGGCTCTGAGTCCGGAATGATGATGGCGCCACAGACCGCTTTATAGAAATCTACAGGCCCGGCCTGTCCAATAATTCCATAGGCAAACCCAGCGTGGCGCAGCTGATGCAACGTATGCATCAACAAATGTTTGCCGATGCCGCGTCCCCGTTCCTTAGCGGCGACACCTGTCGGCCCAAAAAAACCCCGCGCTGTGACGTCGTAGCAAGCAAACCCCAGACAGCGGCCAGCTTCTTCGGCAATCAGCACCTTGGCAGGCTGGGCGGACAGGGCGACGGTGACTTCGCTGACCCATTTGTCGAAAAAGTGCTCGCCGACGAACCCCTCCACCGCATGGCTTTCATATGGGCGCGCGGGTCGAATGCTGACACCATCAGGTAACGGGGCCAAGTCTGGCAGATTATAGAGCGGCACGAGGAGATCGGGCATCGAGAATAGTCCTGATTTATTGCTGTGCGGTGAAATGGCCGGGGGCCTGTTCGATCATTCCGGTGACCAGATGCGCACTGGCCTCGCGCACGTCTTTGGCGTGACTGGAAAACCCACTGTCACCCGCCAACAGCCTTTGTCGCGGATCCGGTACTGCCGCGCGCAGCAACTGCGTGTAGCTATGCTTTGGCGCCCCAACGACGTCGCTGGTTGGACCTTGTTCGACCACCTGTCCCCGGAACATCACAGCAGTGTCCTCGGCCAGATATTCCGCTGTTGCAATGTCGTGGGTGATATACAGGATCGACAATCCACGTTCGGCCTTTAGCCGCTGCATCAATGCCAACACTGACTTACGGATCGATACGTCCAGCATCGAGGTCGGTTCATCCGCCACAATCAAACGGGCATTCACCGCCAGCGCACGGGCAAAATTCACCCGCTGACGTTGCCCCCCCGACAATTCGTGTGGGTATTTATCCGGTGTTGTTTTTGGGTCCAGCCCCACCTCATCAAGAATTCGGCACACATCGGCGTCACCGGAATGATCCGGCTGATGAAGACGAAGAGCGCGTTGCAAGTGATGTCGAATGGTATGGGCCGGATTGAGAGACGAAAACGGATCCTGAAACACCATTTGTACAGCTTGGCGGTACTTCATCTGTGACGCGCGGTCGGCTATGTCAGCAATATCCGAACCTTCAAACAAGATCCGACCACTTGTTGCTTCATAATGTTGCACGATCATACGCCCGACAGTGGATTTTCCTGATCCGCTTTCCCCAACCAGTGCCAGTGCTTTACCGGGTTTTAGGGACAGGTTTACATTTCGCAGCGCCTCGACCGTTTTGGCCGGGCCAAACACAGGTTTGATGTGAAACGTCTTGGTGATTTTCTCTAACCGCAGAATATCAACGTGATCATCTAACATTAGCCCCAGCCTCCTTTGGCTGTTCCAGAACTGGCATCGCAGACCAAAGCGCACGCGTGTAGTCCTGCTGGGGATTGGTCACAATTTGCTCGGTGGTGCCAATCTCAACGATTTCGCCACCCTTCATAATGCCAATGCGATCCGAAATTTGCGCCATCAGCGCCAGATCATGGGTGATGAATAAGACCGAGAAACCGAGTTCTTCGCGCAGTCGCAAAACCTCTTGCAATATTTCTCGCTGCACCACCACATCCAGTGCGGTTGTTGGCTCATCCATCACAATCAACTTGGGACGTAAGGTCAGCGCCAAGGCCAACGCCACCCGTTGACGCATCCCACCCGACAATTGATGCGGATAGGCGTGCATCCGTTCGGCGGGTATACCAACCATTTTTAACATCTCAGCAGTGCGAGCAATGATTTCATCCCGGCTAATCTTGCCATGGGCTTTCAGCATGTCGCTAAACTGACCCAAAATGCTCATCACCGGGTTCAGCGAGTTCATTGCGCTTTGAAACACCATCGATACCTCGGACCAACGCCAGGCTCGAAGCCTTTCCGCGTCAAATGTCAAAATGCTGCGTCCTTCAAACCGAATGTCACCACTGCGGATCAATGCAGGTGGTTTGTGAAGCCGCATCAGGGCGTAGGCGATGGTGGATTTCCCACAGCCAGACTCTCCTGCTAACCCTAGCACCTCGTTCTGGAGAATATCGAACGACACATCTTGCACCGCTGCAAAAGGATCGCCAGCTGTCAGATATTCAACCCTCAAATCTTTGACCTGCAACAGTGGGGTATTGTTCTGCTTCATTGCTTGGCCTCCTGCATCCGCTGACGGTTAAGCCGACGCTCCTGTTTCAGTGCCTTCGCGACCTGCCCCAGAGACCGCATCCTTGGATTGGCAATCTCATCCACGCCAAAGTTCATCAAAGACAGGCCAATACCGATGAATACGATCGCGCCGCATGGGGCCAGAATTTCCCACCATGCCCCCACAATGATCGCTGATGCATTTTGCGCGTTGTAAAGCATCGCGCCCCAACTCAGCGTCAGCGGGCTGCCAAGCCCCAGAAACTCCAGTGTCGCCTGGGTGATAATGGTGAAAATCACCGACCCGATAAAGTTGAAGCCGATAATCGACAACAGGTTGGGCAGCATCTCGACGAGGATCATCCGCCAGGCCGGTTCGCCAATCATTTCAGAGGCCTGAATATAGTCACGGGTTTTCAGTGATAGTGCCTGCGCCCGTGTCACCCGCGCCCCCCAGGCCCATGAGGTTACGCCAATAATCAGCGCAATTGCTAGCGGACTTACCTGCCCAAGGAACGCGGCCAGAACCAACAACAGAGGCAGTTGCGGTAAAACCAGCACCACATTGGTCATAAAGTTCAGCACATCATCCACTTTACCGCCAAAATAGGCCGCGGTGATCCCAATCGTGGTGCCAATTGCTGTGACAATGAAACCAGCCAATAGGCCAACCATTAGCGAATTGCGTGTGCCATAGATCAGCTGGCTGAACACATCCCGCCCCATGCGGGTGGTTCCTAACCAATGATCCGCCGAGGGTGCTTGATGCGGCCGCCCTACCCGACCCAATGGATCATACTGAGCAATGAGCGGGGCCGCGATGGCGATGACCACATAGATCAGTACAATAGACAGACCAATCGCAGCTTTGCGGTTACGCAGAAATGTTTTGAGCAAGTTTTTCATCACGCCCTCTTTAGTCGGGGGTCAAGGAAAACATAGGCAAGGTCGACAGCAAAATTCGCGATCAACATGGCCAGCGTCATGATCAGCAGCTGGCCCTGGATCAGCGGGAAATCGCGCCCAACGATGCCAAGATACAGCAGGTTTCCAACACCGGGATAGTTAAACACCACCTCGGTCACCAGCGAGCCGCCAAACAACGCGCCAAAGCTGAGCGCCAGGGAGGTTACAGAGGGAAGAAGCGCATTGCGGGCCGCATAGGTATAGCGAACCCGGGCGTCAGACAGGCCTTTGGCCTCTCCCATAGAGATATAGTCTTCACCCAACTGCCCGATCATATTGTTGCGCATGGTGACAAGGTAGCCGCCAACCAACACCATCGACAGAGTGAGCACCGGCAAGAAGCCATGATAGGCAACTGACGAGATGAACTCGACGCTCCAGGCCGGATCAAGCTTCGGGTCATAGGCATAAGACGTTGGAAAAATCTTATTGCTTACACCCAAAAAATACAGCCCACACAGCGCAACAACAACCGAAGGGATTGATTGTAATGCCAGTGCCGTTGGTGACGCGATAACATCAATCATGGTGCCACGACGCCAGGCCGCAAGAATACCCAGCAAAGTCCCAACCGAAAATGACACCAGCAAGGCAGCGCCGGTCAGGAACAAGGTCCAGGGCAGCGCCTGCATCAACATGTCGGTCACAGGCACAGGGAAGAATTTCACCGAAACACCAAAGTCCCAGGTGAAGATGCTTTTGAGATAGGAAAAATATTGTTCATGCAACGGCGCATCAACAAATCCAAAGGTCGCCATCAGCGCCTCGCGCGCCGCCGGCCCCATCGCTGCATTGGCGTTGGCCAGCATGATATCGGCCGGGTTGCCGGGCAACATTCGCGGGATAACAAAGTTGAAGGTCGCAGCGACCAGGAAGGCGACCAGATAAAAGGCCAGACGTTTCAGCAGGAATTGCATGGAATAGCACCGTGGGTTCGTCGTATTGCGTCGCTTGCAGACGCAGGACGGCCAAGTGACCGCCCTGCACCGTCTTCGGGATTATTCTACCGGACGTAGCGACAGCAGGTGCAGAACACGCGCCGGGTTGGTCTTGTGAACGGCAGGGCTTGCAACCGGGTTGTCGGCGTTAAAGAAGCCGGTGAACCGTTTGGTGTTGTACTGATACCAGATCGGATTGTTGAATACCGGCAGGATCGGCATCTCTTCCCCCAGGATCTGCTGCACTTCACCCATGATCATCTGCTGCTTTTCCGCGTCAACGGTCTGAGTGAATGCATCCAGTTTCTCGCTCAGTGCCTCGTTGTAATACCGCGCAGCACCAAACCGGGTTTTACCCTGGTTACGCTCGTGCAGCCCCCGTTCAAACTGATTGTACGGTGTGGCGCCAACCGAAATTGCGTTGATGGCAACGTCGTAATCCGCATTGATCAGCTTGTCGGTCCAAACCGCGGCTTCGGGTGTGGCAACATTGGCTTTGATCCCGGCTGCGTTCATGCCTTCAACAGCAATCTGCACCGAGTTCACCCAGTCAGTCCAACCGTTGGGAACAATGATGTCGATGCTGATTGGCTGCCCGCCGGGCGTTTCGATAAAGCCATCGCCATCAATGTCTTTGAAACCAGCATCAGCCAACTGCGCCTTGGCTGCATCCATATTGTACTGGGTGTATCCGCCAAACTTGTCCTCGGTCGCTTCGTCGTTCCAGGCGTGGAAGGACGCGCCCAAACCCGAAGGATACTGGTTGATGGTTGGATATCCATACCCTGCGATTTCAACCATCGCTTCGCGGTCAAAGGCCATCGAAACAGCCCGACGGAAGTTCACGTCATTGAACGCTTCCTTATTACCCGCGTCTTTGCTTTCCAGGTTCAGGTAAAACGCCACCAGCGAGCCACCGGGCAGCCAGTATTTGTGGTTCTCAGGATCCTTGGAAACATAGGTGTTTTCGATATCTGGCAGGAACGACCCCATCCAGTCCAGCTCACCATTTGCGGCGGCGGCCAGTGCTTGGTCGTTATTTGCGATCTGCGGCATACGCAGGCAATCGACTTTTAGACTGGCTGCATCCCAGTAGTTTTCATTCCGGCACTGGACATATTCCTGTGGCGTGAACCGCTCTACTGTAGTCAACGCACCAGTTCCCACTGGGTTGGGGTTGGTAAAGGTGACCGGATCGTCAACGCTTGACCAGATGTGCTCGGCCACGATTGGCACCCGCACAATCTGGAACATCGCCTGGTTTGACGCAGTGTTCAGGTGAAAGCGCACATTTTGGGCGTCGATCTTTTCAACACTGGCCAGCACTTTGGCCATGCCCTGATTATCAATTGCCGGGGTTTTCATCACCATCGCAAAAGTGGCCAAAACGTCGTCGGCGTCAAAGACTTCACCGTCCGACCATTCCACACCGTCACGCAGGGTCACGTCGATCGACTTTAGGTCGTCGGCATAGCTAAAATCGCTGGCCAGACGGAACACCGGCTTGCCGCCATCCATACGGTTAAAGATGAGCAGCGGCTCATACATAAAATGTTCAACCGTCGGCAACACGGTGGTTTGGTTGAACGGATTATAGTTTTCCACCCAAACGGTGACCTGCTCGGGCAGCGCGGTAACAACAGATTTCTCTGCCAATACGGGGGGTGCCATCAAACTGGCCGACGTCATCAACCCGGCAATTACGGTCTTTTTCATTGTTTCCTCCCAGTCGCGGCCGGTTTATCCGGCTTAAGCGAAAATAGCTGTCCCCAGCCCGAACAATACCGGATGAGAACTGGCTAACAGTCAAACTCCTCTGGTTGAACCTGGACACCAGAAATATCGTAAGTTTCGTCAAAACCAAAAGTAGCGACCAACTAAACATATATTTTTCAACGAGTTAAAGTGAAGCATGCTTTTTAGATTTTGACCGAGTTGCCACGTTGCCCCCTTGCCAGAAATGGGTCAAACCGACAGAATCCACCAAAGATACTGACATCCCAATTGGAGAATTTTAGGTGCTAAGCGGAATTAGAGCCCGGTTGCTCGTCACCTTTTTGGTGGCCTCGGTCCTGCCCCTAACATTGGGCGGGATGGTGTTTTACGCTCTGGTCAATCAAACCATCACCTCTGAGACATTTCAAAAAGTTGGTTTTGCCCGCAACGCCAAGAGCGGTGAAATCAGCCAGTATCTCACTCACGCCCGTAAACAAGCCGAAGATTTGGCACAGTCGTCCAATGTGCGCTACTCGGTTGGGCAGTTCTATGGCTTTAGCTATGCGATCCGACAGTTAGCGGAAACTCCGCGCGCAGCAGGAGCCCTGTTGCGCGACATTTTTGAGGTCAACCAGTCCAGCCCCGAGTCTTTGGGCATCGGTACAAATGACCGCTTGTTGAGTGAGGCCCTTGAATACGCAAATATCTATCGCCGTTTTCATGCTGGCTTTCTCGGCTTTCTCAACGATAGCCCCTTTGATAATCTCTACCTTGTCGACCGGCATGGTCAGGTTGTCTATGCGGCACATGCAGATGCCTATCTTGGGCGGCATCTGGAAGGCGCCGCAGCAGGACTGGAAAACGCAAATGCTGCACTGCTCGACCATGATGGCTCTGCACCAATGGTGCAGGATTTTACCCGCGATGCAGTGACCGGCGAATTCTCGGCCTACCTGGCTGTCCCTGTTATTTTACATTCACGCACACGCGGCGCACTCATCCTTCGAATGCCCCCTACCGGCATCCAGTCGCTGCTGGACGGCAGTGAAATCCCATTGACGGTCTTGTCGGCCCAAAGGGCCGTCATTGCCGCGTCGGACCCCATCAGCGCCACTTCGATTGGTCATGCTGTGGCGCTACCAACTGAAATGGCAACGCCATCCTCTGTGGCCATTTTGGACTCCGGCCTATCCGGCAGCCCCGCACTCACCGCCTGGGGCCGATTGAACAGCCCCAACCCACTCTGGTTGGTAGTGGCCGAAGCCCCCAGTGATCAGGCTTTTTTCAATTCCCGGCGGTTGGGTATCGCCCTGTTGATTATTGGCGCAGGAACCATAGCCGTACTGGCTGTATTGGTGTTCCTTTTTTCCAAATCACTCACCCGGCCCATCCAAAGGCTAGCAGAGGCTGCCAGCGCTGTGGCCGAAGGCAGCCTTAATGAAAACCTGCCGGAATACGAACACCCTGTGGAATACGCGCGCCTGTCACGCGCGGTTAGCGGAATGCGCAAAGGGCTGCGTGATCAGGTGGATCAAATCCGGGATAAGAACGAAACCCTGCAGCAGAACCTCCGCCAGATCGAAGAAAAGAACGCAAAGCTGGAAGAAGCGGACCGGATGAAAGACCGGTTTCTGGCCAACACCAGTCACGAGCTACGGACCCCCCTGAACGGTATCATTGGCATACTGGAAACGCTGGAAACCGGGGTGATGGGGGACCTGCACCCGGCACAGAAAAGCCAGCTACGCCTGATTACATCATCCGCCAGGCGCCTGTCCCGGCTGGTCGATGATCTGCTGGATATCTACCGCATTCGTGAAGGCCGCATGCGTCTGGATTTGCAACCTTTGAATGTAGGCCATGCCCTGCGCAATGTGATCCAACTGGTTCAGCCGCTGATGCCCAAAGGGCGCAATACCGACAAGGTAGAGATCCATCTGGATCTTCCGGGTGATCTGCCAGCCGTGTTAGCAGACCCGGTGCGCTACGAACAAATCCTGTTCAACCTGATGTCCAATGCCGCCAAATACGGCGGTGGCAACGATATCGACATTTTTGCCAGAACCGAAGGCGGAACGCTTATCGTAGGCGTGAAAGATCAGGGCCCGGGCATTGCAACGGACAGCATGGACCGTATTTTCCACCCGCTGGAGCAACTCACCCCAGGAAGTCTTGGTCAACAGCAAGGCACAGGATTGGGCCTGACCATCGCCCGCAACCTGGCCGTCATGATGGACGGCACAATTGAAGTTACCAGTGAGCTTGGCAAAGGATCAATTTTCGAAATCCACCTGCCCGTCTCTGACCTGCTCGCACCAACGGCCCCCGAAGACTTCCCATCTCTGGAACTGCCAGAAGACCCTGTTGTTCCCCTGCGCACAATGGATGACACCAAAGAGAGTGACGACGATGCCCCCGTCGTGCTGTGTGTGGATGATGAACCGATTAACCTTCAGGTTCTACAGAACGTTCTGCATCCTCAGGGCTACCGCGTGATCAAAGCGTCCAGCGGCCCTGAAGCGTTGCGCAGCGTAGCGACTACCAGACCAGATCTGATCGTGTTGGATGTGATGATGCCGGGCATGAATGGCCTTGATGTGGCCCGCAATCTGCGTCGGCGCTACGGATTACATGACCTGCCAATCCTTCTGTTAACGGCGCGCGGCCGGTCCAGCGATATGATTGCCGGCTTCGACGCGGGCGCAAACGATTATGTGGTAAAACCCTTTGTTAGAGACGAATTGCTCAGCCGCATTCGCACATTGTTGCAAGCCTCACGCGCACAGCGCAGCAGCGAGGAAAATTTTGAGCTCCATGAGGAAGTTGAACGGCGCATCCAAATAGAAGACGCTCTGCGCTTATCTCAACGTCGTATGACCCAACTTCTCAACGCACTGGAAGAAGGATTGGTTTGCGTGAATGCGCGCGACGTGGTCACCTTTGCCAATGGTTCCGCCGAGCAGATATTGGGTCATCCCGTGATGTCGAACCAAACCATTCTGGCCGACCTCCTGCCCCAAGACCAGCACCGTCAGATTTCCCAGATCGAAGCAGACGACGATCCTCAGCAGCTCAAGCTTACTCTGCGAGGGACCGAATACACCACCAGCGTTTTTGCCATGATGCCCGAGGCAGGTGGCGGTAAAGCCCTCCTGCTTAGCCGGGCCAGTAACGCACACGGCGAAGCATTTGTTCAGTCTCTGCGCGATGTGGTCGACACTTCGCTGCCGTCCCTGATCGCACCCGAAGGGCCCGGCGCGCAGCCCAACCCGGTTCGGGACCCCTACCGCGATACCATCGTGGATCTGATGACCAGCTCTCTTGATCTGTGGTCGGACCTGACGGGAAAGGGCAAAATCGAGTTTGCCGAGACCTCCGGCATCTGGCGGGTCAACCTGGACAAGACGTCCTTACAAACAAGAACGCTGGACAAATACCTTCTGGCCGACACCCTGCCCACCAACCCTCGCTGGCGCGATGTGGTAAAGACGGTCAACTTCATTCAGACCACATCGAAGAGTGAACCACTGACGGATGACCTGAAGACGCGCTTGGCGCATCTGGCCAGCCAGTTGGAACTGTTTCGCGATATGGGAGTACAGCGCGGACTGGCTGATTTTAGCTCTTAGCCATGGCGCATCCCTATCCAGCTCATCCTGATTGAAAGGAACGGTACCGCAGCGCCCTGCCCTGACCTATGGTTTCAGACAGCAAAGGGCACGATGACGACGGATACGCACGCAGTAGCCGGGGCATCCACATATTGTTATGTGAACGCATTTTGGTAGATCCATCTTTTACGCACGGGGCTTTTACAGGTCAGTCCAACCAGCCCGGTGTCACCTCGGGCAAAGGGATCGCATCCAACAGATCACGGGTATATTGCGCCTGTGGTGCATCAAACAGCGCCTGCGTCGAGGCCTGCTCAACGATTTCCCCCTGGTGCAGCACCAGCGTTGTTTTGCACAGCCGCCGCACCACAGAGAGATCATGACTGATAAAACCCAGCGTCAGCCCCATGTCGCTCACCAGTTTTTCCAGCAGGTTCAGCACCTGCGCCTGTGACGAAACATCCAGCCCCGAAACCACCTCATCCGCCAGTATGAACTCGGGCTCGGTGGCGATAGCGCGGGCGATGCCAACGCGTTGACGCTGACCACCCGACAGCTCGTGCGGGTAGCGATTGCGAAAGGTGAGCGGCAGGCCAACCTGCGACAAGGCGAAATCCACCCGTTCAGTGATCTGGTCAAACCCGTGCAAATGCAGCGGCCCGGCAATCAGCGTCGCCACCCGGTGACGTGGGTTGAGCGAGGACATCGGGTCCTGAAAGATCATCTGGATACGTCGGCGCAGGGGTCGCAGGGCGACCTCGTCCATTTGGGAAATATCGGTGCCCTCAAACCGGATCTTGCCGCTATCAACATCCAGCAGCCGCACCATGGCGCGGCCCAGGGTAGATTTACCCGAGCCCGAGCCCCCCACGATTCCAATGACATCACCACGCGGTATGTCAAAGTTGAGACCTTTGAGAACTTCAATGCGTGGTGCGGCACCAAACAGAGGCTTGTGAGCCAGATCCGCAAACGAGAGCCGCAGATCACGGATTTCAAATAGCATCTCACTCATTGTCGTACCGTCTCTATCTGATGGGCCAGATCATGCGCGGCGATTTCAGCCTCAACCGCATGAATAGTCGCCTCGGGGACTGGCATCAGGCTGCCGCCCGGATCGGTGTATTTGGGCGTCGCCGCCAATAGCGCCGCCGAATAGGCATGGTCTGGCGCGCTGAAGAATTGATCCACTGATGTGTCCTCCAGTACCTTACCGCCAAAAAGAACCGTCATCGATTGGCAGAGCTTTGACACCACGCCAAGATCATGGGTGACAAACAACAATGCGGTGCCGTGGCGTGCCTGCATATCGCGGATCAGCCGCAAGATCTGCTTTTGCACCGTGACATCCAGCGCCGTTGTTGGCTCATCCGCAATGATCAACTGCGGCTCCGCTGCAAAGGCCGAGGCAATTAGGATACGTTGCCGCATCCCCCCCGAAAGCTCATGCGGGTAGGCCCGCATCACCCGTTCAGGTGCAGGAATATGCACCTCATGCAGCAGCTCTATCACGCGGGCCTCCGCCTCCCGGCGGCCCCAGCCGAGGATATCCACCAGCCGATCGCAGATTTGCGGCCCTACCCGGCGCGCCGGGTTCAGCGCCGTCAGCGGGTCCTGCGGGATCAGCGCCACCTTGGCACCAATCAACCGGCGACGGGCCTTTGGCGACATAGCCTGCAAGTCTTCGCCCTCCAGCAGGATCTCACCACCGGTGATGCGGATGGCATCTGGCAAAGTGCCCAAGATCGCCTTGCCAATCATGCTTTTGCCCGCGCCGCTTTCGCCCACCAAGGCGCGTACCTCCCCCGGGGCCACCTGCAACGAGACATCGCGCAGAATCGGCAGCGGTCCAACCCGCGCGTTCAGGTTCTTCAACTCAAGAAAGCTCATCGTAGCACCGGATCAAAATGGTCCTTCAGCCCTTCGCCAAGCTGGCTGAAGCTGAGAACGGTCAGGAAAAGGGTGATCAGTGGAACGACCAGCACCCACCAGGAGTGATGAATGGCGGCGCGCCCCTCGGCGATCATGCTGCCCCAAGTGGGATCATCAGTAGAGATCGACAGGTTCACAAAGCTGAGGATGGCCTCGACGATCACCGCGATGCCCATTTCCAAGGTCAGCAGCACCACAATTGTCGGCAGTACGTTAGGCAGGATCTCCCGTATCATAATACCAAACCGGCCCCGCCCCGCCACCTTGGCCGAAGCCACATAGTCCATTGCACCCTGCGTCATCGCCTCAGCCCGGATCACCCGGGCAAAGCGGGTCCAGTCGATCACCACAATCGCCACGATAATCGAGGTCAGCCCGGTGCCCATCACCGCGATCAGCAAAATGGCAAACAACACCGGTGGGAAGGCCATCCAGATCTCGATCAGCCGCGAAATCACCACATCAGCCCAGCCGCGATAGTAACCGGCGATCAGGCCCAGCACTGCCCCCAGTGCGCAGGTGCAACTGCCAGCAACCAATGCCACCAGCAGCGCAATGCGGGCACCATAGAGAACCCGGCTCAGCACATCACGCCCCAACGAGTCTGTTCCCAGGGGAAACCCCGGCTCGGACCCACCCTGCCACATAGGTGGCAATCGCGAGGCAAAGAGATCCTGCGCCAATGGGTCTTGCGGGGCCAACAAAGGCGCTGCAAGGGCCGCAACGACCAAGATCAACAGCCAACCACCCGAGAGCCAGAGCCGGGGATTAATCGGGCGTTTTGCCGCCGCGCGTCCATCAGCCATGTCGCAACCTCGGATTCAGCAGTGCATAGGTCAGATCAACCAGAAGATTGACCGTGGTAAAAATCACCGCGAACAGGATCACGATGCCCTGAATGAGCGGCAGATCTCGGTTGATCACCGCATCAATCGCCATATTGCCCAGCCCTTCGTAGGAAAACAGCCGCTCGATAATCACGGTGCCGCCGATTAGAAACGTAAACTGCACCCCCACCAGCGTCAGCGTCGGCAGGATTGCATTGGGCAGAGCCTCGCGCAGGATCACATGGTTTTCGCTATAGCCCTTGGTGCGGGCCAGGGTGGCATAGTCCAAGTGCATGGTTTCCTTCAGCGATTGTTTCAACAGCTGGGCAATGATGGCCGCCAGCGGGATGGCCAGAGCCAGCGCGGGCATGAACATATGGCTGACAAGGTCCAGCCAGATATCAAACCGCAGCCGCAGTAGACTCTCAAACAGGTAAAAGTTGGTCACAAAGGGCAGATCCAACGCCGGCGAAACCCGCCCCGAGATGTGGAACACCGGCCAAAGCACGCCAAACAGCAAAATGAACAACAACCCCCAAAGGAAATCCGGCACCGAGAGTGAGACGCCATTGGTGACATCAATCAGCGCCTCTGCCTTGCCTCCGCGTTGTCGGGTACCGATCAGCGCCAGAGTACCGCCAATCATTACTGCCATCACAAGCGCCATAATCGACAGTTCTAGTGTGGCAGGCAGCCGTCCCAGCACCAATGACATCACTGGCTGACGACTGGTAATCGAGGTGCCAAAATCACCCCCCAGAATGCCCCGGACCCAAATCAGGAACTGTTCCGGCAGGGTTTTGTCAAACCCATACAACGCCTTGAGCCGGGCGATGTCTTCTTCTCCCGCGCCGGGCGGCAGCATCATCGCGATGGGATTTCCCGGCACGATGCGAATGATAAAAAACACGATCACCGCAACGCCGATCAGGGTGATCGACATCGACAGCAATCGCTTCAGAATTATACGTATCAGGGTCATTGATTTATGTGCCGGGAAGAGCCACGCCCCTCCCGGCAACTGTCCTTTAGGAACGGGTCATCAGATGGGGCAGCAGTGCCCCCGAGGCATGCGGCACCACTTTGACGCCGGGTGCGTGCAAAATCGGCTGCACATATTGGAACAGAGGCAGCACCAAGGCATCGTCAGCGATCTTGCGATCGACCGCTTTCCAGCCCTCGATCCGTTTGGCCTCGTCGGCCTCGCCCCAAAGCGGCGCAATCATACCCACCAGATCTTCGCCATCCCAAACCGAATGCGGCGAGGGGCCAAACATTGCAAATCCGGTGGAGGTGGTCGGGTCACCGATTGAATTGCCCCAGTTGTAAAAGGCAGCAGGCGCCAAAGTATCTGTTGCGCGTAGCTCGTAATGCTTGGCAATCTCATAGACTTCGATTTCAGCCTCGATGCCGACCTTGCGCCACAACCCTACAATGGCCTGAATGACCTCGTAATCCTTGGGCTTGAACCCGCGGGTGGTCTGGATGGTAAAGCGCACCGGATTGTCAGTGGAATAGCCCGAGGCCGCCAGCAGCTCTTTGGCGCCTTCAGGATCATAAGGCGTGGTGACGCTCGCATCAAAAGCGGTGTAATCTGGTGTTTGCAACGTATCAATCGCAACGCCATACCCAGACAGCAGCCGGTCAACAATCGCCTGTTTGTTCACTGCTTTGACCGCCGCGCGGCGCACGTTAGGGTCTTTCATCACGTCGATATCGTTGAAGAAGATCATGCCAATGTCAGAAATCGGCTGCGCCACCCCAACCAGACCGCCAGCACGAAGACGGTCAAATTCCTCTGATGGCATTTCAAGCGTCACATGGGCGTTGCCAGATTCAACCTCTGCCACACGGGCGGTTGCATCGGTGACAAACTTGATGGTGACGGTTTTGAACTCTGGTGCCTGTCCCCAATAGCCGTCATAGGCTTTCAGCCGGATAAAGGCGTTCCGTTCGTATTTATCAACCACATAGGGGCCAGAGCCAATCGGCGCTGCCTCAAAACCTTCTTGGCCGTTCTTTTCGATATAGGCCTTGGGCAGCACATAACCGGTGAGGAAGGACATCCATTTAAAGATCGTTGGTTCAAACCGCAGCACATCGCCAGTGATCTGATTACCACTCACCTCAAAATTGCCAATGGTGGACCAGATGAACTGGATAGGATTACCACCCTCAGGATCAGCGGCGCGCTCCAGACTCCAAACCACATCTTCCGCGGTAAGCGGGCTGCCGTCATGCCAGGTAACGCCCTCACGGACTGTCATTTCGACTTTGGTCTGGTCTGCGTTCCAACCCCAGTCTGTCAGGATACCCGGGGCCTGACTGAGATCCGTGTCCTGGGCGATAAACATGTCAAAGACCGACTGATAGATGCCCTGAATAGTTGGGTTTACGGCAGAAGTTCCCAGCGTTGGATTCCAGCTGGGCAGATTGACGTTATTGGCAATCACCAGATCGTCGATCCCTGCGGCCAGAGCCGGCAGGCCTGTTGTCGCCAGTGCAATTGTCGCTGCACTCAGTTTCAGCAGTCCGCGTCTTGAAAAATCCGTCACAGTCATTCCTCCCTTTTATGATGTCAGTTTTTTGCCCAGCAAATACCCCGGCCCAACGCCGGTGCCTGCGCCTGGCCAGACGGCAGCGCCAGTGTGGTACAAGTCTTTGATGGGCGTGGTTCCATCCGTGCGTCCGCGCATTGGACGATAGATAAAGTGCTGCGACAGATGATGACTGCCACAGATCTGGTCACCACCGACCAGATTGGGGTTGTCCGCTTCCAGCTCTGCCGGGGTTACGATCCTTTGAGCGATGATCTTGGCGCGGGTGCCGGGGGCATGGGCCTCGACAATATCCAGTGCCCGTTGCGCCATTGGTTCAGCGGCAGTTTGCCAGTCCAGCGCAGTGATTTCGCCGCCCGCATCACCTAAAATTTCACCCGGAACCATACGCACCTGTAGCCACAGGGTATGCTTGCCCGCGGGGGCGCGGCTGGGGTCGATGGTTGTGGGCTGACCTACAACCACCACCGGTTCTTGCGGCAGCAAGCCCGCAACGGCCTGCTGATAGCAGCGCGCCATCTGGTCCATGCTGGGTGCTAAGTGCACATAGGCATAGTCCCGCAACTGATCAGAAGCCCCCCAGTCCGGCAGATCCTCCATCGCCAGATGCACCATCATAGTGCCCGGCGCATGGCGGAAATTCTTGAGCCCCTTGTCATAGTGGGGCTCCGTCTCACCAATCAGTGCGCTGAGATTTTTGGGCGCAACATTGGCAATCACCGATTTTTCGGCGCGATGCTCGCTGCCATCCGACAGCCGGACGCCAACCGCCCTTCCCTGCTCGATCAGAATGCGGTCAACGCGGGCATCGCAGGTCACGGTGCCGCCCTCAGCCTCGATACATTTAAGCAGCGCCCGCGTGACGGTATCTGCACCACCCTTGCCAATCACCATGCCAAAGGCCTGGTTGGCCATGGCCTCGAGATAAGGGAACAATGCGCCCCCGGCGACATCAGGCGCAAAATCCAAATGCATGCCCCAAGCCGCCAGTGTTGATTTCACATGGGGGGAGGTAAAAGTCTCATCCAGCCAGGCGCGCGGCGAAGAAGCCAGGAATTGCCCGAGGTCCAAGGCCCCCGAGAGCTTTTTTGCCCGCAGCAGCTTCCAGATATTCTTCGCCACGGCACGAAAGCCAAAGGAAGACCCCAAAATAGCAAAGATATGCGACGCCTGATCGGGAAATTCATCACTAAGGGCACGCCAGGTTTCCGAATCACTATTTGCAAATGCATGTATTGCAGAGACATTAGCTTCGGCATCATTTCCGATGCCCAACCAGCGCCCATCCACAAAAGAACTGGCAAAACAACGCTGCGCCGGAACAAATTCCAATCCGGCTTCCGTGAGCATGTCACCAAACTCCTGAAAGAAAGGGGATCCCGTGAACAAAGACAGGTTCATTGCCGCCCAGTCATGGGTGAAACCCGGTGCTGTGTAAGCCCCAGACTTTACCGCGCCACCCGGTTCTGACGCCTGCTCAAACACCGAAACCCGCAAACCTGCACGCTGCAAAATCACCGCAGTTGCAAGGCTATTCACCCCGGATCCAACAATCAGAACATCAGAATTTTGACGCATATTTCCCCCTCTCGTGGCTATAGTGTTTGCAAATGCAAATATATTTGTCTAGCTTTGATTCATAAATCAGCACCCCGAACAGGGGGCGATCACTTCAGGGAGAGTGCTATGAGCGCGCAAAATACACTTACCAACTTGGGGCAACTGCTGGCCTCTGGCGGTGTCCGAGTTGTAGATTGTTCCGGGGTTTTGGGGCCGGACACACCAATCCTGCAACTGCCAGAGGACTTTGCCAAACCCACCCCCAAAGTCGAAATCCACAAGATCAGCGAATACGACGCCGATGGGCCGTTTTTTGCCTGGAACTGGATGGTTCTCGGAGAGCACTCGGGCACCCATTTTGACGCGCCGCATCACTGGATCACCGGTAAAGACTATGAGGATGGCTATACTGACACGCTGGATGTAAATCGCCTGATTGCGCCTGTGAACGTCATCGATTGCGCCGCCGAAAGCGCGGCGAATGCTGACTTTCTACTGACGGCGGACCACGTCAAAGCCTGGGAAGCCGAACATGGCGAAATCGGTGAAGGCGAATGGGTTGTGTTGCGCAGCGATTGGGACAAACGCGCCGATGACGAGGCCGCATTCCTCAACGCCGATGAAAATGGCCCGCACTCCCCCGGCCCAACACCGGACTGTGTGGAATACCTACTGTCGAAAAAGATCGTCGGTTGGGGCAACCAGTGCATTGGCACCGATGCCGGTCAGGCAGGCGCGATGGACCCACCCTACCCGGCCCACAACATGCTGCACCGGGACAATTGCTTTGGGCTTGCCTCACTTGCCAACCTTGATCAACTGCCCGCCAAAGGCGCGATCCTGATTGCCGCACCGCTAAAAATTCAGCATGGCACCGGCTCTCCCATCCGCGCTCTGGCGTTGGTTCCTCAGGGTTAAGGCAGAGCAGGTAATACAAATGGCCGATCACGTCATCATTGGCAGTGGCATCAACGCGCTTGTCGCGGGGGCCCTGTTGTCGCGCAGCGGCAAAAAGGTGCTTTTGCTGGAGCGTGAAGACCGCATCGGCGGCTGCATGATGACACATGCGGCCACCCTGCCCGGCTTTGCTCATGACGTGATGGCCGCCACCTTTGTGCTGTTTCTGACCTCCCCCGCCTATGCAGAACTGGCCGAGGATCTTGGAAAGCACGGGTTTGAGCTCTGCCATACTGCGCACCCCACCGCCGTGCTGCGTCCCTGCGGGCGCGGTGCGCGGCTGACCACTGACCGCACCCAAAACATTGCCGCCTTTAACACTCTGGCTGCGGATGATGGCGATCAGCACAGTGTTGATGTGACAGGGATCGAGGCCGATGCACCGTTCCTCTTCGCGCTGCTGGGGGGCGACCTGTGGTCTTGGGCCACCGCCCGCTTGCTGCTGGGACAGGTCCGCAAACGAGGCCTGAACGGGTTGAAGTCCTGGATTGGCACCGCCTTACGTCCGGCACGTGGTTGGCTTGAAACCTCTTACTCCAGCCCTGACATTCAGGCGCTTTGGGCCCCTTGGGTGCTGCACACCGGCCTCACACCCGAAAGCAGCTATTCCGGTCAGATGGGCAAGGTCATTGCCTTTGCGCTGGAGGCCGCAGGCGCACCCATCGTCAAAGGCGGCGCGGGCGAGGCCGCCTTGGCCTTTCGCCGGTTGATCGAGGCAAATGGTGGCGAAATCCGCACCGGAGTTGACGTGGCAAAGATCACCCTCTCTGAACCCAATGGAAAAACCCAAAGGGTGACCGGTGTTGAAACCGCGAGTGGTGAGATAATCCCCGCCAAACATGTCCTTGCCTCTGTCACACCATCACAACTGTATAACCGCTTGCTCACAGACGACGCCCCACAAGAACAGATTGCCCAAGCACAGCAGTACCGTCACGGACGTGGTAATTTTCAACTGCACTACGCGCTGGATGCTGTACCCGAATGGCTGGCTGAGGGTCTGGAAGATGTGGCGCTGATCCACCTCAGCGACGGGATAGATGCAGTGTCAAAATCCGCCAACGAGGCAGAGCGCGGCATGCTGCCCGAAACGCCCACCATATGCGTGGGCCAGCCACATCGTCTCGATCCCAGCCGTTGCCCAGAGGGTAAGGCAATCCTCTGGCTGCAAATCCCCGACGCACCGCGTCAGATCAAAGGCGACGCCGCAGACCAGATCGCCACTGATGGCTCGTGGGACGAGGCAACCCGCGAAGCCTTTGCTGATCGGATCGAGGACATTTTAGCGCGCCACATCAAGAGTTTCGACAAAATCAAACTGGCGCGCACGGCCTATTCCCCCGCTGATCTGGCAGCACTGAACATGAACCTGGTGGGTGGTGACCCCTATGGCGGTGCCTGCACCCTTGATCAGTTTTTTACCTTCCGCCCGTTTAGCTCTTCGCGCAACGGCAGTACTCTCTTTCGCAACCTGCACCACATTGGTGCCTCCACCCACCCCGGCCCCGGACTTGGCGGCGGATCGGGGTTCAATACTGCGAAAAGGCTCGGCGCATGACACAGGATCTGGCAACGCTTCGGTTTGGCGAAATTGGTCTGGGCAATTTTGCCCCCTATCTGATGAACCGCATCATGGGCCGCTATAACGCCAGCCTGCGCGAAGAGATGGCCGAACTGGGGCTGACCACCCCCAAGGTTCGCTGCCTGGCTGTTTTGGCAATGATTGACGGCATCCTGATTGGCGAGCTGGCGGTCTATGCGGTGGTGGAATACTCCACCCTGTCGCGCACCCTGGATGGGCTGGAAAAAGAAGAGCTGGTGCGCCGCCAGCCCGACCCCGAAGACCAGCGCGCCACCCGGGTATTCCTGAGCGATGCCGGGCGCGCCACCTTTGAAAAGGTCTGGCCACGCATGGCACAGACCTACGCCCAGATGTTCGAGGGTATCTCAACCGATGAACGGCTGGCCTTTGAGGCCACCTTGCAAAAAATCCTGCGCAACGTGCGGGTTCACGACTTTTAACGACCCCGGCCCCCACGGCCGGGACCACGGAGGATAAAGATGGCAGAGCGCTCTTTCAAAAAAGAAGTAGAGCATCTCCGGGCAGGCACGGGCGAGACATTCACAGGCGAAGGTATTCTCGCTATCACCAAAGCACTCTTGGAAAACGGCGTTGGGTATGTGGGCGGCTATCAAGGCGCACCGATTTCGCATCTGATGGATGTCTTGGCCGACGCTGAGGAATTACTGGGCGAACTCGGTGTGCGGTTTGAGGCCAATGCATCGGAAGCGGCGGCGGCGGCAATGCTTTCGGCCTCGGTGCATTATCCCATTCGCGGCGCGGTGACGTTCAAAGGCTCGGTTGGGGTCAATGTCGCCTCGGATGCGCTGGCCAACCTCTCCTCTTCCGGTGTCACAGGCGGCGCGGTGGTGATCGTTGGCGAAGACTACGGCGAAGGCTCCTCCATCATGCAAGAGCGCAGCCATGCCTTTGCGATGAAATCACAATTCTGGCTGATGGACCCGCGCCCCAACCTGCCCTCAATCGTGCAATCGGTTGGCCAGAGCTTTGAGCTGTCCGAGGCGTCCAACACGCCGGTGATGCTCATGGTCCGCATTCGCTCCTGTCATGTGACGGGCAGCTTTGAGTGCCATGACAACCAGCGCCCTGCCCTGACGGTCAAAGATGCGCTGTCAAATCCGCAGCGTGACTGGAACCGGGTGGTGCTACCGCCGATGTCTTTTGCGCATGAACAGGACAAGGTAAATAACCGCTGGCCTGCCGCCCAACAGCACATCATCGACCAGCAGTTAAACGAGTTTTTCGGACCTGACAGCGGCAAAATCGGCATTGTTTGCCAAGGCGGTATGTACAATGGCGTCATCCGAGCACTGCAACGGCTTGGTCTGGCCGATATCTACGGCGACACCGATATCCCGATATACTGTCTGAACGTCACCTATCCGCTGGTGGATCAGGAATTCCTCGCCTTTGCCAAAGACAAAAAGGGCGTTCTGATCATCGAGGAAGGCCAGCCCGAGTTCATCGAGCAAGGGTTTTCGACCATGTTACTGCGTTCAGATCTGAGCGTGAAGCTGCACGGCAAGGATGTTTTCCCCATGGCCGGCGAATACACCGGACAGGTGATGCTCGACGGAATTTCCGCCTTTGTGGCGCAATATTCTCCCGATTTGATGCCCGGCCAGATGCGCGCGCCCAATCAGCCCGAACCCGAACTTCCCGACCTGTCGCAAACTGTCCCAATCCGGCCGCCTGGGTTTTGTACGGGTTGTCCGGAACGGCCCATTTTTGCCGCCCTGAAGCTGGTACAGCAAGAGCTGGGGGAACATCAGATCAGCGCCGATATCGGCTGCCACCTCTTTGCCTCGCTGCCCCCCTTTGACATTGGCGGCGCCACTATGGGCTATGGGCTTGGGCCCGCCTCAAATGCGGCCTTTGATGGCGGCGGCGAACGCAGAGCCATTTCGATCATTGGCGATGGCGGCTTTTGGCACAATGGGCTGTCCTCTTCGATTGGCAATATGGTGTTTAACAAGGCCGACAGCGTCGCCGTGGTGGTCGATAACTACTATTCAGCTGCCACCGGCGGACAGGACATCCTGTCCAGTCGCGCGGACAATCCAACTAAATCCACCAATAACCCGATCACCAAGGCCCTGTCCGGCGTAGGCGTCGATTGGGTCCGCCACATCGATCACACCTATGACGTTACCAAGATGCGAGCCATTTTTCACGAGGCTCTGACCACCGAATATGACGGGCCCAAGGTAATCGTGGCCTCCAGCGAGTGTATGTTGAATCGTCAACGAAGAGAAAAACCCCAGCGTAATCAAATGATTAGCGATGGAAAGCGGATGGAGATCCCTCGTTTCGGTGTTGACGAAGACATCTGCACCGGAGATCACGCCTGTATCCGCCTATCGGGCTGTCCGTCACTATCTGTGAAACATCTGAACGATCCGCTGCGTGATGATCCGGTGGCAAGCATTGATCAGTCCTGCGTTGGCTGTGGCAACTGCGGCGAGGTGGCGGATGCCGCTGTGCTCTGCCCCAGTTTCTACCGCGCCGATGTGGTGCATAACCCCGGAAAATTTGAATCCCGTTGGGCCCGCATGTCCGGACGGATCATCCACTGGCTACAGTCCCGGCGTAAGCTCGGCCGTCTTGAATTTCTGGAGATCGCGCCATGAACGCAGCCCCGAAACTGACCCCCAAACAGCCGGACAACCAGCTGAAATCAATCATTAAACTGGCCATTTTGGCCGTAGGTGGCCAGGGCGGCGGGGTGCTGACCTCTTGGATCGAAGCGGCAGCGCGCAGCCAGGGTTACATCACCCAGGCGACCTCTGTCGCAGGGGTTGCGCAGCGCACCGGCGCCACCATCTACTACATCGAGATGGCGCCCCAGGGCGGAGAAGGCACTGCGATGCCGGTGTTTTCCCTGGCGCCTTCGGCTGGCGACGTCGATATCATGATCGCCGCCGAAATGATGGAGGCAGGGCGCGCCATTCTGCGTGGCTTTGTCACGCCAGATCGCACCACGCTGATTGCCTCTAGTCACCGCACGCTGGCCTTGTCTGAAAAGATGACCCCCGGCGATGGCATTGCGTCCAGTGATGAGGTCCGCGCCGCCGCTGAAATTGCGGCTGATCAATTGATCCTGTTCGACATGGACAAATTAGCCGCGGACAACGGATCGGTGATCTCTTCAGCGCTATTTGGCGCTCTGGCAGGATCCGGCGCCCTGCCCTTTCCGCGTGTTGCGTTCGAAGAGGCCATCCAGGCCTCAGGTAAGGGCGTCGCGGCCAGCCTGCGCGCCTTTGGCGCCGCCTATTCGCGCGCGCAGTCACCAAACCCCGAATCCCCTCCCTCTGAGGCACCACCCGCCCCCATGCAGGCCAGTCGTGATCCCAGCCCTCGTGGCCCGGCACGTCTACTGTCGCAATGGGAGGCACTGGATGCTGAGGCTCGTGCCCTACCCGGCGCAGAGATGGCGCTGCTGGGCTTACGTCGCGTGGTCGAGTTTCAGGATCTCGCCTATGGCCGCGATTATCTGACACATCTGCGCCCCCTAGCCCAACAGGACCGCGGTGACGGAACACTGGCCGAAGCTGCCGCCAAGCATATCGCCAATGCCATGTGCTATGACGACATCATCCGAGTGGCCGACCTCAAAACCCGCAAAAGCCGCTTTGACCGCATCCAGACCGAGATGAAGGCTGACGACAAGCCGGTGCAACTGACAGAGTTCTTTCACCCGCGCGGCGAAGAAATCATCAGCCTGCTGCCAGCCGCGCTTGGCACCTGGATAGAGGCCCGCCCCCGGCTTGCTGCCTGGATCGACCGACGCCTCAACAAAGGTCGTCGCATTCGCACCCATCGGCTGCGTGGCTTTGTTCTGCTATATGTGATCGCTGGACTGCGTCGCACCCGACGCTACAGCCTGCGCCACCAAGTAGAACAGGCGCATCTTCTGAACTGGTTGACCCTATGCAATGAAACGCTGCCAAAGAACTACGATCTGGCGGTAGAGCTGCTGCTGTGTCGTCGTCTGATCAAAGGCTATTCAGACACCCATGTTCGTGGCCTATCCAAATTCGCCCGCATTCTGGACACCCTGCCCGCGCTGATCGAGCGTGACGATGCAGCCCAGTGGATTGCCCGCCTACGCGAAGCCGCCCTGCAGGACTCGACTGGCAACGCCTTGGACGGTGCCATTCAGACTGTATCGTCCTTTACCGAACCGCCAGGGTGAACACGCCTTGGCCCCCTACCCCGGTTGGTTCGCACTTGCGTTTCCCGCTGCCCGATCGGCGCAACGGAGCTAAAGAACCGCGGCTTTTCCTTGAATTAGAGCCACAACCCCAAAGCGGGGCTATGTGCCTCGCAGGTCCAGCCGAAATGTCTTTTTGATGCGGATGATGTCTTCTGGGTCGACTTCTGCCCTATTGGCATGCGTTTCCCACTTTTCGACCGATCCAGAGACCTCAGCGATGACCTGACGGGCTTTCGCCTCCTTCAGGCCCACGTTGGATGCAAAAGCCAGCAAGTCTGCCTGAGAGAACCCATTGCGCTTCCCAGCCATGCTCATTTGATGATCACGGGTCCACGCGCCTTTGGGGTTGTAGGAATACGCAATATCGTAAGCTGGCGAAAGCCGCCAAGACCCAGACCGATCCATGAGAAACGAGATGTTTTTAACATGGTCGTCCTGGTTGCGCGCGACGACGTTGAAGACGGCACGCCTGTACTGCTGTTCAACAACGTCCATCCCAAGGCCAAGTTTTCTGAGGGTCAGGATTGCTTGCTCGTAAGAATAAGAGGCAGGGTCGTTAAAGTCGAAATGCTGCATTGCGCCTAGAGACTGCATATGGATTTTGCGGCCCCTGTCGTCGCGGTCAAACCGACGGGTCATAAAGTGGCTGCGACCACCTTCATGGTGCAACCGGCATTCGGACATGTCGATGCCAGCATCCTGCGCCATCAAATAATATGCATACTCAATCCTGCCAAATCCCTGCGGGTCAGCAAGTTCCTTATCACGGTTGTTCGATACGCCGTCGAATTTCAACAGCCAATGCTCATAGCCTTCGCTTACTTTCACCTGTCCAGATCTGAAATCGCCGGTCTTGCGGTTCCAGGCAAGGACCGCCTTAGCCCGGGCACCGCCTGCAGATGTTCCGACGCTCAAAATGTCTTCCAGCGCATCCGCGTCGTCTTCACCTCCAAGCTGCCCGGTTAGATTCTCCCGTTCATTCAAAACTCTGTTTGCGAGGTTCAACAGTTGAGCAACTTCCAGCTTTTTTGATTTAGTCACCTTGCGAACAGTGGGTTGAAACTCCAGCGCGCCAATCCCGCGATTGCCGATGTAGCAAAGCCGGTCAACCGGGCTAAAATTTTCCACACTCCGCCCGGTTTCAGCCAGCCAAGCATCGATAAGCCGATTACCAAACTTATCCGGGAGCGCATCAGCAAGCATGCCGGGAAGCCCCTTGAAGGTTTCTTTCCGAAGAGCTGAGAATTCGTAAGGCGCTTCCCTGACTGGCATTTTCAAGGGTGCTACTTCGATGCCAGCCCCCACGAACTCCGGGTCGTACTGGAACACCCCTAAGGAACGCGCCTCATCCCAACTCACAGCGCCAATGCGCCTCCCCCACAAAACAACACTTGCATCAGTCATCACTTTCCTCGCCCCACGTCCATGTGGGTTTGGCGGGTTTCTTCTCGACAGGCCGCGCCCGTTGGCGTTCGTTGCCTTTCCCCGAGATACGCTCGATAGGTCGAATTTGTCCCTCCGGCAGGGCCGACAGGATTGCCTCCTCCAGATCAAGCGCCGCGATGACGCGCAAAAACGTATCAAGCGTCGAAGGCTCGCCTCCCTCGAGGCGCCGCAAGGTACGCACGCCGATACCAGCTTGCCCAGCCAGTACAGCCTGCGTCACGTTCCGTGAGAGCCTTAGCCGTGCCAACCGCTCCCCGATCTCAATTTCTACTTGCTGAGAGGTCGCCATTTTGTCCTTAAAGGTCACATGATGCCGGTTATTTCGGAAAATTTGAATTTACAGGCCGTATTTGGCCTCTTATTTCCAAATTTGTCAACGGGCCACATATAACCCATTGAGCAGGCAATTGACCCTTAATGAGCCGCATATGGCCTCTCACACAACTCACTCATCATCTGCCGATTAGAACTTCGTTGTTCAAGGAGTTTGAATCCGTCTACCTACGTGACCCAAGGCAATCGCGTTCAAATTGGTCACCCGTGCCCTACCCTCTGTGTCGCCCTACTGGTCCCGTTGAAATTCGACAAAAACTGGGTCGATCGTCAAATTCAATCTCACTGTTTTTACCGTAAAGATAGGAATTCATTATGTTTATTCGTGAAATTGCCAATTGGCAATTTCTTACAGATTTTCAGCTCGATCCGTTAGAAACTTATCCAACAACATGCGCAAGTCATCTGCTGGAGCGTCCTTATCTATCTCCAACAGAATCTGACGCCCTTTGTCAGTTCGCCTGATGCTAAAATCGGAACCTTTGGCGCTATATACATGCTTTACCGAAGGCTTTGGCTTCGGCTTGGAAACCTTGCCTTGTCCTGCCTGCTTGAGTTCATTCAGCACCTTAACCGCGTCATTCCAAGGCGTCCCATGTGTTGTGGCCTGAGCCGCACGCATGGACTGCAACCACTCCGCCCGGTCGATCATTTTGGCGCGTGTCTTGGGCTGTGCAAGGAACGGTTTCAAAGTCCGGGCATGGAGTTCTTTGATGTCGTTCGGGCTTGGGTAAGCTCTGATAATTTCATCGGGCAACTTAGCCAAAAACAGATACCGCGACAGCCAAGCTTCGGAAACCTGAAGCCGCTGCGCCATCGATTTCTGCTTGCCGCCATAGTACAGCTTTACCGCAGCCGCATAATCGCAGGCGCGCTCATAATCTGAGATGTCAGCCCGATCACGGTTTTCGATATCCGCCAGGCGAAAGGCCTCTTCGTCGGACAGGTCGCGCACTTCGATTAGATATTTGAACTGCGGATAGTTGTTCGCCCGCAGCCATGAAATGGCGAAATGGCGGCGGGCACCACAGATCACTTCGAAGTCGATTCCATCGACGCCTTCAACCCGGCGCACAACAGCTGGGAACTCCTGCTTGCCCTGTTGTTGAATACCATCAATTAGATCAGAACAGTTTTCCGGTGTCAGCAGATCATAGATACGATTGTGACGATCCCACATTCTGCAGCGTGATGGGTCGACCAAATGCAGCGTTTTTTCGTGTAGTTCACCGCTCAGCTTTTCGCCAATCGCATTCCCGCGTTTAAGAAACCGACCAGCGCTACGGTCTTTCTTGGGATTACGGTCGTCTGCATCTATGCCACTCAGGACGGCATCAAAAATTGCATCATGTTTCTTTGTCATAGTAGGCCCTCCTGGCTGAGCGCAGCTTTTTGACTTGGCCATGTTTTACGCATTAGAACCTCGACCTCGCGACCAATAGAATCCAAATAGGCGCGGCACCGTTTGTGGGTTTCAGTGCGTGTTGCAGCACCAGTCATTTCATAGACCGTCAAAAGATTGGCGGTGGCGTTATCGATCTCCGCAGAATCCTTGAGCACAGATTGCAACATGTCACCGGCAAAAATAGCATCCATCATCCGTTTGATCGCCACGTGGGCTGATTTGCCATCGTTCATTTTCGTCGTAAGGATCTTTACAAACTTATAACTGTGCGAACCCCCAACTTTCTCAAGCTCAGCCAGGGTACTGGTCATCATTTTCAGGAAATGAACGGTTGATCCAAAATCAACGTTGTTGGGCGGCGTAGGGACTAAAATTGCGTCGGCTGCGCGCAGGACTGACAGCGAAATCATACCAAGGGCAGGGGGCGGATCAAGGAGGATAACATCAAAGTGGTCACGGATCGAATTGATGCCTTCACGTAGGCGGTCCAGCACAAACCCACTTTCACGTGCCATTCGGCCAGCGAGCTCATATTCCGCGTCATATAGGCCCAAGTTTGCAGCGACCATAGCGATGCCTGGCCAGTAGGTTGCGCGTAGGGCGTAGCGTAGATCTTGTGGTCCGCCATGACGGAAAAAGGGATAAAGTGTTTCTTCATCTTCATCGATGTCGATATCAGGGTTCAAACCAAAGATGGAGGTGGTTGAGGCCTGGCTATCGCAGTCGATCACACAGACACGATATCCCTGCAAAGCGAGGTATTGGGAGAGGTGAGTTACCAGAGTGGATTTGCCAACACCACCTTTAAAATTCTGAACGGCGAGAACAAGCGCTTCATCATCCGGTGCCCGGTGCGGCAGAGTTCCAAAGATTTCGCGCATGTTGTTTATCTCATGCAAGGAGTAGCCTTTGCGGCGTCCTGTTTTATCGTCTTTTTCAGGAGTAGGGAGGCGGCCTTCGTTTTCTGCATCACGGATGAGAGTTTCCGATCGACCAATCATTTGTGCAGCGGTGCGGACATTAAACCGTAGATCCAGATTTTTTTGTGTCCCTGGGGCAAAAACCTGATCTCTTAACCGATCAATGACAGAACTTGCTCGGTTTGATAGAAGATCAAGGTCGTCGAGTGAAATCGAAGGTAGAATAGGATCTGCCATGGTGCCCCGTAGCTTTTGATATTTTTCCAAGTTTTTCCCAAAAAGCAAAACTTAGTTTGATGATACTGTTTTTTCAAAAGTTCTTTGTCTTCGCAAGGAAGATGTAGGGGATTTTCAGAAAAGAGCGAATCTGGTGATCATCTGTGCTCTAAATGACTCTTTGAAGGCGTTGAAGTCTTGTTCTGATTCTTTTTGTTCAAGTGTTCATGAAGACTAAGCATTTATAATTAAAACGTAAAACCAGATTACTGTTACATATTGGGTGCTTTAAATTACATTTTGGGACGGCAACTCTTACGGATTGGGTGGGTTAAACTTACGAATTGGATGGGGCCACGGTGGGGTCAAAATATCCTTTGTTTTGATTCGTTTGCGGGAGTCTCTGAACCTGCTTGGGTTAGATTTGAGTTGGCGTAAAATTACATATTGGGTGCGGCCTGAACAATTTCGCTGCAATGATTGACTGACTTTACATTTTTTCTTACAACGAAAAAAACAAAAAGTAAGAGTTTGGTGTAAGTAGTAATATGGCAGACGAGACCAAAAAACCATATAGTAGTTTGGATGCTAAGCCTAACGCGGACTCACTGATTAAGCCAGGAGAGCTGGTTGATCTTGTCGAAGTAACACCCTTAACGCTGAATGATCGACGCATCTACAACATGATGTTGGAACACGCCTGGGAGGAGATCGACAAACCTGTGGTGCATCATGTGTCGAAGGCGACATTACGTGGCAGTCATAACTCAAATGACCGGATTGGCGACTCAGTTGAACGGTTGATGCGCGCCATTGTGAAAGTTTCGGTTTTGGTGGACGGGGAGCCTGCCATCGAGCGTGTTCAACTATTGGGGGGAAATATTGAACTCGAACAGCCCGACGGGATGCTTTATTATGAAATCCCACGCGCACTGCGAAAGATAATCAAAAACTCGACCGTTTTTGCCCGGCTTCAAAAGGAGGTTATGTTTGCGCTGTCGTCAAAATATGCGCTGACCTTATATGAGATGGTGCAAAAGCGCGGCAATCTGCGGTTCAAATCTTCAGAGAAATTCAAACTGGAAGAGCTGCGTGGGATATTGGGCGTGCCTAAGGGGAAGCTAACGACCTGGTCAAATTTGCAATTACGTGCACTGGCACCGGCGGTGGAAGAGGTGAACGCCTTGTCCGACTACAATGTCAGCATGACCCCCTACAAAGAGGGCAGGCGGGTTGCGGGTGTTGTGATGGAATGGACGCGTAAGGATGCGGCTGGCCAATCAGCTGTCGACCGTGAAATCGAATTTTCCAAGGTTGGGCGAAAGGCGCGCATGGAAGGCCGTGTTGAAGCGGTTGTTGAGCAAGCTCAGATCAAACCGCGTCCGGCCTGGCTGGAAAGGGCAGGGGAGTCGCTGAGAACAGAAACCTATGAAACCGCAAAGCTGAGGTTTCCGGGATACGATATCTATCACGCGGAGTCCGAGTGGCGGGCCTGGTCAAAAGACAAAGAAGCGCCGCGCGATCCCGATAAGGCGTATTTGGCCTTTTTCAGGAACTTCGCCAAGAGCAACCCACTTTGAGAGCGGTTGTTGGCCAAGAATGCAGTCGCTCTATAAGGTTCCCGGCGCGAAGGTCAAACTCGATGCGTTAGGCCTGCCGTGAAATAACTGTCGGGCGCAAAGTTTGTTTCAGGCTGAATCACCTCGACCCAGACAAACGACCAAAATGCGGGCATCTTCGTCACCGGCTGATGTATATACATGGCCCATGCTGCTATCGAGATAGGCGCTTTCACCAGCCTCTAGTGTGACGGGTTCGTTTGCCTCGGTATAGATCGTCAACTGGCCGGATTGCACAAAAACGAATTCCTGACCCGGATGGCGGATGAAGTCGTCAAACGCCAGGCGGCTATGTGCCTTAACGACTCCAGCCATCGGGGTCATCGCCTTGCCCCAAACATCAGAGAACAGCATCTCATAGGTATAGTTTGGTGTGGTTTGAAGCTCAAACTCGCCCAGCCGCGCAACTGAGATGCTATTCTTCTGAAACGAAGCACCGCCTGTTCCAAAGAGTTCTGCCATATCGACGCCCAGACCATCAGCCAGCTGGGACAAGCGATCATAGGTCAAGCCGAGCAGGCCTCTTTCTGCCCGTGACAGGGTGGAGGCAGCGATTCCTGACGCAGTGGCCAAATCAGCCAGCGTCATCTTTTTGTCTTTGCGCAGCTTACGAAGGTTCTCGCCAAATTCGTTACGCCCACCGTCTGTGGTCAACTCATCTGACGTGGCGCTTGGCGGGGGAGAAGATTCTATCATGGTCCAATCATAAGCGCTCTGTTGTGGAATTCCTATACGCAAATTTAAATTGCTGATATGCAAAAATAAATTGCGTATACGAAAATTATGTGCAAGCCTCTGGCAACCAAACCCGCGCAAGACGGGGCAGATCTTATGGAGGAAAGAATGAAAATGTTTACTTTCAAAAGCCTGGCGGCAGCATCCGCAATTGGTCTCACCCTCAGCGCACTGCCCGTTGCTGCCGAGACAAAACGCGTAGCAATCGCAAATTTTGGCGAACACCCTCAACTTAACGCCGTTGTCCAGGGGGCCCAGGACGCCATAACCGCTGCTGGGCTGGATGTTGAGTTTTCGGTAGACCATGTAAATTTTGACGCGACACTGCTTCCCCAAATGCTCGCCAAAATCGAAGCCTCCAGCCCAGATCTGGTAATTGGTGTGACGACACCGGTGGCGCAGAACCTGCTGAACTATCTAGGCAACTCTGGCACGCCGATCTTGTTTGGTGCCGTGACTGATCCCGTTGCAGCGGAACTGGTTCCTAGCTGGGAAAAAGGTGGCAACAACATTACCGGGGTGGCTGATGCGTTGGATATCGATGCGACCATGCAGTTCATCAATGAGCTTTTCCCCAACGCAAAATCGGTGGGCGTTCCTTACAATCCAGCTGAAGCAAATGACCTTGCCACCCTGGAGCAGGTCAAACTGGCTGCGCCCAAATACGGATTGGCCGTGCAAGAAGTCGGGGTGGACAACACCAACGACATCATGGCCCGTGTGACCTCTCTCAGCGCCCGTTCGGATGTCCTGTACGGCCCAGGTTCAAACATGATCCAACCTGCGATTGCAGCCGTCGCAAGTGCGGCGAACCAAGCAGGTGTTCCTGTGGTGAACATGGATGGAGGCCCCGTTTCTGAAGGCATGATCCCTGCAGGCTATACGGTTAGCTATCACCGTATCGGTGAACTGGTCGGGGAAATGGCTATCCGGGTTCTGGCAGGCGAAAAACCTGATGACATCGCCCCACGGCGCCCCACGCGCGACGATCACGTCATGGTCATTTCGAAAAGCGGAATGGCAGCCGTTGATGCTGAGATCCCGGCCAGCTTTGCTGGATGTGATTGCATCGTGGACTGATCCTTTTCTGTCCGCACCTCGTGTTGCGGACAGTTTCCCAAACAAATGGGCCCCAGAAATGTTGAATATTACAAATCTCCGGCGCACCTTTTTTGCCGGCACCGCTGACGAAAAAGTGGCACTTGACGGGCTGAGCCTGTCTTTGGGCAAAGGCGAGTTTGGCGTGATTATCGGTTCAAACGGAGCAGGAAAAAGTACGCTGCTGAACGCGATTTCCGGCGCGTTGCAGGTTGATGAAGGCACTATAACCATCGCGGATGATGATGTGACCAGGATGCCGGTTCATGACCGTGCCCGCCATGTCGCGCGGGTCTTTCAGGATCCGATGAAAGGCACTGCCTCAGGCATGACAATTGCGGAAAATATGCTGTTGGCAGAATTGCGTACCTCGAAGGCGCGCCTGAAACCCGGATTGACCCGAAAGCGGCTGGATAACTACCGCGAGCAACTGTCATATCTGAAGCTTGGGCTGGAAGACCGGATGGACACCCAGGTTTCGCTGCTCTCAGGCGGGCAGAGGCAGTCGTTGTCCCTGGTCATGGCGGTGATCAAAGAGCCGGATATCTTATTGCTTGATGAGCATACGGCGGCACTTGATCCGCGCACGGCGAACCTGGTTCTGAATGCCACGCTGAGGGCGGTTTCTGCGCTGAAGCTGACAACTTTAATGGTGTCTCACAACATGCAACACGCCGTGGATTACGGGAACCGGATTCTGATGCTGGAAGCCGGCAAAGTAAAACTGGACATCTCGGGGGCCGAAAAAGAAGGCGTATCGGTCCAATCCCTGACCAATCACTTTGCGATCAAGTCTGACCGCATGCTGTTAGGAGCCTGAGCCATGAATGAAGTCATTTCAACATTTATTGCACTGATCCCTGTGACACTGGCGCAAAGCCTCATCCTGAGTTTTGTGGTGCTTGCCATCATGATCCCGTTCCGGATCTTGTCCTTTCCAGACCTTACGTCCGAGGGGGCCTATCCCTTAGGCGGCGCGGTTTGCGCTATCGCTATGGTGTCAGGTGTACCTGCCTATCTTGCTATTCCTCTGGCCGTTGCGGCTGGATTTGTAGCTGGATGTGCAACCGCGCTTATTCATTTGCGCTTTAAGATCCACACCCTGCTGGCCGGGATTCTGGTGACCACGATGCTCTATAGCGTCAACCTGCGTATCCTTGGAAAACCAAATGTGCCGCTGTTTAAAGAGACCAAGCTGTTCGACTATCTCGACCTTGGCAAAGGTATGAATAACCTGGAAAAAATTCTCATTGTGGGGCTGCTAATGGGAGTGGTCGGATTTGGGTTGCGGCTTTGGTTTATGACAGAGCGTGGCATTGCCATGCGCGCTGTAGGGGACAACCCCGATATGGCCGAGGCTCAGGGCAACAATGTGGACCGGGCCATTTTTCTGGGCGTGGGCGCCGCTGGTGGGTGTGCAGCCCTGAGCGGAAGCCTGATGGTGCAAAGCCAAGCCTTCGTAGATGTGAATATGGGTATCGGTTTGCTGATCAATGCGCTTGCTGCGCTGATGATCGGAGAGACTATTCTGGGGCGGCGCAAAATCAGCCAACAGCTTTTGGCACCATTTGTTGGGTCGCTGATCTACTACCAGCTCATTTCATTCTGCCTTGCTGCTGGCCTTGCGCCGAGTGATCTGAAAATTGCGACCGGCATTTTTGTTCTTGTCATGCTGGGGGCTCCAATCCTGAAGGGAAAACGGAACACCACGCGTCTCGCCAAAGAGAGTATTCGCGAATGATACGGCTAGACTATAAAATTGAAAAATGGCCTCTCAAAGATCCCTTTCGGTTTGCCGGCCATACGATTGTTGAGCTCGAAGCGATGCATGTCACACTTGTCGACGGTGAGCATCGAGGGCAGGGCGAAGGTTTGGTGCCGGTGGTCTTCCCCGTCACGATGGCCGAAACAGAGACACTGATGAAGTTGGCCCAGCAGGGTATCAATACAGGAGGTGATCCGCAAAAGATCTGCGCATCAATGCCTGCAGGTCCGGGGCGAAATGCCTTGGACTGTGCCCTGTGGGATCTGCGCGCCAAACAATCAGGGCGCAGCGTGTGGGATTTGGCTGGGCTAAATTCCGAGGCGGATTTTATCGAGGTTGATGAAACGGTTGGTCTGGGTCAGATCCCTCAAATGGCGGCGCAGGCAAAATCGTCGTCGCACCGTGTGATCAAGGTCAAACTCGATGCTGAACAAATTCCCGAGCGTGTTGCTGCCATTAGGTCGGACTGCCCCAAGACAGAGCTGATTGTTGACGCCAATCAAAGCTGGACGGTGGAGCTGCTGATGCAGCATGCGCCTGCACTGGCAAAACTGGGGGTTAAGATGATCGAACAACCAGTACCGCCGGAACAGGATCACCTTTTGGAGGAAATCTCCTGCGGGATCCCAATTTTTGCCGATGAATCCTGCCATGTGGCTGCTGATGTTGATCGGCTGAAGTCTCTGTACGACGGCGTCAACGTCAAGCTGGACAAAACCGGAGGTCTCACAGAGGCACTTGCCCTGGTGGCCGCAGCGCGCGCTGCCGGAATGGGGGTCATGGTTGGCTGCATGTCAGGGACATCGTTGTCGATGGCACCAGCCTTTGTCATCGGCAGCCTTGCTGACTGGTCCGACCTTGACGGCCCGCTAATGATCCAAAACGACCGCGTTCCAGCAATGCAATATGAACACGGAAAACTGAAAAAATTCTCGCCTGCGCTTTGGGGCTGAGCAAAATTTGGAATGTGACCATGACACAAATTTCCGCACCATACCTCATCTACCTCGGTAACACCGAGATCGCCCAGTTTGCTAAAACCGGCCAGGGGCTCGTACACTGGCGGCCCGAGCGTTGTCTCGCCCAATTGCGGGAGACAGGGTGTCAAGCCGACCTGGGATTGCCGGACATGACGATCAAGGACGCTGTAGCCGTTGGCGCAAAAACCCTTGTCATCGGCACGACGTTCATTGGTGGACAACTTCCTGACGCATGGATTGCGCGGTTAAGCGAAGCATTGGAGGCAGGATTGGACATTGCAGCCGGATTGCATCAGTCGCTTGCCAGTGTTCCCCAGCTACGCGACGCTGCGGCCCGAAATGGTCGGGCAATTCACGATGTTCGGGTCAGCAAGAAGGAGCTGCCAATTGCAAGTGGCAAACGCAGAACAGGGAACCGGTTGCTCGCCATGGGCACTGATTGCGCCGTAGGAAAGAAGTACTCCGCCTTGGCAATTCATCGCGCGATGGAAGCCCGCGGCATGAAGGCGACGTTTCGCGCTACGGGTCAAACCGGAGTGCTGATTGACGGTACTGGCATCGCTGCGGACGCCATCGTTTCTGATTTCCTGGCAGGGGCAGTTGAACAGCTGACCCCGGCAGCTGACGCTGACCATTGGGATGTCATTGAAGGGCAGGGATCTTTGATCCACCCCGCTTATTCCGGGGTTACGCTTGGGTTGCTACACGGCGCGCAGCCCAATGCGTTTGTTGTCTGCCACGAAGTGGGCCGCGAGGAATTGTCTGGGTTCCCGGGTAACAAAACAGGGCAGATCGAAGAGATCATTGCACTCACGATGCTATTAGGAGAGCGGTTTTCGCCGGATATCAAATGTGTGGGCTTATGTCTGAATACCTCCGGTCTGACAGAGGTTGAGTCAAAGGCAATATTGCTGACGTTGGCCGAAAAGCACGGCGTGGCCGCCTGTGACCCTGTGCGTTTTGGTGTGAACGATATTGTGCAGAACCTTTAAACCCGCCCCGCATAGAGGGACGTTTGGCAGGGGGAACCTGCTTGATGTCTGAGATTGGCAATGGCTGATTTGTACGGATTGGAAAATTCAACCCGTTTCAGGATCACACCAAATACCCCAAAGGTAGCGACGATCGCGCAATCGGTGATCGAGTTTCTTAGTGAATAGACACCCACAAAGCTCAGCAAGAGGACGGTAACACCAAGCGCACGTGTTGTTATTTGCATGACCCGCGTCAGACAGTTTGTTGAAAACAATAGGAACACAACAACAAGAATATTAAGCAGCAACACGGCCAGGTAAATCGCCATCACAAAATCCACGTTGGTTTGAAAAAGGTGGGGGCGGTTACATCATCAAAGCCCCCTTGGACCCGTCAATCTCCATTTAGAGATGAGCAAAAAATCAGAACATTTGGGTGCTCTACCAGAGATCAACGCTGCCTTTGCAAAATTGACTGCAGAAGGTCGGTTTGCTGAAATTTACGATCGCTATTCGAATTTGAAGTAGCTTCGGTTATCGGCTTCGGACCGTGTTCAAGTAGCATTTGAAACGCCCGCTTCGAGAACGTTGGACAAAGATGAAGGCGAGCAATCTACAAGCGAGCGACATAATCCTAAGCTCCTGATGTGCTTCATAGATCCAATCGAAATCAAAATAGTGCAACAGATCCTTTCTTAGGAGCTTGACGGGTGCGCGTCCCGTCCTCTGCTAACGGGCTGTAATCTGCTGCATTTACGCCTTGTTCCAGGCGTCCGCTGGATCGTCTTCAGTATATTCGCGAAGTATTTTTACGTCCGCAATTGCGGCGTGGTTTTTCTTGATCTGAACGCCGGCTGTCTTGAGGCGTGCAAATGCCCGGCTCAGGCTTTCAGGTTTCATCCCCAGACGCCCGGCAATCAACACCTTGTCATAGGGGAGAATGACTTCGCATGGGCCTCTGTCGGATCGGCATAGCGTCAATAGGAATTCTGCCACGCGCTGTGCCCCGGTTTGCGCCTTTAATTGCTCCAACTGTTCGACAAGCGAATGTAGATGCATAAAGGTCGAGGCCAGAATGGACAGGCCAATCTGCGGATCTTCTTTCATTAGAGAAATCAGAAGCGAGGAAGGGATGTGCATCACCTCGGCAGCGGTTACGGCTTCGGCTGATACAGGGTAATTGTTGCCTCTCAGTGCCACAGCTTCGCCAAAACTCTCGCCGCACGCAAAGATGCTTACGACTGCTTCGGCCCCATTGGGGGCGACCCGGAACAGTTTAACCCAGCCGTCAATCACAACATGGATTGCGGTTGCTTCTTCATCTTGCAAAAAGATGTTTTCACCACGTTCATAATGACGAAAATGCGCATGCGAGAGCAGGGTCTCTATATGCTGTTCTGGCAGTGAACGGATTAGCAATGAATTGCGCGCGATTGCCTTGTAGTGCTCATGAGCCACAGTTTGGGATCCCCTCGGTTTCCGGCCCCGTTTGCGGACAGGCCTTCGTGAATTTAAGAGCAAAAAGTGCAACCACAGGAAGCACCTTTCCTTCTGTATGCGGCGCCCAAATGTCTCTCGATCGCTGCAAACCTTGACCTTAGTCATGGATGCGGCTGGCACCCCGGACCATGATCCGAGTCAAATAGAACAACCAAAATCAGCCACCGGAGGCCAGAAAATGGATTTCGAACGCTATTTCGAAGATCGCTTGCAGGATTTGAAAGACGAAGGGAACTATCGGGTTTTTATTGATCTGGAACGCCGTCGGGGCGAATTCCCTCAGGCTGGTCAAACCGATGGTGAAACCAAGCGCGAGGTGAAGATCTGGTGCTCCAACGATTATCTTGGCATGGGGCAACATCCTGCTGTACTCGAGGCGATGCATGACGCGCTTGATCGTTCCGGTGCTGGGGCTGGGGGAACACGTAATATTTCAGGCACCACCCATGCGCATGTGCTGCTTGAACAGGAACTCGCGGATTTGCATGACAAAGAGGCGGCTCTGTTGTTCACATCTGGCTATGTCTCGAACTGGGCTGCGATCGGGACATTGGCAGCCAAGATACCGGGGCTGATCGTCTTTTCCGATGCTCTAAACCACGCCAGCATGATCGAAGGTGTCCGCCACTCCCGCGCGGAAAAGGTGATCTGGAAGCACAACGACATCGATGACCTGCGGGCCAAGCTTGCCGCAGCACCAGCAAACGCGCCTAAGATGATCGCCTTTGAATCCGTCTATTCGATGGATGGTGACATCGCGCCAATCAAGGAAATCTGCGACGTAGCTGATGAATTTGGCGCCATGACATACTTGGATGAGGTGCACGCGGTTGGGCTTTATGGTCCGCGAGGCGGCGGTATTGCCGAGCGCGAGGGCCTGATGGACCGGCTAACAGTGATTGAGGGCACACTGGGCAAAGCCTTTGGTGTGGTCGGCGGCTATATAGCGGCCAGTACTGCGCTATGTGATTTTGTACGCAGCTTTGCCAGCGGGTTTATTTTCACCACAGCACTGCCGCCTGCGGTTGCGGCAGGTGCAGCGGCCTCGGTGAAGCACCTTAAATCGTCGCAAGCAGAGCGGGACCAACAGAAGGAACGCGTGGCCGAGGTGCGCGCACGGTTAGACGCTAATGGAATCGAGCATCTGGCGAACCCGAGCCACATCATCCCAGTCATGGTAGGCGACCCGGTGAAATGTAAGTTCATCTCTGATACGCTATTGGAAGAGTTTGGCATCTACATTCAGCCAATCAACTACCCAACTGTGCCCAAGGGAACTGAACGTCTTCGGATCACACCAAGCCCAGTGCATTCAGTCGAGGATATCGACCATTTGGTCGAAGCGCTTGGCTCTCTCTGGGAACGTTGCAAAATCGCCCGCGGGCCCATTGCTGCGCAATAAAAGCAAGTCTGTGACCGTCGGGGGTCGCAACAGCATAGGTATATGTCGACGCGTCCTGCGTTAGGGGCGCGTCGATTTTGTTTGTGAGGGTCTATTCTTGCGCGAACCTACAAAAACAGGGATCTGTGGCGGTCGACGGCAATGGTTGATGAGCTGGATGAGGGTGATACCCCAACAGATAGTCCAGAGCACAAGTGCCAACGGGAGTGAATCCATCAGACGTGCAAATGTCGCGGCATGGAGCGCGGCGGCTGTGATGAGGCTGGCGGGCTGGGCGATCAGCGTAGACGCCGTGCGTAGGGCAAAAATACGGGATAAAAAGGCATGGATCATCCCGCTGATTGCCCCGATGGTCAGCATATGAAGCGCAAAAGACGGCGACACAGCAGACGTTGACATCATCAAAAGTGACGTGATGAGCCAAAGCCAGGGCGGCAGCAACATCGCATCCAAAGGAGGCGCAAGGAGCGGCCAGCGGAGCATTTGGCAAAGTAAGACAAGGCCCGCCAGCAAGAGCCAACCAGGATGCGGCAGAACTGCGGTGCCAAGGATAAGAAGCGGTGCAGCAAGGTAGAGGGCCAAATTATTTGTCGGTTGGGGGCGGCCCGTAGCGCTAGCTAAAAAGGCAGGTAACGCGCGCGCGCCAACTGTTGCAATCAGCGCCGCAAGCATAAGCGGGATGCTCTCTGTCGGAAGGTCGGGCAGTAATGTCGCAAGTGCAAGCAGTGCAGGGGCCAAAGGAGCCCAGAGGCGGCTATAGACGCCAGCACGCAATATTGCTGGGGCGAGCGTGGCGGACAGGCCAAGAAAATAGAGCGCTTCAACAGGCCCCGGCATGACGCGCCCAAGGAGCCAAAGAGATGTGAGAAGGCCAATGCGGGCAGGCGTGGCGCGCGTCTTGGTCCAGCCGGGCAACACAGTGAGCAAATAAGCCCCGATGGCTGCCCCAGCAAAACCAAAGATTAACAAACGGGCGTGCAGTTGGGGATCAGTTCCGGCCAGCAGTGGTCCGACCAGGGCTGCCAATACAGAACAGAGCATCAATGGCCGGTGTGGGGTTTTCCAGAAATCGGGCCAGAATTTGGGCTGAAGCAATTGGAAAACGGGTCCTTTGCCCGCTGTGTGACTCATGCGGAAGTCCCTGAAGTATGGGCGGCTTCCAGGGCACGAGCGATCAGGTCCGGAACCAAAGGTTGTTGTCCCAGAACCGGCAATATCGCCCCCTGAAACTGTGCATCCTCCAGTGCGGTGGTGATGTCCTTGGTGATGTGGCCACCATCACGGGCAAAGAAAGGCAGGCAAAGTGCTTGCTGGCTCAGATCGGCGGCGACTTGCGAAATATGCGGTGCTTGATCCAAAAAACCGACTTGAACGCTGGCACATGGCAGACGTTCCGAGAGTTCCTCGGCCAAATTCTGTGCTGCGAGAGCGGCATTTGCACTGCGTTTCGATCCGTGTGCTGCCACAACGATATGTGTGAGTTCCGGTGTCCAGAATCGCCAAGTAATTTCGCGCAGGATCGTCAGAGCGGCCAGAGTTGGTAGTTCGGGGTCAGTCCCGAAAGGCTGTAGGTATTGGAGGTGGAAAGGCGCAAGCCGTCTTGGCAGTGCCTCACGGACAAACCACCCTTCTGTCATAAAGAAAGGATAGACCAACGCTTGCTGGGGGATTCCCTTGACCGCAGTCTCCAGCGCGCCGGGGCAGGCCATCGTGGCAGACTGAATTCGCCAGCCACTCATGCGTTCCTGAACCCGCACCGCCAGCCGTGCCATAGCCAACTCAGGCGGGTTTGAATCACCCGGCTGGCCATGGGCCACGATCAGCGCCTCACGGGGGGCGAGGCTGACACTACTTTTAGTGACTGGTGCCTTCTGAAAAGGTGATTTTATTCCAGACATTGTATTTCCCCGAGGGTTTCCGCATGGGCAGACGTTTTACGATCTCCAGTGTCTCGGCGTCGTAAACCAGTACCTCGCCGTCATCTTCCCAGACCGAAACCAGCGCGTATTTACCGTCCTTGGTGAATTCGACATGGGCGACGGTCGCACCGGGTACAGGAGCCAGAGTTTTGACGATCTCAAGGGTTTCCTTGTCGATCACATGCATCTTGTCGCGGTTCGGGCCAAAGAACACATCGGCCCAGACATAGCGTGAGTTTTCGTGGCTGCGCATGAAGAAACCGGGGCCCATGGTCTCGATCCGTTTCACGGTTTCCCAGGTCTTCATGTCGATCACCGAAATGGTGCCGTCTTTCAGGTGTGGCGTCGCCATGACGGTGGTGTCGCCGTATTTCCAGGTGATGCCAGAGCCAAGGTGCGGCATGCCGGGCAGGTCCAGATCGGCAACTTTCTGGCCGATCACCAGATCAATCACCTGACCACCTTCGCCACTGCGCGAGGCCCCCATGACGTATTCATAGGTCTGGTCAAAGAAGAAGTCGTCCAGATAGTCCGGCGTGGTGATCTTGCGCAGCGGGAATGGGATGTCGGTATGGGCCAGCCCCTCGGTGCGCCAGTCATGAGCAAAGCCAAACTGGGGCGGGTTATTGCCATAGAAAATTTCCCAGATCTCCGGCACGTCTTTCAGCGCCAGAACAAAGCTTTCGCGTGGCGGCGCCTGATACACGGCGGACACCCGGCTTGGGGTGCCATCCTTTCCTTTGACCTCGCGCACGGTGGCAACGGTCAGGTCTTCGGTGGACAGAATAGTTAGGGTGTTGGGCAGATAGTTGGCTACGGCAAGCCATTTGCCATCTGAGCTCATGGCGATGTTGCGGCTGTTGAGCCCGGCACGCACCCGGCCCACCTCTTTCAGCGCATAAATGTCATATTTCTGAACCCAGCCATCGCGCGACATGATAAAAACAAAGCGGCCTTTGGGGTCGAATTTGGGCCCGCCATGCACGGCGAACGGGGTTGGAAAGCGGTTGAGCACGTCAAATGTATCGCCATCCAACACGCTGACATGGTGATCGCCGGTTTCTACCACCAGCGTGATATTCATCGGGTCAGACGCCCAGACCGGCGCGTCAACTTGCACATAATCCGGGTTCATTTCGCGGCTGGCGTTGATCTGCTCCTCACCCCAGGCCGGGAGCTCGTCCAACGGAGTTTTCAGCCAAGCGGCCAGTTCCGTGATTTGGTCGGCAGTTATGTCTTCGGCAAATGCCGGCATTTGGGTTGCTGTGCGACCTTCTGTAATAACATTGGCCACCTTAGGCCCACGCATACGTTTGAGCGTTTCAGGGATCAGCGCTGGGCCGGTGCCGCCAAGACGGTTTTCACCGTGACAGCTGGCACAGTTCTCTTGGTACAACGCCTCAGGATCGGCAAGAACTGGGCTGCCAATCAGCATCAGCGCGGAGAGGGCAGCGCCCCATGTTGTTGTCTTTGTCAGGGAATTCATAGCAGTCTTATCCAAAAAACCGATGTGCAGGGTCATGGCTTTTTCCTTTGAACGGAGTGACTTCCAGCCGAGTATCGGAGGTGTCGACGCCGATTTCGTTGTTGCTCAGATAGCAGGCCGGATCCTCGGCCCAGGGGTTGCCCGTCAGTTGCAGGGCGCGGATGCGGGTGTTGCCGCCACAGACATCCTTGATCTTGCAGGCTCCACAGCGTCCCTCTAGTGGGCGGGGGCGGGTGCGCAGAGTTTTCAGCATCTCGTCTTCTCCAGTCCACAACTCGGTGAACGGGGTCTGTTTGACGTTGCCGACGGTGTAGTCTGACCAATAGGTGTCGGGGTGAACTTTGCCTAGGAAGTCGATGTTGGCGACGCCAAGGCCCGACGAGTTTCCCCCCCAAGCCACCAGATGGTCACGGACATGGGCGGTTTGTTCTGCGCTGAAATTGCGGCCGACCCAATCAAGGAAATAGCCGGCATCAGCATCGTTATTGCCAGTCACAACATCCAGCGGCGTGCGTTTGCCGTTCAACCCGTCCCAGGCGCGTTCGATTAGCATATCCATGCCTGCACGGGTGCGTTGGTGATGGGCGTCTTCGCCCCGGTTCTTGTCGCCCCGTCCTGCATAGACAAGGTGCGACAGATAAAACTTGTCCACGCCTTCGTCGTCGCAGAGCTGCAGCAGATCGGGCAGGTTGTGCTGGGTGCCTTCGGTCAGACAGAACCGCAAGCCAACCTTGACTCCACGCTTTTTCAGCGCACGCACACCGCGCACGGCTTGGTCAAAGGCACCATCGACACCGCGGAACCAGTCATTGGTTTTACCGATACCGTCGATCGAGATACCGACGTAGTTATAGCCGATATCAGCAATCTGGTCTGCGGTATCGCCGTGGATCTTGGTGCCATTGGTTGATAGCGCCAGAACCCGAACCAGCTCGCGGGCGCGTTTGGCCAGCGGGGTCAGGTATTTGCAGTCCAGCGGTTCGCCCCCCGACAAGATCAGCGCGGGCACTTTGAAACGACCCAGATCCTCCAGCGTTTCCATCGCCTGTTCCTGGTTTAGCTCACCTGGAAAATCCACATCGGCGGACACGGTATAGCAGTGGCGGCATTTGAGATTGCAGCGACGGGTCAGGTTCCAGATCACCACCGGTTTGACCATTCCCTCACCACGTCGCTTGCGCACGGGTGTCGGGTTGATCAGCTGGGTCATGTACTCGGACATGCGAAACATGGGATTACCCCCGTTTGCGGAGCCGCAGCCCCGTTTTTTTCAGAATACGCTTGGAATAGAGGATGTCGTGACCGTGACAGGCGTCGCCAAGTATAGCGGCAATTTCAGCGCGCTTGGCTTCGACCTCGTCAGGTGTGTCCCCATGGACCATAGCAAAAAGGTTATAGGGCCAGCCTTGGTCTCGGGCGCGGGGCCGTTCGTAACAATGGGTGACAAAGGGCAAGGCACCGATCTTTGCGCCAAGTTCGGCCACCTGAGTGTCCTCCACGTCCCAAACGGTCATGCCATTGGCGACCATTCCCAGCTTGTAGTGGTTAGGTGCAGCCGCGATACGGCGGATTGCACCGCTGTCTTTCATGGCTGCAATGCGCGCCATCAGATCCGCTTCGGACATACCAAGTTTGACGGCAACCTCGGCATAGGGGGCCGCTACGATTGGCAACCCGCCTTGCAGTGCGGCGATGATCTCGCGATCTGATATCTTTGTTTCGACGCTCATGCCTTCACCCGGAAGCCGATAAAAAATTCCTGCAGTTTTGGAAAACACAGCACTTGCAGCCCTGTCTTCTCCTCGATCCGCTCGGCTGTTTCCGCGATGCCCTCGGGCGTTTCGGTGGCCAGCACGAACCACATGTTCAGTGTGTGATCGCGTTCATAATTATGCGCCACTTCGGGGAATTCATTGACTTCGGTCATGACGTGCTCGAATTGACCGGCAGGAACCGCAATTGCGCACAGACAGAACGCTCCACCCATGGCTGCGACATCGAAAAACGGCCCAAAGCGGGTGATCGCGCCAGAGTCTTTCATCGCCTCGATACGAGAGATGACATCGGCCTCGGACAGACCTAGTTCCTTGCCAACCTCGGCAAAGGGGTGAGAGGACAGCGGCAGGTCGTCTTGCAGCCGGTTGATCAGCAGTCGGTCGGTATCGTCCAGCATCACGCGGCCTTTCCTTTGGTGCGGGAAATCAACGCGCCGGTCTGTTTGAAACAACGAGTAGAAAACAGCACCTTGTGTTTGGCATCTGCCAGTTCGGGCAGGGCTGTCGCCGCATCAATGACCTCTCGCGCTGCCGACCGGGTGCGGGCGTGCACCATGTTATACAGTCGATAGGGCCAGACATCCGGCACGGGGCGGCGTTCATAGGCAAGCGTCACACCATTCAGGGCGGCAAGTGCTTGGCCAGCGGCTTCCACTTGCGTTTCTGGCAAATCCCAAACAACCATCGCATTGGCGGACCATCCTAACGCCCGGTGGCGTACAATCACACCAAGGCGTGAGATGATGCCTGCGTCGTGCAGCGTTTCGATGCGATCCAACACCTCGGACTCAGATCGGCCAAGATTGGTCGCAAGATCCCAATAGGAACGCGCGGTGATTGGCATCCCACGGGACAGGACCTGCAACAGTTCTCTGTCTCCGTCTACCAATACACTAAGGTCAACCGGACGTGGTGGCACCAACTGGCGCGGGCCGTTCATGCGGAACCCCAGATCGACATTAAACGGACGCATCAGGCGCAGGTCTAAAACCCGCAGCCCGGTGACGTCCTGAATTTGTTTCAGCGAGGCATCCACATCTGCACGATCTGGACCCGTGGCCACGAACCACAGATTCCAGTCATCTTCGCGTTGGTAGTTGTGGTTCACCCCGGCTTGCGCCCCGATGATGGCGGCCACTTCTTCCAACCGTTCCGGCGGCGCAGCTACCGCGGCTAAAGTGCTGGCTGAGATGGCGTTGGGCGCAATGGTGGCGCCCAGGCGGCTTACGCGGCCGGCATCCTGCATGGCGTTCAAGCGTGCGAGGACGTCATCAACAGATATTCCAAGTTCGGCTGCCAGAGGTTCAAACGGGCGCGGAATGATCGGAAAATCACGTTGCCAGTCATCCAGCAGGCGGCGGTCAATGGGGCAGGCAATACCTTGCATGGCTTACAACCCTGTCCGGTGGGCGCGCGCGGTGAAAAAGATCCCCGAGGGACTCTCGGCATCAATCTCGCGTAGCTTTTCAAAGGTGCGGGTGTCGTAGACCATAATTTTTCCAGCATCCCGAACGCTCAGCCAGACCTCGTGCCCGCGCGCGGTGAACTCCATGTGCAGCACGGCAGGGCCGGGTTGGAACTGATGGATAATTTCCTTGGAAACGCTGTCGATCACCTGGATGGTGTCGTTCAGCGGATGGGCAAAGTTGACCCAGACCTGCCGCCCATCGGGGCGCGCCATGGCAAATACCGGCTGACCGTGGGTTTTGGTGCGTGCAGTTTCCTCCAGCGTGTCGGCATCAACCCATAGGACCTCGTGGTGGCCCACAGCGGGGAGGACAAATTCGCTGCCGGTCAGCGCCCAGCCTTCGAGGTGAGGCATCTTGTAGACCGGCATTTCCTCTTGCCCGCGACCATAGTTTGGCAACACGCGGATGGGTTCAGGGTTTTCGTCCCACAGATCCAGCGCGGTCATGCCGTCCTCGCCAAAAAGCCCAGTGATATAGGTGCGTCCATTGGCTGTGATCAGCGCATCATAGGGGCGGTCGCCCATATCGGGGATGCGGGTGATCTGGGGTTCAGCATCCGTGAGGTCGGCAATCCATGTTTCGCCTGTATCCCAGACAGTGAACACAAACCGCCGACCCGGCGCATCGACCAAACCAATGGTTTTGCCGCCGGTAGGGATGTCCAGAACCATCTCTAGCGTGTCGGCGTCAAAGACACGCACGCCGCCGGGTTCGTAGTTCGACACTGCAACCAGTTTGCCGTCGTCCGAGATCGCACCGCCGATGGCATTACCGGACTGCATCACGCGGTTCACGATCTGGCGAGTGGTGATGTCCAACTTGGTCAATCCGCCATCGCGGCCAAAGACATAGGCAAAGCGTTCGTCTGGAGAATAGACGAGGCTGGCATGGCTCAGGTCGCCAAAACCTTCGATCCTTGCCAATGCGGCGCGGTCCGATTGATCTACCAGCAGAACCGATCCGGTAGCCCGTTCAATAACAACACCCATGTCACCGGTGGCAACAGTTTCGGCGCTTGCGGTCGAGGCGAACAGAAGGGCAGCGGCGAGGAGTCTTTTCATTTCATCTCTCCTGACAGGAGGTAATCAGCAATCCACTCGGCCTCTTGTAGGCTCAGTAGTGGGCGCCAGGGGGGCATGGGAGTGTCCGGGATCCCGTCAAGGATCACCGTGGTCAGAACGTCACGGTCATAGAACTGCATCGCCTCTGGCGTGATTTCGGGGCCGAGGCCTCCCATAAGTGTCAAGCCATGGCATGAGCCGCAGTCCTGATGGACGAACCGTTGTAGGGTAGCTGGGTCAACCGGGTCGGCAGAGGCGAGGGTTGGGGACAACACCACCAGTGCGACTCCCAGCACCCGGACGAAGCCTCGATCCAGCCTTAGTTTTGCTGTGACATTGGGAATGAGGCTAGCCATGGGCCTTTGCCTGTTCGACGATATTCTCATCGTGACGTTCCGTATAAAGCGAAACCACCTGACCGATGATGAATAATGTCGGTGGCTTCAGCTCTGCTTCGCGGGCATCCTGCGCGATTAGTCCAAGCGTTGAGGTCATGCGCTCTTCGTCGGCCGAGGTGGCTTTGGAAATTGCCATGACGGGGGTGCTGGCGGGCAGGCCTTCGGTCATCAGCCCGACGGCGATTTGGCCGATGTTGGCGACACCCATGTAGACCACAAGTGTTGTCTCGGGGTCGGCGAGGCTCTTCCAGTCGAGGTCCAGCACCTTGTCAGCCTGACGGTGGCCAGTCACATATTGTACGCTGGTCGCAATGCCGCGATGGGTCAGGGGCACGCCGGTGGAACAGGATGCGCCTTGCGCGGCTGTGATGCCGGGGGCGTAGACGACCTCGATCCCTCGGTTTTGCAGGTACAGCGCCTCTTCGGATCCGCGACCAAAAATCATCGGATCGCCGCCCTTGAGCCGCGCAACTGTGCGACCCATCTGGGCCTGCTCAAACAGGATCTCATTGATGCGATCTTGCGGCACGGGGTGGTTGCGGGGGCATTTGCCGACCGGGATCAGTTCGACCCCTTCTGGACAAAGCGCCATGATGTCGTCCGAGACCAGCCGGTCGTAGACAACGACATCTGCGGACTGGATCATTTTCAGCGCGCGCAGGGTCAGCAGGTCGGGATCGCCGGGTCCGGCGCCTATCAGGGATACTCTACCGTTCATGGTGGTTCTCGCATGCTCCAGTGGTTGTCTTGGCAGAACCCCAAACGCACGGTGCAATCGCGTGGTCAGTGCTGGGCAGCACCTGATGGTGAAAGCAATGCTGGAGATCCTGGCGTATCATGAGGGCAGAATGCCGCCGTGCTGCCCAGCTTTCCTTGACTTATGCTAAGGCATATTTGTTTTGCGAAATAACGGGTCCTGGGCGGGGCTATTCTGTGACTGTAACCATGCCAATCATGTCGCGGGTTTCCCAATGTGGACCACATAGATAGTCTTGGTCGCCCGGTGTCAGGAAGGTGAACTCGACGCTTTCGTCTGGAAAGGCGCGATCAGATTCGGGCATGCCAGCGCCGGGCGACAGGACGCTGTGACTGGTGCGTTTGTCGACATTGACCCAGCGTACCGTGGTCCCCACCGGAACGGTAATCCGGGCGGGGCAGAAATTGTATTTGTACATCGTCACCACAACCACACCGTCGGCTTCGGATGAGGGCCGGCCGGTGAGCGAGACATAACGTTCCTCGGCCTCGGCACAAACAACAGCCGGGTCTTTCCCTGCGGCGTGAACCGAAGATGCCGCCGCAAGCGACAGCAGGGTAAGTGACAAAATGTAAGGTGTGCGCATATCAAAACCCCGATAAAAAAGGAACGGCGGCCGGAACACCCGGCCGCCGTTTTAGGTTTTACTGACCAACCACGTTGACCATCGCGTCGGGATCATCCAGCGCCAGGCTGGTATCCAGCGTCACGTGGTGGAACCGCGCATCAGCATAGTCATCGTGGATCGCAAAGCCGACGGTATAGGACTTGCCGGGTTCAAGCGGTACATCCCCCGGTGTGTCCGAGTTCAGCGGCCGCGAGAACACTACGGTCCACATGCCGGCCGAGAGGGTCGCCTGCGAGGCAAACTCACCGCCATTTTCAACGCGGCGGTCCAGTAGATAGCCGTTGGAGCCGCTACCATCCGCATAGACGCGCATCAGATCAAGGAAGGTGCCATCAGCAAGATACTGTTCGATCTCTTCCGCAGACTTCAGCTGATCCCAGCCGCCTTGAGGTTTGCCACGACGTCCCTTGACCTCAACTTTTGTGCGGCTTTCGGTCAGGTACTTGGTGATCATGCCAGTCGCTTCCAGACGCGAAGCCACCTCCCCGCTGGCGGCAATCCCATCAGCATCTGGGGCAAATGGCATATAGGCGTTGTCAGCATGACAACTGGCCCAGCACCCCACCTGGTCACCCATTTCGATACCCGTGCCAGAAATCATCATGGCCACTTTGATCTGGTTTTCAGGATCCATCTTGCCACCTTCAACAAAGGGGGCAGGGGCGTGAGGTGCGTCCGGCCATTGCATACGAACATAGAGATTGTCGGCATCATGCGCGGCCTGAACTGTGGCGTTGATGATGCTGCGCTTACCCGGGATTGGCGTTGGCTCCAGCTCATCGTTCTTGCCACCACTGCCTGTAACGATTTTGCTGCCAATGGCTTCCAGCTCGGCTGCGTGGCAGGTTGTGCATTGATCGCCACCTTTGGTCAGCGGACGTGCACCACCATGCTGCTTGCCGTTCTGAACCCACTCAAACGAGGCTTGACCGGGGTAGAACATGGTCAGATCGGTATTCGCCACTGTGGTCCAGTCGACATCGGCACCAACGGTATCCCCGGCAGCGGCTTCAGTGACTTCGCCAGCAGCGGCAGCCCGCTCTTCTGCGATGGCAGCATCAACAGCCGAGGCAATCTGAGCTTGCACGGCTTCGCGATTGGCAGTTTCGGCGGCCCGTGCTGCGGCGGCTTCTTCAGCTTCTACAGCTTCGATATAGGCCAAGCTATCCAGGTAGATTTGCGGAACTTCGCGGATAAACGCCGGATTGGGTGCCTCCAAAGCCTCGAGGTATTCATCGGTCGCACGGTCGCGCACATTCTTGTGGGCGATGCCCTTGTGGCAATCGATGCATGTCTGGCCAACTTCCATCGCGTTCAGGTGTTGCTGACGGGCGCGTGGCTTCTGGAATTCAGGCATCATCGATTCAAAATCGTGACAGTTGCGGCATTCAATCGAATCCGTCGCTTTCATCCGCTCCCATTCGTTCATTGCAAGCGACAGCCGATGGGTTTCGAATTTTTCCGGCGTACTGATACTGCCAGTCAGCTTGCCCCACAGCTCTTTGGACGCTTTGATCTTGCGGATCATCTTGTGGGTCCAGTCCTTGGGCACGTGGCAGTCAGAACAAACTGCGCCCACACCAGAGCGGTTCACGTCGTGGATAGTGCCCTGATATTCGGCGTATACGTTATCTTTCATTTCGTGGCAGGAGATGCAGAATGGCATCGTGTTGGTCGCTTCCATAGCGGTATTGAAACCGCCCCAGAACACAATGCCGGCTATGAAGGCCGCCGTGATCCCTGCTAACGGCATTCCCCAAAGGAAGTAGCGCCGCCAGATGGGCTTTTTCGGTTCAGCTTCGCTGGTCTGGGTCATGTCCAGGCTCCGTCTTGGCTTTGGTTTGGGCTGGCCCAATGCGAAGGGCTGCCAATCAGTGATGGTATTGGTAGCGGGTAAAAAGCTCGGTATTGGTGGTTGGGTTTTGGATTCCTGACCCGTCCCAGCCCCGACGCCGCTGACAAAAAGAAAGGGCAGGCGCCTGGCCCGCCCTTCCTGTTGGGTTTTGAGTCACATTATGTGACGTGGTTCGAACGGTTGTAGACGTTGAACTTGCCGGTTGGTGCGTAGAGACCTTTGACGCGGCCAATCTCCTCAAGAGTTTTGGCGTCGTAGATTACAATCTCACCATTTGGCTCAAGCGAGTCAGACATGTTCCATTTGGAAACCCAAACTTCGGTGCCATCTGCGTTGAACTCAAAGTGCACAGCTGCTGTACCCGGAGTGTCAGTGACCTGGATTGTTTTCACAATCTCACCAGTCTCTTTCGAGATAACCTGTACCGACTGCTGAACTTCGGGCTCTGGGTGCTTAGTTTGGTCAGCCCAGTAGTAGTCAGAATTTGGGTGAGTCCGGATGAACAGGCCAGCACCGTCTGTTTCGACTTCGTAACAGGTTTTCCAAGCTTGATCTGGATGACCTTCTGGGTCATTTCCCCAAACCGTCACAGTGCCTTCACCCAAGTGGGTAGTACCGGCTACAGGACCACAGTTCGGGTCGACCCAGTTGGCACCAGGACCAGGGTGCGGCAACGCGGCGGTGTCAATGATTGCCTCGAGCTTACGCTCCTTGGAATCTACAACAACCATCTGGTTCGACGCGTTTGCGGCGATCTGGAAATAACGACCAGTTGGATCAAAGAACCCATCGTGCAAGAAACGAGAAGTGTCGATCTTGTCGATCCGCAGGTTGTCGATGTCAGAATAGTCGACCTGCCACATCTGGCCCAGCTCTTTAACGGCAACCAACCAAGTTGGCTCGTGCGGAGTGGTGTAGATCGCGGCCACACGGGCTTCTTCTACATAGTCACCTTCGGTGTTCACACCGCGTGTCGAAACAACTTTCAGCGGTTCCATAGTGACAGCGTCCGAGATCACGAAGTGCGGAGGCCAGTATGCCCCACCAATGATGTACTTGCCGTCGCCGGATACGGCTACGTCACGTGCGTCATAGGCAACTTTGACTTCGGAAACCAACATCTTGTCTGGTGTCTGCCAGAGGTCGATCTTGGTCATCTTGCCGTCACGGCCCATAGTGTACCAGAAGCGGCCGGGGTTCTCAGGCTCTGAAATTGAGTGGTGCTCAGACGCTTTGATCACGTGAACCGCATAACCGGTCGGGATGTGAACCAGAACCTCTTTGGTGTCGCCATCGATGACAGCCACTTTACCAGCGTCACGTTCAATAACCACAAAGAAGTTTTCCCAGTTGCGGCCGTGCAGCGGCTCAGTTGGGTAGTCAGCTTCTTCCACATAGACCTTACGTGTGGCCTGCATCTGCGTCAGCGACATTTCCGGCGGTTTCGGCGGATCCATTTGGATATAGGTTGCCATATCCCGGATCTGGTCTTCGGTCATGATGTCCGAAAAGTTGTTCATCCCGCCTTCGGTTCCCCAGGCGATAATTTTTTCGAGTCGTTCCTGACCCAGCTTCAGCGTGCCGCCTTCGACAACGGTGCCGTCGGCTTTGGTTGTCTTCACAACCGGTTCAAGATTTTTACCAGTGGCGCCTTTGCGCAGAACACCGTGACAGCCAGCACATTGTTCAAAATACAGCTGTTTCGATGCGTCAAAGGCTTCCTCACTCAAAGTGGGGCCTTCTGCGAGTGCGGGCGCGGCAGTGGAGCCGAGCAGCAATGCAAAGCCAACTCCAAGTGTCCTACGAGCTTTAGTATAGGTGATTCCAAGCGACATGATCACTCTCCGTTTGCTGGTGAGGCGGGGTGAATATGGGTCGGATTCCCCTGTGCGATCCTTGACTTTCGTTAATTGCACTCTCGAATTCGTGATAAGGTTGCCCATTCGGTCAGTACGCGTTGAAGGCTGGCAGAATAAGTCGATACGATTTGCGAATTTTCTACGGTTGCTTGACTTTGGATAAGGCGTCGAGACCGACCAGGACTTAGGTTGTCAGTGTCAAACGCGGGCTCCCCGGTCTAGCCATTGCCATCTTTTGGTGAGGCTGGTGGTCGCGAGATCGGTATTGAGCCATGGAAGCCCGAAAAAACTGTCGGGGTGCAATGGTATCAATTTGCCAGCCGTCTCGATGCACCCTGGTGCGTGACGGAGCCTAGGCTGACCTTTACGGGTCAGCGGACGGCTGGCTACCATTTTCCAGTCCGTCAGAATCCGAAAATGTTCTTCAGATCGATATGCCCGCGCAGGCGGCCGTGTTCCGAATATGTTCGACCATGGCCGTTTGGGCCGCATCTGCATCCCGGGCATTCAGGGCTGCGATGATAGCCCTGTGTTCGGCAATCGAACTGGCCATCCGGTCCAACGCGGTAAAGGGGATTGGCTGACGTTGGGTCTCCATTACCATGGCACTTAGAGAGGTGTAGGTCTGCAGCAATAGGGAATTGCGACTTTTGCCGGCGATAAGCTGGTGAAACTCCAGATCTTCATCGACATTGGCGATCAGGTCCCCTTGCGCCCATGCGGCTTCCATCTTGTCCGTTGCCGCGGTGAGCAGCGAAATGTCGTCAAGGGTTGAGGTTTCGGCGGCATGCCGGGCCAACTGACCTTCTAACAGCAGGCGCACTTCGAAGACGTCGGCCATTCCATAGTCGTCGGTATACCGCCACTGGGTACTGTTTGCGGCCGGCATGTCCTGTGGGTCAGTGACAAAGGTCCCACGACCGGGATAGGTGCGGATCAGCCCCAGCGTTTCAAGCGTCATCAGAGCTTCACGCAGCGATGGGCGCGAGACGCCCAATTGTTCAGATAACACGCGCTGAGACGGCAGTCGTTCCGCACTGCTCAGTTTTCCGGATTGGATCATCTCTTGCAATTGCCGGGCAATTGCTTGGGAAACTGGGGTGCGTTCGATCATGCGTTGGTCATAGCTTTTCGGGTTTTCAGACAATTCGCAATCTACACGCGACAGCCGAATTGGCCAGAGGCAAGTGTTTTTGCTTGAAACGATCCTAGCTCTGTGTTTCTTACTGGTCTGACCGGTAAGACCACTTTGCCGGATACGTTGCAAGAAGAAATTCTGGGAGGACTCAAGATGCTTGTTGATAAAGTCAAAATACTCATTGCGGCACTCGCGACTACGGGCGCACTGACCACCGCGGCACAGGCCGACACATGGCAAGTCGGAGCGAACATTGGGAATGTTCCGTGGGAGTTTCAGGACGAAACTGGTGCGTTTGTTGGATTTGAGATTGATTTGGTGAACGAAGTCGCCAGTCGCTTGGGTAATGACGTTGAAATCGTCAATATCCCCTTCAACGGCCTATTTTCTGCGGTTCAATCAGGCAGGGCAGACCTTGCTATCTCGTCGATCACCATCACCGAGAAACGCCTTGAATCCGTGAGTTTTGCCCAGCCCTATTACGATAGCGATCAGTCGCTGACTGTGGTCGAAGGCGGCCCGGCATCGGTGGCTGATTTGAAAGGAAAAGTGGTTGGCGTCGATACCGGATCAACTGGTGACATGTGGGCAACTGAACAGAGTGACACAGCAGGCTTTACTGAAATCCGACGTTACGAAGGCCTGGCTCCTGCGATGCTAGACCTCGGCGCTGGCCGTATTCAGGGCTATATCTCCGACATTCCAGCATTGCTGTATTACGTCAAAGACAAACCCAATTTGAAAGTAGTTGCCCGGATCGAGACCGGAGAACGCTATTCGATGATGTTTGACAAAAACGCTGAACTGGCTGGGCAGGTCAACGAAGTGCTGACGGCGCTTAAGAACGAAGGCGTCATCGCCGGCCTGCACGAGAAATGGTTTGGGGCTACCCCCGAGGATACCACCTCGACCGTCGCTGTCATGGACATGCCGTAACACAGATCCTTGCCATGCCCGTAGCAATTTCGGGCATGGCTCTTACACCGGCAGGACTTGCATGGAAATTATTGACACCTTCTTCAACGTCGAAGTGTTGCTTCGAACCTATCCTCTTATGCTCAAGGGTCTTTGGATCACTATAAAGCTGGGTGTGGTCAGCATCATCGCGGGTCTGGCACTGGGATTGGTCCTTGCCTTGATCCGTCTTTACGCCGCACCACCTGTCCAACTTCTGGCCCGTATCTATATCGATGTCTTCCGTTCGTTGCCCTTACTCGTACTGTTGATCATCGTCTATTATGCGCTGCCCTTTGTGGGTATCAGCATGTCGTCGTTCTGGTCTGCGATGTTGGCCTTAACGCTGGTGTCTGGCGCCTACATGGCCGAGATTTTTAGAGCCGGAATACAGGCAATCCCCAAGGGTCAGTTTGAGGCCTCGCAGGCACTAGGCCTCGGGTATCGACATATGATGGTAGACGTCATCCTGCCACAGGCGGTCAAAATCGTAATTCCGCCGCTTACCAATAACTCCATAAATGTGGTCAAGGATACGGCCTTGGCATCGGTCGTGGCCATGCCGGACCTGTTGAAACAGGCCACTCAGGCACAGGCTTTGGCGGCCAATCCCAGCCCTTTAATTTTGGCCGCAGCTATCTACGTGGCGATCTTGTGGCCACTGGTTGCCGCAGTTTCACGAATGGAGCGCCGGCTCGGCGCGGGAGAACGCTGATGGACGGTTTTGTCAGTATCCGCAACCTAAAGAAATTCTATGGCGAATTTTGTGCGTTGAAAGGTATAAATTTGGACATCGCCGAGGGAGAGGTCATCTGCATCGTCGGTCCGTCTGGTTCCGGGAAGTCGACACTGATCCGGTGCATCAACCGATTGGAGGGTTTTGAAGACACCAGCGAAATCGTTGTTGACGGCATACCAGTTATGCCGGGCAAATCGCTGGCTAAGGTGCGCGCCGAGGTGGGCATGGTGTTCCAGTCCTTCAACCTGTTTCCGCATTTGACAGTCCGCCGCAACGTAATGCTGGCCCCATCGCGCGTGCGCGGGCTCAGTACAACAGAGGCAACTGACCGGGCCAACTTCCTGCTGGAGCGCGTCGGCATATCAGAGCAGGCTGACAAATACCCCGAGCATCTGTCAGGTGGTCAGCAGCAACGAGTGGCCATTGCCCGTGCCTTGGCGATGGAACCGCGCGTCATGTTGTTCGACGAACCTACCAGTGCGCTGGACCCCGAGATGGTTGGCGAGGTGCTGGATGTTATGAAGGATCTGGCTGGTACCGGCGTCACAATGATCGTCGTAACTCATGAAATGGGCTTTGCGCGGCAAGTCGCGGACCGGGTTATATTTATGGATGGCGGCGAGGTGATAGAGACCGGCAAACCCGATGAAATCTTTTCCAATCCACAAGAACCCCGCACGCAGAATTTCCTGAGTGCGGTTCTGAACCACTGATCCATGAAAGAGGCGAAAATGACCGAAACCAAAGATCAGATCGATCAGACATTTGTGCAGTCGCATTTTCCCGGCTTGAAAAGTGACTGGGCGTTTTTCGACAACGCCGGAGGGTCGCAGACCGTACTGGGTGCGATCGAAAAGGTCACTGAATTCCTGACCCACCGAGATGTGCAGATTGGTGGCAGCTACGACGTGTCACTTGCCGCCGCCGCTGCATTGATGGACGGACGCAGGGCGATGCAGACCATGACAAATGCCGCGCGTCCTGAGGAAATCGTATTTGGTCACTCTACGACCGCGCTTATGCAGATCCTCGCCAATGCGATGCGCAGCCAGTTCGTTCCGGGAGACGAAATCATCATTTCTATCGCGGACCATGAATCCAACATCGGCCCATGGGACAGGCTACGCGAGTTTGGCATTGTCGTGAAATTCTGGCCGGTCGACAAAGAAACCTATGCGCTGCAACTGGATGATCTGGATGCTCTGATGACCGAGCGCACCAAACTTGTCTGCGTGCATCATGTCTCAAACATCCTTGGGCAGGTGAACCCAATTGCCGACTATGCAAAGTTCGTGCATGACCGCGGCGCGAAAATCTGTGTTGATGCCGTGGCCTATGCCCCTCACCGTGCCATTGATGTGCAGGCCTGGGATGTCGACTACTATGTGTTCAGCCTTTACAAGTGTTATGGGCCGCATGTGGCGGTGATGTATGGCAAGTACGATCTGCTGACGGAACTGGACGGGCAGTATCACTATTTCTATGGGAAAGACAAAGTTCCCGGCAAGCTGGAACCAGGAAATCCTAACTATGAACTGGCTTTCAGCGCCGTGGGTATCGTTGAGTATCTGGCAGCCCTTGGCGAACATGAGGGAGGTACTGGAACTCAGCGCAACAAACTGGAGGCCGCATTTGTTGCGATTGCAAAACAAGAGGATGCCCTGACCAACAGATTGCTGGCCAATCTGCGCGGGCGCAACGACGTTCGGGTGATTGGCGCCACTCGCAACATCGGATCGAACCGTGTGCCCACGATCGCATTTAGGATCGACGGGCATCATTCAGGCGAATTCACCAACGCGATGGATGAATATGGCATCGCTATCCGCTTTGGCGACTTTCACACCCGACGTCTGGTCGAAGCGCTGGGCGAAGACGAGGATGGCGGCGTGATCCGGGTGTCGATGGTACATTACAACACGCTGGAACAGGTTGACCGGTTTTGCGCGGCGATGACCGCGATCACCGGCAACAGTGCAGCGGCATAACCGTCATGGAGACATGTGACCTTGCCATTCGCGGCGGTACCCTGGTGACGGCCACAGACCAGTTTTCCGCAGACATTGGCATCCGCGATGGCCGTATCGTACAGATTGCCGAGAGTGTCTCCGCATCGGAGGAAATCGATGCAAGCGGGCTTCTCGTACTGCCGGGCGGCATCGACGCCCATGTGCATCTGGATCAGCCGACATCGGACGGCACCGTGATGGCAGATGATTTCGCTAGTGGTACCCACTCTGCTGCGGCTGGGGGGAATACCACGGTCCTGCCTTTTGCGATGCAGGTAAAGGGCAGTTCGCTGCGCCAGTGCGTCGAGGATTACCATCGCAAAGCCGAAGGAAATTGCTTCACAGATGTATCGTTCCATCTGGTGATTTCGGACCCGACACCACAGGTCCTGGGCCAGGAATTGCCGGCACTTGTGCGTGATGGCTACACCTCGTTCAAGGTCTTCATGACGTACGACGATCTGGTGCTGAATGATGCCGAACTGCTTGAGGTATTCGATGTGGCCCGACGTGAACAAGCGCTGGTGATGGTACATGCAGAAGGCCACGACGCGATCCGGTACATGACGCATAAGCTGGAGACCGAAGGAAAGACCGCGCCCTATTATCACGCAGAGGCGCATGCCCAAATCGCCGAACGCGAAGCCACGCACCGCGCAATCAGCCATGCCCAGCTCACGGATGTGCCCGTCGTCATCGTGCATGTCTCTGGCCGCGACCCGATGGAGCAAATTCAGTGGGCCCGAAAACGCGGCATGAAAGTTTTTGCCGAAACCTGCCCGCAATACATCGCCCTGACCCGCGATGACCTCAAGGGACTGAACATGGATTTCGAGGGGGCTAAGTATGTCTGTTCACCCCCACCTCGTGACCACGACAGTCAGGCCGCCATTTGGGACGGGTTGCGCGACGGTACATTCGATCTGTTTTCGTCGGACCACTGCCCGTTCCATTTCGAAGCCCCAGACAATACCGGCAAGAACAACGATCGCGCCCGGACATCGTTCAAATGGGTGCCTAACGGAATACCCGGTGTCGAAACGCGCCTGCCAATCCTTTTTTCTGAAGGGGTCAGTAAAGGCCGGATCAGCATCGAACGTTTTGTCGCGCTGACCTCAACAAACCCGGCACGGCTTTATGGTCTGCATCCGCAAAAGGGTACGTTATCGGTGGGGGCGGATGCTGACATCACCCTATGGGATCCAGAACTACAGGCCACAATTCGTCAGGATAGTTTAAACCATGGTTCAGACTACACCCCCTACGAAGGAATGCAGATTACGGGTTGGCCCGTGCGCACGATCCTGCGTGGTCAGACCGTTGCCAAAGATGGCAAACCGACCACCGCTGTCGCGTCAGGTCGTCATCTGAAGCGCGGCACCAGCGTCATTGGATATGCCTAAACAGGGCGAGACAATTTTCAAAACTGTCCGTGTGGACGGCCAGGTTCTGATGGACCGGATTTCGCCCTGTGTATTTGAGCCAACAGCACATTCAGGCTACGATTTTTGGGGGGTCAATCTTTGCTTTCGCTTGATTGGGCCTGTATGTCGCGCCACAGCCTGTTCAGCGTCGGCTTTGTGTTCTCTTTGTCCCGATAGAGCCGGATCTCCAAATTGTGGGAATATTCTTCTCCACCAACCACCGTCATTCGTCCGTCTGCAATTTCACTTTTACACAGCTCTTGTGGCAACCAGCCCATGCCAAAGCCCTCCATGATCATCGCTTTTACCGAGATGGCCAGAGCGCTTTGATTCACCACCAGCATCTTGGGCCCCTCGATATGCTGCCGTAATGCAAATTCCACCACGGAACGCAGCGCCGAGACGGTGCCGTAGGACAAAAGCGAAATCGGCTTTTTACCGCCGCGCACCAATGTGTGCAGAGGTCCTTCTGGTCCATTCTTTGACACCGGCAGAAACGCGTCTTCAGTCAAAGTAATGAAGTCGCAATTGCCAAGTCCCAGGGGCGCAAGTGCATCCATCGATGGGTGCCAGTAGGTCAAAATCACATCGCAATAGCGCTGCTGTAACGCGGAGACAAATTGATCGGCGGTCCAACCTGTGGAATTCAGATCAATCTCTAGCCCTCCCACTTCCACCATTGGGGCAATATGGGTTTTGTAGTGGGTCATATACAGCGACTGCGATGTCGCGAAACGTATGACGTTTTCACCCGCGGTATCAATAATCTGACAGCGCTCGAGCGTTTCATCGTAGGTCCGCAACATAACACGGGCCTGCGCCAGAAAAACCTCACCAGCTGGCGTTAGGGAGAGTGGCAAAGTTTGGCGATTTATCAACTTGACGCCAAACTCCTCTTCAAGCGAGCGAATACGCCGGGAGAACGCAGGCTGACTGACATTGCGCTCTTCCGCCGCCCGCGAGAAGTTTTTCTGCGCGACCAAAGCCTCAAAATCTCTAAGCCAGGCTATGTCCACTTTGTCATTCCGTTCCGCGCGTCCGAGCGATCACCCGTCCAGCCGCTCTTCCTCGACCGCATGGCAGGCAACCAGCGACCCATCAGGCTGCTGTATGGGGCGCGGTTGCTCGGCCGAGCAACGGCTATTTGCGTGCGCGCAGCGGCTTTCAAACGGACACCCTTTCGGCATATTGATCGGCGTCGGAATTTCACCCCGTAGTCTTATATGATTGGGGTGATCATCTTTCAACTGTGGCACAGCCGATAGCAAGGCACGTGTATAGGGGTGTTTTGGGTTTTCAAACAGTGTTGCAGTATCGGACAGCTCACAGACCGACCCAAGATAGAGAACCGCAACCTTTGTGCCAAAATGCTGCACGACGCTCAGATCATGGGTGATGAACAGATAGGTAAGGCCGCGCTGATCCTTGGCCTCCAGCATCAGGTTCAAGACTTGTGCCTGAATCGAAACATCCAGCGCCGAAATCGGCTCATCTGCAATGATGAATTCGGGGTCCACTGTCAGCGCACGCGCAATTGCAATTCGCTGCCGCTGGCCGCCAGAGAATTCATGCGGGTAACGGGTTGACCAACTGGGATCTACCCCAACTGCACGCATAACCTCGGCAACTTTGTCGCGCAATTCACTACGTGACAGGGACGGATTGTGATATCGCACCGGCTCTTCAAGTGCCTGCTGGATCGTCATACGTGGGTTCAACGATGCATAGGGATTCTGAAAGATCATCTGCATCTTTTTGCGCAGCGGCATCAAAGTACGGCGTGACCGGTTGTCGATACGTTGACCATCATAGTGAATTTCACCAGCACTCGGGCTCAACAACCCTGCGATCAGTCGGGCCACAGTGGATTTTCCGCATCCACTTTCACCAACCACACAGAGAGCCTCTCCAGGTGCAACTTGCAGAGAGATGTTATTGACCGCATGAACGGCGCGTTTTTCCTGTACGAACTTGCCGCCACGGAATTTGAGCGTTTCGAGAAACCCGCGATCAAGCTCGAACCGCTTTTCAAGATTGCGAATTTCTAACAAAGGCTGAGGGGTCGTCATGCCTTGATCTCCTCGGCTTTGTCAGTGTGTAGTCGGTTCACCTCATGGCAAGCGACCTCGACATTGGCATACTGCACCGTTTCGGGCGCTTCGGTGTGGCAACGGTCTTTTACGAACTCACAACGGGGGCTGAATGGGCACCCTTTGGGAATGGCCGTCAATGATGGCATACTGCCAGGAATTTGCTTCAATCTTTGACCGGGCTTGGTCTGTTGAGGCAGAGCATTGATCAACCCTTGAGTATAAGGATGCTGTGGATCGTTGATGATCTCGCGGGTGCGTCCGGCTTCGATAATTCGGCCAGCATACATCACCAGAGTGCGCTCGGTCATCTGGCTGACCACGCCCAGATCGTGGGTGATCAAGATCAACCCGACCTTGTTAGATTGGCACAGTTCCAACAACAGTTCCATGATGTCGGCCTGAATGGTCACATCCAAGGCCGTGGTTGGTTCATCCGCAATGATCAATTGTGGATCCAGCAACAGGGCAATGGCAATGACAATCCGTTGGCGCATCCCGCCCGATAGCTCGTGCGGGTACTGCTCGAGACGATCCTCGGGCGAAGGAATATAGACTTCGCGCAACTTAACGATCGCAATCTGCTCAGCCTCGGCTTTGCTCAGCTTGCGGTGGGCCATCAGGGTTTCCACCATCTGCTGCCCAATGGTCAGAACCGGGTTAAGCGTAACCATCGGATCCTGAAAAATCATCGCCATCTTATTGCCGCGGATGTTACGCATCTTGGCCTCGGGCATCTGGACGATGTCATCACCCAGAAACATGATCTTGCCTGAATCTATAAATCCAGGACGGCTAAGCAGGTTCATCAGTGCAAACCCAGTGATGGATTTGCCCGCGCCGGATTCTCCGACAATGCCCAGGCGTTCACCCTTGGCCAGATCAAAACTGATCTGGTTCAGGGCGGTCACAGTGTTGTCGCGCATGGCGAATTTTACGCTCAGATCGCGTACAGAAAGCAAGGACATCGTGCTTATCCTTTGTAAAGTTTGGGGTTCAAGGCATCACGCAGCCAGTCACCCAATAGATTGATCACAAGAACCAGAACGACCAGCACGATGCCGGGGATGGCAGTGATCCACCAACTTCCCGAAAAGATATAATCGAACCCAGACGAAATCAGCGACCCGAGTGACGGCTGACTGGGTGGCATGCCCAAACCCAAGAAGGACAGCGATGCCTCGGAAATGATCGCATTGGCCACTTGAACCGTTGAGATAACAAAGATCGGCGATAGCGAATTGGGAAGAATATGGCGAACCATAATCCGGCCGGGACCAAACCCCAGCACCCGCGCGCTGTCGACGTACTCTTTCTTTTTCTCAGCCAACACGGTTGCCCGCACTGTGCGCGCATATTGAGGCCATTCGGCAACGCCAATGACTGCAATCAAGAAGTAGATCGCATATTGGTTGAAAGTCTCAGAGCCAAACATGGCCTGAGTAACAGCCAGGAAGATGATCGCCACCATCAGCGTCGAAAAGGAAAGCTGAATATCAGCTAGTCGCATCAGAAGACTGTCAGTCCGCCCACCGACATAGCCAGCAATTAGGCCAATCGAAATCCCCAGGAACGCTTGCAATACAACGGCACAAATACCGATCAGCAGAGAAAGTCGTGTCCCGTATAGGATTGTTGACCACAGATCGCGGCCCTGATCATCGGTACCAAGTATGAATTGCGCATCGGAACCATCCACCCAAAGCGGAGGGTATTCGCTATTCATAATGTCGATCTGTCCAAGATCATAGGGATCAAACGGTGCGATCAGCGGTGCAAAAATGGACATGATCGCGATCAACAGGAAGATCATCAGCGACACAATCGCGACTGGGTTGCGCCGGAAACTGTAACCGATGTTCGAATTCCAGACTCGCGACCAGCGCGACGGTTCTGTTGGGGTGCTCAGGCTGCTCATGCGCCCATCCTCGCAAGATTGACAGTTGGATTGACCAGTCCATAGATCAGGTCAACAATTGTATTAGTGACAACAAAGATGAACCCAACAACGATGAGGTAGGCCACAATAAGGGGGGTGTCGACGCGGTTCACGGCTTCAAGGAACATGAAGCCCATGCCAGGCCACTGAAACACGGTTTCGGTCAGAATAGTGTAGGCCACCATCGTTCCGATCTGCACTCCACCGACGGTGATTACCGGCAGCAACGTGTTTTTAAGCGCGTGAACAAAGTAGATGCGCCAGGGTCTGATGCCCTTAGCCTTGGCATATTTAACGTATTCGCTTTGCAGCACTTCCATCATTTCGGCCCGGATCAAACGCACAAACAACGGCAACATGATCGAAGCAAGAGCAACGGAGGGCAGCAGAATATGCATCCAGCCATCTACAGTGGCAAAGTTTGTTTCCCATGGCCCAAAGACATGTACAATTTCGCCACGTCCGTAAGATGGAAACCAGCCATACTCGACAGAAAACACAAAGATCATCAGAATTGCCGTCAAAAACACTGGGATCGAAATACCAATAATCGATACGCCCATGACAACGCGACTTAGAATCGTATTGGGGTAGATTGCAGTATAGACACCGACAGGGATCGACAGACCGATGATGATGATTGTTGCCCCGAGAACAAGTTCCATAGTTGCCGGGAGTTTTTTGAGGATCACATCAAGCGCTGGCTCTTTAAAGAAGTAACTGGTTCCCAGATCGCCTTGCAATGCATTGCCTGCAAATCGCAGATACTGGGTCAGGAAACTGTCATTTAGTCCCAGTTCGTCGCGCAGCTCTTGGCGAACCTCTTCGCTCACGGACTGCCCGACAAGTTCACGTAGCGGATCGCCGAGATTGTCCTGAATTGCAAAGCCGATTAACGAGATGACGAACATCACCGCAATCGCCTGAAACACGCGTTTCACAAGGTAAGCGAACATGCTTTCATACCTTTCTGGGGGTATTATTATTGGGCAATATGCCTTCCTCCCCAGCGAGCAGGAAGCATAGCCATAAAGAAGTCTGGTAGGAAAAAAACCGGAGCAGGTCAATCGAGCCCGCCCCGGTTAGAGAGATCCTTAGTCGACGACGAGGTCACCGAAGTAAGGGAAGTTCAGCGCGTTCACGATCTTGTCGGCGTGAACACCTTTGCGGGCACCCCAAGCGAGGTTCTGCCAATGCAGCGGAATGAAAGCGGCCTCATTGTAGAGGATGGTTTCCATCTGCTGCAGCATTTCGGCGCGCTTACCGGAATCTGTTTCAGCGTTGGCCTTAGCCATCAGCATGTCCGCCTCGGCGTTACAGAAGTTACCAGAGTTGTACTGGCCATTGCCGGTTTCTGCGTCGGCACAGTGGCTCAGGAACTGGTGGAAGTTAGCCGAATCTTCGGTGTCCGAGTGCCAGCCGATCATCATCATGTCTGCTGCGCGCTCATCAAATGCAGGCCAGTACTGGGCCTTGGGCATTGTTTGCAGATCAACCTTGATGTTGATTTTTGCAAGCATTGACGCAACAGCCTGAGCGATTTTGTCATCGTTCACATAGCGGTTGTTTGGCGCCATCATGGTGATTTCGAACCCATCCGCATAGCCAGCTTCGGCCATCAGAGCCTTGGCTTTTTCAACGTCGAAACGTGGGGCCAATTCAGGATTGTGACCAAGATAGCCAGCTGGGCTAGCCTGGGCGCCGACAGTACCAAATCCACGCATGATGCGGTCAACGATACCAGCGTTGTTCACGGCATAATCGATAGCCTGACGTACACGTACATCTTTCAACGCTTCTACACGCTCTTGGTTCATCTGGAAGGTAATGATCCGGGTGCCGGGCATTGTGATCAGGTCGGTGCTATCGTTTTCGTCAACACGTGCCAGATCGGTGGGCGGGACCGGCGCGATGAAATCAACATCGCCAGACAACAAAGCGGCCACACGGGTTGGGCTTTCTTTGATCGGGGTCAGGATGATTTGGTCGACGTTACCAGCGGTTTCGGTGTCCCAGTAGCCGTCAAAACGGTCAAACACCATTTTAACACCTTGCTCACGCTCGCTGACGACGAACGGGCCAGTACCGGAAACATTGCGCGACGCAAAGCTATCACCATGCTTAACCAGCTCGGAGCGATCCTTGCCGTCATCGGTGGTGCCAGAATAGAACTTGCTGTCCATTGGGAAGATGTACGTTACCGTATGCAGCACCAATGGATAAGGCTCGGATGTGATCAGGTCAAAGGTATGATCGTCGATCACCTTCACATCGGTGAACAGGCTGAAAATACCCTTGAAGTCAGGGCTTTCTTTCAGGCGATCAAATGTCCAATCGACATCAGTCGCTGTCATCACGTTGCCGGAATGGAATTTAACACCACTACGCAGGTGAAACCGTGTGGTGGTCGCGTCGATCTGTTCCCAGCTCTCGGCCAAACGAGGTTCGAACTGCAGGTCCTGAGTCCAGCGCACAAGCGGGTCAAATGACATATGTGAAAACTGGAGTGTTCCCCCGGACAATTGCTCGTGCGGGTCCAGCGAAACTGGATCTGCGTCATAAGCAACTTTGACTGTGACGTCGGCCTGAGCCACTGCACCAAATGTGAGTGACATCATGCCTGCCGCAGCTATGCGGATAAATTTGTTCATTGTTCCCTCCATTTCGGATGCCCATATTGGCGTCCTGAATCTGTGCCAGTTACCTAAGGCACCAAGCCAGTCTTCGGCCAATGCCAATTTCAAATCGCCTATGCAAAACAGGTATACAGTGAAGGAGTACGCAATTTTGGATTTAGATCTAGTGTGTTAGGCCAGAAGCGTTTTCAATCTGAATGCGGATATGAACCAGTTGGTGCTACTTGCCCAGGATGAAACCAACACCTGCGTACAGCAGTGGAAAAGGTCCAGCGACGATCGGCCATGATCTGCACCCCATCTTTCCAAGAAGACTAAAGTCTTGCGTCGATCCGTTGAAACCGCCGGACCAAGTGAGCTTTCACTTGGTGCTCAGTTCAGAACTTTCGAGTTTTCTAAATGCAATTTTTAGACCGTACATGCTCGCTGCAACCGATGGACCAATTCCCAAAGCGAATAAAACGGTGCCGAAGCCAACACTGCCTCCTAGAGTCCATCCGAAAGCTACCACCGTCAGTTCAAGACCACTGCGTACCCAGGCAATAGGCAGGCTTGTCATACTTTGCAGCCCTGTCATCAATCCATCTCGTGGGCCAGGGCCCAGATTTGCAATAAGATATAGACCACCACCAAATCCGGTGACCAAAACTCCAATAATGGCGACCCCGATTTGCAAGACAAGGTTATCAAAAGTGGGCAAATACGGCAGTAGGAAGTCAAGAACCAAAGCAATGATAATGACATTCAGAACGGTTCCAATGCCTGGTGTTTGTCTGAGTGGAATCCAACACAGCAAAACAAATAGGCTGGTCACAAAAGTAGCGAGCCCAATGCTCCACCCTGTAACATGGGTGATACCTTGAGCAAAAACCGTCCACGGGCTTACCCCAACACCTGATGCGATAAGCAAAGCTTCTCCGAGGCCAAAAAGAGTGAGGCCAACCACAAGAAAAAATATGGACGCAAACGAAGGCGTTATTGTAAATGCATTCGGCGAGCTCCAAGAGAGAACGGGCACTTCTTTAACGGACAGAAAGCGGGGCATTAAAATCATTTTTGTTTTCTCTTGAAGTTATGACTGTCGGCTATCGAAGAAACGGTCCGACAAATGACTAGTTTGAGCGTGAATCCATGCTTAGCCACTCCCCAGAACCCGGTTCGGCAACGCATGTGCCATCAGCCACGATGAGGCGACCTCTGGACAGTACAGTTATTGGCGCGCCCACAATAGTTGTCCCCTCGTAGGGGTTATAGCCGACATTGTCATGCAAATCGTTGGCCTGATAGGTTTTGGCCAGGGTTGGATCCCAGATTGCGATGTCTGCATCAAACCCCTCTGCAATCTGCCCCTTATTGTGCAACCCGAACGCCCGCGCGGGTGCGGTTGCGGTCAGCTCTACAAATGCCTCAATTCCCATACGGCCATCGCTCACCATCGCGTTGAACATCAGGGGTAGCCGTGTCTCGAGCCCCGGCATGCCGTTGGCGATCCGATTGAAAGGCGCGTCAGCGCCATTGGCGAACTTGCCGGTGTCGTCCATGCGATACGGGGCGTGGTCAGAAGTGACCAGTTGGATGGTTCCATCGGCAATCGCCTCCCACAGGGCGTCTTGATCGTCGGGTGTTCGTTGCGGCGGTGAACACATGAAACGGGCAGGATCTTCACGCTCCAGAATACCGACTGTCATGAACAGATAATGCGGACAGGTTTCTGCCTGCACATCGACACCACGAGCGCGAGCGCGGCGAATGATATCGGCCCCTTCACGGGTAGAGACATGAAAGATCATGATCCGCGCGCCGGTAAACTCAGAAAACCGACACATGCGATCAATGGCTTCAATTTCTGCCTCGCGCGGATGGGAGGCCGCATGATATTTCGGCGCTGTCTTGCCCTGTGCCAACAGTTTTTCCGTCATGTTGCGGATCAAACCGTCATTCTCGGCGTGAAAACAGACAAGTGCGCTGTCGCGCTTGGCCAAATCAAGAAGATCGAGGATGGATTTGTCGTCTTGGCGCACCTTGTCGTAAGTGGTGAATATCTTGATTGAGCGGTGGCCTTGAGCAATCAGCTCTGGGATATCATGCGTCAGGTTTTCGTTTCCGGTGTCGGCGACAATCATGTGAAATGCGTAATCGATCACCGCTCCGGATTTGGCCAGCACTGCATAGTCTGCGACGACGTCGCGTATCTTTTGGCCTGGATGCTGCGCCGCGAACGAAACGACTGATGTGGTGCCACCAAACGCAGCAGAGCGTGTTGCGCTCTCAAACGTGTCGCCATTCATCAGCCCCGCGCCCGAAATCTGCTCGATGTGACAATGGGTATCGACGCCGCCTGGCAAAACAAGAAGACCGCGTGCATCAATTTCTGTTTCGGCCGAGCCTGGAAGTTCATTCGCGATGGCCATGATCTTGCCTTGGGTGACAGCGATGTCTGCGGTTTGAATACCCTGCGCGGTGACAGCTGTGCCGCCCCGGATTATGACGTCGAATTTTTCGTTTTGCATGCAGACCTCGGCGTTGAATTTGACTATGGGTATACTATTAGCTCAAGTCTCGGTATTCCATGTGTATACCGATGCACCATCTTTAAGGACAATTTGTGGATTTGTACCACAAATTTCTTCGCCATCGGGAGAAATGACATGGCCGAAACTTTGCAAACTCTGGGTGATTCAACCTTTCAGCGCCTTAAAACGATGATCCTTGATGGCACATTGAAATCTGGTACCCGCCTGAGCGAAAAGAAATTTGCGGACAGCATGGGCGTTTCGCGTACGCCAATTCGCGAAGCAATCGGACAGCTGATCAGCGAAGGATTTGCGACCAGAAGCGCCGGCGGCACACCGGTCGTCAACAGTATTTCGCTCAGTGACATTATGGAAATCTTGCATGTTCGAAGCTTGTTGGAGTGCGAAGCAGCGAGAAAAGCAGCCCTTTCTGGCAAGTCAGGAGAGGAATTGGCAGCCATCAGAGCACAGCTATGTGGCTTTCTTGAAGGGGCGCGACCAAGTTCAGAAGATCATACGGCATTGGACATGAAGCTTCATTTCCTTGTCGCTCGGATGGCTGGATCGAAACTGCTTGTTGAATTGATTGAAAGCTTGAAGAACAAGACCTGTATGTATGATCAGGGGTCTCTCCCGGACCGGTTAGAACCTGGCTGCAAAGAACATTTGGCACTCATTGATGCAATTGCTGCTGGGTCACCAGACGCAGCTGCTGCTGCGATGAAGGTTCATCTGACCAACGTTCGCGAAGCAATTATTTCGCATATTCACCACCCTTTCTGAACGATACTTCGGCGGGAACGCCGATTTTTCCGTCAGCGGTGTTGACTCTGTATTCCGCGTGTATACCATTTGCATACTGATCAACGGATATCGGAAGCAACACATGACATTGCAAAACCCGCAGCGACCTACGGGCGGCGTCGTACTGGCAATAACATTTCAGTATTACCGCGACCTGCCGCGCGCGATGGCGTTTTACGAGGACGTCCTCGGGTTCACCTTGGCCATCGATCAAGGCTGGTCGAAAATTTACCAGATTGGCGGGCAGGCGCATGTTGGCCTCGTGGACGAAGCCCGGGGCATGCAGAAATGGGCCGAGCATAAGACCGTACAGGTTTGTCTGCGCGTACCAGACCTCGATGCATGGCATGCGTGGGCTGCCTCGCAAAAAATACCCGGTCTCACGGTGCCACGTGACAGCGACGAACTGGGCATCCGCGCCTTCGTCATGAACGATCCCGAGGGATACCAGATCGAGGTACAGACCGCCAAGCCCGGTCATTAGGCCAAACCAAAATTTTAACAAATCGACCAAGCTGGCACACCTTTTTCCAAGTCGAAAACAGAGGGATTTCCGTGCAATATCTATCGCAAACCATCCTTCGCGCAGGCGCTGCAAGTGTTGGATCAAGGCCACACCAACCGAGTGGACGAAGAGGCAATCTTGGATGATGCAGCAGAGCAGCCAGCCTTGATGATTGAGCGCATCAACTGCGCGGATGATTTGGCGCTACCACCTGGTTTTTGGGGAACCAAAGGAACCGATACATGACAATTTATATAGTAAACCCAAACAGCAGCCAGCATGTGACCGAGGGCATTGACCACGCCGTTGATCCCATGCGTGCGGCCAGTCCTGTACCGATCGAGGCGCGCACCCTGATCGAAGGACCGCCGGGGATTGAGACGCAGGCGCATGTGGACGGGGTGGTTGCGCCTATGCTAGCGCATTGCGCCAAACTGGAAAACCAGGCTAGCGCCTTTGTTGTTGCATGTTATTCCGATCCCGGACTCGCCGCGTTGCGCGAACAATCAAACCATCCGGTGCTGGGAATTGCCGAGGCATCAATTCTGACAGCGATGACGCTGGGACAGAAATTTGGCATCGTGTCTATCCTGTCCAAAAGCGTACCGCGCCACATGCGTTATGTGGGGGCGATGGGCGTGATGGACCGGCTTGCAGGCGATCAGCCTCTTGAACTGAGCGTCCTGGAACTGTCAGACAAAACGCGCACATTTGAACGGCTCAAGACCGTTGGCACCAGCCTGCGCGATGGCGTGATGGCGGATGTGCTCATTCTGGGGTGCGCAGGGATGACAGCATTTCGCGCGGACCTTGAGGCCTACCTTGGTATCCCCGTGGTCGAACCCTGCCAAGCAGCTGCTGCAATGGCAATTGGCCGCGTAGCCCTTCAAAAGACACGATAGGAAAATACATGACACGACTGACAACCGAAGCCTCCGGAGTATTTGTGATCGCGGTCACCCCCTTTCATCCCGATGGTCGGATCGACATGGAAAGTTGCGACCGAATGGTTGATTTTTATCTCGGCGCAGGCGCCACGGGCCTGACCGTGTTGGGCATGATGGGTGAAGCCCCCAAGTTGACGGTTGAGGAATCTCGCGATGTTGTGGCGCGCATCTTAGCCAGGGTGAAGGGCAGGGTGCCGGTTATGGTTGGCGTTTCTGCGCCGGGCTTTGCGCAAATTGATGTGATGACAAAAATGGTGATGGATATGGGGGCGGCAGGCGTCATGGTTGCCCCACCGGGCAATCTGCGCACCGACGACCAGATTGTGAATTATTACAATCAAGTGGCTGAATTGATCGGCGATGTTCCATTTGTTTTGCAAGACTTTCCATTGGCGACCGGCGTTCAGATCTCCCCCAAAGTCATTGCAAAAATTGTCAACGACCTGCCCACATGTGTTTGCCTCAAACACGAGGATTGGCCGGGACTGGAAAAAATTACCTATTTGCGCCGCGAAGGTGTGCTGAACAAACGCATCTCAATCCTGTGTGGCAACGGCGGCGTGTTCCTGCCGGAAGAAATGGCACGTGGTGCCGATGGGGCGATGACCGGCTTTGCCTATCCCGAAATGATGGCAAGCGTGGTTGAGTATTACAGCAAGGGTGAGATTGAACGCGGGCAGGATATCTTTAACGCCTACCTGCCACTTGCCCGGTTTGAACAGCAACCCGGTATGGGCTTGGCGATCCGCAAATACACCCTCGCGAAACGCGGAATTATTGCACATGACACGCTGCGGCGGCCCGGCGCGCCCCTTTCGGCGCTATGCCGTGACGAAGTGGACGCCCTTATCTTACGACAGGAAAAACGATTGATGGAGCTTAACTGATGGATCTTGAAATTAACGGAAAACGCGCAATTGTTTTGGGGGCCAGCCGGGGCCTTGGAATGGCGATTGCACAGTCACTGGCGTCCGAAGGCGTGACCGTTTTCGCAGCCGCCCGCAGCGTTGATAAGATTGCCACCTGGGCCGAAGGCATGGATAATGTGCACCCCGTGCAACTGGATCTTGGCAAGATCGAAGAGGTTGACGCCGTAGTAGACAACCTGCTGAAAGATGGTGGTGTGGACATCATCATAAACAATGGCGGCGGCCCGCCTCCGGGCACGGCCCAAACAGCTGAGCGTGCGGCATGGTTGACATTTTTTGAGTCGATGGGCGCAAACCTGTTCCACATGAACACGCGCCTTTTGCCAAAGATGAAAGAGCGCGGTTGGGGGCGGATCATTTCGATCACATCCTCAGGAGTTGAACAACCAATCCCAAATCTTGCGTTGTCCAACGGCATACGGTCAGCTGTGGTGGGCTGGTCCAAGTCACTTGCAAATGAAGTTGCAGCAGATGGCATAACCGTGAACATCGTCATGCCTGGGCGCATCCATACACAAAGGGTGGACGAACTGGATGCAGCGGCGGCAAAGCGGACAGAGACGGATGTAAAAGAGGTTGCAGCCAAGTCTCGCGGAACGATCCCAGCGGGCCGCTATGGCAAACCAGAAGAATTCGCGGATGTCGTCACTTTCCTCGCCTCAGCAAGGGCAGGCTATGTGACTGGTTCAAAGATACGGATCGACGGTGGATCAATTAAGTCGATATAAATTTGGGGGCCAGTTAGACGCTGGCCTTCATCATTTTCGAAAGTCTCGCATAGCGTGGTTCGATCAGGCGCAGATCAACGGTGTCGATGCGAGCACCTTACGTGTCACTTTTGGGCCGTTCCCAAGCTTTCAACTGAACTTTCACCCAATCTCTCCATTGGTTCACAAACTCTTCGGCAAGGTAGGACATCGGTCTTTGACGAGGGGTCAGGATGGAATAGCCAAAAGGAATATCCGGTTTGAAGGGTAGGAATTTGATCCCGCCCGCAGGGCTGTTGCTGTGCAAGTAGCTGACAGCACTGAGAACATCGACGATGGCGCAGATCTGGCCGGCTTCCACGAAGTTATACAACGGTAGGAAATACTGCGCATCCACCCGAACCTTGAAGTTGGCACCTGTGCTGTCAAAGGCCTTTTGGGTTTTTTGATAGGTTGAATGGCTCGATTGCAACGCCCCCATAGGGGCGCCGTCCAAGTCTGTGGTTGTTATGACATCCCGACCAGCTAGCGGATGTGACGCGGATAGTGCACAGACACAGTTGCAGAATATTTCCTCGTTCAGAAACAGGCTTTCTTTGTCAGTCGCACCTGTGGAATCGCAGAATCCGATATCATACTGCTGTGCGGCGACCAGATTGCGGACCTGTGGTGAACTGCGAGTCGACAAGGAGACGTCAACGCCGGGTGTGTCGGCGATGAAGCGGCTGATGAATTCCGGTAGCAAATATGAGGACGGGCCTGGCATTGCAACAATCCGAAGGGTGCCCTCTGTCCGGTCGCGAAGCGCGGTCATGTTTTGCTCTGCCGTTTTCAGCCGGTCCAGCACATCCGACGCTTCGGACAGCAGGTAATGCGCCTCGGGCACGGGAACCAATCGTCGCCCTTCGCGCAGGAAAAGCGGCATGTTCAGATCCGTTTCCAGGGTTTTCAGTGAGGCGCTGATGGCGGGTTGGGTCCGGTGCAGATTGCGGGCGGCCTGGCTGATCGACCCGGATCTCATAATTTCTCGAAAAACTGTAAGCTGTTGCAAGTTCAAGAAAAGACTCCATCCATAAATGAAATTTATGGATACCATAAAATTTTGAGTTTGTGTTTATCTAATTTGCCAACCACCTTTAGCCTATCGAAATTGCATCAAGCAGTCCCGGTCAAAACGGGACGCAGCACGATACCAGGGAGAATTTGACAATGAGCTTTATCAAGAAAATAACAGCAACAGCGCTGGCCTGTAGCATGGTAACCGGGGTTGCACATGCACAAGACATGACCTTTTTCCGTATTGGCACCGGTGGGGCAGGCGGGACCTATTTCCCAATTGGTGGTATTATTGCCAATGCGATTTCCAACCCACCCGGCTCACGGGCCTGCGAGGACGGCGGCAACTGTGGTGTGCCCGGACTTGTGGCGATGGCGCAATCCACTAATGCTTCGGCGCATAATGTGAATGCGATCCAAACAGGCCAGATGGAGGCAGGCCTGTCCGGTGCAGCGACCCTGCATTTTGCCTATCACGGTACGGCAAAATTCGAGGGCAATGCCAAGCCTGATCTGCGGGTGATTGCCAATCTTTATCCCGAAGATCTGCATCTGGTGCTGCCAGAGGGTCAGAATCTGGGCAGCCTTGGCGACCTCAAAGGTCAGCGTGTTGGCATTGCACAGGCCGGATCTGGCACCCAGATTGCTGTTGAACTGATCCTGGGTGACTACGGGGTCAATCGGGACAATATCGATGAAGCCGAGCTGAACAACAGTCAGTCTGCGGAACGAATTGCTGATGGCCAGCTGGATGCCTATTTCTATGCTGCTGGTACCCCAGTGGCCGCGATGATCCAACTGGACAACACCAAAGGGATGGAATTGCATAATTGGTCCGCCGAAGAGATCAAGATGGCAAATACTACCGTGCCTTACTACATTCCTTCAAAAATCCCCGCAGGCACTTACCAAGGCATAGACTACGACGTTAACACGGTTGCCGTGTCGGGTATGTTGGTGACAAATGCCAACCAGCCTGAAGAGTTGATCTATGAAATCACCAAGGCGATGTGGTCTGATACGGCGCGCAAGCTGCTGGATAATGGCCATCCAAAGGGTCGTGCAATCACGCTTGAAACCGCACTGGAAGGTGTCGAAGGCATCGGTGTTCCATTGCACCCTGGCGCCGAGCGTTTCTACCGTGAAATGGGCATGATCAAGTAACCAAACTCTCCTGACTGCGGCAGCGAAAATGTTCTTTTCGCTGCCGCCTTTTGTTTGCCTGTTAGTGGCAGGGCAGTGGCTATTGCGGCCGCGCCTGCACAGGGCGACTGCATCCAATTTTTTGGGAACCTCCTATGCCCGTCAATTCGCATCTCGACAATAAAACGCTGGAAGAGCTGGAAAAGAAGTATGATTCAGCGCTGAACACCCGTGACAATGGCCCCGTGCTGACCAGGGTGATCTACTGGGCCAGCATTTGCTTTGCGCTTTATCACCTGTGGACTGCGGGGTTTGGTACGCCGGTTGACCATGTTCACATGGGCATCCACTTGTCGGGGTTGTTCCTGTTCATCTTTGTTGGTTTCCCATTGATCAAATCAGCCCGTGCTCTGGAATGGCGGGGCGGGCGGCCGTTGGCTCCGGGCAATGTGCCGTTATATGACTGGGCGCTTGCAGCTTTGGGCATTTCTGCGGCGCTTTTCCTGTGGCTCAGCTGGCGCGGGTTTTCCGGCTTTGGATTTGACATCGACGAGCAGGCGCTGCGTCAGGGCAACCCATCGGGGCCGGATGTGTTCTTTGGCTCCATTCTGGTGCTGACCGTATTAGAGATTGCCCGCCGGACAATCGGCTTTGTGCTGCCGCTGATTATTCTGGTCTTTATGATCTACGCCTTGTTTGGCCCCTATATGCCGGCGCAGATCCTGAAGCATCCGGGCGTCAATTGGCAGCAATTCGTCAACAACATGTATTTCCCGTCCGAGGGCATCTTTGGGGTGACCCTGTGGGTGGTTTCAACAGTGGTGTTTCACTTTGTGCTGTTCGGCGTGGTGGCGCAACGCATGGGTTTGGGACAGTTTTTTGTTGATAACGCGATGATCCTGGCCGGGCGATATACCGGTGGTCCAGCCAAGGTCTCGGTCATATCGTCTGCCTTCTTTGGCACCATCTCGGGCAGCTCGATTGCCAATACGGTGTCTACCGGATCGCTGACCATCCCCAATATGAAGAAGATGGGGTATCCCGGCCATTTTGCCGGCGGGGTTGAGGCCGCGGCCTCGGCTGGGGGGCAAATCACGCCACCCATCATGGGCGCTGCGTCCTTCCTGATGGCTGAGTATCTTGAGGTGCCCTATACCACCATCGTGATCGCTGCCATTGTCCCGGCGCTGATGCACTATATCGGCGTGATGTCGATTGTGCATTTCACCGCTAAACGGTTGAAGTTGCCCACCTATACCCGGGATCAATTGCCCAATATGGTGGCCGTGTGGAAAGACGGCTGGTATACGATCATTCCGCTGATCGCGCTGCTGCTGGTGTTGTTCTCTGGCTACTCCCCCAATATGGCCGCCTTTATCGGGCTCAACCTTTGTATTGTCGTGGGGTTCTGCGGCATGGACCGACCGCTGACTTTGCCCATACCGCTCGCCTTACTGGGGTTCATCTTCTGGAAGGCCTCGCCCTATTCCGGCGAGGGGTATTCCCCCGAGATGGCCGGCATGCTGGCGGCGCTGACCATCCTTGGCAGCCTGCATCGCAACAAAAGACAAAGCTTCCGGGACCTGTTTGATAGTTTTCACGTCGGTGTTCAATATGCGCTGGCCGTGGGGGCGGCTTCGGCTGCGGTGGGCATTGTTGTCGGCGTTATCAACACAACCGGAGTTGGCTTCCGCCTTGGCTTTATGGTGACTGGTGGTGCGGCAGATATGGCGGCGACGCTGGCCCCGCTGCTGGACTGGACCGGGCTTGAAACCTTTAGCCACAGTTCGATTCAGCAATTCCTGTCACTGGTCCTGATCGCTATGGCCTGTATCCTGATGGGGGCCGGGCTGCCGACCACGGCGCTCTATATCATGCTGGTGGCTGTCGCCACACCGGCCCTGAACCAACTGGGGGTGCCGCCGCTCGCCACCCATATGTTCGTGCTGTATTACGGTGTGATTTCCGAGATTACTCCACCGGTTTGCGCGTCCGCCTATGCCGCTGCCGGTATCGCCGGCGCCAACCCGTTCCGAACTGGCATGAGCGCCTTTACCCTGGGGTTGGGGAAACTGATGGTGCCAATGGTGTTTGTCTATGCGCCGACAATGCTGATTGTGCTGCCCGAGTATTTCACTTTGCTCAGCTTTCTGCAGGTCAGCATAACTTGCGCGCTGGGTGTTTTTGCCATTGCCACAGCAGTGTCCGCCTATTTCATGGCCCCGTTGAATAGTGTCTGGCGGTTACTGATGGCGATTGGTGGGATCTTATTGGTGGCTCCCAGTGGGGCTTCGGATCTTACGGCACTGGTTGTTATCGCGCCGGTTATCATCCAGCAGTTGGCCAGCCTGCGTCAGGAAAGGGCCGCCGCATGACCCAGAGGTCAAAAGATCAGGCCCCGGACGTCACAGTTCTGGGTGCGGGGATCATTGGTATCTGTACCGCTCTGTCGCTGATCGAAAAGGGGCTGCGCGTTCGGCTGGTGGACCGCGACGCACCGGGGCAAGCGACCTCTTTCGGCAACGCCGGGATCATCTCGCCTTGGTCTGTGGTGCCGCAATCTATGCCAGGGCTGTGGAAACAGGTGCCGGGCATGTTGTTGGATCCCTTGGGGCCGGTGGCGGTTAAGCCGAGCTATCTGCCGCGACTTGCCCACTGGGGGCTTCGGTTCATACGTGAAGGACGCAAATCACGCATTCCGGCGATTTCCGATGCTATGGAACTGTTGAACCGCGATTGCGTGACTCTTTTCCGCCAACACCTGGTCGGAACCGGGCGCGAAGACCTGATCCGTGACAGTCTCTATGTCCATGCTTTCCGCAACCCGGATTCTGCCAATCTGACGGATATTGGCTATGTCATGCGCAAGGAAAAAGGGGCGCGGTTAGAACGGGTCGGAGCGGCGGATCTGCGTGATCTTGAACCGGCCCTGAGCCCCGACTTTCAAGCCGCGGTGCTTATTCATGATCAGGCGCGGGCACTGGCCCCGGGCGAGATCGGCACGGTATTAGCCGACAAATTCCGTACCTTGGGTGGAGAGATTCTGCGCCAAGAGGTCACGGCGATCCGACCCGAAGATGGCGGCTGGACTTATGACACCGCCGAAGGCCCCTGCTGGTCTCCCAAACTGGTCCTATCAATGGGCGTTTGGTCGACAAAGCTGCTGCAGCCACTGGGTATCCGCATTCCGATGCAAGCCGAGCGCGGCTATCATGTATCGTTTCAGGATCCGGGTATCGCTCTGAACCATTCGGTAATGGACATGGATATGAAATTTGTCGCCTCGTCGATGAATGACGGGCTACGAGTTGCAGGCACCGCCGAGTTTGCCGGCCTTGATGCGCCACCCAATCAAAAAAGGTTGGATGGACTAATAAAACTGACCCGGTCCATGCTGCCGAACCTGAACGAAAGCGACATTCACACCTGGTCGGGTCAGCGGCCAAGTCTGCCCGATAGCCTGCCGTGTATTGGTGAAATCGAGGGCTTCCCGGGGCTGATCGCTGCCTTTGGACATAGCCACTACGGCTTGATGATGGCGCCTAAAACCGGACGCATCGTGGCGGACCTCGTGGTTGAAACACCCGCCAATACAGATCTCTCGCCCTTTCGGGCAAACCGCTTCTAAAGGAGCATTCTCATGACTTTTGACCCCGGTGGACAAAATATCTGCGGCATCTCCATTGGTGTTCTGTCGCTGGAAAGCTATTTCCCCAAACCGCCGGGTCACATCAAGAACCCCTCGAGCTTACCATTTACTACGACGTATGAAATCCTGCATGGGATCACCGTCCCCAAACTACTGAACTCTCCGTCGCCTGACATGGTTGTACCCATTTTGGAGGCCGCGCGACGACTTGAAGCCCAGGGCGTGCAGGCCATTACTGGGTCCTGCGGTTTTCTCGCATTGTTCCAGAAAGAAATCGCCGAGGCAGTCTCGATTCCCGTCTTTGTGTCCTCGCTGTTGCAGGTCCCATTGGCTTACCAGATGACCCGCGCACCCGTTGGCGTGTTAACCGCGTCAGCTGCGGTATTGACCGACAAGCATATCGAGGGCGCCGGGGCACAGGGCATTCCGATTGTGGTACAGGGGCTTGAGGATACCGAAGAATTTTCCTCAGTCATCCTGAGAAACGAAAGAAATGGCATGGATTTGGCCAAGGTTAGGCACGAAGTTCTGATAGCAGGACGTCGATTGATAGAACGCGCTCCGGATGTTGGGACGATTGTTTTGGAATGCACTGATTTGCCGCCCTACGCCCATGATCTTCAAAGAGAGCTAAAGCGCCCCGTATTCGATCTGACCACTTTGGCGACCATGATGCACGACGTAGTATTGCGCAGGAGCTATTCGCTGTGATCTAAGCTAGGTTGCGATTCTTCTCTATCGTAGTTTTCTAAGTTTTTCGGTGAATGCTTCAGTGGGTGAACCCAAGAAGCCCACTCCAGTTGGAGCGCCTCGTTGTAGGGAAACTCGTCCGAAACTATGCGATCTACTTCCTCAACTCCATTGAGGGGTCTGATCCGGCTAGGTGCGGAATCGTATCATAGGCTGGTTTGGTCATTATTTTGGCTACCTATATTCACCTGTGAGCAGAATATGTGTGCGGCGCTGCATATCCACGTCGAGCAACCAGTCAATGATGAAAAACGTGCGTTCGATCCGGCTGATCTCCCGAAGAGTGACGGCCAGTTCGTGTTGACGTGGACACGACGCGGGCTATCGCAGAAGTTGGCTTGGCGACATAATCCCCGCCACCATAGTGGCCGCACTTCTCAGAATATCAGGCCAATTCGCGATGATCGTGTTTCTCTGATCTTGCCGCCAATCAACACTTTCACCTCTTTCGGCGCCGTGGTGGAATCAAGGACATAGAGCGGCGTTGATGGCAAATCTCGGATGCGGGGAATAAAGCGGTACGCGAGAAGCGAAGTGGCGGTAAAAACATGATCTGTGAAGCCGTCGGTATCAGCGTACTGCTCTTTGATCTCCTAGCCGGTTGCATTCATCAACGGGCCATCAAGGATATAGGGTGCTTCCCCCACAGTTGCTGGGATATTCTGCGTGGCAAGTGGCCAGAATTTATCCGAGATGTGGGTGTAGGCTTTCATCCCGGGATCGTTGCCATTTTTGGCATTTATAAGGTTCATCGCCTCTCCCTGACGGGTGGTCGGGAAGAACAGGCTGTCGCTGGAATCGGTTACGCCAGCACCGCAGAATTGCGACATTGGCAATGCTGATTGCGCTTCGATCACTATAGCGAGCGCCCGATTGATTCCATCACTTTCCATATGCCATCGTGACATACGCGAGAGCTGGAAATATTCACTGGTGTTGGACGCCTCTGCCATTTGCTCAGCCCGAGATTTAGACCCTCTGCCAGAAAGGCATTCAACAAGCCGATCTTATCCTTGCATGGAACGCCGGTTCGCAAATGCGTAAAGGCATCGATAAACCCGGTAGTCTTTTCAACATCCAGCAGAAGGTCTGTTTAAAGTCAGCGTCTCGCCGCAAGTGAGACAACCAGATATCACCAGACCGGAACGCATCTCACATGTGGAACAGGACAGCGACTTCCTATCCGCCTATGGCAACAATGGCGTCTTCAAGCGGCGCGTCATCTTCCATTGTTCCAAGCAGAGCCGATCTAAGATTGGAAAAGCCATGCAGGGCTGTTTTCGGGGCCGTCTTTGAACCTGTAAATCGCGTGTCACACAGCTTTGCATCTCGCCAGGTCTTGCCAACTACCCGATTATGGGATTCTACGGTTGCATCGGCAATGGCTGCTGCCCATTCTACGACACAGACGGCGATGATCGCCAGTCGCCGATTGCTGGAGATATCCGTAGAGTTATTACCGACCTCAAATTGGCGTAACCAGATAAATCGGCTGACGTGGCCTGCGACCTTTTCTGCCAGCATTTCCTCCAATCGGGTTTTGTCCTGTCTCCCTGCCGCTTTTGCTGCGGCAGGGAGGGTTTTAAACTGTTCCGCCCAAGCTACCTTCGAGAGAAACCAGCTCCTGACCCCCTGCCATCATATCCTGCAGCTCTTCGGGAGTAATCTGCCCACGCTGTGCTGTGCCGAGGGTCTTACCGCGATTCAGCACTGTAAAGCGATCACCAACGGCCATGGCATGGCGCACATTGTGAGTGATGAAAACTACGGCGATGCCTTGCTTGCGAACCTTGTCGATTGTCGCCAAAACATTGGCTGTCTGGCGGACCCCAAGAGCCGAAGTTGGTTCGTCCAGGATCAGGACCTTGGCCCCGAAATGCACGGCCCGGGCTATGGCGACAGTCTGGCGTTCGCCTCCTGACAGGGTGCCAACCGCCTGATCAGGTCCCCGAAGGTTGATGCCCATTTTGCGCATCTCTTCCATAGTCACTTTGTTGGCATAGTCATGGTCAAAAAACTTGAGCGGTCCGACGGATTTTTCCGGCTCGTTACCCATGAAGAAGTTGCGAGACACTGACATCAGAGGAATCATCGCCAGATGCTGGTGCACTGTCGCTATCCCTGCCGATATTGCATCTCGCGGATCAGCGAAATACATTGGTACACCTTCGAAAAGGATATCGCCGTGCGTTGGCTTATGGACCCCAGACATGGTCTTGATGAAGGTCGACTTGCCTGCACCATTGTCGCCCAGCAGGCAGTGGCATTCGCCCGGAAAGACATCTACTGAAACACCGGCCAGGGCAATGACGCTGCCAAAGTGTTTTTCGATGTTCTTCATTTGGATGATTGGAGAATTTTCAGAATTCATATCAACGCTCCCCCGTAATGATGCGACGAATGTAGGTGTTCAGGATCACGGCACCCAACAGGATGAGACCAAGGAAAACCCGGAACAGTGAACTTTCAACACCAGCAAAGAATAAGCCCTGCTGGACCACACCAAAGATCAAGGCGCCCAAAGCCGCGCCAAGAACCGAGCCGTAGCCACCTGTCAGCAGTGCACCTCCGATAACAACAGCAATGATGGCTTCAAACTCTTTCAGCAGACCTCGGTCTGCTCCGGCAGAGCCAAATTCCATGACCTGACAGACGGCGAAAACAGTCGCGCAAAAGGCTGTCAGCATAAACATCAGGATTTTTACTTTGTTGACAGGAACACCCGAGTTGCGAGCGGCTTCGGCGTCGCCGCCGGCTGCAAAAATCCAGTTGCCAAATTTGGTCTTAGTCAAAAGAACGTGCCCTAAAACAACCAGGACGATGGCCCAGACAATCAGCATGGGAATCCCATCCACAATCGGTTCGCCCATACGGCTGCCACGGCTGAAGGTCGTGATTAGCCCGGCATCGCCAAGCCAGGTGAAGAGGCTCTGCAAAATTTTTCCGCCAAATATTGGGGCTAGCCAGTCGCCTTCGGCCGCGTCTTTGATGCCGCCAATGATAGTTTTGCGCTCGATGAGCTGAGGCAGGTAGATGGTAAAGCCACGCAGGATGAACAAGAATGCCAGTGTGACGATAAAGCTGGGCAAGCCGGTGCGTATGACGATGAAACCGTTCAATCCGCCAATGGCGATGCACAGCACAAAGGTAGTGAGTATGGCGATCCAGACGGGCCAGCCAAGGGTCACAGAGAAAATTGCGATCATCATGCCGGCAAAGCCAATCATGGAGCCGACTGAGAGATCAAACTCACCCGCGATCATTAGCAGGCAGGCACCAACTGCGATGATCATGAATTGGGCAGAAACGATTGACCAGTTCAGCACACCTTGGCTGTTGAACATGCCGCTGTCAGAGGCGAACAGAAGAAAAAAAGTGAACACCGCGACAGTCCCAACCATGCCACCCAGTTCCGGGCGAATGAGCGCTTGGCGCAATGGGGAAATTTCTTTGACACGTTCGTCGGCGGCGGGTGTGTTGTTTGCGACTCCAGTCATTGAAGCGCCCCCTCCCAAAAATTATGAAACCAGATTGTAGATGGAAAACGGGCGCCCGAATAGGCGCCCGAAGTTGGTCGGATTTAGCGGTATTCGCCCGCAAATTCTTCGATTTTGGTCAGGCCATCAGCAGTGACGAATCCCGGACCTGAGTTGATGTTGTTACCTGGCAAAACGCCATAACGGTGGTAGTTGGTCATAACTACAACTGGCAGATAAGCCTGCAGGAATGGCTGCTGGTCAATACCCCACTGGATAGTACCAGCCTTGATGCCTTTGACGATTTCACCGCCCAAGTCAAACGTTCCAAAGTAGATATCACCAGCCAAACCGTTTTCCTCTAGGGCCAATAGGGTTGGATCTGCGGATGTTGGGCCAAGCGTCAAAACGGCTTCAGTTTCTGGGTTAGCTGACAGGTAAGCTAATACACGGTTTTTTACTTCGGACGGATCCTGGCCAGCATCGATCATCTGTGTGCCCAGTTCGATTCCCAGACCATCTGCAAAACCCTGGCAGCGTTCGGTCGACGAGGGTTGAACTATATAGTGGTTCACGCAAAGGAAGGAGCTGATGCCATCGCCTTTGGCGCGTAGACCAGCGGCATGGCCAGCATCATATTCCGGTTGTCCCACATACATCAGGGCACCGATTTCACGCGCTTTTTCCGGGGAGCCGGTGTTCATGATGATCACATCGATGCCAGCATCTACAGCGGCACGAATTGGACCTTCGAGAATATCGGGATCAGCCAGCGTTGTAATGATGCCGTTCGGACCAGAGGCGGCTGCTTGCTCGATGATGCGTGCCATATCAGCCAAGTCACCGGTTGGCGGATTGCGGTATTCAACTTCGACATCCATCTGTTCGCCCGCCAAAGCGATACCGTTTTTAATGGTGTTCCACCAGCTGTCGCTGTCAGGAGCGTGGCTGACCAAGATATATTTCTCACCCTCGGCAGACGCCGTTGTAGCGATCATCATTGGTGCAGCGACAACCGCCGTAGCCAGCATCAGTTTTTTCATCAGTGATGTCATTATTACCTCCCAGGTATCACGGACATTTCTGTGTAAAGACGGTCCTCTCCATCTTTCCGACTCAAGTTAAAACATATCCACGTCATTCTTGCAACCGGTTGCAAAAAGAGTGGAGGAAATTCATACTGTCTTTGAATGGAATTGCGGATAAAAGGATGCACCGCTGGATCAGGGGATCGGGATTAGATGGCCATTACATTGAAAGAGGTTGCAGAACGTGCGGGAGTTTCTCGCTCTGCAGTGTCGCGCGCCTTTACGGATGGGGCTTCGGTTTCAGTTAAAATGCGCCGAAAAGTTGAAAAAGCGGCACAGGAGTTGGGTTACAGTCCCAACGCGCTTGCCTCGTCGTTGACCACCGGCCGCACCAAGCTGATTGGGCTGGTTTCGAACAACTTTCACAACCCAATTTTTCTTGAGGTTTTTGATCTGTTCACTCGAAGTCTTCAGGAAAGCGGGTTGAGGCCACTGCTGGTCAATCTCACGGATGAGACTAATCCAGAGAACTCGGTGCGGATGTTGCGCCAGTATTCTGTTGATGGGGTGATTGTGGCCTCGTCGACACTACCGCCGGGATTCGCCAAGGCGTTTCGCGATGCCAACGTGCCGGTGGTGCATAGTTTTGGCCGCTCATCCAGCGCGCCGCAGGTGCATGTCGTTGGCATCGATAACGTGGAATGTGGCCGGATGGCTGCCCGCACACTAGTTAAGCGCGGCTATGACAATATTGCATTTCTTGGTGGCCCCGAGCAGGCCACGTCGACCCAGGATCGATACACCGGGTTCATGTCCGAGTTGTCAGCGCATGCCTCGATCACGACAAGCTATTCATTTGCAGATGCCTATTCGTTTGACGCAGGGCGACGTGAGATGATTAGGCTGTTGAAATCGCCCCCCGCACAGGCCTATTTCTGCGGTGACGACGTCTTGTCCATCGGTGCGCTGTCTGCAGCTACGGATAGCGGATTATCCGTTCCGGACGATTTGGGAATTATCGGTTTGAATGATATGGAAATGGCCGGCTGGGCGAATATCAACTTGACCACAATTCATCAGCCTATTCGTCAGATAGTAGCGTCGTCAATCGAGCTGATGGTCGCCATGTTAAGCGAACCCAACCGCTACCCCGAAGCGCGAATCTTTCCTTGTTCGATTGTAGAGCGCGGGACATTGAAGCCTCTCAAATAGAAAAGCCAGGCAGGACCCGGCTTTTTAGTGTTTTGGGTTGCTGATTAACGGAAGATGGACGGTCGAGCATCTAACCAGGCACCACTGTCATTGGCCGAAGCTACCGCGGTGTGGACCGCAGCCATGGAGCGCACACCATCTGCAGCAAGCGGTAGGCCTTCGCGGGTTTCGCCGCGTATAGCATCTGCCAGATCGCAATAGATATTGGCGACGGCCAAGGGGAAGCCTTCTGGATGAGCAATCGATACACGCGACAGGCGTTGTGCATCCTCGTGCAGACCAGCTTCACCCTTTTCGATAATCTGAGTGCGTCCGCGAACCGGGGTATAAATCAGCTGGTTTGGTTGTTCGGATGTCCAACGCAGACCACCAGTTTCACCAAAGATCTGAATGTCAAAACCATGCTGACGTCCAATAGCCACAGAGGAGGTCCAAAGACGGCCCACGGTGCCACCGGTCATGCGGAAGTTAACCATGGCATCATCTTCCAGTTCGCGGCTGGGGATGGTTGAGGCGAAATCAGCCGACAGGATTTCGACTTCGTCATTGCTGATAAAGCTGGCCATGTGCAGCGCGTGAATGCCGCAATCAGCGAACTGGCCGGACACGCCTGCCATTTCCGGATCATAGCGCCAACGCACACGTGGATTGTCTGCATCCGTCGCATCGCCGTGGTGACCGTGGCTGAAATTGGTGATCACCAAGCGTATCTTTCCGAGCTCACCAGCCCGCACCATGGCGCGGGCCTGCCGCACCATGGGATAGGCAGAGTAGCAGTAGTTCACGGCGCAAATCTTGCCCGATTTCTCTGCCACACGCACGATATCTTCGCCTTCTTCGACTGTCATGGTCATCGGTTTTTCGCACAGCACGTTTATGCCTGCCTCAAGAAAAGCTTTGGTGATTTCAAAGTGAGTCGAATTTGGTGTGGCCACTGTGACCAGATCAATCTTGTCGTCGCGGATTTTTTCCCCGGCCAACATTTCCTGCCAGCTACCATAGGCGCGATCAGCAGCGACACCCAGGCGTTGCGCGTATTCACGACCTTGTTTCGGGCGGTGATCCAGTGCGCCAGCGGTGAGATCAAACAGGCCATCTGCTAATGCTCCCAGACGATGTGCTGGACCGATCTGGCTACCTTCGCCGCCACCGATCATGCCCCATTTAAGTTTTTTCATGATAGGAGCTCCTTATCTAAAGCCAATGTTTTCAAGGAATTCACGGTTTTTCCGTGCATCCCCAATAGGATCCGGATTCAGAGTTGGATCGCAATCTTGTTCCACGGTGCACCAACCAGTGAAACCGGCATCCAGCAGAACTTGGCGAACCTTGTCAAATTTCACGTCGCCGTCGCCGAGATTGCAGAAAATGCCCTGTCCGCAGGCATCGTAGAAACCGGTGCGGTTGGCGATAGCGTCGGCTTTGACCTTTGGATCGATGTCCTTGAAGTGCATGTAAGAAATGCGATCCACATGACGCTTCATGAAGGCAACAGGGTCAAAACCAGCATAAGAATGGTGACCGGTGTCAAAGCAGATCTTCAAGATCTTCTCGTCCACTTCGTCTAGCAGGCGTTCCAGCTCGGGTTCAAAGTCCATAAAGCCAGCGGCATGGGCATGGATGCCAACGGTTAAGCCATATTCTTCGGTGCCGATGCGCGCGGTTTCGGCGATGCGGTCGCGATATGCGGTCCACTCAGCCTTATCCATTTGCTCGGCCTCGGCAGCGCGACCGGCAGTGGGAGCGCGACGTGGCGAGATAGAATCGATCAGCACCATGTGCGCTGCACCATGTGCCTTTAGTGCGCGGGCTGTGCGGTGTGTGGCATCCAGTACGTCGTCAAAGGCCGCCGGGTCGTGATAGGGGCGGAACACAACGCCGCCGATCAATTCCAGATCATATTGGGCCAGAGCATCGCCCAGTTCGGCTGGGTCTTCGGGCATATAGCCAACAGGGCCCAGTTCAATGCCCTTGTAGCCTGCTGTGGCGCAGTCGCTGAGCACTGATTTCCAGCTTGGGTTTCTGGAGTCATCAGCAAATTCCACTCCCCACGAGCAGGGGGCGTTACCAATTAGGATTGTCATCTCGTTGTACCTTTCGGATGCTCAGAACGAGTTTATGTCTTGCCATTTACTGTCTCGGGATGAGGCAATAGCGGCAGCGATCACACGATTGACTTCCATCCCGTCGCGGAATGTTGGCCAGATCGGGTTTCCGGTTTCGATGGCGTTCAGGAAGTCTCGCGCTTCGATTATAATTTGGTCTTGATACCCGGTGCCGTGGCCGGGGCCCTGACAGAAGGGTTGATAATCAGGATGCGCCGGGCCGGTCAGGATTTTGGTAAAGCCGCGCTCGGCCTCGGGGGTATCCATACGATACAACCAGATTGCATTCTGGTCTTCCTGATCAAAGCGGATAGCGCCTTTGGTGCCGGTGATCTCGTAGGCATAGCCCATTTTCCTCCCGGTCGAGATGCGGCTGAAATACATCTGGCCCATGGCCCCGTTTTCAAAACGGCACATCATCTGGGCGTGGTCGTCATTAGTCACATCACCGCCCGGCCGGGTTTTATGTACGGTCTCGACCTCGGCCATGACGCGGGTGATTGGACCCAACAAGGCCAACGCGCCATTGATCATATGCGGCGCGAGATCGCCCATGGTGCCATTTGCCATGCCGGTGGTGCGCCAGGTGGCAGGGGCCTTGGGGTCGGCATAGAAATCTTCGGTGTGCTCACCGCGAAACATGGTGATCTCTCCCAGTTCGCCGTCTGCGATCAGTTTGCGTGCATACTGGCTGGCCGGAGTGCGGATATAGTTGAAGCCAACCATATTGGCGCAGCCTGAAGCCTCGCCCGCAGCGGTCATCGCGCGACTGTCTTCCAGCGACGCGCCAAGAGGTTTCTCGCAGAACACAGGTTTGCCAAGAGCAAAGGCGGCTTCGGCCACTTCGCGGTGTGTGGACTGTGGCGACGCAATGACAATGGCATCGATTTTTGTATCGTTGATCAGTGTGCGCCAGTCATCTGTCGAACGCAGAAAGCCATAGGCCTCGCGATAGCGTTCGGCACTCTGACTAGAGGAGGCGCAGATCATTTCCAGGCGCGGGCGCAGAGCTGTGTTAAAGACCGGACCCACCGCAGACATGGCCACTGCGTGAGCCTTGCCCATATAGCCGCCGCCCAAGATTCCGATGCCAATTTCCGTCATGTTTTAAAGTCCCGCTGAATTTCAGTTTGCAACCGGTTGCAAAATTTGTATCCTGAGATTCGAAATCCCGCAAGCTGCAATCGGCCTGCCGCTGTAAAATCTGAAAGGGTCGCGTTGAAATGACGACAGCACCAGACACCATCCGCCTAACCACTGCACAGGCTGTTATTCGTTGGCTAAGCAACCAGTTCATTGAGATCGACGGTGAAGAATTGCGGCTGTGTGGGGGAGGCTTTGGTATCTTTGGGCACGGCAATGTGACGTGCTTGGGAGAAGCATTGTACAATGTTCAGGACGAACTGCCGCTGTACCGTGGGCAAAACGAACAAAGTATGGGATTCGCGGCGGCAGGCTATTCAAAGCAATGGCTGCGTCAACGGTTTATGTTCTGCACTGCCAGCGCCGGGCCCGGCACCTCGAATCTTTTGACCTCGGCGGCTTTGGCCCATGCAAACCGGTTGCCGATGTTGCTGTTGTGCGGGGATACGTTCCTGACGCGTCTGCCGGATCCGGTTTTACAGCAGATGGAGAACTTTGGTGATCCGACCTTTGGTGTGAACGACGCCTTTAAGCCGGTTGTTCGGTACTGGGACCGCATCACCCATCCGGCACAGGTAATTCAGTCTTTGCCAGCCGCAATTGCCATCATGCTGGACCCGGCAGATTGTGGCCCGGCGTTTTTGGGCCTTCCGCAGGACGTTCAAGGTTGGACGTATGATTATCCAACTGTGTTTTTTGAAAAAAAAATCCACCGTATCCGCCGCATGCGCCCCGACACCAATGAAATCGCGGATGCGGCAGCATTGTTGAAATCGGCCAAGCGCCCAATGATCATTGCAGGCGGCGGGGTACAGTATTCAAGGGCCGCTGCCGATCTGACTGCCTTTGCTGAGAGGCATCAAATTCCGGTGGTCGAAACTATCGCAGGTCGCGCCAATATGCTGGCAACCCATCCTTTGAACATTGGGCCCATAGGCGTTACTGGGTCGAACAGCGCCAATGAAATCGCCGAACAAACAGATGTGATTGTTGCTGTTGGCACACGTTTGCAGGACTTCACCACGGGGTCTTGGACGGCTTTTGCTCAGGACGCTCGGTTTATTTCAATCAATGCGGCACGTCATGACGCTGCCAAACATATGTCGTTGCCTGTTGTCGGTGACGCAAAACTGGCGCTGGAGGATCTGGCACGTGCAGTTGATGGCTATGAAACCCCAAAAGCCTGGACGGGGCTGGCGCAAGAACGACGCACTGCCTGGGATGTCTATGTGGCCGAAAATGTAGAAGTCGGGAACCGTCCGGCATCATATGCGCAGGCGATTGGTGTTGTGAACGCTCTTTGTGATCCACGTGACCGTGTCGTTGCCGCCGCGGGCGGGTTACCTGCCGAGGTGACTGCCAACTGGCGAACACTGAGCGAGAGCACGGTGGATGTTGAATTTGGTTTTTCTTGCATGGGCTATGAAATTGCCGGAGCCTGGGGTGCGCGTATTGCGCAGATGGAGCGTGAAGCTGACAAGAACACAATCGTGTTTGTGGGCGATGGCTCCTACATGTTGATGAACTCTGACATCTATTCTTCGGTGTTGAGCCAAAAAAAGTTGATCATTTGCGTGTTGGACAATGGTGGTTTTGCGGTGATCAACAAATTGCAAAACAACACTGGCAACGAAAGCTTTAACAATCTGATTTCGGATAGCCCGACGATCCCGGAACCATTTGGGGTGGATTTTGAGGCACATGCCGCATCGCAAGGTGCGATTGCCGAAACCGTGTTGAACCCTACAGAGCTGGGAGAGGCCTTTGAACGTGCCAAATCCAGCTCCAAAACCCATGTCATCGTCATGAAGGTGGATCCATACGAAGGCTGGACCACCGAGGGCCACACCTGGTGGGAGGTTGGCACGCCGCATATCACCACCAGTGATCGCGTGCGCGAGGCGCATGTCGACTGGGAAAGCAGTCGCAGCAAGCAGCGCAAGGGCGTGTGATGAAGCGCTTTACCGCAGAAACGGCTGACCCGGCTGAAATTGTTCAAGAGTTACTGCATGGTGGTGGCGCGGCTGGGATCTCTGGTTTGTTTTCGGCTGAGGATATTACCGATGCACGCGCCATCATCATGGCGCAGTCCGAGCAATCTGCGGAAAAAGCCACTCATTTTCAGGGCGCCGCCGAAGAGGTGGGAAACCTGAACCTGCAGCGCCGGGTTTGGAACCTGCTGGCCAAGGGCGAGGTTTTCTCGCGCATGGCCACACATCCGGTTCTGATGGCAATCCTGCGTGACTTTCTGGGGACAGAGTTCATCATGGGCTCGATCGCCGCCAATCGCATTTTGCCAGGCGGCCCGGGGCAGGAACCACATGTGGATTACCCTTATTGGGATTTTCACAAGCCCGAGACACATCCTGTTGGGTTCAATGGCTCGTTTCCAATGAATGCTCAGGTGTCGGTTCTGCTGGATCCGTTCACCGAGGAAAGCGGTGCTACCGGATATGTACCGGGCAGCCAACGCGAGCTGCGTTACCCAACGCCAGAAGATGATTTTTATGGGCGTTGCGAACGGATGACCGGAGAGGCGGGGGATGTGGCCCTGTTCTACGGAGTGACCTGGCACTGTGCGATGCCAAATAATGCGGATCATGATCGCAGTGCGGTCCTGATCCAGTACCTGCCCAAATGGGTGAAACCAATGGAAGACATGCCTGCAGCGCTGCCCCGGACCTTTGTGGATCAGGCCAGCCCGGAATTGCGCCAGTTGCTGGGGATGAACTATCCATACCCCGAAGTTCTGGACGCTGCCAAAGCAGGAAACGCGGAGGGACGAAAGTGATCCTGGACGGAATCAAAAAACGCAATTTTCTAGTGATTGGCAGGGTTGGAATGGATTTGTGCCCGGATCCAGCAGGCACAAGCATCCCGGAGGCCACCAATATGGTTGTTGGTATGGGGGGCAGCAGTGCCAATATTGCTGCGGGACTTTCGAAGTTGGGGTGCAAATCAGCGTTGGTGACTTCGGTGTCGGATGACGCCGTTGGTTGGTACTGCGAAGGCCAATTGGATCGCTATGGCGTAGATCGGACACATGTAAAGCGGATCACCGGTGAATGCCGGACCTCGTTGGCGGTGTATGAAACACGTGTGGAGGATCATCAATCGGTGATCTACCGGAACAATGCCGCTGATTTTCAGATGTCCGTCGAAGACGTCGAGGCGGTGGACTACAGCCAATACGGTGCTTTGATAACGGCAGGCACGGTATTTGCGGCCGAACCGTCCCGATCAGCCGCGTTCCGGGCTTTTGAATTGGCGCGCGCAGCTGGATTACCGATCATCTTTGATGTGGACTATCGCCCCTACAGCTGGCCCTCGGAACAGGTTGCCGAGGACGTCTTGTCGCGTGCGGGTGCCTTGTCGGATGTGATTGTTGGCAATGACGAAGAGTTTGGCTTTATGGCCGGTGACATCAGTCGCGGCTTGGATAAAGCACGCGAGCTCGCGGCATCCAGCGCTGCAATTGTTGTCTATAAAATGGGTGCCGAAGGCGCCGTTACCTTTGCAGATCAACAAGAAACACGCACTGGCATCTATCCTGTCACCGCTTTGAAACCCACCGGGGCAGGGGACAGTTTTATGGCTGGTTTCCTGGCCTCTTTGTCAGAGGGACGTGAGATGCAAGTGGCGGTTTTGCGTGGATCTGCCTGTGCCTCGATTGTTGTTGCCCAACCAGGTTGCGCTCCTGCCATGCCAGTACCGGCCGAGCTCGAGGACTTCCTCGCCTCGCACCCCGGCCCAACACAAGCTTCATAAAGGACTAAACTATGCATATCGCCCCACATGATAACAAAAACATCCCAATCGTCGACGTGGACAATCCGACGGTTCCGCTGAACTATTTCAACATAGTCAAACTGAATAAAGGTGAGGCGTTTGAATATCAGGTGCCGGGCTATGAAACCTGCGTTGCACCAGCGACCGGGACGGTAAACATCGATGTCGAGGGCGTTAGCTATGACAAGATTGGCACCCGGACCGTTGACGTCTGGGATGGCGAACCCGAAGGTGTTTATGCGCCGGTTGGTGCCAAGGTAACCATCGTCTGTGTTTCAGACGAAACCGAAGTGTTTGTGGCAGGTGCCCGCTATAACAAGGTGCTGGACCCGTTTGCCGTGCGTGCCGATGAAATTGACTTGGTTCAATACGGCAGCGACGACACCAAAACACATCGCAAGATTAAGCATATCCTGGGTCAAAAGCAGCACGGCCAAGTAGGACGTTTGCTTGTCAGTGAGCTATTTACTGTGGGGCAGGGCGGTTGGTCGGGATTCCCATCGCACAAACACGACACGGATCGCCTTCCCGATGAAACCCGTCACGACGAGACCTACAACTTCCGTTTCCGTCCCAACTATGGCTCGGGCGTGCAGATGCTGCAGCGTGAAGATAACAAACCGGGTGACGCCTACCACATCATGGATGGTTCAACGATCATGCTGGACAAGGGTTATCACCCCTGTGCGGTTCTGCCGGGTTATGAGATGTACTACTTCACGATCCTTGGTGGCCTGAGCCAGCGCTCTCTGGTGCAGTATTTCCAGCCAACTCACGCCGCACAGCTGGACACCATTCCTGGCATTAAAGACATGATTGCGAAGTTCAAATGACGCTTGCAACACTGGCCGATGTCTTGCAACCCGCGCTGGCAAATGGCTATGCGGTTGCTGGACTGGTGACGCTGGGTTGGGAGGACATGCGCGCCTATGTCGCCGCCGCCGAAGCCGAGAATGTGCCGGTGATCTTGCAAGCTGGCCCTTCCTGTCGCGAACACACTCCGCTGCCGGTTCTGGGAAAGATGTTTCGACATTTGGCCGAGGAGGCTTCGGTTCCGGTGGTGGCGCATCTGGATCACGGTTACACTGCCGAAGAGTGCCGGGTGGCCATTGGGAGCGGGTTCACGTCGGTGATGTTTGATGGGTCACGTACTCCGTTGCAGCAAAATATCGATAACACCGCAGCCATCGTTGATATGGCCCATGCGGCGGGTGTCTCCTGTGAGGGGGAGATTGGTTTTGTCGGTTATTCAGGCGGTGAGGGATCCTCTGGGACTGACCCAGAAGATGCGGTGCAATTTGCCCGTGAGACCAGCGTTGATGCCATGGCGATATCGGTAGGAAATGTCCATCTGCAACAAGACAAAGAGGGCGGCCTGGACGAAGCGCGCATTCGTGCGATTGAAGCGGTCACAACTGTGCCGCTGGTGATCCATGGCGGGTCGGGTGTGCCCGAACTGCAGCGTAGGGCGCTGGCGCAGGGTTCAAGAGTCTGTAAGTTCAACATTGGTACCGAATTGCGGATCGCCTTTGGCGATGCACTCCGCGAGGCGGTGAACCGCGATGCAACGCGATTTGACCGGGTTAGTATTTTAAAAGAAACACATGATCCGCTGGTCGCTGCGACTCGTCGTGTATTGCAAGCGTTCAAGGGGGCGTGATATGCTGAAAATAGGATTGTTGGGCTGTGGCCGTATTGGCCAAGTGCACGCCAGATCAATTGCGACGATCGACGGCGCAACGGTCACTGCAGTGGCGGATGCCCTTGCCATGACCGCGCAGTCGCTGGCGGCCGGAACGAGCGCAAAAGTCTTGGACAGTGATGCCTTGATCTGCAGCCCGAATGTAGATGCAGTGGTCATTGGCACACCCACCGATACGCACTATGACCTGATCCATCAGGCCGCGGCTGCGGGGAAGGCGATCTTTTGTGAAAAACCGGTGGATATGTCGACGGATCGTATTCGGGATTGCATCAAAGTGGTCGAGACCGCTGGGGTGCCATTCATGACGGCCTTTAATCGTCGATTTGATCCGAACTTTGCAAATATCCAAGCCCGTATTGCAGCAGGAGAGATTGGCGACGTCGAATTGGTGACCATTCTGTCGCGGGATCCGTCACCGCCGCCAATCGGCTATATCAAAGGGTCTGGTGGGCTATTTCGTGACATGATGATCCACGATCTGGATATGGCGCGTTTTCTGATGGGAGAAGAGCCGACAACTGTCTATGCTGTTGGTTCGGCTCTGGTTGATTCTGCGATCGGTGACGCGGGGGATGTCGATACTGCAGCAGTTACGCTGACCACCCCATCCGGTAAAATATGTCAGATCTCGAACTCGCGACGCGCCACTTATGGTTATGATCAGCGGGTCGAGGTGCATGGGTCGCGTGGCCTACTTCGAGCTGAAAACATGTTCGAAAATACGGTTGAAGTGGCTGATCAAAATGGCTTCCGCAAGGCTCCGGTAATGAATTTTTTCCTGGAACGCTATGAAGCTGCTTATCGGGCGGAAATGACGTATTTTGCCGCCCAGCTTCGAGCAGGCGAGACGCCGACGCCAGGAATTACCGATGGGCTGTGCGCGCAAATACTGGCTGATGCGGCTGCACAATCTCTCGCCGAGGGAGCACCAGTTCAGGTCTAAAGTGGCTTGTATATTGTCAAAATGGCCAGTGAGTGCCGAAAAGGCGCAGGTGAGGCCTGGTTCCAACTATTCACGTGGTATAGGAATGCTTGTGCCGTGGTTATTTGGTCCGACGTGGTGACCGTACTCGGTGGGTAGCGCAAGAAGAATTAGGAACGGTTTTCCCGGTGTGGTCACATTAACTATTGTTTGGTTGCTCGTATCTGACCTTAGAAGGGCCTTGTTGCAGGGAGGGTGAAGAGGTCGGAACGCGCCCTACTCGAGACGGATTTCAGGCGGTGCGTTCGAAACTGGGTCGGCCAAGTTCGGTCATACGGTTCAGTATCCGGACGCCGAGATTGGCTTATGTCTTCTGATTTTCGAATGAGCGCGCCTTGAGTTTCGGCCCGATGGCGGTCTTTCAACGACCCATCAGGGTTTCGCCCCGGCTCCGCTGATTGCAGAGCCGGTACGATTTCATAGAAACGGATCTAAGTGACGGGTTTCGTGAAAGGCTGCTTCGAGCCGAATATGTGAATGCACCGTAAATCAATACGTCCTGAACCTAGGTCTTGAGGCGGGATTCAAACCTTGCATAAATTATTTTATAAAGTAACATTTTGCAAACGATGGAGATTTGATTGAGAAAACGAGCAGCTTCCCGACAAAAAGATGTCCTGAGCGTGTTAAATGCTTGCGACAGGCCAATGACAGCTTACCAAATCCTTGAAAAGCTTCAGATTGCAGAGCCGGACATCGCACCTCCGACGGTGTATCGCACACTTTCGGCCTTGACCGACCAGGGGCGTGCGCATCGTCTTGAGTCCATCAAAGCCTTTGTCCCTTGTCGCTGTAATCACGTTGAAAGTGTGCCCGTTCTCGCAATCTGTGAAGACTGTGGTTCAGTCGAAGAACATGATGGCAGTGACCTGCTGCCAAGACTGACAGCTCTTACTGATAAAAACGCCTTTATAGCGGATCGGCACATCGTTGAAATCCACGGCCAATGCGGGACCTGCGCGGCCTGATCTTTTCTTCTTAGTCAAAACGGAATTACCATGAAACAAGCACTCTCTCTTATTGCCCTTTTTGCCGCGATGCCCGCACTAGCAAACGAAACCCGCCAGCTAGACGCCCACGAACATGGGGTTGGTGAGCTTAACATCGCAATCGAAGGGACCACTGTGCTGATGGAGTTCCATGCGCCTGGAGCGGATATCGTGGGATTTGAATACAGTGCAAAAAGTGACAGCGACCGTGCAGCTGTTGAGGCCGCGGAAGTCAGATTGTCTGCGCCTCTGGAGCTTTTTGTGATGCCCGAGGCCGCGACTTGCACAGTAAAGTCAGCTCAAGCCGAGCTGGAAGGCGAAGGCGGGCATGATGATCATGCGGATGAAGGCCACGCAGAACATCAGGAAGAGCCAACCCACACAGAGTTCCATGCTCAATACATGCTGACATGCGTCGCCCCGGACGCATTGACTGAGATTTCCTTTGTCTATTTCGAAGCATTCCCCAATGCCCAAGAAGTTGAAGTTCAGATCATCACAGCTTCGGGCGCAAAGGTGTTCGAAGTGAGTAGAGATGCCCCAACACTCGCTTTGGAGCACTAAAGGAAGGTGAGTGAAGCTGTCTTAACACTATCCAATGTCGGCTATCGCTGGCCAGGGCGCGCGGGGTTTGCGCTGACTGTTCCTGACCTAGCGGTCGCTTTAGGCGAGTCGGTTTTGTTATTGGGCGAAAGTGGCTCTGGCAAGTCCACGCTTCTTTCGCTGATTTGTGGGGCAATCCTGCCGGATAGTGGAGTCGTGTCAATTGCCGGTACAGAGATCAGCTCTTTGTCTGGAGGGGCGCGAGACAGATACCGAGCAGAGCAAATTGGGGTCATTTTCCAACAGTTCAATCTGCTGCCGTTTGGCACAGTTTCTGACAATATCCTTTTGCCGCTTCGTTTTGCTCCAGCACGACGCAAACGGGCAGGGGTTGCCTTGGCCGAAGCAACTCAACTCTGCGCGACCCTGGGGTTGCCCGAAGGGGTGGGCAGTGAAAAAGCAAGCGCATTGAGCGTCGGACAGCAGCAGCGGGTTGCGGTTGCACGGGCTCTGATTGGTCACCCACCCCTGATTATTGCGGATGAACCCACTTCGGCTCTTGATGCTAACAGCCAGGCAGCTTTTTTGGACCTGCTATTTGCTCAAACTCAGACACATCAGACCTCTCTTCTCATGGTCAGTCATGATCCGCGTCTTGGTGAACGTTTTGACCGAGTGATCAACATCGAAGATATTGCAAAGATTGCGAGGTCGGCGTCATGATTTTTCGCCTTGCGATCGCTTCGCTTTTGGCGCGGACATTGACAGTTGGTATGACGGTCCTTGCCATCGCCCTGTCTGTGGCTCTTTTCCTTGGCGTCGAAAAAGTGCGCAATGGTGCAAAGTCTAGCTTTGCCGACACGATCTCGGGTACAGATCTGATCGTAGGTGCGCGTTCGGGGTCAGTGCAGCTGCTACTTTACTCGGTCTTTCGTATTGGCAGTGCGACCAACAATCTGAGCTGGGAAAGCTATCAGGATATTGCCGCTAGGCCGGACGTAGAGTGGATTGTACCGATCTCGCTCGGCGACAGTCATCGGCAATTCCGGGTCATGGGGACAACAACAGCCTTTTTTGAGCACTACAAGTACCGGCAGGGCAGATCTGTGAAGGTTTCAGAGGGCGCCCTCATGGATGACGTGTTTGATACTGTGATTGGAGCAGATGTTGCTGCAGCATTGGTATACAGTGTGGATGATTCCATCGTCGTCGCCCACGGATTGGCCTCTTTCACGGAACATAAGGACCAGCCTTTTCGTGTCTCCGGCATATTGGAGAAGACCGGAACGCCGGTGGACCGCACAGTGATCGTCAGCCTAGAGGCAATCGAGGCGATTCATGTTGATTGGCAAAGTGGGGCGCAGCTCCCCGGAAAGGCCACACCGTTGGATGTCATTCGAGAAATGGACCTGACACCGCAAGCTGTGACTGCAGCACTCGTCGGCGTGGAAAGCCCGCTTCAGACTTTTGCGTTGCAACGTGCTATTAATGATTACTCCGAAGAACCGCTACTTGCGATTTTGCCAGGTGTTGCGCTGCAGGAGCTGTGGGGGATCGTTGGGATCGCAGAAACCGCGCTATTGGCGGTCTCGGCCATGGTGGTTGTCACTGCACTGATCGGAATGATGGCAACGATTTTCTCCAGCCTGAACGAGCGCCGCCGTGAGATGGCGATCTATAGAGCGATGGGCGCGCGCCCTGTCACTATTCTTGGAATGCTCGTGTTAGAAGCTGTTGTGATGGCGGCGATCGGTGCGCTGTTGGGGTTGGCTTTCCTGTATATCGGGCTGGCCATCGCGCAACCTATTGTTGACAGTACCTTTGGGCTATGGCTCCCGATCGAGATGCCGTCAATGCAAGAAGTTTGGGTGATACTTGCAGTGGTGGGGGCTGGCGCAATCGTGAGCCTTGTCCCTGCATTACGGGCTTACAGAATGTCCGTTGCGGATGGTATGATGGTTAAGACGTGATGAGAGTATAGGGGTAACCCAGTGTTGGATCGCAGAACGATCTTGGTCTTGTTGTCGAGCTTGTCTGTAAGGCTAAAGGGGGCGATCAGCTTCGTGTTGACCGCATTGTCCGTTGCTCCGGCACCGCTATTTGCTTGTGTTTTTGACATGGTCAAACCCGAGCGGACACAGGTTGACTGGATTCTGGATGCTGAAACGCTTGTGTTGGCGCGCCCAGGGGGCAAAAATCCCTTTTCCTTCGAAGTCACCCGTTCGCTGATTGGTGAAACGGACAGACCACCAATCAAACAGCTTGTTAATAGTGTCACGCGGCGAAAGCTTGAAGCTAACCTATCTGACCAAGTGTTGTTCGCGTATCAGTCTGAAACTGGATGGCACCGCGTCGCATTTGTGGATGAGAGTTTTCGTGGCCTGTTGCAGACGGCTTTGGATAACCGTGCATCGTGGCAAAGCGGTATGCCGCAAAGCCGGCTGGAATTCATTACTTCCCTGCAAAGTAGCTCAGTTCCCGCCCACAAAGCTCTGGCTATTGGAGAGTTAGACAAAGTCCCTTACGCCGACTTGCGTCAGCTAGATTTGACTATTTCCAGCGATGAGCTTCTGGCGGATCTTTGGACAATAAATGGATATCGGTATCAGGCTATTCGGGCTCTGCTTCTTGGATTGTCAGACTCGCCCGCTGCGCACAAAGAGATCCATGGCTACATCAACCGTGCTATCAAACGCGACAAGGCCAACAATCTGGGTGCCTTTGCCGCAGCGTTTATCGAACTTGAAGGCGTGTCGGGTGTCGAGCACCTTGCAAACAACATACTGACGGATCCCCGTCAGTCGCTTGACAAGCTGGAACAGATTGTAATGGCTATGTCCGTGCATCATGGTGTGGCTGGCCCTGTGCTCAAGTCAGAAATTCAGAGTGCTATCAAAGCATTGGTTGACAAGCGCCCCGAAGCAGGAGCTATCGTGGCACGACAGTTTTCCTTGCGTTCTGATTGGTCGCAGACCGACATACTGGAGCCTCTGGTGCGAGAGAGAGAAGTTGCCATGAGGGATCTTTTGACAATTTCAGTTTATCTGGCCCGGGCCCGCGAAAACACCGGAAAGCCAAATGGAGTAGTAAATGAGTGACAAGTTCCCAAAATACGCTGTTGAGAAACCAATGGGGCAGAAAACAACGGATCTGAAGCGGCGGAGACTGTTGACGGCTTTGACGGTTGTGCCTTTTTTGGGGGGACGTGCCTTTTCAGAAGATGTCATTGAGCTGAGCTGGTCCGATCTATTGCCCAAAACCGAAACTGCTATTCCGCAATCTCTACTCGGAATAATTGAACACGATAACCTGTCGCTCTCCAGTGAGCAGCCAGAATCCAGCGGCGTTAGATCGGACTGGAATGGGCAGACGGTTCGTCTACCCGGGTACATCGTACCTATCGACTATGATGGCACTGGTGTTACGGCCTTCATTCTAGTGCCTTATGTCGGGGCATGTGTGCATGTCCCGCCGCCGCCTGCCAATCAGCTGGTCCTTGTTACGACATCCACACCTTACGAAAGTGAAGGCCTGTTCGAACCTGTTTACGTGACGGGGATGTTTGGCATTTCTTCGATTTCTACGCATCTCGCAGACATTGGCTATGCATTGTCGGCGGACGAGATAGAGCCCTATCAAATGTAGCAAGGGTTTCAGCAGACCGATGCTTGCTTTCCAAAGTAGTAGATCAAACCGTCCTTCGCGTGGTTCAGCAGCCGGATTTTTTGACCATCTTCTCGCCAGGGTTCTTCGTTGTCTTCTTCATCGTACAATCCTCAGTGGTTACGATGAGCCAAGGTCATTCTCTGGTAAAATTACCCTAATTGGACCCAGAAGAGCTAACAACGGACAAGGCGAGAGCTCCTAATTTGATGCATATTCATTTGCATTTAGGCGCTCAGGTTAGAAAACGAATACTCGATTGTCGGAACAAGCTAGTGCCAACGGTTCACTCGTCGCGCTCGCTTGGGAGCTAGTACATAACAAAATGATCAGAATACCAGCGGCTCTAGAATGTCTGACGTGCTGCCCATTTCTCTACAGTGATTTTGGGAGTGAATGCCGTGCAGGCCTAGCTTTTGGTATGGCTTGACCACAGATGCGCGCAATATGTAGCATTTCCTGAGGGAAACGCTTGGTCAATGGTTGCTATGTTATGACATAACGTATAAGGCACGATCAACACATCACCAAACAAAGGATTTCCGCGGGTGTTTTTCTCTAAGTTTTCAAAACTCTCTCTCATTAGCGCATTAAGCACCTTGGCCGCAGCCAGCGCCTCAGCTGAAAACCGCGCTCCCAAAGAATTGGTAATTGCAGCACCATTTGGGCCTAAGAGCTCTGTCCCAGATCCTCGTGCTCGCCAAAACGGCTGGTTGAGCAATCGGGCAGGCGTCTCGGAAACTTTGATCGGTCTGGGCTACGACATGTCCATGCAGCCGCGTTTGGCGTTGTCCTATGAAAACCTTTCGCAGACTCAGTGGAAAATAGCCCTGCGCGAAGGAGTGAAATTTCATGATGGTTCAGTTCTGACCGCTGCCGATGTGAAAGACTCCTTTGCCAAACTGGATGCCGAAGGGCACCCTGCGTACAATCCGCGTCTGTCAAAATTGCTGGGCCTTAAATCTATTACAGTTGAGGACACGCATACTTTGATTTTTGAAACTGAAACGCCGAACTCTGCGTTTTTGTGGACCCTGACCGAACCGTCTGCTGCCGTCATGAAAGATGGATATGATGATTACCCGTTGATCGGCACCGGTCCCTTTGTATTTGAAAAAGCTGTGACCGAAAAAACCTATGTGAGCCGCGGCTTTGCGGACTATTGGGGCGGAGCACCAAAGTTGGACCGGTTGGTCATTGATGCAATCCCAGATGGAGCGGTGGCTGCATTGGCGCTGAAATCAAGTGACGTACATCTGGTTTCCAATTACCCCGAAGCTGATTTTGCCAAGCTCGAAGAAGATCAGGCCGGGCAGCGTTTTGCGGCTTCAACCACCCGTCTGTTCTTCTATCAGCCGCGGATGGATGGTGGGCCTTTGGCCAATGATGCTCTGCGTCAGGCCGTTTCGCTTGGGTTGGACCGTGATACCATCGTTGCGGCCTCGCTTGCGGGCGTGGGTGGGGATGTCGCCAATTCAATGTTCCCGGCGAATATGACCTCTTGGGTGAACCCGCACCTGATGCTGCCTTATGATCCGGCACAAGCCAAGGCATTGTTGGACGATGCGGGTATTGTGGACAACGACGGCAACGGCATTCGCGAACTGGATGGCGCGGATGTTGTGCTAAAGCTGCGCACCTATGAAGGCCGTGCAGCACTGCGTCCGACCTTGGAAATTTCGCAGGCAATGTTGCAGCAGATTGGCATTGGAGCCGAGATTTCCATTGGAGAATTTGGCGCCAATAATGATGCACTGGCGGCGGGTGAGATCGATATGCACCTACAGGCCTGGGGTACAGCACCGCAGGGCGACCCAGACTACTTCCCCAGCACCTTAGTTGCCACGGGCGCAAGCTACAACATCGCAGGCTATAGCAATCCGGATCTGGACGCGTTGCTGGAGCAGGGTCGCTCGTTGTTCAAAACCGAGGAGCGCCAGCCGATCTACGCCAAGGTTCAGGACATTGTGAACCAGGACCTACCCATTATCCCGTTGTTCCACAAAACTCAGGTTTCCGTTGGCAATGGTAAGGTGATTGGCTACCAGATCCACCCGGCCGAAACGTATCTTGCTTCGCCGGAGCTGGATCTTGCTGAGTGATAATGCCCCATTGCTTTCATTGAATGGCCTGTCTGCCTGTATCGGCAGGCAGACCGTCCTGGAAGATGTCGGTTTCACTCTCAGCAACGGTCAGTGTTTGGCGGTTGTTGGTGGGTCAGGAGCGGGCAAGTCTACTCTGCTGCGCCTGATCCTGGGGCTGCGGAAACCGGCAGTTCCAGTGGCGGGGCATTTGTGCTTCGACGGTCATGATTATGCGCTGTCAAAGGCCTCATCGGGCAAGCCAATGGGTATTGCCTATGTGCCGCAAAGCCCCGCGCATGGTTTTGACCCTTTGCGCCGACTGCGCTGGCAGTGGCAGCAATTACAGCGTCTTCTTGGCAAACATGCTGCCGGGGGTGAGGTGCTGGATGCGCTTGGTTTGCCAGTCTTGGCCAAGGCCTTTCCTCATGAATGGAGCCGCGGCATGCAGCAACGATTGCTGGTTGCGATGGCGCTGTTAGAACAGCCTAAAATGCTAATCCTTGACGAGCCCACCTCGGCGTTGGATCCACTCATTGCCGCACAGGTTCTGACCGAGGTGCAGCGGGTGGCGCAAGAGTGCGATATAGCGGTGATGATGGTGACACATGATCTGGCGCTGGCAGCGCAGTTTGCGGATCAGATCGCCATATTGCATCAAGGCCACATGGTGCAGACCGGTCCAGCGCAACAGGTGTTGACGGCTCCATCCTGTGATTACGCCGCAGAGCTTGTTGCCCATCGCTATTGGCAACAAGAAAACCCAGAATCATTGGCGGCCGAGTAAACCATGCTGAACATTGCCAAACTATCTGTGTCGGCGGCTGGCCGTACCCTGCTGCACGAGGTATCATTTTCTGTTGCAGCGAGTGAAATGTTGTGTGTCATCGGCGAGAGTGGCGCAGGAAAATCGACCCTATTGAAGGGTTTGATGGGGTTGATGCCTTGCCGCTACGAGCGGTTTGAGCACAGATCATCCGCAGAAGAATCTGCCTTCGCGACAACGTCGGGGCTGGGATTGCCTGCCTGTCGATATGTCATGCAGGATCCGCTGGCAGCGCTGAACCCGAAACGTAGTTTGGGTCAGTCGATTTGCGAGAGCCTGTACACCCAGAAGCTGCCCGCTCCAGAGCAGCGCAATCGGGCCCTGTCTGCCCTAGAAGCGGTGGAACTCCCGGTTGAATTTTATGATCGGTTGCCCAAGGAAGTCTCTCTTGGGCAGGCGCAACGTGCCTGCTTGGCGCGCGCTTTGGTCGCCGAACCTGAGCTGATCATTTTTGACGAACCCCTCAGTGCGTTGGATGCTTTGGTACAAAAGAAGATCGCCCTCAAAATGGATCAGCTGCGCCGCGAAATAGGCATCACCTATATTGTGGTCACTCATGACCTGGGATTTGCTGCAGCCTATGCAGACCGCATTCTGTTGTTGCGCAACGGGCGGATGGAAACCTTTCAGGACAAGGGGGATTTCTTTGCAAACCCAGCAAGTGCCTACGCCTCAGATCTGGTGGGCGCAGCGCAGACCCTTGGCGCGCTGAATAGGATGGAGGCTGCGGAATGAACGCGCTTTTAACAAGGCTTGGTGGTTTGGTGACTGTCCTGTTTGGCATCAGTTTTATCACCTTCGCGGTGACACATTTTGCACCTGGTGACAAAGCCTTGGCGATTGCTCAGGCGCGCTATCCTGGTGAAATGGGTTTTGATGCCGAAATTCTAGAGGGCATACGTGACGAGTTCCACCTCGACCGCCCCTTTATCTCTCAATACCTGCATTGGCTGGTGGATTTTCTGACTGGTGACTTTGGACGTTCATACAGCTCGCACTCCAAGGTTTGGGACATCTTTGCTGGCAACCTCGAAGAGACATTTTCCCTCGCCATTACCGCGCTGACACTGGGACTGGCTGCGGCCTTTCTGCTGGCAGGGCTTGCCGTCTGGCGAAAAGGTTCGTTGATTGATCGCTTTGCCATTCTCCTGGCCTCGGTTGGGGCGGCGATCCCTAGTTTCTGGCTGTCGATCTTATTGATCCTGCTGTTTTCAGCCCATTTGGGATGGTTGCCGGCCTATGGCACTGGAACGTTGGCGCAATTGGTTTTGCCAACGGTGACGCTGGCCTTCTGGGTGATGTCGTCACAAACTCGATTACTGCGCAGTTTCCTGTTAGAAGCCTATGACCAGCCTTTTGTCGAAACCCTGCGTCTGCGTAGTGTTTCAGAGCGCGAGATCTTCTTTTCTCATGTCTTGCGCCACGCGCTTTCACCTGCCTTGACGATGATCGGTCTGGACCTGGCTGGACTGATCGAAGGCGCGGTAATTGTCGAAATAATCTTTGCCCGGTCTGGGCTTGGCTCTCTATTGGCGGGCTCGGTTTTGGCTAGGGATCTGCCGGTTGTTGTCTTTTTGGTGATGTTCTTTGCGCTGACCTATGTGCTGATCAATACAGTTATCGATCTGGTTCAAACCTTTACTGACCCCAGACATCTGGCAGGGGAAAGGAACGCGGTATGAGCATGTCCCTATCAAATCCTAATGTAAAACAAACCATACCCGCGATGCCGGGAACTTGGACCTTGATGGTCTTTGCTTTGACCTTGGGTGCAGGCATGCTGATGACCCCATATGATCCAACACAGGCTGATTTTTTGAACCGGCTTGCCACGCCCAGTGCCCTGCATTGGTTTGGCACCGACCACTTGGGCCGGGACATCGCCACTCGGGTCCTCTACGGCAGTTTTTGGTCCCTGGGGCTGTCGCTCGGTGTGGTCAGCATCGGGGCGGCGATTGGCACAATTGTAGGGCTGGTCGCAGCGCAGAATGGGCGGTGGGTCGATATGATCCTGATGCGCACAACTGACAGCTTTTTTGCCTTCCCCGAGCTGATTTCGGCGGTGACCATCGCGGGCCTGTTTGGGCCCAGCACAATGAACCTTGTGCTGGCCCTGATCGTTGTCAGCTGGATGAAGTTTGCCCGTTTGGTGCGGAGCCTCGCGATTAGCGTGGTGCAACAGGATTACATTTTGCAAGCACGGCTGAACGGTCTGCCCGCATGGCGTGTGCTTTGGCAGCATAACCTGCCCAATATTCTTCCGGGCGTGTTTGTGCTGTGGACCAACAGCTGGTCCCGCACCATTCTGGCGATCTCGGGGCTAAGCTTTTTGGGTTTTGGAGTGCAACCGCCAAATGCAGAATGGGGGGCGATGCTGCTTGACGGCAAGGCTTATCTGCTCACCGCGCCGCATATCATGATATTCCCGGGACTGGCAGTTTTGTTTGCAGTCCTGACCATCAACCTGACCGGAGATCGTTGGCGTGACCGGCTGGCGGATAACATCTAAACACAGATTGGATTAGTTTTGGACACTTCCGGTATTTCCTTGCGCGTTGGCGCAACGTTTTTCTTCTCCGTTATGGTCATTTTCATCAAGCTTCTGTCCGAAGCCGTGCCCATCGGCCAAGTGGTGTTTTTTCGCAGCGCGGTGGCGCTGGTGCCTCTGGTTCTGTTTTTGATGTGGACCAAGGATTTCCCCAACGGTCTCTACAGTAAGAGGCCGATGGGGCATCTGGTGCGCTGTTTGATGGGTTGCGCGGCGATGTTTGCCTCATTTGCCTCAATAAAATATCTACCGTTGGCCCATGCTTCGATCCTTGGCTATCTCGCACCGATGTTGGCGGTGGTTTTGGCCCGGTTCATATTGGGCGAAAATGTGAGCCCCATTCGGTGGTTTGCCGTGGTGCTGAGCTTTCTGGGGATGCTGGTGCTGGTGTTGCCAAAAGCAACCGGCGCCGCTTTGGATCAATCCTATATGATCGGACTGACACTGGCTCTGGTGATGGCGGTCTTTACTGCAGGGGCCAAAATTCAAATCCGTTCTTTGGCTTTGACCGAAAACGCTGGAGCGATTGCCTTTTACTTTGCTCTGACCTGTGCGTTTGCCGGACTGGTTACAGTCGGGCTGGGCTGGGTGCAGCCGAATCCCACGCAATGGATGTTGCTCATAGGGTCCGGCTTGGCAGGGGGGATTGCCCACATAATGATGACCCTCGCCCTGCAAAAATCCGAGGTTTCCCAGCTTGCTCCGTTTGAATACCTGTCGCTAGTCTTTGCGGTGATTGCCGATTACAGTCTGTTCAACGTAGTACCGGGCGTGGCGTTTGTCGGGGCTACTGTGTTGATTTTGGCCGCGATGTGGCTTGTGACTTTCAAGGACAGCCCTGGTCCTGCAAAACGGGCCGGAACGCTGTAGCGGTTGCTGTCGTATTGAACCAGGCAGGTAGATCGCACACGGACAGTCTTCTCGACATAGCTACCAAAGGCACGACCCAAGGGACGCAGATCAGCCTTTTACTCAGCAAAAATGGCATCAACAGTGCCCATGGTGACAAATCTATCTAACGGCTGATTCCAGCCCAAGCGAGGCATTAGTACAAGGCACAAGGCCGCAATGGGATACGTGAAATGGTGGGAAACGGAGTTTTGCTGCAAGGATGCTGAATGTTTAAGAAAGCGCCGTTTTATGATTAGAGAAAAGGCGTGCCTGCACGCCTTTAACTACTCCCTGAAAAGTCCTCGATCTGAGGTTAGCCTGTTCTCCGACGCAGGGACTGGCGAAGTCGGTAACTTTACAACTTAATTTCTTCTTCGACATATGCCTCGACGAACTCTCTAACAGCATCGAAGCCTTGTTCAACAGGCGCGATGTAGTCTTGCCCAACAAACGCACCGCTCCCACTTGCGGCCTTTTCGATGTTTTCACAAAGATTTCCTAACTCAAGGGCTCCGACGAACCTCATGGACGACTTGAGTTTGTGTGCCAGGAAACTAGCAGTCTTGTTGTCGTTGTCTCGCAAAGCCTTTTGAAGTTTCTGGATCTCTGGTCCCGTACTGGCGACTAGTTTTAGCAGTGTCTGTGCGAAATATTCCTTGTCCTCGAACCCAAGTATTTCCACCAGAACAGATGGATCGACAGGCGCAGTTTTTGGCGTTGTCTTGACTTCCTCTTCATCAGGTGTGCGATGGTCATGCTTTTTCTGAGAATTTGGCCAGGTGGTCTGAAGTGCTTCACCTAGCTGTTTAAGTGTAGTCGGTTTTGAGAGGTAATCATCCATACCAGCAGCAAGGCACTTCTCGGCTTCTCCTCCCATCGCATTAGCGGTAATCGCAATAATCTTTGATGGAGATCGCCCCTCTGCTTTTTCGACAATTCGTATTCTCCTGGTCATTTCGAACCCATCCATCGTGGGCATATTGCAGTCTGTCAGGACCAGATCGAAGTGTTCAGTTTTCCATTTCTCTAGCCCTTCGTAGCCGTTCATCGCGACCTCTGGGCTAAAACCCAGAGATTTTAACTGCATGAAAATCACCTCCAGATTGATTTCGTTGTCTTCCACAAGCAGTGTTTTTGGCCAAGCATCCTTCTCAGCGAATAATTTCGCGATCTCTGCCTCTTGATGAAAAACTTCAGCGTTCACCCGTTCGGCCAGCACTGATATGCCCTGGATCAGTTCGGACGGAAGCAACGGGTATCTTTGAACAGCTAAACAATCCGGCAGGCTACAGCGATCGACTTCTTCTTGGTCGGCTACCAAATACAGAAATCGAATCAGATCATTGCCATCGGAAACAGCCTTGCTAACGCGCATGTCTTCGGAAAATGTATCGAGCGACAACAGAACGATAGTCTGGTCCGTCACCGCTGAAATCAAGGTCTGTAGCTCAGCCCCAGTCTCCGCATAAACTATACTTGACTGATGATGCTCTATGTAGCCCGAGAGCGTCTTGCGATTAATTCCTTCATCAACAAGAGCCAGCACATTCAGTCCAGAAATGTCGGGGTCTTCACATACGCCATCTGTCTGCACATAGGGTAAGGTCACTTCAAATATGCTCCCTTCGCCAAATGTACTTTCGACGTTGATTGTCCCGTTCATGAGTTCGATTATGTCTCGGGTGATAACAAGTCCCAAGCCAGTGCCGCCATAACGCCGGGTGGTGGAGTCTTCGCCCTGCGTAAACGCTTGAAACAGCTTGTTAAGTACGTCCTCGGTCATGCCAATGCCGTCGTCGCTCACGGTTATCTTCATCAGGGTTTCTTCAGAATGATTGGCAAGTAACCTGACACGGCCGGGTTGCTGATCAACCTCTCGGCTGGAAAATTTTAAGGCATTGTTCAGAAGGTTCACAAACACTTGGCGAAGACGGACCGGATCGCCGAGAATAAAGCGTGGAATTCTGGGGTCCAATCCAAAAGTAATCCTGACGTTATACCCTTTTGCTATTGGCCGCAGGGTATCGACGACCCCTTCAAAAAGGTCGCGAAAGTTGATGGGTACAGACTCAAGCGATACCTTGCCCGCTTCGATTTTGGACAGGTCGAGAATGTCCTCGATGATCCGAAGCAGCGACATGGACGACCTGCTAATAGTTGCCAGCATGCGCGACTGCTCAGGCTGCAACTCAGTCTGGGAGAGGACTTCAGCCATCCCGACGACACCGTTCATTGGCGTGCGTATTTCATGGGACATATTGGCAAGGAACTGAGATTTCGCTCGATTGGCAGCCTCTGCTTTATGGGCTGCCACTCTCAGTTTTTGCGTTCTCTCAGCTACACGTGCCTCAAGAAAATCCAGATCTTTTCTTTTTTCGTGTTGGTAGTTGCGGATAGATGCCTCAAGGATATCCAACTCATCGCGTTTATCGTTGTAGTTTTTGTCACCTTCTGGTTCGACCGATTGTTTTGGGCCAAATCCCTCAACTGTTTTTGATATCCTCTCAAGACGTTTAGTCAAAAGGAAATAGAATGCCGCCATCAGCGCTGCTGCCAGCATCAGGCTCCGGATTACTCCGAAAAGAACAATTAGCCAGATGCGATTGAAAAAATTGCCATAGGCCAGATAGGGGGCAACCCAGACTTTCAAGGATCCGACTGGAGCCGAGTGACCTTCCACAAAGAGCTCGATGGAGTGAATTCGCGGACGGTTCTCGAGTAGAAGGCCTTCGAACCAAAGCTTTGTGGGTTCTTTCTTGGCGGTTTCCATTCTGGCAAGAGTGTTACCAAAATCGGTTTCAATCTCGGCTTGCACGATTGCCTTATATTCAAACAAACCAGAAACAACTCTGGAGCCTAGTCGGCTCTCAAGACCAAAGGCAGCCTGGGCGGCAGAGTCTCGTACTGCATTCAAAAGTTGAGAAACAGTTGCATTCACCCGCTCTTTTTCATCTTTGAAATCCAGCCAAATCTGCAGCCCACTCAGAAACAACCCAAGAAAGAAGGCAAGAAAGACAGCCAGCCGCACTTGTTTGAACGAAAGACGATTGGTGAGTCGTACGGTCATTTTGTCCTCAACACTTCGTCGATGTTAAGAAGCAACCGCTTCCATTTCTTTCTGATTTCGTTTTCTGGCTTTTCATTATATGGGACTTCGGTTCCTATATGGTGTGGAGGCTCGATTTTTTTACTGCATCAACCTCGAAACACCATGGAACTCGAGAATGTCTTTCAGAGTTCCGTTTTTGCGCATCTCGTCAAGAGCTTCATTGAAGCGATCTCTAATCTCGACATGATCCGGGCGCGCTCGGGAAAAAGCGACATGCATAGGGTTTTCCTGCAACGCTATCTCAGAGTATTTCAGGCTGACCACCGCATCCGGATATTCAGTGGCAACAGCATAACGTGCTGCAATTTCCTCAGCAACGATGACGTTAGTTCGACCAAATATCAGTTTTCGCAAGCTTAGAGAAAGCGTTTCGGACTCCTCTCGGACAAAAAAGTCCGCATTTTGAAAATCCTCTGGATAACCATAACCCGCGGTGACACCAACGGTTTCCCCTCTCAGGTCCTCCAATGAATTGAAGGTGAATTCGTAATCGCTGCGGTGAATAAGAACGATGCGGCTGGAAACTATTGGGTTGCTATACTCAATTTCCTTTTCTCTCTCAGGTGTCGACCAAATGGCCGTAATCACGTGATATCTACCACTCACTGTCCCGGCATAGGCTCGGTTCCACGGAACGATGGCTACCGCCACCTCGTATCCCGCACGTGCAAGTGCCTGCATAGTAATGTCGGTGATGATGCCCCCCTTGGGTAGGGTTTCGCCCTTGTAAGGAGGCCAATAGTTATTCGTTAATATCAGCGGTTCCTCTTCGGCCACCACCGATGAAAAGGGCTGCAATGCTATTCCAAAAAACACTGCCATTCCCAATATGGCTCTATTGGTCATTCAAACCTCCGCTTTCGCTACTCCCACATGTTTCCAAAAACATCTGGTCGTCACTTAAAGTGTTTGGGTTTCCCCAGATCACTCGTTTTCAAGGGAAGAAGGCCTTTACAACCCTCAAACCATTCCTTGTTGAACTCAGTACCACGCAGTCTCTACCTTATTCACTATACCAACCTCCATTGGGCTGGGCGCAGCGCCGTGATAAACCCTAGGAACAGCTTTGCCTCAAATGGTCGAAGGGTATTTCTAGCGCTGAAGTTTTGATTTTGGATTGATAAACTTTTACCACAATTCGGATTTGTCACACATATCCAGAAACTGGTCGGCATCCACTTTCGCAGGAGCGACCACGAACAACATAGCATTGGATCATTTAGGTAGGGAAGGGCCACCATCAGAAACGGGCGTGACAAGTCCTATGCTTTCTGCCCTCACAGCTGGTCGACCGGATTCAAGATGGATCAATCTGGCCCGTTTGGCCAATTCTTGCAATTGCGTTGGCAAGGCGTGCGGCCGCTGGAGGCCTTGAGCCTGTGGGCATCGCTGTTAGTCGCTATGATGTCGCCCAGGTGCTTGCGCAACTGCTCGTGGTTGCCGCAATGTAAAATCTTAGTTGGTTTCGCTAAACGCCTGAATTTGCAAAATCCGTTTCCTGCGGATTCTGTGGAAAAACATCGTGTTGCTGGCACTGAAAACAAGGGACTGAACGTTGTACGAGGGGAAAGTTGCATAAATCAGGCGGTCGAATGTTGTCGCGGAACAAGACCCAGCCAAACTGCAAAATGGGGACCCTTCTGAAAGTTCTGAGCAGGGGGACAGAAAGCCTGGATTGCCATCGCTGACATCGGTCCAATCCCTGGCATTGTTTGCAGTCGTCGAGCATCGGCGTTGCGCAATGCGCCTTTCTTGATTTTAACGTCCAGCTCCACAATCTCACGATCGAAGGTTTCTGGAGCGCCCTCTAACTCTGCGCGGCATCGTTCTGCGAACAACTGACCATTTCTGCGCTGTTGCGGCAAAACGATTCCATACTCAGCCAAGTGCGCGCGAACAACATCGATGAACTGTGTTTTCAACCGGAAAAACATCGCGTGTTCGTAATAGCGTGGCCTAAGCCTGCTGATTTTCATCTTTTACCGCTTCCGTGCGCATGGACGGCCGAGACGCTGCCTCAACATCGATCGCATCGTTCTTGTGGAGTTTGACAAACGGTTTGACGTAAAGTGCGGGAATGAAGCCGACCTCGTGTCCGGCAGCTTGTGCGACGCGAGCCCAGTGGCGAGCAGACCCACAGGTTTCCATCGCAACGATGCATGGCGGCAGCTCTGAAAGAGCTTTCTGGAACTTCGGTCGGGTCAATTTCCGTCTTAAATTAACATAACCATAGTTATAAGTTTCTCAAATTGTAGCAGGGCACATTCTAAGCTCCGTTGCGACAAATCCCCTATCTTGCTGGAAAGCAAGAAGAATGGAAGATGGCGCACACAGAGCTGGATTTGCGTGAGAGACGCGCAATTATCGCCAACTTAATGTGACAACACCCGTTTAGGCGGTTTATAAAGATTTTTCCTGCCTCGGTGTAACGCCAAATTTCCGGGCGTATTCTCTACTGAACTGGGTTGGGCTTTCATAGCCGACCTCGAAGGCCACCGACGACACGGTTTTCCCTTTGGATCTAAGCAATCGCTGCGCCTCCAGAAGACGTAACTCTTTTTGATACTGGAGTGGTGTCGAGGAGGTCACCGTTTTGAAATGTTCGTGAAACGTGGACTGGCTCATTCCGGCAGTAGCCGCCAGCTCTGCAACGGGAATGTTTTGATTATAGTCGGAACGAATGCGCGCTATCGACTTAGATACACGGCTGGCTGGGCTTTCATGCAAAAGCAGCTGGCGCAGCATTCCTCCGTGCTGGGCGCGTAGCAGGCGAAAATGGATCTCTTTCACAACCAAAGGAGCCAGAGTTCGCGCCTCTGTCGGGTCTTGAGAAATCCGAAACAATCGGGTCATGGCGTCCATCAGGCCGACATCCGTTTCTGCGACGCTCATGGAGTGCAGACTTGCAGTCGGCATTTCGGCCTCGCCAATGTCATCGTAAAGGCTGCGCGCCATAGCCAAGTCCAAACGCAGCGCCAGCGACACATAGGGTTTATCTGCCGACGCCTGAATGACCCCCGAAACCGCAGGCATCGTATGACTTACAATCAGCGAGTCACCCGCGCCATATATTACGCGCCGCTCGCCAAGATGCGCCTCTTTAACCCCTTGCAGGACCAGGCACATGATCGGCTCATACAGTGTCGCTTCATACGCCGTAGTTTTTGGATTGCTCATAGCAAAAAGACTATCAACACCCGTCGTGCAGGCCTCGCCAAAGCCGTTTTGCTGCTGAACATGGTTGAAAACCTCGGAGATCAACTCTCTTTGCACAGTCGTATCCTTCCCATCTGTTCTGAGCATATAGGGCTTTGTTCAACATCACAGAACAGAAAAACCGGGGCATCGTAGGATTAGGCAGATCTTTCGGAGGATGAGGCAGGGAGAACGGGCAGTTGATTGCTATCTGAAGCCCAACATCAAAAAACTGACCGAGCCAATGGGAGCCCCTAAGCCATGACAATATCATTGAATTTAAACGGCCAGACCCATGAGGTGGACGCCGAGCCGGGAACCCCGCTGTTGTGGGTGATCCGGGACGAATTGAAACTGACCGGAACAAAGTTCGGCTGCGGTGTAGCCGCCTGCGGCGCTTGTACAGTGCATCTGGACGGAGAACCCGTGCGCTCTTGCCAGACCTTTATTGAAGACATTGATGGTGCCGAGATCACGACCATTGAGAAGATGGAAGAAGACAAGGTTGGCGCAGCAGTCCAGAAGGCCTGGCTGGAATTGGATGTGGTTCAATGTGGCTACTGCCAATCTGGCCAGATCATGAATGCAGTGGGTCTGTTGCGTCAAAACGCAAAGCCAACTGCAGAAGAGGTGGATGACTATATGCATGGCAACGCTTGCCGCTGTGCCACCTACCAGCGCATCCGCGCCGGTGTTCTGCGTGCATCCGAAATTCTGGAGGCTTAAACAATGGCTGATCAACTTTCTCGTCGCGGTTTCCTGAAGAGCGCTGCAGCGGCTGGTGCCGCACTCTACATTGGTGCCAACACCAAAGGCGTCATGGCTGCATCCAACTCTGCGGACGCTATGCTCAACCATTTCGTAAAAATCACTGGTGATGGCCGTGCTGTTGCGCTTTGCAAGCACGTAGAATTTGGCCAGGGCTCCGCCACTGGCCTGACCACACTGATCGCTGAAGAACTGGGCGTCACCATGGAGCAAATCGACTACGAATTTGCCCCTTCCAACCCCGAGATCTACAACAACCTGCTGTTCGGTCCCTTCCAGGGCACCGGCGGGTCAACTGCGATAGCCAACTCTTTCACCCAGTACCGCACCGCCGGTGCTGCTGCGCGCGAGATGCTGATCTCTGCCGCGGCCAAAACCTGGGGTGTGGACGCAGGTACGCTGGACATCGTCGAAGGCGTGATCACCGGTGCCGGTAAAACCGCCCCAATGGGTGAGTTCGTCGCCGCAGCTGCCGGGATGGAAGTTCCCGCAGAACCCCGCTTGCGCGACGCGTCTGAGTGGAAGATCATCGGCAATGCACAGACCCGCCGTCTGGACAGCCCCGTCAAAGTGAACGGTCAGGCACAATTTGCCATGGACGTGCATCTGGACAACCAAATGGTCGTCATGGTTCGCCGCACGCCTCAGCGCGGCGGCACGGTTGTGGCCTTTGACGACAGCGCCTCCAAAGTGGTCAAAGGCTTCATCATGGCTCAGGCTCTGCCCACCGGTCACGGCGTTGCGGTGTACGCCGAGAACACTTGGGCGGCGATGCAGGCCCGCAACGCGCTTGAAGTCGAATGGGATCTCTCTGCAGCCGAAACCCGCTCATCTGGGGAGATCAAAGATGAGATCCTGGCTGCGCTCAATACAGAGCCGACCTATAACGTCAACAAAGCTGATCGCGCAGCCGTGAAAACGACGGTTGATGGCGCGGCAACTGTGCTGGAAAAGACCTTCTATTTCCCGCTGCTGGCGCATGCTCCAATGGAGCCCTTAAACTGCACCATCGAGCAGACTGCAGAAGGTGACATCGTGCTGCACGATGGCGCGCAGATGCCGACAGGCCCGCACATGGCCTATCAGCAGATCTTTGAACTGCCTGCCGAAAAAATCCAGATCAAGAGCATGCTCGCCGGTGGTTCATTTGGCCGTCGCGCAACACCTGATGCTGACTATCAGGTCGAAGCGGGTCTAGCTTTCATCATGACCGACCGGTCGCGCCCAGTGAAACTGGTTTGGGATCGCGAAGACGACATCCGTGGCGGCTACTATCGTCCGGCCGCGGGCCACAAGGTCCGCGTCGGTCTGGATGAAACCGGCGCTATCATCGGTTGGGATCACCAAGTCGCGGGTCAATCCATCATGAAGGGCACCGCGTTCGAGTCCTTTGCCGTACATGATGGCGTCGATCACTCCACAGTTGAAGGCATTGCCGACAGCCCTTACACCATTCCGGGCCAAGCGCTGGGCCTCACCGATACCGAGAAAGCAACGTCGGTTCTTTGGTGGCGTTCCGTGGGTCACACCCACACGGCTTATGTCATGGAAGTGATGATGGATCTGGCCGCAAAAACGTCTGGCAAGGATGCGGTTGAGTATCGTCTTGGTTACCTAACCGGTGAAGGTGACGCGGCCCGAAAGGCTGGCGTGCTTAAGCTGGCAGCCGAGAAGGCAGGCTGGGGATCTGCGCCTGCAGGTCACGCCAAAGGCATCGCCGTGCATAAGTCCTTTGGTTCTTACGTCGCCACGGTTGTGGAAGTATCAGGCAACACTGACGATGGTATTGTCGTCGAGAAGGTCACCGCAGCTGTGGATTGCGGCATCGCGCTGAACCCAGACACAGTCACAGCGCAGGCCGAAGGTGCGATCGGCTATGGTATCGGTCACGCGATGCGCGACCAAATCACGCTCGATGGTGGCGCCGTGGAACAATCCAACTTCCCGGACTATGAGCCGCTGCGCATCTCTGACATCAAGGTGATCGAGACCCACATCGTGCCCTCGGCAGAAGCACCCACAGGCATAGGTGAACCCGGCACACCACCATCCGCTCCGGCTCTGGCCAATGCGATTGCGGCCCTGTCCGCTGACGCAGAGTATGTCGCTGAGCTGCCGATGAGTGCAAATGGGGTTGAATTCGCATAAAACCTTGCCTGCACCGCGTGAAAACGTCTGGTGCAGGCATATTCGCTGGGTTGTCGTTCCCACCAAAACTGATTGCGCCGTCCCGCTTAGCCCAAAGCCACCCGTGGGCGACCGCTGGCCTCAACTGTCAACACAGCCTCGACAAACACGTGTCGCGATTCAATTTGCGCGGTGCGGATGTCGCGGTTCACATGCACATGGATGTCTTCGGCTCCGGCCTCCCCGGCGGCTTGCCGGGCCTGCTCAGACAAAACCTGTTCCAGCATCTTCATGGCTGCATCAGAACTGTTAAAATCTTTCGGTCCGTCTTCCAAAAACACTCGAAATTGTCTTTCGGCCGGCGAGCTGACGGTACCGCTGCGCCGCATCGAAACACGGCCAACTACCGCACCAATGGCATTGGCCACACCTGCGTGTTGCGGCAGGATCATCCGACAATGCAGGCGCTCGCCGACCGCCGGGTAATAAACCGGTGCCGAGGCCCCCAAGCCAACAACATCACTGTTCAACGCAGCATCCAGGGACAGCATCCCACGATGGCCTGCCAAACCACGTTGCATCAAAACATGGCGGGCCAACTGTGCAGCTGGCAGGCCAAAATCTTCTGCGTCTTCCTCAATGGCGGTTTCTAACAAGGCCAAGACTGTCTGCTTGGTCAGCTGCTCAATAATCATTTCAGCCAAGTCCTGCGGCCCTGTGGCCAAGACCTTTCCACTGCCAATCCGTCGGCGGGAAAACAGCGTCAGCGCCTTTTCCGCCGCCTCCCGGTCCCAACAGTCCAGCCGTCCCAGCACGTGGTTTGCATCCGAAGGCGTGATGTCAGCAACTTGCACCATCCCACGGTCCCATAGCCGTTTCAATGCTCCTTGCTCCAGTCTGTTGCGTAGGACATCACCAACTGGATGCACCTGACCCTCAATACGATGTAACAACAGCAGTTCCCTGTCCGTCAGACCAATGGAATTCATCTCTTTCTGAGTAAAAACAAACCGACCATCATGCTCGTTAGGCAACGGCGCGTTCAGCTGCCGCTCCAACGATGAATGCACCACTTCAGCAGCATCAATTGCAATAAAGGAGACAGGTAGCACCCGTCGAGAATGCAGATCCAGGATCACAGAAAGATACAACCAACCTATACGGGTCCAAACATAGCTGATGTCGCCGGCCCATTTCTGGTTTGGTTTCTCCGCTGCGAAGTCCCGATCCAACAGGTTTGGTGCAATGTTGAATTTATGGTCGCTGTCGGTCGTTACCTTGTGTTTGCGGACAAAGTCGGAAAATGGCCGACCCTCAATCCTCTGCCGGGGCAGCCCCAGCATGCCGCAAAATGCATTATTGACCTTAAGAAACACGTCGTTTGCGTCGACAATGCAGTTCGGTTCAGTGATACGTCAAAGTAGCTGGACGCCATCCACGAAGCTTGGATCCGTTCTTGACCTTGTTGCAAATCTCAGAACGCCAGACCTTACCCTTCTTTATAGTGCTCCAGAGATCGGCAAAGTACTCTTCGCGGTGATGGTCTGAACTCAGAACGCTGTGTTCCCGGCCGAGCACTTCCGCTTCTGTATATCCTGAAATCTCAGTGAAATGGTGGTTTGTTTGAATTATTTTCCCGTCGGAATCTGCAATCGTGACGATCGCGGCCGAATGAATTGCATTGCTCAGGTCAGTGACCTCCGCAAGCACCAAGTCCTTTTGTTGGATGGTTGCAAACCCACCTTGGCACGGCGATGCCGTCAGGGGCGGTTACATCATCAAAGCCAAGCATATCTAATCGACCATATTCGTCTATCCAAAGATGGTCGACTATAGAGTTTTTGGCGTAGCCCGTTTAGGATTCAACTCAATTGGGGCGCATTGATGCAACCAATTCTGCAACTTTCAGCCCGAATTTACGCATCTCTGACTTGTTGATGATCGCCCCGTCAGCGGTCAGATACATCCAGTCAGTGGCTTGCAACGTATGGCCGCCTGCGTCTTGAGGAAGAATAATTTCATAACTCAAGCGGACGGTTGATCCGGAAACAACGCCTTGTCCTTCTCCGACCAGGTCATCTGCAGTGGCTGTAAACGTATTGTTGGGCCCAAGCTTAAGATACCATTTGCGATTTTGAGTTTTTCCGTTGGAATATGTAAATTCTTCGGTCAATGTGCCGATGTCTCCGTCCCATGTGCCGACCATTTTTGCGACAAAACTGTTGGTCATTTTTCCATTCGGGCCAAAAATTAGACCTTCCGACAACATCTCGCCAGACAGGTGTGTTTTGAGGTCAAACTGTGGGCCGGTTTCTGCGTAGTTTTTGGGTGATTGGAATCGAAAACTGAACACGTAGGTTTTTGCAATCATTAGAACGAGCAGAATCATTAGAAATACGGCAATCAACTTCATGGCGACGGACTTTCAGAGGGCAACCTTAGGGCGTAGAAAAAGGCCGCAGTTTTGAGGAAACAAGGAAAGATGGCATAAGCCGTTACAAGAGAGCCTAGCGCCTCTCGGGAGTTGTCGGAGGCAGGAGTGAACCCACGGGCTTGCAGAAATGGCAAAGCAACTGCAGCTGCAAGGGCCAAGGCAAGCTTTCCGGCAAACGACCATATTCCAAAGGCCGTTCCAGCGTTTAGGCCAGCTTTGGTCAACGCAATGCTAAACAGCGCGGGCAAGAGCACCAAATCAGCCCCAAGTGCTGCACCGGATGCAAGGCAGATAAGCGTAAATCCAACTGCGTTACCGGGCGCAAGAAACGCTGCGCCGATAAAGCTGGCAATGGCTAATGGCATGGCGATCAGTAATGTGTTTTTCGCTCCTATCCGGCGGCTTAAACCGGTCCAGGAAGGTACGCTCAAGCCCGCTGATACAAAGAATAAAACCAACAATGGCCCGGCCAAATTCGGAAGAGCCAAGTAGTCTTGGACAAAAAAGAGAAACAGAGTTGACGTAAGAGCCACCGGAAGGCTGTTAAGCACGGCCAAGATCAGCAATTTGACAGCGCCCGCCTGCGACAAAGAAGCAAGGCTAAGCGATTGTCCCAAAACAACTGGTCGCGTCCAAATAGGTCTGGTCAGCAACGCTGTTACGACAGCCACCAGACCCAACAAGAAGCCGAAAGTACCATACCCCTGTTCGGAGGCCCCAAAACCAATCAGCACAGTTGGAGCTATTGCAGCCAGGACAACCCCGGCTAGCATCCCGCATTCCCGGTAAGAGGCCAGAGTCATCAGCGCGCGCGTCTCTGGTGTTTTTGCCAAAGTTGCGCTCCGCCCATAGAGTAGGATCATGCCGAGACTGTAGGCCGAAAACAAAAGTACCAAAATCAAGATCAACTTGACCAACACATGTGGGCCATCTTGCAGACCAAACAAGAGCGGAAAGCCGAGTGCAAGCCCCCCAGCCGCGGCCAGACTGAAACCACTCTGCATTTGCGGCCATTGGTCAATGGCCCAGCCAATCAGGGGGTCTTGCACCAAATCAAAAGCCCTTATCGCAAGTAAAACCACCCCCAATGTGCCAAGGTTAATTCCAAGATTGGTCGCGGCAAATTGGGGCAGATGAATATACAGCGGAATCCCTGCACAGGCCAACATCAGGGCATATAAGCTTATCCTCGGATACAGCATCATTGCCTCAATAGTATTTGGGGAAACCGCGCAGACCGACTATTTGCATTCAAAAATTTTGCCATATACTTGGCTTTTAGTCCCTTTTCGTATGAGGTGCAGCCGACACGTTGATAGCGCGAAAAGGTCAACTGATCCGCTCCCCGACTGTCGGCCATATAGAGGTGCCCAAGCTTTACAGCTTGATAGCAGTCGTTCAGATGACCGCGCCGCTTGGAACTGAGCAGTGCTTTTTCATGCATAGCCCGCAATCCGCCTAGCGGCGCTTGGCGCAAGAAAGTGCTTACGACAAGGTTACGCATGTGCCAGTTCAACCTGAACGACATTTGTGTGACCAATCGCAAAAGAGGCCGCACAAATTTCTAGATAGTATTGCCAGTTACGAAAGAAGCCTTCCCCATATCCCTGTTCCAGAATTTTACCTTTCTGTTCGGCCAAACGTTTGGCCCAAATCCGGCAGGTTTTTGCGTAGTCCGGGCCAAACGAGAAACTGTTGTTGACTTGTAGCCCGGCGGAGGTTGCCTGAGTTTGAATCATTTGATCTGACAACAGCATTCCTCCAGGAAAGACATGCTGCCGAATATAATCAGACGAAGTACGATAGGTCTCAAAGAAATCGTCGCGAACAGTTATGGCTTGCAGCACCACCCGACCGCCAGCCGCAAGGCAGCGTTTTAGCGTGCTGAAATAGCTCGGCCAGTAGTTCTCTCCCACGGCTTCGATCATTTCAATAGATACGATATTGTGGAACTTACCCTGTAAATCGCGGTAATCGCACAGCTGAATATCGGCTCGCCCGTCCAAACGACAATCTGCAAAACTATGTTGATTTCGCGAAATGGTAACGCCGGTCACGTTACGACCTTCGTTGCTCGCATGCTCAGCAAAGCCCCCCCAACCACAGCCAATTTCTAGCACATTTTCACCGTCATTTAGGCGTGATAAAACCCTTTCGTTTTTACGGTACTGTGCCTGTGCAAGGTCATCGGCTCTATCGTCAAATATCCCAGATGAATATGTCATACCTTCGTCAAGCCAGAGCTGATAAAATTCGTTCCCAACGTCGTAATGGGCGCGAATATTCTTGCGAGATCCACGTTTTGAATTGGCACGTAACACCCTATCAACGAGACGAAACTTCGCACGCTTGAAGGGGCTTGCACGATCATATCTTCCCAGCTGATCCCGGTTCAGCATGGCCACCGACGTCAAGCCCTCAATCGATGGAGTGTCCCACAGTCCCTGTACATAGGCCTCACCCAGCCCAACCTGACCATGTGCAGCCATTGCCGAAACAGCTGCCCAATCGCGAATGTTCATTTCGACCTCGGGGCCATGGTCGCCAAACTGATAGCGCGCACCATCTGGGGTGCGCAGTGTCAGCTGCCCTTCACGCAGATGTGCGCAGGTCTCTAGGAAATGTGTTTTCATCGCTTTGTTCGTCATTGTCATCCAGAAGTCCTTTGGTGGTCAGGGCAGAGGGGGAATTGATCATGCGGACAATGCGCATAGCGCTTGCAATTCCATCTTCGTGAAAGCCGTGGCGATTGTATGCGCCGGCAAACCACGTGTTGTAACGACCTTGCATGCCACGGATTTCGCGCTGTGCTTGTAAGGCGGCTTTGTCGAAAATCGGGTGAGAGAATTCTACTTGATCATAAATCATGTCAGAAGGAATTGGACGCGTCGGGTTCAGTGTCACGAAGAGAGGATCATTTTCTGGAATACTTTGCAGTCGATTCATCCAATATGTCACACCGACGCCGCCATCTTGGCTTCGATAAGCCCAGCTTGACCAACAGCTACGACGTTTTGGCATTTGCCCAACGTCACAATGCAAAACTGCCGTGTTGGGTTGATATCGGATTGCCCCAAGGGCTTCCTTTTCTGCCGTTGTGGCATTTGAGCCCAGTATCGCAAGGGCCTGATCAGAGTGGCAGGCAAAGACAACATCATCGAATTCCATACAGCCCTGCCCTTGCGCAACAACTGACACGCCGACCTTGTTACGAGTCACTTGTTCAATCGGCGATGCTATGTGGATTTTGCAACCACGCGCTAAAAGCGCAGTCTCCAAACGACTTACGTATTCAATGCTGCCGCCTTTTACTGTCCACCACTGGTGCTGTCCGATACCTGCAAGCAAGGCGTGATTGCGAAAAAACTGGACTAGCGATTTGGCCGGAAAGGCATCAACATCGGTCACCGGAGTGGACCAAATTGCGCCGCACATCGGCATCAGATAATTGTCGCGAAACCAGTTGCCCAATCCCAATTCATCAACCAACTCACCAATAGTTTTGTTGTCATCAGTCGCGGCGGCTTCGGCCTCTTTACCGAAACGCAGTATGTCAGCAACCATTTTGTAAAACTGAGGCCTGACAAGATTGAGTTTCTGTGCAGAAATCGCAGCTAGGCTATTTAACCCGTACTCAATCTTTCCATCGTCAATGCTTGCACAGAAACTCATTTCGCTTTTTATCACTGGAACATCAAGCTCGCGGAACAAGCGCGTAAGGTAAGGATATGTGGCGTAATTGAAGACTATGAAACCTGTGTCGACAGGTTGTTTCCTGTTTCTGCCCGCCATAACAGTCCGCGCATGACCACCCAGTCGAGGGGAGGCTTCAAACAAAGTTACATGATGTCTCGACGACAAATAATACGCGGCTGATAGGCCTGAGATACCGCCTCCTATGATGGCGATCTTGCGGCGTGGGCCTTGGGTTTGATCCAGCATGCAGTCCTCGTTTTTATATACTGTTTGGTAATTCTTACGCGGCCAGTTGAATTGTGGATCACTTTTATTTTGAGATAATATACGTTTGACGTGATCCACTTGAGTGAGTTGCACGTAAGCTTATCATGATAGAACTTGTTCCAGCCCAAACATACCACGCCCGATGCGGCAGCCTGAAAAACACTTTTAGATACGGTGTTGATTATGTTTTAACCGATACGTCCAGTGACGCACCACCACTTTTGACTCGCAATGGTTTCAACCTGTTTTCAGTCTGTGACCGCAACCATGGAGGTCGGCGTGGGAATGGCAGTGGTCTCGCTTGGTTTCAAAAAGAGTTACTCAAACGCGAATTTCCGGTTGATCAGGCACAGCTTCTACTTTTGACCCAGCCAAGATTTTTGTGGTTCCAGTTCAACCCGGTGAGCTTTTGGATTGCGGTAATTGACGGTACCCCGCGTGCCTTTATCGCTGAGGTCAACAATACGTTTGGTCATCGCCATTGCTATTTTTGTGCCCATCGTGATTTCCGCCCAATAAAGTGGGCAGACGTGATGGAAGCCGAAAAACTGATGCATGTTTCGCCGTTTCAGCAGGTCGCGGGGCAGTATCGCTTCAATTTTGATATGACCGATCAGGCTTTTAATATTCGAATTTCGTATAAAAATGGCGAACAGGGCGTCCTAGCGACGTTGAGCGGCTTGCGAACTCCAATAACGACAAGGGCATTGGTCAAGGTTGCAATTCGACGACCGTTTGGAGCGGTACGGGTGGTGGCCCTTATCTATTGGCAAGCCTTGAAACTATGGTTCAAGCAGGCTCCATTCCTGCGAAAACCCAAACCACCAAAACCGCTAATATCCGACGCCAACGCCACTGGTCCCAGATAGTGAGTCCGTTCGAGGGTAAGACCTACTGGTTGATAGGCGCGAGCGAAGGTTTGGGGCGTGAGATTGCAAAAGGTCTGGCTCTGGCTGGGGCACATGTAATAGTCTCTGCCCGGTCAAAGTCACGTTTACTAGAACTGGCAAACGACTTGGGATCTGCAACGGCCCTCCCAATGGATGTGACATGCCCCAAATCAGTAATGTACACGGCTCAAGCCGTAGGCCGGGTTGATGGTGTGATCTATAACGCCGGCGTCTATGAACCAATGCATACGCAGGACTGGGATGTCAAAGCGGCGATCTCGATGCTTGATGTAAATTTCGCCGGTGCATTAAGGGTTTTACATCATATCATGCCGCAATTAATTGCGGATGATAAAGGGGATGTAACCTTGGTTGGGTCGCTGGCAGGATATCGAGGCCTACCGGCCGCCATTGGCTATGGTGCAAGCAAGGCCGCCTTGATCAGCTTGGCTGAAACGATGCGCTACGACCTGAGAAATAGTGGCGTCACGGTGCGTATCGTCAATCCAGGCTTTATCAAAACGCGCCTGACCGACAAGAATAGCTTCGTAATGCCCCAACTTATGAAGCCCGAAAAAGCCGCAAGTCACGTCCTAAAGGCCATGGAGCATCGCCGATTTCGCACTGATTTCCCGCGTCCTTTTTCATGGCTCATAAAGGCCATGCAGCTGCTACCTGACTGGGTCGTTTATCGAGGCAAGTAATTAATAGGCCCCGCGAAACGCGACGGGACCTATATTTCTTGTTAGTGGCAAGCTGGGCGATTGCCAGGCAACAGAACTTTGTCGATCACATGGATCACGCCATTGTCGGCCTGAATATCTGCGATAACTACGTTTGCCACTTCACCTGAACCATCAGCAATATTCACGCCTTCACGACCTGACGTAATACACAGGCGCTCACTTGTCAGGAGTGGCTTGAAATAGTTTGATCCTGAAGGAATCATATCGGCCGAAAGCTCACGGTCATCCACGTGATACAAAAGCACATCGGTCAGCTGATCTTTATTTTCCGGCTTGAGAAGAGTTTCAACTGTGCCCTCTGGAAGCGCTGCAAAGGCGTCATTGAGAGGGGCATAAACTGTAAATGGCCCTGGGCCGGACAGCGCTTCGACCAAACCTGCAGCACCGACGGCAGCAACTAAGGTAGAAAAGCGCTCGTCGCCTGCGGCAATCTCAACGATTGTGTTCGCTTGCACACTCCCTGCGGCAGTGGAAAGGGCAAGAGCAGCGATAACGGCTTTGAGCGTGATTTTCATGATCTGTCTCCTTGGACAATGGGGGCGTTTCACCCGTCTAAATTTAGATTCGTACCAAGGATACGGACTGAGTCCGGACATGGATCTCAAACTCACAAAAACGTTATTATCCAGACATTTAAAAGAAAAAGGCCCGCAAATTGCGAGCCCTTAACACTACGGTATATGACAGTGGTCATATACGAAAAATAGGTTGTAACAACCGTGGTAAAAAGGAGCTAAACTGCAAGGGTGCGTCAGTTGCAGCTAGGCAAATGCATGCGTCTCCAGCATCCGCTATTGGTGTATGTTCAAGATTTTCGTCGCCAATTTCTACGTCACCAACTCCAAAACGTCCGGTCTCATCACTAAAACTCCCTTGAAGAACCAAGGTCAATTCAAGTCCACTATGACTATGATCCGGAACCGCTTGCCCAGCGGGGATATAAATCAAACGCACAGATCCACCGCCAACTTCAGTGAGGATACTTTGCTTAACGCCCATGCCAAGGGTTTTCCAGCGCGGTGGCTTCCCCTTTAACGCTTCCATCACCGGACTAGGAAAAATCCCTTTGGCATCGAAGATAGGTTCAGACCGAATGGGTGTATCCAGCATCGCCATCAGATCGGTTTTCATGCCAGAAGACACAGCAACATTGTCAGATCGTTCAAGTAATGCGCCACCAACCGCTTGATGCGCACCAAGGGACGCACTGCACTCAGCACAAAGCGAGATATGGGCAGCGACAACCATAGCGAATGGGTGTGGTAAGTTACCAGATACATAGGCCGCGATCATGGTGTCTGGTATGTGATGTGTGATTGCATTCATTTAGCGCAACCCCTCTAGTTCTTTTCGTAACCGGCGAAGTCCCAGCCGGATGCGTGATTTTACGGTGCCAAGCGGCAGTCCGGTTTGAATGCTGATCTCTTTATGTGTGAGATCGCCAAGATAGGCCTTCTGGATCATGTCTTTTTGGTCAGGCTGAAGCTGTTCAATAGCAGTCTTTAAATGCTCTGCTTCTTGGTCAATGGCCAATATTTGACTGGCATCAGGCTCGGACCCGGGGTCTTGAGCCAGTTCCTCGGGAACTGGGCGATTTTCTTTTCGGATAATATCAATCTGTCTGTTGCGAGCGATTTGATAGATCCAAGCCGATGCCTGAGCGCGATGAGGGTCGAACATCGAAGCCTTGCGCCAAACGGTCAGCATAACATCCTGAACGATCTCTTCTGCCTGTGCCGACCCAGTACCATTGCGCATCAAAAAACCCTTCAGACGTGGCGCAAAATAGTCAAACAACTCGGAAAAAGCTGCTCTGTCCCGCAGGTCCCGTACCAACACAAGCCAAACCGTCGGCTGAGACGTTTCCTGCTTTTTTTGCGGCACACATAATCCAATATTTGAGGGCCTCAAATAACGAAGGCCTGCAGAGGGAGGGGCTAAAGTAGTTGCGATCATAATGAGAATACGGCCGGGTGCAAATTTTGGATCACAAAAAACGCAAATCCAACCAGTTAATATATGCAACAGTTGCTCTCACAGTGCCCTATCAAACGATTGTAGCTATGAATGGGACCGACTAGCCATAAGATTCCAAGCCGTTAAGTGTTCAATTTCATTTCCTCGTAAGCGGCAAGAGCCCGTCTTCTACCTTCTCCGAGATCTATAATTGGTTCGGGATATGGGCAGTCAGGTGTCAAATTCCAGGACCTTGGGCAGGCCTGAAAGAAGTCCAGAGCATCCCGACCCGGTTCGTTCACAAGCTCGGCTACGAAATTGGAAATATATCGCTTTTCCACGTCAAATTTCTCTGCCTGTTTCTGCGGGTTGAATATCCGAAAAAACGGAACCGCATCCGGCCCTGAACCCGCAACCCACTGCCAACCCATTGCGTTTGCCGCGGGATCCCAATCAACCAGGCATTCCTCGAACCAACTCTGACCAATACGCCAGTGCTTTAGCAAATGCTTAGTGAGGTAAGATCCTGCTATCATTCGGCATCGGTTGTGCATGTAGCCTGTCACATAAAGCTGTCGCATTGCCGCATCAACAATTGGCACGCCAGTGCGCCCCATTTTCCATCGCCAAACCGTGTCATCCGAGTTTTCCTGCCACGGAAAATTGTTCCAATTCGGACGCCAATTGCAGTTCACAATTTCCGGTGAATTATAGACGAGATGGTAGGAAAACTCGCGCCATACCAGCTCCTTCAAGAAATGCTCGGCTCCCTGCCTGCCTTCGTTCATCGCCTGAAGCCCGGCATGCCATACGGTTCGGGGACCGATTTCCCCCCAAGCCAAGTTTTCTGAAAGACGCGATGTTGCCTCTTCGGCTGGAAAATCTCGGCGCCCTTTGTAATCGTCAATTGGCCCATCCAAGAAGTGTCTAAGGCGGCCTAGGGCCCTGGTTTCGCCAACGCAGGCATGTCTCACCAGGACATCAGCCCCACGGTTCATTGCCGTTCGGAGCTGAAGGCTTTCTAGACTACCATTTTCAGGCCAAGAATACGGTGATACCAAGGTTTTTGGGGCAATGTTGGCACTGTCTACTGGTCTGCCTCGCACCGCTCGCCACATCGGACTGTAGACCTTGAAGAACCCACCCTGCTTCGTTTTGACAGCCCATGGCTCGAAGAGTAAATGCCCTGGAAAGCTACGGGCGTCATGACCTGTCGACGTTAGGCTGGTTTTGACGGCCTTGTCGCGTCTAATTGCGTCCGGATCATAGGCGCGCGTCCACCAAGTAGCAGTTGCACCAGTTTCATTTACAAGAGCCCCTAACACATCCTTGGCCCGTCCCCTGCGAAGAACAAGCTTTGACCCCAACGACTTCAGCCTGTCACCGAACACTCTTAAGGCTTCATTGAGTCTCCATTTTGCGGCGGCACCATAAGTTTCAACAACTTCGTCTAGAATAAAAACTGGGATTATGGGGCGACCTGATCTAGCAGCTTCGGACAAGGCAGCGTGGTCTGCCAACCGGAAATCCCGTCTGAACCAAAGAATAATCGGTGACGCCGTACCTGACATGTCTTTTCCTTTTATTGACCAGCCGTTTAAGCTCCGACGTTATCGTACTTAGCTGCCCTATCTATCTAGGCAAAAAGTCATTCGCGTAATGATAACCGCTTAATGTGCTTTCCTTTCCAGTTCTTTGACCGATGTGTGGTCCAAAACGACTCCTAGACCGTAGTGAATGTACAGGAGGTGCAAAAAATGGCACGCGTTTTACTTTTGATAGCATTTATCGTTGCTGGATTTCAGGTGAAAGCCCTTGATCTGGACGCTTCCTTTGAATCCATCGACGGCGGCACACTCACATTGTCACAATGGGACGGGCAAACCGTGCTGGTGGTGAATACGGCCTCCAGATGTGGCTACACGTACCAATACAGTGGTCTGCAAACACTTTACGACAGTTACCGAGCGCGCGGCCTTGTAGTTCTCGCAGTTCCATCAAATGACTTTAAGCAGGAACTGGCCAGCAACGCAGAAGTTCAAGACTTCTGCGATTTGCAGTACGAGATTGATATGCCCATGACAGGGCTTTCTCATGTGAAGGGGCCCCAAGCGCACCCATTTTTCAAGTCATTGAAAGAGGAAACAGGATTTGTTCCAAATTGGAATTTCAACAAGGTGCTGATCGCACCTGATGGTAATGTAAGTGCCACTTACCGAGCAAGCACCAAACCGAACTCTTTAAGGCTGCTGCGCGATCTAGAGAGGGTTTTGAAGTGAAACCTGACCACCACCCGTTTTCGACTGAGAAAGTAACAGTGTTCTTCGATGGGTCCTGCCCGTTGTGCACGGCAGAAATTGATTTCTATCAGCGGGCTGATACCCAAGGAGCTTTGAAACTTTTCGACGTGTCATGCGAATCCTTTTCCGGCGATAATAGACTATCCCAAAAGCAAGCAATGGCGCGGCTACATGTCCGCTTGGCGGATGGGAAACAAATTTCTGGCGCGGGCGGCTTCTTTGAAATGTGGCGTGCAATTCCGTCCTGGCGCTGGCTCGCAGGCATTTCACGAATTCCCGGTGCCATGACGGTCATGGCACCGGGCTATATCTCGTCTTCCTGCAGATCAGACCCCTAATAGTATGGGTTTTCAGCCGACTGCACCGGGCGCCCAGCGGGTCCCGAAAATAGCAATATTAACGGACTTATCTCAATGACAAAAACACTTTCTCTCCCGCTATTTCTATTTGCAGTAATGGGCGGTGGTCTCGCCATCGGCATATTGACCGCCCCTGGTGAATGGTATGCGACACTTCAAAAGCCCACCTTCAACCCGCCTAACTGGATTTTTGGACCTGTTTGGACGGTCTTGTATCTGATCATTGCTTATGTTGGCTGGCGCCTATGGCAGCGGGACCCACACGGTCTAATGATGAGACTTTGGTTCGCCCAGATGATCCTAAACTTTCTTTGGTCGCCAGTGTTCTTTGCCGCCCAAAAGCCCGGGATCGCGCTACTCAATATATCATTGCTGTTTTTAACTATTGCGCTTTTCATCGGAGTGTCATGGCGTTTCGATCGCCAGGCTGCGCTGCTTTTTGCTCCATATGTTCTTTGGCTGGGCTTTGCGCTGACCCTCAATGCCGCCATCGTGTATCTAAATTAAAGGAAGGGTCACAATGCAGAAACGTGCCCTCGTACTTGGAGCATCTGGCGGAATCGGGCAGGCGCTAGCTGGCCAATTAGCGGAACGAGGCGTAACGGTAACCTGCCTATCCAGATCCCAAGACGGCTTGGATGTGACCTGTGAAACCAATATTTCCGAACTGTTTTCAGGCTTGGAAACACCTTTTGATCTGGTGATTGTGGCAACCGGCATCCTTTCAGGAGAAAGGGACCTGAAAAAACAATAAAGGCGCTGACTCTTGAAGAACTTATTCATCTGTTTGCCGTGAACACGATTGGCCCGGCATTAGTGCTCAAGCACGTGCAACATCTTTTGCCACGAGATCGGCGTGCCGTCTTTGCAGCCTTGTCTGCGCGCGTGGGGTCTATTGGTGATAATACCTTGGGCGGCTGGTATTCCTACCGTGCGTCCAAGGCGGCTCTAAACCAATTGATCAGAACGGCATCAATCGAGCTGAAGCGCAGCCATAAGCATTTGGTATGCATAGCTTTGCACCCAGGAACAGTGGCCACAGATTTCACGCAAAACTATCCAGCGCACACAAAGGTTACACCGCAAGAGGCGGCAAGTAACCTTTTGAAAGTCATCGATACACTAGCACCAGAAGACAGTGGTCACTTTCTTGATTGGACCGGAAACGTTGTGCCTTGGTAACCCATTTCAGCGTAAAGATTTCAATCAACGGCGCAGCTGCCGACAGAGCGCATTAGTGACGGTATCTCTTGAGTTCGCTCGCCTTCCCTACCTCCACGCTTGGGAGACTGGCTCACAGGCCAAGGAGGGCGTCAGGAAGTGGATGGAGGTCCACAATCACGAACGCCCCCATTCCGCGTACAGTTGTATGGGCAGTCGCGGACTTGGTGCCTATTGTCTATGCCTCACCATGTTCGCTTTTCATCCCGTATTGCCAAAGGCGTTCCAGGAACCATCACTCAGAGACGCGCCTGTTCGTCATGTCGCTGTCAATTCATGATGGCCCGGAGCACAAAACCTCAGACTTTTTCTTCCAAATCGTAAATAGGATCGAGTACCAACAAAAGCCGAGACTCTCCGGTGCCTGCAATCGGCGGCGAGCGATGCCGTAACCGTGTCGGCGCATCACCCGACCACTTGGTGCCGCGCAAAACGACGGGTGCGCCCGCTGGAACCGAGATGTACCTATCCGGGTCACATCCTGGTTCAGCTTCGCCAAGCTGGGTGGTTTGCCCGCGATAAGTGCAGATCAACCGTGCTGTCACAGCGTCGATGTGGAACTTACGACAGGCGTTGGTCGTGACCACATCTAAACGCAGTCGCAGATAGCGCACGTCCATCAGATCAGCGAACCGCTTGGCCAGTGTAGCGATATCCTGCATCAAGGCCCTGCGCTCTGGCCCAGTAGGCGTGCCGCAGCTGTCGCAAATTTGGCATAGGGCCTCTTGGATCCGGCAGGGTTCCAAGATCACCCGTGCACTTGGCAGTTGCTCGGTTTCCAATGAATTCAACCAAGTTTCCAGTGTCGACATTGGGTGTCGCTTCAAGATCACCGCCGCGCAACCTGTCTCGCGGATCGCTGCAAGACCTTTGATACCATCTGTTAGCGTTACGCTTGAGGGTGGGCGCACCGCGTTTGGTGATAGCGCTATCGCGTTCATTGGCGTTGCCCCCACTGTGGGAAGGGATCAGGCATTTCGGCCCATTCCTCGGGGCGAAACGCCTCGACATCCAACAATGCGGCGTTGAGACGTGCACAGATAGTTTCACGTTCAAGACCAACCCCGATAAACACCAACTCTTGGCGGCGATCACCCCAGGGCTCCACCCAATTAGACGCGATTTCGGCCTGTGCTTCAGGATGTGTAGGAAGCCGCTCTTCGGGCAATGAGGCCCACCAGAACCCAAGTGGTTTGACCGAAGACAGAACCCCGGCCAGGCTGAATTCTGCTGCCCATTGCGGTTGAGTGGCCACCCAGAAATGACCTTTGGCACGGATTACGCCGGGCAAAGTCCCATTGAGCACACTATGCAGTTTTTTCGGATCAAACGGCGCGCGTGCGTGGTAAACAAAAGAGTCGACCCCGTATTCTTCGTCTTCTGGCGTGTGATTGGCGAAACCGTAAAGCTCTTTTGCCCACATTGGGTGTTCATGAGCAGTATCAAAATCAAACAACCCGGTGTTCAAAATCGTTTCCGCAGGTACATCCGAATGGTTGGTCTCGATGATCTTAGCATCGCCATTCAAAGCCCGGATTACCTTGCGTGCCGTTTCCGCACGTTCATGACCAGCATCCGCCACCTTATTCAGTATTACTACATCAGCAAATTCGATTTGTTCCGTCAATAGGCTGACAAGACTACGATCATCTTGCTCTCCCAGAGATTCCCCGCGGTCGGTTAGAAAATCATGGCTCGAGAAATCTTCTAACAAGTTCACTGCATCGACTACTGTGACCATAGTGTCTAGGCGTGCGACATCTGACAAACTTTCGCCTTCTTCGTCGCGAAAATCAAAAGTTGCGGCCACGGGAAGTGGTTCGGAAATGCCTGTTGATTCAATCAAAAGATAGTCAAAGCGCCCTTCTTCGGAGAGCTGACGCACTTCTTTTAGCAAATCATCGCGCAGGGTGCAGCATATGCAGCCGTTCGACATTTCAACCAGTGTTTCCTCGGAGCGTGAAAGCTCTGTCCCTTCGCGCACCAGATCTGCATCAATATTCACTTCAGACATATCGTTCACGATCACAGCCACACGGCGCCCGTCGCGATTGTTCAGTACGCGGTTTAGAAGAGTTGTTTTTCCTGCCCCAAGAAATCCAGACAGGACGGTCACGGGCAGGCGGTTATCTGTAATTTCATGATCTTTCATGATGCAGGTTCTTTCTCAGGTTTGGCTTTTGAACGCAGCATGTCCAAGCTGCTTTAAATTTAAAGGTGGGAGTTTCGGGCGATGACGAAAATCCGCGATTGTCGCTCACAAAGGGTTCCTAAGTACTTTGTGCTTTGACACTCTTCATTATGTTATAACGTAACATAGTTCAACCGAAATCTCCTATGCATCGTGGTGTAAAATCAAAGAGCACCCAGAACGCTGCATTTTATGGCTGCAGTGTAACCCGGTCGAGACATTTCAGACATACCGTGTTGTTTTTTGTGAGAGGTTTTTCATGTAGAAATGCCGTTACTCGCGGGACATTTCCTTTAACCTCCCAGATTTGGGAAGAAGGAGATGTTCATGAACAAGGATCAACGCGAGATTCAACGTAAGCTGCGGATACTGCGATACGCAGA
>NZ_VAUA01000015.1 GCF_005771405.1 Parasedimentitalea maritima
AAGTCGCTCAAACGATAGGCAGACGGCACTTGGATACGCCGCTGGATCAGGAAATCCACGCAGCGATCAAGGATCAGCCGGGGCTTCAGATGCATCCGGGCCATTGTGGCAATCTCGGTGGTCAAGGCATTGTTCGCACTCTGATCGAAGGGCGTGAAACCGTAGAAATCCAGTATGACCTGCTGATGTCGTTGGCGCGTGCGATCTGGGTAATGGACGTCTGATGGAACCGAATGGCCAAGCTGGCTCGCAACATAGGCAATATCGCGTTCCACGAAATCCACTGGCGCAAAGAACCGCCGCGTCGCACGAAAATATCCGCAGCTTGCCAGAAAACCGATCTGATGATCCGAGTTGCGCATGATCGCGGCGACAGCCAGCAAGGACTTGGGAAAGTCGAAGAGCTTCTTCCTGTCGCGATGGTCGAACAGTGGCGGCTTATCAAAAAGCTCCTGTTCATTGGCCGTGAGAATGCGCATGCGAGGCATCAGCTGATCCTGTCAAAGGTGACCGAAAAGGGACGATTACGTACAGGGCCTCAAAGCCCGTCCGTAAATTAGCTTGCAATATTATAGGACACAGGTATCATTACGTACACCCATTCCGTAACGAATTGCCCTATGTCCAGAACTTTTTCTTACGCCCGCGTCTCCACGTTCGACCAGACACCCGAAAACCAAATCAGGGAAATCGAAGCCGCCGGGTTCGCCGTCGAGCCACACCGCATTGTCACTGAAATCATATCGGGCTCCATGGCCATCGCGCAGCGTGAGGGCTTTTCCAGGCTGTTCAACAAGATGGAAAAGGGCGACGTCCTGATCGTCACCAAACTCGACCGTCTAGGCCGCGACGCCATCGACGTCAGCACCACTGTCGCAAAGCTCGAAGAAATAGGCATCCGCGTTCACTGCCTCGCCCTTGGTGGGGTCGACCTCACCAGTTCTGCGGGAAAAATGACCATGAACGTCATCAATGCCGTGGCCCAATTCGAGCGCGACCTCTTGATCGAACGCACCCAATCCGGCCTTGCTCGCGCCAAAGCTGAAGGTAAACTCCTGGGGCGACCATCTGCCCTATCAGCGGATCAACAAGATGAAGTGAAGCAAAAAATCAAAAACGGCGAGGCAATCTCAGCTATCGCACGCGAATTCAAAACCAGCAGGCAAACAATCATGCGCGTCAGAAACCAGGGGTAATCCTATGTCGCGTTTCGTACCTTTGTTGGGATGGACCCAGTAATGAAAATCGCATTAGAAATGTCTATTGATGGTGCTGGACCTTTATTTGAAGCATGAGAAAAGGAATTGTTATGTCTCGGGTTGCCGATCGTTCTCGTAGATCCCTTTTACAAATGGCCGCGGCTAGTGCCGCTGCAGCGATGCTTCCATATCCTGCAAGATCTCAAGCCAGTACGTGGAAAGGGGGGGACGTTGCTCACCTCATTCCTACAGCAAGCCACGAGCGTTTCTTGATCAAAGCCTCCTTTCAAAATGCTCGCAGTGAAGCTCCCGTCCTTCGGGTGGATGGTCAGGCCACAACTGGTTCCAAAACTGATCTTGCCGGAAAATTTTGGCAGTTCGACGCCCAAAATCTTGAGGCAGGCAAAGATTACACTCTGCAACTGTTTGAAGGCGGCGGAGGTGAAATTACCGAAACATGGCCATTAAAAACCTTCCCTGCGCCAGGAACAATGCCTCCCAAAATGCGCATTCTGGCCTTCACCTGTGCGGGCGGCATGGATGGGCCGGTTCTCGACGACGGCAAGACCGGTTTCCTTGATATGGCGGCCCGCCATCGTTTGCTTGAACGGGGCGTTGCATTTGAACCCGACGTGGTGATTTCCAACGGAGATCACATCTATTGGGACATAAAAACAAGTCTGAACAAGCCGTACGCTGACTTTATGCGAAAGCAGTACTGGGACCCGATCGGTGGCGAACTCGACATCGACCGACCGATGCTGGATCCACGCAATGCCGATATTTTTCAGGCATTGTGTGATCACCAGATTGCGGGTCTTTATGGCACCCGACTGCGCTCGTCCCCTTCATTTTTTGTCACCGATGATCACGACATGTTTGAAAATGACGAGTTCACCGATGAACTGGCCACGCAACCCGCAGATTCCTACGGCTTGCGGGCGGCCGAGTTGACTCAGTTCATGTATTATCCAGAGCTATTGCCCTATGGCCAACCCTACGAGAACTGGTTGGATGGAGGCTTGCGGGCCGGGCGGGCGTCCGGATCGAATATGCTCTATGGCTCTATCCGTTACGGCGATCTGATAGAGACCGTCATCTACGATTGCCGCCGGATGATAGATTACAAAGGCAAGCATGCGCGGATCCTGCCACAGGCTGCGGAAAACTGGATTATTGACCGGACTCTGGCTGAAGATACGCTGCACTTCATGCATTGCCCATCTATGCCCTTTGGCTACTCCTCAGGAAAACTGGGCGACTGGTATCCGGACAATCTAGATGAAAAGACTGGAAAACTGGTGATGTACAATCCCAAGGCTGGTTGGCAGTCTGGTTGGTATGGCCAACACCAGAGATTGCTGGAGGCGCTCTCACTGCAGCAAAAACGAGCTCCTGTGATCATGCAGGGGGATTTCCATGCCAGCGGTGCTGGACAGATTTACCAATCTGGCGAGCTATCCTTCAGTCGCCCAATTGAGACCGTGTTGACTGGTGCGCTTGGCACGGGCGACACCGGTTTCCCCTCGTCAATGAGATCAGTTGAAACCATGCCATCACAGTTGATTGGCATGGAACAGTTGATGGAAACCAGCGAGAAAAACGGTTTTACCGTCATCGATGTCACCGAAGATTCCATCACTTATTCAATGTATACTTGGCGTCCGCCAGAGCCTCTTGATAACATCGATACGATGGAGCCAATCTTGGTCCGTACTGTTCCGCGTAATGTGTAAAGATGCTTGGAAAAGTGGTGATTGAACTCGGCTGGCGCGAGTTGCTGCTCTGCGGAGCCGCGAGCCTCGCTGGAACGGGCGCTCTGGCCGATACATTGCCGATCGGCGAACGTGGCCGATTGCTGGACTTTGAAGGTAGCCCGACAGTTTCGCTGCGCCAGATCGGGATCAACACCGAATTCAGTCTGACCCATTTCGGCCAGCAACAAATCAACGGCAGCGGATCAGGCCGTTTTGAAAACAGCGGTGTGGCCCGAGCGTTAATCAACATAGACGGTGAAAAGCTTGGCCTATGGCGCGGGTTCTTTGCCACAGTCGACTACGAACACACTTACGGAACCAGCCCAGGCGGAGTGTTAAATGGCGATGGGGTGATCCTGCCAATCAATACGGCATATACTTTTCCCCGTTTAAACGGGGACAACAATGCGCTATCGATCAACTTCACCCAAGCATTCAGCGAAAACGTTCTTTTCAGTTTTGGCAAATTTAATGCCGCGTCACTCGCGTCAAAAACACCCATTTTGGGCGGCGGTGGCATCGAAGGGTTTATGAATACCGCTCTTGCAGCACCCGTATCAGGCGTTGTGCCGCCATATTTCGCCGGCGGTATTTTGACAGTTAAAACCAACCCTGCAGTTTTTACCGCCCTTGTCTATGATCCGAGGAACGCTGACGATTCCGGGGTCCTGAAGGACCTGTTCAGTGAAGGTGCGACCTTTGGCCTGGCCGCGACCGTTCCCGTTCGGGTTGGCGAGTTGCCGGCCTTTCACTCAATAAAAGGATATTACAGCACCCAAGACGGTTTCGACCTGAACAATTTGCCGCAACTACAGGTTCCGCCCTCTATGCGGGGCCCGATAGGAGACGCCGACAATTACTGGTACCTCAGCTATGGCTACCAACAGTCTCTTGTCTCCCTTGGTGATGGCAAAAGTTGGGGCCTGTTCTTTGAAGCTGGGATTTCTGATGGCAATCCGAACCCGATCCAGGGTCATGTATTTGCAGGATTAGCTGGCGACAGCCCATTTGTTGGGCGAAGGGACGATACCTGGGGCATTGCGGCTTACCGTTACAATTTCAGCGAACCGCTGAAAGACGCAGGCGTAGCAGTCGGCTTCCCAATTCAAGATGAGAAAGGGCTGGAGGTTTTCTATAGTTTTGCGGTGGCTGACTGGGCACGCATGACGGCAGACTTGCAATTCATTGAACCTGCGCAGGCAGACAGGGAAACGGCCATATTTGCTGGGCTGCGACTTGAGGTGAAATTTTAATCAATAAATGTCGACTTTAAAGCCTATTCATTCAAAGACATTCCAATTTGGGGTGTCGTTTTTGAGGGTGAACCTCATCCGGTGCCAAAATGACTACTATCCCTTTCACCTTGATCGCAGGGTATCTCGGTGCAGGTAAAACTACTTTTCTTAACCGAATTCTAGCGCAGACCCAGGGGACCCGCTATGCAGTCATTGTGAACGACTTTGGTGCGGTCAATATTGACGAAACGCTGATAATCTCACGTAGCGCTACGAAGCTCGCCCTGGCAAATGGTTGTGTATGCTGCACAATGGGGCAAAGCTTGAGCGGTTTGCTAGCAGAGCTGCTGGCTAATAACCCCCAACCGGATCACATCGTAATGGAAGCTAGCGGAGTAGCCGACCCGGCCCGCTTGTCTTGGTTGGGGCTGGCGGCGGGTTTGCACTATACAGGTATCTATACGCTGGCGGACCTGAGTTTGGTGAGCAAGAAGATCAACGACAAATATTTCGGACGCCTAGTTGAAAGCCAGCTAATGCATGCCAATGTCATCCTAACCACCAAACCGGATCTGTGTAAAGATGTCGGGGAAGTGGAGCGATTTCTGAGGCAACGCTTTGACGGTGAGGTTATGTCAGTAGACCGTTTCACTAAGTTGGAAAAATCGCACTCGACTACCGCTCAACTTCAGGACAAGACCACCCCTCCAGTGATGGGGTTTTCTCATGACATTTGGCGCTCAAAGCAGAGGTTCACCAAACAAGAAGTGGATCTTTTTGCGCAGTCTATGGCCAAATCCTATGAACGGACAAAAGGGTATGTCCTTGGGTCAGACCCCGGTGTCCTTGCTTATCTCGTTCAAACGACAGGACCGAACTGGACTGTTTCCGAAGCCAAAACCTACACAAAAATCGAAGGCATCATGGTTCAAATAACAGCACCAGGATCAACACTCGTCAGTGTCGACATCCAAGAAGAGGATGCCGAATGTATACAACGACAAATCTGAGGTTCTCTTTCCCATATATCCATTTCACATCTCAAATCAGACTACATCAAGCATTTCCTGAGGTTCCCATGACGTACAAATTTCCCAACCCACTGTTTTTCCACCCCTATCTGGCCGGATTTTTGATCCTCTTAATGCCAACAATCGCTGCAGCAAACTATAGCCTGGCCAACCCAGCCGCGGTGTTCTGCATCGAACAAGGTGGACTCTATGGCACCCAGGAACACGACGGAGCTGTAGATGGGTTTTGCACACTAGAAGGTGGAACCGAAGTGAACGCTTGGGAGTATTTTCGAAATAGCCACAAGGAACCCGCAACTATGAAAACCACAAAAATTGCCAACCCTGCTGCTAGTTTCTGTGTCGCCATTGGTGGATCGTATGATCTGAAAACCTCTGTGTGCACTCTCAAGGATGGCAGCATGGTTGATGCTTGGGAGTTGTACAGAGAAGCACATGAAAACACGGCCAAACTCACAAATCCGGCCGCTGACTACTGTCTGGAAACTGGCGGCTCCTACGAAATTAGGAACAGTGAGAATGGCAAAGTTGGGATTTGCAAAAAAAGGGACGGAACTGAGGTGGATGCCTGGGCTTTGTTTCGATCCAAAACGCCAAACTAACGCGAACCCCTGAAGTCTGTTTAAATGGCTTTGAGTTTCTGGTTTGCCTACCCAAGGGCAGTGGGCCAGCATTACTCCTTATCTAAATCCATATGCCTGAGATGGATGGAATTGAGACGATTGAAGGGATCGTAAATCAAGATCGTAAATTGCGTCTGCGCTTTATGACCGGAGGAAGTGAACCGTCAATGATTGCGGCCAGGATGATTGCCGAGGCAAGTGATCTAATGGTGGGGCGAAGCCGGAAGAGATTGTCGTGAAGTTACGTCAGGTTGAAGTTCTGATGGGGCAAGGCATGCCAAGTAATCAACCATTTAGGCGTCATCGGTTTGCTAATGCGGTCATTCTGTGTGCCGTGTGAATGTACTTGCGATATCCTACTTCTAAGCCGAAAAACTGCCACAAAGCAGTAATGAGGAATAAAAATCCTGATATTCCTCATTTTTCGTGTGCAATGTGAGGAATAAATTACTACCTTATTCCTCATGACATGGAACTGGCAGCAGCCCGACTGGGCCAATTGGAGCTTCGATGCTCGGGAACTTGAAGAACTGGAACAACAGTTTCTACTTGGTTCTGGTCGCCTTATGGGTGCATGGCAGCACCTCACCAATGAGCACAAGGACCAACTCAAAGTAAGCTTACTGAGCGATGAGGCCATGAAAAGCTCTGAAATCGAAGGAGAGTTTTTGGACAGGGATTCTGTTCAGTCCTCGGTTCGTCGTCAGTTTGGCATGAGTACTGATCGCCGCTCACAGCCTGCGGAAAGCGGGATAGCTGAACTCATGGTGGCCTGCTTTCAGGGCTACGGTGAAACTATAACCCACAAAAGCCTCTTTCACTGGCACTCCCTTGTTTGCCGTGGACGTACTGATCTCAAAGATGTTGGTGCTTACAGGACACATACCGAAGCAATGCAGGTGGTTTCAGGAAGAATTGATCGACCCAAGGTTCATTTTGAAGCTCCGCCATCAAGTGTTGTTAACAATGAGATGGACGGTTTTTTGAACTGGCTTCATGAGAGTAAGATCCCTGCGCTAGCCAAGGCTGGTCTGACGCATCTCTACTTTGTTTCCATACACCCCTTTGAAGACGGAAACGGTCGGATTGCACGGGCTCTCAGTGAGCATGTTTTTGCAAGCTCCCTAAGGCAGCCAAGTTTGCTTGCGCTCTCCTATCAAATCGAGAAGGAGCGAAACGCATACTACGATGCACTGGAAGCGAACAATAAGACCATGGAAGTCACGCCTTGGCTGATCTGGTTTGCTAAAACAGCTCTGAAAGCACAAGCTTACTCCATTGCGCTCATTGATCATATCATCGCAAAGACCCAGACCTTGGATCGACTTCGAGGGAAACTAAACCCACGGCAGGAAAAAGCCCTCATTCGCCTTTTTGATGCAGGTCCTGAGGGGTTTTTGGGTGGATTGAGCGCAAAAAATTATATCTCGATTACCGGAGCCACAACCGTTACGACAACCCGTGACCTCAATGATCTTGTAGCGAAATCGGCACTTACAAAGACGGGGGAACGCAAAGGAACACGCTATTGGTTGAAAATCTAGTGTGTCCCCCCTGCCTTTAGGCACACAGTCCAAGCCACCCTGCGGAAGCCCCTCGTCACTCTAGTACCTAACCTCCTCATACCCAGGGGCCCCCTCAAAGTCCTCCCAATAAACCCCAACCGCGCGGAACCTGATATTGGGACAGTCCCCTCCTCGCCTAACGCGGTGAACTGCCGACTGTGGCGGAGCGTTCCAAGACAAAGATCGGATCGGCTGAGACCCAGCGCTATATCCAGACCGGAGATTGTGGTGCCTCCATGCAAAGCCCCCTTGTTGCCCATAGACACCGAGACGAGAGCTGTCGGTCCGATTGCAATCATCTCGTGTCCGCCTTTGCCGAAACTCCATGTGGTACACACGCAGAGATCGGACAAAATCAAACGCCGGATCAGATATGTCGATGTCAGCTGTTCCTGTTGCACTGGCATCAATGATCTGGGCAGCAATCGCCTTCCCTACGCTGGGTTTTCCATCCCGGAAAACAGTCTTGGCGACTTGAGGCGACGCCGACGCTTTCGCAAGCGCCACCTTCTGTACCCGCTCGAGCAATGGCCTCGTTAGATCTTCATTTTGGGCAACCCCCATCGGACACCGCCATATCTGTAGCGGCGGCTCAATCGGCCAGGGTGTGATCCGGCGAATGAACACCGCCCGGGCATGAGAGCATTCTGCTGACGCAGGCCACCCACCTGCAAGACACAGAAGGATTGCACAATCCACGGGATAGGCGCTTGAGGCCACCGGGTTCACAAGAGCAACCACCCCTCCAAAAAGAGTTCGCCGAAGCACCGAGCCAAACGACATTTTCATCCCAGACACCCTTTCAAAGTCATCATTCACATTTCTACCAATAAGTGCGCTATGCGCACTTGACTCCCTCATAGATGCATATGATGAAGCGTGACCCAGCGTAATCTTGGACGCGGCATCACCTGGTTGCACAGTGTCAAGATATCAAACGTCAGGCAATATTGAATATTGTACTATTTTGGATTTAAGTGTGATTTTTACTATTGACAGTGAATGTCTTTCCGCAGAGGGTCCGCACGTATTAGAAGTCGTCTCAAGCGAGGGACGACACATGCCGATAAAACGAAAATACCAATTGATCACAATCAGAGGCGTACGCGCCCTGGTGGCTGAAGGTGTGGCGTTTCAATGTCGGTATGACTTGATCGAGCTGACCAATGGCAAACCACGCTATCAGTGCATTTACCTTGCCGCCGGCAAGGAAAGCATCCTTATCTCTGACCGTGTGTCGGAGAACGGTGTGGAGCCTCGGTTGTTTAATCTGTGGCCTGGCCTGTTCAAACACCACTTCGAGTTTGGCGACGGCACTGACCTCACTTTTGATAGCGACCTCATCATTACCACAGGCGAGCTTCGCGGACGTAATGATGTTCCACAAGGACGGAAGCGCTAGCGCCTCTGGCTGGACGTTTCACGGGGACCCACCTGCACATATTGAGCTAATTGGCTTCTCTCGAACAATTCCGCCTGGGAATGCTCAGATCGCTCGATCCCCTGCCCCGGTTTCCCAGGCGCGTGCGGAGATCTTGTCTGCGGTTCGCAATACAGCTGCACGACATCAAAGCAATCGCGCTTTGGCAGCTGTTGGTCTTAGCTCTAGTGAATGGCACCAGTTGTTTCGCTCTCTCATCCAAGCTGAAAGCGCTTTTAACCCCAATGCGCTCAGCCCAAAAGGAGCCGTAGGGCTAGGCCAACTCATGCCGGGTACCGCAAAGCAGCTTGGCGTAGACCCATATGACATGCACCAGAACTTGGATGGTTCAGCGCGTTACCTCCTGGCTCAGCTCTCCACGTTTGGATCCATCGAGCTGGCACTGGCGGCCTATAACGCAGGCCCGCACCGGATAGAGCAATACGGCGGCGTTCCACCGTTCCGAGAAACCCGCAATTACATCACTCGCATCAACCAGCTCTCAAATGGGATGGTCACGCGCCGTGTTCTCGCCGCATCAGCAGAGACATCATCCAAACCCAGGACACAGACTGCTGTCGTGTTGGACTAAGATTTAAAAGGACTACCAAACCTATGAGTTTCAAATCTGCCCAGAAGGCCGCCGTATTGGTGGCTTTCACAATAGTCATGTCTTCCCCTGCTCTGGCTCAAGACCTGTCTCCAATTCAAAACATGCTGGAATCCGTTGAAGCGGCTCTCACAGGACCAATTGGGATTGCAGTGGCCACACTCGCCGTCATCGGAACTGGTTTTATGTGCATGATGGGGCGCTTGAACTGGGGTTGGTTTGCCTCCGTGATCATCGGCATCGTGTTGATATTCTCGGCCGGCACCATTGTTGCTGGGTTCGCTTAACACCCGTCCGCGTTTTCGTCATCGGCAACACCAGCGCCACCCTAAATCTCTATCCTATTTCTATCGCCTGGCCTGAATGCGAGCTGCAGTGCAGTTGCAACCTCAGGCCAGCGATAGGGATCCTCTTTTATCAACTCCGACAGGCACCCCGTGGCACAACGTTCCCCATTGTTTCTCGGCCTCACCAGGCCACCCAAGTATCTTGGCCTCCCTGTTGGATACCTAGCCGTCCTTTGTATGGGGATCATTCTGCCGTTCATTTGGACCAAGTCCCTGGCTCTCTTGCTACTAGGTGCCCCGGCCTATGTGATCATGTGGTTTACCGCCGACAAAGAACCCAAATTCTTTGAGGTCTTACGCGTGTCATACGGCAAGGTCTGGGGCACCAAGAACGCCCATATCTGGGGAGGTGACTCCTTTGGCTCTTGATGGATCCAACCTCAAGGGTGTCAGCCCTGCCCTTCAGTCTCTGGGTGCAAATGATTTTGCCAAGGAAAGTTACCTGTCTGAGCACATGCCCTACCTCGCTTACGTTGAGGATCAGATCATGATGCTGAAGCAGGGCGACCTCATGGCCACTCTACGCTTTGACGGTGTCAATCCGATGACTGCCGGGGACAGCGATCTTGATGCGCTCAAGCGGGCGGTGTCGGCCATTGTTTCTCTTACCGGCAATTCATTTGGATTCTATGTGCACCGAATTTCTGTACCGCAGGAATTTGACTTGTCCCCTGTGAAAGGTGACAGCTTTGCCGCCCAGATCGACCAACTCTGGCAGGACCACATCCGGGATTTGGGACCTAAAAAGCTACGCCTTTACCTTAGCGTCATCCGCCGCCCCAACCTGAGCTCACGTGTGCCACTCCTGCGCCGGTTTGCCACCCGCAATTATCTCAAGGATCGCCTGGCCCGGACTCAGCAGCTCAATGAAGTGATGAACTTCTTCCAAGAAGCACTCTCGACAGCGAAGCCAAAGCGCCTGACCAGACAGGGGAGCGAATGGCTTGGGTATCTCGGCGCGCTCAATTCTGGAAGCTTTGCGCCAATCGCAGAAGGTGCGGCTTTCACCAGCCTCGCATCACAGGCCAGCAATTGCCGCGCTATCTTTGAGGGAGACCGAGTAACGATCCGCGATGAGGTGACCGGCGCTCTGCGCTATGGGGCCCTATTCGCTATCAAGACCTACCCCTCGATCACCGATGTGACCATGCTGGATGCGTTGGATCTGCCAATTGATGTGGTGCTGACCAATAGCTTCACCCCTATTCCAAACAATATCATGTTGGAGAATATCCAGCGGACCGTGCGCCAGATGCGAGCTGCGGATGATGCGGCCGTCTCATTGCGCGATCAGCTGACGGATGCGGCAGACGATATGGAATCCGGGCGTATCTCCTTTGGCGATCATCACCTGTCCGTCACGATCTATGCCGAAGATCGGGATCTGCTCGAACAGGGCGTGGCGCAGGTCAAACGGATTGGCCAGGAAACTTCCACCGTGCTGATCCGAGAAAACATGGCGCTCAAAGCCACCTATTTTGCACAACACCCCGGCAACTTCTCTTACCGCCCCCGCAAGACGCCAATCTCCTCGGTCAATTTTGCGGACTTCGCAGCTCTGCATGGCACAGTCGAAGGGCGGGCGCCCAACAAAAGCCCATGGGCTGAGAATATCACGGTGTTTCCAACAGTGGGATCATCTGGCTACCGATTTAACTTTCACGAGCCCGGTGATGCAAAAAGCGAACCAACGGCTGGTCATGCCATTGTCCTGGGCACCATGGGTGTCGGCAAGACTTTCACCACCGCCTTTCTCGCAGCACAGGCTCAGCGCGTTGGAGCTAGGTTGTTTTTCTTCGACAAGGATCAGGGCCTGGAAATGGCGGTGCGTGCCCTTGGCGGATCTTACAACCAAATCCGCGCAGGCGTTGCCACTGGGCTAAACCCACTTGCCACCGAGACTGATGCACGAGGTAAGGCATGGCTCTCGGACTGGCTGACAACGTTGATGTCACGCACGGGCCCTCTAAACGGTGAACAAGCCCGCCATCTGCAGCTGGCCATTCGCCAGAACGCCGATGCCCATCAAAGCCTGCAGAGCTTCTCTGGGTTTGAACAGTTGTTCCGGTCTCTCGATGACGGGGATGAACTGCTTTCCCGCGTTGCGGAATGGGCACCGGGAGGCCGGTTTGGCTGGGTGTTTGAAGACAGCGCTGAAGGCCATGACATCTCTGTCAAAGGCGACATCGTGGGCTTTGACATGACAGAAATTCTCGAAATAGACACCGAACGCATGGCCGTTCTGTCTTACATCTTCCGCCAGATTGAACGGGTCATTGAGGACCGCAAACCCACCATCATCGTGTTGGATGAAGCGTGGAAGCTGCTGAACGACAGCTACTTCGGTACCCGTCTGGAAAACTGGCTGGTCACTCTGCGCAAGATGAACTGCGTGGTGATTATGATGACCCAGCTCCCGTCGCAGCTGGAAAAATCCCATGTGGGCAAGGTAATTGTGGAAACGGTCTCCACTCAGATCCTGTTTCCAAACCCCAAGGCAGAGCCCTCCGACTATCGCTTCCTGCGTCTGAACGACAAAGAAGCGGAACTGCTGGTGCAGCCAATGATTGGCACGCGCGCTGCTCTCCTGCGCTCGGCAGGTGACAGCGTATTTATCAATGCAGACCTGAGTGCCCTTGGTCCCCTGCTGCCATTCCTTGGTGGTGGTGCCACAGGCGAAGCCCTCGCCGGACCTGGTTGGCGAACCCGTAATGATTTTTGGAAGACATCCTAATGCACAAACTGATTTTGATTGGCGCCCTGGCCGCATTGGCTGGGTGCGAAAATTACACAGACAAAACATCGCCTTGTTTTAATCGCAGCGGCAAACCCGTCGTGAGCCGCAACAGCACCTCCCCTGCCCTTTCCTTTGCGCCGGATTTTTTCTCTCCCGACGTTTCTCGAAACTCACAAGACCCTGATTGCCTATTCCGGCCAATCGGATCTGGCGCGTGAACAGAGTGGTTTTAGCAGTGGGGCTGATGGCACCCATGCCGCCCTGCCCACTCTCAGCCCAAGGTGTTCCCACATTTGACCGTGCGGTTATTGAGCAGCAGATCGCAAAGGCCACTGCACTGGTTGAAGACCTGCAAGTTCAGCGTAACAGCCTGACCATTCGCCAATCGCTCGCCGATGTGCAGATGGAACAACTCTCCACTCTGGAAGAGATGACCGCAGCAATGACGGGTTCAGGATACAATGCCACCGCGCTGGAAACCGACGCATCGATTGGGGCAAATGTGATCTATCCCGCAATCGATACCAGCCCAATGGATGCACGTTTATTTGGTGACGCGCGGCAAACTGTGGAGGTGATGATTGCGCAGGTAGCGCAGGAATATGCGGGTGATGCGGTAACAGCGGGCTTGTCGCCAACACAGTTTCGGTGCCTGTTTCAGGCTCTCATTAAGCAGGAAAGCCGCTTTAACGTGGCCATTTCCAGTCCTGTTGGGGCTTACGGTCTCACCCAGCTGATGCCAGGGACAGCAAGTGACATGGGGGTAGATCGGACTGTTCCCATCGAAAACCTCCGCGGTGGCGCAAAGTACATCACCATCCAACTGCGCCGGTTTGGCAATATCCCACACGCCCTGGCTGCTTATAATGCAGGGCCCGGCCGGGTGATTGAATATGGCGGTGTCCCGCCTTTTGTTGAAACCCAGGGCTACGTGCGCAACGTCACCAAATACTACAATGAATATCTCGCAGTTGTGGGCGGCGTTGCAGCCCTTGGCACACTGTCGCCCAGTGACATGACCCTGGCCGAATACAGCAACACAGCAGATGCCAGCATATATTATGGGGCTGACAGTCATGCCACCACTCAGCAGGTGATAGCCCGCCTGAGTGCCATCATTCACCAGATTGATGAGCAGCCAAACGCCAAGGCTGCGATTGAGCTCAACACCTATGCCCGCGCTGAGATCGCCCGCATCCTAACACTGCGCACCCGGCTCAAGGCCACCAACCAGGTTCGCGAGGGGGCTTTCGCTCAACACCTCGTTGCAGATCGCCTCGCTGAGCATGACTTCAAACAAATGGGAGTTTCCCAATGAGTATAGAGTTTCAAAGAAGGCTAAATATCCTCAGCGGCGCAAGTCCCGTTTTGGCTCCAGCCAGGGCCTGGAAATTGAGTTTCAACCAAATAGCGGTACGCTCTAAACGCCTTTTTCTTGCTGGGGCAGTTTCCTTTTGCGCGATTGCCTCTGGTGCTCATGCCCAGGGTGTTCCCACGATCGACGGCACTCAACTAGGGCAATTACTGGCCCAGCTTGAGCACATGGCAAATGATCTGAATGTTCAGCTCGAACAAGTCGCCACCATGCGACAGGAGTTGGAAACTCAGATCTCACAGCTGACCAACCTGGAAGATCAACTCCTTTCTTTGGTGGAAGGCAACGGGCTGGGTCAGCTGCTCGCGACTATTGAAGACTTTGAGAGATTGAAGGGCATCATCGAGCAGCCGATTGCTTCGCTCGACCAAATCAGGGCGGGGAACTTCACCGGTGCGTTTCGGGAAGGGTCCGCCGCAGCCAGTCGAATTGGCAGCGTCCTGGGAGACGCAGGGTTCTCCAGTGAACGACTGTCCTCCCTCTCAAGCTCACCCAAGCCAAGTGATAACAACCTAGCAACGCAGGCTGGCGCCAGCGCCATGTTGTCCGTGGCAGCCGAAGAATCTCACGCTGAAGCCGGACAAAGTCTAGAGCGCATTCAAACAATGGTTGGTCATATCGATGATCAGGACGGGTTAAAATCAGCCGTAGACCTCAACACCCGTGTAACGGCTGAGCTTGGCATCATTCTGACACAGATCTGGAGACTTGAAGCAGCCGCCGGCGTCAGTGCTGGCCAGCTTGGCGTAGTAGATGCGGCAACCCTCGCTGAAGAGCGTCGGTTCCGAACCATGGCGGTAGACGAGTGATGGGCAGCAAACTGATGGCGATCATTGCAGTTGCTGGGATAACCGCAGTTGGCCTAGCGGCCCTTCCCCATGTCTTCGAGGCTGACCCCACCGAGAAAGAAACGACATCGATGCCAACAGTGGTCGCTCAAGTAGCTGCAATTGGCGAGCTGGGTTCGCTTGAACCAACGCAAGCACAGTTAGACTTCCGGACAATGGCGGTTGAGCCCGACCAGCCTGAATGCAGACCACCCCGACCACCAAAGGAACTTGCCCAGCTTGCGCTTACACGGAATGGGTATGCAGCTATTTTGGAAATCATGGCGATGCGGCGCTGGAAAAATACCGACTCTTGTGAGTGCTTCTATGTGCAAATTACTTGGGATGACGTTCAGGTCGCAGCCCACGAATTTGAACGCACAGATGGTGTAAACCTCCGCTTCGATGTACCGAAACTTCGGGTTAAAGCCGATCTACTGACGGCCCAGAGATCTAAGGTGTGTCCTAGATAATGGGAGTGATCACCGATATTCTTTCTGTCGTCGATAACGCTGTTGAAGGCGTTTCCGAAGCGGGGTTTTCCCAAATCGCCGGAACGGTGGGTGGCGTAATCACCACCGGTTCTGCCCTGCTGGTCGTGCTCCTCGGTATCAATATTGTCGCCCAGATCCGACCCATGAGTTTTGGCAGCTTCTTTGCCTTTGGAATAAAGATCGCCCTTGTTGGAATATTTGCACAATCCTGGCCGAACTTTCAGGTGGTCTACACCATCATTACGCAAGTTCCGGATAGCATCGGATCCGCCATCATCTCTCTAACCGGGGTGACATCAACTGGCGGTCTATATGCTGCGCTCGATTCAATGGTGTCTCAGGTCACGGAATATGGCGATACGATTGGCGACAGTGCCGGCTGGGTCTTTGGTGCTGTTCTGGGTGTTGTTGTCTGGGTGATTGCGGCCATTTTTGCGGCCGTATCAGCGGGCATCATAGCTTATGCAAAAATCATTCTGACCCTGATGGTGGTCGTCGCACCCGTTGCCATCCTGTGCTCGCTGTTCAAACCAACCATGTCGATATTTGAAGCCTGGTCCCGCTCAATCATTGGCTATGCATTTATGCCCATTGCCGCAGCAGGCGCCGCTGGCATTGTCATCGCAATTGCTGGTGAAATCGCCAGCACCACGCCTGATCCAGACGGTGTGGATACACTCAACCTGATCTTCCCCTTCATCGTCGTCCTGTTCTTGGCAGCGGGCATCATGCTCGCGGTTCCATCCATCGCAATGGGATTGAGCGGAACAATTGGCATTGCTTCAAACGCTGCAGGTCTCAGTGGCCTCGCCAAACGCGGAGTTATTCGCTCCGGTCAGGTTGCTCGCAGGGCAATGGGTGAGACCGGGTACTACGGATCAAAAGCGATCAGCGAGACACAAGCTAGGATGAGCGCACCAACCTCGGACGCCACCTCCTCACCTCCGCCCAGATCCAGCCCTGCTGCTCGGCTCGCCCAAACTCAATCCCTCAGGCCAAGCAAGTAAGTCGGGCCAACCAATAAGAAAATCAGGGGCGTTTTGACGATCCCTCAGAAGGATTTCTACGTGACTACTGCAAAAGACATTTTTGAAACCGATCTCATCCTCGGCCCGCGCCGCCGAGAGCGCATGGCCTATATGGTCGCGGGCATCGGTGTTGTGATTGGGCTAACTGGCTTCCTTGGCGCGCTGTCACTCCTCCCGCTGAAAACCACTCAAACCCACGTGGTGGTGGTCGACAAGGCCAGCGGCCAGCTGGACCGGGTTGCAGCCGTTCAAGACATGACACTGGATGAGAATGACGCCGTCATACAGGCGCATCTGGTTGCTTACGTTGATCAACGCGAGACCTACGATCTTGCTGACAGCGAGCAACGCATCAATGCCGTCCTCGGTCGGTCTGATGCGGACGCGGCGCGAACCCTCAAAAACCTGTGGAACTCAGCTGCTGAGGATTACCCCATCTCAGTCTATGGGCCGGAGGCCAAAATTGACGTGATCATCAAATCGGTAAACCAACTGAACGCAGGCGTGGCACAGGTCCGGTTTACCAAAACCCTGCGCAAACCGCGTGACGACCGCCGGGTCACCCGCGGTTACGTCGCCACCATCGCCTATGAGTTCCGCCCCGATACCAAACAGCTGCTGCAAGAAGTCTGGGGCAATCCCCTTGGTTTTGTTGTGACCTCCTACCGCGTCGATGCAGAAACCCTGGAGAACTGAGATGGGCAATCAATACTTTGAAGCCAGACCGTCGATCTGGAAGACAATCCTCGCCCTCCTTCTTCTTGCAAACCTAGCTTCCCCTGCCCTTGCAGCTGGAACGCCCACCGCAGGCATCCGTGATATTCGCATCCGCAATGCCATCTATGATCCAGACCAGGTGTTTGTCATTGAGACGGACCTTCGCTTCTCAACCACCATCCATTTTGGACGGGGAGAACGCTTTGAAGCTGTGATTGCAGGCGACACTGAGAGTTTTGAAATCACCCCCATCACGGATCTGGGCAATGTGATCTCAATCAAGCCACATGTCTCGCGCGCGGTGACCAACATGACCGTAATCACCAATAGGCACACCTATTCCTTAGAATTACGCGAGGGCCATATCAAAGGCCCCACGGGCAGGTTTTACGAGGTGCGCTTTCGCTATCCAGAAGAGGCGCGACGCACAGCGGCGCGCACCTCTCCCAAAGGGTTCCAGCCACCAAAGAACCATGCCTACAAAATTGCGGGGGAAGGCGATTTCCAGCCCACCTCCATCTACGACGATGGGCGTTACACCTATTTTCTGTTTCCAGAGGGCATGCGCCAACCGGCCATCTTCAAAGCAGATGCCCAGGGGCGTGAGCGAACGGTCAATTGGACCCAGCAAGGCAATACCGTTCGCGTGCTCGGGGTAAATGATTTCTGGACGCTGCGCATTGATGACGCCGCTTTGTGTGTCGCCCGCGATGCCACCACCATTTACGTAAGGAACTAGGTCGTGACGCAACCAAACTTAGAGTCCCGCTTGGCGGCAATGGCAGATCAAACCCAGAGAAAGCCTCGACGCAACATTGGTCTGCCTGCCGTTGGAATGGGTTTAGCGATCACGGGCGCATTTGGCGCTTATCTGTTAGCCGCGGGTTTGCAAGATGACGCCGACGCACCCCTCAGCTCATCCAAGGTGGAAGATTTCCAACGTGGACAGACGAATGCTGGGCGGCTCAGCTTTGAAACCTCCAAGCCGGAGCGCCAAGTTGAAGAGGCTATCATTCGAATAGAAGAAGTACTGACATCACCTGCCCCACAAGCGGTTGCGGCACCCCAGAACAATAACTTGGCCGATGAGCTAGCCGCCATGCGGCAAGCTCTGGCAGAAAGCAGCGCCGATAGAGACAAGGCAATTGGTCAGGCCGTCGCAGAATTGACAGAGGCTTTTGAAACTCGGGCTGCAAATCTGGAAGACGACGCCAAACAGGCTGAAATGAAGCTAGCCGCGCTTCAATCCACCGCCGCTGCTCGGGAAAGTTCCTTGCAGGCCCTGCTCGAGGCTGAACGTACGCAGCGCGAGGCGTTGGAAAGTGAACTAGCACGTGGAGAGGCCCTCGCGCTGAATGCACAACAAGCAGAACAGGTCGCTAGAGATGCAGCTGACTTAGCAAAGGCACAGATTGAATCTCCAGCGGTGATTTTTGCAAATAGCCAATCCGGTGAGGCAACAGGCGGCAACTCCTCCACAGGCGGCTCTGATGGACGCAAACTGTCCGACAACGAGGCCTTTCTGCAGTCTGCACCACCTCTAACTGTTCAGCAGGCAGAGCAAATGATGGATCCAGATCGCACTCTGGCGCAAGGATCCGTTGTCCAGGCGGCTTTGCAGGTTGCCATCAACAGCGACTTGCCAGGCAATGTCATTGCCGTTGTTTCAGAACCCGTGCCCTCCTTTGCAGGCAACAACATCCTAATCCCGCGTGGCTCTCGCCTGTTTGGCTCCTACAGCGCGGGTATAGATGCGGGCCAAAAACGTATCTTGATTGCTTGGAGCCGTATTCTAACACCAGATGGACACTCCATGCAGATCTCAGCAGTGGGTGGTGACAGGCTTGGGCGGTCCGGCGTAACCGGATTTATTGATACTAAGTTTGGTGAGCGCTTTGGCGGGGCAGCTTTGATCTCCGTAATAGGTGCTGCACCCTCAATTGCGGCATCCCGCGTCGATAGTGAAACCACGTCCGACACATTGGTTTCCGTCACCGAGGATCTTGAGGACGCAACCGGCACTGTGATTGCGGAACAGCTGTCGCGCAAACCAACCATCTACATTGATCAGGGCAACAGCGTCACTGTTTTGGTGGACCGCGATGTGGTGATCTGGTGACAAAGGCGCTGGTCCCGGCCCAGACAAGCTATGTCGATGCCTATCTGGAGCCTTTTGCGGAATGGCTCACAGATCCTGGTATCTCTGAACTTGCGATAAACCCTGGCGGGCTGGTTTGGATTGAACGCGCGGGCGCGGCTCATATGATCCCTGCTGGTACCCGCAAGATTGAACCTGCAAACGCTATTGATATCGCCCAGGCCATTGTTGGTGACGCAAAGGCTAAGGTATCGAAGTCTCGCCCACTTGTGTCGGGCAAGATAGACTACCGTGGCCGCCCCCTTCGCGTTCAGGTGGCTATTGCACCTGCCGTCGAGCATGGCGCATCACTCTCAATCCGCCTGTTTTCCACTCAAGGCATGCCAGGCTTTAAAGCTGAGTACCTATTTGGCGAGGCAGTCTCGCTGGAGGCCAAGCGCTGTGTGAAAATGGCTGAGGTCCGCAAACTTGCTGAAGCGGATCTCAACACTGCCCTGCAGCGCCTGATTGAGCTGCGGCTCAACATTCTTATCAGCGGCGGTACATCAACCGGTAAGACGACCTTTGCACGGCACCTCCTTGGTTTTGTGAACCGCGAGGAACGCATGATCACCATTGAGGACGCCTTTGAGCTGTTTCCACCGCAGTCCAATGCCGTTGGCCTGTTGTCCGAGCGCGATAAGGATTCACCTCGTTCCACAGAAGTTCTATTGGCTGCTTCGTTGCGAATGCGCCCGGATCGCATCATTGTCGGAGAGCTGCGCGGACGTGAAGCGATCACCTATCTCGAGGCCATCAACACAGGGCATGGCGGGTCTATTTCCACGCTGCATGCTGAAACAGCCAAGCTGGCGATCGATCGCTTGGCGATCATGGTGTTACAGGCAGGAACGCCGCTGACATTTGCGGAAGTCAAAGACTACATTGCCCGCTCAATTGATGTGATTGTTCAGCTTGGTCGGAGCGATGGTCGCCGGGGGGTGACTGAGCTGTATTTCCCAGGCGATGAAGTCGGTTGAGAATTTTGGCACTGGTCTTCAAATGGCAAAGATTGACAATTATTGCCAATCAATATCTTCTTTGCCTATGGAGGATCCAACTATGGCAACAATGAATGTCTCTCTACCGGATGGAATGAAGGCCTGGGTTGAAGCCCAAAGTGAAACTGGACGTTACAGCAATGCCAGCGATTATGTGCGCGATCTGATCCGTCGCGATCAAGAGCGCAAAGACAAAATAGCTGCGATGCAGACGCTCATTGATGAAGGCCTTTCAAGCGGAACAAGCTCTCAATCTAAAGATGAAATCTTCCAAGACGCCCTAGCCCGTGTTCAAGCGCGTTCAGACGGAGCCTAATGCCTTACCACCTGACACGCGCAGCCCAGGAAGACCTGATCAGGATCTCCGTGACTGGGATTGAGAACTTTGGTGTGAGCCAAGCGCGTCGCTATCACGATGCACTGTTCGAGGTCTTCGACCTCCTTTCGGCTAACCCAAAAATGGCACGTGAGCGGCTAGAGTTTACCAAGCCCTGCCGCATTCACAGATTTCACTCACATGTGATCATCTATCAAATCGAAGGGGACGATATCAGGATTATTCGTGTTCGCCATGGCCGCGAAGACTGGCTTTCTGATCCCACCTGAAAATCAGAGGGGATGAGCACCTGGCCAGCACCGGCGTCATCCCTTCTGATTAGCGACAGGCATAAATATAGTTCACGCCCGCAATAACTATCTCCGAATACTCCACCGCTAGATCGCGGGCGATGGCGTCATAATCGATGTAGTTCTGAAACGCTTCGGGCACCTCGCCAAACAGCCCTTCGTCCACAAACTGTTCTGCCAAATCGCGCATACTAGCAATCTCGAAGATTTCCACATCAAACCGGGTGGGGTCTAGGTCAGCTTCAAAGGTGTAACCGCATTCGCCCACGGCAATAATGACGGTTCGTTTTTCCTCGTCATCGCAATTATCAACAGCAGACAGGTACTGCGCAAAATTGACCTGGTTCAGGCCCATTGCCCCGGCTAGATCGTAGTCAATCTCTTCACCGTCAATAAACTGAATTTCGAACTCTTCGACCGGCTCACCGTAGTCGTTGCGTAAGGCAGCTGACTTTACTGCAAATTCCTCTGTTGTCTTAAAATAAAAGCCTGTTGCGCTCAGATCGTAGGGCTGGGCATAAAGCTGTGTCATCTTTCTTTCTCCAATTAAACAAGGGCTTCGCGTGTGAAACCTTGCTTCCGGCGAGGATGGAGATGGGAGGGGGCAAGAAAAATCGACGTTGATGGTGCGGGCGCAACGCAGTGAGCCACGGTCCGCAGCTATTTTACTTGTGGGGAGAAAGAGGCGAAGTCTCTTGGCGTTCCCAATTGCTGGATAAAAGCGCCATCTCGCACACCTATAGGTCCATAAAGACAGCCCTCTGCCAGCCAAAACTCGTGGCCGGGTTTGACAGGTTTGCCTGAACAATTGAATTTCTGAACTTCGGCAACAAAAGATACGAAGGCTAGGAAACTTTCACCGAATTTCAAACCTAAGTCCCGGAACAGATCTTGTCATCAATCATTAAAATTGACCATCCTGTCGAAAACGGCCCGAACCTGCCGTTCGTGCCAAACCCGTCTAACTGCAGCTTCCAGCCCAAAGCGGTCATCATGTCCAACAGGCTAAATGGAAAGACCGGACATTCACCTTCTGACAGACGGGAGACCGCTGTGCGGACGACACCGACCTTGGATTTCCCGACTTCGCTGGCGCGGCATTTTCTCGAACTTGCAGCAGCTTTCATGCAGCTACGCAGCATAGGTCACCAAAGCAGTCATTAGAATTCGAGATTAGCAGATGCGAAATTCGAACCACCTTTTCTCTGCGGCTGTGCCTATGACTGCTTCGGCCTAAGTACTTTCAAACTACGTTTGCAGCATTGACCAGCCATAAAACAGGGTCACACCAAGTGTATAAACCGCAAGAATGACCACATTGACCGGATTTCCAGACAGTTTCGGTGTCTTGATCTGGGATACATTCAATCCCGCAAGGCACAGACCACACACCGCCAGAATGATCGCAAACGTTGAGCGCTCAAAGTATCCCGCAAACATGACGACAAACACAAGAATGATGCTGTTGTTATCAATGGCTAGCCCGGTATATTTAGCATCCCCTGACAACCCGAAGGTGCTGAAATAGCTCAGGCGGATCGCACCAAAGACCAACGTCACGAACACGACGGGCAGAAACACGGTACTAAAATCGGCATAACTCAGGATGAGAATGGCAGGCGTGACGCCGTAGCTGACAATATCGATCAGCAGATCAAGCGTACCGCCGAAGGCCCGATCATCCCCAGTGCGGCCTTTCATTTTGCGTGCAATCAATCCATCGGCCCAATCAAATCCCACGGCCCAAATCATGCCGATCATCGCTGCCGGGTACATCCCAATGATCAAAAAATAGATCGCCAGCAGCGAACACCCCAAGCCCGCAAGCGAGCAGATATTGGGCAGATCTTTGATGTAGGATAGGATCGGTGGGTTCGGCGCGGCAGCGTTTTCGATTGTCATGAGACATCCTTTGAGTTAACAGAACTGACACCTTGTCAACATTTGACAGGCAATCTCTGCTTTCCATTCTGAGTGCATTTGAAACGTGTCGTTTCAAAACATCAATTAACTCTGGGCTTCTGAAAGCCTAGAGATATCTCAGTTTAATTGTTTGAAACAACTGAACAAAATTCACGCACACGCGCATTCAGATGCCCTGTGCTACCACCGATGACGGGTGGGCAAAAGGATAAAGCGAAAATGATCGTCTATACCGTTGGCACGTTCGACCTGCTTCATGTTGGCCACCTGGCATTGTTGAAACACTGTAAATCTTTGGGCGATACCTTGGCCGTTGGAGTAGCCTCTGATGAGGTCGTGAACCTGTACAAACCCAACGTTCCAGTTGTCCCATTGGAACAACGGGTTGAGATGCTTGAAGCCCTTAGTTGCGTCGACATTGTGCGCCCCTATCACGCGCTAGAATACGTTTCGGGCTGCAAAGCTGTCGGTGCCGATATCTTTGTAATTGGCGAAGATTGGGGCACTAATTCCCACAACCTCGATGTTGATTCCTATCTGAAAGAGATGGGCAAAGAAATCGCGCAGGTGCGTTACAACCCGCGCACATCGTCCACAAAAATAAAACAGATGGTTCTGGCACAGTCCCAAGCCAGCAATCGACCGCACTGATACCACCCGCCGGTTTGCGGCCTCTTTTCGGCGTCGACCCCCATTTGTCTCACAAAAGGTGACCCATATGATGGCACTCTACTCCAAGCCTGCGGCGTTCAGCGCGGGTGAGTGTGAGCGTATCATTGCGGCCATCACCGCTGTGCCGTCCAACGATGCGATGCTTGTAGGTCAGACGAAAGACCAGTCAGTGCGCAGAGCAAAACTGGTCTGGGTGGATGACGTCGACGGGCTGGGCTGGGTCATGGACCGCTTAATCGAAATTGTCCGAAAATCCAATGCCGTCCAATTTGATTTTGACCTGCGCGAGTTTGCCGAGAGCCCTCAGGTCGCAAGTTACAAGGCCTCAGACAGCGGACATTTTTCTTGGCACTCCGACATTGGCGATGGCCCCATGGCACGTAAACGCAAGCTCACATTGGTACTACAGCTTAGTTTGCCAAGTTCGTACGAGGGTGGCGATCTAGAGGTTATGCCAAGTGCTCAGGTCTTATCTGCAAACCGCGCTCAAGGGTGTGTCAGCATCTTCCCCAGCTTTGTGCTTCATCAGGTGGTTCCCGTGCAACACGGCGTGCGCCATTCCTTGACACTATGGGCACATGGGCCTGCGTTCAGATGAAACGCCTCACCGGTTGCGTCGCAGTGGCCCGTTAAAAATCGTCGAATTCGGGCACATTTCCAATCCGAACAAGGAACGTCGGCGCACTTATCTCGCCCGAACTTGAATCCTCAACAATCATATAGGCATCTGCACCGGCGCAATCTGGCGATTGGCTCGCACGTTCCGCTCGGCTTTCGGCTTCTTGTGCCGTTGAATACTGGAACTGTTTGTCAATTTTCACACCCGCTGGTGCGCCCTTTGTCCCCTTGGCATCGACATAGGTTTGACAAATGTAATGGGTTTTTGACGTGTCGCCGTTATCGTCTGACATTTGGGCAATCCTTGAAAGAACTTTGGAGGAGAACGTAGTCAGAGCCAATCTGCGGCTCTCAACGCGCGATCGCTCAGAAACCTGAACGTTCGAGATCAACGACCACTATCCTACATGAACTAGAAAGTCCGTCGCAAACTTCATAAAAGAGGCTGCCGAATTCCGAAAGTTCGATCTGGTGCGATGGCCTTTGGGGGGTTCTTCTCCGAGGTGGTCCGCAAGAATGACCGGTTTTCCCGCCCCGCAGCAGCTGCGAGACTCACGCTGACGCAGCAATTTTTGCGCCGCGAGCGCACGTAGCAGGAAAACCAAATTCACACAATGGGCTCGGAGCCGCCGTTCACCGCGACGACCATGCAGGTCTGCAATGCGGACAAAGCGGACTTATGCACTTGTGGCTTTCGCTGACACAGAAACCATTCGCATCTGCGACATGCGTTTTGTTGAGTTGCAACCAATTTCGCCGAATCGGTCCTTTGCCTTGCCAAATGAGGCACCCAGACAAACCGCCAAGCGCCGCGTAATTCGGGAGCCCGAACGAAAGCTATGTAAGGCTATTGAATGCACTCAAACAGAGTTTCGACTAACGGCAATACGTGCGGGTGTGCTGCCCAGTCTTCGGCGGAGTAAAGGAACGCGTAAGACGTCGCAGAGGCCGCAATCGGGAAGACAGGCCGATTAGTCGCCGTGAGGACGGCAGTCGTGTGGGACCTGATCGAAAGGGTATCCGTTGTGACATCGAAGTTGGCGATGGCAATAACGTTTCCTGAGACATCGTGGGACCAGTCGATGCGGGCAGTCGGCGTAATTTCAAGATCGAATGCCGTCAATATGAGATCCCGCATTTCACGAGGACGCAACATCAGCTGGTGCGGTCTAAGGAACACGGCGGCGCGATAGCGATAGATGGTCGTGTGTGTGGTCGTGCTCGTCGAGGGCAGCAGCTCTAAGTCGACCGACCGCCGGAGCGAGACCGACCTTTGCTGACGCCTTCGGGCACTGCCGCGCGCCATGCTGTCGTGCCTTTGCATCTTGCACAGATGCGCTGGCCGAATCCTTCGCTCCAAAACGAAGCTTTACAACCCAAGCAGAACCGCAGCTTCGGCACATCGCCAAGCGCGCGGCTGGGGTGATCCATCAGGATGTCGTCGGCTTTTGCTTGCATCAGATCCTCGCGTTAATTTGGTCCCTGAAAATGCGTTTCGGGCATCATGCGGAAACGGATGAAGTGCGCGGTCGGCACGGCATCCCTTCATTCTCGGCGTCATGAACGTCCGAAGCGTCCCGCGAATCCCCCTGCGCTGTTGCGTTTTCGGTCTCAGCGTCCACGTCATCCATGTCAGTCTGTGCCATCCGCGATCCCGAGTAGAGATGGCGCAAATGCGCCTCGGACACCCCGTCTGCCTGCATGACCAGTTGCACCATTGGATCGGCCAGCATTTCTTCGAGAAAGACCTGTGAGAGGTCCATGCCGGACAGTTTTTCTCTCGCACGGGCACGGTCGAGATCGAGAAGCGACACAGTCAGGCTCCGCGTCAATCCGGGATGGGACAGGCGTGGATGCAGGTGGACCACAACGGAGGCCTTCCAGGCTTCCGGATCCTTGTGATCAGGTGGTGAAGCGAGTTCAGTCTCGATATCATACTCCCCGGCAGGGAGCGTTTCGTCGAAGCCGGCAAGATTGAAAGGCAGGTCAAAAACTGCGATGGTCTTGGCTATTTTTTCGATCATTGCGTTTGATCCTTTCAATTGAGTTGCTGTTTCACGACTTTGAGCAAAGCCAGCCGCTTCCGGAGCTTGCTTCAGGTATTCTTCGGACCCGGAGAATCCGGTTTCGCAGCAGGGTCCGGCGCCTTGACTTGCGGTTCCTTATTCAAGTGTTCCGCAAGTTTAGCTTTCAGTATGGCAGCAGCTCTGGTCATCAGGTCTTTAATAGACATGTTCTTCATCCTTTTGGGGTTTTCCGCTGGAATTTCCGGGCCTCGATCAGGCACGGATTCTCGAATGCGGCTTATCTGTATATGTGTATTGACCGGCCCTTTTACCATGGCGCGGTTTCGGACAAGTCGGCGGGGTATGATCTTCATAGGCCCCGCAGGCGATCATCTGGCCGTCATAGCAAGGTCAAGAAGGGGTGGGTCTCGTGGTCCTTGGCACTTCCATTCATCTTTTGCTTGCCATAAACAACCTTGGCGACATCTAGGGCGCTCATCGCCCGCATAAGGGCGTTGTAGTTCATGCCCATTTTCATCTCGGAGCCAACGGGAACGGCGGATTTGGCTGTGTCGACAACGGTGTGGTCGCTGGTTGCCCCGATAAACGCCATTCCCGATGGAAACTTAAGGCCGCTTGTGTCGGTGTCCTGCTGCCCGACAGCAAGGATCGTTCGGGCACGGAGGTCATCACTCTGTACCAATTTGAGTATTCCAAGCGCCGGAGCAATTGACTTGGTCGACAGCAGGCTTGGTTTGCGGCTTGTTTCGATAACCTCGGCAAAAAGGGTAAAGGCATCCGTATGAAGGCCAGTGATCGGATGCCCTGTCACGGGGTTGGTACCCAGAAGGATCGCCTCACCCAGACGCAGGTTGTTGACCCGCCCGGTTGAAACTTCGCCAAGTGCCCATGGCAAATTGGCCGAGCCACCTCCTGACACAAGAACTACAACGGGTCCGCAGTCGCCTTCGACTTGGTCGGCCAGTCGCGAAAGCATGGCCATGTCACCGGCCGTTGGTGCCACGTCGCTCATGCAGGCAAAATTTGCAGCGATGCCTCTAAGAGCAACACCGGGTGTTGCGATCACCTGAGTTGCGCAGTCGTTTAGGTTCACTGGCAAAATGCCTTCGCGCATATCTCCCATTTCGACCATCAGAATGACATCGTGCGAGTTGCCCTGTTTCTTTGCGGCTGCTCCAAGCTTCAGGATCGTGTCCATCTCTGTGTTGTAGCTCGTGTCACAACACCGGACGACGTCTTCCATCTCGCTCAGCAGCGGCGCGCGGATCATCGAGATCGGGCATTTGATCCCTTCCATCCGCATCCGAACGACGTTCTTGATGCGTGCGTCTGCCAGACTGGCAACGCCACCCTCCACCATGGCCACGGCCACGTCAGGATGCCCGCAGACGGCCTTGGTCACACCGGTGACAGAGATACCACGGGCGCCAAGGCGACGGACGAGACATCGCGCGTTTGACTGGATTTTGCCCAGATCAATTTCCACTCGTGGCGAGGTCATTCCGCGGCCACGAGAGGTACGGGGCGCAGTTGTGGGAAGGTAGCTAGCACCATGTCGGTCAGATACACGTCCGGGCGGGTCAACGCGTCCGTCACCGGGATTCCGAGATCGCGCGAGAGCGTTTCGATTTCCCCACCAACCTCGGCGTCCGTCATCGCCGCGTGATTGAGTGTGACACCAATCACCCGTGTGTCAGCAAAAGCTTCGATGAGGGCGATTTCGCTTTTCGGCTCGGGCATCGGCATGGTGGGAAAGTCGCAGCGATAGGCGCGCTTGGGCGCATGCTGAAGAATGACGGCATGCGGCTGGCTACCGCGAAGAATGAACGCCGACGTGCAGAAGGCCGGATGGCTGAGCGCGCCTTGTCCTTCGATCAGGATGACATCTGGTTCGTCGCCGTGAGAGGCTGCGACAATCACGCGCTCAAGTTCGCCGCAGCAAAACTGCGGTGGCACGGCGTCCATGGCGATCCCGTATTTTGCGCCCTGCATGAGGCCGGTTTGACCCGTGCCCACAAGGACCGTCTTGATCCCACGCGCATTCAGCGCCCTTGCGAGGATCGTCGCCGTCGTTCGCTTGCCGATTGCACAATCCGTTCCCAGCACGGCGATACGGATAGCCTTCACCGTGGAGATGCTTCCGTCAAACAGGCGCATATCCTTGCTGGGCAGGGGCTTGCGTATGTCGCGGATCGTCACATTTGCGGCTTTGGCGGCTGCTTCGAACACGGGATCATCGGATAGGTATTCGTGCAGACCACTGACAATGCTCATGCCGCGTGCGATCGCGTCCAAAAGAACTTTCCGATCTGACGGCGACAGCTTGCCGGTCGACGGCGCCATCCCATAGATCAACGTATCGGGGATACGTGCTTCGCGTGTCACCGCCGCCGCAATGTCATTGAGGATTGGAACGCCATTGTCGACATTGTCCAGCACTTGCCCGCTGTCGCGCCCGGCACATGTGCTGTCAATCACTGAAAGGATGCGGTAGGCTTGGGAATAACGAATAAGTCCGTTTGCCGTCTTGCCGTCGATCCGTCCGAAGTTCGCCTCGCAGTAGACAACTGCGGTTGGTTCACATGCGCTAACAGCATTAGCAGATCGAGATGGATGAATTTTGGGACGGTCATTTGGGGCTTGCTGGCCCGTGATCGAAAGCCGTGTCGTCGGTTTCTCTGCAGTGTTCGATTCCATGTTTTTTTCCTTTTTCACGTGGCTCTGTGCGCTCCGATTGGATGACCCGTTCGGGTTTCTGGATCGCGCTTTCTTCCAGATCGCAGGCGCTAGTCGTTCAGGACGCAACGCCCCTGCGATCGCTGAAAATTCCTGTGGCACTCCCAGCGGTTTCCCGATCTGTCGAGATGCGCATTGTCTGGAAGGTCAATCTCTGTGCAGCGATCTCCAGAGGTTTCAAAACCGCGATTGCATTTCCAGTCCGGGCCATAGCCTGCATCGTCGAAATAGGCATTCTCCGGAACGACAACGGCCTCACAGGTGTCATCGCGTTTGAAGTAACCCCGCTCACATGTCCACGGTTGCCCGTAACTGGCTCCGTTTAGAAAGGCATTCTCTGGAACGGCAATCGCAAGGCATGTGTCGCCATTAATCTCGAATCCCCGGTTGCATTGCCAAGCAGCCCCATAGGTGTTGTCTGCAAGATAGGCATTTGAGGGCAAGTCGATCTCCAGGCAGAGATCATCAACCTTCGTGTACCCACGAAAGCAGCTCCATTTCTTTCCCGACGGGTCGAGATATCCGCCATCGGGCACGACGACCTCAAGACATGTCGCGTCATTGACCTCCTGGAACCCGTGCAGACACTCCCAGCCCGAACCATAGGTTCGATTTGTCGCATAGGCGTTTTCCGGAACGATGATGGCAAGGCAGGTATCGGTGTCACGCCGGTACCCTCGATCACACTCCCATCCGTCACCATAGCTTTTGGGCTGCGCATTCGCGGGAGTCAAGGCAGACTGAGATTGGGCGTAAGATGGCGTTCCAATCGCGATGAGCGCGACGAGAGCGAGTGCAAGGAGTTCAGTGAAAGATACCGCGGCAAGCACGCCTGCGATGCCCTTTGACGAAACGTGGGACGGTTTGAGGCCATTACGATGCATCAAGGTCGAGACCTTCGATGCATGCCTGCGCCAGATCGCGGTTCGGGCCATCTGATCCGGGCATCGTCGCCCAGCCTGTTTCCATGACAGCGTCGCGCCGCTTGAATGACGATGCCTCGCGGATTGTGGACAGCTTTGCAATGCGTTCATTGTCGGTTCGGGACATGTCGATACAGAAGGGCACGAGCGCAGCGATAACGCTGTCCTCCGCCATCTCGCCTGCCATCTTCTCAGCGCTGCTTCCGGTCACCCATCCTCCCCATGAGAATCCAACGATGCCGACAAACGCCGCGCCAATCAGTGCGCCGTAAATACCGGGTTTCAGCCATTCAGGTGTGGTCATGTCGTGTCCTCCTGCGGGGAAAGCGCCGCGCCGCTGTTATTTGTGGTTTCAGAGAAGGCCCGATCACTTGCAATGGCGTGCTCCAGATCCTCCTGTGTGATCACTTGCATTGTCGTTCGACCCGCATTGCTCCCTCGCCCCCGGACCATCAAGTATGTCGCGGTACGCCGGTATGCCTCGAAGCTGAGGCCTTGTAGAAGCTCTTCCTCGACAAGGATTTCATATGTGCCGGATGGAAGCTCCCGCGGGCTGCCGCCAATCATGAAGTCGTTGAAAAACGTCACCATTGATCTGGTCGAACGCGTGAGCATCCCAAGCCTCCATTGAATTGATTGTTGAACTTTCCGCAGCCGCGATTGTGGCCCGCGTCGAAAGGAACGCCTCGTCGCAGCAAGGTAGTCGAATGCACACTATCCGAACCTTCGGGGTGCGATGCTGATCGAGGTTAGCCCCCGTCGGCTTCTTTGCTGTCAGATTGAGAGACAAAGCCGTTCCGGGGCTTCAGACCCTTGCGCCAAGGTCACTGTTTCAGTTTCACGCCGAAAGGAAACCCATGTCCGCCTCAGACGCCCTTCATCCGGATGGCAGCGACTACGATGCCTTCCTCTTTGCGGAATTGGTCGAGGACAGAACCGGCGCGGCGGTTACAGTCTTGTCAGCGCTTGCACGCCTTGACCTCGAGCCATGGACCGAGGCGCGTGCGCTTTCACGTCTGGGCCGTGAGGACGCGCAAGTAAGACTGACGACGCATTTTAAAGGGATTACCGGCACTCCGACGCTGGCGCTGGCAAGCGAGGGCAGAGCGGCAAAGCTGGTTTCATTGCTGCCTAAGCGCGCGCCGCTTCGCGTTTCGAATTCACGCGAAGTAGGCACCAGCAATTTTCCCAAACCATCAATCTCCTAGACAAAGATGGCCCTAGTTATCGTTGTGGTTCTGGCGTGGATCCTCCATCTGGCTCAGACTGGCTAACTTGCGTCAGTGCGGAGACGCAGGGAAACCGAATAGGTGGCCGTGTCCACCGCAAGTCATGGTGGCATTTTCCGAGTAGCTCAGAGGCGCGGGACACATGCAGTCCCTCAAAAGAATTGCATACATTTTGCGCCTCTTGTTTCTCGGACCGTCCAGGAAAGGACATTCCCATGAATGAAGAAGACCAAACCGCAGAAAACCAGACCGTGAAACACATGGCCTCCGTCAAGGCTGCCTGGGACAATGCACCCGAAGGCCCCAAGAAAGCCACCGCTCTCAAGCATTATCAAGCCGCCGAGAAGGCGCATGAAGCCGAAAACGACGAAGAGGCATACAACGAGCTCAAGCAGGCAAGCCGCGCGTTGGTGTGAAGTCGGCAAACCTGTGAAAAGACTGGAGGGCCGCCCAATGCCATACTGCGGGCGGCTGTTTCACGGCAAAAGAGGCCGCGACTGATCGAGATAGGCCGGATCGAAATCCGCCAATGCAACCAGCCCCTCGTAGTCATCGAAGGTTACTTGCCCGCCCTGAAACGTGACGAGCCCGCGTTCACGGAGCTTACGAAGGACGCGGTTGACGTGGATGGCACTTAACCCCAGCGCATCTGCCAGATGATACTGTGTGAGCGGACAGGCAAAGCCCTGTCGGCTTCCCATACCGACGAGTGACAGTCTCACGCCAAGCTCCAGCAGGAAATGCGCCATGCGCGCATCCGCATCGCGCCGCCCCAGCCCAACAAGATGTTCGACAACCATCGCCTCGTCGCGTGACACCGCCCAGAAAATGGCCGTTGCCAGCCGCGGCGTCTCTGCGAAGGCTTGCAGAAGATCGCTCTGCAGCACCTCCGCGGCTTCGATATCGACAATCGGTTCGATCCCATGATCGGATGTGTGCAAAAGGACGCTGCGCAGCCCCAAAAAATCCCCTGGTATCTGGAAATCAACGATCTGCCGCGAACCGTCAGGCTGGATCTTGTAAGATACAACCCAGCCCGTCGCCAGAATGTAAGCCGCCTGTTCGGATTGGCCTTGGTGAACCAAATCGCGCCCTACGGCAAAAGATTTCCTCCGCTGGTGCAAGCGCTCAAGAACGGTCAGTTCTGTCTCTGAGAGTGCAACGAACGCAGAGAGCTTTTGGGTCAGTGGACTGGCTTCAATGTTCATCATCGGTCCCTCCCGAACCAGCGCATGCTCCAAGAACTAATCTATTTCCGGACTGCTTTCGATCAGTAAAGAATGCCGGACAATCTGCGATGTTGGTCAACATTATCACGACCTCGCCCGATCGCGAGTCAACAAATGAAGGGGATTGCTCCCGATGTCAGACCAACAAGACCCTGCAGGCCTCGCTGCCCTCTCGATTTGCGAGGCTCTCTTGCTGTCGCTGCAAGATCGCAATCTGTTGCCGGAACGCGAGATCGTAGGAATTCTTCGCGATGCAGCAGCACACCACGAGAATGCCCAAGGCTCGGAAGCCGAGCAAAAAGTGGATGCTGCAACCGCCAAATTGATCAATGAGATCATCATTGGCGACAACCTATCGCAGCGCACGTAGCGCCAGTCCTCGTAAGCTGGATATGAGTGAAGCCAACATGCTCAGCCGCGTCTATCAACCGGTTTACGGATCGGTTGCTTCGGATTTTGGCTCAGAGTTTCGCTCGGTTGCGGCTTGTGACTTCGGGTCTTTTTCTTGCGACGCCTTTTTGTCGGCGACCTCTTTCTTCGCCAAGTCGTTGAATGACATTCTGGCTTTCCTTTTCTGGCTGCCAAGGAATCCAGCATCCTGCCTGATTAATGCAACAATCCCTTCCCAATTGCTCGATAAAGGCGTCATCTGGCACAACTATAGGTCCTTCAAAACAACCCCGCCTGCCGAAACTAGCGGTCGGCTTTGACAGACTGGCCTGAACAACAAAGTTTCTGGACCCAGGCAGCAAAAAAATGAAGGCTAGAAGACTTTCGCAGCGGTTAGCATGAACAACGGCTATGCGCAGAAAGTGACCTCGGCAAAGTGTAGATTCAGGCTTTGGTTTCAAAGGGTTGCCGAAGCACATGCTCGGAATAGCCTGGATGGTTGGCTGTATGCCCTTGAGAACGACAGATGGCCAATATTCGTAGGAAGCGTAATTTGCAAAGTGCCACCATCGGTCCTTTTGAGACACTCGATTATCATTTCGACGTTGTCGTGTAGCTTCACAAAATTGGTCGTTCGCGCGGGGTTCTGCATTGATCGTACACGATAAAAGCTGTCGAACCGAGCTAGCCCCTTCCGTTGGATCAGAAATCCAATGACGGATTTCGGGAGGGGATCACATTAGCAGAGTGACTCAACCAAGCAGGTCCAACGGTCGCCGATGCTTTTCCAAGAGAAACGCGAAGCGGTTGCATGGCGCCGACATTGGGCCGCGTAGTTTTCCAGTGCATGTTTGTCGTGGTAAAGCGCTTCCAGTGCCTCGGTCACGGCATGTTCTGACACAAGGTGCCAGTCCGCCACTTGACCAATCGCCGTTGTCGTCAGGCATGGCTCTACAATTTTTGCGACGCCGCCCCAAAGTTCTTTTTGCGTCTCGGTTCCGGGTACGATCTGGGCTGCACCGGCAGCCGCATGCTCAAATGATACAAGTCCCCAACCTTCGGCAGCGCTGGTGTTCAAACCAACGTCGCAGGCATTATACATCAGATTAAGCTGTTTTTCCGACAAGCTGGGTAATGCATTTTCAGTCGATGACATTATTAAGCGATCTGTAATTCCAAAGCGCTTTGCGAGCTCAACGACGTTCCAGCCAAAGTCAATCTTGGCCATATGGAGGTACAACATCACGTTTGGTTTCTTGTCCCGCGCAAAATTGGCAAAGGCGCGCATGGTCACATCAATGCGCTTTCTCGGTTGATTGCGATTGCCGTTGAATACGACAAACGAGTCCTGAAACTTTGGGTCCGTCGGAAACAACTGTGCCTTTGCGGCTTTTCGGCTTGCCGCTGGGTCGTCAGGTATCAACAAACCAAATGCACCAGTGTCGACACCATGTGGAATGACATCCAATGCTGGGAGCGTAACGTCAGCCGTGTCAAACAGATCTATAAAGGCTTTTCGGCCAAATTCTGTATATGCGACAAGTGATCGAAGTTTGCTGAGACCATCGGCAGCGCTAAGCGGTAGTGGAGCGCCGTCAACCGGGCAATAGCCGATAATTGCACCGGTGAAGCCAGCGGTATCCAGATGAGCAGCAACCTCGGCAACGACCCATGGATCATTCAGCAGTATGATGGCAGCCGGCATCAGCTGAGTGGCCAGTGAAGATACGCGCTCCTTTAGTTCGACCTCTGTGGCTGATGCTGGGTAAATCGGCCAGCTATGTGGGTGCGGCGCGCCAGAATAGTTGATACCTATTTGGTGCAGCCGAAAACTCGCGCTGGTTTGGTGCGATAATCCCTTTAATATCTCTTCTCCAACCCGCGAGAACCCTGTGGGCACACCGGCATCAGACATGAGAAGGACGGTTTTTAGTGCCGTTTCCTTGCCGATCTTCGAGGGAGGGGTGATGCGGATCTGCTTTGGGTTTCTTTGTGTTAGGTCCTTCAGCCGAGCTTTGATTTCGCGGTAGTCGTCACTTGATCGCAATGCCAGAATACGGTCGCGTTCTTCGCAAAACGCATCCGTGATATATGACACTCTTTCGCCAACCGCATCAGATACGCCGTCTTCACTAAAAATAACCTCGTCATAATCCAGTGTGACTGCGTCCTTGATGCCTTCAAGTTTGGATTGTGCAGCGGGCAGAATTTCCAGAACTTCATCGCCTAAGTATGGCAATTGCTGCAACATGTGAAAGGCGATGTCATCAAGTGGTCGTCTCAGGTGCAGAACTCTCATCGGATGATCGGCGAGATAGTCCGCGACAACAAACGGCTGCACGGCATCTTTGTATATGTGCCCTTCGCGGTTTAGTGCGTCATCAAGGAAATTTCTGGCCGCGCTAAATGCGTCTGGATCGTTATCACGGGTTAAAAATCGTCCGGCATCAAAGGCCGGGGAGAATTTGAACCTTTGGGTGTTGAGAATCTGCCCATCGCTGACCCACGTCGGTCCTTGTAACGACAGTGCCTTTTGTACAGCCCTATATATTATGCCGGTCAGGGACTTTGGTAGGCCGACAATAAACAGCGAGTTCAATTTTTTGATGTGAAAACTGCTAGCGCGATAGTAGCGTCAGACGAAAATGGTGTGGTTTGCATACTGCCAGATGGGAATACGGTGGCTGTGTATGTCGGGTAGCCGGAAACCGGAACACTGACATCGCCTGATGGGTTTTGCCCTTGTTGCCAACCGCTGACGGGATAGGCAATGTTGGCCCATTTTCGGCCAGAGGGCGCAACCTCGACTACGGAGTACATAGATGTGGATGTAAGATCCTGAAAGGTAACTGTAATCGCCATCATCATTCCCTGGTCAGTAGATCGCTGAACTCAGTCAACGATTTGTAGATCATTGCCACCATCGTCAAAGTCGGGTTCGCCGCTGGCAAGGATGGCAACACGCTATTGCCCAAGACATAAACATTGTCTGTGCCGTGGACTTTTAGATCCTTGTCGACAACACCTTGGGTTGGATCGGTTGCCATGCGGGTCGTACAGGCGGCATGATCGCCGCGCTGTGGGTAAGAGCCGCTGTCGATCGAAGTGCATTTCATATGCTGAAGCAGCTGGGTGCAGATCCCAACGTAGTTTTCCATCGCAGTCGAACTATACATCGCCGAAGGTGTCGCAATCAGGGTTTTCGGCAATCCATAGCGGGTAACCCCGGTTTCGTTCGATATTCTGTTCGCAGCCAGCGATATGCCTGACAGGTTTCCAAACAGTTCCCACTTGGTGGCCCCCGTTGTCGCAGCTTGAATCTCGGCTGTAGTTTTGCCCTGATACATCAGCGAAGCCACATCAATCGTTGGCTCAGAAAAGTCCATCGTCAGGAAAAACTTACCTGTTTTCTGAGTGGCCGGTGAATCATAGTATCGCGAACAAAGGTTTGGAAACCCAAGTTCTTGTTCGTATTGTTCTGGGTTCGTCGGCGAAACTCCGTTTACAAAGAAGAATTTGTTGGCGACCAAATAGCGCCCCACCAAATCATAGTCATTGCCCAGTCCTTGCGACCAAAAGCTGGAAACCGAGCGCTGCAGAAGTTTTGGGTTTTCAAACGCGCCCGCAGCCACGATGACAACCTGTGCATCCACGACCACGGTTTGGCCGGTGCTTGTATCCAAGTATGACACGCCGGTCGCGGTGGTCTTACTGGACATGCGGATTTCCTGCGTGGCAGCCCCGAGCCGAAGTTCAAATTGGCTATTGCTGATCACATCAAGCGGTTGGTTACCGGTAAAACGACCACCGATCGGGCAATAATCACAGGTTCCTGTTGTGCGGCACGGTGTGCCGAAACCAGACCCCGATTTGCCATACCGCGACATCGGAACGTGTCGGTAGGTCATGTTTTGTGCCTTAAAGGCATCGATATATGGATCAGCAGTAATAGGGAAAGGCGCAGCGTCAAAAGGGAACGGCGTTGAACGCGGCGGGCGTATTTCGGATGAGTCCCCTTCGGTTCCGAAATACTGTTCTGCCTGTTGGTAATAAGGCTCCAGGTCGCTGTAGTCGTACGGCCAGTCTAATCCAACGCCGGTATTTGTGTTCTGTTTGAAATCTTCTTCCATATAGCGTGGAAGCCAACCGCCCCAATGGTTCGTTGTGCCACCGCGCCCCTGCACCCGTCCACCGGTGATATTCCAGGGCTCAATGCCGGTGGCGGTGAAATCGCTGGCCTCGTCATAGGTTGCTGTATAGGGCGCGTCTCCGGTTGCGACGTACTTAAACCAGCGCCCCGGATCACCCATCTTGATATCTGGACCAGCCTCTAACATCAGTATCGGGCCTTTGCCTGCGGCAAGCATTGATTGCGCAACTAAACTGCCCGCAACACCGGATCCGACAATGACAGCGTATACAGACTCACCCATTTTTTGCTGTCCTGTATGGTGTGGGGATGTCGTTGAAATTGCCGCCACCCATCCAGCCCGTGTAATTCTGATACGGGGGGCCGAAGGCGCGAAACCCGCCGAACGCCACTTGCCAGATCATGAACTCCTTCAACACGAAGTTCGCAACGTTGGGGAGTTTGGGCGCATCTTTCTGATTTTCAGCGAACAGAATTTTTAGCGCTGCGTCAGAACTGCCGGTCTGTTGTAACAGCTTGGTATATTCAGAAATCGTCTCCGCATAATAAAGCGCATAGTTGGGATCAAGCTCAACCTGCCAGTCGATCACTTGATTAAACTGCACTTCAGGCATGTCCGCCTCTGCGGCATTGCCCCATTGTTGTCCGATGTGCTGAAAGACCAGCCACAAAATTGTTTTGAAATCATTCTGAGACCCAAACACAAGTGTCACCGTACTCGTATCATCAACCTCTGCCTGGCTTTGCAACTGAGGGACTTGAGCTGAGACGAAATAACTTGGGAAGCCGGAAACCGGTACCTGTACTGTTCCAGAGGTAAAACCAGACGCAATTGGAAATTGGCCGCCGCTGGGATTGACTCCCCACACGGTATAGTTGATCGTTTCAGTTGTGTTTGGTTGAAAAGTGACGGTGATGTCATTCATCAGTACACTCTGCCTCACTAACCTAATGGGGAACCGTATGGGAACTATTCAACTTAATGATGTAGGCTGAACCGAATTAGCTTTGAAAGCAACAAATTTCTATTGGAACCATCGTGTGGGCTTCCAGCTTTCTTGACCTTGCAGTGCGACATGCGCGATCGGTTTTTGGCTTACCCCATCATGCGGCTGCAACTCTTAGGCGAAGAAGCGCAATTAATAGGGGGAAATTTTATGTGGGCAATAAATAGCGTTACGAATAATTCGGTGCCGTTGCAGGCCGTCGCCTTTTCAGACGGCGATGCAATTGGCGCTGTACGTGGCCCAGAGGGAGCGTCGTTTCGATTATTCGTCGACAGTCTCGGCTTTCTGGATTTTACGGACATGGGCCATCAGCCCGGTGGCCCACATTACTGGCAAATATTGATTGGGACCGCGATCTATTGGTATGACGGGCAAGGCGCCGTTGACCTGACGATTAATAACGACGGCACCTATCTCATCACCGGCGATGGTAATGACCAGGGTGGCCAACTTACATTACCACCCGTTGTCTCTGCCCAGGACATGGGCACGTTCAAGCAGATGATGGTGGACAAATACATCCCCTATCAGGACATCCCTGACGAACCCGGTAAAACAACGGCACAGCTGAAAGCCCTTGGTCTTCAATATTTTCCATATTCTTCCGACAGTTTTGAATTGGCAATGTCGGTTTATGACTGGACGACGGCGGATTTTACCCGCATCGATTTTATGCGCCTTTTTGCCTATACCGGCGTTACCAACGCGCCCTTGGACATGAACAGTATCGCCAACTCGATTTGGTCTGCAGATTGGCCACCCTATACGCCGCAGAACAAGGATTACATGAACTCCTTTATGATGGTGCCTGCAGACACGTTGGCGAACGTCAAGGCACAGCTTGAAGTGAAGGCGCCAGCGCTTAGCAGTGGTGTGGCATCGGAAAGCAACGTGGTGTCCGCAGCCATGCAATCCATGCCACGCACGACAACCCATGCAAAACCCAAACTCTACAGCGGGCAGGTTGCCATCGCCAATCTTGGGTCAGTCCATTTTGCGGCCTATTTTCTGGAACTGCCTGCGAACAACAATGCTGCTTTGCCGCCGCTTGAAATGCCGTTGGTCGATGCCGTAAATGGCTTTCTGGCGGTTGGGAATACGGTGACGTTGAAAACGTTTATGTCTTTCACGGATTCCCAACAGGACGCGATGCATTATTCCAACGGCATCGTGCTGATTGTGTCGCCCCCTGATGGCGCCACGATTTGGCATAACGCGACCTACATTACACCGCTGTCGGATGGGCCGGAAAAGGTTGAATACCTGTTCGAGCCAAACACCAAGTTCAAGGTGCAGAAAACCGATAAAATCGTGCAAGACGGAAAACCACTGACCGAGCTTTATTTACAAGTGGTAGAGTGATCTGCAGAAACCAGTTTTGAGCGCTACGATCGGTGGGCTCAAAATGCGGCACGAGTTGATCATTTTGACAAGTCATCCAAGCGGGAACGCCTGCCCTTCGCGGATGAGTTCCAGATGGCTTTTGCTGACAGGCGCATCTCTATCCAACTCGCTGAGATTAATCGGAGCAGTACCACGGCCCCCTGCCCCGGCCTTCGGTATCTCCAGTTTCATTTTGCGGGAGGGTCTATTTCGTTGTGTTGATCGTGTGGCTTTGAATTCAGTTTTTTCACTTTCATCACCATCAGCCCCTGGCTTGTTGACCTCAGCTTTCTGGTCCTGCCGAGCGGTAGTCTCCTGCCGTTGCTGCGGCGGATACGGCAACACCCTCCCCTCCTGCACATCCATCATCTCCATGAACTTCGGATCCTCATAATACTTAATCCGCGTTGCTTTGATGGGATGCTGGGGAGACGCCAGAATTATTACATCATCCGGATCCATGAACCGAGCCTCGGTCTCAGATAGCAAAGGCCGCTCCTCCAAGCGACTGGTTGAAGATTGCTCCCCCAGAATGCCCTTGTTGCGGCCATAGGACAGGGTAACCGCTTCGCAGGTGGTCTTGCCAACAGATGCCGAGACCTCTTTCACCGTTTGCTCGTCGCGCGGGGTGATATAGAGCTTTAACCCTGCGCCATTTTCTAAGCTGCCACGCCCGTCGGGGCCGTAAATCTTGTCCAGCGCCGCCAGAGACTGCGCAATCATGGCAATACGGCCACCATAACTCGCCAGGGTGTGGATCGCGCGCTCCAGATAGGGCATGGCGTCCATCTGCTGGAATTCATCAATCATGATCATCACTGGCCATTTTTCGTCTGGCCCAGGTTCATTTGCTCGCAAGCTGGCAATCATATCAGCGAACATCAACCGCAGGAGCGGGGCCAGCGTAGGAATGTGGTCCTCGGACACGGCAATGTAGAGCGACTGCGGCTTTTTCCGGAAGGTGGAAAAGTCAAAATCGTTCTCATTGGTAGCTGCGACAACAGCAGGGTTGTCCCATTGTTTGAGACCTGCGGTTTTCAACGCCTGAATATTGCTGGTCAGGAGTCGATCAGAGGCGCTGGCCGCATTCCTCCAAAGGGTTTGCAGCGTCGGCTCGACGGCTTCCTCAGCGTAGGTCTGGTACTGCGCGTTCTTGTCGACCCCATCAGACACGATCTTACAGACCTCGCCGAGGGTGGCTTTATTACGTTGTAGCGCTAACAGACAAGCCGCGACAAAAATGGTCTTACCCGCCTCGGAAAATGTATCTGACTGCCTGTTGTCCTTGTCCAGAAACAGATCCGCTAAAATACTGACCTCGGTAAACTGCTCCGCAAAAGACCTGGCTTTAGCTATGCGAGCAAGCGGGTTGTAACGATGGGTCCCATTGGCCCAGTCAAACGGTGAGAACCGATAGACCTCATCGCCATTGCCCATGCGGTAGCGGGCGGTTTTCTCAAAGTTCTCGCCCTTCACGTCCAAAACCACGGCGGAGCCGTTGAAGGCGAGAATATTGGGAATGACAAAGCCGACACCTTTACCAGCACGCGTCGGTGCCACCATCATCACATGTGGGATCTCTTTGGAGGATACATAACTGGCGCTCGATTTAGGCACCCCTAGTTTGCCACAGACAAAGCCATTTCCCACCGGATGCAGCATATCGTTTTTTCTCAGCTCGGGCTTGGTCTGCCAATACGCCGAGCCATAGTCGTCCCGCTGTTTCCGCCAGCTCCAGACAAAGGCCAGGAGACCCAAGCCCGAAGCAAAGAGAGCAACAGCACCGAAAGCGACCTTGAAGGCCTCAGGGTGCGCCGCTCGCACGGCCTCAGACGCCGCCCAAACGCTGAACATATCAAAACCGGCAACGCCGCGCCGAAGCGCTAGGCTCAGATAAGCGCTACCGATAATGGTGCCGATCATTGCACCACAGAGGAGGCCAAACAAAACGCCGGCACTCAGTTTTACAGGATTGTTCATTTGTAGCCTGCCCTACAGGCCCATATCATCATCAAGAACCCGGTCGCGGGCCCTCTCGGATGATTTCTCAGCCGCCTTCTCAACCGAGATTTCCTTGGCGCGTTCATTGGCACGGGCCTGGGCTAGATCAGAGGCCATCTCCGCAAACTCCGGCTCTCCACGATCCTCTGCGGCAATCTCTAGATATTGTTTGGTGACGCTGATCTGATCAACTTTATTGGGCAGCACCACCTCCAACACCTGCCAATGGCCGCGATCCAGCTCGGCCATGCCCTCATCACCAAGTTCTTTGTGTAGCTCGGCCACCAAAGTACGCTGCTTAACCTCCTGTTGTTCGTCAGACAGATCACCGTCCTGCAACTCCTGCGCCAGCTGACGAATATAATCGTTCGCCGGTTCTTCAGTATCGGTTACGTCAATGCCCGTTGCGTAGGCTGTGTCCCCTAATTCGGCTGCGCCCCTGGCACCGGCCAACTGAAGACCCTGTTCTCGTGCAGTCTCGCCCTGCAAGGTGTGGCGAGCGCCCTCCTCCTGTACTTGCTCCAAATTGTCATCCAGCTCTTCAAGCTCCAAATCTGCAAAGGCACTTTGCATCTCAACACCAAGCGCACTGGCAAGGCGCATCTGGAACGCATCCAACGTCTCAACGCCATCATCCATCTGCTCAACTGACGCATCGCTAATCTCAATGCCATTCTTGGCCAGGATTGCCGTCAGATCCCGCTCAACCCACTCCTGAGCCAGCCCATGGTTCTTGGTGCCACCCGCTTCCATGCGGGCCAGGAGTTCATCCGTATCCAGACCCAGCTCCTGACCCTCGTGCAAGAACCCAGCAAGCGCGCCGCTTTCTTGTGCATCGGCAAGTATCCCTCCCAGACCTTCCAAGTCTGATCCCGGCGGATAGGGCTCCGCTAGCTCTTGATTATAGGCTGTACGCAATTCCGGATCAGGTACCAACTGAGACAGGCTCGCGATCACGGGTGCTGCCCGCAGCTCAAAACTGGTGCGCTCGGGTTGTTCCAAGGTCTCCGCATGATCTCGTATTTCTTCAATGCGGGTCTCGGCATAGTCAATGGCCTCCCCAACAGTCCTAATCTCAGCCAAATCAAAATCTCCTTGTTCAATAGTCCACGCGCTACCCGCTGCAAGGGAGCCCGCCATAAGGCGCACAGCTGCAGCCAAATGAGACGCATCAGCCCGATCCAATACGTCGGCAACGTCCATATATTCTTTTGCAAAGGCGATCACGGCCGCCTCTGCCATCGAGGCTTCTTCTTCACTCAACGCGATTTCACGTGCGGACCGACCTTCAGCTTTGGCGGCGTAGATCTCTTCCAGGCCCGCAGGCTTGGAAAATACTCCCCGCTCCAACCGCGTGGTCGCATCAAGTGCAACGCCGTAATTCTCTGCAATTTCGGCCTGCTTCTCCCGCATGAGCTGGGGTGACATTACGCCCTCTGCCCAGCATGAGAACCACACCCCTTGATCCTTGCCTCTATTGTTCAACAAAATATGCGCATGCGGGTGATCCCGATCGGTGTGAACCGCAACGACATAATCCCACTCATCACCGTAGTGACCGCTCTCAAAAAAATGCTCACACCAATCCAAGGTGATGTCGTGCACCTGATCTGCAGAGACATCCGTGGGAAAGCTGAGTAGCATATGACTGGTAAACCCAAGCTTTGAGCTGCCCCGCCAAGTCCCCGTCCACTGATCTAAGATCTTGGTCTTTTGGTCCTCTGACAGAGTGGCACCGCCATCCAGAGAATTGGCCTGGCCTGAGAAGGTGAACACTGCCTTGTCATTCACATAGTCCAACTGATTGCCAAGCGAGCGGCGCGTCTTGCAGCCCCCTGCCCTAATGCGCTTGAACACCGCCGCACGTGATCCCTGAGAGGCCTTGGCGATGTTGCGCACAGATGGGCGCCCTGACGCTTTATAGCTACGCGCCTGACGCTCTTTAGCACCATCACGCATCACTCCCGCCCTTCGGTGCTCTTCCTCCCACAGATCCCCCATAACTGCGTGGTAGAGACTTAAAGGGTCCTGCCTACCCATCCCCCTGCCCTTTTGCTCTGGACAGCTGTGACAGCGCATAGCCGCGCCGCGTCTTGGCCTCATCAAGGATGTCCCGCAGCTCATCATAAAGCCGTTTGTTCACGTCGATACATTTGGACAGCAAAATCCGGTCCTCATCTGTGAGCCGCAGCTTGCCTTTGTGAACTGATTTGGCGAGTTGATTGAGCAACTGTCCCTCTTTGCCAATCAGCCAAACGGAGCGATTGAAGTCTTCCAATTGGTTCGGAAACAACTCAAACAGTCCCAGAGCCATCCGCACCAGTGCCCGAAACGCTTGGCTGGATCCAGTAATGCCAACGCCGCGCGCACTGGCAAGAAACGCGTCTATTTCCCCAGTCGGCGCCCGGAACGACACAGACTTCGACACCCGGGCCCTGCCCCGTGTGTCGCCCTTTTCATCCGCCAGCACCCGATAGACCTGGCGAATAGTCACTTGATAAGCCTTGGACAGAGTATTCACGTCCTCGCCCACGGCGTGGCGCCGAGCCAACTCCTGGCGTTGCTCAACTGTCAGCCTTGATCTCTTCATGCGCCGCAGGACCCCACTGACATAATGTGCATACATTAGGCATATCCTGCCAACGTCACTCTTCTCTCTCCTCCTTCGCTAGCCTCTCAAACGGCTTCGCACAACCGCAATAATCGATATTGCGCATTTTTCCGTTTTGACATGTATTGAAAATTACCTACCGTAAAAACACGCTGACAAAGCGCACAGAAACAGTGAGACAGATCGCACGATGACACAGGAACAGAATAACATCTCCCTGCATGTAAACCTGACAAAGAGACAGCCTTACACCCGCCGTACTAACGGGATGACAGAATGACAGGCCGACAGTCGCTCAAACGACAAATCGTCTGCGTGCGGTTTAACAGGCTGCCACTCTGACAGTTCAACAGACTGCCCGGTCAACAAAACGACATGCTGCCAAAACCACAGACGGTCGGACAATAGAAGCCAATCGGCCATTCGGTTACACGCCAATACGACGATTGGCGATGTGCCAGTCACCACAAGTACAGGATACCAAAGTGCAAACCATCACGCTGATGAACCAAAAAGGCGGCGCCGGAAAATCCACCGCTGCACGAGTACTCTTGAGCGCCGCGGATACCAAAGGACTGCGCTGCGCCTTCATTGACGCGGATCAGACTGGCAATCTCGCCAACTGGGCCATACGGGCTGCTGCAGCTGGCCTCTGGTCCTCCGGCATCGATGCCTATCAAACAATTGATGCAGGTGAGGTTGCAGAGATCGTCGAGGAAATTGAGGACGAAGGTGACGTTGACCTTCTGGTGATCGATACCGCCGGGGATGCCAGCCGGGATCACGATACCTTTGCCATTCTGGCTGATCTGATCTTATGCCCCATCTTGCTGTCGCAGTCGGATCTAGAGACCGCAGTTGGAACTGCAAATTACCTGTTCCGCATGCGGGATCGCGCAAGCAACCCTGCCCTCTTGCCAGCGTTCAGTGTAGCGCTCAACAGATTGTCCTCAACGGCTTCAAAAGGAGACGCTGAACTCATTCGCACAATCCATTCCAACCCACTTGTTGGCATCGACGTAGATCATCCAGAAGAGGTCCTGCAGATCCTTCCTGCTGTGCTGCAAGAACGAGAAGCTTACAAGACAATGGATCGACAAGGTCTGTTGGGCCGTGTTTTGGCCCGACAGAATGAAACATCTCCAGCCTTTGCCAAGAACCCCAAACACATGATGAAGGCCCTCAATGAAGCAGACGCGTTTCTGACAGCATGTATGGACATTGCACTGAGGACAAAAGAATGAAGCGGGATAAACATCGCCTGATCCTGACGGGTGTTGATGATGCCTATGCGAAACGGGACGCCGCTGACGATGGCAAACCCGCGAGCAATGGTGTAGTGGCAGCAGCGGTACCCAACATTACGGCGGTTGAACCCCACGGTCAGTTTACCGACAAACATGACCCGTCTCAGAAGAAGCCGACAGTTTACCAGTCGGCTTCCAAGCCGCGGGGTCTCCAGTCCACTAGGCCAATTCAGATCAACTATCGCTTGAACCTGGGCAATGTGCTGTCAGAGCGAATTCAGCGTTTGGCTGATGCACATGACCAGCCGGTGGAGCTGCTGCTAAAGGGACTTCGTAATAAGGCAGCAGTACGGTTCAAATCCTTGGCCTGCGGAAGCACAAAGCCTGTAGTTCCGGATCCAGCTCCGGGTGGGCTGTCTATTAGATATGCGGCGGTATTTACCGGAGATATGGCACGGAACCTAAATCATTGGTTCGACCCGTTTGATCTTGGGGTTGCCAGAGAAGCGTGCAAACCGATTTTGGTAGGGCTGTTTCAGGAGGAGGGCAGGGCGCTTTGTGATGCAATGCAAGCGGCAACCAGGGATGATCTGTGAAGCTCATTGGGTCGCTCCAGTTTACTGCGCCTTCGCTTTCCCAAGTGATCGAGCCATATTGATTGATGCGAAAGGTTATACCCGCCACGGGAACGGAGACTGAATGCTCAGACACAAGAATGCCGTTCTAAGCATCTGGATAATCGCCACGTAGAACAACCTTGTCGGGCCGTAGTTTGATTCGCAAGTCTTGAGCTGGTTCCCCTTGCGCACTTTTAACCACAACAAAGGTTTCTTGCTCATGTGGGTCATTGTGAATAATCGCATTGGCGTTCTTCGGTGGCCAGACTTTAGGAGCGTTCCGTCGCTCGCCTTTCTGGTCTCGGTGAAAGCAGATGTAGAGTTGAGCGGATCGCCAAGTTTGGTGCAGGGTGTTTATTGTCTTTGGCATAGAGGGGAATGTTCCTTATTTTTTGGCACCGATTTGTTACTCAGCTAAGATGCATCCGGCTAACCACATTTTGCCTGAACGTCTGTCAACGTCTCGACATAGACGCTGACAACCAGTGTATTGGACTGTCGTCACATCAGAGCCCTACATCTGTGCCAATTGTTGTTGTCGATTTTTTAAAAAACTTGCGCCTCTTTGTGATGCATGCTCCCCTAACAAAGGGATCCATGGAGTTGACAGCTGTCAACATTGGTCAAGCCTGCCTAATTGGGGACAAGAGGGCCATAATCATCGGGCCTGGTGAAAATCCTCCGGCAGCTGACTTTTGGGTCAAAAATCGTAGGTAACCTCCGGGAGACCGAATGTCGTCGATGCGCTGTAAAATTGCCGCGACAGTGATTGCTGCAGCTTCAGCGCCCATAACACGCTTGGCATCGTCCCAGGCATCCTGTGTGATGCCCATAAAGCCGCGGACCGTTGTCATTAATCCGATTAGTTGATGCCAATGTCTTATCTGCTCTGTCGCATAGGGGATCAGGGCAGGGCAGGCTTTGAGCACTAAGCCCAAGGGAAGGCTGGTATGGGTTGTTTCTTGGGCTTCCAAAGGGTTCTGTTTTTGGGACAGGGTAGGGGTGTTGGACAGCTCATTAGCAGATGCGGTTGTTTCTATGACTGGTTCAGATTCTTTAGAGTCTTTATTTGAACTCTGATAGTGCCGCCCATTTTCGATGTCACTGCCGCTCATATTTTCTGTCATCGATAGATATTTCCGGATGCGATACAGGAGTGCCCGCAACTTATCCCCAAGCTGATCAAGGGCATAAATGTCGAGTTTGCGGCGCTTGAACTTGGTAATGACAGACAGCTCTTGTTGCACAGCGTCCCAGGGGGCTTGAACGCCGACCTCGACCCCATATTCAGCTAGTTTGCTGGCATCGCGTTTCATTAAAGACAGATTCTCGCGCAGTTGCTTCAGCTCCGCTGCTTCGGCCTGGACTACGGCTGCTGCCTCGGTGATCTGGCGGGCCTGGCGCAGCAGCGGATGTAGATCAAGGCCAAAGGCACGGGTAATCTGGCCGTCGCGGTTGCGAGAGGCATAGCGTTTGCCGTTGGGGCTGTCGTGGCGGCTAATCACTCCGGCGTGCACCAAAGCCGCCAGATGACGGCGAAGGGTGCTCTCGGCCATGCCATGGGCGCGCTCGGACAGGGCGTTGTTGGAGGGGAAAACCACCAGATTGGTATTGCCGCTGAGATTGGCGCCTTTGTGAAAGCTGAGCAATGCGTTTAGCACCGTCAGATCACGGTCACTGAGGCCATAATGCAGGCGTGCGGTGCACAGGGCCCGAAACAGTTGCCATTTATCACAATGTGGGATGTCTGCGGAGTGTAGGGCATCAGTAGCTTGCTTGATTAGGCCAATCGTCATTGGCCGCTGCCCAAAGGGCGTCGTTGTTAATTGCTCCATATTCGATCACATGACAAAACTTTCTTGCCCGCCAAACTCGGCGCCTGTTGACAGCTGTCAACTCGATCCTCTATGTTCGGAAGTGCAAAAACACGAACTAAAGGCCTCTCGGAATCCATTTCGGGGGGCTTTTTATTGGCTCTGTCTGAGGTGTCCTCCTGTTGTTGTTTTTGTTAAGAATTTAGTTGTCACGGCCATCGAGCCAGTTACGATGCAGTTGGTTGAGGTTTTCAACCAGCCAATCATCAAAGCCCGGCGCGGCCTTGCTGTGTAGGGTTAGAACGGTCTTGCCGCCCTTGCGTGCGGATTTGGCTAATTCGGTCCCGCTATCCAGGGTATGGCTCCGTGCCGGTGGGGCAGTGTGCCGCGGTGTGACCAGTGCTGCCATCGCGGCATCAAACCGGGCCTCAGAGCTTGCGCCCTGTGCGGCGGCGAGAAGATCGCGACCGTTGATTTTATCTGCCAGCTTTAGCCAGCGGTCCCGCCCAACAGTGGGGGCGGCTCCGATTGCCTCGATTAAATCCACTGGAATGCGATCTGTTACCGAAAGCATGCGCGATATCAAAGTCTTATCCATGTGTAGCGCGTCACAAATGACCTTGCGGTCATAGCCGCCATCGCGCATCTGGCGGGCAAAGTTGGCTTTTTCAATAAAGCTGAGATCTTTGCGGGCCGCGTTTTCCTGACCCTGGGCAATCACCAGTGCCCGATCATCCAGAACCCGAACCAACGCCTTGACCGGCAATCCCAGGGTCCTGAGCGCGGCGACACGGCGGCGGCCATAGACCACCTGATAGCGTTCTGGGTCATTGGGATTGGGGCGCAGCAATACCGGCACCTGTTGGCCGTAATCCCGGATTGACTGGGTCAGCATATGCAGATCATCATCCGCCGTATCCAGACGGTCTTGCATTCCGGCAGTGTCGATCATTCGCGCGTCAATATCTGCAACCGAACGGCTTTTCAGTGCGGCAATCGATTGATTGACCGCGCCAATTGCCCCGGTGGTATAGCGTGGCTTGGCACTGTCCACACGCTGCCTTTGTTCGCCGACAGGCGGGGCGGCTTCGGTGGTTCCTTCGATCAGGCCCTTGAGCAAGTTTTTACGCGCCATTGTTACGTCCCCATGCTGATTGAACCAGGGCCTCGATCTCGCCGTTGACGGCGTTCAGACTTTCCATTGCGCGCTCATAAGTTGAGCGGGTGAACTGGTTCTTTTCCACTTCATAAAGTGTCTGTTTGGTCAGACCGGCATCCGAAATGGCGGTGGATTTTAGCACCGGGTGATTAAGCACATGATCACCGAACATCGAACGCATGAAACTGACCATCTGATTCTGCGGCCCGTCGCCAGGCTCGTACCGTGTGACAACATAGCGGAGCCAATCATAAGACATGTCGCCGCCGGCTTCGGACACCACGCCGAGCAAATTCGACACCATCAGCAGAAACTGACACATTGACATCACGTCCAGCATTTGAGGATGCACTGTGACCAAAACCGCCGTTGCTGCTGACAGCGCTGACATGGTCAAAAAGCCAAGCTGAGGCGGACAATCTATCACCACCACATCATAATCGTGTTCAACCGAAGCCAGCGCTTCGCCTATTCTGGTGAAAAACAAACTACCATCTGGTTGCATGAGCGCGCGGGGGGTATCGTGTTCAAACTCCATCAGGTCCAGATTGCCCGGAATCAGGTCCAGATTGGTGAAATAGGTGTTTTGTATCACCTGCGATAAGGGCACCGGATTATCGTAGCGAATGGCATCGTACAGTGTGCCGCCGTCGAGCAGGTCGAATTCAGGCTGAAAGCCGTGCAGAGCGGACAGGCTAGCCTGTGGATCCAAATCGACTGCCAGAACCCGATAACCATCCAAGGCCATTTTTTGCGCCAGATGGGCGGCGGTTGTTGTCTTACCAGATCCACCTTTGAAATTGATCACAGTGATCACTTGCAGATGGTCGCCTTCACTTCGTCCTGGCAGGTAGGTGCCGGGTGTTTTGGCACCCGCTTCCAGCAATTCACGCAGGGCCTGAACTTCGGCCGGCGAATAGAAACGGCGTCCGTTGCTGCGAATCTCGGGCGAGGGTCCTTTGCCATCGAGATGCAGTTTTCGCAGGTATGCATCCTTAACACCAAGTAACTCTGCAGCCTCTCCAGAGGTAAAACGACGCAACTCCTTGCGGGCATCTGGCGGAAACAGTTCTGCTCTATGTGCCTGTAAACGCTCAGATAACTTCATAGCGTGTTGCCCGACGAGCTGGTCGATACGGGAGATCTGTTGGGTCATGCTCTGGCCTTTGGTCGGAACCGTTTGTTACGGTTTCCATCGTGTTATTCCACATATTCCGTATATTAATGGAAGAATAACGCGATTCCCGCAAGCAATTTCAGCATATTGTGGGAAAACAATCGGAAGACACTAACCAAGGGTCTATCATCAACAGAGCCGGGGCGTTTGCAAAATCATGCGCCACTCGGGGTTCTGTCGCATAGTTTTGGCTGTTGGGGTGGACGGCGGAATTATGTTAGCCGAAGGTCTCGAAATTTGAAGGCGAGCAACCACCGTGACGATTGATTTCAAAGGAATCCATTACCCAAAGTCGGTGATCCTGTACGCCGTGTTCTTCTACGTCCGATATGCAGTTTCTTACCGAGATTTGGAGGAAATCATGACCGAACGCGGGGTGGAAGTCGACCACGCTACGTTAAACCGCTGGGTGGTAAAGTTCTCGCCAACGATTGCGGCAAACGCCCAAGCCAGAAAAAAGCCGACCGCTATCTCCTGGCGGATGGACGAGACGTATATCAAGGTTCGAGGGAAATGGACGTATCTGTACCGCGCAGTTGATCGTGACGGGCAAACCCTTGATTTCATGTTGTCAGAGCGGCGCGACACCGCCGCCGCACGAAGGTTCTTCAAACGAGCAGTTGGCTCAAACGGTATCCCGGACCGTATTGCCATCGACAAAAGCGGGGCCAATTTAGCTGGTCTTCAAAAGCTGAACGTCATTCTCAAATTTACGGGAACTGGCCGTATCATCAACATCGTTCAATCCAAATACCTCAACAATATCGTCGAGCAGGACCATCGTTTCATCAAGCGGATCACCCGGCCAATACTTGGCTTCAGCGGATTGAAAACTTTGCGACAGAGCCTCAAAAAACACTTCACAATCTTAGACTGGTTAATGCAACAGTCCCTTAGGTAATGGAAAATCCACCAACCTCAGCAAGTTGAGCGATAATATCCGGGACCCCTTGGTTGTGTTTAAGGCTGGCTAAGAAGAACGGCCCGTCGCCACGCATTCGCTTTGCATCCCGGTCCATCACCTCGAGCGAGGCCCCGACATAGGGGGCCAGATCGGTTTTGTTGATGACCAGCAGGTCAGAACGGGTGATTGCCGGGCCTCCCTTGCGGGGGATTTCCTCACCTGCGGCTACGTCGATGACATAGATGGTCACATCGGCTAGTTCGGGGCTGAAGGTGGCTGACAGGTTGTCACCACCGCTTTCGATCAGGACAATTTCAAGGTCGGAATGTCTGGTTTGCATTTCAGCAATTGCGGCGAGGTTGATCGAGGCATCTTCGCGAATGGCAGTATGTGGACAGCCCCCTGTTTCGACACCGATGACGCGATCCCGCGGCAACACCTGCATCCGCATCAGCGCTTCGGCGTCTTCCTGTGTATAGATGTCATTGGTGATGACTCCAATGGAGTGGGTTCTGGACAAACTGCGCGCAAGGGCGGCGGTCAGGGTGGTTTTGCCAGCGCCGACGGGGCCGCCGATACCTATCCGCAAGGGGCCATTAAAAGTGCTCATGAGCGAAACATCCTTGAGTATTGAGTTTCGTGTTGCATTGATGCGACGTCGGCCAGGAAGCAGGAGCCGCTGAGGTGGGTGAGATCTGATGTCAGTGCGTCTTGTGCCACTTGGGCAATCAATGGTGCCAGTTCTGTCAGAATGCGTTGCCCTTCGACTTGCCCAACTGGCATCAACCGCTGCGCGGCTGCGACAAGGTTGGAGACAAAGGCATGCAGGTACATATGCATGGTCACATCCAGCGGTAGATCATGTAGCTGCACTGCATAGCCAAGGCCAACCGGATAAGTCAGATCTGGGATGTCATGGCCTGAAATCGCCGAGGTGGTCTGGCAAAAGGCAGCACCTTGCAGAGCTGTCTCGGCCAGACGCTCTTTGGAGGGGGCAAAGGCCCGCGCCTGTTGGTCGATGTCCTGCAAAACTTTGGCGTCTTCACTGCGATAGGCGGCGACCAGTAGGATTGGATCACTGTAACCGGCACCATTTGTTAGCAGGTCAATCAACCACATCCGTAGGTCAGCACTGCTGATGATTGCACCAGTCTCGATTGCGGTCTCAAGGCCGTGCGAATAGGCGAAGGCCCCGATCGGGTAGGACGGAGACAGCCATTGCTGAAGCCGGGTCAGGTCGGGATCAGTGAGCATGGGAATGAGTGCGCCCGTGACCATAGGCGCCTCCAACCGGGGTAAAGGTCTCGGTCACGTCGCAAAGCTCGGCGCCCAATAGTTTCAACATGTCGCGGATCACATGATCATTCTGGATTAGTAGGCGGGTGGGTTCGATCTGGCAGGGGGTGTGGCGGTTGCCAATGTGCCAGGCCAACTGGGTCATGTCATCGCCGGTGATCTGCAACAGCTTTTCCGATGCGGCGACCACTTCGATCTCGCCACCGCTGTCCAACAGCAGCACGCCCTTGTGGTCCAGTGATGTGGTTTGGGGCAGATCGACCAGCAGTTTTTGACCAGCCTCGGTGGTTAGTACCTTACGGCGCATAAATCGGGCATCGTAATCAAGCACCACCCGATCAACCGGGGCTGTGTCATGGGCATGGCTGTGATAGGCGCGGCAGGTCATCGACGGAGCGCTCATGGCAGCGCCCTATGGGAAGGGCAGATATCGTAATGAGTTCTTTGCATATTTCGCCTCTTAAAACAGGAAGTAGCGTTGGGCCATCGGTAGGACCTCAGCTGGTTGGCAGGTCAAAAGCTCACCGTCGGCGCGCACTTCATAGGTTTCGGGATTCACGTCCATTTCGGGCGTGGCATTGTTCAGGATCAGATCCGACTTGCCGATGTTGCGAGTGTTGCGCACCGCCACGGTCTGTTTGGCCAGACCCAGTTTTTCACGAATACCGTCTGCCTGTGCCGCCTCAGATACGAATGTAACCGCATTGTTTTCCAGTGACCGGCCATAAGCGCCAAACATCGGGCGGGTGTAGACAGGTTGCGGTGTTGGGATCGAGGCATTTGGATCGCCCATCTGCGCACAGACAATGCTGCCCGACATAAGGACCATCTCGGGCTTCACGCCAAAGAACGCCGGGCTCCACAGCACCAGATCGGCGCGCTTGCCTTCGGTTATGCTGCCGATTTCATGGCTGATGCCATGGGCAATGGCCGGGTTGATGGTGTATTTGGCAATGTAGCGGCGTACCCGGAAGTTATCGTTCTCGCCGGTTTCTTCTACCAAACGCCCGCGCTGTTTCTTCATTTTGTCGGCGGTCTGCCAGGTTCGGATCAGCACCTCGCCGACACGGCCCATTGCCTGACTGTCCGACGCGATGATCGAAAAGGCGCCCATATCGTGCAGAATATCCTCTGCGGCAATGGTCTCGCGCCGGATCCGGCTCTCGGCAAAGGCGACATCTTCGGGGATGGATTTGTCCAGATGGTGACAGACCATCAGCATATCCAGATGTTCTTCCAGTGTGTTGACGGTAAAGGGCCGCGTTGGGTTAGTGGAGGACGGGAGGACATGCTCTTCGCCACAGATCTTGATGATATCAGGCGCATGACCGCCGCCGGCACCTTCGGTATGGAAGGCGTGAATGGTGCGGCCCTTCATGGCGTTGACAGTGTGTTCGACAAAACCGGACTCATTCAGTGTGTCTGTGTGGATCATCACCTGAACGTCCATGGCGTCGGCGACACCAAGGCAACAATCTATGGTCGCAGGGGTGGTGCCCCAGTCTTCGTGCAATTTCAGCGCACAGGCACCGCCTTTTACCTGCTCTTCCAGCGCAAAGGGTAAGCTGGCGTTGCCCTTACCCGCAAAGGCCAGGTTCATCGGAAAAGCATCGGCTGACTGCAACATGCGCCCGATATGCCAGGGGCCAGGGGTGCAGGTGGTGGCTAGGGTACCATGCGCCGGGCCGGTGCCGCCACCCAGCATGGTGGTCAGGCCTGAGTGCAGCGCGTCCTCGATCTGTTGGGGGCAGATGAAATGGATATGGCTATCGAAACCGCCCGCCGTCAGAATTTTGCCTTCACCGGCGATGATTTCGGTGCCCGGGCCGATGATGATGTTTACGCCAGGTTGGGTGTCAGGGTTGCCTGCTTTACCCAGTTTGGCAATGCGCCCGTCCTTCAGACCCACATCAGCCTTGAAGATACCTGAGTGATCAATAATCATCGCGTTGGTGATTACCGTATCCACCGCCCCATCGGCGCGGGTGACTTGCGACTGGCCCATTCCGTCGCGAATTACTTTGCCACCACCGAATTTGACTTCTTCGCCATAGGTGGTCAGATCGCGCTCGACCTCGATAATCAGATCGGTATCGGCCAGACGCAGACGGTCGCCCGTTGTGGGGCCATACATTGCGGCATAGTCGGAGCGTTTGATTGTGGCTGGCATCTTGTGGCCTCCAATGCGTCGGATACGGTGGTGTCTTGCGGATTTTTTGAGGATGGTTCGGCTGGTAGCGACGGTAAGTTACAGGTTCCCCATCACTTTTTGATTGAACCCATAGATCCGCCGGTCCCCGGAAATAGGGACCAGGTTCACCTCGCGCCGTTGTCCCGGCTCGAACCGCACCGCTGTTCCGGCGGCAATGTCGAGCCGCAGGCCATGTGCCACGGTCCGGTCGAACTCAAGTGCCGAGTTGCTTTCGGCAAAATGGTAATGGCTGCCAACCTGCACCGGACGATCGCCGGTATTGGCAACCATCAGCGTCACCGCCTTGGTTCCGTCGTTCAGTACCATATCGCCCGCGGCTGGAAACAACTCTCCAGGGATCATTTGCGGCTGCTGCGCGCATAGGCTAGCGCGGCGGCACCAGCGATGGCTGTCAGGCCCAGCACAACCGGCAACCAGCTGCTGGCTTCATGCGGGTGGATATGGGCGCCACTGTGGGCCAGGGCAGGGGAGGCAAAAGCGATCAACGGTAGAAATATCAGAGTTTTCATCGGAATGTCCTTATCGAATGGGGTTGTGAACGGTGACAAGTTTGGTGCCGTCCGGGAATGTGGCCTCGACCTGCACTTCGGGGATCATCTCGGCGATGCCCTCCATGCATTGCTCGACCGAGATGATCTCGGCTCCGGCTTCCATCATGTCGGCAACGGATCGGCCATCCCGGGCGCCTTCGACAACGGCGTCGGTGATCAGAGCAATCGCCTCGGGGTAGTTCAGTTTGACGCCACGGGCCAACCGCTTGCGCGCGATCTCGGCGGCCATGGCAATCAGCAGTTTGTCTTTCTCGCGGGGGGTCAGGTTCATATCAGAGTCTCCAGCACAGCGGCAGACCGTTGTCAGTGAGCCGGTCAAGAATGGGTAAAAGGGACTTGCGCAGGACAAAGCTGTCTTTGGCGAGCATACGTAACACCAGCAGGTCATCGCCAATCAGCGACACACCTCCGGTGTCAGGCAAGGCGTCACGTAAGAACGTCAGGTGACGCCCTGCATCCGGAGCAGTGAATATCAGGTTGGCCATGGCATTTGCGCCATTGGCCACGGCGGGGCGGGACAGTTTGGCTGTAATGTCCCCGTGCAGCCGAACCGCATCGTAATAGAGACGCTGTCCATTGCGACGTATGTCGATACAATCGTTGAACCGTGCGTTACTTAGCACTTCGCCCATGGCAATTCGGCCAAATACCAGCGGTTCGACCACCAGCAACGTGGCATCTTTGGCCAGATTTGCGGTGAGATGGCGTTGGAAGGAACAATGGTTATACAGAATGGTTTCTTGCGGCATCCAGTTCAGGCGCGCACCGGTGCCAACACGCAGGCGGGTGTCCATCCGACCAGTCTGTCCTGGCTGCGCGCGATATACCCGCTCTGCGGCTTGGGTGGTTAGGGTCATATGACAGTTGCCTACAGCCTCTACCGAAATGGAGAAACGGTCACCGCCGGTTATGCCACCCGCAGTATTTATCATTACGGCCTCAAGGCCGGAAACCCTGCGCGGGAACAGTAGTTTAAGCGCACCAGACTGGCGCAGATTTGCTAGGCAAGATTTGCCGCTTTTGAGATGCCCAACAACTCGCATAGCCCCAATGGCACGGGGTTGCGCAGCCTCTGCTGTTGCAGCGTTTATGTCTTGGCGAATGGTGATGCCGGTTTCCTCGATACCCTGTTCTCGACAGAATATGGAGCACATCAAGGTAGCGATAACTAGAAAACCGGCAGTGTAAGCTGGGGCACAAAAGGCGGGTGGGTAATAATTGGGCGCACCTGCAATTATTCGCCTAGAAATTGATCATTTGTAATTTTTGCCCAGAAATTAAGGGGTGCCGCAGTTGCCAATCATCCGGTCAAGCAGAACCTCTGGTGCCACTGAGAGCGCAATCATTTTTGTGATCTCAGTAAAAATAGGTGTGTGACGACCAAACGAATTGGACCTCGATGCGGCCGCCACACGATTTGCAACAAACGTTGCAGGGTCGACGTAGTAGTGCCGTCTGTAAAAGGCAAGTACTCCTGCGCGCTCTGTCTGGAGAGATACGATGACCTTTTTAAAGAAAACCGCAGCTAGCGTACTGGCCTTGAGCGTCATGACTGGTGCGGCATTCGCCGGTGACACAATCAAAGTTGGCGTTCTACATTCGCTGTCCGGCACAATGGCCATTTCAGAGACAACGCTGAAAGACACCATGTTGATGCTGATCGAAGAGCAAAATGCCAAAGGTGGCTTGCTGGGCAAGCAACTGGAAGCTGTTGTGGTTGACCCGGCGTCGGACTGGCCGCTGTTTTCTGAAAAAGCGCGCGAACTGATCTCTGTACATGATGTTGACGTGATCTTCGGCAACTGGACTTCTGTGTCTCGTAAATCGGTTCTGCCGGTGATTGAAGAGCTGAACGGCCTGCTGTTCTACCCAGTTCAGTACGAAGGCGAAGAAAGTTCGAAGAACGTCTTTTACACCGGTGCCGCACCAAACCAACAGGCGATCCCAGCCACCGATTACTTCCTCGAAGAATTGGGCGTAGAAAAGTTTGCACTACTGGGCACCGACTATGTCTACCCCCGCACAACCAACAACATTCTTAAGGCCTATCTGCAGGGCAAAGGTGTTTCCGACGGCGACATCTTCGTCAACTACACACCCTTTGGTCACTCGGACTGGTCTAAAATTGTTGCAGACGTTGTAGCACTGGGGGCTGACGGAAAAAAAGTCGGCGTGATCTCAACCATCAATGGCGACGCAAACATCGGCTTCTATAAAGAACTGGCAGCAGCTGGCATTTCGGCTGACGATATCCCTGTTGTTGCCTTCTCAGTTGGTGAAGAAGAACTGTCTGGTCTGGATACCTCCAACCTCGTTGGTCACCTGGCAGCCTGGAATTACTTCCAGTCGGCAGACACCGAGGTCAACGAAGCCTTTGTCGCCAAATGGAAAGAAACCATGGGCGAAGAACGTGTGACCAATGACCCGATGGAAGCACACTATATCGGCTTCAACATGTGGGTGAACGCCGCTACGGCTGCTGACACCACGGATGTGGATGCTGTCCGTACCGCGATGTACGGTCAGGAATTCGGCAACCTAACCGGTGGTACTGCGGTGATGTTGCCGAACCATCACCTGGCCAAGCCGGTTCTGATTGGCGAAATTCAAGATGATGGCCAGTTCGACATAATCAGCCAGACAGATGAGGTCGCAGGCGACGCCTGGACTGATTTCTTGCCGGAATCTTCGGTTCTGAAGTCCGATTGGAAAGACCTGGGTTGCGGTATGTACAACACCACAACACAGACCTGCGTTCAGACTTTGTCGAACTACTAAGGTTCGAAAAATATATGACGAGAGCCGTTGGGCTCTCGTCTCTTTCTGGGCGGGCTTATTACTATGTTACGAACACTATTTGCGTGCCTTGCACTGATGTGCTGGTGCCAGACCGGGCTTGCCCAGGAACTGACTGTGCAGGAGATCCTGCAACAAAACAAAAAACTGGTCGAGAAATCGTCGCGCAAAACCATTGGACCGGTGATCGCGCAAATTGCCGCCAGCAATTTGTCACAGGCGCAGGTTTTCCTTGAGGCCTGGGGTAGCAAACAGGTTTGGCAGCGCCGATCTGACGGGTTGTTCTTTTTTGGAACCGAAGTGGCCAAACGCCAATATGAGCTGACTGATCCCGACAGTGGAGAGGCAGTTGGCGAGTTTACCAAGAAACAGTTGAAGCAGCTAAAACCCAACAGCGGCGTGCGGGCGCTGATCGCCACCGCCCTGGTTCAGTTCCAACTGTTCGACCCAGATCCCGCCAAACGGGCCGAGGCACTTCAGACGATGGAACGCGTCCCCACTGCCATGCATTTGGCCCCGCTACGGCTCTCGATTGATAATGAGCAGGACGCCGACCTTAAGGCGCGCAAATCTCGGCTGGAACGTCTGCTGACCATTTCCTTTGATCCCGATACGGCCACCCGTGTCGCGGCGATCCAATCCTTCGAAGGTGGTCTTGGCGTGGATGTGAGGGCAACGCTCAATCCACTGGTGGTTACTTCTATGAACATCACTTCTGGTGATTTGCCGACAGATGAAAACATCGCGCGCGTCATCAAACCCGGCAGCGAATATCTGAGCATGCCTGCGGCCTATGACCTCTTGGTTGCCGGCAAACTTGCACCGCCTGCCACCTCAGCCGAAGACATCCGCGCGGCGCTGGTTGCGCATATCGACGGCGGTCAGGTTGCCAAAATTTCGGTTGCGCAACTGTCCGATCCTGAAATCCGTCGGCAGGCCTATGACAGGTTGGCGGAACAGTCCTTGGTACCCGCCTTTATTGGTGAAGAAGACATCGCCAAAAAGCTGCTGGGCTATAGGTTTTATGAAACATTCGCAGAAACTTCCGTCGCAGTGACCGATGCCGCGCAGGCGGCCTTGTCCAAGATCGACTTGAATGTCGGTATGAACCAGACGCTGGACCTGACGCTTGATGCGATCTCTCTGGCATCTATCTACTTCCTCGCTGCCATCGGTTTGGCCATCACCTTTGGTGTGATGGGCGTGATCAACATGGCCCACGGCGAGTTCATCATGATGGGAGCCTATACCGGCTACGTAGTACAGCAAGTCATTCCAAACCATACGGTTTCCATCCTTGTGGCGCTGCCGCTGGCTTTTGCGGTGACCTTTGCCGCCGGTGTCGTGATGGAGCGGCTGGTGATCCGCTACCTGTACAACCGCCCACTGGAAACGCTGTTGGCAACATTTGGCATCTCAATCGCACTGCAACAGCTGGCCAAGAACATTTTTGGCACGCAGGCGCGACCACTGACAGCGCCGGGTTGGCTGGATGGGGCCTGGGTTATGAACGACGTGGTGTCGATCAGTTACATCCGCATCGCCATCTTCATCCTCGCGTTGATTTTTCTGTGCGTGTTCCTGTTTATCATGAAACGCACCCGGCTGGGGCTGGAAACCCGCACTGTCACCCAGAACCCGCGCATGGCTGCTTCGATGGGAATCAACCCTGAGCGAGTGAATATGCTAACATTTGGTCTGGGCTCGGGCATTGCCGGGGTAGCAGGCGTAGCCATCGGGCTGTTTGCCAAGGTTACTTCGGAAATGGGCAATGACTATATCGTGCAAAGCTTCATGACCGTGGTCGTCGGCGGCGTTGGCAACATTTGGGGCGCGCTGGCCGGGGCCACCATGATCGGCTTCCTGCAAAAAGGTATCGAGTGGGGCTACCCGTCCAACACGTTGGCCGCGCAAACTTACATGATCATCTTCATCATCATTTTCATCCAGTTCAAACCCCGAGGCATTATCGCGCTCAAGGGTCGTGCGGCAGGAGATTAACTTATGCGGACATCCTTTATCGCAAAATACCCATCGGTGCTTGTTTTCTTGCTGGCACTGGCGAGTTTTACCATCATCGTGACTATCCTGTCCGAGGGGTTTGGCATCGGGGTGATTTCTACCAGCTTTATCAAGACGCTGGGTAAAACGCTCTGCCTGTGTCTGATTGCGGTCGCCATGGATCTGGTCTGGGGGTTTGCCGGAATTCTTAGCCTTGGGCATTTCGCCTTCTTTGGGCTGGGCGGCTACATGATCGGCATGTGGCTGATGTATGAACGCACCCGGCTGATCGTGACTGAGGCATTGATGCAAGGTCAGATTCCGCCAACTGGGAGTGAAGTGATCGACAGCATCGGAAGTCAGATCTTTGGGGTGGTTGGCAGCAATGAGTTTCCGCTGATCTGGACCTTTGCCGACAGTTTGGGCCTGCAATTGCTGCTGGTTGTTTTGGTGCCGGGTATTCTGGCGCTGGTCTTTGGCTGGCTTGCCTTTCGCAGCCGGGTCACTGGCGTCTACTTGTCGATCCTGACCCAAGCCATGACGCTGGCACTGGCGCTGTATCTGTTCCAGAACGACAGCGGCTTGCGTGGCAACAACGGCTTGTCCGGTTTGCAGAATTTGCCCGGCGTAGAGGCCCCACAATCCATTGTGTCGATGTGGTTCTTTCTCGCCTCTGCCATGGCATTGGGTTTGGGGTATTCATTGGCCGCATGGATTGTGTCGGGCAAGTTCGGCTCGGTCCTGCGTGGCATCCGCGACAATGAAACCCGCGTGCGGTTTCTTGGCTATTCGGTCGAAGGTTTTAAACTGGCCATCTTTACCCTGACGGCCTGTATCGCGGCCATCGCCGGGGCGCTGTATTATCCGCAGGCAGGTATCATCAATCCGGCTGAAATAGTGCCCATCGCATCAATCTATCTGGCAGTCTGGGTCGCCATCGGGGGCAGGGGGCGGCTGTATGGCGCTGTTATTGGCGCGGGTTTTGTCAGTCTAATCTCGACTTGGTTCACTGGTGGTAAGGCCCCCGATATTCCGCTGGGGTTCTACACCATTAAATGGGTCGACTGGTGGCTGGTGCTGCTGGGCCTGTCCTTTGTTGGGGTCACATTGTTTGCGCCCAAAGGCATCGGTGGGTTGTTTGACCTTATGAAAAAAAGGAGGGCAAGGCATGAGCACACTTCTTGAGGTATCCGGTGTTTCGGTCAGCTTTGACGGGTTTAAGGCCATCAACAACCTTTCGTTTCAGATAGCTGATTCTGAGTTGCGCGCGGTGATTGGTCCCAATGGGGCGGGCAAGACCACATTTATGGATATAGTGACCGGTAAGACCCGCCCGGACGAAGGGCGGGTGATCTGGGGTGAGAGATCGGTTTCGTTGCTGCGGATGAATGAGGCCCAAATTGCGCGCGAGGGCATTGGCCGTAAGTTTCAGAAGCCGACGGTTTTCGAGGACCAGACTGTTCGCGAAAACTTTCTAATGGCATTGAAAAAGGATCGGGGTGTTCTGTCAGTTCTGCTCTTTCGGCCCAGCAAGGCGGACCATGAACAGGTCGATGCTCTGGCCGAAGAGGTTGGTTTGCTGGCTGAACTTGACCGCTTGGCTGGAGAACTAAGCCACGGCCAGAAACAATGGTTGGAAATCGGTATGTTGCTGGCACAGGAACCACGCCTGCTGCTGGTCGACGAACCTGCTGCCGGCATGACACCGGAAGAACGTGAACACACATCCGAACTGCTGGTGCAAGCCGCCAAAACCCGCGCGGTTGTGGTGGTGGAACACGATATGGAATTTGTCCGCCGTCTGGGCTGCAAGGTCACAGTCCTTCACGAGGGCGCGGTATTGGCCGAGGGATCACTGGATCACGTGACCTCAAACTCTGACGTCATCGACGTCTATCTGGGGCGATAACATGCTGAAACTCAAAGACCTCACGCTGCATTACGGGCATTCACAAATCCTCCATGACATCTCGATGGAGGCCAAGTCCGGCGAAGTCACCTGTGTCATGGGCTGTAACGGCGTTGGGAAAACCAGCCTGATGAAGGCGATCACTGGCACCCATTTACGATCCGGCGGCCAGATGTGGTTGGACGGTCAGGAGTTGGGTATGGACTCGGCTCATGTTCTCGCCCGTGCGGGCATTGCCTCGGTTCCGCAGGGCAGGGACATCTTTCCGCTGCTGACCGTGCGCGAGAATCTGGAAACCGGATTTGCCTGTCTGCCGCGGGACCAGCACCATATTCCCGATCACATCTTTGACCTGTTCCCGGTTCTGCGCGACATGATCAACCGTCGCGGTGGCGATCTGTCCGGTGGCCAGCAACAGCAACTGGCTATTGGCCGCGCGCTGATTACCAAACCCAAGCTGCTAATCCTTGATGAACCGACAGAGGGCATTCAGCCCAATATCATCCAGCAAATCGGCGAGGTCATCAAACTGCTGCGCGACCAGGGCGAGATGGCGATCATTTTGGTCGAGCAGTTCTTTGAATTTGCCTATGGGTTGGCGGATCAATGTGTGGTGCTGCGACGTGGCGAGATCATACTTGAAGGGGCGAAGCAAACGCTATCCCGAGAAGTGCTATTGGACGGGGTTTCAGTTTGAGATTGTTATGAGGCAAAATTAAAATATCTGCCTCATGACTTGTGGTATCAGCGGCGGACTCTTTGATTGTTGTCATCAAAAAAGTGCAGATGCTCTGGTTTGAAGAGCAAGCCCACTGTTTGTCCCACCTCAAGATCGGTATCCCCGCTGACCCGTACTGTCAGTTTCTCGGTGCGTCCGTAGTCCATGATCAGGAATGTATCGGCGCCGAGGTATTCTATGACTTCGACCCGGGCGTCACACTGTCCGGTGTTGGATGTTGTCAGTTGAATGTGTTCGGGGCGGATGCCGACATGCTTGGCCGACTGTGTGAATGGGTAGGAGGCACCACCGCCGGCCGTTAGGTGATACTGTCCATCCGAGATTGAACAGGGCAGGATGTTCATTTTGGGGCTGCCGATGAATTGCGCCACAAATAGATTGGCAGGGCTTTCATACAGTTCCCGCGGGGTTCCGACCTGTGCGATATGGCCATATTCCAGCACCACAATCCGATCCGCCAAAGTCATCGCCTCAACCTGATCATGGGTCACATAGATCATGGTGCGTTTTAGCTTCTGATGTAGCTTGGCGATTTCATAGCGCATTTCCACCCGTAGGGCGGCGTCGAGGTTAGACAGGGGTTCGTCAAACAAAAACGCGGTTGGGTCGCGTACGATGGAGCGGCCAATGGCCACCCGCTGGCGTTGTCCGCCCGACAGATCCTTGGGGCGGCGATCCAGAAAGTCGGTCAGCTTCAGAACTTGGGCGGCGTGTTCAACACGCTCTTTGATTTCCGATTTGGGGGCACCGGCCACCTTGAGCGAAAACCCCATATTTTCAGCAACCGACAGATGCGGGTACAGGGCATATGACTGGAACACCATGGTCAGCCCCCGCTTGGACGGAGGGTGATCAGTGACATCCGTGCCATTGATTCCTATAGCGCCGCGCGACGTATCTTCCAGCCCGCCAATCATGCGTAGCAGGGTGGATTTGCCACAGCCCGATGGACCAACAAAGACCACAAACTCGCCATCCTGAATATTCAGATCGATACCTTTGATCACCTGAACATTGCCAAACCATTTTTCGACGGACTTTAGTGCGATGCTTCCCATTAGGTTCTCCCCGCCCAAGCCAGCCACACCGCGGCAGTCCAAGTGAATGATTTGCCCCCGGCGGGGCTGCCTGAGAGCGGGTCAAAGTATTCCGCAAACCCGTGTTCAGAGATTAGCGCCCCCGTTTTGCGCGCAAGCTCGGTGGCTTCTGCGTGATGTCCTTGCTGCTCAAGCCCTAAGCCGATTAGCATGTTGACCACTGCCCAGGTTGGGCCACGCCAGTATCTGCGCGCATCAAATGTGTCGCTATCTGGATCATTGCTGGGCACCGGGTAAGGGACGGTTTCCAGCGTGTTGCGTAGCCTGTCCATCATTTGGTCCGAGTCGATGCCGCCCAGCCAGCACAAATAGGATGCGCTGGATACACAGCCTGCCCATTCGCCACTCAACACATCACGAGAGTCAAAGGCGCCAAGATCGGTGTTCCACAAGGTGGCGGCTCCGGCTTCAAGGGTTTTAATGTCCTCGGTCAGGCCGGTCGTGTCAAAGCCCAGTTCAGTCCCCATTGCCAAAAGATCCCGTGCTGCCCCCAGTGTGGTGAAGGTCATTGTTGGATCCGCCACCCGGAACGGGCTTTGTTCACGTAGGGCGGCCTGATCCCAGTGCAGGTTGCGGCCCAGCTGCACCAATTTGATATAACGGTCGTAATCGAAATTTGTTGGTCGGTCGTCACTATTGACGTGTGTGGTGTCGCGCCGGGTGTATTCACCTACGTCAGAGGCATCCATCCGGGCCATGGTTTTATCCCAGTCGGGAGCATTGTCGCGGCCTGTTTCCCAGGGATGGGTGGTACAGACAGCACCGCGATCCAGTCGCCATTGCATGATCCAGCGATGCCAGGCCAGCATCTTGGGATAAAGCGCGGTCAGGTGTGTGGCACCTGCGCCAGTGTCTTTTTCCCAAACCCGGCGGGCCATACTGGCGGCAATCGGGGGCTGAATTATTCCTGACGATGGGATTGGACCATCACATCCCCAAACATCGGGTCCGGGAAAATAGCCGGGATCGGGTTGGTGGAACAGGATGTGTGGGACCATGCCATCTGACCATTGCCCGGAAAACAGGGTTTCCAGTTCGATCCAAGCGCGAGTGATGTCGAACTCGGCAAAGCCCAATGCGGCAATCGCGCTGTCCCAGTTCCATTGGTAGGGGTATAGCCCCTTGGTTGGAATGGTATAGCAACCCTTATCGTTTTGGATCAGGATCTGCCGGGCGGCTTGGCCTAGGCTGTGTGTTGTCGTCATTTGGGTCATCCTTTGACAGATCCGGCTGTCAGGCCTTTGGTCATGAAACGTTCAAGTCCCAGGAACAGCGCCATGATAGGTAAGGTTGCAATTACCGCGCCTGCCATCAGGTGTTGTCTGGGGATTTCGGAGGAGTTGAGCATCGACACACCCCGCGTCAGCGTGAACTTTGAGGGGTCGTCCAACAGCATGAAGGCCAACAGGAATTCATTCCAGGCAATCATGAAAACATAAAGCGAAACCGAAGCCAGCGCTGGCAGGCTGAGCGGTAGGGTGATTTTCCAGATCACCGACAAGCGCGAGAGCCCATCCATCAGACCTGCCTCTTCGACCTCGGTTGGCAGGCCACGGAAATAGCCCTGCAACATGTACAGCGCCACAGGCACTGTAGTGACTGGATAGATCATCACGATCCCCAGGATCGAGTTACGCAACCCTGTCATTGAAAAAACAATGTAGATTGGCAATGCCAGCACGATCATTGGCACCATGTAGATCAGCAAGATCGAGCGCGAGAACGCCTTTTGCCCTTTGAACCGGAACCGTGCCACCGCATAGGCGCCGGGCACGCTGAACAACAGGGTGATGAACACAGTCAGCACCGAAACGTAAAACGACGTCCAAAGGTAGGTACCAAAATTGAAATCGGAAAACAGCTCGGCATAACTTCGGAACAGGTCCCAACCGCGGCTAAGTTCGATCGAAAAGTCCAGCGGGTTTTGTAGCAGCTCTTGTTGTGATTTCAGGCTGGTCATTACCATTACGTAGAAAGGAATAATGACGATAGCGGTGAAGAAGATATAGCCGAACCCAGTGCAGAACCGGATCACGGCGGCTTCGAATTCATGGCGTGTCAGTGTGGCAAACGGCACATCAAACAGGATTGCCTGAAGTGAAAGATGCAGGATAGCCGCCAACGACACCAGAGTGATCAGGCGTGAGGTCAAGGTTACCTCAGGGCCGATCAAAATTGGGCCGAATTCCGTCAGGCAGGCCAAACCCACCATTGCGCTGACCGTCAGACGTATCAATCCATTTGGAGCAGGAAAACGTACAAATGACCATCCAATCATGGCCCCCCAGATCAAGCTGAGTGTAACCTGTGGGCGGAACAAAGCACCAGTTGCAAAAGACATCGTTACAGCAAGGGTGGAGGCGATTACGACCAGCCACAGAGCGCCCAGGATCGGGCCGGTTACATAGCCATTGCGCATCACAGACCCTCCTCTCGGCTGATGAAACGGAAAAAGACAAAGCTGAACAAAAGAAGACACAGCAAAATCACCACAGCGACCGCAGCCCCGGCGCCGATATTTGAGATGGCAAAGGCCTGTTCATAGACATTCACGGTCAGGGTGCGCGTTCCGGCATTGCCGCCTGTCAGCAGAAAAATGTCGTCGAATTTGTTGAAGGTCCAAATGAAGCGCAGCAGGAACAACACCGACAGGATGCCCAGCAGCTGCGGGATGCTGAGAAGCCAGAATTTCTGGAACGGAGATGCCCCATCCATGTCAGCGGCTTCGTACATGCTGGTATCAATGGATTGCATCCGGGCCAGAATGAACAGGAACGACAACGGAAAATAACGCCAGATTTCAAACACCGTCACCATGATCAGTGCCAGCGGGCGATCGCCAAAGAAGTTGATTGGCGTTTGTGCCAGCCCCATTTGCAGTAACAGTGCATTGGCAGATCCCGAGAATGGGTCAAATAAGGTTACCCAGGTGAAGGCTACGGCAATGACAGGCGCGACATAGGGAAACAAGTACAACCCGCGAATAAACCCCTGACCTCGAAAGCTTTTGTTCAACAGTAATGCAGCAAAAAGCCCCATGACCAATGCGCCGATAGTTCCAAAAACCGTGTAGAACAGGGTGATCCAGAGAACTGACCAAAATTCGCCACCGTCAAACAGACGGGTGAAGTTTTCCATGCTGAATTCAAAGTTTGTCAGCATGCTTGGGCCTGCACCGGTCATGGCAGGTTTGGTCTCTTTGACCAGATCCTCCAACGCGTCCACATCGTCAGTTGCCAAGACCGGCAGCCGTAATCTTTCGCGAGCGCCACCGTCCATGTCGCCGAAATCACAAAACAGGTTGCGATTGGTAAGGTGGCAGTGATCTGGCAGGTCGTCTTTTAGCGTCAACCCCGGGGGCAAAGTATCGCTGAGAGTCACACTGGTAATTGCAATCTCTTGGCTGGAATTCCGAATCCGGTATTCGATGCGCAAATTGTCACCTTCTCCCCGCAGGCTTTCCCGTACGATTGGTGCAGGTGGCCGCAGATCGGTCAGGGTGAAGGGTTTGAAACTGATCCAGATGATCGCCAGTAGCGGCAGGACCACAACCAAAGAAATACTGATCATCGTCGGGGCTAAAAGAGCCCAAGCCAGACGCGCCTCGCGTTTGGCCAGAGCCCCCGAACCGGAAGGAGGGAGTGCCGTAGACATAGAAAACCTCGAAGGGGGATGGCAGCGGTACAACCTCCGCTGCCAAATTAGATTCGGCTTAGTTGATTTTCGACAGTTCGTCGTTCATCGCAGCAACTGCAGCCTTGGCATCGATTTCATCGTCGATGTATTGTCGCACCACCCGGTTGATCGCCTGACTGTTGATGATCTTGGACGCCAGAGACAACTGTCCCTCAGCAACGCCCCAACGTTTGGCCACGTCCAAACCGCCGACGATCTCGTCGATCATGAATTGCTCATACAGCCCGCCCAATGGGGCTTTGCGGTCGACGCCAACCGGCAGTTTTGACCAGGCCTCGGTAAAGGCTGTTGGGTTGTCCGCAGTGCCGCGTCGAACCGGGAACTTGCCCTCAGGTGCAATCGACAACGTCTGGGTATATCCGTCATCCATCGCAAATTTCACAAAGTCCATTGCGGCATCGGTGTCTGCATCAGATGTGATGCCAAAATACCGAACATCCCCCCAGGCTGCGCCATCCGGGTTTGAAGGCCCAGAGAAGTTGGTCACAATCCCTGTTTTCCCGGCGAGGGCTGGGGATGTTGGGTCATCGTTGATTGTTGGCGGAGCGCTATCACGAAGACCGGCCAGTTCGTCCAGAATAAAGGGGGACCAAATGATCATGGCGGCCTGACCCGAGAAATACAATTCGCGCGACTGCTTCCAGTAGAGTTCGCCCGGAGGTGACGCTTTGGCAATGGCCTTGTAAAAATCGAGTACTTCGATGGTGCTGGCTTCATCCAGCGCGTTCAGGCCGTTTTCATCAACCGGGCTGACACCGTTGGCCAAGAACACATGTTCCAGAACCTGACTCATAAAATTCTCGTCCACCTTGGTTGCGGCAACAAAACCGTACAATTCAGGTGGGTTGTGCAATTTGGCCAGTGCTGCCTGCACATTGGCAAAGGAATTCGGAGCGTCCAGACCGTGCTGTTCGAACAGATCCTTGCGGTACACAACCATCTGGGTCCAGCCATCGACCGGAACAGAGGCGGTTTCACCTTTGAACGCGGCCATGGCAATGGCGCCGGGCGCAAATGTGTCGGTGCCCAGATCAGCAATCACTTCGCTGGCGGCTTCGGTGTCGAGAATGCCGGCTTCTGCCCAAGGCAGTGCATACTGTAGCGTGTGGTAGATCACATCGGGCAGATCGCCCGCAGCATAAGCCGCTGTGGCGCGGGTCCCAAGATCGCTTTCGGTCACTGGGATAACTTCGACCGACGTCCCGGTTTCTGCCTTGAACAGGTCTGCCATTTCTTGCTGTTTAGCCAGCCGTTCGGGCTGTTCTTCTGTTGTCCAGAACCGGATGCTATCCGCCTGTACTGACATGGCCGACAGGGCCAGTGCCAAGGATGTGCCAAGCATTAGCTTGGCTGTGTAGTGACGTGACATGTTTAGTCCTCCCCTAAAATAGATCACTGTTTTGTATTTTCTCTGCCAATTCTGTTGAGCTGAGCGCAGGTGGGCCATCGGAGTCCCGTTCGATCAGCTGAGCCTCTTGCAATTCGCGTAACTGGTCAGCCGGTTCCCCTCGGATCTGACGGACCAGCAAACTTGCAAGACGTTCCCCGGCCATGCGGGTATCGACGTCATATGTTGTCAAAGCTGGACGTACATATTGGCTTTCTGGCACGCCGTCGTAACCGATTACGGACACGTCCTTGCCAACGGTCAGTCCCAGTTCAGTTATGGCCTTATAAGCGCCCAGTGCCGCCATGTCGGTTGCATAGACAATTGCGGTTGGGGGCTGGTCCAATTGCAACAACGCGCGGGTTTCGGCAGTCCCCTCGTCGCGTGTTCTGGCACCTTTTCTTAACAGATCTGGATCTGCTTGGAGTTTGGTCGTGTGCAATCCTTGGGTAAAACCTTCGCGGCGCAATTGGCTGTAGTTGAATTCGGGGTCGCTGCCGACGTAGCCGATACGATGATGACCCAAGTCGACCAGCCGCAAAACCGCGTCGTGCATTGCAGTTTCGCCTGAAATATCGAACCAAGAGACATCTGGTTCGATCTGTTTCTGACCATGACCCGTGCGCCCAAACATGGTGTAGGGCACACCAAGCCGACGCAGCAGCTTGACACGTGGGTCCGTGACCTTGGTTCGTGGCAGAATGAACCCATCGGCTTTGCGTTCTTCGATAAGCCGGTTCAGCACCGCATCCATATCTTGGTCAGACTTGGCTGTTGAAATGGTCACTGTCCAGCCAAAGTCACTGGCCGCTTCGCAGGCTCCGGCAAGGAACTCTTGCAGGAAGGGATTGTGCTTGTCCGGTTCGTCATTTTGAAGAACCAGCGCTATGGCCCGAACCCGACCTGTACGAATGGCCTGGGCGTGACTGAGTGGCCGATACCCCAATTTCTGCGCAGTTCGCTCAACACGCCTGCAGGTTGATTCAGAAATATCTGAATAGCCGTTCAGGGCACGCGACACTGTGCTTTTCGACATACACAGGTGGCGTGCTAGGTCATTGATTGTGACCCTCCCCCCAATCTTTGGAGAAGAAGATGTCTGGCCTTTGACCAAAGTGATGCGATTCGTGTTCATGAGGCGATGATTTGTTCCGAAACCGGTTTCGGCAACGGCTAATTATCTTTTTATCAGGGCATCAGTTCGCACACCACCTGCGCGCGGTGCTTGAACCACGGTAGTGTGGTTGTTCTGGCCCACTGGAATTCCTGATCAACAGACAGTAGTCTGTTACAATCGTTTGGGTAGAAATGGGACTGGCACCTTCGGGAGGAGGAGAAGTTGCCAGCCCCAAAAAATAACGGGTTCCGGGAGGAAAGTCCGTCAGGGTTCGATGTCAGGTAAACTCTGGGAGGAGCGAGCGCCGACATCTGTCGATCCTGCCCTTAACGGGCAGACACCGATTTCGGAATGGATTGCGCCCATATTGGGCTAAATCCAATGTTCAAAGACCGTCGTATTCGTAGCCGATCAGGTATACTGCATGCTGCGCAATATCTTTTCTGGCAAGGCCGATTTGTTTCAGTTGCTCGTCTGTCAATCGGTTTAACGCGGACTGCATTTTGGCGATTTTTACCCTGATCATGCACTGCGCGGCAGTATTGCGAACCGTGGTTGCCCATAATCTGAATGTTGACCAGGCACTGCCAATGACATCCTGTGATTGCGCCCAGAACATCGAGCTGTGCTGCGTGCTGTTATCATTGTTCATTTGGCGACCTTCAGCTGAGCGGCCTCGAGGGCCAGCCTGCGAATGTGCGACCGAGAAATTCCAAGATCAGCCAAGTTCCGGTTTGTGAGGCTGTTGAGTTCGTGAACGGTGGCGCGGTATATGCTCCGCCGCTTGTTGGCCTGCTGAGCAACAAACAAATAGTGCCTAAAGCGTGAGCGCAGGTAATCCAGAATGGCTGGAAAACGAGCATTGTTACCGGAAATTGCTATCGTCATCTTGCGCTTCCTTTTTTGTCGCTGCGGTGCAGTATTTGTGCTGCACTGCAGAGATAGCGCAAACATTTCGCCCCTCCAATCCAGTTGATGTGCATAGGGGGCTTTCCAAACGGGAAAGGGTACGACGCATGATGGATGCATCAGCGCAGATGTTGGTTTTTGTGAAAGTCGTTGAAATGGGAAGCATTTCAGCGGCGTCGCGCGCGAGCGGACAAACACCATCGGCCGTGAGCAAACAGATAGGGCGCCTGGAGGACCGGATCGGTCGTCGACTTCTGCACCGCACCAAAGCGGGTGTGGCCGTGACAGAGGATGGCCGGAAGTATTACGAAAAGTGCCGGGCAATGGCTGATAGGTTTTTTGAAGCAGAGGATCATTTCTCCACGGTCAATGATCGGCCAAAGGGCACGATCCGTGTTGCCTCCAGCGTGGTTTTTGGGAAGTCGCAGCTTATCACTGCTTTGCCCAAATTTCTGGATCTCTATCGTGAAATCACGGTGTCTCTGGAGCTGACCGACCGGCATGTCGATCTTGAAGAAGAGGGATTTGATGTTGCTATCAACTTTGCGGAGCAACTGACAAACCCGAATGTCATTGCGAAGAAGATCATGAAGAACGAACGTATCCTCTGTGCCTCGCCTGATTTCATCGAACGTCATGGCAGACCCAAATCTTTTAGCGACCTGTCGAACTTTAACTGTCTCCGTACGTCCAACTTTGTCGGCCGGAACGCCTGGAAGGCCCATCTGGATGGTGTCAGTCATACGGTTGATGCAACCGGCAATTTTGCAGGCAATAGCGCCGACGCTGTATATAAGGCAGCGCTGGCCGGCTTGGGAATTGCGCGATTGTCCACTTATCTTGTCGCTGAAAGAATTGCCTCGGGCGATCTCGTCAGATTATTTCCCGAATATACCCAAAAGAATGCGGATATTGCTGTAATATTTGCCAACAAACGCAACCTTGCCCCCAAGACCCGGGTGTTTGTAGATTTCTTGGCGGATCGATTCCCTAGGCATTAGTGCTGTCGGCCAGAGTAGCCGAATTTGCAGAACAGCCATTTGAAGGCCAGGTCGGCAGAAATTGGTTGCGATAAGCTCTGCCATCTCTTGCAGATAAAGTTCCCCGAAAAGTCTTGATCCGACGGCACATCCTGTTCCACTTGGGGAATGTCAGCTGCAAATGGATAGGAGCATAATACGTGGCATTAGCGTTGTTGCAGGGATCAACTACAGCTCGAAACGCGCCCTACCCGAGAGGGGTCGAGTCCGGTAGGGGGCAGAATGACACCCTAAGGGCTTGTCTCAGCGATTTGGCCACCTGTACTCGCCTGTGATGAGAATATGTGCCCATCCAAGGGGTGAGATATGCGCCAGAAGCGCTGCTGAACAGTCGAGACCAGCACGTTTTCGCTGTGCGACGGCCTTACCAAGCTGATCTGTGTTCCAGTATATTATGATGGCGGCAAGAAGGTTCAGACCCGCCATACGGTAATGTTGGCCCTCAGATGTACGATCCCTGATCTCGCCCTGCCGCCCGATGCGGAGGGCGTTTTTCAACGCATGATGGGCCTCGCCTTTGTTCAAGCCGATTTGCGCGCGTCGCTGCATATCGGCATCAAGCAACCAATCGATGATAAAAAGTGTTCGTTCGACCCGTCCGATTTCCCGAAGGGCGATGGCAAGATCATGCTGGCGTGGGTGGGCGGCAAACTTTCGCAGGAGCTGACTGGGCGGCATGACACCAGCCACCATGGTGGCTGCGCTGCGCAAGATATCAGGCCAGTTTGTTACAATCGTGCCCTCCCGGATTTTGCCACCAATCAACCCCTTCAGTTCCCTTGGGACGCCGCTCGGATCAAAGACATACAGACGTTTTGACGGCAAATCCCGGATGCGAGGTATGAACCGGTATCCAAGAAGGGACGTCACAGCAAAGACGTGGTCGGTGAAGCCGCCGGTGTCAGCATATTGCTCGCGTATTTTCAGACCTGTTTCGTTCATCAGCAATCCATCAAGAATGTACGGGGCTTCGCTCACCGTCGCGGGTATGTTTTGGGTGGCAAAGGGGCCAAACTGATCAGAGACGTGAGTATAGGCCTTCAGTCCCGGTTCGTTTCCATATTTTGCATTGATGAGATTCATGGCCTCACCCTGTCGTGAGGCAGGAAAAAACTGTCCATCACTCGACGCGGTCAGGCCACCACCCCAAAATTGAGCCATGGGCAAGGCTGACTGTGCTTTTATCACCATGGCCAACGCCCGGTTGATGGCGTCACTTTCAATATGCCAGCGCGACAGGCGAGAGAGCTGGGAATACTCATGTGTGTTGGTGGCTTCGGCCATTTTGCTGAGGCCAAGGTTCAGGCCTTCTGCGAGCAGGACGTTCAAAAGCCCAACCCTGTCTTTGCAGGGTGCGCCTGTGCGCAGATGGGTGAACGCATCGGCAAAGGCAGTGACCTTCTCAACGTCCAGCAGCATGTCGGTAATCCGCACATCGGGCAGGCGTCGGTAGAGATCAAGGACAAGCTCATCTGCCTCAGCAGGAACGACGGCGGTCAGGCGGTCAATTTTCAGGATCCCATTCTCAATGGAACCGCCCGGAATGGCACCAGCTTTGGCGGCAATGGCTAAGCGCTTCAAGCCATCGGTCATGCGTGCCTTACGATCATCCAACCATTCCAGTGGATCGAAGGGAACCATCAACCGAGGCGTGGCCTTTGCCGCTTCAATAGGCACCAAAACCTGTTTCAGATCGCCGTAGCGCCGTGAATGGGCCAGCCAAATATCGCCAGACCGGAAGGCATCACGTAGGTGAGACATCACGGCCACCTCCCATAAGCGGTGAGAGTCATGGTCAGTAGTCTGGAGATGACGGAGCCACTTTGAATTGCGGCGCAGGAAGGTTATCGGTCTCTCTGCCACATCCTTGTTATCTCGTATAATTTTGGATGCGGCCATCAGCGGTTCTGCTACCGAGGCCGCCTTGATATCCAGCGCACGAAGCATTCGCGGCGCATAGCGGCGAAGCCGGTGATAACCCTGCACAACATGTGTCAAAGGCTCAGCGGACATCGTATCGCTTAGCTGCGCCGCCGTTGCGACAAGGCTTTCGAGATTGCGCCACCCGCAGGCAGCTGTAACTGCTGGGTCAAGGGGCGCATCATCCCCTTTTGCTTCGAGCAAAGCCGTACCCAAACGCTTAAAAGAGCGCAGTGTTTCCTGTAAAGATGCCTTCGCTTCGTTGACCTGTGTATCGCACAACCTCTTGGCATCCCGCCAGATTTTGCCGACAATGCGATCATGGTTTTCCACAACGGCATCAGCAATGGCCGCGCGCCATTCCACTGTACATACGGCTAAAATAGCCAGCCGTCGGGCGCTGGAAATATCACGCAAGCCATCTGTAAAATAGCGCTCACCCTGGCGACGCAGGCGGGTAATCTGATGTGGCGGAATGCTGTCAAACATACCGGAGGGCAGTTCAATGCTTTGCAGAAACTCCAGCCGGTCCAGCAGTCGGTTGATGTCTGCTGAGTTCTTACCAACCTCGAATTGGCGCAGCCAGATAAACCGGCTAACATGACCGTCCACGTTTTCGGTCAGCAGAGCATCGAGCCGATCTTTCATCACATCACTAAGGTGATTGACGATGCGTGTTTCAATCTGCCGCTCTGCCGTAACAAGAGCATCAGCACACTGGCGTTCAATGACCGAAAAACCCGGTAATATAATCTGTGCGCTTTGGCACCGCTTTATGAAGCGTTGGGCCAGATCCTCGTTGGAACGCGCCACCTCAGCCTCGCTTACAAGCCAAGCCTTCAAATCACGGGCACCACGTCCGCAAAACATCTTGTAGCCGTAAATCCTTCGAAGGGCCTCAAGATGTTGCTGCCGAGTCTGGCGACGGTCGGCGTAGGAAAGAAGGGCTTCGCCCGTAATGCCCAACTGTGCCCCAATAAAGTGAAGCATTTTCTCCGGGATGACCTCACCGTGCGATAGGAGCCGCCCTGGATATCGCAGTGCACACAACTGAAGCGCAAACCCGATCCGGTTTTCTGGTCGCCGCCGTTCATGGATATGCTCAATGTCATCATCGGCAAGAGTATAGTGGTGGAGCAGTAAGCTCTCGTCGGTCGGCAGGTCGAATAGATCTGCACGTTGCCGATCTGTTAAAATATGGCGTCTTGGCACTTCAAATCGTCCTTGTTAGTCAGTAGTCTGTTCAGGACAAATCGAGCACCAGTAAAATCAACGGCTTACAAGGTCAGAATCCGAAGGGGTTCAATTGGGACAGAAAGCGGCCATCTACGCCAGGGTTTCCACATCAGACCAATCCTGTGATCGGCAGGTTTCTGAGCTGACAGCTTTTGCTGAACGCGGTGGCTTTGATGTGATTGGCATCTTCAAAGAAACCGCTTCTGGAACCTCTGCAAACAGAAGTGCCCGCAATCGACTAATCGATCTAGCTCAGGCGCGTAAAGTCGATGCAATCCTCGTGACGGAGCTTTCTAGATGGGGTCGATCTACCCAAGATCTTCTGGACACGATGAACAAACTGGCAGGCTGGAAAGTCTCGGTCGTAGCGATGAGTGGTATGACCTTCGAACTCGAAACACCGCACGGCCGTATGATGGCCACCATGTTGGCCGGAATAGCACAGTTTGAGCGGGGCTTACTCAGCGAAAGGGTGAAATCAGGTTTAGCAGCCGCACGCGCACGCGGGAAGAAACTTGGCCGCCAACCAGGACAGAGGCCCAAATCCGACAAGCTCGCACCGAAGGTTATTCAAGCCGTGACTGACGGCCGATCATACCGCTGGATTGCTCGTGATCTCGGCATCAACAAGAACACAGTGCTTGAAATCATGAAACGGCACCGCGAAAACCCTTAGGGTGTCATTCTGCCCCCTACCGGACTCGACCCCTAGAACTCCATCTATTAGCTGACAGGTGATTGCATGCAATCAGAGGTGGTCGCGGGAATTCGGACCAGTAGTTAAGGTGGATCAACTTGTTAGAGAGATGATCCGAAATGACGAAACGGAAGAACCATTCGCCGGATTTCAAGGCTAAGGTTGCGCTTGAAGCAATCCGCGAAGAAATGACAATGGCGGAGTTATCGAAAAAGTACGGCGTGCATCCCACGCAGATTGGGACTTGGAAGCGTGCCGCGGTTAAGAATATGGCTGCGGGGTTTTCCAAGCGAGGCGGTGATCCAGTGCATGCCGATGACGCCGCGATAGACAAACTTCATTCCAAGATTGGTCAGTTGGTGGTGGAGCGCGATTTTTTGAAACGCGCCTGGGATCGTTGAGCAAGGATCGCAGGCAGATGTGCATTGAAAGAAACCATCCGAAGGTCAGCGTGCGGCGGCAATGCCAGATGTTGTCGCTGGCACGTTCAAACCTATATTACGCCCCAAAAGGCGAGAGTGCTGAGAACCTGCGGTTCATGGAAATGATCGACAAGCAGTTTCTCGAAACACCATGGTATGGGTCTCGGCAAATGGCGCGACACATGCAGCGACAGGGTCACAAATGCGGTCGCCATCGTGTGCGCCGTCTGATGCGGCTTATGGGGTTCGTCCTAACAAAGGTACGCAATGCGACATGGCGTTCGCAGTATGATGTTGGCGTGATGGCATTATTCCTGTTTTTGCACCTCCCGTTTTGCCGCGCCGTTTATGCGGTCTTTTTCGGGGGCAGTATGCCAAGGGTATCGCGGAGCTTTTCCTCAGAGAAGTCATACTCGCCGAGCATGTTGATGTGAGCCCATGACATAGGCGAATGGGCTGTAATCAAACGTATCAGATTTTCCCTAGCCTCTGCCTCTGGCGCTTTTTCGACCTGTCTGGCGAGGTAGAGATAGTTCCAGCAGATGATGCTATTTTTGATCAGGCGATTGCAGGCCTCGGCGATTTCTTGTTCCTCTTTTTCAACCTGTGTGTACTCGCGCGGGTTTCCGACAGCCACGGCGCGGGTAAAACGGTTAGCCAGTTCAACTTTGTTGAGCTGTTTTTCGATGACTTGTCGCATGGCGAGATCGTCAATGTATCGCAGAATGAACAGGGATTTGATGATTTGACCGAAGGCCTTGAGAGTCTGATAGAGCGCGTGCTGGCGTGAATAGGAATTCAGGCGCCGGAAGATGTCGGAAGCGGTATTCTCTTTGAGCTTGATGGTGGCCACGAGGCGTAGCAGATCATCCCAGTTCTCTCGAATGACGGTTTCATTGATGGTCTTGTCAGGGCGGATGACCCAGCTTGCGTCGGTCTGATTTTTCGGTTTGAAGATGTAGAGGGTCTGTTTGCCGATCCCCTTGATGCGGGGGGCGAAGGAAAACCCCAGCAGGTGGGTCAGAGCAAAGACGGCCTCTGTGTAGCCATGGGTATCGGTGGAATGAATGTCACTTTTGACGACGTCATTGTGCATCAGCCCGTCGATGACATAGGTGCTTTCGCGATCTGAGGCGCTGATCATCAGGGAGTGCCACAGGAAATTGCGCTCATCGACGAAGGTATAGGCGCTGACGCCCTGTCCCTGTCCGAAGTATTTGAATGATCGGCTGGCATGCAGGCTGTCTCCACGCACCTCGAATTTTTGGCCGTCACTGGCGGTGTGGAGATGATCCTGCGTCTGACGTTACATGTTGGGCAGTTCCATCGCATCCATGGCCTTGATCACGGCATCATTGGCCGCCCGAATATTCTCCAGTGAGAAGCGCCAATTGACCGTATGATCCAGCTCGCTTTCGGTGACGCTGGAAGAAATCCGAGCCATCTTGCGCACGCCGATCCCGCAACCCAACCCCATGATCCCGGCCAATAGCGCAGGGTGGGAAGCCGCTTGGCGCACATTAGTCTGCTGCCAGTGTTCAAAGGAGCGCAGCATGTCGCAGTGATTATTGACGGTTTCCAGAACCTGCGCGAGCGGCACATCGTGCCGCTGGGGAAAGAGATAGCCCAACGGATCGGCTTCACGGGCATCGAGCGCCGGGGTAGCAATGTGAAAAGTCCCATCCTTGCGCAGCTTCAGGTGGGGATTGCTGGCCGCGCGACCATTCGTTGCCTGGTATTGAGCGGAGAGCGCGGAATTCAGTGTGGCTAGTGCAGGGGCGGGATCAACAAATTCTGTCAGGCCTGCCCGTTCCAGCAGGTGGATCTTTTCGCGCTGCCAACGTTCTTTATCGATCAGGTAGGCGTCCATGGGTCGATATTTGTAAGACTGTTCGACGTTAAGGTCGCCGGACTTGATAGCAGTGGCGACGGCCTGAAATAGAAAGACCTTGTAGAGCGATCTCCGGAATGAACCGTCCGCCCGTACAAGCGCTGCTTTTTGTCCTGCATACAGAAAATCCATCGGCGCGTGGTTGGTAGACAAGTCTCCTTCTGCCTTGAAGTGATCAATTGCATCCAGAAGCGCTGTGGCCCTTTTGTTCGGCATGAAGTAGAGCGCCCGTAGCAATGGACTGAGGCGATTTTGCAATTTCAGCGACCGCGCTTCCAGAATGTCATGCCAACTGGCATCACTCGCGGTCGCGGCCAGATCATCCTTCAACTGGTCGAAATCTTCCGTCTGTCCCTTATCGAGAAGGGCCAGTGTAGATGTGACCTTTTCCGCATCTGACAAATTTGCCGCAGACATGACGCTCTGAATACCGCGTAGAACCCCAAAGACGGAAACCTCCAGGCCATCGACGACAACTTCGATCTGGTGCTGCTGCTCTTTGCGATCCTGTACGAGCGCGTCTTGATATTCTCGGGCGGCCGCAGATTTGAAAGAGGCCATGACGCTGAGCCAGAGATCAAGCATGTTATCCTGGCAGCGGTAGAACTGATGGGCCACAAAAGCTGTGGCATGGATATAGCGGTCGTTCTGATCCCGACGCTGGATCTGAAAAATTTCCGAACGCATAACGCTGCCTGCAAAATATCGGATGCCTGCGATGCCAAGATCAAGTTGTGAAAGAATGTTGCTCAACTCGTTATGCAGCTCAGACAATACCTCAAGATCAGCAACGGCTTCCTTGATCCTTGAAGGGCTGGTCGATTGTGACAGTTTCTTGAGAAGGGTCAGGCGATACCGGTTCTGATCATCTGGGGCCGTGAACAGGTCATCAAGCAGATTCCGCGTCTCGGCAGGCAATTGACTGTCCATCAAGGCAATCAGCTCTGCCTTGCGGTCGTGCAAACCAGCACGGATCAAGTCGCTCAAACGATAGGCAGACGGCACTTGGATACGCCGCTGGATCAGGAAATCCACGCAGCGATCAAGGATCAGCCGGGGCTTCAGATGCATCCGGGCCATTGTGGCAATCTCGGTGGTC
>NZ_VAUA01000016.1 GCF_005771405.1 Parasedimentitalea maritima
AAACTGGCCAAGATCTTTCCTGCACCGCAGCAAACGAGCGAAGCCTGAAAAGAAAGGCGCTCGCGCGACGTTCAGTCCCTCATTTTCTGCGCCAGCAACACGATGTTTTTCCACAGAATCGGCCCAAGGCTACCGTTGGTGACCACTCTGACGAATGGCTGGTGTCTGTATCCTAGACATCAGTTCAAAGCTGAATTGAAAGGCTCTATTCCAAGGTGTTTTTGTAGATCACGCCATCTTTCGTGATGAGGTCGAAGTTTTCTGCTGGATCAGCAACAATGGATGACGGCTCAATTGGTTCAGCAGGCGTTGGTGTGATGCATAGCGAATGACAGTTTGCAGCCGATTGTGTTGAAAAACTCCGGTTTGCGAAAATGTTGATTTTCCACCGACTTCTGGTGGCGCGCGAAAGTCAGACTGGAATACGGCTCCGAGAACGTGAAGGGGCACAGCAAGGCCAAAGATCAGTTTTGGCCGCCCCCTCGCCAAAATAAACTACTCGACCTGTGTGGCCAAAAATGATCCCGACTTGAGCCAAAAACAGAGTTTTTCAACACAATCAGCCCTTTGTAGCAAGATCAAATTTCGCAGTGCAGATTACGCCTTGCTGCCGTTCGAAGGGAGTGCCGATATTAAAAAACTGCCTAGAAACAAAGTGGAGAAGGACCTCAAGTTCATTCCAAGTGTCCGACATGTCGACGTCGACCGTGGATTTCATGACTTGTCGGCTCAAAGCAATTGGCCAATATTGTATAAATTGTATCCTTGTTACCTACATGGAAACTCATTCGGTCGTTATTTGAAGTTCGACTGTTGAATGGAGACTAGATGAAAAAGTTTGCCCGCCGAGCTTTCCTGCTCGGATCTGGTGGAGCAGCAGGATGGGTCGCGGCCAACCAGTTTAGTGTTAAGCAACCTGTGTTTGATGGGGTCAAACGGATTATGCCCTCATCGGGAAGTGGTATCCTCAACGATGCTAGCGGTCTTTCTGCAACACCTGTTCATAAGCATATCGTGATTAAAGAGGACCCAGGCGAAGCCCTGATCCAGATAGTGCGCAAAGAGATGCGTGAGGCGAAGGCAGATGGACGACCCTTCAACATTGGCGCTGCGCGTCATTCCATGGGTGGTCAAGCCATTCCAAGGAATGGAAACGCAATGACTTTCGATAACGGCGTGATCGATCCGGACACGGACGCAGGCGTGTATCGTGTCCATGCTGGCGCGCGCTGGTCCCAGGTGATTTCCGCCCTTGATCCGATTGGCTATTCGCCCAAAGTTATGCAATCGAACAACGATTTTGGAGTTGCTGCGACCTACAGCGTGAACGCGCATGGGTGGCCAGTACCCTATGGCCCAATGGGGTCGACGGTGCGTTCCCTCAACATGGTCTTGCCATCCGGAGAACTTGTGACCTGTTCACGGACGGAAAACTCCGAGCTATTTGGGCTTGCTATGGGCGGCTACGGCTTGATTGGCTCGATCGTGGATCTGGAAGTAGAGATGGAGACCAATGCACGGCTCTATCCTCTCTATGAAATCATGCCGGCAGACGAATTTAGCAGGGCCTACCAGGCTGCCCTGCAGGATTCGGAAGTCACAATGGCCTATGGGCGCCTCAATGTGGAACGTTCTGCATTTTTTGAGGAGGCATTACTGGTTACTTATCGGAAAACAACAGATCAGGAAAACCTTCCGCCAGTGGGCGGATCAGGTTGGATGTCAATATTGGCAAGCCGTATCTACCGGGCCCAGCTCGGTAATGAGCCGATGAAGGATTTCCGCTGGTGGAACGAGACAGTCATCGGACCAAGCCTCGGTGGTGGAGATGTTACACGTAACGGACTGATGAACGAGCCTGTAAAAACGCTTGATGACCGAAACCCAGACCGGACTGACATACTCCATGAGTATTTTGTTGATTTCGATAGCTTCAATGAGTTTCTGACGGTTTGCAAAGAGGTCATCCCAGCTTCTTACCAGGAGTTTTTGAATGTCACTTTGCGCTATGTGGCAGCTGATGCGGAAAGCACCCTGTCTTATGCGCCTAAACCGCGCGTTGCGGCGGTCATGTCCTTCAGCCAAGAATTAACAGAGCGCGCAGAAGCCGACATGGCACGGATGACTGAGATATTGATCGGTAGAATAGTGGCTATTGGCGGCACTTTTTACCTGCCGTACCGCCCACACGCACGGGTCGACCAATTGGTAGCTGCATATCCGCAGGTGCCTGCTTTCGTGGATGCCAAACGCCGCATAGACCCTGACCTCATCCTGCGGAATAATTTTTGGGACACATATTTGAGAGTGCTATGAGCCAACTTCAGAAAATCTCAATTAGCTATTTCGTAGCTCTGATGATCGCAGCCTCGATCAACTACATTCCCGGTTTGACCGACGAAAATGGACTGGCCTTTGGCATCTTCGCTTTGGATTTATACGACGATTCTTTACATGTGGCTTCGGCTCTCTGGGCGTTAATCGCGGGTCTGATGTCGCGCAACGCAGCGAGGATCTTCCTTGTCCTTTTCGGTGCAGCATACTTGGGTGACGGCATCTTTGGTTTCTTCACAGGTTATGGTTTTCTGGATATGGGCATCTTCACGAATGCCTCTCTGGGCATGGAACTGTCGCTTGGACGCAGTCTTGCGAACCTACCACATCTGGCACTTGGTGGATTTGCGCTTGTTTCGGGCCTCTTCATCGAGCGACGGGCGTGAACGTCCTTTGGCGTTGGACAAAGCGCGGCCTGCTGGCCTTAGCCTTGCTGGCGATGGTTCTGGCCGTTCCAATTGTCTACGTGGAAACAAGCTGCCAGGGGGAGGCGCTTGGGGAAGAATATGCCTCCTTGATCCCGGTTGAATACCACCGAATAGAATCCCGAACCTTTATGACCTACCCGGAGTGGCACATCGTCCACGCTTATGACGATTACGGAAGAGTAATCCAGAACGGTGATCCGCATGAGTATGGATATTTGAGCGGCATTGTCGGCTACTGGTCTTCGCTTTGCGCGCTTACGGAAAAGTCAGCCGCACATGGCGGGATCGACAGTGCAACCAAACAGATGGTCTATGTAATCGGATCAAGCTTTACGCTCGAACTCGCGTTGAAGGCGGCATACGAAGAAACGATTGGTCGAGTGACAACATGGATGCGTGGTGCCGAGCGGGCAGCCACAGATGAACTTTCTGCTGAGCAAGCGGCTGCATATGCTCTCTTTTTGCAGCAAGTGCCGTGGTATAAGTGGGACTTTCGGGAAGATGCTGAGGCACTGTCTGCAGTGGACGGCAGGACTGTTCGTGATACGGAGCGCAAGCTGGCACTTGGCCTCGAGTATCAGGCAAAGGCGGCTTACGCGAATGTGATTGCGTCTGCTGTTGCACAAACTGGCGGGGACGAACTGACTCTGCGGATGGTGTTGACCGGCACTGATCCCGTCAAACTCGCAACTTTCAAAGACGTGAAGCTCATCAAGGTGCTGCCAGATGGTATTGTCATCGAAACCCCGCGCTACCGGGCTCTCACGGCTATCCTTGTCAGAATGGCCCAGGAGGGAATTGAGTTCGTCGAGATTGCTGGAAATGACGACATCCTGTTCACAGCGCTCTCTCCTAATCCTTCCAATACTCCAGCGCTCTACAGCTTCGCTCGGCAGGGATATGGTGATTATCGCCACCTGATTTCGGTGAAGGTTAGCGAGTTGGCAGATGTATTGCGGGGACTGGATGAAGCCGGTCTGCGACTAGAGCACATCCATGACTATTAAGCAGATCCTGTTGGCTGTGCCACTCCTGGGATTAGGCTGGCTTTGTATACTTTTGGCGGTCAGTTTGATGACTGATGCGGCACCTGCCTATGTCGTGTTGCTGCCGTCTGCTGAGTTTGTGGATCAGCTCGATCCGGATATGTCTATCCTTGCCGTTGGTCCGATTAGCATCACACTTGCTGCAGACAGCCCCCGCGTTGCGGCGCGCCTTTATAATGCAGGAGCCCGAGTTGTTTTGCCCGCAGGTTTACCGGGTTGCCTGCCAGCACCCGTCATCCCCAATGAGATTGGCAACTAGAGCAAAACACCTGTATTTCTCTGTCTGACCTCTAAAATCACGATGTAACTTTGCCAGCGAACAGACGTCCGCTTTGTCGTCTACGAACCATGCGCATGGCACCTGTGATGAAGGTCTCTTCCGGCCTTGGTCTCCTAATTGCCATCAATGGGTTTGCGCTTTCCTAGCAATAGGGGCGGACCCTTTCAAAGGGGGAGGCTCACCAAATTCAAACCGCTATCAATAATGCGAGGGACAGTGCAGGGGCGGGGCGACATGTAAACTTCACATCTTATTCGGCACACCTAGACCCCCTTTGGGACTCAAAAACTCTGCCGACGCACAGAAAAGCCGCCCAAGGCGACTTAATCAAAGCAACCTAATGTATGGTGGCGGAGACGAAGCCCGCAATGAAGAACATGCGATCAAACGCATTCGGAACTCTATCCTTTTGCAAATAGGCGAAACTTAAAATTACCTTCATCAACGTGTCGTGTAATCTTGTGCAATCATATGCAGCCAGTTACCCTGTTTATGTGGGGTAAGTTGTTGGGTAGCTAGATGCCAAAAGTCACAGATGAACTTTCCGCCTTGGATGTGAAGCACCTTGTGCACCCCGGCGGGAGTCGAAACGTGCTGATTTCGGTGGGCGGTGTTCCCGGCCTTCACCTGCAGTTGACCCCCAAGCGGGGACGTTCTTGGGTGCTGCGAGTGAAGGTTGGGGACGCGCGCCGCGATATTGGGTTAGGTGGTTTCCCTGCTGTCACGCTCTCCCAAGCCCGTGAAAAGGCCCGTGACGCTCGCGACAAGATTAGCCAGGATATTGACCCCATAGAAGAGGACAAAGCCGCCAAGGCCGCGCTTGCAGCGGCCCAGCGTCGCGGCTTGACTTTTGCGGATGCAGTTGACAATTATCTTTCCGCCAAGCTGGGCGCCTTCAAAAATGCGAAGCACCGCCAGCAATGGCAGAACACGCTTGAAACCTACGCCAAGCCCGCCTTTGGAAAGATGCTGGTGCAAGACATCGCCGTGCAAGACGTGCTTGGCGTGCTGCAACCCATTTGGACAGAGAAGACCGAAACCGCATCTCGCCTTCGGGGCGCATCGAGGCCGTTCTGTCTTGGGCAACCGTGGCAGGGCATCGCACGGGCGACAACCCGGCGCGTTGGGCAGGTAATTTGAAAGAACTTCTGCCTGCAACTTATCTCACTGACCGCCAAATTGGTGAACGTTACAACGTCCACCATCTCACCCCACGCCGGTGGCTTAAGACTGACCCGACGTTTCCCAGGCCGATCCGCCTGACCCCCGGCTGCACACGCTGGAAGTTGTCGGATATTGAAGCTTGGGAAACTGCCAAAGCTGACTTCGCATAACGAAAAACCGCCACCCTCGGAATGGGCGGCGGCTCTATTCGATGCGACTTTAGCAGTTGTAACTATATCCCCGATCCGTTCCGGTTTCAATTCAGGAAACCGAACTATGACTTCATCAAAAAAGACTACTACGATCCGCCCGCCATAAAACGCTCTGCGCGTAAAATCTTGGCGAGACCTGCCGGCGAACGCCGCGCCAGTACGTTACAAGATCACAGGATTTGATGGCCGTTCGCATGAGATCATCATAGCTAAACGCTTACATCGAGCGCTACAACCGAACGGTCCGCCACGAGTGGTTGGATCAGAATATTTTGAAACAATTGAGGAGGCATTGGAGCAAGCCACTGATTGGCTGTGGACATATAATAACGACCGACCCAATATGGCTTTGGGTGGCATCACACCCGCAATGAAACTTGCCGCGTAATTCTATGAGCGAACCCTGCCAAAAATGGGGGTATTACCGAGCGTGTTAGCTAATAGGACTTCACTCTATGCCCAACGAACCACAGTTCTACGATCAAGATGGTCTTCGTAGCTTGCATAACCACGATTTCATGCAGGATTCTAAGTTCATTAAAGCTTATGATCGTGGTGTTAAGGCTGCGGGCGGGTTGAATTATAATTGGCACTGGCGAGTACATACGTGTTTGTGGGCCGCACGGCATGCGTATCATGTTGAAGGTGATTATGTCGAGTGCGGTGTGAACGTTGGTTTCATGGGATCCGCTATTATGACGGATCTTAATTGGAACGAAACGTCCAGAAAGTATTACTTGCTTGACACCTATTGCGGTGCTGACGAACAGCAGTTGCTGGAAGAGGAGGTTCTGGAAGGCTTCATTGACAAAAATAAGGACATGTTAAGTTCTGGTTTTTACGTGAGTAACGCAGAACAAGTTAGAGAAAATTTTAAAGAATGGGCGGGTGCCGTAATTGTGGAAGGTCGTGTGCCGGAAACGCTGACGCAAATAAGCTCTGATAAAGTAGCCTTTCTCCACATTGACATGAACAATGCGACACCAGAGGTTGCTGCATTGGAATACCTTTGGCCAAAACTTTCAGACGGCGCGATGGTGCTGCTTGATGACTACGCATACTATGGCTATCACCATCAAAAATATGCGATGGATAGCCTAACAGAGAAATGGGGAGTCTCAATTCTTAGCCTGCCGACAGGTCAAGGCTTACTTGTGAAACCCCCCCAAAAAAGAAACCTACTTTCGAAAATATTTTCAGGAAGACTCATTGGCTCGTAAATCGTTACGAGCGTAAGTACCGCTTAATCTTTTCCAAAATTGACATAGTTTTTTCAGTTTTCATAGACGCTTCACATGTGCGTTCATACAACTCTTCTACGTAACCTGTTCGCAGCCAATAAGGCGATCGTGCAATGCTCTGGAATCCACCAATTTCGTCGATTAGATCCATAACCCTTAGATGGTGACCGTCTTCTGAAAAGGGTAAAAGGTGCTCGTGATTGACGCTTAAAAACTTTGCACTTAACTTCGACGATTTCATTTCTTCTAAATAGGGTGTAGCTTTTTCGCGATGTATTTCAGGGAAAGAATCTAAGTTCACAAACATATCGACGTTTTGAAAATCACCCTGCTGCAAAGACGTACCTGGTAAAATAGAAATCTTGTGTTGTAGTGGGCTATTTTCACCGAAGAGTTCAATATTTTTTTCGCCTGTAGATTTCAATAGGAACCAACCCGCTAACAGATTGGTAATGGGCAAATCATATATCCGGTAGTAGCATGGGCGGGCTTGTAAACAATAGTCAGCAATTAAACCAAGCCCACCGCCTATTTCTACGATTGAAGGCGTTCCCGTATCCTTTGGCGTGAGGTTAAGTATACGGTTTGCCACATAAGCCGCGTTTATATGCCTGTAATGTATTAGTCTGTCATCGATTGATAACCCGAACGTAGGCAGAGCAACTTCACGTCTAGCGATGGGAAATCCAATTTTCGATTCTATTTTCGACAGAAGTTCGGCGGGATCATTTTCTTTTAGATTAGAGCCCCAATTTCCCGACGGACCGTTTTCAACACCTTCAACTGGTAAAATTCCAAGTGATACGGCAAAGGTAACTAGCTTATCCCAATAAAGATGCGAGGCAAATTCTTCAGTTGGCTCCCAGTGACAATAACCATCCAAACCTAAGTTTATGCCCCCAAACCAAGTATAATTTTTGCCAAATTCCCTAAGTTCTTTTGCAAGATCATTTGCATTTCTATCTTGAATTGCGGTCCAAAGAGGGTTCATGTGGTCACGTAAAATTGCATTCCACAGGTCAACGTTATCGATTTTTTCCGAATTGTTAATGGCTAAACTTGACTCAAACTCCATAGTATGATCATAGGCTTTCAACAAACGCTCTGCGAGTTGAGCGTCCTTTATGTCAGGTATTGGTAGATCAGAAGCCCAGCTGATGGAGGAATAAGGTAAGCTGGGATCCTGGAAAAAGGCACGATCAAAAGTATACATGTAAGAGATTTCTATTCAAATTTATAACGCCTATTTAAGATAGTTAGGGTAGATTACGTGTTCATTAAAAATCATGACAGATTCACAGATGAAGCGTAACGTTCCGTTGCTGATGTGCTAAGAGCAATGGTGACAAAACCTCAGGAACAGGAACGTTACCATGCTTGCTTACCTTGATTTACAGATCAGTGAAAGAGAAGAAATCTGTCGAGGTCTTTCTGCGCGTGAAAGCATCACGTCGATTGTCCGCCGTTTGGGACGCAGTCGCAAGACGATTAGAGCAGTTTCCTACCACATAGTATCTGCCTCATAGCCGCATGATGTGAATTAGTTTCTTGCATTGAATGGTGTGACGATATCGATAGCTTGGGCTATTGCGTCGTCCAGCGCTTCTTTTGTGCGTGCTGACGTCTTGCGTAAAAATGCTTTGATTTGGCTGAACGGATATCTCCCAAGTAATTTGATGATGTGTGGGCTTTGAAGGATTGTGCCGGTGTTTTCAAGGTTGCCAGCGTAGTGTCCAACAAAACCGGCGATTTTGAAGGAGTCGCGGGTTTCATCCACGCGATTTTGCTGATTTTTTGCCCGTTTGGGTGCCTTCAATTCACAGTTCTGGAGCCGCATTTGTTTGGGTTCCAGTCGGTTGGACGTCATGCAGGCCTCGGCGACAGCTTGATGTTGCGGATGGCGGCGATGATTTGCCCAAATACCTTGCCGTTCACCGCCACTTCGGCGAGTTGGAAGGTGATCTTGCGTGCATGGCGCACGACCCTTGCACAAATTTTGATAAGTCGGCTTTGGATGCTGGTGAGCGACCAGTCAGCAATCTCTTCCGGGAGGTCCACGCCCTGAAAAAAGACGCCGAGGTTGTAAGCCAAAATGTCTGTTGCCCAGCTTGCGCTGTTGGAAGCGGTCGAAACCGCCCCTTCTTTGTGGCGTCAAGGCCAAGGGCAAGTGCGGGAGTACCTAGGGGAAATCCGGCGCCGCGAAGCTGGTGGCCCCCTGCAAGCCAGATATCATGCACTGTTTCCGGCGAAACCGCTTAAGCAGTTCACGTGGTGTTGGAAAGCCGGATAGGCTGAAAGGCGATTTTTGAAACCAGCTTAAGCGGTTGATTTCAAATCTATATCTATACAAGCCACTGCAACAGAATGCATCCCATAGAAAACCTATGGAGGTGCAAATGCTTGCAACTTATCTCACTGACCGCCAAATTGGCGAACGTTACAACGTCCACCATCTCACCCCACGCCGGTGGCTTAAGACTGACCCGACGTTTCCCAGGCCGATCCGCCTGACCCCCGGCTGCACACGCTGGAAGTTGTCGGATATTGAGGCTTGGGAAACTGCCAAAGCTAACTTCGCATAACGAAAAACCGCCACCTTCGGAATGGGCGGCGGCTCTATTCGATGCGACTGTAGCAGTTGCAACTATATCCCCGATCCGTTCCGGTTTCAATTCAGGAAACCGAACTATGACTTCATCAAAAAAGACTACTACGATCCGCCCGCCACAAAACGCTCTGCGCGTAAAAGCTTGGCGAGACCTGCCGACGAACGCCGCGCCAGCACGTTACAAGATCATAGGATTTGATGGCCGTTCGCATGAGATCATCATAGCAAAAGGCAACCGCATCATTCTAGACGCTCTGGTGAACCAGCCGGTCTATTGCGCCAGCCCGGTGCGGATAGACGCGCTGGAATACAATTCTCGTTGGGGCATGTACCGCATTCGCTTTACCGACAAAGACTTTAAGGCGCACCAAGGCTTATTCCGTGACCTTACCGAACGTGCGCGGATTGCACGCGTCGGATAACTTATGACTATGACGCCCTGACAGATCCGCGCCCACATCAAGCCAATGCCTGAATACCTGCCGCTCACCAAGGCACTTGTGCAGGCAATAGGTGTGGGCGTCGGGTATGACCAAGCTTGGTATCGCTCGCAAAAAAGTACACTGGCTGGGATGGTTGGCTGAATACTAAAACCCCGGTGCATATGGTCGTTCAGACGCAGCACAGCGAAACGGCTAGTACATCTCCAACCACAACCAATACGCTCTAATGCGTCAGCGTGCTATAAGACGCTGTATATAAAGACGTCACAGCAACAAAAGCTAAAGGCCCAAGCCAATGCGCTGCCCCACCAACCTTTCTGAGCTGGGAAAAGATCGAAGTTGCCATTTGTGATTTCGAGAACGACCGTTTCAAAGATTTCGTATCAAACCAGCAAGTTAACAAATTCAAAATGGCGGTCAAATTGGGGGGCGTCAAGACGGCAATAAGCCCTAACCATATGTATTAATTGAGAAAATTTAGGGTTTCTGGCGGAGACGAAGTCCGCCGATAGAACTCCTTAATTAGGTGTTTTATAACAGTAAAATCAAGATGCGCCGCAGGAATACCTCATAAAGTACCACATCAAATCTCAGCTTGGTCCAGTTCTGTACTAGGCGCCCCATAATCACATGAAACTACGTTAATCCGATTTTGCTACGTCTATCCATTTCAGCACCTCAAGCGCACATGGGAATGCAGATTCAACTATTCCAACAATAGCAAATATTTTCAATATGATCTGAATAGCTGTCCGCCCGAGCGCCTATCGCCCCGATGAGCCAAACGTCAACCATACACTAGCTTTCAAACTTGACTACTAAAACGGGACAGATCGTCATATTGGGTTATGGGGATTTCTTCAGCTTGAAGCTGGCGTGTTGTTGACCGTGTTGTAAGCGTCTTTGCATCGGCAACCAATGTGAGTTTTCTGGTTTCGGCTACTGATAGAACTTTTGCTGCCACTGATCCATAAGCCGTTGCCCCCCACTGGACGATGCCTGGAACGACTTCACATATCTCGCGTTGTTGCTCAGCGTCCAAAGTCGACATGCCTTGTTTTCCTGGGAAGAAGCTTTCAACAAGTGTGCCGTTTACTTTCACAATTGAATGGTGCTCCAAAAGGACGGAATAATAGGTAACCTTTCTTTTCCCGATCATCTGGCGCACTCCGGGAAGGTTTATCAAACCCTTTGCAGGTGCCAACACATCACTGGATCCAAATAGCGCTTCAACAACTTGGCCAGTTAGTAGAAACCTATGATGCGGAGAAACAACTAAATCATCATTTGGATTTCCTTCCCCAAGGCATCCAGCTTTGAATAAGATTGGGGCCCGAGTGGAATAGTCCCCATTCTTGGGAAATTGCACTGTTCTGCTCCCGATCCATTTGATGCGACTTTGCTTATGGTTTGACGTCAGCACGTTTTGTCCTGCTCGTAGCTCCTCTACCGGTACAATACCGTGTTCGGTCTCGACTAAGGACCCAAGCGCGAGGCAGGGAAAATCCATGAAGTCAAGATTTCCATCGTTGTCGCCAACAGCTAAGTCTGCATTTTGGTCAGCTTCGGAAAATTGAACAGTTTGGGGGCCAGACGGAACGCCACCAAGATCGATGACGACGCGCATTGAATTGATTACAAGATGTTCATCACCAGCCGAGTGCCCTTGTTCCTCGTCAGGCTGAACATTGATGCGGGGTACAACGATATTGTTGTCGGCATCGAAAATGGTAATCCATTGCCCATTTTCGAACTCCTCTGCACCAGCAGATACTTGCTCGACCAAGATCGTGTACACATCAGAACTGGAGCCAAAGGCTTCTACGTCTTGTAGTGTTATGACGCGTCCCGTTCCATTTCCACTTCCCGATAAGTTGGAGTATGTGCCGATTTGATCGCCTCGAACATTCAAAGAGAATTGCATCTTCTTCTTCCTTTTCCTCCCAGGTTAGCGACCGAGGTGGGGCAAGAATAATACGGAAAGTACTGAGATGACTTGTGAAAACTACCAAATCGACTGCGTATTTGTCGTTGAAAATTCAAATCTGCGCCTTCACCCGGTTAACGAAACAAGTGCTTTGGAATAGAGATTGCATCTGATAACCAATCCGATCGTAAATTCTTGAATGCTGTCATGATCCTACAGTTCTATTCAGCGACACAGGGAGGGTAGTCTAGGGTTTGGGCAAGTGTTTCCAAGCAACGATGACCAGATTTTCTGTAGATGGAATTGCGATGGCTTTCTACCGTTCGCACACTGATAGATAACCGCTGGGCAATTTCTTTTGACTTTGCCCCATCTGAACAGGCTTCAAGCACTTCAATTTCTCGGCGAGAAAGACCAAACAGATTGCCTGTCCTGTGTGCCCGTTGCTGCAGATCAACAATTTGGCTCAGGTATTCAAGGGGAATGCAAGAATACCCCTGAATAATGGATCCGACAACATGTGCAAAATGGCCGCAGGTTGCCTGTTTAGGCATTAGACCAACGGCACCCTTAGCCAAAACATGAAATGCGCTGGCTGGGTCCGCGTCGGACGACATCAGAAGAATTTTAAGGTCTCTGTTTTTTTCCCGAAGCTTTTCAAAGGTTTCCATACCTGTCGGCCGGGTGAGCGAAAGATCCATGATCAACAGGTCCGGATCTTCGCGTCGGCAGGTGTTGAGCGTATCAAATCCGCTGGAGGTCTGGCCTACAATTGTGACCGGGCACTGTTCTTCCAAACAACTGGCGATACCTGTTCGAATAATGTCATGACTATCTGCAACAACGACACGTATTAGTTTCTTATTTTTTGTCATTTACTAGTTCCCCTCTAAGGGGTGCCCCCACAGATTGTTCATTCTAAATCCAATTTTTGAAAACCAGCGTACCGTGATAATGTGCAATTCTAACACCTGTTGCAAAAACCTGTTTTTGCTCAAAACGGTCGTGGGGTGCGCGTTATATGCGACCCTGTTCAAGGGTGGATTTCGATCTTCTGTGAAAGTACCCATGCCCAGTTAAATATCAGATATTTTTGGGGTCATGGGCAGGTTTTCTGCAGATTCTCAACTGACTGAAATTAACTAATTAATATGTGAAGTGCTTCGGATTGAAAGCAGGAAATCACCGTGAAAAGAACAGGCATGGGGGATCGTGTCGTTCGGAACGTGGCTTGATTCGGTTCTTTTGAGAGGTGGTTGAACAGATGGAGGAACCCGTAGCTTGGATACTGCGCGAACTGAAGCCCTGAAATGCAAAAAGCCTGCTCTGAATTCAGAGCAGGCAGATTGTACTTTGGCTGATTTGAAGGAGGTGTCTGAGGTTTAGAAATTCAAAGCTAGGGTCGCTTGGCTAAGCAAGAACATTGCCGCCACCCACCGGCTCCAGCGGCTGTCAGTCCGATGGGGCAAAGACTAACCCTGCTTTAAATTTCAAACTGGACAACTCACGCAGGGCCGCTCATGGGAATATTGGACCGGGAATTGTTCGCCTGACTGCACTGTTAACAAGCTTAGTGGGGTCTCGAAGATTTTGAGCATATCCACTTTTCACGTCTTCGTTGAAATATTTATAGTACGAGTCTGATTTGCGAGCTAGCCCTCCGGTTCGGAACTTGTAGCCACGCGGACCTTGAAAAATTTTGTCGACCGCAAGTCCAGAGCCGTTTTCACGCCAGATCGAGAGATTCGCGTGCTCGTCAAGGTAGCGAGTGCGCTCAAATGGGCTAGCCGTGTCTTGAGAAACCTTCCACTCATAATCTTCGAAGTTTATGTCAACAGATCCATCGCTTGACCTTGAGATGTCGTCTGTTCTGCGATGGCCAACAATTTTGTAGTTCCAGCCAGCATCTTTCAATGAGTTGAGGGCGTCGATATGTTCTAAAATGTCCCGACGCCTAATCTGTTCCTTTGGCTTTTTAGGGTTAGACCGTCCGAACCCCTTCTGGGTAAGGCCCCACAAAACGTTTGCGGCGACACCTTCTTGGTACGTACGCATGCCAATTTCAGCGGTTCCGTTGCCCCATGCAGAAAGAGTTTCGGTCTGGTCACGCATCCCGTTTTCGGAGAAGAGTTTCGAGGCTTCTCGAAAACCTTGAACGGCTAACCCGGCAGCCTGAAAGGTGTGGTCCCCTCCAAAATCTGCCCTGAGCTTGTCCTCGATGGTTTTAACAGATGACTTTTTCCCAAGAAGTGTGCCCAATCCTAACCCAGAACCTGTAAGGGAAGACAAAGACCCGGCCATACCTGTGACTGAACCAAAACCAATCGTTGCCGCCAGCCCCGCACCACCGGATGCCACAAATCCGACGGAAGCAATTACACCAATTATTGCACCCAATAGCGGTGGATCTGGCGGAATTTCAGGTGCGTCCTTTGCGACGTTCAGTGCATTTTGCTGACCCAATTCTACCAGTTGCCGCAGACCGCTTCGAATTTCACCATCGGCATTTCCCATGATCTCCACAAGTTTTTCTTTTTCTTCTGCAGTGATTGGAAATTCTGAATCTTCAACCGCACGAACATAGTCACCTAGCTTTGCCCCAAACGTTGAATAGTCATTGAAAAATTGTTTAGAGCTGGCCAGCAAGTTATCGTCTGACGTAGCAGAATCACCGTTGACGCTTGTGTTGTCGTAAATGTTTCCGGCATCGCTGTAGAGCTCGCCGAGAAGCAATTTCCGATCGGTCAGGTCCTCAGTTTCGCGGCGCTTCGTTTCGTTTACTACATGCAGTTTCAATTCTGGTCCAATTTCGAATCCGCCCCTTAAAACTGATATTTCTTCATTCTTGATGGCCTTACTGAAATTCGTAAAGTCGTAAATGCTTTCTCCATCAGGTAGTTTGTCTTTAATAATTACACCTGAATCTCCCTTTGTCAGAGCGTCCAGCCCAAGGGTTTCACTTGTCAATTCGCGGATGCCCTCCCGATGGGAGCGGCTAAATCCATCAAGTAAGACGAACCGCTCTCTCCCTGGGGTAATCTCTGAAGATTGTGGACGAAGCGCCCTAATCGTTCTGGCTCGGCTTTGGTGAAGTCGACATGAAGTTTACCTTTTTGGTAATTCACAACGCCCTGGTCGACCAGTTCAGACAGTTGGCTGGTGTTCACTTCGGATCCGGGTTCAGAAAGGTAGGTCAAAACGGCAGTTGTCACCGCGCGTTTTCCAGACCCAGTTGCGCCCGTATCTGAAAACTCCAGTCCCTTTTTTTCAAGACTCGTAATCACGGTCTCCCAGTTTCGAAAGCTTTTGTCTGTTGTCAGGACTTCCTCAAACTTCTTCTCATTTGCTGCGTTGATGATATCGCCCGCTAATTTACTCCAGGTCAGGGGAACAGGTTCTTCGGTTGACTCGGGATCTTTTGGTGTGAAGCGATCTTTGTCAGTGGTGGCAGCGTGCGACTGGACTTTGGGCTGCTTGGTTGGTTCTGCGTCAACCTGTTTTTCATCGTTGATCAGTCGTTCCAGATCCTGTTCTGCCTCTTCGACCGAGCTGCCTGATTTGGCTGCGTCATTTGTTTTGATACTGGTTACGTCATTCATTGCGTGGACCTCGCAGGTGAAGCTGAAAATGGGTTTTTCCAACTTCCATCAAAAGCCCTGCGAGGGTGGATCACTTTTTGCAAAACAGTTCTGCGCGTCGCTACCTATCAGCAGCGACGTTAACCGGCGAACTATTGAGTAGTACGTGGGATGCCGGGTAGGGGGTAAACCCAGATTAAAACAAACGGCCTATTGACCCGTGTAAGGCAGCAAGAACACAGAGGGGATCTAGTGTACGTGTTGACTTAACGTTGGATGGCCGTTTGTTCTAATTTTCAAGGAATCAAGTCAGGGGGTTGCGCCTGTACCCAAGCATCCTCTATTAGCTTTTCAAGTTTTTCACGGCTAAGAACTCCATGAGAAAAGTTGTTTCTGACATCATCACGTAGGTCTTGAATACCGTCTCTTCCTTGTCTTGTTCCTGTCCTTAGGTGAGTTCCATCTTTAACCTTGGTCAAATGTTGGCCTGGTTTCTGTTTGATGACAACTTGGTACAGGGCGGTTGCTACCAAGTAACGCTGGTCCTCGTTCAGGTCTTCGTATTTGACGCTGGATGGGTCATTCAACATCTTTTGTTTTAGATTGGCATCAAGAGGGGCGATGAATTCCGAAGGATCGTCATCATTATCTCCTAACCACGCTGGATAGACTATACTGTCACGGCGACCAGTCTCGACCTTTACATCAACGTCCCACCCCGACGCTTTCAGCGCCTCAAAATGTTCTTGATTAGAATAGTAATGCGCACCTAAGAAATAATTCTTGGAGTAATCGTGAACAATATTCTGGTATTCTTTGTTTTCGAATTTATTGATTTTGGGTTTTTGTGTTAGGTGCCATAGTGCATTGGCTGAGTTTCCTTCACGAACCGAGTACTCCAGCGATTTTTGGACGCCTCTGTTCGTTTTGCCAAAGTCAGTACTAGCATCGGACATGCCATTTTTGTTGAAGAAGTCGGTTGCTTTCTTGGCTCCAATCATAGCTTCGCCAACGGAGACCAGGAAATCATCACCCAATTCTCTTCGCATGGCGTCCTCCAGGGTTTTCACACCACTGTGGTTTTTTGCGTATACGTAGTTTGCAGAGGACCCGCTGAGAGAAGAAACTGATCCTAACAAATTCACGCTGTCACGTGCTACCGCCATTGCATATTTTCCTCTGCTGCCTGCCGCAGCGACGCCACCCAGAGCTGTAAGGCCAAGGCCGGCGCCGCCCGCAAAAGAAAATGCGGCACCTGCAAGAAGACTAGCGAACAGTGCAAATGTGCTCCCTGTTTCTGGACGTTGGGGTGAATCTTCTGAAACATTGATTGAGTTTTGCTGTGCATGTTCCATGAGATGCAAGCCAGCTTTCTCAGACGTTTTTTTGGCTGATGCCATCGCGCGGACCAGTTGGTCTTTTTCATTCTCTGTTAAGGGGACGCCATCTCTTTCGACAAGATCAGTATAGGTTCCTATGCTCTTCATCAGTTCAACATAGTTGTCAGTGAAACGATCCATGGAGACTTCAAGGTTCTGGTCGGATACCGTTGAGCTATCGCTAAAGCCGATAGCATCAAACATATTTTCTGCTTTGCGTGAAACGGCAGCCAACTCGTCCTCTCGGTCATCAATTTTACCATCTGCAATCGCTTGAAGGATTACTTTCGAGGGCAAAATTCGACCTTGGTGCACTTCAATGTGACCTTGTTCCAAAAGACCGCTGATAACACCATCTGAATGAAGGGTTTTCCCTCTGGGGACATGGTTATCAATCGCCTTACCCAGTTTGCCATGTGAAATATCCAGCGCCCCAATGTTCTCGCGAAAATTCCAATCAAAGTGTACGATTTTGGAATCGAAATCACCAAAACCATTCTGGCGCATACGATCATTAAACTGCCCAGAAGCCGTTCTGTGCCCGCCTGGCCCGCCGCCTTTGCCCATCGCAACAGACGTTTGGACTAAAAGCTCGACCTCATCATTTGTGAAATTGTTAAGGTCAAAAGTGATTGGCCCTTTGCTTGGGTCGGAAATGGCGCCCCGGTCCACCAGACTCTTAAGTTTGTCCCCTGTAACGCCACGATCCGAACCGAAAAGTGTGGTCATATAGAGGCCATTTTGTATCCATTCCTTTTGCCCCACAATTTTCTGGATGTCGTGGCTCGGCTTTGTAAACTTAGCCCCGGCCTCCAATAGTCGGTCGTAACCATCCATCACACCAGTGTAGGGAAAGTTGTAAATATCCTTTGTTAGATAGATTTTACTATCTTCGAAAGGTCCTGTTTTAGGTCTTCTTATCTCTAAATGGCGTTTTGCTTTGTCGATTTCGTCCATCAGTCTTGTCGCGGCTTCGCCCTGAGATTGACTGGTGGATCTCTTTGTCGCCACTTCGGTCGGCGAGGTCTCTCCGTTTCGGACTACTTGGTTCATCTGTCATTCCCATTCATACACATTGAACTGGTGGCACGGCCTTATCCTTGATCGCCATAATGTGATGTTTCGTGAAAACCTTGAATTGGCGTCGCTACCAAGACGAGTGTCGGTGACCCCTCGGTTGTTTGCGGACTGTCCCGCAGCAGATCTCCGTAGTACTCAGACGATGCAGGTATCGGGAGAGGTTACAACGGACCGCCAAGACCCTTGGATTTAAGCTGGATGGCATAGTAGCGGGCAAATTCCGGAAAATGCTGGACATCAAACACGTCAGATGTCGATTTGCGCAGACCATTGGCAACCAGATCATAGCTCTCAAAAATAGGTGTGCCCGAAGCCTCTAATGCAAATAACAGGGTTTCCATTTTATCTCTTAAAACAAACGGCCTATTGACCTGTGCACGTTAGCGAGAGCTCAGGGGTTCTTCGTCCAGATGTGATTGGGCCGCTTGCCTCGTTTTGGTTACGAAGGGGGATCTGCTTGTACAGGGGTACCTGACGGCATTAAAAGATCTGCCAGATTAAAATACAGAGCGTCTTTCACAAGTTGTTTTGCGTCGAATAGTTCCTGTGCGTATCCACTCTCAACATCACTATTAAACGACTTATAGTTGGTTTTGTTTGAGCCTATCTCGCCGGTGCGAATTTGATGACCGCGAGTGCCGTCAAAGAATTTTTCATTTGCAAGCCCAGAACCATCTTTACGCCAGATTGAGAGCTGCACATGCTCACTATCATAAATTTCGTAGTGACGTGGCGTACCCTTATTCTGAAGGATGTGCTTTTCAGCGTCCTCAAATCTATCAAATGGTTTAGCCGGCATCCAAGAAGGAGAAGTTTCCCAATCGGATTGCTTCCAAGTATCGGAAGCGCGGAGGGGAATAATCTTGTAGTCCCAACCTGCATCCTTCAACAACATTAAGGTGTCAGTATTTTCATGAATATCCTGTCGTCTAATCTGCTTTTTTGAGCCATCGAGATTCGACCTGCCAATTCCGTTCTGACTGAGACCCCACAAGGTGTTTGAGGCGACACCTTCCTGAAATGTTCGCATTCCAATTTCTTGCGTCCCCTTATTCCAGGATTCAATAGTGTCGACATGATCCCTAAACCCGTTTCGTCCCAAAAAGTCATGTGCCTTACGAAATCCTAAAACCGCCAAACCTGTTTTTTCGAATGTTCCTTTTTCGTACTTAGCGCGCAGTTTGTCTTCAAGACCTTCAACGGTTCCGCCGCCGCCAAGCAGGTTGGACAGCCCAGTAGATGATGACGAAAGGGAGAAAATCGAGCCAGCCATTCCAGAGGTCGACGCAAAGTCAATTCCTTTCTTCAGAGTTCCTGCACCAGAAGCTACAAATCCGGCTGAGGCCATCACGCCAAGCATTGCCCCCAATAGCGACGGAGTCTCAATGGTTGGTGCATCCTCTCCAACGTTAAGGGCATTCTGCTGTCCCAGTTTTACCAACTGTTCTAGGCCCATGCGAATACCATTGTTTGCATCCACCATGGTGTCATTCATCAGGTTCTTTTCAGCATTTGAAATAGGAACGCTTGAATTTTGAAAACTATCAATGTACTTGCCAAGAGACGCACCAAAAGTAGAGAAATCCATAAAGAACTGTTCTGCTGAATCCGCAAGATTATTGTCGGAAGTTTGCGAATCCCCGGATAGGCCCAAGCCGTCGTGTATGTTTCCGGCATCGGAATGTACTAATTGCAAAAGGTCATACCTGTCCTTGGAAACTTCTTTTTCAATGGCTTTGGATGGCAAAACACGGCCCTTAAAGATCTCAATGTGACCTTCATCAAGGAGCGTGCTAATAACGCCTTGGGAATAAAGAGTTTTCCCTCGTGGAATATATGTATCGAGGATCTCAGCCAATATCCCATGATTCAATTGGTCCACCCCAAGCTCCTCACTCAACTTAGAGTGAAATCTTTCGCCGATTGGAATGACACCCTCATTGGTTTCTTGGCGCCACCTATTCAAATTAGAATTGAAACTCTCAGAAGAGGTTGAGCCCGATTTCATTGACGAGGAGTTTCGTAGCAGCAGTTCAACTTCTTTGTTTGAGAATTTGTTCAAATCATAGGTGAGCGAACCTTTTGTAGGGTCGGATATTACTCCACGATCCACCAACTTTTTCAAAGCTGCACCATTCGCCTGACCATCTGATCCAAGCAAGGAACTGAGGTAGAGCCCATGGTATATCACCGGAAGCCCCTTGATCGTGGAGGAAATAAAATCCGGCACATCCCCAGTATCCCCAGTAGGCTGTACCCAATTCAGTTTAGCATTGGCGTCCATTACATCATAGAATGTCGCAGCGTAGAGATCGTCGATGGAATAGTCTTTAGGTCCGGCTATCTCTGCAAGCCAATCGGCGACTGGGGGCACTTCAGGCCAATTTGGTACTGGCATTGCATCAGTACCAGAGAAAGATACTACCTTCGTCGCACTGGGTTTCCCCTTGTTGCCGATGCTTTGTTTAGCTTGATCAATGTCGGCCATGAGTTTGGCCGCCGCTTCATCTTGAGATTGACTGGTGGTTCCCTTTGCCATCACTTCGGGCTGCGAGGTCTCTCCGTTTCGGACTACTTGGTTCATCTGTCATTCCCATTCTTACACATTGAACTGGTGGCACGGCCTTATCCTTGATCGCCATAATGTGATGTTTTGTGAAAACCTTGAATTGGCATCACTACCAAGACGAGTATCGGTGACACCTCGGTTAATTGCGGAAGGCCCCGCATCAGATCTCCGTAGTACTCAGACGATGCAGGTATCGGGAGAGGTTACAACGGACCGCCAAGACCCTTGGACTTAAGCTGGATGGCGTAGTGGCGGGCAAATTCCTGGAAATGCTGGACATCAAACACGTCAGAGTTCGACTTGCGCAGACCATTGGCAACCAGATCATAGCTCTCAAAAATGGGTGTGCCCGAGGCCCTTAATGCAAGTAGCAGGGTGTCCATTTTATCTCTTAAAACAAACGGCCCATTGACCTGTGCACGTTAGCGAGAGCTCAGGGGTTCTTCGTCCAGATGTGATTGGGCCGCTTGCCTCGTTTTGGTTACGAAGGGGGATCTGCGGGTTTTGGGGTAAGTGCAGGGTTGAATAAGTCCGCCGTGTCAAAGCGCATAGCATCATTCACAAGCTCATCATTGTCCAGCAGCTCTTGCGCATATCCGCTTTTAACATCCTTATTAAAGGATTTATAGTTGGTATGGTGAGAGTCTGGATCGCCGGTTCGAAGTTGCCGCCCACGTGAGCCATCAAAGTACTTTTCGTTTGCCAAGCCAACGCCTTTGTCCCTCCACATGTACATCTGAACGTATTCATTTCGCCAATACGCGTTTTCATACTTGCTCAACTCTTCGCCATTTCTAATTTTTTCGTTTATCTGGGCGTAACGCTTCTTATCTTCCTTGAACCAGTTGTGACTGGTCCCTCTAAATTCAACATTCCATCCCATAGATTCCAACAGGCGAAAATTGTCATCGTGCTCCATAAATTGATCACGGGTAATTCCAGCAGACGGGCGTTTGAGGTTCCCCTTATAGAACCCATTTTGGGTGAAATCCCACAAGACTTGCGATGCAATACCTTCCTGGAAAGTTCGCATCCCAATTTCCTTGGTCCCTTTGCCCCAGGACTTAATTTTTACAAATTCCTTGGCCATGTCATTTTCCGCAAAAAACCTGGCTGCCCGTCGAAACCCATGGACCGCCTGACCAGCGGTTTCAAAAGTCTCTTCCCCAAAATCAGCGCGCAGTTTGTCTTCAAGACCTTTAATGGTTCCGCCCCCGCCAAACCAGTTGGACAGCCCCGAAGATGATGACGCAAGGGAGGAAAGCGAGCCAGCCATTCCTGTGGACGACGCGAAATCAATCCCTTTCAGCAACGTTGCTCCACCAGAAGTTACAAATCCGGCCGAGGCGAATACGCCAAAAATCGCACCAAAAAGCGAAGGTTCTGGTGGAATTTCAGGAACATCATTTGCTACGTTCAGTGCATTTTGCTGACCCAATTCCACCAACTGTCGCAGGCCCGTTCGAATTTCGCCGTCTGCAAGTTTCATGATTTCCTTAAGTCTCAGTTTTTCGCCAGTTCCGACTGGAACCTCTGAGTGTTCAGCAAGGCGAACATACTCGTTTAGTTTCGCCCCGAAAGTGGAATAGTCTGTGAAAAATTGCTTGGAGGAGTTTACCAAAGTGTTGTCAGACGTTGTTGAGCTTCCGGTCACTCCTGAGTTGTCGTGAATATTTCCGGCAGCGCTGTATAAGTCGTTAAGAACGTCCATTCGAGCGTTAAGAGTGCCCGTTTTACGGGCGCGTTTTTCTTGGTTCACAGGCAATCTTAACGTCGAACCAATACTGAACCCATCCTTGTCGACAACAATAAGGCCGTCGTTGAGCGCCTTGGTTATTTGACCTGGATCATAGATGTTTGTCCCTTCGGGTAAGGTCATTTTTAAAACCACTCCCCCATCGCCCTCAGTTACTTGGTCAAGGCCAAGGGCTTTTTTGGCCTGCATGCTGATGTGGCCGCGCAGGAATGGGTCGATTTTGTTAAGATGTTCGGCGTTGCTTGTTCCGTCGTCTAACTTCTGTGTTTCAACAACGAGGCGTTCCAATTGAGCATGTCCAGCCTTTGACACGTCAATGTGAAGTGAGCCGTTTTCAAATTTAATCACGCCGCTGTCCGTCAGATCTTTCAATTGGTTGGCGCTTACGTTGGGCGTGGGATCTGACAAAAAGGTCAAAATGGCGGCGGTTGTTGATGTCCCTATGTTCTCTGTGATCCCTGATTTCGAAAAATGTATCCCATCTGCATCTAAGCTATTCACCAAATCTTCCCAGTCCGTGTAGCGGTGCCCTGACAACAGCACGCTCTTGAAACGTCCCTGCGGGCTAAAGGCCGCATGTGCTTCACGCAAAAAGGAATTGAAATTAGGTGGCGACTGGGGCGAACCGTCTTCTGACTGCACATCAGTCCCCGAAAAAGAAATGACCTTTGCTTTGGAAGATCCCCCTTCGCCATTTGCGCTTTGCGTCGCCTGATCAATTTCTATTTTCAGTTTTGCCGCTGCTTCTTCCTGAGATTGGCTGGTGGATCCCCTTGCCATCACTTCGGGCTGCGAGGTCTCTCCGTTTCGGACTACTTGGTTCATCTGTCATTTCCATTCATACACATTGAACTGATGGCACAGCCTTATCCTTGATCGCCATAATGTGATGTTTTGTGAAAACCTTGAATTGGCTTCGCTACCAAGACGAGTGCCGGTGACCCCTCGGTTAATTGCGGAAGGCCCCGCATCAGATCTCCGTAGTACTCAGCCGATGCAGGTATCGGGAGAGGTTACAACGGACCGCCAAGACCCTTGGATTTAAGCTGGATGGCGTAGTAGCGGGCAAATTCCGGAAAATGCTGGACATCAAAGACGTCAGATTTCGATTTGCGCAGACCATTGGCAACCAGATCATAGCTCTCAAAAATGGGTGTGCCCGAGGCCTTTAGTGCAAGTAGCAGGGTGTCCATTTTGTCTTGGTCACGTGCTTTTGCCACCAAACGGGGAAGCCCCTGCTGCGGAGGATCAAAGTTGATGGCGACCACGCCGATGTTTGAAACGAAAGCAATTGTCGCGTCGTGGTGTGAGAAGCGGGTACCCGGAGACGACATCACCTCGTGTCTCGCAATGTTCCGGTACTTCCGCATTTCTGGAGAGCCATGTTGATCTTTACGCTCTCGCTTGACCTCTGTTTCCGTCATGCGTTGTTCATGCTGAAAAAGGCCGCGTTGGATAACGAGGTTCCAGCCAGCAGACAGAAGAAACCAAAATATCGCGCCAAGGATCAAGCTTATAAACAGCGGGAATGTGATGGATCTTTGGCAGGCACTGGAGCATTCGCTGCTGATAAACAGGTTTGGCAGGTGTAGCGACATTACAAATGTGGCGAAGCATAACCACGTGGCCAGCATCACAAATGTTTGGCCAGTTTCTATCCAGCCCCGCTTTCCCAAGACACGTTTGAACCCGGACGTCATCGATACCTTTTTCAGGTCCGGCACAACGGGCTTCATCGCGAAAACAATGCCACCGTTGAAGACGAGTGACCCAACAATCGCAATGAATAGTGTGGCCAGGATAAGAGGCAGGAGCACCTTTAGCATTTGCTGCCAGACAAGCACAAAAGCCATTTGGATTGTGTCTTCGATATGATCGCTAATGAGCAGTGCGGGAAGTTCCAACAAGGTTACCGCGCTATGAAACAGTGAAGCTGTTAGCGAAAGCAGTATTATCAAAAGGGCCGCTGCGGAGAGCGCGCCAACCGATGAAGTGGCTTGCGGAACCGAACCCTCTTTGCGTTTCTTTCGGAGCTTTTGCTGACTCGCGGGGTGTTTTTTTTCCTCTGATTCACTCATCAATCAGAAACTTTAACGCATCAATGTCCTGAAAATTATTGAATATCTGGATGCCTGCACTCTTCCAGACAAGCATGACCAGAAAAGGCAGTATTAGAATGGCGCATAGGTTCTTAATCAGAAAGGCCAAATTGTAGAACCCAAATCGCGGTGCCAAGCGCGCACAGATGCCCGAAACCAGTTCGATTGCAAGAAGAACCACAAGGGCAGGAACCGCTATTGTGACCGCATATGAAATGGACTCGCCGAATAATGTGATGACGTACCAAAGCGAGGAGGTTGATAGCTCGGGCATGTTTCGGCCCGTCGGCCAAATCTGATAACTTCTGAGTAGGGTACCAAAAAGCCATGAAAACCCGTTCAATGTTACAAAAGCCAAAAATCCAATGACGAGGTACAGGTTTCCAAATGTGGTTATGCTGCCACCTGCTGGCGATTGTATTCCGCTATCAGTTTCACCACGCATCTGATCTGAAATTGCCCCTGCGTATTGGAGAGACCAAAAGGGCAGTGAAGCGAGGATGCCGATGCAGGCGCCAACGGTCAATTCCGCTAAAACGATACCAAAAAACGGCAACACTGATGGCTGCAGAACGATGGCCTCCAGTGTGGATCCGTGAACCAGAATCATGGGAAGGCCAATAACAATTGCCATAATGGATCGGATTCCAGCCGATCTACCGAGCGCCCATTGGAAACCGATAAAGGTGTAAAGCATCGCCCAGGGGCGTAGCAGAGTTAGAAGCATCAGCGGAATGGCTATCTGATAGCCATGCTGTAGAAGCAGGCCAATCAGTGTTTCAATTTTTTCGCTCATGGTGCCAACGAGTGGAACGAATTGAATATTTCCGCTGTCGCGTTGAGAAGGGGGGCCGTTAGGAATGGGGCGAAAGAGATCAACACAACCGCAATTGCTGCGATTTTAAAGGTTTGCGACAGGGTTTGATCCTGGATCTGTGTTATTGCCTGAATGAAAGAAATTATTATCCCAACAGCAGTTGCAACTGCCAAAGGTATCCCGGCCAGAACCGCAACTGCGGTCATGAAGGTCAGAAGCTGACTTAGCAACACAGACTGATCCATCAACTCAACCTATGTAAGTCATGATGAGCCCCTCAACCAACTTGCTCCAGCCGTCGACAAAAACAAAGACGAGCAATTTGAAAGGAACCGAGATGATATTAGGCTGTACCATCTGCATACCCAGAGCCATGAGGATCCCGGTAACCGTCAGATCGATTGCTACAAATGGCAGATAGATCAAGAAGCCAATTTCAAAAGCGCTGGTTAGTTCCGACACCATAAAAGATGGTATCACGATAACTAAGTCAGTTTCCTGTCCAACGATTCCAGCATCCGCCCAAAGTTCGGTCGCGATCAATGCCAAATACGTTGCTTGTTCGGGATCAATTCGTTCGGTCATAAAGGCGTGAAATGGACTAATGACAGCGGTCCATATTTCCTGGACTGAACTTGCCGACAATACATCAATATCAACCAGTATTGCGTTTGAAACGGCCAGATTCAGGATTGGCCAAGCAACAAATATGGATAGAAATACGGCTAGCGCCATTACGATCATGTTGGAAGGGACTTGTTGCATACCTAATGCTTGTCGCGTGATCATTAGAACAACAGATAGTTTTATAAACGAGGTCATGCTTACAAATGCGAAAAGCGAAAACCCGAAAGCAAAGCCAATTAGCAGGGGTGAAGTGTCCATCCTAAATTACTTTAACGCTTTACAGGCATTTAAGTATCTTGATCGCAAAACGATCGTTCAGCCTTACAAGTTTCCCTTGGGCCAACGGGCGCTCACCTGCCAGCAGAAGAACAGTGTCATCGGGAAGGATATCCAAGTCTAATACACTTCCTTCTCCAAGATTCTCCACTTCGTTTGCCAACACTCGACCTCGGGCGATTTCGACGGAAATTTCCACTTCTAGATCGTCTTGGGATATGCTCATGCTTCCTAACCACCTGTGTATAAGTTTGTTGGCTTTTGAAAAATCGGACTGCAAAGTAAAGCTTTGCCTCTTTTGTTCTGCCGGTGTTACGAACTGCTGATTTAGCGCTACAGTGTTGTCACGGTCCGGGGCCCACCCATGTGGGAGCATTAGCCCATCGCCGGCTTTCATTGCTTTTAGCTGAGTGCATTCAAGGTGAAACCCAGAGGCCCGAGCACTTAGATCTACCCAAAAATCTCCACCTAATTCAGGAGAGTTCTTCGGCGAGAGAAATTCACTTAGCATTTTGATTTTTGTTGTCGTGTCCGTGTCAATTGCAAAAAAAATGGAGCTACCATCGTCTTCTGCCTTTAAGGAAAAATAGAGGGGGTTATCTGGGACTTCTTCTTGATCAGTAAGGTAGCTCATAACCAGACTGTTGCCCTGAAAAGAGCTTTCTAGCGATTGCATATGCAGTTTTATAAGTTTGTCTAAAACAATACCGGCCACTTGTGGTGAGAGGGTTTGAACCACTTGTTGATACCCAGCAAAATCCAGCGCTCGATCAAGTGCCCCATCTGAAAAATAAACTTCGAGCAGATGATCTCCAAGCCAAATCTCGGCAACTTCGGAAAACTCACAAGCTGGGGCTTTTTTTAGGTACCGTAGGGTTAGCGATTTACCATTAAACAGAAGTGGAAACTCACCACCTGCATTGACGCGTGCGTTCTCAAGTTCCGCCTGAGCAGGATCAAGGTGTGGAACAGCAGCCCAAAAATGCCCTGGTTGAGTCGATGGCGCGGTGCGCTGCTCTACGCTATCGAGATGCTCCTTCATGCTTGACCTCGCAAGGTCGGGTAAATGTCGTCTTCGGCCTCCATTTCGACTAGCTCGTCTCGTTGCCTTAGGATCTGAACTGAAAAACGATCAACGGTCTTTTGGGTTTCTAATTTGGATTTATACCGCTTGGCTTGCTCTTGATACTCACCCTCAACGTGCTCTTGCTCCAGTGCCTTGTGTTCAATGTTATGCTGGATGTGCGTTAGCTCTTGTCGCCGTTGAAACACCCCATACGCAATGCTTTGAAATGAAGACAGTCTATGATCTTGATCAGGCATTTGCATAAAACGCTGCCTAGCATACTCGCCAATGCCGCTTTGTTTTCTTTGTAATTCTTGAGTGAAACTGTCCAGGGCTTGGGCTACACGGCGTTTTTTGACTGAAGCGCGATATAGCTTGTTCTTTGCGTGCTGCACACGCATTTCATTGAGAGCCTGTAATTGTAACATCTGTTCTGGACGTTTCATGAAACCAGCTCTCTTAGTTTCACTACTGTCTCTGGAAAGTTGGAATATTCGTCCGATGCTTGCCGAATAAATGAATTGATCTCATCACGGAGTTGGATGGCTTTATCGGCGACTGGGTCATAGCCAAATTCGTAGTCTCCCAACTTGAGCAGGAGTTCGATTTCTTCATATTTGGCCAGCAATTTTCGTAGCTCTTGTGACGCTTCCAGGTGTGGCGCAGTGACAATTCGTTTCATTGTTCGGCTTAGGCTTGCAAGAACATCAATTGAGGGAAAATGCCCTGCATTGGCGAGCTCCCTGCTTAGTAGAATATGACCGTCGGTTAGGCTTTTAACTTCTTCGCCAATCGGGTCAGTTTCCGCGTCACCTTCTGTTAAGACTGAATATAGGGCGGTTATGTCGCCTGAATTAGATCGACCAGCGCGTTCGATCACAGCTGAAAGTGCAGGATATACTGAGGCCGGAAAGCCCCGACGAACGGGCGCTTCTCCATTGGCGAGTCCAATTTCACGCAGTGCGCGCGCTGTTCGGGTAAGGCTATCCACTACTAAAAAAACTGATTTTCCCTGGTCGCGAAAATACTCAGCAATGGAGCTTGCACTATGTGCGCAAATTGCTCTCTCGATGGCGGGTCGATCTGAAGTGGCGGCGACGATTACCAGTCGGTGGGCCTTACCGACTTTGTTCACTTGCTCAAAGAACTCACGAACTTCTCGGCCTCGTTCGCCAACTAGACCAACCACAATCACATCTGCTTCGCAATTGCTGGCCAACATCTCTAAAAGCGATGATTTCCCTGTGCCAGGTGCTCCAAACACTGCCATACGTTGGCCAACGCCTATTGTTGTGGTACCGTCGATGGCGCGGCATCCTGTATGAAATTGTTTCGTAATCACTGGGCGTTCGACGGCGGCGCCCTGCTTTGGGCGAATATGACGTGTTCTTTCTGTTTCTAGCTCCAGTGGCAGCCCATCCATTGGTTCACCAAACGGGTTTACAATTCTGCCAAGCAGGGAAAAGCCTACCGAAATTATTGGCTGTTCGCTTGAGAACCTAACTAATGCTCCAACAGATAAACCTGTTGTTTCGCTATAGGGCGTTAGGGTCGCTCGATTAGGTTCAAGTTTTGTGACTTCAGCCAAAACTGGGGCGCTGTTCTTACGATCTATTTGGTAAATCATCCCTTTGCGCGCGTCGGGAATTGCGGCGACAATAGTAAGGCCTCCAACTTCGATTACTCGCCCCATCACCTTATAAAGCGGTTGCGAACTAACCATCTGAGATATCGTATGGAGGCGTCCTGAGAACTTTGTCATGTTGAACTCAGCGCGTTGGATGGAGCTTGCTCGAATAGCGTAACCAGAGTTTCCAACTGCGCCTCCAGCGCAACGTCGACAACACTTGTCTCGCACCCGATGCGGATTGTATTCGGTTTCATATCAGGACAAGTCTCAATTGAAGTCACTCCGCCGAAACGTTCGGGGAATGTGGACATAACAGTTAGAATTCGTGATTCCTGATCTGGATGAACGGTCAGAGCTTGCTCATATGTGGTACTTGTTACTTTCAAAGCCTCATGAACCATGCGGGAAATCAACTCCGCATCATCCAATTCTCCGATCAAACGTCGCAAGCAAGTTCCAACCAAGTCGATCAACCAGGGGGTCATAGCCTCAAACTCCGACCTGATGTCAGCAGAAACGCTGAGCAATTCAGCAAACGCATCTGCTTTTTGGTTTTCCAGAGCGGCAGTCTTATACCCGGCTGTGGTTTCCTGAAGCTCTCTTAGTTGTTGATGCCTTTCATCGTCGACCTGTTCGAGAATTTGATCAGCCTTCAGGTGTGCCGCATACAAGATTGAGGTGACCCTTTCTTTGAGCTTTGTTTCAATGCTCAAAGCTTCATCAAAATCCTGGGCGTTCAACAACTCTGCACGCGGTTTAGTCTCGCTCCAATTCTTCATGATAAGTCATCCTCCGGTACTGCGCGCAAAAACCGCTCGAACAGCATTTTGCGTTTTTCAATATTCGAAGAAAATTGGGGTGAAATTGGCGAGACCAGCAGTTTCAAGTGTTCAGCAACCGGCGCCGGAAAACCTTTTGCCCAGGCTAAAAAGCAATGAACGCCTTCACGCTCAATGCTTTGAACATCCGGGATTGTTGGAATAACTGAGGGATCGACGTGGTCATGGAATTTCCTGACCAAATCTAGATCTTGTACTGACAAGTTCCCACAGATTGTTCTCGTTTCGCGGGTGAACAGGCAGAGGATTAGTCGAGGAGCCAGCCAGGAGAGACCGATACGTCGTAGGTTTTTTTCGGTAATAGCCGAACTGACGACATCAGTAATCTGCTTTACCTTTTCTTCAGTTTGCAAGTCAGGAAAGGCAAGAAGAGGGTGCTGCTCTGACAGCAACCTTTTGAAGAAGGCTTCATCTTCAAATATTTCTGAACGCAGGCGTTTGTCCGTGATCCCAGGTACCATGGTCACCAGCCATTCAGGATGAACGGCGAAAGAGTTTTCGGCAATGGGCATCATGAATTACGGCCCGTTGGATCGTTGCGTACGCGGACAACTGGTGGGGAACGCCTAGCTCTTCTGGAGATGAATTTTGCACCACATACCCAAACTAACGTTCCTGTGAGAAGGCTAAGCAAGATAAAGAGCGCGACCTGCCGGTCGACAAAATCTTGAATATTCTTGATGCCTAAGATGTCGGCACTAACCACACTTGCGGTTGTTTGTTCGTTCTCTGGTGAGAGAGCGACGGCTTGTCTCGACGCTCCGCCATAGGGGAACATTACGACCACGACGCTTTCATAATGAAGATCTGGCGTGCTGTTTGCTACAATCAGTTTTATCTTACCAATAAGCTCTTCGGACGCGGCAAATTCCTCATATTCGACTGTCACCGAAGCATTTGCTTCCCTTGCTGTCTTCTCAAAACGTTTGGGTTGCGGGATAGCAAGCATAACCCTTGCTGAACGAACTCCAGAAATGCTGCTGATTGTGTTTGACAGCTCTTGGTTCATTGCATGAACAAAACGCGCTTGCTGTTCGAAAGGGGTTCCTAGGATGTTTCCTGCCCCGAAAATATCACCAAGTGAATCGAACTTTTCGCGGGGTAAACCGCGTTCAAGAAGGAGTGTTATTGCCTGCGGAACCAGTGTAGAGTTCACCTGAACGGAATAAGCGCCGTCTTTATCCTGAATCCGGGTGGCTTCCACACCACTCCCGAACAGCACAGCAATCATTTCGCTTGCTTCGCGTTCCTCAAGTTTGGAAAAAATCGTCTCTTTACATCCCATTACGGAAATCAAGAAGAGTATTCCCAAAGCTAATTTTGCTATTTTGTAGATTCGCACAATTTCTCCCCCGGTGTTAAGAATTCATTAAAATGTGCTTCCAGTCACTCGGTGGCGAACACTGAACTATCCCTCATTTACGTAGACGGCTCCGTACCTTTTCGGACTGAAACACCGAGCTAGGCAGGATCATGCTTTGGGCTGAGCGGTATGGATTTAGTATTTGAGCGTGTGTTGATAAGACACCTGTGCAAACTGCCGGACTTTAGGTGTTTATCAGGCGTTCTACGGGTATTTCGGCCTCTATAATGCCGATTGGAAATGACGGAACCTCGTTGGCTAGTTCATGAGGAGCCAGTACAGGTAAGTGTATGTTGTTCTCGGCTAGAAAATTTCGCATACGTCTTCGCAGATCAGCGGCCACCATGACAGTAGGTTGAGCAGCACCGTCTTTGCTACCGCTGGCGATATCCTTTAGTTGCGGAATAACGGCCTCGGTCGTTTCTGCGTCAAAGACCAAACTTTTGCTTGATAGCTCTGAGAATTGGTCGGCGTCCTGTTGGATTGCGCGACGCGCTCTTTTTTCCAACTCTGGCGAGACAATTACCATACCAATAGCCCCCACCTTACCCGCTAATCGATAGCAAAGCTGACGTCTCAAGGATCCGCGCAGGCATTCGGCAAGCATGATTGGGGTCGGGGAATCGAGCGTATGGATCCAATAGTGAAGGGATGAAATTACCAACTCTAACGGCCTAAGAGGAACCCCATCTTCAACCAGGTAACTTAACATCTTGAACAGTTGTGGTTGCAGAATATCACCTTCAATGACCGACATCGTTTCTGGATCCGCGGCCCGTAGTGATTTTTGGTATGTGTAAAAATCATCCAGCGTAAACAGTGTTCCCAAGTTTTGCTCAAACTTGCGAAAGGCAATTAAGGATAACACAGCTTCTGGCTCCATGTAGCTCAGGCCCATGCTTTCAATCTGTTGCGAATGCCTGCGCGGCACCCAAATTCCCGTAAGGACTTCTTCGGGCGCGCTCTGTAACTCTGAAAGGTTCAGACTGTCTTCTAACAGTTGCCTATCAGAGGTCCCGACTAGAATATCGGCCGTATCAAGGGTTCCTTTTTGGATTGGGACTTCATCCAATTGGAGAACCCAGGTATTCCCTGCCACCGCAGCATTTGGCACTAATTTTGGAATGGGAAATTGAACGCCACGTGTCGAAAACAACGTCCAAAAGAGATCAAGCAAGGACTCGTTTAGCAAGTCAATATTGAGACCTGAGGTGATCTCAGAACCAAGAAGCACCTGGAAGCGATTGCTTTGAGGCAGCTCTCGCAGGGGTTCATTATTCTCCTCAGGACGACCTTCAACATCTTCGGAAATTTCTTCCCGACTTTCTTCCAATGGTTTTTCTTCTTTCGCTGCGCGCCGCCTCATGTACAGCGCCATGGTCAGCAAAACTACTGAAAAGCTTGAAAAAATTGCGAGAGGAAAGCCGGGGATCAAACCAAGTAAAAGAATTATAGCACCAGACATGGCTGGCACTCTGTGGTCTGAAAACAGCTCTCGTGATATGTCGGAACCAAGATCTATGTTTTCACTGTCGGTAACGCGAGTAACAATAATCCCTGCACTCATCGCCATGAGCAAGGCGGGGATCTGTGCGACCAGACCATCGCCAATAGTAAGCAAGGAGAATGTCGCGGCTGCATCTGAAAAGCTGAGGCCATGAACATTCATGCCAACAGCAATGCCGCCGATCAGATTGATGCAAATGATCACGATGCCGGCAATTGCGTCTCCCTTAATAAACTTCATCGCGCCGTCCATCGCGCCGAAGAACTGACTGTTTTTATCCAATTGGGCCCTTAGACGGCTGCCTTCTTCTGGTTCGATGTCACCAGCCTTGACCATGGCATCGATTGTCATCTGCTTGCCGGGCAGGGCATCCAGCGTGAACCGAGCGCCCACCTCGGCTACCCGCTCAGCGCCTTTGGTGATAACCAGAAATTGCACCGCGGTAATGATAAGAAAAATGACAAGCCCAATCATAATCGAACCAGCAACAACAAAATTGCCAAAGGTTTCGATGATGGAGCCTGCGTCTGCCTCAGATAATATGAGGCGCGTAGTTCCGATAGAAAGCGCTAGCCGAAATGCCGTACCAATCAAGATAACCGACGGAAATGTAGAAAAATCGGATGGTTGTTTCAGATAGATCGCAACAATTAGCAAAACAACCGAAAGTGAAAGATTTAGAGCAAGCAACCCATCAATCACTGACTGATGAATCGGCACTACAATAAGCGAAAGGGTCGCAATCAAGATGGTTACCAGGTACAGATCTCGTCTCATTATCTATGCTTGCCTTTGGTCGTCTACGAGATGCTACATCTGGGCAAAATGCGCGGTGAAAACATCGCCGCGCATTTTTGAGAATTAGGCGCCTTTACCAGCGACCTGTTTCTCTGTTTTAGCTGGCTGCATAATTTTTTCTGCGTCAATTAGAGCTCTACTCATCGCTTCGGTCACGTCCTTGAGTTCTTGGGCTGAGGACGTCACTGATGAAGTGTCTGCAGTTACTGGTGCGGGCATATTTATTCCTTTCATACATGTCATTATTGATGCTCCTCGTAAGAGGTTAGTAAGGCCTGTTTTGTGCAGGCCGCCTGCGCCTTACGGCGCAAGATCTGACTTTTGTTGTCAGAATTCGATATGGCTACATTTCTAACTATCGCCGCCATTCACCAGATGTTGATCATTGGTGGCGTCAGTCCCTTGTGCTGGAGTGGGTTCAATTTCAATTTCGGTCCCTCGGCGAATTCGAATTAGAGACTGTTTTTTGAGAGGGACGGTGTCCGCTGGTAGACTTTGAATAATGGCCTCGCCAAACGCGATTAGTTTTGGTGGTCCGGTTAGAACAATCGCAGCGCCGTCGGCGACTTCAATTTTTCTCAGACTACTGGCCGTGATTCCCGCCTCGCTCAATAATCTGGCGGCCTCGTCATATGACATCTTGGAAAGCCGAATGATGCGTGAAGTGGTTTCAGAGGTGTCTGAAACATAGTAAATTCCGTTAAACTGGAACCATTCGATCTTGGCCTCGCGCGACAGCTGCGTGAGAACATCGCGGATGGTTCCGTGGTAATTTGTCGATGTCAGGCGTGTGTTTACAGCCGAAGAGATTTCTACCTGTTCTTCGGTAAGTGTCGAAACTAACTGCAAAAGTTCCTGAACGCGCGAGTCTATGACTTTGATTTGCACCGTGGCGCCGCGCAATTCTTCTTGTGACGTAATGGCAGCTACAGAAGTGCCCATGGACAATGAAATTCCGAGTGCGACAACTTTTGTAACCTTGGAGCGGCAAGCAAAGCGGAACAACAATATTCCTCATCCTCTTAATACTTTTGAAACGTTGTTTAAAATGTTCACAATTTTTCGGTTGCGATAAATTGCAACGACTACCTTGGATGGCTTTTTCTCACCCGGATGATGATGAGTGAAGGTCTCGGAAGGTGGTACGTAGTGCCTATGAACCTAGGTAGATGAGAATGCTTTCTTCGAAATGGTTGGCATTTAACTATTGAGGGTGAAAACGCTACTCAGACAATGATGACAAATTTGGAGAACTTTCGGGCGCATCTTCTTTCAGCCGGGTTCTTTACTTTGCTGCAAACAATCGAAGGAAAGCATGTGGAAAGTGATGGAGTAACGGAAACGCCGACGAGCAGTCTCCCGGTAGTGGATGATGCCGGCTTGCAAGAGCAACTTGATGAAATACTCGAGGTCTTCATGCAGCAGTCAATGTTCAAGCTCGTTAGTAAGGCGCGAGAGCTCGCCAAAGACGAATAATTTACATTTCGTAAGAGGAAAGGGATTTCATGGCAGATGAAGTCAGCGCAATAGGCGACCAACTGGCAGAGAAGCAGGTGACGGCTGTTTCTATTGAGAGTCTTGTTGATGATGCTTCGCGAAATCAGGGGATTGCGCGGGATATGAGTGATGCCATGAATGTTGCGATACATAGCCTTTCATCTAGTCCCGTTGAACAGAGCGCACCTTCGGATCCGATTTCAGGTGCTGCCCAACGGGAAGTGATGGACATACAAAATGACTTTATTTCAGGACCTTCCGATGGGCCAGCTTCAGGTCCGGTTGATGGAAAGGCGAATGAAATTTCGCAGACCGCAAATGAAATGATGTCTGTCGTAAAAGACCTGACCGAATGGCAGATCACTTGGGGGGTCGCACAGACTGCTCAAAAAGACCTGACACATATTCTGAAGTCAGGCTAATTGAATGTTAGACGGCCTAAAGATGTTGGCGGTATATGCGCAAGAAAGACTTGGCCGCATTCGCACCTCGCTAAGTGTGCAACCGCCACCACAAATTACAATTAGTGTCGTCTCTGGTTTGCAGGCAGGGAGTGAAGTCGAGCTCACAAAGCAGGCCTTTCGCATTGGGGACAGTGTCACAGACGAACTTTTTCTTTTACCTAAGGACGGAGAAAAAGGTTCTGTTGATGTTTCGTTTGGACAGGTGGCAAATGTAACACTCGTTTCCGCATCGACGGATCGCAAGGATGTGTACCTTGATGATCTACTGGTAACATCCGAAGCCGCGACCAAACGGCTTCCATGCAAGTTGAAAATTGATGGGGATGTGCTTTGTGTATCTCGGTCTTCAGAGTTTTCTGAAACCGACACTGAAGCGAGCGTACCTGTCGTTTTGATGGCAAGTTTGTTGATGGTCATGACCCTCATCGTAGGTTGGATGTATTTGGTTCCCACAGAACGGTTTTCTACATCCCAGTTTGTTCAAGGCGATGCGAGTTCGGATGGTGGTTTTCAGGATGCCTCTGCTATAGTGGAGGCCGTTCTCGCTAAGGCGGGGCTTTCGGAGAGAGTAGAGGTTACTTCGCGCGCGGATTCAGTTGTTGAGATTTCAGGGACAATTAGCCGAAATGACTTGGGGGAGTGGCAGACCGCGCGCAGCGAAATTGAAATCGTGCTGGCGGATTTCCCGGTGATCTACAACGTTAGAAGTGTTCCTGTCCTAACAAATTTTCCCGCGATCAGCCTCGTAACGCAGGCGCCTCAGAAATTTGTAATCCTCCTTGATGGCCAAAAAGTTGAAATGGGGGATACCATCGTTGAAAACTGGAAGCTCAGTGACATTCGTGAAAAATCACTTATTTTACAGAATGTTGACGAGCTGATAGAAGTTTCATTTGGGAACAAAAGTAATGCCGATCAATAAAACCACCGAGAGCATTTCACATCATCCGAATTTTTCGAGTGCTGATCGGAAAATAGATAGGGACGTCCGTGCTGCGCAGGAGCCGGTGAACACTTCCACAGTGTTCACCGCATATTACGATGGCCCAGGCTTGCGCCCTCCGGAATTGCAGCTCGAACGTAGTTTTGCAGTTAGTGAGCCACGTTACTTGGAGCAAGCAATCGCCAATATAGAGATTCTAAAGTCAAATTCTCCTGAAAGTGTTATTGACGCACTGCAATTGATCATAGGTCGTTGGAATGTCGAATTAGAAAGCTCTGGATTGCCCTCTGCGGTACAAGGATTCGAAGAAATCAAAAAATTCAGCACACAATTTTCCTATAGTGAAATCATGTTGAGGCATCAGGTAGCGAGATGAACTCTACTGCTATTTCCACTTCAGAATTCAATACTGGCGATAGGTTGTTAGAGGCTGAATTGTTGGTAGCGTTGGCATCGCTTCAGTATATTTACGGCCAGACAGAAAAGGCTACCAATATACTAGAGCTGGTCTGCTTCATTTCTCCTGGAAACCCAAAAGCGCTGGAGATGCTGGCTATTCTTAAAGCCGACCAATGCGAACACAGTGTTGCCCTCGAAATGATCAACAAGCTGAAGTCCAGAGAAGTCAATATTTCTAAAACATTGACTTTGCTTCAGCAAAATTTGCTTCGAGCGCGACCACAAGAACCTCCGCACTAACCTTCGTATGTCCCGATCAGTCACGATGACCATCTCTCGTTAAACGCCTTCGCTGTAATTTGGGCCAGCTCACTGGGTGTGGCTAGCAGCCATTCAATACAGATCAAGCTAGGAACACGGCGCCTGAAGATTTCTCTCGCGCCGTGTTCGTTGAAATTCCGTGTCGTAACTTCAGGAAAATGCACAGTCACGCCCGGTATTGGTTACGCAGCGACCGACTCATTCATTGCTGCGTTGCGCAAGAGCATCTCGATAGCTCTATCTGCTTGGTCGAAGGCTCTTGCACGACTACGAGGCGAAGGAAGGTAACTGTTGAAATATGTCGAGCCTTCTGTGGGCACCCCAAGCATTGTGATCCCAGATACCCGGCGGCCTGTAGAGTCGATTGGACAGTCATTCATATCAGTATGGAAGTATCGTAGTCCCAATGTATTTGTACGTGCACAGAGCCCACTGGCCGCTAGATTTTGCAATAAATCGTTTGGGTGGGCCGCTGCTGTCATATGAGCTCGTATGAGTTTGTGTAGATGTACAACACGCTTACCGTTATTCCCGTCAGAGCGTGCAATCCAATGTCCATACCAGTTGTCGCGCTCCAACACGGGGTTCATTGCTAGGTCAAATCGCAAGAAACCAGCTTCGGCGAGTGCGAGCCATTCGCGTCCTCTAGAAAGGGGAGGGCCAACAATAAGCTGTGTAATTCGTGGTGCTATACGGGAGAAGAACATAACACGAGATCCAGAGGTCAAACGGCCATGGCTGACGGCATCACGTATAAAGTCACGGTTCACTCGCAGCATTTCGATTGCATACTTATAGGGGCTGTTGCTTTCCCCTTTTTGGGCCTCTGCAACGTCGTGTTTTAGGTGATTTTTGATCGATACAGCGGTTGGTGCGCCGATGTCATTTTCTGAAGGACCGGCCCCCAGAAGCAAAGCTTCCGGATCAAAGTTACGCCCGGCTTCGCCTACGATTTCTCGTGCCATTGCAGTTGCAAACTCTGGTAGGTGTTTGGACAATTGATATTGCAGGGTGGTGGCTAAAACAACGCCACTCGTTAGGGATACATGCCGTAGTGCAAAAGCGGACCACATCTCTGCAACCAACAGCGGCAACACATCTTGGGTAAAGTCCAACGCGCGATTTTTGGGCAACATTTCTGACCGGCAAAAAAGCGGGACGGAGCTGCTGGTAAGATCAGGGGAGCTTGCCGGTCGACAGCTAAAAGGCGTACCGCTTCGTGAGAAGCAGTACATTATGGGTTCTGTTCCTGAGGGTTCATATACAAGTTTGGCGTCATCTTTTTCATGAAACCGTCCGCCACGGCCTTCCGTTAGCGTGGAAACGATATCGACTGCAGTCAAACCCATTCCCTGAATGCCAACTATTTTTGCTGATGAAACCTGTTTCGAAAAATCTGCAATAGGGTAGGGGGCTAAGCTGCCGTCGCGAAACTCAATTGCCTCTTTGGTTTCTATTCCATGACCGGTGCAAACAAAGACATGATCAAATTCGCCAACACTGCTTTCGGTGTCGTACAACCAAAAAAGACTGTCAGCCTGTGTGTCGATGCGTGTGACTGCCGAACGGTGTTCTTCCAGATCTATGTTGGCTGGCATGCAGTTTTTCAGGGTGTCATAGACAAAGCGTAAATAGGCTCCAAAAATGCGCCGGGGTAAAAATCCTTGCGCTGGGCAATCTGGGTCGGATTGGGAGCGAACCCATTCCAGAAATGTCATAGCCCCAGGCAACGCGGGTGTGCCAAAATGTTTGGCGGAAAAACTGTCCACTTGCTCGGTGACAGTATTCAAAAGCAGGTGATTTGGCTGGCTGCGGTCATGCATACCTGGGCCTGGCTGACTGGGATCATAGATTTTAACCCGGAACGATATCGTCTGGTCAGCACGTGCGTGTGTTATCAAACGGTCGAGCACTGCCAAACCCCATGGGCCAGCGCCGATGATCGCTATTCTTATTGGTTTCATGACAAAACTACCCCTTTATCTGAACGCCAGCGTATTCAATCGCTGTTGCGACCGGATCGGTTTGCGCCATTCGATCAAGCCATTTGATCACATGTGCCGCCCGTGGAATGGACCGCAGGTGTGGTGCTCGCATATAAACCACCGGAAAATGGGCGAAGTCAGCGATAGTGGGGGTATCGCCGCACAGATAGGGCGCGTTCTGTAGAGGTCCAAAGGCTGCATAGAGAGAGGTCCACATTCGCTCCAGCACGAGATTTGCGGCGTTTGGTTCGTGCGCAAGGTAACGTGCGAGAGTGTTTTGAACTGCGATATCGCTGATAGCGTTATGAACCATTGCAGTACAGTTCGCCCGATCCAGGGTATTCTCAGGCCAGAGCTCTGGTCGCCTCTCCCCCAGAACGTGGTCCATGATGGCTCCTGACTGTGTCAGGACTAAATCTCGTCCATCCTTTTGATGGATATGCAAAACCGGCACATGACCAGCAGGAGTGATTTTTTTAAACCAGTCATTGTTGTGTTCTGCCGTGCTTAAGTCGAGCAGGTGGCGTCGAACTGGTACTTCCGCAAGTTCAAGCGCAATGGCGGCCCGCAGACTATTGCCTGAGCGGGCGAAATAGAAATCAAAGCTAGACATTTTTTAGGGCCTTTCCGAACATGCGGTCATAAATGTTTTTGCGAAACTGACCGGTGACCAAAAACACACCTAGGAAAATTGAAAGTGATGCTAGAAGAACTGATGTGCCCAGCTCTTCGCCCAGAAAAACCGCCCCAAGGGCCATACTGAATAAAGCTCGTAAATAGGCATTGGACGTCGTGGCAAGGGACCCGAGGGTTTTTATGAGGCGGAAAAAAATCAAACTCGCCAATGCGGTGGAGAAAAAGGCCAAAGCAAGAAGCGCAAGCGTTGGTTTCAATTCGGGGGTTATTGAAAGCGGAGCCTCGAAGAACATGGCAGCAGGTGTTGTCAACACTGCTGCAAGCAGTAGAGAGACCCCGCCGGTGATGAATGCAGATTGGTCCCCAAAGCGACGGCCATAGATCGCTCCGACCGCATATGAGCAACTGGCAGCAAGGACCGCAAGGACCGCAAGAACGCTGCTGTCTTCAACGCTGATTGCACGAGACGTTGCTATTATGGCAACTCCAGCCATTCCAAAAAGAATGCCAAGCAGTTTAAAGCCGTCGAATTTTACAGTGCGAAGGATAAACACTGTGATCAAAAACACGAACATAGGTGGAGTCGAGTTCACGATCCCGGCGACGCTCGAAGCTACGTATTTTTCCGCCCATGTGATCAGGAAAAAAGGAAGGCCACCTTGCAAGGTTCCTTGTATGAGCAGTTCCAGCCAGCGCTTGCCTGTGCTAGGAAAGACGTCCCGCCTTATCATTGCGATTAAGACAAGGACAAATCCACCGATGAGTAAGCGCGAGGATACGATTGTCATCGGCGGGTAGTTTTCTAACGCCACCTTGATCAAGGTGAACGATCCACCCCAAAGCGCGGCAAGGGTAAGCAGAAGTATGTATTCGGTAATTGGCGCACCTTCGCCGGTATCATGCGTCATTGGAAATCTCCCTAAGAGTATGTTCGTAAAGGTCAAAAAACTCTTCAATATCGGCGCGATCAAATAGGCCCGCGCGATATTGTATCTCGATATTCAGACAGTTCTTGTAATCCCTCATCAGGAACAGAACGTCGTATTTCAGTTTGTATCCGCGATCTTCATGAACCCGGCTTGCAGGGAGGCCTTCACCTCGCTGCGGCATGTAATTCAATGAGAGGCCGGTCAATGGGTTGCGGTCGGCTGGAAAAGGTAAGGCTAATGCATCCACGACCTGGTCAAATTGTTCAGCTTGATGGCAAGCACCACTGGCAACAAGATTTCGAACACGTTGGAGAAGCACTGGCGTATCCAACTTGTCGATATCAGCAATTCTGTGAGGGATGAGATTAATGAGGTCGGCGATCATATCACGAGCCTGAGGGTGCTCTCTTCCTGACAAGGGCGTAACAATGGCTAGATCGTTCTGCTTTGTCAGAGAGGACAGGGCCTGAAAATAGCCCGCCAGTAGAACCACATATGGAGTGCACTTGAATGATTTTGCAGTGCTGCGCACAGCGCCCATTGTTTCGGCGGAAATGGAGGCTTCAAATGCCTGACATCTCTGTGTGTCAGTAGCCGATTGAGTGTTCGGGAAATAGATGTGCCGATACAGAGAGGGCTGCTTTAGCAAGTTTGGAAAGTGGTCCGAAATTTGCATTTTCGCATTCTTGTTCACCGTGTAGGCTAGGTCGCGAAACGAAGGTAGATCTGCATGCTGATCGCGAAAGCTGCGGCTGTTAGTTAGCCATTCGTTTAACAGTTTGGCCAAAATACCCTGGCTTGTGCCGTCGCAAACTAAATGATGGACGTTCCACAAAAGCTTCCGTCGTCCATGCGGTAAGTGCAGTAATTGGGCGCGAAAAAGTGCTTGTTCGGAATAGATATCAATTGGCTTTTCGGCTTCCTCAATCTTGAGTCTGAAAATTTGAGCCTCAACATCCGCTTCCCGTTGATTGGATAGATCCTGTTCGTTCAGCGCAAAACAGGAATTGGGGCGGATACTTTGCTGAGTGACACCATGTTCATCTATTTCGAATGCCAGCCGGAGACTGTCATGATGCAGAGAAATATCGTGAAGGGCGTTGTAAACCTCAAAACCTGTAACGTGATCTGGGAGTTCAAAGACGGCGACCATGTTGCACCAGTTGCGATTTCCGGCCGCCACAAAGGTGCGTAAGTAACGTGTCTGTTGTGGTGTTAAGGCGAACGTACGTGTGGCTGGCGCTGTCGGGAGAACAGTTGAAACATCAGCGTCACGGCTATCTATTAGTTGCGCCAACTCTCTTGGGGTAGGGGCTTCAAGGAACATGCTAGGTGTCACATGTCGCTTGGTGGTTACCGAAATTTTGGCACTGATTGCCGCAGCCATTAAGGAGTCGCCACCCAAGGCGAAAAAATCGGTTATCGCACCAACAGGTGACACTCCTAATTCTAGAGCAATGGCTTCTGCGATTATTGTTTCGGTGCCGCTGGCTGGTAAAACGTAGGAGTCCTCGCATGGTGTTGGTAATCGCGCTCTGTCAACTTTTCCATTTGAATTGAGAGGAATGTCTGTGCAGGCGATCAACCGACCCGGAATTCCTGCGGGTGGAAGGTGGTCAGTTAGAAAAGCGCGGAGATCAGATGGGGGTAAGTGTGCTTTGGTGTTTGCCTGATACCATGCCAATAGGCGCTTGTGTCCTGAACCGTCTTCTTCTGCCAAGACGATGGCTTTATCTATTGCAGGGTGAAGTTCGATAGAGGCGGCAATTCCCGCCAATTCAAGTCGAACGCCCATTACCTTGACCTGATCATCTTTTCGCCCACGCAGGTGCAGGGTGCTATTTTCGTCAAGAAAGCCCAAATCACCAGTTAAATAGAACTGTTTACTGTCGATTTCGGTCATAATGCTGCGGAGCCCAGAGCTATGTTGATTGTCTAAATAGCCAAGGCTCGCGTGCGGTGTGCGGATTGCAACTTCGCCTAGCTCTCCCGGTTGCAGACGCTGACCTCTCTCAGACAAAATTGACACTTCAGTTCCGGGCAAGGGATGACCGCATGCTTGAATTCCCTGTCGAGCTGGTTGTTGGACACGGGCATGGAACTTTGCGAGAGTCGTTTCTGTAGGGCCGTAAAGGTTGTGAATTTCAGTTTGGGGAAACCGCTCACGCCACCGTTCGACAAGTCCATTATTAAGTGGTTCTCCCGCAAAAAGCGTGTGTCTGAGAGTGGTCACTGAATCCATTTGTGGAGAAGATGACAACATTGCATTGGCAACCGAAGGAACAGAGTGCATGAGGGAGATGCGGTTATCTCTAATCCATTCGATCATGGACCGGGCATCCATTTGCCGGTCAGTTTCCGGTATGACGCTAGTACATCCAGATACCAGTGGAAGCAGAATGTCGCGTAGTACAACATCAAAGGAAAACCGAGTTAGCAAGCCAACGCGATCTGTTGGAGACAAAAGTAACATGTCCCGCTGCCACTTCAGGAAATGGGTAAGGCCGTTGCGTTGTCCTAAAACGGCTTTGGGCGTACCGGTTGTACCTGATGTGAAGAAAATATAGCAGGCCTCTGTCTCGGCCACTTGCTCTCGTGTCGTTACGTTCGGCGTATCGTACGCGCGCAACAGTGTCTGCTCTGGGTCAAATCGTTTTATGCCGGGGGCAAGCGATTGGTCAGGTGCAAAATCCACGATCACATCTGGGTTGGCCAAGGCAAGCGCCTGAGTTTTTCGGGATGGCGTCATGGACATATCCAATGGCACCACAACCAAACCCTCAAGGATCGCGGCGATTGTAAACGCAATGCTATGGGGCGAAGGAACGCCATGAATGACGACCCTGTCTTGTGGACTTAGTCCACCTTGGATCAACGCATTCTTGAATTGATTGATCATTGCACGCGCTTCATCACGCTGAAAAACATGCGTACCGCAAACCCATAGCGGGCTGCTACTCTTGGTAAGGCCGTCGTCAATGAGGCTCGATAACGTGGTTGGAAAAGTTCCCTGCAAAGTCATTTGAGTTCTCGCAATAATTGGATCAGGCAAGAAGGGCGCTTGCCCGCTCGGGGTGATAAATACTGGCCATGCAATGAGGGGTGCCATCTAATGCCGCGAGAACTGACCGGGCAACCGCAGGGGCCTGCGCAAAACCGCCTGTATTGTGGCCACCAGTCAGGATTAACTGACCGCCATTAGCCAGCTCTCGCGTGTCGAACACCCCCAATCCTGATGAGGTCCAAGGGCGAATGCAATATTCGGGCTCGGAGCTAAGCAGTCCACGCCGTTCAGCTTCTCTGAACTTGTCGGGAAAGAGTTCAGCGGTTGTTTCCTTTATGCACTCTAACAGTTCGTACAAATTGGACTGGCGCGCTGCTTCGGGCGAGCTTCCGACAAAGCCATGACCCGAACTACAGTAAATCACTGGGCGTGACTGTGCATCGTGGCCGGGAATGATGTTCGCACCCTCTGCGGCCTCGGAGGCGGCAAAACCACGCCTGCGTACTTTAAGCGGTGCGGTTAAGGGAGTTTCTTCGTTGGGGAGAGTAATCCACATTCCCGCCATTGACGCAATTTCTGATAACGCGGGTAGCGCGCTAGAGGAAAGGCCTGCATAGGCACCCGGGCAAAGAACAACATTGTCAGCCATCACGACTTCGTCGTCTGTCATCAGACCACTAACCCGGCCTTGAGCGTCGGTTCGCAAGGTATTAAGTGAGCAGTTCCAGTGAAACTCAACATCGAGTGCAAGTAGCAGCCTAATTAGGTTTCGTGAAAAGCTTTTGATGTTAAGGGAAAACCCTTCAACGTGAAGCGCTCCGGCAATGGCACCTGAGTTTGCCGCTGAGGCAAAGCTCGGCTGCCGTTTTGCCAGCTGGTCCTTCGATATCACTTCAATGCAGGCTCCAAGATTACGTTCTAACCTCTGAGCTTTCTCAAAATTCTCGGGTGTTTGATAAACGCGTAACAACGTGGTGTTGTAGTTGACCCCCCGCAAGATTTGCGGATAGAGCGAGAACAGTACTGACCAGGCTTCAGCACTGGTGCGGTTATATGCAATCGTGTCATTATTATAGATCGAGGCCAACCAACTGGGGACACTTTCCAGCCGACTAACCCAGGATTTTTCCTGTTGGTCCATCACATCCAGATCGCGTGAGAGCCATCCATGATCGGACACTCGTTTGCTGAAGGGATTTGTGTTTTTCGAAGGTGATGTGAGACCTCGAAAAAGGTGGTGGCGGGATTCGTTTAGAGAAAAAATTCTGGCATCCATGCCAGCAAATGTTGCACCTGTAGCGAATTGGTTGAAGCTGTCAGTGCTAAGTGGATCTGGCATACGGTCGAGGACTGTAACGTCATAGTTCGCCCGTCTTAATTCTAGCGCCGTGATCAAGTTAACAACGCCAGCTCCTACCAAAACCACACTCCCATGCCCGGATCCACTGTTGATGCGTGGGGATGAGTTGGGGCGAAGACGCCGCTCCAATTCAATTAAGGCTTGTTGTTCGGTTTCAGAGGGCGTTGAACCATGAATGACGCTAACGCTCGGCATGTTTGCGATCTGGTCGCAAACAATGTTCTTACTGTCTTCCAGGAAAATCACAATTTCGGGCAGAATTTTGGGGTCAATTTGCCCAATCAAAGATTGTTGGCCAGCGCGCGCAATCAGAGCACTTGGCGCACTGGCTTCCAGTTTCTCCAATAGTATTCTTTTTTTATGGACCTCATCCAACTCATCTATGTTGAGAGTGCTGAACAAGTGACTGCTTTCAAATTTAGTAATAAATAGTGGGCTGACCATGAACTTACCAATGCATAAATTTGGGAGGTGTTCTCGTATTTCCCCACAACTACGCGCGGGCGAAATTTGTAGTTTTCTGCCCCCCGGTTACTGAATCCCCATGAGGATTTTGGGAAGGAAAAGAGACAATTCCGGAAGAAAAGTTACTAGGAAAACCATCGGCAAATGACCCAGGCACAAAAACTTGAGCGTAATAACAATGTATTTATCCAAAGATATTTTGCTGACACCGGCCGCCATATAGAGCATTGGCGCACATGGTGGAGAAACATTTCCCAATCCAAGATTTGTCCCAACAATGGCCGCAAAATGTATAGGGTGAACGCCCAGTTCCGTAACTACAGGGAGCAAGACGACGGCAGCAAGAACACTTCCTGAAATGTCGTCTACGATCATACCCATAAGCAGTAGGACGAGGTTGATCAAAAGTAGCAAAAGAATTTTGTTGTCAGACAGCCCAAGAAGCAAATCTGAAATTTGTCCGGGAACTTGTTGCAACACCATGGACCTGCTCATCATGAAGAGAAAGAACAGTACTGTTATGATGGAACCGGTCGTTATGGATGCCTGTATTGCACCGTTCCAAAAACTTGCCGGTGTTAGGCCTCGGTAGATAAAGAAACCGACCACGGTAGCGTAAATGAGAGCGATGGCGGCAGCCTCTGTCGGCGTCGCAACACCACCGTATATTGTCCCCAAAATGATGAGCGGCATGAGCAATGCCCAAAAGGCCTCTTTCCCCGAACGGTAGATTTTAGTTCTTACTTCGCGCATCGGAAGCTTGGGTTCGACCTGTACGTCCTCGTTTTTTCGGAGAAAAACAAAATTTAGGAAGATGTAGATCAATGCAAGCAGTATGCCTGGGATCACGGTTGACAGGAAAGCGGCCCCGACTGACAAACCGCCGGTTATGGCAAAGACAATCATTGGGATTGATGGGGGGATCATCAGGGCCAGGATTGAAGAGCAGGCAACCAGTGCTGTTGCGTGGCCAACCGGGTATCCTTCTTTTACCATCCGCGGGATCATAATTTGACCAACCGCTGCAATCGCCGCAGACGATGACCCTGAAATGGCACCAAACAAAGCACAAGTGAGGATTGTTACGGCGCCAAGACCACCCTTTATTCGACCAACAAAGGCGTTTACGAAGTCCAGTAACCTGTCTGAAATTCCTCCTTCTGCCATAATCGTGCCAGCCAAAACAAATAGCGGTAAGGCAAGCAGGGCAAAACTTGTTGTGGTTTGATAGGCGTAGGGAATTAGAAACGAAACATCTGATCCGGTACCAACGCCAAAGGCCAATGCGCCAATCCCAAAAGCAAACGCAATTGGCATTTCCAGAAGCAATAGAACAACGATTAGAACGAGGGCTAGAGCGAAGATCGTCATGGTCTGATCTCCGTGATTTCCCTATATTTTATTGCGGCAAGCTGGTTGATACACTGCATGATTAGAGCAAGGATTGTGCCACTAAATCCAACCACCAGTGAAAAGGACCATATGCCTTTTGGCCAACGCAGGTAGGAGCTGAGCCTTCCTTTTTCAATTTCGAAAAAGGCATACTTGATCGCGAAGTATCCAAAGACAGTACAGGCTGCGATGCTGAAAACCGTCATCAGCAGGCGAACTTTCTGAACAGCTCTTGGCGATTTCACGACAAGTGTCAAAATTCCACCGTGAATGTGTTCACCCTGACGGGAAACATATGCCATTGATGGGAAATACACCCAAGCGCCAAATAGGATTGCCATTTCTTCGATACCGACGAACGGCGAGTTCAAGCCGTATCTTAAAATCACCTGAGCGAACATTAGTACCGCTAAACTCACACTGAAAAATGCAAGCCCGTGAGACAAGATTTTAGCGTAAACATCTTCGAACTTTAGAAAAAACTGGTATGCTAAACCAACATTTCCTTCTGGAACCGCAGTCACATATTTGAGTGGATCGGCTGAAGTCAATCCTGATTTATGATTGAGCGGTGAGCCGGGATATGGGCTGTTATCTAGGGCCTGTTCTAAGTCTTCTGCCATACTGTCTTTCCTGAATTGAAATGGGCCCGCTAAAGTGCAGGCCCAAATTTTTTGCGAAATTTAGTTAAGGCCCGCGGCCTTTTTCAATTTGTCCATAATGCTTTGACCAACAACTTTCTCCATCATTGGCCATTCGGTTTCGTGGACAATTTTTGCGGCCGCGGCGATTTGTTCGTCCGACAATTCAATTACTTCAACACCGGCATCGCGAACTTTCTGCAGGAACTCTTCGCTCTTGCTTTCGGCTTCGTCCCAGGACCACAGGACGGTTTCGTCAGCGGCACTTTGCAAGGCGACTCGGTTTTCTTGCGATAAACCTTCCCACCAGCTCTTATTCACCAACCAGAATGCGGTTTCGAAGTAGTCATTGGTCAGGATGTTGGCTTCAAGAACATCCCGGGTGTTGTAGGTTTCAACCGCGGTCGAGAATGCTCGTGCATCAACTGTTCCCAGCTGCAAAGCGGTGTAAACTTCGGCTAAGGGAATAGGGACCGCACCAAAACCAAAGTTGTTGAAACGATCAACTGCAATGGACACTGGTGGAACACGAATTTTTAGATTTCCGGCATCTTCAGGAAGGTTCAAAGGCTTTGCGCCAACGCCTTTTCGGATCACAACAGACCCAAAATCGGTGGGAACAATGCCGATGGCATGTACATCAAGGTCGTGCAAAATATCGTTGTAGATGTCGAGCATGCCGCCACCTGGGCCGTATACTTTTCGAGCATCTTCCCAGTTGGAAACGACGTATCCCAACCAAGACAAGTCAAGTCGTTGGTCAAACTCGGATGCGCCCCAGGTCAATGTCATAGGCACCACACCTTGCATCGATTGTTCAAAAAGGGAGGTCCAATCTCCCAAATCTCCACCAGGGTGATAGGCAACTCCAAAATTTGAATCTTCGCCCAGCTCGCTTTGGAACTTTTCAGACATAGCGTGGAAAATGTGGTCCGAAGTCATCGCGTGTGCTAGGATAAAGCGTTCTTTTGCGAAGGCTGGTGTCACCAACGCTGCAGACGCAATAAGCGCTGCGGTGCTCAATACACCCATAGTACAGCGCGTAATTTTCGAAATCATAGTTTCCTCCTAAGGTTGGTGACCGGCTGGTTTTCAGCGCAATCGGTATTGATTTGGGCAGCAAAATTTTGGACCAACGAACTCATTTAAAGTTCATTGAGCAATGCGTTCTGAGCGCCCGTTTCATGGGCAAAATTGAGCCCGGTAGTTAGATCGTTTTTGATTTGCGCGGCCAGTTCCAAGCAGGCGTTTTCCCAGGCCACGCGGATTTATTCCGTTGGACTCTCTAGGTCCAACGGGGGGCTCATGTTGTCTGGTTTATCAGCCGCCAAACAACATGAAGTCATCCACAATTGATGGTGTCTATTTTGCTACTGGCATGTCGAATTCAGCACCCTCTGAAATGCTTTCTGGCCAACGCTGCATGATTGATTTTTGCTTTGTGTAGAAACGGACACCTTCCTCGCCGTAGGCATGCATGTCGCCAAACAGGCTTTTCTTCCAACCGCCAAATCCGTGCCATGCCATTGGAACCGGAATTGGAACGTTTACGCCAACCATTCCAACCTGAACCTGTTTTCCAAACTCACGTGCGACATTCCCGTCTCGGGTGAAAATCGATACGCCATTTCCGAATTCGTGATCGTTGATGAGTTTTAGACCTTCGGAGAAACTACTAATTCTCAAGCAGGCTAAAACAGGGCCAAAAATCTCTTCTTTGTAGATGGTCATGTCTGAAGTTACGTTGTCGAACAGTGTTCCACCCAAGAAAAAACCGTCTTCATGGCCCTCTACAAAGTGTCCACGCCCATCAACGAGCAGCTCTGCGCCCTCATCCACACCCGACTGAATGTAACTCTCAATACGATCTCGAGCGGATGCCGACACAATCGGTCCCATTTCCGCATCTGGTTCGAGTCCATTCTTAACTTTAAGCGACGCAGCTCTCTCTTGCAGAACAGGCATCAATTTGTCAGCGGCGTCACCAACCATGAGCGCTACAGAAATTGCCATGCACCGCTCACCGGCGGACCCATATGCCGCGCCAATCAGGGCGTCTGCAGTTTTGTCCATGTCTGCGTCGGGCATCACTAACATATGGTTTTTTGCCCCGCCAAGGGCTTGAACACGTTTGCCATGGTGTGCGCCAGTTTCGTAAATGTAGTTCGCGATTGGTGTCGAACCAACAAACGAAACCGCCTCAACATCGTCATTTTCAAGCAATGCATCCACAGCCACTTTGTCGCCTTGTACGACATTGAAGACACCATCTGGAAACCCAGCTTCCTTAATCAGGTCCGCATATAGGAGCGAAGCTGATGGGTCAGTTGGCGATGGTTTGAGGATGAATGTATTGCCGCTCGCAATTGCCACAGGAAACATCCACATCGGAACCATGACGGGAAAATTGAACGGCGTGATACCTGCAACAACTCCCAGTGCCTGGCGGGTGGTCCAGTTATCCATACCGGTCGAAACCTGCTCGGTGTAGTCACCCTTTAACAATTGAGGAATTCCACAGGAGAATTCTATGATGTCGATACCGCGTTCAACCTCGCCCTGGGCGTCGGTGAAAACCTTGCCGTGTTCCAGTGTGATCGCACGTGCAATTTTGTCTTTATTGGCGCGAACGAGCCCTAAAAAGTTGTTCATCAGGCGTGCGCGGCGGATTGGTGGCATATTTGACCAGGCTGGGAAGGCTGCTTTTGCAGCTGCGACCGCTAGATCAACAGTCTGTTTTGTTGCCAACGAAACCTTGCCCGTTTGTTTTCCAGTTGCGGGGTTGAAAACCGGTTGTGTAGTTTCATTTGCGGGAGCAGTGACCTGACCTGCAATGTAGTGACCGATCTGAGATGTGCTAGTCATCGGGGTATTCCTCGAACGAGAGTTTATTAGGGAAGATCTTTGAGAATTTTTGTGAGCTGTTCGAACAGCGTTTCGACTTGGATCTCTGTGATGATCAGCGGGGGAGACAACGCAATGATGTCGCCAGTAACTCGGATCATCAGTCCTGCATCCCATGCACGTAGCATTGCCTCATAGGCACGAGCCCCAGGAGCTTCGCCTTGCCGAGGAGCTAATTCAATTGCGCCAACAAGACCCAAGTTACGGATATCGACGACATTAGGTAGTTCGCTGAGTGCATGCAGGTGTTTTTCCCAGGTGGGCGACAACAAAGCAGCTCGCTGGAACAAATCGTTTGAAGCGTAAGATTCAAGCGACGCTAGTGCTGCAGCACATGACATTGGGTTGGCCGAATAGGTGTAGCCGTGAAAAAGTTCGATTGGGGCGTCGGCGTTCGCCATTGCAGATTTATAAATTTTGTCACTTACAATCACCGCTCCCATTGGAATTACCCCGTTGGTCAAACCCTTTGCCGTGGTAATAATGTCGGGAGTTACATCGAAATACTCGGCAGCCGTTGCTGTACCCAGTCGGCCAAATGCGGTGATTACTTCGTCAAAAATAAGCAAGATGCCATATTTGTCGCAAATCTCGCGCAGGCGTTTCAGATAGCCGACGGGCGGGAGGAGAACACCTGTTGACCCTGCGAGTGGTTCAACAATCACTGCAGCAATAGTTGATGCGTCGTGCAGCGCAACGAGACGTTCAAGGTCGTCGGCCAGTTCCGCGCCATATTTGGGGCAACCGCGAGAGAAAGCGTTGCGATCTAGGTCATGTGTATGGCGCAGATGGTCGACACCTGTGAGCAAAGTCCCAAAATGCTTACGGTTGGGAAGGATTCCGCCGACGGAAATTCCACCAAACCCTGTACCATGATAGCCGCGCTCACGGCCAATTAGACGTGTTCTTGATCCGTCGCCACGCATCCTGTGGTAATGCAGAGCAATTTTCAGTGCGGTATCGACCGACTCAGATCCCGAGTTTGTAAAGAAAACATGGTCCATACCTTCGGGCATCATCGAAACGAGTTTTGATGACAGTTCGAAGGCCTGAGGGTGTGAAAACTGAAAACTAGGTGCATAGTCGAGTTTATTCACCTGATGTTTCACGGCTTCGACAATATGCGGATCACGGTGCCCGGCATTCACACACCATAGACCAGCCGTGCCGTCCATAATTTTTCGCCCATCGGAACTGGTGTAATACATGCCCTCAGCCGAAGTGATCATGCGGGGCTTCCTAAGGAAATCACGATTGGCCGTAAAGGGCATCCAAAAGGATGCCGCGCTGTTTTCATTGTCTAACAATTCAACCACCTCATCAAGAAATATTCTCTGTTATTCAATAAGTTGCAGAGTGGAGGTGTCTTGGAAAGCCGGTTTTTTAGAGTATTCTAAGTCCTTGAATTCAGTTAACTAGTTTCGTAAAGTGCTTCAAATCGGAAGCGGAAAATCAATATGGCTCAATCAACTACCACAGATTTTGATGTTGCTCGGCGTCTTCGCATGGTTCGAACGGTGAAGGGTTTAAGCCAAAGACAGATGGCTAAGAAGGCCGAAGTGGGCAGTGGGACAATTTCTCAAATTGAGTCTGGCTCTACTCAGCCATCTGTAGCGCTACTCAAAAAAATTCTTGCCGGGGTGGATGTAAGCCTGGCTTTCTTCTTTAGTTTCGAGCTCAAAGATAACGAGCGAATTTTTTTTACTAAAGATGATTTGCGCGATTTGGGGGCACCTGGTGTTTCATACCTTCTGGTTGCGGGTGAACGCACGGGGCGAAAACTTCAGATGCTTATCGAAGAGTATGAGCCGGGTGCTGACTCTGGTAGAACTCCATTTTCCCACGAAGGTGAAGAATGCGGTGTCATTATTGAAGGTAGTTTGGAAGTAACTGTCGACGGGCAATCCAGAGTACTGCGGGAGGGAGATTCCTATTACTTTACAAGCGTTCTTCCACACCAGTTTCGAAATGTTGGCGATGTAATGTGCAAAGTTATTTCCGCGTGCACACCTTCATCATTCTAAATATGCGAGCTGTAAGCGGTGCTTGAAGCGCATGATCTCAAGTTTGGTTGCGATATTCGTCTCTCCAAATTTTATGAATTCTTCATCGAATGCCTCTTTTTAGTATTTTAGATCTTAGTATTTCTCTGATGCTCAGGCCCTTGTTTCATCAACAGCGCATCAACGGAGTGTCTAACGTCGGTACTTACGGGTCCAAATAGCGATATTTGTTATGAGAGTGTTGTTGGCTCATCGTAACCACCAGGGAGTGGGACATAAAACAAGCATTTGGAACGGGTTGTAAGTCGCCCGAGAAGATCGTCAACGACATCAAGCTGGCATTGAAGGAGACCGACCTATCGCCACAGGAGTTGGCGGTGACGCTCACCGATGCAGAAAGTTATTTTGTATCAGAGGCTTCAGTCTATCGCGTATCGAAGGCGCATGATCTGATCACCAGCCCCGCCTTCATTGTGATCAAGGCGGCAAACGAGTTCAATGATAAGACGACGCCCATCAATCAACCTTGGCAGACGGGTTTCACCTATCTGGAGGTCATCGAGTGGCCCCCCAAACTCTGTCGAAGGACAGTATTGATGCAGGATTTGCAGTGAAAGTGAAAGCCCAAACCGCGGCAGTTTTTTGTGTTTTGGGCGACACTCCCTCACTCGATGACATCGTCGTCCCCTCGAGCTTGCTCCCGTTTTTCAGCGAGCTTGCGTGCGATCCGGTATTCGTCCGTTCCTCTTACAAAGCGGCCTTCGTGGAAATCAAGGATCATCTCCCTTTCGTCTTCTGTGAACGCCACCGTCGAGTTCAATGCCTCGATGATCTTACCGCTACGGGCTGGTGACATTTTGCCATAATGCCTTTCGGTGATTTGCTCATCGGAATGACCTAGGTTCATCGACCACGCCTTGCGTTCTTCATGCGTGCGGCAAATTCGTGCGCCCAGCGCCTTTAGGGCGTGCCTGGCGGAATGCGGCGAGTAGTGTGCACCAAGAGGCTCTGAAGCGCGTGCAAAGGCAGCTTGTAGTGCTCTGCTTGTCGCTAAGGGGGTGACAGCGGAGGCACCCGGAAAACGCGGCCCAAGATCTTTGATCTCAGGGAAAACGGCATCTTGCTGCTGAAAGCCCAGATGCGTTAGCTCCTGCACCCAACCCAGAAACACATCGCGGAACTCATAGGTTCTGGGAAACCATGTTGCACGATAGCTTTTGTCGTTCTTGGCGCGCATCTCACTGGCATCCTGTACGACAGTTTGCTGTTCCAGATCCAAATGTTTGAAGCGCAGCGAAGTCAGCGCCCCAGCCCTGAACCCACAGACAAATGCAAAAGAGACCATAGCACGATCCCGGCGTTGCGCAACTTTCTGACTCGGCATCAGCTCCACCATGCGCCAAGCCTCCTCCATTGATGGGAAAGCACGCTTCTCTACTGCTAATGGTCGTGCTGATGCACTGCGAGGCAGCGCAAAATAATCTGGAATGCTTGTGCTAAGACGGCGATACCCCGACTGCCCTCTCAACCACGTGAAAAAGGCTGCCAAGTGGGACGCCCTGTGGCGCACCGTCGAATTACTCAGACCACCTTTCTCTTTTGGCAAAGTCCGAAGCTTCACTAAGTGGTCGCGATACGCACCAGCATCTTTCGGCGTCACTTTCTCAAAAGACCGACCCTCCAAGAACCGCTCGAAATCGCGGATGCTGATGAGGTGAGCCTGCACGGTTTTGGAGTTGTAGCGCCTCGCATAAGCTTGCCAGTCATGGACGATGCGGTCGTTGATTGTGAACCATCTACTATCCTGAGATCTCGAATCTTTCCCAATACAGGCCGGAGCCTGCTCTTTACCTTCGTCTATTCGAGCAAGGCTGGTGTTGGTCGCGAGGCAGTCTTTGACTTTGTCGCTTTCTGTCGCCCCTAGTAACTTAATAACTGTACCGCCACAGTCGCAGCAGATCGCATAAGCTTGGGTCGCGCGCCCTACTTGTTCGTTTAGTGAGACCGAACCAACGTCTGGAAAAACCGCTTGCCCGCACCCCAGACACTTGAACTCCCCATGCCGGAGATTTTCCCGTCTCCGAGCTGTGCGTTCTGCGTGAAAGCGCTTGAGCTCGGCCCCTCGGAACAGCTGCGGGAAGACACAGTCAGAAGAGTTCAATCCGCCCCCAACCCAATTTGACACCGTATTGCGACACACATCGTAGAGCTCTTGAATTTCACCGACTGAGTAGACCATCGACGCATTGGAACGGACTTTGCGATACGAACGACTCATGGCTGCCTCTCCTTCTTGGCAATTTGACGACCGCCAGGGGCAGTTCCTTTTGGTTTTGATCTGGTTGTGAGTGAGGTCTCATAGGCGAGGAGGTCAGACAGCCGCCACCTCGTGACCTTTGAGGACAACTTTTTTGCCTTGGGGAATGTGCCAGCCTCCACCCAGCGCCACACGGTCTGACGACACACACTAAATCGTTTGGCGACCTGTTTGTCGGTGAGATAGCTCTCCTGCGCTGGTGGTAGTGCGACCGCGTCTTTTAAAACGGGTCTCTGAGTTGTCGATTTTCCAGAAATTGGTTCTTGCTTCCTTTGAGTGCCCGGCAGCTTTGATGACCTTAGTGGTTCAGGCTCAAGGTCTCCGAAGAAATCTAAAGTATCTGAGTGTTTGTCACTCTTTCGGGACATCATTTCACCCCGCTTTGTTGGGTGGCTTGATTGCCGCTAATGCGCAAGGTTTCGACAGGTGGATTAAGGCGCGTAGTTTGAGAGCCACTGGCATACTCCCTTCCACGAATTGGCCTCCACGCAAATCGTGGAACGCAATAGCGCCCAGCGCCTTGGATATTGCCTTCAAGGCAAAAATTTCCAAACAAGCTTGGCATCAGTGATCTCCACCCTTGCTTGGGTCGACCCGATTTGCTTCCGCCCAAGCATTTAGATCAAAGCCGCGATAAATCACCTTACGCCCGAGCTTATAGTAGGGTGGACCAAGATTTTTATGTCGCCACTGGGCAAGCTTCTCGCGGTCCCCAAGGATGTCGAGTTCTGGATCACCCAAGAGGTAGCTTCGGTCGTTATCAAAGATGTTGGGCACTGTTGGTGCTCCTTTCGTCGTTTTGAATTACGACGCATCAAGTGAGCCCAAGCTAAGAAGAGAAATAGTCTCCGATTTGCAAGTCGGATACGTTAAGTGTTTGATATATAATGAAAAGAAATTTGACCATCCGGAGCCACATAAGGCTCCCGTGTCTTTTTGGGAAAATTTTGGCTCAGACCTTGGCGGATTCGTTCCGCCACATGCAGCACATTTAGGCCAGGGTCTGGATTATCTTCGCAGTAGTCCATTGCCATACCCAAATGAACGACCCCTCGGTAAGTAACCCAGGTTTTGCTCACAACGTCTTTGTCTCGAGCCCCGTGGATTCCTTCTTGTTTGGCCACATCCCGAACTTTCTCCAATATTCCACCGGCGACATGAAGACCCTTGAACTCCTGCTCCTGAATGGAATGCCACACCAGCTTTCCAACGTGCTCAGCAACGTTGAGCTTTCGTTCGTTCTTGGCTTCATACCGCCGTGCTATCTCAGAAAAACCGTGAGCCGCCTCGTATCGATCCTTCGATGTTTCGGCGACCCATTGAACAAACTCCGGGCGGACTTTCCCACCCGAAGACTTTCCAGCCCCAATAGAGAAGCTTTCCAGGCCCAAACTCACCACTTCGTGCCTCATGACTGCAATCGCGCGCATCCTAGCTTCTTGCGTGTCTTCGCTCAATGCCATCCGGAACAGTTCAAGGCAGTTCAGTTCCGGTTCATTGATGGGGACCGTGTTCATGCTTAATCTTTCTAGATGTTCCGTGATGTTACGTATTGCGACCACATGTGCATCAACTCACGGCGTTTCTCTAACAGATCCGAGCGTGCATAGGCCCGTTCAACATCTGAGCCCACGGTATGGGCCAGGCTCTTTTCGGCAACCTCTCGCGGCGCATTGGCTTCCTCAGCGGCCCAATCGCGGAAGGTTGAGCGAAAGCCATGCACGGTGACGCCTTCAACCTTCATGCGGCGCAGAAGCATAAGCATAGACATATTGGACAGAGGGTGGTGGCGCTTCTGCCCTTCAAACACGTACTTTGACTGCATGTCTTTTAGTGGTTCAATAATGGAGAGCATCTCGCCAGTGAGGGGAACGCGGTGCTCCTCGCTGGTCTTCATCCGTTCAGCAGGGCAGATCCACAGCTGATCTGTCAGATCCAGCTCTTCCCAACGCAAACCCAAAACTTCGCCGGTTCTTGATCCTGTCAAACAGGTAAACATCAAAGCCCTGGCCGACATCGCGTTTTTGGTTTTGAGATCCGCATAGAAGGCAGGTACTTTCTGCCAGCGCATCGCCAAATGGTGCTTGGGCTTGGCTTTTACCTTTGGAAGCACCTGTGCGTTTTTAATGGCCGTCACAGGGTTTTCACCGGATCGAAAGCCCTTTGATTTGGCCACATCCAAAACAATCTTGATGCGTTGTGACAACCGTCGGGCGGTCTCGTGCTTTTCCGTCCAAATCGGCTCAAGGCACATCATCACTTCTGGCTGATCAATACGATCGATGGGCATGAGGCCAATCTTGGGAAAAGCGTAATCACGCAATGTATTGATCCACTGCGTCCCGTGTTTGGCATTCTTCCATGTCGGCATACGATCAATATGGACCTGTTGCGCCACCTCTTCAAAAGTCGGGACTTCTTGACGGGCACTAAAGCGCGGGTTCAGCCCTTGCTTGGCCATTCGTCGATATTCTAGTGCGCGCTCCCGCGCCTGATTCAGTGTGACGATGCCAGCACCGCCCAAACCAAAATCTGTTCGTAGCGGAGCGCCTTTCTTGTTCTTCTGACCCTTAACCACCACACGCACAATCCAACGCCGCGCGCCAGACGGGTCCACAACAAGATAAAGGCCGTTGCCGTCACCGTGACGCCCAGCGCTGAGGTTCTCAACCAGTTTTTTGGTTAGCTTGCCAGAAAGAGCCATCTGAGAAATACCACATTCTATACCACTCAAGGAGTGAATATAGAGGTAAGCGAAAGAAACTCAATGCAAACAGTGAAAGGACTTAAGTCTAAGCAGGCAAAAGAAAAGGGCCGCTTAAAGCGGCCCATTCAAATCAAACAAAAATGTAAGATGGCGGAGACGAAGGGATTCGAACCCTCGAACGCTTGCACGTTACTCCCTTAGCAGGGGAGCGCCTTCGACCACTCGGCCACGTCTCCGTTGATCGGTATATCCGCGCAGTGGCTCCGAGAACAAGGGAAAAAAGCCCATTTTTTGATTTTTCTTGCGGGCCGAACAATGGCCATGTGAGGGCGCGCCAACAAAGTGAAATTCTTGGATGTGCTCGGACCCAGAAATCAACAACACGGCCAGGCGGCGGAATTAAGGCAGGAGAGCCAAGCGGTTGAGAAATAAATATTTTACTTCACTTGACTGCACGTTGATACAGACGTCAACCGGGGGGCGTTTATTGTCAGGTGCCGCGAGAGTTGCGCCTGATGTTTCGCCTTCGCATGATACCCGCAAAGGAGTGGAAAGGGTCGTGAACAGTTGCGGATGGGTACAGGCTATAACTGCTGCCGGATCGTGGAGCGAGCAGCCGTCGAACTTGTCGACAGATTCATAGAACTTCAGGTAGAATACCGACATTTGTTGTAGCATGCCGCCCAGTTCAGGGGATTGGGCTGCAATAGCGGAAAAGTCGGACTTTGTGCAGAGGATCCGATGGGTGACGTCCAGCCCGACCATTACAACCTGGGCGCCAGAACTAAACACTACATCAGCCGCATGTGGGTCGTGATAGATGTTGGCCTCTGCGTGCGGAGTGACGTTGCCTCCTTCGTGAAGAGAGCCTCCCATGATCACAATACGTGCAACGTTTTTCGCAAATTCAGAGTCACGTTGAATAGCGTGCGCGATGTTGGTCAGTGGTCCGATTGGACAAACAACCAGCTCTCCCTTGTGCTCACGCGCCATCCGGCACAGAAATTCAGTGGCATCCTCGTCAATCTGCTGACGTTTAGGAGTGGCTGCCGGAATGTCGCCGAACCCTTCGTCTCCATGCACATGTGCTGAAGGTGTAAAAGGCGGAAGCGCCAACGGCGTCTCGGCGCCATGAGCTACCGGAAGGTCCAGTCCTGCGGCCTCAAGCAGGCGCAGGGCGTTACGGGTGGCAGTTGGTGTCGACACATTGCCAAAAACCGTGGTCAGCCCCAGCAATTCGACTTCCGGGGCCGCAGCGGCATAGAAAATCGCCATGGCGTCGTCGATGCCCGGATCGGTGTCGATGATCATCTTGACTGTCATGGCGTTCTCCGTGGCTCAGGTGTTGAACAAGAAATGCATGACGTCTCCGTCCTGTACCACATAGCTTTTGCCCTCGGCCCGCATTTTGCCCGCTTCCTTGGCACCTTGTTCGCCGTTGTTTTCAATGAAGTCATCATAAGCAATAGTCTCGGCCCGGATAAATCCTTTTTCAAAGTCGCCGTGAATGACACCAGCCGCCTGCGGAGCGCCAGTGCCACTGCGAATGGTCCAGGCGCGCGCTTCCTTTGGGCCTACTGTGAAGTAGGTTTCCAGATGCAGCAACTCGTATCCGGCGCGGATTAGCCGGTCTAATCCCGCTTCAGCCAGGCCCATCTCACCAAGGAACATTTCTGCCTCTTCGGGATCGAGTTGGGAAATTTCTTCTTCGATCTGGGCTGAGATGATGACGTGGCTGTTGCCCTGCGCGGCGGCCATTTCGGCAACTTTGGCAGAATGGGCATTGCCCTCGACAGATTCTTCTTCGCCAACGTTACAAACATATAGAACCGGTTTGCTGGTCAACAGCTGCAGCAACTTCCAAGCCTTAAGGTCTTCGTCGTCAACCTCAACCAAGCGGGCAGGTTTTCCGTCTTCCAGCATCTCTTGGGCGGCGGCCAGCAGGCGGTCCTGCTGTTGGGCTTCTTTGTCGTTGCCTTTGAGTTTGCGCACCAGATTGGTGCGGCGCTTTTCAACGCTTTCAAGGTCGGACAGCATGAGTTCGGTTTCGATGGTGTCAGCATCTGCTACTGGATCCACGCGATCCTCAACGTGGGTCACATCCCCGTCTTCAAAACAGCGCAGTACATGGGCGATCGAGTCGGTCTCGCGAATGTTGGCGAGGAATTGATTGCCCAATCCTTCGCCTTGCGAAGCACCTTTGACCAGCCCTGCAATGTCGACAAATGTCATTCGGGTTGGGATGATTTGTTTCGATCCTGCGATGGCGGCCAGTTTGTCTAACCGCGCATCCGGTACGCCGACTTCGCCCACATTGGGTTCAATCGTGCAGAATGGAAAGTTTGCCGCCTGCGCCGAGGCGGTTTTGGTCAATGCGTTGAACAATGTAGACTTACCGACGTTCGGTAGCCCTACGATCCCCATTTTAAAGCCCATAACGACCTCCTAATGCCATGTCAGCGGTGCTTCTAGGCTTCAATCGACGTTGATACAAGCGGCTCGGTTCATTCTGTGCCAAGAACTGGCTGGCAACTTGCTACGACATTTTGGCACCCCATGTTATATTGGATGTATTGGCAATCAGGATCAACGGTATGAGGGATCTGTGGGGTGCTGTCATATTACTGGCAACGAGCAATGCACTAGCGGCGCAAGACTGGATCGTTGGGGCCGGATTCGCCGATTTTTCAAATGGTTTGGCTCAGGATGGAGGTATTGCCTTAGTCGAATACCATCACAAGCCCATTCGCGATTCTAGCGATTTCCAGCTTGGGTTGGGAGGCGCATTTACGGTGCACGGCACCGGTGACCTGCATTTGGGCGTTGGCCTGGTTGGTCAATTGACGCTCTCAAACAATTGGTTTTTCGAAGGCAGCGTGATGCCTGGGGTTTACCTAGAGCGACATGCACGCAACGATTTAGGGTCAGCTTTCGAAATCCGTAGCTTGATCGCACTGGGCCGCCAGTTTGCAAATGGTTCGGGGCTTTCGTTGGCGTTCACTCACAAATCGAACGCCTCGATCGCGGTCCATAAGCCGGGTGTGAATGCATTGCTGTTACGCTGGCATCTTCCAATTCGGGACTAAGAGGGAAACGCAGGGGTGGGATTGATTTTCGCGTCAGTTTTCGGCACATCCGTCGGGTAAACAGGAAAAGGCCCGATCATGACCCGCATTGATGCCAAATTTGCCGAATTGTCGGCTGCAGGAAAAAAAGCATTTGTATCCTACGTGATGGCGGGTGATCCAGACTTTGACACGTCGCTGGAAATCGTCAAAGGCTTGCCCGCTGCAGGCGTTGATATCATCGAGCTCGGGCTGCCTTTTACCGATCCGATGGCGGATGGTCCGACAATTCAGCTGGCCGGTCAACGCGCGCTGGATGGCGGCATGACGTTGCAAAGAACGCTGGATCTGGCGGCTGAGTTCCGCAAGACCGACGACACCACTCCGATTGTGCTGATGGGGTATTACAACCCGATCTATTCGCGCGGCGTTGATAAGTTTCTGGTAGATGCCGCTGCCTCAGGCATTGATGGGCTAATCGTCGTTGATCTGCCGCCAGAAGAAGATGACGAGCTGTGCATCCCCGCGCAAAAAGCAGGTCTGAATTTTATCCGTTTGGCCACCCCAACCACTGATGATGAGCGTTTGCCACGGGTGCTGCAAAACACTTCGGGCTTTGTCTATTACGTGTCGATCACGGGTATCACTGGTGCTGCCGAGGCTGAAGCGGGCGACGTTGGCCCTGAGGTTGCTCGCATCAAAGCAGCTACTGATTTGCCGGTTATTGTTGGTTTTGGCATCAATTCACCGGAACGCGCGCAGACAATTGCGTCGATTTCAGACGGGGCGGTTGTTGGCAGCGCAATTGTTAGCCAGATTGGCGCAGGCAAGTCTGTTGAAGAAGTTCTGGCGTTTGTCAAAAGCCTGTCTGATGGTGCGCACAGAGGCTAACCCAGAGAGCTTTAGGTTGGAGCAATGGCCGTTTCACTTAGCGCTAAAGCCATCGCTCTAACCAATTCTGCTTTTCGGATTGGTTTTGCTACATGTCCCGTCATGCCGCCTTCAAGGTAACCAGAAACTTGATGAACCATGGCGTTGGCAGATATAGCAACAATTGGCACAGGTTGGTGTTTGCCTTCCAGTTCATCTGCCCGGATCGCGCGCGTCGCTGACAGCCCGTCCATAACCGGCATGTTGACGTCCATCAGGATAAGATCTGCGCCGTTACTGCGCCATTCTGAAACAACTTTTGCACCGTCGGCGACAATCACCAGTTCCAGGTCATAGCGCTTGAGCATATGCTTCAGAACTAACTGATTGGTTTTGTTGTCTTCTGCTATTAGAACACGCCACTTGCGCTGCTTCAGAACGGCTTCGTTTTCTGCTAACTGCAGCCCTTTGGTTGTTTCGGGGCATTTGGCCGGTGTCATCTGGATTGAGGCGGTGAATTCGGTCCCGTCGCCTGCTGCACTAAGGCAGGTAATGTCGCCACCCATCATCCTACAAATATCACGCGCAATCACCAAACCCAAACCTGTGCCGCCGAATTTGCGCGTGATACTGGCGTCAGCCTGGGTAAATGGCTGGAATAACTTTTCACTGTTTTCTTCAGGAACACCAATGCCAGTGTCCCGAATTATCAGGTTAAGTTGCAAGTTGCCGTTTTCCAAATGCACGGCCTCGGCTGTGAACGCAACAGCGCCGCTGGTAGTGAATTTTATGGCATTTGACAGTAGATTGCCAAGGACTTGGCTCAATCGGTTCGGATCGAATTCGGCCCAAACGCCTCCAGCGGATAATAACCCGCTATAGAGTACCGTAAACCGAAGCCCTTTTTCCCGAACTTTGGGGGCAAACTGGGCGCACATTCCATCTAGAAAATCACAAACCGAAGTGGGAACATTCTCTATTTCCAGCATCCCGGCCTCGACCTTTGATAGATCTAAGATATCGTTGATGACCGACAGCAGTAGGTTGCCGCTGTCAGAAATTAGGTCGAGGATTTCCTCTTGTTCGCTTGTTAAGTCACTATCAGCCAAGGCTGTGGCCATGCCCAGAACGCCGTTCAATGGCGTTCTAATCTCGTGGCTCATGGTGGCTAAAAAAATGGACTTTGCTGCGTTGGCAGATTCAGCTTCATTTCTAGCAGCTTCAAATTCTGCAGTGCGTTGCGCGACCGCCTCTTCCAATCCAGCAGCTTGCTTTTGCAAGGCAAGGTTAGCGTCATACAGTTCTCGGCTCTTGGCTTCCAGTAGCTGTTCAGCTTCCTGCCGGGCACGTTTTTCACGTTCATACCGCCGTCTGGACACACGGTCGGGCAGTTGTGTGATTGGGTGGTCGTATTCGGGTCGTGCCATAGTCTTTATTTGGCCCATTCGATCATGAATTCAGCCCTACAACGCCCGTCCTCCGAACAATCCCTCATTTTTATCTCTGCAGGTCTGTCAAAATGTTCGACGCACCCCTCTATCAGCCCAAGACAAAAGTGGTTCAGAGGGCGATCCGAGCTGTAGGTCATTTTCAGACCTGCGCCGCCAGAAAACCGTTGGGTAGAAAATGTTGGGAGTTCGGCATCAGGGTAAAGCTTTAGCACCTCGACGTGCACTTCGTTCTCAATGGCCTCGAGCATCTCAAAGGCGTTTTGTTTACCTTCAAAAAACTCTGGGTACCCATCGACAAAGCGGCTAAACATCCAGTGGCCAAATTTTGTCTGCAATGCCGTGACGGGAATATTCAACTGATCACCTATCGCCACGACAAGTTTTATCAGCTCGCTACAGGGGTAGTTTCCAACGGAAGTATATGCGCCATCAGTGCTGAGATCGATGCGATCGATGATGTTGTCCAGGTCCTCCTCGCTCATGACCGTTTCGGCCATGCGGAAGAGTTCCACGAATACCATACCCTTCATTGCGATCTCCAATAGTTCCTATTTGGGCCTATCAGCGCATCGTAAACACCGTACTAATGAAGAGTTGCGACATAGTGCCTCGCTACGTAGCGTCGCGTGCCTTATCCAGGAACTGCCGCATCTCTGTCAGAACGGGCAAAAGCGTTTCTATACGCTCCTCAGAAAAATGCTCAGCAAAGCCTTCGAACCCTGTCGCCGCCTGAGCAACCATGGATTCGCGTATTTCGCGCCCTTTTCTGGTCAACCAAATGCACTTACTGCGCGCGTCATCGGGATTTGGCCGCATCTCGATGAGCCCGTGTTTGACACATCCGCCCAGGGTATGAGTCATCGTGGTCTTGGGGACTTGGAATGCACGGGCGATGGCAAGAGGGGTGGTGCCTTCACCAACGCGTACCAAGTGGTTGAGAACGCCAAAATGCGAGCTCAGCAACCCATCAGGCAGCCGCTCCTCTAACAAGGTGCGGCTGAGCTGATGAATAATCCCTATTTCGTTGAACAACACAAAATAGGGCGATGGCCGTGTATCAGGCATTTATGATCTTTGCTTCTAAGGGCCAGCGCGGGCTTTCCGGCACTGGAGCACAATATCCAAGACGGGCAAACATTTGCACGGTTTCTCCGTCTTCGGCCAGTTCTTTGTGAATCTGGTCATAGTGATCGGCCATTTCCGGATACTCCTGCAAGGCCTGACTCAGAGGTTGAAGACCCATGCCCAAACCAGTGGTCTGCAGGTTCAGCCGCACCCAGTCGTGACCCGCTGTAATTTGGTCTTCGCGTGTGTTGCCCTTTGTTGTGATCCAGATATGCGCCATTGCAGTGCGAGTATTTGACAGGACTGCATCAATCCCTCCGGTGTAGGTCACGCTGTTTTTGTCCAGAGCAGCTTTGCGACTGAACAGGCCAAATAGGTTGAGGGTTTCAAACAGGGGGCCAGAGAAGTCGATGCCGTCCGGGTTCTTGTTGACCTCTGCTCGACCAATGCGAAACAAATCAACGCTTTCACGGTAGGTGTGCGGCGTCTCAATTTCGATCATCAGGGCTTCTTCGGACAACGTGCGATAATGTTCCACGGAATGGTCCGAGTTGTCCGCCCACCGTCGGGTGCCGGATTGGCGCGCGCTTATCAGGCTGCGAAGATCACTGTCGCTAACGGCCCGGTCCATATCGAACGGTTCTTTTTGTGTTCTTCGCTGCATCACATGGGCGAAAAGAGGATCAGGTTGAACGGCTTCGGACTTCTGGAAATGAGCGATAGCGACGGGACGGCTGTCCAGTTCCTCGGTGTCTGACCCATTAGGGAACAGGTCTAGCTGCACGGCATAACCATCCTGTGCGGCCGCCATGCGTAAGACTTCAAGAAAACAACCAAGGCCAATAGTGATCTGGCGGTTGAACGGATCAGTGTGCGGCAGCAAGCGGTTGGTGTCGACAAAGAGCTTGACCTGATTTGGTGTGCCTAGGTCGACCATCCAGGGCTGCCGGTTATGGGGGTTGGGCGCCAAAATGGCATAGGAAAGGGCGCGCTTGCGGATTTCGTCATATTGCCCAGCTGCTGCCCAGGGCGCCAATGCTTTGTTGGGTTTGCGTGTCACGTGTAGCCCAGTGCCTGCGACGGCAAGAATTGCTCCGCCACCAATGATAGAAAGCGCTTTACGTCTGGAAATTGTCATGGATCACCTCATTAGTACGATGTCGCACTAAATATAGTACGATATCGTACTTGCAAGAGCCTGTATGAGGATTTGTGAATTTGGTTGCAGCTTTGGTGCGGAATTGGTAATTTTTATTTACCAAAGATAGTGAGAGCGACACCGCATGCCGACCATCACCAATATCAACGACTTAAAGCGCATCTATGAAAATCGGGTGCCACGGATGTTTTACGACTACGCTGAAAGTGGCAGTTGGACCGAACAGACCTTTCGCGAGAACACCACTGATTTTGACCAGATCCGGCTGCGTCAGCGAGTAGCGATAGACATGACTGGGCGGTCAACGGCAGGTCAGATGATTGGTCAGGATGTGTCTATGCCTGTAGCGTTAGCACCAGTTGGCTTGACTGGCATGCAGCACGCTGATGGTGAAATCAAAGCGGCTCGTGCTGCTGAAAATTTTGGCGTCCCTTATACGCTTTCGACGATGTCAATCTGTTCGATAGAGGACGTGGCTGAGCATACCACCAAGCCATTCTGGATGCAGGTCTATACCCTGCGCGATGATGACTTTATGCGGCGCCTGTTTGACCGTGCCAGAGATGCAAAATGCTCCGCTGCGGTGATTACCGTTGATTTGCAACTGCTCGGTCAGCGGCACAAAGATTTGAAAAACGGACTGTCTGCTCCGCCCAAACTGACAGTAAAATCGGTCAGCAATATGATGACTAAAGTGCGCTGGGGGCTGGGTATGCTGGGAACCAAACGGCGGTTCTTTGGCAATATCGTTGGTCATGCCAGTGGTGTGACCGATCCTTCATCTTTGACCACATGGACGGCTCAGGCCTTTGATCAATCTTTGGATTGGGATCGTATTCGTGAATTCCGCAAAATGTGGGATGGGCCATTGATCATCAAGGGGATCCTGGACGCTGAAGACGCCAAACAGGCGTTGAACGTCGGCGCAGATGCCATCATCGTCTCCAACCATGGCGGCCGCCAACTGGACGGCGCGTTGAGTGCTATTAAATCGCTACCTGCAATCATGGACGCGGTTGGTGACAAGATCGAAGTACATTTGGATAGCGGCATTCGATCCGGCCAGGATGTGCTCAAAGCTTTGTCGATGGGGGCCAAAGGGACTTACATTGGTCGGGCCTACATATACGGGCTAGGTGCCATGGGGGAGGCGGGGGTGACCAAGTCACTCGAGGTGATCCATAAAGAACTGGAGACGTCTATGGGGCTGTGCGGCGTGAGGAAAGTTGACGATCTCAGTCGAGATAACCTGCTGGTTCCTGAGGGGTTTGAAGGACGTTGGTCCTGAACTTGTGACGGCTAAGGCCGGGCTTGTGTCCTAGCGAACCCAATGTGACAAAACGGCAGTACGAAAAAGGTTGGAGTATAGCGGCTCAGCCGCTACTCCATAATCGTGTTCATGCCACAACAGGTTTACTCAATGCCGTCGACTGAAATTCTTATCGCGTTCTTTCTGGCCACTGGCATCTTTGCCTATATGCCTGGGCCAGCCATGCTCTACGCTGCGGCGCAAACTATGGCTCGTGGCAAACGAGCCGGATGGTTCGCGGCTCTGGGCATACATATCGGCGGGTACGTTCATGTTTTTGCCGCAGCCTTTGGTCTGGCTGTTTTGTTTCAAGCGGTGCCAATCCTTTATACGGGCTTAAAATTTGGCGGAGCCGCATATTTGATTTGGCTGGGATTTAAGATGTTCCGCGCTCGCGCTCCTATGTCAACGGGCGCTATCGAGGTCTCTGCAAAGAGCCCTAAGCGGGCCTTTTGGGAAAGCGTCACAGTTGAAGTTCTTAACCCCAAAACAGCAATATTTTTCCTCGCGTTCCTACCGCAGTTTGTCGACCCAAACGCAGGACTGGCAATTTGGGCGCAGTTGCTCATTCTTGGAACGATCGTAAATATGATGTTTTCCAGCGCCGATATTCTTTGTGTGCTTTTGGCCGGCCGGGTTGCAGGGCTTTTGAGCAGGTCCGGTTCTGCTGGTCGTTTAACGCAGCGATTGGGAGGGAGTGTTTTGGTCGCCTTGGGGCTCAACATTGCGCTTAATCGTCAATAGCCGTAGCAGCCCCATTCGGTCTCAGTTTGAGCGGTAACGCCTGCGGTTCTTCTCCTTAGTTGTTTCCCCTCTTCCCATCCGTATCTGTTTCCTCTATACGCGCGACTTCACGCGGGGATACAGCCTTGGAGGATTCCCGCCCTTACAATTTGGAGAATTATCATGGCTGGAGAGATTCCTAATCTCGAAGCTCTGGAACGGACGGGGACAGGCAAGGGCGCCGCTCGTCAGGCACGTCGTGACGGCTTGGTCCCAGGTATCGTTTATGGTGGCGACACTGACCCACTGGCAATCAATATCCCTTTCAACGTTCTGTTGAAGAAATTGAAAGCTGGCCGGTTCAAGTCGACCCTGTTCAACCTGAAAGTTGAAGGCCACGACGACGTCCGCGTTATCTGCCGCAACGTGCAGCGTGATGTTGTCAAAGATCTGCCAACACACCTGGACCTGATGCGTCTACGTCGCACTTCGGAAATCGCACTGTTCATTCCAGTTGAGTTCATCAACGAAGAAGAGGCTCCTGGTCTTAAGCAGGGCGGCGTTCTGAACGCTGTACGTCCTGAGGTCGAACTGGTTGTGACTGCTGGTGACATCCCCGAGAAGTTGGTTGTGGATCTGTCAGGCCTGAAGCTTGGCGACACTGTCACCATCTCGTCGATCAACTTGCCCGAAGGTGCACGTCCGACAATCGACCGTGACTTTGTTATTGCCAACATCTCGGCTCCATCTGGGCTGCGTTCGTCTGGTGCTGACGATGAAGACGAAGCTGAAGGCGAAGAAGCCCCAGCCGAAGAATAAGAATTTGCCTTTGGCAAATGTGAAGCGGGGTCCTTTTAGGACCCCGTTTTTCGTTTTGGAAACCCAAATTGGCAATCCGTCGCTGCAATTACATTGAAGAAAACAATTTCTCCCCTGCCATTGATTTCGTGTGTAGCATTGCACGCAGAACGGACCGTGTTTCTTTAAATGGTTGATATTGGGAGACTTATTATGATGCGACTATCCAAGCTCCACCGATCACTGGCGATTGCCATCCTTGCTCAGGGTTTTACATCCACGACAATAGCTCAGGTCCAGGATATGACGCCATCAAAAGAGGACGTCGGAGCCAGGTTCACCAGTGACCATTATTCGCCTTACGCCGGGCGCAATTTTCCCACCCGTGTGCTGTGGGGCGACACTCATTTGCATACCGAAGTTTCGGTAGATGCCGGAACTATGACACGGCTGAGCCAGGAAGATGCCTTTCGCTTTGCGCGTGGTGAGGAAGTAACGACAACGCATGGATTGCGGGCTAAACTGGGTCGCCCACTTGACTGATTGGTGGTTTCGGATCACGCCGAAATGTACGGATTGATGCCACAGTTGCTAGCCGGCGATCCACAGGTTCTGTCCACGCAGCAGGGTAAGGCGTGGTATGACGAGCTAAGCTCAAATGATCGGGACCGGATTTTTGACACCGCGATGGAGATTGTTGCCTCTTTGTCGACGGACACACCACCAATCGACAACCCAGACGCAATCAAGTCCGCTTGGCAGGCTTATACTGCACTTGCGGATCGCTATAACGATCCTGGCAGTTTTACTGCTATGATCGGCTATGAATGGACATCCGAAGGTGGCGATAATATTCATCGCAATGTTCTGTTCCGCGATGATGCTGCTATGGCCAACACGGTTGTGCCTTACTCGCAATTCGACAGTAAAAATCCCGAAGACCTATGGGCCCACCTTGCTGAATACGAAGATCGTACGGGTGGAGATGTTCTTGCAATTCCTCATAACGGAAACCTAAGCAACGGGCGGCTTTTCTCTGTTTCAAACTTCGATGGCACTCCGCTGTCCGCAGAATTGGCCGCACTGCGCGCCAGATTTGAACCGGTGATTGAAACAACTCAGATCAAGGGTGACAGCGAAGCCCACCCGTTCCTATCCCCGGATGATGAATTTGCTGATTTCGATACTTGGGATGCGTCCAACTTGAATGGAACTCAGGCCAAAACTCCAGAGATGCTCCAATATGAATATTCGCGTGAAGCCTACAAAACAGGCCTGATGCTTGAGGCGCAACTGGGCATAAATCCCTTCAAAGCGGGCCAGATCGGTTCGACTGATGCGCACACTGGAATGGCTGCAGTCGAGGAAGAGAACTTCTTTGGTAAGCACTCCGGAGTTGAGCCGGAACCAAACCGTTGGGAGCACATCGTTATCGAAGCCCCCGATCCAGAGTTTACTATTTATGGTTGGCAGCAGGCCTCGGGGGGGTATGCTGCTGCATGGGCCACCGAAAACACCCGTGAAGCAATCTTTGACGCTATTGAGCGACGCGAAGTCTATGGCACGACTGGATCCCGCATCACGTTGCGATTCTTTGGCGGCTGGAATTTCGATCCTGAGGATGCTGCATCACGACTTCCGGCAGATATTGGCTATGCCAAAGGTGTCCCCAAGGGCGCTGACCTGCCCGCTCATTCAGGCAACACAGCTCCAAGTTTTCTGATTGCTGCGCTCAAGGATTCCTACAGCGGCAATTTGGATCGAGTACAGGTGATCAAAGGGTGGCTGAACGAAGACGGTTCGCGCGGCGAGAAAATCTATAACGTTGCTTGGTCTGGCGACCGACATCTGGATGCCGAGGGAAAACTACCTGCAGTTGGTAATACCGTAGACGTGGGCAAAGCCACTTGGACCAACACGATCGGGGCACCAGAACTGATCACCCAGTGGCAGGATCCTGATTTCGATCCCTCTGTTCGGGCTTTCTACTATGTGCGCGTTATTGAGATTCCAACCCCGCGCTGGACCGCCTATGAAGCTATGCGGTTTAATGTTCAAATGGATAGCAATGTGCCGATGACCACAACTGAGCGCGCCTACAGCTCGCCTATATGGTACACGCCACAGGGCTGAATTAATCCGTGTGCGGGGGTAAATCTGCGCGCCCGCACTCTGGATTTCCCATCTGTTTCAGTGCATCAAGCCAACCAAACACACAATTGGCGAGGTGCTGCATGAAACTTTTCGTCGGCCTTGGGAATCCGGGCAGTAAGTACGCCCGAAATCGGCACAATATCGGCTTCATGGCTTTGGACCAAATTGCGTCGGATCATGGGTTTTCTCCTTGGAAATCGAAATTCCAGGCGCAACTCAGCGAAGGTAAGTTTGGGAGCACTAAGGTTCTGCTGCTTAAGCCGCAGACATTTATGAACCTGTCTGGTCAGGCTGTCGGCGAAGCTATGCGGTTCTACAAGATCGAAAACTCGGATGTTACCGTCTTACACGACGAATTGGATCTGGCGCCCGGAAAGTGCCGGGTTAAGCAGGGTGGTGGTCATGCCGGCCACAATGGCTTGCGTTCAATCCATTCTCATATTGGTGCGGATTATGGCCGGGTACGATTGGGCATTGGCCACCCAGGCCACAAAGACGCGGTTGCAGGCTATGTGTTGCGGGACTTCCCCAAGGCGGACGAAGTCTGGCTGGATGATCTGATGCGCGGCATCTCGGATGGGGCAGCGTCGTTGGCGGCCGGGGATGGTGGACGCTTTATGAATGCGGTGGCCTTGCGCGTCGCGCCACCGCGCAGCTCGAACTCCAAGTCAAAAGGGCAGGGAGAGCAAGCGGTTCGAAATGCTGCTGTTGATGCCCAGCCCGATCAACGATCGCCGTTGGAAAAATTGTTGGGCAAGTTCAAATAACGCAACTTCCGTAGCGTCCGGGTTGCCCTATTGGCCATCACAGGCTTGGCTGGCGAAAACGGGAGGAACGCAAATGCGTCGGGCGTTAAAGATCATTGTTCGTTCAGTGTTGGTGCTGGCTCTTGTTATCGTGGCGCTTGGGCTGTGGAAACGCGAAGAGATTACCCGCTTGTTGGCGGTGAACTCGCTGTTTGCGGAAGAGAAAATCGTTGGCAACTTCTCCAATATGGAGGGCGCCTTTGAGACCACTCCATTGGCGCGCGGGGGCAAAGCGATCAGCCCGCTTCCGCAGGGCGGTGAAATGACCTTGCCTGCGGGCGCTGATCAATGGATCAAAGATCGCGCTATAACTTCGTTGCTGGTGCTGCAGGGCGGTCAGATCCGCCACGAAAGCTATTATCTTGGCACTGCCCCCAATGATCGGCGGATCTCCTGGTCAGTCGCCAAAAGCTATCTCTCCGCCCTGTTTGGGGTGTTGATGGAGGAGGGCACAATTACCTCGATTGATGATCCGGTCACCAAATATGTGCCCCTGCTGAAACGAAGCGCCTATGACGGTGCCAGTATTCGCAATGTTTTGAATATGGCTAGCGGCGTCACCTTTGACGAGGACTATCTGGATTATGATTCCGACATCAACCGCATGGGGCGCGTTATCGCTTTGGGCGGCACTCTGGATCAGTTTGCAGCGGACCTGAAAGAGAGCTTCGCCACGCCCGGCGACACCTGGCAGTACGTTTCGATCGACACCCATGTGATTGGCATGGTGATCCGCGGTGCCACTGGACGTGATGTTCCGTCTCTGCTGGCAGAAAAAATCCTAGCGCCTCTAGGGCTGGAGCGGGATGGCTATTACATTACAGACGGTGCCGGCGCGGCCTTTGTTCTAGGAGGGCTAAACTTTACTGCCCGCGATTTTGCCCGCTTCGGCTGGATGATCGCACAGGACGGTAACTATGGCGGTCAGCAAGTTGTGCCAGCAGGTTGGATTGCCGCGTCCACCCGCGCATCAGCTCCCACCAAACCCGGACAAACAGGATATGGTTATCAGTGGTGGATTCCAAAAGATGCACATGAGGGTGAGTTCTTTGCCCGCGGCGTTTATGGGCAATACATTTACATTGATCGGTCTCGTGATGTGGTGATTGTGTCAACAGGCGCGGACCGAAATTTCCGCGAGCAGGGCGTGAATGAAAGTAACATCGAAATGTTTCGCAAGCTGGTGAAGTTTCTGTAACCTTCAGAAGTCGGGACCGGGCGGTTGCTGTGTACCTGAAACGCGCAAAACATATTGGGCTATGGGGATATTGATATGAAGAATTGGTTGAAAACATATGGTGCGAACGTCCCGGCAGAGATTAACGCTGACCGGTATCCGTCCATTGTGGCGCTGTTTGAGGAAGCAGCCGAAACCTATGCCGACAACATAGCCTATGAATGTTTCGGTAAATCGATGACCTATGCAGAGGTCGAGGCAAAGTCGCGCGCCGTAGCCGCCTATTTGCAGGTCAAGATGGGGGTTGAACGCGGTGACCGTATTGCATTGATGATGCCGAACACATTTGCGTTTCCCATCGCCATGCTCGGAATTCTTAGGGCAGGGGCGGTACAGGTGAACGTCAACCCTATGTATACAGCGCGCGAACTTGAGCATCAGCTGAATGATGCCGGAGCCAAGACAATCCTGATCTTTGGCGGTTCAACACCGGTTCTGGCAGACATCATCGGTAAAACTGTGATCGACACGGTGGTATCCATTGATCTAGGCGATGGCACGGACCTTCCAGTCCCATCGCCAGTGGTTGATGACAGGTTGGCCGATGTCATTGCTTTCGCCGATATCCTTACTCACGGCGCAGAACTGCAATACCAGCAGGTAGACCTAGCAGGTGACGACAATATCTTCTTTCAATACACAGGCGGCACAACCGGCCCTTCAAAGGGGGCTGTTCTTAGCCATCGCAATGTGGTGGCCAATCTGGAGCAGTATAAAGCAAACTGGCCCGAGGCTTCGCGCCCAAATGTCGAGGCCATGGTTTGTGCGCTGCCCCTGTACCACATATTTGGCCTGACTATTTCGTTGGCCTATGTGTCTTTGGGGGGGCGGATACTGCTGATCCCCAATCCCCGTGATATGGACGCAGTTATAGACGCCATCAAAGATGCCGGCATCACCATGTTCCCTGCGGTGAATACTTTATTTGCGGGTGTCGCGGCGCACCCAAGAGCAGCAGAGATCGATTTCTCGAAACATGTGTTCTCGCTCGGTGGCGGATCTGCCGTGTTGGAAACCACATCAAACACCTGGAAAGCGCTGGCCGGCAGGCATATCACCGAAGGCTACGGCATGTCGGAGACGGCTCCGTTGTTGACCGGGGTTCCAATCGGTGGAGCCGAGTTCACGGGTTCCTGTGGCTTGCCGGTGCCATCGACAGATATCATCCTGTTGGGGGAGGATAACACCGAAGTCCCAACGGGAGAGCGTGGCGAGATCTGTGCCAAGGGCCCACAGGTGATGGCGGGGTACTGGAACAGGCCAGATGCCAATGCTGAGGTCTTTACCAAAGAGGGGTATTTTCGCACTGGCGATATTGGTGTCTTTGATGAGGCTGGTTTTCTTCGCATTGTGGACCGTAAGAAAGACATGATCATCGTGTCTGGCTTTAATGTCTTCCCAAATGAGATCGAGGCAGTTGTCGCAGCCTGTGATGGGATTATAGAATGTGCCTGCGTCGGAGTTGCTGACGAAAAGACGGGCGAGGGCGTCAGCCTCTTTGTGGTCAAAGCGCCAGAGGCAGAATTGAACGACGAGTCGATTACAGAGTACTGTCGCCAAAATCTGACCGCCTACAAGGTCCCATGCAAGATAACCTATCTCGCAGAATTGCCCAAATCCAATGTCGGTAAAATTCTGCGCCGCGAGTTGCGCAGGATGTAACCAGCTACATACCGACTCGTTTTGACATATTCCGACTCGTTTTTTGTTGTTTTTGAGAGTTGAGTCTGTGGATAGGTCTGTGGATTGTACTAGATGGTTGGATTGTGGGGTTGGATTTGTGTTGATTGGCGGATTTTGGGTTGAAAGTTGTGTCAGGGTTTCTGACTTTATTCCCCTTTAAGTATTTGTATTTATTGAATTTGAGTGGGTGGAGCTAAGAAACTTCGTAATTTTGTGATTTTAGTGTTGCGGGTTCTTCGTACTCCCCCTAGAACCCCCCTTACCGGCGGCGCTGAGGCGCTGCTAGAGACGCTTCGGAGAGACGGAGGGACACGCTGGAGAGACAGTGGGACGCCTCGGAGAGACGGGGATGGAGGTACGGGATTAGG
>NZ_VAUA01000017.1:0-5707 GCF_005771405.1 Parasedimentitalea maritima
TGGGAGAGCTTTTACAACTTCCACCGACCTCACGGCGCACACGACGGAAAGACGCCTTACGAAGTCCTCAGGGAAAAGCTATAGTCAACAAACGGGATGTACCACGGGTAACCGCACCTTACAAGTAATCTTTAACTAGAAAACTCTGCGCAGTTCTTAAATTTGGCATATCCGAATTAGGTTATCACGTGTTGCGTTCAGAGTCGGCCTAACATTCTAGTTGGATCTACTGATGAAAGTGCTCCGCTTCAAAGCGGAGCAGTGTAGTAAACTCGACAGACCTGTACGGTGTTAGTGCTGTGCCTGTCTCTTTGCGTCTAGTAAGGCGGGCGGGCATTGTGCGCGCCATCAGTCTGGCGAAGTTGTAAAGCGCTCTCCGGATCGGGTACCCGATGTGTGGTGATTTACCCAAGAGGAGGGCAGGAAAGGTTCTGCTTTCTCTCAGGTATTCCATCGCAGAGCGGCTAAGCTGTTGCTATGGTGAATCTTCAAGCAATCGCACTGGCTTCGATGTCCAACTTTTTCATGTATGGTGTATCTAGAGGAAATGCCGTGTATTTTGGTTCGCGCGACACGGCGTGAGAACAGGAATAGAGGTGATCCGTTTGAGTAGTGTTAAGATCCAGCCCGAAGAGATTGCCAATTTTTGCCGCGAATTCTTTAATCGCGAAGTTTCCGGGGTGGAGTATCCAGCTGGTAAGGATCGCAAGACAGTTATCGTCCATTTGCCGGATAGAAGTATTGTTGTTTCAAAACGGGCGAGTGCGAGCAGGGCAAAACTGGAAGCGTCGGTTCTGGAAAAGTTGAGTTCAACCGGATTTGTGCCGTCACTCGTGGGGAGGCGGAGGGACATCCTGGCACAAGAACTAATCTGCGGGAACAGGTTGTCCCATGAACTTGAGAGGGCTTATGCTAATAACCGCGAGCGGCTTCTGATCCAATCTGGCTCAACGCTATTGGATTTACAGGAAGCGGGAAAGCAAGTTGGCCTGAATAAGTATGCACCGCTTATCGGAGATCGCGATGGCTGGTTTCTGGATTTTGCAAAGTCACCACTTCGCCTTGCGAAGCTCGTCAATGCGCCAGTTCCAAACTACGATGCTGAGGCTTTGGCAAAACGAATATCGCCCAAAGATCTGACTTTTGTTAAATGGGATGCCCGGCCTGGAAACGCTCTTTTTACCCCAAAGGGGAAAGTGTCTTGGTTCGATTGGGAACATTGTGGCTGCGGATCACCGGAGGACGATCTTGTCTGGTTGCTGGCAGACGAATGGACACCAATCAATAAACCCGCAGAAGAATTCCTGCTTCAAAAAATTGCTCAGGAAAACAGTTCTTCGCTCGATGAACTTTCGGCAAGATTCCGGAGCAAGGCAATCTTGCACAGCGCAGTTAGGTTGGCGCTGATATTCTCCCGAAAGGGGAGCGGTCCTTGGTGGAATGTGAAATCAGCAATGATGGCTGACCGCGTCGGCGTCAGCCTCCCTCACGTGAGGAGATTGTGTCGACGCGCGAGCGGATGGTCTGCAAGTTTGGAAGGCAGTGTTAACTTGGCTGAGTTGTTCACTGCGACTGAGGAATATGCAAGTTCGCTTTAGGCATGACAGTTGGCTGATTGCGAGAAATCGTTCCTTATACACGCACAAGTCACCATAGGGGTGCTTGTGTTCATGTAGAGGTTGTGGGTGGCAAAGTGTAGTTTCTAATGCTCAATGATATGTCTTGAATCCTTTGTTGATTTCCAAAGGTCCAACTCTAGTTGTTGGCTGGGCTGCACGGTTAACGCTAGGTTGATGACTGCGATTTCTACTTTGCCCAAATACATAATTTGATTTTTGGGGGAGTATCATGACCAATTCTAACGGAACAAATTCATCTGATACGATAGTCGGTACATTCAAAAAAGATAAGATCAAAGGTAACGATGGCGATGATACACTCAGTGGTCTCGGAGGGAATGATAAGCTCTACGGTGGAGATGGAAATGATTTGCTGTTGGGAGGTGACGGTCGTGATAAGTTAAAAGGCGATGATGGCAATGACACCCTTGACGGCGGAGCCGGGCGTGACGACCTCAAAGGTGGTGACGGCGACGACAGTTTGTTCGGTGGTTCCGATGATGACAAACTGAAGGGCGACAAGGGAAATGATCTGCTCGACGGTGGGACTGGAGATGATGATCTCAAGGGTGGCACCGGTGAAGACACTCTGCTTGGCGGGGATGGCGACGACAAGCTCAAAGGTGGGGAAGGCAATGACCAGCTTGAGGGTGGCTTGGGTAATGATCAACTCGATGGTGGTGTCGGCTCGGATACACTTCTGGGTGGCGAGGGAAATGACATCTTGCGAGGTGATGGATCAGGGTCCGGGTCGGGATCTGGAAGTGGCTCCGGTGACGTATTAGAATTTAATGACTATCTGGACGGCGGTTCTGGTGACGATCTGATCATCGGCGGAGCTGGCGAAGACACAGTTTTGGGCGGAGACGGCGACGACATCCTTGTCGGAGATAGCGCCGGGTCTGGATCCGGAAGGTATTATGCAACGGGATCGGGGAGTGGCTCTGGATCTGGAAGAGGTTCCGGCTCCGGATCTGGAAGAGGCTCTGGAAGTGGCAGCGGTTCTGGCGAAGCGGGATTCAATGATTATCTTGACGGAGGGGCAGGCAATGATCTTGTCTTAGCTGGCGGTGGTGACGACGAAGCCGTGTACACAATGGCGGAAAATGCAGGAGCCAGTGATGATTATCGTGGTGGATCCGGGGTTGACACGTTAACGCTCAGCTTGACTGCACAGGAGTGGCTCAATCCAACAGTTCAGTCTGATATTGCAAACTATCTTACATTTTTAGCAAACCACACCAGTGCAACTACCGGAGAAGCGGATTCTGAGGCGTTCAACTTTTCGGCGTTTGGATTGTCTGCCCGAGAGTTCGAAAATCTGCGAGTTATCGTCGATGGCGTTGAACTGAATCCGGCTGATGAAGCGGTAGATGCCGTAGATGACACTGCAGGAATATCCGAGGATGACGTTGCGGTTGGATTCCCGTCTGTATTGCTCAATGACGATGTACCGGATTTGGCGCAATCGGTCACATTGGTGTCTGGCCCGTCAGCCGGTGTCTTGGTTTTCAACGAAGGCACTCCGGTGCATCCGCTTCCTGCGTCCCCGGTTGTTGGCAGTTTCTCATTTGACCCCAACGAGGAATTTGAGGATCTTGCCGAGGGTGAAACCAGGGATGTGACGTTCACCTACGAAGTTACGGATGCGGATGGCGATACAGATCAGGCAAACGTTACAATCACGGTAACGGGTACAAATGATGCGCCGAGCTTGGCGGCAGGTGTTGGGTCTGCGGTTGAAGATGGTCCAACGGTTGATGTTGATCTTGCGGCACTTGGCGGAGACGTGGACAGCGATGATGACGGGTCCAGCCTGTCTTATGCTGTGACGGGCACTCCGGGCGAAGGGTCTGCCTCGATCAGTGGCACGACGCTGACCTTTGATCCGGGCTCTGCTTTCCAGGATCTGGCGCTGAACGAGACGCGGGAAGTAACCGTGCAGGTGACAGCGACGGATGCGCATGGCGCGACAGCGGTGAACGATGTTGTGGTCACGGTAACGGGTACAAATGATGCGCCGAGCTTGGCGGCAGGTGTTGGGTCTGCGGTTGAAGATGGTCCAACGGTTGATGTTGATCTTGCGGCACTTGGCGGAGACGTGGACAGCGATGATGACGGGTCCAGCCTGTCTTATGCTGTGACGGGCACTCCGGGCGAAGGGTCTGCCTCGATCAGTGGCACGACGCTGACCTTTGATCCGGGCTCTGCTTTCCAGGATCTGGCGCTGAACGAGACGCGGGAAGTAACCGTGCAGGTGACAGCGACGGATGCGCATGGCGCGACAGCGGTGAACGATGTTGTGGTCACGGTAACGGGTACAAATGATGCGCCGGAAGTTGTTGCAATTGACGGGGGATCCGTCAGTGAGGACGATGCAAGCGTGGTCATCGATTTACTCGTCGGTCAGACGGACATCGACAATGGTGCGGTGCTGAGCGCGGCGAATATTTCAGCTATGGACGACTTAGGCAACACCGTTGCGTTCATCGACAATGGGGATGGTACAATCAGTATTGACCCGGCGCAGTACGATGCGCTGAACGATGGTCAAGATCGTACGGTGACGGTCTCTTACGAGGTGACCGATGGAATCGACAGTACCGCGAACACTGCGACGCTTGTTGTTGAGGGGGTGAACGACAACGAATCACCAGTGGCAAACGACGACACCCTTGGGTTGTCGACGACGGTAATTGATTTTGAAGAAACATCGCCATTTGTTCTTGGAAACTACGCTGGATTCGACTGGACCAATACTGACTCTTATTACAATTCGACCGCTGGAATTATCCGAACTGGAGACCAAGGAGATACGTCGGCCTACAATGGATGGGCTGGTCGCTTTACGGTCATTGAGACTCCGGATGGTTCGGAGCGGAACTTTTACTCTCTTGACATGCGAGAATGGGGGGGGGCTCAAACCGTGCGCTTCTCAGGCTGGCGTGATGGTGTCGAGGTGGAAAGTTTGACTGTGACGCTGACATCAAGCTACCAGACTATCGATTTGAACTTCCTTAATGCCGATGAGTTGCACATTGATGTGATTACTGGAACACAGGGCGGTGGCACTTACGGTTGGTATTTAATGGATGATATCGTCGTGTCAGACGGTGTGGCTGTGGATACTACCGATGAAAACACAGCGCATACGATTGCGGCGATCGATTTGCTGACTAACGACACCGACCCAGATGGAGATACGCTGAGCATTTCGGCAGTATCAGCTACAAGCGCGTTGGGCGCAACCGTGATCCTGAATGGCGATGGGTCCGTGACCTATGACCCCACATCCTCGACTGTATTGGACGAGATGGCTCAAGGTGAGACACTGGAAGACAGCTTTACCTACACAGTGTCCGATGGCAATGGAGGGTTTGACACTGCAACTGTTACCTTAACGGTGTCTGGGGTTGATGATCCTCCAATCCTAACCGGAACGACCACAGCCCAGTCGGGGTTCACCGATCAGGATTTCACCTATCAGTTTGCGGAAAATTTGTTTACCGATCACGACGAAGGCGAGGCCATCACCTATGACGTTACTCTGGCTGATGGCAGCCCGCTGCCTAGCTTCCTGAGTTTCGACGCGGGTACACGTACCGTCAGCTTTGCAGCAAATGCACCTCAGATAGGTGATATCGGCTTGTATACACTATTGGTGACTGCCAGCGAACCGGATGGGCAAAGTTCAACAACAACCTTTACACTCAGCGTGCTCGACGGTGCTTTAATTCAAGGTACATCAGGCAATGACAACCTCACCGGGACGATCCAAGGAGACCTTATTCAGGGCCTGGCAGGCAACGATACATTGTATGGTTTGACTGGGTCTGATGTTCTAGATGGTGGCGCCGACAATGATCGGTTGTACGGCGCGGCTGGTGATGATGTTCTTCTGGGTGGTGATGGAAATGACTACCTGTACGGTGAAGATGGCAATGATAATCTCTATGGCGGTGGAGGAAACGACCAGCTGCAGCAAGGCAATGATGGCGGCACTCTGGATGGTGGTGAAGGCAATGACACCATGTACGCCAGCACCGATTCAAGTGGCACCTTTACCGAAATTCTGAACGGCGGCAATG
>NZ_VAUA01000017.1:5804-24990 GCF_005771405.1 Parasedimentitalea maritima
GAGGAAACGACCAGCTGCAGCAAGGCAATGATGGCGGCACTCTGGATGGTGGTGAAGGCAATGACACCATGTACGCCAGCACCGATTCAAGTGGCACCTTTACCGAAATTCTGAACGGCGGCAATGGCGATGATTACGCTTATAGCGTCGGCTATTATTCGACTGACATAGTCAATATGGGGGCCGGAGACGACTATGTTCAGATCTACGCCAACGGCTATTCCGCACGTCCGGGACAGTCTACAATAACATTGGGTGCTGGGGCCGACACGGTCGAAATCACTCGCTACTCAAACTTCAATCAATATACGATAGCAACCTTTACTGACTTCAATGTCGGTGAGGATCAGATCGTGTTTGATGACTTCCTCTCTCAGCGCCTGTCTGGCTGGGATGGAGCGTCAAATCCATTTGGTGCTGTGGGATATCTACAGCTGATTGATGACTTGGCTGGGAATACTCTGCTGCAAATTGATTTTGATGGTGGCGGTGACAATTTCCAGACCATGGTGGTCTTCCAGGGGCTTGCACCAGGGGTCTTCTCGGCTTCGAACTTTGACTCTCCCTGGCCACCGGACGGGTCTGTTCCAACTGGACTGGTTTTGGTCGGCACCGCTGGAAATGACTCGATTGAAGGATCTATCGGCGGCGATACTGTAACTGGCCTGGCTGGTCAGGATACGCTGCGCGGAGGAGCAGGCGCAGATTCAATCGACGGTGGCACTGACCGCGACTTCCTGTACGGCGCGGCTGGTGATGATGTTCTTCTGGGTGGTGATGGAAATGACTATCTGTACGGTGAAGATGGCAATGACAGTCTCTATGGCGGTGCAGGAAACGACCAGCTGCAGCAAGGCAATGATGGCGGCACTCTGGATGGTGGTGAAGGCAATGACACCATGTACGCCAGCACCGATTCAAGTGGCACCTTTACCGAAATTCTGAACGGCGGCAATGGCGATGATTACGCTTATAGCGTCGGCTATTATTCGACTGACATAGTCAATATGGGGGCCGGAGACGACTATGTTCAGATCTACGCCAACGGCTATTCCGCACGTCCGGGACAGTCTACAATAACATTGGGTGCTGGGGCCGACACGGTCGAAATCACTCGCTACTCAAACTTCAATCAATATACGACAGCAACCTTTACTGACTTCAATGTCGGCGAGGATCGGATTGTGTTTGATGACTTCCTCTCTCAGCGCCTGTCTGGCTGGGATGGTGCGTCAAATCCATTTGGTGCTGTGGGATATCTACAGCTGATTGATGACTTGGCTGGGAATACTCTGCTGCAAATTGATTTTGATGGTGGCGGTGACAATTTCCAGACCATGATGGTCTTCCAGGGGCTTGCACCAGGGGTCTTCTCAGCTTCGAACTTTGACTCTCCCTGGCCACCAGACGGGTCTGTTCCAACTGGACTGGTTTTGGTCGGCACCGCTGGAAATGACTCGATTGAAGGATCTATCGGCGGCGATACTGTAACTGGCCTGGCTGGTCAGGATACGCTGCGCGGAGGAGCAGGCGCAGATTCAATCGACGGTGGCACTGACCGCGACTTCCTGTACGGCGCGGCTGGTGATGATGTTCTTCTGGGTGGTGATGGAAATGACTATCTGTACGGTGAAGATGGCAATGACAGTCTCTATGGCGGTGCAGGAAACGACCAGCTGCAGCAAGGCAATGATGGCGGCACTCTGGATGGTGGTGAAGGCAATGACACCATGTACGCCAGCACCGATTCAAGTGGCACCTTTACCGAAATTCTGAACGGCGGAAATGGCAATGATTACGCTTATAGCGTCGGCTATTATTCGACTGACATAGTCGATATGGGGGCCGGAGACGACTATGTTCAGATCTACGCCAACGGCTATTCCGCACGTCCGGGACAGTCTACAATAACATTGGGTGCTGGGGCCGACACGGTCGAAATCACTCGCTACTCAAATTTCAATCAATATACGACAGCAACCTTTACTGACTTCAATGTCGGCGAGGATCGGATTGTGTTTGATGACTTCCTCTCTCAGCGCCTGTCTGGCTGGGATGGTGCGTCAAATCCATTTGGTGCAGGTTACTTGCGAATAATTCAAGATGGAACCAGCGCAGTGGTGCAAATCGACACCAATGGTGGCGGGGACAGTTTCCAGTCGATGTTTATCTTTGAGAACACATTGATTGACGACCTCTCGGACCAGAATTTCTTGATCGATGCCGCGACTTCACAAGGGTACGATCCAGATGGGGGAGGAGTCTTTGGTGCTGTTCAAAATGGCGACGGGTTTGCTAACGCGTTGACCGGTTCGTTTGGTGATGACGACATCTCTGGTTTTGCCGGTAACGATACTCTTGACGGAGGAAACGGTGTTGATGTTCTGGATGGTGGCGAAGATGATGATCTGATTATTGGCGGTTTCGGTGATGATGTCATGTCTGGTGGGGCCGGGGCTGACACATTTGTGTTTAGTTCTGGGGAAGGAGCTGACATCATTCAGGACTTTGTGGTTGGAACGGACTTTTTGTCACTGACGGGTGCTCAATCCATTGGCTCCATTACGGAAGTGGATACCGATGGCATCGGTGGAGACGATGCTACATTGATTACCTTTAGCGACTCTTCGTCGGTGCTGCTAGAAACAGTACTTGGAATTATTGATCCAAATGATCTGCTTCTCTGAGGCGACCACCAACTGAAACCTGTTCCGACCGATTGCATGTGTCGGAGCAGGTTTAGCTACTTCTCGCACTTCATCGGCGAGCTTGTTGGTCTGACATCAGGAAAAACAGTTGTTGGCGTGATGTATATCCAGAGTTTAACTCACTTTGGCCCTTGATCCGACAGTCGTCGCGGCAACCTTCTGCATCGCTATACATTTGGCCCAATCACATTTTTGCTGCAGCAACAAAATCACTGCCCCTAATCCAATACATCCTCACAACCCAAACTTCCCTCTCTCGACCGCGCAAGTTTGCGAGCCCGCATGAAGTCTGCCGATCCATGGGCCAATTTGCATTGGAAGTAATCTAGCATCAAATCCTTCTCATCCTCGGTCCAGACCTCACGGGACCTTAGGTCGTCGATAACCTCGCACCGCCGACCGTCCGACATCTTGCCATAATGTGTTTCGGTGATGCCTTCAGTCTTGTGTCCCAGGTTCAACGACCAGGCCTTTCGACGCTCTGGGGTGAGGCAAAGGCTGTCGCCCAGAGCCGCCAGACAGTGTCGCGCAGAGTGCGGTGAGAAACTTTTGCCGACTTTATTGCTGGCCACGGAAAAAGCAGAGCTCAGTGCACCTTCAGTTCGCATTGGGTCAATGGGCTTGTGCCCAAGTTTTTGACACGTCAGATGCGTGCAAGCAGGAAAAGCCGCGTCCCTAGTCACAAACCCTAACTGTTGCATCTCCGCTATCCAGTCACGAACGACACTTTGCATCTCGTCAGTGCGTGGAAACCAAAACACGCGAAAGCTCTTACCGTTTTTAGCGCGCATGTCAGTGCCGTCCTGCACGACTTCATTCGCTTCTACGTCTAAGTGCCTTAATCGCAATGAGGTCAAAGCCCCAGCCCTCAACCCCGTCACAAACGTAAGGGCAACCATTGCACGGTCTCGACGCTCTGAGATGGTTTTGTGGGGCATCGCACGGACCATTGCGATCGCCTCCTCCATCGTGGGATATGGTTTCGGAGAATCTTGCAGGTTCTTTGCACTGATACCTTTGGGAAGAGCACAATAGTCAGGGATACCACCACTCAAACGGCGAAACCCATCCTGATGTCTTAGCCATTCGAAGAACTTACCTAAATGTGAGGCACGATGGCGGATTGTCGAGCGATCCAGACCGCCACTTTCTTTGGAGGTTTTCACCAACCCCACCAGAACATCCCGATAGGCTGCAGCGTCCTTTTGTGACACCCTGTCAAAGGGCTTACCATCCAGAAAACTCTCAAAAATTCGGATGCTCGCAAGGTGTGCATCGACTGTCTTTTCATCGTAGCGCCCGGCGTAGACAAGCCAGTCATGTATGACCCGATCATTGGAAACGTGCTGATCGACGCCTTCAATAACGGAGATCTTCCCAATACTCCCCAGTCTAGGCACATTCTCTTCGTGTAATTGGGCGAGGCTCGTATTGGTATCGATGCAATTTTTAAGACTGTCGCATTCCGTCTTATCCAGTAACTTCATCACCCGAGCACCGCAATCCGGGCAAGTCGCCAAGGCATTTAAATGGGCCCTTTTTGCTGAAACAAATCCTAGCGAATGCACCTCAGGAAAAACCGCCGACTTACAGGCGACACACTTGAATTCTCCCGGCCGAAGATCCACTCGCTTTTTGGCTTTTCGCGCTTCATGAAACCGAGTTAATTCAGCCCCCCGAAACAACTGTAGCGCAATCCCGCCAGTTGGACTGAGTCCCGACCCCACCCAGTTGGAGAGAGTATTTCGGCACACTTTATACAGTTCCAGGACTCCATTGACAGAGTAAACGCGATTTGCTTTTGGGCGAACAGACCTGTAGGCGCGGCTCATTTGCTCTTCCCCTTCGCCTTTAAAAGGGCTCTAGGACCTTCCTTCTCGAACTTTGCTTCGTAAACTAAAAGGTCCGAAAGCCGCCATCGACTTGTCCCGGAGGACAGCGAAACAGGATGTGGAAACGCCTTCTCCGTTTTGACCCAGCGCCAAATTGTTGGCCGCGACACCCCAAAGCGCTCAGCAACTTGCTTATCTGATAAATAACGTTCATCGGCAGTTGCAAGAATAGAACCATACGGACCGGTGGTGTCGGGATGCGCTAAGGATTTGCCTTCTATTTGAACATTTTGCGGATTCGTCCTGAAACGACTCTTCTCCTCATTCTGCAAATGCGGGTGATCAAAAAGATCCGTGATTTCTAACCCAGTGGGGATGCTTTTAGGCATGTCGAATTCCTTATTTCTCAAGGATTTCGAGACACATCTTGCGTATGTTTAAAACAGCCCAATTCTTTGCAACAGTTGAGCTGCTGAACCTTCCGTTTAGCGCATGATTTGGATCGAACACATCTTTGGCCGCAATGGGTCCAATCGCAAGCAAGATCGGGTCATGCACCGGTTAGTGATCTGAACAGATGAAGGAGAATCTCAGGATGTCTCGAACGCAAGACCAGATAAACCAACCCGCAGCTACACACTACGCTGGCATTGACGTCAGCAAGGACAAATTGGACTTTGCAATCCACAATACCGATATTCACCTGACGGTGCCAAATAGCCGACGCGGTCTTCAGAAGCTGATCCGTCAGTGCATTCTTCACTCTGTTGAACTGCTGGTTCTGGAGCCAACAGGCAAGTTCCATCGTCTCACTCATGAACTCTTTCATGAGGCAGAAATTCCAGTCGCGGTCGTCAATCCGTTCCGCAGCCGCAAATTTGCTGACAGCATGGGCCAACTGGCCAAAACAGACAAAATTGATGCGCAAATTCTGGCTCGATACGCAGCCCTGATCAAACCCAGGTCCTCTGCGCCGATATCAGATCGCAACAGTGCCCTGAAAGAGCTGCAAGCCGGGCGGCGACAACTTGTTGATGAAATTGGCGATCTCAAGCGCAAACTCAAGGCATCACTGCATTCGCTGCCCATTCGGCAGTTGAAGGCACGCCTCAAATTGGCTGAGAAGCAAAAATCCGCGCTGGAAGAGGAAGTAAGCAATCTGATCCAGTCCGAAACGGGTTTGAAATCCAAGTTTCAAATTCTCACTTCCATTCCCAATATCGGCTCCACCACAGCAACCTTGATGCTTGCTGACCTATCTGAACTCGGCCAAGTCAATTGCCGCCAGATCGCGGCTCTTGTTGGTGTCGCTCCGATGAATTGGGACGGCGGAACCCGGCAGGGAAGCCGCATCACGCGCAGGGGAAGACCCCACATCCGAAAGGCGCTCTACATGTGTGCGGTGTCTGCCATCGGACGACCGGGATCACATGCTGACAGCTACAGGCGCCTCATTCAAAGAGGGAAGCCACCTAAAGTAGCTTTGACCGCAATCATGCGCAAACTGGTCATTCTGGCCAACACTCTCATCGCCGAAAAAAGACACTGGCGACCAAGTAAACCATAGCAAATAGGCTGCCCCAAACACCGTCTCAAATCGGTCCAGTTCAACCTTGATAAGTCACAGATGCTTGCAGCAGGAAATAGTTGGGTATTACGCCTTCATTCTGCTGAAGACATATCCATACGGATCGAGACTATTTGAAACAATATACTGCTGTTTGGTCAAGTGGCTATTTCACTGACTGTAAATGTGGGGCCAACTACATTGTTCGGATAATTATTGCGGCTAACTCAATGCCTTAGCGAACGTCAATGGCGGAGAGACAGGGATTCGAACCCTGGGAACCCGTGAAGGCTCAACGGTTTTCGAGACCGCCCCGTTCGACCACTCCGGCACCTCTCCGCGGGGGTCTGGTGAGGCAGCGTTTAAGGATGTTGTTGAAGCGGTGCAAGAGCGTTTTCACAGTTAAGTCAAGAAAGTCGATTTTTCATTGTCAGCAGAATTGAACCGTCTAGGTGTTGTTGTATGAAAAAAATCACTTCTCTTCCCGCCCTCATGATGCACGGCTTGTTAGCGGTTGTTTTCGTGTCGTTATTTACTGGCTCAAGCGCGAAAGCAGCAGAGCGAAATCAGATTGAAGCTTTCCTAGAAGTGACTGGTTTTGATGTTGCATTGGACAGCATCGCTCTTTCCGCGAGCAGCGCACCAGACATGTTGGGATTTGAGCCTGGCGAGTTTGGCGCATCCTGGGGGCGGTTATCCCAACAGGTCTTCGATACCGATGTGATGCATGACCTGGCGCTGCAAATTCTAACCGAGACACTAGATGAAGATGCGCTCCAACATGCTGCTGAGTTTTATGCCAGCGATTTGGGGCAACGTTTGGTAGCCGTTGAAAACGCGTCACATTTAGTGGAGGAAGATGACGTCATTCAAACTGCTGGACGTCGGATCATCTCAGATCTGGTTCGCGAAGGATCCGAAAGATTGGTGACATTAAAACGCATGGGCACGGCGATCGATGCCGCTGGTACAGGGGTTAAAGCCGTACAACAGATCCAGCTTCGGTTCCTAATGGCGGCCAGAGATGCTGGAGTAATTGATTTGGATCTGGATGAGGAGGGGTTGCGTGCATTGATGAAGGAGCAAGAAGGTGACATGCGTCTGGCACTGCAAAGCTCCGCTCTTGCTGGATCGGCCTATACTTATCAGAGTTTCACTGATGACGAGCTGCTTGACTATGTTGAAGCTCTAGAAGAGCCACTGATGCAAACCGTATATGAGCTTCTTAATGCGGTGCAGTACGAAATTACTGCGAATAGGTTTGAACTATTGGCATCTCGATTGCTTGAACTCGGAAATGGACAGGATATCTGACCGTGAACGACATGTTTACGTTGGAAATGACTTTCCTTTTGGTGAGGTGCTTGACAGCAAATGACAACTGCAGCATAAGCCCGCATCCCGGCCCGGAATCTCTGTGCCGGGTTCATTACGTAATCCGTCCCCAAAGGGACGCGCCGTTCGAGGTGGCTTAGGCCGAAACGCCCGACCAGGGGACCATAGAACGCGGTTGAAAAAGGAAAGACGCATGTTTGCGGTCCTCAAGACTGGCGGCAAGCAGTACAAAGTTCAAGCGGGCGATATCCTCCGCGTTGAAAAATTGGCTGCAGATGCTGGCGAAACAATTCAGTTCAACGACATCCTGATGCTGGGCGGCGACGCTCCGGTTGTGGGTGCACCCTTTGTTGAAGGCGCTGCTGTTCAGGCAGAAGTTGTCGATCAAATCAAAGGCGAAAAGCTGATCCACTTCGTCAAGCGCCGTCGTAAGCACTCTTCGAAGCGTACCAAAGGTCACCGTCAAAAGCTGACCCTCGTCAAGATCACTGAGATCCTGGCTTCGGGCGCTGACAAATCTGGTGTCAAAGTTGCTACTGGTAAAGGTGATGCACCAGCTGCTGCCAAAGCTGCTCCGGCTGCTAAAGCAAAAGCACCTGCTGCCGCCGCTGCTGGTTCCGACGATCTGACTCAGTTGACTGGTGTAGGCCCTGCCGCCGCCAAGAAACTGGAAGCAGCTGGTCTGACAAGCTTTGCTCAGGTTGCTGCATTGTCTGCAGACGATATTGCTGCTATCGATGCAATCAAAGTGAAGCCCGAGTGGGTTGAGCAAGCCAAAGATTTGGCTAAAGGCTAAGGAGAGACAGAATGGCACATAAAAAAGCTGGTGGTTCCTCCCGTAACGGCCGCGACTCAGCTGGTCGCCGCCTTGGCGTGAAACTGTACGGTGGCCAAGCGGCCATCTCTGGTAACATCATCGTTCGTCAGCGCGGCACCAAGTTTTGGCCGGGCGAAGGCGTAGGCATGGGCAAAGATCACACAATCTTTGCAACATCCGAAGGCGCTGTTACCTTCCACAAAGGCCTGAAAGGCCGCACCTTTATTTCGGTTCTGCCAGTGGCGGAGGCCGCTGAATAAACCGAACCCACAAGGTTAACAAAAATTTGGGGGATCGGTGATAAGCCGGTCCCTCTTTCTGTTTTTGGCATATGGCGCGATTTGAACACGTTTTCGCCTGACGCTTTTGGACGCTGTTGTCCGTTCAACTAGTACCGATTGGATGAGGAACATCTATATGAGCCTGGATCAAACATCTATACAGCCGTTCATCGAGACTGAGCGGTTTGTTCTACGTCCGCTAAGAAAGTCGGATGCAGGGCTGCTATCGCAGTATAGCAGCGACGAACGTGTCGCCCGAATGACCAGTTCTATTCCCCATCCACTGCCGCCAGGTGCAACAGAGGCCTACATTGAGCGTGCGTTGGCCAATGAACGAGACGAGGACATCTGGGCGATCGATGGCACCCGAGATGGTGGAGCAGAGCTAAAAGGTGTGATTGGTCTTAAGCGAATGGATCGTAACCAGTCAGAAGCTGGTTTTTGGATCGCACCGGTGTTCTGGAACACGGGACTTGCATCCGAAGCTCTGAAAGCACTGGTAGATGCAAATCCTCTAACCAACGCTGCGATGTTTGCCTCAGTTTTTCAGGACAACCCGGCTTCAGCGAAGGTGTTGACCCATTGTGGCTTTGAATATCTGGGAGATGCAGAAACATTTTCTGTTTCACGCAATTCCGCAGTGCCAACTTGGACCTACAGCAGAAAACTGTGATTGGCGTACCGCCAATGATGCGGTAAGGCAGGCGTTAAGCGAGGCTGGGCAAAACATATCCCTGCTTTGGATCACTTGATACTATCACGTTTGGGGCAACCATTTGCTCCGGGCGAAAAGGAGCAGTCATGAAATTCCTCGATCTGGCAAAGGTCTATATCCGGTCCGGTGGCGGCGGCAATGGCTGTATCAGCTTTCGACGCGAGAAGAATGCTGAATATGGCGGCCCTAATGGCGGCGATGGCGGTAAGGGGGGAACTGTGTGGGTCGAGGTCGTCGATGGGCTGAACACATTAATTGATTTTCGCTATCAGCAGCACTTTTTCGCCAAAAGTGGACAAAGCGGCATGGGTCAACAACGCACCGGTAAAGACGGCGACGACATTATCCTGCGGGTGCCAGTTGGTACTGAAATCCTGGATGAGGATCAGGAAACCGTTATTGCGGATCTGACCGAAGTTGGACAGCGTATTCAGTTGGCAAAAGGTGGCAATGGCGGCTTTGGTAACTTGCATTTCAAAAGTGCGACAAACCAGGCACCGCGTCGTGCTAACCCGGGACAGGAAGGCGTTGAGCGGACAGTCTGGCTGAAGCTGAAACTGATCGCAGATGCCGGCCTTTTGGGGCTACCTAACGCTGGTAAATCCACTTTTCTTGCAGCCAGCTCCAATGCCCGTCCAAAGATTGCGGACTATCCTTTCACGACACTTCACCCGAACCTTGGCGTGGTAGGCATTGATAACGCTGAGTTTGTTATTGCAGATATCCCAGGTCTGATTGCTGGAGCACATGAAGGACGAGGCATCGGCGATCGCTTCTTGGGTCATGTTGAGCGCTGCTCAGTTCTTTTGCACCTTGTAGATGGTACCTCAGACAGCATCGCCGAAGACTACAATACCATAATTGGTGAACTGGAGGCATATGGTGGAGAGCTTGCTAACAAAGCTCGAATTACCGCCTTGAATAAAGTTGATTCTTTGGACGACGATGAACGCGCCGAAGCAAAGGCCGAGTTGGAAGCTGCAGTAGGCGGGCCCGTGTTGCTGATGTCTGGTGTCAGTCGTGAAGGTATGCCTGAAGTGCTTCGTGCTGTACGAGCTGAAATTGAAGCCGACCGTATCCGGCAGCAGCCCGCTGAGGAGGCGGAGACTTGGCAACCCTAGACTCCTCTAATCGCGTCGTCGTCAAAATCGGGTCAGCCTTGTTGGTTGATCGGAACAAAAGTGAGTTGCGTGCTGAATGGTTACACTCACTTGCCGCTGACGTGGCTTGGCTCAAGGGGTTAGGCAAGGATGTTATCCTTGTCTCTTCAGGATCAATTGCATTGGGATGCGGCGTACTGGGGTTGCCACAGGCCGATCTTGCGTTGGAGCAATCGCAGGCAGCGGCAGCTGTTGGTCAGATTCGCCTGGCAAGAGCTTACGAACAGGCGTTGTTTCCCCATGATATCAAGACTGCACAAGTTTTGGTAACGCTGGAAGACAGCGAAAACCGTCGTCGATATCTAAATTCGCGTGCCACTTTGGAGACATTGCTGAGTTTGGGAGTGGTGCCAATCGTCAATGAAAACGACACGATTGCCACAGACGAAATCCGCTATGGCGATAACGATCGTCTTGCAGCACAGGTGGCAGTTACTGTGGGGGCGGATTGTTTGATCCTGCTGTCAGATGTCGACGGGTTTTACAGTGCAAACCCATCACTCGACTCCAGCGCGACCCGGTATGAGTTGATAGATAAAATCACCCCAGAGATTGAAGCAATGGCCGGCGACGGTGTTTCTGGACTGTCAAAAGGTGGCATGATCACCAAACTTCTGGCCGCCAAGGTATCAACAGCAGCTGGTTGCGCCATGGTAATCACTGAAGGTTTTCACCATAATCCATTGAAAAGGCTTTGTAATGGGGGTGATTCTACGTGGTTTTCAGCTCAGACAGATCCCCAGGCAGCACGTAAACGTTGGATTGCTGCCATGAAACCTCGCGGAGAGATCACCGTTGACCACGGCGCCGATCGGGCTCTGAAAAGCGGAAAAAGTCTTTTGCCGGCAGGTATTACACATGTGGAGGGCACATTTGGCCGCGGTGAGCCGCTGGCCATTGTAAGCCCGGAAGGGCATAAGTTGGGGCAGGGCCTTAGCCGGTATACTGATACTGAAACCCGCGCAATAATTGGGTGTCAGACACATCAGATCGAAGCTATCCTTGGCTACTCAGGTCGTGCAGCGCTTATCCACCGTGATGATATGGCGCTCTGACACTTTTCTTTGCTAAAAAACTCGGTCAGAAAATCATCTCTGACACCCATTTGGGAAAAGGCCGAAATTGATGAAAGACATAGACAATATACCCGCAGTGATGGCAGATTTGGGCGCCCGCGCGAAATCTGCATCGCAAGTACTGGCGACCGTAACCGGAGAACAAAAGCAGGCTGCGCTTATCAGTGCAGCCGACTTTGTTTGGGCACGCCGTAGCAACATCATTGCGGCCAATGCGCTGGATCTGGAGTATGGACGTGACAAAGGTCTGTCAGATGCAATGATGGACCGGTTGATGCTGGACGAGCCACGCATCCAAGGTATCGTTGACGGGCTGCGCGCTGTCGCTAATCAGCCTGACCCAGTGGGGCAGGTGCTTGAAGACTGGGACCAGCCTACTGGATTGAATATTCAGCGGGTACGAACGCCATTGGGGGTGATCGGCGTCATCTATGAAAGTCGGCCTAATGTAACAGCTGATGCAGGGGCACTCTGTTTGAAAGCCGGCAATGCGGTGATTTTACGTGGTGGTTCTGAAAGTTTTAACTCGAGCTTAGCTATCCATGGATGTCTTGTGGCCGGGCTTTCTGCAGCGGGTCTGCCGGAAAATGCCATCCAACTGGTGCCCACACGCGACCGATCTGCTGTTCAGCAGATGTTGACCATGACCAACTATATTGATGTGATTGTCCCACGCGGCGGCAAGGGCCTTGTTGGACTGGTCCAGCGAGAAGCACGGGTCCCAGTGTTTGCCCACCTTGAGGGGATCGTACACATTTACATTGATAAAGAGGCAGATCCTCAAAAGGCGATTGATATCGTTGTAAACGCTAAAACCCGTCGTACGGGCATATGCGGGGCTGCCGAATGCCTGTTGTTCCACAAAGATATAGCGGACACCTTGGGCAAAGATATTCTGTCGGCACTTTCGGCGCTTGATGTTGAAATACGTGCTGAACAGGACCTGCCGGGCCCCCAGGGCATGACGGTAGCAACTGACAAGGATTGGGGCTGTGAATATCTAGATCTTATCATTGCTGCCAAACGTGTTGATGGTCTGGAGGACGCCATTGACCACATACAAAAGCATCATTCTCAGCACACTGATTGTATCGTGACAGAGGACTTGAATGCGGCAAACGAATTCTTTGCTCGTCTTGATAGCGCAATTTTGATGCATAATGCCTCCACCCAGTTTGCTGATGGGGGCGAGTTTGGCATGGGTGCAGAGATTGGGATAGCCACTGGCAAGATGCATGCCCGTGGTCCAGTTGGTGCAGCGCAGTTGACCAGCTTTAAATACCTGGTGCGCGGGAATGGTACTATCCGCAACTAGTACTATGGAGTGTCAGTCAATTTTCCTGACACTCCTTACTTGTTTGGCGAAACGTTAGAAGTTGATTGTAATCTTATCAAGGCTTTGCTCAACCCTAACGGTACGGTTGATTTCCTTAGCGACTTCAGGCAGTAGGGCAAATTGAACCAGTGATGGGGTTACTGTGGTGCTGGATTGCCCGCCACTGATCCGTGCCCAGAGGTCATCATCCACGTTTATTTTTTCAGCTTCGCCAATCACTGTCCACTTTCCATCCGCGCAAAAAACCTTTGCAGATCCGCCGTAGGGCATAGCTGTCTCTAGGCATTGCAGTGCCAGAAAAGCAAGGCGAACTTCCCGACGGTTGCAAGGTTCTAGTGGTGACCAGCTGTATTGAAGCCGCGCGCCCTTACACATGTCTTCTAGAATCGAAACACACTCAACACGGCCTAATTGTTGATCGCCAGCGGTACCATATGCCACTCGAAAGAACCGAATTCTAGCATTTGCATTGCCGACACTATCAGAGATCAATTCAAGCTCGGGACCACCAAGATCTCCTGACATTCCAAGCAGTTCAAGCCCATTATTAATGGCGCCGATTGGGCTGATCAAATCGTGACAGATCCGTGACCCTATCAAAGCTGCCAAATTGACGCTATTCACACTCATGTCTTTCCTCCGAATTAGGCCAATCCTTGATGAGTGACCTCAACGCAATTTTAGCGCCGGGTATGTTTGTCCGGCACCCAAATCATCCCGAATGGGGTTTAGGGCAAGTGCAGTCCAATATCGGCGGCAAAATTACCGTAAATTTTCGTGATCAGGGCAAGCTGGTAATCGATGGCTCCCGTGTTGCCCTTACACCTGTGTTTGATCCGTCATAACCGTTGACGAAGAGTTAACAGTTTCCGCAAATTTTGCCTAAAAACTTGCTAGTTCTTCGCAAAACAGGCTACCTGCGCGCAACCCCAAAAAGTGGCAATTCGAAATTATGCACGTTGATGCTCCATCGTTCACCGTTAAGATGGCCGAAACCAAAAACGAACTGCAGGCGGCTCAAGCCCTGCGTTACCAAGTGTTTATCCAAGAACTGGGTGGCAATGGAGACTTGGTTGATCATCATAATCAACTAGAGCGTGACCGTTTTGATCCTTTCTTTGATCACATGTTGTTGTTGGACAATGCTAGCAAAGCTGTCGTGGGTGTTTACCGGTTACTGCGAGAAGACCAAGCATCTCAGGCTGGCCAGTTCTATTCTGAAGACGAATTTGATTTATCTTTGCTCAGAAATAGCGGCCGCAAGCTGCTAGAGCTAGGGCGTTCCTGCTTACACCCAGATTTCCGTGGCGGCGCAGCCATTTACCATTTGTGGGCCGGTTTGGCTGATTATGTGACGCTCCACGGTATCGAAATTTTGTTTGGGGTAGCCAGTTTTCACGGGACCAATCTGCAAAATTTGGCCCATCCACTGTCGATGCTGCACCACAACCATTTGGCGCCAGGTAATTTGAGAGTGAAAGCAAAGGCCTATCAATCTATGGACCTGATTGGACGGGACGGGTTGGACCGCCGAAGAGCAATGGTTGAAACCCCGGCGTTGATAAAGGCCTACTTGCGTTTGGGAGGATGCGTCGGTGATGGCGCCTTTGTTGATCACAAATTCAACACTACTGACGTGTGTCTGATGCTTGATTCCGAACGGATGACTGACGGTCAAAGACGTATTTACGCGAGCGAAAGAAAGAGATCATGAGCGTTAGTTGGCAAGGCAATTCGGATCCAGACCCAGTCCATGTAACAGGATTGGGGTGGGCGTTAGTTTTTGTCCGTGGAATTGCGCTGGCCGCTCTCGTATTTGGTGGCCTGTTTGTTCTTTTGCTACTCAGATTGATTGAACGCCCGCTTTTTGGTCAGAAACGGCCCGCAACCCCATACATAACGCAATTTGTTTGCCGAAACGCATTCCGCGTACTTGGAATCGGGTTTTACAGCACGGGAACATTGATGCGGGAGCGTGGAGCCGTTGTTGCCAATCATTCGTCTTGGCTGGATATTTTTGCCCTCAATGCCAAAAAGCGTATCTATTTTGTATCCAAGGCAGAGGTGGCCAAATGGCCAGGTATTGGCTGGCTGGCGCGGGCAACAGGGACAGTGTTTATTGAACGCAATCCAAAAAAAGCGGTCGAGCAGACCAATTTGTTTGAACAGCGTCTCAAAGCGGATCACAAATTGCTGTTTTTCCCAGAAGGGACGTCGACAGATGGACTTCGTGTTTTGCCATTTAAAACAACCCTCTTTGCGGCGTTCTTCAGTGAACAATTGTGCGATTTTATGTTTGTTCAACCAGTCGCGGTAATTTACCATCCTCCAAAAGGTGAACCGGCCAGGTTCTATGGCTGGTGGGGAGATATGGATTTTGGTCCGCACCTAATCAAAACGCTCTCGATCCCGCGCCAGGGAGCTGTCGAGTTGCTTTATCTTCCCCCAGTCCGTGTTTCGGATTTTAGCAATAGAAAATCCCTAGCGGCCTATTGCGAGGCTAAAGTTCATGAAAGTCATGCCGAGGCCCATAAGCGAAACTTGTCGAACGAATAGCGATCGCAGGCTATTTGCGCTTGCACCAGTTTCTACAGTGATCTATACGCGCGGCATTCAAACCCGCAGGCGGGGTTTGGCCTGATTGGGGGAGACATCCTCAGCAGACCGCCGGTTGGAGCATCCGCTCTAAGACCCCCGCCGAGGAAAAAACCGGAAAGGTAATACGAATATGGCTCTTCCTGAGTTCACTCTTCGTCAGCTTCTTGAAGCAGGCGTACACTTTGGTCACCAGACACAGCGCTGGAACCCACGCATGGGCCCGTATATCTACGGCGCCCGCAACGGCATCCACATCATGGACCTGACCCAGACTGTTCCAATGCTGGACCAGGCTCTGCAGGTTATCCACGATACCGTTGCCAAGGGTGGCCGCGTTCTATTCGTCGGCACCAAGCGTCAGGCCGCGACACCAATCGCAGAAGCTGCTGAGAAATCCGCTCAGTACTTCATGAACCACCGCTGGTTGGGCGGCACGCTGACCAACTGGAAAACCGTTTCCCAGTCGATCAAGCGCCTGAAAGACATCGATGAGAAGATGGAAGTCGGCTTTGATGGTCTGACCAAAAAAGAACGCCTAGGCATGGAGCGCGACCACGGTAAGCTGCAGGCTTCGCTTGGCGGCATCAGCGAAATGGGCGGTGTTCCAGATCTTCTGTTCGTTATCGATGTTAAAAAAGAATCACTGGCGATTGCCGAAGCCAACAAGCTGGGCATCCCAGTTGTTGCAATTGTCGACACCAATTGTTCGCCTGATGGCGTTGATTACATCATCCCAGGTAACGATGACGCGTCGCGCGCTATTTCGCTGTACTGTGATCTGGCAGCTCGTGCAGCTCTTGAAGGCATGTCGACTCAACTGGGCGCTGCCGGCGTTGATCTGGGCGAATTCGAAGAAGCGCTGGTTGAAGAAGTTCCAGCCGAAGGCGCTGAAGCTTAATCCGACTGTCACAGATTTAATACATGGGGCAGGGTATGACCTGCCCCAATTCCGTTTTGATTTGAGGAGAGCCAAAAGATGGCAATCACAGCAGCACTCGTGAAAGAACTGCGCGACACCACTGGCGCAGGCATGATGGACTCGAAAAAAGCCCTGACTGAAACTAATGGTGACATGGAGGCCGCAGTTGATTGGCTTCGCACCAAAGGTCTAGCCAAAGCAGCCAAAAAATCCGGACGCACTGCTGCCGAAGGTCTGGTGGCAGTCGCAGTTGAAGGCAACAAAGGCGTTGCAGTCGAAGTGAACTCAGAAACTGACTTTGTTGGCAAGAACGCCGAGTTCCAGGAAATGGTCGGCTCAATTGCAAAAGTTGCTCTGGGTGTAAACGATGTTGACGAACTGAACGCTGCGGCCATGGACGACAAAACTGTCGCCGAAGTTGTCACTGCCAAAGTTGCGACAATCGGTGAGAACATGTCGGTACGCCGCATGTCCGCACTTGAGGGCGACACTGTTGTGTCTTACGTGCACAACTCTGTCACTGCAGGCATGGGCAAAATCGGCGTTCTTGTTGCACTGACTGGCGGCGATGAAACTCTGGGCAAGCAGATTGCAATGCACATCGCAGCAGTCAACCCTGCAGCGCTGAGCGAAGCTGATTTGGACGCTTCGGTTGTTGAGAAAGAGAAGCAGGTTCAGATGGACATCGCGCGCGAGTCCGGCAAGCCCGAAGCTGTTATTGAAAAAATGATTGTCGGTCGAATGAAGAAATTCATCGGCGAGTCTACTCTGCTCAATCAATCCTTTGTTGTGAACCCGGATCTGACAGTTGAAGCGGCTGCCAAAGAAGCTGGCGCAACAATCACTGGGTTTATTCGTCTTGAAGTCGGTGAAGGAATCGAAGTTGTAAAAGAAGACTTTGCAGCTGAAGTTGCTAAAGTTTCTCAGGGTTAATCACCTGCGCGCATCAAATGCGTGCCTTTGATATTCTGACATAGGCCCGTTCCGCTTTGGAGCGGGTCTTTCTAATTGTAAGAGAACTAAAAATAAAACGGAGCCGCATAACAGCGACTCCGTTCTATTTTTGAAAGGCCCCTCTAGATGGGGATGGAAGGTCCTCTCAGGACTCCCTAACTGGAATGAAAATACACACCAAATTCGAGATACGATTGAGGACAGCTCGAAATAAGAACACCTCCGACCGTACGTCCCTTAGGCTAAAGCCTCCACTCACGGAACAACCGGAGAATGCAACGATTCTCGCTATAGTGTAAGTAGTGAATACCTTACCTTTTCAAACCAAAAGAACGTATAGGCAACAGATAGTTACGGTGGAAATTGTATTTTTGGAGAGTTAGGCTTCCATAACGAACATCTGATTTTGCAAGGCGGCTTTTAGCACCGCTTGAGCCGTTGTCTCAACACTGAGGGCGTCACGTGCTAGCCGAAGATGCTTCTCTACTGTAGCAGAAGTCAGACCCATTAGAAGAGCGATGTCTTGGGTCGTCTTGCCATCACCGACCCATTGCAGCGCCTCTCGCTGGCGTTTGGTCAGCCCTCGATTGGGAGGAGAGTAGGGCAGGGACAAAATCTTAAGGTGGGTAATATTATTAATTAAAACAATGTCATCCCCATGCAATGCCCACATTTCATCCACTTGATCTTGGCTAACGCCCCGCTTGGCAGCAAGAGAAATTGCCCCTTTGAAGCGTCTCGAAATCGAATGGAAACTAATAGTGTATCCAGCCGTCATCCCTTGGCCAACATTAAATTCGATGACTTTTTGACCTTCAACACTGAGTTCCTGATTGGCCATTTGCTCATGTACTTGCCGCCAACTACATGCACCTTCATTTTCCAAAGCCCATCGTGTCATGGGTGCATGAAAGTAGAGACCTGTATGCATAAAGCCATTTAGATATTCGCTGGAATGATTCGACAGAATTACAAAGTCATCAGGGTCGCCAAGTGACGTCTCAGTCTTATACCGAGTGTACCCATAGATGAGCCGATCCAGACCGTATTGCGCCATCTGTTCGACATGACCAACCCATAGTTCTTCTAAACTACGGCAGCCGGATACAAAGTGCAGATACTCGGTAAGTTTCATTTGTCGTCACACATGTCCAAATGTGCGACCAGTGCGTCGATTGCCAATATGTAGCCTCGGGAACCAAATCCACAGATCTGACCAATAGCTACCTTTGAAATATATGATACATGTCGAAACGCCTCACGCGCATGTATGTTCGACAGATGTACTTCTACACATGGCAGTTCCACCGAGGCGATCGCATCCATCAATGCAATTGATGTATGTGTATATGCCCCTGCGTTCAGAATAATACCCTGTTGGTCGGACTTTGCTGCATGTATCGCATCGATTAATGCGCCTTCATGGTTTGATTGCAGGCAGCTGACAAGAGCTCCTCGGGTTTCGCCATACTTAATGCAGTTTGCTTCAATTATGGAGAGTGTTTCCCGACCATAGACATCGGGTTGTCGCGTTCCGAGGAGGTTAAGGTTGGGGCCATTCAAAACCAAAATATTGGACATTGCGCTCATTTCCTTAGCCACCTGATAATACTCATATTATGGCATCCATCTAAAAATGGTGAAAGGGTTGTGGAAAAACTGGTTGGAAATATCCAATTAAATTGTGAATTGGGGCAATTATGCAAACATCATCTCTTTGTGACGGTTCCGATCAATGTACGCTGCAACAGAGGTCATGCAACTGTGTCCGTCGTCAGAGTTTTTGGAACCAAGAGCGGCGTAAACTAAGTGAGTGTTCGGCTCATCTGGTTGGTTTGATTATGCTGCGCGTTGTCTGTGATGCAAGCGTCGCGCTTCGAAGGTCTTC
>NZ_VAUA01000018.1 GCF_005771405.1 Parasedimentitalea maritima
CCCCCCCGGTAGCCGCAGAAATACACAGAGGAACCCAATTGACAGTCAACCGCGCGTAGACAGGCAACGGTAGACAAGGCCGCCGGGCCTACCCGCCCCCTCCCGTCATGCCTCCCCATTCACCCGGCACCAGACAAGCCCCGTCTCCAGAGCCGACCGCATTGCCACGGCTTTGGGGCCGCATGACAGGACGAGACAAGGAAAAGGCGCATTAATGATAGCATCGGAATCGACGTTTCTAAAGATACGCTGGACGCATTTTGGCTCTCGAAGCGCCAGCACAAATAATTCTCCAACACCAAAGCGGGCTTGAAAACGCTCGCCCGGTGTCCGGGTCACTGAAAACCGGAGAAACCATGGCCAGCCTTACTGCCCGCTTGCACCGGATCCATTCCCCCGGCATGCATAAGGGATATTCAAAGACAGGCAGACGCAGCCCATGAAGTTTCTTTTTGTCCATCAGAACATGCCCGGCCAATACCGCGAGCTGGTGCCCTGGCTGGTGGCACAGGGTGGCCATGACATTGTCTTTCTCACCCAACGCAAGGGCACTCAGCTGCCCGGCGTCACCACGGTGACCTACAGCCCGCATCACCAGCCCGCCAAAGATGCCTATGGATTGTCCAAAGACTGGGAAGCCGCCGCCGGGACCGGGCTGGGGGCGGCGATGGCGATGCGCCAGCTGGAACAGGATCAGGGCTTTAAGCCGGATATCATCATCGGCCACACCGGCTGGGGGGAGCTGCTGTTTGCCAAGGAGATCTGGCCCGATGTGCCGGTGATTGGCTTCTTTGAATATTTCTATCGCACCACAGGGGGCATTGTCGGATTTGATCCGGACAGCCCCGTCAATGATCAGGCCTGCTTTTTTGCCCAGGCCCGCAATGCAGTGCCCAATGCCAGCTTTCAGGCGGTGGATCTGGGCCATTGTCCCACCTACTGGCAGCGCGACCGTTTCCCAAAGAGCTTTCACTCCAACATCTACGTGCGCCATGATGGCATTCGCAGCGACCGATTGGTGCCCAACCCTGAGGTCTCGGTAGGATTGGGCCGGCTGGGGGCCCCCCTCACCCGCGAGGATGAGGTGGTGACCTATATCGCCCGCAACATGGAACGCACCCGCGGCTTCCACATCATGATGCGCGCCCTGCCCGAAATCCTGGCCCGCCGCCCCAAGGCGCGGGTGCTGATGATCGGTGGTAACGAAACGTCTTATGGCGCTGAAAGCAAACACCCCGGCGGCTTGCGCGGCGAGATGGAGGCCGAACTGGGTGACAGAGTCGACTGGGGTCGAGTGCATTTTCTGGGTCGGGTGCCCTATGACGACCTGAACCGGATCATCCAGCTCAGCCGCTGTCATATCTATCTGACCATGCCCTTTGTGCTCAGCTGGTCGCTGCTTGAGGCGATGTCGATGCAGGCCACCGTGGTGGCGGCAGATGTCGCCCCGGTGCGCGAGGCGGTGACCCATGGTGAAACCGGCATGCTGGTGGATTTCTTTCAGCCGCAGGCGCTGGCGGATCAGGTGGTGGATGTGCTGGCCAATCCCAAAGCCTATGCCCATCTCGGCGCCGCCGCCCGCGCCCATGTGCTGGAAACCTACGACTTTCACACCCGCTGCCTGCCCGATCACATCGCCCAAATCAACGCACTGGTGCCCGCAGCAAAACGGATTATCCTTTAAAAAAGGCTCTATTCAGGGCCTTCACCACGGGCGCTAAGAACCGAGACGTTTTTTCACCCAGCCCAGAAACGCCGCGTCCGGCGCCCGCAGCTTGGGGGATCCGGACCGGGCCCACATGCCGCGCCAGTCGGCCTCCAGCGCATAGACATCGGCGCCAGGGATCAGCGCCCGGGCCTGCTCCAATGTCTCGGGGCGCAGGCTGGGGGGCATCGCGCCCGGACGTTCTACCACTGTGTGTTTTTGGCTGAACCGGATCAGATCCCCGGGTTGTTCCTCCAGCGCATAGTCCGGCAGCGGCTGCGCCGCGATCATATCGCGCAGCATCTTGCGAAACACCCGGCGTGGGCTGGCCGATCCGGATTTCTTCAGCAGGGTGTCCACCGACACCGTCCAGCTTTGCTGGCGGCCGCAGTGTTTACGGCTCAGCTCGTAGATCCGCCGCTCCAGCGGTTTTCGCAAAGAAAAATAGTCGCGGCTCAGGGTCAACACCGCATTGGACATCACCGCCTGATACAGCCAGTCCGACAGGGTCACCGCCACATGGGTCATCCGCCCTGCACCGCGCCCCGAGCTGCTGCGGCGGACAATTTCCCAGCTTTCAATCAAGCCAAACCCCTTGGTGACCTCCACCCCGCCCGTGGCGATATTGGTGGTGATCCGGGTGCCGGCCAGCCGTTCAAACGCCTCACGCAGACGGCGGTAAGCATCCCCCGAGGTTTCGCGATTAGTGGCCATCAGCAGGTCATGGGCTTTCAAATGCAGGGTGCGGCTGATCTGCCGCCCGGCATTCAGCGCCGCCATCAGCTGACTGATGCAAAAGATCAGAATGTCCTTGTCGTGGATTGTCGCCAATCCCTTGACCGAGGGCGTCACGCTGATCTGTGTGCCGTTGTGTTCGTAACTCAGGATGCGCCGATCGGGGCGGGTCGCCAGCGAAAACAACGGATGCTCCATCGAGGCCAGATCGTTTTTGGGAATCGCGCCAAACACGTCGCACAGAAAGAATTCTCCCTGCTCTCCCGACGGTCCGATGACCCCTGTCAGCGCTGCACACATATTGATCCCTGCCCGGTCTGCCCGATCCCCGTCTTGATGCCTGCTGCGGGGTGACTCGGTTTCGTGGTTTTAGTGACACCCACCCTAGGGTTATCCACAGGACGGCACAACGGGGGTTCGGAGTCACCTTATCGGGGGTTCAGAGTCACTTTAACGTGGTTTTAGATTCACTCTGACCTCAATAACACCCAAAAGATCCTTTAAATAAAACCCTTTGTGGATCTCGCCCGCGCCCTTAACTATAAATAACTAAATATTAACTACATAAAAAATCTTCAGACCTCCAAATTCACCCCTCCAACCTTGCTGCAAGTCCCGGATTTGCTAGGAAAATACATCTCGCCTGCGCGTTATGCTTCCATATGCTGTCTTTTGTGCTATTGTGAGCAAAAGGTGGTACATCCATTCCGATTTAGAAGCGGTACCACCGGTGCAACCGTAGCTCTGACAGGCCCTCCAGATGGCAAAAGATCCCCATAAGACCACCCAGCCCCTGCCGCCTTACTTCAACATCGATCCCGATGCTGCTCTGGCTGACCTGGATGCGGCCACGGATACGGCGGGCTTTGCCGAGATCGCAGCCGCCTGCACCCATGGCCGCGAAGACCTGTCCAGTCGGGGCATCGACAAAGAAGGCCGCAAGCAGCTGCGCCTGTTTTCCACCTGGGAAATCACCCGCTATCTGATCCCGGTTGCCAGCGCCCATTTCCGCCGCGTGCTCAAAGCCAATCCTGAGTTGCCACAGGGGCAAGCAGAAACCGAAGGCGGCGCCAAATGGTTCTCGTTGGACGAGGTGCTGCGGCTGCGGGCGTTTTTTGGCGAACAGGGGTCCAAGTCCAAAGACTATCTGCCCTACCGTCCCAAAGGCCTGCCTGCCAAGATGGTCGCCGTGGCCAATTTCAAAGGCGGCGTAGGCAAGACCTCAACCGCGGCCCATCTGGCAATGTCCGCCGCTTTGGATGGCTACAAGGTGCTGGTGGTGGATCTCGACAGTCAGGGCTCGATGACCTCGATTTTTGGCGGCAAGGTCGATGACGAATGGCAGACTGCCTTCCCACTGCTGGCGCGCCACTACGGCGAACACCTGCGCATTGAAAACCAGCGGCGGCTGGACCGGGGCGATGCGCCGCAGCCGCTGGACGAGGCGCTGAACGCAGCGATGGACATGACCGCCCGGGATGTCATCCAAAGCACCCACTGGCCCAATATTGACCTGATTGGGGCACAGCTGAACCTGTACTGGGCAGAGTTCCAGATCCCGGTCTGGCGGATGGCGGCACGGGGCTGGAAGCTCTGGGATGCGCTAACCGACCGGCTAGAGGCAGACGGGGTGCTGGACGACTATGACCTGGTGTTCATCGATACCCCGCCGGCCCTGGGCTACCTGACCATCAACGGGCTTTCGGCGGCCGACATTCTGCTGGTGCCGATGGGGGCCTCCTTCCTTGAATTTGACAGCACCGGCCGGTTCTTTGACATGCTGCATTCGACATTTGCCAGCATCGAGGATGGCGAGAACCTTGCTGCGCGCGCTCTGGGGCGGCCAGAGATGGGGTTTGAGTGGGAAGCGGTGCGCACGGTGATCACCCGTTATGACGGCGCCCAGCAGGGCGAGCTGGCGGCCCTGATGCAGGCCTATCTGGGCCGCACATTGTCCCCGCACCGTCAGGATTTCACCGCACTGATTGGTCAGGCCGGTGAACAGGTCAATGGCATTTACGAGGCGGATTACCGCGACTTCAACCGCGAGACTTATGCCCGGGGCCGCGAAACATTTGACGCCACCTATGCTGCCTTCAAACGCCTGTTGCTGGGGGTTTGGCGGCGGGCCGAACTGGACGCGGCGCAACGCGCGGCCGAGTAAGGCTCTAATAAAGGATTTGGGGCAGGATCCGCGATCTTTACCCCTGAGGAGAGACACCCATGGCCAAACGCAAGCGCCTGACCCCGGCCCAACCCAGTTATCTGGACGCCGCGCCGGAAACAAAATCGGCGCTTGGCGCGCCTCTGGCCAGTTCTGCGCCGATTGCTCAGGTTGCCTCGGATGCGGCGGCGCAATCCGCCCTGAGCGAGCTGAGCGCGGTGCTGGAAAGTGCCCGGGCGGATGGTCGGTTGGTTGAACGCCTTGATCTGGCGATGATTGATGAGAGCCACCTGGTGCGGGACCGGCTGGAACAGGACGAAGATGAAATGGGCGCGCTTATGGCCTCGCTGCGCGCCCGGGGCCAGCAGACCCCGATCGAGGTGGTGGCGCTTACGGATCGCCCCGATGGCAAAACCCATGGATTGATCTCGGGTTGGCGGCGTCTGTCTGCGTTAAATAGGCTCTACGCCGAGACTTCAGAGCCTGAATTTGCCACAATCAAGGCGCTGGTGATCCAGCCGGAAACAGCCCGTGACGCCTATGTGGCGATGGTGGAAGAAAACGAAATTCGAGTCAATCTGAGCCACTATGAGCGGGCGCGGATTGCAGTGCGCGCGCTGCGCGAAGGTGTTTACCCCAATCAGAAAATGGCTCTACAGGGCTTGTTTGGCAATGCCACCCGCGCCAAACGATCCAAAATCGGGAGCTTTGTGACGCTGGTCGAAGCCCTGGATGCAGTGCTGTATTTCCCGGTGACGATCAATGAAAAGCTGGGGTTGGCCCTGGTTCGGGAGATCACTCGGGATCCCGGCTTTACAGAAAGCCTGACTGCCCAGCTGCGAGCTGGAGACCGAGAGACCCCAACGGGGGAATTGCGGATCCTGTCGGCAGCAGTTGCTGCGGCTGAAACAGCGGCTCTAGCCCGCCGATCAGAGCCTGATGAAGAGACTTCCTCCCCTGCCCCGGCGGACCTCGGCCCAAGAATTCGGACACCGGGACCTGCCAAAGATGAACGCATCAACACCCAGTTGGCACCGGGATTACGGCTTGGCTATACCCCCGGTCAGCACCGGATCGAACTGAGCGGCGCGGGCGTCGATGAGACACTGATCCAAGACTTGCGGGCCTGGCTACAGCAGCGGTAATTACATTTCAGCAGAGCTACTGGCAGAATATGAGATGGCGTCTCCGGGCGATTTTTCGTCTCTAATTCTGGGTGCAGGGCCAGAAAACGCACCCTCCCTGTCAGTTGGATCTGTTCAAATGTTTCGCGCGCGAAACATATTATGTTAAGTTTATTCCTGCTTCAGGCTTGATTATACTCTTGGTACCACGCGACAAAGCGGGCTACACGACTGGCAACATTCACCTGCGCAGTGATCCCGGTCAGATCCTGTAACAACCCGGTATCGGCCCTGGTGGCGGACACGTCGTCGGCCTGCATCTCCAGCATGTTCTTCGTTGCTTCGATCCCCAGTGTCGCTTCGGTGGCGGCATAAGACAAGACCTGAGTCTCGATCTGCATCCGCTCGTTGAACGGCATCTCTGTGTTGGCACCGTAAATTGACGGGGTCGTGGTCATCAATTAATGGGCCGACGGGTAGGTCCGGGCAGCCTCAAACAGTTCGAAGGTGCCGACTATGTACTGGCTCTGAAAGCAAATCAGGGCAGTCTTTGCGAGGATGTAACACTGTGGCCTGAGGAACGGGAACATGACGATCCCGCATCATTGCAAACGGTTGACGGCGACAAGGGGAGCGTCGAAACCCGTACGTTCACCCAGTGCGAGGACATGGGTTGGCTGCGTGAGAGTCACCTGGGGTGGGCTGGCTTGACCAGCATTGGACGTGTCGTTTCGACTCGTGAAGGGCTTTGTTGCACAAACCGGCCTGAGGTCGGTCTCCTCCTTACCCCAGACGGATTAACAGTTTCGGGTATGACAAGCGTAGTGAAGCCGTTGAGGATCGCAGCGAGGATTTGGATCTCTGCAACGTGGCGATCGAAGTCCCGCGCAGAGAGGCTCTGACCGAGCAGTTTCACACAATGCATCTTGGTTTCGACGCGACTCCGGCGGTGGTATCCTGTCAGATGTCGCCACAATGCGCGGCGCAGGTACTTTGTGGATCGAACGGCCTCATTTCGGGCCCTGGCTCCGGGCGTGTCAGGCTTCCATAACGTGGCGTTCTTGCGCGGCGGGATCACGGCATGGGCATTCCGAGCCGCAATCGCATCGCGGCACTTGCACGTATCGTAAGCTCCGTCCGCTGTGACGCTGCCAATATCCTGATCCGGCGGGATCTGGTTAAGAAGGTCTGGGAGCATTGGGGTATCTCCGATGCTGTTGATCACCTCAATTGCCCGTACCTCCAGTGTCGGCTCATCAATCCGGATGTGTATCTTTGGGTTCGTCCCAACAAAGGTACGTAAAGTCCCACAGGATTTGTTGAAGTTGTCTGTTTTGGGGTTCTTTTTTCTGGTTTTGGCTCTCCCGTTTTCACACCGTTTCTAAGCTGCCATTTTCGGGGGCAGGATACCGAGGGTGTCGCGGAGCTTTTCTTCGGAGAAATCGTATTCGCCGAGCATGTTGATGTGGGCCCATGACATAGGCGAGTGGGCTGCGATCAGACGCAACAGGGTTTCCCGGGCCTCGGGATCCGGTGCCTTTTCGACCTGTCGGGCGAGGTAGAGATAGTTCCAGCAGATGATGGCGTTCCGGATCAGGCAGTTGCAGGCTTCTGCGATCTCCTGCTCTTTCTTTTCGGTCTGGGTGTATTCACGCGGGTTTCCGATCGCGACGGCGCGGGTGAATCGGTTGGCCAATTCGACCTTGTTGAGCTGTTTTTCGATGGCCTGCCGGAGCGCGAGGTCATCGACATATCGCAGTATGAAGAGGGATTTGATGATCTGCCCGAAGGCCTTCATGGTCTGATACAGAGTGTGTTGTCTGGAATAAGAATTCAGCCGCCGGAAGATGTCGGAGGCGGTATTGTCTTTGGGCTTTATGGTTGCGACGAGGCGCAGTAGGTCGTCCCAATTATCGCGGATGGTGGCCTGCCGGACATGGGTCTGCTGCCAATGTTCGAAAGACCGCAGCATGTTGCAGTGATTGTTGACGGTTTCCAGCACCTGCGCGAGTGCCACATCGTGGCGTTGGGGAAAGAGATCGCCCAGTGGATCGCTGTCGCGGGCATCGAGCGCCGGGGTGGCAATGTGGAATGTACCGTCTTTGCGCAACTTAAGATGGAGATTGCCCGCCGCACGATCATTGGTCGCCCAGTATTCGGCAGTCAGCGCCACGTTGGGCCTGGTCAGAACGGGTTCAGGGTCAGCGAGCTCTGTGAGGCCTGCACGTTCCAACAGCCGGGCCTTCTCCCGGTGCCAACGGCTCCTGTCGATCAGATAGGCGTCCATGGGCCGGTATTTGTAGGATTGTTCCACATTGAGATTACCAGACTTGATGGCCGTGGTGACCGCTTGAAACAGGAACACCTTGTAGAGCGACACCCGGAAGCTGCCGTCGCCGCGAACAAGCGCGTCCTTCTGAGCGACATCGAGAAAACCCATAGGCGCGTGGGCGGCGGACATTTCCCCATCGTTTCTGAAGTGATCAATTGCCTCTAGCAGGGCAATTGCCCGTTTATTTGGCATAAAACTGAGTGCCCGCAGCAGGGGGCTGAGGCGATTTTGTAGCTTCACGGATCGCGCTTCCAGAATGTCATGCCAACCGGCTTCACTGGCAGTAGCGGCTAAGTCATTCTTCAGCTGGTCAAAGTCGTCTGTCTTGCTCTGATTGAGAAGGGTCTGTGTCGCCGTGACCTTTTGCGCATCCGACAGGTTGGCTGCTGCCATGACGCCACGGATATTACGCAGGACACCAAAGACGGATGTCTCCAGACCCTCGACGACAATGCCGATCTGCCGCTGCTGATCCTTGCGCTCTTGCACCAGGGTTTCCTGATAGTCCCGAGCCGCCGCAGATTTGAACGATGCCATAACGCTGAGCCAGAGATCGATCATGTTGTCCTGGCAGCGATAGAACTGATGAGCGACAAAGGCGGCTGCATGAATGTGGCGGTCGTTACGCTCCCGATGTTGCATCTGGAAGATTTCCGACCGCAGAACGCTGCCCGCAAAATACTGGATGCCAGCAGTGCCCAGATCAAGTTTGGCAAGAATAGCGGCCAAGCGATCATGCAGCTCTGACAAGACCTGGAAATCTACCACGGCATCCTTGATCCGTGAAGGGTTGGTCGATTGCGACAGTTTCTTCAGAAGGGTCAGGCGATATCGGTTCTGATCATCTGAGGCTGAGAACAGATCATCCAACAAGTGCCGCGCTTCGGCGGGCGGGTGACTATCCATCAAGACAATCAGCTCTGCCTTGCGGTCATGCAGGCCGGCACGGATCAGATCATTCAGCCGATAGGCAGACGGCTCCTGCATGCGGTTCTGGATCAAAAAGTCTACACAGCGGTCGAAAATCAGACGCGGTTTGAGATGCATCCGCGCCATCGTGGCGATCTCAATGGAAAGGGCATTGCTCGCAGTGTCATCAAAGGGCGTGAAGCCATAGAAATCCAGAATGATATTTTGGTGCCGTTGCCGTGTCTGTTTGGCGTAGGCGTCAGAAATAAGTTCAGAGCTCGGCAGCCTCAGAAGTCGTGCGATGGCCTCAATATCGCGCTCGTGAAAATCCTGTGGTTGGTAAAAGCGTTTGGTCGCTTTGAAATACCCACACATCAAAAGGAAGCCGATCTGGCCGCCGGGCGAACGCAGGCTCTTGGCGATGTCCATCAGCCCCTTGGGCAGGTCAAAGTATTTCTTGCGATTACGATGATCAAACAGAGGTGGCTTGTCGAAAGCCTGCTGTTTATTGGTTGTGAGGATGCGCATTCGTGCCATGGCTGCTTTTGTGTCTGATGTCCGAAAAGGAGCGATTGCGGACAGGGCTGCAAAGGACGTCCGTAAATTACCTTGCAATATTATAGGACAGGAGTATTATTCCGTACAGCCATTTCGTAACAAAACCACCCATGTCTCGCACCTTCGCCTATGCCCGTGTCTCTACCTTCGATCAGACACCCGAAAATCAAATCCAAGAAATCAAAACGGCAGGCTTTGCCGTTGAGCCGCATCGCATCGTCACAGAGACCATCTCCGGTTCCATGGCCATCGCACAGCGGGAAGGGTTCTCCAAACTGCTCGACAAGATGGAAAAGGGTGACGTTCTGATCGTCACCAAACTCGATCGGTTGGGCCGTGATGCCATCGACGTCAGCACAACCGTCGCAAAGCTCGAAGAGATCGGCATCCGTGTTCACTGCCTCGCCCTCGGTGGCGTCGATCTCACCAGCTCCGCTGGTAAGATGACCATGAATGTCATCAATGCCGTCGCCCAGTTCGAGCGCGACCTGCTCATCGAGCGTACCCAATCCGGCCTCGCGCGCGCCAAAGCGGAAGGTAAGCCCCTCGGACGACCATCAGCCCTTTCCGAGGATCAGCAGGCCGAAGTGAAGCAAAAACTGGAAAACGGCGAAACAATCTCAGCTATCGCGCGGCAGTTCGAAACCAGCAGACAGACAATCATGCGCGTCAGAGATCACCCATAATCCTGTGGGACTTTACGTACCTTTGTTGGGATAGACCCCATCTTGTTCCGCCGTAACGGGATCCTATGAACAAACCTTCCGGTGGGATCGCAGTGCTCTGGAGTGGGCCAAATAGGTGCGGCCCTCGCCGCGGGGTGAATTGGTGGAAATCACCGACCTGTTGCAGATGTATCTGGAGGAGGGGGCGCTGCGTGTCGAAACCATGGGCCGTGGCTGTGCTTGGCTGGATATCGGTACTCATGCCACGCAGCTGGACATGTGCAATTTTGTACGTGCCCTAGAACAGCGTCAAGGATTGCAGACCGGCTGTCCCGAGGAAATTGCCTGGGCCCAGAACTGGATCACCGAGGCTTAGCTTCTTGCCTGAAATGCCTATGGTCCCTATCTTGAGGGGCTGCTGAGCCAGGGCAGCGACCCGAAAGGCTCTCCAACGCGTCATGACCTGTGCCGCAGCATGGCAAACCCACGATACAGAAAAAGCGGGCCATGTAGGCCCGCCTTCTATTTCAACCAGTCAACCTAGCCTACAGTCTGAGATCACAACTGCAAGACAGCGGAGGGAGTGTCCCCTGCGCGGATCAGTTCGTGGTGGTTGTGGTTGTCGATGTTCCGTCGCTGCCGCTGGCCACGACACCCACAAACACAAGTGTTGTCAGGCCAAGAGCGCCAAGGGGACCGACCGCCAAACCGCCACCGCCGCCCAGAACAGGCGTTGTCGTCTCAACAGTCTGAGCCGTCGCGGTTGATGCAGTGGTGCTGGCCATAACGGCCAGAGCAAAGGCTGCAATGATTTGTTTCATTATTAAACTCCTGTGGAATGCTTTGAACATCTGTATGCGAAATGCGGTAGCATTTCAACGATACTTGTTATGGGGGAACCCTTGACTATTGTGTTTTAAACGCGTTGTTGCATGAAATCAGCTCAGATTGTCAGCTGACGGATGCGCAGATAGCCAATTGTTGGGCCCGCCCATTGCCGGGATTGCCAGACTCTTCCAGAGCGCGAATCGACCCAATAATCATTCACCACAAGGCTGTTTTGAGCTTCACACCGTTCCTGAATACGGCGGGTAGGGTAGGTGACTTCAACAATCTCGACCGGTGCGGGGCCCAGATCCAGCAGGCTGCAAGCCATCACCAGTGTTTGGGTCTTATTGTCTAATCCGCGGATCTGGTAGCTGCGGGCGCCGCCCGTAACCGGACCGGGTTTCCCGGTCGCCACCGGCGCCGAGGCCGACAGAATATCATCCCCCAACCCCCGTGTGGCCACCAGTACGCCGCTGCGCAGCGCCAGGGTGATATTATCCTCGGTGCGCCAGACCACTATTTCGCCGGGGCTACCATCGCGGCGTACCAGCTGCTGTGACAGATAGGCAAAGATATCGCGGTTCTCGACCGTCACCTCAATATAAGGGCCTTCGACCGTGTCCAGCGCTGCGCGGGTCAGCGGCGGCCGCTCAACCGCGGCCGCCGCTGACCCGCCAATGCTGGCGACTCGCTGCTGGACAAGCTGAAACACCTCCAGCTCCAGCGTCGGCCCATCCGGTCCCTGACTACAGCCGGCCAACAGGGCCAACCCCAGAACCGAAGCCCATTTCACTGGCAGTATTCTCATTCCCACATCCTTGCCCGCTGATCGGTCAGGCTGGCGCGATGAGCATCCCGGATCTGCCCGTAAAGCCGTCCTGGCATATGGACCCGCTGGCCTCCGTCCCGCTGCACAGGCCGAACGGTCAGGCCAAAGCTATTGCGGCTTGGCTTGCCCAGCATCCAGTCCAGCGGGATGTCGAACCGAAACCCTTTGTCAAATGACCCTTCGCCAAAATCCTCGGCCGAAACATCGGTCAGAGTGAAAAATCCGCCCACGCGCCATCCATTGTCAAACACCCGGTCCAGGCTCAGGGTTCCGCCGTAGTCCCCCGCCAGATAGCGCCCGGCATCCAGCTGCATCTGATAGCCACCACCCAGTTCGTAATAAGCCGAGGCATGACCCGTGAAGGTTTTGTAATCGCGGAAGGAAAAGCGCTGATCAAAATCACGCTGCACCACATAGTTGGCCTCAAATCCCAGTGCCAGCGGGCTATCTACCGGCTTCCACAACAGCTCAGCTGACACCCCGCCATACATGCTTTCAAACAGCCCGGCCGTGGCGCGCGCATAGAGATTGTGGTCCGGCTGCCAGTAACGGCTGACAAAGAGGTTTTCCAATGTGGTCCCATATTGGGCATATTCCACCTGATCTGTGCGCACATGGGGCAGTTTTGAGTTTGAGGCGCGGCCATTTTTCACATTCCCCCAGAGCCGCTGACGCAGAGCGGAGGAAATGACCCAGCCTGGTGCCGGTTCATAAGTCGCTTTGAAATCCAGTCCAAGATCCAAGCGGAACGGCTGGTCCGGATCAAAATACGCAGGGGCGCTATAGGGGCTGACCGAGGTGCTGAAGGCGGGATAGAGGCCTGGTGAAACCAGTGCCGCATCCGGCAGCGGGGCAGCGCCACCAATCCCGGCCACCGCCACCAGCGCATCCGCCGCATGGGCATCATGCTCCAGCATCTCCAGATCTGAGCGCCGGATTTCGGTGGCTGACAATCCCATGCCACTGCGCACCGGCACCATCCGGAACGTCTCAACCGAGGCAGGCAGTATGCGGCTCATCACCCGAGCTGTGCGCCCAACCGCCAGTGCATCGGATCGATAGCGGGGGTTGCGAAAGCGGACTTCTGCGCGGGTACTGTCGATTTCCAGGCTTTCCAGGATCAACCCGTCCTGTTCCAATTGCTGGGCCAACTGGTCCCGCAGGGTCAGGCGGCTCTCCGCGCTCTGCGCCCAGTTGCGGCTCCAGTCGGCCTCTGTTTTGGCCCAGTCCGAACGCGGCACAATGGGCAGCGGCGCAGGCACCGTCATCGGCCGCACGGGGTGAAAGGGGTTCAGTTGGATTTGAGCGGTCACACCAACTTCAGAGCCATAGAGATAATAGGCCCCCAGACGGGTGCGCGGCGTGGCCTGATATTCCGCCCCAAAGTTGAGTTGGGATTTGCGCTCAAAGACATCGGCATCCTGTGTTTCGGCGACATAGGCGTCCGAAGAATACTCCAGCTTAAAGCCCCAGCGCGCGTTGGGTTGCCATTCAATGCCGCCAAAGGGGGCAAAATCCCCCCGGAACCATTGATCATAAGACAGGGTGCCGCCAGTAGATCCTGGCGTAAAGCTGGAGCGGTTGCCGATATTGCCGATGGCCCCGTAAGACCCCAGTCGCCCCCAGCCCAGCCCCGCCGAGAGTTTCACCCTGCCAGTGGCGCCACCAAAGCCAAGCGCGGGCGCCTGAAACTGTTTGGTGGCTACAAAATACTCCGCCGCATAAATGCCGGTGCCCGCAAAATCCTGCAGCCCCATAGTGACCTCGGGCCGATAGCGTCCCTCACGCCAGAGCCGGGCCCTGACATCAAAGCCGCGATCATAATAGGTGCTAAACGTGGTGCTGAGGTTCTGGATGCCGTTGTAGCGAAAGCTGGCCGAGAGCCAGGGCAGCGCCTGGAAGGTTAGATTGTAGCGGGCCTGGCCACCAAACCAGGAATACGAGACCGAAAACTGCCCATCCGGCTGCATCTCAGCGCTTGGCATATCCAGCAGGCCGGGCGATCCATAGAAGTTCAGGCTGGGTGCTGGCAAAGGGGTGAAACTGGGGGCATTCAAAGCTGGATCCTGCGCCGAAACCGGAGCGGAGGTAAACGCCCCGGCCATGGCAAGCGCCACTCCTGTCAGCCGCACAGGGTGGCGGCATGCGACTTGAAATATCTGTCCTGTGAGGAGTGGGTACACGGAAAGCAATCGCCTTATGCCAATCTAATTTTCTGCTTTTTCTTAAATCACATAACCTATCGAACGATCAACGCCCCTGCAGACGACGACATCACATCACCCCCTATTGAGGCGGATCTGCCACGATAGGGCTGCTGATTGAAGATACTCTGCGAGATCAAGAGGTTTTACGGTCGGCCTCAGGCTGACGATAGCCCTCAACCCAATGGGTGATGACCTGACGTGCAGCCGTCTCGTCATGGCTATTCAACGCCTGGCCTAGCGCCCGCAACATTGCAGCCACTTCGATTTCCGACAGCCCTGCCTCGCGGGCGCAGAAAATCTTGGCGTGACGGGTGCTGGTCAACTTCTGAGACAGGGTCAGCTCTTCCTCCAGTTTCTCACCAGGGCGCAACCCAGTGATCTCGATGACAATGTCGCCCCCCGGCAGATCCTCATCGCGCACCGTATAGCCAGCGCTTTCGATCACCTGCCGGGCCAGCTGCAAAATGGGCACCGGCTCTCCCATGTCGAGCACAAAAATCTCATCCCGGCGGGCCTCGGCTCCGGCCTGCAAGACCAGATGCGCCGCCTCGCGGATGGTCATGAAATAACGCATCACATTGGGGTCAGTCACAGTCACCGGGCCACCCCGGCTGATCTGGTCCTGAAACAGCGGCACCACTGAGCCAGAAGAGCCCAGAACATTGCCAAACCGCACCATGGTAAAGACGGTCCTGGTACTGCGGGAGCCAAGATCCTGAACAACCAGCTCTGCCATCCGCTTGGACGCTCCCATCACGCTGGTCGGGCGCACCGCCTTATCAGACGAAATCAGGATGAAACGTTCAACTCCCGCCCGGTCTGCCGCCTGGGCCAGTGTCTGGGCACCAAGCACATTATTGGCCAGCCCTGGCAGCGGATTGGCTTCGACCAGGGGGACATGTTTATAGGCGGCTGCATGCAGCACCACTTGCACTGCATTGGTCTCCAGAGCCAGGCGCACCTGATGCGCGTCAGTGACCGATCCCAGCACTGGCACCACCTCTACCCCCATATCCCGACCCAGCTCAGCCAACTCCTGATGGATGGTATACAGGGCCAGTTCGGACTGCTCATAAAGCACCAGCTTGGTCGGGCCACAGGCCAGCACCTGGCGACAGAGCTCGGATCCGATCGACCCGCCGGCGCCTGAAACCAGGACGCTGCGCGCCTGATAAGACGTACCCGCATCCCCCAGAGGTACATCCCGCGCAGCGCGGCCCAGAAAACTTTGTGGTGCGGCCGGGGCCAGCTTGTCCACCAGTGCTTCTTCTCCGATGAGCTGGGCAAAAGACGGCAGGACCTGTACCTCAAGCTGCATTTCCTGAAGATGGCGAGTCAGCTGTGCTTGTTTGGGAGGGCTTTGCGAGGGCATTGCCAGCAGCACCCGTTTGATTTCCCGAGAGCTGGCGATCTCTGCGATGCGGGCAGGGGGGAAAACCGGCATTCCCATCAAGGTCATCCCCTGTAGCGAGCTGTTGTCATCCACAAAGGCCACAGGCTCAATTTCACCATGTGCCTTGAGCGCTTGAGCCAGTTGAGTGCCGGTTGTGCCTGCGCCATAGATCAACACCCGACAGCCGGGGCGGGCTCGATGGTAGATTGCCAGAACAATCCGGTACAACACTGCCCGCGCCGCAAGCATAAAGAGAAAGTAGTTGATCCCAAAAACCACATATGTGCCGATGGGCAGACCTGGGCCAAACACCCCATCCAACAGAGCAGCGGCAGAAGCCGTTGCCAGCGCCACCAAGGCGGTGAGTCCGGCCGCGTGGCGTTCATAGGCGACAAGCTGTACATGTGGGATACCAAACCACAGCGACAGCCCGGCGGTTACCGCAATCACATAGGGTAGCGCTGGCAACAGCGCCGCGAAGCTGGAAAGCGCGCTCTGCGGGAGGGTCTGGACAGAAAAGGTGAACAACAGCGCCAAAGGGCAAAGCAGCAAATCAACCGCGAGGAAAATCCAAGATTTTTGCTTGCGTGAAAGTACGCTGATCAAAGTCAACATGTTTTGCGCCCCATCCCCCTCTGGGCTTCTAATCTATGTGCTGCACAGCAACTTGCAGGTGACCGGTCGTATCCTTGTATGTGCAAGTGCTATAGCCGGTGATACAATACTCGCTTCAAAATACGCATCACCTCCCTTGGCTGGGCACAGCGCGAAATAGCTTAAAAATTTGCCAGTATCCAGTGTGATACAGATTTCAACCTAGCATGAATTCAGGCTCAACGAAAGCCCATGGAAGAGTGTATATTCATGAAAACAGACAATAAAACAGACAAATACGCGCGCGCAGCCTCCTTGCACAAGCACATCGCCCAAGATGAATAACACATATAGATTTCGAATCGGAGAGATCAACCGCGGCGGAAGATGTTACCGATGGTCTGAAAGACCAAATCAAAATCGTAGCACATGTTCTGATTGCGTTGGTAGATAAGATCCAGCCGGGCCTTGGCCGGTACACAGACGCGGGAATAAATTGCATCTGTTTCTGCCGGTGTTTGACAGCGCTCCAGCAGCGCCGCCTCATGCTTGTGGTAGACAATCGAAGCCAAGCCCGTCACCCCCGGTCGGGAGGCCAGCACCTGAGCATAGATCTCCGGGTGCCTCTCTACATATTGGCGCAGAGGTGGGCGCGGGCCCACAAAGCTCAGATCCCCCTTCAGGATATTCCACAACTGGGGAAATTCATCCAATCGCCGGCCGCGCAGCCAGGCCCCGGTTTTGGTGACTCGCGACGCCTTGTCACCACCGGATACCCCAGTGTCTGCCTCGACCACGGTCATAGTCCTGAGCTTCCACAGCGAAAACGGCTGATCCACGCCCTTCATCCGCGGGGCCACGTAAAACAGTGGTCGCCCCTCTTTTAACAGCAGCCACAGGAGAAGCCCCAACAAGATCGGCCCCAGGCCCAGCACCAGCAGCGTCGCAAAGAAAAGATCAAAAAGCCGCTTGTGCCAGGTCATATCTCTGGGGTGTCCCTCGTTTACTCGAGCCCTAAGGCGCGCCACTCCGCTACCATCTGCGCCGGATCCGTAGCTGGCAGTTGATGATCTGCAGGCAATAGCGCATTCAACCGGGAGACGTCGAGTGCCACCTCAGGAAGAGCGCCTTCCGGGGCCGGACGGTGATCATAGTCAAGACCGGCGGCCTGCAGAAGATCTCCCATTTCAATGGCCCCGGGCTGTGCGATGTTTAGCGCAGATGGCAGATCCTGCAGCGGCATCAAATCCGCCAAAACCCGGGCCAAAATCCCTGCGCCAATATAACTGCGCCGGGGTGTTCTGTTATCCCCAAAGACATCAAGTTGAAACCCCGGCCGCCAACCGCCAAGGATGGCATCCAGCCCGGCGATATTGCCGATTCTCAAGGCGCAAACTCGGACGTTCAGATCGACGCCAAGGCGGGCCGCTTGCTGTTCCATTTCCGCCTTGGACACTCCATAGGGCGTGGTCGCAAGAAGAGGGACCTCCTCTGGCAGTAGCCCCGGCCGGCCGCCGTAAACTGCAGCCGAAGACGCCAGAAAAACCTGCGCGCCGGTGGTTGCACCCGCCCGCACAGCCGCTTCGCCCAGGCGCATATTATCCTCCATCGCGTTGTTGCGCCCCGGTACCGCCCCCGCAAGGCACAAGATTGCGTCCACCCCCTGCGCTGCTGCGACAAGGGCAGCAGAATCACCAAGGGGGTCGAAAATTCGCCACCCCTGTCCGGTTCCATCCTCCCCTTGTGCACGGCGTGTCTGCCAGTGCAGATCGGCACTTCCCGGCCAGCAGTGGCGCAACACCCGGCCAATTCGTCCTGATGCACCCAAGACAAGGACTTGTGGAAAAACCAATTTCACCCCCTGTTAGTGTTGACGCTCCGCCTCAGCCCAGTATCTTGCGGCAACTAAAAATCAAGTATTTTTCTGACAAGGCTCCTTAAATGCGCCATTTCCTCTTCGTACTTGCGGCAGCAAGCTTGGCCCTTTTACCGGCGGCCTGTGGCCGTTTGCCCGGCGGCTCGCCTGCCAGCGAAGAGATTCTCACGCAATCCTCCGAGCCAGATGCGGGGTTTGCCCTCTACCAAGTCAACCGCGCCTTCCTGCCCACCGTGGCCCAATGGCCCGCAACCGGCAAACAGGAGCGCCTGAGCTGGATTCGTGGCCACCAAGGCGCCCGCACTCAGATCATACAATCTGGCGACAGGCTGACCCTCAGGATCTGGGACAGCAATGACAACTCCTTACTGACCGCCGTCGACCAGAAGGTGATCCAGCTGCAGGACATCAAGGTGGCGGCCAATGGCACCATCTTCATGCCCTATGTGGGCAATGTGAATGTGCTGGGGCTGACACCGGATCTGGCGCGTGAGGAAATGCAGCGCGCCATCGAACCGATTGTGCCCTCTGCCCAGGTGCAGCTCAGCATGACCGAAGGGCGCAATAACTCGGTTGATCTGATCAGCGGTGTGGCCCGGCCCAACACCTACCCGATGCCGGATCGCAACTACACAGTGATGGGGCTGATCTCGGCTGGTGGTGGTATCAGTGCCAGCCTCAACAACCCGCAGATCCGTTTGGTGCGCGGGCACCATATCTATGGCACCTCAATCGACAACCTGCTGAACAATCCGCAGCTGGACACGTTGCTGCGCGGCGGTGACCGGGTTTTTGTCGAAGAAGACGAACGGTATTTCTTGTCGTTCGGCGCCACCGGTCGCGAAGATCTGCATACCTTCACCAAAGACGAGGTTTCGGCGATGGATGCGATGTCGATCTCGGGCGGGTTTCAGGACAGCCGGGCGGACCCACAGGGATTACTGATCCTACGCGAATATGCCTCCAGCGCCGTCGCACCCGGGACCCGCGGCCCCCGCCAGCAGCGGGTGGTTTTCACGCTCGATCTGACCTCCGCTGACGGATTGTTCTCGGCGCGTACTTTTCAGATCCAACCCGGCGACCTGGTCATGGCCACCGAATCTCCGATCAACGATGCTCTGACAATCTCCAATATCATCGGCAACTTCTTCGGCGTCTTCAGCGCTGCCGGTGTCATCTGACATGGGGCGCGGGCTCGGCGGAGTGGCACACCTGGAACCCCGCCAAGTCACCACCGGCAAGCAAGGGTTGCGAACTATGCTTTCCGGTGTGTTTGCGTTTAACATGTTTTCAATTACACGCCGTTCGCGCAAATCTAACTCTGTGTGGACCATATTCATTCTCCTTACTTTCTGTTTTCCGTGATGAGAGTGTTGGCGATGATGGCGAGTTTTCGCATGACAGCAGTGATCACGACTTTGAAAGGCTTTCCATTGTTTCTGAGACGGTTGTAGAGCCGTGCCATGTTCGGGCTTACGCGATTGTCGTATTTATGCCGTGCAGCGCTCGAAGTGCATCCACGACCGAGGCAAGATGCCAGCTTTTGATGGCCGTTTCGATTGTTTGGTTCAGTGTTGCAATACGTGCCCCGATCTGGTCGATGGCACGTTTGAGCTCCTCGAAGGCGATCTGCTGATGTAGATATGGAAACTTGCGCAGCTGGACCAACCACCGACGGTGACGTTTCGCCCAATAACGGGGCCTGTTCCGGCTGGGGGCGACCCATTTAACCTGAATAGTTGCGTGGGACATGCTCGTAACAGCTGCCCCCGCAGGATCGAAACCAAAAAAAACAGATTTGCGGGGCTTTGTTGATGGCGTGGATGCCCCCATCGCGAAAGCTCGGTCACAAGAACAGCATCAATTTTTCGGGCCTGCGCCATTTCCATGATTTGGTTGCGGGCGGCACGGTTCAACTTTGTGCCCGAATCGGTTTCCTTGAACACCCCAACGATCTCAAAGTTACCTCGTTCAACAAAACTGGTGAGTTTACCTATCAGGCATTCGCACAACTGATCAGAAGTTGAAACCCGTGCGTAGGTGCCTGCTTTCTGTCCCAATTGCCCCCCATGGATTTAAACCTTGCAAGCCATTGATTTTTCTAGTGGGAGTGACGTCCTATTTAGACTAATGATTAACAGAGGCACATTTCATGTGCCAAGACTGGTTCCCTATCGGTTTCCACGGATGCTGGAGGTTGTCATGTTCCCGGCGAAACTTACCGGGCGACAGCCGGTGGAGTCCGAGAAACAAGCGGCACTACTACCTATTCACCCTCCTCCCTGTCACATCATATTCTATGGGCCCTTTCTAGTGTTCCAGTCCGCGCGCGGATGTCTGGCTTCGGAAAACGGGCATTGCCTCAGACAGGCCACCGGACTTCCCCGCTCTGGGGGGCGACTTTCTGGTCAAAAATATACCGTCGACGCAAATTCTCTGTGTTTTATTTGTTTACTCATAAGGGTGGCCGAATTTTTATAGCGCTACTCATAATGAGTCGGATGTCCCATGTAGTATGCTAAAAATTGTTGAGCATTTCGCTCCACGCCCCCCCGGTAGCCGCAGAAATACACAGAGGAACCCAATTGACAGTCAACCGCGCGTAGACAGGCAACGGTAGACAAGGCCGCCGGGCCTACCCGCCCCCTCCCGTCATGCCTCCCCATTCAC
>NZ_VAUA01000019.1 GCF_005771405.1 Parasedimentitalea maritima
TGCAATCCACCCGGAGAATGCCAATACCCCGGTACGCCGCGTCTGTTACGCCGCCCAGTTGATCCTGACCGGTGATATCGACGCCGAAGAAGATCGCCTGCCAATGCTGCGCCGGATCGAAGATCTAAGCCAGGTGTTCACCGATCCCGATAGCCGTGCTTCACTCGCTGAAGCCACCGAAGCAGTGATCCAGAACAACCACTACCGCTGCCTCAAAGCACTGCGGAACCTGTTACCACGAGAGGATCGCCTGATGGCGGTACGACCGTCTTAGAAACCAAACCATCCGCCCCACAGATGGTAAGGTAGAATTGAATTGCCCCTTTTAGTCAGGGGGCAATTCACGCAAACAAGCGCCCAAATGCAGGTCGCTGATCTTCGACGCCGGCCAGTCGAAGCATATGCCAGGCCAAAGCCTGATTGCTGGAAAATACCGGTATACCGGTTCTGACCTCAATCTCAGGAATGACGCTCAGACAACGTAGGTTAGTGCAGGCAATGACAACCGCTTCACAAGGGGCAGTTTGCGCAACCTGTACAGCTGCAGCTAAAATAGACTGCTCTGTTATCCGCGCCACGACGCGGTCATCACCTTCTTCAAACGACCCGAATGCCGCGATCTCAAAGCCACCCTCTTCCAGTCGACCACGCATGCGCTCCGACACTTCCGGCACATATGGCGTAACAAACCCCAATCGTTCGATACCCAGACGTTTCCCTGCGGCGATAATCGCCGCCAAGGGATCAGTAACACGGGCATTCGGAAACACCGTGCGCACAGAGTGTGCTACGTTTTCGGAGCCAATCACACTGGAGGCTGAAGTACAGCCATAGCCGATCACGTCGAACGGCAAGGAAGGTGGCAATAAGCGGGCTGACGCCGGAAGGTCAGCTTCCATCTGTGCGAGTGTATCGGGGCGGATTTCGGACACCATTGGGATCCGGCTATGATAGAGCGTAACGCCTTCCAGATCTGTCATCCGCGCAAATTCAGGCTCCAGCGTTTCGTCAGTTTCCAAAACAATCACACCCAGCGTCGCTCGGGTGCCAATCCCTTCGTCCGTTTCAAAATCGAGTTTCATCCCGCCCTCCTCTTCAGATTACCGGCAGTTCATCCGCGGCCCGCTTAGTCAGAAGTGATGCTCCATCAGCGCGGACAACAATGTTTTCCTCGTGCACCATAAGACGCCCCTCGCCATAACCGAGTGAGGGTTCGAGTGTGAGAACCATATTTTCCTCAATTATCGTATCGTCAAATTCTGCGTGCGACGGCCATTCAGTTAATTGCATACCCAACCCATGCCCCAACCGCCCAACGTCACCTGTCTGTTCGTCAATCTCGGAGATCACGCCCTGCATCGCATTAAACAGATCGCGGCAGGTGTTGCCGGGGCGAGCAGCTGCCAACCCGGCTTCCGTCGCACGCCACAAGACATCATAGGCCCGCTGCGACGCGTCATCCGCCCGGCCAATTGCAAAATTACGGTCGAAATCGCAAAAATATCCTTCCCAGGTGGCGCCCGTGTCCAGCATCAAAATGTCACCAGATTGTAAGGGACGCGGCGTGGGCGGAGAAATCACATCGTGATACCCACCCTGATCGGCACCTCCAACCAAGTAGGGTACATCATCTGCGCCTTGTGCCAGTGCCTCGCGGCGAAAGGCGCGGAACAGGTCTTCCAGCGGCAGCCCTTCATGGGCCAAATTTGGTACCTGATCGAAACTTCGTGAACCGATTGCACAAATGTGAGCTAGCTTCTCGATTTCTGCTTCAGATTTAACCATCCGCAGACTGCGCACCAGACTGGTTGCATCAGCGACCTCAAGCCCCGGCAGCCCAGTCATAAGCCGCTCATAATCCCCCAGGGGCATGCGCAGCGCTGTTTCATGACCTTTCATCACACCAATGCGCGCGCCCTCGCACGACAGCGGGTTCAGCAATTCGGTCAACAAGCTTATGCCATCATCATTGGGAGATGGGGCGCTCCAACAGCGAATATCCTTGATCCAAGTCGTCCGCATCAATGCGACCCCAATTTCGGGGATGACCGCGATTGGCTTTCCAGTCGCTGGAACAAATAGGAACCATGGGCGCGTTGGACTTTGCCAAAACAGAGTGTGAAAGCCGCTGAAATAGCGAACCTCTGGTTCTGTCATTAACAGCAGCCCCGCTAGCCCCTGCTTGGCCATCAAGGCTTGCGCACGACGGGTGCGATCTGCGAATTCCTTGTCTGGAAAACCCCGCTTTGGCTGGTCAGACATCAGCCCCCTCCATGATCTCAGCGAAAATCGTCGGGTCAGTGACACCTTCGGAACCGATCAGCAACACGCGCGATGTCTTATCCAATCCAAGTGTGGCCGAAAGCTGTGTAGATTGGCATGCTGAAATCAGAGCCGCCAAACCCGCAACAGCACTTTCCCCCGCTTCAATTGCGGGATCTGCCCCCATTGGACGTGCAAGAAGACGCACGGCTGGGGCGACAATTGTATCTGGAATGGTCAGGAAATCTGAGGTTTCCTCGCGCAAAATCTCCCAGGCCATTTCAGAAGGTTCACCGCAGGACAGGCCTGCCATGATGGTCTCTTCAGAGATTTGGACACTGGTTGGCTGACCTTGGCGAGCGCTTTCAAAAAGGCAGGCTGCTAGCTCAGGTTCAACCACGACTACACGGGGACTCTGCCCCCCCCAGTACTGACGCAGTGCTGCAGCAACTGAAGCCGCCAGCCCGCCAACACCACCTTGCAGAAACACATGCGTCGGGGCTTGGTCCAGGGCTTCGCAGGCCTCTCGTGTCATGACACCATATCCTGCCATCACATCGCGAGGCGGTTCGCTATAGCCTTCCCACGATGTGTCAGAAACCACAAACCAACCGTTTTCTTCTGCTTCTTTCCGGGCCAACGCGACTGATGCATCATAATCGCCGTCAATCCGGATCACGTCTGCCCCCAAATCACTCATCGCCTGCGCGCGCCCCTCACTCACCTCGCTGTGAATATAAATGCGGCAGGGTGCTCCAAACCGTTTGCAGCCCCAGGCCAGAGAACGCCCATGGTTGCCATCCGTAGCGGAAACCAAAGTGATCTGCGCACAGTCCTTGGCATAGTCGCCAGCCCGAATGTCGCTCAGAGCAACTTCTGTCTCCAAGCGACGAGACAATTCACGCCCAAGCACCCGCATCGCAGCATATGCCCCACCAAGCGCTTTGAAGCTGCCCAGACCAAACCGCGGTCCTTCGTGCTTGTAGTCAATCCGGGCGACACCAATGCTGGACGCAAGGGCATTTAGGGCAACCAAAGGCGTCGGCGCGTGGCCTTCCCAAGCCGTGATTTCCGCATGGGCGGCCTGAAAATCCTCTTTGGATAAGACCCGGTCTGCAGCTCCATTATTCTCGGGTGTACCCGAAATGTGCTGCAGTTTAGCAGTGGCGAAAATCTTGGTCATCATTTGTCCTTTTCTGCAGGGAGCCGGTCACGCACCAGCTGCACCCAAAACTCTGCGCCAATCGGCAGCAAGGCGTCATTGAAGTCATAGTCTGCCGCATGCAGCGGCTGGCCGTTAGGGCCTTCGGTTCCATTGCCCATCAGCAAAAAACACCCTGGTACGGCATTGCAGAACCGGGCAAAATCCTCTGAAAAGCTCATTGGCGCACGATCACGCAAGACATCCAGACTGGCGGCATTACCTGCCCGGTAGGCAGCTTCAGTTGGTCCGTCAGCATTGATGGTTTCCACAAATTCGGTAGTGAAGTCCACACTGACCGAAGCCCCGTGGGCACTTGCAATTCCTTCTGAAATCTGGCGCATGAACCGCTCAATGGCATCACGATCCTCTGGTGCGCGTGCGCGCACGTCACCTTTCAACACGACCTGACCCGGCAGTACATTACGCAGCCCATCAGTCAGAAATTCGGTGACCGAAACAACGGCGCCTGCACCTGGTGCCAGCTTGCGCGAAACAACAGATTGCAACGCGAGCACCAGCTCTGCCCCGATGGGTAAAGCATCAATACCGACCTGGGGCATCGAGGCATGACCGCCCTGCCCGGTTATCGTGATCTCAAACAGGCTTTCGCTGGCGCAGATCAATCCGGTTCGCGTTGAAACTTGCCCTAAGGGCGCGCCCGGCAAATTGTGAATGGCGTAAACCTCTTCGATGGGGAACTGCTCCAGCACCCCCTCATCAATCATCGCCTGTGCACCCAAACCGTGCTCCTCATTGGGCTGAAACAAAAAAATGACCGTACCGTCAAAGCCACCCTCAACCGCCAACCGTTCAGCCGCCCCCAGTAACATTGTCATATGCCCGTCATGGCCACAGGCGTGCATGACACCCGCATTTTCAGATGTGTAACCGTGTGTGGAAATTTCGGTAATTGGCAGCGCATCCATATCCGCACGCAGACCAATGGCCCTGTTCCCAGAACCAACCCGCAAAAGGCCAACAACCCCTACCCCTTCGTGGACCTCCAATCCAAGGTCTCGAAGGTACTGGGCAACGGATGCTTTAGTCCGAACTTCACGAAACCCAAGTTCGGGGTGTTTGTGAAATTCGCGCCGCAACGCTGTCAATTTTTGATGGAACTCGGTCATCGGCACCTCACTATCTCTCTTACGTGGCAGAATAATCAGAATAAGGGATGACAGGCTTTTGATTTCTCGATTTGGCTACTAAAATAGTCGCCAACGGCGCATGTTACGACTGGAATCGGAAAATGGACGACAAAGATCTGGATATCCTGCGGCTTGTGCAAACCAATGCCCGACTTACCGCCGAGTCGATCAGCCAGGACGTGGGTCTATCTCCTGCTGCGGTTCAAAAACGCCTACAGAAGCTTCGCGCCAGCAATGTGATCGAACGCGATATTGCTGTTTTGTCGCCCGCCAAATTGGGACGCGAAATGACGATCATCGTCGAGGTGATCCTTGAACGCGAAAACCGCGCCCATCTGGACACCTTTAAGCGAAAAATGCGCAACGCACCCTGTGTACAGCAGTGTTACTACACCACTGGCGAAGGCGATTTTGTGCTGATCCTGAATGTCCACGACATCAAGGAATACGAGGAATTCACCCAGGCGCATTTCTTCGATGAATCCAATATCAGCCGGTTCAAAACATCCGTGGTCATGGACAGGGTTAAAGTTTCGCTGGATGTGCTGTGAAACACGGTTAAACGATCACTGGAAAAACACTCGACTTCTTGACCACACCGTAGACAAAACTGGTATCGATTGACGCGATACCACCGATCGCATGTAGCCGCTTACGAACAAAGTTTTCGTAGTCCGCCAGGTCCGCAACCACTACTCGTAGTAAATAGTCTGACATGCCCGTCATGACAAAACACTCCAGAACTTCATCAACCTGGCTCACACTTTGCTCAAATTGTTGAACACAGTCATCTGTGTGGCGTTCCAACGTCACCCGCACAAATACCGTCACAGGCAACCCATAAGCTGCCGCATCAACATCAACGCTAAAGCCTTTGATCGCACCACTTTTCTCGAGCAGCTTCACTCTGCGCAAACATGGGGATGGCGACAGACTAACCTCGGCGGCTAGATCTTGATTCGTCATACGCCCATTTCGCTGCAATGCGCGTATGATTTGGCGGTCCTTATGATCCATTTTAGATCCTTTTTGGCAGATTATGCCAATTTATGGTCACATGCTGGCAGAGTTCGCAATATATGACAGATCTTATGAGCCTAAGATTTTCTCAAAAGAATTTCTGGAGATCATCATGCGCAACCAACCCGACAGCTTCGCCACTCGTGCCATCCACCATGGCTACGACCCAATGGACAACGAAGGGTCACTGACGCCGCCACTGCATTTGACTTCGACATTTGCATTTGAAACGGCCGAAGCCGGGGGTGACATGTTCGCTGGCGAGCGTGCAGGACATATCTATTCACGTATTTCCAACCCAACGTGTGATCTGCTGGAAAAGCGAATTGCTGTGCTGGAAGGGGCTGAGGCCGGTTTGGCACTCGCCTCGGGCATGGGCGCAATCACCTCTGCAATCTGGACATTGCTAGCTCCCGGAGACGAGGTAATCCTCGACAAAACCCTATACGGCTGCACATTTTCTTTCATGCAGCACGGGTTGGCCAAATTTGGCGTCACCGTGACCCATGTTGATCTGACCAACCCCGAAAACCTGCGCGATGCGATTAGTGAAAAAACCAAAGTCGTGTATTTCGAAACGCCAGCCAACCCAAACATGCGGCTGGTCAACATTCGCGCGATTTCGGATATTGCACACGAAGGAAATGCAAAGGTTGTCGTCGACAACACCTATGCAACGCCTTACCTAACCCGGCCAATTGAGCTTGGCGCTGATCTGGCCCTGCATTCGGCGACCAAGTATCTCGGCGGCCATGGCGATGTGGTTGCGGGCCTGCTGGTTGGCAGCGCTGAGCTGATCCAGGAGATACGTCTGTATGGCATGAAGGACATGACTGGTGCGGTTATGGCGCCTTTCAATGCGATGTTGGTCCTACGTGGATTGAAGACACTGGAACTGCGTATGGATCGCCATTGTTCCAGCGCCCAGACGATTGCCGAAATGCTCGAAGTGGCGCCGGGTGTGCAAAAGGTCTGGTACCCTGGTTTGCCAAGTTTTGAACAGTACGACCTCGCCGCTCGTCAAATGAGTCAGTCCGGCGGTATGATTGCCTTTGAGCTGGAAGGCGGGTTAGAGGCAGGACGCGCCCTGATGAACAAGCTGCAGCTGATCACCCGGGCAGTCTCCCTTGGCGATGCGGAAACCCTGATCCAGCACCCCGCCAGCATGACCCATTCCACCTATACCCCGGAAGAGCGTGCCCTGCATGGTATCAGCGAAGGCTTAGTGCGCCTGTCCGTTGGTCTGGAAGGTATTGATGACATCCTTGCGGATCTTCGGCAGGCCTTGCCGCAGGCGCCCCTCTCCAAAGCCGCTTGATAGGGGTTTCAGATATGACCGACCACAAAACTCAGTTGAAAACCGTAGAGCAGCGTTTGCTTTGGCTATCACATTGGATGATCCACAACGCCAACCATATCCGGCCCAAGGCTGATGGGATTAAAGTGGGCGGACATCAGGCGTCCTCGGCATCGATGGTGTCAATCATGACGGCGCTCTACTTTTCAGAACTACGCCCAGAAGATCGGGTAGCCGTGAAACCCCATGCCTCGCCGATCTTTCACGCCATACAATATCTGATGGGAAATCAGACTCGTGAGAAAATGGAGAACTTTCGCGGCTTCGGCGGCGTGCAAAGCTATCCATCTCGCACCAAGGATATCGACGATGTAGATTTCTCCACTGGGTCCGTTGGGCTTGGGGTTGCCATCACCTCTTTTGCGTCGATCATACAAGATTACATTCAGGCTAAATCCTGGGGTGAAGATCAAAACCTTGGTCGAATGATTGCATTGGTGGGTGATGCAGAACTGGATGAAGGCAACATTTATGAAGCCCTTCAAGAGGGCTGGAAGAACGACCTGCGCAATTGCTGGTGGATCATCGACTATAACCGTCAGTCGCTGGATGGTGTAGTACGTGAAGGCCTGTTCAAGCGCGTCGAACAGATATTTGACGCTTTTGGCTGGGACGTTGTTCGCGTCAAATATGGCCACCTTCAACAGGCCGCGTTTGAAGAACCGGGCGGGGAGGAACTACGCAACTGGATCGATAACTGCCCAAACCAGATGTATTCCGCGCTAACCTATATGGGCGGAGCAATCTGGCGCGAACGCCTGATGGAAAGCCTGGGGGATCAGGGCGACGTTACAGCCCTGATCGCGCGCCGGAACGACGATGAACTTGCTGCGCTAATGGAAAACCTCGGTGGCAACTGCGTTCAGACCATGGCCGATACATTTGCGGCAATCAATCACGACCGTCCTGTATGCTTCCTGGCCTATACCGTCAAAGGCTGGGGCACTCCTATTGCCGGACACAAAGACAACCATGGCGGCTTGATGAACAAGACCCAGATGGTCGAATGGCAAAAGAAAATGGGCGTCGCCGAAGGGCAGGAATGGGAGAAGTTTGCAACGGTTTCCGACCCGGATAACCTTCAGTCGTTTTTAGACCAAACGCCATTCTTTGCCAAAGGCGCACGCCGGTATCACGATGAAATCATCGATGTGCCTGCCATTGAGCTAGCGTCTGGTAAGGACACTTCGACCCAGATGGCCTTTGGCAAGATTTTGGATGACCTGTCAAAAGGGGAGAGCCTGCTGGCCGAACGGATTGTCACAACCTCACCTGACGTTACTGGCACCACCAACCTTGGCCCTTGGGTAAATCGCCGCAAACTGTTTGCCCGCACCCATCAGGCTGATACCTTTAAGGCAGAGAACATCCCATCTACCGCCAAATGGGAATTCGCGCCAAATGGTCAGCATATCGAGCTGGGCATTGCAGAGATGAACCTGTTCCTGCTGCTTGCGGCGGCTGGGTTGTCCCATTCCGTTTTTGGTAAGCGATTGATCCCAATCGGTACGGTTTATGACCCGTTCATCGCCCGTGGCCTCGATGCGCTAAACTACGCCTGCTATCAGGATGCTCGGTTTATGATCGTGGGTACACCTTCAGGCGTCACATTGTCGCCTGAAGGTGGTGCGCACCAATCTATTGGCACACCACTGATCGGCATGTCTCAGGACGGGCTTGCCGCGTTTGAACCGGCATTTGCCGACGAACTGGCAGTTATCATGCAATGGGCGTTTGCTTACTTGCAAAAAGACGGCGAAAGCGATCCGGATGAACGCACTTGGTTGCGTGACGAAACCGGTGGATCGGTCTACCTGCGCTTAACCACCAACCCAATTGAACAACCGGGTAAGCGCGTCGATGAGGATTTCCGGCAGGGCGCCATTGATGGTGCATACTGGTTGCGCAAACCGGGGCCAAATTGTGAAGTAGTTATCGCCTATCAAGGCGCGGTCGCCCCCGAGGCCATCAAGGCCGCTGGCATAATAGGTGAAGGCCGACGAGATGTTGGCGTACTGGCTGTGACATCAGCTGATCGGCTGAACGCGGGTTGGACAGCTGCACAACGGGCACGCTCAAACGGTATCGCCACCGCGCAGTCCCACGTAGAGACATTGCTGAAAGATCTGCCGCAGCATTGCAAACTTGTCACCGTCATCGACGGCCACCCAGCAACACTATCATGGCTGGGTTCAGTTCATGGCCACCAGACTGTGCCTCATGGCGTTGAGCACTTTGGCCAGACTGGGACAATTGCCGATCTGTACAGGCATTTTCGCATTGATGCGGACTCGTTGGTACGTTCAGTTGGGCAGCTCACAACCGGCCGGAAAATCTCGCATCTTTCAGCCGTATCCTGAAGCTATTGGCGGTATCTGTAAGGTGCGGTTACCCGTGGTACATCCCGTTTGTTGACTATAGCTTTTCCCTGAGGACTTCGTAAGGCGTCTTTCCGTCGTGTGCGCCGTGAGGTCGGTGGAAGTTGTAAAAGCTCTCCCA
>NZ_VAUA01000002.1 GCF_005771405.1 Parasedimentitalea maritima
TCTGCGTATCGCAGTATCCGCAGCTTACGTTGAATCTCGCGTTGATCCTTGTTCATGAACATCTCCTTCTTCCCAAATCTGGGAGGTTAAAGGAAATGTCCCGCGAGTAACGGCATTTCTACAGTGCAGCGGAGGCGTAGCGGGCGTACTATACGAGCAAAACACGCAGCGAGCTTTGTGCGTGCAAGTGCATGAAATTGCAGGATTACTATGGTGGGTCGTGAGAGGCTCGAACTCCCGACATCTTCGGTGTAAACGAAGCGCTCTACCAACTGAGCTAACGACCCGTTGGGGCAGGATTTAGACAATGCGCGTTGCGGGCGCAAGGGCATAAATGACTTTTTTCACCTTATTTGAAAACTTATCGCAGAACCTGCTCTTTGCCGTCCTTTAGCAGGTATATGCAGCCCTGATCCTTGGACAAATCTCCCATCTCAGATCGTCTTAAACTGCAGACGATCCCCCGCATCACCTGCCCTAGCAGCGCATGTGCTACAACCACTGTCGGACCTGTCAACGTTGCCAGGAAATCTGATATGCGGTTTTGGAAGACCTCGAACCCCTCGCCTCCTGGTGCAGCACTATATAAATCCAATGTTGAAGAGTTTTTGGCAAAAAGTTCTGGATAGCATTGAGCCACCTCTGCACGGGTATGCCCTTGAAAATCGCCGGCACAAATTTCGGCAAGACGCACGTCAGTTTCAAAGGGCGCGCCGCCAAGGGCAATATCAGCCGTTTGCTGTGCCCGCCCCAAGGGCGATACAAAACAAAGTGGCTGCTGACTAAGAATGGGCTTCATCAATTCGGCCTGACGCCGTGCCTGCTGTATCCCCAATTGGGTGAGGCAAGATTCCATCTGACCCTGAACGCGCTGTTCAGCGTTCCATTCGGTTTGCCCATGCCGAAGCAGCCAAATTGGGGGGAGATCCTGCATTCTGAGTACCTTGCATTTCGAAACCAATAAGCAATTTCTAGTCGCTTCGGCCAGAGAGCAAAAGCCCTAGGCGCATCAACTCGAAAACGCGTAGCTATATCACCACGCGCCAACGCCCAACTGGTTGTGTCATCAATCAGCATGGCATCAAAACGTTGTCGACCTGACAAGTGCAGGCTCGGTCAAAGTTGGTTTTGAGGTGCATCTTACGTGACAAGAACCTCAACTAAGAACCATCCAATTGTTGATCGCTGCCAGTGCTTTAGGTCCTGGCTTTGAAAACGCCACGCCGGATTGAGGTTATTCGGAATGCGGACTGAATACGGTGCCAGAAATGCAAAACGCGACCCACAACAAAGGGGTCGCGTTTCAATAACTCGTTTCGTAAAGGCTTATGCCAGTGCGAGGTTCACAGCTGACTCGCGACCGTCACGGCCGGGCTCGATGTCAAAAGTCACTTTCTGGTTGTCGGCCAGACCGGTCAGGCCTGAACGTTCAACAGCTGAGATGTGCACGAACACATCCTTGCTGCCACCTTCTGGTGCGATGAAGCCGAAGCCTTTAGTAGAGTTGAACCATTTTACGGTGCCAGTGGCCATATCCGTAGTCTCCAATTATTTGCTGCCCGCGTTGGTGCGGCAGCCCGGCGTGTCAGGTCTGGATCGAAAGACTGAAGGCCGAAGAACGGGAAACAGTAGGACGAAAAAGAAAAACGTTAGCGGTTCCCATTTGAAGGGTGGCACCGATTTTTTCAAGAGGCAAATTGGAGATAGGCGTAGATCAGCTTAGTTTCAACCTAGTTTCTTGACCTAAATCGGGCCTTTAGAACCCCAAGAAACCCTAGAAGGAAACAAAAACCGTTTGAGTTACATCCGCCTGTTACCATTCAATAAATAAGCTACATACAACGATACTCCAAACCGTCAGGCCTGAAAAACCGCGAAACCATAGGCATGGAATGTGAACCAGCGGCGTGCAGATATGTATGCAAAGTGTCTTGGCCAGGCAGGCCACCCATTTGCAGTGAACACCGGCAAACCTTTCAAGTTAAGAGCCTCTAACGGCGCGTGAACCTCAACTATCGCCTTCTGCAATTTGAGCAGAGGCAGGCTCGTCAACTTCAGTGGGGTTAGTTGTGCTAGCTATGCTCTGTCGAATTTTGCAGATGATTACCCGACCATTGTTACGCATTTCGCTACGGTTGATACGCAGTTTTCCTAACGGTTGCATATTCAGCTCACGACCTTCGCCAATGGTTTCACCAAGAACTGCAAGCATTGCTTCGACGACCGGCTTGGCATCCTTTTTCTTCACACCCGATCGCTCGACAACCAAATCGATGAGTTCCTTTTTGCGCATTTCGGGCGCGGAAACGACTGGACCAGGCATAACAACCGTAGGTTCAGGCGATGTTTTGGTCGCAATTGGTTCAGCTGTGAGTTCGCCACCTTGGTCACCCGCTGCTTTGGCAGCAGTTTTAGACTTTACAGTTTTTTTGGGCAGATCAGACTTTGCAGTACCGGAACTTTTTTTAGTGCGTGCTGCCATGGTTTTGCCCCGTATTTTGTGTTTTTTTAAGGCTACGCGGAATTTTTCCAAGTTTCCAGTTTCTTGTCGAAAATGGAGGGACTTTCAGCCTGTTAACACCATTTTGAAATCCATTGTTGCGGAAATAGACGCTTCTTTACTTCAGTTCAGGTTTATTCTTCACATAAAGAATATTCGATATCCTGCGCTTCGTGTTTCTCAATCTGCTGGCAGGGTATTTCTGCAGATCATGGTTCGCAGCGTAAAGCTGGAACGAGTGGAACGAATGCCCGGGACGCGCATCAATTGATGTTCAAGAAATCGATCAAAACAAGTGAGATCACTGGCAACCACTCGCAGTAAAATATCTCGGCTTCCCGTCATCAGATAACATTCCATAACTTCGTCGAACTGGCGAACCGCTGCCTCGAACCTGCCTAAGGCGTCACTTGACTGACGCTCCAGTTCAACGGTTACGAATATAGTCACAGGCAAGCCAAGCTTGGCTTGGTCTACACGCGCCGAATACCCGGTAATCACGCCGTCTTCCTCAAGATTGGCAACTCGCCGCGCACAAGGTGTTGGGGACAATCCTACGCGTTCTGACAGGTCTGCCATTTTTTGGCGCGCATTCAGCTGCAACTCCGAAACTATCTTTCTATCGATGGCATCCATTAGATTTTTCCTACTTCTAACCGCGTCATTAGGTGAAAGCTCCAAAATTTGCAAAACACTTAGCGTAATTTGGCGAAAACTCGCGTGCAACCTAGATTATCAGAAGGCAACGGAGGAATAAGAGAATGAACATCACACCAGTGCCATCTAGCAGTCACGAAGAGATATACTGCGTCGAGGACACAGCAACCGGTCTGCATGGGTACATCGCCGTGCACTCAACATTGATGGGCCCTGCAGCCGGTGGGTTGCGGATGCGCCCATATGCCAATGCCGAGGACGCATTGACAGATGTCAAAAGGCTGAGTGAGGGCATGACTTATAAAAATGCCGCAGCTGGGCTACCACTGGGTGGCGGCAAGGCTGTCATCATCGGTGATCCAAGTCACGACAAGACGCCAGAATTGCTGCAGGCCTTTGGCGAAGGGATCAATAGCCTAAAGGGTCGGTATTATACCGCGGAAGATATGGGTATGAGCCCAACCGACATGGCGCAATTGGCGAAGGTCACCCCTTGTGTCGCAGGTTTGCCCACTGGCGATTATGCCAGCGGCGACCCATCTCCGATTACTGCTCGTGGTATATTTAACGCAATCCGTACCACCCAAAAACACCACTGCGGTAGCGCCGAGCTGGAAGGCATAACGGTAGCAGTACAGGGCTTGGGGAATGTCGGCTGGCATCTGTGTGATTTGTTAAACATGGCAGGCGCCAGTTTGATCATCACCGATACAGATGCAAAGAGAGTTGCCAAGGCGGTAACGGTATTTGGCGCCCAAGCCGTGGAGCCAGATCAAATCTATACCGTTGAAGCCGATATCTTTGCCCCTTGCGCGATTGGGGGCATCTTGAATGCAACGACGATTCCGCTGCTTAAAGTGGCAATTGTTGCAGGTGGCGCTAACAACCAGCTTGCAACACCACAAGATGCGACCGCCCTACATGACCGAGGAATTCTGTACGCTCCGGATTTTGTCGCAAATGGTGGTGGTATCATCAATGTTGCCACTGAAATTCTTGAAATTTCGGACCGCACGGCTTTTGTCGATGAAAAGTTGGCGGCCTTGGATTTGACGTTGCAAGCAATTTTGCGTCAAGCCAAAGCCGAAAACACCAGCCCTGACGCAGTGGCCATTGCCACAGTGCAGGCAAAAATGGCGCGTCCGGCGGCATAAGCGGAAAAACAAAAAGGGCGGCTTTTAAGCCGCCCTTTCAATAATTGATATGGGGTTTTAGTGGGCGACCGCCCCTGCCCCATCTTCAGATCGCTTTAGCGCAGCCTTGGCCGCGGCAGCTTCTTCTTCGGCTTCCTCATCCCATTCGATAGCCTCAGGCTCGCGGACCAAAGCATGCTTCAGCACTTCGGACACATGTGAAACCGGGATGATTTCCAGCCCCTCTTTCACATTATCAGGGATTTCCGGCAGATCCTTTTCGTTCTCTTTCGGGATCAACACCGTTTTGACTCCGCCACGCAGTGCAGCCAGCAGTTTTTCCTTCAAACCGCCAATCGCCAATGCATTCCCACGCAGGGTAACCTCGCCCGTCATCGCAATATCTTTGCGAACCGGAATCTGTGTCAGCACTGACACAATCGATGTCACCATAGCCAGACCGGCACTCGGACCATCTTTCGGCGTCGCAGCTTCCGGCACATGGACGTGGATGTCCCACCGGTCAAAACGCGGAGGCTTAACGCCGATCTGAGGCGAGATAGAGCGTACATATGACGCGGCCGCCTCAATCGACTCCTTCATCACATCACCCAGTTTACCGGTGGTTTTCATGCGGCCTCTGCCTGGCAGTCGCAGTGCTTCGATAGACAACAGCTCACCACCGACCGATGTATAGGCCAGCCCAGTCACAACGCCGACCTGATCTTCCTTTTCGGCCAGACCATAGCGGAATTTCTCTACCCCCAGAAAATCGCTTAGATTGTCGGCCGAAACAGTTACATTGTCGGCCTCTTTCTTGATGATCTTGGTCAAAGATTTCCGTGCGACCTTGGCGATCTCACGTTCCAGATTCCGCACGCCCGCTTCACGGGTATAGGTGCGAATGATCTCAGTCAGAGCGCTGTCCTTCAGTTCAAACTCCTTGGCTTTCAAACCATGGTTCTTGATCTGCTTGGATACCAGGTGCTGCTTGGCAATCTCGCGCTTTTCGTCCTCGGTGTAGCCAGACAGTGGGATGATCTCCATCCGGTCCAGCAACGGTCCAGGCATGTTGTAGCTGTTCGAGGTGGTCAGGAACATCACGTTCGAAAGGTCGTACTCGACCTCCATATAGTGATCGACAAAGGTCGAGTTCTGTTCCGGATCCAGCACTTCCAGCATCGCCGACGCCGGATCACCACGGAAGTCCTGCCCCATCTTGTCGATCTCATCGAGCAGGATCAGTGGGTTGGTGGTCTTAGCCTTTTTCAACGCCTGAATGATCTTGCCCGGCATTGACCCGATATAGGTCCGGCGGTGACCACGGATTTCGCTTTCGTCACGTACACCACCCAGGGAAATACGGATAAACTCACGCCCGGTGGCACGTGCTACCGATTTACCAAGGCTGGTTTTGCCCACGCCCGGAGGACCAACAAGACACAGGATTGGTCCCTTCAGCTTGGTCGAACGCTGTTGCACCGCAAGGTATTCAACAATGCGTTCCTTGACCTTCACCAGACCATAGTGATCGTCGTCGAGGATTTCCTGCGCTTTAGCCAAATCCTTTTTCACCCGGGACTTGGTGCCCCAAGGAATGGACAGCATCCAGTCGAGGTAATTGCGTACAACAGTCGCCTCGGCGGACATTGGCGACATATTCTTCAGCTTCTTCAGCTCGCCGTCCACCTTTTCACGGGCTTCTTTGCTCAGCTTGGTCTCGGCAATCTTGTTTTCCAGCTCGGCCAGTTCGCCTTCGCCTTCTTCACCATCGCCCAATTCCTTCTGAATGGCCTTCATTTGCTCATTCAGATAATATTCGCGCTGGGTCTTCTCCATCTGAGATTTGACCCGTGTTTTGATCTTCTTCTCGACCTGCAGCACGGACATTTCGCCCTGCATCAGGCCGTAGACCTTCTCCAGACGTTCCGACACAGACAGAGTTTCAAGCAGATCCTGCTTTTGCTCGACCTCAATGCCAAGGTGCCCTGCAACCAGGTCGCCCAATTTAGCCGGTTCAGCGGATTCACCAATTGCCGACAAAGCCTCTTCTGGAATGTTCTTACGCACTTTTGCATAGCGCTCAAACTCATCCCCAACAGTACGCAACAGCGCCTCAGTTGTGGTTACATCACCAGGAATTTCAGTCAGGTATTCAGCCTTGGCTTCGAAGAAGTTGTCGTTCTCCAGGTATTCAGCAATTTTGACACGGGCGTGGCCCTCGACAAGGACTTTGACAGTGCCATCGGGCAACTTCAGAAGTTGCAACACATTTGCCAGCACTCCGACTTGATAGATGCCCTCGATTTCGGGGTCATCTTCTGCGGGATCAATCTGGCTGCTCAGAAGGATTTGCTTGTCATCAGCCATCACCTCTTCCAAGGCGCGTACCGACTTTTCCCGGCCTACAAACAGCGGCACGATCATGTGGGGAAACACCACGATGTCACGCAACGGCAATACAGGATAGGAAGAATTGAGAGGCTCTTGCATACTCGGTCCTTACTTTTGGCAAGACGATCCGGTCCCGAAATTCGGCAACCTTGGGTCGTCTCCTCATGGATCTGTTAATCTGGTACGGCGGGCAGCTCATTACAACCAGCTGGCCGTTAAGTTGACAGTTAGTTTGCCCGCAGCAGCCCGCGACCACAAGGTGCGATTTACGGTCAGGGTGACCAAATCGCTAATTCACCCCCCTGGCATCCAAAGCCATCTGTCAACCATGGAGCGCCACCCAGCGCGGCGCTAAAATGTTTGTGGAAGTTGAGAATTATAAAATGCCAATCGTCATATCAAACCCTGTGCAAAAAATCGCACAGGGTCTTTGGCCATAAGGGCAATTTTGTTAAATTGGGGTACCCAGCCAGTGGAGCCTAATTACAGATCGATTAAATCGGCTCAATATCACCTTCGGCACGACCAGCGTGGAACTCCGCTTGCCATGCGTCGAACGTACCTGCTGAAATCGCTTCACGCATGCCTGCCATAATATCCTGAAAGTACTGCAAGTTATGCCAAGTTAACAACATTCCACTGATCATTTCGTTGCTGCGGAACACGTGACTAAGATAGGCCCGTGAATAGTTGCGGCATGCCGGACAGGAGCAATTTTCGTCCAGTGGACGCGGATCATCAATATGACGGGCGTTCTTGATATTGACCACACCATGGCGGGTATAGGCTTGCCCTGTCCGGCCTGAACGCGATGGCAGAACACAGTCCATCATATCAATGCCACGCGCTACAGCGCCAACGATGTCATCAGGTTTGCCTACACCCATCAAATAGCGCGGCTTATTCTGAGGCAGCATGTCTGGTGCATAATCCAATACTCCAAACATTGCTTCTTGACCTTCACCAACGGCCAACCCGCCGACTGCATAGCCATCAAACTCAATGTCGCGCAGCTTTTCGGCGCTTTCTGCGCGCAATTCTTGCGTTACGCCCCCCTGCTGAATGCCAAACAAGGCATGGCCGGGCCGATCCCCAAAGGCATCGCGCGACCGTGCAGCCCATCTCATCGACATCCGCATACTTTCTGCGACGGCTTTGTCAGTGGCAGGCAATGCTGGGCATTCGTCGAAACACATAACAATATCGCTGCCCAACATCCGTTGGATTTCCATCGACCGCTCAGGCGTGATTTCATGCTTGGAGCCATCAACGTGACTTTTGAAGGTAACGCCCTGCTCAGTCAGTTTACGCAAGCTGGCCAATGACATCACCTGAAACCCGCCACTGTCTGTCAGAATCGGACGCTGCCAGTTCATAAACTTGTGCAGCCCGCCCAGACGCTCGATCCTTTCGGCCGTTGGGCGCAACATCAGGTGATACGTGTTGCCCAACAAAATGTCTGCGCCTGTAGAGCGCACACTTTCTGGCATCATAGCCTTAACCGTCGCCGCTGTGCCCACTGGCATAAATGCCGGCGTACGGATCTCGCCACGCGGTGTCGAAATCACCCCGGTGCGAGCTTTGCCATCACAGGCTTGCAGATCAAATGTGACTTTCGGCGACATTGGTATATCCTCATCCTACGCTCTACATTGCGTAACTCGCCGCGTTTGCCCTATCCGGTTGGAATTGACAAGTCTTGTGAATGCTTGCCACAGACCAGTTCGAAGACCATATGTAGGTTGAAATAAGGGGATTTGCCCCCACATGTATACCATAGTACACAATCATTGAGGCCCAACATGTCCGAAGACCAAATTATTAGATTGATATCCCAGAACGGCATCTACTTGTTAGGTGCGATCTTCCTGATCGTCGTCATCCTGAAGGGCATTCGTATCGTTCCCCAATCAGAGAAGTATGTCGTGGAACGTTTTGGCCGCCTGCACTCTGTCCTTGGACCAGGCATTAACTTTGTTATTCCATTCCTAGATTCCGTTGCGCACAAGATTTCGATCCTTGAGAGGCAACTGCCCTCTGCCAGTCAGGACGCGATCACAAAAGACAATGTTCTAGTACAGGTGGAAACCTCGGTTTTTTACCGGATTATTGAACCAGAAAAAACTGTTTACCGCATCCGCGACGTTGATGCCGCCATTTCAACAACTGTGGCGGGGATCGTACGTGCAGAGATTGGTAAGATGGACCTCGATGAAGTTCAGTCCAACCGTGACCAGTTGATCACAACCATTAAAAAAGCCGTGGAAGATTCGGTCGATGATTGGGGCATCGAAGTGACCCGTACGGAAATTCTGGACGTAAATCTGGACCAAGCTACCCGCGACGCAATGTTACAACAGTTGAACGCTGAACGGGCTCGGCGTGCGCAAGTGACAGAAGCCGAAGGTGCCCGCCGTTCAGTCGAATTAGCTGCTGATGCGGAGCTCTACGCCGCAGAGCAGATTGCCAAGGCCCGTCGTATTCAGGCCGATGCCGAGGCCTATGCAACTGAAGTAGTCGCCAAGGCCATCAAAGAAAATGGAATCGAAGCCGCACAGTATCAGGTTGCTTTAAAGCAGGTCGAAGCCCTGTCTATCCTCGGTAACGGAGATGGAAAGCAGACCATTATTGTCCCAGCCGATGCTGTTCAGGCCTTTGGTAACGCATTTAAGATGCTGAGTGGAGGCAAGTAATGGGCGACCCAATCTGGTCAACTTGGTGGGTCTGGGCTGCTACGGCGCTATTGCTGGCTATCGTCGAAGTCCTGGCTCCCGGATTTGTATTCCTGGGCTTTGCCATAGGCGCTGCAGCTGTATCCCTGATCCTGCTTAACACTGGCATGTCAGTTGGCCTGCCGATGTTACTGCTGATTTTCGCAGCATTGTCGCTCGTTGCCTGGCTCATTCTCCGGCGTATTTTTGCCCGGCCTCAGGGTCAGGTGAAAACGTTTGACCACGACATCAACGATTAACCACAATACCAATAACCTCGCAGTACCTTTATCTGCGAGGTCGGGTCAGGGCTACTTGCTCTGACCCATTTTCAATTCAAGCTGAATCCAGAGCAGCAATGATTGGAGAAAAGTCCGCCGCTTTAAGGCTAGCCCCTCCAACCAGAGCGCCGTCGACATTTTCCACAGCAAAAATTTCGGCAGCGTTACCCGGCTTCACAGATCCACCATACAAGAGCCGAATTGCACTGCCGGTCTCACCCCCAAATCGGGCCACAAGTTGGGTGCGCAAGAATGTATGCACCTCACCAATTTGCTCCAACGTAGGCACTTTTCCGGTGCCAATGGCCCAAATTGGTTCATATGCAATCACCAGAGTGTCACCCGTCGCGTCAGTGGGAACAGACTCAGCAAGCTGTGTTCCAATGACTTCCAATGTCACACCCGTTTCGCGCTGCTGCAGGCTTTCCCCCAAGCACACAATGGCATTCAGCCCTGCCGCTATTGCAGCCTCAGCTTTCGAGCGAACCGCAGCATCCGTTTCATTGTGATCTGTGCGGCGCTCGGAATGGCCCAAGATCACCGATGTTGCACCGGCATCCTTCAACATCTCGCCACTTGAATCTCCGGTATGAGCCCCGGCGGCCGCGGCATGGCAATCCTGTCCACCTACCGTGACTGCGCTCTTTTTCACGATTTCTGCCGCACGATGCAGAAGCGGAACCGGAGGGCAAATCAACACGTCCACACCAGCTGTAGTATGCACATCAACCAGTGCCTGCAACTCTGACAGCGCCGCGCTGGTGCCGTTCATTTTCCAATTTCCCGCCGCCAATTTCCGCCGCATCTGCTACCTCCTAAATGCATTTTGAGCTTGGTAACATCGCCCGGGCCGCGAAACAATTGCCACAGCTTCGGTCGCAACACTTTCAATCACCAAAACAGCAAAAAGGCGGGAAAATCCCGCCCAATTCCATACCGCCCAATCTACCCGATCAAAGGCTGGGCATATCTTTAAAGCTGATCGATTCACCACACCCGCAAGCATCCGAAACATTAGGGTTGTTAAACTTAAACCCAGCCTCCAACAGTGAAACTTCATAGTCGATCTCGGTGCCAAACAGGAACATCTGCGCCATTGGCGCAATCATCACCTTGGCGCCGCTTTGCTCAACGACCTCGTCGTTAGGATCAGGCTGATTGACGTATTCCATGGTATATTCCATGCCTGCGCAGCCGCCTTTTTTGACACCGATCCGCAATCCGGCATGACCAGCCTGCACCATCAGTTTGGATATCTGCGCTGCAGCCTTAGGGGTGATTGTGACGGCTTGCTTGCCGGGAATGCCAAACATTGGTGTCTCCTTCTACCCCTACTTAAGGATGTCGCTTGCGCGGCTCAACCCCGACGCCCGATTGCGTCGGGAAAAACGTAGATTTCAAGTGTATCTTTGACCGACCTGTTCGAACCCAACTAGTGGCGACAGCTTCAGCGCCGATCACTAACTTGATACTACATAAAGCCAAGTTCCAGCCGCGCCTCATCAGACATCATTTCCATGCCCCATGGTGGCTCAAACGTCAGGTCAATATCGACACTTTTGATGCCTGCAACGGGTTCAACAGCGTCGACGATCCAGCCCGGCATTTCACCCGCAACTGGGCAGCCTGGTGCGGTCAGTGTCATAATGATTTTGACATCGTTTTCTTCGCTGATGTCGATCGTGTAGATCAAACCCAGTTCGTAGATATTGACCGGAATTTCCGGATCATAAACTGTACGGATGGCTTCAACCACCGGTTCATACAGTGAGTGGCTGACAGTGGAGGGTGCGATAAGTGGTGCACCTTCTAACGGTTGGGACGCATTGGTCATCAGGACAGGGCCTCGAGTGTTTACCTGAGCAATTATATAGGGATTTCAGATTGGGGCGTCCAGAGGCAGCGCGCGCAAAGATCGGATTTGCGCGACTTTGGTTAAACCGTCACAGAGATCACCCCAGATAGCGTCCAAAAACTGTGCACCATCACCGGTTTCGTCCATCCCTCCTGACATTTAGTATGACTTCACCGTAAAAAAGGAAATGTTTTGGCAGGCGAAATGCGTATCCGTGCTACCTTATGTTCAGTGAAATCAAATGCACACAAAAGCAAGATGGCCTTGGGTTTTCCGTTCGATCTTGGATTACGACGGATCCGCCTACTTATTCTGGCTATCGCAGATAGGAGATGAATGTGCCTCAAAAAACCACAAACCTTCTGACTGGGCCTATCTTGATTGCTGCTGCTACCTCCTTCCTTTCCGTAGATTCGCTTGCGGCTCAAGACAGTTGGGACTTTGTGATTGCCCCATATTTGTTAGCCCCCTCCATAAGCGGCACCAGCACCCTTGGTCGGCTTGGGGGCGATATCTCGGTTGATCCCGGAGATGTCTTTAGAAACATGGAAGCCGGAGGAATGCTGCGCTTTGAAGGCCGCCACCAAACCGGGTATGGTTTTGCACTGGATTACGCCTTTATGAATCTTGGCAATGGGGCAACCAGCCCAATTGGTGATATTCGAGCGGACTATAAGCAGTCGATTTTTGAGGCTGTGGCGACCTATCGATTTGGCAATGACAGCGATACTTTCGACGCCTATGCCGGAGTGCGGCACTGGGATATCGATGTTAACCTGGACATTCTCACAGGCCCTGCGGCTGGCAATTTGCAACGCGGCGACAACTGGACCGACCCCATAGTTGGTTTGCGGTGGCAACGGCGTTTGAATCCAAAATGGCGCGTCTTAATGCAGGGGGATCTCGGAGGGTTTGGCGTCGGGTCTGATTTCACCTGGAATCTGATGGGTGGGTTTGCCTACGACCGCTGGCAAAACACTTCTTTGTTCATGACCTATCGGGCCTTGGGCGTGGATTACAAATCAGGTACTCCGGGCACACCAAGCTTCTTTGAATACGATACAGTGACACAAGGATTGCTGGCTGGGGTCGGCTTTCGGTTTTAAGGCCTTCCCGCGTGCACTCTCGTTGGAAACTATTGGTGAATTTCACCGCGTTTCACGAAATGCGCTTCTTCCATGCAAAACCCTGAAATTGCAGTTACCGACGTATGATAAGCAGCCGTTTCAAATGCTTACGTCTCGCCCCCTCTTCGGCCTCAAAAGGTGTAGCAAACAGAACCAATTTAGGGTCAAGCTTAGAACTACACATGCACGTGGTGAGATTTGACGCCGGCGGTAGGAGAAATACATGATAATCCAAGTTAAAAAATCTATTCCTAACTCAACATTCGATGATGTTGATCTTTCTGAAAGCAAGTTCACCGATGTAAATTTGCAAGCTGTTCTTTTTGATGACGTCAATATGAGTGGTGTGAAAATTAACAATGTAAACCTGAGTAACTGTCAAATTACAGACGCCAATCTTAGTGGCATGACCATTGACGGCATTTCAGTGTCCGATCTGTTCGACGCTTACAAACAAGTCCAGAAATAGCATAACCGCCTTGAACCGTTTTTGGTTCACGACCAAAAAATGAGACGCACACAATGTGCGTCCCGCCACCCGCCCCAAGAAATCCCGCGCTCCCATTCCAGCGTGCTGGAATAGGAGCAAAGTTCGTTTTGAATAGACGAACCCAACTAGGTCAGGGGCCGCACGATGCCAATTAGTTAGCCTATTGCGCCACATGAGCCACGTTTATTGACGCTTGCAACTTGGAACCCAAAGCCTACTTATTTCAAAGAGTTGAAACCAAACATGTTTCCTTCAGTGTCTTGGCACAACGTTACCCATCCAAATTCGCCGATTGAAAATTTGGGTCTGATCACGACCCCTCCTGCGGTTGCAACGCGCGCTTGCTGAACAGCGCAGTCTTCAACAGAAAAATACACAATTGTTCCGCCGACACCCGGGCGAGCATGTGGGGACTTAGTGAGAGCACCAGCTGCACCGTACACACCCATATCTGCAGGGAAACTCATCATCTGTGTTTCTCCAGTTGGATCGCCCATCAGTTCAAGCTTGTTTCCCATCACAGCTTCGTAAAATTCCACCGCCCGGTTCAGGTCGTCTACGTAGATATCAAACCAGCCAACTGCATTCATCTTGGTCATCGTCATTTCCATTTGGTTGTGAGTATGACGATCACCTAACAAGCCGCTGCATCCGCGTATTGTATATTTCAGACATCAAACTTTCGAGAATATCTGCCCGGTGTATAGCCTGTAGCCTTGCGAAATGAGTGGATGAAGTGGGACTGGTCAGCATATGACCAGGTGTTTTCGCCATTCAGTGCCTGTTGCAGCCTCAGCACCTTTAGAAAATCATGCGGGGCAAATCCCGTTGTTCGTCTTAGCGTACGTTGCAACTGACGCGGAGAAATACCCGAAAACTCCGCCATATCCGAGACTGAGTGTATGTCGTCTAGATTTCGAAGTATTTTTTCGACTACTGGGTTTGGTGCAACCAGCCTTTTTTCAATCAGCATTTCTACAAACCCTGCCAAGATCAGTTGGCAATTTGCAAAACTTTGCTTTGAAAGCTCTTCGTTTAGATCGGTCAGCGGCAGATCTCCCGCATAAGGCACTTCCACAGCCCCATGCACGATCTGTTCAGGGTCTCCCTGCCATACGCCCGGTAGAAACCTGATGTTTACAAAATGGAACCTCTTACCCAAATTGAATTCTTCAGAGGTTGCCCTAAGCTTGGCAACGCCAGTGATCATCCGATCTAACTGATTTAAGACGATGTAGGTGCAGGCATCCGGCAGCGCGTGAAAGCGGTAGTCAGCAGTGAGTGGTTCTTCGGTCTTAAGCTCAAGAAAGCGATGAACTATTCCACGTAAATGATTTGGAGGTTCGACCTCAACAAACTGCACCGCCTGAACCGACTTTTCTTTTCCGTTTCCCTTTGGATCGTACATGACCAGTGTTCTTTTCGTATCCAATTGCAGTGGGACTATATCACATTTTCTCAGTCAGGTGTGTAAGGGCCAAACGTCCAGCAGTTTTGATCCTTATGAGTATGAGGAAGCGGGAACAGACAGAATGCTCTCAAACTAAAAAAGGCGCCCTGCAATGCAAAGACGCCTTTCTTACTCAATTCAAGGTACCCTACTTGGTGATGATCTCGGGGCCCATCACCGCGTTTGGTAATACCGTCGACAACCACGGAATGTAGGTGATCATGATCAGGAACACGAAGAGCACCGCCAGGAACGGCAGAGCCGCCCGCACCACCGCCATCATCGGCATGCCAGCCACGCCCGAGGTCACGAACAGGTTCAGACCAACGGGTGGAGTGATCATACCAATTTCCATATTCACCACCATGATGATGCCCAGATGGATCGGATCAATGCCCAGTTCGATCGCAATTGGAAACACCAATGGCGCCACAATCACCAGCAGCCCAGAAGGCTCCATGAACTGACCGCCGATCAACAGGATCACATTGACCACGATCAGAAACACAACCGGGCCAAAGCCAGCTGACAACATCGCGTTAGCGATGCTTTGCGGGATCTGTTCATCCGTTAGTACATGTTTCAGGATCAACGCATTGGCGATCACAAACAGCAGTGTTACCGTCAGCTTGCCTGCCTCAAACAACGTCTGCTTGGTGTCGTGGTGGAAGAAGGCAGTGATCACAGCATGGGGCTTTTTGAACAGGCTGGTTTTAGCCTGCCCTTCACCATTAAACAGCGGCCCCATGTCCTTGTAGATAAAGCAGGCAATCAGGAACGAATAGATCGCTGCTACGGCTGCGGCTTCGGTTGGGGTAAAGATACCACCATAGATGCCACCCAGAATGATCACGATCAGGAACAATCCCCAACCCGCTTCCCGGCCCGATGCAAAAATCTCGCCCCAACCCAGCCATTCGCCCTTGGGCAGGTTTTTAACCTTAGCCATCACAAAGATTGTGACCATCAACATGACGCCAGCCAGCAACCCGGGGATAACGCCGGCCAAGAACATCCGTCCTACGGAGACCTCAACTGCAGCGGCATAAACCACCATAACAATCGACGGTGGGATCAGGATACCAAGGGTACCAGCATTACAAATCACACCAGCAGCAAATTCTTTTGTGTACCCGACCTGACGCATGCCAGCGATAACAATGGACCCAATCGCCACCACGGTTGCAGGCGAAGACCCGGATAAGGCTGCAAACATCATACAGGCAAACACACCCGCAATTGCCAGACCACCGGGTAGGTGTCCCACACAGGCGATCGAGAAGCGGATGATCCGGCGGGCAACGCCGCCAGTGGTCATAAAGGACGACGCCAGGATAAAGAACGGGATCGCCAGCAGGGTAAAGTGCCCCTCAAAGGCCTCAAACAGCGTTCCGGCAACGGAAGCCAGCGAGCTGTCGGAATAAACCAGCAGGAACAGGGTTGAGCTTAGGCCAAGGGAGACCGCAATCGGCACCCCGATCAGCATCATGCCAATCACCAATGAGAATAATAGGACGACGTCCATCAGTCGCGCTCCTCGTTCTGCTGAGCGCGCATGGCTTCCAGCTCGTCTTCTACTTCATGACTGGCCACCAGCCGGTCCAACTCTCCAGCCCAGATTTGACGTGCAGCCTGTCCGAACCGCAGCACCAGCAGCAACATCGATAGCGGCAGCACGATATAGGGCACCACTTTTGGCAGCTTTTCATAGGTCTCGCCGTAGTTGATCAGCCCTTCCAGCCATGTCAGCCAGCTCACCATCGGCACGTCTTGCACCTCATAGAAACTTTGGCTGCGCGCCTTCAGATCAAAACCTGTAGGAAACCAGCGCCCTGATGTTGGCGGCAAATCGGCAAAAACGGCCCAGTAGTCATAGGCACCTTTCAGCAGTAGCAAGGCGAACAACAGGCAGCAGCCAACAGAAACCAGCGCCAGAATGCGTCGTGGCGCCGGGGCCAGCATGTTCAATATGGCATCCACACCCAAGTGGGCATGGGTCTTCACCGCATATGATGCCCCTAACAGCACCAACCAGGCAAACAGGAACACCGTCAGTTCCAGCGCCCACAGGATGTTTGAGTTAAAAACAAAACGTGCCACCACATTGGCAAATGTGATCAATGTCATCAGGCCAAGCAGCCCGGCAATCACGTTTTCCTCGATTGAATTGATAAACCCGGCCGGACCGGACCTTGCCCCCGACATATCGCTATCCCCGTTTATTGGAAGTCGTTCGGTGCAGCACCGCAATCTAGGTGCTGAAGGTGTAGGGTGCGTGCTCGCACGCACCCCACGGGAGTATGTTAGTGGTTGGCGTTGATCGCCTGAGCGGCATCAATCTTGTCCTGCCCCACATCACCGGCAAACTGCGACCAAACCGGCATCATGGTGTCGACCCATTCTTGGCGCTGCGTTGCGTCCAGCTGACGGATAGTGCCACCTGCTTCAACAATTGATGCCTTGGCAGCTTCATTCACTGCAAAAGCTTCACTGTTGCGCGTTTGGGTGACTTCGCCAAGGATGGTCAAGAACTGCTCACGGACTGGCGCGTCCAGGCTTTCCAGCCAATCCACATTGGTCACCACCAGATAGTCGATGATGCCGTGGTTGGTTTCGGTTACGCCGTCCTGAACTTCAAAGAACTTCTTGCCATAGATGTTCGACCAGGTGTTTTCCTGACCGTCAACAACGCCCTGCTGCAGCGCGCCATAGACTTCGGAAAATGCCATTTTCTGTGGAGAACCACCGATGGCTTCCATCTGGGCAACCAGAACATCGCTCGACTGAACGCGGAACTTCAGGCCGTTGGCGTCTGTAGGTGCAACCAGTGGCTTATTCGCAGACATCTGCTTCATGCCATTGTGCCAGAACGCCAGACCCTGCAGACCACGACGCTGCATGCTGTCCAGCAAAGCCTGACCATCGTCAGAGCCCTGGAACGCATCAACAGCTTCGATGTTTTTGAACATGAATGGCAGATCAAACAGGCGGAACTGCTTGGTGAATTTCTCAAACTTAGACAGCGACGGTGCAGCCAGCTGAACGTCGCCCTGCAGCATTGCTTCCAAAACTTTGTTGTCATTGTACAAAGTGGAGTTCGGATAGACCTCCATGCACATGGTGCCGTTCATTTCGTCGTTAACGCGCTGCTCCAGCAGTGAGGCTGCAATACCTTTGGGGTGCTTATCCGTGTTGGTCACGTGGGCAAATTTCACCACGATCTCACCGGTGTCACAGGCCGCAATTGCAGCGCCAGCGGTCACAGTCAAAGCCATAGCTGTGGCGGCAGTTGTCAAAAATTTCATAGTACCCTCCCAGGTAATCAATCTCAGTCTCTCCCCAACAGAGAGCTCCGATTGACAGCATCACGCCTGAGTAACTGTGGCTCAAGAATTGTTTCGAAAATCATTGAAATTTACTCGTTTTTCACCAATATCAACTGGTTACACGTTCATTCCAGCAAGTTCCCTAAATACACAGGTCAGTGTTGTGTGGATTTCCACACAGGCTATCACCGAGTTTGTGCGGAATTTCGCACAAACTTTAACACTTCTCAGAATTGTGATTCACCTTGCCTGGTCTATCAGGACCACAGCGATACATCCTGCCACGAGACAGGCACTGTCAGGATACCAGACTGGACCCGCATATCATTTTGCAGGCTCTTAGACTGCCAAGCAGGACGCCATTGCTCAAGGAGCGGGTATGGAGGGGCGATGAGACCGTCTTCTTGAAATCCAAACCGGCTATAGTAGTTCGGGTCGCCCAACACAAAGACTTGCGCAATCCCAGATGCAGTCAGGCGCTCCAACCCTTTCTGGATCAGACTTCCACCGATCCCTTGTTTTTGCAGAGCAGCCAAAACGGCAACGGGACCCAAGAGCGCAACGCCTTGGTCTGAAGCTTCATTTTCTATTGCAATCCCACATGTCGTGAAAACCGCATGCCCCACAAGGTTTCCGCCTTTTGTTGCGGTCAGTGACAGTACTTCATCGCCGCTTGCCAACAGTTTTTTGACCAGCGGCACTAAATCCTCATCAGGAAATGCGTCACGGTACAACTGTTCAATGTCACCGCTGTTCTCTGGCAACTCGTCGCTTATCTCAATATGGGTACTCAAAATAGAAATCCTCAAACCTCATCGGTTGCACGGCCCGGCCTGCGATAATCTTCGGGCCGGATCCCGTAGCGCGTGAGCTTGTCATAGAATGTTTTGCGCGGCAATTTCAGCGCCTGTGCCGCCGCCGCCGCGCGCCCGTTCTGTCGCCCCAGGGCCGCGATCAACAAGGACCGTTCCACCTGTGCCAATTGTTCGGCCAGTCCCAAGCCTGCAGATTCAGTGGCTTCTTCCGGCATTCCAAGCACAAACCGCATAGCCGCTGACATCAGCGAGCGGGCATTTCCCGGCCAATCTTGAGCCATGAGCGCGGCCAAATGATCAGAGCTAAGCTCGGGTGCCTCAATACCGGCCTGCTCCGCCGCTTGCGCCACATAGTGTTGATATAATTCAGGAATATCCTCTCGTCGCTCGCTCAACGTTGGGATCCGCACCCGCATCACATCCAGACGATAGAACAACCCGGCGTTAAAAGTCCCCGCGTCGACCAACTTGGCCAGATCCGCAGTCGATCCCGCAATCATCCGTGTGCCCGCGCCGCGCTCCAACCGGTCCAACACTGCATATTGGGTTGCCTCGGGCAGGGCTGATACTTCGTCGATAAACACTGACCCACCTGCTCCGGCATTGCACAGAGCATCGAACTCTGTGGCCGTCAGCCCAGCGCCCGGACGTTTCACAAATGCGCCCTGTCCGACCTCAGACATCAAATGAACCACCTCGGCCACCTTGGAGATTCCACTGCCCGGAGCCCCAGTCACCAACACTTCGGCCCCGGTGGGCGCCACACTGCGCACCTTTGCGCGTAATTCAAGGGATTGTGGTGAGGACCCAAACAGCATGCGCGCTGCCGGATCACCACTTTCCAGTTGAACCTTCAGCCGCCGGTTTTCCAAAACTAACGCCCGAGTTTTCAAAGCGCGTTCCAAAACGGCCAACAGATCCGCCGCCGCACAGGGTTTTTCCAGGAAATCAAACGCCCCTCGCCCCATGGCCTTGACTGCCATCGGGATATCTCCCTCTCCGGTCAGCAGGATAACCGGCAATTCACCGTCTATTTCATGCGCATAGTCGAGTAGGTGAAACCCATCACGCCCGGGCATCCGGATATCAGATACGATCACCCCGTCAAATTGTGGCGTGATATGATCCTTGGCGACCACAAAAGACGCTGCAGTCACCGCCTCCAGATCATTCAGTTCTAGCGTCTGAGCTAACGCTTCACGCACCGCCACATCATCGTCAACAAGAAGCACCCTACTGGTCATGTAACATCTTCCTCTGCTTCCGCCGTCCAATGATCAAGCTCAACTGTGAACTCTGCACCTTGCCCAACATTGGCCCCTCGAATATTGCCGCCAAAGCTTTGCACCAACCCATATGAAATGGACAAGCCCAACCCCATTCCCTCTGAACTACCAACCGTTTTGGTAGAATAAAATGGTTCAAAAACTTTTTCCGGTTCTTTGATCCCCGGCCCAACATCCTGGACGGTTACAGCCAAACGGCTATCAGGATTGATCCTTATACGGACAAGCCGTTCTTTTTGATCCAACATCGCATCCGCAGCGTTGTTGATCAAATTGACAAAGACCTGCACTAACCGAACCTCGCCCCCCCAAGCGTAAACAGGTGCATCATGAGTTTTCGGATCCCAGTCTATTTGAACCTGATCCGCTTTTAACCGGGCGTTGGTCAACTCAACGGCTGTATTTACAACCTGCACCAAATCAACCCGGCCGACCGGTTCACTTTCATTGCGCGCAAAGGCGCGTAAGTTCTTGATAATCCGGGCCATACGCGTTGATAGAGCGGATATCCTCTCCAAGTTTTCACCTGCTCGGTCCGCCCTGCTCTTTTGCAGAAAAGCACTGCCGTTATCAGCATATTGCTGGATCGCCATCAGCGGTTGGTTCAGTTCATGACTGATACCAGCCGACATCTGGCCCAGCGCTGATAGTTTGCCAGCCTGGACCAGCTCCTGCTGGGCTTGCTTCAAAGCAGCCTCAGCTTCTTGTCTCTCGCTGATCTCGCGTCGCAGCTGGACGTTGGTTGCCGACAGCGCCCGTGTCCGTTTTGCGACCCGGTTTTCCAACACCGCATTGGCCAGTGACAATGTACGACGCCTTTCCATCGCCAGAAACAACAAGGCTCCAAAGGCAAGAAATATTGCCGCCAAAGTTGCGGCCTGTAGTGTCGCAATTCGACGCGCAGGAGTGGTGTCGAGCAGGATTTCCCCAACCATTCCCAATACTGGCAATTCCACTGTCTGATGCAGAGCTTGCTTGGGCAGATAGCGCCCCCACCCCAACTGCCATATGTCGTGCCCCCCCACTTGATAGGCAGAAAACGAAACTGGCTCACCATTTTTGGGCCTCAGCCCTGCCCTGTCTTTCTGGCGTTGCCAGAACAACAACTCAGATCGGTTTGAAATGAAAACCTCACCGTCACTTCCGGTAAAAAACACCGCTGGAAGCGTCCCACGCCAAGTTTGTTCAACGTCCTCGACATCAACCACAACAACCAACGCGCCCCGTACGGTTCCATCTGTGCCAAAATCTGGCGCCGCAAAGAAGAAGGCTCTTCTGTTCAACGGCTGCAGAACCTCATGTCCTTTGCCCAAAGCCCCATACTTGGCCCGAATAAAATAGTCCGCACCTGCGACATCAGGCCCGGTTATTCCCCTGGCAGCCGCCAGCACATGCCCCGATGCGTCTGCATAAAACACATCCAGCGCTGCCGTATGATCTGCTACATCCCGTAACAGCTTAGTTGCAGAGCGACGATGATCATCTCCATCCAACTGTTCAAGTACGGGATGGCTCGACATCAGTACCGCCAGCTCTTGATACACTTGCAACTGAGTACTGACACGGTCCGAAGCCAGTTCCAAATCGGCCTCCCCTTGCCGTGCCAGGGTATCCAAGGCCTGTCGATAACCATAAGACCATACAGCACTTGTCAAAGCCGCCAGCGCCAGGCCAAAGCCCAGTACAATCCATCCACGTTGTCCCAGAAGTTTTCTCATTTCAACACAGTAGCAAAGCTGCCCTTGCATTGACCAGCCGGGTTAGCGAATGTGCCCGGATGATAACCGTGATCCAATCCCCGACCGATTCCGATTTTGTACAAAATCCGTACCCATTCTACACATCGGCTCGCACCAGCAGCCCGTTGCAATTCTGGACCGAGTACGACATGCCAGCCGCCTTTAGTTACGAGGCAGTTCAGGCTTTACTCAAAGACCGCCGCTTTGGCCGCGAGATCCCGGCTGAGATGGCCACCTCAGGCCCCGCACACCTCGCCCCATTCTTGATGACAGAGGCGCATTCGCTGCTGGACGCTGAACCGCCACGCCATACCCGATTACGCAGACTGGTATTGCGGGCCTTCACATCACGCGCCATTACCGCGTTAAGTGACGATATCGAAGCCCTTTGCCATCAGCTCATCGATACCTTCCCAGATACGCCTTTCGATCTGCTCGACACCTATTGCACTCAGCTACCCGTGATCATCATCTGCCGCCTTCTGGGCGTACCCGAGGACATGGCTTCGCAACTGCTGAAATGGTCCCATGACATCGTGGCAATGTACCAGGCCAGCCGCACCCTAGAGACCGAGCATCGAGCCGCCGCTGCCTCGGCCGAATTCATTGATTTCCTGCGTGGTTATATCGACCAACGCCGAAATGACCCGCGCGAGGACCTGATCACCCGGCTGATCACTGCCGAAGAAGAAGGTGAAAGCCTCAGCACGGACGAGCTCATCGCCACTTGCATCCTGCTGCTCAACGCAGGGCATGAGGCCACCGTACATAGCATCGGCAACGGTGTGAAATGCCTACTGGAACATGGTCTGAACCCCGAGTGGCTGAAACCCGAGGGCATCGACCGCACGGTTGAAGAAATCTTGCGCTACGATCCACCACTGCACATGTTCACCCGCTATGCCTACGAAGAAATCGAGGTGTTCGGCCATACCTTCCAGCGCGGCGATCAAGTAGCCTTATTGCTTGGTGCCGCCAACCGCGACCCCCAAGGTTTTGCCGGTGCCGAAACGTTTAACCCAACGAGAGAGATAAAAACCAACACCGCTTTTGGCGGCGGGTTGCATTTCTGCGTCGGTGCCCCTTTGGCCCGCCTGGAAATGAAGTTTGCCTTACCAATCCTGTTTGAACGCTGCCCTAATCTCGCACTGGCCGAACCACCGCGGTATAGCAACACCTACCATTTCCACGGTCTGACCCGCCTGATGGTCACTACTTGAGTCTTGCCTTGTTGAGTCTTGCCGGGGGCAAGGATGGCCAAACGCCACCGCGCCCTGGCGCGGCCTGTCCTTGAGGCGGGCGTGACTCAACAGATACTCGACATAGCGCATTAAAGGGCAGATTTGCCCTTAATCGCTTCTCAGCAGAAAAATCGACTTCTCGGCAAAAACAAAGGTTAGGGGGCACATCACCTCACCCCTTGCTGAATAAGAGTGCACGGAAGCGCTCAATTTGACTACGTCTCAGCTCTCCAGCGGCAACATGGTGGTCGACTTGATCTCTTCCATCGACAGCAGCGCCGTCACGTTGTGCACCCGCACCTCTGAAATCAGCGCCTGATAAAAGGTGTCATAGGCCCGCGCGTTCTGCACCCGTACCTTTAGGATGTAATCAATATCTCCCGCCAGCCGATGCGCCTCCTGAACCTCAGGACGATCCCGCAGCGCCTGCAGAAACTTGGCCTGCCAATCCGCCTCATGCTCGGACGTCCGGATCAGGACAAAGAAACACGCCTCAAATCCCAGCGCCTCAGCATCTAGTACAACTGTCTGCCGCCCAATCACCCCTGCTTCACGCAATTTACGGATGCGATTCCACACGGGCGTCTTGGAACTCCCCACATTCTTGGCGATTTCATCCAAAGATTGACTGGCATCGCGCTGCAGCTCCGCCAGAATTTTCCGATCCGTGGCATCAATTCGTACCGACATTTTCACTTCCCTTGTGTTTGGCAACTTTTCTACCACTTCGTCTCTCAAATTGGAATGCGCGTTCTTATTCGCGCCAGCATATAGCAAAGATATGGGATTATTTCCTATATCTAAGATCAATTCAATCGCAACCCACGAGGCCGCCATGCTGCATAAAATGCCCAGAACACCCGCTGCCCAGGGCGGCACTGACTGCATGCAGCCGGGCCAAGTGACTTTTGCGGGCTCCGGACCCGGCGACCCTGATCTGCTGACCATCAAGGCATTCAAGGCGCTGCAACAGGCCGATGTGATCCTGCACGACCGCCTGGTTAGCGATGAGATCCTGCAACTGGCAGGTCCTTCTGCTTCACTTCTGGATGTTGGCAAAGAGGGCTTTGGCCCACAGGTCACTCAGCAAGAAATCTGCGACCGTATGATTGCTCTGGCCAAATCCGGCCTGCGCGTGTTGCGCCTCAAGTCCGGCGACCCGGCCATCTTTGCCCGTCTCGACGAAGAACTGACTGCCTGTGATCTGGCTGGCATCACCTACCGCGTCATCCCTGGCATTACTGCGGCCTCGGCAGCAGTGGCGGACATCGGTCAAAGCCTGACCCAGCGCGGCCGTAACGCCTCGGTGCGTTTCCTGACCGGGCACGACATGAAAGGCTTTGCCGATCACGACTGGGCCGCATTGGCCCGCGCTGGTGAAGTTGCCGCAATCTACATGGGCAAGAAATCCGCCCGTTTTATTCAGGGCCGCCTGATCATGCATGGTGCCGACCGCAACACACCCGTGACCATCGTTGAAAACGCCTCACGCGTAGACCAACGCGTGTTGGAAACAACCCTCGACACACTGCCCGACGATCTGACCAATGCCGGATTTAACGGCCCTGCCCTCACCCTCTTTGGTCTGGCGCCCCGCGCCAGCCTTGCCGCCCTTACCGATCTCAAGCTGGAGCATGCATAATGGCCCGCGCCTTTACCCCTAAAGTGATCACCGCCAACCACCTGATCGAAGGCGACGTGATCTATCTCACCGCCGCAGACACCTGGAGCCGTGATCTGGCTGAGGCCGAGTTGATCACAGACGAGGCTCACGCCCAACTGCGTCTGCTGGATGCCCAAAGTCAGCCCGCTACCGTTGTTGGCGCCTATCTGGCTGACGCGACGTCGGGCGCCAACGGGCCTGAACCCACCCATTTCCGCGAAGAGTTCCGCCGCACCGGGCCTTCGAACTATGCCCACGGCAAGCAGGAGGTCCTGGCCAATGTATAAGTACAATGACTTCGATACCGCCTTTCTGGCCGAGCGCAACGCGCAGTTCCGTGCCCAGGTCGAGCGCCGTATTGACGGCTCTCTCACCGAGGACGAGTTCAAACCCCTGCGCCTGATGAATGGGTTGTACCTGCAGCTGCACGCCTACATGCTACGCGTCGCCATTCCTTATGGTTCGCTGAACTCCGCCCAGATGAACACATTGGCCCTGCTGGCCGAAAAGTGGGACAAGGGCTATGGCCACTTCACCACCCGTCAGAACATCCAGTACAACTGGCCTAAGCTGAGCGACGTGCCGGACATGCTGGACGCCCTGGCCGAAGTTGGCATGCATGCCATCCAGACTTCGGGCAACACCATCCGCAACGTAACCGCCGATCACTTCGCCGGTGCCGCTGCGGATGAAATCGAAGACCCACGCCCCATTGCCGAACTGATCCGGCAGTGGTCCACCGACCACCCGGAATTCCAGTTCATGGGTCGCAAATTTAAGATCGCCGTTGGCGGCGCAGCCAAGGACCGCGCGGTTCTGAAAGCCCATGACCTTGCCGTTCGTGTCGTCCAAAATGACGCGGGCGAAACTGGCTATCAGATCTTGATTGGCGGTGGCCTGGGCCGTACGCCGATGATCGGCAAAGTCATCAATGACTTTGTCCCACGCGCCGACCTCTTGCCCTATATCGAAGCCGTGGTCTCAGTCTGGAACCAAATCGGCCGCCGCGACAACAAGTACAAGGCCCGCATCAAAATCACAGTGCACGAGCATGGGATTGACCACATCCGCGCCCGCGTGGACGCCCGATTTGCCCTGATCCGCCCGACGTTCTTAGGGGCTGACCAAGAGCTATTCTCCGAAATCAAGGTACATTTTTCTCCGCCAAAATTCCGGACCGGCTCTACCACGCCTTATGACACCGCCTACAAAACCGATCCGGTATTTCGGGCATGGGCTGATACCAACTTGGCCGATCATCGCGTTAGCGATCATGCTATTGTTACCATCTCGATCAAAAAGCACGGCGCCACTCCCGGTGACGCCAGCGCTGAACAAATGCGGGTGATGGCAACTCTGGCTGCAGATTATGGCTACGATGAACTGCGCATCAGTCACGAGCAAAATGTAATCCTGCCGCATGTCCATAAATCGGACTTGCCAGCGATTCATGCAAAACTGAAACAACACGGTCTTGGCACTGCCAATATCGGGTTGATCTCCGACATCATCGCCTGCCCAGGCATGGATTACTGCGCACTGGCAACAGCCCGCTCTATCCCGGTTGCCGAACAAATCGCTACGCGCTTTGATGACCTGAAGTTAGAGCATGATATTGGCCACCTGCAGATCAAAATCTCAGGCTGCATCAATGCCTGCGGCCACCACCATGTGGGCCATATCGGCATCCTGGGTCTCGATCGCGCTGGCGTGGAAAACTACCAGATCACTCTGGGCGGTGACGCCACCTGGTCGGCCGCCGTCGGTGAACGCGCTGGTCCCGGCTTTGCCTATGACGAAATCGTCCCAGCTGTTGAGCGCATCGTCGACGCCTATCTCTCAGTGCGCGACACAGCAGAAGAGACCTTTTTGGAAACCTACCGCCGGGTCGGCATGTCCCCCTTCAAAGCTGCGCTCTATCCCGAAGCTATTAAAAAGGTGGCCTGATCCCATGCTTCATCTAGCTAAAAATATCCCGGGGGCTCGGGGGCTGGCCCCCGACCAACCCGCCGAGCAGCAAACGCTGGAAAAGCGAGTAGCCGATCTGAATGCGCGCTACCGCCACCACTCGGCCACCGCAGTGATGCAAGGTGCCCTGCAGGAAACAGGCAATATCGCACTTGTTTCTAGTTTCGGAGCTGAATCCGTAGTTTTGCTTCACATGGCTGCAGTGATAGATCCAGCAACACCTGTGTTGTTCGTGGACACCGAACTGCTCTTCACAGAAACCTTGGTCTATCAACAGGAAGTGTCAGAACGCTTGGGGCTTCGTAACCTGCACATCATTCGAGCCAAGGATATCGCAGAAAAAGATCCCTATGGCGCTCTGCGTTTTAGTGACACGGATGCCTGCTGTGCGCTGCGGAAAACCGCACCGCTCCAAAATGCACTTGAAGGTTATGACGGCTGGATCACCGGTCGCAAACGCTTTCAGGCTGGCAGCCGGGCTGCGCTGGACTTTTTTGAGATCGAAGACACTGAGAACGGGCCAACGGGTCGTATCAAGATCAACCCACTCGCGCATTGGGCACCCGAAGACGTGCGTGTCTACATGGACGAAAACCGCCTGCCCCGCCATCCATTGGTGGCCAAGGGATATCCTTCCATCGGCTGTGCTCCCTGCACCTCCCCGGTACAAGAAGGCGAAGATCCTCGCGCTGGCCGCTGGCGGAACCAAAGCAAAGAAGAGTGCGGCATCCACGTCGTGGATGGGCAATTTATTCGCACAGGAGCAAATTCATGACTGTGATCATAACCGACACGGGCTTTGGCCCTGACACCTGGACTTTGGGCTACGAAGGTGACACCGCGCTCGACCTTCCTTCAGACACTGATCCGGTGCAGCTTTCCGAACGCCTTGCTGCGCAGGTGCAGATGATCCGCATTGCCTTCCCAAGTTTTGCGGACGGTCGTGGATTCACCATTGCGCGCCACCTCCGTTTGTCAGGTTACAAGGGGCACCTGCGTGCCACCGGCCATCTGATCGCCGACCAATACGCCATGGCGCGCCGTTCCGGGTTTGATGACGTTGAGATCAGCGATGAACTGGCCGCGCGCCAGCCTGAAAACCAATGGCTGGCCCGTGCCAACTGGCAACAAAACGACTATCAGGCCCGTATGCGTGGGGGCTCTCCCGCCGCTGCTTAAACCAGCTTTTACTGTCAGGACATTTGCAGTTCCGGCCCCGAAACCACTGCGGGGCCGGAAACTTGCAAAACAAATCCTTTTCCTGACCCATATCAATGATTAATCAGAGGTGTCGACTATGCAGTCGGCAGTGTAACCGATGAACGAGATAACCCCTGTGACCGATGCCGCCACAAATGCCGAACCCGTAAAAGCCGTTCCGACCCTTCCCGACGCCCAGACCGTCACTGCGGTCAAGCACTGGACGGACAAGTTATTCTCCTTCCGGGTCACCCGCCCAGCCTCGATGCGCTTTCGCTCGGGCGAGTTTGTGATGATTGGCCTGATGGGCGATGTGAACCCAAAAACCGGCAAGCAAAAACCACTGCTGCGCGCCTATTCCATTGCTTCGCCCAGCTGGGATGACGAATTGGAGTTTTACTCGATCAAGGTTCAGGATGGTCCGCTAACCTCACGCCTGCAGCACATCCAAGTCGGCGATGAAATCATCCTGCGCCCAAAACCCGTCGGCACCCTGGTGCATGACGCCCTAATCCCCGGCAAACGGATCTGGTTCTTTGCGACTGGCACCGGCTTTGCGCCTTTTGCCTCGCTGCTGCGCGACCCACAAACCTACGAAGATTATGACGAGGTCATCATCACTCACACCTGCCGCACCGCGGGCGAGCTGACCTATGGCGCCGAGCTGATTGAAAACCTCAAGCAGGACGAGATGATGATCGAACTGCTGGGCGAAGAGAACCTGAACAAGATCCGCTACTATCCGACAACCACCCGTGAAGAGAGCCCCAAGATGGGCCGCATCACTGACCTGATGCGCTCAGGCGAGGCCTTTACCGATCTCGGTGTTGATCCGATCAACCCCGACAGCGACCGTGCCATGGTCTGCGGCAACCTGGCCTTTAACCTTGAAATCAAGGACATGCTCGAAGGCTACGGTTTAGAAGAAGGTGCAAACTCCAAGCCTGCACAATATGTGGTTGAAAAAGCCTTCCTAGATTAAGACCAAATCTGAGCGAATGCAAAAAAGGGCACTCTCTGTATCAGAGGGTGCCCTTTTGTATTTGGGTAAGGGGTTTACAGGCCCAAGGCAGATTTAACCTGATCCAACGCAACACCCAGTAGCTCTGGATTGTCCTTGGCCTGTGTTACGGCTGTGGTCAGCATCAATTTATTGGCCTCGTCCAGCGATGAGCCAGAAATCAGCTCGACAACCTTATCAAAGTCAAACCCCTCAGCGGTCAACAGGCCTGCGGCTGCGTCCATGGCGGAAGTCGCAGCCTCACTGGCTGCTTCGGTTGCGGCAGTTGCAGTTTCAGTCGCCGTTTCGACTGCGCTTGATGCGGCCTCACCGGCTTGCTCAGCAGCGTCGCTTGCTGCTTCAGTTGCAGTCTCGGTTACTGCGGTGGCTGTATCGCTCGCAGCACCTGCGGCCTCTTCAGCTACAGCAGCGGCTTCGGCACCTACTTCAGTTGCGGCTTCAACAGCGTCCTCCGCCGCCTCTTGCGCTGCATCGGCTGCGCTTTCAACCGCCTCTGCGGTTGCTTCAACTGCGTCAGTGGCGGCCTCAGTCGCTTGTTCCGCAGCGTCTGTTGCTGCTTCCACTGCGTCGTTTGCGGCCTCGGTGGCACTTGCAGCGGCGTCTTCAGCGGCTTCAGTTACTTGGTCCAAAACGCCTGGTTCAGCAGTAGTAGTGTCCTGCTCAACGGCCTCTGCGGCCGGGGCCGTATCCGCCTGTTCAACAACCTCTGTCGGCAGGTCCATGTTAGTGTAATAAACGTAGCCACCAATAGCGGCAGCCCCAATACCCAGCGCAATCACTGCAGGTTTCATATCTCAATCTCCTTGATAGTATCGTTGCTTGAGCGCAAAAAATTCACTCAACATGTATGAGCTGCGAAATGGTCCTGTGCACTGAACACCTCAAGGGGGAAAAAACGCCCCGACACCTCAGCGGCTAATCTTGGCCGATGCGTTTTCGACCGTAAAAACCAACAAAACTGCCTATTCTGGCGAACTTCTCCTCCACATTGTCGGAATGATGCCTTGAAAACCTCATTCTCCCCGGTCATACGAAGCAAACAGCTTGAATCACATGCGCGAGAGCGTTACTTTTCAGGTAAATTCACGCAATGACAGAAGGATTCCCGTCATAGCCCGCAGACCCCACAATGCGCCGCCGCAACGCGACACCGGCCCGCGCGTCAACGAAAAAATTCGTGGTAGTGACCTTCGCCTGATTGGCGCCGATGGCGACAACGTCGGTGTGGTGACACCAGCCAAAGCCATGCTTATGGCGCAAGAGGCCGGCCTGGATCTGGTTGAAATCTCGCCCAACGCCAATCCGCCTGTGTGTAAAATCATGGACTTCGGCAAGTTCAAGTATGAACAGCAAAAGCGGGAAAGCGAAGCGCGCAAGAAGCAAAAAATCATCGAGATCAAAGAGGTCAAGTTTCGACCCAATACTGATATCCATGATTACGGCGTCAAAATGCGCAACGTTTACAAGTTTCTGGAAAACGGCGACAAAGTGAAAATCACTCTGCGCTTTCGTGGCCGCGAAATGGCGCACCAGAACCTGGGACGTGAACTGCTAGAGCGTGTAGCCGTTGATATCAAAGATCACGGTAAGGTCGAAAACATGCCGAAAATGGAAGGCCGTCAGATGATTATGCTGATTGGTCCTCTGCCTAAGTAAGCAGCTAACTACTGTTAGAATTTTAAATGCCCTCGCTGCCATCCGGCGCGGGGGCGTTTTCATTTTGAGCAGTCTCCCAAACCCGCCCAGTACAACCCAATATTAATTGTTGATCTCTAGCAAATGTACTCAACTGGCGCGTTTTTGCTACGCCGCTATGATCCGTTCGAATTTTAAACAGGACATCGTTTATGAAACTCTCGGCTCTTCTTTGCTCTACAAGCCTTCTTCTCGCCTCCAATGCCTCAGCTGCCATTTTCGAAAGCGGTGATTGGGCCGCGGCCAAGGTTGGCCATGCCTGTCATGTCTTTACCCAACGTGCTGCGCGCGACACATCCGGTGCCTTGGTTTTCACGTTCCACAATCAAGGATACAGTTCTGGTTTTGGCTATGACTACCACCCCTGGCCGGGCGAAACCACTGCCCCCTGGGATGAGGATGATTTTGCGGTACTGGCCTTTGATGGCCAAGAGAGTTGGCTGGGAGACGAGATGTTCACCCACGAGGGAGCGGGCGGTTATGGTGCCCACATGACCGATGGCATGGTGCCAGACATGATCACGTCGATCCTGAATTCAAAAACCTCGATCGAGGTGATGTTTGACCGCTCAGCTAAGGGTGAGGTCTGGCTCTACGGCAAATTCTCTCCGTCCGGATTTGCCGAAAGCCTGCAAAGAGCTAGCGAATGGTGCGCCTTTGACCCACGCAACTTGCCTTCTTCGTAAACGAACCACCACAAATGAAAACGGCCTCAGGAACACCTGAGGCCGCACTTCGCTAAAAAGGCCCAAGCATCAAGCCGCCGCAGCGACCGCCCGCTTGGTCATGACACCAACCAGATGCGCGCGATACTCTTTGGTGCCGTGCAAATCTCCGATCATATCAGACGGGTCCAGCGTAAGCCCGGCAATCGCATCCGCCGAGAAGTCGGCATCCAGCGCAGCCTCGGCCTCGCTCCAACGGAACACGCCCTCTTCAGATGCGCCGGTCACCGCCACCCGCACTCCATCGGCGTGTTTCGCAACAAACACCCCAACCAACGCAAAGCGCGAGGCTGGCTGCACAAATTTCTGATAATTCGCGGCTTGCGGAACAGAAAACTTAACTCCCGTGATGATTTCACCATCTTCCAGTGCCGTGTCGAACATGCCCTGAAAATAGTCATCGGCGGCAATTTCGCGCGCATTGGTAACAACCGTCGCAGCCGAGGCCAGTGCCGCAGCAGGATAATCCGCCGACGGATCATTGTTCGCGAGTGACCCGCCAATTGTTCCCCGATTGCGCACCGCCGGATCACCAATATGACCAGCCATCTCTGCCAGTGCCGGATAATCGGTAGCCTGCGCAGCGACATCGGCATGGCTGACGGCGCCGCCAACGGTCAATGAGGCACCCTCTCGTTGCACCCCCTGCATCTCTGCAATGCCACTCAGACTCACCAACTTTGACGGGCTGGCCAGACGCTGTTTCATGGTTGGGATCAGTGTTTGACCTCCTCCCAGCGCCTGCGCTTCATCACCTGCCAGCGCCGCAACCGCGTCAGCAACCGTCGAAGGCTTCTCAAACTCGAAATTATACATTTCGCTTCCTTCCTCAGACAACCTGGGTCTCTACCTACCCCAGCTTCATCTGGCTAAAAATATCCCGGGGGTCCGGGGGCTGGCCCCCGGCGCTCTCGGTTGTTTCAGTTCAGCTGTTCAAGGCGGCCCATATCCGCCCTGGGCTCAGCGGCATGTCGATATGAGTCACGTCCGTTTTGCCAGCGGATTGCAACGCATCCACCACCGCATTGACTACCGAAGGCGGTGATCCAATGGCCCCCGCCTCGCCACAGCCTTTAACCCCTAGTGGGTTATGGGTGCAGGGCGTTTGACAGGAATGATCTACCGAATAGAACGGTACATCATCGGCCCGCGGCATTGCATAATCCATAAAGGACGCGCTCAACAACTGACCATCCTCATCATAGACACAGCCCTCTAGTAGCGCCTGGCCAATGCCCTGACCAATGCCGCCATGAACCTGACCATCAACAATCATCGGGTTGACGATATTGCCAAAGTCATCCGCAGCCGAGAAACGCTCGATGCTGACCTTGCCGGTATCGGGGTCCACCTCCACCTCGCAGGCGTACGCCCCCGACGGATAGGTAAAGTTAGCCGGATCATAAAACGCGGTCTCCTCCAAGCCCGGTTCAATGTCTTCCAGAGGGTAGTTATGCGGCACATAGGCTGCCAGCGTGACATCACCCCAGGCAACAGACTTATCGGTGCCCGCAACCGAGAACTCTCCGTCCTTCAGCTCGATATCTGCATCAGCGGCCTCCATCAAATGCGCGGCGATCTTCTTGGCCTTAGCAATGATTTTCTCGGTTGCCCTGACCATTGCAGAGCCCCCAACGGCCAGCGAACGCGAGCCATAGGTGCCCATGCCCATCGGCACTTTGGAGGTATCCCCATGAACAATCTCGATCATGCCCTCGTCGATGCCAATCATGTCAGCAATCACCTGAGGGAAGGATGTCTCGTGTCCCTGCCCGTGACTGTGAGACCCAGTCATCACCACTAGACCACCCGTGGCATTCACCCGCACGGTTGCACTTTCATACAGTCCAGCCCGGGCACCAAGCTGCCCAACAAGGTTGCTGGGCGCAATGCCGCAGGCCTCGATGTAGCAGTTGACCCCAAGTCCACGCAGTTTTCCGTTGGCGACACTCGCCTTTCGGCGTGCATCGAACCCCGAAAGATCAGCAATCTCGGTTAGCTTGTCCATGGTGGCATGGTAATCACCGGTGTCGTATTCCACCGCTACTGGCGTGGCATAAGGGAATTCGGTGATAAAATTTTGCCGCCGCAACGCGATTGGGTCAACCCCCAACTCACGCGCAGCTTTGTCTACCACCCGCTCTAGCTGGAACGTCGCCTCGGGGCGCCCAGCGCCACGATAGGCATCCACTGGCACTGTGTTGGTGAACACCGCTTTGACATTCACATAAATCAGCGGTGTCTTATAGTTGCCCGCCATTAAAGTGCCGTGCAGCCAAGTCGGGACAGAGGGCGCAAATGTCGACAGGTAGGCACCCATATTTGCATAGGTATCCGTGCGCAGGGCGGTAAAGTTGTTGTCCGCGTCCAATGCCAGTTCGATCTTGGTAACGTGATCACGCCCATGTGCATCCGACATAAAGGCTTCGGAGCGTGACGATGTCCACTTTACCGGCCGATTACAGGCCTTGGCAGCAAACGTACAAAATGCCTCTTCTGCATAGTGGAAAATCTTGGTGCCAAAACCACCGCCAACGTCCGGGGAAACAACTTGCAGCTTATGCTCAGGAATGCCCAGAACAAAGGCCCCCATCAGCAGCCGGATCACATGTGGGTTTTGGCTTGTAGTGTACAGCTTGCTGTCATCGGTTGATCGGTTGTATTCGCCGATCGCGACCCGAGGTTCCATCGGGTTGGCCACCAGACGGTTGTTAACCAGCTCCAGCGACGTAACATGTGCTGCATCCTGGAACGCCTGATTTACAGCCTCACGGTTTTCTTCGACAAACCCCCAGTCATAGCACAGGTTCGAGGTCAGATCGTCATGAACCTTGACCGAACCTTCAGCCACAGCGGCCTTCATATCAACAACAGCCGGAAGCTCTTCGATATCCAGGTCAATTGCCTCGGCCGCATCCCGAGCCTGTTCCAGACTCTCAGCTATCACCGCAGCAATTGGCTCACCAACATGGCGGACTTTACCTTCGGCTAAAACCGGATGCTTGGGTTCCTGCATTGCGTTGCCGTGACGGTCAGTAATTTCCCAACCACAAGGAACCCCGCCAACACCTTCAAAATCAGCCGCGGTGAAAATCCGCACAACGCCGGGCATTGCTGCAGCGGCAGTTGTATCAACACTGTTCAGCGTCCCATGCGCGATATCTGAGCGCAGAAAATGCACATAGGCTTGGCCATGTGCGTTGATGTCATCTGTGTAATTGCCGTTTCCTGTCAGAAACCGCACGTCTTCGCGCCGCTTTGGGCTGGCGCCGATGCCACTATCTTTGGGCATGTTTTAATCTCCTCCCTGAGTGGTGCGTGCAAGCACTCACCCTACATCTCACAGCTCTGCTGGATTTGGGCCAAGCCATAATGTGCCAAGCGCCCTGTGTAGGGTGCGTGTTCATCACGCACCTTGTGCCATTGTTCGCTGCGTCGTCACTCAGCTGCCAGAGCGGATACATCCTGCCCACTGGCTGCCATGATCGATTTTACGATGTTGTGGTAACCGGTGCAGCGGCACAGATTGCCTTCCAGATATGTGCGGATTTCCTGCTCCGATGGCTTAGGATTGTCTTTCAACAGCGCCGCCGCCGACATCACCATACCCGGAGTGCAAAAACCGCACTGCAAGCCGTGATGTTCCTGAAATGCCGCCTGTATCGTGTTAAGCGTACCATCCTCAGCGGCCTGACCTTCGATGGTTGCTACCTCAGCCCCTTCGGCTTCAAGCGCCAGCATGGTGCAGCTTTTCACCGCCTTGCCATCCACATGTACCACGCAGGCACCGCATTGACTGGTATCACATCCGACATGCGACCCCGTCAGACCTAGCTCCTCACGCAAAAACGAGACAAGAAGCGTACGCCCCTCGACCTCTGCACTCGCAGCTTTACCGTTCACGGTCATTGAGACCTTCGCCATGAACCCCTCCCTTAGCTATTATTGTTGGCTGAGGACGAGTTAAGCACGGGATGGGTCATCTGCGAAGCGATTTGAGAGCCCCCAAGGTCACCCCAAAGCAGAACAACGCCACGCAAGGGTCATAAGATACTGATAATATTGAAATAACTATTTATCAGACCTAGACTAAAGTAGGAGCAACTCCGCCTGTCCAATCATCAGGTACCGCTGCGACGCAGCATTGGACGCGTCGGTATTTCCTTGAGCAGGCCACCAACTCCAAGCGCAGCTATGTCGCGGCTGGTCACCTCTATTCCGCAAATCACCCGCTCCAAGATCCAATCCGCACCATTCAGTGCGGGTGAGCGCGCACATCCAGGAAGGCCAATCACAGGCCTGTCCCCCAAAGCGCCTAAAAACAACAAATTGCCAGGATCTACCGGCATGCCGAAACGGATCAGCTCGCCGCCTGCTTGACGCAGCGCCTGCGGCGCAACATCCATTGGGTCCGATGTGGCCGAACCGGTAAGTATCAGAACAAGATCACCCGTCGCCGCGGATATTGCCTGGTTCAAGTCCGCCTCTTTGTGCGGCACCACCACCCGTGGCGTCAAATCCAATCCCATTCGGTGCAATCGCCCTGCTATTGCTGCCCGGCCCTTATCCGATGGTATGTCAGCAATCACCCGCGTTTCGATCAAAGTTGCGCTGCTATATACTGGTGCACGCACTGACAGCGCCCCTCCAGCCCCGGCGCCAGCCTTTTCCAAAGCTGTATTCGGCACAGCGTAGGAAATGATCTTGATCGTCGCGATCATCCCATCAGCATCCACCCGGTGCCATTCGGGAACTGTGGCGATTGAAATCATCGGATCAACATCATTCACCACTTGCAGCCGTTTTGGGTCCAGCTGCACAATTCCACTGGTTTCGGCGATAAGATTGACCCGCCCAGCCCCCGCGCCTGATAACCGTATCCGTTGCGCCTGAGGATCGGGCACCAGAATTTTTGCCAATGTCAGCGCAGCGTCATTTTCATGAATATCGCCGGGCTCTAAGCGCGCCACTGTAACCTCTTCAAACCCGGCCAAGTCCAAACGGGCCAAATCAGCAGCAGTCAGCGTTGTCCCTTTGGCGATTTTGTGATTCTGCACACGTAACGAATGAGCCAAGATTGCGCCTTCAGCCTGTGCCAAAGGCACCGAACCAAATTTCATTCTGCCTTACCCCGCAAAACCGCCGTCATTTCCGCCAGTATCGAAACTGCGATTTCAGCAGGCCCGGCAGCGCCGATATCCAAACCAATCGGGCCGTGAATTCTGCCAATTTGTTGGTCACTGAACCCAGCCGCCAACATCCGCTCAACCCGCTGGGAATGAGTGCGCTTGGAGCCCAGCGCACCAATATAGAAACATTCTGCCGCCAAGGCTGCCTGCAGCGCCGGATCATCCAGCTTAGGATCATGGGTGAGCAGGACCAGCGCAGTACGGGCATCCAACCCAAGCTTTTCCACAGCCTCGTCTGGCCAGTCGTCCAGTATAGTCTCGCCGGGAAACCTGTCGCCCGCAGCAAAGGCCTCGCGCGGGTCAATCAGCACCGGATCATAGCCCGCAATCCGCGCCATCGGCACCAATGCCTGCGCGATATGAACCGCTCCCACACAGATCAGTCGCAGGGGCGGATTATGCACTGCCACAAAGGTTTCATCATCCTCTTCCATCCCCGAGCGATCCATCCGCATCCGGTCAGGATAACCACTGTGCAGCAATCGGCGCACACCACTTTCAAGGTTCACCTCATAGGCCAGCGCCTGACGCCCAGTCCGCGCTGCAACCATTTGTTCCAGTAAATCCAGCGGCAAGGCCGATCCCACCGGCTCTAACAGCACCTTTATGGTGCCGCCACAGGCCAGACCAACAGCAAAGGCATCCTCATCACTGATTCCATATTCCAGCACTCGGTGCTCTTTGTTCTTTAGCGCATCTTGAGCTTCAAGAACCACCGCGCCTTCGACACACCCCCCCGAAACGGATCCTTCAAAGTGTCCATCCCTGCGGATCACCAACATTGAACCGGTGCGCCGCGGCGCAGACCCCCAGGTTTGCACAACTGTCGCCAACACTGCCCCCTGCCCAGCGCGATACCAATCAAGCGCGGTTTCCGGTGCGTTCTCAAAGCGGTTTTCTGCTTGTGTCATACTATCCTCCGGTCGCGACTATGCTCACTTCAGCCTCAGGCCACTGCCCCCGCAAAGTCGCATATAGAAGTGGCCAGTCAAATCTTCTAAATTCATATTTAGCAAGGCTTTTCACGACGTTCAGAACCTCTGGTCTATTTGCCTGCCTTCAAGAGCAATTTACATCTCGAAGATTTACGTCCTTATCCACCTTACAAAAGAGACATCAAACGCGCCTTTTCTCCTTTGTCTCCGGGGTCTGAAATCACCTTGGCCAGATCTTCTAGCGAAGCAATCGAATGGCCAGCTCGAAAGCTGTCCACATAAGGCAACATAGCCCGAATTCCCTGCGCCTTTGGGGCAAACCCTTCCCAGCGCAGCAGCGGATTAAGCCAAATCAGGCGGCGGGCGGACAATTGCAACCGCTGCATTTCATCCGCCAGAGCATCAGGATCATCTCGGTCCAGCCCATCAGTGATAAGCAGAACCACAGCGCCCTGCCCCATAACCCGGCGCGACCAATCGCGGTTGAATTCGTGCAAACATTCGCCAATCCGGGTGCCGCCTTCCCAATCCTGCGTCTCTGCCCCGGCAGCCGCCAGCGCAGCATCCACATCCCGTTGCGCCAGATGGCGGGTGATATTGGTCAACCGGGTGCCAAACGTGAAGCCGTGAACTCTGGCCCAGCCAGCCCCCTTGGCGTTCGACACCGCATGCAGGAAATGCAGAACAATACGGCTGTATTGGCTCATCGAGCCGGAGATATCGCAGATCACCACCAGATTGGGCCACCGTACCCGCCGCTTGGCCCGCGCCATCGTCTGGATTTCCCCGCCGTGGCGGGCAGCGTCTCGTAGGGTGCGCCGCCAATCTGGTTTGGGGCCACGCGGTGCCGCCATCAAACGGCGTGAGTGTATGGGCTGCACCGGCAGTCTGAGTTGTGACAAAATGCGTTTGGCACGGGCAACTTCATCCGTGCCCATCTGTTCAAAATCCAAGGTGCGCAACCGTTCCTCGGCTGACATGGTGAGCGTGGCGTCAAATTCAACTTCGGTGCCCTCTTCGTTTGCGATGTTTTCGGGATCTGGTTGAGTGCCCTCCAACAAAGCCTCAGCTGCGCGTTTTTCACCCGGTTTGGCGGGCTTTTCTTCCTGTGTCCCACGCACAGAAGGCAGCAACATTGCCATCATATGTTCCAGAAACCTCGGATCGCGCCAGTAAAGGCGGAAGACCTGGCCAAACACCTCCCGATGTTCGGGTTTGGTGACAAAACATGCGTGCAAAGCCCAATAAAAATCATGGCGTGAAGTAAACCCTGTCGCCGCCACAGCCTGCACGGCATCAATCACCCGCCCCGGCCCGATCGGTAACCCTGCCTTGCGCAGCGCACGGGCAAAGTGGGTGATGTTTTGCGCTAGTCTTGGCTCGTCGGGCAGGTTGAGTGGGGGGAGTTCAGGCATCTTCACCCACGGGGGCCAGCCCCCGTACCCCCGGGATATTTTCAGCTAGATGAAGGATCAGACCACCTCCAGGCTGGCTCTAGTCTGATCAAGGATCCGTTTCGCCTCGGTTCCCTGCAGTTTGGTTATATCGTCCTGATATTTGAGAATTGCGCCTAAAGTGTCGGAAATCACCTCTGGCGACAGGTCAATCACATCCAGCGCCAGCAGGCAATTGGCCCAGTCAATAGTTTCTGCAACGCCGGGTTTTTTGAACAGGTCCTCGGTGCGCAGGGCCTGCACAAAAGCCACCACCTCACGGCTCAGTTGCGCGCTGGCCTCTGGTGCACGGGACTGCAGGATTGCGACCTCCCGCCCAAAATCAGGATAGTCCACCCAATGGTACAGGCAGCGGCGCTTCAAGGCATCGTGCACTTCGCGCGTCCGGTTCGACGTCAGGATAACAATTGGCGGTTCAGGGGCCTTTATGGTGCCCAACTCGGGTATCGTCACCTGAAAGTCAGACAGAGCTTCCAACAGAAACGCCTCAAACGGTTCATCGGTGCGATCCAGCTCATCGATCAGCAACACCGGAGAGCCGTTCTCGTCCGGGCGCATAGCTTGCAACAGCGGGCGCTCGATCAAGAACTCATCCGAGAACAGTTCAGCCTGCAAGTCACCCCGGTTGGCTCCGCCTGCGGCTTCGGCGGTGCGGATCGCCACCATCTGGGCTGGAAAATTCCATTCATAGACCGCCGAAGACGCATCCAGGCCTTCGTAACATTGTAACCGGATCAGGCGGCGGTTCAGTCCAGCCGCCAGCGCCTTGGCAATTTCAGTTTTCCCAACACCGGCCTCTCCCTCAAGAAACAGAGGACGCCCCAGCCGCAGCGACAGAAACACCACCGTCGCCAGTGCACGCCCGCAGACATAGCCCTGTTCAGTCAGCATTGCTTGGACCTGATCTATCGATTGTACCTGCATCATTGCTGTCTCTCCTGTTCCAGGATGAACAGGCCACGTGTCTGCACGGCGGTCAAGCATCGCGTGCCGGCACTTTGGTCTTATACGCAACACTGGTGCCGGTGATTGACCGTAGATCCGCACGACAATTGACGCCTCAGCTTTGCAATGCGATGTCTTTGCAAGTTTTCCAGCCCGGCAAGCCCGCCCAGATGAGTGATCCATGCGATATCTTGCCATTTTGACCCTCCGCAACGAAGCCGCTTTTCTGCTCGAGTGGCTGGCCCATCACCGCGCTGTCGGGTTTACGGATTTTCTTGTGTTTTCTAACAATTGCCAGGACGGCACCGACACCATGTTGGACCGCCTGCAAGACATGGGGCAACTAACTCATGTGCGCAATGACGGCCCGTATGACCAACGCGGCATCCAGTTCACCGCCTTCAAAACAGCCAGTAAACATCCACTAGTCCAGCAAGCGGATTGGATCCTTGCGCTGGATATCGATGAATTTGTCAACGTTCACACCGGTGATGGCACCCTGCAATGCCTGCTTGATGCTCTCCCCGAAGCCGACGCCATTACCCTGACCTGGCGGTTGTTTGGCAATAATGATCAGGTTCGCTATTCGGACAGGTCTGTTACGTCCCAGTTCACCCGCAGCGCACCCGAGATCATTCACTGGCCCTGGCGCGCCGCCATGTTCAAAACCCTGTACCGCAACAATGGCACCTACAGCAAAGTTGGTGTGCACCGGCCGCGCAGCCCGGACCATACCCGTCTCCGGGACTACCGTTGGTTTGACTGCGAAGGGCGGGAACTTGGGCCAGACTTTAAAACAAAGCGGTTGTTCTCCGATTATGGGCGCCCAAACTTCAAACTGGCACAGTTGAACCACTATGCCCTTGGCGCGATGGAGAGCTATGTGGTGAAGGCCGACCGGGGTCGGGTCAATCGCTCGGACCTGCCATTGGGCATGGATTACTGGGTTGAGCGAAACTTTAACACCGACACTGACACCAGTATTTCACGCTATAGCCCACTATCTGCGGTTACTCTGGATGAGTTAAAGAGAGACGCAAAGCTGTCCGAAATCCACGAACAGGCTGTAAACTGGCGACATAGCCGGTTTCGTGCATTGATGCAGGACGAGTATTTTCGCGCCCTGTTCTCCCGGCTGATAATGACCCCACCGTCACGGCCCGTTTCGCCCGCCACAGCGCGCATTTTGACTGATTTTGCTATGCAGGGCCGCAAGGCCGACAATAGAAACAAGTCGGCTTAGCCGGAAAACTTGCACGAGTTTTTCCCAATTTAGCCGCAATTTGCGCTTAGAGATGAATCTGATTAACCGGCCCACATCGTGGCTGGGCTGTGAGGATTGCTTTTATGCAGGATGGACTGGAAAATCTGGAAGAGAGCCTGGCTGGGTTACCGCCAGAGCAGTGGCGCCAACGCATGGCCGCGCTGGCCGAACAGCATGGCATGTATCAGTCTTTAGGAGATCGGCATTTTGCCACTTTTATCGACCAGGATAACACCCTTCTCGTCACATTTGAAACCATCCAAGGTATCCAAAACCTGTCTGATCAGGCCCAACCCTTAGGGTTTGACTTGGTCCGCAATTTGGGCTGGTCTCATCTGTGTCTGGTTTCTGACGGTGACACTTGGTTCCGCGAGGATCGGGTTTATGGCTTTTTTGACCAATTGATCGACGATGGCTTTTTTGAAGAGTTCGAAAAAGTGGTGTTCTATGGTGCGGGCCCATGTGGATATTCTGCAGCAGCTTTTTCAGTTGCCGCCCCAGGCGCCACAGTTGTGGCGATTCAACCACAAGCCACACTAGACCCGCAGATGTCAGAATGGGACGATCGATTTGTTGAAATGCGCAACACTTCGTTCACTGACCGCTATGGATATGCGCCTGAAATGCTGGATGCAGCAGACCACGCCTTTGTTCTATACGACCCACGCGAGCAACTGGATGCCATGCATGCAACCCTGTTTGCCCGATCAAACGTGACCCGTTTGAGACTGCCAGATATGGGCGATACTCTACAAACACGGCTCATCGAGATGGAAGCCCTCTACCCTATTCTGTCTCTTGCAGGGGCTGGAAAACTGACCGGTCAACGGTTCTGGCAGCTTTACAGGGCGCGGCGCACAAACATGGCGTACCTACGCCGGATGGTTGCGAAGCTTGATGATCAGGACCGCCCATATCTAATGGCATTGCTATGCCGAAACGTTGCAGAACGCATGCGGGCACCGCGGTTCCGGCGTCGCTATCAAAAATTGGAAAAGCGGGCTGCAGCAGGTGAATTTGCGATGCCTCCCGAGCATTAACAGTCGCCGGGTTGCACTTCCCCTAGATTGGTTCCTGTGCTAGGGCGGCGCCATGACTCAGAGCCTCACAATTGCCCGCCCCGACGACTGGCACCTGCACCTGCGCGACAGCGCAATGTTGAAGGCTGTCCTGCCTGAAACCGCCCGTCATTTTGACCGCGCCATCATCATGCCCAATCTGGTGCCACCGGTGGTAACCGGCGCACAGGCCGCAGCCTACAGAGATCGCATTCTGTCTGCGCTGCCCGAGGAAATGGCGTTTGAGCCATTGATGACCCTCTATCTGACCGAAGACACAGATCCAGCGGATGTTGCAGCGGCTCATACCAGCGGATTGATCAAGGCGGTAAAGCTATACCCTGCGGGGGCCACGACCAATTCCGCCAGCGGCGTTGGTGATTTCGACAAGGTGCGCGCTGTACTGGAGAAAATGGCTGAGATCGGCCTACCGCTCTGTGTTCATGGTGAAGTTACAGACCAGGACATCGATATATTTGACCGTGAGGCGGTGTTTATCGACCGGGTGCTCGATCCGATCCGGCGTGCCACACCGGGATTGCGCGTGGTCATGGAGCATATCACCACCTCAAATGGGGTGGACTATGTAAAATCCCAGGCGGCGGATCTGGGGGCCACTATCACCACTCATCACCTAATCATCAACCGGAACCATCTTTTGGTTGGTGGCATTAAGCCACACTACTACTGCCTGCCAGTGGCCAAACGTGAAAGCCATCGTCTGGCTCTGCGTGCAGCAGCCACCTCCGGGGATGCTCGGTTTTTCTTGGGCACTGACTCTGCTCCACACACCGACCCCAACAAGGAAAGTGCCTGTGGATGTGCGGGTTGCTTTACAGCCACCAACACCATGCCATTGCTGGCGCATGTGTTTGAGGAAGACGGAGCGCTAAGCACGTTGGAAAACTTTGTCTCGCGCAATGGCCCGGCGTTTTATCGCCTTCCAGTCAACGCTGGCAGCATGACATTGACCAAACAGAATGCACCGGCCAGCTTTCCAGCAAAAATTGAAACCGAAGACGGGCCAGTGACCGTGTTTGATCCAGGTTTTGATGTGTACTGGACCGTTGACACCTAACCCCGTTTGTCGCGACGAAAACAGACCCCGGAATTTAAGGTTCCGGGGCCAGATAGATAGGACACCCCATGATCCCCAGCGCTTACCCTTCACCCGAAGAAATCGCCCGTCTGTCAGCCCGTATGCTGTTGGAAATTGGCGCGGTTGATTTCAACTCCGAAAATCCATTCACACTGGCGTCAGGCCTTCCCTCTCCTTCATATGTGGATTGTCGCAAGCTGATTTCTTTCCCGCGTATCCGCTCAACCCTGATGGATTTCCTGACCATCACCGTCATGCGTAATGCCGGTTTCGAAGCCTTTGACAACATCGCTGGCGGCGAAACAGCGGGCATTCCTTTTGGCGCATTGGTTGCTGAACGTATGGCCTTGCCGATGACCTATGTGCGCAAAAAGCCAAAGGGTTACGGCCGCAACGCCCGCATCGAAGGTGTGATGAAAGAAGGTGAACGCGTGTTGCTGGTCGAGGACATGACCACCGATGGCGGCTCCAAACTCAGCTTTGTTGACGCGATCCGTGAAACCGGCGCCACCTGTGGCCACACCGCGCTGATTTTCTATTATGACATCTTCCCGGAAACCATCAAAAAACTGGGCGACCACGGGGTTGAACTGCATTACCTGTGCACCTGGTGGGATGTTCTGGCCGAAGCCCGCGCCCAGGAATCCTTCACATCTGAAACTCTGGACGAGGTCGAAAAGTTCCTCAACGACCCTCGCGCTTGGCAGGACGCGCATAAATCCGCCTAAAAAGTCCGCGACCGGAGCGGGCATCTGTGGATAACCCCCTCCGAATCGTAAGCTAAGCACAAAGACAACCAAACATATCGCGGTTGTTGAGTTTTCCCCTACTTCATGTAGACTTTCGTACCAACACCGAATGCCGCCAACACCTGGCGTTTGGTGGGCCTGAGCAGTTGTCCACAACACTGCCCACAGAAACATACATCTGGCCACCCGTTGGCCTTGGGCGCTATGATAGACGCTCAGACGATGAGAGCAGAAATGAACGAACTGACCCCCTTTGACGGCCCTCAGCCACCTATGCCGATGCCTGACCAATTGCCTGCCACGCCCGAGACCACGCCGGAAACCGTGATGCCGCATTCGGTCGAGGCCGAGCAGCAGCTGCTTGGGGCGATTCTGACCAACAATGACGTCTATGATCGCATTGCATCGATTATCAGCGCCGAACATTTCTATGACCCGGTCCACACCCGTATCTACGAAATAGCCGCTGCGCGTATTTCCAAGAACGCGCTGGCCTCGCCAGTGACGCTCAAGGCGTTTATGGAAGAGGACGAAGGGCTCAAGGAACTGGGCGGCCCTGCCTATCTGGCAAAACTGGCCGGTGCCTCGATCTCGGCCTTTGCGGTGCGTGACTATGCCCAGATGATTTATGATCTGGCAATCCGGCGTGAGCTGATCGGATTGGGGCAGGACATTGCTGACAAAGCCCGTCGCGTTGATGTGGCGTCCGAACCCAAGGAACAAATCGTCGAAGCAGAACAATCGCTGTATAAACTGGCCGAGCAAGGCCAGACGGAAAGCGGTTTCAAATCTTTCCTGAAAGCGGTGACCGAGGCGGTCAACGTCACCAACGAAGCCTACCAGCGTGGTGGCGGCATGGCCGGGATTTCTACCGGTCTGGTTGATCTCGACAAACAGTTGGGTGGCTTGCACCCGTCGGATTTGCTGATCCTCGCCGGTCGTCCCTCGATGGGGAAAACCTCACTGGCCACCAACATCGCCTACAACGTCGCCAAGGCCTATAAACGTGGCATCAAGAACGACGGCACCGAAGGGGCCGTTGATGGCGGCGTCGTTGGGTTCTTCAGCCTGGAAATGAGCGCCGAACAGCTGGCGGGGCGTATTCTCGCCGAAGCGTCAGAGATCTCCTCGCACAAAATCCGTCAGGGTGACATGACCGAGGCCGAGTTCCGCAAGTTTGTTGAGGCCGCCAAGACGCTGGAAAGCTGCCCGCTGTTCATCGACGACACACCTGCCCTGCCGATCTCGCAGCTGGCTGCCCGCGCGCGCCGACTGAAACGAACCCACGGACTGGACCTGCTGGTCATTGACTACTTGCAGCTTTGCCGTGGTACTGCCGAAAACCGGGTCAACGAAATTGGCGAAATTTCGATGGGGATGAAGGCCATCGCCAAGGAACTGCAGATTCCTGTTGTCGCCCTGTCCCAGTTGTCACGTCAGGTCGAGCAGCGTGAGGACAAACGGCCACAGCTGTCCGACCTTCGTGAATCCGGCTCAATCGAGCAGGATGCCGACGTGGTGATGTTTGTTTATCGAGAAGAATACTACAAAGAGCGTGAAAAACCCGGCGAAGACGACATCCAGAAAATGGAAGAGTGGAAAGCAGCCATGGAACGGCTGCATGCAAGGGCAGAAGTTGTTGTCGGCAAACAGCGCCACGGTCCCATTGGTATTGTTGAACTGAGCTTCGAGGCGCAATTCACCCGCTTTGGCAACCTTGCCAAGGCCTGGCAAAACGGCCCCCGCGAAGACGAGTACTAACTCCGGTCGTTAAAACAGTTCCCTGACCCGGTGAAGAAATTGGCTCAGGGGGCTGGCCCAGCTTGACCTTCGCACTCTCCCCTGCACAACTGTGTTTTTTGTTGGGGATTTGAAAATGAGCATTCATATTTTTATGGCCGCATACAAGCGGGTCTGGGAAGCAAAAAATCCTGCTGGATTTGCAGCCTTGTTCACTCCAGACGGCCTGTATCACAATACGCCCTTTCAGGTGCAATCCGGCCCACAGGAACTCGCTGCTTATTGGGAGCGGATCCTACTGCAGGATGACATATCACTCTCTTACAAAGTACTGGGCGCTACCGAAAATGGCGGCGTTGCGCATTGGAACGTAACTTATCAGGTCACCAGCGAAGAGCTGTTTCAAATCTGGGCATCGTCAACAGGAACAGGCCTGCCTGACCGTCACCCGGGCGACCCGTTACCCAGAATGGAACTGGACGGAACCCTGCTGGCAGAACTCGACGATCAGGGATTGGCGACGACAGTCCGCATTTGGTGGCATTCAATGCCGCAACCCACGGCCCAATAGTCACCAGGCGAATAGGCTCAGAGTACCGCGTCAGCGCAACTGAGCACAGCAAACTAATCCCTGCAGCTATTCCCCTCTTGACCCCTGCCCCGCGCATGTCATGAACACCCTATGAGCACAGCAAAACTATCGATCGATCTGGACGCCCTGGCCTCCAACTGGCGCAACCTTGACACCCTCAGCGCAGGTGAAACTGCGGCCGTGGTCAAGGCCAACGGCTATGGGTTGGACGTTGCACGCGTTGGGCAGGCCCTGGCCCGAGCCGGAGCACGCAATTTCTTTGTAGCAATTGCAGAAGAAGGTGTCGCCCTGCGCCGCGCCCTTGGCCCGGATCTGGGTATTTCAGTATTCTCTGGCCATATGGCCGGTGACACCAAGTTGCTGCAGGATTTCGACCTGACCCCCATGCTCAATTCAGTCGACCAGATGCTGCGCCATTTTGAAAGCCTGCCGGGGCACAAATTTGGCGTCCAACTCGACAGTGGCATGAACCGGCTTGGCATGGAGCCCGCAGAGTGGGCCGCTTTGCGAGACATTTCCCTGGGGCAAAAACCGGTACTGATTATGTCCCACCTCGCCTGTGCTGACGAGCCAGACCATGCGATGAATGCGCTGCAGCTCAAGACTTTTCGCGAGATGACCGAAGGCGTGGATGTCCCTCGTTCCCTCGCTGCGACTGGCGGTATTCTCTTGGGGCCGGAATATCATTTTGACCTCTGCCGTCCGGGTATTGGCCTGTATGGCGGGCTACCTTTTAGGGATGCACTACCGGTAATCTCTTTGGATCTGCCAGTCATCCAGATCCGTGATGTACTGCCCGGTGAAAGCGTCGGCTACGGCAATGCCTGGATTGCACGGCGTCCGTCTCGTATTGCAACCGTTGCTGCCGGATATGCCGACGGGCTGATCCGCGCGATGGGCGCAGGTATCAGCGCCTATGCGAATGACATGGCTTGCCCAGTTGTTGGCCGCATATCCATGGACCTGATCACCCTTGATGTCACCGATCTGCCTGCCGACCCCGAAAACCTGAGCCTGATCAATGCCCACCAAACCGTAGACAAAGTTGCCGATGCAGCTGGCACCATCGGCTACGAAATCCTTACCTCTCTTGGCCATCGCTATACCCGGAGCTATTCCGGATGAACCCACTCAGCCTTCTGGCCCACCTCGGCCGCGTCGTCCTGACCGCGCTTGCCGCCCTCGGCCGCCTGTCCTTGTTTGCCGTCAGCACCCTCACCCATATGCTGCGCCCGCCCTTCTACCCGCGCGAGTTTTTCTCCGCCTTGCTGAATGTTGGCTGGCTCTCGCTCCCTGTTGTCGGCCTCACCGCCGTCTTCACTGGCGGTGCGCTTGCGCTGCAAATCTACTCCGGCGGTGCCCGTTTTAATGCCGAGGCCGTGGTGCCGCAGATCGTCGCCATCGGTATCGTGCGCGAGTTGGGCCCGGTACTGGTTGGCCTGATGATAGCCGCCCGCGTCACCTCCTCCATCGCCGCTGAAATCGCCACCATGAAGGTGACCGAGCAGATTGACGCGCTTGTTACCCTGTCGACACATCCGATGAAGTACTTGGTGGCCCCCCGCGTTGCCGCCGCCCTGATCACCGTGCCGCTGCTGGTTGCTGTTGGCGACATCATCGGCATCGCGGGCGGCTATGTGGTCGCCACCCAGAACCTCGGCTTCAACCCGGCTGCCTATATCAAAAACACCGTCGACTTCCTCGAGCTTAAAGATGTGATTTCCAGCCTGGTTAAAGGCTGCGCCTTTGGTGGTATCGCCGCCACCATGGGCTGCTACTACGGTATGCAATCGGGCCGTGGCGCCCAAGGCGTGGGTGCCGCTACCAAGTCTTCGGTCGAGGCCGCCGCAATCCTGATCCTCGCCGCCAACTTTGTCCTGACTGGGGTGTTTTTCTCGCTATGATCCGCATGCAAAACGTCCACAAGGCCTTTGGCGACAACCGCGTTCTGCGCGGCATGGACCTGCACATCCCCAAGGGCACCTCGATGGTCATCATCGGCGGCTCCGGCACCGGTAAATCGGTCGCCCTGAAATCCGTCCTTGGCCTGATCAAACCAGATTCGGGCACCATTTTGGTCGATGGCAAACCCTCTGACAGCGGCGACCGCGATGCCTTCCTGGCCCGCTTTGGAATGTTGTTTCAAGGCGGCGCGCTGTTTGACTCGCTCCCCGTCTGGCAAAACGTCGGCTTTCGCCTGCTGCGCGGCTCGCTGAAACGCCCCGAGGCCGAGGCCCGCGAGATCGCCATCGAAAAACTGCGCCGCGTTGGCCTGAAAGCGGATGTCGCCGACCGCCTACCCGCCGAGCTGTCTGGCGGCATGCAAAAACGCGTCGGCCTCGCCCGCGCCATCGCCGCCGAGCCTGAAATCATCTTCTTTGACGAGCCCACCACCGGACTGGACCCGATCATGTCCGGCGTCATCAACGACCTGATCCGCGAGATCGTGGTCGAGATGGGCGCCACCGCCATGACCATCACCCACGACATGTCCTCCGTACGCGCCATCGCCGACAACGTCGCCATGCTGCACGACGGCGTGATCCAGTGGACCGGCCCGGTGGCGGATATGGACGCCTCGGGCGATCCCTATCTGGATCAGTTTATTCATGGTAGAGCTGAGGGGCCGATTGAGGCGGTGCGGTAGAAAAGGTTGAATTTTGTGAATGATCAAGAAATCAAAATCCGCGAAGTTTTCTTCCCTTTTTTAGCGCGCCAATTAGATAAAATAACGGACGAAAGCACCGACTTCGTTCATTATACAAGTGCTGAAGCATCACTTAGCATCATTCAAAAGCAAGAAGTTTGGATGCGCAGCGCCGTTGTGATGAACGACTTCTCTGAAGTGCAACACGGTCAAAATTGCCTTACTGCTGCTTGGAACCAATCCGAACTTGGAGGCCGAATAAGAGCAGTCCTAGATCGCTGCCAAGAAGGCCTATCTGCTGTTTTTGAAAAGACGATGAATGAACGGTTAGATGAACAGTTCACTCAAAGCTATATTATTTCAATTTCTGAACACGGTGACAGTGAAGGACTAGAAAACAAGTTCGGTCGATTATCCATGTGGCGGGCCTACGGTGGAAACACAAACGTCGCTTTCGTATTTAACAATGCGCCCTTCATTTCAGATTCCAATGCCTTGAATGCGTTCACATCGCCTGTTCTGTATACCAGTCCAGAGGGTTTCTTAGATTATTTTCGAGAAGTCGTTGAGGGCTTGGAAAACAACTTTGATTTACTCACTGAACTAGGCCCTGAACTGGTTAGCCAAACCTTGTTCAGCGCCTTTCATTTTAGCATATTATCTGCAAAGCACCCTGGCTTTTCGGAAGAACGGGAGTGGAGGGTATTGCACTGCCCAACTCTTTGGCCATCTGATAGGCTTCAATCGCACATACAATGCATCAGTGGAGTTCCTCAGAAAATCTTCAAACTCAAGCTTGAAGATTATCCAGACGAGGGATTTGTAGGAGCGACATTGCCGGAGCTCATAAAAGAAATCATAATCGGTCCAACGCAAGACCCATACCCGATTTACGACGCATTGGCATTTGAACTTCAAAAAGCTGGGGTTGACGATGCTTACGCAAAAATCCGAATTTCCGACATTCCATTGCGCCGATAACTAAATACATTCTCCCAAGTACTCCCGCCGGAGCCACCCTACACTAGGCCCGCGCCTGACCTTAGGGAGGTGCGAATGCGCCTTCCCGGGGGAAGGTCAGGCGCGGGGCGGGCCACAAGTGACCCACCCCAAAAGACCACCAATTACCCAACAAGGACTCACCCAAAATGATCCTCATTCTCCTGATGTTCCTCTGCCTGCCGCTGGCAATCTTCTTCTCTTTCCTCGCCAGCTTCCCTGTCCTGAAACAAAACCGCCCTCTCGGCAGCCTCCTCCTGATCACCAGCCTACTCTCTGCCCTCTCCATCCTGTGGGAGCTGCGATTTGACATCGACATAATCTCGCACATGTTCACCTACGACCAGCTCAGCGCCGATTTTCAAGCCTATTTCATGGCGCTCTATTTAGCCACCGCAACGCTCTCTCTCCTCGCCCGCCTGCGCTGGAATCGGGACCACGGCCGTGGCATCCTCCTGGTCCTCGCCATTACGTTCTGGGTTCTGTCACCTGCCCCACATGTCCTGATCAGCCCTGGCGCCTTCATGCACTAACCGGGAAACCCAACAAAACTTTCCCCTCTTCCATTCCGTACCAGAACCCCCAAGTCTTTCAGAATGAAGAATCTAGGAATTTGCCACGCATGCTCATCCGTCTGCTCACCCTCTCGCTTTTGATCCTCTACCCTGTCGCTTGGTTCGCCCCTTTGATGCATGCTGGCCTGCTGCCTCTCTTCGGCCTCAGCGAGATCAGCGTCATCACCGGATTACAAAGCCTCTGGCGCAGCGATGTCATTCTTGCCCTTGTCGTCACCACTTTCGCCATTTTCGCGCCCTATCTGAAAACCATCGGCCTGGCTCTGGTCCAATGGAACCTGCTTGATCCCCGCGCCCAACCTGTGCTGCACATCCTCGGAAAACTCGCCATGGCTGATGTCTTCCTGATCGCGCTTTACATCACTCTGGCCAAAGGCATTGGCTACGTCACGATCGAAGTCGCCTGGGGCCTCTATATGTTCACCGCCTGCATCCTCGCCTCCATCACCCTCGGCCTGATCACCGAAAAAAAACGCAGGTCTGCGCCGGGTCAATGACGGCCGCAGGCCGCCTTGCTTAGCAAGGTCGCAGATCATTGAGGCGGCGCAGACCTGCTTCACACTTGCACTTGCACTGGCGCGTTCAGGGCAAACCTGCCCCTGAACCGCTTCCCCAGCAAAACCCTTCACGCCGCGCAGCGGCGCCACGCCCAAGCCTGCAAGGGCGCGGGAGTACCACGAGAACAGCTTGAACAAACCCTGAACATCAGGCACAAAGCCGCCATGGCTAAATCAAAATCTTTCTCATGTTCCGCCTGTAATGCCAGCTTCTCGAAATGGTCGGGTCGCTGCGAGGGCTGTGGCGAATGGAATTCCATCTCGCAAACCGCGGCTCTGTCGACAGGTCCGGGTAAAAAATCACTGGGCAACACTCGCGGCACCGCAATAGAACTCAGCGATCTGGCAACCAAAGAAACCCCACCGCCCCGCACCCTCTGTGGTGTGGGCGAGCTGGACCGGGTTCTTGGTGGCGGGTTGGTCGCGGGATCTGCCATATTGGTTGGCGGTGATCCCGGCATTGGTAAATCCACACTTTTGCTACAGGCTGCGGCCCAGTTTGCCCATTCCGGTGTAAAAACCATCTACGTCAGTGGCGAAGAAGCTACTGCACAGGTCCGCATGCGCGCCCAGCGACTTGGCCTGGCACAGGCTCCGGTAAAACTGGCCGCAGAAACCAACCTGCGCGACATCCTCACCACGCTCGAAGCTGAAAAGCCGCAGCTGGTGATCATCGATTCCATCCAGACCATGTGGGTCGACACGGTTGATTCCGCCCCCGGCTCAGTCAGTCAGGTCCGCTCCGCCGCACATGAGTTGACCAGTTTTGCCAAACGCAACAACGTCTCAATCGTCATGGTTGGACATGTTACCAAGGACGGCCAGATTGCAGGCCCGCGCGTGGTGGAGCATATGGTTGACACTGTGCTGTATTTCGAAGGTGAACGCGGCCATCAGTTCCGGATCTTACGCGCCGTGAAAAACCGTTTTGGTCCTGCAGATGAAATCGGCGTCTTCGAAATGACAGGTCGTGGCCTGGCCGAAGTCACCAACCCCTCTGCCCTGTTTCTGTCTGAACGCGGCGAACCTAGTCCCGGTTCAGTGGTTTTTGCCGGCATTGAAGGCACCCGACCGGTGCTGGTTGAAATGCAGGCGCTGGTCGCCCCTTCGCCCCACTCGCAACCCCGCCGCACAGTTGTCGGTTGGGATGGCGGACGTCTGGCAATGATTCTTGCGGTGCTAGAAGCACGCTGCGGGATTCCCTTTGCTGGACTTGACGTTTATTTGAACGTGGCTGGGGGAATGAAAATTTCCGAACCCGCCGCCGACCTGGCTGTTGCTGCAGCCTTGCTCAGTGCACGTGAAGACACTGCTTTGCCCGCAGATACTGCAATATTTGGTGAAATCTCTCTGTCTGGTGCCCTCAGACCCGCCCCACAGACAGAAAACCGGTTGAAAGAGGCGCAGAAACTTGGTTTTACCGCCGCTATAGCTCCAAGCGGTGGTAAATCCGTCTCGATCAAAGGTATCGGTTTACGCCGGGTAACCGACTTGACGGGATTTGTTGGCGATTTCTTTGGGGCCGGCTAAGGTCGCACAAATTTAAAAGCGCAGAGTAACGGGCGAGGGACATGGACGGTTTCACCATTATCGACGGGGTCGTGGCCCTAATTATCGTAGTATCGGCATTGCTGGCCTATGCACGCGGCTTTGCCCGCGAGGCAATGGCCATCGCTGGCTGGATTGCCGCCGCAGTGTTGGCCTTTATCTTTGCGCCGCAGGTCGAGCCCCTGATGGGGGAAATCCCTGTGGTCGGAGAATTCATCTCAGACAGTTGCGAACTCTCAATCATTGCCGCCTTTGCAGCGGTCTTTGCGCTGGCTCTGATTGTTGTTTCGTTCTTCACCCCCCTGTTCTCTTCTATGGTACAGCGCTCGGCGCTCGGCGGATTGGATCAGGGCATTGGTTTCTTCTTCGGAGTGCTGCGGGGCATTCTCTTGGTTGCCATCGGCTTCTTTCTCTACAATGTCGTGATGACCGGGCAGAGTTTTGCAATGGTTGACAACAGCCGTTCAGCGGTGGTGTTTGAACGTATGATCACCAAAATTGAGAACCGTGACCCCGAGCAGGCACTGGGTTGGGTTACCCAACAGTACGAACAACTGATCGGCAACTGCCAACAGTAAATCACACCCTCGCGGTGACAGGGCGCCCAGTGGGCGCCCTTTTTTGTGCGCCCTTCATAATTCCGCCCTTATTTTCTGCCGTATAATCCACCTGCGGTTAACGCAAACTTATCGCATTAACTAATTGTTAACGAACGAGAATCATTTCTCTTGATCCCCCGACACCCAGATTGACGAAATCGCCAAAGGTTAACAGATTCTCTCTCTGGTTGCTCGAATAGTTAACAATCCGGGGCAAAAAGGGCTCTTTTTCCCCAAAAAAGAAACCAAAACAGCAATCGGCCCCATCTGTGCCTCATTTAGGGCCAATTTCGCTGGCCATGTAGGGTCAGACAGAACGTCAGGCACTATCGACCAGAAGGAACGACAACATGCTACTGGACCATTTCAACTCTTTCGCAGACTTTCAGTCGGTGAACCTGCTGATGGAATTCCCGGTATCCAAGCCTGTTGCACCCGCTGTTCGCCGCCCCCGGCCCCAGGCTGGCGGCTTTCTGCCTGACACTCTGGTTGAAACCGATCGCGGTTTTGTTCAGATGCGGGACGTGAAGCCCGGCGATAGCATCTACACTTTTGATGGCGGCTGTCAGGAAGTGAAATCGATCAATCATTCTGTTCCACGCATGACTACCCTGGTACACGTTCCTGCTGGTGCTCTTGGCAATGACGTCGATCTGATGCTGCCCTCCGACCAGATGGTAGCCTTGGAACTGGATGCTGCCGAGCGTCTGTTTGATGTCGCCCTGGTGATGACCAAGCTGATCTCGCTGGTTGGCTACAAAGGAATCACACCTGCCATGCCAGAGCGTCTTGCCCGTATCCACCTGAGCTTTGCAGAAGAAGAGCTGATCTGGGCTGAAAGCGGCATGCTGTTGCAGGCCCCCGGCAGCACTCTCGACTCAGCGTTCCGCAAATTGTCATTCGCCGAAACGCGCCAAATTCTGGCCAGTGAAGATGGTCGTGCTCTGGCCCTGACAGGTATGGATCCGGTGTCCGCACCTGAACCAAGCCCCCTGGACAAAGTTCTGGCGCCCCTCGCCGCTTAACTCCCTTATTCTCCCCGACTCACGGCCCGCTTAGTGCGGGCCTTTTCTTTGTCGTCTCATGTGTTCCAGATCGCAGAAACCCATCCCCCAACACCCTTCGCGCAGCCTCATTCCAGGACCTGCGGCAAATGATACATCCAATACATGTGATCCTTTGATGACAACCGAGGTCTAAGCCTCTATGTCGGGGCCAACGTCCCAAACGGATTCGAAGCCACCCGCCTTGCCGATGCCGAAGATGACACCAGTTCCCTCCGATACGAAAAAGAAATCGCACCACAATTGCGACGGCTTTGTCTTGTCTGGAGCGATTGATAGTACCAATCGTGTCGCGTTTGGCTTTTGGGGAGACCGAGGCTACCGATCACCGAAAGGGTCACGATGATCGTCGCACTGTCACCAGACACGATCAATGACAACACGACTGAGCATGCTCAGCTGACGAAACACGCAATGTGAAAGTGGAGCCACTGAATGTGTGGGATTTTGGGGATAGCAAGCCGGACCGATGAGGTCTTTGCAGAAATTTATGACGGTTTGCTGATGTTGCAGCATCGTGGTCAGGATGCCTCTGGTATCGTGACCTATACCGGCGAAAACTTTCGCGAACAAAAGGCCACTGGTCTGGTCAAGGATGTCTTCGATGCAGACGATGCCAAAGTCCTGACCGGCAAAGTTGGTATTGGTCACGTCCGGTATCCTACAGCTGGCTCGCTAAATGCCTCCGAGGCACAGCCCTTCTTTGTTAACGCGCCCTACGGTATCTATCTTGTCCACAACGGCAACATCACAAATACCACGGAACAGCGTGAAAAGATCATTGCCAAATATAGCCGTCATCTGCGCACCACTTCGGATTCCGAAATTCTGCTGAATGTCCTGGCAGACAAAATTTCCGATAGCATCAAGGTCAACGGCACCGCGGATCCCAAGCGCAACCTGTTTGCCGGGGTCAAAATGACAATGGAACGCATACAGGGTGCTTATTCGGTAATCACCCTGATCGCTGGCGTTGGTATGCTGGCCTTTCGTGACCCACATGGCATCCGCCCACTCTCGGTTGCTCAGCGGACTAATGAAAATGGCGAACATGACTATGCCTTCGCTTCTGAAGACGTGGCCTTTGGCATCAATGAATTTGAAAAGCTGCGTGATGTGGCACCGGGCGAAGCCATCTTGATTGATCTCGACGGCAATATGCACAGTTTTCAGGCAGTTGAGGGGAAACTGACCCCCTGTATTTTCGAATATGTCTATCTGGCACGCCCCGATTCCATGTTGGATGGGATTTCCGTTTATAAAACCCAGCTGCGGATGGGGCAGACCCTGGCCAAGCAAATTCAAGACGCAAATCTTGAGATCGACAGCATTATCCCGGTCCCGGATTCCGCCCGTCCCGTCGCACTGGAAGTGGCCAACGCCACCGGCATCCGCTACCGCGAAGGTCTGGTCAAAAACCGCTATATTGGACGTACGTTCATCATGCCCGGCCAGGCCGAACGCCAGAAATCCGTCCGTCGCAAGCTGAATGCTATCCCGCTGGAAATGAAGGGGCTCAACATTCTGTTGATCGACGATTCCATCGTACGAGGCAACACGATCAAAAAGATCGTTCAGATGTGCCGCGACGCCGGAGCCAAAAAAGTCTATGTGGCCAGTGCATCGCCACCCGTGAAGTTTCCCAATGTCTATGGAATCGACATGCCGACCAAGCGCGAACTGGTCGCAGACAATCGCTCAATTGAAGAGATCCAACAGGAACTTGGCACTGACGCTCTCATCTATCAGAAACTAGAAGATCTGATTTGGGCAGCGAAAGAGGGCAACAAGGATATCCAACAGTTCGATTGTTCCTGTTTTGACGGCGACTATCTAACCGGCAGTGTGAGCGACAGCTATTTGGAATCACTGGAAAACAGCAATCGCGTCAGTGAAAAGATGAGTGCCGCACCGATCGCTGGAGAGTCCTGGAACGGCGCCAAACTAGCCACAAACGGGTAGTGCGGTCATCGCTAAGATTTCTCAAACGCAAGCGGCTAACTGCTTACATTGAGGATCTGAGGTCGGCAAAAATTGATATTTGAGCCTCAGCGGAGTATAGGCTCGAATCATCCAGTATTGGAGGCGCTGTCCGTTTGGTCAGCGCCTTTTACTTTGCCCATGTGAAAGGCCCGCCCTTTGGACGCGCACCTCGCCCGTATGTTGACTTCGTCACGCCAGTGTCGCTGCTGTGGCGCCACCTTTGCACAATTGCTCAGCCTGGCCTGCGATCGTCCGGACATGTGTCCTGAAGACATGCCTCAACAAGACAACACAGCCATCATTGCCGAGCGCGGCGATGTGCTAACAGATGACTTCTGTCGCATTGGCGACCTTCATTTCCTGCGCTGCGTACTTGCTGTGCCGTTGATTGGCGGCGATGAGGAAGAGTTTGTTCTTGGCACCTGGGCCAGTGTCAGCCGTGAAAACTTTGACTCCTATATGGATCTGTTTGAGCTGCGTGAAACTGAAACGCTTAGCAATTGCCCGGCCTGGCTGTCCAACGCGATCCCTCCGGGCATGGGAGAACCGGTCGCTGGCATGCTGCACATGCGGCCAGAGGGCCAATACCCCGAACTGATGATTTCAGAAACCGGACACCCACTATATCCACTGCAGAAAAACGGGGCGCAGCTCGAAGAGCTGTTCGATCTCCTTTACTCTTACGGCCATGATATGGCTTCGCTGGTGTATGACGCCTGACGCAGATCTAATCTGAATTTCAAGGGTGGTGCGGCCACCCGTCTCTTATTTTCAAGGGTCTACGCAGGGAATTGCCGACAGGCACCCCATTGCGCTACATCCCGCGCACCGCCTTTTTCCTCCTTATGTTCCCCCCCGTTTGTGGCTGCTAAGCGCTGCAACGACCAGACAAGTATGGCCGCACCTTTGCGGCCAAGAGGATACCGACGATGACAAATGCTAAAGTGGCCGACCTGGCAACCCAAAGCGAAACACTCGATCAAACGTCACTGACCCTGATGGGATTATTCGGGCCTGCGCAAGACCTCAGCGCCCTGATGCGCCTGCCCAGCGGTCGTGTACGCCGGGTAAAACGTGGCACGCGGTTGTCGTCGGGTCGCGTTGTCGGCATTGATACACATGGCGTCTTGCTAGAGAAAAACGGTACAACCCGACGTCTTGCGATGCCCGGCAGTTAATCCGCCGCAGCAAGGCCTCTTGACCCGCTGCCACACTCGGACCACAAGGCTGCCATGACACAGAAAATTGCTCTCATCACCGGCGCATCGCGCGGACTGGGTGCCGCTCTGGCCGAAGCCCTGGCGCCAACCCACCATATCATCGCAGTGGCGCGGACCACTGGCGCTCTGGAAGAGTTGGATGACCGTATCCAGTCGGCAGGCGGCAGCGCTACGCTGGCACCGATGGATGTGACCAATGCTGACGCCATGGCAACCCTGTGCCGCGGAATTCATGACCGCTGGGGCAAGCTTGACCTGTGGCTGCACAGCGCCATCCATGCCGTACCCCTAAGCCCGGCAAATTTTGCCGCTGGCTCGGACTGGAACAAATCCATTGCCGTCAACGCAAGCGCGACGGCCTTGCTTATTTCTTATGTGGCGCCATTGCTTGCACAACAGGGTCAGGCCATCTTTTTTGACGATCCCCGCGCAGGACAAAAATTCTTTGGCACTTACGGCGCCACCAAAACCGCGCAGATGGCGCTGGTCGGTTCTTGGGCAGCTGAGACCGAAAAAACCGGACCCAAGGTATCCGTTGTCACGCCACAGCCCATGCCAACCGCCCTCCGCGCACGGTTTTTCCCAGGCGAAGATCAATCAGAATTGGCAAACCCGATGGATGAAGCCAAGCGCCTGTTGGCAGAGCTGCAGCTGACTTGACCTTGGTTACAACTGGCCGATAGCCTGCGCCTATGCGCCGTCTCTCTCTCTTTCCCTCCCGCCGGACCACGTCTGAAACGGCGGTAAAATCTCTATACGCCCGGGCTGCAGATGGTTGGCAGGCTGGGATAGAGCGCATTGGCTACAAAGAAGCCTATCACGCATTGACGCGCAGTGCCGTGATCGCTGCGCCGCTTGATGGGCCGGGCAAAGTGCTGGACGCCGGAGCAGGCACAGGCGCACTCTCATTTGCGTTTGCACAGAATACGCAACTCCCATGCCACTATGATCTTCTGGACCTGTCACCAGAAATGCTAAACCGGGCTGGCAACATCATCTCTGCATCAACGCGCCAGATTATTGGGGCTATTGGGGCAGCAGACCTCTCATGCCAAAAATATGATCGCGTTCTATGTGGTCATGCAATCGAGCACTGCGATGATGCACAGGCCGCTTTGGCCTGGCTTTTCGAGCAACTCAGACCCGGTGGGCAGGCAATATTTGCGATATCCAAACCACATTGGTGCACGGCCTTAGTGCGGTGGAAGTACGGTAGCGCAGCCTTTACGCCTGACGTCATCGAACAGATGCTTGCGCAGGTTGGTTTTGTCGACGTCCAAACGCGTCCCCATCACAACGGCCCTCCTAGCCGCCTGAGCTGCGGGTATCTGGCCACACGCCCTCACTGATACGCGCCGTTGGAATGGTGCGTGCAAGCACACACCCTACCTTGCCCTTCCTGTCCGGCGCGACGATCATCCCTCCAACAACAGACCGGTATGTTTGCTAGAGCGGCTTCTGTCCATTCCCCTCAGGCGACCAGCTGTGGCACAGTCAACAACCTCTGGCGTCAGCGCACTGTCAATGTCGCCAAAGACTTGCCCCATGTGCCGCCACCGCCTATGCAGTAAAAAACACCACCAGAGGGCGGCCCATGCGTATTCTCATCACCAATGACGACGGTATCAGTGCTCCGGGGCTTGTGGTGCTTGAAGCCATCGCCCAAACGCTGGCCGGCCCGCAGGGTGAAGTCTGGACCGTGGCCCCGGCCTTTGAACAATCTGGTGTCGGTCACTGTATCAGCTATACCCACCCCACCATGATGACCAAGCTGGGCGAACGCCGGTTTGCAGCTGAAGGCTCACCAGCGGATTGTGTGTTGGCTGGGCTCCATGTGGTGATGAAGGATACCCCACCGGATCTGGTGCTCTCCGGCGTCAACCGCGGCAACAACTCCGCCGAAAATGCGCTGTACTCTGGCACCTTGGGGGGCGCGATGGAAGCGGCCCTGCAGGGGGTGCCGGCAATCGGGCTGTCACAGTATTTTGGACCTCGCAACTATGAAACTGCCAACCCGTTTGAGGCAGCCTCGGTGCATGGGGCCGCATTGATTGCCCGCATTTTTGAGGCAAAAGTGCAGTCGAATAACGACTATGGCCTGTTCTACAATGTCAACTTTCCGCCTGTTCCAGCTGCTGAGGTCAAAGGCACCCGTGTGGCTGCTCAGGGGCTGCGCCCCGGCACCTCTTTCACTGCGGAGCCACAGCTGTCGCCCACGGGGCGCCCCTATCTTTGGATCAAAGGTGGCGACCAGCATATCCCCACTGCGCCGGGAACCGATGCTGCCGTCAATCTGGAGGGCTATATTTCAGTGACGCCAATGCGTGCTGATTTGACGGCCCATGACGCGCTGGAGGCCCTGAAGGTCATTCAATGAGCAGCCCAGACCCCGAAACCAAGATGCAGTTCCTGTTTGCCCTTCGTTCAAAAGGGGTGACCGAAGCCCGTGTGCTGAATGTAATGGAGGAAGTTGACCGCGGGCCCTTTATTCGCGGCTTGTTTGCGCAACGTGCCTACGAAGACATGCCCCTGCCCATTGCCTGCGGTCAGACAATTTCGCAACCCTCCGTGGTTGGCCTGATGACCCAGGCACTGCAGGTGTCATCACGCGATACGGTGCTCGAAGTTGGGACTGGCTCGGGCTATCAAGCAGCAATCTTGTCGAAACTGGCGCGACGGGTCTATACTGTCGATCGCCACGCCCGTTTAGTTCGCGAGGCACGGCAGATTTTTGAAAAGCTACACCTTGCTAATATCACCTCACTGGTCGGGGATGGCAGCTTTGGGTTGCCCGATCAGGCGCCGTTTGACCGCATTTTGGTCACTGCCGCCGCTGAAGATCCACCAGGGCCGCTTCTGGCGCAGCTCAAAGTTGGCGGAATCATGGTTGTGCCCGTGGGTCAGTCAGATGCGGTGCAGACCCTAATTCGGGTGCAAAAAACGCCAGATGGGTTGGAATATGACGAATTACGCCCTGTTCGCTTCGTGCCCCTGCTTGAGGGATTGGGCAAAGAGACATAAGTAGTGCCAAATCCAGGCCTATTCGGGCCTGCCTAGGCCAGAGTTCTGGCTATAGAAATGAACGAGTGACTGTATACCCCCGGCACAAAAGGGGGATCGCATTTGCAGGAGAGCAGAATGACGATGACCTTCCCCTTTTCCCGCCTAACACGCAGCGCCACCATGTTGTCTGCACTGGCGATTATGGCAGCATGTGACGGCCCCTTGGACTATGATTTGCGTGGGCAGGTCGGTGGTTTCAACACCTCCAATGCCGCACAGAACGCGACCACTGGTCGCCCTCCTGCAGATGACCGTGGATTGATCACCTACCCCACCTATCAGGTGGCAGTGGCACAACGTGGAGATACCGTCGCAGATGTTGCTGCGCGGATCGGAATGCAGGCTGACGAAATAGCCCGCTTCAACGGGGTCCAGCCCAGCGACCCTCTGCGACCCGGTGAGGTACTTGCGCTGCCACGCAGGGCACCGGATCAAGTGATTTCCTCAGGAACCCCCGCCAATCCGGGCTCGGTTGATATCGAAGCGCTTGCCGGATCAGCTATAGATGGCGCCACATCCCCTAATCCCGGCTCTGTGACCACCACTCAGTTACAGCCGACACCGTCCAGAGTTGAAAAGCCCGCGGTTCAAGAGGGGCCGGAGCCGGTACGCCACAAGGTCACCCGCGGTGAAACCGCCTATACGGTCTCGCGGCTGTATCAGGTTCCCGTCAAAGCACTTGCCGAATGGAATGGTTTGAGCAGCGATTTTGCCATTCGCGAAGGCCAATATTTGCTGATCCCAATTAAGGACCAATCCGCCCCTGCCCCTGCATCACCGGCAGTCGCCACCACAGTGACAGTTCCCGGTCAGGGTACCACCACGCCTACCCCTCCAAGTTCGACCAAACCTCTGCCACAAGAAAATGTCGCTGCAGTTGCTGAAACGCAGCCCGAAGCACAGGTTGAAGTCCCGACCCCCAGCCGTAACAATCAGGCCGCAATGAGCTATCCGGTTCAGGGCAAAATCATTCGAACCTATTCCAGGGGTAAGAATGACGGGATCGATATCGCGGCGGCCGCAGGCACCCCAGTCAAAGCCGCACGAAGCGGTACAGTTGCTGCGATAACCGAAGATTCCAACAAAGTCCCAATCATTGTCATCCGTCACGATGCAAAGCTACTGACGGTTTATGCGAATGTGGAAAACATCGAGGTCAACAAAGGCGACAAGATCAAACGTGGCCAGACCATCGCTGCACTGCGCAGCGGTAACGATGCCTATGTTCATTTTGAAGTACGTGACGGTTTTGATTCAGTCGATCCACTGCCTTACCTGCAATAAGGCAGTGAAATTGGAGTCGCAGCCCTATCAGGCCTGCGGCGCAAATATGTAAGGTCTTGCCGGACCGCGCGTTAACTCAGTGCAACACCCTGACGCCCTGCCAGATCAACAAAGAACTGCCAGGCGACACGGCCCGAACGGGCACCACGTGTTGCCTGCCATTCTATCGCCTCGGCCCGTAAGGTATCAGCCTCAACACTCACGCCATAAGCCGTGCAATAGCCGTCGATCATCGCGAGGTATTCATCCTGATCACAGGGATGGAAGCCCAACCACAAACCAAAACGATCTGACAGTGAGACCTTTTCCTCGACTGCCTCAGACGGGTTGATGGCGCTGGAGCGTTCGTTTTCGATCATGTCGCGCGGCATCAGGTGGCGACGGTTTGAGGTGGCATAGAACACCACGTTTTCTGGCCGCCCTTCGATGCCGCCGTCCAGCACCGCCTTCAGGCTTTTGTAATGCTGGTCGTCATGGCTAAACGACAGGTCATCGCAAAACAGGATGAACCGTTGCGACGCGCTGCGCAGATGATGCAGCAATCGCGCCACCGAAGGCAGGTCTTCGCGCTGCAGTTCCACCAGCTTCAGATCCGCGTGATCCTTCAACAGTGCCCCATGCACCGCCTTTACAAGGCTCGACTTACCCATGCCCCGCGCGCCCCACAACAGGGCATTGTTGGCGCCATGCCCCCGGGCAAAACGCCGGGTGTTTTCCAGCAATGTATCGCGTGAGCGGTTTATGCCCACCAACAGATCCAAATCCACCCGACTTATATCCGCCACAGGCTCCAGCCGCTCAGGCTCCACATGCCAGACAAAGGCCGTGGCCGCGTCAAAATCTGGTGCCGCGAGGGGCGCTGGTGCCATCCGTTCCAAAGCTTCAGCAATGCGGGTGAGTGTGATCTGGTCCATCGGTGTCTCCGTCCTGTCTTGCCGCTGACAAAGCATGATATCGCCAAAGCAACAAGGGCAAGATCCATGCTCCACATTAATTCAATTATTGTGATATATTCAATCATAAATATCAATTTTCCTTATGCAATGACTTCGAATAGAAAGGACCCAACACAAAGGAGACCACAATGAACCCGCAACGTATCGCAGCTTTTTCAAACGGCCAGGCAGGTGGAAACCCAGCTGGAGTTGTCATTCAGGACCAATTGCCGGCCCCAAAAGAGATGCAGACCCTTGCACGTGAAATCGGCTATTCCGAAACCGTTTTTGCAGCCCCCATGGGCGACCAGTGGCAGGTCCGCTATTATTCGCCCGAAGCTGAGGTCGCTTTTTGTGGCCACGCAACAATCGCCCTTGGGGTTGCTTTGGGGGAAGCTTATCAGGCAGGAACGTTCGATTTGCAGCTGTCACAGGGCAGTATTGCGGTTTCTGCCGCTGAAACTCAAAATGGCTGGACCGCCGAACTCAAGTCCCCCGAAACCTGGTCCAAGCCACTGGACACCGCGCTACTGGAGCAATTGAAATCGCTCTTTGGTCTGAGCGATGATCAACTTGATCCTCGCCTTCCCGCAACCCTGGGCTTTGCAGGCAACCAGCACGCCATACTCGCCCTGCGCAACCGGGCTGACCTGAAAAACATGTCCTATGACTTCGACACGGGTCTCGCCCTGATGCAGGAACACGACCTGACAACAACCAGCCTGCTCTATGTTGAATCGGACACTGTTATTGTCTCTCGCAACGCCTTTGCCATTGGTGGCGTGGTAGAAGACCCAGCCACAGGCGCTGCAGCCGCCGCACTTGGTGGTGCATTGGTTGATCTCAACTGGCCCTCCTTGCAAGGTGGTGGCGCTTTTCAGATCCGACAGGGTGAGGACATGGGGCAGCCATCCATCCTGAATGTCACCGTGTCCGGTAAGTCAGGCGATAGCGTCCATGTCGCAGGCACCGCACGGAACATCTGATCATCCAAGAAAGCCGGTCAATGTGGCAATGCCTTTCAAACCTGCACATTAATCGGCTTCCAAAACCAACTTCTCCAGCGCACCAGAAATGCGGGTGAGTGCAGCCTGTTCCGTCATAACCTGTGGCTGACGAAGCCAATTTCGGCGAGGGCGACAACAGACCGCACATTGATCCAGTACATGTACTGGGCGATCCCGACAAAATGGGACAGCGATGCTGGAAACAATCTATAGTCGGAGTTGAACGTTTTATTTCTAAGAGGCCAAACCATGGCTCATTTTAAGTCCTATGTTATTTGCACGAGCCCACGAAGCGGCAGTACCCTACTATGCAAAATGTTGGGCAACAAGGGAATCGCAGGAGTTCCGGGCTCACATTTTCACGAGCCGTCACTTTCCAAATGGCTTAGCGACTACGGCCTTGATCCTGACAACTACAGCACCCAGCAAGAGACCCTGCAGGCGATTTTCGCATCCGCAGTTGAGCGTGGCAAAGGTGAAACCGATGTATTCGGCCTGCGCCTGCAACGGCATAGCTTTGCCTTTTTCATGCGTCAAATGGCCGTTCTCCTTCCTGAAACAACACTCGAAAAAGAGCGCATATCTTCCGCATTTGGAACAACGCTCTTCATACATCTCACGCGTGAGAACAAACTCGATCAGGCGATATCCTATGTGAAGGCCATGCAAACCGGGTTGTGGCACGCAGCGCCTGATGGAACTGAACTTGAACGCCTGTCAGAGCCAAAGGAAGCGAGCTACAATGCTCAGGCGATTTCAAAAATGCTCTCGGATTTCGTAATCATGGACAGTGATTGGAAAACTTGGTTTGACACACAGCAAATAGAGCCCCTCAAAATCACCTACGAAGACCTATCGCATGACCCTCAAGCTGCGCTTGCGCGGGTTCTTGGGAGGCTCGGCTTGGGATTTAAACCAAGGACTGGCGATGATTTACCAGTCGCCAAACTGGCTGATGCAACGAACAAAGACTGGTCAGACCGATACCTTTCGGAGGTGTCAGAAATAGACAGCTGAACACCGCCATCGAGCTGTTTCTCAAAGACAACCAAACAAAAAGGGGCGCGCTATCTCTGGCGCGCCTTTCCAAATTCTTTGCACAAAGTCACAGTCGCCTTTTTGTCGTTTTTAAATTAGATCTGACTTGGGACAAGATGATAGTGAAACCATGACCTGACAACAAACAGCCTGCTCTATGTTGAATCGGACACTGTAATCGTCTCTCGCAACGCCTTTGCCATTGGTGGCGTGGTAGAAGGCCCAGCCACAGCTGCTACAGCCGCCGCACTTGGTGGTGCATTGGTTGATCTCAACTGGCCCACCTTGCAGGGTGGAGGCATCTTTCAGATCCGACTGGGTGAGGACATGGGGCTGCCCTCCACTCTAAATGTCACCATGTCCGGTTAGTCAGGCGATAGCCTCCATGTCGCAGGCACTGCACGGAACATCTGATCTGTGTCTCAATGGAAGCCGACTAGGATGACCAAGTCAGGCAAAACTGATGAGCTCAACTACGGCTTCCGAAAACCAACCGGTCTAGTTCTTCCTGACTAAGCCCACCCTGATCCGACGTAACAGTGAGTATCCCATGCTTTGAAACACGATGTCTCGGGATACGCATGTTCCACGGGCTCGACCCGCGGCGAACACGCCCCACCGCATCAAAATGCGCACCACCACAGAGGCAAAACCATCCGCCATAGTCCCCAGCGTCAGCCAATGGAACACAGAACCCTCGCGGGCATTTGCCCCAAAGAACCGTAAAAACTCCGTTGAATGACACTGTCCTATTTTCAAAACTAGCAGGTGAGCCCTCAACCATATTTGCGTTTTGCGCCAGACCGTCAGGGAGTTTGCCAACATCATATGTTGCATCTATTGTGACCTGTTCTTTTGTTAGGTGCTTTAGAAAAATGAGCTTTCGATCAAACCGAAGTGTACGATATTCACCAACAGGAACTTCACTCAGATCAATCTGCAACTCCGGCGCAGCCACAATCTCGGCACTGGGTGCCAAGGTTCGACCAAGTCCCCAAATGCCAGCCCCAACCGTAACCGCTCCCATGCCGCAGGTTGCCATCGTTAGGAAATCTCTCCGGCTGGGCTGCGAAGTCGTGCCCGTTTTGTCATCAGGTATCATAGCCCAAGGGTAGAACCAGACCGCCAAGCATTCAACCTACACATGGTCGCACCTGCACCATCACACAGGACAATCAAAAAAGGCGCGCCATCTCTGGCGCGCCTTTATTCAGTTAGCCTCAGACCTATTTGTCTTTACTGTCGTCAACCTCGTCGTCCTCATCGAACTCAGCCAACATTGGATCATCAAAGTGAGGCTCAGCATCAGCTGGATCCATGTCGTCCTCGTCGTCATAGAACCCTTCGGCCCGTAACTTGGCCTCACGTTTTACTTCGACACGGCCCACCAGGAAGATCGAGACTTCGTACAGGCCATAGACCACCACAAACAGGATCACCTGAGTGATCACATCCGGCGGTGTCACCAGCGCAGCCAGCAACAGGATTGCAACAACAGCGTATTTACGAACCGATTTCAGCCCCTCGGCACTGACCAGTCCAACCTTACCCATCAGCGTCAGCAGAACCGGCAACTGGAAGCACATGCCAAAGGCCACGATGAACTTGATCGTTAGGTTCAGATATTCCTGGGCCGAGCCCTGAAATACCACGCTCAATGGTGCCGCGGTCGCATCCGGAACAGCCTCTCCGCCGGATCCAAACTGCTGGAAACCAAGGAAGAACTCATAGGCCAGCGGCGTCACAACGTAAAAGGCAAAGCTGGCACCCAGTGCAAACATGAAAGGTGACGCCAACAGGAACGGCAGAAACGCGCCTTTCTCGTTTTTATACAGTCCCGGCGCCACAAATCGCCAAACCTGCATCGCCAAATAGGGGAACGACAGGATCAATCCCCCCAGCAGCGACACTTTGATCGCAACGAAAAAGCCCTCTTGCGGCGAGATAAAGATCAGGTCGCAGTCCTGCCCCCGATCCGCCAGCACCTGACACAGAGGATTGGTCAGAAAATTGAAAATCGGTGTCGCCACAGTAAAGCAGATGATCATACCGATCAAAAATGCCACCACCATGTGGATCAACCGATTACGAAGCTCAGCCAGATGCTCGATCAGCGGGGCTGAGCTGTCTTCGATCTCTTCAGTCTGGCTCATGATTTACTCTCATCGTCACTCTTCAGCGCCGCCTCGGCTTCTTCTGCCTTGGCCAGCGCCTCAGCAGCTTCACGGGCCTTGCGCTCTGCTGCCGTGCGCGCTGTGGCCGCCTGGATCTTCTTGGCATCCTCAGCACGTTCAGCAGCCAGTTTCCCGGTTTCACTGTCAGGGTCGAATTTATCCAAATCCGGTCCCTTGCCGGTGAAATCCATACTCTTGGCCATGTCCTGGGCTGCATCACGCACCCCATCCATCGCTGATCCAACCGGATTGGTGGCCGTCTTTAGCCCCTTGGCAACATCCTTGATGCCGGACTGGTCTGCGGCATCGTTCATAGCACTGCTAAATTCGCGCGCCATGCCCTTGGCCTTTCCGACAAACCGCCCAACTGTACGAAACATCACCGGCAGGTCCTTGGGGCCAACCACAATCAGTGCAACAACACCGACCACCAGCATTTCGGTCCAACCCAAATCGAACATAGCGGATTACGCCTTGTCTTTGTCAGTTTCAGGCGTGACATCCGTGGCAGTCTCAGCCGCATTTTCTTCCAACTCCTTAGCGCCTTCATTGATGCCTTTTTTGAACGATGTGATTCCTTTGCCCACTTCACCCATCAACGAGCTGATTTTACCACGGCCAAACAGGACCAGAACCACAACAGCGATCAGCAGCAGGCCAGGAAGGCCAATATTGTTCAACATGAGAATGTCTCCTTTAGTTTCGGCGCCCATCCGCGCCGTATATTCGTTTCACTAGTGGTTCTACGCCTGCCGATGTTTGATCGAAAGCAACAACGCCGGACTGACAGGCCATTCCGAGCTGATATTGCATTTTTTTCAGCAAGCCGAACCTCAACTGACAGGTTTATGTCAGTTGCCCCCTGCTAGGTCCAGAGCGTCAACACACATAGGAGATGACAAATGAAAAATGTAGTTGCTGAGATTGTAACTTTTGCCCTGATCGACGGCATCACCAACGAATCCTTTGTAGAGATCAGCAAGGGCACCGAGGCCTTTTGCCGTGCACAGCCCGGCTTTGTCCACCGTCAACTCAGCCGTGGCGAAGATGGCCGCTGGACCGACTATGTGGTCTGGGAAACCATGGAGAACGCTAAGTCCGCAGCCGCTGCCTTTATGGCAGATGGATGCACCGCCGAGCTGATGAAGTCCATCGTTCCAGACAGCGCCAACATGCGCCACGAAGACGTGCTGTGGGACATGGCCGCTTGACGAGACAGGTCGGGACGGGACAAGGGTACTCCCATGCGACGTTCCGACCGCCTCTTTGATATCATCCAGATCCTGCGCGACGGCAAATTGCATCGCGCCCAGGACATCGCGGACCGACTGGAAGTGTCGGTCCGCACCATCTACCGCGACATGGACACATTGGTGGCCTCTGGTGTCCCCGTCGAGGGTGAGCGCGGCGTCGGCTATATGGTGCGCGAGGCGATCACCCTGCCCCCCGTCACCCTAACCGCCGCAGAACTTGAGGCGCTCAACCTCGGCATGGCCATTGTCGCCGAAGCCGCCGACGATGATCTGAAGGCCGCCGCCCTGTCACTGGCTGACAAAATCGACGCTGTTCTGCCGACCGGCACCATTGCCGAGGCAGATGCCTGGAAATTCGCAGTCTACCCCTTTTCCAATGCCACCCTTGGCTTTACCCACATGCCCGCGCTGCGTGCTGCCATCAAGGCGCGTCAGAAACTTCACCTCGACTACAGACGCATCGACGGGGTGCTAACCGCCCGGACTATCAGACCGCTGCATATGGAGTATTGGGGCCGGGTTTGGACCCTCACGGCCTGGTGCGAAACACGCGACGATTTCCGCGTATTCCGCGTTGATCTGATAGAACAAGCCACCGCCCTGCCCGAGCTGTTTGTCGATGAGCCGGGAAAGCGGTTGGAAGATTATCAGAGCTAAGAAGTGGTAGCTGTGCAGACGGATCAGATCTCTCCGAGTACCTAGCTTCAGATCGTTTCGGGCCGAGTGAAGCACCCGGCCCGGCTGTTAGATGAGCTATGCAATCTGTTTTGCATCGGCCCAGGTTTTGATGTGATCTGCGATAGTTGAGAGCTTAACACCAAAGGTTGCTTCAACGGTATTGGTGTCGATTGCCATATCGTCGTTGCCCATTTTCGCAAGCGCGCCATACAAATCGATCAAAGCAAATGCAACACCCGGATTTCCGAGTACATCGCTAACACGTTGACCAAAGTCAGCAGGAGAAAGCGGGGCATATTGTACCGTCTTACCAGCCCATTCCGAGAGTTGCGTAGCCAGTTCATCACCAGTTACAGCCTCAGGGGTCCCGATTTCGTAGCTTTTACCTGCCAAATCGGGGCGTGAAAGCGCTGCAACGGCAACCCTTGCTTGGTCTTGGTGCGACGTCCACGTGACTTTCATATCTTCTGGCAGCGGTGGGTAGTCCAATATGCCTTCGCTTCGCAGACGTGGGACAAACAAATCCGGCACCAAATTTTCTAAGTAGATGGTGGGTTGCAGCACAATCGAAGGGATGCCGCTTGCAAGAACCGCCTGCATGCCACCGGTTGCTCCATCAATCATCATCGAAGACGGGTATCGCGAACCGGATGTTGCGCCAGTGGTGTATACCAGCAAAGGCAAGGAAACACGGTGAGCGGCGCCAAATAGAGCTTTCATCCAATTGGCCGGGTCTTCCGGGGACTGAGGCATTGGCAGGTGGACAAATGCGGCATCGACACCATCCAATACCTTCGCAATGGCCTCCTCGTCATCCAATGTGGCAGCAAAGGCCTGTGCCTCTGGGTGCAGTTTAGAGATTTTTGAGATATCTCGTGCGACGGCTCGTACGGTCATCCCTTTGGCAAGGGCTTCACGTACAACAGGTGCGCCCTGCGCTCCGGTGGCTCCAAAAATCGCGACAGTCTGGTTCATTGTGGTTCTCCATGGTATTAAGGTTACTCTTAGGAACCATAGATAGGAGACAAGAAATGGCGGCGAAAGGAGGCACTAATTCATTGGATAGGCACAGGGAAGTAACCAAGGTTGATATCGACGAGATGAACGACGGTGTCGATTCATGGATCGCCAACGAATTCAGCGGCGTTTGCCCTGTACGGGACCTGTTGGACCGCATTGGCGATAAATGGAGCGTAATGGTTGTTTTGCGGCTTGGACGAGGAACTGAGCGGTTTCGGGCATTATTGCGCGCCGTAGACGGTATTTCACAGCGTATGCTGACCGTTACCCTACGTGCGCTCGAGGCCGACGGGCTGGTTCACCGCGAAGTTTTTGACACACGTCCGCCCTCTGTGGCCTATAGCCTAACTCCACTGGGTGTTTCACTCTTGGTTCACATATCAGCCTTGGCGAACTGGGCTATGGAACATGAATCTGAGGTGAAGGAGGCGCAAGCTGCCTTTTCAGCCAAGACTGCTAAGGCCGCCGGCGAACACTGAAATCGAGCGCTGGAAGTTACGCAGACATCGTTCCCGCTCAAACACACTCAGAACAACAGTTCCACTTCGAAAACATCCCTGTTCTCACAAAGGACCCAGTGCAAACGTTCTACTCAGTGGTGACTGATGAGATGCCCCTATCAAAACCTGCTTGCCACTGTGGCTATGCCGTTTCGGCTCAACATCGATCAAAAGCGAAGTCGGCTGCTAGTTCCATTGCATTTTCAGTCTCGTTTCGTATGCTTTTTAGGGGTGCAAAGGGGTGATCAAAATGAAAAATCTTCTCATTTCAGCTACTGTCGCCACTTTGTGTTGCAGTGCATTGGCTGCACAAACATCCGTCGAACAATCCAAATCCATCCCCATTATGCTGCTCCCCGACACGGATCACGGCACCTGTAGCATTGGGTTGCAGGTCAACCAAGGCGGGGCAGAACTAAGATCAGGACCGGGAACCCAGTTTCCCGTAATCGCGATACTGGAAGCGGGTCATGTGGTATCTGGCTGTAATGAGCAGGATGGTTGGGACGGCGTTATCGATGGACAAGACGAAACCTGCAGCATTGGGATATCGGTCGCCACCCCACGTCCCTATATCGGCCCCTGCGATAGTGGGTGGATCGATCAAAATTCTCTAACATCTATCTATGGCTAAACTCAGCCGATTGCCCCATGGCAAATTCGCACCCCTTAGCCAAAACACCCATCTAGGTGGAACTTTCTTAGCTTGGTCATTGCATCAACTGTCTCTGCAATAACAACAGGCAGGAAGCACCCAGCAAAGTCCCTCATCAGGGCTAGCTCGCAAGCACCCGTTTCACGGTCTGATGCGCTGACTGGCAGGCGCCATGAACGGTGGCCTGGTTGCGACCACCCAATGCCTCGCCAGCAAAGAACACGCGCTGCTGCAAAGGAGCCAGTATTTCGGCCATGCTGTCGAATTCGGCATCATCGAAGTCATAAGAATATGACCCCTGGATATAAGGTTCTTTCGACCAGTTCTGCACCACATGTTTGACATAGTAGCGCGAGGCCTGCCCGTCATAGATCTGGTCCAGTTCACCAATCAGTTTGGCTCCAACGTCCCGATCACTCAGCCGCACATAGGGCGCTGCCTGCGCATTGATTGCAAACAGACCCAGAATGTGACGCCTAGATCCCTTCCCAAATGCTGCGTCATAAACCGTTTTGTAATCCCCACCCGAAGCAACCTTTGCCGCCGGATCAAAAATCAAAACATCCGGATAGAACCGCTTTGAAAACTCGACAAAGACTTTGATACCGTCCCCCATGACAACACCTCGAATTGCACGGCTTTGCGCTTTTGGCATAGGCGGGTCAAATCGGATGGCATCACGCTGCAACATAGAGACTGGCACAGTGACGATAACCTTATCCCCCCTGAACACCTGGCCTCTCTTCGTTTTCACCACCACCTGACTGCCACTGTAGTCGATGCTGGAAACCGGGTTATTTAGGTGAATTTGGTCACGAACCGTCGGGACGATAAACCGCTCAAAAAACCCGTACCAGGTTGTCGTCTTGAACTTATACTCTGCATAAACACGCCGGAGCCAGTTCTGTTGCTTCAACCGGCCGTTCACCCAGGACTGAAATTGTTGTGGCTCATAGTCGATCGTTTCCACATCCATCAGGACAGAGGCATCATCCACAATATCGCCAAGAACGGAAGGCTCGTCGTGGATCCACTCTGCGCCCAGATCAACCGGGAAATCAGCGAACCCCTTCAATCGTTTGACCCGTCCGCCAATCCGCTTCGCCGCCTCAACGATTTGGACCTCCACCCCCGCGCGGCGCAGCAGGTACCCTGCGGTCACCCCCGCAGCTCCCGCACCAACAATGACAACTTTGGACGGCTTCGATGCCCCCAAAACCCCGGTCGCGGTAAGTGCGGCTGCTAACGAGCTGCTTAACCCCAGCGCCAGACACTGCCTTAGAAACAGATTTCTTGTAATCTCTGTCATTACAGCCGCTCCCTAAGTTTCGCAGCTCAGTTGCGCTTTAAACTGGTTACATCAAATACTTGGTTCACATCCGGTTTAGGCTCAGAAATTGGTACAGATGCAGTTCTTAGCTGCCAACCACAGTACTAAGAGCAATGTTTCCGCTTCAAAAGACCGTTCCAATATTCAAACCTAAGCAGCAAACAGTCTTAGTCAACGCGCAAATACAAAGCACCGATTACGCTTCACAGTCAGCCACATCACCCGGCCCGCTTGCGGCAGGAATACATTTGGCACTGTGGCCTTCAGAGTAGAGCCGTCATGATCCATTTTGAATTCCACCAGGCTTTCATGGCCCAAAAAGCGCGCGCGTACCACCGTACCGCGTGCCGCCACCCCATCACTTGGGGTTGGCAATGGACCGGATCCGGCACGGTCAAAATCAATCTTCAGATGTTGAGGGCGAAAAACAATGTCCACATCGGTGCCATCAGGCAACCCAGGTGCGAGGAAGTCCCCAAAGGCCGTTTCAGCCAGAGATCCCTGTACCCGCGCTTGTAAAACGTTGGTATCACTAAAGAACGCCACCGCAGCGTGATCGACCGGTCGGTTATAAACGTTGTAGGGCGCGCCCTGCTGTACAATCTTGCCACCGCGCATCAGTGCAATCTCATCCGCCATCCGCATCGCTTCTTCTGGCTCATGGGTGACCAGCAGAACCGCTGTGTCTTCTTCTTTCAACAGGCTCAGGGTTTCATCGCGGATACCGTCGCGCAGCCGGTTGTCCAACCCTGAAAACGGCTCATCCATCAGCATAATTCTTGGCCGCGGAGCCAGCGCCCGCGCCAATGCAACCCGCTGCTGCTCTCCACCTGACAGTTGATGAGGATAGCCATCAATAAACCGCATCAAATCAACCCGCGCGAGCAGCTCTTCAACCCGTGCCCGCTTCGTTTCCTTTGCCCCTTTCAGGCCAAAACCTACGTTGTCGGCCACGCTCAGGTGTGGAAACAGTGCGAAGTCCTGAAACATCAACCCGATTTCACGCCGTTCAGGTGGGACCCTAAAAATAGTGTCGCAGATCAGTTTACCATCGACATAGATCTCACCGCTGTCTTGCATCTCGACACCTGCGATCATGCGCAGGGTTGTTGATTTCCCGCAGCCAGACGGCCCCAGCAGGCAGGTCACTTGTCCGGCTTTAATGCTCAGCGACACATCATCAACCACCGCCCGACCACCAAAATGTCGCTTCAGGTTGCGGATTTCCAGACGTGGTGTGGTTTGCATCAGGCTGGCCTCAGGAGCAGTATTCATCGGAGTTGTGAAGCCTTTCTGAGAGATTTCCAAGGAAAACCATCGGATTTCCCCGCGCAGATAGCAACCCCAACGCGGTGGCGCAAGCCATCAGCAGCAGGTTGAAACGCCACCACTGTCCATTTCATTAAATGGGCTTTCTCCGCCGCACCCCGCAAAAATCCCATAATGGGTGTCAAAATCACCGATGAACTCGAAATGTGGCGCAAAACGCGTGTCTTGCAGCATTCTCCACGTATTACCGCAGACGGGGAACACCTTGCCTGCCTCAATGAGATGATGATCGTCCAGCTCAAAATAATGTGGCGCATGCGGGATCGTGCCGCGGTAGATCACCGCCTGACCATAGTCTTCGCAGGCGGGCTCCAACCCCTCCAATTTGAACAATCGGTAGGTCGCCGACAGAAACTTCAGAGGCTCCACCCGGGCTTCCAAAACTGGGTTCTCAATCGTCAAAGGGCGCGCGGTTACCCGGCGAGGATCCTCAAAACCCGCGTCTTTTGCCAAGGACAAAAAATCGTTCCAGTACAGCGCGCCTGACAGGCATTCGCCATACAGCAGGTCGTCTTCGGCCATGGCCTGGGGGATGCGACGATCTGCATAGACATCCGAAAAATACATCTCGCCGCCCTGCTTCAGTAACCGATGCGCCCCCCGCAGGACTGCCGCCTTGTCGGTGGCAAGATTAATGACGCAGTTTGACACGATGATATCAAACGAACCCGGCTCAAGATCTAGCGCCTCTAGCTGTTCGATGAACCCGTGGTGGAATTCAACATTTGAATGCGCATGGCCAAATTTCTCTGCGTGGTAATCCTGATGCGCCCGCGCGACATCCAGCTGCGCGGCGGTCATGTCAACGCCCACCACCAAACCAGTCTCACCAACCATAGCAGACAGGGCATAGACATCCCGCCCGGCTCCACAGCCCAGATCCAATATCCGTGCACCTTCAAGTGCAAGCGGCGCAATCAAGCCGCAGCCATAGTAGCGGGTCAAAACGTCGTCATGGATCTGCGCCAGAACGGCTTTGACATGATCCGGCATATCATCCGGGCTGCAACAGGCATTGGTTTGCAAATCATCACTGCTCTGCAAAACCTCACCGTAATAGCTCTGGACAGTTTCATGGTTCATTACGTTGATCTCCGGCTCTGTTTGCAAATGGGCGGCAGCCATTCTTTCCTGCAGTCATAACCATCCCAATTTACATTAGTGTGACAAGTTGATGGATCCCCTGTTCATCTAGCCCCAAAATATCCCGGGGGAGACCCCAGAGGGGGCTGGGGGCAGCGCCCCCCAAACGGCTGATTTCCGGATCAGGCCATCAGCTCAAACTCAACGTCGTCGCGCACCCGTCCATTGACCAGCAGCTCTATCCGATGTGGGCCGGGCACCAGGGTGAATGTACTGGCATTGCCTTTCAATGGGTGGCGTTTTTTAAGGGTCAGCGCTCCACCTGTTACACGGGCCTGCTTCATCTTGAATACCTTGGCAGATATTTTGCCACCTGGGCGTTGGAAGTGCAGCCGGTAGTCCACCAAAACCGGCAAGTCCTCCGCTGTATTCAAGTGACAGGAAAACTCCAATGCCTCCCCAATTCGCACAGCACCAGCCCTCAAGTCCAACCGCGCGTCCAGTTTTGCCAAAGGATCATAGCCCAGCATTTCCATGGCCCGCGGATGCCCGGATTTGACCAATCCACGCAGAGCATGAGCCGTCATCCAATCCAGTTCCCGCCGGTCTTGCTGCGCATCAACCCGCCATTTTTCCAACAGATCCAGTACAAGGTCAGGGTCTTTTTTGGTTATGTCATTCAGATGATTGGCAATCGATCGGGTAACATAGCGGGTTGCATCACCATGCAGCGCCTCCAGCAGTGGCAGCGGTTCTGGCAGATCCAACCCAACCGCAAGCCCCCAAGGCAGTCGCGGACGGGTCCCCTCGCTGACCAGACGACGCACATGATAGCTGTCGTGCCCAGTCCAGGCTTGCATCCGCGCCATTACTTCAACAGGCCAGCGGTTCAGGAACGGTCTCACAGCCCATTCCATCGAAAACCTTTGGGTCAGTTCAGCCAGAAGATCCAACGCCAACTCGCGGTGGTCCTCCAATCCTTTGGCAACAACAAACTCTCCCAGTGGGGCAAAGATAAAATCGCCAAAATCGTCATCTGTCTTCTTTGGGTCCAGCGGTTCAGGCAATGCGCGCAGCAGCACCGGAGCAACCTCTGGCAATGTGCCGGGCAAGGCCTCCCCCAACATCTCAGCAATCCAGTTGATCCGCTGCTTCAACTCAAAACCGAGCAGCTGCTCCATCACCCGCGATTCAAATTGCTCCGCGTCAAACCCAGGATCAGCCTGAGCAAACAGGCCCGCCAAATAGCGGACCTTTTCCTGATTGAACAACTGGTCTTTCAAAGAAAATCCACTTGCCATTTACATCACCAAGTTGGAGGCACCGCCATCCAGCAAGATGTTTTGACCAACAATAAACCCAGCATGCTTCGAACACAGAAATGCACAGGTGGCACCAAATTCGCTCCGGGTGCCATAGCGGCCGGCTGGAATGGTTGCACTGCGCTGCGCCTGGGCTTCCTCCATCGAGATCCCCTGCTGCGAGGATACACCGTTGTCCAATGCGACGGCACGGTCGGTGGCATGAATGCCGGGCTGCAAATTGTTGATCGTTACCCCCTGCCCGGCAACTTGGCGCGAGGTCCCCGCTACATAGCCGGTCAACCCAGCCCGCGCCGAATTCGACAATCCCAGCACAGCAACCGGTGCCTTGACCGAAACGCTGGTGATATTGACCACCCGGCCCCAGCCACGGTCCATCATCCCCGGCATCAGCGCCTTCATCAGTGCAATTGGGGCCAGCATATTGGCGTCCAGTGCCGCGATGAAATCCTCACGGTCCCAGTCCATCCACATACCCGGAGGCGGACCACCAGCATTATTGACCAAGATGTCCACGCCCATAGCAGCCGTTATCACCTGCGCCTGCCCTTCAGCGGTTGAAATGTCAGCGGCAACTGTAACCACGTCAACGCCATATTGGTCGCGGATCGCCTGCGCCGAAGCCTCTAGGGCTTCAGAGCCGCGCGCGTTCATCACCAGATTGACCCCAGCCTCTGCCAGCGCCTCGGCACAGCCCAGTCCCAAACCTTTGCTGCTGGCACAGACCAATGCGCGCTTGCCTGAAATTCCCAGATCCATGGCTTCACTCCCTCAGATGGATGCAATTTTGCGCTATCCTTGCACCGGCTTTCCTAAATTGACCAGCCCGGCGCCTGCAAATTTGCGTCATCTGGTCCAGCTACAGCCACAATTCGCTGCTACACCTCTGGCAAATCCCTGCTATAGGTGTGGACTGGTGCAACGATTGCCCCAATATCACCTTATGGTTCACTCTTACCCAAGGTTTCCAAGTGCACTCAGAACACGGCCATATCCAATCAGTCCTCGTCTACCCTGCCACCGGTTTCTCCGTGCAGGTCGGTGCTAACCTGGGCGACACGCTGGGGGTGCTGGATGATCTGATGCTTGATGACACCTATCAACTGGACCAAAGCACCACCCCAAAGCGGTTAGGCCTGTTGGCCCAGACGGATGGTGATCTGCGGGTGGCTGAAGACACTGAACTGGGGACCGCAAATGCCCAGTTGCATCTGGATTGTGCGCTGAGCTTGATGTCGCCGGATGGCAGCATCACCGAGGCGCTGGTACTGGTTGAGGTTGATCAGGATGGAATGATTTCTGATATTTTCCTGTTACCCTTGGCACCAATAGTGGCCCAAACCGACTATGTACTGGTTCGCGGCGAACGCCAAGACGCCCGCAAGAAGCTGGCGCAAATTGCCAATGTCTCGTTTAGCCGTGGCACGCATATCACCATGGCCTCCGGGGCTCAGGTTCCAATTGAACAGCTCCAGCCAGGCGACAAAGTTCTAACGCGCGATGAAGGCCCACAAATGGTCCGCTGGATTGGTCAGACAACGCACCGTGCCGTTGGGGGCATGGCGCCAATTCTGATCCGTGCTGGCGCGCTGAACAACGAAAACGATCTTCTGGTCAGCCCCGATCACCGGTTGTTTGTTTATCAGCGCAGCGACGAGATTGGCGCTGGCGCGTCTGAACTGCTGGTCAAGGCCCGCCACCTGATCAATGGTCACACGGTTGTGGTGCAAGATGGCGGTTTCATTGACTACTTTCAGATCCTGTTTGACCGCCACCATATCATCTACGCCGAGGGTATCGCCGCCGAATCCCTGCTAATTGACCCCGTCACAAAACCCGCGCTGCCGCCTGAGCTCCTTGACCAGCTGTCGCCACATCTGACCTCCCATGGTCGACGGGATAATCACGGATTGGATGTGCAAAAGGCCTTGCTGGATCGCCCCGATGCCATTGCGGCCTTGAAACGCGCCTCACTTCGCTGAAAAAAGGCATAGCTGTAGCTACGCGCAGTCCAGCGACATAGACCCATCTGATTGACGCCCTCTGTAGGCCTCAATCATCATGTCCGGACGCTTCAGCACCCCCTGCGCGATCAGCAGCCTCATGTGGCTGTTGTCATAGTAACGTTCTTCGATAATCTTGCCACTGCGCCATTGCTGCCAGCACAACCCGTCAATCTGATGCCGGACGCCTTCGGATGTGCTGAAGCTGGTTTTGTTCCGAAACACACAGATCTGCAGCACCTCAATGGACCGCACCTCTGTAATCATCCCCTCGATCAAAGAGGCCGTGTTTATAAACGGTTCCTGCTTACGCCGTGCTTCGCCAGCACCAGTGGCAAACAGGGTGTCATTGGCAAACATCACCCCATCCGCAGCAAAGAATTTGTCAAAAGCCGCCAGAGGTTTCCCGGCTTGCAGCAACTCAATTTGTTGCCTGACGCAGTCAGCAAAAGAACGCTCAATCATCTCGATATCCTATTTCTATGTTCTGTGCCTGTCTGCGGCACTCAGGCAGAGAACATTTATAGAACATGGCGCATTTCGCGGTCAACGCGATTCGAGTCGACTGATGACAGTTTCTGGCATCAAAGCGGTATTCTAACCTTCCCGCCTTTTATCTCCCCTCCTCCAACTCTCGCACTTTGGCATGGGCGTTTAGAAACAATCGTGGCGTCACATTGTCCCCGTCATAGGCCTCGATGTGACCGCTTAACAACGCCATCCAATAGATCCGCAAAATCGCGTTGATGCGGCGGCCATAGCCGGGGCCAAGTTTGCGAAACCAGCGCACCATATCCGCATCCAGACGCACGGTGACACGGGTCTTCGCCCGGTCCAACCGCTCCCAGCTGTCCATCCCGTTCCAGTCTTCGGGCATGCTTTTGTCGAGCCACACCTTGCGCAGTTCATCTTGGTGTCGTTCCAGTTCCAATTGCATTTCTGTACTGGCAGACTTTCGATTGATGCTCATGTTATCACAGCCCTGTGCCTGTTGCGGGAGCGACAAATCTGGACCCCAAAGGTTAATCCCGCCAATGCACTGCGCCCGGTGCACAGGTGGTGCACGCAAAGTGTACAGATCGCACCTGCCGTTTTCCTTGCCTCAGGCCACTTTCTTACCTATACGCGCGCTCATGTCTGACACTGCTTCAAACCGCCCCAATCTGCCGGCTGAAATCGCCCGCCGCCGCACCTTTGCGATCATCTCGCATCCGGATGCGGGCAAGACCACATTGACGGAAAAATTTCTGTTGTACGGTGGCGCGATCCAAATGGCCGGACAGGTGCGTGCAAAAGGCGAAGCGCGTCGCACCCGATCCGACTTTATGCAAATGGAAAAAGACCGCGGCATCTCGGTTTCAGCATCCGCAATGTCGTTTGATTATGATGATTTACGGTTCAACCTTGTTGACACGCCCGGCCACTCGGACTTTTCCGAGGACACCTATCGCACCCTGACGGCAGTAGATGCTGCCGTCATGGTCATCGATGGCGCCAAAGGTGTAGAAAGCCAGACACAGAAACTGTTCGAAGTTTGCCGCTTGCGCGATTTGCCAATTTTGACCTTCTGTAACAAGATGGACCGGGAAAGCCGCGAAATCTTTGACATCATTGATGAAATTCAAGAAAACTTGGCGATCGATGTGACCCCGGCAAGCTGGCCGATTGGGGTTGGGCGTGACTTTGTTGGAACCTACGATATCCTGCGCGACCGGTTAGAACTGATGGATCGCGCTGACCGCAACAAAGTTGCGGAAAGTATTGAAATCAATGGCTTGGATGACCCCAAGCTGGCGGAACACGTGCCTGAACATCTGCTGGAAACATTTCTTGAAGAACTGGAGATGGCGCGCGAACTCCTGCCAAAACTGGACCGTCAGGCCTTGCTAGATGGAACAATGACACCAATTTGGTTTGGTTCAGCAATTAATTCCTTTGGTGTCAAAGAGTTGATGGATGGCATTGCAAACTACGGGCCTGAGCCTCAAGTTCAAAAAGCCAACCCACGTGATATCGCGCCCGAGGAAAAGAAGGTTACCGGTTTTGTCTTCAAGGTGCAGGCCAACATGGACCCCAAGCACCGTGACCGCGTCGCCTTTGTACGCATGGCCTCAGGCCATTTTAGTCGCGGTATGAAATTGACCCATGTGCGCACCAAAAAGCCGATGGCGATTTCCAATCCGGTTCTGTTCTTGGCCTCAGACCGTGAATTGGCGGAAGAGGCCTGGGCTGGTGATATCATCGGCATTCCCAACCACGGCCAATTGCGCATTGGTGACACACTGACCGAGGGCGAAGCCCTGCGTGTGAGCGGTATCCCATCGTTTGCGCCAGAGCTGCTGCAAAGCGTACGCCCTGGCGATCCGCTGAAAGCCAAGCACCTTGAAAAGGCCTTGATGCAATTTGCCGAAGAAGGCGCAGCCAAGGTGTTCAAACCCTCCATCGGCTCTGGTTTTATCGTTGGCGTTGTTGGGCAGCTCCAGTTCGAAGTGCTCGCAAGCCGCATCGAGATGGAATATGGCCTGCCAGTGCGATTTGAGCAAAGTCAGTTTACCAGCGCCCGATGGGTTAGCGGTGACAAACAAGTGCTTGATAAATTCATCAACACGAACAGCCAGCACATCGCCCATGACCACGACGGAGACATCGTCTATCTCACACGTTTGCAGTGGGACATTGACCGCGTTGTTCGGGACTACCCAGAGCTAAACCTTACCGCTACTAAGGAAATGATGGTCTAGATTATCATCTGAAACACTGAGAAACGGCAAATGTCGAACTCTGAACATTCCCGCTGGGGTCTTGTGGCCACCATCAAGGCCCCAGCTATCGATATACTGAGTTTTGCTGCCTATCACCTCGAGGCGGGCGCGCATCGACTGTTTTTATACCTTGATGCTCCCTGCCCAGATGCAATGCCCTTTCTCAAGGCACACCCCAAGATCCGGGTCATCCTGTGTGACGACGCCCATTGGCAAAAACGACGCAAATCCCGTCCCATAAAACATCAGGTTCGCCAAACGCTGAATGCAACGCGCGCATATCGGCGTCAGGCCCGCGATGTTGACTGGCTGATCCACATGGATGTCGATGAGTTTTTATGGAGCGAACAGCCTGTTCATACACACCTTGGTCCCCTGTCGCAGGATGTATTTTGTGCGCGGGCCCGCCCAATAGAATCGCTGGCCGGAGATGGCACCACATTTAAGGGGCATATTCCAAACGATCCAACCCGCAGCACAATTGTTCGCCATCTCTACCCTCGCTTTGGCGATCAACTGAAGTCGGGTTTCCTTAGCCACGATCAGGGCAAACTCTTTGTACGAACCGGTGCCGAGGGCATAGAGTTTCGTATCCACAATGTGTTCCGCGAGGGCGAAAGCAACCCTGATCAAATCGAACTGTCTCCGGTCGATTTGTGCCATGTACACAGTAAGGATTGGGACAGCTGGTTTGCTCACTACCGCTATCGCCTGCAGCAAGGGTCATACCGGCCAGAACTTGCGCCCAATCGTAGGCGTGAACTGGGGGGGATCACCCTACACGAGCTCTTGACCGAAATAGAAACTGAAAATGGCGTATCCGGGCTGCGCGCTTTCTATGATGAGCTCTGCGCTGACACACCGGAACTGCGCGCCCGTCTACACGACCAAGGACTGCTGAAGATTCGCAGGCTTCACCTCACCGAAAAACGTCAGAAACAATTCCCTGCATTCGGTTGATTTGTTTCCCAAATGCCCCAATAACACATTCCCAGCGCAGATTAGCCGACTCTGTTTGACCCATCGCCGTGATTTTGCTATTCCCCGCCGCGAGCCAACAGTGCAAATCGCACTTAGACCATCCGGGTCCGGCCATATCAATGCACGTGCGGGCTAAGTCAGCGTCCGCGAAACGCGGATACACATGACGAAATTTTCTGATCTGAATCTCAACCCTAAAGTTCTCAAAGCAATCGATGAAGCGGGTTATGAAACCCCAACACCGATCCAGGCTGAGGCAATTCCGCCTGCGCTGGAAGGTCGTGACGTTTTGGGTATTGCCCAGACCGGAACCGGTAAAACTGCCTCTTTTACCCTTCCTATGATCACTTTGCTGGCCCGAGGCCGTGCGCGCGCCAGAATGCCGCGCAGTCTGGTCCTGTGCCCGACACGCGAACTCGCTGCTCAGGTCGCCGAAAATTTCGACACCTATGCCAAGCATCTGAAACTGACCAAAGCCCTGCTGATTGGCGGCGTTTCGTTCAAAGAACAGGATGCTGCAATTGACCGGGGTGTTGATGTTCTGATTGCCACCCCTGGCCGTCTGCTGGACCATTTTGAACGCGGCAAACTGATTCTATCAGATGTGAAAGTCATGGTGGTAGATGAAGCCGACCGTATGCTCGATATGGGTTTCATACCCGATATCGAACGCATTTTTGGTATGACAAACCCGTTGACCCGACAGACGCTGTTCTTTTCGGCCACTATGGCACCAGAAATTGAACGCATCACCAATACGTTCCTATCAGCACCTGCACGCATCGAAGTGGCGCGTCAGGCGACCGCTTCCGAAAATATCGAGCAGGGCGTCGTGATGTTCAAAGGATCGCGCCGCGATCGTGAAGGAAGCGAGAAGCGCAAGCTGCTGCGCACACTGATCGATGGTGAAGGCGAAAAATGCACAAACGCAATCATCTTTTGCAATCGCAAAATGGATGTCGATGTGGTTGCCAAATCGCTGAAAAAATATGGCCATAACGCAGCCCCAATCCACGGCGATCTGGATCAAAGCCAGCGGACCAAGACACTCGATTCTTTCCGCGAAGGCGAGTTGCGTATCCTTGTGGCTTCAGATGTTGCGGCCCGCGGCCTGGACGTACCCAGCGTCAGCCATGTGTTCAATTTTGACGTCCCCAGCCACGCCGAGGACTATGTGCACCGTATCGGTCGCACAGGTCGCGCTGGCCGCGATGGGAAGGCCGTGATGATCTGCGTTCCCAAGGATGAAAAGAACCTCGCTGATATTGAGCGCTTGGTGCAACGGGAAATTCCACGACTGGAAAACCCGCTGAAATCGGCCAAGGAAGAAGCGGCAAAAGACAGTGGCAAAGATGGTGCCGAGGAAAAGAAATACACCACACGCACCCGCCGGTCTTCCGCGAAGACTAGCGAGCCACGCAAGGCAGCGGATGAGACCGCAGACAGCACCAAGGATCGCCAGCCCAAGACAGAAGAGCGTCAGGCCAAAACAGAAGAACGTCAGACCAAATCCGAAGACCGGCGCCCCAAATCAAACGATAACCGGTCCCGTTCTTCCGACAACAGGTCGAATTCGCGGTCCTCTTCCAACCGTTCACGCGGTGGCCGAGACAACGGGAAGTCTGTGGTCGGCTTAGGCGATCACCTCCCCAGCTTTATTGCGCTGAGCTTTGAAGAGCGCCGCGCTAGCTAACTCAACTGCGCTTCTAACGCTTGAAAGGCCGTGCTCTCAGGGGTGCGGCCCTATTTGTTGTGATGTCCCGGTGCTGTGTTGATCTAGTGTGCGGATCTTGCGGACGCCAAAACGGCTCTGCCAGTTCAGATAAGTGGCGCATATTGTTTCTGGTAGCAAAGTAAAAACAGCCATAAAGCCAGCGTTTTAGAAACACTTTGGCCCCTCCTGTTTTCACTTAAATCGCTCATGATCAACTACTTTGTTGGGACTAGAGCAGCCTTGATATTCCCTATGAGCACTTACACAGAGGTGCATGGGCAAAAGCTGTCCGGCGGAAGCAATGCCCAATCCGACAACTGGTATTCTCTCAAAGAGGCCACCATACAGTCGTCCCCTACTAGATTGTTAACGCACGTTTGCACCTGCAGCATGGCGGCAATGTCGTATTGGCCGATGTTCTCTGGGACAAATCAGCCTATCTGATGCGTAAGACAACCAAACGACTGATGACCCAGCGAGTTGATACCATGAACAAAATTGAATATCCTCAAATCTCCGCCGCCGATATCCGCAATATCGAAGCCCGTGCCCACCAGCTTCGCGCTGAGGCTATGCGTGATTTGTTTCGTGCGCTTGGACGCGCAATTGCTGCACTGCCGCGGAAAATTTCTGGACTGTTTCACCGCCCACACCACGCGTAACCAAACAAGCAACCACAACTCACTTCAAATAGAAAGCGCCCCGGTCGGAACAACCGGGGCGCTTTTATGATTCTAAGATTGCGACCTGCGCTTAGCGCATCCGGCTGACAACCACAGTGACCTCTGGCTTTTTGCCGATTTCGTTCTGCGCGCTTTGCCGGGTTAGACGCCGCAGCCCCTCTTCCAGCTTATCGTCATCACGCAGGGTCTTTTTGCCTGCCCGTTTTAGAAATTGGTTCAGATCCTTTTCCAGAACTTCAACCAGCCCTTCCTTGGAACGTCCGGTTTCTGCCAGACCTTTGACGTCACACCAAGGTTCACCCAGTGGTTCGTCTTCTTCGTCCAGAATGACTGTCACAACAACATGGCCATTCAGGGCCATACGAATTCGGTCACGAACAACGCCGTCCATAGCGCCGATTTTCACCGAACCATCCAAATAGGTGCGACCAGTGTCGATGTATTCGGCCACAACAGGGGTGTCCCCAGTCAAGTCCATCAGCATACCGTTGACCACAACAGCACTGGCCATGCCCTTGCTAAGACCCAGACGCGAGTGTTCACGCAGATGGCGGTGCTCACCGTGCATTGGGATCAGCATCTTGGGCTTCACCAGATCATGCAGCGTTTCCAGATCGGGACGGTTGGCGTGACCCGATACGTGATACACACCCGAGCTGTCATCGACCACATCCACGCCCTTTTCAGAGAGCTGGTTCATGATGCCGATCACACCTTTTTCGTTCCCCGGAATGGTCTTTGAAGAGAACAAGAACAGATCGCCTTCTTTCAACTGAAGCCCGCGATACTTGCCACGAGCCAACTGCGCCGAGGCGGCACGGCGTTCGCCCTGGCTGCCAGTAACCAGCAACATCAGGTTCTCACGAGGCATCTGGGTGGCTTCTTCCGGGCTGACCACTTTTGGAAACTGGGTCAGAACGCCGGTTTCAATAGAAGCCTCGACCATTCGCTGCATTGCACGTCCCAGCAGCACAACTGAGCGCCCTGCCCGTTCACCTGCTTCAGCCAGCGTTTTTACACGGGCTACGTTGGAGGCAAAGGTGGTCGCAACAACCATGCCTTTGGCATCTTCGACTAGCTTGGTGATCTCAGGACCCAGTTCCAGTTCAGATCGACCGGGATTGGGCGAGAACACATTGGTGCTGTCACACATCAACGCCTGAACGCCATCTTTGCTCAGTTCACTCCACACGGCGGGATCAAACGGTTCGCCAACAATCGGGGTTGGGTCTGTTTTGAAATCGCCCGAATGGAGAACACGGCCAGCAGGTGTATCAATCACCATGCCGCCGCTTTCTGGAACCGAGTGAGAGATCGGGACAACGCCGACGGTAAAGGGACCCAGTTTGGTAACTTCAGGCCATGCAGAAACAATTTGCACGGCGTCTTCGGGGTGACCGTGCTCTTTCATCTTGCGACGGGCGATGTTCGCCGTAAACGCCCTTGCATAGATTGGTACGTTCAGCTTGCTGTACATATGCGCCACACCACCAATGTGGTCTTCATGCGCGTGGGTAATAAAGATACCCTCAAGCTGGTCAGCGCGTTCCTGCAGCCAGGTCATGTCTGGCATGATCAGATCAACACCCGGAGTGCTGTCCATGTCCGGGAAGGCAACCCCCAGATCCACCAGGATCAGACGTTCTTTACCGGGCTTACCATAGCCGTAGACATAGGCATTCATGCCAATTTCGCCTGCCCCACCCAGGGGCAGATAGATCAATCGTTCAGTGCTCATATTGGAGACCGTTTTCCTTGTTGTATTTGTGGATGATCTGCAAACCATGCATGGTCAGATCGTCCTCAAAAGCGTCAAATAGTTGTGCTGTTTGCTGGAACAAAGGCGCCAGCCCGCCTGTAGATATGATTTTCATTGGTGCGCCATGCTCGGCTTTGATGCGGGAACAGATTTCGCGTACCAGACCAACGTAACCCCAGAACACGCCGGATTGCATGCAGGCCACTGTGTTGGTGCCTATTACCGACTGCGGCTTTGAAATGTCAACATGGGGTAGTGCCGCGGCCGCCTGATGCAGGGCCTCAAGACTAAGATTTACACCCGGTGCAATCACACCGCCGATATAGGCACCATCTTCGGCCACCACATCAAACGTGGTCGCTGTGCCAAAATCCACCATGATCAGGTTGCCACCGTAGTGGTCGAAGCCAGCTACAGTATTGACCAGGCGGTCGGGGCCAACGGCCGTGCCTTCATCCACACGGACTTCGACCGGTAGCAGACAATCGGATTTTCCCACCACAATTGGTCGGGTGTTATAGTAACGATCACTCAGAACCCGTAGATTGAACACCACGCGGGGCACTGTAGACGAGATGATCATATCAGTGATATCCGCCTCAATTCCCTGAAGCCGCATCAGAGTGTTCAGCCAGACAAAATACTGGTCCGCCGTCCGGCGCCAATCAGTTGCAGTACGCCAGGTTCCGATGAATTGTTCTCCATCCCAGATAGAGAAAACGGTGTTTGTATTGCCGCAGTCGACTGCCAAAAGCATCGCGCTGACCCTTACCTAGAAATAGATGTCTGCCGCAGGAATACTCACACGACCCTTGGCGGTGTTTAAGACAAGGTTACCCTCGCCGTCCACTGTCTCATATGTGCCAGTGGTCTGCGAATTTCCAGTCCTGGCGGTAATCACCTCACCCAGTTTCGCGGCTGAGCCTAGCCAGGCGTTGCGAATTGGCTCGAACCCATAAGTCACAAACTGTTGTTCATATTGGGCATAAGCCGCAGCCAGTTCGCCCAGAAACTCTTCGGGTGTGACTGCAGCACCGGTTTCGGACAACAATGACACCGGGCGCAGCGCACCGTCTTCCAGTTGTTCAACAGGCGGAACTTCGCACAGGTTGGCCCCAATTCCGATGAATAGGTTGTTGAGGTTCGTTCCCACGCCAGCACTTTCCAACAAAATCCCGGCAAGTTTGCCGCCATTGAGCAGGACATCATTTGGCCACTTCAAAGAAAACCCGGCACTCCGGCCCGTCACCGCAACACAAGCATCCAACAGTGCAAGCGAAGCTACGAAGCTCCGCAGTGCCGCCTGTGCAGGCGATCCATCTGGGCGAAGGACCAACGTGCAGGACAAATTGCCCTTCGGGTTGACCCAAGCCCGCCCACGGCGCCCGCGTGCGGCAGTCTGATGCTTTGCCAGGATCCACTCTGGTCCTGCAAGAGTGGGTGCGATCCGCGCGGCCTCGTTGAGAGTGCTGTCGACTTCATCCAAGATCCGCCGCCCATATCCATCAGGCCATTGCCGCATAACACCCTCACTCTCGCCCCATATCTAGCTTCAGACTAAGAATGGGATTTCAAACAAAGTGACGCGCCCCTCGGGGCGCGTCACAATCAACGGTCGATCTTTGGGAACACTTAGTTGACCAGCGTCGCCGCAGCTGCAGCCGCTGCACCTTCGACACCGAACATGTTGATGATACCAAGCACCATGACAGCCGCAGAGGCCATCAGAAAGCCCCAGAGAACGGGAGACGAATTGCGATCCAACTCATCGCCCTCTTCACCAAAGTACATATAGTAAACGATGCGAAGATAGTAGAATGCCCCAATCACCGAGGCGACAACCCCGGCAATCGCCAACCAGGCCAACCCAGCATCATAGGCTGCGCGCAGAACGTAGAACTTGCCAAAGAAGCCAAGCATCGGAGGTACGCCCGACAGCGAAAACAGTAGCACCAGCATCGCTAGTGCCTTGCCTGGCTCCCGACGCGAATACAGGTTCAAAGAGGCAATATCTGTGACCGGTTTGCCGTCCTTTTCCATCATCAGGATAAAGGCAAACGTACCAACGTTCATGGTGACATAGATCGCCATGTAGATCAGCATTGCCTGCACACCGAACACCGTACCTGCAGCCAGTCCCATCAACGCAAACCCCATATGGGCAATGGATGAGTAAGCCATCAGGCGTTTGATATTGGTTTGACCAATCGCTGCGACGGCGCCAAGGAACATCGAAGCGACCGACAGCAATGCGATAATTTGGCTCCAGTCACTGACAGCATTGCCAAAGGCATCATGCATCACGCGGGCAAACAGACCCATCGCAGCCATCTTAGGCGCAGTAGCAAAGAAGGCGGTCACTGGTGTTGGAGCGCCCTCATAAACATCAGGTGTCCACATATGGAAGGGAACAGCCGAAACCTTGAACGCCATACCGGAGATCAGGAACACAATACCAAACAGCAGACCAACCGATACTTCGCCATGTTGTGCCACCTGAATGATGCCCTCGAACTTGGTCGTGCCTGCAAAGCCGTAAACCAGAGATGCACCATACAGCAGCAGACCTGAAGACAAGGCCCCCAGTACAAAATACTTCAGGCCGGCCTCAGTCGACTTAACGCTGTCACGACGCATCGAAGCAACCACGTAGAGAGCAAGAGACTGTAGCTCCAGCCCCATATACAGCGACATCAGATCACCGGCCGAAACCATCATCATCATGCCAACAACACTCAGCGACACCAGCAGCGGGTACTCAAACTGCAGCATGCCACGGCGCGCCATATAGTCCTGCCCCATCACCAGTACAGCCGCTGCTGACAGCAAGATGGTGACTTTGGCGAAACGGGAGAACCCATCATCGACAAACATACCGCCAAAGGCAACGTTGTTGCCACTACCACTGCCCGCAATCCACAGCGCCAACAGCGCCATCAGACCAGCGGTGGACCAGACCAGTAGTGGCCCCATCTTATCCTTGGTGGAGTAGACAGCAAGCAGCAGCGCTATCATGGCGTAAACGGCCAGGATCAGTTCTGGCAAGATTACGTTGAGATCAGCTTGGATCATCTGCCCGGGCCCCCTTAGTGCGACACAGTCTGGGTCGCTGGGGTCAGATCCGCAGCGGCCAGTGATTGATTGAAATTGGCGACCAGCGCCTCGGTTGATGGGCCGATAATGTCTGTGACAACCGCAGGATAGACACCTAGCAGAATGGTCATCACCACCAGCGGTGCAAAGATCACCCGCTCGCGCATGGACATGTCGGTGATGGTTTTAAGACCAGCCTTGATCATATCGCCAAACACCACGCGGCGGTACAGCCACAAAGCGTAACAGGCCGAGAAGATCACGCCAGTCGTCGCAATGGCAGCAACCCAGGTATTCTTCTGAAACGCCCCCATCAAGGTCAAGAATTCGCCAACAAAACCGGACGTCCCCGGCAGGCCAACGTTGCCCATAGTGAAGAACATGAACACCAGAGCATAGGCAGGCATCCGGATCACCAGACCGCCGTAGGCGCTGATGTCACGGGTGTGCATCCGGTCATAGATCACGCCTACGATCAGGAACAAGGCCGCAGAGATGAAGCCGTGGCTCAGCATCTGAAAGATTGCACCGTCGATACCTTGTTGGTTGGCAGAGAAAATACCCATGGTGACAAAGCCCATGTGTGCGACGGATGAGTAAGCAATCAGCTTCTTCATGTCTTCCTGAACCAGCGCCACCAGTGAGGTGTAAACGATAGCGATTGCGGACATCCACAACACCAGATCAGTCATCACTTCGGATCCCACCGGGAACATTGGTAGGCTAAACCGCAGGAATCCGTAGCCGCCCATTTTCAACAAAATCGCCGCCAGAACCACCGAACCAGCTGTTGGCGCCTGAACGTGCGCATCGGGCAACCAGGTGTGAACAGGCCACATCGGCATTTTCACCGCGAATGAGGCAAAGAAAGCCAGGAACATCAGGGTCTGCATTCCGCCGACGACGTGGATGCCCAGAACATCAAAGCTGTTAGACGCAAAGGTGTGGGTCATCAGGGTTTCGATGTCCGTTGTGCCTGCATCGGCAAACATCGCAACCATCGCCACCAGCATCAGAACCGAACCGAGGAAGGTATAGAGGAAGAACTTGAAGGATGCATAGATCCGGTTCGCCCCCCCCCAGATACCAATGATCAGGAACATCGGGATCAGACCTGCTTCGAAGAACAAGTAGAACAGGACAAGGTCCAGCGCCATAAAGACGCCCAGCATCAGGGTTTCCAGCAGCAGGAATGCAATCATGTATTCCTTGACGCGCGATGTAACATTCCAGCTGGCCAGAATGGTCAGCGGCATCACAAAGGTGGTCAGCATCACAAACAGAACCGAAATCCCGTCTACGCCCATTTTGTATTTCAGGCCGATCAACCATTCGGCTTCTTCGACAAACTGAAAGCCAGTGTTGGCCGGATCAAATTCGAAATAGATCCCCAGGCTCACCAGGAAGGTGATCGAAGTTGCAAACAGCGCCACATATTTGGCGTTACGCTGTGCTGCCTCATCCTCGCCCCGCAGGAACAGGGCCAGAATGGCCGCCGCCACTGCAGGGATAAAGGTGACAATAGACAGTATGTTGTCCATCAGTGGGCTCCTCCGCCGATCGACATCCAGGTGACAAGGGCTGCGATGCCCAGCACCATCCAGAAGGCATAAGTAAAGATGAAACCCGTTTGTGCGCGTCCGGCCAGACGGGTGAAGAAGGGAACCACGCCCATGGCAACACCGTTCAGGAAGCCGTCGATGGTACCACCATCACCACGTTTCCACAGGAAGCGGCCAATTGCCAAAGCAGGTTTAACGAAGATCACATTGTACAACTCGTCAAAGTACCACTTGTTCTTGAAGAACAGGTACAGTGGTTTTTGCGCTGTCGCCAAACGACCGGGCAGCGACGGGTTGATGATGTAGAACCAGATTGCCATCAGCAGACCACCCAGCATGGCGACGAAAGGTGAAACCTTTACCCAGACCGGAGCGGCATGCGCATCGTCCAGCACGGTGTTGTCCTTGCCAAAGTAGAGGCCACCTTCGCCGGGCTTGCCAGCAAACACATAGTGGTGCTCGCCTTCGGCTGCGACTTCGCCGTGTCCGTCATCAGCAGCAGGTTCACCGTGACCAGTGTCTTCGCCGTGATCCGAGGTTTCCCCATGTGCCGAAGCTTCGGCAACCGGGATACCGTAGAATTTGCCGACCTGATCAGCGTGGCCAAAGAACGACCCGTACCACAGCATACCAGCCAAAACCGCACCAACAGACAGAACGCCCAGCGGGATCAGCATTGTAATCGGGCTTTCATGAGCGTGATCATGGGTGTGCTTGTCGCCGCGTGCCTTACCAAAGAAGGTCAGGAACATCAGGCGCCACGAGTAGAACGAGGTCATCGCAGCGGCCACGACCAGCAGCCAGAAGCCATAACCGGAACCACCCGCATAGGCGCTCTCAATAATTGCATCCTTGGACAGGAAGCCAGCGAAGCCGATGTGTGTCAGCGGGATACCTACGCCAGTGATGGCCAGTGTACCGATCATCATCGACCAATAGGTGAATGGGATTTTTTTACGTAGACCACCGTATTCGGTCATTTCCTGTTCGTGGTGCATCGCGTTGATGACGGAGCCAGCACCAAGGAACAACAGCGCCTTAAAGAAGGCGTGTGTCAGCAGGTGGAACATCGCGGCCGAATACATGCCAACACCGGCAGCTACAAACATATAGCCCAGCTGCGAACAGGTTGAATAAGCGATGACGCGTTTGATGTCAGTCTGAACCAGACCCACAGTCGCAGCAAAGAAGGCTGTCGAGGCACCAACTACAGTGACAAACGCCATGGCCTCCGGAGCGAACTCCATCAGCGGCGACATGCGACAGACGAGGAAGACACCAGCGGTCACCATGGTCGCGGCGTGGATCAGCGCCGACACGGGTGTCGGACCTTCCATCGCGTCAGGCAGCCATGTGTGCAGGAACAACTGTGCCGACTTGCCCATCGCACCTACAAACAGAAGGAAGGCCAACAAGTTTGCTGCGTTCCACTCGGTCCACAAGAATGTGAGCTGCGTTTCAGCCAGCTTAGGCGCTGCAGCAAACACATCGTTGAAGTTGATGCTATCGGTCAGGAAGAACAGACCAAAAATACCCAGCGCAAAGCCAAAGTCACCAACCCTGTTGACGACGAACGCTTTGATCGCGGCAGCGTTTGCTGTTGGCTTGCGGTAGTAGAAGCCGATCAGCAGGTACGAGGCAACGCCTACGCCTTCCCAGCCAAAGAACATCTGAACCAGATTGTCGGATGTCACCAGCATCAGCATGGCGAAGGTAAAGAACGACAGATAAGCAAAGAAGCGCGGCTTGTAGCTTTCGCCTTCTTTCCACTGCGGGTCTTTGTCCATGTAGCCAAACGAGTACAGGTGAACCAGCGAGGACACCGTGGTGATCACAATCAGCATGATGGTGGTCAGTCGATCCAGACGGATGCCCCAGGATGTCGACAGCGAGCCGCTTTCAATCCAGCGCAGCACTTCGATGTGCTGGGTGACACCGTCAAAGGTCAGGAACGAGATCCATGACAGGAAAGCTGACAGGAACAGCATACCAGTTGCTGTCCACATCGCGGCCTTCTCGCCGATGTACTTGTAGCCAAACCCGCAGAGGATGGCCCCAACGAGCGGGGCAAAGAGAAGAATGGTTTCCATGATGTCTTAGCCCTTCATCACGCTGATGTCTTCGACATCGATTGTTCCACGGTTGCGGAAGAAGCAGACCAGGATCGCAAGACCAATGGCAGCCTCAGCAGCGGCCACGGTCAGAACGAACAGGGTAAACACCTGCCCGACCAGATCACCCAGGAAGCTGGAGAACGCCACCAAGTTGATGTTCACTGCCAGCAGCATCAATTCGATGCTCATCAGCAGGATGATCACGTTCTTGCGGTTCAGAAAGAGCCCGAAGATGCCGATGACGAACAGGGTCGCCGCGACGGTGAGATAATGTTCGATACCAATCATTGACTTACAGCCCCTGCCCCGGTTTCACGTCTTTCAATTCCATTGCCTCGGCCGGATCGCGGAACATCTGAGCCAGGATATCCTGACGTTTGACGTCCTTGCGGTGGCGTAGGGTCAGCACAATTGCGCCGATCATGGCAACCAGCAGGATCAGGCCTGCTAGCTGGAACAGAAGGAAATATTGATCATAAAGGATAAGGCCCAGAGCCTCGGTGTTGTGGTGTTCTGTGGTAATCGGATTGGCCATCAGCTCAGCCGCACCATGTGCACTTTCCCAAGCACCGTAAGCCATGACCAGCTGCATCAGAATGACCAAGCCGATCAGCAGTGCCAGCGGCATGAACTTGGCCATCTCGGCTTTCAGCTCGGCGAAATCCACATCCAGCATCATCACCACAAACAGGAACAGCACCATGACTGCGCCCACGTAGACGATCACCAGCAACATGGCGACAAACTCGGCACCTAGCAAAACAAACAACCCTGCCGATGACAGGAAAGCCAGGATCAGCCACAGCACCGAATGCACCGGCTGGCGGCTGATCACAGTGAACAGCCCGCCGGTGATGGCGCTTATGGCGAAGAGGTAAAAGGCAAACACGCTCATGACTCATCGTCCCCTTGTACGTCCAGGACCTCTTGCACTGTTTCCAGCGCCTTGGTCGTGGCCGGAATGCCGGCAAATACCGACATCTGTCCGATCGTTTCCACGATCTCTTGTTTCTTGGCACCAGCCTCGATGGCGTGGCGCACAGTTTGGCGCAAAGCAGTGTCTGCCTGCGCCCCTTGGCATGTCAGACCGGCCAGTGTCAGCAACAGCCGGGTCTTGGCGTCCAGCCCATCCGGGTTAGCGGATTTACCGAACATCATTTCCATCGCCTCTTTCGGCATGGTGGGCCAGAGCGCCTCAAACCCCTTGGCAGAGACATCTTCAAGCGCTGGGTTCAGCGCCTTTGCCATCTCTTGGGCCTGGGCCAGCATGGCCTCAAATGGGTTCTTGTTATCGCTCATGGAAACCCTCTCCCAATGCAGGTGACTGAAACGAGTTCCTGCTCTTCAAAGCCGTAATACGTGAGTGAAAGCGGGCAGGTACCAATCAATGACATCTCAGGGAACCCGGCAGTTGCATACCGATATAGCCCTGCGATATGCGAGCCAAATGCAATCCAGACCGCCGCCGCAGCAACGCTCATGATGGATATTGCTATTTGAATGCGGCGGCTCATCGGTACGGTGCATCCAGTTCCAGATTGCGGGCAATCTCAGCTTCCCAACGTTCACCGTTTTCCAACAGCTTTTCCTTGTCATAGAACAGCTCTTCGCGGGTTTCGGTTGAGAATTCGAAGTTCGGGCCTTCGACAATCGCATCCACCGGGCAGGCTTCCTGGCAGAAACCGCAGTAGATGCATTTGGTCATGTCGAGGTCATAACGTGTGGTGCGGCGGCTGCCATCTTCGCGGGGTTCCGCATCGATGGTGATCGCCTGCGCCGGGCAAACCGCTTCGCACAGTTTACAGGCAATGCAGCGTTCTTCGCCGTTGGGATACCGACGCAGCGCGTGCTCACCCCGGAAACGTGGACTCAGAGGCCCCTTTTCGTGCGGGTAGTTCAGGGTCGCCTTGGGGGCAAAGAAGTATTTGAACCCCAGTTTGAAGCCAACCCAGAAATCCTGCAGCAGGAAGTATTTGGCAGCGCGGGTGTAATCGATCTGAGTCATATCAGCCTCCTACCGTGTAGCGGACAAACAGCCCACCGAACCAAGCGAATTTTGTAGCAAAGGCCACGAAGACTACCCATGCCAGCGAGAACGGCAAGAAGACTTTCCAACCCAGACGCATCAGCTGGTCATAGCGGTAGCGTGGAGTGATGGCCTTGACCATGGCGATCAGGAAGAAGAAGAACGCCATCTTTCCAACCATCCACAGCACGCCGTCGGGCAGACCTGGAATTGGCGACAGCCAGCCACCGAAGAATAGCAACGACATCAGCGCGCACATCAGGAAAATTGCGATGTATTCACCGGCCATGAACAGCAGGAACATAGTGGCCGAGTATTCCACCTGATAACCGGCAACCAGTTCGCTCTCCGCTTCGGGAAGGTCAAACGGTGGGCGGTTTGTTTCAGCCAGCGCCGAGATGAAGAACAAGAACACCATTGGGAAGTGCGGCAGCCAGTACCAGTTGAACAGGCCCAGATCACCATCCTGTGCGCGAACAATGTCACCAAAGTTCAGCGAGCCAGTCGAGATGATCACACCGATGATGATCAGACCGATGGAAACCTCGTACGAAATCATCTGCGCAGCGGAACGCAGCGAGCCCAGGAATGGGTATTTCGAGTTCGACGCCCAACCACCCATGATGACGCCGTACACCTCGAGCGAAGAAACGGCGAAGACATAGAGAACGGCGACGTTCAGGTCACTAAGGACCCAGCCATCGTTGAAGGGGATCACCGCCCAGGCGATCATTGACAGCACAAAGCTGGTCAAAGGCGCCAGAATGAACACGGCACGGTCAGCCCCCGCCGGGATCACGATTTCCTTGACGATGTATTTCAGCGCGTCAGCCACCGACTGCAGCAAGCCAAAGACCCCCACAACGTTGGGACCACGGCGCATCTGCACCGCCGCCCAGATTTTCCGGTCGCCGTACACAAGGAACAACAGAGAGATCATGACAAATGCGACAACTGCCAGCACCTGCGCCAATATCAGAACAAAGGTTCCGAATGGGGTGTTTAAGAATTCAGCCATTGGTCCTCACACCGTGGGTATTCCGTTTGCCTCACAGTCCGCGACCACGACTTCTGCGTCGATGGTGCGCAAACCGCGCGGTAGGGAGGGCGAGATGGTGTAGACAGCATCAGCCGCCCAAACGCCACCCTCTTGGTTCAAATTTGTGCGCAAATGTCGTGCAAATCCGTATCCCCGGATCAGCGCGTATTGCGCGGCAGCGCATTCAGCATAGTTATCAACATCCTCACCCCTGCGGGCTCCGGTCATTGAGACGTGGAACTGCACCAAATCGCCTTCAAGCAGGCTGGTTTTCACGCCCTGATAGTCAGGCTTGAAATCCGCAGCCTGATCGGCTGACGTAGGCGTACACCCAGCCAGCAGAAAAGGGGATATGAGTGCAGCTCGGATCATTCTGCAGCGATTTTTTCATTGCCGCGTGCCTTGGCGTTGGCAGAAAGCTCAGCCATCAATTCCGACGCGCGGGCAATTGGGTTGGTCAGGTAGAAGTCTTTGATCACAGTCAGGAACGCGGCCTTGCCCAGTTTGCCCAATTCAAGAGCTTCACCTTCGTTAACCGGCACCTCGTCGATCTTGGCAAGATGTGGAACCTCGGCAACCAACGCACTGCGCAGCTGCGCCAGAGAGTCAAACTGCAGGGTAGCATCCAGTTCAGCACTCAATGCGCGCAGGATCGCCCAGTTCTCTTTGGCCTCACCCGGAGCAAACCCGGCACGCATTGCCAGCTGCGGGCGACCTTCGGTGTTTACAAACAGGCCGTTCTCTTCGGTATAGGCAGCACCCGGCAGAACGATGTCAGCACGGTGCGCACCGCGATCACCATGCGAGCCCTGATAGATCACAAAGGCACCCGCATCGATTTCAACTTCGTCCGCGCCGAGGTTGTAAATCACCTCAGCACCCTCAAGAGCCGCTTCCATGCCACCCAATGTGGTTGCGCCGATATCCATTGCGCCAACACGTGATGCCGCGGTGTGCAGAACCAGCAATTTGGATTCGGTGAGCTCAGCAAACTTCTGCGCGTGAGCCAGAACAGCAAGACCATCAGCCTCACGCAGTGCGCCCTGACCGACGATAACCAAAGTATCCTTGCCCAAGGCACCTTTGGTCTCACCCTTCAGCAGCGCATCCAACGCGCTACGGTCGGTACCCAAGTGGGCGTATTCATATGTCAGGTCAACCGGCTGACCGATCAAGCCGATGTTTGCGCCATTGCTCCAGGCTGTACGGATGCGGGCGTTCAGAACCGGAGATTCATTGCGCGGATCAGTACCGATCAGCATGATCGCCTTGGCGTTGTCGATGTCTTCGATTGATGCAGTGCCAACATAAGCGGCGCGGTTGTCCAGCGGTAGGCGTACGTTGTCAGTACGGCATTCAACCTTGCCACCCAGACCGGTCACCAGTTGCTTCAGCGCATAAGCCGCTTCGACAGGAACCAGATCACCAATCAAACCGGTAACCTTTTTGCCTTTCATCGCCTCGGCAGCTTTACTCAGGGCTTCCCCCCAGTTGGAGGGGCGCAGCTTGCCATTTTCTCGCACATAGGGGCGATCCAGGCGCTGACGGCGCAGACCATCCCAGACAAACCGTGTCTTGTCCGAAATCCACTCTTCGTTCACGCCATCGTTGTTGCGTGGCAGGATGCGTTTCACTTCGCGGCCTTTGGTATCAACACGAATGTTGCTGCCCAAGGCGTCCATTACGTCGATGGTCTCAGTCTTGGTCAGTTCCCACGGACGCGCGGTAAAGGCGTAAGGCTTGGAGGTCAGCGCGCCAACTGGACACAGATCAATGATGTTGCCCTGCATGTTGCTATCCAGCGTCTGGTTCAGATAGCTGGTGATCTCAGCATCTTCACCACGGCCGGTTTGGCCCATCTGCGTGATGCCTGCCACTTCGGAGGTAAAGCGCACACAGCGGGTGCAGCTGATGCAGCGGGTCATTGTGGTGGCAACCAGCGGACCAAGATCCAGATCATCAACCGAGCGCTTGGCTTCTTTAAACCGGCTTCCCGACAGGCCATATGCCATCGCCTGGTCCTGCAAATCACACTCGCCGCCCTGATCGCAGATTGGGCAATCCAACGGGTGGTTGATCAGCATGAATTCCATCACGCCTTCGCGGGCTTTTTTGACCATGGGCGAGTTGGTTTTTACAACTGGTGCCTGACCTTCGGGACCGGGGCGCAGATCGCGCACCTGCATCGCGCAAGACGCAGCGGGTTTGGGCGGGCCACCCACAACTTCGACCAGACACATGCGGCAATTGCCCGCAATAGTCAGGCGTTCGTGATAACAGAAACGAGGGATCTCGACCCCGGCCTCTTCACAGGCCTGGATCAGGGTCATTGCCCCATCCACTTCGATCTCTGTACCGTCAATGTTGATCTTGCGCAGGTCAGACATGGTCTATTTCGCCCTCAGTAGCGCGCCAATCGCGCTGGATTTCTCAATTTCCGCATGCCCAAACACACAGAAGGTTTCAGGGGAGCCGTAGTCAACGCCATTGGCCTTGAGAAACCGCTCACCCTTGTTGCGCATACGCGCTTTTTCAACGTCCGACTCCACGTAGGCGCGGATCTCGGAATCTGAATATCCCAGTTTGTTAGCATAGGACCGCAGGTCCCAAGCCATCCCCAGCGCTTTCATGCGGCGGGATTTAATACTGCCACACTTTTCGCTGACCTCATGGGCAACGGCTGCGGCAAATATGATGTTTTCTACCTGCGGCACATCCCGAAGGCTTGGTTTGGCAGATGCCACACCGGGAAAGGTTGCGACACAAATGGCGATAGCGACAGATAAGGCACGAGTCATAGCTTTCTCCTGATACTTGGAGATCCCATCGCACGCACTGGTGCGGCCGCTATTCAATAGCAGTGTGCCCGTAAGGCCTTGATATGCCGCAAATCCGCTCACGGATCACAGGTTCCGTGGAACACAGCTGTCCCATCTACCAAACGCAATTGGGCGTCAGGGTTTCGAGGCTCCACGTCCCATTGGATGTTCGATGTGCCATACCCTGCTTCCGACAGGCAATAAGTGACACCCGCGTGTTCGGCTGCCAACCGCGCGCCGTCCAGCGACAAGCCAGCATCCTTAACTTCGACAACAAAATTTGCGCGCGAGACTTTCTTATCAACCGCCTTTGTTTTGACGCTAAATGGCACTCCATCATAGACGGGGCGCTTGCTCTTTGCCTTTTCACAGGCCGAAAGGGCAACAGCACCAAGCAGCAGCACTACAGGCAAAACAATTTTGCCAGAAAACTGATATTTCATAGCCCTGCTCACTCCGCCGCCATCGCGCCCATGCGGCCGGTCTTGTTGGCTTTGATGCGGTCTTCAATCTCTTCGCGGAAATTGCGGATCAGGCCCTGTATTGGCCATGCAGCCGCATCACCCAGTGCGCAGATCGTGTGGCCTTCGACCTGTTTGGTCACGTCCCATAGCATGTCGATCTCTTCGATCTCGGCCTCGCCTTTGACCAGACGGTCCATCACGCGCATCATCCAGCCGGTGCCTTCACGACACGGGGTACACTGGCCGCAGCTTTCGTGTTTGTAGAACTTGGCCAGACGCCAGATCGCTTTGATGATGTCGGTCTGCTTGTCCATAACGATCACCGCCGCAGTCCCCAGACCCGAGCCCAGATCGTTGCGCAGATAATCAAAGTCCATAATCGCGTCGCGCATGTTTTCACCGCGTACACAAGGAACCGAAGAGCCACCGGGGATAACGGCCAGCAGATTGTCCCAACCGCCCTTGATACCGCCACAGTGCTTGTCGATCAGCTCTTCGAACGAGATCGACATCGCCTCTTCGACAACGCAGGGATTATTAACGTGGCCAGAGATACCAAACAATTTGGTTCCGACGTTATTTGGGCGACCAAAGGAACTGAACCACTCGGGTCCGCGTCGCAGAATAGTTGGCACAACAGCGATAGATTCAACGTTGTTCACAGTCGATGGGCAGCCATACAGACCAGCACCAGCCGGGAACGGTGGCTTCATCCGGGGCATGCCCTTTTTGCCTTCAAGGCTTTCGATCAGTGCCGTTTCTTCACCGCAGATATAGGCCCCTGCCCCGTGGTGCAGGAACAGATCAAAGTCCCAGCCAGAGTTGGCAGCGTTCTTACCCAGCAGACCAGCGTCGTACGCTTCATCAATGGCGTTTTGCAGAGCTTCTTTTTCGCGGATGTATTCGCCGCGAATGTAGATGTAGCAGGTGTGGGCATTCATCGCGAAAGACGCAATCAGCGCACCTTCGATCAGCGTGTGCGGATCGTGGCGCATGATTTCGCGGTCTTTACAGGTGCCGGGCTCGGATTCATCAGCGTTGATGACCAGATAAGCAGGACGACCGTCGCTTTCTTTTGGCATGAACGACCACTTCAGGCCGGTGGGGAAACCCGCACCGCCCCGACCACGCAGGCCAGAGTCTTTCATCGACTGCACGATCCAGTCACGCCCTTTGGCAAGGATTGCAGCGGTGCCATCCCAATGGCCCCGTGCCTGCGCACCTTTCAGCGTGCGATCATGCATACCGTAGAGGTTGGTAAAGATCCGGTCCTGGTCCTTCAGCATGTCTGCCTACCTTTGACTATCCTGGCGCATGCGCCAGAGTTGAATAATGTTGACCACTGCATAAATCAGACCCGCCAGCGCGGCGAGATCGAACAGCAAAGCAAAGCGCCCCGGCAGTCCCAGAACGGGGCCGCCAACGAGAGACAAAACAATCCACGCAACCATCGTTCCGGCTATCACCAGAGAGATGTGGCGCCCCTTACGGGCAATGGCTTGGTCTTGTTCCTTGCTCATGTGGTCCTATGTGTCTTGATCTCCGCCCAATCGAGCGAAGAAGGATTACTTGTCGTAGGTGCCTTCGTCTTTGGCACGTTTAGCAAATTCGGTTTCTTCACCAGCCGCTAGTTTTTTGGCCTGATCGATCCAACCGTCACGCTCAATACGGCCTTTGAAGGTCAGACGGGCATCAACCCAAGAGACCTCAGCCTCACCCCAAGCCGCGACCTGATCAAAGTGGAAGAAGCCCAACTCGTTCAGTGTCTGCTCCAGTTTGGGGCCAACACCCTTCAGTAGCTTCAAATCATCAGCCTTACCGTCGCGCGCCGCCTTCAGAACTTCGGGCTCTGCTTCGGCAATTGCCGGAGCATCAGCCTTGGGCGCAGCAGTCTTTTTAACTGGTGCAGCTTTCTTAGCAGGCTTGGCAGCCTTCTTAGCCTCTTCGGCCTGCTTGGCAGCGGGTTTTGGAGTTGCAGGTGCCGGAGGGGTCGGAGCCTCTGCTGCGCGCCCCGCAACAACGCCATCTTTGCCAACCCAAGGGGTCAGCAATGGGACTTCGTCACCCTGAATACGTTTGACAGTGTCGCCAATGTCCGACGCCAGCTGTACGCTTGCGTTATATTTGGTCTTACCGCTTTCGTATTCTTGCAACGTAGTCAGGCCAGACAGCGGCTCTGAGCTATAGCGACCATTCTGCGGGCCAGGTGTCGGAACCTTACCAGCATTCAGCTCGTCCAGCAGCTTGGTAAAGCTCGCGGCAGTCAGGTCTTCGTAGTAATCTTTGCCGATCTGCGCCATCGGCGCATTGGTGCAAGAGCCGAGACACTCGACCTCTTCCCAGGAAAATTTACCATCCGTCGACACTTCATGTGGCTTGTTGGCGATTTTCTCTTGGCAGACAGCTACCAGATCTTCAGCACCACAGATCATGCAGGACGTCGTACCGCAGATCTGAATGTGAGCAACCGAGCCAACCGGCTGCAGCTGGAACATGAAGTAGAACGAGGCCACTTCAAGCACGCGGATATAGGACATACCCAACATGTCGGCGACCAGTTCGATGGCGGGTTTCGACAACCAGCCCTCTTGCTCCTGCGCACGCCATAGCAGCGGAATAACCGCCGAGGCCTGACGGCCATCAGGGTATTTGGTGATCTGCCCTTCGGCCCAAGCCAGATTGGCCGGGGTAAAGGCGAAACTATCGGGTTGTTCAGAGTGAAGACGGCGCAGCATTAGATCGTCTTTCCGTGTTTGGTGCCCGCAAAGATACCTTCGGCGGGCGTATTTTCAGCAAAAAGAAGCGGAGAAAGAGAAGCGTAAATCAACGGTCAATCTCTCCGAACACAACGTCCATGGTGCCGATGATCGCGGCGACATCAGCCAGTTGGTGGCCGCCTGCGATATAGTCCATAGCCTGCAGGTGCAGGAACCCAGGCGCGCGGATTTTGCTGCGGTAGGGTTTGTTCGACCCGTCAGCAACCAGATAGACACCAAATTCCCCTTTGGGAGCCTCAACAGCAGCGTAGACTTCACCGGCAGGCACGTGGAATCCTTCGGTATAAAGCTTAAAGTGGTGGATCAAGCTTTCCATCGACGTCTTCATATCGCCGCGCTTGGGCGGGCTCAGCTTGCCACGGGCGATCACATCACCGGGACAGTCACGCAGCTTGGCAACACATTGACGGATGATCGAGATCGACTGACGCATTTCTTCCATGCGAACCAGATAGCGGTCATAGCAATCCCCGTTTTTGCCAACGGGGATCTCGAAATCAAACTCGTTGTAGCATTCATAGGGCTGCGAGCGACGCAGATCCCAAGCCAGACCAGACCCACGGACCATCACGCCCGAGAAGCCATAGTCCAGAATATCCTGCTCGCTGACCACGCCAATGTCGCAGTTCCGCTGTTTAAAGATCCGGTTTTCGGTCAGCAGGTCGTCGATATCTTGCAGACGCGCAGGGAATTCGTGGCTCCAGGCTTCGATATCGTCGATCAGCGCATCGGGTATGTCCTGATGGACACCACCGGGCCGGAAATAGGCTGCGTGCAGACGGGCACCACAGGCGCGCTCGTAGAACACCATCAGCTTTTCGCGCTCTTCAAAGCCCCAGAGTGGCGGCGTCAGAGCGCCAACATCCATCGCCTGAGTGGTCACGTTCAGCAGGTGGTTCAGAATACGACCGATTTCAGAGTATAGCACGCGGATCAGCGAGCCACGGCGTGGAACCTCGACGCCGGTCAGCTTTTCAATCGCCAGACACCATGCATGTTCCTGGTTCATCGGCGCCACATAGTCGAGGCGGTCGAAGTACGGCAGGTTCTGCAAGTAGGTGCGGCTTTCCATCAGCTTTTCGGTGCCACGGTGCAGCAGGCCGATGTGCGGATCGCAGCGCTCAACAATCTCGCCGTCCAGCTCCAGAACCAGACGCAGCACGCCGTGTGCCGCCGGGTGCTGAGGACCAAAGTTGATGTTGAAGTTACGGATTTTCTGTTCGCCGGCTTGGGCGTCGTCGAAACCTTTGGAGCCGTCCATCATTTCGCCTCCTCTTTCTTTTCGTCGCCCGGCAGGATGTATTCAGCACCCTCCCATGGGCTCATGAAATCAAACTGGCGGTATTCCTGCACCAAGCTGACCGGTTCATACACAACGCGCTTTTGCGCCTCGTCATAGCGAACTTCGGTATAGCCGGTGGTTGGGAAATCCTTGCGCAGTGGATGGCCGCGAAAGCCATAATCGGTCAGGATGCGGCGCAGATCCGGGTGGCCGGTGAACAAGATGCCGAACATGTCGTAGACTTCACGCTCGAACCAGTTAGCCGAGGGGTGAATGTCAACAATCGACGGCACCATTTCGTCCTCGCGCACCGAAACCCGCAGACGGATGCGGTGGTTCTGGTACATCGACAGGAAGTGATAGACCACGTCGAAGCGCTTGGCGCGTTCAGGGTAGTCAACGCCAGTGATGTCTACCAAAGACGAGAACTTGCAAGTTTGGTCAGTCTTTAGGAAATCAACAAACCCGGTGATATTGGCCGGAGCCACATCAACATTCAGTTCGTCATGGGTGATATCCCATCCCAGCACGCAATCCGGGCGTTTCTGTTCCAGATAAGAGCCAAGCTCTTTCAGCGCATCAGTCATCAATTACTCTCCAACTCAGCGCCAATCAGCGCACCAGTGTGCCAGTGCGGCGAATTTTGCGTTGTAGCTGCATCAGACCATAGAGCAGCGCCTCAGCCGTCGGCGGGCAGCCAGGTACATAGATATCTACAGGCACGATACGATCACAGCCGCGTACAACCGAATAGCTGTAGTGATAGTAGCCACCGCCATTTGCACAGGAGCCCATCGAGATCACATAGCGTGGTTCGGGCATCTGGTCATAGACCTTGCGCAGCGCAGGAGCCATCTTGTTGGTCAGAGTACCCGCAACAATCATCACGTCCGACTGACGTGGGGAGGCGCGTGGCGCAATACCAAAACGTTCCGCATCATACCGCGGCATCGAGGTATGCATCATCTCAACCGCACAACAAGCCAGGCCAAAAGTCATCCAGTGCAAGCTGCCGGTGCGGGCCCAGTTGATGATGTCTTCGGCTGAGGTCAGCAGAAAGCCCTTGTCCTGCAATTCAGCATTCAGCGCCTGGGTGACAATTTCCTTGTCGACACCTGCCGTATTGGCTCCGGTCATCACTCCCATTCCAGGGCCCCTTTTTTCCACTCATAGGCAAAGCCAATGGTCAAAACGCCCAAGAAGACCATCATCGACCAGAAGCCAGTCATGCTGATGTCCTTGAAGCCCACGGCCCAGGGAAACAGAAAGGCGATTTCCAGATCAAAAATGATGAAAAGAATCGACACCAGATAGAATCGGACATCAAATTTCATTCGCGCATCATCAAAGGCATTGAATCCGCATTCATAAGCACTAACTTTTTCTGGGTCTGGATTGCGAACTGCCAGCACAACTGCTGCCAGAATGAGCACAATTCCAAGGCCGACCGCTACGGCCAGAAACACCAGGATCGGGAGGTATTCCCGCAACATCTCTTCCACGAGTGGCTCCTTTCCTGCGCGCGGGTTCCTGCGCGCCGTCAATTGGCGTGTTGACTTTCGCCTGTGTCTACTCTCGCGCTTTGGCATCGTCAACACAGGCAATGGCTTTGTAAGCAGTTGAATCGCCACTGACACGCATTTTTTCTACATTCGATAAAATGAATGAGTAAGTATTAAAACCCGGCCAAAAACGTCAGGCCGAGATACATATTTTATTGGGCCGACCAGATTTATTGCCAGCTCGGCTTTCGTTTCTCAAAAAAAGCTCCGATCCCTTCAGCGGCCTCTGCAGTTTCCCAGCGTGACACCAACGCCCCAATCGTATGGTCAATAACGCTGTCATCGATACGGGGACCAAGATCACGGGCCAGTTGTTTTGCTGCGGCAACCGCGCCAGGCGCGCAGCTTAAATAGGGCAAAACCTCTGCCTCCACTGCATCTGCCAATTGGTCCGCTGGTACAATTTTGCTCAGCAACCCAAGTTCAACAGCTTCTACTGCACCAAACAATCGCGCTGACATGAAAACCCGACGCGCCCGCGCTTCGCCCATTCGGGCCAGCACATAGGGGCCGATCGTCGCTGGAATGATTCCCAGTTTGGTTTCCGTCAGTCCCATTTTCAAATGATCCACGCCAATAGCCACATCACAAACAGAGGCCATGCCAACACCGCCGCCAAAGGCATTTCCTTGCAAGGCCCCAATCAATGGCTTGGGCAAGGTGTTTAATGCCTGCAGCATTTCAGCCAGCTTTCGCGCTTCAACAAACCGAGTCGCCGAATCTGCCGCCATCTGCGCTTGCATCCAAGACAAGTCACCGCCTGCACAGAAGCTCTTGCCAGTGCCAGTCAGGATCACCACGCGGATAGTATCATCCTGTGCCATCTGCAAAGCAGCAGTGGTCAGTTCATCTATCATCTCGCCGGACATAGCGTTGTGTTTGTTCGCCCTATCCAAGGTTAGTGTCGCCACCCCACGCGAATCCGTGGCCACAGTGATTGTGTTGAACATTCGTTTTCCTGTAGTTTATCGTTGAGACCGTTGCGCCGCTTCAGCCGCTTCGCATGGCGCGCGCCATTTCAGCCGCCTTCACCAGCACATCCCCGTCCAGCCCGGTTTCATACCCTAGCCGTGTCAGATGCTCGTGCACCAGTTCGGTGGCAACATTGCCTGACGCTCCCGGTGCAAACGGACAGCCCCCCAGACCGCCCACAGCGGCGTCAAACACCCGCACGCCCATTGCCAGCGCGGCATCGATGTTATCAATTGCCCGCCCCGCTGTGTCATGAAAATGCCCTGCCAGCCGGGTTGCGGGCACCGCTTCGCGCACCGCCAGTAGCATACGAGCCACTGAGTCCGGAGTAGCTTGGCCCAGCGTATCGCCCAATGAAATTTCGTAGCAGCCCTGTGCAAACAAATGATCCGCCAGCTCAGCGACTTTTTCAGGCGCCACTGCGCCGTCATAGGGACAGTCGGTCACGCATGAGATGTAGCCGCGCACCGGAAGGTCAATATGACGGGCGGCCTCTAAGATCGGTTCAAACCGCTCTATCGATTCTGCAATTGAAGCGTTGATATTGGCCTGCGAGAATCCTTCGGACGCCGAGGCAAACACCGCGATCTCATCTGCGCCAGCAGATATCGCCGCATCGTACCCCCGCATGTTTGGCGTCAGCGCAGCATAGCGAATTCCCTTGGCACGTTTGATACCAGCCAGCACTTCACCACTGCCCGCCATCTGCGGCACTCTTTTGGGTGAAACAAAGCTGGCCACTTCAATCCGGTTGAACCCGGCTTGGCTCAGGCAGTCCACCAAGGCCAGTTTTTCAGCAACAGGGATTTCACGTTTTTCATTTTGCAGACCATCGCGCGGCCCAACTTCAAAAATCTCGACCCTATCACCCATGCTCAGGCTCCCTGTTTCTTTTTGCTAAAATACTCATTTCCCGACTCTCAGCCTGCGTTCCCTTCACTGTTTTAGCAAGGTTATTCGCCTTCGTCCTGTAACCGGACCAATGCCGCTCCCGCTTCGACCTGGTCGCCAGAGGCCGCCAGAACCTCAGCCACCACCCCATCACGGGCGGCAAGAAGCGCATGTTCCATCTTCATGGCCTCCAGCACTGCCAGGCGATCTCCTTCGGCCACCACTTGCCCTGCCTTGGCAAACACAGCCTTGACCAATCCCGGCATCGGCGCCTCAATAACGTTGGTGTCACCTCCGGCTCGCGCGTCGCGATCCAACGGATCGACAACATCGAATGCCAGTCCATATCCATCGAAAACGGTGATAGCGCCACCCGAGTGAGTAACATCGGGCATCAGACGACTGCCTATGATCCAGCTTTCACCACGGCGGCTCACCACCACTTTTTCGCCTGCAATATGCCAAAGTTGCCGATCTTTGCCGTCCACTTCAACTTCCGCTTCGAACTCCTCCCCTTGCAGGCTCAGCGTTACCGCCCGGCGCAACGACGACCACAGCGTAAAACCACTGTCAGACATCGGTTCAATCAAGTTCAGTGCAGCCATACCTGCTGCCACCCTATGAAAAGGCTCGACCACTGGTGCGGCTGCCAATGCATCGAGGTCCCGGGCAATCAGCCCCGTATCGACTTCACCACGGGCAAAGCCCTGATGTCCGGCCAAGGCCCCCAGAAAGGCGAGATTGGTCACAGTTCCCCCAACCTGGGTTCCCTCCAGCGCCCGGCTCAACCGGGCCAGTGCCACCGCACGCGTCGGACCATGTACAATGACTTTTGAAATCATCGGGTCATACCAGGGGCTGATCGTGTCACCTGCCCGCACGCCGCTGTCGGCCCGGCACTCAGCAGGGAATTGCAAATGGGTCAAAGTACCCGTGGCGGGTAGAAACCCTTTGGGCACATCCTCAGCGTACAACCGCGCTTCAAAGGCATGCCCATTGATCGTCAGATCGTCTTGGCGTTTTGGCAGGCGTTCACCTGCTGCCACACGCAGCTGCCACTCCACCAGATCTACACCGGTGATGGCTTCGGTTACCGGGTGTTCCACCTGCAAGCGAGTGTTCATTTCCATGAACCAGAACCCATCAGCGCGCAGGCCGTGCGACCCATCCACGATAAATTCGACTGTGCCTGCGCCCTTATAGCCAATTGCCTCAGCCGCGCGGACACCCGCCTGCCCCATTGCAGCCCGCATCTCCTGCGTCATCCCCGGCGCTGGGGCTTCCTCAATCACCTTTTGATGGCGTCGTTGCAAAGAACAATCACGCTCAAATAGATGTACGGCATGGGTTCCGTCGCCAAACACCTGAATTTCAATATGACGCGGTTGCTGGATATATTTTTCAACCAACACATCAGGATTGCCAAAGGCGGTGATTGCTTCGCTACGGGCACTTTCCAGCGCCTCCATGAAGTCCGCGGCTCGCTCGACCAGCCGCATCCCCTTGCCACCGCCACCAGCCACCGCTTTGATCAGTACCGGGTAACCAATGCCGTCCGCTGCGCCTGACAGGTGCTCGCTATCTTGATTGGTCCCGTGATAGCCCGGCACCACTGGCACGCCTGCCTTCTCCATCAGAACCTTGGCGGCATCTTTCAGGCCCATGGCCCGGATCGCGTCCGCAGAAGGCCCGATAAAGGTCAGCCCAGCCGCCTCAACCGCATCGACAAATTCCGGGTTCTCGGACAAGAACCCATATCCAGGGTGAATTGCCTGAGCGCCACATTGTTGCGCTGCCGCAATGATCTCATCGCCCAACAAATAACTATCCGCTGGCGATGGACCATGGCCTATATGATAGGCCTCATCTGCCATAGCCACGTGTTTCGAATCCCGGTCAGCATCGGAATAGACTGCTACGGTTCTTACCCCCATGGCACGGGCTGTTTCCATCACGCGGCAGGCGATTTCGCCTCGGTTGGCTATCAGGATTTTGTCAAACATTTGGTATGCCCTCTACGTCGAAAACCAAAAAATATCGCCATGTCGGCATCGACATGTGAGAGAAAAGAAACCGCCCCTTCTCGATGTGCTCCACTGAAAGTGTCAGCGCTTCATACTCACTCTCAATAGCATCGTGTGTTTCAGATCTACCTCCGTCATCATCACAAGCAAGCTCAACCATTCCACATTGGTTGAGGGCTTGCTTGCAAACTCCCTGGAGAAAATAAAAAGGGTCCAGTGTGCCTGCTTGGGGATCATGATGAGACCAGTAATCTGGTCGAGTGCCAGTTTCGGACTCACACCAATTTACGCCCTCAAGAAAGTCACACGCACAACCTAGTGTCTCATCGCCACTATAAACGCCTAACGCATAGACGAATTTCCTTTTCCGTAAGGGGGCGGGGAAGGCATCCGCGATCAAGGCACTCATCTCGCCGAAAGTACTAGGCGTTTCAATTGTCAAGGGAGCGTCAGTACCTAAAAATAAACTCAAGCACATTTTACATCCGGAACACGCCAAAGCGTGTCTCCTCAATTGGGGCATTCAGCGCAGCACTCAGGGACAGCGACAGCACATCGCGGCTCTTGCGCGGGTCAATTATACCGTCATCCCATAGGCGGGCCGAGGCATAGAGCGGATGACTTTGCTCTTCGAACATATCAATGGTGGGTTGCTTGAACGCAGTCTCTTCCTCCGCGCTCCAGCTACCCCCACGCCGCTCAATCCCGTCGCGCTTAACAGTCGCCAGAACTCCAGCAGCCTGTTCACCGCCCATCACCGAGATGCGCGAATTGGGCCAGGTCCACAGGAACCGGGGTTGGTACGCACGACCGGCCATACCGTAGTTGCCTGCGCCAAACGAGCCACCAACCAGCATGGTAATCTTAGGCACATTGGTCGAAGCCACAGCCGTCACCATTTTGGCACCGTGGCGGGCAATGCCTTCGTTTTCGTATTTACGCCCCACCATGAATCCGGTGATGTTTTGCAGGAACACCAATGGGATTTTCCGCTGTGAGCAGAGTTCGACGAAATGCGCGCCCTTTTGTGCAGCTTCTGAGAACAACACGCCGTTGTTGGCAACAATGCCCACCGGGCAGCCTTTGACATGGGCAAAGCCAGTCACCAGCGTCTCCCCATAGCGCGGCTTGAATTCATCGAAACGCGAGCCATCCACCAGACGCGCGATCACCTCGCGAATGTCATACGGCGTACGCAGATCGCCCGGCACCACGCCTAGGATCTCCTCTGGGTCATAAGCGGGCTCTTCGGAGCTCGCCCAGTCAACCGTTTGAGGCTTGCGCAGGTTCAGCGACAAAACAGCCCGTCGTGCCAGAGCCAGCGCATGGGCATCATCTTCGGCCAGATAGTCCGCCACCCCCGAAAGACGCGTATGAACATCACCACCGCCAAGATCTTCGGCCGAGACGACCTCTCCCGTTGCCGCCTTGACCAGTGGCGGGCCGGCCAGAAAAATCGTCCCCTGATCACGCACGATAATGGTCACATCCGACATAGCGGGCACATAGGCCCCCCCTGCAGTGCAACTGCCCATGACCACCGCTATTTGCGGAATACCCTTGGCCGACATCCGCGCCTGATTGTAGAAGATCCGGCCAAAGTGGTCGCGGTCTGGGAACACCTCGTCCTGTTGCGGCAGGTTAGCACCGCCACTGTCGACCAGATAAATGCAAGGCAGATGGTTTTCCTCAGCAATCTCCTGCGCCCTCAGGTGCTTTTTCACCGTCATCGGGAAGTAGGTGCCGCCTTTTACCGTGGCATCATTGCAGACCACCATGACATCCTGCCCCTGCACCCGGCCAATACCAGCGATCACGCCGGACCCAGGTGCTGCACCGTCATACATGTTGTGAGCGGCCGTTGCGCCGATCTCCAAGAACGGAGACCCGGGATCTAGCAGATTAGCCACCCGACGGCGCGGCAACATCTTGCCACGACTTTCGTGGCGGGCGCGCGATCGTTCGCCGCCCCCCAGACGCGCAGCCTCGGCTGCTTCAGAGATCTGGGCAAGTGCTTCCAGATGGGCGCTCTGATTCTGCTTGAAGTTTTCAGAGGATGGCATCGCCTTAGATGTGAGTTTCATGTCCGCAACATCTTTCTCAGTTTGGGTGGTAGTTGTCGGCGTGCTCGCGCCGTTTTGAAAACAGTTGGCAGTTTCCGGCTGAACCAGTCCCCCCAAGGGTGACGTGATCGGTCTGCGCCAGCCAAAAGTTCCAACATGGCCACGACGTGGCCACGGTTGTAAAACCAAAGGCAGCGCCCAGCATACGACAATTGAAAGTAAGCCTCTTCAGGCCATTTAAGCTTGACTTTGTGGTGGTTGAAACAACCAGTGCAAAATGACGTACCCCTTAAACAGTTGGTTGCGAGGCGGCCACCACCTGGGAAAGGATTAACGCCCTTCGGAAATTTCGTTCCAAAGCCATCATACAACAGGTAATGGTCCCGGAACCAAGAACTGTAGTGACGCTCCACTTTGGAAAACTGAATTCTATGCAATCCCTGTTTCCGAAATGACGATTCTTCAGATTTTAATGGAACAAGCAAGTCGGCCGCTTGGAAGTGCGCCTCGCCCCCACAGTCGGGGCAGCGAATAGCCGTCTTTGGAGGCAACCATTGAAAGTCACTTTGAAGATCAAGTGTCTCCGCGCTCATAAGTCCAACTCCTCCGCCGCCCGGCGCTTCAACTCCTTACGGATTACCTTACCCGTCACAGTCATTGGCAGGGCATCGAGAAAGGCAATTTCACGTGGATAGGAATACTGTGCGAGGCGTTGCTTGACGTAGTTTTGTAAGTCTTCCTCAGTCGCCTGAAGATCTGCCTTTAAAACAACATAAGCTTTTACGATTTCGGTACGCAGCGGGTCCGACTTGCCTACGACGCCAACAGTTGCCACCGCCGGGTGTGTCAGCAGGCAGTCCTCGATCTCAGCCGGGCCGATGCGATATCCAGCGGAGGTGATTACATCATCCTCGCGCCCTACAAAGCGCAGATAGTCGCCCTCCCAGACACCGCGATCCCCGGTGACCAGCCAGTCGCCACGAAACTTGGCAGCCGTTTCTTCGGGCCGGTTCCAGTATTCAAGCAGCATCGAGGCTGATCCACGGCGCACCGCAACATCGCCCTCTTCCCGGGTCGGTTGACCGAGTTCATCAATCACTGCCAAATCATGTCCCAACACCGCCTTGCCGATGCACCCGGGGAGCGGATCAAAATCCGTCCCGCAGGACGAGGCCACCATGTTACATTCGGTCTGCCCGTAGAATTCGTTAATTGTTACGCCCAATCGACGCTGGCCCCAAGCGAGCATCTCCGCGCCCAGGGGCTCTCCACCCGAGGCAACAGAGCGCAGACCGTCGAGCCCCTGCCCTGTTGCTTTCAGCATACGCAGCGCTGTGGGGGGAAAGAACACGTTGCGCACATCGCCTTGTTTGATCACCTCAGCACAGGACGCAGGCGTAAATTTGTCGAGCCGCGCAGCAACAACCGGCACGCCAAGCGCAAGACCCGGCATGGCCACGTCGAACAACCCGCCAATCCAGGCCCAGTCCGCCGGGGTCCACAGGCAATCACCGGGTTGGCCTAAATGGTCATGACTGATGGACACACCTGGCAGATGCCCTGTGAGTACGCGATGCCCATGCAATGCGCCCTTGGGGCTGCCGGTGGTGCCCGACGTATAGATCAAAACCGCAGGGGTTTCCGGCGTGGTGCTGGCAAATTCTACTGGAGTTCCGGGTATTCCGGCGTCAGAGACTATGACCGGTTCAGCCAAATCACCTAGCAGCTCGCTCCCTTCTACATCCGTAAAGACGAAACGCACCCCGGCATCCCCTGCCCGGCTAGCCAAAGCATCGCGTTTGAACAATTTGAACAAGGGAACTGAAATGCCGCCAATTTTCCAAATGGCCAAATGCGCTGCCAAACACCAAGGGGACTGGCTCAGCAGCACGCCAACACGCTCACCAGCCTGTACCCTTGTCAGCAGGTAGCGCGCCAACCCATCAACCATAACAGCCAAATCGCCATAGGTGACATCCACCCGGTCAGTGCCTGTCAAATCGATCACTGCCAATTGCTCAGCAGGGTGCGCCAGTGCCTGTGCGGCCATGTTCAACTGATCGGGCAGATCCCAACTGCCATTTTTCAAAAGTCCGGGAAATTTGTATGCTTTAGTCATCTTTCGCCTTGCTCCAGATGCATAGCCGATATTCGATTTTTCGGTTTGTTTTCAATACGAAAGAGGTCGTTCCTTTGATCCAGATCAGGGTGGAACGCGTCACCTGCAGACACTCTGCGGCCGTACACTGAACAAAAGGCTGATCCCCGATGAAACGCACCTTCGCTGCCGTGGTGCTGACCACTGCATTTGCGGCCCTTGCCGCGCCCGCTATCGCCCAATCGCAGGGAGACTGGACCTTTGGTGTTGGTGTCGCCAACGTTAATCCCAAATCGGACAACGGCACTCTTGCTGGCAGTCCCAGTTCCATCGGCGATGATACACAACTGTCCTTGACCGCCGAGTACTTCATTCGCGACAACCTTGGGATTGAACTGCTGGCTGCAACCCCGTTTGAACATGACATCAATATTGGCGGATCGTTTGCGGGCACCACCCGACAACTGCCGCCAACCCTGTCGTTGAACTACCACGTTCCCACAAAGGGGAAGATCAAACCCTTCTTTGGGCTGGGTTTGAACTACACCACTTTCTTTGAAGAAGCCTCGCCATTGGGTGTTCTGGAACTCGACGATAGCTGGGGCTACGCGGTTCAGGTTGGTGCAGATTGGCAGATTTCTGACCATGGTGCGGTGCGTCTGAACCTGCGGTATATCGATATCGACAGCGACGCCACCCTGAACGGAGCACCCATCGGCACAGCCGAGATCGATCCGATTGTGGTTGGCGTTAGCTACGTGCACCGTTTCTAATCCTTTGATACAATACGGACGGCCGAACGATATGGGCGGACCATCCATTCACTGGGCCTGCGCACCTTCCCTCGGTTTCGCAGGTCCGTTGTTCTAAAGCTTCGCTCGGTTAGCCACCCAAGCCGGAGTGCTCCAAATAGATTGCCTGTTCACCCGTCATTTGAAGCAGGCAAGACAAGACTGCCGGGCCGCCACCGCTGCCGCCCCCCCATTGAGACTGTTCAAAATCACATGTGGCATCCCGGTAGGTAATCCAGGCACGCTGCATATCGCGCAATGCCGGAGCCGTTTTAGGAGCGGAAGAACCAATTTCGGCCAGCTCTGCATCCTGCGCTTTGGCGTCACCACGGACCCGCTTGTAAACTTGGTTAAGCCGGGTATCCCAATAGTCGCGTTCGCTATCCAAACACTGCATCATGCCTATCGTGGTCGATCCGTCTGGGGTGGCATCCATACAGGCACTGGCTGATAAACCAATACAGGTTTTTTGGGCGTCATAGCTACCAGACTGCGCCACACAGCTGTCAGAGGCCGCGTTGGAGTATTTCAGGTCCTGTGCTGATGCAGTGGTTGCACCTAACACCAGTGCTGCGAGCGTCACACCAATCTTCATCCCATTTTCCCCATCAGTTCGCGACCGATCAACATACGACGAATTTCAGAGGTCCCTGCTCCGATCTCCATCAACTTTGCGTCCCGGAAGATGCGCCCCACCGGGTTGTCAGACAGATACCCAGCGCCGCCCAGCGCTTGTACGGCCTGATGTGCCTGCACCATAGCCTGCTCAGAGGCATATAGGCAGCAGGCTGCTGCGTCCTGCCGAGTCACGGTACCCCGATCACAGGCCTTGGCTACTTCATAAACATAGGCGCGTGCTGAATTCATTGCTGTATACATGTCTGCAATCTTGCCCTGCATCAGCTGAAAAGAGCCAATCGGCTTACCAAATTGCTTACGTTCAGCCATATATGGCATCATTTCATCCATGCAGGAGGCCATGATCCCGGTCCCAATGCCAGCCAGCACCACCCTTTCATAATCCAGCCCCGACATTAGAACAGCGACGCCGCACCCTTCCTCACCCAGGACGTTTTCAAACGGTACTTCGGCATCATCGAAAATCAACTCGGCCGTGTTTGATCCACGCATGCCAAGTTTGTCGAAATGCGGCGACGTCGAGAAACCCTTCATCTCTTTTTCAACGATGAATGCGGTGATACCTCTCGATCCTGCTTCGGGGTCGGTTTTTGCGTAGACCACGAGAGTATCCGCATCCGGACCATTGGTGATCCAGTATTTGTTGCCATTCAGCCGGTAATGGTCATTTCGCTTCTCGGCCCGCAACGACATAGACACCACGTCAGACCCGGCACCAGATTCAGACATCGCCAATGCACCGACATGCTCACCACTGACTAGACGTGGTAGGTACTTTGTCCGCTGCTCATCTGTACCGTTCAATTTGATCTGATTGACACAAAGGTTGGAATGGGCACCGTAAGACAGAGCCACAGACGCACTGGCGCGGGCAATTTCTTCAACAGCGACAGTGTGAGCCAAGTAAGACATACCGGCCCCACCAAATTCCTCGGGGACAGTAACACCCAACAGGCCCAATTCTCCCATTTCCTGCCACAGCTCGGCTGGAAACGCGTTCGTTTGGTCAACCTGCTGCGCCATCGGCCTGACCCGATCTTGCGCCCAGCGATGCACCATATCGCGCAGCGCATTCACGTCTTCCCCTAGATCGAATTGCATACTGGCGTTGAACATGCGGCACGTCCTCTCGACTCAACTAAACTTATTTGAACACACGTTCATTTAATCGCACCCATCCCCCGTACGTCAAGCATACTTTGAGTTGAATTTCCACAATTACTAAGTCAGTTGACTCACTTATTTTCAACAGGTATCTCATCGAAAAAGGGGGACGACCATGCAAGCGAAACAAAAACGTTCAAGCGAGAAAAGATCCAAACTGGTGACGGCCGGAACCGAATTGTTCCATACTCTTGGGTATGGCAGTGCGAGTTTGGCCGATGTTGCGAAGCACGCAAACGTGCCGGTAGGCGGCATTTTTTATCACTTTCGGACCAAAGCAGACTTGGCCGATGCGGTTATGGAAAAGCACCACGAAACCTACGCAGAACAGCTTGCAATGATCGAAAGCCAAACGAATGACCCGCGCCAACGGCTACGTCTGTTCTGGGATGGGGCCGCTCAATTGGCAGACAACCGGGCAGAACTGGGTTGCCCAGTCTTGGCCCTGGCCGAGGACATGGCCTGTGACGCCTCTCGGCCCGCAGATGCCCAGCCAACACGACAGCGAGTCATGCGGCATACGATTGACTGGCTGGCAGAGCAATATGGTGCACTGGGTTTGAATGAATCCGCGGCACAGACTGCTGCGGCCTCTCTTTTCGCTGCCATGCAGGGCGCATTTGCGGTGGGGCATGTGCTTGGCGATGCATCTATGATCCGTGACATTTTCCAAAACAAACGCAACGAACAGGAAAAGGCAGGTTATTTATGACCTATCATTTTGGCGCGAAGGCCTGGGCGCAGACAACAAACGGTATCATGCGCAGACGTGACCGGATAACCATGCTGCGCCAACTGGCGGGAACCCAGCTGGGTGAAATCGCGAGAAAGTTCCGTTTGAACAAAGGGCCTGCCGCCGTAGATATCGACCTATCGGACATAATGGTTCCAGACAGCGCCACCAGCAAGGCAGCCGAAGACAAAGTAAGCGAGGTCCTTGATCGCAGTCTGAATTTGCACAGCCATCGCACCTACTATTGGGGCATGATCCTGGCCCGTAGCAAAGGGCTGCGTCCCGACCCTGAGCTTCTATATGTTTCGGCACTGCTGCACGATCTGGGGCTTGCTGAAACTGAGTTACCAAAAGCCAAGTCGTGCTGTTTTGCCGTAAACGGAGCGCGACTTGCAGATCTGTTCTTGCAAGAGCAAAACTGGGATGTCTCGCGCCGCACCAGTGTGTTTGATGCGATTTCCCTGCATCTAAATCTGGACATCCCCGCAAGCCGCTTTGGAGCGGAGGCACATCTGCTGTCTCTGGGAGCCCACCTTGATGTCACCGGCCGCAATCTGCACCTGCTTTCGCGAACTACCGTTCACAGTGTTCTGAGCCAGTTCCCACGGGAAAATTTTACTGCAGATATCGTAGAAACAATCAGCGCCGAGCATCATCCGCACAGCCGCGCAAGCCTTTTGGGCAATCTTGGCTTCAAAAAGCTCGCGCTTGCAAACCCATTGGACAAGTGACTTCAGGTCTTATCTTTGCCGGGCCTAACTCGGCAAAGATCCCTCTCGCTGAAACACCGCTCCAACCTCAGCGCGAATAATTCGGGCTATCTGGGCGCAATCGTCTAAACTGAACGTCAAAGGCACACGCATATCGACAATTCCAGCCAGAATGCGATCGCTTTGAGGCAGGCTATGCACTGGCGCATAGCGCCAGTTGTCATAGCGCGAGGTGAAGGCCGCAGGTTCCGGAGCGCCAAACCATTTCAGTTCGACACCGCGATCTGCACAGCGCCGTATAAACTCTTGAACTTTGTCAGAGGCCCAATCAAGCAGCAGGAACTGGATTGACGAACCAACATAAGTTTCCGCAGCAGGCCGTTCGGTCAGCTGTAATCCGGGCGTTTCACGCAACCCATCCTCGATACAACGATACCGTTCATTCCAACGCGCCACCTGGGCATCCAGGTCGCGGAGCTGTGGCCGCAGGATTGCTGCACGCAGATTGTCCATTCGCCCCGAGATATTGGGAGTGTCGTATTTGATGCGGTCGAACACCGCTCGATCCGGCGCGGCCAAATGTCGTTCAAACAACATGTATGAGCCAGACAGCATGATGGCGCGGGCAGCGACTTCCTCGTCATCAGTAACCAACAGTCCGCCTTCGCCTGAATTTACATGTTTGTAAGTCTGGCAGGAATAGCAACCGATCGCACCATGTCGCCCCGATGCCACCCCGTTCCAGGTCGCTCCCATGGTGTGGGCGCAGTCCTCGATGACTGTGACACCAGCATCATTACAAATCTGCATCAAGCGGTCCATATCACACAGGTGGCCTCGCATATGCGACAGCATCAGCACCTTTGCCTGTCCAACCTTGGACGCCAGGTCATCAAGATCAATCACCAGATTTTCGGTTACATCAACAAAGACAGGTACAGCACCGACAGATGCGATGGCACCTGGCACTGGTGCCAGCGTAAAGGCATTGGTCAGGACCAAATCACCGTGCTCCACCCCAACAGCCCGCAATGCTGTGGCAAGTGCATAGCCACCCGAAGCAACAGACAGGCAATATTTTGCGCCCACTTGTGCCGCAAATTCCTGCTCTAGCAACGCCGCTTGGCCCAACTCACATTCAACGACATTGTAGCGATGCAAACGCCCATGCTGCATCACCTCCAGTGCGGCGGCGATGGCGGCATCAGAAAGTGGTTCCTGCTGGGTGAAACTACCCGAAAATTTCTCGTTCATCTTGTTTTCCCTGCACTGAAGTAGGCGGACAAAATTGTGCGACGGACGCAAATCTCTCCCCGCTTGCTCTATCGTTGTTATCCAATCAGTCGTGAGACCATCTCAGGCAGGTCTTCAAAATCGTGTAACAATCCTTCTGGATTCAATGCCGACATATTCTGCCCCGACGGGCCAAAGGTGACCAGGATCGACGGGACACCGGCGGCGGCTGACGTATTGCGGTCAGTATCAGTATCACCAATTAGAATGGTCTTTGCCGGATCCCCACCGGCCCGACGCGCTGCCTCGCGTAGCGGTTCCGGATCTGGTTTGCGTACCGCAAGTGTATCAGCGCCGATAAGTGAATCAAAATCATCGCGCACACCTAGGCAACGTAACAACTGATCCGCTAGATCTTCGGGTTTATTTGTGCAGATTCCAACACCATACCCAGCATCCTTAAGCGCTTTGACTGCAACCATCGCTCCTGGATACAACACTGTATGCAGGTCTATGGACTGCCGATAAACATCTATAAATACAGGAAAGTACTCCTCAACAACTGCCGCGTCGTATTGCTCGACACGTTTCAAACCTTCACTCAGCATCATTCGGGCACCACGCAGTGCGAGACCTGCGTCTTTCGGATGTTCCAACACATCCCCGAGCCCCATCTGGCGAAAACAACAGTTCGCTGCCGCCAGCAAATCGCCAGAGGTATCAGCCAATGTTCCGTCCAGATCAAAAATCACTGTTCGCATTCTCGCCCCTTTCGGCGTAATTTCGCCATATGATATTGCAACCCGCAATCTTGTTTGATGCGCTGATGGCTTGCACCGCGCTCTACAGCGGATAAAACGGGTTAAACAAGAAAACAAAGAGAAAAGCCATATGAGCACCGCCCTGATCATCCTCGCCGCAGGCAAAGGCACACGGATGAGCTCTGACCTGCCGAAGGTCCTGCACCCCATAGCCCAAGCACCAATGCTGGCACATGCCATGATGACAGGCCGCGCACTGGAGCCTGACCACACAATTGTTGTTGCGGGCCACGAGGCGGAGGCTGTGCGCAGCGCCGTGGAAGATATCGACGAACACGCAACCGTAGTTTTACAAACGGAGCAGCTGGGCACGGCCCATGCTGTGGATCAGGCGCGCGCGGTGTTAAAGGACTATGACGGAGATGTGGTTGTCTTGTATGGCGACACACCTTTCCTGCAAGCTGATACCATCGAGCGTATGATCGCAGCCCGCACTAGCGCTGACTTGGTCATTCTCGGCTTTGAGGCCGCCGATCCCGCGCGCTATGGGCGCCTGCTAATGGATGGCGACAGTCTAGAACGAATTGTCGAATTCAAAGACGCCAGTGATGAAGAGCGCGAAATCACATTCTGCAACTCAGGGCTTTTGGCCTGTGACGCAAAACTACTGTTTGATCTGATCTCCAAAGTCGGCAATGCCAATGCTTCGTCTGAATACTATCTGACCGATGTTGTTGAACTGGCCCGCGCCGAGGGGCGCAGAGTGACAGCAGTGGCCTGCGACGAATCCGAAACTCTGGGGGTAAACTCTCGTGCAGATCTTGCCCGGGCTGACGCAGTGTTCCAATCCCGTGCACGGGCCGAATTGCTGGAGCTTGGCGTCACATTGATGGCCCCTGAAACCGTCTATCTGTCACTGGATACCATAATAGGTCGTGATACGGTGATTGAACCCAACGTGGTATTTGGTCCCGGTGTAACGGTGGAAAGCGGCGCGTTAATCCGGGCCTTTTCGCATCTGGAAGGCTGTCACGTCAGCCGCGGCGCCAAAGTTGGCCCCTACGCCCGCTTGCGCCTTGGTGCGGAACTTGCCGAAAACACTCATGTTGGCAACTTCGTTGAGATCAAAAATGCTGAGATCGCGGAGGGGGCCAAAGTCAATCACCTGAGCTATGTCGGCGATGCTTCTGTTGGCAAGAAAACCAACATCGGAGCAGGGACAATCACCTGCAACTACGACGGCATTATGAAACACCATACCGAAATTGGGGCTAACGCCTTTATTGGGTCCAACACCCTGCTGGTAGCACCAGTCAAAGTTGGGGATGACGCCATGACCGCATCAGGCGCGGTGATCACCAAAGATGTTGAAGATGGCGCTCTGGCAATCGCCCGCGCGCCGCAGGTGAGTAAACCTGGTCGCGCGCGCAAGTTGATGGATTTGCTGCGTGCCAAAAAGAAAAAACGAGACGAGGACGCAAGCTGATGTGTGGAATTGTAGGGGTTCTGGGCAGTCACGAGGTTGCCCCCATTCTGGTGGAGGCGCTGAAACGGCTGGAATATCGTGGCTATGACAGCGCTGGTATTGCAACCGTCAACGACGGTGCGCTGGATCGCCGTCGCGCCGTGGGCAAGCTGGTCAATTTAAGTGACCTGCTGGTGCATCAGCCACTGGCCGGCAAATCTGGCATCGGACACACCCGCTGGGCAACCCACGGGGCGCCAACGGTCAGCAACGCCCACCCTCATTCGTCTGGCACAGTTGCTGTTGTACACAATGGCATCATCGAGAATTTCAAAGACCTGCGCGAGGAATTGGCCACACACGGTATTTCCTTTGAAACCGAAACCGACACAGAAACCGTTGCGCTATTGTGTCAGCACTACAAGAACCAGGGCCATTCCTCAGCCGAGGCTGCACGCAAAACGGTTGAACGGCTGGAGGGTGCCTTTGCACTCGCATTTCTCTTTCATGGCGAACAAGACCTGATGATCGGTGCCCGCAAAGGGTCTCCGCTGGCGATTGGTCATGGGGACAATGAAATGTATGTGGGGTCGGATGCCTTTGCCTTGGCCCCGCTCACCGACCAGATCACCTATTTGGAAGAAGGTGATTTTGCGATCCTGACCCGGACCAGCCTGCAAATTTGGGACGTCGAGGGCAACCAGACCAACCGCGAACAACGCCGCATTCAATTGGACGCAACTCGTGTCGACAAAGACGGCCACAAGCACTTCATGGCCAAGGAAATCGCCGAACAACCTTTGGCCATTGACCGCACCCTGCACGCCTATCTGTCTGAGATTGATGAGATAACCCTGCCTGACGAGCTGGACTTCACTAAGGTCGACCGCCTGACCATGGTCGCCTGCGGTACCGGCTATTACGCCTGTATGGTTGGGAAGTATTGGTTTGAACAAATCGCTAAAATGCCAGTCGAGGTCGATGTCGCCTCGGAGTTCCGCTACCGTGAACCTCCGGTATCGGATCGCACTCTTGGACTATTTGTCAGCCAATCCGGCGAAACCGCAGACACCCTGGCTGCCCTTCGATACATGAGCGGTAAAGCCGACCAGATCGTTGGAATGGTCAACGTCTCTGAAAGCTCGATCGCACGCGAAAGCGACGTCATTCTTCCATTGTACGCTGGCCCAGAAATCTCGGTTGCCTCGACCAAGGCCTTTACCTGCCAGCTGGTGATCCTGTTAATCATGGCCCTGCGAGCCGCACAACAGCGTGGTATTGCAGTTCCTGAGAAATTGCCCAGCGATCTTCGTGCCATACCTGGGCTGATCAACCAGGCCCTGACGCTAGAAAGTCAAATCACGGCAACCTGCCGCGAACTTGCTGCTGCAAAAGACATCATTTTCCTTGGTCGAGGGCAACTTTATCCGCTGGCGATGGAAGGTGCACTGAAACTGAAAGAGCTCAGCTATATCCATGCCGAAGGTTATGCGAGCGGAGAGCTGAAACACGGCCCCATCGCGCTGATTGATGACACCGTTCCGGTGCTCGTGATGGCGCCTCGTGATGCGCTTTTCGACAAGACGATATCCAACATGCAAGAGGTCATGGCCCGTGGTGGCCGCGTTGTTCTTGTCACTGATGCAGAAGGTGCCAGAATTGCAGGCGAAGGCACCTCAGAGGTTATTGTCATGCCACAAGTCCCTGATGCACTGGCGCCTATCTTATATGCCATTCCAGCGCAACAAATTGCCTATTACACTGCAATTGCCAAAGGCACCGATGTAGATCAACCCCGCAATCTGGCCAAGTCGGTGACAGTAGAATGAGCGAAATGTACCTTCCATACCTAGAACAGTTGCGCGATCTCAAAAATGCTGAACGCGCAGTTGGCATGGCCAGCTACCATAAGGTAAAGCGCGAATACCTTGGACTGACCAATCCTCAGGTCAATGACCTGACCAAGCAGTGGCGTCAGGACATGAGTGTTGATCAGCGGGTTGAAGTGGCTGCAGGCCTTTGGCAGACCGACATCTATGAAGCACGGCTGGCGGCGACCAAGATGCTGACCCAGGCCCGTATCCGCCCGGACGACTCTGTCTGGCAACTGCTCCAAAGCTGGGTGCCTGATTTTGACAGCTGGGCTCTGGCAGATCATGCCTGCGCGGCGATCCAGAAACGTCTGGTGGCGGATCCATCCCGGCTGGACCAGGTCGAAGCCTGGACCACATCCGAAAGCCTGTGGACACGGCGCGCGGCGCTAGTCGCCACCCTGCCCTGGACCAAGCAAAACCACCCGAAACCCGATGAGCTGGCAAGCAGGGATCGTATTCTTGGCTGGGCGGCCAGCTATGCACCTGTCCAGAAACAGTTCATCCAGAAATCCATCGCCTGGTGGCTGCGCGAGCTGTCTAAACACGATGAGCAGCGTGTGCGGGATTTTCTCGAACAGCATGGTGAACATATGAAGCCCTTTGCTCGCAAAGAAGCGGCTAAGTACTTAAAGCCGTAATTCCTCCAAAACACCAAAGCCCGGCGAAACAGCCGGGCTTCTCATTCATGCGATACTTGTTCTTGCAATTTACGACGCAGCTGAGACCTGCACCTCAATCAGTTCAGTCAGCGGCGCACCCAAGGCGCGCATCGCGTCAATCGACAACCGACTACCAGAACTGGCCTCCCCGGCGATGGGGCGCAAAGTCAGTGTAACTTCGGTGCCAGATGCACTGCGCACGCGGCCCATCTGCTGAGTAGAAACGAGAGGTGTTTCCATCCATAACCCCGGCACTGTTGGATCCCCCAACCCGGCTACCGTCGTTGCGGTACCGCCGAATGTGGGTGCGGATCCAGTCTCTGATGGATCAGAAGGCACTGCATCGACCACTTCAAGCGGCGGCGACACCGGATCAGGAGCCCCCAATCGAATCGGAGACAAATCACAGGCGGAGACCAATAACATAGCGGGGAGAAAGACAAAGAGTTTGCACATACTCAAACCCTACCCCTGCAAAACGCGCTTTGCCAGTCACTTCGCTCACAATAGCCTTGCCGCAGGCCAAACCCCGCCTTACCTATGAGCTATGACAGCTCCGCTTATCGATCCATTCGCCCGCGCCATCACTTACCTTCGCGTCTCAGTCACTGACCGCTGCGATTTCCGCTGCGTTTATTGCATGTCCGAGAACATGACTTTCTTGCCCAAGAAAGAACTTCTAACGCTGGAAGAATTGGACCGCATGTGCTCGTCCTTTATTCACATGGGCGTCCAAAAACTGCGCATCACCGGAGGAGAGCCACTGGTCCGTCGTGGCATCATGACCTTCTTTCGCTCGATGACTCGCCATCTGGAAAGTGGCGCGCTGAAAGAGCTGACGGTAACCACCAATGGCTCGCAGTTGGAAAAATACGCTCAAGACCTTTTTGACGCGGGTGTGCGCCGGATCAATATATCGATGGATACCATCGACGAGAAGAAATTTGCTGACATCACCCGCTGGGGTCGCCTGCCTCAGGTCATGCGCGGCATTGATGCTGCACAAAAGGCCGGTCTGAAGATCAAGATCAACGCAGTGGCCTTAAAAGGGTTCAACGAAGACGAACTGCCAACCATCACGGAATGGTGCGCCGACCGGGGCATGGACCTGACCTGGATCGAGGTCATGCCAATGGGCGATTTGGGCAATGAAGACCGCTTTGGTCAGTACTGGTCGCTCAAAGACGTGCGCAAAGCCTACGAAGACCATTATCAGGTTACCGACTTGGCAGAGTCGACTGGTGGACCTGCTCGCTATGTTCGCTTGGAACAGACTGGACAAAAAATTGGTTTCATCACTCCGATGAGCCATAATTTCTGTGAAAGCTGCAATCGTGTTCGCCTGACATGTACGGGCGAATTGTACACCTGCTTAGGCCAGGAAGGTATGCAAGACCTTCGCCCTGCGATGCGACAGCAGCCTGACAATGATGAAGCTCTAGAACAGGCGATCCGTGCAGCTATCGGCCTGAAACCCAAAGGCCATGATTTTGACTATTCACGCCAGCGTGCCGACGGGCAGATGTCCCGTCATATGAGCCACACTGGCGGCTAAAATGGCACCGACAGGCGGCGGCCCAACGCTGCTCTATTACTTGTATCGCAGCGCAACAGCGCTGATCGCCCCGTTTGCCTATCGCAAGGTCGCGGCCAAGCTGGCTGCGCAGGGTGTTTCAAAGGAACGTCAGAAGGAGCGCCTGGGATATGCCAGCCTGCCCTGTCCTGAGGGGCCGCTAATCTGGTTCCACGGTGCCTCGGTCGGGGAAAGCCTTGCCGCTCTGACCCTGATTGCCCGCCTGAGCGAGCACCTCCCACAGGCACAGTTCCTGCTAACCTCGGGCACTGCAACAGCTGCAGAGGTGGTGTCAAAACGCATGCCGCCCCGCTGTCGTCACCAATTTGCCCCACTGGATGCCTCTAGCCCGGTTCAACGGTTTCTGGCTCACTGGCGTCCCGCTGCTGCAATCTTTGTCGAAAGTGAATTATGGCCGATCACGCTGGTTGCCACCCGTCACTCCGGCGCGCGGTTGGCACTGGTCAACGCCCGACTGTCTGAGCGTTCGGTTGCTCGCTGGCTGAAAAAGGCGCCAACCGCACGTTTTATCATGGAGCAGTTTTCTCTGTTCCTCACCCAGAATGATCGTATGTCTGACCATCTGCTCAGCCTTGGCGCGGATCCTGACCATGTGCGCGCTGGTGGCAACCTCAAGGCAGGAAGCGCCCCTCTCCCCGTTGATGCGGACGCCCTTTCGCAGCTGCGTGACCGCTTAGATACACGCCCGGTTTGGGTGGCGAGTTCCACCCACATCGGCGAAGAACAACCAGTGCTAACGGCTCACAAGGCACTGTCACAGGATCACCCGGATCTCTGCTTGCTGCTGGTCCCCCGCCATCCCGAACGTGCTGACGATGTTGCGGAACTAATTGCCAAAACTGGCATGAGTTTTGCCCGTCGCAGCAAAGGCGAGCTCCCCACAAAAGGTACCCAGATTTATTTGGCTGATACTATGGGCGAATTGGGTTGCTGGTATGCGCTGTCGCCCATCGTGTTTCTGGGCGGCTCACTTGAACCGATTGGCGGCCACAACCCGTTTGAGGTCGCACAGGCTGGCGCAGCCGTGATTACCGGGCCAGGATACCACAATTTCACTGAAACGTTCCCCCCTATGATCGCTGCCAAAGGCGCGGTCGAAATACATGATGCCGAACAGCTTGCAAAGGCAGTCTCGCATTGGCTCGCTCAACCTGAAGCGTTGAAACAAGCGCAACAGGCAGCAAACGCGTTTGCCAACGGCCAATCCAAACAACTGCATGACGTGGTCGACACTTTGATACATGAGCTTGAACTGGAACCAAAAATTGGCTGAGTTATTTGTCACCAACTTCAACAAAAACTTCACTGGTGTTTCTGCCACTGCCGCCAATGTCATCCGCCAGCAAGCCAAGCAGCATGATCTGCATCTGGTCGGCTACTCTTTGCCAGGATGCCCCGCCCCAATCACCCTGAAGCAAGCGCGCGAGATGTGCAAAACCGCGCCAGAGGGACGTGACTTTTCCATATGGCATGTCCGCCGCAATCCAGAAATGCGCGCTGCGATTTGGTCACGCGACGTGCTAAAACTACCAATTCGAGTCGTGTTCACCTCAGCAGCACAGCGTCTGCACTCGGCATACCCGCGCTGGCTGATCCGTCAAATGGATGCCATTGTCGCCACCACCGAAATCGCCGCACGCTATGTAGACAACGTGCAGGCTGTTGTGCCGCATGGGGTTGATACAGAACTCTTCACCCCGGCCCCGGACCGCGCAGCGGCTTGGTCTGCTTTGGGCTATGGTGGTGCGCAGGGCTTCGCCACAATCGGGCGCATCCGCCCAGAAAAAGGCACCGATCTGTTTGTCGATGCAATGATCCAGCTGCTACCACAGCACCCCACGGCCAAGGCGTTGGTTATTGGCCGTGCCGGACGTGAACATCAAAAATTTCTCGCCGAACTTCAAACGCGAATAAAGACGGCCAACCTTTCAGACCGCATCTTGTTTCCTGGTGAGGTTGGTCCTGCAGAGCTACCGAATTTGATGCGTGGGTTGTCGTTAGTTATGCAGCTACCCCGTTACGAAGGATACGGGATGGTCCCTCTCGAAGGCATGGCCAGCGGTGTACCCTTTGTAGGATCAGATACCGGATATTACGAAGAATTTTCCGCGCAAGGAAAAGCCGGTGCCGTGGTTCCTTTGAAGGACGCTGCCGCCGCCGCCAAAGCCGCAGCTGCAATCCTAGGCAATCCGTCTCAACACGCCGAGATGTGCCGAGATGCCCGCGACATTGCAGCCCACAGCTTCAGCTCTGCCTTCGAAGCCTCTGGGATTGAAACTGTCTATCAAAACCTTTGGGAAAAAGGTTAGGACCCCACTTCATCTAGCCCTAAGTATCCTCGGGGGTGAATTGACCACAGGTCAAGAGGGGGCAGATCGCCCCCCCTTTTTTAGTTCGCGTTAGGCAGCAGGCATCCGCTGCTCAACAATCTCAGCCCACCAGCTGCATCCAGCAGGGATTGCTTCGTCGTTAAAGTTATACTCTGGATGGTGCACAGCGGCCGTATCGCCATTGCCAACCAAAATATAGGCACCCGGACGCTCTTCCAGCATAAAGGCGAAGTCTTCGCCCCCCATCACCAGCTCAGCGTGTTCACACCCACCGGAAACTTTGCGCGCCACATCAGCTGCAAATTCAGTCTGCTCTTCGTGGTTGACCATCGCTGGGTAGCCGCGAATGTAGGTCACATCAGCGCTGCCACCAAATGTCGCTGCAACACCCGAACAGATCTCGTTGATCCGCTTTTCGGCCAGATCACGCATCTCGGCGCTCATGGTACGCACGGTTCCTTTCAGTTGAACCGATTGTGGGATCACGTTGAACGCTTTTGATGAAGTTTCAAACGACGTCACAGAGACAACGATCTGATCTACCGGATCCGCGTTGCGGCTGGCAATAGTCTGCAAGGCCATAACGGCCTGAGCTGCCATCACAGTTGTATCAACAGTTTTCTGTGGCATGGCGGCATGGCCACCAAACCCTTCAAATGTGATGTCAAACTGATCTGTGGCCGCAAAGAAAGCACCCGCCCGGATACCAAACGCGCCAACAGGCTTACCCGGCCAGTTGTGCATGCCGTACACTTCTTGAATGTTCCAGCGGTCCATCATGCCGTCGTCGCACATTTCCTTGCCACCGCCACCGCCTTCTTCGGCGGGCTGGAAGATCACAACAACTGAACCGTCGAAATTGCGGGTTTCAGACAGGTATTTGGCCGCACCCAGCAACATAGCGGTGTGACCATCATGGCCACAGGCGTGCATGGCGCCATCCGTTTTAGAGGCATAGTCCAGTCCGGTCGCCTCATGTATTGGCAGCGCGTCCATATCCGCCCGCAGACCGATTACTTTGCCAGACGTGTTGCTCTTACCTTTGATGACACCAACAACGCCAGTTCGGCCAATACCGGTGACAATCTCATCACAACCGAACTCCTTCAGCTTTTCGGCAACCAGGGCGCTGGTGCGGTGGGTTTCGAACAGGATTTCGGGGTTTTCGTGAATGTCGCGGCGCCATTCGGTGATTTCCGACTGCAGTTCGGCAAAACGGTTCTTAACGGGCATCTAGGGTCTTCCTTCTTCAGAGTGCGGGCATACGTCGTTCAACCAGTTCGGCGAACCAGCTGCATCCCGCGGGGATAGCATCATCGTTGAAATCAAAAGCTGGGTGGTGGCACATGGCACTGTCGCCGTTGCCAATCGAGATATAGGCGCCGGGGCGTTCTTCCAGCATATAGGCAAAATCTTCGGAGGGCATGATCGGTTGAGCGTTGTCGTTGACCGTGCCTGCCACGGCGCGCGCAGCATCCGCAGCATATACAGTTTCATCCGGGGTGTTGATGGTCGCCGGATATCCGGCGTCCCAGTTAATCTCTGCAGTGGCACCAAACGCCGAGGCTGTGTCGGTCGCAATCCGGCGCACGCGCTCTTCGGCAATCTTGCGATATTCAGGGTCCAACGTGCGGACGGTCCCCGCCATGCGTACAGAATGGGCAATGACATTTGACGCTTCGCTGTCGGTCTCGAACGTGCCAACGGTCAAAACAACCCGTTTAATCGGGTCAACGTTGCGCGACACTATGGTTTGCAGGGAAATCAGGATCTGTGCCGCAACCAATGTGGTATCAACAGCCTCGTGGGGCATCGCCGCGTGGCCACCTTTACCCGTCACCACAATTTCAAACTCGTCTGACGAGGCCAGTGAGGCGCCGTTACAGATTTCAAACTCACCAACAGGAAGGCCTGGCGCGTTGTGCATGCCATAGACTTCCTGAATACTCCAACGGTCCATTAAGCCATCATCACACATGGCCTTGCCACCTGCCCCACCCTCTTCAGCAGGCTGGAAAATCAGCACAGCTGTGCCATCGAAATTGCGGGTCTCGGCCAGATACTTAGCGGCCCCCAGCAACATCGAGGTGTGGCCGTCGTGGCCACAGGCATGCATCTTGCCCGGCACCTTCGAGGCGTAATCCGCTCCGGTGGCTTCTTCGATCGGCAACGCATCCATATCCGCGCGTAGGCCTACCACACGGCCCTTGGTATCTGTTTTACCTTTAACAGTCGCGACGACACCCGTTTTCCCGATTCCGGTGGTAATGTCGGTAATGCCAAACTCTTTCAGCCGCTCAACAACAAACGCTGCGGTTTCATGCACGTCATACAGCAGTTCAGGATTCTCATGCAGGTGGCGGCGCCAGCCTGTGATTTCACCATGCATCTCGGCAAAACTATTTTTGATTGGCATACAAACCTCCCATGGTTCCGCGCACTGTCAAATAAATAAGTTGCCTTATCAAGTATCTCAAGGCACCCGGGCACAAAGAAATTCTACGGTCGTATAACGACCAGTATCTCGTGAAATTTTGGATACAAAGAACCAGCCCTAACGCGAAAGGTTCTCACTCGCGTTAGGCAAAAAGACCAGACATCAGTTCAGTTTGTCAGCCAGCCAGGCCCTGTACCAACGTCTTCATGAAATCATGGCCAGCGTTGAATTGGGCAACGGTAACATATTCATTGGGTTGATGGGCCTGCGCAATATCGCCGGGACCGCAGACCACTGCAGAATATCCAGCCTGCTGAAATTGTCCGGCCTCGGTGCCATAACTCACCACATGAGAGCCATTGTCACCAGTAATGGAACGGGCGAGCGATTCGGCTTCGCCATTTTCTTCAGGTTTGAGGCCTGGAACATCAAAGATCTGCTCAACAACAATTTTTGTATCCGGGTGAATCGCCTGCATTTCACTTTCGACATCCCGAACCCGTTGCAAATAGGCGTCCCGCCAACTTGCTGCGTTTTCGGTCGGCAGCACCCGCATATCCAGACTGAAGCGGCAGTCCTTGGCTGTAATATTCTGCGCTGTGCCGCCTTCAATCACCCCAACATGCAAAGTGGTCCATGGTGGCTCGAACATCCCAGAAATGGCATCGGGTTCTTTCGCCCAGTTTTCTGCATTGGTGGTATTTGTCCAGTCAATCAACTTGGCCGCCTGCATAATGGCACTAACGCCGGTATGGACAAGCGAACTATGCACTTCAAACCCCTGCACATGGGTTGAATAGCCATAACCGCCCTTATGCCCCGTAACCGCCTTCATCATTGAAGGTTCACCTACGATCACCGCTGACCCTTTTGGCAGAATCGGCTGCATCGCCTCGATCATCGGCGGCGCCCCGGTACAGCCCACTTCTTCGTCATAGCTAAGCGCAAGCTGCAGTGGACGGTTGACACCAACGGTCTGCGCCTCGACAAGCGCCCAAATTGCCAGAGCGTCAAAGCCCTTCATGTCACAGGTACCACGGCCAAAATACTTACCGTCGCGCTCAATCACCGTGAATGGATCACTGTCCCAAGCCTGTCCTTCGACCGGCACCACATCGGTGTGCCCGGATAACACAACTGCGCCTTCGACTTGCGGACCAACGTGGGCAAACAGAGCCGCTTTTGGTTGGTCCGGATCCGTGTAGCAGTGACTGACGATACCGTGCGAGCCAAGATACTCCTCAACCCACTCGACCAACGGCAGGTTGCTTTCACTGCTCACCGTTGGAAACGAGATCAGCTTCTGCATGATCTCAAGAGGGGTCATTTTATCGGTCATTTTAGTATCCGCTGTCAGTTGTCAGCACAAAATGGCCAGGTTCGACCTCCAGGTACTGTGAAGGTTCGGGCTTGTAGTCGAGTCCATGGATCGGTGACGGGATGGGCTTGAAGTTCAAATCCCGTTCAGATTTACGCTGGCGCGGATCAGCAATTGGCACCGCCTTCATCAGGGACTGAGTGTAGGCATGCTGTGGGTTTTCAAACACCCGGGCACGCGGCCCCAATTCGACGATTCGGCCAAGGTACATAACACCAACCTGGTGCGAGACCCGCTCTACCACTGCCATATCGTGGCTGATGAACAAAAACGACAACCCCAGATCAGCCTGAAGTTCCATCATCAGGTTCAAAACCTGTGCCTGCACCGAAACATCCAGCGCTGAAACTGCTTCGTCTGCGATAATCAGCTTGGGATTCAGAGCCAGCGCACGGGCAATCGCAATACGCTGACGCTGACCACCTGACATTTCATGTGGATAGCGGCGCATAAAATCACGAGGGAGCTGAACACGGTCAAACAGATTGGCCACCCGGTCCTGTAACTCCGACGCGCTGGCCAAGCCATAATTACGCATAGGTTCGGCAACTTGCTCAGACAAAATCATCTGAGGATTCAAGGAGGCAAAAGGATCCTGGAAAATCATCTGCATGTCCTGGCGGACTTTGTGCAACTGGTTTTGGTTCAGCTCCAGCACGTTGCAATCGTCAAAGAGTACTTTACCTGACTGAGGTTCGACCAATCTCAGAATTGCCCGCCCTGTTGTGGATTTTCCGCAGCCTGATTCGCCCACAAGAGACAGCGTTTGCCCCTTATTTAGCTTGAACGAAACATCCTCAACCGCATGCACCTGCGCCACGTTCCGACGCAAGAACCCACCTTTGACGTCAAACCGGGTTGTCAGATTTTCGACACTCAGGATCACCTCTTCGGTGCCCTTGATTGGTTCGATTTTCTGACCTTCGACACCCATCAACTTCATGGGCTCCGGATAGGCTTTGCCAGTCATCTCGCCCAGCTTAGGCACCGCAGCCAATAGCGCTTTGGTGTAATCGTGCTGCGGGTTTTCAAAGATCTGCTCGACAGGACCTTCTTCGACCTTATTGCCACGGAACATCACCACAACGCGGTCGGCCATCTGAGCCACAACCGCCATATCGTGAGTGATGAACATCACCGCAGTTCCTGTTTCGCGCTTCAAACGATCCATCAGCGCCAGAATTTCGGCCTGAATGGTAACATCCAGAGCCGTTGTTGGCTCATCCGCGATCAGCAAGCGTGGCTCGCAGGCCATTGCCATCGCAATCACCACACGTTGGCGCATCCCACCCGACAATTCGTGGGGATATTGGGTCATGCGCCGGTCAGGTTCAGGGATACGAACCTGGTGCAGCAGCTCCAAAGCACGCTCTTCAGCCTGCTTTTTGTTCATGTTTTTGTGAACACGCAAGCCTTCCGTTAGCTGCCGTCCAACTGTGAAAACCGGGTTCAGGGCCGTCATTGGCTCCTGAAAGATCATTCCGATTTCATCACCGCGAATCTCTTTCATCAGGTCTTGCCCAGCATTGGACAAATCAATTTGACCACCCTCCCGGCGATCAAACATCAGTTCACCGGCAGCGATTTCGCCTCCGCCGAACTCTACCAGACGCATAAGCGACAGCGAAGAAACGGATTTACCAGAGCCGGATTCGCCAACCACGCAAACAGTTTCACCCGGATTGATGTCAAAAGAGACATCTTTGACCCCTACGACCGGACCATCTTTGGTCTGAAACTCGACACGGAGTCCTTTAATTTGGGCAATTGGCTGATCTAACACCCTGGCGCTCCCTCTATAGCATGGTTGTTTTCAGTTTTGCGGACGTTACGCCGGCAGGATTGGCCCGTCAAACCCTGTAACGAAAATTCCCAAAGGAGGCTTGCAATTTTCTGAGGTTATGTTTCGATACGCGCAGTGACCGCCCAGGGGGAGTTGAGCGTTCCGAACACCGCGTTCAGTTGACGCCCCCCCTCTGTACGGGACGACCCTAAACCGCAGGGATTGCGGTAAAACCCGCGGCCATCAATGGTCCGGGATCAAGACACGTAAGTGTCCGACAAGGAGAGTGAAATGAAAATCAAAGCCCTATTGCTTGGCGCTATCGCAGGTACGGCTCTGGCCCCTGCAGCGTTTGCTGAGCGCGGCTCGGATGGCCACGTCAATATCATCTATTGGCAGGCCCCATCGATTCTTAACCCATATCTATCCAGCGGCACCAAAGACATCGAATCTGCTTCGCTGGTTGTTGAACCTCTGGGTCGCTACGACCAAGACGGTGCTCTGGTTGCCTATCTGGCCGAAGAAATTCCAACCGTTGAAAATGGTGGTGTTTCTGAAGACCTGAAGTCCATCACTTGGAAACTGAAGTCCGGCCTGAAATGGTCTGACGGCAGCGATGTAACGTCGGCTGACGTCAAGTTCACCGCTGACTACTGCATGAACCCCGAAGGTGGCTGCGCGCAGCTGGCCAAGTTCGAAGGTGTTGATTCGGTTGAAATCATCGATGATCTGACCGTGACTGTGACATTTGGTGAACCAAAGCCAAATCCATATGGCCCGTTCATGGGCGGACAGTCGCCAATCATTCAGATGGCTCAGTTCGAAAACTGTACCGGTGCCAAGGCTCCTGAGTGTACAGAAGCCAACTTTGGCCCAATCGGCACAGGCCCGTTTGTTGTCACCGATTTCCGTCCAAATGACGTAATTTCGATGGTTGCTAACGACAACTACCGTGATGCGGCCAAACCTGCATTTGCATCTTTGACCTTCAAAGGTGGCGGCAGTGCTATGGCTTCCGGTCGTGCCGTTCTGGAAACAGGCGAATTTGACTACGCTTGGAACCTTCAGCTGGCACCCGACGTTCTAGCCAAAATGGCCGAAGGCGGTAAGGGTACACCGGTTTCCGCATTTGGTACGCTGGTTGAGCGTATCGAAATGAACATGACAAACACATCGCCAGACCTGCCAGAAGGTGAGCGCGGAACAGTCATGCACCCGCACCCGTTCCTGACAGATGTCCGTGTACGTAAAGCTCTGTCGATGGCTATCGACCGTGATCTGCTGGTAGAAATCGGTTATGGTCAGGCTGGTCGCCCAACCTGTAACCTGGTGCCTGCTCCGCTGGCCTATGCTTCGGACAACACTGACTGCCTGACACAGGACATTGAAGGTGCCAAGGCACTGTTGGACGAAGCTGGCTATGTTGTTGGTTCCGACGGTGTACGTGCGAAAGACGGTGTTCGTCTGTCCATGCTGTACCAAACGTCTACCAACGCTGTGCGTCAGGACTTCCAGGCTCTGATCAAACAGTGGTGGGAAGAAATTGGTGTTGAAACCGAGCTGCGTAACATCAACGCGTCGGTCTTCTTTGGTGGTGACCCAGGTTCGCCTGACACATTCCAGCGTTTCTATGCAGACGTTGAAATGTATGCCAACAACTTTGACGGCACCGACCCAGAAAGCTATCTGGCACAGCACACTTGTGATAAGGCTCCCAAGCCTGAAACACAGTGGCAGGGTGAAAACATGAACCGTTACTGTGACCCATTGTATGATGAGCTGGTTGCAGAACTTGGCCGCACCGGTTCGCTCGCCAAGCGTGGCGAAATCGCCAAGAAACTGAACGACATGCTGACCAAAGAAAGCTATGTTGTTGTGCCTTTGGTTGACCGTGGCCGTGTATCGGCTCACGCCAACAGCCTCGGTGGCGTTATCCTGAACACATGGGATAGCGAACTGTGGAACGTTGCCGACTGGCACCGCATCAAGTAAGAGGTTAACGCCTCTGGAGGCCCCGGTGTTACACCGGGGCCTCTTGCCTTTCGCTGCCGGTAACGTATACGGCGCCTGCGACAGGAACCGAGGCACTCTCTCTGCTCCTAAAACTTAAGACGCATTCGCAAAGGCGCCCTACCTGATGCTGACCTTTACAATCCGGCGACTGATCCTATCAGTGCCAACCCTCCTTTTTATCAGTCTGGTAATTTTCCTGCTGCTCGAGCTCGCCCCAGGCGATCCGATGGCCCAGGTTCCCCTGACTGTCCCCCCTGAAGTCAAAGAAAAAATGCGCGAGGCCCTGGGCCTTGGCCAACCGATGCACATCCGGTTCTGGAAGTGGCTGGTTCAGTTCTTCTGGATTGAACCTCAGGTAATGATCGACCATTTCTTTGGCACGACCTACGCCGTTGGCGACCTTCGCGTGATCTCCTGGCAGACCCGTTCGCCTGTGATGGACACAGTCGTTCAGCGTATCCCACAGACACTGTGGGTTGTTGGCACCGCTTACGTCGTTGGTATCCTGATCGCACTGCCCATCGGCATCTACTCGGCCTATCGCCAGTATTCGGTGTTCGACCAATGCGGTACCTTTGTCACAATGATCGGCTTTTCGATCCCGCCATTCTTTACCGGGCCACTGCTGATTGTTGTGTTCTCGGTGCAGCTAGGCTGGTTCCCGTTTATCTATGATACCACCCATAGTGTGGATGACTGGGACAGCTTTTTGTACCAGCTCAGACAAATGATCCTGCCGGTGATGGTTCTGGCGCTGCAGACCACAGCTCAGATCAGCCGCTACATGCGAGCCTCGATGCTGGACAACCTGAACCAGGATTATGTCCGAACCGCGCGGGCAAAGGGACTGAGTGAATCAGTTGTGGTCATGGTGCATGTGCTGCGCAACTCGATGATCCCTGTGGTCACAGTGATTGCGCTGGGTATGCCAGCCATCTTTGGCGGCGCCATCATCACTGAACAGGTATTCTCGGTGAATGGTATCGGCTCACAGCTGATCACCGCACTGTTTGCCAATGACCTGCCAACCGTTCAAACGCTGACCTTCATCTTTGCGATGTTGATCGTGTTCTTCAACCTGATTGCAGATATCCTCTACGGCCTGCTTGATCCGAGGATCCGCTATGACTGATCTGTCCAACCAGACCCCGCTTGCCCCACCACGCAGCCAATGGCTGAATGTTTGGGACCAATTGAAGAAACACAAAGGCGCATTACTGGGTGGGGGCTTCCTGGTCTTCATTACCCTTGCCGTGTTGTTCGGACCCTATATCTGGTCGCTTGATCCCCAAAAGATCGACTATCGCGCCCGGGACTTCCGACCAATTTACCATGCACTGTTTGATGCTGACGCCAAGACCGCCTGGGGTAATCCTCTGGGCACCGATCAGCTGGGCCGTGATGGGCTGGCCAACCTTTTGGCCGGTGGACGCACATCTATGGCTGTTGGATGGGCTGCAATGTTGCTGACTCTCTTCATCGGCACCATGGTCGGCGTCGTTGCAGGGTTCTTCAAGAGACTGGACGGGCCGTTGATGCGACTGACCGACCTGTTCTTGTCGCTGCCAATTCTGCCGCTGTTGCTGGTGGCGGTGACATTGTTCCGCCAACCCCTGCACTCCAACTTTGGCCCAGAGGGCGGCATGTTCATTCTGATTGTTGCCATCATTGGTATCACCAGCTGGATGCCAACTGCGCGGATCGTACGTGGTGATGTTCTGGCTCTAAAGGAACGCGAGTTTGTTCTGGCGGCCCGTTCAATCGGTACCCGCCCCGGCGCAATGATCTGGCGTCACTTGCTGCCCAACGTGATCTCACCGATCATGGTCTCTGCCACACTTGGCTTGGCCGCGGCAATCATCACCGAAAGCGCGCTGTCGTTCCTGGGTGTTGGTTTCCCTTCGGACTTCCCAACATGGGGCAAGATGCTGGCAGATGCTGTGCAGCGGATGGAAGAGTTCCCCGAGCGGGTCATGCTTCCAGGGATTGCTATCTCGCTGACAGTGCTGAGTGTGAACTACTTGGGTGATGGGCTGCGCGACGCACTCGACCCTCGCATTCGCGGACGCTAACTCAGCCGCGTCACCGCAAATAAGAACATTACCAGCAGCCGCCCCTCATCGGGCGGCTGTTTGTATTTAGGAGCGCCGACAGCCAGAAGGAAATCTCACTCTCAGCAATAGACTTGGGAAATTTTCCCAACCCGCACCTGCAACGGATCGGTGTTGCAGGTTGTCAGACCTCTTCAAACTCTCCAATTGGGAAATAATTCTGTTTTCCACGTGGAGATTGTGATGTTTGAGTCATTTGGGTTCGAAGACACCACCGCAAGAGAAGTGTCTGTTCTGTTTGCGCTGGGATTGGGGGTGCTGTTTGGCGCTCTGGCCCAACTGACCCGGTTCTGTTTTCGCCGTTCACTTGTTGGCCAAGACCGTCGCCAGGCCGCGGGTGTTTGGGCGCTTGCTCTTGCCGTTGCTGTCACTGGAACCCAAGCTGCGGTCGCACAGGAATGGATCAGTTTTGACAGTCATCGCTTGCTGGCATCAGATCTTCCAGTGCTGGCCATTGTGCTGGGTGGATTGATGTTTGGCGCAGGTATGATCCTGACCCGTGGCTGTGTGTCCCGACTGATGGTGCTAAGCGGCAGCGGCAACCTGCGTGCCGCTCTGGTGATCCTTGTCTTTGCAGTAGTGGCTCATGCCACGCTCAAAGGAGTGTTGGCGCCTGTTCGGGTAGCTCTGGGATCTGTGACCCTGGATCTGGGCACAACCACTTCGCTGGCCGCCCTGCCCGGTGGCGCGCTGGTATGGAGCGGAGTGTTGGCAATCGCAGCTTTGGGTCTTGCACTGAGATCCGGTAACCGCCCGCTAGCTCTGATTGGAGCGGCTGTAATTGGACTGCTGGTGCCAGTGGGATGGATTGGCACCGGATTTGTGCTGTTTGATGAATTTGATCCTATAGCCATGGAAAGCCTGTCGTTCACATCCCCCACCGCCGAGACCCTTTTCTTTGGCATTGCCTCCAGCGCTATACCAGCCGGATTTGGCACCGGATTGGTAGGGGGCGTCTTACTGGGCGCATTGGCAGCAGCCCTGCTAAGCGGAAGTTTTCAGTGGCAAAGCTTTGAGAGCCCGCGTCAAACTGCCCGATATATGTCCGGCGCAGCTCTTATGGGGCTGGGTGGCGTATTGGCCGGAGGCTGTACTGTTGGTGCAGGCCTAGCCGGTATCCCAACTCTCAGCGTAGCTGCAGGTCTGGCGCTGGTATCAATTGCGGTTGGTGGTGTTGCCACCAACCTGCTGATCAATGCAATTTCTTCCGGATCCGACGCACAGCCAGCCAGACCAGCGCTACAACCGGCAGAGTGATGATCGCCGTAAGATTGCCCTTGGACAGATCTAGCACGGAAGCAATCGGATAGGCTGCATAGGAGACAAGCGACACGCCGTAGTAACTAATAGCTACGACGGACAGTCCTTCAACCGTGGTCTGCAACCGCAACGCCTGATCGGCGCGCCGGTCCATGCTTTCCAACAACGCCTGATTTTGAGCACTGCGCTCTACATCTACCCGGGTTCTGAACAGCTCCCCTGCCCGTCGCGCCCTGTCTGCAAGTGTCCCTAACCGCGCCTCGGTTGACTTCACCGTCCGCATCGCTGGCTCATAGCGGCGTAGCATGAAATCAGCAAAGGTCTGGTAACCCTCAAAGCGTTCCTCCCGCAGCATACTTATGCGCTGATTTACTAGGGCTTCGTAGGCTCCAGTAGCTGCAAACCGAAACGCAGCCTGTGCCCCCATCGATTCCAGTTCAGCCGATATTGTCAAAAGCTGCGCCAGCGTTTGATCTGCAGACTCCTGCCCCGTGGTCATTTCCACCATCATCTCACTGAGATGCGTATCGAGACCACCAATCGAGGGCGACAACCCGCGCGCACGAGAAAAGCCGAGCATCGACATTGCCCTATATGTCTCAATTTCGCACAGCCGCTGTACCACGCGGCCTATCCGGCTGGTGTCAGTGTCCTTGTTGGCAAACAATGCAAACCGCATGTGACCTGCAGGATCAATTCGAAAATCGCCTGCAACCACTGTGCCGTCATCCAGAACGCTGGACACTGCCAGACTTTCCGGTACAAACCAATCTTGCAGCGCAGTCGCAAGTGACTGGGCTGCTGGTCTTGGCTCCACCCGAACAATCAGCGATGTCACCCTTTGACCGGGAGCCTGTTCCAACCACTCGGTTGGAAACACTTGAAAATCAACCGGATCAAAGGCCCGCGAGCTAACCCCGGAGGAATAGACCATATAGCCGACAAACTCGGTGTGCTGCTCCCATTTCAGGGTGTGACGACCAATCTGAGCCGAATGGTGGGTAGCACCGGGCTTTGGATGTGCGGCACCGTGACGATCTAACAAGTCGATCAGGTGCTCCACATCTTTGGCCCGGTCCCGATGCACAGCCTCTACTGGCTGCTTAAAGGCAAGATACACAACCGTACTTGGGCTCGACATATTGGGAAACGGCCGCGCGTGTAGCTCGTTTGCAAGTTGATAGCGCAGCGGGTGATCTTGAATCGGCGGCATCGTTGGCTCCTGATTGAACCCGCAGAATAGATGCAGCAACACAGGCTGTAAAGAAACCTTTTATTTCAGAGCGTTACAGGAATACCATCGTATACGTTACGGCCCATCAACGGGTTCGAACACTTCCATGGCGGCGTTCAACCCATTGATGGCAGCTGGCATTCCACCATAAAGAGCCATCTGCCAGATCACCTCAATGATCTCTGTCTCACTGGCTCCCGCTGCCAGCGAATTCTCGATATTCACTTTGAGCTGCGGAGCGGTGTGCCCGCCCAATGCGGTTAGTGCAGCAATGGTGCACAGCTGACGGGTCTTCAGATCCACACCAGCGCGGGCATAGTGCCGACCATAGCCGTACTCGACCAAAGTTTCCGCCATACCGGGCACCAATGTATCATATCGATCCGCTAACAGTTGTTCCAACCCCGGATTCATATGGGCAAGCAGGTCCCGCCCCTTTTGCAATGCGTCAGACATCAGTCATTTCCTCTTCCAGGTTTTGATAAATCTCGACCTTACGGTCCATGAGCGCCAGAACATCGGTGAGCTGTTCCAGCTGTGCCCGGATCACTTCGCGGTGCTCCTCAAGCATCTGGCGGCGTTGTGGTACTGTTGTCTCGCCTGCCGCCCGCAGACGGGCATATCGAATGCGGTCCGCTTGTTTCATTCCAGTGGCATTCAGTTGGCTAAGAAACCGGATCCAATTTAGGGCCTCAGGGGGATAGTCTCTATGCCCAGCCCCGTCGCGCGGCGGCGGGTCAATCAGCCCAATTTTCTCGTAGAACCGTAGAGTGTCTATGCTCAGGCCACTTTGCGCTGACAGATTGGAAATCTTCATGACTGTGCTCGCTCCGGTTTCGATTCGGGGTGAGCATAGATGCTGGAGTACACTCCAACTCAAGTGAAATTTTTAGAGGACAGAATTGGGGCTCTACCCCGGGATTTTTCCAGCTAGATGAAACGCGGAAAAAGAAAAAGGCGCCCCAAAGGAGCGCCTTTATTTGCTAATGATCGCCGACTACTGGATCATAGTCAGAAGCTGATCCAAACTGGCCTTGGCATCACCATAGAACATCCGGGTGTTCTCTTTGAAGAACAGCGGGTTTTCGATGCCGGAATACCCGGTGCCCTGACCACGCTTCGACACAAATACCTGTTTCGCCTTCCAACATTCCAGCACCGGCATACCAGCGATGGGGCTGTTGGGGTCTTCTTGTGCAGCAGGGTTCACGATGTCGTTGGAGCCAATCACGATAGCAACATCCGTTTCCGGGAAGTCGTCGTTGATCTCGTCCATTTCCATCACGATGTCATAGGGCACCTTGGCCTCGGCCAGCAGCACATTCATGTGGCCAGGCAAACGACCGGCAACGGGGTGGATCGCAAACCGCACTTCTTTGCCCTTGGCGCGCAAACGGCGGGTCAGTTCAGCCACGTTCTGCTGTGCCTGTGCCACCGCCATGCCGTAACCAGGGATGATCACGATGCTGTCGGCCTCTTCCAACGCGGTTGAAACACCCTCTGCATCGATTGCGATTTGCTCGCCTTCGACCTCCATCTGCGGGCCAGCTGTACCGCCAAAACCGCCAAGGATCACGCTAACGAATGAACGGTTCATTGCCTTACACATGATGTAGGACAAGATCGCCCCGGACGAACCAACCAGCGCCCCAACCACAATCAACAGGTCATTGCCAAGACTGAAACCAATTGCCGCAGCCGCCCAGCCGGAATAGCTGTTCAGCATCGACACAACCACCGGCATGTCCGCACCACCGATACCCATGATCAGGTGATAGCCAATGAACAATGCAGCCAGTGTCATCAGCGCCAGAGGCAGGAAACCACCTGTGTTGAAGTACCAGATCAGGCACAGGAACGACAAACCAGCCGCGCCAGCGTTCAACATATGACCACCGGGCAGTTTTGTTGCAGCCGAACCGAGTTTGCCCGCCAGTTTACCATAAGCGACAACCGAACCAGTAAAGGTGACCGCGCCGATGAAGATACCAAGGAACACTTCGACCTTCAGGATGGACAGTTCAATCGGTGACTTGTGTGCCAGTAGCGCGGCAAAACCTTCGAGCCCCTCGCGGGCCTCCTGGCTCATCTCCAGCACATTACCCATTTCGATATGCGCGTTGAAGCCAACAAAGACCGCCGCCAAACCAACCAGCGAGTGCATCGCAGCAACCAGTTGCGGCATTTCAGTCATCTGCACCCGCTGTGCGACCACATAGCCGATGGTACCACCGCCAGCGATCAACAGCAGCGACAGCAGCCACAGCCCCTGACCGGGGCCCACCAGCGTTGCAAACACCGCCAGCGCCATGCTGACAATACCGTACCAAACCGCGCGTTTAGCGCTTTCTTGTCCGGACAAACCGCCCAGTGACAAGATGAACAGGACAGCCGCAACAACATAGGCGGCAATAGTGAAGCCAAATTCCATAACCTCAGCCCCCTTATGATTTCTGGAACATGGCAAGCATGCGCCGTGTTACGAGGAAGCCGCCAAAGATGTTGATCCCGGCCATAAAGATGGACAGTGATGCCAGCAGGATCACCAGGAAGGAACTGGATCCAATCTGCATCAGCGCGCCCAGAATGATGATCGACGAGATCGCATTGGTCACCGCCATCAGTGGGGTGTGCAGTGAATGCGCCACACCCCAGATCACCTGGAAGCCAACAAAACAGGCCAGCACAAAAACGATAAAGTGCTGCATGAAGCTGGGCGGAGCAACCGTACCAACCAGTAACATCAGCGCCGCACCAACACCCAACAAGGTGACCTGCTGTTTGGTGGCCGCCTTAAAGGCCGCCACTTCAGCTGCACGCTTTTCTTCCGGCGTCAGCTCGGGCACGGTTTCTTTGGGTTTGGCCGCAATCGCCTGAATTTTAGGTGGCGGCGGCGGGAAGGTGATCTCTTTTTCAAAGGTCACGGTCGCGCCACGGATCACATCATCTTCCATGTCGTGATTGATCTGACCGTCCTTTTCAGGGGTTAGGTCGGTCATCATGTGACGGATGTTGGTGGCGTACAGGGTTGAGGACTGTGCTGCCATACGTGATGGGAAGTCGGTGTAGCCGATGATGGTGACACCATTGTCGGTGACGATCTTTTCGTCCATCACGGTCAGCTTACAGTTGCCGCCCTTTTCCGCTGCCAGATCGACAATCACCGAGCCGGGTTTCATCGCTGCGACCATCTCTTCGGTCCACAGCTCTGGAGCTTCACGGTTAGGGATTAGCGCCGTGGTGATGACAATGTCCACCTCAGGTGCCAGTTCAAGGAACTTGGCAAGCTGTGCATTGCGGAACTCAGGGCTGGAAACAGCCGCATAGCCTCCGGTCGCAGCACCATCGGCCTGATCTTCCTCAAAATCGAGATAGACAAACTCGGCGCCCATCGATTCAACCTGTTCGGCCACTTCGGGCCGCACGTCAAACGCCAGCGTTATCGCCCCCAACGAGGTCGAGGTCCCGATGGCGGCCAATCCGGCAACGCCCGCGCCCACAACCAGAACCTTGGCTGGCGGTACTTTACCCGCAGCAGTGATCTGACCGGTAAAAAAACGACCAAAGTTGTTACCCGCCTCGATTACCGCACGGTAACCGGCGATATTGGCCATAGAGCTAAGCGCATCCATTTTCTGAGCGCGCGAAATACGTGGCACCATTTCCATGGCAATCACATTGGCACCTTTGGACTTGGCCAGCTCCATGCCCTCGGTATTGCCCGCAGGGTTAAAGAACGAAATCAAGGTTTTACCCTTGGTCATCCGCTTCAGTTCAACTTCGGTTGGCTGACGCACCTTGGCAACGATATCCACCGATTTCCACAGCGCAGCTGGGGTTTTGATGATTTCAACCCCGGCATCGACATAGGTCGCGTCCGAAAACCCGGCGGCAGCCCCTGCCCCAGTTTCAATGGCGCAGTCATAACCTAGTTTTTGTAACTGACGCGCTGAATCTGGCGTCATCGCCACGCGTGCCTCGCCTTTAAAAATCTCTTTTGGTGTACCTATCTTCACCGTATCGGTCCCCCTCGGCTTGGCCGTGCCCGCACCCACAGGTACGGATCGCAATGATTTTCTCTACCTTGCGCAAGATAATTGCGCAAGCACTTCGCTGCAGTGCCGCAACTTATCCGCTGCAGCGCCGCAAATAGGCTACGCCCAACGGCGTGTCTTTTGTTCGTAACGGCCCCAATCCGCCCGGAATTCACGCCGCATCCTGCCCTCTTCCGGGATGACAAAGCGCTTTTCGAGTATCCAGACAAACACTGGAATCAGCGGTAATGACACCACCGCATCAAAGCGCAGAATAAGCCCGGCCAGGATCAGCACATCCCCCAGATAGATTGGATTGCGTGACCGGCTAAAGATACCGGACTGCACCAAATGGCTGGGAGTTTTATGTGGGATAACAGTGGTGCTGTGTCGACGCATTTCATAGATGGCGAGCAGGGTCAGGATTAACCCACCTCCCACCAGAAGGCCGCCCAGAAAGTCAGACCAAGCGCCACCAAAACTAAGGTTGAAAGAATACCAGCTTGCCTGGGTCCAGGCCACGACAACTGCGCCAAACAGCCACACCGGTGGCAAATCCAATTTGCGCATCAGGTTGGACTCCGCATCGGCCAATTTTCGCGATTTTTGGTCATTGCAGGTCCGACTTTCCTCAATTTGTCAATAGAACCAGCATCTCAAGAAGCCAGAGCTTTGAAAAGGACAATATGTCCAGCACCCCGAAAACGACGAATCTATTTCGGGATGCGGCATGATCCTGCACAGATTATCAGCAATGCCTACGTATACTTTGGCATGCAATCATCCCAATTGCGTGAGTGTCACTCCCATTCCATCTCTTCGTAGACACGGCCAGCGTTTTTGGTCGCCAGCTCTTCGAAGGTATCAAGAGACTTCCACTGCTCTTGATCCACATAATATGCCTTAGCCAGATCACCGCCATCTTCGATATGGGCTCCGACCTTGGTGCGCAGATCCACCAGGTAATCCAGCGTATATCGGCGCACCTGCGCCAGGTTAGTCGGGTGGCCGTGACCGGGAACAATATAGGTGGGGTTCAGTGGCTCCAGCTTCTCCGTCCAGGTCTCAATCCAGCAGCTGGTGCAGGTATGCGGAAACACCGGCAGCATGCGCTCATGAAAGGCGATGTCGCCAGCCAGCATGATGTCCCACTCAGGGATCCAAACCTGAACATCGCCGGGATCATGCGCCGGACCAAGGTGCAGGACCTGAATTTCGACCCCTCCCAGACTAATCTCATACTTATCTTCAAATGTCAGGTTGGCGTGCTCAACCCGGGTGTCCCCAGCCCCATCTGGGTTGTAGCCATGCATCCGTTGCAGAATGAAATCACCATTCTCCTTGGTTTCAGCAACCGCATCTACATGGGCCAACACATCGACCCCCAAATCACGCCAATACCCGTTGCCCAGCATCGCGTGCCCTTGACCATTCTCGTTGATCACCAGTACGACTGGTTTGTCTGTTACCACCTTAATCTCATCGTGCAGCGCCGCAGCCAATCGATCCGACGCCCCCGAATTCACCACAACCACCCCTTCGTCGGTCACGATGAACGACAAATTATTGTTGTGACCTGCGTTGGCCGCACCCGGAGGGGCCGTGGCGCCAATCGCAGAAAACACATGCGGGATCACCTCTACCGGTTTTGAGTACAGCTCGGACGTCGGGTATTGATCGGCTATGTCTTCGCTGGCCAATGCAGCGCCACCGACAAGAAAGGCCACAACGGCGATGGAGGTAATAGTTTTCATGGAAATCTCCCTGTTTCGCCGACACATTCACAGAAGTGAATGGGTATGTAAATGCCCCACATTTGTGACGGTACGACCCACTTGCCATCCTGCCCCCTCTGGCTAGGGTCTTGGCAAAGGAGATCGAGATATGACATTGGACGGAAAACACGCATTGGTCACCGGCGGCGGCACTGGGATTGGCCTGGCTATTGCACGGGCGTTAGCAGCACAGGGCGCTCAGGTCACCATCACCGGACGCCGTGCCGAAGTTTTGGATAAAGTGGCCGGCAACGGATTGCATGCGGTGCAGATGGATGTGGCCAGTGAAGTTTCAGTGGTCGATGGCGTCGCAAAGGCAATCGAAGCCCGTGGCCCTGTGCAGATCTGTGTCCCCAATGCTGGAATTGCCGAAGGCCGCGCTCTGCACAAGACCGATATGGAGTTTTGGCGCACCATGATGGCGATCAATGTCGATGGCTGTTTCCTGACCATTCGTGAATGTCTGAAGTCGATGCATGGTACCGATTGGGGACGGGTTATTGCGATTTCCTCAATTGCCGGACTAAAGGGGCTGAAAGGCGCAAGCTGTTACTCCGCAACCAAGCATGCGATGATCGGCATGATCAAGGCGCTGGCTGCTGATCATTTGGGCAAACCCTACACGTTCAACGCCCTCTGCCCGGCCTATGTGGACACCAACATTGTGCCACAGAACATCGAAAGCATCATGAAACGTACTGGCATGAACGAAGAACAGGCGATGGAAGTCATGGTCGGCGCTAATCCTCATGGCCGTCTGATCGCCCCCAAAGAGGTCGCCGATGCTGCTCTGTTCCTGTGCAGCCCTCATTCCGGCTCGGTAAATGGTCAGGCCATTCAGATCTCGGGCGGAGAAATGTAATGGATCGCGCAACTTTCAACACGTTTTGCGCCGCAAAGCCCGCCACCAGTCATGTGGTGCAGTGGGGCAATTCGGATGTGTGGAAGGTCGGCCCTAAGGTCTTTGCCATCTGTGGCTGGGCCGAGGGGCGCGACGCCTTCACCTTCAAGGTAACCGAGATCGCCTATGAAGTTCTGCAAGAGCAACCCGGCATTCGCCCAGCCCCTTATTTGGCCTCGCGTGGGATGAAATGGTTGCAGCACTATGACCTGCCGGGCCTATCTGATGCTGAATTGCAGCGCCATATCGAGATTTCCTATGAGTTGGTCGCCGCAGGTCTGTCCAAGAAGAAGCGCGTTGAGTTGGGCATTCCCGAGCCAAGCTCGATCTAAACTTTCAACAGCGGCTAAGCCTCTTCTTTTACTCGGACATCAACCGGTTTGATCAGGGTTGCCAAGTACGTACGGGTATCTTGATCCCAGTCAGCAGGGTCTTCACCATGTGCAAACTCGGCATGCAGTTCGATCAGCTTCCAAACCTCAACTTCGGACGCTGCCACAATACTTGCTGGACAAGCTTCCATTCCTTCGCAATCCCGGCAAGCATAAGTAAACGCATTAGACATAGTTGACCTCCATCAATTACCTATCACCAATTAGGGCCGGAACCCTCTTTGGCGAGCTATTTCACCAGATGGGTTTTGGCTCGATTTCCAAGTGTCTGATTAAAGGCATCCGACTCCTGTAATTTGCAGAAGCGCAATCATTCCGCGCAGGGCGTATCTTAATTTGAGCAAGGGCGCGTCCCCATTCTAAATATCTGCATTCCAAATATTGATAACTGCTGCCAGAAATCTTCGCTAGACAGGCCCGGTCCACCCGAGTAGAGATACTTTAAGCTTGAAATACTTAACCCACCGAGGCCCCCATGACCGACTTTGCCGCCACCAAAGCCATGTTCCACTTGCCAGAGGGTGTTATCTACCTGGACGGCAACTCACTAGGCCCCCTTCCCCGTGCCGCCACCGAAACAGTCGGTAAGATGATGCAGGATGAATGGGGTGAAATGCTGATCACCGGCTGGAACAAGGCTGGTTGGATGGCCAAATCAACCATCATGGGAGATCGCATTGGCCGCTTGATCGGTGCTGAACCGGGCCATGTGGTGATGGGTGATACTTTGTCGATCAAGGTCTATCAGGCCGTTGCTTCAGCTCTGGACCTGAACCCCAGCCGTCGTGTGGTGCTGTCGGACAACGGCAACTTCCCCACTGATCTGTATATGGCGGACGGACTTCTTCGCTCTCTTGGTGACGATTACGAACTACGAGTGGTTGATCCTGAGGCCGTCGCGGACAATCTGACTGATGATGTCGCCGTGCTGATGCTCACAGAAGTCGATTACCGAACAGGCCGGATGCACGATATGAAGGCGTTGACAGAACAGGCCCAGGCCAAGGGCATCATGACCGTCTGGGATCTTGCCCATTCAGCCGGCGCCCTGCCCGTAGATCTGGCTGGGTGCAACGCGGATTTTGCCATTGGCTGCACCTATAAATACCTGAATGGCGGTCCCGGTGCGCCTGCCTTTATCTATGTCTCCCCACGCCACATTGATCAGGTCCGCCCGGCCCTGTCCGGTTGGCTGGGACACGAATCCCCTTTTGCCTTTGATCTAGACTATCGTCCCGGCGCCGGGATCGAACGTATGCGCGTTGGCACCCCACCAGTCTTGCAACTGACCGCACTGGAAACAGCCATGGATATTTGGGACATGGCCGATATGGCTGCGGTTCGTGCCAAATCAATCGAACTGTGCGACCTGTTCATCAGTGAAGTTGAGGCCCAATGCCCCGAACTGACCCTGGCTAGCCCACGCGATGGCACCCAGCGCGGCAGTCAGGTCTCGTTTCGCTTCCACGAAGGCTATGCTGCCATGCAGGCGATCATCGCTCGAGGTGTTATTGGCGACTTCCGCGCCCCTGACATCATGCGGTTCGGCTTTACTCCGCTTTATATCGACGAGGCCGACGTGCGTGCCGCCGTCGCAATCATAGCCGATGTCATGACCAACAAACTGTGGGATAAACCAGAGTATAAAGTCCGTTCCAAGGTGACATGAGTGTCACCACTCGAACATATCATCGCGGTGATGCGGAAACGCTGTTCGAGATCTTTGTCGAGGCTATCCATGATGGGGCCTCGGCCCACTACACTGATGCCCAACGTCATGCTTGGGCGCCCTCGCAAGACATGCCAGACAGCTGGCCCGGCACAATGGCCGAGCTTGAAACCTGGGTTGCCGAAGCCAAAGGGGAAATCGCTGGTTTCATGTGCGCAACCCCGCAAGGCTACATCGACCTTGCCTACGTGCGCCCCCGCTGGATGGGTCGCTCTGTGGCGCAAACTCTCTATGACGTCATCCTTAAACGGGCGCGCAGCACAGATCTGACGCGGATGACGACCCATGCCAGCCTGATGGCGCGGCCCTTCTTTGCCCGTCAGGGCTGGCAGGTCGATGAAATGGAAATAGTTGACAGAAACGGCGAACAGCTCAAACGCTTCGCCATGTCACTGACGTTGGGAGCCCCCCATGGCACAACCTTATGACCCGTCCAAAGACGGCGCTGAAATGAACTTCAAAGACCGCATGTCTTATGGCGACTACCTGTCGCTGGATATGTTGCTGAACGCCCAGAACACCTGGACCGACACCCATGATGAAATGTTGTTCATCATCCAACACCAAACATCCGAGCTGTGGATGCGTCTGGCCATTCATGAAACCAATGCCGCACGCGCGTGCTTGCTGGATGGAAAAACCCGACAAGCGTTCAAAATGTTGTCTCGCCTCTCGCGGATTTTTGAACAGCTGAATTCGGCTTGGGACGTCCTACGCACGATGACGCCGTCTGACTACACTGCCTTTCGCGATGCCTTGGGGCAAAGCTCGGGCTTTCAATCGCATCAGTATCGCCAGATCGAATTCATGCTCGGCAACCGCAATCAGGCAATGCTGAAACCGCATAGCCATCGTCCCGAACTGGTTGCGCTGCTTGAAGACGAGCTGGCACAGCCGTCAATGTATGACGTCGCTCTGCGCGCGCTGTCGCAAAGCTTTCCTCTGCCAGACGAAGTGCTGAACCGTCCACTTTCCCAAACCCACCAACCTCATCCAGCCGTCCAAGCTGCATGGAGCGAAGTTTATCGTGATACGGAAACCCATTGGGAACTATATGAACTGGCCGAAAAGCTGGTCGACCTAGAGGATTATTTCCGCCGCTGGCGCTTCAATCACGTTACCACGGTAGAACGTGTCATCGGTTTCAAACGTGGCACCGGCGGGACTGGTGGGGTTAGTTACCTGAAACGGATGCTCGCTGTGGAGTTGTTCCCCGAGCTCTGGCACCTGCGAACCGAGCTGTAAGAACGTTCAATCCGGCTGCAATGCAGCCCCAAACAACGCCGCCAGCTGGGCCACACCCGAGGCATAGCTGGCGTAGTCCTGCGAGGTATGCTTGATCCCCTTCATGGCCGAGCAGAATACCCGCGCGACCTCCTCCACATTACCGGGCAGTGTTATCTGCCCAGCGTCTGCCTCGGCGCGCAGCCATTGGGCATAGACACCGCGCAGCGCCAGCTCGCCTGTCGCAATGGCCTCACCCGCTGCACTCATCCCGGCCTCGAACAGTTCCAAACCATGCGGCGAATCCATCATCGCCTTCATCGCTGGCCCGCCTTGCGCCTCAAAAGCCGCATGCAGGCGCTCTGACAAGGTGCCACCGGATGCCAAAGCGTCCGCCACCGTATCTAGCGCCAGACCATAGTGGCCCTCCACCAACCCGGCAAAAATTGCTTCTTTGTTGCGGTAACTCAGGTAAAGCGCAGGTCGGGACATGCCTGCGCGGCGAGCAATGTCATCCATCGACGTCTTGCGAAACCCATAGGTGGAAAAGGCCTCCCATGCGGATTCCAGGATCGCTTGTTGCTTCGGGTCGTTACTTGCCTTGATCATAAAACCGCTTCTGACACTTTTATCAAATTTTGTCAATTGACATCCTGACACTTCATGGCCATTTTGTCAGAAAGCCGCACAGCAGAGAGATTTGAGCCATGTCGACCACCCTTCGTATCAATGGAAAAACTCATCAGGTTGATCTGCCCGACGACGTCCCACTGCTGTGGGTTCTGCGCGATGAGGTTGGGTTGACTGGCACAAAATATGGCTGCGGCGTTGCCGCCTGTGGCGCTTGCACCGTTCATATCAACGGCGAAGCTGTCCGATCTTGCCAAACAACACTTGCAGACGTTGACGGTGAGATCACCACCATCGAAGGTCTCGGCACACCAAAGGCCATGTCAATAATTCAACAAGCCTGGGTCGATCATCAGGTTGCGCAATGCGGATACTGCCAGTCTGGGCAAATCATGCAGGCTGCCAATCTGTTGACAGACAATCCAACTCCCTCGGATGCGGACATCGAAGAGGTCATGCAGGGCAACCTGTGTCGCTGCGGCACCTACCCCCGTATCCGCGCTGCCATTCATAGCGCCGCCCAAAAAATGCAGGAGGCTTGATCCATGGCTAGCATTGGAAAAATTGCCCGCCGTACCTTCCTGATCGGCTCTGCTGCCATCGTTGGCGGCGTCGCCTTTGGCGCGTATTATGTCAGCCGACCGGCCCCTAACCCGCTGAAGCCCGGCGAAGGCGAGGCCGCGCTAAACCCCTTTGTGCTGATCGACCAGCAAGGCGTCACCCTCTTTGCCCCCCGTGCCGAAATGGGCCAGGGCGTCAAAACCACCTGGGCCGCGCTGATTGCCGAAGAGCTGGATGTCGAGCTCGAAGATATGCGCGTTCTACACGGCCCCGCCGCCAGGGCCTATTACAACAGCGCCTTTATGGCCGACGCCCTGCCCAATCGCGGCTATGACGTCAGCGATTTCCAGCACTCCATAGGGGAAGTTCTGGGGGTTCTGGGTAGAACCCTGAACATGCAGGGCACTGGTGGCTCCACCTCAATGAAGGACGGCTATAAGCGCATGCGCCAAGCCGGGGCAACCGCCCGCGAAACCCTGAAACAAGCAGCCGCCAATAGACTGGGCGTAGACCGCGATCAGTTAAAGACAGCCAACGGTATGGTTCAGGCCCCTGATGGCACCTCGATGAGCTATTCTGAGATCGCACTGGACGCTGCCAAGCTTGATCCTGTTGAATCCGATCTGCGCCCCCGCAGCGAATGGCGCTTGCTGGGCAAAACCCAGCCGCGTGTTGACATGATCGAGAAGGCCACAGGCACCGCCGAGTTTGGCATTGATGTGCGCCAACCGGGGATGAAGTTTGCCTCGGTTCGCATGAACCCACGCCTAGGCGCAGGCATGAACGGTTTTGACGCCACCGAAGCGCAATCCATGCCCGGCGTTGAGAAAATTGTCGACATGGGCGACGGGGTCGCCGTGGTTGCCAATAACACTTGGCTAGCCATGCAGGCGGTTGAGGCGATCGAGGTAGACTGGCAAGAGGCCCCTTATCCTCCAGAAACCGATCAGGTCTTTGCCCGTATCGCCGAAGCTTTTGACGACGAACCGAACTCGACTATGCGTGACGATGGCGATGCAGATCAACTGCCCGAAGGTGCAGTTGAGCTGACCGCCGAGTATCAACTCCCGTATCTGGCCCATGCAACCATGGAGCCGATGAACGCCACCGCATTGTTTGAGGGTGACAAACTGACCCTTTGGTGCGGCAACCAGATGCCCACAATACATCAATGGAAATGCGCCGCCGAAGCCGGGTTGGAAAGTGAACAGGTCGAGGTGCACACAACTTACCTTGGCGGTGGGTTTGGCCGCAGAGTCGAGTTGGATTTTTCAATCCTGGCAACACGGCTGGCAAAAAAGATGCCCGGCGTGCCCGTGCAACTCACCTGGTCACGTGAAGAAGACATGCGCCATGACTTCTATCGTCCCGGCGCAATCGGGCGGATGCGCGGCGCTGTCAAGGATGGCGCAGCAGTGCTGTTGGACGGCAAGGTAGCTGCCGCCTCGCCTGTGGCGCAGGTCATGGACCGGATTGCAGGCCTGCCCGCCGGTGGACCCGACAAGGTCCATGTCGAAGGTTTCTTCAACCCGCCCTATGCCATTCCAAACTTCCGTATGAGCGGCCACCTCAGTGACATATCAATCCCAGTTGGGTTTTGGCGTTCCGTCGGCAACTCCTTCAATGGCTTCTTTGTTGAAAGCTTCATCGATGAAATGGCCCACAAGGCAGGTATTGACCCGATGGAATTCCGTCTGGCTCTCGCGCGTCAGGAATGGGCACCAGCTGCCGGAGTACTAGAGGCCGTCAAGGAAATGTCCAACTGGACTGGCCAGACACCCGATGGCGTAGGTCGAGGGGTGGCAATGTGCTACAGTTTCGGGACCCCGGTTGCCCAAGTGATCGAAGTCTTCGATGACGATGGTAACATTCGCCTCAACAAGGCCTGGATCGCTTGCGACATGGGCTTGGCGCTGGATCCAGAAACGGTCAAAGCACAGATGTCAGGCGGTATGGTCTACGGGCTTTCGGCCGCACTTTTTGGCGAGATCACCTTTGCCAACGGCGAAGTAGAACAAGGCAATTTCCCTGATTATGAGGCCCTACGAATGAGCACCATGCCTCATACCGAAGTGCAAGTATTGGAAACCCAAAAACATATGGGGGGTGCAGGTGAACCCGGCACACCTCCAGCGGCTCCAGCCTTGGCCAATGCTATCTTTGATCTGACGGGCAAGCGCGCGCGCCGCCTGCCTTTAATGCATGACTTCAATATCTGGACCTAAAGTTCGGACTTTCATTAATCTGATCAGCCCGCCAACACTTGGCGGGCTGATTTTATTTGCTTAGTCCGTCCACTGTTCAAAACAGATCTCTGCACAGCCCATTACTCAAATTTCAATTGTGGCATCAATTTGGCACGCCGCCGCAATATCGCCGTATTGCGCGCAAAGTTCAGCCATTACCGGCCCTTATCATGGTTACCAAATCCCTAATGCCGTCAATCGGCAGTGATGAATTGAGGACGAGCCATGCCAAGTGGATATCTGGTATCTTTAGGCGCAGACAATGCACTGGGCACTGATGACGTCATTAGCGGTGCATGGACCAGCTTTACCTCAGACACTGATCTGGGATCTGGACAGTGGGTCTTTACTGGTGTTGACGGCGGCACCAATTACACCGACACACAGGAACCTGGTCAATATCATCTGGCTACCAACGGCAATGTCTACTTCATCCCGCAATATGGTGAAGTCGATACCCTGACTAACGCTGATGTAGTCAGTGCACCAAGTTATTCAGCTGTACCCGACCACCAGGTCGATGGCAGCGCGGGCGCTGACGTGATCGACAGCAGCTATACCGACAGTGATGGTGACAGCGTTGATGACGCCACTGATAATGCCGATTTGGTTTATGGCAATGGTGGATCCGACAACATAAGCAGCGGTAGCGGTGACGACTGGATCTACGGCGGTTCAGGCAACGACACGGTAGACGGCGGCAGTGGCAACGATGTCATCTATGGCGACGACAGCACCGCTGGCACCGAAACTCTGAACTGGGATGCGCAAGGTAGCGACGAACAAGATGTAAGTGGTGGGTTCACACAGACCACAGGTCAGGTTGATGTCTCCGTAAGCTTTACCAATGATGGCAATAATGCCCCACAGTTTTCTCTCGAAACCAGCGACACCATCTATGTAGCAGGCGGAGAAAACTTCAACGACAACTCCTCACTTTACCTTTACGGCAACGGCGACGACGCGACTTCAACCACCTCGATCAACTTTGCGGCTAATGGCAACTCAGATGTCAGTAACGAAGTGGAAAACGTTGTTTTCCGCATCAGTGACATCGATTTTGGTTCTGGCAACCACCGCGATATTGTGACTGTCAACGCCTACGATGCGGACGGGAACCCTGTCTCGGTCACTCTGACGGTAAGTGACAATGGCTCCAATACCGATGTGGTGAGCGGAAACACCATCACGGCAGGAAGCGATGGCGAAAACGCGGGTGATGCTACAGGTTCAGCCTTGGTCGAAATTGCCGGCCCCGTTTCAAACATCGAGATAATCTACTCAAACCAGCTCGGCGGAACGCAGGCGATCTGGGTCAGCGATGTGTTCTTTGACACGATTCCCAACCCACCCGGCGATGACCAACTGAATGGTGGACTGGGTGATGACACTATCTATGGCCAGGGTGGCAATGACGTTATTACCGGTGGCGCAGGCAATGACCTGCTGGATGGTGGACTGGGCAATGACACCTTGAATGTCGCCGAGGGCGATAGCGCCTTGGGAGGTGACGGAGACGATCTGTTCATCCTTACCGATCATGGCGAAGCCGGTAGCGGCGATATCACCATAATCGGTGGCGAGGGAGACGAGACCAGCGGCGATACCCTGAACCTGAACGGGCAAGCGGACCTGTCGACACTAAACCTAACCACCAACATCCCCGGCGAACTGGCAGGCACGGTTGAGCTGTTCGATGGCTCAGTTGTTACTTTTTCCAACATCGAAAACATCATCTGTTTCACACCAGGTACGCTGATTGACACGGCGCAGGGTCCCCGCGCCATTGAAGCCCTGACAGTTGGTGATCTGATCGTCACCCGCGACCATGGGCTGCAGCCACTGCGTTGGCTCGGCAGCCGAACAGTTGCGGCAACCGGTGATTTTGCTCCCATTGAGGTGTCGCCATTGCTGCTGCCCGACGCCACCGCACCGCTCTTGGTTTCGCCACAGCACCGACTTTTATGGAGTGGCCCGCGTGCGCAAATGCTATTTGGCACAGATGAGGTTCTGGTCGCGGCGCGCCACCTGCTGACAAACCCTGCTGTCACCCGCCGCATTGGCGGCACAGTGACCTACATGCACCTGATGCTAGATCAACATCAGGTCATCTATGCCAATGGTGCCGCAACCGAGAGCTTCTACCCCGGTGATCAGGCCATCGGAGCACTGAGTGAGACCGGCCGTGATGAAATGCTCACATTGTTCCCAGAGCTACGCAGCCACGCAGGCGCGCTGGGCGACACTGCCCGGCTGTGTCTGAAAGCCCACGAAGGTATTTTGCTGGCTGCCTAAAACAGAAACGCCGCAACCCATGGGTTACGGCGTCAAAAATCTCATCCGAAATATAGGGCTCGGATCAGCCGTACATCACCCGGGCTTGCGAGAATGACAGCAATTGGCGGCTCTTCTCGTCCCACAGATGCAGCCGGGCACAGGCAAGGCTTTCGCGAATTGACATCTTGTTGCTTTCGGCCAGTACAGCATGGTCGCGCAGCACTTCCGTCAGGCGATAAAACGGGATCCGGCTGTACAGGTGGTGCACATGGTGGATACCGATATTGGCGCTGAACCACTGTAACACAGACGGAAGCACATAGTGCGAGCTGCCATGCAGCGCAGCGTCGTGAAGCTGCCAGTTCTCATCCTGCTCCCAGCGGGTATCTTCAAACTGATGCTGCACATAGAACAACCACATTCCGGCGGTTGCAGCGAGCAACGTTGACGGAACAAAAATCAAGAATACCGCTGCGAAGCCTCCAAAGTACCAGATCACCAGCAAGGCAGAGACAATCGCGATATTGGTGCCCATCGCACTGGCCCAGTATCTGACACTATTCATCAAACCCAATGGCACCCGGTTCTGAACAAAGAACAAGTAGCTGGGACCAAAACCAAACAACGTGATTGGGTTGCGGTACAACCGGTACATAAAACGGTCAAAACCGCTCAGCTCGTTGTACTCAGCAACAGTCAGGGTATGGATATCGCCCATGCCCCGTTTGCCCAGATTTCCAGACGCACTGTGATGGGCGGAATGTGTCCGGCGCCAAACATCATAGGGGGTCAAGGTTAGTACACCGATGAAACGTCCGACCCAGTCACTGACAAAACGGTTTTTAAAGAATGACCCGTGGCCACAATCGTGTTGGATAGTGAACAAACGCAACAGAAACAGGGCATTAACACAAGAAATCGCTAAGGTCAGCCAATAGCTGATCGACATCGACCACCAGGCCAAAGCCCAGAGCAAAACAAACGGGCCAACAGTAACGCTCAGCTCAAATGCGCTACGCCATTGGTTTGGTTCGCGATACTTGGCCAAAGTTTTAACCCAATCGCGCGCTGACAGCGTGCCGGGTTTTGTCCGGGATTGATCAATGGATTGGGTCATGCGCCTGCTTTTTGTCGTTGCTAGGGGACCGGATAAACTACCAGAGCCGCATAGCAAGTAAAATTTGAGCGAAAACAGGCGTTCCGGCAGCCCTTCGCTGACTTAAGGTCACACTTTGCCCAGTCAATTGTCGAAAACTGCGGCACGCCCCCACAGCTCTCAGCAGAATATAAGTCTGTGTCTGCCTGCCCCCATAGAAGTCGACCAGATAGATTCTTGCCCCATTTCCTGCTATACTGACCAAAGGGAGAGGCAAAATGACTCGTCGGCTCGCGGCTATCCTGTTTTACGATGTTGTCGGTTACAGCCGGGCAATGGGGCAGGATGAAACAGCAACGCTCACCGCCCTCAAACAAACCTATTCACAAATCATCCAGCCGCTCGCCGATTGCCACCAAGGGCGCATGATTAAGGTCATGGGGGATGGTGGTTTTATGGAGTTCACCAGCGCAGTTGACGCGGTGCACTTTGCAATCTGCGTGGAGCATGCCATCGGCTTGGCCAACCCTCATCAAGTAGAAGGCCAACGACTGAGTTATCGTATCGGAATAAATATTGGTGATGTAGTTGCAGATGGCGACGATCTGTACGGAGATGGCGTAAATATCGCCGCTAGGCTGGAGGCCCTAGCTGATCCCGGTGGCATCTGCGTGCACCAATCTGTCCGAGAACAGATCCGTGGCAAGCTCCACCTCGACTTTCACGACCTAGGCGAAGTGGACGTCAAGAACATCGAGAAACCAGTCCGCGCATCCAGCGTTGAGTTCAACCATTTAACTGCTGTTGTTGCAGCTCTTCCAGTCGAACACCAAACACAGGCGCCAAAGGCAACCAAACGCTGGCGAACTGCCGCTGGTCTAGTAGCCGGATTGTTCATTCTTGGTGGGTTTGGGTGGTGGCAGATTTCTGCTCCCGGCCCAGCGCCTACCGAAGTTGAACGCACAGCTCTCCCGTTGCCAGACAAACCTTCACTGGCGGTTCTACCTTTTGCAAACCTATCCAACGATCCCAATCAGGAAGGCTTTGCCGACGGCCTGACCGAAGACCTGATCACGGATCTGTCGCGGATCTCGGGCCTGTTCGTTGTCGCGCGCAACTCCACATTTGTCTACAAAGGCCAATCGGTGAACATTCCCCTCGTAGCCGAGGAACTGGGTGTACGATACGTACTCGAAGGAAGTGCCCGGCGTTCGGGTGATCAGGTGCGTGTGAACGCCCAGTTGATCGATGCCGCCACCGGCGGTCATATCTGGGCCGAACGTTACGACGGCGATGTTACCGATATATTCAAGGTCCAAGATGCCTTCATCCGAAAAATTGCCAAGGCGCTGGCGATCAATCTGACTATGGAGGAAGAACAAGAAATCGCACTCGGACAGACCTCCGATATTGAGGCCCGCGAAGTTTTTCAGGCCGGTTGGGAGAGTTTTCTTGAATACTCAGCCGAGGACAACGCTAGCGCCGTTGATCAGTTCAAAAAAGCTCTTGAAATCGACCCTGACTATGGTCGCGCCCACGCTGCTCTTAGCTTGGCCTACCTGCGCGGCTGCCAGCTGCGGTGGAATAAACCGTTGGGCCTCAGTGCAGGCGAAGCCAATGCCTATGCGATACGGTCACTCGCCGAGACCACGGAACGCCCCTCTTCCCTGGCTAATGTGGCTGCATCCGGGGTTAATCTATACAACAACCGCTATGAGATCGCCAAAATCGATGCGACCCGCGCGATCACACAGGATCCCAACGACCCCGAAGCCTATATCGCGATGGCCTGGTCTATGGTCACCACCGGTCAGCCCGAGCTTGGGTTGGAATTGATCGACCGGGCCATGCGGCTGAACCCAACCTATCCCAGCTATTATGTTTTCGCCCAAGCGATGGCCCATTATTCTATGGGAGATCTAGAACAAACCGCAAAGATTCTGGAAACAGCACTGGAGCGTGACCCCGAGGCCGAGGCGCTAGCGATCATCGCCGCAGCAACCTATGCCCGCCTGCAGCGCTTCGACGAGGCTCATGCCGCTCTGAAATTGGCGGCCCCTGAAGCCGACCAAGCCGCGCTGGGGGCAATCGCCTATATTTATCATTTCCCGTTTGATTGGGAGCAAAGGCCCGAAATGGTCGCCAGTGTTATCGATGGTCTTCACCTCGCGGCGCTTCCTCCGGATAAGCCGATCGAATATTTGCTAGGCCGCCTGCAAACTGGAGAGACTGCAAAACGTGTAGGTACTGCGTTGATATTGGGAATTTCCGGCCTTGATGCGGCAGACACTGTTCCGCTGTTGATCACCGCCTTGTCTGACGAAAGCAAAGCTGTCCAGGGCCAAGCAGCGGTTTCGCTAGGGAAAATTGGCCCTGCCGCCGAAAGCGCACTGCCAGCATTAGCCGCGCTGAAAGAAGTACCCATTGTGGGCCGAAAGGCGCAAAAAGCAATCGTTGCGATCTCAGGTAGCGCGCAGCCCTAACGCGGATCTATCTGGATGCTTCTACAACCGCATATTTATGCAGTTCGCAGAGCGCCCTGCGGCCTCTCTCCAGCGGCCCAGGCATGCACAGCCTTGCCAAACGCCTGAAACAATGGGCGTGAAACCGGGTCATTTGCAGCATCCCATTCCGGGTGCCATTGCACCGCCAGTGTGAAACCGGGTGCATCCTTGACATAGGTTGCTTCAGGTGTCCCATCGTTAGCATAGCCATCAACAACGATGCGTGATCCAGGGGTTTTGATACCCTGCCCGTGCAGCGTGTTGGTCATAACTTCGCGCGCGCCCAACAATTGGTGAAACACACCACCGTCAGACATCTCAACCACATGGCGCAGGGCAAATTTTTCTTCCAGCGTTCCATCCGGTGGCATTCGATGGTTCATCCGCCCCGGCAGATCGCGGATCTCCGGATACAGGGTTCCTCCCATGGCCACATTGACTTCCTGAAACCCACGGCAGATGCCCAAAAACGGTAGCCCGCGTTCGACACAGGCCCGAACCAGCGGCAATGCTATTGCATCACGCGCCCGGTCAAAAGCGCCATGTGCGGCAGTCTCCGCCTCACCATATTCTTGCGGATGTACATTCGGCCGCCCACCTGTCAACAAAAAGCCGTCAAAAGTTTCCAATAGTTCCTCGACTGACAAGAACCGTGGATCCGACGGGATCAGCAGTGGCATACAGCCCGCCACTTCTGCCACCGCCTCAGAGTTCATGGTCCCCCCTGCATGGGCTGGATACTGATCATTGATCAGGTAAGTGTTGCCGATAATACCAACCCGGGGACGTGTCATGAGCGTACTCGTATCTAGTTAAGTCGCTCAACGGTATCCATCCCCCCCCAAACACGCAACCATGCAACTGGGCGCAACCACATGTTCATGGCTGCACAGCAGCTTCCCCAATGAGACCGACCAACCGAGCAGACCAGAGCCCCCAGCCAGAAAGATCAAGCTCGCTGGTTGGGCGAGAGATCACCAACAGGAAGAAAGAACCCTTCCTCGGAGTGCCTACATCAATAATATGGATTTCTACCGTTGAATTTTGTCCTACACAGGCTTCCTGCACAGAATTCCGCCCGGCCACAGCCCCCGGATCCTGTTCATCTAGCCAGAATTATCCTCCGGGGAGTATGACGGGGCAGACAGCCCCCTCGTTCCCGCCATCAAATGGCTTAGCCCGCAGCAGATTTCAGTTGCAAGCGTCGCGCATGCAACACGGGTTCGGTGTATCCTGACGGCTGAACCCGCCCCTTGAACACCAGATCACAGGCCGCCTGATAGGCAAGGCCGTCAAACTCCGGCGCCATGGGGCGATAGTCTGGGTCAGCTGCATTTTGTGCATCCACAACAGCGGCCATTTTTTGCATTGCCGCGTGAACCTGCGCCTCATCCACCACACCGTGATGCAGCCAATTGGCCAGTGCCTGACTGGAGATCCGACAGGTGGCGCGATCTTCCATCAGACCAACATTGCTAATGTCCGGCACCTTTGAACACCCAACGCCATGATCCACCCAGCGCACCACATACCCCAGAATACCTTGCGCGTTGTTTTCGATCTCACGGGTGATGGCATCATCGGACAGGGTCTTGCCCATCATGACTGGTATCGTCAGAAGATCCTGCAGGGTTCCACGGCTCCCCCCCGCTTTCAAACGATCCTGAATCTCATGAACATTGATTTCGTGGTAATGTGTGACATGCAGTGTCGCCGCAGTCGGCGACGGTACCCAGGCACATGTAGCGCCCGCCTGCGGGTGCCCAGCTTTGGCCTCCAGCATTGCCTGCATCAGATCCGGCATCGCCCACATGCCCTTGCCAATCTGGGCGCGCCCTTTCAGCCCACAGGCAAGCCCGATATCCACATTGCGGTCTTCATAGGCCGAAATCCAGGGCGTTGATTTCATCTCGCCCTTGGGCACCATGGGTCCGGCTTCCATTGCCGTATAAATCTCGTCCCCGGTCCGATCCAGGAACCCGGTGTTGATAAAGGCGACCCGATGGCGTGCCGCCCGAATACAGGCTTTAAGATTGGCACTGGTGCGGCGCTCTTCATCCATGATGCCAATCTTGACCGTGTTCTGCGGCAGGCCCAGCGCCTGTTCCACATGGTCAAAGATCCGGCAGGCAAAATCCACTTCTTCAGGACCGTGCATCTTGGGCTTAACCACATAGACCGAGCCATGTTGCGAGTTGCCACCTTCAGCCTGCAAATCATGCATGGCAATCATCACTGTGGTGATCGCATCCATCAGGCCTTCGCCAGCCTCAACCCCGTCGCGGTCCAGTACAGCAGGGTTAGTCATCAAATGCCCAACATTGCGTACCAACAACAAGGAACGCCCCTTCAGCGACGCCTGTGCTCCCGCCGCTGTGGTATAGTCAAGGTCGGGGTTCAGGCTGCGGGTAAAGCTGCTGCTCCCCTTGTGTACCTCAACCGACAGGTCACGCTTCATCAGGCCCAGCCAGTTGCCATAGGCCAATACTTTGTCCTCGGCATCAACGGCGGCTACGCTGTCTTCACAATCCATGATTGTCGACAGGGCCGATTCCAACGTTATGTCATTGATGCTTGCCTGATCGGCCGCTCCAATAGTCCCTGTGGCATCAATCTCGAGAATAACATGCAACCCATTGTTCTTTAGCAGCACCCGAGACGGAGCTTCTGCTTTGCCAACGTAGCCTGCAAACTGGGCAGAATTGGACAATTCAGGTGACAAAGCCCCTCCTTGCACCGACACTTCCTTAATGTCACTCCAGGATCCGGCCACCAGCGGAAAGACCCTATCCAGCATATCGCGCCCCCAGGCAATAACACGCGCGCCACGCGCACTGTCATAGCCCTTGCCCACGGGCAGGTCTCCCATGGCATCGGTGCCGTACAATGCGTCATACAGCGACCCCCAACGGGCATTTGCTGCGTTCAGCGCAAAACGCGCATTGGTGATTGGCACCACCAGCTGTGGTCCGGGCACATGTGCAATTTCCGGATCTACGTTCTCTGTTTCAATCTCAAAATCATCGCCTTCGGGCAGCAAATAGCCAATGTCCCGCAAAAACGCTGAGTAGGCCTCTGCATTATGTGGCGTCTCGCGGTATTGAATGTGCCAAGCATCAATCTGGCCTTGGATCTCTTCCCTTTTGGCCAAAAGGGACCGATTCTCTGGGCCGAAGTCATGCACCAGCTGACTGAGCCCTTGCCAAAAGGTATCCGCCTGCACATCTGTCCCCGGAAGAGCCGATTTTTCAATGAAATCCGCGTATTCAGCTGCCACTTGCAGCCCATGCTTTTCAACCCGAATTGTCATTTTCCCTCCAGCGGTACACAATAGTATGCTGCGGGTAAGTAAAACATTCGTTTCCTATCAGCAACAAGCCTACTTATCGTGAATGCCGAAGTCAGCCTCTTGCTTTTCAAGAAACTCCCGAACAATACTCCAGACAATTGCTTTCTCTCATTGCTTTTTTCCCATTTTAGGTGGATTTTTAGATTTGAAGTTTTCTCTCTTTACAGTGTTGTTGTCATTTTTCGCCCTCCCTGCGCTGGCAGAAGATATCCCGCAATGTGTTTGCCCTGTTTGCCTGTTTGGCAACCACCATATGTGGGTTATTTCGTCAGACGCCATGGCCCCCACCCTGAACAGAGGGGACTGCGCACGGGCTGAGTATTTCGACCCCGCCACCCAATCTGTGGACGCAGGCGTTGTTATAATCTTCAAACATCCCCAAAACTCCGATCAGAAATTCATTTTTCGTGTCGCGGCTGTCGCCGGAAACACTGTCAAAATGAACGAAGGCCGTCTTTGGCTAAATGGGCAGGTGGTGACTTCTGAACAGCGCGAGCCTGTGTGGTTCGATCTACAACGGAAACCACCGCCAAGATGTGGCGACGCAACAAAAATTGTAAACGGTCAATGCCCCGTGAACCGATACACAGAAACACTGCCAAGTGGGCGCTCATACGATGTTTTAGACCTGCAGGCGTCACAGTTAGATTTCACAGGTGAATACACTGTACCAGAGGGTTATGTTTTTGTATTGGGGGACAATCGTGACAACGCCACCGACAGTCGTGTACCGCCTAGAATGGGTGGTATAGGCTTCGTTCCTGTCGAAAACATAGTTGGCATTTTCACTGATTATTGATCCGCTCAGGCCAAGTCCACTTGCAGTTGCGCAACCTTGCTCTACACCTGTGTCACAGTGAGACACAGGAGAGCAACATGGCCGAAGCAACACCGCAAACGATCTATCTTAAGGACTACACACCTTTCGGTTATCAGGTGGACGAAGTTCACCTTACCTTTCATTTGTCTCCTAAGGCGACCCGCGTGGTCAGTCGTATTGAATTCACCCCAAAGCCTGACGCAGTAGACAGGTCCTTTTTCCTGCACGGTGAACAGCTACAACTGATCGCAGCCAAAATCGATGGACAGCCTGTTTCACCTGACGTCACCGCACAGGGGCTGACTTGCGATGTACCCAGCACGCCATTTGTCTGGGAGAGCGAAGTCGAAATCAGCCCGGTCACCAATACCGCACTCGAGGGCTTGTATATGTCGAACGGCATGTACTGCACCCAATGTGAGGCCGAAGGCTTCCGCAAGATCACGTTCTACCCCGACCGCCCCGACGTCATGAGCACTTTTACCGTGCGCATCGAAGGCGACGAAAAGGTTCTCCTGTCCAACGGAAACCCATCAGGTTCGGGCGAGGGCTGGGCAGAATGGCACGACCCATGGCCTAAACCTGCCTACCTGTTTGCGCTGGTAGCTGGCGACCTGATCAACCACCCCGACCGTTTCACAACCAAGTCCGGCAAAGACGTGGAACTAAACATCTGGGTCCGCCCAGGCGATGAGGACAAATGCGCCTTTGGCATGGAGGCCCTGATCAAGTCGATGAAGTGGGACGAGGATGTCTATGGTCTGGAATATGACCTCGATATCTTCAATATCGTTGCCGTTGACGACTTCAACATGGGTGCGATGGAAAACAAAGGCTTGAACATTTTCAACTCTTCTTGTGTCCTCGCCAGCCCAGAAACCTCCACAGATGCAAATTTCGAACGTATCGAGGCAATTATTGCCCACGAGTACTTTCACAACTGGACAGGCAACCGCATCACCTGCCGCGACTGGTTCCAGCTCTGCCTAAAGGAAGGTCTGACAGTTTATCGCGACAGCCAGTTCACCTCTGACATGCGCTCAGCTTCGGTCAAACGGATCTCGGACGTGATTGACCTGCGCGGGCGTCAGTTCGCCGAAGATAACGGCCCATTGGCCCACCAGGTCCGCCCTGAAAGTTTTCAGGAAATCAATAACTTCTACACCGCAACTATTTACGAAAAGGGCGCCGAGGTGATCGGCATGCTGAAACGTCTGGTTGGCGATGAGGCCTATACCAAGGCGGTGGCTCTATACTTTGAGCGCCACGACGGTCAGGCCTGCACCATCGAGGATTGGTTGCAGGTGTTCGAAGACAGCACCGGCCGCGACCTCAGCCAGTTCAGCAAATGGTACAGCCAGGCCGGCACACCACGTATCAAGGTCACTGACGATTACTTAGACGGCACCTACACACTGACGTTAGAGCAATCGACGCCAGCCACTCCAGGTCAGCCAGACAAGGACCCACGGGTGATCCCGGTAGCCGTTGGCTTGTTGGGGCAGAACGGGGATGAGGTTCGCGGAACCGAGGTGCTGGAACTGACTGAGGCCAAGCAGAGCTTTTCCTTCGACGGCCTAGCCTCCAAGCCTGTGCCCTCGATCCTGCGCGAGTTCTCAGCTCCGGTCATTATGGAACGCGAAAGCACCAACGCCGAACGCGCCTTCTTGCTGGCGCACGACAGTGACTCGTTCAATCGCTGGGAGGCAGGCAATACTCTGGCCAAGGAAGCCCGCGTCGCGATGGTTCTGGACGCGGCCGCCCCCGATGCTGATTATTTGGATGCGCTGACCAAGCTGGTGCGCGATGACAGTCTGGACCCAGCCTTCCGCGCGCTGGTTCTATCGCCACCCAGCCAATCGGATCTGGCCCAAACCCTGTTTGAACGCGGCCACACACCCGACCCGCAGGCCATCTATGACGCGGCCGAAACCTTTGCCCAAACATTGGCCGAAGCGCTCACCGACAGTCTGCCCCGACTTTACGCCGACACCACCGTACAAGGCGCCTATAGCCCGGATGCGGAAAGCGCGGGCAAGCGAGACCTCAACGCCCGCATGCTATCCCTGCTGACCCGTCTGGATGGTGGAGAAGCTGCTGCCCGCCAGTATGACGCCGCCGATAACATGACCCAACAAAATGCCGCTCTTGCTTGCCTACTCAAGGCAGAAAACGGCGAGACGCAATCGCAGGCGTTCTATGATCAGTGGCAAGGTGATCGTCTGGTCATGGACAAGTGGTTCGGCCTACAGGTGGCCTGCTCCGCGCCAAAGAAAGCTGCATCTGCCGCCGCTAATCTGACAGAACACGCTCTGTTCGACCTGAAAAACCCAAACCGGTTCCGCGCCGTGATGGGGGCTTTGGCGATGAATCAGGCTGGTTTCCACTATGAAGGCGGTGCCGGGTACCAATTGCTGGCAGACAATCTGATTGCACTGGATGCATTGAACCCGCAAACTACGGCGCGCATGTGCTCGGCCTTCCAGACTTGGAAACGGTATGACAGCACCCGACAAGAGTTAATCCGCGCGCAATTGGAACGGATCTCTGCAACGAACAATCTGAGCCGCGACACAAATGAAATGGTCAGCCGAATCCTCAATGGTTGATCGGATGCTATTTTGATCGCCCCGGTACCGGATTATGTCTTTTCCCGCCGGGGCCGGTCAGCCCGATTGGTGACTGCGGTTGCGATATGGCTGGCATCGTTGGTTGGAATAGGCCTGTATTTTCATGCAGCGCTTTTGTTACTCGGCGCGCTGTTCCTGCCTCTGCTCCCTGCCCTTTGGGAGCTTTGGCTGGATCCGCTATCCTGTCTGCATCTGACAGGAGAACGCATCAATTGGAAAACCGGATCCCAGGAAGCCGGGGCTCGGCTTTGTGAAATATCGAAAGTCCGGTTTGACACCCGTTGGGATTTTTCAGTACGCGTCACTCTGATCCTGACCACCGGCGACAAACTGCGCCTGCCCCCACAGGTGTTGCCTCCTCATCATATGCTCGAAAACGCGCTACAATTGCGCGGGGTCCAGACAGAACGACATCACTTCACAGTGTTCTGACCCGGTGTACTACTGCGGGCCTTTTATGAAATGTCACGCGATTACCCCAATTCAAAACCTGAACTCCCCATCCTTGCCCTTTTTGCGCCCCAATGCCGGGTGATGGTTGCCAGACGAATACTTGCTGCTGTCAACTCATCGGATATTGCTTATGCTCAACCCTTCTCAACAGGCACGGGATACCCTTTCCCAAATGATCAATTCCTTTGGTGATCGTTTCAGCCTGTTGAAAAAGGCGCCACCCGCTGCTGTGGCCGTCCCTGTAGAGACGACTTTTCCCACTTCACACCCCGAAGACAGCCTGTCCATTCCGGTGATGGAACACAGCGCCGATGATGTCGCCTGCCGCGCAGCACAGACACAAGGGCAATTTCTCGCCCGCCAAGAGCGCTGGGACGAACTTTCAGCTGAAATCAAAACGGCGGACTTGGCCCGCGACAAAACTCTCGGTGGGATGCCAATTGCGGAACTCCTTGCCTTTGGCGCCCGCGCGGATGTGATCAATGCTGTTGAACATGCGCTCAGTGAGGGCCACAAGGCAGATGCTAGGCCGCTGATCGACGGCATCATGGCGCTTGAGGCCGTTAGGCAATCTCATCGCGATGATCCCTATTTGGCCGCAGTCATAGCGCTGGCACATATCGACATTGGCTGGACGTGGCGCGGAACCGGGTGGGAAACCATCGTACCTGCCGCAAATCGCCGCCGCTGCGCAGCACATTTTGATCGCGCCAATGCCCTGCTGGCACCGTTTGATACCAGCAAGCTCGACAGTCCAATGCTGGCGGCCGCCAAATGCGCGCTCTTACCCGGCCGACGCAATGACACCCTTTGCGTTGCCAATGACTATGAACTCCTGATCGACCTGGATCCGCAAAACAATCGCCACATGCGCGCCCTTGGCAACCATATGTTACCCCGTTGGTTTGGATCATACCCGGCACTTGAGCTGGAGGCCCGCCGCACCGCCTCGCGCACTGAAAGTACCTGGGGTGCAGGGGGATATACCTGGGTTTACTTTGATGCCCTAATTCATGACGAACAGGTCTGCGCCCAGGTCGATGTTGATTTTTTTCTGGATGGATTGCGTGACATCGTTGCGACCCGACCAAACCAGGAAACGATCAACCTGCTTGCTTCGTATTGCTCGGTTGCCCTAACTGCAGGGCTTGGTCTCAGCGAGCCATCGGACATGCCACGCATGCAGATTGCAAAAGCGGCTGACTGGTTGGTCCGTGACCATTTGCAAGAGTTGCACCCGATGGTCTGGGCCCATGCCGCCGACGGATTTGACAACAATGCCAGAATCACGTCTCCCAGCCGCTTTGCCGCCCGTGGTCGTGCCGATGCGCTGCAGATCATTGCCGATCTGTTTCGTGATGAAATCAACCGCGGTCATAAGGTAACATTCACCACCGAAGGGCCGCAGCTAGGTCCAACCTAGCTCTCATTTTCGGCAACGCTTCTACACAAAAAAACGGCAGAGCTAAGGCCCCGCCGCCGTATTTACTTGCAGGAAGGGTCAACTCTACAGACCAAATTGGCCAATCCGCATGTCTAACGTTTCTTCATCGCATTCATCAGCGCAGCACCCAGAGCGCCACCACTGTCTTGTTTGCCCTTTTGCCCTTTTGGTCCAGCAGACATCGGCTGTTTGCTACGTGGTTTACCGCGCTCTGCAGCCTTACCTCCACCGTTCCCGCGCGCATTGCGGTCATCTCGCGCCGAGGCCCCGCCATCTTTGCGCATGGTCAGACCGATGCGTTTGCGCGGTACATCGATCTCGGTCACGGTAACTTTGACCACAGCCCCGGCCTTCACCACCTCATGCGGGTCTTTGACAAACTTGTCAGCCAACTGACTGACATGCACCAACCCGTCTTGGTGCACACCAATATCGACAAAGGCGCCAAAGGCCGCAACATTGGTTACGGTGCCTTCCAGCACCATGCCCGGTTTGAGATCCTTGATGTCTTCCACGCCGTCAGCGAAACTCGCTGTGACAAACGTGGGGCGCGGGTCACGGCCTGGCTTCTCAAGTTCCGTCAGAATATCACGGACAGTCGGCAGGCCTACATCCCCCCCGACAAAATCCTCGGCCCGCAGGCGTTTCAACGCCGTGTCGTCGCCCATGATCTGACGAATGTCCCGCCCACAGGCTGCTACGATCTGGCGTGCGACCTTATAGCTTTCGGGATGAACAGACGAGGCATCCAGCGGCTCTTTGCCATCACGGATTCGCAGAAACCCTGCACATTGCTCAAACGCCTTTGGCCCCAGGCGCGCCACTTTCAACAATTCCCTGCGCGAGACAAAGGCACCGTTCATATCCCGATGCGCCACAATTGCTTCGGCCAGTCCCGGCCCCAGCCCCGAAACATGTGCCAGCAGCGGCGCCGAGGCCATGTTCAGATCCACACCAACACCGTTTACCACATCTTCAATCACTGCCTCCAGCGACTTTGACAGCTGATGCTGGTCAACGTCGTGCTGATACTGACCGACGCCAATCGCCTTGGGCTCGATCTTGACCAGTTCGGCCAATGGATCCTGCAGCCGCCGCGCAATCGAAACCGCGCCACGCAGGGAAACATCCAAGTCCGGAAATTCCCGCGCGGCCAGTTCCGAGGCTGAGTAGACCGATGCCCCCGCTTCGCTGACAACAACCTTAGTTGGCGTTTTTACGCCCTTGGGCAACAGCTTCAGTGTATCCGCCACCAACCGTTCCGTTTCGCGGCTCCCGGTGCCATTGCCTATGGCGATCAACTCGACCCCATGCTGCACCACCATCTTCAAAATCGCTGCCTCCGATCCGCGCACGTCGTTCTTTGGCTGGAATGGGTAAATGGTATCAGTTCCCACCAGTTTCCCGGTTGCATCAACCACGGCCGCCTTGACGCCGGTGCGAATGCCCGGGTCCAAACCGAGCGTCACCTTTGCACCGGCTGGGGCCGCAAAAAGCAGGTCCTTCAGGTTACGCGCAAACACCCGGATGGCCTCATCCTGAGAGCGGCTGCGTAGCTCGCTCATCAGTTCCAGCATCATCGACAGACTCAACTTGACCCGCCAAGCCCAGCCCGCAACTTTGCGCAGCCAGACATCACCCGGCCCGTTGCCGCCCACTTGCAACTGTGCCGCCACCATGGACTCAGCGCGGGCAGCACCTTCTTCTGGGTCGGGACCGATATCGAGCGTCAACACGCCTTCGTTCGATCCGCGCAACATCGCAAGTGCCCGGTGTGACGGAACAACTGCCCAGCGCTCGCGGTGGTCGAAATAGTCCGAGAACTTAGCCCCCTTGTCTTGCTGCCCATCCACAACCCGCGCCGTCAACAGGGCCTCTTTCTGCATGAAATCACGCAGATTTCCTAGCAGGACAGCATTCTCTGTCAAACCTTCCACCAGAATATCCCGCGCCCCATTCAGCGCATCTTTGACTGTCTCAACAGCCTCACTCAAATAGCCCTCAGCCAGGTTCTCTGGCTTGGCCGTGCGATCAGCGAGAATTGCCTCGGCCAGTGCTTCCAGCCCGTTTTCCCGCGCAATCATCGCCTTTGTGCGGCGTTTCTTCTTGTAAGGTAGATAGATATCTTCCAATTGCGCCTTGGTCTCAGCCCTGGCGATCGAAGTTGCCAGATCCGAGGTCAGTTTGTCTTGCGACTTGATCGCGTCAAGGATCGAAACCCGCCGCGCCTCTAGCTCGCGCAGGTAAGTCAACCGCTCGTCCAAAGTCCGCAACTGGGTGTCATCCAAGCCCCCAGTCGCTTCTTTGCGGTAGCGTGCTACGAAGGGAACGGTTGAGCCTTCATCCAGCAGTGTCACAGCTGAGTTGACCTGTTTTGGCGTGGCGCTGATTTCGCGGGCGATGGTTTGGGCAATGCGGGCGACTGTGTCCACGGCGGCCTCCTGTGGGTCTGTTGGACGCCCTTCTTAGCCTTGCCGCAGGCCATCGCCAAGTGGTCACGTTCCCATGGTGGCAATTTATCGATTGCACGCAATCTTTGTCAGGAAGAAAGCTCCAGCCCCGCATTCACACGATCTATTTCAGCCTCGTACCAGGCAATAGCAGCTTTGGGGTTCTCGCGAAATGCCTTGGCAAACGATGCCGGTGCTGCGGTCTTGTCATCGAACTCCGTAGACCAAACCATCATGCCAAGGAATGCAGGCAACAAAGCCCGTGCTTTACGCGTCGGAAGATAGAAGACTTTGCTTCGCTTGTTGGGGTCAACATGGCGCGTCAACATGTCATCGCCTTCCAGCCGTGACAGTCGATCCGCCAGTATGTTCGTTGATATCCCCTCTTCCGAGGCGGCGAACTCTCCGTAGTACCGCTTACCATGCAGCAGAATGTCCCGCAGCAGGACAAAGCACCATTTGTCGCCAAAAACCCCGGCCGCATAGCGAACCGGGCAGCCGGACCACGAGATTTTATCTGACTTTTTCATGGCCCCAGACTAGCAGAAATATTTTCACTTGCAATTTGAAAGCACCCGGCCAACAATCCACTTGCAAAACAAAAGTGAATTGGAGAACAAAATGCCCTCACCCTTTGTATGGTTTGACAATATCGGAGCGAAGCGAGACGAAACGACTGACTTTCTGGGCAAGACATTCGGCTGGGCGTCCAATGACATCGGCCCAATGACATTTCTGACGGATGAGGGTGAACTGCCCTTTGCCGCGACCTGTGACAGCATGGACGGTGCCAGCGGGTGGGTCCCCTATATTGAGGTCGATGATCTGGAACCAGCCGTAGTCAATGCCGTAACAAATGGCGCAAAAGTCATCGCAGAGAACCTGATTGGCCCCGCCGGAACCGCGACGTTCATGCAAGATCCCGGTGGTGCACCACTGGCGCTGTGGAAACGAGGTGAAATGGCGACGCCATGACCAAGCACCTGATTTCCGTTCTTGCCTTTATGGCGGTCACTTTTGCGGTGCAGGGATTTTCGCACTTTCTGCTGAATGCAGATCACTTTGCCGCAATGGGGTTCCTGCGAGAGACACCCATAATGCCAATGGGGTTTACCGTGATGATCATTCAAGGGTTCATCTTAAGCCTTGCTCTGTCGCGATGGGCCCCATCACAGCCAAGCCTGCGTGACGCGATGATCATTTCTTTGGCATTTGGCCTATTTCTGGCCTCCTATATCATCCTGACGGAACCTGCCAAATACCTAGTGCCGTCTATTATGGCCTGGATCAGGGTTGAGGCGATTGCCAGTGCGACCCAATTTGTGGTGTTTGGCATCCTATTAGGATTGATCCACCGAAAGTTCGCATAGAGTCCGAACTCTAATACCGATGCGCCGCCTTCATAGGCTGTGCATCGGGCAAACAAAGTTCAGCTATTTCAATCTGGTAGGTCAGGCGTATGCTCCGCGCCCCAAACGCGAAGCGCCGTCATCATCGGGCCAAGCGCTTGCCCGCTTTCGGTCAGGTGATACTCCCAGCGCGGTGGATTTTGTGAATAGTTGCGGCGCCCCAACACGCCTCCCTCTTCCAATTTGCGCAGCCGACCAGACAAGGTGTTGGGCGACACCCCCAGTACATTCTGCAAGTCCTGAAACCTTCGCGAACCTTCCAAAAAGAACTCGCGCAGGATCAGCAGTGACCACTGGTCGCCCATCACATTCGATGCCCGTTGGATCGGGCAATTTCGGCGTTCATCCTGTTCCATGTATTTTATTTAGGGTCGTCCCTTGCAAATGTGAAGTAACTCCTCATTTAGAAGTGACTACAATACTTGAAGTCACTACACTCGGAGACCACAATGTTCGAAACTATCGCAACTTACTATGTGCAGGTATTTGCCGTGATCCTGCCTGCCCTTGTCATTGGCTTAATCGCCATTGGCGCCCATCGATCTGACCTGTCCAAGGCCAAGACAGTCGTTGCAATTGGCGGCGTCGCAGCCCTGCTTGGTGTCTGGCACGCCTTATCTGTCAATCTGGCCAAGGCTGGAATTCTAATGCCGCCGCTGCAGGCAACCGATCCCCCCTACGCGCTGATGCCCTTGTTGGGCGGTGCTTTCCTTTTGTGGGCCTTAGGACGCTGGACAAAAACAGGGCGAACCATTCTGGGCGGCCTTGATCACATTCACCTGATCAGCATCCAGAGCCTGCGCCTGATGGGCGGGTTCTTCCTGATTGGTTGGGCCATGGGGGCTATCCCCTGGCAATTTGCCCTGCCCGCCGGGATCGGAGACATCATGGCCGGGATCGCAGCTATTCAGGCCACACGCGCCCTGAGCCGTGGGGACGCAAACGCAGAACAACTGGTGCGCCGTGCCAGCATCATCGGATTATTGGACTTTGTTGTTGCCGTCAGCCTGGGCATCGTCACCTCTGTTGGATTCATGCAGCTGATGGCCTTTGACAGCCCCAACATCATCAATGCCTACCCACTGGCGCTGTTTCCCGAATACTTTGTGCCGATCTTTATCGCGTTCCAACTGTTCTCCTTGGGTGCGCTCCTCCGTCGCAGCACTCAAATCGCTACCGCATAATCACTACAAGTGGCCGGACAATGCTCTGGCCACTTGCCCCGCTCCGCTGGCTGGCCTAGAACGCTGGCAAACCTGATCAAAGGAGCCGGTGCGAGATGCTCGACCTGACATATGAACTGCCCAAACCCAAGGTGATCTCGGGTGCCAAGCATGACTGGGAATTGGTCATCGGTCTTGAGGTCCACGCGCAGGTTAGCTCTAACGCCAAGCTGTTCTCGGGGGCCTCGACCCAGTTTGGTGCCGAGCCGAACTCAAACGTGGCCTTTGTGGATTCCGCGATGCCCGGCATGCTGCCCGTCATCAACGAATATTGCATCGAACAGGCTGTGCGCACGGGTCTGGGCCTGAAGGCACAGATCAACCTGAATTCAGCCTTTGATCGCAAGAACTATTTCTACCCGGATCTGCCGCAAGGCTATCAGATCTCGCAGTTGTACCACCCCATTGTGGGCGAAGGCGAAGTGCTGGTTGAGCTGGGCAACGGCCTGGCCCGCAACGTGCGCATCGAACGCATCCACATGGAGCAGGACGCCGGCAAGTCGATCCACGATATGGATCCGAACATGTCATTCGTTGACCTGAACCGTGTTGGCGTCTGCCTGATGGAAATCGTGTCGCGCCCCGACATCCGTGGCCCTGAAGAGGCTGCAGCGTTCGTTGGCAAGCTGCGCCAGATCATGCGGTACCTGGGCACCTGTGACGGCAACATGCAGAACGGCAACATGCGTGCTGATGTGAACGTGTCGATCTGTCGTCCGGGCCAGTACGAGAAGTATCAGGAAACCCAAGACTTCTCGCATCTCGGCACCCGCTGCGAAATCAAGAACATGAACTCGATGCGGTTCATCCAGCAGGCGATCGAGGTCGAAGCCCGTCGTCAGATCGCGATTGTCGAGGCTGGTGGTAAAGTCGATCAGGAAACCCGCCTGTATGACGTCGAGAAGGGCGAAACCCGGTCGATGCGATCGAAAGAAGAAGCGCATGACTATCGCTACTTCCCTGACCCCGATCTGCTGCCGCTGGAAATTGAACAGGAGTGGGTAGACCAGATTGCTGCCACCTTGCCCGAACTGCCAGACGCCAAGAAACTGCGGTTCATCAGCGACTTTGGCCTGTCCGACTATGACGCCTCGGTGCTGACTGCGGATGTTGAATCGGCTGCCTATTTCGAAGCTGTCGCTGAAGGCCGTAGTGGCAAACTGGCCGCCAACTGGGTGATCAACGAGCTGTTCGGCCGCCTGAAAGCCGACGACAAAGATATCTCTAACTGTCCAGTCCCCCCGGCGCAGTTGGGTGGTATCATCGAGTTGATCTCGGCGGACACCATTTCCGGCAAGATCGCCAAAGACCTGTTTGAAATCGTCTACACCGAAGGCGGTGACCCGGCGCAGATCGTCGAAGATCGCGGCATGAAGCAGGTGACTGACACCGGCGCGATTGAAGCGGCTCTGGACCAGATCATCGCAGATAACCCTGCTCAAGTGGAAAAAGCCAAAGTGAACCCAAAACTGGCAGGTTGGTTTGTCGGTCAGGTGATGAAAGCCACCGGCGGCAAGGCAAACCCAAAGGCTGTGAACCAATTGGTGGCACAGAAACTGGGCGAGTAACCCACGGGTTACAGCAAGGTATGCAGGGCGGTCTTCGGGTCGCCCTTTTCTTTTTTCTGTCCCAACTTGACACTTGGACATGTGGGCCGTTCTGTAGGCAAAAATGTCAGGAGAGATCATGTCCACCAGCTTCAATCAAGAACTCCAGGATCGTCTGGTTCGTTACGCGGCTATCGACAGCCAAAGCGACGAGAACTCCCCCACCGCGCCCAGCACCGAGATCCAGTTCGACATGCTCAATCTGTTGCGGGACGAGCTGAACGCCATTGGGGCACGGGACGTAGAACTAACCGACTATGGTGTGGTACTGGCAACCATTCCAGGAACTATGGAGGGACCAACAATTGGGTTCCTGGCCCATGTCGACACCGCCCCACAGTTTAATGCCGAGGGTGTCAAACCAAGGGTGATCAAAGGTTACAATGGCGGCGACATTACATTCCCTGATGATCCCGAGCTGACCCTTTCGCCGTCTGAGCACCCCTATCTTGCCACCAAACAGGGTCATGACCTGATCACAGCCTCTGGCACCACCCTGCTGGGCGCAGACGACAAGGCCGGTGTGTCAATCATCATGACAATGGCGCGCCATCTACTGGAAAACCCCGATATCAAGCGCGGTCCCATTCGTATCGGATTTACGCCTGATGAAGAAATCGGCCGTGGCGTAGGCACTGAACTGCCCAAAGATCTGGCAGTGGACTTTGCTTATACGCTGGATGGCAGCGAGGTTGGTGAGATCATTTACGAGAGTTTCTCGGCTGACCGCGCGGTTGTGACCGTAAAAGGCGTGTCGATCCACCCAGGCTGGGCCAAGGAAAAGATGGTCAACGCCGCACATCTGGCTGCAAAAATTGTGCAGACCCTACCACAGGCCACATTGACACCCGAAACCACGGAAGGGCGCGACGGGTTCCTGCATGTGACAGACCTCAACGGTGGCTCTTCGGAAATGGAGATCAAACTAATCCTGCGCGACTTTGAACGCGACGGGCTAGAGGCCAAGGGTGAGTTGTTGCGTAAGGTCTGTGATGCAGTGCAAGCCTCAGAGCCGCGCGCAGAAATCCACTGTGAAATCACCCCGCAATACCGCAACATGCGCTACTGGCTCGAAGACGACATGACGCCAGTAGATCTGGCAATCGAGGCCTGCCAGGCTCATGGTATCGAAACCGTAGCAGACCCCATCCGTGGTGGCACCGACGGATCACGTCTGACCGAGATGGGCGTCCCCACCCCCAATATTTTTTGTGGCATGCAATGCATCCACGGGCCGTTGGAATGGATATCGGTCCAGGATATGGCAACGGCAACAGATGTGTGTCTGACGCTTGCGACACTGGCGGCAGAAAAGCAGGCGAAATAATCACCATTTAAAAAAAAGAGATTGGGCGCCTGACACATTTTGGCGCCCAGCTGTATCCTTCGCACCCCCAAACCAACATCACATGTTCTCGCCACGCATTCGACTTGGGGTCGTGCCAAACCGCTTACGGAATTGCGAAATGAAATGGGATGGATTGTCGTAGCCCACAGAGGTTCCGATCTCACCAATGCTGGCATCACTGGTTAACAATGCCGCGCGGGCGTGTTCCATTCGCTTTCCAATCAGCCATTGAGCCGGTGTGGTATCGAATTGCCGTTTAAATTCGCGTGTGAAGGATGAAACAGAACGACCAGACAGTTTGGCAAAGTCGCTAACGGTCAAATTATGCAGCATGTGATGTTGCATGAGATAGCGAATGTTCCTCTTGCCGGTATCTTCGTTGTTCTCTCGCAGAAAGGCACTTTGGCGCTCAGCGCAATCAAGTGTTTGGATCAGATACAATAGCTCGGTCAGCTTGTTGCGGAGCAGATCCTGCGAGACCTTGAGGCCCCGATAGACATTGGTCAGGCTTTCCATGTAGGCGGTAAAACTCTCGTGTGCGTCGATTTTGTAACTGCCAACGGATTTTGCCTGAGGCCCAGATGCTCTCGGGCTTCGTTTCTCGAACTCAGCAATAGTGGTCTGATCGAAGAAACACAAAAAGGCCTCGAGCGGACCGTTTGAATTGCAAAAATTTGAAATCATGTGAACGTTCCGTGGCAACAGGATCATCTCGCCAGCCTGTACAACAATTTCCTCCCCACTCGGCGTCAGGAACCGCTCGCAGCCACGCATGACAAAACACAAACAGGGCCCTGTGTTATAAAACTCAACATCCAGCGCACTTTGGCAAACTCGCTTGTGATAGATCGCGTTCCTGCCATGCCTCATCACGGCCTTGGCTTCTGCGAACCCCTCTAGACCCTCAGGAATGACAAGACAATTTACGCCAGAGGCAGTGACCGTCACTGCACCACCGGTGCGTTGCCCTAACCCAAATGCTTGTTTCATAGAAATCCCATGTACCCCAAACCTATTCGTCCCGCGGATATCACCTTTTACAAACTGGTGCTCGTTTTTTGACATTTTTGATGCAATTCCGATACCGCCCAATCTGCCACTCTCTCCATAAAACGCCTACTCAACAAAGGAGATAACCATGAGTATCTGGGTAACATTGGAGATGGGCGTAAAGGCCGGAGCCTATGAGAGCTTAAGTGTGTTTCTGAACGAGAAACTTCCTGCGGTGCGTAGTTTTGAGGGCGCAATGTCGGTCTCGGTATTGTTTGATGATCAGACCAACCGCCTGCTGTTGTTGGAAGAATGGAAATCAAAGCCCCATCATCAAGCCTATATCGCCGCGATTTCGACCAATGGTGTGATGGAGCAGCTGCTGGCGTTCATGACAGGTGCGCCTGAGGTCAAGTACTTTCAACGGGTCATGATCTGATGGGCACACCGCGCAAATTCTTGACACGTCGCGATATCCTGGCCAGCGGCTGCGCAGCAGTTCTACTTCCTGTCTTGCCTGCTGAGGCAATGGCGAGGCGATCTGTAACTGTGGAGGTCAGAACACTAAAACGGGACCCTCGCGCAAACGCTGATCCGTTGAAGGTAGCAATAAATCGTCGCACCCAATCCGGCCTACTGTCACAAAAAATTCTAAAGGGAGAGGACGGTTTTCTACTGATCGAAGAGTGGCAGAACGCCGAAAGGTTCTTCACGGGCGGGTTCGTACGACAACTCCTATAACACTAGCGCATCGCAGCGGCCGGACTTCGAGACGGTCGCTGCGAACTTCCTAGGTATGCTACGAATGCCAAATGCTATGGCGCAATCCGTCCCACTTCCCAAAACATCAGCTTTCCTGCCTTGGCCTAGCGCCCTGCACTTGCTAAACACCTGCAACAAACAAAAGATCCGGATCCTGATGATGTTCGAGTACAAGGTTGTTCCCGCCCCCGCCAAGGGCACCAAGGCCAAAGGGGTCAAGACACCTCATGGGCGGTTTGCCGTATCAATTGAACAGCTGTTGAATGACATGGCGGCAGATGGGTGGGAGTTTCAGCGGGCTGAGCTGTTGCCCAGCGAGGAACGTGCAGGTCTGACCGGATCAACCACCAATTGGCGAAATGTTATGGTATTCCGTCGCCCTGTCACACCAGCCGCAGGCCAAGAGGCTGGAACCGGCGCGTTTGCACCGCAGCCCTTTGCCGAACCGCAACATCAACCTGAACCCGTGCCGCTAACCGCGACCGCGGGTGATCCCGAAGCCTCACCCGATGCGGTGCCGGTTCCAGGTCCCGGTGCGCGCGAGATGATGGCAGATGATGGTGTAGAAGAGCTAAGCCCGGTTTCAGGTGTGACCGCAGCGCTTAAAACCCGTGCCAAGCAGCAAAGTGACGACGACAGCTAAATCGCTGTCGCCCCTGGTGATCAAACATCTATGTCCAGCGCCAGCGCGTGAATGCGGGGCACAATATCGCCCAGTGCCTTATGGACCATGCGATGGCGCTGCACCCGATTCTGCCCTGCAAACCCTGCTGCCCGAATACGCACATTAAAATGGCTCTCGCCCTTACCATCGTGACCCGCGTGGCCGCGATGACTGTCGCTATCGTCAACCACCTCCAGTTCAGTTGGCTCAAATGCTGCCTGTAACCGGTTTTCCATCTCGTCTTTGACGCTCATTGTCACATTTCCCATATTAATTTTTGTAACCCCCTTCTATCTGCCGCTGTGTAGATTAGAATGTCTTCTCCGAGTCGAACAGATGCGTCGTAGAAGGTGCACCCCCATGAGCAAGTCAGATCCTTTCGGTTTCGATATGTCGGTCCGATCCGCCAAGAAGAAAAACCCGCGCGGGCGGCGCAGCATGTCGGGGGCCTCTGAGACCTCCGTCCGAGAATGTCACCACAAAGGGTGCGAGGAGGCCGGTAAGTTCCGCGCCCCCAAGGCACCAGACGTGCTGGATGAGTTTTTCTGGTTCTGCCAGGAACACGTCCGTGAGTACAACAGCAAGTGGAGCTTCTTTGAAGGCACCACCGAGGCTGAGCTAAACGCGCAGTCTTCCAAAGATAAGGTCTGGGAGCGCGAGACCCGTCCACTGGGCGATCCTGAGGCCCGCGCTTGGGCGCGTTTGGGTATCGAGGATCCGCATCAGGTCTTGGGCGCCAATGCCACCCAGAACCCCGGTAAGAACGGTGGCAGTACAGGTCGCCGCCTGCCTGCTACCGAACGTCGCGCAATCGAAATTCTGGAAGCCAATGACGGCTGGACCAAGGTCGAGATCCGCAAGGCATATAAGAAGCTGATCAAGGTGCTGCACCCTGACATGAACGGTGGCGACCGATCACAAGAAGAGCAGCTGCAAGAAGTGATGTGGGCCTGGGACCAGATCAAGGACAGCAAGACTTTTAAGTAAATCTGATCCCGCATGTATAAGCGATAGTATCGCTTATACATGCCTTCCCTTTTGCAGGTTCAAACAGCGGGGTGGCGTATACCGTTTTTTTTGAAGACCCTGCACCAACCAGAACCAGTGGCTTGCGATGGTTTTCAAGTTAGAACAATCAGGCTCGTTCCAAGTACCGCAAAAACAGCACCCGAAATTGCTTGGAGCGAAGGTCGCACACCATCCCTGACCCACAGGATCGGCAATATCAATACGGGTGAAAGTGATCCTAGAACCGCCGCAGCGCCCGCTTCGAAGTTTGCGAAGGCATACAGAAGCAAGGTTGATGAAACTCCGTAGCCAATAAATCCAGGAAGAATGGTTCGCCCAAGAAGTGCCGGTGTCATGTTGATTTCACACCTAAATACCTGCGCCGGCCAAAGGCCAATCACCGAAACCACAAAAGCAGCTCCGGTTAATCGGATCGCCGAGGCTGCAATGGGATCGGTTCCTGCCAACATGGCGGGTTTCATGATCAGGAATCCTGCGCCCTGGCTGGTGGTGGCGATAAGCCCCAATAAGACAACCATGCCAATTGAGCCTGAAATTTTCTCGTTATGCTCCGGTTTGTCCGTTTGGGACAGGACTGCCATCAGGACCCCGGATATCGCCACCCCAACTCCCAATATCCCCAAAGCTGAAAGAGTCTCACCAAGCCAGAGATAGGCCATAGCTGCAACAATTGGCGCCTTAAGGGACAAGAGCACTTCGGTACGTCTGGGTCCGCCACGGCGCAGACATTCAATCATCGCAAGGTTGCCGATGACGATACCGGCAACAATGCTGACAACAAAAGACGACCAATACTGCCAGGCAACAGTCGTCCACCCCCCTAACATGGTAGACGCCAACAATAGAATTGCTGCGCATGCAATCAGTTGAATGCGGGTGAATTCAAAAGCCCCTAGTTGGCGAGCAGGCGCCTGCGCCAACACGATCCCAGCGGCCCAGCCAACTGATGCGGCAATTGCCGCAGACACAGGCAACAAGAACATGACTTACCTCTCCGAAATTGCTATCATTTGTGTAGCAATAGCGCGCTACACAAATGATAGCAACGGAGAACCTATGCCAAATCACACTCCCCGACCCGGATCTCCTGTCCGCGGCTCAAAAACTGGTAAGCCCATTATGGCACTGTTCGATCTATTGGGGCGGAGTTGGGCTTTGGGCATTATCTGGCAACTGTCACAGCAGCCCATGACATTCAGGCACCTTCAGGAAAGTTGCGAGTCTGTTTCTCCCTCTGTTTTGAACCGTAGGATCAAAGAGCTGCGGGAAAGCGGGCTTCTTGAGCGCGGGGACGCCGGGTATCAGCTTTCTGACACCGGACAAGAGCTGTTCCAGTTGCTGGCACCATTGGGGAACTGGTCGACACACTGGGCAGGTCTGCAAGTCGAGAACACTACTGAGCCGACGTCCAACAACACATAAAGAGGGCGGCCAAAGCCGCCCTGCATCAATGTTTCTAGTGTCGGAAAGTACTAGTTCCCTTTGCGGGGCTTACTCTTGGCGTAGCCACCGCCACCTTTTGCGGCCGCTGCGCGGGCCCTGTTCTTTTTGCTATCAGCCCGACCCTTTGGGGGCGGTGGACCTTTTTTGCGTTCACCGTCGCTGCGTGTTTTGCCGGCATAGGGTTTGCTATCGCCAGACTTTCGCCGCTTCAGAGGGGTGACATGCTCTTCACCTGGACGCGCCATACGCTGAGAGGGATTGCTTGCAGCCTTATTCGCGGCAGGCTTCGGCTTTTTCGCACGTGGAGCAGGCGCATCGTTCCAATCAGTTGGTGGGGTCGAAGGCTTGCCGCCATACCCGGATCCGCCACCCTTTTTGCCCATGTCTTCACGTGGTTTCCGGTCGTCACGAGACTTGTAATCATCACGAGGCTTCCGGTCTTCACGAGGTTTGCGGTCTTCTCGTGGACCGCGCGATTTGTAATCCTCACGTGGGCCGCGTGGTTTGCGGTCGCCACGATCATCGCGACGCGGGCCTTTCCCATCAAACTTAGGGCGTGGCGAATTGGCGATATCTGGGGCCTTATCCAGCTGTGTTACCTTGGAGCCTTCAACTTCTGAAGCGCCACCAAGTGCCTTCAGGAAACCATCAACACTGCTTTGGCGCAACTCAACAAAGCTCTCTTTGCCCTGCACCCGGATCGCACCGAGGTCGTCTTTGGACAGATTACCGGCCTTGCACAGCATTGGCAGCAGACGGCGCGGCTCTGCGCCCGCATCGCGACCACCGGCAACGGAGAACCAAACCGACGGTCCAAATGGTTCGCGCTCTCTGCGGTTGCCTTTGTCCTGACCTGGATCACTTAGTTCTTCCGGCGCAGTGTGACGCGAGTGGAACAAACGCAGGTAAGCAGCCGCGAGCTGCTCCGGAGAAAATTTCTCCAGCAGGTTCGCAACAGGTGTGGCCTCTGCCTCAGTCACGGTTTCGTTCCAAGATGCATCACCCAGCATACGGGCCTCATCCTGGCCGCGAACAGCTTCGGCGCTTGGCGCATTCAGCTCTTCAGCAGTGAGTTTGGCCGAACGCAGCAGGCGCATCGCTTTACCGCGCGCCTTGGGCGGAACGATCAACGCAGACACACCGTGGCGCCCTGCCCGGCCGGTCCGGCCTGAACGGTGCAGCAGGGTTTCGTGACTGTTTGGCAGTTCGGCATGAACCACCAGATCCAACTTAGGAAGATCGATACCGCGCGCAGCAACATCAGTAGCCACACAAACGCTGGCACGACCATCACGCAGCGACTGCAACGCGTTCGAGCGTTCTGCCTGTGACAGCTCGCCCGACAACGCTACAACCGAGAAGCCCCGATTCGACAGGCGTGTGGTCAGACGGTTGACCATGGCGCGAGTGTTACAAAACACCAATGCGTTTGGGGCTTCGTGGAAGCGCAACACGTTGATGATGGCATTTTCAGAGTCACGCTGCGAAACTGCCAGCAGTTGATAATCAATATCCGCGTGCTGTGATTTCTCGGCAACCGTGGTGATCCGCTGGTGATCTTTCAGATAGGTTTCTGCCAGCCGTGCGATGCCTTTGGGCACTGTTGCCGAGAACATCAGGGTACGACGTGTTTCAGGTGTTTCGCCCAGAATAAATTCCAGATCTTCGCGGAAACCGAGGTCGAGCATTTCATCGGCTTCGTCCAGCACAACAGCACGGACTTCGGACAGATTGATCGAGCCACGCATGATGTGGTCGCGCAGACGGCCCGGAGTGGCAACAACGATATGAGTGCCGCGATCCAGCGCCCGACGCTCGTCGCGCATGTCCATCCCGCCGACAGTTGACGCCAGATGGGCACCGGCACCTTGATACAACCAGCTCAGCTCGCGCTTGACCTGAAGGGCCAGTTCACGGGTTGGCGCAATGACCAGCGCCAGCGGCGCGGCCGCCTGACCAAAACCTTCGTCGTCGCCCAGCAATGTTGGCGCCATAGCCAGACCAAAGCCAACTGTTTTGCCCGAACCAGTCTGGGCAGAGACCAACAGATCCGACTGCTCGAGCTCAGGATTGCTGACCTCTTGCTGGACCTGGGTCAGAGATTCATAACCGCGCGCCTTAAGCGCATCTGCGAGTGCTGTTTTCACGATATTCATTTTCGCTTGCTGCGGGGCACGGCAATTGGGTCAGCCAGCCCGGAATTTTGACGGCACCACCATCACGGTGGGCGGGGCCCACGTGACCCGATTGGGCGCATGTAATAGGTTTCGGAGCAAAAGTATAGATGTTCTATTGTACAGGCAGCTATGCGCTCAGTGATAGGCGAAGGGCCGCACTATTTTGCGCAACCCGTCTATGCCATGTATCACGATCCGGGAGGAACATAGGCTCCGGTCAGGCCAGCAGCCTTTTTGATAACGCCCTCAAAGTCGTCACTGGTCCATGCGCGCACAGTCTCAGCTTTGGAAATCGCACCTGAAGCAGAAACCGCCATCGCCAAAGCAACAGCATCCGAGCCGTCGGGGGCTTCGGACACCAAAACGATGTCATTGGTTCCGGTGGTATTATAAATCGCCACCACTTTACCGCCGACACTGTCGAGTAGGCTTTGAATTGCACCGGTTCGGTTTTCGGGCTTGGATAGCAGCCCTTTGATGCCAGCCTGCGAATAGCTCGCATAGGTAATAAATAGCGCCATAGTCATCTCCTGTTTCGGTTTGAGGTTGGAAAATTCCAGACATTCCTGTCCAGAGCCAAGCACGACCACTGACTAATTGATCAGGGACGAGATCAGAAAATACGCGCCGCAGGTGATCAACACAGCTCCTGTTGCGCCAGAAAACCTGTGCATTTTGGGTAATGTTTTTTCGGCCAAAACATAAAACGCAAGACCTGCGATCCAATAGAGGTTCATCAGCCCCCCAACAAACAGCAGTGCCATCATTGCCCAACAGCAGCCCAGACAATAACCGCCGTGAAGGATTCCCAGTCGCACTGCCCCTTTCGCCCCCGGTTGGTTGTGATCAGCCAGAAATGCGCTGGGAGAGCGACAATGCCTCAGACAGGCATCTTTGATACCAGAAAACTGATAACAGCCCGCCAACAGCAAAACTGCCCCAGCAACCGACCGCGACGTCAGCGGCATCATCGCCCCCATGGAGAGATCTAGGATTTCAATCTGCCACTGTGCAGCAGTTGCAATCAGGCTGAAGCCACCCCAAGCCAATAGATATCCTGTTAAAAACAACAAGCTGAGCCAGACAGCTTGGTCCGCCTCGGACCCCATGCGCTTGACTGCAACATAGAGAAGCAACATCGGTGCGGCGCTGGGGGTCATCATGGCAATCATCATGACCCACCACATGGCAAAGTTCAGTAGCCCATAATCCGTCGTCCAGACCGGGTTCATCGACATTGATACACCAGCCCCGGCCAGAGTATACCACGCCGCTAATACGGCAATTAGCAATGCTGAAAACAGGACAATCACCTTATCCCGACGCACCAACTTTTCTACCGGCCCCAGCGCCGGAGTTTGCTTCAAATGTTCCATGTCTGAGCCAGCACTCAGGCGCCTACACGGCCTTCACCGGTCAAATGTAGACTGGCGAAATGCGCATGTGTTCCCGAGTTTTTAAGCAAGTCAATCGCGCCACCCGAGGTTTTTGTGCTGCCTTTGGCCATCTCGGCAAAGCCAAACTCAAATCCGTTTGGCAATCGGATACCAACGCGATGCGGCGCGCCGGACATGATGTTTGGGATCGGCTCTGCACTGACCTCTACCACTCCGGCAACGGAGCCTTTGCCGATCCGGTCTTCTGCGTTTATTTCAACCGAGATGGGAGAGACAATGGTGTCATGCTTGGTGGGGCACATGGCGCTGAAGATAAACCACATGGTGGCCATTTCGACAGTATCCTGACCTGTCATGATCGCCTGCAATGCGGCGCGTTGCTCGGCGCTGGCTTTGTCATCAATGATCAGCTGCATTTCGCCTGCGCCTTCGTGGATGGGGCCAGGCCATTTGTATACTCCAGCGGCTAACAGGCCACCCAACTGGATATCGCCGTAGTGGCCCTTGTCGATGCGGAAAAACACCGCCGCTTCGCAAGTTCCATCACTTGGCAAAACACCAAACTGGCAGGGGCAACCAAAGTTGCAGTTACAATTGGCGATTTCTTCGCCTTGAATACTCCACTGTTCCACAAGAAGTCCTCCACAACACAAGCCCGATTTAACAACACATCGAATGCGGGGCCCGGGCCCAAACTCAGCAATACCTATAGGTAGGTCGCCTTTTGAGATTGCGACCGCCAACACCCAATTATATGGGTCACTGCAGGCAACAACCTGCCTGCGATAAGACCAGTTAGTGAGTAAACACACCGCCAAGTCGTGAACCTGTGCAGTTCCCCTTGCCCTTGCCCGCAAGATGTTGCACCAATCCGGCAAACGGGGCCCCGCCGATGGGGATATGAGAATAAGGATCGCGCGTCATGAGCAACGGCTTGCTGGATATCACTGCTAAACCCACCGAGAGCATTTCGGTCCGCGATGTGTTTGGCATCGACACCGACATGACCATCAAAGGTTTTGCCGATGGGTCAAACCGGGTGCCGGATATCGACAGCACCTATAAATTCGACCCAGACACCACCATGGCAATTCTCGCCGGATTTTCGCACAATCGCCGCGTTATGATCCAAGGCTATCACGGCACGGGTAAGTCCACACACATTGAACAGGTTGCCGCCCGGCTGAACTGGCCTGCTGTGCGTGTGAACCTCGACAGTCACATTTCCCGGATCGACCTGATCGGTAAAGACGCGATCAAGCTGAAAGACGGCAAGCAGGTCACCGAATTCCACGAAGGCATTCTGCCCTGGGCGCTGCGCAACCCGGTTGCGATTGTGTTTGATGAATATGACGCTGGCCGTGCCGACGTGATGTTTGTGATCCAGCGGGTACTGGAACATGACGGCAAGCTGACGCTGATGGATCAGAACGAAATCATCACCCCAAACCCACACTTCCGCCTGTTCGCTACCGCCAACACTGTTGGTCTCGGTGATACCACCGGGTTGTACCATGGCACCCAGCAGATCAACCAAGCCCAGATGGACCGCTGGTCGCTGGTTGCCACCTTGAACTATCTGTCGCATGACGCCGAAACCATGATCGTGCTGTCCAAGGCACCGCATTACAACACCGAGGCCGGCCGCAAGACGGTCAGCCAGATGGTAACTGTTGCCGACCTGACCCGGACCGCATTTATGAACGGTGATCTGTCCACCGTGATGTCGCCTCGTACGGTGATCAACTGGGCGCAAAACGCCGAGATTTTCCGTGATGTGGGCTATGCGTTCCGCCTGTCGTTCCTGAACAAATGTGACGAGCTGGAGCGCCAGACCGTAGCCGAGTTCTACCAGCGCTGTTTTGACGAGGAACTGCCGGAAAGTGCTGCGAACGTGAGCTTGGGGTGACGAAAGCGCAAAAGCACTTCGCAAGTCTGTGCTTCGCCATCGGTGCAGCCAATATTGCGAGTGCTACTACAACAGCAAAAAGCCTTGGTGAGCTTGCTCCTATTTCACAAGAATCTTCGATCACAGACAAACACGTCAGATGTGTCGGATTTTTTGAATCGGTGCGGGTTCTATGGGCAGCCGCAGCGCCCTATGGAGAGCAACGTGATATTCTTGCTTTTGTGTTCAAGATTGATCCCTCAGATTTTGCGTCTAAACTTGAGATTGAGAAATCAAGGTCACAGTCGTTAGTCCAGAAATACCTCAACAGCTTTCACGGGGTTTGGCCTAAGAGGAATGTCGAGATGCCCATCTTTAAGAATGACAAGGCTATTTGCCTTGATCTGATCGAAAGTCGGAAAGAATGAAAAAGCCGAACGACAATCCCGCCGACCCGTTCAAGAAGGCCCTCGCCGAGGCCACCAAGGTCATGGCCAACGACTCGGACCTCAGCGTTGCGTATACAGTTGACCCATCCGGCCTGTCCGGGGATTCAATGCGCTTGCCACAGGTATCGCGCCGGATGACCCGCCAAGAGGTGCTGCTGGCCCGTGGCACCGCCGATGCTTTGGCGTTGCGCCACCGGTTCCATGACGACGGTGTGCATGCCAAATACGCACCACCCGGTGACATGGCCCGTGACTTGTACGAGTCAATGGAAACTGCCCGCTGCGAGGCCATGGGCGCGCGGCATATGCCTGGCACCGCCAGCAACATTGATGTCAAGATCCACAACGAAGCTCTGCGCAAGGGCTATGATCAGTGCCAAACCGCGTCCGAGGCGCCGCTTGCGGTGTCAGCCGGCTATCTGATCCGCCATCTGGCCACCGGACGCCCCCTGCCTGAAGGTGCGGCCAACGTGATGGAACTATGGCGTGGGTTTATCGAAAACCAGGCTGGCGAAACGCTGGAAAACCTCGACGATACCATCGCTGACCAGGCCACATTTGCCAAGTTCGCCCGTCAGGTGATCAGTGATCTCGGCTATGGCGATCAGTTGGGTGATGACCCCGACGATATCGACGATCAGGATGATCAGGCCGAAGACGACGCCGAAGAACAGCAAGATCCCGATAGCAGCGGTCAAGAAGATGCTTCGGATGACGAGGCTGACGCCAATCCGGAGCAAAGCCAGGAACAGCAGCAGGACGAGCAGCAGGCTCAGGTTTCGGCCGATGATATGGCCGACGAAGAAACTGGCGAAGAAACCGAGATGCCGGATGGTGAGGCGCCGCTGGAGCCGCCTACCCCGTTGCCGCCGTCTGATGCCGATCCGGATTATAAGGTTTACCTGAGCGACCACGACGAAGAAATACGCGCCGAAGATCTGGCAGAACCAGCCGAGCTGGAACGATTGCGCGCCTATCTGGATCAGCAACTAGAGCCGCTGAAAGGTGCCGTGAACCGCTTGGCCAACAAGTTGCAACGCCGCCTACAAGCGCAGCAGAACCGGTCATGGGAATTTGATCTGGAGGAAGGCATTCTGGATGCCGGCCGTTTGGCCCGTGTGGTGGTCAGCCCCACTACACCGCTGTCGTTCAAGATCGAAAAAGACACTGAATTCCAAGACACGGTCGTGACATTGCTAATCGACAACTCTGGCTCAATGCGCGGTCGACCGATCTCGATCGCGGCGATCTGTGCAGATGTTCTGGCCCGAACGCTGGAACGTTGCAACGTCAAGGTCGAAATCCTGGGCTTTACCACCCGGGCCTGGAAAGGCGGACAGGCGCGTGAGGTTTGGCTGAACGATGGTCGCCCACAAATGCCGGGCCGTCTGAACGACCTGCGCCACATCATCTACAAAAGTGCCGACGCCCCAATGCGCCGCACCCGGCCCAACTTGGGTTTGATGATGAAGGAAGGCCTGCTGAAGGAAAACATCGACGGTGAAGCGCTGGAATGGGCCCACCGGCGGATGGCCGCACGGCAAGAGGCACGCAAAATCCTGATGGTGATTTCGGACGGCGCCCCAGTGGACGACAGTACCCTGTCGGTGAACCCCGCCAACTATCTCGAAAAACACCTGCGCGATGTAATCACCATGGTGGAAAAGAAAAAGATCGTTGAGCTGTTGGCGATTGGGATCGGCCATGATGTGACTCGTTATTATAACCGCGCGGTCACCATCACGGATGTGGAACAGTTGGCTGGCGCTATGACTGAGCAACTGGCTGCTTTGTTTGATTCTGACCCGCGCGCGCGTGCACGGGTGATGGGGATCAAGCGAGCTGGATAAGCCGACCCTTGCCACAGGCAGAGGTATTTGAAACAAGAAGATATAAGGCGCGTCATCGAGATGGCGCGCCTTTTGATTTTGCCCCGGAGGACCCCACATGTATCAGACTTTTGATGTGACTTCGCGCCCGGAACAGGGACCACCACGTTTGCAGGCTCTGCGGGCAGAATTGACGGCCGAAGGGTTGGACGGGTTTCTGGTGCCGCGTGCAGATGCACATCAAGGGGAATATGTGGCCCCTTGTGATGAACGGCTGAGCTGGCTGACCGGATTTACCGGGTCGGCAGGGTTTTGTGCCGTTCTTACAAGTATCGCGGGAGTATTTATCGACGGGCGGTACCGCACCCAGGTCAAACGACAGGTCGCAGCTGAATACACCCCCGTACCCTGGCCCGAGATCCAACTGGCGGATTGGCTCATCGAGCAACTACCAGAGGGTGGCAAGGTTGGATTTGATCCCTGGCTACACGCCGCCGGACAGATCAAGACCTTGTTGGAGCGCCTAACTGGAACCGGAATTGAACTGGTACAGGTCGACAATCTTGTTGACCGGGTCTGGACAGATCGTCCGGTTGCCCCGATGCAGGATGTCACCACTCATGAACTTCAATATGCCGGTGAAGCTGCGGCTGACAAATGTCAGCGATTGGCTAAGACACTGAGTGATGCGGGCCAAACAGCGGCACTAATCACCCTGCCCGATTCAATCATGTGGTTGCTGAACATACGTGGGGCCGATATCGCCCGCAATCCAGTCGCGCATGGGTTTGCAATTCTCCACGATGATGCTCGGGTAGATCTGTTTATGGCAGTGCAAAAACTGGCTGGTGTCACCGAACATCTGGGCGCCTCAGTGACGATCCACCCTACGGCCAACCTTGAAGCAGCTGTCGCTGCTTTGAACGGTGCAGTTGCCGTAGATTCGACTACTGTGCCTCAAGTTCTGGCTGATAACCTTGGCGACCGGTTGGTGAACGCCGGTGATCCCTGCGCCCTGCCTAAGGCCCGCAAAAACGCCGCTGAAATAGCAGGAAGTGCCGCCGCCCATCTGCGGGATGGCGCAGCAGTGGTGGAGGTGCTGGCCTGGCTTGATGCTCAGGCTCCTGGCAGCCTGACCGAAATTGAAGTGGTTACCAAGCTGGAAGAGTTGCGCCAGCGCGACCCCGCCCTACGCGATATTAGCTTTGAAACCATCGCAGGCACGGGTGAAAACGGTGCGGTCATGCACTACCGGGTCACCAAGGACTCCAACACCGTTCTGAACGAAGGCGATTTGCTGGTTCTGGACAGTGGGGGCCAGTATTTGGACGGCACCACAGATATTACCCGCACAGTACCAATTGGGGGGGCTGGTGACCAAGAAAGGGCGGCGTTTACTCGCGTCCTGCAAGGTATGATCGCCATGTCCTGTCTACGCTGGCCCGTTGGACTGGCTGGACGTGATATCGAAGCCGTGGGTCGGGTTCCCTTGTGGCTGGCTGGTCAGGACTTCAACCACGGACTAGGCCACGGTGTTGGTGCGTTCCTGAGTGTCCATGAAGGGCCACAACGGTTGAGCCGCGTTAGCCATGTGCCACTAGAGACGGGGATGATCCTGTCCAATGAACCCGGGTATTACCGTGAAGGGGCTTTTGGTATCCGTATTGAAAACCTTTTGGTGGTTGAACCTGCGCCCAAATTAGCCAGTGCCGATGCAGAACGGGAAATGCTGGTGTGGCGGACACTCACCTTTGCTCCAATTGACCGGCGATTGATCGTTGTAGAAATGCTGACGCAAGCAGAACGCAACTGGCTGAATGCCTATCATCAAGAAGTCGCGGCAAAAATTGGCCCCAACGTCACTGCTGATGCACAGGCTTGGCTGGTCAAAGCAACCGCGACAATTTGATTTTCAACTGATATAGAAGCTGCTCGGCCGAAGAGAACCAAGAACACAGGGAAGATGACATGAGTGATATCCGCATTCGCAAGGTAACTGGCAACTGGGTCGTACGCTCGGGTGGTGCCATCCTGGGAGAAAGCAGCAATGTGCTGGAGCTGAACGAAGGACACCTTGCGCCTGTGATCTATTTTCCTCGTGAAGACATTGCGATGGCCATGCTGGATCGAAGCGATAAAACAACCCATTGCCCCTATAAAGGTGATGCCAGCTACTTCTCTATCGTTAATATGTCTACAACCACAAAAGACGCGGTCTGGAGTTACGAAAACCCAATCGATAGTGTTGCTGAAATCAAAAACTATCTGGCGTTTGTGCTCAGTGACTCGGTCAAGGTCGAGCAGCTTTAACAGCAAAAACAGGCAACTCCTGATCTACTGAGAGTTCCGGCACTCTAGCTTTTATACTCAAACTAAAAACTAGGGTTAAAAAGAGCATCCGCGCGGAGCAATGCCGCGAGGGTGAGGTGTTTGAACACAACGATACCGGGAGCGACTACCTGTCGCATCCCAAACTTCGTTAATGGAGCAGAGAATTGCTTAACTGGCGTCGTGCAGCTTCCATAGCATCACCCGATCCAACAAAATGCGTCTCGTTTGCACAGCGGATTGCGTAATCAATGAGGGCCTCTAGTGACACTCGCTCTTTTTCTTGCTCGCTCAATTTGTTGTTCTTATCAGCCTCTTTTGGGCCGTTTTTCGAGAAGAACATGATATTCCTTCCGTCTTGCCTGTGAGTAGTACTACTGTTCCGTCTTTATCATGAGGCTAGCTTACTCATTTTAGCAATCGAAAGAAAAAATTAACCTATGCAAGATGTCGATATATCACAGATCAATGGTAGGGTTTTACGCATCTTTCTCGCTGTTTTCGATAATGTATCGGTCAGCAAGGCGGCGCATCAACTGGACATCAGTCAATCCACGGTGAGCCATAGCATCGAAAAACTGCGCGTTATTTTGGGTGACAGCCTGTTCATTCAAGCCGGCAGAGGCATCATTCCCAGTGCCCATGCTGAGTTGATGGCCCCGAAAGTGCGGGGCTTACTTGCGGAAATGGAAGCCCTTGTCGACATGGGGGACTATAACCCGCACACAGACACAGAGCCTTTCTCTATTGCAGCCAATGGTAGCACATTGGCCCATGAGGTCTCGCGAATCAGAGATGCGATATGGCAGCAAGTACCTGACAAAACAGTGATTTTTCGCGAACTTGGGTCACGAACAAACGTCGAGACGGTGCTCGACAACGCCAGCACAAACATTGCCATCACTGTGCGTCCAGCCAAGTATCCACTTAGTCTGAACCATACACCGTTGTCATCCAGTAAGATGGTCGTTTTTTATGACGCTTCGGTTTCGGAGCCAGTCCACACAGTTTCGGACTATTGCAATGCCCGTCACGCAGCATTGGATTTTGGTGGGAGTGGCAAGAGCGAGTTGGCGCTGTCACTAGAAGACAGAGGCCTGAAACGACGTATTTCCTGCATGGTACCCAATGTCTGGTTGCTGGCTGAGATGGTGCGCGGTTCTGACATGATTGCGACATTACCATCACAGTTGGGGCAGTCTGCTTTTTCTGGATTGCAATCTTGTCCAATTCCGTTGCCGCAGGCTGATCTCCATTTTGATCTGGTTTGGCATCGGCGTTATGATAATTCCGCCCGCCTGAAATGGCTGCGCGGTGTAATCTGCGACGCTATTAAATCTTCGGATTAATCTTGAATTGAACCAGTCAGACCTTACCTGTGGCTAGCTGTGTTCTTCAGCTGCAGCCGCGGCCAGTGCTCGATTGTAAGCCTTTAACGCATCAATGTGATACAGAGCGCCAAGAATTTCTGGATCGCTATCCTCATCGTTGCGCACAACCACGGGCAAATATGCGATATCTGCGCGGTCAAAAATCGGCATAGCTGCTTCAAGACTGGCGGCAGCTACAATACACAGCCCCTGATCAATTAGCGCCGCACAGTCCTCAGATGTTGCACAGCGCGGATCACCCAGGGGCCGCATCACGGCCCCTGCCCGGATCAGCGCCAATACGTAAGCCTGCGGCCCAGCCGCGCAGTGGATTTCACGCTTTGACAGCTGGGTCAGAAAAAACGACCGATCCACTAGCCGCGAGGCGAGTGCGGTGGACATCGACACAGCCACCATTACCGCCAACCCAATTTGCCAGTCACCAGTGAGCTCAAAAACGATCAGGGTTGTTGAAATTGGCGCGCCAAGTACAGCCGCCGCAACCGCTCCCATGCCAGCAAAGGCATAAAGCGTATGCGTACCTGAAACATCTGGCAGCACCGATGTGGCAATCAGCCCAAAGGCCAGTCCGGTCAATGCCCCGATCATTAGAGCGGGTGAAAACACTCCGCCGCCCATACGGCCACCCATGGTGACAGCCACCGCCGCGGTTTTGAATATGGCGAACAGAATTGCCTGCCATAGCAGCAGGCTGCCAGTTAGCGCTAAGACTGTCGTTTCATATCCAACGCCAATTATATGGGGGAACCAGATTGCCATCAGCCCCAGCAATGCTCCCGCTGCGGTTGGACGCAGCCAGCGAGGCAAGTGCAAATGATCCTGGACAAAACCAGCAAGCGCATCAGCCCAGAAAATAGATCTCATCAACACCACAGCCACCAGGCCGCAAATGGTCCCCAAGATTAGAAACGCAGGTAATTCTACATAGAATTGCAAAGCGCCTGGCGTCACCAGATCAAATTCTGTGACATCGCCATAAGCCAGTCGGTTGATCACCGTACCAGCGACTGAGGCGATCACAATTGGGGCAAAGGCATGAACCGCAAAATGTCGCAGAACCACTTCAAGCGCGAATAGTGCACCCGCAATTGGAGCATTGAAACTTGCCGACACGGCTGCCGCTACGGCACATCCCAGCAAATCTCGCCCTGTAAGGCCATCGGCCTGAATGCGATTGCTGACCCAGGTTGATATGACAGCTGCGAGATGAACCACTGGTCCCTCGCGACCGGTGGATCCACCGGTACTGAGCGTTAAGAACGAGGCCAGCGCAGAGGCCAACCCCTCCTTCACTTCAACGCGCCCGTCCCTCAGGGCCGAGCCCTCGATCACATCAGCCACAGAACGCACCCGCCCATCAGGCGTAAAATTGTGCAGGATCACCCCAACCACCAGACCACCAAGTGCGGGGATTAACAAAACCCAATACCACTCCAGAGATTCCGCGAAAGTATGTAGAAAAAGAACATCGTCTGCCCCGTAAACCCAGGCCTGCAGCGCGGTAATACCCATGCGAAAGAATAAGGCGGCAAACCCACCAGCAATACCAATCATCAAAGCGATGAACCAGAACTGCACCTGACTGGGGCCACGGTGCCGCAGCACACGCCAACCATCGCGCAGCGCCGCACGTACCAACGCCCGCTGGGTCAACATAAGAGAGCGAGTGGTTTTTTTCATTGCCTGCCTTTGGTCCGGTCCCAATCTGTTTAGAACAGAGTGACGTTACAAAAAAGACAGTTAATTTTTGTAACACGCTCAGAAGATTGTCTCTGCTAGCTTGCCAACAGAGAGCGCGCCGCTGCGCGGGCCTCCTCCGTAATCGTATCGCCAGAAACCATCCGAGCTATTTCATCAACGCGCGCATCACTGTCCAGAGGCACCACTGTGGAGAGTGTCAAATCATTGACAACCTGCTTTTGCACCCGCCAATGATAGGCGCCTTGCGCCGCAACTTGGGGGGAATGGGTGACCACCAGAACTTGCCCGCCTTCGGCCAGCGCCGACAGGCGGCGGCCCACTGCATCAGCGGTCGCCCCGCCAACACCACGATCGATCTCATCAAAGATCAGTGTCTGACCACTGTCATCCCCGTGCAAACACACTTTGAGCGCCAGCAGAAAACGGCTCAGTTCACCACCCGAGGCAATTTTGTTTAGTGGTCCAGCAGGTGCACCCGGGTTCGTGGCCACTGTAAATGCAACGACATCTCGACCTTCGGGGCCCGGTTCTGCTATATCGAACATTGTCTGGAATACAGCGCGTTCCATTTTGAGAGGTGCCAATTCTGCCATCACTGCGGCATCTAGAGACCCGGCGCGTTGCTGACGTTTCGCGCTGAGCGACGTTGCGGCTACCTCGTAATCTGCCTCGGCCGCCAATAGTGTGGCTTCTTGATCAGCTAAATCTTTGTCACCCGCATCCAATGCCGCCAGTTTGACCCGCAATGTCTCACCATATGCGCTCAACTCATCGGCCAGCACGTCGTGTTTGCGAGCAAGTGCGCGAATGGCAAATAACCGTTCTTCACACTCTTCCAGTTCGGATGGATTGAACTCCAGCCCACTTAGAACACGGCCGACACCATCCTGTGCTTCGCCCAATTCCAACATGGCTCGGCTTAGCGCTGCTAACGGTGCGTCCAAGTCAGCTGCATCGCTGCCACTGACCGATTCCAGCCAGCGTTGTGCTTCGCCCATCGCACTTTCAGCACCTTCGGTCAGGAAACCATGTGCGCGGGCAACATCGCCGCGGATACGTTCTGCTCCTTGCATCTGTCGCCGCTGCACGTCCAACGCAGCATCTTCACCGGGTTGAGGGTTCAGTTGATCCAACTCAGCAACAGCGTGACGCAGGAATTCTTCTTCGGCTCTGACTTCATCTAGGGCGGCGCGGGTTGCATTCACCGCATTGCGGGCCTTGGCCATCGCGGTCCAGGTTTTACGGGTGTTCGCTAAAAGAGCGCCCACACCAGCAAACTCGTCCAGCATTGAACGATGGCCCTTTGGATTCAGTAGACCGCGGTCATCATGTTGGCCGTGCAGCTCCACTAGTGTGGCAGAAAGCGCCCGCAATACCTCGCCTGAACATCGCCGATCATTAACCCAGGCGGTCTTACGCCCTTCAGAGGTATTGACACGGCGTAGGATCAGTTCGCCGTCTTCACAGGGTGGCCACCCGGCTTCGGCCAACACTGAATGGGCTGCATGCCCGTCATTCAAATCAAACTCCGCAACCACTTCGCCCTGCTTGGCGCCCTGACGCACCAACTCCGCACGCCCCCGCCAGCCTAGAACAAAGCCCAACGAATCAAGCAAGATGGACTTGCCTGCCCCGGTTTCGCCGGTCAGCACATTTAGGCCGGGCTGAAATCCCAGTTCTAGGTGATCAATGATCAGAATATCTCGAATATCAAGTGCGCGCAGCATTACCGCTATCCGTGAGGTGGGGACGCGGCCCCACCCTTCCTTAGAGCCATTGCCCTTTAATCGACTGACGGTAGATTTGGCTCAGCCAGTTGTTTCCACGGTCCTTCATCTTCAGCCCATTGGCCGTTAGCAATTTGTAGCTGTCTTCATACCATTCAGTGGAACGATAGTTATGGCCCAAGATAGCCCCAGCGGACTGCGCTTCAGCCGTTAAGCCCAGGGATAGATAGGCCTCTACCAGACGGTGCAGAGCTTCCGGTGTGTTGCTGGTGGTTTGGAAATCTTCGACCACAACCCTGAACCGGTTGATCGCAGATGAATAGTGGCCCTTGCGTAGATAGTAGCGACCGATTTCCATTTCCTTGCCCGCCAAGTGATCGAATGCCAGGTCAAATTTTAAAATGGCGGAGTTGGCATATTCACTATCAGGATAGACTTCGATCACTGTCCGCAACGCCTGCAATGCCTGAAACGTCAGCCCTTGATCGCGGCCAACTTCATCAATTTGGTCGTAATAGCTTAGGGCTAGCAGGTATTGAGCATAGGCGGCGTCTTCATCGGTTGGATAGAAATCAATAAACCGTTGCGCAGCACCGCGGCTGTTTTCATAGTCTTTACCCTGATGAAAGGTAAAAGCCTGCATGATCAGAGCTCGCTGCGACCACGAAGAATACGGGTAAAGTCGTTCAATTTCCGAAAAGTAATACGCTGCGTCAATGGTCCGGTTACGGGACAATTCAAACTCGCCTCGCTCAAAAATCTGTTCCGGCGTGAACGCTTCCAGATTAACTGACCGGTCTCCTTCACGGCCATTGCCGCAGCTGACAAGAGCAGTCAATAGAAGAACTACACCGATGGCTTTGAACCCTGCCCTGATGCCGACCATATTCGCCTAACCTCACCGTATTCACTTGCGGGTGTTCACCCCGGTTATGCAGGGTCTAGCACATTCATCAGAGGTGCAAAATGCCTTTAACCCATTTTCGCATTCACATGGCAAAGAAAGCAGCGCCCCGTCAAGTGCAGGCAGTACTTCAAACCACGACAGACTTACCTAAAGCAGAAAAAAGAGCTCGCGCCGACTGGCCGAGCTCTGCGATTCTCAACACCAACGCTGTGGCGGATGTTAGGCGACGCGCGCAACCTCGGTCGGAATTTCCGACCAAATCAAACCCTGGCCAGGCAAACGCATGGCCATGGCCAAATCGCAGGTGACCTCACGCACGGCCCCCGGAGTGGCAAACAGTTCACGTAGCAGAGTGTTGGTTAGCGCATGACCTGCCCGTTCACCGACATAATGGCCAATCAGAGGGCCGCCTGCTAAAGCCAGATCACCAAGTGCATCAAGCATTTTGTGCCGTACGGGCTCGTCCTCATGGCGAAGACCCGTGCCGCTTTCGACAGTCTTTCCGTCAAACACAATGGCGTTTTCACCAGGAACACCGCCAAGTGCCAAGCCATTGGCCTGCATTGTTTCAACATCTGAGCGGCTGCAGAAGGTGCGACTGTCGCAAAGCTCACGAGCAAAGGCGCCATTACGCAGATCCAAAGACTTGCTCTGTCGTCCAATGGCTTCGTCCGTGAAGTCAATATGGAATTCGATCCGGGTACGATCCGATGGCAGCAAGGTTGCCTTAGCGCCGTTGTGCTCGACAGTTATTGGTTTCAACACTTCGTAAGCGACGACCGGGTCTGTGAGCCGATGCAGTCCCTGCTTCATGATGCCGCGTACAAAGGGGGCAGATGATCCGTCAACAATCGGGACCTCTGGGCCGTCAAGTTCTACCAACGCATTATGGACACCACATCCAGCCAGCGCAGCCATGATGTGTTCTACAGTGGAGACAACCACGCCCGCTTCGTTGACCAAACGAGTACAAAGAGCCGTGCGTTCCACCATATCCCACCGTGCAGGAATGATCGTGTTGCCCAATTCGATATCAGTGCGCTGAAAGCTGATGCCATGTCCCGCTGGCGCAGGACGTAGAATCATTTTCACGGGTAAGCCTGAATGCAGGCCAACGCCGTCAAATGTCACCGATGTCTTGAGCGTATTTTGCACTCTGTGCCTCGTAGCATCATGTCCAGCCTCACGAGCTGTGTTGAGCCAGAGTTAATGTGTCGAAGAAAAAGCCACAACTCAATCTTTGTAACGGATTGAAACATCACTGTAACAGATCGGCAGAACACCGCTTAACATTTATTAACACTTTGGATTCAAACGAAAAAGGGCCGCCATAAGGCGACCCCAATACAGTGACAAGTGACCGATACAGCGCAACAGTTAACTGTATCAGTTGGCCTGGCGGCGCAAGAACGCTGGAATTTCGATCCGTTCTTGCTCAGGATTAACTGCTTGCTGCGGTGCTGGTGCCTGCTGCACAGCTGGTTGCTGAACGGCTGGCTGTTGACGAGGTTGGGTAGTGGCCGGTGTGTCACCCGCTTGACCGGTCATCCGGTGAATCAGTGAATTAAGACCAAACCCAGCGCGTTGCTTAGCAGGATTTTCGCCAGTATCGCCGGTTGCCGCAAGGGCGGAAACCCGTTGGGCAGCAGCCTGCAAACGCACGATGGCTTCTGGTGAGGGAGTTCCTGGTGCTGGAGCTTTCGGAGCGACAAAGCTTTCAGCCGCTGCCTCGGCAACCTCAGCCTGAGGTTGGAACTCAGCGACCTGTGGCTGATATGCAGGCATTGGAAGGCCATCTTCGGTCGCCAATTCAGGTTCTTCAAAGACCTCTTCAGCATGCTCCTGAACAGCCGCGGCTTCACCTTCCAAACCCTCGAACAATGAAGGCTCCGAGGCGGCAACTGCAGGCACTTCAACAGGTGTATTCAGCTCAAGTGGAGCCGGACGCTGTTCTTCTGCGCTGACGGTTTGCTTCAGTGGAGCTGACATGGGGCGGCGCGGAACCGGTGCGTCATGGCGCACTTCAACTGCGTCGATACCAGTGGCAACAACGGAAACCCGCATTTTGCCTTCCATAGCTGTATCCAATGTCGAACCGACAATGATATTGGCCTCTGGGTCGACTTCTTCGCGAATGCGATTGGCGGCTTCGTCCAGCTCAAACAATGTCAGGTCATGCGCACCGGTGATATTGATAAGAACGCCTTTGGCGCCGCGCAGGCTGATTTCGTCCAGCAGCGGGTTGGCAATGGCTTTCTCGGCAGCTTCAACAGCGCGTGTTTCGCCGTCGGCCTCGCCTGTACCCATCATCGCCTTGCCCATCTCGTCCATTACGGCACGAACATCGGCAAAGTCGAGGTTGATCAGGCCGGGACGAACCATCAGGTCGGTCACGCCTTTAACACCTTGATACAGAACATCGTCTGCCATCGAGAAGGCTTCGGTGAATGTGGTTTTCTCATTCGCCAACCGGAACAAGTTCTGGTTGGGGATGATGATCAGAGTATCGACGACCTTTTGCAGGGCTTCGACGCCCTCTTCGGCCTGGCGCATCCGCTTGGCGCCTTCGAATTGGAATGGTTTGGTGACGACACCAACGGTCAGAACACCCAGCTCACGGGCAGCCTGTGCGATGATCGGGGCTGCACCTGTACCGGTGCCGCCACCCATACCAGCAGTGATAAAGCACATGTGCGCGCCTGCCAGATGATCAACAATTTGTTCGATACTTTCTTCGGCAGCGGCAGAACCAACCGAGGGGCGCGCACCGGCGCCCAGACCTTCGGTTACTTTCACGCCCAGCTGAACCCGGCTTTTGGAGGCACTTTGTTGGAGCGCCTGCGCATCGGTGTTAGCCACCACAAAATCGACGCCGTCCAGCTCTTTTTCGATCATGTTGTTGACTGCATTGCCGCCAGCGCCGCCGACGCCGAATACGGTGATCCGTGGCTTCAGTTCTTCCTGCCCGGGCATTGAAAGGTTCAATGTCATGCTCTGTCCGCCTGTATTATGCACCTCTATCCGAGGCATTATTATTGTCTGTCCATCTTGACTCTACCGCGTGATCTGCCTTGCGTCACCAAAAAAACGCCCACTTCCCCACAAAATATGGCCACAATTGACTTTTGGTCCGCGATATTTCGCCGACTGTGACATATTTCGCGATTTTTCAGAAGACACACACAAGCACACATATTGACCCCGCAAATAGCAGAATCACTAAAAACTGGCACTCGTTCATTTACGTGCAAACCACTGCTCGGCCTGCGGGATCCGCCGCTTTGTGCGGCTGGTTAATAGCTGCCTAACGTTTCTTTCACTTTTTGTCACCCGACATTCCGTCGCAGTTGGGCGGAATTATCGGGCTGACCATGTCTTACCAGTTGTCCTTGAACCAACGAACCGCACGCCGAATTGATCCGCCCGACTGGCGATCATTTGGCATATCGAAATCCCACCATTCATCTTGAGGGTTGGCGGCAAACAAGCTTAGCCCAACCGCGCTAGAAAACCCCGGTCCAGTGGCCGATTGTGGCAGCCCGTGAACCCGAAGAGGTCGACCCAAGCGCACCTGTTGACCCAGAATGCGACTGGCCAAACCGTCCAGCCCCATAATCTGGCTTGATCCTCCCGTTAGAACGATCTGCTGACTAGGGAGCTGGTCAAATCCGGCGGCATCTAAACGCGCGCGTACTTCTTCCAGTATTTCTTCGACCCGAGGGCGCATGATACCAATAAGTTCGGCTCGCGACACTGTACGACGGTCATGCTCCCAATCACCAGTATCACCGCCGATATCGATCATATCCCGGTCATCTGCGCCTGTTGCGTGAACGCCACCACAAAAGGTCTTGATCCGTTCAGCCGCAGCCGTTGGCACACCCAATCCCATGGAAATGTCACTGGTAACGTGGTCGCCACCCATGCGCACGGCATCGGTGTAAATCATGTGTTTCTTCATGAAAACCGACACCGAAGTCGATCCGCCGCCCATATCGACGCAGGCTGCACCCAATTCCTGTTCGTCTTCTACCAGTGCTGATATTCCCGATGCATAGGCCGAGCTGGCGATTCCAGCCAGCTCCAGATCGCAACGTTTTATACAGCGCACCAGGTTCTGAACTGCAGCCGCATCTACTGTCAGCATATGCATATCAACTGCCAATGACTGGCCAAGTTGTCCGCGGGGATCACTCAGCCCAGACCGGTTGTCGAGCGCAAAGTTCACGGGTTGTGCATGTAGCACTTCGCGACCCTGACCATATTCCGGCACATCGCAAGCCGCCAGTACCCGGGCAACTTCGTTTTCTGTGACCACCTGCCCTTGCAAATCTACCTGCGCATCCAAACCGTAAGACCTGGGATTTGCACCGGAAAAACAAGCGATCACGTGGTCGACCCGAACTTCGGCCATCTTTTGTGCAGCTTGCACAGCTGTACGAATGGCACGCTCAGTTTCCTGCATCGCCGTAATTTCGCCAAACTGCACACCGCGCGACCGCGTAGTCGCCGCGCCAATAACCCTGAACCCGGACTGACCAGCTAATGATCCAATGGAGTTGTCTTCGCTCAACCGGCTGCTGCCGTCAAAACGCAAGACCAGACATGCGATTTTGGAACTGCCAACATCCAACACGGCAACCACGCCACGTTGCATTGATTGACGACGCATCTGCCGCATGGCCCGCTGTGATTGATAAAGATCCGTCATGCCGACTACCCGCCTTCGTTCATCTGTCTGATCCGCCACCATTCCTGCACGGCAGTTTCGTTCATTCTTACAGTTGCGCGCGCTGCAAGCCGCATATCCACCGCAGCGATGTCCCGTTCAAGCAAATCACGCACTTCACTCACGGCAATCACACGCTCAAGCGCGGAAGCCGGGTTCTTAGCAGGCAGCATAATACGCTGGCCACGGTCCAGCACGACGTCCCAGCGCCGCTCGCCAACGCGAACCAATCCCCGCAGACGTTGCCCCAATGGTCGCGCTACAGAATAGAGTTGCATAGCCTCTTCAACATGGGCATCTGCGCCATTGCCAGCTATGAGTGGCAAGTCTGAATGCAGTGACCGGTGACCCAACTCGGCCACATGAGCGCCTGTTTCATCCAGTAAGGCTAGGCCCTGATGGTTGCGCCAAACGAGAGCAGGCTCGCGCTCGATCACGTCGACCTGCAACACTCCACCGGATCGGATCCGCACGGTTGCGGATTTCACGGGATCCAATGTAACAATTACGTCACGTATCAGATCAACATCTAAGTCAAATGAGCTGACCGGGAACCGCAGCGATGCAACTTCGCGAATATCGTCCGCCAAATCACCACCAGCACCATCAATCGCAATCATATTGACCATGAACTCCGGCCGGTTGCGGATCGTTTGGCGCATCTCAGCGACAAAACTTCTGAGAGCGTCGCGGCGTACTTCATTGGCCATGTAGGCGCTACCCAACACAGCAACCAAACAAAAAGGAACGCCAATTCGTAGCCCCAACCGAATTCCCGGCGTCAACATCCAGCGCTGCATCCGGTATTTCAACTTTGAGGGGGCGGGGTCTTGCTTAATTTCCGCGGTCTTACGGCGCCAGAAAATCAACGATCGCATGTCGCATCCTCCACCATCCAACGGCAAAGCGCGCCAAAACTCAGACCACAATGCGCGGCTTGTTCGGGACTCAGAGAAGTAGGTGTCATGCCTGGCTGGGTGTTGGTCTCAAGAAGGATCAGCCCAGAAGCGCCGCGGTTTTCGTCCCAGCGAAAGTCGGTGCGGCTAACGCCACGACAGCCAAGTGCTCGATGTGCTCGCAGCGCGTAATCGAGACATAGGTCGAAAATCTCTTGCGGCAGATCTGCCGGCAACACATGGCGCGAGCCGCCAGGTTGGTACTTGGCGTCATAATCATACCAGCCATCTGTCAGTATATCAGTTACAGTCAGTGCACCTGGATCGGCATCACCTGCCCCCACTACAGTTGCCGTAAGTTCACGACCCGGTGCAAATGTCTCCGCCATGACCAGATCCGGCATATCATCTGCCAACTGTGGCGGTCCGTTTGCAACCTCGTGAACCAAATAAATTCCGACACTGGAGCCTTCGTTGTTTGGCTTGATCACATAGGGCGGCGCCATCACATGGGCAGCCATCACCGAAGCCTTATCGACCAGCTGGCTTTCAACCACCGGCAACCCCGCAGCACGAAACACTTCTTTGCTACGTTGCTTGTCCATCGCCAACGCCGAGGCCAACACTCCGGAGTGCGTATAAGGCAAGCCTAGCCATTCAAGGATCCCCTGCACACATCCGTCTTCGCCCCAGCGTCCGTGCAGGGCGTTGAAAACCACGTCCGGTTTGATGTCTTGCAAACGCGCAGCAAGGTCTGGACCGGCGTCCACCTCTACCACTTCATACCCTTCACCCCGCAGTGCGGTGACGCATTCACGCCCGCTGGATAAGGAAACCTCGCGTTCAGCCGAGGGCCCACCCATCAATACCGCCACTTTCCGGAGTGTCCCGCTCGACTTACCCACGTCAAATGCCTCAATATACACAGGGCTTTGCGCCCCTTTGGTTATTAGAACCCTTAAGGGTCCGTTTTTTAAGGCGATTGTTCGCCCTTGTTATTTTTGGCGTTTCCGCCAGCTGTCCCAGAAGCCATCCAGCCCCTACGCCATCTTACCAACACAGGTATTACCGACCTATTAACGTTGGGTTTACCATGTTTACCAATGACCTGTTTTTTTGAATGCCATCCCTAAAAGGGTTCCTGTTTGGCATCCACTTAAGTGTCTACAGGGCATAAGTTTTTTGATTATTCTGACTGCGGCTCACCGATCCGCATGATTTCCCACATTAGCGTTATCCCGCTTGATGCGTAAACCTTTTTTCGCACCTCTTCCCCCAATCCCTCAAGATCTGCGGCAGTTGCGCCACCCTTGTTGATCAAAAAATTGGAGTGTTTCTCACTCATTTGCGCTCCACCACGCGAAGCGCCGCGCATTCCGGCGTCATCAATCACCTTCCAGGCCTTCAAATCGTGAACATCATCCGACTTACCAGTGGATGAAAAACCTGCAGGATTTCGAAAAGTTGATCCAGCGCTGCGGTCCTTGGTCGGCTGTGTTTTGTCGCGCGTTTCCAGTTGCTGCTTCATCCGCGTATGTAAATCAGCGGCATCACCCAACCCGGCACGCAGTGTTGCGGACACCAGGACAGCTCCTTCGGGCAATTGGGTTTGCCGGTACTGAAAACTCAGGTCATCCGCTGAAATTTCACAGATTTCGCCGTCGCGGGTCACCATCGTTGCAGATACAAAAACATCTGCCACATAGCTGCCATAACAGCCTGCATTCATCCGCACCGCTCCACCGATCGCCCCTGGAATAGTGCGCAAAAATGTCAGGTCCAGCCCGGCGTCCGCTGCTTTACGTGCGACGTGAGCATCCAATGCTGCTGCACCTGCAGTCACAAGATCCCCATCCACCTCGATACTGTTAAAGCCGCGTCCCAACCGGATCACCACAGCCCGAATCCCACCATCACGTACGATCAGATTAGATCCAACCCCCATGGGAAACACTGGCACCGTCGGATCCAGCTGTTTTAGAAATAGCGCCAGATCCTCAATATCCGCAGGTTGGAACAAGTAGTCAGCCGCCCCGCCAACCCGCAGCCAAGTCAATTCCGACAGGTTGCGATTTGGAGTCAAACGCCCTCGGATACCGTCCATGTTCATGTCACCTGCCCCTTGATGTAGTTCTTTGCGCATATAGCCCCTAACACCGGAACAGAACAACGCTACTTATCCGTTGGTCAGCACAGGTTGAGCCATCAGCTATTTCTGCCCGCTTTCCATCGCAGATGCAGCCACCCTGTAAGCCCACCCAGAACCAAGCCACCACCAAATGGCATCACGGCAATTAAGGCGAAAATCGCCAGAGTCAGTCCATCCCACCCCTCCAGTGTGCCAACATACCAGTGGATCGCCGCATACAGCCCCCCGGTCAGCACTATCAGAACAACGAGCACGCTATACAAGCGCCGCAATGACAGCATATGAGCCAGAACTGACGCGCCAAGCCCTACGAGAATCAAGACGAGCATTTCCATCGCTGCCTCTACCCGCGTCGCATCTGTCTGCGAAGCCAACGACCCAAGTAGATCACCGGCCAACGCAACACCGACATACCCGCCAGCAGAACCGCTAGCCCCCACCATGGACCGTTTTCATAGGTGACATAGCCTAACAAGGGAATTCCCAGCGCAGTTAACACATAGGCACGGCGCCAAAGATTATCGCGGCTTGGGATCATCGCCAGCACATTGGCCGCCAATGCCCAAATAGCAGCCAAAATCAACGACAGAGTCATTGAGGTACTCCTCTCAACCGACGCCAGTAATAGGCCAGCGGCTTACGAAACATCGAAAGGCATGCCGCCGTACCACCCAAAGCAGGTAGCCATCCGTGTTGCAGACCCAGAGCAATAATGATCGCGGGTGCGGCAATTAATAGGATGGTCCCCGGTACAATCTGCCAACGCATCGGCAAAAAAGCCACCGCCGTGGCGAGCAACGCCCAGATCACAGCGAGGGTGACAGAACTACTGAGCCCAGCCAATGCCATGTTTTACCCCTGAAGTCGTGCTGGCAGGCCATTTGCCCAAGCGCTGATCGTACCCGCACCTAAGCAGACAACCATATCACCGGGTTGGGCCTGCTCACGCACCAGCCGCTCCAGATCATCTTCGTCGATCAGCACCCGCGCGTGACGATGACCGTGGCGGATCAGTCCGGCCACCAGATCATCGCGTCCAGCACCGTCGATTGGGTCTTCGCCAGCAGCAAAGACCTCAGATATCGCAACAACGTCTGCCTCATTAAAACATGCACAAAAATCATCGAACAGGCTGGCCAATCGAGAGTAACGATGCGGTTGGTGCACTGCAATCACCCGACCTTCACAGGCCTGGCGCGCAGCTTTGAGCACCGCTGAAATCTCAACCGGGTGGTGACCATAGTCATCGATAATCGTTACACCATCAACCTCGCCCACCTTGGTAAAGCGACGATTGACGCCACCAAAATTGGCCAGCGCCTCGCGAATTTCATCGCCGCCCATGCCGAGATGCCGCGCCACGGCCACTGCCGCCAAAGCATTTGACACATTGTGGTCACCCGGCATTGGAAGCGAGCAGCCTTCGATCACCACATCTTCAGTCTGCAGGTGGATGTCAAAATGCGCCACCCCAGCTTTATAAGTCAGATCACTGGCCCGAACATCGGCTTGCGCGTTAAAGCCATAAGTCACGACACGGCGGTCGGTGATCCGGCCGACCAAAGCCTGCACTTCAGAGTGGTCGGTATTGCATACGGCGACGCCGTAAAACGGGATGTTACTGACGAAGTCATAGAACCCATCGCGCAGCGTATCAAAATCCCCCCAATGCTCCATGTGCTCAGGGTCGATATTGGTGACAACGGCGATAGTTGCGGGAAGACGGTTAAAGGTTCCGTCGCTCTCGTCTGCTTCGACCACCATCCATTCGCCAGCACCCACGCGCGCATTACTGCCATAGGCGTGAATGATGCCACCATTGACCACGGTCGGGTCGAATTTACCGGCCACCATCAATTCGGCCATCATAGTTGTGGTGGTGGTTTTGCCATGTGTCCCAGCAATCGCAATATTGGATTTCAACCGCATCAACTCAGCCAGCATTTCGGCACGTCGCACCACAGGCAGGCCGCGACGACGGGCTTCATCGAGTTCCGGATTGCCCGGTTTGATCGCCGAGGAGATCACCACAACCGCCGCTTCTGCCAAATTCTCAGCCTGCTGGCCAATGAACACATGCGCACCTAGGCGCGCCAAACGATCTGTAAGCTTGGAGGACTTCAAGTCCGAGCCCTGCACCACGTAACCTTGATTTAACAGAACCTCGGCAATGCCCGACATGCCAATACCGCCAATGCCGACAAAATGGATTGGACCAACGTCACCGGGAAGCTTGGTAGTGGGAGTCATGATTTATCCTTTTCCGCCAACTGTTCGACCAAAGCCACCAAACGCTCAGTGGCGTCGGGAACGCCGACGCTTAATGCTGCAGCCGACATTTGCAACGCTGCAGTGGGGTTGCTCAAAATGGAGGTAATTTGCTCGGTCAGAGATTGTAGATCAAGCTTGCTTTCCGGGATCACAATCGCACCACCAGCATCGATCAATCCACGGGCATTCGCTGTTTGGTGATCCCCCACAGCGGCCGCAAACGGGATCAGCACCGAAGGACGTCCTATCACAGAAATGTCCGCCAAAGAAGACGCCCCTGCACGCGAAATCACCAGCTGTGCTTCGCTCATCAGAGTTGGCACATCATGGAAGAAAGGCTGCACATCAGCATCAATGCCATGTTCGGCATAGAACGCTGTTACGCGCTCGCCGTCTTCATCCCGCGCCTGGTGTGACACGCGAAGATGCTGACGAATGCTTTCCGGTAAAGCTGAGATTGCGCCTGGCACGACATCACTCAGAACTCGGGCTCCTTGACTGCCTCCCATCACCAGGATCGACATCGGATAGTCCCCTGGCGGAATATAGGCAGCACCTGCTCGTTCCAGGACGGCGCCGCGCACAGGGTTCCCAACATGTTCACCCAGTACGTCGTCGGGCAGGTCTGTTGGCCAAACACCGCAGGCAACACCCGCAACACGTTTTGCAAACAGCTTATTCACCCGACCCAAGACGCCGTTTTGTTCATGGATCATACGCGGCAACCCCATGAGTGTCGCCGCCCCCAGCGCTGGAATCGAAGGATAGCCACCAAAGCCAATCACTGCGTCGGGCCGATCACGCCGCATTTGCATCACCATGTTCAGCACGCCGCCGACAATCTTTGGGCCGACCATAGCTTTGGCCAGCACCCCGCCACGGGCAAACGTTGCCGAAGAGACTTCCGTTATTTCTGTGGTGTGCGGAAAGCCGCCTGTGTACCGTGCGCCACGCGCATCCGTTGACAGTTTGACCCGCCATCCCCTCTTCAGCATCGCTTCCGCCAGGGCTTGTGCCGGGAACATATGCCCACCGGTTCCACCCGCTGCCATCAATAGCAGTTTCTGTCCCATCCGCCCCAGTATTCCCTAAATATTAGCCGCGTTCGTGTCCACGCAGCAGATCTGCAATTCCGCCCTGCGGACGCGAGCGGGTAAACGCGAGTAACATGCCCACTGCGATGCCGCCTGCAATCAGTGAAGAGCCGCCATAGCTGACAAACGGCAGCGTCATGCCCTTGGCTGGCAGCAACCGCACCGCCACCCCCATGTTGATCATCGCCTGAACACCAAACATACAAACCAGCCCGGTACCCGCCAATCGAATAAAGGTATCACGTTCGCGCATCAGCCGAAACAGCGAGCGCACAACAATAGTTGCATATAGCGATATCAGGATCAGCACCAAGACCAGCCCGTACTCCTCAGCTGCCACAGCAACAATAAAATCAGTATGCGCATCGGGAAGTGACCATTTCACCTGCCCCTCACCCACGCCAACACCAAACAACCCTCCTTCGCGGATTGCATCAGCGGCATAGCCCAGCTGGGTAGTTGGATCGACATCGGGGTTCAAAAAGCCATCAATACGACGGGCAAAGTGTTCGGAATTGGCGTAGGCAAACATACCACCCAACACGACAACTGCCGCCATTGCCACCAGCAGCACCATCGGCGCGCCAGCTACAAAATACATAACACCCCAGCCAAACAGCACCAGACAGGCCTGACCAAAGTCCGGCTGCATCGCCAGCATCAGGACCACCGTGACGCACAGGCCAAAAGACCACAACTTGCCCGGAGGACCATTGATATGCTGGCTGGCGGCAATCATCCAGGCCGCCACGACGACAAACCCGGGTTTTAGAAATTCAGATGGCTGCACCGACGCGAAGCCAAGGCTATACCAACGCACAGCGCCTTTGCCAAAATCGGTACCAAACACCGGCAGCATCGCCAGTGCCACAAAGGCACAGGCAAATCCAATAACTGCTAATCTGCGCACCAGAGTTGGCGACATCATCGACGTCATCACCATAGCCACCAGCGCAGCTGAACCAAACACAGCCTGGCGCTGCACATAGTGAAAATTGTCAAAGCCATTGCGCTCGGCCAGCGGGACCGAGGCCGCCAGCCCCAACAACAGACCAACAACAAACAGACCCAGAACACAGGACAGAGTCCATTTGTCCACAGTCCGCCACCATTTGGGAAGAGTCGGTTCACCCACATGCGTAGGAACCGCGCCATAGACCATCTCAGTCATGGGAATACCGCCAATCTGTGCCTCATCATCGCCCCGTTTTCGGGGTCTATCTTTCTTTCATACTCTGAAATGGCGAATCAGACCAGCCTCTTCCTCTTGCTTTTGGCGGGAATCCGCGCCATGGGCTGGCGATGTTGTATCAAACCCTCATACTTGGCGCCGGCGCAGCTGGCATGATGTGCGCGCGCTATTCAGGCCCTAGCACGCTTGTGATCGACCACGCTCGCAACCCCGGCGAGAAAATTCGCATTTCGGGTGGCGGTCGCTGCAACTTCACCAATATGTATGCCGAGGCCAAAAACTTCCTGTCCGCCAATCCGCACTTCTGCAAATCCGCATTGGCGCGGTACACCCAATGGGATTTCATCGAGTTGATGGATCAACATGGCATCGCGTGGCATGAGAAAACCCTGGGCCAATTGTTCTGCGATGGGTCGGCCAAACAAGTGGTCGCCATGTTGGCTGGTGAGCTGCAACGCGCTGGGGCCGAGATGTGGCTGCAGACCTCGGTAATCTCGGTTACGCGCGTTGAGCAAGGGTTTTCTGTCGCTCTGGATCGCGACGGTACACCGCAGACCGTGACCTGTCGCAATCTGGTACTGGCAACGGGCGGAAAGTCCATTCCCAAGATGGGTTCAACCGGTCTGGCCTATGACATCGCCCGGAAATTTGAGGTGCCCGTCATCGATACACGCCCAGGGTTGGTACCCTTCACCTTCGCTGAAGACCGCTTCAAACCGCTGGCAGGGATCGCCCTGCCCTCGCGGCTATCCAATGCGCGAACCTCGTTCGACGAAGCGTTGCTGTTCACCCATCGCGGATTGTCCGGGCCAGCGGTGCTGCAGCTGTCATCATATTGGCGTGAAGGTGAAGCGATCAACGTCAACCTGATCCCGGAACTGCCGCTGTATGAATTGTTGCGCGACCAACGCCAGGCCGAAGGCCGCCGAGATCTGACCACTGAAATGGCGCGTTTACTACCCGGGCGTCTTGTCGACCACTTAGCAAAAGAGCTGGATCTTCGGGGACGTCTTGCGGATCAATCCGACGCCGCCCTGCAAAAACTCTGCAACCAGTTGTCAAATTGGCAACTCACCCCGTCGGGAACCGAAGGCTATCGCACCGCCGAGGTCACACTGGGGGGGATCGATACGGACGCGCTATCTTCCAAAACTATGGAAGCCAAATCCGTGCCCGGCCTTTATGTCATCGGCGAGGCCGTGGACGTGACTGGCTGGTTGGGGGGCTTCAACTTTCAATGGGCCTGGTCATCAGGTCATGCGGCGGGCACGGCCATCGCCGACAGCTGCTAACTTCCAGGCCGCTTGCGTTAGTCCAACCGCGCCATCACTTCGGCAATGAAATCCTCACCGCGCTTTTCAAAGCTGTCGTACTGATCAAAACTTGCCGCAGCTGGGGCCAGCAACACCGTCTCGCCCTTTTGCGCATCCGCCATTGCACGTTCAACCGCCACGGCCATGGATCCGCAGACTTCAGTCTCCACATCCAGTTGCAACGCGAAATTCGCAGCTTCTCGACCAATTACATAGGCCTTCAGCACGGGCTTCGTGGCCCCCTTTAAAGCCTCCAGCCCGCCATCCTTCTCTAGCCCACCACAGATCCATCGGACCTTTTTAAATGCACTCAGCGCCTTAGCTGCGCTGTCGACGTTTGTGGCCTTGCTGTCGTTCACATAGCACACACCATCCTGATCAGCGATAATCTGACTGCGATGTGGCAAGCCGGGATAGGTTTCCAGCGCACCTTCAATCATCCGAGGCGCCAGACCCAACGTACGTGCCGCCGCATAGGCGGCGCAGGCGTTCTGGTGGTTGTGCGCACCGGGCAGGCCAGTCATATCACGCAGATCAATGGATCCCGCCTGACGGCCCTTGCGGTACTCGGACAAGAACCCTTTGCGGGCAAAGACATTCCAGCCTACGCCCGCCAGCTTGCGCCCTGCAGACACCCGGATCACCCGGTCATCGGCAGCCCCCATGGACATCTGACCAGCAAGAAATACGCCCTCCTCCTCGTCCACACCAATCACGGCACGATCCGGTCCACCCTCGGCGAACAGGCGCCGTTTGGCAGCGAAGTAGCCACCTAAACCACCGTGGCGATCTAGATGATCGGGACTAAGATTGGTGAATACCGCCACATCCGGCGTCAGCGACCGGGCCAGCTCGGTCTGGTAACTGGACAACTCCAGAACCACAACGCCGCCCTCTCCGGGAGGGTCAATATCCAGCACGCCGCGACCAATATTGCCGGCCATCTGCACCTCTTTGCCCGCACTTTCCAGGATGTGGTGCAGCAGCGCGACGGTGGTGGATTTACCGTTCGAACCGGTCACCGCCACCACCCGTGGCAGGGTTTCAAAATTGTCCCACTGAGGAGTGGCTATCGAGCGAAAGAAGAGACCGATATCATTGTCCACCGGCACACCAGCGTCGAGTGCTGCTCGCACCACCGGATTGGGCGTGGGGTAGAGATGCGGAATACCAGGGGAGACGATCAACGAGGCGACATCGTCAAACGCGCCTTGCTTGTGCAAATCACGGCAAGTAAATCCCTCGCCCTCAGCCGCCTCACGCGCGGCTGAGTTGTCGTCCCAGCAAATTGGCGTGGCATCCCCCGCGCGCAAAGCCCGTGCTGTTGCAAGGCCGGAGCGCCCCAACCCCAGAACCGCCACATTGGCCCCTGAAAATCCTTGTACCGGGATCATTGGCGCGCCCTTTCCTTAACCTTAGAATCCGGCGGCACAGTGCACCGGAGGTGTGGGAGATTGCAAGCGGGCTAGATGGGGCGGGTGACGAGGAAGGTTTCGAGGTTATCCCGCACCGTCACCCTGTTCGGGTGCTCTGCCCCGACGCCGCCTCAAAAACCACCAACGCCTCGCGATACAGCGGTTCAGCCTCTTTCTAGCCTCCCGTTTTCTCAGCACATTTTAGGCTGTACTTTGGCACGCTTTCATTTTGCGATAATGTGCAGTTGGTATTCTGGTCCATCTTCGCCATACAAAATCGCTCCATCGACCAAAATTAAATGCGGATCAGACAGCCTTTCGATTGCTGATCCTTGGTGTTTGAACTCCCACTTGCAATCTGGACATTTTGGGTTTTCGCCCGGCTTGAACCGTCCACCACAATCGCAGTTTGGCAAAGTTTCTGTGATTTTCTGAAGTTCGTCGTCGCCGCGTTTTTCCCAAATCAGTTTTTGATCGGATTGCCGGAAAATAGCGTTGTTGCAATCAGAACAATAAAAATGCGGTCCGAGGTCACTCATTCCCGATGACCTCCACGCCGGAACGGATTTTGTGCAGTTTGGGCATTCAAAGTCGCCCACATGTGGATTTTCTGCGGCGTGATACTCAACCTGCTTTAGTTCACTTTTTTTCTGCACGTGTAAGTCGCTCCTGATCAAGCCCTGTATTGAGTGTGGCAACTTTGATTGCTGTTTTCCAACTCAATTGCACACCACCCTAGCAGTTCACGGAAAAGTTGAAAGCTCAAGGTTCCCTCCTAGGGCAGCGCCTGACCTTGGGGAGGTGCAAAGCGCCTTCTCCGTTTTGCCGGAGGCAAACTTGCGGCTTGATGGGAAGGTCAGGCGCGGCCCGGCCTGACGGCCGGGCTAAACAGTGAAGTCTGACTACCGAACCTTCAGAGTGGCCAGACCTATCATCGCCAGGATCAGCGAGATGATCCAGAAGCGGATCACGATGGTCGGCTCAGCCCAACCCTTTTTCTCGTAGTGGTGGTGGATCGGTGCCATCAGGAACACCCGCTTGCCGGTGCGCTTGTAGTAGAGCACCTGAATAATCACCGACAACGCCTCGACCACGAACAACCCGCCGACAATGGCCAGCACCAGCTCGTGTTTGATGACCAGCGCGATGGCGCCCAGTGCACCACCAAGGGCCAGTGATCCGGTGTCCCCCATGAATACAGCCGCAGGCGGGGCATTGTACCACAAAAAGCCAAGGCCTCCGCCAAAGAGGGCAGCGGTAAAGATCAGGATCTCACCAGTGCCGGGGACATAATGCACGTCTAGGTATTCAGTGAAATCGACGCGACCCACCGCATAGGCGATGATACCCAGTGTGGTAGCGGCGATCATCACTGGCATGATGGCCAAGCCGTCCAGACCGTCAGTTAGGTTCACCGCATTGGCGGTACCCACGACAACACAGATCGAGAACGGCACGTAGAAGTATCCAAGATTGATCAGCGTGTCTTTGAACACAGGCATCGCCAGCTGGTTTTGCAAGGCTTCGGGGTGATAGGCCGAGGCCCATAACGCTGCAATTATTGCAATCAGGATCCCTAACAGCAGCCGAACCTTGCCCGGAACGCCAGCAGTGTTTTGTTTAGAGACTTTGGCATAGTCATCGGCAAACCCGATCAGGCCAAAGGAAAGCGTGACGAAAAGCACCAACCAGACAAAGGGATTATCCCAGCGCGCCCAGATCAAGGTGGAAGTGAGCAGCGCTCCAACGATCAACAACCCCCCCATGGTTGGAGTTCCGGCTTTGACAAAATGACCCTCGGGGCCGTCATCGCGGATCGGTTGGCCCTTACCCTGCTTCTTACGCAGCACATTGATCAGCGGCTTACCAAAGACAAAACCAAAGACCAGCGCTGTCAGGAATGCGCCGCCCGCGCGGAAGGTGATGTAGCGGAACAGGTTAAAAAAATCGCCGCCGTCTGATAGCCCGGTGAGCCAATAGAGCATATGAGGTAGTCCTGTTCGCTATTTTGAAGTGTCGGATTTAGGGTCGCCATGGCCCAATTTGCGGATGGCGTCAACAATCTTGGCCAGCGCAACGCTCAGAGATCCCTTGGCCAGCACAATATCGCCGCTTTGTATCTGATCCGTCAGATCCGCCACGACCTCCTCACTAGTGCCATACCAGGTGCCACGTTTGCTTTGAGGAAGTGCGGCGTGTAGCTGCTTCATCAGCGGCCCGACGCAATGGATCTGGTCGATTGTAGTGATCGCCTTCAGTTGGGCCAAAATGACATGAAGTGCCACTTCGTCCGGACCCAGTTCTTTCATATCGCCAAGATAGGCAATCCTACGTCCCTTGGTGGGTGTTGCTGCTAAGACGTCGAGAGCAGCCACCATTGAGGTCGGGTTGGCGTTATAGCTGTCATCCAGCAGGGTAATCTTGCCCGCACCTATTTGGATCTCTTCGCGTGCACCACGCCCTTTGACCGGTGACCACAGTGCCAAGCTGCTCAACGCCTTGTTCAGATCTGCGCCGACGGCAGAAATGCAAGCCAGTGCGCCCAGAGCGTTCATTGCAAAATGTGCGCCAAGCGATTGAATGTGCAGTTCAATGTCCCGCCCTAATGCCCTCGCATGGGCCAAGGTTTCCTCCCCTTGGATCTCAACCGAATTGAGCTTGAAGTCTTCGGAACTGGCGCCGAACCACTGCACAGCAACGCCGAGATCCGCCGCAGCTTTTCTCAAGACATCGGCCTCGACTATATCACCATTCAAAACAGCAACGCCGCCGGGCTCAAGCCCTTGCATTATTGAAGCTTTCTCGCGAGCAATTCCTGCAACATCCTCAAAGGCTTCCAGATGAACCGCTGCAACGGTTGTGATCATCGCCACATGTGGACGCGCCTGAACAGCAAGTGGCGCAATTTCACCGGGATGGTTCATGCCAATCTCGATCACGGCATACTGCGCTTCACGAGGCATCCGCGCCAATGTCAACGGCACACCCCAATGGTTGTTGTAGCTGGCCACAGCCGCATGAGTACGCCCCTGGTCAGACAAAATCCGTGCCAGCATTTCCTTGGTCGAGGTTTTGCCGACCGAGCCGGTGACAGCAATCACCTTTGCATCGCAACGCGCGCGCGCCGCACGCCCCAGCGCCTCAAGCCCGCTGAAGACATCATCGACTATCAGCAGTGGCGCATCGGCATCCACCCCATCAGGAATCTGTGAAACCAATGCCGCTCCGGCGCCGCTGGCCAATGCCTGCGCAACAAACTCGTGACCATCTCGCGCCGCTGTCAACGCAACAAACAGAGCACCGGGTTGCAATGTCCGTGTATCAATCGAGACCCCATCAACGCTCCAGTCACCCTGAGCCTGCCCGCCAGTCGCAGCGACTGCTTCTTGCATCGTCCACAGGCTCATACCAGCCCTCCATCCAGCGCTGCGACGGCCATGCTGGCCTGTTCAACATCATCAAAAGGCAAGATGTCATCGCCAACTATCTGACCGCTTTCGTGTCCCTTCCCACAAATCAGCAATGCATCTCCTGGTGCCAGTACATCGACGCCGCGTAAAATCGCTTCGGCGCGATCTCCCACTTCGATGGCCTCGAGTGCGCCACCTTTAACCGCCGCGCGGATTTCGGCTGGATCTTCACTGCGCGGGTTATCGTCAGTAACAATCACCACATCTGCGTTTTCCGCGGCCGCCTGCCCCATCAGAGGGCGCTTGGTTGCGTCCCGGTCGCCGCCTGCACCAACAATTGCAATCAAGCGCCCCAAAACATGCGGGCGCAGTGCCTTGAGCGCCGTTGCTATGGCATCCGGCGTATGGGCGAAGTCAACAAACACCGCAGCACCATTTCCTCGCGTTGCCGCCAACTGCATTCGACCACGTACAGTTTTCAAATGTGGAAGGGTCTCAAACACTCGTTCAGGCATTTCGCCCGAGGCAATCACCAAGCCACAGGCCAACAGGATGTTTTCTGCCTGAAACCCACCAATAAGGCTTAGCCGCGCCTGATAGGGTTTGTCATGCCAGCTAAACCGCATGTCCTGCCCCGAGGCATCAAACCGTTGCCCCATCAGGCTCAAATCTCCCAGACCGCGCCCAACTGTGATCACCTCTTGTCCCCGGGCGCCAGCAACTGCGCGCATTTCTGCGCCGCGAGGGTCATCGACATTGATCACTGCTACTCCATCATCAGCTAACACCCGACGGAACAGGCCTGCTTTGGCGGCAAAATAGGCTTCGAACGTATGGTGATAATCCAGATGGTCCTGACTAAAGTTGGTAAAACCTGCGGCTGCCAAACTCACGCCATCCAGACGGCGCTGGTCCAGCCCATGACTGGACGCCTCCATTGCGACATGTGTCACACCATGGCCCACTGCTTGCGACAGCGCATCGTGCAAAGTTACGGGGTCAGGTGTGGTATGGGCCAATGGGAAGCTCCAGGCCCCCTCGACACCTGTGGTACCCAGATTGACCGCCGCATGCCCCAGTTCCTCCCAGATCTGGCGGACAAAACTGGCCACTGAAGTTTTGCCATTGGTGCCGGTAACTGCCACAATCGTCTGGGGTTGTGCACCAAACCACAAAGCAGCGGCATAGGCTAAAGTTTGACGGGGATCTTCAACCACAATCAAAGCGATTGAACTGTTTTGCAGCGTGGCCTCAGCGATTTTGGCCCCATCTGTGTCGGTCAGAATCGCCACAGCGCCTCGGTCTACTGCCCCTGCAATAAACTTGGCGCCATGCACCACACTGCCGGGAAGCGCTGCGAACAGATAGCCTTCCTGCACTGCGCGGCTGTCGACCGTTACCCCTGTAATGACGGGATCAGCACCGCCTCGCGCGGTCAACCCTAGTTGGCCGAGGGTTTTCTCGGAGTTTCTGCTCATAGTGACCTCACCTGTCAGTTAGAGGTCAGGGTTATATCAGTCACTGACACAGGTTCAACTTGTGGGCGCAGCCCCAACAGGGGCGCGATGCGACCAATCATTTCGGCGGCCACAGGAACGGCAGTCCAACCCGCAGTGCGGCGTTCTTCACCGTAAGCAATGATTGAAGGCTCGTCCAAAGTCACGATCAGAACGTATTTTGGATCATGAGCTGGAAACATAGACGCAAACGTGGCGATAACCTTGTTGTCGTAGTACCCACCGCTTGGTTTTGGTTTGTCAGCTGTACCGGTTTTGCCACCAACCTGATATCCAGCAACCTCACCAAAACTGGCTGTTCCTTCGGTCACAACCTGCCGCAACATTCTGCGCGATGCGGCGGCTGAGTCTTCGGACATCACCCGTGGCCCAAGTTGTGGTCCGTTTTGCTTCAGAATGGTAGGGCTGACATAATGTCCGCCATTTGCAATGGCGGAATAGCCAGCTGCAAGGTGCATTGGACTTGTCGACAAGCCATGGCCGTAGGAGATGGTCATCGCTGACAATTCGGACCAGTTGGGCGGCAACAACGGCCGACCCCCACTCGCTTCAGAAATCTCAAATGGTGTTGCTTCCAACATACCCAACCGCGACAGGAAATCCCGCTGTCGTTCGGCACCGATCTGCTGCGCCAACCGGGCCGTGCCGATGTTTGATGATTTGATGATGATCCGCTCAACCGACAAGCTATTGCCATAGTTATGGAAATCGCGGATCGAGAACCGCCCCCAGCGCAATGGACCGCGGATATCAACAATTGTGCTGGCATTCACCAACCCCAGATCCATGGCCTGCGCAGCGGTGAAGATTTTGAAAGTCGACCCCAGTTCATAGACACCCTGCACCGACCGGTTGAACAATGGACTGTCAGACGGATCGCCTGAAACTGGTGGACGTGGACGTTCATTGGGATCAAAGTCAGGCAGGCTCACCACTGAGATAACTTCACCCGTGTGCACATCCATCAGGATCGAAGTGGCGCCTTTGGCATTCATTAAGCGCATGCCACCGTAAAGAACACGCTCAGCAGCAGCCTGAACGGTCAGGTCCAGAGAGAGCTCTAGCGGTTCTGCACCGTTCGCCGGGTCACGCAGATAGCTGTCAAACTGACGCTCCACACCCGCCACGCCGATAACTTCGGCAGCATCGACATCTTCTTTACCAAAACTTGCCCCGCCCAAAACATGTGCAGCCAGACTACCATTGGGATAGAGCCGCATTTCACGTGGTCCAAACAGCAGCCCCGGATCACCGATATCATGCACCGCTTGTTTCTGCTCAGGACTGATCTTTTTCTTAATCCAGACGAATTTACGCTTGCCGGTAAAATCCTTCAGAATACGCGCGTGGTCCAGATCCGGGAAGATCTGCGCCAGTGCGGTCGCCGAAGCTTCGGCATCGATCAATTGCTGCGGGTGGGCATAGAGCGAATAAGTATCGAAATTGGTCGCCAGAATGCGACCTTCGCGATCAACGATGTCAGCCCGTTGCGCCGCGATGGCGCTTCCTGAGGCGCTGGCCACTGGCTCGGTTGGTTCTGATGTTGCCATCATCCCCATGCGAAGACCAATCATTGCGTAGGCACAAATGAAGAATGCGCCCAACACCAGCAACCGGCCTTCAGAACGCTGTCTAGACTTCCCTTGTATCTCTGCATGACGCTGACGCAGGTTCTCTTTTTCGATATTGTCCGGGTTTTCACCTTTTGCGCGGGCGGCGAGGATACGAGCTAGCGGGCGGAGTGGAGTGCGGATCATGGCTTTGCCCCCTCAGCCGCCATAGTTGAAACATCAACACCATTGGTGATCGGCAACAGCGGCACTTGAGGATAGGCCACTTCGTCAACCCGGCCAAACTGATCGGGGCGCAGCGGCAACAACCCCAGTTGATCAAAGTTCAGCTCGGCCAGCTCTCTCAAGCGATCAGGCCGGTTGAGATAGGCCCATTCTGCCTTCAAAACCCCTAACCTGATCTGCGCCGAACCAATTTGGCGTTGCAGGCTGCGGGTCTCTTTCAGAACTTGCTGAGTGGTATAGTTTTCACGGTAGGCCCAAAAAGCCAAACCAAACACCGCCAGTGCGGACAAGATGTAAGCCAGAGTTTTCATCAGCGCGCCTCTTTTAGTTGCGGCATTCCTATCTCGCGGGGCTCAATTGGAGTGGCGGGGGCCTCGCTGCGCCGCCCAACCCGCAACCGCGACGAACGCGATCTGGGGTTCTCTTCCAACTCCTGGTCATCTGGTCCAACCGCCTTACGGGTGACCAATTCAAACTGAGTCGGGATTTCAACTGTTTCAGGGGCAAACCGATTGGCCCGCCCGGTTTTGCCAGCGCGGTGCTGAAAAAACCGTTTGACCATGCGATCTTCAATCGAATGAAACGTCACAACCGCCAACAAACCGCCGGGCTTTAGCGCCCGTTCAGCGGCCAGCAGACCCTGAAAAAGCTCTTCGTATTCGGCATTCACCGCAATACGAAGTCCTTGAAAACTGCGGGTAGCGGGATGTGATTTTCCGGGTTTTGACCGTGGTAGACATCCCTCAACAATTTTTGTCAGCTGTAGTGTGGTTGTGATCGGTTCCAATGTTCGTGCTTTGACGATTGCCTTCGCAATCCTGCGGCTGGCGCGTTCTTCACCAAAGTGGAACAAAATATCTGCCAGTTGAACTTCGGAAAGTTCCGCTACAAGATCTGCCGCCGAAGGCCCATCCTGTGACATCCGCATGTCCAACGGCCCGTCGCGCATAAAGGAAAAGCCACGCTCCGCAAGATCCAACTGCATTGATGAAACACCGAGATCCAACACCACGCCATCCAGATCATTGGCGTATTCATCCATCCGCGAGAAAACGCCTTGCTGCATCACCAGACGGTCACCATAGTCACCAGCCCAGCTTTGCGCCATTTTAAACGCCAGCGGATCGCGATCAACACCAATGACCTGCGAAGCACCTGCCTCCAGCAAGCCACGGGTATAACCGCCTGCACCAAAAGTTCCGTCCAGCCAGCGACCTGAAACCGGCGCGACGGCCGTTAACAGAGGGCGCAGCAATACGGGGATATGGGGGGCGGAACCGGAATTCTGGTCCGAAGTCATTGATCAAGCCCCTCCGGCGTCATCAAGAAACTGCATGATATCATAACCTTCCGGCAGCTCTTCCAGCCACTCGTCAGTTTGTGCCATTTCATCTTGCTCATAAGTATCCGGGTTCCAAATTTGGAAGGTATCACCCGCGGCAATAAAGAAAGCCTCGCCTTTAAGATCGATTTTGTTGCGCAGTTTTGCGGGCAAGACCAGTCGGCCCGTCTCATCAACTGTAGTTGGAAAGGAACGTCCGTGGAATAAGCGTTGCAATGCCTTTCGTGGCTTGGAGCCACGCGGCAAAGCATCAATCTTGGCATCGACTTCGTCGATCGCCTCCATCGTATAACATTCCAGAAAATTGCGGTCGTCATCGCCATATACGATGACCAGCTCGGGGTTGCTGCCAGACTGCCAGTTGGCATCACCAGATTCAAGCACACGACGAAACGAAGCCGGGATCGATACCCTGCCCTTCGCATCCACCTTATGGTGGCTTTCGCCCCTGAACCTGCGGCCCAAACTAACGTCCCTTCTGCTACGTTCCTCGCGTCTTATTAGTGCCCCAGTAATTAAAAACGGCGGGTTGATCTGCTGCCACTGATCAACCCGCCGCCTTGTCCCGCTTATGCGGGAGTGTCCGTTCGCGCGTGCCACCTGGGGGGATGTCTGCTTGCTCGCGCTCCGGATCTCTGTGTTCGATGAAAGTGAAGGCCTGTATGAAACCTGCTCTTTTATTGTTTTTCTGGGGTCGTTTTGGCGCCCCGTGCTCTTCCTCTCATTCGATGTAATAGGGGATACTATGGGACTTCATGGTCTGGCAACGCCTTTTTTCGGACACACCCGCCACATTTATTAACAAGATCTAAATTTCTTTTATTTTAGGGGTGTTTTTTCTGATCGTGCGCACAACACTTAGGATAAACACATCAACCATACACCAAATCTAGATCATGATAAAAATTCAAAAAAAGTCCCTCAATTTCCCAAAACTAATTCCCCGAATCTGCATTCTAATTATTGTTCACTTAATGTTCCAAGTTATCCCCAAGCAACCCACAGGTGAATGGAGTTACAATGCATCGAATCAAATTCGATTCGAGGAAATTTGTCAGATTCGCACCAAATCGCCGTTCTCCGCCCACGATTTCCCATCCGGCCCATGGTTTCCCAAACTGCAGGCACTTGCCTTGGCAAACTCGCCACCCTCGACACAAAAATGGCCCACCCAAATGGGCAGGCCACAACGATAAACTGGTTCATTGATAGATTTGGGTCAGGCTCAGGCCATACCACCCTTGACCAATCCTTCTGCAATACGCCCATAGAATTGGGCCATCACGCCCTCCCCTGCAGCAACCGGTGTGCCGCTGTCACCCGCCAAACGAGTCTCCAGATCGATTGGCAGCGCCCCCAACAAAGGCAACCCCATTTTCTCGGCCTCAGCGGCTACCCCCCCATGGCCAAAGATATGATGCTCACCACCGCAGTCTGGACAAGTAAAGAACGACATGTTTTCGATCAGCCCCAGCACCGGTGTTTTCAAAGTGCTGAACATGTCCATCGCTTTGCGGGCATCCAGCAACGCGACGTCCTGAGGAGTTGAAACCACAATAGCGCCTGAGAGCTCGGCCTTGGTACAAAGTGTCAACTGAACATCACCCGTTCCCGGCGGCAGATCAACAATCAACACATCTAACTCACCCCAGTTGACCTGACCCAGCATCTGCTGCAGCGCCCCCATCAGCATTGGTCCACGCCAGATTACCGCTTTATCTTCCGCTAGCAGAAACCCAATCGACATCAGCGTTACGCCATGCGCATGCAATGGCTCTATGGTCTTGCCGTCAGGACTGGCGGGGCGTCCCGAAGCCCCCATCATACGGGGTTGGCTTGGCCCGTAGATATCCGCGTCTAGCAGCCCAACCTTGCGACCCTTCCGAGCCAATGCCACCGCTAGGTTTGAGGCAACAGTAGACTTTCCAACCCCACCCTTCCCTGAGGCAACGGCAAGAATGCGCTTTACTCCCGCTGGCTTCATTGGCCCAGCCTGAGGCTTGGCATGACCGCCAATCTTGAGGCTGGGGGCCGGAGCCGCTGGCCCATGGGCTGTCAATGCCGCTGAAACGGCACTGACGCCATCCAGTTCCATTACAACGGCTTCGGCGGCGCGCCTCAAAGGTTCCATCAGCTTTGCTATTTCGGGGCTTGGAGCCTCAATCACAAAACTGACTTTATCTCCATCAATCCGCAGTGCCCGCAACATATCGCGTGAGATCAGGGTGCCCCCATCTGGCAACGTCAATTGTTCAAGTGCCGCCTGTATATCTGTTTGGGTTGTTGCCATTTTGGCCTCCTCTACCTTCTCCCCCCATATATGCACTGCTCACCCAAGCCAAAACCCCTCAGAATTAGGTGGATTGATTTAGAGCGCTCATTCAACATTCCTCGAAGACACCAACAGCCACCTTTCGCTCTCGCCATCACAGGTACCAAACGACAAAGATGGGCCGACCCATGCAATTGCTGCATAGCAGAAATGCTCAAGTAAGGGATTGTGCAGGCGCAGCAAATTCCTATTTTGCAATCAAGCAACGCCACAGTGGCACAGCAAAAGAATACACTAAGGACGAAGACAACCATGGCCGCAGTAGACAACATCAGCATTCAGAAACCTTCGCTGTTCTGCGCACCGGTCACATTGGTCGAGGCCGCATGGGGGCGCTTTACCCGCTACCGGCTATATCGCAAGACACTTAATGAGCTGTCGGCGCTTACACGACGCGAGCTGGCCGATCTGGGACTGAACCGTTCCATGCTGCAGCACGTGGCCTACACAGCCACATACGAGAACACCTAATAGAGATCAGGTCTTTTCTCCTCCCTTAAAGACCTGTCCTAAGCGGCGGCATCCTCCTCCTCCCTGATGTCGTCGCATTTTATACCGGCTCACAGCCGGATCCGAATACACCGGAGCTTCCTCCTCCCTGAGTTTCTGGTGTTGTATTGAACGGCGGTGCCTCCTCCCTGGCGCCGCCGTTTTTCTATCTTGTAGAGGTTCTCTCTAAATATCTGCCGCACGCGCTCTTACTGTCATGAGCCATGCATTTGGCAGGTGACCCGTGCGGTAACGAGAGCCTCAGGGCACGCGATATTCGGCTCTTCGAGGAATCTGAAAATTATCATTCCTGACTAACCAAGTGGTCAAACTTGCTTGATTTGGCTGGTCCTAGCGCTGTCCCTAGCTAGGTAATGACGAGATCGAAACTCAACCAAATTAGCAGGCAGGGTCAGTTCCCGTGCCGTTGTCCGCAAGGTGCTATAGAACTGCCGCGTTCAATCGTTCAGTCAAACGCGCAAAATTTGCGCGCATCTTCCTCAAAACGGAATATCATCGCTCGCCGAGACATACGCGGCCACGACTTTCTTCAGCCCGGCCTTGTCGAATTCAACTTCCAGCTTATCACCGTCAATTCCTGCAATCATCCCGTAGCCAAATTTCTGATGAAACACCCGGTCACCCAGCGTAAAACTGGACACGGCTTTGACGTCGATTATTTGATTCTTTGCCGGTTTGGGCTGCGCTGTCCCATATTGCCCTGCCCTGGATTGCATGCGCTTCCATCCCGGTGAATTATAACCATCCGCAAGCGCCACCTTCTCTTCGATGCTCGAACGTACCGGAGCCTCAGATGGCGCCGCAGCACCATATCCGCCACCATACAGCCCCGGAGGCGTCAGTACCTCGACATGCTCGTCAGGCAGTTCATCAATAAACCGCGATGGTAGTTGTGACTGCCACTGACCAAACACCCGCCTGTTACCAACAAAGGAAATTGTACAGACTTCCTCAGCCCGTGTAATCCCGACATAAGCTAGACGCCGTTCTTCCTCGAGACCCTTCAGCCCACTTTCGTCCATACTCCGCTGAGACGGGAACAATCCATCCTCCCAGCCCGGCAGGAACACCGCAGGGAACTCCAACCCCTTAGAGCCGTGCAGGGTCATGATGGATACCTTCTGCCCAGCATCATCGGATGCGTTGTCCATGATCAGGCTGACATGCTCCAGAAACCCCTGCAGGTTCTCGAAGTTTTCCAGCTGGCTGACCAATTCCTTGAGGTTCTCCAACCGGCCCGGCGAGTCCGGGTTTTTGTCGTTCTGCCACATGGTGGTGTAGCCAGACTCGTCCAGAATGATCTGCGCCAATTCATAGTGTGGCACATCGGGTTCGCCGAACCGCATTTGCGGCGCGCCGCCATCGTCGAGCACCGACTCATCGTCAATTTCAAGAACCGGACCAACCGTCATCGCGCTCCACCGGGCCAAATTGTCCAGCAATTGCCGCAACTGCCCAGCGCCCTTGCCTTTGATCAAGCCGTTTTCAACCGCCAAACGAGCGCCCTCGACCAATGACACACCGTTTTCACGTGCCGTCATCTGAATGGTCTGCTGTGCCTTGTCGCCCAGCCCACGTTTCGGCGTATTCACAATCCGCTCAAAGGCCAGCGCATCATCAGGGCTGGTCACAACGCGGAAATAGGCCATGGCATCGCGAATCTCGAGCCGTTCATAGAATCGCGGCCCACCAATCACGCGGTACGGCAACCCAATGGTCAGGAATCGGTCCTCGAACGCACGCATCTGATGTGAGGCGCGGACCAGAATTGCCATTTGATCGAGGTCCCGGGGCCCCTGCCCGCGAGTCCCGCGTTGCATCGCCTCGATCTCTTCACCGATCCAGCGCGCTTCTTCCTCGCCGTCCCAATGGCCGATCAGGCGAACCTTTTCACCGCCCTTTGCATCGGTCCACAGTTCTTTGCCCAAACGCCCTTGGTTACCGGCAATCACACCTGAAGCTGCTGCTAATATATGTTCGGTCGAGCGATAGTTCTGTTCCAGCCGCACCACCTTGGCACCGGGAAAATCCTTATCAAAGCGCAGAATGTTGCCGACTTCGGCGCCGCGCCAGCCATAGATCGACTGGTCATCATCACCGACGCAGCAGATGTTCTTGTGCCCACCCGCCAGCAGCCGCAGCCATAGGTACTGGGCGACGTTGGTATCCTGATACTCGTCGACCATGATAAAGCGGAACCAGCGTTGGTATTGTTCCAAGATATCCGGGTGGTTCTGGAAAATCGTCACCATGTGCAGTAGCAAATCACCAAAATCCACCGCGTTCAGCTCGATCAGGCGGCGCTGGTACTGCGCGTAGAGGTCTACACCCTTACCGTTATACGCCGAGGCATCTGCCACCGGCACCTTAGTTGGGATCAATGCGCGGTTTTTCCAGTCATCAATGATATTGGCCAGCTGTCGCGCAGGCCAGCGTTTGTCATCAATACCTTCGGCCCGGATCAGCTGTTTCAACAGCCGGATCACATCATCTGTATCCAAAATGGTGAAATTGTTTTTCAGCCCCACCAATTCCGCGTGACGGCGCAGCAGTTTGACGCAGATCGCGTGGAAGGTACCCAGCCAAGGCATGCCCTCGGCGGGTTGGCCCAGCATGCCGCCGACCCGTTCCTTCATTTCGCGCGCAGCCTTGTTGGTAAAAGTCACCGCCAGGATTTCGTTAGTGCGGGCGGTGCCAGTGGTTAGCAGATGCACAATCCGTGCAGTCAGTGCCTTGGTCTTACCGGTGCCTGCGCCCGCAAGCATCAACACGGGCCCTTGCAGACATTCCACAGCTTCACGCTGCGCCGGGTTCAGCGCATCAAGATAGGGTTGGGGCCGCGCCGCCATGGCACGAGAGGATAGCGAGGCGCCCTCAAAGGCGTCCATTTCATCAAAACTGCTCATGACCGTGACACTAGCGTGATTCCAATGGTTGGGAAAGAGGACGTTCCCACTATGTTCCCTGTTTTATTCACGCCCATTCCCAGTCATCAATTGTGTCTCCAGTCCCCTATGGGCACCACCACGCACCTGCACTCAGCAATATTCGACCAATTTTGAGCCCCAAAACGGAATATAGACATATCAAGCGGGCAGCTTTCTTGCTAAATGTTTCAATTTCAATTTTGCTGCACCGCAGCACTTGATTTTTCGCGCAAGCCTTCCCACAAATCGCCATGGATTTAGATAGCCGCTACCCCGCTGTATCCGACCTAGCCCACCGTGCCCGTCGGCGGTTGCCCAAGTTCGTATGGGAGTATCTGGACAGCGGTACAGGAACCGAGGCGACCAAGGCCCGCAACCGGGCGGCGTTGGATCAAGTTGGTTTTTTGCCTTCCATTCTTCACGGTCCTATTGATATCGATCTCAGCACATCTTTGTTTGGTGAAACCCTTCCGCTGCCCTTTGGTGTTGCCCCCTTGGGTATGTCTGGGTTGATCTGGCCCGACGCCGAACGCCATCTGGCCCGCACCGCTGCAACGGCAGATATCCCCTACTCACTTTCTACTGTGGCGACACAATCGCCCGAGGACCTGGCTCCACACCTTGGTAAACAAGGTTGGTTTCAGCTATATCCCCCAAAAGATCCCGACATTCGCAAGGACATGTTGGCTCGCGCCAAAGCGTCAGGGTTTAAAGTGTTGATCCTGACTGCTGATGTCCCCGTGGCATCGCGCCGCGAACGGCAGGTGCGCTCAGGACTGACACAGCCACCTAAGCTGACACCCCGTTTAATGGCCCAGGTCATGATGCGGCCAGCATGGGCGATGGGTATGGCCCAGCGCGGCATGCCGCATATGCGGACACTTGATAAATACATCAGTGGTGAGATGGGCAATCTCTCTTCTACCGCTCATGTAGGCTATTTACTGCGCACCTCGCCGGATTGGGACTATGTCCAATGGCTGCGCGACCACTGGGACGGACCACTGGTGATCAAAGGAACAATGCGCCCCGAAGATGCATTGCGCCTGCAACAGATCGGTGCCGACGCCCTGTGGGTGTCAAACCATGCTGGTCGCCAGTTCGATGGAACCCCGGCCAGTATCGAAATGCTACCAAAGATCCGACAGGTCACGGACCTGCCGCTAATTTTTGACAGTGGCGTTGAGAGCGGCTTGGACATCTTGCGCGCACTGGCATTGGGGGCCAACTTCGTCATGCTCGGACGAGCTTTTCACTTTGCTCTGGCCGCGCTTGGCCCATCCGGTCCAGCCCACCTGATCAACATTTTGAAAAAGGATCTGGAGGCCAATATGGGGCAACTTGGCTGCTCGAGCCTGTTGAAGCTGCCCGCGCCTTATACGCTCCCAACCGCGCCCTACCCGAACCAATAGGAAACAATACAGCATTAAGAAGCCGCAGAAACACACCATCTTGCCGGTTATACCCAGTACTACGAGTATACCTGCCTTTAAGATGTGCCTAACACTTCCTCCAAACTGCACGACCCCGAGGGTGACATGACAGACTTCAAAAAAATCCTGATTGCCAACCGTGGCGAAATCGCCATCCGCGTAATGCGCGCCGCCAACGAGATGGGTAAAGCCACCGTTGCCGTCTATGCCGAAGAGGACAAATTGGGCCTCCATCGCTTTAAGGCGGACGAGGCTTACCGCATTGGCGAAGGTATGGGGCCGGTTGCCGCCTATCTAAGCATCGACGAGATGATCCGTGTCGCTAAGGAATGCGGTGCAGATGCCATTCACCCAGGCTATGGCCTACTGTCAGAAAATCCCGATTTTGTTGACGCTTGTTCGCGCAATGGCATCACCTTCATCGGCCCCAAGGCCGAAACGATGCGCGCATTGGGTGACAAGGCCTCAGCTCGCCGGGTTGCTGTCAAAGCTGGCGTTCCAGTGATCCCCGCTACCGAAGTCCTAGGCGATGACATGGATGCCATCCGCAAGGAAGCAGCGGAAGTTGGCTATCCTTTCATGCTCAAAGCCTCTTGGGGTGGTGGCGGTCGCGGCATGCGCCCGATCTACGGCGAAGATGAGCTGGAAGAGAAGATCTTGGAAGGTCGCCGCGAAGCCGAAGCCGCATTCGGCAATGGCGAGGGCTATCTGGAGAAGATGATCCAGCGTGCCCGTCACGTCGAGGTTCAGATCCTGGGCGACAAGCAAGGTGGCATCTATCACCTGTTCGAACGTGATTGTTCAGTCCAACGCCGCAACCAGAAAGTGGTTGAACGCGCGCCCGCCCCCTATCTAAGCGAAGAGCAACGCACTGAGATCTGCGAGTTGGGTCGCAAGATTTGCGACTTTGTCGGCTATGAATGCGCCGGTACGGTCGAATTCCTGATGGATATGGACGACGGCAAATTCTACTTTATCGAGGTGAACCCACGTGTGCAGGTGGAACACACCGTCACCGAAGAAGTCACCGGCATCGACATCGTGCGCGCTCAGATCCTGATTGCCGAAGGCAAATCAATTGCCGAGGCCACCGGCAAGGCCAACCAGGATGATATCGTTCTGACAGGCCATGCGCTGCAAACCCGTGTGACAACCGAAGATCCACAGAACAACTTCATCCCCGACTACGGCCGCATCACCGCCTATCGCTCCGCCACGGGTATGGGCATCCGCCTGGACGGCGGCACCGCCTATGCAGGCGGCGTCATCACCCGCTACTATGACAGCCTGTTGACCAAAATCACCGCCAAGGCGCCAACGCCGGAAATGGCGATTGCCCGCATGGACCGCGCCCTGCGCGAATTCCGAGTCCGTGGTGTGTCGACCAACATCGCCTTTGTCGAAAACCTGCTGAAGCACCCAACCTTCCTCGACAACAGTTACACCACCAAATTCATCGACGAGACACCCGAGCTGTTCCAATTCTCCAAGCGTCGGGATCGCGGCACCAAGGTGTTGACCTATATCGCTGATATCTCGGTCAACGGGCACCCGGAAACTGAAGGCCGCGCTGCACCGCACGCCGACCTCAAGGCCCCACGCCCACCCAAGGTCGCGCCCGGCAACCTGCCCTATGGCACACGTAACCTGCTGGAACAAAAAGGCCCACAAGCCGTAGCCGATTGGATGAAGGCCCAACGGCAATTGCTGCTGACCGACACCACAATGCGCGACGGCCACCAATCGCTTCTGGCCACTCGGATGCGCTCGATCGACATGATCAAGGTCGCCCCGGCCTATGCCAATAACCTAAGCCAGCTGTTCTCTGTCGAATGCTGGGGAGGTGCGACTTTTGACGTGGCCTATCGCTTCTTGCAGGAATGCCCATGGCAGCGCCTGCGTGACCTGCGCGAGGCAATGCCGAATGTGATGACCCAAATGCTGCTACGCGCTTCTAACGGCGTCGGCTACACCAACTACCCCGACAATGTGGTGCAGAGCTTTGTGGCCGAGGCCGCCAAAGGCATTGATGTCTTCCGCGTGTTTGACAGCCTCAACTGGGTAGAAAACATGCGCGTCGCCATGGATGCCGTGGTCGACAGCGGCAAGATCTGTGAGGGCACGATCTGCTACACAGGTGACATCCTTGACCCCAACCGCGCCAAGTATGACCTAAAATACTACATCGGCATGGCCAAAGAGCTGGAAGCCGCCGGTGCCCATGTTCTGGGGCTGAAAGACATGGCTGGCCTGTTGAAACCTGCCGCTGCCCGCGTACTGGTCAAGGCTCTGAAGGAAGAAGTCGGTCTGCCGATCCACTTCCACACCCACGACACCTCGGGCATTGCCGGCGCCACTATCTTGGCCGCTGCGGATGCCGGCGTCGATGCGGTCGATGCAGCCATGGACGCCTTTTCAGGCGGCACCTCACAGCCCTGCCTTGGCTCGATTGTCGAAGGGTTGCGCAACACCGATCGTGACACTGGCATTGATATCGCCACTGTGCGTGAAATCTCGGATTACTGGGAGCAGGTCCGCGGCCAGTATGCAGCCTTTGAAAGCGGCATTCAGGCCCCCGCCTCTGAGGTCTACCTGCACGAAATGCCCGGTGGTCAGTTCACCAACCTCAAAGCACAGGCCCGCAGCCTCGGCCTGGAGGAGCGCTGGCACGAGGTCGCTCAGACCTATGCCGACGTAAACCAGATGTTCGGTGACATCGTTAAAGTGACGCCGTCGTCCAAAGTGGTTGGCGACATGGCGCTGATGATGGTCTCTCAGGGCCTATCCCGCACCGAGGTTGAAGATCCTGGCACAGACCTGTCTTTCCCGGATTCCGTTGTCGACATGATGCGCGGCAATCTGGGCCAACCTCCTCAGGGTTTCCCGGATAGCATCGTCAAAAAGGTCCTCAAAGGTGATGCGCCAAACCTGGAACGCCCGGGCAAACACCTAAAGCCGGTTGATCTCGAAGCCACCCGTGCCGAGTTGATCGCAGAGTTGAATGGCAAGGCAATCGACGACGAGGATCTGAACGGCTACTTGATGTACCCCAAGGTCTTCCTTGATTACATGGGGCGCCACCGAACCTATGGTCCAGTGCGCGCGCTGCCCACCCAGACCTTCTTTTACGGCATGGAGCCGGGTGACGAAATCGAGGCGGAAATCGATCCTGGCAAAACCCTGGAAATCCGCCTGCAGGCCATCGGCGAGACCGACGAAAAGGGCGAAGTCAAAGTGTTCTTCGAATTGAACGGTCAGCCCCGCGTCATCCGGGTACCTAACCGCTTGGTGAAATCCTCAACTGCCGAACGCCCCAAAGCCGAAGCAGGCAATGACGACCACCTTGGCGCGCCAATGCCCGGCGTTGTCGCCACAGTGGCGGTACAGGTTGGCCAGCAAGTCCACGAGGGCGACCTTCTTTTGACCATCGAGGCTATGAAAATGGAAACTGGTATCCACGCCGAATACGATGCGGTGATCAAGGCCGTTCATGTCCAAGCCGGAACCCAGATCGACGCCAAGGATCTTCTGATCGAACTGGAATAGTCCTGAGCTAAGAGACACAAAATTGGGCCACGACATCCCCTGTCGTGGCCCAATTTGGTATCAAAACATCCCTGACTAAACTTTCGACAGAACCCAACTTTGAGGCGGCTGGCTCAGCATGCTTTTCAGTTTCGCCCACTCTCCAGAAGCAATCAAAGCGTCAAGGTGCGCCTGATGCTGGATCTGACTTTGCCAATCTTCGACCAGGATGTAGTGCGGTGTCGAACCTTCTGTGCGTAGAACACGCACCCCTTCACAGCCAGACACCTGAGGTAAACTTGCCTGCACACCTTCCATGGCCGTGTGAAATGTCGCCAATTGCGCCGGATCGGGCGTCAGCGTGACGTGAACAATATGTGCTGGAAACATAGGTTTTCCTACTTTGCTTTTTGGGAACACGCAGAACACAACCGCGCGATCAACCAAGTTACGTTTCAAATTCAAAACGGTGAGCTATAAGATGAATTAACCAGATCTGAACTTGACGCCAACATCTCTCCATCCGCCCTTCTTTACGACAGGAATTTTCCAAACATGCCTTTCAAAAATGGAACACACAGCTGGGATGACTTACGACTGTTTTTGGCTGTTGCCAGTGAGGGCGGCCTAGCCAATGCAGTGTCCAGATCCGGGGTAAGTGCACCAACACTCAGCCGTCGCATAAGTCACTTGGAAAACACTTTTTCCATGATCCTGTTCGATCGCCACCCCGGTGGTGTCACCCTGACACCTCAGGGCCGGGAACTGCTGGAAAAAGTTCAACAGATGGATCTGCACAATCAAGCCATCCACAGCTGGCGCACGCGCCAAGATCCACGGCCATTGGTGCGGGTGACGGTCGGGTACTGGACCAGCATCTATTTGACGCGAAACCTGGACAGACTTTTCACCAGTGCACAAAGCCCACGTATTGAATTGTTGTCAGGTTCGCAATTTTTAAACTTGTCACGGCGCGAAGCCGACATTGCTATTCACAACAAACAACCAGACCAGCAAGGATTGAAGCGCCACCGCATTGGGCCCGTTACATTTGCCATTTTTGGGTCGCCGACCTACTGCACGAGCCATCCTCAAAGCTACTCCGAAGAACGCTATGCAGCCTGCGACTGGGTAATCCCGTCACAAAGCGGCGCAACGGGTGGATCATCCAGCTGGCTGCGGCGAAAAATTGGAGAAACCGCGCGTCTGGTCTGCGACACGCCTCAGGCAGTACTAGAAGCCGCCGCTGCAGGAGGCGGGCTTTGCATACTTCCATGCTTTATTGGCGTGAACGAAAGCAGGTTGGTACAGGTTTCTGATCCACTTGCTAGCCTTCCTCACGAACAGTGGCTGGTGACCCATGAAAACAGCAGCGCGCTTCCACATGTCCGTCATACCGCTAATGCTATTGCCACATTGATGAAACAGCAGCAGGTTGGAATTGACACCGCGAACTGACGGAGGTTCGCCGTTCCGCTTCACTGGCTCAAAATCATTCTAGACGTGACGTGTGCCAAAGGCAGTTCATCTTCTCCGTTTTGTAAAGCTACGATCCGCCTCGCCTTTCAGGCAGCGCGGAATCACAGGGAAGCTCTGACTAAGGAAATAGGCGTAAGTGCCACCCGGAAATTCATCTGTCACCACCTGGGCACCATTACATTCGTCCAGCGCGCCCGATCCCGCCTGATATTGGTAGTCCTGCACAAAGGCCCCGTCATGGCGCCCGCTGGGGGCTGCCCCACCTGGGCGATTGCCCGGTTTCAAGCGATAAGAACTGGTCATTTCCCGCACCTTACCATTCACTTTGGCGGTCATTGCGTAAATCGGGAAACCGTCCGCCGCGTAACCGATCAGAGGCGACGCCTTGTTTGAGGACCAGCCCAATTGCTGCATCAACCCCCAGGGAAGTCCGTGATAGTGATAGGCCCCACTTGGTTGCACATGTGCATAGTTCTGATCCAGCCCCAGTGTCACAGCCCCTCCCAAAGCCTCATATTGCCAGCCAGATTGTTGTTTCCCTTTCCAGAACTCTGCCGCCGCCGGATCAAAAGGAACCCCGTTAACCGCAATGCCAAACAATCCCGCCATACCAAACGCCTTGGCAACACGTGGCAATTGATCGGTATCTGTTGAGAACCGGTAGTTCTGTGACTTGATCTCATGGGGATTGCCCCGGTTGGGGAACTGCCCCACTGCGTGATCCGGGATACCATTGGCGCGGATCTTCACTGTATCGCCACTGGCCCGCAGTTTGACCTTACTGCCACGCAACTGCACCGTTGCTGCCACAAGGTCCAAGTTTTGGGCCTCGGTCGTTGTGTGCTGCCGCATCGGCCGTCGCCCCTGCGCGTCGCTCTGCAAAACAAACCCAACAGTGATAAGTCCGCCTAAAACTACCAGCTTGGCTGTATCAGAAACACGCATGCTCAATTCCTCTGATTTTCAATGTACGTTAAAAGGTTTTACGCAGGGCCCAAGCCGCTCCGTCGGTGTTTCTAAAAAATATTTGCTTCCAGTTCGTTTTGCACTTGCGGCGCAGGCGCGGACTTCCTATTTCAGCCCTCACCGACGGTATGCGGGCGTAGCTCAGGGGTAGAGCATAACCTTGCCAAGGTTAGGGTCGAGAGTTCGAATCTCTTCGCCCGCTCCATCGGTCAATTGAACAGGGTCGCCTTCGGGCGGCCCTTTCGCATTTCTGGCTCAGGCACTAGTGTCCTGCCTTGCGGGGAATCAGCTCAACCGCTAAGAACAGAGCAAGAACGCCACCCATGGCGCCAATAACAACGAGGTAGCATGCTGACATCAGTTGAACTTTGCGCAGGTGCGGGCGGTCAGGCCCTCGGACTGGAAAAAGCCGGATTTGATCACGCCGCTCTGGTCGAGATCGACAAGCATTGCTGCGCCACCCTTCGCCACAACCGTCCCAACTGGAATGTGCTCGAAGAAGATGTTCGCCTGTTCAAAGAGCGCGCGTCCGATTTTGCCGGTATTGACCTGCTGGCTGGTGGCCTGCCCTGCCCTCCGTTCTCGGTCGCAGGTAAGCAACTGGGCGAAAAGGACGAACGTAACCTGTTCGACGATGCGCTGGAAATTGTCGCAGCCACCCGCCCCAAAGCGGTGATGATCGAAAACGTGCGCGGTTTTCTGGGTGCGGTGTTTCTGGACTACCGCGAGAAGCTGAAAAAGCAACTGGGAAAGCTGGGCTACACCACCGACTGGCGGCTGCTGAACGCTTCGGACTACGGCGTACCGCAGCTGCGCCCTCGGGTGGTGATTGTCGCCCTGCGCAAGGAATACACCGATCAATTCTGCTGGCCTGAACCGCTACCCCATAACCCAGCCACCGTCGGCGAAACACTGATCGACCTGATGAAGGAACGTGGCTGGCGTGGCGCTGACGACTGGGCAGCCAAGGCTGATGAGATCGCGCCCACAATTGTTGGCGGATCGAAAAAGCACGGCGGCCCCGATCTGGGTCCAACCCGTGCCCGTAAAGCCTGGGCCTCGCTGGGCGTCGAGGGCCGTACCATCGCCCCCGAGGCCCCGGATCCGTTCCATAACGATATGCCCCGCCTGACTGTGCGCATGGTGGCCCGCCTACAAGGCTTTCCTGACGACTGGCATTTCACCGGCGCCAAGACCAACGCCTACAAGCAGGTTGGAAATGCCTTCCCTCCACCAGTGGCACAAGCTGTCGCCACTCAACTGAAAGCAGCCATTTCCAAGCCAAATCTGCATGTCGTGCGGGCCTGATACCTTGCATCTAAGACCGTACCTGACCTTGGGGAGGCGTGACGCGCCTTCCCAAGGTCAGGCGCTGTCCGACTCATCGGTCGGACCAGTGGCACAGTAATGAAAAAAAACATGCCCCCAAGCCTGATCCAACCAGGCCACCCAGATTTCAAATTGCTGTCATTGCTGCAGACCGAAATCACCGCCCGTGCTGGTGGCGCTCTTGCCTTGGCGGATGATTTCCCCGCCATGCTGCGTACTTGCATCGACGATGTGATCATGACCCCAAAAACCGGACGGCGTAGTTACGAAGAACTGGAGAAGACAGAAAAGACCTATATCGGCACCCGAGTCGAAATCGAACTGCGCGCCTTGCTACGCTTGAAACGCGGCAAGCTGGACACAGTCATCCTGGACCAGGATGTCGACATCAAGAACACCATGGGCAGCAACTGGATGATCCCAACCGAAGCGGTGGATCACGTCTGCATGCTGGTCGCAGCAGATGAGGTGCGCGCCCGCTGCTACCTTGGCCTAATCGTCGCGAAACGTGGCTATCTAACCGCCGGTCAAAACAAAGACGCTAAGCGGTCTATCTCGGCTGATGGGTTCCAGCACATCCTTTGGCTACTCTGTGATCACCCCTACCCGGCCAACTTCTGGCGCACGGTCGACGAATCCATCGTGGAACAGATTTTCAACTGCGACACGGGCAACGCCCGCATGGCAGCACTGTTTCGCGCGATGCAGAACCAACCGATCTCCCGAGATGTGGTCGAGGCGGTGGCAATGCAAAAAGACTTCATGCGCAGGGTGCGCTCAGACAAGGGCCATGGAACGCGTGATCTGTTGGAACAGGACGGCATTCTGCTGCTGCAAGGCCAGTTACACGGCCAACTGATCAAGGCGCTGGACCTGCCCCACTGCTCGCCCAGCGAGTTTATTTCCTGTCGACCAACCACCGTTTTGCAACATCGTATGGCGGCGCAGGCCGGTTTCAATCTGCCCCAGATTGCTGGGCAACCGTGAAATCTACATCCTTGGCATTTTTTTCTATTTTACCTCTTGCGGCGGGGGCCGGGAAATTCTATTCAGCGCCTCACCGATACGGAGTGCGGGCGTAGCTCAGGGGTAGAGCATAACCTTGCCAAGGTTAGGGTCGAGAGTTCGAATCTCTTCGCCCGCTCCAATCGGAACCAGCGAAACGGCCGCCCATTGGGCGGCTGTTTGCATTTGGAGCGGTGTTCCAAACACAAGGCGAGTTGGCGCCCTATCAAAGGCCACCAGAACTGCTGCCGATCAAACCAGAATTACATCGCTGTCCAGCAACTGCTGAATGGTAACATCCTCAATGATCAGAATACTCGGAGCCGACGCTGGGTCGCTGTTATCGGACTGACCATACAGCACGACGTTACCGCTTTCCTGAACCAAATCCGCAGCGTTGGCCTGCGCATATCCCGCTCCAACTGCAATCCTCAACTCATCCTCAGTCACGTCAAAATCGGTGATCCTTGCAACACCAGCCATCGCGTTAAAATAGAACGTATCGGAATCACCATTGCCTTCCATCAACGTCGTGCCCTCACCTGAATAAAGCGCATCATTGCCGCGACCACCAGACAACACATCATTGCCCTCATCGGCCCTAAGTGTGTCGCTTCCGCTCTCGCCTAACAGCGTATCATCCCCTGAACCGCCATTGATTTCGTCGGCTAGATACCCGCCAGTAATATGGCCATCGCCAGCCCCACCATCCAACTCGTTTTCGCCTGCCCGAACGCGAATGGTGTCATTACCCTCGCCACCGTCGACGGTGTCATCACCAAAATGCCCAAAGATCAAATCTTCGCCACTGCCCCCTCTCAGTAGATTGTCATTCCATGTAGACGCTACCAGAGTATCGTTGCCGATTCCGCCATCCAGCGTATCGAAGCCAGAACCACCTTCCAAATAGTCATTTCCGGCGCCTCCATATAGCTCGTCGTCGCCATATGCTCCTAGGATGCTATCGTTTCCTGCCCCACCGTCGGCAAATTCAGAGGAAGCTGAGGGGCTGTAGTTATCGCCAATGTGGCCGCTGAGGTAGTCATTGCCGTCATCGCCTAACAGGGTGTCATCTCCTGAGTTTCCAAAGAGACTGTCATTGCCGCTGCCCGCAGTTAGGTGATCATTGTCATTTCCCCCCTGCAACAGATCCGCACCTCCTAATCCGAGGAGGAGGTCTGCGCCTACGCCACCAAGAAGCACCGATGCTTCCACTCCGCCAAACAACGTATCCTCGCCGACACCGCCGAGCAGCGTATCAAAACCACTCCCCTGCCCCGTGCCGCTACCAGCGATCAACAGATCAGCTCCGCTGCCCCCACTTAGATAATCTGACCCAATTCCGCCCAGCAAAGTGTCATCACCAGAATTCCCATAGAGAAAATCACTGGCCCCTCCTCCAGTCAGCAAATCATTACCCAACCCAGCTGAGACAGTGTCGCCATCTGTTGCCGTGTCGTCCCCAGCACCTGTGAAGGTGTCATCACCCTCCAACAATGCCACTATCTGACCGCTTCCATCCAGAATTGTGCCATCACCATCCACTGAACTGTCAGAAACAACATCTGTTACTGATGTTCCCAGCCAATCTACGATCAGGGTTTCAAATCTCTGCGGCAATCCATAGGGCATAATAGATCCTTTCAAATGTGCGCTCAGAGGTCTCTCCCGGTCGGCAAAAACCAGAGCGATACGACAAATCTAAAGGGAAGCGAGCTTGCCGTTCCCTCAAAACAACTTAAGAAAGAATTTACGACAGGTAATTCTCCTCAAGGCCTTTGGGATATTTTTTGTCACCCATCGTCACTTCGCTCTTGCAGCTCCCGCTAGGAAATTCTATTGAGCGCCTCACCAACGGAATGCGGGCGTAGCTCAGGGGTAGAGCATAACCTTGCCAAGGTTAGGGTCGAGAGTTCGAATCTCTTCGCCCGCTCCAGTTGGCCCACCCTACCTCGGGTGGATTTCGAAAGGCCGCCTTCGGGCGGCCTTTTCGCATTTTGGACTGCAAATTTTGCACCTTCGGATTTTTTGATCAAATTCCTTTGACGAAGACGTAAAAACCGGTCAATCCTGCGCTCAAGCAACCGCGCCACAACAGGAGTTCCGGCATGGCCCCAGTCATCTACCCTTACACAAATTTCACCGCCGTCGAACAACTGTGCCTAGAGCGCGGCGAAGGCATTTATGTCTATGACACCGACGGGAACAAATACATCGAAGGCATGGCTGGCCTGTGGTGTACTTCACTGGGATACAGCAACACAGAAGTTGTCGATGCCATCACAGAGCAACTCAATACCTTGCCGTTCACCCATACTTTTGGTGGCAAGACGCATGAGCCGATCAAGCAGCTTGCTGATAAACTGCGCGATATGGTGCCGGTTGAAGACGCCTATTTCTTCTTTGGCAACTCGGGCTCTGATGCCAACGACACCCATTACAAAATGCTGCGGTATTACTTCAACGCCATCGGCAAGCCCGAAAAGCGCAAGATCATCACCCGCGAACGTGGCTACCACGGAGTGACAGTCGCGGCAGGATCGCTGACGTCGCTGCCCGGCAACTTGGCCCACTTTGACGCCCCGGTAGAGGCCTTAGGCGTTTTGCGCGCCGATGCCCCGCACTATTATACCAACCGTCAGGGCAACGAGACCGAAGCGCAGTTTGTTGACCGCATCATCAGCAATCTCGAAGAGCAGATTTTAGCTGAAGGCCCCGACACCATCGCGGCGATGATTGTTGAGCCTATCACCGGCGCATCTGGCGTCATCGTCCCCCCCGAAGGGTATTACGAAAAGTTGCAGGCGGTCCTGCGCAAGCACGACATTTTGGTCTGGGCGGACGAGGTCATCACCGGGTTTGGTCGCACAGGCAATGATTTTGGCTGTACCACCATGGGCATCAAACCCGATCTGATGTCCTTTGCCAAACAGCTCAGCTCGGCCTATTTCCCGATCTCTGCTGCAGTCATTCCTGGCTGGATGTACGAAGCGATGATTGAACAAACCAATCAGATGGGCGTGTTTGGCCAAGGTTATACCTATACCGGTCACCCGGCGGCCTGCGCTGCGGCCTTGAAGACCCTCGAGATCTATGAGCGCGACAACCTGTTTGTTCACGCCGCCAATGTCGGTGACTATTTGCAAGCACAGCTGCGGGAAGCATTCACCGATCACCCGTTGGTAGGTGAGGTTCGCGGCAAAGGTCTGATCGCAGCGTTAGAGCTGGTCTCCAACAAAACCACTGGCGCCAGCTTTGATGGCGGCATCGCCGGGGCCACATCGCAAAAGTTCTGTCAGGCCAATGGCCTGATCTTGCGTGCAGTAGCTGGGAACGCCTTGGCACTGTGTCCGCCGTTGATCATCACACGTGACGAGGTTGATGAGCTGATGGGCAAGCTGAAGGCAGCGATCGACAGCACCTATGCTGAGTTAAAAGAAAAAGACCTGATTGCCGGGTAAAACCGGACCCAACGTCGCCGGATACGCCTGATCTCCCACGGGGAAGATCAGGCGTAAATCTCAAAACACCTTGAAGGTCATCGTGGTCAAAGACCGCTCGATCCCTTCGATCACCAATAGGTGGTCGTTGATAAACTTGCCGACATCTGCGTCGGCGGGGATGTATAACTTCATCATCAGGTCATAATCTCCGCTGGTCGAATAGAGCTCCGAATGGATTTCTCTCAGTGCAATATCCTCGGCGACTTTGTAAGTGGTGCCGGGTTTGCAGCGGATCTGGATGAAAACACAGGTGGACATGAATAGCCTCGGGTTTGTCAGGTCAGTTTAGCCCAAGCTGGCACGCCCACCATCCGGGCGCAATCCCCTGCCCCTTTGGCAACACCTGTCGACCAATCACAGGCACACCCTTGAGCCGCCCTACCTCCTTCCCCTATAAGCGCCCCGGATATAACAAGGATTTGCCGTCATGCGCACAGCCAAGATCAGCCGCTCGACCAATGAGACCTCGATCAGTGTCGAGATCAATCTGGATGGAACCGGAACCTATGACAACCAGACCGGCGTTGGCTTTTTCGACCATATGCTGGACCAGTTGTCGCGCCACTCGCTGATCGACATGACCATCCGCGCCGAGGGTGACTATCACATCGACGACCACCACACCGTCGAGGACACCGGCATCGCCCTGGGGCAAGCCTTGGCCGCCGCATTAGGCGACAAGAAAGGTATCCGTCGTTACGGCGAATGCCACCTTGCAATGGACGAGGCTCAAGTACGCTGCGCTCTGGACCTGTCGGCACGGCCGTTTTTGGTGTGGAACCTGGATATCCCAACTCAGAAAATCGGCACCTTCGATACTGAGCTTGTGCGTGAATTCTTTACCGCTTTTGCGACCCACGGCGGCATCACCCTGCACGTCGACAAAATCCACGGTTTCAACAGCCACCACATCGTCGAGGCCGCATTCAAATCCGTTGCCCGCGCGCTGCGTCCAGCCGTTGAAACCGACCCACGCAAGGCCGATGCAATTCCTTCAACAAAAGGGGCGCTCTAGGCACCTTTTAAAAGAACATGTTCAGTAAGCGGCACATCAATAGTCACCAGCCCGATGGCCGCAGCCAAATCGATTTTACAAAGGTTTAGTGCTATGAACTATTACTGGCTTAAAACAGCCTTGGGTGCACGGGGTGGTAGTCTGAAATGGTCTGAAACCAAAGAAGAGCGACAGATCGATCCAAATGCCAATCGTTGGTAAGTTACAGATGCAGATCGCGCTCCGCTTGGGCCTTTCCCAGGCAAAATTCTTGAAGAAATTTCTGATCACTGGGCGCTAAGCTTTTCACAAAACGATAGCTTGCCGGACACTTTCAGAAGTTTGAATTCCTTCCATTTCACTGGAGCCCCTTTTGCAAAAAAGGCGGTGTGCGATGTCTTTGTGAAGTTCGCTGAGGGGAACTGTGAAGTTATAGAAATGGAGAAAATTTGGTCGTTACATGACAATGCGAAGGTTCCAGAACGATATTTTGTCCTAAATGTATTTAACGCAGCTGAGGTAATAGATTACGCGACCGCTCCCATGGGGGAAGTAAAGAACCCCAAAATCGGCAATCAACTTTCACTGCGCACTCTGAATGTAAAGAAGTTCAAAGTAAAAAATGGCGCATTTAGTGGGCGCCACCTTTTAAGAGATGCCAAAACCTCTGAATGGTTCTGCGATGACGTATTTCGTGAGGAAATCAAGAACACTACCCCCGGAACTTATAAATTCAATGCCGTTGCAACTGTCTAACTAAGGTCGGTCTTCTTTGACCGCATGCTGGACCTGCCGTCGCCCGCGCCCTACGCCCAGCAGTTGAGACCGATCCACGCAAAACAGATGCTATCCCCTCAACAAAAGGGGCGCTCTAAGCGCCCCCATCCTCAGGTCCTGATGTTAGGGTGCAACTGGTGACGGCGCGTTTGACCGCCTGAGAAACCATTCTGTGACCATTAGATTGGGCACCCAACACAGCCAAGCCACCAGCGTATATCCTGCCTCTTCGCCCAGTGACATGAACAGAAACGGCAGATAAACCCGCAATGTGACCGCGGCAAATGTCAAACCAGCCGAGCGGATCATCCAACGCTGGTGTTCAGCAATACGCCCTTGCCGCGCCAACCAAATTCCGTAACCTGTGCTGCCCAACCAGGCCACTGCAAGCAAGCCAAAGCCCCAGGCCGCCACCGGACCCGATGTGGTGCCAAATGCCATCAGCAGGCTACCAATACCAGCCAGCAGAATGCTTCCCCCATAAACGCGGCCAATCCAACGATGCACGTACGGCCGCTTTGTCCGCAGCCCTTTCCAGAATTGAAACGGCATCAAAATCAGGGCCAAGGGCGCCAAAGTGATATGGGCAAAGAAGGCCCATCGCCGCTCGACGGCGTGGTAGGCGACAAAATCCATCGATGTTTCGACTCCCAAGGCCATAAACCGCCAAGAGGCCAGCACCACTCCTAAGCATAAGAACCAAACCAGAAACACCCGCATCCGCGATACATAAATCATGAGACATCCTTGCGTCATTGCCGAACTTGACACTGTAAAGATCAGAGCAACTTGACACTGTCAAGTCAGCTGATAATTTCTGCTAATGACCGATGATCAAAACTCAAAGCCGCATCACCACGGCGATCTGCGTAGCGCATTGATTCAGGCTGGCATTGCCTTGCTGAGTGAAGGTGGCAAAGATTCGCTAACTCTCCGAAAGTGCGCGGCACGGGCTGGCGTATCACACGCAGCCCCGGCCCATCATTTTGATGGAATCAGCGGATTGCGCGGTGCCATTGCCCAGGAAGGGTTTCGCTTATTTCGTCTGTCCATGCTCAATGCCAGTGGCACCGAAAATCAAAGCGAACTTGACCACCTCAAGGCCATCTGCAGCGGCTACCTTAACTTTGCCATTGATAACCCGGCATTGTTTGACCTGATTTTCAGCTCCGCCCCGATGGAGGGTCTGGAATCGAACCTCAAGTCCGGCACTGCCTTTTCCTACGACGTATTACGCAAAGCCTGTGCGCCCTTTGTTCAGCCCGGCCAGGACCCGATGATCATTGAAACTCAGGTCTGGTCCCTGATCCACGGCTACACCCACCTGTATATGGCCAGCCGGTTTGGCCCGGTTGACCTCAGCCATCAAGCGCGCGGCCCTTTTGATCAAGTGGTGTCTTTGCTTGACGCACTGGTAGTCAGCAACGCTACCAAGGCTTGACCTTTAACGCCATTCACGACAGGTGAAAGAGACCTTACAAGAGACCATACACAATGCTGACCGCCATCATCGACTATGAATCCGGAAACCTGCATTCGGCAGAAAAGGCGTTTCAGCGCATGGCGCGGGAAATGAACGCTGGCGACGTGGTCGTGACCTCAGACGCTGATCTTGTGGCCCGTGCGGACCGGCTGGTTCTGCCCGGCGACGGCGCCTTTCCGGCCTGCGCGTCCGAGCTGCGCGGTCACAAGGGCATCTATGACGCCATGGTTGACGCGGTCGAAAACAAGGGCCGTCCTTTTTTGGGCATCTGCGTCGGTATGCAGCTGATGGCCACCACCGGCCACGAGTACAGCGAAACCGCCGGCATCGGCTGGATCGGCGGTGACGTGGTCAAGATCACCCCCACCGACAGCATGTTAAAAGTGCCGCACATGGGTTGGAACAATCTAGTCATCGACAATGACCACGCAATGTTTGACGGTATCAAATCAGGGGATCACACCTATTTTGTGCATTCCTATCAGTTTCAGGTCCGCAATGCGGCGGAACGTCTTGCTCATGTGGACTATGGCGGCGACGTCACCGCCGTGATTGGCCGCGACACCATGGTCGGTATGCAGTTCCACCCGGAGAAAAGCCAGGACGTGGGGCTGCAGATGATCGGGAACTTTTTGACGTGGAAGCCGTAAGAGCTAGGCTTCCACTCAGATGCCACTTTGCCCAGGACCGAACAGGCCCCTCGATCAATGCAATACCTCCGCAAATTGCTGCCATTCGAGCAAGTTGATCCTGAAATACCGTATTGTTGAGAATGCCAGAACTGCGCCGATAACAAAGTAACCTGGCACTCGTCCCAATGCGTAGCCACGCTTGAATATCCCAACAATTCCCGTCGTTACGGCAACAAGCAACAGAAATATCGAGAGCGCAACGCCACCAAAAGCTATCTGCAACGCTTGTTCGGTTTCGACCTGCCCGGCAGCTGCAACGAGCGCCAAATAAAGACAAGCAAGTCCCCCAAGGACAACTCCCAGCAAAGAACAGATCACTTTTGCCCTTCCGGAAGTCTGTCGCATTGGGGTTTTCAAATCTCCAGAATGCACGGTTGAAGATTTTTTGGCGCGGGAAGACCAATGTTTGAGGATTTCGCGGCCCATCATGAAGACACCGAACAAGGTCATTACCGCTCCGGCAACACCAAGCCCAACCGCGACACCAGCCTCGCTGCTATCCCGGATCATTTCGTAATGCTCGCTACTGAACTTCAAAATGTGATTGCCAAGTGTCATAATGATCCCACCCACAATCAACCGAACCACGCGCAATTTATGCGCCCCAGCTTGCTTTGGACTTCTCTGCTCTTGCCCCATTGGCTGCTGCGGAGAATTGGCCCCAATTCGCTGTAAACGCGCTTGAAAATCTGCTGTCGACATAGGGCTGGGCTCCAAATTTCTTAGCTAATAAACGCGCCCTATGTGTACCGTAAATATGTCAATAATCAGTCGTCGGCATGAGATATTCAGCATCCTCTAACCAACCCGCCGCAAAGCCACCGGCGCGATACCATAGGCGCGACGAAAAGCCCGACTGAACCCCTCGGGCGAGCCATAGGCATAGCGCCGCGCCACTGCTTCAACCCGGTCTCCGCGTGCTAGATCCTGATGCGCCAGAATCAATCGCCACCGACGTAGATAGCCCATCGGCGTCTCGCCGACCTCGGTCGAAAACAGTTGGCAGAACCGCGACAATGACAACCCAGCCTCTTGTGCAAGGTCATTGTTCGTCCACAACCGCCCCGGATGGTCGTGCATCGCAACAATCGCCCGACTTAACCGCGCATCCGACAACCCGGACAACAGCCCGGGTTCTGTTGCGCCCCGTTCGATCTGTCCGCGCAGCAGTCGCACCATCAGCACTTCGCCCAGCCGGTTGACCACCGATTGCGCGCCACAGCGCCCGCCCTGCACCTCATCACTCATCAATTGAACAAGGGCCTGCGCCTCCGGGGATTGAATCAGGTCATAATCCACCACCGGCGGCAGCGCTGCTAGAAACGGATTGCTCTGCCCCGACCACTCCACCTGCGCAGAGAGGATCACCTGCCCTTCCACAGCATCAAGGATTCCACCCGTGGGAAAAAACACCAGCCGCTCCGGCACACCCGTCACGCCAGACAGGGCCAGCAAATTGGCATCCGCCACAGCGGCGCCGCGAACTTTCAGATGGAACCGCTCCATCAATGTGGTCAATCGATCCATGACTTAGGGGTTCCGGTTTGGTTTTTCGGATTTTACAGACCTTAAGCCCAACTACGATGGGCCTCAAGCATATTCACAGGAGCACCCAATGCTGATTCCACGTCAAAAAACCCCAAACCTATCGCTGCAAACCCTGGATCACGGGACATTTGATCTGACCACTGAAGGCGGCGAACGCGGGACCGTGATTTGCTTTTACCGGGGCCTGCATTGCCCGATTTGTGCCAACTACCTGAAAGAGTTGGAGAAGCGCGTCGCTGATTTTGCCGAACGCGGTGTGTCCTGCATCGCGATCAGTACCGATGGCGAAGAACGTACCCGTGCTATGGCCGACAAGATCGAAGCGAAATCCCTTCGCTTTGGCTATGGACTGCCACTTAGCGTTGCCAAGGACTGGGGTCTGTACGTCTCAACCTCGCGCGGCACCACCTCCATCGGTATCGAAGAACCCGCTTTGTTTTCAGAACCCGGCTTGTTCATGGTCAGCCCGGACCAGTCCCTGTACTATGGCTCGGTCCAGACCATGCCATTTGTGCGGCCGCATTTCTCAGAGTTGGTTGGGGCACTAGATTTCGCCATCGCCAACGACTATCCAGCCCGCGGCGAATATACTGGCGAGGTTTAACCCTAGCGAAGGCAAGTGATGGACACGCCAAACAGTTAAGGGCATACGGGCCGGACGCTTTCAAATCAGGTCCAGCCCGTGCAGATCCGTCTCGAAAAATTTGACCACCATCAGGGTCAGCATCGTTATTGCGTGCTGAGCCTGTATCAGACGCTGTTTGGAGACTGGTGCGTGGAACGGATTGCAGGCCCTCTTGGTGCCCCGGGCGGCCAACAAAAACGCCTATACCTCGGCAGCTATGCCGAGGCGCTGAGCACCGTTGAAAGCCACCGCGACAGGCAGGTCAAACGCGGGTTTGTCCCGATCCCAGTGCAATTGGGCCTGCTGTAAAACTTAGGTCACTTAATTCGTGTCCAGTCTTGACCACGGCAAATCAATCCCCCCGCGACGCAGCCTTTGACCTCCAGAGTATTGCCACTTAACGACATCTTCGATGCATAGGTCTTGTCTGCGTCTGGCGCCCAGATCTTACCACCGCTGTAATACCCCTCACCATCACCGCTCATATCCCACAGCATTTTCTTGCCCAAATGCTCATAATCGCTCTGAACCGTACCCGACTTGTCATATGCGGAATCGATTCTGCCGCAGATCGCGCTGCCACAAGGGGCAATATTCACATGCAAGTAGCCGCCAGTTTCACCCGGCGCTGTCCGCCAGACACCCGCTACCGGATCAGCCGAGGCCACACCAGCCAGCCCCACCACCATCGCCATCCCAACTACCCATCTATTCATCTCACTTCCTCCCTTTGATGGCGTCACTGTGACCCAGTCCGCCAATTTCAGGCAAGGTTGACTTGGGGTCGCGTTGCATTCCGGGCCGCGCTTGTGCAAAACACTGCCGAGCACTACTGAAAGGCACCGCAATGATCCTCTATCCCGCCATCGACCTCAAAGACGGCCAGGCCGTGCGGCTGCTGCATGGCGACATGGACAAAACCACCGTGTTCAACGACAACCCCGCCGCCCAGGCGCTGGAATTTGTCGAGGCTGGCTGCGAATGGCTGCACTTGGTTGACCTAAACGGCGCCTTTGCTGGTGAGCCGGTCAATGCGGCTCCGGTCGAGGAAATCCTGAAGCAAACCAAGGTCCCCGCCCAACTGGGCGGTGGCATCCGCGACATGGCCACAATTGAGGCCTGGATCACCAAAGGCCTCGCCCGCGTCATTCTTGGCACCGTTGCAGTCGAAAACCCCGATTTGGTCCGCGAAGCTGCGCGCGAATTTCCCGGCAGGGTTGCCGTGGGCATTGATGCCCGCAACGGCAAAGTCGCCACCAAGGGCTGGGCGACCGAAACCGATGTCATGGTCACCGAGCTGGCCAAGTCGTTCGAGGACGCAGGCGTAGCCGCCATTATCTACACCGACATCATGCGCGACGGTGCGATGAAGGGCCCCAACGTCAGCGCGACCGCAGATCTGGCCAATGCGGTCTCGATCCCGGTCATTGCCTCGGGTGGTGTCTCCTCGCTCGACGACCTGCGCGCGCTGAAATCCTGCGGTGCGAATCTCAACGGCGCCATCTCCGGCCGCGCGCTTTATGACGGGGCGATTGACCTCCAAGAGGCACTGGCGGTGCTGAAGGGATGAACTGGAAGAGAGGCAAATACGTGGTAATGATTGCGATCATCGCGCTCTGCCTCTACCCGGCCTACCTTGTCTACTGGGCCAGTAGTTTTGCAGATGAACATGGTTGCAAACTACACGAAGGGTTCGTGAATCCTTGTGTCGTCAACGCTCATGACTACGGCGAGCAGCTTTACAACTCCTTCGCTTCCGGCTGGTTCATGATTATCACGGTTCCGGTTGCGACGGTTACTCTGTTGGTTCTACTGAAGTCGAGCTTGCTCAGTATTTTCCGCGCACTCAGAAGACATTAGGGATTGTGCATTCTGGAACTTAGCTTCATTCCCAGTCCCTTTGTCGCAGATGAACGTATGAATAGCGCCATCAATTTATCGGTCTGCACGACGGTTCAACCGGGTTCAGTGGCTTTTCAATCATCAAGGACTACAAATGTCCCACACAAAAAAGACGCAACTGCCACAGCACTCCCTGCTGCATGACTATGTCCAGCAGGGGGATTTCATGGATTGCTACGCCTGCGCTACCGATTTATCGGTGGATCAGGCCGCAGCCCGCGCCATGGAATTCCCCGGCTGGGCCAAGGGCCTGCTGCGCCTACGCAACATTCTGGTCGCCCCGCTTGGCCTACGCAGCGAGTTCCCCGAAGGTGAAAAGATCGGCCCCTTTCCCATCGACCAGCGTACTGAGAATGAGATCATTCTCGGCCTGGATGATTCCCACCTGAACTTTCGGATTTCCATCCTCAAGGACGGAACGCAGGCCTATTGCGCCACTTGGGTGCATCGCAACAACTGGCTGGGCCGCGCCTATCTGGCGTTGATTATGCCCTTTCACGTGCTGATCGTGCGCAACGCGGTCAGCCAGATCTGGCGCCCCGACACCAAATGATCTGGTCCCTGTCCGGCCTGTTCCTACTGTCCTTCTCCGCCGCCACCCTGCTGCCCGGCGGCTCCGAGGCCGCCCTGCTGCTACTCGCCGCTGAGGGCACATACACCACGCTGACGCTGCTCATCGTGGCTAGCATCGGCAACATCCTCGGCTCGCTTGTCAACTACGCGCTGGGGCGCTACGCCCTGCACTTCCAATCCCGCCGTTGGTTCCCAGTCTCCCCCAAACATCTGCAAAAAGCACAAGCCTGGTTCACCCGCTGGGGCCAATGGTCGGTTCTAGGTGCATGGCTGCCAATCATTGGCGACCCAATCACCGTTGCGGCCGGTGTCATGCGCATGCACTGGCTCACCTTCCTGATCCTCGTCACCCTCTCCAAAACCCTGCGCTATGCTGCCCTGTTGAGCCTGTTCAACAGCTTTGTCTGAGCGCTGGAAATCCACGCCTTGCTCACTTAACTTTCTTGCACAACAAGAGGACAAAAATGACCGTTTGATATAAAGGTATAAACAATTGAAAGCTTTGATTTATGGAAATTGACTGGGATTCCGCCCTCTATATACTTCTTGTTACAGCCCTTACGACCTCACCAGCTTTACTTGCGATTCCCTGGATCTGGTTCACCAAGTCTCCCAAGGTGCGTTGCATCCTAAGACTTGTACTCCTTGCCGCCATCACAGTTCCAGTCGCCAGCGCTGGTCTGTTTGCACTGGCAACCGGCCTTTGCGATCAAGGTCATATTGATCAACAGTTCGCTGAGTGTGGATGGATTCCATCGGCCGTTTCTGGCTATGGCTCCCTTTCACTTTGGTACGTTTTTGTCGCCCTCCCCCCGCTCTTAGGCCTTGTCTGCGTTTGGATCGAATTCCGCCACTGGCGCAACGGCTAGCAGGTTCTTCCTAACACCATTTTCATTTTCCCAGATGTTGGCCCTCGCCTGTTCAACACCTTATTTCTGAGCACTGGAAATCCACCAAACAACCCTCTATGAATGCGCCGTAACCAGAGGCGAGCCATGCTGAAAACCCGTATCATTCCCTGTCTCGATGTCGCTGATGGCCGTGTGGTCAAAGGCGTTAATTTTGTTGGCCTGCGCGATGCGGGCGACCCGGTTGAAAGCGCCAAAGCCTATGACGCCGCCGGCGCCGATGAACTCTGCTTTCTCGACATCATGGCGACCGAAGAAAACCGCGGCACCATGTTCGACGTAGTGCGACGCACTGCCGAACAATGCTACATCCCACTGACGGTGGGTGGCGGTGTGCGCACCAAGGAAGACGTCCGTGCCCTACTGCTGGCTGGCGCTGATAAGGTCTCGTTTAATTCGGCTGCTGTCGCCAACCCCGACGTCATCGCCCAGGCCGCTGACCAGTTCGGCAGCCAATGCATCGTCTGCGCCATCGACGCCAAGACAGTGAGCCCCGGAAAATGGGAGATCTTCACCCATGGTGGCCGCCGCGAAACCGGCATCGACGCTGTTGAGTTTGCCAAGACCGTGGTCGCTAAAGGCGCCGGAGAGATCCTGCTCACCTCGATGGACCGCGACGGCACCAAGGCAGGCTTCAACCTGCCCCTGACCCGCGCCATCTCGGATGCGGTCAATGTACCTGTCATCGCCTCGGGCGGCGTTGGTAACCTGGATCACCTGGTCGACGGCGTCACCAAAGGCGGAGCCAGCGCTGTGCTGGCAGCCTCAATCTTCCACTTCGGCGACTACACCATTAAGCAGGCCAAGGCCCACATGCAGGCAGCCGGTATCCCGATGAGGCTCACCTAGTGCGGTGGCAAGACTGTTCTTTGGAGGAAGAAGAGCGCACAGACACGCCCTGCGATTGTTGCGGTTCCTCTACAACGGAGGTTACAGGAAATGTCCTGCACCTTAACTCGTTTCATTCATGGTACACTGCCCTCTGGTCTGATGCCCACCCAGACATTTCGATGCACATTACCATCTACACAGGCGACTGGGGGGAAGATGCCCCCCAAAGCCACCGATGGGCTACGCGTATTGCAGTGCATCAGGACGACGAAGGCGGGTGCTCTTTGATGGACTGGTCTGCCGAAGAACAAAAAGAAATTTCCATGTTCACTCCGCTCAATCGAGATGATGTATTAAACAGCGATTATGCACAGCAGCTCTGGGCCTGCGTTGACGCTGTTTTAATGAATGAAAGCCGACTGGAGCACATACGCCAATGACCCTTCTCCACGACCTCGCCGCCACGATTGAGGCCCGCAAGGGCGCTGATCCCTCTAGCAGCTGGACCGCAAAACTGCTCGCCAAGGGCCCGGAAAAATGCGCCGAGAAATTTGGTGAAGAAGCCATCGAGGCCATCATCGAAGCCGTCAAAGGCAACCGCGAAAAACTCACATCCGAAGGCGCCGATGTGCTTTACCACTTCTTGGTGATGCTCGCGGCTCGCGACGTGCCACTGGATGATGTGTTAAACGAACTGGCCCGCCGCCAAGGCCTCAGCGGCATCGACGAGAAGGCTGCTCGCCCAAACACCTGATCTTCATCTAGCCAAAAATATCCTTGGGGGTGAGGCCGCAGGCCGAGGGGGCAAAGCCCCCCTACTTTATGTTCTACAGTTTGGAACTGATGACCCCGGTAGCAAACCCGCCCATTCGCAACTCGCCATGTAATCTCTGGTATTCGATCTTTGGGCAAAGATTCTGCACCACATCGACCCCGCAAGCCTCTGCTTTAGCCGTCGCTGCAGCATGTACAACACCGATCTGCATCCAAATCGTCCGCAAATCGGGAAGAACAGCCAACGCTTCGTCGACAATGTCCGGCACCGCTTCAGATCGGCGAAAGATATCCACCATATCCACCGGACCTTCTATCGCAGTCAGGCTCTCCTGCACCACCTGGCCGAACAGCTGCTCACCCGCATGGCGAGGATTGACAGGAATCACAAGATACCCCTTCAGGCCCAGATACCGCGCTACATAATAGCTTGGACGCACAGGGTTCATCGAGACACCAACCACTGCCACCGTCTTGGTGCGGTGCAGGATATCTTTTAGGAACGGATCGCTATAATTGGTCATAGCGGCACCCTACGCGTGAGATCGAGAAAGGGAAGCCCATAAAAAAGCGCCCAGGTCTGGGCCCGGGCGCAAGGTCTGGAACGAGGGACAGTGAAATAGGATCTGCGGTGGTTCCGCGCCACAGTCACAATAATGATATGGGGTGATAACACGCAATTGAAAGGTCAGATCGCGGTTTCGTGAGCAACCCGCTTTATTGCTTCAGTACAGAAGGCCAGTTGTCGCGCGCCTGCGAAATCAGCTCCGTGGATTGATATTGCCAAATTTGGTGCACACCAGGGCCGTACAGCAAGAACAATTCCCCACCGACGATCTGCCAGGATTCGGGACTTCCCGACATCAAATACCCCTGTGACACGGCAAACGCACAATAGCCGCCAAAACGAGGAGCATAAGCACGTGGATCAGCCTCGAAACTTACCTGATTGTCTTTAGTTACAAAGTGCCAAACTGCACCCTTCCACATGACTGCGAATTTTCTGTGCCCCTTGATTGCCTGCCCTTCGACAAAAAACGCCACGGTATCATAGCCATCAATTGCCACTCCCTGTTCTGCATGGAACATCGGCTGATCCGCGTAGGCACGATCTGGCAGCTGAAACAGCAGGGTAAAAAGGGTCAGAATGGCAAAACGCTGTAGCAAGGAATACTCCATAAAAAAAGGCATCGCCAAGCGGCGGGATTGCACCAATGTGCCGGATCAATCCCACGCTGCCTAGGCGCGATACGCAGTTGTGAACACAACGTAACAGAGCCTCAAAAGCACGTTACCGCGCCACAGATGCGTAGAGCGCCAGTGCTGCCGCGTTCGAGACGTTCAGCGATCCAAACTCACCGGCCGCGTCGATTTTAACCAGCTGGTCCACCGTTTCCTTGGTCTTTTGCCGCAACCCCGGCCCCTCGGCCCCCAACACCAGTGCCACCGGGCGATCCCGTCGTCCCTCCAAGGACGCTTCGACTGTCTGTTCTGCCTCACCATCCAAGCCTAATACGATGAAACCCATGTTCTGCAGTTCAACAATTGTATCCGCAAGGTTGCGCATGCGCAGATAGGGCTGGCGTTCCAGAGCACCGCTGGCGGTTTTGGCCAGGGCCCCGGTTTCAGGCGCTGAGTGGTGCCGGGTTCCAATCACCGCACTGGCCCCCAGAACTTCAGCAGTTCGCAGAATAGCGCCAACGTTGTGTGGATCAGTCACCCGGTCCAGCAGAAGCACTCTTGGCACCTCGGCGCCGATGCAATTTTCAGCTAAGCTGCCCCAATGCAACGGTTTCACTTCCAGCACGGCACCCTGGTGTACTGAGTTCGGATCAATCGGTGCCTTGAACTTGCGAGGGTCAACCAATTCCGCCTCAATTCCAGATTCGGCGATTGCATCAGCCAATTTAGTCTGGGCGTTCAACGTCACCATCAATCGCAATTTCTGGCGCTTTGGGTTCAGCAGCGCATCACGCACCGCATGCAGGCCAAACAGCCAGACGGTTTCTGCAGCAGTGGCCTTTTTGGACTGTTCTTTTTCGACTACCCATTTAGGTTTTTTGGTCATCTTGCTCTCCGGCAAAAAGGAATTTTGAGCCATCCTGAAAAACCAGTGATTTTCCTGTTGACGCTCCGTTGGTGCGCTTGTAGTCACGCCCCACATCAGGTGCAACAGTCACCTGATAGTGGGCGACAGGCCGCAAGGTGTGGCAGGGGACTGTAACTCCCTCGCGGAGACGCACGCCTGGTTCGATTCCAGGGTCGCCCACCACTTCTACCGTGTCGGAGGAGTGAAAATTCAAAAAAATCAAGAACTTGCGGCAAAATGAGTTTTTGCTTTTGTGATTTAGGTTGAAAATCCCGTAATTTTTCTGTTTCCCACGGCCGGTCAGTGGCTGGCAAAGGTTTTGAGCATGTCTAAGACATCGCTATAGCCCCTTGCCCGGCAAAGTTGATCGCCTCGAATCTCTTTTGGCTTTTAACAATTCACGTCCTCAGGCTGACGTGCCCGGCGGTTCTTTTGGAGCGCTAGCTTTGAGGAAAACTCAGGTTGCTGCGTGCCCAGGGCTGTCAACTGCAAATTCGGCGCTACATATCAAACATGGGCAAACACTCTCGGGGGGGGGAGAATATGTCCCAATGTCTGACGTCAGCGCTTGTGGGTCCAAATAGGATAATTTGATAAGGGAGTGTTTCTGGCTCATCGTAACCACTGAGGAGTGGCCGATGAGAAAGACAACCAAGAGCCCTGGCGAGAAGATCGTCAAAGACATCAAGCGGGCGACCCGCAAACAGTATTCCTCTGAAGAGAAGATCCGGATTGTCTTGGACGGTTTGCGTGGCGAAGACAGCATTGCAGAGCTGTGCCGCCGCGAGGTTTTGAATTCTCTGGAACAACAATCAGATCTCGGTAGCGAATTCGCAGCCAGAATGCTCGCAGGTGCTTATCGAAATTTACACTCCCACATCTCTGACGATCGCGCAAAATTGGCAAAACTTGTCGAAGATCACGCTGTGGAGTTAGGCCCTGAAGCCCTCGCGGCTGAAACAATCACTGTGCTTTACGACAAGAATGACTACTATGGTTCTCGGCTAGCGTCAGCGGAATACCTCGAAGGGTTAGACACAGTAGGCCTCGCCAAGGGAGCCCTGAGGCTTAGATCAATTGAGCCACGGGCTTATGTTTTCGTACTGCAACGACAACTGAAGGCTCGAGGGATGTATTCCGGGTCTGTTAATGGGCTGGCCACCCGTTCTACGCTCCGGGCAATCCTCAGGTTCTGCAGGCAAGAAGGATACTTCGATGTGTGTACTCACGGGCCAATTAGTCACGCATCAGCCACACGGATAATGCAGAGTTTAGAAGATACCTAGGTACAATCGCCGAACTACGACCTGAGACTATGGCTCTCAAATACTGTAAATGATCGTTATAAGTTGGTGTCGCTAACTTGGCGCGGGTTTCGATGCGGCTTGGGCAAGCTTTCGTGTATTTACCAATGTTGTACTTCGCCTTCCCAGACTTCAGCGACGAAACTATCGCCCTAGCAAGTAACTAAGTGTTGCGGGAAAGTGCTCCAGCCACGCCGCACCAAGCGATCGTGCAGGCTCCATTGTTCGAAGATAGCCTCCCCCTTCTCAAATACCATGCCGAGCTTGAACTCAGGCTGGATCTGCGACTGAAGGTCGAAACACTCTGACGACGCCCGGCAAGCGTATGGCCCCACCCAAAAGAAATTCCGCAACAAAACTCAAGGCCAAAGCCTAGCCATCCATGACTGTTATCTATGGCTTGGCGGACGAACAAATCCATTGCTCAAACTCGCTTCAGACTTTTCTTTAGACCTCTGGCTGCTGTGCGGTAGTCAGCCATTTGATCAGAGCCTCAACACTGGGTTCGACAGCAACGGCCAGACCGTCCGAGAACTCTTTAAACGCTTCGACGTTCATTTTGTTGACGCCAGACACAACCGGAATTCCCAATGCCATTGCTTCTCCGATTACCGGGCGCATTCCGCGGCCATCGGCCTCGTGCTTGCCAAACTTATTGACAATCAGCACCTCGGGTAGAGGCGCGGCATGGAGCGAATTCGTGACCTGTGCAACGGCATGCTCCAGCGCAGCCGGGTCCAATCGGCAACCACGAGCCTGCGGCCCCAATGACTGCGAAATACGAATGGTTTCCCCTTTTGGCAGAACGCGAACATCCATGTCACACAACGCGTCATCGTGGCATTCTGTGTTGGTCTGTACAATTCCGGCAATGGAGGCCCCCTGCGCTTGAAGGCGCTCGGCCAGCGCGCTTAACAGCCGATCGGTTGCGCCACGGTCTTGGGTCATCACGTAGGCCAGATGCATCACATATCTCTTTCTTGCTTCGGTATGGGCACAGATAGACCTTTTATCACACCCCGACCAGTAGCGGCAGTACCACGCATCGTTTTCAAGCACTACCAGGGCAGCGGCACATAGCCGATGACCGGCTCATGCAGGAGGATCAACACTAACATGACACTTCCTGCGAGGACCAACGGCAATGGCGATAGCGGCAACCGTATCAGATTTAACCGTGCAGTGCCCCGGGCTAAACGTTGCCACTCGCCCTGCCCTAATTGTCGCTGTTTGCGACGGTCGATCAGGAATATGCCCATCACAGCAAAGCCCGCAAACAAACCAAATAGGATTACATGCGCCAAATCGCCGTTGGCCAACACATGTGCCACTGCCCACAGGGCCATCGCCGCCAACAGCGGATGCCGAGTAGCGGCCAGCATGCCGGGTTTATCAGGGTCAAAAGGCTGTTTACCCAAACCACCAAAGCTAAGCGGATTCTGCACCATCACGCCGCCCACAGCGATCAGACAGGCCAGCGGCATCACCACCAGCGGCGCCCAGCGAAAGATCTCCCATTGAGGCAGCACAGCGACAAAGGGTGCGCGCGCAGCGGCCACGATCAGCCATCCCAAGACCAGTAACGATAGAAAGGAATAGGATATGAAGTACCCTTTTGTTCCCAACCGCGCGATCAGCCAGGGTCGCAACGGCGGGCGCACGGGGAACATGTGGCTCACCATGAACAGGGTCAGCGCTGTAATGAATTCGAGCCAGTCTGTCATCTCAGTTTCCGAAAACTCTGTAAACTGAGAGAACGTGTAGGCCAAGCTTATAGCATCGTCCACCACATGAGGGGAGCGCTTGACCTTGGGGAGGTGCTAAGCGCCTTCCCATTTTGCTGAAAGCAAACCATTTGTTTGACGGGAAGGTCAGGCGCGGCCCGGCGATGCCGGGCCAAACCAAGTTTTGGTCACAGCCCCAGCACCTTGCGCCGTTCTTCGGCAAAGCCCTGCACCATACGGTCGGCAATCAGCGCCAGGATCGCCATCGCGGCCCCAGCCGAAATGCCAAGCCCCACATCCGCCTGTCCCAACGCCAGATAGATCAGCTGCCCCAAACCGGTGGTGCCGATTAGCGCCGCGATCACCAGCATGGCAAAGGCATACAAGATAGTCTGGTTCAACCCCAGCAGGATCGTCGGCGCCGCATAGGGTGCCCGCACATCACGCAGGATCTGCCAAGTGGTTGCCCCTGATGCAATTGCTGCCTCGATCATCTCGTCCGGGGTCTCTGTCAGCCCATGACGGCTATAGCGGATCATCGGCACGATCGCGTACGCGATGATCGCTAGAAACGCCGAGAATTCGCCGATCTGAAACACCATCAGAACGGGGATCAGGAACACGAACAACGGAATGGTCTGCAACATGTCACAGATCGGACGGGTGATCCGCCACGCCATTGGTGACACCGCGCACAGCAAACCGATACCGCCACCGACAATCGCACAGGCAAATACCGCAGCGCCACTAAGGTACAGCGACAACATCGCACGATCCCACAGTCCCGACAGCAGGATGGTCAACAGCAGCCCAACCGACAACACTGCCAGCCCACGCCCCGACGCCACCCAGCCCAGCGCCGCAACGCCGACCAGAACAAACGGCCATGGCAGGTTGGTGATACCGGTCTCCAGCATACCAACAAAGATCAGCACCATGATCCCCCAGGTTACCTGTCCGCGCAGCGCCAGCATCAGTCCGGTCACGGCGCCAACGGCAAACAGCCCCAGGCTCCATTGTGCTGTCCACTGGAAACCCCAAGTGAACGGCAGCACGGCCTCATCCAGGCCAATGCGCAGCGGCAACAGACCAAAGTACAACACATTATTTTTGACAGCAGCCAACCATTGCCAATTGGCGGTGGTAAAGGCGCTAAGCCCCGCATCCACTGCATCAACCGCGTCATCAAAGGCCGAATACTCGGATGGGTTCGGCAGGCTGTTCCATGTAACCGCACTGGCAACAACACCAACCGCCAGAATGCCCCAGGCAACCCGTGCATCATAACGTTTGCGATTATCCTGCGCCAAGGTGCCGCTCATCCGGTCGATGATTACGGCAAACACCACAATGACCAAGCCAGCCATCAACGCAGGACCAAACTGCGCCTTGCGCATGGTCAGCAGTACTTCCCAGCCGATGTCATCAAAACCACCGATCACAGCCGCGATGATCACCATCGAAAGCGCCGCCATCAGGCATTGGTTGACCCCCACCAGGATCTGCGTCGCCGCCGAGGGGATCTCGACCTGAAACAGCTGCTGCAACCGGGTTCCCCCAGCCATAATCGCGGCTTCTTTGATCTCTGGCTCAATCCGCTCCAGCCCCAGCAACACATTGCGCGCCATGGGTGGTGCGGCATAGATCGCACTGGCAATCAGCCCAACCACGGGACCAAAACCAAATAGCACCAGTAGCGGTGTCAGATAGGCAAAGGTCGGCACCGTTTGCATGATGTCCAGCATCGCCTGCACCGGTTTGCGAAACCGCGGGTATTCATTGGCCAACACACCGATGCCACCACCGACGATCAAGGCCAAAGGCACCGAAACCGCAACCAATGACAGTGTGTTCATGCTCTCGGCCCAATAGCCCGAGGCCAGCACAAAGCCCAACCCCACAACGGCCATCAGCGCCATCGACACGCCGCCCAGCATCCAGCCAATGGCTGTCACCACAGCGATCACCAGGATCCAAGGCGAGCTCCCCAATACCAGATTTGTGGCCTCCATCGGATAGGACATTAGAGCTGAAAATCCGCGCGCAATTGGTTTTATCAGTTGCAACAGCCAGGTCATGCCCGTGCCAACCCAATCGGTTGCTGGCACAACCAGCGTTTCGGGGAATGTCACCAGCCAGGGCAATGTGGTTTCCAGCAGCAGGCACAATGCACCCACGACCAGGGCCACCAATGCGGCAAGGCTTCCCTTGCTAAGACCCGCCATCACCCGGCTTCCACATGCAGGGCAGCAGCCAGATCAGCAGGGTTCACAACACCCAACAACGTGCCATCTTCGGCGCGTACCGGAACCGGTTCATACAGGTCCATACACCGCGCCAATGCAGCATCCAGCGTCATATCCACCCGCAAGCCCGGATCATCGGCGCCATATACGTGCCCCTCGCCCGGTTCCATCACCGAGGCCACATGGGCATGACGCCCCTTGGCTACATCTTTTGAAAACTCGCGCACATAGTCATCTACCGGGTTTAGGATGATATCGGACGGCGTGCCAATCTGAACAACCTTACCGTCGCGCATAATGGCAATACGGTCGGCCAGTTTCAGCGCCTCGTTAATGTCATGGGTGATGAACACAATGGTCGTTTTCAGCTCGGCCTGAATTTGCAAGAACTCATCCTGCAACTGACGACGGATAAGTGGGTCAAGTGCCGAGAACGGCTCATCAAGGAACCAGACAGAGCAATCGGTCACCAGCGAACGGGCAATACCAACGCGCTGACGCTGACCACCGGACAGTTCGCGCGGGTAGTGTTTTTCACGCCCGCCCAAGCCAACCAGATCGATGACTTTCTGAGCCTTTTCCAGCCGCGCCTTACGCTTCATCCCCTGCACCCGCAGCGGATAGGCCACGTTGTCAATCACGCTCATATGCGGGAACAGACCAAAATGCTGAAACACCATACCCAGCTTTTTGCGCCGCAGCTCGATCAGCCGCGCAGGTGTAGCCTCGACAATGTTTTCATCGTCAATGCGGATCTCGCCATTGGTCGCATGCAACAGATGCGAAATACAGCGGATCAGGGTGGACTTGCCCGAACCGGACAACCCCATGATGACAAACAACTCGCCTTCGGCCACTTCAAAATTGGCGTCCTGCACCGCGGCGATCAGCCCTTTTTCACGCAGCGCAGCTGCGGCGGCTTCGGGTTCGGAATGGACAGACAGCGCCTCGGCTAAGGCGCTGTCTGCGTTGGGGCCAAACACCTGCCAGACATTCTGGCAGGAGATGGCGGCCTGAGGCTTGTCGCTCACGATCGTCAGCTTACTTGGTGGCTGCGTCGACAACCGGGCGCCATGTGGCCTCGTTCTCGGCCATCCAGGCAGCAACCACTTCTTCGACCTTGCCACCGTCCACGTCGACGGCACCCATCATCGGCTGCTGATCTTCAACAGCTAGGGTGTAGTTTGACAGGATTTCGCTGGCAGCAGGCCATGTTTCAGCCAAACCGGACCAACCAGCCTTAAAGATGCGCGAAGCGGCAAAATCACAGTCGTTGATCGCATTGGGGTTCGGGCCCCAAGCTGGATCTGAGAAACAGGCATCTTCACCGGCTGGCAGATCAACGAATTTCACGTCATAAGCCGACATCGCCCAGTGCGGCTGCCAGAAGGTAACCAACAATGGAGTCTTACGCTCAGTCGCGGCGCGCAGCTCAACAATCAGTGCAGCCTCAGAACCAGCAGGAACTGCTTTGAAGGGCAAATCCAGACCCGTCATGCGGTCAGCACCCGGTGTGCCCCAATCGGCAGGGTAGTCAACCAGACGACCGGCTGGCAGTGTTTCAGCCGAGGCAAACAGCGGCGCGCAGTCTTTTAGCGCTTCCCATGCTGGCAAACCAGGGCACAGCTCGCCCACGTGTGCCGGATAGGCGATACCTTCACGGGCAGCCAGTTCCAGATCACCCAGCTCAACCACGGTGCCTTCACCAATTTTCTTGGCATAGTCATCGGACACGTTGGAGGACCAGATTTCCAGCGTCGCGTGGATGTCGCCATCGGCAATCGCCTGGAACTGGTTCATCATGCCAGCCGAGACGTACTCAACCTTATAGCCAGCCGCCTTTAGCATTTCACCAGCGATATGAGTGGTAACGTGCTGTCCGGTCCATTCGTTCACTGCCAGGCGGATCGGCTTGTCCACCGCGCCCAGATCAGCCGCTTGTACCATTCCGGTCGTTACTGCAAATGTGGCCGCTCCAAGCGTCGCCGCATATCTCGTCATCTTCATAAATCTACTCCCAGTGTTGTTGTTCTGCACCCGCCCGTGAACAGACCGGCATTCTAATTGGAATCTGAATTTTCGTAGCCTGAAAAGGCCACTGGATCCGCAATCTGTTTTTTTGTCCCGATCAGGATGAGTCTCACCATCAGATTGACCGGTGTACCCCTTAGTGTTTGACCAGATAACGACACTTTGTCGAGCAATTGCGGCTCATTTCTCCATTTTTTTGTTCAGCCGTTCAATTTTTGGTGCAAGCAATCAAGATTTGACTTATCTTCGTCGCTAAATCTGCCAGCCCCCAGAGGCCTTGAGCTCAGATTAACTGCTGATCCACAGCAAAAGGCCTTCAACCTAGAGCCAAACAGTTGGCAGGCAGCAAAAACGCAATATTATTAAAGACAGGGGTAATCAGGGGGTATTCATGACAACCAGTTATTCGATTCCATCTGTACTGCGTCTCGGTATCATCGGCGCGCTACTTGGTATTGGCAGCGGTACTGCCGCCGACACAATCGACTGGAAAACTGTGGGCGGCTGGGATGTTTCTTTCTATCCCAGTTCCGAAGGCTGTCAGGCCTTTTCCCTGTTCGAAGAAGACACCGCCTTTTTTATCGGTTTTGATAATACCGGTGGCAACCTCAGCCTGGACATCACCCTGCTGGACAACCGGTGGAGATCAATCGAAAACGGCAGTGAATATTCGATCACGGCTAAATTTGGCAATGAGAGCCCATGGACACTGGCAATGGATGGCATTCAGGTCGACGGGTTTCCGGGGTTAAACATGTTGATCGATGCCAATTCAGATCAAGCAGGGTTGTTCATTGATGAGTTCCAACGCAAAGGTTCAATTACCTGGAGCTTTGGCAGCAGTCCTTTGGGTCGTTACACCCTTCGCGGATCTCGCAAGGCCTTCAATGAGGTGGTCGCCTGCCAAAGGTCTTACCTCGAAGCTTTGAATGGCAGTTCGGACCCGTTTGCCACATCCGACCCTTTCAGGAAGAAGGGACAGTAGTAAACTACACTGCTTGGAATTCATTTCCTCCAATCGTGAAAGCCGGTTAGCGACATTTCCTGGCGATCATGCAGACTGGATCATAGGTCAACGGCAGCTTTCCATCCTGACCAAACTGATGCCGATAAGAGGCTTCAAATTCCCTCAGCCGCCCGCGGTTCCAACGTTGTGAAGCCTGGGCGTTAACACCAGTTTTTCTCAGGTGACGCAACAGCTCAACAGCGCTGTCAAACTGCAGAACCATCGGCTTTTGCGCTACATGCATCAGCTCGACATCGCGAGGCAGCAGTGCAGGCCAATCTTGGGCATTATGATAGCTTGGCGCAGCAGCGTCTGATCCTAGATTTCGTAACTCGTGAAACTGGGCTCTGCCAAATCCTGAAACAGCTAGCCAACCTCCAGGACATAGCCGGGCCACCAGCCGCGCCATCAATGCCGGAACATCACTGATCCATTGAACAGTGGAAGCGGAAGCGATCAAGTCCAATTCTATGGGAAGCGGCACTGTTTCTATTGGGCCAAAAGTGAAATCTGTTCTCTCAGCCCGATCCGAAGTCAGCACGCTTAACCCTGACACGGCCTCAGCCACCAGATCATTCAAAGACAGGTGGTGGATATCGAAATTCTCAATCAGCGGCCGCGTCAAATGTCCTGTGCCACAGCCAAACTCAAGAACATTTTCAAACCGGACTGGAGCACCTTGTTCACGCAGCATCTGCACCAGATTGGTAGCAATCTTTGCCTGTGCCGTAGCACCCATATGGTAACTGCTCAGCCCGCGGCGAAAACTTTGCCGCACCCGGTTTTGGTTCAAACTTGAGGTCATGTTGTCTCTCAAGACAATAACTCCTGCCAATTTGAAAAATGTCCGAATGGAGCATGAGGAGCGGAAACCTGTCGGGACCATCCGTCTGGCCAAGCACGTTTTTGATTGGCCGTTGGAAAAATCTTGTCGGCGTCGCTGATCCAGACAAGATCAAACTCTATCCCCTGCGCATCGCCACGGGCTTCAATTTCAGACAATTCTTCGCGACGGGCAACGCAGTCAATCGGAACATTTGGCTGACGTTCGTTGAAAGCACGGGCCAGGAACAGCTGGTAGGACTCCTGACTTAAGGTTTCGATTGTCTTGCTCATAGCCAGAGGCGGCACGCCAGTCATACGGTCAACCGGCGTCAAAGTACCATTCACAGCAACCTTGTGGTCAAAAGGATCGGCGCGTCCCTGCTGCCAATGGGCATAAGACACTACACCAAAGGACCAAGCGACCAGGTTGATCCTGTCGTATGCGGACAGGTCCGGCAGTTCGGCATTAAGGTCACGAAAGTCGCTGGCAAAGAGAACGTCGTATGCGCCGGTCAGGTGGTCGAACACTTGCGAACCAACCGCCCAGCCACCAAAGATGACAATGGCTTCGGACTCGTGCTCTCTCTTTAACCAGCGGAAATCCATTACAGTTCTCGTGCCAGTCGCAACATGCCGCCGGTGATCTGGGTCAACTGGTCGGGCGTGGTGATAAAGGGTGGCATGGTATAGATATTTTTGCCAAAGGGGCGCAAGAACACGCCCATCTCACGGGCCAAACCATGGGCCTGATCGGCCGAAACACGGTGTTTCATCTCAATCACCCCAATTGCCCCCAGAACCCTGACATCCGCCACATTGGGTAGAGCTTGCGCAGGGGCCAGCTCGGTCACCATCTGATCCGCAATGCCAGAAACGGTTGCGCGCGTGTCCTGTTCGGTCAGCAGTTCCAGCGAGGCCAGTGCTGCAACGCAGGCCAGTGGGTTGGCCATATAGGTGGGGCCATGCATGAAAATACCCGGATTGCCGCCGCCGATACCTTCTGCCACGCGGTCATTAGTCATTGTGCAGGCGAACGAGATATGACCTGCAGTCAGCCCCTTGCCTAGGCTGATGATATCCGGCTCGATGGTACAGAAATCGGTGGCGAACATCTCACCCGTGCGGACAAAACCAGTGGCGATCTCGTCAAAGATCAACAGGATACCCAGCTCATCGCAGATCGCGCGGGCCTGATTGAGGTATTCCGGGTGATAGAAGTACATCCCGCCAGTGCCTTGCACCACGGGTTCGAGGATGAACCCCGCAATCTTGTCCTTGTTCGTTACAAGCAGGCTCCGCAGATCTGCCAAACCATTTTTCGCCGGATCATCATTCCAATTTTCGTTCAGGCGGATCGGTGGACGGTTGACAAAATGCTGCACACTTAGCGCACCCTGGAACAGGTGGTGCATGCCGGTGTCAGGGTCACAGACGCTCATCGCCTTCCAAGTGTCGCCGTGATATCCGGAACGTACGGTAGCAAACTGAGATCGTCCCTCGAACCCCATAGCATGTTGATATTGCAGGGCCATTTTCATCGCCACCTCAACCGACACCGAGCCGCTGTCACAATAGAAGATACGCGTCAGGCTCTCTGGCGTAATCTCCAGCAGTTTGCGACCAAGGTTGATTGCCGGGTCATGGGTCAACCCCCCGAACATCACATGCGGCAGCCGGTCCAGCTGATCGTGCATCGCCCGGGTAACCCGTGGGTTACGGTGCCCATGCATCATGCACCACCAGGACGACATCGCGTCGATCAATTGGCAGCCGTCATCCAGTGACAGGTGAACACCCTGCGACTCTTTCACCACAAAGGTCGGCCCCGGTTGCGTGACGTTAGTATAGGGATGCCAGAGATGCTGCTGGTCGAATTCCAGCTGGGTTAGGTCAGATGCGCTCATGGCAGGATCGCCTTTTTGATCGTGTCGAGGTCGATGTGTTTGGCGAAGGCTTGATGCAGTTCTTCAGACCGGCCGCTAGGCTGGTCCGCGCCTGACCTTCCCCCTGGGAAGGCGCTTTGCACCTCTCCAAGATCAGGCGCTTCTGTTGCGTTGTTCAATCCCTCGATCATCGGTAAGCGTCCCAGATTCGCGACTTTGCCGAATTGGCAAATGGTCTCTTCTACCGCGTCTTCTGCCTCACCAATAAAGGCTACGCCGATCACGTCGCAGCCCCCGCCACGAAGGGCCTGCAAGGACAGCAAAGTGTGGTTGATCGTGCCCAATTGTGTCCGGGCACATAAGATCACCGGAGCCCCCCAACGGGTAAAGAGATCCAAGTACAAAATCTCGCGGTTCAACGGGACCATTAGCCCCCCTGCCCCTTCAGCCACGAGAACTCCGTCTACCTTCGGCAAGTCCAGCGTAGCAGGATCAATCTCAACACCTTCGGCCTCGGCTGACAGATGGGGAGAGGCTGGCAATTGCAGTAAATAACCTTCGGGAAGAATGGGTCGGCCGGACAGGCGGGCAACGATTTGACTGTCGGTTTCCTCTTCTTGACCGGATTGTACCGGTTTCCAATAGGTGGCGTTGAGAGCGGCGGTCAGGCCCGCCGAAAACACTGTTTTACCGATCTCGGTATCGGTGCCTGTGACAACAATAGCGCTCATGTCGCGGCCTCCAGTTCCTCGGCGAGATCAGCGAAAAGAGCTGAAATCACCTGCTTTGACGTGTTCAATGTCACCGAAATTCGCAGCCGTGAAGTACGGCGCGGTACAGTGGGGGGGCGGATTCCGCGAATGTCATAGCCGCGGTCCTGCAGAGCGTGGGCTATTGCCATGGTGCGTTTGTCGTCACCGATGATAATCGGCAGGATCTGACTTTGAAACCCGCTGAGGCCACAGTGCGTTTCAGCCTCGCTATGAGCATGATGGATTGCGCTCCACAGCTGATCCTGACGCATGGGATTGTGCAACAGTTCTGACAAAGCGGCGCGCACTAAGGCCGCATTCAGAGGTGATGGTGCTGTTGCATAAATAAAAGCGCGTGCTTTGTTGATCAGGGTTTCGATCAGCGCTGAGGCGCCGCAGATCAAGGCGCCCGATGCCCCAAGTGCCTTGCCACAGGTGTGCAAAGACAGGACGTTTGGTGAATGTGCCACTTTGTGGCCCAAGCCTCGCCCCAGGTCACCAAACACACCGGTCGAATGGGCTTCGTCTAACACCAACACTGCGCCCACCCGGGTCGCCAAATCTGCAAGCGCCGCCACAGGTGCACAGTCGCCATCCATCGAATAGACCGCTTCAACCGCGATCCAGACTTGCCCGGTGCCACCGTTGGCGCGCCATTTTGCAATTTCAGCCTCGGCAGCAGCGACATCATTATGGGCGAAACTGCGGGATTGCGCCCGACCCAGCCGCATTCCATCATGGGCGCTGGCATGAATCAAATCATCATGCAGGACCAGATCGCCGTGCTGCGGTAGTGTCGAGAAGATTGCCAGATTAGCCTGGAACCCACCGCCCATGAACAAGGCGGCCTGCGTGCCAAAGAAACTTGCCGCCTCGGTTTCCAATAGTTGGTGTTCGTCTGCATTACCACGCAACAGGCGTGAGCCGCCTGCCCCAACAGGTACTCCACGTGCAAGCGCAGCGCTGGCGGCGTCGCGCAGCAAATCCGACCCGGCCAGCCCGAGGTAGTCGTTTGACGCAAAATCCTGCCCAGCGCGGGGCATCAGACTGCGATAGCGGCCCCGCGACCTGAGCGCATCCAGCGCCCTTTGATGGCGCGGGAAAGCGCCCGTGCTCATTTAGATCCGTCGCAGCCCACCGCCATGGGAGAAATTCCCAGACGGGCAAACAGCGCACTGTCTTTGTCTTCTTCGGGATTGTCAGCGGTCAGCAGGGTTTCCCCTACAAAGATCGAGTTGGCCCCAGCAAAGAAACACATGGCCTGCATCTCGTCACTCATATCGGTGCGTCCTGCCGACAGGCGCACATGCGACTTTGGCATCAGGATACGGGCTAAGGCTACAGTGCGGACAAATTCGATCGGGTCCAGCTTGGCCACGTCGGCCAGCGGCGTGTCAGCAATTGGGATCAACATGTTGACTGGAACCGAATCCGGGTGTTCTTCGAGTGTGGCAAGGGCCAGCATCATGTCGATACGGTCCATCTGCTGCTCGCCCATGCCAACGATCCCACCAGCACAGACCTTGATACCGGCCTCGCGTACTTTATTCAGGGTGTCGATGCGGTCGGCAAAGGTACGGGTTGTAATGATTTCCGAGTAGTAGCGCTCAGAGGTGTCGATGTTGTGGTTGTAATAATCCAGACCGGAATCGCGCAGACGGAACACTTGTTCTTCGTCCAGCATACCCAGTGTCATGCAGGTTTCCATGCCCAGATCTTTGACACCTTTGACCATCGCCTCTAGCGCGGCCATGTCGCGATCTTTGGGCGAGCGCCAAGCTGCGCCCATGCAATAGCGTGTCGCGCCGCCCTCTTTGGCCTTACGGGCTTCAGATATTACCCGTTCGACTTCGATGAGTTTGCTGGCCGACAATTGCGCGCCATTGCGGGCCGACTGCGAGCAATAAGCGCAATCCTCGGCGCAGCCACCAGTCTTAATGCTGAGCAATTTCGATTTCTGAACCTGATTGGGGTCAAAATGCTGACGGTGCACAGTCTGCGCCTGAAACAGCAAATCCATGAAAGGCAGATTGTAAATCGCTTCGGCTTGCTCACGTGTCCAGTCGTTACGGATAGGGCTTGCGTCCAACATGTGATCTCCCAAGAGGAAATTATAGATAATTTTCGCGCCAGACCATCCCGGCTGCATCGGTTAATAGATAATTTCTAATGTCGGTTTCAAGCCCCATCTCGCAACTGCCGCAATTAGTCGCGCTTCTTACCCCCTGTCACAGGCATTATTGCGCATATTCGCACAGGATCCGTTACTCGACGCCGATTGCGCCGCACCTCCGCACGACTATCTTTGGGTCAACCAAACATGAACCGGAGGCAAATACATGTCGCTCAGACCCGTACTCGAAACCCGCAACGCAATTGCAACCATGGAAGGCGCCGGCGTCAAGCTGCATCGCGCCTTTGGTTTTCAAGACCCAAGTGAGCTGGACCCATTCCTGTTGTTCGACGATTTTCGCAATGAAAACCCCGAAGATTTCAAAAAGGGATTCCCATGGCACCCACATCGCGGCATCGAAACCATCACCTATGTGCTGTCCGGAACTGTTGATCACACGGATTCTCTCGGCAACTCCGGCACTTTGGGTGCAGGTGATGTGCAGTGGATGACGGCTGGATCGGGGATCATGCACCAGGAAATGCCCAACGGGAACGCGTCTGGGCAGATGCATGGTTTCCAGTTGTGGGGCAACTTGCCCGGCGCCCAAAAAATGACAGCGCCCCGATACCAAGATGTTGGCAGTAGCGACATCCCTGAGGTCATTGATGACGATGGGACTCGGGTCAAAGTCATCGTTGGCGAATTCTGGGGACAGCGTGGGCCAGTAGATGGCATCGCCGCCGATCCACAGTACCTAGACGTTTATGTCCCCGCCGGGGTCAAGAAGACCTTCAAGATTGACACTTACCGACGCGCCTTTGCCTATATATTTGATGGCCAGGCCGCCTTTAGCGATGCTTCGGCCCCCCAGGGTGTCTTGCTGGAAAAAGAAGTGGCTGGTGAAGAACTGCACATTCGCGATATGTCAGGCGACCGGACGCTGGTACGGTTTGGAAGCGGAGATGAAATCACGGTAATGGCAGGTCATGAAGGCGTTCGGTTCCTGCTCATCTCAGGTGCACCAATTGACGAACCCGTCGCCTGGCATGGTCCTATTGTGATGAATACCCGCGCTGAATTGCAACAGGCCTTCGATGAATTGCGCAATGGTAGCTTCATCCGACCTGCTCACTAATTACGAAAATTAGCGGTCGCAACAACCAAATGAGTCATTTTCCCTTACGTGACTCTGGAAATTGCGGCCGCAACCTGACATCGTAAGCAAATATAAGGTTACTCTCTTCTAAATTGAAATCGGACCTTTTTGTCCGAAGTGTTTTTTATCATTTTGCCTTGGGGTGTTCCCAAATGAGTTATCAACGGACTGCTGAACGGCCGCTGGACAAAGCAATGAGAGAACGTCTGCATCTGCGCAGCGGAAATACCGTTGTGCTGAAACTCATTCGCGGCCTGATCCATACCAGCGACACTGTTAGCCGGACATTGTTTGGCCACCCGCTTATTGCACTACGTGAAAGCGAAGCCCTTTTCGATCAGGTAGACGGGCTAAAGGGCCAGGCCCTGGTCAACGCCCTGCTGGCACGAGATGGAGGCACCACAATCACAGTTCATGGGCTGCAAAACATCCCTGCCACCGGTCCAGTTATAATCGCATCGACCCATCCAACAGGCATCTTTGACTTTCCTGCCCACGCAAGAGCCCTGTTGGAAAAACGCCCTGACATGAAAGTCGTTGCCAACCAAGAAACCGAAAAATTTCTTGGTTCAGAAAGCATCATTCCAGTCACGATCAACAAGCAAAACCGCGCTGTGTCGGGCAAACAAACCCGGCAGGCGATGCTAAATCACCTTGCAAACGATGGGGCCGTTCTAATTTTCGGATCAGGAAGGGTTCCCGATTCCAAACAGGGTCAATTGGTCGAACCTGCATGGCGAAACGGCTCCACACTGGTTTCCTTGGCCAGCCAGGCGCCAATTGTACCCGCAACACTAGATGCCAGAAACTCCAGAGCCTACTACCGCATACGCGCCATTGCCCGGTTCCTTAGTGGAGGCAATGACCATTTTGGCGCCATGGTAGCGTCACTTCGGTATACGGCTGAGCTGATTGAAAAACTGGGCGGGCGATACGACGTTCATTATGGCAAGCTGCTCCCACCCGGGGCCGACCCTGCAACTCTAAAACAGGCAGCGGAATCTCTTGTACCAGGGCAATATCAAGCCTGAGTTGCACTAATGTCGGATGTGGCAGACCAACGATAGACCACTTCGTTGCCGCCACCTTCGCCGTGAAATCCGGCCCGCTGCAACACGCGAGCAGACGCTGTATTGTCGGCCATGACACCCCCACACAGCACAGTATCAGTATCTCCAAAGTGCTGCTGCAGCGCCGAAATGAGTTCGGTTGCCCGCCCTTGCCCCCAATAATCCTGCGCAAACAGATAGCCAAGATGACGCTCTTTGCTACTTGGCTCTGCATAAGAAAGGACCAGCAGTCCAACCCCTGCACCCGATAGATCAAACAAAGCGACCACTTCGGCCTCACGAGATAATTCGGTCAGGAAACCCCGCTGTGCTGAAAAACTTAGAAGATCGTGAAACCCACCTGGTAGGAATTTCACAACTTCGGGCATGAAGAAGGTAGACAAATCGTCCGGAGAAAGTAGGCGCCAATCATCACAGTACAGGCGTTCCGATCTAACCTCGAAAAGGGTCATGACACCATCGCCCGCCGCACCATCTCCCAATATGTTGTCTCAACTTCATCCAAGGAAAGACGCCCACCAGAGCGATACCAAGTATTGACCCCATTTAGCATGGCAATCACCGCCAGCGTTGCGATTTTGGTATCCGGGACCACAAACACGCCGTCACTTACGCCCTGTTTAAGGATCACCTCTAGCGCGATTTCATATTCCCGACGTAGCGATTCGATAGCGGTGAAATTGTCCGGAGACAGGTTGCGCAGCTCCATATAGGCGATGAATACAGCGTCCGGCCGCCGCATATGGAACCGGATGTGGAACCGTGTAAAGGCTTCGAGCTGTGACAATGCCCCACCATCGCGCGGCAAATCACGCCACGAGGCAAGAAGCTCGGTCATATGGCTTTCCATCAGCCGAAACAGCAGGCTTTGCTTGTCTGGGGTATAGTTATACAACGCGCCCGCCTGCACACCCACCTCCCGCGCAATCTGACGCATGGAAACAGCGGCATAGCCGTGTTGCGCAAACAGACGCAGTGCCGCGTCAGAAATACGCGGGCCAGTTATGCCAGAATGAGATCCCTGAGTTCGAGCCATGCATCTAGACTATCTGAACAAACGTTCAGAAAAAACCCCTGCTTGCGCCTTTTGCGTCAAACAGGCATCAAAGAGAAAGAGAAAAGGACCAACCGTCATGAGCAGCCAAACTGCGCTGAAATCCTGCGCCTGCATCGTTGCACTGATGGCTGTGGCCTGCACCCGAGTGCCCGAGCTGGAAGACCAGCTGACCCCGGCATTGAAGCGGGCCGACTATCCTATTCTGGTCCCATTGGATAGTGCTGCCCCTCCCCTGCCTGATCCGGAAATCGAGAGCACTGCATTGGAACAAGAACTGGCTGCACGAAGTGCCCGATTGCAGGCGCGCGCACACGCGTTGGCCTCAAGACCTAATTAATCTTACCTGCGTCGTCGCCATCCACTAGATCGTCTTCCCGTAATGTCTGGCACCTCTTCCTCGACCTAGGTCAAACCTCACTTCGGCACCGAAATCGGACAGCCATCGACAACACAAGCCATGCGTTTCCTTCCCTTCCGAAGTTCAGCGCCGTTGCGCCTCTCCCCTGAATTGGCTAAGGCGGAGGAAAGATTAAGAATAAGGGATCATCAACTATGACAGAGCCGCTTCGTCTTGGGATTGCAGGTTTAGGTACCGTTGGCATGGGCGTGATCAAAATCATCCGCCGCCAGGCTGACCTGCTAGAGGCACGAACGGGTCGTCCAGTGGTGATTTCCGCTGTTTCCGCCCGTGATGCGAGCAAGGACCGCGGCCTCTCTCTCAGCAATTATGCTTGGGAAACGGACCCGGTCGCACTGGCCAAACGCGATGATGTTGACGTGTTTGTGGAACTGATGGGTGGGCATGAAGGCGCAGCCAAGCAAGCGACCGAAGCCGCTCTGGCAACGGGCAAGGACGTGGTCACCGCAAACAAGGCATTGCTGGCCATTCACGGTCAATCACTGGCTGAACAGGCCGAAGCCGCAGGCCAGGTGATCCGGTTTGAAGCTGCAGTTGCCGGCGGTATCCCAGTGATCAAATCCCTGACCGAAGGGCTGGCAGGCAATGAAGTAACGCGCGTAATGGGCGTGATGAACGGCACCTGCAATTTCATCCTGACCCAGATGCAGGCCACCGGACAGGGCTATAACGCCTTGTTCGAAGAATGCGCCAAGCTTGGTTATCTCGAAGCCGATCCCAACCTGGATGTTGGGGGCATCGATGCTGGCCACAAACTGGCGCTGCTGGCTGCAATTGCCTTTGGGACCAAGCCTGATTTTGAAAACGTGCAGCTGGAAGGCATTCAGCGCATCACACTGGAAGACATCAATCAAGCTGCAGACATGGGCTTTCGCATCAAATTGCTGGGGGTAGCTCAACGCTCTCCCCGCGGTTTGGAACAGCGTATGTCACCTTGCTTGGTCCCGGCCAGCTCCCCGATTGGGCAGCTGGAAGGCGGCACCAATATGGTCGTGATCGAAGGGGATGCAGTGGAACAGATTGTTCTGCGCGGTCCCGGTGCCGGTGAGGGCCCAACAGCCAGCGCCGTATTGGGCGACATCTGCGACTTAGCACGTGGATTGCGCATTGCCACCTTTGGCCAGCCCGCCAACAGCCTGCAAACAATTCCTGCAGCTCAAACAGGCATGCCAGCCCCCTACTACCTGCGAATGGCATTGCAAGACAAACCCGGCGCCCTGGCCAAAGTGGCTGCAGCTCTGGGCGATGCGGGCGTCTCAATCGACCGAATGCGCCAGTACAGCCACTCGGAACCAACAGCACCTGTTCTCATCGTCACCCATAAATGCACCCGGGCAACGCTGGATGTCGCATTGGAGGCGCTCGAGGCCAGTGCGGTGGTCGCCCAAACGCCGGTCGCGCTGCGTATCGAAGAGCTTTGAGCACATCGCTGCACAAAAAACGAAATTAGCCCGGGCTGCGAGGGCATCAACCCGCCCCGGATCATACTCGCCTCTTGCGAGCCCTGCCCCGCACGGGGTATGCGACGAGTAACCCTCATTGTTTGAGACAGGATATTGATCATGAATTCGACCCTTTCCGACGCGGCCTTTAACGACCGCATGTTGTCCCTGGGCCTGGCCCGTGTTGCCGAACAGGCAGCATTGGCCTCAGCCTCTTTGGTGGGTCGTGGAGACGAGAAAGCCGCTGACCAAGCGGCCGTCAACGCCATGCGTGAGCAATTGAATCTGCTGGACATCGCTGGCGTGGTAGTCATTGGTGAGGGTGAGCGCGACGAGGCGCCGATGCTGTTCATCGGTGAAGAAGTAGGCACTGGCAAAGGCCCCGGTGTCGATATTGCGCTGGACCCGCTGGAAGGCACCACGCTGACTGCAAAAGACATGCCCAATGCGTTGACGGTGATTGCAATGGGTCCACGCGGATCCATGCTGCACGCGCCTGATGTTTATATGGACAAGCTCGCAGTTGGCCCCGGCCTGCCTGAAGGCGTTGTCACCTTGGACATGAGCCCGACCGAGCGGGTCGTCGCCTTGGCTAAGGCCAAAGGATGTGCCCCATCCGATATTACGGTTTGCATTCTGGAGCGTCCACGCCACGAAGCCATGATTGCCGAAGTGCGCAAAACTGGTGCTGCGATCCGCCTGATCACAGACGGCGATGTAGCTGGTGTTATGCACTGCGCCGAAAGCGAGACCACTGGCATCGATATGTATATGGGGTCTGGTGGCGCGCCCGAGGGAGTTTTGGCTGCTGCAGCTTTGAAATGTATGGGCGGTCAGATTTATGGTCGGTTGTTGTTCCGCAACGACGACGAACGCGGTCGCGCAGCCAAGGCAGGTATCACCGACCTGAACCGGATTTACGCCCGCGACGACATGGTCACTGAAAATGTGATTTTTGCGGCCACTGGCGTTACTGGTGGCACCCTCCTGCCTGCCATCAAACGCGAACCCGGATGGGTAGAAACCAGCACCCTGCTGATGCGCTCCAAATCCGGCTCGGTCCGTCGGATGTCTTATCGCACCCCGGTCTAACCCGTTGCGGGGCCTAGGTCCTGCTGCCTCTACCGGCGACGTCCGGAGAAGGCATTTCTAAATACGAAGAAAGGCCGGGTCTGAGAGAGACCTGGCCTTTTGCCTTCTTATACTAAGGATTGTGCTGTGGCGTTTCTGAATGTTGAAAAATCCCTGACTGGACGGTGCTGGCAAGGGCCAGGAATTGACATTGAACGCGCAGCGGAAGCTATGGCGCAACAAAGCGAAATTGCTGCACCAGTGTGCCAGGTTCTTGCCCGACGAGGTGTCCCCACGCACGAGGCCAAAGGGTTTCTGACACCACAATTGAAAGACCTGCTACCAGATCCACGACGAATGAAAGACATGGAGACCGCTGCAAAGCGCTTTCTACAGGCTGCAGAGCGACGCGAACGGATCGCCGTTTTTGCCGACTATGACGTCGATGGTGGCAGCTCGGCAGCCCTGTTGCTGGTATGGCTACGTCAAATGGGACTCAGTGCAACGCTTTATGTGCCCGACCGCATCGACGAGGGTTATGGACCCAATGACGAAGCCATGTCAGCGCTGGCGAAAAATCATGATCTGATCATTTGCGTCGATTGCGGCACAATGAGTCATGGCCCAATCGCCGCAGCCGCAGGTGCGGATGTGGTGGTTCTGGACCACCACCTTGGCGCAGAGACGCTGCCCGACTGCGTGGCGGTGGTGAACCCCAACCGACAAGACGAGGACGGCGAGCTGGGTTACTTTTGCGCGGCTGGCGTCGTGTTTTTGATGTTGGTCGAGGCGCGTCGGCAGTTGCGTGAAGGCGGTCATGGTACCGGCCCTGATTTGATGGCCATGCTGGATCTTGTCGCACTGGCAACAGTGGCAGATGTGGCGCCTCTGATTGGGGCAAATCGCGCCCTTGTACGTCAGGGGTTAAAGGTAATGGCTGCCCGAAAACGTCCCGGTCTGGTGGCACTGGCAGATGTATCACGGATGGATTCGGCGCCATCCACCTATAGTCTCGGCTTTATGCTGGGCCCACGGGTCAATGCAGGCGGGCGGATTGGCAAGGCTGACCTTGGTGCTCGGTTGTTGTCGACCGATGACGCACATGAAGCCGCCTCAATTGCAGAGCGGTTGGACCAGCTGAACACAGAACGCCGCGATATAGAAAACGCCGTACGTGCCGCTGCGATGGAGCAAGCCGAAGAGCGTGGGCTGGATGCGCCATTGGTCTGGGCCGCTGGCGAGGGCTGGCATCCGGGGGTGGTGGGTATTGTTGCGTCGCGGCTGAAAGAAGCTGCCGGACGACCTGCCGTTGTGATTGGTCTGGATGGCAACGAGGGCAAAGGGTCGGGCCGCTCCGTCAGCGGTATTGATCTGGGTGCAGCTATTCAGCGATTGGCCAGTGATGGGCTACTGATCAAAGGTGGAGGCCACAAGATGGCAGCAGGGCTGAGTGTGGCCCGCGACCAGCTGGAGCCGGCCATGGCACGACTGGCAGAACTTTTGGACAAACAAGGCGCCGGCGATCTGGGCCCAGCAGACCTAAAGCTGGACGGCGTTCTGATGCCAGGGGCCGCCACAGTTAGCATGATCGAACAGATCGAACAGGCTGGCCCCTTTGGCGCAGGTGCACCTGCACCGCGGTATGCCTTCCCAGATATGCAGGTACGCTTTGCCAAGCGTGTCGGTGAGTCACATTTGAAGCTATCGCTGAGCGACGGCATAAGCAGCGGCATTGATGCCATCTGTTTTGGCGCCTTCGACACCGCGATGGGGCAAAACCTACTGGACCATGGTGGCGCCAGGTTCCACTTTGCTGGCCGGTTGGAGATCAACAGTTGGGGTGGCCGTCAGACTGCGCAACTGCGGTTGGAAGATGCCGCCCCCGCCTAACACACCGAAGCAAAAACGGTCGGTCCAAAGAATTTTCGCTGCCATGCATTTTTTACTTGCGGTGCGCATCGGGAATTACTAATACCCGCTGACACTAAGTGGCCCGTTCGTCTATCGGTTAGGACGCCAGGTTTTCAACCTGGAAAGACGAGTTCGATTCTCGTACGGGCTGCCACATCCCTTCCACTGAAGTACTAAAACGCCGCCCTTGGACGGTTAAGTTATTGTTATTTGTCAAAAGCTTGCCTGAGTTTCACTGGGTGAGAAATTATTGCACTTTTTAGAAAATATCCACTTGCGTCCCGGAAGCGGGTTAATTAGATACCGCTTCAAGCACTAAGTGGCCCGTTCGTCTATCGGTTAGGACGCCAGGTTTTCAACCTGGAAAGACGAGTTCGATTCTCGTACGGGCTGCCATTGCTTATCATACCCGAATTTTTAAGACCATGTAGTTAGCTTTTGCGCTTCCGGGCATGCGTTCCTTTTGGTCGGGTAGCAGACTGCCCCGTTTGCAAATATTGCAGATGCTGCGGCGTGTTCGGATATGCCTCCCCCTCTCACAAGCTCGACACAGAACGGCGCAAGGCACGATGGGGTAAATGCTCTAGTTAAATACACACAGTGTCTGAATGTCTTTCGTACTTAGCTAGAGCTTCGCCACCCAACCGTGCACGCGAACACCGACCTACCCACCCGTACGCTGAGCAGCATCTTTGACAAGCCCGTCGCCATTTCCGCTTGAAACAGGCAAACCAACGTCTGGACTATCCGCTTCATCGCTATCGTCGTTGTCCATTCCAGGTTCGAAGAAGAAGTGACAGGCACGCCCGGCCCGTTTTGCTGCGTACAGCGCCACGTCTGCCTCATGCAGCAACCGAGCAGCGTCAACACCCCCTCCCGAAGGAGAGAGTGCCGTACCTATACTCGCCGAAATTCTGCACATTTCACCACCAAAGGGAATCGGTACTTCCAATTGCTCGATCAATCGGTTCGCAATGCTATCCAAGCGAGACCGATCCAACAAACCATCTATGATCAGGACAAACTCGTCACCACCGACCCGGGCCACCGTGTCAGTAGAGCGTGTGCAATCAACCATGATTCCGGCCACTTTTTGCAAGACCGCATCACCCGCCGCATGGCCCATCGTGTCATTGACCGCCTTGAAGAAATCCAAATCGACCTGCATTAGTGAAAAATCACGGCCAGTATTGATCATTCTGGAGAGGATGTGGTCCATTGCGCGGCGATTTTTAAGCCCGGTCAGAGTATCAGTAAATGCCTGTTCTTCCGCGGCAATTTTGGCCCCTTGCAACCGCAGGTTCAGCTGTCGCGACGCCTCCATCGCGGCTGACTTCGCCTCAACAAGATACAACATCTCGATAGTGAGGTCGGTTGCCGAAAAATCGGCACTGGTCAGATCATAATCACGCACTGCATCCAGCACTGAAATACCAAAGGACAGGTTTACAATTGCCCCCATATCCCCTGGTAGCGGTGCCAACACCCCTTTGAGACCGGTTTGAGGTTCATCACGAAACTGCATATGCAACTTCACGCCCGACGTCCGCAGCAGCTCAGTCATATTGCCAATCGATCGAGGACGACGCAGTTCGAACACTTCAAGAAAGGGCTTTCCTGTCCAGTCCTGATCTGGACGCAACTTCTGCAGTGTAGGCCCAACCTGCCCGATGTTTCCCTGGCCGTCGAGCAACACAAACATCGGTGCAATTTTTGAAGCAATTTCAGCTAGTTGATCTACATTCATCATAGCATGTTCGCCCCCAAGTCAAATGTGCGGCCTTCGGCAAAATCGGTCTCGACCAGCATCACTGAAATAACCTCGGCATCCTCTTCGCTTCCAGAATGCTCTAGGATGACCAGATCCCCATAGTCATCGGCCATAGCACGCAGCACCCCCATCATAACACTGGCATATCCGGGCAGACCGTTCTGGCAAATAAGTTTGAACTGACCCGGTGCCGTTTCAACAAGTTCTAACGCGGGTAAACTCAGATCAGACACTGCCAGCCGGACCCTATCTGGCAGGTCATCCAGCGAATGAAGGAATTCGACATAGTTCACCCCACCAAATCGCAACAGACGTCTTAATGCCTCAGTCTGCGGATTGGCCACTAAAAAGGTGCCCATATCCTCAAGCATTTCGCGAAGTGGCCGCTCAAGAACTTGCTCCATCGCGGTCAGAATTTTTTGCGATTGTTCATCCGTATAAATCAGCATGGCCTCGAACTCGGAAAAGCCGAGTTCAGCCGAATCCGTCACATCGCGCCAACGCGATTCACCATAAGTGCTGCAGACAAAGGCCTGAATTGCCCTATTAATCAGCCCATGCATAAGAAGGCCCCTCGTTTTAAGTAACACACAATTGACGTGCGAACCTTAAGAAAGGCCCAACAATTAAAATGCAGTCGGTTTTTAGTGACCTTTCAGCTTCGGTTTTACGGTCTTGTGGTGATTTCCCTTCCGCCGACATGGAGCGCTCTAAGTGAACTGGGGCCAACCGAGTACTCCCCACTAAATATTTGCTCTATCGCCATGGTGTTCAGTCTTGGTCGCGCTTGCCCTGCCAACACCTGAGCTTCTTTAGAAAGAGCTAGGCCCTGAGTAGCGAAAGTCAGGAAGCGGGTCTTAACCGTCAAGGCGTAATGGGAGTTCCGGTACAATAACATCCCTTGCCGGTCAGAGTTCAAATCAAACTGGTCAATGATCAGAACACAACCTGGCCGTCCATTCGATACTGGTAAATCACAACCGGTCAGCCAGAGGCTTAGATCGTACTGCTCCAAACCTTCTAGATCTTCGATATTCAAAGTTTCACCCTCGGGAAATATCGGCAGTTTTTCCACCAGTTCGGCTTTTAGTCCCTCCAGCTTTTCGGATGTAACACCACGTTCAAATGCCCACCGATTGTCCGCACTCCGAAAGTCTTGCAGCCGTCTAATTAGCTCTGGAGATTGGCTCTCTGGACTGTCTTCAAGTGCCTTTAGTGCCTCTTGGCCAGCCCGCCCCCAGTCATGTTCAAGTTGTGCGATGGGGAATTTATCCAGCGAAAGACGCCCATCCTGATATCGCTGAACCTGGCTACTTGCCGCAATCTTATCTGGATTCAGCAAAGGTGTTAGTAGGGCCGCCGAAATAGCGATCGTAACCAATGCCAGCCAAACATTGATGCGCCTAATCCGCTCCTCCCAACCCGTACGACGCAAAACGGCTAATGGATACAATACCCCATACCCCAGTAAAACAGCACTAAAGCAGGCTGCAAGCACCCGATCAGGGGTCCAGCCATAGTCAAAGACCCTTAGCCAGATCGACCAAGCCGCCAAACCAGTCACAAATGGCAAAAGAACGGCCAAATACTGTGTCGAAATCGAGATTGTAACACTCTCCCGCATTCTTGCATCGTCACGTTCTAGCACCACTGCGATCAAGGTGATCATCACCGTAGCCACGCTCATTAATGTTGCGGCGGCTGAAAAATCACCAAATAACTGCGAAAGGCCCCGCAGAGGGATGGCGATCAAAAATACCGCGACCACGGCCAGCACAGGCAATACCAACAGGCGCAACAACCGTAACAATAAGAAAGGTGAAACCGCTGCACGAAGTTCGAACACCACTGCCATAGCAAGACCCAGCACGCCTCCGGTCAAGCCGAAAACCAACCACTCTTCGTCGGTAATCCAGTCGATGACTTTGACCTCGACCAACGATAGCAAGGCATCGGACAGAAACATCAGCACCCAAAACAGGCCGACAAATACCCATGCTGACAGGTATCGGATGGTCAGCGCCCAGGCTGTTTCGAACAGCGCGGTGTAACTGCGCCATACAGGGCGGTTCTGAAGACCGACGATCAGAAACGGAGTGGCCAACAGCAACACAAGAATGCTGACGCTGATGGGGACCGGCTGATCCAGAATTTCGGTTGCCAACTCATACCGGCGCCCGGCCAAGGAGGTCAGTGCTGTAAACGGTACTGACAAAACGAGTGCGCCGCCCAGCGCACGCAACACTGAAACTGGCCCACAGAGCGCCAGCGCGACTGAGGCATAGCTCCCGATAAAGCTCAGCAATGCCAGTAAAAGCCAGGGCGGCAACGCAGGGTTATCCCAATGTTCGGACAGCTGCCAAAGCGCAAGTCCAGAAACAAAGCCTAATCCAAACAAAATGGCACGGTTCTTGGACAGCTCTACTGCAGCGTTCAGAGACATGGTTGAAACCTAGTGATTGAAATTTGCAATGTATCTAGCGCTTAGGCCCTTACCTCTGCAACATTTTGTGTCACATCAGATTGTGGCTCAGCCTAAGTCTACCAACTGGCAAAATCACATATCTCCAGAACCGGTGCTCAAAAATCGGTCGGCGCACCACCCTCTTCCTTACGGCGTGCTACAAACTCCTGCAGCTCGCCACGAAGCGTGTCATCCATGGCCGGTTCCTGAAAGCTGGCGGTGATGTCCTTGAACACTCTGTGCGCCCGCTGCGCGGTCCATTCCGCCCCCGCCTCTTCCCAAGCCTCATAATTGCGCCAGTCGCTCAAAAACGGTTGATAAAACGCTTCGGTGTAGCGGTCCTGAGTATGCTGGATACCGAAGAAATGACCTTCGTTCCCAACCTCCTTGATTGCGCCGAATGCAATGTCATCCGTAGTGGTGGCAAAGGTTGCAGGCTGCATATAGCGCTGAATGTGCTGCAGCACTTCGCAATCCATGATAAATTTTTCTGGGCTGGCAATCAGCCCGCCTTCCAGCCAGCCAGCCGCGTGATAGACCATATTGGTCCCTGACTGAACAGAAGCCCACAGCGAGTTCGAGGTTTCCCACATCGCCTGTCCATCAGGTACATTCGCTGTGCACACCCCACTTGACCGCATCGGAAGCCCATAAAACCGTGCCATCTGTCCCGTCATCTGGGTGGAGCGCATGTATTCTGGGGTACCAAAGGCTGGTGCACCACTTTTCATGTCGACGTTTGAGGTAAATGTTCCAATGACACAGGGCGTACCCGGCGCTACATACTGGAACAAAGCAATCGCACAGAGAGATTCTGCAATAGACTGTGCCACAGCCCCGGCCATGGTTACCGGCGCCATCGCTCCGGCCAGTGTAAACGGCGTTACCACAATCGCCTGCCCGCGACGGGCCAGCCGCAGACATCCATCGATCATCGGATAATCGTGTTTCAGCGGAGAGGTCGAGTTGATGTTGGTGTACATCCTCGGTTTAGCCTGAAACTCCTTTTCACTCAGCCCACCGGCGATCTTGACCATCTCCATCACATCTTCGACCCGCTCTGCCCCCAGCGAATAGGCATGCATCACCTTGTCGGTGATCGTCAGCTTGTCATACAGCACGTCCAGATGGCGGACGGATGCATGCAGGTCGACCGGCTCAACCGGATAGCCTCCAGCAAAGTGGATACAGTTAAAGTATTGTGTCAGCTTCAACAGGTCTTGGCACTGTTCTCGAGTACCGGACACCTTTTTACCCAGCTCCAGATCCCAGTAGTTTGGTGGTGACGACACATTGCCGAACAACATATGATTGCCGCCAATGGGCAAGGCACGCTCTGGATTACGGGGCGTAATGGTAAACGTGCTGGGCGCCTTGCCAATCATCTCCATCACAAAATCACGGTCCATACGGACCAAATCCCCTTCGACACGACAGCCCGCCTGTTTGAATATCGCCAGGGCTTCGGGGTTCAGAAACACCACGCCGATTTCCTCAAGTATTCGCATGGCGCCTTCATGGATCGCTTGAATGCCCTCGGGGCCAAGAGGTTCTGTTGGTCGATCAATGTTGACAGGAATTTGCCAGGGCATTTGTTCAATGACGGCACCACCCCGTCTTGCTGTTGCCCCTGCCCGGCCACCACCGCGCCGCCTGCGTCCCTCGCTCCTCGACATCACCATCTCCCTTGGGCCTGCTGTTGAATACCAGCAGGCCTAATTCTTGGCTATGTCGCCGCTTCATTCACGACATCATCTGTCGTTTTCATTGCTTAGCACGGCGCAATTCATCTTTTCTGTACATAAGTGCCCAGTACAGCCGGTAAACCAGCACATAGCTCGGCCAGACCCCCGCAGCAGTGATGTTCGGTCAGCTGTCCAGCCAAGCCTGAATATGTCCGATATCCGGCAGCACCACGTCGGCCAGGGGCGCCAGATCTTCGTGCAATGCCATCCCCGTCAAGACTGCAATCCGGCGCATTCCTGCGGCGTCCCCTGCCTCCAGATCATGGAGGCTATCGCCAACCATGGCAGTCCGGGATGGATCTACGCCGACAGCATTGCAAAACGCCAGCAGCGGGTCAGGATCAGGCTTAGCGCCATGACCGCTGTCAAATCCGGCTATAAAGGCAAAGTGATCCAGCACACCCGCCTGTTGCAGTTGGTTACGCGCCGACAATTCTGAGTCGTTGGTCATGACACCCAGCACTTTGCCACGTGCTAGCAAGTCATCAAGAAACGCGACCAGAGGCACTGCCTCGGTTAGCGTGGCATCCGCAGCACTTGTGCTTAGATACAGTTCAAGTTCAGCAACATCCATATGATCAATGTAGGGTGCCATCACAGCCGAGATTTCTGAATTGGTACTCGCAATTGCAATACTGTCCCGACGAAACTCACCCCGGTCGAGATCATAGCTCAGCACCTTGGCCAACCCCTGCACCACTTCGGCTCGTCCCTGAGCAAGATGGTGAATTGTCTTAGCGGTCCAACTGTTCCAAGTGGCCCCAAAATCAAACAGGGTTCCATCTTTGTCGAACAATAGGGCATCAACGGGCATGACAGTTCCTTAACTGGGAGCAGCGTTCCATGAAAATCTATCAGGTCCAGTTGACCTGTGCGCCTCCTGGCAAAACCATTCGGGCCTGCATCGGAGCCTCATAAGCGATACCCTGCGCATCACAGAACCCAATCACCCAAGCGTCGTCCATCATCAGGAAGTCCAACACTGACCCCAAGAACTCTGGCTCACCTGCGCTTGCACGCAGATCGGCCTCGCTGGCCCCTGATGCACCAAGGAAAACCGACAGTAGATCCTCGTTCCCTACAAGCCAGGTCAACGCCTGCAGGGCAAGGGTTTCGGCGGAATGGGCGGAAACTGGCATTTTGCGACACTTTTACGGGCTTGGGAAAGGGTTTGTTAACTCCTGTCATAAAGACTCTAGGCAAGTGAAATGCAAGGGCGGAAAGGGAAGCGCGTGCAAGGCACAATCCTGATCATAGATGGCGTCGCGACCAACCGCATTATGTTGAAAGTACAGCTTTCAGCAGCCTATTACCGCGTGGTGCAAACGGATTGTGTTACGGATTTGTTGTCCGTGGCGCGGCGTTGCCGCCCGGATTTGATTCTGACCGCCATGTCCCTGCCGGATGGGACTGCCGCTGATGTTCAGCGAACTCTGGCAAGTGACGCCTCTCTATCTGGTATCCCTGTGATTGCAGTTTCAGCACAAAATGACAATTCCACCCGAATAAATGCGCTAGCTTCTGGGATAGATGATGTCTTAGTTCAACCAGTGGATGATGTAATTCTACAGGCGAGGATCCGCAGCCTGATCCGGGTTCGCAACAGTAACGAGGATCTGCACCTGCAGCACGACGCCGCGCAGAGCTTTGAGCCTCCGCTCAGCAATCGGGAATGCCTCGCAGAAATTCGTGGTTCCAAAGTTGCGCTGGTGGCCCATGATGCACCTACCGCTGCGCAATGGACTGCGCGGTTGCAACCCTTGGTCCCCTATCACCTGCACCCGCACCAGATTGACGATATACAACAGCTGATGAGTGCCCCTGTCCCCGACGTCATCGTCGTAGAACTGAACGAGGCTGAAACCGGCCAAGGACTACGATTGTTGGCTGATCTGCGCGCGCGTGCTGCCACCCGGAATTCAGTAGTGATCGCAATTCCCAATCCGGCAAACCCTCATGTCGCGGCAGAAGCGTTGGACCGCGGTGCCCATGATGTGTTGCAATCAGGATTCAACGTTCAGGAACTGGCCCTGCGGTTGTCGACACAGTTGCAGCACAAAGTGAGAACCGATCGCCTGCGTGACACGGTTCGCAACGGGTTGCGCGCCGCTGTCGAAGACCCCATGACCGGCCTATATAATCGCCGCTATGCAAAGCCGTTCCTCGATCGGGTCGCCCGCAATGCCAATGATTGTGGTGAAAACTTTGCCTTGATGCTGATCGACCTTGACCACTTCAAACAGATCAATGACCGCTTTGGTCATCCGGCAGGTGACGCAGTATTGATCGAAACCTCCAATAGGCTGCAAAAACAGCTGCGTCCGGTGGATCTATTGGCGCGCGTAGGCGGAGAAGAATTTATGATTGTCTTACCCGGCATCGGTGAAGCCAAAGCTGCGGAAGTTGCCGCACAGCTGTGTCGGAAAATTAATTCAGCCCCGTTTCACGTTCCGGGCGTCGCCGAACCGATCTCCGTCACCACCAGCATTGGGGTTGTCATTGGAGGTGGTGATCTCTGCTCCAAACGTACCTCTCCGGCCCACCCCAGCGTTAGCGATCTGATCGCAGACGCCGACCGCGCGCTATATTGCGCAAAACATGCGGGTCGAAACCAGGTTACTCTTAGTCCTGTCGCGGCCTAAAACGGGCCTTTCCAGGCCCGCCTCAACGGCTTTCTTCTCAATTTCGCGATGAACCACGATGGCGTGGTGGCTTGGGTGGGCGATGCATACGCTGTTGCAGTTCATCAGCATAACTCTCGCGCTCAGCTTCGCTCATCGCGGCGACCCTCTCGATCCAGGCTTTCTGGACCGACATTTGAAAATCATGACCTGAGGTGGCTTTCTCTTGCAGAAAACTGGACAGAGCCTCAACTACAAAAGGGTCTGCACGCAACAGGGCGAGGACGGATTCGCCTTCTGCCCGCCGCCGTTTGTGAAAATTACCGTGATCACCACCAGCCTGCTGGCGCAGGGACTGTCTTGCCTCGCTATCCAGCTCACGAAACAGCATCGCTCCAAATGAGGGCATCGGACGGGGCCGTACATCATCACGAAACCGCAAAGCCGCCCCAACAGCCAGTCCGGCGACCATTAAATTCAGCCCCAGCGACCCTGCGAGTACAATCCGTAACCAGAGTTTCATTTTTGGCGTTTGCGTCGTGCTCATTGCACCTCCTCGCCCAGCATCACCGCCAGGTCGTAACTGTCATAGGGCACCGAAGTGCTGTCTGAATACCCAACCAACTGGGCTGGGTCGGGCAAAAATGACGGCGGCTCCAGACCTATCCACACGCCAGCTGCACAGGCCACGGCAAACCCGCCAATCGTCGGTAAGCCACCAACTGCCAGTAACAACTGCCTCCAGAACCCTTGACGTTGTAGCACCACCGGCTTCACCGCAGGCTCTGCCACCGCAGCCTCAGATCGCGCAGTCACTGCATCCGCCAAAATTGCTTTATTCAGGTGGTCAGGTAGATGACTGGGCGCTTCACGCGCGGAAGCAAACAGATCGTCAAGCTCTTGCATTGCCTTATCCAACTCAGCCATCGTTATACCCCAATTCCTGACGCTTGTTGGTCAGAATGGCCGCCAATGACCGTTTTCCACGGGCGGTCAAACTCTCAACTGCTTCAACACTGACATCCATAATTCCTGCAATTTCAGGATTAGCCAACTCTTCAATATGGCGTAACACCACCGCTTGACGCTGACGCTCTGGCAATTGCATCAGGGCGGCTTGCAGCGCGTCATGACGTGCATCGTCCTGTATTTGCTCGGCAGCACTGCGGGCAGTATCTTCCGGTTCCGGCACCGCATCGAGATCCACATAGCCACCTCGCTGACGGCGTTTCAGATCAATACACAGGTTCATCACTACCCGGTACAACCAGGTCGACAGTTGCGCCTGTCCCGGTTGCCAGTTGGGCGCCATCCGCCACAATCGCATCATTGCCTCCTGCGTGACGTCTTCAGCTTCTGCCCGATTTCCCAGAACCCGCATCGCCACGCCCAGGCACCTTGGAGCCAGGCGACTGGTTAACTCTTGTGCCGCACGGCCATCGCCATTGGCATAAAGAACCAACAAAGCGTCATCGCTTAACGCGGGATCTGGGTCCCCCATCAGTAGCGGCCCCATTTCATGAGGCCGCCGCCGGGATATGTCTGTGTTAAGATACACGTCAGACTAATCAGTTTTGCTCCGGTTCTGTCATTTCTGATTGCCCCGGACGGTGTTTACCCATTCCGTTCGAGCTCATTTGATTGCGCGCTTCTTCGAATTCCTGCTTAGAGATGGTGCCATTTCCGTCGGCATCCATCCGTTCGAACATATGGCCCGACCGGCGCGGCTTAGGCAACTCATCCTGGCTCAACACACCGTCGCCGTTTGCATCATGCCTCTCCAACATTCCAGCTGCCCGTTGTTCTGCTTTCTTCATCCCCTGAGCTTGTAGCTCTTCAAGAGACAGCGCGCCATCACCATTGGCGTCTGCGGCGGCAAAACGTGCGGCCTTTAGCCCGTCAACTTCAGCCTGTGTAATTTCACCGTTTCCATCGGCATCCAGTTTCTCAAACGTCATATTCATACCCTGACGTCCCGGACCACTGTTCGCCAGAACTGCGCCTGCACCAACAAGTCCAGCCGAAGCGGCGATCACTGCGAAGATACCTGCTTTTTTCATGTCCAAATCCTTTGTCCAAAGCGACCCAGTGTCGCCGATCATGGTAGTCAAACGTAGCAGGGCCGCAGTTCCGTCGCTCCGGTTTGAAAAAAGGTCAATGAAACTATGAAAGGTGTCTATCCACGATCGTTACAGTTTGCTTACATCCTTTGGCATACCCTTTTCCAAAAGCGTGTCTGCCTTGATATGGTCAGAGTAACTCCTGTTGAGAGCAAACAATTTTGCGGCATCACGCCGCAGCACTCGCGTAGCCTCTACCCATTGGGGCTTTAAGGGCGCAAACATGTGCCAAACACATAGGATTTGTCATGACTGAGTCTCAGGCCGTACCCGCATCAGAAATTGAAAATGATCGTCCAACAGCACCCGCTCTATTAAAAGGGTGGCGCAAAAAGTGTCCCTGCTGTGGTAAAGGTGCTTTGTTGCATTCCTATCTCAAAATCAATGACAACTGTGACAGCTGCGGATTGCAGTTGTCGCATGCACGCGCAGATGACGGGCCTGCCTATTTGACCATTTTGATCGTTGGACACTTGCTGGCCCCTTTGTTGCATTTCGCCTATGTTACCTGGCGCCCTGAACCACTGGCCATGTTTTCCATTGTTACCCTCGGTTGCGTCTCGTTGTCCTTGTTCCTCTTACCCCGAATGAAGGGTATTGTCGTTGGCTACCAATGGGCGCGGCGCATGCATGGGTTCGACAAGGACTCGTAACCCATAGTAAGGTGCTAAGAATCTTATGAGCGCAAATCGGGACAATCAGCCAGTGATCGACAAAACGGCAATCCGCAATGCGGCCACAGTCATTGTAGTACGCGACCGGATGGGCAAAGATCCAATGATCCTTATGGGTCAACGCGGCGCCAAAGCTGCATTCATGCCCAACAAGTTTGTGTTTCCAGGCGGTGCGGTCGATGTTGCAGATGCTGAGATCCCTTTAGCCTCTCACATTTCCGACCTTTGCCACACACGGCTAGCCGACCAGGCGCCTGACGACCTACAATCCGCCCTCACAGTGGCTGCAATACGTGAACTATGGGAAGAAACTGGGTTGGTATTGGGTGAGCGCGGCGACTGGCCTGGCGTCCCGCCCGCCGATTGGGCCGGTTTTGCGTCAGCTGGGTTTCTGCCGTCTGGCAACGGCCTGCAATATGTGTTCCGCGCCCTGACCCCGCCCGGGCGACCTCGACGATTTGATGCCCGGTTTTTCCTTGTTGATGCGGACCAGATCACCGGTGATCTGGATGATTTTTCACAGGCGTCTGACGAACTGTCCCATTTGCAGTGGATCAAACTATCCCAGGCCCGCCAGTTTGACCTGCCGTTCATTACCGAGGTGGTACTGGCCGAAGTCGCCGCTCGTATTACGGATCTGACGCCGCCCAGTTCGGTGCCTTATTTTCGAAACAACGACGAGGCCAGCCTGTTCCTTCGGCTACACGGCACGGAAATGCCTGAATCTGGATAGCCCTGACAGGGTCGGCCTCGCGCGTCCTCTTCAGATGGCCAGCACCAGCGCTAGAATGGACACCACCAATAGTGCCATACCCAAGATCTCACGCGAGGTGATTTTTTCTTTGAAAAACAGAACGGTCGCCAGGATCGACAGGATCAACTCCACTTGACCCAGCGCTTTGACGTAAGCTGCATTTTGCAAAGAGAAAGCCCAAAACCAACAAAACGAGCCACCCATGCTGGTCAGACCAACCCAAATCGCAACGCGACGTGCGGCCCAGACGCGGGTGATCTCAGCCCTGTCGCGCCAGCTTAGCCAGGCCAACATCATCAGAGTTTGCAGGCTGACCACCACCGCCAGAGTAACGCCCGCGCGGAACATTGCGTCCAGGTCGCCCAACTGGAGTGAGGCTCCACGATAGCTTACGGCGGAGAAAGCAAACAACACTCCAGATCCCAGCCCAAACCGGGCCGCCTTGTTGGTAAGGTGTTGCCACCAGGGCCCGCTACTATTGGGCGGCTTGGCCAGCACCAGCACCGCCAGCAATCCAACCACAATCGCAACCCAGCCCCAGACCGTAATCTGATCACCGAGCACCAACAGACCAACAATGGCCGTCTGGATCACTTCGGTTTTCTTAAACGTGATGCCTACTGCGAAATTGCGCTGCTTAAACAATGCCACCACACAAATCGTGGCTAGGATTTGCGACAATCCGCCAATAGAGGCGAACATCCAAAACTTGGGCGGGAGTGACGGTAGCTGTTGTCCAGAAACCATCAGATAGATGAACAATCCGGCGAGAATAAATGGCGCCGAGTAGATGAAGCGGGAAAACGTAGCGCCCGCTGGTGACAGACTGACGCTGCTTAAGACTTTTTGCAGCATAAACCGCACGGTCTGAAACGTTGCGGCGGCGATGGCGACGGGAATCCATAAACTCATACGTCGGGTTATGGCGGCTTATTCGCCGCTGTGCCAGAGCGGATGCGGCACCGGGTCCTTGCCACGCAGAAAATAACGGCGAAACACGTCGCGGTATGATGGGTAGATGTAACCCTCATTGGCATTGCTGAAATCACCCTGTCGTTCGCGGTACAACTTTGGCAACGCGTACCAGGGCACGCCTGGGTGCAGATGGTGAACCACATGGAAGTTATTGTTCAGAAACAGGAATGCCAAGGGGCCTCGATCTTCGACTACAACGGTGCGTGCATGCATCTGATCATGCGCACGATGTTCCAGAAAGGTGCGGATTTTGACCAGTCCCAGCCCCAGGTAGGCGGCGATACAATAGGCCCAAAATGGCATCGGTGTCAGGCTGACCAGCCACACCACCATCAACACCCCCGGCACATGTAGTGCCCAAGCCCATATCACTGAGCGGTCCCCCCGCCATGCGGCTCTCGCATCACTGGCAAGAAAACAACACTGTCCAATCATCGGTCCCAGAAGGATCCTTCCCAAAAGGGTATTGTTGGCACGGTAAAGGTGGCGCTTCCATCGCGGCATTTCTCGCCAGGCCGCAGGATCCAAAAAGTTGCTTTCCGGATCGTCATAAGGATCGGTCAGGGATTCATCCTTATGATGGGCCAGATGGGTGTCGCGAAAGCGATTGTATGGGATCGCCATATTCAGCTGAGCCGCCATCAGCGTCTCATTCAACGCCTTGCTACGAAACGGATGCCCATGCAGCGCCTCATGTGTCAGCGAAGAATGAAAGGCAACCAGCGCAGAGGTCACAATTATCGTCAGAAACAGGCTCACATCAGGCAACAAAGCCAAGGCAGCAAACCATAGACCGTAGCAGGACAATATGAGCAGAAACGTACCCCACTCCGGACCTGTGGACAGCGGTTTAGACATGGTGACGCCCCCACCGGATCCGCGACCAAATTCGCTCATATAACAGGTAGCAAGAGAAACCGATGACCGTGTTGGTCAGCGCTATTACTCCGCCAATTGCCACTGATCCCGTTGCAAAAAAACCAACCAGTGCCATCATCACCAACCCAATGGCGTTCCAGATCAGCGCTTTCACCAGTGAACGTAATCGCGTTTCCATTGTTCCTCCTGAGCAAATGTCTGTTCAGGTGTACCGCGACGTGGCACTGTTCAAAATTCCGTATCTGATTAACAAAATTCAACAACTGTGATATTAATCCACACATGAACACAAAAATCGACAAACGCGTCCGCGCTGAGCAATTTCGGATCCGTCTAAATCGTGGATTGCAAGACAGCGGGCTAAGCCAAAGTGCTCTGGCGCGGCAAATCGGCGTGGATCGGTCAACAATTTCACAACTGCTCACTGGTGACGGCGCCCGGCTTCCCAACGCTCATGTGGTTGGAGCCTGTGCAACTGCACTGGGGGTTTCGGCGGATTGGTTGCTCAGCCTGTCGGACCGCCCCGAAAGCGCCGCTGAACTGCTGGCCGGTGCTCTTTCCTTGTCCGAAGCCCCACGCTCCCTGGTCGATGCGCGTATTTTTGATTGGCACCGTGAAGCAGCGGGGTACAAGATCCGTCATGTCCCCGCCACCCTGCCCGACATGATGAAAACCCGCGCCATGCTAGAGTGGGAGTATACCCCGCATCTGGGGCGTACAGCCACTCAGGCGATTGGTGCGTCCGAGGACCGCTTGTCCTGGATGCGGCAATCGCAGTCGGACTATGAAATTGCCCTGCCAATATATGAGCTGCACAGCTTTGCCCATGGCACCGGCTACTATCAGGACCTGGAACTTGAAACTCGTATTGAACAGCTCGACAATTTTGAGCGCCTCTGCACCCAACTGTATCCGCGCCTACGGGTCTATCTGTTTGATGCCAAACGATTGTACTCATCACCGCTGACCATCTTCGGCCCGTTACTCTGTGTTTTCTATGCTGGTAGCCACTATATGGCCTTTCGCGATAGCGACCGGATAGAGACCTTTACCAAACATTTCGACACCCTAATTCGCGAGGCCAACATGACAGCCCGGCAATTGCCCGGCCATCTGCGCGCACTTAAGGCAACCATTGGCAGCTAGGGTTGCACGACGCCCGTAGGGCGGCGTTCAGGCTCAGGTCGCGGCAGTGACCTGAGCTACCGGAGCACTAGACTTTTGGGTCCGGGTTTTCTGTGTGGCCATCCACTGCGATGACCTGCCCCGACACCAGACGGGCCGCGTCAGAGGCTAGGAACACTGCCATATTGGCAATATCACCGGCTTCGACAAACCGCCCCATCGAGGTGCCTGAGGCATAGCCCTGATAGACCTCATCCCGGGTCATCCCCTTGGCCGCTGCCTCGCGCTCCAGCACGCCCTCGATACGGGGGCCTTCGACAGCGCCAGGACAGATGACATTGGCGCGAATACCATGTGGTCCCAGCTCCATTGCCAGCGTCTTGGTCAAGCCGATCACCGCCCATTTCGCAGCCGAATAGGGCGCACGGTTAGGATAGCCGTACTGCCCTGCAGTCGATGACGTCACTACGATGGCCCCCTTCCCCGCCGCCTTCATCAGCGGCGCGGCGTATTTCGCTGCCAAAAACGCCCCCTCCAAATTGACGCTGACACAGGCCTGCCAGTCTGCGAGTTCCACATCCTCTACTTTGGCCGTAGGCCCGGCAACACCGGCATTGGCACAGAGCACATCCACACCGCCGGCTGCTGCAATAGCCGCAAACACCGCCCGCATATCCTCTTCGCTGGCTGCATTGGCACGGTGAGTGATCCAGTCAGTGGGCAATTCACCCAGTCCGGCCTCGTTTACATCAGTGACCCAGACCTCATAACCGGCAGCTGCAAATCCCTCCCCCATGGCGCGGCCAATGCCGGACGCGCCCGCGGTGATCAGAACCCGCGCCATTACCGTGGCGCTCCGATAGCACGGCCCAATCCGTCTGGTGCAGGCAACGCAGCATGCGCCGTTGCCAGTTTTACCAGCGCAGCTTCTACATGTTCTGCAGGTGGTGCAGAGCGCCGGGTCGCCAAGTCCACGTGCAGCAACATGTGCTCCCCAGTGGCAAGCAAGCGGTCTCCCTCATACATCTCGTGCCAAAGGTGCATCTTCTTACCCGCTCCCAGTATCACCTGAGTTCGAACCTGAATGGAATGCCCAGCATGCACCTCGTCGATATGGCGGATATGGGTTTCAGCGGTGAAATAGCTACCGCCACTGGCGATATACTCGGCATCACAGCCAATCAACAACATCAGCCGATCAGTGGATTGCGCAAAGGCATCCAGATAACGGCTCTCGGTCATATGACCGTTATAGTCCGTCCAATCCAGCGGCACCGTGCGGTTCAGAGTCAGCACCGGCTTGGACAAATCACCAATCTGGTCGATATGGCTCAGCAACCCCGCCTCACCTTCACGCGCCTTATCCTGCACATTCTGCAGCGCACCTGCGCCCCAATCATTGGCCGACATCGCCCGCATCATGCCGACAAGATTGTCGTCGCGAATACGCTCCAGTTCGCGGATCGAGTGCATCCCCGACTGTTCATCTGATTGATCGGCAATCAGATCCACCAGTTCATCCGTGAACTCGGGCACATCCATCAACTTGGTCCAGGGCGCCGTCAGACAAGGGCCAAACTGCGCCATGAAGTGCTTCATCCCAGCCTCGCCGCCAGCCACGCGATAGGTTTCAAACAGCCCCATCTGCGCCCAGCGAATACCAAAGCCATAGCGGATTGCGTTGTCGATTTCCTCGGTCGAGGCTATGCCGTCTTTGACCAGCCATAACGCCTCGCGCCAGACTGCCTCCAGAAAGCGGTCAGCGATATGGGCATCGATTTCCTTGCGAACATGCAGTGGATACATGCCAATGCCGCTGATGATTTCCTTTGCGCGTGCAATCACATCAACCGGGTTTACGTGGGTGCCGACCAGTTCAATCAGCGGCAGCAGATAGACCGGGTTAAACGGATGCGCCACCACGATCCGGCTGGCATTACCACGGCCCTCTTGCAGTTCGGACGGTTTGAACCCGCTGGTAGAAGAGCCAATCAACGCATCCTCGGCGCAATGTTGCTGTAATTCAGCATAGACTTTCTGCTTCAGGTCCAACCTCTCAGGTACGCTTTCCTGCACCCATGCCGCGCCCTCGACGGCCTCGGCAATTGTCGCATGAAACGTCAACGCGCCCTCCGCAGGCAGCGCAACATTACCCAATCCCGGCAGGCTGCGGCGCGCGTTGCTCAGCACCTCGCCGATCTTGCGTTCGGCCTCCGGGTCCGGGTCAAACACCCGCACATCCCAACCGTTTAACAAGAACCGGGCTGCCCATCCGCCGCCGATAACACCACCACCGATGATTGCTGCTGTTTTCACTTGATCTTCCTTTTACTTCTTACATCGGACCAGATTTTCGGTGACGCCACTTTCTCCAAGGATCAGCAAACGATCCTCATGGGTCACCAGAAGCATCATCTGTTCCTGATAGCTGTAGCCTGCATCCAGACAGTCGAGATTCAGGACCCAGGAATTCGGCAGACCTGTCTCCTGGACCTTGGCAACATCGCAGCTCCATTCCATCCCAAACAGGCCATCCTTGCCATAATAGGTCGGGGTTTCGTCCCCGACGTCCCCTGCCCGCTCACACCAGTTTGCGTTTCCACTCCAGTGACCTTCCCACAGCGGCGCATCCGCGGCCTGAGCAGTCGCCGTCGTCAAAACCAAAGTGGCAATCACTTTTTGCAGGACAGAGATAGAATAGCGTGTCACTTTCAAAACCATGTCGAATTTCCTTTTCCAATACCTTTGATGGAAAAGATTATTGCGAGGCAGACTGGATCTGTCCATGTTTTCACCACATCGGAGATAGGCTTACTTCGCCACCGGTGCCCGCTTGACCAGACCCAGTTTCTCACGCACCGCATCAGGCCCGATCACGCGCGCGCCCATGTTCTCAATAATGGTGCCCGCACGTTCAACAAGCTGCCAGTTCTCAGCCAACTCACCCTTACCCAGCCACAGATTGTCCTCCAGCCCCACACGCACATTGCCGCCGCCCAGAACGCTCGCCGCAACATAAGCCATCTGGTCGCGGCCCAGCGAGAACGCCGACCACGTCCAGTCATCCGGCACATTGTTGACCATCGCCATAAAAGTATTCAGATCATTCGGCGCGCCCCAAGGCACCCCCATGCACAGCTGTACCAGTGCCGGACCGTCCAGCACACCTTCTTTCACCAACTCTTTGGCAAACCACAGATGGCCAGTGTCAAAGGCCTCAATCTCGGGCTTCACACCCAGATCGGTCATCATCTGCCCCATCGCCCGCAGCATGCCCGGCGTGTTGGTCATCACGTAGTCGGCCTCGGCAAAGTTCATGGTGCCGCAGTCCAGTGTGCAAATCTCGGGCAGGCATTCCGCAACATGCGCCATACGCTCGGTCGCGCCAACCATATCGGTGCCCGCCTCGCTCACTGGCAGCGGGTTTTCGACATCGCCAAATACCATGTCGCCGCCCATGCCAGCGGTCAGGTTCAACACCATGTCCACCTCGGACTCACGAATTCGGTCGGTCACTTCGCGGTACAATCCCAGATCACGACTTGGCACGCCGGTCTCGGGATCACGCACATGGCAGTGCACAACCGCCGCACCAGCCTTGGCCGCTGCGATCGCACTATCGGCGATTTGCGCCGGTGAACGCGGCACGTGTGGGCTGCGATCCTGGCTGCTGCCGGACCCTGTCACGGCACAGGTGATAAAGACGTCTTTGTTCATATTCAGAGGCATTTCGCTTTTCCCTGCGATGTACAGAGTTTTGCCTGAGTTATCCCCAGGCTCTTCCCCAGATTCCTGTTTGATTTGATCCCCACTGTGGCTCAGCCTTGGGGCCTGAACTTTACAATATGCGAATCGTACTTGATGAAATACGCAAAAAACATACTGCAGCCGGAAAACAGACCGCTGAAAACAGCCGTTCTGGTGCTGGACGAATGCAACACCTTGTCCTTTGCGGCCACGGTTGACCCGATGCGCGCCGCCAACCGGCTGGCCGGACGTCATGCATTTGACTGGGATTATGTCACCCCGACAAACGAGCCCTCGATGCTGACCAGCGGGTTGACTGTGCCCGGCATTCCATTGGCCCGCCTGCAAGACTGTGAATTGTTGATCGTTGTCGCTGGTTTTCAACTCGCCCGCCAGGCCACACCCAGCCTGTTGGCTGGCTTGCGCCGTATCGCCGCCACAGGCGCGACCATCGCGGGCATCGACGGCGGCCCGTGGCTGATGGCCGAGGCTGGTTTGCTAGACGGCCACGCCGCCACCACCCACTGGGAAGATCTGGAAAACTTTGCCAACCGTTTCCCCGAAGTTGACACCCGCCAGGACCGGTTCACCCTATCCGAAGGTCGCCTGACATCTGGTGGGGCCACCCCAGCGATTGAGATGATGTTGCACATCATCGGCGCGCGCCATGGCCACGGTTTTGCATCGCGCGTGGCTGGCCTGTTCCTGTATGACGGCCCCGCCGCCCCAACCCGACCACAAAGCCGCCTTGGCAGCCAAAAGCACAGCGCATTGACCGCAAGGGCCAACGCCCTGATGGAATCCTCATTGGACGAGCCACTACCGCTCAGCTATATCGCCGAAAGCCTAGGCACCAGTCCGCGCAGCCTGCAGCAACAGTTCCGCCTGCGTCTGAACACCACGCCACAGGACCATTACTTGCAACTGCGGATGGCCGAGGCCCGCCGACTGGTTACCGATACCGGCATGCCGCTAATGGATGTGGCCATGGCCACTGGCTTCACGTCGCAATCCAGCTTTGCCCGCGCGTTCCGCACCGCCCACGGCAGTACCGCGCGTGATCTGCGCCAAGATGCAGTGCAACCCCTTCGCCACTAAATTGGCGGCTGACAGTTGCATCGGCCGGGCATCCTTTTCATCTAGCCAGAAATATCCCGGAGGTGAATTGGCCACCGGCCAAGAGGGGGCAGCGCCCCCTCCCCCTTTTCCTTTAATACGGCATTGGATAGGCGCGCTGTGCCTGATCTATCTCCGCCAAGACCTCATTACTCAGCTCGACCTCCACCGATTTTAACAGATGTTTCAACTGCTCCATCGTGGTCGCACCAAAGATCGCCGAGGCCATAAAGGGCCGGGTACGGCACCAGGCCAGGGCCATATGCACCACATCCAAGCCATGCCGGTCTGCGATGTCCAGATATACTCCTACTGCGTCATAGACCCGTGGAGAATGGCGTCCACCCAGTTCGGGGTTGATAGCCTTGCGCGACCCCTCCGGCACGACACCGCCTTGATATTTTCCGGTTAGCAATCCAGTTCCCAACGGCGAAAAGGCCAGCAGTCCGACATCTTCGTTGATGCTCAGCTCCGCCAAGTCGGTGTCGTACATCCGGCATAAAAGCGAGTATTCGTTCTGGATCGACGCCACCCGTGGCATGTTCGCTTCAGCAGCAAGCCGCAGCCATTGCGCTGTCCCCCAAGCGCTTTCGTTAGACAGACCAAAGGCGCGGATGTTGCCCTTATCAACTTGCTGTTGCAAGGCCTGCAGACAATCCACCATATTGGCCAACGTCTCTTCTTTGTTCTGGCCTGAGGGATCATAACTCCAGTTTTTGCGGAACATGTAACTGCCCCGGTTTGGCCAGTGGAACTGATACAAGTCAATGTAATCGGTTTTTAGCCGTTGCAGTGAACCTTCAATTGTCGACGCAATTGTTTTGGAGGAGATTGGAGCCCCATCCCGTACAATCGCCAATCCTTCACCAGAATGTTTGGTCGCCAGAATGTAGTCTCCACGACGCCCCGTTTTGGCATTCCAATTGCCAATGATTTCTTCACTATGGCCAACGGTTTCTTGGCTTACCGGGTTCACCGGGTACATTTCGGCAGTATCGATAAAGTTCACCCCTGCCGCCAACGCGTAATCGATCTGAGCGTGAGAGTCTTCTTCAGTGGTCTGGGTGCCAAACGTCATGGTACCCAGGCAGAGTTCTGAGATCTGCAGGTCTGTGCGGCCCAACGGATTCATTTTCATATCGCGCGTTCCTCATATTTTGTTGAGCTTACAGTAGTGGGCCGACCTGCGAGCGCAAGCACAAGACTGCTAAGACTTGAGCTTGGCCTGAAAATCAGCCAGCCTGCCACCAAACGCCTCTCATCTACGCGCAAGGGACATCTCAATGACGCAAACCATCACCAAGGGTATCAAGGCGCTGTTGGCCGAAGCCAATGAGAGCGTTACCCTTTTGCCAGTCGCCGAGGCCAAAGATCTGGCAGCAAGTGAAGACTATGTCTTTGTCGACCTGCGCGACATCCGCGAACTGCAGCGATCTGGCATGATACCAGGAGCATTTTCTTGCCCTCGCGGCATGTTGGAGTTCTGGATCGACCCGGACAGCCCGTACCATAAGGCGGTCTTCAATCAGGATAAAACCTATGTGTTTTACTGCGCCAGCGCCTGGCGATCTGCACTCAGCGCTAAACTGGCAATGGAGATGGGGCTGAAACCGGTCATGCATCTTGAAGGTGGATTTAGCGAATGGGTGAAACAGGATGGCCCTGTTGTACCACGCGACGGCTAGAACCTTGAGCTCAAGCGCAAATTGCCACTGCTATCCCCAAAGGGTTCCTGCGGCCTTTAGCTTTATACATAGCAGTTCGACAGTTCTTGGGGATGTTTAGTATTGGGGCTCTGCCCCAAACCCCGGGATATTTCCAGCTAGATGAAGATCCAGCTCTTGGGATGACGACAGCTCAGATAACGACTGATGTTTTGGCGAATTCCAGAGTTAGGGTATACAACTTGGCCAACACCCCTTGTGGGCGGCAAAGAGCGGAACACAGATGATCCAGAGACGCCAAATCATAGTTGGGCTTGCCAGCACCTGTGCCATGCCAACAGCTGCCTTGGCTGTCCCGACCCACTATACACTGGTTCCGTCTGGATCACGTGTAGGCTTTCAATTCAATTTAAACGGCATTGCGCAAACGGGTACAATTCCAGTTGAGCAGGCCAAAATCACCATTGACCCACAGCAACTGGTGGCATCGCGAGTGGAGGTGACCTTAAATGTAACCAAAGCGCGCACTGGTTTGATTTTTATCACTCAGGTGATGACCGGCCCTGAAGTCTTAGATGCAACACGCTTCCCGACCATCCGATTTGTATCACGCCGGGTCATTCTTGGTGCGGCTGGGCGTCTGTCGGGTGGGGCCAAAATTATCGGTGATCTGACCCTGCGCGGGGTAACTAAACCTGTCACGCTGCAGGCGGCAATCTATCGCTCACGTGGCACAGCAGCCAACGATCTGAGCCAGCTTGACGTGACACTGAATGGGAGGATCAGCCGCGCAGCCTTTGGCGCAGATGGATTCTCCGATTTGGTTTCAGATACTGTGGCTCTGAACATCCAAGCCCAGATCAGGGCTAACTAGTAAATACCCGCACAGCGATCAGATACGACATTATTGTCGAAAATGGATAAGCCTACCTAGTTCAAGAAAGCATTCTGCCCGTTATGCGCCTGATCATTTCTTTTGCCGCCCTGCTTCTTTCTGTTGTGCTCTTACAGCTCTCTACGGGTGGCGTAGGACCACTTGATGCTATTTCGGGGCTGACTCTGGGCTTTAGTAAAGAACAAATTGGCCTGCTGGGATCGGCGCATTTTCTGGGGTTCTTTATTGGCTGTTGGTGGTCGCCACGGGTGATGGGCACTGTTGGGCACTCACGTGCCTTTGCAGCCTTTACCGCTCTGGGGGCAATTGGGCTAATCGGTCATACTCTGACGGATAGTCCGCTGGCCTGGGCCGCCATGCGGATTGCATCGGGGCTTTGCGTGGCAGGCTGTTACACGGTGATCGAGGCATGGCTGAATGCCAAAGTAACCAACGAGACCCGAGGTCGGGCTATGGGCAGTTATCGGATTGTCGATATGGGCGCCTCTCTGGCGGCGCAGCTCATCATCGCTGTTCTGCCGCCTGCGGCCTATGTTTCGTATAACTTGCTGGCCATCTTGTGCTGTGCAGCCCTACTGCCGCTGACCCTGACCCGCGCCAGCCAGCCAGAGACCCCATCGGCACCGCGCCTGCGCCCTAAGCTGGCCTGGCGCTGTTCACCACTTGCGGTGGCTGGAGTGATTGTTGCCGCGCTCAGCTCGGCCTCGTTTCGTATGGTCGGGCCACTTTATGGGCAAGAAGTTGGTTTGGGGATCGACCAGATCGCTTTTTTCCTGGCCGCCTTTGTGCTGGGTGGCGCGTTGGCGCAATACCCGATGGGCTGGCTGGCCGATAAATACGATCGCCGCTGGGTGCTGATTTGGCTGTCCGTAGCCGCAATTTTATCCAGTGGTGTCACCATCGGAGCCTCTGGATTGGGCACCTTAGCTGTGATGACCTCGGCCGCGTTGTTTGGCTTTACCACCTTCCCGATCTTTTCGGTCTCGGCCGCACATGCTCATGACTTTGCCAAATCAAACGAAAGGGTTGAACTATCGGCCGCCTTGATGTTCTTCTTTGCCCTGGGCGCTATCGCAAGCCCGTTTGTTGCCTCGGCGCTGATCGAAAATTACGGACCAAGTGCACTGTTTGCGATGATCGCACTTGGGCACTTGGGTTTGATCAGCTTTGGCTTGACCCGAATGCGCGCCCGTCCAACGCCCGAGCAACGTACACAATATGTCTACGCCCCACGCACATCCTTTGTCATCGGCCGCCTGCTGAAGCGGTCCCGCGAGAGGCGATGACCGGGTAGAATACGTGGAATCAACCTAGATTGGGCAATCTCAATTGAACAATTGAACTGCAGCGGAACCTGCGCTTAAGGTCCGTTCATGTATTTGAATAAGCCCCCCTTTTCCTACCGAAACGATAACAAGATCCCCGACTTTGCCGATGCTGGACCGATCTGTGTTATGGATGCCCAGTGCGCATTATGCGCCCGTGGAGCCAAATGGATTGCCCACAATGATCGCAACGCAGAGTTCAGGATTGTGCCGCTGCAATCAGACTTGGGCAACGCCCTGATGACCCACTATGGTATGGATCCCGACGATCCAAGTTCCTGGCTCTATCTCGTTGAGGGGCGCGGTTACGCCTCACTGGACGCCTTGATCCATGTTGGCCAACGACTGGGGCGCATTTGGAAGGTTCTGGCCATTCTACGCCTAGTCCCCAGCGGACTGCGCGACGTCCTATATCGCGCCGTAGCCAGAAACCGCTACCGCTGGTTTGGCACAGCAGATCTGTGCAGCCTGCCAGACAATGAAGTTCAAAAAAGACTCATAACGTGAAAATCATTATTCTTGGTGGCTATGGCGTATTTGGTGGCCGCCTTGCGGAGTTGCTAGCTGATACCCCCGACCTCACCATGTTGATATGTGGCCGCAACCTAGATCGAGCGACGCAGTTTTGTGATAATTTTCGAGGGGTCGCCGCAGTTCAGCCTGCTCAACTGGATCGCAGCGCACTGGATCAACATATGGACAGGTTGAGCCCTGATCTGGTCATTGATGCCTCCGGACCGTTTCAAAACTATGGGGACGACGGCTACCGAGTGATCGAAACCTGTATTCGTTTCAAAGTGAGTTATCTGGACTTTGCCGACGCTGCTGAATTTGTGTTTGGCATTTCCAAGTTCGATCAGGCAGCCAAGGAAGCCGGTATCTTTGTCCTGTCAGGTGTCAGCAGTTTCCCCATCCTGACCGCAGCGGTCCTGCGCGAAATATCCAAAACGATGGAAATTGAGACCGTTCAAGGTGGCATCGCTCCGTCACCCTATGCCGGTATTGGCCTGAACGTCATGCGGGCGGTGCTTGGCTATGCCGGCGCTCCGGTCAAACTGACCCGGAATGGCAAGCGGACAACAGCGCACGGGCTGACCGAAAGCAAGCGATGTACCGTTGCTGTGCCGGGTCTATTGCCGCTGAAGAATATTCGTTTTTCTCTAGTCGATGTACCTGAATTGCAGGTCCTACCGCCTGAAATACCTGGACTTAAAGACATCTGGATGGGGGCTGGCCCTGTTCCCGAAACTCTGCACCGCATGCTGAACATGTTGGCGAAGGCACGGGCAAAATTCAACCTGCCAAGTTTCGTTCCCCTAGCGTCGATCTTCTACAAGATCTTGAACCTCATGAAATTTGGCGAGCACCGCGGGGGGATGTTTGTTCATGTGACCGGACGCCAGGATGGTGAGCCCGTTGAACGTAGCTGGCACCTATTGGCTGAAGGTGACGATGGCCCCTATATTCCTTCGATGGCTATTGAGGCCATTGTCCGGAAACATCTGAAGGCTGAGAGCCCCGAACATGGAGCCCGCCCGGCAACGCAGGCACTAACGCTTGCCGATTACCAAGTGCAATTTGAAAACCGCACCATCTACATGGGGTTTCGCGCCCCACCGAATGCTGATGCCGCCCTTTACCGGCAGATCCTTGGCCATGCCTTTGACAGGCTCCCAACCCAAGTTCAGGCTCTACACGACGACACAGCAGCACGCACATGGGCCGGAATAGCCCGCGTGCAGCGAGGTGCCGGGTTACTATCCAAGGCATTGGGAAGACTATTCGGCTTTCCAGAGGCGACCAACCAATGCCCGGTCAAAGTTCAGTTCGAACCCCACAAGGGCGGCGAGAAATGGACACGTACCTTTGGCCACAAGTCCTTTTCCTCAGTCCAGTTTGCGGGCACTGGTCGCAACGACAAGCTGTTGGTCGAACGTTTTGGCCCTATCAATGTCGCACTTGCCCTGGTGATAGATGATGGCAAGTTATTCCTCATCCCACGCAGGTGGTCGCTGCTGGGAGTTCCCTTACCCAAGGTGTTCTTACCTTCAGGCAGCAGCCATGAGACGCAAAAAGACGGAACCTTTCACTTTGACGTCGAAATTTCCGCCCCAGTGATTGGGTTGATTGCCGCTTATCAAGGGTCTCTGGAACTCCTCGCGCAACCCTAGGCAAAAAGCACAGGCAAAGTAGAAACCGACAGCCGGTTAGGAGTTCTTTGTGGCGTCCAAAGTGCTTCTGATCATAAAAAATCAGAGCCGAATAGGATCCGGCCCTGACAAGTTTCTTTATATCTTAGCCCTTAGATCACTGGCGTTTGTGGTGTTGGCTTGTCTGACGCCTCATCGACCCCATCTTCCGGTGCGGCAATGGGTTTGGGCTGTGGGGACAAAGCCCCATTAGCCAGACCGCTTACCCCATCTTCCATTGACAGACCCAACTCTTCGCCCAGTTTCTTGAGCGCAGGCATCTGCACCGCCATGCCCATTATCGAATCCAGCGCCTGATTGACCACTGGCTTATCGCCGTCTCCACCGCCGGAACCACCGGACGCAGCCGCACCATTGCCGCCAATACCACTAACCTGGTGGATTTTAATCGAGTCGATCTTCTCGGCTGGTTTGACCATCTCAGCGATGATCGTCGGCATTGCCTCAATCCGGGCCAGGTCAACCCGCATGCGGATCTGCTCCCCTGACAGCACGTTGTCGGCTTCGACAATCGCACGCTTACCTTCCGCTTCGGCCAGCATGTCGTTCTTCTTAGCTTCAGCGCGGATGTTCAGAGCATCCGCTTCAGCCTGCGCCTCTTCGCGCCGGGCATCGGCCCGGTCGGCGGCAGCGTCTTTCTCGGCCAGCGCTGACAACCTGATTGCGGTGGCCTGACGTTCAGCTTCTTGGGTGGCCTCGATCAATACGATCTGTTTCGCGCGCTCGGCTTCAGCAACTTGGCGAGCGGTAATCACAGACTCTGTCGCCTTGGTCGCCTCGGCGCGGGCCAGATCTGCAGATGCACGAGCCCGGCTTTCCTCTTCAGACTTTTGTGCAACAATCACCTGACGGTCCTGCTCGGCCACTTCCAGCTCACGCTCTTTGTTGATCTCTGCCTCACGAATTTTGCGCTCACGCTCAATATCCGCTGACCGAATGGACTCTTCGCGAGCAATACGGGCATGCTCTTTTTCTTGCTCAGAAGTTTCATGGTGTTTGGCGATCTCAGCTTCTTGCGCCGCGCGCATCTGCTCCACCTGTTTGACCTGTTCGATCTCAGCTTGTCTTTCGTCCTGTTCAATTGACAGGCGCTCACGTTCAGCTTCCATATGGGCACGACGCACCGCGACCTGAGAATCGGCCTCAATCTGGGCACGCTCTTTTTTCGATTTGGCTATCACCTCGGCCAGCTTACGCATCCCTACCGCGTTAAATGCGTTGTTCTCATCCAAAGCCTCAAACGGGGTCTGGTCCAGCGCAGTCAGAGATACCGATTCCAAAGACAAACCGTTCTTCAGAAGGTCCTCAGACACGGCATTCTGCACTTCCTGTACAAAGTCAGCGCGTTTTTCGTGCAATCCGTCCATGGTCATCTGCGCAGCAACTGCCCGCAAGCCGTCAATCAGCTTACCTTCAATCAATTCACGCAGCTGGTTCACATCAAATGTGCGATCGCCCAAGGTCTGGGCCGCACGGGCGATCCCCTCTTCTGTAGCATTGACCGAAACATAGAATTCCACACCAACATCAACCCGCATCCGGTCTTGTGTGATCAGAGCGGCATCGCCGTTGCGTTGCACCTCCAGACGCAGGGTTTTCATGTTGACTGGGCTTACTTCGTGCAACAATGGCACAACGATAGTGCCCCCATCCATAATCACGCGCTTACCACCCGCCCCGGTCTTAACCAAACTAACTTCGCGTGTGGAACGCCGGTACAGACGACCAAGCACCAGTCCCATCAGAATAAGAAACGCCAGAACACTGGCGACGGAAATCAACAAAAACTGCAACTCCATGAGTTACCTCCAAAAATAGAATTTCAATTCAATCAGTCGGACAGGCCGACTAAAACATAGGTGCCACTGCGACGATCGCGCAGCACCAATACCTCTGTGCCCTGTTCAAGGGTTTCGTCATCGCGCAGAGGTTCGGCCCGCAGGTGATGCGCGTTGCCAAACCGATCATTTACCCGCACCTCCGCCGCACGTCCCCGGGTTGCTGTCCCCTGGGAAATCACACCGCGACGGCGCCCTAGCTGGTTCATAGACGAAGCCTCGGTTTCAGTCTGTGGCAATAGCCTGGCAAAGACCCCGCCAAAGCCACGCGCGAACCAAAGCCCAAAAGCACTAGCAGGCAGAGCCGCAAGCCAAGCCGGGGCCAGCAGGCCAAACAGTTCCTGCAGTGCAACCTGTAAACCCAGACCACTCAGGCCAAAGCCCATCAGTAAGGCCGCAAGCCAAATCAGCGTTGGCATCTTGCCAAGGCCCAACCAACTGGTCAAACCACTGCTGGCTTCAATCCCGCCTTCGACGTCGATTTCAGCATCAAACTCGGCCAACTCCAGATCGCCCGGATCTACCAGCATCCCTTCGGGGTCCAGATCAAGATCCAGATCAAAATCACCCAAGTCTGGCGCATCACCAATGTCTGGGGCAACGTCGTTGTCACCCGTCATCAAACTGCCACCCAGTAACAAAGCCACCAGTTCAAGCCCCATCAGGCCGAACAAAAGCGCCAGAGCAAAGGAAAAAGGTGCAAACGCACCTCCGAGCAGAAAGTCAAACATATATGGACCGCCAATCAGTTGGTATGCAAAGGTATACAGTCAAGGTGGGCCTCACATGACATGTTTTCAAGAGGTTAGTGAAATTCTCCTCAGCCGCAGGACAAGCTACACTCAATATTTTTCGCCTTATACACGATCTGTGCAAGCTCGTCAGCAGTCAAACCAAAGGGAATTACAGTGATCCGTTCGCAAGGGGATTTCTAACCGGACAGGTTTGCGTTAGACGGATCGTCAGACAGCTAGGCGGAAAAGCGATATGGCACGAATTCTCATTACTTCGGCACTTCCCTATATCAATGGGATCAAACACTTGGGTAACCTCATCGGCAGCCAGCTGCCGGCGGACCTGTATGCCCGTTACAATCGTGGTCGCGGCAATGAAGTCATGTTCCTGTGTGCCACGGACGAACACGGCACCCCGGCCGAACTGGCCGCTGCTAAGGCAAACCAGCCAGTCGCCGACTATTGCGCCGATATGCAAAAAGTACAGACCGACATCGCCAACCGCTTTGGCCTGTCATTTGATCACTTTGGCCGCTCATCCAGTCCGCAGAACCACAAGCTGACCCAGCATTTTGCCAGCAAACTGGCCGACGCCGGTCTGATCACCGAAGTTGCTGATCGTCAGGTCTATTCGAACGCTGATGGCCGTTTCCTACCTGATCGCTATGTCGAAGGCACCTGCCCCAACTGCGGCTATGATGGCGCCCGTGGTGATCAGTGCGAAGAATGCACCAAGCAGCTGGACCCAACTGACTTGATCAACCCCCGCTCCACAATTTCCGGGTCCACAGATCTGGAAGTACGTGAAACCAAGCATCTGTTCCTGCGCCAGTCCGCGATGCGAGATCAGCTGGACCAGTGGATCGACTCCAAAAGTGATTGGCCTATCCTGACCACCTCGATTGCCAAGAAATGGCTGCACGATGGCGACGGATTGCAGGACCGTGGCATTACCCGTGATTTGGACTGGGGTGTCCCGGTCAAGAAAGGCGATGCAGATTGGCCAGGTATGGAAGGTAAGGTCTTCTATGTCTGGTTCGACGCTCCCATCGAATACATCGCTTGTGCAAACGAATGGGCCGAAGCCAACGGCAAGTCTGATGCCGACTGGGAACGCTGGTGGCGTACAGACAAGGGCGCAGATGATGTGAAATACGTCCAGTTCATGGGCAAGGACAATGTTCCCTTCCACACCCTATCGTTCCCCGCCACTATCCTTGGTTCGGGTGAGCCGTGGAAGCTGGTCGATCACCTGAAATCGTTCAACTACCTGAACTACGACGGTGGCCAGTTCTCGACCTCAAAAGGTCGTGGGGTGTTTATGGATCAGGCGTTGGAAATCCTGCCTGCCGACTATTGGCGCTGGTGGTTGTTGAGCCATGCGCCGGAAAGCAGTGACAGTGAGTTCACCTGGGAGAACTTCCAGCAGTCGGTGAACAAAGATCTGGCTGACGTTCTGGGCAACTTCGTGTCACGCATCACCAAGTTCTGCCGCTCCAAGTTTGGCGAAGCCATTCCCGAAGGTGGCGAATATGGTGAACAGGAACAGGCTTTGATAGCCGAACTGACCACCCGCATCCGCGCCTATGAGGGCCATATGGAAGCGATGGAAATACGCAAGTCAGCGCAAGAGTTGCGGGCTATCTGGGTTGCAGGAAACGAATACCTGCAAAGCGCTGCACCCTGGTCGACTTTCAAAAGTGACCCGGAAAAAGCCGCCACTCAGGTCCGCATGGGACTGAACCTGATCCGGCTCTATGCTGTGCTTAGCGCACCGTTCATCCCAACAGCGACGGCGAGTATGCTCAGCGCAATGGACACTCTGAATACCAGTTGGCCTGATGATGTAGCCGAAGCGCTGAACGCCCTGCAGGTTGGTCACGAATTCTCGGTGCCCGAAGTCCTATTTGCCAAGATCACCGACGATCAGCGTGAAGAGTGGCAACAGCGGTTTTCCGGTGTTCGTGACTAGTTTGCGCACCTCGTATCGTTAACCCGTTACGCTTGCCCAACAAAAACGCGCCTCACTTGGGCGCGATTTTTTTGTTTTCAGCAACAATGCAGTCCGCCCACAAAGCAGAAATTGTTGACTGCTAGTAGCCCCGCGCATTCAATTGCTGGCGCGAGTAGTGGCCAATATCTGCACATGCGACAAAATCCCCGGCAACACAGGACGCTTTTTGTGCCCGCAATTCAGCTGTCGGGAAGCGATACCCTGCACAGGCTGAAACCAACACTGCCAGCAACAAACTTACGCAACAAGTCGACGGTACCAAGTCCACCTACTTATTGTCCTCCTTATGGCATCAGTCACTGTACGGTCGAAAGATAAACCGCAATTCAGCGACAATATTCTTCAGAAATTTAATTCCGACTAAAAAACTCAGGTTGACATACCTGAGTAAATAAATCAGGTTCTCCTCAATCCAGCCAACCTGTGTCGCCACAGGTCAGCCCGAACCAAATCATAGATCATATCGCCCATGCCAATACGAAACATCTCATCCCAGACACACGGCATTCAGATCGGGCGGACATCAGCAAAGGGCGACCCTCATGAACATGCACGTGGCCGAAACAACCTCAACCACCACCGAAGTTTTCCCGACCTATCATGCCGAGGAGCTGACACGCGGCGGCATCCAGGCACGCATTCTACTGAACGGTCAGATTTACAGCCTCCGCATCACACGTGCGGGCAAGTTGATCCTGACCAAATGAACCAGCAGACATCTCTTCGAGGAGGGGCCACCGTTGGCACCCTTTCCGAACTCGCCCCAATTGAAACAGCCGCTGTGCGTCACTTGCGTCAATGGTTCGCCAGTCCCGAAACGCGTCTTGAAATGCGCGACGATGTCACCAACCTGCTTGGCCCAGAGTTGTCAGAGGTTGCGCTAGAAACCTTTGGTCAGCTTTGTATGCTGTGTGTCCAATATGGCCGCCGCCCCTTGATCCGGCACGGCATAAAGTGCGCCTGCCTCGGGGCTGACGAAAACTGTTTTGCCAATATGATTGCCGCCGCCGCGGATGGTCAGATCGATGACACTATGTTGTTTGCGTCCCTTATCGTCCGTCCCGCGGTCGCCCGCCAGCTGCTCCCGCTGGCCTCTGAGTTTGGTTATTTGCTCAGACAAATGACCACAGCGACGCCACCACCACCGGCGCGTCAATCCATCTCCACCACACTTCACTGATACCAAACACCCACAAGGACATTACTTTATGAAAACGTTGATTCTTGCCGGCACAGCACTGACAACACTTGCTGCTGGTTCATCGGCGGCTTTTGCTGCTGATAAAGCTGCTGTGCTGACCAACTACTCGAACATTGCCGAGGCAAAATTTCAGGACAGCCTTGCCACTGCGCAGGTATTGCAGACCGCTGTTGAGGCCCTTTTGGCTGCTCCCTCTGTCGAAACACTGGAAGCCGCGCGCGGCGCGTGGCTGGACTCGCGCGTTCCTTATCAGCAATCCGAAGTGTTCCGCTTTGGCAATGCAATCGTTGATGACTGGGAAGGCAAGGTAAACGCCTGGCCACTCGACGAAGGCCTGATCGACTATGTTGATGCATCTTATGGCGGTCCTTCCGACGAAAACGCCTTGGCCGTGTTGAACGTTGTTGCCAACCCTGCGTTTGAGCTGTCCGGTAAATCCATCGACGCAAGTGACATCACCCCTGCCCTGCTGGAAGGCTCACTGCACGAGGCCGAAGGCGTTGAATCCAACGTCGCCACTGGCTACCACGCCATTGAATTCCTGCTCTGGGGTCAAGATCTGAATGGCACCAACCACGGCGCTGGCAACCGTCCATTCACCGACTACGCAGCAGGTGACGATTGCACCAATGACAACTGCGACCGCCGTGGTGCCTATCTAAAGGCCGCAACCGAGCTGCTGATTTCAGATCTGGAATGGATGGCTGCACAATGGGCCACCGACGGTGACGCCCGCACCTCACTTCTGGCAGACGAAAATGCCGGCATATCGGCCATGCTGACTGGTATGGGCTCGCTGTCCTACGGCGAACAGGCTGGTGAGCGCATGCGTCTGGGCCTGATGCTCAACGATCCCGAAGAAGAGCACGATTGCTTCTCCGACAACACCCACAACAGCCACTACTATGATGGCAAGGGCGTGCAGAACGTCTATCTGGGTGAATACACCCGTGTGAACGGCGACGTTGTATCGGGTGCCTCGCTCTCCGATCTTGTCATGGCCGTAAACTCGGATCTGGACGCGGAGATGCGCGGCAAGTTGACCGCGACCATGGATGCACTTGGCGCTCTCAAAGCCGCAGCTGACGGCGGTTTCTCCTATGACCAGATGCTGGCGCAAGGTAACGCCGAAGGCGAAGCCCTGGTCATGGGCGGCATCAACGGTCTGGTTGATCAGACGCAGTCGATTGAGCGTGTAGTCACCGCGCTGAAACTTGACGGTATCGCGTTCGAAGGTTCAGACTCTCTGGATAACCCAACGGCTGTATTCCAGTAAGTACCGGTCTGTTTCGGCCCGCCTTGAGAGAGGCAAGTCGGTAGTCCATTTTGACAGCTTTTGAGTTTCTATCAATGATACCTTGGCTTCAAAACAGCCTTGCAAAGGGTCGCGATTTTTCGCGGCCCTTTTTCCTGGATAACTGGAGTGAGAAGCCTGATCGCTTCATGTCCAGACTCAACCTAGCGCCACACACTATGTGATGACGCATCTATAGGGTTGTATGACGTATGATTTTGTATATGAAATTTACAAATTTTTCAGGAGATTATTTGTGAGCACACCCAAGCTACACCCAATGGCACCGGACCATATTCCATCTTATGTAGTCCAGGCAGATGGAAGCGATTTTTTGTTCAGTTTCATGGTCGTTTTTACCATCATCCTGATTGTGCTGATCGGTTTGGCCTATTTCACGCTACACGCTATCCCTGAAAAAATGGCCCACAGCTCCAATCATTCTCAGTTTCAACTGGTGGGAATTCTGGCTCTGCTTGCGCTGTTTACCCACAACGGATTGTTTTGGGTTGCCGCCATCCTTGTTGCAGGTTTCCAAATACCGGATTTCGCAGCGCCATTAAAATCTATCGCCGACGCCATTCGCTCTTTGGCCCCCCAACAGCCCGCCACTGCGCCAACTGCACCAGACACCACGACATCGGAACCAGCTGCAACGCCAACCGAAGCCCAAAATCTGGTTCAGGAGCACTAAGCCATGCTGGAAACCATGATATGTGCGCTAGTCACCATTCTGCCAGACTTTTTGTTTAGGCGTTTTGTTCAAGGAAAGCGGGTCGGCCAGGAAATCACCCTGTTCACTCTGTGGTACGAATTGCGCTGGGGTTTGACCACCTGTGCCATTTTAGCCCTGACGATTATTACCACCCTGTTTTACTTCCACCCTTCGACCACAAGCGTTGCCTCCTATTTCCGCACCGTCACCATTCTGCCCCAAGTCGGCGGTCGGGTTGCTGAAATCTATGTGGTCAACAACCAGAAGATTGTCGCCGGACAACCCATTCTCAGGCTAGAAGACTTCAGTCAACAGGCTCAGGTGCAGGCTGCCAATGCTCAAATTTCCGAAGTTCAGGCCTCGCTCAATGTCGCAAAAACAGATCTGGCCGAAGCTGATGCAGGCATCGCCGGCGCACAGGCCTCTTTGGCACAGTCCGCAGACGATCTTCAGCGCAACCAAATCCTGCGTGACGAGGGATCCAGTGCGGTGCGTTTGACCGAGATTGAACGGCTCGAAAACCTCGTTGCAGAGCGCGAGGCCCAAGTGGCGGCGGCACGGGCTCACCGGGAGGCGGTCGAGTATCAGATCAACGAACTGATCCCGGCCCAGATGAACAGCGCCCTGGCACAGCTCGATGCGGCCCAGGCCGAATTGAACAAAACCATCGTCGAAGCTGGTGTCACTGGCACCATCGAACAATTTGGTCTGCAAGTTGGCGATTATGTTAGCCCCCTGCTGCGGCCAGCTGGTATTATGGTTCCTTCGAATTCAGGGCATTCCAGATTCGAAGCCGGTTTCAATCAGATGGCTGCACAGGTCATCAAACCCGGCATGATCGGTGAACTGGGCTGCATGACAAGCCCATTCACCGTGGTTCCGGTTGTTGTGACAAGTGTGCAGGATGTGATCCCTTCCGGCCAGATCCGACCCAGCGACGAGCTGCGTGACCCGCAAAAGAACGCAACCCCAGGAACTGTCCTAGTCTACCTGGAACCTCTATATGACGGGTTTGCCGAAAAGATCCCGCCAGGCAGCAACTGTCTGGCAAATGTCTACACTGACAACCACAGCAAGCTGCATGCCGAAGGATTGGGTATCTGGAACAAGGCCTTTTTACATGTGGTCGACACAATTGGCGTCGTCCATGCCGCAGGTTTGCGGCTCCGTCTGATCCTGATGCCGGTCAACACATTGGTCCTGACCGGCCACTAACACCTGGTTCAGCCAGATGCACAGATCAAAGGCTATTTCCACATCAGGAAATAGCCTTTTTGCTTGGCATTTCAGAATCCGATGTCAACCAACAACCTGTTGCCCCTGCGAACACTTCATCAGGCGGTGCACCCCATTCTTGTCGCTAACCTCTCTCCCATCGGTCATTCTGACTATTTTGCTCAGAAACTCTTGAAACCCGATAGAAACTGTCAGATAAAATTCACATCGAATCAATCACCGCTGGGCAGCCCACTTTGCCAGTTAGTAGGACCAAGCTATGATCGTCTGCCATTGTACTTGCATCACTGACCACGACATCCACTCTGCCATCACCTGGATGCGCAAGGCGGACCCGCAAACCATCATCACACCCGGTAAGATCTATCACGCATTGGGAAAATCCGCCGACTGCGGCGGTTGCATGCCCCTGTTTGTGGACACCATGCGTGGGAATGATAAACTCACAGTTCCCAGGAACCTGCAAAATTTGCGCAGCGTGGTAACTCAGGAGAATAGCCATGAAGGGCGATCCCAAAGTAATTGAATATCTCAACAAATCCTTGCGACACGAGCTGACGGCCGTCAGTCAGTATTGGCTGCACTATCGCCTGCAGGACGATTGGGGACTTGGCAAAATGGCCAAGAAAAGCCGCGAGGAAAGCATCGAAGAGATGGAGCACGCTGACAAGCTGATTGAACGCATTCTGTTTCTCGAAGGTCACCCAAATCTGCAAAAACTGGATTCCTTGCGAATCGGGCAGACACCTAAGGAAACTCTGGAATGCGATCTGGCTGCGGAACTCTCGGCTCGGGCCCTGTACAAAGAAGCGCGCGAGCATTGCGACACTGTTGGCGACCATGTAACCAAAGCGCTGTTCGATGGGCTGATGGCCGATGAAGAAGGTCATATCGATTTCCTCGAGACCCAACTTGAACTGCATGACCGAATTGGTGCGGAAAACTATGCTCTCCTCAATGCCACGACAATGGACAACGCCGAGTAGATCCCTGCTGGCCGCCGCGACCCTGCTGGCGGCCACGCCCCTGACGGCGATGGATCTGACGAAACTAGATCTAGGCGATCCACATCTTGATCTGATCCCCCGCACCCAAGCTGAACAGTCACGTATCGCTGAGGTTGTGGCTCTGACAGATGATTTCTCTGCCACCGAGCTATATGAAGACAAGCCGGCGGGTGCCGCCACAATACGGTCCCGCACCGATACCGAGGCGTTTTCTCAGCACTCTCCAAACATCAGTTTTGAACAACAGCTGGAATTCAAGCTTGGCAATGGGTTGTTCAAAAAACTCTGGGTGTTCTCCCCAGCTTCGACATTGGCCTCCGATGGTTTAGGGCCGCTGTACAATGCCCGCTCGTGCCAGCGTTGCCATATCAAGGATGGACGCGGACATGTCCCGTTGGATGCGGGTGACAGCGCTGTTTCAATCTTCCTGCGGATATCCATTCCCGCAGATACGCCTGCCCATATGGCTGCTGTCAAAGACTATATCGGCACCGCACCAGATCCCAACTATGGCACTCAACTACAGGATTTCTCGCCTCCTGGCATGGCCCCGGAATATAGTTTTTCGGTGACCTATCAGGAGATCGAGATCGCCCTTTCCGGTGATGAAACCACCAAACTGCGTCAGCCAACCTACCAGGCGCTCAATCTTGGCTACGGCCCGTTGCACGCAGATGCGATGCTGTCCCCACGGGTTGCGCCGCCGATGATCGGTCTTGGATTACTCGAGGCGATCCCGGTGGATGACATCCTGGCCAATGTTGATGAGACTGATGCCAACAACGATGGCATCTCGGGCCGTGCAAATCTGGTTTGGTCAACTGAATACGAGCGAGTGATGCTTGGCCGGTTTGGTTTGAAAGCAGGCCAACCCACCGTGCATCAACAATCCGCTGCCGCCTTTGCAGGCGACATTGGTATTTCAACTCCACTGTTCCCCGACCCTTGGGGAGACTGTACTATAGCACAAGCGGACTGCCGCAATGCCCGCCACGGTGATGGTGATACCCGCGTCACCGAAATCGACCAGCCCAACATGGATCTTGTGACCTTTTACAGCCGCAACCTTGCGGTGCCTGCTCGCCGAAATCTAGGCGATCCACAAGTTTTGCGCGGCAAACAGGTTTTTTATGACACTGGGTGTATTAGTTGCCACACTCCCAAATATGTCACCCATCGCCTGTCTGACCGCCCCGAGCAAAGCTTCCAGCTGATCTGGCCCTACAGCGACCTGTTGCTGCACGACATGGGTGAAGGACTGGCAGATCACCGTCCCGAAGCCCGTGCCACCGGCCGCGAATGGCGCACGCCACCATTGTGGGGGATTGGCCTGACACAACAGGTCTCGGCACAAGCCGGATATTTGCATGATGGCCGTGCGCGCACCCTGCTCGAAGCCGTGTTATGGCATGGCGGCGAGGCCCAAGCAGCGCGCGACACCGTTGTCGAACTGCCCCCCGCTGACCGCGCAGCCCTCATTCGTTTTCTGGAAAGTCTCTGACATGCGTTCACTCACTCTCGCTTTTGTCCTCTCGCTGTCTGCTTTTGCCGTGCAGGCCGATATGGTTGACGACGTATTGGATCAGCAAATCCTGCCATCGATGAGCGCACTTGCCGGCCACTCTCAAACTTTATCGCAAGCTGCGGCTCAGGATTGCAGGTCAAACTCAGCAGAGTTGCAGCAGGCCTACGCTGACGCTTTTGATGCATGGATCACAGTGAGCCACCTGCGATTTGGCCCCACAGAAACCGACAACCGCGCCTTTGCATTGGCGTTCTGGCCTGACAGCCGCGGTAAAATCCCCAAAGCCCTGTCTGCAATGATCCAAAACGAAGATCCTGCTGTTAAAACACCTTCGGATTTTGCGACATCATCAATTGCGGTACATGGCTTTTATGCACTCGAATTTCTACTGTATGATACCGAGCTAAGTACGCTCGGCGAAGAGGCTTATCGCTGCCAATTGGTGCGTGCCATAGCCGATGACATTTCCGACACCTCTCATCTCATTCTCAAAGATTGGCAACAGAACTATGTCGCCCAAATGCGCACGCCCGGTGATCGTTACCAAACCCGTTCTGAGGTCAAACAAGAGCTGTTCAAGGCCTTGAACACCGGCCTGCAAGTCACTTCTGACATGCGCCTGGGTCGCCCATTAGGGACATTTGACCATCCCCGGCCAAACCGGGCTGAAGCGCGCCGTTCAGGCCGCAGTCTTCGCCATGTAGAGTTGTCGCTGCAATCACTTGAAAGCCTAGCAATCGCATTGGCTGGTGATAACCTGGCACTGGCCGCCGACTTGCAGGCAGGTTTTTCCAAAGCCCGTATCAGTGCCGCCCGCTTGGCGGATCCTGTATTTGCCCGGGTCTCTGATCCAAGCAATCGTTTTCGTATCGAAGCACTGCAACAACAAATAAATGATATCCGTAGCATCGCGGACGTAGATCTGGGGCCCGCGCTGGGGGTTACTCCCGGGTTCAATTCGCTGGACGGTGACTAACATGGCCTCTCGCCGCAGTTTCCTGGCCGGACTTCTGGCGACAGGACTGGCACCTCAGGCCAGCTGGGCTGACCTTGGATGCCCAAGCTTTCTGGCTGCGGGTCAGCAAAACGACGGCAGCTTTGTTCTGGCAGGACTGTCATCAAAAGGCGATATCCTGTTCCGTTGCCCGCTTCCTGATCGAGGCCACGCTGCCAGCGCCCATCCAAAACGTCCTGAAATTGTAGCCTTTGCCCGGCGTCCCGGCCGGTTCGCTCAGGTGATCAACTGTCGAAACGGAGCACCTCTCGCACGGCTTGATCCACCTGGTGGGCATCACTTCTACGGGCACGGGTGTTTCAGCTCAGACGGCACCCGCCTGTATACCACTGAAAATGACTACGTGAAATCCCGTGGCGTGGTAGGGATTTGGGATACAACTAGTGGCTACCAACGTATAGGCAGTTTTTCCTCGGGTGGAATTGGCCCCCACGATATATTAATCCGCAAAGACGCGCCGGGATTGGTGATTGCCAATGGCGGCATTCAGACCCACCCCAGCAGCGGCCGCGCTAAATTGAACCTGAAGACGATGCGCCCCAACCTTAGCTACACTGACTTCAATGGTCGTGTGCAAGACCAAGTGGTTTTGCCGCCGGACCTTCATCAGAACTCAATTCGACATCTGGCAATTCATACTGACGGCACCTTAGCCTTTGCCATGCAATGGCAGGGCGAACCGGGTGCTGATGTACCAATCACCGGGCTGCACTTGTCCGGCACCACACCACAACTGCTTGCCGAAGACGATCCAAGGGTCCGTAATCTACAGGGGTATGGCGGCTCCATTGGTTTTAGTGCCGACGGCAAGCAAGCTGCTGTCACCTCTCCGCGTGGTGGGGTGGCGCAAGTCATGGACGCTGTTAGCGGTGAACTGCTGTACGAACACCAGCTGCCGGATGTCTGTGGACTGGCCACAGGTCAGAGCGGCTTTGTTGTTACCACCGGGACAGGACAGGTTGCGGCCCTGAGCGGGCCTGACATCAGCCCACTTTCACAAAACGATATGCGATGGGATAATCATCTCATCCCCCTGACACGAGGTGAACTGTAACAAGCAGTGCCTGCATCTGTAGACACACTCAACAAATCGAAAGCATTACGAAATCAAATAGTGACAATACGAAGGTCATTCGCTAAAACCTCAGCGAAAGGACTTTCCATGGATGCCTCCACTCGCCAAGCCACTATTCTGAACCTGCTGAACACCCAAGACCGGGTCGAGGTTGAAGATCTTGCCAGCCGCTTTGAGGTTTCGCTGCAAACGGTCCGTGCTGACCTGCGTGATCTTAGCGACCGGGGCGCCCTGTCACGGGTACATGGTGGCGCCGTCCGCACGAGCTCCGCTGCCAATCGCGTTTATGCCGACAGACGCAAGCAGAATGCCCAGGGCAAACAGGCAATGGCGGCACTGGTTGCAGAATTGATCCCGGACAACTGCTCGCTGGCCTTGAACATCGGCACGTCTACCGAACAGGTCGCCCGCGCCTTATCAGAGCACAGAGGCCTCACCGTCCTCTCAAACAACATTAATATCATCAATATGATGATGGGGGTGAAAACCAAAAATCTGATCTTAGCTGGCGGCACTGTCAGGCAAAGTGACGGAGCAATTGTCGGCGAAGACGCCGTGGAGTTCATTTCTCGGTATAAAGTGGATTTTGCTATCATCGGCGCATCGGCAATGGACACCGATGGCGCCATTATGGATCATGATGCGCGCGAAGTTTCAGTTGCACGCGCCATTTTGAAGAACGCCCGCACTAAGGTTCTGGTTTGCGATAGCAGCAAATTCGAACGGTCTGCGCCTGTCCGTATCTGCGCAGTTGACGACCTTGATGTTGTGGTGACTGACCAACCCGTCCCCGAAGATTTTGCCAAAGCTGCCAAACTGGCAGGCACTCGCATTCTAACTGTGACACAAAACGAAAGCCGCGAAAATGACTGATCATCCGATCACCGACCTGTTCATCATCGGCGGTGGCATCAACGGCTGTGGCATTGCCCGTGACGCAGCAGGCCGCGGCATGTCCGTCACATTGGCCGAGATGAATGACTTGGCTTCAGCAACGTCCTCGGCTGCAACCAAACTGTTTCACGGCGGCCTACGCTATCTGGAGTACTTCGAATTTCGTCTGGTCCGCGAGGCGCTGATCGAACGCGAGGTCCTGCTCATGGCGATGCCGCATATCTCCTGGCCGATGCGCTTTGTGCTACCCTATCACGCAGACATGCGGTTTGAGAACGACACCCCGACCTCCAAGCTACTGTCCGGCATCATGCCCTGGATGAAGGGCCGCCGCCCAGCCTGGCTGATCCGTCTAGGGCTGTTCATGTATGACACCCTTGGCAAACGCGGCATTCTGCCCGGCACCAGAAAGCTCGACCTGACCAAAGATGAAGCAGGAAAGCCGCTAAATTCCAAGTTCGAAACCGCTTTTGAATACTCCGATTGCTGGGTCGAGGACGCCCGTCTGGTCATGCTCAACGCCCGCGATGCCCAAGATCGTGGTGCCACCATCCTGCCCCGCACCAAGGTTATCGGCACCAAACGCATGGCCGATCATTGGGAGATTACCCTTGAAGACCGCGACAGCGGAGAGGTCCACACCCGCTGTGCCAAGATGTTGGTCAACGCGGGCGGACCTTGGGTGGCGGACCTGCTGCAAAAGCAGCTGAACATCCAAAGCAACGAAACCGTACGGCTGGTCCGGGGCAGCCACATTGTGGTGCCCAAACTCTATGATCACGACCGCTGTTATTTCTTCCAAGGCACTGACGGACGGATCATTTTCGCTATCCCGTATGAGGAAGACTATACACTGCTCGGCACGACTGATGCCGACCACACAGACGTAGACACGCCACCAGAATGCACCGAAGCCGAACAGGACTATCTGGTAAAATTTGCATCTGAGTACTTCAACGCGCCTGTCACGCGCGATCAGATCGTCTGGACCTATTCTGGCGTGCGCCCGCTCTATGATGACGGTGCCAGCTCTGCCACAGCAGCCACCCGCGAATATGTGTTGTCGCTCAATCAAGACGCAGCACCGCTGCTGAACGTTTTTGGCGGCAAAATCACCACCTACCGCAAACTGGCCGAGGCCGCGATGGTCAAGATCAGCTCAGCCCTGCCCAACTTGACATCCAACTGGACCGCAGGCGTGCCCTTGCCCGGTGGCGATTTCGCGGTCGAGGATGTAAAAACCCTTCAGGCCAAACTTGCCACCGACTACCCCTACCTCTCGCCCTATGCCACCCGCCGCCTGATCCGCGCCTATGGCACCGAGGCATGGGAGGTACTGGGAGAGGCCAGCTCAGCCTCCGACCTGGGACAGGATTTTGGTGCCACCATCACCGCCCGCGAGCTGGATTGGGCGATTGCGCGGGAATGGGTCCGCACCGGCGAGGACTACCTGTGGCGCCGCACCAAACTGGGCCTGCGACTAAGCGAAGAAGAGCGTGCCACAGTGAATGGGTATATAACGCAGCAAGCGGCCAAGTTGGCAGCATAACCCCTGCGCGGAACAGGGCCGCAGGCCGCCGCGCGATCGCCTACCCGTCTCGGCGGGTAGGCGATTTGGCTATGCTTCGAATGTCAATTCAATCTCGTACGGAGTTTGCCGAGATAAACTGCCTCAAACCAGCGTGGGATCGCCCACCCACGGGTAGGCAATCGCGCGCCTACGTTCTAAAACTCCACGCCCTTCTGCGCCTTGATCCCAGCGCGGAACGGATGCTTGATCTGCCCCATCTCTGTCACCAGATCGGCAATCTCGATCAGCTCTTCCTTGGCATTACGCCCGGTTAGCACCACATGGGTCATCGGCGGCTTTTCGGTCTCCAGAAACTCGACCACCTCAGCCAGATCCAGATACTCATAGCGCAGCGCGATGTTGATCTCGTCGAGCAACACCATGGTGTTGCGTTCATCCCGGATCATTTCCTTGGCCTTTTCCCAGCCCGCCTGCGCCGCCGCAATATCGCGTGCTTTATCCTGCGTCTCCCAGGTAAAGCCCTCGCCCATCGCATAGAACTGACACAGGTCAGCGAAGTTCTCTTCGATCAATGTCCGCTCACCCGTCTGCCAGCCCCCCTTGATAAACTGTACCACAGCCGACGGCATTTTGTGCGCGATACAGCGCATGATCATACCAAAGCCGGAACTAGATTTTCCCTTGCCCGGACCGGTGTGAATGATGATCAGCCCCTTCTCACCATCCTTGGTCGCCATCATCCGATCACGGGCCGCCTTTTTCTTGGCCATCTTGGCCGCATGGCGAGCCTCATCATCGACGGGCGCTTCTTTTTTCGGGGTGTCACTCACGGCGAGTCTCCTGCTGATTCCAGCTATGACTTGACAAGGACCGGGGGGATGACGCAAGGGGGTTTTGTTGGTTCCTGTTTTACGACAGGCGAAGAGGGAATGTGATGCGCGCAATTGCGCAAGCACAGCCGCCCCCGCGACCGTGACCGGAGAGGTCTCTGATGCCACTGGCCTAGGCCGGGAAGGCAAGAGCACCGCACAAAGGCCCTTGGCCTTTTGACTCCGCAAGCCGGGAGACCTGCCAACATGACGATCAACGGGCGAACGGGGTGTTTCGCAACCGGTTGAGGGCTCCTGCACTATGGGTCCCCCTTCTGGCCTTACCCTTTTTGTCACCACAAGGAGATGGCCCCCTATGGGTGATGTAACACTAACTGTTTGTACAACCTGCCGCCGCGCAGATGTTGATCCCGACGCCACACGTCCGGGATCCATCCTACTGGAGGCACTGAAAGAAACCGGGGTGCCCGAAGGCGTGAACATTCGCGGCGTCGAATGTCTGTCCGCCTGCAAACGCGGCTGTTCCATGGTGCTGAGCGGCGGCGACAAACGCTGGACCTATGTCTACGGTGACCTTGATCCCAACGAACATGTTGACGACATCCTTGCCGGTGCTGCCGCCTATGCCGCAACCGAAGACGGTTTGGTCCCATGGCGCGAGCGCCCCGTCGTCTTCCGCAAACAATCCATCGCCCGCATCCCGCCGGTCGATGCCCCGTCTCAGGAGTAAATACATGAGCGATCTCAACAAGATCCCCGTCACAGTCGTCACCGGATTTCTGGGCGCGGGCAAGACCACACTGATCCGCCACCTGATGCAGAACCCACAGGGCAAGCGTTTGGGCGTTCTGGTCAACGAATTTGGCACCGCTGGCGTAGATGGCGACATTCTGAAATCCTGCGCCGATGAAAACTGCCCGGAAAACAACATTGTCGAGCTTGCCAATGGCTGCATCTGCTGCACCGTGGCCGATGATTTCATTCCGACAATCGAGGCGCTGATGGCCCTGCCCCAGCCGCCCGAGCATATCCTGATCGAAACATCAGGTCTGGCGCTGCCCAAGCCGCTGCTGAAGGCCTTTGAATGGCCTGCCATCCGCTCGCGCATCACCGTTGACGGCGTGATTGCCCTCGCCGATGCCGAAGCCGTCGCCAAAGGCCAGTTCGCCCCTGATCTGGACGCGGTTCAAGCCCAGCGCGATGCGGACGACAGCCTGGACCACGAAACACCGCTGTCCGAGGTGTTCGAAGATCAGATTTCCTGCGCCGACATCATTCTGCTGTCCAAGGCTGATCTGGCAGGCGAAGACGGTCTTGCTACTGCCCGCGCCGTGATCGAGAAGGAAAGCCCGCGCAAGCTGCCGATCCTACCAATGACCGAAGGTGTGATTGATCCCCGCGTTGTGTTGGGCCTGAACGCGGCGGCTGAGGATGATCTAGACGCCCGCCCCAGCCACCACGATGGCCACCACGATCACGAGCATGACGATTTTGAGAGCATTGTGGTCGAAATGGGCGAAGTAACCGATCCACAGGCGCTGCAAGATGCCATCGTAAAACTTGCCCGCGAGCGTAATATCCTGCGCGTCAAAGGCTATGTCGCGGTCGAAGGAAAACCAATGCGGATGCTGGTACAGGCTGTGGGCGAACGCCTGCGCGCGCAATATGACAGACCCTGGGGCAGCGACACCCGCCGCACCCAGCTGGTTGTGATTGCCGAGCACGACAACATCGACACTGCCGCCATCCACGCCTCACTGGGGGCCTAAACTCTGGCCCGGCACCGCCGGGCCGCGCCTGACCTTCCCGTCAAACCGTAGGTTTGCCTACGACAAAACGGGAAGGCGCTTTGCACCTCCCCAAGGTCAGGCACTCCCCTTTGTGGCCCTTGTCACTCATAACAAATAATGGAAACACCTTAATCTCATGCACGTCGTCTTCCGCGAAAGCCACGGTCTCGAAGAAAGTGAGACCCCACAGGATCTGGGCCAAACCTCGGCTGATCTGGTGGTGCTGTCCTTCTCCGACAGTGACCTTGGCGCCTTTGCGGCAGGCTGGCACCGCGCTGACGGCACCCTGCCCTCGCTGCGCCTGGCCAATCTGGTGGCCCTGAAACACCCGCTATCGGTCGATGTCTATGCTGAGCAAACGCTAGAGGGCGTCAAGGGCATCCTCGTCCGCCTGATCGGCGGTGAAAGCTACTGGTCCTATGGCCTCGCCACCCTACAAGACCTCGCCCGCCGCAATGGCATTGCACTGGCCATCCTCCCAGCCGATGGCCGCGAAGACCCGCGTCTGGATGAGCTCTCAACCCTCCCAGTTTCAACCCTGCGCCGCCTGCAATCCCTGTGCGACGCTGGCGGAGCCGTCGCCGCCCAGGCCGCCCTCGCGCAACTCTCCCTAGCCGCCGGTCTCTATGCCAGCCCGGTCCTAGGTCTGAAATCAACGCCCGAGCATGGCTTCTATGACCCGGACCAAGGCGTGCTGTCATCGCTCCCCGAAGATAACAAACCTCTGTTTTTGGTCAGCTTCTACCGCTCTTACCTAACAGCTGCCGACACCGCCCCAGTCGACGCCCTGATTGCTGAACTGCGCAGCCGAGGTCATGCCGCCTACGGTCTCTTCGCCGCCAGCCTCAAGGCCCCAGCCACAGCCAAATGGCTACGCGAAGCCCTGCCACGTCTGGCCCCATCCGCCATCATCAACGCCACAGCCTTCTCAGCAATCGGCAGCGACGGCAAGGCCTCTCCGCTCAACACCACCGGCTGCCCGGTCTATCAGGTCGCCCTGTCCACCGCCCGCCGTAAGGACTGGGACAGCGCCACCCGCGGCCTCTCCCCGGCTGATCTGGCTATGCATGTGGTCCTGCCCGAGGTTGATGGCCGCGTGTTTGGCGGCGTCGTCAGTTTCAAATCACCGGGCCGCAAAGATCCCGACCTGCAGTACTCCCGCTTTGCCCACCAAGCTGACACCAAGCGCATCACGGCTGTGGTCAACCGGGTCATGGGCTGGCACCAGCTGTCGACCAAAGCAAACGCAGAAAAACAACTCGCGCTGATCCTGTCCACCTACCCCGGCAAAGACTATCAACTGGCCCATGCGGTGGGGTTGGATGCCTTGGCCTCGGCCGAGAACATCCTGAGTTCTCTGTCAGAGACAGGCTATACCGTAGAACTCCCCGGCGATCTCGCCCCGCGCCTAATGTCCGAAACCCTGAGCTTCCCGCTCACCGACTATCAGTCCGCCGTCTCTCGCCTACCGCAATCGCTACAAGATGACCTGGCCCAAGCCTGGGGCGACCCGCAGTCAGACCCCGATTTCGCCGACGAAGCCTTCCACTTCCGCGCTCTGCAATCGGGCAACGCCCTAATCGCCCTGCAACCCGAACGCGGCGATGTCGCCACCCGCATCGACGACTATCATGATGTCGAACGCACGCCCCGTCATGCCTATGTCGCCTTTTACCTCTGGCTACAGACACAGATGGACGCCGTCGTCCACATCGGTGCCCATGGCACACTGGAATGGCTCCCCGGCAAGTCCGTCGCGCTCTCCGCCGCCTGCTGGCCCGAAGCGCTGACCGGTACTCTGCCCGTCATCTATCCTTTCATTGTCAACGACCCCGGCGAGGCCGCCCAGGCCAAGCGTCGCATCGGGGCAGTCACCCTTGGCCACTTACCGCCGCCACTGGCCCAGACCTCCCTGCCACAAGGCATGGGACGACTAGAAAGCCTGCTCGACGAATACTCCACCGCCGAAGGTCTGGACCCCGCCCGCCGCGATCGCCTGATTGATGACATCCGGTCAGAGGCGCAGGCCACCGGAGTCGAGGCCGATCTGGGCCTAAACGACGACAGTTCAGCCGCCGAAGCGCTAACCCGCATCGACTCCTTTGTCTGCGACATCAAGGAAAGCCAGTACGGCGAGGGCCTGCATATCTTTGGCACTGGCGACTGTGGCGAGGCCGAAAAAACCGGTCTGCTGTCGGCTCTCAACGGCCAGCTTGTGGCCCCCGGCCCCTCCGGCTCTCCGTATCGTGGCCGCACCGACGTGCTGCCCACCGGGCGCAACCTCTTTACCACCGACCCACGCGCGGTGCCCTCGCGGGCGGCGCAGGCCCAAGGGGTCAAGCTGGCGGAAGAGCTGCTGCGCCGCCACCTTCAGGACCACGGCGACTGGCCGCGCGGGCTGGTGATTGACCTCTGGGGCTCGGCCACCATGCGCACCGCAGGTGAGGAATTTTCCATGGCACTGCATCTCGCAGGCCTTGCCCCCAAATGGGACGACAACTCCGAGCGCGTTTCGGGGTTCGAAGTGATCCCGCTGGCCCTGCTTGGCCGCCCCCGCATTGATGTGACCCTGCGCGTTTCCGGCCTGTTCCGCGATGTCTTCCCCGGTCTGGCCCAGATGTTCGAATCCGCCGCCGCAACTCTTGCAACCCGTGAAGAAACCGCCAGCGACAACCCCTACCTAGCCCAAACCCCCCGTGTGTTTGGCCCCAAACCGGGGCAGTATGGCCTCAACATGGGCGCACATCTGGAAACCTACACCGACACGGCCCGCGAGGCCGCAGGCGAGGCCTGGCTCAACGCCTCCTCCCACGCCATCGACGCCAAGGGTGATATCATCCCCGCCCGCGAAGCGCTGGAAACCCGCCTTCAAACCGCTGACAGCTTTGTCCATCTGCAGGATCTGCCCGAAACTGATCTGCTGATTGCCTCGGATTATGCCGCCCACGAAGCAGGCTTTGCCGCCGCCATGGCCCGCGTCGGCCAACCCACGCCAGCGCTCTATCACATGGACGCCACCCGCCCTGACCAACCCAAGGCCCGCTCGCTGGGCGAAGAAATCGCCCGCGTCACCCGCGCCCGCGCGGCCAACCCTGACTGGGCCACATCGATGATGGAACACGGCTTTCGCGGTGGCGCCGAGATTGCCGCCACCCTCGACCACATGGCCGCCTTTGCCCATCTGGCCCAGGTGGTGCAACCGCATCTGTTCGATCTGTATTTTGAGGCCACCCTGGGCCGCGAGGATCTGGTCGATTTCATGGAAGCCGAAAACCCTCAGGCCTTGCAAGCCATGCGCGACCGCTTCCGCGCCCTGTCTGACGCAGGCCTCTGGATCACCCGCCGCAATTCTATCATGGCCGAGCTAGAGGGCGCGGCATGAGTGAAGTTGCTCCCAAAGTCTATGGCTGGTGCCCCGGCGCCCTGCGTCCAATGATGTCCGGCGACGGGCTGGTGGTGCGCATCCGCGCGCCTCTCGGACGGCTCAGCTCGGATCAGGCACAGGCCGTTGCAGATCTATCCCAAAGCTATGGCAATGGTCTGCTCGATGTTTCCGCCCGCGCCAACCTGCAAATGCGCGGTGTCTCTGAGAGAGATCACCCCGCCCTGATCGCCGCCCTGCAAGACTTGGGGTTGGTTGACACAGATGCAGCAGCCGAGGTCCGCCGCAACGTACTGGTCACACCATTCTGGAGCCAAGGCGATAAAACCCACGCCCTCGCCCAACAACTCAGCGACGCCCTCGTCACTGCCACTGACCTCAACCTCCCCGGCAAATTCGGCTTTGCCGTGGACACCGGCCCCGCCCCAGTGCTGCGCAACACTGCCGCCGACATCCGCATCGAGCGCACCGCAGACAGCCTGGTCCTGCTCGCAGATGGGGCTAAGTCCGGCCTGCCCGTGACCACCGAGACCGCAGTCGAAGAGGCTCTAAACCTCGCCCGCTGGTTCCTCGACCAAGGCGGCGCGCCCGACGGGCGTGGCAGAATGAAACCGCTCATCGCGCGCCGCACGCCACCCTCCGCGCATGTGGCGAACCTTAGCTCCCCCGCAGAACGCCCAACTCTGGGCCAAACCGCCACTGGCCAACTCGTTGGGCTGGAATTCGGCCAGATCCCCGCCACCAGCTTTGCTGACCTGGCCACCCGCGGCGCACTCCGCCTCACCCCATGGCGCGCACTGCTGGTCGAAGATGCGTCCAACCTCGCGCCCCTGCCCGGCCTGATCCTTGACGCAACAGATCCCCGCCTGCGGGTGAGTGTTTGCACCGGTGCGCCCGGCTGCAGGCAGGCGCTCTCGTCCACCCGGCAATTGGCCCGCGATCTTGCTCCTCATGTCCCAGCCCAGTCCACCCTGCACCTGTCCGGTTGCGCCAAAGGCTGCGCCCATCCAGCGTCCGCCCCGCTCACTTTGACCGCCACCGCCGCCGACACATTCAACCTGATCCGCAATGGCAAAGCCTCGGATCATCCCGCCCAAACACATCTGAGTGCCGCTCAACTGCGCGCCTCACCCGATATTCTGACAAAAGGCAGCTAACATGCTCCACACCTATGAAACCAACGGCGCCGCCATCTACGCCGAAAGCTTTGCCACCATCCGGGGTGAGGCCGACTTGTCCCGCTTCAGCAAAGATGAGGAAAGCGTCGCCGTCCGCATGATCCACGCCGCTGGCATGGTCGGGCTGGAACAGCAGATCCGTTTCTCCCCTGATATGGCTGAAACCGCCCGCGCCGCACTGGCCGCCGGTGCCCCAATCCTGTGCGACGCTTATATGGTCTCCGAGGGCATCACCCGTCCGCGCCTGCCCGCCGATAACGAGGTGATCTGTACCCTGCGCGACCCCCGGGTACCGGATATGGCCAAAGAAATGAGCAACACACGGTCTGCTGCCGCGCTGGAACTGTGGCGTCCCAAACTGGACGGCGCCGTTGTCGCCATCGGCAATGCCCCCACCGCGCTGTTTCACTTGCTGAACATGCTGCAAGACCCATCCTGCCCCCGCCCCGCCGCCATCATCGGCTGCCCGGTTGGCTTTGTCGGCGCGATGGAATCCAAGGACGCGCTGATGCAGGACTTGCCAGTGCCCTCGATGATCATAAAAGGTCGCCTGGGCGGATCTGCCATCACCGTCGCCGCCGTCAACGCGCTTGCCAGCTGGAAAGAGTGACCATGGGTAAAATCATCTGCGCAGGCCTCGGCCCCGGCGACCCCGACCTGATGAGCCTGCGCTCGTACCGCGCCATTCAGGGCGCGCGCCACATCGCCTATTTCCGCAAGGCCGGATACGAGGGTCAAGCCCGTCGTCTGGTCGACGGCATGCTGCCCGAGGGCGCGGCGGAATATCCGATGGAATATCCGGTCACGACCGAGATCCACTTCACGGACCCGGAATACAACCGCATCCTCGGCGCCTTTTATGACGAATGGGCCGGCACCCTGACCGAAATGGCCAAGACCGACGATGTGGTTGTGCTCTGCGAGGGCGACCCCTTCCTCTACGGCTCTTTCATGCATCTGCACATCCGCCTAGAAGGCCGCGCCGAGGTCGAGATCATTCCCGGCATCACCGGCATGTCTGGTTGCTGGACCGCCACCGGTTTGCCCATCACCTGGGGTGACGACGTACTGACCGTCGCCATGGCCACCCTCTCCGAAGATGAACTGGCCAAGCGCGCCGCCGATACCGACGCTTTGGTGATCATGAAGATCGGCCGCAACCTGCCCAAGCTGCGCCGCGCATTGGAACGCGCTGGTCGCCTTGAGGATGCCTGGCTGGTTGAAAGGGGAACCATGACAGATCAAACCGTGCAAAAACTTACTGATGTCACGGGCAAAGTGCCTTATTTCTCGATAGTCATCTTGCACGGCCAAGGACGCCGCCCATGACCCAGACAGACGCAGGTTGGGTCAAGATTGTTGGCCTTGGCCCCGGCAATGAAACCATGGTCACCGTGCAGGTGCAGGACGTTCTGGCCGAGGCCACCGATGTTGTCGGCTATATCCCATACGTCAAACGCATTCCCGAACGCCCCGGCCTAACCCTGCACGCCACGGACAACCGGGTTGAAATCGAACGCGCCACCCATGCGCTGGAAATGGCCGCCGCAGGCCAGCGTGTCGCGGTGGTCTCCTCCGGTGATCCCGGCGTCTTTGCCATGGCCTCAGCTGTGTTTGAGGCTTTGGAGGTAGGCAAGCCCGACTGGCTGGATCTCGATATCCAAGTCCTACCCGGCATCACCGCCATGCTCGCCGCATCCGCCCGTATCGGCGCACCGATGGGCCACGACTTTGCCGCCATCAACCTCAGCGATAACCTCAAACCCTGGTCCCTGATCGAAAAGCGCCTGCGTCTCGCGGGTGAGGCCGGTTTTGCCATGGGCTTTTACAACCCGCGCTCCAAATCCCGCCCACATCAGTTTGGCCGCGCCCTTGAAATACTGCGCGAGGCCTGCGGCGGCGACACACTCATTTCCTTTGCCCGAGATGTCTCCAAACCGGGCGAGACGATCACCACAGTCACACTAAATGAAGCAACACCCGCGATGGCAGACATGCGCACGGTTGTTATAGTGGGCAATGCTGACACCCGCCGCGTCGGCCGCCATGTCTACACACCGCGCTATGCAACCGAAGGCTAAGAATGCTCCAGCCACGTCATAACCTCGCCAAGGCTGCGCAGGATCTTCCGATCCGGCACCTGCGGCCTGTCGATCATCACGATCGGCACGCCCAGTGCCCGCGCGGCATGCAGCTTGGCCTCGGCACCCACGCCTCCAGCATTTTTGGCGACCACATGGGTGATCCCATGCTCTGCCATCAGGGCCTGATCACCCGCAGCATCAAATGGCCCCCGCGCCACCACAACCGCGCAATCCGGCAGCGGCAGCGCTGCCTCGGGCGCATCCACCAACCGCAACAGGTAATGGTTGCCCGGCTTGGCAGCAAAGACATCCAGATTCTGCTTGCCAATCGCCAGAAACACCCGCGCGCCACTCTGGGGCAGCGCCTCCACAGCCCCCTGCATATCGGCGACACGACCCCAGCTATCCCCTTCTCCAGCCTCCCACGGCTGCCGCTCCAGCGCACAGAGCGCAACGCCTGCCTCGCCACAACCTGCAACCGCATTGGCACTCATCTGCGCGGCAAAGGGATGGGTGGCATCCACCACATGGGTGATGCCCTCACTGCGCAGGTACTCGACCAGCCCAGCCACACCGCCAAACCCGCCCAGCCGCATAGGCAACGGCTGCGACGCCGGGCGCGCGGTTCGGCCGGCGTAACTAAACACCGCGTCCCGCCCGGCCACCGCCAGCTGTTTCGCCAGCGCCGAGGCCTCGGTTGTGCCCCCCAGCAAAAGGATACGTGTCATGTCTGATCCCTGGTTGTCGATCATCGGTCTGGGCGAAGATGGACTGAGCGGCCTATCAGATGCAAGTCGATCTGCGCTGGACAAGGCCGAGATCATCTTTGGCGGACCACGTCATTTGGAATTGGTTGATGCCGGGGATCGAGGCCAAGCATGGCAGGTGCCCTTCACCATTGATCCGGTAATGCAGTCCCGTGGCAAACAGGTCGCGGTTCTGGCATCAGGCGACCCATTTTGGCACGGCGCTGGCGGCTCTCTCGCCACACATCTCGCGCCGGGTGAATGGATCTCTTATCCGGTGCCCTCGACCTTCGCACTGGTGGCCAATCACATGGCCTGGCGGATCGAGGATACGCTCTGCCTTGGCCTCCATGCGGCCCCTTTTGAACGCCTGCTGCCCGTGCTGGCCCCCAACACGCAACTGATCTGCACCTTACGCGATGGCGCGGCACCGGTAGAACTGGCCGCATGGCTTACCCAACAAGGTTTCGGCGAAACTCAGATGGCGGTGATGGAACGCCTCGGCGGGCCAAACCAGCGGGTGCGCAGCGCCCGCGCCGATGCTTTTGACCTCGACGATATACAGGCTCCGGTTGCCGTGGCTCTGGCCGCCATGGGTAATCCCGGTCTGCCCCGCGCCTCGGGCCTGCCGGACGACCTGTTCCACCACGACGGCCAGATCACCAAACGCCCGATCCGCGCCCTGACGCTGTCAGCCCTCGCTCCGCGCCCCGGCCAGCTCTTGTGGGACATCGGCGGTGGCTCTGGCTCAATCTCAGTCGAGTGGTGCCTCGCGGCCCCCGGTGCCCGTGCGTTGATATTTGAACAGCGTACGCACAGGTCTGAAAATATTAACCGCAACGCGGCAAAGTTTGGCCTTACCCATCGCATGAGCCTGGTTATCGGACAGGCCCCGCAATCGCTAGAGACCCAGGAACTGCCAGACACCGTATTCATCGGCGGCGGCGCGTCACAGGCGTTGCTAGATCAGCTATGGCAAATCCTGCCCGCTGGCACTCGCATCATTGCCAATGGCGTAACCTTGGAAACCGAAACCCTGTTAATGACTGCCCACGCCCAACATGGTGGCCATCTGATGAAGGCCGAGATTGCCGAATCAGGCCCCTTGGGCTCCATGCGCGGCTGGGAGCGCGCCCGCCCCGTCCTGCAATGGAGCGTCACTCGATGAAGGTAGCAGGTATCGGATTTCGCCAATCGGCCAGCACCGCCGACCTGCGCGCCGCAATTGCGCTAACCGGCTGTGCCCAGCCCGACGCGCTGGCCTCAATCGCAGCCAAGGCCAGCGCCCCGCAGATGCAGCAACTGGCCACCGACATGGGCCTGCCAGTGATCGCGCTGGCCGAAGACGATATTCAAGGCATTGAAACGCCGACCCAATCCAGCCGGATCCAAGCCCGTTTTGGCACCGGATCCCTGGCCGAGGCCACAGCCCTCGCCGCCGCCAAACAAGGCCAGCCAGATGCAACCGTGCAACTGCTGGCCCTCCGCGTTATTACAGACAATGGCCTTGCCACTGCGGCAATTGCCCAAAGGACACCCACATGACCGTACATTTCATCGGCGCTGGCCCCGGCGCCGCCGACCTGATCACCCTGCGCGGCCGCGACCTGATCGCCTCTTGCCCCGTTTGCCTCTATGCAGGCTCCTTGGTGCCCGAGGCCCTGTTGCAGCACTGCCCGGACGGTGCCCGCATCATCAACACGGCATCCATGTCGCTGGATGAAATCATCGCTGAGATCAAAACGGCGCATGACGCCGGTCACGACATCGCCCGCCTGCATTCCGGAGACCTCTCGGTCTGGTCAGCCATGGGCGAACAACTGCGCCGCTTGCGCGCTATGGATATCCCCTACGACGTCACCCCCGGCGTTCCCGCCTTTGCCGCCGCCTCGGCAGCACTTGGGGCAGAATTGACCCTACCCGGTGTCGCCCAGTCGCTGATTCTGACCCGCACTTCGGGCCGCGCGTCATCCATGCCCGACGGTGAAACACTTGAAAACTTTGCCAAAACCGGTGCCACCCTGGCCATTCACCTCTCGGTGCATGTGCTCGAGGAAGTCATCTCACGCCTGACGCCCCATTACGGCGGCGACTGCCCCGTGGCCATCGTCTGGCGCGCCACCTGGCCTGACCAGCGCGTGATCAAGGCAACGCTTGAAACCTTGGAAGACGCCACCGGCGGCGAACGCGGCCGCACCGCGCTGATCCTGGTCGGCCGCGCCATCGGCGCCGAAGAATTTGACGAAAGCTGTCTGTACGCGGGCGACTACGACCGCCGCTATCGCCCCATCGGCACCGACCCGCGCTTTCCGGAAGGAACCGAGTAATGGCGCATGCACAAAATCCCCCCGGCCTGATGATCTCCGCCCCCTCCTCAGGCACTGGCAAAACCACCGTAATGCTAGGCCTGTTGCGCGCACTAGCCGAAGACGGCTTGTCTGTGCAGCCCTTCAAATCCGGGCCTGACTATATCGACCCGGCCTTCCACCTCGCCGCCGCCAAGCGCGCCTCGTTCAACCTCGACACATGGGCGATGGACGACACGCTTCTGGATGCCGTCGCCTCACAGGCCGAGGGCGCTGAAATCTGTATCGGCGAAGGCTCGATGGGCCTATACGACGGCGTTGCCACCCGGGGCCAAACCGCCTTTGGCACCAGCGCCGAAACCGCCAAACGCATGGGTTGGCCGGTCATTCTGGTGGTTGATGTCGGCGGTCAGGCGCAGTCTGCCGCCGCCACCGCACTCGGCTTCAAGAACTACGACCCCGAAGTCCCCTTTGCCGGCGTCATCCTGAACCGCGTCGCCAGCCCGCGCCATGAGCGGCTCACTCGGCTGGGCATGGAAAAGGCGGGCATCAAGGTGCTTGGCTCACTACCCCGCCGTGGTGACTTGACCTTGCCCGAACGCCACCTTGGCTTGATCCAGGCGGTTGAACACCCCGATCTCGAAGAAGCCATTTCAGGTTACGCAACCTTCCTGCGCGACAACGTGGACCTTGACGCAATCAAAGCTGCCGCCCTGTCTGGCCCTGCCCCAACCGCCCAGCCGCTGCCAACCCCACCCGCACAGCGCATCGCGCTGGCCCGCGACGCGGCATTCTCGTTCACCTACCCGCACCTGCTGACTGGTTGGCGCAACGCCGGGGCCGAGATCCTGCCGTTCTCTCCATTGGCAGACGAAGCCCCCGCTGCGGACGCCGATCTGGTTTGGCTCCCCGGCGGCTATCCTGAACTGCACAGCGGCACCCTCGCAGCAGCAGAAACCTACCGCGCCGGCCTACGCAAACATGCAGAGACCAAACCTGTCCACGGCGAATGTGGTGGCTACATGGCCCTGGGCGAAGCGCTGATCGACAAGCAAGGTAACCGCCACCAGATGGCCGGGCTACTGGGACTGGTGACCTCCTACGAAAAACGTAAGTTCCATCTGGGCTATCGTCGCGCTGTTTTGGGCGCAAATATGCCCGGTTTTAAGGCAGGTTGCGCATTACGTGGGCATGAATTCCATTATTCCACCATTCTGGACGAACCGGACGCCCCATTGGCAGATGTCTTTGACGCTGACGGCAACCCCGTGCCAGAAACCGGCTCAATCAAAGGTCATGTCACTGGCACCTTCTTTCATCTGATCACCGGAGAAACCACATGAGTGGATTTGTCAGCTTTGTCTCTTCAGGCCCGGGCGATCCTGAGTTGCTGACGGTCAAGGCTGTTAAACGTCTGAAGGCCGCGGATGCTGTGCTGTTCGATGATCTGTCGTCCGGGCCGATCCTGAGCCATGCATGTGACGACGCTGATCTGGTTGGTGTCGGCAAACGGGCCGGTCGTCCCTCTCCTAAACAAGACCACGTCAGTAAACTGCTGGTGGACTACGCCCGGTCCGGCGCCAAGGTTGTGCGGCTAAAGTCCGGCGATTCCGGTGTCTTTGGTCGGCTGGAGGAAGAAATCACAGCCCTGCGCGAGGCAGGTATCAAATACGAGGTCATTCCCGGCGTTACCGCAGCCTCAGCAGCAGCTGCGGCGGCAGGTATCCCTCTGACCCGCCGCTTGACCGCAAGACGGTTGCAATATATCACCGGCCATGACGTGACCGGAGAGCTGCCCGAGGATCTGAATCTAACCGCGCTGGCCGATGCCAATGCGACCACTGTGGTCTATATGGGCAAACGCACCTTTGCTGCGCTGGCCGAGCTACTGGTAACCCATGGGTTACCCCCCGAGACCCCGGCCATGCTGGCGCTGGCCATTTCCACCCCGGATCAGGAACTGTCGCATCACACCGTGGGTGAGCTGCCCACACTGCTACGGGAACTCAAAACTACCGCGCCGGTGCTGATCCTCTATGGGCCTTTGGCTGACCCGGAATGACCATCCCAACCCTGACCCTGTGCCGCACCTGCCGAGACGCTGATCCGACTCTGCCGGAACAATTGCGCGAGGCCATTACCGGAGCAGGGCTGGACGTCAAACTACAACAAGTTGACTGCATGTCCGGCTGCAAACGCCCACAAACCCTGTCGGTGCGCCAAGCCGGCAAGACCGCCTATTTGTTTGGCGAGGTTTTAACAGCGGATATTCCCGACATCCTGACCTTTCTGCGCCTGTTCGCCGAGACCAAGGACGGCAACCTTGCCGATGCTCGCCCAATCAGTGGGTTGCGGTTCAAGGCCATCGCCCGAATCCCTGCGGACATCGACTAGCATCACTTCTTTGTCTGGGTCGCTTGCGGCCCGGACATGCGCCTGCCCGCCCCAAGGCGGGCGCATTCTGCGCCCACCCGCGCAGTTGCACGTCCTATGTGACGAGTTGAGTTGCATTAAGTCGCAACAACCCTCCCAAACCGTCGGTTTCAAACTTGACCCCCCGATACCCAATAAGGCACATTGGCATTATATGGTGTCCGCACAGCGCAAAGCGTTAGGACTGAAACGGGAATGAGGAACGGCGGACCCAATTGCGGCGTCGAGACCTCAACCGCCCCCGCGACTGTGAGTGGCGAGCGGCTTTCCAAACCACTGTCGGGCAACTGCCCGGTGGGAAGGGGAAAGTTGGCTGTGACCCACGAGTCAGGAGACCGGCCATGTGGAACGCAATTGATGCCGTCGGGTGTGACGGTAAGGAGAGATGATATGACGACTAAAACACTGAACGCTTCCGCCGCTGGCCTTGGTTTTCTGCCAGCCGTATTCGCAATCGTTCTGGGCCTGGGTGTTGTTACCCTGACTGGCCACGTACAGGCAGCCGCCCTGCATGACGCCGCGCATGACGTGCGTCACGCAACTGGCTTCCCCTGCCACTAAGCAGATGTACACCCGAATTTTGACCAGCGCGTTGTTCGCTGGTGCTGCAGCAGGGCTGATTGCCGCCCTGCTGCAGTTGGTATTTGTGCAGCCTGTTCTGCTCCACGCCGAGCTTTATGAGTCCGGTGAACTGGTGCATTTCGGCGGCACACCTGTTTCTGCACATCCCGAACTGCCGGGTTTTGACCTGATGCGTGATAGTCTCAGCATCGTGTTCACCATGCTGACCTATACAGGTTACACGCTGGTGATGGTGGCGCTGATGTCCATGGCCGAAGGTCGTGGGGCCGCGATCAATGCGCGTACCGGCCTGATCTGGGGCATCGCAGGTTTCATCGCCTTTCACCTAGCACCGGGGTTCACCCTGGCACCCGAAGTTCCGGGTGTTGCTGCTGCTGATGTTGGCGACCGGCAAGTCTGGTGGACTGCAACAGTGGCAACTGCTGGTGCAGCCATGTGGTTGATTGCCTATGGTGGCAACAAGATCAGCTACCTGATTGCTGTTGCGCTGCTTATGGCACCGCACCTGATCGGTGCACCCGAGCCTGACAGCTTCTCAGGTCCGGTACCAACCGAGATCGGCGCTCTGTTTGCCGCCCGCGCCTTTGGCGTTGGTCTGGCCGCATGGGCCCTGGTGGGCACCTTTGCTGGATACTTCTGGCAGACCGAAGGTGAACGAGCCGAGGCCTCAGCCTAATCAAAGCTCCCTCCCCCTTCGCCATAACTGGCGGAGGGGTTTTCATTCATGAGGAAGAAGAATGTCCCGCCCTCTCGCACTATTTGCCATTGGCCTGATTTTTGGTGGCGCAGCTGGATTTGTCATAGCCGCCGGAAACGGTGTTACCTTTACTGGCCATGATCACAACGATCCTGCCCAACATGGTGGCGACGAAAGCCACGCGGAAATGTCCAGTCACGACCATGCCGCTGCGGTGAACCTGCCCGCAGGGGAAAATGCCCCCGGTCTGGAAGTCAAAGTCACCAAGGATCCGATGGCCGGTTGGAACCTGCACGTCATGCCGCAGAACTTCCGCTTTTCACCTGAAAACGCTTCGAAAGAGGATGTCGACGGTGAAGGCCATGCGCATGTCTACATCAATGGTACCAAACTCGGCCGCCTGTACGGTAACTGGCTGCACATCGGTGACCTGCCCAAGGGCAACGTCGAAGTGAAAGTCTCGCTGAACGCCAACAGCCACAGCGCATTGCTGGTTGATGGTGCACCGATCGAAGCCTCGGTTTCGCTGTTGGTCGAGTAACGGCCAAGTTTAAAACACGTCACGGCCCTTTATCGGGCCGTGTACTACTTCTGGAGCTTTCTATGATCGACCTGACCCTGATTGGCATCGGCACCGGCAACCCACAGCACCTGACGTTGCAGGCCATTGAGGCCCTGAACGCTGTAGATCTGATCCTGATCCCCAACAAGGGCGCGGGCAAGGATGATCTGGCAGGCCTACGTCGCGAGATCTGCGATCAGGTGATCCGGAACCCGGATGTCAAAATCACTGAGTTCGACCTTCCCACGCGCGACCCCAAAACCACCGACTACCGTCAGCGCGTGGACGATTGGCACGACGCCATTGCAAGGGTTTGGGCAGATAAGATCGCCACCCACCTGCCCCAAGGTGGCAAAGTTGGTTTCCTGGTCTGGGGTGACCCCTCGCTCTATGACAGCACCATGCGTATTGCCGATCGTTTGCAGCGTCAGCAAAAGATCAATCTGTCTGTAGTTCCTGGTATCACCTCGATTCAGGCCCTGACGGCCAGCCACGCTATCCCGGTGAATGAAATCGGCGCGCCGTTCACCATCACCACCGGCCGTCAGCTTCGCGATCATGGCTGGCCCGACAGCGCTGACACACTGGTGGTCATGCTGGACGGAGAATGCTCGTTCCAGAGCATTGAGGCCGCAGACACTCATATCTGGTGGTCGGCCTATGCTGGCATGCCCGAAGAGATCCTGATCTCTGGCTCATTGAGTGATGTAAGCCAGCGCATTGTGGACACCCGCGCCGCAGCCCGAGCCGACCATGGCTGGATTATGGATATCTACCTGCTGCGCCGGTAGCGCTCTGCGATCCTTGCCCTAAGTCAACGCCTGCGCTTCCATCATCAGTCCGCAACTTGACAGAGCCGATATCTCCTTCAATCCTTATTGGGTAGTAATTCATCGACCAATAGGACAGCCATGGCCAACCCAGATACAACGCCGGTAAAATGTACTCGACTTTATGCTGATCCGGCAGGAGAAAGCCATTTCGAAGAAATTGAGTTTAACCTGAGTTCAGTCCAATACGCGCCCCCAGCCCCAGCACTGGATATTTCTGAACCTACAGCCGCGAGCAGTTTTTTCTGGCTAAGGTTTCCCAGAGACTGGACCGATGCCGCCCATCCCTCGCCGAGCAGACAGTTGTTCATAGTGATTGAGGGCAAAGTCGAAGGTTGGACCAGCGGTGGTGAAACGCGCGTGTTTGGGCCCGGTGATCGTTTACTGATGGAAGACACATCCGGCAAAGGTCATGGAGCAAGGCCGCTGCAAGGTGAAGCCCTGGCCATTGTGGTGGTGCTGCAATAGCGGCCCCTGAACTGCACCGAATACAGGCCGACATCTCTTCTTTTCGTCCTGAATGTTCGGAACACCTTTCGTTCACGGAAGTGGATTCAACTGGGGCTAACGGCTTGCGGCGTACTTGTGTTCACGTTATGTTCACGTCAAAATGGCACCTTGAAAGGATATCACGTGATCAACGGAAGCTGCCTTTGCGGCACTGTAAAATTTCAAATCTCGGGCGAGCCGTCGTCATTGAGCTACTGCCACTGCTCCCGGTGCCGCAAATCGGCAGGCGTGTTTTCTGCGGTGTTAATCGGCAAGGCTGACGACCTGTCGATCACGCAAGGAGAGGATGCGATTGCCCGGTTCATGCCAGAAACGGACGCCAAGTTTGAACGCTGCTTTTGCAAGACATGCGGCACCTCACTCGGCGACATGGCGTCCGGGGATTACTATGTGGTTGCGGCCTCTGCTCTGGATGATGATCCCAAGATACGGCCAACCGTTCACATCCACACCGCGTCAAAACCTGACTGGTATGAAATCGTTGATGACCTGAAGAAGTTTGACGGCGATTATATCCCTGAGGCTTGAGCCGCAGCGATAGTCGCAAACCCCGATGGCAGCTTGTAAAACCAACCGGTGGTTTTACAAGCTGCCAAATAGCTTTAGACTATACCTTTCCCCTTGCCGTACCAGTCCCCTTGTTCAACTCGAATTGCGCTGTCTAGCAGGCCGGCAAAGGCAATAGGGTCCTGGCTCCCACCGTCTTTGCCGCGATAATGATAAGGGATGACCACGGATGGCTTAAACTCGTTCACCGCACTGGCAGCGGCCTTGATATCCATCGTAAACGGCAGGTTCATGCACAACAGCGCAACGTCAATATCTTTCAACGCCCTCATTTCGGGTACATCTTCCGTATCGGCAGACAGATACAGGCGCATACCTCCAATCGTCAGGACATATCCGTTGTCGCGCCCTTTGGGGTGAAACTTCAATCGACCTTCGGTGGTGTTGTAGGCTGCAACTGCTTCAATCCCTATTGGGCCAAATCTGGTGGTATCCGCGTTGCCAATGACCTCTGCTCGATCCGCCAATTCACCCGTCATTTTGTCGTACGCGCCCTTATTTGAGATCAGTGTTGTCCCTTCGCGCATTACTGCAGCCAGTGTTTCATTGTTCAGGTGATCACCGTGATGGTGCGTGATCAGCACGAGATCGGCAGGCGGCAAGTCCGCATACTGTGCTGGATCCTCTACTGGATCTGCGTAGATCACACCCATCGGGGTTTCGATAACAAGGGAGGCATGCGAAACGGGTGTCAAACGAACAGCGCCATCAGCAAACTGCAAATCATGTCCACTTGCATTTGCGAGACAGGGCAACACAGAAATTGTCCCAGCTGCGGCTACTGTGGACTGCAAAAACATACGTCGGGAAAACATATCTACCTCCGGTTTGGGGTCAGGAAATTCAGCCTTGGACGAGGTGGTAAGTCACGAACTCAGCTGAGTTGCGACTGGTTTAATGTCATGTCTAATCAAGCGGGCTTGTGCCTGGAGAAAAATGGGCACGAACCAATGTTGGGCCATCATACTACAAATCTGGGTCTTTCGATAGCTAGACCATGGTAACGAATGAGACAGGCCACAAACATCATTTCCTTTCAATACCCGGCCTTCGTCATATTTGTCAGCGCTCTTTGACAATCCGGTTGGCCAGAACACCGATCCCCTCAATCTCGAGCTCAAACTGATCTGCGGGGTTCAGACGTCTGCCTGTTTCCATCCCACAACCTGTCCCCACAGCCCCAGAGCCGATAAGCTCACCTGGGTAAATCGTTTCCGACGCAGAAATATGGGCAAGGATGGCACCAAAATCATGCTGCATATCCCGGCTGTTGCCTCCGCCCCAATGCTCTCCGTTCACGCGCACTTGCATTTCCAATGCGGCTGGATGCAGCACCTCGTCCGCAGTTAGAATATAGGGACCGATGATGTTACCTGTATCAAAATCCTTGCCCTTGGCCGGCCCCAGCTGACCCGCCATTTCCGCCATCTGCGCATCGCGCGCTGAGATGTCATTCAGGATTGTATAACCAAAAATATGGTCAGGTGCTTGCTCCTGCGTGATGTCTTTACCCTGCTTGCCGATAACAATCGCCAGCTCCAGTTCAAGATCCAGATGTTCTGCGTAGTGCGGCCAGATCACGTCAGCCCCATGCCCGACAAAAGACATCCGATTGCCCTTGTAGTAAATCGGCTGCCGATACCAGACCTTTGGAATGGAGAACCCCCGACCGGTCAGCCGTTCAGCAGCCGCAAAGCTATTTTCCAAGTGTTTTTTGAAGGCCAGACAATCGCGATACTGCACCGGTAAGATTGGTGGCAGAAACGAAACCTCTTCAACATGCAGACAGGCGGCTCCGGGTGCAAGATCAAGCAAGGCAGTGGCCTGTGCAAGCCCTTGCTCACCGCTGTGGATCAGAGAAAGCATATCAGCAAAGGCAGTAGGATCCTGTTCCAGAAACGTGGCTGACTGCGCCAAGTCCAGTAACGTTCCACGCTCCATCACGGCAACAACGCGGGGTTTGCCATCATACATCACTGTTGCTAGTCGCAAGGCGCTCCTCCTTGTTCAACCGGCTTGTTCGTTCCGGTGTCCCATTGAAACTACAACGGAATCCAAGAGGCGCCACTCTTTTTGCTAAGCTATTTGGTCAACCCGATACAGATGATACCCAAGGACACAATGACACCCGCGAGCAAACGTCGACGTTTGGGACCTTCGCCAAACCACATCACGCCTATCATCGCGGCAAAAATAACCGAAGTTTCGCGTACGGCCGACACAACACCCAGCGGCGCCATTGTGTTGGCGTATAACACTAACCCATAAGCGGTGCCTGATAGCACCCCACCTAGATAGCCCAGGACCAGGGTTTTTGCCTTGGTTTGCCGCAGCCGTTGCCACCGGGTGCCAAAAACAAAAATCGCGACTGCCAGTTCAGAGACATAAAGCCAACCAATGTAACCCATTGCGTTGTCTGCTTGGCGGACACCTACGCCATCGACCAGTGAATAAGACGCCACAATGACGGCGGCCCCCACTGCCGCCAAAACGCCACCAAGCGGTATGCCGCCACGCACAATGCCCTTGGTCAGGATCAGCACACCACCGGAGATGGTGAACACACCAACCCAGGCCAACCAGGGCAGTGTCTCGCCCACCCAGAACTGCGCACCCAATGCAATCAGCACCGGAGACAGCCCTCGGGTTATTGGGTAGATCATGCTTAGATCGCCCAACCGATAGGCAACGTTCAGCAAGAAATAGTAGCCCCAGTGGATCACAGTTGACGCAATGACATAGGGAACAGCCCCCCAGCCGGGGGATGGATACATCATGACAAGTATCACACCCGGCACCACATGCCCGAGCGCGATCATCCCCAACATAATCGTCTTGTCGCCCGCTCCTTTAACAACGGCGTTCCAAAAAGCGTGCAGGAACGCCGCACCAAGGACGATTAGAAAGGTGGTCGAACTCACACGGTTTCATCCTTGATTGCAGCGATGACGATATCCAGTGCGACGTCCAAATCTTCGCGGGATATGGTCAGTGGTGGCGACAGTGTCAGCACTGACCCCTGTGAGATCTTGTAGCTGAGCCCTGCCTCCAGACAGGCGTAATAGATCTTTTCAGCACGGCCGACATCGGGGGTTTTGTCGGTGTTGTTATTGACGATCTCCACCCCAAACATCAGTCCACGACCTCGGATATCCGCGACAATTGAAAGATCATCCAATTGGTTGTGTAACTTAGCCAGCGCATAATCTCCAAGTTCGGCGGCGCGTTCGACAAGCCCGTCTTCTTGGATAATCTGAATTGTGGTCAGGGCCGCACGGGCCGTAACCGGGTTTTTTTCATGGGTGTAATGCCCGATGGCAAAGTCACCACAGACATCCAGTTCAGGACGCACGATACAGGCGGCTATTGGCAAGATCCCACCGCCAAGGGCCTTGCCCACAGTCAGAATATCCGGAACAATCTCATCATGTTCACAGCAAAACATCTTGCCGGTTTTGCCCAGTCCCGTTGGAATTTCATCCAAGATCAACAGCGCGCCATGTTTATCACAGATCGCGCGGATCGCCTTCCAGAAACCGGGCGGTGGCACGATCGGCACTGCGCGCATGGCCTCGGCGATGACAGCTGAGACATCCCCTTCACGTTCCAACACATAATCGAGCATATTGGCGCAGGCCGTGGCACTGGCTTCGAGCGTTTTGTGACCATAGGGGCAACGAGTTGGGTGGAACGGTGCGATGTGTTCAGTGCCCGGCAGTAGCGGCCCGGCAATATGGCTGCGAAACGTTGCTTCGCCACCAACCGACGAAGCACCAAGGCCCGCGCCGTGAAAGGCATCCCAAAAGGAGACTGTTTTGAATCGGCCAGTGGCTGCACGCGCAATCTTCAGAGCCACTTCATTAGCGTCAGATCCGCCGGTGGTGAACAGGATCTTGCTCAAATCGCCGGGAGCTATTTCAGTCAGCTTTTCGGCCAGTTCCACAGCCGGATCATTGGTGAAACGACGTGGGGCAAAGGGCAGATCATCCAGCTGGGCCTTAATAGCTGCAATCAGTTTGGGGTGGCCATAACCGATATGGTGGACCGAGTTGCCATGGAAATCCATGAACCGGTGACCATCTTTGTCCTCAATCCAGATGCCATCCGCCTTGGCGATGGTGCTGACACAAGGGCTGGACAGGCTTTGATGTAGAAACGCTTCGGAATCGCGCGCCAGCAGGGGTTTGGATTTTGGGCCGATGGACTTTTTCAGCCAGGCTTTGCGGGCGTCCGAGGTATTGGACTCCCCTTCGGTGTGTACGATCTGGGGTGTCATGATGCCTCGACCAGTAGTGTGGAAAAAAGCGGGGCCCAGTTGGGGCCCCGCAGTCGGGGAGAGTTCCGGGTTAGTTGGGCCAGGGCAGCGAGTAAGTCTTGACGTTGGTGAAGAACTTCATCGCCTCAGTCACGCCTTCTTTGACGCCATTACCGCTGTCCTTGATGCCGCCAAAGGGCGAGGTTTCAATGCGGTATCCGGGTTGCTCCCAGATGTTGCATGTGCCCACGTCCAGCCCATTGATGTAAGAAATCGCCCGGTTCAGGTCATTGGTGCAAACACCGGACGACAGGCCAAAATCGGTTGAGTTCGAGATTGCCATAACCTCTTCATCATTGTCTGGCACCCGCACGATTGGCACGATGGGTCCAAAAGTTTCTTCCATCACCAGCTCGCTGTCATGAGGTACGTGGTCAACCACGATGGGAGGCAGCAATGCGCCCTGACGGCCGGGATGATAGAGGATTTTTGCCCCTTCTTTCTCGGCCTGATAGACGCGGTTTTCAAAAATCTCAGCCGCCTGGGAATGGATCACACAGCCCAGTTGCGTTTCAGGATCCTGTGGATCACCGAACTTGATCGCCTTGGCTTTTTCCAGAACCAGCGGCACAAATTTGTCGGCTACACTTTCCTGCACCAGGATACGCTTGATCGCTGTGCAACGCTGGCCCGAGTTTCCAGTCGCACCGGCCACAGCAATTGTTGCGGCCTTTTCCAGGTCTTCATCACTCAGATCGTTGCAGATGATCAGCGGGTCATTTCCGCCCAATTCCAGCGCTTGGCGCTTGTAACCGGCTTTGTCCGCAATGATTTTCCCCACAGGCACACCACCGGTAAAGGTGATGATGTCGATGTTATCATTGGTGATCATTTCATCACCGATGTCCTGCGGCAGGCCAGTAACGATCTGGAACATTTCTGGCGGCAAACCGGCATCATACAGAATATCCGCCAACGCAATTGCCGTCAGCGGTGTCAGTTCAGTTGGTTTGCAGACCATGCAGTTGTTGGTAGCAATCGACGGTGCGATCTTGTGGCTGACCATGTTCAACGGGTGGTTAAACGGTGTGATCGCTGAGATCGTACGCACAGGTTCCCGCTTGGTATAGATCTTGCGGTCCTTACCGTTGTGGGTCAAATCACAGGAAAAAATCTCACCGTCATCATTCAGCGCCTGATGCGAGGCAAACTGGTAGACGTCCTGCGCGCGTTTGGTCTCGTAAATGGCGTGCTGGTGGCAGATGCCCAGTTCCAGTGTCAGCCATTTGGCCAGATCCTCGCGCCGCTCGCCAATCAGCTCACCAGCGCGTTGCAGGATCTGGCTGCGCTCATAGCGGGTGAGTTTGGACTTATAGTTGGCAGCAATTTCAAAGGCCTGCCGGGCGTGCTCGGCGGTGCCCGCAGGCACCGTTCCGATCACTTCATCCGTGTAAGGATACTTCACCTCGATCACGTTATCGGTAAAGACTGTCTTGCCCCCGATACGCATACCTTCGTGGCGAACTTCGATCTTGTCTGCCATTGTCTGGTTATCCTTCATATCAAAGCGCCGCCGCGGTGGTGGCGTAGAAAAACGCATCAAAATTGCGCAGATCCGGTTTGCTGCCCAGATCGATCACACGGTTGACGATGAAGGGGACAACCTGCTCGGTCAATCCGCCATGGCTGCGCAGTGGTTCATTCAGGGCGGCCAGATCGTGACGGTGCTCAGAGGTGCCGATGCAGATATTTTCGCCTGAGACCATGACGATATCGCCAATACGGTCGGCAGGCAGTTCAAAATCTTCGACAGCACGTTCTCGGGTCAGAACATGGGTCATACCCGGGATGGCCTGCAAGCGAGCGACCACGTCGTTCCGATCAGCGCCATCAGGCAGATAGGCGGTGGCAAAAGATCCCAGCGCGCCGTGGTGTACCACATAAGGGTCAGTGATTGGCAGGATCACCCGCGCTGCGGCCTCACCCAGCCATTCGTCCAACACGTCCTGCACATAGATCACCGCAGGCGAACCATCGGCCAGATGCTTGGGTTTCATGCCGTGGTCGGCAGTGACAACAATCGCTGCGCCCATTTCGTCCAGCTGTGCCAGATACTTGTCGAACATTTCATAGAACGACTTCGCATCGGCCTGATCGGGTGCATATTTGTGCTGCACATAGTCGGTGGTGGTCAGGTACATCACGTCCGGCTGCCACTCGGCCAGAAGTTTGACGCCCGCAGCAAAGACGAATTCGGACAGATCAGCCGAATAGACTTCGGGCTGAACCATGCCCAGCCATTTGCTGGCCTCGTCCTGACCGTGCTCCGCAGCCGTCGAAGTATCGGATTTCTCGGCCGAGAAACACTTGGCGCGGTCATCGTCAAATGACAGGCCAGCACCCAGCAATGCGCGCAGCTTGTCTTTGGCAGTGACAATCGCCACCTTAGCACCGGCCTCGTAGAACTTAGAGAACACTGTGGGCGCGCGCAGGAAACGCACGTCGTTCATCATAACTTCCTCACCGGTTTCCGGCTCGTAGAGGAAGTTACCACAGATACCATGCACGATTGGCGGACGACCGGTGGCGATGGACAGGTTGTTGGGGTTGGTGAACGATGGGATCACCGAGTGGGCTAGCCGGTCAGTGCCAGTTTCACGCATACGTTTCAGCGTTGGCATCAGACCATCAGCGATGGCCTTATCCAGGTACTCAGGCTCGCAGCCGTCCAGACAGATCGCAATCGCGCAGACCTTGGGGGTGGGATAAATGCGGCCATTGGCTTCGACAGGGGATATAGTAGTCATGGGTCTTCCTTTACGTATTCAGGCCGCCAATTTGGCGCGTTCTTCTAGTGCTCGGGCGGGAGGTGTCGCGGTTTTCACGCCCATCTCTGCCAGAGTATCCTTTGCTGCGGCAATCACCTGCCGCATTACATGTTCATCCATCTGGCCAATGCAGCCTATGCGGAAACTTTCAACCACAGTGAGCTTGCCGGGATAGATGATAAAGCCCTTTGCCTTCATCAGATCGTAAAATTCGCTAAAGACGAATTTCGGATCTGCCGGGCAGAAAAAGGTAACGATGATGGGCGACAGCCAGCGATCTTTGAGCAGGGTTTCAAAACCCAACTCGCGCAGACCAGCCACCATCACATCGCGGTTGCGGGTGTAGCGTGCGCCGCGGCCCTCGACCCCGCCTTCAGCCTCATGGGCGCGCAGGGCTTCAAGAAAGGCAGCAACCACATGAGTAGGTGGCGTGAACCGCCACTGGCCGGTTTTGTTCATAGTGGCCCATTGGGCATGCACGTCCAGACTGATCGAGGTGCTGTTGCCTTTGGCGGCTTCCAGCTCGGACTTGCGGGCAATGATAAAGCCAAATCCGGGTACGCCTTCGATACACTTGTTGGCCGAAGACACCAGCGCCTCATAGCGCACCTGTGCCACTTCCAGCGGTATCGCACCAAAGGCTGACATGCTGTCGACCAGCAACTTGCGCCCCGCAGCGTAGGTCACCTGCGAAATTTCCTCCACCGGGTTCAAGATACCAGAACTGGTTTCACAGTGGATCGCCACCACATGAGTAATGGCCGGATCATCCGCCAGGATCTGCGCCACTTCGTCGCCGCGCGGCGGCAGGTAATCACCTTTGTCCAAGATCACATGATCGCGGCCCAGATATGCAAGGGTCTGAGCCGTGCGCTGGCCATAAGCTCCATTGGCCAACACCAGAACCTTGCCGTCACGCGGCACAAAGCTACCCAACATTGCCTCAACCGAAAATGTGCCACTGCCCTGCATTGGAACGCAGTCAAAGTCATCTGCGCCCTGCCCCAGCATCGCCAGCAGCCGTCTGCGCATTTCAGCAGTCATGGCGCGGAAGTCATCATCCCAACTGCCCCAGTCGCGCAACATGGCTTCTTTTACAGCATATGAGGTGGTTAGCGGCCCAGGCGTCAGCAGGTAAGGTTCGCCCAGACGGGGGGATTCTATCGCGTTATCTCGGCTGGTCATGGTGGTCTCCGAACACTCTTTTCAAGGTAAGCATTGCGGCATGTCTGCCCATATGTAAAATTGTAAAAAACGATTAATCTATAGGTTCCCCCTATAGCACAAGGAAGCTGTTCATGCGCCATAGCCAATTGAAGGCATTTCATCATGTCGCCCTATTGGGAGGCTTCTCTCGTGCGGCTGAATCACTGCACCTGACACAACCGGCAATTTCAGAACAGGTTCGCAAATTGGAACAAGAACATGACGTTTTATTGTTCAGCCGGGATCGTAAACGGGTTCGGCTGACAGATGCTGGCGAACGCTTGTTTCTGATGACCAAACAGTATTTTGAGATCGAACAGCATATCCACGACTATATGTCCGAAACCAGCGCTGCGATTGATGGCACCCTGCGTATCATCGCAGATTCAGCGCATCACGTTACGGACATTTTGCGAACTTTTCGGACCAGGTATCCCAATGTCACTGTCAGTTTGCGCGTGGGTAACACTGGCGAAATCCTGGAAGAACTGCGTGCCTATAACGCCGAGATAGGCGTCGCTGGCAGCCCATCACCGGGAAAAGACATGGAAGTGTTGGATCTGGGAGCCACTGAAATTATTGGATTTGCCAGCAAAGGGTTACTACCGGCGGGAAAAACAACTGTAACCCTGAAGGAACTGTCAAAAATGCCACTGGTTTTCCGAGAAGTTGGCTCAAAAACTCGGGAGAAGCTGGTTCAGGAGGCGGCAAAACAACGTATTGCCCTCACCCCAGCAATTGAAGCGGAAGGACGCGAGGCTGTACGCGAAGTGGTGGCTTCGGGAGCTGGAATTGGGTTTGTTTCATTGGCAGAGTTTGGTCACGATGAACGACTGGTGCCAATTCAGGTCGTCGGTACCAATATTGCCATGAGTGAATCGTTGGTTCATCTCGGCCAGCGGCGGGACGTCAAAGTGATCCGGGCCTTTATGGATTGTGCCCGCGGCATACAGACAAAAAAAGTACCCCCTGCCAAAGTTTGACCTTAGACAGGGGGAATACTCGTTAACAACGCAGTGGTATTTAGCGCGCGCGCCAGGCCTGTGTCCGCCGCAGAATGCCCTTGGAGGCAATCAGGTGCAAAATGCGGGCCGCAGCATTGGTGTAGAAGATCATCATGCCCATCGCCGCTGCAGGCGCGATATCCCCTGCATCATCCATGTTGAGGACCGCGATTGATGCCAGGGAGGTTTTTGGTGAGTACAAAAACACCACCGCTGACACCGTGGTCATTGCGTTGACGAACAGGTAGATCGAAATATCAAGCACCGCTGGCATACAAACGGGCACCGTGACCCGGCTGAACAGTTTCAGGGTTGGCTGTTTTAGAGACGCCGACACCGATTCAAATTCACGATCCATCTGCTTCAATGCCGTCACCGCCGTCAGGTGCGACACAGTGTAGAAGTGTGTGACAGCGGAAATAACCAGAATGGCCATGGTTCCATAGATCACATTCAGCGGATTGGATGGGTTGTTGAAGAAGAAGATGTAGGCAAGGCCCAGAACCATTCCCGGAATAGCCATCGGCAACATCGCGATCATCTGGAATAGGGATCGCCCAACCCGAAAGCCTTTGGATTTTTCAACCAGATAGGCCCCAAAGAAGATAACTGCGGTCCCTACAACTGCTGTGATCAGACCAAGCTTGATCGAGTTGTAGTAAGACCCCCAACCGCCGCCATCCATTTTGTCGAACTGGTAGTTGTTCAGAGACAGGCTTAGATCATAGGGCCAAAACTTGATCAGCGCAGCAAATTGGCAAACCGCAAGGATTCCGACAATGAAGAGACCAACCAGGCTGGAATAGACCAAGAAGATCCGATCCATCTTTGGATTGGGATTGGGTTGATAGGGAACTGATCGCGCCGAAAGCGCAGCAACCTGTTTGCTTTGCACATACCGATCCAGTGCGAAGGCAAAGATGGCCGGAATGATCAGAACAACGGAAACCACCGCGCCCATCTCAAAGTTTTGCTGACCAATCACCTGCTTGTAGATATCGACTGCCAGTACGTTGAACTGACCTCCGATCACTTTGGGCAAACCAAAATCGGTGATGACAAGATTGAACACCACAAAGCTGGCGGAAATCAGGCCATAGCGCGCACCGGGAATGGTAACAGTCCAAAAGGTGCGCCATGGCGTGGCCCGTAACGACGACGCTGCCTCGTATAGCCGCGCATCAGAAATCGCCAGCGCGGTTGAGATGATCAGAAAAGCATGGGGAAAGGTGAAGAACACTGAACCGATGACAATGCCAATTGGGCCATAGATGCTAGCTCCAAAGAGCAGTTCCTTGAGCATGCCCTGATTGCCGAACAGATAGACCAGTGCAATCCCCGGCAGCAGCGAAGGTACCAGGATTGGAGCCATTGCAATCAGCCGGAACACTCCTTTGAACCGCATGCAGCTTCGGTTCAGAGCATAGGCAAACCAAAAGGCCAGCGTTACAGTAACCACGGTGCTGAGAACTGCGATAAACAAAGAGTTCTTGATCGAGTTGAACAAGGCCGGGGTGGAGAAGTAATTGACAAAGTTATCGAAGCCCGTGGATTTCACAGGGCGCAGCTGAACGCGGCGAAAGCTGTTACTGTCTAAGGTGGTCCATTCGGCATCATCATGCAGGGTGGAGCCCACCAGAAAGCGCCCGCCTGGCTGAGCGTTGCGGATCTGGTACATCACCGGACTGCGGAAACTGAAATCAGGAAACAGCTGGGTGACTGGCAGGCGGCTATCTGAGCCGGCGCTCAAATCAGCATCGGAATAGGCACCCGTTGCGACATTCAAATCGACAGGGTTCAAGATCGCCCCATCAAACACGCCGTCCTGATCAGAAACCTGCATTTCATACTGTGACAGCTCAAACCGATAGGTCGAAAAAGACTTCGACAGCATTGCGTAGAGCGGAAAGGCCAGCGTCACCACCAGATACAAGGCGATCACAATCATACCGCTGCGCATGATGATATCATCACGGCTCAACTTACTTTTGATCACTGGGCCCGGTGGCATCGACGAGATATTGGTTGACGGGCTGGTCATCAGTTTGCCTCCACACGCGGGAAGGCCATCAGACGGTCCTGCGGCAGTTCAACCACCATGTCCTTGCCCTCTTCCAGCTCAAACCGGCGCACGGCATTGATGGAGAAATCAGCAATAAGCTCGGATGCGCCAAAGTACTCATTTTGCAAGCGACAACGCCAGAACGATCCTAGAAACTCCATCTCTGCCAGCTTGACCGTGAATACGTTTTCCGGATCTCCGATAACGTCTGTTTCGTCGGGCGCACTTGTGCCGTTGCCGTGGGGGATCACGTCTTCGGGCCGGATGGCCGCTACAATAGTTTCACCGTCGGAGAAGTGGTGGGTCTGGCTTTTTACAATATCACTGTCTGCGCCAATCGAAATACCTGCCTTACCCCTAGCGGTTGCCGGAAGCTGGTTCATTTCGCCAATGAAATCAGCCACAAACAAGTTGGCCGGTTCGCGATATATCTCGGTTGGAGAGCCGACCTGTTCGATCACCCCCTGGTTCATCACAACAATCTTGTCCGCCATGGTCAGCGCTTCTTCCTGGTCGTGTGTCACCATGACTGTGGTCACACCCAGTTTACGCTGCAGCTCCTTGATTTCATGACGCAGGTGAACCCGCACCTTGGCATCCAGCGCCGACAGCGGTTCATCCAGCAAAAGCAAGCCTGGGTTGGTGGCGATGGCGCGCGCCAATGCGATGCGTTGTTGTTGTCCACCTGACAGTTGTGCAGGGTACTTTGTGCCCTGTTCTGGCAGACCTACAAGCTCCAGAAGCTCATGAACGCGCACGGCAATTTCTGATTTATCGCGTCCGGTATTTTCCAGGCCAAAGGCGATGTTCTTCTCAATCGTCAGATTGGGAAACAGGGCGTAAGACTGGAAAACGATACCGAAATCGCGTTCCGAAGGCGGCAGGTTCGACACATCCTTGCCATCCTGCATAACAGAGCCTTTGGTCTGCAGATCCAACCCGGCGATCGCCCGCAGCAAGGTGGTTTTTCCGCAGCCCGAAGGCCCGAGGAAACAAATAAATTCACCCTCGTGTATGTCCAGGGATATGTCTTTCAGAGCCAGGAATTCGCCAAAGGCTTTCCAGAGGTTCGAGATACTCAGGTAGAGTTCGCCTGATGCTGTTGCTTGCGTCACGGAATTGATCCTTCGGTCTGCGCTTTGCGCACGGGCCGACACGTCGCGGCCAAGGCCACCATACACTGTCGGAATAATTTAGGGGATTTAGGGCGACGAGGGGCAAACCTGCCCCTCGCTTTGTGGTGCTTACTTGGGGTCCGACTTACCGTCGTAACGCGACTGCCACTCTTTCAGGATCGCGGCCCGGTTATTGGCGGCGAACTCAAAATCGTTGTCGATCATCTTATCCAAAAGACCTTCGGGGAAATGCTCAACGGGCTTGGCAACACCAGGATAGGCAACAACTGCGTAACCAGTATTGTACATCTCGTTGGCGCCTAGGGTGACGGTGAAATCAACCAGCTTTTGTGCGGCTTCTAGGTTGGCAGTGCCCGCAACGATAGCAGTGGCTTCCATATCCCAGCCAACGCCTTCGCTTGGTACGATGATTTCCAGAGGAGCGCCTGCGGCCTTAGATTTGGCACCGCGGAAGGCAAAGGAAATACCGATTGGGATTTCACCAGCTGCCGCCAGTTTACAAGGCTTGGAGCCGGAGTGAGTGTAGCGTGCGATGTTGTTGTGCAGCGCGTCCATATATTCCCAGCCGCCTTCTTCACCAAAGATCTGCAACCAGCTGGACACATCAAGGAAACCAGTACCGGAGGAGTTCGGGTTGGGCATAATCAAATGACCTGCGTACTGCGGGTCGGTTAGATCTTGCCATGAAGTTGGTGGTGTCAGGCCAGCTTTTTCTGCCTCAACAGTGTTGTAGCAAACCGAGGCCACCCAGGCGTCCATGCCAACCCATGCTGGTGGATTGTCACCATCGACAAATTTGGCGTCGAGCTTTTCAACACCCATAGGCGAATAGCCCTCGAGCATGCCTTCAGATTTCAACAGAAGCAACGATGTCGCCGCTAGACCCCAAACGACGTCAGCCTGCGGGTTATCGCGTTCGGCCAACAGTTTGGCAGTGATGATACCAGTAGAATCGCGAACCCAATTGATTTTGATATCAGGGTTCGTTTCGTTGAAGGTCGCTGCATAACGAGCCAGATCTTCAGCTTCGACAGCAGTGTATACCGTCAGCTCTGTTTCAGCCGCAACTGACGTGGCAAAAACAACGCCTGCCAAAAGTGACGTGATTTTAGATACATTGAGTTTCATATTAATCTCCTCTGTTAGTCTTCAAGAACTTCATGCGGGGTTGTTGGTCACCCCTTTGGTAAGATCCCAGTGAAGCCGCGGTCAGTCTGGCAGGTTTTTGCCACAAAAAAAATCGATTAAACCTACAACTTCATAAGTCAAACCTATGATTACGATTCTGTCCGTCTTTTGACCCCCCATACTCTGACGGTGCTTCCGACTGACTCACATCAAACCCACCAAGCCAAAGTACGTCAATTCTCATCACCGTGAGATATCAGCGTTACATGTCCGGGTTACTCGAGTTGCGAGCAGTCCATAGCAACACCGTAGCAACAGATTTTGTGTATTTCTATGTTTTCTTGCATTTTTGTGTTTTTTTGCCTAATGCTTGGGCAACCAGACACCTGATGCACTTCAATCAAGCGGCCTAAACACCAGCACCCAGCCAGCCTGAATTGCTAATTTTTGGAAACCATAATGACCAACAATCGTGACATCCCCGACAGCACTGTGGAATTTGCTAAATCCCTCGTTGATCAGGCCCGTAAAGTTTCACTGGACGGTTTCAGGAAAAACGTTGAAATAATTCAGAAAAATGACCTTAGCCCAGTTACGAAAATCGACCGTAACGTTGAATCATATGTCCGCGACATGGTTGCAAAAACCTATCCCTCGCATGGGTTCTTGGGGGAGGAATTTGGGTCGTTGAACCTCGATGCTGAGGAGTTGTGGGTGGTTGATCCTATTGATGGCACCCGCAGTTTCATCACAGGTTGGCCTATTTGGGGCACCCTATTGGCGAAGTTGTATAACGGGTTCCCCGAGATTGGCTTGATCGACATGCCCGCGATTCGCGAACGGTGGGTGGGTATTTGTGGAAAAAGTTGCACATTTGAGGACAACACTGGCACCCTGCACCAATGTCAGGTCTCAGACTGCGAGACACTGGCACAGGCACGTTTCTATACCACCAATATCCTGTATTTTGGCACTAGAGACCGCCCCAAAATCGAATCTCTTTTGCAACAAACTGCTGTGCCGCGGTTCGGCGGTGATTGTTATTCCTACGGTCTTCTGGCCTCGGGACATGTGGATCTGGTGGTTGAAGCGATGCTAGAGCCTTACGACTATTTCGCCCTAATTCCGGTGGTCGAAGGCGCCGGAGGGATCATCACCGACTGGAGCGGAAACCGGTTGCAACACGGATCAGACGGACGAGTCGTCGCAGCAGCCACGCCGCAATTGCACCGCGCAGCGCTGGACCTGTTGCAAGATATCTGACACGAGCAGCAGCATGTGGAAAAATCAGCGACATCAAAGAATTTTCAGACTGCTCGATGAATGGCAGAGCCTGACCACCGACTATCTGGTCGAAGATTTGTCCGTCTCGCGCGAGACGGTGCGCCGGGATTTGCTGGATATGGAGGCGCTCGGATTGCTGCGGCGAGTCCATGGCGGGGCCGTGTCTGCAAATGCACGGGCAGAACCACCGCTGGATGTGCGTGCGAAACTGCAGGTCAAAGAAAAGCAGGCCATCGCCCGCGCCGCCTGTGATCTGATTACCGATCATAAGGTGATCTATTTTGACACTGGGAGCACAACCATATTCCTGGCCCGCCAGCTGGCCACAATCCATGGGCTGCATGTCATCACAAATTCACTGGAAGCTGCCAGCCAACTGCAAAAAGACTATCAAGCCAACCGCAGCTCAAGCCGGGTGTCCCTGCTGGGTGGTAATCTAACCGTGTTTGATTTTGCCACCTGTGGGCAGCAGACAGTGCGCGAAATATCCCGTGTTCAAGCTGATATTGCTTTTGTGTCCCCAACGGCCATTGATCCCCTCCATGGCGCTTTAAACGCTGTTCAGGAAGAGGCCGAAGTTGCCACAGCAATGTTGGACAACAGTCGTGAGAACGCTGTTTTGGCGGACGCCAGTAAGTTCACCACCAGTGGCAATTACCGATCCTGCCGGTTTGATCAGATGGGCACATTGGTCACAGATGCCCAAATCCGAAAGCAGCCTGAATTTTCAAACCAAATTAAAGGTTTGGTCAAAAATCTGATTATTGCCGAATAGCCCGTTCTAACCTGATGCTTGCGGACTGTAGTCCGCAGGATTCACAGTTTCAGGTCTGCCTGGAAGGGAAATTTCGCTGATTTGCGGAGCAGTTCGTGCAATAACCTCTCCCTTTCGGATCACAGCCAACCGAGTGGCACGCAGGCGAATAGCCTCGATTGTATCGTGGGCCTGCAACAACACCATGTTGGCAGCACAGCCCTTGTCCACCCCGTAGCCCTGCAGCCCCATGATCTTGGCCGAATTGCTGGTCACAGCCTCAAAACACCAGGCCATATCGGCGCGGCTGGATAATTGCCCTACATGCAGCCCCATAGAGGCCACATCCAGCATGTCAGCGCGCCCCAACGAATACCATGGGTCCATCACACAGTCCGAGCCAAAGCCAACTGTGATTCCGGCCTCGCGCAATTGCGGCACCCGGGTTTGCCCGCGACGTTTGGGATAGCTGTCGTGGCGTCCCTGCAACATAATGTTGATCAGCGGATTGGGGATGGCGTGCACCTGCGCTTCAGCAATCAGAGGGATCAGCTTGGAGACATAGTAGTTGTCCATCGAATGCATTGAGGTCAGGTGCGAACCAGCCACCCTTCCCTGCATCCCCAGACGCTGGGTTTCATTGGCGAGAGATTCAACATGGCGGCTGTGCGGGTCGTCGCTCTCGTCACAGTGCATATCGACCATCAACCCGCGTTTCTCGGCGATCTCACAAAGCTGACGAACAGATTCCGCCCCGTCTGCCATGGTGCGCTCGAAATGAGGGATGCCGCCAACCACATCGACGCCCATGTCCAGTGCGCGGATCAAGTTCTCCATCGCGGTCGGGTCGCGCAGAACTCCGTCTTGTGGAAAGGCCACCAGTTGCAGATCCAGATAAGGCGCCACCTGTTTGCGGACCTCTAGCAACGCTTGAACACCGGTCAACGCATCATCGCAGACATCCACATGGCTACGGATTGCGCCGATGCCCATGGAAACCGCCAGATCGCAATAACGCAGGGCGCGGGTAACGATGTCATCAACGCTTTGGATTGGCTTAAGCTCACCCCACAGCGCGATGCCTTCGAGCAGCGTGCCAGAGGTGTTCATTCGCGGTGTGCCCAGTGAAAGGGTTGCATCCATGTGAAAATGTGGGTCCACAAACGGCGGCGAGACGAGATAGCCGGTGGCGTCGATCACCTCTTGCGCCTCGGCGGTGATATTCGGTTCGACTGCGGCGATGGTGCCATTTTGGCAAGCGATGTCGATGCCGGTACGGCCATCCGGCAGAGTGGCGTTTTTGAGGATCAGATCGAACATGTGGGTGCCTCGTGTTGGTCTTTGTATTTTTTGTGGGGCGCCTGACCTTGGGGAGGTACAAAGCGCCTTCGCATTTTGCCGAAGGTGAACCTTCGGTTTGACGGGACGGTCAGGCGCGCCCGACCTATCGGCCGGGCAAACCAATCTCTATCTCTGCCCCTTGAACCAAGGAGTTAGCAAGGCCCGGGGATATTCCGCCTTACGCGCGGCCACCACCAAGGCGAAGATCGACAGCACATAGGGCGCCATCAGGAACACCTGCCCAGGCACCATGGCGCCAACCTCGGTTTGCAAACGCACTTGCAGCGCATCAAAGGCGCCAAACAGCAGTGCCCCCAGCAGCGCCTTGCCGGGTTTCCAGCTGGCAAAGATCACCAGCGCGATGCAGATCCAACCCCGCCCATTGACCATACCGAAAAAGAACGCGTCAAAGGCCGACATGGTCAGAAACGCTCCGCCAAGCGCCATCAGCGCAGATCCAACCATGACCGCACCGATGCGCAGCCCGTAGACGGACAGGCCTTGGGCATCGACACTGTCGGGATTGTCGCCAACCGCCTTTAAGGCCACACCCAGCGCGGTGCGGTTCAGGACGTACCAGACCAGCCCCACCACCAGCAGCGCCAACATGGTCATTGCGGTTTGCTGGAACAGCACCGGCCCCAGAAACGGGATATCCGACAGCAGCGGGATATCCAGCGCACGGAACGGTTCAATCCGCGGTGGAGACGACACATTGGGTAACGCGGTGCGGTAGGTGAAATAGCTCAGCGAGGTGGCAAACAGCGTTACACCCAACCCCGAAACGTGCTGTGACAGGCCGAGCGGCACCGTCAGAATCCCATGGATCAGGCCAAAGAACGCGCCAGCAAGCGCGGCAATCAGCACTCCGCCCCACAGGCCAGCACCCAGCCAGACCGCCATCCAGCCACACATGGCACCGGCGGCAAAAATGCCCTCAATCCCGAGATTCAGCACGCCCGATTTTTCACACAGCAGTGCGCCCATCACGCCAAAGATCAACGGCGTGGCAATACGGAGCGAGGCGGCCCAGAAGCTCTCGGACAGTAGAATTTGCAAGATATCCATCATGCGACGCCCTCTGCCGTTTTGGTGCGGGTGATGCGGTAGCGGGCGACAAAGCCGCCAATCAACACGCAAAGCAACGACATCGACACCACCAGATCCGCCAGATAAGACGACACGCCTATGGCGCGGCTCATGCTGTCGGCACCTACAAAGACGGACGCGATGAACAGGGCCGAGATCACCACGCCCACCGGCGACAACCCGGCCAGCATAGCAACGACGATGCCGGTATAACCAAAGCCCGGCGACAGATCGGCAGTCAGATAGCCCTTGAGCCCTGCAACCTCGCTGACGCCAGCCAACCCGGCCAGCCCGCCGGACAAGATTGCAACGCCAAACAGCGAACGATTGACGCCGATGCCTGCATGACGCGCGGCGGCGGCGTTTTCACCAACGGCGCGCAGGCGAAAGCCCCAGACGGATCGCGCCAGCATGAACTGCGCGATGCCTGCAAGCACCAGCGCGAGTATCAACCCCGAGTGCACCCGCATCCGAGGCATCAGTTGCGGCAACATGCCCTGATCCAGCACCGGAGCAGACTGCGGCCAACCCAAGCTCATGGGATCTTTCAACGCGCCCTCCAGCATCATCTGCACAAAGATCAGGATGATGAAGTTGAGCAGTAGGGTTGTCACCACCTCATCCGCGCCAAAACGGGTTTTCAGCAGCGCAGGAACAGCCATTCCAGCGGCACCAGCGGCGGCGCCAAGGATAACAATCAGCGGCACCAGAAAAATACCGGGAATATCTACCGCCCCAGCGCCAATGGCGACGGCAGCCATGGCGCCCAGATATAACTGACCCTCTGCTCCGATGTTCCACAGCTTGGCCCGAAACGCGAGCGCGGCGGCAAGGCCGGTGAACATCAGCGGAGTGGCGCGGGTCAGCATCTCGGAAAACGCAAAGACCGAACCAAACACACCTTTGACCATCTCACCGTAGGCCACGGTGATGTCAGCCCCGGCCAAGGCCAGCGGGATCGCGGCCAAGGCCAGCGCGATTACGGCCGACAACACCGGCACGCCCAGCGTCATCCACCGGCCCGGCGCGGTGCGGGGCTCGATACGGATCATGTGTGCTCTCCTGCCATTTTCAGACCAATATCTTCGCGGTTTCGACTGGTGACTTCCGTCAGCTGGCCGTCGTGGATCACCATGATGCGATCCGCCAACCCTAGAATTTCATCCAGATCTTCAGAAATCAGCAGTACCCCTGCCCCCCCAGCGCGCGCCTCTAGCAGGCGGCGGCTGACCTCGGCGGCAGCCCCCATGTCGAGCCCTCGGATGGGTTGGTTGGCAAGGATCAGCCGGGCGCCCTGTTCAAACACCCGCGCCAGAATCAGTTTCTGGATATTGCCGCCAGACAAAAGCCGGGCACGGGCGTTGATACCGGGGCCGCGCACGTCATAGGCCTGGCTGAGCCTATCTGCGTTGGCGGCCATTGCGCTGCGGTTCAGCAACCCATTGGTTTGCACCTCGGGGTCGTCCAGCCGTTCGATGATCATGTTCTCGGCCACCGACATGGCGCCAACAATCCCGTCGTGATGGCGGTCCTCGGGAATGCGGCCAACGCCTGCCTTGATCATGGTCTTGGGATCAGGGTGCAGGATTTCATCGCCATCGACCTGAATGCTGCCACTATCCGGCCGTCGCAGACCAGAGATGACAGAGGCCAGCGCCGATTGACCATTGCCAGACACCCCCGCAATGCCAAGGATTTCATGGGCCTGCACGGTCAGGTTTACATCCGTAAGACTATCGCGTGCCGACGGGTTGCGCACGCTGATACCCGACAACGTCAGCACCGGTGCACCGGGTGTCATTGCGTCACGCTGTGTTACGGGTGTGTCCTCGCCCACCATCATCCGGGCAATCACCCGTTCATCCGCATCCGAGGTGGCGATCTCGCCCACCTTGGTGCCATGGCGCAGCACCGCGATACGATGAGAAAAGGCCAGCACCTCGCGCAGTTTGTGCGAGATAAAGATAACCGCCAGCCCATCACCGGTCATGGCGCCGATGTTTTCAAACAGGGTGTCGGCCTCTTGCGGGGTCAACACGGCGGTGGGCTCGTCCAGCACCAAGATACGGGCATCGCGGTACAGTGCCTTGAGGATCTCGACCCGCTGGCGCTCTCCCACCGACAATTTGCCAACTGGTGTGTCGAGCGGAGCCACCAGACCTGTGCGATCCATGACCCCCTGCACTTTGGCGCGCGCACCGGCGCGGTCGCGGCGCAAGGCGAACAAAGGTTCTGAACCTAGGGTGATATTGTTCAGCGCTGACAGGTTTTCCGCCAGGGTAAAGTGCTGGTGCACCATGCCGATACCCGCAGACAAGGCCGCCTGCGGGTGGCCGAGGGTCAGCGGTTGCATCTCACCTTTAGGCGACGCCACATCAATACTGCCACCGTCGGGCATGTAGTGACCAAACAGCATATTCATCAGCGTGGTTTTACCCGCACCGTTTTCACCCAACAGGGCCAGAACTTCGCCGCGGTGCAGGTCAAGACTGACGGCATCATTTGCCACAACGGAGCCAAACCGTTTGGACAGTGCGTTCAGCGATAGAACTTTGGACTCTGTCATAAGTCTCTCAGGGGTCAGATCATAATGATTGTTTCCCGGCAAAGGGCCGCGCCTGACCTTGGGGAGGTGCAAAGCGCCTTCCCGGGGGGAAGGTCAGGCGCGGCCCGACCTATCGGCCGGGCCCAACCTCTTATTCTAAGTTCAGATTACTTATCCGAAACCGGGCGTTCGTCGTTCACGTTGACACGGAACATGCCCTCCATGATCGACTTTTCGGTTTCTTCAACCTTGGTCAACACCTCAGCCGGGACCAGCGTCTTGTCGACCACCAGTGACCCCCCGCCATAGCCCATAAAGCTATACTGACCATAGTCTGCCGCCTCAAACGTGCCGCCAGCTACGGCTGCAATCGCACGGTCAATGGTGGGCTCCATGTGCCACAGGGCCGAGGTCAGGATGGTGTTGGGATAATCGCCAGAGGTGTCGATCACATTGCCAACCGCCTTAACGCCGCGCTCAACCGCAGCATCGGCGACACCGAACCGTTCGGCGAACATGATGTCAGCCCCTGCATCCATCATTGCAAAGGCGCTTTCCTTGGCTTTGGGTGGATCGTACCAGCTGTCGATAAAGTTCACGAGGAATTTGACATCCGGATTGACCGCCCGCGCACCTTCCATAAAGGCGTTCATCAGCCGGTTCACCTCGGGGATGGCATAGCCACCAACCATTCCGATCACGTTGCTTTCAGTTGCAGCACCAGCCACCATGCCGGACAGATAGCTTGGCTCGTGGATCCAGTTGTCAAACACCGAGAAGTTGGGCGCGACTGCGCCAAAGGACGACCCCATCAGGAAAGCGGTTTCGGGATAGTCCGCCGCCACCTTGCGCGCGGCACGTTCCAAACCGAACACCTCTCCTACCACCAGCTGCACACCCTGCTCGGCGTATTCGCGCATTACGCGTTCATAGTCGGTGTTGGCGACGTTCTCTGAGAACACGTAATCAATTTCACCGCGATCCTTGGCGGCATTCAGCGCCAGATGGATACGACTGATCCATTGCTGCTCAACGGGCAGGGTGTATATGGCGGCGACCTTAACGTTCCCGGCCAAGGCCATTCCCGCTGGTAGCACAAGCGCCAGTGCTGCTGTTCCAGTCAGCACCGCCCGTCGTGTGATAGAAAATTTGCTATTCATCTGCCAATCCCCGGTTGAATCAATTGCCCAATGAGGCACTTATTTAACCAATCGGTCAATAAAATTCGCAACTATGCGCCATTCCGTGTTCAAACCTTCGACAAGGTTCAACGACCGACAGCATGCCTAAATACTACTTTGAATGGGTTTTACGTCTCTTGGCGCTAAGCTTCTCACCCAGACAAGCCAGCCGCTTTGATCACACTTGCGAAGCTCGCTCCTCGGGTCCGGATATCACAACATCAACCAGCTTTGGATATTCCCCGTCAAAATGGATCGTTTTGCCATCTTCGGTCAAAAACCGTTCCGCAACAAAAACAGTCTGCTTGTCAAAACTTCGGTTGATTTTCAGAGGCGCGGTGAAACTGTTCCCACTGGATAAGAGCGTAACCATCATTCCTTCAAACGCATGATCCGGCCCTGGACCTGGGTTCAGCTCAACATACGGAGTTGCATCCAGGGAGGACAAAACGCCAGAGTGGGCAGTATACTGACCCGACTGAAACAGATTATCACCAGTGATCAAGTACCGACGACAATCTTTCACATCTATATTTTCGGGCAGAATAACTGGGGCTTCCTTAGCCCCTTCACTGATTGGCCAACCACTATTCCTGGCCGCCATCCTCATATCAGCAGTATCGCCAAAGGAACCAAACCCTGGGAAGTCTGCAGCAATTGGCACGTGCAACTGATCAGATCCAATCGGTCCTGCACCTTGCCCCAATGCTTGTGCGATCAGATTAAGTACCTGCCGTGTCGAAGGTTTGCTTTGTACCGCGTCCCGAACTGGTCGCAGAACTTGCACTCGTCCTTCGTTATTGGTGTAGGTTCCGCTTTCCTCACCATAAGGGGTGGCTGGCAGCAACACATCCGCCTGTTCGGCGGACTTGTTGTAATGAGACGTGTGAACGACAAGGCAGGTGCTGTGCTGTTGAGGCAACGTAGCAGGATCATCTCGGGCCCTATTCCGCAGAGGGTCACTGCCAAGAATGTAGGTCAGGTCAGGTGGATTTTTCGTAGTCTTTGGTGAGGATGGACTGCGTTGCCAACCCGGCGCAACCCCATCAAGGCAGCCCATATCCCACAGCCCCAGCTGATTTGGACGGTCGAACAGAAACTGCAGATATACGGTTTTACCGTGCGCTTTGAAATAGTCCACCACTTGCGCAATCTTGCGAAGGCACTGTGCTGCCAGCGAGGAGCGCAGGAATTCGGTTCCGATCAAAAAGGCAATACTGTCAGCCGTTGCAACAGTCGGCTGAATTACCGAGACAAATTCTTCGATCGCGCTGTCTGCCATCTTTGGCTCGCCCTGCATGAGCAAGCCCAACAATTGCGCCTCATTTCCTGGCAGCAATCGCATCGAGGCAGCGGCCAGATCATCGAGGCCACAAGGGCGGGAGCTGGCGATAAACAGGCTCTTGTTCCCGTCCCTTACCGCTGAACGAAGCAGATAACCGGAAACTGGGTTTTCCTGAGTTATATTTGACCCCAGCAAAAAAATGCACTCAGCCTGCAAAACAGATTTAAGCGGTTTTCGATCCAGATAGCCGGTGACAACATGGCCCAGTGCTTCAATCGCACCCGCTTTTTGTAGTCCGCTAAATCGGGTGGAGGCACGAATATCCTGTGAGCCAAACACCCGCCGCATCAGGTTTTGAAACATATATGCGGTTTCGTTGCTCTCACGCGGCGAAATATGGCCCTGAATACGGCCACCGCTTTCCATAACTACCCGTGCCTTGGTGGCAATAAACCTGATTGCTTCGTTCCAACTGACCGGGACATGGGCACCATTTACGCGCATCATCGGCTCTCGAATACGATCGCCGCCGTCAATTGCGTCAAAGCCAAACCGCCCTTTGGCGCAGAGCAGCTCGCCGTTGATCCCAGTGTCTAAACTGCTTTTGACCCGTTTAAACTCACCGTCTCGGACCTGAGCCGTCAAACTGCATCCGGTGCCACACATGTTGCATATCGTTTCGGTTTCCACCAAATCCCAGGGGCGTGCCTTATAGCGATACGGTACACTCATCAGGGCGCCAACCGGGCAGACTTCGATGCAATTGCCGCAATGGCTGCAGTCTTTCAGACTATTGCCCACACCAGTAATTTCGCTATCCAGCCCGCGTTCAGCGGTCCCAAGCGCCACGTCGCCGACAACTTCCTCACATATGCGTACGCAACGCTGGCATTGGATGCAGCGATTGGCGTTGAATACGATGACTTTGTTCAGCTCAATGTCTCGCTGGCGAAACACTCGTTTGGAATCGCGCAGCCGCGAACTGCCTTTGCCGTATTCAAAAACAGTGTCCTGCAATTCACATTCACCACCTTTGTCGCAGATCGGGCAATCCAGCGGATGATTGGCCAGCAGCATTTCCAACATGTCCTCACGGGTGGCAACAACCTTTTCCGAATGACTGTGGATCACCATGTCCGGCGCGACCGCAGTGGCGCAGGCGGGTTCTAGTTTATTGCGGCCCTCAACTTCGACCAGGCACATTCTGCAAGAAGCCGAAATCGACAGTCGCTCCTGATAGCAAAAGGTAGGGATATTGATTGCGTGCGAGCGGGCGGCGGTCAGGATTGTGGTGCCGGGCTCAACTTCGATCTGCTGCCCATCCAGTGTGATTGTCACCATCAATCTGCCCTTTCGTCAGCTCACCATCGTTTGCGGCGCGATCAACGCATCGAATTCATGCCTAAAATGTTTGATCGTTGCGCCCAGCGCCCAGGCCGCACCATCACCGAGTGCGCAGAAGGACTTACCAAAAATGCCACCGCAGAGCATTTCAAGCTGTTCAACATCCCCAACCTGCCCCTGACCGGCCTCTATCCGGCGCAGGATCTTGGCGGCCCAGGTTAGCCCTTCACGGCAGGGGGTGCATTTGCCACAGCTTTCATGATTGAAAAATTCGGTGATACGCCGCGCAACCACCGGGATCGACGCCGTTTCATCCAACCCAATCACCGCTGCCGACCCCAACATGCTGCCTGCTGCGGCCAGCGATCCGAAGTCCATTTTTACGTCAAACAAATCACTTGGGAACATGGGGGCCGAGACCCCACCAGGGATGGCTGCCTTAAATGCCCCGTTCAAGGCTCCCCCACCGTATTCCTCGAGCATCTCGCCCAAGGGCATCCCCATCGGCAACTCATACAGCCCGGGTTTTCGAACATGGCCGCTAAGGCCGAATAGCTTTGGACCCGGAGCATCTTTGGGTCCAATTGAGGAGAACCAGTCTTCTCCACGACGAAACAGATGTGGTAGGCACGCCAGTGTTTCGACGTTATTGACGACTGTCGGGCATTCATACAGCCCAGCAACTGCTGGAAAGGGCGGTTTTAACTTTGGTTGGCCGCGTTTGCCTTCGATAGATTCCAGCAGTGCCGTTTCTTCACCACAGATGTATGCGCCCGCACCTTTGTGGATATGGATGTCCAAAGAATGACCACTATTCAGAATGTTCTGCCCCAAATACCCCAGCGCATGGGCTTCATCGATGGCCTGTTGGCAATGCTCAATCGACACATCGTATTCGCCACGAATATATAGGTATGCCGTCTTGCACCCGATGGCGTAGGCCGCAATCACCATGCCTTCGATCAGCTGATGTGGATCGCGCTCCATCAGGATCCGATCCTTGAATGTGCCCGGCTCTCCTTCATCGGCATTGCAACACAAATAGCGTGGCAAGGGGTTATCCTTAGGGACAAAGCTCCATTTCAAACCGGTTGGAAACCCGGCCCCGCCGCGGCCGCGCAGGTTTGAAGATTTCACAGTTTCGATCACCTGATCCGGATCGTAGTCGCGTAACACTGTACGCAGCCCTTGATAGCCGCCGGATTTTTCGTAGGTCTCAATTCTGGACGCGTCTGGATTGTCGATGTTTTTCAGCAGCATAAGTTCACTCATGTTGCCTCCTTGGCGGGCCGACCTGCAAGGGAGGCAAGAAGGCCATCCAGTTTGTCCGTGGTCAGATCGCCGTGATAGCGGGCGTCGACCATAAGAGCTGGCGCCATTTCACAAGCTCCGAGGCATTCAACGGCGGTAAGCGTAAAGGATCCATCCGACGTTGTCTCACCAGATTTAATGGCTAGCCGGTCTTGCAGGTGCTGCATCAGCGCATCCGAACCACGCAACATGCAGGACAGGTTTGTACAAAGGCGCAAGTGGTGGAGACCAGTCTGCGCCCGGTCAAAAAGGCTATAGAAACTGGCAACCTCAAACACCCAGATTTCAGGCACGTCCAGCAGTTCAGACACGGCCTGATACGTAAGGCCCTCTAGCTGCCCATATTTCTGCTGTGCCAGCTCAAGGGCGGGCATTATGGCGCTGCGGCTTGTTGGATAACGCGTCCTCATCTGCCGCACCCCAGTTGCGAGGTCGCGCTTGATATCGGTCAGGCTGCGGGCATCGCTCATTTGTCGACCTCCCCCATCACCGGATCCAGACTACCCAGCATGGCAATTACATCTGCCAAGTATTTAATATTGGTGGTGCGCTCTGTCAGGGCCTGAAGATTAACAAAAGACGGTGCCCGCACCTTAAGCCTGAACGGCTTTTCGCTACCGTCTGAAATCAAGTAATATCCCAACTCTCCCTTAGGGGCCTCGATCGCTGTATAGACTTCGCCTTTTGGCACCTTGAACCCATAGGCGGCCAATTCAAAGTGATGGATATGGGTCTCCATCGAATGCGCGAGCAAATCCTTATCTACCGGAAAGGCGATTTTGGGGTCATCAATCAGTATGTCACCTTCAGGCATTTGGCGCACACATTGGCGGATCATTCGCAGGCTTTCGCGCATCTCATCGACGCGGCATTTCCAGCGGTCATAGCAATCGCCATCGTCTCGGGTGATGACCTCAAACTCCAGCTGATCGTAAATCTCGTATGGTTCATCACGGCGGATGTCCCAGTCCACCCCAGACGCGCGCAGGTTTGGACCGCTAAGGCCCAGCGCGATGGCATCTTCGCCAGTGATGTTTCCAATGTTTTCAACCCGGGCCAGAAAGATGCGATTGTTGTCCAGCAGGGTTTCGTAGTCTGATATTCGCGCTGCAAAGATATCGCAGAACTCCAGTATGCGTGCGGCGCAACCTTCGGGCAGATCCTCACGTACGCCACCAACCCGACAGAACGAGGTATGCATCCGCACGCCACTGATCATCTCCATCAGATCCATCACCATTTCACGGTCGCGCATAGTGTAGAGCAGCGAAGTCATTGCCCCTACATCCATCGGCAGCGCACCGGTGATCAGCAAATGGCCAGAGATCCGCGACAACTCGGCCATGATCACTCTGATATATTGTGCCCGCTCAGGTGCTTTGATGCCCAGCAAGGCTTCAACCGCTAAGGCATAGCCCAGATTGTTGGAGGGCGGACAAAGGTAGTCAAGCCGGTCCGTCAGCGGGAAAATCTGCGTGTAGGTAAAGCTTTCGAACAGTTTTTCAGTACCGCGGTGCAGCAAACCAATATGCGGTTCCACCCGCTCGATGATTTCGCCATCCATCTGCAGCAGCAAACGCAATACGCCATGGGTACTTGGATGCTGAGGACCAAGGTTCATCAATACCTCACGCGACAGGCCGGTGTCGGTTGTGACCTCATTGATGACAGTAACGTCGGTCATCCGCTGCCCCAGTCAACAGGTTGGTCTACGCCCATGGGGTTATAGTCATCTTTGTATCCACGCAGCGGAAAATCGCGACGCATTGGATAGCCGTCAAACCCATCCCACATGTAAATTCGGCGTAAATCAGGGTGACCATCGAACTTGATACCATACATGTCAAAGGCTTCACGCTCGTGCCAGTTGGCGGTGGTCCAAACCGGCGTGACAGTGGGCGCAACTGCAGGATCGCCCAAGTAGCACTTTAGCCGAAGGCGCCACTTATGCCGGATCGAAAATAAGTGGTAGACCAATAAGAAACGCGGTGCCTCGGGGTGAAAATCCACCGCGCAGATATCTGAGAGAAAATCAAAATTTAGCAAGGGGTCGTCGCGCAAGTGACGACACAGCTCAACCAGGTCATCAGGGGGCACCTTCAGGCAGGACATGTCCGCCGCCGTATTGTCGATGCCAACCCGTTGCTCATAGAGCTGCAAAACCGGGGCAAGAGAGAGCTCGGTTGGGGCCATCAGGACAGTCCCAGCACGGCATCGGCAGGGTCTTGACGACGCAGCACCTTGGTACCTGTGATCTGTTCCTGCAATTGCACAAACCCATGTAACAACGCCTCTGGGCGCGGTGGGCAGCCGGCAACGTGGATATCAACCGGTATAATATGGTCTACCCCCTGCACCACGGCATAGGTATTATAGACCCCGCCGGAAATAGCACATGTTCCCATGGCAATGACATATCGCGGCTCAGCCATTTGATCATACAGGCGGCGCACAATTGGTGCCATCTTTCGGGTCACTGTTCCGGCGACGATCATCACATCCGACTGGCGCGGCGACGGCCGGAACACCACACCGAACCTGTCCAGATCGTAGCGCGCACACCCAGCCGAAATCATCTCAATCGCGCAGCAGGCAATACCAAAAGTCTGAGGCCAAAGTGAAGATTTACGACTCCAGTTAATGATCGCATCTGACGAGGTGAAAAAGACGTTGTCCTGAAAACGGTTTGTCAGGAGACCCATTCCAACGCTCCTTTGATCCAAGCATAGGCAAAGCCAACCAACAGAAGAACGATGAATACAAACATCTCGACATAGCCAAACAGTCCCATGTCCTTCAGCACCACCGCCCAGGGGAACAGGAACATGGTCTCGACATCAAAGACTACAAACAGGATGGCGATGACAAAATACTGCACTTTGAACATTCCGGCAGAGGCCTCACCCACATGGTCAACACCGCATTCGTAGGGGCGGTTCTTCTCGGGATAAGGATTGTGGGGCCGGATCAAGCGGGACAGTGTCAGAATAAATACCGATAGCACGATGACCACAGCCACCATCAGGAATACTGGCAGAAAATCAATTGGCATATCACCTTCCTTGTTGGCAGAGTTCCGGTTTGTCCTCGACGATCCGTAACAAGCAGTTGGTCCACTGCGGGGCCCCCATAGATCAAGGTAATCCAAAACCAGCGTTTTCAACCTAGTCCAGCAGTTGCCGCAGCTTTTGACACCCCCAGAAACCAGGCAGGCAAGACCCCGGTTAAGACTGTACCGATGAATGTGACAATCAGTGCCCATCCAATTGCAGGGGAGACCTGAAATACAGCCGGTTGATCATTTTTTTCCATGTACATCAGCATGATGACACGAAGGTAGAACCACGCAGCTATCGCGCTGAACAGCACCGCAAGTACTGCCAGCAATACAAAACCCGCATCAACCAATGCCACCAACACATAAAACTTGGCGAAGAAGCCCCCAGTCGGCGGTATGCCTGCGAGTGACAAGAGGAACACCAAAGCCATTAAGGCCACCCCTGGGTGGCTTTTGGCCAGGCCAGAGAAGTCTTGAATTTTCTCACCCTGACCTGCGCCTCGGTTTATAAGGACGATCACAGCAAATAGTCCCAAATTGGTCACTGTAAAAATCAGCAGATACAGCATCACACTGGCAAGGCCCTCGCTTCCTCCGGCCAAGAGGCCCAGCAACAAGAACCCGCCATGAGCAATTGAAGAATAGGCCAACATCCGCTTGATATTGGTTTGCACAAGCGCAGCAAAGCTGCCCACGGCGAGCGACAGTACCGCCATGACTTCAACGCTACTGCGCCAGATTGGGTCAAGCATTGCCAGGTCTTGCACCAGCAGACGCAGGATCACCGCAACGGCGGCAACCTTGCCCACTGTCGACATGAAACCGGTGACAGGTGATGGCGCACCCTCGTAGATATCGGGGACCCACATATGAAACGGGACTGCACCAACTTTGAACAATAGCCCTACAATCAAAAACAATGTGGACAGCGCCAGTAGTGGCGAACTGGTGTCCACCTTATCCAACGCCTCTCCCATAACATCCAATTGGGTGGTACCGGTCAGCCCATAAAACAGCGACAGGCCAAAGAGAAACAGCCCCGAAGAGAACGCCCCGAGGATGACATACTTTAATGCGGCCTCATTCGAACGCGTGTTTGTCGTCAGAAATCCAACCAGTACATAAATCGACAACGCCTGCAGTTCTAACCCGACATAGATGATCAGCAGGTCTGTGCCCGACACCATGATCATCGCACCTGACAGGGCAAATAACAGCAGCACATAGTACTCACCTTTGGCGGCATCTTCCGTGCCCAGGTATCGGTCAGAAATGAGAATTGTCAGCGCAGTTCCCAGATAGAGCAACATTTTGAAAAAGGTTGAAAAACCATCGTTCACAAACATTCCGCCATAAGCCGATTGTGGATTTTGCGCCAATGTCAGGCTCATCGCGGCGGCGAGGCCAATCATCACCAGGCTAAGCCCCGCCAGCAATGCACCCTGCCCCGGTCTTGGCACCAGCGACAACATCAATGCCACACAAGCGCCCAGAATGATGATGATTTCCGGGCCTGAGGCCAGGACCGAAGAGGTGATCTGCGTCAGATCCATTGCGGCCTCCTCATGGGAGCACCGCCGTCGGATTAAGCTGTGACATCAGATGGTCCAGCGAGGGTTGCAGGATTGTCAAAAATGGCTTGGGATACAGGCCAAACCACACAACAAACAAAAGCAAAGGTGCTGCACAGGCCAGTTCGCGGCGGCCCAGATCCCAGATAAACACGTCCCCCGGCGTCTTCACCTCACCCAGCAACATCTGGCGATACACCCCCAAAAGGTAGGCTGCACCAACCAAGGCGCCCAGCACCCCGGCAGCCCCGGCCCAACCGCTGACCCCAAAAGCCGCAGCCAACACCAGTAGCTCACCAATAAATCCGTTCAGTCCGGGTAGTGCCATCGAGGCCAGCAAAAAGGCCGCAAACAGGATACCAAACAACGGCACCACCTTAATCAATCCACCGTAAGCTGCGATGTCTCGTGAATGTGTGCGCTCGTAGATTATACCAACGAACAAGAACAGCGCCCCGGTGGTGATACCGTGGTTGAACATCTGGATCACTGCACCTGACATGCCGTTGGCATCAAATGTAAATAGACCCAGGGTGATGAACCCCATGTGACTGACACTGGAATAGGCGATCAGTTTCTTAATGTCGCTCTGCGCCAAGGCAAGAAAGCCGCCATAGACAATAGCTACGGCGGACAGGGCAATCATCATCGGGGCGAAATACTGCGAGGCGTCCGGCAGCATTGGCAGTGAAAAACGCAGAAAGCCATAGGCGCCCATCTTGAGCAGCACACCGGCAAGAATGATACTGCCCGCAGTGGGGGCCTGCACATGGGCATCCGGCAACCAAGTATGCACCGGCACCATCGGAATCTTGACGGCAAAGGCGACAAGGAAGGCAAGGAACACCCAAATTTGTAGGGGGAACGGGTATTGTACCTCCATCAGGGCCAGCACATCAAAGGTTTGCCCGCCACCGAAGTAAAGCAGCAGGATACCAATCAGGAACAGCAGGCTTCCTGCTAACGTGTAGAGGAAGAACTTGAACGCGGCGTAGACACGCTTGGCTCCGCCCCAGATACCGATGATCAGATACATCGGCACCAGCATGGCCTCCCACAGAATGTAGAACAGGATCATGTCTAGCGCGCAGAACACACCGATCATCAGGCTTTGCATCGCCAGTAAGCAGGTCATGAACTCTTTCACCCGGGTGGAAATCGACCACCAAGACGCCAAAACGCAAATCCATCCCAGCAGACTGGTCAGCACCACAAACCAAACGCTGATACCATCAATCCCCAATCGATAGCTGATACCCAAAGACGGCACCCAAACCCTGTGTTCACCAAACTGCATCGCAGCCGTGTTGGGATCAAAATTGAGCAAAACCCAAAGCGCTAACAAGAAGTCAGCAAACAGCACCAGCAAAGAAAACCAGCGTACAATCGGGTCTTTGCGCAGAAAGGGTGTTAGCACTGCCCCAACAGCCGGTAGCAAAATCAGAATGCTGAGAACCGGCAAGTCTGTCATGGCGCTGCCAGTGCTGCGATCAGCGGGAACACCAGCATCACAATCAGCCCAACTATCATCACCAGCGCATAATGCGACACGACCCCGGTTTGAAACTGGCGCAACAGCAGGCCGCAACGCCAGGCCATTCTGGCAACCCCATTGACCGCAGCATCAACTAAGTGGGTGTCAACTTTTTGGCTCGCCCGTGACAACCTGTGCAACATGCGAAGACCTGCACCGTCACCCAGAGTAACCACCATTTTCTCCCAGAGTAAAACCGGATGGTGGGCAAACCACATGAAGAGCGTTGCGCCACGCCGATACAGCCAATCGGTGTCCAAACTGATGGTTTTCTCGGGGTCCAGATACCTCAGACACAGAACAAAGGCTAACAGTGTGAACATCAGCAATCCCAGGCTCTGGGTTATGTGCGCGCCGCTGTAAGGGTGGTAATCCACCGGATAAGGCAGCAGATCGTACAACAGCTGCGGAAACACGCCAATGCCAATGCAGAACAGCGCCGCCAGCCCCATTGCCAATAACATATTCACGGGCGGTTCAGACGGGCGCAAGCCGCAGTCTTTGCCAAAGAACATGTAATACGGCAGCTTTAGGCCAGTGTGCAAAAAGGTACCGGAGGACGCGACGGTCAATAATAGGGTCACTGCCGCACGGTGATCCCCTGCGGCCGCCGATATGATCATGCTTTTGCTGACAAAGCCGCTGAACAGTGGAAAGGCCGAGATTGCCAACGCGCCAATCATATACAGCACCACCGTCATTGGCATAGTTCGGTACAAACCTCCCAGCTCGGTAAGCTTGCGCCGCCCCGTCGTCAGGATCACCGCCCCCACCCCCATGAACAACAATCCCTTGTAGAGGATATGGGCAAAGGCATGGGAGGCCGCGCCATTCAGCGCCATCTCGGTTCCCATGCCAACGGCAGCAACCATGTAACCAACCTGACTGATAATGTGATAACCCAAAAGCCTGCGGCAGTCGTTTTCCAGCACCGCAAATACAACCCCGTATAGCGCCATGGCCACACCAAACCCGATCAGCACCTCGGCACCTGGGTAATTGCGGATCAGCACGTATACGGCCGTTTTAGTGGTAAAGGCGCTAAGGAATACCGCTCCGGTCACCGTCGCTTCGGGATATGCATCGGTGAGCCAGGCGCTTAATGGTGGCACAGCTGCATTCAACATGAAGGAAATCAGGATCAGGTTATAGGCCAGCCCGCCCTGTCCATGATCCAGCGGCCCCACCAGATAAGAGCCGGTCTGGACGCCGTGCAACACAATGCCACCGAACAACAGGACTCCTCCGGCGACATGCACCATGAGATAGCGGAAACCGGCTGCGACAGCCTTGCGGTTGGCGGATGCAAAAATCAGATAGGCCGAGGCAAAGGCCATGACCTCCCATGCGACAAGTAGGGTGAACCAATCGCCAGCAAACACGACGCCAAAAGCACTGCCAATATACAAAAACGCCGAGACCCGTTGGCCAGTGTCATTGATATGCCAAGCGTAAATGTTGCCAATCACCGCCATGATTGAAAACACCCAAGCGAACACCAGTGATAGCTTGTCAGCCTGAAACAGAACCAACTCTACGCCAATAAATTGGACCTGACCCTGGCTGCCGACGTCCATTTGCAACATCCGTAGCAAAACCAGAAAAGGAACCAAAACCGACACGGTCTTTTGTCCTGTGTCGTGCAGCATCGGCAGCAAGGCTGCACCGAACACCATGATCAATGCGGGGTGCAGCCACTCAGTCATAGTAGTCCTCATCGCGCATGATGCCGCAACTGTGGCCGATGAACTTGCTGATAAAAATGATCGCAACGCAGCTGATAAATCCAAACGCGGCGCTCCACCCGGGGATGGCATCCCAGACATGTTCCACATGTGGTCTTGGCACTAAGACGTCGGCCAGCACTATGAGGAACAGCACCAGCAGCAATAACCGCCACCGCAAACGCTTGTATCGATCATCGCCAAAGAAATTCACCAATCGTGCAATCATCCTAACCCCGCTCCGCGCATGACCAACTGCGCCAACTCCACGAAAAATCCAGGGTTCAGACCCAGCGCCAATGATAAAATCGCAGTTATCAGCAAAGGCACCGCCACCATTGGAACTTCACGGACGTCCTGCATTGCGACCAGCGTTTGGTCCTGTGGTGGCTTGGATTTCTCAAAAAATGCGGTGTAGGTCACCGGTAAGAAATAGGCCGCATTCAGCACCGCGCTGGCCAGAAGAACAGTCAGAAAAACCAATTCTCCAGCTTCAACCGAGCCCAGAACCAGATACCATTTACTAATGAACCCTCCACTGGGGGGGAGGCCGATCATACCAAGTGAGCCAATGAAAAACGCGCCCATCGTCCAGGGCAATTGCCGCCCGATGCCGGCCAGATCGCTGATGTTACGACGATGTGAGGCGCAGTAGATCGACCCGGCACAGAAAAACAGTGTGATCTTGGAAAATGCGTGTGCCGCGATATGGGTCACACCGCCCACGGCCGCCATCGGTGTCAACAAGACCGCGCCCAGTATGATGTACGATAGCTGACTGACCGTCGAATAAGCCAGCCGAGCCTTCAGGTCATCGCGGGTCAACGCATAGATCGAAGCCATCACAATGGTAAAAGACACCAGATATGCAGTGGCTATTGCCAACCCGAGGCTGCTCATCAAATCGACGCCCATGACGTAGAAAATCACCCGCAGCAGGCAGAATACCCCCATTTTGACCACCGCCACTGCATGGAGCAGAGCACTAACAGGGGTTGGCGCAACCATCGCCGCTGGCAGCCAGGCGTGAAATGGCATAATTGCAGCCTTGGCAAAACCAAACAGGTAGCACAGGTACACCACTGACAGCAGCGCCCCTGAGGCATCAGTTCCGCCAAACACTCCCTGAGGCATAAAATCAAGTGTTCCGGCCAGATGATAGGTCAGCGCCAGTGCCGCCAGAAGCAGGGATTTGGACGCTCCTATCAAATAGACCACATAGCGACGACTGCCCGCCCAACTGGCACTGTCTTCTTTGTGGTAAACCAGCGGATAGGTGATCAGGCTAAGCAGCTCGTAAAAAATGACCAAAGTGAACAGATTAGCGGCAAAGGCACCGCCAACTGCCGCCGAAAGCGACACCGCAAAGGCGGCAAAAAAGCGGGTCTGCGCGTATTCGTTCTGGCTGCGCATATAACCAATTGAGTAAAGCGCCGCGAGGATCCACAGCAGGCTGGAAACGGTCGCAAACACCATCCCCAATGCATCGACCCGAAAGGCAAAATCGACCCCCGGCAGCACCTCGAACAATGTTAAATCATGGGTACCACCGTCCAAAACCAGTGGCGCCAGAGAGATCACGATCAGGAATTTCACTACAGCCGCGGCAACCGAAACTGCATCACGCAGGTTAGCCCGGTTGCGCAGACAAAGGATCAAAACAGCGGCCGTCAGGCTTACGGCAATGGCAAGGACAGGTCTGATGGACAGTAGAAATTCCAAAACTCAACCTTTCAAGACGGTTAACTCATCCACTTCCAACGTGTTCTTGTTGCGCAGCAGTGCAACCAAAATGCCCAGGGCCACAGCAACCTCGGCAGCGGTGATTGCGATCACAAAAATGGCGATTATCTGGCCGCGCAAATCTTGCAGAACATGGCCAAAAGCCAGAAGGTTTATGGTGACACTGTTCAGCATGAGTTCCAGTGACATCAGTACAATCAGTACATTGCGCCGCAGCAAAACCCCGGCTCCGCCAATAACAAACAGCGTGGCGGCAAGTATCAGATACCAGGCTGTTGGGATCATCTGCGAACCTCGCCGTGATTTTTTCGAGATCGAACAGGTGTTACGTCAGCCTCCGACCTGGCCAACACCACCGCACCGATCAAGGCCACCAGAAGGATTACCGAGGCAACTTCAAACGGCAGCAGGAAATCCTGAAACAGTAAAAGACTAAGCTCCTCCACTGATGGCTGAGTGGTAATCGTCTGCCCCGGCCCCATTGCGGCATGCAATTTGGTGCTCTGGGTCAGTAAGACAATCAGTTCGCCCGAGAGGATAACAAGAACGACGACACCGGGCAGAAGCGCGTGTTTCAAGTACCTCCTTTTGGATTCCTTTCGGACATCCAGCATCATAATGACGAATAAAAACAGCACCATCACGGCGCCGACATATACAAAGATTTGGATCACGGCCAGGAAGGGCGCACCCAAAAGGACGTAAAGGGCAGCGATTTGAACCAGGCAGGCGACAAGTGCCAAGGCGCTATGTACCGGATTGCGTGCGACAATCACCAGCAGCGCCGATGCAGTTGCAACTCCCGACAACAGCAAAAAAAACTCTCGCTCCATCTTTGACCTCTTATTCCTAACTCCCGTTTCTCCAACCACAAACAGGCTGATCATCTCTGCATCAAACGCTGTAGCCAGTGCCGTCGATGTACTTCAGCAGCTCTTCTTCTTCGCGCATGATTTCATCCAGCCGATGTTTGACCACATCGCCAATACTGATCACCCCACACAGCCCGTCGTCATCACAAACCAGCATGTGGCGATTCCGCTTTTCGGTCATTAAAGCCATGATCCGGATCAGGTTGTCGTCTGGTGAACAGGTGCCCACGTTGGGTGTCATCACCTCGCGGATCGCGGCTTGGCGCCCTCCACCATCCGGGATCGCCATTGCTTTGCAGATCTCGCGCTCTGAAACGCCTCCCAACGCTTTTCCGGCAGGATCCAGTACCACCGCAAAACCAATCTTCTTGGCGTCAAACAACTGAAGGGCCGTCAAGACGCTGTCGTCTGGCGCGACCGAAAAGGTCTCGGATCCTTTGTGGCGTAATACTGTGCTGACATACATTTTTTTCGCCCTTTCTTGGTTTGATCCCACTGCGGTAGTGGCGCCGCCTTCATATATTGGTTACCGCTCTCTTCGGATACGCGACCACCAATCCAGCCCGGCATCCTTGGGGCCAGTTTGAGTGACTGACCTCAGACCACTGTTGCGATCCAGTTTCGCGGGGCGCACCACGCCCCCATTCCCAGCTTTTCCAGGTGCCTTGACCAGATCTTCGAGATGGACCACCAGGGTTCCTCGATGGTGGGTCGCAACTTCGTATTCCTGACCTAACTTGATCGCATCCGCAGGACAGGCATCCTCACACAACCCGCAATACAGACAGCGTGCCAAATTGATGTCGAACACTTTGGGGCGGCGGTCGCCCTTTTCATTCTCAAAGGGAATAACAGTGATGCAATCGCAGGGGCAGATTTGCGAGCACAATTCACAGGCGACACAATTCACCTCACCCTCATCATTTGTCTTGATGAAATGATGGCCGCGATGGCGTTGATATGGCACCCACTTTTCATAATCTGGGTAGTGGTGGGTCACAGTTTTTGAAACCATATACCCCAGCGTCAAACGTAACCCGGCCAGTAGATCAACCAGAAGGACCCTGCCGATCCAGTTGCTCCGTTTTACCCCTGTCCTTGCCATGACGACTCACTCGCTATTCACAACATCACATATCCGCTCACCAGAATATTCAGCAATGAGAGCGGTAGTAGTAACTTCCAGCCGATGGTCATCAGCTGATCATAACGGTAGCGCGGAAACGTGAAACGCAACCACATAAACACCCAGATGAAGAATCCGACCTTCAAAAGCAGCCAGAACGTGGCGGGCAAAAATGCCGGACCACCCAGCCAACCGCCAAAAAACAGCAGCACGTTCAGAAAAGCCAGAACCACCACAACAAGGTACTCTGCAAGCATAAAGAGCGAAAATCGAATGCCACTGTATTCCGTGTGGTAGCCTGCGCCGAGATCACCCTCGGCTTCGGGCAGATCAAACGGAATACGTTGTGCCTCGGCCAGACCTGAAACAAAAAAAACAAAAAAACCAATTGGCTGCACCACAACATTCCACAAACCTTGCTGCGAGGACACAATTTGGGACAGCTGCATCGATCCCGCGAGCATCACCACGCCTATGACGGAAAAACCCATAGGGATCTCGTAGGAAATCATCTGAGCAATAGAACGCAAACTGCCAAGAACTGCGTATTTACTGTTCGAGGCCCAACCCGCCAAAATTGTGCCAAACACTCCTATTCCCGACACTGCCAGAATAAACAGCAATCCAACGTTCAGATCTGATATCGACAACGCAATTTCGGTGCCAAACATCTGAATGGGGTCGCCAATAGGGATTGCAACAAAGACCAGAAAGGGCGGCACCAGTGCCACCACCGGGGCGATCGAAAACAGCATCCGGTCAGCCTCGGCTGGGATATGATCTTCTTTGGTCAGCAGTTTGATGGCATCGGCCAGCGGTTGCAGTAACCCGTGCCACCCCACGCGCATCGGACCTGGTCGCTGCTGGATATGTGCAGCTATTTTACGCTCCAGCCAAGTCAAAGGGAGTGGCAGCAATAAAAGAACGCCTACGACAATAGCCATTTTAATTAACACAGGCACTAGGCTAAGGACGTTTTCCATGTTGGCGAGCCTCCACAGTAGCCGTTGTTTATGGCTGCCGGGTTGCTCGGTTTTTACATACGCCTGCAGCTTAACTTAATCAGATGGCGCAACCGGAAGAAATTGCCGCAAAAAAACACCGCCAACGGAGATTTTCTGTAAACGCAGGCTCAGTTTTTCAACCTTTTTTAACAGGATACCGGATCGACGCTTCGTCACATTGGACGGCTAAGCCCTTTGCTTTTCCTCTAGGCGCTCGGCTTGCAGGGCTGCAAGCGTCCGAAGCAAGTGCGCTTTCTTGATGGGTTTGGACAAGAAACAATCCATCCCAGCCGCCAAACAGGCATCCCGGTCGCTTTCAAACGCATTGGCGGTCAATGCAACGATTGTAGGCTGCACAATGTCCAGCGCCCGGATCTCCCGCGTTGCAGAGATGCCATCCAATTCGGGCATCGACATATCCATAAGCACAATGTCTGGCACGCGTGTCTGACACAAAGTAACGGCTTCGCGGCCGTTTATTGCCTCGATCAACTCCAGCGGCTGATCACCCAGGTATTTGTTGATCAGCAACCTGTTAACTTTGTTATCCTCAGCCAGCAAAACCAGACTATCCGCCAGAATAGCAGCTGGCACGTCAACTCGGGGTACTTCTTTGACGAGTGGTCCCTGTGCCGGCGCCAGTTGTACGGAAAGACTGAAACAACACCCTTTGCCCAGTTCGGAACGTAAAGTGATTTCTCCACCCATTCGTTCGGCAAGAACGCTAGAGATTGTCAGGCCAAGACCGGTGCCCCCAAAAGCCCGCGTCGTCGCGGTGTCAGCTTGCGAGAAGCGGTCGAAAATATGCGTGGCCTGTTCGGTTGAGATGCCGATTCCGGTATCATCAATCTCGACCAGCAACCGGTAAGGATCATTCTTGGCGCAACCAACATTCACAGTTACGCCTCCCTGAGATGTAAATTTCACCGCATTGCCGACCAAATTGACCAAAATCTGACGCAACCGTCCATCATCGCCATGCATCAATTCAGGTAACCCGGCAGCATAGTTGACCGAAAGCGAAATCTCTTTGTCGCGAGCCTTGGGACGTAACAAGTCAATTGCGCCTTCCACACAGTGACGCAATTTGAAATCTGTTGGAGAGATTTCCAGCTTGCCTGCTTCCAACCGCGACAGATCTAGAATGTCGTTAATTATTTTCAGCAGTGCGACCGAGGAGTCTTGGATTGTATCAACAAATTGGCGTTCATTGTCCGGTAGGTCGGCTTCGGACAGCAGCCCTGCCATGCCAATAATTCCATTCATCGGAGTGCGAATTTCATGACTCATATTCGCTAAAAATTCGGATTTTGCACGGTCCGCGTGCTCTGCCGCCAGCTTGGCTTCAGCCAGTTCCCGTTCTCGATTTTTGGCCCCAGTGATGTCGCGTTCGATCCCGATGATCAGTTCAACATCACCTTCCTCATTCAAGATTGGCACTAAGTTTGTATCAATCCAGATCTCAGCACCCGATTTTGTGTAGTTTAGAACTTCTGTATGGAACCGCTGCCCCATGGATAAATGGTCGTTGATATCATCAATCACCGCCGCGTCAGTTTTTGGTCCATTTAGCAAACTACCCGTAGATGCTCCAATTGCCTCTTCAGCTGAATAGCCCGTCACCCGTGTAAAAGCCTCATTGACCCAGACAATCCGGGCTTCTGCATCTGTCAGAATAATGCTATCCGACGCGTGCTTTGCCACCAACGATAATCGATGCAACTCTGCTTGTTTTGTCTGTAGTTCTGTATGAGCCTGCTCAAGCGCGATTTGCCCGTCGTACAACTCAACATTACGCTCCTGGAGAGTTTGATTGGTACGCATCACTTCTTCACGCAGATGCACATCCTTCGACACATCCCAGTTCACACCGATAATCCGTTTGCGACCGTTTGCATCCGCGAACACGCTGCCTAGAGCGCGAATGTGCTTTTCCTGGCCGTCCGGTAAAACAATTCGGAAATCTGAGGCATAGGCACCTAGTTTTTTTTGCGCAGTTTCAAACGCTTCAATGGCAATATCACGATCCAATGGGTGTAAGCGTTGCTGCCATGTTTCTATGAGGTTTTCCTCGGGGGATTGCGTTTTACCATAAAGGCTGCGCATCTGCTGATCCCAAATCAGTCGCTCGCTGGCTGGCTCATATTCCCAGATCCCGATTTTTGAGGTCTCGACTGCAACTTCCAAACGGCGAGACAAAGTCTCAAGTTCGCGCTCACGTCGTTTCAGAGTATAGATGACCGCGCGTCGGCCTGCCGACAAGCTACCAGCCATTATGGTCGGGAAAAGGATCAGCGCACCTGCGGCCAACAGCGACATCCGTAGCGGCCATAGATTGTCAGGTTGGGCAGTCCACCCACCCCGAGGTCGGGCCACCAACTGCCAGCTTCCTTGCGCTAGGGGAATATCGATCCGAATCGGGTTATCGTCAACAATATCAGCATCGCCAAAGAACAAGGCCCCTTCAGACCCCATACCGTCATGACCAATCAGCGCCAGCTCGATACCTGCATTGGGATCGGTCACCCCCGATTCGGCATAGAGTGTGTCAACGTCGATAACGGCCGACAGGATTCCAAAAAAACTCCGCTGCGGGCCAGTACCTGTATAGATTGGAAACCGGCCAATAAAACCACGCCCGCCCTGCACCAGGTTGACCGGCCCAGCAAGCACCACTCCACCGCTATCGCGAACACGATAGGCTGCATCTCTTTGCGCTTCATTCTTGTTATAGTCCAAGCCAATTGCGGCCTCGTTTCCGGCTACTGGATAAATCAGCGAGACCACCAAATCGGGAGCAACGGCCACAAGCCGGACCTCATTATGGCCGCTAATTACCTGCTCTGCTAGCTTTCCGAAACGGGCCTGGTCCATAGTTGGTTCGGTTGACAATACGGCAACCAACCCTCGTATCAACTGTAGGTCCGCCCCCAATTGGCCCTTCAGCCGCGATACAACCATCCCGGCTTCGTTCTGGACATCCGCACGGAGATTTTGATTGTGGATGGTCGCGTTTTGCTTTTCAGCAAAAACAAATGCAATCACAACCACAACGAAGGCAACAAACGCAGGTAGGTAAGTTCGTTTCTTTAATGCCCTCAGCACTGAGCTGAGTTGAAAACTTACAGCCATTAACCACCTATTTGATACTACGAATCACTACCGCCTTCTGGTCAACATACCTGAGAGATGTTCAGTGGCTCTTAATAAGTGGAATCAACATCTCCGTCGGGTTGGCCCTATCACAACTTCGGAACGCCCACTGCCCGTTGTCTCAACAATATCAGCAGGCGCATATCAGAGATCTCTTCGGGCAGAGCTAGCAATATTGTGGGTCAAACCTGTCCACTCGACAACCGAAGCTTTTGACATGTTCTGAAGTCCCCTCGACGAGAAGTTTTGCTGGCTTTGGGAGCTGAATAGGAACCAAACACAATACAGCTTTGCGTGGAGATACATACATGCGCAATTTTCCCCCACGAAACTGAATTGAAGTGGCGAAAGCCAAATTCGCCACCTCGCCGTTAAACAATATCGTCGTTGCAGTCCTCTCCCAACATTAAGCTGGGAGATGGATAGTAAACCTAGCACGAAGAGCAGCATCGGTTTCAGGATCAAATCGGGCCTGGGATCGTTCACGCAGAATTTGTTCTTTACGTGCTGAGGCCTTTTTCAACAGATCTGGCTTTTGCAACTCTTCCCATTCTTTGGGGGAAGTACGATCGCCAAGGCCTGGGTAGACGTAATCAGATTGCATTCTGCTAAGCGTTTGATCCGTCCCCAAATAATGACCGGGGCCGCCAATACAGGTGGCCCTAATTTGATCCAAGGCGAGCGTTTCGTCGTTGACCTCGATGCCGCGAACACAGCGCAGCGCCTGACCGATAAGATCATCCCCCAAGATCAGGGATTCATGACAGAACCCCAGCAGTGAAGCATGCATTCCGGCCGCCTCATATACCATGTTGAGACCGGATAAGCCCGCCATCACGGCGGTGCACATCTGTTCCCAGCCAGCCTGCATATCAGGAAGCTTCGAATCTGAGGCACCCGCAGCTGCACCACCAGGCACGCCATAAAACTTATGCATCTGAGCGCATCCAGCCGTCAGCAAAGCCTGTTCGCCAGATCCAACACTCATTGCGCCGGTCCGCAGGTCCAAACCAAAAGGCCAAGTGCCGAAAATCGCGGGGGCCCCTGGTTTGACGGCGTTAACATAAACCAGACCGGCCAAACACTCGGCACAGGCCTGCACAATTGCACCAGCAATAGTCGACGGCGCTGTCGCACCTGCCATACCGGCAGACAGGAGCAACACCGGCATGCCCCCGGCAATGCATTTTTCCATCACTTCGCAGCTTTCAGTAGCGAATTTCATTGGGGGAACAACAAAGCAGTTGGAATTCGACACAAAGGGACGCTCTCGCCATTTATCTTCACCACCTGCAATCATGTGCAGCATTTCAAGCGCGTCATCGACAAAGTCCGGTTCGGTGAAGGAAACACCCACATGTTTGGTTGTGCCTGCTGTGGTCGCGTAAATAGAGTTCAAATCCATCTCGCGATTGTCGGGGATGTCACGACAGACCATAGGTCGTTGCAGAAAGTGGATGTTGTCCAATCTATCCGAAATCCGGGCGGCATCGTGCAAATCCTGCACTGTTGACTCGCGGTAATTGCGCCCATGCACATCCACCATATGCACTGCCGCACCAGCGGTGCCGTAATGAACCCGACTGCCAGATAAATTCAGGTCGGTCTTTCCATCTCGACTAAACAATGTGACCGAACGATTGGCCTTGGCTATAGTCTCTTCAACCAGTGCCCGCGGAAAACGGATACGGCCGTCGTCTCCCAAAATACAACCTGCACCGACTAGGTAGTCGATACCGCTTTGCGGCGCGTCAGCTAAGCCAATCTGTTCCAGCGCATCCAGCGCACTTTGATGTATACGCTCCATGTCTTGCTCGCTGAGCGGTTTGAGCGTGCCACCCTCCATGCCAGGACGGATGGCGCGTAGGTTTTCTGCAAGTGGGGCTGCACGGGCAGCACGACGAGCGGCCCGGCCTCCACTACGAGTTGCGCGGGCGGGAGTTTTGGTCTGATCGTTCATATGAAGGCCTATTGGTACAAGTGGATCTAAGGGTGGGTCAGATCCGTGCAGGCCTACCGCGGGCCGCGCGCCCTCTAGCTGCACCAATTGTGCGGCCAATCAGGCTAACAAAACACTGCTCTTTTTGCATATTCCCTCCAAGCCTAGTCCGTTCAGAATGCCAATGTTCAAAATGGATTCTGTTCTGTTTGCGACTTTGGTGAAAAACCACTTGAAAATTTCACCAAACACCCGCACGGTGAAAACATGGGTCATTTTTTCACGCGCTATTGCTAGGAGTTTCCGTTGAACACACAGGCCGCCTTAACTGCATCACTTGGTGCTGACATACGTGCATTGCGTAAGGCGCGAGGGTTAACGCTGACTGATATCGCAACGCGTTTGGACCGGTCGGTTGGTTGGCTTAGTCAGGTGGAGCGGGATATGTCCGAGCCGACAATTTCGGACCTTCGCCAAATTGCAGCCTGCCTGAACGTGCCTATGTCAATGCTGTTCGGCCACACCCACGCCCCGGCCCATGAACAAGGGTATGTGGTACGTGAAGGGGCCCGACGTGCGATGGGAGCAGGCGAAGAAGGCTTGATCGAAGAGCTTCTCTCGCCCGATCTCACGGATGATTTTGAAATGGTGCATTCGACTTTTCAGGCCCATTCCAAAATGCAAACCATAGCTGACCGACCAACGCAGGAAGTGGGATACATAATTTCCGGTCGCCTTGATCTGGTTATTGGCGGTCAGGCATTTACTGTAAGCGCAGGCGATAGTTTTCGGATCCGCCATGAACCCTATCACTGGGCCAACCCTTATGATCAACCGGCTGTTGCGATCTGGGTGATCGCTCCGCCGGTTTATTGACGTCATGAGCTTTGAATCCTGGACCATATTCGCCTTGTTCTGGGTGGTTTTTGTCACCACGCCCGGTCCAAATGCTGTGAACTGCATTAGCAACGGGATGGCTTTGCCGTTTCCAAAAGCAATGATCGGGGTTTTCGCAATCCTCACCCAATCCACCCTGTTTCTTGTTCTCTCGGCTTTTGGCGTTACCGCACTCATCGCGGCTTCGCCGACCGGGTTTTTCATTGCTAAACTGATTGGCGCAGGTTTCTTGATCTATCTGGGCGTTCGAGGCTGGATGAACGCAGGCAACCCTGCCCCAACGGCGGAGCGCCCTGCCCGACACGTCTACCTCCACGCACTCGCAGTCGCCACGATCAACCCCAAAAGCGTTGCCGGGTATCTCGCTGCCTTTTCCCAATTTGTACAACCAGATGTTCCGGTTTGGCAGCAAATGGGAGTGATCATGCCCACGGCTCTGACGATCACCGCACTTAGCTACACCGGCTATACTGCGCTTGGGGCCGGATTGGGACGGGCGGCGATGGCAGCCGTGTTTAATGTTTGGATCCGCCGCGTGATGGCGGTCTGCTTTATTTGCTACGGGGTTCTGTTGGGAGCCAGCAGCACCCCCTCTCTAAAAGGATAAGAGATGATCAAAGGATCCTGCCTGTGTGGCGACATCCAGTTTGAAACCGCTGCTGAGCCACAGGGACCATCCATGTGCCACTGTAGCCAATGCCGCAAGCAGGCGGGCGGCATCTGGGCCTCAGCTCATGTTGCTGACAGTGACCTGACCATCACAGGCCCCGTCACTTGGTTTGCGGCCAGCGACATCGCCAAACGAGGCATCTGTTCGCGTTGCGGGTCTTACCTGTTCTGGAAAGGCAAAGGTGAGGACACCATCAGTTTTGCCCTAGGTGCGGTTAATGGCGACACCGGCATCAAAATTGCCAAACACATCTTTGTCGCCTCGAAAGGTGATTATTACGACATCGCGGATGGAGTGCCGCAAGAGGAGGAGTAAGCTCATGGTCGATTTCCCATCCAAGGCACGGGTTGTCATTATTGGCGGTGGCGTTGTTGGTGCCTCGTCACTGTATCATCTGGCCAAGAAAGGCTGGAGCGATTGCGTATTGCTGGAGAAGAACGAGCTGACGGCCGGGTCAACCTGGCATGCGGCGGGCAATGTTCCCACCTTTTCCACATCATGGTCGATCATGAATATGCAGCGATATTCAACCGAGCTGTATGCGCGCCTGGGTGACGAAGTCGACTATCCGATGAACTATCATGTAACCGGGTCGATCCGTCTGGCGCATACGGCAGAACGGATGCAGGAGTTTGAACGGGCGGCATCCATGGGTCGCTATCAGGGAATGGACATCAAGATCCTGACGCCTGAAGAGACCAAGGAACGCTATCCCTTCCTTGAAACCCATGACATGGCCGGGGCTTTGTATGATCCGCACGATGGGGACATCGACCCGGCTCAGCTAACGCAGGCTTTGGCAAAGGGTGCCCGCGACATGGGGGCCAAAATCATTCGGTTCTGCCCGGCAACTGGTGTCACGCAGCATGATGATGGCAGCTGGACCGTACATACCGACAAAGGTGATATTGATTGCGATTATGTGGTCAACGCAGCCGGGTACTATGCCCAGCGTGTGGGTGAGTGGTTCAAACCCTTTGGCGGCCGCACTGTGCCAATGATGGTGATGAGCCATCAGTACCTGCTGTCAGAAGAAATCCCCGAAATTGAAGCCTATACCAAAGAAACCGGGAAAAAACTGCCTCTGCTGCGGGATGTGGATGTGTCCTATTATCTGCGTCAGGAAAAACATGGCTTCAACCTTGGCCCTTATGAGCCCAACTGCCGGGCACATTGGGAGACTGAGGATGACCCGATGCCCGAGGATTTCAGTTTTCAGCTCTGGCAGAATGATCTCGACCGGATCGAAGACATCATGATGGACGCCATGGAGCGGGTCCCCTCGTTGGCGACCTCGGGCATATCGCGGGTCATCAACGGTCCAATCCCCTATGCCCCGGATGGCTTACCGCTGCTTGGGCCAATGCCCGGCGTCAAGAACGCATTTGAAGCCTGTGTTTTCACCTTTGGTATTGCCCAAGGCGGCGGTGCCGGCAAAGTTCTGGCCGAGTGGATTGTCGATGGTCAGACCGAATGGGACATGTGGGCAGTCGATCCGCGTCGCTACACCGATTACACTGATCACGACTACTGCGTGCAAAAAGGCAAGGAGGTCTATGGCAATGAATATGCAATGCACTTCCCCCACCACGAATGGCCAGCAGGACGCGACAAAAAAACCGGTGCGGTCCACACCAAAGTCATGGAGTTGGGCGGCGTTATGGGCGCGTATAACGGCTGGGAACGTGCCAACTGGTTTGCGCAGGATGGGGATGATACATCCGAAGAAGCCACCCACACCTGGGGTCGTTCAGGCCCTTGGCAGCAACGTATCAAAGAAGAGTGCGAAGCAGTGCGTGACGGTGTTGGTGTTCTCGATCTGCCCGGATTTTCGCGTTTCAATCTGACCGGCGAAGGTGCAGCCGAATTCCTGCGTGGCATGGTCACTGGTGGGCTACCCAAAGTGGGCCGTATGAACCTTGTGTATTTCTCGGATGACCGCGGCCGGATCCTGACTGAAATGTCCTGCATCCGTCACGGTCAAGATCATTTCACCATGATTACCGCAGGTGCAGCACAGTGGCACGACTTTGAGATCCTGAAGAATGCCCTACCAACGGGTCTTAGCCTGACGGATCACACCACCGAATTTGGCACCATGATCGTCACTGGTCCAAAATCGCGCGATCTGCTTGCGTCTCTGACGGACGCTGATCTGTCACTGGGCTGGCTGACACATCAGGAGGCTACAGTTGCAGGTAAATCTGCATTCCTTGCTCGGGTCTCCTTTGCTGGTGAGCTAGGCTGGGAAGTCCACTGTGCCAACGGTGACCAACCTGCGATCTATGCGGCCATACTGGAGGCCGGAGCCAAGCCGTTTGGCATGTATGCGCTGAATTCATTGCGTATCGAAAAAGGCTATCGCGCGTGGAAAGGTGATCTTTCGACAGACTATTCACTGCTTGAAGGAGGGCTGGAACGCTTTGTCAAACTCGACAAGCCACAGGATTTCCCCGGCAAAGCAGCTATTCTGTCCGAAAAGCAGCAAGGCGTGAAGAGGCGTTTTGTGACGCTGATTGTCGAAGCCGGTATTGCCGATGCACCCTACATGTCCTGCATCTGGAAAGACGGTGAAATCATAGGTGAAACCACCAGTGGAGACTGGGGCTACCGCGTGAATGCCTCAATAGCACTGGGTACAGTGCGCGCAGATTTTGCGGTGCCTGGTACAAAACTGGAGGTCGATATCTACGGACAAAAATGCGCTGCTGTCGTGCAGGAAGATCAACCGCTTTGGGACCCTGCAAATGAAAGGTTGCGAGCCTAACTTGCCACGCAATTGGTGAACGCCCTGCCCCAGACCTTTAGCTTTTGGTGTTCTGTTCACCCATTTGATGTTGAGCGCGGTTGTTTTGCCGCGCTCTTGGTTGGGTTAGTCGTTGCGCCGCACGCGGGCTGCGATTTTGTCGGCGAAGGCGGCGAGGCGGGCGCGGGCTTCGGGTTGGGTGTTCACCACATCGGCCACCACGGCTTCGGCATAGGCGGCATCCATCGCTGACATGTTCTGCATATGGCTGACGGCGGAACAGATGGCAAAGTTTGACAGTGGCAGGTTCTCGGCCACCCGGCGGGCCAGTTCCATGGCTTTGTCCAGGCTGGATCCGTCAACGATATACTGGGCCAGACCAAGATCGACCGCCTCCTGACCCTGATACACCCGCCCGGTCAGCATCATGTCGATCATCCGCGATTTGCCAACCAGATCCGTCACCCGGATGGTTGCCCCACCGCCAGTGAACAGACCGCGTTGCCCTTCGGGCAGAGCAAAATAGGCGCTTTGGTCCATCACCCGGACGTGGGCTGAACTGGCCAGCTCCAATCCGCCCCCAACAACCGCCCCCTGCAGGGCCGCAATCACCGGCACCCCACCGTATTCCATTTTGTTATAGGCCTCGTGCCAGCGCAGGCAGACATGCATGAAGTCCGCCGGGCTGCGGTCGGCATCATGGTGTTCAATCAGGTCCAGACCGGCGCAAAAATGATCGCCAGCACCAGCAAGGACCACCGCCTTCACCCCGGCACGCGGGGCGACAGAAAAGAACTCTACCAGTTCTTCGATGGTGTCGATGTCCATCTGCTACCTTTAATGAGCGATTTTGTAGTCCCGGTATGCGCCCCCAGCCTGTTGGATGGCCAAGAGATTAAAGCAGCAAAAGACTTGCTCAAATTCCCTCTTATTCAACATACGACGTGGCCCCTGTTGTGGAAAAACTAGTTCACAGATCTGGGTATCGAAACCGCCAAGGACACGAGCGGTCCGAAATTTGAATTCCACTCTTATGCAATTGGAGCAGCCAGCTGTGGTATTGGCATTGCCTTGATATCCGATCTGGTTGTCCAAAGAGAAATCGATTCTGGGGATTTGATCATACCATTTGGCGGGCGAACAAAATTTGAAGACGGCTACTTCTTTGTCTACCCACCCAAAATGAAGAACGACGTGAATGCCCAGACGTTTGGCCTTTGGTTACAACAGCAATGCGCCAGTTTTCTTGCGATAAACCCGTTGCACCTCGGGTCACGCTGACGGGCAACTATTTCACCCAGACAAAACCGTTCAAGGGAACGGCATGTACTAAAATTTATTTTAGAATGCCTAAATATGCTCAACTTTGTGGTATTAAGCCAGGAAAGTGGCCAACCAGCACAGCTAAAACGCGACCTTATTTGACACATTGCCTGTATGGCCCTGTTCCATAGTAGGTTGTGATTGCTTTTAGAATACAAAGGACAGACGGATGGACGGACCAAACAAACGACGCAAGCGTACAGCTGGCCCAGAACCTACCCAGTTGGGAAACGCCATTCGTTACCGCAGGAAAGCGCTGAAGAAAACTTTGGAAGATGTTGCCAACGAAGCAGGTCTGACCACGGGCTTTATCTCTCAAGTTGAGCGCGGCATCAGCTCACCTTCGCTGTCGTCCTTCATGAGCATTGCATCGTGCCTTCAGACCAACATCGAACAACTTTTGAGCGTGCCGGAAGAGTTAAGCGAATATACTCCTAAAGATAAACGTCAGACTTATTCGCTAGGTACGGCTGGCCGCCTATATGAAAAACTGGGGCCGGGATTTGCTGGGTCATTGCTCTATTCATCAATCATTCACCGGCCACCGGGGCATATATCTGAGAAGATGCAACATGATGGTGAAGTGTTTTGTTACCTGCTGTCAGGCCAGCTGGAGTATCACTTAGGTGACGAAATATTCGTTGTTTCCCCGGGCGACACTATTCACCATGACACTTCCAAACCGCACTTTTCCAAAGTTCTGAGCGACACCGAAGCTGTAGAGCTTTGGGTTTGCACCTCGCCAATGAGCGATGCCAACAGCAAAATCTGATCTGCGCCCCCCGCTGAATTTGATTCGAAAATGCAAATCGATGTCAGTGGGGGAAGTATTGAGATTGTGTCGATTGGCGCAGCCTCTTGTCCAGAATGACCGGAAGACCGGAGCTCCTCAAACGTTTTAACAACATGTTCGCGCCGCCGTAAGGGTCTGAAAATACCTCTAAAACCCAACCAGTTTCGACACAGAAGCGCCTTAAAACTGCAAGATTTCAGCGCTACTAAAAAAAATTATAGTCAGACTAATAAAACGACTTATACTCCGGCTCACAGTCAATCGTCTTGGGAGGACACGACTATGAGAGGCAAGTTACTGGCGGCGGCCGTTGCTGCAGCAACGGCACTTACGACGCCCGCAATGGCGCAAGATCGCGGCGGGGTTTTGAATTTCGCCCGCTATGACGGTTCAAAACTAATTGATCCAATTTATGCTGACCGCAATCCGGATATCTGGATGGTTGGCAGCCTATTTGACACATTATTGCGGTCCAGCCCCGACGGGAATTCAGTGGTTGCAGGTCTGGCCGAAAGCCACGAAATGTCGGACGACGGCCTATCCGTGACGCTAACCCTGCAAGAGGGGCTACAGTTTTCAGACGGCGCGCCGCTAACTGGCGATGATGTAATCTTTTCGCTGAACCGGGCTCGCAATCCAGACCTCAGCCCCTGGGCGGGCTTGCTAGGGTCAATCGACAATGTGTCAGCAAGCGACCTTACCGTCACCATCTCACTTAAGGCACCTGATCCCACAATCCTGTCGATGCTGGCTACTTTCAATACAGCGATTGTTTCAAAATCCGTATTTGAGGCCGCAGATGGGGCCAACGATCAGGAAAAGTCTGCTTCGATCTTCGCCGCAGGTGGCGCTGGAGTTGGGTCCGGACCTTTCTACCTCTCAGGCTTTGAGCAAGGCTCTTCAATGAGCTTTTCTGCTAACCCAAATTATTGGAAAGTGGGCGCCGACGGCAAGGCCTTGCCTTACGTTGATGGTGTTGAGTTCCAGATCATCCCAGACGACGCGACACGGATCCTAAAGCTGCAAGCCGGTGAGGTAGATGCTGCCGAGTTTATCCCGTTTTCGCGGGTTGCAGAACTTGAAGCTGATCCGTCGATCAACATGAACCTCTATCCATCAACCCGGATCATCTATTCGCCGATCAACACACGTGAAGCCCGCGCGGACGGCACTCCGAACCCTCTGGCCGATGTACGGGTACGTCAGGCGATCAACTATGCGACCAACAAAGACGCGCTAATTGGGTTGGTTCTACAGGGCGCAGGTAAACCGATGACCTCACCGCTGATGGCCGCTGCCACACAACTGTCGTCGGATCTTGGCCCACTCTATGGCTATGACATGGAAAAGGCTAAAGCTCTGATTGCCGATGCAGGTGTCGCACCGGGGACCAAGATCACCTTTACCACTCTGGCTGGATCGGCCGATGACAGCACTATCTTTGCGGCGCTCCAGCAGATGTGGGCACCTTTAGGAATTGCGCTGGAAGTAGAACAGGTTGATGGAGCGACACGTGGCGCCAAAAACCGGTCAGGTGAGTTTGACATCCACACCTATGGCTGGGTGAACGATGTAAACGATCCTAGCCAAGTAGTTGGCTGGTTGGGTCATACACCCACCGCTAAAGCAGTAGGCACAGGGTGGGAGAACCCAGAGTTCAATAGTCTGTTCGAAGCTTCAGCGACCGAAATCAACGCTGAAACACGTGCAGATCAGTATGCTCAAATGCAGAAACTCTATGCAGACTCTGCGCCCTTGCTGTTCATGTATGAAACTCCCTTTGCCGTGGCAGTATCCAACGCCGTCGAAGGCTATGTCCAAACGCCTCTGGGCAACAATATCTTCGAAGAAGCAACTGTCAGCCGCTAGAAGTAGCGGATCTGGTGCCGTCGACCGATCGTGTCGGCGGCACCTTCTTAAAGAGAGACGACAATGGCCATCATCCAATACACACTCAAGCGATTGCTGTTGATGATTCCGACCTTTTTTCTGGTCATGATCATCATTTTTCTTCTGGTACGGTTTCTACCCGGAGACCCGGCGATTGCGATTGCAGGTGATCGTGCCTCTGATGCCGATCTGGCCGCTATCCGCGAACGCCTGGGCTTAAACCAACCGCTCCTAGTGCAATTCTGGCTGTTTGTGACCAATACCCTACAAGGTGATCTGGGCCGTTCGATCCTTATGCGTGCACCGGTTACGGACATAATCTTCGACCGTTTGCCCACTACAATTTTCCTGACGGTCTATGCCGTTTCTCTGTCTCTGCTCATCGCTGGCCCATTGGCTTTTGTCGCAGCTCTGAACCGCAATAAATGGCCTGATGCGGTGATCCGCACTGTATTCCAGGTCGGGCTATCAATGCCGGTTTTCTATATAGGTTTGATCCTGCTGACTTTTCTGGCCGCACAACTGCGTTGGTTTCCGGTCGGCGGTTATGGCGATACCTTTATCGAACGGCTGCATCACTTGTTTTTACCTGCCGTGACCGTTGCGCTCTATACCTCTGCGATCATCATGCGCAACCTACGGTCTGCAATCATCGAAGTTCTGGATGCCGAGTACGTTCAGTTTGCCCGCGCCAAGGGATTGCCCGACCGACTTGTCCTGGGTCGGCATGTCCTGCGCAACGCGTTGATTTCAACCGTCACCCTGCTGGGCCTGTCGATTGGCAACTTGATGAGCGGCACACTGGTGACTGAAACTGTGTTTGCAGTACCAGGTGTCGGGCGACTGATGCTCGAGGCGATATTTGCCCGTGACTATCCATTGATCCAGGGTCTGACACTGACTTTCGCAGTTCTGGTTTCAGTGGTCTTCCTGCTGACAGACCTGTTCCAAAGTACTCTTGATCCCCGGATGCGCCTGACATGACTGATATCACCGCACTCTCCGCTGAAGCCACCATCCCGCAGAAAACCCGCATTGAGTTGGCTCTGCGCAAACCTGGCTTTCTGGTCGGCGCCTTCATCATCGGGGTGTCAGCCATGCTGGCGTTGATGCCGGGCGTTTTTGCCCCCTATGACCCCAACCTAATCGACTATGTCGCCGTGAAGCAGGCACCAAGCTGGGCCCACCCTTTTGGCACTGACATGTTGGGCCGGGACAGCCTGAGCCGGGTGATTTTTGCCTATACGGTCAATATGCAGATGGCGATTTTGGCCACGGTGTTCGCAATGACCATCGGTGTTATTGTTGGCGCTCTGGTCGGGTATTACCGCGGTGTCGCTGATATGGTGTTTGGCCGGGTGGTCGATGCCGTAATCACGTTTCCATTTCTGGTTCTGGTGATTTCGGTTGTCGCCGTGCTCGGGCCTGGACTGATCAATATGTATATCGCGATCACGCTGGTGGGCTGGGTATACTACGCACGCCTGATGCGGGCCGAAGTGATTGCCCAGATGGGAAATGACTATGCCGGCGCTGGTATCGTGATGGGATACTCCGACCGGCGTATTATCTTTCGTCATCTGCTGCCCAACGCGATCACCCCGGTGATTGTGTATTGGATGACCGATATGGCTCTGGCGATCCTGCTTGGTTCGTCGCTGGGTTACTTGGGCCTTGGCGCCCAACCACCGCAGGCCGAATGGGGCGTGTTGATCGCAGAAGGTCGCAACTTCATTACCACTGCCTGGTGGCTCAGTCTGATGCCCGGCATCGCCATTGTCCTGACGGGTCTTGGCTTTTCCCTGCTTGGTGACGGTCTTGCAGACCTGCTGCGCCCCCGTGGATGAGGAACGAAAATGAGTGATACCCAGCCAATACTTGAGGTCGAGAACCTCTGCACGACTTTCACTCGGGGGGGCGTCGCACTCCCCGCGGTGCGCGATGTTAGCTTTAATGTCGGCAAGGGAGAAGTGCTTGGTCTTGTTGGTGAAAGTGGATCCGGCAAGAGCGTCACCCTGCGTTCTATCCTCGGTCTATCGCGTCGCTACGGCGATGTTACCGGCAGTGTTAAATGGATGGGGCAGGATATTGCTCAGATGCCGGAACGCAAATTGCGCCACATCCGGGGCCGCGACATTGCGATGATTTTTCAGGAACCGATGACCTCGCTTAACCCGCTGTTGACGGTAGGCCTGCAACTGACCGAAACCCTGAAAGCCCATACTGACATGGGCCGTGCCGCCCGCCGTGATCGCGCGATCGAAATGCTGGATCACGTAGGCATTCCAGCCGCCGCCTCGCGGCTGAACGAATACCCGCACCAGTTTTCCGGAGGCATGCGTCAGCGGGTGATGATTGCTATCGCACTGGCGGCTAGCCCGAAGCTGTTGTTGGCCGATGAGCCAACCACGGCACTGGATGTCACCATTCAGGCGCAAATCCTTGATCTGATCCTGTCACTGGCGGATGAGTTGGAGATGGGGGTGATCCTAGTTACCCACGATCTTGGTGTTGTCGCCCAGACCTGCAAAAGGGCTGCAGTCATGTATGCCGGGCGCGTTGTCGAACAGGGTGATGTGCGCCAGGTTTTGCGCGCGCCGCGCCATCCCTACACCGTGGGCCTGATGCGCTCAGTACCGCAGGATGTTCCGCCGCGCAGCCAATTGTATACGGTGCCTGGCACCCCTCCCAGTCTCGAAGCACTACCGCAAGGATGCGCTTTTGCGCCTCGCTGCCAAGGCCGGACCGAAGGCTGTCTTGTCGCGCGCCCGCCGCTTGAAGCCATCGCGCAGGGCCGGTCGGTTGCCTGTTTCAATCCTGTCATCGATGCACAGGGAGCCGCCGCATGACCCAGCCCGTAATGGACATCAAAGACATCGAGCTGGAATTCCAAGGGTCCCGTACACTCATCGACTTTGTAAAACAGCGTCCGGGGCGGGTTGTTCGGGCGCTCAATGGCGTCAGCCTGCAGCTGAACAAGGGAGAGACCCTTGGCGTGGTAGGGGAATCCGGCTGCGGAAAGTCAACACTGGCCCGTTGCATCGTACGTCTTTACGAACCCAAACGCGGTTCCATTCACTTTGATGGCAAAGACATTTTCGCTGCGGGTGCAAAAGCTGACCGCAGCTATAACCGCCGCGTTCAGATGATGTTTCAGGACCCGTACTCGTCTCTTAATCCACGCATGACCACTGGACAGATCCTGTCCGAAGCTCTCAGCGTGCACAAGATGCGGCCGGAAGGCGAGATTGCGTCGCGCGTCGCTGAATTGTTGGATCTTGTTCGCCTGCCACAGGATGCAGCGGGCAAGCTACCGCATGAATTCTCCGGCGGGCAACGCCAACGTATCGCTATCGCCCGGGCATTGGCGGTAGAGCCTGAGGTGCTGATCGCTGATGAGCTGGTGTCAGCGCTAGACGTTTCCGTGCAAGCGCAGGTGGTCAACCTGCTGCTGGAACTGCAGGACCGTTTGAACCTGACAATCCTGTTTGTCGCCCATGACTTGCGTCTGGTCCGCCATGTCTCGAACCGCGTGGCAGTGATCTATCTGGGCCGAATTGTCGAAGTGGGAGATAGCGAAACGCTGTTCTCCAACCCCTCACACCCCTATTCGCAAGCCCTTCTTAGCGCCGCACCGTCCCTTGATCCCGACGACAAAGGGAGTGCGATCCGACTTCAAGGTGAGTTGCCTTCTCCTTTGAACGTGCCACCGGGTTGTCCCTTTCATGTGCGTTGTCGCCATGCGACCGATTTTTGCAAAATTGAAGTACCAGAGCTGCGTGCGTTACCGGGTCGCGGTGAAGTCGCTTGTCACCACGCTGAAGAGGTCAGTGAAAATGCCTGATACTTCTATTCCTACGGCAGCTCAGCATATTGCAGCCTTGCGTACCGAGATGTCTGCACGAGGTTTGGACGCCTTTATCATTCCGCGTTTTGATGCACATTTGGGGGAATATGTAGCACCTCATGATGAACGGTTGAAATTTATCACCGGCTTCTCTGGATCGGCCGGCATGGCCATCGTCACACACGGCACCGTCGCGGTTTTTGTTGACGGGCGCTACACAGTGCAGGTTGCAAATGAATGCCCAGGTGATCTGTTTACACATTGGCATTTGCACGATGCACCGCCAGCGCAATGGTTGGCAACAAATGCTATGTCGGAATGGGCTGTAGGGTTCGACCCAATGCACTTGCCAACCACATGGCATGACCAGTTCCATCAGAGCTGCACCAATGTGGGGGCCAAGCTTGTATCGCAAAACAGCAATCCAGTGGATGTGATTTGGCACAATCAACCCACGCAGCCAAAGGGGCTCATCTCAACCTACCCGCTGCAATTTTCCGGTAAATCCAGTGCGGATAAATTGTCAGACCTGACGGCGCACATGGTGAACGCTGGCGCAGATTTCTTTGTCGAAACCCAGCCAGACAATATTGCCTGGCTTATGAATGTACGCGGCGAGGACCTAACTTACACTCCGGTACCACATTCCTTTCTTCTGGTGGAACAATCGGGACAGGTATTCTGGTCCGTCGATCAGTCGAAATTTGATGATCTGGTGCACGATAGTATTCCCGAAAAAGTTGTGGTCTTACCGCAGGGTGATTTTCTAAAATCAATTTTAGAACGGGTTGGTGTTGGTAAAGCCGTTTTGCTGGATCCCGGGTTTTCACCCATTGCTGTACGCTTGGCACTTGCTGATGTTCAGGCGGTTGAAGTCAATGAAACTAGCTCTCTGACTTTGGCAAAGGCCAAAAAGAACGCGACAGAACTAGAGGGGATACGCGCCTGTCATGTCCAAGATGGGGTTGCTTTGACGGAATTCTGCGCCTGGATTTCCAAAGCTGTCCCTATGCTATCTGCCACCGGAAGTCCGTTACGTGAACGCGACGCAGAAGAAAAGATCCTTGCCTTGCGCAAGGCCCGACCTGGTTTCATTTGCGAAAGCTTCGACACGATCTCGGCCGCTTCGGGTAATGCCGCCATGTGCCATTACTCCACAACCCCTGAGCAGAATGCGCCAATCCTGCCTGAAAACCCTTATCTACTGGATAGTGGTGGCCAATACGACACTGGCACAACCGATGTGACCCGTAGTTTCTGCTTTGGGGCGGCCTCCGAAGAGTACCGGCGGGCCTACACTGCTGTCTTCAAAGCATTTCACGCACTGGCCACCCTGCGTTTTCCCAAAGGCACACAAGGCCACCATATCGACGCAATCTGCCGTCGTCCGCTTTGGGATCTAGGGCTGGACTATGACCATGGCACCGGTCATGGGATTGGTCATTGTCTTTCAGTTCATGAACATCCCCACAGGATTGGCAAAGACGTAAATCCTGTCGATCTTGTTCCGGGAATGGTCCTTTCGATCGAGCCCGGGTTTTATGCAGCTGACCAATTTGGCATCCGTATTGAAAATCTGTTTGAAATTGTCGAGGAAGCTGACGGGTTTCTGTCCTTCCAAAACCTGACGTTTGCTCCGATCCAGACCGATATGCTCAACCTCAGCAGCCTGAGCCCTTCAGAGCTGGATTGGTTGAACACTTATCACGAAGAGGTGGTCAGCAGATTGTCGCCCTTTCTAACCGAAGCTACACGTGACTGGTTGGTTTCTGTGTGCAGTGCCTTGGCTCTGTCAGAGGCCCATTAGCTTCGTAACACTTAAATGACTGAATTGTTTGGGCTTTGCGACCTCGAAGCCCAAACAACTACCCAAGACCTCGCAACCACGTAAATGCAAGAACGATCTTGCGCATCGTTGAGCTAAACTATACCTGACAGTATAGAAGTCCAAACTGGTGTAACATGCCTCCTAAATCCAAACGCATATCTAGGGACACCTGGCTGCAAACCGGCCTTATGCTGCTAAAGACAGAAGGACCCACCGCCCTAACGGTTGATCGGCTCTGTAAAGAAGTGGATCGCTCCAAGGGTTCATTCTACTTCCACTTTGGTTCGATTGATCCCTACAAAGAGACGCTGCTCCTCTATTGGGAGGTACAGCACACACAGATGGTCGAGGACTATGTTGCCTCGCAACCCGACCCGCAGGCACAGCGTATTGCCGTCCCAATCATTGCTGCGGAACTCGACGACGGGGTGGAACGCTCCATTCGAGTTTGGGCTCATACCGAGCCCCCTGCCCGCCAGCTGATCGCAAGGGTCGATGCACGTCGCATCGGGTTTGTAGCGCAGTTGATTGCAAAAACTGACGGGCTGGAACTGACAAAGGCGCGTGAATTGGCCACCATAGAGTATGCGGCATTTCTTGGCTTTCAACATTTAATGAGCGGCTCTACCGCGGAACAACGTCAATCGATGTTCCAGCGCGTATTGCGCCTGATTTCCCCTAACAATTCGAAAGACACCTAAATGACCAAACTTTTCCTTACCACGACGCTTCTCGCGGGAGTGTTGCAGTGCTACTTGAGCTATGCGCTCCTTACTGACCCTGAGGCTATGATTGCATCCTTTGGTCTGCCAACCGATGCATCAGTCGCGTTTGTCGCCCGCCGCGCCGGTGCGATGTTCCTTGGCCTAGCGGCACTTTCTTTTGCTGCAGCGTTTCTATATCGCAATCAGAAGATTGCAGCTCTGGCTTTGGCGATGCCTTGGCTTTGCTTGGCGCTGCTTGGCAGTTATGAACACATGCGTGGAGCTGTGGGAGCGGAGATCTACCCAGCGCTTGTAATCGAAACGACTTTTGCCGTGCTTTTCCTGTTGATTGGCCTGTTCCTACGAGACCACACAACTGCCAAAGCCACCTAAACGTCTCCTGCAGTCAATGTTTCTGATCGACCTTAACAGATGCGCCTGTCAGCTTTCCAATGTGGAGCACGTAGTGACCGGTCAACAGATCTGACTTGTGTTTCTAGCTGGAGCGCCGTTTCACGCGTTAGATAGCCAACGAATAAACCCCGACCATTGGGCCGGGGTTTATCGGAATATCGAACCGCCTTTAAGCGTCAGTTGCAACAAGATTACGCGTCGTTACCCTGTGGAGGCAAAGCCTCAGCTAATTCTTCCCAAGACCGTCCTGACGCCACAAGGCAAGTCTGACCAGTTGGGGTCGTCACCGTGATAGTCCAAGTGCCGGTACTGGAAGAGGCAAAGGTTTCGATGACCATTCCCTGTTCACCCAAGCCAATGCTTTGACGACTTTCGCCATATGTATTGGCCAACCGTTCGATAACGGCATCACGCGGGGCACATTTTCTATTTTGCTGAGCGGTTGCTTGCTGGGCAACCATTACGGTGAGACCAAGGCTCATTGTCAATTTAATCATAGTCTTCATCATGGCTTTTACCTTATTTTTGACTGCTGATGTTGCTCGGACGTTTGAACATTTGAAAGTTAGCTGAACTAAAGATTCTCCTAGGAGGCGGTGACGCAGCCCCTGACAGCTGCGCGCTTTGAAGACCTGTTCTCGCGGCACATCCGCAAGAAAACATTCGTTTTTGTACTCGAGCTCTTGCTGACCAAGGTGGCCTGCATAAGGGTTACATCGTGTTGCTCTTGCTCTTTGGCGTGTTTGGCGTGTTTGGCGAACATGACGGGCTCCCTTTTGTTAGTGTGCCTCTCTGCAATTAAAATACATAAAATTGTCACTATTTGTCTATTAGTGCATAAGTCGAACAATCCCGTCTTTCGAGTTTTCGGCCTGTCCAAAAGGATAGTTCGCCTCACCAAAATGCAGGCGAGCTGCCTTGCTGTCCGCAAAAAGGCAACAATGACGGCGACAATTTTTTGAACTTTTCCACACAAACATCACCCCCACGAAACAAATGATCTCGTGTTGCTACATGAACGTTAGCGGGCATCACTATTGTTCCCCTGAAACATGGACATGACCGGCCTGCTTCGCCGCTTTCAACTAGAAACACCATAACGCTGCCACTTTTCAGGTTTTCTAGATAGCCCGTTCAGCGTGCGTCATTGGAAATCATATCAGCGGCTTTTTCGGCGATCATAACCACCGGGGACGCGGTATTGCCCGAAACGATTTTGGGCATCACCGAAGCATCAACAATGCGCAATCCGTCGAGCCCACGCAGGCGCAACTGCGGGTCAACCACAGACTGCTCATCACTGCCCATTCTGCAGGTGCCCACAGGGTGGAAAATGGTGGTGGCGATATTACCGGCTTGCTGCAAAATCTCTTCATCTGTCTGCGTCTCTGGGCCAGGCAGGATCTCTTGTGGCATGTGAGGGCTTAGCGCCTTGGCCGTCATAATTTGACGCGCTTGCTTGATCGACTGCACCGCTATGCGCCGGTCTTTTTCTGCTGACAGGTAGTTCAGACGGATATTTGGCTGCTTGCTACTTTCGGCGCTGTTAATATGACAGTCGCCGACGCTTTCAGGGCGCAGATTACACACTGATACTGTAATTGCCGGAAACGGGTGCAACGGGTCACCTAATCTATCGGTGGACAGCGGTTGCACATGGTATTCCAGATCGGGCATCTCTAGCGACGGATCTGATTTGGTGAACATACCAAACTGGCTGGGCGCCATCGACATTGGCCCACTTTGGGTTAGCGCATATTGCATCGCAATCCGCGCCTTGCCAAACAGACTGTTGGCCATAGTGTTCAGCGTCTTGGCGTTCTCTAACTTGAACACAGTGCGAATTTGCAGATGGTCTTGCAGGTTCTCTCCGACTGCGGGCAAATTATGCTCTACATCCACCCCCAGCCCCCTCAGCAAGTCTGGATTGCCGATGCCTGACAGTTCCAGCACCTTGGGTGAGTTGATTGCCCCGGCGGCCAGCAGAACTTCAGCATTGGCATTGGCTTGCAGCAACTTGCCTTTGTGGCGGAACAGAACGCCAGTAACGCGGTAATTTTCGATCACCAGCCGCTCAGTCTCGGCCTTGGTGATCACACGCAGGTTGGGCCGTTTCATTGCCGGACGTAAAAAACCCTTGGCGGTATTCCAGCGCACGCCATTGTTTTGGTTGACCTCAAAAAAGCCGCTGCCTTCGTTGCTGCCATCATTGAAATCTTCGCGCGGCATAACTCCAAATTCCTTAGCCCCCACCTGCACCGCTCGCAGAATGTCCCATTCAAGCCGCTGCTTTGAGACCTTCCATTCCCCACCAGACCTGTGCAGATCAGTGCTGCCGCCGTGGTGATCCTCGGACTTAAGGAAATAGGGCAGCACGTCGTCCCAGGCCCAGCCAACATTGCCCAGCTGACGCCAATGGTCATAATCCGTGGACTGACCGCGCATGTAGATCATGCCGTTGACGGACGAACAGCCGCCCAGCACTTTACCCCGTGGATACACCAGACTGCGTCCATTCAGTCCGGGCTCGGGCACGGTTTTCATCATCCAGTCAGTACGTGGGTTACCAATACAATAAAGATAGCCCACCGGGATATGCACCCAATGGTAATTGTCCTTCCCCCCGGCCTCTAGCAACAACACCCGGTTTTTGGGGTTCTCACTCAGCCGGTTGGCCAACACGCAGCCGGCAGTGCCAGCCCCTACGATAATATAGTCATATTGCCCATCAAGGGGCTGCGCCTGCGCCATAGTCATTGATCCGAGTCTTGAGGTTAGTATTTGATCACCAGCTTGCCAATCATGGCAGCGCCTTCGATAATCTGATGCGCCTCTTTCAAGGTGTCCGAAGACAATCCATGGAGGACCTTGGTTTCGGTTGTGGCAATGGTCCCATCATCAACCATACGTGCCATGTGCGTCAGGATTTGCCCCTGCTTGTACATATCCGGCGTCCCAAACAGCGAGCGTGTGAACATCAGCTCCCACATCAGCGCGGCAGATTTACCTTGCAGCGCCGAAACATCCAGCTTTTCCGAGGTCTCGACAATGGTACCGATCCGGCCCTGAGGCGCGATCAACTCGCACATGGCATCCCAGTGCTGGGCGGTGTCGGCATATTGCACGATGTAATCGGACTGCTCGAACCCGGCCTGCTTCATATCCTTGACCAGATCCCGGTGGTTCACCACATGATGAGCGCCCATTTGACGGCACCATTTGGCCGTTTCAGGCCGCGAAGCTGTGGCGATTACTGTTGCATTGGTCAATTTGCGGGCAATCTGCGCGGTGATTGATCCAACACCGCCAGCGCCGCCAATGATCAGCAGTGAAAACGGAGTTTCGCCCTGCGGCACCTGCAACCGTTCAAACAGGATTTCCCACGCGGTTAGCGAAACCAGTGGCAGAGATGCCGCAGCTTCGGGAGAGACGCTTTTGGGTGCATGGGCGGCAATGCGGTGATCAACACATTGCAACGACGCGTAAGAGCCGGGGCGATTGGCATCGCCTGCGTACCACACCCGGTCGCCCGGTTTGAAACCGGTCACGTCAGCTCCGCATTCGACCACGATGCCCACCGCATCATAGCCAAGGATAAACGGTGTCTCATGTGGTGTGTCTAGAGCGGTGCGAATGCGCCGTTTGGCATCCGCCGGATTGACCGAGACTGCCTCGATCTCGACCAGTAGATCATTCACTTCTGGTTTAGGGTCCGGCAGGTCCACATCGAACAGGCTTTCAGCTTCTTCGATTGGTAGCGAATTCAAAAATCCAACAGCGCGCATGGCTGTACTCCTTACTTGTCAAACTTGATGTCGGTTAGTGTCAGGACTGGGTCCACAGCGGTTTCATGGCTTCGCTTAACTGCAGATATCGGCTGTAGCGTGTGTCATAATGGGACTGCATCGCTGCATCCGGCGTGAACGACGCGCGACTGCGGGTCATTGCCGCGATGCCAGCCTCGTAATCGGCAAACAACCCAGCTCCCAGACCTGCGCCGATGGCAGCCCCTAAGGCACCGGTTTCCTGTGCTTCGGCTACCGTCACCGGCACACCCAGCCCGTCGGCAAACATCTGTGGCCAGACCGGACTGCGGGACCCACCGCCGGACAGCACCGCCGAGTTGAATGCTACCCCAGCACCACGCAGCACCTTGATATGGCGGCGGTGTTCGAACATCACGCCCTCAAACAGTGCGCGCAGCATGTGACCTTCGCCATGCCAGCCGGCAATGCCATAGAACCCAGCGCGATATTCTGCCCCCTGCCCTGATCCATATAGGAAGGGGTGGAAATACGGATCGTCTGCCGCCGGCGTGACCTCTCCCACCTTTGCGTTGCAGTATCCAAACGGGTCGTCATGGTGTTCGCCACGTTCGATGAATTCACGAACATACCATTCCAGATTGGCAGCCGAGGTCGCGCTGGCCTCGATATTCACAAATCGGGCGCGGCCAAAACCAGCAACCATGAACACACCCGGATCCACCACAGGCTCGGATGAAAACACCTGATTGATGCTCCAGGTGCCACAGATGATCGAGGCTTGTCCTGCCTCAACCACCCCGGATCCCATCGCGCTAGAGACCACGTCAAAATACCCACCCACCACGGGTGTGCCATCGACCAATCCTGTGGCCTCGGCACTCTGGGTGCTGACTGTGCCCGCAACATCAGCGGGATCAAACAACCTGGGCAACATGCCGCAAGCGTCCTCAAGCCCATAAAGCGCCAGCAGATCGTCATCATAAACGCAATCTGGCATCCGCAGCAGCCCACAGCCTGACATGTCCGAAATGTCGCTTGTGCGTAGACCTGTCAATTTGAAGTTGATGAAGTCCTTGCACAGCATCACAGACCCAACCTGCGCATAGATTTCAGGGCGGTGGCGTTTGATCCAGGCCAACAACACAGGCGTTTGCGAGGGCCAGGGTTTTTGCAAGCAAAGCTCATGCATTGCATCACCTTGTACCTCGGCCAGTTCCGCCGCCAGATCCGCCGCACGGGTATCCAGTGACTGAATGCCGATCAGTGGTTCACCATCACGATCCACCAGATACAGACCATTGCCATGACCGGCACAGCCAACCGATGCAATCTGGCTTGGCTCGATACCGGCCGCATCAATACAGTTGCGGATCGCGGTTTTAGCATTGGCCCACAACTCGTTCAGGTCACGCTCAACATATCCCGGCTGCGGCGTGGAGGATTGCCCATCCAACGCATGCATTGCCACCTGACGTCCATGGAGATCAAACAACACTGCCTTGATCACAGTGTTGCCCGCATCCAGCCCCAGCAGATATCTCTGTTGATCACTCACGATTGTAAATGTCCCATGCTTCTTCGCCACTGGCGCCATTGTGGATCATCGCCATCAATGCAGCGACCACGGCTTTTGGATTGTCATGCTGATAGATATTGCGGCCATAGACCATGCCCTTGGCACCTTGATTGATTAACGCAGCAGACTTAGTCAGAACGGTTTTCAGGTCTTCCTTACCACCACCACGGACCAGAACCGGCACACGGGCTGCTTCGACAACTCGATGAAAATCCTCGGCATGTTCGGTTGGATCGGCCTTAATGATGTCCGCGCCCATTTCACTGGCCAGCCGGGTCAGCGTGACGATCTTGTCGGCATTGCCATCCACCTGATAGCCACCACGAATGTCATTGGGCAGCATCACCAGAGGCTCGATCATCAATGGCATGCCGTATTTTTCACAAGCCGCCCGCACCTTTGAGATGTTTTCGACGCATTGGCGGAACAGCTCGGGCTCATCCGGCAGCATGAACAGGTTGACCACCACCGCAGCCGCATCCATTTCCAGCGCTCCAATAATCGGCTCTTCCGCGTTTTGCAGCAGCGACCACATCACCCGGTGACGTTGATCGTTATAGGGGTTACCCATGTCGATCCGCATCACCAGCGCCGGTTTGTCCTTCTCAGGCCGAGCTTGCAGCAGATCAGCCTGACCATAGGCCATCTGAATCGCATCAGGGCGGGCATCGATCAGAGTGTTCACCACACCGCCCATGTCTTCTAGCCCAACCATAAAACTGGGTTCGTTACAGACCCCGTGATCAATCGCGACATCCAGACAGCCACCATTGGTGAACATCCGATTCATGCGGGCTTTGGTGCTTACACGCATTCCATTCTCCTTGATTTTGCATTCGGCTCTTGCTCTGACAGCAAGACACCGTGGAATTTTACCAACTCATCCAACAACGTTGCCCGCTCAGCGGCCATTTGATCTTGGTTCCAATCCAGATCCTTAGCCATCAGGTCTGCGATGGTATCAATCAGTGAAAGGCTTAACCGGCCCGTAATGGCCAGATCGGTGCGTCGAAGCACGATGTCGGACAGGTGCACAACATGTTCCCGTTGCACCAGAAACCTGATTTCTGAGGCTGTATAGGGACAATCCGACGCCAGCGTCTGATCATCCCCACCGGCAATGCTATATCTCATAAGCTCACGTGATCGGGTTCCATAAGCCTGCACCAGATGCTCGGCCCGGTCTGCCGATGGTGAAAACTCATGCATCAGCGCCCGCGCCATCGCGCCATCGCCCGCCGGGTAATCAGCCCCGCCACCAATGGGCAGATCAATTGTATCCCGCTTTCGAGGCTCATCCAGTTCGGCCAGCACCTCGTCCGCTGTCTGTTGCGCAAAGGCGCGAAAGGTCGTCCATTTGCCCCCCACCATACAGAACTGCGGCACAGTGCCGTCAATTTTATGGGTGAAATGCCCACGTGAAATGCGACCAGTAAAATCATGATCGCTGGACGGAAGCGGTCGAATGCCACTGTAGCTAAACACAACTTCATCCTCGCTCACCGGCACATCAGGAAAAATCAATCGAAGTGACGTAAGGATATAGTCCATTTCCTCCGGCTCGCAGCGGGTCCGCGAGGCAGCGGTCACCCGGATATCAGTCGAGCCAGCCAGCACCTTGCCCAAATAGGGAAACACAATGCAAACCCGGCCATCAGTGTTTTCAAAATACATCATGTGACCATCCAACGCCTTCAGCAGTGCCGGGTTCTCCAGAATCAGATGTGACCCCTTGGTGCCGGACACCAGGGGTGTTGGTTTGGCTTCCTGTGGTGACAGCTGCGCAATTACTTCGTCCAGCCAAGCCCCAGAAGCATTCACCACCGCCCGCGCCGTCACCGGTAATTGATCTCCAGTTTCCCGGTCGGTTACTGAAAACGCCCCATCCATTGGGTTCAATTCAGCATAGTTCACTGCAACTGAGTCTGGAGCCAGCTTTTCAGTATCAGTGATCAACTCCACCCCTAACCGTTCGGGATGTGAAATCCAGGCATCGTAATAGGTGGCCGAGAACAACAGCTTGCGGGTCAGATTTGGCCACTGCCTCCAGGTTGATTTGGCGCTGCGAAACTTATGTTTGGGCAAGATCCGACGCTTGCGGGTCACCAAATCATATAGGGTCAAACCGGCCTTGATCGGCAATGCGCCACGGTTCGACGGCTTGCCCGAGCCGCCAAAAAAACTGGCCGCCGCATTAAACAACCCGGAAAACAACGAGGTGATCGGTATCGTGGTTGGCAGTGGTCGCACCATATGCGGTGCGTTGCGCAACAGCGCATCCCGTTCTGCCAGTGACTCGCGTACCAGATCAAACTCGCCATTCTCCAAATACCGCAACCCGCCGTGGATCATCCGCGACGGTGCCGCGCTACAGCCTGAACAGAAATCCTTGCGCTCGACCAGCAGCACCCGCAGCCCTTGCACGGCCAACTCGCGGTAGACGCCCAGCCCATTGATACCGCCGCCGATGACGATGACGTCAAAGGCACCGTTATCGCGGATGCGCTGAAAGCTGTTGTGTCGTTGCGCAGACATAACTTCTCCGTTCGCCAGAGTAGCCCTCTGACGTTTCTTGGTTTTGGTTTTCAGTTCTGGTTAGCCGTCGAGGTTGGTCAAATGTGTCCCGGCGGCTGCGGTAATGGTTGCGATGTCCTGTTGTGAAAGTCTGATGCGTCCTGCGGCGGCATTCTCGCGGGCTTGGTCCGCGTTGCGGGCACCACAGAGTGAAAAGGTGATGCCGGGTTGCTGGACAGTCCAGGCAATCACCGTCTGCGCCAAGGTCGCGTTATGGGCATCGGCAACAGGCGCGATCTCTACCATCAAGGTTGCAATCTTTTGCCGGTTTGCCATTGAAAAGCGCGGGTTATCCTTGCGCTGATCGTCGCCCGTAAATTCCCGGTCCGGTCCAACCTTGCCACTTAGCAGCCCCAGTGCCAGCGACGAGTAGCTTAACGCCGACACGCCATTCTCGGCACACAATGGCAACAGCGAGGTCTCGATGTCGCGTTTGACCATGCTGTATTCTTCTTGGATCGCATCCAGCTGCCCCGCCGCAACATAGGCAGCCACATCTTCTGCACTGGTGTTGCTTGCCCCAATCGAGCGGATTTTGCCCTGCTGCTTCAGCGTTTCCAGCGCCTCCATCGTTTCGGCGATGGGGGTGGTCGGGTCCTGCCAGTGGGTGATGTAGTGATCGATATAGTCGGTTTTCAGCCGTGTCAGGCTTTGCTCAACTTCATAGATGATCGCATCTTTCCCCAGATAGCGGTGCACAGGTTGACCGTCATAGTCGAAGAAATGGTTGCCTTTCTGACTATGCCAGACCAACCCGCATTTGGTCACCAACACAACCTTATTACGGCGCCCAACAAGGGCCTTGCCGACAATCTCCTCGGCCAATCCCTGACCATAAGCAGGCGCAGTGTCGACCAGAGTGACACCTTCGTCTACTGCGGTCTGGATTGCTTCGATTGACTTCGCTTCGTCAGTGCCGCCCCACATCCAGCCGCCAATGGCCCACGTGCCCAGACCAATCACCGAGGCTTCGATCCCGGATGCCCCAATTGGGCGTGTTAGCATTTCATGCGACATGTTTTGACCTTTCCATAGTCTCGAGCACCGCGTTGACGGTCTCTTCGTCCAGGACCAGTGAATCCAGGAAATTTCCGTTCAGGACTGCCCGTATGGGCCGTGTTTTCTGTTCCCCGGCGGCAATGCCGATCACGGTGCGGCAGGCTTCCAGCTCGCTCGGATCCAATGCCACCAGACGCGAGTTCAGCTCATATTCAGCAAGACGTCCGTTTTCCCCGATCAGGTGTGCCATGAATTCTGCCGCCACCCCCATGCCGACCAGCATCTTGCGGTCCGCCTCAGGTACTGGGTTCAGGTCGTAATAACTGGACCCGCGTGGTTCGACCGAACCAACCCCAACCAGCGCCACATTGGCGCGGCGCGCCAGATCGAACACCTCTTTGGTCGAGGCCATGCTTTTCAGCATGTCGCGCTGGTTGCGGCTTTCGGCAAACAGCGGCGCGTGGATCAGCATCGGTGTGCCACCCAGCCTTTCGGCCATTTGCGTCGCAAGATGGTTCACATCGGTATAGAACTTGCCCTGCACCCCGCCAGTCAGCGGCACGACAGTCACATCTATATTACGCTCAGGTGACAGGTTCTCGACCACCGCACTCACCGCCTTGCCGCCGGTGATCGCAATGACATCACCATCACGGATGGTTTCAAGCAGCAAATTTGCAGCCGCCCGGCCAACCTGCTGTAGCGTGGTGTTCGGATTGCCCGACACTGTTGGTGTCACCATCGCACCATTAAGCGCGGTTGCCCCAACCAAGCGGTTTTCCAGATCTGCCAGCCGCTGAAACGGGCTTGTGACGTCAATCTTGACCATGCCCTGCTTGCGCCCCTGCGCAATCAACCGGTTCACCTTGGACGTTGACAGGTTCAGCCGCTTAGCAATCTCTGACTGCTTTAGGCCTTCGACGAAATGCAACACCAATACCGTATGGATCTGCCGAGAGAGTTCGAAATCTGGGATACGTTCTGACATGTCTCTGCCCTCCCCTATCCGCGTTTCTTGTGCAGGTAGTGGTCAACCGACACCGCCGCCAACAAAATCGAGCCGCGAATGATGTCCTGCCAGTAGACCGAAACATCCAACAGAGCGAGCGAGCTGGACACCACCGAGAGCAGCACCACACCGAGGATGGCGCCAAATATGGTGCCGGAGCCGCCGGTCAGGCTGGCGCCACCAATCACAGCGGCCGCGATCACGTTCAGTTCCATCCCCAGCCCAAAGGTGGGTTGTGCCGAGCCAAACCGCGCCATGTAGATAATGCCCGCAAACCCAGCCAATGCTGAACACAGGGTAGTGGTCAGAAAGATCACCTTTTTAGTGCGGATACCGGAATAGGCAGCGGCCTTTTCATTGCTGCCGGTATAGAAAACTTTGCGAAATACAGTGGTGCGGCGCAGCATGAAGTCGAACACGAGAACCACCACCAGGAAAATGATAATCACCAGCGGGATTGGCCCGATTGTGCCCTGACCAATGAATTTGAACTCTGGCGGTAGGGTGTACAGCCCCAGTGGTCGCCCGCCTGTGCCCAGCAAGCAGGCCCCCCGTGCAATCACCATGATGGCCAGCGATACAATGAAATGATGCAGACCAACCCGGGTGACAAAGAACCCCATAAAGGCCCCAATGGCAGTACAGGCCGCAATCGCAATGGCCGAGGCCACCCAAGGGTCAATCCCTTGCAAGAACAGCCACCCGGCAATCACCATCGACAGCGCTGTGACAGATCCAACCGACAGGTCGATCCCGCCCGAAATCAGCAAGATGGTCATTCCAACCACCACGATGCCTTCGACCGCAAATGCCATCACCATGGCCCGCATATTCACCCAGGTCAGAAAATACGGCGAGGCAAAGGACATAATCACAAACATCACCAGAATGATTGCAATCAACCCTGTTTCGCGCATCCGCAGCAATTTGTGCAACGTGCTGGTCGTTGGCTCTGCAGGTGCCGAAGCTGTTATTTCCATCGAGTTATCCACCGTGCTCTCCCTCAGCCCGTCAATTCTTGGGCATCCAGGCCCGAGGCCAGATGCATAATGTTTTCTTCAGTAATCATGTCGCCCTCGACCACCCCGCCGATGCGCCCCTCGCGGACCACCAGCACCCGGTCGCTGACCCCGATTAGCTCGGGCAGTTCAGACGAGATCACCACAATGCCCACTCCACTGCGGGCGAGATCGCGCAGGATGCGGTGGATTTCAGCCTTAGCGCCGACGTCAACACCGCGCGTGGGTTCATCCAGAAAGATAAGATTAGGGTTCACCGACAGCATCTTGGCAATTGCGACCTTTTGCTGATTGCCACCCGACAGTGACGACACTGGGTCTGATAACTGACCGCATTTCAGGTTCAGCTTGTTGCCCAGTCGTTCGGCCTGTCCGTCCTCTAATTCGCGATTGATCAGTCCCAACGGGCTAGCCACTTGGTCCAGTTTCAGGGCGGACACATTGTTAGAGATCGGCATATCCAAAAAGATACCGTCGCCTTTGCGGTCTTCGGACAGGTAGACCATGCCAGCGGCAATGCTGTCTTGATAGTGTTTCAGATCAAGCGGCTCGCCATTCAAGTAAACATCACCGGAAACATCACCATCCAACCGGCAAATGCCTTTGACGATCTCGCTGCGCCCCGAGCCGATCAACCCGGCAATGCCGAGGATCTCACCCTTTTTCAACTGAAACGAGACATCGCTGAATCGTTTGTTATCCGTCAGCCCCTGCACATCTAGGATGATCTCCTGAGACCTCTCCGCAAGCGCCTGTTTCTCCGGATACAGGTTCTCGATCACCCGCCCCACCATGGCGTTGACCACATCCGCAGGTTCAATCTCGGCCACATCACGCGTGGTGATATACTGACCATCGCGAAATACCGTTACCCGATCACAATTGTCAAAAATCTCGACCATGCGGTGTGAAATGTAAATGATTGCGATACCGCTGTCGGCCAGCCGCCGCATGATACCAAACAGCACCTGCGCCTCTTTCTCAGTCAGCGCCGCCGTGGGCTCATCAAGGATCAAGACCTTACAATCCAGCGTTAACGCCTTGGCGATCTCAACTAGTTGCTGGTTCGAAATCGACAGGTCCCGCACCAAAACAGAGGGATCAATATCGCTGAGCTGTCGAAACACATCGCGTGCCTTGGCCTCAATCCCTTTGTAATCCATCAAGAACGATCGGCTAATATTGGTGGTCGACATGAATATATTTTCAGCTACAGAAACATCCGGGCACAGGGCAATCTCTTGATGCACGAAGCCGATACCCAGCTTCTGCGCCTTGGTCGGAGAGCTGATCCGTACAGGTTTTCCATCCCAGATGATCTCACCGCTGTTAGGCTTCAAAATGCCGTCGATGACATTCATCAGGGTGGACTTCCCTGCCCCATTTTCACCTGCCAATGCATGGATTTCACCGCGCCGCAGTTCGAAATCAACACCCCGAAGGGCGCGAATGGCACCAAAGGACTTGCTGACATTCGAAATTCTGAGGATCACGTTGTCTGGCATGGGCGGAATTCAGTCCATTTAAATTTCAGAATGTGATGGGCCGCAATTGGCAGACGGCCCATCAAGAATATTTTGGTCAACAATCAGCTGGGATCGCGACCATCCATGTAGACATTCAAATCAAAGCTATCTGCATTCTCTTTGGTGATGACGGAGAAACCGTTGTCAACAAAAGGAATTTGCATCGGGTTATATCCTGATACCTTGTAGTCGTTGAACGGATCAAAGACTTCGGAATGTGCCGCCAGGAATGTGGACATAAAGCCCATGAACCCCTGCATGGCCTGGTTCGGATTCAGCGCCATGTGGATGTTGCCTGCCTTGATATGCTCCAGCGTGGTTGGAGTAATATCTGCATGCATCACCAAAACCTCGGCTTTGGCTTCCAGAATGGCGGCAACTGCACCTTCGGCCGAACCTGCCTCGGGGATCCACAACGCGCCCAGATTTGGGTTGGCCTGCAAGATAGATGCAGTCGCGCGGTAGGCAGCGGTGCTGTCCTGATTGGTAGCCTGACGTCCCACCAACTTCATGTTGGGATAGTGCTCTTCCATATAGGACAGCAATGCGGTGACGCGCAGATCGTGGTTGGACTGACCTGGGTTCTCCAACACCGCAAATTCAGCACTGTCACCAATCTGGCTTACGATCTCTTCAGCAGCAAACTTGGCCTCAGCCAGGTTATCCGACGTGATGTAGGCGGTGCGCTTTGACTTGGGCGAATCCGCCGCAAAGGTTGCCACTTCGGTGCCACTGTCGATTGCACGATCGATTGGCTCAATAAACGGGTCCGACTGCATCGGATGCACCAGAATGCCAGCCGGCTGTTTGACCATATCCTGTTCAAACGACGCGATCTGTTTGGTGATGTCATAGTCCGGAGTACCCGAGAACACGGTCTCACAGCCAAAGGCCTCAGCGGCCTGTTTGAACCCCTGGTAGACCGGAACCCAATAAGGGTGCCCCGAGACCATGACGTTCATGATATATGTCTCTCCCGGTTCACAGCGCAGTCCGCCTTCGGCCTGTGCCGAGGAAACGGAAATAACCGAGGCCGTCATGGCGAGAGACGCCAGAATTCCAGTAACTTTATGCTTCATCATCTTACTCCTCCCTAGAGCATCTGAATTGAAGATCCTTTTCACGATGGCACGAATGTGCCGAGCTGCGGTATTTATTTCAGGTACCGCAAGAAACTTCGCCCTTGATTGGTAGGAGGCAAAATGAAACCGGTCAACGAGCTGTTAGAAAAATATCATAAGGTGAAATTTATTTCACATCTGGACGGCGGGCAATACCTCGTCCGCTGTCCATCATTTGCACTTGGGCATCAGCGCAGTTTGAGTTTGATTGCGACCAAAGGATACGAAGGATGGAACCGAAACGGATGCTATAGTTCCGCGAAAATCCAAACGCACGGCACTGCCCACCGGTTGAACCAATGTCCTAGAGTTGAAACACAATCTCGATGAGACCTACGTAAGCGCTTGGCTGTTTATCTTGGCGTTCCATGGCAAGATAAGGAAAGCATCCTGACTCTGCAGAGCTTTCCGAAGCCGCCCAGCCAGTCGCAGATAGCGATCTGTTTTGGTTACCTTGCCAGAGAACACAGGCTTCGTCGCTTTTTGCTTTGGCAGGTATGGACTGCCACGAATAACAAAAAGGCTGACAGATAGCCTGTGGGCAGTCCTCACCTTTTGCCCCCAGTCAAAGGCGGCATCCATCACTCCGAATCGCGGTTGGTACAAACAACTTCGAGCAAGGTTTTGAACTGCCGACAGGGATCAAGGGTCAGCAGGCTTTGATGCTAGTAGATTACCCTACCCGCATCATGCTGATATCCTCTGACAATGCTCAAATACCGGTTGATATAGAAAGCAACCCGAACTCGCGTTATCTGTCCCAGATCAGTGTTTGGTTGCCGCCCAGTTTAGAAAAGGACAAAGGCCGACGTGGGGCGGCGAAATCTTCGGCCATGGGGTCCGATGTTAACGTCAGATAGGCCTCCAGCCACGCCAAATGATGTTTGCCGAGCTCCGCGCTACCATCGAAGAATGACTGCACCTGCCCTGTCATTGCCTCAGTCTGTGCGCCATCTTCTAGATCGGACAGAGCAAAATGTACTGCCCGTTTTAGGGCTTGATCACATTGATCGGCTATTGGTGTACCTTGTTGTTCCAGCAACAAAACTGAGGTCACTAAGGGGGCCAGCGCGTAAAGTTGATAATGCAACGCGAATTTTCCGCGAGTCATTTCTTGGGGCAGGCTTCCATCCGGATTGGCAGAACAGAGCACGTATGTCGTCGACCAAATCGCCCAGGAACGCATGACTATGTCATTTCTCAACTCTGCAGTTGCTGTTGCGGCAAGCCCAGCCCAAGCCCGTAAATTCCCCGAAGCAGCCCCCTTAGGAGCCTGTTCCCAAAACTTCATTTGCTCGCCGACACGACGGGAAAGCCAGACGCCAACTGTCTCCAATCCCTGTGCGTCGGTGGCAAATTGCTCCGCTTGACCTGCGACGATCGCAAGACCGGCCAACCGGGCACCGATAGTCAACTGAGCAGTTTGGGTGCTCAGATCAGACAACGCATCTGCTTCGGCCCAGACGGCGAGCTGCCGGATAAGGCAATCGGCTTGATCGGGGCGTTGGCTCATCTCAGATTTCAACAGTGTCTCAAGCCCTTCGGCAAGATCGCGCAGAAAATCATCCAGTGGTTTTAGCGAGATCTCAGCTTTCGCCTGCGCGTCTTTGTTCAGCGTCGCGCGGCTGGCGTCACTGCCTTCATAACGGCTTTGGACTGACAGGCTTTGTATGGCTGGTGGCGCCGGGGCACAAATCGATGTGTCTTGAGCCGCAGCTGCGCCTGCCCCAGATAATACGGCAAAGGATAGACCTATGAAAAGCGCCCCTGTCTCAAACCCTTTGAGTGCGTTACTTCCCATGAGCAGCCCCTAACAACTGGGCAAGTTCAGCGGCACGCGGATGACTTAGATTTTCGGCGCGTGCCAGCCAATCCAGTGCAACACCGATGTTACTTTGGGTACCAAGGCCAAAGCCCAGGGCAAAGCCCAGCTCGACCATGGCTTCATCATACCCGCCTTCGGCAGCCTTTTGTAACCACTGTGTAGACTGGCGCAGATCTTCGGGCGTATGTGCACGGTCTCGCAAATGCATCGCGTACTCGAATCGCGCTCTGTTGTCGCCAGCATTGGCCGCGTTACGCAATACAGCTGCCATATCGCGGCGCTGATCAATCTGTGCACGCACATCTTCATGCGCAGTGCGATAACTGGACATCACCCAGACCAGTTCATCACCCTGAGCCTCTTCCAAAACGGCCAACAGATGGCTCGCCGCCGTCTGCGCATCAAAGCCCGGCAAATCAGGGTTTCCGGTCAAACGGTAAAGGCGCAAATTGACATTGGGCTCGCGCTCGGTCAGGTTGCGGGCCGCGACACCCTGCATATCAGGCGCAGAACCCGCATCAAACAGTCTGACCTGACTGTCGACCAGCTTCAATTTCGACAACAAGTGCCCGCCGTCAAAATCCAGTATCACGTTGCGCCAATGATAGACCATTTCCGGGTCCTGGCGAATGGCATAGGCATCGCCCATTTCATCGGCGTCTTTGTTTTCACAGCCCATCAAAGATGCCGCGCGGTCAAAATAGTCATCCACCCGGTTTGCCGGCAGAAACGGAATAGCAAAGATCAGCCCTAGAAAATCGCCACGCTCTTCGATCACATCCTTGAATTCATTATATATAACAAATGCACTGGCGGCGTAGTCTTCTGGGCTGGTGCTTTTCGCCAACAGCCGTGACTTCAACCGAATTGAGGCCCCTTCACCGCGGTTCCCGGCGATGGTCAACATCTTGATGATGTCTTTTGCCACATCAGGTTCGCGCGCTTGATCCTCAAGTAAAGCAACCGACAAATCCAAGGCCGACGTCACACCATTGTTCAAATATACTCTGCGGAAAAACTCGATCGCCAAAGCCCGCTCTGCTGGCGTTCTGGACAGCTCCATTTCCATGCGAACAAAGGTTTCCAACGCTTTATCAGATGGCGAAATGCGCTTGGCCCAAAGTCGCAGCGCCGCCTCTGACGTCAGTGGGCTTGACTGCAACAGTTGCGCCAGCTCTGCCCGTGCCTGTGTGCGCCCTTGCAAGGCTTGCGTTTGAATCCGTGCCAGCAATTCAGGGGATCGAAACGGGCTCAGTGTCAAAATGTCGGTGGCCGACGCTTGCACCGCCGCTTGCCCGGTTGCGGCATAGTTGCGGGCCCACAGATCGGCGGCGTCTTTATGTGGCGCATCATTCAACTGGCAACGATACAAACCTTCCAGAACCTGCATGGAACTGGCCATGCCGAAGCGCGACACCGTATCAAGCAAAAGGTTTTCCGCCCGATTGATACGCACAGGATCATCACGATAGCGGATCAGAAAACGTGCCAGCATTTGCATGCCCGTCTCGTCGCCACGGGTGACCGCAACCTCAAGCAGGTCCATAGCCTCAGCCTCACCAGCCCAGCGACCTTTGCGGGCAATCACCTCTTCGGCGAGATCCGTGAAAACAAACCCCGGAGCCTCTGGCATCGCGGACAGTTCGCGAAGATACTGCAGGCGAACGCTGTCTTCATTGACAACGACATCATTCTTACGCACCCCAAGGTCAAAATAGGGGATCATAGAGTTTTGGACCCGCCGGCGGTCTTGACTTTGGTTGAAGCCCAAAATGTCTTCGATTTCTTGCGCTGTGATCACGCCGCTGGCCAGAAGCTGACTGGTTTGGCGTTCATCAGGCGACAGGCCCAGTTGAGCAGCACGTTGCAGATAGGTACGCATTTCGTCCAGATCTTTGCGATCCGCGTCGGCGTTCAAATGGTATTCCACAACGCGCCACGCAGCCTTTACCCCGCCCATATCTGCGGCAAACTTGCGCCACGCATGTGCCATATCGGGATTGGCTACCACAAGATCACCCTTCAGATACTCCTGCGCAATGCGTTCAGCACGCTTGCAAACACTCGGGGTCAGTTCACCCAGCAATCCACCAAAGGCCAGCGTGACCGTCAAATCCAACGGTGCGTCCCAACCTTCGAGCATTTCACCGCGTATTTGCATGCGGGCGATCTCAGTCAAAGCGCGGGCATTGCCACCAAAGGCTGCCTCACGCAGCATTTCCTGGGCAAAAGGAAGGTCAGTGGGCACCAGAATCCCTTCGCGATAGTAGCGCGCCAGTACAAGTTGCTGATTGTTTGATAGCTCGTCAGACCGGACACGCAGCTGCCCGATCAGATTAATGCTGCGCAATTCTTCAAGGCGTCTGGCCTTAACATGCAAAGCCACACGAGCAAACTCTTCACTCACCCCAGCGAATGAATCGTCCAACTGAGCGCGGCGAGTGATTAATGCGTTGATAAATTCGAACCAACGATCCGCGTCCTGTCGTTGCAGACGATGAATGTCACGGACCAGAAATTTCAGACGCAACTCATCGGTCAAAACCAGATCGCCCAGTCCATGCTCAGTGTGAAACTCTGCCTCACCAGCCGCGGGGGCATTGCACAAATCGCGTGACGAAATGCTGGGCGGCAAAAAATCGATCGGAAGGGGATTGGCCAAGGCGCCTAATGGCAACAGGATGCCAAGTATCCCTAAACTCAGTCCTATCTCCAGACCTGCAAGTTTACGCAGCATCAGTATGCCTCCTCTTGCTGACAGGCGGTTAGACTGGCGGCAGGGCCAAAGGAACCACCTCCCAATTGGACGTCCACATGAGATGCCCCCTCAGGCCACAGCCCTGACACCGGCATGTAGAACCGCCCGGTCAGAACCTGATCAGGAGTGCGGTAGACTGTTCGGGCACGAACACTCTTGTTCCGGGCGGCAAAAATAAAGCGAGCCGCTTGTACCTGAACACCATCATTATCGAAGAACAAAGTGTGGTGTTTGGCTGGATCAAGGCCGCTCAGATCCGCCTGAAAAACCTTGCGGCCTTTATCAAACCGCAAAGGTAAGACAATCTCGCAGCTCGGTCCGGCTGCTGTAATCAACTCCCGCAGGGGTTGCTCTCCAAATTCACCAGAGTTTTTCCAAATCGGCTGTTCCCAAATTAGAAATGACGGCCTGTTGGCCTGAAACTGTTGTGAAGTCAGATAGGCGGTCATCGCCGCCAGGGAGCCACCTTTGGCAAGGCTGTAGTGACCAGCGGACAGGCCGGTGGCCTCTTGCAAATGATGCGCAAAGCCCAATGTCGATCCACCAGTCATCTCTGAACTGACCACTGCAACTTCAATGGGCGCAACCGAGTTGAACAGATCCTGCGGGGCCGCCCCTTGGCGCATCAGAACTTGATCAAATATCAAACCAGGCAGGTCTTTTTCGCAATGCTCTTGCAAATCAAGGCGCCTGTCTGAGTGCATAGCTGCTTTACCACTAAGCCCGCTGCGAAACGCCGTTTGCGGCAATGCAGCATACCCGGGCGATCCTGCAACCATTTCCGCCGCAGCCCGCACCATGGTACGCACACCATGCGAGTTCAGCCGTGGGTCAGGTCCAAAAAATACCGGGGCATCCATAGCAGCGCGCGCCAGGATATGACGGACATTTGGAGCAGCCACCCCATAGTGGTTCAGGCGCTGAATGTTCTCATCATAGACCGTAGCAGCAATATCAATGTCATAGCCCAAATCAACTGCGGCCCAGGGCAGGTTTTGGGGTTGTCCCAGGGCCTTAGTTGGCGTTGCCAGATAGATTAGCGTTGTTCCCTGTGCTGCGAGAATGTCAGACAGTTCTGCAAGGTCTTGGGCAATTTCTTCGGTGATCTCATGTGACATCATCAGGTCAGGAGACACGCTGTAGAACATGCCCTGCGATCCTTCCACACTCGGGCTGGTTCCCGAATTCATCAGCCCAGAACACGCATATTCAGAGCTTTGCGCGGCCAGAGGTGCACCAAATAGTGAAAGTAACAACGCAGCGCACTGAACCCGTGCGTTACATTTGAAAAAATTGACCATGTTGCCCGTCATAAGCTAGCCTCTGCTGCCCTGTTATTCTTTAAGCTATTCATTAGCTGCGTATGTCTTGTCCATCAGTGCCACCAGATTTTGAGCTGACGTCATGATACCCAGATGCGATGACGTCTGCGCACGTTGCAAATAGGATCTCGCCCAATCTTGCTGTTCTTTAGTGAGGTTAACTTGCTCCAAAAGAGCCACCGCCAAGCGCAACTCAACCCTGCCGTCACCATTGCGTTGGCTTTGTTCAAGGATTTTTTCTCTTGTACTATCACTGAGCTCACCGAACAGCCTGCCCTTACCATTGAATTCAATGACCGCATCCAAGGCCAGTGTATTTCCGGCCCAAGCATACGGATAGAGCACCTGAATATACTTTCGAAGGCGGTCGCGTGGCTCTAATGCTGGATCAAGACGCTTCATCGCCTTTATCATGTCCGGCAACGTCCAGACCCGCCCAGTGCCAACCGCAATTGCGCTGTAATAGGCCACGTCTGACGGCGTGTTCACCGTCGCGCCGGCGGAGATCAGGCGACGCGCATAGGTCTGAGCCGCTAGTCCGTAGCCGGCCTCGCTCAGTTTTATCAGATTGGCGTCACTTACAGGTTGATGTGCATGCATCTGTTGACGCGCGGCGACCAGCGATGGCGACAGCCCCTTCATGCTGAGAGGATCAGGTGTAATCGTGACGGTGATCCGCGAGGCCTTGGTATCATCTGCAAACGGCAGCGGTATGTTTTGCGCGACTGCTGCCGTGGCGCAAAACACCCAAAGGCATAGAAAAAGGCGTAAAATCATGGTCATGACTCGCAATCGGCCAAGCCAGCCTGCACTGGGTATTGAGTACCACCGGCTGACATCAACATCGGAGTCTCGCCGCTCAAATTGGTGGCGACGGCTCTGTTTTGCAGCGCAATATCACCGTCAATCAAACGTGGGAGTTGATCTGACAAGTCGTTTCCTACCAGCATAAGCTGCCCGCCTGTGGCCGTAGAGAGCCCTGCTTTGTTCTGGCGCAGAATATTGTCTGAAACATAAGTTACCGCATCTCTGGGTTGATCTGAAACCCAAATCCCAGCGCTACGGCTTCCACTGATTGTATTTTTCTGAACCGTAGTTTGGCTACTGGAACGAATATCAACGCCCTTTTGGCGGCTGTTCAGAATCACATTGTGGCGTACAACAGCGCAATTTGAGCTGGAAATTTTGATTGCACCGCCGCTGCGCCGCCAAATCACATTCCCTGACACCAGGACGTGATTGCTTTGGCCCTGCACCAAAATGCCAGAGCGGTCACCTTGTAGCAGAACATTCCCCTGGAGAGTGCTGTGGTCGGACCCGCGCAAAACCCGTATCGCATTTGTCGGACCCGAACCAAAAAACAGGTTACCCTGTACATTGGTGCCCAACGAGGTCGACAGCAGCAAAGCATTGTTACGCATATTATAAAACTGGCTACCAGAGACCTCACCACCAGATATCCCAGTCAATGACACCGTCTGCACATCATCAAAATAAGTATCTGTGATCCACGTTTCCCCGACCGTTGGCAAAAGCGGATGAGCCACAACCGACAGGCCGGAAAACTTTGGTGACTTGCCAAAGCCAAGCCCCAGAAAGACAGCCTTGTCAACTTGCAGTGCACCACCACCACCGATGGTGATAAAGGGTACAAAATCCCCGCTGCTTGGAGAGGCTTCCCCAACAACGCTAACGCGACTGCCGGCTATCTCCACGCGGCCAAAGCTGATAATAAACGCCCCATCCCCACGGCTAAGTTGCAGATGGTCCTCTGGGCCCAATTGCAACACCGTGTCATCCCAGAGAATGATCGGAACACGCAAAGTGTTATTCCTTGGCTGCATTTGGGCTTGTGGAAAAGTTTGTGCCAGGCTGGCGCGGAGGTGGTCCAGCGTCACTAACCCGGACCGAAATGTCAGCGCCTGGGTTCTTTCACCTGGATGTGCGTTCAAGACATCAAGATTATCTTGCCCGCCGTGCACCTGCGTCAGCAGCGCCAGAGCTGTGCGAAAATCTTCAACGCTTGTGCTGGCCAACTGGGTCGGAACATCAGTGGTTTTTGCAGCAGTCACAGGGAGTTGGTACGATGACGGCAAGTCTGGCGTCAGGCCCGACAATCCAGTGCGATGCATCAACTGACCTAAAGGCAAGCGCAAAGTAGCACTGTCCTGAACCAAAAAATCGGACAGCTCGGTCAGTTGCTGATCTAATTTCATCAAATCAGAGTTGGGCCCAGCCCAAGAGGGGCTGGGCACCAGAAAGGAGACACAGAACATCAACGCAACCCAAAGAGCCCGGATCTGTTTTTGTACCTGCCTGTCAGCCATTGATCACAATAGGCTCGTTTTGCTTGCCTAAGTCCGCATTTTCCAGCGTCACAAACAGGAGTTCCGCCGTGGTATCGCCACTGTTAAGGATGCGAACACTACCGGTCTCATCTGCATAGATACGCCCGCCCTCAACCGCTGCTTTGCTCCAGTCTGGGCCCGTGGCATGAACGGTTCCCTGAACCACGATTACCTGTTGACTGCGCGAACCACGGTCGAGCAAAATCGTTCGCCCCACTTCGATTTCGGCGGTTCCCAAGTGAAAGCGGTCTGTTTCGACTATCTTTTCCAGCTGATCTTGTTTGTGGAACGGCACCATGGCCGGAATGGAATTGGCGTGAACTTCTGCCTCAGAGCGCTTGCTGGCTTTGAGCAGATCAACAACCGCTTTGACGTTCTGGGTTTCATCCATTTTTGCCACAAGCAATGCGTCTGGCGTGTCGATGACAATGATATCGCTCAGACCGACCACACTGACCAAACGAGTATCCGTAGAGACCATCGTATTTATCGAATTCAGCGCGACAACATCGCCTTGCAGGACATTGCCATCTTTGTCGGGCTGCGAAATATTGTACATAGCCAACCAGCTGCCAACGTCATTCCACGACACATCCAATGGCGCCAGCGCGATGCGGTCTGTTTGTTCAAACACTACACTTTCGGTGGGCTGGGCTGCGGATTCGGCGAATTCTGCCTCGTCGAGATACAAGGCTTCGGGCGTATCAGAACCAAATTCCACAGACGCACTCACATGGCCCGCTGTCGTTGGATCAAACTTCTGGTATTCTTCGATGATAGTTTTGGCCGAGAACATCGACAGTCCTGACGCCCAGTAGGCCGACTTACTGTCAATCAACGCCTGAGCTTCCTCCTGCGGAGGTTTTTCGACAAAGCCGCCAACCTGCCGAACTGTGTCAAACCCTGCCAGCGGTCCGGCATCGGTGATGTAACCAAACCCGGTTTCCGCATAACGCGGCGGGATACCGAAGGTGATGATATGACCAGCCTGCGCCGCTGGAATGCAGGCCTCGATTGTTTCCGTCAAACGACCTTCAATCACGTGATCCGCAGGGATCACGACAAATAAGGCGTCTGGATCTTTGCGCGCAATAGCATGGGCAGCAGCGAGGACAGCTGGACCGGTGTTGCGTCCAACTGGTTCGCAAATTATCTGCGCCTTGGACTGAATTTCACGCAGTTGTTTCACCACGGTACCACGATGAATGCCACCGGTGACAATCACAGGATCCTGATAAACTGGCCCACGATGGCGCTGCACAGCGACCTGAAAAAAGGTCATTGACTCAGGGCCGCTGATTTTTTGGAACTGCTTGGGGCTTTGAGTTCGTGACAAAGGCCAAAGGCGGGTGCCTTTTCCGCCGCAGATGATCAGTGGATAAATCGTGGTCATTGTAATTGCCTCTCGCTTCAATCTCAAAGGCCCAACAGGCCCTTCGACAGCCGCAATCTTGCGGATTTGCCGATATCCTTTGTTGTCAAAGCACCCTCTTCAGAAACAAGTTCGACAGGGACAAATACGTCACCACGCAGGCTCGCTGCTGTGGTTGCCTCACTGGCGATAACCTCGACAGGAATACTTCTCCCGTCATTGAGATCCATATGAACCTGGTCTCCGTTCATCGCCCGATTCAGCCCTTCTATGCTCATCAGAGTCTGTGCTCTGATTAATGAAGTATTAACATAAATTGTCAGAATTAAGTCCGTTTGAAGGACAGTTGTGCCATCTGAAATTCCTTTTGTAACAACCACTTCACAGTCACATGGCATCGTGAAGTTCAATACATTGCCAGTATTGGCGTTAACCGAATACAGCACCTCGCCCTTGGCGGCGTTAGGATTTAGGTAAGAAATTTGCCCGGCGGCTGTAGCGCGCATTTTTTGACCGGCTCGCTCCACAAACACCGGGTGCATTTCGTAACTCGTTGAGTAGCGTTGAAGCAGCACGCTGGCTGCTACAACGATAAGCAAAACCGACAGCGCAGCCACACCAAGTGAGCGCACCCGGTTCATGAGTGAATGCCCCCTCGCCTCACCTTTTGGCTTTTTTGGTGCGGTCGGGCCAGTATAGCTGATCATACCGTCGACGGATACAAAATCCCCGCCAATATGGCTGTTCACTATATAGCGTAGCTGTGGCAGGTGCCCGCCGGTGGGATCTGTAAACTGAAAGACTGATTTGCCCTGAACGTCTTCACTAATCACCATAACTTCGGGATGCAGCGAGAGTACAAAGCTCTCAAATGCAAAGTTGATAATTGCGATATGCCGCGTGCCATTCCCGAGCATCCCCCCTTCCGTCGCCTGTGCATGGATCTGCATAAGCGAGATACTGTCACCGGTATATCGTTGCCCGGCGACCGTCACCGAATACGGAATTTTCAACAGTGGATGCTCATCATCGTAGCCAAAATCTACCGGTAAGGGCTGGCTCTGTGTTGTGCCTGACAGAGACTGAGGTTGGCGATGAACTGGCTGGGGCGCAGGTTCCGGGGGACTGGCTTCGCCCGGGTTATAGTTCTTACTCATACTGGCAGTCCGCTGGACAAGAGGACGTCGGGCTTCGGCCCGTGGTTCAGGTGTTTCAAGCTTGTCAGAGGGTGTTAGTCGAAAAAGGTTGTTGTCCATGAGGGTACCTCGTCGTGCCTATTAGAAAGTGTTCAGAAACATTACGGCGATGGTCAGCCATGACAGGGCAAGCGCGTGGTGAGCAAAGGATTCCCAAGCTTTGACACGGTCCTGCAGGGCCATAGCCTTGCCCGAACCGCCGCTGCCTTGCCGCGTCCATTTCTGTTTATCCAGTCGAAAGAGAACAAAAGTTTTGATGATGGCCCCAGCAACCTGCCCAAAATACAAGATCGGCGGATGAGTGACGGGGAACCATTCTTTGTTAAACAGGGCGATAAAGATACAAAACATATAGCGGGTCGCCATAACCCAAGCGATGTAGAGTGGGATCACCGAAAGTGAAACTGTTGCCGCTGCGACAATAACTGAAATCGGGCCAACAAGTGTGGTCCACATCGAAACCCGCTGATCAAGGATCGACCACCAGGTAAAAAATCCGATTTTGCGCGGATCTTCGCGTAGTGCCCGACCATTGGTGCGCATCATATTGCCAAACCATCGGATCATCAGCGTTTTGGCACTGTCATAAAACGTGTCACGCGGTTGGTCTTCCGCAGATTGTGACTGAATATCGGGCATATAGGCCATCTGATAGCCATTACGAAGCAGCCAATACCAAGTGGATTTGTCATCACCGGTTAGGAAATTCACCCGACCAAGGCGCCAATGGTCAAGAAAGTCAAAACCAACACCTTTGATAAAGCCTGGATCTGTCGCGAGGGAAGCGCGAAACACTGACATACGCCCCGTCAGCGTCAGCACTCGGTTGCCTAATCCCATTGAACACATCATCACCTGACGCTGGTTGAAGCGCAGTGTGAACCAGTCTTTGAACAGGTTCTGTTTGTCGATGATTGCAGCCTCATCGGTGGTCAGCGCCCCCATGCGCGGATCCGAAAAGAAGGGAGCCGCTTGGGCCCAGATATCAACCGGAACCACGGTATCCCCATCGACAAACACCATGATGTCATCTTTGGTCGGGGCCTTATCGGCCAAAATGCGCAAAGCCTTTTCCATGGCGTCACGTTTGCCGCTGGATTTGATTCTATCGATAACCAGTTCGACGTTGCTCATATCAAACTTCGAAGACGCATAAAGCTGCTGGATCAGACGCTCATCTTTACCATCCACAACTGAGGCGACAATCGTCGCGCCATCGCGAGCTTTTGACGCTGCCTCAAACAAACGACGATAGACCATGATCGTCACTTCGTTATCGACCATATAGCTGGTCAGCATAAAGTAGCAGTGCGATTTAACGTTACTGGCCCAAAAGCGCCTGTGGTGACGCCGCTTCCAGATTGGATAGGCGATGCGGCGAAAAAAAACGGCCCGACCAAAATTGGTCACCGCCCAAGTATAGCGCCAAGTCCCCAAAAATCCGACGATGAACACCGCATTAGATGCGTGATGCAACTCCCCCAGGAAACCCTGGGGGACCACGGTCACCAACAGATAGATGACCGCAAAATACGCCGTATGAGTAAGGACCATTGTCATTGCAGTTTTACCAGCAAATGCCTTCGTAGTTCTCGTCTGACACCATATCGCGATGCAATCGGGTCAGGTCGACAACCGTCTGGGTTTTGGCCGCTTCTTTTAGCTTTTCAACGGTCTCGTTGTAGTAGTTCCCCACCAAAACCGCACCGGCATCATTGATTAGCTCATCAAGATCGCCGACCAGTCGGTTTTCAAGATTTGGGACGCTTTCATTGCCGCGCCCCGCACCAGGGGTACCGCTGTCATAGGCTTCTTTGACAAAGGGGTCGTATATATTGACCTCAATACCTTTGTTGATCAGGCGTGCCGCAAGGCTAACCAGAGGGCTTTCGCGCAGATCATCAGTACCTGGTTTAAAGCTGATACCGACAAAGCCAACTTTCTGGGCACCGCTCTTTTCAACCATGGCTTCTGCCTTGGCAATCTGAGCTTCGTTGGCCTCTAAGACTGCATTCAACAGATGCGCTGGCGTATCGTTCTGGCTGGCGAGGTGGCGCAACGCACGCACATCTTTCGGCAAGCAAGAACCACCAAAGGCAAAGCCCGGGCGCATGAAATAGGGCGACATCGCCGCCTTTTTGTCACTGCACAGAATTTCCATGACGCTTTGACCGTCAATCCCGCAGGACTTGGCAATGTTACCGATTTCGTTGGCAAAGGTCACCTTCACCGCGCGCCACGTATTGGAAGTGTATTTCACCATTTCAGCGGTGCGAATATCAACTTTGTTGACCGCACAGGGCATGTCTTTGTTCAGATCCGCCAGGATCTGGCCAGTCGGTTCATCCATAAAGCCAAAGACCACCAGGCCGGGGTCATAGCTGTCGGCAATGGCAGTGCTTTCACGCAGGAATTCCGGGTAATAGCCGACTCCGAATCCCACTCCAGCCTTTTTGCCAGATGTCTGTTCCAAAACCGGAATACAGGCGCTTTCAGTGCTGCCCGGGACAATGGTCGAGCGGATAACGACCGAATGGTAGACATCTTTTTCACGTAGTGCTTTGCCAATGTCTTCGCAGACACTGGTTACGTACGATAGTCCTACAGATCCGTCAGCTGCTGAAGGTGTTCCTACACAGACAAAGGACATCTCCGTCTCGTGAACTGCTCTGCCAAAATCACTGGTTGCGCGCAACTTGCCTTTGGACACCATATCTCGGACAAGATCATCGATCCCTTCCTCAACAATGGGGGACATGCCCGCGTTGATTGCATCAATTTTACCCTGGTCTACATCAACTGCAATGACTTCATGACCATCCTGCGCAAGACACGCAGCGGACACGACGCCAACATAGCCAATGCCAAAGACACTGATCTTTGCCATATCGTTCTGCCTCTCAATATCGGCGCCATCTGATGCAGCGCTCGACTCGCAATGTATGGAGGAGAATCGAATTCAGACAAGCAAGCGGGTTTTCTGGCATTAACTTTTTGTTAACTGTGCCCCGTTCGCTACAGTTAACGCCTTATTTCAAGCACGTTTCATAACTGATCATTACCCGACGAAAACTAATTTTTAACGTTATATTACAATATGTTAGATCATTTTGTTGCACCTCCCATTTTTGACCACTATAGAATGTCATCTAGACTTAGGATCAACGAAGAATGAGATGACCAATGCAGGGAATGGCCCGGAATGCACTTTTTCTCAGCGTTTTCTTAACCGGCTGCACCGGTGCGATTCCCAATTCGACCAGCGGAAGCAACGAAGTGTTTACGCCTGGAAACGGCTATGAAAGGTTTTACAGTTCAGCCGACCACAACTTCCGATACGCCTTTGCTGAGCACCAGGCACCCACCCGCCGAGGCATCCGCAGCGAGCGGTTCGAACTGCGTGACGGTGATTGTGGTGGCAGTGACTGCGGCAATCCCCGCTACCGCACCGAAATTCAGATGCCGACCAAGTCTAACCCTGCCAACGTCGGTAAAGATATCTGGTATGGCTGGAGCTTTTTAAACTCCGGCGTACCCAGTTTTACACGCGAAGACTCATTGCGACTTGTCTTTGGTCAATGGGGCATGCCTAGTGGGGCAACACCTGCGATCCGGCTAATCCAATTGGGCATGGACGAAGGCAATTGGGCGGCCTGCCAAAACACCACCTGTGCCGGGTCAGCAATAAAACACGGCGACATTGTCGTGCAGCTCGCGGACATGAACCGTGCCTTTAGCTGGGGCAAAGACAAGAATGAAGGCTATGTATGCCGGTTGTTTGAGATGCAGGATCAGCAGAACCGTTGGGTCGATCTGGTCATGAATACAAATTTTTCAGACAATGAAGACGGCTACCTGCGGATTTGGGTAAACGGCGAGCTACGGTGTAATTATAGCGGCGCAATTGTCTCTCCCGACAGCTTGCTCAAGGGGCACAAACCAGGCCATCGCCGTGGCATTTTTTCCAGCTACACAGAACGGTGGACAAAAACACATGGCGCAAAACCCAAGCCAACTCTGGTCGTGTATTATGACGAATTCGCAGTTGGGTCATCGCGCAGCCAGGTCGACCCAGCGTTGCGCGAGCAATCTAATAGGCCGGCAATCGACTAGCATCTTCCTTAAGGAATGCGCAGCAAAAAGGCCCGTATCACTACGAGCCCTTTTGAATTTCAATCCAAAACTAAGCTTCCGTCAAAGATTGGCAATCGTGACGGCAGTACCATCCGCGTAGCATAGCACAAGATCATTGCCTTCTCTGTATGCATGCACATTGCTGGTAAAGCGCTTGCCATCCTTTGGGATGATTTTCATCACAGTATTATCGACCATATCAATGGTTTTATGACCAGATTTGGCAATCGTATGGGTCTTCGTACACATAGGGGCAGCTCCTAAGTCAGTGCGATTAGAGGCGGCACGATACACATAGTCAGCGGGATCGTTTCCAGTAACTGTGCAGCCAGCTTTCGGGAAAAATCTTCATCAGGACCGGGAGGTCCAGCGCTGCAAGGCCCATCGTGGCAGGAAAACACCTTCATTCGCTTCGGTTCATTTGTGCCCGTAAAATCGTGTTCGGGCAATCCAATTTAAGGTAAAATTGCGGCGAAATGGGGCAAAGAGGCCTTATTTCGCCAATTGAGGGCGCGGTTTCGACAATAGAAGCCCTGAAACGAATGGGCTGATTTCATCGATTGGAAACAGAATACCTAGCATGTCAGAACTGTTTCGTGGTGATCGTTGCAATTAGTGCGCATGTAATCTTTCAGGCGCGAATCAACTTCGACAAGACAGCATAGTACTCCCTCACCCCGCCCCTGCCTGCGAGAATGGCGATGCGGCTAAGCTGAAATTCTCATGTGGAAATGTGTGCTCTGCTCATTTCGTCAGTTCTTTGGCGTGTATTCCCAAGAGCAAGAGACTTGGCCAAAGCAGATAGACCTCGATCTCTATGTTCTCACCAAAGGACAGCAACACAAAGACCAGAATGATCCCAAAGGGCAGTGTGCCACGGTTCGATTTTATGGTGTCTGTCACCGCCAACGCCAATTGCCACAGCAGTGGGATTAATAGGGCAAGAAACCCGGTGATGCCTTTTACAAAGAGCAACCCATACCAGGTGTGGTGGCTGCCGATGGGCATGTATTCAACGATGTGAGACCCCGGCGCGACCCTGCCATGGCCAAACCACACCGCTTCGTTCTCCCAGCGTTCAGTTGCAATACGTTGCAGGGTGGCGCGCACGCGGGAGCTGTCGGCACGGGCAGATTTGAAGGCGCGGACACTAGACTGGGCCGAGGTGATCAGCCCGTCAGCGACCATCGAGGCCAGCACCAAACAACCGGCCAACCCCTGCCAGGCCCAGGATTGAGCAGACAGACGTAACAGACGTGGGATCGCCGGGCAGACGATCAACCCAACCAGTCCCATGCGCGATTTAGAGGCAAGGATCAGGAAAATACCAGCCGTCACACCGATGGCTTTCCAGCGCGTACATTTTTCTTCAAGCGCAAACAGCACCATCAACACCCCCAATAGGGCCGCAAAAGGCGACCATGGCGCGTAGAATTGCCAACGTGGTGTGCCGCTAGCGGGGTCCAGAGTATATAGGAACACGGTGAAATACTCGGGCCCCGGCCCTCCAACCACCTTGAGCGGCGACGTGAAAATCTTTTCAGGCAGGCCAATATAGGGCGCAACCAGCATCAGGGGCGCAAGAACAAGAACCCAGAGGCCAACAACACATTGACCCCGAACCAGAATTGCGCGCCGGATGGGCAAGACAGCTCCGGCCAGTGGGAACAGTGCCATCAACGCCCAGCCCTTGGCCCAGCCGATGGTCGAACGGATAATCGTTTTCGTGCCGAAATCAAAATTGATCAACCCAACCCAAAGGATGATCAGCATGGCGGCCATACCGATAATCCAGGCCCAGACAACGGCTGGTATGGGCGTGTGACACCGCAGATCCTCGCGCACCGCTGCCCCGAAATAGACCACCAGCGCGGCCAATCCACCCAGCATCCAGCCCAGCACCGGACCAACAATATACAGAGCACCTACGGCATAGAACGGCCAGGTCCAGATCAAAGCTTTGTAGACGATGTTTTCAGCCGGGTTTTGGGGGGCAGTATCGCTCATGCGCTGCGCTCTTCGCGGCGGGCAATCAACCAGTTGATCATTCCAAAGCGGGCCCAACCCAGTGCCAACGCAACCATGACGCAAAGCGTGGCGGCAACACCGGCTGCAATGGTGAGCATGCGCCGGGGGGATGACGGTTTCAGCGGCAGCGAGGGGGCTTCGAGCACCTGTACCAGTGGATAAGACGCATAGACATCAATCTTGGACGACTGACCCCGTGCAATGGCTGAGGTGAAGACCGCCTCGGATACGCGGAAATCGCGTTGTAGATCTTCCAGACGCGCCGCCATGGGGGCAATGATTTCCAGTTTCTGGCGTTCTTCCAGACAGCGTTTGTGCAAGGTTTGATATTCAGCGTTCGCCCCTTGCCTTTCAGCCTCGGCGCGCACCAGATCTGCCAGCAGGGCCGTGCGGTCGCCCCTTTGTGACATCTCAAGCCCAATGACTTCAGGCTCGGTCAATCCGGTACGGGCCACGGCAATTGTCACCAGTGTCCCCAGCGCGAGGTCATGCTGCGCTTTGGCTTCGAGTACGCGCGGATGCTGGGAGCCATAGTGCGAACGCATTTCGGTCAGCAGGGCCGCCTTGTCTGACGCATCTTTTACATAAGTGAGATAGTTGTTGTCGGAATAGAGGTTCAGAACCCTTGCGGCCTTGGCTGCTGGCAGCCCTAAGGTTGCCTCAAGCGCGCTGACATAGGCGGTCTTCTCCAACAACCGGGCCTGAGCATTTTCCGTCAAAACCCGCAGGGCATCATTGTCGCGCACCTGGGCGGAGAACTGATCCTTGGACAAAAAACCGGTTTCCTGTTGCAGCCGGTCAATATCAATACGCGTGGCCGCAACTGAGCTCCGGTATTCCTCAATCGCGGACACCGCGCTTTGCTCGCGCATGCTGAGCTCATCATTCCTAAGCAAGGTTAGTTCGCTTTGAAAGGCTTGCAGAATAGCCTCGGCCCGCAGCTGTGCTTCTTGTGCGCTGGGGCCTTTCATTTGAACCCGGATCAGGCCGGTTTGATCCACCAGATCAATCACTGGCGCCGGTAATTCAGTCACCGGCAGATCCAGACTAAGGGCTGCGGCCAATCTGATCCGGTTGGCTGTAATCAACCGTTTGTAGGTCTGGGTGGGGCTGACGGAATCTGTTGCAAAGGCTGACGAAGCATAAGACGAGGCCTGACCGATGCTTTCCAGATTGACCGAGGCTGAAGCCCCTGATCCCGGCAGGATCAACGCCATTTGGGAGGTATACTTGGGTGGAGTGGTTGTCAGATAGGTAAAAATCGGCATCCAGATGCCAGCACACCACATCAGGAAAAACGTCGTGTAGCGACTGCAGCGCCAGAAGAAATTCCGTGGTTTGCGTGGCAAAAACTGGGCGTTTGGATAGCCGTTGTTGACCGCCTTGTTTTGCTTCAGTGGTACTTTGGTCGCTTCGTTTTTTCCGAAAATTTTGCTGGATGCAGCCAAATACGCCATTATGTCATCTCACTGAAAAACTGTTTCAATGGATGATACGGCGCGTCAGGTGTGGATCGGCGATCCCATTCGCATTGCGCCTGTCACAGTTGGATGCTGGCCTATCCGTTGGGATAGCTTAAACTCAAAAAATTCCCGCATCCCTTGCAACAAGAGCCGCCTGTGTGCGGTTGCCAACCTCAAGTTTTCGATAGAGCGTTTTGACATGCAGTTTGATCGTCGGCTCGGACAAGTCCAGATCGCGAGCGATTTCCTTATTGGATTTTCCCTCGGTCAATCCATGCAACACTTGTCGTTCGCGTTCGGTCAATTTATCCAAAATGGGATGACTGACCTTATCCTCTTCTGCGGTCATGAAATCCAGCGGCGCATATTTTTCACCCATAGCCATGAACTTGATCGCATTGACCAGAGATTTCGCCGGCAGTGTTTTGGGGATGAATCCAATGGCGCCCATCTCAAGTGCCTGTTCAGCAATTTCGCGACTGGCCTCGCCTGACATTAGCGCGACCCGGTGGACCCCGTTGATTTCATTAGCGACAGAAATGCCATCTAAACCATTCATACCTGGCATATTGTAGTCCAAGAGAACTAGGTCGTAGGTCCACTCCCCCTTTAGCAGGGCACAGGCTTCGTCAAAATCGGCTGCTGTGTGCAACTCAATTCCATCTTCGCTTTGCATGAACGCACCCAGCGCATCCCGCAGGAGTTCATGGTCATCTGCAATAAGAATTCGCACTACAAAACCTCATCAAAATATAGCTTCTATAGCCATCACTCTAAGAGCAAATGGTAGGGGGTAGGTATAAATTTAGGCCAGATTTCTATCCAAATGGATAATCCTCCCCCGCAAGCGGGTAATTTCACAACCGGTCGCGCCGTTTGGGCACATTCGTCTCACCTTTAATCCTGATGCCCTGAACTGCCAACCCCATTGATCGTGCACAGTTGTTCGTGAAGCAAGCCACGAGGAGCCACGCCATGCAGCATCGATCCAGCAGCCTTGAAAAGTTTTTCGCCCAGGGGGCCAAACCCGTATTTCCTAAGTTGGATCAATGCTCTGTCATGAATGTTGATCTGGTCGATGCGACAGCTGGAGCGGTGATCGACACTTTACTCCAGCCAGGACGGAACCGGGTCTTTTTCTACAACGCCCATTGCGCGAACCTGAGAGCCACGGATGCAGACTATGCGCAGGCACTGACGCGCGCTGATTTGATACTGCCCGACGGCATCGGCATAGAGCTGGCCGCTCGGATGCGCGGTAATGCGCTGACGTCCAACCTAAATGGCACTGACTTGCTACCGTCACTTCTGGCGTCAGCTGCAAAGCAAAACAAAAGTGTTTTCCTGCTCGGCGGGCGACCAGGTACGGCGCAAAAGGCTGCTACTCACCTTCAGTCCCTCATTCCTGGGCTTCACATTGCCGGTACTCGCGATGGGTATGGCGGCGCTGAAGATGCAGAAGCTGCGATCTCTGTCATCAATGCCTCGAGGGCCGACATCTTGCTGGTCGCCATGGGGGTCCCAATGCAAGAGTTGTGGCTGGACCGCCATGGGCACAAGCTTGACGCGGATCTCATGATGGCGGTTGGCGGGCTGTTTGACTTTTGGGCCGGGAATGTAAAACGCGCGCCACTGTGGTTGCGGCAACTCAAAAGCGAGTGGGTTTGGCGGCTTGCAATGGAGCCACGCCGACTGGCACAGCGTTACCTGCTTGGAAACTTTGCCTTCATGTGGCGTGCAGCCCGACATGCAGTACGCTCCAGTTCCCAATACGCTATCCACAAACGGGTGTTAGACATCGTGCTCAGCCTTGGGGCACTGACCGCACTGTCACCGCTCCTGTTGTTGATTTGTGCCGCCATCAGATTAGAAAGCCCCGGTCCTGCGATTTTCAGCCAAAAACGCGTCGGTCGAAATGGCAAACCGTTCACCCTGTACAAATTCCGCTCCATGCATGTTGACGCCGGTGCGCGCCGCCAAGAGTTGCTAGCGACTTCGGATCGCGGAGGCATCTGTTTCAAAGCGCGTAATGATCCGCGGGTGACACGGGTTGGCCGGTTCCTGCGCCGGTTCTCGTTGGACGAGTTGCCGCAAATTGTGAATATCCTGTCCGGTAAGATGTCAATCGTCGGCCCCCGCCCTGCGCTGCCCGAAGAAGTTGCCGCGTATTCCCGACGCGCGCATCGCCGCCTTAGCGTCAAACCCGGACTGACCGGCATTTGGCAAGTCTCTGGTCGCGCGGACATCGATTTCGACCGCATGGTGGATATGGACATCGCCTATGCCCGCTCCCGCTCAATCCTGTTGGATCTGATCCTGATCGCGGTGACGTTTCAGGCGGTTTTCAAAGGTCGCGGAGCTTACTGACCCCCCCGGTCGCGGGGTTCGCCCTGCGGCCAACTTTTCCCGAACAGCCATCATTGCCCCTATCCGATCGGATAGGTCCTGATACTTGAGGGAGGCAGAAAGATCTGCAGGCAATGTGCAAAACTCAAGATGAAAACACAAAGGTGCATCATGAAAACCAACGGAATATTCTCTTTCGCCCGTGCGATGTTTTTTGCTGCAATTGTCGCAACACAGGGTTCGGCAGGAACGACGGATGCTGCCGAACCCCCAGTGCTTGAAGTAACCGGAGGCCAACTTCTTGATCAACCTGTCTCGCTGGGTGTTCAGGATCTTCGCGACATTGCCGTCCGGAACATCATCACATCAACCATCTGGACCGATGGGATAAATGAATTTTCTGGTGTGCCACTTTACGCGCTCCTTCAACATCTAGACGTAACAGGAAGCACAATCGAAGCTATCGCACTTAACGATTACTCTGTATTCATCCCAATAAGTGATGCGCGGGAAGGCGGGCCGATAGTGGCCTTTGCTATCGACGGGCAACCGATCCCAAGACGCGAAAAAGGCCCACTGTGGATCATATACCCCTTCGATCAGTCGCCTGAGTTCCGAACAGAAACAGTCTATTCCCGCAGCATTTGGCAGCTCAATCGATTAAACATTATTGAATGATGCTATAGTAGGATCACGACATCGGTTAGAAAGTATCGCAATTTGCCACGTTATCCTAGGTTATTTCTCTTCCTCAAGAATTGGTTTTTCCTACCCCTGGTTGTCCTGTGCCTGCCGCTTTTGGTCTTGCTGGGCCAAGAGGTTTACCGGGATCTGAAATTGCTGCGGTCAGCCGATACCGACTCAGTTCAATGGACATTGTCGCAGGTCGAGATCGAGTATCTCGACTTTTTGCTGACGCTAGAAAGAAACAGTGATCCACAAAGAGCTGACCTCTCTGTTGTTCGAAAGGATTTTGACATTCTTTACAGCCGCTTGGGGATACTTTCCAACGGAAAACTATTCGCCTCTGTACGTGAAATTGACAGTTTTTTGAACTCAGTTGATAAATTACAACTCTTTCTGGATCAGACCATTGCTTTTATAGATGGGCCAGACGACACACTGCGCTCAGCTATCCCAAGTCTGTTACAACAAACTGCTACGTTGCGCCCAGAAGTGCGAAGCCTGTTTATTTTGGGGCTTGCGCGATTTGCCCGTGATTCCGACATGCAGCGGTCACAGGTATTTTCAACCCTGACACAGCTAGCGATTGTTTCACTCACAATATTGGTCGGACTGGGGGTGCTATTTATTTATTCTTTAATGGCCAACGCTCAAATCCAGGCCCGAGGGCGTGCATTGACCCGCGCCAACGCACGGATGCGGACGATCCTTTCTACCACACAAGAGGCCGTAATTGTTGCCGACACCATGGGAAATGTAGTGGATTTGAACACTGCAGCAGAATCTACATTCGGCTACTCATTAGCTGAGGCCAAGGGCCAGAGTATCGGTGATTTGATAGTCCCTGCTGAGCAACAACAAGCGCACCGAATGGGATTTGAACGCATGGTACGCACCGGGAAAAGCCAGCTAATAGGAACAGGCCGTGTTCGACTTGACGCCCGCAATGCCGATGGAAAGCGCTTTCCTGTCGACCTTGCCATGCAGTCAGCCCAAACTGAAGATGGCGATGTGATTATTGGTTTTCTCAGGGATATCTCTCAACAGTTAAATACCGAGGCAGAACTGCGCAAGGCACGAGATCAAGCGTTGGCCGGTGAAAAAGCCAAGGCGAATTTCCTAGCAGTAATGAGCCATGAAATTCGTACCCCCCTAAATGGCCTGCTGGGCAACCTGACTTTAATCAGCAAAACTCAGTTAGATGCGGATCAAACGACGTTCACACGTAACATGGAGGTATCTGGGCGGCAATTGATGCATCACGTTAATTCAATTTTGGATATTGCCAAGTTCGAGTCCGGTAAAACATCGGTGACTCAATCGGTCTTTCATCTTGGACGTTTTCTGCAGGAAATTATCGACAGCCAAAGCGGTCACGCGGGGCACAACCAAACCACCATCGAATGGGAATGGCTCGGGTCTAGTATGGCTTGGGTCAAGGCTGACCAAACCATACTCGAACAGATCCTGTTGAATCTTGTGGGCAATGCGATCAAGTTCACCCATGCCGGTCGCATCAGTATTGAAGTAGAGCAGCTGACCCCACATGACGGCGACTGCAATGTGGAATTGCGGATCATCGACAGCGGCATTGGCATCTCCGAAGCGGATCAAGCCAGAATTTTCGAAGACTTCGAGACCTGCGATTCAACCTATACCCGCGACAGCAGTGGAACCGGGCTGGGTCTGGGCATTGCCAGACGCATGGTTCAACTGCTTGGTGGCAAGATAGGTGTCGAAAGCACACCGGGCGAAGGCAGCGTTTTCTGGCTGCGCCTGCCTTTCCTGTCGGTTGCAGAACCCGCCAGCGTCGGAGGCGAGGAAAAGGTCAAAGCCTCTGACCGCTCGCTTTCGATCTTGATTGCCGAGGACATCGAAACCAACGCCTTTGTTGCGCGCCGACTGTTGGAGCGGGACGGCCACACAGTGACGATTGTCACCGATGGATTATCTGCTGTCGCAAGGGCCAAAGTCGAACTGTTTGACGTGATATTGATGGATATCAGCATGCCCGGCATGGATGGCCTTCAGGCCACGCAGGAAATACGAAATGCGCCATCGCCCTTCTGTGACATCCCAATACTGGCATTCTCGGCAAATGTGCTGCCCGAACAGACCGACCATTTCCGCGTCAGTGGTATGGACGGGTTTATTGGCAAGCCGTTGCAATTGCCGGAGCTGCGTCGGGCGCTGCAGGCGGTGCTTGAGAAATCCCTTTCAATCAACTCGGCCCCACCGGAAAACCCACAGCCCAATTCAGTGGACGAGAACGCAACGATGGCTCAGGATCTGCTGGACCAGAGCGAATATGACACCTTTCTGGGCCGCTTTCTGGCCGAAGGCGATGCGTTGTTGGCCGAACTGGCGCAGGAGCCGTTGGAAACGCTGGGGTTGGAGACCATTGCTTCAAAGTGCCACCAGATACGCAGCACCGCCAGCCTGTTTGGCGCCACAGATTTTGCCACCAGCCTTGGACATATTGAGACCGCCGCCAAGCAGGAAGACACGGTGGTTAGCTTGATCGAGATTGCCAAGCTATCTGATGTGTGGGCGGCAACACGCAAAACGCTGGATCCAAACCGCACGTCAGCGCCTGTTGCCGAGTAAGCGCTACTCGTTCAGCAACAGGCCCACGCCGATCACCCCCAGCACGCGGGCAACCTCGGCAACATTGGTCAAGGTGCTGTCATAACAGGCCACCGCATCACCCGGCAGGATATAGGGATCATAGTCGTCCCGATCCGCCCGGCGCAGCATGTCCTCGATATCGCGTTCGATAGCGACCGACACTTCTGTCATCGGGTTGCGCGACAATAACAACCCCGACCGATGGGCGCTGCTGGCGCGCGCACCGCCAACGCAGTTCAAATCCAAAATGGCCTGCAGGTACCGAGTGCCATAAGGCATTTCCCGCACGTTACGGCCAATGGCCGAAATGGCGTTCCCGGTTGCCGGTTGGGTCAGGTTCGACATAAACACAGTCACCCCCGGAGGGCTGACTGGGCTGGGTCGCATCAGATCATCCTGGAAACACTGGCGGGATGGCACAAAAACCTGATCACCCGTCAGCAACATGACATCCACCATGTTGTGGCCCTGAAAAACACCACGCAGATCCAGCGTGTACAGCCTGCCATTGCGCCGCAACTCCACCGCAGACAGATCAGCATCCGGGCGAACCCCACCAGTTGCGCGCAGAGCTGCCGACAGGTTTCGGGCCTCGGTTGACGCGCCCAGCGCCTCTTGTCGGCCGACATCGCGCTGATCGCCAGCAATGCCACCCAGTTCAACCTGATGCGGTTCAAACACAGCGCCAGATACCCCAACCAGGGCCGAAGCAACATCCATGACCCGGACCGAAACCAAAGGGGCTGTATCATAGAGCTGTTTTTCTACGAGTATGGTGTTGAGATCCCGTTCAACATCAGCGGTACTGCGGCCCTGCGCCCGGATCGGCGGTAAGTAAGGTATTTTCAGCGTGCCATCGCGCGAGACCACGTAGTTGCCGCCAAGATCTTCATCATTACCAATTCGGACCTCGACCAGATCATTACGCGACAGTCTTTCACCCAACAGAGTATTGGCGACTCCACTGACCTTTGTGCCATAGGCTCCGCCACGATAAGGCAGGCAGATCTCTGAATTAAGTCGAGCTGATTTAAGGAACCCAGCATCAGCGCGGCTGACCTCGATGTCACGGTATTGCGCTTGATAGCCGTAATCACCTGACTTGGTTTCAATGTTGTCAGGGTCGCCAGTTGCTGCACAGCTGGCAAGCAGCACAACAGAAAGCGTGCTGAGACGTTTCATCCACTGATCAACCAAAACGTGCCCTACCTCGTTATTTTTTTCACTTAATCAAACAATAGACCAAGCCTGAGTCTAGTTCGCCTTATGCAGGTGGATCGTTTTCCTATCCCAATGGGTCAATTGCGCACCAGAATTGCCCGGGTCTCTCCGTTTGTGGGTCCATCTTCGACGGGCGTGCGTCGCTAGGTTGGAGGAAACAACAGATGAGTTTCCGATGTCCCACGTCTCTTCAGGCCCCTCCTCCCTCCTAGCAAACTTGCTGGCCTTTGGGGCATCGGAAATCTCGGCCAAGGCCACTCGGCTGTTGGTTGTTGTCGCTATTTCACGAAATTTGAGCGCAGAAAACGTTGGCTATGCCGCCGCCGCGTTGGCCATAGGTGAAGTGTTGAAGTCGCTGACCGAAAACGGCATTGGCCAACGGATCATCGCTGCGCACAAAGACAATCTTGAGGCGGTATGCCATTCGGCACACCGTTTGTTTTGGGGCTATTGCGTTGGACTGGCGCTGCTCCAGATGGCCATCGGTCTTGGGCTTTATTTATCAAGCCAAACCACTGTTGGGGCACTGGTTGGGCTGATGGCCATCGAATATCTGTTTATGCCGGCGGGTCTGGTGCAGGTCGCACTGGCCATGCGCGAGAACCGACTAAAGCGGGTTGCAATGATTTCTGCCACGCAGGTGTCGGGGGCAAACCTGATCACCGTTGCATTGGCCTTCACCTGGGCCTCGCCACTAGTGCTGATCCTGCCACGTATTTTGACCGCGCCGGTCTGGTTGGTCGCCGTACGCCATCTGCGCCCATGGCAGCGCAAAAACACCGCGCTGCTGGCTCCGCTGCACCCTTTCCTGACTTACGGTCTGCCCGTGACAGGTATCGAATTGGTCAAGGCACTGCGGCTACATGCCGACAAGATTGTGGTTGGTGCTCTGCTGGGCCCCAAAGCTCTGGGGATCTATTTCCTGGCCTTCAATGCGGGCCTGAGCCTGGCCACGTCTTTCTGCGCCGCGCTGAGCATCGTGTTGTTCCCGCATCTCTGCCAAGAGGCTGATCAACAGGCCGCCCTACGCCGCACCGTGAAACTATCCTTGGCCTGTATTCTGCCCTTTGTGCTACTGCAGTCCCTGTTTGCTCCGATCTATGTACCCCTGCTATTGGGGGCAAAGTGGGCCCATATTGCCCCCACCGTTGCAGTGCTGTGTTTTGCCGCCCTGCCCCTGACCATCTGGACCGCCGTTGCGGCCAGCCTGCGGGTCAATGGTCGCCCCAAGGTCGAGTTCATCGTGACCCTGATCCTGACCATTGCGCTGGTTATCTCGGCCATCATCGCCGCCCCCTACGGATTGGGCACCATGGCGACCGCCTATGTGTTCACCACCACCATCATACTGATCGCTGCGGCCCTGCCGCACCTGATGAAACCCTCCCCCCAGGAACTGAGAAAGGTCTAAGCCATGCCAGAATTTACAATCATCATGCCGTGTTTCAACGCCGCAAAAACATTGAATGAATCCATCGGAGCGCTTTTGTCTCAGACGATTAGAGATTGGGAGTTGATCTGCATCGATGACGGGTCAACAGATGATACCCCCAAACTGCTAAAGGGTTGGGAGGACGCTGACCCGCGTATCAAGATGTTGCGCAACATCGGCAAGGGGCCCAGCACCGCACGGAATATGGGGGCACATCACGCCACCGGGGAAATACTCTGCTTTTGTGATGCTGATGATTTGTGGGTGCCATCCAAATTGGAAACCCTGCACCGGGCCTTTTTGGATGACAGTACAGATGGTCTGTTCGGCCGCGTTGCCTTTTTTCGCCGACGCGGCAAAGCCGACGCACATTCAACCGTTCCCAAGGCGCCGCTGTCTGTACCTTTGCTGTTGGGTGAAAATCCGGTCTGTACTACCTCCAATATCTCGCTGCGGCGCAAAGTCTTTCTGCAAAGTGGCGGTTTCGACAGCAATATGGTCCATAACGAAGACTTGGAATGGCTGATCCGACTTGTTGGCAGCGGCGCATCCATCAATGGACTTGATCAATTACATGTTTGGTATCGCACCAATCCACAGGGGTTGTCGTCTGATCTGGTCGCCATGTCCCGATCACGACAGCGGGTTTTAGCAACCGCACGCAGCTTTGGCTTCCAACCAGACCGGCGCGCCGAAGCAATCTATATGCGCTACCTGGCACGCCGCGCCCTTCGGTTGGGTCACTATGGGTCTTCGGCCATCTACCTAACGTTCTCAGGCCTTATGCAAAGTCCGCGCGCATTTCTGTTTCCGCTGCGCCGGGGATTGCTGACAGCGATCGGTTCGCTGTGTGCACCGCTGTTGCCCAAATCCCTGCGCCGTTCTCTGTTCAATCGCTAATTCCCAAAGGAGTATCTGATGCCCAGAGCAAGTATTGTCGTCCCCGCTTTTAATGCCTCTGCAACTATCGCGGAGACACTGAGTTCTCTCCAGAGCCAAACTTTTCGCGATTTTGAAGTAATCGTGGTGAACGATGGGTCCACGGATCACACAGTGGACATCATCCAACCATTCTTGAAAGATAGCCGGTTTCATGTCGTCAACCAACCAAACCGGGGCTTGGCAGGGGCACGAAACACCGGAATTGCCGAAGCAGCAGGCTACTACATCGGTTTTTGTGACTCGGATGATCTCTGGGTAGCAGACAAGTTGGCGCGTCACATCCTGCATCTGGATTTATCACCGGACGTCGGATTGAGCTATGCAGGCTCGATACTGATTGATGGTGAAGGCCAACCTCTGGGCCTGAAACAGTCCCCACGACTGCACGCGATAACCGCTGCTGAGGTGTTCAAAAGAAACCCAGTGGGCAACGGCTCGGTGGCTATCTTTCGCCGCGCCGCGCTAATGGACATAGCTTATACCCCGCAGAAAGATCGGCCACGGCAGTGGTTCTTTGACGAAACATTTCGCCAGTCCGAAGATATCGAATGCTGGTTGCGTCTGGCACTGACCACTGATTGGGAAATCGAAGGCATTCGTGGTCATCTGACCATGTACCGGATTGCAGGCGGCGGTTTGTCGGCCAACACCAACAAGCAGTTGGCATCTTGGAACCGCATGGTCGAAAAACTGCGCCCGTTGTCCCCAATTTTCTTTGCCAAACACGAACCCGCGGCCCGTGCATATCAGTTGCGCTATCTCGCCCGCCGCGCTGTTAGCGCAGGCGATGAACTCAAAGCTAAAAAATATGCGCGTGAATTCCTCAAGGCCTCTTTTTCTCCGCTGCTTGAGGAACCACTGAAAACACTAACCACACTCGTCGCTACCGCGTGTCTCTCCAGGACCGGATATGACCCGATGCGATTTGCCGCGATGCTACGGCGCGGAGCCACAGAACCGCGTCAACAGAAACAAACATAGGAGACCACAATGAGCCATGCTTCCATTCTGCACTTAACCGACGATACAACGCCAGGTGGCGTCATGAGAGTTATCGACACAATTCTTTCGTCAAAATATCTTGCCAAGACCGGCAAGCACCGCATGGCAGTTGTTGAGAACAGCAAGCTGACACTGCCCAAAGGTGGCGTTGATGTTATTGTTTCACATTTAGCGTTGAACTGGCGCAATTTTGCAGCCCGTGCTCGGCTCAGGGCAATGTACCCAGATACACCAATGATCCATGTCGAACACAGTTACACTCAGGGCTTCGTGGCGCAGAAAGTCCTGAACAAAAATCGGTTTTTTTCCATGCTGCGCAGCGCATTTTGTCTGTTCGACCGCGTGGTCGCAGTCAGCAATGCACAAAAAGACTGGCTGATCCGACGCGACCTGATCGACGAAGACAGGTTGTCAGTCATCCATTCTTCGGTCGACCTGACCGGATTTGAAACCTTACCCAAACCTGCCACCAGCCCTCGGATCTTTGGACTGGTAGGGCGTCTACACGAACAGAAAGGATTTGATATTGCGATCCGCGCCTTTCGCGAATGCAGCGGGCTAGATCTGCGACTTATGGTGTTTGGCGATGGTCCATTGCGGTCAGAACTGGAAGCGCTTGCCTTTTGTGATCCCAGGATCACCTTCCATGGCCATTGCGACGATCCGCTGGAACCCATGCGCTCCATTGATGCCTTGTTGATGCCGTCCCGCTGGGAAGCATATGGGCTGGTTGCACACGAAGCCCGTTCAGCCGGTCGCAAGGTCATTGTTGCGACGACAGACGGCCTGAAAGACCACATTCAGGCGGGCGCAACCAATGTTCATGATCATAGTATTGCTGCGTGGAAACAGGCGATAATTCAAGCAACCCAGACCCTGGACAAAAACAGTCGCAACAACCGATCAAACAGCAATATGGAAGCAACCCGGTTCGAAAGTGACTGGAAAAAATGCTTGAGCAGCCTCCAGTAAAACTTACTGAGTTCTTTGCTTAAAGCCTCGGTACAAAAAAACCTCGGCCTTGCTGGTGGTGTTGTCAGACCTATTTGAACTCGCCTTAACTAAATCAACACCACTGCCCTTTGTCCCACATCGACATGACACAACTCCATTCGAACAGCGGTTCTAGATAGCTCAAAATACTCACGTTTCAAAAGACTGCATTTTGACTTAAGCGGTTGAAATCGGACATTTATATGGACGAAAATTTCAACCGGATCCGCATTCAATGCAAGCGATGCTTTACCCCTTATCGCTGTCGAAACGGCCGATGTGAATTATTACATCACTTGTTTAACCAGTCACTGGTTTCGTGATTTTCCGCATTGCCAATGATCTTCATTGCAGCGCAGCAGGATCTAAATTTGTCCGTTCTGATCACATTGCGAAACGGCATGTCATTCATACAGAAATGTACATTTCTCGCAGGAAAAGTGTTTCGATTTCCGACCCTACTTATGCCCGTTATGCGGGAGATTTCATCAGTCGATAGCCGTATAATCACCTACGATAAGTCACTCACATAACAGCTCCAAACCTTGTAACAGAATCGGGTGGTTTTTTTCAACAAAAAGTTAGCTAGTTCAATTGGTTCAAGCTATACACATGTGTAGCAATTCACCTAAAAATCAAAGGCTGAGTAAAGATGTATGGATTGCAAAATAAAGTGTGTTTGATTACCGGTGGCGCCGGATCGATTGGTTTAGCAACTGCTCAATCTTTGATTGAAAGTGGTGCACGGGTCGCACTGGTAGACCGTGATGCCGAGGCGCTGGAAAAAGCCGCAGAAAAATTGAATTGCTTGCCGGACAACCTGTTGCTTTTGACCGCTGATGTTTCGGTCGAGGCAGACGCGGAGAAATATGTAAATGCAACGGTCGAGGCCTTTGGTAGAATTGATGTGTTGTTCAGCAATGCAGGCAACTTTGGCACAATCGCTCCAATTCAGGACTATCCGACCGAGGCCTTTGACGCTGTTTATGCGGTCCATGTTCGCGGGGCATTTTTGGCAGCCAAATATGCGGTGCCACATATGACCCGTGGCAGTAGCATTATCATCACCTCCAGTGTTGCGGGGCTACGGGGGGATCCCGGTGTTTATGCCTACATCACAGCCAAACATGCGCAGACCGGTCTGATGCGGGTGATGGCAAAGGAGCTGGCTCCTCAGGGAATTCGCGTAAACACTATCAATCCTGGCCCCGTCAACAACGGCTTTCAACAGCGGGTCGAGGACGAATTATCCGAAGAAATCGGTCGTGATGGCACCGAATTCTTTGACGAGATCATTCCCATGGGGCGACACGGTCAGCCCGAAGAAATTGCACAATCAGTTCTATATTTGGCGTCAGATCAAAGCAGTTATACCACTGGAACTGTGCTGTTGGTGGATGGCGGTATGAATGTCTAATGCGAGAATAGGCACCGTTTCTGATCCACTTGTGCGGTAACGGTGCCTGCCTCTGCTGGCTTTAGTTACCCCGCATCGAGGCGCCATTTTCCATTGTTGTCCGATTGGGATCAGTCTGCACGTGATCTGCTCCGAAATAGGCGGTCTCTAATAGAACAGGATCAGTCTGCAAAGCAGCGGCCGAACCGCTATAGCTTGTTTGCCCGCCACGCAGCACCATTGCCTGCTCGGAGACTCCTAGGGCAAGATCGGTAAACTGCTCTATCAGCAACAACCCAACACCCCGCGCTTTTAGACTGTTCACTACGCCCATCAGGCGTTTCACCACCAAGGGCGCCAAACCAAGCGACATTTCATCGATCAACATATACCGCGGGCGGCACATCAACGCATGCCCCAAGGCCACCATCTGCTGCTGCCCTCCAGACAAAGTTCCGGCGATCTGACTTTTGCGTTCTGCCAATTCAGGGAACAATTGATAGACATCGGTCAGGGTTTCCCTCAGCCCCTCGGGCAAAATCGCACCAGCAGCCCGCAGGTTTTCATCAACGGACAACTTGGTCAAAACACGGTGACCTTCAGGGACCGCAGCAACGCCAGCAGCTCTAATCATATCGGGGCCTCGCCCGGTCATCGCAACACCATCAACAATCATTGTGCCGAACGCGATTGGCAACATTCCGGCGATGGCCAGTACCAATTCGGATTTACCCGCCCCATTTGATCCCAGCACTGCGGTGACCTGACCAGGTTCCAGAGTCAGACAGGCCTGCGAAACCAATGTACGAGACCCATCTTTGACGACAATATCTTTAAGTTCCAACGCCATGATCAAATATCCTCGGTACCAAGATAGGCTGCTTTGACCTTGGGATCTGACAGCACTTCAGCTGTTGGGCCAAAGGCGATTTTTCTACCAAAATCCAAAACCAATGTTTCGGAACAGATGCGCGCAATCAGATCGACATCGTGATCAATTACCAGCGTCTGCGCCCCGGTTCTTGCATGGATATCTAGGATCAGATCACCCAGACGGGCCGTCTCTTCCACCGACAGCCCCCCCGCCGGTTCGTCAAACATGATCAATTTGGGATCGCCCACCAGACATTTGGCGACATCGGTCAAACGCCGCTCAAATGAATTAAGTCTCGCTCCGGGCCTATCAGCTTGATCAGCCATGCCTACGATTTCTAACACGTGGGCAACGTCTTTGTTTTTGTGCGCAGCGGTCAGTGTCGAGTGATCCACCTGGACAAGCACATTTTCTGCAACCGTCAGGTCATCCGCAATTTCTTCTTTTTGGAAAGACCGTCGTAGACCCCAATGTGCACGTTTGTATGGGGCTAGCCCCATCAAGTTTTGATTGTCTTTGACTATCTGACCGTTTTGTGCTGCTACAAACCCCGAAACTACATTCATCAGTGTGGTCTTACCCGCTCCGTTTGGGCCAATAATGCCGCTCACGGGGTTGGCAAACTGAGCCTCAACCCCGTCAAGGGCCACCACACCGCCAAAGCGCACAGTTACATTCTGAACCTCAATCATCTGCACTGCCCTCAATAACGATAGACGCGACCAAGCCCAGTTTGTTGCTCAGCTTCTGAATTAACCCGGCGAAAAGCTCCATGATTTGACCGGCAATACCGTTTGGCGCCGCGATAACAGCATGCAGCAACCCTGCGCCAAAAATGACAAACGACAGGTCAGCATCCACCCCCCAGTTGTTCAGCAACGCTGGCAAAACCCGGAACAACGCGGCAGCAATGACAGCCCCCAACCAGAACCGTGCACCGCCGACCACAGCAAGAGCAAAAAGCATGACACTTTCGCTGGCCCTAAATGTACCACCGTCCAACAATCCCAGACTACCCGCCAACAGCGCACCAGCCCCGCCAGCCAGCAGCCCCGAAATTCCAAAAGCCCAAGCCTTGTAGAAGGTGACGTTAACGCCAGCCGCCATTGCCGCCGCCTCGGACCGCCGGATAAGCGCCCAGGCCCGCCCCGGGGCCAGTCGCCGGTGCAACTCGATGAATAGAAAACCTGAGGTCACCATGGCAACGACATATCGTAGATAGGCCTCGGGGCTTTGTGCCAACGCGGGTCGTCGGAACGCTGCCCCCGACCCTGTCTGAACACCCCAAAACCCGGAACCACCATTGGGAAACTGAAAGGTCGAGAGAATAATCTCCAACCCACCGGCTGCCATCAGTGTGACTAGCGCAAGATACAACCCTCGTAGCCGCAGGGCTGGCAGCGCCAACACCCACCCCAGTACCATTGTTGCAAACCCAGCGATCACCATGTTGACCTCAAACGGCAGGGCAAACCCATGGTTTAATCGCAGCATGACCCAACCGCCAACACCCATAAGCCCAACTTGAGTCAAGCTAACCATACCCAGACGGGCATACATGAAGGCCACCCCAGCAGTTGCCAGCGTAAAGCACCCCATAGATGTAAAGACATTCAGCCAAAGGCTGCCAGCAAGAGTAGGCACAACAAAAAAGGCGAAGACCGCAAACAGAAGCCCGGCAGCGCCCGACGGCGTGATATGAAAAAGTTTTGGCAGCATTAAATCAATCCCTTCCGCCAAAGGTGAGTTGTGTACCACGCTGGGACCACAACAAGACCAAAGAGGCGATAACAAATGGGGCAATGGGGCGCGCGCCTTTCAAGCCGGGTGACAGGGTCAGCAGGCTTTCGATCACCCCCATCGACAGGCCACCAACAAGCACAACCATCAGGTTGTCCAGGCGGCCACAGATGGCAGCAGCAATCGAAGGTATCACCATAAACGTGATAACCGTCGGTTCCAGACGGATCAGATCGCCGAACATCAGCCCGGTAAAGCCAGCAATCAGCCCTGACAGACCCCAGGCAATAGTTTCGACCTTAAGAATTGGAATGCCAATCAGGGCAGAAAGATCTCGGTCATTGGCCAATGACCGCATGTTCAAACCAATTTTGGTCTGACCCAAAAACAGATAAATAGCGATGACCAGCCCAATCGTAGACAAAAACACGATCATCCGGGTGGCTGTCACACGCAACCCTAAGAGCTTGATCCCAATTTTGTCAGTTGGCAGCGAGATAGAGCGAGGGTCATCAATCCAGAGAAAGCTGACCAAGCCAAGGATGATCAGTGCAAAACCCAGCGTGGCCACGGCCTTAACCACCGGTTCACGCCAAGCTAGCAATGGCGCTATCATTCGGCCGTAAAACAAGGAAATGAGCAAAGCAACAAGAATGCAGGCCGCCCAAGTGAGAGGCGCCCAGACCCCCCATTGGCCTAATTGCCAGGCCGTCATCACGCCGGCGGCACCCGCCGCTCCATTGGCAAGGTTCAACACGCCGGTAGCACGGAAAAGCACCACCAGACCAATTCCGCCCAATGCATATAGCGAACCCACTGCCAGCCCAGAGACGAAAAACATCCCGATGATCTTGTTTGGCTTGCCCCAGCCCAGCCAAGTCACAACCACCACCATGAGCACGGCATAGATCAGCCAGTTGATGTATTTAGTCTTCATCACAACGGTTCTTTCCGGTCAAAAAAACACCCGCCGAACCTATCGGCGGGTGTGATACACAAATGCTTGGTGTCAGCGCAGGCCCAGCTTTTTTTCCAAAGCGATATGGGGTTCGAAATAGGCGCTGTCGAATTCGTAGCAGTCGCGCACAACCTTGAAACCGCCGCCAACCATCTGAAGCATATAGCCCGCATGGTTTGGCATGTGGAAATCGGAGTCACCGACGTAATAGGGACCACACATAAGGTCCGAGGTCAGGCCTTTGATGGACTTGATCGCATCGGTCACCTTGGCACGGTCACCAACCTCTGCGGGGTCCATGGCCAGCATTGTGTCTGTGAAAAAGCGAGCCGAGAGATAACCCGACTGCGCAAAGGTATCGCGCGGATCATTGGGGTTGGCATAGCTATCCATAACAGCAAGCCAGTTTTGCGCATCCGCACCATTCAGGTGGAAGGGGGCAAGTTCCGCATTCACCCAAACCTTGCCATCCCAATACTCACCCAAGGCTTCGGGGACCGACAGGTCATACAATGGTGTCGGCGCAATCCAGTTGTACGAGTCCCGCAGATCCTGTTCTTCTGCGGCCTTCAGCACCGCAATGGCCAGACCCGCTGGCAGGTTCATCAGGATTGTGTCCGCACCATTCGCAATCGATTCCAACAGAGCCGAGTTCACATCAGGAGCGCCAGGGTTGAGCAGCGCCATCGAACCATCACCACCGCGGGCCTTCATCAAGTCGATCGAAGGCTGACAAGACCAAGGGCCGTTGTTGGGAATATTCAAACCGATGCAGGCCACATTGGTCGCACCCAGCTCTTCTTGCGCATATTGTGTTGCGCCGAGGTTCGACGGCAGTGGACCTTGGTTGGTCGACACAATGTTGGACGATTCAAAACATTCCGAAATGGCGCAGGCCGATGCCATGACCATGACATTGGCCTTGGCATAGGTGCCTGCGTTTACAGCCATTTCCATGAACGACCCATTGCCAACCAAGGCCACAGCGCCAGCATCATCAACCAGCTTGGCAGCCGCTTGTGATGCCAATTCCGGGTTCCATTGGTCATTCTCGACCCGGTAGTCAATGGGACGACCGTTGATCCCCCCATTGTCATTGACGCATGAGAAATAGGCCGCAGCGGCATCAGTGGACGCCGAGAAATCTCCGGGAGCGGCATTGCCGTGGATACCACCAACAATGATGGGTTCACCGGTTGCTGCCTCGCCAGTATTGCTGCCGCAAGACGGTGCCGCAGCAGCCTGGCCAGCCATGGCAACGCCCACGAATCCTACCGTTGCTGACAACATGATGTTCAGTTTCTTCATGATTTTCTCCCTAGAATTTTTTGATTGCCGGTTGTTTCGCGCTTAACACTGCCACTGCGTCCAAGTTGGCTGACGACCCTCCACAGGCATCCCCAACAGCGAATGGTTTGTTACCGATTGCTTTCCCTTCACCCCTGCTACCTAAAACTGGATCAGCAATTCAGCGTCTCTTTGCCCGTGATGAACCGTGCTCCCCGCTCGGCGATCATCATCGTTGGAGCATTGGTATTGCCAGAGACCAACCGGGGCATAATCGACGCATCCGCAACCCGCAGACCTTGAACCCCGCGCACCCGTAGCTCTGTATCGACAACTGCCATTGAATCACTGTCGGGGCCCATCTTGGCGGTACCAACCGGATGAAAGACGGTCTTGGCTGTCTGGCGAACAAAATCCTTTAGCGCATCATCGCTGTTTTCGATGCCCGGCTCTGGCAAGGCCCGCCGTTTGATCAATCGGGCCAACGACGGGGCCTCAAGGATCTCGATTGATTTCTTTACCCCCCGCACAAGGATTTCGAGATCGTCATTATGTGAGAAGCTACCGGCGTCAAAAAGAGCCGCGTCCTTGAAATCAGCTGATCTCAGCTTGACCGAGCCGCGAGACTTCGGGCGTAAAAAGCAAGGGCCAATGGCAATGCCGTGCTCTTCGATGGGTTCTCTATCCGCCCAACCCACCATAAAGGGCAAGACATGCAACTGCAGATCCGGCAACCCAACGTCCGAAACATCGATAAAGCCACCACTTTCAACCACATTTGACGCCAGCATGCCGGTCCGCGTCGCCAGGTACTGCGCCATATGCAATGCCCCCCGGAGACCTTTGTCCTGACGATAGAACGAGATTGGATCTTTGGTGACGCCCTGTACTGTGGTTTCCAGATGGTCTTGATAGTTTTCTCCTACCCCCGGCAGATCCGCGACCACCTCTATACCGTGATCCGACAGGTGCTTGGCGTTTCCGATGCCGGACAGTTGCATCAACCGGGGTGTTTCAATTGCCCCAGCGCATAAAACAACTTCGCCAGCCGCCCCATAGCGTGACCCATCTTCAAGCGTGACCCCCACCGCTCGGGTGCCCTCAAACAGGATCCGTGCAACCCGCGCCTCAGTTATGATTTTCAGGTTTTTACGCTTTTCTGCCTTGCGCAAAAATGCCTCGGCCGCTGACCAGCGTCGCCCGTTATGGGTTGTGGTTTGATAGAACCCCACACCAGTCTGGTCACTGCCGTTAAAGTCTGGATTGTAGGGGATCCCAGTTTCCTGAGCCGCCCGAATAAATGCCCGGCTCAACGGATGATGAAATCCGGTCTCGGATACATGCAATTCCCCCTCGGTGCCGTGAAACTCACCGGAATGCTCCATGTTGGTTTCAAGGTCCCGGAATACGGGCAAGACATCAGAGTACCCCCAACCACGATTGCCATCCTGCGCCCAGCCATCGTAATCTTCGGCCTGCCCGCGCACATACAGCATCGCATTCACCGAAGATCCGCCGCCGATCACATTGCCCTGCAACACAACTGATGGCCGTCCGTTCACCCCTTCAGCAGGTTCACCGACATAGGCCACGATATCCCTGCCCTTTTCGATTACTTTGAAAAAGGTGGCCGGGATTTTGATGAAAGCCGCATCGTCACGGCGCCCGCTTTCAATCAGCAACACCCGGGCCCCGGGATCTTCGGATAATCGGCTTGCCATCACGCAGCCAGACGAACCACCACCGACAACGATGTAATCAAACTTTTCCATGGGCTTACCTCAACTAAAGACAACCTGAATGTTGGTGTATTCCGCCAGACCTTCTTCGCCGAATTCGACACCAAGACCGGAGGACTTCACGCCGCCAAAGGGTGCATTTGGCTGGATCGCACCATGTTTGTTGATCCAGACCGATCCGCATTGAAGCTGGCGCGCAACGGTGCGGGCTTTTTCAACGTCATTTGACCAGACCGACCCGCCCAAACCGTTTTCGCTGTTGTTTGCAGCGACAATGACTTCATCGATGTCAGTATATTTGATGATCGGAAGTGCCGGACCAAACTGTTCTTCATCGACCAGAGCGTCCCCATTGGAAAGATCGGCAATGATTGTAGGAGGGAAAAACAGCCCTTCACCGGGGTCTCCCCCCAACAGGACACGGCCCTTGCTTTTGGCATCAGCGACAAGTCGTACCACCTTGTCAAATTGCATTTGGTTGCCAATCGGACCCAAGACCGCACTTTCATCCTGGCCATCACCAACCGGGATATCGCGAGCGTAGTTGACCAACGCACTACAGACAGCCTCATAGACATCTTCATGAACATACAGCCGCTTCATTGCCGCACAGGTTTGCCCATTGTTGATGAAGCTACCCCAGAACAACCCTTCGGCAATCGCCGCTGGATCTACGTCCGGCAGCACGATGCCTGCATCGTTGCCACCCATCTCTAGGGTTAGGCGCTTCATTGTCTCCGACGAGGAGGTCATCACCTTTTTTCCTGTTGCACAGGACCCGGTAAAAACCATCTTGCCGATGTCAGGATGCGCCGCCATGGCCGCGCCAATATTGTCCGAGACATCATCTGAGGTCACAATGTTTACGACCCCTGCAGGCAAAACTTCGTTCATTAGTTCAATCAGGCGAAGCGTCGACATTGGGGTATAAGGGGATGGTTTGATCACCACTGTGTTGCCGGTGCGCAGCGCTGGCAGAATATGCCAAACTGCAATCATGACCGGGAAATTCCAGGGGGTGATCGACCCGACAACCCCAATAGGATTACGATGCAGTTCAACGCGGCCTTCTTCGTTATCCTGCAGCACCTTTACCGGCAGTGACAAACTGCCAGTATACCCGGCCCAAGCCTGCGCTCCGCCCAGTTCAAACCTTGAGCCAAGCCCATTCAACGGCTTGCCCTGCTCCAGTGTAACCAGCTGCGCCAATTCCTCTGCATGCTCTTCGATTTTTGCAGCTACAGCCGCACATGCTGCCTGTAGCTCGTCATCCGAACGCTTTGACCAAGTCTCAAATGCGGTTTTGGCTGCTGTTACCGCACGGTTCAAATCCCCCAGACTGGCGTTGGGGACACGCCCCACCACGTCACCCGTGGATGGATTTTCCACGCTGAAATTTGCAGCTGTAAATACTGATTGGCCGTTAATCATCATACCAAAGTCCGGCATGTTTCCCTCCCAAGAAACTTGTCTCCTTTACAAGTTAAGGACCGAATTGTGGTGAGGTCTTGGGGGCTGGCGACAAAAAACTTGGACTCTGGCGACGACCAAAGCGGCGTTCAGAAATAGTTGGCGCGAATCCAATTTATCTGCATCCTAGGCCACTATGCTTGCAAACATCGCTCACTCCAAACTGCCGGTCGAACAGTTCAACACTGAATTGCGCGACATCTGTGGGGCCTTTCAAACTCAGGCGATGGAGCAACAAACCGAACACCGGGGGGCGCTTCAGGTCGAAGAACGCTTTGGTTTGGAATTTGCACATGTCGCGACAGACATACACGCGATCCGCCGCTCAAACCGGGATGTCCGGCAGGACGACGGCGAAAATTTCTTCCTGATTTTCCAGGAAGAGGGCCGCGCGTTGATGTCGCAGAATGACACAACCTGTATGCTACAGCCTGGCGATCTGATCCTGATCGATAGCGCGAAACCCTCTGAGTTCACCTTTTTTGGCAAATTTCAACGCCAGCTCTCACTTCACCTCCCTCGGCAAGAGATGTCAGAGCGATTTGGCGAACTTATTCACGGCGGCAAATTTCTCACTCAGAACGACCAAACTGCGCAAGCCCTAAGCGCGGTTGTCTCAAAGGCATTTGCGCATAATTCCAATGAAATGCAATCAAACTACCTGCGCGAGGCGCTGTTTGGTCTGATTGGGGCAATGCTGTTTGAACAGGCCAGTGTTCCCAATGCCGCTGGGATTGATGCGGATGTTTCCGGTGCGCAGACCCTGAAGGGGGGATTGAATTTTATTGATCAGTGTTTCTCTAACAATGAACTCACAATTCCTCAGGTTGCGGATCACTTGGGCACCTCGATGCGACAACTGCAGCGCAGCTTTGCGCTTATTGGCACCACGCCAACGGATTACCTGATCCAAAAACGGTTAGAACACGCCTGCCAGCTGTTGCTCGCGCGCCATTCAAAGCCCGGAACTCAGCTTGTATCCACAATTGCCTACGCCAGTGGTTTCAACGACGTTTCCTATTTCAATCGTCAGTTCAGGCGGGCCTTTGGATGTGCGCCAGGGCAATTTTAATCAAAGACATCTGACGGGGGTGTCAGATCAGTGTGAAGGCGTTGTGTAACTTGTCGCTCGGTCTAGACTTGTTCCGTCGGATGCAATCTGCAAAGTGTCAACCAAACCGATTGGCCCACAGTCGGACTGTTTCCCGACTTACAGTTACAACCCGCTCTGGCATTCACGTTTAGCCTGTTGCTCTCCACCGTTGTGCAACTGGCGCAGCCACGTTCAGCATATCAATCGCCCGGGCTGCAATTTGGTCAACGATGTCCGCTACATTTTGGGGTTTTAAATAAAAAGCCGGCACGGGTGGCAGAATGACGGCGCCTAATTCTGTTGCGGCCGTCATGTTTCGCAGATGTGCCAGTGTTAGCGGGGCTTCACGGGTCAACAAGATCAGACGTCGACGTTCCTTGAGCTGTACGCTCGCCGCGCGGGTCAAAAGGTTATCGTCCAAGCCATGTGCAATTGCCGCCAGCGACCGCATCGAACAGGGGGCCACGATCATGCCTGCAACGGGAACCGAACCTGAGGCAATGCTGGCCCCGATATCATCGATGGCATGGCAGCGTGTGACTAAGCCGTGCAAAGTGGCAAGCGCCTGCGCGCCACATTCTGCGTCGAGGGTGCGCTCTGCTGCGGTACTGGTGACCAGATCAATTTCGACCTGCATATCTGACAGTTGCCTCGCAACCGACAACCCCAATGCTGCGCCCGAGGCCCCCGCCACGCCAAGAACAACACGTGCCTCGCTCATCCCCTTGCCCCCGGCATCAGGCGCGCAACTAAATCAGCGGCAAAACCTGCGTCTTCCTCTGACGTTCTCATAACCGTACCCCATTCTCTGGATGTTTCACTGTCAATTTTGGTGGTGGCATCAATGCCAATCTTCCCAGCCAGACCCGGTTGCGGAGAGGCAAAATCAAGATAATCCATCGGTGTGTTATCTAGCAGCATCACATCACGCGCCGGGTCCATCCGGGTGGCCAGGGCCCAAGCAATGTCATCCCAGTTTCTGGGGTCGATATCTTCGTCAACAACCACAATCATCTTGGTATAGCTGAATTGTGGCAACATCCCCCACAGTGCCATCATCACACGGCGCGCCTGGCCCGGATAGCGTTTGCAGATACTGACAACGGCCATGCGATAGGAGCACGCCGCTGGTGGCAACCACAGATCATGAATTTCCGGGATCTGCGCGCGGATGGTTGGCAGGGCCAGTGTATTGAACACTTCTCCGATAATCGCCGGTTCATCTGGGGGGCGCCCGGTATAGGTGGACAGGTAAACAGGGTGTTTGCGATGGGTGATTGCACTCACCTCCATAACCGGAAAAGACTCTGCCGGGTTGTAATATCCGGTGTGGTCGCCAAACGGTCCTTCCGGAGCAAGTTCACTAGGTGAGACCCATCCCTCCAGCACGATTTCTGCGTCGGCGGGCACCATTAGGGGAACTGTTTTTGCAGGCACCAAACGGGGGCGACTGCCAGTCAACGCGCCTGCAAATGTCAGCTCGGACACGGATTCGGGCAAGGGAAGTGCAGCCGAGAGCAACGTCGCAGGACCGGCACCCAAGACCACAGCAACGGGCATCTTTTCCCCTTGCCGCGCCCAGCTTTGGTGATGCGCCGCACCGCCACGATGCGGCAACCAGCGCATGATCAACCTGTTGTGGTCCAGAACCTGCGCCCGGTAGACACCCGCGTTATAGGTCCCGACCTCTGCGGCCTCGGTTCCGTAGGGGCGCGTCACAACCACTGGCCAGGTTATCAGCGGCCCTGCATCTTGTGGCCAATGCGTCTGGATCGGCAGGGCCATCAGATCTACGTCATCACCTTTTGAGACAACACTCTGCACCTGCGCAGATTTGACGATCTTAGGGCGCGTCGCCAATGCCGCCTTAAGCATCGGCCAACGCGCCAATGCATCCCGCAATCCATCTGGTGGCGTAGGTGCCCTAAGTGCCGCCAGAAAAGCCCCCAGATCGTCCAATCCGTCCAATGTCACGCCCAACCCGGCGGCAACCCGCTCGGGTGTGCCAAACAGGTTCACCACCACGGGAACTGTCGACTTAGCCCCCCCTGGCAGCACCGGGTGGTCAAACTGCAGAACCGGTCCCCGACGTTCCAGCACTGCACGATGCACAGCGGTCATTTGATGGGTCACCGAGACCGGGTCTGGCACTCGCTGAAATTGGTCAGATGCGGCACACCAATCCAGGAAACTACGGAGGCTGGGATATGAAGGTAAAGCTCGAATGGGACGGTTCCAGACTTAAGGCTCGCAGCCCTTAGCAACAAAATCGTTTGAAAAATTGACACCCGTCAATTTCCGACACCCAAAAAGCTCTTACGAAGGCCTCAGAGAAATAAAGATCGAGACTACAGGAAACTCATGTGTCCCAATCCCAGGCCTTAATCCCGCTGTTTCCACCGGGCCTTGCGCGTGTGCTCAGGGTGATCCCCCTTGCGCCGCTGTCATTATCGCTGACGGCCTATAGTCGAAAGATCGCAAAAACCCATCCCAGCCTGTTTCGGCGTCTTGGTGAGTTTGACCATGTTAAGTTTGTACTGGACCCGGTCGATCTGCCCTTTGTGATCTGTCTAGCTCCAAATGGCGGCGTGCCGCGTGTGACAGTGACTCGGGGAAAAGGAGACGGAGTAGCACGGATTTCCGGCCCACTTGCCGCATTGATTGGCTTGGTCCATGGCGCATATGACGGCGACGCGCTCTTTTTCTCCCGCGATCTGGTGGTTGAAGGCGATACCGGGGCAGCCCTTGCCCTACGCAACGCGATTGATGATGCCGAACTTGATCTGGCACAGGAGATTGCAGCAATATCAGGCCCCTTTTCAGGCCCTCTGCTACACCTGACTGCATTTATCCAGCGGCACACCCAAGTTTATCTGACCCGACCAGAAGAGGCCGAAGCATGGTGATGGAAATCGTTTGCCCGGCTGGGACACCGGCGGCTTTGCGTGCAGCAGTCAAAGCCGGAGCCCACACCGTCTATTGTGGATTTAATGACGAAACCAATGCCCGAAATTTCCCAGGCCTGAACTTTGACCGGCAAGAAATGCGCGAGGGGATCGCCTTTGCCCACGCGCATGGTTCTAAGGTTCTGATTGCGATCAACACCTTCCCAAGGGCTGGCAATGAAGCCATTTGGCACCGCGCTGTAGCGGACGCAGAGTCTTGTCACGTTGATGCGGTGATCCTGGCGGATCTGGGCCTGCTGGACTATGCGGCCCGCAACCATCCTGGCCTGCGCCGCCACCTCTCGGTTCAGGCGGCGGCAGCAAACGCCGATGTCATAAACTTCTACGCCCGGACCTTTGACGTGAAACGTGTTGTCCTGCCACGGGTACTGTCAGTGCAGGAAATTGCTGCGATCAACGCAGAAACCGAGGTAGAAACCGAAGTCTTTGTTTTTGGCGGCCTGTGCGTGATGGCCGAGGGACGCTGCTCGCTTTCGTCTTATGCCACTGGGCTGTCACCCAACATGAATGGTGTCTGCTCTCCTGCGAGCCACGTCGAATACCGTGAGGATAAAGGCGTACTTGATGCCCGTTTGGGCGGCTATACCATTCACCGCGTCGGCCAAAACGAGCCCGCCCCCTACCCAACCCTGTGCAAAGGATGCTTTGGCGCCAGCGACAAACGCGGTCATCTGTTTGAAGATCCAGTCAGCCTGAACGCTGAACAATTGATCCCGCAATTGCAAAAAGCTGGTGTCACCGCGCTCAAGATCGAAGGCCGCCAAAGATCGCGGTCTTATGTAACACAGGTTGTGCGCAACTTCCGAACCGCCGTCGATGCGCTGGAGGCAGGGCGGCCAATGCCCGAAGGCATGCTGGCACGTCTTTCCGAAGGTCAGGCAATGACAACCGGCGCCTATAAAAAGACGTGGAGATAACTAGATGGAACTGACTGTTGGACCAAATCAGTTTTTCTGGTCAGCGGATCGCTGGACAGAGTTCTATGACGACCTAGCCAGTACGCCGGTGAACCGGGTGGTTTTAGGCGAGCTCGTGTGTTCCAAGCGGCTGCCCTTCTATCAGGATCGGATTCCCGAAGCAGTTTCCACCCTAATTGAGGCTGGCAAAGAAGTGGCCCTGACCAGTCTTGCCCTGATCACCCTAAAACGCGAGCGCAAGCAAACGGCGGAACTGGCAGAGATGGGTGTCGAGGTTGAGATCAATGACCTGACCGCCCTGCCCCACCTTCCCAAGGGGGCAAAACTCTCAGTTGGGCCACTGGTCAATGTCTATAACGAAGGCACTCTGGTCTGGCTTGCCTCCCAAGGGGTGAGACGTATTTGCCTGACACCGGAACTGCCCCTAGCATCCGTTAGAACCCTAGCCTTTGCAGGAGCTGACCTAGGCGTTGAAATCGAAATTTGGGGCCACGGGCGTCTGCCCTTGGCGATTTCCGGTCGATGCTATCATGCTCGTCTACACAAACGAACCAAAGACAACTGCCAGTTCGCCTGCGAAGATGACCCTGATGGCTTGGACGTGACCACCCTAGAGGGCAAACCCTTTTTGGCCATGAATGGGGTGCAGACCCTGTCCGACACTTATGCCACCGCCCTCCATCAAATTGATACACTCAGCGAGGCCGGGGTGTCGGCGCTTCGCCTGTCGCCACAATCCAATGGGTTCATTGAGCTTTGTAAGCTGTACCGGCAAGTGTTGGATAAGGATATCAGCGGCGCGGATGCCGTCGAAACCCTCACCCGTATGGATGATAATGTCCGGCTTTCCGATGGGTTCCTGACTGGCAACCGTGGAGTGGATTGGTCAGGTGAACAAGCGCAGCCTACGCTACGGATATGATGCCCACAGCGAGCACGGACTGGGACCTTAGCCATTTCTGGGAGGCCCCGCACCGGCCGTTGTTCCTGGCCGCATTCTTTTGCGCATTGGCTACTATAGCATGGTGGCCTTTGGGAGTGAGCCTTGGATTGCCTGCCCCGCAGTTTGAACCTGTGGTCTTGTGGCACGTCCACGAATTGGTTTTCGGTTTTGTGGCCGCTGCTATGGCCGGCTATTTGCTCACCGCCCTGCCCAATTGGACGGGCTTGCCTCTGCTGCGCAGGGCAACCTTAAAGTTGTTGTTGCTGTTCTGGCTGGTGTCTAGATTGACAATCGCACTGGCCGACCATCTGCCTCTTTGGTTGCTTCACATATTCAACACCGGCTTTTTCCTTTTGCTAGCGGGAGTGCTCTGTCACCAGTTCCTGTTGGCGAGACGCTTTCATAAGAGCTGGATATTGGTGGTTGTTTTAGCCATCGGATATGCCGAGGCCCTGTTTTTGCATACCGCACTGGAAAGGTCTCATTCAGCCAGTCTCGATCTGGCCCGTACGGCGGTGATCGGGATCACCCTTTTGATGACAGTTATCGGATCACAGGCCATTCCCGCCTTCACCAACAACTGGTTTATGCGCTGCGGGCGCACTGAACTTTTGATCCCAGCGATGCCCGCCGCGCGCAACCTGACAACGGGGCTGATGGTACTGGCGATGCTCGGAATGACGCTCACGCAGTTCGATCTGGCTTATGGGGCACTGATCTGTGCCGCGTTGACCCTTTTGTGGATCATGAGCGGATGGCGAACCGCTACCTCATTGCGCAACCCGCTTTTGGCGGCACAGCATCTGGCGTTTCTCTGGCTGCCTGTCGGCCAGATCGCCATCGCAATCTTGTGGTTCTTCCCCGAGATCTATCCACTGACGACTACCCTTCATACCCTTACCATAGGCGCGATGTCTGGTCTGATCATGGCAATTGCAGGACGCGCGGCCGCTCATCAGGGCAATGGCGACATGCAAGCCGGCAAAGGCTTTATGCTTGGCGCCTTGATGATGTGGGTCACCACCTGTGTCCGACTGGCAGCTCCTCTTGCTCCACACAACTCACATACAATCTTGACCATCGCCGCAATGCTCTGGTGCCTAAGTTGGGGCGTCTTTATCGCCGGGTTTCTTCCTGCAATTTGTGGACCTGTTGTTCGACCAGTGTTGAGTGGGAAAAAAACATCCTACAGCCACTCACCTACCATCACCTAAGCCGCGACAGTGATTTGAACTGGCTCAATGGAAAACGCGATCCCCGTGGGTTGATCGCCAATGTTTGATCACCCGGCACCCTTCGGTTTCGGTAACGTGCCGTTTTTGTATGCGCTCCAATCTTCGATCTCGGGATAGAACTTTTTGCGCCAAGCCCGGACGCGCGGGTTGAACACTCGGCGCCACAGAGGCGGGATCATTGCCAGTGCTGTCATCGGCGGATAACCAGTTGGCAACATCGGAACTTCGCTTTCGTCATAGACCTGCAACAGCGGAAAACGCCGCATTGGATGAACATGGTGGTCAGCATGACGTTGCAGATTGATCAACAGCAACCCTGAAACACGGTGCGCTGAATCCCAGGAATGATGCGGCCGTACAGGCTCATATTTTCCATCACCCAGATGTTTGCGCGTCAGCCCATAGTGTTCGACATAGTTGGTCAGCTCCAACTGCCAAATCGCAACAAAAGCCTGAAAAACAAACAGACCCACACCGGCCCAACCGCCAATACCAAATGCGATGGCTAGAAACGTTGACTGTAGCCCGAGATATTTCCAAATAGGATTGGACAGATGCCATGGAGACCGTTTGCGCCGGGCCAACATCGCCTTTTCCGCACGCCATGCCGATCCGAAGCCTGTCAGCAAGATACGCGCGTAGGCCCGGTGAAACCCCTCGTTATAGCGGGCTGTCACAGTGTCACGCGGTGTGCCAACATAAGGATGATGGACCAACAGGTGTTCGGTTCGGAAATGCCCATATAGCACCAGTGCCATCAACAGGTCCCCCAACCCGCGCTCGACCCGGTTGGATTTGTGGAACAGCTCATGTGCATAGACTATGCCAACGGTGCCAGTGGTGACGCCAATGCCAAACATGATGCCCAGCGTTTCCAATGTTGAATACTGGCCGACGCGCGTAAGGTAATAGAGCGTTCCAAATACCAAGGCGAATTGTACTGGAAACCAAATGTAGGTGAGCAAACGAAACCAAAACAATTCGGCGTCCGGGGTCTCTGGGTCTGGGTTGCGCAGGTCCTTACCCACCACAGCATCCAGCAAAGGCATCAGCACCCAGCCATAGATTGGGATCAGAAGGATGGTCCACCCCCCAAACAGAACCGCCAGAACCACCAGTGGAACAAAGGTGAGTGTCATCCAATAGGGCCAGGCGTTTAGCCGTCCCTTGCCATCAGTTGTGGACAGTGTCATGTGCCGCTCTCCTTGTTGATCTTTTCCGCCCGTCGGGTCAGGCGCAACCGAATACCATTGGCCGAACGCACGGTAAGCTGAGCGGCAGGTATTGGCGTATCCCCCTCGACCAGCTCAAACCGATAGGCCCGCACCAGCATCGACAGAAGCAACACACCTTCCGCCATCGCAAAGGCCGAACCGGGGCAAACCCTGGGGCCTGCTGAAAACGGGATGTAGGCCGACCGCATGCATTCCTTGCCGTTAGGGGTATCAAACCTGCCCGGATCAAATTCATCAGGTCGCTCCCACAGCCGTTCATGACGATGCAGATGCCATGGGCTAAGAATAACCTGAGAGCCGCGCTTGACTTCACGGCCGCGAAACTGTTCCGGACAGGCCGCTTCGCGGACATACATCGGCACTGGGGGGTACAGACGCATTGCTTCGCGAAAGACAGAACGAGAATGGCGGAGTTTGGACAGCGTTGAGAAATAAATTTTCTCGGGCTCCATCGTCTCAAGTGCCTCCGCCGCCAGTTTATTCTGCCACTCAGGATAGCGCGCTAACAGATACAGCGCCCAGGCCAGTGCAGCAGCCGAGGTTTCATGCCCGGCAAGAAAGAAAATCGCGACTTGGTCAATCATCTCTTCGGTTTCAAACACCTTTCCCGTTTCGGGGTCCGGGGTGGTCATGATCTTGGTTGCCAAGTCATCTGGGGCGGTACCATCGGCAATGTCGCGGGCACGCTGCTGGGTCAGTTGTCCAATCAGCGCACGGATTCTACGGGCCGTTTCCTTGGTTTCGCGTGAATGGAAACGAGGAAACCACTGCGGCAGCGGTAGTATCGCCGCAACATTGGCAACCGGTTGTGCCGCCTGATGCTGGCGAAAGGCCTCAAACGCTGCGTTTGCAACTTCATGTTCAATGGGCACCGAAAACAAGGTGCGAAAGATCACATCCATTGCGAGGTGACTGGCCTGAGCCTCAATTTCCACCGGGGAGCCATCCGCCAAGGGCTTCAGCCGTTGAACAGCCGCAACGCCGCTGTCCCACATCGACGGGAACACCTTGCGAATTCGACCTCCTTCAAATGCGGGATCTATGATCCGACGCTGACGCGCCCACGTCTCACCATTCGAAATGAAAACCGATTCCCCCAACAGCGGCTTCAAACCAACCCGGATACGTTCGGATTTTGGAAAATCTTGCGCACGTTGTTTCAGAACAAGATCGACCAATGCCGGATCATTGCACAAGTATGATCGAAAGAACGGCGTTCGCATTTCAGCCATCCAGGCGCGATACAAATGCGCAGGCTGGGACGACAGAATGTCCTTTTTGAATTGCCGGAAATAGGTCCAGAGAGAGACCCGACCCTGTCGTGACGCAGGCTTAGGCGGTACATCTGGCAGTCCGATCAAATCATGGTCCAGCAATTCGGTTTCCCCGATTGTGCAAATGGTCAAAGTTGGACGATTTTCCCTTGGCCTCTGGGTTTTGTAATTGACGATCATCAAAATCTTGGCTCGGTGGCTGGTTTTCTTATCAAAATCAGGCCGAACCGCAGGTGTTATTGACCAGCATCAAACACAGGTCAGGCAGTTATGCCTATTCAGCTGTATGATATCTGATCCGAGGAGCGGGATGCTGGACCAATCAAATCGTTCACACCCTTGTGGAAACTGCGCATTTTACAAGGACAGCATATGGCAGCCAGTGTCATCCAGTTGCGTATCCGTTCTGTCGCGAGGATTTTTGCGCAGGGATCTCACCGCAGGACAACCCCTGTATTATCAAGACGACGACAACCGTGGTGTGTTCTGCGTCTCCAAAGGTTTAATTGCGCTACGCACCCAACACCATGACGGAACATCAACTTTGATGCGGCTGGCGTATCCGGGGGAAATCATTGGGTTTCGGTCTTTTCTCGAATCTCGCCCACACCGTACCGAAGCACGCGCGCTTGTCGGCTCTCGCGTTTGCACCGTAGCCCAACGTGATGCACGACATGTCGTGCAGGGCAATCCATCGGTACTGACCCGTTTAGCGTCACGCTGTATAAAGGAAATTGACCGCAATCACGAACGAATTATCGCCGCAGCAACAACGTCAAACAAGCAACGGTTATCAGATATACTGCTTAGGTTGATGGAGACGCATGGTGAGCGAACCGGGCAGTTTCTGCATATGCAACTACCACTGTCGCGCTCAGACCTTGCCGACCTGATTGGAGTGCAAACCGAAACCGTGTCACGCCTGTTCACGCGCATTCAGGCCGACGGGATTTTTCGCGTGTCTGGTCGTGAAATTCAAATGCTTTCTGTCCCGTCGAACAAGCAATCTGCCAACATGTAAGCCGTTGACCTCGGGCGTTTGGTTGCTCACTGGAGGAGATTATGGTCGGCATTGGAAATTCACACCCTCAATCCCAACATTCAATCTTCCTTGAAATCGTTCTGTTTACCTAACTGTACTTCGGTATTTCAAAGGGACGCGAGCCAAATCTATTTCCGCTAGCCTGATTAGTGTCGAACCGCTCTGCAAGTATTTAAAAGAACCACGTTTCGTCATATTGAAGCGCAACAATTCTCCCCTTTCTCCTCAAGAATATTCCCCCTGACGCCGCTGCAATTCCAGCTCAACAGGTAGACCAAATCGACGCGGCATACAAAAAGTCATCGCAAAAAGAGTTGACTCAAACGTGTGATTTCTATTAGTTCGGTAGGTAGACGAACTAATAGGGGCCCACTGTGCTTGATCAATCCAACCTATCGCGACGCATGACACTCAGCTCGGTTGTTCAGGCCATCACATCCTATGGCCCCATATCGCGCGCAAGCGTCGCCAAGATGACGGGCCTATCCAAACAAACAGTTTCAGAGATTGTGTCCTCGCTTGAAAAAGATGGTTGGGTACAAACCGTTGGGCGTACCGAAGGAAATGTCGGTCGCCGTGCGGTGGTGTATGAAATTGTGCCCGAGGCCGCGCTGGTTGCCAGTGTCGATCTGGGTGGAACCAAAGTACGCACCGCCCTATGTGACCTCACCGGCAAAGTTGTTGCTGAAATGGTTGAGCCCACCACTCAAAGCGGTGGTGAAGCTGTCGTTGATCAAATCGGGCGTCTTATTCTTGAAACCGCCACATCTCATAATATCGAACAAGAAAAAATTCGGGTTGCAGTTGTTGGAGTACCCGGTGTCCCCGAGGCTGAAACAGGCCATGTAAAAATGGCCCCCAATATCAAGGGCGTCGATGCGGTCAATTTCCCCGAACTGTTGAATGAACGGCTTGGCATTGAGGTCCTTGTCGAGAACGATGTGAATCTGGCGGCTCTGGGTGAACACTGGATGACCCATCAGGGCGACAAAGATGATCTGGTCTATCTATCAATTGGCACAGGAATTGGTGCTGGTGTTGTCATCGGCGGCAAATTGGTACGCGGCGCTTCTGGCGCAGCAGGCGAGGTCGGATTTTTGCCTTTTGGAGCTGATCCGTTTGAGGAAGACAGCAAAACAACAGGTGCTCTGGAACGAGTTTCAGCAACGCAGGCGATCACCAGCCACTATTTCCAACTAACCGGCACCAACAAAAACGTCCCTGCTGTATTTGACGCGGCCCTCGCTGGTGATGCCCACGCAAAACAGGTTCTGGAAACCGTTGCCAGCTATATCGCACGCGCTGTGGTTGCAATCGCATCGGTAATTGATCCAGCCTGTGTTATCATCGGCGGCTCCATCGGCGCACGCGAAGAGCTGGTCAGCCTGATCAAGCCAGAAATTGACCGCTGCTTCCCCCGCTCTATTTCGGTTGAGCCTTCTATTCTGGGCAATCACGCCGCCCTTGCAGGCGGCACCTCCATTGCCCTGTCGCGCCTTCACATTGCCCTGTTTTCAGGCGGTCTTCCGGGTGCACAAATTGTTGTTCCACCACCCCATGTCAAAACCTACCTTGAAGACGTGACATGATCGACGACACCATAAATGCCAAGTTACGAGCAGCCCAAGACAATCTTGCAGATGTTGAATTGCTGCAGGAAGCAATAGGCAAGCAAAGCATAACAGGCTCCGAATCCAACTTTGTTGAGCATCTGCAAGACGTCTTGGCGATTATTGGGCTAGAACCTATCACTGGCGAATTCCTGCCGGGCCGCCCAAACATTTGGGGCCAGCGCAAAGGGGCCGAACCCGGACCCAACCTGATGTTTGTCGGCCATACAGATACTGTAAACGTACAGGGCTGGTCCGAAGCCTGGGCTGGTCAAGTTCGCGAGAACCCATTTGGCGCGGTCGAAATTGACGGTGAAATCTGGGGGCGCGGTGCCTGTGATCTCAAAGCTGGGATCTGCGCCTCACTGGCGGCGCTGCGTTTGCTGGATGCTGCCAATATCAAACTACGCGGGCAAGTTTCATTTGCCTTTATCGGTGACGAAGAAAGTGGCGAACCCGGACTGGGTGTCAGCGCCGGTGCTAAAGATCTTGTGCAACGGGTCAAACAGGGTGAAATCTCGACACCCGATTTTGCGATCTATGTCGAGCCAACCAAGCTCAATGTCTACACCGCACAAATTGGCTTTTTCATCGCCGATATCAAAGTAACCGGAAAGTCAGCCTATTTTGGCACCCCTGAGGATGGGGTTGATGCCTTGAAAGCGAGCCACAAAATTCTGTCCGCCCTTTGGCAACACGAAGAAGAGCTTACGTCTGGGCCAGCACATGATTTTGTCGGCCCCTCTGGCATATTGGTGACTGACATCAAAGGCGGCGGATACATCGCCGTCCCCGGTCAGTGTTCGTTGTCGGTCATTCGCAAACTACGCCCTGGTGAAGACCTGGACAAATCCGTGGCCCAGTTTGAAGAGGCTGTAAACTCAGCAGACTTAAGCGATGGGATTTCAGTAGAAATAGAATATCCCGCCGGCCGGGATCATCCGTTTGGTGGGTCCCCTGTTGAAATCGACCCAAACCATGACGCCGCGCGTTTGCTGGCCGAATGCGTCCAACAAGAGCACCCTAGTGGAGGCCAGATTGGTGGTGCCCCCTACTGGTCAGAAGCACCGTTTCTGGTGAACGCAATAGGCTGCCCAACCGTCTACTGCGCACCCGGCGACATCAGTGTCGCCCACACATTCAATGAACGCGTCAATGTCAAAGAGTATCTGGCAGCAGTCCGTTCATTTGCCCTGTTCATGGTTGCCTACTGTGGCACCGAAACAGGGAAAGAAGAATAACAAGGAGGAACTCAATGAAACATCTAACAAAAACCTGCCTGTCTGCTGCGGTCTTTGCGCTGGCCACTCTGCCAGCATTGGCCCAAACCATGGGACCACAGGGCGAAACTGCCACCCCATCCAATGTCGTTGCCGTTGCAGACGCCGATCTCGAAGCCGTGCGCGCGGGCAATCACACTGCCGCCCTGTTGTGGCACGATCAGTCCGATTTTGTGAACGCCGTGACCGCCGGAGCCACAGCCGAATTTGAACGCCTGAACATCAAAGTTGTTGCCACCACAAGCGCCGGATTTGATGCCGCCAAACAGCGTAGTGATATTGAAACTGTTCTGGCTAAAAATCCCAGCATCATCCTGTCACTTCCTCTTGACCCTGTAACTTCGGCTGCCGCTTTTGAAGAAGCCAAGTCCGAAGGCATCAAACTGGTGTTTCTGTCAAACCTGCCCTCAGGATATGAGCACCCTGCCGACTATGCGGCTATTGTGACCGATGATTTGTTCCAAATGGGCAAACAGGCGGCGGATGCGTTGGCCAAATCAATGGGTGGGACCGGCACGGTAGGCTGGATCTATCACGATGCCAGCTATTATGTCACCAATCAGCGCGACAACGCGTTTAAAACAACCATTGAAAACGACTATCCAAACATCTCGATCGTTGCCGAACAGGGGATCACAGACCCTGCCCGCGCCGAAGAAATTGCCAATGCCATGTTGCTGCGCAACCCGGACCTTGGCGGCATTTACGTCACCTGGGCTGGCCCAGCCGAAGGTGTACTGGCCGCTCTGCGGGCAAATGGCAACAAAACCACCAAGATCGTAACGCTGGATCTGTCCGAACCCGTTGCGCTGGACATGGTGCGGGGCGGTAACGTTGCGGCCATCATTGCAGATGAGGCTTATGAACTGGGTCGTGCAATGGCTGCTGCCGCTGTTCTGGACCTGTTGGACCAAGACGTGCCCCCATTTGTGGTGGCTCCTGCTGTCACGGTTACAGCTGACAACGTCGCCGAAGGCTGGATGCAGTCCCTGCACATCAACGCCCCGGCAAGCCTGACAACCAGCAACTAAGTCAAGAAATTGCCCAGCAGAAAAAGTCGCGTTCTGCTGGGCGGTTGCCCCGTTCCCACAAGGCAAAATTAGCAGCGTTCGCGCGCTGCCCCTGCGGCATACCAAATTGTTCAGGAGGAAGTAAATAATGAACCCGTTTATTAAACTGGCCGCTATTTCTGTATTGTCAGCTGGCCCAACACTTGCACTTGCCGAAAACCCTGCCACCGTTGGCCCAAATGGCGAGGCCCCCACCCCGGTGTCTCAGCTGGTACTGACAGCAGAAGACGAAGCCAAAATCAAGGCTGGCGGCCATTCCGCCGCTCTGGTCTGGCACGAGTTATATGACTGGTCCAATTCAGTAGCCCGTGGTGCCAAAGACGAATTTGCGCGCCTCGGTATCGAAGTCGTTGCCGAAACCGATGCAGGATTTGATTCCAGCCGTCAGAAATCCGATGTAGAAACTGTGATGGCGCGGGAACCCTCGATCATCGTGTCCCTTCCAATTGATCCCACCACCGCAGCTGGCGTTTATGGAATTGCCCGGGATGCAGGGGTGAAGCTGGTGTTTGTCGACAATGCCGTCAACGGTTTCACCCATGGTGAGGACTATGTGACTGTGGTGTCTGCCGACCTGTTCCAGATCGGCAATAAAGCCGCCGTTGCCTTGGCCGAGTCGATGGGGGGCAAAGGCGAAGTTGGTTACATGTACCACGACGCGGACTTCCCGGTGACCAACCAACGGGATGGCGCCTTTAAGTGGACCATCGAAAACAAGTACCCTGACATCAAGATTGTCACCGAAAGTGGTATGACGGATCCGGCCAATGCAGAAGACATCGCCCGTGGCATGCTGTCCCGCAACCCCGAACTTGACGGTATCTACACTCCCTGGGCCGAGCCCGCGCTTGGGGTTCTCTCCGTTCTGCGCCAGCAAGGCAATGCTGACGCCAAGGTCGTCACCATTGATTTGAATGAACCGGCTGCTCTGGACATGGTGGGAGGTGGCAACATCGCCGCAATCATTGCGGATGAGGCCTATAGCATTGGTGTTTACGCCGCCCGCGCCGCCGCCGCCGGATTGCTCGACAAGCCGGTTGACCCGTTCCTTGTGGTGGATGCTTTGACCATTGGGCCAAACAATGTGGCAGATGGCTGGATGAAATCCCTGCACTCCGAAGCACCAAAAAGCCTGCGCTGAACACACTCTCTCTGCGAGGGGCGTGCGCGCCCCTCGTTCTTGCAAACACCGACTCTGAAAGACTGATATGACCCGCGTCACCTCACGCCTGAACGGATTGGACTTCCAGCAAGCGGTTGTCTATTTCGGCTTCCTTGCCATTTTCCTGTTCTTCGCCGTCACCCTCTATGATGATGGGTTTCTGACCCAGCGAAATCTGACAAACATCGTGCTGCAAACAGCACCTGCCACGATCATGGCTGTTGGACTGGTCTTTGCCCTGTCCGCAGGCGAAATCGATCTCAGTTTCGGTTCCATCGTCGCAGTTTCTGCCCTGTCCTGTGCAGTCATCCTTCAGGACTACCCACTGCCCTTCGGCGTTGCCGTAGGTCTGGGCGTTGGTATGGGCATCGGGGCCTTCAACGGAGTCCTGATTGCCTATTTGAAACTGCCCTCGTTTCTGGTCACTTTGGCCACCATGGGTCTGTTTGCAGGCATCGCCCGCTCAATGACCAACCTGCGGTCCATTCCAGTGATGAACGACACGTTCACAGGTATCTTTGGCTCCGGCAAATTGTTCTCGGTCCCTTCACTGGTGATCTGGACAGTGATCGGCGTTGCAGTTGGCCATCTGATTTATCGCCATACCCGATTTGGTGCCCATGTTCTGGCCACCGGAGACAATCCCCGCGCCGCACAGGTGTCAGGCATCAAAGTACCGCGCGTGCGTCTGTACGTCATGATGATCTGCGGCGGTTGTGCCGGTCTGGCCGGGTTACTCTATGCCGGGCGCCTTCAGGCCGCGAAATACACCCTGGGCGAAAGCGATCTTATGACCGTTATCGCCGCCGTAATCGTAGGTGGCACTGCCCTAAACGGAGGAAAAGGCTCGGTTATCGGCGCTCTACTCGGCTCACTCCTGATGGGGATGCTCAACAATGGGCTAATCCTGATGAACCTCAAGGTCTCCGATCAGATGATCGTTCGAGGCCTCATCATTCTCGTCGCCGTCGCTCTGTCGCTGCGCGACAGCAACCGCTAAGAAAGGAGCAGGAAATGCTTCTCGACACTCTCATACGCCGCAACCCAGCTTTTATCGAAGCTGCCATGGAGCTGCATCAACAAGGTAAGATCCCGGCCAACTCATATGTGCTTGACCTCGACACCGTTGAACGCAACGCCAAAACCTTTTCTGAGACCGCAACCAAACTAGGGCTTAAAACCTTTGCCATGACCAAACAGGTCGCCCGGCATTCTGGGTTTTGTCAGGCCTTGATCCGTGGCGGCATTGCGCGGTCCGTTGCCGTCGACATGGATTGTGCCGTCGCCTGCCATCGCGCGGGGTTAAAAACCGGCCACCTTGGTCACCTGGTACAAGTACCGCGCGGCGGCGTAGACTTTGCCGCCAGCCAGCTCAAACCGGACTACTGGACCGTGTTTAGCCACGACAAGGCAAAGGAAGCAGCGGCAGCAGCGGCCAAGGCCGGTCGCGTTCAGAACATTTTGGCCCGCATCCAAACGCAGGGCGATACCTTCTATCGTGGTCACGAGGGCGGATTTTCTGCCGAAGATATCTGTGAGGTCGCAGATCAGATCGATGCGCTGGAGGGCGCGCGTTTTGCGGGGATCACCACGTTTCCGGCCCTGTTGTTTGATCTGGAAAGCCGCAGCGTCAAACCAACACCCAATCTGGACACCCTGAAACGAGCGGCAGCTGCGCTTGCTGCGGCAGGGCGCACCGACATTGAAATCAACGCACCCGGCACCAATTCGGCGGCCGTCCTGCCTGCCCTTGCTGCGGCAGGCGCCACCCAATGTGAACCCGGCAATGCGCTGCATGGCACCACGCCGCTGCACGCAATGGAGGATCTACCTGAAGAGCCGGCGGTTTTGTACCTGTCAGAGGTTTCGCATCAACACGGCGGCAATGCTTTTTGCTTTGGCGGCGGGCTATATATTGATCCGGTGTTTCCGAAATATGATGTGAAGGCGCTTGTATCCTCGCAACCAACCAGCGCCCGCAAAGATCTGGCCAGCGTTGAAATCCCTGACTATTCGGCCATCGACTATTACGGCATGATCGACGCAACTGGGGATGTGAAACCCAAAACCGGCGACACCGTTGTCTTTGGCTTTCGCGGTCAAGCCTTTGTCACCCGCGCCAATGTGGTTGGCGTTTCGGGCGTTTCCAGCGGAAACCCGCAGGTCACCACCATCGAAAATATCTTTGGACAGGCCGTTGACTGGCCAGAAAAGGCTTTGTCATGACTGCTGAACAAAACGTGTTGTCCCTGACCAATATTCACAAGGCATTTGGCGGTGTTGTCGCTATTCAAGACTTTTCTCTGAACCTGAAGGCAGGCGAAGTGGTTGCGCTGGTTGGAGACAACGGCGCAGGCAAATCCACCCTGATCAAGATCGTGTCCGGGGTCTACACCCCTACATCGGGATCGATCGAGTTGGACGGCGAAGAAACATCCTTCAGCGATGCCAGTTCTGCCCGCAGCAAGGGTATCGAAGTGGTCTATCAGGACTTGGCTCTGGCAGATCAACAGCCGGTATTCATGAACATGTTTCTGGGTCGTGAGCTAACCAAACCACCGTTTGGCTTGTTGGACAAGGACCGCATGCGACGTGAGTCACAAGAGCTGGTGGACGAGTTGGATGTGCGCATTCCTTCAGCAAGCTCGACCATCAGCCAGCTGAGTGGTGGCCAGCGGCAGGGCATTGCTATTGCCCGAGCCACCCATTGGGCCAGCAAGCTGATCCTGCTGGACGAACCCACCGCTGCACTTGGCGTCGCGGAAACCGCCCGGGTTGAGGGCCTGATCGAGAATCTCAAGAAAAAGAACCTCGCCATTTTGATCATCAGCCACAGCCTGGATCAGGTGTTCCGCCTGTCCGACCGGATTTGCGTGCTGCGTCGTGGTCAACAAATCGGCATTCGAGAAACCGCAAAAACCGACAAAAACGAAATAGTCTCAATGATTACCGGAGTCGCCTGATATGGATACGAAAATAATCGGCACCATAATGGCACATGAAGTGGCTGAGATTCCGGAGGTCCTGCACCGGCAGGTCCAACAAGGACTGGACACCTATCTTCTGGCTGGCCAGCAGGCAGCCCGAACAAACCCCCGTGGTTTTGTGACCTGTGCACGCGGGACATCCGATCATGCTGCAACTTTCTTCAAATATGTGATGGAAACCCGGACAGGACTGCCGGTGACCTCTATTGGGCCATCAATTGCCTCGGTCTACAAAACACAGTTGAAATTGCAGGATCTCATTTGCCTAACAATTTCGCAATCGGGGGGCAGCCCCGACCTGGTTGCCTTACAAGCGGCAGCAAAACAAGGTGGCGCGCAAACGCTGGCGCTTTTGAACGAAGCAGACAGCCCCGTTGGCCGATCTGCCGACACTGTTTTGGACGTTCTTGCCGGGCCAGAAAAAGCGGTTGCTGCAACTAAGTCGTTTGTCAGCACCCTGTTTGCCATCCTTGGTTTTGCTGCTGGCTTTACCGATGACACCGAGTTGGAAACCGCCCTGCGCAGTTTTCCTGATGTCTCCAAACTCGCCTTGAACAAAGACTGGAGCAAAGCCCAACTGTCACTGGCCCGCGCTGGATCCGTGTTTACGGTTGGTCGTGGTCCCGGTCTGGCTGTTGCTGCTGAAGCAGCGCTGAAACTGAAAGAAACCTGTCGGATTCACGCCGAGGTGTTCTCAGCCGCCGAGCTTCTTCACGGACCTGTTGTCTTAGCTGACAACCGGTTTGCGAGTCTGGTTTTTGATAGCCAAGACGAAACACAAGAGTCAATTCGGGCGGTAATCCAAACCATGGCCGAGCGTGAAGCCGCAGCATTTGTGGTGACCCCTCTTGCAGACAGCCCCGACCATCTGCATGTTCCAGATGTAAATCACCCGTTGTTGCAACCACTGGTCCAGATTATTGGATGCTACAAATTCGTAGAAAAACTGGCCCGCAATCTTGGTGAGAACGCTGATGCGCCAAGTGGCTTGAACAAGGTCACCGTGACCGTCTGAACTTTGTCACCATGAATTCAGAGTAGAGACTGTCGTATCAATTGGCAGGGTGCTGGGCGGTAGGCGAAAGTTCGTCGCGTAACGCACTAACACCTAATGCACGGCAAATGCTGCCAAGCGTGTTTCGTGACAGAGTGGTAAGGAAGGCCCAATACTGGCAGTCATGCAAACAGCCACTTCGAGCGCAACCAACCAAACTTGAAGTTGGCTGTACAAAAAGTATTTCAAAGTCTAGCGTCCTCCCTAAATCTGCAAAAGACAATTCGGGGTTAGAAATCATCATGCCGGGCAAAGTTGCGGTTGTTACAGGAGCAGGTGGCGGAATGGGGCGCGCGATTTGCCTCAAACTTGTGCAGGATGGGCTGACCGTGGTCGGACTGGATGTATCCGCTGAAAGGCTCGAAGAAACGTCGACGGCCATCGGCGATGGTTTTCACAGCTTGGCCGTTGACCTGACAGATGCCACCGCAGTTGCAGAGGCCTTCGCAAACATTAAGTCCCAGCACGGCGGGTTGGATGCATTGGTCAACAATGCCGGAACCTGCCTGATGTCCGATTTCCCGATTATCCCAGCCTCAGAGCTCGACAGTCAAATGGCGATAAACTTCAATTCGGCATTTTATTGTTGCCAGCAAGCGGTCCCCTTGATGATGGACCGTCCCGGCGTTCGCAAGATCGTCAATATCTCATCCAACGGCGCCTACAACTTTGATGTTTTTGACCCACCACATTATCGCGCCAGCAAAGCCGCGATGGACACTTTGACAAAAGATCTTGCGCGGCGGTATGCAGCAGAAAAAATCGCCGTTAATTCGATTGCTCCAGCCATGACCACCACGCCGTTGTTCGATGTATTAACGGATGAGGTCCTACAACAGGCAATATCGGCAATGCCACACGGACGGGCGATGGATCCGTCTGAAATTGCCAGTTGGGTTGCCTTCCTGATCTCACCTGCCGGGGATATCTCCAGCGGCAACATCATCATTCTCAATCAAGGGCGGGATGTGCGTTAGGTATATGCTTCGGGCGATTTTTTGAGTTTTGGCCATTGCTCAGGCGAATGCCCATAGATCACAAACGCGCCGGTTTCTTTGGCCAGGTTCATCAAGCGATCTGCGCTGGCAATAGCTTTGGCCTCGTCCCAGGAACCGGCAAACCTCTCGTCAATTTCGGCGGGGCGCGAGATCGCGTCACTGGTCAGCAAAACCATCCCGGTCTCTGGCAGTTCCAACATCAGCGCCAACTGGCCCGGCGCATGGCCCGGTGAGGTGAGAACACGAAACCCAGGGCCGACCTCAACGTCGTCTTCGATCACCAGATACTCTTGATCGGGCCATTCAAGCGGTTGGACATCGCCCCAGTAAAGCGGTTTAGGCAAACGCCGCTCTGCGCCTGATACCAAAATTGGGGTCTGGGGAAAATCACCAAGACCGCCAACATGGTCAATATGGGTGTGTGTCAGAACATGCAGATCGATCTGATCCGGTTTGATCCCCGCCAAGGCCAGCTGAGCCGCAGGCATATTGACCATCCCACACTCCAGAACTTCGCCAAACTCATACAGCCTGTCCTGTTCAGTGGCTGCGGCTTTGTCCTCGGCATATTTTTGCGGAAAGCCGGTATCGACCAGAATGGATTCACCCGCGTCTGTCTGAATCAGAAACCCGAAAATGCCGATAACTCTGCCGTTTGCGTGCACTTTGAACAGCCCGTAATCCAGAACATGCAACGAGATCGGCCGCCCTTTCAAATAACCTTTGGCTTGCATTACATTCCCTCATAACTGCTCCAACCATCGCGGGTCCCTGATGAAAGTCAAGATTCATACCCTGTTCCAGTATCTGCTTGATACAACCGAGACCGATCCAGAAGCCTTTATAGGGTTCTCGCTGGCCGAGTCGCCAAAACTGGGTGATTTTCTGGACGATCTTGACCCTGAAATGTCACTTGATTGGAACCTAAAATCCTTTCGGGGGCTGCCATCCCTGCGCCAGCGTGTCATTGATCAGGCTGGTTTGGCCAAGAATTGTACAGCGGATGATGTGTTGATCACTGCTGGCGCAGCAGAGGCCAATTACCTGGCGTTCATGCAGCTTGTTGAAGCCGGGGATGAGATTGTCACAGAAACACCTGGATGGCCGCAGATAGAAGTTTTGGCCAAGGCCAGACAGGCAACTGTCAAATTGGTTGAAAGAAATGAGGCCGCAGGCTGGGCTTTACCGGTGGATCAGCTGGAAAACCTGGTCACCGATAAAACCAAGCTGATTTTTCTGACCAACCCAAACAACCCAACCGGCAAATTGTTAAGCAAAGAAGACCTGCAGCGGATTGCGCAGATTGCTGACAAGGTCGGAGCTTGGTTGATCGTTGACGAGGTTTATGCTGGCCTGGAATGGACAACCGACAGAGCGCCGTCGATTGCGGGGATTTATGAGCGCGGCATTACTACAGGCAGCGTGTCCAAGGCCTTGGGGTTGCGGGGGTTGCGCACCGGTTGGCTGATCTGCCGTGACAAAAACATGGTGATGGATGCGATTATCCTGCGGGAAAACAGCAGTGAAATTATGAATATCATGGGGGAAGTGATCGCTGAAGTTGCTTTGGGCCCAGATCGACTAAGCCAGGCTTTGGCCAATGCGCGACGTGATAGCATCGCTACGCTTGAGTACTTGGACACATACATCGCCGCCGAGCCCAAGCTGTCCTGGCACCGGCCCGAGGCCGGATTAATAGGTTTGGCACGACTGCCAGAGGGAATAGATAGCGATATCTTTGCAAAACGCCTGCTGGCTGACCCATATAAAACATTTTTACTGCCTGGCAGTGCGTACGGGCTGTCGAACCACATTCGACTAGGAGTTGGCGGCGGTGCCTCTGCAAAATTGGATGTTGGTCTTACCCGGATGTCACAACTATTGGCCGAATGGGGCACCTAGATCTGACAGTTGGTTGAGCGGCGGGCCGAATGGGATAAAAGTAAGAACCACTATGTCATTGAAATACAAAATCCTTTCCCATGGCAGAACGTTCGATCTCCGAAACTCAGCCATCAAAGGAATGAAGCCGAGAAGCTTGTCGGAAAGACGCCTTACGAAGTCCTCAGGGAAAAGCTATAGTCAACAAACGGGATGTCCCACGGGTAACCGCACCTTACATGGCAGTAGAAGAGTCGGAAGCCTCAGTAATTCGCTTGATGTTCGATCTTGCACTCTATGGTGATGGCCAAACCGGTCCACTGGGACTGAAGGAAATCGTTAAGTGGCTGAATGAGAGAGGTTATCGCACGCGCAAAGGCACCAAATGGGGCATAAATGCCGTTCATCGCTACTTCCAAAAAACCACGGTCGCTGGAGAGTTCATTTTCAACAGCAGCCAGGACGGCGGCAAAGCAATCACTATCCCAGTTCCTCCGATCATCGAAAGATCCAAGTTTGATCTGGTTAGAGCAACCATGGAAGCCAGAGCCCCAAGTCAAACACCTCCTCGAGTCGTAACAGGCGACGTTTTGTTAACAGGGCTCGCCAAATGCTCGAACTGTGGCAACGAGATGACAATGGGGGCTGGAAATGGAAACGGTGGCCGGTACCACTACTACCAGTGCGCGGCACAAATGCGCCAAGGCAAGACAGCCTGCGAGGGGCACCGATTCCCGATGAAAGCTCTCGACCAATTGATTGTAGATCAGGCTCTGGCTGACCTGTTCAGCGCAGAAAAAATCAGTGCCCTCATGGAGCCGATGCTCAGTCGGCAGTCTCAAAGCAAAGCTGAAATTGCCAAGCGCCTTGCAGATCGAGAAACTGAAGTCCTGGATGCCGAGAAGAGCATCGATAACTTGTACGACCTTGTTACCACTAATCTGGTGCACTCATCGGATCCCGACTTTCGGCAACGGTGCGAGCGGGCACAGGAAAACATGCCCGCGTCAAGAAAGAGCGGGACCAGGTTGCCGCTGAGGTCGCGCCGAAAGCCCGGCTGACTAACGAAAAGGTATCGCGGTTTGTGTCTTCAATGCATGCGCTGCTGACTAACGAGCCAGTGGCCGTTCGGAAAGGGTACCTACGATCTGTCATAGACAGGATCGATGTCGGTGAGAATTGCATCCAAATTCGAGGGCGACGCGCATCAATCGAGCAGGCGGTGCTGTCGGGCGAGGTTCACCCCTCAGCAGTTCCCACTTTTGTTCGTGAATGGCGGGGAGACAGGGATTCGAACCCTGGGAACGCTCTCACGTTCAACGGTTTTCAAGACCGCCGCATTCGACCACTCTGCCACCTCCCCGGTCGAAGTGGGGTTTAGGCGCTGTTTCGAACACTGGCAAGCGAAAAACAAAAACAACTTCAATTAGCTTGTTACGGGGATTTCTTGCCGAGCTCACAGTGACAGACTTTTCATGATACCCGCCACGCGCTATGGTGGCGCTATTAGAGGGCCAACCGGGGCAACCGGCACGGGGCGTAACGACGTCTACAAGACAGGCAAGGAATACATTATGAGTGACGCGAAGGTGACGAGATCCCAGGCTGCGCGCCTTACGATTGCCGTTGTGAGCCTTGCACTACTGGCCGCATGCGAAGAAGGCTCAATGCCCGACTTCTTGCAAGCCAACGACAGTGCAGGCGACAGTGCCCCGATAGCAAGCAACAGCACAAAACTTGTTGAGCGCGATGTCGAGGCACCGGATGTTTTCCAAGTCACTGAAGCAGGTCTGTGGGATGGCCGGCCGTCCCTTGGTGGCGTCTGGGTGGCACATCCAGACGCCAAAGATCCGGAACGTGTCATCATTCGTAACAGTGCCAACGGTAAGTTTGTAATTGGTGCCTTATTTCGCCGTGAGCGTGAAATTCCCGGCCCCAGGCTACAGGCGTCGTCAGATGCCGCTGCCGCTTTGGGAATGCTAGCCGGTGCACCTGTTGAACTGAATGTGACTGCTTTGCGCCGTGAAACGGTTGATGAAACGCCAACAATTGAAGACGCGGCAGACGTAGAGGTCGCAACGCTAGAGCCCAGTTCAGACATAAGTGGCGACATTTCACAAACCCAGCTTGATCCTATCGCGGGTGCGGCAGCCGCACTTGAGGCATCGACACCGCCAGCCCCCACTGCTCCGACACCGACCTCCACCCTACCAGCCAAGGTGTCACCGCTTGCCAAGCCCTATATTCAGATTGGGATTTTCAGCGTGGAAGCCAACGCCAAGCGCACAGCCGGGCAGATGCGGAATGCCGGAATGATCCCCACGGTTATTGAGCAAACGTCGAATGGTAAACCATTCTGGCGCGTCGTTGTTGGCCCCGCTCAAAGCAAGTCCGAACGTTCGGCACTTCTGAAAAAAGTCAATGCCGCAGGCTTTTCGGATGCCTATGCCGTCACTAACTAAGCGCTGGAGGGTACAGCTATGATCAAGATCCTGAAATCCTCGGCTAGGATGGTTGCGGTGGGCGGTTTGTTCCTAGGGCTATCCGTGTTGTCAGCAACTGCGTTCGAGACCAAGGCCCGCGCCGCCTATGTTCTGGACCAACGAACTGACACCGTTTTGTTGGCAAAAAACGCCGAACAGCCACTACCACCCGCCTCGATGTCCAAGTTGATGACGCTTTACGTTGCCTTTGAGGCGATCCGTGACGGGCGCTTAACTCTGGACGAGCAGCTACCTGTTAGCGAGCATGCGATGAGTTATGGCGGGTCTACCATGTTCCTAGATACAACTGACCGGGTTCGAGTCGAAGATCTGCTGCGCGGCATCATTGTCCTGTCAGGTAATGACGCCTGCGTGGTTCTGGCCGAGGCACTCAGCCCCGACGGCACCGAGGCAGGCTTTGCCCGTTACATGACCAAGCGGGCCCAGCAATTGGGCATGATGAATTCGACCTTTGCCAATGCCAATGGCTGGCCTGCTGCTGGACATCGGATGTCAGTGCAAGATCTGGCTATTTTGGCAGAACTTCTGATCGAAGATTTCCCGGAGTACTATCCTCTGTTCTCGGAGACCGAGTTCAAGTTTGACGGCAGAGCTCCTTCAAACACCAGAAACCGTAACCCTTTGCTTAGTCTTGGCATTGGTGCAGACGGGTTAAAAACGGGTCACACTTCCGAGGCAGGTTATGGTCTGGTCGGTTCCGCAATTCAGGGTGATCGCCGCGTCATATTTGTCGTATCGGGGCTAAACAGCACCGCTGCCCGCGCAGAGGAGGCCGAAGCCCTCGTTAACTGGTCGTTTCGCCAATTTACCAGCAAAACCATCGCGAAAGCCTCTGTTCCGGTGGCTCAGGCCGAAGTCTGGCGAGGCACGGAAAAAACCGTAGGACTGGTTCCTGCGGAAGACCTGACCGTGTTACTGCCTGCTCTGTCAGGCAAACAAATCAATGCAGAAGTGGTCTATACTGGCCCTATCGAAGCACCAATTGTAAAAGGCCAGGAGCTTGCCAAACTTGTATTGAAACCCGAAGATTTGCCTGAAATACGACTCCCGCTTGTCGCAGCCAAAGATGTGCCTAGTGGCGGTTTCCTGGTTCGCGTCATGAGTGCGGCAGATATTCTGGTTTCACGATTTCTAACCGGTCCCGAGGGGGCGATGTGACAATACTTCCGACGAACGGCCTGTTTCTGACATTTGAAGGTATCGACGGCTCGGGCAAATCCACCCAATGTCGTTTGCTAGCCGAAACTTTGCGTGAACAGGGCCATGAGGTTGTTCTAACCCGCGAGCCAGGTGGATCCAACGGTGCCGAAGAAATTCGCCGCTTGGTGCTTGAAGGTGACCCAGACCGCTGGTCTGCTGAGACGGAGCTTTTGTTATTCACAGCCGCCCGGCGCGACCACCTGGAACGCACGATCGAACCAGCTTTGGCGGCCGGGAAAGTTGTGATTTGTGACCGCTTCGCCGACAGCACCCGGATGTATCAGGGCCTGTCGCGTGGCAATCTGAGAGCACAGGTCGATAAACTGCATGAGATGATGATTGGCCGGGAACCAGATCTGACCATTCTGATCGACATGGACCCCGAAATTGGCCTGTCTCGTGCCAAAGGCCGGCAGACTGCCGAAGAGCGGTTCGAAGATTTTGGTCTCGAACTTCAGTTGAAAATGCGCGCCGGATTCTTGGCCTTGGCTCAAGAGTTTTCCCCTCGGTTTCGGGTGATCGATGGCACTCAATCTCTTGACGCAGTTGCCGCCGATGTTCTGACCCAGGCTCAGGCTGCGTTGTCATGAAAGGCAAAACGGTAGACGAAGACTTGCCGCGCGCCGATCAGGCTCCCGGTGCGCCACACCCGCGCGAAACCGAACAACTGTTTGGCCAGGAAGACGCCGAAACCGCTTTCTTGACGGCCTTCAATTCTGATCGCCTGCATCACGGCTGGCTCCTCACCGGCCCCCAAGGCATTGGCAAGGCCACCCTTGCCTGGCGCATCGCCCAGTTTTTGCTGGCCACGCCCCCCACCGATGATGGCTTGTTCGGCGCGCCGCCCCCGGTGGAAACGCTGGACATACCCCCAGACCACCCGGTCGCACACCGCATTCAGGCTTTGGCCGAACCGGGTCTCGCCGCGATCAGCCGCAGCTACAACGACAAGGCTAAACTGCGCAGCCAGATCGTGGTCGATGACATCCGAGCGTTGAACCGCTTCTTCGGCCTTTCGGCTACCGACGGAGGCCGCCGCGTAGTGATTGTTGATGCCGCCGACGACATGAACACAAGTGCTGCCAATGCTTTGCTGAAAATGCTCGAAGAACCACCAGCGCGCACAACTCTACTGCTGATCTCGCACCAACCGTCACGTCTGCTGCCCACGATCCGATCGCGCTGCCGCACTCTGCGCCTGTCGCCTCTTACCCCCGACGACATGCAATCTGCGCTGATACAGTCCGGTGCAGAACTCCCGAATAACCCGGATCACCTCGCGGCACTCGCAGCCGGATCCGTTGGGGCAGCCCTGCGCCTGCTAAACCTGGGGGGATTGCAAATCTATGCTGAACTGGTGCAAATCCTTGCTTCAATGCCCCGCCTCGACCGCCCGCGCGCCATGGCACTGGCTGAAGCCGCTGCCCAACGCGGTGCGTCCGACAAGTTCGAACTGCTGCTCACTCTGATTGACGTGGCGCTGGCCCGTCTGGCACGTACTGGGGCCATCGGCACCCCGCCAGCACCTGAGGCAGCATCGGATGAGGCAGACATGTTAAACCGCCTGTCCCCCACTCCGCAGGCGGCCCGAGTCTGGGCTGACCTTGCCGCTGAAGTCACGGCGCGGGTCCGCCACGGTCAAGCCGTGAACCTTGACCCTGCAGCGCTTGTCCTAGATACCGTTTTCAAGATGCAAACAACAGCGTCCCGCTAGACCACCGACGGTCCGCACCGACGCATCCGCGACAGAGACAGGCATGACCCAAACCACTGACACTCCACAGATCACTGACAGCCACTGCCATCTGGATTTTCCTGATTTCGAAGACCAACTGGACTCAGTTGTCGCCCGTGCCGCAGAGGCTGGGGTGACGCGCATGGTGACCATTTGCACCAAGCTCAGAAACGAACCCAACGTCCGTGCTATTGCCGAAGCTCATGCTCCCGTGTTCTACGCCGCAGGCACACATCCGATGAGCGCCGCGTCTGAACCAATGGCCACACTCGACGAACTTCTAACACTTGCTAAGCATCCCAAGTTTGTGGGCATTGGCGAAACCGGACTGGACTACCATTATACTGCTGACAGCGCTCAAGTTCAAAAAGACAGCCTGCGCATCCATATCGCTGCTGCGCGTGAAACCGGCCTGCCCTTGATCATCCATTCGCGTGCTGCAGATGAAGACATGACACGCATCCTGACCGAAGAAATGAACAACGGTGCGTTTTCCTGCGTCATGCATTGCTTCTCGTCCTCACCCGAACTGGCCCGTGCCACGCTGGACCTTGGCTGCTACCTGTCGATGTCGGGCATCGCTGCCTTTCCCAAAAGCCAGGAAATCCGTGATATTTTTGCAGCGGCGCCGATTGAACGGGTATTGGTGGAAACCGATGCTCCTTATCTTGCACCGCCGCCCCACCGTGGCAAACGCAACGAGCCGGCCTATACTGCCCATACCGCCCGCATTGGAGCTGAGGTCTTTGGTCTGGACTACGTAGATTTTGCTGCGCGCACCCAAGAAAATTTCGAACGCCTGTTCAGCAAGGCCGCGGCCTATACGGTTCCCGCCTAATGGGTGAATTGCGCTTTACCATCCTAGGCTGCGGTTCGTCCGGCGGCGTGCCGCGCTTGGGCGGTCATTGGGGTGATTGTGATCCCAACAATCCGCGCAACAATCGCCGCCGCTGCTCAATGCTGGTGGAACGCGACGGGCCAGATGGAACCACAACGGTTCTGATCGATACGACTCCGGATATGCGCAGCCAATTGCTGGGAACCAGTACAGGGCGTCTGGATGCGGTTCTGTATACCCACGCCCATGCTGACCATGTACATGGCATCGACGATCTACGGATGATCGTGTTCAACATGCGCCAACGGGTGCCGGTCTATGCTGACGGGGATACCCAGAACGCACTGTTGTCCCGTTTTGGATACGCATTTGTACAACCCGAGGGCTCTCCATACCCACCTATCCTCGACCTGCGCACCATCGATGGAACCGTAACCATCGACGGACCGGGTGGCGAGATTGATTTCCGTCCTTTCCGCGTCAATCACGGCTCGATTGATGCACTGGGATTTCGCATTGGTGACCTGGCTTATCTACCCGATGTCGCCGAGATATATGACGATGCGCTTGAAGAATTGAGAGATCTCGATTGCTGGATCGTCGACGCATTGCGTCGTAAACCTCACCCAACACATTTCCACTATGACCGAACGCTTGAGTGGATTTCCAAAATGGCGCCCCGTCGTGCCGTGTTGACCAATATGCATATTGATCTGGATTATGCCACTGTAGAGGCCGAAACCCCGGGCAACATCACACCTGCCTATGATGGTATGGTGATTAGGTATCCAACTTGAAGCCCGCTGTTTCAGTTTGCCAACCCCTTTCGCACTGGAGGCTGTTGTCCTTCGCCATTTATTGCAGGCAGTAGATGTTTCAGAACCTGATTGATGTCATCCTACCGGTTTTCTTGGTTATCGGCGCCGGTTATAGCGCTACCAGAGCTGGCTACTTCACACAGGATCACGTTGATGGGTTGATGAAGTTCACCCAGAACTTTGCTATTCCCTGCCTGCTATTTCGCGCGATTGCCAATCTAGACCTGGCAGCAAGCTTTGATCTGCGCCTATTGGCCAGCTTTTACGCGGGTGCTGCGATCTGCTTTACCATTGGAATCACTGGTGCTCGTCTGATTTTCAAGCGGGAGTGGGAAGACTGCGTAGTCATTGGGTTTTGCTGCCTGTTTTCCAATTCAGTCCTGCTGGGGCTACCAATCACCGAGCGCGCATATGGCGCCGATAATCTGACTGGTAACTTCGCCATCATCGCCTTTCACGCTCCATTTTGTTACGGGCTTGGCATCACCGTGATGGAAATCGTGCGCAACCGAGGGTCGGGTGGCGTCAAAACCTTGTCCTCTGTATTTTCAGCCATGTTCAAAAACGTGCTCATCCTGGCGATTGGCCTGGGTTTTGTCGTCAACCTGACCGGGCTGTACATTCCAGGCGCTATTGACGAAGCTCTCTCACTTCTGATCCGCGCCGCCCTGCCCGCCGCATTGTTTGCCCTTGGTGGTGTATTGGTGAAATATCGCCCCGAGGGTGATATGCGAACGATAGCATTTGTCTGCACGACCTCGCTGCTTGTCCACCCGTCTCTGGTCTGGATGTTTGGCACCTCGCTGGCTGTGCCGCAGGATCTGTTTCGGTCCGGCGTTCTGAATTCTGCAATGGCACCCGGGTTCAACGCCTATATCTTTGCCAACATGTACGGACGTGCCAAACGAGTGGCAGCATCGTCTGTGTTGATTGCGACAGGGACTTGTCTGTTTACAGTCTGGTTTTGGCTGACATTGCTGGGATGAAGCTGAACCTTGGATGTTTGTTTTATCGCAAGGTTGCAACGTTTCCCGTTCGCTATTGTGAAGCAAACTGATCTCAGGAGCTTTCAAATGTCGTCCTCAACCGCTCAGCAGATGCGCCAATGGCAGGGGCCTGCGCTCCTGTCTTATGGCTTTCGACCTTTCTTTCTGCTGGGCGCTCTTTGGGCAGGGCTGGCCATGGTCCTGTGGATCCTGAGCCTGTCTGGAACTCTAACTCTGCCCTCCGCATTTGATCCCGTCAGCTGGCACGCTCATGCTTTGTTATTTGGCTATCTTCCCGCAATTGTTGCCGGTTTCATGCTAACAGCAGTGCCGAACTGGACTGGGCGCCTGCCAGTAGTGGGCTGGTCCCTTGGGGGGCTGGTGGTGCTTTGGGTGCTGGGCCGACTTGCAGTTTTGTTTTCTTTCGCGCTGCCGCCTCTGTTGGTGGCATTGGTGGACCTGTCAGCGATGGTCGCACTGGCGACGGTCATGACCCGCGAGATCGTGGCTGGTAAAAACTGGCGCAACCTGATCGTTCTGGCAATGCTGGCCTTGTTGGTCCTGGGTAACGCCGTATTCCATATTGAGGCCGCACGCGGCGAATATGCGGCCAAAGGATATGGGCTGCGCATCGGACTTGCCGCCGGGGTCTTGATGATCTCAGTTATCGGTGGGCGTATCGTCCCATCGTTCACCCGCAACTGGTTGGTTAAGTCCGGTTCGGACTTCCGCCCTGCACCACCAATGCAGAAGTTCGATAAGCTGGTGTTACTGTACTCAGTTGTTGTGCTAGGATTCTGGGTGGCGCAGCCCGATAGCCTGTATGCCGGTGCGGCGTTCCTATTGTTTGGTGTCTTGCATGCCGTCCGATTGGCGCGCTGGTGTTCGCTGCAGACCCGATCCGAGCCGCTGCTTTGGGTGCTGCATCTTGGGTATGGCTTTATCCCCCTTGGCGCCTGGGGTCTTGGCACCGCGATGCTGTGGCCCAGCGTTATCTTGCCCGCCGCAGCCCAACATATCTGGATGGGCGGGGCGCTGCCACTGATGACCGTGGCGGTAATGGCGCGCGCCACCCTAGGTCACTCCGGCAACGCACTAAGTGCTGGTCCGGGCACTGTGGCAGTATTTCTAACCGTTCCAATTTCAGTTTTCGCCCGTGTTGCAGCTGGAGTTTGGCCCACCGGAGCCGAGACACTCTATCACCTTGCGGGCACAGCCTGGGTATTGGGGTTCCTTGGGTTTGTAGTAATTTACGGCCCGATGTTGCTGTCCCGGCGCCCGCCCAGCTAACGAAGACCGCTTTTGTGAGAGACTCTACCCTTGGAATTCAAGCGCAGCAGCGGTAGGCAAGCAGTGACACTTATCGCTAGGCGAAGGGCCCCGCTGTGCTGCAAAAACTCGATGAAAGCTTGCTGACGCATCTGCCGCCGTTTGCGAAACTGCACCGCAGCCAGATCCGTGCAATTCTGGATCAGGCCAGCTCCAAGCGGTTCGACCCCGAACAGACAGTGTTCAGCGAAGGTGAAACGGCCGAGCGGTTCTATATGCTACTGGACGGCTACATCCGGGTCATCCGCATCACCCCGGATGGCGAACAGGTGATTGCCCTGCACATACCAGCAGGCCAGCTCTTTGGGATTGCCCTTGCTATTGGACGAGAAAGCTACCCTGCGACTGCAGTGACCGCAGCCGAAAGCATTGTTCTGTCCTGGCCCACCAGATTGTGGACTGATTTCAGTACCAATTATGATGGCTTTGCTACCGAAACCTATAAAACGCTAGGTTCCCGTATCGGCGAAATGAACAATCGTATCCTGGAGATGGCTACTCAACATGTAGAGCAACGGGTTGCTAATGCGCTGTTGCGGCTGATCAACCAAACTGGCCGCAAGACAGAAAACGGTGTTGAGATTGACTTCCCTATTACCCGACAGAATATTTCTGAAATGACAGGAACAACCCTGCACACAGTCAGTCGCTTGCTCAGTGCCTGGCAAAAGCAGGGAATTGTCGAAAGCCAACGCAAGCGGGTCATGGTGCGTCAGCCACATCAATTGGTAGAGCTGGCCCAAGGCCCTCTCTCTTCGTCTTAACCGCCTCTGCCAATTCAGCACGAAATGCCTTTGGCTCCAGCTGGTATTCTTTGCAAGCGTCGGCAAGGGTGTGGAATGGGCGTATCTGACAGCCAACGCAGAGCATCTGATTTCTCAGGAAGACGTCGATTACCTGTGGCCAGCGATGCATTAGCTCTTCCAAGGTAAGATCCGGATTATCAAAGCAATCGATCAGACGTCCCTCCCTTTGCTAACTCCTGTTTCTAACGACAACAATAGCTCCGCAACGTTGTGCTAGAACAACCTTGGTGCATCCGACCTGCGTTAGGAGTCTTTTTAGTGAAATCTAAAAAGGAAGCCCCGTAATGGCAGAGATCCTTACAAAATCACGGGCGCGCAATATTTTTTACGGCGGATCAATATTCTTCGTCGTCATATTTGTGCTGCTGACTGTGCAAAGCCACCGATTCATCGTCAAAACCTCGACCGCAGGCATGGAATTGTCAGAAGCCGTGGTGCTGGGCAAACACGTCTGGGAACGCAATAGCTGTATCAACTGTCACACCATTCACGGCGAGGGCGCATATTTTGCGCCAGAGGTCGGCAATGTAATGACCCGCTGGGATGTTCAGGACGAACCCGAAGAGGCCTACGAGATGCTGGACGGTTGGATGAAATCCCAACCAAGCGGTGTCGAAGGCCGCCGTCAGATGCCCTTCTTTGACCTGACAGAAGAAGAAACCCGCGGATTGGCGGAGTTCCTACGTTGGGCCGATCAAACTGACACTCAGGGCTGGCCGCCCAACGACGCCGGTTGAGGAGAGAGATAATGAAATATCAATCACAAAAAGTGGCTTACGCCTACTTCCTTTGCGCCCTTGGCCTGTTCGCCATTCAGGTTCTGGGTGGGTTGCTGGCGGGCTGGATCTATGTCGCCCCCAATTTCCTGTCTGAACTCATGCCATTCAACGTAGTGCGCATGTTGCACACCAATGCACTCGTCGTCTGGCTGTTGCTTGGCTTCTTTGGTGGGGCCTACTTCTTACTTCCAGAAGAAAGCGAGCGAGAGATTTATTCGGTCAATCTTGCCTATCTTCAACTCGCTATTCTGGTTGTCGGCACACTTGGCGCTGTTGTCACATATGTCTTCAATCTGTTTCCGGGAAACTGGATGTTTGGGATGCAAGGCCGTGAGTTCATCGAACAGCCGACCTGGGTCAAACTCGGTATTCTGGTCGCTGCGCTGATTTTCCTGTTCAACGTAACCATGACTGTTCTTGCAGGTCGTAAAACCGCTATCAGTAATGTCTTGCTGGTTGGTTTGTGGCTGCTGTGCCTGCTCTGGGTTTTTGCCTTTATCAATCCAAACAACCTGAGCCTAGACAAGATGTACTGGTGGTTTGTGATCCACCTGTGGGTCGAGGCAACTTGGGAACTGGTGATGGCCGCAATCCTAGCCTTCCTGTTGCTCAAACTGACTGGTGTCGATCGTGAAGTCGTTGAAAAATGGCTCTATGTCATTGTCGCAACTGCCTTGTTCTCAGGCATTCTGGGCACTGGACACCACTTTTACTGGATCGGTACACCGGGATACTGGCAGTGGATCGGCTCGATCTTCTCGACCTTCGAAGTGATCCCCTTCTTCCTGATGATGAGCTTTGCCTTTGTCATGGTCTGGAAGGGCCGTCGTAACCACCCAAACAAAGCCGCTCTGTTGTGGTCTTTGGGTTCCTCCACAGTTGCTTTCTTTGGCGCTGGTGTCTGGGGCTTCCTGCACACATTGCACGGGGTGAACTTCTATAGCCACGGTACTCAGATCACAGCAGCTCACGGGCACCTTGCATTCTTTGGCGCATACGTTGCCCTGAACCTGGCCATGTTCGCCTATGCGATACCCATGCTGCGCCAGAAAGCGCCTTATAATCAGGTGCTGAACATGGCTTCATTCTGGTTGATGACCGGTGGCATGGCCTTCATGACCTTTGTCCTGACTTTTGCCGGCACCATCCAAACCCACATGCAGCGCGTACTGGGTGAAGACTTCATGTCGGTACAGGAAGGCCTGTCGCTATTCTACATCATGCGCTTTGGTTCGGGTTTGGCTGTCGCAATTGGCGCGCTACTATTCATCTATTCGATGCTGGTAGTTCGTAAACGCGAAGTCATCACACCTGGCAACCTTGCAGCTGCGGAGGACTAGAAAATGAACGCTGTGACGCCCGAAATGAACATCCCACACTATCAGCCAACTGGCCGCGAATGTGAGCTGTTTGAAATGGCGCAGAGCAACGGTTTGCCCCTTCTTCTGAAGGGGCCGACCGGCTGCGGCAAAACACGCTTTGTTGAGCATATGGCCGCCCGAATGGGCCGTCCTTTATATACTGTTGCCTGCCATGATGATTTGTCAGCAGCAGATCTGATCGGTCGCTACCTGCTACGCGGTGGTGAAACCGAATGGGTCGACGGACCACTCACCCGGGCTGTTCGGGAAGGCGCGATTTGCTACCTGGACGAAGTGGTCGAGGCCCGCAAAGATGTCACCGTAGTCCTGCACCCGCTGACGGATACGCGACGCGCCCTCATGATTGACCGTACCGGGGAAGAACTGATTGCGCCTCCTGGGTTCATGTTGGTGGCCAGCTATAACCCCGGCTATCAGAACGTACTGAAACGGATGAAGCCCTCTACCCGCCAGCGTTTCCTTTCGCTGACCTTTGATTTTCCGGATCAGGAAACCGAAATCGCAGTGGTAACCACCGAAAGTGGTCTGGACGTGGCCCGTGTCACTCCACTGGTGCGCCTAGGAGGCCATATCCGTAAGCTGTCCGGCATGGATCTCGAGGAAGGGGTCTCAACCCGCTTGCTGATTTACGCGGCCACCCTGATCGCCAAAGGTATGCCAATTGATCAGGCCCTTGAAGTGGCAATTGTCGAACCCTTGACTGACGATGCTGACGTTCAGACTGCGCTTCGCGACCTGATCGCAACCATCTACGGATAATACTATGGACCTGAGCCCGCTTGACCTGATGGAACCGGAAGAAACGGTTGGCAATCTCTGGCACGACTATGCCAGCGGCATTGGCGCTGCGCCGTCTTTTCCCGGTGCAGCTGTAAACTTGGCTCAAGTCCGCCCAAGCCTTGCCGTTCTGTTTCGCGCATTAGACGGCGCCCCGGGCGTCGAACTGGGGGATGCCCCAGGCCTGCCTGTCACACACCGTCGCGCTGCAAGGCACAAACTGGGCACTGGCGGGGACATTGTAGCTCAGGCCACTTTTGACGGAGAGCGGTTACGGCTGCCTCCAGTCATGGACCTCTTCCCCCAATTTGCATTGAACCGTGCAGCCTATTTCTGGCTTGCTGCACTGGCAGCAAAGACTGACATGTCGCAGATATATCTGCCGGACCCCAAAATCAGCCTACAAGATTTTGACCGTGCCCAGATCCATGCAAATGTGCTGGCGGCAGCGCGCGCCTTTGCGACCTGCCCCGGTTTGCGTGAAGTCTACGCAAGTCTCTGCCGCCATACGCTTCAAATGCGCCCTAGGCTACGGCTTCCAACTGCCGAAGCTAATATCGAACGACTCGTAAGCAACCAACTTTCTGGCCAGGCGGGTGATCAAGAGCTGTCGCAGGAGGCGCGAGGCTATCTCCCCTTTGCCCCCGTCCCAATTTGGCTCAGGTTTCTGCAGCCCGGCGCGGGCGACACCGCGCAGGCAGATCCGGACGAAGCCGCGCCGCCACCGCCGGCCGCAGGCGTAACGAAGCGAAAACTGGGGTTTCGTCGCGATCTGGACCAGGCCAACCGCAAAGACAGCTTTATTATTCACCGGTTTGAATCAATCCTCTCTTGGGTTGAAAGCATGAACCTTAACCGGTCTGTTGATGACGATGATGATGAGCATGCCCAAAAGGCCGCCGATGATCAGGATAACATCACCCTGACCAAAAATGATCGACGTGCCGCCACGCGGTTGCGGTTGCATTTGGATTTGTCTCCTGCAGATGCTGAGCATGAAAAACTGTCTGGTGAGTTCATCTATCCCGAGTGGAACCACCGCGCCCGTAGCTACATGGACGGCCACTGTCGAGTACTGGAAGCAGATGCCAAGCAGGATCCCGAGGCCGAAGCATTTATTCCAAACCCACACCAAATCAAGATGGTGCGCCGTCAGTTTGAGGCCCTGCGCCCCAAGCGGATCCTGCGCCCGAGGCAAATGGATGGCACCGAACTGGATCTGGATGCCGTCATTGCTTCACGGGTTGATCTAAAGGCCACAGGCGAAACCAGTGACCGCATCTATATCTCATCTCGACAGATTGAGCGCGATCTGGCGGTGGCATTTCTAGTCGACACCTCACGTTCAACCGAGGCTGCCGTTGGCGATACTTGCGTTAATGACGTCGCCCGTGACGCGCTTGCAGCGATGGCAGCAGGAATTGATGTGGCTGGTGATCGACTGGGAATTTGGGGGTTTTCTTCACTGCGCCGTGACCGGGTATTCCTGACAAAATGCAAGGGATTTGATGATCCTATGTCGCAAAGAATAACCGACAATATCTGTTCGCTCCGCCCCAGCCATTACACCCGTTTGGGCGCTGCTATTCGCCATACCTCGGCGATGCTGGCCAAGGAAACAGCCACTCGAAAATTGCTGATCGTCCTGACAGACGGCAAACCCAACGATCTGGACCACTATGAGGGCCAACACGGCATCGAAGACAGCCACATGGCGGTGCGCGAAGCCCGCCGCGTCGGTATATCCCTCCATGGCGTCATTATTGATGAAGATGGCCAGGACTGGTTTGCCCGTATTTTTGGCCGCGGTGGCTTCACTTTGCTACCGCACCCGCAACGGCTGGCCAACGCCCTACCCGATATCTACCGCACCCTGACACTGGAGACCTGAACATGAAACGCCTCCTCGCTTTGCTGACTTTGTCGATTTCAGCTTCACCACTTTTCGCCGCTGGCTACACCCGCCCTGTGCCACAGGCCCAATCCGCAACAGCGGAATTCTGGTTTGCCCTTGCCTCATTGGCCCTAGTCGCCGCGCTATTTGCGGTGCACAAGATTATTTTTAGAAAATGACCAAATCCGGCTGGCCCACCTGGAAAATAACTCTGGCGCTCTATCCATTTGGAGTGGGCGCCTTTGCAGTGAACGTGTTTTTTGCCTCCCTCATCGGTAGCTGGGTTGGCGGCCCAGTTCTGACCACGGCTTGGTCACTGTTTCTTGGCGCTCTGATCGCCCTGCCTGCGACATGGTATTTCTCCAAACATATCCGAAACCTGATGGATCAAGCAGATCTGAGCAACTGACCGAAGAGCTCGAGGCCAAGGCAGATTTACCCAATAGTTCTATTTAAGTCGCGACAGCAACAAAGGTGCCAACATCACAACCAACGCGATCCGAAGAATATGGTGTAAAACAACATAGGTTAGGTCTGCGCCAGCAATGATGGCCAGTACCACCATCTCGCCCTGCCCACCCGGCAAATAGGCTAAAAATGCGTCCAGCGCGGGTGCAATCGCCAAGCCACTCACAGCCAGAATGAACACCGCGCTGACAGAGGCCAGCAGTACCCCATTTGCAATGCCGGCCAACACCACCTTGCGCAATTCCCCCAAGGTCACACCAACATATTTTGCCCCAACCGCCATGCCGATAAAAAATTGGCAAGCCCAGATCATTTCAGCAGGTGGTCGCTGAGTGATGATGCCAGACAGACTCAACCCAGCGGTCAGTAACATCGGTCCTATGATTGAAGCGCCAAGGATATTGAGCCGTGTCGCAATCCCCCAGCCCGCCAATCCGGCAACGACCATCCAAGCAAGCTGTGTCAGCGGAGTGTCACTGGCATTGCTACCCGGGCGCGCCAACAGATCCACTTGCCACAGCATATTCAGTACAAACGGTGCCACACTGACGATCAGTAAAATGCGAGTGGCATGCACTAGCGACAGCACCCGCAGATTGGCCCCGGCCAATTCTCCAAACACCATCAGATCCTGCAACCCACCAGGCATAGCGCAATAATAGCTGGTTACTTTGTCAAACTTGAAAAGGTGCCGCATCAAGGGAAACGACAGCAATGCCACCGAGACAACAAAAACAGGCACCAACATCAGGGAACCAGCCATCTTGGGCAGCGCAGATACCACGTCAGGTGTGATCGATGACCCTGCTGCCACTCCCAATATGGTGCGGAACGCCATTCCCAACTGTCCCATCCCCATCATCTTTACGCCCCCAAGCGCAAACAGCAGACACATCAACATCGGGCCAAGTAAGAAGGGTAAGGGAAACTTCGCCCACAAAAATAACATCACTCCAAACAGAGCAATAACTGCCGTGAGCAAACGCGGCTTGAGCTGAAGCGTAGAGATCATTTGGATTTTCCGGAGGTCAATAAGTAATCAGGGGAGCCTGCGCCCCCCCAATTTGTTAGTTTTAATCGCCGTCAGCGATGCCTTTGGCTCGGTTTCGTGCTCTCCGGGCGCGGTAGCTGGGTAAAACAATCAGGATCGCAGCTATTCCCAGAAGGCCCATCGTCATTGGCCGTTCCACGATAAACTGTATGCCATCATATATTTGCATCGAGCGAGCAAAGTTATCTTCCAACATTGAGCCAAGGATGAACCCAATCAGAAGCGGCGCCAGAGGATAGTCTGCAAACCGCAACACCGTTGCGCAGATCCCAAGTCCCACAAGCAACAGCAGTTCAGTTGCGTTATTCTGACCAATATATGCGCCCATCATGGTAAAGAACAAAATGAACGGGATCAGGTAGTTGCGAGGAACGGCCAGAACCTTGGCGATGTAAGGGATCAACGGCAGGTTCAGGACCAGCAGAACCAGGTTACCGATATACATCGAAATGATAACCGCCCAGAAGATCTCTGGCTGATCCACCATCAACCGCGGACCCGGGTTAACGTTCAGCGCAATCAAGGCACCCAACAGGATCGCTGTAGTCCCTGACCCAGGAATACCCAGTGTCAGCAGTGGCACAAACGAACCGGTACAGGCTGCATTGTTGGCAGCTTCAGGAGCAGCCAAACCTTTGACCGACCCCTTGCCAAACTGATCCTGTTCTTCTTTGGGCGCAATATTACGTTCCACAGCATAGCCAAGGAACGAAGCGATTGTCGCGCCTGCCCCCGGCAGCACGCCAATCAAAAAGCCTTGAATTGACTGGCGACCAATGACCGGTGCGATCGACTTGGCTTCGGCTTTGGTGATCCGCAGATCTTTGATTTCGCCGCCGGTTTCGTTGTTGGACCGCGAAGGGTCCAGCACCAAATACAGCGCCTCAGGCAGAGCGAACATCGCCATTGCCAGCGTGATAAAGCCAAAGCCAGACTGCAGATCCATGATGCCCATGGTGAAGCGCGGCAAGTTGAACAGCGCGCCTTCGCCCACTGTGGCCATGATCAGACCCAGAACTGTCATCAACATCGCTTTGGCCACCTGACCGGAGCCCGCGAATGCTGCAATGGCGGACAGGCCAACAACCATAAGTGCAAAGTACTCGGACGAATGGAACAGCAGGGCGACAGTAGCCAGAGCCGGTGCAAAGATCATCAACAGGATGGCACCGATAGAACCACCACAAAAAGATGAAATCGCAGCAACGGTCAGCGCCTTGCCCGCTTTACCAGCGCGCGCCAGCGGATAACCGTCAAACGAGGTGGCAACGGTCGAGGCAACCCCCGGTGCGTTGATCAGGATCGACGAGGTCGAGCCGCCAAAAATCGCACCATAATAAACGCCAGCCAGCAAGATCAGCGCCGCAGATGGATCACCGATGGTGATCGCTACGGGGATCATGATGGAAATGATGCTCATCGGGCCCAGTCCGGGCAGCATTCCGATGAAGGTACCAATCAGACAGCCTCCGATGACCATCATAAGGTTTGTCAGTGTAAAGGCCGTGGACAGCCCGATCATAATGCCTTCGAGCATATCAGCCTCCGGTTCCAAAAACATATGGCAAGGGTCGCAGATAGATCCCAAGCACTTGTTGCACTAAATACCAAACCAACCCGGTTGCCAGCAGCGTCACCGGCAGTAGGAACTGCAGTTTCCGCTCCCCCAATACCATCGCCCCGAGTGTTAGAAACGCGACGGTGGAAATCAAGAAACCAACAGGCCGCAGCATCAGCGCATAACCTGCCATCATCGCCAGCAGCAGCAGCGCCTGGCCCAAGTTGTAGTCCATCAAACGGCGGTAATTGATATCGCCTTCTTTGGCTTCGTCATCGCTTTTTCCCTGTCCCAACAGGATAATCAGCGCACATGTGATGGCCAAAACTGAAAGTACCTTTGGAAAGGTGCTGGGCCATATTGCGTTGCGTTGCATGAAAGGCGGCAAGCCGGCATCCATGGTGAAAAAGGCCGCGTATCCATAAGCCATGCAGATCATCAGGATGATCAATGCGATCCAGCGATCAAGCGCCATAGGATCCTCCCAAACGTGGTTTACCCTATCCAACCCATATAGGGCGCCAGATGAGAGTTTCGTAAAAAAGCCCGGGGCAGGACGAGCCCACCCCGGGCAAATGCTCTTGCTTAACGGAAGCCAAGCTCGGACATCAGTTCGCCAATGACTTTTTCCTGCTCTTCAAGAAAGCTGACAAAGTCTGGCCCACTGTTGTGGATGTTGACCCAACCGTTACGCTCACGCACAGCTTCCCACTCAGGGGTGTCGTACATTTTGCTCAGAGTGTTCTGATACACGGCCAGACGCTCGTCAGACAGGCCTGGTGCTGCAAAGAAACCGCGCCAGTTTACGAACTCGGCTTCGATGCCCTGCTCTGTCATAGTTGGCGCATCTGCATAGGCCGAAACCCGGTCACCAGAGGTCACACCGATGATTTTGACCTCACCCGCGTTTGCCAGATCTACTGCTTCAGAGAAACCAGTCGACAGAGCCGCGATTTCACCCGACAGCAGAGCGGCCATTGCCATTCCGCCAGCATCGTAAGGGATGTACTTGACGGCCGTTGGATCTTCACCTGCGGCCTTCATGACCATCGCTGCAACCAAGTGGTCCATGCCACCCGGAACCGAACCACCGCCGATGGCGGTTTTACGTGGGTTGGCCTTATACGCTGCAATCAGATCACCCATCGAATTGATTGGGCTGTCTTTGCCAACAACAAACGCAGCATAATCGCCGATCGTACCAGCAACCATAGTCAAGTCGCGGAAGTTGTATGGGAAGACCCCTGTCAACGACCGGATGACGATAGGTGTCGAGTTCACCATCAGAGTTCCGTGCTGGCTTTCCGCGTTCTCGATCATAAAGCCGATCGCCTTGCCGCCGCCGCCGCCTGACATATTTTCATAGCTAGCAGTGCCTACGATGCCTGCTTTGGTCAGCGCTTCGCCTGTACCACGTGCAGTGCCGTCCCAACCACCACCGGCACCACCGGGGATCAGAAAGTGTAGACTGTCTAGAGTTTTTTCCTCAGCCATTGCTGGGGCACCAAGCGCTACAACAGCCGCAGCAGCCGCCATCATCGCACGTCGAGTCAGTTTCAAGTTAATCATTTTGTCCTCCCATTTGACAAATCACGGCTTAGCCGCTCATGACTAAAAGGATCACGGCAAGCTGACACAAACCTGTCACGGCAGCAGAAAGGACCATTGACCAGATGCGTTTCCTATTGGTTGAAGACAACATCAGCCTAGCCACCGCGGTTTTGGACCGGCTGCGGATGGATGGTCATGTCATCGACCACGCAGCCAATATTGCCGCAGCCGAGGACTTTTCTGCCACCGCGGACTACGACTTGATATTGTTAGATATTATGCTCCCAGATGGCGATGGCCGCGCCTTTCTGAGGGCCCATAGAAACCGGTTGGTGGAAACTCCGGTTATCGTCCTCACGGCTCGGTCAGAGGTCTCGGACCGGGTCGGAATGCTGGATTTAGGAGCCGATGATTACATCACCAAACCGTTTGATTTCTCCGAGTTAGAAGCACGCTGCCGGGCAGTCTTGCGGAGGCATGGTGGTGACAGCTCCAACCAAAAACGATTCGGGGACCTCATTTTCAATCCTCTTGCAGGAACTTTATCGGTCGGCGACAAGACTATCACCCTGCGAAACAAAGAGTTGCGATTGCTGGAAATTTTCCTCAGCGGCCCAGACCGTATTTATTCAAAGCCCAAACTGGTTGATCGCTTGTTTTCTTATGACGAAGACGTCTCGGAAAATGCCATCGAAGTCTATGTTGGTCGGTTGCGTAAGCATTTGTCAGGTTCCGGGGTCGAGATTACCACTGTGCGGGGACTCGGATACAGGATGTCGCTGGCATGAATGAACCATTGCAAACCAGTGGATCTCTACGCCGTCGACTAATGCTACAACTGGTTGGCAGCGCAGCGTTTTTGGCGACGCTGTTGTTTTTTGTAGTGCTGGGTTTTGCGCGCGACGTGGCGCAACAAACCCATGACAGTATCCTGCTTGCCTCAGCCACCTCAATCATGGATTCAGTTTCCGTGCAGGCCGACGAAATTACCGTCGACATTCCATACGCGGCTTTGTCTATGCTGGGGAATGTCAGCAATGATAGAGTGTTTTATCGTGTCTCGACACGCGACGACGTTCTGACTGGGTATGAGAACCTTCCTACAACCAGCCAAAGCGTTCGATCTGGGCATTCAGCCTTTGATACACTGACTTACAAAGGTGACAGTATTCGCATGGTGACCTCGTTACGACGCCTGTCGCTGAATAGTGCGCCAGCCGACATCATTATCTCCGTCGCTCAGACCCGTGAAGGTCAAGCCGCACAGCTTGCACAGTTGTCGCGATCAGCGATGCAGCTTGGACTAGGTTTTTTTCTGGTCGCAACAATACTGGCAATCTGGGCCGCGCAATCCAGTATTAGACCACTAAAACAACTCACCGAGGCTGTCTCACGACGTGGTCCCAAAGACCTGCGGCCAGTTCAGCGGCCTGTTCCTAGCGAAATGATCCCTCTGGTCTCCTCTTTGAACCGATTTATCGGCCGGCTACGAGTGTCTTTAACAAGGTCAGAGGATTTTATTGCCGAGGCGGCTCACAGAGTGCGCACACCGCTGGCAACAGTCAGAACCCAAGCGGAAATCACTCTGCGTAGGGTAGACAGAGCCGAAAACCGCGCCTCGCTGCGTGAAATGATCCGCGCTATAGACGAAAGCTCGCGTGCTGCCGGGCAACTGCTGGATCATGCCATGGTCACCTTTCGTATCGATAGTTTGGAGCGCAAGGCGATTGATCTAACTGAACTAGGCCGAGAACTGGTTGACCGACTTCAACCCATCGCGGAGCTGAAAGACATAGATCTGCATTTCTTCGGAAGTGGAAATCCCAAAATCACCGGTGACGCAATCTTGATCCAAAACGCTGTACGCAACATTTTGGACAACGCTATCAAATACTCCCCAAATGAAAGCGCAATTCAGGTAAGCACTCGCCAAAACGGCAATACGGCGCGGATCCAAGTTGAGGACGAGGCAGGCGGTTTTGTAGGAATGGACACTGATGCACTTACCCAGCGGTTTACACGTGGCGAAAATGCGGCTGGCACCATCGGCTCGGGACTGGGGCTAACCATCGCCCGTGAAGTCGTCGAAGCTCACGGTGGCGTCCTAATAATTGAAACCAGCAAGACCGGAACAGGCGCATGCGTATCTCTTTGCTTTCCTTTGCACTAATCCTAGCGAGCGCTTTCTCCGCGGTACTGGCGATGCCCACCACGAGTCGTGCGTTTGAGGTCGAGGAAAACCGGTATTTTGGTCCAAAAGACAGCGATGCTCTTAAAATACTTTCAACCACCGACACGGACCTTTTGGCACCGTTGATTGGCAGCTTTCTCGCACTAAATCCCGGCGTTGCAATTGACTACACCAGCGTCAGCAGCGCCGAGCTGATGAAAGCGGTCATGCTTGAAGGGGCAGAATTCGACCTCGCGCTGTCTTCGGCCATGGATCTGCAGGTTAAACTGGCCAATGATGGCTATACGCTTGCGCATTATTCGGACTTGATTGATTTGGTCCCAACCTGGGGAACCTGGCGCAACCATGTCTTCGCATTCTCACAAGAGCCCGCATCAATTGTGATTTCTCCTGCAGCATTTGCAGGGCTGGAACTTCCTCGCTCACGGCAAGAGCTGATTTCGCTGCTTCGTAAACACCCAGACCGGTTTCGAGGACGCATTGGGACATATGACGTTCGCACCAGCGGTCTTGGCTATTTGTTTGCAACCCAAGATGCCCGCACATCAGAATCCTACTGGCGGTTGATGGAAATCATGGGGGGATTAAAGATCAGGTTGTTTTGCTGCTCTGGGGACATGATCGAAAACGTAGCGCGTGGCGACATTGCCGTCGCGTACAACGTACTGGGAAGCTATGCGCGCGCGCGCAAAGATCTGGCCTCCCGGATCACGATTGTTGAGCCAGAAGACTACACCAACATGATGCTACGCACCGCTGTTGTGCTGCGCACAGCAAAACATCCTAAACTGGCGGGAGCATTTATTGACCACCTGCTCCGCGCGGCCTGGGACACACCGGACGTGCCCGAATACCCATTTCACCGCTACCCCATCTCTGACGAAGCCCAGAACGCCCCCTTTCGCCCGATCCAGATGGGGCCAGGGCTACTTGTTTTTCTGGATCATCTAAAACGTAAACGGTTCTTGGCCGAGTGGCACAGCACGGTGCAACAGAACTAAGTCACTGCTGTCACCAACGAGGATCATCCAGTTCAAGTGGGAACCCGCGCGGCATAATTCCCGACTGGAACCACTTGATGAACGAATAGATCGAGAACACCGGCAACCCAGTGACTTTGCGGATGTCACGGGCATATGGCACCATATTGGTACATTCCAACACGATGGCGCCAACATCAGGGTGGCTCTGTACCATCTCAAGCCCCGCATCGATCATATCCAAACGGCACGACTCAAAATCGATTTCCAATTTGTCGCCCAAGATGCTCGTGGTGAGGTTACGCCCGCCTTCGGTACCAACGATTGGCGTATCAACTGGGGCTCCAGCGGCAATCATGTGATCGTCTGTCAGTGACGTTTTTGAAATAGTGATCACGCCGCAGCGTTTCCCCGCTGGCAAGAGGTTTTGCACCATAGGCACCTGCATCAAGGAAGAGGTCGCCACCGGTACACCCAGCGCCTGTTTTATGTCGTCCTGAATCAGCGCCAGAAAACCACAATTGGTGGTGATGCCATCGCAGCCAGATCGCACCAGATCGCGCCCTGCTTCGATGAAACTATCGATCAGTTCATTAGGGCTATTGCGTACAACTTTGTCCGGTGTGGCACCCGGAACAACCCGGTATTGAACTGGGAAGTCCCAGGTCATCGCATTTCCCATGTCACCGTAGATTCGGGGGAATTGGGTTTCCAGCATCAGGATGCCAACTGTGGCCCCATAAACGGTTTTACCGCCCTGTTGCATTGGGAGTCCTTCCTAGTGATCTTCTAATCTTGCGGTACATATAATTGCGAAAATGCAATTTGCACTGCCTCGGTCGCGGCTTCTCGTCGTTTCTCAATGTGTCCTCGCATTGCAGCCTCCGCAGCAGCTGGATCTCGGCCTGACAGCGCAAGGAAAATTCGGCTATGCGCTGACAATTCACCCGGCACCCGTTTGCCGGTTTTGTCGCGTAGGCGTTTGAGATCAATCAGACGGATATAACGGATGCGATCATTCAGATTTCTCAGCATCCTTCCCAGTTCATCATTCCCTGACAACTGCGCCAACCGTAAGTGGAATGCCTCATCCATCGCCAGTTGCTCCGCCGGATCAGAGCCGCTTTCATAATCCGGTTCTATCTGTTCAAGATAATCTCCGAGTGCCGTGATCTCATGATCTTTTGCGCGTCGACACGCTAGCCGTAACGCCTCACATTCAATCGCCACCCGTGCTTCGTACAGGTCGAGTATATATTTTGGCGTCAATGAGCGACAGAAGAACCCCCGGTTATTCTGAAAAGTAAGAAACCCCTCTGCGACCAGACGGTTAAGCGCCTCACGCAGTGGCGTACGACTGGCACCCAGCAGTTTGGACAACTCGCTTTCGTTGATGCGTTGATCAGGTTTGAACGCAAAATCCGCCGCCATCTGACGCAGCGATTCATACACTCTATCCACGTTGCTTAACTGCTTGGACATTTTGTGGCTCACCTTGAGTTTGGGCAACGCTACAAGGGAATTGACATGAGCGCAAGTTTGTATTCTAAATTGTATACAATTCTGTATGCGCCAGTTTCCAGAGCGCATTTAGGTCAAAGGAAATCGGAATGACATCCAAATTGAATGGCGCCGAAGCCATGGTTCAAATGCTCGAGGCACACGGGGTAAAACATATTTTCGGGCTTTGTGGCGACACGACACTGCCCTTCTATGATGCAATGCTGCGTGGCGATCATGGCATGACACATGTGCTGACCCGCGATGAGCGTAGCGCGACATACATGGCTGACGGCTATTCGCGCGTGACCGGCCGGGTTGGTGTTGCAGAAGGTCCATCTGGCGGAGGCGCAACCTACATCCTCCCCGGCCTGATTGAAGCGACTGAGAGTTCTTATGCTGTGTTGGGCATCACTACAGACATTTCAGTTGGGTCTTACGGGAAATATCCGCTGACCGAAGTCGACCAAGACAGATTGATGCAGCCACTGACCAAGTGGAACACGGTGATCAAACAGTCGGCGCATATTCCGCGCATGGTACGTACTGCATTTCGCGCCATGACAACTGGCCGTTCAGGGGCCGCGCATCTTGGCCTGCCCTACGACATTCAATACGATCAGGTCGACCCGTCAGATATCTGGGCTGACCCAAAGCACCAAAGCTACCCCGCCTATCCTCAAGCGCCGGAACAAGGCGCTGCTGAAGCCGCCGTGGACGCAATCCTGTCCGCCAAAAAACCGCTGATCGTCTGTGGTGGTGGTATTGTGATATCCGGCGCAATGGAGGAGTTGTCTCGCCTCGCGACCCGGCTCGATATTCCTGTGGCCACCTCGATCTCTGGTCAAGGCTCTCTGGCCGAAACCCACCCCAACTGTCTGGGTGTTGTTGGCTCGAACGGCGGCACAGATCAAACCTGGGAATTGATGGAACAAGCCGATCTTGTGGTCTTCATGGGCTGCCGTGCAGGCTCAACCACAACCTCCCGCTGGGAAGCCCCCACTGCAGCCGCTCGGATTGTACACTTTGACAATGACCCCATGGTGATTGGTGCAAACTACCGGACCGAAGTGGGTGTCGTTGGAGATCTGCGGCTGGCCCTCGCTCAGGTAAACGCAGTTTTAGATGCGGGCGATCAGGGTGCTGATACCTTTGGTGGCGCAACCGCCATTGCCGACATCAAAAAGCGCAAGTTTGACGTGTTCCGGAAATTCGCTGCCAGCGATGAAGCACCAATTCGCCCCGAGCGGGTGATCGATACCTTGATGAAGGTGCTGCCGCCTGATGCAACTGTAGTGTCAGATCCCGGCACCAGCTGCCCTTATTTCTCGGCCTACTACCAGCTGCCTCAGGCAGGGCGTTATTTCATTACCAACCGCGCACATGGGGCACTTGGGTATTCGCTATCTGCGGCTCTGGGCGCATGGTTCGGGCGACCTAGCAGCAAGGTCGTGGCCCTGATGGGGGATGGTTCGTTTGGGTTCACAGTGGGTGAATTGGAAACCGTATGCCGGTGTCGCGCGCCAATTACATTTGTTGTGTTCTCCAACTCAAACTTTGGCTGGATCAAAGCGAGCCAGCATGCAGACAAGGATGCGCGCTATTACAACGTTGACTTCAACCGCACCGATCATGCGGCTATCGCTGCTGCCTACGGGGTTAAAAGCTGGCGCGTTGAAAACCCTGCGGATCTGGAACGGGTGATGCGGGAAGCGGTTGACCATGACGGGCCGACATTGATTGATGTGGTGACACAGCCGCTAGAGGAAACCAACGCACCTGTTCGGCGTTGGATGGGCTAAACGGCCTCAGCACCTGCAGTCCATGCCCAATAAAAAAAACCGCCCCAGCCAATGGCCGGGGCGGTTTTTTTGTTTTCGGTTTTCTGACTTAGCTTCCAGGCCGCGAGCGGATGTTTTCTGGTAACCACGTGGCCAGTTCAGGCCAGACCACCAAAATCACAACCATCAGCAACATCAGGCCAACCATCGGGATGGCGGTTTTTGAGATGTAGGAGATTTCGTGCTTGGTCATGCCTTGCAGCACAAACAGGTTGAAACCAATCGGTGGCGTCACCTGCGCCATCTCAACGACCACAACAATGAAGATACCAAACCAGATCGGGTCAATTCCAGCCTGACGGATCATCGGCTCGATGATCGCCATCGTCAGCACAACCGAGGAAATCCCATCCAGGAACATACCAAGGAAGACATAGAATATGGTTAGCGCAACGATGAGCGCCAATGGTGACAGGTTCAGAGTATCAATCCAGTCAGCTAGCGCGCGCGGCAGGCCAGTGAAGCCCATCGACAGTGACAGGAAAAAGGCCCCCATCAGGATCAATGAGATCATCGCCGACGTTCGTGTAGCCCCCATGAGGGACTCGGTAAACGTACTCCAGCTGAGCGAGCCCTGCATAAAGGCAAGCGTCAGGGAGCCAAGCACACCAACAGCGGCAGCTTCTGTGGCTGTGGCAAAGCCAAGATACATCGAGCCAATGACAACCGTAACCAGCATCAACACCGGTACAAGGAAACGACTCTCGGCCAGCATGGTCCCAAAACTCATCGGTGGTTCCGGATCTGGACGCGGGCCTTTGGTGAAGAAATGCCAACCCATGATGTAGAGAGTGAACAGGCTTGCCAGCACCAGTCCTGGAAGGATCCCGGCCATGAACAGTTTGGTGATCGATTCATTGATCGTAACGCCATAGACGATCAAGGTCAGGGATGGCGGGATCATCAGGCCCAATGTGGCTGCGCCAGCCAAAGTACCAATGATCATGTGCTCGGGGTAGCCGCGTTTGCGCAGCTCCGGGATCGACATTTTGCCAACCGTAGTCAGAGTGGCCGCAGATGATCCAGAAACAGCAGCAAAGATCGTGCAGCCGGCAATATTGGTATGGAGCAACCCACCTGGCAGCCAGCGCATCCAGGGCGCCAATCCGCGGAACATATCTTGTGATAATCGGGTTCGATATAATATCTCACCCATCCAGATAAACAGCGGCAGAGCGGTCAGAGTCCAGCTCGAGGAGCCGGTCCAGATGGTTGTGATCATCGCATCCCCGGGAGGACGAGAAGTGAACATGACCATACCAACCCAGGCCACGCCCATCAGCGCCAGCCCGATCCAAACTGATCCGCCCAAAAGGGCGAACAGTACGAACAAGAAAATAATGGTAGTGTAGAGCTCGCTCATTCGACTGCCTCCGAAATAATGCTAGTCTGGCGCGTGACCAGAAGCCGGGTCAGATAGTCCCAAATGGCGACAGCCAGCAGGACCGTGCCAATCGACATCGGTAGTTGTGGCAGCCAAACTGGAGTGTAGACCCACTCAGATCCGGTTTCGGCCCAGATCTGCGCCCATTTGCTGGGTGCGTTTGCGAACATGGCAAAAAAGGACAAAAGCCACTCGGGCACAAAGTCCTGCCCTTGCGTGCGATCGTTCAGTAGCTTCGATAACACGTTGGTTTTAATCGCGTAGCGGGCAAAATACGTCGCTGTGATCGCAGCAATCCACATCGCCAATGCATCCAACCAAAAACCCAGAAACCGGTTCATATTCAGGAATATGGACACCCGGATATGGGCCCCACGGGTCAGCGCATGGGCCATCGCCAAGAACGACGTGGCAGCCATCGCATAACCGGCATATTCAGTGGAGCCCGAAAACGTTACACTGCTCCAACGCGAAATCATCTGTGCGATGATTAGCAGGAGGATGGTCACCATAAAGCAGGCCGCCACCACTCCGGCGCCTAGATAAATACGATCAAGCACACGCCAGACGGGCGTCAGCAACCGCTCCGCTGGTTTTCGATAAAGCAGACAAAATGCTGCCAATATGGTTGGAAAAATGAAAAGCCATACCCATAACGGCAGGCCCAGAAAAGGTTGCCAGTCGCGCAATACCCTATCCCCCGGTCAGATGAGACACGGCCCCACGCATAGGTGCGAAGGGCCGTGAAATTTGTGTGGATTTAGTTGGCGTTATAGGCGTCAAGGATCGCTTGACCATCTGCGCCGGTGTCCTTCAGCCAAGTGGCCTGCATGTCAGCACCAATGGCTTCCAGTTCTTTCAGGAAATCAGCACCAGCGTCTTCGACTTTCATGCCGTTTGCTTCAAGCTGCTCAAAATACCAACCTGCAAGCTCCTCTGACTTGGCAGAACATGCAGCACCCGTTTCGTCGGCGGCCTTTTGTACAGCAGCCTGCGTGTCAGCATCCAGGCCTTCCCAAACACCTTTGTTCACCATCACATAGTTTCGTGGCAACCAGGCGTTGACCTTGTAATAGTTGGACAGATGCTCCCAAACCTTGCGGTCGTAACCAGTAGAACCGGACGAGATGAATGCCTCGGCTACACCTGTGGCAAGGGCTTGGCTCAATTCTGCCGCTTCGACCTGAACTGGGACCATGCCGAGTGCCTCAGCAAAGGTAGCAGTTGCAGTGTTGTAAGAACGGAACTTGACGCCCTGGGTGTCAGCAGACGAGTTCACGTCTTTGTTGAAGTAGAACCCCTGCCCCGGCCATGGGCATGTGTACAAAGTGACAAGATTTAGATCTGCCAGCTGCCCGTTGACTGTGTCCTTCGCTGCTTCCCAAAGTTTAGCATTGTCAGCATAGGTTGTGGCAACAAACGGCAGGTTATCCCAACCCAGAAGTGGCACTTCGTTAGCGTGGGCTGCCATGAAACGTTCGCCGATTGGCACCTGTCCAGTTTGAATAGCACGCTTGATTTCGCCGCCTTTGAATAGCGAACCACCGGGGTGCACAGTGATGTCCAGGTCACCGCTTGTGTACTCACGCACTTTGTCTGCAAACACGACTCCCATTTCCGAGTGGAAGTTGGTGGCCGAATAGGCCATTGGCATGTCCCATTTCTCTGCCGAGGCTGCGGTAGCGCCCAGCGCTATCGTCGAAACAGTTAGCGCGGCTTTTACTGAGTATTTCATGATCATTTTGATCTCCCTGTTGATTATTTTATTGTTCTGTTGGCCTTTTAGGCGAACCGTTTTGGCTCGTAAGGCTTCATATCTATATTGTTGCGCTGGCCGCAGATCATATCCGCCACCATGCGTCCGGTTTTAGGTCCGCCCGTCAACCCGATGTGATGGTGACCAAAGGCGGCATAGACACCGGAACTCCCCACTTCGCCGATCAACGGCAGGCTGTCAGACGGGGCTGGCCGAAAGCCCAGCCACTCTTCTTCGCTGCTGGCCGTCATATTAGGAAACACTTCCCGAACCTTCTTGCGCATCAGCTTAAGTGGTGCCTTTGACGGAGTATCCTGTAACCCACCAAATTCAACAACACCTGCGCACCTTAGCCCCTGATCCATTGAAGTCGCAACGAATTTCCCAGACGTTAGCATCAGCGGGTTGTTGGGGGTCTGTGAAGGATCTTTGAACAAGATGTGATACCCTCGTTCAGCTTCGAGTGGAACATTAAGGCCCAGCTTCTGCATCAGAGGTTTTGACCAGACCCCTGTTGCAAGCACCGCTTGATCGCAATCAAACCGCCCCTGCGTGGTTTCAACCGCAGTGATACGCCCGCCACTTAGGTCAAAATCTTTGACCTCGGCCTGAACAAATTGTCCGCCCAACTGCTTCAACAGCTTGACCAAATCCTGGACATAGTGGCCGGGATTATGGATAAACCCATGGTTCTTGTTCACAGCCAGCAGTTTAACGGTCTTCGCCAGAATTGGTTCTTTTTCCTGAACGGCGGCCCCCTCGATCAATTCAGGCACAAACCCTGCTTCGCGCCGCAGCTCCCACGTGTAAGCATCTGCCTCAAAGGCGGCCCGATCTGCATAAGCAATATTGTATTCGCTTTCCTGCACCCATTTGGCCGCCTCAGTGCCCGCAGTGAGCGCTTGGTGCTGTTCCAAGCTATCTCCAACGATATGGGTGAGCCCTTGAGCAATGCGACGGGTGTCACTGTCATTGGCATTTGACAGGTAGCGTATCAGCCAAGGCAGCAGTTTGGGCGTGTAACCCCAGCGTAAAAACAGTGGGAAATTTGGGTCCGCCAGATACTTGGGGCCCTTGGTGATCAGGCCCGGCGCAGTCACTGGCACCATGGAGCATGCAGCCAGGATGCAGCCATTTCCATAAGACGCGCCCATGCCCGGCTCGCCTTTGTCAATGAGCGTCACTTGGTGTCCGGCGCGGGCTAGCCAGATCGCAGTGGCAGCACCGACGATACCTGCTCCAATGATAATTGTATGCGATTGGGTCATTTACAGGCTCCGGCGGGTCTTCCGGTCAGGGGTTTGATTAATCGTGGCACATTGATTTCCATAATTTTTTGCTACCATGCCCGTAGGACTGTATCATTTCAAATATGAATTTCTGGCCATGTCATCATTTTTTATGATATGTATGTGTCATGCATCTTAGATTTCGACAATTACAGGCCTTTCACGCCACCATTGAAACCGGCACCGTTACCGGCGCGGCCTCTATACTTGGAGTATCGCAACCTGCGATTTCCAACTTGCTGCACCAGCTAGAGCGCCAGACCCGTTTCAAACTATTCGAGCGTATCAAAGGCCGGTTGATCGCGACCCCAGAGGCCAATCTTCTTTATCAGGAAATTGACACCGTTGTGCGGGGTTTTGATCATGTAAGTCAGGCGGTTATCGATCTGCAAAACAAACAAGCTGGACAGCTCCAGGTGGCCTCACAACACTCGATGTCATTTGGCTTTATGCCCAAGCTGATCGCTCGGTTTGCTCATGGCCGACCGGATATGACGATTTCTTTTCAGTCGCAATATTCAGCCAAGATCCAAGAGTGGGTAATGTCGGGGCTATTTGAAATCGGCGTCTGCGAAATTCCAGTCCTGCACGACACGCTGGAAGTGCATCCGATCACCGTCGAAACCCTGATCGCGATGCCAGAAGACAGTCCGCTGGCGCAACACCAAGTCTTGACCCCAGAACTACTGGATGGCGTGCCATTTATCGTCATGGGGCCTGATCATATGACCCACCGCCGTACGCGAGAAGCCTTTCACAGTGCAGGCATCCCATTGAAAACCAGGGTCCACTCTCATTTGTTCAAAAACCTGCTGAGTTTTGTCAAAGAAGGTATGGGCGTATCGATCCTGGATCCCTTTGTGTTGGACTTTGATTTTGAGGGCGGCTTTATCACTCGTCCCTTTCGCCCCACTATCATGATGGAAATGGCTGTAATTACCTCCAAAACACGGCCCCTGTCTGCAATTGGACAGGACTTTCTATCTTTGCTTCTCTCTGAATTAGAGACCTATTCGCCATCTGTCCGATAGCCCGCAAGCCCCATAGAACAGCCGGCCAACTAAGTTGCTGCGATGATTAGAGAGCAACCAAATGAACCCGCCTATGATGTGATTGTAGCGTCTCATGTTGTTGACATTTTGCTTATGAAACCGTTCACGAAAGCATTTAGGTCCTGTAACCAAATGGCCTTGTCATAATTGAACTACTGCCGGATGCCTGACAACTAAAGACGTTCGCAGCCGGAAATCGCCGTCCCAATCAGCGATTTGGGCCACACACGTTTTCTCCTGTTACGCCATGAATGTGGTGCAACTAATTTCAGATTTCGATATCGGGCCATCGATACGCTGCCGACTACGTTTTTATTGGACGCAAACCAGCAGAACGGACAATTTGGCCAGGGTTGGCAAGGAAATTGCGGGCCTGGACTTAAGCCATCACAACCAGTGAAAACCCATAGATCCGGCGCGTAAAGAGATTGAGGGGATGAAAGCCCCACAACAAATACCGTGTATCAAGAGCAAGGAAAGTAGTTGGTGCGGTCGAGAGGCACAGTATCATCTTTTAATTTCAAAGTATTAGAATGATCAGTGCGTAACTATTGCGTAACAACGTCCGAAAAGCGCTAGCTACACCATCGAATCAATTCCCTCGATCACACCTCTGACTCGATGACCCGACGGACACATCCTACCTACCCATCTGCTGTGATCGAGTAATGTCGGAACCGAGCCCCATTGTGACTAATGCTGCACTGCGCAGAAATTCGTTAGTATCGGCGGGTTCCAGAACTTCGCTGCGGTTAGTTCCAACGGCAGCAATGCGCAGTTATTGACCTTTCCAAAGTCGGCTCTCGGGACACGTCGACTTGTAACGAACGGCCTTGAGCTGCCGTTTGTGCAAATGATGACCAATGACCGTTTCCAGCCCAAGGGCGCCAAGCAACATAGACCAAGAAGAAAGGAATTGGGTACTTACTTTGAGCACTCCAGCTAGGAAATGAACTGAAACTGGCCCTAAATAGCCAAATCGAAAATGATTTGACCTGATTGCAGCTTCGAGGGAGGCAGCTCACACGCCTCTCGGCTCTGGTGAATTTCATCTGATCGAGTGTGAGTGGTACACCTACAGTAGCTGCTGTTCACATAATGGAGACTTGGCCTCTAGAACCAATACCGCCATGCGAAAATGATAATCTGGAATTTTGAATAATGGCTTGGATTGCCCTTCAGCAAAGACTATCATCAAATGTACATTTGATGAACTAAGAACCGAACATCATTTAGATTGGAGCGATCATCCAGCTTTCAAGTCATGATGACCTTAGTCAATTCGCGCAACTGGCTACACCGCTATGGGTGTTTGATGTGGACAGGCACAAAATTTGGTGGGCAAACCCAGCAGGTATTGACTTTTGGGAAGCGCATAACCTTCTAGACTTGCTGGATCGAGACTTTTCCACTGACAGCGATACAGTACGAACTCGGTTGCAGCAAATCGTGAACAGTTCCAGTGGATCGGAACGGATACAGGACACTTGGACGTTGTACCCAAACGGCGATCCGAAAACCGTCAGTTTGTCTTTTCTACCGATTCACATTGAGGGCAACGTGAACGCTGTATTAATTGAAGTTAAGCAGTATTTCGACAACAACACTGACCAAGAATCTCTTCGCATTCTCGAAGCGGCACGCGCCTCTGCTCTGATGGTCAGCACGTTTTCCGCGGACGGACGTTTACTGGCTCAAAATCCGGCAGCTTTGAATTGCTATGGCACAGCTACATCCGGGTTGCTTGGAAATGACATGGTTGGGCGCCTAAAAGATCCCGATGTTGCCAACCAACTCTTGTCGACTGCAACTGGGGGGAAAAGCTTCGATACGGAACAGGAGATGCGCACGCAAAATGGCTTTAGGGTTCACAGAATTCTTGCACGCCGTGGACGTGACCCGGTCACTGGTGCCTTTGTTGCAGTCTTAAGTGAGGAGGACATTACGAAGCAGGCGATTATTCAACGTCAGATGCAAGAACTGAACGAAATGCTTGAAGCTGAAGTTATCGAGCGAACAAGAAAGTTGGCAGAGAGCGAAGAACGATATGCTTTAGCGACCCAAAACGCGGCAATTTGGGACTGGGACATTGAGCAAGACCATCTCTTCGTTTCACCAAGCTTCATTGAGGCCTTGAAGTATGATCCAAGTGATTTCCGTGCAGCTCTTGCGTCTTCTGGGATAGCCGAACTTGTTCACCCCGACGATGTTGGTTCCTATCGGGCGGAACTGGATAGGCATTTAAATGAGCCAGATGTTCCGTTTCAACATGAGCATAGATTCCTAATGGGAACTGGTGAGTTCCGCTGGTTTCACGCCCTGGGTAAATGTGTAGTTGACCATGCTGGTGTCCCAAAGAGATCTGTTGGGCTTCTAACAGATATATCCGACCGAAAGCGGCTTGAGGCATCATTGTTTTCTGCTCAGCGGCTAGAAGCAATAGGGCAGCTTACAGGAGGCATCGCACACGACTTCAATAATCTTCTGACAGTCGTGCAGGGCAACGCAGAATTGCTAGAGATTGTTGACGATCCGGATCATGAATTGGCCGGTCAAATCATAAAAGCGGCCCAAAGAGGTGCAGAACTTACTCGACATTTACTTGCTTTTTCTAGAAAGCAGACATTGCTTCCTAGGTCAGTAGATCTATCCGATTTGGTCTCTACGATCAGTAAAACCTTGCTTCGTGTACTTGGCGAGGAAGTTTCTGTGACAGCTCAATTGGAAGACGATTTGTGGGCCATTCATGCTGACCCCACCCAAGTTGAAAGTGCCATTTTGAACGTGGCACTTAATGCGCGGGATGCAATGCCACAAGGCGGAAAGCTGGTCATCGAATGCAAGAACAGAGAAATTCCGGGTGGAGTTGGACGTTCGAACATCGAGTTTTCCCTTCAACCAGGGCAATACGTGGAAATAACTATTCGCGACACTGGCCTAGGAATGTCTGAAAATACCTTAGCGAGAGCGTTTGAGCCATTCTTCACAACTAAAGAAGTTGGCCAAGGAAGTGGCCTTGGATTGTCAATGGTATTCGGATTTTCGCGGCAGTCTGGCGGTGACGCTACGATTCAAACAACCCCCGGCAAAGGCACAACAATTTCCATCACCCTTCCACGTTCTGATAGAGCACTAGAGACAAAAGCAGTTACCCGACCGAGTGATGTCATTCAAGGTAACGGTGAACACATACATGTTCTGGAAGATAATCCCGATGTGCAAAAAGTGATTTTTGAAACGTTGGAAACTATGGACTATCGCGTTTCACTATCAAGCAATGCAGAAGCCGCAATGCAGGCAGTAACCCAAAAGCCCCATCCTGACCTTATTCTGGCAGACGTGATCTTGCCTGGGGGGCAAAGTGGATTGGATTTTGCGAGGCAGATAAGTATCTTACACCCAGGAATCAAGATTGTTCTTATGTCTGGGTATCCTGAAGGCCCGTTGACTGAAATTGCATTGGTGAAAGAAGGCTACGCATTCCTCCAAAAACCGATGGAACGAGTATTGTTGTCACAGACTATTCATTCAGTCCTAAATGGCTAAGAGCACTCGCATTTGAGAACAGTTTTCAAGATAGCATAGATTTGAGAAACCAATCCATCGTATCGACGCCTTTTCTCCTTCGTGGTTCAAGAATTCTGCAGTGGTATGCTTTTAGCTGTGATGTCCAGAGGCCAATAACAGAGCCCCTCACACCCGTTCGGGGATACCTAGTTAGTCAACCTTTTTGATTTTCCGGGGGTTGTGGACGGACAAAATCAGACTTTGAAACCAATCGTTTTTCAGGTTGCAAAAACTCATCGATTTGACCTCGGAAAGGTTTTTTCTGCGATGCAGAACCAAGTCAATCTTGGTGCAACAGCTGACATTTGTCAGGTGCGTGGGCCGTGCATAGCCGACATTCTTGTCAAGCGCAGCTAATGTCAACTATGCGCCCTTTGAGCTCGATCTACCGCGTCATGCTGCACCCAACACGGATGTCGTAGAAGGGCTGGAACCGGCCATTGGACGCGATCACCACCAACGGCGGCTATGCGCAGGAAGCGAACTTTGCAAAGTCCAGAACATGAGACGGCGATCTGAAGAACCAACAGCCCTTCGGGGACATTGGCACCAGGTTCCGTTGCGACCTGGTTGCAAGCGTAGACACTCTGTCACTAGGCTCTCGAATGCGGTCATTTTTAAGTAGTGTGCTGCTTCGAACTCGTCGCTCGATTTTGAACAGAGGCGGTTCGGAGTCTGCTTGTACCTTAATAAGGCCTGCCCCTAATGCTGGGACATCAACCGGATCGAAGAGCTGATGCCCTAACATTAATCAAGCAAAACTGTGGAACCACCGCTGTACTGGGTTATGCGAAAGGGCCGCTTAACACAGTCGGTGCACAAGACGTCGTTACTAATGTCACACGCTAACAGAGATATCTTGCCAATATTGGGTGAAAACTCCCACTTTTACCGAATTTGTTTCACTATCAAAATAGAGCCGAATACCTCTGATAGGGCTAATGGGGTCACCCTGCACCTTACCGGTCGCGATTTGATGTGCCGTGATGAATGGCCTCTTGCTCACATTTGTGCCGTTGGAGCTGGAATGGTCACTCGTTTCATCGAGCTCCTCAATTCCGTCTACTGGTCGCGTAAATATTTTTAGCTCCAGGTATTTTCCGGTTGAAGTTGGGTGAAATGTTACGCCACTTAATACCCGATTTTCGGGAGCCATAAATTCCTGGAACTTGACACCTTTGTTCACGTAAATAGAATTTTCGCTGTTTTTGTACGCGCTGGGATTATGGCTTCTATAGGTGTTCATATTGTTGACATCTACTGTTCCATTTTGAACATCCTCCCATTTGGCAACATAATTTTGCAAATAGATCCCCTGCCTCTTTTTTTCGACTCCAACTCCAACAAGAACCCAGCCCTTTTGTGCCTGCTGTTTTGCATTGATGAATTCTACAGACTTAGAAAACAGTCCGTTCGATATTGGTAGCGTATCGCTGCTAGCGGTCGAAGATTTCAACTCCCCTTTCTCAGATGAAATGAGGTCTTTGACGTAGGCTTGCATTTCTGTGATTTCTAGTTCCCGAGCTGATTGCCAAGCTTCCATGGCGGAAACGTCAGCACTTTCCGTTTTTTTCAAACAGGCCCACACGGCAATGCCACGCAAATACCACGCCAAAATATGGTACCAATATATCGTGGAATAGTATCTAACGCTTTGAGGCAATCCTGATTTAGCGCGTAAAACATCCATGCGCGCGCCCATTAAACTGGGGGTATCCAAAATTCCTTGCCCCATTATGCTCTTGTTGATTTCGAATAAGGCAAACTCAATGCCGCATTGAGAGTCTGACGCACGCTCCATCCAAGTATCTATATCCAGATCTGGACTTACCATTTTTTCGTATAAGTATTGTAGATTGCTAAACGACTTTGATAGATCTGTAATCACCCCCTGCCAGGCAATATCTGCTTTGATTTCTTGTAGATCCTCCAAAATCTCGTTGAGCATTTCCAGTTCTTGCTCTGTCAAATCAATGAGCGTATCGAGCTTGGAGTTAATCTCCTCAAGCTCTGCTCTCATCTTATTTCCTTCTGTGTCAAGTGGGTTTTCTAGTCCCATTATGCTTGCAGCCAGAGATCCCGCCTCGATCACAAGCATCACATTACCAAGAGCATCAAGTTTTTTACCCATTTGTTTTCTCTTCAAATTTGTTAGATTTAATTTATATACCGCACGAGCAACGTTAAGAAATTTGGATAACATAGCAAGGTTATTTTCAAGCATGTTACGAGGGGGGCGGCCAAACTGATCTTTGGCCTTGTTGTGCCTCCTCACGTTCTCGGAGCCGTATTCCAATTTGACTTTCTCGCGCCACCCGAAGTCGGCGGAAAATCAACAGTTTCGCAAACCAGCGTTTTTCAACACTATGGGCTGGAACCGGCCATTACACGGATTTGGCACGGATGGCAGGTCAGGGCAGAACTGGTCGTTTGTCATTCTTCCCGTCGCCCGCTTATGAAGCCATTTAAGTACCATTCCCCAAACAAAGTACGGCCGGGCGGTCTCCCGTCCGGCCTTCCCCTGAAGGACTTCGTTATATTGGGCTCGACGCAAAGGGAGGAGGAATTGCGCGAAATCCGCTTTTTGGACAAAACGCAGTGGGAGGAGGTTACTACGTTCGATCTGTTCGTACTCTAACAATGCTGCACTGCAGCGGCTGCGCAATGGGGAAACACTGGGAAGTACAGGGCAGGCCGAAAATTGCTGTCTTTATAGTATAATATTTGTGCGATGATGAATGTTTGGGCAGAGTTGAAAAACTCCCCGGTCGGAAAAACGCTGCAACTAATTAGAACAAGTGTTTTGTGAGCGCGCCTGTGGCAAACAACATTCTCAGAATGGCGCGCCAGCGGGATAGTTTTCCGATGAAATGCACCCAATTGGCCAAACACCGAGTTTTCAACAGAGTACGCCCTTTGTGTTCCAAATGCCGCTTCATGCTGCACAGCGCACCAAGGTCTTATAAGGGGCTGGAACCGGCCATTAGACTGGTTTGGCACCAAGGTCAGCTATCAGCAGGGTCGGCATCTGCGAATGACTACTGATCCAACAAAACCTCCTTTTCTGGACGTATCAAATTTGCCGCCTACCCTACTTAGTATCCGCTTTAGGCAGCGGGCCCGCGGCCTGCTTTGGTCGAGCCCCCTCCAAGGTGGGCCGCGCTCTTACTCTGGACACACATCTCGGTTGCTTGTATGAAATGTACATCTACTCTAGCGGGTGTAAAATGCGGCCTGCGCGCTTTGCCCCATCAAGTATTAGCAGGCCGCTCCTTTGTTGGACTATGTGTTGTCAATTTGTTTCTTCGCGTCCGGCCAGCCCTGCAGCCAAGCGTTTCTGCGTGGCAGATCTGAATAGGGATACTGGCCCTCTGATTTATTCATCACTAGCGCCTGCCAACCTTCTTCATAAGCAGTCATTCTATGACCCCACTATTGGAATTTACCATAACGTTATGCACAGCGCCTTTTTCGGGGCTGTACAATAGCGCAAAATTGTTGGTCGCCTAATAAAGTAGCCGCTTTTTCGCTACACTTCTGGGGAAATAGTATCGGGAAACAGAACTTTCTAGGGATGCCTAATTATTAGGTGGATCATTATAAAGCAAGAGAAAGGCATAGAAAATCTAAATATCTGGCACATTACTCACAGCTTTATGCACATTTTTAGTGGATACATTCAGTGTTGATTTTCCACGACGTCCAGTGGGTGTAGACGAAATTTGATTCGATCCAAGCGATAATGGCTTTTTGTTACCCGCGTACAAGTGGTACGGCCTGATCAAAACAGCAAGATCAAACGTTGAAGCTACCTTTCTGGACTTAGGTCCCGTCGGCACTACGGTTTCATCAGTCTGCCTATCCCCCAAGTGGATTGAGCAGCCCGTATTGCTATCACAATCGATGACTTTGCCCTGCGGGTTGCCCGCCCATAAGTTGGATTTTTGGGGCTAGCTTCGCCTTCTACCTAGCTTGCCAGCAAAAACCTACTTGGTGTATCCGTCACCCAACTTATTCAATTTCAATCACAATGGACCGTTGCGCATTTTCCATATCGTGCCATGTCGGCGCCGTTTGCACAGGCCCTGGCACTTTTTGCGGCCATCTATCCCAAATGAATGCTGCGTATTTGGCTTGATTGTTGTGGTTGATGGGCGAACCAGGTAGCCAGTTTGAAAAGGTATTAGGTTCCCCCGTCACCCAAACCCAGCCTCCATCCGGCTCCCGTGCGCCGTCAAGCTGATATAACCCAAATGTGGGACCAAACGCGGTTGCCCGACCATCCGAATGTCTTTTCCAGAACCGCCTGTCCTGCCGTACCAGTTCATAAACAAAGTTGTTCTCTGCCCTCGAGGTCATAGTTGCCAAATACCCCCCCGCAGATTGAGCAAGGCGTTTTGCTTCCTCGTATCTGCCCAACCTCCAAGTCAGCACACCGAGATAAAGATGCCCTTCGAAGTACCCATAAACTATCTCTTGATTGTGCAATGCTTCGACTGCACGCAACAGGCGGGGATCGTCCTCAAAGAGAGCAAGCGTTAGAGGGTCGTACTTCTTGGCATTGGTCGAGGCGATGAACGTCTCACTGTCGGGTTCAGCGAGACGCACCTCGATCCCAAGCTTTGCCGCAGTTCCGGCAGTCAATGCACCGGTTGAGGGCAACCCTGCGGCCAACTGGAAATCTGCCAGAGCACTCCGGGTACCGCCACCAATAACCCCGTCGCTAGGCCCAGCCGGATAACCTCTTGCCTTTAGTGCACTCTGGATCTCGCGGACATCACTCCTGTCTAGGCCTTCTCCCGCTTCCACTAGGCGTAGCGCTTCTGCCGAAACTTGGATCCGCCGTGAGGTTCCAGTTGCATTATCAACATCATGAGTTGGGGTCATGGAACCAGAAATTGTCGCCAGCTCCACTGCGGTGGATCTGTCCCTGGCCGCAAGGGCGGCCTCGTAGAACGGCCCATCGGGAAAGCGCCCCAGCATGATGTCCCAAGTCCGGGGCGTGTTGATTGCCATGGCCGCCTCGAACAGGCGCTCCTCTTCACGATAGGCAATTGCAGCCGCTTGCCCATCTTCCCCCTTCTTGAGGTAAATTTCCTGCGCTAGATCGTTGGTGACAATGGGGGTCTGTCTGTTGTGTGTGGCTGCTTTGACGTCTCGAATGATGCGTTTGATGGTCGACAGGATCTCGGTATTCTCAGCAGGTAAATGTCTCGCAACCGCCTTTGCAAAGGGGGAATGCTCGCCCAGCCCATCATAGGCCACCTGTCCAGGCGAGGCTGAGAAAGTCAGCATTGTCCCCTGGAACGCAACGTTAATTGCTGCTAACCCCTGATTCATCCTCCCGACATTTTCTGAGAAATTGCGCCTGTAAAATGCATTGGCAATAGGATTGTCTCGGCAGGCATCAATGAAAAGCAGCGCGGCCCGGGAATTCAATTCAAGCAGATCCGTGACCTGCTGCAAGTTCATAGCTTCTGCCTCGATATCGAACTCGCTTTGCAACTGTGCATCGGTTCCTAGGATATAGTTCTGGCCTTTGAATTGCATGCCGTGCCCAGCAAAGTAGAACAGCGTGACGTCTGCGTCCTTTGTGTCGCGCAAGAACGTCGCAAGCTCCGAGCTGATCTCGGAACGAGTAAGATCATAGTGAAGCGCGACGTCGAAATCGAGGCTCAGGAGCGTGGCGTTTACTAACTCCACGTCATTGCGCGGATTATCCAGCTTCTCTGCATGTTCGTATTCAGAATTGCCCACCAAGAATGCAACCCGAGTTTCGGCGACTGCCGGGAAGGTGAAAAAAACAAGAGGAACGAATAGCAGAAATCGCATTACTTACCCTTTATTTCAAAATACTATAATCCATTTATCAGCAGCATATCCAATGGTGCCTTCGAGTTAAGTCAGATTAGTTTCAAATCAAAAACTGCGGCTATCAAGGCGTTCCATCTCTCGTTATGGCCAATAAACTATTGCACTGCGGATGAATGTCGAACCAAATGGCGATTTGTGCTCCTCTTCACGTCTGAGCTCCCCCCCGTAAGGAGGCGAATTTAGGCCACAGCTCCCTGCGGCGTTGCTACCTTCGACATGTCAATCAATGACACGTCCGACATTGCCAAGCCGGGCACCTTGTCGTTGACCGTGGTTTCGGCACCCAATCCCGTCCACTCAAGCAACAGCAATTCCCAGAGGAACCACCCGTGTTCATCCACCTTGCGGATCAGATCACCAGCCAAGACAAGATTGACGCTGTAACTCGTATCCATGACAGGCTCAGTGATCGCCTCGCCTTGGGCATTTCGTACCGGTGGCACCAGTTCAACAGCCACCGGAAAGAAGTTTGCATGGGGCACTTCTTCGACCCATTCCCGCAACAAACCGCCTTGCGTTTCCTGCTTGGCCACCATCAGGTTTTTAACCAGTGCAGCCGCCTCAACATGGGCGGGGCTGGGGGCATTCAGTGCAAAGCTAACCTGCGTAACCGTGCCGTTTTCATCCTCAACAACATCGGCAAAGACCTCAGTTCCTCGAATGGTATAGGTCATGCCACCAACTCCCGCACCAGATCAATTCCAGACGCCCCCAGGCGCAGTTCTAGCTTTGACAGGACAACAGGGCTTTCAGGTGAAATCTCTAGTGCAGCCCCACCTAGATAGGGGAACCCTGAGACAGCTTTCGATGTAGAAGACCCGCCACTCTCAGCAACCGACATGCCTGTATCTGAGTAGGACGCAGCAATATCAAACGGTACGCCCATGTCGGGCGTCCAGGTTGAGGCGTCACCGCTGTAGGTCAGAACACCGTCAACACCGTGGATCACCACCAAGTCACCAGAGCCGTTGACGCTATCAACCTTCGCCCCTAGCCGGTTCCCGCTGTCTCGATAGATCTCCATGAGTGTCAGCGTCGAGAAGCTGTTAAGTTTTTCATAGGTCATCAAGCCAGCCATATGCACGGTCAGATCTTGGATCACTTCCTGCCCATCCAACCGCGTGGGCATGTTGACCTCTTTGATGCTAACGCGGAATGTTGAGGTTTCCCCGCCAGTGAACTGCCGACCAGAGACATTTGGGGCAACGCCTGTGGCCGTCCAAAGCGTGGCGCGGCCTGTGTCGCCGGGGTTAAGCGTCCCTTGATCGTAAACGGTTTCGCCTACTGACACATAGGTTCCCATTGCAGGCCCTGAGAGGTGATCAAAGACCACTAGATATGCCTTGCCAATCTCAGCGGGGAAATCGCAATTCGCGCGGGCGGTCCCGGTTCCATTGACCACATCCACACCGCCCAGCTCGGCATTATAGGCGATGGAGCCGCCGATGTTTGATCTATCATCCCATCCCGGCAGTCCCGGTTCCGGTGGCACGGTCAATTCAGGCTCTTGGTTGTGGTCCACCAAAAGGCGTGCCAGCGTCACAGCCGAAAGTGTCAGAACGTCCTTGGCGCGGCTGGTTGCAGCCCCATCGGAAAGGATTGGCGAGGTTGGAACGTGGCCTTCCTCAAACTGGAGAAAATACACCGTGATATTCTCACCAGATACGTTGCTGTCCGGTCCAACCCCAACGGACACAACACCGGTAACACTGGCCGTGTAGGTGCAATAGACCAGATGGCCACCAGGCACCGCCAGTTCGCGGATCACAGTGGCGGTGCCTGCATTCTCAGTTGTGGACGCTAGCGCGCCGATAGGTCCTTTGATGTGCGTTTCCGTGCTAGAGAGTTCATGCCGGATCGCAATGCGGCACCGCCCACTTGTTCCCTCCTTGACGAAGACCGTGATGCTAGAAGTTTGGCCAGCAACAACAGCCATTTCAGCCGATGGACGCGCGCGGTGCCACGTCTCACCACCAGACGTGACCACGATACCAGCGAAGCGGCCTAAGAAATTATCGGCTGCTGTGGTGAACGAGGCACCAGAGACCCACCAGTCGGTAATGTTTGCGACTGCCTGCGCAATCTTGTTCGTCCCAGACGGCTCTAGTAGCAAGCCAACAGGCGTCCACATGCCGTTCAACCATTCATGGTGACCGCTGCGCGGCACACCCTGCGCAGCAGTCACCAGATGGCCTAGGGCATTGATATAGGTCCGGTTGCCAGCAGCCTCAAAATCAAACAGATCAAGGATGCCAGGACCAGTGCCGCCGACATAGCTGTCAGCGATGAAATCCGCCATGACTTGGGAGGTGTTGCGCAGGTGGTCCTGTAGCCTGGTGTCCCCCAGCCCCAACCCCAGCATCACGACCACCCATAAACGGTGGCAGTTGTTCCCGTGGCCTCAACCCCAACACCAGAAAACGGCAAGATCTGACCACGAACCACGGTATAGGAGAGAACGTTATCTTTGGCGTCTCGCACCTTCACCACCCCCGACGCTTCTACATAGAGAACGAGCGGCCTTTGTGGCAGGTCCACCCCATCGGCTGGAGCAATGGGAAAATGTTCGGTTGCCGGGCTGGTCAGGCCACGGGCGTGGCTTGCAAATTTGTCATCCATTTTGAGGACTCCTATGTTTGACGTTATGGAGTTGGGGAAACAGGCCAACCCAATGGGACCCGCTCAGCGCGCCCCGGTTGGCTTTAGAATTTCAGCGATGGTTTCTAGGCGATCATTGGCGCAGTGACGCCCGCGCATCTCAGCGCCTGCAGCATCGATCCACTGCCCTTCAGTGCTTGGCCTTGGCCCGGTGTAGCCTGGACAGGGTTGCAGCAGATCGGGCGGCACTGGGGGTGGTGGCGGCTTGATTACAAAGGGATCAGGGCCACAGGCGCTCAGCAGCAGCGCGCAACAAAGGAGATAAAGGCGCATCACGGCCCTCCATGGATTGCAAATCATTGAATAGAACGTCCCACTGGCGGGCCTGATCAGCGGCGCGGGCCAGATACACGCGGTGGACGCGGGCGGATTCAAGCGCCTGCTCTTGGGCGATACGAGCCGTGGTGATCTCGATTTGCGCTGCAGCCAGCTCCCCCTGCAGCTGGGTGCGGTCCTGCACCAGATCGACCAACCACCAGCAAGCAAGCGCTAAGGCCAGATAAGGCAGAAACCGCAGGGCCAGCATCATCAGGTCACACCAACCATGCAAAGGTGGTGTTCCGCCCCCCGGCGGCGCGCGAGGCCACGCACAACGCGCCCCCCAGCCTTGTTCCACCAGGTCAGGGCCTCACAGCCCCCAGTGATATCACCGGCATTCAGGCGGCGTGTGGCAGTGCTGCGCCCTGCCCCGCGAATACCAACATTCCAAGCCAGCGACACATAGGCCGCATCACGCGAGGGTGTCAGCCGCTGCCGTTTGGTTTCAGGCGTAAAATACTTATGCAGGGCGTCACGATAGGTGGTCAGGCCGCGCATCAAATCTGCCCTGCACTGGGCATCACTTCTATAATCGCCCTGCCGCACCCCTCGCGTCTCGCCATAGCAGATTGTCCAAACTGGTGGATTAGCGATCCGATCCAGATAGGCATAGTTTTCCTTGTCTTCCCAGACCATGACATGTGGCACCAGAACCCGTATGGCGGCCTTTTCAGTGGTCTGCGCTGCTACCTGCGAGGCAAGGATCACTGAACCAAGAACAAGAAGCGCAACGACAATGCGCCGCCGGATCGCGCCCTTAGTTGTCTGGAGGACCACCCGGCCAAGGATACCCAAAGCGATGATCCAGATTTGCAGCATCGTCCACATAGCCGGGTTGGTATCCACACCAAACGCCAGATAGATGGCATCCGGTGCAAATGTAACGGCGGCAAGGGCGTAGAAGGCCCAGGCGGTATAGGATCGCAGAGCAATGCCCCGCCAGTTTTTGTTAAACATTTCAAGTCTCCAATTGGAAAGACCCCGCCAAAGGCAGGGTTGGTTCAGTTTCAGTTTTGGGGTTGGGTTAGCTCGGCAATTTGCCTGCTAGTTTCGCCTGCAGCTCACGGCGCTGCAGCCGATAGGTGGCGACTTTGAACCAAAAATTCACACCAAATCCGGCCAGCGCCAGGACAAAGCCACCGATGGCCAGCCATTGGGTCAGAGACAATGCCCCTACCCCGGCAATGGCTGCGCCGCTAATGGTCGTGAAATTGGCCAGCCCCTGTAGCTTGCTATCGATCATGATGCACTCCCTGCAGCTTTGGCCCATGCTGACGTGACCGTGGCCACACTTAGATCAACGGCTGGATCAACAGACTTTGCAAAGCCTTCAAACTCGCCGATCAGAGCCAGCGTGTTGTTCAGATTGAAAGTTTCTTTGTTTCGATACCTCGCAAGCAATCCGCGCATATCTTGGCTAACCTCTTCTGGTCGGCCCGCGAGGCTGGCAATCATTCTATCCCAGACCAGATCCCAGTCTTTGCTGGCTAGGAACCCTTCGAACTCAGATTTTGAGAGATTGGGAAGTTCAGGCTCAAAAGGTAAGGCTGGTAACCCAAGCGTATCAGCAGCCCAAGCCGCGCGGGCGGCGCGTTCCGGCGGCACATCCACAGTGTCAACAATGCTGTGACTGAGGCCATCTGGTACAAATCGCGCCGCCGCCGCCGCTGGGGTCAAACTGCCACCTTCAATCAGGGCAATCACAACAACAGAACCGTCTTCGTCAGCATAGATAATTGATTGCTCCATGGGGCTACCTCATGATTTTTAAGGTGATGTCGTCACGATCAATAGGATTACCGTTGAGCGTGAGAACTTGAAAACTGACTGAGCTAGTGTTCTTAACCACCCCGTAGATATAGCCGCGCTCATCACTCGCCGTGTTGAAGTCAAATGCACCGATTGAAACGCCTGTCCGTCGTCAGAGTTTTTGGAACCAAGAGCGGCGTAAACTAAGTGAGTGTTCGGCTCATCTGGTTGGTTTGATTATGCTGCGCGTTGTCTGTGATGCAAGCGTCGCGCTTCGAAGGTCTTC
>NZ_VAUA01000020.1 GCF_005771405.1 Parasedimentitalea maritima
TGGTTGCGGGAGTAGGATTTGAACCTACGACCTTCAGGTTATGAGCCTGACGAGCTACCGGGCTGCTCCATCCCGCGACAGTTTTGGTTGTCCTACCGCCCGGAGGGCTACTTGAGGACGTTTGCGACACCCACGGTTAGGATGTTGCCTGTCCCCTTCAGGGAGTTTTGGTCTGAAGGGTATTCTTTTTGTAATCGTTTTAAGAGATCTGGTTCTTATTAGGTTTGGCGGTGCCCTACTCTCCCACGCCTTAAGACGCAGTACCATCGGCGCAACAGTGCTTAACTTCCGGGTTCGGGATGGGACCGGGTGTATCACTTGCGCTATGACCACCAAACCGAATAAGAACCAGTCCGCTCATTTCAGAGCGGTACAATCAACATGTTGTCCAGGTTAAGTTTAGTTCTGTTTATAGTGGCTGCTGATTTCAGCCACTTGGAATGTATGCTTTGATTATCGTTCACAGAGTTTCTGATTTATCAGTCTGTCTATTACTGGATCAAATCAAGCCTATCGGACCATTAGTACCAGTCAACTGAATGCGTTACCGCACTTACATCTCTGGCCTATCGACGAGGTGGTCTACCTCGGTCCTCAGGGATACCTTGTTTTGAGGGGGGCTTCCCGCTTAGATGCCTTCAGCGGTTATCCTGTCCGAACATAGCTACCCAGCACTGCCGTTGGCACGACAACTGGTCCACCAGTGGTTCGTTCACCCCGGTCCTCTCGTACTAGGGGCAACTCCTCTCAAGTATCCTACACCCACGGCAGATAGGGACCGAACTGTCTCACGACGTTCTAAACCCAGCTCACGTACCTCTTTAAACGGCGAACAGCCGTACCCTTGGGACCTGCTCCAGCCCCAGGATGAGATGAGCCGACATCGAGGTGCCAAACACTGCCGTCGATATGGACTCTTGGGCAGTATCAGCCTGTTATCCCCGGCGTACCTTTTATCCGTTGAGCGATGGCCCTTCCACTCGGGACCACCGGATCACTATGGCCGACTTTCGTCTCTGCTCGACTTGTCAGTCTCGCAGTCAGGCTGGCTTCTGCCATTGCACTCAACGAGCGATTTCCGACCGCTCTGAGCCAACCTTCGCGCGCCTCCGTTACGCTTTAGGAGGCGACCGCCCCAGTCAAACTACCCGCCACACAGGGTCCCGGATCCAGATAATGGACCGCGGTTAGACATCAAGCAGAGCAAGGGTGGTATCTCAAGGGAGGCTCCACCAAAACTGGCGTTTTGGTTTCGAAGCCCACCACCTATCCTGCACATGCTCGGCCTAATGCCAATGTGAAGCTGTAGTAAAGGTGCACGGGGTCTTTCCGTCTAACCGCGGGAAGCCTGCATCTTGACAGGCAATTCAATTTCGCTGAGTCTATGTTGGAGACAGCGGGGAAGTCGTTACGCCATTCGTGCAGGTCGGAACTTACCCGACAAGGAATTTCGCTACCTTAGGACCGTTATAGTTACGGCCGCCGTTTACCTGGGCTTCAATTCAGAGCTCTCACTCCTCCTTTTAACCTTCAGGCACCGGGCAGGCGTCAGACCCTATACGTCGTCTTGCGACTTCGCAGAGCCCTGTGTTTTTAATAAACAGTCGCCACCCCCTGGTTTGTGCCCCCAGCTCCCACTTGCGTAGGAACCGGGCCTCCTTCTCGCGAACTTACGGAGGTATTTTGCCGAGTTCCTTCAACATAGTTCTCTCAAGCGCCTTGGTATTCTCTACCTATCCACCTGTGTCGGTTTAGGGTACGATCTCATGGAAGGGCTATTTCCAGGGACCTCTCAGCAGCCCATTCAATCCAATAAGGATGAACTACCTCTGAGATCCGTCACCACTTCCTGGCCCAGGAATATTAACCTGGTTCCCATCGACTACGCCTTTCGGCCTCGCCTTAGGGGTCGGCTTACCCTGCTCAGATTAGCTTTAAGCAGGAACCCTTGGATTTTCGGCGAGAGTGTCTCTCACACTCTTTGTCGCTACTCATGTCATCATTCTCACTAGTGATCTCTCCACGGGATGGCTCACGCCCCCGCTTCATCGAAAGATCCGGTCCTCCAAGGCCTTCATGATGAAGACTAAAGAGGATAGGATCTATGTCACACTACGCTCTGCTACCATGCACTATGTGCATCCTCGGCTTCGGCTCATGGCTTGAGCCCCGTTACATCTTCGCCGCAGGACAACTTAATTAGACCAGTGAGCTGTTACGCTATCTTTAAAGGATGGCTGCTTCTAAGCCAACCTCCTGGTTGTTTTGGTCGTCCCACCTGCTTTCCCACTTAGCCATGAATTAGGGGCCTTAGCCGGAGGTCAGGGTTGTTTCCCTCTTCACTACGGACGTTAGCATCCGCAGTGTGTCTGCCATCTAGTACTCCCGGGTATTCGGAGTTTGGTTAGGGTCAGTAAGGCTGTATGCCCCCATTGCCCATCCAGTGCTCTACCCCCCGGGGTATTCGGATGACGCTCTACCTAAATAGATTTCGCAGAGAACCAGCTATCTCCGAGTTTGATTGGCCTTTCACCCCTTGGCACAGCTCATCCCGATCTTTTTCAACAGATGTGGGTTCGGTCCTCCAGTGCATGTTACTGCACCTTCAACCTGGCCATGCCAAGATCACTCGGTTTCGGGTCTGATCCATCTAACTCATTCGCCCTATTAAGACTCGCTTTCGCTGCGCCTACACCTAACGGCTTAAGCTTGCTAGATAGACCAAGTCGATGACCCATTATACAAAAGGTACGCTGTCAGGCCGCAAGGGCCCTCCAACTGATTGTAGGCGTTCGGTTTCAGGTACTGTTTCACTCCCCTCGTCGGGGTGCTTTTCACCTTTCCCTCACGGTACTGGTTCACTATCGGTCAGTAAGGAGTACTTAGCCTTCGAAGGTGGTCCTCCGATCTTCAGACAGAATTTCACGTGTTCCGCCCTACTTAATACGTCCTATCATGCTTCGAATACGGGACTATCACCCGCTATGGTCATGCTTCCCAACATGTTCTTCTCACACTCAAGGCTCGGCTGGTCCCCGTTCGCTCGCCGCTACTAGGGGAGTATCAATTGATTTCCTTTCCTCCGGGTACTTAGATGTTTCAGTTCCCCGGGTTTGCCTTTTTAACCCTATGTATTCAGGTTAAAAATACCTGGTTTACCTCATTATTGACAACCTTGCGGCTGACAATAACAAAGTATCAGGTGGGTTGCCCCATTCAGAAATTCATGGATCAAAGCTTATTCTCAGCTCCCCATGACTTATCGCAGAGTATCACGTCTTTCATCGCCTCTTACTGCCAAGGCATTCACCAAACGCCCTTCTCGCGCTTGATTTGATCCAGAAATAGAAAGACTTGCGTCTATCACAAGAGCGGAAGCTGGTAAGAAACCGCCCTCTTCATTCTGAGATCAAAAGCATACTTTCCCGCTCGCTTCATGTCGGTGAAGCGAACAATTTGAGCACGTCCCGTATGCAGTCCCCATCCGTGCGGGAGGAGACTGAAGACGTGCTCGGGTTAGTGTACTTAACTTGGACAACGCTGTCGTTTCAGACTGGCAGACTTAAGCGGATCCGAGGAAAGGGATCATGCAAAAGCTCGCGTCATACCCCGAAGGGTAATCAGCACCAAACTGAGGTCAGACCCTCACTCGGGTGACCAACAGTGTTGTTGATTGTATCTCTCTAAACGATGTCAAAGCTTCTTACGAAGCTGCGTCTGTAGAACAGACGTTCAAACATTCGAACCGAACGTTTGAAGATGTGTTCTACCAAGGTAATGGTGGAGCCTAGGAGGATCGAACTCCTGACCTCCTGAATGCAAATCAGGCGCTCTCCCAGCTGAGCTAAGGCCCCAAAACAATCCCCTTCGGGATGATGGTGGGTCGAGGAGGACTTGAACCTCCGACCTCACGCTTATCAGGCGTGCGCTCTAACCACCTGAGCTACCGACCCGGTTTCCGTTTTGCAAAACAAAACAAAACCCGTGTGCGAGCAGCACTCATGGTTACGTCACCGAACAGCTGCCGATAACGGCTGCTGCCGCAGTTTCTGAAGAGATATGAGGACGGCCTGGCTCTGTTTGAGCTCTGTGAACCCAAACTGAGACTTGCGTCTCTATGATCATTCACCCATTTCGGGCGCCCCTTCGTGAGAAGAGGAGATCTGCTAAGTGTTTCACGAGATCAGCAAGCTGATCTGGCTAGAAACATCCTTAGAAAGGAGGTGATCCAGCCGCAGGTTCCCCTACGGCTACCTTGTTACGACTTCACCCCAGTCGCTGAACCCACCGTGGTCCGCTGCCCCCTCCGAAGAGGTTGGCACACGGCCTTCGGGTAGACCCAACTCCCATGGTGTGACGGGCGGTGTGTACAAGGCCCGGGAACGTATTCACCGCGTCATGCTGTTACGCGATTACTAGCGATTCCGACTTCATGGGGTCGAGTTGCAGACCCCAATCCGAACTGAGACAGTTTTTTGAGATTAACTCATTGTCACTGCCATTGTAGCACGTGTGTAGCCCAACCCGTAAGGGCCATGAGGACTTGACGTCATCCACACCTTCCTCCCGCTTATCACGGGCAGTTTCCCTAGAGTGCCCAGCTTAACCTGCTGGCAACTAAGGATGTGGGTTGCGCTCGTTGCCGGACTTAACCGAACATCTCACGACACGAGCTGACGACAGCCATGCAGCACCTGTCACTAGGTCCCGAAGGAAGGCTCCATCTCTGGAGTTGTCCTAGGATGTCAAGGGTTGGTAAGGTTCTGCGCGTTGCTTCGAATTAAACCACATGCTCCACCGCTTGTGCGGGCCCCCGTCAATTCCTTTGAGTTTTAATCTTGCGACCGTACTCCCCAGGCGGAATGCTTAATCCGTTAGGTGTGTCACCGAATAGCATGCTACCCGACGACTGGCATTCATCGTTTACGGTGTGGACTACCAGGGTATCTAATCCTGTTTGCTCCCCACACTTTCGTACCTCAGCGTCAGTATCGAGCCAGTGAGCCGCCTTCGCCACTGGTGTTCCTCCGAATATCTACGAATTTCACCTCTACACTCGGAATTCCACTCACCTCTCTCGAACTCTAGACCAGGAGTTTATGAGGCAGTTCCAGGGTTGAGCCCTGGGATTTCACCCCATACTTTCTGATCCGCCTACGTACGCTTTACGCCCAGTAATTCCGAACAACGCTAGTCCCCTCCGTATTACCGCGGCTGCTGGCACGGAGTTAGCCGGGACTTCTTTACTAGATACTGTCATTATCATCTCTAGCGAAAGTGCTTTACGACCCTAAGGCCTTCATCACACACGCGGCATGGCTGGATCAGGCTTGCGCCCATTGTCCAAGATTCCCCACTGCTGCCTCCCGTAGGAGTCTGGGCCGTGTCTCAGTCCCAGTGTTGCTGATCATCCTCTAAAACCAGCTAAAGATCGTAGACTTGGTAGGCCATTACCCCACCAACTATCTAATCTTACGCGGGCTGATCCTTCACCGATAAATCTTTCCCCCGAAGGGCGTATAAGGTATTACTCTCCGTTTCCAGAGGCTATTCCTTAGTGAAGGGTACATTCCCACGCGTTACTAACCCGTCCGCCGCTCGCCCCCGAAGGGGTGCGCTCGACTTGCATGTGTTAGGCCTGCCGCCAGCGTTCGTTCTGAGCCAGGATCAAACTCTCAAGTTGAAAGCATCTTGCAATGCTATCCTTGACGTCGAACCTCTGCACATATCGTCCCATTGTTCAAATGGGACAGTTTAACCGTTTGGTTGTGCTTCAGTTTCAAAAGAAACAAAAGCCGTCCAAACAGTGAAGCTGACACTGGTCATCGGGTCGAAACCCTACCAGCGTTGATATATGCACAGGTTGATCCATCGAATGAACCAAACCGCCCACATATCTCTTCAGATATATAATTTGTCAAAGAGCAAGAGACAAAAACCAAACAGATGCGCCAATCTCTCAGCGCGCCCGCCTAA
>NZ_VAUA01000021.1 GCF_005771405.1 Parasedimentitalea maritima
GGCCTATTTTGTTGAAAAACTCTTCTTGATTTGAGGGTCCTTCACTGATTCAATTTGCTTGTGAATGCAGGGGGATTGACGGTGTTGGGACCTAAGCAAGAAGCGCAAGGCGCACTCTTCTACGAGTTTTCTATCGACGACCATGTGCCTCAAGATCACCTGCTGCGCTCGATTGACCGGTTTGTGGATCTGAGCAGCATTCGAGCCCACCTTGCAGAATTTTACAGCCACACTGGCCGTCCTTCGATTGATCCAGAACTGCTGATCCGCATGCTGTTGGTTGGGTATTGTCTTGGCATCAGGTCGGAGCGCAGGCTTTGCGAGGAGGTGCATCTCAACCTTGCTTATCGCTGGTTCTGCCGCCTTGATCTTGCGGATCCAGTACCCAACCATTCGACCTTTTCCAAGAACCGGCATGGTCGTTTTCGCGAAAGCGATTTGCTGCGTCATCTATTCGAGACGACCGTGGCGCGTTGCATTGCGGACGGCCTTGTTAGCGGGCAACGCTTTGCGGCAGATGCCAACCTGATCGAGGCGGACGCCAACAAACAAAACTCAACCCCAAAGGCAGACTGGGACACCGCAGCGATCAAGCCAGATGACGCCCCGCGCTCTGTACGCGAATATCTCGACGTTCTTGATGATGCAGCATTTGGTGCGGCATCCGATGTTGAGCCCAAGTTCACATCCCATTCCGATCCCGCCAGTCAGTGGACTGCAGCCCGCAAAGGCCCCGCATTCTTTGCCTATTCTACGAACTACCTGATCGACACTGACTACAGTGTCATCGTCGACGTCGAGGCCACAAGATCTATCCGACAAGCTGAAGTGGGGTCTGTGCGCTCGATGCTGGATCGGGTTAAAGACACGTTCGATCTGCATCCAGAACGCATCATCGCAGACACCGCTTATGGCTCGGGACCAATGCTCGGTTGGCTTGTCGACCGCAAGATCGCACCGCATATCCCGGTAATTGATAAAGCGGGGCGCACTGACGGGACCTGGAGCCGATCTGACTTCCAGTGGGACGCCGAGAACGACCAATATGTTTGCCCAGAGGGGCAATCACTCAAACAGTTCCGCCGAAATTACTCTGATCCCAACCGAGGCCCAGACGGCAAAGGCGTCGCCAAATATCGCGCATTAAAATTGACGTGTCAGGCATGCCCATCCAAGGCGAAATGCTGCCCCAACGCCGACTTCCGCTCCATCACGCGCGAAGAACACGAAGACGCCCGTCAGGTCGCCCGCGACATTGCCAAGACCAAACAATACGTCATCTCAATGCGGCTCAGAAAGAAGGTGGAAATGCTCTTTGCCCACCTCAAACGCATTCTCGGGTTGGGGCGCCTCCGATTACGTGGGCCATGTGGGGCAAATGGCGAATTCCTCCTCGCCGCAACCGCCCAAAACCTCCGTAAACTGGCCAAGATCTTTCCTGCACCGCAGCAAACGAGCGAAGCCTGAAAAGAAAGGCGCTCGCGCGACGTTCAGTCCCTCATTTTCTGCGCCAGCAACACGATGTTTTTCCACAGAATCGGC
>NZ_VAUA01000022.1 GCF_005771405.1 Parasedimentitalea maritima
TGTCCGTCGTCAGAGTTTTTGGAACCAAGAGCGGCGTAAACTAAGTGAGTGTTCGGCTCATCTGGTTGGTTTGATTATGCTGCGCGTTGTCTGTGATGCAAGCGTCGCGCTTCGAAGGTCTTCTGTTTGATCCTTTCTCGTTGTTCCAGAATGGCTTGGTCACGCCCGAAGTAGACGTCGGCGGGTGTGACGTTGTTCAGGCTCTCGTGGTAGCGCTGGTGATTGTAGTGATCGACGAAGGCTTCGATTTGGGCTTCGAGATCGCCCGGCAGGAAGTAGCTTTCCAGCAAGATCCGGTTCTTCAAGGTTTGATGCCATCGTTCGATCTTACCTTGTGTCTGAGGGTGATACGGTGCGCCGCGTGAGTGCTTCATACCTTTGTCTTGCAGCCATTCAGCGAGGTCGCCAGAGACATAGCTGGACCCATTATCGCTCAGCAGGCGTGGTTTGTGGACGACATGGACCTGATCACAGCCAGATGCCTGCAAGGCCAGATTGAGGGTGTCTGTCACATCCTCAGCTCGCATGTTTGTGCAGAGCTTCCACGAGATGATGTAGCGGCTGTAATCGTCCAGGATCGTGCTGAGATAGAACCAGCCCCACCCCAGAACCTTGAGATAGGTAAAGTCGGTCTGCCAAAGCTGGTTGATGGCCGTTGTCTTATGCTCGAACTCATTCGCGGCTTTCAGCACGATGAACGCAGGGCTGGTGATCAGGTCATGTGCCTTGAGCGTGCGATACACTGTGGATTCCGATACAAAGTACCGTTCTTGGTCTGTGAACGTCACCGCCAACTCGCGGGGTGACAGCTCTGTCTCCTTCAAGGCGAAGCTGACGACTTTACGCTTCACCTCGTCTGGAACGCGGTTCCAGACATGCTTTGGCTTGGGAGACTGATCCTCAAGGCCAGCCGCCCCGCGCTGCAGGTATCGGTCGTACCAACGGTAGAATGTGGTGCGAGGGATACCCAGTTTGGCCAATGTACGACGCGCTGACAGATGGCTTTCTTCAACCAACCGAATGATCTCCAACTTCTCAGATGCAGAGTATCTCATTCGTGGTCGTCCCCATTGCCGGTCACGCTTTTTTTGAGCAAGCGCAGTTCGAGCGCTTGTTCCGCAACAACCTCTTTCAGATCACGAGCTTCGCGCCGCAGTTCCTTGACCTCGTCGGTTGTCGCTGCTCGTGCTGTGTCACCGGCAAGCCGCTTCTTCCCGGCTTCCATGAAGTCTTTGGACCATTTGTAGTAAACGCCTTGGGAAATCCTCTCGCGGCGACACAGCTCTGCAATGCTGTCCTCGCCACGCAGGCCATCCAGGACGATCCTGATCTTCTCCTCAGAGGAATACTGTTTACGCGTGGCGCGTTTGATGTCTTTGACGATCTTCTCGCCAGGGCTCTTGGTTGTCTTTCTCATCTTCCACTCCTCAGTGGTGACGATGAGCCAGAAACACTCTCTTATCAAATTACCCTATTTGGACCCATAGGCGCTGACGTCAGACA
>NZ_VAUA01000023.1 GCF_005771405.1 Parasedimentitalea maritima
TGTAGAAATGCCGTTACTCGCGGGACATTTCCTTTAACCTCCCAGATTTGGGAAGAAGGAGATGTTCATGAACAAGGATCAACGCGAGATTCAACGTAAGCTGCGGATACTGCGATACGCAGACGAGATTGGTCATGTTGCGAAAGCCTGCCGTTATTTCGGGATCGGGCGATCCAGCTTTTACCGATGGAGGCAAGCCTATGCTGAGCGCGGCGAAGCGGGCCTGATCAATGCACCGCCGATCCCCAAATGGCATGCCAACAGGACGCCGCCTGAGCGCGAGGAAAAGGTTCTCTATCTTCGCCGCAAATACCACCTCGGCCCAATGCGGATCGTTTGGTACCTGGAGCGCTATCACGACATCAGGATCTCCGACGCGACGGTCTCACGCATTCTGCGCCGCCATGGGATGAACCGCCTTCCTCGGGGAACTCGCATGCGCAAAGTTCACACAAAACGCTACCAGAAACAGGTCCCTGGGCATCACATCCAGATGGATGTTAAGTTCCTGACTTTCAAAGGCAAACAGGGCGAAAAGGTGCGCCGCTTTCAATACACCGCGATTGACGACGCAACGCGTGTGCGGGCGTTGAAGGTTTACGAAAGACATACCCAGGCCAATGCCATTGATTTCGCAAATCACATCATCGAAAAGTTCCCATTCCGCATCCGAGAAATCAGAACGGATAATGGCCATGAGTTCCAGGCCAAGTTTCACTGGCATGTTGAGGACCTCGGTATCCGCCATGCCTACATAAAACGCGGCACTCCCCAGTTGAACGGCAAGGTCGAGCGTTCACACCGCTCCGACGGACAAGAGTTTTATCAGTTGCTCAGCTACAAAGGAGATGTCGATCTCGAAGCCAAATTGGGCGAGTGGGAGAGCTTTTACAACTTCCACCGACCTCACGGCGCACACGACGGAAAGACGCCTTACGAAGTCCTCAGGGAAAAGCTATAGTCAACAAACGGGATGTACCACGGGTAACCGCACCTTACA
>NZ_VAUA01000003.1 GCF_005771405.1 Parasedimentitalea maritima
TGGGAGAGCTTTTACAACTTCCACCGACCTCACGGCGCACACGACGGAAAGACGCCTTACGAAGTCCTCAGGGAAAAGCTATAGTCAACAAACGGGATGTACCACGGGTAACCGCACCTTACAAGATCGGGGAATGCGCGGCCACTCATCGCTATTTGCAGCCTGTGACACGGTCCTTCGACTGAAGAAGTCCGTTGAAACTACAACGGTCACAGCTGAAAAACAGAAAGACCGCGAAGCTGGGTTAGTCTGCGCCTTTAAGCTGAAACCAACCGAGGGCGACGCTGGGGTGAAATCCTCTGCCCAGATCGAGTTTGTAGAATGCCAGGAAAGCAAGGACGCCTATGCTCTGGTGAAAGGTAACAACCGGACCGCCCTAGATGCATTGACCGCATTTCTGGAAACTCAAGGTGAGGAGATTTCGGAAGAAACTGGCGAAATGAAATCTGTTATTGCGGCTGATTTGGCCGGTTTTCGGAAACAAGGTGCAAACGCTTTTGATTTGCCTGACACGAGCAAAAAGCGACGCGCACTCGATAACGCAATTTCACAACTTGTGGGCTTGGGGCTGGTTGTGACTTCATCCACTCATATTTGGCTGAACAGTGAACATTAATAACCGCCTCAGTGCGCAGCGTTAGGAGAGCATCACATACATACTACTAACCTTAGTAGTATGTATGTATGTCTCGACTTGCTCAGAGAATTGCATTGATCGCGTTGCTTTGGGCAGGGAAGTACGCAAAAATTTCTGTCACGAATGCTTTTGGTAACTGTGGTGCAGAAACTCCAACGCGTCATCGTCTAGCCGAATGTAGGGATCTCCAGAAGCTAACGCTTCAAGCTCTGCCCTAGTTAGTTCCGTGATGTCTTTTTGTTCGGTTGGCATCACAGCGTCCTGGCGCTTAGGAGGTATCCAACCAAGTCGATCCAAAACATCTCGTGCGGCCTGCAACCGCGTGTGTGGCGGGGTCATTTCACACACCATCAGTTGCTCAATGACCTGCAGAGCCGTTGGGCTGAGCGACTTTAGACGTTCATCCAGTGCCTCTTTGATCATCGAGGCAACGTGGGGGTCGCGAAGCCACTTGTAGCCCATGCTGTGAGCTGAAGTACTGGGTACACCCGCAAAACGAGCTGCTTTCGAAGCATTGCCTAACTCGGCATATGCGGTCGCGAACGCATGGCGCTTAGCATAGTCGGCTTTAGCCATAGTTGTGATCCCCTTCAAAGTGATTGGGCTAACGTTAGCCTTGATGGCGCTCGCGTTCGTCCCGCAGACATGTGGTGCGGCGCAAAATTGGACGGCCAACTGCAGGATCCAACCGTTTGCCTTTCTACGCTTCGCTTGCTTCTGGGGTTGGGGAGGTAACGTGAACGGCGGGACTCCTGTCGGCGGGTCCAGGTCCCCCCCCCCCCGCTTGTCGTCGAAGCGGATCTCCTAGCCTAGAGGGTGGAACGGAGAATCATAAACCAGGCAGACTGCGGCGCAGGTACCTACATTGACCTGTCTGTGGCACAGCAATGCACTCAATCTATCCCATGACTGTTGAGATGGTCGTATATCAGGGCTTTCATTGCGAGATACCATGCTGACCGGGCCCAGCCCCATCCGCAAAGTTACGACGAAGTAAATCGCGCACCAAAGCGCACGCGGCCTAAGTATTTGAATTGAATGGATAGAATGGTGCCCCCACACGGACTCGAACCGCGGACCTACTGATTACAAATCAGTTGCTCTACCAGCTGAGCTATAGGGGCTTCCGAGGCACGGATTAGCCTCTCTTTCAAAGACGCGCAAGACGCAAAATCACCTTAAATGGCCAGTTGGCGAAAAAAATTCAAAACTGCTATCAAGCACCAAGCCGTTTGACCTGACCGGCCACTGGCATTAGTCAAGACAAGCTATCGCATTCATCGGGAGATACGGCTTTCAGATGCAGGTTATTGTTCACACCGGCGCTCATGCCACCGAAGAAGACCGCCTGTTGAAAAGTCTGCTGCGCAACAAGGAAGATCTCTCTAAACAAGGTGTAGCAGTCCCTGGTCCAGGAAAGTACCGGACTTTGCTGAAAGACTGCTTTGCCGCATTGGAGGCCGGGTCACCAGCTCCAGATTCGCGGGATGTCCTGTGGGACGCCATTCTGGACGAAGAAGACGCCAACCGCGTGGTGTTGTCCAATCCACATTTTTTTGGATCACAACGCAACGCGCTAGAAGGTGATTGCCTCTACCCGGAAGCGGTGCAGCGGATGCGCGATCTGCAGCAGCTTTTCCCCCATGATCAAATCGAGATCTTTATGGGTCTGCGCAACCCTGCCGGATTTTTGCCTGCCCTCCTCCAAAAAGCCGCTCCAAAACGGCTGCGCGAAGTCATGAAACAGACCGATCCCCGGCAGCTACGCTGGTCAGAAATGATGGGCCGGTTACGACAGGCGGTGCCGGTCATTCCACTAACTGTCTGGTGTTATGAGGATATGCCCCTGACATGGGGGCAGATCATGCGGGACATGGTTGGCGTTGAGACGCACAAAACCTTGCTAGGTGATCTGGATCTGTTAGCCACAATTATGTCCCCCGAAGGCCTAACACGACTGCGCGCTTATCTAGAGGCGCATAGCGATCTGAGCGAAATGCAAAAGCGTCGTGTCTATGCAGCTTTTCTTGACAAGTTTGCCATTGAAGAAGCCCTGGAAGAAGAGCTGGACCTGCCGGGATGGACCGAAGAGCTGATAGAAACACTGACCAGTATTTATGACGAGGATATGTATCAACTACAACGCATCCCCGGCGTAACGCTGATAGCGCCCTGATCGTTATGCTATCACTGCTCCGCCGCTCCTATTGCTTTATCCTAGCTCTGGTAGTTTGTGTTTCGCTCGCGCCCGGATGGTTAGTGGCAGAGGAGGTCACACTATTCGCAGCCGCCAGCCTTAAAAACGCGCTGGACGAGTTGGCCCAGTCCTACGGTGGCGGAAAATTGCATATTGCATATGGCGGCAGTTCCGCTTTGACCCGACAAATTCGTCTGGGCGCACCAGCGCAGCTGTTTCTATCCGCGAATACTACCTGGATGCAGGTATTGGAAGACGATGGATTGCTGATGCCAGGCAGCCGCACTGACCTGCTGAGCAATCAATTGGCCCTAATTGCGGCTCCGAATAGCTCCATTACGCTCTCCCCTGCCCCCGGATTTGAACTGGCTGCGACACTTGGCGATGGCGTGTTGGCGATGGCACTGGTGAACGCGGTCCCTGCGGGAATTTACGGACGCGAGGCACTGACGTCACTGGGTGCCTGGGAAAACGTGCAGGGCAAAGTTGTCCAAACCGACAATGTGCGCGCGGCACTACGATTGGTAGCTACAGGCGAAGCACAATTGGGCATCGTCTACGCTAGTGATCTGGGGGCATCACCTCACGTGCGCCTGTTGGGTCTGTTTCCAGCCCAAACCCATAGCCCTATCCGCTACCCGATGGCGCTGATCGATCCAGCCACACCCGAGGCGCAGGCCGTCTATGACTATCTGCGAAGCGATGCGGCACAAGCGGTGTTTGCCCGCCATGGCTTTCGCCCATTGCAAGGGCAAGACTAATGGATTGGTTGGGACCTGAGGAATGGCAGGCCGTGGCATTGTCGCTGAAGGTCGCGATCTGGGCTACGCTGCTGAACCTGCCCTTCGCACTCCTGGTGTCACATGCCCTTGCGCGCTGGAGTTTTCCCGGCAAGCAACTGCTGAATGCAATTGTTCATCTGCCGCTGTTCCTGCCACCGGTGGTAACCGGGTATCTGTTGTTGATCAGCTTTGGCCGCCGCGCGCCCGTTGGTGCTTGGCTTGAACAAACTTTTGGACTGGTGCTGGCTTTTCGTTGGACCGGTGCGGTACTGGCCGCCGCCATTATGGGTTTCCCACTGATGGTGCGGGCCATCCGATTGGCAATAGAAGCCGTTGATCCCAAACTGGAACAGGCGGCAGCAACACTTGGGGCCTCGCGGTTTTGGGTCTTTGCCACCGTCACCCTGCCATTGATCCTGCCCGGTCTGATCGCTGGCGCGGTTTTAGGTTTTGCCAAGGCCATGGGGGAGTTCGGCGCGACCATCACATTTATCGCTAACATCCCCGGACAGACCCAAACCCTACCTTCCGCCGTCTACAGTTTTCTACAGGTGCCTGGTGGTGAAGATGCCGCACTGCGTTTAGTGGCCATTTCCGTTGCCTTGGCGATGGCTGCGTTAATTGCCTCCGAAATACTGGCGCGTCGCGCGTCCAGACGGGTCAACGGCACATGAGCCTGTCTGTCGATATCCGCCATACTCTGGGAGATCTTGTGGTCGAGGTCGCATTTGAGGCGCCCGGAGGCATCACCGCACTGTTTGGACAGTCCGGATCGGGTAAAACAACGGTGATCAATGCGGTTGCCGGTTTGTTGACACCCCAGTCAGGCCGCATTGCCCTGCAATCTTCAGTGTTGTTTGACCACACTCACCGAACAAACGTAGCGCCACATCGCCGCCGCCTAGGCTATGTATTTCAGGACGCCCGATTGTTCCCGCATCTGACTGTATTGGGCAACCTGACCTACGGTAGTCGCTTTGCACCGCGCGACAACACTGGTCCGGCACTTGAAGATGTCGCTGACATGCTTGGCATCACATCCCTGCTGAACCGCCGCCCAGGCGGGCTGTCCGGTGGAGAAAAACAGCGCGTCGCCATTGGTCGCGCGCTCTTGTCGCAACCTCGCATGCTGCTGATGGATGAACCCTTGGCGGCATTGGACACAAGCCGCAAAGAAGAGATCCTGCCGTATCTGGAACAGTTGCGAGATGTGACGGGCCTGCCTATTCTTTACGTGAGCCATTCTGTGGCCGAGGTTGCAAGGCTCGCCGACACGGTGGTGGTGCTTGATCAGGGGCGGGTGGCACAGGTCGGCCCCACGGAACAGGTCTTTTCAGATCCTGGAATGGTGCGTCAACTGGGCCTGCGCGAGGCCGGCGCTGTGCTGCCTGCGACCGTGACCACCCATCACACCGATGGGCTGACCGAGCTGGCTGTATCAGGTGGCACTCTAATGCTGCCTCAAGTCGACCTGCCCACCGGCGCAAGCACCCGGGTGCGCATTCTGGCCCAGGATGTGATCCTGTCGCGCGAACGACCCGTAGGATTATCGGCGCTGAATATCTTGTCCGCAACAATTACCGAAATCCGCGCGGGCGGTGGTCCCGGCGTGGTGGTGCAGCTTCAATGTGGACAAGACCACTTGCTGGCGCGGATTACCCGACGCTCGGCGCAAGCTTTGGGGCTGGCGGCGGGCGTGTCTTGCTATGCAGTGATTAAATCGGTGTCGGTGGCACGCCATGACGTTGGCCACAGCTAAGGCATAAAACCCTTCCTCTCCAAGCTGATGGCTATGGCGCATCACGACAAGAGGCACACTGATATACCCGATATCTAAACAGCTATCATAAAATACTGCTTGACCCGAGACGTTACTTTAAGCTTAAAATTTATTTCATTGGTTTTCCAAGTCAAAGGGTGGCGCAGATCTCCCAGACTGACGTGCCAATGGTCTGGGTCAGGAAAAAAGCCCTACCCAGGCCCGCTCGACTGCGTAAACTCGCCAAAAACAACAATGATTCTATCAGGGAGACAGAATATGAAAGTGGATTTCAAAACATTGGCCAAAGGCGCCACAATGGTTGCCGCAACCCTTTTGGCCACCACTGCGGCCCAGGCCAAGGATTTTCGTCTTGGCCTGATCACCCCACCACCCCACGTCTGGACCAAGGCTGCCAAAGCCTTTGGAGCTGAGCTGGCAGAGCAATCCGGTGGTGCGCACAGCGTTACCGTGTTCCCTGCACGCCAATTGGGCAACGAGGCGCAGATGCTGCAGCAGTTGCAGACCGGCGCATTGGATATGGCGTTTATGACTGTGGCGGAAGTGTCAAACCGGGTGCCCAACCTCGGCGCATTTTATGCGCCTTATCTGGCCAATGACATCACGCACGCCGCCGCAATCCTGCGATCAGACACAGCCAAGGGCATGCTGGATGTCCTGCCCCAAGAAGCGGGCGTTGTGGGTGTTGGATATGGATCGGCCGGCATGCGTCAGATCCTGACACGCGGCGAAGTGAAATCGGTTGAAGATCTTAAGGGTCAGAAACTGCGGATCACTCCTTTTGACCCAATTCTGGATTTCTACAATCTGGTTGGCGCAGCCCCGACCCCAATGCCACTACCAGCGGTTTATGACGCTTTGGCGAATGGACAGGTTGATGCCATCGACATGGATGTCGAGCTGATCAACGTGCTGAAGTACTATGAGCACGCTGACACTCTGCTGATTTCCAACCACATGATGTTCCCAATGGTGGGTCTGGTCTCCGCTCGGGTTTATGCGGGTCTGTCTGATGACGACAAAGCGATGATCTCTGACTTGATGGCCAAGCACGTGGACAGCACTCTGGACGCCTATGTTGCCAAGTCTCCAGCCTGGACCGAAAGCCTGAACGGTGTTGGCATCAATGTGATGACTGTGGATGCCGAGTTCTTTGGCCCAGTCATGGGCGAATGGGAGGCAATCTGGGCTGCCAAAGCACCATCGTTGCCCGACCTGCGCGCAGCGGCTGACGCAGCTAAGTAAGTCTTTACTTTATCCAACGGGCCAAAGCTAATTTGGCCCGTTGAAGTTACACCGGTCCATCGCGACGATCGGACATCCCAAACTAAAAAGTGAGGCAGCCATATGCTGTATCGGGCATCCACAGCCTGGGCGCGTGTCGAAGTTTTCTGCGCCGCAACCCTCGCCGCATCTGTATCCGGACTAATCCTGCTAAACGTCGTCACCCGCGCGATGGGAAACTCCATCTATTGGGTCGATGAGGCCGCGATCTATGCCATGGTCTGGATGTGCTTTCTCGCAGCCTCTGCAGCGGTACATCACCGCAGCGCCGTTGCGGTTACTCTAGTGCCGGAACTTGCCCCCGCTCGCGTTGGCTATGTGTTGGGCCGGTTTGCCGATCTCACTGTCTTTGTCTTTGCTGCGTTGCTGATCTGGATCTGCTGGCGCTGGTTCATGCCACTGGAACTGGCGAGGCAGGGCTTTGACATCAAAGCCTTCCAAGGCGCTACATTCAACTTCGTCTACGCAGAGCCCACCAATACCCTGGGGATCAAAAAAATCTGGGTCTGGCTCGTGGTACCAGTCTTTGCATTTGGCGCTCTGCTTCATGCGACAGCCAACCTATTCCACCCAGCCCCAGCTGAGGAAGACACCCCATGACACCGCTTCTGTTTCTGATCCTGCTGTTTGCTTCTGTTCCGATTGCTCTGGTGCTCTCCCTGACCGCGCTGTGGTACATCTATGACAGCGGCAATACCGTTCTATATGACAGCTTCTCACAGCAGATGTTTGCAGGGGTCGAGAATTATGGATTGATGGCAATCCCACTGTTCATCCTAACCGGTGAGTTGATGAACGAAGGCGGCATGACCCAGCGGTTGGTCCACGCTGCGCGGGTGTTTGTTGGCGGGTTTCGGGGCGGGCTGGCCTATATCAACCTGCTGGCCAATATGTTCATGGCTGCCATCATCGGCTCCGCCGCCAGCCAAATTGCTGTTATGTCGCGCGCTATGGTGCCAGCGATGACAAAAGAGGGCTATGATCCCGGCTTTGCCGCTGCAACCACCGCAGCTGGCGGGTTGCTGGCCCCCGTGATCCCACCGTCGATGCTGTTTGTTATCTATGGCGTGTTGGCACAACTGCCTATTGGAGATCTGTTCATTGCAGGCATCATTCCCGGCCTGATCATGGCGAGCACATTTTTTGTTGTTGTCGCCCTGATCGGTCTGAAACAACAATTTCCACGCGGTACATGGATGTCCGGTCCCGAGGCCATCGCGGCATTGCGCAGTTCCCTGCCCGCCTTTCTGATCCCCCTGGCCATTGTTGGTGGCATCCTGTTTGGTATCGCCACCCCAACCGAGAGCGCCGCTGTTGCCTCACTGATTGCCTTTGGTGTTGGCTGGTTGATCTACCGCGAAATCTCTCCACGAAATTTAGGAAAACTGTTTGTACGGACCGCTACCAATTCATCACTGGTGATCTTCATGATTGCCGCTGCCAATGTATTTGGTTGGGTGGTCATTTATGAAGAGCTGCCGCAAAAACTAGCACATTTCATCTCATCCGTGACCTCGGACCCGTTCACCTTCCTGCTGATCGTCAACGCCTGTTTGCTGTTTGTCGGCATGTTGATTGATGGGATTGCAGCCCTAATTTTGGTGACCCCGATCCTGCTGCCAATTGCGATGAACAACTACGACATCGATCCATTCCAGTTTGGCGTGGTGATCTGTCTAAATCTGGTGCTGGGACTACTGACGCCCCCGGTTGGGGTCGGGTTGTATATCGCCTCGGCCATGTCCGGGGTGCGCCCTTTCACCATCTTTGTGGCACTTTGGCCGTTCTTGCTGGCAGTGACACTGATCCTAATCCTGCTCAGCTATTTCCCTTTTCTCAGCACTGCGCTGATCTAAAATCTTAGCGGTGCCACATGGCACCGCTTGCCAATTGCGGCCCTGCCCTTAGTTTTGAGGCTGCCCCATCCGATTGAACACAACCTGCTCCTTCGACAAGTCGTCGTAAGTAAGGTGAACCTCGATCTGCGTGATAGAGCCAAGTTCGTAACTGCGATACGGCAGACCATCTGCTTCGGTGATCCCATTGGGCGCGCCTTGGTCCAGATGACACTCTGGCAACGGCCAGATTTCAGGAGGCGCCCCATTCACGCCCAGTTCCATTTGAACCAATCCACAGCGCCATGACCAAATATGTGTCACATACAACAGATCCTGCCCGTCAAATTCGCGCACCGAAATCCAATTGCCTTGGGTCATTCCCAAAATAGGTTTCACTTCGGCCGCAGTGGTGAATTGCCCAGAAGGCACCTGTGGTTCGGCCACCAATGCAACCTCAGATACTGGGGCTACAGTCACCGAACCCGTCGACACACCATCCCCAATGGACTGAATTGTTGCAGCAATTGCTGCCAAAAAAAGATCAAACATATCGCAAACTCCCAAAAATAACGCAGGGCAAATAAAAACATCCGCTGAATTCAATTGTAGTCTTTTGGACAACTGACGCCACACCTATAGTCTGGGCAACAGGCAACAATGGCCCCAAACAACAGGTGGCAAACGGGAATGGTATGGGCAATAAACCCTTTAACATAGTAATTGTAGGCCAATCCGGTCGGCTGCAATACGAAGCAATGCTGTTTGCAGCATCCCTGCGGCATTGCTCGCCCGACTTCGATGGCCGCCTGTTTATCGCCGTTCCCCAGCCCGGCCCCAACTGGCGCGGCAACCCAAGTATCCGCGACGCCGATGTATTGGCCACACTTGAGCAACTCGGCGCAGAAATTCTACCGTTTGAGAACAAGGTGTTTGGCCAGGAATACCCCTATGGAAACAAAATCGAAGCCTTGCAGGCCATGCCCAGGGACGAACCTTTTGTGTTCTTTGACACGGATACACTGATCACCGGCGACTTGATGTCAGTGCCTTTTGATTTCTCACGCCCGTCGGCCTCACTTCGCCGCGAGGGGACTTGGCCCAAGCCAACCCTCTATGGCCCCGGCTATACAGAGATATGGCGCGCGCTTTACACCCGCTTTGGATTGGATTTTGACAGCAGCCTGGATCTGAGCCAGCCAGACGAATACTGGCAACGCTATCTCTATTTCAACGCCGGTTTTTTCTACGGCGCCTGTCCACAGGTGTTTGGCGCACGTTTTCTAGAATACGCTCAATCCGTCCAAAATGACCTTCCACCGGAACTCATTGGGCAAGAACTGAACCCCTGGCTGGATCAGGTTGTTCTGCCACTGGTCATTCATTCCTTTGGTGGCGGCCGCGATGCCCTGCCCACGGGCTATCTGGATGGCGACGTCAGCTGTCACTACCGTCTTCTGCCGATGCTCTACGCACGCGAAAGCGATCGTGTGGTTGAAGTGCTTGAACAGATTTGTGCGCCCAACAAGATCAAGAAAGTTCTAAAAGGGTCAGATCCGATCAAACGCATGGTCTATCAGGGGCGCGGCGAAAAAGTACGGGTGATGTTCGACCGCGACCACCTGCCCCGGCGTGAACAGGCGATCCGCAATCAAATCAAAAAGGCCGGGTTCTGGATGCGGTGACCGGGTAGATTTGCGCCTAGCAATTCCCCATCTTTCACCCGTTCAGAACGCTTGAAATGGGTGAGAGATCGACGGAAACTATTCCTACTTTGCGGGGTAGGTCGGTCAGACTGTTCCAATTTCACCCGTTTTCGTTGTGCCAGGCCGTTGGGTGCCTTACACCCAAAATGATAGTTACTTTGTTAATGGAGACAGCCATATGACCGAAGCTCCCACCTACGGGTTTGACACATTACAAATTCACGCCGGTGCCAAGCCGGATCCGGCCACCGGCGCCCGGCAAACTCCAATTTATCAAACCACGGCTTATGTGTTCCGCGATGCGGATCACGCAGCAGCGCTGTTCAACCTTCAAGAAGTTGGATTCATCTACTCGCGTTTGACCAACCCCACAGTGGCAGTTCTGCAAGAGCGGATCGCGACCCTTGAAGGCGGCGTTGGGGCTGTGTGTTGTTCGTCAGGTCACGCCGCACAGATCATGGCGCTGTTCCCACTGATGCAGCCCGGTTGCAACGTCGTTGCCTCGACCCGGCTCTACGGTGGCACCGTCACTCAACTGAGCCAGACCATCAAGCGCTTTGGCTGGGAAGCCAAGTTTGTCGACACCGACGATCTGGACGCTGTGGCGGCCGCAATTGATGAAAACACCCGTGCAGTATTCTGTGAATCCATTGCCAATCCAGGCGGCTATGTCACCGATATTCGGGCCTTGGCTGATGTCTCAGATGCGGCAGGCATTCCGCTGATTGTCGACAACACCTCGGCCACACCCTACCTGTGCAACCCAATCAAGCAAGGCGCCACATTGGTGGTCCATTCAACCACCAAATACCTGACGGGCAACGGCACCGTCACGGGTGGTTGCATTGTTGACTCAGGCCAGTTTGACTGGTCCGCAAATGACAAGTTCCCCTCTCTCAGCGAACCGGAAACAGCCTATCATGGGCTGAAGTTCCACGAAACCTTTGGGGCTCTGGCTTTCACCTTTCATGGCATTGCCATCGGCCTGCGTGATCTGGGCATGACAATGAACCCACAGGCTGCGCACTATACGCTGATGGGCATTGAAACCCTCAGTCTGCGGATGCAGCGTCATGTGGAAAATGCTGTGACCGTGGCAACCTGGCTAGAGGCAGATCCAAGAGTTGACTATGTCACCTATGCTGGCCTGCCATCGTCGCCGTATTATGATCGGGCACAAACCTGTTACCCCAAAGGCGCTGGTGGGCTTTTCACCTTTGCAGTCAAAGGCGGATATGACGCCTGCGTCGAGCTGGTAAATTCGCTGGAAATTTTCAGCCATGTGGCAAACCTCGGTGACACGCGGTCGCTGATCATCCACTCAGCCTCGACCACGCACCGCCAGCTGTCACCGGAGCAGCAAGAGGCTGCTGGTGCAGGTCCCAACGTGGTTCGACTATCGATTGGAACCGAAGATTCCAAGGATTTGATTGCGGATCTCGATCAGGCTCTGGCCAAAGCCTGCGGCTGATCGTACCTACGCCGAAAACGTGAAAGGCCGGGCAAATCGCCCGGCCTTTTCTCTTATTCCGCTACCGTTTCGGCGATACTAAACACCACCGAAACAGTGTATGAGAAACTCAACTCTCCCGCTTCGATAGGCATGGCACTGCTTCGCGCCATTTCCATTGCCATAGGGTATCCACCGCTGCCGCCCTGATCGGTGATTGATTGCACGGGCCCCAGGGTCACCCCTGCGGCAGTCGCCAGCTGTTCAGCCTTTCGGATGGCATCCTTAACGGCAGCACCACGGATCTGGTCCTGCACTTCGCTTGGATCCACGACGCCAAACTGTAATCCCCGAAATTCATTGGCACCTGCCCGTAGGACCTGATCCAGAACCTCGCCCAGCTTATCAAGATCACGCACTCTCAATTGTAACGTGTTGCTGGCTGTAAAACTGGTAATCTTGCGATCATTCCCACCACTAAGCGACCCCGCTTTCGTCCAGTTTGGATTCACTGAAATCTGCTGGGTTTGCATATCCTCAGGCTTAATCCCAACACTCTGCAATTGATCAACTACCGCGACCATCGATTTTGACACTGCGGACATCGCATCAACGGCCTCGTCTGCCCGATCGGTAACACCCAGTGTTATCAAGGCAAGCGACGGTGGAACTTGTATGCTCGCGTCTCCAGAAACAGATATTTGACGCCGTACAATGGGTTCAACCGCCCAAGCCGCGCCTGAAGACAACATCAGCACCAGAGCGGAAATAACGAATTTCTTGCTGTTCATACTAAATCTCCTTTTCAAAACTGATAAATGAGGACGCCAATCAACTCTGACAAGATCATTTATGTCTGTTTTCCTTTTCCTCGGCGGTCTCCTGCTTTAGAGTTGCAGTGCAAGCCGATATGGTTGCAACACTGTCTTGGACACTAACGATTTGGATGGTCTAACCACATCATGAAACCGGGCTTTGCATTATCGCTGTCTCCGGATGGCATCTCTCTCTTGCACCGGGCCGCCGGAGGCTGGCGGCTGGTCGGCAGTGTGGGCTTAGACGTTCCAGACTTGAGCGTGGCTCTGACCGATCTGCAAACATTAGCACAACAACTGGACACAGGACCGATATCTTGCAAGCTGATCATCCCCAATGGTCAGATACGTTACCTAACCATCGACACCGGTGATGTGGATGACGGTGTGCGAATGGACATGGCGCGCGCTGCGCTGGATGGCGCGACCCCTTATCCAGTCGACGAGCTGGCCTTTGACCTCTCGCAAGACGGCGAGTTGACCCATGTGGCAGCGGTTGCCATCGAAACTCTGGACGAAGCTGAAACCTTTGCCAGCGACCACGGGTTTATCCCCACCAGCTTTGTAGCGGCACCAGGGGACATGGATTTCCTTGGCGAACCCTTCTTTGGTACAACGCGCGCTGTTCGTGGCATCGAAATAGAACCGGATGGCATAGCTGTTGTAAACGTTGGCCCTGCCGAATTCCCTCAGACACCTCCTGAAAACAAAAAACAGGCTGCGCCCAAAGTCGAAACGACGGAGAAAGCCGAAGCAAAGCCTGGGCTGGACGAACCAGTTTCGCCAACCGCTGCAGGTGCCCCTTCAATCGAAGAGGCTGCTGATGAACCCAAACCTGTGCCGATCCCCGGCTTTAGCAGCCGCCGGGGTAAGCAGGATGCGGCGATTGCCCCCCCGCTACAGGGTGCCAGCCGTGAGCCGCTCGCGGACGAATTGCCTATCAAGCCCCCGTCCCCAGCAGCCACGTCTCCGGAACATCCAGAATTATCTCCCACGGCACAGGCATCCGGCCCTGCAGAACCTAGCGACGCGCCCTTACTGCAAGTTTCGGCTCCATCTGTCACCGGGCCTGATGAACAGTCCAAGGTTGCTCCGCCAGTTTCGACTCCCGACAATACCGCCTTTTTGAGCCGTAGACAGACGCCGAAGGTTGCAAACAAGACAGCTAAGGTAAGGACAGTATCCGGCATTCAGCCCACTGCGGTAAAGCAGCCATCTCGCGATGGGTTGGGTAGTGACCCCTTTGCCCTACGTGAGCCGCAGCAAGTTGGTGGCAAGCCAAAGTTTCTGGGGCTGGCATTGATTGCGGTACTTTTGCTGTTCATGGCTGCGGCAGCGGCCTGGGCGGTCTATACCAAAGGGTCGATTTTTTTCTTTGGCCCGGAAGTGAGCGCCTCAGGGCCTGATCCTAGCGTAACACCAGACCAGCAACCAATCTCTGAAACACAACCTGATGGACCGCGCGCGCCTCCGGTTCCCGAGGTCAACACGGTTCCAGATCAGGTTCCAGAAATTCTCGCACCGCAAGTCAGCGCCCTCCCTGAAAACCTGTCTGTTCTAGCCGTCCCGCCGGTTGCCATCGAAACAGAAACAGCCAGCCTTTCTGGCACCGACAGCGCAGTTCTGGACGCCCTACGGCAGCCGATCCAAACGGATCTAGATCCCGAAGCCGTTGCTGATGGTATTGCAGAAGAGGTCGAACGCCCCGAGCTGTCACAGGCTGCGCAATATGCCGCCACCGGAATTTGGCAAAGCTTACCTGACGTTCCCGAGTTACCCGCAGTAATTGGACTGAGCGACCTATATGTCGCTTCAATTGACAATACAGACTTGTCTCAGGATGCCGTTGCCCTGCCAGCAACGACCGATTTCACCACAGACGCCGAACTGGATTTCATCACCTCTCCTGTCGCCGCAGGCAACGCGTTTGATCTCGATGAACGCGGATTGGTTCGAGCCACTCCCGAAGGCACCCTGAATCCCGACGGTGTTATAGTGTATCTCGGCCGCCCCAGCCGCGTACCACCACCCACCCCCAATCGTCCCGACCCTGAAGCCGAAGCACAAATTGACGAGCAACAGGCTGTCTTGGCGCTACTACGTCCCCGCGCCCGACCAGATGATCTGGTAGAACAGGCCGAACGCGCACAATTGGGAGGCCTCAGCTTGGCCGAACTGGGTCAGAAACGCCCACGCGCGCGTCCCGCCAGCTCACGTCCCGCCAACGAGGATAGCCTACCCACCACAGCGCAGGCCATTGCCACATCGGTTGTCCCTAAAGCCCGCCCTGTAAATTTTGCCAACCTTGTCGACCGGGCTCAGCGCAATACGGAAAACATCCCAGCCTCGGCCTCCGCCTCAACTGCGGGCGTTTTGACCCGACCAGCAGCTGAAGCAGCAGCCGCGGCCATCGCCCCTGAAACAGTAACTCCCTCGATCCCGACGTCGGCATCCGTAGCCCGACAGGCCACGTTGGAGAACTCGATCAACCTGCGCAAAGTCAATCTGATTGGTGTTTACGGAACGCCGTCAAACCGCCGTGCACTGGTTCGGCTGTCCTCGGGCCGTTACAAGAAGGTCAAGGTTGGAGATAGAATTGACGGCGGGCAAGTGGTCGCCATAGGCGACGCTGAATTGCGCTATCAAAAAGGCGGTCGAAACGTCACCCTAAAGATCCCCAACGGCTAATCAACTGCCCCTAAAAGCAAAGAACCCAGAAGCTTTAGCTCCTGGGTCCGTTCTTGACAGGTAGTCAATCGTGCCTAGTTAGGCAGTCTCGATCTCGCCATTTGCGATCTGCTCACGTTCAATCGATTCAAACAACGCCTTAAAGTTGCCCTCACCAAAACCATCATCGCCTTTGCGCTGAATGAACTCAAAGAAGATCGGTCCAATCACTGTCTTCGAAAAGATTTGCAGCAGGATTTTAGTTTCACCGCCTTCGTCTACGCCTTCACCGTCGATCAGAATGCCATGCTTCATCATCAGCTCTTTTGGCTCGTCATGGCCCACGACCCTGTCGTACGACAGATCATAGTAAGTCTCATTCGGACCCGGCATGAACTTCAAACCCTTGTCAGCGATCTTATCGGTGCTGGTATAGATATCATCAGAACCCACAGCGATGTGTTGGATTCCCTCGCCTTTGTATTTCTTCAAATAGGCAACAATCTGACCGGTTTCACCGCTATCCTCGTTGATCGGAATACGGATGCGTCCACATGGCGAGGTCAGAGCGCGGCTGCGCAGGCCTGTGTACTTGCCTTGAATATCGAAGAACCGGATTTCCTTGAAATTGAACAGCTCTCCGTAGAAATGGAACCACTTGTCCATATTTCCTTTGAACACATTGTGGGTCAAGTGATCCAGGTAGAAGAAGCCATCACCACGAGGCTTTGACTCGCACAGCCAGTCAAACTCTTCGTTGAACGGCGAGGTGTCGGAATACTGGTCAATGAAATAGATAAGCGAGCCACCGATGCCTTTGATCGCCGGTACATTCATTGTCTTGTCGGCTGCGTCATAGGGCTCTGCGCCTTTTGACACAGCGTGGTCATAGGCCTGTTTTGCGTCGACGACCCGCCACCCCATCGCAGGGGCGCAGGGACCATGTTCGTCAACAAAACGCGCAGCAAAACTCCCAGGCTCTGCATTTAGAATGTATGTCACATCCCCTTGCTGCCACAACTCAACGTTTTTGCTTTTGTGACGGCCAGTCAACGCATAGCCCATGCGTGCAAACAGCTCGCGCAGTTCTTGTGGCTCAGGGCTGGCGAATTCGACAAATTCGAAACCGTCAGTACCTGCGGGGTTTTCATCCGAGATGGTGGATTTTGGAGCGGTGTGTGGGAACGGACCCATAATGTGGCCTCCTGCTTGCGCGTTACATTGGTTACACACATAATATCGCAATTCAGATGCTTGTTTTGCGCATAGTTTGTCACCTCAAGCACTATCGACACGCAAATTTTATGCTAAAGTGACATTTCATGACGAAAGTACGCACATGCTAGACGCCACTGACACCAAACTCCTCGCTGCTTTACAGGCAGATGCTCACCTGACGGCGCAACAATTGGGCGAGCTTCTTAACCTTTCTCCCAGTCAGGCCGGACGCCGTCGGCAGCGTCTGGAAAGTGAGGGATTTATCCAGGGGTATTCCGCCCGGCTTGACGCTACAAAGCTTGGATTGCAGGTTCAGGGTTTTGTGCAAGTGCACCTTGGCAGCCACGGCCCAAAACAATCAGCCAGCTTTGCCACTTTAATTAGCACCCGACCCGAAATCACCTCGGCCTGGACCATGACCGGCGAAGCGGATTATCTGTTGCGGGTCTATTGTGCTGACCTGCCTGGATTAAACACGCTGCTGCACGAGGTGCTGCTGCCTCATCCAGCCGTGTCTCGCGTACAAAGCCAAATCGTGATGGATCAACTGAAACGCGACGCACCGCTGCCGACATGAGATCGATTAATAAAACTTGAGCACTTATCCCATAGGTTGATTCCATAACCAGTTAAAGTTGTATCGGAATCGCTTATGTCTTTTCATGACCGCCGTCAGGAAGCCCGCCCCACGTCTGGAGAAGCTCCCTTTGGACTAAATGAGGTGTTTTTCTCACGCACCGATGACCGTGGTATCATCCGCGCCTACAATTATGTGTTCCACCGTGTTGCGCATTACGAGGCCAAAGACCTTCTGGCCAAACCTCATAACATCATCCGCCACCCGGATATGCCGCGTGGTGTTTTTCATCTGTTCTGGGACACTCTCAAAAGTGGCCGCTTTATGGGGGCCTATGTCAAAAACAAAGCCAAGGATGGGCTACACTATTGGGTGTTTGCAGTGGTTGCCCACACAAGCGATGGCTACCTATCTGCACGCATCAAGCCCAGTAGCTCACTCTTCACGACCGTGATGTCTGAATACGACGCACTTCTTGAAGCAGAAAAAAAAGAGGAGCTGAGCCCAGAGGAGAGTGCCACGCGTCTTTTGGAGAGATTGAAGGCGCTCGGGTTTGACGATTACCATAGCTTCGCAGCCTACGCCCTTGCTGAGGAACTGACCGCTAGAGATGCGGGGTTGAGTGCGTTTCCAGACCCAAAAATTACCGAATTTCGCACCAAACTCGATCACGCAGACGAATTGGTGAAAGAAACCGAAGGTCTGGTACAAGAGTTCGAAGCGATGCGGACTATCCCACACAATCTTCGTGTCATCGCCTCACGCATTGAACCAGCTGGCGGGCCAGTAACTGTGTTGTCCCAAAATTATGGGACGATGTCGCGTGACATGTCTGATTGGTTTGCAACACATGTGCTGGGGGAAAACAGCAATTTTGCAGCCATCAAGGGCACCGTCAATAACAGCATGTTTGTCGAATGCATGGCCCGAATAATGATCGAATGCGACACCCAGCTACAAAAAGAAAAACGTGATATTGAGGGCATCAATATGCAACAGGAACGCAAGATCTTAGGGGATTTGGTCAAAAATCAGCGTAAAAGCGCGCGCGACGGATTGGCGAACGTAAATTTCGAAGCCGACCGCATTCTAACTGCCTGCAATGTGATGCATCGCCACTTCCTTGGGCTTAGTTCAACCCGCGTATTGTGTAAAATTGAAAGTGCTCGACTACCCACAGAAGGCGAAGCACTGACTGCAATCATCGATCAGCTTGGGATCTTTCAAGCACGAATTTCATCGCAATTAGAACGCATTGCCCATCTTAGCACTGCAATTCAGGCCTCAGATCATTAGCGTCCAGCGGGCGACAAGTCAGTTTTTGTCGCTCGCAATGAATACCAAGCATTAATTCTCCAAAAAGATTCAGTTGTTAGGAACAGGTAGTGCCTTTTAACAACTCCGGAATCGCAACGTGTCATTTGTAGATCGCAAAATCGAAGTCCGCCCTTCCCGTGGCGATGCCCCATTTAAACTTGAGGAAGTCTTTTTCTCTCGTACAGATGAACGTGGCGTTATCGAGTCCGGGAATTCAGTTTTCAGCCGTGTAGCCCACTATGATTGGGACGAACTACATGGCGCGCCACATAAACTGATCCGTCATCCAGACATGCCGAAAGGTGTGTTTTGGCTCTTATGGGACCGCTTGAAACGCGGCGAGTCCATTGGTGCCTATGTCAAAAACCAGGCCAAGGATGGGTTGTCATACTGGGTATTTGCAGTCGTAACACCCTGTGAGGGCGGTTATCTATCTGCACGCATAAAACCCACCAGCGAACTGTTTGCCACAGTCGAGGCTGAGTACGCCAAACTTCTTACTGCTGAGGCCGAAGAAGGGCTGAGCCCTGAGGACAGCGCAAAACGGTTGCTGGAGCGTCTGACCGAACTGGGGTTTGATGAGTATGAAAAACTGTCGACCCATGCGTTGAGTCAAGAGTTGGTTGCACGTGATACCGGGCTGGGCAATCCGCCCAACCTGAAAATCAAAAAATTTCACAGCATGCTCGAAAGTGCTGAAGAGCTGACCCAGGAAACCGAATCCCTGGTTCAGGAATTTGAAGCGATGCGCACCATCCCGCACAATCTTCGCGTCATTGCATCGCGGATCGAACCGGCCGGCGGCCCCGTTACCGTGCTGTCACAGAACTACGGCACCATGTCGCGCGACATGTCTGAATGGTTTGAGAAACATGTGCTTGGTGAAAATAGTAACTTCTCTGCCATCAAGAGCACTGTTAATCTGAGTATGTTTGCCGAATGTCTGGCCTCTATCCTCAGGGATTGCGACAAACAGCTTTCGACAGAACAAAACGACCATGGCCATATTGATCTTGAAAGAGAACACGAATTGCTTGCCAGCCTTATTTCCCGGCAGGCAGACAAGGCTGAGACTGGCCTGCGTGATGTCAGCATTGAAGCCGACCGCATCCTGAACGCCTGCACTGTCATGCACCGACATTTTCTAGGGCTCAGTTCTACCCGCGTGCTGTGTAAGATCGAAAGTGCGCGTTTGTCGCGAGACGGCGAAACCCTGACCACAATCATTGACCAACTTGGTGTGTTTCAGGCTCGCATTTCGGCGCAACTTGACCGTATCGGACAGTTGAGCACCGCAATTCGGGCCTCTGAAAACGACTGACAACCGTTGCGGCGCACACCTGCGGAAAAACCCTGCTGCATTTATCCGAATGCAGCAGGGTTTTACTTTTTAGGTTCGGTACAAAAGGCTTAACAATGTGTTCCCATCAAAATTCCCACTCATTGAGTGCGGGGAAATAGTGTCGCACCCAAGGCGAAGACACCTGACAGTTAATCTCTCAAAAAGGACCCCAAGATAGAAGGGAGGAGGAACAAGTAACAATACCGGAATACCAAAGTGTCGTACATCGAACGCCGTATCGATACCCGCCCTGTGCGTGGTGAAGCCCAGTTCAAGTTGAAAGAAGTCTTCTTCTCTCGCACTGATGACCGTGGCGTCATTCAGGCTGGCAACCACATATTTGCAGAGGTTTCAAACTATCCTTGGTCAGAACTGCACGGTGCCCCCCACAAACTGATCCGCCATCCAGATATGCCCAAGGGTGTCTTCTGGCTGTTCTGGGACACACTAAAACGTGGCAAAAGCATCGGTGCCTACGTTAAAAACCAAACCAAAGACGGGTTGTATTATTGGGTGTTCTCCATGGCCATGCCCTGTGAAGGCGGCTATCTGTCGGCGCGGATCAAACCCACCAGTTCGACGTTTGCCATTATTGAGGAAGAATACGCCACCCTGCTCAAAGCCGAGCAGGTAGAAAACCTCAGCCCGGAAGACAGCGCAAAACGGTTGCTGGCTCGGCTAAACGAATTGGGATTCCCTGATTACCCAACATTTGCGGCTCACGCTTTAAGCCAGGAACTGATCGCGCGCGATACAGGTCTGAACAGAAAGCCTGACCAAGGCATCAGCGACTCGCTCTCAATGCTATCAAACGCCGAGGAGTTGACCCAGGAAACTGACGCACTGGTGCAAGAGTTTGAAGCGATGCGTACCATCCCGCACAATCTGCGTGTCATTGCGTCCCGCATCGAACCTGCCGGTGGCCCCGTGACAGTCCTGTCGCAGAACTATGGCACCATGTCCCGCGAGATGTCGGAATGGTTTGAACGCAATGTCTTGGGTGAAAACAGTAACTTCTCAGTCATCAAAGGTACAATTAGCCATAGTATGTTTGTCCAATGTGTCGCGCGCATTCTCGAAGAATGTGACAGCCACATTAAGACGGAACGCCGATCAATGGATGGGGTTGATATGGATCGCGAGCGCGCGGTTCTCGGAAAATTGATTGCCCGCCAAAATCTTCAGGCCGACGATGGCTTGAAAGAAGTGAGCGTCGAGGCACAGCGGATCCTTTCAGCCTGCGAAGTTATGCACCGCCATTTCCTGGGTCTCAGCTCAACCCGCGTGCTCTGCAAAATTGAGAGCGCAAGGCTTTCCACCGAAGGGGATGCGCTTACTGCCATCATCGATCAGCTTGGCGTGTTTCAGGAGCGCATATCGGCGCAGCTCGGCCATATCGCCCAATTAAGCACCGAAATCCGCGCACGCGACCACTAGACCTTTTGCCATCCAGGATTGGCAATCTTGGATGGCAAGCCCATTGCCAATGCCACTGGGCCTTGCGATACCAACAACATGGAAACCTTTCTTTACCAAGCCTCTGTTTACCTTGCAGCGGCGGTGATTGCCGTCCCAATCGCCGCACGCCTTGGGTTGGGATCTGTATTGGGCTATCTGGCCGCCGGGATCATCATCGGCCCTGTTCTTGGGCTGGTTGGCTCGGAAACGCGCGACCTGCAGCACTTTGCTGAATTTGGCGTGGTCATGATGTTGTTTCTGATCGGTCTGGAGTTGGAGCCACGCGCACTTTGGGCTATGCGGCACAAACTGATAGGTTTGGGCGGGCTGCAAGTTCTGCTCAGCACACTGGCGTTGATGGCGGCGGCCATGGTTGCAGGCGAGACCTGGCAGGTTGCACTCGCAATCGGCTTGGCCCTTTCCCTGTCTTCGACAGCTATCGTGCTGCAAACCCTGTCAGAAAAGGGGTTGATGCAGACTGGTGGTGGCCGGGCTAGCTTCTCTGTGCTGCTGACGCAGGACATCGCAGTCATCCCTATTCTGGCCTTCTTACCATTGCTTGCCGTGAAATCGGTTCTGCAAATCAATGAAGACGGATCAATTAAGCGCGCAGCAAGCGTCGTGACAGACCATGCCTCCGGTCACGGCCCCGGACTGTCACTGGTTGATGGCCTGCCCGGATGGGCCGTTACATTGGTCACCCTCGGCGCGATTGGAATGATAGTGCTGGCGGGCATCTATCTGACCCGCCCGGTTTTTCGCTACATCCACGCCGCCAACCTGCGCGAAATGTACACCGCGCTGGCCCTGCTGATTGTTGTGGGCATCTCATTTCTGATGACTCTGGTCGGGCTTTCCCCTGCCCTTGGCGCTTTCTTGGCGGGCGTTGTACTGGCCAACTCTGAATTTCGGCATGAACTGGAAAGCGATTTAACACCCTTCAAGGGCTTGTTGCTGGGGCTTTTCTTTATCACCGTGGGCGCAGGCATAAACTACCAGCTGTTTTTGGCCGACCCCGGTGATTTGATCGGATTGGCACTGCTGGTGATCCTGGCCAAGGGCACGATTTTGTACTTCGTAGGCCGCGCCTTCGGCCTGAAGCGACGCAATCGCTGGCTGTTCACGCTGGGGTTGGCCCAGGCTGGCGAATTTGGATTTGTACTGTTGTCCTTCTCACGGCAACTCGACGTCATCCCACCTGCGCTGACAGAAAAGCTATTGCTGATCGTCGCCTTATCGATGCTGATCACGCCCCTTCTGTTCATCACCTACGATATTCTCTCCAAACGGCTTGGAGAGGCAAAAACTGAGCAAGAGCCAGATGAGATCGACGAAGAAGGCCCCGTCATCATCGCTGGCATCGGCCGCTTTGGTCAGATCGTCAACCGACTGGTCAGCGCCAGTGGCATCAAAACCGTGGTGCTGGACTACGATATGAAGGCCATCCAGTTGATGCGGCGCTATGGGGTCAAAGGCTTCCTTGGTGATCCAACCCGTCCTGAACTGCTCAAAGCCGCAGGTCTGGCCAAGGCGCGGGTACTGGTGGTGGCGCTGGATGATCCCAAGAAGACGATCCAGATGATCAGTCAGGTGCGCAAGGTTAGGCCCGACTTACATATCATCGCCCGCGCCCGTGATCGCACCCATGTGTTCGAGCTTTACCAGGCAGGCGCCAATGACATCGTGCGCGAGGTATTCGACAGTTCCCTGCGCGCAGGGCGCTATGTACTGGAGAACATCGGTCTCAGTGAATACGAGGCTGCACAGGCTGAACAGACCTTCTATGCCCATGACCGGATGACTGTCCGCGATCTTGCCGACTACTGGAAGCCCGGCGTCCCATCCAGTCTGAACAAAGCCTATATCGCCCGTGCGCGAGAGTTAGAGAAAGATCTGGAAACAGCTCTGCTTGAACTGGCCGAGCTGAAGGATCAGAAACAGGTGTAGCAGCGCCTGTTTCTGAATTTGGAAACGGCAATCAACCGTCGGTGACACCAGCTTCGGCAAAGGTTGCCATACCGCTATGGCAGGCCACTGCGCCCTTCAGGATCTGAATAGCCAATGCCGCGCCTGATCCTTCGCCAAGCCGTAACCCCAGCGACAGCAGTGGCTCTTTCCCCAGTTTGGCCAGAAGCACAGGATGCGCGCCCTCTGCGCTCTGATGGCCCGCGACACAGTGATCCAACGCACCATCTGAACTTTGCGCCAGACAGGCCGCAGCCGCACAGCAAATGAACCCATCCAGAATGACCGGGATACGCAACATGCGCGCAGCCGCAATTGCGCCTGCCATGGCGGCGATTTCACGCCCCCCCAGACACCCCAGCGCATCCACGCCATCTTTGATTGCGCCCTGATGTAAGGCGACGCCTTCAGCCACCACACGGGTTTTGTTCGCCAGACCAGCATCGTCAACGCCGGTGCCACGACCGGTCCAGTCAGCTGCCTCGCCGCCAAACAACACACAAGCCAGTGCCGCCGCGGGGGTAGTGTTACCAATGCCCATCTCGCCAACCACCAACAGATCGGCGTTTGGATCAACCAATCCCCACCCGGCCTGCAGGGCTGCCAACAAGTCGGCGTCCTCCATTGCAACACCTTTGGTGAAGTCCCCGGTTGGTCTGTCTAGGTCCAGCGCCTGAACATCCATCCGTGCTCCGGCCAGTTTGGCCAACTGATTGATCGCTGCCCCACCGTGTTCAAAGTTGATCACCATCTGCGCGGTGACCTCAGCCGGGAACGCAGAAACGCCCTGAGCCGTGACGCCATGATTGCCGGCAAAAATAATCACTTGCGGTTTTTCGATACTTGGACGCCCTGTTCCGCGCCAACCACCATACCAGATTGCCAGATCCTCTAACCGCGCCAGCGCTCCGGGCGGTTTGGTCAATTGGCCGTTGCGTTCAGCCGCAGCAGCCTGCGCCGCTGGGTCAGCGGCTGGCGCCTGGGCAAGCAGGGAACGGAAGTGATCAAGATCGGTCAGCTCTGGTAGCATAAAATGCCTCGTTGCATCAAAGGGGGGGACGCGGGTATTGCGGATGCAGACTGTTTAACCCCTGCACACCATACCGCAAGTCCCGCAAGAGGCCCGCAAATGCGAAAAAACGACATCATCCGGGATATTGCACTGGCCCTGGTTCTCCTGACCCGCTTACCGCTCCCCAAGTTGCCCGAACCCTGGTTTCAGCGGCAGGCTCAGGCCGTATGGGCCTTTCCACTGGCCGGGCTGGCCATCACCCTACCCGCCTGCGCCACAGCTTCGTTAGCCCTCTGGTTGGGCTTGCCTGCGCCTGCCGCTGCCGGACTGTTGCTGGTTGTCCAAATTGTTTTAACCGGAGCGATGCACGAAGACGGGTTGGCCGACACAGCTGATGGGTTTTGGGGCGGCTTCACAACGGAACGCCGGTTAGAGATCATGAAGGACAGCCAGATTGGCACCTATGGTGTACTGGCGCTGATCATGTCACTTGGGCTGCGTTGGCTGGCCCTGTCTGCACTGCTACCCATGGGCGGCATTTGGCCAGTTCTGGCCTTATCCCTACTCAGCCGCGCAACGATGCCGGTTCTGATGGTCGCTTTGCCGAACGCCCGCAAAAACGGGCTCTCCCAATCCGTGGGACGCCCTGAAGTATTTCCCTGCATCATAGGCATCTCACTGGCCGTTTTTCTTTCGGCACTGATGATTGGCAGCATCACAATCGCGATTTTTGCGATGCTCTCAGCAACCACTGTTGGCCTTGCCATTCTGGCCCGCAGGAAAATTGGCGGCCAAACAGGGGACGTGCTGGGCACCAGCCAACAACTCGCTGAACTCTCAGGATTGCTCCTGCTGCTGGTTCTCTAGCTGCTTTGGATTGTGTTGCTCAAATTGACAACGACTATTCCACACCCAGCGTGCGGATCTTGACCAGACTGCCACAATGCTTGCAATGCACCGCATCAAGGTCATGGCGCATAAGGCCGCAATCCTTACAGGTGTGTTTCACCTTTTGAGGGTGAAACAGCGTCTGCGCCAACCGAACAAAAAGCGCGACACCAACGGCCATGATAAAGACTGAAAACAGCTTACCAACCGCAGTATCCAGCGTCACATCCCCATAGCCAGTGGTCGTCAGTGTCGCCACAGTAAAATACAGCGCATCAATGTAGGGCGTCGGCGTGCTTGTGCTGTCGATAAAGAAGACCAACACGGCCGTGGCCGTCACAAAAACAAACACGAACAAATTGATAGCGGCGATCACCGCGTCTTCATGGGCACTGAAGAACCGGCTGTCACGACGCAAATCGCGGACCAAATGATAGGAATGGATAAGCCTGAGCAACCGCAGGATACGCAGAAATGCCAAGTTCCCAGCCAAAAACGGATCCAACAGCAACGACAACACGACCAAGACATCAGCGATCGAATAGATCCGCTTCAACAGAGCCCAGGGGTCCGGGTCGATCCACAATCGCGCAGCTAGGTCTACGGCAATGACCACCCCGACCAGAGCACTTAGCCCGACAAGACCCAAACCATGTTCAATATGTGAAGTTGCAATAAAAAACAGGATGGTAACGACATCAAACGCGATCAGCCCATAACGAAACCGAACTGCGGCATGGGACCGGCCTCGATATAGAACTCGCAGCTTTTTCTTGAGCTTCACCATCAGCGCTCCGGTTTTCCAACGTCCTCTAAGGGTGATATGTTATGGCGTCACAAAAGACAGGGCCAGATACAAAAAGGGCCACACCACGCGGCACGGCCCTTTTTAGAACTAAAGTAGCAGTTTATCAGGCTGCAGCAGCGGGTGCACGGGATGCCAGTACATCACCAACCTGTTTGGCGGCGAGGATCTCGTCACCACCAGCAACAGCGGCCACTTCGCGCGTTAGCCGTTCCAGTGCAGCCTCATACAGCTGACGTTCGGAATAGCTTTGCTCGCGCTGATCATCGGTACGGTGCAGGTCGCGGACCACTTCGGCAATGGCGATCAGATCACCCGAGTTGATTTTTTGCTCATATTCCTGAGCCCGGCGAGACCACATAGCACGTTTAACCTTGGCCTTACCTTTCAGGGTCTTCATCGCATGTGCGATCACATCAGGCGAGCTCAGCGAGCGCATACCCACTTCGACTGCTTTGTTGGTTGGCACCCGCAGTGTCATCTTGTCCTTTTCAAAGGTGATCACGAACAGCTCCAGCGCAAAGCCGGCTACTTCCTGCTCTTCGACTGAGATGATTTGGCCAACGCCATGGGCCGGGTAGACCACAAACTCATTCGGGCGGAAGTCGAGCTTCTTCGATTTACTCATTCAGATCTTTCCTTACTATCAATCGGCCGCACGGGCCAAAAACCGATCACACCAAACACTCAATCTGGACGGGCCACATATTGTGACCTGAGAACCCAGATTATGACGTGGTAAAACCAACCAGATGTGCACAAGAAAAGGCGCACGATCGGGATGAAGACCGGTCGGTGAGTATATTTGCCCCATCAGTATAGCACAAAAAACGCCCTACCAAAAGCCAAGCACCAGCAAAGGATGGTGAAAACTTGTATCTTCAGCGCTGCTATACGCTTTCTGACAGCTCATCAGCACAAAGCAGAGCGAATCGGTAGGGGTGAGCTTTAGCCGCCCTCGCCGGGCGCTTCGGAGAAATACTTCTCCAACTTACCGGTTTCACCGTCTTTTTCTTCGGCACCAGGCATGGGGTCTTTTTTGGAGATGATCACCGGCCACAATTCGGCATACTTGCGGTTAAACTCGACCCATTTGTCCATGTCTGGCTCTGTGTCAGGGCGGATTGCATCAGCCGGGCACTCCGGCTCGCAAACACCACAATCGATACATTCATCAGGATGAATCACTAGAAAGTTTTCGCCTTCGTAAAAACAATCCACCGGACATACCTCGACACAGTCGGTGTATTTGCAGGCGATACAGTTATCCGTAACGATGTAGGTCATGAAGCTCGGTCCCGAATGTCGATTGTCGCCTAGCTAAATCAGAGCCGCCGACACTGCAAGATGTCAATACACGTCATGTTTGCGGCTAAGATCAAGTGCGCGGCGATCTTTCTTACCAGGCCGACCTTTTCCCTCAAAGCTGGGGTTGCGCGGAACATCCGTTCGCTTTTCAGTCATATCAAAGTACAATGCCTGAGCCTCAGGGGCAGGTCCACGTCGCGTGCCGATGGCCTGAACGCGAACCACCCGAACCTGCCTCCCCTGAGTAAAGGTTAGCACATCGTCCGGCGCAACCATCTGCGCCGGCTTAGAGATTTTAGTGCCGTTGAGGCGAACATGACCCGCACTGATCTGTTTACTGGCCAGGCTACGGGTCTTGAAGAACCGCGCCTGCCACAGCCATTTATCAATTCGGATCTTAAGCGCCGCGTCCGACATCAGATCACTTGCCCTGCTTCAGCCCCATCAGCGCTGCCGCAAAGGGGTTGTCAGGATCGATCTTCTTTTCCGGCTTCGGAGGACGTGATGAGAAAGTTTTAGCGTTCTGCTGAGAACGCGCGCCCTTCTTGCCACCTTTGCCCTGCGGTTTGCCACCACGACCTTTACCCTGAGGTTTACCACCGCGACCTGCACCACCACCTTCATTCTGTTCACGGCGCTGGCCACGTTGACCACCCCCCTGACGATTGGTGCGACCCCAGGTGAAGGTAAAGAACTGTTCCATTTCAGGTGCAGCTTCAGCTACGTCTGAAACTACGGGTTCAACAGCTTCAATATTGGCAGCTTCTTCTGCTGCGACATCGGCTTTCGGGGCCTCGGCTGCCACCTCGGTGGTCTCAGTTGCCTCGGCTGGCGCCTCGGCGGTTGCGGCAGTTTCCGCAGATGGTGACTGTTCGCCATCCGTATTCACTACAGCTGCATCGTCAGAGCCACTGGCCGCTACAGGTTCGGGTGCAGCTACGGCTTTCACTTTTGCCCGCTCACCTTTTTCAGCCTTATAGCCCAGACCAGTCATCAGATCTGCAAACTGTTCCAGCGTCATACCGGTGATCGACAGCATATCCGCCTTGGCCTCAAATCCACCACGGCTGTCTTCGCCACGCAGCATGTCCGCCAGACGTTCCAGCATGTCGATACGAATCGAGCGCTCACCCGCAGCACGGTAGCCACACATGGTATCATAGCCCTTGGGCGCGTTGGCCGGCGTAGGCACAGTGACCAATCCCGGAGGCGGTGCCTCGGGAAATTCCTGCAAGCCCTGCGCCAGCGACCACAAAACCAGGCGCAGACGCGTCGGTGCGGGCTTTAGCAACAGGGGCATGAAAATGGTGAACTGGCCAAACCGAATGCCGTGCTTGCGCAGAGCGCCACGCGATTCCTGGTCCAGGTCCTTGACCTCTTGTGCAACTTCAGCACGCGGCAGGATGCCCAAACCTTCGACCATGCGAAAGGCGAAGCCCCGCGCCAGACCAGTCAGTTCAGCGTCGTTCTGCAGGTTTTGCAGTGGTTCGAACAGGGCTGCAACCTTGCGGCTGATGAAATGTTGCAACCGGCGTTCAACTTTTTGGGCCACATCAGCGCCCGCAGCATCGTCCACAAAAACAGTAATTGTCGGGTTCAATGGGTCGGCGCCAGCAGTCAATTTGCCAACAGCATGTTCGCCCCACATCAATCCCCCCTGTTCGGTAAAATCAATTTCGGTATCGGGTGCATTATAAAAGCGGTCCGCGCGCAGATGGAACTGCGGCGCCAAAGCCTGCATCGAGGCGGTTTTCAAGGCTTTTGCCTCGGCCCCCTGTGCGCTTTTGTCCGGTGAGAACCGGAACCCTTCCAGCCGACCAACGAATTCACCTTCGACGGTCACGTCACCTTTATCATTCACTTCGGCCAAGAGGGCCTCCTTCTGTTTGAGCCGGCGCAAAAGCACGGATGTGCGCCGGTCCACAAATCGCTGAGTCAGACGCTCGTGCAATGCGTCCGACAATCTGTCTTCTACAGCGCGGGTTTGCCCACGCCAATGACTTTCGTCACGAAGCCATCCTTTCCTTTGTGAAACATAAGTCCACGTACGAATAAAGGCCAACCGCTTGGACAAAGTATCGATATTGCCGTCGGTGCGGTCAATCAATTTGATCTGCCGGGCCACCCAGTCATCCGGGATCGCACCTCGTTCGACCAAATGATCAAAAATAAGCCCTAAAAGATTGGTGTGTTCGGCATGTGACACCCCTCGAAAATCGGGTATTCTGCAAACATCCCAGAGCAGCTTAACACCGGGTCCAGAGCGGGCACGGGCTGTAACCAGCGGGTCTTGCGACAACATTTTCAACGTGCGCAGGTCGTCTGCCTCACGCGCCTTGACCAAATGCTCACCTGTCGGACTGACTTCCAATGAGCGGATAAGCGCCTCTGGCGTGCCAAATTGCAGATTCGCCGAGCGCCAGTTCAGCTTTTTAAGCGGATCAAACTGGTGATCCATGATCGAACCTGCAACCTGATCGTCCAGGGGGCGCGCGTCTCCGGTAACACCAAAGCTCCCATGGCTCATCCCGCGCCCAGCACGACCTGCGATCTGAGCCAACTCATTTGGCGCCAGTGGGCGCATGCGCTGGCCATCAAATTTGATCACCGAAGAAAAGGCAACGTGGTCGATATCGAGGTTCAGCCCCATGCCAATGGCATCGGTGGCGACGAGGTAGTCAACTTCGCCGTTCTGATACATTTCAACCTGCGCATTACGGGTGCGCGGACTGAGCGCCCCCATCACCACCGCTGCGCCGCCTTTTTGACGACGGATCAACTCGGCAATGGCATAAACATTATCCACCGAAAACCCAACAACGGCGCTGCGTGGCGGCATTCGGCTTATCTTTTTGGAGCCAGAGTACACCAATTGGGACATACGCTCGCGGTGCATAAACTGCACGTCGGGCACCAGCGCCGCTATAGGGCCACGCATCGTGTCCGAGCCCATAAACAACGTCTCGTTCAATCCTCTGGCCCGCAACAGCCGGTTGGTAAAGACATGGCCCCGCTCTGGATCAGCGCACAACTGGATCTCGTCAATGGCGAGAAAATCGCACCCCATGCCTTCGGGCATCGATTCGACGGTGCAGACCCAGTACTTTGTACGCGGTGGCACAATCCGTTCTTCACCCGTCAGCAATGCCACCACCGAAGGGCCTCGAATCGCGACAATTTTGTCATAGACCTCGCGCGCCAGCAGCCGCAACGGCAAGCCGATCACCCCGGTGCGGTGCCCCAACATACGTTCGATCGCGTAATGAGTTTTGCCAGTGTTGGTCGGGCCTAGGACGGCCACAACCCGAGATGCGCTCGTCATTGCATCAGCCCTAATTACAGTTCTTCGCCCACAATTGCAGGCTTTAGTCGTTCCAGCGCACTGGTTACGTCACCGTGATGCGGATGTATAGCCTGAGCGCGCAGATAGGACTGATAGGCCCGCTCCGGGTCGCGAAAATGTTCGAACACATTGCCCAGCGCGAAAATTGCGTTGTAGTCATTTGGGTTCAAAAACAACGCCCGCTCCAGATCCGCTACCGCTGGGCCGTATCGTTCGGTCAGGTAGTAGACACGCGCACGCTGATACCAGCCAAAGGCAAAATTCGGCGCATGATCGGTCAGCGCAGTCAGATGTTCGACCGCCTGTTTCATATCGCCACGTTCAATCGCGTCCAGACTGCGTTTCAGCAACAGATCCATCGCCGCCGAACCACTATTCCCCCACAACGCCTGCAACTGCCGGTCTAATGCAAGTGCCGCAGCCGAATCTGCCTCGGCAAGCGCCTCCAGTAAGGCGGACTCATCGGTAGAATCCTGTGCATTTGCCGTAAAAGGCGAGAAAAAAGTGACTGTCAGCAGCGTTGCCGCCACGATAGCTTTGAGGTTCAGAGATTTTAAGACCATGATACAAGCCAGTGTAACGACGCTTGCCACGAATTCTAGTGCTGACGGAACCGCCGTCACATAGACGTGTAAGTGCAGATCAGAATTAAGGACACAAGATGAGCGATATACTTGCCAAGGCTGCAGATGCGCTAAACGACAAGTTTACTGGTGGAGAATTCGACGCCTCGGCAAAATTTGAAATCAATGGGTTGGGTGCCATCGTCATAGATAGCTCCGGTGCACGGGTCAGCGATGACGAGGCTGACGTAACACTTTCAGCTGATGCGGAAACATTTGAGGACATCCTCAGCGGCGAACTGAACCCCACCAGCGCCTTTATGTCCGGCAAGCTCAGCATTGATGGTGACATGGGTACAGCCATGAAACTTGCGGCGGTTCTGGCCTAATGGACGCGCGCCCGATGGATCTGCAGCCCGCCCCGTTCTTTGCCGATATCGCCAAAGGACCGGCTGGTGGCCAGGCCCATTGGGTGACCACCAGCGATGGCCTGCGCATCCGTGTAGGCCATTGGCAGGCAAAGACTGCGACCAAGGGTACCGTTTTGTTGTTCCCGGGACGCACCGAATACATCGAAAAATACGGGCCAGCTGCCGCAGATCTGGCTGAGCGTGGCTATGCCACCGTAACTGTTGACTGGCGTGGTCAAGGTTTGGCCGACCGGATGCTGCCCGAACGCCAGTTGGGGCACATTGATCACTTTCCCAACTTCCAAAAGGATGTCGCCGCAACCCTGGATCTAACCGACAGGCTTGCCCTGCCAAAACCCTATTTCCTGATCGGCCACTCAATGGGTGGCGCAATCGGTTTGCGCGCTTTGATAAAGGGGCTGCCGGTAAATGCCTGTATCTTCACCGGACCAATGTGGGGTATCCATATCTCCCCTGTGATGCGCCCAATAGGTAAACTCATGGGGAAAATCGGCCCCGCAATTGGGCTGGGAGGGAAACTTGTTCCAACCATGGGGCTGCAAAACTATGTGCTGGCCAATCCGTTTGAAGGCAACACTCTGACCAACGATCCGGAAACATATCAGTTCATGCACGATCAAATGACTGCACAGCCAGATCTCGTACTTGGTGGCCCAACCATCAGTTGGCTGGGCGAAGGACTAAAGGACTGCACAGAACTTGCCGCAATGGCTTCACCTGCCCTGCCCTGCATCACCTTTTTGGGAGCGCAGGAACAGATTGTCGACTGTCCTGCTGTGCATGACCGCATGGCGCGTTGGCCGGGCGGCGAATTGGTTCTGTTAGACGATGTGCAGCACGAGGTCATGATGGAAACACCCGCTGTCCGAAAAGCGGTGTTTGACCAGATGTGCAGTCTCTTTGACCAATACCGCTAGCTGGCATCTACATCCGTTCAGCAATGCCTTTGTTGTTCAACGCGTCCGCCAATCGTTGGTGAACACCCAATGTTTTATAAACATCTCTTTGCGTTCAAATCATTGACAGGTGAACTCCGATCGCGGGAAATAGGCATGACATTTTAGAGAGTATTTTTTACATTCATGCGACTTGCACTTTACACATTTGGGATGTTCATCCGCCCTTCCGAAGACCCGGAAAATGATGGGTTTCATGCCTTAAATGACCCCGTATTTGAAACACTTGATCACGCCAGTGGATTGATCGCCCGATCTGGATACGCGTCCGATCCCGGTCCCGAACCCTGGGGACAAGAGGTTTATCCGAAGTTCGACGAGGAGCGAGGCGATGGGTTTTCGCCAGCCACTTTATCGCTTTGGACTGATTTGGAATCTTTATCCAGCTTCACCTATTTTGGCTTGCACGCAACGGCTTTGGCTCGTGGTCGCGAGTGGTTTGAAACTCCAAGATGGCCACCGCTTGTATTGTGGTGGCACAAAGGTGGCGAATACCCGCAATGGGTTGATGGTGTGGCAAAACTTGAATACCTGCACGAACACGGATCATCGCCCGCGGCTTTCACATTCAAAACCCCATTTGATCCTGACGGCACTCCCACCAAACTCGACAAGAAAAAGGTTCAGCGGGCGCAGGCTAAGGCGTAAGAAATCAACTAAAACCGCTTGCGGACTTGCGTGTTCAGTGCAGCTGAACACGCTCAAAACCAGTGCCCAACAGTACATGAGCAGTGGTAAATTCCCTCTTGTCTTTGCACAGCAGCTTTCGTGCGAAGAGCCTCATCTCGTGAGCTTGGAACAGATTGAATTACCGCCTTCAGTCCAAAACCTTGGCTAGCCTTATGAAAGTGGCATTTTCTAGCTGTTGCTCCGGCTTGTGATCCGCCCGCGCGCAACTTAGATGTTTTGCGAACACAAGACATCGAGGTGACACATGTTTCAACTTCCCTTCCCCGTCCGCGACGCCAATGCCGCCTCTGGATCCGACCAATTCGGCGACCTTCCCGAATGGGACCTGACCGATCTCTATGCCAGCGAAGACGCCCCAGAACTGAAGCGGGATCTGGAATGGCTGGAAAATGAATGTGCCGCCTTTGCTAAGGATTACGAAGGCAAACTGGCAGATCAAGACGCTGCTGGCCTGTTGAACTGCGTGCTGCGTAACGAAAAAATCAACGGCATCGCTGGCCGCATCATGTCCTATGCCGGGCTGCGCTATTATCAGCTGACCACAGATGCCGACCGCGCCAAATTCATGTCCGACATGCAAGAGTCCATCACGGTTTTCACCACACCGCTGGTGTTCTTCACGCTGGAAATCAACCGCATTGACGACGCTGTGCTTGCTGCTCATTTCGACGCCAACACTGATCTGGCCCGCTACAAACCTGTATTCGATCGCATCCGCGCGATGAAACCCTATCAGCTGTCCGACGAGCTGGAAAAGTTCCTGCACGATCTGGGTGTGGTCGGCGACGCATGGGAACGGCTGTTTGATGAAACCATCGCCGGCCTCACCTTTACCATCGACGGTGAAGAGCTGAACATCGAAGGCACCCTGAACTTCCTGACAGAACAGGACCGCTCCAAACGCGAAGCTGCCAGCCGCGAGTTGGCGAGGGTGTTTCAGGACAACATCAAGATCTTTGCCCGCGTTCATAATACTCAAGCTAAAGAAAAAGAAATCATCGATCGCTGGCGCGAGATGCCCAGTGCCCAGATGGGTCGCCACCTGTCCAACGATGTAGAGCCCGAAGTGGTCGAAGCCCTGCGCAGTGCCGTTGTTGCCGCCTACCCCAAGCTGTCGCACCGCTATTACGACCTGAAACGCAAATGGCTGGGCTTAGACCGCATGCAGGTCTGGGACCGCAACGCGCCGCTGCCAATGGAAGACACCCGCACCGTCAGCTGGGCCGAAGCCGAACAGACGGTCATGGAGGCCTATACCGCCTTTGATCCGCGCATGGGCAAATTGACCAAGCCCTTCTTTTCCAAGGGCTGGATCGACGCAGGCGTCAAACCCGGCAAAGCCCCGGGCGCCTTTGCCCACCCCACCGTCACCGACGTGCACCCCTATGTGATGCTGAACTATCTGGGCAAACCCCGCGATGTAATGACCCTGGCGCATGAACTCGGCCACGGGGTGCATCAGGTGCTGGCCGCTGATCAGGGCGAAATGCTGTCATCGACCCCGCTGACCCTAGCCGAAACGGCTAGCGTTTTTGGTGAAATGCTCACCTTCCGAAAGATGCTGGACAAGGCCGAAACCAAAGAGCAGCGCAAAATTCTGCTGGCGGGCAAGGTCGAGGACATGATCAACACCGTGGTCCGCCAGATCGCGTTCTACGATTTTGAGTGCAAATTACACGCCGCCCGCGCCGAAGGTGAACTGACCCCAGACGACATCAACGCCTTGTGGATGTCAGTTCAGGCTGAAAGCCTTGGCGAGTGTTTTGACTTCATGGAAGGCTATGAAACCTTCTGGGCCTATATCCCGCACTTCGTCCACTCGCCCTTTTACGTCTACGCCTATGCCTTTGGCGACGGCCTGGTGAACGCGCTCTACTCGGTCTACGCCGAGGGCGACGAGGGTTTCGAGGACAAGTATTTCGACATGCTCAAAGCCGGTGGATCTAAGCACCACAAAGAACTGCTGGCCCCATTTGGGCTGGACGCCTCAGACCCGAAATTCTGGGACAAAGGCCTGTCAATGATTTCCGGCTTCATTGATGAGCTGGAAGCGATGGAAGATTAAGATCTTTCTTGCCCCTTTTAGGCCCGGCGGTTCCGCCGGGCCGCGCCTGACCTTTTGCCCAAAATCAAATTACGCACCCAAGTCCAAGGACAGGTCATGAAAACCCAATGCCACTGTGGACAGGTCACAATTAAGCTCCCCGGCCCTCCGACTAAGCTAAATCGGTGCAGCTGTTCCATTTGCAGACGATACGGCGCGCTCTGGGCCTATTACGTACCAGGACACATCACCATATTCGGATCGACCGACACCTATGTGTGGGGGGATCGGATGATAACGTTCCATCGCTGCCAGCATTGCGGGGTGCTAACACATTGGCTCGACATCGACAGTGAACAAACGAGATGTGGCATCAACATGCGGAATATAGAGCTTAGTGAACTTGAGGGAGTTCCCGAATATGACGGTCACAAACCGTAGACTACAATGACTATCACACCGTTTTTCAATCCACCTCAGAGTTTTCTGCGCACATACCTCTGGACCTATTCTTCTAAATTCCGTGGCCCTACTCTCACTCTAACTCATTCTTACTCTTGTTGTACATCAAGAGGAGAAGACATGGCACGTTGGGTGGTAATATTTGAAGACACGCCGCAAATGCTGGGTGTTCGGGCCAGGCAAGACCTGCGTGATGCACACGTTTCTTATGCAAAAAACCACCCAGAACTTTTGATCGGTGGCGGCTTGAAGCCAGAAATAGATCGCGATTTCTGCGGCGCGCTTTGGGTGGTTGAGGCGGAGACCAAAACCGAGGTCGAACAGCTTGTTATCAATGACCCCTTCTATTTTTCTGAATACCGCTCCTATCAGATCTATACATGGGGCAAGCTCCTCGAAGATCAGACAGCCGTGCTGTAACAATAGCTATTTAAGCAATCGATATGTGAATGACCCTTTCTATAATCCGGCTCGCCTGTTTGGGGATGTTCTCGCTTGAACTGACCGGCAAGAGCACCTGTTATGCAGCTTCCTCAATCCGATTATCAGCGCTTTGCACCCATGTGGTCAAATAGCCGCCAAGGAGCCCTTATGACCGCAATTGAGCTGCGCAGCATTTCCAAACAGGACCTCGATCTGGTTCGCCATATCCAGGTTTCAGCCGATCAAGCCATCTATGGTGGGACCATTCAGCAAGCATTTGCTGAAACCGAAGAGGCCGTTGATTTCCACGCAGCCTTTGACCCCACGCGCGCAGTAGGTTTTTTCAAAATCGACCGCGGTTTCGCGTTGAACAATGATTTTGCACATGACGGTGAATTAGGCCTGCGTGCGTTCAAGATCGACAGTGCGCAACAGGGTAAAGGATATGGCGTTGCAACGGCCAAAGCCTTGCAAACCTATCTGCCAGACCTCTATCCAGCGGCCCCGTCGATTGTTTTGACGGTCAATCTCGCCAACCCGGCAGCTTACGCCTGCTACCGCAAAGCAGGTTTTGTCGACACGGGTGACTTGTTCAACGGTGGTCTGGCTGGGCCACAGCACATTATGCGGATGAGCTTGTCGCAGACCGCTTAAAACAATTCATTTTTCTCCTTAACGGTTAGGCATCATGACATCTTTTTCGAAAAAATACGCTGCCGGGCAGTATGCAGAGGTCTGGCGAGAGATGGATCAGAACTGGGCGTCTTCTTCTGAATCGATTGCGTTCGAGCAGGGAAGCCATTGGCAGCGTGCCTTCACCGTTGATCGCGAGGATGCAGAAGACGTATTACGGCAGACATTCGAACGTGTTGCACATAATTCCGATCTGTTAATCCAACGCCTTCGCGAAACAGGTTACCGGTTTGAGTGCGAGTCTGGCCGCTATGGGCCGCCAGTTTCTCCGCGTCAGAGTGCGGTAGACCAGGTTGCGCTTTGCAAGGCGTCTCTAGAAGCCGACTTTGGTGATCTTTACGTATTTGACAAAGATCTCTCACCATTTCCTCTTGCATTAGAACGCTTTGGCCAGATTGTCGGCACCTTGGATTTGGTGCAACGGTTTCCTCCATCAACCGCCATAGATCTGGATGCCCTTAAGAAAAACCCGCGCCCAGAAGGTTTCAAGTCATCCGCTGGTTTCAGCTCGGAAGAATGGCTCTCTATTGCAAATAGTTTGAGCGCTGCAGTTGAAACCTACGCGCCGGAAAAAACAGAACAGCAAATCCAACTTGAACAAGAACTGGATGACCAAGACCGCAAACCTCACCCACATGCCAGTGACCCCGTCCTGTCTCGTCTTGGCGATTGGGATCCCCTCACTGTTAGTTTTGAATATCTGTCTATGACATTGACGGACGAAGAGGCCGAACCTCAGATTTTGTCCGCTGGTGGCTTGGCATACGTAGGTGGGATCGCCGCCAGTTTTGAACATAAGGCCAATATTAGCGGTGCTGAAGACGTCTCATTCGATTTCCCTTCAACGTCGCTCGACCCACTCATAACCGCAGAGGGTATCAAAATACCCTTCACAACTTACCTCCGCCGGGCGTTTGCGCGTGGTGGTTTCTTCGGCGTGCCTCGACCGGTCAACAGCGAACTCGGGTCCATGAGAGAAGTGGAGCAAGGTATTTTTCTTCCTGACCATCCAGTGTTTGCGAGTTTGAAGAGAGATTTCCTGCCCTTCTGACAGCCTACTTCAGCTGGCTATCCTTAGACCCACGCCGGTTGAACCCACCGCGTGCCTTGTAGACCCCATCCCGTTCCTGCTGGCATTCAACTCACAGCTTGACGCCGGGGATTGCAGCCCGGCGCCGTTCGGGGATGGGGTCCTCACAGTCAGCGCAATGGGTCAGGCTGTCCCCCACCGGAACCTTACGGGTCTGCATCCGTGCCAACTCATCACTGATTGACGCCTCGATCTGTTCGCTAACTGCACCGTCTTTTGCCCATCCACCTGCCATAGCAGTTCCTCCAGAATACCCACACGCGCGCTCAGAGAGGCGTTGCCACCTCTAACACCCTATCGATCATCACCTGCGTCCCGCGCGAGAATTCTAGCGGACACGGGTAGTCGACACCGTCACGCACCGAGCGCCCAAAGGCTTCGACCTGCAGTTTGTAATGATCATCCCCCGGAAAGCGCGTCACCTGCACCTCTAACCCGGCGCGATGCAGCTCTACCCGTGCCTCGCCAAAGACCCGCGCATTAAACGGGGCCGTCAAGCGGATCACACCAGTTTCGCCGTGAAATACCATCTCTTGGTAGGGATGCATGCGAATGCTGACATAGGCGGAATAGGAAAAACCGGGAAACTTCGCCTGCACTTCTGTCAGTGTGTCGACACCATTTTCCCAACGGATACGGGCCGAGATCTCGTCAGGTTCCTGACCTGTGGCATAGCGAGCTCCGCCGAAAACATAGACACCGATGTCACGCAATCCTCCGCCGCCGGTCTCTGCCTTGTTGCGGATGTTACCCAAATCCGTGCGGTTATCGTAGGAAAACTTACCGCTGACATGCGCCAGCTTGCCAATGGCGCCCTCGTCAATCAACCGCTTCACCATCTGCCACTGCGGATGGTGCGCGATCATGTAAGCTTCGGCCGCCAGCACACCGGTCTCGTCACGCTTGGCAATCAACTGATCGAACTCAACTGCCCGCATGGTCATCGGTTTCTCGCACAACACATGTTTGCCTGCGGCCATCGCCTTCAGGCTCCACTCGACATGCAGATGATTGGGCAGCGGTACGTAAACCGCATCGATGCTAGGATCTGCCAAAAGCGCATCATAGTCATCATAAACGTTGAGGTCCGGGCAGAACGCCTGGAATGGCTCTGCTTTTTCAGGGCTAGAGGTTGCCAACGCCACCAATTGCGCCCCTTCAGCCGCGTGAATCGCAGGTGCCATATATTGACGCGCAAACTTAGCCGCCCCTAAAATTCCCCACCTGACCGGTCTTTGCATCATGTTCCTCCTGATTGAACCGCCAGCTTACCTTGGTTGTGGTCGGCAGCAAGGGATCTTGACCTGATGTTTTGCTTTGCGCCGCTTCTTCGCTGCCTTAGGCTGAACAAAAAACGACAGTACAGGTGATTTGGATGCGCAAATTTGGAAAATGGCTGGGCCGGTTGCTGATCCTCGCCGCCATTGCTGTGATCGCCGGTTTGATATTCCTGCCAGGCTACTTGGAAAAAAACCGCAACCTGGTGGCTGAACATGCCCCCTACCCAATCTCACCCGAGGCAGCAAAGCTGCACAACGATCTTCTTATCGGTGATTGGCATGCCGACCCGTTGCTGTGGAACCGCGATTTGAGCAAGCGGGGTGACCGGGGCCATGTAGACATCCCGCGCCTGATCGAAGGCAACGTCGCGCTGCAAATGTTCACCGCTGTGACCAAGTCCCCGGCAGGTCAGAACTATGATCACAACGATACAGATGCGATGGACAATATCACCCTGTTGGCCCTGGTCCAGATGTGGCCACCGCGCACCTGGGGATCGCTGTATCAGCGCGCCCTGTATCAGGCCGAAAAACTGCACAGGGTACAGGCCCGTTCCGAGGGTCGGTTGCGGATCATTCGAACAGAAGCCGACCTTGACGCTCTCATGGCCTTGAAACTGGCTGGAGTGCCAGTTGTTGGCGGCCTTCTAGGGATCGAAGGCGCACATCCGCTAGAGGGTGACCTGAGCAACCTACAGGGGCTACAGAACGCCGGGTACCGGATGGTTGCACTCCAACATTTCTTTGACAATGAACTGGGGGGCTCTTTGCATGGCAGTGGCAATGCCGGGTTGACTGATTTTGGCCGCAAAGTGGTGCAGGCTGTGGTGGATCGTGGGCTGATATTGGATGTCGCTCATTCCAGCCCACAGCTGGCACGGGATGTACTGAGGATGACGGATATTCCATTGGTGGTGTCTCATACCGGAATTTACAAAAACTGTGAGGTAAAGCGCAATTTCCCAGATGACCTGATGCAAGAGATCGCCGCCACTGGTGGTGTAATTGGTATTGGTTACTGGGCGGATGTGACCTGCGACGATAGCCCGGCCGGTGTGGCCGAAACGATCAAAACCGCCATCGAAATGGTGGGTGAAGATGCGGTCTCGCTAGGGTCGGATTTTGACGGGTCAGTGCAGACTTCGTTTGACACCTCGGAACTGGCGGCCCTGACTCAGGCGATGATGGACGCCGGACTAACCGAGGGGCAGATCCGCAAAGTAGCAGGCGAGAACATGCTGCGCGTGCTGAGGGCGCGACTGGAATAATTGACATAGGTTTTCTGCCCGAAATCAATTCCCGACAATTACAGTCAACTATTTGATTTGTAAGGTTTTTTATTGACGCCTCTCCACCATGCAGTTACCAAGATGACAGAACACATAGCAAGCCAGAATCATCCGGCCTCCAGCTCCTCCAGCCAGCCCCTTGGGCCAGCCAGACAGCCAGACACCCACTCTTACATGATGATTTCAGCCAGCCACGCCAGCCAGGGCATATAACCCTCGCCAGCCGGTGATCTTTCGCACAATAGCCAGCTACCCCGCCAGCCTTCGTGCTTTTCTGTCCGGTGCGTTTAGACGATCTCAGGTTTAGAATTGAGAACGGGCATGAAAAAGGGCGATGCTATTGCACCGCCCTTTTCTATTCAACATCGATGCACCCGGATCAGGCTGTGGCCATCATACCTTTGGCCTGTGCCAATTCACGCATCTTGGTTTGCAGCTTCTCAAAAGCGCGCACCTCGATCTGACGGATCCGCTCGCGGCTAACATTATATTGCCCGCTCAGCTCTTCCAGAGTTTTGGCCTTTTCCGCCAAACGACGCTGGGTCAGAATATCCTTCTCACGGTCGTTCAGCACATCCATCGCTGCTGCCAGCAGCTCACGCCGTGCTTCCAGCTCGTCGCGTGCCTCATAATCGCCAGCCTGATCAGCGTCTTCGTCTTCCAGCCAATCCTGCCACTGCATTGTGCCTTCGCCTTCGGACCCAACCGTGGCATTCAGCGACGCATCCCCACCCGACATCCGCCGGTTCATCGAGATCACCTCGGCCTCGGTCACACCCAGATCAGTGGCGATCCGCTTGACGTTCTCAGGGCGCATATCGCCATCTTCCAACGCACCGATACGGGCCTTGGCTTTTCGCAGGTTAAAGAACAACTTCTTCTGCGCCGAGGTTGTGCCCAGTTTCACCATCGACCACGAGCGCAGGACGTATTCCTGGATCGAGGCACGGATCCACCACATTGCATAGGTCGCCAGACGGAAGCCCTTTTCCGGGTCAAACCGCTTAACAGCCTGCATCAGGCCAACGTTGGCCTCTGAAATCACTTCGGCCTGGGGCAACCCATAGCCGCGATATCCCATAGCAATTTTTGCTGCCAACCGCAGGTGCGAGGTGACCATACGGTGCGCCGCACCGCTGTCTTCCTTTTCCACCCAGGCCTTGGCCAGCATGTATTCTTCTTCTGGCTCCAGCAGCGGAAACTTACGAATTTCCTGCATATAGCGGTTTAGACCGCCTTCGGGTGTTGGGGCCGGTAGGTTCTTATAGTTCGCCATTTGGTGTGCCTCTCCCTAATGTATAAGGACTTAACATATCAGCATATGGGTCAGCACTGTGTCCCTTTCAAGGGGTGCTGTAACTTTCTGATAACCTATCACGGGAAACACCGTCTGTGACCTGCTTCACAGGGATGTGCAAAAAGTTGCCAAATTATGTTCTGCTCTCAGGCTACTGCGTTACTTCAATCAAGAACTGTGCGCAGTCGCGCGCAAATACGGTCTTTCGGGCGGAAATCCCAAGTGTTCGAAAGACCTGCGGCGCATTGCGCAAGAGCCGTAGCACGACATCTGTGTGCGCACCGTCGTGCGACATCGGAACAAAGGCAATGCCAAGCCCCGCCGCCACAAGGTCCAGGACCTGTTGATCATGAACCGCTTGGGCCGGCGGCAATGGAGGCAGATCGGGCTCGCTCGGCAACCTGTCGGCATGGGGACAATAGGGGCGGTGAATCCGCGCCTCCGCTGCCAATTCGGCCAGATCGACGCTCTCCCCGTCAGCAAGCGGATGCTGCCGATTCAGTGCGACCCCATAGGGATCACGGCGCAGCGGCTGAAACATATGGCCCTCCGGAGCACATCCATCACAAACAAACGCCAAATCAGCCTCGTCAACATGCGGCGTAAAGCCAAGGAACAGCTCTGGGTGGGCCCGCTTCAGCAAGTTTATCCCTGCTGCAAACGGGCTGAGCAGCACATCCGGGTGGCAATATATCCGCAGATCGCGGCGGGTCTCTGGCTGTAGTCGATGTACCACCCCGCTGAGTTGGGCAACGCTTCCTGCCACCTCGGCATAAAGCCGATCGCCCAGTGGGGTCGCGGTCAACCCGCGTCGATGACGATGGAACAAGCTGCCCCCGATCACCCCCTCCAGCTTTTGGATCGCGGCCGAGATCGTCGGCTGGCTCACCCCATTTGCCTTGGCCGCATGGCTGAACGAACCGGTTTCAAAAGCGCTCAGAAAATACTTCAGCGGTGTCAGTTCTAACATAGCTAACGCCTATACTGCCTATAGTTAACGCCAGAATATCTTATATCTGAAAGTTCTGCCACTTCTTTGATTACTGCAAGTACAACCAAAGGAATGTCTCAATGCTCCCGAACCAATCCCCTACCAGCGCCATTGAAAGTTTACTGCGCAAGTTTGTCGCCAACGACCCTACACTGATCAGCTATATGGCGCCTGACATCGACTTTCGCATCGACCACTTTCGCGATGAATCAGACGTGAGCTGGCAAGTCGGCAAAGGTATGAAAGATATTGGCAAAATTCTCACCCGTTTGGCCTCTGACATTTTTCCGAAAGGCACCGAAGCATTGGCAATCACAACCCAGGCGCTGCCGCAAGACGGCTGGATGTTCACCACCTTTGAGCAAAAGTTCTTTTACGGGGTGCGCGGGCGTATCTGCACGAGTGTGACCCTTATCTTGTCCCACGAGAGCAACGGCCAGGTGGACTATTTCCGCGAGACTGTAACCAACATCGTCAATGTCGACGAGGCTCCCCAAGCCTAACCGCCATAGTTTACAGGATGCTCACCCTCATCCCTGCTTCAGGCTCTGCCCGAAGCGGTTCATTTTAGCCGCAAGGTTCTGAAATCAAGCCCCAGTCGAAAGCCGCAGCTTCGCCATCAGCGCTTCCATGTCTTCCGGCATTGGCGCTTCAAACCGCATTTCCTCACCGGTAACCGGATGCACAAACCCCAGAACCGCCGCGTGCAGTGCCTGACGTGGGAAGGCGCGCAGCGCGTCATGTGCCGCCGGGACCAATGACTTAGCCGCCAGCTTGCGCTTGCCACCATAAGTCGGGTCGCCCACCAAACCGTGACCTGCGTGTGCCATATGAACCCGGATCTGATGGGTGCGGCCAGTTTCCAGCCAGCATTCGATCAGCGCGACAACACCTGGGTTGCCAAAGGGTTCAACAATCCGCGCCCTCGTCACCGCATGGCGCCCGCCCTGAAACATCACCGCCTGACGTTGGCGGTCGTGTTTGTGTCGTGCCAACTGAGTGGTCAACTTCAGAATATTGCCTGGCTCAAAACTGGTGCCTTTGATTCCGCGCAGACGGGGATCGTTGGCATCCGGCACACCGTAACAAATGGCCCGGTAGTACCGCTCAACAGTGTGCTTTTCGAACTGCTTTGCCAGCCCCTGATGGGCAACATCCGACTTGGCCACCACCAACAGCCCGCTGGTCTCCTTATCGATACGGTGCACAATACCAGGGCGTTTCACGCCCCCTACCCCTGACAGGTTTTCACCACAGTGATGCAGCAAAGCATTGACCAAGGTGCCCGACGGCGTGCCCGGTGCCGGATGCACCACCATGCCAACGGGCTTATTGATCACAATCAGGTCGTCGTCTTCATAGACAACATCCAATGGGATCTCTTCGGGACCAATGTGGCTATCTTCGGCCTCTTCGACGCTGACAACAATCACCGCGTCTTCGGCCACCTTGGCCTTGGGATCATCGACCACAACGCCATCCACCGTGACGGATCCAGCGACAATCAGCCTGGCCAGCCGGGTGCGTGACAGGGTTGCTTCTGCTGGCACATCCCGCGAAAGCGCCTTATCAAGCCGGTTAGGCGGGTTATCCGCGATGACAAACTCAATCTGGCGGCTGCTCATGACACGTCCTTCTGACCCCGAAATCCAAGAGCCACCACAGCTGAAATTCCTGCGACGGCTGGTGACCACGCTCACCGCGGTCATGATTGGCGGGCTTGTAGTGGTTATCAGCCTGCTTGTCATCCGTTTGTCTGATAAAGGCGTGACACTTCCCGACAGCATCACCCTGCCCGATGGCACGACACCTACGGCTGTGACCTTTGGCAACGGCTGGATCGCTGTGGTCAGTGATCGCAACCAGATTCTAATTCTGGATGCGGACAGCGGTGATCTGCGTCAAACCATTACCATTGAATAAAACAGGCCTATAGAATTAAGAGCGCAACAACACTTTGGTTGAATCTATAGCCTGAGAAATCTGGGCATATTGAATGGACCGGCTATTGGACCCTTCGGCGCTGCGCAGCAGCTGTGTCTGAGCCTCTTCAAGAATAGCAATCGCCTGTCGCCCAACCTCAGCCTGTGCCGCACTGGAGACCGGCGTGAGGGCCCGTGTCGTCCGATCTGCCGAATCAGTGCGACGCGAAGCCGGTGCTGATGGCAGGCTTGTGTCCCTATTTGTGCGCGCAAGCCGGGCCAAATCCGCTGATGTTTCGTTCAAAACCTGACGCACTTCATCATAATCGCTGCCTTCGGGAATTGTGTCAGACACGACTTGCAGCCGTTCTGCCAGGCAATCAACCCTGTACGCCGATTTGTCTATCCCGCCGCAGAAAACCTTAGCTGATGCCAAGCTGGAGACCAGCTGGCGGGTAAAATTGACCGAGCCGAATTCTCCCGCAGGAACCACAACTGTATATAAAACACTGGCACTTCCCTGCGCCCGAGCCCCCATTGGCAAGTGACCAACAGAGAGCACGCCGAGTGCCAGACCAATAAAATGGAAACATTTCGACATTACCCAAACTCCTCATTACGTTAAACGAAAAACCAACACCGCATCGATCAAATTCGATTCATTACCGTGAAACATTCGGCAACAAAGCGGAAGTTGGAGAACAACACAAATATCGGTGATTACCTCAATGCAGTTTCCCGGCTATCATAACCCAATAAACGCCAATAAGGGATGAGATTTATGTTAAAGGAATATATTAATGCTATTGTGATTGGCGCAGCCGTAATGGCAACAACTCAAATAGCCAATGCACAGGGGGTGGATCAGGCGCTGAACGAAGCCAAATCTCGTTTGGCCTGTGGTGCCGGAACACCTGTTTCAGCGCAGTATATTCCCGGCGGACTGCTACAAGTGACTTGTCGGCAGAATGTCCCAAATGAATCGCTCCCAAACGAGTTGCAGGGAACTGGGCTAACCCCCGCGGTAGAAGTTGGGTTAGTAGCGGTCGTAACAACTCTGGTCGTTGTCACAGGCAGCAGTGGCAGTGCAACCACAACCACAACCACAGGAAACTGAATCCGCTGCCACAAACGTAGCAGCCGGATCACTTTTTGATACTTTTAAGTGAAGTGGTACCACCACCCCGGCTCGAACGGGGGACCTCCTGATCCACAATCAGGCGCTCTAACCTACTGAGCTATGGCGGCACTGAGGGCGATTTAGCCAACCCCCCAGGCAAATGCAAGGGGGTTAGAGCATAACACGCCAAGTTTGTTCAATCAAATTTGCTCCGAAGGAAAACACAGGTTTCGTTTCGGTCTTCTGCCAGCCGAATGCCCGGTACAATGACCCAGAGGTGCGTCGGCTTTTATGAGTCCGCAAGACCATCTCGCGATATCCCGCTTGTCGCGAAAACCCCATACAATCACGCAACAGACGTTGCCCCAATCCCTGACCTCGGGCCTCGGGGGTAAGTAGAAACAATCGCAATCGGGCAACTTCTTTGGTTTCCCTGATACAAAAAATGCTGCCAATCCTCTGTGAACCTTTGGCGGCTATCCACCCTTTTTCACATAGTGGGTCATGTGCACTGCAAAATTGATGCAAAACCCCGGCTATCAACTCGCCATAGCTGGCATCAAATCCTTCCTCGCGCGCATATAGATCCTGGTGGCGCGCAGCCAGCCAGTGCAAATCGCCAGCAACGAATCGGCGTAAACTCACATCAACCATATGCTATCAAACACCGAAGCATGCTTGTCTTTCAATGGTGCGCGCGGTAGCACCTGCAATCAGCCACCAGTGACTTCAGGAGTGCAAAATGGGTATCAACAGCGAACGTGACATCGAGGCAAATATGCAAATTGGCCCAACCGATGCAGGTATGGTGCGCATTTTCATCGAAGCCGGTGGGGTAGAGATCCCGATGGATTTCGAGCCCGAAGAAGCTGAAGAAATCGCAGAAGAGATCCGCGCTGCCGCACAGGCTGCCCGTCAGGTCAAGGGCTAAGGCCACCCCCCGGATCACCACACTATCGGACTGTTTTACCCCGCCTAGAACGTGGTCAGGCCGCAGGGCCCGGTGCCACGGCCTGTGGGCATTTCAGTTGCGTCGCAGCTCGACCAAAGACGACCCACTGCTGTTTGCTAGTCCCACCAGCTTTGCCGAATTGCGGTTTCAGCGCCTGTGATTTCCACATCAACGTTGAAGCCAATGGCAGCTGTGGCTAACAAGCCAAGTGCGGCAAAAAACGTGTAAACGCTGGCTGCGATCTATACAAAACCCTGATTACCTTGACTTATAAAACTTTAACAAATTAACGACCGAAGTTTGTCACTGTTCTAAACGATTTCAAAACGTTTTCCCTGCAAGGCTCCTTTTCGAAGGGAAAGCAATGTCAAATGCCATTCTAATCACTGCCGCGACGGCTTTGGTGATCAGCGCGCCAATTTTGACGCTGTTCTCTCAGGGAAGGCCTCAAGCGGGTGACATTGCCTTGGTGATTGCCGCGCCCTGGGGCGGAAATGCTGCACGCATCGCCGCTCAGGCGGGTGTACAGGAAATTGCGCCGGAGCGCGCACCTCTTGGAATCCTTGTTGCGTTAGACAGCGCTCAAAGTGTCGACCGCCTTTACTCAAACGGAGCTTGGCTGGTTATCGATGGAAAAAAGGTTTTAGAACTATGTTCAATTTGACTCCCGCAACGGGAAATCAGGACACCCCAACACCCCACCTTGCAAGCGAACGCAGAATTCAGCAGATCTCCAGCTGGCTTTTGATGCCCGCCCCTGCGCTTGCGGCTTTCTATCTGAATGACGCTGCAAACTGGATGTTGCTTGCTGTCCTAAGCCTGACCCTTGGCGGCTTGGCCTATGCTTCAAAGATGATGCCCCATTCAACACGAGACTATGTGTTGAGCTTTTGTTTCGTTGGCCACTGCATTCTGTTTACGGTCGCCCTAAGCGGCCACGCCTGGCAGCTTGATGCGCATATGCTTTTCTTTGCTACACTTGCGATCGTGTCTACACTTTCAAACCCGCGAGCGCTTATCTTTGCAACTGTGCTGGTTGCTTTGCACCACATTTCCTTCAGCATCTTACTGCCCAAGCTGGTCTACCCCAGCGGAGACCTGATGCAGAATCTGCAACGCACCGTATTGCACGCAGTCATCGTTCTTCTTGAATCTGGGGTGCTTTTGATCAGCATGTTGAAAAGCAATGCTGCCGATGCAGAACTGAAACGCCAACAGGACATGGCACGTGAACAGGCCGCTGCCGCCGAGCAAGCTCAGGCTATGGCAACCCAAAGCCAGAAAGACGCGGAACATGTTGTTGCTGTTGTCGGTGAACACTTGGGCGAAATGGCAAGTGGGCGGTTAGACTGCACCATCGAAGAGAGTTTCCCTGCAGAATATGACCAGCTGCGAGAGAATTTCAACACCACCCTGGGCACTCTAAAAGAGACCATTGAACAAGTCATGGAATCGACCAACAGTATCAACAACGGTGCCATGGAAATAAGCCGCGCCTCTGATGACCTGTCCACCCGCACGGAAAGCCAGGCTGCAACTCTGGAAGAGACCGCTGCCGCGCTGGAAGAATTGACTGTCTCGGTCACATCAGCAGCCGAAGGTGCGCGTAACGTTGAAAACACCATGGGTGAAGCACGCACTGAGGCAGAAAGCAGCGGTAAGATCGTAAAAGAAGCTGTCTCTGCAATGACCGCCATCGAAACGTCATCCGCCCAGATTGCTCAGATTATCAGCGTCATCGATGACATCGCATTTCAGACCAACCTGCTGGCCCTGAATGCCGGGGTCGAAGCGGCCCGGGCTGGTGATGCAGGCAAGGGATTTGCCGTGGTTGCATCCGAGGTCAGAGGACTTGCGCAGCGCTCAGCAGACGCCGCGACCGAGATCAAAGCCCTGATCACCGAAAGTTCGCAGCAGGTAGATCACGGGGTTGGTCTTGTTGGCAAAGCTGGTGACTCCATCAGCAACATTGTGCAACGGGTCAACCATATTTCGCAGTTGATTTCCAACATCGCCGAAGGCGCCGTTGAGCAATCAACCGGGTTGGGGGAAATCAACACTGGTGTATCTCAACTGGATCAGGTGACCCAACAGAACGCCGCCATGGTGGAAGAAGCCACAGCCGCAGGTCATTTGCTACACTCGGACGCTGTGAAACTGTCCGAACTGATGGGACGTTTTCAATTGGATCAGTTCCCTCCAATGGTCAACGCAGAGGCCGCCTGACGCCTTAACAAGCACCTAAGAACACATTCGGGCATCTGGCGATCACAGTCAGATGCCCGGAGAGCACTCTGTTAGGCCCCACCATTTCCCCGCATGATCAACCCACTGTCCTGACCTGGGCGGGGATCTCGCAGGCAGTGCAATCGCCGAGCTGCATCACGGGCAATTTTCAACGTCAGCTTTTTACGCCGTGCTGCTGCGAGCTTGTCTTTGGGGGCCATACGGATCACCTCAGCATCATAGGCATCCGCGATAATCAGCCCAGTACCTTCAGGTAATAAATCAGTCGGAAACTCCGTATCCACTGCCCAAAAGTACCGGTCACACCACTCCAGATATCCCTGCCATTTGCTGTCTGACTGAAAATCCGCGCGGCTGGATTTGCATTCAATCACCCAGATCTCCCCCTTTGGACCCAGCGCCATCACATCCACCCGCAACCCTTTTGCTGGGACAAATTCCTCAACCGAAACATAGCCCAAGCTCAGCAGATAGCGCGCCACGCCTCGTGCTAGTTTTTGTCCTGGCTGTAGATCTACGGTCATGACTGGCAATGTGAACATTTCAAGAACAAAAGACAATACCTGATAGCGCTTGACATGAAACCATTTGGCATCATATCAATTGAACACCAAATGGTTTCATATCAACGCGAGAGACTGACATGTCCCAACTTACCTTCCGGGCTCTGGCCGACCCAACCCGCCGCGATATCCTGCAACTCTTAGCTACCCGCGACATGACCATCGGCGAAGTGTCCGAGCAATTCGACATCACCCGCCCTGCGGTCAAAAAGCACCTGACCATCCTGCACGAGGGCAACCTGATCCGCATCCAGGCCAATGGACGCGAGCGGATCAACTCGCTGAACCCTGACGGCATGGCGCCGGTTTTTGACTGGCTGAACTACTTTGACACCTTCTGGGATGACCGTCTTGGCGCCCTGAAAACACTTATTGAAAAGGACATACAATGACTGACCTGACCCTGAACAAATCCATTTACCTGAAAGCTGAACCAACAGTTGTCTGGGAATACCTGACCGACCCAGACAAACTGGCGCTTTGGTTCCACGCCCCCAAAGTCCCGATGAAACAGGGTGAACCACTGGCGATGTATGGCACTGAAAGCGGCGACAAACTGATCTGGGGCGAAGTCCTGGTGGCCCATCCGCCGGAATATCTGGAGTATTCGTTCACCGTCAAACCGATGGGCGACGCGGTTAGCCTGGTAAAATGGACACTGACCCCAGTGGCTGGTGGCACCCGGTTGGCGCTAGAGCACAGCGGCCTGCCACAACAGGCCGAAGCCTTTGATCTGATGCTGGCCCTGGATAAAGGCTGGGACGATCATATCAGCCGAATGCGGGCCTCAATCCACGAAGTTACCGCCTGACCCCTTGTCGTAGCTCCCGTCAGCGCCTAAATAGGGGCGTGGCGGGTTCTGCCCCTCTCGTGACAGACAAGCATTCCAGTGGCCTTAAGCATTTCCAAGGGAGCTGGCTCTGTTTGGATCCTGGTCCAATTACCTGGCGCCCACCTGTACATACAGGTCCTCGGGAATCAAATGTCTGACGGTTGAACTCTGGTGGTCCCGCCACACCTACACCAATTTACGAACACTTTCTTGGTGCTTATTGATTGTGAAGGTGTATCAAAAAAACACAGTAAAAATTCACGAAATTGAAATGTAAATCAGACACTTTGACCTCTCAGGAGATCAAAAGATGCCCGTTTTTACTTTCACACCACCTGACTATGAATTCGCTGCATCAAGTGGAACGAATGTCAATTTTGATTCCTACTATAGCACCTTTGACTATCCACCGAACTCGACCCGGGATTTAACAATCACGTCAAACATGGGGGACGAAAATCCAGCCCTGTTCGAAGTGGGCGAAACTTACGATCTGTCCTGGAGCGGCCACGGCGGCGGCACGATGGAAGATGCCATGATCATTCGGAGTGACTACCTGGGGACAGAACAAGGCGCGATTGTATTCGAAGGGATCAACTCAAACTCTGGCGAGTTGTACCAGATGGTATGGACGCCGAATTTTGATCTGGAACAATGGTTCTGGGACAATGGCGGCGCTTCCAACCCGCCCGGTTTCTATACATCTGAACAAGATGCCGATAGCTACCTATATCCGTGCTTTGCAGCCGGTACATGTCTTAGAACGCCGGACGGGTTAACGCGCGTGGATGATCTGCGGCCCGGGCACATGGTCACAACGCTGGACAATGGTCCGCAAAAGATACTGTGGATGGGTAAGCGAACCATTCTGGGTGTAGGAAAGTCAGCGCCCGTTGTGATCAATCCAGGACTGCTCGACAATGAACAAACGCTGGTCGTTTCCCAACAGCACAGAATAATGCTCAGCTCAAAACAAGCCGATCTGCATTTTGGCGAAAATGAGGTCTGGGTTCCGGCCAAATCACTAATAAACAACACGAAAATCCACATCGAAAACCGAAAATCGGTGACGTACTACCATATTCTATTGGCGCAGCACGACGTTTTACTTGCAGACGGTCTTTCGACTGAGAGCCTGTATCTTGGTGACGTGGCCAAAGGATTGATTGGCCTTCAGGCAAGGGAGGAAATCGCTCAGATTGTCCCGGCTACACAGAAGATGCACAGCTCTCGCCTGATGCTGACCACAACTGAAGCGGCACTTCTTGCAACGACTATGGGGATCAGAAATCCCCCCCAAAAACAGGTCAGAAACAAAGCCGCATAGCGTCTCAACGGCCTGAGCATAGGCTCAATCGGGTCAGGTGGTCTTGAGCTTGTGCAGCGACCGAATTAGCGGTTGCGAAAATGCTGCGCCTTTCGGTCAGAGGATTTAACAGGCACCGGAATGGCCAGAAATTCATGCGCTGCAGGTGTACCACCACGCGGACCACTGTCCTTTTCAGCCAGTGCCATCACCGCCCAACCAAACTGCACACCGGCAAACACAATTCCATTCATGAACCACAGGATAAACACCGCCAGTAGCCCCGCATCACTGGTAGAGACCAGATGCCACAGGTTCATCACATTGAACCACAACAGCATCCCAACAAAGGCCGCCGCGATGGCAAACCCAATGGCCACATTGCGAATATAGAGCGTGATCAGCTTAGGCATTTATGTGTCTCCGTTTAGCAGATCAGAGGTTAGCACTCTGCAGACCAAGGTCCAGCCAAATAAGAAAATTTCGGCGGATTTTATCTCTCCACCCGTTATACTCTGACCAAGTGCCGCAGGCACACTAAAAGAGGGACAGTCAGTGAAACGCATTAGCCAGTTGCTTCTCAAGTATCCTCATCTCGTTTCGGTCTTGGTCACGGTGGCCGTTTTTGCTCTTCCGCTTGCTGTCTGGCTCGATGTCATGGCGATAACAGATCAAAGTATCCGTCGTCAGACCGCCGCGCTTCACTCTGTCATGGACAACCTACGCGTCTACTACACACACAATGTCATCGACCAATTGGCTTCGGATTCACCAACCGTAGCCAAACATGATCACCACGAAGACGAAGGGTCCATTCCACATCTGGACTCTCTTTCGATTGAGCTGGGCGAAATGATCAACTCGGATCAGGACCACCAAGGCTTCAATTTCGAATATCGCTTTCTCACGGATACGCCTTATGCCGATCACGCGCCTTCCGAATTATCCGAAGCTGAAAAAAGAGCCCTGGACAGGTTCCGCAATGGCTTTCCCGATGATCACATTTTCTTCAAGGCCAACGATAGTCCATGGGATCACGCCGTATCCATGGTCACCCCTGTTGTTGTAGTTGAAAACTGCGCCGATTGTGAGTCAGATAGCCTAGGCGCAGCCTCGTCTGACCTGCAGCAAAGTGACATTCTGGGCATGCAGTCTTTCACCGTTCGCCAGCCCATTGCATCGAACCTTTTAGCCCTAAAGTATCTATTGCTCTACATGATCGCGGCAGGAACCTTTGGCATCCTGTTCTCCCGATATCAATTGCGTCTGGCCGCCAAGTTTAAATCGCAAAGTGAAGAGCTGGCACAAAACAACGAGTTTCTGGCTGGCATTTCGATGAAGATCTCGCGCTATCTGTCACCACAGGTCTATCGCTCCATTTTTTCCGGCGAGAGTGATGCGTCGATCTCCACTGAGCGCAAAAAGCTGACTGTATTTTTCTCGGACATCAAAGATTTCACCCAGACGACAGAAACCCTGCAGCCCGAAGAATTGACGGCATTGTTGAACGAGTATTTCAGCGAAATGTCAGCGATTGCCGAAAAACATGGCGCAACTATCGACAAGTTCATCGGCGATGCCATCGTCGCCTTTTTTGGAGACCCCGAAACAAAAGGCACATCTGAAGACGCCCGCGCCTGCCTGCGTATGGCACAGGAAATGCAAGAGCGTTTGGGCGAATTGGCAGGCCAATGGCGGGCGCAGGGCATCGAACATCCATTCCGTGCCCGCATTGGTATCAACACCGGCTACTGCAACGTCGGTAACTTTGGCTCAGAGGCCCGGATGGATTACACCATCATCGGTGCCGAGGCGAACCTCGCAGCGCGACTAGAAGCCTCGGCTGAGCCAGGGGGCATCGTCATGAGTTACGAAACCTACGCCCATGTCCGTGACATCGTCAGCGCCCGCCAATTGCCCCCGATGCGGTTCAAGGGCATAGCCCGCGAGGTCATTCCCTATGTAGTGGACCCCGGTCGCAACCGCGCACCGCTTAGCGAAACCACGGCGGACGGGCGGCGCATGACAGTAAATTTAGATCAACTTGATGACCACACACGCGAAGCGCTCGAAAAACTGCTGAAGGATCACCAGTAGAGTTCTCTCAAAGATCTGCAGACCCACCTCGGCAATGGTCGCAAAACACAGCTCTCCCCTTCGTCTCATGGCGAACGGCACCAAGTTACTGTCCTACAACCTTGGTTTCAATCCGAACTGCATACCCGCCTACACGCGTGCAGAACTTGACCTTGGTTAATACGGGTTAACATATATTGGAGAGCTTCATTTGTGCGTACAGGAAGAAAGAGATGAAGAGGATACCTCCGTTTAGGGTGCTGCCAATCTGATTGCTTGTCCGATGGCAGGTATTTGAGGTGTGGAATGGTAAAAAAGGCCAACGAAAAACCTGGCTTCAACGGCTCGAATAAGGATCAGCGCACCGTGCAACTGTCCGCCCTATTTGCCGCGCTGCCTGACAACTATTTTCTCATCGACCAACAGGGAACTATTCTGAGCTATCGAGTTCGCCCGGGGGTTAGCCTTATTGATGATCCTGTTGCTTACATTGGCAGTAACGTCGCCGATATCCTCCCGCCGGCTCCATCCGCCCTGTTCAAGGAACACATGCGCCAGCAACATGACGCGCAGGATGTTGTGACTTGGGAATACCACATAGATCTGGAGGGAAAGAGGTGGGATCGGGAGGCACATCTCTGCCCGCTCTCTGGATCCGACGAAATGGTTCTGGTGGTTCGTGATATTACCAAACAACGTCAGGCCGAGAGAGAACGTGCTGAAGCTGAGGAACGGTTAGAGCGGATTATTTCCAATTTACCCGGCGCTGTAATTAGCCGCAGGTTTGATGGTTCAGAATTTCCCTACCACGACACCAATTTCCCAAAAGTTGTCTACGCAAGCCCGCAGACTGCAGAGATTTGGGGAGTCTCAGCAAAAGACATGTGTGACATCAGGGGCCTTACAGAACCCATGGTGAACACTGACGATATAAAAGATTTCTCCAAGAAAGTACGCAAAGCGCTGGAGAATTTTGAAGCCTATTCATTTCGCTTCAGGATCACCACATATGCTGGCGAGCAAAAATGGTTAGAGACCAATACAAAAGCGTACAAACACAAAGATGGATACACCTATACAGACGGGTTTGTGCTCGATGTAACCAAAGAAGTCCAAGCACAAGAGCAGCTGGAGGCCCAAAGGAAAATAGCTGACCGCGCCCAGAAGCTTGACAGCATTGGGCAGCTAACGGGTGGTATGGCGCACGATTTTAACAATCTATTGGCGGCAATCATGTTCAGCCTAGAGATGTTACGCGATGAAGAAATCGATGAAGGCCATCTGTCCCTGATAGATAATTGCCTTACCGCAGCTCAGCGCGGGGCCGATTTGACACGTAGCATGTTGGCCTTTGCAAGCAAGGCAAGCCTGGACCCCAGTGTGATTGATCTCAACAAGTTGGTGGAGGAGACCCGCAATTGGGCTGGGCGCACCTTACCATCGAATATCGAAATCGAAACATCACTGTCGGAAGAGTTAAGTCCCACCATGGTTGATGTTAGTTCGACCGAAAGCGCTCTTTTGAACCTACTGGTAAACGCCAGAGACGCCATGCCTGATGGAGGCAAACTTACCATTGAAACTCAGAACGTACGGTTGGATGAGGCCTCTCTGGACGCACACCCAAAAAAGGTTGCTCCAGGTCAATACATCATGCTGGCCGTCAGCGATACCGGGCACGGCATTCCGGCGGAAATAGTATCGCGTATCTTTGAGCCTTTCTTTACCACCAAGCCCCCTGACAAAGGTGCAGGCCTTGGCCTGTCGATGGTTTTTGGGTTCATGCAACAGTCGGGCGGTACCGTTCAGGTCACTTCTGAAGCAGGCGTAGGAGCGGTTTTCAAACTCTACTTCAAGGCCTACCTAGAGGAGGACGAAGGCCTGGTGGAGGACACCATCCAAATAAAAAACCTGTTGGGCGACGGACGGAAAATACTGGTTGTTGAAGATGATAAGATGGTACTGTCGATACTTGTGAAGACGCTTGAAAAAGCAGGTTATCGCGTGACGTCCGCCAAAACTGGTGACGAGGCCCTTGCACTATTTAAGGCTGATCCTCGATTCGATCTTCTTTTAACGGATATCATGATGCCAGGTACCCTAAAGGGACGCGCATTGAGCCGTGCAGTTCGTGAAACTGTTCCCGATCTACCCGTAGTTTTCATGTCCGGCTACGAAAACGAAGCGACTGACCAAAACAACGAACCATATTCGGATGATATTCGGCTGACAAAACCAGTCTCGCGAGTTGATATGTTGACTGCAATTAAGACCTCTCTGACCGCGCAACTCAAAGACTAAGGCTTTCGACGAGATCTCATAAAGAAATTGTCTTGAATTTTCAGCCCGAGTGCCGCCCCTGAACCCAAACCAGATATCAAACAAAACAGGCCTTTCGAATACCGAAAGGCCTGCATCAATTATGATAACGCGAAGACGTTATTTCCAAGAGTTCACCGAGCTTTAGAACGCTTCGGGTTTGGCCTCATGCGCCATGTGATCCAGTACAGCGTTAACAAACTTTGTCTCTTTGCCATCCGGGAAAAACGCCCGTGCCACATCGACATATTCATTGATCACCACTTTGGGCGGAGTGTCCGCCTGGGTCAGCTCTGCACCGGCAGCACGGAACAAGCCGCGCAGTGTTGGGTCGATCCGGGCGATTGGCCATTTGGCCACCAGCGCGCGGTCGGTCATCTGGTCGATAACCGCCTGATGATTGACGGCATCCTCGACCAGCTTGCGAAACAGCTTGGCATTGCCTTCGGCCATCTCTGCACCGTCGTAGCTTGCCCCAAACCGGTGATCAAGAAACTCGACAATCACCGCGTCAAATGTCTGATCACTGTGTTCCATCTGGAACAAAGCCTGCACCGCGTAAAGCCGCGCTGCTGATTTCATCTGACGTTTCTGAAGTCCCTTGTTCAGGGCTCCACCTTGGCTGTCCGTGCTCATGCGTTTTTGGGTCCGTTGCTGGTTTCGGCCAATATAATGGCGTCCGAGCGGGCCTTGAAGCCAACGCCCTTGGTCTGGGCGCCCCACTTACGCCCCAAGGCGATCAGATGCAAGGCCGCCGCAGCGGCTCCGCCGCCTTTGTTTTGATCCTTGGGATCGGCGCGCACTTCGGCCTGAGCGCGGTTTTCGACCGTCAGGATCCCATTGCCAATGCACAAGCCCTGAAGGCCAAGCAGTTGAATGGCGCGGCTGCTGTCGTTGCAGACTGTGTCGTAATGAGTGGTCTCGCCGCGGATCACACAGCCCAGCGCGACGTAGCCGTCAAAATTGGACGCACGGTCGGAAATGCCAATGGCTGTAGGGATTTCCAGTGCACCGGGGACTTGAATAACATCGTAAGTGCCACCTGCGGCTTCGATCTCGGCCACAGCACCGGCAACCATGTTGTCGGCGATATCTTTGTAGTAAGGCGACACCACGATCAGCAATTTGACCGGTTTGTCGAACTGCGCGCGTGGCATGATGTAGTGTTGCTCGTGACCAGCCATATCAGGCCTCCGACAGAATTGGGCGTGTGCCGGTGATGGACAGACCATAGGCGTCCAGACCCAGATAGCGCGTTTCGGGAGAATCGGTTAACAGCACCAGTTCGTTGACGCCCAACTTGGACAGAATCTGAGCGCCAAGGCCGGTTTGTTTGATGGTGCGTGGACCTTCGTCCTCGACCACATACAGCGAATTCCGAGGTTGCCGGAACAGACAAACCACGCCACGCCCCTCGTCCGCAATCAGTTGCATCGCTTTGGGCAATTCGCTGGTTGGTTTGGGACCAAGCCCCAGCACATCGGATGCTTCGTGCAAGGCATGAGTACGGCACAAAACGGGCTCAGGGGTCGTGATATCCCCCTTGATCAACACAACATGTTCGATGCCGTGGGTCTGGTCGGTGAACAGGCGCATATCCCAGTCACCGCCGAATTCAGAGGTCACAGTTTCACGCGAGGTTTCTACCACCAGATTGTCATTGCGCGAACGATAGCTGATCAGGTCCGAAATCGTACCGATTTTCAACTCGTGGGTCTTGGCATAACCCAGCAGATCCGGCAGGCGCGCCATGGAGCCGTCTTCGTTCATGATCTCACAGATCACTGACGACGGATAACAGCCTGCCAGACGCGCCACGTCACAGCCAGCCTCGGTATGGCCTGCTCGCACCAGCACACCGCCGTTGCGCGCACGCAGTGGGAACACATGACCTGGGGTCGCAATATCAGCAGCACCTTGATCGGGGTTGATCGCTGTGGCCACTGTCAGAGCACGGTCAGCAGCCGAAATTCCGGTTGTGACACCCTCACGGGCCTCAATCGAAGTTGTGAATGCGGTTTCGTGGCGCGAGGAATTGTGCATCGCCATCATTGGCAGGCCCAGCTCATCAATCCGCGCGGCAGGCAGGGTCAGGCAGATCAAACCACGGCCATGAGTTGCCATGAAATTGATCGCTGCCGCATCGGCGTGCTGAGCGGGAATGATAAGATCTCCCTCGTTTTCACGATCCTCATGATCAACCAGAATGAACATACGGCCTTGGCGCGCATCCTCAATAATCTCTTCGATGGGGCTGATTGCAGCGCGCAGGTCTGTTTCGACCGGACTGGGGGTTTCAAAGCTCATAAGGGCAGCCTTTCGATGGGCAGGAGTCAGGGACTCTCATGTACAAAGGGCAGATAGTGCAGATGAGGGGAAAATGCCAGACCCGGTAACGGCATGGCAGGGGTAAATCGCGGCGTCGCCAGTTCATTATCAAGACACCGGAACCGCAGGTATTCTCTTACGGTGCGCCTGACCCTGGGTGGGTGCAAAGCGCCCTCCTGTGGGGAGGGTCGGGCGCACCCGGTCTAACGGCCAAATAAAACAGTATAAGACATGCGAAACTGCCCAACAGGATCCCAGCCCCGTCGGTTCATCATATTATTCGGAATGTCGTCCAGTCAGATTAAAATGGCGACGTCGCCAAAGCGGAGGCGGACGGGAGCAGTGCCCCCGTGCGTGATCCAGATCAGATGCGCCCCGGCGCAACCCGGGGCCCTGTTTCCTGTGCCGGGGGTGATAGGCCCAGCGGTAATCGCGATTGGCAGGCACCTTGCCATAGCTTAGTTAAGCCTGCCTCAATTGGGTGTGCGCCAGATGCGCAACGGTTGCAGCTGGTTACTCTGAGCCGACACCGCTTAGCCCGGCTTCAAGATCAGCGATCAGGTCGTCGACATGTTCAACGCCTACCGACAGGCGCAGCAGGTTGTCCGTGACACCCAGCATTTCGCGGCGTTCAGGCGGCAGGATAGCGTGGGTCATGCTCGCAGGGTGCTGAACCAGACTTTCAACTCCACCCAGACTGACCGCATAAGCAAACAGCCGCAAAGATTGTGCAACTTTGTTGGCGCGGGCCTGCCCTCCGGTCAGCTGCATGGTGATCATTGCGCCAAAGCTGGTCATCTGGCGTTTGGCAAGCTCATGCTGTGGGTGTGAGGCAAGGCCGGGATAGGTCAACCTGGTGATACCCAACCGTTCCTTGTTCTGATCCAGAAACTCGGCAATGGCCATAGCGTTCCCCGCATGACGTTCCATCCGCAGTGGCAGCGTCTTAAGCGAGCGCAGCAGGGTGGAACAGGCAATCGGATCCATCACCGCGCCGGTCGAGTTTTGCAAGAACCTGAGCTTCTCTGCCACCGCTGGATCTGTGTTGGGAGAAACCGCTGCCACACCGGCCAGCAGATCCGAATGCCCGTTCAGGAACTTCGTGGCTGAGTGCATCACGATATCCACCCCCATCTCCAGCGGTCGCTGGCAATAGGGCGAACAAAAGGTGTTGTCGCAGACCGTCAGGGCCCCAACTTTGCGGGCTTGCTCAACCACAAAGGCAATATCGACCACTTCCAACAACGGGTTCGACGGAGTTTCAAACCATAACATGGCGGTGTCAGGACGGATGGCCGCCTTAACCGCATCAGGGTCTGAAAAGTTGACAAATGTAACATCCAAACCTGCGCTACGGCTGCGCACCAGCTCCAGCAGCCGGTAAATACCACCGTAGACATCATGGTGCGCAATAACATGCGCCCCGGATTCCAGCAGCTCCAGAATGGTCGAGGCTGCGGACAGTCCAGTTGGGCAAGCAATGGCAGTCGCCGCGCCTTCAAGGTCCGCAAGACAGGCTTCGAGCACCAGACGGGTCGGATTTGCAGATCGGGAATACATGAAGCCACGATTTTCACCGATGCCATCCTGCACAAACGTACTTGCGGTATAGATCGGGGTCACAACCGCGCCTGTCAGCGGATCAGGCTCTTGGCCTGCATGAATAGCCCGGGTTTCAAATGCATCTCGGTTGCTGGATCGGTTGGTCAATTGGTATTCCCCTAGAATAGTCGCGCTGTGAGCGACAGGCACTTGAGCATATGTCTGTAGGTCTTACAATGTGTTGGAGACCGAAAATATTTGAGATGGAAATTGAATTGTCTATGTCGCGACTGTTTTGTATTGCGACGAAATCACGGCTTGGCTGCGTTTAACTGCAGCAGTCTTAACTCCTAATTCCTGTGAAGATTTCATTCAATCTCGACCAAAAACGGGGGGCGTTCTCCAGCTGTGTCGTTCCAAGATGACATCCTGTTTACATTTCCAGACTCACTGAAAAAACTTCCAAATTCATGATTGAAATGCCCATGATTAGGTCTGCCTCTCGCCCATTTCCTGTAAGAAAATGGCTCTCCTGTCACCCAACCCCAACCTCCGCCAGGTTCAGGTGCCCCTTCTCGTTGAACCAAACCAAATGCGGGGCCGTGTAGGTAACCCGAACCATCGAGGGAAACAAATCGTTCGTCATTTTTAAAAAGGTTCAGCAGAAACTCATTCTCACGTTCATTGGAAATAGTAGCTAAGTGCCCCCCGACACGCCCAGAAAGTGCATTCTTGTAATTCCAACTTCCAAATCCGCGCGCCAACACAGCGAGATACAAATGCCCTTCAAAATAGTCGAACTTAACCTCAAACCCCTCCAAACCGAGCAACGCTCTGCGCAGTCTAGGTTCCAGATACTCGGGAAGTTCATCTGGTTGGTAGGTTCTCGCTGTTTCAGATCGCAACCCATCGACTAACGTTACGTCTGGCAGAGCACGAAGCAGCAGCAAATCAACTTGAGTTCCGGGCGGTAAGCCAGCCGCTATTCGGGCGGAAAAAATTGCGTCACGGGTTTTGGGACCAAAATTTCCGTCTATTCCGCCAGTATCAAAACCCAAATAGCCTAGTGACTTTTGAACAAGTTTTCTTTCGTCTAAATTCAGCTCCAAAGGCATAGTTTTACGCCCCGACTGAGGAACAAGCCAAACCCTTCGATCCTGCTCTCTTTCCAATTCCTGCGCTTGGGCCAGCAGGATAGCCTGCCGTCGCAGTGCCACCCTGACAAGCGGATGTTCAACCCGATCTCCAAATCTTTTCAGAAAATCGTTCCAGACTTCCAAAGCGTCGACTTGCTCTGCAGCAGCGAATTCCTCAATCAACACTGTGTCCTCGTGCGCCAGAACGATGTGATTGGCAGTGGCGGAAGACAAAAAAATGTCAGCCCCGGGCAACGACCCGTATGTAAAAGGCTCTTGATCACCAGCCGTCAGCTCGAACACCCGATCGCGCACACGTCGGAAAAGCTTACTTACTTCCAGTCCAGGTTCTTCGATCTGTTCCAACAGTGCCTGCGCATAAGGACTGTTCCGCCCTTCCCCATCAAATGCAACACGCCCTTCGCGAGCGGCGTAACCAATCAAAATACCACCTGGAAGCACCCCACCAATTGGGTCCACCCGAACCAGACCCTGACCGATTGAACGAGATCCCCTTTGCGCATTAAGCTTATCCGCAAAAGGGTTATCCCGACAGGCGTCAACCAGCACAATCTTTACCCCGTCGGAAGACGCCAGCGACGACATAATTGTGTCTAACGACACGGCCTCAAAATCAGCATCCTGTTCTTTATGCAGCTCAGCATTCACAGGAATGAGAAAATTGGTCTTGTCGATTTCAATCCCATGTCCGGCAAAATAAATTAAGGACAGATCAGCGGTTTCAGTGGCGCGCGAAAAGTCTCGCAAAGATCGGCGCATCTCAGCATCGTCCAGATCCAACCCCAAAGAAACATCGAACCCCAAACGTCCAAGAGCAGACGCAATATCCGTAGCATCTGCTGAGGGGTTCGATAACGAAGGAACATTCTGGTACGCAGCGTTGCCAATGACCAGTGCGACCTTGCGTTCAGCCTTTTCCGCAGCAGCAAAAGACCAAGACACCAATAGTAACCAAACGGATAGAAAAAATTTTGCAATCATAACGCGCTCAGATTGCCGACGATTGTTCTTTTTTGCAAGAGAAGGAAGACTTCGCACCTAATACCTTGCCCCAATCATTGCCCTCGTATTGACTGCAACGCTTAGATGCCGATTAAAATCACCTGAAGCTGCCATCTTTCAAATCTGTTTCCCGCCCTTTCCGGACGCCTGTCAATCAGAGCCAAAACAAATGACGGTGCGCCCCTTTTCCCGGTGCGTCACGAGTTTTTGCACTGCGTCCCTGATTGCATCAATTTCAAACGGAATGGCGGCAGGCACGGGCATTCGAATGTTGTGCTCCAGCAATTGCTCAACCGCGTCATCTACAACCAATCGGGGGAACTTTGCGCCAAAACTATACTTTGGCCCGGTGGTGAGACGTGTCACCAGCATGCGCCATCCGATATGCGACATCACCTTGAGGACTGCAGGCCAAGACAGTTTTTCCTCGCCAATGTACTGACGTGGGCCAACCACCGTTACAAAAGTACCGCTATTTTTAAGGCACCTGAAAGCGCTGGCTTCGATGTCTCGCCCCCCCACGCAGTCAAACACTGCATCGACAGGGTCATTGCCTGCAGAAAACACCTCGCCGAAATCATCCTTCGTATAATCAACCACCTGGTCAGCGCCGTGGCTGCGAACAAATTCTTCGTTGGCGCCACTGCAGACCGCCGTCACCCGGCAGTTAAGCGATTTGAGATATTGCAAGACCATGACCCCGATCGCTCCGGAGGCGCCAACCACGACACAATTGTCGCCCGCATTCACCTTAGCAAACCCAATTGCGCCCCAAGACACGCAGGCCGCCATAACCGCAGCTGCTGCCTCTACATGCGACAGTTGATCCGGTTTGTGCATGATCCATTTTTCATCAAAGCACTGGTAAGTTGCCCAAGATCCGGCCTGCGGATATTCCGACGGAATTATGATGACGTCATCACCAATTTTGAAGTTTTCAGCCCCCTCACCCAGCCCGACAATCGTGCCCGTTGCGCAGGACCCAATCCGCGCCGGATTGGCTTTGGACACGTTCTTTGGGCCATAAAACCGGCCAAGGGCAGTTCCCTGCGCAGCATATATTTCGTCAACATGCATCGAAGAGGCTGCAATTCTGACGGTCACTTCCCCCTTGGCAGGGCGCGGTGTAGGCATCTGTAGCATTTGTAATTCGCGGGCGACCTGGCCAATCGCGGGATCGTTCACCATCCCCACGGCCTGCATTTCAGCTGCATCGTTGTAGGCATCGACCAAAGGCTTGATGTGGTCTTCCATTTACGTCTCTCTGGTTTTTCCGCTTTGACACAAAATGAGATGAAGTTGTTGGACTTGGTACTCTGGTTGAGGTCTGCAGGCCGGAATCTACTCCCCTGCCTCAATCATTTCACGCACCTTCACCGCTTTTTCAAAATGATCCAGCGCATGCGTTTCGATCCACCATGTCGCTGCCTCCATCAGCAGCTCGGGATTGTCATTTTTGTTGGCAAAGAAGGCGTAGAAGGACAGCCCTACCCCCTCGCCCTTGGCGGCGATCTTCTTGTTACAGATCTCAATCGCTTTGGCACGCAAACTGGCTCGCATCTATGTCGTTTCCTTTTCTTCCCAATCGGAACTGGTCAACCTGAAGCACATCCAGCGCGCAGCACCGGTGCCCAAATCCAGTTCCTCTTCGCCCATGTTGACAGCCCCCAGTTTGGCGGTGGCCTTTTGGGAGCGGATGTTTGTCGGATCGATGTGAAACCAGACCTCGGGCCGGAATTTGAACACATGACCCATCATTAGTGATTTCAGTTCAGCATTCACAGTGCCGCCCCAACAGGCGCGCTCCAGAAAGGTATAGCCGATCGAAATGTCCTGATCCGATGTGGGGGCCTCGTAATAGCGCGAGCAGCCGATGACCTTACCTGTACTTTTTTCCAGCACAACAACTGTTGCCTCAGTTGCAAGCAGCATATCGAAATATGGCCTGAAGACTTCCTTTTCGTGGCGATCCTTGGCCGGGTGCCCCGCCCAAACCAAGGGATCACTTGCGGCCAGATACAAGCCGTCAAAATCATCCGCCTTTAGCGGGCGAACAACCAGCGTTTCACCAATTATGTAAGGTTGGAAGTCAAAATCCATGTCTCAATCCACTTCTTACAAACTGCGACCGTTGTATAACCAAAGTCGTTTTTCAGAGCGTTACGCGCTGGCGTTAAACTCGCCCAGCCGGGCCACATAACGGGCCAGCGTGTCAATCTCGAGGTTGATCTGTGCTCCCAGCTTGACGTCCCCCCAGGTGGTCACCTCTTTGGTGTGGGGGATAAAATTGATGTCAAAGTCGCAGCCCCGCACGTCGTTCACCGTCAGCGAGGTACCGTTCAGCGCAACGGAGCCTTTAGGGGCAATGAATTTGGCCAGAGCTTCGGGTGCGCGCAAAGTGACACGGGTGCTGTCGCCTGTTTCAACCATCTCGACCACTTCGGCGACGCCATCGACATGGCCTGACACGATATGACCGCCCAATTCGTCGCCCACTTTCAAGGCACGTTCCAGATTGATACGTTTACCAGCATGCCAACCATTGCGGCCAATATTGGTCTTTGACACGCTCTCAGCCGAGATCTGCACGTCGTACCAATCCTCACCCAGTGCGATCACTGTCAGGCACACACCATCGCTGGCAATTGATGCCCCTATATCGATGCTCTCTGTGTCATATCCCGTACGGATCCGCGCCCGCAGGTCGCCCTTTTGCTCGAGCTCGACAATGGTGCCGACGTCAGTGATGATACCTGTGAACATGGCGTGCCCCTTGATGGTCTGAAACTATATTCGAAACAGGTAGTCAGTGCGCCACAGCTGCACAAGCCCAGATCATCCTCCACTTGCCAACCGCCCTGCCCCGGACTTAGTTTCGCCGCAGTGATGCGTTAACCATTGTGTTATTCCGCAGGGCTAATATGAGTGCCAATATGCCGACACCAAGCGACACCAACCGCGTTTTTTTGTTCCTGCAGGGACCACACGGGCCGTTTTTTAATGCGCTTGGCAAAATGTTGCGCGCTGCCGGATGTGATGTCTGGCGGGTCGGGTTTAATGCCGGGGATCGCGCTTTTTGGTTTCATCCCGCCAGCTATATCCCTTTTCGTGGCACCCCAGAAGACTGGGAACAGACGCTAGAAGATCTGTTCGAAAACCGCCAAGTCACCGATATAGTCCTCTATGGCGACACGCGCCCCATTCATGCGCAGGCTGTTGATCAGGCCAAGGCCCGCGGTATTCGCGTACATGTGTTTGAAGAAGGCTATTTGCGCCCCTACTGGGTCACCTACGAACGTGGTGGATCAAACGGCAATTCAAAGCTGATGAACATGTCGATCGAAGACATGCAGCAGGCACTGGAACTGTCGGATATGGAGGCCCCACTGCCGCCGTCGCATTGGGGTGACATGCGCCAACACGTTTTCTACGGGGCGCTATACCACTGGTTTGTGATGTTCAGAAACGGCGACTACCGCAATTTCAAACCTCATCGGTCCATCCCTGTGACCAAAGAATTTCAACTCTATCTGAAACGCCTGCTGTTGATGCCTGTGCTGGCGGTCCAGCGCCGCCTTGCCACCTGGCGCATCCGCAGCGGTGGATTTCCCTATCATCTTGCCCTGCTGCAACTGGAGCATGACAGCTCGTTCCAAAAACACTCACCGTTTTCCACCATGAACGAGTTTTTGAGCGAAATCATCGAAGGCTTTGCCAAAGGCGCCCCGCGGCATCATCATCTGGTGGTCAAAGCACATCCGCTGGAAGACGGACGGGTGCCGCTACGCCGTGAGGTCAAACGGTTGGCGCGCGAACAGGGCCTTTCTGACAGGGTTCACTATGTGCGGGGGGGCAAGCTGGCACAGCTTCTGAACGAAGCCCGAACCGCTGTGACGGTGAATTCGACCGCAGGTCAGCAGGTCTTGTGGCGCGGCATTCCGCTGAAGGTGTTTGGACAGGCTGTCTATGCCAAGCCACAGTTTGTTTCGACCCAGGCCCTTCCAGATTTTTTCGCTGCGGCATCGCGCCCAGACAACCGCGCTTACAAGGATTATCGACGGTATTTGCTGGAAACCTCGCAGCTTCCGGGTGGTTTTTATTCGCGTAAAGGACGCCGCCAACTGATGCGTCAGGTGGTCGACATGATGCTAAGTGGCGACGATCCCTACGACGCCTTGAGATCAGGCACCGCGGCCCCGCGGCAACAGTTGCATGCGGTGAACTAAGTCGTATCAGTTGCAGCACTGGATTTTTGTTCTGCATTACGCTAGTTTGACAAAAAAAGACCTGAGGCAGAACAATAATAGGTCGAGGAGACCGAGCAGTGAATTCCGTTCCCTTTCGGTGGGCACGCCCCATCGCTATGCTGGCCGCGCTTACGCTTGCTGCCTCGTGCAGTCTGCCCAAAGTTGGCCCCAACAAGCGTGAAATTTTTGCCGGATCGGTGCAAAAAGAGGGTGATGCCTTTATTGTATCAGTAAATGATCGGGTGACCCGCGCCACAGCTGTGGTCCCTGCCCTTGGCTTTTCCAATGGGTTCCAATCTGCCGGGCAGCTGACATCAGACACTATTCGCCCCGGCGATGTCCTGGGTCTGACGATCTGGGAAAACGTTGATGACGGGCTGCTGGCCGGCGAAGCCACAAATTCAACAGTTCTGGAAGAAGTCCAGGTCGACAGTGCCGGATTTATCTTTGTGCCTTATGCAGGCCGCGTGCGTGCATCGGGCAATACGCCGGATCAATTGCGTGAAACCATCACCACCAAGCTGGAAGACCAGACCCCGGACCCACAGGTGCAGGTGCGTCGTCTGGCCGGTGATGGCTCAACCGTCAGCCTGATTGGTGCCGTTGGTGCACAGGGCGTCTACCCAATCGAACGTCCGACCCGGACACTGGCCACCATGCTGGCCAACGCTGGCGGTGTGGCGATCCAACCAGATATCGCTCAGGTCACAGTGATCCGTGGCAATGAAAGCGGCAAAATCTGGTTCCAAGATTTGTATGATCACCCAGAGCTGGACATAGCACTGCGCGGTGGCGACCGGATTCTGGTCGAAGAAGACACCCGTGCCTTCACTGCATTGGGGGCAACCAGTGCGCAAGCCCGTGTTCGGTTTGAAAGCCAGGATCTGTCAGCCCTTGAGGCAATTGCCCAGGTCGGCGGCCTGATCTCCACCGCCTCTGATCCCACTGGCGTATTTGTGTTCCGCAATGAACCAGCCGAAATTGCAGGTCAGGTCCTGGGCCGTGATGATCTGGAGGGGGCACAGCGCATGGTCTATGTGTTAAACCTGACCCAACCCAACGGGTTGTTCATCGCCCGTGACTTTGTCATTCGCGACGATGACACGCTCTATGTAACCGAGGCTCCATATGCGCAGTGGACGAAGACCATCTCGCTGCTAGCCGCACCACTGACGCCACTGGCAAACGTCAATACTCTGTTCGGCGGCTAACACCGATGACCCGTCTTGACGACAGACATCAGGCCGGGGGCAAACGCTCCCGGTTGTTTGTTTATAACGGCGGATTCGTCAGGCAAAAACGACTACGCCGAATCCTGAAACTGGCGGGTTATGATATCCGGCTCGGACTTCCCGGCCCTGAAGATCTGGTTGGCATCTGGGGCAATTCCCCTACCGCCCACCGTGGACGGACCGTCGCCAAAAGACGCGAGGTAGGGCTGCTAAGGGTTGAAGACGCCTTTTTACGGTCCATCCACCCCGGACGCGCCGGTGAACCACCCGTTGGTCTGCAACTGGACCATTCCGGCGTTCATTTTGATCCGGCAACGCCATCAGATCTGGAACAGCTACTTGCGACCCATCCGCTGGATGACAGCGCCCTGATGCGTCGCGCCCGTGATGCGGTGGCGCGCCTGACCGAAGTGCAGCTGAGTAAATACAACGCCTTTGATCCTGCCTCTCCAGCCCCCGAACCCGGGTATGTACTGGTGGTTGATCAGGCGCGCGGCGATGCCTCGGTTCGCGCCAGTAACGCGGATAAGGCCCGGTTCCTTGAAATGCTGGTCTTTGCGCAAGAGGAAAACCCCGGCGCCCGTATTGTCATCAAGACCCACCCGGAAACCGAGCAAGGGTATCGGCCCGGCCACTATGGCCCCGAACAGGCCAACGACCGTATCACCCTCCTCTCTACGCCTGTCTCCCCTTGGAAGCTACTGGACGGGGCCATCGGCGTTTACACAGTGTCGTCACAAATGGGGTTCGAAGCCATTCTGGCCGGTCACAAGCCCCGTATTTTTGGGCAACCGTTCTATGCAGGCTGGGGCCTGACACAGGATGAGTTCCCACTGGCACGCCGCCAGCGAAACCTTACCCGGCAACAGCTTTGTGCCGCCACCATGTTCCTGTACCCTACGTGGTATGATCCGTTTCAGGACCAGCTCTGTGAGCTGGAGACCGTGCTTGATAATCTTGAAGCTCAAGTTGGTGCCTGGCGGCAAGATCGCCACGGTTGGGCGGCATCTGGGATGCGGCTGTGGAAACGCCGCCCCATGCAAAAAATGTTTGGCCGCGAGAAAAAGGTTCTGTTCACCGAGGATGTCCACAAGGCGCAGTCCAGCGGCCGCAACTGGATGGTCTGGGCGGGCAAAGCCACCGCGGATCACATCGGTGTCACACGGGTCGAAGACGGATTTCTGCGCTCACGCGGTCTGGGCGCCGAACTGGTGCCGCCCTTGTCGCTGGTGACGGATCGCCAAGGCATCTATTACGACCCCAGCCAGTCGAGTGATCTGGAAGATCTGATTGCCCAACGCACCCGCCTGACCGAAACGCAGGAACGTCGCGCTGAAAACTTGCTGCGCAGTCTGGTCCAATCCAGTCTGTCCAAATACAATCTGGGTGGCGATAGCCCGGACCTGCCCGCTGGTCGCCGTATTCTGGTGCCGGGTCAGGTCGAAGATGATGCGTCGATCCTGACCGGTGCGGGCAAGGTCAAGAACAACCTCGATTTACTGCGTACCACTCGCACAGCGAACCCTGATGCAGTGATCATCTACAAACCGCACCCAGACGTTGAGGCAGGCCTACGCAACGGCGAGATAGAGGCCGAAGAACTGGCCGATGTCATTGCCACCAAGGCGGATCCGGCTGCGCTATTTGATCATGTGGACGAGGTCTGGACCATGACCTCTTTGATGGGGTTTGAGGCGCTGCTGCGGGGGGTAAAGGTCACCACACTGGGGGTACCATTTTATGCAGGCTGGGGGCTGACCCAAGATCTGGGCAAGATCCCCGAACGCCGCAAAGCCCGCCCCGGACTGCTGGGGTTAGTTCATGCGACGCTCATCGACTACCCACGCTATTTTGACCCCGTCACCGGCCTGCCCTGCCCGGTTGAAGTGGCTGTTCAACGGTTACAAACGGGTGAGATCCCACACCCCGGCGCAGCCAACCGGATTTTATCCAAGTTGCAGGGCTTGCTGGCCACCTACGCACATATTTGGCGGTAATGGCCGTGACCATCCAAGCTGTCGACACCCGCCAAGCAAGGGAATGGTTTAAATATTTTTGCTTGTTAGAGGCCCAATTCAATCATGTTCATCGCACATCTTCCAGCGGGCTATTTGACCGCTAACCTGCTTGCCAGGAAACACAAAAACAGATCTAGTTTGATAGCTGTCGGGCTTGTTTGCTCAATTTTGCCAGACTTTGATTTGTTATGGTTCTATCTGGTCGATAACCGGCAAACCGCGCACCACGAGTATTTCTTTCACTGGCCATTGTTCTGGTGCTTCCTTGCCTTTGCAACTTGGATTCTGTCTTGGGTTCTGGGGCAAGAACAAATACGACGCTACATTCTGGTAGCACTGACATGCTTACTTGTTCACACGCTGCTAGATAGTTTTGCAGCAGAAATTTACTGGCTTAGGCCCTTCTCAGATTTTCACCTCAATGCTGTCGAAGTCCCAGCAAAATTTGACTGGTGGGTTTGGAGTTTCGTCTTTCACTGGACTTTCGCCGTTGAGATTATCATCTGTTTGGCCGCTGCAATTGTATTTTTGCGCAGAAAGAAGAACGCGACCTGAGATCAGACTGAGATACCGATACGATCAGTTTGGTGCGCACAGCCAAACCAGGCGAAGATCCAAATTTGGGCGCCGTTGTCGCGTTCAGCCCACCCGTGGATTCTGCCACCCTATTTGAGCGCCCGAATCCAGCGATGCTCTATGTCCTGCCCAATCTGACGTGTGCCAACCAACTGAAACTTTGGCGCTTGCTCCAGGCGGCTCAGCCCAAGCGCACCAATCATTGGCAGACCTTCAGCACCGATACCCAACCCAGCAGTAAAACCTACCAGTTCATCCACCAGATCATTGGCCAACAAAGAGGCCGCAAGCGCACCGCCGCCTTCGCAGAATACCCGTGTCAGCCCAGCCCGACCCAATTGCTGCAAGATGTCAGATGCATCCAGCTGCGTTCCCTGCACCGCACAGGGGATTAATCGGGCGCCTAACCCCTCCCAGGCTCGCAGCCGCTCTGTATCCGCTCCGGGACCATGGCAGAGCCACAGCGGGATCTCTGTTGCGCTGCGGGCAAGTTGGCTGAGCAGGGGCAGATCCAGATGTCTTGAAATCACAACGCGTGTCGGCTGCTGATCAATCCCCAGATCCCGCACAGTCAACGAAGGATCGTCTGCCCGCGCGGTGCCCGCCCCGACCATCACCGCATCATGACGCGCGCGCATGGCATGGGTCGCGCGGCGTGCTTCGGGGCCGGTGATCCATTTGCTTTGGCCGGTTGCAGTTGCAATACGCCCATCAAAACTGCTGGCCAGCTTTAACGTAACAAGGGGGCGCCCCTGCTCGGTTTTCAAAAAGAAGCCCGCGTGGTCCTGCGCCGCCTGTTCAGCCATCGCGCCAGTTTTAACATCAATCCCAGCCCGGCGAAGGATCTCAAACCCCTGGCCTGCAACCCTTGGATCGCTGTCTTCAATAGCAGCCACAACCCGTGTGACACCTGCATCGATCAGGGCCTGCGCACAGGGTGGCGTTTTGCCGTGGTGCGAACAGGGTTCAAGCGTCACGTATGCAGTAGCCCCCAGCGCCAATCCCCCGGCCTGCGCCAATGCCATGGTTTCAGCATGAGGACGGCCACCCGCCTGTGTCCAGCCACGTCCAATGATCCGACCATCCAGAACAACAACACAGCCCACCGCAGGGTTAGGCCAGCATGAGCCCTGCCCTCGCCGCCCCAAGCTAAGGGCCAGCGCCATGTATCTGCTGTCAGCGCTGCTCACTCTTCTGGCGGCACATCAGGCCGCAGCTCGTGGACAAAGTCCTCAAAATCATCAGCCGCCTGGAAGTTTTTGTAGACACTGGCAAAACGGACATAGGCAACGGTGTCAATCCGGGCCAAAGACTCCATCACAATCTCACCAATACGGCTCGACTGAATGTCGGTATCGCCCATGCTTTCCAAGCGCCGTACAATACCCGAGATCATCTGATCAATCCGTTCAGGATCAACCGGGCGTTTCTGCATCGAAATACGGATCGAGCGCTCCAGCTTGTCACGATCAAAATCTTCGCGTTTCCCCTTGGATTTGATCACCACCAAATCTCGCAGCTGAACCCGTTCGTAGGTGGTGAAACGGCCACCACAGGCCGGGCAAAACCGGCGTCGCCGGATCGCTACATGATCCTCGGCCGGGCGAGAGTCTTTGACTTGGGTATCAACATTTCCGCAAAACGGACAGCGCATCAATCGTTCCCTTCATCCAATTCGACTATAAATTGTACGCAATTCCGCACAGTTATCCACAGTTATAGGACAGCCGCTAGGATTTGGGTAGAGGGATATTCGCACCGCTAAATAAGGCCCTCACGACAGGTGCGCGACCACCTTGCGCAGGTGTGGTGCTGTCCTGTGCTCGAACAGATAAATGCCCTGCCAGGTCCCAAGCATCAGCTGCCCATCTTTGACTGGCACAGACAGGCTAACCGGCATCATCGCCGCCTTGATATGGGCTGGCATATCATCCGGGCCTTCATAGGTATGGCGCAGATAGTGCATCGAAGGATCACTGCTGGGCGGCACCAAGCGACTGAAAAACGCCTGCAGATCTCCCTGCACTTCTGGATCAGCGTTTTCCTGGATCAAGAGCGAGCAAGAGGTGTGCTGGACAAACAGGGTCAACAGGCCGCAATGATCTGCCTGGCTCGCAACCCACTGTGCGGGTTGCCGGGTAAATTCGTACAGCCCCGTCCCGCGTGTCTCTATTTCAAACAAAATGTGCGGCATAAGCGGTTGATCAGAACCAAAGAGGGTTAAACAAGCGGCGATCGCAGTAATGAAAAGCAGCGGTGACACTGCGTGAATACCCAACCGTCAGAATGTTACTTACCCAGCTTTTTTCATATGGAACCACCCCAACCGCTTCTGGGTTGATGGTGAATTGGACCGCTGATCTGGCGCCAGTGGTTACACCACGGCCAATCTCGCTAACCACATAAATTTCAGTACTCCAAGGCAGACGCAATTGACGTCGCAAATAGTCACCAGCGCCACACCAGTAATCTTCTTTAAACGCACCAGCGCGCCCAATCACTTCGAAAACGTTGCTATCAACCTGGTTAACCTGCAGTGAGTTCACCGCACGAAAGGCCAACGCCGCAGTTGGCAGCGCAACCGCTATGGCAGCTATCAGAGCAAAAGACCTGTAAAGTGGTTTCATCAATATGACTCCATTGTCAGTCCAAATAAATATATCCGCCACAACCCCATGGTCACGTCAAAATTTGCGCGTCAGGCGGGTCTTGTGGCCTAAAACCAGCGCGGGAAGATCTTACATTGATTTTCCCCGGCCTGAACGGTCATCGAGTCCCCGACGTGAAAGGCGCCGAGCCGCCGCACAGGAATATGCGGAACTTCAGACACAACCGGATTAAGCGTGAACAGGACTGTTGATCTGCGCCCGGAGGCCTCACCCGGCGCCATACCACGGTTTATATAGATCGGCGTCTCCCAACTGGCGCCAAGTTGGCGACGCGCATAATCAGAGGCCGCGCACCAATAGTCTGAGGCGGTACTCCCTATCGGCGGCACCACTTCAAAGATGCCCCCCTCAAGCGGATAGACCCGAGCGCCTAGCGTGGTGCTCTTGAAATCAGCTGTATCACCGGTGCAGGCAGAGATAGTAAAGGCAACGATCGCCAGACCAAACAGGGGTTTTTTCATCTATTTACCAATGATAGCGGCACCCAAATTGGCACCTTTATAACTTTGGTCCATCATAGATCACAGCTGCCGTGCTGCGCCACCCCTGCCATGATCGATTTGTGAAACCAGCCATTTATGGCGCAAAAGACGACGAATCTGCGGGGATCACCTGCTCGGAAAGGGAATGATATCTGCTGATTGTCGTGGCGCGAGTATCTGTTCAAGCAGAGCCAGAACCTCTTCATGGTTCTCATCTTCGCCAAATCTTGCCCTCGCCGATTGGCGCAGAAAACCACGAGCACCTTCAGCATCGAGAGCCTTTAGTACCGGTTCTTTTTCCCGCAGCGCATCGACAAGAAACTGGTTGGCCTGTGTCATCGCCTGCAACGACTGGAGCTTTTCATCCAGCACACCTAGTGCTGTTGTCAGATTTGAATTTGCAGACATCGGATTCCCCAGTCGAATTTTCATCACCACCGGGAACAGTCTACGTCCGAGACCAGTGCAGAGCAACGCATCGGGTTAGCAAATGGTTAACGCCTTGGGTGGTGCGGAGCTGCGTTGAGTGGGCTCAGTTGAACAACCGGTCGCCCATCTGGTCGATCACAAGTTTTGCTTTCTGGATCGCAGCCTCACCAGCGGCTTCGCTTGAATTGAGCGTGTCGGCCCGGATGAGCCTGTGTATCTTTAGCTCACCATCGATCTCTTTCTCGATCCGTGCAGCAAGACGGTAATGTTTATCCTCTGCGATGGGATCGGGGAAAATTGTGAAATCCTTGTAGATTTCAGGCTCGGGACCCTTAGGGGCCGCCGCATCAGACCCGCCAAAGAGTTTTTTCAAAAGGGACATATCGGGCTCCTTACACTTTTGATGGATGGTGACATATCGGGTGGGGCTTGGAAAGTGAACGGGCGGTATTCTCTGAGGGGCGCGCTTGACCTTGGGGTGGCGCAAAGCGCCTTCGTCGTGCTGAAAGCACGCCTGCGGCGTGATGGGAAGGTCAGGCGCGGCCGGGCGTTGCCGGGCAGTGGTGAGAACTTCCGTCTCATTTTTAATCGCCGCTAGTCAGTTCCAAATGCTGCTCAATTGAAAAGAAGAAACCGGAAGGGCAAAACTCCCTCCATGGCTGGCCATCTCAAGTCCTAGCAAACAGTTGCCAATATAGTAGGCTATCGCACATGCGCCGTTTTCTATTTGATCACTCTCGATGAGGATATCGAGGGGTTCCAGCACGAAACCTTCAGGATATCCGTCTGTAAAATCAGCCCGAAAATATGTATAAAGGCCATGGACAGTATAGTCGCGACAAGAGACTTTCAGGGTATCATTCTCTGCATTCTTCAAAGCAGGGATCTGCAAAAAGGCAGTGTCCACAACCGCGCTCTCCAACGCAGTAAGGGCATCGCTAGGCGTATACTTTTTTGTACAAGGAACAGCGGTCATCTTACTTGTTGCTTCAACCAAAACACCAAACCTCCGAACATTACCGCTACCCCCATAATCAAGCGTGCCTTCCACGTTTCCATTGGGTCATGACGTTGAGGTTTGAGGGCTTGGTCCGAATACTCAACCGAGTACAATTTCCCATCGAAGAACGCGAAACTCACGTACAACGCATTTTGTAGCTTGTAGTTCAGGGTATCATTCGTACCCCAAGGCACTTCAATCGACAGACCTACCGAGTTGCCCCGTCCGTGTGACAAAGGTGAACCAAGAATCTTTCTGACACCATCAACAGTCAAATCCCAATGTAAACCGTCCGGCAAAGGCTGGCGTGCACTGAGTTTCACTTGGTCCGAAGCGTCCTTGGGGGCATTTTCGTAGAAAGTCACCGAGTCGTACGAAAAAGGTGGCGTGTCGCAAAAACTGACGGTTGCCCCCCGGTCTGGAAAATCCAGCGCCAGTAATCCGTATTCTCCCCAAGGGTAGGCCTCCCCCACTTCCGTTCGTACAGGCCCCTTTTCAAAAGCAAAGGGCTCGCCAGGGAATGGCGAGCCCAATAGTCCAAGCAAATCTTCAGGCTTGGCAATCACTGATCCAAGAAACTCCGCAGCTTCCTGCTCCGGCTTGGGTGCTTCAGCTTACGCAGTGCCTTGGCTTCGATCTGACGGATCCGTTCGCGGGTCACGCTGAACTGCTGGCCGACTTCTTCCAGCGTGTGGTCGGTGTTCATGCCGATACCAAAGCGCATCCGCAACACGCGTTCTTCACGCGGTGTCAGCGAAGACAGAACCCGCGTGGTGGTTTCCTTCAGGTTTTCCTGAATGGCGGAATCCAGCGGCAGGACCGCGTTCTTGTCTTCGATGAAATCGCCCAGTTGGCTGTCTTCTTCGTCGCCAATTGGGGTTTCCAGTGAAATCGGCTCTTTGGCGATCTTCATCACCTTGCGAACCTTCTCCAGTGGCATCTGCAGCTTTTCAGCCAGTTCTTCCGGTGTAGGCTCGCGGCCGATTTCGTGCAGCATCTGGCGACCGGTGCGGACCAGTTTGTTGATGGTCTCGATCATATGCACCGGAATACGGATGGTGCGGGCCTGATCAGCAATCGAACGGGTGATCGCCTGACGGATCCACCATGTCGCATAAGTCGAGAACTTGTAGCCACGACGGTATTCGAACTTGTCCACCGCCTTCATCAGGCCGATGTTACCTTCCTGGATCAGATCCAGGAACTGCAGGCCACGGTTGGTGTATTTTTTGGCAATCGAGATCACCAGACGCAGGTTGGCCTCGACCATTTCTTTCTTGGCAGCGCGGGCTTCTTTTTCGCCCTTTTGTACCTGCTGAACGATGCGGCGGAATTCCGAGATGTCCAAACCAACATACTGACCGACCTGAGCGATGTCAGCGCGCAGCTCTTCAACCTTGTCGGTCGAACGCTCGATAAACATTTTCCAGCCGCGACCCGGCTTTTCGCCCATCTCGGCCAACCAGTTTGGATCCAGTTCGCGACCACGGTAGGCGTCGACAAACTCGCGGCGGTTGATACGAGCCTGGTCAGCCAGCTTCACCATCGAACCGTCAATCTGCATAACCCGGCGGTTGATGCCGTACAGCTGGTCGATCAGCGCGTCGATACGGTTGTTATGCAGGTGAAGTTCATTCACCAACTCGACGATTTCAGAGCGCAGAGCCTGATACCGGGACTCATCCTGTTTGCTGAACGAGCCATCTTCGTTCAGGGTTGCCGAAATCCGGCTGTCCTGCATTTCCGACAGTTCAGCATAGTCCGACGAGATCCGCTCTAACATGGTCAGAACCTGATCCTTCAGCGCGGCTTCCATCGCGGCCAAAGACAGGTTTGCCTGATCGTCTTCATCATCGTCATCGTCGTCGCTGCTGATTGCATTGCCATCAGCGTCTACTTCGGGGCTACTGGCCTCGGGCTTTTCTGTCTTGACCTCTGAGTTCGCAACAACCGGTTCCTGAGGTGTTCCGTCCTCATTCATCGTGTTGCCAAAGGTGGTTTCCAGATCAATGACGTCGCGCAGCAGAATATCTTCGGTCAGAAGTTCGTCATGCCAGATGGTGATAGCCTGAAAGGTCAGAGGGCTTTCACACAGGCCAGCAATCATCGTGTTGCGGCCAGCTTCGATCCGCTTGGCGATGGCGATTTCGCCCTCGCGGCTGAGCAGTTCAACCGAGCCCATTTCCCGCAGGTACATGCGAACCGGATCATCGGTACGATCCAGTTTCTCAGACGCAGCAGAAGCTACGGCAACTTCACGGGTGCCCTCAGCAGTGACCAGTTCGGTTGAGCCTTTTTGCTCTTCCTCTTCGGCTTCCTCGTCCTCGATGATGTTGATGCCCATTTCCGAGAGCATCGACATCACGTCTTCGATCTGTTCCGAGCCCACCTGATCGGGTGGCAAAACCTTGTTCAGCTGATCGTAGGTGATGTAGCCCTTTTCACGGGCCTCAGCGATCATCTTTTTGACGGCGGCCTGACTCATATCCAGAGAAGTTTCCGGTTCCTGGTCGTCACGTTTGCGGTCGTCGGTGTCTTTGGCGGCCATTAAAAGCTCCTGCAGGGACTAAGGGCGATTCGGTTCACGTTGGTGATTCGCGTGAACCGAGTGATTCGTTACCCGGTTTACCCGGTTTTTTTAAGCACTTCCTTATCAAAACGACTCAGCGCTGTTTTCGTGAGAAGTTGATTCCATCTGTTAGCGCACTTAAGAGGTCGCGTTCTTCTCTATCCAGACGCGCGCCGTTGTCTGCAATATCATATTGAGCGCGGTCTTCGTTTTCACTGCGGACGGCCTTGTTTCGGGCTTCGGCAGCCTGCCCCAAACGCCAGGTAACGGCTTCATCTGCCAGACCTGACAGGTCCTCCTCGGCCTCGGCGAGTTCAGCATCCAACCCATGTCGCGCTTCTATTTTGGCGAATTCTTCACTTAACGTCAGGCTGGCGATTTCCAGATTGCCGGGTTTGCGCAGGCAGGGACTGATTGCGACATGGCGAAGCGCATGCAGGTTTTCAAGGGCGTACGGTCCCAAAGCATAGAGTATTTCGTCGCGCAACTGATCCGGTGCGCCCAGCCCATAGCGCAGGATCAGGTCGCGCAGGATGGCATGATCCGGATCCGCGCAGGGCATGCGTTCAAAGTTGGCTTCGAATTCAACGATTACCGCCGGAGTGGCAATGGCACTGGCCAGGATCACGGCCTCGCGCATTGCAATGGCCGCCTGATCGTCAGCAGCGGCCAACATCGAGCTCTTGGTGCTGGCCAGAGGCTGCGGCACTGGCTTGCCCGGCTTCCATTTCCCGCGCGCGCCATCCTTGAAGCCGCCACTGGGGTTAAACCCTGCCCGCGGCGGCTTGCGGCTGCCCCGAAACAGCGCCCAGCGCATTTCCTTGATGTCATCGCCATAGTGTTTACGGATTGAAGGGTCGCGGATCAGTTTGATCTTTTCGCGTAAGCTTTTGTCCAACCCGGCCTTGCGTTCGGGACTGTCAAACACCTTGCCGTCGGTTTCGCGTTGCCACAGCAGCCGCACCATTGGCACCGCCTGATCCAGTAGCGCCTGTACGGCCTGCGGCCCCTGACTACGGATCAAATCATCGGGGTCTTTGCCCTCGGGCATCATGGCAAAGCGCAGGGATTTACCGGCCTCTAGCAGCGGCAGGGCTAAATCGATCAGCCGCATCGCGGCGCGCAGACCCGCAGTATCACCGTCCAGCGCAATGATCGGCTCATCCGCGATGCGCCACATCATCATCAACTGGTTTTCTGTGACAGCAGTCCCCAGTGGCGCCACGGCGGCCTCAAACCCGCCATCCGCCAGAGCAATCACATCCATATAGCCTTCGGCAACCAGCAGCGGCTGGCCTTTACCGGCCGCGGTGCGGGCGGGTGCGTGATTGTAAAGGCTGCGGCCCTTGTCGAACAGTTCAGTCTCGGGAGAGTTCAGATACTTGGCATTATCATTAGGATCCATCGCGCGACCGCCAAAGGCAATGGCACGCCCTCGTGCATCGCGGATTGGGAACATGATACGGTTGCGGAAGGTGTCATAAGGCTTGCCGCCCTTGGTTGACGGTTTCGCCAATCCGGCGCCAATGATCAGGTCTTCCTCGACGCCTTTACCACGCAGATGATCCCACAAGTTCTGCCAGCCATCGGGGGCAAAGCCGATCTCCCAGCGCTCCAGCGACTGCGCCGACATCCCGCGCCGATCCAGATAGGCCCGTGCATCATGGGCCCGACCAGTGTTCAGCTGCAGACGGAAGAATTGTACCGCCTGTTCCATCACATCCACCAATAATGTGCGGCGATCCTGTTTCTGTTGCGCTTTGGGGTCGCGGGCGGGCATTTCCATCCCGGCTTCGGTTGCGATGATCTGGACCGCTTCCATGAAACCGACATTTTCAGTTTCCTGTACAAATCCAATTGCATCGCCCTTGGCCTGACAACCAAAGCAATAATAGAATCCCTTGCGGTCATCGACGTGAAAACTGGCAGACTTTTCATGGTGAAACGGGCACGGCGCCCACATGTCACCCTTACCCATATTCGATTTACGCTGATCCCACATGACTTTACGCCCGACAACCTGGCTTAGGCTGACACGGGTGCGCAGTTCATCAAGGAAACCTGGAGGCAAAGACATAGGAACAGTGTGCCAGAATTGGGGGCGAAATCCAAGACCGAGACAGGCCTGGAGCGACGTCATTCAGAGAAAAGGTAGAGGCTTACTGGGACTGCGCCAGACACTGTTCGTTCCAAACAGCGCCCAGATCCTCATTGCGGATCACTTTCATTTTTTGATCATAAATCCAGGGCGCGATCAGCGGAATGGCGGCATTGTAATTCTCGGGCCAGCTTGTTTCATCAGTGATCAACACATCACTCAGATCGCGTTCCTTGACACGGTCCAGCCGTGCCTGCTGAATTGCCGCCACCACGTCCGCCTGATACCCGCAGGTTTCCTTGGCACTTTCAGCGGCAACAACAGGTGAGGCCATTACAACCGCAGTCAGAACGGGGATCAGGGCAGTTCGGATCGTCATTGGGGCAGCTCCGGTGAATCAGATAAGTTGCGCACAGACTAACCGCGTGCATCCACCGCCGCCATCGCTGTTTTCAAATCATGGACCAATGTACGGGCCATCGAGCGAAACACCATAATCTGAAACGCCTCTGGCCCCACCCGAGTGATCGAGCCCATCATGTGCGACACTTCACAGCGTGCGGTGTGTCCACGTTTGAAAACCTGACTACGAAGGTCAACGGGCGCCAACCGGGCCAAGACTTCCGCCGCGGATTTACCCTCCAGCCGCACCACGGCCCAAGCGTCGCTTTGGTCGGTGAGCGCTGCGATATCCGCCAACTCCTGCGTCGCAGCAGATCCCTGCAGCAACGCTGCCCCCTGTCCAAACCAGATGGCCCGCGCACCAGCCTTACCAGTGCTGCGGTTTGCTGCAGGAAATGCCATACCGTGTGCGGCCTCCAACCTTTCGCTCACTGCCTCTTCCTGTCCTGCATAGGGCGCGATCAGGGTCATGGCCTCTGGAACATCTTCGGTCAGATTTATGCTGCCGATGGTTACAGGCAGCAACCCGTCGCAGGGTGTCAATGCTATTAGATCAGCCACGGGCACGGGTTCCTTCCGGGTCAAAGAATACCGGATCGACCACCTCGCAGAGCGCATCAATGCCCCGCAGATGATCCACCAAGCGCACGGTATCACCGATGCGGTCAGGGCCGGATTTAAGGAATGCCAGGCCAATCATATGGCCCAGCGCCGGTGAGAACCCAACCGAGGTGACATAGCCCTGATCATAGATCCGTTCGACCGGATCATCAGGGTTGAACAGATGGGCTCCGCTGGTCAGCTGTTTCACCGCTCCGATGGGTTTCAGCCCCACCAGCCGCTGGCGGTCTTCAGCCATGAGCCCCGGACGCGCCGACATGGGTTTGCCGATGCAGTCTTTCTTTTTCGACACCATACCCTGCAGTCCAAGATCAAAGGCGGTGACGGTGCCGTTCAGCTCAGCATGGGTCAGAAAACCCTTTTCAATGCGCAAAACATTCAGGGCCTCCATACCGTATGCCCCACCGTCAAGGGTTTTGGCACGGCTTACCAATTCACGAAACAGCGCATCGCCATAACGGGCTGGCACCGCTAGTTCATAGGCCATCTCCCCCGAAAAGGAGATCCTGAACAACCGCCCCTGCACCCCCATCACATCAACCGTCCCGCAGCCCATAAAGGGCCAACTGTCGTTGTCGATTTTTTCGCTCAAGATACCGTTCAACAGCTCGCGCGACTTGGGACCAGCCACAGCAAACTGCGCCCATTGCTCGGTCACCGAGGTGATTTGCACATCCCATTCAGGACGCAGCGCCTGACGCACAAACTCCAGATGCGCCATCACCTGCCCTGCGGCCGCGGTAGTAGTGGTCATCACATAATGATGCTCGCCCATGCGTGCAGTGGTGCCATCATCCATGACAAAACCATCTTCGCGCAACATCAACCCATAACGGACTTTGCCAACCTTCAGGGTGCTGAAGGTGTTGCTATAGACGAAATCCAGTAGTTTGGCCGCGTCTGGCCCCTGAATATCAATCTTACCCAGGGTCGACACATCGCAGACACCGACATGATCACGCACCAACCCGATCTCACGATCACAGGATTGCCGCCAGTTGCTTTCATCACCTTCAGGGAAGTAACTGGCGCGGTACCACAACCCTACTTCGATCTGCTCTGCGCCCAGTTCCTTGCTGGCCAGATGGGAAGTAAGGAACCGCTGTGGTTTGAACCCCATGCCCGCTGCCCCTGCCCCCATGGCCGCCATGGACACTGGTACAAATGGCGGGCGGAAGGTTGTTGTTCCGGTTTCCGGTATCCCCCGGCCGGTTGCATCCGCCAGCACCGCCAGCGCTGCAACGTTCGAGTTCTTGCCCTGATCCGTCGCCATACCCTGTGTTGTGTAGCGCTTCATATGCTCGACCGAACGAAAGTTCTCGGTCGCGGCCTGCTTCACATCTTTGACCGTCACATCATTCTGAAAATCCAGCCAAGCGCGCCCCTTCCCGGGCACGGCCCATATTGCGGTCATGTTATAGGCATCATCCCCCGCCTGCGGCAGCGCGGCATCAACAACCTTCAGCCCGAGCTCCTGCAAGGCCTGCCCGGCGACCTCAACCCCTTCACGTAGTGCGCCAGCGGTTGAGAATTCACCGTTGCAAGCCCCGGCGCAGGCCAGTCCCGGAACAGTTCCTGGCGTTGGCACAAAGCTGGCGATATCGCGATTCCACTGCGGTCGGCCGTTCAAATGACAGGTCAGGTGCAGCGTCGGGTTCCAGCCGCCGGACATCGCCAGACAATCGGTCTGGATACGTTCTTCACCCGCCACCGAACGCACAGTGATACTGTCAATCCGTTTGCGCCCGCCTGTGTTACAAACCTGAGCCCCCTTCATCACCGGGAACAGATCGCTGTCTGGGGCATCATGGCGACTGTCCACCACCATTGCCACATGCATCCCCGCCTGCACCAAGTCACGCGCGGTGTGATGGGCCTGATCGTTGTTGGCAAACAGCGTCACCCGCAGCCCCGGCGCCACGCCCCAACGGTTCAGATAGCTGCGCACCGCGCTGGCGGTCATGATGCCTGGACGGTCGTTGTTGGCAAAGGCAATGGGGCGCTCGATTGCCCCGGCCGCCAAGACAGCCCGCTTAGCCACGATACGCCAAAAGCACTCGCGCGGCAGACCGGCACGGCGGGGGTGATGATGCGCCACTCGTTCCAATGCGCCGTAAGTGCCCTGATCATAAGCGCCGGTTACAGCGGTGCGCGGCATCAGACGGACATTGTCCATGTCCCCCAGCTCTGCCAGAACCTGAGCCACCCAGTCCACACCGGGCAGACCGTCAATTTGCTCAACCTCGGACAACAGCCGGCCACCCATGCTGGCATCTTCTTCGGCCAAAATCACGTCAGCACCAGCGCGACCTGCCACCAATGCCGCCATCAACCCCGCAGGGCCAGAGCCAATCACCAGCAGATCACAGAAGGCATAGGCCTTTTCCGAGATATCTGGATCCGGTTGCCCCGATAATGCCCCTAGTCCGGCTGCCTTACGGATAATGGGTTCATAGATTTTCTCCCAGAAGGCCGAGGGCCACATGAAAGTCTTGTAATAGAACCCGGCCCCAAAAAACGGCGCGGCCAAATCGTTGACCGCCTGCACATCGTGTTCAACCGAGGGCCAGCAGTTCTGGCTGCGGGCTTCTAACCCTTCGAATATTTCTTGCTGGGTGGCACGGACATTTGGATCCTGCTGCGCACCCGACCCAACGGTCACCAGCGCGTTTGGCTCTTCACTGCCTGCGGTCAGAATTCCACGCGGGCGGTGGTACTTGAACGAGCGTCCAACCAGATGCACACCATTGGCCAACAAGGCCGAGGCCAAGGTGTCGCCTTCCAGGCCCATCATGTGGCGACCATTGAACGAGAAGGTTACAGGTTTTGCGCCCTGCAACAGACCTTTGCCAGCGACCCTCATCGTTTGGCTCCCAGATCCGCAGTTGCAGCCAACCGTGTAGACACGATTTCATGGCTAACGGTATTGCGGCAGACTTCGATCCAGGCACTGCAACCCATCTCGTGATACCATAGCTCTTTGGTTTCACCGGCACGGTTATCGCGCAGGTTCACGTGCTCGTGCCAGTCTTCCAGCGTCGCGCTGGCTTCGGGTCGTGCCAAAGCCGCGCCTTTGACATAGAACTCTCGTCGGTCCCGGTCGCCGCAAATGGGACATGTAATCCTCATACGCCAAGCCCCTTCTTTTTGCTAAAATTACTCCGGGGTTGAGGCCGCTTGGCCGAGGGGGCAGCGCCCCTTAGCCGATGGCCGTTCACCAGATCAATGCAGGTTGTGTTGCGCACCGGTCCCCTCCTCATCCATCAGCCCCTGCCCCGAGCGGAACCGGTCCAGTTTAAATTTGGTGGCCGCCCCGTGCGGGCGGTCCGTGGCAATCAGATGTGCATAGGCATTGCCGGATCCGGGAATTGCCTTGAAGCCACCATAGCACCAACCACAATTCAGGTAGAGCCCTTCAATCCCCGAATGATCAATGATCGGAGAGCCATCCGGCGTCATATCCATGATGCCACCCCAGCTGCGCAGCACTTTAGCCTTGGCCAGTGCCGGAACCATTGAGACGCAGGTTTCCATCGTGTGTTCGACCATCGGCAAGTTACCCCGCGCCGCATAAGAACTGTAGAAATCAAGATAGCTGCCAAACACCAACCCGCCCTTATCGGACTGGCTGACATAGAGATGGCCTTCGGCAAAAGACACAACATGGTCCAGAACCGGTTTGATGCCTTCGCTGACAAAGGCCTGCAGCACGTGGCTTTCGATCGGCAATCGCAGCCCTGCCATCGCCGCAACCTGCCCCGACCGACCCGCAGCGGCAAGTGCAACCTTCTTGGCGCGGATGACACCACGGCTGGTTTGCACTCCCCGCACCTTGCCATTCTCAACGTCGATTCCAGTGACTTCGCAGTTCTGGATCAGGTCCACCCCGCGCTGGTCAGCGCCGCGGGCAAATCCCCAGGCAACGGCATCGTGCCGGGCCGTGCCCGCGCGACGCTGCAACAAGCCACCCATGATTGGAAAACGTGCATTGTCGTAATTCAGAATTGGCACCAATTTGCGCAGGGCTTCGCGGCTTAGTAGTTCCGCATCGTCACCCTGATTAATGATTGCATTGCCGCGCCGCACCATAGCATCGCGCTGACCATCGTTATGATACACCATGATTTGACCACGCTGGGACATCATCACGTTATAGTTCAGCTCTTCTTCCAGCCCTTCCCACTGTTTCAGTGAGTGCGAATAGAATTCAGAGTTGCCCGGAAGATAATAATTGGCGCGCACGATGGTGGTATTGCGGCCCACGTTGCCGCCGCCAAGATAGCCCTTTTCAAGCACCGCCACATTGGTAATGCCGTGTTCTTTGGCCAGATTATAGGCTGTGGCCAGCCCATGGCCACCACCGCCGATGATCACCACATCGTATTCAGGCTGTGGTTCAGGGTCCCGCCAATGCGGCGCCCAGCCTTTGTTGCCTGTCAGCCCTTCCTTGAGCACGCGCCAGCCTGAAAACCGCATGGCATACCTCCAAATTCGAATATCGGGACACCACCAAACTAGCTGCCGTATCCCGCTAGAGCATTGCTAGCCGCTTTCCCGCCGTGCTCCTACCCCTATTGAAAGAAACACTTCGGTCCGGCCGCTGGTCTCGGTACAAGTGCATGCACTGGGCAGATCTGTCTAGTGAAGATTGCGACATCCTGCGTCGTTCTTTGGCGGTGCCCAAGTCATACCTCTGGCGCAGGCACAACGCTGATCAAATGCCCCCATTCAATAAGGCCTGAAGAACACCCAAGAATATGATTAGGAATGGAACCGATCTGGAAAAGACGGTCGCAATTGTGATATATTAGCTGCCGCTAAGGTTTCTGGCCGTGGATTTCATCAGCCCGTTTTCAGGGTCTCAGATGGGCTAAGAGACATTACAACGTAAAACGGCGCGCTGATGTCAGCGCGCCGTCATAATCTTCTGGCTGGTGGTTTACAGACCTTTGGCGCGGTAGCTGGCAGCCACCTTGCCGATCGACACCAGATAGGCAGCGGTCCGCAGATCCGTGACATCATCACGACTGTGCCAGACTTCACGCATTGACTGATATGCAATCCGCATAGTGTCATCGAGACCCGAACGCACCAGTTCCAGTTCGCCCGCACCGCGCAGATACTTCTGGCGGAAACCGGGTGACATCGACCAGCGGCCTTCCATCACGTTTTCCAGCTGTTCCAGCTCGTTCAGAACCAGCTGGTGGCGTGCTTCTTCCTGGCGGCGTTGCATCCGACCAAAGCGGATGTGCGACAGGTTTTTCACCCATTCGAAATAGGACACCGTTACACCACCTGCGTTGGCATACATATCTGGGATAATCACGATACCCTTGTCGCGCAGGATCTCGTCCGCGCCAGCCGTCACTGGACCGTTGGCTGCTTCGATGATCAGTGGGGCCTGGATACGGGCTGCGTTAGAGAGGTTGATCACCCCTTCCAGCGCGGCGGGCACCAGGATGTCGCACTCGGCTTCGAGCAATGGTGAGCCATCCTCGGAATAGGTCGCATCAGGGTAGCCCTTAACGCCTCCGTGCTGACCAATCCACTGACGGACAGCTTCGACATCCAGACCGTTGGCGTCAAACAGGCCACCATCATATTCAATGATGCCGATGACCTTTGCGCCGTCTTCTTCGCTCAGGAACTTAGCGGCGTGGTAGCCCACATTCCCCAGCCCCTGCACAATGACCCGTTTGCCATCCAGCGACCCAGTCAGGCCAGCCTGTTCCATATCGCGCGGATCACGGAAGAATTCCTGGAGCGCATATTGAACGCCACGCCCTGTGGCCTCGACACGGCCAGCAATACCACCAGCATTCAGCGGCTTACCCGTAACACAGGCACGCGCATTGATATCAGTTGTATTCATCCGAGCATATTGGTCGGCAATCCATGCCATTTCACGCTCACCCGTGCCCATATCTGGCGCAGGAACGTTCTGGCTAGGATGGATCAGGTCTCGCTTGGCCAGCTCATAGGCAAAGCGACGGGTAATCCGCTCCAGCTCATGTTCTTCATACTGACGGGGATCAATGCATAACCCGCCTTTGGAGCCGCCAAACGGGGCCTCAACCAGCGCACATTTGTAAGTCATCAGCGCCGCCAGCGCTTCGACCTCATCCTGGTTCACGCCCATCGCAAAACGAATACCGCCTTTGACCGGTTCCATATGTTCGGAGTGCACCGAACGATATCCGGTAAAGGTCTGGATCTCACCGCGCAGGCGCACACCAAAGCGCACGGTATAAGTGGCGTTGCAGACCCGGATTTTCTCTTCCAACCCAGGTGGTAGGTCCATCAGGGCGACTGCCCGGCTGAACATCAGGTCCACACTTTCGCGGAAACTGGGTTCGTTGAGATTGCTCATTAGCTGTTCTCCATGATCTTGAGGCGACTCGCCTCCCTTTGTCACAACCAAGTTATGACGACTTCTTTAAGAAGTGCGACCTTTTTGACCATTCCCATTCCAAAAATCTTGTTTTTGACGATTCGACGCCAGCATTCCCCCTAACCGTCAGGAGACGGCGAACCAAGAGGCCAATCAAATTCAGCACAAAATTGCCTTAATTTTATAGCTTAATTGAATATTAACACCATATGAGCGCCCCATTTCCGCCATCTTCATCAAGCATTAACGATTTGAATTATTGCAACTGTATCCATGCGGGCCCAATTCCGTTTATGGGCCGGAGAGGATTGAAATGCTAACGCGCCTTCGCGAAACAACTGCCCTATCCACAAACATGACCCACCCCTGTTGGGTCGCCTTGCGACGGTACGCACGCGAAGAAGACGGCGTCCTGATCAAACCGACCATTGCGACATTTCTTTCAATGTTGGCCGTGGGTGGGATTGGCGTCGACCTGATGCGGATGGAACGTGACCGCACACAGTTACAGTATACCCTGGACCGGGCGGTTCTGGCCGCAGCAGATCTGGATCAGACCCAGACGCCAGCGGCGGTTGTTCTCGACTATCTGACCAAATCGGGCATGGCTGACTATTACCAGACACCAACCTCGGAAATTGGTTTAGGATACCGTCGGGTATCAAGTACAATCGAAACAGATTTCATCACGCAATTCCTAAACTTCACAGGTGTTTCCACAATGCCGCTCAATGCGGTTGCGACGGCTGAAGAAAGTATTGATGGGTTGGAAATCTCGCTGGTGCTTGATGTCTCTGGCTCGATGAACTCAAACAGTCGCCTCAGCCGACTAAAAGTCGCGGCGAAAGATTTCATTGATACAATGGTGGCCAATACCACCGACGGTAAGATGTCTATTTCGATCATCCCCTACGCCACGCAGGTGTCTGCACCTGATGAGCTGTTCAACCAATACAACGTTACAGATGAACACAATTACTCGCGCTGCATAAACTTTGAATCGTCCGACTATAACACAACGGTCCTGTCAAACACCGCAGAGCTGGAACGCACGATGCATTTCAGCCCCTGGGCGAGTTATGACTACCGCACCAGATATACGACACCTAGATTGGTGGATAAACCTGTCTGCGATCCCCGTGAGAGCCGCGAAATGCTGCTCTTCGAAAAGAGTGCTGCAACGCTGAAGGCCTTTATTGGCAATCTTTCGGCCTGGGGTAACACCTCAATCGATATCGGAATGAAATGGGGAACCACACTGCTGGACCCGAGTGCTCAGCCAGTGATCAGTGCACTCACCTCGGGCCCTGACGCAATTATTCCAGTCGATTTTGCGGCCCGGCCGTCGAGTTACACCGATGGAGATACGATCAAAATTGTGGTGCTAATGACTGACGGTCAGAATACCTCACAATATTACATCGAAGATGACCATCGCCGCGGTGACTCCAACGTATTCTACACGCATGACTCTGACAGAGACAGGCGGCGGTACTCCACTTACGTTCCTGCCTACAATCAATACTATTGGGACCGGAGAGCTGATTACAGCTATGGTCAGTGGGAAGATCATCCATTTGGCGAGGGAGCATCGTTGTGCACCAGCAGCAGCTGTTACAACCGTGTTGATGAACCGGGCGACCCGGTGCGACTTAGCTATGCCGACCTTTGGGCTTACACCTCTCTGAAGTACAACTACAATTACATCTACGGCGATTGGATGGGCTCCAGTTCTGCCAGGAGTGAGTGGTATTACGGTGTTTACGACTCATACGGCACCAGCACCAAAAACACCCGAACCAAGAGCATATGCGACGCAGCCAAAGGGGCGGGCATAATCGTCTACACAATTGGCTTTGAGGCCCCCAGCGGTGGTCAGGCAGTGCTCCAAGACTGTGCCAGCTCGGACGCCCACTACTTTGATGTGGACGGTCTAGAAATCTCGGAGGCGTTTGCCTCGATTGCAACGTCGATCCGCCAACTGAGGCTCACCCAATGATTACGCGCATTCAAAACTCGATCCGCAACTTTCGCTCCCGCGAAGACGGCAGCTCCTCGGTTGAATTTGCCCTGGTGATCCCTGCCTTTATCATCATTTTGTTGTCTACAGTCGAATTGGGACTGATCACGATCCGGCAAACGATGCTTGAACGGGCCATGGACCAAACCGTGAGAGACCTGAGACTGGGAACCGGCACGGGGCAAACCCACGACGGTATTCGCAACTCAATCTGCGAGCGGTCTGGTTTCATCGACGATTGCGGCACCTCATTGCGGTTAGAAATGGTTCAGGTTGATCCCTTCAACTGGGGCAACATCAACGAAGTTCCAGACTGCATCGATCAGGCCGAAGTCGTTCTGCCCGTGCGTGAGTTCACCAATGGCCAGTCCAATGAACTGATGTTCATTCGCGCCTGTATGAAATTTGAACCCATCTTCCCATTCTGGGGCTTGGGAAACAGCTTGCACAAAGATGGCGAAGGTCGGGTCAGCCTGTTTGCCTCCTCTGCATTTGTTCAGGAACCGAGGTAGTCATGAAAAACCTTTTCACAAACCGCCTAAAAGCATTCCGCCGCGAAACAGAGGGGATGGTCTCAGTCGAATTTGCCTTCTACGCTCCCTTTCTGCTGTTGATTTTTGCGTCGATCTACACCTTTTTCGACGCTTTCAAGCAGGAAAGTGCAAACCTGAAGGCCGCCTATACGGTATCAGATCTGATCTCTCGCGAGACCAATGCCATCAACAACGATTACATTGATAGCATGCATAAACTGACTGAGCTTCTGATCCGCTCCGACTCGGCAATCTCATTGCGTGTTTCGGTCATCCGCTGGGATGAAGCCGATAATCGCTACTATGTTGACTGGTCAGTTGTACGCGGCACGGCTCTCAGCGCCTGGGCAGATGGCACAATCAGCGATGTTGAGAGCAATTTGCCCACCATGCCTGACCAAGAACGGGTCATTTTGGTTGAAACGCAAAACAACGTCGACACAGCTTTTCAAATTGGCCTCCCAAGCATGGAGATCTTCAACTTTGTCTTCACCCGGCCACGCTTTGCCCCACAAATCGTGTTTGAAGGATCAACAGCAAGTGGCGGAGCCCATGATGACGCCGTTGATCCGCTAGACTAAAGTCGACCGTCACCTGCCTGGTCGCGCATTGCTATCATCGCGGCCAGGATTTCCGACATCGCCTTACTCTGAGATCCTGGTGTCACACCACCAACACCAATCTGTCGACCGAAACGCCACCACAACCCCGGCCGCCAGATACGACTGGCTGGAGTTTTGGTTTTGATCAGAAATCCATTTGACGGTTTGAACGCAAAGAAGCCCCGGTCGATGTTCTGAATATCGTCGATCCGCGCTATCACGTTGCCATCGGTGCAGCGCAGTTCAGTCTTAGTCAGCTCGATCTGAAATTGGGTGGCTTGCCACATTCGCGCCGCCAGCCAGAGTGCGGCTGACCCGACCACCAGCAGAAAGACCAGCCAGGCCATCGAAGGTGGTGTAGATAGCGCCACATAGATGACCAGTCCGCCGACCATCGAGAGCATCCCTACCCCCATGTACCGGCGTGCCTCGGAGGCCTTTACCGTTGCCACGATTTCGTCGCTCATCATTCACTCCCCATGTCGCGCCGATCAAAGGCGCGCGCTGGGTTTAGCTTGAAATGGACAAAACGAACAGCCCCCACAATTGGGTAGGCTATTGTACAGGTTCACGGTTGATCACCACCTCATAGCCAATCTCTTCTGGCTCATCGTCGATCAATTCAGTTGGAAAACCATCTGCCAGAACCTTGTGCCCGGTCACCTCTTCCAACCGCTCGATAATGCGATCAGACTGGGCCCGCTCCCCATAACGTTGCTGCCCGTCTTTCATGATACGAATGACTTCGGGGGACAATTCCAGCGGAACGTCATTGCGATCTGCTATGGCCTGGAACAATCCGATATCTTTGAGTACCAGATCCATGGTGAAATTTACATCTCTTGCCCCGGATAAGATCAGCTGGCTTTCAGTTTCGTGGGTGAACGATGTGCCCGAGCTGATCTTGATCGCTTCATAGGTGGTTGCCATATCCAGTCCAGCGGCTTTCATCGTCACCATGGCCTCTGACAGTGTCAGCAAGTTAGCAGTGGCGAGATAGTTGGTCATCACCTTCAGGATGCTGGCCGTTCCTATCTCGCCTGTGTGCAACACACGACGCCCCATCAGGGTGAGCAGCGGTAAGATACGTTCAAACGTGAGGCGGTCGCAGCCCGCAAAGATTGAGATATTGCCGGTATCAGCCCGATGACAACCGCCCGAAACCGGGCATTCGACCGCTGCACCGCCACGTGCAATCACTGCGGCCCCCAAACGCCGGACTTCGGCTTCATCGGTGGTAGACATCTCCATCCAAACCTTACCATCGGTCACCTCAGGCATCATTTCCTGCAACACCGCATCCGACGCGGTTGGCGAGGGAAGACAGGTGATCACGACATCACAATCCCGCATCAGCGCCGCAGCGCTATCACCTGCCTTTGCGCCCCTAGCAACAAAACCCTGCACAAGATCTGGATTCAAATCATGCGCAACCAAATCCACACCATTGCGAAGCAGGCTACCCGCCAGTTTGCCCCCCACATTGCCAAGGCCGATAAAGCCCACGTTCAGTCCCATTGTCATGTTTTCAGCCCCTGAAGATCATTGCTGACCCACGGCTAACTTGACCCCATCCAATAATAAAACGAATAATAAGGCGTCCTGACCCCAAGAAAATTAGCAGCGCATGTCCGATCTTCCCAATCTTGTCTGGCTGCGTGCATTTGAGGCGTCAGCCCGGTTGCGCAGCTTTACCGCCGCAGCCGAAGAGCTGGGGTTAAGCCAAGCTGCTGTCTCGCATCAGATCCGCAGTCTGGAGGCGAGTTTTGGCGTCGCGCTCTTCCTGCGTCGTGCCCGTCATCTGGAATTGACGGCATTGGGTCATGCCTATTACCCGACTGTCGCGCAGGCGTTGGATGATATTGCCTATTCCACCCGCGGATTGCTGCGCCCCATGGAAGCGCGCGTCATTACCCTACGGGCCCCGATCTCAACCGCAGTCTTGTGGATCGCACCACGTCTTAATGAATTTCAGATCCAGCACCCACACATCAAACTGCGGCTGATCTCTGCAATCTGGGCGGATAGCACCAGTGACAATGATGTGGATATCGACCTGCGCCTTGGGCCCTCCAGCTGGTTTGACCGTCGCGCTCATCTGCTATCGACTGAACATGTGGTTCCAGTGACCTCGCCGGAACTGGCCGCCCAACTGACCAATGCCCGTGATATTCTCAGCCAAAACTTGATTCACATTCATGGCTACCAAGACAACTGGCTGCGCTTCTCCAGGAGCCAAGGGTTAGACCCAAAAGATGGTCACGCCGACTTGTTGACGGATACATCACTGGCAGCCATCGAGATGGCCGCAGCGGGTGCAGGTGTGGCAATGATCATGCACCGGTATGCGCAAACAGCTTTGGATCAAGGTCGGATTACACGGGTGAAGGATTTTGAGATGCCTATGGGTCAGGGACATTACTTGATGCCGACCACCGGATCAGGCCCCAACAGCGCCGAAGAAATGCGCGTACGGGATTGGATCACTGCGATTTTCTCCTGAAAACGGGGCGGGATACTTCGCGGGGATTGGCGGCCACAGAAGATGTTGCACCCCCCTGCACGGGTCGCTAGCTTCGCGATATGGTCTGGCCCAACAACACTCCGCCCCAACGTGATGGCGACGCCAACGCTGGCATCGACGTCACCGATGATTTTGAGGGCTTTGCCCAGCGTAACGATGTCTTCACCCGCGCCTTTTGGGATGATCGGGTGATCTCAAAACACAGTGCTAAATTCTTTGCCTCCTACAGGATGGAGGCCGCGCCACGCCGTGGTGATGGGTTTAGCCGCCGTGATTTTGCCTTGCGCAACGCGTCTTGGCTGATCTCGGACATGGTGTCGAACCGCACCGCGGATCAGGGCCTGCGTCAGGGGTTTCAGGCACCGATCCAATCTGACACCCCTGTTGCCGATGAAACCATTGAGGTTGATGACCCGGCGCAAATGTCGGCCGAGATCAAACGTATCGCCAAGTTTTTTGGTGCTGACCTCTGCGGTGTCACCGATCTGGATGAACGCTGGCTGTATACCAGCCGCGTTGATACCCGCGACATGACTGACGCGCCGCATGATTTGCCCGAGGGCCTGACAAACGTGATTGTTCTGGGCCATGAGATGGACGAGGAACTTGTCGCCACCTACCCGTCTGCACTGGCCGGGGCGGCGACGGGGCGTGAGTACAGCCACGAAGCGTCAATTGTGATGCAACTGGCCGCCTATATTCGTAATCTGGGCTATGAGGCGGTCCCCTCGATGAATGACACCGGGTTGGTCATCCCCTATGCGGTCAAGGCCGGTCTGGGCGAATATGCCCGCAACCAGATGGTCATCACCCCTGAATTTGGCCCCCGTTTGCGGTTCTCCAAGATCTTCACCAACCTGCCACTATCCCATGACAGTGCCAAACCCAAAGGTGTGCGCGACTTTTGCGACATCTGCACCAAATGCGCCACTGCCTGCCCGGTCAAAGCCTTGCCCTTTGGCCCGCCTGAGGTGGGCGGCAGCAATGTCTCGGCGATCAAAGGCGTGCGCAAATGGACGTCTGATGCCGAGAAATGCTTCTCGTTCTGGGCCAAGCTATCGTCGGACTGCGCCATCTGCATGCGGGTTTGTCCCTTCAACCGCGACTATACCAAGCCACAACACAGGTTGTGGCTCAAACTTGCCCTGTCCCCACTGCGCCACCTGGCGCTAAGATTATCCAAATCCCATGGAGCGCGTAAAAAGCCCGGAGGGTGGTGGTCCAAAAACGCCAACTAGTGCTTTCAAAATTCAGCCCAAACAGCCAGCCAAATGATAATGCCAAACGCCCGTCCCATAGCCCTGATCACCGCCCATGGCCAACCTTCGGCTCCCAAGTCACCTGAGGCAGCGCTGGCGCGGTTAGCGGCACAGTTGCAGGATCTATTGCCAGACTGGCAGATCCGATCGGCCACCTTATCAACACCGGGTCGGTTTGAAGCTGAACTGACACCCGGCACTGTCATCTATCCGTTTTTTATGGCCCGCGGCTGGTTTGTCGGCAAAGTACTGCCCAGCCGGATCGGCAACATCCCACATCAGATGGCCTGCCCCTTTGGGCTCGACCCTGCCCTGCCCGCGCTTGTCGCTTCAGCACTGGATCACGAAGTTGCCCAACGCGGCTGGACCGGTCAAACTTATGACCTATTGCTGGCAGCACATGGCTCGGCGCGTGGCCCCAAGGCCGCCGAGGCCGCCGAGGCTTTTGCAAAGGTCCTGCGCCCCCTGCTGCCCTGCGCCCGGATTTCCCTTGGATTTGTGGAACAGAATCCAACGATTGAAACAGCTGCCAAGATCTTGAGAGCCCGCGCTCTATGCCTCCCCTTTTTCGCCCAAGCCGGGGATCACAGCCGCACCGATGTTCCACAGTCCCTTATCGCGGCAGGGATCCACGACACGCCCTTGACAGTGACCGGCGCCCTCCCTGGGACCGCCGCGCTAATTGCCGGGGCCCTGCAGGCTTGCAGAAAAGAGAGTGAAATCCGATAAAAATATCCAATCGTGCTTCTTTGAGAATTGGGCCCATGTTCACTTCGGACACCTATCATGGATCATGGCACGCACCTTAGCCAGCGGGTTGGCCGAGTGGTCATGCAGCTGACTGCCAATTCGACGGTTTCCCCTTGATATAGTTAAGTAGAATGCGTTTGAAACTTGCGTGATATTGGGGGAACAAAACATGAAAATATGCCAGGATATTTCAAACATCCCGCTTCAATTTTAGTTGGACATATTAGTGCTGATCTTCCTGATTGAAATCAAAACCTAAGACAGCCACCAAGACGTGCCCTTCATACAGTAGATCTAAACTATCCGCGTTTGTGTTTTGGAACCCACGCCAACTTCGATAAGTAGTTCGGTCAGGAACGGTTGCAAGGCATCTACTAGCTCCAGAGAGAATTGCCGAGGCAACTGTCTTGTTTCAAAATTTAGGACAGATAGATATCTTTTCTGCACCTGCTCTGATTCCATCATAAGATGAAAATGGATCATACCCCCGAATGAAACGACCTCAAGAACTTAGCCACAAACCTATACTCGTATAAAATTCGGGCGGTGTTATTCGGGTAAGAATCGAACAGAATATTGACGAAAACAAATGAGATCCAGAGCCTACAAAATGGCAATGGATCCAACTCAACACAGTACAGAACTTTCCGCAAATAGTATTGCTTAACTACCCCCTGCATTGCATACACGTAGAGCTTTTCAACCAAAACTAAAATCTAACATTAGCGATATAGTCGAAGAAGGTATTTCAATGAAAAAATTGCTTTTCATCGCTGCGGCCTACGTGTCGTCCTTAGGGGCCGCATCAGCTGAGTTTTCTTGGCATAACAGCACAGCAACATCATGCTTAAGTGTATGCAATGCTTCAAAGCAGGCCCCTGTCTCCACGGGCACTTACGATGGTGAAAATTACTATATATGTTCGTTCAAAACGGATTCGGATACCAGCCCTCGTCCCGGCTACAATCTCATTCAAGGATGGTCACCAAAAGGCGAAAGTTGTTTTTCTGCAGCAGGGAAGAATTCGGCTGCGAGTGAGACATTTAGCTGTTTGTGCAATAAAGAATCGCCAAAGTATCCGCTTGGAACTTTTGATGTAGCTACCGTTCCTGCACCGGGAGGTTTGCAAAAGGATCTGCTTAATCTCTCAGATGGAAGCTTTGCCGTTCGTTGGGCTGACAAACTGTCAATCTATAGCAATAAGGGTGTAAGGACAGGCGCCATTTTGCAAATCCCCGGGGAAATCGTCAAGCTGCCCGACGGAGGGTTTCTTGCGTTCTATGACGAAGTGACAGGACACGTCGACCGTTCCGTCATTCGTTCTTCCTACATCCAGAAATATGATAATTCGGGCCAGAGTGTTGGTGAACGGCTAACAGTGAAAATTGGTGACAATGAAGCCAATACAGTCTCTGCGTCTGTAGTCAAAATTTTGAAACTATCTCCTCAAACCGGACATAGATATGTCCTGGCAATGTATGGAGGATTTGTGATCTACGATGCGAACACACATACGATCGATGACTTTCAACCTGTTCTACCAATTCCAAAATATGGTTCGCCTGACAACGTCATCAGCGATGTGGCGCTTCTCTCCAATGGCTCTTTCGAAGTTTTGTCATATTCTGACAATATGGGAGAAGACTGGAAGTACATTTCCCGGTTCAATTCAAAAGGCACCAATGTATCGGCCGCAAAAAAACTTTACACAAAAGAAACAAACCACTTTGCAAATGGAAGAATCTTTGCAACTCCAGATGGTGGATTTGAGGCGTTTTGGCCAACCTATGTCAACGGAGATGGCAACACACACTGGTTAGCTCGAAGCTTTGACGCGAGTGGTAGCAGCATAGGGGACTCAGTTTCAGTTTCTAACCTAACAGCGCCGCAAAGTGCTTATTTGAATCTTGCCTCAGTTGGGGAGAATTGCAAACTGGCCACCTTTGCAGAAGTACTAAGCGATGGAAATTTTGATATCAAAATGAGTTTGGTAAACTCAAAATTTAAAGCCTCAACACCTATATCCATCATTAACAGTGATAATGGAAATCCAATGAATGCAATTGGATTGAGACTGGACGATGGAAGTGTACTGATGTCTTGGGAAGCGTATCAAACTAACGACACCAAGATTGTACGAGGTCAAATCTTCCCTAGTTCGATGTTTGCGTGCCAAGGTTAACGTTTTTCTTGCTAACTATCTAGCTGGCAAAGTTTCCATTGACCTTGCCAGCTATTCTGTACTGATTTCATTGGCGGTAGTTTTTTTCCAACACAGCACTGTTCGAACTATTGTTGTAGCCAGAGCGGACTACGCTTCATACTGCAATGTGAAAGCTACGATGTAGGAACAGCATGGCTTATATGGGGCTGTTTTACCCCTTCCAAATCCTGTGCGCTGCAAGTTGTCTCTACTTTAACATCGTTGGCTTATCGCACAGTGTCTGTCAGCAATCCGCACTTTGTGTCGTATGCTACGGCTGTGGAAGGCCCTTAACCGACTTTGTAGCTGATCGGTCCATTTGGTCGCTGCAAAAAGAGCGCTCTGAAGAACAACGAAGTGCCAACGATTCTTAAGGAAGCATTTGGCGGCCATAAGTCTAATGACTTTCACCATCCCTTTTAGTTTTGAACACAACAAACGTGGCTGCGGTTTAGACGGTTCTTCCCATCGTTGCTTGAAGTAACATGCGCGACATTCCAAATGGCTCAAGAACTGAGATCCGCCCCCGCAAAACGTTGAGGGTACTCGGCTCACCTCAAGTGACGCTTGTCGAAATAGGACAAATTCTTGACAACCATACGGTGAGGGAGCACTTCAATTCACACGGAAAATCCATTCTTCAGATGAGACCTCATGTTAGTAACACATTGAAATTACTACTTTCTATATAACCAGCATCTATTTCATGCTCTCACAGCTCTCGAACAAAAACTTGCGACAGGAATGTCGTCGGCCACCAAATTTGTTTGTTTTCTCTAAATCCGCCTTTGCGTTAGCGATTTGTTTTCTTGTCTAGAACTAGTGTCCAATTGCACCTCTTACCAAAGGTGGCATGCAGACCTGAGGGTCAAGCGTAATGTCAGAATGACCCCCATCAACAGTTTCGAAGAAGGCCTCAAAACGGGCCCATATTTCGAACAACCGTGACCACTAGGAGCACTACCAATGACAAGTATTCTGACAAACAATGGCGCAATGGTTGCCTTGCAGACTCTGCAGTCCGTGAACGACAACCTGACCACTGCCCAGAACGAAATCTCCACCGGTAAACGCGTTGGATCCGCCAGCGACAACGCCGCTGTATGGGCGATTTCGAAAACAATGGAATCCGATATCGCGGGTTTTGAAGCCATCTCCGAAAGCCTGTCAGTTGGTGAAGCCACTGTTTCGGTTGCTTCGGCCGGTGCTGAACAGATCGTGGAAAAACTAACTGAAATCAAAGAACTGATCGTTTCCGCTCAGTCTGAAAACGTCGACCACACCAAGATCCAAAACGACATCGACGCGAAGGCTGAACAGGTTGCTGCCATCATTGGTGCCGCCCAATTCAATGGCGCCAACCTGTTGGCCACTGACGTTGATGGCAACGGTGCTACCTCGTTGGGCGTTCTGGCATCCCTTGATCGCGTTGGAGCAACAGGCACCCCAACTGCAACCGAAATCACGGTTACTACGGTAGATTTTGAAGCCAATGTTGACTTGGCAGCTAACCTAACATCAATTGCAGATGTCACCACTGCGGCCACAGCTTTAGGTGAAATCGAAGGCTTCCTGACCGTGGCTATTACTGGTGCCGCCGCACTGGGTTCCGATACCGCGCGTCTGAAGGACCAGGGTGATTTTGTCGGTAAGCTGACAGACTCCATGAAGATGGGTGTCAGCTCGATGACCGACACCAACATGGAAGAGGCCTCTGCCCGATTGAAGGCCCTGCAGACCCAGCAGCAGCTGGCAGTGCAGTCCCTCTCGATCGCAAATGGTGCGCCACAGTCGATCATGACACTGTTCCGCTAAGTAAAATAAACCGGGGCGCCTGATCGCCCCGGTTTCCCAACCGCTCGACTATGTAAAACTGGACTAAAAGCACAAGTTCCACAAAACGAGTGTAATTCGACATTTGAAATGTCAGGACATTTTCTGGCCGGTCCAACAGCGACTCTGTTTCGGAGCCAGAAAACGGGCGGTCAATTACCTGATATGCCATCCATTCACCAGTTGGCAGATCGCCCCCCAATTCGAGAATGCACTGCACTATCCGTCGACCAATGTTCGGTATCTTGTTGCTTTATCCGCGTGACATTGGGACCGTGCCCCGGTTTGCTCCTAATGATCATCACCGCCAATGGATCGCTGACATTAACTGCCAGAACCTGCCCTGCTGTGTTGGTGCTTGTTTCGTCCCCAAAAGGAGCAACAGAATTACGGACTAGGTTGACCTAGGTCCACTGCTCCCTGCCAGCCGAAAACTGACCAAACCCAAAGCCCAGCATCATTCTTAACTATGGGCAGTTGCTGTTATTCCGGCGGTTTCAAACTGGCACATTACCGCGCCACTGGCCCTAGATCTTATCGTGGAGCAGCTGATGGCGTATTGAGGATCCGGCGACAGATCGGCTCTGAGGCTTATGGCATTCACGCTTTGAAGCACACCACGGTGACCGAGTTTTGCCTAACGGGTACCGATGATTAAACGATAGCAGCGTAACAGGGCAAAGCCACAAAATCGCGCAGCGCTGTACCCGCGCCGTTCGCCAAAAGGCACGAGCTTCGATCAAATGACATCGCAATCGAACAGCGTGCCCCCCCTAAAAGAGAAGAACGAAAATGTATGGTAAACTGAGTAGCAGAGGCCCTTGCGCTCTTCTATGGAATCGCCTAATACGCCTGCACCACAGCGACTTGGGCGAGTTGGCGGAGTGGTGACGCAGCGGATTGCAAATCCGTGTACACCGGTTCGATTCCGGTACTCGCCTCCAATAAAATCAATGACTTGCGTCATCCCTTCTCTCCTTCACTGCCATTTTTGAAACAACCGTTGAAACTTTCACGTTTCGGCCTTGCTTCGTTCCATTTGATTTCTTGCCTCTTGAGCGCGCTTCGCGAGCTCTCTTTGCCGGATCGGCCCACCGTACTTTTTCAGCATTTCGACGCCTGAATGGCCGGTGACGGCCTTGACCATCTCGTCATCACATCCAGCCAGATACAGCTCGATCGTCGCATTTTTCCTGAGCCCATGCGTTTTGTAGTAGCTCGCCTTCTCGTGCTTCATCTTCTTTTTGATGGTGCGCATTTCCTCCGCAACGATCCGATAGCTTACCGGTCGCCCCTTCGCGTCGGTTACAACAGTGCCGTCTGTCCGCGCGATGCCTTCGAGATGGGCTCTCAGGCGGTCGGTAAGCGGGATCCACAACGGTTTGTCGGTTTTGCCCTGCGTGAAATCGAATCCTTCATCGGAGAAATGCTCCCACTTCATTTTCACGACATCACCAATGCGCTGGCCTGTACCAACGCAAAGCTCGTAGACCAGCCGCGCCCGCTTTGAAGCCAGCGCCTCGAACTCTGCTCGAACATCGTTTGGCCAAGGCTCCCACCCGTCGCTTTGCTGCTTGAAGAGCGGAATGCCCTTCGCCGGATTGCCATGCTCTTTCTTGATAAAACCAATCAGACGGGCGTGGTTCATCAAGACGACCATGACCTGGACGAGATAGTTGGCTTGCCGCCAGTGATCCGCATTGGCGCGGTGCAATTCGTAAATGTGATGGGTTTCGATCCTGGCCGGGTCTTTCTCCGCCCATATCTCACGAATGTGGCTGATGTAACGCCGATAGTCGGATCTCGTCCGGGGCTTCAGCTTCTTGTAGGCATCGCTCTCATAGTAGCTGAGAATCAACGCCTCAAAATTGCGCTTCACCGGCGCAGGCGCTGGTTTTCCCTTCAGCAAGCGATTGTAGTGATCCCAAAATTCCGGTGTGCCCGCTTCCTCGTGCATCATAACAGAGATGCCGCGCGATCGCCGGATGAACCGTAGGTAACCCCTGTCACTATAGACGTATTTTGGCAGGCTCTTGCGGGTCATTCGCCCATTCTCAAGTCGCTGTTGAGAAAGTCGTCGGCGGCCTCTGGCGCGACCATATTCGCATCGACGATGACACTGCCATCAGGCTTGATTTCGAACTTTGCGCGCTGCCAACCTGCCTCCCGCGCCTCGCGGATAAAGGCTGAGGCCGCTTGTTTCGCTTTCGTCTGTGCACTTGCTTTGGTCATCGTCTCGACACCTCTCTCACCTCGTTAACAACGCGCATTATCACACTGATTCATATTGATATTTCCAATTGAACCGAGTGTGGAACGCCTGTCCTTCGCCGCGCGAATGGCTCGGATAACTTCAGAGTTTTGGGAGTTGCCATTGCGATCGGACTCCGCCTTGATCCACTCCTTGAGCTCTTGCGGAAGCCGAAGCTGCATTGGTTTACGACTATTCATGAAACGCCTCCAGGTTGAAAACATACCCCGTTAGTGGCACTTAGCCACTATTGCGTCAATCGAATCTTATGGCACAGTGCCACCATGTCAGAACAAAGTGCTCAAAATCAGGACAAGTTCATCGTGCGATTGCCGGATGGCCTTCGTGACCGGATACGGCTTGCGGCCGAGAGCAACCACCGTAGCATGAACGCTGAGGTCGTTGCCGTCCTTGAAGAAAACTACCCCGCGCCAGTCCCGGAAAACATCAGCGACCCCGCAGCCCGAATGCTATTCTGGCTCGCCAAACGAATCCGACGGAGAAGCCCGCAACCGGGCTCACCCAGAGACAAGCAAGCCGCCCTATACGAGCGTATTGCGGGCGATATATCGGAACGCATGAAGGATATCGGGGAATAGCCTTAGTAGGCCACCCACTCGTATCCATGGTTGCCTTCGTGATCTTCCCATTCAACGCCAACCCCGCGTCGCCAATTCGATGACGAACAGCGCCGCGACGGCAACACCCACTGCGGGGCGGCCGCCGGTGTCGTGCGTTGCCATCCGAATTCGCCCTGCGTGCCATAGGTCCCGAGGCGAATATTGTAGCTTTCAGAGCAGTCATCGTCGCGACCGCGTTCGCGATGGCTGTAGTACCGAACATCCCAGACGCGGATCGAGCGCACGAAATCGAATTCCAGACCACTGATGTCGATATCGGCACCGCCTTCAGCCATCTGTGTCAGAATGACTTGGCCGAGCGTCTGACCTGTTTGGTTGCTGGCCTCCCAGATCTTTGGGGCCGTGCTTTGCAAAGGCACCCGCTCAGAAACACCCATCGGGCAGCGCCAGATTTGCAACGGCGGCTCGATCGGCCAAGGCGTAATCCGCCTAATGAAAACCGCACGAGCATGGGCACATTCTGCTGAAGCTGGCCACCCGCCAGCCAGGCAAAGCAGAATGGCGCAATCAACTTGGTAGGCTTTTGCTGCCTGCGGTGCCAAGCTAGAAACGACACTTATGGCGACCCCGCCAAGCAAATTTCGGATGGATTTGAGCCACATATCAATAAGCGCCTTTCGACTTCATTACTATAATCTTGATGGTTGTTGCCCAACTTCGCCCCGCACACCATATGCGAGCAAGGGATTAGATCCACTCGCGCGCATTTTGTGGAATATATTCCGTAGCTCAATTCTTGTGATCTGGCCGAATACAGGCCATGAAATTGAGGGAAACAGTAGGGTTAAATATTCGGAATCTAAGAAATTCCAAAGGATTGAGCCAAGAACAATTAGCTTTAGCTGCTGACCTGGATCGCAGCTATATCAGCGAGATCGAGCTCGCGAAATTCTCAGCATCGATCGATGTTCTAGAGCGGATCGCGCATGCTCTCGAGGTCGCTCCCAAGGAATTGTTTAACGAGAGGGGCTAGTGTTGCCCGAATTTGAGAGTGGTCGCACAACAGCCGAAGCCATCGGCCGCATTACGTGCATCAAAACAGGCGTCGAAATCGGCCTACTTTATCTGTGGGATAACGGCGACACGCAGGCCGCGCTGCACGAAGACGGCCAGCTTCGATCGACAATCTGCCCAGAGCAACAGGCAGGACCGGACCTTGGTGCAAATCGCGGCTAAGAGCCGGAATGAGCCCAGATTGACCGATGCTGCGCAACGCAGGAATGACGGCTTCGGTGATCTGCGACACGTCACAAAAACCTTCTGACCCTTCGCATGTAGTCCTGAAATGCCGACCCATATTGTGCTTTTAGCCAAGGTTCCTCTGCAAATGGTGCGGCGATCAAAATGGCAATTCCTGCGAGGCCCACAGCAGCGACTGACCCGGACGCGGATAGGATGATCCAGCCTCCAACTATCGCAATATCGGCCACATACTGAGGATTGCGAGAGTAACGATACATGCCCTCCGTCCGAAGGGAACCTTTGGCACCACCTGTTTGCGGGATGCCGAAATGGGAAGCCTCTGACCAGACGACGATATTTCCCGCCACGATCAGGGGAACACCCAAGCCAAAACGAATCCAAGCGGGCACTGCGAGGCTATTCCATTCCATGACACCCAAAACCAGAAGAACTCCAAACAGCGTAAAAGTGGGAACCCAGACCAGAACCGGTGTCATCGTTGTATAGCGTTTTGGTGGCCATAGACGATGCGCAGGAAAAGCAATTGACCAAAAGATTGCTACAAATGTTGCCGCTGCAACGCCCAGACCGAGGCTAACTAAGAAAATCTTCATCATACTTCCGCGTGCTTGTGGTTTAGCACCTCCCGACGTTCTCCGAGGGCTTGGCGCACGATCTGGAATGCCGAAGAAAGAAATAGACCCGCCATGATTGTTGCAACGATCAGATCAGGCCAACCGCTTGCCGTCCCCCAGACACCAAGAGCCGCAAACATCACGGCTACATTGCCAATGGCATCGTTGCGCGAACACAGCCAAACCGAACGCACATTGGCGTCGCCGTCTTTGTAACGCACCAACAGAAACACGCTCGCAAGATTGGTCAGCAGAGCCAGAAAACCAACAACGCCCATAATTTCTGCCGTTGGAACGCCAACGTAGAAAACGCGGTATACGGTTGAACCCAATACCCATAACCCCATCAAGAGCAAGGTTATGCCCTTAAACAATGCGGCATTGGTGCGGGCGCGTAGGGATGCCCCGATTACCGCAAGCGATAGGCCATAGGTGAGCGCATCCCCTGCAAAGTCCAATGCGTCCGCCTGCAATGCTTGGGACTTTGCCAGATGTCCCGCCGTCATTTCCACGAAGAACATCGTTGCGTTAAGGGCTATGACGATCCAAAGCCGTCGTTTGTAGTCGTCTGAAACGCCATCAAATTTGGCGTCATGTCCACAGCAACCAGCCATTTGGGAATCCTCTTTCATCTTTGGTTACCCACAGTGTAATGTCTCTAGTAACTAGAGGTTCAAGAGGTTTCTTTATGTTTTCTATTGGCGAGCTTTCGAAGCGCACAAAAGTCAAAGTTCCGACGATCCGCTACTATGAGGAAATGGGATTGCTGGCAGAGGCAGAGCGGACAGTAGGCAATCAAAGGCGCTATGACAAAGCAGGGTTGGAACGGCTCGGTTTCATACGCCATGCCCGCGATCTTGGCTTCTCAATTGAGGCGATTTCATCGTTGATAGAGCTGCAAGGACACCCAGACCGTTCGTGCGAGGCGGCAACCAATATCACAACATCTCAGCTTGTGGACGTGCGTGCCAAAATCAAACGGCTCAAAGCCCTAGAAAAGGAACTTGTCCGAATATCTAAGGGCTGTGATGGGCATGGCGTTTCGGAAGATTGCTATGTTTTGGCGTCTTTGGCTGATCACGGTCTATGCGATCGAGAACATACACGAGGCGCTTAGCATACGTTACTTAGGCGTGATCGAACGGCGGTTTGTGCGGCAAATGCTACGGAAGGGCCCATTTTCTTCGCTTTCTGCTTCGCAGAGAATGACTGGTTTTGGTGAACTCGTATCGCTATGGCTATTGCATGAAGGGCACAAAAACATCGTCCACTCGCATCCAACAAACTGCTGCTGTTCTTCAAGTGAGCAGTCGGACGATAAGATCAATGCGGGACTTTTTTGTTGATCGGCTCGGTTTTGAAATTGGAGCTGAAGTTGGAAATGGCCCCAGCTTTGTGACTTTGGATAGAGATGGTCAAACAATCATGCTTGCTTGCCGCCGATCATTTGGGCTTCGCAAACGTGGATGGGCCGCGTATTTCTGGGTTGATGACATTGAAAGTTTGCTGGCCGAATTCAGAAGTCGCGGCGCAAAACTCAAAGGTCAAATTGTCGACAAGGCTTACGGATGTCGAGAAATCATTGCCGTAGCTCCGGACGGTCGAGAAATTGTCTTTGGTGAGCGGACTGAAACCCCAACAGAACAGAACCGTTGATGACTATCCCGCGCAGCAGGACAACTTTGCCACATCCTTTTCGAAAGTCTGCGCTGCCAATTTCAGCCCTTCGACAGTTGTGAGGTAGGGAAAGATCATCGCACCCAAATCATCGTAGGTCATGCCCATTTTGAGCGCCATGGCCGCTGTCTGGATGCTGTCAGCGCCTTCTGGCGCGATGATATGTGCGCCCAAGAGCATCTTGCTGTTCTTGTCGGCAATCAGCTTAATCAGTCCACGTGTGTCGCGTGCAGCTAATGCGCGGGGGACATGCTCAAGACCTAAGACCGACGAAACGACCTCATGTCCAGCAGAGATGGCCTGTGCCTCCGTAAGACCAACACTGGCCACTTGTGGATCAGAAAACACAACGGCAGGCATGACGCTGTTGTCGTAATTCAACGTGTTTCCATTCATAGCGTTTTTGGCCGCAAGTTTTGCACCGTATGCAGCCATATAGACGAACTGATCTGTTCCGGTCACATCACCCGTGGCATAAACCCCGTCTCGCGTGCTGCGCATTTGCGGATCGATGACAATCCCGCCCCGCGCATTCGTGTCGATACCGGCGACATCAAGCGCCAATGAGCCAGTGTTCGGGACACGGCCCGTCGCCAGCAGGAGCTTTTCGGCCTCGATCCTGACCGCCACACCGTTATGCGCGGCGTGAAGGGTGACACCATCGCCTGACTGTTCAAATCTGTCATATGACAGCCCGTCCAGCACCTTGATGCCCTCATCGACAAAGGCTTTCGTCAGGGCATCGCTGACCTCCGGTTCGGCCTCTGGCAGCAAACCACGACGCGTGACGATGGTTACATCGACGCCTGCACGGGCAAATATCTGGGCAATCTCAACGCCGATATAGCCACCTCCCATCACCATCAATGATTTCGGGAGCTGCGTCTGTTCAAGTGCAGAAGTGCTGTCCAGCCAATCGACGCCGTCCAGTCCTAGGATATCGGGGACATGCGGGGCCGAACCCGTTGCAATGATGACTTTTGGTGCACGAATGGTGCGGTCGCCAACCTTCAAAGAACCATCGTTTGCGAAGCTCGCCTGACCTTCGATGTAGGTGACGCCTTCATAGTTTGGCAGAACATCAACGTATTTTGCGGCACGAAGATCATCCACCAGTGCTTGTTTCTGGGCCACCATCGCCGCCCAATCGGTTACTTTTGCCGTAGCCTCCACGCCATCAAACCGATCAGCGCCTTTGGCTGAATGCAGTGTTTCCACTGCGCGGATCATTGCTTTTGACGGGACACACCCGACGTTGACGCAAGTGCCGCCGATGGTGCCAAAGCCTATCAGAGCAACCTGCGCACCGTCTTCGGCTGCGGTGATTGCAGCGGAAAATCCAGCAGAGCCAGCACCAATGACGGCAAGGTCAAATGTATCGGCGTCCACCGCGTTTGGGTTCAGTAAATCAAGCATGATGTTGGTCTTTCGGGTTCAGGTTTTCCGCGCACGGCGGATGACGGCGTAAATCGTGATCAGCACGAACACGGCAAGGGCAGGCAACAAAACATAGTCGAGGTAGCCGACGATGACCGACAGACCCACAACGCCAAAAAGGATTGCGAGGACAGGCGTGAAACAGCACAGCGCCGCTATGATGGTGCCTATGACGCCAACCATGAGAAGTGATTTATCGTTCATGTTCAGGATTTCGGCTCTAAAATAACGGCTTCATAGCCCGCAGACGTGGATGCAAAGGCAATATCGTCTGCGTTGGTAATGGCGTCATCAAAGATAACCAGAGCTGTGCGTGTGTCGGAATCGGCACTCACTGTAACAACGCCATCGACCCCGCTCATCGCGGATTCAACGATATAGGGACAACTGGCACAGGTCATGCCGGGGACAGAGAATGTCACGGTCTGCTCCGCCGCAAAGACAGGGGCGGCGGCCATAAAACCAATCAGGGCCAAGGCGGAAGTGTAGAGTTTCATTGTATGTCCTTTCACAGACCAAGAAGAATGGGGGCAACGACCGGTGCGATCCAGTTCCAGAACAGCGCGATCACGATGAGAAATGTTGATGCCCAAAGCGCGGATTTGACCACGCGATTGGGAAGTGGCCGCGCACAGGTTTCGCCCTCTGCGCAGGCCTTGGGCTTGCGGTACACCATCCAATAGCCGTAGCCGAGAAACCCCAGCGTGATCACGATGAAGATTGGCTTGTAAGGTTCAAGAGCAGTCAGATTGCCGATCCATGCGCCGGATACGCCAAGGCTAAACAGGATCAACGGAACAATGCAGCATGTTGAGGCCGCAAGAGCGCCGAGAATACCACCTGCTGCAATCATGTGCGCCTTGCGGCTGTCAGGATCGCTCTGGTTTAGGTCAACGTCTATTGTGTCAGTCATACCGCACTCGCAATTTAGGTTTCTTAATGTAAGATGCGGTCTGTAGCCACTACAGAAGCAAGAGGTTTTTTCGATGTCTGACATCACGAACGCGCGAGGTTATCCTATTGGTGAAATGTCCAAGCGCACCGGAGTGAATATCGAAACAATCCGCTATTATGAGCGCATCAACATCATGCCGCAGCCGGACCGCACGGCAGGTGGCAACCGACAGTACAATCACGAGCAGTTAAAACGGCTGTCTTTCATCAAGACGTCCCGAGAACTTGGGTTCAGCATTGATGAGATACGCGCACTGCTGGAAATGGTGGACAGGCAAGATTTCACATGTGGCGAGGTGCATGGACTGACCATCGGGCACTTGGCGTCTGTACGTGAAAAGATCAAAGGATTGCGCAAATTGGAAAAGGCGCTTGTCGGCATGGCGGCAGAATGTAGCCAAGGCGATTTGCCAGACTGCCCGATCCTGGAAACGCTGTTTGAGGCAAGGTGAACTAAAGGTCTGACGCCGCGAGGTAATGAAGCTCAGCGGACATTGGATTTTTAAGGACCAATGGTCGGTTTGTCCCGCATTGGCGACCTTCGCCACCATGATTGTGAGTGGCTGCTTTCGCGACGACGCAGCCACTCCTAACTACCACTCCTCAAAACTTCCAAAACGCGCGCATAGTCTTCGCTGACTGCCCGCACTTGCTCAAAAACCTCACGTCGCTCTTGGTCCTGGCACCGGAAGTACTGTTCGGCATCGTCAAAGTATGCCTCTGCGTCACGCCTCAACAGGTCAGCATATGCCCTGACATCATCGGGATCGGTGGGCATCCATGGCGGCACAGGCGGCAGGCAACTGCCCGCGATTGCGGCAGAACTCCAACTCAAAATAGCCAGTGCTGCCCATGTTTGTTTCAAAAGCGCCATATTATCTTGGCTCAGCCACTCCGTTGCAGTAAATTCGTTTCAACGCATCAAAGGTGCAATAACTCAAACTACACCTATTGATTGCAAGATTATAATATTGTATCGGTTGGGTAGTCCACGAAGGACTGCCGGGCCAATGCACAATTCTGTAAGGCTCGATCCTATGAATTTGATGCAAGACGCCCCCAATGTTGTCAGCGAAGACGGGCTGCGCACACTGCTTGCCGAAAGACATTCGGCGGATGTCGTGTGCCGAGTTACGCCCAAACGTACAGGTGCTCAGTGGTCCGGAGTTTGGACCGTGCATTGCGTCTCGCCAGATGGCGAGACGCGTCGCCTGCTTGTCACCGCGCGCAACAACATGGCCGCGCGAGAGTTCAAGACAATCAACGGCTTATCCAGCTTCCTTGCCGGGCTTGGCGTTTCGATCATTTCTATCCCGATGTTCGAAGGCAAGGTCGCCTCGCACACACTGGACGACTCGAGTTAAGGCACTTGCTGTCCTCGCAGCATTCCTTGCTACACCCGCCTATTCTGAAGGTTTCGTTCTTTCTATGTGGGCCGATGGCCAGCTGGAGACCAAAACACCCCAATCAGGTTTTGCGCAAAGTTATGTCGACGGGATTGGCACAAACCCAACAGAGCTGATCGTTTTCGCAGCACCTGAGCCTGAAGTGCCGCGATCTGCACCCGCTCCGGCACTCCCTCGCCCTGAAATCCTCGCAGCTCTTGAAAGCACCGCGCATCGTTATGGCGGGCATCCTGCACTGCGCCGCGCCGGGCTGTCGGTGACGGAATGGCAGGCACTCTTCCAAGCCAACATTGAGATCGAAAGCGCTTATCGGCCGAATGCGCGCAGCTCGGCAGGCGCGATCGGCCTCGGCCAGTTGATGCCAGCCACAGCTGCGCAGCTTGGTGTGGACCCTCTCGACTGGCAGGCCAACCTAGATGGCTCCGCTCGATACCTTCTGATGATGCTCGCGCAGTTCGGCACGCCCGAACTCGCGCTTGCTGCCTATAACGCCGGACCAGACGCGGTCGCGCGCTACGGCGGCATTCCCCCTTACCAAGAAACCCAAAATCACGTGCGCCGCGTCATGGCCGTGCGTGACCGACTGACTGGAGCCTCCTGATGCACACACAATTCCGCATAATCCTGTCGCTGGCTCTGGCCAGCTTGATGATAGCCAATCCCGCCCTTGCGCAGAGCATCGACCTCTCACCGGTCCAAAACCTTCTGCAAGGCATCGTCGACACGATCACCGGCCCCTTGGGTATTGTCATCGGCACCTTGGCCTTGATTGGCGTGTTCCTCTCCTGGCTCTTTGGCATTCTGGATTTCCGCCAGGCCCTCTGGGTACTGGTTGCCATCGCAGGCATCGCAGCTGCGCCGACCATCGTGACCGCGATCTGGGGCGCGTAACTCCGACATGGCAACGCAAACCCGCCTCTTCTTGGGCCTGATCCGGCCGCCAAAGCTCATCGGCTTGCCGATCATTTATGCTATGGTCTGGCTCTTCGGGTTTGTGTTGTTGTTTTTATGGGTTCAGAGCTGGCCGGTGATCGTCATCGCCGCTCTGGCCTATCCAGCCTTATGGAAAGCGGCTGACTGGGATCCCGCGTTTCTTGAAGTGATGGTCACCGCTTTGCAGGAAACGCCACCGACCCCGAACCGCAAGATCCATTCGGGGGACAGCTATGCTCCGTGATCCTTCGGATGATCTTGTGATGCTGCCGGACTGGGCGCGCAAAGAGCGCCCTATGGCCAGCATGCTGCCCTATGTCAGCCTGGTGAATGACGTGACGATCCGCACGCGCGGCAATGCCTTGTTCCAGTGCATCCGCCTTGATGGCGTCAACAGCATGACCACCGATGATGCGCATTTGGAAAAGATCCGCGCGCTCTTCGCGGCGATCATCGCGCAGATCGGGCCGGAGTACAGTTTCTATGTGCACAAGGTCTCAAAAGCGATTGAGACCGCCTTGCCACCAGTGCCCAGTGAAGGGTTTGCCCAAGCTTTGGATGCCCGTTGGCATGCCGCCATGACGCGTGCGGGCCTTCGAGATAAAACACTCACGCTCACGGTGCTGAAACGTCCTCCCCTCGGCGCGCGGCTGCGCCTGAATCGTGCAGACTCAATCGCACAGCTGAAAGACCAGACGGCCAAGCAGCTGCGCAAGCTCGAAGAAGTCGTTGGGTTTCTGCTCTCATCTTTTGCCGAGATGAACCCACGCCTGCTTGGGGCTGAGAGCGGCGAACTGCTGGGGTTCCTCGGGGCGCTCAACATCGGCCAGGAACGACCGCTCTTCGCAAAATCCCGCCTTGGCATCATCGCTGAGGATGTGGCCAATACGCGGATAACGTTTCACGGGCGAGGTTTTACCCTTGACGATGGGTCGGCGAGCAAGTGGTTTGGTACCAGTTTCGCGATCAAGACCTATCCGGCCAAAACCAATTGCACCATGTTCGATGAGCTGAACCTGCCTGTCGACATGGTGGTTACGCACTCCTTCACGCCGATCAACAGCAACATCATGGCCAGCCGGATCAAACGCCAACAGCGTCTGATGAAGGCCAGCGATGATGGCGCGATATCTCTCGCCGAAGAGCTGGTCGACGCGCTGGACGATCTTGAATCCAAGCGGCTCAGCTTCGGCGATCATCACATGACAGTCACGGCCTTCGCGGAGACCGAGGAAAAGCTGGAAGCAATCGCCGCCGAGGTGCGCAACATCGCGGCCAGTGAAGGCGTCAATCTGGTAAACGAGAGTTTTGCGGCTCGGACCCATTATTTCGCGCAGCATCCGGGCAACGGGCAGATGCGCAGCCGCAAGGCCGCCATCACCAACACGAACTTTGCCGACCTCGCAGCGCTTCATCGCGGTCAATTGGGCAAACCCGGACACAAAGTACCTTGGGGCAAGCCGATTACTCTGTTCCCGACACCCGAACGCTCGGGCTTCCTGTTCAACTACCATGAAACGGGTCAGTCAGACAAAGAGCCGACAGGCGGGCACACCTTGATCCTCGGCCGCCCTGGCTCTGGCAAGTCGGTGTTGTCAGCCTTTCTCATGACCCAAGCCCGGCGCTGCGAAGCGCGCGTCTTTGTTTTCGACTATCGCGCTGGCATGGAAATGGCGGTGCGGGCCAATGGCGGGCGCTACAGCGCCATCAAGGCGGGTGAAGCGACAGGCCTAAACCCGCTGCACACCGAAATCGACGGGCGCGGCCAAGCCTGGCTTTCTGATTGGCTGGCAACACTGCTGCATCGCACCGACAAGCCCCTGAGCCCGGTTCAGATCAACCGCATTCAAGAGGTGGTGCGCCAGAACGCCGGAGCCAGCGACGCCGCGCTTCGCAACTGGCAGGATCTGGCCTCGCTCTTTGTGGCCGGGGCGGATGAAGGGGATCTGTTCGAACGGATCCAGGAATGGACCGCCGAGGGCCGCTACGGCTGGATCTTCGGTCAAAGCGCTGAGGATACCTTCTCGCTCGATGGTGATGTCGTGGGGTTCGACTTGACCGGCATTCTCGACAGCGAAAGCGAGAAGGAACGCATGGCGGTCCTGTCCTATCTGTTTCGGCGGGTGGAGCGCGTGATCGAGGATCGCAAGCCGACGCTGATCATCATCGATGAGGCCTGGAAGGCTCTGGATAACCCGTATTTTGCGGATCGGCTGAGCAACTGGCTCGTGACCGCGCGCAAACAAAACGCGGTCGTCGTTATGATGACCCAATACGCAAGCCAGCTTGAGAAAACCCGCATCGGCAAGACGATTGTCGAGGCCGTACCGACGCAGCTTTTGCTTCCCAACATTCGCGCCTCGGCCAGCGACTACACCATGCTGGGGCTCACTGACAAAGAGCTGAGCGTATTGCTCGGCACAGGCAGCAGCTCCCGCCTGGCACTGGTGCGTGATGATCAAGGATCGGTGGTAATCGACGCTGATCTGAGCGCCCTTGGCACTTACCTCACGATCCTTGGCGGCATGGAGAAAGGCGAAGCGCTGGTCGGCGCGGATTATCGCCAGAACCCCGAATTTTGGAGACAGATTGATGCGTAGATTGTTCGCCTTGACCCTCACCCTTTTGACCCTGACAGCCTGCGCGGAGTACCGACCGTCTGAAGCTGAATGCTTCAACTCCTTTGCCGAGGTGAGCCGCAGCAATTGCAATTTCGAGCCGCTCGGGCCGATTGGTGGACTGAGTGAATAGTTTTCGCCCGCATATCCTAGCGGGCTTGTTGTTGCTGGCCGCGCCAATTGCCTCGGCCCAAGGCGTGCCCACATTCGATGCGGGCATGTTCTTGCAGCGTGAGCGCGTGTTGCAGCAGGGCGAACAAGATCTGGCGCTGCAGCGGGATCGGTTAACCAAAGAGGAAGAGCTTGAAGAGCTCGAACAAGAACAACTCCAGGCGCTGGAAGACATCCTCGATGCCACGACGTTGGTCAGCGGGAATTCCGGCGAACTGATCGCGAGTTTGGAAGCTGGTTCATCACCTGAAAGCGCCGCAAACACGCTCTACGGTCCGGTCGATCCAAACCCCGGCGCTGCCCAGATGTTCGGCGATGCGTCTGGCTCGATCGAACAGCTGATCATTCGCGCCGCTCAAGAAACGCACCATATGTCCGGCGTGCGCGCTGCGGGTCTGTCGCCTAAGCAATGGCGCTGCCTGTTGCAGGCGCTGATCTGGCAGGAAAGCCGCTTCACCGTCGGCGCGCGCTCCCCTGTCGGCGCTTTTGGCCTGACCCAGATTATGCCCGGCACAGCGCAGGATCTCGGGATCTATCCAGCCTATTACGAAAACCCCTACATCCAAGTCGCGGGCGGCGCGCGCTACCTGGCACAGATGCTGGCCATGTTTGACGGCAACATCATTCACGGTCTGGCCGCCTACAATGCCGGTCCCGGCAATGTGCAACGTTATGCTGGTGTGCCGCCCTTTGCTGAGACCCAGCACTACGTGCAGGTGATCCCCGAACGCTACAATCTCTACCTTGCCCGCGTTGGCGGCGTCGATGCGCTCGGCACCATCGATCCCGTTCTGCTTGCCAACTCCACCATGAGCCTCACCTCTTTTGGCGCGGGGGTTTACGGTGACTATTCCATGGTCTCCGTGCGCGCAGCTGCCCTGCGCGTACAGGATATCATCACCCGTATTGGCGAGACCGATGACATTCATGCGGCCATGTCACTCAACACCTATGCGCGGGCAGAACTCGCCCGGCTGATCGCGATCCGCACGCGTCTCAAGGCCGCCCACACCCGTCCGCTTAGCGCGGCCGAGCTGGCCATGGCCTCGGCGCAGGCCCGCGAACAAGACTTCATGCAATTCGATCTGGAGGCACTCCGATGATCCGCTTTCTATCCACCGTCGCCACTTGCACGTTGCTGGTTGCCTCACCCGTATCTGCCCAAGGCGTTCCCACGGTCGACACACGCAACATCGCCCAAGAAATTCGCCAGCTGCAGCAGATGCTGGAGGACTTCGGGATCCAGACCGACCAGCTCGACACGCTTCTCGAACAGCTCGACCTGGTGCAGCAGCAACTCGACACACTCAATGAGACCTACGCTGCCCTGACCGGCGCGACGGATATCATAGAGATGGCCATGGGTGGGGACCTTGACGGCCTCCTCGACCAAGAATTCGGCGATCTGCTTGGCACCATCCGGCAAATCCAAAGCGGCAATTTCAGCGGTCTCATCGGCAACGCCGCCCCTCAAATGGAAGGCCGCATGACGCAAGCCCTGGAAGATGCTGGCTTTGACCAAGACAGCCTGTCGGACATGGCCAGCAGCGGCAATCCGGGAGCTGAGCGTATTGCCAGCCAAGCAGGAACCGGCGCGGTGATGTCGGCAGCCGCTGAGAACAGCTACGAAGAGGCCGCGCAGTCCCTCGAGCGGGTCGAGCAGCTTGTTTCGCTGATCCCGGACATGGAAACGCTCAAGGAAGCCGTCGATCACAACACCCGCGTCACAGCCGAGCTGGCCATTGCTATGACGCGCATGTGGGAGCTCGAAGCCATTCAAACCGTCGGCGCGGGCCAATCCGGGGTGGTGGATGCCGCCACCCTGGCCGAAGAGCGCCGCTACATGGACTTTACCCTTCCAGACCTGCGTGCGGACTGAACCGATGAGCAGCGAGGCAGAAATCATCGAAGAAGAGCTCGTGTACGGCGCACGACGACGCGAGCTCATGTGGCAGAAACTGGGGCTTACAGGCATGGCGTTTGGCATGGCAGGCTGCCTTGCCGCCGCCCTCGTGGCCCTACTCGACGTGGACCCGCCGCCCATGATCGTGCCCTATGATAGCGAAACCGGCATGGCCCTCCCCAATGCCGTGGTTGAAGCGGTCTCACTCACGGAACGCCCCGCTATTATTGAGGCACAGATCTATCGCTATGTGACTGATCGAGAGACATACAATCAGCTCGACAATGACGTGCGCGTGCGGCGGGTCCTGGACCAGTCGGACGGCGCGGCCGCCGCTGGACTGCGCGCGCTTTGGACCAGCGGCCATGAGGCTTATCCGCCGGATAGCTACGGCACAGATGCCCGCCTTGAAGTCGAAGTTCTGTCGATCACCCATATCAGTGCCAACCGTGCCCAGGTCCGCCTTCGCAAGCGACTGAATTCACCGCGCGGTTCTCAAAACGGGCTCTTCACCGCAACTCTGATGTTTGAGTTTTGGCCCGAGAATAGCCGGTCGATCGACGACGTCTGGCAGAACCCTTTCGGCTTCACCGTCACAGAATACGCGATCCGCTCGGATCGTTTGGAGTAACCAATGCGCCGCATATTCCTGATCCTCGCCCTCGTTGTTCCGCTCGCTGGCACCGCCTATGCAGAGACCCAGCCGCGCCAAGGTCCCTATGATGCCCGCGTCCGGCTGGCCACCTATCAAGATGGGCAGGTCTATCGCATCCGCACAAGCCTGACCCACGTGACCAGCATCGAGTTTGGCCAGGGTGAGACCATCCGCTCAATCATCGCGGGAGACACCGAAGGATTCCTTTTGGACGGCGTGCCCGGCGGTCAGGCCTTTGCGATCAAGCCGGTCTCGCGCGGCGCGCATACCAACATCACGGTCTACACAAATCGGCGCAGCTATTATTTCAACGTGACCGAGGCGAGTTCGCCGACTTTCTACGTTATTCGTTTCACCTATCCCGAAGCGGCACCACGGCAATCCCGAGTGGCCGCAAGCCAACCTGCAAACCACGCTTACGGCGTCAGTGCGCGATCCGAGATCACCCCACGCGAAATCTGGGACGACGGCACCTTCACCTATTTCCGTTTTGCCACGAACGCACCGCTTCCCGCGATCTTTCGTTGGTCTGGGGGCAATGAGCGGAGCGTGAATGCGCACGCGCGGCCAGACGGCGTGATCCGCGTGTCAGGTGTCAGCGATCGATGGGTTCTCAGGCTCGGCGAGGACGAGATTTGCGTCCAAGAGATGAGCGAGGCAAACCGCGATGAGTGAAACAGCTGAGCTTAAGAAGCGCCTCGAAGCGCTTGAAGGAAAACGACAAAACCCAATGGCACGGCCGTCTGTTGTCACTATCGCCCTGGGCATCGGGGCAATCGCCGCCCTTGGCGGCCTCTTGCTGTTGTTCTCTGGCGGCTCTGAACCCGAAAGCCTGGAAACAGCCTCACCGGATGAATTCCAAGCGGCAGGACCGGGGTTTGGTACGCTCGAACCCACGCCTGCACCGATTGAAACATCGCCACCGCCTGAGCCGGAACCAGCCAGCGAAACAGAAGAGCTGCGTGCGCAAATGGACGCCATGCGGTCCGAGCTCGAAGCCCTGCGCAACGCACCTGCACCTGAAGCCCCAACCGTCGACCTCGAGGCATTGGAAACCTTGGGCGCAGAGATCGACGCCCTGCGCAGCGAGGCAGCTGCAACGCAAACCGCCTTGCGCGAAGAGTTGGAAGAACGTGCGCGGCAAATCCAGCGCCTGCAGAACGATCTTGAGCTTGCACGCCTGGAAACCCCTCGCACGCCTGCGCCAACTGGCCCTTCGGCCGAAGAAATGCGCCTTCAGGAGCTCGAGCGGCGGCGGCAAGCCGAGCTTGAGGAGCTGCAAGCCCGTATCGCCAGCCCAATCATCGCCTTTGGGGGCACCGGAGGCGGCAACGATGAAACCGCCGCGCAGCAGCGGCGACTTGATGGCGACACAGAGTTTGTCCGCAACGGCGCTAAACCCGCTGACGTGACACAAGCCCTGTTGATCGTGAACCCGTCAAACACGGTCGTTCAGGGCACGATGATCCAGGCCGTGCTCGAGACTGCGATCGACAGCTCGCTCGCCGGTCAAGTGCGGGCCATGGTCTCAGAAGATGTCCATGCCTATGACGGCTCGCGGATCCTGATCCCGCGCGGGGCACGCCTGATCGGGCGGTATCAATCCGGCCTCGATATCGCGCAACAACGCGTAATGATCGCCTGGGACCGGATCATTCTGCCCAGCAACCAGACCGTCGAAATCAGCGCCTTTGGTGGTGATGAACTAGGGCGTTCCGGCACGACCGGTTTCGTTGACAGCCGTTTTGGCACGCGGTTCGGGTCCGCAGCCCTGATATCGTTGATCGGAGCCTTGCCTGCCGTGGCGGCCCAGAACACCGAAGATGAAATCACCTCTGATGTGCTCGAGGGCATTGGCGAAGACCTGCAAGACAGCGCCCAAAGCGTGATCGGCGAATATCTCTCCGTCTCGCCCGTGATCTACGTCGATCAAGGTGCCCGGGTCACAGTGATGGTCGACCGCGATCTGGAGATTTTCTGATCATGGCCGCAAGCTATCTGCAAAGCTCATTGGACAAAATTCCCGAGGCGCGTGATCCGAAGCTGATCGAGCTTTGCATAAATCCTGACAGCACGTTGTGGGCCGAGTTTCAGGGTGATCACTTCATGCGGTCCCTCAGTCGTCGGCTCTCGCCCAATGAGATCAAAGACCTTGGCAATCAGATTGCCTCCGCTGCGAACACCACGCTCAGCCGAACGAAGCCCATCGTCTCGGTCAGCATCACCTACCGCGACCGCCCAATCCGAGCGCAGGTCATCCAGCCTCCCGCCGTTGATGGCGGTTACGCGATTTCCCTGCGGTTCTTCGCCGATTTGCCATTGGAACAGATCAAGCTTTCTTACTTGTTCGGAAAAGAGCGCAGCAACGAGGGCGCAAGACGCAAGCGCAATGCCGAGCTGCGCGATGTCGTGGCCACCGGCGATATCGACGCCGCGATCAAGTTCTGCGTCACCCACAAGCTCAACATGATCGTGTCCGGCGGGACCTCGACCGGCAAGACCGTCACGGCGCGCAAGATCCTCTCCTTCGTGCCCACCGACGAACGTATCATCACGATCGAAGAGGCCGCCGAGCTACGTCCGACGCAGCCCAATATCGTGACGCTGATGTCTGATCGCGATGAAGCTACGCGCAGCGCTGATGTCCTGCTGACCTCCACCCTGCGTATGCGGCCAGACCGTATTGTCCTGGGCGAAGTACGCGGCAAAGAGGCCATGACATTCCTCGAGGCGATCAACACCGGCCACGGTGGCTCACTCACCACGCTCCACGCTGAAACCCCTCAGTTGGCGGTCCAGCGCCTGGCTATCGCAGCTCTGAAAACCGACGTGCCGATGACTTACCAGGATATGAACGACTACATCACTCGCTCGATCGATGTGATCATCCAGGCCGGTCGCCATGAAGGCGCGCGCGGCATCACCGAATTCTACCTGCCGGTCGATCCGGCCCATTCAAAGGAAACAGCCCATGTTTGAATACAAGATTGAACTGATCAACACCGCCAAAACTAAGCCCCCGAAGATCGAAGCGCAGCTGACCGCCCTTGGACAAGATGGCTGGGAGCTGGTCTCGGTCGTGCCGGATTTCGACGGCGAGCACATCCTGAAAGCCTTCCTGAAACGTAGCACTGGTGACAGCGCCTAAATCCAACCGAGGAGGATCCGATGGGCGTCGTTACTTGGATGGTTGAGACAACCGACAACTTTCTGGAAGACGCGGCCCAAACCACTTTTGGCAACGTCGCCGGGCAGCTTGGCGGTGTCATTGCGGTGGCCTCGACGCTCGCCGTGATCGGCGTCTTCCTCAACATGGTGTTTCAATACAAATCCATGGATGGGCGGACCGCCTTCTGGTTCGCCCTCAAGCTCATGCTCATCTCCCTGTTTGCGATGAACTGGGTCCAATTCAATGCCGTGGCCAGCGCTCTCACCAACGGGCTTGACCAGCTCGCGGGCGGCATGGTGGCAGGACTTGGCGGGGGCGGTGCAGGTGCGTCCTACTTTGCCGAGGCCTTCGACGATCTCATCGAAGAGTTCGGCGACTACCTGAACGCGGCCGGTGACAACATGCATTGGATGGCCGGAGCCCTGATCGGCGCGATCGGCGCTTTCCTCCTTGGTGTGATCGGCGCGCTCTGCGGCCTTGTCCTGATTTTCGCGAAGATCATGCTGGCCTTCATGATCGGCATCGCCCCAATCATGATCGCGCTTTCGCTGTTCGACGTAAGCAAGGACTACTTCCACCGCTGGCTGTCTAGCACAGTGTCATACGCGCTCTACCCTCTCGTAATCGCTGGCGTGTTTTCCACCGTCGTCGGCATGTCCCGTTCCCTCATGACCGAACTTGGCGATCCCTCGGGCGCAAGCAACATCGGTGCGCTGGTACCGTTCTTCATGATGATGTTCCTCGCAGGCGGCATGATCATCGCCACCCCGCTGATAGTACGTTCGATATCAGGCAACTTCATGATGGCCGGGCCGCCGAGCATTCCGGGTCCGGGCGGTTTCACCAAAGGCTTGATCGGCACCAAAGGCTCGCGGGCGCGGGCAAGGTTTGGGACCAGGTCGAACGCTGAAATTGCGGGGGCCGGGATACGGCAGGCAGGCAATGCGACCGTTTCGATGGTTCAGAGGGTGGCTGAACGGGCGAAGCGGTTGGAGTGAAATCGCCACTGGTGTCATCCACTTTCAATCTCGATGCCACAGTGCGGCGATACTGAACTGGTCGCTCGACGTCCAATCACCCAGTTAGACCAGATGGTTGGTTGAGCAGTACAGACAGACGCATGGGGGCCAGATCCTTTTGCTCGACTACTCTGACTCTTCCGTTTTCTCCAATGCCTAACTGAAGACGTTTGGCTGCCCCTGGCCCTAAAACCGGCATCTTTCTGCAGATCAGGTCTGCTAACGCCGGGTCTTCAACCGCGCAAATAACTTGCCTACCTTCAGAAACTAGCTGTCCAAGCAGTTCTGAGAGATGAACACTTCGGAAATCGTCTATATGTTGAACTGGATCGTCTAGCATGATCGATGACCATCGGCTCCATGCCATGGAAAGGTTCACAGCAATCAGAAAAGCAAGGCCAGTCGCTCGTCTTTGTCCGCTTGAGTAGACAAATTGCGGGTTGATATCATCTCCTACACTGAAACTGAGATGGCGTCTAAGCTCTCCACGTATCTTGTAGTTGATCTCCTGAAAGTTTGGATGCGGCCGCAAACGCGCATAGAGTTCTGTGATTAGTGGAAGAATTCGATCTAACCTTTGATTCAGTGCGTCGTTTGCGGCTTTTCGAACAGAGTCATACAGTTCTTTCGCGTCGGCTTCTTTTTGACGAGCCCGAGACAAAACTCGTTCCGCTTCGCGGTCACGTGCAAGTTTTTCTGCGTAGGCATTAGAAGCGCGATCCAATGAGGCTGACAGACCAGTCAAATTTAAATCAGGAAGTACATTTCTTAGTCTCTCGCTCCGACCGGTAAGCTCTTCCAGCTCAGCGGTCAGACTACTTCGATTTGTCTCAGCAGAAAAACCGTTATCTTCAACTATTTTTGTCGCTTGCGTGATACGCCGAACATGGCTGGTCAAGCGCTGCTCGAGACGATCCTTGCTCTCATGCAAGTTTTTGAGCTTGAGCTTTAATTCGGTTACTTCTCCCCTAAGCTTTGTTTCTCTTGAGATTTCGGCATTGATGGCTTCCGCGCTTTCTCTTAGCGCGGCTATACCTGAACGATACCGGGAGAGATCAATGTTGGATTTGCAAAGCGGACAAGTATTATCCTCACAGCCAATCTCTTCGCCCAGCATAGCCAGCTGGCTTAAACGTGATGCCAAGGTATCTGAGGAGGCTGACAAATCGATTGAAGCCAAAGTAGCTTCCTTCGGTTGAAGCTCGCCCCTAACTTCCTCAATATCAACGTCAAATCCAGCGACTGCTGCTTCGGCCTCTACCTTCGCCTGTCTAGCATCGACAAGCTCGTCGTACCTGTCCAATACCAATCGAACCCTCGATATTTGAGAATGAACGCGTTCCAATTCGCTACCGACTAGTTCAAACGCCTCATCTACCGGCAGTCGAAGTCCCATCACCTCTTCAGCATCTCTTAGTGCTACCTGCACACGACGGTCACTCTGTGCTCTAGATCGCGTACTGTCCAATTCGTTTTGCGCCACTGCGGCATCGGTTTTTGCCCGTTCCGAGCGTTCTGCAGCAGCCTTCACCTCTCTCTTTGTTGCCTCATGAATTTCCTTAGCTTTCGCTATCCATTCGTCCGCACCAATTGCTCCAATAGCGGAGCTCAAAATTGAATACCGTTCTGTCTCTTTAAGGTCCAAACTCAATGCCGCAATGTGCTCGTCACGAATGATTGTCGACGAACAAACTTGTTGCAATGCGGCCGCTGGAGCCGCTTTTTCGTCGAATAGCTCCTTGGCAACCAGTTCAATATTTTCGGCAACCTCTGGCTGGAGGCTGCTTCTGGTGACAATAGTTTCGACCCCATCTAGAGTGAATCCAACAGATACATATCTCTCGTCAGGACCGTCACTCTCGCCAAGCCACCAAATATAATCGTCGACTGTCTCTTGATTTGCCTTTGCATCCTGATACTTAGCGATCGAGCCAGTTAAAGCGAACTCGACAGCGTCAAAGATCGAGCTTTTCCCGACGCCGTTTCTGCCGTCGATTATGGTTGCGTCTGATCCGAAGTTAATCCGAACGGGCTCGCAGTAACCTCGAAAGCCGGACATTTCGACAAACTTAAGTTTCATCCGAACGCCCCATCAATCTCAATACCTCTGAATTAGGCGCATCCAGAAGGAAAGCGTCGACTGCCTTAGTCGGCAAGCCGGCCGAACGCGCCCTGATTTCTGCGACCATGTCAACGACACCTAGAACTGGAGGGTTCTGAATCCTAAGAAGCGGCAGCAGACCTTGCCTTATTCCATCTTCGTCCGCATTCACCCCTCTCGCGATCTTTCTGGTTCCGGACAAATCCTCTTCGATCCGCGCAAGAAGCGCTACAGCGCTTTCATCCGGTCGCTCGAAAGCCAAAAACACTGAATATGCATTCCAGGCTTTGTCACCGGATGACCTAATCTGAAATTGAAACATTGAAAGTGTTTTTTCGCTCTCGGCTCTCCAGCTACGCAGCAGGCCGCCTAGATCTGAATAGCAATGGATGAATCCAAAGCTCACGCGGTTTTCAAAAGCAAGACAGTTGCCATTCTCTACTTCGACAATGGAGCACGAATATTCTGCTTCTTCCAAAACAGACGAAATCAAGTCGAGCTTGGCCTTCATATTCCTAGCTCCTGTTCTGCCTGCTCATCCGTAAGAAACCTTGAGGATCGACTTCTCACCACATTTGTTGGCCTTCCCGAACGGGCGATATCGGATTTGAGGCCAAAGTCTCTCGCACCGCATGCGATCGTTATGTCTGGGGCACTTAACGGGGAGGACTCTCCAGCGTGCATTTTTTCGAATTCGTTTAGAGCTTTTCCAGAAGCACGTACCACTCGAACCTTTTGCCCATTGAGATACCAGAGATTTCCCTCCAGCACTGCCCCCGCATGTCTTAGAATGATGATCATTCGTCCAACCGTGGCTGCATCAACAGGCTGACTTTCCGTACATGGTCCGCCTGGGTCAACTCCTTCGAGATCACGCCTAATCGCCCAAAGTTGATCGACGTTTGCGTTTGGCGGTTCGCAATTATCAAGAGCCGCTCTTTGATCATTGGTATCCTCCAGTAACTGATTGCCTGACGTCAACGCTCGCCGAACGAAGCTAAGGGACCATTTTCGACGCAATTCGTTAAGGAAATCTGCTCCAGAGCACTGAACATGGTAGAATCCACCACTTGCTCGTTCCCCAACGTTGAACAATGCGGGTGCCTTTCCTGCCAGATCTGCGGTCGAACTTGGGTCTACGACAACTACATTGCTTGGATTAACGGCACCCAAGCATCTCTCCAATAGCGAGTTCAAGTAGTCCCAATCAGTAAAGTAACCGACAACGATGAGGTCGCGGTTAAGCATTTGTTGCTCAATCCACTGAGAGCAGTCGGCGATCCTGCTCTGGTTCGGTTCACATTGCAATTGGCTTGGTGCCCAAACGGTTTGTCTGGGATCAGATTTCCAACATCCATGAATTTTTAAGAGCGGCGCTTTGGCAGGATAAAATGCGGCAGCGTCATCTCTTCGGGTAGCAGTGACGATTCCACCGTAGAGTTGATCACCAGCGAATTCTATCAATGCATCAACGTTTGTGCTTACGGCAATTTGAGCCGTCTTGGTCAGCAGAAAGTCAGCGACGGCAATGTGGCCAGCATTGGGAGGAGCCGAAAAAGTGTTGATATCTACGAGCTTTGTTAGGTATGTGCTGGCAAGTCGCCCCTGCGCGTGGAAGAACTCGGCCTGCTCTTCGATGTCGTCTGATAGCGGGTTTGCTTCGGCACCATAGATAGCATCGTATTTGCGTTTTGCCGATGCGGCCACTGACCACGCGCCAGGAATGTTACTCGGATCAGCCATCGAAAGGCCTGCGCCACAAATCAACGCCAGCCTCTCCTCGACTATTGCGTCGAAAGCAAGCTGTACTCCGTCGGCCAATTCCTTATTTTCCAATGAAGCCTCGAAAACAAATGTTCATCAAACAGGTCTGCTGTTGGGCCAAGTTCACACGTAAAAAGAGTGGAATCAAAGTATTTCGTCGGACAGCGCGAGCCGCGGCAAAAAAAATTAGGATAACCCAACAGCTTGACGGAGCGGTAGGACTTCAGTTTTTGGGTAAGATCAACGTCATCTTTAGCTGATTATCCCCGAGCGGCCTCCTCCATAAATCTCTCAACTCGCTCTGTTCCAGCCTGATACTCGCCCAAACTCGGCTCGTCGTCGGACGCCACCCTCCGCTCTTCGGTGGCCAAATCATCGATCTCTTCGCGCCGTTTCCCTTCAACTTCAGGACCATCACCCGAAACCGCTGTCGGCATTTCAAGCGCCCCAATCTTAGCCTCCAGCGCCTTGATCTGCCCCTGAAGCCCGCGCATCTGGTCTCCTGCTGAGGGATATGGCAGATCGCCGCTTTGCTTGTCGAAGATCTGCTTAAAGAACCGATCCTCATAGTATTTGATCCGCTTGGCCCGCACGGGCATTTGCGCGTCAACCACCAGAACGATGTCACCAAGGTCCATGCGCCGCACCTCATCCTCTGGTAGCAACGCGGTCTCTTCGGTCCGCTCAGACATGCTGCGACCAGCGAAAGGGTTGCGGCCGACCGATCGTGATCGGGTCACAACGCGCTTGGTAGTTTTGCCGACGGCTTTGCTGAGCTCTTCGATGGTTTTTTCGTCTGAGGGGGTCAGATAGAGCTTGATACCCGCGTTGCCCTGAAGGGCGCGGCGCGCATTTTCTCCGTAGATTTCATCTAGTGCCGGGATCGTCTGAGTGACGATCGCGAGGTTGGCTCGGTAGGATCGCAGAGTTTCGATGCTATCGAGCACAATCGGCATTTTGCCCAGGCGATTGAATTCGTCGAGCATAATCATCACTGGCCAAGGTTCGTCCTTGCCGGGTTCATGGTCTTGCAGCGATGCCAGCAAATCCGAGAAGAACAAGCGGATCAACGGCGCGAGCGGTTTCACCATCAGCGGCTCGACCACAAGATAGACGGAAATTGGCGTCTTACGGATATCGCTGAAATCAAAGTCTGAGGTTGCTGTTGCACGGTCGATTGCAGGGTTAGACCATTGCTTGAGGCCCGATGTCATTAGGAGTGACAGGTAGGACGTCAGCGTGTCGTTGTTGGTCGAGGCCATGCGCATGAAGATCAACTTGGCAGCTGGATTGACCACCTCGTCGGCGCGGCGGCGATATTCCTTCTGCTTGTCACCGCCTGATGCGGTGATGCGGTAGATCTCGCCTAGGGTCGGCCGCTTGCGCTCAAACGCTAAAAGTCCCGCAGCCACGAACAGGTCAATCCCGCCATCAAGGAGCCCCTGAACACGGTCGTTTTCGGCTTGCAGATACAGCGACGCCAAGAGCTGCAACTCCATCTGCTGGCGGTCGACATTTTCTAGCGCCGATATCCGCAGCAATGGGTTGTAGCGGTGCGAGCGGCCGTCCTTCCAATCTGTGGGCGCAAACCGAAAGACCTTGTCACCCTGCATGGCCCGATGGCGCGCCGTCGCCCCAAAGTTTTCGCCCTTCACGTCCAGCACCACCGCACTGCCCTGATAGGTCAGAAGGTTCGGGATGACGAAACCCGTGGTCTTGCCGCGACCGGTTGGGGCCACGATAAGGGCATGGGGAAAGACCTTAGACATGACGAAGGGTTTTCGGCTAGTTGGCTTGCCCATTTTGCCGAGGACAAACCCTTGGCCGGGCTTGCCGAAAAAGCCGTTCCGCTTCATCTCTGACATGTACTGCCAATGGGTTTCACCGAATTTGGTCAGCGCGTCGTTCATCAACACAGCACTTAGCAAAACACCGGCGCAGGTGCATATCCCGACGATCAAGTGAACGATCTGCATATCGGCCGGATGGGTCGCACGAAGCCCTCCATAGCCGCGCGCCAGCATCAGAAAATCGATATCCGCGCCGACCCCGAACCAGCGGAACGTCAGAAAGGCCGACGCCAGAACATAGCCCAAAGCCGCGCCCAGAGCAGCAAAGCTCATGACGCCGAATGCGATCCGCGCCTTACCCATGCGTCACACCCTTTTCGCCATCGGTATCGACGTGCCGCTCGCGCTGAACATCAATTTCTTCATTGGCGATCTCATCAAGGACATGCTCCATCGCCACACTGTTCGCCAGAGCGGCGTCGCTCTGCAGATAGGCCTTGGCCGCATACAGCCGGTCCAGCCGATCGCCCACGTGGTGCTCTAGCGTGGTTTCATCGCCGATCGCCAAGTCGGGGGCCTGCTCTTCACCGACTAGTTCCTCCAGCTCGGCCCGCAAGGTCTCGCGCTCCAGGTCGCTGCGGAATGGATCTGCGGTTGGGTCGTCCCTCATTCGGCTAAGGATTTCTGATGTGGTCGGCGGCAACCTGTCGACCACGCCTTCCTGCCGGTCGGCCTCTACCGCCCCACTGTCTTTGAGAACCTCCCCCTCGGCCAAAACACGGCCCAGATCGCTGTGCACCTGGTCGAGACGGTCAATCGCCTTCTCCAGCTCATCGGCGCGAGACAGGTCAAAGCCCTCCTTCTCGGCAATCGCCTTCAAATCCTGACCAAGCCATTGCCGCTCCAGCGCGGCATTACCTGCGCCCATTTCGACGCGACGCGTCACCTCATGCGCTTCAATGCCAGTGCCTTTCAAAGCCTGTTCAAGACGTCCTGTGAGCGCGGGATCCTGCAGTGCACTTTCGGCGTCGGCCTGAATGTTCGCGGTCGAATAGATCCCACTTTTGGACGCATCTTCGAGCAAGATGTGGGACTGCGCTCCCATTGGGCTCAGATGTGACAAAGAGCGATAAATGTCGTTCAGCTCATGCTCCAGCGCGGCGCGCCGCTCCACCGGGGCGTCCGCTACGATGCGTTCAGCTTGGTGGATCTTGTCGTGAAAGGCATCCACGACCTCATCAAACGAATGCTGTTCTTCGGCCATACCATATACCTTTCCATCTGCTTCAATCGGTTTGCCCTGCGCCAGGAGCGTCGCGGCCTTGTCCAAGGCTGCTGCAATGTCATGCTGGTTTTCACGCGAGGCCTCGGCAGCCAGGCCGCGATAAAGCCGCGCGTTCTGCGCCACCTCACGCAAGGTATGGTCGAGCTCTGGACCAACGCGCTCGCGCTCGGTCAGCTTTTGGCCCGTGGCTTCCACGCGACGCTGGTCAACATCGCTCGGCCTCTTCGTCGTGATCCCGCGCTCGAGCTTTCGCGTCGCCTCAAGGCGCAGCCCATAGCGGTCCGACACCTCAACCATCGCCTCGCGAAAACTGTCGTAGTTGAAGTGGTGCCCTTCCTTCAGAAAGAAGAACTCCCCATCCTTACTGCGCCGGTTCAGAACGATATGAGCGTGCGGGTGGACCCGGTCTTCATGAACGGCAGCGACATAGTCGAAGTGGCTGCCTTCACCCTGAAAGAACCGTTCGCAAATTTCGCGCGTGATCTCGGCGACATCCTCGCCGCGCGTCCCAATCGGGAAGGCCATCAGGAGATGTGAGGTGTGCCCGAGCTTCGGGTGGAACCCCTCATTCCACTGCGCCGAAAACCGACGTGTGACCTGCTCAATCTCTTTACCTGACAGAACGCTTTGGCCGTCATAGGTGCCACGGCTGTCGATGATAAAGCTCGACTTGGTGGTCAGGTATTCCAGCTGGTTGCGCAGCTGCGCTTTGTTGTGCGTGCCGCCGTCGCGAATGGCTTTGAAGATCGCGGGTGAATGCCCCATGGCGGCGCGCGCCATCTGCTTTGCGCGGGCGCGCGGGACGCTGCCGCGAATGCGACTCCAGTCCCGATCGAAGAAGGCCTCCTGTGCGGCGGCAACGGCGCTATTCCGGGCCATCGGCAAAGCCTCCCAGTACGCGGGCAACCTCGCCAGACAGCGCGCTTCGTCGGCGCTGCGCCATGTCCTGAACCTGGTCGGCGATATCGAAGATCAGCCCGGCCAAGGCGCGGACTTGGCCATGGGCAGAATTGCCATAGGGCGGTGTCTTGCCCTGTCGCTTTGCCTCATTCAGGCGCTGTGCAATCTGGTTGATGTTGTTGCCGGTGCGATTGAGTGAGGCCGAGAGCCCATGCATCTGATTGGCCAGTTCATCGTCAGGAACGAAAAGATCGTTCGCCGCATAGATCAGCCGCCGCAACCCGTCGGCGCGGCTGTTGATATCATGCCGCGTCAGCACCGCATCAAAGCTCGCAAGCTCTCTTGGCGTGAGCCGGACATTCACCAGTTCTGAACGCACGCGTGCATCCAACTTGCGGCTTTGATCGGCCTTCAATGTGTAGAAGATACTGCGGGTCGTGACGCCGAATTCGCGGGCCAGATCCTCGATCGCCACCCCTTCGGCACGCTTGCGCACGATGGCAAAACGCTGGTTTTGCGTCAGTCGCTTGTGCCGTGGTGCGCGCGGTCGGCCCATGTGAAGTAATCACCCCTATTTCTTGCCAGCATCATACAGGCAGCCCTGTTATGGCATTTCGCCATAATTGATGCAATATTATAATATTGCATCAACTGCTTGTATTCCGTTTGGAGCAGCAGCGTGCTGCTGCTACCGGTGGGTGATGGACAGATGTACCAAAACGCCAGTATGTTCCCCGATGCGTGCTACGCTGCTCTTGCTTAAGAGGCGCGATTGACTTGGTACAGAACGCGAAGCTGCAACTGCCTAAAATCGAATAGACAAGAGATTTCCGAAGTATGAGTATTTACGATTTTATCAGCCAAAACCTTCTAGCGACATATGGGGCGGCTGTAGGAACGATTGCCTTGGCGCTGAATTTTATGCGCTACCGTCACGCCATCACGGGCTCAAAAATCCGACTTCAAATCGAGGTGCTCACAGAAAAAACCGAAGAAGCGTTTCAAGCACACCTCAATCCCCCAGCAGAAGAGCTGAGCTTCTCGAGTGCTCCTACCTCCTGCATCACCCATAAAGTAAAGGTCCGTAATGTCGGCGGCGTGACCGCACATCTGCAAGACGTGTGGGTTGAGACACAGAACGGAAGAAAAAACGCCACGATGCCTTACGGCGGTAGTCAGCAAAACATTTACGGGGCGGTCTCTGAGCGCGGCAACGTCGAAATCGCTCCTCGCTCCTCTCATTCTTTTTCTGTCTTCTCCACAAAAGAGGGTGGATACCTAGAAATCAAGAGCGCCCACGCAACCGACGAGACTGGCAAAAGCTGGCGAACATCTCGCTTTAAGCGCCCCACTTAATTCCGATTGGGCCGGATATTGACTTAGAAAAACAGCTGACGCGACCATCGGAAACCACATACCCGCTGTTGACCCAGTGAACGCGGTTGCCCGTGTCCACTGCCGTTTTGATCTCTTCCAAAGTCATCGCAACGCCTCCTCAAGGATTGCGAGAGCCCCAAGACAATCGTCGATATAGGGCTGCTCCTCGCCATCCAGATCGTTCAGCTCCAACCGGTTCAACACCGTGTAAAGCGTGGCGCGCGCCTCGCGGGCGGCGCTCCGCAGGCTCACGGTATCGTCCAGACGCGCCGTCGCAAAATCATCGCTGTGATAGTCCGGTGTCATGCTGCCACCTCCTTGCTTTGACCTGCTGCGTGCAAGACAAAATCAGCTGCCTTTTGCGCCTCAGACGCCGCACGAAAAATCGCTCGTTTGTCGTCTTTCAATGCCTTCAACCAGCCCTCAACATAAGCCGCACTTTGGCCAAATTCCGGCGCAACCCCGATCCGCGCTCCAAGGAAACACGCGCCAATCTCGGCTACCAGTTCTTCGAATGCATAGGCCTCACGGTTCGCAAATTTCTTGATCCGCTCAAGCCGCTTTTCACTGCCAGTCCAATGGATCACCTCATGGGCCAACGTACCATAGTAGCCTGCCGCATTGTGAAAGGTGGCAATCGGCGGCATGTGGATGTGATCTTTGGCGGGGCTGTAATAGGCGCGCGGGTTGTCACTGGTGAGGATCTCCGCCCCTGTCCGGCTGAAGAACGCCTCAAGCTCTGGATCTTCCGTCGTGCCAAGGTCGCGTGGGGCCTCGGGCCGGATGTAGTAATCCTCCGGCAACCCCTCGATCTGATCTGCATTGAACACGCGATAGGCGCGCGCATAAGGCAGCTCCTCCTCGATGCCCAATTCGTTCTCTCTGATGAACGTCCCGTATTTGACCACGGTGGACGACGTTTCACCTTTGCGGACTTGGCCGCCCAGCTCTTGCGCCTGTTTGTAGGTCATCCAGCGGCTCGAAGCATAGCCATGCTTGGCCGCCATGACCCAGAGCAGCAGGATATTAATCCCGCGATACTCCTCGCCGTTGTGTCGGGTCGGCAGGGCAATGCCGGACGCGCTTCCGGTCCACGGCTTGCGCCATGGCGGCGTGCCTGCCTCGATCTCTGCAATAATGGTGTCGGTGACGTGGGCATAAACATCAAACTTCGGTGCCATTTGTGGCCTCCTCGATCAAAGTTACGCGGTTGAGGCTTCGCGCCCCCTTCCGCCGATGGGCTGCGCCTCGGCCACCTGATCTGACCGAATACGCATGTATTCGGCGGAACAGAGTGGGAGAGGGCAAAGCCCGACCCACGGCCCTGAACGGGGCTGTCAATCGGCCACATTTGCGAAGAAAATGTCTGCCCCAAAATCAGACACCAATTTGTCCCGCGAGGAATGGCTCGCCCGCGAGACAGGGGAAATTGTTGGCTGATTTTAGGGATGGACTAAGGTTGACCGCCACGGTCAGGGATGTTGGGCGGACCAAACAAAAAAAAGGATGTCTGAACCGGGGTGAGCGGGCCAACGGTCCGTTGAATCCTGGTGCAGTCTATTGCTAACAAGCCGTCCTAACGGGACGACAATCATCTGATTTCGTGTTTAAAGTATGCTGCGCAAGCAATCGTTAGAATCATGTTTTCAAGGAATAATTCATGCAAACAGAGGGCTCATTCGGTCGAACAATCCAGCTTTTCCTCGTAGACGGGAAGCCAACTGGGCTGCGAAAAGCGACGATCCATGGTTGGACAGGTTTGCTTTTTGTAAGCGGTGCTTCCGCTTTCGGTGACCTTACCGCTCGAGAAGAGGTCGATCGGACCGGCATCTACATCCTATCGGGTCCTGATCCAGAAAAGGGCGGTGCAACACGCGCCTATATTGGCTCTGGGAACTCTGTGGCTGAGAGGATCAAGCAAAGCGCGATCAAAAGAGATTTCTGGGAAACGGCCATCACCATTACGACAAGTGACGACGACCTATCCAAAGGGCACGCGGAATACCTTGAGGCGCGGCTCATCGAGCAAGCCGCCCAAGCGGGTCGAGTGACGTTGGATAACGGCACGCAGCCGGACACCAGTAGGCGGCGATTGCCAGAGGCTGACGTCGCCAATATGGAGCAGTTTCTATCAAACTTGCGCATCATTCTGCCCGTGATCGGTCTGGACATGCTCAAGCCACAACCGCGCGCGGTGACACAGACAGCGAAGCCGCTCGACGAGCGGACCGAAGGAGAAGTGCAGTTCGAGATCCGCCACAAGAGCGGCGTCAAAGCAACTGCAGTCGAAGAAGACGGTGAATTTGTTGTGCTGGAAGGGTCCGAGGCGCTCACCGAAACCGGCTATGTCCAACAGAGCTATGGCAGCTTGAAGGAAAAGCTCATTTCAGACGGCATTCTAGTCGCAGACGGCAACCAAAAACTCCGATTCACGAAACCTTGGTCGTTCAATAGTCCTTCGGCCGCCGCTGCTGTCGTCTTGGACCGAAACAGCAACGGACGCCTGGAGTGGAAAGTTAAAGGATCGAAGCAGACGTACCACGACTGGCAACAAGCAGAAGCGAACACCCCCGACTAGCTCGCTCCCCAAATATCACACAGCCAGTCGGACATTCCTGGCGAAAGACACCATTTGGATATTCCTAACGGGTTCTAAGCCATCAAGAATTTGTAGTTGTGTGCTTCGGCATCAGTGCCCTTAATGATCGCATATTCCATACCGGATGCGTCAGCCATCTGCTCAGCATATTCACGTTTAGCCTGCACAATCGGATCGTCGATCATATTGTCACCTTTCACTTCAACGATCACGTAAGTCCCGTCGTCTTTTTCGAACAGGAAATCAGGATAGTAGCTGCGGACCATTCTTGACTCGGGATCCACATACTGGATGAAGAACTCAGACTGGCCGTGGGTAAGCATCCCTGTGAAGTACAGTTTCTTGACAGCTCCTTCCCGGATCAAGTCCCAAAAGAGCGTCTGCTCTGGCCGCGAGTCAAACGCATATGTATCCAAGTGGAACGATTTCGAAGAAACAAGCGCATCGTCAACGTCTTGATCTGTCACCACCAGTTTTGGATCGGCCATTACAGAGTATGAGCCATTTTCGGGCAATCTCACGAGTTCGACTTCATGCTCTTCGGTGAATTCGTGTTGCTCCAAATCGTACAAAAGACCAAAGAGGCGCGGGATCACCACGTCGTAGAGCAATTCGTTGTAATCGTTGATCGCGTCGAGGATGTTTTGAATGCCTTCACCGGTGGATTTAAGGATCGCTTCGATTTCCAACGGGCTGCGCCCCAAATACCTCGCGACTTCGGAAACAAGCATGATCTCCGAGAACTCGACTTTCTGTCGTAGTTCCGTCCGGTCGATGGTTTTGGAGGAAGCCGTTTTGCCTATTTGAGATGGCTCGATGCCGCTTTGTACAGTCTCGAGGAGGTTGTACTTCCCGGTCAGCATTTGCCAAGCGCTCTTATCAGCGCGATTTATGCCAAGCTCCTGGTTTGGAAGCAGTTCCTTTTCGATCAGTTCAAACGAACGGCGAACGCGTTGCAGCTTGATCCGCTCAACGGGTTCTTTGACCAAAATCTCGTATCTTTGCTTATGGCTATTTGCATTGTTCAGGTCGTCCGCAGACAGCCTGAAGTTTTGGCTTAGCTCGTCGTTCAGAATCTGAAGGTTGTCAGCGGACAGATAGACATGCGCTGTGTGCTGGGTTTCGCCGATTGACCGAAAACAACGCATAGTGGCCTGAAGAACAAATACCTTCGACTTTGGCGTCCGGAACATCGCCACGCTGAACAGCGAACGACAGTTCCACCCCTCGCGCCCCTTGTTCACCAGTAGGATGAACTGCTTTTTGGAACCCGGCGTATCAAGGCGGATGAACTCGCGAATGTCGTCGTTCGTTGTCTTGTCGTCTCCGAGGTTTACGAGGATGCTGTCTGCAGGGAGCCCTTTCTCTTCAAGAATTTTCGCGACAAGCGGCTGGAGCTCGTTGCGCACCTCTTCAATCGTGGTGGCGAAAATCGCCATCTTTGGAAGCAGACCTTCAGGACGCAATTCGTCGGTTTTCGTGAGAAAGTCATCGATGGCGATGCGAAGGAACTCTTCGGACTTGGTGTTCGAATAGCCGTGCAGATCAGCTTTCTTCAGGTATTCGTTGGCGATCGCGTCGCTCAAACCATAGGCATAGACGACTTCGGGCAGCACGGTTTGGCCGATATATGGCGTACCAGTGTAGTTGAAACAGGCGACAACGCGCGTTCCGGCCCGCTCGAGGCGTGAGGCCAGCTTGTCGATGGTCGTGCGCAGGCTATTGTCCGTTTCTTTCGCCCCGATGCCCATATCTTTGGCCAGTTTTTTGCCAAAGGCGTGGTGCGCCTCGTCCACGTAGATGCCCAGCTGTCCAAGGCGCGTTAGCTTCTCAAACCGTTGGTTGGTGGTCAGCTCGCCTTCTTCTTCCGGCGTGTCGAAATCGTATAAGTCAGCGGCATCGGCATAGACGCTCCCGCTCTCTTTGAACATATCCGGCGTTGCGCCGAACAGATCATCTATGGCGGTCTTTTCCTTGTTCTTTCGCTTCAGAATGATCTTCTGCGTGTTGGACACAATGACGTTGAACATGGACTGGTCGAGTGTGTCGAGGGACGTTCCCGCCTCTTCCAGAAAGTGGAACCGGATGTGGGACGTCAGAAAGTTCACGTACTCAGGCGGCACTACCTTGGACAATTCAAAGGTTTCAAGCTCGCGCAGCGACAAAAGCACCGTTTTATCAGGCGAGAATACCAGCGCGTTGTGGCAGTATTTTGGGTCCTTCTTCCATTTGTTGGCCAAGATAAACTCGTAGAAGATGCACGTGGCCATCAGAATGGTTTTGCCGGTGCCCATGGTCAGCGCGAAGATGTAGTTCGGATAGGCCCGCGCGTTTTTACGCATGGCCTTGAACACGTCCTCGTATTGCTTCTGGGATACGTCCTCGAACAGGCTGATTTGCCCGGTATCGGCTGCGACGCCGCCTTCGGCGCGGTCAGCGAACACGCCCTCTTTTTCATACCATTCCTTGAAGATCTGTTCGATGCGTTTGTTGTCCAAGAACTCCTTCAAGAACACATAGATTTCCAGCGCCTCGAACTGCGGCGTGCGCAGGTAGGCGTGGGCGTTCTCGGGGTCGTTGAAGTCGAGGAACTTCTTGGACAGGTCGCGGTAGCTCACCCTGATCCGCTTTTTGTTCTGCTGGTAGAACGTCAGAAGGAACTTGAAGAAGGCGAATTCGCCAAGGGCGGCGTCGGTCTTTTTAGGCATCGATGCTGCCTTCCCAAGATTCCGACAACAGATCGGTGATCTTCACGCGCACCGTGCCTGCGTCTTCGGGCACTTTATAGCGGCCGCTGACCAACTCGTTCTTTTCGGGCACGTCCAATTCGACCGGCTGCAAGATCGCGCCGTCGTAGTTCCAGTCCACCATGATGCTTTCGACCATCTCGCGCCAATCGGTGACTTGTTCCTTCTGGAGCGAGAGCTTTTGCAGCAGGTTCATCGGGTAGAAGCGTTCGATTTCCAGATGGCCGTCCTTGATGGCCAAGCGCGCCTCGGAGTCACGTTTGAATTCGAGCTGGGACTTGTCGCGCAATATGTCCACGACCTCCACATCGATTTTGTGGGGTTTCACTTCGAGTTCGAGCTGCGCTTTCAGGTCGGGCTCGTGCCCCATGCAGACGAGCAGGATTTTTTCGACCGGCTGGTTCGGGTTGGCGTTTTGGCGGCGATCAAAGGCCTTGTAGTCAAAGCCTGAGATAAGCTCGGACAGGTCTGCTTTGGTTGCGATGCGGTTGACCGGCATGATCTTGACCATGCGCCCATCTTTTTCGCCATCGTATATGGAGCTGGTTTCGATTTTCTGGATTTCAAGGGCTTCCACAAGTAAGGCCTTCGCTTCCACAGGGTTCCTAAAGATGTCGTAGTTATTGACGTTGTAGACTTCGAAACCGGCCGACGTGTCTTCACCAAGAGAGGCAGGCTTACCCAAGATGTTTATCAACCTTTTTGTTGTGGTTTGAACGGAACCAAGGTTGATATCTGCCCCCAAGAAGCGTCTTTTGAGCTTGGCCGCCGCACTTTGCGTTGTCCCTGAGCCCATGAAACAATCAAAAACCAAGCTGCCTTCGTCGCTGGAGGCGGCAAGGATCCGTTCCAATAGCGCTTCAGGTTTCTGCGTTGGATAGTTTTCCTTCTCTTTTGCTTGCGAATTCAGTCTTGAAATGTCGGTCCAAAGATCAGACAAAACCATTCCAGGCATCTCATCAAGGTACCGTTTATACCGCGCAACGCCATTTCTAGTGTAGTAAATTCTGCCAGCGTCCTCGAGCTTTTGCATGGATTCCTTGGGCCGTCTCCAAAGCTTGTCATGCCCATTCCATTCATACTGATAACCGCCGCCACTTAGCCCGTAGGCCGTCAGATTATCGTCTTCAAATTTCCTGCCGTCCGGATCTTTCTTCTGATAGTGCGAAGCCAAGTATTCATCATCATATGGCCCGTACAGTTGGTTCCAAATCGGCGTGTCCGTTTTCGTGTACATCAAGATATGGTTTTGCATATCGTTGAAGAAACTCTGATCACTGTGTCCAGGCGAAGATTTCCAACAGATCCAAGACCTGAAGTTTCCCGTGCCGAATATCTCATCGCAAATCAGCCGAAGGTATGAACTTACTCGCTGGTCGCAATGCAGATAGAGCGTTCCTTTGTCACTCATAAGCTCACGGAGAACGACCAGACGCTCATACATAAACTGGAGGTATTCGTCGTTGTTCCAAATGTCTGTATACTGCTTTTCCTCGAAGGAAGCGGTATCACTTTTGACTTCTTTCCCGCGCAGTTTGATTTTCTTCTTGTAGTCGGCCTTTGAGTCAAATGGCGGGTCAATATAAACCAAATCCACCTTGCCCCTGAAAACTTTCAGAAGGTGGCTCATGACCTGAAGGTTGTCGCCCCAGAAGATTTTGTTGCGCCAACCGTCAACCTCATCGCCATAGGTTTCTTTCAACTGTGCCGGATAGAATTGGGTCGAGGTAAAGGGCCGCTTACCGCGCCAATTGAGCATCGGATAGCCCTTGATCGGCTGGAATTTGTACCCATCCACAGACGTCGCCACAGCCTCTGCGCCCAAGTCCATTTTTTCTTGTTCGTCAGCCATCACGTACCGCCCGCCCTAAAATTCCAGTTCTTCATATCGCAATAGGCCCGCATATCGCAGTTTTCACACAGCTTTGCGGGACGTTCCTTGATCGCATAGTCGCGACCCTCAATCCGGTCCACGACGGCATCAAACGATGCGATAGTTTTGCCAATAGCCTTACCGTCCTTTTCGAACGAAATAAACGGGTTACTGTCCTGCTCGCCGGTATAGTATAGATGCGTCTTGCTGACCTTCTCGCCCGTCCGTTCCTCAACCAAGTGGGCGTAGACCTCAAGCTGACGCTGATATTGGCGCAATCGGCTGCGGTCCTTCTCCATGTCCGGCTTACGTTCCGACTTGAAGTCTATCAGCTCGACCGTGCCGTTTTCGCCCCTGATCAGGTCCACACTGCCCTTGAGGATGTAGCTGTCCTTGACCAATGAGATGTCGACCTCGGCCTCCTTCAGCCGGTCGAAATTCTTACGTTCGCGTTCCACGTATCGTTCAACATGGCCATGCGCCGCCCTCAGCGACGGCGGAGCCAGATATTGCCGCTCGCGCTTGGAGAGGTAGTGGTAGTTCGTGTCGAACCACCCTTTGATCTGATCCTCGGTGACCAGATGCGGTTCACCCCGCAGGACGGCCTTGTGCACGTCCTCAATTGTCTGGTGCACCAACGTACCAAAGAGCTGCGCCCCCGCTCGGATCGGCTGGAACTCGAGTTCTTTGAAGAAGCGGTACTGTTCAGCGCAGTTCTCGAACAGGGTGATGTGCGAGGTGAAGGAGTATTCCCGCTTGAGGTTCACGTCTTTGACCTGCTCGAAGTCAAAGTTCTCGACCACGAACTTCGGATCGCGCCAATGGGGTAGATCATGGAAGCAGTCATCGAAGTACCGCGACGGAGACCGGCCACGCCCTTCTTTGACCTCCGTGGCAAGTACCAAAAGGTTCTGTGCCCGCGAAAAGGCCGTGTAGTAGAGCCGTCGGAAGTCAAAGAACTTGGTTCGCTCCATCGGTTCGAACGGTGGTTTGTTCAGAAAGGGTTCGAGCAACTCATCGATGTCCGTCCATTGCTTGCGCGGCGTCGCCTCGAGCGATCCACAGATCACAATCGGGAACTCGAGCCCCTTGGACTGGTGGATGGTCAGGAATGAGACGCACCCACTGGGTGCGTATTCGCTGTCATCCTCGTATTCATTGATCCCACCCTCGTGCAAAAACTTGAGGTAACGGTTGAACAGATCCCGGATATTCTGGTCCAAGAAGCGTGGGTTCAGAACCGTTATGTAGTGAAGATATTCGAATTTCACTAACAGCTGGGAAAACGTCGCCAAGTTGCGCGCCGCGCGTCCTTTATCAACGCCGGTCAGTTGGTCTTCTTCCAGAAACCTGCTGAAGAGCGGAAACTGAAGCAGCTGATAGAACAGCCCGGAAAACGCGTAGTCAGCATCTGCGGTCAGGTTGAGATGTCGTTTGGCCAACGGCCGCGCCCATTCCAGCAACCGCTTATTCTCTGGTTTGCGCAGTTCCTGAACGAACAGTTTGAAACACTGCTCGTCATAGTACTCCCAAACACGCATCTCGAGATCTGCGCGCTCCTGTCGAACATCTGCAAACTGCGGGAACAGGAAGATCAGCGCACCGATCATCAACCTAATCTCTTCGCGCTCAAAATAGAGGTTGGAGCGCGGCGAATAGACCGGGATGCCGTTGGACTCGAGGTGCCGGGCAAGCGCAAGCACTTTGTCGTTTTTCACAGACCGGAACAGAAATGCGACCTGGTTCCAGTCTGTCAGTTCGCCAGACGCCTCGAGATGGCGCAGGAACTCGTAGACTTCATCCTGAAAGCTGTTGTCGTCAGTTTGGGTGATTTTCAGAACCGAGCTGACGTCCGCAAAATCATCGGGGCGCGGTTCGATAACCTTGTCATACCGGTATTGCGCGTCCTTATCGCTCCATTCTTCATCAGCGATCCAAGAGTTGTAGAAGTCGATAATTTTCGGGTCAGAGCGATAGTTTACCGTAAGGGATACTTGTTCACATTCGCCCTTCGCAAAATTGCTGGGGTACTCAAGAATATTCCGAATAGTCGCGCCGCGAAACCGGTACAAACCCTGATCATCGTCGCCCACGACGCACAGGTTTTTTGTGTCACCGGCCAAGTGGAAAAGTATCTGCTCCTGGATCGTGTTCGTGTCCTGGTACTCATCGACCATAAGGTGGGAGAACTTGGATTTCAGGCTGTCTAAGACACCGGGGTGATCCTTCAACAACCGCAAAGCCTCGAACTGAATGCCCGAAAAATCGAGCGCATTCGCCTCTTCCAATAGGTGCTGATAGGTCGCGAAACACTCGGCAAGCGCCTGAAGTGACGCTTGCTCTGAGCCTTCGAGCGCCTTGATGTCCAGCGTCTCTTCTGTGACTTTGTTCAGCCACTTTAGGAGCTGCGTCGATTGATACCAACGTCCAGACCGGTCTTCGCCAATTAAATCGGTGATTCCATCGATGCCCTTGAACTCTCTGAGACGTTGGTAGAGGAAATATTGCTGATCAAATTGGTCGAGAAGATTGAAACTGCGCTTTAACCTCGTGAATTCGCTATGATCCTTTAAGATGCGGAGGCACAAAGAATGAAACGTGCCAATGTACATCTCGTTGACGTTGAAACTAAGCCCGGCAGACATCAATCGGTTCGAAATGCGGGTTGTTAGCTCTTGAGCCGCTTTTTCTGTGAAAGTTACGACCAAAAGAGATTCAGCCGTGGCTTGTCCGGCCGCGATCAACGCCACAACGCGCTCCACAAGGGTGTACGTTTTTCCTGAACCCGGGCCTGCAATAATTAAGACTGGCCCATCTGAGCATCCGATCGCACGCTTTTGACTTTCGTTTGCTAGCGAACTTGAAATTGTTCTGGCTCCCAAATGACTTTCTGCAACTAAATGGCGCTGGAATAAATCGAGCCATAGCCCGACTCGAACTGGCACACACGCCTAGATTGTCGCCGAAAATCCAGCGTTCGACCAGCCCAACTTCGGTCGTCAGGCCAATGAATTTTCAATGAAAAGCCCTTTCTCGACTTGGTTTCGTGAGGCTTTGCCCAAAAGCTAGGGCGGAATGCCCGCCCTAGCGCTGAGGTCATTCGGTGACGGGATCGTCATCGCGGCGTGGAAAGGCGACCATCTCGACGTTGGGGAACATGCTGTGTTTGACGTTAATTGAGGTAATGTTGCCGCTGTCGTCGGTGTTGACGAAGAGGACACCGCAGCGGTCCCAGAAGTTCTTGCCGTCTTTTTCGCCGGATTTGACGTTCAGTTTCAGAGTTTGCGTAGCCAATTTTCAATCCTCACTTTGAGTGTTTCGATGAACATGGCCAAAGCGGGCACCAAGGGGATGTCAGCGGGAAAATTGCCTCGCGAGGAACGCGCTGGCGCAGGGGAATTTTCTTGTTGAAGCGGTGCTTGCACCGCGTCTGGCACGGCTGCCCGCTTATGTTCAGCAATCAGAAACACGGCGTTGAGGATCTGAGTTTGGTCATCAATCTCTGGGCTGGCCCGTCAAAGCTGGCCTGGAACGCTGCAACTACTGTACTGGGCCTGCAGATTGCTCACAGTAAATATGATCTACCGACCATAAAACGGAAATATGATCTGCGGATCATACGGCATGAAAGGCAATCGCCCGACGTCGTATGCCAGCAGCAATGGCATCTGCCAATGGCTGTGGAAACCCATCCGGCAGGTCTGCTAGCGTCTTGTCCAAGGCGGGTTCAAGCTCAGACGCGACGCCCGACAAGACCTCTTCCGCCAGCGCCACACCAAAACCTGCCGCCTTCGCAGCCTGCAGGAAATGGCGCGGTACGACCTCGTTGATCCTATAGTGCCCGTCGATCGCCATCGCGAGACGCATCCGGTTCTGGCGGATTTGACCGTCATCCACGGCTTTCTGGGCGCTTAGCACGTCATAAAGCGGGGTTATGCGGAAACCGCCGGGGCGCAATGCAATGCTGAAGTTCTTGGCGTGCCCGTCCGTCGCTCCCAAAAGCCAAAACAGCACCTGCGCGCGGAAGAAGGCACGCTGATCTGCTTCAGGGTCATCACTACCGGTCAACAACCCGATCCCTTCAGTGATCCCCGGCCCGCCATCCATTTGGTATTTCTGGCTGGGTGGAACTGTGAGCGCCTGGCAAAAGTCTTCCTGCGGGAGGCGGATCAACCGGCCATCTTTGGTCCAGCGCCGATCGAACCGGGTCACAACAAGGCTCCGCACGTCCTCGAAGTCGGCAATCTCGACTTCAGCCACATCCATGCCCATGGCCCGACAGAGGTTCATGCAGAAAAATTCGTTCTCAACACTGTCAGACAAATCGATCTCTGCGGGCAGAACGCCAAGCTGCGTCTTGAGGATATGGGTTGTTGGGGTGAGCCCCGATGGGCGGATCCACGCGCCCTCGTGGCGTAGCAGCGCCGTTTTCTCCTGCGCCCCTGCGATAGAAATGCGGAAGTCGTCTTCCTCGTCTAAGCCAAGGGGGGCACTTGCGAGGTTGCGTAACATATCCGCAATCTGTGCCTCGGAAACGGGCTCTCCCTCGAGTGCGCCAACCTCGGGGATCTCACCCGAAACGAACTGCAAGGCCCCCACACAATCGCGGCCGATCTTCTCCAGCATGTGCCACGCGTCCGTGCCGCCCGCACGCACCCGTGCAGCAACGCGTTCTCGTATCGCCTGACTGTCCGGCAGCAGGTTTTCCAGGTAGGCAATGACAGGGCCGCCTTGGTGCGCCTCTTCGCGCAATGGCAGTGACAGCGAGATTGGCATGGCGTGCTCCCACGACAGCCAGTCCTGATCGTAAGTAAAACTGATCGCGCCCGAGCCAGCGAGACGTAAGGCCCCCACCAGCCTTCCATTCAGAAGCACCTGCATCGTGCCACTACGCCCGCGTTTGGCCATCAGAAGATATCCTCGATTTCAAGCGAGCCACCGCGCTCCACCAATCGGAACTCAAGCCCAAGTGCCGCCATGACAGCGAGCACTGTGGCGAGCTTGGTTCCCGCGTCGCCATTCTCGAGCGACGAAATCGTCGCGACGCGCAAATTCGTGCGCGCGCTGATGTCGCTTTGGGTCCAGCCGCGCGCTTTGCGCGTCCGGCGGAGTGCCTCGCCGATCTGCTCGGCCGTTCGTGCTGTGAGGTCCATGATGTGGTTCCTTTTACGGCACAGCGTAAATCAAAACAAATTACGCCGCAACGTAAATATCTACTTTTTACGCCATGGCGTAACAATCGAGCCGCACTTATGCCTGCAGCCCCGCAGCGCGCACCTGCTCGGGCGTCACCAGCTTTGATGCGATCAAATCCTCGATCTGCCGGTTGGTGATGTGGCGGCATAGAGGATGGCGCTCGTGGATCCATTCGGCGAGGCTCGCTCGGCCTTTGGCTTCGGCCTCTCGCGCCTTCTCGCGGTCGGCCTGCACCTGGGCAAGCCCCGTCTCCCACCGGCGCATCTTGAACCAATTGTCCGAGAAACAGACCTTGCTCCGCGTGTAGCCTTCGCTTTCCTTGGCATAGGCTTTGACCGCTTGCTTCAGATCATCGGGCTTCACTCCCGCCTTCACAGCTGCTGCGATCAGGCGCAGACTGGTTCGCCGGTCTCGGATCCTGTCTTCGGGATAGGCCGCCAGGATCTTCTCAGCTTCAAAATCTTCAACCTCCGCCGCCGCCTCGCGCTTGCGCGTAGGTGGTTTATGGATGGTTTTAGGATGGTTTGGGGTCCACCGTGAACCCCGTACCCAGTTCACCGTGGACCCCGTACCGGGTTCAGGCTGGACGGGGTTCACAGTGACCCCCGTGTCGATGTCGGGCTCAGCCGTGGGTTCGAGCGCGGCCACGCGCTCCAGAACGATGCGGTAAATGACGGTGTAGCCGTTCTTGCAGTGCCGCCGCCCCGTCTCGATCAGAATGCCTTCGCGCAGGAAGTCGATGATGGTGCGCTTCACCGTGCTCTCGCTGAGCTCTGTGTGGCGCTGGATCGTCCCCTTGGAACACCAGATGCCTGAGCCGTCATCGCTCGCCTTGTCGGCCAGGAACATGATGATCTGCTTGCGCGCGGCGCTGCCAAAGCGGCGCTCGGCGCATTCATTTGCGATGCGCCAGCTCATTGGACCACCTCGCCGGTCAGAGGTCGCGAAAAAGCCGACTGAGCGTTTGCGGAGCGATGGTGGCCCGTGCTAATGTGCTTCGAAAGCTGACAGGCTTTTTCTATTTGGCCCCGGTTCACAGTTGCCGCTGTGACGGGGCCTTTTTCGTTTTGAACCGGCGAATTTGGCTTTGAAACTTTCGCTTTTTGTTCACTTTTTGTTAGGGGGTGTTTTGCACCCTTAAGCCGTTGTTTTCGCTTATGCTCTTTCTGGATTGCAAATCCGTGTACACGAGTTCGATTCTCGTACTCGCCTCCATTTAAAATCAATCACTTACACGACATTCCCAAACACTGAAAAAACGCTCGCAACACGTTTCGCAACATTCCTGTTTCGGTCCCGTTCTGTTCCTCGGCCTATTCACCAGTAATTTTTTGATGCCTGGACGAGGATTTGAACCTCACTCCATCGGCTCGGATTCGATGCTGGTGCGATAGCCGCCACTGTCCAGGTTATGGGTCGCGCGGGTGATCAACCATTCTCCATCGATGTAAGATCTGAACCCGGCCGCAAGCAGTTTCCCCTCCGCCATGGCATCGGGATCACCCGGCATTGTGATCAACAAAGACCGCCCAGCGCGCTGCAGTTTCTGGAACTCTGAATCCGCGGCTGTCTGTGCTGCATCCTTGTTTGGAAACCGGCGCTTTAATCTGCGTACCGGTTCCCCCTCGCCCGCCGTGCGCTCCTCCGGCTTCCCCCTTGCAAGGTCCTGATACACAGCGACAACGGATCCGGCCTTGGCCTTCACGCTGTTGCGGTAGCGCCAGCGGCTCACCTTCTTCTGCGTCAGCAGCAAGGTCGGCATGGGTTGCCCGGATGCAGTCAGGCTTTCACCCCGCTTGGCCATGACAATACGTCCGTCCCCTGGTTTGGCGATGGCGTCAAAGTCCCGCGCCACCCGGGACAGCAGGTTCATGTCACTTTCATCAATCTGGTCGATGTGAGGCAAAGCCAGATCTGCCAGGCTCTGTGACACTGCAGGTTCCATATCGTGTTCACCTGCGATTTTCTCGACCAAGGCACCGATGCTGGTACCCTCCGGCCAGCTGCGCTTTTTCTGGTCAGTAAGAGCCGTTTTGCCGCTGGTTGTTTCGCCGTTGATCGTAGCCAAACCTGTGATCATCATCCGGTCTGGTGGGCCTTCAACCTCGACACTGTCAGCCGTGAACATCCCCATGTATTTCAGCTGCAGCGGGTAGCCCAACCAAACGCGGATCTCAGCCCCCGCCCGCGGCTCTACCAGCCTGCCAAACAACGTTGTGTCGCTGAGAGTGATTTGCACATTATCGGACTGAACCCCGGCAGCATCGGTCAGGGTCAGACTTACAAGACGTGGCGCAAGTACGCCGCTGATGTCCGTCCCATCAACGGTGATGCGAAAGAAGGGCAGGAAATCCATCAATCCCATAGGCGCACCGTCTCGGATTCCTTAGGGGCATCAATCACAGGAAGCTGCACCAGGGTACCGATCGGCAGAACAGGCCCTTTGTCAGCCAAGCCGGGATTTGCCTCGAGCACGATTTCCAACGCACCCGCTACTTGGTTGCCGTAGTGACGCCAGGCGATTTCGTCCAAGATCTCGCCGTCTTTAGAACGGTAGGAGGCTGCGAAGTCCGCCATCATATCTCCTGATGTTGAGAGTGAAGTCTTGCCGAAGGGGCGCACCCTGAGCGGCAAACTTGCGCTGCTCTTCGCGTACCCCCTCGATGACCCAGATGCCCATAACCTTCCCGGTGCCCGCCATCATGGGCATCGGAAAGCCCAGCTCTGCAGTCCGGCGCATACGGTTCAGCTGATCCAGGCCGCCTTTGAAGTGAGGGTAGATTACCCCCTGCAAGGTGATTGTATCTGGCCCCAGCCCGGTAAATTGAAGCGCGTCAGCAGCGCCAACCTGTTCAATCGCGGCCCAGCGGTATTCGCTGGATCGGCTCAGGCTCTGATAGGCCGCGTTATCGATGCTGAATTGATATCCGCCCAGCTGCAGCATGGTTCCTGCCATCATCCGCCCCCGTACTGGCCATAGTCATGCGCACCGTCATAAAGCGCCCCCGCCTGCGCAGCCCGGCCACGGCGTTCCAGCTCGTCAGCGAGATCGGAAACTGACATGCTTTGCGCATTGATCTGGGCGTGAATAATGACCGGTGCTGGCTGCGCCGCTGGCGCCAGTGCTGCCATCATGGCCGGTGTCATAGTTTGCGCCGCCTGCTGAACCTGCTGCATCACTGGGGCTGCTACCGCCTGTGCCTGATCCATCGCCCGGCGCAAACCGCCGCCCAGCGCGGACATCAAAGGCTCGGCGCGAGCAGATAGCCGGCTCAATCGCTCGGTTGCGCTCGCATGGGCTACATAACCGCCCTTGGAGTTCCAGATGGTTTCTGGACCCTGCTCGCCAACACGGCGGAAACCACGGCCAATATCGCCGCCCAGGAATGAACCAGAGATTTTGGGTAGCCGGTCTTCTGGTACGCCCAAGGCCCGCAACCGTTCACGTTGCTGGCGCAGTACGTCATTCTGGCGTTGTTGGCCTAACCCACTGGATCGCAGGCTATCCTCAGCAGGGATCTCACCCTGACCAGTTTCGCCCGAACCAAAATAGCCAATGCTATCGAGAGCGGCCACGCCCTTGTCCCGCAACCAGGTCAAGCCATCGAGGACCGGCTGCAGCTTGCCCATCAGCCAGTCGAACTTTTGGCCCAACCAATCGAGAACCTGCTGCAGTTCCGTTTTTACAGTCTGCCAGGCGCTGGTGATCGCATCGGTGATCCCCAGTATGTCTACCACGGGCTTGATAGCGTCATTCCATGCTGACGTGAACACATTGCCGATGCCACCAAAGATGATTGCAAGGTGGCCCTCGGCTCCCTTCCAGGCTTTCGACAACCCATCGGCAGCCGCATCCATATCACCCCGCCATGCACCGCTGATAAAGCTGCCAATGCCCTGAAATGTGGTTTTCACACCTTCCCAATAGGTGCCGAACCAACCGCCCAGACCCTGCCAGGCCGCTTCGATCTCATCCGTCATGCCCAGCTTGTCGGTGATCGGTTTAATGCCATTGGTCCAGGCGAAGCTGAACACCGCGCCGATGCCATCGAGAACAGTGGATAGGTAGCTTTTTGCTCCATCCCAAGCGGTGGAAATTCCCTCAGCGGCAGCGTCCATATCCCCGCGCCAGACACCGCTGATAAACCCACCAATGCCTTGAAAGATGGTTTTGACCCCATCCCAAAGCTCACCATACCACGGGCCGATCTTTTCCCAATTTTGGTAGATCAAATATGCGGATCCAGCAATTGCGGCAACGGCCAGACCAATGGGGTTCATAAGCAGAGCAGCGCCTATTGCCCTGATGCCGGTTACAACCAGTGGAGTAATCCCGGCAAGGTTAGCAAGGGATAGCCCCAGACGGCCAACGGCAATGCCAAAGCTGGCAATACTGCCAATGGTACGCGCTGCAAAAACGGTCCCGATAACAATGCCGAAGTTATCCCAACCGCCAACCATTTCGGCGACTTTGGACATTACGGAACCAACTGTTGTTGCAACACGGCCCATCCCCTCGGCCACTTGCCCAATCACTGGCAAAGCTGCCTCGAGCTTTTCCGACGCGGTGCGGGCAAAATCTGCAATGTCATCGCGGTTGGTGATGGCCCAGGCGCTGAACGTCTTCATCGACCGGGTCACCACCGGCATCAGCTCGGCGCCGATAGTGTTTTTCAATCCCTTTATCACCAGTTGCGCATCAAGCTGAGCATCGGCAAAGGCCTCGGCACCGCGGGCCGCGTCTTCACTGAGCACATAACCGGTTTTGCGGGCGTCCTCGCGCAGCTGCTGCAGTGCCTCAGAGCCATTGCCCAGCATGTTGACCATGCCAATGCCAGAGCGGCTGAACAGGGCGGCAGCGATGGCTGCGCGTTCGGCTGGGTGCTCAATCAATTGCATCTGATCAGCAATGGCCGCCATCGCGTCTGCGGGCCCCATGTTCACCAGATCCTGAGCACTCAACCCGATTTGATCCAGGGCTTTCTTAGCAGCCCCAGTGCCCTGCGCCGCCTCACCTAAGCGCTTTTGCATCGCAGTCAGGGAGCTGTCGAAACTCTCAGTTGAGACGCCCGACCGCTCGGCCGCATAACGGTATTCCTGCAGCGCCTCGATGCCGATGCCAAGTTTTCCGGCTGTTTTGGCTACATTGTCACCATAGGTCGCGGTTGAACTCGTCAGGGCAAAAATACCCGCTCCAGCAGCTGTCAGTCCAACGGCCATGCGGCGACCCATACGGCCAATATTTGAGGTCATCCTGCCGAAAGTTTCGCCAACCCGGGCGCTGTCGCGCATGGCGCGTTCCCAGCGGCGCTGCTTTCGGACCAGATCCTCGAGCGTGCGCTCAAGGTCTTCATATTCCCGGTCCAGCGCCTCGACGGATTTGCCTTGTTTCTTCAACAGGTTTCGGTCGCGCGTCAACTCGCGCTGCCGAGCCTTCACCAAACTGATGCTACTCCCGACCTTGTCAAAACCAGATCGGATCAGCCCTACATTTTTCTTAAAGGAGTTCTCGAGGACGCTGCCAATGGTGATTTCAGCGCTAAGTCTTTGCTTGCCCATTAATGCCCTCTATCCACCACAAAAAGCGGGTCACCCGCATTCCTGTAATCTCTGCCTCTGACCACCCGGTGAAACGCGCCAGGGAAAGAACCCCGCCACGTGCCGTTTCAGGCGTCAGCCATTCATAAAACCCAGCGCGGCCTGCAGGCGGCCATAATCCCGCATCTTGGCGCTTTGAATGTTTTCCGGTGCGACCTCAGCGAGGTTGGCCAAGAGGGTCACCTCGCTCATTGCGCTTTGGCCCTTGGCAGCTTTGTCGGCCGCCAACATGTCCGAGACGGCGGGTTCCCGCAGGATTAGCGACATGCGCTTTGAGCCATCGATATCGATGCCGCGCGCCAAGGTGACGATCAAGGAGCCGTCTTCGCCCTCAGCGAGGAATTCTGGTAGTTCGTTCATTATGTATCCTTAAATGCCGAGTGCGGCGCGCTGTTCGGCCAGGCGATCCACTCCGCCGACGATGCGAACCATGTTGATGACGTCTATTTCTGTCACGCTCACGCCGCCGATGGTTTCCTTAAAAGCCTCAAGCGTCATGTTGATGGTGATCGAGGCGGACTGCCCCGGTGACCAGGTGCCGCGATCCGGTTGCAGGATCTTACCGCGCATGTTGTGAACAACCGGCGTGACGGTACCGTCCTCACTTTCCAGCGCCCCGCGCGCGGTCACCTGGATCAGTTGGCCCGGCACAATGCCCCAAAGCGCCAGCACGTCAGCGGAATAATTCCGCAGGACATAGCTGGTGGTCATTTTTTCCATGCCCATATCGATATCAATTGGACCGTCCATCCCGCCCGCGCGGTATTCCTCGGCGGCGACAGAGGGGCTGGGCGGAGTGTAATCCCCCAGCTCGCCTGCAAACCCGCGGCCATCGACGAACAGGTTGAAGTTTTTCAGGATGTTACGAATAGCCATTATGCAAATACCTCCGCGATATAGTCATTGACCAGGTGCGACCGGAAAGTGACCCGCTCAGCTGGGTAAGGCGGAGTAAAGTCGAAATTGAACCACACCTGCCCATTCTGGATGCTGGCAGCGGTGTTGAGATCCGGATCCGCCCAGCACTTGCCTCCGAGCAAGGCGCCTTGGGCGACCAGCCCGGCAATGAAGCCATTCACCCCTTCGACCACATCCTCGACGTAAGTTTTGGTGATCGCCCGGTCGACAGCCCAGAGGTGCGCCCGCTGGATGCTTTCGTTCAGCACGTCAGCTGTGCGGCGCACGCAAAGGAACTGCCATTTTGCATCCCCCGTCGGCACCTGGTTGCCCCAGAGACGGAAGCCGTCTTGTCGAATGATGGTTGTCACAGCATTGGCATTCAGCAAGTTGGCACGGCTGGATTGATCACCCAGCTTGAAATCAACCGGACGGGACGTGCCCATGATGCCAAAAATGCCCTTGTTGGATGGTGACACCCAGAAACCGATATCGTTGTCGGTGCGCGCGATCACGCCCGCAACCCGGGCAGATGCCGGTTCGCTCACGATACTGCCGTCGCTGGCCAACACTTTGACCCAGGGGTCAATCACATAGATGCGCCCGGTGGTGCCCCAGTCGCCCGCATAGGTCTGCGCTGCAGTGTCGGTGGTGTTCGGCCCATCGGCCACGATGATCGCGCCGATGCGGTCAGCAATACCCTCGAGTTCCGCAACCACTGGATTCGCCAGGTCACTGGGCCGCTGGTGGGTCCAGCCGGGGGCGCAAAGGATGCGTGGGGCATGTCCGACAACGCTCTCAGCGCCCAGCAGAGCATGCACGCCTTCAAACTGACCGGTGCCCGCGTTTACGCCGCCTACGATATTGGCCAGCGTTGCCGTCTCGTCTGCCCCCTCTTCGACGCGCACCACAATGACAACCGCGCCGATCTGGTCAAAGATGCCGTCCAGCGCACCGGACAATGTGCCGCCACCGGTGCCATCTACAGTGGTATCCAGTTTGGAGGCCTCAAGGCGGCTGCCTGCGATCAAAACCGGAGTGTTCAGTGGAAATGCAGCCGCGTCGGCCTGCGGTGCAGTGCCAACAATGCCGATTATGCCCGTTGAAACAGTACGAATTGGGCGTGGGCCTGAGTCAATCTCGAGCACTTCGACGCCGTGAAGAAAACCAGCCATTTGAACCTCGCTGCTGTATGCGTGTTGCAGCGATACTGCACGGCCCAGCGCGTCCATTCCTCTGGCGGAATTCCGGCTAGTTAGACTGGAGTTTTGTTAGAAAATTCAACTCCTGATCTGTGCGAGCTTTGTGAGTGTCTGTGTTTCAAGGGCGCGCAGCTGGGCAGTGATTGTATCGAGCTCGACAATAGTGGCAGCGGCGGGAATACGGTCTTCAGCCAGGCGTTCCATGCCCTCAACAAGTTGGTTAGCCTGGAAGAAAAGACCCGCTTTCTCCAGCGAACGGTCGCGGACGGATACGGGGTCTTCTCCGGTGATGTCAGCCTCAAGTTGGAACCCGGCCTGGGCGGTGGCGCTGAGCGAGGCAAGCAACGGATTAGCGGCCGCCTCGTTGACTTGCCAAACGGCGCCGTAAACCGCCTTGAGCACCCAGGACAATGCCCGCTCGGGCGAGGCCGACGTGGCAATCTGGCGGCGCACTTCCAGAGCAATGCCGCGTGCCGTCGAAAGCGCGCGGTCCTTCTCAGCCTCCAGGTTTGGGGGCTTGACCATGACTGTTTGCAGATCAAAATCCACGTACATCTGCGCGACACCAACAGAAGGCAAAGCGCTCACATCCATAAGAAAATGACGGGCATCCTCCGGTAAGACTGCTGCCAGATCGCTTGCAATAAGACCCGGAGCCGGGCTCATAATGGCCGCGGCGCCTTCATTGTTTTGATAGATAATGACCTGACTCATATTACAAGCCTCCCATGATCAAGATGGACACATTGTCCCAATCGCCAGCAGTGCCGTGAACATTCGTGGTGTAAAATTCCACATACGTGGTTGATTTATCGACGAGGTAGAAGTTGTTGCGTTCGTCCCCTGCAGTGGAGACATTACCGTGCAGGCCAAGGACGGCATATTTTGCATTTGCCATTGGGCTTGCAAAGTTGGCCCTATAATGTCCTGCGCCCAAATCGGTGATGCTTGAGACATTACAAGCCTCCCTGATCACCACTGTGCCCTGGCCGTTGAAGTTCACCCACGCCGTTGGCAATGCATTTGACTGCACCGCTTTGATTGCCTGATGGGTACGCAGTGGGCTCATCACTTCGGAGGAATTCGTCCCGGTTTCCGCATCGCCTTTCTCGGCAAAATCAACCGAGATCGTGCGGTTCGCTGTGAGCGCACCACCCCCAGTCAATCCAGTGCCTGTGCTGATTGTGCGGGCAGATCGGGCGAAGCTGGCGGACGAAAGCCCGTCCAATTTGTCGGCATCAAGGCCAGAACCAGCGCCGTCCACGGTCAGAAGCTTGGCCAGAATGTCAGCTGCGGTGTAGCTGGAAGCATTAAGTTTGGTGCCGATCAGCGAAGTCAGCGCAGCAATCGCATTATCGTTGTCACTTAGCTCATCAGCCAACTCCTTGAGCGTGTCCAGGGCCGCCGGAGCGCCATTGACCAAGGCATCGATAGCGGCTGTAATTGCCTGTTTGGTGCGCAGAGGCGTCATCAGTTTAGTTTGGATGGTGCCTGCCACAGCCTCATTTTGAGTTGGGATACTCGCGGAGATCGTGCGATTGCTGGCAAGAGTTCCGCCACCCGTCAGGCCCGCGCCCGCGCTGATTGTGCGGGTGGATCGCGCAAAGCTGGAAGAGGAAAGCCCATCGAGGCGATCAGCATCGAGGCCCGAGCCGTTTCCATCCACGGTTTTGAGTTTGGCCATAATGTCTGCCGCCGTATAGTTCGCGGCATCCAGTTTAGCGGCGATCAGGGCAGTCAGGGCCGCTGACGTATCACCATTTGAAGTGATGGCTTCGGCAAGCTCGTTGAGCGTATCCAGTTGCGCAGGTGCGGCACCGACCAGAGCATTGATAGCAACGTCGATAGCCTGTTTGGTGCGCAGAGCTGTCATCAACTGAAGGTTATTGCTGCCCGCCTCGGCCACGGTCTGGCCAGCCAAGTCAGCTGAAAGGGTCAAGCCACCATCAAATGCACCGCCGCCGTTCAACCCAGTGCCGGTGGCTATCACAGTGGCAACCGCCGCCGCGATTTCGGCCTTAAGCCATACGGTACGCTCAGCAAGTTGCTGAGCCTGGACGTTGGCAATTCCCGCGCCGGTTTCAAGATTGGGCGGACCGCCCAGAACCGGGTCGGTCTGCTCGATCTGATAGATCCCGGCAACCCAGCCGCTGGCCTCTGGCAAGTTCGTCATTGGATAACTCCATGAGTATAGCTGCCGTCGTAAGCCACGGCAGCGTTGTAACGGTGAGCGGCTTGGGTGAAGTACAGCCCTTTGAGATGACAGCGAGCCGGGGCAACATTGGTCAGGATCTCGCGCACCTGGGCGGCCTGATCTATGGTAATCGGCCGGTCCAGATAGATCCGGTATTCGGCCCAGTGATCGGGGCCTTCGTGGATCTCTGCGCCGTCGTAGCGGACAGTGCCGTCATACAGCGAGCTGGGCTTGCCTTCGACAATGCGCGCCGTGCCGTAGCCAGCTGCAGTGAGAGCTTGGCGCACCGCGCCGACGGTGCCTTTGCGGCGATGCACCTCAACGGAACCGGCAATCACCGCCCGCTTGTCTTCCTCGGCCCATTTGGGATCCCAGTTGTCGACAGAGAACGACCAGGCAAGCCAGGGCAGCAGGTCCTCGGGGCAGATTTCCGGGTCCCAGAGCGCTTGCAACAGGACATCAGGTGCCAACGCCGGGCCAGTGACCGCCTCGATATCACGTTCCTGGCTGGTGGCGTTATGGGGCAGCAGACTATCAGGCACCGGTACCCCCCACGGTTACAATGATACCTGTGCAATAGGGGGCTTGCGCTTCACCGATCACAATATCCGCCGCCGGGCTCGTCAGCGCCACATTCTGGACGCCGGGCCGGTGAAGTGCCGCATAGAGGCCGGACAAAGTGACATCCCGGCCAAGGCGGTGTTGGGCAGTTGCAAAGGCAGCAGCGGCATCCTCGGCCGACTGACGCACAACTGTGCTATCAGGACCGGGCAACACCGTCAGCGTGGCCGTAATGGCATAATCCGTGATTGTGGCGGCTTGCACCGTCACCTGGTCTGTCAGCGGGCGCACATCGTCGGCGCTTATAACCGCCGTCACATTGGCAACCAATTCAGCGTCGGCGGTGCCATTGCCGGTGCGCGACAGGATTGAAACCAGCACCTGACCTGGCGCCGGGCTTTGGACGCTGGCGTCAGCGACCTCCGCATCAGCGCCCAGCGCGTGGAAGATATAAGCCCCAGCAGGGCCAGCGGTGCTCAGCCCCTCAAAAGCCAGCAACATGCGACGGCGGAAATCCTCGTCACTTTCCAGCACAGGCACCACTGGCGGCAGCGCATCTGGGTCGCCCGGGTCAATGACCAGGCGTTCGACACCGAAGCGTACGGCAATCTGGTCCAGATCGCTGCCAGTTGCATAGGCGGGCATGACAGCGCGGGCGCCATCATTCACCCGCTGATCCGTCAGTGTTTTGTAATAGGCCGCGATTTCCAGAATTTTGTACGCCGGATCACTCTCGACCAAAGCATCAAAGATCGGATCTCGGGCGCGAAGGTCTGCCAGCATTGCAGTCAGCGTGGCCTCGTAACTCACCGGCAGCACCACGTTTGGTGCTGGAAGTTGGGACATATCAATTGCTGTAAATCCACCAGCCATCAGCGTACCTCAATGCCATCAAGGGTGACGTGTTGGCCTGTCGGCAGATATTGCCCCTCAATTGAGACGACAACGCCACCAGGCGCAGGCATTTCCACTGACACCTGATCGACCGTTAACCGCGGTTCCCAAGTCTCAAGCGCCTCATAGGTGGCGGCCATCATATCCAGGCGGGTGGCGTCATTCATTGGCGCATCGACCAACCGGTAAAGACGGCTGCCGTAATCACGACGCATCACGCGGGTCCCGATAGGGGTAGTCAGAATATCACGCACTGACTGACGCAAATGCGCCATGCCTGAAAGCTGTTTACCAGTGGATGCGTCGAGACCAATCATACGACGACCATGGCCACAGGGTCAGTGGAAAGACCTCTGGCGGTTTTCCGATTTGATTATTCTGGGTCGTGGACGTTTCAAGATCAAAGCGACTGCATTGCTGGCTATTTCGGATCTTTTTACCAGATCCGTCAACTGGTACTTTCGACCCTGACCTGCCGTTCGTGACTAACCCGTCTAACGGCAGCTACCAGCCCTTCTACGACATTCGTGCTGGGTGCAGCATAATGCGGCATATGGGGCACTAAGGGCGGGTTCCGGTCCTTCGTTGTGAAATGCACCAACGGCAGCGAAGCGCAGAAAGCGCGCTTTGCAATGTCTAAGATTTTTCGCCCAGTTGACGTTGAAAGCCCATTATGACGGCGCTGGGTTTCGTCTTCAGGACCGCTTTAGGCTGAGACAAAACAACTGGCGAATGCCGTCGTGTTTTCACTATGTCCGCGCTGCAGCAAAATTCCTGCGTTGAGGCAGTCCAGGAGCCCCTAGGGCACGCATTTCTTGCCACGTATCTGCCTTAGTCCCAACGAAATAATACATATGGATCAATGGATCGACCCACTTTGACGCAGTACCTTTATCTTTCTTGACACCAATCAGGTTTGGCGTTTCCTTACTAAGGATGTGCCTTAAGTGCATATCTCTACAATGAGGGAAACGTAATATTGAATAAATTTCTCAAAACTACTGGCGCTCTTCCAGCCGCCTTTGTCGTTCTAGTGATTATGGGCACAGCAGCTCAGGCAGATAAAATCCGGGTGTGGGATTCCGAAGACGTGACCTACAGTGCATATAGATCCAAGGGGGACTGCTTTGCAAATGAGAGCACGTGTGTAAAAATTAACGACAATTGTGGTGGAGGCATTTTGATCGTCAACAAACCCAGCTCTAAGAAACTCCAAGCCGATTTTAACCGGGGTGGGACATTGTACGTCAAACTGCTCACCGACGCCGGCTACTTGGTCCGCAAGCTGTGTGAGATAAACAAGAACTTCTGACGTCTTCGGCCTCCATCCCAGCTTAAATTTGAAAAGCAACAACTCCGTGCGCAAAACGCGTGGGGCTGGCCCCATATGCCCAAAGCTGTCATTTCCGCCAACAAGGAACGGCCCGTAAAACATCTTTTGCATTTTCTGGAAGCAGCAGGTTTTCCGCAGATGCCAGCATCATCCTGCAGCCTGCTCTCTTGAAAAGCTTACTGCTCAACGTCAGGAACTTATGCCCTTCAGAGCCAACATTAAGTCAGTCAAAAGTTATAACCCCGCCAAAAGTGGCGGGGTCAGTGGGCCTTAACTGCGTGCCCGGTGGCAATTTCGCACAAAGGTCACTTGCAACCTTGGCCTGCTAAGGCTTCGTCGAAAGTAGAGTAGATTCCCCCTCCGACATGGTAGTTGCCTGACATTTGTTTCAACACAATAGTTGCCCCACTTTCACATTGAACTGTGTGATCGAATCCGGTGGTGGTGGATTGCGACGATACCAACGTATAGGCATGGCCGGAGACGGCGGTTAGTAGTAAAGTTACTGCAGTTAATGACGATAATTTCAGCATGTTCTATCTTTCTAGTATTTTCCCTTTTTAGCCGCGAAGCGGCATATTCCCCTTCACGGGAAACATTGCACTGCAGGTTAGGTTGGACTCAAATGGGGCGCAACTGGTAAGTGTTTGAACAGATTTAGTTTGACCGCTTGTGCTTGCTGGGCACTGTGTATGACAAAAGGAAATATTATGTGGCGTAAACTCCTGATCGTTCCATTACTGGTAATTTTTACTGGCGCGATGGCCGTCGCAGCGGAAAACCAATGGGTGTTAGCATCTGGCACGGACAATACAGGCCACACCTATGCCCAGATGCATATTCAACAGGGCAAGTATGTGCTGAATCTCGGATGTGACGAACGCAATCAAAACACGCAGAAACTGGATCTAAAATTGTATGTGCCGTCTTTGCCAAACCTGTTTGCGCAAGATGATGCAACCGCCCAGCTAGGCCTACAATTTCATCTTCCTGGAGGCAGCCTGTTCAAAGAAGTTGCCCCGTCATGGTACTTTGACGGGGATGGTGATGATGCTTGGGTCGGAAACGTGCCAGTGAGCGCCTCAATGCTGAATGCGTTTGCAGCGGCAAGAAAAGTGGACGTTCTAAATCCAAACGGTGAGCTGGTTCTGAGGTTTTCGGCTCAAGGCACCGCAGCAGCAGTAGACGCCATTCGAAGCCAATGCGGGATTGGTTTGACGTAATTATTGCCTATTCCCCCCGTAATACGGACATCAAGGAAGACAACTAACATGGCTGAAATTCGCAAATGCGCCAATTGCGAGGCGCCGGAAATGATGCCCGTGTCACGGGAAATGCAGATCTACCACTCGGTCTATCGTTACAAATGCCAGTCCTGCGGTGAAGACCTTGAGATGGTGCCGCTGGCTGGCGTGGGTATCGAAATGACGGTTGGCGCACTTGCCTTGGGGTTCTGGGGAATGATCCTTTTCCACGGCGCAGGCAGTCCAGGATGGTTGGCTCTGGGGTTGCTGAGTGGGGCAAGCTTGCTCTATGCCTTTTTGGCGTTTTCAAAATTGGTGACATATTGGCGGTACCCGGTCGTGGCATCTGCCACAGTGGCAGCAGAATTGACGCACTTGCCAACCAAACACATTGGTGATCGCTTGATGGCCGGACTTGAAAAGCTGGGATTTCTGGCCGGTCTGTTGGCGCCACTCCTGTTTATTGGCGTAATTCTGGGCATTGCTTTCCTAATTGGCTATGTAAACTTCACGTACTTCGAGTAAGACGACATTGTCGAGTGGGGCACCTCATCAGACATTGTGACCCTCATTTGTGTGATGCCTGAAAGCTTAAAGCCTACTCCAAACGTTCCGTCGGCAATCAAGGTGTCTTTCTTCATAGAATACAATTCCTCCACTGGACTCAGATCAGCCATTCGCCGCTTGCTGCACCAAGGTCCGCAATGAGCGGGTTGTGTCGCTTCAAGGCATCTGGGGCGGCCACTTTGCAAAGGTCGGTATCTGCGCATAGCCGCCGTTGGAGCAAACCGCAGCGAACGGCCGCAAACCGCCCTTCTAGTCGATATGTGCATGGTGCAGCATTGGTTGTTTAGATCCGAAGCCTTTGACGGCTCAAAAGTGTAGTTTAATCTCCGGCAAAGACATTGCTTGACCCACCCGCAACCACTGATCCGCAATCAACAGGATCACCAATCCGCCCCAGCTGCTGACCATTGGCTGACACTGAACCCGACCCGGAAGCAAGGCCACCGCCATGACACACCGGCCCCGGAATACAGTGGACTGCCCAGCTGTCGCCCTGGCGATGCACAGGAATGCCATTCGCAAACACAGTACCGCTGCCCCCGGTGCTGGCGCGTGGCGGAAACGGCCCGTGACCAGTGCAACTATCGCCTTTGCGCGTGACCCCAGGCATCAGTTCAGATCAATCCGGGCGCCGTTTATGGCGACCCCTCCGGCGTCCACAACTATGGTTGATCCATTGCTGGACAAGGTGATTGCCGACCCGTTTATCGTGATCGATGACCCGCCAATTTTGACACGATGCACGGCCTCCGTTGAACCTGCACCCGGGTTGCCATCGCTGAACACCGAACCAAGGATCACGCCCTGCGTAGTTTCCCCCGATTCAGACAGCACAACAACCTGTTCACCGATTGAGACTGGTGCCCAGACTGTAATCGCCGCCGCGCGCTCTGCCAGCCAGGGCAGCCAGGCGCTTTCGCTCTCGCCACCAAAGCTCACCTTGGCACGGGCCGTCCCGGCATCGACGGCCGTCACGACACCAAATCGCACAATACCCTCGCGGGCCTGCTCATTTCTGGCGGCGCCATAGCTCATGCGGTGCTGACCAATTCTGTATATTCGCCCTCTTGGCTGGGCCCAATAGTAGGCGAATAGCCAACCATGACACGGTCTGGTGTCACCCCTTCACCTGTCCAGACACTCGCGCCCAGATCAACCTGCTGATCCCACTCAACCGCCCAGACCTCAAACTTGTCAAAGGCAGGGTCAAAGGCGTCAGGCCCGATCACTGTGACTTTTGCAGGATTCACGGACTGCCCCCAGCGATTGTCATGCACCAACACCGCCAGAGCCCCCGCCAGCTTGCGGATCTCTCGTTTTACGTTTCCCTGCCGGAAGGAAAACACCACCCGCGCTGCCCATTTGGTCACCACTGCCAGCTGTTCGGTGCCTGGGTCACTATCCGGGTCAGCTTCCATGTCGACCAGCTCGAGCAACACCGCAGGCACCACCAGGTCTTTACGATCAGCGCCGTAGGCCTCGACAGTTTGCAGGCTTGGAAACTGCTCTTTGATCTTGGCCAAAATTGCATCATGCAGCTGGTCCAGGTCGATGTTATCCGCCACGTCAGTCCCTCTTCCCAACGCCATAGAGCGTCCGTGATCGCACCTCAGCGCGGAAATTCATGAAAAACACCTCTTCGATCTCGTCAAAAACCTCGTCTTCAATGTAGATCTGCGCCTTGTCCTCGATGGACATGCGTTCCTCTTTGACCGGCCAGCGGGATTTGGAAACGCGCCGCATGACCGTTTGCCGCCCCTTCGCGTTCCGACCAACAAAAGCGCCATCAAAATCTTGCCCGGCAAATGAAGCCCCGGCGCCGGTGCGGGCTGCTCGCCCTTTGAATGCAGACACCCGCATATCGTTCAAACCAAACCACATGCGGACCTCGCCCATCGCCTTGCCACGCTTGAACCTAAAACCCTGCAGACGCTTGCGCAGCTCGGCGGCGTTGCGCAGCCCCAGCTCAGTGCGCAGCCCCTTGCGGCCCCGGGTTTTCATGGTGGAAGCGGTGCGCCGCAGGGCTCTGGAATAAGCATGCCACAGATCTTTTTCGCTGGCATCGAACTCATCAGCGATACGTTTCATCTCGCTCGTGTCAAAGTCGAACGCTAGCATTGTTCTATCCCTTGGCCAGGCGCAGAACCGCAAAGCCGGTGCCATCAGCCTGCGGCCCAGTCAGCAGGTAATAGGGGACCCCATCAATCTGAACCGCATCTTTGGCCGCCAGATCAGCCACATCAGCAGCCTTGCAGGTCAGACGCGGCTCAACGACATCCGCGTCATACTCACCCAGCTGAGCATTCAGGTAAGGTTCGTCAAATATGCCCCGGACCACACGAGAAACGCCCCCCTGCGGCGTGACCGTCACCGCAATGGCAAAGTCGTCAAGCTGCAGGAAGGCATCAGGATTTTCCCAGGAGGGGGCGGGCATCAGTCTTTGGTGGCCGCAGTTTTGGAAGCGGGTTTCTTCGCTTTAGGCTTGCCCGGTTCAATCTTGCCACGGGATTTCAGCGGTGCAGCCTGCGTATCCGTCAGGGCAATTGGATCGTCTGGCTTCATGATCTTCTTGTCCCAGACAAACGAGCTGGTGACTGTGTAGTCAGATGGTTTTGACATTCTGTGTCCTCTGTTTTGAGAGATAAAGCGGCGGGCCGGTTCAGCCCGCCAAAGAATTCAGATCTGCAACTTAGGAGGCGTCGGAGCCGTAGCAGAAGCTCGCAGCATGACGGATCACAAAGTCCACATCCTGCATCGTTACGATCCGCAACCGGCCTTTCTTGCTGCCGGTGTAAGGATCAACGGTGATGTCGAGACCTCCCCACATACCAAGGATAAGATCTGCAAAGTTGCCAAAGAACAGATCGCCATTTGCGATCTGGTTGGTGACCTCGGGCCGGTAGCCATTCACAGAATTTCCGTTTTCCCAAATCGGCTGACCACTGGTGCTCGAGAATTTCTCTGTGCTTTTGAAGTGACCGCGCATCCGGGCGTTAAACGCATAGGCCATCGAATTGACATCAGCGTTGTCAGCAGAGATTTCAGTCTCCATCTGGATCACTTCACCCCAGGTCGGCAACGCAACGCCGCCACCGGATGCAGCCCCTGCAAAGTCGATGGCATTGACGCCATTGGTGTTCTTGATCCCCAGCGGCTCATTACCTGCACCAGATCCATAGAATCCAGCATGATCGATAGTCAGGGCCAGAGCCGATGCAAGGTCACGGCGCACCAGGGCCTCAACATCGAGGCTGGATTGTTTCAGAGTGCGGCGGGTGATTTCCGAATAGGCCGCCACGGTCTTGGGGCTCATCTGACGCTGGCCCAGACCAAGGATATCTTCCGGCGCATCATCGTCTTCACCGATCCAGTAGCCTGAGGCTCCCGATTCCTGCGTCGGAATATCAGGGTTTCCGGTCAACCCACCAAGCGGTGTGGCCAAGCGCATCAGCACAGCGCGGTTGCGCAGCATTTCGATAAAGCTTTGAGCCAGCAGAGGAGATCCAACCGAAAACCCACCAGTATCACCAGCACTAGATCCACTGCTGTCAGTGTTCAACGCACGGGTCAGAACCTCGGTGGGCACCATTACGCCCTGCGCATCACGACCCATTTTCTGGGCAGCTGCATCAGAAGCTTCAAATTCAAAGGCCGCCGCCTCCTGGGCGCGACGGTTGGTCGGGTCTGCCAGGGCGCGCATAGCCCGGATAAAGGAAAAGTTCCCGGCCTCAGCATCGGTCAGGCCAACATCGCTGTTGTCAGACAGGTGGCGCTGGGTGCTGCGCTGGTGCAGGTGGTCATTCAAATCGCGCGTCATGTCTTCGACGCCTTTGCCTTCTGCGATCATGCGGGTGGCCAGATCGCCAGCATCATAGGCCGTACCCAGTTCGGTCAACTCGCGAACGCGGGTCTGCTCTTGCTCACGGCCACGGGTCACTGCAGCGGCCTCAACATCACTACTGACACCTGTACTGGCGCGCTCGAGCACTTCAATAACTTCGACGATTTCGCCGTTTTCATCCACTTTGGCCCGAACCTTATTGCCCTTAGCATCGCGGGTAATGATGGTGTTCATCTTGAGTTCCCTCTGTTGAGTATCAGCGGGCAAGCCATCCGCGCCCGTATCGTTCCCCGCAGTTTGCCCTGCAGGTGCGGGGCTTCCCTCTGGCGGATTTTCCGCACCCCGCCCCACGCCGACGCTCTGATCGGCTGGCACCGATACAATGGAAATCTCGTAGGGTTCCCATTCAGTGATCGTCACCAGGTTGGGCTGCCCCTCGCGCACCTCTTCCTCGATTTTGCTGACCGTGTAGCCCACGGACACATGGCGCCGGATACCATCGACAATGTCCTGAAAGATCTCTTGCGCCCGGGGGCTGTTGCCAAACCGGACAACGGCACGCCCCATCTGGTCGCTATCGACGCGGGCTTTTTCCACCACGCCAACCTGATCGCCCCAATCATGGCCAACCAGGATCGCGCCGCCGTCATTCAAACGCTGTAGCTTTACTGCTTTGCGCTTGTGTGACAGCACCTCCTCTCCGAACCAGCGCGCCACGGGCGTCGTGCTGGAAAAGGCCAGTTCCACTGTGCGCGCCTCTTCATCGATGGCGCCGACCTCAACAGTCCGCAACAACCCACGGCTTGCACCCTGCTCGCCTGCGTTGATCTGTTCTGGTGTGATGTCTCGGGTTAGCGACCGGCCAATCAACTCAGTCTCCGGCTTTGTCTTCAGTGTCGTCTTCACCGGGGGTTCCGGCTTTGGGGGAACTGCCTTGCTGGCCATTGCCCTGCCCTCCTTTGAGCTTTCCTGTCATAACTGCGGTGATGATGTCTTCGGAGATACCTGCGGCACGCATGCCCTCAATGTCTGCGGCGATCTCGCCGTAGACATCCTGCGGATCTCGCCCGCGTTCGCGGATCACCTGCCCGTGCGATTTGATCAGGTTGTCCATCGCCTCAACGTCAGCTTTCACATCCTTGGCCGGATCGATCCAGTCCCAGCGCCGGGGCTGAAATTGCACATCCATGAACTTCTGACGCTTGGCCGCTGGCAAGGGCGATCCGTTCTCAAGCGTGATACGACCACCCAGCAGAGCATAGGTAAGCCAGCGCTCATAGACCGGTACTGCAAAGCTCTCAACCATGCTCTCTTGCAGCTCTTTCCAATGGTCCCGCTCTGCGAGCATGCCGTGGCGAATGCTGCTAAAGTTCACCCCCTCGAGGTCATTGGACAGATCGTTGTAGGCGACACCCAGACCACTGGCGACACCACGCAGCATATGCTTGGAAAACACCGCCATTTCGCCGTTGGGATACTGGGACTTACTGTCAGCAATCTTCGCGCCTTGAGGCAAACTCTGATAAACGCCCGCCTCGCTCTCGATCTCGATGCCGTCTTCGTCGTCATCCTCATCAAGTTCAGGTCCGAAACCCTCGGCCCACTCAATAAACCCTTGCCGGTTGGCGCCGTCACGAGCCGCAACCAAAGCTGACTTCTCAAATTCACCCAATTGGTGCATGCGCCACAGGGCCGTGGCCATCCAGGGCAGGCCCCGTTTTTGCCCGACGATATCCGCCTCAAACCAATGCACAATCTCATCGGCCGGCACTTTTACAAAACCGCGTCCACCATAGTTATAGTCGGCTTCATTCGGGCTTAATGTGGTAAAGTAATAGGCAATGGGTCGGCCAAGCTTGGTGTACTCAATGCCCGCCCGGATGAACCCACCACCGGGGCGTTTTTCTTCATCCATATCCACCGGGCAGCGCATGGGGTCCAGCACCTGCAGAGCAAAGCCCCATGGCCCAGCGTCCCGCCCATAGACAAAACGCACCATGAATTCGCCGTCAGTGACACAGCCGTTGATCAGCTCTTTTTGGATCTGGCGGAACGACCGGCGGCCCGTCACATCGCAATTCTGAGCCTTGCACCAGGACTTCCAGGCCCGTTCAATGGCGCGGTTTGCACCCTGATCCAGTGTGCCCTTGGTGCCATCCTTAGTGCGGGCCTGCAGCACCAACCCCTGCTGGCCCACGATATTGCGGCGCGCACTGCGCTGGAAGGCTTTGCCATATGGATTATTGGCAGCCTGCTCGCGCGACCGCGCCACCAGGGTGCGCCAGTTCCGACGAATAATCTGATCCGCAGGCAGCGGTGTATTTGTCCAACCACTGGTAAGCCGGTCATTCTGCCCTGCGTCGAAATTGCGGACGCCCCCAGATCGACGCTGGCGCGCCAGCATTGGCGGGGCCTTGCGGCGCGGCGCCTCTACCATTGGAGCGGAACGGGAGAACAGCTTGCCGAACATCAGAACCGTACCTTGTATTGCGGGCCAAGCCCACCGCCCCGGTGCGCACGTTTCTGCCCGGCCAGCTCGTCGCGGTATTTGGCACGCAGCTTCAGAAGATCATCCATCGGCGTCCGGGTCAGCGAGCGGTTGTTAATCTGGTAGTGCTGCTGATCGATGGTCGCGCGATTCTCGATCACGGCCTCAACGGCATCGAGAACCCGCTGCACATGATCGCGCCCGTCAAACCCTGCAACCTGAGCAGATAGGTCTGGCGAGATCTTCACTTCACCGGACTCAACTGTGACCACATCGTCACCATTGCTGGCCCGGATCTCATAGCGATACCGTCCCGGTTTCCAGTCTTTGGTGACAGAGGCGGCGGCGCGCAACTCATGATTTTCGACGTTGCTGACGCTGCTGATATCAATCTGGCTGGGACCGCGCAGGATCAGGTCAATCGACCAGTCCGGCGCAGGGTATACAGGCAGGCAAGCAATAACCGTAAAGGTCACCCCTGCCCCGATTTCGCCGGGAATTGTGCTCACATTCACGCCCTATTCAGATACCGCGCCGCCGCCTTTTGCTCATAGGCTTCCACCGGCGCTTTCTCGCAGTCTCCGGTTTTGGGGCGTCCTCTGCCTCTGGCGGTTTTTCCGCAGGTGCGGCCTCGGCCTGTGGCGTCTCTGGCAATTCAATATCGCGGCCCTGCTCTTCCAGCGCCCGCACCAAGCGCGGGATATTCGGGTTGAGGATGCGCAGCGCGGCATAGGCGTAGACCCGGCAGTCAAAGGCCTCGTTTCTGGGCCGCACATTGTGCCACTCACGCACGGTAAACCCTTTCACTTTCCGGCTGCGCAGGGCCTCGGCCGTGAACATGTCGTACCAATTGGGATCTCTGGTCAGAGGAAAGTGATTATATCCCGGCCCCGGCTCAGAAATCCGCGCCCGCTGTGCCACCACCACCTTGGCCTCATCAACCCCAATCGGGAACAACTGAACCGGTCGAACGCCGCGTTGTTTTATTTTACTGGGCGCTGTGACGATGGGGCGGCCCCACCCGCCAACACCCTTGATGGCAAACAGCTTTCGACCAAGTCGCATTCGGGCATAATCATAGGCGGCCTGCGTGTATCCAGCCTCGCCCCCAGTATCGAGGCAGGCAGCCGTGATCCGCAGCTCGACCCCAGTCTCGTGGGTCCAGGTTGCCTCGAGAAATTCGTCCAGCTCTTTCCAGACATCAGGTCGCAGCGGGTCGCCCCAAAGAGTTTTATAGCCAAGCGACCACGATTCTTCGCCCAGCCCCCAGCCAACAACCTCCAGTTCTAGCCGGTCACCCTGCATGTCGATGCCAGCGGTCACGACACCAACACCCATCGGCGCCTGCGCCCCAAATTCTTTGGCCCGGGCCATCAGAGTGTCGGCCTCGAGCTTGTCACCTTCCTCTTCCCATGTTTCAGCCAGGGACACGTTGACGAAGGTTTGCAAATCCCCTGCAGCCTTCTTGTCCAGGAAGCTCTGAACAATGTCTTTCAGGTTACGAAAGCAGCTATAAAGTTCAGACAAATGGTAGGAAGCATGGCCGCGAAACGGTTTCTTAGCGATCCAGCCACCACCCAGGCGTTCGGCATTTCTGATGGCAGCACAACGCTCGCCGTCATTCCAAACCGTGCCGCAGCCATCCCCTTCGCAGTGATAGACGGCTGTTTCCGAAAGGTGCAAACCATCGTCGTTTTTGTCCCAAGTCACTTGCCCCCATTTTAAAACCTGCTTGTGCTCGCAGTGCGGGCAAACCACATGAAACTGCCGCTGATCCCCTTCCTCAAATGCGCTTTCAATCCAGCTGGCGCCCTTGATCGTTGGCGTGCTGATTTCCAGCAAGAGTCGCTGATCGCCAAAGGTCGCAGCCCGCTGCCATAGCAAGCCAACCGGGTGACCCTCATCGGTTCGATCATAACCATCGGTTTCGTCGCAAACGATGAATGGGGCTGAGCGGCCGCGCATGGTCTTAGGTGAACCCGACCAGCTGAACATCAGAAACCCGCCCGGGTAACTCTTCATGCGTTGGTTGTTCACCCCGTCCCGCCCGCGGGGTTTGGCGATCAATTCCTGCAACCGTTCGTTGGCATCGACCAGCGGGTTGAATTTGGTTTCCAGCCAAGTGGTCAGGTCACCCTGGCTCGGTTGCATCATCAGCTGAGAAACTGGATTGAACCCGATCCGGTAAGCCTGAGCTGCCAGTGCCGTCTGGGTCTTGCCGACCTGCGCACCCCACATCAGCGTGATGCGGTTACAACTCGGCTCAACGGTCATGTCGATCACTTCGCGCTGATAAGGCGCATTATCAAACCGCATGGGTCCGGGTACGGCATTGCCAACCGGGATTTGAATATTAGCCTCGGCCCATTGTGATGGTTTCAGGTTTGGCGGGGGCCGCAGAAAAGACCGCGCCCGCCGAACCGCGCGAATTACAGCACGGGCATTGGAAAAATCAGCCCGGGCGTTCACGCACCTTTCGCCCCTTCGCCCTCGGCATTGTCACCCTCATCATCTTCGAGATCGAGGTCTGCCTCATTGATCAGATCATCATCAGCCAGCGCACCAAGCGCATGGTCGATCTCTTCCAGTAAAACCACCTTGAATTTGGTTTCATCCGTCTCACCAATCAACCGGCGTGCAGCCCGACCAGGCACCACATTGCGCATCCCTGCCCTCACTTCGCCAAAGGCCTTAGTCAATGCGCGTTCCAGCTGCTCGACCGGGACCAGCTCATCTTTTGCCTTTGCCAGATCCAGTTCGGCTTGCTCTGTTTCGGCTGCCAGCTTGCGCAGAAGCAACTCATCTTTGTTGGCATGTGTGGTGTGGCTCGCTTCAGCTCGAATATCATCCTCGCGCCAATTGCGAACTTCGGCGGTATTGAATTGCCACGCACGACCACGCCCGCCACGTTGGACAACAGGACAACCACGGCGGACCCAACTTTCAACGGTCGGAAGAGACACGCCATTGATTTCCGCCAACTCTGTTCGGTTTACTTCCCGACCACGTGTTTTCTCTTTTTTTACAGCCACTTGACCCTCTTATGAATATCAAACCTGTTTGGCTTGAAGACCGAGGCGATTTGGTGTTCCGAAACGGATTTTCTCATTCGCTTCATGCACTTGCCAGATCTATATAAACAACAACCCCAAACCCCAGCGGCACGCACACATGAATTCCTGCGCATATGAACACCCTCACAGCGTCCCCCCTAGGGAAGGACCCGCGAATACAGCCGACCAATGCCAGACGCAGCCGCCTTGCCGATCTGCATAGGCGTCGGCAGCAGCCAGCCCAGAAAGCCCAGCAACAGCTGCCAAGGCTTTGGGCCCTCATTCACCACGATGGTCTGCACGTTCTCGCTACGCACGCCAGTACGCCCTGCGCTCTGCTCGATGGATCTTGCTTGCGAGCTGCTGACCCGCTGGTCGGTGAAGTCAGCGACGCCCACTGTCTGGGCATTGGTGCGCCCCGCCTGCACATTGGCTGCTACGTTTGGCCCGCCACCCATAGCTCCTGCCAGCTTCCCGACTGGTGTGCCACAGGCAGCCAAGGCCAGACAGAGAGCGAGAACCGGACGATAGCCCATCATATGCCGCGCAAACACAACGACCGTTTGCTGTCTGCACGGCGATTGGACAGCCCGGGCCAGCGCTGTCCGCCAGCTATCACCCACCTACGCAGCTCATTGCAAGCTCCAGCGTAGTCGCCCGCATTGGCCTTACGCACCATGGTCGACCGACACACCTTTGGCGATCCGACATTGAAAGCCAATTCCAACATGGAAGCCTGCACGCCCGCAGGAATATCCGGGTTTGTCATGCATCCGGCGATGTCTGCATAAAATCTCTCAACGTCTTCCTGTAACCGCGCCACACACTCTTCCATGGTGGCCGTGTCCCCCATCTGGACACCGTGTGTGTCGCCAAAGCAGATCGTCTCGACACCGACAATATCCTTGTAGGCCTCGAGCCGAACACCCTCCCACTGGGCAATGAATGGCGTGGCCAGGGCCATAACCACAGCGGCGCTTGCGCCAGCAACTGCACCACGCCGTCCAATGGCTCCGCTTTCATCGCTACGAAAGCTCTGAAATACCTTGATGCCTTCCTGCATGATCACCCGGGCTGGGATAGCCAGTACATTGAACACCGACGCCACAACCGCAAACCAAACCGGGTTCCAACCCAGCAGGTCAGAGGACACAATGCTGAGAAATACACCTAGCACAGAGACAATGGCAGCAATCACCATGAGGCGCACCGACCAGGCACCCGACAGCACCTGCTTCCAGTTTTTGACCAGTTTCATGCAGCGTCTCCTATTGATTTTCTGGGTAATAGTTGGGCAACGGTGGCGACCGGCGGTCGAGCCGCGCACGGATGTCCACCAGTGTTTCGAGAATGCGGTCTAGAGTGGCATCTTGTGCGCTGATCCGTTGCTCGACCTGACGCAGACGCGGGCCGAGATCTTCCAACTGGCGTTCCAAACGCTCAAAATCATCCATTGCCACGACCTGCCCGTCGAGCCGGTCAAGCTTGGCTTCTGTGACTTCCATGCGGGTATTGAACTGGCCCCAGGCAAACGCCAGAGAGGCAAGGATCGTCACCAGGCTCAAAATCGAACCCAGTGAAATGTTCCAGCTAACTGCCGGTCGTGTCATGCAACGATGCCCCTTATTGCAAACCGGGCACGCTATTGCGCGCGCCCAAGTGTTTGCAGACATCGTTACTTTTTGCCGGGGGGGGAGACCTCTGGCGGTTTTTCCTATAGAGGCTCAATGAGAGATAAAATTAGTGGAAACGCACCTGGTTACACAGCATCAATTGCCATTTCCAAATGTTCGATCTCTGCATCGATATGCTGGCCATTTCGGGCGGACAGCCGACCTTTTCTGCAAATGGAAAAATTGCATCGCTTGTCGGATCGCGGGAATTTGGTGCGCTTCACCATCTATGTCTCACCCGATGGTGCGATTGATTAACTCAAAGTCTCGGGCAGTCGGCATACAAAATAGGCCTTCACCATTGCGGGCGTCAGCCCAAACGGCACCAATCTGTCGTTTGACCGCTTCCGCGTCGTAGAGATGCTGCCCCTTGTATTCGACGACCAGAATTCGCCCATCGGTCAGCATCGCGACAAAATCGGGGTAGAATTTCGCATGGGGCAATTGCAGCCAGAAGGACGACTTCTTGCGGTCCACATTGCGAACCCAGTAACGGACCTTTTCGTGCCGGTCGAGATATATGGCACAGTCGCACTCTTCTCCGCTGTCAAAGTCTCCAAGCAACGAAAAGTAGTGTTTGTTGAATACAGTACCACCAGAATACGGCCGATTGGGCGCGTAGGATTGTTCATCAAAGATCATGGACAAGTCAGCAGTGGTGGCAAAGTCTGCAGTATTTGCGGTAAAGAGCGCGCTGTATTGGCTCGTTTCCCGTTCGCCCCGCAAATCTTTGATAAACTGCCCCAAAGCTTTACGAAGGTCGTACTTGTTGCGGGCAAGAACATCCAACGCCAACCCTGACGCGATCAATGCATCAATCGCACGGGAAATGAACACAACCGCGCTTGGTTTGGTGATGTCGGGATGAATAATGCCAGCATCAATCCAGTTAGCAAGGCGCGGGAGCGTCCAAGTCGGTTCCTTGATAACACCCGCCAGTTGTCCTTGGAGCTGTTTGACAAAATTGATTTCGACCTTGCCTTGGTCGCTCACATTGATTGTTCCGGTCCGGCTACTGTCCGCGACACTGAACCGATTGGTGATGTCGACCACATCGCACTCGTCCAAGCGCCATGGCAGGTCCAGAAAGTGTTCTTGCGAAAACAGTTGCAACTCGCCCTGCTTGCGGAACCCAAGCATCGGCACGATGAACGGCGGTTTATCTTCATCGTCTGCGGCGCTGGTTTGGAAATTGTTGGATTTGGCATACAGTTTGTCTATGGCCTTGCCGACTTGCGGAACTGCCGCCAGCCCAAGATGAAGGATATTTCGGCTCTCGCGCGTCATCGGCCCTTTGTAAGTGATTGTGCGGGTCTCGGGGTTGAACGAAACCCGCGTCTTAACAGACGGCGGTAGTTTTTCAATTGCCGCAACAACACTCGAGGGCGCGGCAGAGTCATCGGGCAACGGGTCAGATTCGTGCCCCGTCTCGTCGGCGGCCGCGTCAAAGCCCATGTTTTGTTGTGGTGCAATGATGTCGTCGGCTTCCATCTTGTTGAAACCCGCCCCCTCAATCAGCCCATTTCTAAGCTGTTGTGCGGTATCGTCAAAGCTGCGCGACACGATGTAGGCGTAGGACTGGTTCAAGGCGTCACGCCGTTTACGCTTGGCCTGCGGCATTCGCAGAATCCTGCCGAGGATTTGCTCTACCGCCACTGGCGACACTTGATCGGCCACTGAACATAGCACATAGGCAAAAGGGCAATCCCAGCCCTCTTTGAGCTTGGACACAGTAATGATGTAACGCACCGGACATTTCGGGTCCCGGATATCAGAAATAGCATCAAGGTCTTTGCGCGGTCCTGTGTGAACAGCGATCTGTTCCTTGGGGATGCGCTGATCATCCGTCAGGTGTTTTTCAATTTTCTGCCACGTCAGGCGGTGCGGGTCGGTGGCCAAGGCACTCTGCGCTTGAAACAACACTATGGGACGGATGTATTCGCCGGTCTCCTGCTCTTCGGCTTTTGCGGCTTCTTCGAGCATTCTCTGGCTGTCCAACGCTGCGCCAACCGTTTTGACCCAATCGCCGTCCGTCGTTAGGCGGATGGGCATCTTGATCATCTCTTCCGCTTTAAGTTCTGCGGCTGAAACAGAATAGAGGATATTGGAAGCGTGCTTGCCCCTTGCGGGGACATGATCCGTCTGCGGTGTAGCGGTCAGCTCCAAAATCAGCGACGGCGTGAATCGCGCCAATGTACGAAACGACAGATCGCTGCGGCTGTTATGGGCCTCGTCCACGATAACCATCGGACGGTGTAGGCGTAGCAAGTTTGCCATAGACGCGATGGGGCGATTGGTGCCTTCAACCGTTTCCAGTGGGCCTGCTTGCTCTTCGGTCAGGTTGGCAAAATGGTCCATTAACGCGCCCGCGTCATCATAGACTTTCAAGCCCTCGGGATTCTCTTTGCCGCTATCATCTTCGCGGCGGAAAGATTGTATGGTGGACACGATCACAACGGCCCCGCCCGTGGCGTCGGCGCGTGACATCGCCAAGGCCTCAGTCTTGGTCATGACGGTGAAGTTGCGGTTAAAGTCCTTGGCCAGTGCCGCGCGATACGGGTGGCCTTCAGTCTTTAGGGCGTCAACAGTTTGATCAAGAATGGCGGTGGACGGGACAAGCCACAAAACCATCGGGTTAGCTGCCGTCAGATACTCCCGAGCCGCAATACCAATGGAGTATGCGGCCAGTAGTGTTTTACCGCCGCCCGTGGGCACACGCAAGCAAACGTAGGGTGTGCCCTCTGCCACGGCGGGTGCACTTCTGAATGGCATGTTAGTGGCTTTGTAGAAGGCCACGTTTGCCCCGTCGTCGGTTGTTCCGCGCAGGTAGCTGGCGAACCGGTCCAGCGTGATCTTCTGGTATTCTTTCAGTTCAAAATTGGTAGCTGCCATGTCAAACTCCCTCAATCTGATAAGGGATTTGCTTGAACACAACGCCTTCGGCCTTCAATCGGTCAGGCGAAACGGTTGTACCTTCGGCAAAGACCACGCGGGTGCCCTCAAAGCCGTCTGGGGGAGTTGGAAGAGCTGTTAATGCGTCGGGCGTCAAGACATTGCCCATAGCCTCGCGCGGCATGCCTTCCTGCCCTGAGGCAAACAGGAGGTAGACCGCTTTTTCGCCGTGCTTGCCTACATAGGAAGAGGTGCCATCGGCTTTGGCTGGGATCGGCGCACCGGTTTCAGAAAAGAAAATGTGGGCGGCAAGGTCAGGGAAGCTGACGGAGGTGTCGATGTCGCCAAACTCATTGAAAAGTGGTACTCCAAGGCGACAATAGCGAAAACCTCCGCCAAGCCCTTCTACCGGTTTCTCATTGTCGCCGCCTTTGTCATAGCCAACAATTACCCTGCGCATACGCTCGGCAGTAATTTCAGGCGCAATCTTTTCATCCATCTCCACGAGGATAAATTGGCGATCTTCTTCGGATTGTTTGTTGAGTTCTAAAACCGCGTGGCCTGTGGTTCCTGATCCAGCAAACGAGTCTAAAATCAAATCGCCTGGCTGAGAGCCAATTTCTAGAACACGTTTTATCAGTGAAGACGGTTTTGGCGTCGCAAATACTTCCGATTGACCATGAAAAATGTCGAGAATCTGCCGCTTCGCGGCTTGGTTATGCCCAACGTCGCCATGTAGCAGAACGGTTCTCGGAACGATGCCACCAACTTCAAACAGGAATCTCTTATATCGGGGTGTAGAGTTGTTGCCATTCACTCCCCAGTACAACCTGTCGTCTTCAATATGCTTCTTATTCGTCACTTCGGGATACCTCCAAACCGCAGTTGGGGAGGGCCAAATTTCTTCGCCCGTATTGGGGTTTACGACAGGATACCAGCCGTTTGGGCGCTCCTGCTTGTTCTTGTTCGAAGTATAATTGTCTGACTGCCATCTCCCACGCGGGTCATCATCGGGATTCTTGTATTTGTCATCTTGTTCCGCAGATCGAGCAATCTTGTTGGGTGACCATTGCGACTTGTTGCGCGCATAAGCGAGAATGTAATCGTGGTCATCGCTGAAATACTTTGCATCGTTCGCTGGTGCATATTTCTTCTGCCAAACCATCGTCGCTACGAAATTTTGATGCCCGAATATTTCATCCAATAGCATCCTCAACCTATGATTTTCATCGTCATCAATGCTAACAAAAATAGCCCCGTCTGGCTTAAGGAAATCACGAAGCAACCGTAACCTTGGATACATCATGCAAAGCCATTTATCATGGCGGGACAGGTCTTCTGCTTCTTTACCTACAACCTTGCCAAGCCAAGCTTTAATCTCAGGCGATGCGACGTTGTCGTTGTAAACCCAGCCCTCGTTTCCCGTATTGTAAGGAGGGTCGATATAGATACATTTCACCTGCCCGCCGTAATAGGGCAGCAAAGCCTTCAAAGCCTCCAAGTTGTCGCCTTGAACGAGAAGGTTGCCTGCGTCCGGATCACCAGATGACAACTCCCCATCGCAATGGACAAGCCGATAAGGAACCTCGGCGTGGTGATGCTCCACCGCGTCTTTTCCAATCCAGTTCAATGTTGGCATGGCTCGTTCCCTCTCGCACATCCGCTCGGCTTCGGGGCAGAGTCGGCAATCATTGCCATATATTGCGCAGGACATAGGCAAAGGCACAAGACGCAGCGGGCCTCGGAGGTAGCGGAAAGTTCTGAATACTCGCGGTTTTTCTTTGGTCCCACCCGCAAAGAAAACCAAACTCTTGTTACGGGAGACAAGCCCTGGCGCACGACTGCCCGAGTCCACCACCGTTATCCTCGACAAAAAGCTGCATGATGTACGAATGCCCGCAAAGTGAAAGCTGTGTCCAGCGTTGTTACGAGAAGGTAATGGTGGCTCGGGACGGAGATCACCATCTTGAGTGGCCCATTTAAGAATCGAATGCCTTTTTGACTCCCCTCTGTTTCAGCACAAACGCGCCCGCCAATAGTCGGCATCAGCGAGCAATCCTCTAGCCGTTTTCTGCTCAACGCCCATTTCTCGCGCGATCTCGGACAACACCGCGCCACTGTCTGCCAGGCGCAAGGCATGGTCGGCCATGTAGGCTTTGCGCAGCGCAAAGCAGCTGGGTAGCTCTATGATGCAATTGGCGTGGCTATGGCTCAGCTGCGCGGCGGCCTCGAGCCCAATCATTTTAGCGATCCGGTGTTCGTCGTGCATGTCGCCCGGCACATAGAGCTGGCGCCGCCATTTTCTCTTGCCCGTTGCCCGAGTGCCTTCAACCAAGCGCACAGCATTGCCACGGCCGATCACCTCTGCAATCTCAGCAACAGTGTCAGGCAGCGGCACATTCTGCCCACGAGCGCTTGCGAACTCTGCCAGTGGGTAGCGGACTACTTTTGGTAATTCGAGCTGTAGCGCAGGTGCATTACGGGCGCTGGGTTGCTGTCTTGCCCGCCCAGCGCTCTGCGCCGCTTTCAACAGCTTGCGCAGCTGTCGGTTCTCCGCTTCGAGATCGTGATGCTCGCCCATCAGGTTAGCCTTTGGCCTTTGTGACCAGGATCTCCATCCCTTGAGCCGCCAGAATGGCCTTCTTCATTTTGAACACTTCCGTCTCGTGGCCCTTGCGATCCTCAATGACCATGACGCCCAGCGCATTGTCGACATAAACAAAATCAGCCCGGTACATCCGCGGCTGTCGGCCGCTGTCGGTCATGATGGGTCCGTCACGGCCCTCTAAAGCGATATCGACTTGTCGGCGCAGACCGCAGATGTCACCCACCTCCTGCAGTATCAGCAATTCATGCCAGCGCTGGGCTTCTGTCTTGCTGTCAAAGCTAACGCCATCGACCACTGTGCGCTTGGTGCCCCGCACACGGCGCCGGTCCTCTTTGGGTGCCGCTTGCTGTGCCTGATTGAACTCAGCAGCTGTCATGCGCTTTGTCATTTTCTTTTCCTCTGCTCGTACGCTCTGATTTTGTTGCCTGCGAATTTCAGGGCTGCTGCAATGTCTCGGGCTATTGGGTCTGTCTTGGCTCGCGTTGCCTGTGCCTGGTGGGCCCCGCATATTTCGTCGAGGCTATGAAAATGGATGCGCCTTACCGAGGTGGTGATTATTCCTTTCACTGGAGCCTGTAGAACGCAGTCCCCTGCGACTGGATCAATGGTCACCACGGCAACACCAAACACGATGCCATTTCTTTCAGGATCTGAGTGGGGAGACGTCATAGGTTTATCCCTGCTGTCCGGCATTGCTCGACGGTCACCAGCTGAGCCGTGATGCATTCGCCTGCAGAGGCTGCGGTGATGTGACGACAGATGAACGGCTTGCCTTCCAGGATGGTTTTGGCCCGAGCCTTGAGGATCTTCTTTGGATCCACTGGCTCTTTGGGTTTCGTGACAAGCTGGCGCCAGCGTTTCTGTTTCAGCCAGTTTTCAGAATAGAGGATGTACCGGGGCTTGTTGCCTTCCTGCTCAACCGCATAGGCCTTTGCCCCTGCCAGCACCACCTGTGGGTCAGCCCCCTCGCCCAGCGCGGTGCGCAACTCATCCTCGGTTTTCTCTGCATCGCCCATTCGGGGATAGGCACTCGAGAACTTCGAAATGAAATCCTGAAAATCAAATTCCAAGTCTTGTGTGTGGTCGGCGTCAGCCGGACATAAGGTTCTATAATGGTTAAAAGGATGGTTTGGGTGCATCTCCTGCACCGGTAGGGGTGCATTTCCTGCACCTGTCGGGTGCATCTCCTGCACGGGTGCATTTCCTGCGCCCGCTAGATGTTGTGGGACGGGTGCATTTCCTGCACGGGTCGAAGGGAGCGACAATACGGCGCCTAGGTCGATCCGGTACTCGACAGTGAAGCCGTTTTTGCACTTCCTCTGCCCCACCTCAAAGACAATCCCAGCCGAAACCAGTTCAGAGATATGCGTCTGCACGGTGCGCTTACTCTTCATCTCCAGATCGGCGGCCATGTTGCCCTTGCTGACCCAGATGCCGGATCCGTCGTCGCTGGCGGCGTCAGCCATATACAGCAGGATCGACTTCTTCGTCGGCGAACCAACCGACCGGCGCCTGATCAGTGAGTAGAGTTCAATACTCATGCCGCTCTCTCCCTCGCTTGCTCAAAAAACGCAGGTGCATCCGGATCAGTGAGGATCACCAACAAGGCAATGTGGCTGGCTGGTGAGGTTACCGCTCCCCACCAGTTCAGCGCTGTTTGAAAGCTCACGTCGCAATACAGCGCCACTTCACGCGGGCTGTGGAAACGAGCGCGGAAATACGCTGACCAAAGGTCTGGTGCGCTTGCTTTCAGCTCATACGGGTCAAACTGATTTGACCAAGATCTTTGCCCAGCGCCCGCGGTATTCTGCGGACATGGATTTTCATTGTTCACAACCAGGGTCAGGCGGGGACGGCTCATGCTGCGTCCCTCCCCTTTTCTCCGTCTGGCGCTACTTGGAGAAAAGAGAACATCGAGCGCGGTGGCTCATCTATTCCCTTTTCCCGAGCCATCCGGCACAGCGCGTCATACCAGGAAGCAGGGATTGTCCCCTCCTGCATGTGCGTGTGCACGGTGGTCGGTTTTTTGTTAAGACGCGTGGCTACGGCACGGTATCCGCCCAGCGTTTGGATCAAATTTCGAGTGGTCATACATGCTGTTAATACGATATTTTCGCATTTTCAACAGTGCGATCTAAAATTAGTGCGAATAAATCGTATTTTGGCGGATACATCACCATGGACTATTTAGAGATCGAAAAACGCTGCCGCCGCGGAGACACCTCCCCTGAGGCCATTCACAAACGCCTCATTGCAGCTCGCATGATGTCGAGCTTCAGCCAAAAGGAGCTCGCAGCAAGTGCGGGCATTAAATACACGACCTTTCGGTCACAAGAGCAAGCCGGAGCTCCTTCGGTGCAGCTAATGACCTACTTTCTCTCTGCATTCCAAGTCGACTTTAATTTCATTCTTGGCGGAGACCCCGCCCGACTGCCTTCCGACGTTCTTCAAGAGATACTGAAGCACCTCGACTGACACGCCACCAAACTAAGGGCGCGAAAACCCAATTCAAATTCACGCCTAACAGCAACAAAAACCTGGCTACATGCCTGGATACCATTCGATTCCCCCTAATGTTCACGTTTTATTCTCTTTTTGCGAACTCCGGCAAGCCCCCAATAATGGGGAAGTGTACGAAATTTTCGCATTATACCCTTGACCGATACGAGAATTTCGTATCAAACGGAGTTACAAAACGATGGAGAATTAAATGTCTGAAAAACAAACACAGAACATTCATTTGGCCCGCAAAATAGCCCTGCGGCCAGAAGAATACATTGACGATCCAAGCCAGTTCACGACGGCCTGGGTCGCGCTGAAGGCCGCCCGTGGTCAGAGCATCGACACCAGCCGTCTGCGCGCTGCCCACCTGATTGAGCGCCCCCTGCCCGCCTCTGAGCCAACTGAGGTCGAGAAGTGTTTGCAACGGGTGGCTGAAAAGACCCGCGAACTCATTCAAGCCCGACGATCCAATCTGCCGCCAGCCGCTTGAAGACTTTCGCGATGCTGCCCAGTAATATCACCTTCACCGACACCAGCAGCATGAACTCTGCTGCTGCAGGGGCGCGGCTCAGCCGCCACTCACGTGAACAAGCCGCGCCCCTAAGAACACACCCAACAACAGACAAAGGAGAGTGATCGATGGGTGAGCGACCGGTATTTAAGCCTGCTGACCTGAGACGCGCCGTAACGGAATGGGCGGCACAAGGGTTTTCTGTGCGAATAGAACCCGACGGAAGTGTTTTAATCACTCCACCTACTGCGCAGCCATCCCAAGATCCCTTTGACCTGGTAGATATGAAACGATGAGGCGAGACCTTCCAGCACACGTCTATGACAAGTACGGCATCCTGTATTTCCAGCGAAGAGGCTACAAGTCTGCACGCATTGCCTCACGACCCGGCAGCAAAGAGTTTGCCCTGGAGTACGCCGCGCTGCTGAATGGCGCACAACCTGCCCCACCGTCGGGGAAGACTTTCTCGTCGCTGGTGACGAGCTATGAGCGCAGCCAGCGATATCAGAACCTGGCCCCTCGCACTGCACGGGACTACGACAAGGTGCTGGCATGGGTACGAAAGAAGCTCGGTCCACTGCCAGTCGACAGTATGCGTCGCAAGGATTTGATCCGGGCACGTGACGCCAACGCTGAAACCGTTCGGTTTGCCAACTACATCGTGCAGGTCGTGCGCATCCTGCTCGAGCATGCCATCGATATTGGCTGGCGTGATGACAATCCTGCCAAAGGCGTATCGCTACTGAAATCTGAAACTCCAGCTCGGCAACCCTGGCCACCTGAAAAGATCGACGCATTCAGAAAACACGCCAGCGGGCGCGCGCTGCTGATATTCGAACTGTGCCTTGGGACAGGTCAACGCATCGGGGATGTGCTCAAAATGCGATGGAGTGACATTGAGAGCGACGGCATTAACGTCACCCAAGGAAAGACCGGTACGGTGCTATGGGTGCCCTTCACTGCGCCGCTAAGAACGCTAATTTCCGAAACACCTAAAGTCGGGCCGACAATATGCGCCTGGGGGCGTGGCAAGCCGTCAAGTTACCGCAGCGCCCATGAACTGGTCATGAATGTCCGCAAGCAGATTGATGGGGTTGACTACGACCTACACGGGCTACGCTATTCTGCAGCGGCGGAGCTCGCATCACTCGGTTGCTCAGATGAGCTTATCATGGCCGTAACTGGCCACCAGACACGAGCAATGGTTGCGCGCTACGCTGGGTCTGCCCGGCAAGTATCAAGGGCCAAGGAAGCCCAAAAGCTCCGAAAATGACGGGCCCGCTTTAATGGCCTCAGAGGCCAGCCCAAATCCTATGTGCATTTAGAGCCTCCAAGCTCGGGCGCAGGTTTTCCTTTTCCGGAAAAGCAATGAAACTACCATTCAACATACCATAATGCTCGGATCCGCCAATCTCAGGCGCGAGCAGCACTCTGTATTCTCCGTCGATCGCGAGGAAGCCTTGATCGAAAAGCGAATGGATATCAGCGCGCAACAGCATCCCGTTAGGGATCCCATTTGAATGCTCGCCTTTGTAAGGGGAGATGTGGGCCGCCTCGAGCCCTGCAAGAACATCACAACCGGTTATGCAGCAGCGAGCATCATAAGCTCCGATAAGAGCATTTCGAAAACCTGCCTGGCCGCGCCGCTTGGCCACAAAGGACAGTGCAAACTCGCGCAAATCCTGATCTGACAATTCCCCTTCCGGCGTCTGGGGTTCCGATACGCTAAGAATTTTCGCTCGAGCGGCCGTTGCGTCTTGTTCAATTACTTCCAAATCCAGCTCGCCGTTGTCAGCAAGCCCACTAATCGTAAAATACCCTTTTTCCCAATTCGTAACGAAGCCGAGCCCTAGCACGTCATATTCCGCTCTGGGCTTATCCTGCCGCTTTATGAGGAAGCCCACCGGAATGCGCTGTTCCATGCAGAGCATCAGCCCACGGTTGCCTGCAGACTTATCTCGTTCGGACGGATCGTGCCGCTCCTGAAAATATTGACATGTCCAACTACCATCCGGGCGATACTCCACATCTTTATCCGGATATGGTCCATCCTGCAGTGTACGAACACTCAACGCATGATCTGTATAACTAGGCTTGTATATGCCCTTTGGGGCCGACGATAATCGAACACCCTGGTCAGCGCGGTCCTTCATCTCGGCCCAAGAAACACGGCGTCCGCGGTTTTCATTGAACCAAAGCAAGGCACTTAAATGCGGACCCTCCAAGCCTTGCAGTGCATCATTTAATGTTAGCATCACGCCCCTCTTAACAATTCGTTCACCAAATTTCTTGAAAATCACGCTATGCGTGTATGGAAAGCTGAAGCATCAAAAACAGAAGACAGGCAACCTAGCAAGTGGGGACATGTACTTGCAGTCTCTGAGACAGAAGCGCTGGACCTGTGCCAACGAACCAGCGGTCTCCCGTTCAATTGGGTTCACGCCATGCAGGAGCGTATGCTCTGGCCTGGTGCGTCGGGAGAGATGACAAATTGGTCTGAGTAGCCCTTTTTCCTGCTGTCGCCCCACTTGAGGCGTTTGCGCCGTAACCTGCCGTTCGTGCAAAACACGTCCAACGCCAGTTCCCAGCCCATAATGGACATGGCTGATCCGAACCTCCGACGGGAAGCGAACGTTCCCTGCAAGTGCGAACCAAACTCAAACAGAGTCTCTAAACAGACTTTGCATACCGACTGAAGTACCGTAGCTTGTCTAAATGTTCCGTTACACCTGCGCTTTTCAACGACTATTCAATTGGTTATGCATTCTCTCGATACAATCGATAAGACGATATCATTTAAAGTTCGGAAAAAGTATGTTCCCAAATTATATTCGCGATCTACCGCTCCCAAACGACAGTATTTCACCGAAGCTGAAGTCGCTGCTCACACCAATCGGTTTAGACCCCTTCGAGCGCCCAGAAATATCATCGCGCTATGAGCATGATCAGTACGGCTCGCAATACGAAGCCATCCACATGATTATGGCCTTAACAGATGGGCCTGAGACAATTTCAGTGGACGATTTTGAAGAAACGTCTGACGGCGTCGTGAGCTTTTCAACTCCTATTGTTGACAAATTAGGTGGGCTGACTGACCCAGCCCCTAACATATCAGGCCATGACTATGTCGTGGCGTCTTCCGGGAACGGTTCTTTCTATACTTATCATTTAGCTGAGAAAGTATGGATGACACTAGGCTTGTCACCTCGATGTATCGGCGGAAGTGATCAAAAAATCATATTTGATGATTTATCTCTTCCTGAGTTTGGTGTGGCTGAGGGCGAAATTTCTAGTTCGTATCATTTTGAATCCAGCCGAAACGTCAGTTGGCGAATGTCCAATGAGTACCTTAGAAATTACCTTTGGATGCGTGGAAAATACGGGACGAGGGTTTTCTTTTACGAGGCAAATATTACTGAAACTCCCGATATTACTGCAATGCTGGGTACAGAAACACACGTCACCTTGAAGCCTGAAGGCGGGTGGTATGACCTATGCGTCCAGCGCATCAACAGTGAAGTCCGGGTACAGCTTTGGGCTGTGGTTTGCGCAATCTCTCCCGAAAAATGTCAATTACAATCAGCGGATAACTTGACTTGGCCTGGGGTGAGCGGAGTGATGAATCATCAGCGCGCCAACGCCCTTATGAATACTTCAGTCATGTATCTTTGTGACAGTTTTCTGGATCGCTACGAGCAAAATAGCTTTTACGACACCACACCTTTTTACGGGTATGGCAGTTGGACATGCAATCCATCGTACTCTGGGCAATGGTCCTTCACTGACTGCCGTCGCATAGGTCGAAACTTGATAAAGGTGGGCCTCCGAGAATTGTATAAAGGCAAGCCAGACAGAGAAATAGTTTGGGCGCACTCGCATGTTGTTGCTCAAGGTGTGGTTGATCAAACTGACTTGAGCGAGGAGCATATCGTTGCCAAGGTTCAACGTTTTCTTGAGGCGCTTCTGGACCTTGCGGATGGGCTAGCATGGTTAGCGGAAGAATTGGGAACCGCGAGTGTATCCTGCGAAGAGTTGATTGGTATATCGCGCGAAGAGCTAAGCGCTGAGCGGTGGCTACCTTATCCCAAGCTTAGCCGCCTTGCTCAGGTTGCTCCCCTTGACATGACAGAGCAACAATTTCTCTCACGGTGCAAAGAAATCCATGAACTATGGCAAAAGCTTCCCAATGGTGTCGTCAGGAGGATAGTTGATCAAGGAGGCCACGACGTGAAGACATACAAAGGCTTCGGCAGCCTGAAACTCTTGCAGATTATGACAAATGTTCTCGAGCGGCTTAACCGTAACCACGAGACAACGGCCAACTTCAGTGCAGATCATCAAGATGCAGAAGTGATTGATCGCAATCCTAAACTGGCATCACTTTTCCTGACAGCTGACCTTCGAAATGCAGATGCTCACAACGGTGGATCAGTATCGCAGACACTTAGCGATCTGGGGTTCGATATGTCTCAAACGAATTCAGGCTATGGAAGAGCATTAGACTACGTCTTTGATCAAAATATTACTTCCTTCACCCATGTAGCTGCGGAGGTCAGCGCCTTACGAAAACGAAGTTCTTAGGGTTACCTCGCGGCACGCGGGGATTGGAGATCGATATGCAAAATGAAAGCGTAAAACTAGCTTACTGCTGCAACAATAAGGTCTGCACCGCTGGACAAGACCTCCTGGCCAATGCTCGCTAGTGGGATGTTGCAAACCTGCCGTCGATGTTTACGGTACGAACAACCGCTTTACGATACGGGCAAAAACAGCGCGGGCCTTTTGGCAGGCGGCAATCAGCTTAGGCTGTCCCTAGGTATATCGGCGTTGCCTTCAAGTCGATAAGCGGCACATTACACAATTCATGTCGAAGACTGTTCATCGCACTGTTCACATCGTTCCATGTATTGAGCGCCACGGTGACTTCAAGCGATTTCTCGATAGGTAAGACGGCAAGCGCGTGCTTTCGAAGACTGCCCGTACCATGGATTTCAGGCGTTCTAGCTTTGTCTAACCGTTCAATCTTCTTCATCAAGATGTCCACCGCCGGATCAGGGAAAAACTCGCTAGCGTAAAATCGATCAACAAAGTCTCGGTATAGTGGGGGAATACTTTGAAAATCCATCACAAGCGAGTGCTGTAAGCCTTTGGGCAGATCACTCCACTTTGCAACGATCTTTCTAAATGCCTTCTTTTTACTGTTTGCACTGTGGTAACGCTCATATTTGTCGGGTTCATTGAGAAGAATAAGAAAACCAAGATACTTGTCCCAGAATGACCGAGCTAAGGTAATCACAGAAATCGCTGACTTGAGCATATCGAGCTTTGTTTCAAACATCCAAAAATCCTCAAGTGTGTCCGGCAGGCTATCAGAAAGCTCGTTATGAGCGATCCCGCTGATCTTGCTATTCCAATTGCCTGCAACAACGCCGTTTTCCTGCGCTATGAACGCATAGGTCAGACGCAAGTCCGTGAGGGCCGCGAGTAGCTTTGCGCCATTGTCCCGATGCTCCAAGGTTTGAAATGCATTGGCCATGAAGGTTCCGTATGCACTGGATGGGCCAACTTTTTTGGCGGTGGCCCGACAAACGAATTCATCAAATATCTGGTAATCTGCAAGTGAGTTTAAGGTGAACAATCCAAAGCCCTTTTTGTAACTAGTTTTGCACTATCATGTCTCGGTCTCTTGCCGCTCCACCTTTGCTAAACCAGAGGCTCTCACGTCAGCTTCGCTAACAAAAGATGAAAGTAGGAGGCAGAACTTACGGTAAGATGCTGTTTGATGAAACCCCACCAAAGTCAGGATTGGTCCGCTGATCCGTCGGCCACGACAAGACTTTGCAAAGGTTCCTATCTGCGCATTTCTGACGTTGATGCAGAATGCGTCTAATAGCTGCTCCCAGCCCTTTTACGACCTTGGTGCCCGGCACCGCATCCGGCACTAAGGGCCGTCCAGAACGGTTCACGCCTCGCCAGAAAACTCAAGTGCCTGAACTGCATAGTTTAGAGCATCAGCTGTCGTAGAGTTTACTTTTTTGAATTCTTCCCATGATGCCGAAGGCAATAAAAATCGGGTCTCAGAAGTTTGTGAGGAAATATTTTCAAGAAAATGTTCCATGCCGTCCAAACTGATTAGGGCATTCACCACGATATCGATTTCATCCAGTTCGAGCAGGCCAAGATCGGCTGTAAGCTGCTCAGAAAACAACCTATGTATTCGACCAACAGATAAGAACTCATCGTTTGGGCGCTGAGCTTCAATATTTTTCTTTAGCGCACGTGCATAGTTTCGGAGCTCTGCAGCCAGTATCCGTCGCAGTGCTGTGCGCCTAGAGCCGAGCTGCCTTCTATGTTCCTCTCGCGCATTTTTGGAATTGGCGCGTAGCGTCCAGATTACACCAACAAAACCAACAACACCCACGAGCGTTGTTTGGAATTGCTCTAGGATCGCAAGGAATTCTGGGCTTGTCATCTAATGCCTGCAACTTTTGAGAAATGTGAAGGCAACATGCTCTAGTAATTGTTGGCAAACAACTCCCAATCTGCGCCGACTACGGATTCTCGGTGCTTGATATACTACCATAAATATCTGCTTCGACGGGCCGCATTGCAGCATCGCGAGAGTGAGTTGAGCAGCGGCTTTGGACCGTCCCCGTGATTTTCAAAGTACCCTTTCTGCGTAATGTTGCTGTTGGAGTTAGCCGCAGTGGATGTCCAGTACTCGCCTTATTGAACCAATAACCTTGCACTATTGCTTCGCAACTTTCCTGTTTTGTTTCCACTTCATTCCGCCTATTCCGCAACGCATACTGCATAAAAATCAGCTACTTGGCTACGGATTGCAAATCCGTGTACACGAGTTCGATTCTCGTACTCGCCTCCAAATATTTTCAATGACTTACGGATATCCTCCAATGCAAGGATCGCATATTTTACACAGCGTTTTTCAGATTTGTTCACTGTTCAGCCCCTTTTGCTTGTTTCAGAAGGTGTGACGTCGGCACCTAACGCCTCCTGTGCCTTGGCCTTTGACAGACTGGTTAACGCTGTGACATGGGCTCCGCGACGCTTAGCGAGTTGCACGAAACTACCCGACGGGCGGTGATCAGGACGTTGAAGGTGCTGGATGACTTCAATCGCGAGGGTTCAGGCATCGAGTTGACTTTTCACTGCGCGCAGAGCGGGTTGTGCGCAACCTGAACCGGATCAGCGTGCGGCGTGGTAAACCCAAAATCCGCATCACGATCCTCAACCACTACAACGCTCTTGTCATACCTGACACCGAAGCCGTAGGAAAAATCCGCTTGGGCAAATGGTGGCCCGGCCCAAAGCCGATTTGTGCAACAAGGCCTTTTGGTACTGCGACAGTGGGGCTCCGCAAACTTGGCACCCTCTGGTCCGGTCTGACAGACGTGACGCACACCGACACTATTCGACCAAATCAATTGAGACGGTCCAGCGGCAGATCCCAGGGCAGTCAGCAGCACATCTGGTAGGAGATGTTAGAGGGAGGGCCATCCTCCATATGGTGCAAACTCCAAACAGGTAAGACCGCCCCCCGGTGATCCCCGCCACATTCCACACCAATGGCCCGCATGAAGGCCGGGAGTTAACGCCCCGCCCCTCATTATTATGTCAAAGTGCTCTCAGCGCGGAACACAAAAGAATCCTAGAACAGTTGCAAATCTTTCTCACCGCTTTGGATCTCGGCGAGGTTCGGCATGTTCAGGATTGCCAGGGGTGCTGGTGACTCGCCCGGCATCGCAACTGTCGGCTTCATAGCCGCTCCCATTCCAAAGGCGGGTTGCTTCAGCTCCCCTCGGATATCGCGCAGTAGCGTTTTATGATCCGGCATCGTTTTGATTATCTGCGCAAGGTCAGCTTGTGCGCCCTTCTTCCATTGGAACCAAATCGGTTTCTTCAACGGCCGCAGACGATCGCGGATACCAGCACCATAGCCCGTGTCATAGACCTGTTTGCCCAAAAGAACCGTCTGATAAACACGATAGTCAAATAGCGTGGCGAACTCGATATCGTGGTCCATCGGCAGGCGGTGCTGCCACAGATCCAGGTTCTCGGCCAACCGATCCGATATCTTCATCTCTGTGCGCGCATCGATCCAATATTGGTCATCCGTGCGGTTGCCCAATCTATAGTGCAGGCAGATGAAATCCAGAACCTCTTCATTAAGCTTATTCACCTGCCGATTATATCTTGCCCGCAGGGACGGATCGATGTCTCGCGTGGGCAAGTGCTCAGCGAACCAACGCACCGCATGATCAATCATATGAATCGCAGTACTCTCTAACGGCTCAATAAACCCGCCGGAAAGACCGATCGCCACACAGTTCTTGACCCAAGCATTGCGCACACGCCCGATGCGCAACGGGATCACGCGCGGCGTCGCCCCTTTGCCGCTGTCGCCCAGCCATTCGAGATATTCATCTGCTGCCTGATCATCTGTACGATGCGCGGAAGAGAACACATACCCCGTTCCCACACGGTTGTAGAGCGGCACCCGCCACGTCCATCCTGCACCAAGTGCAGTCGATCGCGTGAGGCTTTCGATTTTCTCTGGATCGGGGTGTCCAATTTGCAAAGCGAGGGCACGATCGTTGGGCAGATAGTCCGAGTACTCCACAAACGGCTCGCCAAGTGCTTTATTGATTATCAACCCGCGAAACCCGGTACAATCTACGACCATTTCGATGTCATGACGGCCCTTGCGCTCTAGCATCAGATGGCTGACGTTGCCCTGCTCATCCAACTCAACCGATTGCACTTCATCTTGGATATGCTCGACACCGCGCTTGGTGCAGATCTTGGTAAGCATGCCTGCAAATTTAACTGCGTCCAGGTGATACGCATACCCAAACCGCTGCTCAAATTCGGGCTGCCCCAATTGACGCGCGCCTTTGCATAGGCGGCCCAAATGATCGTGTGGCGAAATGGACTGAGTAAAATCTCGATCCCCATTGCCAAAGCGCAAGAAATATTCGGCGGCCTCTAGCCCATGCATCATCTGACCGTGAGCAAAGGGATTGACATAATCGATGCGATTACCCTTGGCGTCCTTGTTCCAGTTGCAAAACTTCACCCCAAGTTTGAACGACGCATTGGTCTCGCGGAAAAAGTCCCGCTCTGAAATGCCCGCCTCACGGATCATGCGTGGCATGCGCGGAACTGTGGCCTCGCCGACCCCTACGGTGGCGATATTGGGGCTCTCAATCAGGCAGATGTGGGGACGATCTTTAGGCGCCGAAGTGCGGGAAAACATCATATCCAGGTTCAGCGCGGTCATCCAACCTGCCGTGCCGCCGCCCACAATGGTGATTTTTCGCAAACGATTGTCCATGTATTTTGTTCCCCGATTTCAATACCCTTTCGAACACAATCATGTGATTTTCTACATAAGCAAGGAAATTTGCTAAATAAGTAAATTTGAAGGCCGCTTTTCGACCGCCAACATGAAGCTATCGGTCTTTTTCAACGCGGCTAAAGCCATCATTGCGCTAGCGAAGTTGTGTAGCCAAAGGGGTTGCTCACTGGGTGTTGCGGCCCAAAGTGATCACCGGTTAAGACGCTGCTTCTCTACGGCATCTACCCACATTTGGGCCTCGAAGAGCTCACACCGTAGGAACAAAACTAACGTACAAGAAACAACCTGCCCCTGAACAAAGCTAGCCCATAGACTGGCCCCGGTGGAGAGTGGCCACCAGTCTTGCGGTGAGACATTAACGCATCATGCATACGCCAAAAGACCCCTTTCTGCACTGGAGTAACTTGACCTGCATTTGGTGCTATTTTCATGCAACTGTGAACGACCCTGATACGGTTGTCCGATACTCGAATAGTGTTCCCACTGAAAATTCGAAGGTAGTTCCAAATTGGTCTCGCTAGGAACGCTAATTTGTCACTGCCAGATTGTTCCCCACTCTTAGGCCAAAGCACCGGCAATTTTGGCTAGATTATCAACTGCACCTTTCAGGGCATTTGCTTCATTGGCCGAATTCACAGCACCACGGATGATTGGAAAACTGGAACTTTGCGCTTCTTTATAAGCGTCGACGGCAGTTTCAGCTGCATTGTAAAGCTCCATATGTAGCTCATGTGCGCTCAGCACAGAAACCGCTTTTTCGATGAGTTCAGCATTCGCGATCCTCAACTTTTGCAGGGTTTTGAGTTTGTCACTCTTCTCCACGCCCAACTTTTTGGTAATCAAATGCTCCATATGAGTGAGTTGGTTCATCCCACTTTCAGCACCACCCAACAACTCTTTGGCCTTGTCACGCACCTGATGGGTTTTAGCCAAAAGCTTGGTCATGTCATCTTCGGCAGCTTTACAGCTCTTTAAAAATGGAACACCCAAAATTGACAATAGCTCCTTAGCATTTGCAGAAGGGCTCGCAGCAGTTTTAGCTTCCAGCGCCTTGGAAATGGCTGCAACTTTCTTTTGCACGTCTGCCGCTGCCGCATCTGCACTTTGCGCCAGCTTCTTTATCGTCAGCGCGATACCCACCAGATCCTTGATCATCTTGCCGTAAACAATAACGGCTGTGCCAAAGGATGCCACACAGGCCACTGCCCCGGCGCTGAGACTCAGAACCCCAAAAGCGATTTTTTTAGCGCACTTAATCCGCATCGCCTTTAGGGCATCCCGCCCTTTCAAAAGGTTCTTCCAGTGGTTCTCTATAGCCTTTACACAGTCATCCCCGGCTTTCGACGTGAATTGTTGTAGGTTTTTGTTCGCCAAAGTTTCCAAGCCATCCCATTCCAGAACGTTCAGATGTACAAATTCAACTTCGTCCAGCGCCTTTTTCTTGTACTTTTTGGAAATCTCAGCCTCTGCAACGCGCTGCATCGTGGCCAGGCTCACTCCCTCCACACCCTTGACGAGATCGTCCAGAAGATCGGATGGCAGTTTCATCTCAACCTCAACAACGAAGCTGCTAACCTTCGCTGGATTGACGTTTGAGTATTGGCGGACCTCCGCTTTGGTTAGTAGCGCAACATTAGCTACGGTCTCTTGCGTGGTCTGCGCCTTGATCAAGCGTTTGCGTCTGGCTTCGATGCTCACAAGAATGTCCGAAATGGAATCTGCTAAGTCTCCGGGAGCTTCGCCGCCTTCGTACCAAGCGAGCTTGGCCTTTTTTGCGGATTTCTTCAGCTCCCCCTGAATAACCCCGATCCGACGCATAAGAGCGGGAATTTCGTTGCTCTTACTAAAGGCTGTTTCCTTGTCGAACCAGTCCACCATGCCGCTTGCATCATCTAAGCCCTTCAGGTGATTTCCGATTTTCGAACTTATGGAGACATCCTTGGCCTTTAGCCCAAACGCATCGTTATCCAAAATTTGTTTGATGCAGTTGTCATAGCCGGTCAGCGCCCGCACCCATTGTTTTTGAAAATCAGTTTTGGGCAATTTAAAACTCTCTTCCTACCGTATTGCGAGATATCCTTAGAAAATCCGAAACTGACGGACAATGCTCCTCAGCTTCCTTAACAAGGTTACGTTGCAGAGGTTTTACGTCCCGATCAAGTTTTGTTTGACCACCCTGCAAAGAATACAACGTCCATTGAGCGACTTTGTTGAGCTGTGAATGGTTATCTTCTCACCCATGAGAAGATGCATATCTAAGCGCCGCGGTTGCTGCCCCCATCGACGTGCCTACCGACGGAGGGGGCAGCCCTTGCTTAACTTGGTGTACAAGCTCTTTCGCTCAGACTAGTCAATCGCAAGCTTTGACAGTTGTTCAGTAAAGCGTTGAACGGCCTTTTTGGGAATGCGACCTTCCAGAAATCCTTCGGGGGCTTGCAGGGTTTCGGCCCCAACCGCGACAGTCATCACCATGCCCATGTTGTAATGCGGTTTGCATTTTACGCCGTAAAAACCTTCTGCCTGAAAAACGAATTCAACCTCTTCGTTAATGGCACCTTTGAAGCCCTCCACGCCCGCGGGGACCATCGTCTTCACTGTTTCCGCATTATGTCCCTTGTCCGTCACGAGAAAGCGAACGGTGTCACCCGCATCTACCCTTAAGAACGAAGGTTCAAAAACCATGCGCCCTTCTTCTGATCGGTTCATCATGCGAACCTCATGGATTTCCGCACTCGAAACCGTCGCAAGTCCAGCCAATACAACTGCAATCGCTGTGGTAACAAACTTTGCCATATCATTCTCCAATCTGAGCATTTTTGCCGCACCATCACTTACGATCTTAAATAGGTATTTACAATGCCAATTTAAAAAACTACACCAGCCTTGAACAAAATCGGGGTTGGCTGATGACGAAAACTGCACATAGAACTGCCCTACTAAGGCGCACTGAGGTTCAAAGGCGCGCCGCTGAGATGGGCTTCAACACCGAGTCCATTCGGCTGGTCATAACTGTCTTCTACAGCAAGGTGCGCCAACATCAGGTTCTGGGCCCCCTCTTCCATGCCTCGGTTGCAGACTGGGGCGAACACCTTACAAAAATGGAGCGGTTCTGGCGTGGGGTCCTGTTAAACAGCGGCGAATATTCAGGCAAACCGGTGCAGATACACGCAGGCTTACCCACCCTGGAACCCGATCATTTTCCGATCTGGCTTGCACTTTTCTCCCAAACGCTATCCGAAGTCAGCCCGAATCCAGACTTTACAGTACACATGATGCGGCGCGCGGAAAACATTGCCGTCAGTCTTGTTCGGGGGCTGGGTGGCACTGGCAACGGCGCGGCTTCAACTGAGGTGACGTCATGACACCCAAATTTACATCTGCGGTTTTCTTTATTTGGGCTGGTCTGTCTGTAGGTGGCAACATCCTTGCCGCAGCCGCAAAATTTCAGGTTTCAACACTCACCACGGCGGAGCTGTTGTTGGTGGGCCGTGCTCAGTTCGCTTGGTTGGGGAACGCGGAATGGATCCTCTGTGCGACAGTTCTTTTGCTTTTGGCAGCAGGACGGCAACGTCCAACGCCCGCTCACTGTCTGATCATACTTCTACTGGTGTTACAGCAACATTGGTTGACCCCTTTGCTGCAACTCCGCACCGATATGATCATCGCCGGCAACGTGCCCGATGGCCCTGCATTGCATTTTCTTTTCGTCGGGGCCGAAGTCGCAAAACTTACCCTCCTGATGTTCGCCGGGCTTTTGCAACCTGACACTCAAAGAAAGGCACAGCGTCTGACATGGCAGTTGCCCCGTCACCCTCTCAACTTGAAAGGCTGTTCCGTTGAAAAACTTTGATATTTCCGGTGATCAAATCGACCTTGTAGTGGCTGCCTTTTATGCGCGCGTACGCAAGGATCCACAGCTCGGACCAATCTTTGCCGCAGCGGTCGGCACTTCGCACGAGCACTGGCGGCACCACGAGACCAAAATCGCAAGTTTTTGGCGCAACGCGGTAGGTTTGGATCGAAGTTACACTGGGAGCCCGATGATGGTTCATGTGGAAAACATGGACATTGAACCCCGGCATTTTGCACATTGGCTGACCCTGTTCCGGCAGACAGCATTAGAGGTCCTGCCTCCTGCAACTGCGGATGGGTTGGCCAACTTGGCCGACAAAATTGGCCGAAGTCTGTCTTTTGGCATCCTGCAATACCGCCAACGCGCGGATTCTCCACCGCTTTTCTAAACGAAGCAACCAACTACCCTTTGAATTTCACGGGGCTAGTTGCAAGGCAAGCGACACTTAAAATGAGTAAATGAGATGCATCATTCAAACCAAACGGTCACCTCTAGACGCAAGGCACGCATTCTCGACCAACCTGTTTGGCCAACCGTAAAGCTCTGGCTTGCCTTGGGAGCAGCTGACTTTCGCAATCACCTTGGACATTCAATTCTGTATGGCCTCGGCCTGGTGAGTGTAATCTGGCTAACCCTACTAGCGCTTGGCTACTTCAGGTTGGGCTGGATGATCCTGCCGATGATTTCGGGTGCTATGCTATTGGGTCCGCTGACAACGGTAGGGCTATACCGCATCAGTCGCCGGGCTCAGGGATTGGGGGGGCAAGGTGTCGCCGCACCCGGCCAGATCTTTCTGGTCAGCGTTGTCATGATGGTCTTGATCTTGTCGTGGGTGCGGGCAGCTGTGCTGTTGTTTGCGGTTTTCTTCGGCCTTCGTCCATTTGTCGGCTTTTGGGAAACACTGCAAACATTGTTCACCACACCTCAGGGCATTCTGCTGTTTGTGACCGGATCAATCACCGGTGGCCTGTTTGCAGCGCTTGGTTTTGCAATCTCTGTGTTTTCTTTTCCAATGCTGGTTCAGCGCGACATCGACGGGTTTTCTGCGATGGGTCTCAGCTTTAATGCAACCACCCAAAATTTTCGACTGATGCTGACCTGGGCCACCTGCGTGACTGCCTTGTCAGCCATCGCTGTCCTAACTGGCCTGTTGGCCTTGATCCCTCTCTTTCCAATCCTCGGCTTTGCCACCTGGCATGCCTACGCCGACCTCTTTCAGGACTAAAACCATGACCCAAACCCTACCAGAAAATGCCGTAAAGTATTCGGAAACTCCACTGTTTACCCAAGACACCATTCCGGAAGCGTTACGCCGAGATCACAACACAAAGCCCGGTGTCTGGGGGCAGATCGTCGTCACTGAAGGTACTTTGAATTACCTGCGTGAAAACCTGCCGGCCCAACAAATCCCAGCTGGGGAAACCGCCGTAATCTGGCCTCAGGAACTGCACAAGGTTGCACCAATAGGTTCGGTTGCTTTCAAAGTCGAATTCTATCGCATCCCGGATGCGGGGGAGGACCAGACATGACACGACAATCTGAGATTCTGCTCACTCTGACCGCTGTGTTGTGCGTTCTAGTGCTGGGCATTGCCATCTTGGGATGGGGGGTCGACACCGGCTATGTCCTACATGGCTGGATCATCGCCATCGCAGCCGGCTGGGGTGCGATGTATCTCATAAACCGCCTGACCGATCCCTCTCCGGATATCCCGCTAGAATACAAGGACGACGTAATTAAGTGGGGTGTTCTGGCCTGCTTCGTCTGGGGTGTAATCGGGTTTACAATCGGAGACCTTCTAGCCTGGCAACTCGCATTCCCGTCACTGAACGGTGACATGTCCTGGAGTAACTTTGGCCGCATTCGACCAATTCACACAACTTCGGTGATCTTTGGATTTGGTGGTAATGCATTGCTCGCCACTTCGTTTTATGTTGTTCAACGCACCTCGCGGGCTCGACTGTCCAGTGAAACACTGCCTTGGTTAGTGTTTGGAGGCTACAACCTCTTTGTTGTGCTTGCTGTCACTGGCTATCCGCTGGGGATTACCCAATCCAAAGAATATGCCGAACCAGAGTGGTACGCAGACCTGATCCTGCTGTTCACATGGGTGGCTTATCTGCTGCTCTATATGCGGACGCTTGCCCGCAGAGCCGAACCGCATATCTATGTAGCCAACTGGTACTACCTTGGGTTCATTGTGGTGATTGCAATGTTGCATGTGGTCAACAATTTGTCGGTGCCGGTCTCGATTTCCTACGCCAAAAGCTATCCCCTGTTTGCGGGCGTTCAGGACGCAATGACACAGTGGTGGTATGGCCATAATGCGGTTGGGTTTCTTCTGACTGCGGGCTTCCTTGGGATGATGTACTATTTCCTGCCCAAGGCAGTTGGCCGACCAATTTACAGCTATCGCATGTCAATTCTGGGGTTCTGGGGGATTACTTTCCTGTACCTCTGGGCCGGATCACATCACCTGCATTACACCGCCCTGCCAGATTGGGTTCAGTATCTGGGAATGACCATGTCGATCATTCTGCTGGTGCCCAGCTGGGGATCTGTGTTCAACGGAATTCTCACCCTCAATGGGGCCTGGGACAAAGTACGCACCGACCCTGCGGTACGCTTCATGATGGTGGCAGTTCTGTTCTACGGGCTCACCACGTTTGAAGGTTCGTTTATGGCTATTCGTCCCGTCAATACGTTGAGCCACTATACCGACTGGACCGTTGGTCATGTTCACGCTGGGGCCCTCGGCTGGGTTGCCTTCATCACATTTGGGGCAATGTACAAAATGGTTCCATGGCTCTGGAAACGCGAGAGCATGTACTCGCTGCGGCTCGAAGCCTGGCACTTCTGGCTCGCGCTGACTGGGACCCTGATCTACGTGGGCGCCATGTGGAACAGTGGCATCACCCAGTCCCTGATGTGGCAGACTTACGATCCAAACGGGGCCTTCACCTATGCCTTTATCGACACTGTGGATGCGATGCGCCCCTATTACATAGCTCGCGCGATTGGTGGGCTTCTCTATCTGATCGGGGCGTTGATTGGGTCTTACAATATCTACATGACCGTCGCTGGCCCCCGGCTTCGCGGTGCTGACAAACTTGCGTTGCCCTTGGCGCGACCTGCGGAGTGAATTCAATGGACACCAAACACGCAAAACTTGAACGCCACAGCATGGCCTTTGCCACGGCTATTCTTTTTGTGGCCTCTTTGGGCGGTCTCTTTGAAATCGCGCCTTTGTTCACCATCGAAAACACCGTGGAAAAGGTTGACGGCATTCGCCCCTACACCCCGCTTGAGCTGGCCGGGTTCGACATCTACGTGCGCGAGGGATGCTATGCATGTCATAGCCAGATGATCCGCACCTTGAAGTCAGATGTCGATCGTTATGGCCCCTATAGCCTGGCGGCGGAATCGATGTATGACCACCCTCACCAATGGGGGTCCAAACGCACAGGACCAGATTTGGCGCGGATTGGAGGCAAATACTCAGACGACTGGCATGTTGCCCACCTCTCGGCCCCGCGCGCAGTTGTCGAAGGGTCCGTGATGCCCGGATATGCTTTCCTGTCGGATGTGTCTCTGGACACTGCACGCCTGCCCTCTTCTCTTATCGCACTGTCGCGCACTGGTGTTCCCTATACTGACATTCAGATCGAGAATGCTCAGCTAGACGCTAGCTATCAGGGAGATCAGGACGCCGATTATGAAGACGATCTGATCGAACGCTACGGCCCAAACGTTCAGGTGCGCGATTTTGATGGCAATCCAGACCGTCTAACCGAAATGGACGCATTGGTCGCATATCTTCAGATGCTCGGCACCTTGGTGGATTTCGACACCCTGAACCACGAGGAGATCGCACGATGACTGGTGATGCTGTACATGACGCCGTTCTTGTTTTTTCAAAAACCTGGGGGGCAATTTATCTGCTGGTTGTTTTCCTCTTGGCCGCGCTCTGGACCTATTGGCCGGGTCGAAAATCAATCTACGAGGCGGCAGCACAAAGCCCGCTTACTGATGAGGAAATCAAACAATGACTCCGGAACGCGATGAGGTCAGCGGCGAATTGACCACTGGCCATGAATGGAATGGCATCAAGGAGCTGAACACCCCCATTCCCAAGGTCTTTCGCATTTGGCTATGGGGATCCATTGCAATCTGCGTAGTATATTGGTTGTTGTATCCCGCCTGGCCCTTTGTGTCAGATTATACCAAGGGCGTGTTGGGCTATTCGTCCCGGCTAGACGTACAGGAAAAAGTCGCTGATGGGCGGGCATTCCGCGCTGAATCCTTTGCTCCATTCGAAACAACTGATGTCACAACCCTATCTGAGGACCCGGATCTGCAGGCGCGTTATGAACCCGCAGCGCAGGTTCTCTACCGTGACAATTGTTCTGTTTGCCACGGTCGGGATTTGCAAGGGCAAGAGAGTTTTCCAAACCTGACCGATGGGCACTGGCTTTGGTCAAGCACCCCGGAGGAGATTGAATACACCCTGCAAGTTGGCATCAACACAACGCACCAAGACACCCGTTATGCCGAGATGCCCGCCTTTGGTCGGGATGAAATGCTGGCTGCTGCGGAAATTTCAGATGTCACCGACTATGTTCTCCAGATCTCAGGCCAACCCCACGACGCCACTGCCGCCGCACGTGGCGAGGACCTCTTTGCAGAGAATTGTTCCGGGTGCCACAACGATGGTGGCGTTGGGGGGCTGGAAAGCGGTGCCCCAAGCCTGACCGATGAGGCCTGGATTTATGGGAAAGGTCCTGACGCCATACTGGAGACACTAAAAAATGGTCGCGCCGGGGTTATGCCATCGTGGTCCACACGGCTTAGTCCTGCTGAGATCAAGTTGCTGACACTTTATGTGCTCTGGGCAGGAGAGGGTGATGCGAAACAGTGATCGGGAACGCAAAACCCAACGCCTGTTCTATGCACTGATCTTGGGACTGCTGGTGGCCTACGCCGGTTTGAAATACCGGCACATCTCGCTCGCGTTTACCGCCTACGAAGGTCAGGTTTTGAAATCCAATACATCCGGAGCCGCAAAATGAGCACCGCAACCCAAACCTTCGCATTACAAGGGGTTCGCTGCGCCGGCTGTGTCCTGAAAATTGAACGCAGCCTGCAAGCCCTGCCCGGAGTTCAATTCGCACGCGGCAATGCCACACAAAAGCGTTTGCGTCTTATCTGGGACGAGGACGAACATAGTTTGGATGGGCTGACCAAATCCATCCAGGATCTGGGGTACGAGGCCAGCGTTTTATCTGGCGATACAAAAGGCCATCAGGAACCTTCATTATTGCCCAGGCTTGCCGCAGCAGCGATTGGCATGATGAACATCATGGCTTTCTCTATCTCGGTCTGGTCCGGGTTGGTGACTGATATGGCTGCCGGGACAATGCAGTTCATGCACTGGCTGTCTGCTGCGGTGGCCCTGCCTGTTGTACTTTATTCGGGGTCCGTTTTTCATACCCCTGCCCTGCGGGCATTGCGGGTGGGACGCATGACCATGGACACCCCTATTACCCTGGCCATCTGGATTACTTTTGCTGCCAGTCTGTTTGAAACCTGGCGCGGTTCTGATCACGTCTACTATGATGCTGTCGTATCGCTGATCTTTTTCTTGTTGATTGGCCGAGTGTTGGAACAATCGTTGCGGCGGCGTTCAGGGGATGCTGCTGGAAACTTACGAACACTGATGGAGATCACTGCCCATCGCATGGAACCAGACAACACCACTGTCGACATTCCCGCAGACTCATTACGCTCTGGCGACAGAGTTCTTGTTGCGTCCGGGGAACGCGTGCCCGCTGACGGTATCCTTTTAAGTCAACAAGTAGAGTTGGATGAAAGCATCCTTACCGGTGAGACTCTGCCGCGCTGCGCCATCAAAGGATCTGAAATAGCAGCCGGTGCAGTGCTGCACACCGGACCCGCCGAAATACAGGTGACCCGAGTCGGTGACGCGGCCCATATCGGGCAGATGGCGCAGCTGGTTGATGATGTTGTGGCACACAAGGGTGCCATGCAAAATCTGTCGGACCGTTTCGCCGCCGGATACATTCCACTTGTGTTGGGTGGCGGCGGGATTGGTTTTCTACTGTGGTATTTTGTGCTGGGTGCCAGCTTTGCCGATGCGCTAATGATTGCTGTCGCCGTATTGGTTGTGACATGCCCATGTGCCGCAGGACTGGCAACCCCGGCGGTAACAACCCGTGCTGTCAATTTGCTGTTGCGGGCGGGTGTTGTGGTGAAATCAGGCGAGGCGCTGGAAACCCTTGGTTCAATTGATCATATTTTCCTCGACAAAACCGGGACTGCGTCGGAACCAACCCTGACAGTTACTTCAGCCATGGACCGGGCAGTTCTAGACAATGCGCGCAGCCTGGCTGCCACTAGCCGACATCCCTTGGCCCAGGCTCTGGTAGGCCAACGCACTATATCTTCGGTCACTGGCGCAGTTGAATTTCAGGGGCGGGGCGTCGAGGCGCCAAACGGTGCCCGTCTTGGTTCCGCAGAATTTGTCGGAGCGCTAACTAAAGAACAAGACAAACCATCTCTTTGGTACCGCACTCCTTTGGGGGACATTCATCAAATCATCTTTGACGAAGCCCCGCGCGCAGATCTTGGAGCATTCCTAGCACAGACCAACAAGCGATCCTTGCCCGTTACACTATTGTCAGGTGATACCAATCTGGCTGTAAAACGTTTCGCCCAAGAACAGGGATTCTCGGACTGGCTGGGTGAACAAAAACCAAAAGACAAGCTGCAGGTTATTCGAGCCATGCAATCCAAAGGTATCGCAACTCTGATGGTGGGCGATGGTATCAACGATAGCGCAGCCTTGGCTGGGGCCTCTGTCTCGGCATCATTCTCGGGTGCCACTCAAATTGCGCAGGTCGCCGCAGATATCCTGTTACTGCAAACCCGTCTTTGCCTGATCACCGACGCCATAATGCTGGCGCGTCAGGCCCGTCACCTGATCAAACAGAACCTTTGGTTTGCAACGGTCTATAATATCATCACCGTTCCACTGGCTCTGTGTGGAATGCTCAATCCCTTGATCGCGGCTTTGCTAATGTCCTCTTCGTCGCTGATTGTACTCGCCAACGGGCTGCGTCTGAAAGGTCAAAAATGATAGCAATCACCTATCTCATCCCGCTCTCTATTGTCTTGGCAGTTATAACGTTTGCAGGGTTTCTGTGGACGGTTCGTACCGATCAATATGCTGATCCCGAAGGCGATGCAGCCCGAATGCTCGAGACCGAAGATGTCCCGCTCTCATCACAAGAACGGGACAACCTGCGCGGTTAGGCGCTTTTGGGTCGACCTGCAGCGACCCAATAACCGCCGCCCATAAAAATAGCCCCAGCCACCGCATTTCCTGCACTAACAAAGGCTAGATTTCTCAACGCGCCTGCCAGCGACACATGTTCTGAATGTTTAGACAGCAGGGCAATTGCAAAGACCGTCATATTGGCAACCGAGTGCTCAAACCCTGCAGCGATAAAGGCGTAGAGGCAGAACCAGATGAGGGCGATTTTGGCCATGTCATTCGACGTGCGCGCGCCAGTCCAGATTGCCAGGCAAACCAGCCAATTGCAGAGCATCCCTTTCAAAAACAACCCAAGGCCATCGCCTTTTATTTTCTTCTCGGCGATCTGATGTAACAGGCTATTTTCTTCGGCTCCCAATATCAGACCACCACCTCCGTAAACGAACACCACTGCAAGTAAGCTCGCGCCGAGCAAGTTACCTGACCAGCTTGCCAACCAACACCGGATCAGGTCACCTAAGCCCGTGCGTCCAGTTAACAGCCCCAGTGTCATGTACATTGTATGGCCGGTGAAGAGTTCTGAACCTGCGTAGATCACCAACATCAGCGCAATGCCAAAACTTGCCCCCATCACTACCGGGCGAATACCCGGATCAACCCCCTGACCGACTGAGAAAATCAGCAAGATACCCAGCCCAACATAAGCGCCAGCCATCATCGACAGAACAAAGAAACCCAATGGGTCCTTCCGCAGGTGTTTGCGCTTTTTCACCGCGAGATCAGCGAAGTTCGATACCGTGTCGTGAAACGTCATTGTCGTCGTCTTTCTTATTTGATGAGATATGTCCAAAGAGCACCGGGATGATCCACCAGAGGATCAACGCGCAGGCGACGTAAACAAATCCGAGCCCCAGACGTTGCTGGTCATCCACCAGGTACGAATTGCAAAGTCGCATCGGAGCATGTGTGTAGAGGAAGCCAAGGAACAGCAGCATTGAAATGGCCTGTGCTTTCAGGAACCCGCGCAGTACAGAACCAACGTGAGACAAGGCGGCAGCAAGTGGCAGACCAACGCAAAGTGGGAGCGTTACAAATTTGGCCGCCATCCAAACCGGATCCAACAAAGCGGCATCCAAGGAACGGGGCAGCATCCAGATCGCCAGAGACACAAGTGCCAAAACCAATGCGGGGCCCGAGAAGTGTTGTGGCAATCGAAACCGCCCCCCCAACAGGGCCCCCGCAAGGATCAAGGCAGGAAACTGCGCCAAAACATGGATCACAGGGTCCTGTCCAACCAAAGGCTGCAGGCTACAAGCAATTGAAAAAGCAGTACCAGCCATGACAATTCGGATCACAGCATTGCCTCAACTGCTGAACGGATGTCTTCGAACGCCCGTGTATCGTATGCGCCTGCGAACTCTCCGTTTGGATTTATGACCAAAACTGCGATGTTGTGCTTATAGCCACCCCAACCGTCCGGTATGACAGTGACGCGGAACAAATCTAACAGCCCTGCCACTACGTCTATTTCCGGTCTCGCGATGGTCCAGGGGTGACCAGATGCGCCATGAGCTTCGCCATATGACTGCAGTTCCGGCAAGCCATCTGCGACTGGATCAAAGCTGACAGAATACATCGGCACATCCAGCCCCTCGTCCGTCAAATGATCCCGCAACTCAGCAAAGTCACCGCCTGATGTCTGACAGATTGTTGGACAGGTGGTGTAAATGAACTCCAGCAGGATGGGTTGCCCCTGCGCGGGCCACATTTGCAGACTGCCATCCATTGTCTCCAGCGAAACGGGCGGAACATGTACTGGATTTTCAGCTATCTGGACACGCCGTGCCCCCTCGGCGGTCACCGCCCGCCCCCCGTCTGTAGCTTGCCAGATCGCAGCACAGCCCAACAGGGCTGCGCTAAGGGTGAAAGTCACCTGTTTCATTGTGACCGCCTCGCCAGACCCGCCACATACCGCACAACCAATACCAAGGTTGCCAACACCACTATCAGGGCAAAGCCGCTCGCCAACTGGCTTTGCAACTGCCATTGTTCATAATGCACCGCCCAGCGACGTGGAATGGAACTGGCTCCAGACCACAGGAAGATCAAAACAAATCCTGCTCCGCCAAACACGTAGGCGCGAAACACCAGACGATCCAGGTTGGATAGTATGGTGACGGCTTTGTCCCGAACCAGCCAAGCTGCAAAACCAAAAGCCATGGCGACTTCACCCAGCAACAGGTAGGTATGAAAATGGCCGGGGACCCATTGTGTATTATGCATTAGCTTGTTCACCGAGACCATGCCATCAACCATCGCCGGAATGGATCCCAGCCCCCAGCCGACAACACCCAATGTCAGCAAACTGATGGGGAGATCCCACTTCAGCCCTGACCCCTTGATGTAAACCGCTAGGGAAAACACCGTGACACCAATCAATGGCACGCCTGAGGCGTATGAGACGATCTGGCCCACTGCCATAGTCCAAGCCGGCATGTTTACGTCTTGCAGCAGGTGGTGGAAGTACACCGCCTGAACAAACACCACGACAGCGGCCCAGGCCCCGATAAACAGCTTGGTCGATTTCCAAGGGCGCCCGGTATAGTCCGGCAGGATCTCGTAAACCGCTGTGATTGCCATGTAGATCGTCGCATTGATGAAAACATGCCCAAAGAAGTAAATCGCATTCTTAGCCAACAGCGGATCAACCTCAAAACTGGGGAGCAGCAGATTAACGATGCTCGCTGCCAATACGGCTGCCCCAAATACAATCCCAATCGTATTGAAAACCAACACACTGGATGCGGCCACAATGGTTGGAGGCGGAACATCAGTGCTGTTGTTGGCAAAAAGGTAACGCCAGCCCAAACCACCCAGAAGACCGTTGTAACGACTGGCAATTTTCAACCCCAGTTCAAGGTAATACAACAGGAATCCAACGCCAATCAGCAAATAGCCAACGCAGAACATAACACCGGCCCAGGCCTCCCATAAACCACCAGACATGGCTGGCAGTGGGAACAAGAACGTCCATGCCCCACCATATCCGCCGATAAAGATAGACCCAAGGATCAACACCACCCCCGCCAGAAACAGGCCCAAAAACGCGATGTAGATGCTGGATCTCAGGTTCAAATGGCGCGCAGAGAAGAACCAAAGGATCGCTGCACCGGACAATGCGGCGGATCCGACCATCCCCGCTCCATGAGCCGTCAGCAACAGATAGAATATCTCGGGATCCAGAGAAATCAGATCCCCCTGCGCGACCCGCATAATCAACCCAAAAACCATCATGAGCAGGAACACCACACCTCCCAAAAGCATGGTGAATTTCACCAAGGCCTCTTGTGGGTTTGGTCCGCTCTCAGCGGAATGCACATCAGTTGCAGACATCAGTTTTGCTCCAGTACTTCAAAGTCATAAGTCATGTCGTGGTGCGCGATGCCGCATAATTCCATACAAAGGATCTGGTATTGCCCGGCCTTGTCAAAGGTGTGGACAACCTTGTTTGTATAGGTCGGCATTGCCTGAACCTGCACCACCAGGTTCATGTCCGGGTCATAGATGCCCAATCCGTGGTTGACGTCCTCGGTTGTGACCCGGAACTCCACTTGCTGCCCAAGAGGAATTTCCGTGGTGTCGGTTTCCCACCACCACTGACCGCTGGTAATATTCACGATCAGTGCATCGTCAGCAGCGGATGTGTGCGGCCATTCCCGTAGTGATCCAACCGAAATGACAACCCCAACGGCTATCATCCCCCACAGAAAGCAGGATCGGGTTCGGTTAATGGTTTTGGGTGCCGAGGGACCCTCTGTGGCCCAGACCGCACGCAGGATCAGCCACCCTGCCACGCCCATCAAACCCAGAGTTATAAGAAGAATCGAAAGCTGCATATTGGCCTCACTTTAGTTGTGCTTCTCGTTCTGGGTACAAATTGGTATTTCAAATGTCAATTTTAATTTGCACTTTGAATACCAGATATAGGATGCTACCAGTGTCCTATGCAGTTATCGAAATTTTCAGACTACGCCCTTCGCATATTGATCCATCTGGCAGCTTCGCCTGACCAGTTGCTGTCAACCCGGCAAATTGCTGAGTTGCATGATGCAAAATACAATCACCTCGCCAAGATCACTGGCTGGTTGGTCAACGAAGGCTATGCCATCTCATCTCGTGGCCGTGGCGGCGGGCTGAAACTGGCAAAGCATCCTGACGAGATAAACCTCGGCAAAGTTTTTCGCGCCCTCGAAGCAGACAAACCTTTGGTCGAATGTATGTCGTCTGACGGCGGCAACTGTAGGTTCTCACCTGCGTGCGGATTGTCGGTTATTCTCGACACCGCACAAGAAGCTTTTTTTCAAAGTTTAGAACAGTTTACCCTGTCTGATCTTCCCCGGATGTCCCCCGGGATGAACAAATTGCTAGACATGGTGAACTCTGAAATCGCTTAGATTACTCTAGCCGCGTCGCACTGCCTTAAGGCCGGTGCTATCCGCTGCTGGATACACCGGCCCCTGTAGTCCCTAGTGTGGCATGGCGAATGGCGATACCGACAAATTCAGCTCGAGCTTGGATAAACGCCATGATGCACGTGAAGACCACACCTCTGGCGACCTGAAAGCACCATCTTCGGTCAAGCGTTGGTCAAAACGACCCTGCAACCTCTGCTGCGAAGGTGTTGATGTCAGTTGCCCGTTCTCCTGTGATTTTCTCATAATCACTGGTAGTCGGTTGGTCCTCACCTTCCGACCAGCGCTTGAACAGACTCATGACCGTTTGAACAATCATGTCAGGGGTTCCATAGGCCTCGAGCCCGGCTTTCTGATCCTCATAAGTTAAGTTCACGTAGATGATATCTTTACCAAGTGGCTTTGAAAATGCCTTGGCAACATCGTCAAAGCTGATCGACTGCGGGCCGGTTATGTAATGAATTTTGCCATTGAATGCATCCGAGGTCAGCCCAGCCAAGGCGGCCTTAGCAATATCGCGCGCGTCGACCATCGGAATGCGCGTGTCACCCATGTATTGTGCAAACATCTGGCTGTCTTTCATGAAAGACGCGTGCATCTGTGGGATGTTCTGCATGAAGTAATGGGGTCTCAGAATGACTTAGTCCAGCCCACTCGCCACCAGATAGTCATCAACCTCAGCATGCTGCTCATACATCGGAAGGCCTTTACTATACTTGGCAGGCTCCGCTGAAAGCCGCACAATTTTGCGGACATCTGCTGATTTGGCGCGATCAATCAGCCCCGTATGCAAGTCGGACATGACTGGCGACGGGGCGCTAAGAAGAAATATGGTATCCACGCCTTCCAGGGCGGCCTCAACACTTCGCCAATCTCCCAACTCAGCGCGGACAGTAGGAATACCCTCCGACGTCATCTTGGCCTCGTTTTCGTCGCTGCGCACCATAACGCGATAGCTTTGATCGCTACCTTTCAGAAGCTCGACCAACGGGGTGCCGATGTTGCCAGTGCCGCCTATGATAAGAATTTGATTTTCCACCTTCTGATCTCCTGTGTGCCCGCTAGTGGGGCGATGTTGCGTTTGCACTTGGAGATAGCAGGTGCAAATACGGTGAAGAACTAGCTATAATCAGGATGTGTCGTTCCGTCTTTGCACCGATCGACCAGTTCACCGCCACCAATTAGAAAGATCTCGATGAAGGTTTTGAATGGGATGACCTGCGATTTTTTCTGGCCATCCTTCGTGGGCGGTCAGTGCGTGCCGCAGCCAAGCAGCTAAATGTCAGCCATTCGACGGTGTCGCGTAGGTTGCAGGCGATGGAAGATCAGCTGGGTATCAAGTTGTTTATACGTCAGCCCGATGGGTTTGTTTTGACTGATGTCGGAGAGGCCCTAGTTGAGCGCGCCGAACGGGTAGAAAGCGAGATCCTGAGTATGGAACGCGAGGTGTTTGGCCGTGATGCCCGCCTGGCAGGGTTGGTGCGCATATCAACGCCCCCGCTCTTGGCGCAGGACTTACTGATGCCTATTCTAGCAGAGTTTACAAAGAGCTACCCACAGATTGAGATCGAGGTGGATGCCACCTTTGACGTGGCCGATCTGCGACGACGCAATGCCGATATTGCCATTCGGTTTCAAGTACAGCCCGACGACGGTCTGGTCTCACATCGACTACCTGATTTTGCCAATACGGTCTATGCCACGCAGGACTATATCGACGGGCACAGCTTTACCGGAGGCGCTCCAACTGCCAAATGGGTTGCCCTAGGCGGCAAAGGTGTTCTGGCGCACTGGCGCGATGCTTCACCGTATTCAGGCTGCAAAGTGGCCCATGTCGTCTCTGACATGCGGGCACAGCAAAGTGCGATTAGGTCGGGAATGGGGTTTGGATACCTAAACTGCTTTGCCGCAGATCCCGACCCTGCATTGGTCCGCCTGGCCCCCCCAAAAAGCGCACACGCCCTGCCGACTTGGGCACTGACACATCCAGATCTGGTCGCAACCGAACGGGTGCGGATCTGTGTTCGTTTTTTGGTGGATACAATTTTCACACGTAAACATCAGATCCAAGGAACCGCAACTAACTCGCTCTGACGAAGCACGACCGCCGATGCAGTCGTAACGTACCTCAAAAAACAGCATGTTCACTTGTCGTAGTTTTCCTGCCGTTTTGTTTTCCGAAATTGGTTGGGTGTCATCCCAAATTGCGACTTGAAAAATCGCGTGAAATTAGCAGGTTCAAAATACCCGATCTGCGCAGCTATATCAGCGATGGGAGTATACTGCAGCTGGCAGGCCATGCGATGTTGCCATTTGAGTGAATGTGTCAGATCGGGTCTCCAAAAAAGGGGATGACCCGAGATATATCAGCTTTACACCGTCGACCTTCGTCTGGGCGATGCCCATTGCCATCTGCTCCAGTTTGTCCGGATCGTCGCCGTGCACAGGCACTGTGCTAAGCTGGAAGTTTTCCTCTTCTGACAACGCTCGGACTTCCTCGAATTTTCTCAACGAGTTGTCTGCCTGAGGTTCGTAGATGAGACCCAAGTGATTGAAGTCCGGCATAACCCATCTAAGACCATTGAGACTGACAACTTTCGGCATCCGGTTTCGGGTACCCATGACTTGGGTACTGCCCGTCGCAATGTAACTGTCCACAATAACGGAGGCCACGAGATCGGACACTGCGGTATCAGGCCAATCATCCGGGTGCCCCCTCACGATGACGACTTAAAAAGTCGTCGATCTCCTGCTGGGTGGGCGGTTCGCCAGCAAACACCTCTACGTAATGGCACCCAGCAAGTGCACGATCCAATCGAGCCTCGATGACAGGCTTCGAATAATACCCGCTTTGCGTCAGGATCGTCGTCAATGCCCGATAGTGAGCTGCGTCCGGCGTCACACCAAATCGTAGAAACACTGCCCGAACCGCCTCCAATCGGGCTGCATCCGAGGCCTCCACTAATTTTTGCAATTTACTATCGTTGCGGGCCCAATTGTGGATTGCCAAGTCAAGTGGCGCATCAAAAAGATCAGGATCAATCCAACAATCAGTTAGGTTGAATAAAGCGGAACACAGACTATCCGCAGGAGCAGCGCAGCGTTCAAGTATGATGCCGGTGTTGCGAGCTTGCCAAATATCGACAAGCGCGTCGTGCAACTCGGCCAGATCTTTGAAATGCCAGTAAAATCCGGTCCTGGTTAGATTCAACTTCTTCGCAAGTGGCATGATTTTGACGGCTTCGATACCGTCCTGCACAAACAGGTCATATGCAGCGTCAAGCCAAATGCTTCGGGTTGCGCGTGCGCGGGGCTGTGGTGCGGTTTCCATAGCGTGACTCTATTGCACTTGACACAAGTGTCAATTCCAGAAAACATGAACTGACACATATGTCAGGTTCTGTGTTTCTGATAACGTCCCAAGGATGCCCTATGTCAAATGACCCTTTGCTTCAGCCATTCCAACTCAAGCACCTAACGCTACGCAACCGGATCATGACAACCAGCCATGAACCTGCTTACCCAGAAGATGGAATGCCCAAAGAACGCTATGCGGCCTATCATGCGGAACGCGCCAAAGCTGGTGTGGCTATGGTGATGACTGCAGGATCAGCTGCGGTAAGCAAAGACAGCCCACCGGTATTTAACAATATCCTTGCCTATCGCGACGATGTCGTTCCATGGATCCAAAACCTGACGGATGCGGTGCATGAACACGGCTGCGCCGCAATGATACAACTGACCCATCTTGGACGACGCACAACCTGGAACAAAGGGCACTGGCTGCCCTCTGTATCCTCCTCCAAACATCGTGAACCTGCCCATCGTGCCTTTCCAAAGCTCATCGAAGACTGGGATATCGAACGGATCATTTCTGACTTTGCTGATGCAGCAGAGCGCATGCAGGCAGGCGGAATGGACGGCATTGAATTGCAGGTCTACGGTCACCTGCTGGATCAGTTCTGGTCGCCTCTGACCAACGACTTGACAGGTCCCTATGGCGCCGACACTCTGGAAAACCGCATGCGGTTCCCGATGGATGTTTTAGACGCAATTCGCAAGCGCGTGGGAGCTGAGTTCATCGTGGGCCTGCGCTACACGGCCGATGAAGCGCAAAAGGGCGGCATTTCCCCTGAAGAAGGATTGGAGATTTCCAAACGGCTGGCCGCCACCGGTAAGATTGACTTTCTCAATGTGATCCGGGGCCGCATCCACACCGATCCCGCAATGACCGATGTGATCCCGGTGCAAGGTATGAAAAACGCGCCCCATCTGGATTTTGCCGGCGACGTGAAGAAGGCAACTGGTATGCCAACGTTTCATGCTGCCAAGATCCCCGATGTTGCCACTGCCCGTCATGCGGTGCAGGCCGGGCTGTTGGATATGGTTGGAATGACCCGCGCACATATGGCCGACCCTCATATCGTGCATAAAATTACTGAGGGCCGTGAGGACGACATCCGACCCTGTGTTGGCGCCACTTATTGTCTTGATCGGATCTATCAGGCTGGCGACGCTCTTTGCATCCACAACGCAGCCACCGGTCGCGAGCTATCCATGCCGCATGAGATCGCGCAGGCCGATAAAAAGAAAAAGGTTGTGATTGTTGGTGCGGGTCCAGCCGGATTGGAGGCGGCACGCGTCGCATCAGAACGTGGGCATGATGTTACGGTGTTTGAGGCCGCTGCTGACCCTGGAGGACAAATTCGTCTGACTGCGCAAAACCCACGGCGGCGTGAAATGATGTCGATCATCGACTGGCGCATGTCACAGTGTGCCGCCCGCGATGTTACATTTCAGTTTAACACCTGGGCCGAACTTGAAGACGTCACTTCGCTTGATCCCGATGTAGTGATTGTAGCGACGGGGGGGATGCCCAACATCGCACTGTTTGAACAATCCGACGAACAGCCCAATGTGGTGACAACCTGGGATATCATTTCGGGCGATGTGAAACCTGCAGGTACCGTCCTGATCTATGACGAAAGCGGTGACCACCCGGCATTGCAGGCAGCGGAGGTAGCGGCAAAGGCTGGGGCCGCCGTTGAAATTATGACACCTGATCGCACCTTTGCACCTGACGTAATGGCAATGAACCTCGTGCCCTACATGCGATCACTCCAAGACAAGGACGTGAGTTTCACCCTCGCCCGCCGCCTGCTCGGCGTGAAACGCGAAGGCAATAAACTGACTGCAACAGTTGGCACAGACTACAGTGATCACACCTACAAGGCTGAGTATGAACAGGTTATCGTCAATTGCGGCACCTTGCCGTTAGACGACCTCTACTTTGATCTCAAACCTTTGTCTTCAAATCAGGGGGCTGTGGATCACGAAGCGCTCATCGCGGGCAATTCCCAGACCGTCACCCGTAACACAACTGGGCAGTTCCAGCTGTTCCGCATTGGCGATGCCGTTTCCGCCCGCAATACACATGCTGCGATCTATGACGCGTTGCGTCTGATGAAGGATATCTGAACCGCAAAGCTGCAAAATACCCTTTTTGACAGGTCATCAAATGCAGTATGACGCGGCCCCTGCCCGCCTGCCTTGAACTGACAGACACACATTGGCACGCGACGCCGCACGCCGCGTGCCTTTCCATGATCGTTTCACAATGCAAAAAAATATTAGCGCAACTGCACCGCTGCAAAGCTGCTCTGGTCCGCGATGAATTGCCGTAGCATCACGTCGAATTGGTCTGGCACAGCACTGACAACCGACGAACGATTTGCCAACACATGGCTCCACCGTCTCAGCCTTGGACAGGCTACGAGCAAGTCCATCGGTGCAAGGAGACTCAAAGCAGGAAGGAAACGGAACACCGTTGCGTAGACCGCATCTATGAGTTGGAATTGGCTTCCCGCAAAATAGGGGCCTTCACTCACTTGTTTGTCGAGTATTGCAAACATTCCAGCAATCTTGCCAAAAGCCTCGACCTGTTCAGTTTCAGTCTGTGTGAGGTAGATAATGTTGGCGATGACATCCAGAATTTGGTCACCATATGCAATCCACGCCCTATGCAATCCGCGGTCTAATGCATCGCTCGGATGAAAGGCCTGTGCACTGATCTCCTGCAAGTACTCAGAAATCACAGTGGATTCGAACATCGTGGTGGTTTGATCCACGATCAAGACGGGAACTTTTCCTGTTGGAGAAAGCTCGGAAAGCCAGGCAGGCTTTTTGTTCAGTTCGATGTCGGTCCGGTCAAAGGGAATGTCCAGCTCCAGCATGGTGATAACTGCACGCTGGACATATGGGCAAAGTTTATGACCTATGATGTGAAACTGTGATGTCGTCATCAGGTTGTGCCCGTCATGCAATGAAGGTTGAGCTTGTTGCCATCCGGATCTCGGAAATAGGCTGCAAAAAATCCGCTGTCACCATGGCGCGGTCCCGGTGCGCCACAGTCCTCACTGCCAAGTTCGATTGCCTTGGCATGGACTGCGGTCACCGTTTCTGGATTTTCAGCATGCAGCGCGATCATCATTCCATTGCCCGCGGTTGCTGCGGCTTTGTTTTCTGGAACGTGGACAGAGAAATTCGTCGTCCCGTTCTTGGTGCCCCAAACAATGAAGTCGTCCATTTCCATGATGCGAGACGCGCCCAGCATCCCCAAAACGGTATCGTAATAGGCCGAGCTGCGCGCGAGGTCATTGGTTCCAACTGAGATGTAGCCAATCATTGATTAGTCCTTATTTTAGATTGCCTCTCTGATTAAGAGATTGCGCAGATGCACGAAATGAGCGATTTTGAACTTTTATTTTTCAAATTTGAAATGGCACAAATGGACTGGAACGACCTCAAAATTTTCCACACTGTCGCCGAACAACGAAATCTCACAACCGCGGCGGATGTCCTTGGGATGAGCCACACAACGGTGTTTCGCCGTTTAAAGGTATTTGAAAGCAGTATCGGCTCCCGGCTTTTTGACCGCATTCAGGGGCGCTACGAGCTAACAGAAACAGGCCTGCGCCTGCTTGGCAAAGTACGTATCATGTCCGGTATCGCCGAAGACGCGGCACGTGAAATCGTTGGTGACGACCGAACCCCCGGGGGCGATGTCATCGTGACTGCTCCCAGTAGCTTTGCTCAGCATTTTTTGCCAAGTTATTTACTGGAGCTTTCAACGCTCTACCCGGACATTGCTGTCACGCTCCTGGTGACCAACGATGAGTTGAACATGTCGACCCGGCAGGCGGACGTAGCCCTGCGCGTCGCGAAATCTCCGCCTGATCATCTGGTGGGCCGCAAGCTGATGTCAATCAGGTGGGGGATGTATGGTGCGCCCAGCTATTTTGAGCGACTTGGAAAACCCGAATCCAGTCAGGACCTAGCAGGTCACACCTTCATTGGCGCAAGCGGGCGCTTGACGACACTTGAGGGCTACACTTGGCTCGAGCGGCAAAATGATCTTCTGTCGCGCACGCATACGGACGATCTGTCCACCATGTCATCCCTTGCGGCAGCGGGTCATGGTCTTGCTCTGTTACCGGACGACCTGTCCCGTGATGACCTAGAGCGATGTTTCACGCTTGAGCTGGCTGGCAAAAACAGCCTTTGGATCCTGACACATCCTGACCTGAGACGTGTCGAGCGCATAAATATCGTCATGCGGTTCTTAGGCGAAAAATTCAAAACTGAGCCGCGCCTGCATCAGCGAGGATGTGATTGACCACACAAGTTGTCCTCGAACACCTACGGGACGCAATACCTCGAAAGGGCCTAGGTCAATTGGTCTTGTTACGCGAAGATAGCAACCAGCACCGAAGGAAAAACCCAAACAACTTTGGGTACAACTGATTGTTCCTGTCATTTCGCAACGCCGACTTTATTGCTGCCCTCAGGAACGTTTGTCGAAATTAACAGCGCTGACAAACCTGTGGTTGATGCTTGGACTGTCACAACTACAATGGAGAAGCATTTTGGAGGGCTGCCAGTTGAGCGATAGAGACATTACAGATCTGGCGTTGCAGACACAGGTGACTTATCAGCGCAACGCTCGCAGATTTGCCGATGAACGCCCAAAGTCGTTGGTTGAGAAATCATGGCTTGACCGGTTTCTGAAATGGATACCAGAAGGTGGTAAAATTCTGGATTTGGGTTGTGGCGCTGGAGAGCCGATCGCCTCGTATCTCATAGGGCATGGTCATACGATTGTCGGGCTGGATGCATCATCAAACATGATTGACATGGCCCGTGCAAACATCCCAAGCGGAGATTGGAGACTTGGGGACATGCGCTCGTTTGAGTTCTCCGAACGGTTTCACGGTATCATCGGTTGGAACAGCTTTTTCCACTTAACACGTGACGAACAACGAAGTGTGCTTCCCTGTATCGCCAACCACCTTCACCCGGATGGTGTTTTATTGCTTACAGTCGGCCCGCTTGATGGTGAGGTCGCAGGATGTGTTGGGGATGATCCAATCTATCATGCAAGTTTGTCTCCAGACGAATACGACAGCATCCTTTCAAGCCTAAACATCCAAATACGGCAATTCGTACCTGAAGACCCTGAATGTTATGGCATGACAATTCTTCTTGCCCAGAAGTCCAAAGAAGCACCAATTACTGCATAATTATTCAGTGTTCTGGAGCGAAGGCCCTCTCAATTACGCAATTCAGCTTTAGCAGCCGTGGCGACACACCGTCATCAGCTGTTTGGCGACCAGATCGCAAGCTGAGAACTCAATCTATGAGGCGCAGACTTGATTCCAATATCAAATGGTCACAACATGTAAGGAACAATAATTGCTCGGCGAACTACAAATTGCACAGACGTAAGAAAAGTGAGGGCAAATGAACGTCGCTAAATCGATGGCAACATGCCTTAGTATGCTCAGTCTGGCCCTTTTCGCCAAACCCGTTTTTGCAGAGGGCTTAAGCTTTGCAACTGTGGATCTCGTTCCCTATGTCCTCCATGATGACCCCGGCGGTCGCCTCGGCTTAATGGTCGATATAGACACCGCTATTGCCGAACGGATGGGCATTCCTGTTGCAGATGAAGTACTTCCTATGGCGCGGGCCATTAAAAACCTGGAGCGTGGTCTCACAGATTGCGTTGTCATTGCGCTTACCCCCTGGAGCGAAAGTAAGTTCCAGCCAGTAGCCAAAATTCTCAATCGATTTGATGCAGCTATTATTACGCGTGAAGGTGTCCCAATCACGCGGATTGAAGATATACATGGCCTGCGTCTGGCAATAACACGAGGTAGCTTCGCAGATTCCCCGATATCGTCAGACCCCAATATCACGCAGGTTCCAACAAATGGGTATGAGCAAAGTGTGCGCCTGTTCAAAGCGGGCCGGGTTGACGCCGTTGCCGGGTCTGAACTCAGCATCTTCTACTATTTTGCCGCCGAGCAAATTAGTCGCAAAGATATTGGGGGTATCTTACCAATCATTCACGCATCGTTATGGTTACATTGCGCCAAAGGTCAGGTGCCGGATGATGTAATACTACGGCTGCAAGAGACTACAAACGAACTCCGAGCAGAAGGCGTATTCACCAGGCTTCTCAAACGCTATATTCCAGACGATTTCAGCTAAGTCGAGGATGGAAACTTCGTTGCCCAAAAAGTTCACGAAAAGCCTATCTTTCAAACAAGCGCGTGCAGCCGTCACCACTGGGTTTGTGTTGGGAATTGGGTTTGGTGCCCTTCAGATTGCCGCAGATTTGCGGAGTGAAATTGACCAAACTAATAAGACATTCAAGCAATCCCTTAGAGCATTTGAGCAGACTGCGTTTCAAGCCGCCTATGGTCTGGATAAAGAGTTGGCGCAGACGGTGGTCAACGGCCTTTTTCAACAGCCTGCTGTCGTGGAAGCGAAGATCATCGATAGCTACAACGACACCATGTACTTTAAGAGTCGACCTCACCTAAAGAACTCATTTTCCTGGTTGGCCGAAGGCATATTTGGCGAAGCAAAGTCATTTTCGACCCGACTAACAGACAAGCAGACAGGTTTTCATGCTGGCGATCTAAGTATCAGCGTAGACACAAATGTAATCGCACAAGCATTTTTTCAACGCTCGGGTTTGATCCTCAGTTTTGGAATTTTGAGGAATGTTATACTGGCAATTATACTCACTGTTCTATTCCACAACATGTTAACCAGACCACTTCGAAAACTCGCGGGCTTGATCCATGATGGGGCACAAGAACTGCCTGTCTCTGCCTCTCACAAAAACGACGAACTGGGCGCAATCGCCCTTGAGTACAATCAGCTTTCGCGCGATCGATCTGAGGCAATTGCACGTCTTCTACAGGAAGAAGTTCGTTTTCGACGGCTCTTCGAAAACAGTGAAGTCTCTCTTTCAAACGCCGACTATTCTAATGTCTACAAAACTCTAAATCAGTTACGAGAGGAAGGAGTAACTGACTTACGCCAGTACCTCGACAACAATGAGAATGCTACCTGGGATATTTTTACGACGATCAACATTCTCAGCGCAAACCTTGCAACACTTAGAATATTTAATGCCTCTTCAGAAGCCGATCTGCTTGAACATAGCAACAAGACTTTCAACCAATTAACGTTGGAAATGTTTAAGGATCAGCTTTGCGCAATCTGGGCTAAGCACAGCACATTCAGGGCGGAGACCACCTTCAAAACTCTCGATGGAGTCGAGATTGTTGGTATAATTTCACTTCCCCTTCCTGAGACAGAAGATGGGTTCCGAAGCATTCCCGTCAGCATTTTGGACATAACCGAATTTAAAAAAGCAGAAACCGAACTCACATTTCGTGGCGAAATCATTGAAGGAATGAGCGAAGGTGTTCAGGCTTCTCGTATCTCGGACGGGATTATTATCTACACAAATGCGATGCACGATACCATGTTTGGCTATGAAGAAGGTGAACTCATAGGTGAGTTTGTTGGAACAACCAGTGCTGAAACAGACAAGACACCCGAGCAGACCACCGCACATATACATGGTGAAATTGAAGCCAATGGAAGTTGGGTAGGAGAAATTCGAAGTATCAAAAAGGATGGAACTGTCTTCTGGTGTGAAGTCTCAGCGACCAAATTTGAGCATCCGTTGCATGGCAGTTTATCAATTGCCGTCCAATCCGACGTAACAGAGAAAAAGATAACGGAAGAAAAACTCAGACAATCCCAACGGTTAGAGGCCGTCGGCCAGCTAACAGGTGGTGTAGCCCACGATTTCAACAATCTTCTTGCGGTTATCATGGGAAACCAAGAACTGCTTCGCGATGAAATCACCGATCCCGAGAACTTGAAATTCATTGATGCCAGCATTGGCGCGACCCGACGTGGTGCAGATTTGACCAAAAGCATGCTGGCCTTTGCACGCCGTTCACAATTGGCCCCAGAAAGCACCGACTTGAATGCACTTGTTCTGGATACCAAAAATTGGATCCACCGAGCCCTCCCAGAATACATCGATTTTGTAACGGTGCTCGAGTCCAATTTGTGGGCCGTTGAAATAGACCGGAGCGCTGCGGAAAGTGCAGTGCTAAATTTGATCGTAAACGCCCGAGACGCCATGCCTGATGGAGGCGAGTTGTCCATCGCAACAGCGAATGTCACAATTGATGAAACATCAAAACCCTACCAGGCTAATGAACTAAAGGCGGGGCGGTATGTAACTGTTGCAGTCAGCGACAGCGGGCACGGGATTTCGCAAGAGATTATTGCCAAAATTTTCGAACCCTTTTTCACCACGAAACCAATTGGATCAGGTTCAGGGCTTGGCCTATCGATGATTCAAGGGTTCATGCGGCAATCCAGAGGCACTGTCCGCGTCACTACTGAACTCGGCGTAGGAACGACATTCACGCTCTATTTCGATGCAGGATCAGGTACGCCTGTCAGACCAAAAAAAGAACTGGAACTTGCAGCTATCGCAACAACTACGGGGGCGCGAATTCTAGTAGTTGAAGATCAACAAGACGTCCTGGACATCATCAAATTGATCTTGACACGTGCTGGCTATATTGTGTCATCCGCCAACTCGGGTGATGCAGCCAAGGCTCTGTTTGACGATGGTCCTGAATTTGATTTGCTTATCACCGATCTTGTTATGCCCGGAGAGACCCAGGGGGCTGAATTGGCGCGCTACGTTTCCCAAATATGCCCCGGTTTACCAGTTGTCATCATGTCCGGCTATGTTGGAAATGACGCTCCACAAGATAACCAAACCCAACAACTGGGACCTCAATCGTTTCAACTGACTAAGCCAATCCGACGTAACGAACTTCTTTTAGTGATCGAAGCCGCTCTTCAACACTCGGCCTGATTATTGAAGCCATTTTTGCGATGTGGACCAAAGTTCTCTTGTCTTTTGATACCACGACGAAGGCAACCCACATCCCAAAGCCGCAACGAGTTAGTGAGTTTTCGTAGACTGCCTACTTTGCTGAACGATGTGTAAAACCACTGCAATGAAAACAATGGCGCCGCCAGTCAGTGTTTCTGCACTTGGAATTTCGGCAAAGCACAGCCACACCCAAATGGGAGCGAGAGGTGCGTCTAGTGCACCAATCAGAGCAGTTTCGATAGCAGGGATCATCCTCGATCCAACGGTAAAAAGCGCAAGGCCAATTGCAGAGTTTACAAGGCCAAACAAAGCAAGAAGGCTCATTTCATAGCCACTAACAAAAAGACCATTGCTGAATGGGAAAGCCGCAACGCTACTCAAAAGCGCGGAAACACAGGCGGCGGGCAGGATTGGGATATCTTGATAGCGGCGCGAAATTACCATCATCACCGCAAGTGAAAAGGTCATTCCAAATGCCAAAACATTGCCGGCAAGATTTCCTTCGGCACCAAGCCCAACAATAATACTGACACCAAAAAGCGAAAAGACACTTGCTACAACAGCGCTGCGCGCAGGCTTTTCACCAATTAGAAGCCAGGCCAGCGCAGCAGCAACCAATGGCACCGTCGCATAAATAATTGAAACATGTGCTACGGTTGTCATGCGCAACGATGTGATAAAGCACAGCATTCCAACGGCTGAAATCATTGCAAACGACCATCCCGGCCATCCCATTTTACGGAACTCACGGATTGCCGTGCGCCCTTGCATCGCGAATGCCAGTGCAAGAATTCCAATCGTTCCAAACACGCCCCGCCACACCAGAATGGTCCCGGTATCAAGCGGTATCAGACGTGTAAACAAGCCGGCTGTGCTCCAGGCTACTGCAGAAACGGCCACGAGGAGTAAACCCAACTGGTGACCGTTTCGTTGGGCAAAAAGAGCCTCACTCACTTGCTGTTTTCCAATCGCCACCTTTGTTCCACCAGCGATGAGGATTGGCTTGGTCGTCTAGTCCTTTGCAGGTGCTCCGCAGGACCTCCTGAACGGTAATGACTGGTTCGTAATAGCTGTGCACCTCATAGATCGCCTCGATGATCTGATCGAGCGCGTCAGTCTCACGTGGGATGAAAAACCGCATTTCACCTACGTCAGGACGGCGCCGTACTTCATCTTCCGCGCCAGTTGGTGTTCCTTCTAGCGGGCGATAGTATTCCACCCCGCCCGGCGCGAGGTATCCGTTGCAATCCGTCTTACCCTGTTGCAACGAAACGATTTTTAAAACCTCATCGAATACTCGATCAACATCTGCTGATGGGGCCTGATACTGAACCAGCCAAAGCGGTTCCATGGTGATTGGTCTGGTGTCAAAACCGGCCTGAATAATGCTTTGTGTCACGTGTGATTTCCCGTTTCTGAATTGCGTTATCAGTTTGCTATCGGATCACTGCTGACATGTATCTGTCAGCAGTGATGTGCTATCTGCAGGAATGTTCTAACCAAGGGGAAACGGGATGCGGTCTGCTCGTATGTTCGAGATTATTCAACTGCTTCGAAGCGCCAATGGTCCACGTACCGCCCAGAACATTGCTGACATTCTGGAGGTGACAAAGCGTACAATCTACCGCGACATCGCATCGCTTCAGTCGATGAGGGTCCCAATCGAAGGCGAGGCAGGCATCGGATATGTCATGCGACCCGGGTACAATCTACCGCCTGTGAATTTTGACATAGAAGAAGCAGAGGCCATTTCAGTTGGGCTTAGCATGATCTCCAGAACTGGCGACAAGAGCCTGGAGAAAGCCGCGCTGCGCGCGATGAGGAAACTTTCCGAAGCCACCCAACTCAGTGAGAACCTATTCTCATCCAGTTGGGGCGCAAAAATTCCCGGCCATATTGACCTTGCTGAAATTCGAAATGCTATCCGGCAAGAGACCAAACTTGGCCTGCTCTACCAAGATGTTGAACACAAATCGACCAAACGCAAAATACGACCCATTGCATTGGTCTACTATGCTGAGGCCGTTGTGATCGCCGCCTGGTGCGAGCTGCGCAATGATTTTCGCCACTTCAGATCCGATCGCATACTCTCATGTGACCTGATGACCGAGGGGTTTGAGGGAGAAGGAGTTGAACTGAGGCGCAAATGGGCTGAGGTGCAGGATACCGATTTTTAGCCTTGGAGAGGCAATACAGCATTGCCGTGCCCGGACTCGATCAGACCCGATCAAAATCCAGACCCAGATCAATTGTAGGGGCAGAGTGCGTCAGGGCGCCTGACGAGATGTAGTCCACTCCGGTTGAGGCAATCGAAGCAATGCGATCGAGTTTCACGTTACCGCTGGCTTCGGTCTTCATTCGTCCAGCCACCAGCTTCACGGCCTCGCCCAACATGGCGTCATCCATGTTATCAAGCAACACCACCGAGGCCCCGCCGACATCAAGAACCTCTGCCAGTTGGTCCAACCTGTCTACCTCAATCTCGACAGCGACCATGTGACTGGCGGTTGCCTTGGTTGCTTCCAGAACTTGCCGGATACCCCCTGCCGCCGCGATATGGTTATCTTTGATCATGATGGCGTCTGACAGGGAAAACCGATGATTAAACCCGCCGCCATGCAGTACGGCGAGTTTTTCGACCAGCCGCAGACCCGGCGTGGTTTTGCGCGTACAGGTCACACGTGTCTTAGAGCCCTTAGTTTCGGCCACAAAAGCAGCCGTCAAGGTCGCAATTCCAGTGAGACGTCCAGCAAAATTCAGTGCCACACGCTCGCCCGACAAGATCGACGCTGCTGACCCTTTAATCGTCATCAGCGTATCCCCTTTCTGGCAGCATTGCCCATCAGGAATTTGGATTGCAACTTCCAGTGACGGGTCCACCAATCGAAACGCGATGGCAGCCACCTGCATACCAGAAACCACGGCCTCTTCGCGGGCATTAATTGCAGCTTCATAGACTGTATCGGCTGCGATAACGGTTCGGGTGGTAATGTCCCCATAACTGCCAAGATCCTCCATCAAGGCATTGCGGATCATAGGTTCCAAAACTAGGTCGTGAACAGTGGCAAAACTCATGCTTTTTCCTCACATGCCTGCGCCCGAATGGCGAGCGCTTCGGCGAATAACATTTGTGATCGTTGTGCAAGCTTCTCTGAGGTGTCAGGGAAGTCGGAACGTTCATGCGCGCCGCGACTTTCCTGTCGCACAAAAGCAGACGCAGCGATCAGTGTGGCGGTCGCGCACATGTTTAGAAATGACGCGCTATCGCGCTGGCTCGCTTCTAGCGTAGCGATCTTGCGAAGGGCTGTTGTTAATCCCTCGGCATCGCGTACCACACCAACACATTGGGTCATCGTCTGGCGCAGTTCAGCCACGGCCTTGGGATCAGCCGGAGCGCCGCAGGCTTCGAACTGGATGTCAATTGGATTGGCAATTTTCACTTCGCCCAAATAGGCGGCAATGCTCAGCGCACAAATACGTGCGTAGACCAACGCCTCTAATAGCCCGTTTGACGCAAGCCGATTGGCCCCATGCAGGCCGGTCGAGGACGCTTCCCCACAGACCCACAAGCCTTGCAAGCTGGCGCGACCATCTGTACCTGTTTTGACACCACCCATGTGGTAGTGCGCCGCCGGGGCGACAGGGATCGGATCATTCACCGGATCGATCCCATTTCGAATGCAGTGTTCAACAACCGAAGGGAACAGCGCGGTGATATGCGCGCCGATATCTTTGCGGGTATCAAGAACCGGGCAGTTCCCCACTTGCACTTGAGCAAATATCTCACGAGCCACTACATCCCGTGGGGCAAGCTCGGCATCAGGGTGAACTGCTTGCATGAAGCGTTCACTATGGCGATTGACCAGGATTGCTCCCTCACCGCGCAGTGCTTCTGTTGCAAGTGGCGCCGGGTCTTCACCAACGTCCATAGCGGTTGGGTGAAACTGTACGAATTCGGCATCCGCGATCAGCGCACCAGCGCGCGCTGCCAGCCCAATCACCTGCCCGCGTATACGAGGCGGATTCGTGGTAAGCGCATACAACCCGCCTGAACCACCTCCGGCCAAAAGAACCCCGGTTCCGCGCAGCATAACAGGTGCCGAGCCTTCATCTGCATCCTGGATCTCGATCCCAGTCACACGGCCATCATCGACGTCCAGCGCCACCGCCATTATACCTTCAAGAACTTGGATCGAAGGCGTTGCCCTAACCTGTTCAATCAGCGCGGCCATGATCCCTGCCCCGGCCTGATCACCCTTGACGCGTACAACCCGAGCAAACCCATGCGCGGCTTCACGCGACAAGACATATCCGCCATCTGTGGTGCGATCAAAAGGCGTGCCCATAGAGGTCAGATCAAGGATATAGTCCCGAGCCTCTTGAGTCACCAACTCAGCCACTTTGGCATCTACCACACCTGCCCCGGCGTTAACCGTGTCACGGGCATGGTCCTTAGGGCTGTCTGCCGGGTCCATGGCCGCAGCCACACCACCCTGAGCCCAAGATGAACTTGCCCCTTTGCCCAAACTTTCGGGTGAAACGACGACCACCGGATGCGGAGCCAACTTTAGCGCAGCATATAATGCACCCAGTCCAGCACCAACAATCACGATGCGGTCAGTGAAAACCTCGTTCATCGAAGCGTCACAGGCCCAGTTTACGAGAGAGGTCGATCATCGCCTGTACGGACTGGCGCGCCTTGTCTGCAACCTGAACATCCACCTCAACCTGCCCCTCCATCGTGTGCAAGACATATAGGATTTTCTCGAGCGTGATTTTCTTCATGTAAGGACACATGTTGCAAGGGCCGATGAAATCTACTTCGGGCAATTCATCAGCAATGTTCGACGCCATCGAACACTCGGTGATCAGCATTGCCTGTTTTGGTTTTTCCTCGTGGACATATTTGAGGATACCACTGGTAGAACCACTAAAATCGGCCTCTGCCACGACATTGGGCGGGCATTCCGGGTGAGCGATCAGGCGAACATCAGGGTTCCACTGGCGAAAATCTCGCAGATCTTGTGGAGTATATTGCTCGTGCACGATGCAAGAGCCAGGCCAGAACACCACATTCTTGTGGCTTTCATTTGCCACGTTCTGTGCCAGGTATTGGTCCGGCGTCATGATGACCGTGTCGCTCTCCATCGCGTTCACAATCTGGACTGCATTGGAAGACGTACAGCAAATATCTGATGCGGCCTTCACCTCTGCCGTGGTGTTCACATAGGAAACAACCGGCGCGCCTGGGTACTTGGCGCGCATTTCCTCAACACCTTCTGCGGTAATCGACTCAGCCAGCGAACAACCCGCACCCATGTCCGGCATCAATACTGTCTTTTCCGGGCTAAGGATTTTCGAAGTCTCAGCCATGAAATGAACGCCTGCTTGTACAATGACATCCGCTTCAACTTCACCCGCCTTTATGGCCAGCTGCAAGCTGTCGCCAACGAAGTCAGACACACCATGGAAAATTTCCGGGGTCATATAATTATGACCTAAAATCACCGCATTACGCTCTTTCTTCAGCGCATTGATTGCCCTCACGTAAGGCGCATATACAGCCCAGTCGGGCGGTGTAACGACACGTTCCATCTTAGCGTAAGTGTCCGACATCGACGCAGCAAGCTCAGCCGAAGGGGTCAGGTCATAGAATTCGGAAAGGACAGTGTGAACATGTGAAAGATCTAGCAACGGGCTTGTCTCCATTTTCTCTGAGGCCTTGCTGATACACGCCCTCTGACCGGATGCCCACATCATATCTTATGGCAGATAGCCCGGGAAGATGAGCTGAAAGAGACCACCCCGTCAGACTGTTCTCACTCAACTCTTTCGATGATGAAATTGTTCCAACTCCAATCCAAACAAACCAATAGTATGCCAAGATGCCTTGAAATCCGGCAGTATTTCCTTACCATCAATAACTGTTGGCCCTGTTCTAATGTGTAATGAGTGAACAACTTCACGTATTGCGGAGATGCGACGCCGTGGACCAAAACCAAGATGATCCAGTATTTCAAAAGATAACTGAATTGGTGCCACAAGAGTTTACGAAAGCTCTGACTGACGCCGGGATCGGGTTATGGTTATGGGATGTGAAAGCAGACCAGCTAGACGTCAGCCGCGGGATGGTACAGTTGACTGGCCTGAAGCAGCTTTACAGAGGTAGTCGTCTTGATGTGCTGCGTGACCTAATCCACCCTGAAGACGTCGAGACAATCCAAGCCTCTACTCGCCGTCTTTTTGAGGATGGCCTCCCTTATGAAACTCTCTGCCGGATGCGACATAGCTCAGGTCACTTCGTGTGGGCCAATACCTATGGATCATTGGTCCGCGATGAAAATGGTGAACCCCAGAAAATGATCGGCATCGTCCGGGTCATGGACGAATTGACACGGACAAAACGTGACCTGCTACATGCTGAAGAAATGGCACGCCTTGGAAATTGGACTGTTGATCTAGCCACGGACGAGCTCATTTGGTCGCAAGGAGTCTATAAGATCCTTGGGTATGAGCCATTTAGCTTCCAACCCACTTTGGAATTTGCCCGCAAGCTTCGAGCAGAAGAAGATCGTGCCATGATCGAAGGTCTGATCGACGAAGCTGTAAAGAAAAGTGGCGCTTTCGAATACCGGACGCGTGTTCCCCATACCAGCGGCAAAGAAGTCCATATTAAGGTGAATGGCGCAATCGAAACTGGCATAACCGGTGCCCCGGTTTCTTACTATGGAACGATGCAGAACATCACAGCCGAAATCCAGCGTGATGAACAAATTAGGCAATCTCAGAAGCTGGAAACCATTGGCAAACTGACAGGCGGCGTTGCGCATGATTTCAACAACTTGCTTGCGGTGATCCTTGGTAGCCTTGAGCTTGCTCAGGACGACATAGAAGACAGCGGCGTCAACGAGTTGATACAGATGGCAATTCAGGCAACGATGCGAGGGGTTGAGCTGACCGGAAGCATGCTGAGTTTCGCCCGACAGGCAAAATTGAAACCTCAAATTCTTGATCTTCACTCCGTTGTCGAACAGACCAATAGCTGGATTGCCCGTACTCTGCCCGAGAATATCAGTATTGAAACCTCGCTGCCGACTGATCTATGGCCAATTTCCGCAGATCCGGGCTCAACTGAAAATGCCCTGCTCAATTTGATCCTAAATGCGCGGGATGCGATGGCTAAAGGGGGCGAGCTGACCATAGAGGCCGCTAACGTCATAATTGATAGCGACTTTAGTTTTCAGCGGAATGATGAAGTTTCACCCGGTCAATATGTGATGTTGGCCATTAGTGACACTGGCGAAGGTATACCCGCGAACATCCTAAAAGAAATCTATGAACCCTTTTTCACAACAAAAGCACCAGGTGCAGGATCTGGATTGGGCCTGTCTATGGTGCAGGGGTTCATGCACCAATCGGGTGGCACCGTGCAGGTGTATTCTGAACCCGGTGTCGGTACCACATTCAAATTATACTTCAAAGCTCTGAGCAGAAAAATTGAGACGCCCACTATCGAGGCGGCGAAAACAAAAACTGCAAATGGCGCGGGTTTCAAGATTCTTGTTGCAGAAGACGAAAAGGAAGTTTTGGAGATCTTACTCGCAACACTCCGTCAGGCTGGGTATGCGGTCACCGCAGCACGGTCGGGCGATGAAGCACGGGAGATATTTGAAGCAGACCCGTCTTTTGATCTGTTGTTAACTGACATCGTGATGCCTGGCTCTCTCCAAGGCACCACGCTCGCACAGCTGTTGCGGAAACAAGCAAAGGATCTCCCGGTAGTCTTTTTGTCAGGTTACGCCAGCGAAGCAACCGTCCGCAGAAATGAAGTAAGATCTGAAGACATTCGCCTAACAAAACCTGTCCGGCGCATAGAATTGCTGGAAGCATTGGAAAAAACGCTAGCCTCAAGGGTCGAACCAAAACTGTAGAAGTCATTCTGATCAGCGCGAAACTGAGGAACAGTATATGGCTTAAATAACTGGTTCCTACTGTAACCAGACCACTAACTGCTAGCCTCAAGTTCGCTGCAAAACCTCGGAATCAATTTTTGCCTGACATCTGATTAACCATCTCTCGCACCGTCGCTTCTGACGTTTCGAAGCGTCCACTGGACGGATCGAAATCCGAAAATGCCAAATCGCCTGCCACCCGGACATTGCAAGAGGCGTGAACCTCTTCCACACCCGTGGCTGCAATCACTTCAGCAACATTGTCAGCCGTCAGCCCGCAGCCTGGCATAATTGAAATACGCCCAGCAGCTTGCGTTACCATCTGCGCAATCAACTTTGTGCCGTCTTGCGCAAATGGTTCAGCTCCAGAGGTCAGAACCCGCTCAAACCCTAGATCAATCGCCTGACTAAGCGCGACAAGTGGCTCTGGTACAACGTCGATGACCCTGTGCAGGGTTTTCCCCAACTCGCCGGCAGCTGCCATCAATGTTGCCAACATTGGTACATTTAGACCGCGGGCAGCATTCTGCGCACCCAACACCACGCCTGATAGCCCGGCCTCACGTGCCATCGCGATATCAGCCAACATGACACTGGCCTCAGCATCAGAAAACTCAAACAAGCCACTGCGCGGGCGGATCATTGCATAACACGGCACGGGGAGCGCGGCTGCGGCATGCATTAGACCCGCAGATGGCGTCAGCCCGCCCTCAGAGAGCGATGAACACAGCTCTACCCGTCCTGCCCCACCATTCATTGCAGCAATCACGCCGTCGATCGTATCAACACAGACTTCCAGCATGTTGCGTCCCTTCGTATATTTTCGGGGCCAACAACCCACCAGATGCGCCCATGATTGTCAGACTTTAAGTCACTTGAACACTCCTTTGAAGTGACCGGACTATCTCACCAAGAGTGCTGATATGGCATGCAGAACCTGTGTGGCTTTTCGGTCTCGGCGGTTGCACATGGCTGGAACGCATTTTCAACCATTCAAGGCGCGGTGCAGACCAGCGCAAACCGGTTTTCACTGCTTTGTCGCAGTCGCACAGGAAGAGGCCAGGCTTTCATTCCCTGCCCATAAAGTGCGGATACACTAACCTTCTGCACGGATACAAACCCCGCTTGAACCAAATCATGGCGAAGGTGTTCCAGAGTGAGCCCGTTTCGGTATGGCAGTTGCTTGCGGATCCATTGATCTTTGGCCGTCTCTTTGGGAGACTTTGCCGGGAGCGGAGAAAGGAAGTCAGCAAACTGGCGCCGCAACCGATACAAAAACGAATGGCCCTGTTCCCAGTTGCCATCAACGAGCAACAGACGCCCTCCTGGCTTTAAAACACGACGCCATTCCGCATATGCTTTCTCTGGCTTGGTGAGTGTCCAAGCGAGGTGTCGTGTTACAGCAAAGTCAAACGCATCGTCGACAACACCCAACAGATTTTCTGCGTCACACAGCAACGGGCTCCACGACTTCCCCATGAGCTTTTCTTTTGCTCTGGCGTGCATTTTTTCCGAGAAATCCAGCCCCACAACCTCAGCACCAAGACTGCACAACACCCGGCTGATCTCACCTGTGCCGCATGCAATATCAAGCACCTGTTTTCCGATCAGCATTTGGTCCGGACCAAGCTCAAATGACCGACATATGAAATCCTGCCATGCGGATAATCCGTATTGGTTTTCAATAAGATGCGAAGGGCTGTCATCAAACGTGGCTGCACGATCCGACCAATAACTCCTGATTTCTTCTTTCAGGTCAAAATTCTGCCCACGAAGATCCATCACGCTGAAAGACGTGCATCAACGTAGAGCGCACCTCGTGTGGTTCGTTCCAAATCCGTTTCCACCTTATAGGTTTCGCCAATTTCTGACAGTGCAAGAATGGTCTCGGGCGTCCCATCCGCCAGAATTTTCCCGTCTCGCAACAGGATCAGCCGGTCGCAAAACTTGGCCGCTAGGTTCAAATCATGCAGGGCCGCAATGACCACCGGCCTATGCCGTCTGACCTCGGTTTTAATCGATGTCATGATCGACAACTGGTGGTGCAAGTCCAGGGCACTGGTAGGTTCATCCAGCAAAATCACATCGGGGGCGCGGACCAGCGTTTGGGCCACTGCCACCATCTGCGCCTGCCCGCCGCTAAGATCGGCAATGCCACGGTTGGATAGATGCGCCAAATCTAAGGCTGCCAGGATATCAGAGACTTGATCAAGGTTTTCTTCCTCAACCCGCCAACCGGAGGTCTGTTTCAACGCCAATAGCACACTTTCGAACACCGTCAGCAACGCATTGCAACCAAAGGCCTGTGGCATGTAGCCAACCCGCTGTGCCCGATCCCTGCGACGCATATGCGTAACATCATCATCATTCAGGCGGATCATCCCTCCACGTGCCGGGATAAGCCCCGCCAAAGTTTTGAACAAAGTGGATTTACCCGACGCATTGGGCCCGATGAGTCCCACAAATGCCCCGTCTTCAATTTCTGGTACTGAGATATCGCTCAGAACGGTACGGTTGCCATACCCGGCCGCCAAATGCTTGATCGTTAGGGTCATGATAACTTCTCCCGTCGTGAACTGAGGATGATGGAAATGAAGACCGGAACACCAATCAGCGACGTAATAATGCCGATCGGGTAAATGATCCCGGGTGTGATGGATTTCGAAATCAACGAGGTCAGCGAGAGCACCAATGCCCCGACCAGCGCTGAAAGTGGGACAAAGAACCGTTGATCCTCGCCCACCAACAGGCGCGCAATATGAGGCCCAACAAGACCAATGAAACCAACGGTTCCGACAAAAGACACTGCCGTTGCTGCCAGCAGCGAAATGCAAATCAGCATCTCGACCCGAAGACGCGCTACATCAACACCCAGACTTTCTGCCGTTGCCTCGCCCATGCGCAGCGCCGTCATTGGCCAGGTTCTTAGTAAGCTGAAGGGGATCGCGACCCCAAGCAGCAACGTGCCAAGTGAGATTTTTTCCCAACTTGCCCGGCTTAATGAGCCCATCATCCAGAACACGATCCGCGCGATCTGGTCCTCCGACGCCATGTACTGCATCAGGGCCAACAAGGCAGAAAACGTAAAAAAGATCGCAATCCCAAACAGGATCATGGTTTCTGATCCGACACCTTTTAGGCGGGTCGCAAACAGGATGAACCCGCAGGTCAACAGCGCAAAGAAAAAGGCATTTGTGGTGACCAAAAGCCCGCCCACCGCAGGGACGATGCTAAATCCCAGAACGATGGCCAGCGATGCGCCAAAACTGGCCGCAGCTGACACACCAAGGGTAAAGGGTTCAGCCAAGGGGTTGTTCAGGATCGTCTGCATCTGCGCACCGGCCACAGCCAGCAACGCGCCGACCAGCACAGCAGTCACAGCCACTGGCAAACGATAGTCCCATACAATCACCTTGAGACGCACGCCGTGCGACATTGGGTCTGCAAAGACTTCGAGGACGGTAGACAACTGGTAGTGACCAGGGCCTGTAGCTACGTCGAGGACGAAGCTGAGAAGGAGAAGGCCTGCCACGCAGGCAATCATCACATAGCGCCGCATCACTTGGGATGCATAGGCCTGCCGCATCTCTGCGGGGCTCACATTAATTGACATATTGAAGATCTCTAATTGGATGAATGGTCCCGCCCAAAGGCGGAACCAAAAGACCTAAGGGCTCAACCGCCAGCTGATAGGCTGCCCCAGAAAACGCCGGAGTAATCGATTGGCAGGAACTTCTCATGCAGTTCAATCATCGTGGCTTCTGGATCCAGATCCGCGAACAGATCAGGATGCAACCATTTGGCAAAAGCCTGCATCGCTACAAAGTGGTAAGGACTGTTGTAGAACTGGTGATAGATTGAGTGGAAATTACCATTCTTGACCGCCGACAGATCTGACCAGCCTTCACGGGCAGCCAGTGCGCCAAGACGCTCTTGAACCATGTCTTCGCTGGCTTCATAGCCGAACAAAACCGCGGCGGTTGCCGGGTTTGCCTCTGCCCAGTTTGCACCAGTTCCAATGATCACTTCAGGGTCGTCGGCAAAAATAGCTTCCAGGCTCACAGCGGTTTTGAACCCAGGGAATTTAAGCGAACCCCAGTTGCGCCCCCCGGCCAGATCAACCAGACGTCCCAAATTTGCAGCCCCAAATGTACCGCAACACTTGGCCGGATTATAGCCAGCGGCGCGCTCGATAAACACAATTGGGCGATCTTCTGCGGGGATGGATTCAACGCGGCTGTAGATCTTCTTCATCTGCGCCTGATAATAGTCGGTAAAGGTATCTGCCTCGTCCCGCTTATCAAAGATCCGTCCTAACAACTGGATACTGGGCACTGTATTCTGAGTAGGGTCCTGCCGGAAATCCACAAAAACAGTGGCAACACCAGCCTCTTCCAGCTTTTCAATGATACCGCTTTCCTGGGCCTTCATCAGGTTGCCAAGGTTCATCAACACCACTTCGGTGCCCAGTGAAATCACCGACTCGAGGTTCCATTCGTCAGCATATGGGCTGCCAAAACTCGGAATGTCAGCGGCTTCTGGGAAGACGGCCTGATACTTGCGGTAAGCATCCGGGTCATATTTGACCATGTCGTCTTTCCAACCGACGATACGCTGGAATGGGTTGTCACTGTCCAACAGCGCGATCGAATAAATCATTCGACCTTCGCCCAGAACAACTTTTTGTGGGTTCTTTTCGACTTCGACCGTACGGCCGGCGATATCAGTTATAGTTACGGTCTCGGCCAAAGCGAACGTGGCGGATGCGAAAGAAATCGCAGTAGCTGCGGCAGCGGAGCAAAGACCCCGTGTCAGAAGACTGACTGTCATGGGTCTCTCCAAATTATTAGGCTAACGGATGCATCCGTTAACCAGAGGAATGCTATTAACCCAGTTAAATTGTCAAGATATTTATTCAACCAAATTACAAGGCTTTGACCTGCAACCGAACCCAAACACTCGCATTGTCAGGGTCCGGTCTTCAGGCTTTAGCTCACCATCTTTTAGTCCAACGGTTTATAAACCATCGCGTCGATCTCAACTTTGGCATCAACCATGATCTGCGAGCGCACTGTGGATCGGGCTGGGCCACCATTGGGGAAATAACTCGCGTAGACCCGGTTGAAGGTCCAGAAGTCACGCGGATCATCCAACCAAACGCCAACCTTGGCGATGTCCTCCAATGTGCAATCAGCCAGCGCCAAAGCAGCGATCAGGTTCTCCATCGTTTTGCGGGTCTGGCTTTCGATGCCACCGGCTTCGATTTCGCCGTTTTCCTTCATGGCCACCTGACCGGAAATAAAGACAAAATCACCGGCACGAACCGCTGGTGCAAATGGCAGGGCCTGGCCACCTGCCCCGGTACGATCATCGCCTAAACGCACGATTTTCTTGCTACTCATTTCAGATAGTCCTTTTAAAGTTTAGAGAGTGTGATTGAAGGGGATTGGATCAACCGCGCCATAGCCAGTAGTGGACAAGGCTGCTCCGCTGTTGGCGATTTTTGCAGCGTTCAGGATATCGCCGTCACGCAGATAATTCGCCAGAAAGAGCCCATTGAAACAGTCGCCTGCTCCGGTTGCGTCTTTGGCCTGCATTTGGGTTCCGGGAATGGTAACAACATCAGCGCCGTCAGAAACGGACACACCATCCGCACCCAGTGTCAGGGCAACAATTTTGGCCCCCAGATTATGGTAGAATGCGATGATGTCCTCGGGGCTGTGCAAGCCGGTCAACTGGCGCGCGTCATCCAACCCTGGCAAGGCAATATCGCAGCATTGCATTAGATTATGTGTCACCGAACGTGCCTGTTCCAGTGACCACAGCGCGGTGCGCAAGTTCGGATCGAATGCCACCGCCACGTTGTTCTTCCGCGCAATTCCCACCGCCTGAAAGGTCGCGTCACGAAGGCTGCTACTAACCCCAAGACCTATGCCTGACGAATAGAACATACGAGCCTTTGCAATCGCGGCGTCAGGCAGAATATCTGTGGTCATCTCGCTGGCGGCAGAGCCCTTACGCCGGTAGACAAAGTGATGCCCCTCCGCGTCATGAAACACGAAGTAGATCCCAGTTTCCTGCCCCGGCACCACCTCAACATGATCTGTCGAAACTCCTTCACGCTGCCATAGCTGACAAAGGTCACGACCAAATGGATCATCACCGACCCGCGAAATCAGACCAACGTCCACACCCTGTCTTGCGGCTGCAATGGCAACGTTGGACACATCCCCGCCAAAGCCCGCCCGAAAAGAGCCATCAGGCTGAGCATTCAATTCACAAAGTGGTTCGCCAAGACATATGAGCGCACTCATCTAATCACCACACCTTGCCCCGAGCGACCACTGGACTTGCACCCAGAGCTGTTTCTCCTCGGATCAACTGAACCTCATCCAGCATGTTGCTGACCACACAGACGTGGTTTGGAACAATGCGAAGGCGGTCGCCGACGTTTAAGTTGATATCATCCGCTGTCAGCACGCCATGTTCTTCGGACAGGCCAGCCACTTTGATGTCGGGGCGACCTAAGACATGACCATGCCCATCCAGCCCTAACAGATCCGAAGTCAAAACCTTGGTTCCAGCGTCCACAACGGCGCGCCCTGCAGATGGGACGGAAATAACAGTGACCAAGACACTAAGGGCGCAATCATCCCAAGTACAAACGCCACGATCCTGCAGTGAACGATCGTTATAAACATAGGTCCCAATCCGGTATTCGGTGGCTACCGGTACTTCTTGTGCTTGCCACATGCCGGGAGACCCACCGTTTGAAATTATCGGAACCGGTACCCCCGAAGCCTCAATCATCTTTTTCGCTTTGGTCAGCCAGTCCTGAACTTCAGGTTCTTGGCCCGTCGGCGGGTAGGTCATTAACCCGCCAAACATCAGTCCGGTTTGGCCATCAATGTAGGTGGCCAATTCAGCGGCAGCCTCACAAGTGGTCACCCCGCAACGCGCACCTCCCGTGTCACATTCGACAAGAACAGTAAGCGGTACATCCGCGTCACAAAAGGTCCCAGCCAGCCCGTCAATTGTGGCGACGTTGTCGGCCACAACACTGAGACGAACCTTTTGAGCCAGCTTTTTCAGCCGGGACAGTTTGTCTGCGCCAAAAATGTTGAAAGTGATCAGCACATCATCGATGCCACCTTCAGAAATCATTGCTTCGGCTTCGCTGACCTTTTGGCATGTGATGCCAATCGCCCCGGCCTGTATCTGCCGTTGCGCCAATCTCGGCAATTTGTGAGTTTTAATATGTGGGCGCAGCTTCAGGCCATATTCATCACAATGGGCTTGAAATCGGTCGATGTTTGCCTCGGCAATGTCCAGATCAACCAGCACCGCAGGCGTGTCAATATCGGGAAAGGTCATGCGTTCTCAACCTCGAATGGATTTGCAGCGATCGGCCACAAAGGCCGCGTTAGTCGGGTGTATTTGGTTTGTGTCGGGTCATTGGGATACGGCCCGTTGACCGCGGCGTATAGAATTTCAGAGGCGACCGAGGCAAAAGCCCCGTGAAAATGATTGGTCGATTTCACAACCAGTATTTTTCGGGACCGGATATCGATCCCAAGGTTGGTGAACAAATCTGGTGAAAAAGCCTGTGACCGATTGGAGTTCAGTACCACGTCAATACCGTCAATGTGGATGACCGCACAGTCACCCAACGGCACAACAGACGCTCCAAAGCTCTGCACTGCGTCGTTGGCGATCTTCATCACGGTTACAGTGGCATCTATAGGAGCACCGGCAAAGGCCGAGGTTTTGCCACCAAAGCGCAGGTCGAGTTGTGCACCTTCTCCTGCGGCATGACACAGTCGCACCGCCATCGGGTCCCAGATTGTCGCCAGCGCCAGAGATTTCAACTTCATGTCAAGCGCGGCGCGGAGCAGGATTGTGGAATCCCCGGCAACGCCGCCTCCTGGATTATCCCAGACATCCGCGATCACAACCGGGCCTGTTTTTGCATCATTGGCAGCCGTGAGCGCATCCTCGACAGTCAAAAATTCCGGCTTGGTTGTTCCACGAAATGAAAACAACTCCATCCCCAGATCATGGGCAAGCTTATCGCCAGCATTTTGGTTGCCGTCCGAAATCACGATAATTTTGGCCCCCAAATCCGGCGAGTCCCCGGCCATGAAGCCGTGAATGGTGGATATGGAAAGCGCAGATCCATCCGCCTCTAGGGCTAGCATTTTATCCACGAACCCGCGCATTGGGGCGCGGCTAGTCGGCAGCACATCAATCATACGCACATCAAACACCGACAAGGTTGGCGTGATTTCTGAACGCGCGGCTCGTAGGGTCAGATCAACACAGTTTTCACCGGTTTCGGCAAAGTCGGTGTGCGGAAATTCTTTAAATACAGTAATAACATCAGCGTTTTCGACCCGACGTGCGCTAAGGTGACTGTGCGGATCGAAGGTAACCCCGATCTTGGTCTTGGGACCCGTAATCTGACGTACGGCTTCAATCAGAACACCTTCGCAATCGACGCAGCCATCGGCAATCATCGCGCCATGTAAACCCAGTACGACAGCGTCAACCGGAAGCGCAGCGCGCAGCTGGTCCAGCACTTCATCGCGCAGTCGCGCCCAGGTTCGCGCGTTGACCAAGCCACCGGGTTCAGCCCATGTGGCAGTGCCCTCAACCAACTCAATATCTCCGGCTCGCGCGCGTTTACGGAGGGCCGGAAACACGGCGCTACAGAGGGTCGGCGTTTCCGGATGGTCCCCCGGAGCCGCATAGAAGCTTTGTTCGAAATCGGTAAAATCGGTGCGTAGAGGCGAAAACGTGTTGGTTTCGGTAGCAATCGAGGCGCAGAAGACCCGCATGTTTCGATCCTTTAGTCTGAATAGGTAGGCAGGTATCCAGTGGATACCTGCCCGCTCCCCACCCACGTTGCCGCAGGTGGGGTGGGAGTGAGTTAATTGAGGTAAGCAGCAGCGTTTGCAGCAGCAACTTCAGACTTGAACATGTCCAACAGCTCGCCTGCGCGGGCATCCATGTTTTCGGCAACGTGGGCCTCAAAGGCGGGCTGAGCAGCTCCGGCCATGGCGGCACGCTGGTCAGCGGACAAAGCCGTCACTTCGATCTGATCCATCAGGCCTGCGAGACCACGATCAGAAGCTTCGATGATGCGCGACAACCCACGACTTGCAGCAACACAGTTTTCAGCTGCGGTATGCAACGTCGCCTGCTCACTGTCACTCAGACCTTCATAAAACGCGCGGTTGATCATGAAAGTATAAGGCGAGAACAGGTGGTTGGTCAGTGTCATGTACTTTTGTACTTCGGCGAAGTTTGCAAAAGAGATGATTGGAACCGGATTCATCTGACCGTCGATCACACCAGTTTGCAGACCCGAATATACTTCACCCCAGGACAAAGGATAGGCTTCGGCACCCAGCGACTGCATGATTTTCTGGTGCGACGGTAGGGTCATTGTACGAATGCGGATACCGTCAAAGTCCTTCAAATCGGCAATGGCGTGTTTGGAGTTGGTCACTGCAAAGAAGCCACCTGTGTCCGGGAAGCCAAGCACAACCACATCACCCAGTTCGGCTTCAATATCGGCTGCCAGTTCTTTGCCAAATGCACCGTCAAAAACCTCGTAGGTCGATGCATTGCCGTCGAAAGCAAACGGCAGATTCAGCACGTCAATACGCGGGTAGTAGCTGGCCAGCGCACCTGTGGATGTCAAGGTTGCCTGAATGATACCATCGCGGACCTGCTGAACGTGCTCAGACGCGGACCCCAATTGGTTGGAGCCAAAGACTTCGACTGAAACAGAGCCGTTGGTGTCAGCGGTGACAATGTTCGAGAACACAGCGGTACAGGCGTGTGCCGGGTTTTCAAACGGGTCGGTTTTGTTGTCATGGCCGAATTTGATCACGCCACCTTCAGCATAGGCACTGCCGGCTGTCATCGTCGCGGCAATGGCCAGACCTTTGATAATCGTTTTCATAGTTTCCTCCAGTTGGTTTTGGTTTTGATTTTGGTTGGTCGTTATTGTGCGTAGCCAAGCAGGCGAGGCAGCCAAAGGGCGGCATCCTCCCAAAAGGCAAAGGCAAACAGGATGGCAATTTCAGCGATCAGGAACGGCATCAGCTTGATCGAAATGCGTTCCAGTTTTTCACCGGTGACTGACGACAGAACAAACAGGCAGGCCCCAACCGGTGGCGTCATCAGCGAGATATTGAGCGCCAAGACAAAGATGATACCCGCATGGATCGGCTCGAGCCCGACCTGTTCGGTCAGAGGCACCAGGACCGGAGCCAGAATGATCAGGATCGCGGTGATATCCATCACCATGCCAACAACAAGTAGCAGACAAATAATAATCGCGATCACTGCATAGCGATTGTCGGACAGGCCCAACACTGTTTCGGCGATCAACTGCGGGATACGCTCAAAGCTCATCCACCAGCCAAGAATTCCAGCAAACGCAATGATAACAAAGATCACACCCATGATACGCGCCGTGCGTACCAGCATGCCGTAGAACCCTTTGAACGTCAGTGTGCGGTAGACAAAGATACCAATGAACAGTGCGTAAGCCACGGCAATGGATGCTGCTTCGGTTGGCGTCACGATGCCACCCAGGATACCGCCCAGAATGATCACCGGCATGGCCAGCGCAGTTAAGGACGACACGAATGTATCCCATATCTCACGCGGGCTGGCACCACGAATAGCTTTCGGCAGGTTTTCGCGTTTACCGCCAATGGCAATCACCGCCATACAGACCAGACAAATCACCAGTCCGGGCAACACCCCTGCAGCAAACAGTCCTGCAATCGAAACGCCCATCAGCGAACCATAGACAACCATCAACCCCGAAGGCGGAATGGTTGGCCCAATGATCGACCCTGCCGCTGTGACCGCACAGGCATAGTCGCGATCATAACCTTCTTTGACCATCGCCGGGACCAATGTACGACCAAAGGCAGCAGCATCTGCGGTAGCGGATCCAGTTAACCCAGCAAAGAACACCGACGCCAGCATATTGGTATGTGCCAGCCCACCTCGAAACCGTCCCACCAACACTTGCGCCAGCTTGACCAAACGGCTCGTGATGCCAATGTCATTCATAATTTCACCAGCCAGGATGAAGAACGGCATGGCCAGGAACGGAAAAATATTCAGCCCGTTGAAGATCTTGCTGGGACCGATCTGCAGGAACTGGGTTCCTCCCATATCGATCAGGCCAACAACCCCAGCCAGGCCGATAGCAAAACCAATTGGCGTACCAAACAGGACGAGAGTGACAAAACAGACAGCAACAATCATGACAGCTCCTCCTCCAAGTGATCGGCAAATGGCGGTTCGTCAATGTGTGATCCCAGATCGCGTAATAGAACGAGAACGAGCTGTAAGGAGGACAGGAAAGCCGCTGCTGGGATTGCTGCGTAGAATGGGGCAAGGCTAGCCCCAAAAATCATCGCATGGCGTGGGGCCCCGCTTTGTGCAAACCCAATGCCAAACCAGGCCACGTATAGAAACAGCGCAAGAGCGAGCAGATCCATACAGATCAGGAGGGCGCGGCGAAGCTTGAATGGTATGGCCATAATAAACGCTGTCAGACCAATATGGTCCCGCCGGGCCACACCCGATGACACCGCCAGCATCGCAGCCCAGATCATCAGATAGCGGGCCAGAACCTCGGGCCAGGGCAATTGCCAATGGAAATAATAGCGGTCCATCACCCCCAGCCAGACGTCAAGAACCAAAGCAAGCATCAAAGCTGCGACAATAGCTTCGACGACAGTGTTGATCCTTGCACTGGTTACCTCTGCCCAGTTACGCACCTGCTTCTCCCCCTGAAACGAACGTGTAATTTAATTACATTAAGTCGCGACTCACATCATAAATCAAGCCTGTTTCGTTACGGAGTTACATATTTCGCTCAAACCACGGGAAAACTTGGCTTTTACTTGTGTAATTAGAGTTGATATGTATCTTAGTTACAGCCCGCATGTAGTTTAGGAGAGCACAGTGCCCGCTGATTCCACTGAAACGAACGGCGTTGATCTACCGCCACAAAAAGGCCAGCCTGGTGTCGCGGACGTTATCTCGGCGCTGTATCACCACGATGGCAAACTGGCGACCCAAGAGCAAAGAGTAGCGAATTACGTCAAGGACCATCTGGAAGACATCAGCGCGATGACAATTGCCGAGCTGGCAGGTCAGTGCAATGTCAGCACCCCAACGGTGATCCGGTTCTGCCGGACGCTTGGCTGCGACGGGTACCGTGAATTCAAGCTGAGATTGGCGCAAAACCTTGCGGTGAGCATGCAATATTTGTCGGCGGATCCGAAAGCTGGTCCGACAGCGGGTGACAGCGCCATTGACCAAATCCTCAACGCTATTAACGCGACAGCAAACGTCATGCGCCGCCAGATCGACCCGCTTGTTCTAGATTGCGCCAAAGCCGCCCTCTTGGACACCCGCCACCTGCTATTTGCCGGGATTGGCGGAGGATCCTCGACCGTAGCACAGGAAGCGGCCAATCGATTTTTCCGGTTGGGTATTCCATCCATGTCGACCAGCGACAGCTACACCCTGCAAATGCGCGCAGCCACACTAAAGGAAGGCGATGTTTTATTCCTGGTCTCTGCCAGCGGCGAAGCAGACGCCATTATTGGTGCCGCCAAAATCGCAAACAATTACGGCGCTACGACCATCTGCATTACCAAGCCTGGAACCAAACTGGCTGATGTCTGTTCGGTCCCGATCCTGGTGGACCTTCCCGAAGACCGAGACATCCACAAACCAACATCTTCGCGCTACATTCACATGATCATCGTCGACGCGCTTGCTATGTCTGTTGCCCAAGAGATGGCGCACGAAACAACGGAAAACCTGCGCCGAATCCGGGCTTCCCTCACCGCATACCATGGCAGAACCGGGCCCCAACCCCTGGGGGATTGACCCGCGCCACTCAGGCCGCCCCATTGTGCCGCCTCCTAGCTAGAGACGACAAGACCCCATTATTCTGGACAATAGCCAGCTCTAGCGCTCCCAGCATCCAGTCGAACACCTCTGTTCCGGCAACTCCCTCTATTGCCCAATTGATCAGATCACCGACCACCCCGTCATGATCAACCGCTCGCCTAATTGCGACCAGCTCCCCCCACAGCCAAGTTTACTGACCGATCAGTACACAATATTACATAAATATGTAAGATTTTCCGGCCTTTTTTCGTGTTTTTGCAAGCAACTTCCACATGGACCGATCGTGATTACGCAAAATCCAGTGAAACCAATTGACTTCAAGTACAGATTGGTACATCTAGCTCAAACCGTAAGATTACCGATCTGTACACCACTATCTGCATTGGAAAACGCAAATGACCCGCCCGCCTCTCCCTCCATTTGACACGTCGTCTGCCGAGAGTAAGGTTCGGATGGCTGAAAACGCCTGGAACAGCAGGAACCCGGATGTTGTAACTGCAGCCTATACGGAAACCAGCCAATGGCGGAACCGGTCTGAAATTTTGTCAGGTCACTCCGAAATTCACGCTTTTCTGACCCGCAAGTGGGCCAGTGAACATCAATACCGGCTTATCAAAGAGCCTTGGGCCACAGCTGGGAACCGCATTGCCGTCCGCTTTGCATATGAGAGCTGCGACCTGGCAGGCAACTGGACCCGCTCCTACGGTAACGAAAACTGGGAGTTCGCAGCAGATGGCCGCATGGCCCGTCGCATCGCCAGCATCAACGATCTGACAATCACTCCAGAACAACGGCTATTTTTTTGGCCTCAAGGCCCCCGACCTGAGGATCACCCCAGCCTGAGTGACCTTGGTCTTTAAAGTTGAAAGAAGGAGAAGAAAGATGCCTCTCGCATTTGCAGATATTGCCTTCACACCAAAAGTTCGCGCCGAACAGGAACGACGCGGATCCTCCAAGGCATACGGTAAATTCCTGTCGGACGAGCGTTGGGGCGGAGACCGTCTTGGTCCGGAAGAAGCAGCGTTCCTGAGCGAACGTGACGGCTTTTTTCAGGCCAGTGTCTCGGAAAGCGGCTGGCCCTACGTACAGTTTCGGGGCGGCACACCTGGCTTCATCAAAATTCTGGATGACCAGACGATCGCCTACGCTGACTATCGCGGAAACCGCCAATACATCAGCGCAGGTAACCTGGCCCACTCCAGCCGCCTGTCGGTCATTGCAATGGATTATCCAAACCAGCGGCGCCTAAAACTATGGGGTGAGGTTGAGCTAATCGACCCAGAGACCGACCCGCAACTTCTTGGGCAACTGCACACTGGCAAAGAAACCGTTGAACGCATCGTCAAAATCCGCCTGTCTGCGTTTGACTGGAACTGCCCACGCCATATCCCGCGCCGCTTCACTCTGGAGGAGTTGGAGCCGGAATTGGCCGTGCTGCGCAAACGCCTGTCCGAGCTGGAAGCCGAAAACGCACAACTCAAACGCACGCTATGAACACAACTATCCGCCAACAAAGACAGCTTGCGCGAGTTTGAAGACCGGGCAAAAGCCCAGTGGGCTGACCCATCAGAGGTAAATGGCGATGCACTGAGGGGTTATCTGAAAATGGAAGCTCCAAGCGGCGGTTCAGCGATGAACGCCAAGATCAACAACCGCCAATCAGAATGTCCAAACGACAATGGTTGCTCGATCTGTGCCTCCAGCAAGACCCCTTGTCGAGCAATTGAGTTGCATTTGATCGTCACTGGCTACTGTATCAGACATAGTATTGTCGGGTTTTGGTACATCATGGATGCAACGCAGGTTGTCACCGAAAATTCGGCTCGCGGCAGCATCCATTCCGGAAGCGAGTTGCCCATACAGACTTTTCTTGGGGAAATACAGAAACAGCGGTGTGTCGCGATTGACCGATACCCCGTGGAGAACAAGTCGCGCCTGCAATCCAACTGCCATCGCGTCATACCCAACCGCCAGCAGAGGCTCGCTCATATCCCCTACATAGAACACCGCCGGATCAGCTTCGGCCTGAGCTTGCACAACTCGGACGGCGTCGGGAAAATGTCCCAAATGGCAGGCCACCGTAGCCCCAAGTGCGCGCAGTGCATCAATTTTCCATTGTGGAGCAGAGGCAGCCAGATGCACTTCCACCTGGAACCCCAGAGCGCGTGCAGCCACACCGACGGCCAAGCCTATATTGCTGGGTGCCGCAACACTGATGGTGTGTTGGGAAAACTTTTGGCGGATCTGTGTCGAGGTCAATTCCGTTGGGTCACTACCTTCGCGAAACACCCCAAGATCACAGGCCAAAGCCCGTGCATGTTGGAACACTTGGAAAACACCACCTATTGCTGGAACTCCACCCGCCACCGGCTGCTCCTCATTTCCGGTTGTGTATAGAGCACCAGCTTCCGTCAGAAAATCAGTGGAGGCTAAATTGGCTGGTACCCGAGTTTGTAGCACCAAATCAGAAAAATTGACCCCAAGCACCGGAGCAAGATGCAGCCAATCTCTGCTGATCCAGCTCCCTTGGACGCCAGCGACGGGATCCTCGCTCCAGTACGGGTTTTGGATTAGGACCCCGGCTGGCCAATTGATTGCACGCTCAGCGCACATTTCATCCATGTTGGTTCGAATAGCCAAGTTCATGAGGCAAGCCCTATCCTTCAGGAAAGTTGCACGTTTCAGTCACAAAATTTCCGAGAAGAAACAGTACACAGGCCTGTACAAGCATTCGCAGGCAAACTCGCAAAATCCGGCAAATAGCCGAACTACTATTAACCTAGTATTAACCTTTCTGCTCGATCACAAGCATTTGATTGACCCTAGGGTGAACTGTGGCAAAATAGTCCTACCCGTTAAGGTTGCTCCTTCAGAAGAAAACGCTGAATCTTTCCGGTCGCAGTTTTTGGCAACGAAGGCGTAAAGACCAGCGATCGTGGGTACTTGTAGGGCGCGATCACCGCTTTGACATGGGTTTGCAGCTCTTTAATCATGGCCTCGTCAGCCAACATATCCTGTGCCAGCACCACATGGGCCTGCACAATTTCACCTCGCGCCTCGTCCGGTGCCCCAACCACTGCGCATTCCACCACAGCTGCATGACTTAGCAAGGCCGCCTCAACTTCAGGACCGGCGATGTTATACCCAGATGAGATGATCATATCGTCATTTCGCGCTGCAAAATGAAGATACCCGTCTTTGTCCATTCTGAAACTGTCGCCGGTAATGTTCCAGCCATCCTTCACATAGGCCCCCTGCCGGTCGTCCGCCAAATAGCGACAACCGGTTGGCCCTTTGACGGCCAGTCGCCCAACTTCACCACTCGGCACTTCAACACCATCCTGGCCCAGAATTTTCACTTGATAGCCAGACACGGGCTTACCTGTGCAGGCCGGGCGGTGGTCCGAGAACCGATTGGTCACAAAGATATGAAGCATCTCAGTGGCACCGATGCCATCCAGCATCGGCTTGCCAGTTTTCGCCATCCAATCGTCATAGACCGGCGCGGGAAGAGTTTCTCCTGCTGAAACTGCTGCACGCAGACTGGAAAGGTCCGCCCCCTCCTCCATCGCCCGCAGCATAACACGGTAGGCTGTGGGGGCGGTAAAGCAGACAGTCGCTTTATATTTCTCAATTATTTCGATCAGATTTGGAGGCGAGGCATCTTCAAGTAATGTAGCAGCTGCCCCAAAGCGTAATGGAAAAATTGCCAGTCCACCCAGACCAAAAGTAAAGGCCAAAGGCGGGGAACCGACAAACACGTCTTCCGGGTTGACGTCCAACACTTCGCGGGCATACCCGTCCGCAATAATCAGTAAATCACGATGAAAATGCATGGTTGCTTTGGGGGAACCGGTGGTGCCAGATGTGAACCCCAACAGCGCCACATCATCACGCCCCGTAGCCACGGCCTGATAGCTCACCGGCTTTTCAAGCGCCAGGTGATCCAGCTCGGCATTGTGATTCTCGGTGCCGTCAAAACCCACAACTGATTTCAGAAATTGTGATCCCTTGGCGCAGATCTCAAGCTCTTCCATCAATCGCGTATCGCACAGCGCATGACTGATCTCAGCCTTATCAACAATTGCCGACAGTTCTCCTGAACGCAGCATGGGCATGGTATTGGCCACCACAGCGCCGACTTTGGTCGCCGCCAGCCAACAGGCCACCATCGCCGGATTATTGGCAGATCGGATCAGCACCCGATTTCCGGGCTCAACACCCAGATCTTCGCTCAACACATGAGCCAACCGGTTGGTCCAATCCGAAAGCTCTTTATAGGTGCGCCGGCGCCCGTTGCCGATCAGGGCGGTATGATCACCAAATCCCTTTGCGACCATTGCGTCTGTCAGCTCAACCGCTGCATTTAACTGCTCCGGGTAGTCATATCCTTCCAGCAGGAACTCAGGCCACTGATCCACTGGTGGTAGATTATCCCGGGTAAATGTATCGATATGTGCACTCACTCCAAGCATCACACTCCTCCCAAATAGGCGGCCATAGCCTGCCGCGCGATCACCACGCGTTGCACGTCCGAAGCACCTTCGTAGATACGTAAGGCGCGAATATCACGGTATAATTCTTCAACCTTTTGACCATGCCGCACTCCATCACCACCATGCAATTGCACTGCCTTGTCAATCACTTGCTGCGCCTGGTCTGTTGAAAACAACTTGGCCATTGCGGCCTCACGCGTGACCCGCGCCGCGCCGCTATCCTTGGCCCAAGCAGCCCTGTAGGTCAGCAATGCCGCAGCATCCACATCCAGCGCCATGTCAGCAATGTGTCCCTGTACCATCTGCAGGTCAAACAGTGGAGCCCCCTGTACTTGACGCGTTGAAACTCGGGCCAGTGCCTCATCCAAGGCGCGACGGGCAAACCCCAGCGCCGCTGCCGCAACAGTCGAGCGGAACACATCCAGCACCGACATCGCAATCTTGAAGCCCGCTCCGGGTTGGCCTAACAAAGCTGTGGCGGGAACGCGGCAATCACTGAACCGCAAGCGCGCCAACGGGTGCGGTGCAATAGTAGTTAAGCGTTCAACTACTTCTAGTCCGGGTAAATCTGCGGGAACGACGAAGGCACTCAACCCCTTGGCCCCCGGTGCCTCGCCAGTGCGCGCAATCAGAGTGTAGACATCTGCGATGCCGCCGTTAGAGATCCAGGTCTTTTCGCCGTTCAGCACATAGTCGTTGCCATCCTTAACCGCGGTCATGGTGGAATTGGCCACATCCGATCCAGACTGCGGCTCTGTTAGCGCGAATCCGGCAATGGCCCGTCCCGACCGGGTCAAAGGCAGCCACTGTTCTTGCTGATCCGGGGTGCCGAACAGAGAGATCGCACCCGTGCCAAGTCCCTGCATAGCAAATGCAAAGTCGGCCAAACCATCATGACGCGCCAATGTTTCACGGATCAGACACAGGCTACGAACATCCAGAACCTCACCTGTTCCGGCGCCAGAATGTTGGGTCCAGCCTGCCGCCCCAAGTTCCGCCACCAAGCGACGACAACTTTCATCTACGTTACTATGATCAATTCCTGCCAGGTTCTTACTTGCCCAATGCTCGAGCTCTTCTGCCAGCGCCTTATGACGATCCTCAAAAAACGGCCAGTTCAAAAATGTCCGGTCTGCCATATCAAGCCTCCCCCAGGGTAGTCTTATCTTAACATCCTCCACCGGAGGCGTCTCTTAGGTGCCACTCTCGGCCCCTATCGCTTCAGGCGTAGGGTGCGTGCTAGCACGCACCATCCATCAGTCGCCCTCGAACAACGGCTTTTCTTTGTTCACAAAGGCCTCATAGGCGCGGGTGAAATCCGCCGTCTGCATACAAATTGCCTGCGCTTGCGCCTCTGCCTCAATCGCCTGTTCAATCGACATCGACCACTCCTGCGCCAACATAGTCTTGGTCATCATATGTCCAAAGTTTGGTCCGGCCACGATACGCACAGCCCAGGCCTGCGCTTCTTCAAGCAGTTTATCCGCAGGCACCACCTTATTGTGAAACCCCCAGTTGGCCCCTTCTTCGGCACTCATCGAGCGGCCGGTATACAGCAGTTCAGCTGCCCGGCCCTGGCCGATAATCCTCGGCAAAATCGCACAAGCGCCCATATCACATCCGGCCAACCCGACCCTCGTAAACAGAAATGCAGTTTTTGCCTCAGGTGTTGCAATACGCAGATCCGAAGCCATGGCGATGATAGCCCCAGCCCCAACACAAACACCATCAATAGCTGCGATGACTGGCTTGCCACAGTTCACTATGGCTTTAACCAGATCGCCAGTCATGCGGGTAAATTCCAACAGCTCTTTCATACTCATCCGGGTCAATGGTCCGATGATATCATGCACATCCCCACCCGAACTGAAATTGCCGCCGTTTGGTGCAAACACCACAGCTTTAACGTCCTCACAATACACCAATGCTCTGAACCAATCCCGCAGTTCGGCGTAGCTGTCAAAACTCAGGGGATTTTTACGTTCTGGGTGATCCAGCGAGATGGTTGCAACGCCATCGTTGACCGCGCACAAAAAGTGCTTTGGTTCCATGTTGATCATCGCTCGTCCTTATCGTCTAGTTGTCGTGCAACGGCATCCAGTGCATCTGCAATCGGCACCACCTGCTCGGCTGCAACACCTGCAAACATTGTATCAATCCATTGCTCGTGCGCTGCCGCCTGCTTGGCAAATTCGGCGCGCCCCTTCGCGGTCATCTTGACCAGACTAGCGCGCCGGTCGCCGGGCACCTTTTCACGGATCACCAAACCATCTTCGACCAACCGCTCAACAATACCGGTGACATTGCCATTCGACACTTTAAGAACCGTCGATAAGCCACTCATCTTCAGCCCATCATTGTGTTGTGTTAGCGCCGCCATCACATCAAATCGAGGGAGTGTGGATGAAAATTCACGGCGCAGGTTTTCACGCACTTCGTTTTCAACAGCTCGGGTTGCCTTTAACACCCGCAACCATAACCTCAGTCGATCTTTGGACGTCTGCGTGTCTGCTGCAATTGTCTTGGTCAAATCTCACCTCCAGTAATCGGCAACGCGGTCCCATTCACCGAAGCAGCGGCTTCACTTGCCAGCCACAGCGCAGCATCAGCCACTTCACCGGGCTGTATAAACCGGCCCTGTGGATTGCCGGCGCGAAGTGATTTCGCTGCCTTATCCGCACTCATCCCAGTTTTAGCCACGATGGTCTCAATGGATCTTTGCAGCAATGGTGTTTCAACAAAACCCGGACAGATCGCATTCACCGTCACGCCGCTTCGCGCGAGTTCAACTGCTAATGCACGGGTCAGCCCAACAACCCCATGTTTGGCCGCGCAGTACCCCGAGACATAGGGGTACCCCTTCAGTCCAGCAGTTGAAGAAATAGCAATGAGCCGCCCCCAACCTTGAGTTTTCATTCCTTCGAGGCACGCCTGCCAGAGGTTGAATACTCCAGTCAAATTTACCGAGAGGGCCGACTGAAAATCCTCTTGGCTCATCTTTTCAAATGGCATGCTGGGTGCCGATCCCGCATTTGCAACGGCAATATGGATCGGCCCATTCAACCCCACAGCCAAGGCCAACCCAGCGTTCAGACCCTCGCGATCGGTCACATCAGAGGCAATGGGCAAGGACCCGCAGCTTTGTGCAACTTCATCAAGCGCATCCGCCCGGCGCCCCAGAATGGTCACTTTGGCGTCGTTCTGCGCAAACCGAGCTGCCATTTCTGCACCAACACCGGAGCCTCCGCCCGAGATCACCACGTGTTTACCCGCCACGCTCATGCTCGGATCACCTCCGCTTCACGATCTGCCAGTCGCCAAATCTGATCGCGTCCAGGCTGATAAGGCAGAGGCCAGTTTGCGTGCCGGTCCCCAATCTTTGCAGCCTCGCGTAGGATCCAATAGGGGTCCGCCAAGTGTGGGCGTCCAACACAGACCAGATCAGCTCGCCCAGCCATCAGAATCGAATTGGCGTGATCCGCCTCATAGATATTGCCGACAGCCATGGTGGCAATGCCAGCCTGATTACGGATCTGGTCGGAAAACGGGGTTTGGAACATTCGACCATAAACCGGCTGCGCCTCGACCGAAGTCTGACCGGCTGACACATCAATGATGTCTGCACCGGCGGCACTGAACATCGCAGCGATCTGCACTGCCTCTGCTGGCATCACACCATCTTGACCCGCCCAATCATTAGCAGAAACCCGCACTGACATAGGCTTATCGCCAGGCCAAACGGCCCGCATGGCTTCGAACACCTCCAGTGGGTATCGCATCCGGCTTTCCAAATCCCCGCCATAGTCATCCGACCGCTGGTTCGAAAGTGGCGAGATAAAGGATGAAATCAGATATCCATGGGCGGCATGTAGCTCGATCATGTCAAACCCGGCGCGGTTGGCCATCTCGGTGGAGGCGACAAATTCATCCCGGATCACGTCCATTTCTGCGCGCGTAATCTCTTGTGGGGTGGCATTGTTTTCCGACCACGGGATGGCCGAGGCTGAAACGAGATCCCAGTTTCCATCTGCCAAGGGGGCGTCCATTTCCTGCCACCCCAACTGGGTCGATCCCTTGCGCCCGGAGTGGCCAATCTGACAGCAGATTTTGCTGGTGGTTTCGCTGTGAACAAAATTGGTCAACCGCTTCCATCCGGCCTCATGCTCGGGGGCGTACAACCCAGTACACCCCGGTGTAATTCGCCCAGCAGAGCTAACGCAGGTCATCTCTGTATAGACCAATCCAGCCCCCCCTTTTGCCCGCTCACCATAGTGAATCAAGTGCCAATCATTCGGGCAACCATCCGTCGCTTTGTACTGCGCCATTGGCGACACGACGATACGGTTTTCCAATTCCATTTCACGCAACTTGAACGGCGCAAACATTGGCGGCCTAACCGGTGCATCCGCAGGTGCCCCCGCGCGGGTCTGAAACCACTTCTCGGCCGAAGCCACCCAGTCCGGGTCGCGCAAACGCAGATTTTCATGACTGATCCGTTGGGACCGGGTCAACAGCGAGTAGTTGAACGTCACCGGATCCATATCCAGATAACGCTCCACATCTTCGAACCATTCCAATGAATTTCGCGCAGCGGATTGCAAACGCAGCACATCTAGCCTGCGTTCTTCCTGATATCGTTCAAAGGCTTGCGGCAAGCTCGGTTCGGTACAAACAAACTCAGCCAGCGCAATTGCGCTATCAAAAGCGAGGCGCGAACCTGACCCGATTGAAAAGTGCGCAGTGGCAGAGGCATCGCCCAACAGCACGACATTTTCATGATACCAGGTCTCACAGAGCACACGTGGGAAATTGATCCATACCGCTGATCCGCGCAGATGGTCCGCATTTGAAATCAGTGAGTGCCCATCCAAATGCCCTGCAAAGATCTGTTCACAGGTACGGATGGTTTCTTCCTTGGACATTGTCTCAAATCCCCAAGCCTCCCAAGTTTCAGCTGAGCATTCGACAATTACCGTCGCGGTATCATCATCAAATTGATAGGCGTGTATCCAAACCCATCCATGGACGGTTTTTTCAAAAATAAAGGTGAAGGCGTCATCGAATTTTTGATGTGTCCCAAGCCAAATAAACTTGCAAGGGCGGACATCAATATTGGGCTTAAACTGATCAGTAAACTCAGTACGAACGGCTGAATTCAACCCGTCACACCCAACCACCAGATCATATTCTTTTTGATATTCTGCAGCAGGCTTGGCAGCGGTTTCAAATTGCAGATCCACCCCAAGTTCTAGCGCTCGTTGCTGAAGGATCAGCAGCATTTTGTGACGCCCAATCCCGGCAAACCCATGTCCACCCGACACTGTACGCTGGCCGTCGTGTACAACCGCAATATCGTCCCAGTAGGCAAAGTTCTTCCGGATCTGTTCGGCGCTAACCGGATCATTTACCGTCAGATTGTCCAACGCATCATCGGACAGTACGACACCCCAGCCAAAAGTGTCATTCGGCTTATTGCGTTCGATCACTGTGACTTCGGTATCAGGTTGGCGAAGCTTCATTGAAATCGCAAAATACAGCCCGGCTGGGCCTCCTCCAAGACAGGCGATTTTCATCACTCACACTCCCTGCAAACTGTCATCACTATATGTCAGGATAGGCCGACAGCAGTAAACTTCAAGCTTAAAGTTTCATGCTTAAAATTTATTCCACATAATTTCACCGCAAGAGGTGCCTAAGCTATGCTAAACCGTCACAATTGGTAATCGAATGTTATCCAAGTAAGGCAAGCAAACCCCTCATCTATGCTTACGCTAGGCCCTAGATGACCAAACTAGATTTGGGTTTACTTGTTGTTATTCAATTCAGTCGCAGAAAGCCTTAAACTTCTTGATCTTCAGTTCAACCGTGCATCCTTCATGCTAGCTCACAACCATTGGCCTCGCTCATTGGCCGCGACTTTGTTCGTCCTTTAGCCGCACTGCATTCATTTGCAGAAACTTACCAGCTAGCAAAAGCGGCCTCCCCTCTGAACCCAGTTGTCAGCCCAACAAACACTTGGTCAGGGGTTAACCTGATATTAACGTTTGTTTTCAATTAGCAATGAGACAGACGTAATGTGATTAACTTGTGGACAACATCGGATAACTTCAAGATCACCATTTTGCACCGGAACGTTCCCTACAAAGAAACATCGCGCCATAGAAAGGTATCACAGAGCAAACTTATTTCTGTCTTTAACTGAATGCTAGGACTTCAAACACACCTCGAGATAGAAAGTGTTCAATTGTACAAAAAGGGATGCAAATCTTCTGATTTATGCACATTTCTAAATCAAAAAGTGGAGAAAGCTGAATTTTACAACCTCCCTTTCGACGCAGAAATGTCCCTTCACCCCGACTCTCCCCGCCAAAAGGCCGAACAGTCGTATCGGACTTCTTTTGCTTACAAGTACACTGTTGAAGCAATCAAAGGTCGCGAAGGTAATCCATCACTGCCGGGCGCACTGACTGGTCGCCACGATGGCGGGCATCAGCAATGATTTTACGAAGCGCGCCTAAATCCACCCGCAGTAACAGCGACTTCACCGGCCCAATTGATGCAGGACGCATCGACAATGTGCGAATGCCGATCGCAGCAAGACACACCGCTTCAATCGGGCGCCCCGCGTCTTCGCCACAAAAGCTGAGAGGTGTGTTGGTTGAACTACAACGCTCAACGATACGTTCGATCAAACTCAAAAAGCTGACATTCAGTGTATCGTAGCGCTTGCGCACCCGTTCATTTTCACGATCGGCTGCGAAAAAGAACTGCTTCAGATCATTGCCACCAATTGACAGAAACCCAACCTCTTCGAAAAACTTCTGCGGCGCAAAAGCCAATGATGGGGTTTCCAACATGGCCCCAACATCCAAAACCTCTGGCAGCGGGTGGCCCAACTTGCGTTCGAGCTCAAGCGTCTTCTCCACCTCCGCGCGGGCGGCGCGATACTCTTCGAACTGCGCAACAAATGGAAACATGATGGTCAGAGGGCGGCCGTCTGCGGCCCGTATCAGCGCCTGGAGCTGCATCCGCATGATCCCAGGCTTGTCCAGCCCCACCCGGATCGCACGCCAACCCAAGGCCGGATTTGGCTCGTCGGTGGGCTTCATATAGGGCAACACTTTATCTGACCCGATATCCAGTGTGCGAAAGACCACCCGTTTGCCATGTCCAGCATCCAGAACGCGCTTGTACAGAACCACCAACTCGGATCTTTTGGGCATCTTGTTGCGCACCAAGAACTGCAATTCAGTACGAAACAACCCAACACCTTCGGCGCCCGAACTCTCTAACGACGGCAAATCCGCCATGAGCCCCGCGTTCATCAGCAGGTCAACCCGCTTACCATCTGCTGTCACCGCGGGTAGATCACGAACCGAACCATATCGTTCCTGCGCATCGGCTTGCATTGCGATCTTGTCACGAAACGCGCTGGAGACAGTGTCCTCTGGGCGAAGATGAACGAGCCCCTGGTCACCATCAACCATAATGTGATCACCGTTCAGCGCTTCGGTCGTGATGCGTTTGGCATTGACAACCAGCGGAATGGCCAGTGCACGGGCAACAATTGCCGCATGTGACCCAACAGAGCCCTCTTCCAACACCAACCCGCGCAAGCTGCGCCCATACTCCAACAAATCACCAGGCCCAATATTGCGAGCAATCAAGATTGGATCGGCGGGTAAATCGGCACTTGATGTCGCCCCCTGTCCAGTCAGAATCCGTAATAGCCGGTTCGACAGGTCGTCCAGATCACTCAACCGTTCGCGCAAGTAGGCGTCTTGCACCTGGCTCATCCGCGCCCTTGCCTGAGATTGCTCTTTTTCAACCGCAGCCTCGGCGCTTAGCCCCAATGCGATGTCCTCTTCCATCCGCCGCATCCAGCCCTTGGAGTTCGCGAACATGCGATAAGCCTCAAGCACTTGCACTTGCTCTTTGTCACCATCCAGTGACATTTCCAGCATTTTATCGACGCCAACCCGCAGCTCGTCCACAGCCTCGTGCAGGCGCTCACGTTCTCGGTGCGGATCATCGGCAATGGGATTGGTGATCACAACCCTCGGTTCATGCAACCAAACATGCCCCTCAGCAGCGCCTTCTTGGGCCGAAGTTCCGCGCAGAAGCACTGGCTGTTGGTGTAACGGTGACAGAGCCGCGCCTTCACCAACAAAAGCACCAAGTTCGGTCATCTCAGCGATGACCATAGCCACCACTTCCAGCGCATAAACCTCGTCAGCAGAGAATTCACGCGCATCGAGCGACTGGACAACCAAAACGCCCAGTTTTTCACCCAGACGTTGCACCGGAATACCTAAGAAGGATGAAAACCGCTCTTCGCCGGTCTCGGCCATATAGCGGAAACCCTTGGCATTGGGTGCATCCGGTGTGTTTACGACTTTGCCGTATTTTGCGACTCGGCCGACCAGCCCCTCGCCTAGCCTCATCCGGGTTTTGTGAACGGATTCGAGGTTCAAACCCTCAGTAGCGCAGAGTTCCAGCGTTTCGTCATCGCGAAACAGATAGACCGAACACACTTCGGTTCTCATGCTGTCGGCAATCAAATGGGTGATTTTATCAAGCCTAGTCTGGCCGGCGTCGTCGCCAGCCATCGCTTCTCTCAGTCGCCCCAGTAACTTGCGGCTTTCAGATTCTGTACTGTCTGCCATAGGCCCTGTTCACGCAATACGGGTGTCAGGTCGCCGAAATAGAGTCAGGCAACCTTGTCCAGATCAAAGGCATCATGCAGTGATTGGACCGCAAGTTCCATGTATTTCCGATCAATCAGCACGGAAATTTTTATCTCAGAGGTCGTAATCACCTTGATGTTGACGCCTTCATCCGACAGCACTTTGAACATCTTAGCGGCCACACCAGACTGCGAGCGCATGCCGATTCCAACAACCGAAACTTTGGCAACATCTTTGTCAGCGACCAGCTCTGCATAGTTCAATTCACCCGCATTTTTTGTACCAAGCAAAGCCTGTTCAGCGCGCGCCACTTGATCCGTTGGGCAGGAAAACGTCATATCGGTGCGACCATCTTCGCTGATGTTCTGCACGATCATGTCGACATTGACGCCGCCCTCGGACAACGAGTTAAAGATGATGGCCGCAATGCCTGGACGGTCAGCAACCGACAACAGGGTCAGCTTGGCTTCATCGCGGGAATAGGCCACTCCGGCCACTGCATTGGATTCCATGATTTCCTCCTCGGCACAGACTAAGGTCCCAGCCTCATCAGATTGTTCTTCAAAGCTGCTCAAAACACGTAGTTTAACCTTAAACCGCATTGCCAGCTCAACAGATCGCGTCTGCAACACCTTCGCGCCCAGCGACGCCAGCTCCAACATTTCTTCGAAAGAAATCTTATCCAGCTTACGTGCCTTGTCGCAGATCCGCGGGTCGGTTGTGTAGACCCCATCCACATCGGTGTAGATATCGCAGCGCTCGGCACCAAATGCAGCGGCAAAAGCTACCGCAGTGGTGTCAGATCCACCACGGCCCAACGTGGTAATCCGTCCCTCAGAGCTAACCCCCTGGAACCCGGCAACGACTGCCACCTTCATACCTTCGCCGAACTTTTGGTTGATATTGTCGGTGCCGATCTCTTCGATCCGCGCCTGACTGTGCGCACTGGTGGTTTGCAATGGCACCTGCCAACCTTGCCAGCTCCGCGCCGGAACATCCATTTCCTGCAACGTCAGCGCCATCAACCCGGCTGTAACCGCCTCCCCCGAAGACACCACGGCGTCATATTCGCGGGCGTCAAACAGTGGCGAGGTTTCTTCAACCCAACCCACCATTTCGTTGGTTTTACCTGACATCGCCGAGACAATGACGATAACGTCATAGCCTTTGGCGACTTCCACACCAACACGTTTGGCGGCCCGACGGATCCGGTCCAGGTTGGCGACCGAGGTGCCGCCGAATTTCATCACAAGTACCGGCATGGGGGACACTCTCCGTGCGCTGGCTGTTTTCGATCTCCCGCGTCTTAAGCGAGCTGTGAAATAAGAGCAAGAGCAACGGCACCGTCGCGGTATTGCGACGCAGGCCAACATTGCCTCACATCCGGGTTTACAGCCCCGGGTCCCAATGCAAGAGTCCGCGCAACACATTACCGACGAAAGGAATAGTCATGCGGTTTTTTGCCCTCTTGGCCCTCACCACCCTGTTGCCCCTGCCCGTGCTCGCCAGTGGGACTAACATCGCAGGCACCGACGGTACTCGCTCGATTGGCCATGTTTCCTGCGCTGCAATGGATGGCCAGCCTTCAACAGACTGTCCGCTTGAAATCCTGCCTAAGGAAGATGGCTCAGTGACCCTGCGTGTTCTGCTTCCTGGCGGCCAGGTACGCTATCTCTATGTCACTGATGGCAAGATCACCTCCACCGACAGCACAGGTTCACTGGCCTCAAAACGACTGGCAAACACCACCGTGGTTCATATCACCCCAGAAGAACGGTTTGAGATTCCCAACGCCCTGCTGGAAGCAAATTAGAAGCTAAATCAATGTGTAGGGTGTGGCCGGTGCACCCTACATTCTGTTCGTCGGCAGCGCCGGACAATAGTGCCCGATAGTCCAGCGGGCCGGTCAGGCTCTCCAGAAACGGACAGTAAAAAGAACATAAACAGCCATCAATTCCAGCCGACCAATCAACATGGCGGCGATCAGGATCCATTTGGCTGCGTCGTTCAGGCCGCCAAAATTTCCCGCAGGTCCAATACGGTCGCCCAGACCCGGTCCAACATTGGCCACCGCAGTAGCCGCCCCTGATACTGCTGTAGTGAAATCCAGCCCCGTCAACGCCAGCGCCCAAGCAACAATGCCAATAGTGACAACGAAAAATACAAAGAATGAGATAACCGAGCTAAGCACATCGTTGCCAACTTTGCGACCTTCATAGCGTGGAATAAAAACACCATGAGGCGCACGAATTCTTTGGATCTGAACTTTGATCGAAGCAAACAGTAACTGATAGCGAAATATCTTTATCGAACAGGCCGTCGATCCAGCGCATCCGCCAACCAGACCGACGAAAAAGAACATCATGACTAGAAAACTGCCCCACTTCATATAGTCAACACTGGCGTATCCGGTGCCTGATATGATTGAAGTGATGTTGAACAGAGCCTCACGGACAGCTTGCTCAATGTGATGCGGGAAAACTGTTGTCAGGATCACTGATGTGACAGCGACCAGTACCGCAATGATCACTAGAAACACATGGATTTGGCTGTCCCGCAGCAGCGCCTTGCCCTGACCGTTCAGCAGTTGCACGTAGCGCACAAAAGGGAGCGCCGCGAGGATCATAAAAAACACTGCCGCATATTCAGCGGGTCCGGAAAAGGCACCAAACGACGCGTCATAATTGGAAAACCCACCCGTGGAGACGGTGGTCAACGCGTGCACCAATGCGTCGAAGAATACCATGCCCAAAGCCCCATAGACCAAGCCGCACAGCAACGTGAGTGCAATGTAGATCATTGATATCTGCCCAGCAATCTCCTGAGCGCGCGGCAGAATTTTACCCATGGTTTCAAATCCTTCGGATCGGAAAATTTGCATCCCCCCAACCCGAAGTTCCGGTAAAAAGACCATTGCCACCACAATGATGCCGATCCCTCCTAGCCATTGCAGAATGCCGCGCCATAACAGAATGCCGCGAGGTAGGTCGTCAAGGCCGGACAGAACGGTTGATCCTGTGGTGGTCATCCCAGACATAGCCTCAAAAAAGGCATCCACAAATCGTGCTTCTGTGGCCCCCAGGACAAATGGAAGCGCACCAAACAGCGGCAGGGCCAGCCAAACACCCGTGGTAAGCAAAAAGGTCTGCTGAATGGTCAGCCCTTCGCGCACCCCATTGGCGCAGCTCAACGCAATCAAGCCGCCAGCGAGCACCGTGAAAACAGCACTCTGTAGAAAAACCGGCCATTGGCCATGGTCGTCGTACAGGTCGACCAACAAAGGAAACAGCATGGTCGCGCCCAGAATGGCGACCAGCAAACCAATGACATATCCAACGGGGCGAAGATCCAACATAGCGCGCAGGGTTGGCGCCCAGCGCCCCAACTGTCAAGCAAAAGGCACCCTATTTGCAGCGGTTGGCACTCGTTACAAGTGGTCGAATGCGATCATCCACGATGGATCAATGTTGAAAACAACTTGGGGTCCAGACTGCGTGTTACAAAGCTGGGTCCCTGCGTCAGGACACTCACCGCGTCATGACTATGGAGGCTTTCCTGGTGGCTGGCGACAACCCTGAAATCGGCAATCCGAGGGTCCTGTTGCAAGGCTTCACAAAACAATCGCGCTGCATCCTCAACGAAGATCGGATTGGCTGCATTGAGCTCCGCAAAGGCCTGCTCATCCTCGCGCTTCACCATGACCTGGGTCTCGGTTGGGACCGCGCGCCGACAGTGATCAATCAGGTCTTCATACCACAGGCAATTGCTACCAGGTTTGACCTGCACCGAGATTCGCGCCACAGAGCGTTGTGAATGTGGCGTAGCCAGTTGCCCTCGGGCGGTGCGGGCATGTTCGCTGAGCTCCAGCGAACAGGGACAAGTCGACGAATAGACATAGTCCAGATGGATGATTTCCTCGCGCCGCCCATCATGGTCCACCAGTTCCAGCGCAATATCGTAGTATTGATACCCCGACAGGCCTGAACGTAGGCTATTGACCCGGGCAGGAAATGAAAAACGCATCTGGATACGCGCGTCTGGGCTGTCCAGATCGCTGAGGTAATCATCAAGCGCTGTCGCCATGACTTCAAAACTAAAGGTCCGATCCGCGTGCTTATAAAACGACCGCATGATGCGCGACATGTTGATGCCCTTCTTTTCCCCTTCAAGGCTGACTGTACCTGTGATTGAAGCCTCCAAGGTCAAATCGCCGCCGTCGCGGGTACGAAATCGGATAGGCAGTCGGAAGTTAGAAATGCCAACATGTTGGATCAACTGCCGTGCGCCCCGGATCAGACTGGCTGGGCCGTTTTGCAGGTCCGGTAATGTCGCACGATATTGCTCGTCTGATTTGAAGTTTTCCGGATAGTCGCGCGACAGATCTGGATAGTTCCCCAGTTCTTGTCCCGGCAGCAATCGCGCCACGGCTGGATCGAGCTGGGCAACTTCGGTCACGCTTGCCTTTGACGCCCAATTTCGCAGAACCTTCAGTGCTGCTTCAGCAGCATCCCGGTTCGGGGCCTCATCCGTGTCACGAGGGTGTATAGTCATCAGCCGGGCTTCCTTTGCTGTGCAGCTGCAGAGACGCTACAGACCAGTATTTTACCGATGTAACCAGGAAAATACAAAAGTGATCTCTCAAATGCGGCAGTTTTGTTGGCAAAGCTGCCGTACCGCATGTTCGGAAACAAAAAAAGGGGGCTGTCTGCCCCCTCTTGGCCTGACAGCCAATTCACCCCCGAGGATATTTTTGGCTAGATGAAGCCAGGACCAGGGTAGATAGAACATTCATTGACTTGACTGCCGGGAACATCAGCTCAGTGTCGTGTCCAGTGCCTGTCTTAGATCCGCAATCAAATCATCCGCATCTTCAAGGCCAACCGAGAAACGTACCAGTCCCGGCGTAATGCCCAGCTCATCTTTCAGCTCATCCGGAAGGCGTTGGTGTGTTGTCGTTGCAGGGTGCGTAGCAATGGACTTGGCATCGCCGAGATTGTTGGAAATAACCGCAATGGTCATCGCATTCAGGAACTTGAATGCCGCGTCTTTGCCATCCTTCAGATCCAGCGACAAAACCGTGCCTCCCTTGCCACCAAGCTGTCGCTGAACCAGCGCGTTCTGCGCATGACCCGGCAAGCCAGGGTAAAGGGTACGCACCAGTGCTGGGTGCCCTTCCAGCGCAGTTGCAATTTTCAACGCACTCTCCGCCTGCGCATTGACCCGTAGGGAAATGGTCTCAAGCCCTTTCAGCAACACCCATGCGTTAAATGGGCTGAGGGAGCCGCCGGTATGTTTCATGTAGGGTTCTAGCGTGCCACGGATAAAATCCTTGGTCCCCAACACCACCCCACCGAGTGCACGTCCCTGACCGTCTATGTGTTTGGTCGCGGAGTAAATCACCACATCTGCGCCCTGCGAAATGGCGTTGGAAAACACAGGCGTAGAAAACACATTGTCGACCACTACCGTTGCACCAACCCCATGAGCGATCTCTGCCACGGCTGCGACGTCAATCACTTCGAGAGTTGGGTTTGACATGGACTCGAAAAACACGGCCTTGGTATCCGGTCGCATGGCGGCGCGCCATTGGTCCAGATCGGTGCCATCAACAAAGGTGACCTCAACGCCAAAACGACCCAAGACACTTTCAAGAATGTAAAGACACGACCCGAACAACGCCTTGGCTGATACCACATGGTCGCCGGACTTAAGCATTGATGTCAACGCGCCGTTGACCGCTGCCATCCCCGATGCGGTGGCAAAGGCATCCTCGGCCCCTTCCAGTTCGGCAATGCGATCTTCGAACATCGCAACCGTTGGATTGCCATACCGTGCATAAATGAATTCATCCGGACCAGTTTCTATAAACCGCGCTTCGGCTTGCTCTGCACTGTCGTAGACAAACCCTTGGGTCAGGAAAATTGCTTCGCTGACTTCGTTGTACTGGCTACGCCGAGTGCCACCATGTACCATTTTGGTAGCTTTGTTCCAGTTCTCACTCATCACATGTCCTCCTGCGCCTGTCGCGCATAAAAAAACCCCAATTCGGCCAAGCGAAAAGGGGGTCCCTTACATCCTGACCTCTTTAGCGGGTGTGTTTAACGTGGCCCGCAATCCGGTAACAAATCGCCACGAGTTCTATCCCCCGCCCATACGACGCCAGTGTGCCCACGTCAAGTTTTCGGAGAACGGTAACCATACAAGAACTGTACGAAAGCAACAGTAGAGACCCACATCACGCATTTTTGCGCAGCAGCTGCCGCTCCCCTCTTGCCGTCAACGCGCAAAAGATCAAGATCGCAATCAGCCAATTAGGGGGAAATCATGCAACAGCCGATACAGCTGTATTACTGGCCAACACCAAATGGATGGAAAATCTCCATCGCGCTCGAAGAAATGGGCCTGCCCTATGATCTGAACCTGATCAACATCTCCAAAGGAGATCAGTTTGCTCCTGATTTTCTGAAAATTGCGCCAAACAACCGAATGCCAGCAATCACCGACCCTGATGGCCCGGACGGTGCCCCCATCTCACTGTTTGAGAGCGGCGCTATCCTGATGTATTTGGCCCGAAAAACCGGACGGTTCTATGGTGAGGATGAACGAACCAAGCTGTCGGTAGATCAATGGTTGATGTGGCAAATGGGCGGAGTTGGACCAATGGCAGGTCAGGCACACCATTTTTTGAAGTATGCGCCCAAAATGGATCCCCCCCAGGACATCCCTTATGCCAAGGACCGCTATCGGGCAGAAGTTGCCCGGTTGTATGGGGTACTAGACCGACAGTTGGCCGGGAATGAATATGTGGCAGGCGACGACTATAGCATTGCTGATATGGCGATTTGGCCCTGGGCATCACTCTGGGAAGGGCAACAGCAATCCCTGAAGGACAAACCCCACCTTACTCGCTGGCTAGACTTGGTTGGCAAACGACCGGCAGTGGTTGCAGGTCACGCTTTGGCCCTCGAATTGCGCACTGGCTCGCAAAGCAAAACGGCACAAGATCTATTGTTCAAACGATAGCGGCAGCCTGCAGCGCACCATAGGTGCGCTGCTTGGCCCAAGGCTTATGGGTCACATCTGTGATGTGGCACCAAAGCGCGGGAGTTTTTGACTATTCGGCGGCATCCGGTGTGTCTTCGCTCTCTTCGCCGTATTTTTGGAATAATGCACTTTGGGACATGAAGAAGATAAAGACCCCGGCTGTCAGGCCAAATGTTTTGAAATAGACCCAGTTGTCAGTGCTCTGCGTGCGCCAGATCAACTCGTTCAATAGGGCCAGCCCCAAAAAGAACCCGCACAGGCGACGGGTCAGGATCATCCAACCTTCTTGCTGCATCGGCAGAACCTCCTCCATCACCACCTTCAGATAGCTCTTGCCCCGTAGCAGGCCAAAACCCAACATACCGCCAAACAACAAGTAGATAATTGTCGGCTTCATTTTGAAAAATCGTTCATCGTTGAACCAGACCGACAAGCTGCCAAATACAATTACCAGAACCAAGGTGGCGATTTGCATTTTTGACAAATGGCCTGTGAGTTTCCACAGGATGCCTGACGAAAGAACCATCAATGGAATGAAGGCCGCCGTGACAATGATAAAACCCTGATAGTCGTTTCCTGCGATGGTAAAACTACTATCTCGCAACTTCAGGTAGCCGATAAAGAACAGCACGATTGGCCCCATCTCCAGCACCATCTTCAAAGTTGGATTGATCTTTGCTTTGGCCATTGCCTGTCCTTTTATTCCATTCAGCGGGGCGGGCCGCCTTATCCGCCCATTTCCACTATCACGGCGCCCAGCGCGATCAAAGCCATCAGCGCAATTCTGCGGGGCCCTACGGTCTCTTTTAGCACCAGCCAGCCAATCAGCGCTGCAAACACTGTTGAGGTTTCACGCAGCACTGCAGCCTCACCAACCTTGTCGAGACGTGTTGCCAGCATCACCGCACCAAAAGACATAAAGGCCACTATTCCGCCGAAGAACCCGCGCAGCATTAGCGGACCTGGTGTTGGCCGATCAGCCATTCTGCGCCACCGCAGGAACGCAAAGACCGGCAACGCCGCGCCGTCTATCATGAAAAACCAGGCGAGAAAGGTGAACGGATCAGCCGTGGCTCGAATACCATATGCATCGTAGGTGGTGTAAAGTGCTACAAACAACCCGGTAATCCCGGCGAGGGTTAAAGCAATGACCAGAGTATCGCGATTGGTTTCAAGATAGCGCAGGTTATACGCTGCGAGGCCGAAAATACCTACCAATAGCACCAGAACGCCCGACCACTGGGTCAAAGTGAAGGTTTCACTAAACAGAAAATAGGCCCCGATCACCGTAAACAATGGGCCAGTTCCGCGCACGACCGGATAGACCACTGTATAGGAGCCTTTGGTATAAGCCAGCGCCTGCAAGGTTTTATACAGGATATGAATAACCCAGACCGCTGCAAAAATGGGCCACATATGCGGTTCGGGCCAAGGCACCACAAACAAAGCAAAAGGCGCCGCCATCAAGCAATAGGAAAAATCAATCGCCCCGCGTGACAACCATGGATCATGGCGGCCTTTTTGCAGCGCCCCAAACACCGCATGCAGCACAGCGGCCATCAAGGCGAGCATCAACGCCGCTTGATGGCCTGCTTGTGTGCCTTCCAGGGAGATCAGCCAATCGCTCAAGTGATTACTTGCCTTATGTCAGGTTGATATCGCCGGGGGCTGTCTGCCCCCGGACCCCCGAGGATATTTGCAGCTAGATGAAGAGGCCGGGTCAGGTTTTGTCCAAGCCAGTCAACGCCGCCGCAAAGTCCTGCGGATCAAACGGGGCAAGATCGTCAATCTGCTCACCCACACCAATTGCGTGGATTGGAAGGCCGAATTTATCTGCCAGAGCCACCAGCACACCACCACGAGCCGTGCCATCCAATTTGGTCATCACCAAACCCGAAACATCCGAAATTTTTTGGAACACATCGACCTGATTCAACGCATTTTGGCCCGTGGTTGCATCCAGTACCAGCAATGTGTTGTGGGGAGCAGTGGGATCAACCTTACGGATCACCCGGACAATCTTGGCCAGCTCCTCCATCAGATCAGAGCGGTTTTGTAGCCTTCCCGCCGTGTCGATCATCAGCAGATCAGCCCCGTCGTCTTGCGCCTTGGTCAAGGCATCAAAGGCCAGAGAGGCCGGGTCAGAGCCTTCGGGGGCCGTAAGAACCGGAACACCGGCACGATCTCCCCAGACCTGCAACTGTTCCACAGCAGCAGCGCGAAAGGTGTCGCCTGCAGCAATCACCACCGATTTTCCGGCTGCCTTAAACTGGCTGGCCAGCTTACCAATTGTAGTGGTTTTACCCGAGCCGTTTACACCAACCACCAGCACCACTTGTGGACGCTTGGAGTAGATCGGCATCGGTTTAGCAACATTTTCCATAATGCGGGCAATTTCTGCCGCCAGAAGGTTTTTAATCTCACTGGATGACAGGCGTTTGCCAAAGCGGCCCTCGGCCATATTGGCGGTGACCCGTAGTGCGGTATCCACGCCCATGTCTGAACTAATCAGCAGCTCTTCGAGCTGTTCAAGCATGTCATCGTCCAGCACCCGTCGTGGCTCATCAATTTTTCGGCCGAGCAAGCGGCCAACCAAGCTCGGTGAGCTCGTTTCAGGAGCAGTCACCGCGGCAACATCTGGAGTGGTAACCGGCCCGGATGTCGACTCTGGTTCTGGTGTTGACACTGCAATTTCAGCCGCATCTTCGACAATAGCGTCCAACCCCTGTTCCAACTTCGAAGAAGACTTGAACAACCGGTCTTTTAACTTAGAGAAAAACGCCATCTTAGTCTCCGCAAAGGGTTTCACACCCACCTAATGCGGATTGGTGCCACATGCAAAGCGCCTCAGGCAAATGTTGCAAAAAACTCGACCGAAGTCGCCGAATAACAAAAATCGTGAACTTTTACTTCGAAGCAAAGCTTCAGTTTCTGTTGCCAGAGCCAGATTGCGGCTACGCGCTGTTATCAAAAGGGCCAGAGCAACCACCAATGGAGCTTTCCCGTTAACTGTGTCAATGCTTGCCCTGTTTGCTGGCTTAGGTCAAAGTTGTCTCCGCAAACCCCATCCCCGCGGAGAGTGAACCCCCTGTCATGAAATGGTTTTGCATCGCCAGCCTGTCGCCATTGGCCCTGATTGGAGCGGGTTGTTTTTGGGGCGGATATTGGTCGCTACTGGCGTTAATATACATGACTCTGCTGGTCTTCTTGTTGGACAGGATCGCGCGACAGATACCATCTTTCAAACTTGGTCCGCTAGCGGACCTGCTCTCCATTGCCTTGGCGCTGGGGCATCTCGCACTATTGCTGATCGGAATGCCTGCTGCCTTGCGTATGGGGTGGGAAGAAACATTGCCTGTGGTCTTGGCAATGGGATTGTTTATGGGACAAGTGTCACATCCCAATGCCCACGAATTGATCCATCACCCACGTCGCAGGATGCGGCGACTTGGGTCACTAATCTACACGACCATGTTGATCGGCCATCATGTGTCCGCACATCTGCGCGTGCACCATACGCAAGTGGCTACGAGTGACGATCCAAACACCGCCCGCCGTGGAGAAGGGTTTTACCGCTTTCTCCTGCGTGCTTGGCTTGGGTCCTTCCGCGCCGGACTACGCGCAGACAATAGGGCCCGGACACGCAAATCAGTGCCCCCTACAGCATGGAGCCACCCTTATGTCGGATATTGTGGTGGCGCATCCTTTGCACTGATACTGGCCACAGTTGCTGGCGGTGCGCCCCTGTTGGTTTTGTTTCTGCTGCTGACTGGCTACGCTCAGGTCCAAATTTTTCTGGCAGATTACGTCCAGCACTACGGCTTGCAGCGTGCCATGACAGAATCGGGGCGGGTGGAACCCGTTGGGCCGGGGCATTCCTGGAACGCTCCCCACTGGTACTCCTCAGCAATGATGCTGAATGCGCCGCGCCATTCAGACCACCACTTGCACCCCCAACGGCGCTACCCGGAGCTAGAATTGCGCAGGGATATGCCGGTGCTGCCCTACGCCCTTCCGGTGATGGCGGCCATCGCGCTGTTGCCACCCTTGTGGCGCAGAGTGATGGCACGGCGTTTGGCGCGGTTGGAAAAAACCGACACCGTGGCCTGAAGAGGCAATTTCTGACACTATTGGTCCATGCGCGTTATTTTAATGATTCCCCTGATGTTCTCCCTGTTGCATCCAGCACCGCTGACTGCTGGCGAACAGCTCACCGGCGAGACCTTTGATCGCTACACCCTTGGGCGCACTTTGTATTATGGGTTTGAGGGCACAATCTATGGCGTGGAACGTTATCTGCCAGATCGTCAGGTGCTGTGGTCATTTCTCGATGGCCGATGCCAAAAAGGCCACTGGTACGAAGACGCCGATCAGATCTGTTTTGTCTATGAAGACAACAATACGCCTCAATGCTGGAGATTTGCACTGGAACCAGAGGGCCTGATCGCGCAATTCGAAAGTGACCCACGTGCTACGGAGCTCTACGAAGTAGAGGATCTGGATGAGGATATGCTGTGTTACGGACCAGAAGTCGGCGTCTGAGATCAAGGCCGGGATTTGAGTATTTTTAGCAAAAAGAAATTGCGCTCAAATAGTTAGTCCCCGGCTCCGCCCAGTTTGATCGTTCCATCAGAAAACTCAATCTCAAGCGCCGAAGCCCTGGCCGCTGTTGTTTTGCTTGTGATCAACTGGCCTGCGTCCCGTACCACCGCATATCCCCGATCCAGCGTTGCCCGATAACTAAGGATTTCCAACTGTCGGCCTGCGGCGTCTAGCTGCTGTCGGGTTTTTTCAATCCGTTGTCGATGGATGCTATCGAGTTGCTTGGAAAGATGTTCCAGGCGTTCTTTGTGCAGGGCTAATTTCTGCGAAGTCGTGCGCAGGTTTAGTTGTGACGACAGACTGATCAACTTGTCGCGCCGTCTGGCCACCAGTTGCTGCAACGCCTGCGGGCGCAACCCGGCGGATTTCTGAGTGAGCTGCACCCGACGGTTTTGGACGCCGCGAATCAAGGCGTTGGGCAATTTATCGGACAGAATATCCAGCTTTTGGCGCGGGTCATCCAATAGCCGCTCTGGCTTGGGCAAGGCGCGCGACATATCTTTGAGCCGTTGTTTGCGTTGCTGCACTGATTGGCCAACGGCGTGCGTCATGCGGGCGCCCTGCTCGCCAGTCCAGGCCAGTAGTTCCAACCGCACCGGCACCGCCAGTTCCGCCGCCGCCGTCGGGGTTGGCGCGCGTTGGTCGGACACAAAATCGATCAGGGTGGTGTCAGTTTCATGGCCCACTGCTGAAATCAACGGAATTCCCGATGCCGCGACCGCACGGGCGACGATTTCTTCGTTGAATCCCCAAAGGTCCTCAACCGAGCCGCCACCGCGGGCGACAATGATCAGATCCGGACGCGGCAAGGCCCCACCGGGGGTGAATGCGTTGAAGCCGTTGATGGCGTTGGCGACCTCTGCTGCGCAGTTTTTACCTTGGACAGCCACAGGCCAGACCAGCACCTTGCGCGGGAAACGGTCGCGCAGCCGGTGCAGGATATCGCGGATCACCGCGCCGGATGGCGATGTTACCACGCCAATGAAGCGCGGCAGGTATGGAAGCGGCTGTTTGCGTTCGGGCGCAAACAACCCCTCTGCCTCCAGCTGTTTCTTGCGCTTCTCCAGCAGTGCCATCAGCGCGCCCTGCCCGGCGACCGAGACTTCCTCGACGTTCATGTTGTATTTCGATTGGGCTCCAAAGGCGGTCAGGCGACCTGTGACAATCACCTCCAGCCCTTCTTCAGGCACCACGGCCAGTTTTGACACCTGACCTTTCCAGGTGGTGCAAGCCAGAACGGAACGGTCATCTTTGACGTCGTAATACAAATGGCCCGAGCGCGCTGTGAACACCCGGCCTACTTCGCCGCGCACCCGAATCCGGCCAAAGGTGCCTTCGAGCGTGCGCTTCACCTCACCCGACAGCTCGGAAACTGTGAATTCGGGGGTGTTCTGACCCTGGGTTGGGTCGTCAAACAGATCTGACACTGGGATGGTTCTCGGTTCGGTTATTCTTGTTCTACAGGTCAGCGCAGCATAGTGGCAGGTTTGGGCAAGGCCAATCCCCATCAGGCAGTCAATCTCCGCCGCAACCGGAATCACCGCTGCAACTGCTATCTTCGGTCCAAACGCCCCCTTCAGAACCTGAAGAGCGAGACCCTTTTGAACTAAGCAACGAAGGAAAAGCCAAGGGAACTGTGATAATTAGAGCAAACAGATAGACCCCTTTCCAAAATCCAATAGTTGCAGAAACCACTGCAACCGTACCAATTTTTCCCAGTATTTTTTGGTATTTCGCCGCTTTCTGGGCCAAAACGATTTAGGTGGAAATTTGCCAAATTCACGCTGGTAACGCATCAGTGTCTTTGCATAGTCATCGGATTCAAGAAAACCTACCGAGCCGGGAATGTGATGTAGCTTTCGGCCCAGCACATCGGGGCAAAATCGCTCCCAGTAGTCTTCGGTCAGGATCAGATGTGCATGCCAAACTTCATCGACCTTTTGGGACGGTACCATTTCACCGGGTGCAACCATACACAGATAGATAAACCGGCGATATTCAGTAATGGCCGCTGCCACAGTCTCGGGACTGACCTTGATAGTGTTCTTCAAGTAGCTCTCAAAGCTCGTCCCATCCTGAAGATCGGAAAATTCATACCGTCTAATTTTTTTCCATAATTTGGGCTTGGTTAAATGCGCCATAAAATAATGCCACTCTTGCCTGTTTCGCCGTCAGCCTCTAGACCGCGCGCAAAGCTTAGCATTTGGAGAGCACGATGAATATCCTTATCCTCGGCAGCGGTGGGCGCGAACATGCGCTGGCCTGGGCAGTGATGCAGAACCCCAAATGTGACAAGCTGATCGTCGCACCCGGCAATGCGGGCATCGCGCAGATCGCCACCTGCGCCGATTTGGACATCAACCACGGCGGCGCTGTGGTCACCTTTGTCGAAGAAAACGCCATCGACTTTGTCATCGTTGGCCCCGAGGCCCCACTGGCCGCAGGTGTATCCGACCGGCTGCGCGATGCAGGCCTGCTGGTGTTCGGCCCGTCCGAGGCAGCTGCCAAGCTGGAGGCCTCCAAAGCCTTTACCAAGGAAATCTGCGCCGCCGTGAAGGCGCCAACCGCAGGCTATGGCCATTTCACTGATGCTGAGGCCGCCAAGAACTACATCCGCCAGCAAGGCGCACCGATTGTGGTCAAGGCTGATGGTCTGGCCGCTGGCAAAGGCGTGATCATGGCCTTTGACGAAGCCACTGCACTGGAGGCCATCGACGATATGTTCGGCGGGGCCTTTGGCGAGGCCGGCGCCGAGGTGGTGATCGAGGAATTCATGGAGGGCGAGGAAGCCTCGCTGTTCGTGCTGGTTGATGGCACCAACATCCTGTCGATGGGATCCGCCCAGGACCACAAGCGCGTTGGCGAAGGCGACACCGGTCTGAACACCGGCGGCATGGGTGCCTACTCTCCAGCCCCAGTGCTCAGCGCCGCGATCGAAGCCAAGGCAATGGCAGAGATCATCAAGCCCACCATGGAAGAGATGGCCCGCTGTGGCGCGCCCTATCAGGGCATTCTCTACGCTGGTCTGATGATCAAAGACGGTCAACCGCGTCTGGTGGAATACAACGTGCGCTTTGGAGATCCGGAATGTCAGGTACTGATGATGCGTCTGGGCGCCCAGGCGATGGATCTGATGCACGCCGCCGCTGAGGGCCGTTTGCATCAGGCACAGGTGAACTGGGCCGATGACCACGCCATCACCGTTGTCATGGCTGCCAAGGGCTATCCCGGATCATACGAAAAAGGCACCGAGATCAAGGGTCTCGACGCCCAGATCGAGGATGGCCACAATATGGTCTTCCACGCCGGCACCAAAGCGCAAGATGGAAAAGTGCTGGCCACTGGCGGCCGGGTGCTGAACGTCACCGCCCGTGGCGATACCCTGCAAGAGGCCCGCGACCGCGCCTATGCCGCTGCAGATGCGATTGACTGGCCAGGTGGATTTATGCGCCGCGACATCGGCTGGCGCGCATTGAAGTAAAGCTGAAAGGCGTTGCCGCCTGCCCTATCTGGCGGGCGGCGACATAACCGGCAAGCTGGGTGTGATTACATGTTCGGATCCGTGCTTTCTCAGGAATGTGTCATGAGCAACCCGATCTCGGTAACCCACGAGTCACCCCAACTCCAAGCTCTCCCGCCCGTCGGCTGGCATCTATCGATGCCGCCTCCCGTTGGGCCCTGCGCCGCTGCGCGGCATAGGAGTTATGGGCTAACACCCTCAAACTTCCAGCTTTGGATATTCAGTTAAAAGCCTACCGATTTCCGGAATGCCACTGAAAGGGAAAGAACAAATCGCACCTTCTAACGAATAGAAAATCGCTTTGTAATCCGCGTCATATGAGCAATCACACGGCAGTGCCGATTGTTTTTCGCGACTATAGAACTTGCAAATCATTGGCCATGTTTCTTGCGACAATGTAATCCACATGGACCGCCTTACATCCGCCTAAGAGATAATCGGATAAACCGCAGTATCTTGGCGTAAATAGACGACTTTTAGCTCTGGTTTCCTGTTTACCACCAACCAAACAACTATAGCCGAAGGCAAGGGAGTTTCACTCCATGTCCAGCCCCATAGTCGACACCAGAATTTTTGAATGCTCAAAATCATGCATCACCAAAATAAAATTCGAATTAAGCAAGATCATCTTACCCCAAGGCAAAATAGTCTATTTGAAAAGACGAGAAACGCATTCTCCGCTAGTCCTCACCGACACTCCAACACCCGATCCATGCTCGCCCGCCCTGAAAACGCCCCAACATCCAGGCTGCTGATCGCACCACCCTTCAGCTTCGACGCCACAATCCGCGACCAAGCGGCATCCACCGTCACCACCTCAGGCCCATCGCCACAATCACGAATACCGGATGTGATGAAATCCTCGCCAATGCGATGGTTGGTCAGCCCGGTCTTGCTGGCGACCTCAACCAGTTCCCCATCCCGCAGGCTCCAGATCCGCAATGTCTTGGCTAAATGGGGTCGGTCAATATAGGCCACTTCGGGCCAGCCGTCACCATCCAGATCGGCCGAGCCAATTGGGGCAAGCCAGCGGTGTGAGCGGCCAATGAATGGTGTCGCCGCATACAACCCAGCCTCATCATATAGCGATAGCCGCGCGCCTTGGCTCAGACTGCTCTCCACCACCATGACCAGTGTTGGCCCATCATCGCCCGCGATGATACGCGGTTCCAGATCTTCGAACACATGGGTTTCTGGCAGGCGAATGATCAGCCTGTAAGTCTGGCTGCTTTCACATTGCCAGCTGGCGTCGACTTCAAGTGACAACGCACCCCATTCGACATCATCACCCAATATGGCGTGATCATACCGGGTGGTCGGTTCACTGAACCAGGCATCGACAATAACATCCGGCGGCGTGGCCTGCGCCGCACCGGCGACGCAGATCCCGCCTAGCCACAGGCGCAACGTCGGCGCCGCGCGGCGGCAGGAACCGGGCCAAAGGCGGGACATCAAACGCCGCGCCATTGGACCCGAGCAAAACATCAGATCTGTTTTTCCGGCATTTTGACAACCAGACCGTCCAGCGCATCGGTGACCTTTATTTGACAGGTCAGACGCGAGAGGGCGGGATCAGGCTCAAAGGCAAAATCAAGCATGTCCTCTTCCATGTCGTCCTTGGCCGGGACTTTCTCCACCCAGGCTGGATCCACATAGACGTGGCAGGTGGAACAGGCACAGGCGCCGCCACAATCTGCTTCGATGCCTGGGATATTATTGTCGCGCGCACCTTCCATCACGGTGAGCCCATTGGCCACCTCGACGATGTGTTCTGTGCCGTTGTGCTCGACATAGGTAATTTTTGCCATAATCAGGTCTTCCCCTTTCGGTACTCGAGCGCCTGTGTAGCCAAGCCCCCCATTCAGCGCCAGACCCATTTACGACACGGATTGGTTGAAGCAGGATATTTATCGCCTGTGTTCCACTTATGTCCCGGTCAATCTTTCGCGGCGCATATGATCTGGTGCCACCAACCAGCCCCCCATAAGAGGATCTGCTGCAATCACCAGAACAGGTCGCCTTTGCGCCGCCGCCAGAACTAAGCTAGTCTGCGCCAAATCGCCCGGCATATCCGCCGCCAGAGGCCAACGAGCATGACGTCGACGACCAGCCCCTTTCTCCTGACCGCTCTGCTGTCGGGTCTTCTCAGCGCTTGCACGCCACTTGGCGATGGCAACGGCGTCGTCACTCGCGCCGGGCAGAATTCCCCTCCAGGCGCTGCACCGGGTAGTTGCTGGGGCAAACACGTCACCCCCGCTATTATTGAAACCGTCACCCACCAGGTGATGTTGCAACCGGCCGAAGTGCTGGCAGATGGCACCGTCATCCAACCCGCCATATTCAAAACCGAAACCCGGCAGGACATCGTCCGCCCACGCCGTGAAATCTGGTTTGAATCCCCCTGCCCCGAAGAGCTCACGCCTGAATTCATCGCCTCGGTACAACGTGCCCTAACAGCGCGCGACCTGTACCGAGGCCCGATCAACGGCGACATGGATCGCATGACCCGTGCCGCAATACGCCGCTATCAGGAAAGCCAGGGGCTAGATAGCAATCTGTTGTCCCTAGCAGCAGCGCGCAAACTGGGCCTGGTTGCTATCGAAAGCTAACCACAGGACGCGAAACGGAGACTTACGAATGCCACGTGACCAACTGCCGCAAACCGGTTTCCTGTCTGGGATTTCCGAAGGCCTAAAACAAATGCTGGAAAGTCAGGCTACTGAGGTCAAGCTGGCGCCCGGCGAGGTCTTGTTCGAGCAGGGCGATGCGGGCGACGCTCTGTTTGCCATTACCAGCGGTGCGTTGGAATTCTCCATTCTTTCCGCAGCAGGGCGCAAACTGTCCCTCGATATCATGCGAACCGGCGCTGTATTTGGTGAGATCGCGCTGTTTGATCCAGGTGAGCGCACCGCCACCGCCACTGCGATGGAAGCCAGCCGCGTGTTGCGCTTGCGAAATCGCGACGTGCTCTCGCAGATTTTGCGCCACCCCGAGCTGGCAGGAGACCTGTTGCGACTGGCTGGACAGCGGATGCGTTGGATGGGCAATCAATACAACGAGCAGGTTTTTCTGGCGATGCCGGTTCGGTTGGCTCGTAAATTGCTGCACCTGACATCGGAAACCCGGGGCGGCAGGCTGGCGTTATCGCAAGCCGAACTCGCAGAATTCATCGGCGCCACCCGCGAGGCAGTCTCTAAGACCCTGGCCGCCTGGAAGCGTGGCGGAGTGATCGAAATCAGCCGTGGAGGGGTGGTCATCCTGGATCGTGCTGCCCTGCATGGTTTGGCGGAACCTGAACTGATTTAGATTGACCTCAACCACTCCCTACTCTCACGTTTTCATCAGTGACACACAACTGGTGATCACGCCCTAAACACTGATGCAGTTGCGAAAAAGGTCACTGTTTCCAGGTTTTTTGAAACTCTTGTGATCTGGGTCACAGATCCCAAGGGGGCGGTGCTGCATACAGAGACCACGGCGGGTCATGCCAGTTCCATCCCATTGATCCGTCGACCCTTAGAAGAGCCATGTGCCCCCGCGCATGGCTCTTTGTTTTGCCAGGTCAACGCAACAGCAAAAGGCCGGGCACCCGGCCCGGCCTCCTACACGCAATCAATTTGGCTGGCTTAGTCGCCAAGGTTCAGCGCAACAAACCGGGGCTGACCACCGCGACGCACCAATAGCAACAGCGACTTACGCCCCGCCTCTTTTGCCTCGGCAATACGGTCCTCAAAATCATCAAGCGCAGTCACTTTCTGCTGGCCGGCCTCAGTGATGATATCGCCACCACGCAAACCTTTTTCCCAGGCTTCCGAAGCTTCATCTACCGACAGGATGACCACCCCATCTGACCCTTCTGGAGCACTTAGTTCGCCACGCATTTCATCAGTCAACGTTCCGATGGTAAGGCCCAAAAGCTCCTTTTCAGCAGCTTCTGGTGCCGCATCTTCTTTAGGGGGTGTCAATCCGGCGCTGCGTTCGGCATCCTCTCGCCGCCCCAGCGTAACCAAAAGAGTTTCAGTACCGCCTTCACGGTGAACAACAACCCGGACGGCCTTGCCCACCTGCGTCGCGCCAACCTGACGGACCAATGCGCGGGTGTCTTCAACCTCGACGCCATCAAATGTCAGGATAACATCTCCAGCCAACATTCCGGCCTCCTTAGCAGGACCTTCAGGCACATCAGTAATCAGTGCGCCAGCAGCACTGGCCAGACCAATGGCATCTGCCAGATCTTCGTCCACGTCCTGAATTCGAACGCCCAGCCAACCACGACGGGTTTCTCCAAATTCCTTCAGCTGATCAACAACTTTGGTCACCACATTCGACGCCATCGAGAACCCGATTCCGATCGAGCCACCATTGGGCGACAGAATTGCAGTGTTTACACCAACGACCTCACCATCCATGTTGAACAGCGGTCCACCTGAATTGCCCCGGTTGATCGCCGCATCGGTCTGAATGTAGTCATCATACGACCCGCTCAGCTCGCGGTTCCGCGCTGAAACGATCCCGGCCGAAACCGAAAACCCCTGTCCCAGCGGGTTGCCCATGGCCACCACCCAGTCGCCAACCAATGCGCTGTCACTGTCACCAAAGCTAACGAAAGCCAGAGGCATTTCAGCTTCAACTTTGAGAAGCGCAATGTCGGTCTTCTCATCTGTGCCAATTACTTTGGCTGGCAGCAGCTCTTTCGGCTGGCCATCCCCTGGAAAGAACTCGATCTCGATCTCATCGGCATCAGCAATCACGTGGTTGTTGGTGACAATGTAGCCGTCCTCGGAGATGACAAACCCTGAACCCAAAGCCGAAGAGCGGCGTGGTCTGCGATTTTCGCCATCACCATTGCCGTTGCCTTCGCCATTGCGATCCTGAAACTCACGGAAAAAATCTTCAAACGGTGACCCTTCGGGGACAATGCCCTGTGGTCCAGTTCTGCCTTCAATCACCGTGGTTGTGGTGATGTTGACCACTGCCGGGCTGATTTTCTGGGCCAACGGCGCGAGGCTCTCGGGTCGTGCCTGGGCCACCAGCGCCTGGGCCAGAACCATCACAGTGGTGACCAGCGCCAGCCACATCAGCCGGGGGGCAGCGGCCAATCTGTCTTGGCTGATTGAAATTGATTTTGCCTGAGGCTGCACGGAACTACTCCTTATCATTGTTGCCTTCCTCCTACGCATCAAAGCGACAGGGCCAGTTTTGCGACCCGGGGAGGCATGAGCAACAATGTAGTCACTTCCACGCTTGCCGCAATAAATGTTGCACGCTTTCAAAATGAAGTGAGAACTCTTTACGGCTTATCCCGGGGTTCAGTTGGAAATATGCGCTAAAATCCGCCCATAACCAGCAACTCGCGTAGATATATGAAACCGCAGAGGCGTTTTACACTGCGCTACGCCCCCAATTGGTGCGCGATCCACAGCAGGATCACTCCCAAAACGATTGCCAAGGCCCCAACCCGGCGGCGTTCATCCAATGCCAGTTGCCGCATCATTTCTAGCAACCGTTCAACAAGCAAAGGGGCCAGCACATAGGCCAGCCCCTCCACTATTAACACCAGCCCAAGGGCCAGAAAGATCATTGCCATCAGTTGGCTGCAGCACCAGTCGAGGACTTCAGATAGTTGAAGAACTCAGAATCCGGCGACAGCACCATCGAGGAATTTCCTTCCAGCATCGAGCTGCGATAGGCAGACAGCGTCCGGTAGAACTCGAAGAACTCGATGTCCTTGCCATAAGCCTCAGCAAAAATCGCGTTGCGTCGGGCATCTGCCTGACCGCGAATGATCTCTGCTTCACGCTCAGCCTCAGACACCAGTTCGACCTGTGTACGGTCGGCTTGGGCCCGAACCCGCTGCGCGGCTTCCTTACCACGGGCAATTTCATCTGCCGCTTCACGCTCACGCTCGGCCCGCATCCGGGCAAAGGTCGCTTCAAGGTTGGCCTGTGGCAAATCGGTGCGCTTTAGCCGCACATCGATCACTTCCAGACCCAGTCCACGCGCTTGAGTAATGGCGCTATTGCGGATGCGCAGCATCAACACAGCCCGATCAGATGACAGGATGTCGTTGGAGCTAACCGAACCGAGAACCTCACGGATTTCTGCGCGCAAGATCGAATCAAGCCGGTTTTCCGCGACCGCGATACCACCAGCACCCACCGCTTGGCGGAACTGACGAACATCGGCAATACGGTATCGGGCAAAGGCATCAACCACCAAACGGCGATCATCCAATGGAGTGATCTCCAGCGGGCCAACTTCACGGCTCAGGATGCGGTCATCATAGGTGACAACTTCCTGAATCAGTGGAATTTTAAACGCTAAACCGGGATCTTCTTTGACCGAAACAACCCGACCAAACTGAAGTACCAGCGCTTTTTCGCGCTCGTCCACGATGAACAGTGCCGACAGCATTGCAACAACTGCAAGTACAATGACAGGCAGGAGAAATGTAGTTTTCCGCATTAGTTGCCCTCCGTCCGGCGTAATTCATTCAGCGGCAGATAAGGCACTACGCCCTGACCACCACCACCAGCGGTATCATCAAGAATGACCTTGTCGACGCGGCTCAGAACCTCTTCCATGGTCTCAAGATACAGTCGCTTTCGCGTCACTTCTGGAGCCTTGGCATATTCTTCCAAAACGGCAGTGAAACGACTGGCTTCACCTTCAGCTTCGTTCACCACCTGGGCGCGATACCCTTCGGCTTCTTCCAGCGTCTGAGCGGACGAACCACGGGCTCCAGCCAGAACCTGGTTGGCATAGGCATCCGCTTGTTTTTCCAACCGGTCACGTTCCTGACCTGCTGACTGTACAGCACGGAAAGCATCCTTAACTGGCTCAGGTGGATCAGCACCGTCAAAGTTAACCCGGATAATATCGACGCCACTGTCATAACTGTCGAGTGTTGATTGGATCAGCTCTTGCAGTCGGTCCGAGATGATGCCCCGGTCACGGTTCAGGATTGGCGCCAGTTCAGACTGCGCGATAATTTCACGCATGGCTGATTCAGACACCGCCTGAATTGTCTGCTTTGGGTCGCGCAGGTTAAACAGGAAGCTTGCCGGGTCGTTGATATTCCAGACAACCTGAAAATCCACGTCGATGATGTTTTCATCACCGGTCAGCATCAAACCAGCATCTCCGCCACGTGCGCCTGCGCCAATGGTTTCTGTTTGTTCAACCTTAACCGGGATCACCTCGGCACTGACCAAAGGCCAAGGTGCGAAGTTCAGGCCTGGTTCACCCGTGGCATAATATTCACCCAAAAACAGCTCAACCGACTGTTCTTCAGGTTTGACAGTATAAAAACTGGTCGCAAGCCACACACCAACAGCAATAACTGCGCCCAGTCCTACGGTGCCTTTGGTGAGCTGTGGGCCACTACTGCCGCCGCCGCGATTACCGCCGCCTTTGCCACCGTTACCGCCGCCGCCCATAAGCACACGCAGCTGTTCCTGGCCTTTTTTCACCAGCTCGTCGATCTCAGGGATCTGAGGGCCGTCATCGTCGGGACGTTTGCCGCCACCGTTGTTGCCACCGTCATTATTACCCTTATTGCCTCCGCCACCGGAAGAGCCTCCGCCCCCCCAGGGGCCACCACTATTGCCCGACATTTGTGTCCTATCCCTATCTCATCGCGAAACGCGACATTTGTGCTAACCTGTGGTCCGAGCGCTAAATTTCAAGCGCTGCGCACAGGTGTTTTCATTGTTACCAATTCTTCGGACATGGTCGGATGCACCGCCACTGTCCGGTCGAAATCTTCCTTGGTGGCGCCCATTTTGACCGCAATGCCCGCCAGCTGGATCATTTCACCCGCGCCTGGTGCCACAATGTGACAACCCAGAACCTTGCGACTGGCCTTACTAACCACCAGTTTCATCAAAACACGTTGCGCGCGGCCTGCAAAGGCCTGTTGCATGGGTTTAAAGCTGGTCGAGTAGACATCGATCGGTTCTTGCTCGGCTGCATCTTCTTCACTTAACCCAACGGTACCCATTTCGGGTTGGGTAAAGATGGCCGTTGGGATCAGCTCGTGATCCGGTTTCGTGGGGTTGCCTTTGAACACGGTCTCAACAAAGGCCATGCCTTCGCGGATCGCAACTGGTGTCAGATTGACCCGGTCGGTCACATCCCCAATGGCAAAAACTGATGGCACCCCAGTCTGACTGTAGTCATCAACCAGAATCTCACCCTTGCGGCCACGCTCTATGCCCAGCGCCTCTAGCCCCAGATCATCGGCATTGGGTGCCCGCCCAGTAGCAAACATCACATGATCAAACAGACGCTCTTCACCATTCGTCGCTTTGACCCAGATCTGATCGCCTTCTTTGCGCATTTCCAGCACATTGGTGCCGAGATGAACGTCAATGCCTGCCTGGCACATTTCTTCACAGACCAGCCCGCGCGCTTCGTCGTCGAACCCGCGAAGAATTTGCGCCCCACGGTAAAACTGCGTGGTCTTGACGCCCAAGCCATTCATAATGCCGGCAAATTCACTGGCGATGTAGCCACCGCCAACAATCAGCATAGTTTTGGGCAGGGTTTCCAGATGGAAAATCTCGTTCGAGGTGATTGCCAGCTCGGCACCAGGAATGTCTGGTTTGACCGGATGCCCCCCTGTCGCGATCAGGATGTGTTTGGCAGTTTTGCGTGTCCCATCTGACAGCTCAACCGTGTGAGCATCCACCAGTTTGGCGCGCGCATCAAAGCTCTCGACACCATTATTCTTCAGGATGTTGCGATAGATACCTTCCAACCGGTCCAGTTCAGCATGCATCTTGCCGCGAAAGTGACCCCAATTGAAGGCACCGGCCTTGATGTCCCATCCATAGGCCTGCGCATCGCCAACCATGTCAGCGTATTCGCTTGCAAACACCATCAGTTTCTTGGGCACGCAGCCCCGGATCACACAGGTGCCGCCATACCGGTCTTCCTCTGCCAGCGCCACCTTGGCGCCGGTGTCACCCGCAGCAACCCGCGCAGCCCGAACACCGCCGGACCCGCCACCGATAACAAAAAGATCGTAATCAAAGCTCATGGTCGTCTATCCCTTAATCCGCCAGATCGGTGAACAGATTGTCGCTCTCGACAAAATCCAACCGATCGTGCTCAACAGTGCCTTCATTGATGTCGCGAACCTCGACCTTACCATCGCCATAGCCGATCACGACGGTGTCACAGATATCAATGAACAATCCATTTTCAACCACACCCGGGATCTGGTTCATCACCAGAGCCAACTGTCTAGGGTTGCCAATGCGTTGCAAATGCAGGTCCAGAATGTGGTTGCCTTCATCCGTGATCGCAGGCCTGTCCCCGTTCATGCGCAGGGTCGCCGAGCGGCCCAAAACATCCATGGAAATAAGGGTTTCTTCGATCAGCGCATGGGTGGTCTGCCATCCAAAGGGAATGACCTCTACCGGCAGAGGAAATGCACCCAGCGTTTCGACCTCTTTGCCAACATCAGCGATCACCACCATTTGATCAGAGGCTGTCGCCACAATCTTCTCTTGCAGCAGGGCCGCACCGCCGCCCTTGATCAGGTTCAAATCGCCGTCAAACTCATCCGCGCCATCAATGGTCAGATCCAGCCATTTGGCCTCGTCCAGCGAAATCACCTCGATACCAACTTCACGCGCCAGCTCAGCAGTGCGGGTTGATGTTGGTACACCTTTGAATTTCAGCCCCTCATCGCGGACCATTTCGCCAAGACAACGGACCAGCCATGCGGCGGTTGAACCAGTGCCCAATCCAACCCGCATTCCGTCCTCGACAAAATCAGCTGCACGCTTTGCGGCAACAAACTTTGCCTTGTCGATAGGCGACAGTTCTCCGGTCATGACGGTGACTCCGTAGGGACGTTTGCAGGCGTTATAAGCAAAGCAGGCCAAGGTTGCGAGCGACAATTCACAAGAGTGTTTAACGCGTTGATGACAGCCCCCCACAGATCCGCTAAATAGGCAGGAATTACGTGTTTCCTATTGGAAACGTCGGAAACAGGCACCTGTTCTGCCCTTATGTTAACTAGGACCATGGCTATGACATCGTGCTATCGCCTCCATTACGCCCCTGACAATGCCTCGCTGATCATTCGGCTGGCGCTGGAGGAGCTTGGCCTGCGCTACAAAACTGTGCTGGTCGATCGCAGTATCAGCGAACAGCGCAGCGACGCATATCGTGCTCTAAACCCAAATGGTTTGATCCCGGTTCTGGAAACTACAGAGGGACCGATATTCGAGACTGCCGCAATTTTACTTTGGCTGTCGGACCGTCACCAGGCACTGGCCCCCGATGTTGGCAGTAAACAGCGTGGCGACTTCCTGAAATGGATGTTTTTCACATCAAACACCCTGCACGCTGATCTGCGCATGTTGTTTTATCCCGAAACCTACATCGGTCCGGACGCAACCCAGCAGAAAGCCCTGCGCAAAACACTGCGTCAGCGGCTGCACAGACATCTGACCAATGTGGAAGCCGCAGCAGCCCAACGCCCGGACTGGCTCGGAGCAAAAGAGCCATCCGTGTTAGATCTCTATCTGGCTTGCCAGCTGCGCTGGATGGCGCTCTACCCGGCTGGCTGCGACCGCAGTTGGTTTGTGTTGGCCCAGTATCCGCACCTGTATTCCCTTTGCGCCGAGCTCGAGCTACGTGCCTCGGTCACTGTTGCCCGGACTGCCGAAGGTCTTGGCGCGACCCCGTTCACCAGCCCTACACCTGCCACCCCCCCAGAAGGCTCTGCAACCTGATGTTCCTCTCTGTTTTTGATATGTTCAAAGTGGGCATCGGCCCATCATCTTCGCACACTATGGGCCCCATGGTGGCAGCAGCGCGCTTTCTGGACCTGATGCGCGCCTCGCCGTTTGACTTCCACGGGGTAAAGGCTTCGCTGCACGGCTCACTGGCCTTCACCGGCGTCGGCCATGCCACCGACCGCGCTACGATTCTTGGACTGGCCGGGTTCTTACCCGACACTTATGACGATGCCAAAGCCGAGGCTGCATTGGCCGACATTCACGCCACCCAAACCGTAAGTCCCGAAGGTTTGGGGTCGCTGCGGTTCAATCCAACGTCCGACATGGCGTTTGACTATGACCATGCCTTGGAAGGGCATGCCAATGGTATGATCCTGATGGCAACGGATGCACAGGGTGATGTGACTCTGAAACAGATCTACTATTCTGTTGGTGGAGGCTTTGTCCTGACCGAAGAAGAGCTGGCTGATGGCAAAGATACCGACGAAGGCGCGCCAGTCCCGTTCCCGTTCCACTCTGCTGCCGAGATGCTGCAAATGGCCAAATCCAGCGGCAAGACCATAGCGGGCATGAAACGCGCCAACGAGATATCGCGCGGCTGCGAGCAAAGCCTGGCCAAGGGAACTGCGCGTCTGTGGCAAGTGATGAACGCCTGTATTGAACGCGGGTTGGTGCGGGATGGCATTCTGCCCGGTGGGCTGAAGGTGCGCCGCCGAGCCAAGGGTATTCATGATGCTCTGGTTGCCGAACGAGGACTAAACCTGACGGCACCGCATACCATCAATGATTGGATGAGCGTCTACGCCATGGCCGTGAACGAGGAAAACGCCGCCGGTGGTCAAGTGGTGACCGCACCAACCAACGGCGCAGCCGGAGTGCTGCCCGCCACGTTGCGTTACTATCTGGACCATGTTCCCGGTGCCTCTCCCAGCCATGTTGAGGATTTTCTGCTGACAGCAGCCGCGATTGGTGGCTTGGTGAAATACAATGCCTCTATTTCAGGCGCCGAAGCGGGTTGTCAGGCAGAGGTCGGATCTGCTGCAGCCATGTCAGCAGCGGGCCTTTGCGCTGTCATGGGCGGCACTCCAGAGCAGGTTGAAAACGCGGCGGAAATCGCCTTGGAGCATCACCTTGGTATGACCTGCGATCCGGTAAAGGGGCTGGTACAGGTGCCCTGTATCGAGCGCAACGGACTGGGTGCGATCAAAGCCGTGTCCGCAGCTTCGCTGGCGTTACGTGGTGACGGCCAGCACTTTGTACCGCTGGACTCGGTGATCGAAACTATGCGACAGACTGGCCAGGATATGCATGAGAAATACAAGGAAACATCACTTGGCGGTCTTGCGGTTAATGTGCCCAATTGTTGAATCGCCCTTGGCAAAATTCAACCAAAGCTTGCATTTTCACCGCTCCAAATTTAGTGTGAACCCATGACACGGGACCATCCCACTCTTGGAATCCTACTGATGCTGGGATTTTGCGTTGTCGCCCCACTGGGTGACGCCGTCGCTAAGCTGTTGGGCGAAACCGTATCACTGGGTATGCTGTTGTTTGTACGGTTTGCGGTACAGGTCGTGCTTCTGACGCCACTGATCTGGGTCAACAGACGTCAATGGCGTATGCAGGGCCGTGTGCTACAACTCACTTTTCTACGCACCCTGCTGCACATCATAGGCATTGGCGCCATGTTCACGGCGCTGAAACACCTGCCACTGGCAGATGCCATTGCCATCGCATTTGTAATGCCCTTCATCATGTTGCTACTGGGAAAATACGTGCTTGGCGAAGAGATCGGCATACGCCGCCTCGGCGCATGTATCGTTGGTTTTGGCGGCACTTTGCTGGTGGTTCAACCCAGCTTTGTTGCGGTCGGCTGGCCTGCTTTATGGCCACTTCTTGTGGCTGTGATTTTTGCCCTTTTCATGCTGGTGACAAGACAGATTGCCAAAGAAACTGACCCGGTCAGCCTGCAAGCTGTGTCGGGGGTAATGGCCTGCGCACTGCTGACGCCACTGCTGCTCATCGGCAATCAAATGGAAGTCCCTGCCCTGATGTTACAATCTCCGGATGGCCAGGCATGGCTGTTGCTGGCTGCTATTGGTGGGCTTGGCACAGTGGCGCACCTTCTGATGACCTGGAGCCTGCGGTATGCGCCAGCCGCAACTCTGGCCTCTATGCAGTATCTTGAAATTCCAGTGGCAACCCTGTTCGGCTGGATGATTTTTGATCAATTGCCCAACACCCTGGCGTCGGTTGGAATTGCACTAACAATCTCAGCAGGACTTTATGTAATTCTGCGAGAAAGAATTACCGCAAAGCAACTTTCGACGACCAAGGCGGAGCCTGAGCGATCTGCTGCATAAGCTGTGGCAGATGACGGCGTGGGATAATCCCCAACAAACCTGGCCCCTCCATTGTCAGTGACATTGGCCCTACCGCTCGATTTGAGGTTCCGATGTTTCCCATTGGGGACATCTTCAAGCCACTCAATGGCCATTGCAGCCCAGTTGATTCCGCCGTGACAGGGCCCATTGGAAACAATGACACGGTTTCCCCTGCTTCAGTTGCCAGGGATATTTCACGGGGAACATGAAAGACCAATTCATGCTCTCCCAATAGTATGCAAGGGCTGCTCAATACCTGAACCAGTGTATTAAAAGAGGCCAGTTGATGGTCCACTCGTGCCCCCAAAAAACCAACCGCCAGCACCACTGGCGCTTTGATGTGGCGCAACGCCTTATGAAAGTCCGTACTGGACTGTTCAGCAATTTCGTAAATTGTATTTGGCGCCAATTGCTTGCGTACTATATTTGAAAGAGAGTCCAAGTCTCCAATCACTGCTTGAGGAATGCGCCCCTCACTTAGGGCCAGGTCGGCGCCTCCATCAGCAGCAACCAGAAAGGGAGCCAGAGATAAGGCGAGATCCAGGTCCCCGGCGGCAACTGCACCGCCTCCGATCAAAGTTACTGGTTCGTTTTGCTCTACAATCAACGTTTTTCCCCGGAATTTGCGTCAGTTTCGAAACAAGCCATAATCTGGTCACAAAAAGATACGATCAATTGCACGAATTCGGACAGAATTTGACGCTCTGCGCCCATTATGTAAACGGCAATAGCTTTGGCGAGGACAAGATTCCTATGGTACAGAATAACAAAGTTTTAACCGTTTCTTATGGAACTTTCTCCTGCACGCTGGAAGGGTTCGAAGATTCGTTTGATACCATGAAGGCAATCGCTGAATATTTCCGCGATCTTGCGTCCGACGATCGCTATTTTGGCGCCGAACCCCCTCAGCCGGATGCCGAGATGTTGACGCGCATCGCTCAACGCGAAGTTTCCCGCCAGGTTGAAGCCCGTACAAGTGATGGAGCCATCCACCTGCGGGCGGCCGAATCCACGGAACCTGTCAAGCCAGCTACTGCACCAGTGACACCTGCTGTTGAACCAGTCGAACCGGCGCCTCAGGCGGCTGAGGCACCGGAAAAACCTGCAGAGGCTACCCCTGAAGTGACCGCACCAAAGGCTACTGCCGAAGTGGTCATCGAAGAGGCCCCAGCTGAAGATTCTGTTGCCACCAAATCCGAAGATGAAACCGCTGTTGAAGATCCGGTAGATCTAACAGCCGTAGCTGCTGCAGTTGCGGCCCCAGAAGCTGCAGGTCTGCCTACCGCTGAGGATTTGGTTGCGGATGAACCTGAAGTAGAACAACCTGATGCAAGCGAAGACTCTTCGCCAGCAGCAGACAGCATCGCGGCCAAACTGCAGCGCATTCGCGCCGTCGTTGCGCAGGCCCCACGGGACGAAGAATTCTCAGAAGATCAACACGCCGAGAATTTCATCCAAGAATCCGCCGTGGATATCGCTGCTGCAATGCGTCTGGACGACGAAGCCGAACTTGCCGCTGATGAGGCAAGTCAGGATCAGGTTGAAATCGCTCAAGCATTGGACCTGATTGATCAACGCCAGGCAGACAGCAGCGAAGATCAGCCCACGGCTGAAGTCGAGACGAAGATCGAAGCGGAAACCAAGCCTGCTCCGGATCTTGAATCCCCGGTGGAGCCTGAAGTCTCGGAAGAGATTGAACAGGCTGCAGAGGTCAAAACCGATCCAGAACCCGAAGTCGACATTGCCGCAGCCACAACGTCAGCTGTCGAAGCCGAAACCGACGTCGAAGAGGACAACAGCCTGTTTGAGGGCGTTGAAAAGCAAGACAGCACATCTGACAGCCAAAGCGAGGACGCCAATATCCTCGCTGAAGTGTCCAAGCACGTCGAACCGGCGGAAACCGCAGCAGAAACTCCTGCGCAAAAGCGTCCAAGGCGCGCCAGAATCGTGCGCGTAAAGCGTGCAGTGATCGACGATGCCGTCAAATCTGGGACATTGGAAGAAGTTGCGGAAGAGCCCGTTCAGCCAGCACCTGAGACCTCCTTGTCCGACGCTGACGAGGCTGAATTGCTGCAGGAACTGGCCGCTGTCGAAGCGGAACTGCTGGCCAATGATGACACCCCGGAACCAATTGATGAGACCAAGCAGGAGGTTGCAGAAGACCCTGCACCGGCCCCTGCGCCCTCCCCTGTGGCGGAAACTCCGGACAGCGATGTCTCGCGGTTGATGGATGCAGCGGATGAAAAATTGGAAGATCCCGAGCTTTCGTCATCGCGTGAAACCTACGACCACCTGCGCGCAGCCATGGCCGCAGCTTTGGCCGACCGCGCCGCAGGCGGCAGTACTGGCGTCACCAATAGTGATGAAGATTACCGCAATGATCTGGCCAGCGTGGTTCGCCCACGCCGTCCAACTGCTGCAAAGGGAGGCGCACCACGCCCGGCTCCGGCCCAACGTCCAGCCCCCCTTAAACTGGTGGCCGAGCAACGCATCGACGAGGCCCCGGAGAAATCAAACGGACCGGTTCGTCCGCGTCGGGTTGCGTCGGCCCAGGCCGATGATGCAGCTTTTGCGGACAAAGGGCACGAAGGCGGATTTGCGGCCTATGCTTTGGAAAGTGGCGCGGTGGAATTGTATGAACTACTTGAAGCCGCCGCCTCTTACATGAGTTTTGTCGAAGGCCGGGAGCATTTCTCGCGTCCGCAGTTGATGAACAAGGTCAAGCTGCTGGACAGCGCTGAGTTCAATCGCGAAGACGGGTTGCGATCCTTTGGGCAGTTGCTCCGCGAAGGTAAGATTGAAAAAACCAACAGCGGTCACTTTACCGCCTCTGGTCAGATCGGGTTTCGCCCAGACGAGCGTGTCGCTGGCTAAACGTCATAGTTTTTCTAGCAAAAAGGCAGGTCTTTCGACCTGCCTTTTGCGTTTAATCAGTACCCTTTATTGATCTTTGGGTGCGTCTGGGTCGGGCTGCCCAATACCACGAAACAGCGGTTTGAACGGGACAATCCAGATAATTCCAAGGACAACAAAAACCACAAGTTGCAACAGCACAGAATACTCGGAGAGTCGTCCTGCCAGTGTCGTTGCCACCATAATGTACAATGGCAGCCCAATCAGCAGAACCACCAGGGCCCAGCGACGCCGGGCCTTGTAGCTGAGACCTTTTTTGTCAGCCATCAGTCTTCAAACGGGTCAGTCACCAGAATGGTGTCCTCCCGCTCCGGGCTGGTCGACAACATCGCAACCGGACAACCGATCAGTTCTTCGACACGACGCACGTATTTGATCGCATTGGCTGGCAGATCGGCCCAGCTGCGCGCACCTTCGGTCGATTCGCTCCAACCTGGCATCTCTTCGTAGACAGGAGTGCACCGCGCCTGCTGATCAGCAGCTGTGGGCAGATAGTCCAGTGGTTTGCCGTCCAGCTCGTAGCCGGTGCAGATCTTCAGGGTTTCGAACCCGTCCAACACGTCCAGTTTGGTGAAGGCAATACCATTGACGCCGCTGGTGGCACAGGTCTGGCGCACCAGAACCGCATCAAACCAGCCGCAGCGCCGCTGGCGTCCGGTATTGGTGCCAAACTCATGGCCGCGCTCACCCAGACGTTGGCCGTCGGCGTCGTTCAGTTCTGCTGGGAACGGACCTTCGCCAACGCGTGTGGTATAGGCTTTGACGATGCCCAACACAAAATCGATAGCGCCCGGCCCCATGCCAGTACCGGTTGCGGCCTGCCCCGCAATCACGTTGGACGACGTCACAAAGGGATAGGTACCGAAATCGATATCCAGCAACGCGCCTTGGGCGCCTTCGAACAGGATCCGTTTACCGGCTTTGCGTTTGTCGTTCAGGACTTTCCAGACAGGCGCAGCATATTGCAGGATTTTTGGTGCAATTTCTTTGAGTTGTGCAATCAAAGCATCGCGGTCGATAGGCGCAATCCCCAGTCCTTTGCGCAAAGGATCATGGTGCTGCAAGGCTCGGTCAACGCGTGCTTCCAAGGTCGTATCATCGGCCAGGTCGGCCACCCGAATAGAGCGACGGCCAACCTTGTCTTCATAGGCCGGGCCAATGCCGCGACCAGTGGTCCCGATCTTGGTGCCTTTGCTGGCAGCTTCTTCACGGGCGCGATCCAGCTCGCCGTGAATGGGCAGAATCAGCGGCGTATTCTCGGCGATCATCAGCGATTCTGCGTCGACGGTAACACCCTGCGAACGGATGCTTTCGATCTCTTTGACCAGATGCCAAGGATCCAGCACGACGCCATTGCCGATCACACTCAACTTACCGCCGCGCACGATACCCGATGGCAATGCGGCAAGCTTGAACACCTCGCCGTCGATAACCAGCGTGTGGCCTGCGTTATGACCACCCTGAAAGCGCGCGATGACATCGGCGCGCTCGCTGAGCCAGTCTACGATCTTGCCTTTTCCCTCGTCACCCCATTGGGCGCCGACTACGACGACATTGGCCATATCTGGTCCTTTGTATTTATCTGAAACCGGCCCTCCTATAGCGGTGCAGAGGGCATTGTGGAACCACAAATTCGTCGCAGGCGAGCTAGGAGAGCGACATTCGTCGGTAACCGGGGCCGTTAGCGGTGCGTGCAAGCACGCACCCTACGCATTTTGCGAGGCTGCAAGCCGAACAACATCACCATGTGGCGTCTCCAGGTAGGCGCGTTCCCAGTCGCCACGTAGGCGTTCGACATCAGGTGCGGATGCAGCGCCGTCCTTGGCCAGAATCATCTCTAGCGTCTCCAGCCAGGCGGTAAAATAATCGTCGCCACCATCCAGATCCTTATCCAGACCATGGCGTGCCAGCACCTGCGAGAACTGTGCCACCCAGTTGGGCCAACTGAAATGGCCAGCCTCATTCAGTGACACCGTGAGCGCAAAGACCTGGGCGTGCCAGGGGTGCAGAAAAACCGGCTCGGGTGCGGAATCGGGAAGACAGGCCGTCATAGGGGCTCCAAATAGCTTTGCCACAGGTCAATGATCACCTGATCATCGGCATTTTCGGGATTGGCCCAGAGCTCACTTGCGGCAAAACGCACCGCATAGAGCGGTTCCGGCGCTTCGCCCAGATCATGAGCGTTGCTGTCCGGCAAAACATGGGTGCCATGCAACCGCAGGACATACCCGCGCGCGCCCGCAGCATAGGCAGGCAGACGCGTGTGCCCGCCATCGACTAGGCAGCTATCACCCGGATGACGACAACGAACCGCCTGTCCGGGGGAAAATTTTGGCGCGATTTCGCTCGCTCGGTCCGCAGGTCCTCCCTTTGCCAGCATCGCGGCCACAGCATCGGCTTTGAGCATCCGCGAGGCCAGAGGGTGAGAGGTATCATCCCCCTGCCCCCTGAGATCGTCTAATGTCAGAACGCCACGTTCCACCAACAAGTCTGTCAGCGCAGAAATCCAGATTTCGTAGTAGGAAAATCCCGTGTAGTCCTGCGGCGACAAGCGTTCCCGGGCATGACGCGAGATGTCGATATTCCACTGCCCCAGGGCTCCACAGGCCAGCGTCACAGCCAGAGCCTGAGCATGCCAGTCTGTGGCGAACACAGGGGCATCTGGCGCATCTGGCACCACAGGGCCATCGCCAAAGCGCCCCCCCATGTCATGAATGCGGGTCATTTGGCCACCTTGGCCAGCCCGGTACCAATCATACTATCTCGGCTGACTAGCGCCGCGAGTTCGTCGACACTCAGCCCCTCACTGCCTTCCGGGCGCATTGGTATCACCAAATAGCGCATCTCGGCCGTTGAATCCCAAACTCTCACCGCGGTTTCTTTAGGCAAAGTCACACCAAAGTCAGCAAGAACCGCACGCGGCTCTCGCACCACTCGGGCTCGGTAGGCGTCAGATTTATACCAAGCAGGCGGTATTCCAAGCAACGGCCAAGGGTAACAACTGCACAGGGTACAAACGACCATATTATGCAGGTCCGGGGTATTCTCTACCGCCACCATATGTTCACCCTGACGGCCAAAATAGCCCAGATCTGCTACCACCGCAGTGGCATCCTGCATCAAAGCGTCCCGAAAACCCGGATCACTCCAGGCCCGTGCAACAACCTGCGCACCATTTTTGGGGCCAATCTTGTTTTGATAGGTGTCAATAATCTGATCCAGAGCGCCGGGGTCAATCAACCCTTTGCGAGTCAGAATCGTTTCCAACGCCTTGACCCGCAAAGCAGGTTCGGGCGGTAATAGCGCATGCGGGTGGTCGTGATGATCATGAGGCATACAACCAGACTGCGAATTTGCTGCGGCCCTGTCCAGTCCAATTGTCGGCCTTAATGGCGCTGACAATTGGGAGCAGAACAGATTCATGATCAACAAGGGCGAACTCGGGTCTTGCCCCTCCCCGCAAACTTGCCTACATACCGCTCGATACTCAGCCAATTGCCGCAGGGGCCCATGGAAAACGTCGTTCTTATCATCCACCTTTTTCTGGCCCTTGGCCTGATCGCTGTCGTTCTCCTACAACGGTCCGAAGGCGGCGGCCTTGGCATGAGCGGAGGCGGTGGCGGTGCCATGTCCGGCCGCTCAGCCGCAACAGCGCTGAGCAAGGTCACTTGGATCCTTGCCATTGCTTTCATCGTGACCTCGATCACGTTGACTATTCTGGCCGCACAGAAATCTGCGGGATCCTCAGTTCTGGACCGGACCGACGGGCCGGTTGCAACTGAAGGTGACGCAAATACTCCGGTAGCGCCAGTTGGTAGCGATCTGCTGCCACCAAGCGCCGGTGACAATGCGCCACTGGTTCCAAGCGCCGATTGAACTACCATACCTAGACGGGGATTTTGAGCCGCAACAGCATCTTGCGGCTCCCTTGCGTTGAAGACACGAATCCTCTATTAGTGAAGTCCCGTGATGCTTTGGTTTTTCGGAACCTTTCAGGGCACCTGAATTCTGATTTCTTCATGACTTCTCACGGGAGCAGCCGACACTCATGGCGCGTTATATCTTCATTACTGGTGGGGTGGTTTCCTCCCTTGGCAAAGGTCTGGCATCAGCGGCTCTGGGCGCGCTGCTGCAAGCACGTGGCTACTCGGTACGTCTGCGCAAACTGGATCCCTATCTGAACGTTGATCCGGGCACCATGAGCCCCTATGAACACGGCGAAGTCTTTGTCACCGATGATGGTGCCGAGACGGACCTCGATCTGGGCCACTATGAGCGGTTTACTGGTGTTGCGGCCCGCAAGACCGACTCGATTTCATCCGGCCGGGTCTATTCCAACGTTTTGGAAAAGGAACGCCGGGGCGATTATTTGGGTAAAACCATTCAGGTGATCCCGCATGTCACCAACGAGATCAAAACCTTCCTTGATATTGGCGCTGATGAGGTCGATTTCATGTTGTGTGAAATCGGTGGTACTGTTGGTGACATCGAAGGCCTGCCGTTCTTTGAAGCGATCCGCCAGTATGGCCAGGACAAACCGCGTGGCCAGTGCATCTACATGCACCTGACGTTGCTGCCCTACATCAAAGCCTCTGGCGAGCTGAAGACAAAGCCAACCCAGCACTCGGTGAAAGAACTCCGTTCAATCGGGCTGGCACCGGATATTCTGGTGTGCCGTTCTGAAGGACCTATCCCCAAGAAAGAGCGCGAAAAACTAGCGCTGTTCTGTAACGTACGCCCTGACAGCGTGATTGCAGCTCAGGATCTGAAATCGATCTACGAAGCGCCACTGGCCTATCACCGCGAAGGTATGGATCAGGCAGTTCTGGATGCCTTTGGCATTGCCCCTGCCCCAAAGCCAAACCTAGCACGCTGGGAAGATGTCGCCGACCGGGTCTACAACCCCGAGGGTGAGGTCAAAGTTGCAATCGTTGGTAAATACACGCAGCTCGAGGATGCCTATAAGTCGATTGCCGAGGCGCTGATCCATGGCGGCATGGCCAACCGGGTCAAAGTCAAGATCGAATGGGTCGACGCGGAAGCCTTTGATAGCGAAGATGCCACGCCGCATCTGCAGGGGTTCCACGCTATTTTGGTCCCTGGCGGCTTTGGCGAGCGCGGTACCGAAGGCAAGATCAAAGCGGCCCAATTTGCCCGCGAGCATAAGGTGCCTTATCTGGGTATTTGCCTTGGCATGCAGATGGCAGTGATCGAGGCCGCCCGTAACGTCGCTGGCATCTCCGAAGCGGGCTCAGAAGAGTTCGACCATGAAGCTGGCAAGAAGCGGTTTGAACCCGTTGTCTATCACCTGAAAGAATGGGTGCAGGGCAACCACAAGGTTGAACGCAAAGTGGGCGACGACAAGGGCGGCACCATGCGTCTGGGCGCCTATGACGCCACCCTGGCGGAGGGATCAAATGTGGCCCGTGTCTATGGCGGCAGTCATATTGAGGAACGCCACCGCCACCGCTATGAGGTAGACATCAAATACCGCGAAAAGCTTGAAGAAGCCGGTCTTAAGTTTTCAGGCATGTCGCCCGACGGCAGCCTGCCCGAGATTGTCGAATGGGCAGACCATCCCTGGTTCATCGGTGTGCAATTCCATCCTGAGTTGAAATCCAAACCGTTTGCGCCACACCCGCTGTTCAGTGACTTTGTCCGCGCTGCAATCGACTCTTCGCGGCTGGTCTAGCCCTGCGGCAGGTGCGTGCAAGCACACACCCTACACTCCATTTTGCAAGGCGCACTGGATTTCCAGTGCGCCTTTCTCGTTGTTGTATCAACAGGCCTGAATAGAGCTTCTGTGCCCTTTGGTACGCAGGCACCAGAAATCTGGTAACTGTTAGCGCAACACCCAGCCCGCGCAGGTTGTTTCCGCTCCAAACCGCGTTATAGACGGGCTAAGCTTTGAACATTCGCGGAGACCTGGGCATATGACACAAGAGAATTCCATTCAGCAGCAGCAATTTGACCGCATCGCAAATGGCAACGGTTTTATCGCCGCACTGGATCAGAGCGGAGGCTCAACACCCAAGGCGCTGGCCCTTTATGGGGTGATGGAAGACGCCTACTCCGGTGACGAAGAAATGTTTGGTGAAATCCAGAAGATGCGCGCCCGCATCATCACCGCCGCAGACTTCAACAGTCAGAAAATCCTTGGTGCGATTCTGTTTGAAAAAACCATGGATGCCGAAATCGAAGGCACCCCTGTGCCGGCCTATCTTTGGGATCACTGTGGCGTAGTGCCCTTTTTGAAGGTCGACAAAGGCCTGGCAGACGAGGCCAACGGCACCCAGGTGATGAAGCCAATGCCTGATCTGGATGCGCTTCTGGCCCGTGCCGGCAAGGCCGGTATTTTTGGAACCAAGATGCGGTCAGTGATCAAAGAGGCCAACACCGATGGGATTCGCGATGTGGTGGCCCAGCAATTCGAAGTGGCCAAACAGATAGCGGCAGCGGGCCTGCTGGCCATTGTCGAGCCTGAAGTCGACATTCACTCTGACACCAAGGGCGAGGCTGAAATCCTGCTCAAGGCGGAGCTGTTGAAGCAGTTGAATGCCCTGCCTGCCGGGACCAATGTTGCGCTAAAGCTGACGCTGCCAAATGTATCAGGTCTGTATGATGACCTCGCGGATCACGCCAATGTTGTTCGGGTTGTTGCGCTGTCAGGTGGCTATTCCACCGATCAGGCCTGTGCCCTGCTGAGCCAGAACGCCAAAATGATCGCCTCTTTCTCGCGCGCCTTGACCGAAGGGTTGAACGTGGCGATGAGCGATGAGGACTACAACGCCGCGCTGAGCGCAAACATTGGCAAAATTTGCCAAGCTTCGCTGTAGCAAGTAGCTAAATTGACAAAGAACCGCGCCTGATAGGGCGCGGTTCCTGACTTTAAGTCTTTGACTTCAGTCGTCCTACAAAGCTTACGCTTGCTCTGAGCCGGCACCAGTATGAAAGCCGGTGCGATGAATTGCAGCTTCGTATTTCTGAATAGACTTGGTGAAACCAGGATTAAATGCAGGCGGCCCCCAAATCATTCCATGCTGAGACGCCAGAATGAGCATCGAAGGGAGCAGTCAAAAAATGCTGACCCAAGCCCTGTGTTCAATGGTGCGAGACGGATTGGTTCTCCAGAGGGACCACGCGGAAGTCCCCCCCAAAGTCGACCATACCCTCACAGAATCGGGCAACTCTTTGCGCGATTGCGTGATGAAGCTAAATGATTGGGGGCTTGAACATCATGAGCACATCCTAGCGGCGCGAAACAGCACGATTTGATGACCCGGTGATCTGCGGCTTCAGATGGGGACGCGGGCCTTCCAAGGGCATTTTGTGGGTTTGAATTGCAGGACCAATGGATTAGCCGCCTGATATACAATATTGAACAAATTGATCACTGCCACCTCATACGGCGGAGGTAAATCAAATTGAGTAGCGTGCGAAAATGCAAACGCGCAAAGATACAGATTCACGAAAATATACCGAATAAACGGAATATTGACGTCTTCAGGATTATGTTTTCGGCAGACCTATGTCCAAATCAATAACCTGAATGGCCAGAACGATGATGATTAAACAAACCCTGACAGGCGTTGCCTTTGCGATTGTTGCAAGCGGAGCTTCGTCGACAGAACTCCAACAAAGTGACCCCATCTCGGCACGGATCTTTTTGGAACTGCATAGTATTCAGAAACTCGCGGGCAACATCCGCCCCTTGGTTTCGGCCCCCGGTCAAGCATTCCGCGTTATTGATGGCGAGGTGCTTGCATTGGGTAAACTCAAGATACGTCTCATCGGCATTGATGCTCCCGAAGCCGCCCAGCAGTGCAACTCGCAAAGCGGTGATATTTGGGACTGCGCCGGCCGGGCAAGTGACCGGGTTCAGGACATCATGGATCTGGCAGAGCGCGTTGAGTGTTTTAGCAGCCAACCAGAAAGCCGTGGCCACTACATCGCCACATGTGACGCAGACGGCCAAGACGTCGGCGCACTTTTGGTGGCAGAAGGACTGGCTTGGCCTGATCGTGATCAAGGCTACTACCAGCCGGAAGTCACCACTGCTCAGGCAGACGGGCTTGGCATTTGGCAGGCTCACACCCCGCCACCATGGGAATGGCGTCAGGAACAGCACTGACGGGTCTAGAACTACACCGAGCTGGGCCAATTATGGGAATTCCCTTGGCCCTGCTCGCTACACTTTGCATTCAGATCCACCAGAGTAGCCCGCTAAACTGGTATGTATCTATTCCCTACGGATTAAGAACGAGGGGAAAAGGCGCAGGCTCGACTTTGTTCCCGGCGCACTCAACTGATTACTAATTTTGGCAATCTAAGGCGACCAAAGCTCACTCGCCTTGGTCAGCACCATCTTCCACCGATACAAAGACGCAAGTTTTGACTTGCACCTTGGTGTTCTGGGTTTGCTTAATCCTCATGAAGTCGGCTAATCGAACCAGCGCCTGCAAGCGCTTGCCCGCAGGCGTTCTCTAATCAAACACTGGCACCCGGCCTTGCATCTGGGCCGAAATCACTTCCATCTGTTCTGCTTTGCCAATCAGCTCAACCTGTTCAGACGACTCGGCCAGCAAAACCGCCTCGCGACCCTCTGCCTCTGCCCGTTCAATCAATCGCTTGGCTGCTCGAATGGCCGAGGGGCTCTGATTGGCGATCTTCGCGGCCAATTCTTCTGCCCGCGCCAATGGGTCTTCAGCCAGTTCCGTCACCAGCCCCCAGTCCAACGCCTGCTTCGCATCAAACACTTCGGCTGTGTACGTCAGTCGCCGTAATAGATCGGACCGCAATAGGCGTGGCAACAGGACCATGCCCCCCATGTCGGGAACAATGCCCCACTTCATTTCCATCACGGACAACCGTGCGTCTGGTGCTGCCACACGTATGTCAGCCCCTAGTGCCAGTTGAAGCCCGCCGCCATAGGCAGCCCCCTGCAACGCTGCGATCACCGGCACTTGCACCCGCCGCCAAACCATGGCCACCTCCTGCATTTCATTGGCATCTTCGTGGCTGCGTGCCATCAGCCATTCGTCAGGATCAATCTGCCCCATCTGGGCAAAACTCATCAAATCCAGCCCGGCACAAAAGCTTTTGCCTTCACCAGACAATACCACCACACGGGCGTCAGAACCTGCAACCCCTTGCCCTGCGTCAATTATCGCCTGAACCATTTCACGATCCAGCGCGTTCATCTTGTCGCCTCTGGTCAGGGTCACATAGGCAATGTGATCTTTGTACTCGACGGATACCCGCGCCATTTTAGCCTCCCTTTTTGGTCACAGATCCCAAGGTGGCGCACAAACTAGGTACAGGCCAGCACAACGTTGGGGCAGCCAAGTCTTGCCGCCACGGGCCTGATACGGTTATCTGCCCCTATGACAGATCCGCGCTACACCCCGCTTGCCCTCTCGCTGCCTGCAACCGTGCCTTTTGTTGGCCCCGAAACGCAGGAGCGCGCCCGAGGCGCCGCCTTCACTGCGCGGTTAGGCGCCAATGAAAACGTCTTTGGTCCCTCGCCCAGAGCTATTGAAGCCATGCAGACCGCATCTGCTGATATTTGGATGTACGGCGACCCCGAAAACCACGAGTTGCGGCAAGCACTGGCGGCACATCACGATCTAAGTCCAGACAACATCATGGTCGGCGAAGGTATCGATGGCCTGCTTGGCTATTTGGTTCGTCTGCTGATTTCACCCGGAGATACGGTGGTGACCTCTCTTGGGGCCTATCCAACCTTCAACTATCACGTCAGCGGCTATGGCGGCGTGCTGCACACCGTTCCCTACAAAGACGACCACGAAGACCTGACATCGCTGTTTTCCAAGGCAGGTGAGGTCGGTGCCAAACTTGTCTACCTTGCCAATCCGGACAACCCGATGGGCAGCTGGCATCGTGGTGCAGACATCGTTGCCGCACTGGACCACTTACCCAGCGACTGCTTGTTGCTGCTGGATGAGGCCTATGTCGAATGTGCCCCCAAGGGCACTGCTGCACCCGTTGATGCCAACGATACCCGCCTGATCCGCATGCGCACCTTTTCCAAGGCCTATGGCATGGCCGGAGCCCGGGTCGGCTATGCTCTTGCTGCCCCAGATTTGATCGCTGCCTTTAATAAGGTGCGCAACCACTTTGGCATGAACCGCGCTGCACAAGCCGGGGCCCTTGCGGCATTGCAGGATCAAGACTGGCTGGGTCATGTGCTAGCTGAAATCACCACAGCACGTCGCCGGATTGGTGAAATCGCCGATCAAAACGGCCTAAAAGCCCTTCCCTCCGCCACCAACTTTGTCGCAATCGACTGCGGACAGGACAGCATTTTTGCCAAACGAGTGTTGGACGCGCTGATTGCTCAGGGAATCTTTGTTCGTATGCCTTTTGCAGCCCCGCAAAATCGCTGCATCCGTATCAGCTGTGGCCCAAGTAAAGACCTCGAAGCCTTTGCCTCCGCGTTACCACAAGCGCTCATCTCAGCCCAAAGAGCACTCTGACGCAGGTTTCACGCCCGCTTCTCGGTTCTTTTACCGGACAATGTTGCCCACTGTCCTAGCTTGTTAAGGGTCCCCCTCAAAAACCGGAGGCCCTTATGCGTGATCAAAAATTGTCCCAATCAGAAGACCTCGTGAATGGGGTTGTCACATTTCTGGGAATAAACTTGGTTTGGATCTTTCTTGTGGTCTGGATGCTGTATGGCATGGTCCCGGTACTGGTGCTTGCAGTGCTAATCAACCACGCCATTAGCAGGTTTGAATTCCACCAAAGCTGATAAGAGCATCAAAACGCTCCCAACATTTCCCTGCTCTGTTCGCGTTGCGGATCTGCTGTGTAACCTCGTCCACAAAGCCCAACGGCCTGCGCCCTCCCCATGCCAGGACTTCTCACGCCAAATTCCAACGAGCCTGCATGCTTGCACCGTCGGCGCGAGATGCTTAAATAGCGCCAGTTCAACCAATTGGCCGTGAAATGCCTCAACACTCTTGGCGAAAGATCCCAGCATGACCCGCAAACCAAAGTCTTCCCGCGAGTTGATGAGCTGGCTCTGGCGCGGCTACCTGCGCCATCACATTCCCTTATTGGGAGTAGCCGTGGTGTTGATGCTGATCGAAGGCGGCACAGTTGGGGCGCTCAGCTATATGATGCAACCGATGTTTGATGAGGTATTTGTCGCTGGGAATTCGGACGCTTTGTTCTGGGTTGCATTAGCCTTTTTGATCATTTTCACCTTTCGCGGCATGTCCAGTGTTGGTCAAAAAGTAATCCTCAGTAAAATCTCACAGACCTCAGCCGCACATCTGCGCAAAGATATGCTTGCGCAGATGATCCGTCAGGACCCCGCCTTTCACCAACTCCACCCTCCCGGCTTTCTGATCCAGCGGATACAAAGCGACGTCATGGCGATCAATCAGGTTTGGCAGGCTGTGGTCACCGGCGCAGGTCGCGATATGGCGCAACTGGTGGCGGTTCTTGGGGTGGCCATTAGTGTAGATTGGCGCTGGACGCTGATCATGCTGATTGGGTTGCCAATGCTGCTGGTGCCAATCGCGGCAATCCAGCGATATGTCCGTAAAAAGGCCACCCTTGCAAGGGACATGGGCGCGTCACTGGCGACGCGTTTGGACGAAATTTTCCACGGCATGGTCCCAATCAAGTTGAATAGTCTCGAAGACTATCAAACCGAACGGTTTTCTGGCCAAACCAACACTTTTGTCCGTGCCGAAGTCAAAGCCTCATTTGGTACCGCCTCGATCACTGGAATGATCGATATCATGGCCGGGCTTGGGGTGATGGGCGTGGTTCTCTATGGTGGTAGTGAAATCATAGCGGGCGAGAAAACTGTAGGCCAGTTCATGACCTTTTTCACAGCTATTGGCCTTGCCTTTGATCCAATGCGGCGGCTGGCCGCGATCAGCGGTGTCTGGCAGGCGGCGGCGGCGGCGTTGGAACGGATCAAAGAATTGATGGATGCACCGATCCTGCTGGTTTCTCCGGATAATCCCGTCGCACAGCCAGTTGGCCTGCCACAAATTAAGTTGGATGCAGTGACCTTGAACTATGGTGACGCAGCGATACTAAGGGATTTGTCACTGGTTGCTGAGGCGGGCAAGACCACTGCACTGGTTGGGGCATCCGGGGCGGGAAAATCGACCATTTTCAACCTTCTGACGCGGTTGATCGATCCGCAAAAGGGCGCGGTTACAGTTGGCGATGTCGCTGTCGACAATCTTGCGCTTAAAGATTTGCGGGACTTGTTCTCTGTGGTTACCCAAGAGGCGCTTTTGTTCGATGAAACGCTCCGCGAGAATATCCTCTTGGGCCGCACGGATGTGAGTGACGACCGTCTACAAGAGGTCCTCGAAGCCGCCCATGTCGCAGATTTCTTGCCCAAACTGGCCCAGGGTTTGGATACACCGGTTGGCCCCCGCGGTTCAGCTCTGTCCGGCGGACAGCGTCAGCGGGTGGTGATCGCCCGTGCGTTGCTGCGCGACACTCCGATCCTGTTGCTTGACGAAGCGACGTCGGCGCTTGATGCACAGTCTGAAAAAGTGGTGCAGCAGGCGCTAGACAAACTGTCTGGCGGTCGTACGACCCTGGTGATTGCGCATCGACTGTCAACCATCCGCAATGCGGACAAAATCATAGTCATGGAACGTGGACAGGTGGCCGACCAGGGCACTCATGATGAATTACTGGCCCGCGGTGGCATTTATGCTGATCTCTACAGGCTTCAGTTTCAGGATGGCAAAACTCTTGTAGATCCTGTGGGCGTTGCAGCTCAGGTGCCAGCCATAACACAGGACGCCACAATTCAGCCCAGTTGGTGGCGCCGTATCAGTCGCAAGGTGTTTGGATGAAAGCTGCGTAGGGTGCGTGCTTGCACGCACCTTCCTGTGTCACATCTCGTCCCCACGTCCCCGCTCATACGATCGCGCCAAGGTGTCGGGACGCTCCCCGGTCAAATACCGCAGCTGCAGCCACAGGTTTCGGGTGCCGCGCCGCAGCCATCCCTGCTGTTGATATCGCTTCGCACTGGTCAGCGCGTCGCTCTGTAGGGCCACCAACCCGTTCAAGCGCCGAACCAGGGCCACATCCTCCATCAAAGGCTGATCCGGGTATCCACCCGCCGCCCCATAATCGCAACGTCGGATCAGCAACCCCTGATCGCCAAAAGGCAGCCCAAACACCCTTGCACGCAGATTGGCCCAGGCTGCCACCAGAACCGGCATCAGCCCCGTCGCACGAAACCTCAGGCTAAAATAGGCTGGCCGCCCCTGACCCTGATCCAAATGTTGGGCCACCACCGAGCTCCAGCCTGCGGCAAGCTGGGTATCCGCGTGCACTACCAACAGCCAATTCCCCTGCGCCTCGGTACAGCCCTGCTGCAACTGCCCCCCGCGGGAGGCAGGCCCGGTGACCACCCGCGCACCTACCGCTTCAGCAACCTGCACTGTTGCGTCTTTTGATCCGCCATCGCTGACCACCAGTTCACGAATAAGCCCGGCAGCCAGCCCCTCCATCAACGTCTCCAGACAGCCCGGCAGCTCTTTTTCGGCGTTTAAGGTGGGTATCACTATGCTGATCTCAGCCCGCATCTCGCGTTTTCCTGTTTTCTTCCACCGGTCTTGCTATATCACTGCCTCAACATATGACCATGGTGATGGAGATCCCAAATGAGCCAACGCCGCATCCTGCGCCTGTCTGGTCCTGATACCCGCAGTTTTCTGCAAGGGTTGGTGACCAATGACGTGGAGAAAATCGATCAAGGGCTGGTCTATGCAGCACTGTTGACACCGCAGGGCAAATATTTGGCCGATTTCTTTTTGCTGGCTGAAGGTCCGGATGTCCTGCTAGACGCCGACGCTGATCAGGCCGAAAACCTGATGAAACGCCTGTCTATGTATCGATTGCGGGCCAAAGTCGACATTACCTTAAGCGAGGTGCAGGTACAGCGCGGCATCGGGCACGCCCCCGATGGTGCACTGGCGGATCCGCGGCACAGCGACTTGGGATGGCGGCTGTATGGCGACCAAGGTGGCGATGACGGCAGCGATTGGGATGCAATCCGCGTGGCCCATTGTATCCCGGAAACCGGTATTGAGCTGACACCGGACAGCTATATCCTCGAAGCAGGGTTTGAAGCACTGAACGGGGTGGATTTCCGTAAAGGTTGCTATGTTGGTCAAGAAATCACCGCCCGCATGAAGCACAAAACGGAACTACGCAAGGGACTGCGCGTAGTTGAAATCAACGGCATGGCTCCTACTGGCAGCGCAATCACAGCGGCGGGCAAACCTGTCGGCACTTTGTTCACCCAGTCCGGCCCACTTGCCATCGCTTACTTGCGGCTGGATCGTGCCAAGGGTGAAATGATAGCAGCCGATGCACAGCTGAGACTGCCCAATACAGGTTGAGCTTTAGCGCTTCCCGGTCCACGATCCCGCAACGTTGACAAAAACAAAGGCCCCTTTTCGTGTTGCAGCTTTATATTGCGATCTGGCGCGTCAGCGGCGGTCGCCAACTTGTCCTGATTGTCTTGTCGGTGGCTATTGCCGCGCTGGCTGCATTGCCGTTGAAATTTCAACAAGAGATCGTCAACACCCTGACCGATGGCGCCGCAACGATAAACACCCTGTTTTTGCTCGGCGCAGGCATGTCAGCAGCCATCCTGCTGAGCCTTGCGCTAAAATGGGTGATGGGGCTGCGATCGGGCATTCTGGGAGAGGACATCATCCGGCTACTCCGCCAGCGTTTGTATACACAGACCACTCGATGTGTAACTGACCCAAACGCCATTCAGACCGGCACCTTGACCACCGCAATTTCAGCAGAGGCCGAAGAGCTGGGAAAGTTTGCAGGCAGCGCTTATTCAGAACCTGTGGTGCAAATAGGCACTCTGATCAGCGTTATCGGCTTTATTGCTTCAACCCAGCCAGGATTAGGGACCATCGCACTGGCAATGATTGCGCCTCAGGTGGCATTGGTGCTTTTCACTCAGGGGCGGATCAACACCCTGGTTGCCAACCGTGTACGTATTCTTCGCCAGGCCACCAACCAGATCAGCAGCGCCGAGGCCAATGCCTTGGAGCAAACTGTTTTGGAGGAATTCGATCACATCTATGAAACGCGTCGACGGATGTTCATCTGGAAATTGTCGACCAAGTTTTTGCTCAGTACGATCAATGGCGCGGGCACCGTTTCTGTTCTCATGCTGGGTGGCTGGCTGGTGCTTCAGGGGCGCACTGACGTTGGCACTGTTGTGGCCGCGACACTTGGATTGTCACGCTTGCAGGCCCCCACGGCCTTTCTGATCGCGTTTTATCGCCAGGTCAGTGCCAATCGGGTCAAATTTGAGCTATTGCGTGACATTCTTCCGGGCCCAAAAAATATCAAATAGTTTCAACTAAATACTGAAGCCATCCTTTCACTCGCAACCTTGCAGAGAGCAATGAGGCTATGGGTTGTGCGAATTGTACATGAACGGGAATAGCCATACGTGCCATCACGTGCCACCCTGACAGCAGATATCAGAGGGTAGATTGATGCGAGTATTGATGATTTCACTGACGCTGGCCACTGCGCCTGCCTTTCCCGTCGCTGCCATAGGTGGCGACTATTGGAACTACAAGGACTGGCACGTCTCGGTGAATCGAATTGACACTGGCGAAGACCTGCGGATCACTTGCTATGCTCATACAGGTGGCGATGGTGATCCCGTCTGGGCACTGGAAGTCTCCAACGGGGACGCCGGACCGCCCGACTTTTTTCCCGCGCCGCGCATAATCGAAATTGCTCCCAGTCACCACCAAACGGCCATGCAGGATCAGCAAGCCGTTCAGTTTCAATTTGACACAGGCAGCTCCATTCAGGGCGAAGCAAGTGCCTATATAAACGAGGAAGGCTTCTTTCAGGCTGAAGGTGCGCCACTGCCCAACTCAGTTCTGTCCATGCTGATGTCAATGCGCCGTTCAGACTCTGTTGAAGCCCATATTGGCCCCAATGTCATTGCCACTGCCTCGCTCGCGGGTTTCACCGCCGCATATGGTAAAATGATGGACGAATGCGGTTTTTCACTAGCAATGCACTAATATGCAAATGGAACAAAAAAGGCCCCACGCTGTTGCCAGCGTAGAGCCTCATACATAGCGATGCTTATTGCTTAAGCGCGCTCAGCGTATTCCATGGTGTCAGTGTTGACGACGATCATTTCGTCTTGGCCAACAAACGGCGGCACCATCACGCGGACGCCATTGTCCAGTACGGCTGGTTTGAAAGACTTCGCCGCAGTCTGACCTTTCACCACAGGTTCGGTCTCAACCACTTTGCAGACCACTTTTTGTGGCACTGTTGCATGCAGGGCCTCTGTCTCGTGAAATTCCACCACAATGGTCATACCGTCTTGCAGGAAAGGGCGGCGGTCGCCCAACAACTCAGCTGGCAATTCGATTTGTTCGTAGGTTTCTGTGTCCATGAAGACCAGCATTCCGTCACTCTCATAGAGAAACTGCTGATCTTTCTGCTCCAGGCGCACTTTTTCAACTTTATCGGCGCTGCGGAAACGCTCGTTTAGTTTGGAACCGTTGCGCAAATTCCTCAGTTCTACCTGTGCAAAGGCCCCACCCTTGCCTGGTTTGACGTGATCGACCTTGACTGCAGCCCAAAGTCCATCGTTGTGCTCGAGCACGGCACCGGGCCGGATTTCATTTCCGTTGATCTTGGGCATGAGATAAATCTCTCTCGGGTGTTGATGAATTGTTAACCGTTCCTATATCTGGCGTGCCCCTTACTGGCAAGACAACGATATTTTGTGGTTAGCAAGAAAAAGGTATGCAAAATTTGCATAAGAGCCATGCAACAAGAGCCTATCCGAATCGTTTTAGATCAGTCATAAGGAGCGCCACGCCAGAATTGCAAGAGCAAGAACAACAAAGGAAACGAGATGAGAGATTTCGTTGACGGCACTGCCTTTAATAACGAGCAAGGTAATCGTGCCCGTAAACTGTTCGCAGCTGTTGTATTGGCTGCGTTGGATGATGCCATAGCCGATGACAAGAAATACGGCAATGGACCTGAACAAATCGCCCGCTGGGCACGCTCGCGCGATGGTCGCGAAGTGCTGTCCTGTGCAGGTATCGACCCTAACGAGCGGGTTGTTTCAGGATTGATGGATTTTGTTGGTCGTGGTGTCCGCACCTCGGTTGCACTGTCCCGCGAAGAAAGCGAGCGCCGCAATGCTGCTCAGGCCGAAGCTGCCTAAGATTAGCCTGCCAAGCTGACTACAGAAAAACGCGTCCTGGGGGCGCGTTTTTCTGTTTCTGGCTCCCAAAATATTCCCCTCCATCGTCGTCAATGAAGTCTGAGATGCCTCCCAGGCCTGACACCGGACAAAAAGCATCGCCTACTTTACAATGCAGGTCTTCCCTCATGGGGGGGAATACGGCATGCAATAGGATGAAACGGGAGGCACGCAATGACCAAGGCGATCATGATACAAGGCACCGGCAGCAATGTTGGTAAGTCATTGATTGTAGCGGGCCTTGCACGCGCCTACCTGCGGCGTGGGCTGCGGGTGGCACCGTTCAAGCCCCAGAACATGTCCAACAATGCCGCAGTGACTCCTGAGGGCGGCGAGATAGGTCGCGCACAGGCGCTGCAGGCACGGGCAGCCGGGCGCGCTCCACACACGGATATGAACCCTGTCCTGCTAAAACCCGAAAGTGACACTGGCGCTCAGGTGATTGTGCAAGGCAAGCGACGTGGCACTCAGGTGGCTGGCTCGTTCATGCGCGACAAAAGCGGCCTTCTAGAGGCCGCGCTGGAGAGCTTCCATCGGTTGTCAGACACCGCCGATCTGGTGCTAATCGAAGGCGCAGGCTCTCCGGCCGAAACCAACCTTCGTAAAAATGATATTGCCAATATGGGATTTGCCTGCGCCGCCGATGTCCCTGTGGTGCTGGTTGGTGACATCCACCGGGGTGGTGTGATAGCACAGATCGTTGGGACACATGCGGTGCTGGACCAACAGGACTTGGATCACGTGGTTGGTTTTGCCGTGAACAGGTTTCGCGGCGAACTCAGCCTGTTTGATGCGGGGCGCGACGACATCGCGCGGCGCACCAATTGGCCATCGTTGGGGGTGATTCCGTGGTTCTTTGACGCCTGGAAGCTACCAGCCGAGGACATGATGGACATTACGTCGCGTAAAGGTGGTGCCTGCAAAGTGGTGGTGCCGCAGCTGGAACGGATGGCAAACTTTGATGATCTGGACCCACTGGCGGCGGAACCCAACGTTACTGTCGAGATCGTTCCTGCAGGCCGCCCCCTGCCCGGCGATGCCGATCTGGTCCTGATCCCCGGCAGCAAATCCACCATCGGCGATCTGGCCTATCTGCGGGCGCAGGGCTGGGATATCGACATTCTGGCGCATTATCGTCGCGGCGGACATGTCTTGGGGCTCTGCGGTGGCTATCAAATGCTGGGCCAGAGCATTGATGACCCGGACGGTGTTGATGGCGCACCGGGTAAAGTGCCTGGTTTGGGACTACTGGATATCGACACGGTGATGGCAGGAGACAAGCAAGTTGCCCTGCGTCACGCACATGCCATTGGTGGCAATGAACCAGTCTCTGGCTATGAAATCCACATGGGGCGCAGCGAAGGGCCAGATTGTACTCGGGCCTGGCTGAGCGTCGAAGGCCGCCCCGAGGGCGCGACGTCACCGGACGGACGGGTGCGTGGTTCGTATCTGCATGGGTTGTTCAGCTCGGATCTATTCCGAGCCCGCTTTCTGGCTGGGTTGGGGCACGAAAGCAGCGCAGGCTACGACGATGGTGTCGAAGCAACACTGGACGCGCTGGCGGATCATCTGGAGCGCTATATGGATCTGGATCAGCTGTTGGACCTGGCAAAGCCCGTCAAAGCCTAAGCTGCCCAAATCCACTTGAGCTGAGCCAAAGTCACCCGGCGTTGATCGCAATTTAGCTTAGATCTTGCACCGCCAAGGCACGATGGATTTCGCGGCGGACCAGTTTGCGGACGTTGCGTGTGATACGTTCGCCCAAAGCGCCCTGAAGTTCTTCACGGACGATATCTGCAACTAATTCGCGCAGTGTCTCTTCATCCATGATGGCTTCGTCAGCAGCAAAATCACCCAGGACTTCGTCTGCAACTGCCTGCTCAGCCAGATGTGCCGCGTTCAAAGTGTCTGCTTCTGTCGTAACAACCTCAGGCGAGGCTGTGAATTGAGGACTAGCCTCAACAACATCATCAGCAGCACTGACGCCCGGTTCGGCAGCATCTTCCTCAAGATCTTCCCAATCCAGAGTTTCTACTGCTGTGCCGGAATACTCTTCATCCGTCTCGCCATCCGGCTCCCACTGCTCTTCGGTCTGGCCAATGGCGGCCTCCAAAGCAGCGATTTTATCGGCGAAGCTAAAGTTTGATTTGTCGTCATCCAGCGCAGCGGAGCCATCCGCTGCCGGTGTTTCGGCCACACCAGCCGCAGCATACAGCGTTGCATCTGGATCGCGCCAAGGGGCATCGTCCGGTTCCACCTGTTCAGCCTGTGGCGCATCAGTTGATGGTTCCGCAGGAGCTAACTCTTGCGTTTGTAACATCGCATCGGGCTCGGTGGCTTGAACTGGTTCAACTTCTGCAGGCTCAATATTGAACGCCTCGGCAGAAGGTTCCTCCGAAGACACTGAAGCAGCCTGTTGCAGATCCAATGACTCTGCCAAAGATTCATCCGTTGGAGTGCCACCCGTTTCGGTGATGGCTTGGGCCGAAGTATCTTCAGCTTCGGCATCTACAAGGTGGTATGCATCAAGTTTGTGAGCAGACTCGCGGCTGCCAATATCCTCGACGGCGTCCAACGCCTTATCGGCCACTCGCAGGGAAGGTGTCAGAACCAAACGCGCAGCAGGCTTTTGGGTAGGCTCAGCTGGTCGGTCAGCCACGGGGGCAGAGGATCGGCCATCATCACTCACCAAACGGCGAATCGAAGACAGCACATCCTCTATCTCAGCATGGGTTACAGGTTCAGACATATCTCGCTTACCACTTTCGCCTCTTGGGGAAAGTGTAGCGAGATTAGCTTATCCGCACAACCGATAGAACGAATTGTTAATTCTTTCCTAAGGCTTTCATCACCCGGTCCAGATCTTTGCTACGCTGGCTGACATAAGCTGGCGCATCTTTCACCAGATTATAGTAGAGCGTCGGGTCATAAATTTCGACTGCCAGACCCAGATGTTCAGCTGTCAAAAGCCCCTGCGAACTAAGCAACCCATAGGCTGCGATCACCTGATTGGCCCGGGCCTGAACCCGCGCTGTCTGTGCATCCAGCAATTCTTGTTCGGACTGCAAGACATCCAGAGTCGTACGTGCACCCAGGGTCGCTTCTTCGCGGATCCCGTCAAAAGCAACTTGTGCAGCCCGCACCCGCTCGTTTGAGGACACCAGGCTCGCGCGCGAAGTTTCAAGAACAACATAGGCCTGACTGACAAACTGCACCACCGAGCGCTGCACCGAGATCAAAGCCCCTTTTTGGGCATCAACCTGGGCCACGCTGGCGCGGGTGGTGGCAGCAAGTGCACCGCCAGCATAAATTGGCTGTGTCAGGGTTATGCTGGTGCTAGAGGTATCGGTCCCGCCAGTACTGCCCCATGGGTCCGAGTAAGCGGCACTGGCGCTAAAGGAAACGCTCGGCCCAAGCGACTTGCTTGTGCTCTCAGATGTCAACTCTGCCGCTTTGACCGAATGCTGTTGTGACAACAACGCAGGGTGATTGCGCACAGCTACAGACGTTGCAGAATCAAGAGAGGAAGCCCGGCGTGGTATGTTGGGTTGCCCTGCAAGCCCACCGGGCGCATGGCCAACCACTTCGATATAAACGGCCTGAGCTGTGAGCAAATCTCCGCGGCTTTCGGTCAGGTTAGCCTGAGCAGCAGCCACGCGGCTCTGCGCCAGAGCCACATCCGTTCGCGTTACAGCGCCGACATCAAACCGGTCCTGTGCGGCCCGCAGCTCTTCTTGCAACAGGCGCAGGTTGTTGCCACGCAAGGCAACCGTATCTTGCTGCAGCAGCACATTTACATAAGCTTGCACAGCAGAGAACAGGACCTGCTGCTCGATATCGATCAATGTTTGACGGGTCGCAAGAACTGTTTCTTGTGCAGCCCGCTGGCTGAGCAGCGACGCACCGCCATCATACAACAACCAATCCAAACGCAGCCCTGTGGACAAAGCATCGCTGCTGGTCTGCGATATCACTGCGCCGGTGTTGGTGCGGCTATACGACTGCGCCGCCGTCAGCGTCCAATTCACTACAGGACGCAACCGCGCCACAGCAATTGCGACGTTTTCGTCGGTCGCGCGCAGCAGAGCACGGTTCTGTTCTAGCAGGCCGCTGGTTTTATAGGCGCCAATCATGGCATCCGAAATATTGTCGGCCTGCACAATCTTGGGAGCCAGCGCAACAGCCAGCAGGCCGCCCGCAAAAACAAAGTTTTTGATTAGTCCTGCTGTTACTGTCTTGCGCATCTGTCGCCTCACCTGTTCAGGCCATTAGAGGCCCTGTCGTTGGAATTCTGAACGATACAAATAGTCCCGGTCAGAACATGTTTCTAGTCACCGCCGAAAATAACAGCAGATCATGCCCTGACCCGATCCCGGTATCAGAGCGCAAATTCTTTCGCCGCAGCGAACCCTGGCAGAACAGGAGCACCCGCATTGAATGCAAAACGCCATGAAATCTGCTCGCCGTTTTTGTAGCCAACTTTGACTTGCCCCAGCGCACCGGTCATGAAGATCGCGGCAACGCGGCCGCCGTCTTTCAGTTGCGACAGCAGCGATTGTGGTAGCTCTTCGACCCCGCCCTGAATCAGAATGACGTCATATGGGCCGTGCTCGTCAGCACCCTCAACCAGATCGGCGACATGTACGATTGCATTATCAGCGCCAACTTCGCTCAACTGGGCCTGAGCCTCAGCGGCCAGCTCTTCGTCGCCTTCGACAGCGATAACCATCTCTGCCATGCGGGCAACAACAGCCGAAGAATAGCCCATCCCACAAGCGACATCCAACACCAGCTCGTCGTTCTGCACATCCAGCGCATCAAGCATCTTGGCCAGCGTGCGTGGCTCCAGCAAGGTCCGGCCCTGCCCCAGATCAATATTTTGATCGGCATAGGCCGCATCTCTCTGTGCGCCAGCAACGAATTTCTCGCGCGGGACGTGGAGCATAGCCTCAATGATCGGATACTTGGTGACGTCCGACGGGCGGACCTGAGTATCCACCATCATACGGCGGCGTTCGGCAAAGTCAGTCATGTGCTAAACTCATCTGTTCAGTCAGTTGTGTCCGGTTGTGCCACATCCCCGAAGGCGCGGCAACGGGAGATGGCAAAATTGCAGTGTGCTGATGCTGCGCGTCTACTTCTTTTTGACAAACTGGGTCAGTATTACAATGCGCTGCCCTTCGACACGGCCCTCAATATGCTCAGGATTGTCCGCCACCAGCGAAATGCCGCGCACCGCGGTCCCACGTTTGGCCGTAAATCCGGCCCCTTTGACCGGCAGATCCTTGATTAGAACCACGGTATCGCCCTGGTTGAGCTTGCCTCCATTGCTATCGCGATGCACGACAACAGCTGCGACGTTCTCAACCCAGGCGCGGGTCTCATCATCCAGCCACAGCTGATCGCTCAGATCGCGCGCCCAATCGTGATCCGCCAGCCGGGTCAACAGACGAGCAGCCAGCACCTGTACTGGCAGGTCTTCCGACCACATCGACGAAGACAGACAACGCCAGTGGCTGGGGTCCAAATCCCCCTCAATCTGCGTCTGACAGGTCTCGCAAATGGCTGCAATTGCGCCGTCTGGGCCGCCACTGACAGGGACATCAGACAGCGGGACATCAGCGGAACATAGGGCGCATGTCATTTGGGGGCACTCCGGAAAAGACAAAAGTCAAAGGTGCTATAAGTCAGCCGGAACACAAAGGAAAGCAGCGACGTATCAGCCGTCACAGCTAGAGCAAAAAGGGGTTGCCGGGCATTTGTCCAGCCGTTCTTCTTCGATATCGTCGCCACAGATCTGGCAGAAGCCATAGCTGCCTTCGCGCAACCGGGCCAAGGCCACATCAATCCGCCGCAGCTCATCCATTTCAAAATGACCCAACATTTCGCCACATCGCTGCTCGTCTCCTTTTGGCTGCCAACCCAGAGGGATCGCCCCAGCCAATGCAGCCCCCGCACCAGTGCCGATCTCGGGCAGATGTCCGGCCAGTATCCGACGCTGTGCTTCTAGTGTGTTTCTGCGGGCGGCAAAATTCATCTCCATCGCTCCCTTCACAACCCCTGCGCCATCTCCTGACGTCACTGGAAGCTTAGTTCGTTGACCCAACGCAATAAACTCACTGGATATGAGGAGTCTGCGCCGCCCCCAAACCCGCCCCAAGCCTCCTATTGGCAGAGACAACGGAATGCTGGTAGAGATCCCCAACGCTAAAGACGGAGACACCAATGACCAAATTCCTCGCACTGGGCCTGGCCCTGTTTGCTCTTGCCGCCTGTGAAACCACCAAAGGCGCCGGCCGCGACATTTCCAAAGCCGGAACCGCCATCAGCGACGCCGCACAAGACGTCCAGAACGCGCTGTAAGCCACCCCAAGCGTTGCGCGCCCATATTATCGGCGTGCGCAACGCTTGCACGATGTTAAAACCAATACGCCAGTGTCCCCCTGTCGCGACACCCCAGCCGGACCTGACACCTCCGGCTGACATGGAACCGGGCCCCGATTAAAACCGGGGCGCCTAGCAATGGATATTGCGGGCCGGGTGAAACCCCCGACCTCCTCCGCCCCTCGGGCGGCGCCGCCTGAATTTACAATGGATGATCAACAGAACCGTTTCACGAGGACGTCACGAGATGATGCCTCTGAGTAGAACCCAGCCTAGATTGGCCACCCCGACAGAGTGAAAGCCTTTGCCGGTGCGTTTGGTGTGCTTTGGGGGTGAGGACTGTCTTGGAAATGATCTGAGGGAGTGAAGACACTTCTCAGAAACCATCTGGGGGATGGTTTCGTTTCTAAACGAACGGAGCCCATGGGTGCAGGTTCCTAGCGGCACAGTTTTGATAATAGAACTAAGGGAAGCGCACGACCCTGGCTGGGCGTGAAGCGCCCTCCCGTGGGGAGAGGGTCGCGCGGCCCGACGTGCCGCCGGGCTGGAGGGCTGTTAGGGGGGCGTACAACGGAAACCGGCGGAGCTGGTGCCCCGCCGGTTTTTAGGTGATGCGATTGAGGTTGGTGCTGAAGGGGGCCTTTGCGCGACGTACCGCAGAACATTCCCGTGTGGGCGCGCGATTGACTTCGTCATTCGCTGCCGCCGTCACTTAAAATGGGCAGCTTTAGCTGTCCATTTTAAGTGCGGAAATAAACGCCTCTTGTGGGATGTCGACTTTACCAAACTGGCGCATCTTTTTCTTACCCTTTTTCTGCTTGTCCAGCAGCTTCCGCTTACGGCTGGCGTCGCCGCCGTAACACTTGGCGGTCACGTCTTTGCGCAGGGCAGACAGGGTTTCGCGGGCGATCACTTTACCGCCGATGGCCGCCTGGATCGGGATCTTGAACATGTGGCGCGGGATCAGGTCTTTGAGCTTTTCGACCATGGCGCGGCCACGGGCATCAGCCCGGTCACGGTGCACCATCATCGACAGCGCATCCACCGGCTCGTCATTGACCAAGATCGACATCTTGACCAGATTGTCCTCGCGGTAGCCGGTCATCTGGTAATCAAACGAGGCATAGCCCTTGGTCACCGATTTCAGACGGTCGTAAAAGTCAAACACTACCTCGTTCAATGGCAGGTCATAAACTGCCATCGCACGCGAACCGGCATAGGTCAGGTCTTCCTGCAGACCACGGCGATCCTGACACAGCTTCAGCACATCACCCAGATATTCGTCAGGCACCAGAATAGTCGCCTTAATCCGCGGCTCTTCCAGGTGGTCCACATGGGTCAGGTCGGGCATATCTGCTGGATTGTGCAGTTCAACCATAGTGCCATCGCGCATGAACACGTGATACACCACCGAGGGCGCGGTGGTGATCAGCTCGATGTTATACTCACGCTCAATACGATCGCGGACCACTTCGAGGTGCAGCAGCCCCAGGAAGCCACAACGGAAGCCAAAGCCCAGCGCCGCGGATGTCTCCATCTCAAACGTAAAGGAGGCGTCGTTCAGCGCCAGCTTGTCAATCGCGTCGCGCAGGTCTTCGAACTCGGCACTGTCGACCGGGAATAAGCCACAGAACACCACGGGTTGCGCGGGCTTAAAGCCGTCCAACGCCACTTCGCAGCCCTGACGGTCATTGGTGATGGTATCACCCACACGGGTGTCGCGCACCTGCTTGATTGACGCGGTCAGGAACCCCATCTCGCCGGGGCCCAGCACATCAATAGTTTCCATCTCGGGGCGGAACACGCCGATGCGGTCAACGCTGTGCAGGGTGTCGTTGGACATGAACTTGACCCGCATGCCCTTTTTCAACTCACCGTCGATGATGCGGACCAGAACGATCACACCCAGATAGCTGTCATACCAGCTGTCCACCAACATCGCCTTCAGCGGCGCGTCGCGGGTGCCGGTTGGGGCGGGTAGTTCGTTGACGATAGCTTCGAGAGTTTCGTGGATCCCCTGCCCGGTTTTGGCAGAAACCTGAATGGCGCCTGTGGCCTCAATACCAATCACATCTTCGATTTGTTCGGCCACGCGGTCACAGTCAGAGGCCGGCAGGTCGATCTTGTTCAACACAGGCACGATCTCATGGTCGGCCTCCATCGCGTGGTAGACATTGGCCAGCGTCTGCGCCTCGACCCCTTGCGAGCTGTCGACGACCAGCAGCGAGCCTTCGACCGCACGCATCGAGCGGGAGACCTCATAGGCGAAATCGACGTGACCGGGGGTGTCGATCAGGTTCAGAACATAGTTCTCCCCGTCGTCCGCCTTGTAATCAATCCGCACCGTATTGGCCTTGATGGTGATACCGCGCTCGCGCTCGATATCCATAGAGTCGAGCAACTGCGCTTTCATATCACGGCCAGCCACCGTGCCGGTCTCTTGGATAAGACGGTCAGCAAGGGTGGATTTGCCGTGGTCAATATGCGCCACGATCGAGAAATTGCGGATTTTGGACAGTTCGGTCATGGGTGTGGATATGATTTGGATTCTTGCGCTGGTCAAGCGGCCGTATAGGGTGCGGGCAAGGTTATTTGATCTATGGGTGCATTCGTTGGCGGATTTTGATGCTATTGAGGATATGGAGCAGCTAGAAAGCTGGCTGAAGAGGAACGCTAGCTCCTTCGCCCGGTCGCCAGACCGGGCCGCGCCTGACCTTCCCGTCAAACCAGAGGTTTGCCTCCGGCAAAACGGAGAAGGCGCTTTGCACCTCCCCAACGTCAGCCGCTGCCCTTAGCGGTAGTTCTAAGGCCTTACTTGCGTCCCCCCCCCATGCATCAAACCGCCATTTCGTGTATACTAACCTCTCCAGGCGCGCGAACAGCCAGGTGCCAACCGCAGGAGGACCACCCTATGAATGCCATCCAAACCGCAGAATTTGCTCGTGCATTGTACAGCGCGCATGGCGACAAGGCAGAAGCAGAAGCGGCTCATAAGATGCAAGAATGTGAGGCCGCGGGTAACAGTGACAAGGTTCAGGACTGGAAAGCCATCCGGCAAGCCATTCGCGCGCTGCGCGGACCCAATCAATCCTGACGACACTGTCCTCGGGTCACACCTGATATTTTAGCGCAATACATCTCAAACAACATAGGCCCGGCAGATTCCTGCCCAAAGCTTTTGCTGCATTTACCATGATTGCAACAAACCCGCGCTTTCGTCATAGTGCCCAAAACGCGAGCACCAAGACTCGCTTATCTGGCCCGAGGACGTCGACTATGAAGCTGCTGCTGATCCCCCTGCTCTGTGCAGGGCCACTTGTTATTGTACCTTCCGCGCCTGTTCAGGCGAGTACCGTTGAGCGCGCTTGCCGCCAATCCGACCGCTCGGCGTCATCGCCATCGCTGTGTCGGTGCATTGGCAAGGTCGCCAAGGCCAGCCTCTCGAGTTCTGAACAGCGCACCGTCGCCAAGTGGTTTGATGATCCACATCAGGCACAAGTAATCCGGCAATCCGATAGCCGCAGCGATGAGCGTCTCTGGCTGCGCTACAAGGCCTTTGGAGAGCGTGCAGCCCGCACTTGCAGCTAATCAACGCGCTGCCTGTTCCGCCCAAAACCACCTCCAGACCTCTGGCGTCACTTCAGGACGTGTGACGCTAGGGAAATCACTTCCACCAAGTACTTACAATTTTAATGACTTTTAAGTTGTTACGCCGCCTCGACATTCCCGCCTTCCGGTTTTCGCTCTTGACCCTAGTACCCCGCATACTCACAAAAGGCTGAACAAAAATGGGGAGCGTGCAAATGCTGATGAAAGGGGTAACCCTTCGGGGGCTCGAGGTGTTTGAAGCCCTGGCCAAAACGGGGTCAGTCGCACAGGCCGCTGAACTGACCGGACTAAGCCAGCCGGCCGTGAGCCAACAGCTGCGCAATCTGGAAAAGGCACTGGGGTCTGACCTGGTTGATCACAGCCGCCGCCCGATGCTGGTGACCGCAGCTGGCCGCAATTTCCTGAACCGAACCGAGGTCGTCTTGTCAGAGCTGCGGCTGGCGCAGAGCGAATTGACGGTCATGGATCTGACCCACCTGTCGACCTTGTCGATTGGCCTGATCGACGATTTCGACAATGATCTCACCCCTCGTCTGGTTACCATTCTGGCCGATAGCCTGACCCAATGCCGGTTCAAGATGATCACTGCGTCCAGCCATGACATCAGCCGGGCAATGGCCGCGCGGGATTTGCACATTGCGGTGGCAGCCAGCACCGGTGAACAGCGCGAAGACATTGTGGAATACCCTCTGGTACGCGACCCTTTCATTCTGGTGGCCCCCAAAGGGTTCCTGTCCGATCCCAGCACTCAGGAAGAATTACTAAGACAGTTGCCCCTGCTCCGGTATGATCACGAGCAACTGATTTCACAACAAATCGAAGCCCATCTGGCGCAGCAGAAACTAGAGTTTGAAGAGCGCTTTGAAATCGGCTCTCATTTGGCCCTTATGGCTATGGTTGCGCGGCGGATTGGCTGGTCGGTGACCACGCCACTTGGCTATATGCGGGCGGGTCGGTTCCACGATCAAATTGATGCTTTTCCTTTGCCTTTCGGGGCGTTTTCACGCGACATTTCCTTGTTCGCCGCCGCCGATTGGGCCGATCGGGTACCACGCGACGTCGCGCAAACCATGCGTCACCTGTTGCAAAGCCAGGTCATTGGGCCTGCGATCAGCCAGTTACCCTGGCTAGCCGGACAGTTGCAGGTGATGGAAGAGTAATACCCTGCCTCTCTCGCTGGCTCCTGCGAAAGATCAATCAGGCGCGTCGAGTGCCTGCTTCAATCCAGTGGCGCACTGAGCAATCAAATCCAGACAGCCGTCAAAATCGCGGGTGGAATAGGGGTCGGGCACATGATCCGCCTGCGTCGCAGCGGCGTAGTCTGTGAACAACTGCACTGGTGTCTGACACCCTGATGGGCGCAGGGTCTCGACTTTAGCTTGATTGTCGGCATCCATCACGATGATCAGATCAAAACGATCATAGTCAGATGGGGCGAATTGCCGGGCCCGAAGGTCAGAGATATCAACCCCACGTCCCCGCAGCGCAGATTGCATGGCCCCATATGGTGGCTCCCCCACATGCCAGTCTGATGTGCCAGCACTGTCCGTCATAAACTCCGGCGCAAGATCGCGAAACACGCCTTCAGCTGCAGGCGAGCGGCAGATGTTACCAAGACAGACAAACAGAATTTTCTGAGGCATGGTAGAGAGGTGTCCTGTGTTAGTTGTGGAAAGGCGCAGATGTGAAGTTACTTAACAACGGCTTGCATGGGTTTGCCATAGCCCTATTTGTCATCTCGGCCAGTCCGCTCTGGGCAGACACTGCGCCATCCCCCTACGAAACAGACTGCACAATGAAAACCTGGGCTGGCTACCTTGCCCCCTACGAACAGGAAATCACTCTGAAAGAAGTTCTTCCACACCCTAATGGAGACATTCTTGCATATGAGTTGTCGCCCATAGTCGGAGACTTTGCAAAGGCCTATATGTTCCTGTTTGATGATGGCATCTGCTTTCGCGAAGTGATTTCCATTGGTTCTTATGCGATTACCGCGATGATGCATGATGGTTCCGGGCGGTTGTTTCATGCCGATCATTACAAAGAAGACGAGCATGGCACCCTCGATTTCTTCACGGGAAAACCGAGTTATGAAGCCGCAAAGGCCTTGGCCCTGGGAGTGTTGAATTGAGCAAGATCGTTATTCTCACCGGAGCCGGGATCTCAGCTGAAAGTGGCTTGGGCACGTTTCGAGATGAAAATGGGCTCTGGGCGCAACACCGGATCGAAGATGTCGCAACACCCGAAGGCTTTGCCCGCAATCCTGATCTTGTTCATTCCTTCTATAATGCCCGCAGGCACCAGTCCTCGGCGGCGCAGCCCAATGCCGCCCATATGGCACTGGCACAGCTGCAGGCCCAACACCCCGGCGAGGTTGTGATCATCACGCAAAACGTTGATGGGCTTCATGAGAAAGGTGGGGCCTCTAACGTTTGGCATATGCATGGCATTCTGGACGGCGCCCTTTGTGCGGCTTGCAGCCACCGCTGGTACGCAGCTGAGGACATGCACCGGGGCACACTCTGCCCGTCTTGTCAGATGCCTGCAGCACGTCCCGATATCGTTTGGTTTGGCGAGATGCCTTATGACATGGAGCAGATCTATGCCCAGCTCGCCGGTGCGGATCTGTTTGCTTCCATTGGAACCTCATCACAGGTCTATCCGGCAGCGGCATTTGTCCACGAAGCTCAGGCGGCGGGCGCTCACACGGTTGAGCTTAATCTGGAGCCATCGTCAATGGTTTCGAGTTTTGCTGAAACACGCTTTGGCCCTGCCACCGTGATTGTCCCTCAATGGGTCAATGAGGTGATCGGCCAGCCCTGAAACGTCAAAGCCAGCCCCAAAGGGCTGGCCAGGCGCGCAGGAGGGCGGCAGCGCCGTCGGACGCCGCGCCCCGCTTGCTTAGTTGCTGTGTTTGGTATGACCCATACCACCATGGCTCGCCTTGCGCTCCAGATCGACTGGGACTTCAACAACCACATCACCAGCCTTTTCAAAGGTCAGGGTCAGCGTAACTGTGTCCCCCTGTTTCAGCTCCTGGGTCAGACCCATAAACATCACGTGGTCACCACCACGTTGCAGCATATGTGTCTCGCCAGCAGGAATCGCAAAGCCTTCCTCGACATGCATCATCTTCATGACACCATCGCCCATGTCCTTATGGGTGTGCAGCTCGGTGCGCTTGGCGATATCGCTGCTGACTGCGATCAGGCGGTCGTCCTCACCTGTGTGGTTGGCAACAGCCATAAAGGCCGCGCCTGCCATCTTGTTAGAAGCCCGCGCATAAGCATCTTCCACCATGATCTTGGACATATCGGCAAAGGCTGCTCCAGCCAGAGTCAGGGATGCAGCGGCAGCAATAACTACGGATTTGAAAGACATAGTCGTCTCTCCTTTAGTCTGATTTTGATTTCTTAGTTTGAGTTTGTGTAGGTTCAGGACCCAACCGGCGGTGAACGCGCACCGGCCTGCAGTGGCATCCGAGACTGGAGACGTATCGCTACAAGAAACTCAGCCCGGCGCATTGGCTCGGGGGTGGCATGCTCTGCGTGTTGCACTGGCAACACCACATCCAGCGCCGCAGAAATGCAATCAGGACAGTCATGTGGCGCCCGCGTGGGCTGACCATCCGCGTCCACATAGATCACCACCGGTCCATTGCCTGAACAGATCACCATCTGACCGGTCGCATCACGCATCCCCGCCGCAGCGCCGGCGCTATGGGCGGTCAGGGTGATCGCAAAGACCAGAAACAGGGTCAGGTATGAACGGATAAGATGTCTCATTGCCGCAAGATAGGCCGGGGTTTGGTCAATCTGCAAGTCGCAAAACAGTCGCAGTTTGTGCTGGCACAACAAACAAAAACACCCTGCACGATCACTCGTACAGGGTGCAAATTTTTTGATCCGGTGAAGGGATCAGGCCTGAGCAGCAACAACTGCCTTGGCGATCTCTTTCTTCACTTTCAACGCGCCTGTTGACAGCTCGTCGTCTTTGGCTTTTGCCAAGAATGCGTCCAGACCACCACGGTGATCAACGGTGCGCAGAGCAGCAGCCGAAATCTTCAGCTTAACGCCGCGGCCCAGAGTCTCGGACTGCAGGGTTACGTCGTTCAGGTTTGGCAAAAACCGACGGCGTGTGCGGTTTTTGGCATGGCTTACGTTATTGCCCGTCATCGGGCCTTTTCCGGTCAATTCGCAACGGCGCGACATGGCATTATCCTCGTTTTCGTCACGGGGAAGCAGACCCCGTCAATGTAAGAGAGCGCCGCCTAAGCCGCACTCAGAATTTCGTTGGCTGCTCATACGCGGAATCAAAACGGGCGTCAAGCGAGTCAGGTCACCCTGCGACCACTAGTGTTTGCATTTCTGCCAGCAGCCATTTCCGAAACGCCCGGATCGCAGGAGATTTCCGCCTGCGTTCAGCATAGACCAACCACACCGGGCGTCCACTCTCAACCACGATATCAAAGGGTTGTATCAATTCCCCATTGGCCAGTTCCCGCCGGTAATAGGTTGGGGTCAGCAGGGTTACCCCCTGCCCGGCCTTGGCGGCCTGAACCTCAAAAATTTGCGACCCCATGGTTTTATCACGCAGGTTCTTGGTACACGGCGGTGTCAGCCCGGCCGCTTCAAACCAGCGATCCCAGGCAGGATGCCCTGCAACCACGCGCGGAGCTGTCAACAGATCCTCAAGACAGGTCAACGGCCCGTGACGTTCGATGTAGGCCGGGCTGATCATCGGCGTAATCTCAGGCCGCATCAAATGGTCCGCTCGCATGCCCTCCCAATTGCCATCACCAATGCGGATGGCAACGCTCGCCTCACCGGCCTCCAGATTGACCGGTTTTTGATTGATATCGATCCGGGTGGCGATATCCGGGTTCTCGGCCTGAAACTGCCACAACCTTGGCCCCAGAACACTGGCTGCAAAAGCGGCAATAACAGAAATCACCAAAGTGTCCTCGGTCGTCTGGCGCAGTTCAGCAAAGGCCTCACGCAGGATCTCCAGCGCCTCTCCGGCGCGGGCCGCCAATTGCGCCCCGTCTGGCGTCAGTTGCACGCCGCGTGGCTGGCGGCGAAACAAGGGCACCCCAGCGCGATCTTCCAACTGTTTAATCTGATAGCTCACCGCGGCCTGAGTCATCCCCAACTCTTCAGCTGCGCGGGTAAAACTGCCAAAGCGCGCCGCGGCTTCAAATGCGCGCACGGCGGTCAACGGTGGAAGAGGTAGCTGATCTGGCATAAAATCTCCTTATGCCTCCCCATGGCAATTCAATTGGTCATTCCGGCACCTCATCCCCATTTAGCCAATGTAAGAGATGAAAGGAAAGCGCTATGACCACGCATTGTATTGAGCACCAGCCACAAAGATCACTTTGGACAGGCCTGAAACTGCGCTGGCCCCAAAAGCGCCGCGATCAGTTGGTCCGGCAGTTGCAAGCACGTTCATCGCTGCGCGATTTGTCCAGCCATATTCAAAAGGACATTGGCCTGTTCAATGAAACAGGTCGCCAGCCCTCTACCCGGTGGTAATTTTCAGGCAGGCCAAGGCAAGGCCCGCCGCTTTGACCGAAGACACCTCACCACTGGCAACCTGAAGCGCAAGCTGATTGATCTCACTTTGCGCTTCAGCGGTACTCAATTGAGACAATACCGCCTGTCGCAGTTCTTCGTGGAACCAATATTGGGCCTGTTCGGCACGACGTTGCTGCCAGTGCCCATGTTCGCGGCGCCAGGCATCTAACTGCTGCAACTCGTCCCAGGCAATGGATAGCCCCTGATCTTCCAGCGCAGACACCATCAGTGCTTTGGGGAAACCCGCAGGGTCCTGCGGGCGCTTGCGCAGCAGTCGCAGCGCGCCGGAATAGTCTGCACAGGTACGGCTGGCGGCAGACTTCAGTTCTCCATCAGCCTTGTTGACCAGAATCACATCGGCGATTTCCATGATGCCACGCTTGACCCCCTGCAGCTCATCCCCACCAGCCGGGGCCAGCAACAGCAAGAACAGGTCAGAAATTTCGCTCACCACGGTTTCGGACTGACCAACCCCAACCGTTTCGATCAGCACCACATCGTAGCCCGCAGCCTCACACAACGCCACAGCTTCACGGGACCGCCGCGCCACCCCACCAAGATTGGTCTGACTGGGCGAAGGGCGGATAAAGGCGTTGGGGTCACGTGACAGTCGTTCCATCCGGGTCTTGTCGCCAAGAATCGATCCCCCCGAACGCGCTGAACTTGGATCGACTGCCAGCACCGCCACCCGCAGCCCCTGTGCGGTGAGCATCAGGCCAAAGCTCTCGATGAAGGTGGATTTGCCAACACCGGGCGTGCCGGACAGGCCAATGCGTAGCGCCTGCCGTTTGTGTCGGGCCAAAAGATCCAGCAGCTCGGTTGCCCGCGCCCGGTGATCAGCACGACCACTTTCCACCAACGTGATGGCGCGGGCCAATGCGCGTCGGTCACTGCTCAGAATCTTTGTGCTCAGCTCGGCAATATCCATGCCTGCCCCCTTGGTTTGGTCTCGCTTACTTGACGCAGCTCGGTGCAGCTTGTCCAGTGGCTAGACCTTCGTGCAGTCATTGGCGATAACAGCGCCATGACAAAACTTCCCATTGATGCCGTCCTGCCCGAATTGATTGATGCCCTGCGCGCCGATGGCCGGGCCGTCCTGCAAGCTCCCCCTGGTGCGGGCAAAACCACCCGTGTGCCATTGGCGATGCTGGAGGCCGACCTGTGCAAGGGCCGCATCGTAATGCTGGAACCGCGCCGTCTGGCCGCGCGTGCCGCAGCTGAACGGATGGCCGAGACATTGGGCGAGCGGGTTGGCGACACCGTTGGCTACAGGGTGCGCGGCGAATCCAAAGTGTCCAAGACCACCCGCATCGAAGTGGTCACCGAGGGCATCCTGACCCGGATGTTACAGTCAGATCCAGACCTGCCGGGCATCGGCGCGGTGATCTTTGATGAATTCCACGAACGGTCGCTGAACGCCGACTTTGGCTTGGCTCTCTGTCTGGAAGTGGCAGAGGCCCTGCGCGACGATCTGATCCTGATGGCGATGTCTGCGACACTGGATGCGGGTCCCGTGGCCGAGTTGATGCAGGCCCCAATGGTTACGTCTGAGGGACGCAGCTATGATGTAGAAACACGCTGGCTTGACCGACCCATTACGACACAGGGGCCTCGTGGGCCATCACGCGGGGCCGCCGCGCGAACACAGCGACTGGATGCGCTGGTGGATCTGGTGCAACAGGCCGAAAAAGACACGCGTGACACAGGGGGGGGTATCCTGGTGTTTCTCCCCGGCGAAGGGGAGATCCGCCGGGCGGCCTCGGCACTGACGGCAAAGCTGCCGGAAACCTGCGTCGTGCGGCCCTTGTTTGGCGCCCTGCCATTCAGTGAACAACGCGCCGCCATCGCACCTGTCAAATCCGGCCGCAAAGTTGTGCTGGCGACGTCCATTGCTGAGACATCACTGACCATTCAGGACATTCGCGTGGTGGTCGATATGGGTCAGGCGCGCCGGGCCCGGTTTGATCCCGGTTCCGGCATGTCGCGATTGATCACCGAAAAGGTAACACGGGCCGAAGCCACCCAGCGGCGAGGCCGGGCTGGACGGGTGGCAGAGGGCATCTGCTATCGGCTGTGGACCAAGGGCGAAGAGGGCGCGCTGGCGGCCTATCCACCAGCCGAGATAGAAGCTGCAGATCTGACAGGGCTGGCGCTGGAACTGGCCTTATGGGGCGCCGCCACAAGCGATTTGTCCTTCCTGACCCCACCGCCCGAGGGGGCAATGACTGAGGCACAGGCCCTGTTGCGAATGCTCGGCGCCTTGGATGCTCAGGGTCGGATCACCGGGCACGGCAAGGCTCTGGCCACCCTGCCGCTCCACCCACGACTGGGGCATATGCTGGTCACCGGCGGTCCAGACGCGGTGCAATTGGCAGCATTGATGGCCGAACGCGATCCCTTGCGCGGTGCACCAAGTGACCTCTTGCTGCGGATGCAGGCCATGCAGGATCCCAAGGGGTTCATGCGGAAACGCCCCTACCAGGTGAACATGCCGGTGATTGAACGGATCAAAGCAGAGAGCCGCCGCCTGCGGCGGCAGGGCACGAAGCAGCCGAAACCTGATGCCCCGCTGACCCCTGCCGCCATGGCCGCGCTCGCCTATCCTGATCGTATCGGACAGCGCCGCAAAGGGGACACGCCGCGCTATGTCCTCTCCGGCGGTAAGGGCGTGGTGCTGGATGACAGCGATACCCTGGCATCGGCGCCCTTCATTGTGACGCTGGACAGTGACGGTAACCTGCGCGAAGCGCGGGTGCGGATGGCGGCACAGATCTCACAAAGCGAGATCCGTGCCCTGTTCAAGGATCAGATCGCTTGGAACGACATTTGTGAATGGTCCAAACGTGACCGGCGGGTGGTGTCGCGCAAGCAAGAGCGGTTTGGCGCCATAGTCCTGGACGATCAGGTCTGGAAAGATGTCCCACCCGAAGCGGTGGCAGAGGCGATGCTGGACGGGGTGCGTGACCTTGGTTTACGCCTAACGGGGGCGGCGGCACGCTTGGCAGCGCGGGTTGAACTGGTGCGCGCCGAAGGTCACGACCTGCCTGACTTCTCAATCCAAGGCCTCACCGACACTATAGGTGACTGGCTGCTGCCGATGCTGACCGGGATAAAAACTGCAGAGGACTGGAAGCGGTTCGACCTGCTGCCTGCCCTGCGTGCGGCGCTGGACTGGAACCAAACCCAACTGCTGGACCGCGAGGCCGCCAGCCACTTCACCAGCCCACTGGGCAACCGGATACCGATCACCTATGCCGAGACCGGCCCCGAGATCGAGGTGCGGATACAGGAATTGTTTGGCGTCACCCGGCATCCGGCCAGTGGTGGTGTACCCTTGAAAATAACCTTGCTGTCCCCTGCCCGTCGCCCCATTCAGATCACCCGAGACCTACCCGGATTTTGGACCGGATCTTATGCGGACGTGCGCAAGGACATGCGGGCGCAATATCCCAGACATCCCTGGCCAGAAGACCCCACACAGGCAGATCCAACCCTGCGTGCAAAGCGGCGACCTAGATAGCCACGACAAAATGCAGCGAATCGGCGTCTATTCTGGTGCTTTTGGCGGCAAAAATGGTGGATCTGCCACTCCACCCGCCACATTGGCGGCATTTATGAAAATTTTGGCGTCAATGCTCATATCCACAGAGCCATCTAAAATGTATCTTAAATGCACAAGAACAAAAACAAGACCAAAAACAAAAACACGACCCTAAGAACACTGAATATAGGCAGACTTGACAGGCATCGAGTAGCACCTCTTTTCACCCCCTTCCTCTTTACCCGAGATGATCTCGGGCAATAGGGGCATCAGGCATTTGAGCCTGAAGTGGGGCGGCGCGTTTAATCCCTCCCCGGCGCGCTGCCCCCATCATTTCCCCAACAACACCCCCTGCCAAAGTGATGAGCAATGCGGCATCGCCTGCCTTAAGATCGGGGCAAGTCTGTCAGTCCGCTGTGTTTGTGGCTCTCAGCGCAGGCAATCCAATCCCCACAGCCTCAAAACCGCCATCAGCCGCCAGGATTTGACCGGTGATAAAACTGGCTTTATCCGACAGCAAAAATGTTATGGCCGCGGCGATTTCTTCTTCCTTGCCATAGCGGTTCAAAGGCAACGCGTCGTGATACGCGGCAATAATTTCAGGCGAGTGCACTGCCATTGCCAGTTTGGTGGCCACGGGCCCCGGAGCCACCGCATTTACCCGGATGCCCAGTTCGCCCAGCTCAGCAGCCTGTTGCAGCGTCAGCTGTGCCAAGGCCGCCTTAGAGGTGCCATAGGCGACCCGCAATGTGCTGGCGCGCAACCCGGAGATCGAGGTGATATTCACCACCGCCCCGCCACCACTTTCCGCCAGCAAGCCGGTAAAGGCCTGTGTCATCAGGAATGGACCGTCCAGATTGGTTTGCATCACGCGCTGCCAGCGCTCAAACGTTGTGTCCCGGATAGGACCAAAATCCGCCACACCTGCGTTGTTGACCAGCCCGTCCAGACGACCAAATGCTTCGGTTACCTCAGCCAGAACCCGATCCGCATCTGCCGGGTCTGAGACATCCGCATCAATGCCGATGGCACCGGGCAGTTTAGTCAGCGCCACTGCCAACTCGGCGCTGTCGCGGTCCAGAATTGCGACCTGCCAGCCTTCGGCCATCAGTTCTTTGGCTGTGGCAAAACCAATGCCGCGCGCGCCACCGGTGATCAGTGCAGATTTCATCGAACTCTCCTAGGCCAGTTTCTTCACTGGCGCATGGCGCCTCAGCACACTGCAATTGTCAATCCATTCACACCACAAGATTGAGATCGTCAAAAATACCGCACTTTGAGCCGTTGTCCCCAGCCCGCATTGTAACCAAGGCGAGCTGGGCCTATATGTCCGACATCCAAATATCACACTGAGGCAAGCCGCAAAGGCACCGAGCAGTTATGACGCGCGCGTTAACCCGTGCCTGGGAAGAGATTCTCAGGCCCATGATCTTTAGGCCAAAGCGCCTACAGGTAGCAGCCCTGTGCTACCGCAAGACAGACGACGGCACGGATGTGCTGATGATCACCAGCCGTGGCACCGGCCGCTGGATCCTCCCCAAAGGCTGGCCGATCCAGGGCAAAGACGGCGCCCAATCCGCTCTACAAGAAGCCTGGGAAGAAGCCGGGGTCAAAAAAGCCAAGATCGAAGGCGAACCGATCGGGCACTATGACTATCAAAAAAATCGAGGTCGGGGCCGGGTCGAAACGGTAGAAACACTGGTCTATATTGCTCAGGTGACCAAACTGTCCAAATCCTATCCCGAGCGTAAACAACGCAAGCGCCAATGGGTCCCCGTCGAAGACGCCGCCAATCTGGTACATGAGCCACAGTTGCGCGATTTGCTACGCCAACTGTAACAGTCTTACGAACTATTTGCGACAAATCCCTTGCACCGAATCCAAGGGAGGGCTAGGCGCGTTTCCGATCACTGGATTCGGGACTGATACGATGAGCGACGACCCTCAACGCAGACAATGGAAAACACTCGACAAAGATCTGAACAGGATCGCGCAGCTGGAAAATGCGACCAGTTATGTCGCGCGGCCTATGGTTGGATCAGGCATTGCGCTGGTGTTTATCGTTTTGGCCGGTCTGGCCGCAGCCGTCTTACTGGGCACCACACCTGTTAACTTTGTGGTGGTCGCAGCCGCTGCTTTTGGCGCCTATATGGCCGTCAACATCGGCGCCAACGACGTCGCCAACAACATGGGGCCAGCGGTAGGTGCAAATGCGCTGACCATGGGTGGCGCCATTCTGATCGCCGCCATTGCTGAAAGTGCCGGTGCCCTGCTGGCCGGAGGTGATGTTGTTTCGACTATCTCCAAAGGGATCATTGATCCGCAGGTGATGGCTTCAACAGATATCTTTATCTGGGCGATGATGGCGGCGCTGATTTCTTCGGCACTCTGGGTCAATCTGGCCACTTGGGTTGGCGCCCCTGTCTCGACCACCCATTCGGTTGTTGGAGGCGTGATGGGCGCTGGAATCGCCGCTGCCGGCCTTTCCGCTGTGAGCTGGGGCACCATGAGCAAAATTGCCGCCAGCTGGGTGATCTCTCCCGTTCTGGGTGGTGTTATCGCGGCGGCCTTCTTGGCGCTGATCAAGGCGCAGGTCATCTACAAAGAAGACAAGATTGCTGCCGCCCGCCGCTGGGTTCCTATCCTGGTGGGCATCATGGCCGGGGCATTTGCCTCTTACCTTGCTGTTAAGGGGCTCAAGCGGATCGTCAAGATCGACCTTCAGACCGCATTATTGATTGGTCTGGTTCTGGGAACCGCCTGCTGGGCGATCACCAAACCGCTGATCAGCAAGCAATCCGAAGGTCTGGAAAACCGTAACAAATCCCTGAAAATCCTGTTCCGTATTCCGCTGGTGATTTCTGCCGCGCTGCTCTCATTTGCGCACGGTGCCAACGATGTGGCCAATGCAGTGGGACCACTTGCGGCTATTGTGCATGCTTCTGAGTTTGGCGACTTTGCCGCCAAGGTGGCCATTCCAACCTGGGTCATGGTGATTGGTGCCTTTGGTATCTCGTTTGGTCTGTTCCTGTTTGGGCCCAAGTTGATCCGCATGGTTGGAAGCCAGATTACCAAGCTCAACCCGATGCGCGCTTTTTGTGTGTCCCTGTCGGCTGCCATCACCGTGATTGTGGCCAGCTGGCTCGGTCTGCCGGTCTCCTCGACCCACATTGCTGTGGGTGCGGTGTTTGGGGTTGGCTTTTTCCGGGAATGGCACATGGAGCGCCGTCTGCGCAAATCTGCCTTGGCACATCCCAAGAAGAAAGCTTTGGCCCCTGAAGAACGCCGCCGCCGCAAACTGGTGCGCCGCAGCCACTTCATGACCATCATCGCCGCCTGGGTGATCACGGTTCCTGCGGCAGCGGTCATGTCAGCAGTGATCTACCTGTTGCTGATCACCATGGTTGGCTAAGGCCTGCACACAGAAAAACTGCAAAAACCCTCGCAGTATGCCTGCGAGGGTTTTTCTTTGCCATTTGCAACCTCTTGTGCATGCTCATCGCCATATCAGGGAGGATTTGAAGCATGTTTAAAAAAAGCAATTTATATTGGAGCGATTGCTGTCACACTGGCGTTCCCTGCAACTGCCAGCGAAGAAAGCAAAGTCTGGGATGCCTCAGATAAAGCCAAACAATTTGTCCAGGACACCATCGTCATCGGCATGCTCGCCAGCCCCTATGGCACTGGCTGGACCAAATACAGCCAGCTGCACGAGTATTTTGACCGAGCACGAGCCAACGGCATAACAGGCCACGAAATGACACTGGCTGCGGCAGATCAGTCGTTTGAGACGTTACTGGAACAGCACTACCACTTTCGCGCAGCTATGGCAGAACGGCCAGACAAGTACCAAATCGTCAACCACACTCGCGATATTGAGGCCGCGCACCAACATGGCAAAACCGCAGTGCTGTGGAACAGTCAGACTGCCACCATCCTGAATGGCGACCTCAAGAAGATGGCTGTGTTCAAGGATATGGGCATCAAGAGCATGATGCTGGCTTACAACGACATTTTTCGCACCGGAACTGGACAGTTGGCAGCCTATAACGGCAATGACATTGGCCTGACCCCTTTGGGGGAAAGCTGTGATCGACGAGCTGGTGCGGTTCGGCATTCTGCTAGACCTGAGTCACACCGGATCAAAAACTGCCAACGATGCCATGGCTTACATGGAAGAGACCTATCCCGGCATACCCTTTATCTACACCCATTCTGTTCCGGCTGGGCTGTATAAAAGCGAACCCAATGCGACAGCTCGCGGGTGTTATCGCGCCATACCCGATGACGAAGCCCTCCGTGCGGCCAACTCCGGTGGATATGTATCGCCTACCTTTACCGAATGGATGATGGACGGTGTTTGGCCCGAGGACATTTCGCCCAAACAGGCGGCAGACATGATCGACTATTATGTCAAACTTGTCGGTGTAGATCACGTGGGCCTGGCCACCGACGACATGTTTTCAACAGAACTGGTTGTGGATTTTGCGACCAAAAACGCCGCGATGTATGACGACGGCGGCTATATGATCGACGCCTTCAACAAAGGGGCGACCGGAAATGGAGAGTTGGCTAAGATCTTGGCAGCCATCACCGATGACTTATGGGAACGCGGCTATACCAACGAAGATCTGGCAAAAATCTATGGTGGCAATAAAATGCGGGTCTATGCGCAGGTGTGGGAAGGCAAGCCGCCGGAGCAATTTGTTGCAGAACATCCTGAGCGCCTGCGCCTGCGTCAGGAGTTTCGGGACTATTTCCACTCCAGATAACTTGATCTTGGCTAGACACCGACCAACGGAAACCTCCGCAGCACGACTGCGGAGGTCTATTTTTGACAGTCAGGAAATCTCTGCCAACACTTCGCTGGTTGGCAACACCCGGCCAAATCCAGCATGCAGGGCCGACAGTATCACCTCCAGAGCCACATCTGCGTCAATGTCGCCACCGTGCCGCGATGGCAGTGCAAAAGCGATCAGCGCATCTTCGGGGACCAGCACCTCAAACCCCAAATTTGCCGCGGACCGTGCGGTTGAATTCACGCAGAATGCCGCGACACCGCCAACAATTACCAGTCGGGTAATGCCGTTTTTACGCAGGTGATCCTCTAGCCCGGTGTCAACAAACCCGGATGAGCCGGTTTTCCAAAATACAGGCTCATCCCCTATGGGCGCGGCACAGGGCATTGGCGCGCCACCGGGGGCATCCCGGCGGAAGGGGCTTTCCGGCTGAGGGGCATCGTGGTGGACATGTAGAACTGGCAGTCCTGCACTGCGAAACCCTGCCACCAGATCCGTGACACGGTCTTCGGCCTGTGGGGTTGCGCGTGGACGACCTGCCTCTGTTCGGAAGGTCATTTCCATCTGCATATCGACAATCAAAAGAGCAGTTGTCTGGTCCATGTCATTTCTCGCGTTCTAAATACCAAACGCAATGAGTACAGGTCAGAGATCTGAAGACCAGCGTATAATCACATTTTCCGACGGCCACAAAGGCCCGCGATAGGTTTGCTCAGCCACGGGATCACCGCCACACGCGCGGTAAAAATCGAGCGCAGCCGTATTCTCGCGGACCACCTCCAGCACCACGGCTGGCTTCTTAAACCTTTGCGCAATGTGCTGCGCCAAGTTCAGAAAGTATCGCCCACCCCCCTGCCCGCGCAATTTCTCATCCAGATACAGATGTGTAATTTCGAGCGCATCCTCAAATCCAGAGATCGTGGAACCTGTGAGATCGCAAAGGCCCATAAGCTGTCCCTGCTCATCTTCTGCCAGCAAAGTGACAGACTGCTCGCGATTTCCAGACAGTTTGACACGCCACTGCTCCTGTCGGCGGTCAAAATTCAGCGCCTCAACCGCAGCGGTAGGCGCAATCGCACCGTAAGTCTGCCGCCAGATCCGCAGGTGAAACGCAGCAATCGCATCGCAGTCCGATATCTCTGCGTTTCGCAAAAACAACTGACCTCGCTGAACCCTATGCCCATAGCCCAACCACGCCATCTCTGCCCGGTGCAGACTGTCCTGACGCACCAGCAGATAGTCCCGGTCAAAGGTCGAAACAACAAAGATACCCAGTCCGGCCTCGGCAACAGGACGGGTTGCAGCGACAACTACGCCGGGTTCATCAAAATCAAACAGGTTGGAGACCTGGATGGCGGTCCAGCCTGCCGACTGTTTAACCTCCGACGGAACCCGTTCGCGCAGACAGAGGATCGAGGTTTCGTCCTCGGCACTGGTCACAGTGACCAGACCGGGCCCATTCACCCAGTCTGGCGTGTCGCTACCGGCCGCCAGACGAGAGACAGCATAGTCCCCCGGCAATTCCCGCAGCAGCAATTTAGGTGCGTTCATAACGGGTTGCCTTAGACGCCAAGGCACCAGCGCATGACCGCCTTTTGGGCGTGCAGACGATTTTCGGCTTCGTCAAAGATCACCGATTGTGGGCCATCCATCACTTCTGAAGTGACCTCTTCCTCGCGGTGCGCAGGCAGGCAATGCATGAACAGCGCGTCAGGTTTGGCATGGGACATCAGTTCGGCATTAACCTGATAGCCGCGCAGCATGTTGTGGCGACGTTCCTTGGAGGACTGGCTGTCATGCATCGACACCCAGGTGTCCGCAACAACCAGATCCGCGCCTTCGACAGCTTTTTGCGCGTCACGCTCGATCACGATTTTGGATCCGGCGTTACGGGCCAGACCAATAAACTCGTCCTCAGGGTCCAACTGCGAAGGGCCGGTAAAGGTCAGGTCAAAACCAAACTGCCCAGCCGCATGCAGGAACGAAGCGCAGACGTTATTGCCGTCCCCTGTCCAGACCACTTTCTTACCTTTGATCGAACCGCGATGTTCTTCGTAGGTTTGGATATCGGCCATGATCTGGCAGGGGTGAGTGCGGTCGGTCAGGCCATTGATGACCGGAACTGAGGCGTATTCAGCCATTTCCATCAGCACGGTTTCGTCAAAAGTCCGGATCATGATCATATCGACATAGCGCGACAGCACACGGGCGGTGTCAGCGATGGTTTCACCGTGGCCCAGCTGCATGTCACTGCCCGACAACACCATCGACTGGCCACCCATCTGGCGTACGCCAACGTCAAACGAGACTCGGGTTCGGGTTGACGGTTTTTCGAAAATCAGAGCAACCATGCGGCCCGCCAGCGGCTGGTCATCATCCGGTGCCGCCTTAGGGCGATCGAGACGCGCCTGTTTCATCACGCTGGCCTGATCAATCATGCTGCGCAGTTCGGTGGGGTCTGTTTTATGAATGTCGAGAAAATGGTTCATGCTGTTTCGCTTTTCGTGAGACCGGGCCGGGGGCGCTGCCCCCGGACCCCCGGGATATTTATAGCTAGATGAGGATCAGGCCGTTTCAATCTGAGTTGCAGCTTGATCGAGGCGAAGAAGGGCCTGGGTGATGTCGTCATCACTGAGAGTCAGTGGCGGCAACAGGCGGATCACATTGTCAGCGGCTGGGACAGTTATGACCTGATTGTCATAGCCGGCATTGACCACATCGATATTGGTGGCCTTACATTTCAGCCCCAACATCAGGCCAGAGCCGCGGACACTTTCAAACACCTCTGGGTGGGCACCAACCAGACCTTCAAGCTTTTGCCGCAGCAATCCGGCCTTGCGGTTCACCTCGTCCAGAAAAGTGGGGTCGGTGACGTGATCCATCACCGCGCAGCCAACCGCGCAGCCCAGCGGGTTGCCACCATATGTCGATCCATGGGTGCCCGCGGTCATCCCTGAAGCCGCGTCTTCGGTGGCAAGCACTGCGCCCAGCGGGAAGCCACCGCCGATGCCCTTGGCCACCATCATGATATCCGGGGTGATGCCCGCCCATTCATGCGCAAACAGTTTACCAGTCCGGCCAACACCACATTGTACTTCGTCCAGGATCAGCAGGATACCATGCTCATCACAAAGAGCCCGCAGAGTTTTTAACTCTGCATCGGGAACCGCGCGAATGCCACCTTCCCCCTGAATGGGTTCGATCAGGATTGCCGCAGTGTTGTCAGTGATCGCATTGGTCACACCATCCATATCACCAAATGTCAGGTGTACAAAACCCGGCAAGACAGGACCAAAGCCCTTGGTCATTTTCTCGGATCCGGCGGCCGAAATCCCAGCAGATGAGCGACCGTGGAAAGAGCCGTCAAAGGTGAGGATTTCAACCCGCTGCTCCTGCCCTTTGTCATAGAAATACTTGCGCGCCATTTTCACCGCCAACTCACAGGCTTCGGTGCCGGAGTTGGTGAAAAATACGGTGTCGGCAAAGGTATGCTCCACCAGCTTGTCGGCCAATGCCTGTTGCTGTGGGATCTGGTAGAGGTTGGAGACGTGCCACAGGTTTTGTGCCTGATCCGTCAGGGCCTGAACCAATGCCGGGTGGGCGTGGCCCAAAGCGTTCACCGCAATGCCTGCGCCGAGATCCAGAAAACGTCGCCCGTCCGCCTCGATCAGCCAGGAGCCTTCGCCTTTGACAAAGTTCAAAGGGGCGCGGTTATAGGTTGGCAGAACGGAAGCGATCATCGGGATCATCCTTTTCGAAAATAGACGCCCAAGACGTGCAGTATGATGGGCAGTTGGTCAACGATGTTGAAGAGAGGTGCGCCAATTAGAGACGCATGGATCAAGAGGCCGTAACGCGGATTAGCGTCGGCGTCGCAGTGCAGGTGCCCGTCGGGTGGTATGTGCAAGTTTGATCATAGGAACAGCCCATAGCGGAGGATAGACCAGAAGGAAAGTCCTTTTGTACACCCACGGTGAGCACTTCGGCAGATCCGGCGAAACTGAACGCGCAACTTTCCTACCCTCTATTCAAAAAGCTTCGTTGGCGAGCTGACCAAAAACTCTTGCATCCCAAGACCGGCTGACGCATCGCAACCCTATGCAAAAAGCAATCCAGAAAAACCCATCCCTAGCTGCCGCCTTCATTCTGGTAGCGACCACGTTCATTGCCGGCACCACGCTGGTGGCCAAGGCGCTGGTCACCGATGCGCTGGGAGAACCGCTTCACCCGTTGCAAGTCAGTCATGGGCGGTTTGTGTTTGCTTTTGTGGCGATTTCAACAGCCGCAATTATGCTGCGGCCTCGTTTTAGCCGTCCCCATTGGGGTTTGCATATCGGGCGAACCTCATTTGGCTGGGCTGGGGTTTCGCTGATGTTTGCCTCGGTGGCCTATATCCCGCTTGCGGATGCCACTGCGATCACTTTCTTGAACCCGGTTTTTGCGATGATGCTGGCCATTCCGTTGCTGGGGGAAAGGGTTGGCCCGTGGCGCTGGGGGGCTGCCGTGACGGCGTTGCTTGGCGCGATGATCCTGCTGCGGCCGACCCCGGACAGCTTTCAGCCCGCCGCATTGCTGGCCCTTGCGGCGGCGATGATCATGGGATTTGAACTGATTTTCATCAAAAAGCTGGCCAGTCGCGAATCTCCGCTACAGGTCCTGTTGATCAACAACACAATTGGCATGCTGATTGCCTCTGCAGCGGTCATTCCAGTCTGGCAGATGCCCAGTGTTGAGCAGTGGGTCGCCCTAGCTGCAATCGGTGTTTTGATGGCCTGTGCTCAAGCCTGCTTTGTCAACGGAATGGCGCGTGCCGATGCATCGTTTGTGGCCCCATTCAGTTATGCAACGCTGATCTTTGCCACTCTTTATGATTTTCTTGGCTTTGGTGCAGTACCAGATGCTGTGACCATTCTCGGCGCCGGTATCATCCTGACCGGAGCGGCGGTCCTTGCCTGGCGAGAGGGGCGGTTGCGAAAGCCCAAAAGCCCGCAATAACGCCCCTGTCAGGATCAGCCAACGCGGGAGGCGTTGGCGGTAAATACGCCTGCTGCAAACATGCAGGATGCGCCCGTTCTATTGACCGCGCGCCGCGCACGCGGCTTCTGCAATCGCGCCCGCAACCCGGACGCAAAGAACAGCCACATCAGCCCGTTAAGTGCGGCAACACCCACGAACGTGGCAGTGAGAATCGCAAACTGCTCAAACACCGGCAGCGATGTGTTCACGAATTGCGGTACAAACGCCATGTAAAACACTGGACCTTTTGGGTTCAGCGCGCTGACGAGAAAAGACTGGGCAAAGATCGACCACAGGGACCTGCCTGCAACGCTCCCTGGCTCCTCGACCTCTTCGACTGGCGCAGTCCACAAGCAATAGGCCATCCAGATCAGATAAGCGGCCCCGGCAATTTTAAGGATTGAGAACAATGTCACCGAAGTTGCAAGGATCGCGCCTGCGCCCATTAGCGTCGCAGACATCGCCACCAGCGCCCCCAATGCTGTCCCTGTCACTGTGCCCCAACCGGTGCGCCGTCCGCTGCGCAGTGCAAAATTCACCGTCAGGATAATATTTGGGCCGGGGATCACGACCACAATTGCACTGGCGAGGACAAAAGCGATCCAGGTTTCATAGGTCATAGGTATTTCCATATGTAAGGCCGACGGAGAATTGCACGGCACATAGGGTCTGTAAATGACCGATCACGTATCCGCCGCGTTCAGGCCTTTAGACGGTAACCCGTGCGCAGCATCGCCCAACCCAGCAGGCAGACTGCAAAGGTTGCGCCACTGCAGACCGCCAATCCCAACCAAGGTGAGCTGTCTGAAGTGCCGATCATGCCGAATCGCACCCCATCAATCAGGTAGAAAACCGGGTTCAGATAAGAAAGTGTCTTGAGAACCGGTGGCAATGCCGAGACGGAGTAGAAGGTGCCGGACAAAAACGCCAAAGGTGTGACGATAAAATTCGTGATCGCTGCCATCTGGTCGAATTTTTCAGCAAACACGCCGGCAACGATGCCAAGCCCCCCGAGAAAACACGCGCCCAGAAGGACAAACACCAGCGCAACAAGGGGATGAGCAGGCCAGATGCCTAAGGTCAGCCCCAGCCCCAGTGCAATGCCCAGCGCCACCAGCAAGCCGCGGGCAACACCGCCCGCCAGATATCCCAACAGGATCTCCAGCCCGGACAATGGCGGCATCAGGGTATCCACGATATTGCCCTGTACCTTGGTAATAACAATCGATGATGTGGTATTGGCAAAGGCGTTCTGGATTACCGTCATCATCAAGATGCCCGGTGCCAGAAAAGTCAGGAACGGAACCCCCATGACATCGCCGCGCTGTGGGCCGATGGCGATATTGAAAATCATCAGAAACAGCGCAGACGTTACCAATGGGGCAAGCAGGGTCTGGGTCCAGACCACCAGAAACCGGGTGATCTCCCGACCGGCCAGTGTGCGCAGCCCCATCCAGTTAAAACGCCCAAAGCGACGTTCGCCCAGGCCAATACGATAGCTGGTGTCTGACATGACTGCCCCTACATTCTGTGTCCGGCCTGCATACCTATTGCTCCGACAAGTGCAAGATGGCTTGTAACTCGCGGCGCAGTGATTAGAATAGGCCACTGATACGGAATACTATGGCGGTCGCAGGTTTCTTGGGGCCGCTTTTAGCTTGGAAAGGCAAGATATGTCCTGGACAGACGAGCGCGTTGAACTGCTCAAAAAGATGTGGGGCGAGGGTCAGTCGGCCAGCCAGATCGCCAAAGAACTGGGCGGGGTCACCCGCAATGCAGTGATCGGCAAGGTGCACCGGTTGGGCCTATCCAACCGCAACTCCACTGGTGGGGCCAAGTCTGCTGAGCCCAAGGAGAAACCCGCAGCCGCGGCAAAACCTGTGCCCAAGCCCAAAGTGCAGCCCAAGACCGAGCCTGCACGTCCAATCACCCCACCTGCTGCCAAGTCAGCCGATGGCAAGCCGATGCTACCTGCTCGCAAGCAAATCATTCCAGCTGGTCAGCCGCTGCCACCGCAGCCCTCGGCCAATGAAATCAGCCCAGAGGCACTGGCCAAGGTCAACGAGATCGAGAAGAAGGCCAAGCGCCTGTCTCTGATGGAATTGACCGAGCGCACCTGTAAGTGGCCTGTTGGCGATCCTGCAACCGAGGACTTCTGGTTCTGCGGTTTGTCAGTTCAGCAGGGCAAACCCTATTGCGAAGCCCATGTTGGCGTCGCCTTCCAGCCGATGAGTGCGCGCCGCGACCGTAAACGGTAACCTCTGGCAGATATATGAATAACCTAACGGCGCCCTTTGGGGCGCCGTTTTTTTGTTGCCCGAGATCATCTGGTGATGCTCAATAGCCCAAGCTTCATTCGACTTCATCTGCGGACTACCGCAGCGTCTAGGACGGACACTTCAAAAGGACATTGCAATATGGGCGATCCATTTTTCCACCCGGTATCGGGATTTGATCTGCCGCGATTTGCCGGCGTACCGACATTCATGCGGTTGCCACATGTATCGCTAGACGATCCCCGGATCAAAGACGTTCAGATCGGCCTGATCGGCACTCCCTGGGACGGTGGCACAACCAACCGGCCCGGTCCCCGCCACGGCCCCCGTCAGTTGCGGGACATGTCCACGATGATACGCGCCCAGAATGGGGCCACCCAAATCCGCCCGTTTGAACTGGTGAACTGCGCCGATCTGGGCGACGTAGCCCCCAACCCGGCCGGACTGGAAGACAGTATGGCGCGGATCACCGCATTTTATGATCAGGTCACCGAGGCTGGCATTCTCCCCATGACTGCTGGCGGAGACCATCTGTGCTCGTTGCCAATTTTGCGCGCACTTGCAAAGGACGCCCCACTGGGAATGATCCATTTTGACAGCCACACAGACCTGTTCCACAGCTATTTTGGCGGCACGATGTATACCCACGGAACCCCATTCCGTCGCGCCATCGAAGAGGAGTTACTGGATCCCAAACGCGTTGTCCAAATTGGTATTCGGGGCACAACCTACGACAGCGAAGACCGTGATTTCGCCCAAAGCGTCGGCGTGCGAATCATTCCCATCGAGGAATTCCATGCGCGTGGCGTCGAGGATGTGATGGCGGAAGCCAAAGAAATAGCAGGTCACGGCAGAACCTACGTGTCCTACGATATCGATTTTGTCGATCCAGCTTATGCCCCCGGCACCGGCACCCCCGAAGTTGGCGGCCCCAACTCGTTTCAGGCCATTCAGGTGGCCCGGATGCTGGACGGTGTGAATATTGTCGGCGCAGATCTGGTCGAAGTCTCGCCGCCCTTTGACACGGCTGGTGCGACGGCATTTTTGGGGGCTTCGATCATGTTCGAAATGCTGTGCAACATGGCACAAAACCTAGCATCCGATTAACACCCCAATGACCCGAAATGGTCACCGGGGGTTTTGTTTTCAGACCTTAATCAGGCGCGGATGAGGTGAAGTTGGGGATCTTGTTACCCGAGGCATTGTTGGCCTCGATCCCCGGCCAGTTTCCCTCTGCCAGGTTGATATTGCCGGGAATGTCTTCTTCCCAGAAGCCGTTCACAACCGTGGTAATGTTCAGGTAGAGCTTGTCATCGACAATGCGCCACAGGTTTGGGTTGCCCGGCACTTTGCCACCTTTGGACACCCCATATGCACAGTGGCCATCGTACTCCGGCGCGTAGTAATCAGGATTGCTTAGAAACGCTGCGCGGTTGGCTTCGGTTGCAAAGGCAAATGTAGCGCCATTATGTTCTGCGGTGAGGCTGGATTTCCCAGGAACTCCGGAGGGCTGAGAGGTGCCAACCGTCGACTGCGGTAGGCTGCGATAGGCAACGACATCATACCCGGACACCGCATACCCCGTACCATCGATATACTGCTCCCCCGCAAGGGCTGGCAAACCAAGGGTGATAACCGCTGCGGCCGCCAATAAAATACGCTTCATCACGTCATCCTCTCAAAGATGTTATTCGTTCAATTTCACCAGCATCCCGCCGGGTTGCTGATCACAATATGCATTGCAGCCATAATGCGAAGGGGGTGTCACGTCTCTGTGTCCGGCCACGAGTGGATGTGAACAAACAGGCCAAAATGTTTCAATCAGACCTTCCAGTCATTGGAATTTTCAGAATGCACCTTAAGTCAGGGAATGCAATTTGCAGCAAAAACGTTATTGCTGGACTAAACAGTGTTTCCAACAACAAGGCCCAACAGATGAGTGATACTTCTTATACCCCCGCTAAGGTCTGGACATGGAGCCAGGAAAGCGGCGGTCGTTTTGCCTCGATCAACCGTCCCGTGGCAGGCCCCACCCAGGACAAAGACCTGCCCGTGGGCAAACATCCCATGCAGCTCTATTCGCTGGCCACCCCCAATGGGGTCAAGGTCACGGTGATGCTGGAAGAACTGCTGGCAGCCGGCCATACAGGGGCCGAATATGATGCCTGGCTGATCAACATCGGCGAAGGCGACCAGTTTGGATCCGGTTTTGTCGACGTCAATCCGAACTCCAAGATTCCTGCATTGATGGATCACAGCGGCGACGCCCCACAGCGGGTCTTCGAATCCGGCTCGATCATGATGCATTTGGCAGAAAAATTTGGCGCATTCCTGCCCAAAGAAGGCTCTGAGCGGACCGAAGTGATGAGCTGGTTGTTCTGGCAGATGGGCAGCGCGCCTTATCTGGGCGGCGGCTTTGGCCACTTCTACGCCTATGCGCCCGAGAAATGGGAATACCCCATTGATCGCTTTGCGATGGAAGCCAAACGGCAGTTGGATGTGCTGGATCGCCAACTGGCGGATCATCAGTACATCGCTGGTGGTGACTACAGCATTGCCGATATGGCGATCTGGGCCTGGTATGGCCAGTTGGTTCTGGGCCGCTTGTATGACGCGGCCGAATTCCTGGACGTTGAAAGCTATACCCATGTGGTACGCTGGGCCAAAGCCATCGACGCCCGCCCAGCGGTCAGCCGTGGCCGTATGGTAAACCGTGCCTTTGGCGAGCTGCACACTCAGCTGCGCGAACGCCACGATGCATCGGATTTCGACACCCGCACACAAGACAAGCTGGAAACAGCAGCGGAGTAAGACATCTTGCCCGGCCGACAGGCCGGGCTTGCCTATATATTTACTTCAGCCGTGGCGGACTGTCCGGGTCTCCTCCCGGTATCTTTGGTTGATGCACCTTGGGCTCTTCCGGTTGAGGCAGGTCAAACCGCAAACCGACCTTAGCCAGTTTGGCTGACATCGGATCAGACGATGCAAAAAAGCCGACATCCATCGCCCCAGCCTCGATCCCAGAGAAGGTCAACGCTTCACCTGCGGCCTTGGCCAGGGCCGATTGCGCGGCCTCCTTGGCATCAACAAAGCCCAAGAGGTGCCCCTGCCCTCCTCCGTCATACCGTACACCAACCAGATACGCCGATGTTGCCAGCCCGGCGGCACTGGCCAGCTTCGCGTCCAGCGCAGTCAACAGAACCTCCGGCAGTCCGATCGGAGGCACAATCTCGGTCAGCGCGGCCTCGACCTGATCTGGCGCATGTTCCAAGGTTTGATGCAGCCAATCCACTGCCTCGGCCGGGATCAGGATCGATGAAGGAGCGACTTCGAGGTTCACCCCCAGCCCAATCCCCTGCCCGGCCAGCATCTGGGCCACTACCCGCCCGGACAGAGCCACATAGGGCACCACCCGGTCGGCAAATTGGGCCAGCCGCTCTTCGCGGTCGAACACCAGAACAAACGCACCATCAGCCAACTCAAACATCTCAGGCGAGATATTGTCGCCCTCTGCCTCTTTGCTCAGCATCATGAACAATTCGGAATCCGCCAGTCGCTCGTAAAAGCGCAGTCGCGCAGTATCATCTTGCGGCGCGGCGATCATCGCAGCATGGGCGCGGTCCAGCGCTGTGGTCTCAGTCATCTCAACACCTCTTTCACCCTGGCTTGCAGTTCTGGCACCAGCTCAGACTCGAACCACGGGTTTTTCTTCAACCATCCGGTATTGCGCCAAGACGGATGTGGCAAGGGAAAGACCTGCGGCGCATGATCCCGCCAACCACGCACCAGATCGTTCACCGGTGTTTTGCCCCCCAAGTGATAGTGCAGTGCATGCGCACCTACCAAGACCGTCAACGATACCTGTGGCAGGTGCTGAAACACCCGTTCATGCCAGGTGCGGCGGCACAAAGCAGGCGGCGGCAGGTCAGCCCCCTTGGCGTTGTAACCGGGAAAACAAAACCCCATCGGCACCACCGCGACGCGGTCCTTGTTATAAAAGTCAGCATCACTAATCCCCAGCCACTCTCGCAACCGGTCACCAGAGGCATCGGTAAAAGGGCGACCGGTTTGTTGAACGCGAGCACCAGGCGCCTGACCTGCAATCAAGAGGCGCGCCGAGGATCGAAACCACACTATGGGCCGGGGCGAGTGGCCCGTGGCTGTCATCGCAAACCTATCCGCACACAACTGACAAGCGCGGATCTCACGCTTTAGCGCGCCAAGGTTCTCCATTGTTCACCCTCTTGACATATCTATTGTCGCCCATCAGGAAACAATAAGACCCTAGACCCAACTTCGTTTAACCATCGAAATAACCATAGTAATTTACGCATTCGCAGTTTCAGGCCAACCAAAAAGGTTAATAGACCATTGATAAACTATGCTACAATTCGACATAATATGGCCAAATTCGACGCGTAAGCCGTTAACACTCCTCTGATATGGAGGGAAAAGGTGCCACGTCACCAAGTAACAACCGTGTCAAGAGTCCCGGACCAGGGGCCAATCGGGCAGTACCGGAATATCGATGCTTGAGTTTGTAAATGTCAGCAAGTCCTTTTGGACAGGAACCCAGCGCAAGGTGATCCTGGACAAAGTCTCGTTCCAGGTGGAACTGGGCAAGTCATTGGGCGTGCTTGCACCAAACGGTACTGGCAAGACAACCCTGATCAACATGATGGCCGGATTGGAAAAACCCGATGATGGGGAAATCATCCGATCCAGCAAAGTATCGTTTCCGCTTGGCTTTATGGGCGGAGTGGTCAACCGGCTTTCGGCCTTTGAAAACTCTCGCTTTATTGCCAAACTATATGGTTTGGACCCTGATTACGTCGAAGCCTATTGCCGCTGGCTTTGTGGCTTGGGCGAGTACTTTGACCAGCCACTGGGCACCTATTCCTCAGGTATGCGGGCGCGGTTTTCGTTCTCTTTGATGCTGGCGCTGGATTTTGATATCTACCTGATCGATGAAGGCATGCCCGGCACCACAGATGTTGAATTTAATAAGAAAGCCGGCGCAATACTGGAAGAGCGGCTGCTGACCACCACCATTATCATCGTCTCGCATCAGGCAAAGACGCTGGAAAAATTTGCCCGCTCTGCCGCAGTCCTGTTGGACGGGCATTTGCATATGTTTGAAACCTTGGAAGAAGCGAAACAGCTCTATGACTATGAAACCCAAGGCTAAGAAATTTCGCATCCGCCGCGGCGCCGGACCTACCGCAGCGGCAGCCGCCGCCCGCCCGTCCGCGGATGCGGCCCCTCAGGCTGCGGCACAGCCGTCGGAGCAACCGGCACGGGCGCAATCTGTTCCCGGCCCCAAAGGTGATGCAGCTGCGGCATCGGCTCCGCCAAATGCAAAACCCGCAATGAGCGGTCAGGTTAGCTCAGCACGAGAGACCGGTGCTGAAACTGATATCGATGCCATTCGCCACGAAGGTCTGACGGGGCGCCAATTGCGCATGGCACGCCGTGTCGCGCAAAAGCACAATCTACCCGCCACCTCCGATTTTGACGCGGTACGTTTGTTGCGGGAAAAGGGTATCGATCCATTCAAACGCGCCAATATGCTTGAACTGGTGGTGCCGCAGAACAGCGCCCAACCTGCTGGCGGGCCATTGGCCCCTGGCGCGGTGCAGCTGCCACAGACGGTGCCCGCAGCCAAGACCAACCTGCCATCAACCGAGTTGAGTGCAACCGAGCGGCGCAATCGCCAAATTCAGGATATCCAGCGCGACATTGCCAGCCGCCGTCGCCGCAAGCTGCTGCTTTTGGTTAGTCGTCTGGCGTTTTTCGTCATGTTGCCAACAATTCTTGCTGGCTATTATTTCTACAAAGTGGCGACCCCAATGTACGCCGCCAAATCTGAATTCCTGATCCTTAAGGCTGACAATGCTGGCGGCGCTGGTCTTGGCGGATTATTGAGCGGCACCCAGTTTGCCACCAGCCAGGATTCGATCGCAGTACAAAGCTTTTTGCAGTCCAAAGAGGCCATGTTGCGATTGGACAGAGATGTCGGTTTCAAGTCCCACTTTACCCAAGAGTGGATCGATCCCCTGCAACGGTTGAACGAAAACCCAACCAACGAAGAGGCCTATACAACCTATTCGCGCAACGTCAAAATTGGCTATGATCCGACCGAAGGTGTGGTCCGGATGGAGGTCTCTGCCGCCGACCCCGAGGTCTCAGCCCAGTTCGCCCAAAGCCTGATCAATTATGCCGAAGAGATGGTCAACAATCTGTCCGTGAACAAACGCTCCAATCAGATGAAAGACGCTGAGCGTGGCATGGAAATCGCTGGTATTGAACGCCGAAAAGCCCAGGAGGCGCTTGTGCGTCTTCAGCAAAAGGGGGCTGTATTAGACCCAGAAGGTGTAATTCTGTCGTTGCGGTCGCAAATCAGCACCTTTGAACTACAAGTTCAGGAAAACGAGCTGGAACTTGCGGCTTTGCTCGACAATGCCCGCCCCAACAAGGCAAAAGTCGCCGGCACCCGTGCCGACATCGCCCGGCTGCAAGCCGTTATTGATCGTTTGAACCAACGCATGATCAACGCCTCTGCTGGTGAAAATTCCCTGGCCAGTCTCAGTGTACAGATCCAGATGGCGCAGGCTGATCTCGCCACACGTGATCTGATGCTGCAATCCGCGCTGCAGCAAGTTGAACAAACCCGCATGGAAGCCAACCGTCAGGTGCGCTATCTGACCACGGCGGTGCAGCCTGTTCCCAGTCAGGAACCCTCCTATCCGCGCAAGTTCGAAAATACGATTTTGGCTTTCCTGATCTTTTCAGGTATCTATCTGATGTTCTCACTCACAGCCTCCATCCTTCGCGAACAGGTCTCATCTTAAGCCATGAAAAATATCCAAATCGCCGACCTAACCATCGGTAATGACCGCCCCCTGACCCTCATTGCTGGCCCTTGCCAGTTGGAAAGCGCCGATCACGCACAGATGATCGCAGGAAAAATGAAAGAGGCATGCGACGCCGCCGGGGCACAGTATGTGTTCAAAGCGTCCTACGACAAAGCCAACCGCACCTCGATCAGCGGTGTTCGTGGACCCGGCATGGACGAAGGTCTTGCGATGCTGGACAGCGTCAAAAAGGCCATCGGTGTGCCTGTTCTGACGGATGTACATACCACCGATCAATGTGCGCCAACAGCTGCGGTCTGTGATATCCTGCAGATCCCGGCGCTGTTATGTCGTCAAACCGACCTATTGCTGGCAGCGGCGGAAACCGGCGCCGCGATCAATGTCAAAAAGGGCCAATTTCTGGCGCCCTGGGACATGGCCAATATCGTCACCAAGATCGAAAGCACCGGCAATCAGCGCATTCTGCTGACCGAGCGGGGAACCTCGTTTGGCTATAATACTCTGGTCACCGACATGCGGTCCCTGCCGCAAATGGCCTCCACTGGGTATCCCGTTGTGATGGATGCCACCCATGCGGTGCAGCAACCGGCTGGCCTTGGGGGCTCAACTGGTGGTCAGCGTGAGTTTGCGCCGGTGATGGCCCGTGCAGCAGCCGCCATTGGCGTTGGTGCAGTTTTCATCGAAACACATGAAAATCCTGACCGTTCTCCTTCGGATGGTCCCAACATGATTTATCTCGACCAGATGCCCCAGCTCATTGAAACCCTGATGGCATTTGACACTTTGGCAAAAGCCAATCCAATGACCTTTTGATTTAGCGATAAGAGTTTTCCATGACAAAACCAACCGCCCCGGTGACGCCCAACACCTGGAATTTCCTGCGCGATCCAATGATAACCCCCACCGGTTTTCGCGAATATGACGCGCGCTGGAAGTACCCGGATGAGATTAACCTGCCCGGCATTACCGCCTTGGGTCTTGGTCTGGGCACACAGATGATTGCGCGCGGCATTGACCCGATCATTGCCGTCGCCAACGATTATCGCGATTATTCGCTCAGCATCAAAAACGCACTGATGCTGGGTCTGATGCAGGCCGGTATCGCCGTCAAAGACATTGGTCCAGCTGTGTCACCCATGGCCTATTTCTCGCAGTTCCATCTGGATGTGCCTGCGGTTGCCATGGTCACCGCCAGCCACAATCCCAACGGCTGGACCGGGGTTAAAATGGGCTTTGAACGCCCCTTGACGCACGGCCCAGATGAGATGAGCGAATTGCGCGAAATCGTCCTGCAGGGCAAAGGTGTTGCCCGTGCTGGTGGATCCTACGAATTTGTCGATGGCGTCAAAGAAGCCTATCTGGATGATTTGGTCGGCGATTTCAAAATGTCCCGCAAGCTCAAGGTGGTCTGTGCCACCGGCAACGGCACTGCCGCTGCCTTTGCTCCGGAGCTGTTTGAACGCATCGGCGTTGAAGTTGTGCCCAGCCATAACGAGCTGGACTATACCTTCCCCCATTACAACCCAAACCCCGAAGCCATGGAAATGCTGCACGACATGTCGGACAGCGTCAAAGCCTCGGGGGCAGATTTTGCGCTGGGGTTTGATGGCGACGGTGACCGCTGCGGTGTGGTCGACGATGAAGGCGAAGAAATCTTTGCCGACAAAGTGGGCGTCATCATGGCGCGCGATCTGTCCAAACTGCACCCCAACGCCACCTTTGTTGCGGATGTGAAATCCACCGGTCTGTTTGCCTCTGATCCAGAGCTAAAGAAAAACGGCGTCACTGCTGATTACTGGAAAACCGGTCACAGCCACATGAAGCGCCGAGTCAAAGAAATCGGGGCCCTTGCTGGCTTTGAAAAGTCCGGACATTACTTTCTGGCAGAACCCATTGGCCGTGGTTATGACTGCGGTATGCGGGTGGCGGTTGAGATCTGTAAACTGATGGATCGCAACCCGGACATGAAAATGTCCGATCTGCGCAGGGCGCTGCCCAAAACCTGGGCGATGCCCACCATGTCACCCTACTGCGCTGATACCGAAAAATATGATGTGCTGGATCGTCTGGTCGCCAAGCTGGTTGCGAAACACACAGCTGGCGAAACCCTGGCAGGCCGCAGCATCAAAGAGGTGGTTACAGTCAACGGGGCCCGCGTCATTCTTGACAACGGCTCTTGGGGATTGGTGCGCGCCTCGTCCAACACCCCCAATCTGGTGGTAGTCTGCGAAAGTTCGCAAAGTGAAGAAGAACTGCGCGCCATTTTTGCCGAAATCGATGCCGTGATCCGCACCGAACCTCTGGTAGGTGACTACGACCAAACCTTCTGATCAACACATTCTCATGGCGCGCTGTTTTCAACCCTCGCGCCATGAGGCCCCAGTCGGGATCCCAGGTTTCATCTAGCTAAAAATATCCCGGGGTCTGGGGCAGCGCCCCAGCTCTTACCCGCTCTTAGTTCCCCTGCAGCAGCTGCAATAGACTGTCCTTGGCACGTTGCTCCAGCCCATCCTGAATCGCCTCTTCCAGATCCTGCGTTGGTGCAATCTCAACCTCCAGCTCTTCGCTCAACTTCTGACGCAGCTGATCTGTGGCCTGCTCTTCAAGACCATCTATCTCAGCCTCCAGCGCCTGGCTCAGGTCGGGGCGGATTTTGGGATCAGCCCAAGGGCCAGTAATCCGCAACGGGATAGACAGCCCCTGTCCACTGTTTGCAGCCAGAGCTGTTGGCACAAACAGGTAATCCAGATCCTGCGCGCCCAACCCGATGCGTCCTTTACCCTCTGCCCGCAAGGCTTTTAGCGAAATTAGCAGATCCTGATTGTCCAGATTGCCTTCCTTCATGGTGTAACTGGCACTCAGCGCATCAAATACCGTACTGCCGCCATTGCCACCGCCGGACCGCATCAACCCTTCCAGATCAAACCCGTCAAAAAATCCCTTGCCAATTTCCAACCAGCCCGCGCCACTCAAGGATCGCATAATGGTATCCTGTGAATTGCCAACCCCAAGGAAATTCAGCTCGCCCAAGGCTTCGCCGTTCAGTCGATTATACCCTGCCAACTGCCCCAGCGCCTGTTCCAGCTGGATACCCGAATAGGTCAGCTTACCGCCAACCGACAGCCCACCGCGGTTGTTGGCCACCAACTGGCCCTGCACCGTGCCGCCAAAAATCGCGGCCGGATGAAAACGCATGACAGCCCGTGCATTGTCGATCGACAGGCTGAACTTACTCGCCCCTAATTTGACCTGCCCCAAATCCAGACTGGCCAGCGACAGGTCCAGGGTTCCGTTGGCCAATCCCAAAGCTGAAGCGTCAATCCGCTCTGCTGACCACCCACTGTTTGTACTCGCTGCCCCCCCGGCTCCATCGCTGCTGTCACCCTCTGCGGCCAGTGCCGACAAATCCAGCGCCTCGGCCTGCAACTTTGCAGTAAACTGCGGCACCTTCCCCATGACCAGATCCACAGCTCCGGTCATGGCATTGCCATCAAGATCCAGGCTCAGGTCGCGCAGCGCCAATCGGCCGTCTGGAGTATAGGTCAGATCACTGCCAATCACAGCGCCCTGCCCCAACCCGCGTGGGAGACTGACCTCACCCAGGCCAGTTGACCGCATCAGTCCAACAGTGTCCTCGGCCTTGGCGGTAAACCGTCCGGTCACCTCACCACTGACCCCGGCACGGCCATCGAACCGCGCAAATCCACCCGCAGTGGTCACCGTGGCGCCAACCGAAGACACCTGCCCGCCCAGAAACGCTGCAAATGTGCCAACTTCTGCCACAACTTTCACCGGGGTGCCGTTCGGATGCAGGGTCAGTGTCAGATCCGCCGTGCCACCGGGCTCCGGCCAGGTCAGATCCAGATCAATTGCTGTCATTTCAACCGGGGCCTCGCCATGCGCTGCGTAGGTGACGCTGGCACTGCTCAGCACCAGTTTTTCGATACTAAATGGCTGCGCAGAAGCACTCGCCTCCGCAGTGGAGGCCGGATCAGCAGCTGCGGCAGAGCTCGCCAGTACCCAGTTGCCCTGCCCATTGGCATTGGTGGCCAGGCTCAGATGCGGCGCTGTTGCTGTGACCGAGGTGATCCTGATGTCGCCGCCCAACAGATCGGGCGCTGAAACGCCAACCGACAGGCCCTCGGCCGTCAGCATGGGTTCGGGGCCAGCCCAGTCTGCATTGGAAAGGGTCACCGCCCCGGTGCGAATACCCAGCACTGGCCAGACCGAAAACGCCACCTCGCCCTGCACCTGCATCCGGCGCCCGGTCTGCGCCTCAAGCTGATCCGCCGCCAGTTCGGCAAACTTTTCCCCCGGCAGCAACAACAAGCCGCCAATGACAACAATCACCGTCATGCACAGCGCTACAAAAATCCGAAATAACAATCGCATGACGCGTCTCCTCGTCTGTTTGGCATCAGATTAACGCGTCAGAGCCTAGGTGCAATGCCTGTGCCCGTTTGCATCTAGGGTACCAAAGCCAAATCAAAGATTTACCCACTACCGCAACCGGAACCGGAACCGCTGGCGCAGACCAAGGCCAAGGAAGAACAGGAACACAAACCCCAAAATGGTTTGCCCCGCTGCAAGCCCCTCAAGCGCATTATGGAGACCCTGTATATATTCAGCGCCAAAATGCACCCCTTGAAAGCCAAAAATCCGAAATACACTGGCAAAGGACAGGCCAAAGGGCTCGAACATGCCATGCTCTACCCCATGACGCGCCTCTTCCCAAGCAAATGCGGCCAGATAGATCAACGCCGGCATCAGCCACAGCGCAAACAGGGCGATCGCCGGGCGGGCGATGGAATGGCCATAGTCCGAGATGAGACCAAAGGCCCGGTACGGCAGCCGCTGCCACCAGCTGCCAATCTGCCCGGCAAACTGCATCTCACGGCGGAAAAAGAAGTGTTCCTCTTCGGGCAGGCCCTGTTTGGCCACCACGTGGCGAATGATGGCACAGGAGTCCTTGGCGGCTTCGGGGTCTTGTTCCGTCTGATCGGGCCAATAGCTTTCACGCGTCGTATCGATGCTAAAGGTCGTTTTTTCATGCAGCACCGCACCAGAAAGGTCCGGATAGCCATCGCGAAACACCGCCGCGCGGAAACTGGTGGGTTTTTCAAACTGGCAATCCCGAAACTTCGGCAGGCATCGGTGACCGGGGTCAAAAACACCAAACTCTGTTTCAGAAAAATATACAAAACTAGTGAACGTCGCTGAACTGAAATAGGCATCCCCAGTGAACGTAGCTGAGCGGAAATCGGCAGGCCCCGTGAACGTCGCTGAATGGAAATCGGCATCAGATGCAAAGATCACCTGCCCCAATACCACTGTATTGGGGCAGGTGATCTTTGACATGTCGATATGGTCGTGTGGATCTGGCAATTCGGGGGCTGTGGTGCCGGGGTTGCGTGTTTCAAAAACTGATTTGAACTTCGCTTCGATCTCGTCGCCCAGTTCCGTCCAGGCACAAAGCTCCGCAACCTCGATTTCCGACGATTTTGCCGCGTCCTCTCGCGCCTTCTCACTCAGCGCCTGCCCCGCCCAAGCGTTCCACGCTTTGCGGTTCTGCTCATGCAGACCCCGTCAACCACTTCCCCCTCTTGCTCCCCATACAGAGTCATCAGCACATACCACGGGTTCTCATTCGCTGGTTTCAGATCCAATTTCGGCGCTGCTGCCTCTGTAATCTCGTCCCGCATCAATCAATCTCGTCATTCCAAAATGGCTTTCGCTACACGTTAAGGGTGTTTGCTGTAACCTAGCAACAGATAACAAAAGGCAGCGCCTGACCCTGGGTGGGCGTGAAACGCCCTCCCCGTTTTGCCCAAGGCAAACCTCCGGTTTGACGGGAGGGTTGGGCGTTGCCCGGCCTTACGGCCGGGCGGTAACACATAGCTGCAACCCGGTGCACGGGTGGTGCACGCTTGGTGCACGCATATCACCCCCGTCATTCTTGCCTATTGCGGCATTCCTGATATATGCGCGCACATGACCCAGAACCCATCCAGCAATCCGCCAGAACTCCGCCCCGACCTCGCCCCTCAGCTGCAAGTGCAGGAAACGCCACGCGCAGGCCAGCCGACGCTGGGCATGGTCTCTTTGGGCTGTCCCAAGGCGCTGGTGGACAGTGAGCGCATTCTGACCCGGTTGCGGGCCGAAGGTTACGGTATCTCGCCTGATTACACCGGTGCGGATGCGGTGATCGTCAACACATGCGGGTTTCTGGACAGTGCCAAGGCCGAAAGTCTGGACGCGATTGGCGAGGCGCTGAAGGAGAACGGCAAGGTCATCGTGACGGGGTGCCTGGGCGCGGAACCGGATTACATCCGCGAGCATCACCCGCGCATTCTGGCTGTCACCGGCCCGCACCAATACGAACAGGTTCTGGATGCGGTGCATGCCGCCGTACCGCCTGATCCCAACCCGTTTGTGGACCTGCTACCGGCCACCGGTGTGCAGCTGACCCCGCGCCACTTCAGCTATCTGAAAATCTCCGAAGGCTGCAACCACCGCTGCAAGTTCTGCATAATCCCGGATATGCGTGGCCGTCTGGTGTCGCGTCCGGCCCATGCGGTGCTGCGCGAGGCTGAAAAGCTGGTCACGGCTGGCGTGCGAGAATTGCTAGTGATCTCGCAGGATACCTCGGCCTATGGCATGGATCGCAAGCACGATCTGAACCCCTGGAAGGGCGATGAGGTGCGCAGCCATATCACCGATCTGACACGCGAGTTGGGCCGGTTGGGCAATCCCAAGGATCTGTGGATCCGGTTGCACTATGTCTACCCCTACCCGTTTGTGCGTGAGCTGATCCCACTGATGGCGGATCCTGACACCGCCGTGCTGCCCTATCTGGATATCCCGTTCCAGCATTCCCACCCGGATATGTTAAAGCGCATGGCGCGGCCTGCTGCTGGGGCCAAAACCCTGGACGAGATCGCCGCCTGGCGCGCCACCTGCCCCGATATCACCCTGCGCTCGACCTTTATTGTTGGCTATCCCGGTGAGACCGAGGCTGAGTTCCAGCACCTGCTGGACTGGATGGACGAGGCGAAGTTGGACCGTGTGGGCTGTTTCAAATACGAAAACGTCGATGGTGCGCGGTCTAACGCCCTGCCTGATCACGTCGCCGAGGAAGTCAAGCAGGACCGCTGGGAACGCTTCATGCAAAAGGCCCAGGCGATTTCTGAGGCCAAGCTGGAGGCCAAGGTTGGCCAGACCATGGATGTGATCATTGACGACATCGACGAAGACGGCATCGCCACCTGCCGCACCAAGGCCGACGCGCCCGAGATTGACGGCAACCTGTTCATCGACGAAGGCACCGATGGGTTGAAGGTGGGTGAAATCGTCACCGTCGAAGTCGATGAAGCCGGCGAGTATGATTTATGGGGTAAACTCGGTTAAAGAAACTCTCTGGGAGAGAGTTTCCCGAGTTTACGGGCGGAGCCCAAAGCGTCGGCGCATTGGCGCTAAGGATGCATTTTAGGGAGGCGCGGGCGGAGTTCACTTTGCTACCACTGAAATTTTGTATCTGACCCGCCCCCCCGAAAAAGTTTCGAGTCACGCTCTGGCGGTTTAAGTAGAAATTAAGCCTAGTCCAAAATCCTTGGCCCAAGAGATCCGCGCATACCCAACAGTATCGGCTAACACACCTTTGACCAGTTTTTGTGTTTCTTTAGGAGTCTCCAATCCAAAGATGACTCTGTTAGGCCGGTAACGGTCTACTTTATGGTAGTTTTTTCCAAACGCATCCGAGACCTTCAAAGTGTATTGCCTCCACTCAGTTTCAGAACTCCAACTGGTTGATTTTATTGCCATGAGACGTTCAGCCACCAAGCGTTGAATCTCCCGGGCTTCGGAGCTTGAAGGCCCAAGACATTTAGAAATGATATCGTAGCGCATCATTTCTACAGTCGAGAGCTTCGGCCTGCGATCTGCGTATCGAACTTCCGCCTCGAAAACTTGATCGGCTTGCACGCCATCGTCGTGTACATATTCAATACACATGCCCTTAGACCCATTGGCATAATGCCCCACATCAACGGCGCGTTCCAATCAGACGAAAAACTGATGCTCTTGAATTGCCCCCGAAGCCAATCTAACAATCCAGTGTGCTGGACAATTGCTTCCCCATATTGATACTGGAACGAACGATAGATCTCTAGTTGCGCTTCTGGAAGATCTAGATCCTCAGAATCCTCAAAATGACCATTCCCTTTCAAGCGAGCATTCGAGCCGGTCTTCGGATCGGTGGTGAACCTTTTCTGAAGCATTTCCAACTCATCGCGGAATTCCTTGAAACTACTTTTTACGCATCTCGGCCGGCACTCAGCAGGGTCATTCAACTCATTAACTGGCGCAAACCACGCCTCATTTTTCAACAACGCTTGTAGTTCGGCTTGGACGTGCTCACCAGTGCATGGCCGGAATCTGTACAGCCTCTGTTTTTTTCTTGGTCTAGATGCGGAGTCATTCTCGAAATTTCTTCTATTGCAATTACAGAAAACGCTAGCGAGGATCCGAATACTTGGCAAGCTCCCCTAGTGGTTGAATCTGGGTGATTACGAAGCGAAAGGACTCCTCCCGGCCGCACATGAAAGTGTCCAATAGACGGTTTCTTTTCCGATGCTCACTCCCGTTGCGAGGGTAAGGTGCAGGTCTGGTTCTTAGACCCTCAAACCATCCCCATCAGCACCACCACCCAAGCAACCCCAGCTGCAAGCGACGTCACAAACACCCCGGCACTGCCCGCATCCTTGGCCTGCCCGGCCAGCGGGTGCTGCTCTTGCGATATGTAATCCACCGCCCGCTCAATTGCGGTGTTGAACAGCTCGGCCGCCAACACCAGCACGCCCAGCGCCAGGATCAGCGCGCGCTCGCCGGTTTCCAGCGGTAACCACAGGGCGAACCCGGCTGAGGCTAGATTGGCCCAGACCCACGTGCGAAAGCTGTGTTCGTTGATCCAGGCATCTCGGCAGCCGGACCAGCTCCAGAGGATGCGGTGTTTCAGTCGGTTCAAAAAGTATTTCATACCGCCAGACTGGCGCGGTGGTGCCAGGGATACAAGCGGTCGACTTGACCTGTGGCCCTTGCGGATCACGTCTTGGGGGAACGCAACCCCTTTTGGGAGAACCGCAAGCCATGTCAACACCCCCAAATATCGCTCAAAAAGCCCCCTTTGCCGTCGAGGTCACAGAGGGGAAGATCTATTTCTGGTGCGCTTGCGGTATGTCCAAGAAACAGCCGTTTTGTGATGGGTCTCACAACGGCAGCCCCTTTGGACCCGTTCAATACACCGCCGAAGCCAGCAAAAAGCTGTTCTTTTGTGGATGTAAACACACTGGCAAGGCGCCGCTTTGCGACGGCAGTCACTCTAAGCTTTAACCCGCTGGGCTAAGGCGCGGCGCGACAGGAATGAAGGGCCTGACCTAGCGCTTTAACTGCGTGAGCAAGGCCCCGTTGACGCAGAACTCAGGCGCGGAACTGGAGGGGCCATTCTGTTGCGACAGCCATAGCGCGCAGCTTTTGTCGCAACCGGCGTTGCGGCAGTTGGTCAACATACGGCTGTAGCCTGAAGCGCTTAGCGTGCCCTCGGCCCGGGCAGCCCCAAGATCAACACCAACGGCCTTGGCTACGGAACTCGTCAGCCACATGTGCCGGTAGATATCTCCGGCCGGTATGGACTTGGTGCTTCCGTCTTTCATTTACCTAGGTCCTTTTTTGCGGCATCGCGAAGCTGTAGCAATGGCTCAGCATTGCAGCAGCCAGACGGTGGTGCCGCGGCTTGTTCAGTAGCGTCCAGCCAGGCATGGCATTTTTGTGGATACGGACAGCCACGACAATTTGTGATCATTTGGGTCCAGGTTTCGTTGTCGATTTTCCCGGCCTCAAAGGCCTGCACCAGATCAGCACCAACTGTGTGGCCCATGCGGCCCAGCAGACGCAAATGATACAGAGGGTCGCCCAATATCTGCATACCTCCGGCTCCTCTGCTCAAATGGTTTGCTCATGCAGATAGTCCAACAGGTCACGGTTGCGGCAATAGTCCGGCGGAGAAATCGAAGAGATACTGTCTGTGGCCAGCAACTTACCACACTGGCCGGGATGGGCGCATTTGGTGCACCTCAGCACCGCCTCGGACACCTCGTCCAGCGCCAGTGCGCCATCAATCGCTTGTTGTTGCAGGTCTAGCCCTGTTGCGGTGCCCATGTCATCAAACAGGGCTGCGTGTTTTTTCAGAGTGGCAAGGTCGGGCACGGCTATCTCCTGATCTGGTCCAATACCGATCTGAATAGATGCCGCCGTCGCGCTTTGCATTGATGCAAGTCAAAACAGCAAAGAGCCTTATTCCGCAAACCCCTGATCCAACAAATAAGCCCGAACGGCATCCTGGACCCGCCGGAACCGATCACCACCCAGTTTCTTGCCCCCATACCAGCGGGTGACAATAACCACATGATCTTTCAGCTCGGACCGTTCCAACATGCGCAGAATAACCATACCAGCGCCGCTTTCACCGTCGTCGGCCTTGAGCCCGCCAGTGGGAAGAAGTGCTGCCCAGGTGTTATGGGTGGCCTTGGCGTAAGCCTTGTCGCGTTTCAGCCGCGCCAGCACCGCATCAATTTCGACACGTGAAGTCACGGTGGCGCCGGAGACGGCATAGCGTGAGCCACGATCCGTCAGGATCACGCCCAGCTGTACCAGCTGCGGTTCAGGTGGTGTCATCTGTGTCATCAGTTAATTCAGACCTGGTGTTAGAGCGATGGTGCGGTGCACGACCTTGACCCTGTCATGGTTGGAAGGGTGGGTGCCCAGAAACCGGTCGCCGGGATCTGGCAAGCGGTTGAAGAACAACACACCAATGCTGGGCGAATAGCCAGATTGATGGGTTATGATGGTGCCCAGTTCATCCGCCTCCAATTCAAACTCTTTGGAATAGCTACGGGCACCAACCAGAGCGCCCAGATCTTGCGCTTCGGCGATTTCTCCGGCGCTGGCGCCCGCTGCAGTTGCCAATCCTGCAAAGATAATTGCGCCGGACACCGCGTTCTCGTGCTGCCGCCGTAGATGACCACGAATATGGTGCGCGGCCTCATGTGACATCACAAAGGCCAGCTCGTCACGGTTTTCAAGATCTGCCAGCATGGCACGCGTAAAGGTTATCACCGGGCGACCGGAGCGCGAAAGACTTTGATAGGCATTAGCTGGCGCATCGGGGTTGCGGTCGATGTGGATCAGAAAATCGCAATTCACGCCTTTGGTCCGGGCACGGCATTCCTGTTCGGCCGCAAGGTTAACCGCATGAGCCACGGTGGCAAATGCGGTCCCCACTTCATGTGGCGTCATGTCTCCTAAATTCTTACCTGACTCGCCACTGCGCACCTGTTCCCCGGGGAAAGGAGGGGTATAAACTTCACATCCACCAACGGCAAAAAGAAGCAGTAACAAAAGGCGGCGCATAAAAATCCCTTTGGCAATTCAAGTTGATACTAAAGACCTATCAGCACTGAGATCAATTGCACCCAGTCAATCCTTGTCCCACATCAGTTAAAGATACTGTGATGCTACAAAGCCTTGCCAGAGGGACCGTCTCACGGCAAGCTGGGATTATGTTTACCATAGAACATGAGTTTGACGCCACCGTGATCACCCTCTTGGACGAAGGCACCGCGCCTCTGCAAGAAGATATCACCATCAATTCCTTTGCTGAATGTGTCACTATCGAACAATACGACCCACGCACGGATCGGGTGCAGCTGATTACCCTATCACTGGACCAGCTGCGTGACCTTTCAGTGGCACTGGACCTTCCCGAAGGGGTGTATCAGCTGCGTGATGCCACGGAATAGACAAACAGCTTTTCGCGCGCGCTCTGCCCGCGTTTCAAAGTAAGATGCGTGGGTGCCACCCCCATTGCCGTTGCAAGCAAGGCCCGCACCGCTTCGTTGGCTTTGCCGTTTTCTGGTACAACAGTCACCAGGACCCGCAGGCCGTCATTGCCAAGCTCAATCGCGTTTCGCGATGCCTTGGGGGTGACCCGCACCAGGATTTCCATCCCGGGCTGAGCCAGGTGGCTCAGGTCAGGCAGGTGTTTTTTCTTTGGTTTGCCCATTGTGGCAGTGTTGAACTGTACGGCGACGGATTTCCATGGATTTTGTGCCTCCGGCGGGGATATTTGTAGCTAGATGAAGCAGATCCGGGCAAATACTGGACGATCCGTGCTTTTAACCTTGAATTTCCTGCCCGGGCTGCCGAAATGGAAGCCATTCGATGTAACAAGGTTTTACATATGCCTCTCCAAAACGACGCCGCGCTGGATTTTCTACTGACACGCCGGTCACGCCCTGCCAAAACACTTGTCGCACCCGCCCCGAACCGTGCCGAGTTAGAACCCCTGCTAACCGCAGCCGCCCGCACCCCGGATCATGGCAAGCTGGAACCCTGGCGATTTATCGTAGTGGAAAAAGGTGCTATGGCACGACTGGCCGATCTGACCAGTCAGGCTGGGCAACGGCTAGACAAAAGCCCGGAAGATATCGCCAAAGGGCGCAGCCAGTTTGAGCTGGGGCACCTGGCCGTTGTTGTGGTGGAGGTGCAAACCCCCAGCGTCAAAGTTCCTGCCCTTGAACAAACCTATTCTGCCGGGGCAGTCTGTTTGGCCTTGTTGAATGCGGCCCTCGCAGCAGGCTGGGGGGCCAATTGGCTTTCCGGCTGGGTCAGCCATGACCCTGAGTTTTGCAAAGCGGCGTTTGATCTAGCAGACAATGAGCGCATCGCCGGGCTGATCCATATCGCAACCCAAGGTCCGATCCCACCCGAGCGGCCACGGCCGGATCTGAACGCCAAGACAACCTGGATGACCCAATGATTTTTGATGCCTTCTTCAAAGCCATTGCACAGACGGGCGATCCAAGGTTCCGCCGTGTCCTCGCCCTTGGTATTGGTCTGACCCTGGCCCTTTTGGTCGCGGCCTACGCTTGTTTTCTGGTCTTGATCCAGTGGTTGGTGGGACCTGATGCAACCGTGCCTGTGCTGGGTGAGGTGCGTTGGTTAGACGACCTGATGTCGATTGGCTCGCTGATTTTCATGCTGATCCTGTCGGTGTTTCTGATGGTCCCGGTGGCCTCAGCCATAACCTCGATGTTCCTGGACGAAGTGGCGCAGGCGGTTGAGGACAAACATTTCCCGCATTTGCCCCATGTCAGAAAGACCCCATTATGGGAGGCGGCAAAGGACACCGTGAACTTTCTTGGTGTTTTGATCACAGCCAACGTGTTGGCGCTCATCCTCTATGTGATTTTCCCACCTGCAGCGGTGTTCATTTTTTGGGGCCTGAACGGGTTCTTGCTGGGGCGAGAGTATTTCACCCTTGCTGCAGCACGACGTATTGGCTTGCCCGAAGCCAAAAGGCTACGCCGCAAACACGCCGGAACCATTTGGATGGCAGGTACGCTGATGGCCATGCCCCTGTCCATTCCGCTGATCAACTTGGTGATCCCGATCCTTGGTGCCGCCACTTTCACGCATATATTTCACGCGCTCAATCGGCGGGGGTGATCTCCCCCACACGTTCAGGTGATTGGTGCAAAACACATATTGGACAGGCAACATGGACAAGCCAAAACGGGACAAACGCCAGATCGCGCTGATCATCATAGGGTACCCGTTTTGCCTCCTGATTATCGGCCTTGCGATAAATATGCTGGCCTTTGGTATTGAGCTCATCACTGTCTCGATGCCATCAATCGAGATCGTTTCGGCACTGATTATTGCCAGTGTTCTGCTTGTCATCAATCATGCGTGGCTGATGACAACAACGGAGCTAACCCGTTTAAAACACACTCTGTATGCCACTCCAGAAGAATGGGCAAAAAGTGGGGTCGACCCGCAGAGCGCCTCGGCGCTTGGCATGCAGGAATTGGCACGTCGCCACAATGCCCATCGAAACACCACTGAGAATGCTGTCTATTTTTGCCTGCTGGCGGCACTATTTACCGTCACATCCCCATCCACGCTGGCGGCGCAGGTCTGGTTGATCGGCTTTGCCATCGCCCGCTTGGGATACACCTATAGCTACATTGCCGGTCGGGATAATCTTCGGGGTGTTTTTATGAGCCTGAGCTTGCTGGCCATGTTTGGGTTGGCCAGCTACCTGTTGCTCAGCTTGGTGGTTTAAACCGAACGATCACTGCGGGTCCGGGTAGACATCCAGCCAGTCGAAATCGTTGATGCTGATCACCTCGGACAGGATGATCCCAGCAATCACGGCCCACAACACCGCCGCAACCACGGTTGTGATAATGGCTTTTTGTTTCAGGTAGTGATTTTCTGGCGCACTGGAGTGTGTGCCGGGCACCACTTTGCCTTTATCGCCCTGGGTTTCCAGGCGGATCGGAATGATCACCAGGAAGCTCAGGAACCAGATCACTGCATAAAGCACCAATGCTGATGTAATTGCCATGTCGCGCGTCTCCATATACGGCCCGCCCCGCAAATGCGGGGCTAGACCAAAGTAGTGTCAAACCTGTTCCAGTTCCACCAGGCAGCCGTTGAAATCTTTGGGATGCAAGAACAACACCGGTTTGCCATGCGCCCCAGTTTTTGGCTCGCCTGTCCCCAAAACTCGTGCGCCCTGAGACAGAAGATGATCACGGGCCTGCAAGATATCATCGACCTCGTAGCAGATATGATGGATACCGCCAGCTGGATTTTTTTCAAGAAATCCAGTGATCGGCGAGCTGTCGCCCAAGGGGTACAGCAGTTCGATCTTGGTATTGGGCAATTCAATGAACACCACGGTCACACCATGATCTGGCTCGTCCTGTGGCGCCCCCACAACAGCCCCAAGGGTGTCACGGTATTGCGCTATCGATGCCTCTAGGTCGGGCACCGCAATGGCCACATGGTTTAACCGGCCGATCATCATCGCTTCTCCTGTTTGGTTTGGTGGTGCGGTTATGCGGTCTGTCACCGGATGGAGCAAGTGCGCGAATGCGCCCAGTCCCGCGCCGGAATTTTTCATATGACAAGACCACGCGCTGCGTTAACCCAGAATTAGCCTCGATTTCCTAGCGTCATGTCCATTACCGAAAGGAGCAAGAGTTATGGACGATTCGGACCTGTTTGCCGCCGCACACCGCCAACCCACCTCACGGCGCCCCCTGTTGGGGCTGACCATTCTGGTGATTGAGGACAGTCGCTATGCCTGCGAGGCCATGCGACTGCTATGTCTGCGCAGTGGTGCCAGAATACGCAGAGCGGACTGTTTGAAATCCGCGCGTCGGCATTTACAGGTCTATCGACCCTCGGTGCTGATTGTTGATCTGGGCCTGCCGGATGGGTCAGGCGTAGACCTCATTGAAGAAGCCGTCGCCGCCAGCCCACGGGTCAGCGTTGTGCTTGGCACTTCTGGCGATGATACTGGTCAAGACGCCACACTTGCCGCTGGTGCAGACGGTTTTCTGGCCAAACCCGTAACCTCACTTGCCACTTTCCAAGAGGCAATCCTGTCGCGCCTGCCTGCCGACCGTCAACCCATGGGCCCACGCGAACTGCAGGATGAAGTCATCCACCCAGATCGACTGGCCTTTCAGGACGACATGGCCCATGTCGCCGATGTACTGAACGACTCGCATGAAGAGAAAATCCTGAACTATGTTGCGCAGTTTTTGGGTGGCGTTGCCCGCAGTGTTGGGGATAACCCACTTGCCGACGCCGCGAGCGGGCTGGCGCATGCCTTATCGTCAGGCAGTCCGGTCAACGCCGAAGCTGCACGCATTGCCGGGCTGGTACAGGAGCGCATGAACCAGAGGTTGGCCATTTGATATGCTGGAGGCTGTTCTGATCACAGGTGTTACCCTGGTCATTGTGTTATATGGTCAGGCCCGGCATGCGGCGCGCGAAATCCGCCGCAATCGGACCAACAGCTATCAGTACAGATCCGAATCTCTGCTCATTTTGTCGCAGGACAGCTAGCATATACGTCGCATGACTGTTGCTTGACAGATCTCAGCCGAACCGCCCTGCTCACGCATGTTTTGGTGGTCAAAGTTCCAGTTGAGTAAAGCGCCGTTTGATGGGTTCAGTAGGATCTGGACCTGAGATGCCAGATCGCAGATCTAAGGCTCTCTGTTACGGGGTCGAACATTTATAGATCCTTCAGTTAGGGATCTTTGGGAAGGAAGCTGTCAAATTTGGCTGCTTACAAGAGAAGCCCCGGATCTTCGCCCATTTCCAGCCCAGGAAACACCACCTGTTCCAGCGTTTCCCGGCCAACCCCAATCAAACCCTGCAAGACCCAGGCCGCCTGCCCGCGCACATCGGCGGTCGGCATAAGGTCCCGGCGGTCAAATAGATCGGCCTCTGCCAATCCGGGCCAGCGGCCGTGGACCTTACCGCCGCGAATGGCGCCCCCAGCCAGTAACATCGCCCCCCCCGTGCCATGGTCGGTACCCCCGGTCCCATTTTCGCGCACAGTGCGACCAAATTCAGTCATCGCCAGAACCGCTGTCTTGTTCCACACTGTCGGACCAACGCCGTCTCGCAGCGTCAGGATACAATCCGACAACCGGCCAAACCCCGCCTTGAGCCCAGCAACCTGTCGTGAGTGCGTATCCCATCCGTTAATCGAGAACGCCGCAACCCGGGTCTCGTTGCGAAGTCTTTCAGCTGCATATTCGGCTATCTTCTGATGGGCTTTGCCGCGACTGGGCACTGGCATGGTCATCTCCATCATGGAACTGTCATCACCTTCAGGATCCTGCTGCGCCCCCCCCCCCTGAGACAGGGTCAGGGCTTCAGCCAAAGCCGAATGGAACAACGGATCACCCTGCATCATTTGCTCTGCCAGTAATTGTGCCTGAGGACTGAGAATGAGCGCCGCATCTGGGCCCCACTCCGAAACCGGTGCCCCACCGTGCAGCAACTTCATCTCACCCTGACCGATGGCAAATGCGGTCCGGTTCTCTACCCCTCCCATGTGCTGCAGCATTCGGTTCAACCAGCCATCAGGCACCTGCCCTATGCCCATGCTGCCGGCCTCCAGTAAATCCTGACCATCGAAATGGCTGCGCCTGTTTCGATATGGCGTGGAAACCGCATGAACAAACCCCAATTCACCTGCTCTCCAAAGCGGCATCAACCGAGACAGTTCAGAATGCAAAGAAAAGAACCCATCCAGATCCAAGCCCCCCTTCAGGGGCCCGCCGGCCAGTTTAACTCGCAGCCCCGCATAATCAGGATCACCATAGGGCTGCACCATATCCAAAGCATCTAGTCCACCGCGCAGAATGATCACCACCAGTCGCGTATCCCAAGGGGCAGCAGCAAAACTAACCGGCGTCAGCAACGGGCTCGCGGCGGCAGAACAACCGATAGCAGCAGAACGGGTCAAAAAATGGCGTCGGGTCAGGGTCATGACACGCCTCCTGTTAACGACGCTGAAATGCGGGTGAGGACAAGACCAGCCCGATCGCTTCAGAATGGGTTTCTGCTGCACCCGCAGCAAACAGGACCGGACCGGTGGCAAAGGGGCCAAGACTGGTCATGGCAAACGTTTCAGGTATCGGCAAACGATCGACAAGGCGCTGCGGCGCCAACATGGCCCAGCGGATTCGGGCCGCCAAACTCTGAGGCGTTATCCAAGCGTCATCCTCTTCCGGCCAGCCATCCGGACCCAGCGGATGCTCCCACTTCTGCCCCATCATGGTCATCGGTTTGATCAGTTTCCTGACGACATTTTGTGGAGATGTCCCTTGCAACTTTTCCGGGTACACCGCCAAAGCCCGGCAGGCGCTGGCAACAAAATCCAAAGGTGGTTTTACATTGCGCAACTCTGGCACCCAGGCAGCCGGGTGCTCCAACAGCGCTGCATAGACCTGCCCCAAATCGCCTCCGGTATCGCGAAACCGGGCTGCAACATGGTCGACCAATTCAGGATCTGGGGTGTCCTCTACAAAATGCACCACCAGTTTGCGGGCGACATGGTCAGCCGTTGCAGGGTGCACAGCAAGGTCCTGCAACACGGCATAAATTTGGGTCAACCGGGCTGGGTCCCCCCCATATTGCTTTCCCAGAATTGTTTCATATCCCGGTTCGGCCATATCAGGACGGAACAAAAACCCCTTTTTGAGATTGCTACTCAGCCCTGTGAAAAGTTCAGCCAGTTGACGGACATCCTGCTGACTGTACGGTCCGTCAACCCCAAGCGTGTGCAGTTCCAGTACCTCGCGGGCCAGGTTTTCGTTCAATCCCTTTGGCTTACGCGTGCGATGCGCGGCGCGGCTACCAGGGCCAACAGATCGGTTTTGGTCCAAATAACTCAACATCAATGGATGGGTGACAGCCGAAATTAACAATTCTGCAAAACGACCTGTCAAATGTGGTCTGATAGCTGTTTCCACATAGGGCGCATTCATCTGGCGACGCAAACCGCCTTTGCCAAGTGCCGTAAAATGGTCGGCCCAGAACAACGCCAATCGTTCACGGAAGCCATCATTCGTTTGACTGTGACGCAGAATGACTTGGCTAAACCAGCGCGTCCAGGTGGCGCGCTCATACTTTCGCATCGCCTTGTACGTCTTGTTCAATGCCTCATAAGCATCAGTCCCCTGCGCTTTTCTACGCTTACGTCGCAATGCGTTGAGTTCAGACAAATACGGCAACAGGCTGTCGGAACTATCGATTGGGTGTGCAACGGCCATGTGATCTGGTCCAGCTAGATGCTGCAATATTTCTTCGGCAGAGTTTTTCGCGGGAAGAATGGGTGACAATCCACATCCAAAGCGGATCTCTGCCAACTCTGGTGTAAATGCCATGATCTTCCCCCCAGACAATTTTCGCACCTCTGACCCGGCTGGTCGCTTCAAAGTGGATCTTCCCAGATTACACGTGCCTCAACTGAAATTCTGTCGCTTTTTCGACAGCAGGCTTCTTCTCGCTCACAAAAAAGGCCCGGGAATTTCCCGGGCCTTTGAATTTTAGTTCTAACTGTGTCGCAAGTTACTGATCCTGTGGGATCACCCGCAGCCCCAGCTCCATCAGCTGATCCGAGGTCGGATCGCTTGGGGCGTTCATCATCAGGTCTTCGGCGCGCTGGTTCATTGGGAACATCACCACTTCGCGGATGTTGGCCTCGTCGGCCAGCAGCATCACGATACGGTCTACACCAGCGGCGCAACCGCCGTGGGGCGGGGCGCCGTATTGGAATGCGTTGACCATACCGCCAAAGCGTTTTTCAACTTCGTCTTTGCCGTAACCCGCAATTTCAAACGCCTTGAACATGATCTCCGGACGGTGGTTCCGGATCGCACCCGACACCAGCTCGTAGCCGTTACAAGCCAGATCGTACTGATAACCCAGCACTTTGAGCGGATCGCCCATCAGCGCGTCCATGCCACCCTGCGGCATCGAGAACGGGTTGTGTTCGAAATCGATTTTACCGGTTTCTTCGTCCGCCTCGTAGATTGGGAAATCGACGATCCAGGCAAAGGCAAAACGATCTTTGTCGGTCAGGCCCAACTCATCACCAATCACGGCACGCGCACGGCCTGCGACGGGTTCAAACACCTTAGGCTTACCACCTAGGAAGAAGGCCGCATCGCCGACGTCCAGACCCAGCTGCTGACGAATGGCTTCGGTGCGCTCGGGGCCGATATTCTTGGCCAGCGGACCTGCGGCCTCGTTGCCCAAGGTAATCTCGCCGGATTTAACCAGCGCGTTCACTTCTTTGACGGTGATGCCACGTTCCTGAGCGATCGAATCCGGAGACTGCTTGCGCCAGAAGATATAACCCATACCCGGCAGGCCTTCACCCTGGGCAAATTTGTTCATCCGGTCACAGAACTTGCGGCTGCCGCCCTTGGGGGCTGGGATGGCGCGGATTTCGGTGCCCTCATTCTCCAGCAGGCTGGCAAAGATAGCAAAACCAGAACCACGGAAGTGATCTGAGACCACCTGCATCTTGATCGGGTTGCGCAAGTCAGGCTTGTCCGAGCCATACCACAGTGCGGCATCTTTGTAGGAAATCTGCGGCCAGACATCGTCAACCTTACGACCTCCGCCGAACTCTTCGAACACGCCCTGCAGAACCGGCTGGATCGTGTCGAACACATCCTGCTGCTCGACAAAGGACATTTCGAGGTCGAGCTGGTAGAAATCAGTAGGCGAGCGATCGGCGCGTGGATCTTCGTCGCGGAAACAGGGTGCGATCTGGAAATACTTGTCGAACCCGGCAACCATCATCAGCTGTTTGAACTGCTGGGGCGCCTGTGGCAGGGCGTAGAATTTGCCCGGATGCTGACGCGAAGGGACCAGAAAGTCACGTGCGCCTTCGGGGGAAGATGCGGTGATGATCGGTGTTTGATACTCGCGGAAGTCTTTTTCCCACATACGCTTGCGCATCGAGGTCACAACGTCCGAACGCAGCTTCATGTTGGTCTGCATCGCCTCGCGGCGCAGATCCAGATAGCGGTACTTCAGACGGGTCTCTTCTGGGTATTCCTGATCGCCAAAGACCATCAGTGGCAGCTCTTCGGACTGGCCCAAAACTTCGATATCACGAATGAAAACTTCGATTTCGCCGGTTGGGATCGCCTTGTTGATCAGGCTTTCGTCGCGGGCCAGAACATTGCCTTCGATCTTGATGCACCACTCAGAGCGCACCTTTTCCAGCTCGGCAAACACCGGGCTGTCCGGGTCGGCCATGACCTGCGTGATGCCGTAGTGATCGCGCAGATCGATGAACAACAAGCCGCCGTGATCGCGGACACGATGGACCCAGCCAGACAGGCGAACAGTCTCGCCAACATTGGCGGCAGTCAGGGCGGCGCAGGTATGGCTGCGATAGGCGTGCATGGTTTGACCTTTCGTCACTCGGTATCGGCGCATCAAAGCGCGGAATTCGTCCGGGCCGATACACAGGGTTGCGGCCCGGTTGTCAAGCAAACTGGGTGAAATGACTGCATTCTGGTGCCCAAATGGCCTGCGTTGCCCCGCGCAGCGCGTTGACCAGTTCGATACGGCGTGCGCCCTTTAGGTCTGACAGTGTCAGGACTGCCTCGCGCAACAGCCCCAGTTCCAACTGATTTTGCCGGTAGACACCGGGCAAACACCCCGAACTAAGCGGTGGCGTAAGGTGGTCCCCGTCCGGTGTGACGATTAAAACGTTGGTGATTGTCCCTTCGCACACCTCGTCACGTTCATTCAGAAAAACCGCTTCGTTCACGCCCTTGGGCAGCGCGGCCCTTGCCCGGTCAAATTGGTCTCGCAGAGTTGTTTTGTGACGCAACAAAGCAGTTTCGGAATCGAGCCGTTCCTGGGCAATTACAAATCGCATCAGATCCGTCGGGGCGGGCATCGGGGCGGTTTCCAGGCCCAGATCCCCTGCCCGGCCAAGGGTCAGCCTGCAGCGCAACGGCACATTCGCAGAGAGACCATTCAGCCGCTGCAACACGGCATCCAGATCAATTTCAAAGCCCAGCGCCGCGGCCGAGGCCTGCAACCGCTGCACATGCAGGGATGCGCGCGCGACACGCTGGCCAGGTACAAAACCAAAGGTTTCGATCAGGCGAAAGTCTTGGTCAGAGGTTGGGCAAATCTGGTCTTCCATATGGCTTCCTCATATTCGGATTCAGCTGTGCTATCCCAGACCACTCCACCGCCGACATTCAGCACCGCCTTGTGATCTTCAACCAGCAACGTACGGATCGCGACGTTAAAGCAAGACCGCCCATCAGGTGCAGCCCAACCGATAGAACCGCAATAGATGTCTCTCGGCCAGGGCTCCAGCCCGCGCAGGACCTCCATCGCACGGATTTTCGGCGCACCGGTGATAGAACCACAGGGGAATAGCGCTCGAAAAATGTCACCCAGCCCAGCATCGTCGTTCAACTGGGCGCGCACAGTCGAAACCATCTGATGGACAGTGGCATAGCTTTCGACGGCAAACAGTTCCGGCACATGCACAGTGCCGATTTTTGCCACGCGACTGATGTCATTGCGCAGCAGATCTACGATCATCAGGTTTTCAGCACGGTTCTTTTCATCACGTTGCAGAAATTCACGAAGGGCAGCATCTTCTACCGGATCGTCACTGCGCGGCTGGGTGCCCTTCATGGGACGAGTTTCGATCACACCATTTGCATCTGTTCGGAAAAACAGTTCCGGCGAGCGTGAGAGCAGATCTGGCAGATTGGCCTGTTCGACCAGCGCGCCGTGCCCCACGGGCTGCAACTCAGCCAGCGTGGTATAAAGATCGCGGCTGTTCCCCTGCAAATCGGCATCCAACGGGAAGGTCAGGTTGGCCTGATATATGTCGCCAGCCCCGATATCTTGATTGACCTGTGCAAAGGCCGAAGTATAGCGATCAAAATCCCAACGAGGGGCTAGATTGCGAAGCCCCAGCTTGCCCGGTGACGTCTGCACCTGTGCGACCGGGGTCTCATACACGCCGAAACAGATCAAGGGCAGCCGTCGGTTGGTCGGCATCAGGGGCGTTAGTTTGGGTTCCAGCGCATAACCAAGCTCGTAGGAGGCATAACCTGCCACCCAACACCCATCCGCACGTACCGCATCCAGCGCATCCAGCGCAGCAGGCACCGCACCGATGTCATCCGCTCGAATGATCCATCCCGGGTCAGCAAACACTGTCCCTGCCCCCAACGGCCCTTGATCAAAACTGATACGCACTTAGTTCCATCCCATTGGCTGTAACCACGCTACATATATGTTCGCATAACGCACGAATAGGGTAATTGCGGCAATTTAGAACCTATTTCCGATGCCCCTTGCACCTTTCTTCGCGGGGCCTATAACCCATGACAATTTGGCGCTTGGGGGCGCCACGACTCGCGCACATCAAAGGAACATGGCCATGCCAAAAAGAACCGACATCCAATCGATTATGATCATTGGTGCGGGGCCCATTGTTATTGGCCAAGCCTGCGAATTTGACTACTCGGGTGCACAGGCCTGTAAGGCGCTGCGCGAAGAGGGTTACCGGGTCATTCTGGTCAACTCAAACCCCGCCACAATCATGACAGACCCCGGTCTGGCAGACGCCACCTACATCGAACCAATCACTCCTGAAGTGGTCGCCAAGATCATCGAGAAAGAGCGCCCCGACGCACTGCTGCCAACCATGGGCGGACAGACCGGATTGAACACTTCGCTGGCGCTGGAAGAGATGGGCGTGCTGGAGAAATTTGACGTCGAGATGATCGGTGCTACCCGCGATGCCATTGAAATGGCAGAAGATCGCAAGCTGTTCCGCGAAGCGATGGATCGTCTGGGCATCGAAAACCCGCGCGCGACAATCGTCACCGCCCCCAAACTGGAAGACGGCAAAGCTGACCTGGATGAGGGTGTGCGCATTGCCCTCGAGTCGCTGGAAGACATCGGCCTGCCAACCATCATCCGCCCTGCATTCACCATGGGCGGAACCGGCGGCGGTGTTGCCTATAACCGCGACGACTATGTCCACTTTTGCCGTACCGGCATGGACGCCTCTCCAGTGAACCAGATCCTGGTCGACGAGAGCCTGCTGGGCTGGAAAGAATTTGAGATGGAGGTGGTGCGCGACAAGGCCGACAACGCCATCATCGTCTGCGCCATCGAGAACATCGATCCGATGGGTGTTCACACCGGTGATTCGATCACAGTTGCCCCGGCGCTGACCTTGACCGACAAAGAATACCAGATCATGCGGACCCATTCGGTCAATGTTCTGCGTGAAATCGGCGTGGAAACTGGCGGGTCAAACGTTCAGTGGGCGGTAAACCCTGCCGACGGCCGAATGGTTGTGATTGAAATGAACCCACGGGTCAGCCGTTCTTCTGCGCTGGCGTCCAAGGCGACCGGTTTCCCGATTGCCAAGATCGCTGCAAAACTGGCTGTCGGATATACTCTGGACGAGCTGGACAATGACATCACCAAGGTCACCCCGGCGTCGTTCGAACCAAGCATCGACTATGTCGTCACTAAGATCCCCAAGTTCGCGTTTGAGAAATTCCCCGGCTCCAAACCCTACCTGACCACTGCGATGAAGTCGGTTGGTGAAACGATGGCAATCGGCCGCACCATCCACGAAAGCCTGCAAAAGGCACTGGCGTCGATGGAATCTGACCTGACTGGATTTGACGAAGTCGACATTCCGGGTGTGTCTGTTGGGCTGTGGGAAGATGCCAGCGCTGACAAAGCCGCCGTGATCAAGGCGATCGGCATGCAAACCCCAGACCGCATGCGTACCATTGCCCAGGCGATGCGCCACGGGTTGTCAGATGATGAAATCCACGGCGTCACCATGTTTGACCCTTGGTTCCTGGCCCGTATCCGCGAGATCATCGAGGCAGAGGCCGAAGTGCGCGCCAATGGGTTGCCCACTGACGAGCGCGGCATTCGTAATCTGAAGATGCTCGGCTTTACCGATGCGCGTCTGGCCAATCTGACTGAAGCCGCCGAAACCGACGTGCGCAAAGCCCGCCGTGCCTTGGGTGTTACTGCCGTATTCAAACGCATCGACACCTGTGCGGCTGAGTTCGAAGCACAGACCCCGTACATGTATTCCACCTACGAGGCCCCAATGATGGGCGAGGCGGAATGTGAGGCACGCCCAAGTGACCGCAAGAAAGTGGTCATTCTAGGTGGTGGTCCAAACCGGATCGGCCAGGGTATCGAATTTGACTACTGCTGCTGTCACGCCTGTTACGCACTGACTGACGCGGGCTATGAAACCATCATGGTCAACTGCAACCCGGAAACCGTATCGACCGACTATGACACCTCGGACCGGTTGTATTTTGAGCCGCTGACGTTTGAACACGTGATGGAAATCCTCGAAACCGAAAAGCAAAACGGTACCCTGCACGGTGTGATCGTTCAGTTTGGCGGTCAGACACCGTTGAAGCTGGCAAACGCACTAGAGGCCGAAGGCATTCCAATCCTTGGCACCACCCCGGATGCGATTGACCTGGCCGAAGACCGCGAGCGGTTCCAGGCGCTGGTCAATGAGTTGGGCCTAAAGCAGCCAACCAATGGCATTGCCTCAACCGACGCGCAGGCGCTGGAAATTGCTGGCGAAATCGGCTTCCCACTGGTGATCCGCCCGTCTTATGTGCTGGGTGGCCGCGCGATGGAAATCGTGCGCGACATGGCCCAGCTCGAACGCTACATCGCCGAGGCGGTGGTGGTGTCCGGCGACAGCCCTGTTCTGCTCGACAGCTACCTGTCCGGCGCGGTGGAACTGGACGTAGATGCCATCTGTGACGGCAAAGACGTGCATGTTGCTGGCATCATGCAGCACATCGAAGAGGCTGGCGTGCACTCGGGCGATAGCGCCTGTTCACTTCCGCCTTATTCACTGTCGGACGAAATCCTGACAGAAATCAAAGAACAAACCTACGCTTTGGCCAAAGGGCTGAACGTTGTTGGCCTGATGAACATCCAGTTCGCCATCAAAGACGGCGTGATCTACCTGATCGAGGTCAACCCACGCGCCAGCCGCACCGTGCCGTTTGTCGCCAAGGCCACAGATAGCGCCATCGCGTCAATCGCGGCGCGTGTCATGGCCGGTGAGCCGCTCAGCAACTTCCCGATGCGCGAGCCATATAAGGCTGACGCCAAATATGACGACGTGTTGCCACTGGGCGATCCGATGACACTGGCCGATCCCAACATGCCGTGGTTCTCGGTGAAAGAGGCGGTACTGCCCTTCGCTCGCTTCCCCGGCGTTGACACCATCCTGGGGCCAGAAATGCGCTCTACCGGTGAAGTCATGGGCTGGGACCGCGACTTCCCACGCGCCTTCCTCAAGGCGCAAATGGGCGCTGGAATGGTGCTGCCGTCCTCCGGTCAGGCCTTTGTGTCGATCAAGGATGCTGACAAGGGTGCCCTGATGCTAGAGGCGGCGCAGGTTCTGGTCGAACAGGGCTTTACCCTGCTTGCCACCCGCGGCACCCAAAGCTGGCTGAGCGGCCACGGCGTTGCCTGTGAGCTGGTCAACAAGGTCTACGAGGGCCGCCCCCACGTGGTGGACCTGCTGAAAGACGGCCATGTGCAACTGCTGATGAACACCACCGAAGGCGCGCAGGCGGTTGAGGACAGCAAAGACATGCGGTCCGTCGCCCTGTACGACAAGATCCCTTACTTCACCACCGCCGCCGGCTCTAATGCAGCCGCTCTGGCAATCAAGGCCCAGGCTGAGGGTGAGGTTGAGGTAAAATCGCTTCAGGGGTAAACAAACACCCCAATTGAAAAATAAAGAAACCCCGGCCCATGTGGCCGGGGTTGTCATTGTCAACGGGCATTCTAGGCAAGTTTTCAAAGCTCGACTCCAGCATCGGACTTCATGCCTTCACTTACGCCACTTCCAAGCCCGGGGTGGGAGTCTCGACAAGTCTAAGTCATCGCGAAAAAGCTCAAGCAACTCACCGTAAGCCGGTTCAACGAAAGCCTTGAATGCAACGTTTCCTTCTACAAACCTATAGATCCCCTCAAATGCGAGCAGCCACTCGCCAACGCCATAAAATCGGCGGCTATTGGCGGTAAACTGGCCAGTCTCTTCACATTGTTCCAAAACCAGCTTCAGAGAGGCAATGACGTTCTTTTCCGATCTACTGTTCATCATGGTTCCAAGTAAGCTCGCCTGCCTCTACAATTTCAGCGCCCATTTGCTCTACAAATCCGTCTCTGACGGTTCGCTTCCATTTTTGTACTCTTGGTGACGGGTCGTTCGGATTTACATCGTCAGCCAACAAAACCCATTCAGCAAACTGAGCTGCGGTTACAGGCCCACTACTTGGCGTGAAGTGATTGACGTGCAGCCTTTTTCCATTTTTGACACATCCACAGAACCCATGTTTGATGCAAACAAAGTCCAACAACGCGTCATAGCGATTTTTTGGCATAGGTGATCGGTACGCAATGGCTACCGTTTGGCACATACTTGTGCATTAGTGTGACGATGCCGAACACTTCACCCATGCAAGATAATTGTCAATGTTAGAGTTCCTGAACGTGAGCTCCTCCAACCTCGCCGTACACCTTCGCTCTCAATATGCCACCTACCCGGCACCGCCGGGCTGCGCCTGACCTTCCCCACGGGAAGGCGCATACACGCCTCCCCAAGGTCAGCCGCTGCCCTAACTACAGAGCAAACCTGTAGCCTTCCCCAGCGGAACCCGCCTGCTGACCTTGACCTCCCCCTACTAAAATGACCAAATCGCAGGCACTTTTGAAAAAGCCAGAGCGCCACGCCATGTATACTCCTGCCATCACCGGCACCGGGGTTTTCACCCCCTCTCAGATCATCACAAACGCCGAACTGGTGAAAGCCTTCAACGCCTATGCCGATAAGACGAACACCCAGAATGCTGGGGCGATCGAGGCGGGTAAGATGGAACCACTGGCGCATTCGTCTGAGGAGTTCATTCTCAAGGCATCGGGCATTGAACAGCGTTACGTCATGGACAAGTCAGGCGTGTTAGATCCCGATGTCATGCATCCAAAGCTGCGCCAGCGTGAAGATGACGAGCCGTCAATCATGGCTGAAATGGCGCTGGATGCGGCGAAGAAGGCACTGGAACAGGCTGGACGCTCGGCGGCGGATGTGGATCTGGTGATCTGTGCCGCATCGAACCTGGAACGGGCCTATCCCGCTGTGGCAATCGAAATTCAGCAGCTCTTGGGTTGTCCCGGCTTTGCCTTTGATATGAATGTCGCCTGTTCCTCGGCCACCTTTGGCATTCAGGCTGCGGCGGATATGGTGCGCTCGGGCTCGGTGCGCGCGGCACTGGTGGTCAACCCCGAGATCTGTTCAGGGCACTTGGAGTGGCGCGACCGGGACTGCCATTTTATCTTTGGCGACGTTGCCACTGCGACCCTGATTGAACGCAAAGAAGACGCAACTGGCGCTCATTTTGAAATCCTGTCGACCCGCTGTGCCACCCAGTTTTCGAACAACATTCGCAACAACAACGGCTACTTGCGCCGCTCGCGTCCAGATGGGGTCAAGGATCGCCGCGACATGCAGTTCATGCAAAACGGCCGCAAGGTGTTCAAAGAAGTGCTGCCGATGGTGAGCAAGCACATTGCAGACCACATGGCCGACAACGAGATTGCCAACACCGATCTGAAACGTCTGTGGCTACATCAGGCCAACAAGGCGATGAATGATTTCATTGGCAAAAAGGTATTAGGTCGCACCCCGAAAGATGGTGAACAGCCCAATATCCTGCAGGACTATGCCAATACTTCCTCGGCCGGCTCGATCATCGCCTTCTCGCAGAATTCCAATGATTTGAGTGTCGGCGATTTAGGACTGATCTGTTCGTTTGGTGCCGGCTATTCTGTTGGGTCGGTGATCCTGCGTCGTAACGCCTAAAACCTCCGGTGAAATTGCCAATAGTAGAAACCGCGTAGCCCAAGTCTTGGTTTTGTGACCTTTTGCCAGAGTAACAATCAGTGGAAAATACTTTGGCTTGTGACTATTCGTTGGTTTGGTTTCTCGAGCGTCAATGCTCGACCCTTGCCAAAACTTCTAACGGTCCACAGCAAACCACTGATCAGTGTCCATACTGACTGATTTTGAGCAAAAAGGCTCAACTGAAACGAGCTGCAAAATCCGAAATTTGCTTGGCGGACTGAAGAAAACTCGCCTGCAACAGAAAGTGCGGCCCCTCAATCGCGACGACAGTGTCGGGAGAGACTTGGAAATCATGCGACATTTTTGCAGGTACTAGTCGATCATGAGTTGCCTGAAGATAGATGAAGGGGGTATCCAAGCGGCCAAGCTTCTCAACCACATCCACCTTAAGAACCTCTCTCAGTCGTCCCGCAATTGTCGATGTTGGAACGAGGTTCATCGCTTGCCTAAACTTCGCTGTAAAAATCGTTTTTGACCACTTTCCCATCAGGATCGGCTGAGCCAACCATGTCAGTAGTCGAGACTTAACTGGCATGTATTCGATCGCATAAGTTAGGAATGAGGGCAAATTTCGTGGTGCTTTCACAAACGTCGCGACAAATACCACGCCTCTTAAACTGGCAATTCTCTTTGAGGCAAGCATGACTGCGAGTGGCCCCGAAAAGAATTCCGCAACAATGATGAAGTCACCCTTGGGTAGACGTTCCTCAACCCATGTTTGGAGGTCTTCATATCTGCATAAGTTAGTGGGGTACTGAAGAGATACAACAACGTGCTTTGGTGCCAGTAGTTCTTCTATCTCTGACAAGAGTATCCCAGTTCCATCTAAGCCTGGCAAAATAACAATTTTCATTCGAACCTAATAGCTCCGCTCACGCTAGGTCGCCAATTATTATCGAACATTAGCTTTGTCCGCTATGCAGCCCTTGACGCATTCTGCAGCGAAGGCCTGCTCCTCGCCCCTTCTTTTTTTCAAAGAAACTTGGCCCCGCCGAAGGCAGAGGAGCCAACAAAAATACGGCATCTATTTTCAAATTGCCTCCCACAACTTGGAATGCATCATCCAATCGTGGGTGGTTTTCTTATCGGTACTGAAAAGTGCTAGCGTGGGTAAAACGGTCTAAGAAAATTCAGCCGCTTTCTTCTTCCAGATGCAGCTTCATGTCGATCAGGACGTGTTGCAAATTTACAGTCTCGCGCAACAGGCGCTTGGCTTCGTTGACGGTGATAATGCCGTCCTCCATCGCCGATTGATACTCGCTCATCAGCATGGCGAATCGTTGGCTCAGCGCGATGACATCCGCGTTCACCCCACCACTGCTGGGCGAGTTGGGCTTGCGGTCATCATAGGACAAAGAGATCTTTTTCAGATCCGCCAATGCCGATGTCACATGCGGATAAGAAGAGGATTCTTCCAGCTTGGCAACTGCATCCACAGGCATGAAACGATCAGCATGTTCGGCGTTATCAGAGTAATACCGGCCCAACGTAGCCTTGGATTTACCGGTGATCTGGCAAGCCGCTTCGATGCCGACATCCTTAACCAGGGCCTCGGTATGTTTCTTCAGATAAGTGCCAATTTCCGCCATACATTTGTTCCCGGCTTGCGGTCCGGCGCCCCAAGGGGAACCGCCCGATCTTTTTCCCATTATGGTCTTCTATGCTAAATGCGATACCTTTGCTATCCCTCAGGTTTTCAGGGATTTTTAAAGAGTGCAATGGTGGAATTTAACCATCTAGGTACCCAACAGGGACAGGGAGTGAGTGAGTTACCTGATCCTGGGTCGTTTTTGCGACCCAATAGCGCTGTCTGTTTTGTCTTGTTCCGTCCATCCCCAGGGTTGTTCCACCCGGTTTGGGTAAGCAAACAGACAGCGCTATATTTTAGCGCGCGTTGCCTTGGGCATAATTTTCAATTGCACCCGAATTTGTGGTTCCCCCCCCTGCAGCCAGCGGTTACATCAGCAGCATGGCAAAACTATACTTCAATTACTCCACCATGAACGCGGGCAAGTCGACGGTTCTATTGCAGGCCTCGCACAATTACCGCGAAAACAACATGGACACCTATCTGCTGACCGCTCAGATTGATGATCGGGCAGGCAGCGGACGTATCGCTTCTCGCATCGGTATCACCGCAGAGGCTGATATGTTTGCCCATGAAGACGATCTTTTTGCCATGGTCGATACCCGCCTGAAACAGGGCAAGCTGGCCTGTGTTTTTGTTGACGAAGCCCAATTCCTCACCAATGCTCAGGTCTGGCAATTGGCCCGTGTTGTCGATGACCTGAAGTTACCGGTATTGTGCTATGGGTTGCGGGTCGACTTTCAGGGGCAGTTGTTCCCCGGATCGGCTGCACTGCTGGCGCTGGCAGACGAAATGCGCGAAGTCCGCACTATTTGCCCCTGCGGGCGCAAGGCCACTATGGTGATCCGCCAGGATGACAACGGACATGCCATCACAGAGGGGGCCCAGGTGCAAATTGGCGGCAACGAAACCTATGTCTCGCTGTGTCGCCGCCACTGGCGCGAGGCCGTCGGTGATCTCGCCGCTGAAAACGCGAAACAGTAACCCAGCCCAAAGCCATTCTTAGACCGGCTAAGCACCTAAGTTCAGACTGGATTTGGCAACGCCTGCCCGGCGACAAAGGCCGCTACGTTGTCCAAAGCCATATGGCCCATATTGCTACGCACTTCTTCAGTCGCGGTGCCCAGATGCGGGAGCAGAGTAACGTTATCCAAATCCATCAGCGCCTGCGGCACCTTGGGTTCAAACTCATAGACATCCAAACCAGCACCGGCGATCTGCCCCGTCTGTAGCGCTGCAATCAACGCTGTTTCATCCACCACTTCGCCCCGGGCTATATTGATCAGATGCGACGAATGCTTCATGGCTGCCAGTATACCGGCGTCAATCAGGTGATGGGTCTCAGCCCCACCTGGCACAGCCACCACCAGCACATCCACTTCAGCCGCCATCTTTGTTAAATCGCCCGCATGGTGGGCCTCAAAATCCAGCTGCTTGGCGCTGCGGGCGATATAGCTCACCTGCATACCAAACCCAAAATGACAGCGCCGGGCGATGGCCTGGCCAATGCGCCCCATACCAACAACACCCACATGCTTGCCGCTCAGGTGCAGCCCTAACATCTGGGTGGGGTGCCAGCCCTGCCATTGACCCGAGCGCACCAAACGCTCGCCCTCGCCGGCGCGACGGGCCGACATCAGCATCAGGGTCATCGCAATATCAGCGGTGGCATCCGTTACAGCGCCGGGGGTGTTGGTTACCTCGACACCGGCAGCCATCGCAGCCCCCACATCGATGTGATTATACCCAACTCCAAAGTTGGCCAGTAGCTTACAGCGGGGCTCAGGAACCTGAGAAAACACCCCGGCGTCGAACGCATCCCCCAGGGTGGGCACGACAACATCAAACTCTGCCAAGGCACGCAGCATTTCAGCCCTCGACATCACCGACGTATTGGTGCGGATCTCGACATCAAATTCTGACCGTGCGCGGGCTTCCACCTCTGCCGTCATTGGCCGTGCTATCAAGACCCGCATCAGTGCATCCTACCGCCCAATGGCACAGCGCCATCAGGACCAATCAGACGAATTTCACCGCTCTCGTCTGGCAATCCCAGCACCAGAACCTCTGACATGAACTTGCCGATCTGGCGGGGTGGAAAATTCACCACGGCCATGACCTGCTTCCCCACAAGTGTCTCGGGCTGATAATGCGCGGTGATCTGGGCCGAGGTCTTTTTCTCGCCAATGTCGCCACCAAAATCGATCCACAGCTTAATCGCAGGTTTGCGCGCCTCGGGGTAGGGCTCGGCACGGATGACCTCGCCAACCCGCACGTCGACTTTCAGAAAATCATCAAACGTAATTTCAGTCACGAGAAAGCTCCTTGGATCGGTTGGTTGCGGCGCCAACAGCGGATTTTAGAAGTGTCGGAAACCCAGATTCTTTGTCCATCAACACCTCAAGCGCGGCTTGGGTCGTTCCATTTGGGCTGGTGACGTTCACGCGCAGTTGGCTGGGGCTATCCTCGGATGCCTCAGCAAGGGCGCCTGCCCCGGCAACGGTGGCCTTGGCCAATTGCATGGCCAATTCCGCCGGCAGCCCCTGGGTCTCGCCTGCTGCTGCCATGGTTTCTATCAAATGAAACACATAGGCCGGACCAGAACCGCTCACGCCGGTTACCGCATCCATCTGCGTTTCACTGTCCAACCGCACCACCTGCCCAACTGCTGACAATAACAATTCTGCGCTGTCCAGATCTGCAGCACTTGCACGGGCATTGCCAACAATTGCAGTGATGCCACGGCTGATCGCGGCGGGTGTGTTGGGCATAGCCCGCACCAACGGTGTATTTGCGCCCAGAATATCTTCGTAGGTGGCAATTGATGTGCCCGCGGCCACCGAGATAAACAGCGTGTCGCCGCCTCCCAGCAGTTGCAGATTGGGCAGTGCTGCCCCCATCATCTGCGGCTTAACGGCAATCAACACAATTGCCGGAGATTCTGGCAGGGGCTGATTAATGTGAATACCGGACCCTTGCAGCCAGTCAGACGGGTACGGGTCAATGACGGAAACGGAGGCCGCAGGCAGTCCACCTTCCAGCCAACCTGCCAGCATCGCTGACCCCATCTTACCGCAGCCTAGTAAAACCAGCCCCCGCGCTGCAATATCTGCCATATCCATCTGCTCGCCCTTCCCTGCGTCGTCTTTCAGAGAAGAGTGTTACGCGCGGCCATAGGCCTCTGCAATGGCCACCTGCATTGCTTCTTCAGGGGAACGATCCCCCCAAACCATCAGTTGGATGGCCGGGTAGTATCGTTCGGCGCTGCTCACGGCGGTGTTGATCAAGGCGTCTATCTGACCTGAACCGGCCACCTGCCCCCCGGTCAGTACCAGCCCATAGCGATAGACCATCAGTTTTTGCTCTGGCCAATAGGTAAAGGCGCCGGCCCAACACTGGTCGTTCATCCGGTTGATCAGTTCGTACAGCTTGGGCACCTTGCCTTCAGGCGGCTCCATTTCAAAGCTGCACACCATACGCAGGGTTTCGTCATAGCCTGACCATGCCAGGGTCAGCGAGTAAGTGCGCCATTGCGCCTCAACCGCCATGGCGATCTGATCGTCGCCAATGCGGTCAAATTCCCAATCACGGTCAGCCGCAATATGTTCGACGATGTCGATTGGATGAATTTCGTCTTCCAGAGGATGCTCGGAAAGGGTCATGGTGCCACCTCACTTTATCTCTAGCTATGCGGGTCCAAAGGTCCACAGTTGCTAGCTGATTGCACAATTGACCGGGGTTATTCCCCGTATCCATACTAGATATGGTGGAGTTCAAGGCGCACTCTGGCAACCCTTATTTTGGGGATAACTGCAATAAGTTGTGGATGAATGGCATATCACCGCAAGATACAGGCCATTCTATATCGGGACCATCAGGCAGGTCTCAGCACCTCAGCTTGTCCAATGTCATTTGGATTGTGACCCCATCCAACACGGGATCACCCATTTCTTAGCCCAGACCAGTGTCCAACGTTGCACCGGTTCGCATAGGCGGGGCGTTCAGTCTTTGTTGGCTTCAAGCGCCGCCAAGCGAGCATTCAGGGCTTCATTTTCTTCGCGCGCCTTTTGGGCCATCGCACGGACAGCGTCGAACTCTTCGCGGGTCACAAGGTCGCGATCTGCCAACCAGCGGTCCATCAGGCTCTTCATCGCAGTTTCTGCTTCATCCTTAGCGCCTTGGGCCACGCCCATAGCGTTCGTCATAAGCTGTGAAATATCGTCCATGATCTTATTTCGGCTCTGCATCATCTTCTCCATGTCTGGCTTTCTCCCTATATGGGCAAGCAATTGGTCAACGGCAAGACGTTGACTTTGCATCAACAGCACAGGCATTCAGTTCCACATGCAGGCAATGATCCAATTCCCCGACCTTTCGCCCGAGATTTTCTCGATTTCCATTGGAGGCATGGAGTTCGCCCTGCGCTGGTACGCACTGGCCTATATCACAGGCATTGTCATAGCCTGGAGGCTGGCCGTAGCGGCCCTAAAGCGCCCTGCCCTATGGCCGAACCAAACCCCACCGATGCGTCCCGAGCAAGTCGAAGATCTGCTGACCTGGATCATTCTTGGCGTCATTCTGGGTGGTCGACTTGGCTTTGTGTTGTTTTATCAACCCAGCTATTACCTATCCAACCCCACACAGATCCTGAAAGTTTGGGAGGGTGGCATGGCCTTCCATGGCGGTTTGATCGGGGTGGTTGTGGCCAGCTGGCTGTATGCGGCGCGTCACAACATCGACAAGTTGGCCATGGCTGATCTCGTGGCCCATACAGTTGCCGGTGGGTTGCTGTTGGGGCGGCTGTCAAATTTCGTCAACGCTGAACTTTGGGGGCGCGCGACCACCCTGCCCTGGGGCGTCGCCTTTCCGGGCCACGCTGCACAGGATTGCAGCCAAGCCGTCGGAGAGCTCTGCGCCCGTCACCCTTCACAATTGTATGAAGCCCTGCTCGAGGGATTGGTGCTCGGCGCCGTCTTGTTGTGGCTGGTCTATCGGCGCGGCGCATTTCAAAAGCCGGGCTTGGTGCTTGGCACATTTCTAGCTGGCTACGGTGCAGCGCGTTTCATAGTTGAATTTGTTCGCCAGCCAGACGCGCATTTCATCTCACCCGGAAACCCGCTGGGGCTAGCCTGGCAGATCGACGGGTTTGGCATCACCCAGGGGCAGATGCTGTCCCTGCCGATGATCATTCTGGGGCTGTATTTCGTTCAGCGCGCCCGCACCAAAACCGAGAGCCTGGCATGAGCCTGCGCGACCACCTGATTGCGCGCATTGACGCGGATGGGCCAATGTCAGTGGCCGATTATATGAATGAATGCCTGCTGAACCCGAAATACGGCTATTACACCACCCGTGATCCACTGGGCGCAGCGGGCGATTTTATCACTGCACCCGAAATCAGCCAGATGTTTGGCGAACTGCTGGGCCTGTCACTGGCACAAAGCTGGCTGGATCAGGGATCTCCAGCGCCGTTCACCCTCGCCGAACTTGGCCCCGGCCGCGGCACACTGATGGCAGATCTGTTGCGCGCCACCAAATCGGTTCCCGGCTTTCACGCTGCCGCGCAGATTGTGCTGGTCGAGGCCTCGCCCACATTGCAGGCAGCCCAACAACAGGCGCTGGCCGGGTATACCGTCCAGTGGGAGGACACCGTATCATCACTTGCAGACACGCCCCTATGGTTGGTGGCCAATGAATTCTTTGATGCGCTTCCTATCCGCCAGTTCTTGCGTGACGGGGATGGATGGCGCGAAAAGCGGGTCGGGCTGCAACAGGGACAACTTGCCTTTGGCCTAGGCCCCTCGACCCCGCAACCCGCACTGGATCATCGCCAGCATGACACCCAAGATGGCGATCTGGTCGAAATTTGTGAAGCCGCTGCCCCGATACTGGCCACTGTTGCCCAGCGCATTTCTACGCACGGGGGCGCAGCACTGATTGTCGACTACGGTGACTGGCGCGCATTAGGGGATACCTTACAGGCCTTGCGCAGCCATAAGTCCACCGACACCCTCGATGATCCCGGACAGGCGGACCTGACGGCGCATGTGGATTTTGAAGCCCTAGCCCAGGTGGCCCAGACCGCAGGCTGTGCCTATAGTCGCGTGACACCACAGGGCGTATTTCTGGAGCGCCTTGGCATCACCACCCGCGCCCAGACTTTGGCGAAGCAGCTAAACGGTCCAGCATTGGACAACCTCATTGCCGCACATCAGAGGTTGACGCACCCGGAAGAAATGGGAAACCTGTTCAAGGTGCTGGGTCTTTACCCAGACCAGACCACGCCTCCACCGGGATTAAACGCATGACGCTGGAAATTCTCACTTCTGAATTGCTCACCCCCATTCGGCATGGCTTTTTTACCCGCCATGGCGGGGCCTCATCCGGCATCTTCCAAGGGCTCAACTGCGGCACCGGATCATCGGACCAAAGCGAAGCCGTTCGGATGAACCGCACCCGTGTGGCCGAGGCAATGCAAGTTGACCTGCAGTCTCTGGCCGGGGTGCATCAGGTCCACTCCCCGGATGTGGTGACTGTCACCAAACCTAGTGATGAGCGCCCCAAAGGCGACGCCATGGTGACCAATGTGCCAGGCATCGCATTGTCCATCCTAACCGCCGATTGCCAGCCTGTGTTGTTTGCAGACCCACAGGCTGGTGTAATTGGCGCGGCCCATGCGGGCTGGCGCGGGGCGCTGGACGGCGTACTGGAAGCCACGCTAGAGGCCATGGAGGCGCTGGGCGCCAACCGTAACGATACCGTAGCAGTCATTGGGCCGGCCATCTCGCAGCGCGCTTATGAGGTCGGGCCGGATTTCTTTGACGATTTCATGATGCAGGACCCCGACAACGCCCGCTTTTTTGCCAATGGCGAGGGAGGTAGATATATGTTCGACCTACCCGGGCTGGGCCTGCAAAAGTTACGTCAAGCTGGCATCGGGACTGCAGAATGGATCCGCCACTGCACCTACAGCGACCCAGATCGGTTCTATTCTTACCGGCGCACGACCCACGCCAAAGAAGCTGACTACGGTCGATTGATCTCTTGCATCCGACTATAAGTCAGCGAACCAGAACAATTGCGGCGAAATCGTAGAACTGTTGCCACAATTTCTATGTGTCACTGCTCAGAAACAACTGCGCTTCTCAGCCACGTTTCGAAATACGTATTTTCTTCTGATATTTAGACGTTCTCCTGTCCCCTTTGCATGCACGTAAATCAATTGGGCGAAATTAAATCAAATTCCCCCGAACAGCCATATTGCCGGCGCATTGGACCTCCATAACTAAGCCATCACAGCAAAGGGTACCGATCTTGCCCGGCAGGAGGAAAACAATGACGGCCAAAACCCGCTTTTTGAACTCGATAGTCACCAGTGCCAAAACCCAGGATATCATCATGCCCTGGACACGCGGCTCTGCCCGTCGCGCTTCGATTGCCCGGCGCCGAAATGCACAGAACAACACTCAGGCCACGGAGGCTCCAACCGCCAAGCGCGCCTGAACACCCGCCCTTACCCCAGCGCCATTTGCGCCGGGGCCCCGCTTCGACAGCTGCCCATCGCGGAGCGGGACCTGGGGTCTGCCTCAAACCCACGGCGGACCCCGCACTCATTATTTTTTAGGACATTGTGGCAATACTGTTGGCGGAACTGGAAACAGTCTGCACGGCCTGCAAACATTGGATGCGGGTTAACTATAATCGCCTTGATTTTTTGACAATTAGAAGCAAATGCCCCCATTATTGCCACCATATAGACAATCATCATGTGTTTTTGGGTTATCGGTGGGGGCCGATCCAGTGACGCGAATGAGAGAGGTCCTTCTGCCATGACCATCCCCCACTCGCTGCAACGTGCAGCGAACAACTCAGTCGAAACTGCAGCCATTCTGCAGGATCCTGCAGCTCTGCGCGCTGCCAACCGGCCGCAGCTGCGTCGGTATGAGGTCGCCAGCTTACTACCCAACGGCAACGTTGCTGAAACCCGTCACATCGCCCCTGCCTTGCCCCTATTTGAATCCGCTTTTTGTGCCTTTACACGCGGCTCTTTGGTGACAACCGAAACCGGCCCAATTGCAGTCGAAGATCTGCTGCCGGGTGATCGCATCATCACCCATGGCGGCGGCGCCAAAACATTGATGTGGAAGGGCTGCACCAGCCTGATCCCCGGACGCCCCGATAATCGTGGCCGCAGCCACAAATTGACCAGCTTCATGGGCGACTGTTTTGGCATGCAGAAGCCGATGTCCTGCGTCATGGCCGGACCTGCAGCGCGCCTGCTGCGCACGCCGCCACACCTGCGCACCCCTTCCAGTGATGCGCCACTCCTGACCTCAGTCGAAGAATTTCATGACGGCATGAACATTGTTGAAACTGCACCTCCAACGCCAGTGGAAATGTTCCATCTCTGCCTTGACGGGCATTCCGTCATCAACATCGGCGGCCTCGACTTCGAAACCTACCACCCAGGGCCCAAGGCCCTCCACCTGATCAGCCATGCAATGCGGTCACTATTTTTGAACATGTTCAGCCATATTGAACAACCATCCGATTTTGGTCCATTGGCCTATGCCCGCTCGGGCGAGGCTCAGATTGACCCGCTCTCCAGCTAGCCCGTCAGAACAGCTTCATCTAGCCAAAAGTATCCCAGGGTGAATTGGCCGATAGGCCAAGAGGGGCAGCGCCCCTAACCCCGCTCATGCTCCACCCCAGGTCCTCCACGATTAATACCCCAGTGCCAAATCCGGGCGCGCCAGCATCAGCCACAAGATGACCAACACCGCCACAAAAGCCGGGATGCCACAGGCAAACCAAATTGCAAACAGGCGGAAATATTCGGCTGGCAAAGGAATCTGTGCTTGCTCCGCCTGCCGCGCCAGACCGCGCAGGCGGATCTGGATCCAGACCACCGGCAACCAGAACAGCCCAACCAACACGTACAGCATCAGTGACAGCAACAACCAGCCCTCGTTCCAGTCCCACCCCAACCGCCAGGCCAGCACTGCTCCGGTCACGGGTTGCACCACTACAGCACTGGTGGTGAACACCAAATCCGCGAACACAACAACACCGGCGGTATGGGCAATGATTGCCGGTTGCCGGCTGCGATGTGCCATCAACATGAAAAAGGCAATGCCCGCACCGGTCCCAAGCAACACGCAGGCGCCGATGACATGCAGCCAGCGCAGGATCAGATCCAACTCTATCAACGCGACTGCACCAACTGATGTGTGATCAGGGCCAGCACCAGTGTCGGCAGCACCTTGACCAGTGGCCCCAGTGGATCTGCCCATAGGGATGGCACAAACACCGTGGACGCCGTCAAATAGAACACCGACACCGCTGCCATTGCCAGACAGGCTGACGCCGCCCAGCGACGCCACAGAATGGCCGCGCCCAGCGACAGATCAACCAGCGACCATAGCGCAACCGAGGACACCGCGGCCCATTGTGGCCAACCAACATCCGTCAAGACCGCAGCTGCACTGCCAATTTGCCAAAGGCCAACCAGTCCGGACAACAGCCAGAACAAGGACAATACCGCCACCGAAAGTGGCATCATCAGGGCCATACGCGCTGCCAAACGTTGCTCTTGCCCGGCGCTCAGTCCTGCATAGATCTGCCCCAACGGTTGCAAAACCTGCCCGGTGGCCCGGCGATAGGGCAGCGGATCACCACTAATTCCCTGTTCCAAAACCTGCAAAGCAGTCGACCGCAGTGGGGCCCGCCATCCAAGCCGCCCCAGTTGATCCGCCACTCGCCCTACCAATTTCGCGAGCCAAGTCGGAACTGGCAAAGTGACCCGCGCCGGGGCAAAACCCAACCAATTGCGGGTTTCAGCCACCACCTCTTTCAGGGTCTGCGCGTTGTCCTCAACCAGATCATATTCCCCCGGGGGAAGGTCACCAACAACGGCGGCCTCGACCACCTGCGCCAGATCAGCCAGTGCCACCGACTGCACCGGCGCCTGCCCCAACGCCAGGGGCTGCACCCAAGGAATAGCCGCCAACATCCGCAACAGCCCGGTTCCCCCATAGGCCCCCTGCCCGATCACCAGTCCCGGTCGTAAGATCCAGACTTTGGCGCCTGACTGGATCAGCTCTGCATCACCGCGCCCTTTGCTGCGCAGAAATTCGGTCGCAGCAGTCTTCGCCGCCCCCACCGCCGAGACCTGCACCACGCCAACCCCTAACTGCTCAGCCGCCTGTGCCATGGCTGCAACCGCACTGTGATGGACGGCAGACAGATCATCGTCCGGGCTGTCCTGCAACACACCGGCACAATTCACCACTGTGTCAAACCCAACCAACAGGTCCTGCCAATCACTGACGGCCTGCAAGTGGCGTAAATCGGCCCGGACGAAGTCAACCCCCGGCAACACCCGCGCAGCCAGTTGATCATCGCGCCCTGCGGCGCAAACCTCGCATCCGCTGCTGCGCAATGCCCGAACAACAGAGGTGCCAATAAACCCATAGCCCCCCAGCACCAGGACCCGCGCGGCGGTTTGTCTCTTTTCCTTGGTCATGCCGATCCCTATCTATGGCCAAACAAATATCACATACAGGCCTGCCCATGCCCGAAACCACTTTGGACAACCCACTGAAACGATTTGACATCACCGCGAGTGAAATCGACCGCGTGGTGACGGTGTTCTACGCACATATTCGCCGTCATCCGGATCTGGGCCCTGTATTTGGTGCCCATCTAGAGGACGCTGACTGGCCCGAGCATGAAGACAAAATCGCCCGGTTCTGGCGTAATGCGATCCTGCGCGAGAAGAGCTACAATGGCAATCCAATGCGGGTACATCTCTCGCGCCCGGATGTAAAAGCAGAGCATTTTCCACTGTGGCTGGGGCTATTCCATCAGGTTTTGAAGGCAGAACTGCCAGAGCCAACCGCCAGCAGTTGGGGCGTTCTGGCTGACCGCATTGGCGAGGGGTTTCGCGCCGGAATTGTCTCTATGCGCCAACCAAAAGATGAGCCCCCAAAACTGTTCTAGCAGTGAAGCTCAAAGTTTAGGCAGGGCTTTAGCCTATAACCTGTTATTGCGATGCTTTGGAAAACAAGCCCGTCAGTGCCCGTTTCACAACAGCGCGCACCTTGGGTTTGCGCTCCTGCGAGAAAGGCATCGGCCGACAGACATCCATCGCGGCGATGCCAACGCGGGCCGTCAGAGCACCATTGACCAGCCCCTCGCCAAACCGGCGCGACAGTTTTGACAAAACGGACCCGCCCAGGACCGGCTCCAGCAAATCATCGCCCACCGCAACGGCCCCTGTTGCCACCAGATGTGACAGCACGGCACGGGTGAGCCTCCAAGAGCTGAAGAACCCACCGCGCCCGCCATAGATCTCGGCCACCTTCCGGATCATCCGCATCGACGACACCAGCGCCGTCACCACATCCGCCAGCGCCAGCGGCACCAGGGCAGTCACCATGGCAACCTGCCGCGCGGCGGCTTCGACCTCACGCAGCGCCATAGCATCTAAGGGCACCAACAATTCTGCCTCGGTCAGATGTAACACGGCATCGGCGTCCATCAGGTCCTGCCGACGTTCCGCCAGCCGCGCCCGTCCCCAGGACAGTTCCTCGCGATGGGAATAGAAACGGTCGATCCGGGTAGCATAGGCATTGGCCAAGGCCAGATCGCCCTGCGCCTTATCCGCGCCCCGGCGCAGCCCGTCCACCCGGCGCAATCGCGCCAGCGCAGCCAGTTCACGCAACCCCATAAACAGGGCCAGCCCCAGAGCCACCGCCAAGGCAACCGTCACCGCCCAGCCCAGTATCGGTATCCGCAAAATCAAATCGCTGGCAAAATCCCAAGCGGCAACTGAAATGACAGCGCCAACCAGCGCCGCAATGACACTCCAAAACCAACGGGACAGCCGGGACGGCTTGCCCGCCACCATTTTGGCCGCTTGTTGCAGTGCGGCAGTTTGCGGCTCCGACGTCAGTTCGGGCACCGCTTGCGCGGCAGCAACATCTGGCAGAAGGTCATTTTCTTCGAGGTCAAATACAACCGGCTTATTGCTCATGCCAGTTCCCCTGTGCCCATTGTAAGAAAATATCCGGCAGGCCTTCATCGTTGTTCGTGCCGTCACCGCGCCCGATTTCAATAAACCCCTGTCGATGGTAGAACCGCCGCGCGGCCTCATTTGCTTCGAAAGTTCGCAACACCAATTCTGGGCTGACCTCCTTGGCTTCCTCTAGCAACGCCCGGCCAAAGCCCTGCCCCCGGGCATCATCCGCCAGATAAAGCGAACAGACTTCACTCCTGTCGCGTGCCAAAAAACCAACCATTTGCCCCTGAACCTCTGCCACAGTAACCCACCCACGATCAATCATGGTGCGGCAAAGTTTGGTCACTTCGTCCAGCGTGTACAGGTTTGGCATCCAATTGGTGCCCTGCTGAAACTGATGCACGATTTCCCCGGCGGCCTGTGCATCATCGGCAATTGCCGCGCGGATATGCACGGTCATAACCGATCTCCGATCAGAAATTCAGCCGCCCGGTCCAGCCGGATATGAGGTGGCCCATAGCCTGGTTTCATCTTTATTTTTGCCGGGGCAAACGCCATTGCCTGATACTCTCCGCTCAACCAGTCCCTGGCGCCGGTACGCGCCGCGCCCAAAAGTTCGCCGGGATCGTCCGGCAATGTTCCGGGGTAAAAAGCTGCCTGTTTTCCGCTGTCCAACAAAGTACCGCGAACGCAGGGCAGATCAGCCCCACTATGGTTGCGAATTTCCTCTGTTGTAGCGCGTAGCGAAGCCAGCGCAAGGGCCGATGTCTGAGCCCCGGAAAACTGAGCCCGATCTTGTGCCTCACGGGTCAAGGCCTTGATGATAGATGTCATTTGCGGGTGCTGCGTGTGGTGCAGATGATCCGCCTTGGTGGCTGCGAACAGAATTTTTTCAACACGCTTACCGCGCAACAATCGTGACAATAGCGCATTACCGCCCGGCCTGAATGCACTTAAGATATCGCCCATCGCATGCCGCAAATCTTCTAATGCGCGTGGCCCGGAATGGATCGCGGTGAGGGCATCCACCAGAACGACCTGCCGATCAATTCGGGCAAAGTGATCGCGGAAGAATGGTGTTACGACCTTGCGCTTATAGGCCTCATAGCGGCGCTGCATCTCGCGGTGGATTGAACCACGCTGTGACGCGGCAGAAAAGGGAATTGGCGCAAAGGTCAACACCGGTGAGCCCGCCAGATCCCCGGGCAGCAAAAACCGCCCCGGCGTACAATCGTAATAGCCATCCACACGTGCCGCATTCAGGTAATCCGTAAATGCCTTGGCCAGTTGCTGTGCGGTGTCTTCGTCATGTGCTGCGGTGGCATCGACGGATTTTGCCCGTTTCAGAAAGTCACGCGCAGAGCCCCGTTTCCGAATTCGCTCAAGCACCTCTGCCGACCAGGCGTCATAGCTTTTATCCAGCAGCGCCAGATCAAGCAGCCATTCACCCGGATAGTCAACAATGTCGATATGGACCGTCCTCGGCCCCTGCAACCCAGACAAAAGCCCCGACGGCGCCAACCGCAGGCTCAACCGCAATTCGGAAATTGCCCGTGTGCTGTCTGGCCACTGTGGCGCAGGCCCGGTCAGTGCTGCCAGATGTGTCTCATAATCAAACCGCGGCACAGTATCGTCTGGCTGAGGCTGCAAGAAAGCCGCATTAATCCGGCCATCCCGCGCTGCTGCCAGTTGCACCATACGGCCCCGATCCAACAGATTTGCTACCAGAGATGTGATGAACACAGTTTTGCCAGAACGTGCCAGACCAGTTACACCCAGCCGGATGGTGGGTTCAAAAAACCGTTCAGACACGGAATCGCCGATGCTCTCAACACCACGTGCAATCCCGTCGGCCAATGAAGAAATCACCAAATCTGCACCTTATCCAAATACTTACCCGCTAAGATAGTCATGCTAAACCTTGGTTACCACCCTAATCGGGTGTGCAAAGACAAGACTTGTGCGAGCTAACATAGCGCGGTACTTGCCCCGCCATGCCTCGTTTTGCTTTAAAAGTCGAATACCAAGGTGCACCTTTCGCCGGATGGCAGCGCCAGAAAGATCAGCCCTCGGTGCAGGGCGCGATCGAGACGGCATTGGCACGTCTGGAGCCTGGCCCCCACACCATTGCTGCTGCCGGTCGTACCGACGCAGGCGTACATGCTGTCGGTCAGGTGGCGCATTGTGATCTGACGCGCAATTGGGATCCCTTTCGCTTGTCCGAGGCATTGAATTATCACTTAAAACCCGCCCCTGTGGCCATTGTTGCCTGTGTTCAGGTGGCGGATGACTGGCACGCACGGTTCTCGGCGCTGGAGCGGCAATATCTGTTCCGCATCCTGACACGTCGAGCACAACCCACCCATGACGAAGGCCAAGTCTGGCATTTGAAACATGATCTGGATGTGGAGGCCATGCAGGCTGGCGCTGACATGTTGCTTGGTCGCCACGACTTCACCACGTTCCGCTCGACCATCTGTCAGGCCGAAAGCCCGGTCAAAACGCTGGATGAATTGCGGGTTGAGCGCGTTAATGGATTTTCGGGCCCGGAAATCCACTTTCACGTCCGCGCCCGGAGCTTTCTACACAACCAGGTGCGCAGCTTTGTCGGCACCCTGGAACGGGTTGGCGCTGGTTCCTGGTCCCCCCAAGACGTTGGCGATGCACTGGCCGCCCGGGAACGCGCGGCCTGTGGCCCAGTCTGTCCTGGTCATGGGCTTTATTTGGCGCGGGTTGGATATCCTGAGGACGTGTTTACATGACATTTGCGATTTCATTCATTGATGATGCAATCGATGATAGAGCTAAAGGGTCCATTTCTTTGGGCAGCACCGTGGAAACCTTCTGCTCGGATCTTAGCGATTACTCGTGTGACGACTACAAGGCACAGTGGACAAAGGCGATAAATCTCGCTCTGAATGAAAGACGCACAACAGCCATCTTTAAAAGTATCGAATTGGCCGAGAATGGTATTGGGCATCTGTGGCTATATCCCATAGTCCCGTCTGAACACGCTGGCGATACATCTGAAAAACAAGCTCTCCTTGAAGATTTTCCGCAGGACGCCTCTGATGGTGTCTATCTCACCGAGAGGTTTATGAATGTTACCATTCGCCCCGAGAACTTCAACGAACGCCACTTCGTGCAATACGAAGACGGCACAGTTGGCGAGGAACTGGCTCTTTACTATTTGAACCTCTCATCCCCAGAGAGCTTTTTTGGCTATTTACATGATAATGTGAGCCACATTTCACATTGGTATTTCTCTAACTCAGACCTGAAGCATTATCTTTCCCGCACAGCTTAGCTTTTCGGTTTTTACAATCCTGTTTAAGAAAAACTAGGTTAGGGTCGCTATTGCGCCCAATTCAAATTGCCTTTGCGCAGAGTCCCGCTATCTCGAAAACTGGAGAGACAGGCTGGCAAATGCCAGCCAACATCACATGGGATCGCAACCAAAGGTGATACAATGCCCGATGACATCCAAACCCTCGAGAGAAAAGTCCAGAGCATCGAGAAGACGCTAGAAGCCAAGCTGAAGGCCAACAAACAAGAAGATGCAAAACGCGCGGCCAAGATTGAAAGTCAGGCAGATCAGTCGGCGCAGAACGTACAAACCCTCGTGAAAAAATTCACCGAAATCGACAGTCATCTAAAAACCAATGACTCACAAATCAAGGCAAACACCCAAGACACCGAAGGCAACCGCCAGGCCCTGATCCGCGCGCGAAAATATGTCGACACAGCGGTTCAAGGGATCGGGTCTCAGGTCAAGGCCAACGCCCACGAAGCGGAAGAAAACAGGCTGGCTCTGGTCCGTGCGCGCAAATACGTCGACGACCACGACACCACACTCGAAAAGAAGATCACCGAGCTAAAGAAACTAATCTCGGAGATGGAAAAACGGCACGTGAAACTGGTCGATACCCAGATCAAGAATTATGACAAGCTGATCCGTAAGGTGATCTCGCAAGAGGTGGCCAAGGTTGCCAAAGACAAACGCTGAACGCACCACAATCCGACCCTGAGTCTGGATCAAAGCAGGCTAGGCGCACCACCTACATCCTTTCTTGCGTGTACTTCTTCAGCTCAACCCGCGCCACCTGACGCCGATGCACCGCATCTGGCCCATCTGCCAGCCGCAGGGTGCGCACATGGGTCCAGGCCTGCGCCAGCGGAGTGTCTTGGGAAATCCCTTGCCCGCCAAACATTTGCACGGCCTCGTCGATCACTTTCAGCGCCACCCGTGGGGCCACAACCTTGATTTGGCTGATCCACGGTGCCGCCGCACGGGCATCCCCCTGATCCATGTACCAGGCCGCCTTCAGGCACAGCAGCCGCGCCATTTCGATCTCCATCCGGCACTCGGCGATGATGTCGTAATTGGCGCCCAGCTGAGCCAGCTTTTTGCCAAAAGCCTCGCGCTCCAGCGACCGTCGGCACATCTGTTCAAGCGCAATTTCCGCCTGCCCCACCGCCCGCATACAGTGGTGGATACGGCCAGGTCCAAGACGCCCTTGGGCAATTTCAAACCCGCGCCCTTCACCCAACAGGATATTCTCGGCTGGCACCCGAACATTTGTAAACCGGATATGCATATGGCCATGTGGCGCATCATCACTGCCATAGACCTGCATGGGCCGCAGCACTTCAATCCCCGGCGTATCCGCTGCCACCACAATCATCGATTGTCGCTGATGTTTGGGCTTTTCTTCACCGGCGGTCCGCACCATCACGATGTAAACCTTACAGCGGGGGTCCCCAGCCCCACTGGCCCACCACTTTTCGCCATTCAGAACATAGTCATCGCCGTCGCGCACACAGGACATCGCCACATTGGTCGCGTCTGAGCTGGCCACATCCGGCTCGGTCATCAGATAGGCCGAGCGGATCTCGCCAGCCAATAACGGCGCGAGCCAGCGCTCTTTCATGGCCGCACTTCCATAACGCTCGAACACGTCCATGTTGCCGGTGTCGGGGGCGGCGCAGTTGAACACTTCAGCCGCCAAGGGAGTCTTGCCCATCTGTTCGGCAAAATAAGCGTATTCCACCGTGTTCAAACCAAAACCTTTGTCGCTGTCAGTCAACCAGAAATTCCACAGACCCGCCGCCTTGGCTTTGGCTTTCAACCCTTCCAGAATCTCAGCCTGACGCTCCGTATAGGTCCATCGGTCTCCTTTGCCGATCTCAGCGTGATAATCATCCTCCAGCGGCATAATCTCATCACGGATCATCGCAGTGACCCGATCCAACAGGGTGCGTATCTCTTGCCGCATTCCAAAATTCATGTCCATCAGCCTCGACCTTCCCAACAACCGCTCTGCGTATGGGGAACCATGTCTCAGCCACCTCAGCCTGTCTACCAGAGTGACGAAACGTAACCGCGTCAAACGTCGACAATCCTTGCTCAGCGGATCTCTTCATCTAGCCAAAAGTATCCCCGCCGGAGGCCAGGGCCCTTTTACAAAAAGGTCCAAAACCCAAAGCGGCGGGCCCTGTTGGGCCCGCCACAATATTCTAGATCAAATAAGGAGATTACTCTCAGCCGATAAACTTCTGATACTCAGCTTCATCCATGTAATCATCCATCACCGACAGGTCTGATGCCTTGATCTTAAAGAACCATGCACCACCTTGGGCGTCTTCGTTAACCAGACCGGGTGTGTCGGCCAGGCTTTCGTTGACTTCAACAATCTCACCATCCAAAGGCGACAGAATATCAGACGCGGCTTTGACCGATTCAATCACCACTACTTCTTCGTCTTTTGTCACTTCCATGCCCGCTTCGGGCAGTTCGATGAACACAACATCGCCCAGCTGCTCGGCAGCATGTGAGGTGATGCCAACCACAATCAGATCGTCTTCGGGCAACAACCATTCATGTTCTTCGGTGAATTTCATCTTTGGTTTCCTTTGGACCTAAGGAGTATACGTTGCCGACAATCTATCAATCCCACCACATCCGTTCAAGCAACATCGCAGCACTAAGGCTCAGTATAAGTTGAAATACTCCGTCTGCTCCCATTCGCTGACGGTGTTCAAATAGCGGTTCCACTCAAACCGTTTGAGATGCAGTAGATAGTCCGAAAAATCACTTCCCAGGGCCCGCCGGAACAGCGAAGAGGCCTCAAACGCCTGTAGGGCATCCCCTAATGAGCGCGGCAGCTGTTCACCTTCGCCCTCATAGGGGGATTGCGTCGGAGCAGGTGCCACCCGACCATTGGAAATGCCTTCCCCGCCGGCAATCAACTGCGCTGCCAACGCGTAATAGGGGTTGGCGGAGGTATCAGGGGCGCGGTTTTCAATCCGGCTTGCGCCGTCCCCCTCCTGCAGCAGGGCCCGCAGCATGGCGCCCCGGTTGTCTTCGCCCCATTGAATTTTGTTCGGTGCCAGTTGAAACGGCAGGTAGCGTTTATAGCTGTTGACGCTGGGTGCGATCAGCACCGAAGCAGCAGCGGCGTGGGTCAGCAACCCGGCGATCCAGCCACTGGCCTGCGGGGTCAACCCGCCACCTTCATCCGGCATGAAAAGATTACGACCGCTGTTCACATCCAGCAGTGACTGGTGAATGTGCCAGCCATTGGCCATGGTGTTTTCCAACCTTGGCTTGGCCATAAAGCTGGCGTGCAACCCCTTCGCCGCGCAGACCTGTTTCACCATAGTGCGGAACATCACCAGCGCATCCGCCTGGGTCATCGGGTCAGCTGGGTCAAAGGTAAATTCAACCTGGCTGGGACCCATTTCGATCTCAACCGACCGTACGGCCAGCCCCAGCCCCTGGGCGTAGCGTCGCAGAACGTCCAGAATGCCTTCCAGCTCGCCATATCGGTTTTCGGTCAGAAACTGATAGCCCTGCGCCAGATTGCGGGTCTCAACCGGGGCGCCAGGCATTTCAGACTGACTGTGGTTCGTGGCAGTATCCGTGCGCTCAAAGATGTGAAACTCAACTTCCAACCCAATCACAGCGGCCATGTTCTGATCGGCCAACCGGTCCATCGCACGTCGCAGCACATGGCGCGCACTAAACGGGATCGGGCGTCCATCCCGAAACACGACATCACAAAAAATCCATGCGGAATGCGGCGACCAGGGCAACACCCGAAACGTTTCTGGGCACGGCACCAGCAACACGTCATTGGCCCCCTGCATCGGACCCGCCTGAATGCCACTGTTGTGTGACCACACATCAAAGGCTGTCCGATGTGAGGTATCCTTCAACAATAATGTGGAGGGTACAGCGATACCGGCGCTAAACACCGAAGCAAAGGCACTGGCAACGATGGTCTTACCGCGCAAAATACCATGCTGATCAACAAACAGCACCCGAACTGTTTCAATACCGTCAGACTGTACCTGCGCCACCAGATCGGCAGCCCTCGCTCCATCTTCAGCTGACAACAGCCCCATTTGGGCCAGCTTGCCCGCCTTAAATGTCTCACGCATGATGCGCATCCTCCCGCAGTAACATGCCCTAGACAGACGCATCCCAAGGGCAGGCATCACGCCGCGCAGCGTCGGACTCCGCAGTGGCCTTGGTCCAGTCACCATCCTTGGCAATGGCATCGTTGGAGACTGGGCCAAACAGGGTGGAAAGGTCCAGCCCCTTTCGCATCAGCAACGCGTCGTCACGATCTTCTTTGACGGCCGCGATGGCCGCGCGCAGCATCCGACGATTGCGGACGATCGCCACATCTGTCTTGCCCAGATGTTCTTGCGTTCGATCCTGTATAGCGCCCATGCTTTCAACCGCCCACTGGTCATGCACGTTGATGTCCAAACCCATGCCCGTATAGGTTTCGCTTTCCTGCTCAGCAGCATCATAACCATAATTGTTATGGGCGCCTTTCAGTGGTGCATAATCCGGCAGGCTGTGTTCTTGCAGTCGCTGTTCGCGCATCAGCTCTTTGTCGACCGGGTCGGTGTAGCTGGTGAACATCGAGAACCAATAGCAGTTTTCGTCGTCAATCGGCACATGCCACTGGGTGATGGTCATTTCACGCGACATTGGGATACAGATTGCCTGTGGGAATATCTGGTTGGTCACCCGAACATGGGTCTGTCCGCCATCGAGGTGGCGCAATGCGGTCAGCTTTAACCCGTAATCAGTCTCATCGACCTGAATTTCGGGTCGTGGATAGTCGCGCAACACCTTGGTGATTGGGATATTTGTATCTGCAGCATTGTCGCGGAATTGCTTACCATAACTGTCGGCCGGATCTTCATCTTGCAAAAACCGGTGCAGGAACGAGGCATGGGCCGGATCGATGCCCACCTCAAGTGCCTGCAACCAATTACACTTCCACAAGCCCTTAAAGGCAAAGACATGCGTACCTGGCGCACGGAAGCAATCAAAGTTCGGAAAGGCAGGTGGCTCACCCGGCCCCATATAGGCCCATATGATACCGTTCTTTTCCACCACCGGATAAGAGGTGGACTGGATCTTCTCGTGCATCCGGCTGCCCTCAGGCTCACCCGGTTGTTCAACACACTGCCCAGTGCGGTCAAAATGCCAGCCGTGGAACGGACAGCGCAGCCCATTGTCCTCTAGCCGACCAAAGCACATGTCAGCGCCGCGATGCGGACAGTGTCGACCGATCAATCCCAGCTCGCCAGAACTGTCGCGAAACAGAACCAGGTCTTCGCCAAGCAGCTTAACGGGCACCACTGGGCGCTTTTGATCCAATTCATCCAACAGCGCGGCTGGTTGCCAATATCGTCGCAGGACCTCGCCGGCATCACTGCCCTTGCCCACTCTGGTGAGACTATCGTTCATCTCTTGGCTGATCATTGCGGGCTCCTGTTCGCTGGCAAATCGGAAAGCTTAGCCTTGACTTAGTTCGCATAACGAACTAATCGCTGCCTATACGATCAAATTGCAAGAGCCACTCCGTTCTGTCAAGACCGGACAGTCCAATGAGGTTAAAGATGCCAAACACTGTGCAGGACCGTAACATTTCGTCCAGCTTTGCCAAAGGCTTGGCCGTGTTGGCTGTGTTCGACGCCCAAACCCCCAGCATGAGCCTGGCAGAGATTGCCCGTCGCACAGGTCAGGACCGGGCGACTGCACGGCGCGGCGCGCTCACATTGGTTCAGGCGGGATATCTGCGTCAAGACGGCCGCATGTTGTCGCTGACCCCAAGAGTGCTGGAACTGGCCGGGGGCTTTCTGCAAGCCAATCAATTTGGCCGCCATGTGCAACCCCTATTGGATCACCATGCCACCAGTCTGGGGGCTGAGATGACATTGGCAATGCTGGACCATGGTCAGGTGCTACTGCTGGCGCAATCAACGGTAGACCACGGGCCTGTAACCTACGGCTTTACGCCGGGCGCGCGTATCCCACTGATCCACACCAGCCTAGGCCGGATGCTACTCGCCTGCCTGCCCCAGGAGCAGGTCGAAAAAATAATACACAGCGCCGAAATTCCCAGTCATACGGAACAATCAATCCAAAATCCCGGCACCATCCTTGAGCGGATTTCACAGGCCCGCCGCAACGGGCTTGTCGTCACCGACAGTGAATTTGAAGTTGGCATCATTGGATATGCTGTTGTGGTCTCACGCCCGGGCGACACACCTGTCGTGGTGGGAAGTTCAGCCCCGCGAGGTCTGAATGCGCAGCACCAACCCGAGAAAATCCTACGGGAACTACAGCTCTGCGCTGCTGAACTCCGCCAGGCTGGCGCTGTCGCGGGGTTATAGCGTCTTCCTCATGGCTGCAGCACCCAGATCCCATCAGCATTTTTGCAGCGACGAGTATGGATGAGTATTGGCTTGTCTTTGCCACCCGCCGTCGCCTCATGGCGTAGCAAAACACAATTACCACTGGCTTCCTGAAGCCGCACAGTGCCTGCCGCACCTGACTCGCTATTGCTCCATTGGACCGAGGCCCCCGCTTTGGGCGTACCGCGTTCGTACAGCCCGGCAGCATATTGCCCCATCAGGTCAAAATCTTCACTACTAAGACCACTTTCGGCCAAAATACGCGACAATGGTTTTGCTTGGACAACGGCCCCAACGGTGACCAGAACAGCGCAAGCACAAAGAAGCTTTTTCATAAATATCCCTCAATTCAGCGATGCCACCAACGCAGCTCTCTCCAGCGTTACACCTCTCCCGCGGGATTGTCCAAAGCCCACCGCGCGATATTCAAATATTTGCGAAGAATGCTATTTCATTAGGCCATCTTTCAGCCGGTCGGCGACACTCGCATAGTTGCGCCAATCATAGAGAAAGGATCCGCACATGGCGTCGCCCACCTATCACACTCCCCACGGGGGCCATCCGGGGCAAGAGCAACTGCTGACCGATCGCGCAATGTTCACTGACGCCTATGCGGTGATCCCCAAAGGCACCATGCGCGATATCGTGACCTCATTTCTGCCCGGCTGGAATGGAATGCGGATGTGGGTGATTGCCCGCCCTCTTAGCGGCTTTGCCGAGACATTTTCTCAGTACATCGTCGAGCTGCAACCTGGTGGCGGATCAGACGCCCCCGAGAGCGATGAAACCGCGCAGGCCGGGTTGTTTGTCACTGAAGGTGATCTTGAGCTGACCATCGACGGATCAGCCCATGCATTGACACCGGGCTGCTTTGCCTACCTGCCCGCTGGCGGCAATTGGACAATCCATAACACAAGCACTGCCAATGCTTCATTCCACTGGATTCGCAAACAGTGGAAATCTGCACCGGGCGTTCAAAAGCCCAAGGCCTATGTGGTCAACGAACAGGACATCGCCCCAAATGTGATGCCCGATACCGAAGGCCGCTGGGCCACAACCCGGTTCATGGATCCTGAAGACATGAGTCACGACATGCACGTCACAGTGGTGACTTTTGAACCCGGCGGCGTGATCCCGTTCCTTGAAACCCACGTGATGGAACACGGACTTTTCGTGCTTGAAGGCAAGGCCGTCTACAAGCTGAACCAGGACTGGGTCGAAGTGGAAGCCGGCGATTTTATGTGGCTGCGCGCTTTCTGCCCGCAGGCCTGTTATGCGGGCGGGCCGGGCCGGTTCCGCTATCTGCTGTACAAAGACGTCAACCGTCACATGCCGCTGGGTTGAAACCAACGGGCTGATCACCATTGCATGTGACGGCGCAAACGCTAGGGTTGGGGCAAACATTTAAGCCGGAGATTTGCCATGTTAAAACACCTGACCCTAGCCGCGACACTGGGCTTGGCACTGACGCCTCTGGCACAGGCCAAAGAGGCCCCTGGCAAACAGGTCACAGTGCTGGGCCGCAATTGGGTGGTGACTGCTGTCGAGGACGCACCAGGACGTTACCGTGCAGAACGGTTGAATGTGGAACTTATTCCCTTTCGCCCACCAGCGATGATTGGATCCCGTCAGGCTGTGCGCGCTTTTAAGGCCGCCACCGGATGCAGCGCCAACATTGACACCTTAGTACAGTCGATCGACGGCTCTTACTCTGCCCAAATGATCTGCCCAAATTAATCCAGCTTGGGCAAAACGGCGCGACCCAGTTGTGAGCTGGATTGCGCCGTTCACAAAATGTGATCAAATTCACCGCCAAAGTGGATTGAGCCGCACCACAACCCCTGCCATAGCTACGTCATGAAGATTGCAATCAACGGATTCGGCCGCATCGGCCGCGCAATTCTGCGCCAAATCCTGACCTCTCCACGAGGTGCAGGCATTGAAGTGGTACTGATTAACGATATCGCGACACAAGAGATGTGCGCCTATCTGTTTCAGTACGACAGCACCTTTGGGCCCTTCCCTGCACCCGTTGAGGTGGGCGACAGCACGCTGAACGTTTTGGGTCACTCTATCCCGATGAGCCACCATGCTGACCTGACGCAGGCAGACCTATCTGGTGTTGATGTAGTGTTAGAATGTACCGGCATTGCCCGAACCTCTGACGTGGCCGAGCGTGGTCTGGCAGCGGGGGCAGGTAAGGTGTTGATCTCAGGTCCCTCGCCCGCTGCCGAGCAAACCGTGGTTCTGGGCGCCAATGACGAGGCGCTGAAAGGCGCCCGGATTGTGTCAAACGCATCCTGTACGACCAATGGGCTGGCCCCGCTGGTCAATCTGATAAATCAAATCGCGGGTATTGATACCGCCCATATGACCACCATTCACTGCTATACCAATAGCCAGCCCATGGTCGACGCACCGCGTGGTGACTTTGCCCGTTCCCGCGGTGGTGCTCAGTCCATGGTGCCTACAACCTCTTCAGCAACAGATCTGATTGACCAGGTTCTGCCGCATCTGGCAGGCCGGATCAGCGGTGCAGCAGTGCGGGTCCCGTCGGCCTCTGTCTCAGCTGTTGATCTGGTCGCTCAGCTGTCACAACCCTTCGCTGAGGATAGATTTGTCGCTGCCCTGAAAGAGGGCGTTGCCAACTCACCTGTGTTGGGTTGGACAGAAATGCCACTGGTGTCATCAGACCTGCGTGCACGACCGGAATCACTGGTTATCGCTGCCCCCGAGACCCGAATGGTGGGGGATCGTCAGGTCCGGGTGTTTGGGTGGTATGATAACGAATGGGGATTTTCCGCCCGGATGCTGGATGTGGCGCGGCGAATGGCAGCGGAATAAATGCTATCTACACTTAGCCGCCAATAGAGATAGCTCGCGTTCGCGCCCTGAAACCTCAGTGTAAACTGTTGAAAATACTTGCTTGTACTGTGGAAGCGATTTCTGAGCGTAGATGCGCACGGCCTCTGCAAGTTGATCTTTTTCAAGCTGCCCTGTCATTTCGAACCCTGCTGTTACCAGCCCTTCCACTTCCGCAAACGCATTGGAAAGACGGCTGGCGGCATCTGCATCAAGCGCTAACCGTTTGACCACAAATGTCAGGTTCCTAAGGTCGGATTGGGCTTTGCCTGTCGATTTACTAAGTGTTCCGGTTGGCCCGAAAAAACCGCCATCGTCGATCCCAAGCACAAGACCAGACTGCATTTCGATAAGAGCCTGAGACTGCGCATGTAGCAGAGTATTCGACAGCATCCCAATTTTGCGAAACACGCTTATGATTTCCGCTGTTTCTGCAAAGAACTTGATAGAGCAACCATCCTTGTGGCCCTTAGCAATCGCTGCCTGCCAAAACATCGCACTACAAAGACAGGCCGCACCAACAATAGACGCAAAGCGGGCGGCTAAGCTCGGCTCTTTCACCCAATGACGCCCTATGCGCACCAACAAATTCTCCGCTACACGATTCCCCATCACTCCCCTTGTAAGCTTACATCAAAACGCTGCAACCGTCCCAACGCCCAAAAAAACATTCGATCAGCAACTTGTGAGAGCGCGAGGGGCTGCCCCCTCGCGCCTGTAGCTTACTCTCCCGGCAGGCTGCCCTCTCCATGGCCGGCATGACCACCAGAGACCTCGTCGGTGGATTCATCTGCCAGCTCTTCAGGCAGGAGCAGGTTCAATACCATCGCCAGGGCCGCAGCAGGCAACAGCCCCGAGGTCATCAGGATGCGCAGCGTATCTGGCAGGTGCTGCACAGCACCCGGCTCTAACTGCAGGCCGAGGCCAATCGACAGCGAGATGGCAAAGATCACCATGTTGCGACGGTTCCAGTTTACGTCTGACAGCATCGAAATACCTGCGGCAACAACCATGCCAAACATCACGATGACACCACCGCCCAGCACCTCAATTGGAATGGTACGGATGATGGCCCCCACCTTTGGGATCAGCCCGCAAATGATGAGGAAAATCGCACCAATTGTCACCACGTGGCGGCTCATCACACCGGTCATAGCAATCAGGCCAACGTTCTGGCTAAACGAAGTGTTGGGCATGGCACCAAACAGGCCAGCAACTGCCGAACCGATACCGTCGGCATAGGTGGCCCCTTCGATTTCCTTGTCGGTTGCTTCACGACCGGCACCCCCCTTGGTGATACCGCTGACATCACCAACCGTTTCAACAGCCGAGACAAAGGCCATCAGACAGAACCCCAAGATCGCAGCGATGGACAGCTCAAAGCCGTATTTGAATGGAACTGGCAATGCAAAGGCGGAGGCACGCGACCAGCTGGTCCCAATGGCTTCAACGGTGACCATACCCATCATCAGCGCATAAACATAGCCGACGGCCAGGCCCAGCAACACGGCTGAGATCGACAACATGCCACGGGTAAAGAACTTGAGCCCAAGGGTTACAACAATCACCACCAGCGCCGCAGACCAGTTCAAAAGCGAGCCATACTCAGCCGCACCTGACATCTTGGCAGGGACACCACCAGCCGCATATTGAATGCCAACTTTGACCAGCATCAGACCAATCATCAGCACCACAAGCCCCGTGACCAGTGGTGGCAGGGCAAAGCGGATCTTGCCGATCACCGTTCCCAAAGCAGCATGGAAAATGCCGCCAATGATGACACCGCCATACAGGGCCGCCAGCGCATCAACGCCCTTGCCCGCCACTAGCGGGATCATAATTGGTAAGAAGGCAAAGCTGGTGCCTTGTACAATCGGCAGCGCCGCGCCTACAGGACCAACAGTCACCGTCTGCAACAGCGTCGCAACGCCGGCAAACAGCATCGACATCTGGATCATATAGAGCAGTTCCGGAAAATCGGGTGAGTTGGAGCCAAAGCCAAATCCAGCCGCCCCCGCCACGATGATGGCTGGCGTGACGTTGGATACAAACATTGCCAGCACATGTTGAATGCCCAGCGGAATGGCCCGCGATAACGCAGGCGTATAATTGGGATCGCGCAGTTGCTGCGGCGTCCCTATGGAACCAGTTGACATAGTGTCCTCCCTAATGGTCGTTCCGTGTTGGTCCTTGCCACCTCTCATGCGGGTAGCTTTGGATTTATGGGCGCGACACCGTATAAGGCGTGTCGAACCAGTATTCTTCAAGATTGTCGCCGTCCCCAATCCGGTCGACGACAGCAAACATCCCCGGTGCCGACAGTGGTGTCAGTACCCCGTGCCAAGTGCCGCGATGCAGGTTGATTGATTGCCCCGGCGCGGTTTCAAACGCCAGTGGTGTGCCGGGCTTGCCGTCCTGATCCGGGGCCACAATGACCAGAAAGCTGGTCTGTGACATTGGGATAAAAGCCTGACTGCCGTCGGGATGCCGTTCAACCATATCCAGCGTATGAGGAAAACTGCGTGGCTGCGCATCAAACAGAGAGATCCCGGCGCGACCGCCGTGGAAGTCCATCTCGGCCAGATCATGATGGCGACCACAGAGGCCCTGATTGATCAATTTGTCGGGCTGAGATTTGAGCTCCAGCACATCACCAAAGGGGGCAAAGGCTGCGGCGGTCAGCGGTTGGGTGAGGATTGCTGTCATTTGATTTGGCACTCAACAGTAGGGATGCGTTTGCCCGTGGTGGGCGCGAATGCGCCCGCTTTGGGGGCGGGCGGGCGCATCCCGGATCGCAAGCAATCCGGGAGATAAGTAAGGGAATGGGCTACCGCAGCTACAATCACGACGGCAAAACATCGCGCAGCCGGAACTCGGCAATGCGTTCAACCTGTTTACAGGCCTCGGCAAACTCAACCTCGCGACTGTTATTAATCCGACGATGGAACGCCGCCATAATGCTCGCCTTATCATGATCGCGTACCGCAATGATGAACGGGAAACCGTGCTTTTCTACGTACTCGCTGTTCAACCGGGTAAAGGTGTCACGCTCCTCATCCGTCAGCATGTCCAACCCGGCACCAGCTTGCTCGCCCGTGCTTTCTGCCGTCAACCGTCCAGCCGATGCCAGTTTCCCGGCCAGATCCGGGTGCGCCGTCAACACGCCGAGCCGCTCGTCCTCACTGGCACTGCGGAACATCCGCGACAGCGCGTTGTGCAGACCGCCAGCCGTGTCATGCGCAGGGCCCAGCTCCAGATCAAAGGCCCGGTCGGCAATCCAAGCTGAATGCTCAAAAATGGAACCATATTTGCCCACAAAGGTCTCGCGCTCCATTTGGCTCGGACGCTCATACCGCTGATGCGGATGGGTCTTGGCCCAGTGTTCGGCAATATCAATGCGACGCGGACACCAGACACCCTCGAACCCTTGGATGTACTCGATAAAGCGCTTCAACCCGGCGATCTTACCCGGACGCCCAATCAAACGACAGTGCAAGCCGATGCTCATCATCTTAGCCGCACCCTGACCGCCCTCGGCATAGAGCACGTCAAAGGCATCTTTGAGATATGAGAAGAACTGCTCACCCGTTGTATATCCGGGTGCCGTGGCAAAGCGCATGTCATTGGCTTCCAGCGTGTAAGGGATGATCAATTGATCGCGATCGCCCTGCTCTCGCCAATGGGGGAGATCATCATCGTAGGTGTCCGAGATGTAATCAAATCCACCCTCTTCAGTTACCAGTCGCACGGTGTTTGCGCTGCAACGGCCTGTGTACCAACCCCGCGGGCGCTCTCCGACCACTTCCGTATGCAGCCGCACCGCCTCGGCAATAGTGGCGCGTTCATCGTCCTCGGGCATGTCCTTGTGTTCGACCCATTTCAGGCCATGGCTGGCGATCTCCCAACCTGCTGATTTCATCGCTGACAACTGGTCGGGACAGCGTGCCAGTGCCGTGGCGACTCCGTAAATGGTAACCGGGATATCCACCCCGGTGAACAGCCGGTGCAAGCGCCAGAAACCGGCCCGCGCGCCATATTCATAGATCGATTCCATGTTCCAGTGGCGTTGACCGGCCCAGGGTGCCGCGCCAGGGATATCAGACAAAAAGGCTTCCGACCCGGCGTCGCCGTGCAAGACATTATTCTCGCCGCCCTCTTCGAAGTTCAGCACAAACTGCACCGCCACACGGGCCTCCCCCGGCCACTGCGCATTGGGAGGGGTTGCGCCATATCCGATCATGTCGCGCGGGTATCTGGTCATACGGGCTGGCCTTTTAAGCAAATGGATTACCCCTTAGTATGACAGAAGATGAGGGCGGTTTTTCAAATATTCCCGAAGGCACTGTCAATTTCACCAAGTTTGCAAGTGACGCAGCTCTGCGGCAGGAGTGATAAAAGGCATTAGGAGAACGCAAGATGACAGGCTATCTGACCACGCATGTTCTGGACACCGCCCGCGGTTGCCCAGCGGCAGGACTAAAGATCACACTGTATCAGATTGACGGTGACAGCCGCACCAAGCTGGTTGAGATGGAGACCAATGACGACGGCCGCACCAACGCGCCAATCCTGCCGCAAGGTGACTTTGCCACCGGCACCTACGAATTGGTGTTTCAGGCGGGGGATTACCTGCGCGCCAGTGGCCAGGCCAAAGATGATCCACTGTTCCTGGATCAGGTGCCAATCCGCTTTGGCATGAGTGACCCGGACGCACATTACCATGTGCCCCTGCTGCTATCTGCCTTTGGCTATTCCACCTACCGCGGCAGCTGACTCAGCTCCCGATCCCACTGACGGTGCACTCCCGCCCAGCGCCACCTGCATCAAAGATGCCGGCGCGCCCGTTGGGCGTGGCGCCTGCGGCGTGGCAGCGGTGCCTTCATGTGGTCAGCATCGCTACTTTTATAGGAACCGCTCACATCATGTTGCGGAAGATGCCCTGACAAATCACCATGGTGACGCCGCTGGCCAGCCAATATCCGGCATCCACCGCCCGCGCATAGGCGCTGTTCTGACGGAACATGCCCCCCGCGTAGCCCATGACTGAAAATCCAACCACCGCCAGGATGATGGTGAACAGGGCATTGTTTACAGCGGTGACGCCAACCAGCCAGCTGACGAGAAAAAGCCCTGAAATCTGGCTTATCATCGCCCCCGTGGGCATCTCATTGGCAGCGCCCATCTGCACGCCGACCCCTTTGGCCCACTTTACACCAAACAGTTTGGGCGAATACCAGAGCCAGCCCAGCATAAACGACGCTATCGCGCCAGCAATAACCCCGGCCCAGCTGACACCTTGTAAAAGTTCTTCCATCAATGATCCCCTTGTTGATTTCTTTTGCAGGCCACGCCCACCTATATTTAACCATATCGTTAATTATCTCGACAGATATGGTTAGTCAACAAGGGTTGCTGTTCAGGCAGTCAAACAATCGTTGCGGTGCCCCATGCCGACCACCTAACGGCCTGCACCGCGCGACGCGCGGTGCCATGCCCAAACCCTGCAATGCGCCCCTTGGCGCCTTCAGGGGCGGGAGACTTCCCTTGCAACACGAGCCTCAGCCTCGCGCACCGCTCGCCCCATCCGCTCAGTTATAAAATCCATAAACAGGCGGGTTTTGGGATCCTGATGTCGGCGGTGCGTATAAAGGCAAGCCATCTGAATCGGCACCGGAGGAGTCTGTGTCACCACAGGTACCAATCGCCCTTCACAAAGGTGGTCCGCCACTTCAAACACCGGCTTCAGCGCAATCCCATGCCCGGCCAGTGCCCAATCAGTCAACACATCGCCGTCATCACATTCATAGCGCCCGGACACCGCGTACCGTTTCGGTCCATCAGGTGTTTGCAGCATCCACTGGAATTCAGCCGCCCCCGGATACCGCAGGTTCAGACAATCATGGGTTCCACTCACCAAATCAGCGCCGCTGTTTGGAGCTCCCTCCCGCGCAATATATTCAGGTGAAGCGCAGAGCACACGTTGGCAGTCGGCCACCTTGCGAATACGCAGATTACTGTCCTCAGGCTGCCCGAGGAAAAACGCCAGATCCAGCCCTTCGGTTGTCAGGTCCACCGAGCGATCCGTCAATCGTAACCGGATGCTGATCTCTGGGAACTCAGACAGGAATTCCGGCACCTGTGGCGCCACCAACCTGCGACCGGCTCCCAGTGGCGCGGCCACAAACAACGATCCCCGCGGCACTTCGGTCAGGTGCATCACCTTGGCCTCGGCTGCATCCACCGTCTCCAGCACAGCCACAGCTCCGGTGTAGAACGCCTTGCCCTGCTCAGTTGGGCTCAGATTGCGCGTGGTACGTTGAAATAGTCTCACCCCTAGATAGTCTTCGAGTTGCGAAATTCTCGCAGAGGTGACCGCAGGCGAAATACGCAGATCTCGCCCCGCAGCTGACATCGAGCCCAGCTCATAGACCCTTACAAAGGTCCGTATGTTATCAAGATAGGACATTGTTCCATTTTTTTTGATACAGTTTGATAATATGTGGGAATACCGAATAATCCAGACTTTGCCTAGAGTGGCAGTAGACAACAATGATGAGGCGTCCAATGTTTGAATTGGTGATGATGTGGGATTGGTTGGGCTTTGCGGTACGCTGGCTGCATGTGATTACAGCAATCGCATGGATTGGTTCTTCCTTTTACTTCATAGCCTTGGACCTGGGCCTACGTAAGGCTGAGGACCTCCCCGTCGGGGCTCACGGCGAAGAATGGCAGGTCCATGGTGGCGGCTTTTACCACATCCGAAAATATTTGGTGGCCCCGGCAGAAATGCCTGACCATCTGACCTGGTTCAAATGGGAAAGCTACATGACCTGGCTCAGCGGCGCGGCGCTGTTGATGATTGTGTATTGGGCTGGAGGCGAACTTTATTTGATTGATCAGGCCAAAGCTGAACTGGAACTCTGGCAGGGTATTGCGATCTCGGCGGCCTCGCTATCTGTCGGATGGCTGATCTACGACCGCCTCTGCAAATCCGGTCTGGCGGAGCAACCAACCCTATTGATGGTCTTGCTGTTTGTCCTGCTGGTTGTGATGGGCTGGGCCCTGAACCAAGTCTTTACAGGTCGTGCAATGATGCTGCATCTCGGCGCCTTTACCGCCACCATCATGACCGCAAACGTGTTCTTCATCATCATGCCCAACCAGCGCATTGTGGTGGCAGATCTTCAAGCCGGGCGGACGCCAGACTCGAAGTATGGTAAAATCGCAAAGTTGCGGTCGACCCATAACAACTACCTGACCCTGCCAGTGATCTTTCTGATGCTGTCCAACCACTACCCACTTGCCTTTGCCAGCCAGTACAACTGGTTGATCGCAGCGCTGGTGTTCCTGATGGGGGTCACAATTCGCCACTATTTCAACACCCGGCACGCTCGCACTGGCGATCCAACCTGGACATGGCTGGTGACGGCACTTCTGTTCCTTGGCATCATCATCCTGTCTACCTTTGGACTGGAGAATGAAGGCGACGAGGACCAGCAGGCACAATTGACCGGTACTGCGCTGGTCATGGCGCAGACCGAAGGTTTTGAGGAGGTCCATGAGATGATCATGGGCCGCTGCTCAATGTGTCACGCGCGCGAGCCGTTTTACGACGGCATCCGCCGCGCTCCCAAAGGCGTGTTGTTGGAAAGTGAAGCAGACGTTGCCCGCCAGGCAGAAGCCATTTTTCTGCATGCTGGCGTGACGGATGCAATGCCACCGGCCAATGTAACCTTCATGGAGCCCGAAGATCGCGCCGCCATCCGTCGCTGGTTCCGCGCCGCGCAAATGTAGGGCGTTTTGCCCGATGCACTTAAAGTAAAGCATCCCACAGATATCGCGCTTGGCGGATCAGCGGGCTGCAGCAGACATCCCCCAAATCTAGCAGTCAAAAGGGCGATTTCCCGGCTTCAACCACCATGGCTGGTGTGCTACCTCTAGTCCAACCCACGAGTCTCTGTTTTTTCCAGAGAGGTTGGATTTTGCAGGCAGCCCTGGAGCCCGCCGATGTATTTGTTTTGTTGCCCGCGTCACATTCTGCACGCGTTTTTGATCGGCTTCTGCGGCCTTGGCATTACCTTGCCAGATCCAGCACAAGCGGCCACAACCAGCTTGGCCGCTCCTGGTGCCGATGAAGACTTGACCGAACAATTACGCAGTGCTTCAGCTGTGCTGTCAGTTCCACCGGATATCGATGTGCAAGGATTGCTGGCAACAGCACTGTCGGACTATCGTACTCTGGTGCAAGTGCTCTATGACCGCGGTTACTTCTCACCCGAAGTGCACATCCGGCTGGATGGCCGCGAAGCAGCCTCTATCCAACCGCTCTACCCGCCGCGCACCATCAACACGATCGCAATCACCGTAAAACCGGGGGCAAGGTTTACCTTTGGCGAGGCCCGTGTCACCCCCCTGCCCAATCCCAGCGATGTTGAACTCCCCGAAAGCTTTGCGCCGGGGCAGACCGCCAGCACAGGCGCCATCCGGGATGCCAGCCATGCCGGATTAAAAGCCTGGCGCCACGCTGGTCATGCCAAGGTGGCCTTGCAGGATCAGGATATTACCGCCAACCATCTGCAATCCCGCCTGAACGCCACCCTGCATCTGGCGCCCGGTCCCAAGTTGCGGTTTGGCAAATTGCGCCAGACCGGCCAAACCGCCGTCAACGCTGAAGCGATCCGCCGCATTGCTGGCTTTCCCACTGGAGAGGTCTATCACCCGGATGATCTGGCCAAGGTTGGCACCCGCCTGCGCCGAACTGGTACCTTTTCGACAGTGTCGCTGACCGAAGCCCCGCAAGCCAACCCGGATGGCACACTGGATTTCGCTGCCAATTTCGAAGACCTGCCTCAGCGCCGCCTGACTTTTGGTGCCGAGCTTAGTTCAAGTGACGGGCTGGAACTGACCGGCAGCTGGATGCATCGCAACCTGTTTGGCAATGCTGAAAAGCTGCGTTTTGAAATGCGGCTTAGTGGTTTGGGTGGCTCTACCGATATCGATGGGCGCATAGCACTGCGGCTAGACCGCCCGGCCACCTTGGGGCCTGACGACAACACCTATTACCTGCTCGAAGTCGAACGACTGGACGAAGAACACTATAAGGCCACCCGCGGCTTGGGGGCCATTGGTGTCCGGCGGGTGTTTTCCGACACACTGTTTGCCGAAGGCTCCATAGGCTTTGAATCCATTCTGGCAGAGGACGTGTTTGGCAAACGCCGGTTTAAGTTTCTCGAGGGCAATCTACGGGTCGAAAAAGATCGCCGCAACAACCGGGTCAGTGCCACCAGCGGCTACTACATGGACGCGCGTGTGGTCCCTTTTATAGGTCTTGATGGCAGCAAATCCGGGGCTCAGCTGAAGCTGGACGGGCGTATTTATTACAGTCTGGGCAGTTCTGAGAACATCGTTCTGGCGGGACGGTTGCAACTGGGGTCGGTTGTGGGACCTGCATTGAGTGAAGTGTCACCCACCATGTTGTTTTTCTCAGGTGGGGCCGGATCAGTCCGGGGGCACGAGTACCAGTCACTAGGGGTCCCGGTGGCTGGGGGAACCGCAGGCGGCAAAGGGTATCTGGCGCTTTCAACCGAGGTACGCGGCAAGGTCACCGACAAAATTTCACTGGTTGGTTTCTATGATCTGGGCCTGGTGGACGCGGATAGCTTTGTCTCTAACTCCTCCGAACGCCACGCTGGCGCCGGTATTGGTCTGCGCTATGATGTGGCAGGCATTGGGCCGATCCGGTTGGATCTGGCCTATCCTGTGGACGGGGGCAGTTCCGACGGGCTGCAATTCTACATCGGAATAGGACAAGCGTTTTGAACCGGTTCATCGCATATACCCTTGCTGGAACGCTCTCGGCCACCGGGCTACCTGCGCAAGCGCAAACCACAGAAGAGTCGGGTGGGTTTCTGGTTGAGTTTCTGGAAGACAGCCTGTCAGGTGAAAACCGCCAGATCAGCGTCATCGGACTGGAGGGGGCGTTGTCCTCTTCGGCCACCATCGAGCAGATCAGTATATCGGACGATGAAGGCGTTTGGCTGACCATAGACAACGCTGTGCTGGACTGGAACCGGCTGGCACTGATCCAGGGGCGCTTTTCGGTCAATGCACTCACCGCTGATGCGATCAAGCTGGTTCGAGCCCCAAACCCCACACCTCAGGATCCGGAACTGCCAAGCCCAGAGGCAACGCCATTCCAACTGCCAGACCTGCCCGTCGCTGTTGAGCTGGGTGAAATCAGTGTTGGCGAGATTGCACTTGGTAAGGACCTGCTCGGTACAGCTGCCAGCCTGTCGCTAAATGGCGCCTTGAAATTGGCCGATGGTACATTGGACAGTGACCTTTTGATTGCTCGGCTGGACAGGCCCGGTGATCTGTTGCGGTTGGATGCGTCTTTTGTCAATGAAACCAGCGTGATTTCGCTGGATGTCACCCTGCAGGAATCTGCTGATGGGCTCGTCGCAGCGGCGCTGGATCTACCCGGACGACCAACCGTGCGACTGTCAATGCAGGGCACTGGCCCTGTCAGCGATTTCAAGGCCAATCTCGAGTTGGATTCCAACGGTGCTGAACGTTTGCGCGGCCAGGTGGTTCTGGCAGCCCAATCCACAGGTGACTCCGAAACCCCGAAATCGATCGCTTTTTCCGCTGATCTGGGCGGCGATATCGACCCGCTATTGCCACCGACTTACCGATCGTTCTTTGGGCCTGGACTGCGCGCGAACCTGAAAGGACACAATGATCCGGGCGGTGGTGTAACACTGGACAATCTGGTGCTGCGCACTCAGGCGATGCAACTGACAGGTGCCTTGGCGCTAGCGCCCGGTGGGGTGTTGGAAACGGCAAACATCAAGGCTGCGATCACACCTCTGGAAGGTCAGGCTGCGGTACTGCTACCATTCGCCGGAGGCACCACCACAGTGGCCGGGGTCGCGCTGACAGCACATAAAACCGCTGAAGCAGACTGGCAGGTTCAGGCTGTATTGGATCGGTTAAGCCACCCGATGCTGTCCCTGACACAGGGCGAGCTGACCGCAACCGGCACATTGGACCAAAGCCAGGGCCTCGCCATCAGCGGAGATATACAGGCGGATCTAAGCGGCGTGAAACCTGCAGACCCGGCGCTGGCACAGGCGCTTGGCAGTCGGGTCAGCTTTGCGGGAAACCTGTCCGCGCAGGATGACGGGGCGTTGCGGATCACCGACATGGCCCTGCGTGGCAGTGATTACCAAGCCAGCGGAGATGTACAGATCGAAGGGCTCGACAGCGGATTAAAGATCACCACGGATCTGCATGCCGGCGCTGCGGATCTCGCGCGGTTTTCCGGCCTCGCCGGGCAAGACCTCGGTGGGTCCGTCACGGCTGGCATCAAGGGATCCGCCGCACCATTGTCAGGCACGTTTGATCTTGATCTGTCCGTTCGCGCAGATCAGCTAAGCAGCGGCATTCCTCAAATCGATCCGCTAATTGCGGGCAGTACCACTCTGAAACTTCGCGCAGCCCGAGGGACTGATGGTCTGCGCATTGACCATTTTGATCTGAGCAACCCCGCGGTCTCTGCTCAGGCAAACGGCCAACTGAACAGCACCACCGGAGCGCTTACCCTCACCGCCCGGCTAAATGACGTCACTCCGCTGGTGCCGCAAATCTCCGGCGCACTGGAACTGAACACCGAACTCACCCGGAATGGCGACACCCTTGCTGGCAAGGTGCACCTCACGGGCCCCAATGCCTCCCGCGCTGAACTGAACGGGAGTATCGATCGTAATGGAACCGCAGATCTTGCATTTGATGCGGTTCTGGAAGAGTTGCAGCGCTTTCTGCCAGAGCTTGCGGGGCAGCTAACGGCGCAGGGCAAGGCCAGTCGCCGTGATGGCATCTGGCAGATCGACAGCAACGTAAAAGGCCCAGCGGGCATTGATACCACCGTCAAAGGCAGCTGGGACGAGGCCAAGGCCAGTGCCGATCTAAATGCCAAAGGCCATCTGCGTCTGGACGCCGCCAATCTGTTTATTTCCCCCAATTCGGTCCGCGGCTTGGGGGAATTTGACGTGACCCTGCGCGGCCCACCGGCGCTGTCATCCCTCAGCGGCACCCTTCGTACATCGGGCACAACGCTTGCCCTCCCCGCGGCCAAGCAGCAGATCGAAGCCATCGCCGCAACAATTTCGATCAACCAATCCCGCGCCAGTCTTCAGATCTCGGCGCGCCCCCGTGCTGGTGGCAGTATCCAGATATCTGGCCCCGTCGCCCTGACCGCCCCTTTTGACGGAAATGTACAGGTGACTTTAGGCAGTGTGGTGCTAACGGACAACCTGATGTACGACGCCGTTCTGGACGGCGCGCTCACTTTCTCCGGCCCCCTCACCGGCAACGGAAATCTGCGTGGTCACATCAATGTGGGTGAGACCAATATCAACCTGGCGGCCGCTGGAGGCTCGGTCACCTCGGCACCAATTCCGCCCATCCGCCATGTAAACGAGCCTGCCACGTCGCGCAGCACCCGCGCCCGCGCCGGACTGATTGATCTGGCCAAACCCGGTAGCGGCCCGGATATCGGGCTGGATATCATGATCAATGCACCCGGACATGTCTTTGCCCGTGGCCGGGGCCTTCGCGCCGAACTAGGTGGACAGATCCATGTACGCGGCAGCACTGCTAATTTGGCGCCATCAGGGCAGATCGGGCTAATTCGGGGCAATTTCAACCTGCTCGGCCGCCGTCTGGAACTGGACGAAGGACAAGTGACCCTACAGGGCAATCTGGTGCCCTATCTCAACTTCAAATCCACCGCCAGCACCTCTGAAGGCTCGGCAACCATGGAAATCTCGGGGCTGATCGACGCGCCGGTGATCAAGGTCTACTCGGACCCAGCCCGCCCCAGCGAAGAGGCGCTGGCCCTATTGCTGTTTGGTGACAATATCCAAGACCTGTCACCGCTGGCCCTTGCTCGAATGGCCGGATCTTTGGTGGAACTCAGCGGTCGCGGTGGCAAGACAGAGGGCGCATTGCGCGATGAAACCGGGGCCGATGATGCCGATTTGGGCCTCAGCGGATTGGGACTTGGCGGCTATGTCGCAGATAATGTCTACACCGATTTCAACGTCAATACCGCTGGCGAAAGCGAGCTGAACATCAACCTTGATGTCACCAGCAACATCACCGTTTCCGGAACCGTTGAAAGCGACGGTGACACTGGTCTGGGCTTATTTTTCAAGAAAGATTACTAGGATAAAACCCGAGCCACCTTTTGGTTTTGGTTACCCCACCCAAGCTCGGGTGTGCCTTACTGTGTAATGACACACCCATATTCCATTCTTGGAAAAACAGGGCTAAGGGGCGTCGGCCTCAGCCTTTGCGCCGGTGCGCACCGCGTCCAGCGCAACCCGCGCCGAGCCGCTAACACCAGCAGCATCGTCGGTGATCACCCACAAAGGTGTCTTTTGGCATTGTGCCTGCAACAAGCCTTCGATCTGATCGAACCCTGCCAGAAATTGCGCTTGAGCAGGAGAGTTCAACACACCTCGGGCAACGCTTCCGGCAAAAAACAGCCCCTGACCCGGCATATATGTTGGGACCAAATTGCAGGCAAGCAGACCCAGCAATTCAGCCCAGGTTTCGACGGTACGCGCAGCAGCACTATTAGGATCTGCCAGAAATTGCTCCATCAGTTCCGCGCCACCCGCGATTGCAGCACCGCTCATCGCCAAATGGAACCGCACCAAACCATGCCCTGAAAACAAGTTCTCGGTGCTGTCAAATTCATCCGGAGAGCGCCCGAGTGCCGCCTCTAACCTTGTGTAAACTGAAGCAGGCAGTCTGGCATGTCCCAGCTCTGCGCCCGCGGCCTGAGTGCCGACCACCAAGGCAACATTGAAGCCCGTCCCAATGCCGACAACAAGGGCCTGATCACCCTGTTGATGGCCTGCCTTCAGCGACGCCAACTGGCCGGGGATCAGCACCGGAAGCGCATAGCCCAAGGCAGCCAGATCATTGATCAGGTCCATGCGTGCGCCATCGGGCAATTGTAGCTGGCGTGCCAGCCCCTCAGCATCGCCATGCCAGTTCCGGTTGGTCAGCCGGTATTCATTGCCATAGACAGGTCCTGCAACCGCAATGCAGGCGCCCTGAATGTCTGGCAAATCAGGTTGTGCGCGATAGGTCACGAGCACTTCTTCCAGACTGGTAAAACACTCATTGTCAAAACTTTTTAGGGCTGTGACACCAATCCCCGGACCGGCCAGGGCCAGCCGAGTATTGCTGCCGCCAACATCGCCAACCAGTACCGTGACATCTGTATTCATCTTAGCTTACCTTTATCGCTAACATCCCTTGCGGATGGTGCTGTATATGGGTCTCAAATGCAAACCCTCTGAACACATGTGCTTGCAGCTGACAACCAATTGCCTAATTTACCAGCGGCGACAGTCACCAAAAGGCGTCACAGACGATGAAGACCACCAAAAGGGCCCTCTGGCAACGCCTGCGCGACCGGTTGAACCGCGCCGCGCATCATCGCCGCCTGCTGTCGTCGATCCGGCATCTGCATGGTCCAGCCACGCCTCAGGCCGCGTTGAACGAGGTCACATTGGTGACGCTGGTTCGCGATGGTGCCTATTACCTGCCTGCCTTCTTTGACCATTACCGCACTCTGGGCATTTTGCATTTTGTCTTTATCGACAATGGGTCGACCGACGCGACGCTGGACATGATCCGCGCCGAGCCGGGGACTGTTATTCTTCAGTCTCATCTGCCCTGGGGACAGTTTGAGAATGATCTGCGCCGTTATGCAGCATTGCGGTATTGCCGCGACCGATGGTGCCTATTCGCAGATATGGACGAGATTTTTGATTTTGAGGGCCGCGCCGAAATCGGCCTGGATGGCCTAACCAACTACCTGCGCTCTTGCGGCCTGACTGCGCTGATGGCCCAGATGCTGGAAATGTTCCCAAAGGCGCCGCTGAACACAGTGGCCCAGATGCCCTACGATCAAGTACTCACCCAGTTTCATCACTGTGATATCAGCACTGTGCGCGCCCTGGACTACGCCAGCCCAGACACTGGGTTTTCTTATTTCTTACAAGGAAATGTCTTGGAGAACCCCAATACTGAAATCTTGTTCGATGGTATTCGGGGTAAAGTTTTTGGCGAAAACTGCTGCCTGAGCAAACACCCACTGGTGTTTGTTGGCGAGGGTGTTGAACCCGGCGTGCATCCTCATTGCTCCTCCGGGGTGCGGGTGGCAGGGTTTGCAGCGTTGATCAAGCACTACAAATTTGCCAATGACGCTCTGGGGCGTGACCGTGCCAGCATCGCCAAGGCCAGTATCAACCACGGCGAAGACCGGCTGCGCGCAGAACACATGGAACTCTCGCCAGATTTGTCTCTCTGGTCGCCCAGCGCCCAAGAATTTCCCGGCATCCCTGCCCTGCAAGCACAGGAATTTTTGATGACATCAGACGCTTACAAAACCCACCTTGCAGAGGCCACTCAATGAGCACCCCGAAAATTGACGCCGTGGTGATCGGCCGTAACGAAGGCAAACGTCTGCTGGCCTGCCTGGCCTCGCTAAAAGGGCAAGTGCGACACTTGATTTATGTCGACAGCGGCTCGGATGATGGATCAGTTGCGGCGGCGCGTGAAATGGGTGCCACCGTGGTAGAGTTGGATATCTCTCAACCCTTTACCGCCGCACGTGCACGCAACGCCGGCTTAGCGATGCTGAGTGACGATTGCTCATTGGTTCAACTGGTTGATGGCGATTGCATAGTAGACCCGGATTGGTTCAGCCGTGCCATTAGCTTTCTGCAGGCCAACCCTAATGTGGCTGTGGTCTGTGGACGACGTCGCGAACGGTTCCCGGATGCCTCCGTTTACAATCGCTTGTGCGATCAAGAGTGGGATACTCCGCTGGGTGAGGCCAAAGCCTGTGGCGGAGATGCCCTGATGTATCTGGCACCGCTGCGACAGGCCGGTGGCTACCGCGAAGATCTGATTGCTGGTGAGGAACCGGAACTGTGCCTGCGGTTGCGAATGGCGGGTTGGCAGATTTGGCGGCTGGACGCCGAGATGACGTTGCACGATGCGCAAATGCTGCACTTTGCACAATGGTGGACCCGTACCCGACGCGCCGGATATGCCTTTGCAGAAGGCGCAACACTCCACGGCGCGCCACCGGAACGACACTGGGTCGCGGAAACCAGACGTGCGTTGCTCTGGGGAATGGGGCTGCCTTTCGCAATTGCATTGTCCAGCCTTGTGACCAGTTGGGCTTTGGTAGCGCTGCTGATTTATCCAGCGCAATTGCTGCGCCTGTCGCGCCGACTGGGCTGGGAAACTGCAATATTCAGCCTGTTGGGAAAAACACCCGAAGCGCTGGGTGCCCTAGACTACCACTGGCATCGCATTCTGGGCCGGAAACGGGGATTGATTGAATACAAATCGTAGCAATGGCTACGTCAATTCCCAAGCGCACGACCATAACTCAAGTGGTTAGCGACCGCTGCGACAGTGGAACAATGTGGGATCTTTAAAATCGCAACATTTTGCACGCGGGCGCTTGGCAGACGTTGAACACATGTCTACTCGGAGTTGGAGAGTGACATGTGATCCTCTGCTTTTGCGAGCAATAATGCTTGCTGGGTTGTCAGTATAGGGCGCACGGCCGGATAGACATCAGCGGCCTTTTCAGAGAGTACCTCGGGGAACATCTCTTCAAGTTCGGCAGTCGCCCTTTTTGTCAAGAACTGCGCAGCATAAGGTCTGGGCAGGTAGCTCTCCACTTCCACACCTTCAGCGAAAATAATCTGATGCGTTTTAAACATCACAGTCACGTATTCCACGCTGGCCTTTCCGGGTGTGTTTCGGATTCCTTTCCAATCGGTCAGCGCTTTGGCCGGAACAAGAACCTCGTTTGCACCGTATTTTCGCCTGACCACTGGACCATCCAAAAGCACCCTGTGTTGCGGTGACAAGTACAGATCATTCAACGGCTTGCGTGGGCCCAACGCACCCTTTTGTATGAGAATGGGTTTGAAGTTCACCTCGCCTACCGAAAACACAAGACGGCGTTTGTGGATCCAGCATATCGGTTGGGGACCATTATCAAGGGTCTCGACCAGATCCCCCACCTTTAAGTCCTGAGCCCTTTTCATTCCATTTGGCGTCGACACCAATGTTGCAGGCGTCAAGCAGGGTGGGTTGATAACTATACAGGCATCCCCAGGATCAATCTCAACCGTATGGCTTTCCCCATCAGAGCCAATGTACTCAATCGTGTAGACACCACCATCTTCTTCGAAGCTGGTGGCATTTTGAATAATGAAACAGTCAAAATCAAACTCGCCGTCAATATCCACGGTAAAGTCATCATCAAACCCTGAAAGATCAAAGTGGAACTCGTCCGGCTCCTCACCTTTGCCTTTCTTATCCTTATGAAAGTCTTTGATCACGATTTCATCGATGTCCCAGTCATCGCCATCAAAGAAATGGACGAACTGCGAGTCTTCCAGAGGCGTAGTGGCGTACTCTTTGATCTTGATCTCTTGCTTTCCCTTCTTGTCAGGGATTGAGTCATCGATCGTAATGTTAATAATTTCAGGCATGTATCAACTGTCGCCTTCAGTTTGGTCGCTACTTTTTCGAAACGCAGCCTGCCCAATTTTCAAACGCCCCAATGGTACGTTCTGGATTTTGCCATCCCGGGTACGCGTGGCTTTTCTAAAATTACTGCCTGTGCCCGCGATACAAAGAATGCCGTCGGGTGGTCGGGCATTGATGGTTTTCAACAATCGTTGAGCCGATCCGCAAGTATAGCGATTGCAAGTGTCTGAACGCATCTCACGCGGCAGATTGCAGCCCTTTTTTGCATGAAAGAAACAGGAATCCTTCACATGTGATTTAGGGACAAAATCAAGATAGGTTTGGGCAATTTGCAGCACGTCCTTATCGGGATTGGCCTTCATCACATGGTAAACCGCGTCTCTATCAATAAACGCATTTTTACCAACTCCCATCTGGCAGCAATTGCCCTGACATGCCCGACAAAGCGCGCCGAGTTCAAGAGGGGGCTGACTGCTAGATGCAGGCGCAGGTTTGGGTTCCAGCTTATCCGGGTTCGTACTGCGCTTTACCTGCCGCGCAAGATTAAGAACATGCCGTTCAAACGCCTCAATAACATGCTTTTTCTGAGGGCGAAACTTTGCGGTTAGGAATGGGGAGGTTGCGACGGCATCACATTTCACCTTGCGCCGACGGTTGAACGCTTCGAGCGCGAGATGCGACGGCGGCGGCGCAACCTTACGTCCCGTTTCAAAGACCATGCCCAGCACAAACAGCCGTATCAAGGTTAGATAACGATCCGATGTGGCCCTTGTTCCGCTGCTATATCCGTCAGACAAGGCTTTTGTAATAGCATCTGTTTGTTCAGGGAAAAGCTGCACCAGCGCACGTGCTGCCAAGAGCAGGTCCCACCCTGCCGGTTTCATCCGGGTTCGTGCGAATTTGACACTCATCGGGCCCTGCCCCGACATAACAAAATCACGCAGCAATGCTGTGTTTTGCGAAAGTACAAAATTATTGATTTCGAACGTTTCAAGAAATTGTTGGCTGGTGCCGATCGCGCTCGATTTGCGAAGGTCAGGATAGCCCGTCAGGTATTCAAACCAGTTGCCAGAGCCAGGTCTCGAAGGCGCCCGCTGGGCACATTTCTTGAGCCATGCGCCGACAGCCCGACTGTGGCAAACTACAGTTTCAGCAGTCACGACATCGCGCAATGTTTCACCTTCAACATACTGGCGGATCAGGATTTGGTCATCATCAGAAAATGCGGTCAGTTTAGGGGCCAACCCAACACGTCCCAACAATTTGAGTGCATTGCGTTCCGTGATATATGCTGTCTCGCTCTCCACAGCTATCTTGGAAAAATATTTGAGAAACACGGTTTGGCGGTTCACGGTCAGGGCCATTGACAGGGTGCCATGTGTTTTTCCCAGCACCTTGGCATGAAGGTCATACTGATCACGGTTCGGGTCAATTTGTTTCGCCATAGCCATACCAAATTTTTGAATAAAACCGGATGGCTCAAGTGTGCTTCTGGTTGGTGCAACGGTCAATTTTCGTTCTCCAATCCATGATCAAAGTAGGCCTGTGTACTGGATTGCAAAACCCGTCCCGTCGATATAATCGCAAATTTTGATCAATTTGGAACCGATTTTGGTACACTGTCAATGGAAACCGGTTAAAGGCAAGAAAACCCGGCGCCCCCAATCGTCAGTTTGCATATTTACAACCGCGATATGGGTCCTCTATCGCAATTAAACCGTTTGCATTGCGGAGCAAAACCAAGCTCACTGTCTCACATAGAAGTTCAAAATATATCCAAATGAAGGCTGTCGTTCATCCGGCTAGGCGCAAAGATCTGCAACACGGCTTTTTCCGAATTGCACGTCCTGTAGTCGGATTTTGCGGTCAAACTATAGGAAATCAAGCCTATCGCTGTTGCCACGCCCGTACCACCTGTTGCGGCAAAACGGCAAAGCAACGGGCATAACGCGGTAGCATCCGCAACGGACTGCTTACCGCCCGCCAAAGCCACTCCAGTGCCAATCGGCGCATCCACCGAGGAGCACGACGCTGGTAACCACCAAGAAAATCCAACCCGGCCCCAATTGAAGCAAAGCCAACAGCTGGTGCCAATTGACGCCCACGAGCGGCCATCAATTCCTGTTTTGGCGCGCCCAACGCCAGAAAACACAGACGTACACCACTGTCATTCAATTGTGCGAGAATTTGCGTTGCCTCTTCTCCCGATGGATCAAATACCCCAGAAGGCGCGTGGCGCATGGTGATATCCAAACCTGGCACTTCTTGCTGCAAAATACGCGCAGCATCATCCAGCGCCATTTGGGTACTGCCAACCAGAGCCACTGGCACTCCAGCTTTGGCAGCAAGGCCGCACAGTGGGAAAACCATGTCAGACCCCGGCAGCAGTTCAACAGGGTGACGGGCTAGATGTGACAACCAGACGATCGGGCGACCATCCGCTACCACCAGGTCTTGCGCACTATAAGCTTCCAGAAACCCCTTGGACGCGCCCATCTTGACCAGATGATCCAAGTTCACGGTTGCCAGCGCAAACCCCTGCCCCTGCATGAAACGCTGTTCAATCTCAGCATCAAGCGCGGCGCGGGTTGGGACATTCACCGCTATTGTCTGACCGTGGAACTCGAACTGCACGCCTATCTCTCCGTGATAACCAGTCGTTAGGACATACGCGGCACCAGCGTCAGGCACCAGAGCACATCCTAAATTGTACCGACAATCGTTGTTTACATGCCATGTCTGAATAAAGGCTGACTGAAGGGGCGGGACTTGACCGTAATCAGCGGCTATAAACCACCTTGGAAACTCTCCAAACCAACAGGTTTATCAAAACGATGCCCAACGCCCTGGCCTATTTGATGCTGATAATATGGCCATTGGTCACCCTGTTGCTGTTCCGGCGGCTGCCTGTAGAACGGGCGATATTATGGAGCATTCTGGCGGGCTATTTGATACTCCCCCCTGTTGCCGAATTTGATTTACCGCTGATACCGGATATGGACAAGTTCACGATCCCATCGGTGGCTGCTTTTTTGGTGTGTGTGTTCGCGCTAAAAAAAACCGTCCCACTCTGGCCACGCCATCCGGTGGCCCGGATTTTGGTGACCGTGTTTGTGATAAGTGTCATTCCCACCGTTTTCACCAATGGTGATCCGATCCTGTTTCAGGTGATCGAGAATTCAGACCCCATCGTCTTTGTTACAGATGCCTTGCCGGGGTTGCGCTGGCGCGATTTTGGCTCTGTCATGATTAACCAGCTTATCGTGCTGCTGCCGTTTTTTATGGCCCGGCGCTATCTTTCGACTGAAACCGGGCTGCGAGAGCTGTTGCTGGCGCTGATGCTGGGCGGCTTGTGCTATTCTATTCCTTCCCTGATAGAAATCCGGCTAAGCCCGCAAATGAACGTCTGGGTTTACGGGTTTTTCCAGCACAGTTTCGAACAAATGATGCGGCAAGGGGGCTTCCGGCCCATTGTGTTCTTACCGCATGGGCTCTGGCTGGCATTTTTCCTCATGTCATCGGTATTGGCGGCGACAGCGCTGGCGCGTGCAGCGCAGGGCGGCGACCGTGTCCGGATGGCACTGGCAGTAGGCTATTTGTTCTGGGTTCTGGTGCTATGCAAAAGCCTGGCCTCACTGGCCTATGGGTTGGCTTTCACTCCGATTATTGCGTTGGCTCCGTTGCGCTGGCAGCTCCGGTTTGCTCTGGTGTTGGCGCTGGTTGCAGTGATTTATCCAATGCTGCGCAACCTTGGTCTCGTGCCCATTGATCTTATTCTGGCGCAGGCGGAATCGATCAGTGCTGAGCGAGCACAATCACTTAACTATCGTTTTGAAAACGAGCGGATACTGCTGGAACGCGCCGCTGAAAAACCCTGGTTTGGCTGGGGTGGTTGGGGGCGAAATCTGATCCGCCACATCGAAACTGGGCAGATCCTGTCCGTTCCCGATGGTCGTTGGATTATCACCTTTGGCGCCTTTGGCTGGGTCGGCTACATCGCTGAAATGGGGTTACTGGCTGCGCCATTGGTTCTTTTGGCGGCACAGGTTCGACGCATGCATGTACGGGATATCTCCCCTTTTGTTGCTCCAATTGCACTGATCCTTGCGCTCACAATGTTGGACATGCTGTTGAATGCCACCTTAATTCCGTTCACCTGGATCTGCGCCGGAGCCGTCCTAGGCTATGCTGAAAGGTTGCAATATCAGGATTTTGATCGCTCAAAACCCGCTCTGTTTGGCGGTACACAGGTGATGACTGAACCGTCAACAACAGGCCAACGCAGTATAATGTGAGGTGGTGCCCCAATCTTTCCACTATTGCGGCCCAATTGAACACATAATGTTCATACCACAGCCGCATAACTTTCCGAACTTTACTCGATCTATGTTGGGGGTATGCGGTGGAAGTGGGCACCGCAATCAGCAGACTGAAGACTTCAGACTGGGGGGACCGGCATTGTTACTTAATTTGCCCTTTGGGCTGGCCAGGTCATTGGTGAGGCTTATGATTATGGCAGGCGCGCGGGTACCTTTGAAAAGGGTCACTTGGTCTGACTATGAAGACACATAATACTCCCATTTCCTCTGGTGCCCCGGCAACCGGAGATATTGCCATTGTTGGCCAATCCGTCTGTGTGCCCGGTGCCCAGTCAGCGGCTGAGTTTTGGACAAACCTAAAGAATGGTGTTGAATCAATATCCCGCCTGGAGGAACAAGCCCTGCTAGAGGCCGGGGTTAGCCCTCAAACCCTGTCAGATCCTAATTACGTTCCCTCTGCAGCCCTGCTGCAGGACTATGATAAATTTGATGCCGACTTCTTTGGTTTCAGCCCCAAAGAGGCGGCCATTCTGGACCCGCAGCATCGCAAGTTTCTTGAAGTTGCCTGGTCCGCTATGGAAGATGCCGGCCACCCTCCTGAAAGTTTAGAAGGGAAAATTGGTGTTTATGCAGGCTGCGGAATGGGCAGCTATTTCTATTTCAACATCTGCTCTAACCCGCATCTGGTTGACGATGTGGGCATGTTCCTGCTGCGCCATACCGGCAACGACAAGGATTTTATGGCCACCCGCGTCAGCCATGTGTTTGATCTGAAAGGCCCTTCGATCAGCATGCAGACCGCCTGCTCCACCTCTTTGGTGGCAGTGCATTACGCCTGCAAGGCGCTGCGCGAAGGCGAATGTGACATGGCCCTGGCCGGTGGATCAACCATCGAACTGCCACAGGGACGTGGCTATTTGTTCAAGGAAAACGAGATCCTGTCGCCGGACGGCCATTGCCATGCGTTTGATCACCGGGCTCAGGGCACAGTGTTTGGATCTGGCGCTGGCGTGGTGGCGTTGCGTCGTTTGGAAGATGCGATAGCCGATGGCGATCATATCTGGGCCGTGATCAAGGGGTCGGCCGTCAACAATGATGGCGCTGCCAAGGCTGGCTATCTGGCGCCTTCAGTTGATGGGCAATCCGCGGCAGTACGTATGGCGTTGCAGGCCGCTGATGTTTCCGCTGACACCGTGGATTATGTCGAGTGCCACGGCACCGGCACCTATCTGGGCGACCCGATTGAGGTTTCCGCCCTGACCGAAGCCTACCGCGACAGCACTGATGAGACCGGATATTGCCGCATAGGATCGGTGAAAACCAACATCGGCCATCTGGACACCGCAGCGGGTGTGGCTGGACTGGTGAAAACCACATTGGCCCTGCATCACCAGCAAATCCCGGCCTCATTGGGGTATGAAGCACCAAACCCCGCAATAGACTTTGACGACAGCCCGTTTCGCGTCAACGATAGGCTGCACAACTGGACCTCACACAAAGGCCCCCGCCGTGCGGCGGTAAACGCCTTGGGGGTTGGCGGCACCAATGCACATATGGTGCTGGAAGAGGCCCCCAAGCGGGCCGCTTCTGAAGAGAGCGATTTCCCGTTCCACATTCTGTGCCTGTCCGGCCAATCCAAGGCCGCATTGGACGCCAACAGTTCAGCGCTGGCCGCACATCTGCGGGATAATCCGGATCTGGATCTGGCTGATGTCGCCTGGACGCTCAAGGAAGGTCGGCGCGGCTTTTCCAAACGCCGGGTTCTGGTAGCGGAAACCAGTGCTGAAGCAGCCCAATTACTAGACGACGGTGACCCGCGCCGGGTATTTAGCCATGATCACTTGGGCGACGCCCCCGAAACCGTGTTCATGTTCCCCGGCGGTGGCGCACAATACGCTGGCATGGCGCGGGACCTCTATGAAACCGAGCCCGAGTTTGCTGACTGGATGGACCGTGGGCTAGATCACCTACAGAAACAGCTCGACTATGATATCCGGGCACTTTGGCTACCGGAAGCTGGCGAAGACGATGCCGCAAACAAGCGCCTGCAGAAACCTTCTGTGCAATTGCCTCTGATCATGATCGTGGAATATGCGCTGGCCCAATTGTGGATCAGCTGGGGCGTAAAGCCCACCGCCATGGTTGGCCACTCGATGGGCGAAAACACAGCGGCCTGTCTGGCGGGTGTGATCCGTTTTGAAGATTGCATCGATCTGGTTCTGCTGCGTGGTCAATTGTTCGATACTGTCCCAGCAGGTGGAATGCTGAGCATCTCGCTGCCACTGGATCAGGTTAAAGCCCTGATCAGTCCGGATCTGGACATTGCATCAGTCAACGCCCCGAACCTGACCGCTGTCTCAGGTCCACAAGCCGCTCTCGATGACCTGTCAGATGACCTGAAGGCCCGCGATGTGGATCACCAACGGATCCAGATTGATATCGCTGCCCACAGCCGAATGCTGGACGGAATTCTGGAACAATATCGCAGTTTTCTGAACGCACTGACGCTCAATGCGCCGCAGATTCCACTGATGTCGAACCGCACTGGCATAGCCCTGACTGACGCACAGGCCACCGACCCTGAATACTGGGCCGGGCAGCTACGCAATACCGTGCATTTTGCCGATTGCATCAATACCCTTGCCGCAACGCCCAACCGCGTATTCCTCGAAGTCGGCCCCGGCAAGGCGCTCAGCTCTCTGGCACAAATGGCACCGGATGTTCAGCCCACACAGGTGCTCAGCAGTCTGCGTCATCCGGATCAGGACATCGCTGACGATTCTTATTTCTTTGGTATCATTGGCCGTCTCTGGGCCTGTGGTGTCAGCGCCGACTGGGATCAGATCTGGGGCGAGGCCAAGCGAAACCGCCTGCCACTGCCGACCTATGCCTATCAGCGCACTCGCTACTTCATTGAGCCGGGAAAGCAGATTACATCCGAAGAACAGCCCCTGCCCGCTCGCCACGACGACATGGTAGATTGGGGATATCGCCCTGCTTGGCGCCCCCGTTTGGCGGATTGTGATCTGGATGTAGACAGCGAATTGGCCAGCGCGCCGCAAACCTGGCTGTTCTTTGAAGATGAAACCGGCGTGGCAGCTGCAGCAGCCGACAGATTAACCGCAGCTGGACATCAGGTGGTGCGGGTCCGCCCCGGGGACAGCTATGCAAAGCTGACTGACACCTCTTATGTGCTCCCCCCCGAACAGGGTCGTCTGGGGTATCAGGCCTTGCTGGCAGACCTTGAAATCACCGATCTTTTGCCAACCCGGATTGGTCATTTCTGGCTGGTCACGGCAGCCGAAACCTTCCGTCCCGGATCGTCGTTCTTTGATCACACTTTGGAAGTTGGATTCTACTCATTGACCGCACTGGCGCAAGAGTTAGGCAATATGGACCTGCCTGCACCGCTGCACCTAAGCATATTCACCACCGGGGCAGCACAGCTGCGGGACGAGCCGCTCCCCTACCCGGAAAAAGCGTTAATTGCCGGACCGGCCGGGGTCATCCCGCGTGAATTGCCCGGCCTGACCTGCGCCACTGTAGATATTGAATTGCCTGTCCACCACAAAGGCTGGCGCAATCTGCTCAGCACTGCTGAACCCACAGACATCACCTCTCGCCTGCTAGAAGAATTGCTGAGTGAGCCTGCCAACCTGACCGCCCTTTGGCGCGGTGACAAACGGTTTGAGCAAAATTGGCGCCCTGCGCCCTTGCCCACCATGGACACAGAAGTATTCAAACAGGGTGGCCACTACCTGATCACCGGCGGATATGGCGGTATTGGCCTGACAATTGCCGCCGATTTAATGCGCAGTCAGAACGCAAAGGTAACGCTGATCTCACGCGATGGGCTGCCTCCACGCGAGTCATGGGATCACTACCTGCACAGCCACAGCCCTGCCAATCGCACCGCGATCCGAATTCGCGCTCTTTTGGCGCTTGAAGACATTGGTAGCGGGCAGATCCTGCCATTGGCAGCGGACGTCTGCAACAGCGGTCAGATGCGCGCCGCGGTGGAGGCAGCCGAAGCCCAGTTTGGCAAATTGAGCGGGGTCATTCACGGGGCAGGTCAGATCAACGACGGGCCTATTCTGGCCAAGACCGAACAACAAATCGCCGAGGTATTTGCCCCCAAAATCAGCGGATTACGCGTATTAGATGGGCTGTTCCCCGATGGCACCCTGGATCTGATGGTGTTGTTTTCGTCATCATCAGCCGCCACCCGGCCTGCCGGACAGATCGACTATGTTGCAGCCAATGAATACCTGAATGCATGGGCCAAACATCGCAAGGGTGGCAAAACCCGTGTTGTTGCGGTGGATTGGGGCGTCTGGAGCGACACCGGCATGGCTGCCGAAGCCATGGCCCAGCGTATGGGCGGCGATGGTCCCTCAGAACGGACCCCTTGTGACCAGCCACTCCTGCAAAATCAGGGTTTTGATGCCTTTGGCAATCGCATTTTTGCCTCAAAATTCACAGGCCGTGATGATTGGCTTTTGGATGATCACCGCACCCTTGACGGGACAGCATTGGTTCCCGGCACCGGTTACATCGAACTGGCTGCCGAAGCACTTGCTGCGCAGGGCGTAAATGAACCCTATGAAATCCGCGACTTGTATTTTCTGCGCGCCCTCCGGGTCATGGACCACACTCCGCGTGAAGTTTTGGTGCGGCTTGAGGCCAATCAGGATGGCTATGGTTTCGCCGTCCACGCCGAGGCCCAGCAAGGCTATGCCCTGAACGCGCAGGCCACAGTGGTGCTAACCCCCGAGGCCGCGCAACCTGCCACGCTGGACCTGACCGCAATTGCAACCCGCTGCCCGCAGGTGACACCGGGCGGTAAAGAGAGGCTGCGTTCGCCGCAGGAACAGCATCTGAAATTTGGCCCACGCTGGCATGTCCTCGAACAAACAGCACTGGGTGACAGAGAAGGCCTGGCCCATCTGCGCATTCCAGACATTGCACAAAATGACGGCACTCTGCTGCACCCCGGTCTGCTGGACCTTGCCACCGGATGGGCTATTGATCTGGTCCCCAGCTACGGCGGTAAAACCCTATGGGTACCGGTTTCTTACCGGGCCATCCGGGTATTTGCACCGCTGAGCACCGAAATTCGCAGCCATATGCGTTTGGCGCCCAACCAGTCCGACGGTTTTGCACTGTTTGATGTCACGCTCAGTGATGCCCGTGGCAAAGTGCTGGTTGAAATCGAAGGCTTCCAGATGAAACGCCTGGATGGCGCACTGGACTTTTCAGCCGGTGAAGAAGCTGACACCAGCGCCGCCAAACTGGGCTTGGCAGCTACCAGCAACGCGCAGCCACTCTCACCCGACGAGCAAAGACTGCAACTGAACATCGCCAATGGCATTCAAGCCAGTGATGGCGCGGAGGCCCTGAACCGTGCATTGGCAACGGGTCTTTCGCAGGTACTGGTTTCTTCCTTGGATCTGCCCGCTTTGATTCAGCAAGCCGGACAGTCCGCCACCCAAGCGGACGGAGAGGCACAGAGCTTTGAACGGCCAGATCTGGATACCGACTATATTGCCCCACGCAATCCAGTTGAGGAAGCGCTGGAGCGCAGCTTCTCGACCCTGCTAGGGGTGTCGCAGGTCGGGATCGAGGACAGTTTCTTCGACCTTGGCGGGCACTCGCTGATTGCGGTGCGTCTGTTTGCCCAGATCAAACGGCAGTTCGACGTAGAATTCCCAATCTCGGTGCTGTTTGAAGCCCCAAGTGTCGCAAAACTGGCGGATCTGGTCATTCAGCGCACCGGTGGCGGCATCACTGCTGACGACACCGCACAGACCTCCGCTGATACCGCCGAACAGCCAGCTCAGTTCAAGCACCTCGTCACCCTGCATCCGGGCGACGGCACCGGGCGCAGGCCGTTCTTCTTGGTTGCCGGCATGTTCGGCAACGTGCTGAACCTGCGCCATCTGGCCCAGATGGTGGGCCGGGACCGACCGGTCTATGGCTTGCAGGCCCGCGGCTTGATCGGAGATGAGACCCCACACACCCGTATGAAAGACGCCGCGCACGATTATCTGGATGAAATCCGTCAGGTTCAGCCAGATGGCCCCTATCTTCTGGGTGGCTACTCTGGCGGCGGCATCACGGCCTATGAAGTGGGACAGCAACTACAGTTGAGCGGAGAAGAGGTTGCCCTTCTGGCCCTACTAGACACGCCACTTCCTATACGTCCCAGTCTGAACCGGCGCGACAAGGCAATGATCAAAAGCCATGAAATACGTCGTAAAGGGCCGTCCTATCTGGCTGAATGGGCCACGAACAGGGTGCGGTGGGAGTTTGAGAAACGCCGCGCAAAACCCGAAGACACCCACTCGGCTGCGGAATTTAACAACCATAAGATCGAAGCGGCATTCCGCGAGTCTCTCGACACCTATGACCTGCAACCGTGGCAGGGACCTCTGGCCCTGTTCCGTCCACCATTGGACCGCCACTGGCAGGTTTCAAATGGGAATTGGGTCAGTGCGGCGCGTGAATATGTCTTTGACGACAACGATTGGACGGCTTGGGCCCCTAAGACCCAAGTGATCGAGGTTCCCGGTGACCATGACAGCATGGTGCTGGTGCCCAATGTGTCTGTTCTTGCTGAACATTTGCAGACCCTGATCATCAAGGCAGAAGCTGAAGCCGCACCTTCAACGATGCCCTCTGCCGACTGGCAACCAGAACCAACAAACGCAACCGCTGCTGAATAACCCCGAAAGTCACCATGACCAATCCGTCGATCCTGACCATCATCCTGAACTACCGCACAGCTGAGATGACAGTGCGCGCAGCCGAGGCAGCCCTGCGCGAAATGGCGGACCTGCCGGGCGAGGTGCTGGTTATCGACAATGGATCAGGGGATGGGTCTTACGATGTGATCCATAAAGAGGCCAAGGCGCGTGGCTGGGTCGACAGCGGCCAATTCCGCCTGCTGCAATCGCCGCGCAATGGCGGGTTTGGCGCGGGCATGAATTTTGGCATCAAGGCTGGCCTGTCCGATGGAACCGCGCCCGATTTCTATTACCTGTTGAACTCAGACGCCTTTGTCGAACCGGACGCGATCCGCCTGTTACGCGATTTCCTGCAAACCAACACCAAGGCGGGCATGGTCGGGTCTTATGTCTGCGGAGTGGACGACACCCCCCATGCAACCGCGTTCCGGTTTCCCTCAATTGCAGGTGAATTCGAAGGTGCCGCTCGCACCGGCGTGATCTCTCGCCTATTGCGCAAATCGATTGTGGCGTTGGAAATCCCCACTGACGAGATCCAAGTTGACTGGACTGCAGGCGCCAGTCTGATGATCCGGCGACAGTTGATCGAGGACATTGGCGGCTTTGATGAAACGTTCTTCCTGTATTATGAGGAAACCGACCTATTCCGCCGTGCAGCAGCCGCAGGGTGGCGAACGCACTACCTGCCCTCCAGCAAAGTGCGGCATGTTGGGTCAGCCTCCACCGGGATGAAGGAATGGGCACGCGCCCCGTCTTACTGGTTTGACTCGCGACAGCATTATTTTGCTAAAAATCACGGACGCCTCTACGCGGCAACCGCGACACTGGCATTGGTGGCGGGAGGTCTAATTTGGCAGTTGCGTCGACTTGTACAAAACAAACCCAGAACTGATCCTCCTCATTTTTTACGTGACCTCATCAGCTATTCTTTGCGCGCATTAATTAAACCGGGGCGCGCAAGCCGCCCTGATCCAAAACTGACCGCCGTTCCCCCGGAGGAATTGAAATGAGCCATTTTTCCTGTGTTGTCATTGGCAATGAATCGCTGCTTATCGGTTGCGCAGATGCGTTGTTACGCGGTGGGCACGACGTACACGCCGTGGTTTCTACCGATCCGGATATCTGCGCCTGGGCAACGGACAAGGGATTAACCCAATACGCCAAAGCCGCAGATTTAAGCGGCAATTTCGACTGGCTGTTCTCCATCGCCAACCTGACGCTGATCCCCGATGCTGTGTTGAACATGGCCAGCAAGGGCGCGATCAATTTCCACGATGGCCCTTTGCCGCGTTATGCCGGGTTGAACACGCCAAACTGGGCGTTGATCAACGGTGAAGCCGAGCATGGCATCACATGGCACATGATCGAAGGTGGCGTTGACGAAGGCGACATTGTTGCCCAACGCCTGTTCCCGCTATCCGAAGACGAAACTGCGTTTAGCTTGAATTCCAAATGTTATGCCGCTGCAATCGACAGCTTTGGCGAGGTAATGGCGCAATTGGAGTCCGGTGCAATAACCCGAACGCCACAGGATCTGAGCCAGCGCAGCTATTTTTCCCGTGCCGACCGCCCTGCGGCTGGCGGCCGGTTGGACTTTACCCGCCCAGCCAACGAGCTGTCACAACTGGTGCGCGCCTTGGACTATGGCGGCTATTGGAACCCCCTTTGCGCAGCCAAGGTCGACGTCAACGGTCGGATCGTTCTGGTTGGCTCGGCAACTGTTTCTGAGGGCAGCGGCCCGGCAGGTACAGTACTGGATCACCACGCAGACCAGCTGACCATCGCCACCGGTGATGGCGCTATCACGCTGGGAAAACTGACCCGGCCCAACGGTGCGGTTGTTGACCTGAACACTCTGTGTCAGCCGGGTGATATTCTGACCTCATTGAGCCAAGAGCACGCAGATGCCCTGACAACGCAAATGGCGGCGACGCAGGCTGGCGAAACCCATTGGCGAAACCGGCTCAAGAGGATGCAGCCGGTGACTGTGCCATTGGCCCGGAAAACTGGTGAAAGTGGTTTTGAAACCATAGAAATTGCCCTGCCGCAAGAACGAACACCTGAACAAATCCAAGCCGCTGTCTTGGGATGGGCTCTGCTTAGCACTGGCGATGATCAGGCCGATCTGGCTCTGTCCAGCGCCAAACTCGGCGATGCTGCTGTCCCGGACATGATTTCAGACTGGGTGCCGATCCAGGCACGCCGGGACGAACCATTGCCAGATCTGTTGAACAGGCTGGAAAATGAGCAGAAAAAGATCATCAAATTTGGTGGTTTTGCTGCTGACTTGGCAGCCCGAGATCCGGACCTGTCAGCACAGGGCATGCCCGGCCTTGGCCTGATGCTGGATTTGGACGCGCCCATCCAGGGTTGCGCTGCAACGCTGGCGGTCACCAATGGCACAGCCAATTTGCACTTTGACCGTGCGCATCTGGGATCAGCTGAGGCAGCTCTGCTCGCCGCTCGCCTGCACGAGGCGCTGAACGCGATTTCAACCCACGGCGAGCAGCCGTTGTCCATGTTGTCTGTCCTGCCCGAAGATGAACGCCGTAAGCTGCTGACGGATTGGAACGCCACGGCGCGCGACTATCCGACAGATCAGACCATCCACGCCGCATTTGAGGCACAGGCAGCCCGCAGCCCAAATGCCACAGCACTGGTGTATGAGGACCAGACCCTCAGTTATGCAGCCCTGAACGCGCAGGCCAATCGGGTGGCAACCAAGCTACAGGCGATGGGTGTCAAACCCGGCAGTCATGTTGGTCTCTACGTCTCACGGTCTCCCGATCTGGTGATTGCCGCACTTGCTGTAATGAAGGCAGGCGGAGCCTATGTCCCGCTGGACCCAGCCTATCCCGCTGATCGCATTGCGCATTATCTGCAGGACAGTCAGGCACAGGTTGTTGTGACCCAAACCGCACTGCAAGACAGCCTGCCCAGTTCCGACGCGCAGGTTTTGGTTCTGGATGCAATGACCCCGACAGATGTTATCCAGCCCAACGTCGACGGTGGCGCAACAGCCGAGGATCTGGCCTATCTGATCTATACCTCTGGCTCGACTGGCACCCCAAAGGGCGTGATGTTGCGCCATGCCAATGTTGCGAATTTCTTTGCAGGTATGGATGATCGTATCCCGTTTCAGGTCGGCGACACCTGGCTGGCCCTGACCAGCCTATCCTTCGATATTTCTGTACTAGAGCTGTTCTGGACCCTGTCACGCGGGTTCAAACTGGTTTTGTCCAGCGATGAAAGCCGGTTGAACCTGTCCAACGGTCCAATTGCGATGTCCAACCGCAAGATGGATTTCAACCTGTTCTACTGGGGCAATGACGACGGTCCGGGACCGCGTAAATACCAGCTTTTGCTGGATGGCGCGCGCTTTGCTGATGCAAACGGCTTTAACGCCGTCTGGACACCTGAACGCCATTTCCACGCCTTTGGTGGTCCCTACCCCAACCCATCCGTCACCGGAGCAGCCGTGGCGGCAGTCACCAGCAACATCAGCGTACGGGCCGGGTCTTGTGTCGCGCCCCTCCACCACCCTGCCCGCGCGGCCGAAGAATGGTCAGTGATCGACAACCTGACCAATGGCCGCGCCGGTTTGGGCATTGCATCAGGCTGGCAGCCGGATGATTTTATCCTGCGGCCGGAAAACACGCCGCCTGCCAACAAACCTGCGATGTATGAAACCATCGAAGTGCTGCGCAAACTGTGGCGGGGTGAAGAAGTAGAGTTCCCCCGCAAAGACGGTGGCAAACACGCGGTAATCACCCAGCCGCGCCCTGTGTCCAAGGAACTGCCGATCTGGGTCACAACGGCCGGCAACCCGGACACTTGGCGCGAAGCTGGTGAAATTGGCGCCAATGTGTTGACCCACCTGCTGGGTCAGAGCATCGACGAGGTGGGCGGCAAGATCCGCATCTACCACGATGCCCTGCGCAAGGCGGGTCACAACCCAGATGACTTCACCGTCACTCTGATGCTGCACACCTATCTGGACGACACCCGCGAACAGGCGCGCGAGATCGCCCGCGAACCCATGAAAGACTACCTGCGTTCAGCTGCAGGATTGATTAAACAATACGCCTGGGCTTTCCCGGCGTTCAAGCGGCCCAAGGGCGTGGAAAACGCCTTTGATATGAAGTTGGACGGGCTCAGCGCCGAAGAACTTGAGGCGATCCTTGAATTTGCCTTTGAGCGTTATTTTGAGGACTCAGGCCTGTTTGGCACCGTTCAGGATGCGGTCGCACGGGTCGAACAGCTAAAGCGCATCGGCGTGGATGAGATTGCCTGCCTGATCGACTATGGCATTGCGCCGGATGTGGTGATGGAGGGGCTGAAACCGCTGGCAGAAACCCTGCGCCTGTCCAATGCGCCCACCGAACTGGCCGCGGATGATTTCTCGCTGGCTGCACAGGTCATACGTCATGATGTCAGCCACATGCAATGCACCCCGTCGATGGCGCGGATGATTTGCATGAACGGCGAGGCGCGCTTGGCGCTGGGTCAGCTACAGCAGTTGATGATTGGGGGCGAGGCGCTGCCCGGTGATCTGGTAGAGGACCTCCGCCAAACCACTCAGGCGCAAATCCACAACATGTACGGGCCAACAGAAACCACAATTTGGTCCACCGTGCAGACACTTGAAGAGATCCCGTCGGGCATTGCACCAATTGGCACACCAATCGCCAATACCAGTACATATGTGCTGGATGACAAACGATGCCCCGTTCCTATTGGCGCAGTTGGTGAATTGTTCATCGGTGGTGCCGGTGTTGCAGCAGGGTATTGGCAGCGTGCGGATTTAACCTCTGAAATGTTTGTTGACGATCCCTTTAACGATGGCAACGGGCGCATGTATCGCACCGGTGATCTGGTGCGTTGGCGCAGTGACGGGCAGCTCGGCTATTTGGGGCGCACCGACACTCAGGTCAAAATCCGCGGACAGCGCATTGAATTGGGTGAAATCGAAGCCGCAATTGCTGAATTCGACGGGATCACTGCCGCCGTTGTTGTGGCGCGCACGGTCAACGGAAACGAGACGCTGGTCGGCTATATCACAACCACAGAGCCGGTCGATGATCTGGCATTATGTGGCAGTCTGGCATTGCGGTTGGCCGAGGTAATGGTGCCAGCGCATATTGTGACACTGGATCAGTTCCCGCTGACACCCAACAAAAAGATCGACCGCAAAGCCCTGCCCGACCCCAAGCCAACGCGTGAAGCCGTTGCGATTGATGCCCCACCACCAGCTGCCGGTGCTCAGGCGCAGATTGCTGCAATCTGGGGACGAATTTTGGGCGTTGGGAACATCCGGGCCCAGGATAGTTTCTTTGCTCTGGGAGGCCATTCACTGTTGGCCGTCCAGGCACACCGCGATATTCGGGCAGAAACCGGGGTGGCCAAACTCTCAATCACCGATATATTCCGCTTTCCAACACTGTCCGGTCTTGCCGCGCATCTGGATAAACTGTCCGGTGGCACGGCGTCGGTCGAAGAAAAACCCGACGCCGAAGCAGAAGCCGCAGCAGAGGCGGAGAAGTCGGACAAAATGTCAAAACGCCGCGCCATGCGGGCCAACCGCAAAGCAAGGACCGGATGATCACAGAATTGACGGCGCAGGATACTCAGCGGCATGCTCTGGCGCGGGTGCTGTTTGAAGAGGATGTGGCATTGGCGGTGTACAATCCACTGGCCAATCCGCCACGCCCATTTTCGGCTGAACTGGCCTGCCTGTCGCCCAATGCTGTTGAAAAACGCCAACGCGAATTTGCGGCGGGCCGCGCCGCGGCCCATGCGGCAATGGGTGATTTGGGGTATCCCGCCCAGCCGGTGCTGGTCGGCGACAAGCGCGCTCCCATTTGGCCCAAAGGGCTGACCGGATCAATCACCCATACCCGCAGCTGCGCGATGGCGGTGCTGGCACGGTCTGATAATTTACGTGGTCTTGGCATCGACGTCGAAGAAGACACACCGCTGAAAAATGACTTACTGCCCGCGATCTGCTCGGAACGGGAACAAGCATGGCTCAAATCGCAGAGTAACCCGGGCCAGTTGGCTAAAGTGATTTTCTCGGCCAAAGAAGCCGCCTATAAGTGTCAATATACCTTGAGCCAACGGTTCTTTGGGTTTGATGGGATGGAGTTAGAGCTAGATCTGGCGCAGGGTCGGTTTCAGGCCCGCCTGACCGCTGAACAGCCTCCCTTTGCCCGTGGTGCTACCTTTGACGGGCAATTTGCCGTTGGCGCTGGGGTGATCGTGACCGCAGCCGAACTGCGTAACTAAAAGGAAGCCAGGATGACACGACGTGGGTTTCTGGCTCTGCTGGCGCTGCTACCAACCTCTGGTGCCGCGGCATCAACTTTGGCCGTTCCACAACTTTCGCCACCCAATGCTCCGCTGAATGTTTATCATCTGGGGCACTCGCTGGTGGGGGCAGACATGCCGTCAATGCTGGCGCAATTAGCCGGTGAAGGGCATCGCTGGAACAGCCAACTGGGGTCGGGAACGTCGCTGAAGCAACATTGGGAACCGGCTGAGCCAATCCTTGACTTTGATCAGGTCAACACCCCGCCCACCTATCGCGATGCACGCGAAGCCATCGGGGCCGGAACCTATGACGCCGTGATCCTGACCGAGATGGTCGAGCTGCGCGATGCCATCCGCTATTTTGGCGCAGTTAAATACCTGCGCCGCTGGGCAAACCTGGCACGTGACGCCAATGCCGAAGCACGCCTCTATCTGTATGAAACCTGGCATCCGCTGGATGACCCGGATGGCTGGTTACACCGGATTGATACAGATCTGGATCGCCTGTGGCTGGGAAAACTGGCCGGGTCGGACAGCCGTCGCAACCCCAAACATCCTCTCTACCTGATCCCCGGCGGTCAGGTGATGGCGGCGGTGGCCCGAGCGGCTGAAGCCGGTAACATTGACGGCTTGACCAAACGAGGGCAATTGTTTGCCAAAACACCATCGGGCGAGCAGGATATGATCCACTTCAATGATCTGGGGGCCTATGTGGTGGCACTGACCCATTATGCCGTGTTGTACCACCGTTCGCCGGTTGGCTTGCCCCATCAGTTGCTACGCGCTGATGGACACCCCGCAGACGCCCTAACCCCAGTAGCCGCGCGGCAGGTGCAAAACATCGTCTGGCAGGTCGTCACCTCTTTGCCGCGAACCGGAGTTACGCCATGAGCTGGACCAGTGTCGTTGGCTCGGTTGTTATGATCGGTCACAGCCTGTTTGGCCCGGACAATCCGCAGATGCTGGATCAATTGCTGACCGCGCGCAGCCCGGCGGCGGTGTCGGTTCAATCACAAATTATCAACGGTGCGCCACTGCAATACAACTGGGAGCACGCCGACAGTGCCGAAGGCATCAATGCCCGCACGCGTTTGCAGCGTCCGGCCGACGTCGTCATTGTGACCGAAGCCATTCCACTGGCCAATCACCTGAAATGGAGCAACACCCCCGAGGCGGTGACCCGCTTTTATGAGCTGGCCCGCGCGGCCAACCCGGACGTACAGTTTTTTGTGCAAGAGACCTGGCACAGCCTGAAAAGCGGAAGCGGTGAGGTGGTGGAGTTTGACGACGGCATGAAAACCCCATGGCGTGATCGCCTGGAACACGATCTGCCGCGCTGGCAGGACGTGGTGGATACGGTCAACGCCAGCACCAACGGCAACGTGGTATTATTGCCAGCAGGTCAGGCGATGGGCCGGTTGGATGATGCCATTCTTGCCGGCACAGTCCCCGGTTTGACGCATATCAGTGATGTTTTTGCCGACGACATCCATCCCAATGACATCGGTTTCTATTACTTGTCTCTTTTGCAATACGCGGTGCTGACTGGCGACACGCCGGTAGGTTTGCCACACGAGCTAAACGATCGTTGGGGGGCAAAATTTGATCCACCCTCAGCCCAACTGGCCAAACGGTTGCAACACATCGCCTGGGAGGCTGCGCAGGGCAGCCCGACCCGTACCGCCCTGCCCCCCGAGCCTGAAGCACTGCCCGAAGAACCAAAAATAGCGCGGCTCAATGTGCCTGTCTCTGACGAGGGTACTGCTGCCCCCACCGCGCTCCGCCAGCCCATCGCGATCAATCTGGCCGCGATTGCGGATTGGAGCCCGCAGGCCCCGTTTCTGGACCACTTTAAAACCGCGCGACCTTGGATTGGCCATATCGCTGGGCAATGGGGCGGTGCCGGGCACGATGACCTAGTCTCTGCGGACTATTTGGACAAAAACGGCTGGCCTACTGCACTTCCTCCGGAACTGGGTTCAATTGGCACGGTCATCCTGACCGACCTGCCAGAAACAGCGACTTCGCTGGCCGGGCGCTATGTGTTGCGATTTGAAGGCGATGGCATTGTCGAGGTCTCCGGGCGCGGCAAGAACGTCCGCTATGGCAAAGGTCTGGTCTCGTTCGACTATACCCCCGGCCCCGGCCCCGTTGAGATCCGCATTCAGCGCACGGACCGCGCGAACACCGGCGACTATGTACGCAACATAACCGTGGTCAAGCAGGAGCATCTGGACGCCTATGATGCAGGCGCCTTGTTCAATCCGCTCTGGCTGGACAGATTGCAGGGCTTTGCCGCGCTGCGGTTTATGGACTGGATGGAGACCAATGGCTCTGCGCAGATCGGTTGGGAAGACCGTCCGCTGATCAGTGATTACACCTGGGGCCGCAAGGGGGTCCCCGCAGAGATCATGTTGGAATTGGCGGATCAGCTGGCGACCGATCCATGGTTCACCATGCCCCATGCGGGCGATGACAGTTACTTTCGCCAGTTCGCCATGCTCGCAGCCGCCGGGCTGGATGATGATCGTCAGGTCTATGTGGAATACTCCAACGAGGTCTGGAACTGGCAGTTCCCACAGGCCAAATGGGCTGATGATCAAGCCCGCACCCGTTGGGGCGGTGATGATTTGTGGATGCAGTTCTACGGTGGCCGCGCCGCCGAAATGGCGCAAATATGGACCGCCAGTTTTGGCGATAAGGCCCCAGAGCAATTGGTGCGGGTTATCACCACCCAGACTGGGTGGCTGGGACTAGAGCAACAAATCCTCGAAGCCCCACTGTGGGTGGCCGAAAAAGCCGACCGACACCCCCCGGCAAGATACTTCGATGCCTATGCGGTCACCGGTTACTTCGGCGGCATTTTAGGGCTCAAGGATCGAGCGGGCATGGTACGGGCCTGGATTGCGGACAGTGCAGAACGCGCCCATGACGCAGCAACAGCTCAGGGTTTGACAGGCACCGCACAGAGAGATTTTGTCTCGAAGCATCAGTACGACATCGCCAGCGTTCAAGCCGAAGCGGAGCTGCGCGATGGGCTGATTTCAGGCGATCCCGCAGATACTCTGGCTGACCTGCTGGGCCGGGTCCTGCCTTATCAGGCCGATATCGCTGCCAAACATGGCCTGGACCTGATCATGTACGAAGGCGGCAGCCACATCGTGGGCATCGGGCCCATGGTTGATGACGATACGCTGACCGGCTTTTTCACCCATTTCAACTATACAACCGAAATCGGCACGCTTTATGGTGAGTTGCTTGCGGGTTGGCAGGCTTTGGGCGGCCAGATGTTCACAGCCTATGTTGATGTCTACACCCCTGCCAAATGGGGCAGCTGGGGCGCCCTACGCAACCTCAATGACAGTAATCCACGCTGGGATGCTCTGGAGGCGGTGAAATGACCCAATTGGTCTCGGTCTTGATCCCAGCCCATAATGAGGCCGGTTATATCGCTGCCTGCTTAGACGCATTGTTTGCCTCTGACCCTCTGCCAAATGGGATGTCGGGCGAGGTTTTGGTACTGGCCAATGGCTGCACCGATACCACCGCCGAGATCGCACGATCTATATCGCCCGCTGCGGGTTGGATCATGCAGGTTCTGGAAATTGCCGAAGGCGGAAAATTGAACGCTCTGAATACCGGCGATGCCACGGCTAAGGGCGACGTGCTGATTTATCTGGATGCGGATGTTGTGGTCGAGCCTGCCCTGATCCAGCAAATTGCCACGGGTTTGGCCGGGGACGGACCGCTCTATGGCAGCGGACGCCCGGTGGTTGCCCCGGCCAGCACCCCACTCACCCGCGCCTATGGTCGGTTTTGGCAGAAACTTCCCTTTGTCAGCCAAGGTGTGCCGGGGTTTGGCCTGTTTGCGATGAACCGGGCTGGACGTCTGCGGTGGGGTAACTGGCCTGATATCATTTCCGATGACACCTTTGCCCGATTGAGTTTTTCCCCCTCTGAACGGATTTCTCTGCCAGCCAGCTATCACTGGCCAATGGTCGAAGGTTTGGAAAATCTGGTTCGGGTGAGACGTCGTCAGAACATTGGGGTCTCTGAAATTGAAGAAACATATCCTCAGCTTCTGAAAAACGATGAGAAAATGCCGGTGGGAGTCGCAGGATTGCTCAAGATGGCCAGGCGTGATCCACTTGGTTTTGGCGCCTATGCCTTGGTTTCGTTGCTTGTAAAAACGCCTATGTATTCTTCTAGGTCACGTTGGGCACGCGGGCGTTAACCGATAGCTTCCCGGAAATGCCCGGCCAGCTTTGCGGCCTCTATCTCACTGTCATGGCGCTGCAGAACCCTGCCGCGCCCAACCTGCCCCATCGTTACCAACTGATCATGTGGCGTAGCCCCCAGCTGCAACATCGCTCGGACCAGTGCCGCGCTATCGCCAGCTGGAACCAGCCAGCCGGTCTCTCCCGGCAGCACCAGTTCCGGAGACCCTGCAATATAGGTGGTAATGACTGGACGTGCGGCAGCCATTGCCTCCATCACCACCATCGGAAGCCCCTCGGCAAACGACGGCAGGACAAGCGCCTGTGCGGCTGAAAGCTGGGTTCGGACATCTGCTTCGGACAACCAGCCGGTCAAGGTGATGTTCCCCTGCAACCCTTTGCTCTGGATCGCCGCTTCAAGATCTGCGCGCATCTCCCCGTCTCCAATCAAAGACAGATGAGCATCGGGGAGATGTTGCACCAGTTCAGCCATCGCCTGCACCAGGATCATCTGGCCCTTTTGTTCGACGAAACGACCGATCGACACCATCCGCAGCGGCCCCTTTGGTACTGGAGTAGGGGCGGAAAACTTGGCCGGTTCTATGCCGCAATGCACCACTTTGATGCTGTCCCAGCGGTTAAACGCGGCCCAACGGCTAAGCTGGCTGCGGCCGAAACTGCTAATGGCGACAGAAAACGCCGCACTGTTGACCTTGTCTCCCAAAGACTGCGCCTTTGGGGTATCAAATTCTTCGGGGCCATGGGTGGTGAAACTGTAGGTGGGTCCGCCAAGCGTTTGGGCCAGCATCGCTACAGCGGTGGCGTTGGTGCCAAAATGGGCATGCATATGCTGAACACCTGCCGCGGCACAGCGCTGCTTTACATATGCGGCTTCAGCCAGATAGATCAGATGCCGCAGCACACCGCGATCAGAGGCGCGCGCCAATTTCAAGGCCAGCCGCACAGCCCGCCAACCGCGACGCGGCGCGCGTGCAACCTCTGCCAGAAAACCTGCCAGGAGCCGCGCCGCGCCGGTGCGCAGAACGTAAGACGTCCGTTCAGCCTCCTCCAGATCGCCGGGGTCAACAAGTGGTGTATCTGACGCCCGCATTGCCAGCCGCAAGACCTCCACACCCTGACGTTCCAGCGCCTGGACTTCGCGGCGGATAAAACTATGCGAGGGCTGGGGGTAGGTATTGAGAACATAGGCAATTTTCAAAACGTGCATCCAATCCGGGCATGATGTTTTTGGCAGGGTAGCGGTGGTTTCATCGCTTGCAAAGCTTATCGCATATAGGCGGTCACCTTAACCACCAATCCTGCGGATACCGTGGGATTGTCGCCCGTCCAAGCCCAAATCACCGATGAAAACCCGGATACACCCGACAGCAATTGACGCGATTCCCCCCTGCCCATAGCGTGCCGGTGACAACATCAGGAGACCACATGACTCGGTTTGCACCGCTTTTCCAAGGACACGGCCTGATGGCGCGGGTGCTGCGATCGGCCTCGTGGCTGGTGATTGGCTATGGCGGCAGTCAGGCGCTGCGGTTGGCGGCCAATCTGGTCCTGACCAGACTGTTGTTCCCCGAAGCCTTTGGCCTGATGGCCTTGGTCTCAGTCGTGACTGTTGGCTTGTCGCTGTTTTCCGATGTGGGTGTGGGCCCGTCCATTGCCCAGAGCAAGCGTGGCGATGATCCCGATTTCCTGAACACCGCCTGGAGCATACAGGTGACGCGAGGGGGGCTCCTCTGGGCTCTGACAGGCTTGGTGGCCTGGCCCATGGCACAGTTTTATATGGCTCCCGAGTTACTGGTTTATCTGCCCATAGCCGGTATCACCCTGTTTATCTCCGGCTTTAATCCCACCCGCATTGAAACAGCGCACCGCCATTTGCTAGTTGGGCGATTGACGGCGTTGGACCTGGCCAGTCAGGTGATAGGCATCGGGTCTATGATCCTGCTGGCACTGGCAACCCAATCGGTTCTGGCGCTGGTGCTTGGCGGGGTCATTCAGGCCGCAGCAAAACTGGCCCTGACCCACTTTGGCCTGCCCGGTGCAACCAATCGTTTCCGTTGGGAAAAAGCCGCAGCCAAAGAACTGATCCACTTTGGCAAATGGATCTTTTTGTCTACCGCATTCTGGTTTGCCACGTCTCAGGGGGACCGCGCCATTTTGGGGAAATTTGTCTCGCTTGATGTGCTTGGGGTTTATAACATCGGCTACTTTCTCGCCAGTTTCCCCATGTTGCTGGGGCACGCTGTGAACCAACGACTGATGATCCCGGTCTACCGTGACAAGCCGGTGCAGGCCGCCCCCGAAAATCGCCGCAAACAACGCTTGCTACGCAGTGGGTTAACTGCCGGGATCTTGTCCTTGGTGTGGTTAATGGCCTGGGCCGGACCGGGATTGGTGGAGCTGCTCTACGATGATCGATATGTGGCCGCCGGGCCAATGGTGGTGCTAATCTCGCTCTCCCTGGCCCCTGCTGTCATCGGTATGACCTACGACCAAGCAGCCTTGGCAGCAGGTAACAGCCGGGCCTTTTTTATCTTCACGGCCAGCCGCGCAATACTGCAGACAGTGTTTTTCCTGATTGGCGTCGCCTTGTTTGGCCTACCCGGAGGCATTGCCGCACTGGGTCTTTCAATGCTCACCGCCTACCCTGTTTTGATCTGGCTGGCGCGCAAACATCAGGTCTGGGATATGGCGCATGATCTGGGATTTGCCGGACTAACCTGTGCCATTGGCACAGGCGCAGTGTGGTACCATCATCAAGAGATTGCGCTGCTGATCAAAACCCTAGGCTAAATGTAACTGCCACTCTGGGTTATCAAAGATCCTCAAGCATCTGCATCAGATTTGAAACGGCCACGCCATAAATCACTCAGTCGGCGTTTGCGCCGAGTGTCCAATACCGGGATCGACACCACCGGAGCCAACCCGGTTTCACGCTGCATCTGTGCCGCGCTCCGCAACACCGGCTGACGCAGCTCTTGTACATAGGCAACTGCCAGTGCCACCATCACGCTCGCCAACATCCCCATAATCGCCAGCCGCTTGCGGCCCCCAGTGATCGGATAGTCCGGCAACGCCGCAGGTTCAATCACGGTCAGTCGCTCGGACTGATGTCTGGTTTCCAGACGAAACCCAACTTCGGCCTCTGTGCGCCGCGCGGTGATTGCATCCAGAGCATTTTGCAACTGCTGCTGCTGCCGCTCAAAATCATCCAACTGGCGTTCAGCCTCGGGCGAGGTTTCCAGAGACGCCTCCAACTCACTTTTGTGCTGCAACAAGAGGTCGTTCTGGGCTTGCAACGTGTCCAGTTGTTCCTGGAATCCCTCCAGCATCCGCTTTGCAGTTGCCGGACGCTCTGTTGCGGAAACATGATCAGCCGCGCGGCGCACTTCGATCTGCTCGCGGGCGATGTCCAGCAAACCGCCATTAATAGTGGTCAGCTCAGCGCGACGGAATTCTGCAGTGCCAGGCAGTGTCAGATCGTTGGCATTGCGAAAGGCCGTAAGCTCATCCTCGAGAGTGGCCAGATTGGACGCAAGCGCGGCCTCTTGTTCTGCAAAAAACGTTAGGGTTTCGCGGGCAAGTTCGATGCGTGAGTTCACACTCAACTCAATCGTTCGGCGGGCAAATTCATGGGCCACCTGCTGCGCTTGCTCGGCTGTTGGCATCCTGGCAATGATCGTCAGTACCGAAATGGTACCATCGTCAGAGAACCCTTCGCGGGCGGCTGCGACACCTTCGATACGAACCGATTCACGCATTAAAGCCACCAGTTGCGACGGTTTCAGCTGCGGCATATCAGAGTAGAGATCGAATTTTTCAACAATTTCCAGCACCGTACCACGCGCCATCAGGCGCTGTTGTATCAGCTGCAAACGCCGCGCCGAGGACCCTTCGACAGTGGATTTCGCAAGGTCGTCCGCAATCTTTGGCTGGACAATTTGGATCACTTCAGCGGATTCGTACTCGTGCGTTTGACGCGCGGCGAACCATAGCGAAACCAGCGTGCCCAAAAACACAACTTTGGCCATCAACACGACCCGCCGGCGCAGCATGTCCACAAAATCTTCGAAAGAGTAAATCGGGCCCATTCAATGTCTCAACACTGTTAACCAAAATTCGCCGCAGCAGAGGTGCGGCGGCGGTTGTCCATTGTCTATCTTAGCAAACAGGCAAAACTATGACAGCCCCAGACTATCACCGTGCCAGACGATCACCGACCCAGATAGGCATTTTCGGCATGTCGGGCACGGTTCAGCACCACCCCGAGCAACTGCGTATGGCCAGCCAGCATTTTTTCACAGGCCGCCAAATGCTCTGCCGTCGTTTGGGTGCCATCCGAAACCAGCAGCACCCCATCCACCTGAGGTAAAAATGCGGTCAGATCATCATATTCCAACACTGGTGGCAGATCATAAATCACCACATCCGCTTTGGTACGGTCGATCATGTCTTCCAACGTGTCGGCACATTGGCTGTCGTGCAGGATCTCTGCTGCATTCCGGTCAGGTGCTTCGGTCAGACCCAGAGCCAGAGTTTCAGCGGGGCGGATCAGATGTTCCTCCATCGCAACCTCGCCTGTCAAAAACCCAGCCATGTCCCCTGGCTGATCCAGCTTCAAGGCAGTGGCCAATCCGGGGTGGCGATGGTTCAGGTCCATCAGAATTGTGCGACTGTGGGGCACACGTGCCAAGCTAAGCGCTAAATTGACCGCCGTGAAAGTCGCCCCTGCCCCTGAGGTAGGCGCAGCGATGGCAACACGTTTCCAGCCGTTCGCCTTGAGTGTGTGCAACAGACGAGTGCGCAGCAGGTCAAAGGCTTTGGCAGCGGGGTCGTCGCGGAAGAAATTTACCAGTGGTGAGCATGCTAATTGGTGCTCTCGCACGCCAATCGGCACCCGGCGCAATATCTCCCATGGTTCAGGCAGCGGTGCTGGGACCTGTGCAATGGGCTCTGGCTGGACCACGTCATCCACCTGTGCAGGTGCATCAGAAAATCCAAGCGCTTCTGGTGCCGCTTCGACCACGGGATCCTGTCGGTTTCCACGGCGGCGGCGGAACTTTTTAAAGCCCTGTTGTGTCATTGCAGGCTCTTCTTTCCATTGCGGTGACGCTGCGCCAGCCGGAGTATCCAATTTGGCTGTCACAAAGTCTTTCATGTCCTGATCTCCGGATCAAAGGTACCACGGTCCAGCGGTGCCGCAAATAGATGTCGTGACGGGTTAGCCATACTGCACCATCACCACCAAAGGGTTAATATCCGGTGCCACGCAGAACGACGCCAACAGTCCGCAGGATCAGGGAAATATCCTGTCGCAGAGACAAGTTCCGGCCGTAAACTGCATCAACCTGAGCCCGGTAGGAAAAGTGGCTCTCGTTGCGGGCTGATACCTGCCAAATGCCAGTGATGCCGGGCTTAAGAGAGAAGTATGCGCTCGCGTCGCCATACAGCGGCAATTGTTCGGGCAACATTGGACGCGGTCCGACTAGGCTCATATCCCCTTTCAGCACGTTCCAAAGCTGGGGGAGTTCATCCAGCGAGGTCGCACGCAGCATTCTACCAATCGGGGTGATGCGAGGATCCCGCTTCAGCTTTTGGGTCTCATTCCATTCCCGGCGTAGCTCAGGGTCGGCCGCCAAGCACTGCTCCAAACGAGCATCCGCATCCCGCACCATTGTGCGCAGCTTCAAAATGGAAAACCGCCGTCCCTGTTGACCCAACCGGTCCTGCCGATAAAAGGGCAGACCACTTTCGACCCATAGGGCCAATGCGCAAACGAGGATGACTGGCAGGGTCAGAGGCAGGGAGAGCAGCACCAGAGTGACATCAAGGATACGTTTGCCCAATTTGGCATATGCGGCGGTACCAACAGAACCGCCCGACCGTGGCGCGTCAGCAGATGTGGCGCTGTGGGATGCATTGATGTTCGCCGTCGCCATCTCAAACAAGCGCACAGGCTGTGCCAGTGAAACTTGGGCCTCCGGAGCCGAAGCCCCTAGCTGGACCGGTTGCATTGACGCGATCAAAGATCCCTTGTGCGCAATATCTTCCATATTATCCCCCACCCAGCAGCCAAACGACCGACAAAAGCGCGCCTTTCGGCGGGCTATTTCCAAATTTGTATTGTCCCGGAGCAGCAGCTACCGAGTTTTCATAGTTTTGCAGATCAAGATCAGGTCGCACCCCCATGCGACTGGCCGTCCCTATGGCAAGATCAGGTCAAATCAGCGCCCTGAAACTGCCATGAACACTGTTAGCATGTGTTTAGATAAATTTTACAGGTTCAGTGTAAACAGTTTGTTTCGTATTAATTTTTCCTTAAATCGATCAGATTTCAGCGTTAACGCAGAAACAAACCCGGAAATCGCAGCCCATTGTTTCCTTCAGCAACACTAACCAGTTCGGAATCAATTCGAACTTGAGGCAAATTGATGGCGTGATTTAGGTGGTTTTTTAGTGAAACCCGCAAGAACAGCGGTATTTCGACAGAACGCCACGGCTCAACAGCACGACGTGCCGGGCCGCTAGGCCGTGCGGAATTGGCCGGGGCTGTTGCCAGTCCAGCGCTTAAAGGCATCGTTGAAACTGCTAAGTCCAGAATAGCCTAAAAGAAACGCGATTTCAGCCAAACCGAGATCACTCTCTCGCAGATAGCTTTTGGAGAGTGATTTACGCAGGTCCTCTAGCAATCGAAAGAAACTTGTTCCTTCCGCAGCTAGCTTGCGCGACAGGGTTCGCGGGCTCATCCCCATACCAGCCGCGATGGCCTCCAACGTCACGGATCCAGCAGTCAACCGGGCCGCAATGGCGCGCTCGACTTCGACAACCACGCTTGGCAGTTGGCGACCCATTTCAGCGAGAACCTGATCTCCACAGGTCTGCAAAACATTCAACAGCTGTGGATCAGCAGAAATCAAAGGCTGCTCCAGGTCTTCTGGGGTGAAATCATATCCATTTCGAGCAGCGCCAAATTCAACCCGGCAGCCAAAGTATTCTTCTATTTCCTGGGCTTGGGAACGTCGATTGTGCTGAAATCTAACCACCCGGGGAGTGATCGTGCTGGTGCAGAACAGACGCATCGTGTTCAAAAGAATTGCTGAGGAAAACTCAACATACTGGCGCTTATTCAGACCGGGTGAAATGGCATACTCCCAATCAATGCTCCCTTCACTGAACAGTCGGGACATATCAATTTCCAGCGCTTCGCTGACCACGCGGGAATAGCGTGTAAAATTAGCCAGAAAGCCGCCTACAGTTGGCGATGCCAAGCCAAGATAACAAATTAGTCCAGCCCGGCGGATGTCTCGCGTCTTCCCCAGCTGAAAACCTAAGTTTCTATTATCGGTTAGCTCCGCAGCCCGTTCAAAGAAGTTCATGCTGTCGACCAGATATCCGACGGGAGCCTCTGCCTGCAGCAGTTCGGCATCAAAGCCGCTACCTTCAAAAATCGTGTCCCCGTCAAACCCACGCTCAAGCAGAACCTGTGCCAGCATCTGCGAGAAAACCGCTGAGTGTTTCTTGACCGGGGTTGCCATTTCCGAATGTCTCCTTTCAAAACATCTTTTTTCAATAACCTAAATGTATCGCCCTCAATCCAGAGAGCCTCGGTCCACAGTAGAGTACCATGATTTTTCTGTTCAGGTAAAACACCGACATCGACACAATGTTGAGAGCTTCAGCTGTTCGGCTGTTCGGCTGTTCGGCTGTTCGGCTGTTCAGAAGGATTGCCATGTCTGTTTCTTGTGGGCCATAAGTCTTTTAAAATTGGAATTGATTTTTCCGATTTCAAGTCGCCCGGAATTGGCCAGGACTGTTACCAGTCCAGCGCTTGAAAGCATCATTGAAGCTGCTAAGCCCAGAATACCCCATCAAGAAGGAAATTTCAGCGAGCCCCAGGTCGCTATCGCGCAGATAGCTTTTGGACAACGACTTGCGAAGTTCTTCCAGCAACTGAAAAAACGTAGTGCCTTCAGCCGCCAGTTTGCGTGACAGCGTGCGAGGGCTCATACCAATGCTGGCCGCAACATTGTTCAACGTGGCTGCACCTGTCGCCAACTGATCCGCAATCGCGCGCTCAACCTCTACGATCAAATCAGGCATTTGTTGCCCCATGTCTTCGAGCACTTTGTCAGCGTAACTCATCAGAACTTTCAGCAAGGTGCGATCAGCGGTCTTCAAAGGTATCTCGAGATCGCTCAGTTCGAATTCTATGCCATCAGTTTCGGCACCAAACTCTACCCGGCCGCCGAAGTAAGCATCAAACGCTTCAAGGTGGCGGGATCGGTTGTGATGAAACCTGACCAACCGCGGGGTCAGGGATTCATGGGTGTTTTTTCGCAATGTGTGTAGAAAACTGGCACATGTCGTTTCGACATATTGACGTCTGGTTAAAGTCGGAGACACTTCATAGCTCCAGTAAAACGCCCCCTTGTCATACAACTGCGAAACATCAACGTTGAGAAGCCCGTTGATCACTTTGACGTAGCGGCCATAATTCGCCAAAAAACCTGCGAGATTAGGCGATGCCAGTCCAACATAGCATACCAAACCCAAATGCCGGATGTCGTGCGTCATCCCCATTTGCAGCCCCATTATATCATTCTTGGTCAGCTTGGCCGCCAGTTCAAAAAACCGAAGACTATCTGAAAACTTAACAACCGGGGATTGAGCTTCAAGAATGCTGGCATCAAAGGAACACCGGCGCATGATGGCGTCGATGTCATACCCATTTTCGATCAGATCACCAGCCAATGCCTGAGCAAGGGCAGCAGTATGCATCTGAGCTTTTCCAGTCATGACTATCTAAGCCTCCTGTCCAGAGAACCTCTTGTACGAACCATAAAGCCACCCCAAAGGAGGCTTGCAAAGGCTGCGGTTATGGCGTCGACAGACCAACAACTGGCGAACATCCAAACATCTCCGCTTTTGGGTGTCGCGCTACCAAGCAAACTTCACCTAAAAGGTAGTTCTATTTCGGAATACGACAGCCCTTTTTCCAGAAGCACTTCCAGGTTTTTTGTCAGTATGCTTCCTACTAGGGGCCACACTAAACCTGTTTGGCTCTACGGCCTGCATGCTTAAAAGTATTACACCGCCCGAAACTGACCAGGACTTTGGCCAGTCCAGCGCTTGAAAGCATCATTGAAACTACTCAACCCGGAAAATCCTAGCAAAAAGGCAATTTCTGCCAATGCCAGATCGCTGTCGCGTAGATAGCTTTTGGACAGTGATTTGCGCAGATCTTCAAGAACCCGGAAGAAGGTTGTATCCCTGTTCGCCAGCTTGCGAGACAGGGTCCGCGGGCTCATCCCCAATTCGGTGGCCACTGCATCTAACGAGGCCCCCCCTGCCGCCAACTGATCAGCAATAGCTTGTTCAACCTCCGGGATCAGTCCGACATGTTCGCCTTTTTTCTCAGCCAGAACCTGATCGCCATACCCTCGCAAGACTTTTAGAAGCTGCTCGTCAGCAGAAATTAGCGGCAATTCAAGATCCGCTTTCTTGAACTCAAAACTATTGCATTCCGCCCCGAACATAATTTTGCAGCCGTAGAATTCCTCCAACACTTCGACATGATCCTTGCGCTGATGTTCAAACCCGACATGGCGGGGGACCAGCTTTGTACCAGTATAATGCCGCAGGGTATTCAGTAGCACCGTCACTGAATACTCGACATATTGGCGCCGCTCGATGTTAGAGGGAATGCGATAGCGCCAGCTCATTAGACCTTGATCGTTTAGCCTCGACAGGTCTCCGTCAAAAACATCGCTCACAACCCTGACATAGCGCCCATAGTTGAGCAAAAATTCGAGCACATTTGGAGAAGCCAATCCGACATAACTAATCAGACCAATGCGGCGATTGTCCTGCCCCTGAGACAGTTGAAACCCAATCAGATCATCCTTGGTCAAGTCTGCAGCGTGTTCAAAAAAGCCAAGGTTGTCTGCAGCTTCGACCATGGGCGCCTCTTCCTGCAGCAAGGAAGCATCAAAAGCCGTCCCGCGAAAGATCGTTTCCTCGTCATACCCGCGTTCAAGCAGTTTATCGGCCACTATTTTTGTATAAACCGCAATGTGCTTTGGGCTGTTTCCCATCTTCTAGTCTTTCTGTGATGTCGTTCAGATCCAATATGAGAACGGGCTGAGAGTGCCTCTCCTTCCTCCAACTGACCTTGCTCAACTCATACCCACCGTCACCAAAATACCAGACCCAGCCCCCTATCCAAAAGTGGCGCGCGGAGGCTTGAGGCTGTAGCTTGGCCGCTACGGTCACAAGGTAGTTCTGACTTTCATATCGTCATTTAATTTTGTGCGCTAAACCAGATTTCGTACTCATACCCCTGAAGGATGTCCGTTTTCCCAAGCACCCAGCAAAGCAGCGTAAATCTAAACCACACACTGTGGAAAGCACCCGATCTGCCAAAACACCTGCTAACGTTCGGCAATCAGTGACACTCATGGTTTTGCAAATGTTCAGCCAATCACCTGTTGCAACTGATTGGCGGCAATCAACGCATTTTCCTGCTGATTTTGTTCCAAAAAACCGATCAGACGGTTCAGAGCTTGAGGGGCGGATTTCGGATCTAAAACTGTATCCGATTGGCTCAGGTTGCGACGGCGTATTGAGAAAAAGTTGACCCTGGTAGCAACGGCACCGTAAGTGAATTTGTATGGTTCGTTGCCATGGCACAGATCGTAACTCCGATAGCCGTTTTCGATCCCCCACCGAACGGATTGCGCGTGCAACAACGGCCCAACAAAATTGCCTGACACCGTTTCATCACGCCCTGCCACAATGAAGTGTATTCTCTTATGGCGTGGATCAACTACGTGGCCCAGTGCGCCTAGGCAGCGCTCGTCTTGCCATAACATCGGCATCCGCAACAAACCTTGATCTGCGGCCTGCATCAGCATTTTGCGGTAGGTATGAACGGCTTTTCGGGCATTGGCTTTCCCTTTAGAAGGCGACCATTTGATCATCCAATGCTGTAACAGTTGCTCAATCCCTGCATCGGCATCGACCTGATCCGCCCAGATCAACCGCAGTGCTCCACTGTCCAGATACTTACGACCAAACCGGCGCATCTTTTGGCGCATGTTTTTACCAAGCCCGTCCAAATACGCATCAAAGCTTGCAGGCAGCGCCACCCGCGGGCAAACCAAATTGTCGGTGCTGCCGTCGTTGATAACATAGCCTTTATTTCGGCTGCTAAACTCCGCGTCGGAAAACGCGTCCATAAAAGTGGCAGCCCGGGCCTGACTGTCTTCGTATTTAAGCGATAAGCGCACCCATGGCAGGGATTTCACATGCGTCGCAAGTACTGATAACGCCATTCCTTGATGTGCTGGATCGCACAAGAACCCGGTGTATTCCGAGTAATTCAATCGCCCGGCGGCTTCGATCTCGGTTTGCAACTCAAGGCGCGTGGTGCTCCAGTGTACCCGCAGTTTCATTGGAAAAACGCAGACCAGTTTTTGATCGTGCCACACCGTAAGAACCCGCCAACGACCCGGATTGGCTGCGAAAATGGGCGCGAGCCAATCCCACGACAAATAGACCGTGCCTTCGGGGTCGCGGGCCTCAAGATCTTGCCAAGCAGTCTGCAGATTGCGAAATTGGTCCAGCGTCTCGGCACTTTCGACGCGCAGGTCAGTGGCGACCAGCGGAGGACGCGGCGCCGCAGTCATGGGTCAAGCCCGCTTCAAAGAAGAGCCATCCCGCAAGATCTGTGCAAAAGCACGGGCCGCACCTTCAAAGTTAACGGTCAAAGGAGCGGTCAATTGTGATTGCGCCGAGAAGTATTGCCCTACTTTGCAAATCTGAACAGCAAATTCAGGATGCACGCCCGCATCATCATATTTGCGGACTTTCTCTTTCGACAACCAGCCGCGTTTCTTGGCCTCTTTGATAATCAGCTTGAACCGCTGCACGCAGTGCAGCGTCAGATAGACCGAGAGGTACTCCAAATAGTCAGCGATTTCGTGGCCGCATTCCGGATCAAACGCGTCGATCATCACATCAACCATCTGATCAGGTGCGACAGGCCAAGCCTCATCACCAATCAACCAGGCAAAATCTTCAGCACCGTGTCGCAACCCACAATACTCAAAATCAAACCAGTTCATCCGGTCGTCAGCACCAATAGCAGCATTGCCCGAACGGCAATCCCATTTCACAAACTGGCGTCCCGGATAAGCCACAACCGAAGCCACGGCACTGCGGTCAAACGTGCTGGAAATCCCACGCGAGTAAGGCTGCAACGCATCTACTGCATCTACAATATTGGTGATCCAATCGTCATTGGCCCCAAGGTGCGGCAGGGATTTATCCAAATCCGTTTTGCGCGCAGCCGCATGGATGCGGAAAATACCCGCCACCGCTTCGGCCGCCAGATCCAATTGTTTAGCCTTGTTGTGGCGGGCAATTTCTTGATTTAGCCGACGTTGCCCAACATCAGATTGGAACATGATTTCCCCGACGACGCCCAGCACTTTGGGAATATTGCTGGTATGTGGTGCCAGCTCATCCAGCACAAAGGCTTCCAGATGGGTGCGACGGAAATTTGGGCGCAGCGTTGCAATGACATCCCTGTTTTCAAAGTGCAGCCGGAACGACGATCGCCCTTCTCCACCTGGCGCAGTCACCCGATCTACATTTTGGCCAAAATGCTTTTCGGCGGCTTCGACAATACGGTTGATGCGATCCTGGTTGCTGTCCTTCGCCACGGAAAATACCTTTCATGCGCTACACCTGGCCGCACGAAGGCGGGTGAGTTTCAAATCTGATCTTATCTCTAGTTCGCAAATCCGGCAATTTTGTGGACCGAATTGCGGCACAACTATTAACTTTTTGCATGATTCGAGCAGCATTCATCCGATGTATCGGTCCAGACAGCCCACATTCAGCAGCAATCCCCAAGTCTACCCTGCATTGTTTCCAAAATCCGTACGACTTAACCAAAATTCTGATAAAATTGCGGCTAAAATTTGTCATCACTCTATTTCCACTCCTAGGCTGCTTGCCAAATGACGACATAAAACCTTGCTGTATGACTGCCCTGCCAGGACGCCATGCGGTTACCGTGTTGATTTTGATAGATGATTGGGGAGTGTATAACGATGGCTTGGGAACATTGGGATTCAAACGGTTTTCACTCGGACAATGAGAGCCGACAGTCCGACGACAGCGGCAGTGGTGCCAATGCCAGCGGTGCAAAATCCTATCACAATGGCGGCGTAGAAGGCGGTAGCTTTAGCAGCTGGTATGACAACAACCTAGCCAAACAATACGAAGACGCCGACGGCTCGGGTGGCAGCAAGGGGTCCGGTTCCGGCGGCAGCAAAGGCTCCGGTTCTGGCGGTAGCAAGGGCTCCGGTTCTGGCGGCAGCAAAGGTTCTGGTTCAGGCGGCAGCAAGGGTTCCGGCTCAGGCGGTAGCAAAGGCTCCGGCTCAGGCGGCAGCAAGGGTTCCGGCTCGGGCGGTAGCAAAGGCTCCGGCTCAGGCGGCAGCAAGGGCTCCGGCTCAGGCGGTAGCAAAGGCTCCGGCTCAGGCGGCAGCAAAGGCTCCGGCTCGGGCGGTAGCAAGGGCTCCGGCTCAGGCGGCAGCAAGGGTTCCGGCTCGGGCGGCAGCAAGGGCTCCGGTTCGGGCGGCAGCAAGGGTTCCGGCTTGGGCGGCAGCAAGGGTTCCGGCTCGGGCGGCAGCAAGGGTTCCGGCTCTGGTGGCAGCAAGGGTTCCGGCTCGGGCGGTAGCAAGGGCTCCGGTTCGGGCGGTAGCAAGGGCTCCGGTTCGGGCGGTAGCAAGGGCTCCGGCTCGGGCGGCACAGGCGGAACGGGTTGCGATCACGGTGGTGGCGACGGTGGCGATGATGGTAAAACCACAGTGACCTTCACTTTGGGCACCGATCCCCAGGTAGATGTCTCGATTACACAGACTGACCAAGCTCAATTGTTCATCAACTTAACGCCAACTTCATTCGATGGAGATCTCGCCGATATTGACGGGCTGTTCTTTAACGTGTCTGACGATAGCACGCTGAACGGGCTGCACTTCTTCCCCGATGAAAATACTCTGCCGGTCACAGGTCACGAGGCCAACGCCAATGCGGTGAACAGCCTGGACAATGGATTTACGGTGCCTGGAATGTTTGACGGTATGGTCCAGTTTGGCCAAGTCGCAGATTCCACGGAGGGCAATGTGCAGGGCGTCAACTTTACCCTGTGGTCTGATAATGGGCTCTCACTAGACGATATCGACCTAAGCAGCATGACGATGGTGATCGACAGCGACGGGAGCAATCCACAAGTCCTGACCGGTGGGGTGCCAGCCGGTGTTGGTGCCAGCACAGGTGATAGCTACCACAATGGTGGCGTCGAAGGGGACGGGCTGGACGGTTGGTATGATGACAACCTGGCCGACCATTACTGTGATGATGGCAACGGCTCGGGTGGTAGCAAAGGTTCCGGTTCTGGCGGCAGCAAGGGCTCCGGTTCGGGCGGTAGCAAAGGTTCTGGCTCAGGTGGCAGCAAGGGTTCCGGCTCGGGCGGCAGCAAAGGTTCCGGCTCGGGTGGAAGCAAGGGCTCCGGCTCGGGCGGCAGCAAGGGCTCCGGTTCGGGCGGCAGCAAGGGCTCCGGCTCAGGCGGCAGCAAAGGTTCCGGTTCTGGCGGCAGCAAGGGGTCCGGTTCAGGCGGCAGCAAGGGCTCCGGTTCAGGCGGCAGCAAGGGCTCCGGTTCGGGCGGCAGCAAGGGCTCCGGTTCTGGCGGTAGCAAGGGCTCCGGTTCAGGCGGCAGCAAAGGTTCCGGTTCTGGCGGCAGCAAGGGGTCCGGTTCAGGCGGCAGCAAGGGGTCCGGTTCTGGCGGCAGCAAGGGGTCCGGTTCCGGCGGCAGCAAGGGATCCGGTTCCGGCGGTAGCAAGGGCTCCGGTTCTGGTGGCAGCAAAGGCTCCGGTTCGGGGTCCGGTGGCGAGATGCAGTGGAAAACAACCGCTGCGCTGCCAGCCTTTACGGGCGAACCTGATGATGCCGAGGGTGGCGATGACGTTGTCTATGCCAGCGGGTCTGGTGGATCTGGTGGTGGATCTGGAGGAGACGGGTGGAAATCACCCAATGCCAAGGACATCATGGCGCTGATGAACCAAGATCCTGAAGACAACGATCCGGCATCCAATGATCCGGACGATCCAGACGACGATCCGTTTGCCTACACGTAAACAATCGTCTGGTGAGGGGGCATTGGGGGAGGTGCCCTCTCACACAGTCAAATCGTCAGGGACGGCCCAACGCGGGCCGTCCCTTTTTGTGTTCCCAATAGGCCAGAGCGTGTCACGGAAAATGGCGCAGGCGTATGGTCCGCCGAGACCTATTTCCCGTCGGTGAATGTCATCTTGTTACGCTTTATGTTGCCGATTGCAGTTACGAGCGGCGACGTCGCCAAAGCAGAATTGGCCGGGGTTTTCATCCCCCGTGCGTAGATGCATCTCGATAGCGCCCCCTTTCCAATGGAGGCCCTGTTCTAAGTGCCGGAATGACAGCCCGGCAGGTATCGCGCGATTGGGGAAAACTAACCGGCAAAAACACATTTCAGGTGAACTGAGCGTGCGCTACCTGCGCAACACCCATTTGGTCGCGCAAACCCGTCCAGACTGGTTGCATTATGAGTATCCTCAGCAAACAGGAGCAGCCAAGGAAAGCATCCTCAGGGAGAGTACGCCCTTCAGGGTAATGGTGCAGTCTGAAACAGGCGGATTTTTATGCCACCGTGAGCAACAGGAGCGCCCGTTGGCAGGAACGGCAGGCCGGTGGCCTTGGCCAAGCCCGGCTCACTGGTGATGATACCAACACGCCAGCCAGAAAACCGTGTGTTAAGCGTTTTGCCCAAAGCGCCGTACAGGGCATAGAGCAATTTCTTGTTGCCAATCCGGGCCCCATAAGGTGGGTTCACGATGACCAGACCCGGCTGACCTTCCGGTGGCATCAGATCACTGACGGCTTGATGGGTGAAGACTGTACAGCCATCGACGCCAGCGCGCTCGGCATTGGTTATAGTGCTGTCGATCACGCCTGCGTTACGGTCTGAACCGTAGAACCGGAGTTCCGTCTCAGCACCCTGCCCTGCACTGCGCATTTGTTGCCACGCAGCTTCGTCAAAATTGGCCAGTTGTTCAAAGGCAAAACTGCGGCTGCGGCCCGGGATCAGCCCCATGGCAATTTCCGCCGCTTCGATCACAAAGGTGCCGGATCCACACATTGGGTCAACCACCGGTTCTTTGCCGTCATAATCGCATTGACGCAGGAACATCGCCGCTAGATTTTCCCGCATGGGTGCCTTGCCAACAGCGGGCTTATGGCCGCGTTTGTGCAGGGCCTCACCCGAGGTATCAATACTGATGATACAGAGATTGTCGTCGATGCGGACCTTGATACGGACCTCAGCCTCGTTGGAAATCGGCGCGCCCAATTCTTCGGTAATGGCCTTCTCAAACCGCTGGATAGCGGCACCTGCGTGATAGATCTTGGACTTCTTGTTGGTTGTCACTTCGACCTTAACCGGCACATCCGGGCGCAGCACATCCCCCCAGGGGAATTTGCGGGCACGTTTGTCCAGTTGGGCCAGGTGAAAGGCGCGGATTTCACCGATGCGCGCCAATACACGAGCCGCCCCGCGCAGGTGCAGATTGGCACGCCAAACCTCACCCCATGTGCCTTGAACTGTCACGCCTCCGGGCAGGATTTGCGGCGATTTGAATCCCTTTTCGCGGGCTTCGTCCCGTAGGGCTGTTTCGGTTCCGGGCGCTGCCACGAGGAAAATATCGAATTCAGTGTCTGTCATCATGGGCCCTGCATAGAGGGAAACCAGAGGGGCAGCGACCTCTTTTTAGGAGGGCAGGACTCGCTTCGCCATCACAGAATCTGTGGAGCACGTGTAAGACCTCAGCCAAATACCAACAATTGCTTTCGAAATTTTTCAAACAAAATCAAAGAAATAAAACTTACTAAAAAATTAGTTTGACAAAAACGAAGATCAAATGAAAGCTATGTAACAGTCAGGTACCGCAGAGTACTTCTGACATATTATACCTTAGGGAGGTGACAAGATGCGCAAGTATCTTCTCTCCGCTGTTGCAGCGTCTGCTGTAGTTGCGGGATCAATAGGGCATGCCGACGAGGCCGCTGCCAACAAATGGATTGACGAGGAATTCCAGCCCTCGGTTCTGACCAAGGACGAACAGCTGGCGGAAATGCAGTGGTTCATCCAAGCCGCCGCGCCTTTTTCCGGCATGGAAATCAACGTGCTGTCCGAGGGCATTCCGACACACAGCTATGAATCCGAAGTTTTGACCAAGGCCTTTGAGGAAATCACTGGCATCAAGGTCAACCACCAGATTCTGGGTGAAGGCGAAGTTGTGCAGGCGGTTCAGACCCAAATGCAAACGCAGCGGAACCTGTATGACGCTTACGTCAATGACTCGGATCTGATCGGCACCCACTCGCGTCTGCAACTGGCTTACAACCTGACCGACTTTATGGCAGGCGAAGGCGCTGACGTGACCAACCCCGGCCTGGATCTCGAAGACTTCATGGGCACCCAGTTCACCACTGGCCCCGATGGGGATCTGTACCAGCTGCCCGATCAGCAGTTCGCCAACCTGTACTGGTTCCGCAAGGACTGGTTCGACCGCGCCGATCTGCAGGAAGCCTTCAAAGCCAAGTACGGCTATGATCTGGGCGTTCCCGTCAACTGGTCGGCCTATGAGGACATCGCGGAGTTCTTCTCCAAGGACGTCAAGGAAATCGACGGCACAGCCATCTATGGTCACATGGACTATGGTAAGCGCGCGCCTGATCTTGGCTGGCGTATGACCGATGCATGGCTGTCGATGGCTGGTGCTGGTTCAAAAGGTGAGCCAAACGGTGTGCCAATCGACGAATGGGGCATCCGCATGGAAGCCGGTTCCTGTAACCCATCGGGCGCAAGTGTCACCCGTGGTGGGGCTGCAAACGGTCCAGCTGCGGTTTATGCGATCCGCAAATGGGACGAATGGCTGCGGGCCTATGCGCCTCCAGGTGCTGCCAGCTTTGACTTCTACCAGTCGCTGCCAGCCCTAAGCCAGGGCAACGTTGCCCAGCAGATCTTCTGGTACACAGCGTTCACTGCCGATATGGTGAAGCCACAGTCCGAAGGCAACAACACCGTTGACGCCGAAGGGACACCCCTGTGGCGGATGGCGCCCAGCCCACACGGCCCATACTGGGAAGAAGGCCAGAAGGTTGGCTATCAGGACGTTGGCTCCTGGACGATCCTCAAGTCTACTCCGCTGGATCGTGCCAAGGCTGCATGGCTCTACTCGCAGTTCGTGGTCTCCAAGACTGTGGACGTCAAGAAAAGCCACGTTGGCCTGACCTTCATCCGCGACAGCTCAATCAACCACGAGAGCTTCTCGGAGCGGGCTGGCAAACTGGGTGGTCTGGTCGAATTCTACCGTTCGCCTGATCGTGTTGCCTGGTCGCCGACTGGTATCAACGTTCCTGACTATCCAAAGCTGGCCCAGATCTGGTGGCAGCAGATTGGTGACGTCAACTCGGGTGCGTTCACACCACAGGAAGCCATGGATCGTCTGGCCGAAGAAATGGACATCACCATGGGCCGCATGCAGCGCGCCGATGAGGCTGCCAATGTCTACGGTGGTTGTGGTCCACGTCTGAACGACGAAAAAGACGCGGACTGGTGGATGGCCAATGGTGGCGCCAAGCCAATGTTGGACAACGAAAAGCCAGCTGGTCAGACAGTCAACTATGACGATCTGGTCGCGCGTTGGGCCACTGAGTAACAGGACCTCCCTGATGGGCTGAACCCAGCAATTGTTCAGCCCTGTTGCCCCAGAGATCCCCTCGGTCTCTGGGGCACATTATCCCAAGAACGCGCAACATCGCGCGCAACAGGCCACCTGCCGGAAAGCCCCACCAAGATGGCTCTCGAATTAAAATCTGTGACCAAGCGCGTCGGCGCCAATTTGCACGTCAAGGAAACTTCTCTTGTCCTGCACCCCGGTCACTTCAATGTCCTGTTGGGCGCAACTGGATCTGGTAAGACCTCTCTGATCAAACTGATGGCAGGGCTTGACCCATTGGCCAGCGGTGAGATCTGGATGGATGGTCAGAACGTTTCCAAGCTCAATACTCAGAAACGCAACATCTCTTTGGTGCACCAGTTTTTCATCAACTACCCGCACATGACTGTGTATGAAAACATCGCCTCGCCGCTCAAGGTTGCGGGCATGGCCAAGTCTGAAATCCAGGGCCGCGTCGAAGAGGCTGCCGATATTCTGCAGTTGCGGCCAATGCTGCAGCGGATGCCACATGAATTGTCCGGTGGCCAGCAGCAGCGCACCGCGCTGGCCCGTGCCATCGCCAAAGAAAGCAAGGCCGTCTTCCTCGACGAGCCGCTGGCCAACCTTGACTACAAGTTGCGCGAAGAGCTGCGCGATCAGTTGCCCGAGCTGTTTGCTGGCCGCGGTGCGGTGGTGGTCTATGCCACATCAGAGCCGGAAGAGGCCCTATTGCTGGGCGGTCAAACCGCATTGATGGAAGATGGCCATGTGACCCAGTTTGGCGTCACCGCCGACATTTACCGCAATCCGGCGAATGTGTCTGCCGCCGCCGTCTTCTCGGACCCGCCAATCAATACGGCCTCAATTGTCAAACAAGGTTCAACAGCCACCCTGAACGCAGGGGTAAGCTGGGAGCTGACCGGCGATGCAGCAGGCCTGTCGGATGGGGATTACACCATTGCAATTCGTCCGCACCACATTGTGCCAATTGCCAACGACAAAGCCAAAGTTCGCATGTCTGGTCGCGTCCAAGTGACGGAATTGTCTGGCTCCGAAAGCAGCGCCCACTTTGAGATGGGCACTGGCAGCTGGGTGTCCCTGGCCCCCGGTGTTCACCCCTATCAGGTGGGCGAAATGCATGAATTCTTTATGGACCCTACGGCGGCATATGTCTTTGCCCCCGATGGCTCCCGCGTGGCGTGAGGCGCAATAATGGCTAAAATTACACTCTCCAAGCTACGTCACAGCTACTACCCCACCCCCAAACAGCCGTCGGACTATGCGCTGAAGGAAATCGATCTCGACTGGAACGACGGTGGAGCTTATGCGCTGCTGGGGCCTTCTGGCTGTGGCAAATCCACCCTACTCAACATCATTTCCGGCTTGCTTGTCCCTTCCGAAGGACAAATCCTGTTTGATGGTAAGGACGTAACAGAACTCACACCGGACAAACGCAACATCGCACAGGTGTTCCAGTTCCCGGTGATCTACGACACCATGACGGTTTACGATAACCTCGCCTTCCCGCTGCGTAACCGTGGCCGTGACGAAGAGACAGTCAAAACACGCGTCATGGCCATCGCCGAAATGCTGGAAGTCACCGATATGCTGGACACCAAGGCCGCAGGCCTAAGTCCGGACAACAAGCAGAAAATCTCGATGGGACGCGGATTGGTGCGCGAAGACGTCAACGTTGTGATGTTCGATGAGCCGCTCACAGTGATCGACCCACATCTAAAGTGGAAATTGCGGTCCAAGCTGAAAGAACTGCATCAGCGCATCAAAGCAACGATGATCTACGTCACCCACGACCAGACCGAGGCACTGACCTTTGCCGATCAGGTAGTGGTGATGCAGGACGGCGAAGTTGTTCAGATCGGCACCCCGGTTGAACTGTTCGAGCGCCCCGCACATACCTTTGTAGGCCACTTTATCGGCTCGCCCGGTATGAACGTGCTGCCCTGCACCTTGACCGACGGGCAGGCCTATTTCGGTGATCAACTGGTTGCTCTGGAAGGTGCCATTATCGGCGAGCCCAACGGCCGCACAGAAATCGGCATCCGCCCCGAATTTGTGGCGCTAGCCGCCAGCGGCCTGCCTGCCACGGTCAGTAAGGTCTCAGACGTTGGCCGCCACACAGTGGTGGAATGTGACGCGAACGGCAGCAAGATCAGCGCCATCATTGACGGTGCAGGCCCAGAAAAAGGTTCACCTGTGTTTCTCAATTTCCAACAAAACCAGACCCGACTGTATGTCGACGGCTGGATAGCCACCCAATCGCAAGAGGCACAGTCATGAAAACCGTAAACCAGAAGGCCTGGTTCTTTGTGCTGCCGGTGTTGGTGCTGGTCGCCTTTAACGCACTGATCCCAATGATGACGGTGGTCAACTATTCGGTGCAGGAAACCTTTGGCAACAACGTGTTCCTGTGGCAAGGGCTGGACTGGTTCCAGCAGTTGCTGACCGAAGAACGGTTCTACAAGGCGCTGGGGCGTCAGTTCATGTTCACTGGGTTGATCCTGATAATCGAGATTCCACTGGGCATTGCAATTGCCCTGGCGATGCCACGCCAAGGCATCTGGGTGCCGGTCTGTCTGGTGCTGATGGCGCTACCGATGCTCATCCCATGGAACGTTGTTGGGGCAATGTGGAACATCTTCACCCTGCCCGACATTGGCCTGCTGGGCTATTTCCTGAACAATGTGCTGGGCATCAACTATGACATGACACAGGACCCGATTGCCGCCTGGATCACCATCATTACGATGGATGTCTGGCACTGGACTTCGCTGGTTGTACTGCTGGCCTATGCCGGATTGGTGTCGATCCCGGATGCCTATTATCAGGCCGCCAAAATCGACGGCGCCTCTAACTGGTCAGTTTTCCGGTTCATCCAACTGCCCAAGATGAAACCGGTGCTGACCATCGCCATCCTGCTCAGGTTTATGGACAGTTTCAACATCTATACCGAGCCCTTTGTGCTCACCGGTGGTGGCCCCGGCAACTCGACCACGCTGTTGTCTATCGATCTGGTGAAACGCGCCCTTGGCCAGTTTGACCTTGGCCCGGCTGCGGCGATGTCGCTGATCTACTTTGCAATCACTCTCTTGGTTTCTTGGCTGTTCTACACGCTGATGACCAAAGATGACCTGAACTAAAGGAGACCGTGGAGATGAAAAAACGATCCATCGTCCCAATCATTTACATCCTGTTCCTGCTGCTGCCAATCTACTGGCTGGTCGCGATGAGCTTTAAGACCACAAACGAGATCCTGGGTGGGTTCTCTCTGTTCCCACAGACTTTCACGCTGGAAAACTACAAGGTGATTTTCACCGATCCGACCTGGTACTGGGGCTATATCAACTCGATCTCTTATGTGACCCTGAACACGGTGATTTCGATCACCGTGGCGCTGCCAGCCGCCTATGCGTTCAGTCGCTACCGCTTTCTGGGTGACAAGCAGCTGTTCTTCTGGTTGCTGACAAACCGCATGGCACCGGCGGCGGTGTTTGCCCTGCCCTTCTTCCAGCTCTACTCGGCGTTTGAAATGTTCGACACCTATCTGGCGGTTGCACTGGCCCACTGCCTGTTCAACATCCCACTGTCAGTCTGGATCCTCGAAGGATTTATGGGCGGCGTACCAAAAGAGCTGGACGAAACGGCCTATGTGGACGGCTATTCCTTTCCACGCTTCTTTGCCACCATCTTTATCCCCTCGATCAAGGCCGGCGTCGGCGTTGCCGCCTTTTTCTGCTTCATGTTCTCATGGGTGGAATTGCTGCTGGCCAAGACGCTGACCGCAGTCGCAGCCAAGCCCATCGCGGCCATCATGACCAAAACTGCCTCCAGTGCCGGCTACGAGTTGGGCCTGCTGGCGGCGGCGGGTACACTGACAATCATTCCGGGCGCAATCGTGATCTACTTTGTCCGTAACTATATCGCGAAGGGTTTCGCGATGGGGAGAGTATAATGCTTTCATGGATGGCCTGGACCTGGCCCACAGCACTGGTCTTTATCGGTATATTCTCTGCGATCGGCGTGCTGATCCTGCTCGAAATCCGCACCCCTGGCGGCGACGAACGCAAAGGTGTGCTGGGGCTCACCACCACCCGCGGCGACCGGCTATTCATCAGCCTGCTCGGCACCAGCTATATCTTCCTGGCTTGGCTGGGGCTGTTCGGAATGCCATTGTGGGGACCCTTGGTTCTGTCAATTGGGTGGGGGGTCTTCTGCTTTCGCAAGGTCTAACCCAACCTGTACGCAACGCCGGATCTGGGGCAAAGTCGTTCCCAGATCCTTCACAACAAACCATCCTCTAATAATTTAGTTTTCAAACACAACTCCCCTGCCTAAGATGGCGAAACCACAAAAAAACGGACCGGACACCAGACCCTATGCGAAAAAAGCAGGACAATTCGCTTCTGACCGAGGTTGAACTCGAATTCATGACCGTGGTCTGGGCAACAGGTGGTGGTACTGTGCGTGACATCTTGGCTGAACTGAACAAAGTCCAGGAACGCGCCTATACCTCTGTGGCGACAGTGCTCAAAATCATGGAGCAAAAAGGGTTTCTGGCCAGTGAGCGCCTTGACCGCTCGCTGATCTACCGGGCTGCGGTCCCCAAGGCAGACTATCAAAAAACAACACTCAAAAACCTTTCGAGCAAACTCTTCAATGACACCCCTGCTGCGCTGGTGGCGCGTCTGGTCGACGATGAAGAGGTGACCGACGATATGCTCGTGGAGATGCGGGCGCTCTTGAATGAAAGGTTGGGGGACAATGCAAGCTGAGGCTCTTTTAAACGCCTATATCGACCTGAATTTACTTCTGCTTGGCGGTGCAGCGATCTGGCTTGGATTGCGGCGATTGCTGATGCGCAGAGGTCTGGGCAATGCGTTTCTTCCTCAGTTAAAACTGCTCAATCGCCTGACGGTGTTGCTAATCGCCTCCCCTTTGCTTGCATTGGCTTTCACCACTTGGGTTGTACCGCATCCGCCAAATATCTCCGATCTGTTGGTATCGCAATATTTGCAGGGCCATGTCAGCATGAGCGCCAGCCATTTTGAAGCCATCCTGGGCCTGCGTGAAGATCTGGTGCGTAACCTGCTCACCCAGCAGCTCCCTTGGACCCAAGCACTGGCCCTGGTCTTTTTCTTTGGTGCCGGGCTTTGTACTCTGCATGTCATTACCTCCGTTTGGCGTCTGCAGCGCAGCCTGCGTGGAGCCTTCTTATGGAAACAGATCGGACGGGTTCAGCTTTGCTTCAGTGACACCGCCTCGGTGGCCTATTCCACGCGAGGAGTGTTCAATCTGTATGTGGTCTTGCCTTCGTCTCTCTTAAACGACAGCCGAGACTTGCGGCTGACGGTGGCCCACGAACTCCAACATTTCCGCCAACGCGACATTGAATGTGAGTTTCTACTGGAAACCCTGCGGCCCATCCTGTTTTGGAACCCGGCCTTTTACCTGTGGCGCAGTGAAGTGCGTACCCTGCGTGAACACGCCTGTGATCAAGCGCTGATGGCGCGGCCTCATTTTGACGCACGCGCTTACTGTGAATGCCTGATCCGCGCCTGTGCAATGGCCGCTCAAGATCGCGTCTTTTTCACCCGGCAAAGCCCAGCCGTAGCACTCGTGGATCGTCGTGAAACCCGCCGCAGCGCCACCCTGGAGCAGCGCATTTTGGCGGTGACGGCAAAACAGTTTCAAGGCGAACACAGCAACAGCTGGGCGATGCTTTCAGTGCTTCTGGTCGGTGCCGTGCTGGCAACAACCCTACTAATGCAGCGCCCCCGTGACTGGAGCCACGACCGTTTGATGCTGTCGACCATCGTAAACCTTGAACGCATGAACAGTCGCAGCTCTGATGGCGCCAGCGCCTTTCAGGGCGGATTTGTGGTAACACTCGATTGATCAGCTCTTAGCTGGCCAATTCGACTTCATCGAGACCCGGCGCCCGCACCCACGACAGCAACTGACTGGCCACAGGTGGCAAGGCCACGGCTGCGCCGCCTGTGAACTCTTCGAACGCTGCCCTGTTCATCGCGTTGGTCCCGACCAGCACAGGAATACCCAAAGCCAGCGCCTCGGCAATCAAGTCGCGAAACCCGCGCCCTTCAGCTTCGTGTTTGCCAAATTTGTTGACGATCAGAATCTCAGCGCCGTTGACCAGCCCGGTGCTTGCCATAACGATGGCGGTTTCCAGTGCGCTTGGATCCAGACGACACCCGCGCGCCTCTTTGCCCAGTGACTGCGAAATGCGGATTATCGGCCCATCCGGTAATACCTGCACATCCATGTCGCAGCGGTGGCTGTCGGCGCGGTCTGTGTTGATCTGCACAGTGCCACAGGTTTTGATCCCCTGCGCCTGCAGGTCTTTCGCCACCTCAGCCAGCAGTAAATCAGTGTCACCGCGCCCAGAGGCCATTGTATAGGCGATCTTCATCATCAGGTTTTCCTTAGTACTTGAAGGGCATAAATTCGACCAACCCGCCCTCTGGGATGGAGTCAGTGTCAGCAGGAATAAAAACCAGCCCATCTGCCCCGGTTAGGCGCGATACGCGGGCCGATTGGGTGTCCGCCGGACAACTCACCACTTCACGTCCCAAACCGTCAAAGCCAGATAGGGTGGCCAAACGCAACTCGCAACGCCCGGTTCGGTGGCGAAGTGGAGCAGCGGTCACAACATGGCGTCGTTTCGATTTTCGTGTCGTGCCCTTGCTCAATCCGTTCATCAACCGGCTGCCAAACAGCGTCCAGGTAACAAATGCCGAGACCGGATTGCCCGGCAACCCCAACCAGTAGGCGGACCCGATTTTTCCAAAAGACACGGGCTTGCCGGGCTTGATCGCAACGCCGGAAAACGCCATCTTGCCACTCAGCTGCTCAATTGCTGGCTTCACGAAATCTGCAGCGCCAACAGAGATGCCACCGGTCGTGACAATCATATCCACCTGGTGTGCCAGCCTAGCCAGTGTATCGCGCAGCGCAGGCAGGCTATCACCGCCTTGATGAACCTGCACAACCTCCCCGCCAGAAGAGCGGATGGCAGCAGTCAACATAGGCGCGTTTACATCCCAGATTGCGGATACATCCAGATCTGTACCCGGTGCGCGCACCTCGTCTCCGGTCGTCAGGATCGCCACCCGTGGTCGCCGTTGGGCCAGAACGGTACTGCACCCAGCAGCTGCCAAAACGGCGACTTCTGGCGCGCCCAACCTTTGACCGGATGTTATGATCTGCTGGCCTGGTGCCATGTCTTCCCCGGCAAACCGAATGTTGGCCTTGGGTTTAGGACGGATGGTAAGGGTGATGTGATCCCCAATGCGGGTCACATTTTCCTGCATCACCACCGCATCTGCACCCAGCGGCAGTGGCGCGCCGGTGAACAGCTGAACCGCCTCTCCCGGCATCACAGATGTCTCCAACGGACTGCCTGCCCGAACACAGGTTGTAACCTTAAGCCGCCAAGGTGCTGGCCCGCTAAAATCAGCAGATCTCACCGCGTAGCCATCCATCGCTGAATTGTCGAAGGGTGGTGTCAGCGTCTGCGCGGTAACAGCCTGCGCAAGAATGCGCCCCTGCACCTGATCCAGAGCAACACAATCCGTATCGGGCAGCGGCGCAACCCAGTCCGTAATCAGGTCAAGAGCATCGGCGATGGAAGTCAGGCCCTGCGGTAAATCAAGAGCATCACAGCCGCATCCTGCGGTCTCTAGGGGTTGCATGATGGTCATTGGCTGTGATGTTCCTTTTGCTGTCGGGTTGATGTCAGCTGGCCGCCAAAGCGTCCAATATGATGAAATTGGCACGGCCCTCCTCGCCAGTATTTAACCGGCGCACTGCTTCAGCCTGCATGTCGTCAGACCGTTTCAGTGCCCATGCAAGGGTATCCACGCGCCCAGCGGAAAAGACCTGAGCAATGGCCTGTGCTGACAGGTTTTTATCACCACTGTCCAAGGCTGTGGATAGGGCGGCATGACGCACGGACACAGCTGTATCTGATATAAATGGGAGCAAACGTTCATCACTCAGCTGGGCAACCGCATCCGCCCGCACCAATGCATCTTGATCTTCCAGCGCCTGAAGCAGGTACCTATCCAACTGATCGGCCAAAATCAGTACCTTCAAGGCCTCGCGACGCACCTCGGGTGAAGCATCACACAATGCCATTGGAGCAGCCTGCGCCGCCTCGAAACAACTTGGGAAGCCAGTGGTCAATGCCCGCCATGAGGCTATGCGAATACGATCTGATGATGCGGTGATCTGTGACGCCACCGCCGCGGCAACCCGCACAGATCCCAACGCTCGCGCGGCCTCGATTGCAGCACAGCTCAGGTCTTCACCAACAGCGTCTGGTCCTTCAATTGCGACTCGATTTTTCTTACCCTTGGGCTTGGATTTCGCAGCCTGTGCCTCTGCCTCGGGGGTAACAAACTGTAATGCAGCCAGAGTTGATCCGGTAGCAGGAACATCACTCTCAGCAGGATCCTCTTGCAGGATCTCACCCTCTTCGCTGATACGAAGGTTTGAGGGTGCGTCCTCTTTGGGCGTGCCAACATCCGGTGCCACCCCGAGATTCAGAACCTGCACTTTGTCCTCTTCATCCAATTGGGTGCCTCCAATTGCGTGCACCAGAATGTCCAAAGCAGTGTGATCACCGGCCTGTGCCAGCGCTTTGATCTCGTGCAGAGCCACCAGCCGCACCTGCTGACTGCGATCTGCAAGCAATTCGCCCAAGATCTCGGACATTGCTGGACCACCTATGCCGCCAAGACCACGAATAGCCGCCAATCGAGCTTCGATGGGACGGTCCGCATCACTCGCCAGCGCATTCAACGGTCCCGCCGCGCGCTGTGGCGCGACTTTGGGGAGCAAGGTTGCTGCCGCTGGGGTCAAAACCGCACCGCCATTCAGCAGCCAAGCCAGAATATTATCTACCAACATATCGTGCAGGTAGTCGGGCAGTGGCAATTCCAACTGTTCCAACGCCGTCGCCTGTACTCTCTCTGACGGGTCCGCCAGGGCAGCAATCACCCATTCAGGGCGAGATTGGGCAAATTGGACCAGCCCTGCTAGGCGCAGATCTTGTGAAACATCTTGCAGCGTTAGTTGTTCGGCCTTTGGATCATCAGCAGATAACAGCGACAAGCCCAACAACCGCAACGCCACATCGTCGGCTCCGGTCAATCGATCAAGATGGGGGCGCAACAGGTCCGGGTCCACATCAGCCAATGCGTCCGCCGCACGTTTTCGCGCCAAACCTTTGCCAGCCTCAACCGTGGCCAGCAGCCAGACCAGACCTTGTTGTCCCAACTGCGCCAATGCCCGGAACACCGGGATGTCCAGCGTCTGGCCCATTTCGTCATTCAACGCCGCCAGCAAATCATCAATGCTATCACTTGCACCCAATGTGCCCAGAGCGTTGATCGCAGCGATCTGGATATCCATCCAGTCGTCCCAATCAGCGATCTCATCCTCCCAGACAACGCTGTCTTCACATTTGCTAAGCGCCAGTGCCCGCAATTGCGGGATACATTTGGTGTCCTTCAATGCCACCAAAATCTGGATCGCAGCAAGCTTGACCTCGCGCACGGGATCAGCTTGCAGAGACTCCAGGATCATGTCGACATCTTTGGCCTGTGCCAACGGAGCCAACGCCTCGATGGCGTCGCTGCGAATGTCCGGATCCCCGTCGCGGATCAGTTCCAGGAGCACCTCGCGGCTGCGCGGGTCATCTTGACCATTGCGACCCAAGGCCCGCACTGCGGCACATCGGATCACCTCATTTTCACTTTGAACATGAGGCAAGATTGCGGACGTGATGTCTGTGGTTCGGATCGGATCGGCCAGCATGGGGTGCCTCATATCTTTCGTCAGGAATTAGGGGATCTCCGGCGACGGGGTGTCGCCGGAGATCAGCTACTTAGGCGATGTCACGCCGGGCAAAAGACATGGACCGGAACTGGTGCTTGTAGGGGCTTTCACCCATTTTACGCACTTTGCCGACACCCATCTTGAAGTTGTAGTTGCCGCTGATCCAATCCACGACCCGCCCCGACAGCGCATTGGCTGGCTGAGAGGTGTGCAGGAAGTCCATATAGCCAAGGTTTTCCTTAACCGCAGGGGTGACAATCGCCACCGCAGTGATCGAGGCATTTGTCAGCTCGATATGGCCATTCTTAAGCAGGGAAGCAAAATCGAAATCATCCCCTTCGACCCCCACGATGGTATCAGTCTGCACTGGGATCCGGTCCGAGTAGACCTGCACATAGTCACCACTTTCAATGCCCTGTGCTTCGGCCACTTTTGGATGGATCTCGATCCAGTTTTCCGGCCAGCGCTGCACAATGTACGGACGGCGGCGGTCATCGTAACCCGACTGCCAGCGTTCATTGATACGACCCGACGAGATCCAAAGCTCGCCTTCACGCGGTTTCAGCCACTCCCAATAGGATGCAAACAGATCCCATGGCGCCTTCTGAATGTTGCACTTGCCGGTCTGACTGTTGAAATGAGTCAGCTTCTTGTTAAAGACGTTGCTCCCTACAGGTCCCTCAGCTGGGAGAACCCGGTTCACATCGTGCAGACGCTTGGTGCCTTCCAGCGAGCCATCAGCGCGCATCAGCACCGGCCCCTGGATGCCATTAGTCCCAAACTCTCCCAGTTTTTCATGCAGGGTCTTGCCTTCGCGGTGTGCCGCGATCTTGACCATGTTGAAGTCTTTGCGTGAGCCACGACTGTGGCGGGCCCCTTCTTCGAGGACCTCGTTGGAATTGGTCCAATCGAACCCTTCAAAGCCCATTTTCTGCGACAGCTGTGCAATGATCCACCAATCCGGTTTCGCCTCACCCGGTGCATCGTAGAACTTGGGATACAGACGGATCCGGCGTTCACCGTTGGCGCGGGTAAAGTTCTCTTCCCCCCACCCCGAAGCCGGGAACACGATATCGGCATAGCGCGCGCCAATTGGGTCAACCAGATAGATGTCCTGGTTCACCACCACGGTGCCACCACTGTCAGCGCGCTTGACCAGCGTGTCGATGATGTCCTGCTTGTCAAAGCTGGTCACCTGATGTGGGTTACGGACTGTCAACTCTTCGAACTTGGCCTGCAGAGACTGGGTCCCACACATCGCCTGCACCCAGGTGGTGCCGATGACATGGGCAAACCGGGTGTGTCCCGACATGAAATACCGGTCGGTATCCATCGCGCGACGGCGACGTCCCGGCAGTTTTTCAGGCGACTTGTTGCGGGGATACCCACCGCCACGTAGACCACCACGCTGGTGGCCACCAGCCCGGCCGATCACCTGACCCGGACGACCACCACAGCCACAGGCAATGCCCAGCGCGGAAATCGCCTGAGTGTTGCCGGTGTTGTTGGACCAGTAGAAGCCCTTTTCGATCATGATCGACGTTTTTGGGCGTGTCCCATCGGCTTTGGGTTTGGCCATCCATTCGGCAGCGGTGTAGATTTTCTGCACGTCGATCTGGGCTATCTCGGCAGCTTTTTCAGGCACCGAGTAGTCCTGCGCCAGCAGCCATTCTTTCCAGTCGTCAAACCCCTTAGTCTGGAATTTGCCCCAGGTTGTGCGCCACTGCCACGGGGTGTTCCGTGTCCCCTGGCCAAAGCCTGATGAGCTTTCCCATTTGTTGTTGACCCAGTTTTTAATCCATTCGTCGTCCTGCCAACCGTTTTCGACGATAACCCGGGCAATCGCCAGAACTACCGGCAAATCGGTACCGGGCTGGATATCCAGCAACATGCCACCGTGCTTTTCAGCAAAGGCAACACCACCGGTACTGCGTGGCAGCATGAAGATCGCCTTTTGCCCGTTCTGAATGGCCGGCATGATGTAGTCGGTATAGAGAATGGTTTTCGACTCGTAGGGGTCGGTGCCACACATCAACAGCGTATCGGCCTCGGCCCAGTCATCATAGCTGGGGCCAAAGTTATCAAACCCTGCATCCCGGAAACCCGGTGTCGACGATACGTCTGACGGGGTATCGTGGAAGGTGAAGTTTGCGGTCCGAATATTGCCCAGCGCATATTTGGTGATCGCGTAGGTGTTCTCCATGTAGCCATAGGAGAACGTTTTAACACCGTAGGCATTGGTGCCGTGTTTCTTCAGAACATCGAGACCAACAGCGGCGGCAATATCCAACGCGAAATCCCAGGTAACAGGCATCAACACACCAAACATCCGAACCATCGGCGACTTAAGCCGGTCGCGAGTTGGGGTCTGTGGGTTATAGACTTTTTTCGCCAGTGCACCGCCACGGATCGACGAGTTGCCGCTATAATTGACGAACTCGGTATCCTTGTCGGGAATGATGACCACATGGTGGGGTTCGCCGTTGTGCAGCACGATGTTGTGCTGGTTTGGAGCGACCCATGGGCCCAGTGGCGACACTGGAAAATCCTCGCCAAAGGCGTTCTGATCCGCCAGCGGACCACCCATGTGGCCCCCGCGCACCGGCCAGCGATAGACTTTGTAGCCACAGGCTACGACACAGTAGTCACACGCAGTCGAGATAATCTCGGCGTCTGGTGGCGGCAGTGGGATAGATTCTTCTGGTACATAATATGGTGTAGACATTGGTGTACCTCCTTACGCCTGAAGATTGTCAAAGCGGCCATAGATCAGGCCAAACATGCCGACGGCGTAAATGTCGTCGCCATCCACTTCCAAGAGCACCTGCGGCAACGATTGATAGGCTTGGCCGGAGATAAAGATCCCGTGCCGTGTCAGATCAAACGTTGTCAGGTGCAGCGGGCACGGTCCCAGCGCCTTGTCGGCCGCTTTATAGGTGCCCTGCAGCGGACCACCCTGGTGGGTGCAAGTATAGTTGAAGGCCACAACGTCCTTGTCCGAACCAATGCCGCCTCCGGCTTCTTTGCCAAGTTTGACAAGGATGGATTCCGCGTATTGACCTTCGTCCGGATATTCAAAGTCGAAGGGTTCATCGGTCTTCAACTCGCTCAGTTTGGCGATGAACTTACGGGGGTAAGTTGAGATCACCGCCGGGGTCTGGGCCTCTGGGGCACCAGGAATACCAACCATGACCATTGAGGTTGCAATGCCACCGGACAGCAGGACCTGACGCCGGTTCATCAGACATTTGCGGGTGCCTGCCTTGGCAGCTTCACCGTTTTCACCGTTGATTGCGGCAGCGATTTTGGGATCGAGTACAGTCATTCTCAGATCTCCTTTCAGTTCGAGGCCGCAGGAAGCGGCTGCATCACAGGGATTTCAGGTTCTGCTGGCAGAAGTTCTTCGCCCGACAGGCTTTCGAGGAAGGCTACGAGGTCGTCCATTTCACCGTCTGACAGGCCCAAGGGCTGGATCAGATCGGATTTGTTTTTGGAGAACTCGTTCTCGCCACCACCATCGTTGTAGAACTCCACAACATCGCGCAGCGTCTCCAGCATGCCATTGTGCATGTAGGGATAGGTGTATTGCGTGTAACGCAGCGACGGCACACGGAACTTACCTTTGTCGGTGCTTTGCTTAGTACGGAAATACAGACCCGGATCATCCTTGGTGGTCCGGTACATCTCTTCAGTTGACCCTTTAGCATAGAGCTCAAAGCGGTAAGTGATCTGCGCGATTGGATCGTCTTCCCAGCCGTCGAATGGCGGCACGCCAAGGTTATAATAGGCCTCGTTGGTCAACATCGGGCCGCTGTGACACGAGACACAATTACCTTTGCCGGTGAAGACATCCAAACCGCGCAACTGCTGCTCGGTCAGCGCCGCATCGTCACCACGCATATAGTTGTCGAACGGGGTATCTGTTTGCACAATGGTCCGCTGATAAGCAGCAATCGCATCATAGGCGTGACGGATGTTGGGCCAGTCATCACCAAACACCTCCGCAAAGGCTTCGCGGTATTCTGGCACAAAGGCCAGACGGGCCTCCATCATGTCGTCTTCGCCATTGCCAGCAACGCCACCTCGGGCTGCAGATCGAGCCTGATGTTCCAGTGAACCGGAAGCACCGGCCCAGAACAGTTTGCCATAGTAGGCCGAGTTCACAATCGTCTGGCTGTTACGCCAGTGCGTGGTGCCCGGATACCCAAAGCTGATTTTGTCCTGAATGGCCCAACCTGCGTCTGGCAAGTGGCATGCCGAACAGGGCATCGAATAATTGCCCGACAGGATCGGGTCAAAGAACAGCTTTTCGCCCAGCGCGATCTTTTCCGGGGTCATCGGATTGTCTGCCGGGATTGGTGGCGGGCCCAGTGCCTCGAGTTCTGCGGGGCGGTCACTTGCCAGCGCAGTAGACGCGCTCAGCACGGCAAGGCCTGCAATAAGTGGGGTAATGCGTTTCATATCCTTGCCTCCTTAGTTGTTCACGTTGCGCCAGTCTTCGATCAGTTGGTAATCGAAGTCATCTCCCGGCCAGACGTAGGCCTCGGTCTCAAAGCTGTCGCCACTCAGCGCCTCCAGGAAGGCAACCAGATCGCCCTTCTCGCTCGGCTTCAGGCCAAGAGGTTTCAGGATGGCGCTTTTGTTGACATCTTCGCCGCCACCGGCGTCATAGAAGTCCACCACCTCTTCCAGCGTCTCGATCATACCATTGTGCATATAGGGCGCGGTGTAGGTCAGTTCGCGCAGACTGGGTGTCAGGAAGGTCCGCTTGGTTTCTTCCCTGTGGGTGCGGACATATGCGCCCAGATCTTCGCGGATGTTCATGTAGTTTTCGACCCCCATGAACTTGGCGTAAGACACAAACACCGAGTGACGTTCAGGATCATTCCAGATGTCGGGGTTGTTTGGCACTCCGGTGTTATGAGGCTGGTCGTCGGTGAACCGTTCGCCCGCGTGACAGGTTGAACACTGCCCCTTGCCTTCAAAAATACCCTGCCCCCTTTGTGCGGCAGCGGACATCTCGCCGGTATCCACGGGTGCGTTACGCGACACGATGGTTTTCAGAAATGCCTGCAGCGCATTCCGCGCCCCACCGTTGGAGGGTTCTCCGTAACCGGCTGCATCGAACATTTCGACATAGACTACATCTTGCTTCAACCGTTCCTGCATGATGCGCATATCCATGTTCATCATATGGGTTTCGGTAATCATCTCTCGGGCAACATCGTTCAGGTTGGTCCCCAGCTTGCCGTCATGCAGCCAAGCCGCGCGATAGCCGGTGTTGGCCAGAGTAGGCGCATTCCGGAAATGGGCACCACCGGTATAGGCCTGTGATAGGGCCTCGCCATCGGTAAAGGCCTTATCGGCCTGGTGGCAGCTGGAACACGACAGGCTGGTGTCACCTGACAAGCGGGTATCATAAAAAAGTCTCTTCCCCAGCTCCGCCTGCGCCGGGTTCACCTCCAATGGATCCAGTGGCGTGACCGCCTCTTGGGCCCACGCGGCACCGCTGGTCAACAGCGCGCCGGCAAGTAGGGTTCGTAGCAACATGGACTTGTCCTCTCCCGGTTTCGTGCCTGCAGGAGGAAATGTTCCGGCTGAAGGCGACTACATTTATTCAACCGGGAGGTAATTTGCTTTGTGGTCCCGGCAAGTGAACTGCCTTGGTGACCATTGAAACCGGAGATTCGGAGTGGCTGTCAGGGCTGCTCGCCGCAAATGTAACGGAACAGCCCCCCCAAGATGTTGTGGGCAGTGTGACGAGATATGCGCAGTTGTGACGAGATGTGACGAAGGGATCTATTACGCGATGTCACAGCGTTAAAAGCTCCAATCCAGAGGAAAGCCCTATTCGGCGCTGATACTGTCTAACAAGTGACGGAGCTTTTTGGCCAGGGTGGCCGGATCCACAGGTTTATCCAACACTTCGGGCTGTTCACCAGGCACCACAATGGTGTCGGGTTTGTATCCTGAACAAAACAAAACCGGAATGTTCGGTCGCAATCCACGGATTTCTGTCACCAGCGCCTCTCCACTCAAATCCGGCATCATCAGATCCGACAAAATGACATCAAACCGATCAGGCCACTGACGTATGCGCTCCAACGCCACCAGCGGTGAAGTGAAGGCTTCGACCCGGTATCCAAGCCTTAGCAAGATACGACGGAGCGTTCCCGCAATTTCCATATCATCATCAACCAGCATAATGGTTTCATGCCCGCGCGGCAGCTCAGGTCGGTCGCGTTCCTCGGTCAATGCCTGTTCCGAACTCGCGGGCAGCAAAACTGAGAAACACGTGCCCTGCCCCCGGGTGCTCTCAACTGTGATTTGGCCGCCAATTTCTTCAACCAAGCCATAGACAACAGCCAACCCAAGCCCGGCACCTTTTCCCAAAGGTTTCGTGGTGAAGAACGGTTCAAACAGACGTGCACGGGTGCCTTCGCTCATGCCGGGACCATCATCGCGCACTGTTAGCAGCACCCAGCCATCATCACGCGGAGCAAAACCCTGTGGTGGGTTGCTGGCGGCAAATCCAATCTCAATTGTTCCATCTTCTGCCCCAATGGCCTCACTTGCGTTGCGACAGAGGTTCATCAGGATCTGATGCAAATGGGTAGGGTCGCCCAGCACAGCCAGCGGCCCGGAGGTGTCACAGCGCAGCCGGATCATCGGAGGCATCGAAGCGCGCAGCAACCGGGAGACTTCGCTTACGATCTCACTGAGGTCCACCGCTTGCGGCTGGCCCGGTTCACGCCGGGCAAACGTCAGCAACTCACGCACTAGATTTTGCGCCCGACGGGCCGCAATGTCGATATGCTCGATTTCACCCGCAAGGTCGCTGCCATCATCAGCATCAAGCGCAGCCAGGTGAGAGGCCCCAATAATCGTAGTCAGAATATTGTTGAAATCGTGGGCAATACCACCCGACAACTGCCCGACCGCTTCCAGTTTTTGAGCCTGAATCACCTGATCACGGGCATGGCGTTTTTCAGTGATGTCCTCCCCTGATGCTATAAAGTTCTGAATGGTTCCATCAGCGGCAACCAGTGGCAGAATTGTGGTTTCAACCCAGTATTCAGAACCGTCCTTCTTTCGGTTCAAGAACACCCCGGTCCAGCTTTTGCCCTCTAGCAATCGCTGGCGCAGCAATTCGTAATTGGCGGCTGAGGTTCGACCCGATTGCAAAAAGGCAGGTGTTTCACCTATCACCTCATCGCGACGCCAACCTGACAGGGTTTCAAATTTCTTATTCACATATTGAATTCGCGCATCGGTATCGGTGACCACGATCGTCGCCGGACTTTGCTCAACTGCGGTCGCGAGTTGAGATTCGGACCGTTGCAGGCGACGACGTTCTCGTAATTCCAGCGCCAGCTGTGACACGGCCCCGCGCAGGTACTGAACCAACAGATAAATCATACCAGCGATAACCAGTGCGGTCAGTGCAAGTGCCAACACAGACATGAAACCAATCAGGATCAATTGTTGACCCTCGTCCACCGCCGCCACAATACGTCGGCTGGACGCGGTTTGAATGTCATTCCAAATCTGTTCCAACGTCGCCAATGCGCCAATTGCAGCTGTATCATCAACCTGCACCAACTGGTCTGTTTGGGCGACATCCCAGCCTTCGGCTGTAGCCTGCTGTGCAATCTCCAACCGGGCCTGATACACTCGAATAGTGCCCAGAATAGTCGCCAAGGCTGCGCGTTCATGCTCACTCAGTTGTAGCTGTTTAAACTCCTCGACCACCACGTAGAACTGGTCGATCTGCGCCTGAGTTTGGGTCAGGTAAACCGGATCCTGTCGCAGGACGTAGTTCTTGAAATTATGGATGATGCCGCCGTAACCCAAATGTTCACGCAGGGAGCTGATCAGAATTCCTTTTCGTTCTGCCCCTCCGGAATATTCCGTCCAACTGGAATCGATCTCCCGAAACTGCTGACGGGTCTTTATCCCAAGGGCGACGCCCAGCAAAACAGTCACAGCAATCAATGCAAGTGCAGCCACAGCAATCAAACGCGGCCAGATCAGACGGGTGGAATAGGGATCAGAGTTCATGAAATAGTCATGGGCATCATTGTCAGCACCTGCAAGGGTCGCTATCAGGCAAATCAAATTTGGAGAGCCAGCGTGACAGAACATGTTCTGGTCGTAGATGACGACAGCCAGCTGACCGCGTTCTTAGAACGCTTTTTCAGGAAGCACGGGTATCGTGCCTCAACAGCCAGCACTGCCGGGCTGGTGTTTCGCGAAATGCAAAAACATGACTTTGATTTGATTGTTTTAGACCTGAACCTGCCGGACGATGATGGGTTAGAGGTCGCGCGCAAAATTCGCAAAACGTCAGATGTACCAATCATCATGCTAACTGGTCGCGATGATGTTTTTGACAAAATCATCGGTCTGGAAATTGGCGCTGATGACTATATGACCAAACCCTATGAACCGCGGGAGTTACTGGCGCGTGTCCGTTCGGTTCTCCGTCGCAAGGTCGACCCAACCACAGAAATTGACGCCAGTGATGCAGCGGTCCGTTGGTTGCGGTTTGATGACATTGAACTGGACACCCTGAAGTCCACAGCGCGGCGGATGTCAGATAGCGCGGATCTGGGCCTGACCAGCACCGAGTTTGCCCTGGCCAAGGCCTTGGCCGAAGCCGCCGGAGATGTCCTGACACGAGATCGGATCATGGATTTGGTCTATGGTAACTCTGTGACTGCGACAGACCGGGCTATCGATGCTCACATCGCGCGCCTTCGGCGCAAGTTATTAGTACAGGACAATGAGACCAGTGTTATTCTGACGGTTCACGGTGCAGGCTATAAGCTGGCCGAAACCGTAGTCAAAATTGCTCCATAGTTGCTTTGATGCGTTTCTTGGCCCAATCAGATTAATCCAGCTGCAAGTCTGTCAACAGGCGTCTGACAAGTTGAATGTCGGCCTTTCGTGACAATGTAGGCGCATGGCCAAAACCTGCAAACTCTGTTGCCCCGGGTTTGGGACCTTCTTTCTGCATTCTGGCAAGAATGTCTGGGGTCAGCAGGTCCGAGTTCTCGCCTCGAATAACATGGCATGGCAGTTTGATTTTCTTGTAGTTGTCCCAAGTGGACAGGTCGTCCAAATACGTCGCAAACTGCCGGATAATTTCGGGGTCATAATGCAGCGTAAACCTGCCTTGGCCTGTCCGCCGCACAGACGACCGGGTCATCCGCCGCCAGAATGCATCATCAGCAGGCCCAAACGGTGCGTAGGTGTTACGCAGCCATGCCTCCGCCTCAGAAAGCTGATCGAACTCAGGCAAATCAGCGGCATAGCGGATGATCCGGTCTGTGGCCGCTTGGGGGACTTCGGGACCGATGTCATTGATGATAAGGCAAGACAATCGGTCTGCAGAGGCCCCCGCAGCCAGATGCATTCCAATCAAGCCACCCATTGATGTCCCGACCCATGCGGCACGGTCCATTTGATAGTGGTCCAATAAAGCGACCGCATGATCTGCATAGGTATCTATGCGATAGGCAGTTTCAAACTTCGACGCCCAACTGGACAACCCACGGCCAATCGTATCCGGGCAAATTACAAAATACTCATCAGACAGGGCTGCGGCCAGTTCGTCAAAATCGCGCCCCGTCCGTGCCAGGCCATGCCACATCACCAAAGGTGAGTTGTCAGAATCGCCCCATTCGGTGACATGCAGTTCATGGCTCGCGGTTTTGACCAGGGAAAATCGTGGAGCCGTCATTTGGCAATCCCTTTCTGCATGATCGTTCCGGCAATTCCACGTGGAAAGAAGTAAACCAACAAAATGAAAATGATCCCCAGCCAGAGCAGCCAGCGATCTGGATTCAACAGCTCCGGCAGGATGGGAAGGTTAGATGTGGCTTCAGCCGCAGCGCCCATCAGGTCACGCAGATAGTACTGAGCAAGCACCATCAGAACCGCCCCAATCACCGCCCCCCACATAGTGCCCATGCCACCAATCACCACCATCAGCAGGATATCGATCATGATCGAAAAGCTGAGCATGGTATCCGGCCCGGTGTATTTCAGCCAAATGGCGTAGATTGTGCCGGCCAGCGACGCCGCAAGAGCTGCGATGCAGAACACAAAGGTCCGGTATGATACGACCCGATACCCGATGGCTTCGGCGCGCGCTTCATTTTCCCGGATCGCTTTGAGCACAGTCCCCAGTGGTGATCCAACCAGTCGGAACATCAGTACAAACAACGCCAGAGACGTTGCGAAGACAAAGTAATAGGCCGCCAGCTTGCCGTTCAGTTTGACCCCAAACAGCCGCAACACCTTGCCATCCTCATCCACTGCCAGCTTGGTGGCGGTCTTGAACAGCTGTGGGGCGCGATAGGTAATGCCATCTTCCCCGCCGGTGAAGTCAGAGAGCTGCGAGGCCAGGACCAACACTACCGAGGCAACAGCCAGCGTGATCATCGCGAAAAAGATTGCTTTGACCCGCAAGGATAGCAAACCGATGGCGACAGCTACGACGAGCGAGACCAGCATTCCAGCCAGTCCACCAACCATCACTGCATCCCAGCCCGGTCCCATCTGTTTCAACGCAATTGCAGCACCATAAGCCCCAAAGCCAAAGAACATCGTATGAGCAAATGACACGATGCCGGTATAGCCGATCAACAGATCATAGCTGGCAACCAGCACCACAAACACGCAGATCCGCGCTGCAACTTCTAGCGAGCGCACGTCCTGAAACAGGAACGGAGCAAACAACAATGCTGCGCCAATGGTCAGTACAGTGATCTTCACAATCAGGGCACCGGTGGAGTTTTGTTCAGTCATAGCACTCTCACTTCACAGCAGGGCGCAGACCACTGGGGCGCCACATAAGAATTGCCATCATCAGGATCATGTTCGAGGCCAGCGCCATTTTGGGCATCAGAAACCCGACATAGTTTCCCACCAGCCCAACCATGATGGCGCCTAGTAAGGTGCCTTCGATCGACCCCAGCCCGCCAATGATCACCACGATAAACACCACAATCATCATCTCGGCCCCAAGGGACGGCGAGATCAGTGTTTCGTAGCCGGCCCACATGGCGCCACCGAGTGTTGCCAGTGCCGATCCCAGCATAAAAACGCCAATGAACAGCCGGTCGATGCGAAAGCCCAATGCTTCAACCATCTCGCGATTTTCAACACCAGCGCGGATCAACAGCCCTATGCGGGTGCGGTTCAGGGTGAGGTAAAGCGCGACATAAACTGCCAGTCCCAACAGGAATGCAAAGATCCGGTAGATCTCGATCGACACGTCGCCAAGAATAATTGCACCTTCAAGAAATTGAGGGCGAGGTACGGCCATTGGTGTGCCGCCCCAGACCGCAAGGATCAACTGCTCGGCCACGATTAGCGCACCCATGGTAATCAGGATTTGGCGTAAGTGATCCTTGTAAACCGGGCGGATGATGACCGTTTCAAAAAACCACCCCCCGGCCAGCCCGACGATCAGCGCGGCAGTGAGAGCCAAAAACAGCGCCATCACATTCAGGAAAATACTATCGGCCCCCAGCCAACCGGCCAGCCATGTCAAAACGCTGGCAGCAACAAAAGCACCAAGACTAACAAAAGCCGAATGACCAAAGTTCAACACATCCATCAGGCCAAACACCAGCGACAAGCCAGAGGCCATCAGGAAGATCATCATCCCCATCGCCAATCCAGCAACGGTCAGCGTCACCCAGGACGACGGGACGCCAATCAAAACAAAAGCCACGGCTGCGACCGCAACCGGCAACAGGTTGACCCCGCCCATCCTAGCTAAAATCTGTGTCAGGTTTTTCATTTTAAGTCCTTATGCCGACAGGCTCAGCAGTTGATCCTGCAACGCCTTGTCTGCTGCAAAATCAGCCATGGATCCGGTATGCGCGATCCGCCCGTCATCGATGACGGCCATGTCCCGACCCAGTGATTTTGCAAAGTGAAAATTTTGTTCGACCAGCAGAATTGTTGTGGTTTCTGATATCTCGCGAAAGGCATCCGCCATGGCGTCAATTATGGAAGGGGCCAGCCCCTTGGTCGGCTCATCAATCAGGATCAGATCGCGAGGTTCAATGATGGCACGGGCCACGGCCAGCATCTGCTTTTGCCCACCGGACAAGGACCAGGCCTGTTTGCCCCAGAATGTTTTCAGGGCTGGGAAGAGGTCGTAAATGCGATTTAGTCGGGCTGTGTCGAATTTGCCGGTTTTGGTGGCCAATATTAGATTTTCTTCGATCGTTAGGCCGCCAAACACCCCCATGTTTTCCGGTACGTAGGCGATCCCTTTGCGGGCAACCTCGGCGGTGTGCAAGGCGGATATATCTTCGCCACGAAACGTGACTGAACCGGGGGATGGCCTCCACAGCCCCATGATTGAGCGCAGCGTGGTGGTCTTGCCCGCGCCATTGCGCCCCAACAACACAAACACGCCCCCTTCGGGCACGGTTAAGGTGACATCATGCAAAACAGCATATTGTTCGATATTGGTTTGCATCGCGTTCAAAGTCAGAAGGGTCATGCTGCAGCCTCCCCCGATTTGCCCAGATAGACATCGCGAACAATCTGGCTGCTCATGACCTCATCCGGTGCGCCATCGGCCAGCAGCTCGCCATTGTGAAGCACGATAATTCGATCTGCCAAAGCGCGCACAACGTCCATTTTGTGTTCAACCAGCAGAACGGTTTTGCTCTTGTCGTGCTTGATCTCGGCAATCAGTTCCAGCACATCAGGCGTGTGATCCAGTGACATGCCCGCGGTGGGTTCATCAAACATATAGATGTCCGGCTCCATCGCCATCAGCAAGGCGACCTCCAGCTTTCGTTGGTCACCGTGCGGCAGTGCAGAAGCGGGCAAAAAGGCGACGTCGGTCAGCTTGGTAGCTTCGAGGTATCTTTCCGCACGGGCGGTCAATTCTTTGTAGCTGGAGACGGGTTTGAACAGTCGCCAACCATCCCCCGAACGCGCCTGCACCGCCAAACGGATGTTTTCCAGCACACTGAGCTGCGGGAAAAGATTGGTCAGCTGAAAAGCCCGGCCAATGCCGTGACGGGCACGGGTCGAAGGTGACATCTTTGTAATCTCAACCCCGTCTTTCACAACCTTCCCGCTGCTGGCTGCGAGCTGGCCTGAGATCAGGTTGAAGAAGGTGGTTTTACCAGCGCCATTTGGCCCGACAATGACGGTCAATTCACCGGGGAGAAATTCACAGTTCACCTGATTTACCGCCAGGTGGCCGCCAAACCGGATGGTCAGATCTTTTGTGACAAGCGAAGGCTGGGTCATGAAAATAGTCCAAGTAGGTAACGTCCCCGGCCCAGTTTGAAGGCCGGGGAAAATGGTGGATTAATTGGTGCGACCCAATGGGATTTTCAGTTCGTCAGCGCTGATTTCGCGGACAAGATCAGGGATTGCCCAATCTACCTCGTCATCCACGCGGATTTTGAAGTGGTACATGTCCTGCAGGGCTTGGTGATCTTCGGGACGGAAGGTCATCGTTCCCTTTGGCGTTTCCCAAGACATACCTTCCATCGCTGCAATCAGGCTTTCGGTGTCGATGCTTTCAGCTGTTTCCAACCCTTTCACGATAGCCAAAGCCGCTGCCATACCGCCCGCAGTGAAGAAATCGGGGGGGCTGTCAAAACGGGCTTGGTGCTCTTTGACCAACCAATCATTGATCTCGTTGCGGGGAATTTCATAGTAGTAATAAATCGCGCCTTCCATGCCGGGCACCCGCTTGTAGGTCGGCAGGACCGGCAGAATGTGACCACCAGTGGAAATGCTGATGTCATAGCGCGCAGGCTCCATTGCCTGAATTTTGCCCATCGGATCACCACCACCCGCAACATAAATCAGAATGACTTTGCGGCCTGGTTTGTCCTTGAGCGCATTAAACATCCGCTCGGTTGCTGCGGTGAAGTCCGTGGTTTTCTGCGGCACATATTCTTCGGTGACGATTGTGGCACCAGAGCCATCAAGTGCTGCTTTGAATGCGCTGATCCCGTCACGGCCAAAGGCGTAGTCTTCTGCCAGAGTTGCAACAAACAGGTTCTCATCCGGCGCCAGGGCCAGCGCCTGCGCCTGCATGTCCATCGAGCTGTTGCGCGAGGTTTTGAACACATACCGGTTGCTGTCTTCGCCGGTCAGACTGTCTGCAACTGCCGGTTCGATCAGCAAGATGCGCTCATATTCCTCAGCAATGGGCAACATGCCCTTGGTAACGCCAGAAGACGTGCCACCAACCGCAATCAGGACCTCATCATCACCGTAAGCCTCGGCCAATGCTGCGCGGGCCACGTCGGGTTTGAACTGCGTGTCCTTGATGATGATCTCTAGCGGACGACCGGCAACTTCCATCGTTCCACCGGTGGCGTATTCCAGTCCCATCTGAAAGCCAGTGTGTGTCTGCTTCGAGAACACCTCGTAGGTCGAGCCTGAGATGCCGTGTACGAGGGCAATTTTGATCGGGTCCGCTGCATAAGCCGCACCGCTGACGGCGATAGCTGCAATGGTCGATCCGATCATTCGGAACACCGGTTTCATGATGGTTTCTCCCTAAATGTACAGGCTGTTAGGGCATTGCGCCTGTCAGTCCTGCCGTCATATTGTTCAATAATATTGCTGACTGCATGGTTCAGTGTCTTGGGGGACAAATCAACATCGTGGAACTACGTATAGATGATTGCTTTGGCAGCGGAGACCTTGCCGAACTGGCCTTTCAGTTTGCGCCAGTTGGTCTTGTTGTGACTGAAAACCGTACGATCCGAACTTATAACAACGCCTTCGCCGAGATGTTTGACTACGACACAGATGAACTGAGAAACAAATTATTTTCAGTACTTTACCCGAGCGAAACAGAGTTCCTGAACATTCGTGACCGGGGTGTCGAAGAACTGCAGACATCAAATACTTATTGGGATGAACGGGTCATGGCCCGAAAGGACGGCACCCTGTTCTGGTGTCGTGTTCGTGGTCACTCCTTTACCCCGGATGAACCTTTAATGCGTGCAGTCTGGAGCTTTGCCGACCTATCAGACGTTCGTCCCTATGTGGCGCTGACACGCCGTGAGCGGGAAATAGTTTCTTTTCTGATGGACGGAATGACCAGCAAGGAAATTGCCCGGAAACTTGAACTGTCTTATCGGACAGTTGAAGTCTACCGGGCCAACTTGCTGAAGAAGTTTGGTGTCGGCAACACCAGCGCCTTGTTTCAGGCGCTGGGTGGGCTTAGCGGTAGCGACGTGGTCACGCGAAGTAACATCAAATAGCCGCTTGTAATCTAGCCAAGCATTGCCAGCAACTCGCGCGATGGTGCACCCGTTACCGGGAGGCCACGGCTGGTCTGATAGGACCGGATTGCAGCTTCGCTTTTAGGGCCAATAACCCCATCGGTGCCCCCAGTATCAAATCCTGCAGCGGTCAACTGTTTCTGCAATCGGCGGCGGTCGTCAATCGTCAACCCGTAGCGATCTGGAGGGAAACTGGCGGACAATGGTCCCGCCCCGACAATACGATCCGACAAATAGCCAACGCCGATGCCGTAATTCTCGGAATTGTTATAGCGCAAAATGACATTGAAGTTGCGAAAGGCCAGAAATGCCGGGCCACTGGGGCCAGAGGGCAGCAACAAGGCCGCTGCACCATGATCTGGCACAGATCCACCGGTGACAGTTTTGACGCCCAGCGCTGACCATTCTGAAACGGCACGTCGTTTGTCGCGCCCGGCAAGCGCGGTGTTAAATCCTGATGGCAGGCGCACCTCCTGGCCCCAGGGTTTGCCACGTTGCCAACCTGACGCCTTTAGGTATGCGGCAGCGGATGCCAGACCATCTGTGGGATCGTCAGACCAGATATCCCGGCGTCCATCACCGCGAAAATCAACAGCATAGGCCGCATAGGTTGTGGGAATGAACTGCGTATGCCCCATCGCGCCAGCCCAGCTGCCGACCAATCCAGACGCAGCAACATCACCCTTCTGCAAGATCCGCAGCGATTCAATCAGTTGCTTTTCAAAGAAGGCGCCGCGCCGACCGTCATAGGCTAGGGTTGACGTTGCTGAGATTACCGAAATGTCACCGCGACGGGTTCCGTAATTGCTTTCCATCCCCCAGATCGCAGCAATCACCGATGTTGGCACACCATAGCGCGTTTCGATCTCCCCCAGCAGTGCCGCGCGTTGGCGGTAATTTGACCGCCCTGCAGCCACCTTTTCCGGCGATGCGACAATGGCAAGATAGTCCTCAAGCGTACGCGAGAACTCAGTTTGGTTGCGGTCGCGCTTGACCACTCCGGGCAGAAAACCGGCATTGCGAAACCCTGCGTTCAGGGTCGCCTGCGAAATGCCCTGTTGCATGGCCCGGTTGCGAAAGGCGGCAACCCATGCGTCATAGCCAGAATTTGGCTGTGGGCGTAGATCAGGATCAGTTGTGCGAGCGTTGCTTGGCCCGGTTACAGATCCTGCCGTGCACCCGGCCATTACTGCTGCCAGCCCTGTGGCGGCAACCCACCTCCGTGTGACGCGCATACCAAAATTCCTTTCTGCAAATCCTAGTGTTCAAGATGTTCATTTCATCCACAGGGTGCAAGGGCTCGATATCAAATGAACTGGAACAATCCCAATGTAGAGACGGAACAGGCCCAGAGGCTATTTATCGTAATGCACACCTACGGTGACTTTGCCCGGCAACACCGAGGCCTGGCTAAAGTTCGGGTCATCCTCGCGGTTTGGTGCACCTGACCCACCTACCCCCTCTAACAAATGGTTGCCGCGCGTGTTCAGATCTTCGTCGCCGTTTTCATCATGAAACAGAAAAACAGCATAGGGACCTTCATTCAACGCAGAGAAATTATGACGCACTATACCCGTCTGCGCCGATATTTCAGCATAACCCACGGCGTTCCAATAGTTGAGTGTCTCATAGTCTTTGGCGTTATCGAACACGAGAACCAGAACATTCCCTCTATTGTTGCGCACGCCTTCGATGGTCAATTGGATGCCCTCAGAAAACGCTGGTGCAGATAAGGTCAGAAAGGCCGCTAAAGGAAATGGGAGCAAACGAGTTTTCATATGGGTTTCCTTTGAACTTTTGAGGAGAAAATGTTGGGGCGAAACAGGGCAAACAGGTCTTCGGTTATTGCAATCAGCACCGGTACAAGGATCAGCATCAACGCAGTTCCGAACAACTCGCCGAAGACCAGCGAAACTGCTGCTGGAATAAGGTATTGCGCCTGTTCAGAGGTCTCCATGAGCAATGGCATTAGCCCGATCACGGTTGTGGCTGTAGTCAGAAAAATGGCCTGAAACCGCCCCAAACCCGCATCTTTCAATGCATCGGACACGGTCTCCCCGTCTTCACGCGCCTGATTGTAACGGGTAATCATGACCAGACTGTCGTTCACCACAACACCCGTCAGCGCCAGCATCCCAAAGAAGGAAAACAGCGATAATGTCACTCCCGTGATCAAGTGCCCAACCGCAGCCGCAATAAAACCAAAGGGCACGATCGCCAGGATGATTACCGGCTGCCAATAGCTCTTTAATGGGACTGCCATAAGAATATAGATCAGAACCGCGGCCAGGATCAGCGCATCAATCAGATTGCCCTTTATTTCCCCGATTTCCTCCAGCTCCCCCGCTCCCACAACTTTGACGCTTGGGTATTTTGAGGAAAGTTGCGGCACCAACTGTTCAAATACGGCCTGTCCAACTTCTTCCGGGGCCACCACCCCGCGGTCAATGGTTGCGGCCACAGTGTTCACACGCTGCCCATCGCGTCGAAAGATCACCCCCGCGACATAACTGCCTTCAATGTCCGCAACGGTCTGCAACGGCACCCATGCACCGGTTGAGCTTCGCAGATGGGTTTGCATCAGGTCGTCAATTGTATCGCGCGCAGTGCGCGCGTTCTGCACAACAACACGCACCTCGGCCCCATCACGATGGACCCGGGTCACTTCAGCACCGCCAAAGCCATAGCCAATCTGGTTTGCCAGGGTTTCTGCTGTGAAGCCAAGATTGCGGGCATCCGTGCGCAGGCGCAGTTTCAACTCTGGCTGCCCCCCCACCAAGCCATCCCGAATATTCGTTACACCGTCGATTTCATCCAGAAACCTGCGCATCTCGATACTCGCTTGGGCAAGCAAATCCGGATCTTTCGACATCAGACGGATCTGGAACCCACCAGCCAGCTCATCCGACCCGGAAAATTCGAGTTCTGTTGCACCTTCGACCTGCCCCACCCGGTCTCGCCAGGCTGTCACCACGTCCAAAATTGCCACCTCGGGTCGTTCAGCCACCGGCACCATCTCGGCGTAAAGCTGGGCACTGCCTGCACTGCTGATCAGGGTGAAAAAGGTCCTGATCGGTGGCTTTTCCATACCTTCGCGTTCTGCAATCTCTGCATTCAGCTCCCGGCCAAGTTTTTCGATCCTGTCCACATTGGCCTTTGTCAGGGCAAACGGCGCGCGCGCATCCATTTCAAGGTTCACTGTGATAATCTGTCCCGGAACATCAGGGAAAAACACTGTTTTAACCTTGCCCAACCCCATCAGACCCAACCCCAACGTGCCCGCAGCAATGAACAGGATCAGCACCGCGTATCGATGCGCGATAGAAACAACAAGAATTGGCTGATAAACGCGATCGCGAAACCAGAACAGACCGCCACGGGCTGCATCCTGAACCCGCCCCCACAGGCGGGTCACCATGTAGCGGCGTTTCCCGTCCATCGGAAATTGGGCCAGATGTGCCGGTAAAATGAGTTTGCTTTCAATCAATGAAAAAATGAGTGCCGAGATCACGATGCCTGCAAAGCTGGCCAGGACTCTGCCCAGTGGATTATCCATCAACAGCATCGGGAAGAATGCGGCGATCGTTGTCAGCACACCAAACACAGTGGCGACAGCAACGCGCTCCACCCCGCGCTCAGTTCCCTCCACAGGGTCTTTTACCTTCTTTCGCTCTTCGAATACGCTTTCGCCGACAACAACTGCGTCGTCCACCAAGATGCCCAAAGCGATGATCAGGCCAAACGTTGTGACATCGTTGAGCGAGTAGTCCACCCATTTTGAACCTGCGACAGCCATCGCTCCCATAACCGAAATCGGGATCCCCATCGCCACCCAAAATGCAAGCCGCAGATTTAGAAACACCGCCAATATCAGGGTGACCAACAGCAGTCCCTGCACCCCGTTGGACTTAAGCAATGCCAAGCGATCCGAAATGTAACCGGCACTATCGCCCCAAACCTCTGCTTCGATGGATGGCGGCAGCTGTGCCTTGAAGTCTTCGATGACCTCTCGCACCACGTCGCTGATTTCCAGCAAATTTTCCTTTTGCCCAATCAAAATCTCCATGCCGACAGTCGGATTTCCGTTCAATCGAAACAGAAAGTCACCATCTAGAAAGCCATCCTCTATAGTGGCCAGGTCTGCCAAAGGGACATAAGAGCCGTCGGCCCGTTCAATGATCGGCAGCGCCGCATATTCGGGGGCATAACGCGCCCTGTCATCTGCGCGCAGAAAAACGGTGCCACCTTCGGTGTGCAACTGGCCAGCCTGAAATGTCAGTGAATTCGCCTGAATTGCGGTGGAAACATCAGCGATGGTTAGCCCGTATTGGCGTAGCCTTTGTGGATCCACCTCAATTCGCAACTCGCGCGGGATTAACCCCCAGATATTCAGTCGAGACAATTCAGGTTGCGCCAACAGTTCCTCTTTTAGCCGTTGAGCCAAAGTCTGCAGGGTCGCCGGATCAGCATCCCCATGCAGGTTCACATAGAGCGCTGGAAAGTCATATCCTGAGGCCTCGATCACGGGCCGACGCGCCGTCGCTGGCAGATCAGTCATCCCATCAATCCGGATGCGAACCCGATCCAAAACCGTTTGCAGTCTTACCCCACCTGCGCGGCGTACGGAAATCGAACTCACTCCATTGCTCGACTGTGCGGAAATGCTGCGGACACCTTCCACCCCCTCTAGCGCTTGTTCGACTTTCCGGGTCACCAACTCATCAACCTGCTCGACGGTGGCATCCGGAAAGACGACGGAAATTTCCACGCTTTCCGGGGGAATACGTGGAAACCCTTCGATACGGATTGAGAACATCGTCTGCACACCAAGAAACAATATCAATGCCATTAGCAAGTTTGCGGCAACGGGGTTGCGGATGAACCAAGAGGCAAGTGACTTCATAGCTCAACCCTCACCCTTTGTGGGGTCACCCGTTGGCCGGGCAGGAACGAAGCAAGAGGTGTTTTGACGATGTTCCAGGGGCCTGATCCCTGCGGAGAAAATACAGAAATTGTATTTTCAGTGCGAAACAGGATGTCCGGTCTGAAACGGCGCAGTTGGTTCTTTCTGTCCACCATCCAGACATAACCGGCCCTTGAAAGAGCGGCTTCGGGTATGGCCAATGTGTTCGAAATGCTCCGCCCGTGGAATACAACTTTCAAAAAGTCACCTGCCAACATTGCTTCGCTCGGATTGCGGATTTCCAGAAACACGCGCACTTGGCGGGTAGCTTTATCCAAAAATCCTCCCCCTTGCCGTATGCGTGCCTGCCCAAGTAGGCGCCCATCGCGATGAAAAACCTCAGCCGTTTTTCCTGCGATAGGATGATCAAGTAATTCCCAGTCGGCCTGGCTCAATTCCACCATCAACTCGAACTGGCGGTCATCCGATAAGTGCACCAGAGTTTCCCCCGCATTGACCGTTTGCCCAAGGCTGGCCGAACGCTTTGTGACAAAGCCAGAGAACGGGGCGGTAATCTCGGTATTTTCAAGCTCTCGCTGCGCCGCCTGCAATTGGGCCTTTGCGGAGGCCACGGTACGTTCTGCAATACGCACCTGAGGCAAATGAATGGCAAGGTCGGTTGGCGGCTTGGTGCCATCTCTCTCAAACTGGCGTAGGGCAACGGCCATGCTGTTTTGAGCGCGCAATAACGCCAACCTGGCATCTTCAAGGCTCAGTTCAGCAGATGCCACTGTGGTTTGAAACTGAGTTTTTTCGATCGAAAACAAACGCGCGCCCTTTTGAACACGCGCACCTGCTAAGGCTTCGTCGTATACTTCCAGGATCCGCCCGGATACGGCACTCCGGATGTCCGCATCCCAGTGCGGACGTAACTCTGCGTAAGCCGAAATCGTAGCATTGACCTCTTTGAAACCGATCTCATGAACGGTCACAACCGGAGCAGCTCGCGGAGGCTCAGTTCTAGATACATCTGCTGTGTTTTCTGCTTCGGACAATATGACCAGAACAGTGGCCAGAAATGTCAAAGACACAAAAAACCAAACCCACCGCCACGTTTTCGAAGCTCTAACTTGTGTGGGTTTGTCGGCCATTTCAATTCCTTCCAGCGATCATTCAAACCAAAGCACCACTTGCGGCAGTGCGTGAATTTCTATATACAGTGAACGATCGTTCGTTCAAGTATAAGGCAGAAAAATGTCGGGCCAAGAAGACGCACCAGAGAGCAAACGAAACAAGGCACTTGCAAAAAGGCGACGCAAAATTCTTGAAGCAGCCGTGATGTGTTTTCTGGAAAACGGCTATCACCAGACCGGAGTTCGTGACATTGCCACCCGCGCGGGAGTGAGCTTGGGAAATCTCTACAATCACTTCCCCAGCAAGCATGACGTTCTTGTGGAGATCGCTGGACTTGAACGCGACGAACTAGCCCCATTTCTAAAAATCCTGGCGAAGACCTCCCCTGCCCCAAAAGTCTTGGACAAGTTTGTCACGGCTTATGCAAAACACCTCGCGGCGCCAGAGAATGTGATACTGAGTATCGAAATAACCAGCGAAGCAATCCGCAAGCCGGATATCGCTGATTTATTCCTGGAAAACAGAGACCTGCTGACTTCGAGTCTGACAAGTGTTCTGAGCCGTGGCGCCGCTGACGGCGATCTGCGCCCCCTATCAGATCCCTCTGATACTGCTCAGTTAATACTTGAGCTAATCGAAGGAAGTGCCGCCCGAAGCATGTTGAGTGGCGTTCCAATGCGCAAGATTTTGGGCGGTGTAAGGGACTTTATCTCAGCCGCAGTGTTGCCACCAGATACAGCTGTTTAGCCAAGAAATTCCTCGCAGCAGTCAACAAAGGATGTTTAGGCGCGACCTGTCTGCGCGAGCGGGCCACAACAGCCCGCTCGGTTAATATGGTTACTCGGCAGGTGCAGCAGCCGTTTCATTGTGTTTATCACGCAACCCGTCGCGATACAGCGCCTTAGCCAGCGACACACACATCAGCCCCATCACCATCGTGAAAGGTAGGGCCCCGATGATCATGGCGCTCTTCAACGCCTTCATGGCGTCTTCACCGCCATTGATCTTGCCTGCAATCAACAGGGTGCCAATCACCAGTGTCAGGATGACGCCCCAGACGATGCGATGTTTGACACCCGTTTCCTGCTCGCCGCCCGACATGATGGTGTTCATCACCAGAATGCCCGAGTCAGCCGACGTCACCAGGAACGTCAGGATCAGGACCACACACATGATGGTGATCATCGACAGGAAGCTGCCTGATAACATCTCGCTCAAGGTCACAAACAGCTTGGCGGTGCTAGACGCCCCGATGATGACCCCATCTGCGCCACCGGTCAGTTCCAGATCAATAGCCGTACCGCCCAGAATTGCCATCCATGCGAAGCAAACCAACGTTGGTGCAAAGACACAGCCGACAATGAATTCCCGAACTGAACGACCCTTGGAAATGCGGGCAAGGAACAGGCCAACGAAAGGTGAGAACGCGATCCACCAGGCCCAGTAGAACGTGGTCCACCCAGATTGCCATCCGAATTGGCGCCCCGCGTTACCAGCTTCGTACACCGCGGCCAAAGTTGCCTCTGGCAGTTCCGCAGCTGCGCCTTCAAGCCCAGACTTAAACCCGTCAAACGATCCCCAAGCGTTGGTTGCGCCTGCCATCAGATCCCCCGACAGAGGCTTGGCAGCTTCGGGCAATGCCGCGGCAAAGGCATCCGCAGATTGCGGACCATAGGCACCAAAGCTCAGCGAGACAAAATTCAGGATGTAGTCCACCAGAGCCGTGGCGTAGGTGGTCATTGCAAACAGGAAGGATCCGAACACGACAAAAGTCAGCAATAGGATAATCGACAGCACCAGATTCAGGTTCGACAGGTATTTCACCCCACGCCCCACCCCGGAAACCGCCGAAATGATTGACAGTCCCATGATGACAACCAAACCAGTGACAAGTCCCACTGTGCCGGGTGCCGGTGCGTCGCCGGTCATATCCATCATCCAGTCCATACCAGTGATGGCATAAAGCCCATCAATGAACTGGCTGACGCCAAATCCAATGGTTACCGATACGCCAAGGATCGTCGCAACAACCCCCAAAACATCAACGATGTGACCAAAGATGCCATTCACATATTTGCCAAACAGTGGCGTCAGAGCGGATCTGATGGTCAGTGGCATATCCCGTGTATAGGCATAATAGGCCAGCGCCAGACCAGTGACGACATAGATCGCCCAGGCATGGATGCCGTAGTGAAGAAAGGTGTAGCGATACCCCGATTGCAAAGCCTCTACAGAGTTGCCTGCGACCTCACCTGAAACGACCACTGGGTTTGACCCCCAAAGCCCCATTGGTTCAGCGGTGGCGAAAACCATCAACCCAACACCCAAACCAGCCCCGAACATCATCGAAAACCATGAAAAGTTAGAGAACTCCGGCGCTTCTCCTTCGCGTCCCATGACGCGTTTCCCGGTTTGCGGCAGGGCTGCTACAACAAACAGAAAGAAGGCAAATGCCCCAACGATCACGATATAAAACGTATTGAAATCGTTCAGGATGCGCCCGTTTAACGACCCCAGAGTGTTGTTAGCATTGGCTGGCCATACGAGAGCCCAGATAACCAGCAAGGCCATTGTGATCTTGCTGATAAGTGCGATCGGCAGACTGTATCCTTCATAGAATCCAGCCCCCGCTTTCTTAATTTCCAGCTCCGTAAATGGAGGCTTGATTGACATTGGAACTCTCCCTTCCACTGTTGGCTCATTCGAGCATTTGGAACAGGCCTTATGTTGGCCTGTCCAATTTACCTGCCTCCCCCGGCAGGTATTCCCTTAACCGAGCAGTTGCTCGATCCGGGCAAGGGTTGCGGTGTTGACCGCAACGCCCTGTGTCTGCGCCAAAGCGCGTTTTTTGCTGCGCCCGTCGCCCGGCAAATGCGCACCCTCCTGTTCATGAACAGAGTTGGCCAACTCTGCGATGCGAGCCGCAAACAGATCTCGGGACGTTGCAGCGGGATCAATTGCCAAAAAGAACTGTCCTGTTTTGGGTGGTCCACCAGCGGTCCCTGAAAATGGCGAGGCATTGATGCCCAAAGTGGCGCCGCTAAGTGCGGCAGCCATCAATTCAACCAACACTGCAACTCCGACCCCCTTGTACCCGCCGGAAGGTGCCATCGATCCCTTTAAGCCAACATTCGGGTCTGTGGTCGGATTGCCGTCACCATCTAATGCCCAGCCAACTGGTATGGGTTTCCCTTCGCGCGCATGTTTCATCACCTCACTCTTGGCGATAGTGCTAGCACTCTGGTCGATCAATATCGCCGGTTTTCCATCAATTCCCGGCGCGGCGATCGAAAATGGATTGGTCCCAACTACCGGCTTGTATCCCCCAGATGGCGCAATAGAGGCCGGAGCATTGGTGAACCCAAGTCCAACAAGACCCGCCTCGGCCAGCCGATGGGTGTGGTATCCCAGTACTCCGCAATTATAGGAGTTGTGGATCGACAGTGCTGCGACGCCCTGTTGGCGGGCAAGCGGGATCAGCTGTTCAAACCCTGTGTCGATCGCAGAGTGAGCAAACCCAGTTGCCGCATCTACCGTGATCACGCCAGGTCTGGGAACCTCAAGTTTGGGAACAGCCTGACCATCGACTTTTCCACACAGCACATGTTCTGCATAGATCGGGATATAGGCCAACCCGTGGCTGGCAACGCCATCGGCTTCTGTTGCCGCCGTAGCGACAGCCAAGGGCCGGGCATTCTCAGGAGAGGTTCCAGCAGCCACAAGCGCAGCAAAGGACAGGTCTTCGATGTCAGCAAGGCTGAGTGTTCGGGTCTCAATCATAGGTTCTCCAAATCAGTCATTGTCGGATTGTCCAGCCCCTGCCCCCAGTCGCCGTGATGCTTCAGTTGCCGGGGCATAGGTCAGAGCGGCAAATGAATTGAGTTTCTCCCAGTCCTGACTGCAGGGTCTGGCACGGCCAATCTGGTTCGCGTCTTTAGTAAGCGGCGGTGCCACAGTGATTTCCACCTGCTCAACCTGTTCGACATAGAAGGCAGCCTCCGTTGAAGCCGCTAGATCAACAGTCTTTCCATTTGTCGTCATCGTTGCGCCCGGCAAGCGTACCTGCAGGTTGGTTTTAACCTTGCGCGCCGCTGCAGCCACAAACGGAAGGATGAACAGTGGGTGAGACAGTTCGCGGATCCTGACCCCATTTGAACCAACCAGAGTTGCACAGTCCGACAACGAAGCACCGACGTATAGTGGACACAGCCTGCCAGCTTCAGCGCGCCATTCTCCGACCAGGAATATTGGCGGCTGTAGATTGCAGGCAGAATCTTGGTGCGCTTCAAGAACACCTGTTAGTACACGGCAGCCATCAATGTTTTGAGCACACATCCAGCGCGTTGCCTTGGCAGCCTCTTCGGCTAGTCCCCAGCCCAGCCCAGCGCCACGGGCGGCCCGTTTACTATGGGCTTCCACTTCGTTCAGAGAGTAGCTCATTCAGCGCCCTCCAGATTGGGATAAACCCAGTGGTCCGCGTTGTCCCGGGTCAGTTCATTGGGGTATGGTGCCCCCTGGAACATACAAATCCGAACCCACCGGTCCGAGCGTGGGTCAAAGTGGGTAGCCCCAAAGAAAGAGAGTTTGGCACGCAGCATGTCAATCGGCAGGATATCTTCGCCGATGGTATTGTCCTGGATTTCGCTATAGGGCGCGCTGGCGCTGATCTGGCTGCGTCTGATCGTGTGGCGATGTTCTGGGTGACGTAGCAGGAAATCTGAGATCTTTTTATCGTGATCCCATTTTCTCAGTTCCTCATAGGCTTGCACCGCGTCCCTTGCTGGGGCCAGCGGTTGTTCATACTCCGCGATGGGCTCCTTAAACCGGGATCCGATCCGGGGCTCCAGTTTTTCGGCCGAAACATACCAGGCCTGTGCGCAATTCTCAGGGGCGGCCCAATCGAGTTCCAACGCCCAGCCAAAGCATTTCTGGATCAGCTCTTTCAGGGTGCCAACAGTCATATCGCCATCGATCAGGAACGCATCTGAGTTGCAATCAGACAGACTATTCGACAATTCATCAACGAGATGGCCATAGGGTTCCATCACAACGGAGCTCACCAATTCCTGCCCCTCTTCGCTCAGGTGGGCCTCAGACCAGAGAACAAGCTGATCCCAGGGGTGTTCTGTTGACAGGTCGTGCTTTGCAACATGGCTGAACACTGCGTCCAGATCGGTGCGAAGGGTGTTGAGTTTTTTGACTTGCAGCGGGTGGTCAGATTGCCACTGTGACACGGACCGAGAACTCCGTTTCAACATTTCTTTGAATTGGGCAACCTCTGCGTCCGTCGCACGTTGAACTTGTCGCACACGTAACAGGGCTTCTTCGCGCGCCATGATCCAGTTGTTGAACAACATCGGATGGTTCACGATAAACGGTGCCATGCCAAGGCCCGTTGAATTGCCAATACCAAGCTGCCGCGCTGCCCCTGCATCTAACCGTGCTGCAGTCTCGCCGCCTTTGGTTTGGGCAGCATGTTCAATCAGGTCACGCACAAAGGCTCGGGTCAGAAAAACCGAGAGCATTTCGGCCTGGAATGGTGCGGAAAACTCAGGTCGATCTGCAATCACCTCGCGGTCTGCAGCGCCGAATTTTCCTGAACCATACACGGCGGTGGTCCGCATCAAGTAGCCGACATTGGCCAGTTGCTCGGCTTCGGGTTGGCGACCACTGGCAAGCGCTTCGACCACATGTTTCCACAGGCGGACCGACCGGTTGGCGCGCGACAGCGACAGCTCGCTTTCACGAATGCGTCCAGCTTCCTGCAGCGGAACATTCTTTGACAGTCGCTCTATATCATCAGCCGTCGGAATACCGTCAAACAGTGTAAACGTTGCGTCCCAAGCCTCTGCTATGACCCTGTCAGAACGCATTTCCGACGGTAGATCGTGGGCAAAGGCAACAAGGGAGTAGGTGCGATCCGGCCCGTTGGCGCAATAAACCGCGTGTCCTGTGCCATCCGCTGCAATATTGAATATGGGGCGGGAAAACTCCCAGGCCTCATCAGCCATCCGCCGGGTCAGGATCCGCATAAAGCTAAGACGGCATTGATGAAGCGATCCCAGCCGCGATAGCCGCATGACCTGTCTTGGATCACGGAGCGAAGGGCGCAGGGAGCCTGTCATCCGTTCAAACCTGCGGCGTGAAATTGGTGGCAAAGAAACGATGCCAGTTGTCGCCAAGAACCGCCGAAACTTCAGCGCCAGACATCCCGACCTCGCGCAACCCATTTTCTAGGTTGCTAAAATCGCGGTTGTTGCGAAACCAATCGGGCATATCGGGGAACCCGGGCTTATCGGCCGACCCCTCTCCATAGTCGATGTCCTTGGTCCATCGGCCAACGCGCATCCACTCCACTACAGTATCAGGCTGGTCCTGACACAGGTCACTGCCAATGCCCAAATGCTCGACGCCAAACCGATCGGCGCAACGGGCGATCATTTCGCAGAAATCTTGCAGGGTGCAGTTGGATTTATGTTTCAAATGATGAGGGTAGATGGAAAACCCAAACATGCCGCCGTTTTCTGTCACAGCGCGGATCACATCGTCTTTTTTGTTGCGCAAGGCCGGCGCCCAATCATACGGGTTCGCGTGAGTGATGGCGATTGGGCGCCCGGATAGATCGGCCGCTTGGATAGTCGACCGATCGGCGGAGTGGCTCATGTCGATCACAAGACCAACACGGTTCATCTCTTTGATGACCTGCCGCCCCATACGGGTAATGCCGGTGTCTTCGCTCTCGTAGCATCCAGACGCCAGCAATGATTGATTGTTATAAGTCAGCTGCATAAAGCGGGCACCCAGTGAGTGCAGAATTTCGACTAACCCAATGTCATCTTCCATTGGGCTGGGATTCTGAAACCCAAAGAAAATAGCAGTGCGCCCGGTTTCACGAGCCTTGTCGACGTCACTGGCCCACAGGCCCTTCATGATCAGATCTGGATATTGTTCAAACCAGCGGTTCCACTTTTCAAAGTTCAGCACCGTTTCCCGGAAATTCTCGTGGTAAGCGATGGTGACATGCACCGCATCCACATTGCCCTCCCGCAATTGCCGAAAGATCTTTTCGGACCAGTTGGCATATTGCAGGCCGTCTATCCGCATCAGCTTGGTGTTCCTGCGCTGATATAGGCAGTTTTGACGGTGGTGTAGAATTCCGCAGCTGACTTACCTTGTTCACGCGGTCCGTACGAACTGTCACCGCGACCGCCAAATGGCACGTGATAATCAGTGCCAGCAGTTGGCAGGTTGACTGTCACAACGCCTGTCCGTGCATGACGGCGAAAATGTGTGGAACGGGCAAGGCTTTGCGTCACTATTCCTGATGTCAGGCCAAATTTGGTATCGTTGACCACGCTCAGAGCCTCGTCGTAGCTGCCCACTTTGATCACCGAGGTTAGAGGCGCAAACATTTCCTCACGGTTGATACGCATGTCGTTGGTGGTGTTCAGGAACACTCCGGGTGACATGTAAAACCCATCATGTGGCATCTCCAACCGGGCGCCCCCACAGGCCAGCTCTGCTCCCTCGGAAAGCCCCAAATCAACGTAGGCTAGGTTTTCATCAAGTTGCTGTTGGCTAACGACCGGCCCCATCTGGGTTCCAGCCTCCAGCGCGTGGCCCACTTTCATTGCTTTGGTGCCGGCAACCAGTTTTTCTACAAAACTATCATGCACCGCATGGTGGACCACAAGCCGGGAGGAAGCGGTGCATTTCTGGCCGGTGCCGCCAAACGCACCGCCAAGGGCAAGTGAGACAGCCAGATCCAAGTCCGCATCATCCATCACCGCCAAGGCGTTTTTGGATCCCATTTCCATCTGTACCTTGGTCAGGTTCTGGATTGCTGCTGTGGCAATGCCCTTGCCCACAGGAACCGATCCGGTAAACGAAATCGCGTTTACCTTGGGGCTTTCGACCAACTGTTGACCAATCGAGCGGCCAGACCCCATCACGAGGCTGAACAGCCCTTTGGGAATATCCTGTTTGGCAATGATTTCCGCAAGCGCCACAGCCGATGCCGGTGTGATATTGGCGGGCTTCCAAACAACAGCGTTACCATAACAAAGAGCTGGAGCAATTTTCCACGAAGCGGTGGCGGTGGGAAAGTTCCATGGGGAGATGATGGCCACAACCCCCACCGCTTCTCGGCGCACGTCGATTTCAACACCAGCGCGCACCGAATCTGCATTCTCACCAAGCTGACGCAGGCATTCAGCGGCGTAATATGTAAAGAACTGCCCTGCACGGTATACTTCGCCTTTGCCCTCGGCCAAAGGTTTACCCTCTTCCCGGCTTAGCAGGGCTCCCAGCTCTTCCGAACGCGCCATCAACTCGTTGCCGATGTTCATCAACACCGATTGCTTGCGCTCTAAACCATAAGCCGCCCATTCCAGCTGCGCGACCTGCGCCTGATCCAGAGTATCTTGTAGCTGTTGTGTGCTTGCCTGGGCGAACATACCCACGAGATCGCTCAGATCAGAAGGATTGCGATTTTCAGCTTCGCTCTCGCCTGCAGCCCAGTTTCCAGCAATCAGGTTCAGTTTAGTCTCGGACATCAGCTTTCCCACATATTGAATTGGGAAAAGAATGGACCTGCGGGTTGATATCAGTCAAATTTAAATAACTTAATTTAATTTCAGGAAGTCTGAAGTCATGGCAATCAAGATTGAAATGTTGCGTTGTTTCAGTGCAGTAGCTGAGGCTGGAAATCTGGCGGATGCCGCCATCCGATTGGGGCGAACCCAGCCTGCAATTTCAATGAAGCTCAAACAGCTAGAAGATCACCTAAATCAGCGGCTATTTGTTAGCGACAGGAAAAGCCAACTAACGCCCGTTGGCCTTCAGATCTTCGAACTGGCGCGCACCGAGCTGCGCCAGTTCGATGACACTATCAAGGCCATTCAGACCGCAGCAGTATCGCCGCAAGGGCTTGTACGCGTGGCATCGGTTCCGTCCGTCGCAGGGCTTGTCTTCCCTTCAATGGTCGAGAAATTTCGTGTTGTCTGTCCGGGAACCAGAATTGAGCTGCAAGACACGGACACCCAACAGGTCATTGATGCGCTTAGCCGAGGAAAAGCGGATATCGGCATTGCCTCCAATGATCACGCCTTAAATGGGATTCAGCAAACAAAGCTGTTCTCGGATCGTTTCGGGCTCATTTGCTCGCCACGCCATCCGCTCGCACACAAGAAAGGCCCAATAACGTTGGTCGATGTGATCTCTGATCAGTTCATCAGGAATGATTTGTGCCTATCAATCACGTCACAAAGCTTTCAGGAAATGACAGCTCGCGCCAGTTTATCGGCCAGAAACACCCTATCTCTCATTTCAATGGTACGCTCTGATCGCTGGGTTACCATCCTGCCCAAAGCTGTATTGCATATAGCCCCCTCGGACCTGATCTTCAGAGAGATCTCAGACCTAACATCCCGGCGTCAGGTCAACCTTCTCTTGCGAGAAAAATCTCCGTTTCAGGAGTATTCTGAGAAGTTGAAGGACGTCATTCTCTCTACAAATTGGGAAACAAATCTGAGTGCCGGTTCGCCGAAAAGGTAATGTAACTTGGGTGAGTACTCCCTTCACTGACCGACGAACTTCTATCGCCCGAAGCAGATCCCGGAAACAGGTCCCACAGTCATTCCAAGTCGCGCTCAACTTTTAAACGCCATTTCTCAGCATATGTTGCCATTTTTAAAGTATTCTCTGGCATTGTGATATTCTTGGTTTTCGTGGTCATGACATCACGCGCGAATAACAACGCTGCCCCAATGCTGGCGCCACACATGATGGCACCCCACTACGAAGTGCGTCAATAACCCCGGGTCAATGCCCCTTGGTCAAATACGGTCGTTTCTGCCGGTGACAAAAACGTATGGGTTTTGCCTGTTACACCTTCCTAAGTTGGTGCGCGGTTAAGTGAGGCCCTTTGCGGAGTAGGTGAGTTCCAAACTGTTGTGCTAGTGTCGTAGCGAAAGGCTCTCGTCGAATTTTGCACGGCGGCCTTTTTGTATTGGTTCAGTTTTCGTTTTTTGCTGCCCAAGTGTTGGGCTGATTGTTTATATCGAGGTGACAATGACAAATTGGGTTGTTTCATTAAGAGAACGCGCGGGCCCTCAATCACGTAATGCGGTCTTTGGATTCATGGCTCTCATTGGCGTACTGATCTCAGTAGCTTTGCCAGATTACTTAGTGTTCCGATCATTTTATCGAGCTGTTAGCAAACTTGAGACTGAGCGGGATGAACTAAAGGGTAAGAGGGATCGCCTTGTTCAGCGGTTAATTGTTCGGGGCAATGCATCCGAATCCAATGGCCTTTACTGGCGTCGGATCACTGCGGATAAGGATGGGCCCGAGGTTGAGATCAATCGTGGACAGGCTTAAGACTCTTGGTGTGAAGACCGGAAACCCGAGCGGCTTGTCATCGAGTTTGCGAGCCATGCTTCCACTTCCGAAATCGAAGCATATGACCGTGCAGTTGAACGGATTACTAATCTTAGTCGAGAGATAGGTGTCTATCAAACAAGGTCTGAACTTGGGCTTCCAGCATTCAGTATAGCAGTAGCAAAATGGAGCGTGCCGTTGGTCTGGCTATTCGCGCTTGGGGTCGCCCTTTGGCCGGTTTGGGCGTTGCGCGAAACGCTTCAAGTTGTGCAGACCAACGCACGGACAGAGAATGATCAGGAGCTACCGCTCTTGAGTTTTATTTCTGCTCGATTCGTCGAAAAGGAAATGCGAGTAGCGCCATCAGCGGTATTTCGTTGCTTGTACTTCGTGATGGCGATGCTCTCAATTATGGCTTGCTGGATGGGGTATGGGTATGCGATTGCAGGTTACGGACCCACGGGCATGTCGCCTCTGGTCCAATCGATTTACAAGTACAGCGCTGTTGGCACTGCCTCGTTCGTCAGCCTTTTCCTTCTACGAATTTCCATTTGGGGTCCTGGTCCCGGCGGCGCGGATAATGATCCTCGCCTGATTTGGTCAGCTTTGTCACGCAGATCATTTATATCTGGCGGCCTCGTTACCATAGCAGCCGGACTGATCGTTTCCCATCGGCAATGGGACACACCGGCCGCCTTGGCTCCTTATCTGCGTGTGCGTCAGAAGCCTCGTCGTGTGCAATCTTTGATAGAAATGGCCCCAGGTTTTTATTGGTTGTCTCGGCCGTGGCCTGAAGATTCGGCTTTCGCAAGGCCGACAAACTATGGTTTCACCAGACTCGTCTACCTTGAAAGTGCGTCCGACGTGGAAGTTTCCTTCGGAATGGATCCTACACGGATACGATTGGGCACCGACCAAGGCGGAACTTCGACCTCTTTCTAGTCCGCCCGCCGCCGCCGATCTTTCATTTTTGAGTAATGCCAGCGGTGGGACAATTCGCTCATACTGGATCGAGAACGCTGCCCTAGACCTCGTTGAAGTTGGCGGTCTTAGCGCAGCAGCTGAACTTCTAAAAATCGCAATAGACTGGGACATTGGAGAACGGCTAGCACAAAGGCGAAGGACCAGCATTAGATTGATCGATCTCTACTGCAAGCTTGTGCCGCAACAGGTACGCGTGGCGCAACTATCTGATTGGATTAAGAAAGGGAACAACCTCGAGCCGAAAGACCTGCAAAGGTTGGGAGGCAGGAAAACAAGATGGGAGCATGTCAGTGTCGTCGCGGGAAATCAGGAGGTGATTTGGAAGCTTCCGCGCCGAGGTGTTGAGATGGTTCCGAATCGAGTTGCCCGCTCAGTTGCAATTGGCTAGATTAGTAGTTGCGGTCGGCGCACGTCTCTCTTCCAAAGGAGGATGCTCGGTCTGGGTTCGACTCCCAGGAGGGGTGCGCCGACCGCAGTATCACCCAACAACACACAAGAAGCCCGGAACCACGGAGCTTACAGCGTCCAACCTACGGCTTGTCTAGAGGGTTTTCACGTCGAACTGATCAAAGTGTGTAGCATATCAAAAACCCTATGACATCATCCATGCGCCAAAACCGGTCGTTTTTGTCACTGGCGGCGCGCCCCCGAAATCACTGAATATTTCGGTGCCACAAACCCTTGGCAAAACCCCGTTTAGTTTGGCAGTTTTTTGGCCTTGCCTGGAAAACTGGACATTCGTGCACAGCGCGGCATTTGGTACTTTGGGCTCACAAGAGCCGTTAGCCGCGTGGCGCACGAAAGTCCGCTCCACGTTTTGTGGGCCACACTTGCTATGGGCCTTAGCTAATAGGGCCTCATCGCAAGGCCCATTGGCCTATTTCTAGATCATCCGGTGTGGCACCACCAGCAACGGCTTCCTTAAACCACGCTGGCTGACGGCCACGATCGCTCCAAGTCAGCTCTGCATTCTAAGGATGACGGTACTTCGGCGCAGCGACGGACTTAGCACCCTTTGCCTTTCCGATGACCAGCTCTTCCAGCGAATACCCCAATTCCTGCGCAGCAGAGGTTACAGTGGAGCGTGCCTCTTTGAGTTTGCGCGCTTCAAAACTGGTAATGGCTTTCGCCACATCCTTTTGCAGCTTTTTAGCTCATCCAGTTCAAGGCCGTCGAGGTCAATTTCAGACATAGTTTTTCCGTCTATTGCAAAACTTCGCGAACACTCGCAGAATTTGAAAGGCTAATCTAGCCTGTGTTTCAACGCGCTTCCTTGCATTCTACTCATCAGAATGAATCTCGGGTATTGAACTGACCTCGTCGCGCCCTCCGCTCCTGCGACTTCTCCGGACATCAACAAGAGACGTATCGATCAAATCCTTGAGATGGGCGGCATAGTGCTTTTCGATCATCTCGACGCTGGTGCGGCAGTTTTTGGCGACCTGATAAATGTCTGCACCTTCTAGCAGACGGAAACAGATATAGCTGTGACGCAAGCTATAGGCCGTGCGGGCCTTGCCATGTCGATCAAGTTTAAGGTCATTCTCCACGAGAATGCCATTGAACATTTTTTTGAATTCATTGGGAAAGAGAAGATCCCGCTGTCTTGGCTGCCTGTCGCCGTCCAGCCGATCTTCAACCATATAGTCAGGGCGCTGCCGCGTGAGTAGCCTTTCAAAGGGGCGCACCGCCCCAGGCATACCCTTACAATAACCAACGCCGCGCTTACCGCGCACTTCAATCTCTAGAATGCGATCTCCGGAAAAGTCGTCATCCACGACTTCAATATCTCGGAACTCAAGTTGTTTGATTTCATCAGGGCACAGCCCTGTATTAACCATGAAGAGCACGAAGTCGTGCAATTGTTGGGCATGCCATTGAAAGCGAGTGCTTTTAGGGTGCGCTGCGTTTCGGCGTGTCGCCTCATAGAGCTGTTTGTATTCCTTCGGCGTGAACCAAGGGCGATGCTCGATCTTACTTTGGCGGCGATAGGGATCAGAAACATCTGGAACGGTTTCAATCCAACCGTGGCGCTGAGTCGTTTTCAGCACCATGCTGAGCGTCACGATCTCATTGTGGATGGTGTTGCGGGCCGGTGGCTTCCACTTCTTCTCCTCGTCGTTCCTATCTGCTGGTTTGGACATGCGAGAAACACGGTATTCTTGGGAAGAACCAGAAGAGATGTCTTTGACGGGCATTTTGCCAAAATGAGGCTGAAGGTGAAGCCGAATACGATTCTTGTGGCCCTGCACCCATTTGGGGCTGCGCCGCCCCTGGGTGATTGCTTCATATTCGCGCTCAAATGTTTTCGCGGCTTTCTCAAAACTGGTGCCAAGTGCCAGTTCGCCAAAGCGATCCTTGTTGCGCAGCTCAAGGTACCAGTCCTCAGCGACCTCCTTGGCGAGCGCGAGGTTCTTCTGCTTCGTGCTCTTGCGCCACTCTGTGCCTTTGAGGAAGGTGTAGCAGTGCCAGTTCCCGCCCTTTTGACGGCGGTAGAGCTTCACTTTGTTACCCAGAATTGAGTGCCTTTCCGTAAGAAAATACCATGTGCGAATTTGTGCGATAAATGTGCGAGACATAATAACGCTAACATGGGTGGTTTTCAGAAGGAATCACTGATTTTTAGGAGCCCGAAAGGGCATGTTATTCAGAGTGTTATCCTGTGGAAGGTTGGTTGCGGGAGTAGGATTTGAACCTACGACCTTCAGGTTATGAGCCTGACGAGCTACCGGGCTGCTCCATCCCGCGACAGTTTTGGTTGTCCTACCGCCCGGAGGGCTACTTGAGGACGTTT
>NZ_VAUA01000004.1 GCF_005771405.1 Parasedimentitalea maritima
TGCAATCCACCCGGAGAATGCCAATACCCCGGTACGCCGCGTCTGTTACGCCGCCCAGTTGATCCTGACCGGTGATATCGACGCCGAAGAAGATCGCCTGCCAATGCTGCGCCGGATCGAAGACCTAAGCCAGGTGTTCACCGATCCCGATAGCCGTGCTTCACTCGCTGAAGCCACCGAAGCAGTGATCCAGAACAACCACTACCGCTGCCTCAAAGCGCTGCGGAACCTGTTACCACGAGAGGATCGCCTGTTGGCGGTACAAGCATCATGAGCTTTCAACCTATTATACCATCAGATGGCATTGTCGGCTGGAACTTTTTGCAGGCAACCTACGACAAACAATTCGAGACTTTCACGAAGGACGCCGTTCTCCAGCGAGAGACGGACTACTTTATGGAAAACATTGGCAATGTAAAATCTGCCGAAGATTTGGTTGGAGACACTCGCCTGCTAGAAGTTGCTCTTGATGCCTTTGGTCTTGGTGAAGATGTCTATAAAAAGGCCTTTGTCATTAAAGTCCTACAGGACGGAACCTCGGCCGATGACGCCTTGGCCAACAAGTTGGGCGACGACCGCTACGTAAAATTCAGTGAGGCTTTTGGCTTTGGCCCTGGAGATACAATTAAAACCGGGGCTGTCCAGGATATGGCTGATCTGGTGTTTACCAACAAAGTACAGGCTTTTGAAGAAGCGGTTGGAGAGCAGGATCACTCGATGCGGGTGGCAATGTACGGTGAGCGTGAACTTGTAAACCTGGCCACAGATGGCACTAGCGTGAACACCCAATGGTTCAATGTGATGGGCCAACCTGCTCTTCGCGAGATGTTCGAAGTTGCATTGGGCTTGCCAGAAAGTCTTTCAAAAATTGATCTGGACCAGCAATTGGATGCCTTCAAGTCGAAGGCCGAGATTGTGTTTGGTACCAGTGACATCAGCGAATTTGACGACCCTGATATGATGAACAAACTGGTGAATACATATCTGGCACGCCAACAAATCGCAGATTTCAGTGCGTCGCAATCGTCGGGTGCTACTGCCCTGATGCTTCTACAGTTCTGATAACGGACAACAATGAAAAAACGGCGCGGCGGGCATTACCCTGCTCGCGCCGTTTCTAGTACATATCCAGAGTCATAGAATTTGTTGCAATCAGCGACTATTGCCCGCGCGGCGCATCAGCAAATTCAATCGGTTGAAGCTACTTTGGATACCTTCAGCATCATTTTTTCCGAAAAAGCTGTCCAACTCTGGCCAGATTTTTACAGCTTGGTCCAGAACCAGATCGCTCCCCTCAGAATATAGTCCGGCACGAATCATGACTTCTGATTGTTCGTAGGTGCCCAGATATTTTCTCACGTTTGAGATAATCTCATTTTCTTCAGGCGTCGCTGCAGCTGGCAGGCTACGAGAGACAGAGCGCGAAACATCAATAGCAGGGAATCTGCCCCGTTCGGCGATCTCACGGTTCAATACGATGTGGCCGTCCAGAACCCCGCGCAGAATATCAGCGATCGGTTCATCCATATCGGAACCAGCCACCAATACGCTGAACACAGCTGTGATGTCGCCCTGCTCTTCCGTTCCTGTGCCCGCTCGCTCGCATAGGCCAGTGATCAAAGGAGTCACCGAAGGAGGGTATCCGCGAAGGGCTGGTGCTTCGCCCGAAGCAACCGAAATTTCTCGGTGCGCCTCGGCAAATCGGGTCACCGAGTCAGCGAGAAACAGCACATTTTTTCCCTGATCTCGAAAGTGTTCGGCCACAGCCATTGCCGACCAGGCACAGCGCCTCCGAATTAACGCAGACTGGTCCGATGTGGCCGCCACAACGATGGCTCGCTTCATACCCTCAGGCCCAAGAACCTCGTCAACAAAGTGATTCACCTCTCGACCACGTTCTCCAATCAGGGCCATTACCACGACGTCAGCATCCATATGCTGAGCCAATTGAGCCAGAAGTGTGGATTTACCCACGCCCGAACCGGCAAAAAGTCCGACTCGCTGGCCGCTAACGATCGGGAGAATCGTATTCAGGACAGAGACTCCGGTTGGAAGACGAGCTCCCAAAGACTTACGCTCCGCCGCCCGTGGTGGTGGGGCCATCAGATCGCGAGGGTCACCACCACGCATCATTGGGCGCCCATCTAAGGGCGCACCAAAAGGATCAACCACTCTGCCAATCCAATTGTCACCTGGTGCAAATTCTGGCGTTGGATACAACAGAACAGGATCTGAAATTGCTACCTTATTCGGCGCAACATCCGGCAACATGCTGATATAATTACTATTAATCATCATCACTTCACCGGACAATTTGTCTCCATCCTGCCGCTTCAACACCAGGCGATCACCGATTCGTGCATCCGTTCCAAGACCTGAAATTTCGACGACTCCACCCGATATTCCGGTCACCCTCCCCATAGGCGTGGCCAGCTTTTTACTAGCAATCTCCTGGGTCAGTGCATTCAGGTCAGCGGTCATTGCGGTTTCTCCAACAAGTTTCTGAAAACAATTTCTAAAGGAATCGGGGTTAAGTCTTGGTTGAAATCAATCGAGGGAGAAGCCCCGATGTTCACAGAGCTGAATGTCTTTAAACTAGCAAATGCTATGGCGACCCATGCTGGGACACGCCAGGCACTGGTATCGCAGAATATCGCCAACGCCGATACACCTGGTTACCACGCCAAGGACATTAAACCATTTTCCGAAGTCTTTGACGACGATTCGCAGCAAGGCGATATGCGCGCCAGCCGCCACAATCATCTGAACGGGTCATCCGGTCAGGGGATGGACTGGACGGTTAGCGAATCTGGCGCTGGCAATGATCCTAATGACAACTCCGTTTCGATCGAAAGCGAGATCCTGAAAGGGGTCGAAGTCAAGCGCCAGCACGACAAAGCTTTGGCAATCTACAAATCGTCCATGAACGTGCTGCGCGCCAGCCTGGGCCGTGGTTAAGGGAGATCTGAACAATGAGTGAATTTTCCAATGCTCTATCGGTTTCATCAAGCGCTCTAAAAGCACAGGCCACTCGCCTGCGTCATGTATCCGAAAACATTTCCAATGCAGATACACCTGGCTATCGCCGTAAAACTGTTCCGTTCGAAGCAGTGCGCGACATGAATACCGATGCAGAAAGCGTCAAAGTAGGCCGGGTGCATTTGGACCGGACCGATTTGGACCAGGTCTATGATCCTTCACACCCGCTAGCCGATGCTAGTGGCCACTACGAAGGCTCGAACGTCGATCTAATGATCGAAATTGCTGACGCTCGTGAAGCTCAGCGCAGCTATGAAGCCAACCTAAAAATGTTCGATCAGACGCGGCAAATGTCCTCGTCATTGATGGAATTACTTCGCAGATAACTAGAACCTTAGGAGATCCAGAATGGATATTCGCAGTCTTTCCGCCGCCAGTGGCTATGCAGCAGCACGCCCTGCCACCAAAATTGACCCAGAGCATTCCGGCAGCGACGCTGGCGCGCTTCTGAAAAATAGTTTTCAGGATTTCACAGCAACCCTGCAGCAAAGCGAGCAGGTTTCGGTTTCAGCGATGACCGGCGGCGCCGACCCACATGCACTGGTCCAGGCCTTGGCTCAAACTGAGTTGGCCGTTGAAACGGCAGTGACAGTTCGGAACAAGGTTGTTGAAGCCTATCAAGAAATTCTGCGGATGCCGGTCTAAGCCATGATGAGCGAGGGACAATTCTACGACACTCTGCGCCAGGCGATGTGGACTGCTGTCATGACGTCGACACCGATTCTAACTGTCGCATTGGTTGTTGGCCTTAGCATTGGTTTGTTCCAAGCGCTCACTTCTGTCCAGGAAATGACCCTGACGTTTGTGCCTAAATTGGCAGCAATCATGGTCGTTTTCTGGATGACTATGGGATTCATGACACAAACGATGCTGGCCTTTTTTCATGGCCAGATCATCCCACTGATTATTGGAGGTTCGTAATGGAAACCGCAGGTTACGCCACACTCTCTCGCCAAACCGGCCTGATGCGCGAAATGCAGGTTGTTGCGAATAACATCGCCAACTCGGCGACAACCGGATACCGTCAGGAAGGTTTGATTTTTTCAGAGTTCATCCAATCTGGCCCTGGCCAATCGTCGATGTCGATGTCGCGTGCTAACATTCGCAATACCTCGATGGAACAGGGTTCCCTGACACAAACCAACGGCACTTTTGACCTCGCAATCGAGGGTGATGGCTTTTTCAAGGTCGAAACACCGATGGGTGAGCGACTAACCCGATCCGGAGCATTTTCACCTAATGCTGACGGTGATTTGGTTACACCGGACGGCAACCGTGTGCTGGACGCAGGTGGGTCACCTGTATTTGTCCCAGGTGACGCAGAAACAATTCACGTTGCCCCTGATGGTACCATCAGCGCAGATGGAAACCCTTTGGGCCAAATTGGGATATTCAAGCCCGCCGAAGGGCATACTCTGGTTCGTGAAGATGGCGTCATGTTCCGTGTTGATGGTGACATCGAAGAAACTGATCAGGCCCAAATCCTGCAAGGTTTTGTCGAGGGTTCAAACGTCAACGCTATTTCGCAAGTGGCACGGATGATTGAAATTCAGCGCGCCTATGAAATGGGCCAGAGTTTCTTGGAAACCGAAGACCAACGCATCCGCAACGCCATTAAAAACCTGATCAAGTAACACAATTCGTAGGAGAAACCCGATGCGTGCCCTAAAGATTGCAGCCACCGGAATGAGCGCACAACAACTGCGCGTCGAGACGATCTCGAACAACCTCGCCAATATGAACACCACAGCTTACAATGCACGACGGGCAGAGTTTGCAGACCTTCATTATCAACAGGTATCGCGAGCCGGGACAGTGAACGCCTCAGATGGCACTGTACTACCAACTGGTGTCCAGGTTGGCCTGGGTGTGCGCCCATCCGCCGTTTCAGTCTATCTGGCACAAGGGGCGCTTGCGCAGACCGGAAATGATCTGGATGTTGCAATTGATGGCAAGGGCTATCTGGAAGTCACTTTAGCATCAGGCGAGAGCGCATACACGCGTGACGGTTCATTAAAACGATCTGCCGAAGGTCTGATTGTCACGTCAGACGGGCTCGCCGTGTCACCCGATATTACTATCCCGTCGGATGCGCGCAGCATCTCAATTAACGGCGAAGGCGAGGTTTACGCGTATTTTGAAGAAACTGCCGAAGGCCAACTGTTAGGTCAATTGACGCTGTCAGGGTTCGCCAACCCAAAAGGACTTGAAGCCCGCGGGAGCAACCTATTCACCGAAACCGAGGCATCAGGCGCACCTGTAGTCTCCACCCCAGGTGAAGACGGTCTTGGATCACTGCGGCAAGGATACCTCGAGGCCAGTTCGGTTGATGCGGTACGTGAAGTTACCGAGCTGATCGAAGCGCAGCGTGGCTATGAAATGAATGCAAAAGTTATCTCGGCCGTCGACCAGATGATGGGCGCAACCACACAGGTGCGCTGATGAAACTTATTCTAACATTCCTGGCAATTCTGATGGCTCAAACCAGCTGGGCCGATACCTTGGTGCCAGTCCGCACAATCCGAGCCAAGCAGATCATTTCTGCAGAAGATTTGGCTTACAAATCCGTAGATATTGCCGGTGCCTTTTCCGATCCCGCAGACGTGGTCGGGCAAGAGGCCCGTGTATCACTTTACGCCGGTCGTCCAGTACGCCCTGGCGACATCGGCCCACCGGCAATTGTCGAACGCAACGATTTGGTAACGCTAAAGTTCCGCCGTGGCGGGTTGTTGATTGCAACCGAAGGTCGGTCCCTGGGACGTGGCTCCGAGGGTGAAATAATCCGGGCGATGAACCTGTCGTCACGCACTACAATTTCCGGACGCATTAGCGCCGACGGCTCCATTGAGGTAAGATAATGCACAAGAAACTAACAATGACCAAAATGGCGTTGGTCGGGCTTGCTTTGCTTGGCGCCTGTGCTCGTCTGGACCATGTGGGTAAGGCCCCCACCTTTACCCCAGCAAGCGAAACACCTGAACATGTTGCTATGCTGTGGCAGGGATTACCGGTGTCAAGCCAACCGCAGCGTGCCGTTGACGAGGCCTCACTTTGGAGCGGAGCACGGCAATCGTTGCTAGGTGATCGGCGCGCCATTCGTAAGGGCGACATCCTGACTGTGGTGATCGAAATTGATGAGGAAGCCGAAATTTCAAATGGAACCTCTCGTTCCCGTTCAGGTGAGGAAGCCATGGGCGTCTCTAACTTGCTCGGCCTTCCTCAACGACTGGATGAACATTTGCCAGATGGCGCCTCGATGGCCACGGCTGTTGATCTAAATAGCAGCAGCGCCTCTACCGGCAAAGGTTCGGTAAAGCGGAACGAAAAGCTGACGCTGCGTGTCGCGGCGACCATCGTCGACGTCCTGCCCAATGGCGTTCTCGCCATCAACGGATCTCAAGAATTGCGCGTGAACTTTGAGATGCGTGAACTGTTGGTCACTGGTTATGTTCGGCCCGAAGACATCAGCCGACAGAACGAAATCACTTATGACAAAATCGCATCTGCCCGAGTTTCCTATGGTGGTCGCGGACAAATCACAGATGTGCAGCAACCACGTTATGGCCAGCAGTTGCTCGACGTCGTCTTGCCATTCTGAGGAAATCCCATGTTGTCAAAGCTTTTACCAATCATCCTTCTCTTAGTCGGTACCGGAGGCGGTATCGGCGCAGGAGTAATGCTTGCCCCTCCAACCGAGATCGTGGCGTCTGGTGAGATGGAAGGCGAGCATGCAGCCGTCGCAATAGAAGAGAGCCATGAAGAGGAAGGGGAGCCTGAGCATGTATACGTCAAACTGGCAAATCAGTTTGTCGTGCCCGTGGTCGAACGCGATGAACTGTCTGCCCTGGTGGTGCTATCTCTGAGTTTGGAAACATCACAAGAAATGAGCGATCGGGTCTATGCTCTTGAACCAAAACTGCGTGACGTGTTTTTGCAGGTACTGTTCGACCATGCCAATATGGGTGGTTTCAGGGGGGCTTTCACCCGTTCAGATGTGATGATGCCATTGCGAACAGCCTTGCGTGAAGCTGCTCAGCATGAACTTGGTCGCGGTGTTTCTGACGTATTGATCATGGATATATCCCGTCAAGACGTCTGACTTTACCAAAGGCACCAATAAGAGAAGGGCCAATCCCATCTGGGATTGGCCCTTCTCTTATTGGAAGCCTAGGTCTTCTATCATCGAACGGCTCCTCAAGCTTTTAGCTTCCCGCTCTACTTACCCTAGTAACTGCGTTTCTAGTTTCTTGATCTGATCCAGCTTTTTGCGCTTTCGCTCTTGATCGGCCATGGTCTGAACCGCATGTTTGCGACCAAATGCCTTGCGAACCTGGTCCATTGCTTTCAGCTTGCGTGCAGTCACCTGAGCGAGTTCAATATTTAACTGCCGACGAGTTCGGCTGTGCCAACCCTGCCACAGCAAATCAGCGCCCAGCGCCCGCATTGCATGATCCTGTTCACTCTGTTGACGTGTCTCTTTCATCTGTGCGTCAAGTTTGGCCAATTTTCCACGTAGCGCCGCTTCTGCATCCAGGATCGGCTTTATCTTGGCGTGTTCGCGTAGATATTGCGCTTCAGTGACAGCCGCCATTTGGTCCAACATCTTTTGATTCATCAAATCTGCCCTTTGGCCCGTTGACGCATATGTTCCGCAAAACGAATTGCCGCAGCCACCGGTGCATAGTGTTCTTCCAGAACCTCGCCTCCAACTTCAATTGAGGCATGCAATGCCCGCGCTGTCGGAGGATCACTGTGAATTGGAATTGCATTTTCGTTGGCAACACGACGAATCGCGGCCGCAACTTCATCCACACCTTTGGCCACACAAATCGGCGCAGTTCCGCGCTCCCGACCCCACTGCAGCGCCACCGCATAATGGGTCGGGTTGACAATAATCACATCGGCCTTAGGCACTTCCGCCATCATCTGATTCATGGCAATTTCCTGACCACGCTGACGGCGCTTATTTTTCATATGCGGGTCGCCCTCGGAATCTTTGGTTTCGTCCATGATTTCCTTGCGCGACATCATGTTCTTGCGGTGATGCTCCGCATGTTGAAATCCAGCATCGACTACGCCGATAGCAAGGGAGATCAGCAAAGCAATAAATAGGAATTCCATCCCCAACTGCGCGAGCAGAGCCACCACTGTAAAAGAGCTGGTCGCTGATGCAGCAACCATTTCAGGTAGCCGGATGTTCATATAGAAGCCAAGGCAAATCGAATACAGCAATAGCTTGGTAAAGCTCTTGCCAAATTCAAACAGGCCTGCACGTCCAAATTTGTTCTTGGCGTTAGAAATCACCGAAATCCTAGACAGTTTCATCGCCAGCTTGCTAGGTGCAAACACCAGCGCCTTCTGTCCAACAATCGACAAAAGAACCAAACAAAATGGGACAAGAAACCAAGGTAACACTGCGCTGCCAACGCTAGCTAGCAGTCCACCGACTGGTGCTGCAGCCGGACCTTCAAAAAACAACGGAGCCAACTTGTCAGGTTGATCCAACAAAGTCATCAATGCGGACCCAAGTGAGCGGACGGATTCAGCCCCAAAACCATAAAACGCGACGACTAATCCGGCATATGCAGCAGCCACAGACAGGTCTGTGGATTTAGCTACTTCACCTTTTTCTCGCGCCTTGCGTAGTTTTTCTGGCGTCGGATCGAATGTCTTATCTGTATCATCGTCCTGACCACTCATGGCATCCCGCCTCCGGGATTGCCAAAGAATGTCATCAACGCCTCACTCCAGACTTTCAAGATCATCGGGCTGGCCACCATCAGAATAAACAACCCACCAAAAGTGATGACCGGGGCACCAACAAAGGCAACCATCAGTGACGGCATGGCGCGGTTAATGACACCCAACGTCAGGTTGTACAGCACCGAAGCGATGAGAAAGGGCGCAGCCAGAGTAAACGCAAGTGAAAAGGCGCGAGCGACACGGTGAACACCCCATTCGGACATACTGCCACCATTCGGAAACTCGCCTGCGGGAAACATCTGATAAGAGTAAATCAGAAATTCGGCAACACGAACATGCAAGCCCAACATCATCGCCAATGCCAGACCACCGATCAACAATACCGCTCCGATCGCGGGCATTGGCTCGGACCCAATTCCACCCAAAACCTGAGATAGCGAAGTCGCCTGTGCAGCCATAGCCCCAGCTGTCTGAAGTGCATGTACAAAAAACCGAATGGTAACGCCCAGCGCTAGCCCAATGATCGACTCAGTCACTGCAAAACTGGCGTAGTGCATCATTCCATCTGGCTGAGGAAACGTTGGCAATGCGGGTGCCACGATAAAGGTAAATGCCACTGCGATCACCAGCTTAATCCGGATAGATACATATTGCTCACCAAATCCCGGCAGCAGTGCGGTCAATGCGGAAACGCGCAAAAAAACAATTGCACCGTGCCAGAAACCAGCCCCTAAAAACGCCACTAGTTCGGCTGGCAAAAATGGTGTCATGCGGCAACCATACCGACCAGCGCCGGTCGCGCATCCAGCCCGATTTCTTCGAACGAAAGCACGGGGTTGGAAATTCCACGGGCCTTGAGGATTGTCCGTAAAAACCGACGACGACGAGTTGAAGTGACAACGGCGGGGAAAATCCCCTGTTCAGTGATCATGTTCAAACGATCTGACAGCCCTTCGGCCAACCGGTTGAATAGATCCGGCGGCAGAGCAATATCCATCCCGCCCCCTTGTGTTTCAATCTGATAGGTCGAGAATGTATCTTCCCATTCCGGCGCCAATTGCACCAACGGAATGGTACCGTCTTCGCGCTTCATCTCTGCTACCAACTGAAAACCAAGACGCTGCCTTACGTGCTCACAAATCATCTCGGGTTGAGTGCTGCGTAGCCGAGCCTCTGCTATCGATTCCAGGATCAACGGCATATTTCGGATTGAAACTCTCTCGTCCAACAACAACCGCAGGACCGAATGTAGCGTATCTACTGGCACTTTATCAGGGACCAATTCATCCAACAGTTTCTTGTTGGCTTCTGAACGAAAGTCATCAGACAGTTGCGTCATCTCGTTCAACAAACGACGAAGAGACTTCAGAGTTAGCAAACGTGAGAAATTTTGCTTCATGACTTCAAGCAAATGCGTGGCCAAAATTTCTGGCGGCGTCACAATCGTAGCGCCGATCAGCGCGGCATCTTCTTGATGTTTAGTTGAAATCCAACGTGCCGGCGCACCATAAACAGGTTCGGTTACATCTGTGCCGCTAGGCAACGAATCATGGGCATCAGGCATCAACGCCAACACCATGTCCGGATGCAAAGTTCCAGTCGCCTGCTCAACCCCCTGCACTCGGATCACATAGGTACCCATTTGCAGCTCTGGTTCGTCGGTCAACCGTATTTCGGGAAGAATCAAACCAAAGACACTCGCCACATGCGTCCGCATATTGGCAATCCGGGTATCCAAGCCAGTGCCAGCATCCAGAACCATTCCAACCAGATCTGGGGAAAATTCTAGATGCACGTCGTCCAGGTCTAAGATGTCACCTAGGGGCTTGGCCGCAACTGCTTCTGTTCCCTGTTCGATCTGCTCCTCGATCTCGGCCTCTTCCTTGTCTTTGATCCGCTTGTACATTTTGTAAGCAAAGAACCCCAGAAGGCTGCCTCCGAGGAAGAAGGGCAAAAATGGCAGGCCTGGCACCAGAGCAAACAAACACATCAGAATAGAAACGGTCGCCAGAGCTGCAGGGTGTTTGCCCATTTGATCTGTAAGCGCAACATCGGTCGCACCTTGGTTGCCACCCCGGGCTAACAGCAGCGCCGCAGCGATGGAAATAATGACAGATGGGATCTGCGATACCAGGCCATCGCCAACAGTCAGAATAGCATAGGTTTCAAATGCAGCGCCAACAGGCATCCCCTGGACCAGGACCCCCATAGCCAGCCCCATCACCAAATTCATCATGGTGATCAGCAGCCCAGCAACTGCATCACCCTTTACAAATTTTGAGGCACCGTCGAGAGAACCAAAGAAAGTGGTTTCCTGCTGTTCACGTTCGCGACGCTCTTTGGCGGTGGCATGGTCGATAGCACCAGCGGACATGTCCGCATCGATCGCCATCTGTTTACCCGGCATCGCATCCAAAGCAAAACGAGCGCCAACTTCGGCCATCCGCGCAGCGCCTTTGTTGATGACCATAAAGTTTACGATCAACAGTACGCCAAAGACCACCAGCCCCAAGAACACGCTGCCACCCATGACAAATTGGGCGAAACCCTCAATCACATTACCAGCTGCGTCAGTACCGGTGTGCCCTTGACCGATGATTAGCTTGGTTGAAGACACGTTTAACGACAAGCGCAGCATCAGCGAAGCCAGAAGAACTGTTGGAAACGCTGAAAAATCCAGTGGCCGTTCAATGAACAACGTGAGGGTGAAAATTAAAATGGCTAGGCCAAAAGAAGCCGCCAACCCAACATCCAACACCCAAGCAGGCATAGGCAGGATCATCATCACAATGACTGCCATCAAGGCGAGAGCAAGTAGAACGGTTGGGCTGAACAGCTCTTTAGTTGAAAAATTTGGCACGGTTGTGAGCTTTCATTCAAACATAATCAGGGCACGCGCGGACGCAACGGATCCGGCCATCGGCACCAAAGAGCCCATGGAAACAGATCCCTGTGCAATCAATGGTGCGGGTGCGTGAAGGCTTGCCAAAGGCAACGGTCCGGTAGATGTGCGTTGACGGCGTTCGCGGCCAGGCAATGCAGCCACTACAGTGGAAGGCGACAGGTCGGCCCGAATACGGTCAAAACGGGCGGTATATCGATTAGCGTAGGTAGGGGTGCGCGAATGATAGGCACCGGCGGCCTTAGACCAGTCACCCATTTCCGCATGTAGTTTTTTTAGAAACTTGGCTGCATATTGCGCGTTTGCAACGGGATCAAACATTTGATCGATCGAATCAAACGCGGCACCATGCCATTTGAAATTGATCTGAAAACACCCAACGTCAAAGCTACGGGCCCCTCGCTTAAAATGTGAGAACACATATGCGCGAGCTTCATCTTCAGTTTGAAACCACTTCCCCGCCCCTTCCATATTGACGGTCCAAGGCCAGGGCTGGAGACCCTGGTTGCCACCACGTCCGGTTTCCGTCCGTGTTATGGTGCGGAGCACATCAAGGGGCACCCCCTGATCACGCGCGGCTCGCTGTGCAGCCAAATCACATAAGGCCGCCACACGCTGCGTAGAAGCCTGAACTAGGGCCGGTGACATCAAACTTGAAATCACAGTCAGACATAGCAAACTAGCAGCGATTCCCCGGTTTCGTGGGAATGCACCGTCTGGTTCGCAGTTACTGCGGTTCAATTCTTTGTTTTTCTTCGGCATTCTGCCTAATCCAACTCAGGTTTCACCCATCCTTCAAAGTAGGCTCAGAGGATTGACAAAACGTTATCGCGTTAACCAAAAGACCGCCCAATTTGGGCGGCCTGATAGAATTCAATTTGGGTATTTTCCTCGCGTCCGCTTAATTTGAACTCTCAGGGTCACGTGCTACCCCTCGTAGCAAGGCTTCAATACTATCACGCGTACCAACGCTGCTTTCGACCAAGGCACGTGCATGGGCTAAAGGAGTCATTTCATCTGGTTCCTGCACTTGTACATCCAATTGAGCAGTCACTTCGGCAACTTGGCCAAACTGGCCTTCGCCGGGTTCAATTGCATCCAGATTTTCGGAATGCCAAAACCCCCTGGCAGCGGCGTCCGTTTCTTGTTCGACCATCAGATATTCACCCGCACGGTCAAACTCTCCGTTTCGCCACAAAGCCTCTGCCCGAAGTTTGTTCGCCTCGGCGCCGTCCAGCCCCATCAATTCAACCAATGCCCGATGTGGCAGATCCATGCCAAGAGCTGCTTCTGCCATCATCAATCGACGTGTTTCATCAGCTGGTTCCAGCGCCAATTTTACCAGTAGCGATTGCGCCTGTTCGGAGAACCCCAAGTCGAGCAACCGTCGTGTCATCATTTCAGCCACGGGAGTGGCTTCTTTGGGTGTTGCTTGCTCGGCAAAAATCAACGCATATTTCAAGAACGTCACATCATCTGCACGCTCAGTCAGCAACGTCATCAGTGGTTCCATCGCTGTGACACGAGCAATCGGTCCGTCTTGCTCAGACAGATTTTCCAGTGCTTCAAACGCCGTTTGAAATTGACCTGTCAGCGCCAGCGCCATGACTTCAGTAAGACGCAGCTCAGCACCAAGTTCACCATCACGGCTCTCCAACTCATAAGACGCGATCAGATCTGGCAAATCTGGAGATAATGCTTTGCGTTCTTCAAAGCTCAACGTAATCAAATCCATCAATGCCCGCGGTGCATTTTCAGTACGCTCCGCAACTTCTTCCTTCAATTCATCGGCCATAGTTTCGGTATCACCGGTCAGATCAGCAAAAGCCGCCTGAGCCAAGTTAATATCAGGTACCTCTTCTACTCCGGAGCGATCAATCGACCGCAGCGCCGAAGCGGCCATATGCTCATCACCCTTCTCCGAAAACATAGTACTAATTTTCGGCCCCAGATGTACGCGCAAATGCACAGGCATACGTGCCAGTGTTTGCTGAATTGCCTCAGCGTTTGCATTGCTCTTTATTGCACCGTCAGCAATAGCCGCCCAGAACGCGACATCACCATCACATCCCTGCTGGCCTGCAAAGGGATGTGTAATGGGCAAGCTTCCGCCATCTTGCAGTACTGCCAGTGCAGTCAGGACTTCTGTGTTGGCTGCGCCCGGCGGCAGCATTGCCAACACAATGCGCGCCTCAGCTCCAAATCCAAAATATAGGTAGGTTTTGGCCAAGGAAATAGCAGCACCCAAATCGATCTCATCAAATTCTTTGAATAGCTCAGAGCGAAGCGGGCCAATCTGATCGGCAAAAGGCAATTCATTACCCCAGTTGTAAACCGCCAGATCCTTAGTCCGTGTACAGTGCAATTTCTCATCCGCACCCTGGTCATGTAGCGGCATTAGACCCATGTCCCGGTCAACAGCTGTTGTCACAGACAAATGGTCCAATGGGTTCAACGGCCGGTCCTGAATGCCCAACGGTGCAACCATAGTAGGTACTTGTTCGTCGCTAACCTCAGTCATGACCAAATCCAGCAAACCCTGATTGGTTGCGCGTCCGATCTGCTGTAGTAAACGATGCTCGGATGCATTTACCGCCGCGGCGCGCGCGGTTTCATCAAGGTCTAAAAGCAAGTTCACATCAGGCAGAGTTGCCTCTTCCTGATCCAACGCTACTTGCGTTTGCAGCGGCGTTACCGGGTCCGGCAAGGTAACAACGGGTTGCGGCTCTGGCGCGACCTGAACTTGAGGCTCCCTTAGAGAGTGGCCAACTATTGCGGCGCGACTCGCCAATGCTGCAGCCAAATTCAACTCGGTCCGAGATTGTTCGATACGTCCTGGCGTTAGGTCGAACCGGTACCCTGAAGCTCCAGCTAGACTGCCCAAAGGTAAGACGCCGCTTGAAGATGAATATGTTTGTCCGGGTTTTCCATCTCGGACATCGATGACCAGATAGCCATCTTTCTGGACATATGACTTCAGTTCACATTCACATCCAAGTTGAATTCGTAGCGGTGCCCCTGCCCCATTTTGTTGAAATGACTGCAAACGGGTACGAGGAATGAAGTTGAAAACCTGAGCGGTATCAAAAACAGCTTCTGGTCGGTCAATTTTCAATGTTGCCGTTGTTCCTGACTGTGTCAGTGACCAGTTGGTTTTATCAGGCAAACGCATAACCAGACGGGAAAACCCATCATGTTCGCCGGAGCGGGCAACAATGGTCTCGGCCTGGGCCGGAATGGCCACCATCATGGTGACCAAAAATGCGATTGCCTGGCGGATCATGCGGCTTCCTGTTTCACAGACTTTAGGGCTTCTTCTAACTCAGAAAATCCCGGACGGATGTGTGAGGGCGTATTTTGACGACCAACTTCAATACAAATTGCTGCGGCGTGATTGTGCAGGTTTGCTACCAATACTTCGCGAATAAGTTGGTAAAAGTGTGCGTCTTCTTCGGTGACGGCTTTTACCTTTGCAGCAAAAGGACCCACCAAACCATAGGCAAGGAAAACGCCAAGGAAGGTACCAACAAGAGCACCACCAATCATTTTACCCAGAATTTCTGGCGGTTGGTCAATTGACCCCATGGTCTTGATGATACCAAGAACCGCCGCAACAATTCCCAACGCAGGCAGACCATCAGCGAGTGTCTGCAGAGCATGGCTTGAATGCATTGCATGGTGGTGGTTGGCTTCAATACGTTTTTCCAGAACCTCTTCTACCTGATGCGGATCATCATAGTTCATCGAGGCCGAACGCATGGTATCGCAAATCAGGTTCACAGCTTCTTTGTCTGCCAAAATACGAGGGTATTTTCCAAACACTGTAGAATTTTCAGGATCTTCGATGTGCTGTTCAACTTCAACTGGGTTTGCGCGAGCGATTCGAATGAGCCCAAATAGCAAACACAACAAGTCACGGTAGTCTTCAGGTTTCCACTTGGGGCCTTTGAACACTTTACCCATATCTTTCAAGGTGTGCTTGATACCAGCCATGTCATTGCTGATCATAAAGGCGCCCACACCGGCACCGCCAATCATCATCATTTCAAATGGCATGGCTTTGACAATGATTCCCATCTTGCCGCCAGCGGCAAGGTAGCCGCCGAATACCATGACAAAGATCACTACAATGCCAACAATGCCGATCATAAGGATTCTCCGAAATTCATTACTTTCTAGAAACTTAGGTGAGTCTTCTTAAAAATTCCTAAGCTTCGGAGTAGGTTTTACTCTTTTGGGACAGAACCATTTCGCCCAGCCAGCACTACGCTGATGGTATAGGCCACCTGCGGGCTAAGACCGGCCATGATACCAGCTGCAGCCTCGGGCTTCATTCGAGCCAGAAAGCCCGCAGCAAACCCAGGGTCCATTTCCTCAAATAGTGGCGCCGCTTGTTTTGGCTTCATCTGCTCATAAACGGCAGTCAGGCGGAACAAGTCGTTTTCAGTCGCACCGTCAGCCAAGGCAAGTGTCTCTTCGAGCTTCACCTCAGCGGCCTCTAAAGCCGCAAGTTTGAGAGTGATAGCTTGATCGGCTAGCTCCATCGCTTTGACCCGATCCTCGATCTCAGCCTCACGCGCAGCTAATGCCTCTTCTCTTTGCTGAAATGCCGCGAGCATGTGCTGGAATTCTACCGAAGATGGCCCTGATTCGTGCTGCACGACTTCGTCACCTGAAGGCAGGTCAGCCTCTGGAAGGCTAGCCACTTCACGCGCAATCGCTGGTCCAGCCTCAAACCCCAAACGCAGAGCAGCCGAACCAATCAACAGCACTGCCAACATAAACAAAGTACCAACTCGTGTCCGGCGGCCATTTTTGGGTTTAAGAGTATTAGACATCAGGCAACCCGACTTTGATTGCGGTTATGACGTACAAACATCAAACCTGCAGATTGTTTCTCAGCTTCTTCTGGTGCCGGTTCGGATTTGAGAGCTGTAGCCAGGGCATCGCTCTCCTCACTTGGCCGCGCAACAGTTGAGGCCGCTGGCAAGTCATGCATCGACGCCATTGTCAGCTCCAGTCGCTGAGCAACCGATTCGGCACGAGCTGTTAGCTCACCCAACACTTTGCTCGATCCATCCGATGTTGCGCGAGCTGCCACCAGAGATTTGTTTAGATCATCAACTTGGGCAGACAACACAGCGACCGCTCCGCCGACCCCCTTTTCGAGATCGTTGAAGCGATTAAGTCGGCGTGCCAACACAAAACAATAAAAACCAGCCCCGAGGGCGCCCGCAACAAGTAGGATATCTGCAATCATTTCCATCCTGTCCTCCTAGTTCAATACGAAGTCCATTATCAGCAAATCTCGAACACGCCCCTGTCCAGTAGCAATGTTGATCCGCCGTAGCATCTGCGCTCGCAGTTTCGGTAAAGCCATCGGATCTGCCAGATCCGCTATTTCCAACGCTCTAAGATAGCTGTTCAGTACATCGACAACGCGCGGAAGAATCTTTTCGACTTCGGCCTGGTGAGCCACATCGACTTCCAACTGTGCCCGAAACCTCAAATGCTTTAGTCCGCTTGCCTTACGCAGCGTAATCACAATTGGGTCCATTTCGATAAAGGCAAGATTGGCGATATCTTCCGCTGTCTCACCACTATCTACCCCGGCTGGTACCGATTCTACCGCATGAGTCGTTTGCGGATCAGCTGTTTTACCAAGCGGAAGCAATCCCGATTGAACAGCGTAAAAACCGCCGCCACCACCAGCAATAGCCAGCACAACTCCAATGATCAGGGGCATCTTACTCGGCTTGGCCGGTGCTTCTTCTAGATCTGCTGTAGCGTCTGTCATGACAATTCCTAAAACGTCGAACAAACTCTTCATAACCTCAGAGTGGCTAACCGAATGTTAAGGCCAATCATTCAAAACGGTTGCAAGCCGAGCAGAATGTCGGTTCGACGGAGGTTAAAGTGCAGCAGATCAAGAATGTCTGGGCAGGTTTGGATACGCGCAAGCGTCTGATCATCGTGGGTTCCACGGTCATCATGATTCTCAGCGTGCTTGCAATGTCCCGTGTGGCGAATACGCCCACGATGAAATTACTCTATGCCGGGCTGGACAGCAGCTCGGCAGGTCAAGTGGTACAGTCGCTAGAACAGCGCGGTACTCCTTATGAAGTACGAGGCGGGTCAATTTATGTCCCGGTCGACCAACGCGACGAGCTGCGTATGACGCTTGCCAGTGAAGGTTTGCCGGCGAATGGGAACCGTGGCTATGAACTGCTTGATTCGCTCAGCGGGTTTGGCACCACGTCTCAAATGTTCGATGCTGCGTATTGGCGTGCTAAAGAGGGTGAGCTAGCCCGCACAATTGTTGCTAGCCCATATGTTACTCAGGCACGGGTGCATATCGCCAACACCGGCTCCAACCCCTTCCAACGTAGTGTTGAACCAACAGCTTCAGTTTCGCTTGTACCGATGGGGTCCCCGATATCCCCGACCCAGGCCAACGCAGTTCGCTTTCTAATCGCTTCGGCGGTGACTGGCCTTGCTGTTGAAAATGTCGCCGTAATAGATGCCAATGGCTCTCTGATCGGCACACCAGAAACGGCGGCGGCTACAGGAGCTGGATCCGATGATAGATCACAATCGATTCGTGACCGGGTCATCCGTTTAGTCGAGGCTCGCGTTGGACAGGGCAACGCTGTGGTCGAGGTCAGTGTTGATATCGTCACTGATACCGAATCCATTCGGGAAAAGCGCGTCGACCCGGAAAGTCGCATAGCCATAAGTACGGACGTAGAAGAGCGTGCCGATTCTTCGAGCAACCAATCCGGCGAAGTTACAGTGGCCTCTAACATACCTGATGGTGACGCTGCTTCCGGTGATGGTTCCAAAGCCAACACCAGCTTAACTCGCGAACGAATCAACTATGAAATATCGGAAACTGAGCTGCAAATCACTCGTGGCCCTGGCGCCATTAAACGATTGACCGTGGCCGTGTTGGTAAACGGGCTCAACTCTACCAACGAGGCTGGCGTTGCCGAATTTACACCTCGCCCTGAAGAAGAACTGGCATCTATGCAGGAGTTGATCGCAGCAGCCATCGGTTTTGACGCTGAACGTGGTGATGTCATTACATTAAGGTCAATGGAACTACCGACAATCGAACCTCAGGGCACAGTCGTCTCCACATCTATGATGGACAATATCTATCTCGATGCCATGTCCCTGATCCAGATTGCTGCCCTAGCATTTGTTAGTCTGATCTTGGGGCTGTTCGTCCTCAAGCCAATCCTATCCAACAAAGCGCCACAGGGGGCTTTAGAGGGTCCAGAGCCTCTGGCTGATCTGCCTCAACTTGGCGGTGGCGACATGATGAGCAATCCCGACATGGGCATGGGAATGGGAATGGCACTAACAGGTGAGATCGATGACGGTGCGCCTAGCCAGTTTGACGCCATGGGTGGCATCGGTGACATGGGAGGCATGGGCGGACTACCTGCTTTGGGCGGTGGTTCGGAAGATCCCGTCGACCGCTTACGCGCCATGATTGGCGATCGCCAAGAAGAAACTGTCGAAATTCTACGCGGCTGGCTTGAAGAGAGCGAGGAGAAAGCTTGATGACTATTGCTCACCTATTAGAAGATTTTGGAAATGCTGGCAAAGTTCAACCCGTACAGACGGTTTCGGATGAACTTTTGGAAGAGGAAAAGCTGGTCTCGTTCGAGAATGGTTACACAGCAGGCTGGGACGACGCGGTCGGAGCCCAAGACAGTGAAACCACCAAGATATCAGCCACACTGGCAAATTCACTCGAAGACATGAGTTTTACTTTTCACGAAGCTCAAAGCCAATTGATCGAATCGCTCGATCCAATGCTCAAGGTGCTGACTAGCGCTATCCTGCCAGACGCCATGGCGGCCAGTTTCGGGCATCACATTGTTGACCAGCTGACAGATATGGCAAAGGGCCAAACCACTCAACCACTGGTGATTTCCGTAGCTGCAGGTGAAGCTGCAGGAGTACGGTCAGCACTGAATCAGAACTTCTCCGTCGAGGTAAAAGTGCGCGAAGCCGCTGACCTGGCGCCAGGTCAGGCCTACCTACGGGTTGGGAATCTCGAACGTGAAATAAACAGTGCAGCATTGCTCGACTCGATCCGTGATTCAGTCGATGCCTTCTCCTATCAAGTCAAAGAGGACGCCAACTATGGATGACAACTCCGATCTCAAGACAAAGACTTCTGACACTGGCAATCCGTTCAATTCGGTTCCCGTCGAGGTAGTCGTTTCCGTTGGGAAGGCCCGACCGCTAATTCGCGATTTGGTTAATCTAGGTGAAAATGCAGTTCTGACGCTGGACAAACGAGTGGAGGACCCCGTTGACCTATATGTAGGCGACCGTCTGGTTGCCCGCGGCCAACTGGAAGAGATGGAAGGCGATCAGGCCGGGCAACTGGCGGTTCGTCTCACAGAAATTGCAGATCTGCAGAGCGGGTTGGGATGACGCAAAAGTCCTTTTTATTTGTTACGCTGGCAGCTTTGACGCTGCTGGCGATGCCACAGATTGCGCAGGCTCAAGAGCTGAACCTGTCTCTAGCTGACAACGGATCAATTTCCGCCCGTTCAATACAGCTAATTTTACTACTTACCGTGCTTAGTTTGGCTCCAGGCCTAGCTATCATGATCACGTGTTTTCCATTTCTGGTAACTGTGTTGTCGATTGTTCGACAAGGCATTGGTATGCAGCAAGCCCCGCCAAACATGCTGATCATCAGCTTAGCGCTATTTTTGACATACTTTGTGATGGAGCCCGTGTTTACGGACGCTTGGACTCACGGCATTGGCCCCTTGATCGAAGAGGAACTGGGTGTCGAAGCGGCTATGATCCGCTCCTTGGAACCATTTCGTGCCTTTATGGCTGCCCGATTAGATCCAGATACATTTTATGCAATGTCAGATCTGCGACCTGGACTGCAGGGGATAGATCCAACTCCAGACGCACCACTTTCGGTCCTGATTCCCAGCTTTCTGTTGTCCGAGATTTCCCGAGCTTTTCAGATTGGATTTCTGGTCTTTTTGCCATTTTTGATCATCGATCTTGTCGTTGCCGCTATCCTGATGTCGATGGGGATGATGATGGTTCCACCCGCAGTGGTTTCCCTGCCCTTCAAACTGGCCTTTTTTGTGGTTGCTGATGGCTGGAGCCTAATCGCTAGCGCGCTGGTTCGCAGTTACTACCCCTGAAATAGCCCAATCCATCTACCACTAAAGGCCTCCGGTTGGTTTTCCAACCGGAGGCCTGTTTATGTCAAATGACATCTAACAATTGGCTGGGAATACCATGCCCCGTCAGAAAATCAGATACACCTCACCAGGCCAGGGTGATTGGCAAGAATTGACGACCGATCAGGGGGTCCAATGGTATTGAAACACGTGAGAAACTTTAACTGGAGCAGAAATCATTGGGAGGACTCTCACCTTCGCTAATGACCTCGCCCAGCCTCGGAAAACAGGATCCCAAGATGATGCCTGCACGTGCTAGGTTTTTATCAATCAAAACCATCGCATTGCCGATCTTCCAGATGGGCTACAACATTGACCATCTATGTTGTGTCACCGACAGCGGCACCCATCCGGATACAAATTTGACCGCCTGATTTCTACGGCTGTCCCCCTTTGAGAAATGGATGGTTACCTAATCTAAGCTGAACTGCCAAACTCTCCAGGAAATGCTGCAATTTTGAGCTTCATCCCTGTCAACTATCTGAAAGAGTTCACATTGTTTGCGCGCTGCGAACGAACCAGACTTAAAGCCAAACAGGACACTGGAAGCCGGAACTAATTCCCACGAACATCTCCTGTCCGGATTCAAAAACCCGGCCCTTGAATTTTAGGCCGGGTTTGAATGTTGTTGTTCCTTGTTTGCGTCAGCGAACAACAAACTCAGCGTGCAACGCCCCAGCAGCTTTTAAGCTTTTGAGAATATCAATCATGTCGCGAGGCGATACGCCTAGTGCATTCAGGCCCGCAACAACTTCAGAGAGCGAAGTAGTTTCCGGGACCTCAGCCAATTGAATACCTTCTTCTTCGTCGATTGCGACCCCAGTGCGTGGCACCACGACAGTTTCACCGTCCGAAAATGGATTTGGCTGTATCACCAGTGGTGCTTCCTCAATCCTAAGCGTCAAATTCCCCTGCGCCACTGCCACCCGGGAGATCCGAACATCGCTGCCCATAACAATTGTGCCCGATCTCTGATCAACAACCACCCGCGCCTTGCGCTCAGGTTCGACCAGAATATTTTCAATCCGACCCACAGCATGTGCGGTGGAGCGGGCTCGGGTGCCAGCGATATCTATTTCGACAGTACCAGAATCGCGCATCAGAGCTACATTTGAGTTAAATTCGCGATTTATGGCCTGCTCAATCCGGCCAGCAGTGGTGAAATCTGGCTCTCGCAAGGCCAGTCGCATTGTGGTCAAAGATGCCAAATCAAATTCAATTTCACGTTCCACACGGGCACCCGACGGAATACCACCGGATGTCGGCACCCCCTGAGTGACCGAAGCACCATCACCCTCGGCAACAGCACCACCGGCCAAAATTGTCCCCTGAGCAACGGCGTATATCTGACCGTCTGCAGCATTCAGAGGCGTCATAACCAGAGTACCGCCAAGCAGGCTCTTAGAATCACCAATGGCCGAAACCGTGACGTCAATTTGTCCGCCCACTCGGGCAAATGGGGGCAAGCTAGCTGTCACAAACACCGCTGCTACATTCTTGGGTCGGAACTGTTCGCCTGTAACGTTAACGCCCAATCGTTCCAGAATGTTCGACATGATTTCTTCGGTAAAGGGAGAATTGCGCAGTCCGTCACCGGTCCCGTTCAAACCCACTACCAAACCGTATCCAACCAGATCGTTTCCGCGGACGCCATCAAACTCCACCAAATCTTTAAGTCGGATTGTCGAAGCCTGCAGCACCGTAGGCAACATCAGGCAAGCCAACAAAATGCGAATATATTTGATCATGACATGTACCTTAGTAAGGAGAGTTGGGACGAACGTGCGGTCACCGAGTACAGTGCCTCGAGTTGGAATTGTGTCTCTTCCAACCGTGTTGCAGTTTCGAATGGGTCGGCCTGTGTCAATTCATTCAGTGTCAGACTAAGGCTGGTCATCGCAGCGGCATTCCGAATTGCCGCCTCCTCAATTCTAGATTCTGTGAAGCCTAGATCGGCCTGCACATTGGTAAGTCGATTGCGGGTTTCAAGCAGCTCAGTGCCGCTACCAGCCAACAAGTCGCCTTTGACGCCTACAGTCAGAACTAAACCGGGCTCTGTTGCCAGTGCACCGATTGCAAAGCTTTGCATCGCTTGCTTAAAATCCTCATCGTCTGCGCGAAGCGAAATATCAACCTGCTCATTCGGGCCAACATTTACCGACGACATCGATGTCGTTGAACCCTGATACATGATGGCATCAAAGCCGGTTGGATCAGCAAACCAGGCTTTTACTTCTGTAATGATATCCGCAGCAGTGGTGAGGCCTGAAACCTCAGTTACCAAATTTGACATCAGCGTATCGACATCAGCCAATGGTACCGCACTTGTTGCTGTGCCGGCAAATAGGCTGCGCCCAGCAGCCTGGCCATTGAGAGCCCGAATTGATTCTTCGAGATATAGGCGCGACTGTCCTGACAACAGATTTGTTGTGTTGTCATTCGTCGCACCAGTCGTAGCCAAAATATCATCGCTAAGGGCCCCGGCATTTGAGTCTATCTTTGCGATGAAACTCTGCGCCGATGAAGCAAACAACGAAGATTCTGTGGCTGAAATTTTGTAAGACTCAAGACGCGAAAGATTACGCTCAATGTCAGACAGGTAGGTAAAGTCCCCCCCTAGGCGCTGGTTGAGGTCGGAAGCCTTTCCCGTGCTGAGCTCTTGCGTCAGCGTGCCCAGATTCTCTTTCAGTTCTGCAGTTCGGTTGCGCAGAAACACGTTATGCGCCATGTCTCCAAAAGATGTGATGTTCATCTATTATATCCTTAGAAGTGTGTCCATGAGCTCATCAACAACCGTCATCATCTTGGCATTGGCTGCAAAGGCCTGCTCAATCAACATAAGGTTTTGAAGCTCTGCGTCGGTATCCACGCCCTGTGCCAATTCCATTTGGCTCATTTCGCTGAAGCTAGCCGAGGCAAAGCTGAGTGCCTGGTCAGCCGCGTTGGTGTTTTGGCTAAAATGCGACAGAAGATTGGCGCTTATAGTAGAAGCGTTCAGGGTTGTCGTCCCTAAACCAGGAGATGTGATCGTACGTGTTGCATCAAGTGCTGTTGTGTAGCTCTGTAACAGTCGAGCATCACCAGCATTTCCTGGTGCGGCAGCATTCAAACCGTCCCGAAGCCGCCAAGTTTCAGAATCGCCATCCATAGACACCTTTTCGTTCAATGTCAGACGGTTAGATATGCCTATGACATTGACAGGATCGAAGAATGCGCCACTATCTGTGAACAATCCTGGATCTGTGGCACCTAGTGTGGCATCCACTGCTGGATCTTGGAACCGTTCGATAAGGTCACGCGCCATCGCGTCCAGATCTTCTTGTGCCTCAACTGAAATTTCGTCCCTAAGCTCAAACTGCGCGGCCAACGACCCGCCACGCAATGGCCCGCCAGGATCTGTTTCAACCGCGATACCGTTGATCTCTAGACCGGACAGCAATCCATTTGCCTGTGTCATGTGCGGCATTGTATCAGGCTTGCCATCAAAGCTCAGTTCAGCTGGGTTTCCGTCCAGGAGGATTGCGCCACCTTGGGAGAACAACGCCACCTGACCGTTGTCCCGTTGGACTACATTCACTGGGATAATTTGATTGATTTGATCAATCAATTGGCCCCGCTGATCCAACATTGCGGCAGTGCTCATTCCACCTGCTTGAGAAACCATAATTCGAGCATTTAGTTTATGTACATCCTTCAGAGCCTGATTGACGGTATCGACCTGTGCATCAATTGTCCGCTCTGCGGTGGTCCTCAGGTCGCGCAAACCTTCAGCTGCAGTAGAAATTGTGTCGGCCAAGGCCTCCGCCTGCAAGGATAAGTCATTTAGGCGCGGCATTGAATCCGGGCGCGAGATTGCTTCAATCAAGCTACCATCAAAATTGGAAAGCCGTGAAGTTATCGAAAACGGATCATCTACTGATCCAACAAGCCCCGACAACCGAGTATAGAAATCAGATTGAGCCTTGATGTTGTCATGTTCAGCTTCGGCAACGCGCCGACCAGCTTGAACTGCGGGATCTACGTTGCGCTGTATCCCTTCGACCCGGACACCCGGTGTAGCAGCACCACTCGAGAGGACCAAGCTACGTTGAGCGTAACCTGGAGTCAGCGAGTTTGCTATGTTTTCTGATACCACCGACGACGCGCGGCCGGCAGCAGTCAAACCGGTCATCGCGGTGCTGAGTGCAGTGGTAATTGACATGTTCTGCCTTTTCTATGTGTCCGGGTCGTTAGATTTCAGCGCGATTAGCGCTTGATGTTGGTTGTTTCCTGCAACATCTCATCCACGGTTTGAACGATCTTCGCGCTTGACGAATATGCCCGCTGTGTCTGGATCATATTGGTCAGTTCTGTGGCTACATCGGTTTTGGATTCCTCACGGGCGTACCCGCGAACCTCGCCAGTTGGGCCATCCCCTGCATCCCACAAGTAGTAGGCGCCACTATCATTTGACGGCATATAGGTCTGCGAATCTAACGAAATCATGCCATTGGGATTAGCCATATCGACCAGCGGCACCTGATAAACGACGCGGGAAGCACCATTATCATAGCTGGCGTGGACGAGACCGTCGGCCCCAACCTCTACACCAGTAAAGGTCCCAACAGGTGATCCATCTTTTGTAACACCAGCTGTGTTAAACTGGTTCGCCAATTGGGTAATACCAGCGCTACTACCGATTTCACCGATATTGATCTCCATTGGGCCGCCAGCGACGTTCACAATCGCAGAGCCAGTGGTGGAATCATATGTGCCACCTGAGGTCGTAGTAACCGTGGCTAGTGCGCCGCCTGCGCTCTGGCTGTCTGTAAATGTCATGACATATTCGCCAATGACTGCGCCACCCGATGCAGAATCCGTAATGACCATCGTCCACTCATTGGATGCGCCTGCACCAGGTACTGTTGGCGTGAACGCGATCTCGATATTCTCGGTGTTCCCAAGATTATCGTAATATTCAATCGGCAGGTTTTCCACATCACCAGCAGCACCAGAGATAGTTGACGCGGCCGGCAGATTTATGCCCAGATCAACCGACGTAGTCGGCTCACCCGTCAGCTGCGTCACATTGAACTGAACTGGCTCCAGGCCAGAAGAGGTCCCGCGTGGAAAAGATGGGATAGATCCGTCAGCGTTGGCAGGCCATCCAAGCAACACCAGCCCACTTTCGGTTGTTAACATCCCGTCTGAATTTGTACGGAATGACCCCGTCGTAGTTAGCATCATATTCGGTTCAGCAGTACTCGCCCCAACCTCAGTAACTGAAGCAACCGGCAACATACCTCGACCACGCACAGCAAGATCTGTTGGATTTGTCGTTGAGATCAGAGAACCGCGTTCATCAATCAAACGGGTAGTCGTCGCCCGTACGCCACCTGCGGTATAGTTGCCGCCACTTGATGAAATCACCATGGAGTGAAAGTCAGTCTGTACCCGCTTGTAACCTGCGGTCGACGAGTTTGCGATGTTATCGGAAATTGAGGCCAATCTGCTGGCATTCGCCGAAAGTCCGGCTACGCCAGCGTTCAGCGAAGATGATAAAGTCATAAGATACGCCTTTCTGCTGCATCAGATCATTCTTGAAGCAACAGGTAACGCAATGGCCATTAACGGGCGGCTAACAGATAAAATTCGATCTATCTGTTAGCCGTGGTTTCTTTGTTTTACTTGCGTAAAAGTATTATTTCGACGCGATTATTTCGCTCAGACATCGGATTCAGCGACGACAGTTTGCGGTCAGCATGGCCCGTTACTCGGTCAATTCGGGCAGATCTCATACCACCCGATTCGAGAAGCCTACGCGTTACATCAGCTCTGGAGCTGGACAATTCCCAAACCGGATTGTCAGCCAAGACAACTGGATGTGACCGTATATGCCCTCCAATGGCAATATCGTTGCTCACAACCCCAGTCACCCGCGCCACCATCCGCATCAAATCGCGAAACAACTGCGTCGGTGTATCTCGGCCTTCTTCGAATAGTGGAGCATCCTCTGTCGCGAACATTTCGATGATCAGGCCTTCGTCAGTGACACGCGTCACGATGTGGCGTGCCATTTCAACGCTGACCATACTTTCGCCACCGCGACCCCGTAATGCCTCTTCAATTGATTTGAACTCGGCAGTTTCCGCTTTCTCTTCGGCAGTCTCATCCAAACCGCTTTCTCCCCGCGCCTGTTGCGCGTCAATCGGATTAGCGTTTGATGCACCGGTTCCGGTCTGCGGCATCACATCCTCTGAGAACATGCTGTCACCGCTGAAGGCGCCGTTGCCACCACCAGAAATTCGGCTAATTGGAATAGACGGCGAGAAATAGTCTGCAAGACCTTTACGCTGCTTTTCCGTCGTTGCACTTAGGAGCCACATCAACATGAAGAAGGCCATCATCGCGGTCACAAAGTCAGCATAAGCTACTTTCCATGCACCACCGTGGTGGCCACCGCCACTAATGACTTTTTTCTTCTTGATGATAATGGGCGCCACACTGTTTTGTGCGCTCATAATCCACCACCTTTTTATTCACCCATATTCGGCATAGCAGTGAGGGTCTTAAACATGCCTTAACAGATAAATTTGCCGGCAGTTAAGGTCGAGAAACGAGGTTTTCAGAACTGCAAAGCAGATATAGAGCAGTTCTCATACCGAATTCTTTACGCAGTGTCCTCTAATCATCTCGGCGACGTCAAACACCAAAGCCTTGCTCCGGCAAGAGCCAGCCTTTTCAGCTCGGCCTGGATTTGAAGGAAGGTAACTACGCCAATATCTACCATCAGTGTCACTGAACAGCCTGCCTTTGGCTGAGGCTTGGTTTACATGCTGCAAACCCAAGGGTCAGGCACTAATCTTGTATGCGTAGATATAAAATCGTTATAGTAGCAAGAAATACAATGCGTTTTAGCTATAGCTCAATGTCACGGCATCCTGTTCCACTCGGATCCTAAAAAGAGGACATTGCGGTCATGCGTGAGAATCGGCACATTATTCGAGAGTATGAAGCTTTACGGGCGGTTCTAACCACCGGAACAACTATTGGCGCTGCGCGTCGTCTTGGCATCTCACAGCCTGCGATCAGTCGTGCTTTGACCCAGTTAGAAAATCGACTTGGCCGAACTTTGTTTCTGCGAATATCTGGCCGCATCGAACCCACTGCGGAAGCGCTAAGCTTAAACGAAACACTGGATCCTCTGTTTGAAACTCTGAGTAAGATTGATGGTGCCGAGTGGGCCCATACAGAGAACAAGCCGCTCAGCATTGCAGCTTCTACCACCATTGCCCACTGCTTCCTTCTTCCCCGGTTAGCAACTTTTCTCAAACAAGATTCCAGCCGCCGTATTCAATTTGAAACCCAACCAACGGAACAAATCGTCGCTGGTGTTTTGGAGTTTCGATACGACCTTGGCCTCACCAGCGCTATGATCCAGCAATCAGGGGTGAAATTGATCCCATGGAGGAAGTCCAAGATGGTCTGTGTCATGCCCGAAGGTCACTGTTTAGCCAATCGGGACACTATCACAACACAAGATTTGGACGGGGTTTCGACAGTAGATTTCGTCCGCCGGTTGGGAGGTCGTAGTTTGACTGAACAGATCTTTAACCGCAGCGGAGTGCGGCCCAACATAATTGTTGAAGCTGCCACTAACATCGCTGCGGTAGAACTTGCTCGTGCTGGCATAGGCGTAACCGTCCTAAACCCATTCCCGCAGTTGACCGAACCACAACGCGGTTTGGTCATCCTGCCGTTTGAATCTGACATCGAATACCGCACCAGTTTTGTTCTGTCAGCTGACCGCCCGCCTTCAACGCAGACCCGCAACTTCATGCGGCACATTAAATTCACCACTCCTGAAGATCAGTTTTCCGAGGCTATTTGAATGTCCAAACTATCCGCCGCCGATATTCTGTCACAATTAATTCAGTTCGACACGGTCAGCCGCCGTTCTAACCTGGAACTGTTGGGGTGGGTTGAAACCTATCTTGAAACTTTCGGAGTGAAATCACGGCGAATTTACGACGATACCGGCAAAAAGGCTAATCTGATTGCAACAATTGGTGACCCTACTGTGCCCGGGTACATCCTGTCCGGTCACGTCGATGTGGTTCCAGTTGACGATCAGGACTGGAGCTTTGACCCTTTTGGAGGCGAAATCCGCGACGGTATGGTCCTGGGACGTGGTGCATCAGATATGAAAGGCTATGTCGCCTGCGTTCTAGCCGCTGTACCTGAAATGACTGCCAAGCCCCTCGCAACCCCTTTACATATTGTTTTATCCCATGATGAAGAAGTGGGCTGCATCGGTGTTCGAACTGCCATTGCGGAGATCGCACAGTGGGAGACCTTACCCAAAGGGTGCTTTGTAGGCGAGCCCACCGATATGGGTGTAATTATAGGTCACAAAGCTAAACGAGCTGAACGTGTTGTCATCAAGGGTTTTACAGCGCATTCTTCGCTGGCACCTACCGCGGTCAATTCTGTTGAATACGCTGCCAGACTCACCACCTTCATTTCTGATATGGGGCGTGACCTGCAAAAGAACGGTGCGAGAGATCCCTATTTTGACGTCCCCCACACCACGGCACATGTTGGCGTGAGCCATGGCGGATCAATGGTCAATATCGTTCCCGACCATACCCAGATTGATTTCGAGGTCCGAGCGATTTCTGCAGACAATCCTGCAGAGTTGGTAGAGCAAGTACGGGCCTTTGCGAAAGGAACTTTGGAACCTCAAATGCAAGCAGTGAAGCCGGATTGTAACATCCACTTTGAAACCTTGTCAGATACGCCCGGACTGGACACCTGCCCGGATGCCGACATTGTTGCAACCGTCAAGGCGTTAAGCCAGAAAAACAACCACTCGAAAGTTGCCTTTGGTACCGAGGCCGGGCTGTTCGCAGAGGTCCACATTCCAACTGTAGTTGTCGGACCAGGCAATATCGACCGCGCCCACAAGCCAGACGAATTCATCAAAGTTTCAGAGTTGGAAAGCTGTGGCCTCTTCCTTTCAAACTTGATCGCTCAATGTGTTTAAGACCCCTGTAGAGGGGCTATGTGATTTTGAAGGTCGCCCACAAGCCAGGGCCGAATTCCAAGTGCACGCTTTCGAGTTAAACCGTTTCTGTTATCTTATTGAGATGACGAGGGGCATCAGGATTGCCTCCGCGCGATTGTGCTAACTGCTCAACCATCGCATAGAACGAGACGATAAGACTGATAGGATCCGTCAACGGGTGATCAGTTCTTACATGATCAATGCTCTGCGCCCTAACAACCCGATTTGAGGTTGCAAAAACCTGCGCACCCTGCCTAGAAATTCGATCTGCCATTTCGGCAAGGACGGCCTCAGCGGCATCTTCGGCTGCAAAGCAAAGCACAGGGAACCCTTGATCAACAATTGATACAGGGCCATGCAAAACTTCAGCTGACGAATAGCTTTCCGCATGGATTTGGCAGGTTTCTTTGAATTTCAATGCCGCTTCATTTGAAATCGCCCAAGCCGGTCCTCGACCCAACGTGAATAAAGATTGATGGCTGCCAATAGCGGCACGAACCTCGGGCCAATCTACTGCGATCGCCTTTTCCAACTGGGCTGGCAAGTGATGGATCGCACGGCGCAAACTGGCATTGTTGCCCCACTCAGCCAGCAATAGCAGCCCCGTCACCATCGAACTAACAAATGTTTTTGTCGCGGCAACGCTCAACTCAGGTCCAGCCATCATATCCAATGAATGGGTCGCACTGGTTGCCAACGGTGATGTTGGGGCATTGGTGATAGCGACCGAAAGCGCTCTATCTCGTCTGGCAGACCGGGTCATTTCAACAATATCCGGGCTTTGACCTGATTGCGAAACGGAAAGAACGACCCCACCTTTCAATCGCATTTTCGCACCATAAAGAGAGGCAATCGAGGGACCAACTGATGCTACAGGAATACCAAGCGCGATTTCAGCAGCATACTTCAAATAAGAACAAGCATGATCTGAGGACCCTCGCGCTACTGTAATTGCAAATGCAGGATCCAGTGCGCGTAGGTTCGATGCCGTAACTGCAATATTATGGCCGCCATTTGCCAACAAGCGTTCTATGGCTTCAGGTATTTCCAATATTTCACGCCGCATCTGGCTGACATTTTTTGTCATGTTCTAATCCCTGCAACCTGTGGCGCCATTGAATTACGCAGTGTACCAAACGACGGAGGTCCGATCATCGCTGTTACACAGCCTTCCAATGCTGCGTGATCATCCGTCATCAGGTACACTGGAATCGAACGCAAAAGATTGCCCTGCCGCCCCTTTGCTGTGAACTCTTGCCAAAAAAGATCGCTTGATATCAAATCCCTACACGCTCGCGTAACGCCACCAGAAAGGTAGAGACCGCCCAACGGGAGGAAGGCAAGTACAAGATCGCCAGCAATTCTTGCAAGCAGCCTCACCAGAATGTTCGCGGTTGTCTCGCAGGCTTCATCACGCTTTTCGATGGCCAGATGAACAATTTCCTGAGCTGTATAATTTTGCGCCAGAATGTCGGCCTGGCCACAAACCCATTCATAGATTTCCAGTACACCCTGCCCGGACAGCGCCCTCTCGACCGAAGCTCGACCGCGATTTTGAGCTAGGTGGTCCCGCAAGGAGAGCTCATTCGTGGTTTCAACCGGCAGGGTCATGTGGCCACATTCTGCTGCACGTACTTTGGGGTGCCCATCCACTCCACAAGTTATCGCAGCCGCGTTAAATCCGGTGCCCGCTCCAAGGACTAGCCGGGCACCTTCAGAATTTGCTGCTACTTTCGGCCCCGCGACATGGAGAACTTGATCAGAGGACAAACGGTCAATGGCGAAACCGAGCGCCTCAAAGTCGTTGAGAAACCTTATGTCCTCCGCGCCGGTTGCCTCACGTGCACCGGCCTTACTAATATGCCAATCACGATTTGTCAGTGTAATTGCATCATCTTTCACTGGCGCAGCCACCGCTAGGCAAGCCTTTGAGCATTTCTCGACATCTTGAAAATTGAGATATTCTGCTACCAAAGAATAGAAGTTGGTATGGTCGTTATTCGAATACCTTTTCAAAGTTCCGTCCAAAATCCCACTTGGGCCGGCAAGCCCAAACCGAGTGTTGGTCCCACCAATATCCGCAACCAAAATTGGCCCGCTGGTCATAGACGTTCTCCACTCTTTGGGTCGAAGTAAGAAATCTTAGTGAGATCAAAACAGATGGGCACTGTGTCACCTGAATTCACGTCAACATCTCCATGCATCCGGGCAGTCACTTCAGTGCCACCAAGACGAATCACTGCAAATGTGTCGGAACCTGCTGGCTCGACCACATCAAGCAGGCAGTCAAATTGCTGATCCGCATTTACCGAACGTGAACCCAGGTCAGTCAACGCCTCGGGGCGCAAACCAACTTTCAACGGCCCCGCAGGACGAGACGTAATACCTTCTCCAGGGTTGGTGTCGTACAAGATCAAAGGCTCCTGCCCATCTTCACGCGCAATCTCGACCCTTGCCATCAGGCCATCCATTGTGACATCGGCATCCAGAATGTTCATGGCCGGAGAACCCATGAAATCAGCAACAAAAATATTGGCTGGGGTATCATAGATCTCACGAGGTGAACCAACTTGCTGGATCACACCATCTTTCATCACGACAATTTTTGTGGCCAGTGTCATCGCTTCGATCTGGTCGTGGGTAACATAGATAATGGATGCATTCAGGCGCTGGTGCAGACGTTTTATTTCTGTCCTCATCGTCACCCGCAGCTTGGCATCAAGGTTGGAGAGCGGTTCGTCGAACAGGAACAGTTTTGGATCACGCACTAGCGCCCGGCCCATCGCAACGCGCTGACGCTGACCACCTGAAAGTTGCGCTGGCGCGCGATCAAGAAGTGGCTCAATCTTTAGTAATTCAGCAACTTGATTGACTTTTTCGTCCCGCTCAGTTTTTGGAACTTTTCGCACTTCCAATCCAAACCCAATATTGTCTCCGACACTCATATTCGGAAACAGCGCATAGGATTGAAAAACCATCGCAATGTCGCGTTTTGCAGGATCGGTGTGGGTCACATCCTGCCCGTCGATCTGAATATTGCCCGATGTGATTTCAGTTAGTCCGCCAATACAGCCAAGCAATGTGGATTTACCACACCCCGAGGGGCCAACCAGAACAAGGAAATCCCCGGCCTCTATTGCAACGCTTACATCTTTTAGGATCCTCAAGTCGCCATAGCTTTTGCTAAGGTTTTCGACAGCTAGGATTGGATTAGAGGACACCGCAGTTCTCTCTTTTTTCTGGAGGTTATTTGTCATGCTGGGGCTCATCCTTTGACACTTCCAGCGGCAAGGCCGGAAACGATGAACCGCTGAAAGCAGATTGCCAAAATGGCCGGCGGCAGGGTGGCGAGCACACCGACAGATGCGATCACTCCATAGTCAGTAACCCTGCCAGCTGAAAAGTCAGCTATGGCCACCGGTAGGGTTTTCGCACTGAGATCACTCGTGAAAATCAACGCATAAAAGAACTCGTCCCAAGCCACTAAGAAAGACAGCATACAAGTCGCCGCGATTGCAGGCAGTGCTAGTGGCAAGACGACACGGCGTAGGGTGAATGCTGTAGAGGCCCCCTCCATGAACGCGGCTTGTTCAATCTCAACCGGCAGCACATCAATGTTGCTCTTCATCAGCCAAGTGGCAAAAGGCAGCAACATGGCGCTGTAGACAATAATCAGGGTGGTGGTTTTGTTCAAAGCGCCAAGACCACCAAAGATTTCATACAGTGGCAACACATAGGTGATTGGCGGCATCATGATGGTTGCAAGAAAAACGAACAGCAGGGCAAGCGAAGCCCCCCGACGGGAAAACGCATAAGCGGCAGGAACCGCCACGATTAGAGCAATCAACGTCGCACCACCTGCCGTCAGCAGGCTGTTACGCAAAGCCGCAAGAAACCGATGGCCTGCCCCGTTATTAAGGTCCACCAGGTGGCCATATCGGGACAAATCAACCTCAGTTGGCCACCAGTTCAGCGGTACGCTGGTCAGGTCGTTTGGACTACTGATGCTCATTAGAACCAACCAAACCAACGGGGCCAGAGTAAACAACGTAAGCAGCAGCGCGGCGGAATACAGTGCAAAGGATGCGATAAGAGAGCGGTGCATGATCAAGCCCCTCGTTGGTCGCGGCGAATGCCCGCGTAGTAGGCTAAAATCAATACGGCGCTGATGCCGGCAACCACCACGGCATATGACGCTCCGCTCCCCGATCTCAGATAGCTGAAGTATTCTTGGTAGACATAGAAGCTCGCGGTTTTGGTACCGTCTGAGGGGCCACCACGAGTCATCACATAGATAATATCAAACACACGAAACGCTTCGATTGTACGTAAAATCAGGACCACCAACATTGGGCCGATAATCCACGGCAGTGTGATTGAACGAAATCGCTTCCAGGCCCCTGCCCCTTCGATTGCAGCCGCTTTCAGAAGGTCACCCGGAATGGTTTGCATCGCCGCCAGTGCGATATAGGCAACCAATGGGAAATTTTTCCAGACATCAGCCAGGATAACCATATTGAGCGCGCGGTCAGGGTCTCCCAACCAGCTTGTATAGCTGTCGATAAAACCAAGCTGCAGTAGCAGTGAATTCAACGCGCCGTAGTCAGGGTGATAGATCAGGCGCCATGCAACAGCATTCACAATTGTTGGTACAGCCCAGGGCAGGATGATGATGACACGCAGAAACCAACGGCCACGGAACTTCTGATTGAGCAGGAGGGCCACGGCAATGCCAAGCACACCTTCCAACCCGACTGAAACAGCCGTGAAGTACATGGTCCGGCCCAGCGCTTCCAAAAAATCCGGATCAGTAAGCGCCCAAATGTAGTTTTCCAAACCAATCCAGTTGACCTGTTGTTCACGTGCGGTGATTTCAGCATCGGTGAAACTGGTCCAAACGGTCTGCAAAAACGGTAGAACGGTGATGAGAGAGAGCACAAGGATTGCCGGAAACAACAAAACCCATTTTTCGCGTGATCTACTGATTGCAGACATTTTGTGCTCTCTCTTCTTAGGTTTTCAGATCAACGAATACGCGCGACGCGTTTGGCTGCGTTGGCCAAAGCCTCTTCAGAGGTTGTCTGATCCAGAAGCGAACCATGCAGGTGCTTTTGCAAAATGCTCGACACTTCGGTGTACGAGGCAACCAGCGGACGCGGGTACATTACAGCGATCGACTTGTCCGCAGCAGCAACCAGATCTTCCTGACCATCAGTCACAGCGGACTGCGAATAGGACGCTTTCCAGATCGGCAGGCTCAGGTTTGCAAATTCTTCCTGAGTGGACTGATTGGTTAGATGGTTGATAAAGGCCCAGGCCTGATCTGCATGTGGGCTGTTAGATGGAATGCCGAGTCCCATTGAACCGTTGACAGCTGATGCTTCAGACACACCATCCACACCCGGGGCCGACATTACGCCAACTTTGCCCGCAACCTGGCTTTCGTTCGGATCGTTCACAAGAGAATTCATGTACGTCCAGTTCATCGCAAAGGCCGCATCACCGGCTGAGAACACCCGGCGCACGTCTTCCTCGAAATACTCTAGAGACGATGGATTGGTCAGCCCGTCACCAAGCGACGTTTTCATATAGTCCAACGCCGCCTTCGCACCACCGGTTTCAAATGCTGGCTTTCCGTTATCGAAGAACGAACCACCATGAGCAGCGGTCAGCGTAGTGAAGTCACAGATCATCGCCTCGGATTGCGACCAGCTCCAGACCAATGGATATTCAACCAAACCCTTGTCTTTGATCACCTTGGCCTGTTCCAGAACCTCATCCCAGGTTTCTGGTGGTGTCTCGATGCCAGCATTGGCAAGGATCTCGGTGTTGTAATACAGATATTTGGTGTCCAAAATCCAAGGCATGCCATAGCGCTTGCCGTCATATTCAACTGTTGTCCAAGCGCCATCAAAGATCTTACTGGTCAAATCAGCCGCTACCCGGTCACTGACATCAGTCAGGAATCCACGTTCGGCAAATTCTGCGGGCCAAATGACGTCGAAAAGAACGACATCATATCCGTCATCTCCAGCGCCGGAGGCTGCAATTATTTTGTCATGCAAGGCTTCGTACGGGACAAATTCTAAGTCAACTTTTGTGCCCGGATTGGCCGCTTCAAATGAGGCCGTCATCGATTTAATGTTGTCTTCGCTATAGGCTGCCTGGCTCATAAACAAGGCGTTCAATGTGGTATCGGCCATTGCTGCAGATGTCATTAGCGCTGCGGCAGACGCCGTTACAGCCATGAGTGTCTTCAGTTTCATGTCTTCCTCCCTTTGGTGAGCAGAGTGCTCTGATGGGCCGAAGTTATGGCGATTCCATTTTATTTGTCAATTTGTTTTAAAAAATAGATCGTGCTTCTGTGCAGACAAAAGATTCGCAGGACGATTATGGAAAATTCTGAAAAACCTCATTCCTTTAGAACTTCAGGGACCAATCTTCGAAAAGCCAAAACGCACAACCACAGCGTTGTTCTTGAGGTTATTCGAACGCAGGGACCTATTTCGCGCACCAAGATTTCCCAGGTAACATCACTGTCTCGGCAGACTATTCAGAACATCGTCGCCTTGCTGGAAGAGCTGGACCTGGTGCGAATGACGGCCAGCAAAATTGTTGGCCGCGGCCACCCCGGAATGAAAGTTTGTTTAAACAAAGATGCGGCTTTGAGTTTTGGCATTCATGTGGATCGAACACGGGCTACGGCTGTGGTTTGCAACCTTGATGGTCGAAAGATCTGGGAATCAGTTTGCGACCTGACTTCTACCACTTCAGATGCTGCAAATTCTGCAATCGCAACACTGGTTACTGGTTTTCGAGATGCACATAGCAACCTTTATCCGACCGTGGTCGGTTGTGGACTGGCTGCCGCTGGACCGTTCGGCGTTAGGAATGCCCCCAAAGGCGATCCAACTAATTTTCATGAATTTGGCACACCAGAAAACCTGGCGCTATTGGAACAACAGCTAGGGCTTCCGGTTGTACTGGAAAACGACGCGACCGCTGCTGCAGTGGGTGAAGGCTTCTACGGTGCAGGCAAGGGATTAGACAATTTTGCATTTCTGCAGTTCGGTGTCGGACTTGGGGCCGGCCTTGTCCTAAAAGGAGATCCCTATGCTGGAACTTTTGGAAATGCTGGGGAAATTGGTCACGTTGTCGTCGAACTTGGCGGCGAAGCCTGTCCATGTGGAAACTTCGGATGTCTGGAGCGGTATCTGTCTATAGACGCACTGTGCCGTTGTCTCCGTTTACCTGGTGATGACATTGCGACATTCACCAAAATCGCCGACTTGGTGAGCACGAGAGACAAAACGGTTATCGATTGGATCGATGCTGCAATTCCCAGGTTTCATCAAGCTGTGAATATCCTTGAAGCCATGCTCGACGCAGAGACTATTATTATCGGTGGAACGGCACCAGAAAACTTCCTCAACTTGTTGATTGAAAAGGCTACGCCTTTCCCAGGGTCCTTGTCTCAACGAAGTGACGAAAAGCGAATTCGAAATGGTGCGGCTGGATTGTCATCCATCGCACTTGGAGCATCAGCAGTTTCTATGAACGCTCATTTTGCCCCCTCAGTTTCCAGACTCGTCCTGTAAACTCATTTGGTCAGAGAGCCTTTGGAAGCATCATCAATGTATGCCTCACCGCTAAGTAGGGCGGAATAGAGAGCAATGCGTGCCTTAATAAATTCACTAAACAGACGAACACGCTTGGTTTTACGCGTTTCACCATGCGTCAGTACCCACAACGTTCCATAATATTTGCTAGTGCTTCCAGCAACCCGAGCCAAAGAGCGATCCAGGTCGCCGACAAAGCAGGGCAAAATGGTCACCCCCATCCCTGCCCGTACAGCAGAAAGCTGAGAGGCCATGTCGCTGACATTTATCGGCGGACCACCAATTTCCAGGTCTGGGTTGGCTGCCCAGGAAGGTGCTGGACCATCTTCTTCCTTCAAAATCCACCTAGCTGAGCATTGTGGATTGTTAAGAATTCGATTTTGAAATTCACGCGAGATGTAAACGCTGCGATGAACATCCTGTAGACGCGTTCCAAACAAGTGCGGCGGCAAGGTCAGCTGATCGTAAACAAGCCTTATAGCCAGATCAGCCTGCCTAGTTGTCAGGTTGACGGCCTCGTATGACGTAGCAATTTGTAATTCAATTTCAGGATGAAGCTGGGTAAATGCTGCAAAGTCGGGCATCAATAGCTCGCTAGCCAGTGACGGTGGCAAGGCAACTCTTAGTGGACCGGTTAGGTTTTGATCTCTGGCGAACACCCGTGTTTGAAGCAACGACGAGTCTTCGTCCATGGAAATTGCCAGATCTAGAATTTCCTCACCTGCAGGTGTCAGCTTGTATCCTGAAGGTAGTTTTTCGAATAGTAGCGCGCCCAGCTGTGCTTCTAGATTCGACACCCTCCGTAAGACCGTAGAGTGGTTTACACCCAGTCCTACCGATGCGCCTCTGACCGAGCCAGATCGGGCAACTGCCAAAAAGAATCGTATGTCATCCCAACTGTCCATCGGTTGATTTTTGCACCACCGTTCTGAGTTTTTCCAGAATAGATTGGGAAATTTGAACACGATACCGTTCTGGCAGACGCAATGGATAGTCCATCTGCGCACCAACAACGGATTGTAACAATGCTAGATCTTTACTCTGACGCGACTCCAAACGGTTTGAAAATTTCGATTGCGCTCGAAGAAATGGGGCTCGATTATCGTATGCACCAGATATTTTTGGGCGGTGAACAAACAACACCAGATTTCACTACAATGAACCCAAACCAAAAGATTCCGGTGTTGATTGACGATGGTTTTGTCTTAACCGAATCCGGTGCGATCTTGCTTTACCTCGCTGAAAAAACCGGGCTATTCCTGCCCGAAGACCCAAAGAAACGAGCTGCAACCATCGAAGCATTGATGTTTCAAATGGGTTCTTTGGGGCCAATGTTTGGTCAGTATCTGGTTTTTGCAGCTGCTTGGGGAAACAAGTTTCCTGCGGTCACCACCCGGTATTTTGGCGAGGTTTCACGCATTATGGGTGTATTGAACACCCGGCTTCAGGGCCGTGACTATCTAGCAGGCGACGAGTTTACAATTGCAGATATGGCCGTTGCACCCTGGATTCGCCTATGTGAAGTCCATCCTGCCTGCGCGGAGCTACCCCTGTTAAAAAATGACAATCTTCTTCGCTGGTGGACACAAATTTCTCGTCGACCAGCCTTGCAAAAAGGTTTGTTGAACCCTGAACCATTTGCACCGGAGAAACAATTCGACGGCTTTGTAAAGGCTGTGGTCGGATTGGGCGAAATCCACTCCATTGCTTAAGCCCGTACTAAATTGGGCAGAGTGGGCACCTGCCCCTCTGCCTATCTCAGCGAGTTTTAGCCTAGGACGACTGAAGCTCACCAACAAATTGGTCAGGCGCAGACAGTGGCTTTCCAACCGGCAAGCATCACCTGAGCTTTAGTCTTTCGAAGACTGTTCAAACGTCTTTGCTTGTGAGGATCAACCTTTCGTGAGCTGGTTTCTAGATGCGCTCTGCGACGTTGCAATTACTATCCAGTCGGATAGATATGTCAATAATATCCAGCCGGATAGAATGAAGCACAGCAGTGAGGATTTACGTGAACAAAAGAAGATCAACAAAAATGGATTCGGGTTTTCTATTCAGAAACATTGGTCGGGCAGGGCGCACTGCAACGGTTGCGAGAGAATGTAGAACTGCTGCAGGCCACTCACAGCAACCGAAAATGTTCAATGTTAAGCCACCCAGGCAAGCCTTCTCAACTTAACCACCAACAGGGTCCCCATGCCCTGAAGCCTCACGTTCTGGTCAAAACACTGGTCCGGATCGAAGTTAATCTGACCGACACCTTTAAAACAAGGAACTGCCTATGACCCTTATCACGGCGCTAGTACTTTTTGGACTTCTCACCCTCATCATGCTGGGGGTTGAGATCTTCTTTACCTATGCCACCCAAGGTTTTGGCTATGGGTTTTCAGCAAATAGGGGGCCAGTTGAACGTTCACCTCTAGCCCTCCGTATTCAACGCGCGTATCAAAATCAGATTGAAGCTACCGCATACGGGGTCCCAGTTCTGGCCGCCGCAGTCGTTGCTGGATTGCAGGGAACGGGCCCTGAGATGGCAGCGCTCATATTTGTTGCTGGCAGAACTGCGTTTGCGGTGTTGTACTACTCCGGCGTGACATTCATCCGCGTCCCGGCCTTTTTGATGGGCACGCTTTCGACTTTCTATATCGCTTACGCACTACTCACCTCGGGTATGGTTTAGCAAGAAGTCAGGCAATTCTGCGACCGAACTCAGAACGATATTCGCAGTTGTTTCCAGTTCGGTTCTGGTGGCAGGACCTGTCAAAACCCCAACACAGAGTCCTGCCCCGGCATTGCGGCCACAGTGCATATCATGGGTGCTGTCGCCAACAAAAATGATCTGGTCTGGTGTCAGTCCGTTTAGTTCGCAGAAGCCGTGTATCATACCTGGGCCTGGTTTGCGCCCGTACCCGCTATCAGAGCCACAGACAAAATCGAACAACGGTGTAACTTCGGCTTCAGCCAATTGATTGATTGCGCCTTGTTCATAATCATTGGTCGTCACACCCAGCTTTAGCCCCTGTGCTTTCAACATTCTCATAACCTTATTCAGGTCACAGGTTGGCACCAACGGTAGAGAGTTGAGTTCCTGCCGGGTCAACGTCTCAACAGCAGCCAAATCATGATTAGGTGCTAGATTGGCCCACGCCTCGTCAACTTCACCAGCGCTTGCGCTCACGATTAAAGAGCCCGTTTTGAATTGTCCCGCATGGCGATCGTAGCCCACAGTTTCTGCTAGGAGATCTTTCAGGGCCTCATCTGTGCTTGCCAAATGGGAAATCATGCGATCACAGAACGTTCCCCAAGTCGCAGTAAAACTGAACAGCGTTCCATCCTTGTCAAACAAGACCGCCTTATATTCCGAAGGTTTAGGCATTAATTAGTCCGCGCTCAAGAAAGACTGCGCCCGCATCGTTTCAGGCACTTGGGCGCCGAGACGCTGCAAAATTGTTGGTGCAAGCTGTCGCTGGTCAAGCAGCGTATCTGTCGGGGCGCCTTTAGCCTCGCCAAAGTAGTAGATCGCAAAATCCTGCTGCGAGGCCCCGCGTCCACCGTGATGCCCGCGTTCGTTTTGTCCGTGATCAGCAGTCACCATGACTTCATAACCCGCTTTGCGCCAACGAGAGATATACGGAGCAAGCTTCTCATCCATGTGGAAAATTGCTTGATCCATTTCCTGGCAATCATGACGGAACCTATGCCCCATACTGTCGAGGGTGCAGGTATGTAGGATCCCGTAATCAATTCCATAGCGTTCTGTCAGCATCGTCAGTGTAGCAAATAAGTCTGCATCAGAAGGTGTTGTCTGATTGATCAGATTATACCCAGTCATCGTATGAAATCGGCCATGGTTGATCGTAGCGCTTTCAGCTTCATCATATTCTAGATCACGCACTGGATCGAATGGGGATCGGTTGAAAAACTCAGACCAAAACGAATGCGTTACAGCTCCGGTGGTGCGCCCAGCCTTCCGAGCTTCACTGAAGACATCAGGCATATCAACGCGGAACACATTGTCATTGCCGGTCACACCATGGATCGCCGGAGCCACCCCAGTATGGATTGAAGCATAGCAACTGGCCGAAGTTGAAGGCAGAACAGAACGCATCGTCCACTTCCGGGCTTCACCCGAGTCTACCCACCCCTCAAGGTTACCAAAAAGGGTCCAATTGTTCAGCGGAACACCATCCAAGATGATCAGCAGCAGCTTATTTTGCATCAGTTTCCAGCGCTTTCCATTTTGCGGTGTGCAATCACATCTTCCAACCAACCAGATTTCATTTCCGGCACAGAGGACAACAATAGATCTGTGTAATCGTCAAAAGGTGGTGATAACACCTGTGACTTTGGTCCATAGCGGACGACTTTCCCGCGATGCATCACAGCGATTGTATCCGCGATAGATTTTACTGTCGCCAGATCATGGGTGATGAACAGATAGCTTACCCCCTCAATCTTTTGCAGGTTCAGCAACAGCTTGAGAATGCCATCTGCAACCAAGGGATCAAGCGCCGAGGTAACCTCGTCACAGATAATCAGCTTGGGTTTGGCAGCCAACGCCCTTGCAATACAAACTCGCTGTTTCTGTCCGCCAGATAGCTCAGCCGGATAGCGACTCAGAAACTCCGGGCCCAATTCTATTTCGTCCATCAGTTCTCGAACACGCTTGTCGCGCTCGCTGCCACGTAAACCAAAGTAGAATTCCAAGGGACGTCCAATGATCATAGCAATGGTCTGACGTGGGTTCATCGCGACGTCAGCCATTTGATAGATCATCTGCAGCTCGCGTAGATCTTCTTTGCTGCGTTCAGCAAGTGTCTGCGTCAGCCCACGCCCATCAAATGTAATCTCTCCACTTCGCTGCGGTAGCAATCCGGTGATTGTTCGAGCCAGCGTCGACTTTCCTGAACCGGATTCTCCAACTATTGCCAATGTTTGACCGGGCCGTAACTCAAGCGAAACATCGTCTAAAACATCGAATTTGGTGCCCGGGTATCGGGCAGAAATACCGTCGACTTTCAGGACAGGCGCATCAGTTGGGAGTTTTTCCGCATGCTCGGCAGAACGAATTGAAACAAGCGCTTGAGTGTAGGCCTCTGCTGGCCGGTTAATGATCTGCTCAGTGTCCCCATATTCAACGGTATTGCCATTCTGTAAAACCATGATCTGGTCAGAAACCTGCGCAACCACAGCAAGATCGTGAGTAATATACAGCGCACCAACCCCGGTATCGCGGATTGCTTCCTTTATTGCCGCCAAAACATCAATTTGTGTCGTGACATCAAGCGCCGTTGTTGGTTCGTCAAAAACCACAAGATCTGGCTGAGGGCATAGAGCCATCGCAGTCATCACACGCTGCAGCTGTCCCCCAGACACCTGATGTGGATAGCGATCACCAATTGTTTCAGGTTCTGGCAAGCCGAGTTTGCGAAACAACGTCACTGCTCGTTCTTCGGCTTCTGATTGGCTGCACAAGTTGTGCTGGATGCAACTCTCAGTCACCTGGGTCATTAGCTTTTTAGCAGGGTTAAACGACGCCGCAGCCGATTGAGACACATAGGTCACCACATGACCGCGCAGCTTTCGCAGGTTCCCCAACGAGTCTTTCAGGATATCGCTACCGTTGATAAAAACCTCACCGCCGGTGATTTCTACCCCTCCTCGACCATAGGCCAGTGCGGAAAGACCAATGGTTGATTTTCCTGCTCCAGACTCACCGATCAAACCCAGCACCTGACCTTTTTTCAGATCGAAACTAACACCGTGGACAATTTCAATATCAAAGGGATCGCCGTCTGGCGGTATGACATGTGCACCAATTTTCAGATCACGAACGCGCAGAAGCTCAGACATTACCGGCCCCCTTTCAAACTGGTGGTACGGGACAAGACCCAGTCAGCCACAAGGTTCACAGAGATTGCCAGGGTAGCGATGGCAAATGCCGGGATCAGCGCAGCAGGGATACCATAGACGATACCTTCTTTGTTTTCTTTCACGATACCGCCCCAATCGGCTTCAGGTGGTTGAATACCCAGACCTAGGAAAGACAATGTCGAGACAAACAGCACCATGAAAATGAAGCGCATGCCCAGCTCTGCTACTAGTGGCGACAGGGCATTTGGCAGGATTTCCCGAAACACAATCCAAGGTGTACCTTCGCCACGTAAACGTGCAGCTTCGACATAATCCATCACATTGATGTCCTGAGCCACTGCTCGAGCCAGACGATAGACACGGGTGACGTCCAATAGCCCCATCACCAGGATAAGAACCAATATGGTGACTGGCATAACTGACAACACAACCAAGGCAAAAATCAGCGTCGGAATTGACATGATCAGATCAATAAACCGCGACAGAGCCATATCAACCCAGCCTCCGACAACCACAGCTGTCAGCGCCAAAATGGTTCCCAATGTGAAGGACAAAATCGTCGCGGCTAGTGCGACGAATATTGTCGTCCGACCACCATAAATCATCCGACTTAGAAGGTCTCGGCCAATTCCGTCAGTACCAAGAAGATATTTCGAAGACATTGGTTCCCAGACGTCTCCAACAATTTCTCCGACACCGAAGGGGGCAATTAGTGGCGCGAACAATGCTGCCAGAAAGTATGCCGCAGTGATGACAAGGCCGATCAAAGCGCTAGTTGGAATACGGGTCATTTCGGATGCCTCAGTCGCGGGTTAGCCAATATGGCAATGATATCAGCCGTCGTGTTCAACAGGATATAAACTGCTGCAAAAATCAGACCTGTGGCTTGAACAACCGGCACATCTCGCTTGGACACATGATCGACCAGATACTGTCCCATGCCCGGATAAACAAAGACAACCTCAACCACGACCACGCCTACTACCAGGTAAGCAAGGTTCAACATTACCACATTTACAATTGGTGAAATGGCATTGGGCATGGCATGGCTAGCGATAATTCGAAACGCCGATAGGCCCTTCAGCTCCGCCGTTTCAATATACGCGCTTTCCATCACGTTCAGAATGGCTGCCCGCGTCATCCGCATCATATGAGCCAACACGACAAAAGTTAGCACGATGACCGGCATAGCAACGGCTTCAAACCGGTCAAAAACACTCATATCCGGACGCACAATTGCAACCGAAGGTAACCACTGCAGTTTCACAGCTACAAAGTACATTACAATATAGCCGAGGATAAATTCAGGGACCGAAATCGTTGCCAATGTGATCGCTGAGATCATTTTGTCAGGCCAGCGATTGCGGTAACGAACGGCCAACAAGCCAAGGAAAATTGCCAACGGAATAGAGACTACCGCAGCGCAGGCCGCCAGGAAAAGAGTGTTTTGCAGACGACCTGAGATTGATTCAGCGATGTCTTTGCCATTTGTCAGGGCGGTGCCAAGATCACCCTGCAATGCATTGCCAAGCCAGCTGAAATAGCGATTCAGTGCTGGTTCGTTTAGGCCAAGATCACGACGAAGGTTCGCCAGTGCCTCTGGCGTAGCTGATTGACCTAGAATTGATTGCGCCACATCGCCAGGCAGGATTTGCGTGCCGATAAAGATGAGTACCGTTGCCGCCAGAAGCAACAAAAGTCCCAGCGCTATGCGCTGGGACACCAATTTGATCACGACAAAAGACATCTGTCCGAGGTCCGCTTATTCGAACCAAGTCTTGGATGCGATGAACCCGTCCATCATCTCTGCGTTCGGATTAGCCTCCCATCCAGCGACCTTCGCCGAAACACCATCGATGAACTGGTTGAACATCGGGTTGATCAGGCCACCCTCTTCATTGAGCAAGCGCCCCATTTGGCCGTAGACGTCCTTACGCTTGTTTTCGTCCAACTCAGCACGTGCCTGAAGCAGCAGGTCATCAAAATCTGCGTTTTTAAAGCGAGTGTCGTTCCAGTCAGCCGTGGACAAGTATGCGGTAGTGTACATTTGATCTTGTACCGCACGGCCACCCCAGTAAGACGCAGCAAACGGCTGTTTGTTCCAAACTTCGGACCAGTAACCATCAGCTGGCTCGCGTTTGATCTCAAGTGGGATGCCCGCTGCCTGAGCGCTTTGCTGGAACAAGGCGGCAGCATCAAGTGCGCCCGCAAATGCCGCATCAGAAACACGTAGAACGATCGGTGATCCATCGTGACCCGAGGCTGCGTAGTGCTCACGCGCCTTATCAAGATCAAATTGACGCTGAGGGATGGTTTCATCAAACAACGGATAGGCGTCATTAATCGGAGTGTCGTTGCCAACGGCACCATAACCATTGAGAACCTTTTCCACCATTTCCTCACGGTTGACGGCATACTTCAGCGCCAGCCGCAGATCTTTGTTATCAAATGGAGGTGTATCCACGTGCATCACAAAGACATAGTGGCCACGACCGGAAGTAGTTTCGATGCTGATGCCTGGAGCGCGGCCAAACAATTTTGCTGTTTTTGGCGAAACGATATTGATTGCGTTGACTTGTCCAGACTGCAGCGCAGCAGCACGGGCGGTGTCATCATTGATGACAATGATTTCATAAGTGTCGTAATGGCCGCGGCTATCATCCCAATAGTCAGCGAACTTTTCGAACCCATGGCGTGCGCCAGGCTCGTTTTCCGTAATCTTATATGGTCCAGTTCCGATACCAGCAGTCGGATCATCCATGCCGCCATTCGGCTGAATCACAAGATGGTAATCTGCAAGAAGGTAAGGCAGGTCCGAGCTGGCAGTGGTCAAATTAACGGTGAAAACACTGCCTTCAACTGACATGCTCTCAATGCCACGCATAATGCCAAGAGCACCGGATTTAGAATCTTCGTTGGAATGGCGTTCCATGGTTTTCAGCACATCCTGTGCTGTCATTGTCTCACCGTTATGAAACTTCACACCGGAACGGATTGTGAAATGCCAAGACTGACCATCATCCGTTGCTTCAACGCTTTCTGCCAGGCGGTATTCAAGTCCTCCGTCGGGTGCGACGTTGAGCAATGATTCACCCCAGCCACGCAAAATATTGAACGGAACTTGGCTGGCAGACAGGGCTGGATCCAATGAGTTTGTGCTTTCGCCGCCTTTAAGGCCAAGCACGAAGTGCCCACCTTTTACAGGCTCAGCAGCTTGAACAGGATGAACCTGGCCAAGAACGGCAGCAAAGCTGAGCGCACTTGTGTAGCCCAGGAAGGCTCGGCGGGACATACGGGTAGATTTAGTTTTAGAAATTGACATTAGATCCTCCTTGCCATGACTTTTTTCGGTCAGTGAATACTAGACCACCGAAAGCCATGTTGGCGTTGTTGTTCCGCACATCGCCTTCGGCGGTTTGCGATCTTCTTTTTGTAAGTTACTTTACATTTTTTGTCACATCTTTAACAATGTATGTCAACAGCCTCACGAATTTGAAATTTTATTCCCCTGAGGAAGCTCAACTTGACATTGTGAGACCCTACAGATCCTCACTGCGGAAATCATAATAGGAAAGGGTTTTTTGATGTCGGTCGGGAAAAAAGGCGTCCGTCAATCTAAACTGTTAAGTTACCTAAAAGAATCCGGCTATGAATCGCTAGAACAACTGGCCACAAAACTATCGGTGTCCGAACAAACCATCCGACGAGACATTACTGAGCTGGACCAAAAAAAACTTGCTCGCAGAACACATGGTGGTGTTGCGTTTTTCGGTGGGTTGGACAGTCAAGATTATTTGAGACGTCGGTTTGAATCCAAGAATACCAAACAAAGAATTGCTCAACGCGTCGCAGAAATGGTGAGCGACGGGGACAGCATTTTCCTTGATGCTGGGACTACCTGCGTCGCGGTTGCCGAAGCTCTTAATGTTCGCGAAAATCTAAAGATTGTTACTTACAACCTTGGCGCAGTAATTGCGTTGAAAGACCGGACTGATTTTACAATGGCCATCCCTGGCGGCTTTATTCGCCATATAGACGGATCTGTTATTGGTGACTTCAGTACAGACTTCATCCGTCGCTTTCATTTTGACGTTGCCGTAATATCTGCCAGCGGAATTGATACAGACGGCACTATGGGTGACGATAACCACTGGGAAGTCGCCAATGTGCGTACCGTGATGGAACGGTCTGCACGAACCGTTTTAGCACTGGATTCAACTAAGTTCTATCGCGCCGGACTGGTGCCCCTTGGGCCAATATCAGATGTGGACGCTCTGGTTACAGACACTCTGCCAGATGGAAAACTCCGAGAAATCCTTCTGCAAGGGACCGACACAAAGATTTCCGAATAAGTTTCCCCGTATGGGAACATTACACACTCCACCATTCAGCAGAGATCAGTGTTTGCGGCGCAAAAATTGTTCTTATGCGCCGTAAAGGAAAACTATTTTGCTTTCTGATCGCTGATCACAGCATCTGGTATAACTGGCTTGATTATCACCAGTTCAGCCTCTTCGGCGCTTTCATCTGTCAAAGGTTGTTCAGCTTGGACGCCAACAATCAACGGTAACATATGTACACCCGTAGCACTGGCAATTTCAGGGGTGTCCGGAGTAGTCCAGGTCATGGTATCAAAGCTGGAACAATGCTCACAGACCGGCGCCCAATGGGCATGGATGTGGTGACAACTGTCACAAATCCACTGCGGACCCCGTGGTGCATTCAAGGCGCGCGCTAACCAACCCTGCACCACTGCATCCGAGGCTCCCTCGCCACGTTCAATTGCGGCCATCAAAGTCAATGCCCGAGCATCTGGGGCACGCTCGAACAAATCACCCAAAACTCTGCGCGCTTCGGGGAAATCCTCAGCCACGATATGTAATTCCGCCATCACCAACTTGGTTTCATCATGCTGCGGCTGCAGCTTCGCTAGTTGTGCAAATCTAACAACCCGCTGTTGCGCGGTCTCTTCTGGCTCAATTTCGGCAAAAGCGTGCGCCAAATCTGGGTGGGGCTGCGCCCCCCAAGCCTTCTTTAACACCTGAGCGGCATTCCGTTTTTTACCCTTTGCAATATGCGCCCGAGAGGCCATAGCGGCCGCAGGCACCAGGTCGGGAGACAATCGGTTTGCCTCAATAGCCTGCTCTTGTTGTTGCAGTGTGGCACCTTCTGCAACGATGGCCCCAGCAGCTGACAAGGCCAGTACCGCGTCTCTCCGTTTGAATACATCACGCGGCAACATGCCGGTCTTTAGTTTGGTCGCCAGAGTACTGCGAGCCCCAGCCCAATCTTGAGCCTGAGCTTGCAGTCTCAGCAAAGTATCCTGCACTTCTTCATGTTTGGGCCGCATTGCAATTGCTTTTTCGGCCAATTTGAGGGCTGTCTCGGTATCACCTTCGGACAGCTTTTGCTTCATGATCCCGCGCACTCCAACAAACCGAGTGGCTTGGTTGCTAATAAGCCTTTTATAGACTTCGGCAGCTTTCTTGGTGTCTCCGGAAAGTTCCGCAGCTTGCGCAGTTAACAGATCGGTCAACTCAGGTTTTTGCAGAAACTTTTCGGCCCGCGCCGCCTTCGCCATTGCCAAGCGTCCTTCTCCCGAAGCGATGGCCATCAAGCCATCAGCGAGCGCCTGATATCCTTTACGCTCGCGACCCTTGTCAAAGTAGCGGCTCAATGCAGTGTCATCGCCGTTCAAAAATTTCAATGTTGCCACCAAAAGCGACATCAGCTTCAAGAACACCCAAACCAATCCAACCAATACCATCAGCGCTATGACTGACTGCAACGCGCCGAAGGTATACTCAGTGCCTGCAACAGTGATTTGCACACCACCTGCAGTTTCCATTAAAATTCCACCGCCAAAGGCCATAAGCGCAATGAGGGCAACAAAAACGAGAATTTTCAACAATGACCAGAGCATGGCAGCTCCCTTAATTGGCGTTCAGGCTATGGGCCAGGGCATCGACAGCGGCGACGGCGTCCTGGCGTGTTTTGGCGTCAGTTTCCCAGTCCAGCATGACTGATCGAGCGGACTCAGGCAGCGTTTGAATCTCGGCCAAAGCCCGGTCCAAATCACCTGTGGAAATAGCTGCTTCTGCACGGGATAGAATGGCGTCCGGATCGTCGCCATCGCGTGGTTGGACAGATCGTGCTCCAAGATGTCTCTGGGCATAAGCCAACAGACCGCCACTACCGGAGCTGTCTTCGCGCGCAACGGAAAGCGCCTCACGGGCGGCAGGGACAAAGTCACTTGTTAGATTGGTCAAAGTCGCAACACCCTGATCGGCAGACACAAGCAAGGCCTCCGGGACCGTGACGCCGACGCTTTCAAGCTCGGTCAGGATCGAACCATACGCAGTTCCAGAATCCAGGTTCGAACGCAGGCGCGCCACCATAGTCTGGGCGCTGGCAATGCGGGCTGCTTCTGCGCTGGCAGCGTCCAACGCCTGGGCTTCAGCAACCATCCGTTCAACATCTTGACGTTGTGCAATCAAGCTCTCTTGCAGTTTAGATAGCTCTGCCTCATAGGCCGCCACTGCCGCTGGAGAGGCACCCTCACTTATTGGCCTTTTTTCCAAGTCACTTAACCGTTTCGTCAGCGTGGTAACATCATCTGACAGTGCCTCAAGCTGCGCCTTGGCAGAGCTCCAGCTTGCCTCCAACGGAGCAATCTGAACAGAAATTTCCGCAATCTGTGTCGTGACACCGGATAGGTCAGGGGTCTTGCTGGATTCAACCTGCACCTGCAACGCCGCAAGAGCTTCGTTTATTTCGGCCTGATCCCCAATCAAGAGTCTAAACTCTTTTGCCGATACGGATTTTAGACTTTCTGGCAAAATTGGGTTCAAAAACTGCGTCTGAGCAGCAACAAATCCAAGCCCGGCGGCTATCGCCCCCCCCAAAATGGCCATACCAAAGCCACCCCGCTTCTCAACCACGCGCTCAACGCTGATTGCAGGCTCGGCAGGAATTGAATCGGCGGCAACCGGATCCTCATCGACCTGAGTACTTTCAACCTCAGACTCATCCTCAACAATTAGTGCCGGCTTAGCGCCCACACTGTCATCCAAAACCTCAACCTGCGCTTCCGGCATATCAGCCTTGTTTAGATCGTCGTTGGGGCTTGTCTCACTCACCAGATCGGAATTATTTTTGTCAGCCACGCCAGCCTCCCAGCCGATTCTCAAAATTCTTACGCTCGAATCTGAGCGACACTACTGCGCCAACCCGCCGCTCTCAACCCGCACTAGTTGCTCTGCAACTTGACGAACCGATCGCTGCATAGACAGCGCTTCAGGGTTCATACATATCTTCAAATCTTTATATTTCAATAGCTTGAGATGGTTTGCGACGGCGTCACTCATTGCGATCAGGTGGATTGGGGCACCCTGTGGGCAAAGATCGGCAAATTGTCGCGCAGTACGCGGCGAAAAAAGTGGTACCACCAAATCCCTTGATAAAGACAGTGCGGTCGACGCTTCGTTGGTCAGGGGTAACACTAGCTGATCATAGATCACTTGCTCTCGGCAATCTAAGCCTGCTTCTGACAGCCTAGCAGCGACATCACCACGCGAATGCTGCCCACGCAGATGCAACATTCTCCCGCTGGGTCTACGCTTCAGCAAGTCAGAAACCAGATCATCCGCAGTCATGCCGCAGAATTGAGACTGCCATCCCGCTTTCTCCGCCGCCAATGTTGTGCGCTCGCCAAGACAATATGCGCGTAGACTAACACGACCCAGGGACCTTGCTGCTACCGACACGCCATTCGAAGAAGTGAAAACAACGGCGCTGAACCCTTCCAAGTCGATTGTTTCATTCAAAGGCTGCACTTTAAGTAAGGGCGAATAGATTACCTCCAAATCACCAATCAGCGCAGCCGGTAGCTCTGACACAAAGCGCTGTGCCGCATCATATGGTCGTGTCATTAGCAGGCCCACCATACCGCTCTCCCGGGATTGTTTGCACTTTGGTAAGGTGGTAGCTGCGGGTCCATTGTGATGCAACGGTAAGACGATGACACGAACACTGACCATTCTGGGAATTGAGAGTAGCTGTGACGATACGGCAGCTGCAGTAGTGCGGCAGGTTGATAGCACGTTGCCGGAGGTCTTATCTTCAATCGTGTTCGGGCAAAGCGAATTGCACAATGCCTATGGTGGCGTGGTACCAGAAATTGCTGCCCGCGCTCATGCTGAAAAGTTGGATATCTGCGTACGGCAAGCTTTGGATGCGTCCAGGCAAAAGCTGAATGAACTAGATGCAATTGCTGTGACCGCCGGTCCTGGGCTCATTGGTGGAGTCATGTCGGGCGTCATGTGCGCCAAAGGTATTTCAGCCGCCACCGGATTACCGTTGGTCGGGGTCAATCACCTAGCAGGCCACGCACTCACGCCAAGGCTAACCGATGGCATTTCTTATCCCTATTTAATCTTGCTCGTCTCTGGCGGTCACTGCCAATATCTAATTGCGCGTGGACCCGACGACTTCACCCGCCTTGGCGGCACCATTGACGACGCTCCAGGCGAGGCATTTGACAAAACTGCTCGCTTGCTGGGGTTACCACAACCCGGCGGACCAGCAGTTCAGGCCGAGGCCGCTTTTGGCGATCCGAAGCGGTTTCGATTTCCGCGACCAATGCTGGATCGCCCGGACTGCAACCTATCCTTTTCGGGATTGAAAACTGCGTTGATGCGAATGCGTGACCAGGTCGCCGCCCCAAAGGGGGGGCTAACCCGTCAAGATCGCGCCGATCTATGCGCTGGATTTCAGGCTGCCGTCGTTGACGTTTTAGCTGCCAAAACTCGACGCGCCATAAGTCTATATTTGTTGGAAAACCCTGCAACTCCCACCTTGGCTGTTGCTGGAGGTGTAGCTGCAAACACTGCAATACGTTCCAAGTTAGAGACTGTTTGTACCGAAATGGGCGCCTTTTTCACCGCTCCGCCACTGCAACTTTGCACAGATAATGCAGCTATGATTGCCTATGCTGGATTGGAACGCTTTAAAGCTGGGGCATCAGATGGGATGGACCTAACTGCACGACCACGATGGCCCTTGGATCTAAATAGCCCGTCAATGCTTGGCAGCGGTCGCAAAGGTGCCAAGGCATGAGCGTTTCTGTCCTAGGAGCAGGAGCCTTTGGCACGGCTTTGGCGATCTCTCTTGCGAGTAATGGTCCAGTGAAATTGTGGGCCCGCAATCAGGATCTGGCTTCGGACATACAGACCACGCGCGTCAACAAGAGCCGACTACCCGGAGTCGTTTTGCCTGACGATCTAACTATCACATCAGATTTAAACGCTGCGGTGGATAGTCGGATCTTGTTGCTAGCTGTACCAATGCAAAAGCTACGCACTGTACTGGAACAAAACAGCCAATCTCTGAGCGATAAAACTCTGGTGGCTTGCTGCAAAGGGATAGAATTGAACACCGGTATAGGACCTATTTCGGTGATACGCGAATCCTTACCTGATGCGCGCCCAGCGCTATTAACCGGACCCAGTTTTGCCGCAGACATTGCCCGTGGCCTCCCGACTGCGCTGACCTTGGCCTGCGAGGACGCCAATCTGGGCAAATTGTTGCAACAGCAGCTGACCACCACAAATTTACGCCTATACCGAACCACTGATACCATAGGCGCCGAACAAGGTGGCGCGTTGAAGAACGTAATGGCGATTGCCTGCGGTGCGGTGATTGGTGCGGGGTTGGGTGACAGCGCGCGAGCCGCATTGATGACCAGAGGTTATGCAGAAATGCAGCGAATGGCCATGGCATGTGGTGCCCGGCCTGAAACTCTGGCGGGTCTATCTGGGTTTGGCGATCTGACATTGACCTGTAGCTCTGATCTATCGCGCAACTACCAGCTTGGACTGGCAATTGGCCGTGGGGAAACATTTGATCCGTCAGTAACCGTCGAAGGGGCAGCCACCGCACGCGCCGCCGCCGCAAAGGCCGATGAAATGAAAATCGACATGCCAATCACCCAAACGGTAACCAATTTGGTCAGCCAGCGCTTGACGATTGCCGATGCAGCGGCTCAATTATTAGCAAGACCATTAAAAGAGGAATAAAATGCTAATTGCTTTGATTGCCCGCGACAAACCCGGTGCCCTTCAAACCCGGCTCGACAATCGCACAGCGCATCTTGCCTATATCGAGGACACCGGTGCAGTTGCCCAAGCCGGCCCGCTGCTGGATCAAGAAGGCAACATGGTTGGCTCTCTGGTCATTCTGGATGTCGAAGACATGGCCGCCGGGCAAACCTGGGCCGACAATGACCCCTATGCCAAGGCCGATCTATTCGAAACTGTTGATCTGATTACCTGGAAGAAGGTCATAGGCTAATGGCATACTGGCTGTTCAAATCCGAACCTTCAACTTGGGGCTGGGATAACCAGTTGGCCAAAGGCGATGTGGGTGAGGAATGGGACGGTGTACGCAATTATCAAGCCCGTAATTTTATGCGCGAGATGAAAGTGGGCGACCGTGGTTTCTTTTATCATTCGCAAAAAGAAAAGTCGGTCGTTGGTATTGTTGAGGTTTGTGCCGAGGCGCATCCTGACAGCACCACTGATGATGATCGCTGGGAATGCGTGGATATCAAAGCCGTACGCGGTTTTGTGCAGCCAGTGACCCTTGATCAGATAAAGAGTGATCCACGATTGGTAGATATGGTTCTGGTTCGAAACTCTCGCCTATCGGTACAACCTGTAAGCCCAAGTGAGTGGAGCGCGATCTGCGCTTTGGGCAAGACGGATGCCGCCTAATCTGCCGTGCAGGAATAGTGGCTCTGACATCTTGCGGTTTGGGGAAATGTGAAAAAGGGAAGGTCCGATTGCTCAGGACCTTCCCTCTCACCCCGCGTGCTCCCAATCCACCACACGCGTATGAAATATCTGGTTCCTGGCCATCCTGACCGTGATACATTGATAGACTGAACCAAACCGATTCCGCAAAGCAATTGCTGTTACAATACCGCTAAAATGCAATACGCCCGCGCAGTGGCGGGCGTAGATATCATTGAACGCAGACGGGTTTAGCCGTAGACGGACTCTTTGCCAAAATGCTTGGTCAGCAAATAATAGAACACAGCACGGTACTTGTTGCGCTCTGATTTTCCGTAGGTTTCAATTGCTGTGTTGATTCCATCCATCAGTTCAGGACCGTCGGACAGTCCCAATTTGTTGATCAGGAAATTCTGTTTTACAGTTTCTAGTTCGCTGTCCTGTGACGCCGCAACTGTTGAAGCATCATCGTTATAGATTGCCGGACCACATCCAATGGTCACTTTAGTCAGCAAGTCCAAATCAGCGTCCACACCGCATTTATTTTTCAAATCATCCGCATATTGCGCGATCAGATCGTCTCTCTTGCCCATGATTTTGGTTCCATTAGGATTGTTGAAATTCAGAAATTGTTATGGGATTTCTCCCAGTGCGTTCGATCCTACTTGCACTGGCTTGTTAAACAAAGGGAAAACTCGAGTGGCATTCCCCAGTACCACTTACTCTGCTCGCCCCTCGATACGTGCTCGCTGATTAGAAAAGGCGTGATACAGATGATCCATCAACAAACGGACACGTGGGTTATGCAAGATGTCCACATGAGTAAGTGTCCAGATTTCTTTGTCAGGGATCAAGTCAACTTCGGACAGCCTAACGAGGTCACAGTCTCCCTCAGCCATGAAACAAGGCAACAGTCCAATCCCCTGCCCCCTGCGCAATACATCAGCCACTACCGTTAGTGAATTGGCCAGAAACGCAGGCCTCGCATTCAGCAATGGTGAAACTGTCGGTGGGTAATCCAAAGCAATCCAACGATCTACGACCGGCCTGTTGCGAAGATAATCGCGCGAACAGTAGGCCGCGAGCGGGCTATCAGCGACCTTGCGGCCTACTGCCTGCTCAGGTGGATCACTGGTTATACGTACAATGACATCCGCCTCACGCCGATTGACATCGCGAAAGCTGGATGTCGTTTCGATGGTTAGCTCAATCATTGGGTGGGAACGCATGAAACTATCAAGCGGATTTGCCAGGACTTTGTAATAAAGATCCTCAAGAACAGACAAACGAACAGGGCCTGCCAGGCTTCCATCTTGCCCAAAAGCCAAGCGGTCAATGGCTTCGACGCCAGCGGTCACACTCTGCGTCAAGTCCATCATGCTTTGACCAAAAGCCGTCAGGACATATCCCTCTTTGCGGCGCTCAAATAGCGCGCTTCCAAGGTCATCCTCTAACGCTCGAACTCGCCGCGAAACTGTAGCGTGAGTTGTTTTAAGCTCCGCAGCCGCCGCCCGGATCGAACGTGATTTGGCCATTGCGCGAAAAATACGTAGATCATCCCAATTCTTCATGGATCAAATACTAACCACATCATCACATTTTTTGACAGTTCTAATCCACTCTGCAATCAGCGCACATTGGCTTCAGTCAAATATGGAGCCAACATGACCTACGAAGTTACCCTACTCACTGCGGATATCCGCGACCCGTTGAATGGTGAAATGAACCTAGGACTGGTTCACAAAGGCACCCAAGCCGCCGAAGTTCAATATCGCTGGACCAAAGAAGAATTCACGGCAACCTTTGTCGGCCTTGCACCCACCATGCCTGTCCCAGCGCATCCCACTGAATTCATCGCACGCCCGATCGCGGCCATCCGTTCATTGATGACGCCAGCGCATCGTTTTCCAAGCGAGGTTTTCAAAGACAACCGCGTTTCAATTGACCTTCAAACCAAAGGATAAAGATATGAAACTTCTCAAAACATTTGTTGCGGCAGGTTTCCTTACAGTTGGCGTTAACGCCGCCACCGCCAGCCAATCAAACGCCATTGTCGCTCTGTATAGTGGAACCAACGGCCTCACCGCACAAACCGCCCAAGATCTGGGTTGTTCAGTCTATCGAAGCGGTCCGATATTCGCCCAACAGGGATCTCTTAAGGTCGACGACCCAACTAGTTATGCCGTTTTGACATGCGACAATCCGGTTTTGGAAAACGCTGGCTCTCGCGCTCAACTGAGTGGAACCGTAGCGGTATTCGAGGGGGATCTGTCCCTATTCCCTGCAGCATCTGACTCTGCAGGTATTGAAGTGCGTCAGTATATTCTCAAGCTTGGCTACTATAACAACATCGACATCACCCAACGGGATGCAGATTTGACGACCTTGGGTTCCATTGCTGAACAACGCGATGGTCACTGGATCAACGAGGCTTTCTTGAACGTCGATGATGCGATGGGTATCGCCACGCCAGACGAAGTAGTGATCATTTATTATGAAACGGCCGATCAGGCGATAGCGTTTCGCGATAACAATCAGGACATGCTGGAAAAGGTTGGAGCATTTAACCGCACCCATCTGACTGGATTTTCCCACCTCATCGGTGCAGCAGCACAGTAACCAAGTATTCCATGAGAAAGGCCGTCGTAGTTACCTACGACGGCCTCAATATTTAAAGCGGTGTTCTACTTAGTAGCGGTAGTGCTCTGGCTTGAAAGGGCCCTCGGCTGAAACGCCAATGTAGGATGCCTGTTCGTTGCTCAGTGTGCTCAATTTCACGCCGATACGATCCAGGTGCAGGCGTGCAACTTTTTCGTCCAGGTGCTTGGGCAGAATGTACACATCGTTGTTGTACTCGTCACCCTTGGTCCACAGTTCGATCTGAGCCAGAACCTGGTTGGTGAACGACGCTGACATCACAAACGATGGGTGGCCAGTGGCGTTGCCGAGGTTCAGCAGACGACCTTCGGACAACAGGATCAAGCGGCTACCCGAAGGCATCTCGATCATGTCGACCTGTTCTTTGATGTTGGTCCACTTGTGATTTTTCAGGTTTGCGACCTGAATTTCGTTGTCGAAGTGGCCAATATTGCCAACAATCGCCATGTCCTTCATCTCGCGCATGTGCTCGATACGGATCACGTCTTTGTTGCCGGTTGTGGTGATAAAGATGTCAGCGCTGTTGACGACGTCTTCCAGCACAACAACTTCGAAACCGTCCATTGCGGCCTGAAGGGCGCAGATTGGGTCAACTTCGGTGACTTTCACACGGGCTCCAGCGCCGCGTAGCGAAGCAGCCGAACCTTTTCCAACATCGCCGTAACCACAAACAACAGCAACTTTACCGGCCATCATGGTGTCGGTAGCGCGGCGGATGCCGTCAACCAGCGATTCTTTACAACCGTATTTGTTGTCGAACTTCGATTTGGTGACCGAGTCGTTCACGTTGATCGCAGGGAAAGGCAGTTGGCCCTGCTTCACCAGTTCATACAGGCGGTGAACACCAGTGGTAGTTTCTTCCGAAACGCCCTGGATGTCTTCGCGGGTCTTGGTGAACCAGCCCGGGGATGCAGCCATCCGTTTTTTGATCTGGGCGTGGATCGCCTCTTCCTCTTCTGAGGTTGGGACGCCCAGATCTTCACCAGCTTCGGCACGTGCGCCCAATAGGATGTAGAGCGTGGCATCGCCACCATCATCCAAGATCAAGTTCGCACCTTCGGGGAACATGAAAGACTTGTCCAAGTAGTCCCAATGCTCTTCCAGCGTCTGTCCCTTAACAGCAAAAACCGGAATGCCAGCTTTGGCAATCACTGCAGCTGCGTGATCCTGAGTGGAGAAGATGTTGCACGAAGCCCAGCGCACGTCAGCACCCAACGCTACCAGAGTTTCGATCAGAACCGCTGTCTGGATCGTCATGTGCAGCGAGCCAGTGATCCGCGAACCTTTCAGAGGTTTGCTGTCACCATATTCAGCGCGCAGAGCCATCAGGCCTGGCATTTCTGTTTCAGCGATATCTAACTCTTTGCGGCCAAACTCGGCCAGCGCAATATCCTTGACAAAATAATCTCCGGCCATCGTCGTCTCCAATCCGGTTTCTGATAAGTTAGAAAGGCCCTAACATTGCAATGATTGACAAGCAACGAAGATGCCCGGATTGAGTCTCGTAATTCAAATTTGATAATTCAGCTGGCCGTACCCTTTGGCCTTTTTGTCGGGCCAATATCAAAATAGTCGGTACCAACTGCTACAATACAACTAATTCCGTTGGCTTGGGTCATCAGCACTGTAAAGGTACCAGTCTGATCCGACGACCAGATTTCGACCATAGAGTTTTCCGCCGGCGCGGTTTGAAGCCCGCCTGAGGTCAGTTTTTCTGAGTATTGGTTTTCCAACTGATGGATTACATCTTCGCGGACTCCACAGCTGGCGGCAAAGGCCGGTGGCGCTGTTGCAGCCATGCCAAAGATAATGGAAACGCCTAGCAATCGCTTGAACATTACATACTCCTCTTGATACAGGTTCTACGTCCAAAAGGGCTTCCCATGAGGGACTGAACAACCCCTTTGTGTATATAAATATAGTATTTGGGACTCTTTTTTCAAAGCACGGCGCTTCAACACCTTGTTTCCAAATTGTGATCTTGACCTGAAATCAAGAAGCATTTCGGTGGATTCAGGCCTAATAATTTTTTGGGAGGAACAACTAAATGGCTAAACCATCGCGCGCCTGGCAACGTATGCTTTCAGGACGTAGACTGGATCTTCTTGATCCTACTCCGGTTGATATAGAAATTGATGATATAGCACATGGTTTGGCCTTTGTGGCCCGTTGGAATGGACAAACTAAAGGTGATTTTGCCTATTCAGTAGCCGAGCATTCACTGCTCGTCGAAACTCTCTTCGGCCGTATCAATCCCAAGGCAGCTGTGAAATGGCGATTGGCCGCGCTGCTACATGATGCTCCGGAATATGTAATCGGAGATATGATCTCACCTGTTAAAGCCGCTGTTGGCCCATCTTACGGAGAGTTGGACGCTCGCCTGATCGCCGCTATTCACTTAAGATTTGGATTGCCTGCAACTCTTCCAATCACAGTTAAAAAACAAATCAAAAAGGCCGACCGTATCAGTGCCTGGATGGAGGCAGTACAGATCGCCGGGTTTTCGGAGAAAGAGGCCCACAAACTGTTTGGTAAACCTGATCTGGCGCTTATTGGCGATTTGGAAATCCAACTGCGACCGCCGGTCGAGGTCCGTACAAGTTATGTCGCACGGCACCTCGAATTGCTTGCCCAGTTGGCATAGGTAGACATCTGCTTTGCAGTTACTTTGGGCTACGTTTTGCAAGAATCCGTTGCAGCGTTCTTCGGTGCATATTCAAACGCCGCGCTGTCTCGCTGACATTCCGGTCGCATAACTCATAGACACGCTGAATGTGTTCCCAGCGCACGCGGTCGGCGCTCATCGGGTTCTCCGGAGGTGGCGGCAATTCATCAGGCTGAGCCAGTAATGCATTGGTAATATCAGTGGCATCCGCTGGTTTGCTCAAGTAGTCTGTCGCGCCAATCTTGACCGCGGCCACCGCTGTTGCAATAGCACCATATCCAGTCAAAACCACAACTCGGCTGTCAGGGCGTTTCTCGCGTATCACCTCGACAACATCCAACCCATTGCCGTCTTCTAGCCTCAGATCGACAACAGCGTAGGCCGGCGTACGCGCAGTGGCAATTGCACGACCTGCGGCGACCGAACCTGCGGTTTCTACTTCGAAACCACGTTTTTCCATCGCCTTGGCCAACCGCCGCAGAAAGGGTTCGTCGTCATCAACCAACAATAGGGATTTGTCGGGTCCAATATCCTGCGAGGCAGTTTCGGCCATACTAGGTCCTTTGCGCCAAAATTAGTCCTACTTGGCCAAGAATATTACCGGGCCTGCATAAAACGTCAAACAACTACATGTTTTCCAAAAAACAACCGACCCGGTCGGCCATTTTCTCTGGTTCCTCGTCGCGGCGGAAAAACTCTACAAACCCCTGATCGGGCATCACCAAGTATGAAAAGGTCGAGTGATCAACCAGATAGTATTCATCATCAGCAGGTTGCGCCTTGAAGTAGGTTTTATATGCACGGCTGGCGGCCTTGACCTGCTCTGCTGATCCAGTCAGTCCAATCATGCGTTCATGCAAGTTTTCTGAAAAATCACCCACAACCTCAGGTGTATCTCGCGCAGGGTCAATCGAGATGAAAACAGGAGTAATACTTTGGCCACGCTCAGCAAGCACATCAACCACTTCGGCATTGCGAGCAGTATCCATAGGACAAACGTCTGGGCAAAAGGTATATCCAAAATATATCAACGATGGCTCAGTGATCACATCTTTGTCAGTAACCGTCTCACCCTTGGCATTTATCAATTCAAACGGTCCACCAATCTGTGCTGTCCCGCCGGCAATCTGACTGCTACGGCATTGGGCAAACTTGTCGCCATCCTGTCCGCGTTGGGTCATAACCCAGACACCGCCCAACAGAGCAGCAACGGAAACGGAAGCAATGACGGCATATAAACGGGTCATGAGGTCACACCTTGAAGGCTAAGAGATATGTTGATCGTTGTTGAAGTCAGACCTATCAACAAATACAGCCGATGCAACCGGAGCTGAGCGTCATGAGCGAGTCTTTTATCGGCCTAATGAGCGGGCAAGAACGTAGCCATTGGATTCGTCTGCGCACACTAATTTTGTTGCGTTGGGTGGCCATCGGCGGTCAGATCACTGCCATTGCTGTTGCCCAGAATCTGTACAACCTGCAGTTGGAATTGGGCCTGTGTTATTTTGCCGTTGGTGTTTCGGTAGTTGGAAACCTAGTAGCGATGTTTGTTTTCCCAGAGAACAAACGTTTGTCCGAGTTTGAAAACTTTCTGACGGTGCTGTTTGATCTGCTGCAGCTATCTTTTTTGCTGTACCTTACAGGCGGCTTGAACAACCCCTTTGCATTGCTGGTACTGGGCCCGGTGACGATCTCAGCGAACATGATGAGACTACGCTCAACCCTGATCATTGGTGGTACCGCAATAATTCTGGTGACCTTAATGGCCGAGTTCCACATGCCATTACGCACCGCTCAGGGATTTATTCTACGCATTCCTGATGTCTTTGTTTTTGGCAATTGGATTGCCATAATCATCGCAGTGATGTTTTTGGGGGCTTATTCGCACCGAATTAGCTCAGAAATGCGGTCAATGTCGGACGCGTTAGCCGCAACACAGCTAGCTCTGTCGCGAGAACAAAAGTTGACGGATCTTGGTGGGGTAGTTGCCGCCGCTGCACACGAGTTGGGCACTCCTCTTGCCACCATTAAACTGGCCAGTGCTGAGCTAATCGAAGAGCTTGATGACCGACCCGACTTGCGCGTTGACGCCGCGCTAATCCGTGAGCAAGCAGATCGTTGTCGTGATATATTGCAGAATATGGGACGGGCAGGAAAAGATGACCTGCATCTGCGGCAGGCTCCGGTATCTACGGTAATCCATGAAGCAGCGGAACCACATATGCACCGTGGCAAATTCATTCACTTCAAGGAAGGTCCCGATGAAGGGGGGGACGTCCAACAGCCCACCATCCTTCGCAAACCCGAGATCATCCATGGGTTACGAAATCTGGTGCAAAATGCAGTGGACTACTCTCGCGCCAATGTCTGGGTAGATTCGATTTGGACTAACGATACCATCCTGGTGCGAATTTATGATGACGGAGGCGGCTATCCGTCGCATGTATTGGGTCGAATTGGTGACCCGTTTATGCGCCGTGGTCGCAGCGACAGTGACCGTAAAATGCGGCCTGAATACGAAGGTATGGGGTTAGGTCTGTTTATTGCAAAGACCTTGCTCGAGCGAACTGGGGCTAGTTTACGCTTTGCCAACGGCTCAGACCCATCACAAAATATCAGCATACATACCGACCGACCTGGAGCCATCGTCGAAGTTTCTTGGCCCCGCAAGATGATTGACGCGCTAGATGGTGACTATGCGGTCCCCATGGGTCATAATAAACAGATAGAAATTTAACTATTCACCTTTAGGCAACCAGTTAAACATCAATTAACTATTATTGAGGCAAGATAGGGTTAACAGCAGATCAACTAGGCAGGATAACATGCAAAACATCGTCTCTATCGAATGGCTTGTTTTGGCGACTCTATGTGTGGCCACAGCAGCAGTGGCTGTTTGGTGGCTCTCTCCTGCAGTGGGCCAAAAGGGTATGGAACATGATCTGCTAACTGGCGATAGCAGAACTGACGCCGTTTTTCTGTTCGATGACGCCAACCTGATTGGCTGGTCCACCGGCGCCCGCAAATTTATCGGTGATACAGCTGATGGTTTCAGCTGGGCCACTCTGCGAGACCAACTCTCGCGCAGCTACCCAGGTTTACCTCAATCACCTGGATTTCTAAAAGATGTCGGACCGTTAGTACTATCTGGAACGTCTACAGCTGAATCACACGAGGCTCACTGCGAGTGGATCGACGGAATCACGCGTGTGCAGCTGCGTCGCAGCGCGACTGAGGCCAAGGATAAAGCACTAGATCAAGAACTGACCACTCTTCGGGCTGCTGTACATCAGGCTCCCTACCCTGTCTGGCTACAATCCGAAGAGGACGAAGTCACTTGGTCCAATCTTGCCTACGACAACCTCAGTCAGAAATTGCGTGGCCGCAACGTCGATTTTGCTGACCCTCTGTTTTCAGACCTCTCTGAACCAATGACCAGTGGCAAAGCAGAACGGATCTCTATCCCCCTGCCGGACAGCAACAAGAAGCTATGGTACAATATTTCGACCACTGAGACCGAAGCCGGCTGGCTGTGTCACGCTGTGGACATCAATGCCGTTGTTGACGCCGAGGTTGCCCAGCGCAATTTTGTACAGACATTGGCCAAAACCTTCGCCCAGTTGTCGATCGGCCTCGCTATTTTTGACCGAAACCGCCAGCTTGTGCTGTTCAACCCAGTCCTCATCGACCTCACCGCCCTACCCGCCAATTTCCTCAGCTCTCGCCCAAATTTGCTTAGCTTTTTTGATCGTCTGCGCGACCAGCGCATGATGCCAGAGCCAAAAAACTATACCAGCTGGCGCCATCAGATGGCGGACTTGCTAGAGGCTGCGGCTGAAGGTCGGTACCAGGAAACTTGGTCACTGCCGTCAGGTTCGGTTTATTCAGTCAGCGGTCGCCCACACCCCGATGGTGCTGTCGCATTTCTCTTCGAAGACATTACCGCCGAAATCACTCTGACTCGTCAGTTCCGCTCAGAGCTGGAAATGGGCCAATCTATTATGGACCAGATGGATGAGGCGATTGCGGTGTTTGCCAATGACGGCACCATGACGTTTTCAAACAAAGCCTACCACGATTTATGGCAAATGGACCCTGATGCCAGCTTTGCCAAGGTATCGGTGGTTGATGCTTGCCGCGTTTGGCAAAACATGTGCGCTGCTACTCCGACTTGGGGTGAATTGCGCGACTTCGTTGGTGGCCGTGAGAACCGTGATCAATGGTGGACCCATGTCCAGTTACGCAACGGCAACCCTCTTATTTGCAAAGTATCCCCTGTCCAGAATGGCGCAACCATGGTGACATTCCGCGCCCCAGCCCCATCCATCGCGCCGCCGGAGCAGGAACGCTTCAAGATTACTCATCAAAACGGGTAACGTGATTTCTAACTCAACCTCTACCTGACGGACCTGACGATCCGAGGCTGTGCTGAAGTTAGCAGCGCGCTCGGAACGTCAGGTGAAAACACTTAACTTACAACTGTTGCAGGTCCGCGAACCAACTTGCAGCCCTAGGCGTGCGGGTTCATTGTAGCGCCATGATACATAGCCCCGTAACTTGCACGCTTTCTTCTCCCGAAAAAACCGCCAATTTGGCCACCCTTATCGCGACGGCTCTTCGTCCTGGCGATTGCATTTTGCTGGAAGGGCCCATTGGCGCAGGAAAAACTCACTTTGCACGTCACCTTATCCAATCCCTGTTACATGTTCCGGAAGACGTGCCATCACCTACTTTTACCCTGGTCCAAACCTACGATGTCCCGTCAGGTGAACTGTGGCACGCCGACCTATACCGCCTGACATCGTTGGACGAAATCGAAGAACTGGGTCTCATCGAAGCATTTGAAACCGCCATTTGTCTTGTGGAATGGCCGGATCGACTTGCAGAACTGTCACCAAGCAACGCGCTGCATCTACGCCTTGAACTCGATCCAGATGACGCAGATACACGCAAACTGACTTTCACCTGGAGCGATGCCAAATGGCAGCCGCTCATTGACCGGACAACACATGACTGACCGTTATCATCTGGCTTCTATTTTTTTGGCGACGACATCCTGGGGTGCTGCCGTCCGCGCACCACTGGCCGGCGATGCTTCAAACCGATGCTATGAAAGACTAACTGATGCCGTAACCGGGGAAACCGCTGTTCTTATGGATGCGCCCCCTGAAAAAGGTGAAGACATAACGGCATTCACCTACATTGCCCGCTATTTGTGTGATCAAGGTCTAAGTGCCCCCAGGATAATCGCCGAAGATACCCAGCACGGTTTTTTACTAATCGAAGATTTGGGGGATGATCTTTTTGCGCGCATCATCCAGCAGGATAAATCACTTGAGATGCCACTATATGAGGCAGCAACTGATGTACTGGTAGCACTGCATGACGCTCCGATGCCGAAACTGGATCCATTTGGCCCACGCTTGATGGCCGAATTGGTTGAGATCGCGTTTGAAAAATACGGTCGTAATGTGAATCCCAATACAATCACCCGGTTTGTCGACCGGTTTGAAGATATTTTACGCCAAACCATCGTCGGCGACCTTGTGCTCGTGCAACGTGACTATCACGCTGAAAATCTCTTATGGCTTCCCAACCGCAAAGGTGTCGCGCGTGTTGGTTTATTAGATTTTCAGGCGGCTCGTGCCGGACATCGTGCGTATGATTTGGTTTCTCTACTGCAAGATGCTCGACGCGATGTACCCGCAGGAGTTGAGATGCAAATGATCGATAGATACGTGACAATGAGCGGTGTCGATGAGCCAGGGTTTCGCGCTGCCTATACAGTACTTGGTGTCCAAAGAAACTTACGTATTTTGGGGGTATTTGCGCGCCTGTCTCTTGATTTTGGCAAGCCCCAGTATGTCGAGTTAATGCCGCGTGTCTGGAACCATATGATCCGGGGCTTGGAACACCCGGCCCTGGCACCTATAGCAGACATAGTCCGTGACAACATGCCGGCCCCAACGCCAGAGTTCCTTAGTCAGTTAAAATCATGACGCAAGATCTCCCATCTTCTGTCATGTTATTTGCGGCCGGCTTTGGTACACGAATGAAATCACTGACCAAAGACTGCCCCAAACCTTTGATCAAAGTCGCAGGTAAACCCTTGATCGACTATGCTTTAGAACTGGCTTGCGAGATTGAACCGAAGCATATTGTGGCCAACCTGCATTACCATGCAGAGCAACTGAGAACTCATCTTGCACCAAATGGCGTCGAATTCAGTCTTGAAACACCAACTATTTTGGACACCGGTGGCGGCTTACGACAGGCCTTGTCTAAATTGGGTGACGACCCCGTCTTCACGATGAACTCTGATGTAATTTGGACCGGTCCAAACCCTTTGAAACTGGCGCTGGAAGCCTGGGACCCAAAGCAGATGGATGCGCTCTTGGTCTGTGTACCTTTAGATCGCGCTGTTGGTCGCAAGGGTGCTGGAGATTTCACAGCCGACGCCAGTGGCCGCATCAGCCGGGGCGGCGATCTTGTATATGGTGGTGTGCAAATCATAAAGACTTCAGGTTTGCACCAAATTCAGGAAAAAGCCTTCTCTCTGAACGTATTGTGGAACCAGATCCACGATGTCGATCGGTTGTTTGCACTGGAATACCCCGGGCATTGGTGTGATGTCGGATACCCCGAAGGTATAGAATTGGCGGAAACTCTGTTGAAATCCCCTAATGTTTGAGCCCAGCAAGCTTCCCCGCCTTTTTGCCTTGCCTTGCGGCGTTGATTTTCCCCGCGCATTGGTCGATGGACTGATCCAGCGCAGTATCAGCCATCCCCCCGAGGCCTTGGCCAAGGTTGAACTGATCGTCAACACCCAACGCATGGCGCGGCGGATACGCAGCCTTTTCGATGCAGGCCCGACCCTACTGTTACCGCGGATGTCACTGCTCGGAGATTTTTCAAAGCGCGCCACTTTGCACGGGCTACCGCCAGCCTTACCCCCCTTGCGACGACGGTTGGAACTGTCGCAACTTATAGCGCGATTGCTGGATGCACAGCCAGATTTGGCTGCCCGGTCATCACTTTATGATCTATCCGATAGTCTAGCGGCGTTGATTGACGAGATGCAGGGAGAAGGCGTCAGCACTGAAACCATTCGCAATCTTGATGTGTCCGATATGTCCGGTCACTGGGCACGCGCGCAGGCCTTTATCGGTATCGCAGATGAGTTTACCGATACCCAAGACGGTGCGATGGATGCGCAAGCACGTCAACGTCAGGTGGTGTTAAATCTGATTGAAACCTGGCAGGAAAACCCGCCTACACATCCTGTGATTCTTGCAGGGTCAACAGGATCACGCGGAACCACCTTGCTGTTAATGCAGGCTATTTCACGACTGCCGCAAGGTGCGGTGATTTTACCGGGGTTTGATTTTGATCTACCGACAGCAGTCTGGGACGGACTGGATGACCCATTAATATCCGAAGACCACCCACAATTTCGATTTCACAAAATGATGCGTAACCTAGATCTGTCCCCTAAGGACATATTGCCGTGGAGTGATGCGCAGCCGCCAGCGTCCGCTCGTAACCGGTTAGTGTCGCTTGCCCTACGTCCTGCCCCAGTCACAGATGCCTGGATGAGCGAAGGACCTCAGCTAACAGATTTAGATAAGGCCGGCAGCAATATGGTTCTGATTGAAGCCTCTAGCCCAAGAGCTGAAGCTTTGGCTATTGCGCTTCGGTTACGTCAAGCCGCTGAAGATGGCCAAACCGCTGCACTGATCACTCCGGATCGTATGTTGACCAGACAAGTCTCAGCTGCGTTGGATCGTTGGGATATTTTGCCCGACGACAGCGCCGGTCAGCCGTTGCAATTATCGCCCCCAGGCCGGTTCCTGCGTCACGTGGCAGAGCTATTTTGCAAGCCTTTGTCCGGTGACACCTTACTGACCCTGCTAAAGCACCCTCTTACTCATGATGGTGGTGAACGCGGCACCCATCTGCGGCACGCCCGCGAATTGGAATTGCAACTGCGCAGTTATGGCCCACCCTACCCTGACGCAGACTGTTTTTCCAATTTTGGCAATAAGCGCGACGTGATGGAAGGCTGGACCAGGTGGCTATCCACATATTTTGCAGATCAAACCATCTCTGGTTCGCTACCACTTACCAACTGGGTCAACCACCTACGTACACTTGCCGAAGCCATCGCCACAGGTAGCCAATCCAAGGGTACTGGGACGCTGTGGGACAAGAAGGCTGGACAAGAAGCCCTGAAAATCATGCAGTCGTTGGAAGCTGAGGCTAGCTTTGGTGGCGAGATGAGCGCTCGGGATTTTGCCGACCTGCTTGGGGCACTGCTTTCTCAAGGTGAAGTCCGTGATCGAGATGCGCCCCACGGGAAAATCATGATCTGGGGCACGCTCGAAGCACGCGTGCAAGGTGCTGAACTGGTCATCCTAGGCGGTTTGAATGAAGGCAGTTGGCCTGAAGCCGCCAAACCTGATCCTTGGCTCAATCGTCAATTACGCAACCAGGCTGGCCTACTGCTGCCAGAACGCCGCATCGGATTGTCTGCGCACGATTTTCAGCAAGCCATTGCCGCTCCCGAAGTTTGGATAACCCGTGCGGTGCGCTCGGATGATTCCGATACTGTTGCTTCACGTTGGTTAAACAGACTTTGCAATCTGCTGGACGGGTTGCCGGATCAAAACGGACCAGGCGTGTTGGCTGGAATGCGCGAGCGTGGCCGGATTTGGCTTGATTGGGCCGAAGCATTAGAGGAACCAACGGAATCTCCTCCTGCTCTGCGCCCTTCCCCGCGCCCCCCGGTTTCCTCCCGGCCACGCCGATTGACCATTACAGAAATACCGCGGCTAATCCGAGATCCCTACGCGATCTACGCCAAACACGTCCTGCGATTAAAGCCACTGAACCCACTTGTAAGGATTCCAGATGCGCTGTTGCGTGGAATTGTAGTGCATGAAGTGTTCGAACACTTCATCAAGCAGTCATTGGATAATCCCGAACTACTGACACGTGAAATATTACTGGAAAAAACTCGCGAGCTATTGACGGAACATGTACCTTGGCCTGTGGCCCGGTGTTTGTGGTTGTCACGCATAAATCGCATTGCCTCCGATTTCATATTGGCAGAACAGAACCGGCGCCAAACTGCCCGCCCCATTGCATTTGAGGCCAAGGGCGAGGCCAGACTTGATCCGCTTGATTTCACCATTGCCTGTCGTGCCGATCGGATCGACGTTGATGACCGTGGTTTTCTACATCTGTACGATTACAAAACAGGTGCCCCCCCTTCTGAAGCGCAGCAAAAGAAATTCGATAAGCAACTGTTGATCGAAGCGGCTATGGCTGAACAGGGTGCGTTCAAAGACATTGGGCCAACCGAAGTTGCCCGAGCCCTATTCATTGGTTTGGGTGCGTCAATGAAGGAAGTTCAGGCCCCTCTGGGTACTGAATCTCCAGCCAAAATCTGGGACGAACTTCGACAGTTGATCGAGGCCTATTTCGACCCTAATCAAGGGTATACAAGTCGTCGCATGTTGCATCTCGACAGTGACCATAGTGACTATGATCACCTCTCTCGCTTTGGCGAATGGGATCGCAGTGCAACTCCCGAACCCGAGGGTCTGACATGAGCAACGGACAGATCAAACGCGATGCCGCGTCCGAGGCACAATTTCGCGCGGCCCGTCCTGATGCCTCAACTTGGTTAGCTGCCAATGCTGGATCGGGCAAAACCAAAGTTCTGACTGATCGTGTGGCGCGGTTGCTGCTCAAAGGTGTGCAACCACAGCACATCCTTTGTCTGACCTATACCAAAGCCGCTGCTAGCGAGATGCAGAACCGATTGTTCAAACGTCTTGGTGAATGGGCAATGTTGCATGACAAACCACTAATCGCTGCACTGACCGAATTGGGCGCAGAGGACGTTATCTCAGCCGAAGGTCTAACACAGGCACGCACCCTTTTTGCCCGTGCGCTGGAAACCCCTGGTGGCCTAAAAATTCAGACCATTCATTCGTTCTGTTCCTCGTTGCTAAGGCGTTTTCCACTCGAGGCTGGTGTCAGCCCCCAGTTTTCCGAAATGGAGGACCGCGCCGCCGCATTCTTGCGCGCCGAATTGGTCGAGGACTTTGCGCAGGACCATCACGCCCCAATGGTCGAAGCATTAACCAGGTATGTTACGGATAGTGATTTTGACAATCTGACCGCCGCAATCAGCCGCCGTCGAGCCGGTTTCGAAGTTCCTTTGGATTGGCAGGACCTACTGCAGTTATTCGGTCTTCCCCCTGAATTTGATGATGTTACACTTGAGACATCTGTATTTCTGGGTGGTGAAAAAGAACTTCTGCAACGTACCCGGGATATGCTGGAAACTGGCGGAAGCAACGATCAAAAAGCGGCCCAAAAACTACGTGGCATAGTCCAACCTACTCTTTCCGACCTGCCTGCACTTGAAAGTGTATTGCTAACAGGAGCCGGCGCCAAAGAACCATTCACTGCTAAAATAGGATCTTTCCCAACCAAAAAACTACGCGAAGCTCATCTTTCGTTGATGGACCAGCTAGAGCCCTTGATGTTGCGGATTGAAGATGCACGCGCCAAAAGGCTAGGGCTGATGGCAGCACGCAAATCACATGACCTGCACCGGTTTGCAGCAGCTTTCCTGCCCGAATATGCCCGTCGCAAACAACTGCGCGGCTGGCTCGATTTTGATGACCTGATCCTCAAAGCACGGCAATTGCTAAATGATCCTTCGGTGGCCGCTTGGGTTTTGTACCGGCTGGACGGTGGTATTGATCACATCTTGGTCGATGAAGCGCAGGACACCAGCCCAGTTCAATGGGACGTGATTGAAAAGCTGGCGCAAGAATTCACTTCAGGCGAGGGCGCGCGCTCTGATGTCGAACGTACAATTTTTGTGGTTGGTGACAAAAAACAGTCGATCTACTCGTTTCAGGGTGCCGATCCAGATGCCTTTGATCGAATGCGAGCTGAGTTTGGAAATCGTCTGCACGACACCGGCAGCGCACTTCAGGATGCATCTCTTGATTTTTCCTTTCGTTCATCTGCGGCGATACTGGGCTTGGTCGACTTAGTGTTCCAGGACATGCCTCGCGCTGGATTCCATAAGGAATCTCTTCACCGCGCCTTCAAATCCGATCTTCCGGGTAGGGTCGATTTGTGGCCGCTAGTAGAGAAGGTTGACGACAAAGATGAGCGAGACTGGACCGACCCGCTGGACCGGCCAGGTGCACGTCATCACAATGTGATTCTGGCCGAACGCATAGCACAATCAATCAAGGATATGATCGACAGCGGTGCTACAATCCCAGAGGACGGCCCAACACGAGGTAGCTTTGTGCGCCGTCCTGTGCATGCGGGCGATTTCCTCATCTTGGTTCAACGGCGCTCTGATCTGTTTTCCGAAATAATTCGCGCATGCAAGACTGCACGCCTGCCCATCGCAGGTGCCGACAGGCTTAAAGTTGGGGCAGAGTTGGCGGTAAAAGATCTTGCGGCCCTTTTGTCATTCCTCTCCACGCCCGAAGATTCTCTGTCGCTGGCATGTGCACTAAAGTCTCCGCTGTTTGGCTGGACTGAACAAATGTTGTTCGACCTTTCGCATAGACGGGAGCGACCATTCCTTTGGCAAGCGTTGCGCGACCGGAGAAAAGAATTTCCTGATACCATGGCCATGCTCAATGACCTGCGTGACCAAACCGATTTCCTGCGCCCTTTTGATCTAATTGAGAGAATTTTGACCCGCCATTCTGGCAGGCAGAATTTGCTAGGAAGGTTGGGTCCAGAAGCTGAGGATGGGATTAATGCGCTACTCAGCCAATCGTTGGCTTATGAACGAACCGATATTCCCAGCTTGACTGGGTTTTTGGTTTGGATGCAGACCGACGATTTGGAAATCAAACGCCAGATGGGTGCGGCCGGGAGTATGATCCGAGTCATGTCAGTGCATGGTTCTAAAGGGCTGGAAGCACCGATTGTGATCCTACCCGACACAGCCAAGCGGCAACCGCCTCGCGATGATGAAATTATGTTGGCTGATGGCACCCCAATTTGGAAACTTCCGACGGCGCAGATGCCTGCACCGATGCTGGTTGCCCGTGAAGCCGCGCAAGAAAAACAACAGAACGAGAGGCTACGATTGCTATACGTAGCACTGACCCGTGCTGAGAAGTGGCTGATTGTAGCCGCTGCTGGTGATCTCTCTAAAGAAGGAGATAGCTGGTACCAAAGAGTGGAAACAGCACTGGGGGAAGCCGGCGCGGTGACCCTAGAAACCCCAGGCGGCCCGGGGCTGCGACTGGAACATGGGGATTGGGATGGATTGGAATTTAACAACCACGAGATAAAGACTCGGGAAAAATCCGCGTTACCCAAAGTTTTTACTTGCCCAGCAGCTCCCTATATCCCGCCAAAGTCAACACTTAGCCCGTCAGAACTGGGTGGAGCAAAAGCGCTACCTGGGGATCAAGGTTTGGATGAAGAAACTGCGATGGCCCGCGGTGCTCGCTTGCACCTTCTGTTAGAACACCTACCACAAGCGTTGCCATCAAACTGGTCGAAAACTGCACAAAACTTGTTGCAGGGCGAAGCTGACTGCGACGAGTTATTGGCCGAAGCAAGCGCGGTACTGAAAAATCCAGACTTCTCAGATATATTCGCCCCTGAAACGCTTGCTGAAGTTTCGATCACCGCACAGGTGCAAGATGACCGTTTGCATGGGATCATTGATCGACTGGTTGTAACTCAAGACAAGGTGCTGGCCGTGGACTTCAAGTCAAATGCAACCGTGCCGACAAGTGCAGAAAACTGCCCAGAGGGTTTACTGCGCCAAATGGGGGCTTACGCGCATGCGTTGGCGCAAATCTATCCAGATCGTCAGATAGAGACCGCGTTGATCTGGACGCGAACAGCGACGCTGATGCCACTACCACACGATCTTGTGTCCACTGCGCTAATGCGACGTCTCGCGCCTTGACGAGTTAGCAATCCGTTCATAGGTTCTCACTCCTGTTGCCACACTCATGGAGACATTCATATGTCCACCGTAGCCGTCACCGACGCCACTTTCGACGCCGAAGTCAAAAATTCCGATGTCCCCGTAGTGGTGGATTTCTGGGCCGAATGGTGCGGCCCCTGCAAACAAATCGGCCCCGCTCTGGAAGAGCTGGCGGCTGAATATGGTGGCAAGATTAAAATTGCTAAGGTCGATGTCGACAGCAACCCAAACGCGGCTGCCGCGATGGGTGTTCGTGGCATCCCAGCCCTGTTTCTCTTCAAAGATGGCCAGGTTGTATCGAACCGTGCCGGTGCCGCTCCTAAGGCTGCATTGCAAAGCTGGATCGACGAAGCGCTCTGATCCGTTTTGATCACTAAGATTTTTGAAAGGGCGTCTCTATCGGGCGCCCTTTTTCTTTGCGCGAAAGTTGGCCACGATGTTGATCCCACAAATCAACATTTCAAAAGAAAAAGCCGCCCTGAAAGGAGCGGCTTTGAACTTCGAAAGATGTGGCGTGATCAGAATAGATCAGCGCGGGTCAGGCCGATGTCCTGCAATTGTTCGCTGCTCAAACGCGACAGCAGTTTGCGGGTCACTCGGGCTTCGTTCCAAGCCACAACTGAGTTTTTAACGTTCAGAATACTATCCACAACGCGGAGGGTGGCGACTGCTCCCAGAGGAGCTTGGGTGTTGGTGACTACGAATGCCATGGTACGCTTCCTTTGATCTATCAGCCGACACTGTGTCGGTTGTTGACCTTGATGTAGGGGTAGCAAGTGAGTCTCACAATTGCCCTTTCGACAGCCCCGATTTGCGCCCAGTGCATAGCAAGTGAACAATCAGTTAAGGGCGTCAAATAGGCCAACCAGCTGCAAGTAGCTTTGAGCGTATTTTATCCGTGGCATCCTCACGGCCGCCATTGATACACATTTTTTGCCAAAACCAATGCACGTAACCAGAATAGTCCGGCTCTAATTGAGGGCCCATTGCCATTGCATTTTTCACACCTAATTCGATAACATTAGCCGAGATATGATGGAAATCTATCTGTCCAAAAAGCACCGAAGGTTTGGCAAAAAAATATCCAAAGTAGGCCACTGACGAATTCTGCGTAACAACGTAATCGCAAGTTGCCAGAAGGTCGGCCATCCCCCCCATTCGGATTGAAATGCGTGGATATCGGGAGGCAAGTTCTTCCAACGCTGATAGCTCGGAGGAGGTATAGCTCTCGCTGGGATGGAGGCTGACAATAACAGGACGTATTGGATCATTTTCCAAAACGTGCTCCACCATTTGAAGCGGTGAGCAGGTTTGAAAAGAACGATGGTCTTGTAACTTTCCTTGTAATGGAAGGTATACAAATCCTTGTCGACTTGCCTTCGCCGCCGCCTCTCCAAATTGTCGTTTACGCCAAAATTTGTAAAACCCTTCCGCCTCTTCGCGATTTACCTCGCAAACTGAAAACTTGGTTCTCGCAACGTCCCAATCCCACCGCTTGGATGTATTTTCGATAGCCCAAAATGGATATTGATAGGCCCTACGCATCGTCAAAGCGCGTTGATGGAATGGATCGCCCATATGAAACATCGCATATCCTGGCCGAGACGCTGATTTGCGAAGACTGCTGTCATCCTGATTTTCAAAAGCAACTTCAAACCCAGATTCTTCAACTACACATCTGATCTTATTTATAAAATTATGGTTTCCAGTTTCTGCGCGTTTGCGCAATTGTCTGTGTAAATAGAAGGTCAAAATTGGTGTCTCAGGCATATGTTGACGGTAGATATTGTGCCGTCCAAGATCAAGTAACCTCCCTTGTACGTTAGGAAAGATACTTCCATATATAGGGCAACTAAATGGAGGCATTCATGGCAGACAATCAATTCCCTGGTTGGCACGGCACTACCATCATTGGCGTCAAAAAAGATGGTGAAGTTGTGATTGCGGGTGACGGGCAGGTTTCATTGGGCCAAACCGTAATCAAAGGTACTGCTCGTAAAGTGCGACGCCTGTCTGCTGGTGGTTATGATGTTGTTGCGGGGTTTGCAGGTTCAACTGCCGATGCCTTTACCCTGCTGGAGCGGCTTGAGGCCAAGTTGGAAGCAACTCCCGGCCAGTTGGCTCGCGCGAGCGTTGAATTAGCCAAGGACTGGCGTACTGATAAGTATCTGCAAAAGCTTGAGGCTATGCTGATTGTCACTGACGGTACCGATCTGTTGGTGATCACTGGCGCTGGCGATGTATTGGAACCCGAGCACGAAGTTGCAGCCATCGGTTCTGGTGGTAATTTTGCTCTCGCGGCCGCCCGGGCAATGATGGACAGCGATAAATCTGCTGAACAAGTCGCCCGCGATGCCATGGCGATTGCTGCTGATATTTGTGTCTATACAAATGGACGCCTAACGGTGGAGAGTATTTCGCCATGATCGACCGCGATGATCTCCGCGCTGCAGTCGGATCGGGTTTGATCGGAGAAGCTCAGGCTGCGTCTTTGGCCGCCCTAGCTGACAGTCGTCGCGGCGCTCGTGAAAACCTAGCCCCTGGAGACGAGCCGTTTGAACTGTTCAAGGGCTTCAATGAGATCTTCATCGTTATTGGCCTTTTGATCCTGGCCTCGGGCTGGGTTGCAATCGCCGGAATCACCATGATGAGTGAAATCACCAACTACCAACTGAAAATTGCTTCCACGTCAGTTTTCTCAGCGGTCACCATCTGGATTCTGGCGGAATACTTCATCCGCCGCCGTCGGATGATAGCCCCCGCTATCGCTTTGTCACTGCTTTGGACTGCTAACGCCGGGTCTGGTATTACGGCATATTTTGCCCAACCTTTTATGCTTGCACAAGAAGACCTGTCTAGCCTTCCACTACCCCTCGCCTTGACCACGCTAACCATAGCGTTGTTCTGGTTTCGCTTTCGCGTACCGTTTTCTATGGCTCTAATTGCTCTCGGTTTGTTTTCTTTGACAATTATGGTCGGAGCAAATCAAGCTGGAACGCCCAATAATTTCAGCGACCTGTTCCTGCTTTCCGCGGATGGGCCATTTGCTTTTATCACACTGGCAGTTGGTCTCGCGGTGTTTGCTGTGGCCATGTTTTTTGATATGTCGGACCCGCATCGCGTCACTCGCCGGTCTGCTCAGGGATTTTGGCTACATGTGGTCGCGGCCCCTGCCCTTGTGAACACCATCGCACTAACTTTGCTCACCAGCGAATCCGAACTCGCCTATGCGATATTGCTCGCCGTTTTGCTTTTGTTTGCGATTGTCGCAATCGTCATCGACCGCCGGTCCTTTCTGATAGCTGCTATTGGTTATATCGTGACATTGGCAGGGACGGTTTTTGACGGTGAAAACACCGCGATCGTTGTTTTCGTACTTGGAATCTTTCTTGTGGTGCTGGGGGCCTTCTGGGCGCGTATCCGTGCGGCTCTTTTAAAACCTCTTTCCGGCATCCTGCCCCTGCATCTTCTGCCACCATCCCACTGATCGGACGACCCATGACAGACCTAACACCACGCGAGATCGTTTCCGAACTGGATCGTTTCATCATCGGCCAAAATGACGCGAAACGCGCCGTTGCGGTGGCCCTGCGTAACCGCTGGCGGCGCAAGCAGTTAGCTGATGATTTGCGTGATGAGGTGTATCCAAAGAATATCCTTATGATCGGCCCCACAGGTGTAGGTAAAACCGAAATATCTCGTCGGTTAGCAAAATTGGCGCGTGCCCCGTTCATCAAAGTTGAAGCCACCAAGTTTACCGAAGTTGGTTACGTTGGGCGCGACGTGGAACAAATCATCCGTGATCTTGCTGACGCTGCGATCTTGCAAACACGCGAGCTGATGCGAGAAGATGTCAAAGCCAAGGCTCACCACGCAGCTGAAGAGCGGGTTCTTGCGGCTATAGTCGGAGAAGACGCGCGAGATGCCACCCGTGAGATGTTTCGTAAGAAACTGAAGTCAGGTGAGCTCGACAATACAGAGATTGAGCTGGATCTAGCAGACACCTCTAACCCAATGGGGTCATTTGAAATTCCAGGACAACCCGGATCGAACATGGGGATGATGAACCTTGGCGATCTGTTCGGTAAGGCAATGGGTGGACGCAGCGTGCGACGAAAAATGACTGTCTCGGAAAGCTATGAAATTTTGATCGGTGAAGAAGCGGACAAACTTCTTGATGATGAAACTGTCGCCCGTGCGGCGCTGGATTCAGTTGAACAAAATGGCATCGTGTTTCTGGATGAGATCGACAAAGTCTGTGCCCGTAGCGATGCACGCGGTGGTGATGTCAGCCGTGAAGGTGTTCAGCGTGACCTACTTCCGTTGATCGAAGGAACCACAGTATCGACCAAACATGGTCCGATCAAAACTGACCATATTCTCTTCATTGCATCGGGTGCTTTTCACATTGCCAAACCATCTGACCTACTGCCTGAACTCCAAGGGCGCCTGCCCATCCGGGTCGAGCTACGTGCACTGACCGAAAACGACTTTGTTCGAATTTTGACCGAAACTGACAATGCCCTGACACTGCAATACACTGCGCTTATGGGCACGGAAGAGGTCACAGTCACCTTTACCAAGGACGGGATCGCTGCATTGGCCAAGATCGCCGCCGAGGTCAATCATACAGTCGAAAACATCGGCGCAAGACGGCTATACACTGTGATGGAACGCGTGTTCGAAGAACTGTCGTTCACCGCGCCGGACCGTCAGGGTGATGAAGTCACTGTCGATGCTGAGTTTGTTGAGGCAAACCTTGGCGCTTTGACCAAGTCTGCCGATATCAGCCGTTACGTCCTGTGACGACTCTTCAGGTATCCTTTCGCAAGACAATGCCACTGGCCTTGTTTACTCGCCAAAAATAGACAAGGGCACTGCGGTAATGCACATACTCGTACGAGCTGTCTTGGGATTGGTTGTGGTTGGATTGACTGCTTGTACCGACCGTTCATACACTCCAGTCATGCCCGAGGCGTTGCTGGTCGGTACCCCAAAAACCATTTTTGCCGCCACAATTAGAGAACCCGAACCAGACGGCAGTTTTGGTCCAGGCAGGTCAGACAACTACAGCCTGCTCGAGTTGACCGTTTCAATTCCACCAAGCCATCGTCCAGGCGAATTGAATTTTGCCTATGCCAATCCCGACCCACAAACTCAATTCACCATGGCTAATCGGCAGCTTCTAGATGGCCCAAATGAATTCAAGGCGCGGTTAAAAGAAGAAGTCAGAAATCTTCCCGGGACCGAACAGGAAGTGACTGTTTTTGTACATGGGTTCAATTCTACCCAATCCGAAACAGCGTTTCGAGCTGCTCAATTGGCCCAGGACATTCAGCTGCCGGGAGCAACGATGATCTACTCCTGGCCCAGCCAGGGTAACCCACTAGGCTATGCGTATGATGGCGACAGCGTGTTGTTTGCGCGCGATGGGTTAGAGCGGATGTTACGGCAAATTCGCTCGGCCGGTGTGGGTCGTATAGTTTTGGTTGCTCACTCAATGGGGTCCCAACTGGTCATGGAAACCCTACGTCAAATCGAAATACAAACTCCCGGTTGGTCGGCAGCCAACTTAAATGGCGTGGTTCTGATGTCTCCTGATTTGGATGTGGAAGTGTTTCGAAGTCAAATGCGGCGCATTGAAAATGTTCCACAACCCTTCATCGTTTTTGTGTCCAGTAAAGACAAATTACTGAATATATCTAGCCGCTTACGTGGTACTCACAGCAGTGAACGATTGGGGAATATTTCCTCTTTGGACGCAGTTTCCGGTTTGCCGATCCGGATTGTTGACACTACAGCGTTTTCGGATGATGCCGCCTCTGCACACCTAGTCGCCGGAACCTCACCAGCCCTGATTGCAATGTTGAATGCCGCTCGCAAAACAGCTGATGCCTTTGGAAAGGATTCTGCTCAAATTGGAAATCTACTGCCAGGACGGATTACTACCTCCAATGGCACGACCGAAATCAGTTTGCTGAATACTCCCTCTGAGGTCAGGTAAGAGTGGGATGATCAGCGGGTTCGGCGAAGATAGACATAATAGGCACCTCCACCGCCATGGCTAACATGAGCAGGTGTCACCTGTAGAACAGCCTGAGCCAGCGGCGCCAAGAGCAACCATTGGGGCACTTGATGACGTAACACTCCACGCGGCGTTGGTATTGGTCCCGGCTCATCACGGTCCTTACCCTTACCGGTTACCACCAATACCAACCGCTTTCCCGACGCTTGAGCCGTCAGGATAAAGCGGATCAACGCCGGGTGGGCTGAATCTACTCGCATGCCATGCAGGTCCAGCTTTCCCTCAGGCCGCAGCTTACCGCGCTTCATGCGAGTAAAAGCTTTTTGGTCCATCTGCACGGGCGTGTTAAATAGCCTATCCGAGATCGCAGGCTTCAAATCATGCTTGGTAGGTTTTTTGCGCGTTCGGCTACCTAGTTCAAAGCTATCGATCCGCGGAATGATCTGCTTTGTCGGTTTCGGTTTTGGCAATGGCAGTGCCGGTGGCGTGCTATGAGTGCCGGGATGCAGACGCTCGGCCTTTTTCACAACCTCTTGCCAGAGGTCGATTTCGTCTGCCGTTAATTTCCGCCGTGTCATTAGATGTCTTCCGGTAGCAACGCATAGGCCCGTTGAATTGGCAACAACACAACCATCCGCCCCGGATCACGCAACCGACCTGCCGCCTGCCCCGCTTCGTCGCCCGTACCATAGAAGATGTCTGCCCGCTGTGCGCCCTTGATAGCCGAGCCAGTGTCCTGTGCAACCATCAGACGGCGCATTTTTCCTGCGCCATCCTTTTCAAGCCAAACTGGCGCGCCTAGCGGAGTGAATCTAGGGTCCACAGCAAGGCTACGGAGCGCCGTAACAGAACGATTCATCGCCCCTAAAGGGCCCGCTGACGATGGTACTTTGCTAACCTCTCTGAAAAATACATATGATGGGTTATGCAGTAGCAATTCACGACCATCTGTCGGGTTACGTCGCACCCAGTTTTTTATCACCTGAGCGCTGACCTGGTGCGCATTGTATATACCGCGTCGCACCAACTCTGTTCCGATCGAGCGGTAGTTATGACCGTTTGCACCACCATAGCCGACACGCAAAAACGAACCATCAGGCAATCTTACTCGTCCAGATCCCTGAATTTGTAGGAAAAACAATTCAACCGAGTCATCTACCCAGGCAATCTCGAGACCCCTGCCATCCATGACACCACTGGTTAGTATATCCCGCCTGGACAGCCACTGATTAGCGCTGCGGGCCTCTGGTGGCATCTTATAGATTGGGTACTTGAAACGCGCACTGCGATATCTCGAGCCATCAAGTTCAGGTTCGAAGTAGCCAGTAAACAGCCCTTCATTCCCATCTTCGATCAATATGGGACGGAACAAAAGTTCAAAAAAAGCACGAGCGGAGCCGGGTTTTTGCTGCTGCGCCACTGCACACAAAGACTGCCAATCTGAGTCATCGAAATCTCTGCACGTCCCTAGAAATACTTCTAGAGCGGCGGAATGGTCATCCGCGTCCCAGCCGTCAAGCTGGGAAAAGTCCAACATCTGGTAGTTGGTTTCTGATTGCGCTCCGGTTGCGCTCATGGCGATCCCTATCAGGCAAGCAACGCCAAAAGCCCACCGAAGTGCCGCTATCATGCGTCTGTGGCGACGAGATGCCAGTTCGGATCATCGGTGCCCATATTGCGCGCAAAGGTCCAAGTGTCTTTCTGACGTTTAACCTTTTTAGCATCACCTTCGACAATATCCCCACCGCGATCCCGAACGACTGACGTCAGTTCAGCGACAAAACGCATTGTGATCTCGGCGCGGCTTTGCGCTTCATCAAATTGGGCATCAACAACAGTTGTTTCACGAACACCGATAAACTCCGCCTCGATGGTCAATCCCTGGTCTTCACGATGTGCGACTGCATCAACAAAACTGTCGAATATTTCTTCCGACATAAACGGCTGGATATTATCCAACTCACCTTTTTCAAAACCCATCAGAATCATTTCATAAGCGCCGCGTGAGCCCTGTACGAAATCGCTGACTGAAAACGACTGCTCCACACGTTTCATCGCACTCAGCGCTTTTGCCTGTGGACTGCTTTCATCTACGTGGTCAGTTATATCCTGATCTGGACCGCCCTCGATTACTTCGAAACCGGCCCGATCTGCGCGCCCGTTCGATTTAGGAAGTGGTGGCTTTTCAAAGCCCTCGCGGGTGCCCAGCACATTTTTCAGGCGAAGGATCAAAAAGACGGCAATGCCGGCTAGTACCAGAAGCTGGATCAAGGGGGACTCCATTTGGACCTCTTATTAAAGACTAGGCTTTGAAACCAAAGCTCTCAGCACTTATGTATGTGACGGGCGGGATCAAGTCCACCGTTCCACAAATGTAACAAGGAAACCATTCATGTACCTGCTTCTGGCCTTTCTATTGGTGCCAATTGTCGAAATTGCCCTGTTTATTCAGGTCGGTGGGCTTATTGGTCTGTGGCCAACTTTGACCATTGTGGTTTTGACTGCGGTTCTGGGAACCTGGTTGGTTAAATCTCAGGGGCGGATAGCGTTAGGGCAATTGCAAAATTCATTTCAGAAACTGGACGACCCAACTGAGCCACTAGCCCACGGTGCGATGATCCTGGTTGCTGGGGCGTTATTGTTAACGCCGGGATTTTTTACCGACGCCGTTGGGTTTTCTTTGCTAATGCCTCCGGTAAGGATGGCGGTTTATCGGTTTCTACGTGCACGCGTTAGCGTAGCGCAGTTCCATATGGGCCCGAATTCCACAACGTCACGCAGTCACCCCAACAGGCAAAGTCGCCAAAGCGATATCATCGACGGTGAATTTGAAGAGGTTTCTCCGCGACAAACTCCAAATAAACCGTCCGGTTGGGTTGATGGGCCCGATCAAGGTTGACCTGACCCGTTGAGGTGCAAGTGCCAAGCTGATATGCACGGCACAAATTTTATTTCAGGAGTAGTTCCATGGCCGAAAACGGCGCGACCGAAGGCGGACAACCGCAAATCCAGATGAATGTTCTGGGCCAGTTTATCCGCGACATGTCGTTCGAAAACGTGATGGCGCAAAAAGGCACAGGCAGCGACGCCCAGCCCGATGTCAGCGTTCAGGTGAACCTTGATGCCAAGAAGCGTACGACTGAAAATCAGTACGAAGTTCTGACAAAGCTGGTCATCGAATCCAAAGTCAAAGAAACCGGCGATGTACTGTTTGTTTTTGAGCTGGAATATGTCGGTATTTTCAACATCGCAGGTGTGCCTGAAGATCAGCTTCACCCGTTCCTACTGATCGAATGCCCACGGATGTTGTTCCCGTTCCTGCGCCGTATCGTATCTGATGTTACTCGCGATGGTGGTTTCCCACCACTTAACCTGGATAACATTGATTTTGTTGCGATCTATCGCAACGAACTGGCCCGTCGGCAGACCGAAGCCCCAGCTTCCCAACCGACCCAGTAATTTTACATTCGCTACAAAGCTACAAAACGCCGCTGATCAAACAGCGGCGTTTTTTTGAGCTAGCTATTCCACAAGGCATCATCACCCATTTTTTTGACAAACGCGTCGTGAGCCGCCTGTTCGTCATCAGTCAACCGGTTGGGTAGTGGATTGGAACGCGGGGCTGGTCGCCAGTCATCTGTAACTGTACCCGAGCCCGAGGTGGTTACGGTTGCCAAGCCAAAGTCTGGTTGCCTCCCACCGATCAGTTCCAGATATACTTCGGCCAGTATTTCCGAATCGAGCAACGCCCCATGAAGGGTACGTGACGAATTATCGATGTAGAACCGACGGCACAGGGCATCCAAAGTAGCGGGAGAACCAGGAAATTTCTTTCTTGCCATCGCCAAAGTATCGATTGCCTGGCTCATCGGAAGTTGTGGCAACCCCATCCAACGCAATTCAGCATTCAAAAACTTCATATCAAACGACGCGTTGTGAATGACCATTACGGAATCCCCAACAAAATTCAGGAATTTTTGCCCAACGCGCGCAAATACCTGTTTGTCTTTCAGCGTCACAGCACCTGGCTTTGGCTCTTGGGGTGGCTCGAGCAGATCTGGCCCAATTCCATGCACCCCAAATGCTCCCTCAGGCATTGATCTTTCAGGGTTGATATATTCGTGAAAAGTTTTGCCGGTTGGCATGTGGTTAAACAGCTCAATCGCGCCAATTTCGACAATTCGGTCACCACTTTCCGGGTCAAAACCAGTGGTTTCGGTGTCCAAAACGATTTCACGCATTTGCCATCTTCCCTTTGATATCTGCAAGGATCACATCCACCTGTGCCCGTGCATGGTCAGCGGTATCAGTGACTATCACATAGTCAGAACGTGCCGATTTTTCTTCGATGGGCAATTGCTTACCCAAGATTTGAGAGAATTGCTCCGCGGTCATGGTTTCACGTGCCAACACCCTGTCTTTCTGGGTTTCTGCATCAATCATAACACAGGCAACTGCATCCATTTCGCTGTCGCTCCCAGTTTCAAACAATAGCGGGATATCAAAGACCAATATGTCGTTTTTCACTTCGGAACGAAATTTGGAGCGGTCTTGCGACACCAGTGGATGCACAATGGTTTCGATCATAGATAAGGCCTTAGGGTCCTTACCAATGATTTGTTTCAAGGCCTCTCGGCTCACCTGACCATCTAGAACCGCACCAGGATAGACTGATTGTATCGCTGCAACAGCAGCCCCACCCTTGTCATACAACCGGTGAACAGCTGCGTCCGCATCCCAAACAGCACAGCCTGCCTCTAAAAATAGTGCTGCGGTGGTGCTTTTGCCCATCCCAATCGAACCGGTAAGCCCAAGACTAAATGTCATTTTAATACCGCAGCACGAGTGTCACTATCCACTTCTGGACGCCGACCAAACCATCGCTCAAATCCGGGCACTGCCTGATGCAAGAGCATCCCTAGGCCATCCACAGTGGTGCAACCAATTTCGTCGGCATATTGCAATAACTCTGTTTTCAAAGGCGCATAAATAAGGTCGGTCACCACTGTTTCTGGTCGTAACCCGTCCAAAGGAACCCGTAACCGCGGTTTCCCTACCATGCCTAGCGATGTGGTGTTGACCAATAGCGTGGCCTCTTCGATCACATTCCCTGCCTGCACCCACTCCACCACACGAATGCGGGCTCCAAATTCTTTTCTCAGCTGATCAGCGCGGGATCGTGTGCGATTGGACAGCATCACCTCCGGTACGCCCGCCTCGAGCAACGAGGCAACCACGGCGCGACACGCGCCCCCTGCCCCAAGAACCACAGCTGCGCCTGATTTAGGAACCCAATTAGGCGCAGATTGATGCAGATTGGTGATAAATCCATAGCCATCTGTGTTGTCAGCCAAAATTGTACCGTCTTTTCTAAAGATCAGTGTATTGGCCGCACCAATTAGAGAGGCACGATCGGTAACCTGATCGGCAATGGTCATCACCGCCTCTTTATGTGGGATGGTCACATTTGCTCCAACGAAACCCATTTTAGGCAACGACCGGATCACCTCAGTCAGATCTACCGACTCCACATGCATCGGGACGTAATGTCCTGAAATTCCGTATGTATTCAACCAATGACGCTGCAACTGAGGTGATTTCGAATGGGCAACCGGACAGCCAATCACTGCTGCCAACGGAATTTTTTCTTCACTCATTGTTCGATTGTCCCCTGCAGTGCCAAATAGTTAATAAGTTCCAATAGGGGCAATCCCAAAACGTTAAAGTAGTCGCCGTCAATATCTGAGAACAAACGAACACCCTCTTCTTCTAACTTATATCCACCAACGGCGTGTTTAATACTGTCCCAATTTCGGTTGACATAGCTACTCAGATACGTGTCTGAACTGTCCCGCATACGCAGACGAACCTGCCCAATATGTCGCCAAATTGGCTCACCGTCACGACAGATAACGGCCGCCGACAATAGCATATGCCGCTTACCGCGCATCGCAGACAATTGTTCGACTGCCTGTTCAGCACTCTGTGGTTTTGACAACAGCTGGCCTTGAAAGTCCAATACCTGATCACAACCCAAAACCAGAGAACCGGGATGTTTACTGCTTATTTTCCTGGCCTTTAGTTCAGCAAGGGTATCTGCGATATCTCGCGGTGAAGCCCCCTCGCCCAGCAATGCGGATTTGACTGCGGTCTCATCAACACGCGGGTGCGCAACTTCGAAATCAATGCCAGCCTGGCGCAATAGTTGAGCCCGAATGGTCGATCGTGATGCTAAAACAATGTGGGCAGGCATGTGGAAAACCCCATGGAAAAGTTTCTGATCCTTTTGGGATGGTTTGTATGGAATCTAGCTGCAAAGCAAGCACTGGGGGTAATCCCAACATTTCGCCAAGATACTCGACGATTCGTACTCTCAGGATAAGGATAACTTTGAAAAACGGGATATCACCACCATCCTACATTTATCCCGATGTTATCCACTTGGTAACCTTGGTAAACAAAGTCTTAATGATCTTAAAAATATGGGCTTCGTCATTTCCCTCACAGCAGTGCACCACTAAGATCGAAAATTATCCATAGTGTGGATAAGCACATGAATGACTCACTTATCCACCAGATTCATGATGCCCTACAAAAACATCATCCTTTCTTATAAATATTCTATTTATTAGAGAGACTAAGCTAACCTGAGGAAAACCTGATGGACCTAATGTTCACGCTTTACCCATACGCGAAGGCATTGCATATCATGGCAGTGCTTAGCTGGATGGCGGGATTATTCTACTTGCCACGACTGTACGTGTATCACGTGGAGCAAGCAGAGAAGATTCAGGAGATCATTCCAATCTTCTTAACTATGGAAGACAAGCTACTTCGCCTAATTATGCGTCCAGCAATGATTGTGACCTGGGTAGCTGGATTGTTTATGGTGCTGACACCAGGCATTGTAGACTGGTCTTATGTCTGGCCGTGGACCAAAGGGGCGTCTGTGATTGCAATGACCGTATTTCATCATTGGCTACTAATCCGTCACAAAGCCTTCTCCAGGGATCAGAACACCCTCTCAGGGCGCCAATATCGCCTCATGAATGAGGTTCCGACCCTTTTGATGGTCGTGATCATTGTTTCGGTAGTTTTTAAGTTCTGAGGCAATAATTGACTCTCCCTGCCCTAACCCATATGTAACCCAATAAGCGGACCCGTCCGGGTCATCGTTTTTTCCATTCTTCAGTGACACCGCATCCAGATTTGGGTGCAAAAGGGCTGTATCAATATGACCGTCGAAACTCTGAGTCTTGCTAACCTAAAGGCAAAAAGCCCTAAATCATTGTTGGCGATGGCCGAAGAGCTTGAGATCGAGAACGCCTCGACCATGCGCAAAGGCGAGATGATGTTCCAAATCCTGCGTGAACGCGCAGATGAAGGTTGGGAAATCTCCGGCGATGGCGTTTTAGAACTATTGCAAGATGGGTTTGGCTTTCTGCGTTCACCTGAAGCTAACTATTTACCGGGTCCGGATGATATCTATGTTTCACCTGAGATGATTCGGAAGCATTCTCTACGCACCGGCGATAGCATCGACGGCGTAATGAAGGCACCACAAGATACTGAGCGCTACTTTGCTCTAACAGAAGTTACCTTGATCAACTTTGAAGTGCCGGAAAAGGCTCGTCATAAAATCGCATTCGACAACCTTACTCCACTGTATCCGGATGAGCGTTTGAAAATGGAAGTTGAAGAGCCCGTTGGTAAGGATAGATCAGCCCGAGTTATCGACTTGGTTGCACCGATTGGTAAAGGTCAGAGATCCCTAATCGTCGCGCCTCCTAGAACCGGTAAGACCGTGATTCTAAAGAATATTGCGCATTCGATCGAAAAAAACCACCCTGAGTGTTACTTGATCGTTTTGTTGATCGACGAACGCCCAGAAGAAGTTACAGACATGCAGCGCTCGGTGAAGGGTGAAGTCGTATCATCTACTTTTGATGAACCCGCCACCCGTCACGTTGCTGTGGCAGAAATGGTCATTGAAAAGGCTAAACGCTTGGTCGAACATAAACGGGATGTCATTATCCTTCTCGACTCAATCACCCGTCTTGGCCGCGCATTTAACACCGTTGTTCCCTCTTCCGGTAAAGTCCTTACAGGTGGTGTTGACGCTAATGCGCTACAACGCCCTAAACGCTTCTTTGGTGCGGCTAGAAACATTGAAGAAGGTGGTTCACTGACTATTATCGCTACTGCCCTGATCGACACCGGTTCTCGTATGGATGAAGTGATCTTTGAAGAGTTCAAGGGTACTGGTAACTCCGAAATTGTTCTGGATCGTAAAATTGCTGACAAACGTGTGTATCCAGCCATCGACATCCTCAAATCCGGTACTCGTAAAGAAGAGCTGTTAGTCGACAAAGTAGATTTGACTAAGACGTTTGTTCTGCGTCGAATTCTAAATCCAATGGGACCTACTGATGCAATCGAGTTCCTATTGTCGAAGCTGAAGCAGACTAAAACAAACGGTGACTTTTTCGACTCAATGAATACCTGACTAGGCTGGCAGCAGGAGAGGCCGACCCATGGATACAATCTTTGCGTTGGCCTCTGCGCAGGGCAAGGCTGGGGTCGCGGTTATTCGCGTGTCAGGACCTCAAGCACACCAGGCAGCATTGCAACTGTCTGGAAGCTCCCTGCCAAGGCAGGGAACAACCTTACGTGTCCTTAAAGACCAATTTGGCAATCCACTTGATGAGGCTCTGGTACTTCTATTTTCCGGGCCTCATAGTTTTACTGGTGAAAATACTGTTGAATTTCAAGTACATGGAAGCATAGCGGTCATTTCTGCTGTACTGCAATCGTTGTCGGAGATCGATGGGTTACGAATTGCAGAGCCAGGCGAATTTACAAGACGTGCCTTAGAAAATGGTAAGCTTGACCTTGCACAAGTCGAAGGCTTGGCTGATCTGATTGATGCTGAAACTGAATCTCAACGGAAACAGGCTCAGACCCTGCTTAGTGGTGGGCTAGGAGTGCTTGCTGAACGTTGGCGACGGGATCTAATTCGAGCTGCCTCACTAATTGAGGTTACAATCGATTTTGCAGATGAAGACGTTCCGGTAGACGTGACCCCGGAAGTTTCTGGTTTACTTTCGGGGATTCAAGCCGACTTACAGAAAGAAGCAGAGGGCGTTGGTATTGCAGAAAGGATCCGTCATGGATTCGAGGTTGCCATAGTTGGGGCTCCAAATGTTGGAAAATCAACTTTGCTTAACATGCTGGCTGGTCGTGAAGCAGCAATTACTTCTGAATATGCGGGCACTACACGCGATGTAATCGAAGTCCGTATGGATTTGGCCGGACTACCGGTAACACTTCTTGATACCGCGGGTCTCCGTGACACCGATGACCATGTTGAGAATATCGGAATTTCGTTAGCTCGGAAGCGAGCAGAAAGTGCCGACCTTCGCGTATTTCTGGTGGAAAAAGGTGAAGACCTGACTATTGAAATGCGAGACGGTGATATTCGTTTATTGCCAAAGGCAGACGTCCGTGAAAATAGCGAAATTGCTGTGTCTGGAAAAACGGGGCAGGGGGTCGACTATCTTATATCTCACATCACCCGTGTACTTAGGGATCGGTCTGCAGGTGCTGGCGTCGCATCCCATGCCCGGCACCGAGAAACGCTAAATTCGGCCAACGAACGCCTCAAAAATGCCCAGACTATTCTCCTGCAAGGTCCGGAGTACTATGATATTGCTACTGAAGAAATGCGTTCGGCAATTCGATCGCTTGAGATGTTAGTGGGTCGAGTTGGTGTTGAAGATCTGTTAGACGAAATCTTCTCAAGTTTTTGCCTTGGAAAATGAGGAGTGTTTCACGTGAAACATTCGATATTTGATGTAATTGTTGTTGGCGGTGGCCATGCGGGAACAGAAGCAGCCCATGCCGCAGCGCGCATGGGTGTCAAAACAGCGTTACTAACGCTACATCGACGTGACATTGGCGTTATGTCCTGCAACCCAGCTATAGGTGGCCTGGGAAAAGGCCATTTGGTACGCGAAATTGATGCACTCGATGGCGTTATGGGGCGAGTAGCCGATAAAGCTGGTATCCAGTTTCGACTTCTCAATCGACGAAAGGGACCAGCAGTACAAGGTCCAAGGGCACAAGCCGATCGCGCTATTTATCGTACTGAAATGCTCAAACTGACAGAAGCTCAGGAAAACCTTCAAATAGTCGAAGGCGAAGCAGTAGACTTTTTGATGAGCGATAACTGCATTAATGGCGTTGTATTGTCTGATGGGGCAGAGATCCATGGGCGCAAAATAATTTTAACTTCGGGTACCTTTTTGCGCGGTGTGATCCACATAGGGGACATCTCACGGCCTGGCGGACGCATGGGTGATAGGCCTTCTGTTAAGCTGGCGGAGCGAATGGATGACTTCGAGGTACCTTTTGGCAGATTGAAAACTGGAACACCGCCCCGTTTGGATGGCAGAACAATTGATTGGTCGGGGTTAGACTTGCAGCCAGGCGATGATGATCCGACCCTTTTTTCGTTTTTGAATAATAGGATATCTGCCCCACAAGTGTCCTGCGGTATTACCCACACCAACGAACGAACCCATGACATCATCCAGAAAAATCTATCCCGATCGGCTATGTATGGGGGGCATATCGATGGGGTAGGCCCAAGGTACTGCCCATCAATTGAGGATAAGGTGGTTCGATTTTCCGATAAGTCGTCTCATCAAATTTTCTTGGAACCTGAGGGCGCCACGGATCATACTATCTACCCAAATGGGATATCCACCAGTCTGCCGGAGGATGTACAAGAAGACTATGTACATTCCATATTTGGGCTCGAAAATGCAGTGATTCTGCAGCCAGGATATGCGATCGAATACGACTATGTTGATCCTAGGTCGCTATCGCTAGATCTGTCACTCAGGGGCGTTGAGGGGCTGTACCTAGCTGGGCAAATTAATGGCACCACTGGCTATGAGGAAGCTGCTGCACAGGGAATGGTCGCAGGTCTAAATGCCGCCGCTAGCTGTCTTGACAAGGAACCAGTGAATTTTAGCCGCTCGAATAGCTACATTGGTGTGATGATCGATGACCTGACCACCAACGGTGTAACCGAACCCTACCGAATGTTCACTTCTAGGGCGGAATTTAGACTGTCGCTTCGTGCGGATAACGCTGACCAACGTCTAACGCCGATTTCTATATCGCTTGGGTGTTGTAGCCAAGAGCGTAAGGAAAAGTTTCTTTCGAAAATGGACCAACTAGGCTCCACGAAGTACGCTTTGGAAAGCTCGAAATATACACCAAAACAACTTCTATCAGCTGGTATAAAAGTTAGTCAAGATGGAAATCGTCGAACTGGAATGGATGTCCTAGCCTTTCCCGATGTAACTTTTGAAACTTTGGCACCATTGATAACAGGTCTTGATCAGACTAAGCCTGAAATCCGGCGTCAGGTGGAACGGGACGCCCTATATGCAACCTATATCGAGCGGCAGAAACGTGAGATTGACGCTATGAAGCGCGATGAAGGACATGTGATCCCTGTCGACTTTGATTTTTCGAGCATTTCTGGTCTGTCGAACGAGTTGAAAACAAAACTTTGCGTGACCAAGCCTCATGATTTGGCGCAGGCAGCGCGTATCGATGGCATGACCCCCGCGGGACTAGCATTGATATTGGCACGTTTACGTAGAGATACTAGTCAAAAGAAGCGCGAAGCATGATGGAACATGAACTGTTGGACCAACTGAATGTTTCACGTGAAACAATGAAACGACTAGTAGTGTTTTCAGAAGTTATCCGAAAGTGGAACCCCAAGATCAACCTAGTATCGAAAAATAGTCTCGAGCTTCTTTGGACGAGGCACATTATCGATTCGATACAAGTCTATAGGAGCGCGCCCAGTGCAAAAACCTGGGTTGATATTGGAAGCGGAGGTGGATTTCCAGGGCTCATTGTTGCATTGCTTGCCGCAGATGAGGCCCCGGACTTGGCAGTTACGTTGATCGAAAGTGACCAACGTAAATCAGTTTTCTTAAGAACCGCAGCAAGGGAGTGCGGTGTTAAGGTAAAGGTGATCAGCGATCGGATTGAAAAAGTGGAACCGCAACACGCAAATATTGTGTCGGCACGAGCGTTGGCAGATCTTAATGTTTTGTTAGGATATGTACATCGGCACCTTGGCACAAATGGTACGGTCTTGCTTCCGAAAGGTGTAACATGGAAAAAAGAGGTGGAAGATGCGTGTCAGAATTGGCATTTTGAAGCTGAACCAATTTCAAGTCTGACTGAACCTGATGCTGTCATCTTAAAACTACAGGGAGTGGCCCGTGTCTGATCTGTTTCGCCCAGGTGGACCTCGTATTATCGCAGTTGCTAATCAAAAAGGGGGAGTTGGTAAAACAACAACCACAATCAATTTGGCATCGGCTCTGGTTGAAACGGGTCTGCGAGTTTTGGTTGTAGATCTTGATCCCCAAGGAAACGCATCCACTGGGCTGGGGATTGACGCGTCGGACCGAGAATTTACGACCTATGACTTACTGATTGGCGAAACCGCCTTGCAAGATGTGATCCGTGCTACCGAAATAGAGGATTTGGGAATCGTCCCTGCAACGGTTGATCTAAGCTCAGCTGATATAGAATTGATTGCCAACGAACGACGTAGCTTTCTTTTGCACGATGCGCTCCGACAGACAGAGATGGATGAATACGATTGGGACTATATCCTAATCGACTGTCCACCCTCTCTCAATCTATTGACAGTGAATGCAATGATTGCCTCTCACTCGGTACTGATCCCACTCCAAAGTGAATTTTTTGCTTTGGAAGGGGTATCGCAGTTGATGATTACGATCCGCGAAGTACGACAAACTGCGAATGCAGATCTGAGAATAGAGGGTATCGTTTTGACCATGTACGACAAGCGAAATAATCTTTCGCAACAAGTGGAACAGGATGCACGCGATAATCTGGGTGACTTGGTGTTTGAAACAAAAATTCCGCGTAATGTGCGGGTCAGCGAAGCACCGTCTTATGCACTACCAGTAATCCAATATGATCCCAATTCTCAGGGGGCGATAGCTTACCGCGCCTTAGCAAATGAATTGGTCAATAAGCACCAACGACTTGCAGCGTAACCAGGGGAGAACAAAATATGGCGAACAAAAAGACTAAACCTCGCGGCCTGGGACGTGGGCTATCTGCCCTAATGGCAGATGTCAGTGCAGAACCTGTAGGAACAGGTGGGAAGACCCCCCGTAACGCTGAAGTTATGGTTCCAATTGAAAAGGTTATCGCAAATCCAGACCAGCCACGACGCCAGTTTGTACAGGTTGATTTGGATGATTTAACCGCTTCAATTAAGGAGAAGGGTGTTCTTCAGCCGTTAATCGTACGACCCAGAGACGGCGGGCTATTTGAAATTGTTGCTGGTGAGCGACGGTGGCGTGCTTCTCAAGCAGCTCAGTTGCATGAAGTTCCAGTTCTTGTGCGTGACTACTCCGACGTTGAAGTTATGGAAGTTGCGCTGATTGAGAACATTCAGCGAGCTGATCTAAATGCATTGGAAGAAGCTCAGAGCTATAAGCTTCTTATGGAAAAGTTTGGCCATACGCAGGAGAAAATGGCTGAGGCACTGGGCAAGAGCCGCAGTCACATCGCAAATCTAGTACGCTTGTTGCATCTTCCTGACGATGTCCAAATTCTTGTTCAGGAACGAAAATTATCTGCTGGTCACGCGCGGGCCTTGATCACATCCGATAATGCGTCGGATCTAGCCAAGAAAATTGTTAAGGGTGGTCTATCCGTTCGGGCTACCGAAGTACTTGTGAAGAAGGACGCGGCGGGAGATCAGCCACGAGCTCCGCGTGCACCCAAAGCTCTGGTTGAAAAAGATGCTGACACACGGGCTCTGGAAAATGATCTATCAGCCATATTGCGTATGTCGATATCAATTGACCATAAAACCGGTGGTGAATCCGGGTCTGTGACTATTTCTTATGATACCCTAGACCAATTGGATGAGTTGTGCGGAGTGCTTAGCCGTTAGGGCGTGTCCATATGAAAATTAGGACGCAGCTAAGAACCACGGATTGAATAGCCAAAACGTGACCCGGGGCACCTAGAATAAGAGACAACGAAAATACGGCGGCAATCGATACGGTTGCTGCCTTTTTTGCGCCTGGACGGATGGCGCGGTTATCATTCCAATCCTGTATCATCGGGCCAAAAAGATTATGGGCTAGGATCCAGTTGTGGAGCCTCTCGGAGGAATTGGCAAAGAAGAAGGCAGCTAGCAGTAAGAACGGAACTGTGGGGAGTAACGGCAGAACAACGCCGACAACCGCAAATGCTACGCAGAGTAGCCCTAAACCTGCATACAAAAATCTCATTCAAACCTAATCCGCTAATAGTTCACGTAACACTGCATTTAGAACGGCACGACCCTGATCTGTGGCCAGCAAGATAGATCCAGATTTCGACACCATGCCCATCTGTATCAAGTCGCAGATTTTATCTTGGGGTAGAGGGTGGCCAGCTAACTGCTGATAGCGCGTCATATCAATTCCCTCCACAAGTCGCATTCCCATCATCAGATGTTCTGCGCTAAATTCTTCGGCAGTCAAGAGACTGTTGACGCAATCCCCTGACCCTTTAGCGACAGCTTTTAGCCAGGCACCCGGGGCCCGAATACTTTCGGTGGCGAAGCGTGCACCATTCAGGGATAGCCGGCCATGCGCACCGGGGCCAATGCCGACGTAATCGCCATAACGCCAATAGATAAGGTTGTGACGGGATTCAGCACCAATACGGGCGTGGTTGGAAACTTCGTACGCTGGCATCCCATGATTTGCACAGATATCCTGTGTCGCCTGATACATATCGGCGGCTGTGTCATCAGTAGGTAGATTACGGAGCTTTCCGCGTGCATAGCGGTCACCAAAGGCGGTGCCCTCTTCGATGGTTAGTTGATACAGTGACAGGTGGTCGATCGCCATTGATAAGGCCTGATTTAGTTCATCCTGCCAATCAGATAGTGTCTGGCCTTGTCGCGCATAGATGAGGTCGAAGCTAACACGATCAAAACAGTTGCGGGCTACGTCAAAGGCGGCTTGGGCTTCTGCTACGGAATGAATTCGGCCAAGACGTCGAAGGTCTTCATTATTCAATGCCTGAATGCCCATTGAAATGCGATTGACGCCGGCATCGCGATACCCAGCAAACCGGCCGGCTTCAACCGATCCAGGATTTGCCTCCAGCGTGATTTCAATGTCGTTGGCAAAGGGCCAGATTTGGCGAGCCTCTTCTATCACTGCTGCGACTGTTTCCGGCAACATAAGCGAGGGCGTTCCACCACCAAAGAATATCGCGTTTAGTACTCGGTTTGGCACCAACTCTGAGTGCCTTTTCAACTCACTCACATAGGCTTTAACCCATTTTTTTTGATCAATATTTGCCGTTACATGACTGTTAAAATCGCAATAGGGGCATTTGGCCTGACAAAATGGCCAATGGACATACAGACCAAAGCCCCCATTGCGCCAATCATCCACCGAAACAAGCCTGGACAAATTGAGAAACTGCCTGACCACGGTGACTTATCTTGTGTTTCTCTGCCGGCAGCATCTGTGCGCAGGTTATGTCCAAACCTTCTGGTTGGAACATTGGGTCATAGCCAAATCCATTTTCTCCGCGAATTGGCCAGACGAGTTGACCGGGCATCACGCCCTCAAACACTTCATCGTGGCCATCGGGCCAAGCCAAAACCAAAGTACAGCGAAACTGTGCTCTACGTGGGGCAGGGGCGTTGATAGCATTCAGTTCGGTGTTTGCCCGTGTCATGGCCATCATGAAATCACGGCCATTTCCAGTTTCGGCCCAGTCAGCAGTGTAGACACCAGGTGCGCCGTCCAGTGCATCAATTGTAATGCCGGAGTCATCTGACAACGCCGGTAATCCTGTGGCCTTGGCGGCAGCATGCGCCTTGATGCGGGCGTTGCCGACAAATGTGTCTTCGGTTTCATCGGGTTCTGGCAGATCCATTTCACCAGCGCTAACTACAGTGACACCATAAGGACCGAGGAGATGGGTCATCTCCTCCAGTTTACCCTTGTTATGGGTGGCGAGCAGCAGTTTGCCGCCGGCGAATTTACGGGTCATGCGCAGGCTGCCTTTTGTATTGCGGCCAACTCGGACGTTCCCTTTTCAGCGAGATCCATCAATTGGTTCATCTGATCGCGTGAGAATACCGAACCTTCGGCTGACATCTGAACTTCGATCAGTTTACCCGAACCTGTCATAATGAAATTCCCGTCGACGCCGGCTTCGGAGTCTTCAGGATAGTCTAGATCAAGCACCACTTGCCCAGCATAGATACCGCAGGAAATAGCTGCCACGGGATCAACCAGGGGATCCATCTTCACATCGCCGGCCTTCATCAATTTGTTAACGGCCAAACGAAGAGCGACCCAACCGCCTGTAATAGAGGCACAACGGGTGCCGCCATCGGCCTGTAACACATCGCAATCCACGGTGATCTGACGTTCACCCAATGCAACGCGATCAACGCCGGCCCGCAGCGCACGACCGATCAAACGCTGAATTTCTACTGTACGTCCACCTTGCTTGCCGGAGGCCGCTTCGCGACGCATCCGTGTATTTGTGGCACGGGGCAGCATGCCATACTCTGCTGTGACCCAGCCCAAACCAGATCCTTTGATAAACGACGGCACGCGCGGCTCAATCGAGGCGGTGCACAGTACATGGGTTTCACCCATTTTGATTAGGCAAGAGCCCTCGGCGTGCTTGGTGAATCCAGTCTCGATAGAGACAGGGCGCATTTGGTTCAGTTCTCGTCCGGAAGGTCGCATGGGAGTGTCCTTTGTTTGTTGGCCTTGGGATAGCCGCCGGCGCCGTTGTGATGCAAGTCTGATTGACCTTTTGCTCAGAGCCGATTTAATGGCGTACCAACCCCGGTTGCGATTGATATGGGGTCTAAGATTGCCGGGAACCAGATGAGCGACGCAAGCAATATCCTAAAAGACATGAATAACCGCTCTCGCGAGGTATTCCGCGCTGTGGTCGAAAACTATATGGACCGGGGCGGCCCTGTGGGCAGCCGGACCCTGACCCGCAGTCTGAGCGAAAAGGTCAGCGCTGCAACGATCAGAAACGTGATGCAGGATCTGGAACATTTGGGCCTGCTTGACAGCCCGCATATTAGCGCCGGCCGGGTGCCCACGCAGTTGGGACTGCGGATGTTTGTTGATGGCTTACTAGAGGTCGAAGACCTCAACGCCGGAGACAGAGAAAAAATAGATGCAACGTTGGGCGACACTTCGGCTGATGTTGGAGGAATGCTTGACCGGGTTGGGTCTGCGTTGTCAGGGGTGACACAAGGCGCATCTCTGGTGCTTACACCAAAACACGAGGCCGAAATCCGGCATATCGAGTTTGTTTCGCTCGCTCCTGACAGGGCGTTGGTGGTTCTGGTGTTTTCAGATGGACAGGTTGAAAATCGCGTATTCACACCGCCACCTGGTCAGACACCCAGTTCTATGCGCGAGGCGGCAAACTTTTTGAACGCCTTGATCGAAGGAAAAACGCTATCCCAGCTGCGGGGAGTTATTCAGACAGAAATTGCAAGCCGACGTCAAGAGATCGATCTATTAGCACAGGACATGATTGAAAGCGGTTTGGCGCTTTGGCAGGACGAAGGCGAAGATTCGGCGCGGTTGATCGTGCGGGGACGGGCGAATCTTTTGGAAGGCGGTGAGCCGGATGAGGGGCTAGACCGTATTCGAAGCCTGTTTGATGACCTGGAACGCAAGCGAGACATCGCCGAATTTCTGCAACTGACGGAAGACGGAGACGGTGTGCGCATTTTTATTGGTTCAGAGAACAAACTTTTCTCACTTTCGGGTTCCTCTTTGGTGGTGTCTCCCTATATGAACTCGGATCGAAAGATCATTGGCGCGGTTGGGGTGATTGGCCCCACTCGGCTGAACTACGGACGGATTGTGCCGATTGTGGACTACACGGCACAACTGGTTGGAAAGCTGATTTCTGATCGGAGTTAGAGGTGAAACATGGCAGAGCCGAAGAACGAAGATTTTCTGGATGATATTGATACCGCTGAAGCGGAAGAGTTAGCGGAGGAATTCGCTGAGATCGATGATGAAGCGATGGAGCTGGACGAGCTTCGGGCCGAGCGGGATCAGTTGAAAGACCGGTTTATGCGCGCTTTGGCTGATGCTGAAAACTCCCGTAAACGGGGTGACCGCGCACGCCGTGATGCTGAACAATATGGTGGCTCTAAACTCGCCCGTGATATGTTGCCTGTCTACGACAACATGAAACGTGCGTTGGACAGCGTAACCGACGAGCAGAAAGCAGCCTCAGCAGCTATGATCGAAGGGATTGAGCTGACGATGCGTGCACTGTTGGGTGTTTTCAGCAAACACGGTATTCAAAATATTGCACCACAAGTTGGTGACAGATTTGACCCGCAGATGCACGAAGCGATGTTTGAAGCACCACTTCCAGGTACGCGTGCCGGCGATATCATTCAGGTATCAGCTGAAGGATTTATGTTGCATGACCGCTTGTTGCGTCCTGCACAAGTTGGCGTGTCTTCGACGCCTGCCTAAACATACAGCCTGATTGCTGTTAGAAAGCTCCCAGATAATGGGAGCTTTTTTGTTTTGAAAATTTTGAAACTACTTACTCTGGCCGTTGCAGTGATGGCAGCAGGAATTTCTGTACACGCCCAGTCTTACCCAAATTACCACGAAGTATTCGTCAACGACTATGTTGGGATCCTTTCCACAGAGGAAACGCAGAGGCTTAGAAGTAAGTTACAAACATTGCGTGCTGTACATGATATCGAGTTTACAACCGTCACCATCAATAGAATGTCTGATTACGGGCATATCGGCCCGATCGAACCCTTTGCCACAGGTCTTTTCAATCATTGGGGAGTTGGGAATGCAGCACGCAATGATGGAGTGATGTTACTTGTTGCGCGCTATGATCGGAAGATGCGGATCGAGGTCGGTTCAGGTTATGGAGCCACCAAAAATGCTGCAATGGCTGAGATCATCCAAGATGTAATACTGCCCGAATTCCGCAAGAACAATTACGCTGTGGGAATCCTCAAAGGTGTAGATGAGGTGATTAACGAACTCACCGGGGCCTACCCAAATGAGAGTGACAGTAATGCGTTGGGACGTGCTTGGAAGAAACTGGAGAGGTTTGCAGAACGAAATGCGATTGCGGTATTGGCAGCCATTTCTGGGGTCGGTCTGTTTCTGGTATCGGCAGGTCGATGGTGGTTCCGAAATCGCCCTCGCTACTGTCCGGTTGACCGGAACAAAATGATCCGACTAACCGAGCAATTGGAAGATGCACATTTGGATGATGGCCAACAGACCGAAGAAAGGCTGAAAAGCAAAGATTACGACGTTTGGGATTGCCCCAACTGCAATCATGTAACGATTGAGGGATACCGAGGCTGGTTTTCACGTATGGGAGGCTGTCGAAGCTGTGATTACAAAACCTTGCAAGGTGATGCCACTATTCTCATACATGCAACGACCTCTTCTACCGGCCTCAAGCGGATTGATTATCACTGTCATCATTGCGTTGATGAATATTCGGCGACAAAAAAATTCCAAAGAAATCCACTAGCTCTTCTTCCAGCAGTTCTTTTGGTGGTGGATCGTCTTCTGGCGGTGGCGCCAGCGGGAGTTGGTAGAACCTAAAACGAAGTGATCTGGCGTAAGAAGTGGCTTTGTGAAGAGCCACCTTTTGATGCTATTGACCTGCGTCTTTCAGACGATACAGCATCTCAAGCGCTTCACGTGGAGATAGGTCATCTGGATGGACACTGGCCAGCAGCTCCTCAAGAGGTGAAGGGCCTTTTGGGGCAGCGGCTTGCGGTGGGGGTGCAGCGGCAAACAACGGGAGATCATCAATCTGGATGCTTCCACCACCACCGTTACGGCTGCTTTTTTCCAGCATATCCAACACGTCACGTGCACGCGCCACAACAGTGGCAGGAAGACCGGCCAGCTGTGCGACCTGCACACCATAAGACCGATCTGCGGCTCCCTTGCGCACCTCGTGAAGGAAAATTACTTCGCCCTCCCATTCTTTGACCGTGACAGTTGCATTATCAACACCGGCCAGCGTTGCAGCCAGTTGGGTCAGTTCATGGTAGTGAGTCGCAAATAACGCGCGGGACTTATTAGTTTCGTGAAGGTGCTCCAGGGTTGCCCAGGCAATGGACAATCCGTCGTAGGTGGCCGTTCCACGACCAATTTCATCTAAGATAACCAGTGCACGGTCGTCAGCCTGATTTAGAATAGCTGCTGTTTCTACCATTTCGACCATAAATGTTGATCGGCCACGGGCCAGATCGTCAGAGGCGCCAACGCGACTAAATAGTTGGCTGACCACGCCGATATGGGCGCTGTCAGCTGGTACGTAACTGCCAATTTGGGCGAGCAAGGCAATCAATGCATTTTGTCGAAGGAATGTTGACTTACCGGCCATGTTGGGGCCGGTGAGTAACCAAACTGCTGCGCCATCGCTTGCAGTCAGGTCACAGTCGTTGGCGACGAATATTTCACCACCCTGTCTTCGTAATGCCTGTTCTACCACTGGATGACGGCCGCCACTGATCTCAAAAGCGCGGCTGGCATCGACCTGTGGGCGGTTCCAGTTTTCACCCTTGGCCAGATCTGCCAGGGCAGTTATCAGGTCCAGCTCAGCCAGGCCCCGGGCGGCACTGCTTAGCTTGGCAGATACAGCCATAATAGAGGCTGAAAGGTCTAAATAGAGCCGCTTTTCGATCTCAAGCGCCTGATTTCCAGCATTTAGAATTTTGGTTTCGATTTCGCTTAGTTCAACCGTGGTGAACCGCACTTGATTGGCGGTTGTCTGGCGGTGAATGTAGCTTTCGGATAAGGGCGCAGACAGCATTTTCTCGGCATGTGTCGCGGTGGTTTCAATGAAGTATCCTAGCACGTTGTTATGCTTGATCTTCAGCGAGTTGATACCGGTGTGCTCAGCGTATTGCTTTTGCATGGCAGCAATAACCGTTCTGCCTTCGTCGCGTAGGGTGCGTGCTTCATCCAGTTCGCTGTTATAGCCCGACGCAATAAAACTACCGTCACGGGCCAGCAAAGGAGGTTCAGCCACCAGCGCCGCATCCAGCAGCTCCAACAGGTCATCAAACCCCTGCAAACTGGTGACTGCCAGTGCGGTCAGATCCGGCAGGTCGAGATTTTTGCACAAATCGGCAATAGCCTCAGCTTCCGTTAGCCCGTTTCGAATTGCGGCAAGGTCGCGTGGCCCGCCTCGTTCCAAAGCCAGTCGGGACAGTGCCCGGTCCAGATCCGGAGTTCGACGCAGGGCGTCACGTAGCTGTTCGGAGAGTTGACTGTGGTCAAAAGAAAAATCTAACGCCGCCAGGCGTGAATGTATGATGTCCAGACTGCGGGAAGGGCTGGATAGACGTTGCTCCAATAGACGGCCACCACCTGGGGTGACGGTGCTATCAATGACAGCTAACAGGGAGCCAGACCGATCACCGGATAAAGACCGGGTTAGCTCCAGATTTCGCCGCGTTGCTGCGTCAATCTGCATAACCCGGTTTTCGGCTTCCTGCTCGGGCACTTGCAGCAAGGGAAGTTTTCCCTTTTGAGTGATTTCAAGGTAATCGATCAAGGCGCCCATTGCTGAAATTTCGGCGCGTGAAAATGTGCCGAATCCATCTAACGCCGCAACTTTGAATTGAGTGCACAGGCGTTTTTCTGCGGCTGTGCTGTCAAAACTGGCTTTGCCCAGTGGTGTCAGTGGGATTTTATACTCTTCAGCCAAGGGCCGGATATGATCATAAGCTGGTCCATCGGCGACGATCAATTCAGATGGACCTAGGCGTGCCAGCTCTGGCGACAATCGAACGCGCGCCACTGGCATCACGTGAAACGCACCCGTGGAAATATCAGCCCAGGCCAAGGCCGCATGTTCGCGCATCTCAGAATAGGAAACTAAAAAATTGTGGCGGCGTGCTTCAAGCAGGGAATCTTCGGTCAGGGTTCCTGGTGTAACCAAGCGTACCACATCCCGTTTGACGACCGTTTTTCCACCACGTTTCTTGGCCTCTGCAGGAGTTTCCAACTGTTCACCCACGGCAACCCGAAATCCCTTGCGGATCAATGTAAGCAGATAGCCTTCGGCGGCGTGAAACGGCACTCCGCACATTGGAATGTCATTGCCGTTGTGCTTGCCACGTTTGGTTAACGATATGTCCAGTGCTTCGGCTGCTGCCACTGCATCATCAAAGAACATCTCGTAGAAATCGCCCATACGGTAGAACAGCAGCGCATCGGGGTATTGCGCCTTGATGTCGAGATATTGCGCCATCATGGGCGTGACAGTGGCCAAAGTCAGGTCTCCGTGTCTGTATTCTGGTGGGGTCAAGTCGGCGCGACCTTACAAACCAGCCGCCTGTGGCGAAAGGTCAAAACGTATAAGCGTTGAGAACATGCGCTGCCTGCGATATGACGCCAAGAGGCACCGATCAGGAAACAGACGCAATGACCAAAGCTAAAATCACCAATGAAGAAGCCCTGGCCTTTCATTTAGAGCCAACACCCGGCAAATTTGAGATCGCGGCCACGGTACCGATGACCACTCAGCGTGATCTGTCACTAGCCTATTCGCCCGGCGTTGCAGTCCCCTGCGAGGCGATCGCTGAAAACCCTGCGCTGGCCTATGACTATACCAACAAGGGCAATCTCGTTGCTGTCATCTCGAACGGGACCGCGGTTTTGGGTTTGGGCAATTTGGGTGCGCTTGGGTCCAAGCCGGTCATGGAGGGCAAAGCGGTTCTGTTCAAACGCTTTGCGGATGTCAACTCGATTGATATCGAGCTGGACACCGAAGATCCTGAGGCTTTTATCAACGCGGTTAAGTTGATGGAGCCAACCTTTGGTGGGATCAACCTAGAAGATATCAAGGCACCCGAATGTTTCATTATTGAACAACGCCTGAAGGAAGAAATGGACATTCCTGTGTTCCATGACGACCAGCACGGCACGGCGGTGATTTGTGCTGCAGGGCTGATTAATGCGTTGCATATTTCTGGTAAAAAAATCGAAGATGTAAAAATTGTTCTAAACGGCGCCGGCGCAGCAGGCATTGCCTGCATCGAGTTGCTAAAAGCCATGGGCGCGCGGCACGAAAATTGTATCATTTGCGATACCAAAGGCGTTATTTATCAAGGCCGTACAGCTGGTATGAACCAGTGGAAGTCAGCCCATGCTGTGCCTACTGATCTGCGCACATTGGAAGAAGCCATGAAGGGGGCTGATGTGTTCCTCGGTGTTTCTGCCAAGGGTGCAGTGACTCAGGACATGGTTATAGCGATGGCACCTAATCCAGTGATCTTTGCTATGGCGAACCCCGATCCAGAAATCACTCCGGAAGAGGCCCATGAGGTTCGGGAAGACGCCATCGTCGCAACTGGCCGTTCGGATTATCCGAACCAGGTGAATAACGTGTTGGGCTTTCCTTATCTGTTCCGCGGGGCGCTTGATATTCATGCCCGGGCTATCAACGATGAAATGAAGATTGCATGTGCACACGCGCTGGCTGCACTCGCACGTGAGGATGTCCCGGATGAGGTTGCGCTGGCCTATGGTAAAAGCCTGTCATTTGGTCGTGATTACATTATTCCAACTCCGTTTGATCCTCGTTTGATCCACCGGATCCCAGTGGCTGTGGCCAAAGCAGGGATGGATACTGGTGCTGCGCGTCGGCCAATTATTGACATGGAAACCTACGAGCTGAGCCTAAAGAGCCGTATGGATCCTACCGCGTCGATCTTACGAGGCTTGAATGCCCGCGCGCGTACAGCACAAAGCCGGATGATTTTTGCCGAAGGCGACGACCAGCGTGTATTGCGCGCTGCGGTTACCTATCAGCGCTCGGGTTTTGGTAAGGCACTTGTTGTTGGCCGTCAGGACGACGTGAAGCAAAAGCTAGAAGAGGCCGGCCTTGGTGATGCGGTTAGCGAATTGGAAGTGATCAACGCTGCCATCACTCCACATTTGGATACTTACAAAGACTTCCTTTATTCACGCCTGCAGCGCAAAGGGTTTGATCTCAAGGATGTACACCGGTTGGCCGCGCGCGATCGGCATGTATTTTCGTCTTTGATGCTGGCCCATGGGCATGGCGATGGTCTTGTTACAGGTGCCACCCGCAAATCTGCGCATGTTCTAGATCGTGTTAACCATGTATTTGATGCCGATGCTGCGCACGGCGCGGCAGGGGTCACGGCGTTGTTGCACAAAGGACGGATTGTTCTGATTGGTGATACTCTGGTGCATGAGTGGCCAGATGAAAACGATCTGGCAAACATTGCCGAACGTGCAGCCGGTGTAGCCCGTCATATGGGACTTGATCCACGCGTTGCCTTTGTCAGTTTTTCCACATTTGGGTACCCAGTGTCAGAACGTGCAGAGAAAATGCACCTGGCGCCGGCAGTGCTGGACCAACGCGGCGTCTCCTTTGAATACGAAGGTGAAATGACAGTCGACGTAGCTCTGAATGCAGCGTCTCAAGACGCCTATCCCTTCTCACGCCTGACTGGGCCAGCCAATATCCTGATCGTTCCAGCCCGTCACTCAGCCTCGATCTCGGTGAAACTGATGCAGGAAATGGGCGGCGCCACTGTTGTTGGTCCAATTCTGAGTGGAGTAGATAAACCGATTCAGATTTGTTCAACGACAGCAACGGCCAATGACATTTTAAATATGGCAGTGCTTGCTGCCTGTGACATCGGGTAAATACCATGGCAATCTGGAATCTCGGCTCTATTAACGCTGATATGGTTTACGCGCTACCGCATTTGCCGACGCCTGGTGAAACACTGGCGGCGCTGGATTTGCAGCAATTTCTGGGCGGCAAGGGGGCCAATATGTCGGTCGCCGCCGCTCGTGCTGGCTCGCATGTCTGTCACATCGGCGCAGTGGGCTCTGATGGAAAATGGGCTGTCGATAGGTTGATGGAATATGGCGTAGACACCCGCTATATTGATCAGATTGAAACGCCAACTGGCCACGCGATCATCGCTGTTGATCGCCAGGGTGAAAACCAAATCATCTTGTTCCCCGGGGCCAATAGAGAGTTGACCACCGATCAACTGGGGCTGGCTGTGTCACAGGCTGAGTCTGGCGATATTCTCGTTTTGCAGAACGAAACGAATATGCAGGCAGAGGCTGCAAAAATGGGTCGCGAACTGGGCTTGCGGGTTTGCTACGCAGCTGCACCGTTCGATGCCGAAGCTGTGCAGGCGGTTTTGCCATTTCTAGATCTGTTGTTCCTAAACGAGGTTGAAGCCCAGCAGTTGGAGCATGCAACAGGAAAGCCCGCCACCGAATTAGGCGTCTCAGATGTGATTATCACTTTGGGAGCTAAAGGCGCGCGCCATTTTTATGCGGGAACGGGAGAGATTTTGGACGTTCCTGCATTACCTGTTACGGCCGTCGATACAACGGGCGCTGGCGACACTTTTACTGGCTATGTTCTTTCGGGACTTGATCGGGGACTGCCTATGCCTCAAGCAATGATGCTTGCGACACGCGCGGCCGCACTGATGGTCACGCGGCCAGGTACAGCTGATGTCATCCCTGATCTAAAAGAAACCCAAGACGCTCAGTTCTAGCGTCAATTTGGGCATTTGGTTGGGACACAAATAGGGCGGAGTTCCTTCGGCCTTAATGCTTGTTGGCAAAGGGAGCTGCATCGCCCCACAACTCTGCCACTCGTTCATCTCGACCGCAGGCTTGGCGATAACGTTTATAAGCCTCGGCCTGTCGTTTGGGACCAAACCGGGTGAATACCAGGTTTCGACCTTTATAGTAATCTTGATGATAAGCTTCTGCTGGATAAAACGGCGTCATTTCCAGTATCGGGGTTACAACCGTTTGCCGCAACGCCACTTGCGCTTCCGCCTTGACCTGTTCTGCTAGTGTCCTTTCGTCCGTGTTAGAGACGAATAGGGCTGTACGGTAGCTGTCACCACGATCGCAAAACTGACCCCCAGCATCGGTTGGATCTACTGAACGAAAAAACATCACTAGCAGAGTTTCCCGGCTGACTTTTTCAGAATCAAAAAAAATCTGGACTGCTTCGTAGTGTCCGGTTCCACCTTTGCTGACTTGTTTATAGGTCGGATGTTTGCTTGTGCCGCCGATGTATCCTGAAACCGCGTTGGATACACCCGGAACAGATTCAAAATCACTTTCGACACACCAAAAGCAGCCTCCGGCCACTACCAGAACTTCGCGTGTTTCCGCATGGGCTTCGTGGCCACGTAACAGTGCTGCTACCAACATCAGTACGGTCAACGCAACGGGCTTCAGGTTGTCAATTAGGCGCATCGTTACCTCCATTTCCCTTACCCTGACGTGCGTCTCAATTCGTCTCAATAGACTGACATCATTTGTCACATAGAGGTGAGGGAACTTTATTGCCCAGGAAGTCGAGGTACCCTTACTAGCGCTCGGCGCCAGTAAGAGTCAGTTTCCTATCAACGTTGCCTTGGTTAGCGGACAGGGGCTGTTTTCATAAAACCGACCTAAAACCTGTTGAAATTCAACCGGGGCATTGGGGACTGCGCTAAACAAGGTCATGCTAGAACGGAGTTTTTTAGCGTCAACTGGCCCAAGAATCTGATCAGCAGGAATAGATGTATGAGTCAGCATAAGGCGGCTAACTTCGATCAAACGGCTACGTAGCTCAGTGTGATTCAAATAGGCAGTTGCTTCTGTCAAGTCCTCGATGCCGTAGAGCTGGGCCATATGGGATTTACCCAGTTCGGCCAGTTGCGGAAAAACAAACCACATCCAGTGGCTGTTCTTTTGCCCGGCAGCGAGTTCACTCAGGACATCGTTCCACACGGTGTCCTGAGCCTCGACAAACATCTCTAACTCATCAGAGAAGTCTTCATCTTCCATTACTTAACCCGTTTGTTGCGCATCGCGATCAATTTCAAACGTAGGGCTTGCAACTGAATAAATCCAGCCGCGTCTTTTTGATCGTATGCGCCAGCGTCATCTTCAAATGTGACGTGCTCTTCGGAATACAACGAATGCTCGGACCAGCGGCCAACACAGGTGGCAGATCCTTTGTACAGTTTTAAACGTACGGTGCCGGTGACATGGGTTTGGCTGGCGTCGATGGCGGCTTGCAGCATTTCACGCTCAGGCGAATACCAGAACCCGTTGTAGATCAGCTCTGCATACTTCGGCATCAGCTCATCTTTGAGGTGCATCGCGCCGCGGTCCATGGTGATCGATTCGATACCACGGTGTGCTTCCAGCAGCAGGGTGCCGCCCGGTGTTTCGTAGATACCGCGCGATTTCATGCCAACAAAACGACCTTCAACCAGGTCCAGACGGCCACAGCCATGCTTGCCACCCAACTCGTTGAGCTTGGTGAGGATAGTGGCTGGCGACATTGCTTCGTCATTGATCGAAACCGCATCGCCTTTTTCAAAACCGATTTCGATGAACTCAGGTTCATTCGGTGCATCTTCGGGGTGAACAGTGCGCTGATAAACGTAGTCGGGTGCCATAACGGCGGGATCTTCCAGCACTTTGCCCTCGGACGAGGTGTGCAGCAGGTTGGCGTCAACCGAGAAGGGAGCCTCGCCACGTTTGTCCTTGGCAACCGGGATTTGGTTGGCTTCTGCGAACTCAAGCAGACGAGTACGTGAGGTCAGGTCCCACTCACGCCAAGGTGCAATCACTTTGATGTCGGGGTTCAATGCATAAGCAGCCAGCTCAAAACGGACCTGGTCGTTGCCTTTGCCGGTAGCACCGTGTGCAACAGCGTCAGCGCCGGTGGCTTCTGCGATCTCAACAAGACGTTTGGAGATCAGCGGGCGGGCAATCGAAGTACCCAGCAGATACAAGCCTTCGTATACCGCGTTGGCGCGGAACATTGGGAAGACAAAGTCGCGGACAAATTCTTCGCGAACATCCTCGATAAAAATGTTTTCCGGTGCAATTCCCAGCAGTTCCGCTTTGGCGCGGGCGGGCTCCAGCTCTTCGCCCTGACCCAGATCGGCAGTAAAGGTGACAACCTCACAACCGTACTCGGTCTGCAGCCATTTCAGGATGATCGAGGTATCAAGGCCACCGGAATAGGCCAGAACAACTTTTTTGGGCGCGGACATTGGAATTTCCTCTTCAGCAGAACGATTGGCCGATATCGCTTTTCGCGAGAGAGGGCAAGGATTTCTGGGGTTTTCGCGATGACTAGCTCCGTCTAGGGTCCGCAGCAGATTTGATTTGGTATTTGGAAGGACGAATTATGAAAGGTTGGAGCATATTTGCTCACTCAGTGGGGATGGTGACGCGCAATTTGTCCGAGGCATTGAAAATTGCTGTGGTGCCGGTTCTGATTGGGTTTGCCGCCATCGTCGTTCTGACAATGATGACCGGTTTTTCATTTGGTTCCATGTCCGACCCCGAGGCGATGGAAAAATTGATGAGGGACGGCGGAATGGGGGGAATGTTTTTTCCGTTCATCCTGTTTGTTATCGTGTTGGTGACTATCGAGTTGTGGATTTTTGTGTCGTGGCATCGGTTTATCCTGCTTGAGGAATACCCCACTGGCTGGATCCCGGAATTTCGTTTTGACCGTATCATGGCCTATTTTGGCCGCGGGTTTCTGATCGGGGCCATCATGGTAGCAATGTGGATTATTGCCGGATTGGCGGCGGCAATCTTGGGACCGCTTGGTGTTGTCGCCCTAGTAGGAGCTGTGTTTTTTTCGTTTATCCTTCTATACCGGCTTGTAGCCATTCTGCCTGCCGCTGCGATTGGAAAACCGCTGACTGTTGGCCAGGCTTGGGAGGCAACTAAAGGGTCATCTGGTACAATAATTGTGCTGGTAATTGTCATCATCGTGGCGCAATTTTTGCTTCAGGTTGTGACCGGTCTGTCTATGGTGGTCTTTCCGCCACTTGGTATTTTGTTTCAGGTGTTTGTGACTCTGGTGATGTCACTGGTAAATGTCAGCATACTGACCACGTTTTATGGTCACTATGTCGAAGGCCGTGAAATCGGCTGAATCTCGGCCGGTATTCTTATGTATGCTTTGCGCCTGCCCCTTGCCTTGGGGGCGGGCTTGCGCCAATCAATAAGACATGACTGATTTCCAGACCCAAGCCCGCGTTGCCGAAGCAGCGATGCGCGATGTTTTCCCCGCCACACCCTTGCAGCGAAATGCACATCTGTCGGAACGATTTGGCGCAGAGATTTATCTGAAACGTGAAGATCTAAGTCCGGTTCGGTCTTACAAAATTCGCGGTGCTTATAATGCCATGCGTAAACAGCCCGATCAGGAACTGTTCGTTTGTGCCAGCGCTGGCAATCATGCTCAGGGTGTTGCCTATATGTGTAGTCACATGGGGGTCAAAGGCGTGATTTTTATGCCTGTGACCACGCCGCAGCAAAAAATCCAGAAAACTCGTATGTTTGGTGGCGATCAAGTCGAGATCCATCTGGTTGGCGACTATTTTGATGACACTTTGACAGCGGCACAGGAATGGTGCCAGCGTGAAGGCGGTCATTTTTTGTCGCCATTTGATGATGCGGATGTAATTGAAGGTCAAAGCTCAATTGCGGTCGAGATCGAGGCGCAACTGGGTAAAGTCCCAGATCACGTGATCCTGCCTGTAGGCGGGGGAGGGATGTCCTCTGGGGTGGCAAGTTGGTTTGGTGATCAGGTTCATTGCTTGTTTGTCGAACCTGAGGGCGGGGCCTGTCTGAAAGCGGCGCTAAAAGCAGGTCATCCGGTTTCTCTGGATCGAGTTGACACTTTTGTCGATGGTGCCGCTGTTGGGCGTATTGGGGTGCAACCTTTTGCTTTGTTGCAACATGTTCCACTGCCTGATGTGCTGACTATTTCCGAGGACCGGATTTGTACAACGATGATCGAGATGTTGAATGTCGAGGGCATCGTTTTGGAGCCAGCCGGCGCGCTTGCAGTGGAAGCGTTGGGCGATGTTCGCTCGTGGATACGGGGAAAGACGGTTGTTTGTATCACCTCAGGTGGAAATTTTGACTTTGAACGCCTGCCAGAGGTCAAGGAACGCGCACAGCGTTACTCCGGCGTAAAAAAATACTTCCTGCTACGACTGCCACAGCGTCCCGGAGCGTTGAAAGAGTTCCTGGGCATTCTGGGACCGGAAGATGACATTGCTCGGTTTGAGTATATGAAAAAGTCTGCCCGCAACTTTGGTTCGGTTTTGATTGGCATTGAAACCAAGCGGCCAGAAAATTTTCCAAAGCTATTTTCCCGCCTCGATGAAGCAGGGTTCACTTACAGTGACATAACCAGTGATGAAACTTTGGCGCAATTTGTGATCTAGAGCCGGAATCATTCGGGGATCGCATTCATCTGAAGAGTGCAACTCGGACATTGTGAGCGTTAAAACTTTGGATAGTCAGGCTTTGTTCAAAACCGATTAGGCAATTCGTTGATGAACGTGGCTTTAGAAGATTGATACGTCGCGATGATCGCCGGTACATCTACAGTGTCTGCACTACCCTGTGCGGATTTCCGTTCGCCATCTTGGCATAGTGAAGAAAACCCCTGAAACCCTAGGCTTAAGGCGCTACCCTTCAGAAAATGCAAATCTTGCTCTAGCTGCGTACGATCAGAGAGTTTGCTGAGCTTGCCAATAACTTCTTCTACTTCTTCTAGAAACAGATCGACAACTTCCCCAAAGTCTTCGGCGCCTACTTCTTCACGCAATTCTTTTACTCTAGGCCAGTCAATCATGGCGTAAATCCTGTTACTCGTTCTTAATTCTGCTACATGTACGCTGAAACCGTAAAATTATGATGAATGAGGAAGTATACGTTAAATTTTAAGGTTCATGGCTTGTTAAGTGGCAGGGGTGATATTGCCACCGGTTACTAGATTTTCGGCTGACATTAACGAGGTGCATTCGGTGTTGCCAGACAGTACATTTGATAAGGACGAGCAGATCGACAATGGGTCGATTCGACGGGTTCTGGTCGTGGACGACAGTCGGCTCCAGAGGCGCATTCTTGTGGCGTCGCTGAAAAAATGGGGATTCGAGGTTACCGAAGCCGAAAGCGGCGAGGCTGCAATGGAAATTTGCAGCTTGGATCCGCCGGACTTGATTCTCAGCGACTGGATGATGCCTGGGATGAGCGGCTTAGATTTTTGCCGGGCGTTTCGTGAGTATTCCAAGGAAAGCTACAGCTATTTTATCTTGCTGACTTCAAAAAGTGAAAAGAACGAAGTTGCAGAAGGTCTCGATGCTGGCGCTGACGATTTTCTAACTAAGCCAGTAAGCTCAAATGAGCTGCGAGCCCGTATTTCGGCGGGTGAACGTATTCTGCGAATGCAGCGTGAACTGTCCGAAAAAAATCGTATTGTTTCCGATACTTTGGGTGAACTGCAGCGTGTCTATGACGCAATTGACAAAGATTTGGTTCAAGCACGAAAAATCCAACAATCTCTGGTGCCGGAACTGTCGCGCAAATTTGGGTCATCTTCAGTCAGTTTGCTGCTAAAGCCCTGCGGTCATATTGGTGGGGATCTTGTTGGGATGTTCTCGCCAGGAGTGAACCGGTTGGGGTTCTATTCGATAGATGTGTCTGGCCATGGTATCACGTCGGCAATGATGACGGCCCGTCTGGGTGGCTATTTGTCGACAAACTATTTCGATCAGAACGTCGCGATGGAAAAACGCTTTAATCGGTTCTATGCATTGCGCCAGCCCGAGGAAGTGGCCAGCCTACTGAACGCTCGATTGATTGCTGATACAGGAATCGAAGAGTACTTCACTATGGCTTACTGCATTGTGGATCTACGCAGCGGCATTCTCAAACTGGTCCAGGCGGGTCATCCACATCCATTGGTCTTACGCAAAGATGGGTCGACAGAATTCTTGGGTGAAGGCGGTGTACCCGTAGGATTGATCCCTGATATCCCCTATACGCAGGTGGAAACGGTGATGGAGCCGGGTGATAGACTGTTGCTCTATTCAGATGGTTTTACCGAAGCACGGCTGGTGAATGGCGAGATGCTAGAACCTGAAGGACTGTTAGATCTGATTGAAAAGTGTGATTCCCGACAAAGTGGTCAGGAATTTTTGGACGATCTATATTGGCACCTTACACAAGTGATGTCGCCAGAATTTGGTCTGGAAGATGACGTTTCAGCCACTGTGTTTGAGTATAATGGACCGTGATTTGTAGTTCCGCCATTGTTGGGCATGAGGGGATGACCTCAGAATGATATTTCTCAACGATGCCATTTTAATCTATTCAATTGAGCAGCAAAAAACCGGTCTCCGGGATTGCCTAGCTGACTGACGGCATCTGATGCGTCAGTCCAAATGGCTTTATGGTTTTTTTCCCTAGGTGGAGCAATGCGTTGCACTGGACGAGCAACGTATATGTGGCATAGTTTTTCTGCCCACAAATCGTACTCTGGCATATAAACAAACCGTCGGAAAATTCCAAATTTTTGTGGAGTGGAAATACTCCAACCAGTTTCCTCGTGAACCTCACGGTGCAGCGCTGGGAGAGGAGATTCACCCGGGTCAATGCCCCCACCGGGCAATTGAATGTCAGGGTCAGGATCATATTGGCAGGTCAGTAGAAATTGGCCATTTCGAGGCAATAATGCATATACTCCAGGTCGGCGGTGATAGTGGCGACCCGGCTCTGGTGGCTCTCCAAATCGTCTGATCACGTTGCAACCCCTTTCATCCAAATGTGATACACCTATATAGGCTCGATATGCCAACCTCGGGCGTGTAAGGAAACCCCATGACTCTTGGAACACAAATCGCTTGGGACGATACAGTCCTGCCATTTCAACTTGATGTTGTCGACATGCGTGGCCGCGTGGCGCGGCTGGATGGCGTGTTGGATGGTATCCTGAAACAACATGAATACCCGCCACAAGTCGAAGCCCTAGTGGCCGAAATGGCATTGTTGACCGCGTTGATCGGCCAGACCATCAAATTGCGCTGGAAACTGTCACTGCAGGTACAGTCCAAAGGCCCGGTTCGGATGATAGCAACCGACTATTATGCGCCACAAGCCGAGGGCGAGCCGGCCAGAATTCGCGCCTATGCCAGCTATGACGCTGACCGGCTGGATGACAGCGTGCCATTTGATCAGGTGGGTGACGGATATTTCGCAGTTCTGATAGATCAGGGCGAAGGTAACACACCTTATCAAGGTATCACCTCGTTGGATGGCGAGTCGCTGTCGGCCTGTGCCGAAGCCTATTTTGCTCAATCTGAACAGTTACCAACCCGGTTTGGTCTAAGTTTTGGTAAATCTTCAACACCCGGAAGTGCGGAGCATTGGCGGGCTGGCGGTATAATGTTGCAGCATATGCCCAAGGCATCCCCTTTTGTCGCCCAGACCGAAGGTGACGGTGAGATCTTAACCGCTGCTGATCTGGTGGATGGTGAAGAAGGCGAAAATTGGAATCGGGTCAATATCCTGCTGGACACAGTCGAGGACCTTGAATTGATTGGCCCCTCGGTTCCACCAACCGATCTCTTGTTGCGCCTCTTCCATGAAGAGCAGCCGCGCGTGTTCGACCCGCAGGGCGTCACATTTGGCTGTACCTGTTCTGAAGAGCGCGTGCGTCAAAGCCTGTCGATCTATTCCGCTCAGGATCTCCAAAAAATGACGACTGATGATGGACGGATTACGGCGGATTGCCAGTTTTGCAGCTCCCATTACAATCTCGATCCAAAAACGGTTGGGTTTGACGCGGAAAATCCGCCGAATGCCTGATCTGATCGAAACCCTTCGAACGGCTTTGGAGCGATCCGGGACCGGTTCGTCGGATTTTGATTTGAACCCGAATATTGAACTAGCAGCAGGGCGCAAGTTGCGTCCTGCTGGCGTATTGGTGCCTATTTCTACCACTAGTGGCGAACCACATGTAATTCTCACCAAGCGGTCATCGGCACTGAAGCATCACCCGGGCCAAATCGCATTTCCGGGCGGCAAGCAGGATGACGGTGATGCCGATGTTACCGCTGCTGCTCTGCGCGAAGCCTGGGAGGAGGTCGGTCTGCCGCGTGATCTTCCAAAAGTTATCGGTCAGTTACCCGAACATGAAACCGTTACTGGATTCCGGGTCACACCCGTCGTAGCAATAATTGACCGTGATTTTCAGTTACAGCCCGAACCGGGCGAGGTCGACGAGGTGTTTTCCGTTCCGCTCAACCATTTGCTGAACCCCGAAAACTATGTTGTTGAATCAAGGTTTTGGCGGGGCGAACGGCGGCTCTATTTTACTGTCCCTTATGGTCCCTACTATATATGGGGTGCCACTGCACGAATGCTGCGCGGGCTAGCAGATCGGATGCAATGATGACACGGATTGATCAACCATGGCTAAGTGATCCCAACACTCAAGCGGTTTGTGATGCCATCTGCGCCGATGGAGCACAGTTGCTCTTTGTCGGCGGCTGTGTCCGCAATGCGCTTTTGGGTGTCGCTGTCTCGGATCTGGATTTGGCTACGGATGCACAGCCTGAAACGGTAATGCAACTGGCCAAACGGGCAGGGATCAAGGCGATTCCAACTGGGATCGATCATGGAACCATTACACTCGTTAGTGGTGGTATACCCTTTGAAATCACCACCTTTCGCAAGGATGTAGCGACTGATGGTCGCCGCGCTACCGTGGCATTTTCCAGTGACATCGCTGATGATGCTGCTCGGCGCGATTTCACGATGAACGCCCTGTATGCACGTCCTGATGGAACAGTCGTTGATCCTCTGGGCGGCATGGCAGATCTGCAGGCTCGCCAGGTGCGATTTATTGGTACGGCACAAAACCGCATTCGCGAGGACTACTTGCGGTCACTACGGTATTTCCGGTTTCATGCTTGGTACGGTGACCCAGATGCTGGGTTTGATTCCGATGCTTTGGCGGCAATTGCAGCCAATCTGGATGGTCTGGATCAATTGTCGCGTGAAAGGGTTGGCGCTGAGCTAATTAAGCTTTTGTCAGCTGATGATCCGGCCCCGGCAGTCGCAGCAATGCGGCAGTCCGGCGCGCTTCTTCGCTTGCTCCCCGGAGCGGATGACCGTGCGCTGGCGCCACTGGTCTGTTTTGAAGCAGGGCAGGCTCCTGATGCTATACGCCGATTGGCCGCGCTCGGCGGTGCAGACATCGGGGAACACTTGCGGCTAAGCAAGGCGCAGGTCGTCAATTGGATCACTTTGCGCGATCAGGCTGTGGGAACCACATCTCCATCTGAACTGGGATACCGGCTTGGCGCCACAAAGGCGATGGATGTGCTGCTATTGAGATCAGCATTGTTGGAACAACCCTTATTGTCCAATTTAGAGACTGAAATTGCCTTTGGTGAATCTGCGAAATTTCCGCTGTCGGCGCGCGATTTGATGCCAGAAATTACAGGTAAACAATTGGGAGAAACGTTGAAACAACTTGAGTCTGATTGGATCACCTCAGGGTTTACGCTGACCCGTGAGGCGCTATTGGCCAATCGAAAATAACGACAGCACAACCAAAGCGCGTGACAAAGATAAAAATCTGTCCTAACTATTGGCCATCAATAACCTGTCAAATGACGGAGGAATGCAAATGTATCGTGGGATCTGGTTCACCTAAAGCCAATATCCTGTCTGATTGACACGGGTGCTTTGGCACCGCTGTCCGCATTTGCATTCAAATTTTGCTCAACTGGAGCACCCCCATGTTTCGATACTTTGAAAACCTTGTAGATCCCTATTGCGACTATGCTGAACAGGACACGCCGCCAACGCGGTTGTGGCCATTTATGCGCGAATATTGCCGCCCTTTTACCCGAGTCTTTGTCTGGACCGGGCTAATGTCGCTGGTTGTCGCCGCGATTGAAATCGGGCTGATCTACTATATGGGCCATATGGTCGATTTCCTAAGTGAGGGACCTCAACAGGTCTGGGAAAAGCACGGTACCGAACTGATCCTGATGGCGCTGTTTATTTTACTGGTTCGGCCCGCTCTGCAGCTTCTGGACGTGGCCTTGCTGAATAATGCGATTCTACCAAACATTGGTACCCTGATCCGCTGGCGGGCCCATCGGCATGTGTTGCGGCAATCCGTTGGCTGGTTTGAGAACGATTTTGCCGGCCGAATTGCCAATCGTATCATGCAAACGCCCCCCGCAGCGGGAGAAGTGGTGTTTCAGGTGTTTGACGCGATTTCGTACTCGTTGGCCTATCTAATTGGCGCTGCGCTGCTGCTGATGGTGGCAGATGTGCGGTTGTTGTTGCCCTTACTGGTCTGGTTTCTTCTTTATGGATTTCTTGTCCGTTGGACTGTGAAACACGTGGGGCCTGCTTCACAAGCGTCTTCGGATGCGCGGTCGGCAGTGACGGGGCTGGTGGTGGATGCCTACTCCAATATCCATTCTGTCAAGATGTTCGCGCATCACGATCTGGAGCTTACGGGAGCCAAAAAGGTAATTGAAAATACACGCAAGACGTTTCAGACGGAAATGCGCATTTTTACTGTCATGGATGCAGTTTTGGTTTCTCTGAATGGGTTGCTGATTGTCGGTGTTGTCGGCTGGGCAATTTATCTATGGATGATTGGGCAGTCTTCTGTTGGGGTGATTGCTGCAGCGGCCACGTTAACTCTGCGACTAAACGCAATGACTGGCTGGATAATGTGGGCATTGACTTCATTCTTTCGCCAACTTGGTGTGGTGGCCGAAGGTATGGAGACCATTGCCCAACCTATCGACTTGGTTGATGCAGCCAATGCGACTCAGCTGCAGCTGGCCGAGGGCGGGATTGAACTACGTAATCTGTCTCACCACTACGGCCGAGAAACAGGCGGATTGGATCATATCAACCTAACCATAAAACCGGGCGAGAAGATTGGCCTAATTGGACGCTCGGGCGCGGGTAAATCTACTTTGGTGAAGCTGCTTCTGCGGTTCTATGACACCGAAAGTGGGCAGGTTCTGATTGATGGGCAGGATATACGCTCCGTGTCCCAAGACAGTCTACGCAGTAATATCGGTATGGTGCAGCAGGATAGCTCACTGTTGCATCGTTCAGTTCGCGAAAATATTTTATATGGCCGTCCTGAGGCAAGTGAAAAAGAGATGATTGCTGCGGCAAAACAGGCTGAAGCACATGATTTTATTCTAGATTTGGAGGATCCACAGGGCCGCACCGGTTATGATGCGCAGGTGGGTGAACGGGGGGTCAAACTGTCTGGCGGTCAGCGTCAGCGGGTGACCCTGGCGCGCGTAATTCTAAAAAACGCGCCGATCCTGCTGTTAGACGAAGCAACCAGCGCGCTGGACAGCGAGGTCGAGGCGGTGATCCAGGAAACTCTGTATGGAATGATGGAGGGCAAGACCGTGATCGCAATTGCACATAGGCTGTCCACCATCGCACAGATGGATCGAATTCTGGTGCTGGACCAGGGTCGGATAGTGGAACAAGGTAGTCACGATGATCTACTGGCTGCGCAGGGGCAATATGCCCAATTTTGGGCGCGACAGTCGGGTGGTTTCCTGAATATCGAGGCAGCAGAATGAATATTGGAAATTGGATCGACGCATTTCGCCCTGCAGTAGGGCCGCCGCCGCAAACTCTTTGGCCCTTCCTGCGCTGGAGCCTGTCCGGGGCTTGGCCGATGTTGATCTTGGCAGCTATGTTTTCGGCATTGGCTGGCGGGATGGAGGCTGGAACCGCTTATATCCTTGGTCTTGTCATTGATACTGCAGTGTCCAGCGGTCCGCAGGTGTTTTTCACATCTCAAAACCTACTGATTATCGCGGGCGCTATCGGTTTCTTTCTGATCATTCGCCCGGTTCTGTTCACTTTGTCTGCGGTGTCGAATTCGATCATCGTGCAGCCAAACGTAAACCCAATGGTTCTGTCCCGGTTGAATCGATGGGTCTTAGGGCAGTCGGTTAGCTTTTTTGATGACGATTTTGCCGGTCGCATTGCGCAAAAACAAATGCAAACTGCCAGTGCGGTGACCTCTGTCGCGTCAGAGGTCATCAATGTCGTAGCATTTGCTCTGGCCTCGATGATTGGCACAATGGCGCTGCTTGGAGCAATTGATCTGCGTATTACGGTACTGTTTCTTGTTTGGTTGGTTGGCTATTTCGCGGTGATCAGCTGGTTCTTGCCACGGGTGCGTATACGGGCCGGTACACGGGCCGGGGCCAAAGCGATGGTTACAGGGCAGGTTGTGGATTCCATCACCAACATCAAAACGGTTAAGTTGTTTGCCCATGCTGATCACGAGGAAAAGACTGCTCAAGATGCTATGGGTGATTTTCGAACTAAGGCGCTGAGCTTTGGCTATCTTGCGGCGGGTTTTCGGTTCGCCCTGATGACACTGGCTGGGTTGCTACCGGTACTGTTGATCGGAGCGACACTGCTACTCTGGCAGTCGGGGCAAGCGACCGAAGGCGATATTGTTGCAGCAGGTGCGGTGTCGATCCGGATTGCTCAGATGACCGGTTGGGTTAGCTTCACCTTGATGGGGATCTATTCCAACATCGGTGAAATCGAAAACGGTATGAAAACACTGACCGTGCGAAATCGTGTCGAAGATGCCAATGATGCGGTGGATCTTGTTGTCCCCCGTGGTGAGATCGTTTTTGACAATGCCGGATTTGCTTACGGTCGCGATATTGGGGGCATTCAGGGCATTTCTCTGACGATCAAGCCAGGCGAAAAACTAGGCATCGTTGGCGCTTCGGGTGCTGGGAAATCCACCTTGGTTTCACTGCTAATGCGGCTCTATGACGGCGAATCTGGACGTATTCTAATTGACGGTCAAGACATCTCAAATGTTTGCCAAAACTCTTTGCGTCGTCAGATTGGCATGGTCACGCAGGAAACCGCGATGTTCAACCGCTCAGCACGCGATAACATCTTGTATGGAAGCCCAAATGCCAGCGAAGCCGAATTGATTGATGCGGCCAGTAAAGCCGAAGCGGACGATTTCATTGCCTTGCTGCAGGATGGCCAGGGGCGGCAGGGATACGATGCCCACCTAGGTGAACGCGGTGTGAAGCTGTCTGGTGGGCAGCGTCAGCGTATTGCTCTTGCCCGCGCAATCCTAAAAGACGCGCCAATTCTGGTCTTGGACGAGGCGACCTCGGCTCTGGATTCTGAAGTCGAGGCAGCGATCCAGTCTGCCCTGCACCGGGTGATGGAGGGTAAAACCGTTTTGGCAATTGCACACCGATTGTCGACGCTTAGCGAAATGGACCGGATCATTGTGATGGATCAGGGCCGCATTGCAGAAAGTGGTAGCCACGATCAGCTACTGGCTGAGGGTGGATTGTATGCGCAATTTTGGGCCCGACAGTCGGGTGGGTTCATTCGAACTGAGACGGAGGCCGAGGCGGCGGAATAAGGCTTTTGCCAAAGCGCTCTGCGGACTGTATCAGGGCGCTTATGAGTACATCAGCCAGAACCACCGCCAGCATCACTCGTCTCGGACACCAAGGTGACGGAGTCGCCGAAGGCCCATTATTTGCCCCTCGTACCCTGCCGGGTGAGGTGATTACCGGTATTGTCGATGGCAGTGCGCTGGGCGACATTCGTATTGAAACGCCGTCGGACCACAGGGTGCAGGCGCCTTGTCGCCACTATAAATCCTGTGGCGGTTGCCAGTTGCAACACGCGGATGATGGGTTCGTGGCTGAGTGGAAACAAGGCATCGTGCGCAATGCATTGACCGCGCAGGGGCTGGAAACAGAGTTTCGCCCTATTCACACCTCTCCGTCGCACTCTCGCCGCCGCGCGACACTGGCGGTGCGGCGTACCAAAAAAGGTGCAATGGCAGGATTTCACGGCCGTGCCTCAGGCGTGATTACACAAATCCCGGATTGTCACTTATTGGATCCAGACCTGTTGGCTGCGATTCCGATGGCTGAAAATTTGGCATTGATCGGTGCCAGTCGCAAAACACCACTGGCGGTCACCGTGACCCTGTCTGACATTGGCCTGGATGTGCTGGTCAAAAACGGCAAACCGTTGGATGGCCCATTGCGATTGTCGCTGGCTCAATCGGTTGAAAAACTGGGTATCACCCGTTTGACTTGGGATGATGAGCAAATCGCCATGACCCAGCCACCCACCCAAACATTTGGCAATGCAAAGATCTGTCCGCCACCGGGTAGTTTTTTGCAGGCCACCCGTGATGGTGAGGCGGCACTGCTGGCAGCAGTGCAAGACATCGTTCAGGGCGCTAAGCGCATTGTTGATTTGTTTGCAGGCTGTGGCACCTTTGCGCTGCCCCTGGCAAAGCAGGCTGAGGTGCTGGCAGTTGAAGGTGACCCGGAAATGATCCAGGCACTAGAGGCCGGATGGCGTCAGGCCAAGGGTTTGAAACTGGTCAAAGCGGTTGCTCGTGACTTGTACCGCCGTCCAATGATGCCTGATGAGCTGAATCCTTTTGGAGCCTTTTACGAGGCCGCAGTTCTCGATCCACCCCGCGCCGGTGCCGAGGCACAGGTGGCTGAGCTGATTGAGGCCCGCACCAAGACCATCGCCTATGTGTCATGTAATCCGGTCAGTTTTGCCCGTGATGCCAAGGTGTTGGTCGAGGCCGGCTATCATCTGAACTGGGTTCAAGTTGTTGACCAGTTTCGCTGGTCATCCCATACCGAACTGGTTGCATCCTTCACCCTTGCCGACTGATCCCAAATCCGGAAACCCCATTATGAATATTCTTCAACGCCTTACGGCCATCTTGGACAGCGCCCGGTTTGGCCACTTCATTACCGCGGTCATTCTGGTGAATGCAGTGACATTGGGTTTGGAGACCGCGCCATCTATTATGGCACGAGCCGGTGGGGTCATTACGCTGATCGACGAGATGTGTCTGGCTATTTTTGTTCTCGAAATTTTGGCTAAACTAGTGGTGCGGCGACACAGATTCTTTTTTAGTGGCTGGAATATATTTGATTTTATCATTGTTGGAATAGCGTTGGTGCCTGGCGCACAGGGGCTTTCAGTTTTGCGTGCCTTGCGAATCCTTCGGGTACTACGCGTGATTTCCGTTGCGCCCAGCCTGCGCCGGGTTGTCGAAGGATTTATTACGGCCTTGCCCGGTATGGGCTCGGTGTTTTTGTTGATGGCGATCATTTTCTATATTGGTTCGGTGATTGCGACCAAACTGTTTGGCGGAACGTTTCCAGAATGGTTTGGTACGTTAGGGCACAGCGCCTACTCCTTGTTCCAAATCATGACGCTAGAAAGCTGGTCAATGGGGATTGTACGGCCGGTGATGGTGGTGTTCCCCTATGCTTGGGTGTTCTTTGTGCCCTTCATCATGGTCACCACCTTTGCGGTAGTGAACTTGCTCGTGGGTCTGATTGTGAATTCGATGCAAGACGCCCACAGTGTCGAGGACACCGAACGTACTGATGCCTATCGTGATCAGGTTCTGGCCCGGCTCGAAGCCATCGAGCGGCGGTTGCCCGCGCAAAATGAACAAATTGCTAAGAAGTGATTTTGGTTAACGAAGTGTTTAGGGATAGTCTGGCAAAAAGCTAAAAACGAGCAGAAACCAGAGCTATCAAAATGAACAGACGAGCATTTGGGTTGGGCGCAGCCGCTACATTATCCGTAGCTGGTTGTGGTAATGCATCCAACAAATTCCAGAGTTACCATGGCCCCGAAGTTACCTCAGTGGTGATCAACAAGGGTGCACGCAAAATGTACCTGTTGCACAACGAAGAAGTGCTGCGTGAATATAAAGTCGATCTGGGGTTTGCGCCTTCAGGCGCCAAGACGGTAGAAGGCGATGGGAAAACGCCCGAAGGTACTTATGTGATTAATCGCCGTAATCCCAATAGTTCCTATCATCTGTCGGTAGGTATTTCATATCCCAATACTCAGGACGTTGCCGAAGCCAATGCTCTGGGTAAAAGGCCCGGTGGTGAAATTTTCATTCACGGACAACCCAATGACGCAAAGGCCCGTCGGAGGGCTGCACGGGTAGATGATTGGACTGCTGGCTGTATTGCCGTGTCAAACGATGAGATCGAAGAAATCTATTCCATGGTCGGCAATGGCACCACGATTACCCTACGGCTGTAAGTCTGGCGGCTAACTATAAGTGTTTGCGGTCTGAATTCTCAGAATTTCACATTGCCAGAAACAACTAAAGGCGGCTCAGGGCCGCCTTTGTAGGTGCTAGCTGGTCTGTAGAATTACCCGCCCATAACCAGCGTCCACCAAATTTTGCCGTTGCTTTCCTGAAACCAGGAAAAACCCAAATTGACTGCCTTGGGGTCCATGATGACTGCTCGGGTGCTGGGGTCTTCCATCCAGGCTGAAAGAGTTTCCACTTCGCCTTCATAGGTTTCAGAAATGGCTTCTCCAAGCATGGTGCCAGTGTATCCGGTACGGGCAACACGGTCCAAAGGCGACGACCCGTCAGATCCAAAATGCCACGGTCTGTTTTGTACGGACATGTCACGAGAATGTGTAGCGGCCGCAGCGTTTAGCTGACCGTTCAGCTGCACCACTGGGTTGCCAGAGGCCTGTCGCAACGCATTTACCGAATCAAGCATGCGGAACTGAACCTTGTCGGCATTGCGGATTCGATAGGCCTTGCCGCTACCACTTGAACCTCCATTGGGCACTGGGGTACAGGCGACAGCTAGGGTCAGCACGGCTGCGACAACAATCAATAATACACGCTTCATTTTGCACCTTGTCTAATATCTAGCTACAGCACTTAGCCTTAGTGTGGCTTTGGCGCAAACGTGCTGGCGGTAAAATGCTCGTGGTGACAAGGGATTGATTTGCGACTGAGGCATTCACGCCATAATATGCGCCATGATAGATTCCATTTGTGCAGGTAATGACGTTCATGTCTTCTAAGCCATTCCAAACCCCGTCCCGCAGGTTGTTTTTGACCGGCTCAGCGGCGATTCTGGGTGCCCCAGCTTTGGCGCAAGTCACTGCTGACCCCGACGCTGACCCCGTTATCGATCCATTGCGCCCAGCGGCAGAAGCAGAAGCCCCAGTGCGCCGCAATATCTCAGCGTTTCGGGCCAAGAACTGGCAACCATATTTCGACAACCTGCGTGGTGGTGCGATTTTGGTCGATATCGACAGTCGCGCATTACATTACTGGTCCGCAGATGGGGCAACTTACAAACTGTTCCCATCATCAGTGCCAGTGTCTGATGATTTGACCCGCCGTGGTCGCACCAGCATTATACGTAAAGTCGAAGGCCCGTCCTGGTCGCCGACCCCTAATATGCGAAAGCGCAATCCAGAGTGGCCGTCTTATGTTCCACCGGGTCCGGACAATCCTTTGGGAAGCCACGCATTGTATCTCAGCTGGAAGTATTATCGGATTCATGGAACCCATGATACGCGTAAAATTGGACGAAAGTCTTCCAATGGCTGTATTGGCCTTTATAATGAACACATTGCACAGCTTTTTGGGATGGCTAAGATAGGCACCCAAGTGTTGCTTATTTGACCACATTATGTCCCGGCTAGGTCGGTTTCTCTCAACAAGCATTTGCAATCTCGGGTTTTTACTGGTTAGAAAAAACCACGAGGTATGTCTTGGCTGCGTAGACCATATTTGAATGGTCGCGCCTTTTTCTGGAGGTTAATATGAAAAAACTCGTTCTCGCCGCTGCTCTGTCCGCTGCTGCTTCGACCGCATTTGCCGGTAGCTATGCTGAGCCCATCGTTGAGCCACCCGTAATCATCGAAGAAGCTGGTAGCTCTTCCAACGGTATCCTGCTGCCACTGCTGCTGCTGGTTCTGGTTGGCGCGGCTGTTGCAAGCAGCTAATATTGCTTACTATCAGTTACGGAAAGGGCGGTGGTTTTCCATCGCCTTTTTTGCTGCCAGTTTGATTATTTACTAACAGATATTTACAATTCAGGGTTTTAGTAGTGTAAAAGAACCCGGAAATGATTTGGTAAAATAGGCCATGGTTAGATAACCTTGCCTACATTGGAGACTACTATGAAAAAACTCGTTCTCGCCGCTGCTCTGTCCGGTGCTGCTTCAACCGCATTTGCCGGTAGCTATGCTGAGCCCCAAGTTGAGCCACCTGTAATCATCGAAGAAGCTGGCAGCTCTTCGAATGGTATCCTGTTGCCATTGCTGCTGCTGGTTCTGGTTGGCGCGGCTGTAGCGAGCAGCTAATATTGCTTACTATCAGTTACGGAAAGGGCGGTGGTTTTCCACCGCCCTTTTTGTTTGCTACTACATCAATCTTAGCTGAAGTTCAGGTCAATCAATTTCAGATAGTACTTTGTCCAGAGCGGTCAGGATCATTTCGACGCCTTCATCATCAATCGTCAGAGGTGGTCGAATTTTCAGGATATTGTCCTTGGGTCCTTCGCTACCGATTAGAATGCGATAGTCGCGCATTCTGTTTTTAACGTAAGAACTTATCTGAGTTGCTTCAGATCCGTCAGGATTGATCAACTCCAACCCCAGAAACAGTCCCATGCCGCGTACATCGCCAACGCAATCATATTTTTGCTCTAACGTGCGTAACCCGTCGATCAACAGAGCACCCATTTGACGGGCATTGCCCTGCAAATCTTCATCATCGACAATATCCAGAACCTCTTTGCCAATTCGGCAAGACAGAGTGGACCCACCAAAGGTAGAGAAAAACTCCGGTCCCTGGGCAAAGCTGTCAGCGATTGCTTTGGTTGTTACCAAAACTCCCAAGGGGTGCCCATTTCCAATAGGTTTTCCCATCACCACGATGTCAGGCAACGCTTCTTGATGTTCAAAGCCAAAGTAGAAGTCACCGAGGCGTCCAAGCCCGGTTTGCACTTCGTCAGCAATACAGACACCGCCAGCTGCGCGGATTTTTTCATAGACAGAGGATAGGTATCCCTTGGGTGGGATGATCTGACCGCCAACCGAAGGGAAGGTTTCGGCAATAAAGCCAGCTACACCGTGACCTTTGTTCTGAAGAACCTCAATTGCCGGTTCGACAAGATCGGCAAATTTTTCTGCACGGCTGGCATCATCACGTTTGAACGACCCACGGTAGTCATCAGCAACTTCGACAAGTTCCACCCAATCCGCCTGGCCGCTGCCACCTTTGGCGTTGAATTTGTAGGCCGAGACATCAATCACACCAGTGGTATTGCCGTGATAGCCATGATCGGGTGTTACCATGCCTTTGGCGCCAGTATGAGCACGGGCCAGTCGCAGGGCCAGTTCGTTGGCCTCTGTGCCCGAATTGACAAAGAAACAGACTTCGAATGAATCAGGGAGCTTGGACAGGACTTTGTCGGCAAATGCGGTTTGTGCGGGATGCAAGTAGCGGGTGTTCGAGTTCATTCGCTTCAGCTGATCCGCAGCGACAGCCTGAATACGTGGGTGAGCGTGACCAACATGTGGAACGTTGTTATAGGCATCCAGATAGGGGCGACCCCATTCATCAAACAGATGGTGTTTCCAGCCACGAACTAACATTACCGGGTCCGAATAGGTAAGGGATAGATTGCCACCGAAATGCGCTTTGCGCCCAGCCAGAACCTCATCTTTGTTGGTTGGCTGATATATTACCTTATCGTCTGGCAAGTTTAGCAGTGCTGCGGGGTTGGGACAAATTGCCTGCCACAAAACCATTTCATCCGGATCCGCCACGCCGGGCCAATCCGTTTCAATGCCTTCTGTTGTAAGGGCCAGTTGGAAATGAACATGCGGAGCCCAGCCACCGTTTTGGTTGGCATTGCCCAGACGACAAAACTCAGAACCCTTTTCAATGATGTCACCAGGGTTCAATCGGTCACAGCACTCTGGGTTTAGATGGCCATAGAGCGTGTAAAATGAGTCATTATCCGGGGTCTTATGGCGCAGGATAATAACGCCGCCATAATCCAGATGGTTGTTGCGATTCTCGACCACAAACACTTCACCCTGCAATGGCGCATAAAGGGGTGTCTCCGCTGGTGCAAAGCCATCCACAGCAAGGTGAACTGTTCGTCGGTTACTGGCTTTGTATGGGCCTTTTCGAAAAGCGGGTTCCGCATAGATTAATCGAGGCTCATGATAGTACCCCAACCACAGATCTGTGCCGAATTCCTCACCAACCCGGGCAGCTTCTTCCAGCGACATGTGAAACGGGTTTTGTGGCCATGTCGAGTTTTCGACAGATAGGGATCCCATGGGTGTGTTAGCCAAATCTGTGCCCATCAGGGGCGCAAAACTACCACGTTCTGTATCCAAATAGGCCAATACTCGATCGGCCCCATCAACTACTGGCAAGCCACAGGCTGCGCGTAACTGTGCGGTCAACAAACCCTGGTGAATAGGGTGGTTCTCCAGAAAACGCCAAGCTGGGGCCTGAGATATCACCACATAGGGGTCATCGGGGTTGTCTGCCGCCATAAGGGTCGAATTGACTACGCTGACCGCCAGTCGGGCGCGTAAAAGCGGCCAGATCAGATCAACTTCAGCAGGGGTAAGTGGGTTCGCGGCGTGATATCCGGCAACCAATGCAGCCAGCGCTTGTTCGGGTTTGGCATGGTCCAAGACAATGTAAGCTCCGGCGATCGCCAGGTCGCAAATTCTAGGCGCGGTGCACATGTCGCCAAGGTCTATCAGGCCAGACACTTTTCGCGGATCGTTCAGTTCGCCGGCAACCAAGATGTTGTAATCATTTGCGTCATTGTGGATCGCCTGTTTTGGCAGGTTAGCCAATGATGGCTCAATCTCCGAAAAACCTGACGCGACTTCACTCAGGATAGCGCGTCGGCTTGGATCCGTGACGCAGTCCAATTCCTTTGCAATCCAACCAGCTTGCATCAAGTCCCACTTGAAATCACGCTCCAGGCCATCGTGGCGGAAATTTTTTAGTGCATCAGACGATAGCCCAAGAACGTGGCCAATCTCATGAATAAGCTCCAGTGTCTTGGGTTCTGTCTTGGCATAACAGCGTCCCGGTAACCGGTTTTGCAGCCAGACCAACCGCAGATCCCCATTGTTATCAGGAAGTTCCAACATCGCAGATCCGGAAGGGGTCCGGATCACACGGGGACAGGGTAGATCGGGCTGTTCTGTAGCGATGTGTTCCAAGGCTAAGATCTGTACTTCAACCAACCAAGGTTCACACCCGGGGCGCATTGCTTTCAGAATGTAACCCTGACCATCGTGTCCTTCGGCAAGGAAGTTCAGATCATATTCGCCGTCCAAGCGGCTTAGGCCAGCAGTGATGTCCCAGTGTTCTTGCAGGGTTGCTGCCCAATGATGTTCACTCATTTGTTCTTTCCCAATCGGCATTTATGGCGATTGCCAATCGGAATGGCTCGCCTAGTTTTTAGGTTTTCGCCACTTTATTGCTACTGACTGGTTAGTCCAGCCAGCCTTGCAAATTCTCTTCGATTACCTTTGCCAGTGCGGCGATATGGGCATCATCGTCGTTCAAGCAAGGAATATAGGTAAAGCTCTCACCGCCCGCATGTTCAAAACTCTCGCGGATCTCGTCGTTGATCTCTTCTAATGTTTCGATGCAGTCAGCGGAAAATGCGGGGGCCACCACAGCGATGGATTTCTTACCTTGTTTGGCCAAGTCGGCAACATGGTCCACCGTATAGGGTTTCAACCATTCCTCCGGGCCGAATTTCGACTGGAAGGTTGTGACCAGATCAGTGTCGTTCCAGCCTAACCGTTCGCGTAGGAGCCGTGTAGTTTTTTGGCACTGGCAATGATAAGGGTCGCCTTGCTGAAGATAGCGTTCTGGCATTCCGTGATAAGAGCAAACCAGAATATCAGGGCGTTTTTCCATCTTGGTATAGGCTTCGGAAATTGATCCTGCCAGCGCATCTATATAGCTGGGGTGGTCAAAATAAGCTGGGACTGTCCGTGCGGCGGGCTGCCAAGTCTCTTTCGTCAGTGCACGGAAAAATTCGTCGTTGGCGGTGCCTGAGGTGGCACCGGCGTATTGTGGATAGAGAGGCAGGAATAGAATCTTTGTGCAACCTGCATCGACCATTGCCCGGACTTTGGACTGGGTTGAGGGATTTCCGTAGCGCATACAGAAATCAACCATGACCTGATCGCCATAGCGTTCCTGCATTGTAGCTGCCATTTTTGCTGTCTGATCTTTAGTGATGGTCATCAGCGGGCTTTCGCCCTTGTCGTGATTCCAGATCGATTTATAGGCAGCACCGGAGCTGAACGGACGTTTGGTTAGGATGATCAGTTGCAGCAAAGGCTGCCACTTCCACTTCGGATAATCGATAACCCGCTGGTCTGACAGGAACTCACCCAGATAGCGCCGCATCGGCCAGTATGAGTAATCATCTGGGGTGCCGAGGTTGGCCAGCAGAATTCCCACTTTTTCGGCCGGAATTTTTTGGTGATTGGCAGGGTAGGTGGCTTTTGTTTTAGCGTCCAGCATAGCGGAATCCTGTTAGGCTTGGTCGGGCGGATGAATAGGCATAACCCACTGCGGGTCAATCGGACAAATGGCGCGTTTGAACTATTCTGGAAGTTTGGTTTCAGGGACTTTTAGCGCATCCGCCAGACGAGAACGGGCAGATCCGGGTCGCAGTGGTTTTTGCTGTGTCTCTGAAGGTGACCAGCCAGTTAGGCAAACCATCTCAAACGTGGCTGGCAACCGATCCTGATCATTGGCAAAATGCTGGCGGTACAAGTGGTCCGCCATGTCAAATAGCAGCCTTGAGGACGGCTGTTTCTGACGATGGGCAAGGGCATTGGTTTCAGCCATGTCGCGTAGGTCGTGCATCAGGTGGAATAGATCGCGATATTCAGCAGTCAGTGGGATCAAATCCGCAACCGGCAAATTCAACCCGGCGCGTTGCAACAACGCGCCCAGATCTCGAATTTCCCCCATAGGGGCGACACGCGGTGACAGACCGCCCGTGATTCTGGTTTCAGCCTCGGCCAATACACTTCGTAATTGATGCAGGGTTTGACCTCCCAACATCAGCACCAGCAAGAGTCCGTCTTCTTTTAGCGCGCGACGACACTGGATCAACTGCCCTACAGGATCGTTAGCCCAATGAAGGCACATGGCGTGTACAACCACATCATGGGCATCGGGTTGCAACGTAATCAGATCTTCGTCAGCCACGATTTTTGCATTTGGGAGGCTGTTTTGCCAAATCTCCGCAAAAGGGGTGACGACGGCAGGGTCCGTAAAGGTTCTATTAACCATGGAAAGCCGATCCTCGACCTCATCCCGTGCCATATCATGCAGAAACAACGCTGCCCGTTTGTGTCGGTCACGGTGGAAGCGAAGAGCCTGGCGGTCGAACAAGGTCGGCGGAGTCTGGGATGCTTTGGTCATGGGGGCTATTTAGGGTGATGCTGAGGCAGATACAAACGGCTGTTGCATTGATCTACCCACCGCGATGTCTGGGCTGCGGTGGTTTGGTCGAGAGCGATTTTGGCTTGTGTGGTTCATGCTGGCGCGACACCCCGTTTATAGGTGGTACCATATGTGATGGGTGCGGTCTGCCTGTTCCGGGTGCGAACGACGGTTTTCGGTTGGAGTGCGATGACTGCATGGCGCATCCACGAGCTTGGAGCCGGGGAAGGGCGGCATTGTTGTACCGGGATCAGGCGCGGGCGCTGATACTGGCGCTTAAACATGGTGATCGCATTGATATTGCCAAGCCCGCTGCAGCCTGGATGGTGCGAGCCTCAGCTGCCTTGCTGGATGATGCGCCGCTGATTGCGCCAGTGCCGTTGCATTGGACCCGTCTGTTAAAGAGGCGTTATAATCAATCAGCCTTGCTGGCGCGTGAACTGGCGCGACAAACCGGGTTGGAGTACTGCGTCGACATGCTGCAACGACGTCGACGCACTGCCTCTCTTGACGGAAAGACCCGTGCGCAACGATTTGCGGCGCTGGGCGATGCCATATCGGCAAACACCCGACATCGGGTGCTGATGCAAGGGCGGGTCATTTTGCTGGTGGATGACGTAATGACGTCAGGCGCCACTCTGACTGCCTGCAGCGACGCTTGCCTGCAAGGGGGCGCAGCTGATGTTCGGGTGGTAACACTGGCCCGTGTCACCAAGCAGTGAATTATCGATCACGTTTTCGCGTGGCCCTCGCAATTGTTGCATTGCCCCCCCAAATCCCCCACAACGTCAAAGCTGAATGAAACGGAGACCCAAATGAAAACGGTCGAAATATATACTTCGCCACTGTGCGGATTTTGCCATGCAGCCAAGCGGCTGTTGACCCAAAAGGGCGTGAACTTTGCTGAGGTGAATGTACTGGCTCAACCGGACCGCAAGCCAGAAATGATCCAGCGTGCCAACGGCGGTCGTACAGTTCCGCAGATCTTTGTAGGCGACACTCATGTGGGTGGCTGCGATGATTTGTTCGCACTGGAGCAAGCAGGTAAGCTGGATCCGCTCCTGGCAGCCTAATACCGGAGTCTTTTTATGCGTACGGCCCTGTTGCAGATGACATCAAGTGATAACCCGGGTGAAAATCTGGGCATGGTTGAAAAGATGTTGGATGAGGCCGTCTTGGGCGGTGCTGGATTTGTGCTGACCCCAGAAGTTACCAATTGTCTGAGTGCCAGTCGCAGGCACCAGCAGGCCGTATTGCATCACGAAGAAGACGATCCAACATTAGCGGCGCTGCAAGATGCAGCAGCGCGGCATGGGATCTGGCTGTTGTTGGGCTCATTGGCGGTCAAGACACATGATGCCGAGGGTCGGTTTGCCAATCGACAATTCCTGATTTCGCCACAGGGCGAGATCACAGCACGTTATGATAAGATCCACATGTTTGACGTGGATGTGACGCCAGAAGAAACTTATCGCGAATCCGACGGCTATCGGCCTGGTGACAGGGCAGTTGTGACAGACACACCGTTTGGTCGGGTGGGCATGAGCATTTGTTATGATGTCCGGTTCGGATACCTGCACCGGGCACTGGCCCATGCGGGTGCTGAAATCCTGACCGTTCCTGCGGCGTTCTCACATGTGACGGGCGCAGCGCATTGGCATGTGTTGCTACGCGCCCGCGCGATTGAGACGGGTTGTTATATCTTGGCTCCTGCTCAAACCGGCCGACATCTGGCAAGTGTAGGTGCCCGTCGGCAGACCTATGGTCATTCACTCGTGGTCGCTCCTTGGGGAGAAGTCTTGGTGGATGCTGGAATTAACTCAGGTGTGAGTTACGTTGATCTTGATATGGAAAAAGTGGCAGAAGCGCGCAGGCGCGTGCCTTCACTGACTCATGATCGGGATTTCGACGGACCCTAATGGACGATAATAATTCTCTTGCGGTTTCGCTGTTCAGCGAGATTTTAATGGCTGATCAACTAGCTCGTGCGCGACTGACCAAGGCGCTGCCCAAAGGTATGGAGCTGTCGCATTTTTCAGTGCTAAATCATTTGGCAGGTGCCGGTTTGGAGAGATCCCCAGCACAGCTCGCTAAGGCGTTCCACGTCACACGTGGCGCTATGACGAATACGCTAAGTAAACTGGAAGTGGCTGGCTATATCCATATTCGTCCGGATTGGGACGATGCGCGTCGCAAGATGGTGGCGATTAGCCCGGCTGGTCGTCAGGCGCGTGATCGGGCTCTGGCCAGTATAACGCCGATGATTTCTGAGGTGGTAAGTGATTTGGGCGGCGACCGGGTCCGTGCAGCCTTACCCATTTTACGTGAGTTACGCTCAAAACTGGAAAGCGACGGTTGATCTGAACGTCGGTTAAACGTGGAAGCGGGGCGCCTGCTCCCAGACACCCCGCCGTTCTGATAGGTCCCGTGAGTGAGAATTCCCTATTAGAACACTGTAGCATTCACTCGGTTAAGGGCGAAATTATGCCCCATTAACCCCCAGGGTCATTCCTGAGTGTTGGGTTATATCTACCAACTGTGTCGAACATTAACAAAGGTGCAGAAGGATCAAGATCTATCCTAAAGGATAGGTCTTCTATTTGGGTTTAGTGCTGGCAGTGACATAGTTTACGCTAAGATCGCGGGCAGAGATTGACCAACCCCAAGTGATTGGATTGAAGAGAAAGCCCTTACGATCCACCGGTGTCAACCCTGCCTTAGAGAGCAAATCGCAGAGTTCGTCCGGCGTGATGAATTTTGACCATTCATGTGTGCCTCGTGGTAGCCAGCGCATGACAATTTCGGCGCCAACAATTGCCATGGCAAAGCTTTTGGCGTTTCGGTTAATGGTCGAACAAATTTCCAAGCCCCCAGGGCGTAGCAGTTGTTGGGTCGCAGTTAGATACGCCAACGGATCTGCAACATGTTCCACCACTTCCATGTTCAACACGACATCGAATTGCTCACCTGCTTCAGCCATTGCTTCGGCGGTGGTGTGGCGGTAGTCGATTTCCAGTCCGGATTGTTCTGCGTGGATGCGTGCAACGGGTAAATTGCCTTCGGCGGCATCTGCTCCAATCACTGTGGCACCCAAGCGCGCCATTGGTTCTGACAACAACCCGCCACCGCATCCAATATCCAGCACCCGTAATCCGGAAAACGGATTGCGGGAGGTCAGATCGCGATCAAATTCGCCAGCGATCTGTTGTGTGATATAGTCCAGTCGACAAGGATTCAGCATGTGCAACGGTTTGAATTTACCGTTGGGATCCCACCATTCTGCGGCCATAGCTTCAAATTTGGCGATCTCTGAAGGATCCACCGTGGATTGAGGCGCTTGCATTCCTGTCTCCGTATGTTCTTTTAGGTCAGACATTCTCAATCAGGTCAGTAATGGACAAATACCGAGATCAAAAGCACGCAGTGCAATATCTTTACCCGCCAGTTGAAACATTTGATCAGCGGATGATCGATGTTGGGCAAGGGCATCGCGTATATGTGGAGCAATGCGGCAATCCGCAAGGTGTGCCCGTTGTTGTGTGCCACGGTGGCCCCGGTGGCGGCAGTAGCCCGGCAATGCGACGCTATTTTGACACTGATGTTTATCGGGTGATTCTTTTTGACCAACGGGGCTGCGGGCGATCAACGCCTCATGCATCGTGTCAGGATAATACGACCTGGCATTTAGTGGCTGATATGGAGCTGATTCGCCGCCAGCTGGAAATTGATAGCTGGATGGTGTTTGGCGGCAGCTGGGGCGCCACCTTGTCGTTGATCTATGCGCAGGCACACCCTGACCGGGTTCGGCATTTAATTCTGCGTGGTGTGTTCTTGATGACTGAAGCAGAGCTGGACTGGTTCTATGGCGGCGGCGCTGGAAAATTCTGGCCTGAGACCTGGGCCAGATTTGTGGCATTGATCCCTGAGAATGAACGTGGTGATATGATTGCAGCCTATAATAAGAGGCTGTTTTCCGGAAATGTTTCAGAAGAAATTCGCTATGGTCGCGCGTGGTCTGCTTGGGAAAATGCGCTTGCTTCAATTCATTCCAATGGAACCTCAGGCGAAAGCCCAGGAGACTATGCCCGTGCTTTTGCCCGGTTGGAGAATCACTATTTCACCAATCATGGGTTTCTTGAAAAAGATGGACAGATATTGGCCAACATGGGCCGTATATCGCACATCCCAGGTGTCATCGTGCAAGGGCGTTATGATATGATATGCCCACCTGTCATGGCTTGGCGTTTAAATGAGTTGTGGCCAGCAGGTGAGTTGAAAATGGTTCGCGGAGCAGGGCACGCGTTGTCTGAACCGGGAATCAGCGCAGAACTGGTTTTGGTGATGAATCGCATTGCGGAGGACCTATAAGATGAGCCGGATCGACCGCCGCGCACTGTTTACTTCGGGTGCTGCTGCTGCATTGCTGGCCGCAACTGGAACGTCGTTGTCCGCGGCGCCGCAGCCGGGCGGCACATTGCGGTTGGCTGTGCCACGCGAAGGTGGCTTTCTTAATTTGGTGGCGCGCGGAGCCCTGTATCATACCCTGACCGAAATTGCGCCCGATGGGGTTTTGCGCGGTGAGCTGGCCAGTAAATGGCGAAGCAATTCGGATGCACGTGTCTGGACATTCGATCTGCGCGCAGGTGTTCGTTTTCATGATGGCCAGTCAATGACAGCAAATGATGTTGCGGCTTCGCTATTGGCGCATGATCTGCCTGAAAGCGCGAAGATCCAGCACGTTACTGTTCTTTCTGATCAGAAATTGAAGCTAGAGTTAGTGATATCAAACCCTGGTTTCCCATATCTATTGGCTGACCCATCGCTCATCATTGCTCGCGCGGGTCATATTGATGCGCCACTGTCAGTGGCTTGCGGTACAGGTTGCTACCATGTCGAGCATTTTCAGGAAGACCGGCACTTTCGCGCAACGAAGTTCGAGAGGAACCATAAAGACGGACAGGCAGGGTGGGCAGATCAGATCGAAGTGATTGTGATCCCAGACGCATCAGTTCGCGCCGAGGCCCTGCGCGATGGGTATGTTGATATATCGGCTCTACCTGATCCCAGCGGCCTGATTAAGCGAGGGGATTTCCGCTATCTGCCGTCCCAGCAGGAAATGGCGCTGGCGACTCACTCAGGAATTGGTGTGCCAAAAGTGATTGGCAAGCGGGTTGCATTAGACGACGGCCGTATTGCTGAACGGTGGTGGCGGGTCTAAATGTTACTGCCTCTCAATGCCTCGGGAGGAGGTAATTGGGACGAGAAGAACTGAGGGCTTGCAGATTCGCTCAGTCCCGCCTATATCCCAATTCAACAGCGGCGCGTCGGGCCTTGGGTACGAAGCACCATCGGAATTTTCGACGGGCCGCGCGCCCGTTTTTTTGTGCTGTAACGCATGTGATGGATCATGATGACAAACGACCTGATTGCCAAAGCTGCCATTGATCGCCGTATGGCCGAGATTATCACTCCTGTGATTGAAGATCTTGGTTATGAGTTGGTGCGTGTCCGACTGATGTCCGGTAAAACAACCGCTTTGCAGATCATGGCTGACAAGCCTGAAGGTGGCATTGAGGTGGATGACTGCGCCGTGATCTCAAATGCTGTGAGTGCAGTTTTGGATGTAGAAGATCCGATCCTAGACGCTTATGCTCTAGAGGTATCCAGCCCGGGAATCGACCGACCGCTGACACGGCTGAAAGATTTCGCCATGTTTGAAGGATATGAAGCCAAGATCGAGACTGGTGAACTGATCGGTGGTCGGCGTCGTTTTAAAGGCGAACTGGCGGGTGTCGAAGGCGAAGAGGTGCTGATCAACGTTGAAGAAGGCACCATTGGATTGCAGTTCGACTGGTTGAGCGATGCCAAATTGGTGTTGACCGACGAGTTGATCAAGGAAATGTTGCGCCAGCGTAAAGATGCAGGCGCTTTGAACGAGAATGCATTCGACGAGATCGAGACCGAAGGGTCCGAAGAGGAGAAAGAATAATGGCAATCACCTCTGCTAACCAGCTGGAACTCTTGCAGACCGCCGAAGCGGTAGCCCGCGAGAAGATGATCGACCCCAGCCTGGTTGTCGACGCGATGGAAGAAAGCTTGGCCCGAGCAGCCAAGAGCCGTTACGGTAGCGAAATGGATATCCGGGTAGCGATCGACCGCAAAACCGGTAAAGCCACATTTACCCGTGTGCGCACAGTGGTCGAGGATGAAGAGCTGGAGAATTACCAGTCTGAATTCACCGTCGAACAAGCCAAGCAATACATGGCAGAGCCAGAAGTTGGCGCGACTTTCGTCGAAGAAGTGCCGCCAGTTGAAATGGGCCGTATTGCGGCGCAGTCAGCCAAGCAGGTGATTCTGCAGAAAATTCGTGAAGCGGAACGTGACCGTCAGTTCGAAGAGTTCAAAGACCGCGCTGGCAGCATTATCAATGGGCTGGTCAAACGTGAAGAATATGGCAACGTCATCGTTGACGTGGGCGCCGGCGAAGCAATTCTGCGCCGCAACGAGAAGATCGGTCGCGAGAGCTATCGCCCGAACGACCGCATCCGGTGCTACATCAAGGACGTGCGCCGCGAGCCTCGTGGCCCGCAGATTTTCCTGAGCCGGACAGCCCCTGAGTTTATGGCAGAGCTGTTCAAGATGGAGGTGCCTGAAATCTATGATGGCATCATCGACATCAAAGCCGTAGCACGTGACCCTGGTTCGCGCGCCAAGATCGCTGTGATTTCATATGACGGCTCGATTGATCCGGTTGGTGCTTGTGTTGGTATGCGCGGTAGCCGTGTTCAGGCTGTTGTGAACGAACTACAAGGCGAAAAGATCGACATCATTCCATGGAATGATGATCAACCGACGTTCCTTGTAAATGCGTTGCAGCCTGCCGAAGTTTCCAAAGTTGTTCTGGATGAAGAAGCTGGAAAAATCGAAGTTGTGGTACCTGAAGAACAGCTGAGCTTGGCGATTGGTCGCCGTGGCCAGAACGTTCGCCTTGCGTCCCAGCTGACTGGTCTTGATATCGACATCATGACTGAAGAAGAAGAAAGCGCCCGTCGCCAGAAAGAATTTGAGGCCCGCACTGGGTTGTTCATGGAAGTTCTGGATCTGGACGAGTTCTTTGCTCAGCTTCTGGTGTCAGAAGGCTTTACCAACCTTGAAGAAGTCGCCTACGTCGAGCTAGATGAGTTGCTCGTCATTGATGGTGTGGATGACGCGACAGCTGCTGAACTGCAAGCCCGCGCGCGTGACCATATTGAAGCGCAGGCCAAAGCGGCCATCGAAGCGGCCCGGGCTCTGGGTGTTGAGGACAGCTTGATCAACTTTGAGGGTCTGACCCCGAAAATGATTGAGGCTCTGGCCCAAGACGGCGTTAAGACGCTGGAAGATTTTGCAACCTGTGCTGATTGGGAACTTGCCGGAGGCTGGACCACTGAGAACGGAGAGCGAATCAAAGATGACGGCATTCTAGAGCCCTTTGAGATGTCGCTAGAAGAAGCACAAACATTGGTCATGACAGCACGTGTTCTGTTGGGCTGGGTTGATCCGGCAGATTTGGAAGTGGAAGAAGAAGTTTCCGAAGATGCAGATGAAGATGAACAACAATCGGAGGCCGAGGCCTGATTTCAGGCCTCGAGTGTTTGAACATGGGTGGCGCTAGCAACTCAATGGACCTGAGTAGTGGTCCAGATCGCAAATGTCTTGCCACAGGTGAGGTGCAGCCAAAACACGGATTGGTGCGTTTTGTCGTCGGTCCGGATGGGCAGGTCGTTGCGGATATTATGGGTAAGCTACCCGGTCGTGGGGTCTATGTGACCGCCGAGCGGGAAGCTCTTGAAGTTGCAGTAAAGAAAAAACTCTTTTCGCGCGGTTTTAAAACCCAGGTGACAATGCCTGATGGGCTGGTTGATGAGGTGGAGCGGCAGATTCTGCGCCGCCTGGTCGAGTTGCTCAGTCTGGCGCGTAAGTCAGGGGCAGCAGTAGGTGGCTATGAAAAAGTCAAAGACTGGCTGTCCAAAGAAGAGGCCCAGGTGCTGATACAAGCCATAGATGGGTCCGGGCGTGGTAAGTCAAAATTGAGCACGCCACACTTAGGTAGCTATATTGGTTGCCTAACCGCAGATGAACTAGGCATGGCTTTTGGCCGAGAAACTGTGATACATGCAGCGCTCGCCTCTGGTGGACTCAGCAAACGTGTTGTAGAGGAAGCGCAGCGATTGCAGGGCATGCGTAAAACAGTGGGCGGCAACGGCCGCACAGAAGGATACAAATCTTAATGAGCGATAGTGACGGCAAAAAGACTTTGGGACTTCGTGGTGGGGCCCGGCCCGGGAACGTGAAACAGAGTTTCAGCCATGGTCGGACCAAGAGTGTCGTGGTGGAAACCAAGCGTAAGCGCGTTGTGGTCCCCAAGCCGGGTGCCGGCCGGGGTGGTTCGAGTTCTGCCCCTGTTGGTGATCCATCACGTCGGCCTGCTGGTATCACCGATGTAGAAATGGCTCGCCGACTAAAAGCGGTGCAGCTCGCCAAGGCACGTGAAGCGGAAGATATCGCTAAACGAGCGGCTGAAGAAAAAGAACGCGAAGAAAGTCGTGCGCGCCGCCGAGCCGAAATGGAGCAGAAGGAACGTGAACAGCGTGAAGCTGAAGAGCGTGCCAAAGCTAAAATCGAAGAAGCAGAGCGCAAGAAGCGCGAAGCTGAAGTGGCAGCTGAACGAGCTGCTCCTGCCCCTGTTGCGGAAAAACCAGCTGGTGCTGCACCGCGTACTGCGAACTTTGGGAAACCAGCCCCTGCAGCTACGCCGCGTAAATCAGATCGTGAGCGGGATCAGCGCCAAAACCGTGGCAAAGGCCAAGCGGACAGTCGTCGGTCGGGTAAACTGACATTGGGTCAGGCCACTGGTGGTGCCGGTAACCGTCACCGTTCAATGGCGTCGATGAAGCGCAAGCAAGAACGTGCCCGTCAAAAAGCCATGGGTACAGTTGAGCGCGAAAAGGTATTCCGCGAAGTTCAGCTTCCAGAAGCCATTTTGGTGTCTGAATTGGCGATCCGGATGGCGGAACGTGTTGGTGATGTTGTTAAGTCGCTGATGAACATGGGTCTGATGGTTACTCAGAACCAGACCATCGACGCTGACACAGCGGAACTGATCATCGAGGAATTCGGCCACAAGATGGTACGGGTTTCGGATTCAGACGTTGAAGACGTAATCAACGAAATCGATGACAAAGATGAAGACCTGAAGCCGCGGCCACCTGTCGTGACTATCATGGGCCACGTTGATCACGGTAAGACTTCGATCCTGGATGCGATCCGCGACGCGCGGGTTGTGGCTGGCGAGGCTGGGGGTATTACCCAGCATATCGGTGCCTATCAGGTACAAACTAAAGAGGGCGCAGTCCTTAGCTTCCTGGATACTCCTGGCCACGCGGCATTTACATCAATGCGCTCGCGCGGTGCGGATGTGACTGACATCGTGATCTTGGTTGTTGCTGCTGATGATGCGGTCATGCCGCAGACCATCGAAGCGATCAACCACGCCCAAGCTGCTAACGTGCCGATGATTGTTGCAATCAACAAAATCGACAAACCTGCTGCGAACCCGACCAAAGTGCGCACCGATCTGCTGCAGCACTCGGTTATCGTTGAAGAAATGTCTGGTGAAGTTCAGGACGTTGAAGTCTCGGCGACCACTGGTCAGGGGCTAGACCAACTGCTGGAAGCCATTGCGCTGCAAGCAGAAATTCTGGAACTGAAAGCTAACCCTGATCGTGCTGCCCAAGGTGCCGTGATTGAGGCTCAGTTGGATGTTGGCCGTGGACCGGTTGCGACTGTTCTGGTTCAGAACGGTACTCTGCGCCAAGGCGATATCTTTGTTGTAGGCGAGCAGTACGGTAAGGTCCGTGCGCTGATCAACGACAAGGGCGAGCGGATCAAAGAAGCCGGTCCTTCGGTTCCTGTTGAGGTTCTGGGCCTGAACGGTACACCTGAAGCAGGCGACGTGTTGAACGTGACCGAAACCGAAGCTCAGGCACGTGAAATTGCCGAGTATCGGGCACAGGCAGCGAAAGACAAGCGCGCTGCTGCTGGCGCTGCGACTACCCTGGAACAGCTGATGGCTAAGGCTAAAGATGACGAAAACGTCTCTGAGTTGCCTATTCTGGTTAAAGCAGACGTGCAGGGTTCAGCCGAAGCGATCGTTCAGGCGATGGCCAAAATCGGTAACGACGAAGTTCGGGTCCGCGTTCTGCACTCAGGTGTTGGTGCGATCACTGAAACCGATATCGGCCTTGCCGAAGCATCGGGTGCACCAGTGTTTGGCTTTAACGTTCGTGCCAATACATCGGCCCGTAACACTGCCAACCAAAAGGGCGTAGAGATCCGGTACTACTCTGTGATCTATGACTTGGTTGATGATGTCAAAGCGGCTGCATCTGGCCTGTTGAGCAACGAAATTCGCGAGAACTTTATCGGTTACGCGAATATCAAAGAGGTCTTCAAGGTTACTGGCATCGGCAAAGTCGCTGGTTGTCTGGTTACCGAAGGTGTGGCGCGTCGTTCTGCGGGTGTCCGTCTGCTGCGCGACAACGTAGTTATCCACGAAGGCACACTGAAAACTCTGAAGCGCTTTAAGGATGAAGTGCCCGAAGTTCAGTCTGGTCAAGAATGTGGTATGGCATTTGAAAACTACGACGATATTCGACCTGACGATGTTATCGAAATCTTCGAACGCGAAGAAGTGACCAGAACGCTTAAGTAAATTGACATAGCGTTCTACTTAAGAAACCCCGGCCTAGCGCTGGGGTTTTTCGTTGCGCCTATATAAGAAAAGAGGGCTACTTCTGGAGTAGCCCTCGCAAATCTGTGCCGTGAGTGTGGTAGGTAGAAGTGTTACGCCGCCGCTTTGATTGGACGACCTTCGTATACTTTTTGGCCGACTTTTACGGCGATTTTTCCATCTGGTAGTGCACGGACATAGGTGCCTTGAACTGAAACACATGAGCCCATTGTGATTGTACGTAGCATGTCAAATCCTCCCCAAAGGAACTACATTGGAATAAGTCTAACCCTAGTTGACATGATTTTGACACAATAAACGTTAACAAAGTGTTCATAAATCCCGCCAAACTTTACCTAATTGGCGCACATATGACGAAAAGACACTATATGAGGTGGTTTGCCATGAATGGTTCAAGCCGCGAGCGACATTTTTAGATCCAGTCGCGCAGCACCGGAATTAGAGGTACATCAGCTGCCGGCATTGGATAACTTCTTAAATCTCCGGGTCTGACCCACTTAAGTGTCTGATCTTCTTGAGGATGCGGTATGCCCTGCCACTTTCGGCAAGCAAAGAGCGGCATCAACAAATGAAAGTCATCATAGCTGTGACTCGCAAATGTCAGCGGAGCCAAGCACGAAGACCAGGTGTTGATACCTAGTTCTTCTTCTAACTCCCGGATTAAAGCTGCTTCTGGGGTTTCGCCTAGCTCTACTTTGCCACCTGGAAACTCCCACAGGCCAGCCATAGACTTCCCCTCAGGACGCTGAGCAAGCAATACCCGCCCCTCAACGTCGATTAGGGCTACAGCCGAAACAAGAACCGTTTTCATGATCGGTAATCCGCATTTATTTCTATATAGCCGTGGGTCAAATCGCAGGTCCATACGGTAGCTTTGCCATCGCCCAGCCCCAAGTCGACCTTAAGAATGATTTCGTCGCGCTTCATAAGTTCGGCGGCGTCCTCTTCACGGTAGTCAGGCGATACCCAGCCCTTTTCAGCTACAAGAACATCCCCAAATGAAATGGACAACAGATCACGGTCTGCCATCGCGCCAGATTTCCCAACGGCCATAACCACGCGCCCCCAATTTGGGTCTTCACCAGCGATGGCTGTCTTAACTAGAGGTGAGTTGGCAATCGAAAGTCCATGAACTTTGGCTTCTGCATCTGAGACCGCACCGGTAACTTGAATTTCAACAAACTTAGTCGCGCCTTCTCCATCGCGAACAACCTGGTGCGCCAGATCCAGCATTACGGATTCCAATGCGACAGCAAAGTCGTTGTTACCCTTAACGTCAACGCCTGACGCTCCGGTTGCACAGAGCATTAGGCTATCGGATGTTGAGGTGTCGCTGTCGACAGTGATGCAATTGAAGGAACGGTTGCAGAGTTTAGCCAGCAGCAATTGTAGGTCAGAGTCAGCCAGTTTGGCATCGGTGAAAATGTAGACCAGCATAGTGGCCATATCCGGCGCAATCATTCCCGAACCTTTGGCGATCCCTGCAATAGAGACCGTTTGACCGTCAACTTGGATCTGTGCCGATGCACCCTTCGCAAAGGTGTCGGTTGTCATGATGGCCTCAGCAGCGTCTTTGATCCCGACTTCATTAAGATCGTCCACCAAGCAGTTGATTTTGGCAGTTATGCGATCATGAGGTAGCGGTTCGCCAATCACGCCAGTTGAGGCGGTAAAGACACGGGAGGCAGGCAAGCCGGTTGCTACTGCAACGGCCTCAGTGATCTCAGCCACTGAAGTTTGGCCAAAATGTCCGGTAAAAGCATTGGAGTTACCTGAATTGACCAAAATTGCTGTGCCCACCTGAGACTCAGCGCCTAGCTTATCCTGACAATCGCGCACTGGTGCTGAGCGCGTGGCTGACTTGGTGAATACCCCAGCTACCGTGGTACCTGGATCCATTTGGGCCAGCATAACATCAGTCCGACCCTGATACTTGACACCAGCCGCCGCCGAGGCAAAGCGAACTCCCTTGATAACAGGGAGATCCGGGAATGCAGCAGGTGCCAGAGGCGAGCGAGACAGCGATTGCGCCATAGTTAGTTCCTTACGAGATCAAGGTTTTGAAGAATCGCCGGGTCTAGATCTTCAACTTCCGGACGCTCGATTTCAGCTGAGGTGGTTAGTTCGTTTACACGCGCTTCAACCGCTTCGTTTTGCAGCTTGGTGGCCAAATCTTCGCGAACAGCCTCAAACTCTGGAGCGGATGTTTTTCGGCGTTCATTCAAAATAATCACGTGCCAGCCAAACTGTGTTTGGATGGGATCGGAGACCTCACCCGACTTTAACTTAAGCACGGCTTCTTCGAATTCGGGTACCATACGGCCTTTGCCAAACCAACCAAGCTCGCCTCCACTGGGGCCAGAGGGGCCGGTAGATTTTTCTTGAGCAAGTGTTGCGAAGTTGGCGCCGGCATCCAGCTCCAATTTCACGATTTGAGCTTCTTCTTCGGTTTCGACCAAAATGTGCGAAGCATTGAACTCATCGCCACCATCACCATCCGAGTATTCGGCATCATAAGCGGCGAGCAAATCTTCCTCGGTCGTAGCTTTTCGCATTACTGTTTCAATTACTTCTGCGGCAAGCAGTGACCGCGACTCGTTTTCAAGCGAGAGTTCGATGTAATGAGGAACTTCGCCGTGCAATGCTTGCTTTAGGGCCGTCTGTTGGATCAATTGGTCCAAAATCGCGTTGTATAAAACGTCTGCGGGCAGCTGTTGATACTGCGCGGGTAATGTTGCGCGCGACAAAATCATGTGGCCAATAGTAATTTCTTCACCGTTAACAACGGCAACAACTGTATTGGCATGCGGGGCAGCTGTAACAGGTACCGGCAACATCAATAGAGCGGACATAGCCACACCGGACAAAAAAGTGATACCTTTGCGCATTCAATTCTTCCTATTTTTATGCCGTAAAACGGGCATAGCGTTGACACTGTATACCCTGCCGCTTACATCGATTTGTGGCCTTCGGCAGGACCGTCTTTCTCCCTTTGTTTATGGGTTGCAGGCAGGACGGGCAAGCCTACCTAATTTTAGGGCCAGAGACAGGACGTTGGAGAACACATGCTGGGTATCGGAACAATCGCCAAAAAGGTTTTCGGGACACCGAATGACCGCAAGATCAAGGCGACAAAGCCGCTGATCGCAAAGATCAATGCGCTGGAACCCGAGTTTCAAAAACTCAGCGACGAGGGCCTTAAGGAAAAGACTGACGAACTGCGCAAGCGGGCGCTTGATGGCACTTCGCTCGACGAGCTTTTGCCTGAAGCATTTGCCAATGTGCGTGAAGCAGCGCGACGCGCCCTAGGCCTGCGCGCCTTTGACACCCAATTGATGGGTGGCACGTTTTTGCATCAGGGCAGCATTTCCGAGATGAAAACTGGCGAGGGTAAAACTCTTGTTGCAACATTCCCGGCCTATTTGAATGCCCTAACCGGCAAAGGCGTTCATGTGGTCACGGTGAATGAATACCTTGCCAAGCGAGATTCTGAGTGGATGGGTAAGGTGTTTGCCCAATTGGGTATGACCACGGGTGTCATCTGGTCCAATATGCCTGAGGCCGAGAAAAAGGCTGCCTATGCCAGTGATATTACCTATGCCACCAATAACGAATTAGGCTTCGACTATCTTCGCGATAATATGAAGTCCGATTTGGATCAACTGTTCCAAAAGTTTCACAACTTCGCAATTGTCGACGAAGTTGACAGTATTTTGATTGATGAAGCGCGGACACCCCTGATCATCTCTGGCCCTGCCGAAGACCGATCGGAGATGTATTCAACTATTGATGCCGTCATTCCGCTTCTAAATGATGATCACTATGAACTGGACGAAAAAACCCGCGGTGTAACTTTCACCGAGGATGGCAACGAATATCTGGAACAGCAGCTACTAGAGCGCGGTCTTCTACCCGAAGGCGCCACACTGTATGATCCGGAAAGCACTACTGTTGTACACCACGTAAATCAGGCGTTGCGCGCTCACAAACTGTTCCAACGCGATAAAGACTACATCGTTCGTGACGGCGAGGTGGTTTTGATTGACGAATTTACGGGTCGCATGATGGCCGGGCGTCGCATGTCCGAGGGTCTGCATCAGGCGATTGAAGCTAAGGAAGAGGTGACGATCCAGCCGGAGAACACCACACTGGCTTCGGTTACCTTCCAGAACTATTTCCGTCTGTACGACAAACTATCGGGCATGACGGGTACCGCACTGACCGAGGCTGAGGAATTTGCCGAGATTTATGGGTTGGGAGTGGTGGAAGTTCCCACCAACAAACCGATTGCACGCGTCGACGAAGACGACCGTGTTTATCGAACGGCAGCCGAAAAATATACTGCCATGATTGATGAGGCCAAAGTGGCTCATGCCAAAGGGCAGCCCGTTCTACTTGGTACAACGTCGATTGAAAAATCTGAACTGTTAAGCCAACTTCTGGAGAAGGAAGGCGTTAAACACAACGTTCTGAACGCACGCCAACATGAGCAGGAAGCACAGATTGTTGCGGATGCGGGTCGTCTGAATGCGGTAACTATTGCTACCAACATGGCTGGTCGCGGTACGGATATTCAACTTGGCGGTAACGTCGAAATGAAGGTTCTGGAGGTACTGGAAGCAAACCCAGACGCTGACCCAGCGGTTTTGCGTTCTGAAGAAGAGGCGCGCCACACTGAAGAAAAGCAAAAAGTGATCGAGGCTGGCGGATTGATGGTCATGGCGTCTGAACGCCACGAAAGCCGTCGTATCGACAACCAGCTTCGTGGCCGCTCTGGTCGTCAGGGTGATCCAGGCCTAACCCGGTTCTACCTAAGCCTTGAAGACGATCTGATGCGTATTTTTGGCTCAGAGCGGTTAGACAAGTTGTTGACAACGCTGGGTATGAAAGAGGGCGAAGCCATCATTCACCCCTGGGTGAACAAGTCGCTGGAGCGTGCTCAGGCTAAGGTCGAGGGTCGTAACTTTGACATGCGCAAGAACGTGTTGAAGTTCGACGATGTGATGAATGATCAACGTAAAGTAATCTTTGGCCAACGCCGTGAGATTATGGCCGCTGCGGATCTATCTGATATTGTTGGTGATATGCGGCACGAGGTCATTGATGACCTGCTGGATGTTCACATGCCACCCAAAACCTACGCTGATCAGTGGGATACTGAAGCTCTGCACGATCAGGCTTTGGAAAAGTTGGGTATTGACGTTCCCGTTGTTGATTGGGCTGCCGAAGAAGGCGTGGATGATGAAGAAATCCGTGAGCGCCTGATCAAGGAAAGCGACGAGTTGATGGCCAAAAAGGCCTCTGCTTTTGGCCCGGAAAATATGCGCAACATTGAAAAGCAGATCTTGTTGCAGACCATTGATACAAAATGGCGTGAGCATCTTTTAACGTTGGAGCATTTGCGCTCAGTTGTTGGGTTCCGTGGTTACGCTCAGAGAGACCCGCTGAACGAGTACAAAAACGAGAGTTTCCAGCTGTTTGAAAGCATGTTGGATGGGCTACGGGAAACTGTTAGCCAGCAGTTGAGCCATATTCGTCCAATGAACGAAGAAGAGCAGCAGAAAATGCTACTTGAAATGGCTGCTCGACAAGCGGCAATTCAAGGTGCAGCAAGTGCGCCTGTGCAAGCCCCAGCGGGAGAGGCAGCGCCAGGTTTTGTTGAAGATGATCCGACAACTTGGGGTAGCCCGTCGCGTAACGATAAATGTCCTTGTGGATCCGGCCAAAAGTTCAAACACTGCCACGGCAAACTGGCCTAATTCATAGTCCGATAGGGGTGAATTAGTTAAATTTGCCTGAATCAAACCGAAAGGCGGCCACAAACTGGTCGCCTTTCTGCGTCATTCTATATTCACTTACCTGGTGGAGAGAATGTGATGTTAAACAAGCGTATGATGGTTATGAGCGGAGCAACGTTGGTTTCGGCGCTTGCTATTGGATTCGTCATGCAGGAAGGCTCGGCAGCCAGAGCCCCTCAGGAAACCGCTGCTGCTGAGGCTGACTTGATACTGCAGGAAATCACCTTGACCTCTATTGCATCAGCTGAGCCCCCTGCTGCTGCAGAACGTGATGCTGTAGCATTCGAAGCAAAACGGGTCGAAGTAAGACCGGTTGGCGCTTCGTGTGAGGCGACTGCTTCGGCTACGGCTGTTGAACAAGCCAATGTTCATCTTACGTTTTCTGCCCCATGCCACGGAAACGCGCGGGTTACCGTGCATCATTCGGGGCTTATGTTTACAGCAACCACGAATGATGATGGCGACCTGGACATGCAGGTACCTGCGTTGACTGAAACGGCGGTCTACATTGTCGAGCTGGCCTCGGGACCTGGTGCTGTCGCTTCTACTCAGGTGAGTGGTCTAGATCAGATAGACCGGGTGGCGTTGCAATGGACAGGAAACAGCGGTTTCGAAATCCACGCACGTGAATTTGGTGCGCAATATGGTCAGGCTGGTCATATCTGGTCGGGAGCAAATGCGAATAGTCAGACTAGTCAGGTACAGCGGCTGGGTGATGCGAACCAATTGGCGCCCCGTATGGTCGAGGTCTACAGTTTCGCCCGAAATACAGCCGAAAACAGCGGAATAGTTGCCCTGAGCATCGAGGCTGAAGTTTCGGCTATCAACTGTGGTCGTGAAATTTCTGCACAGACGCTTGAATTGCGTGAAGACCGAAAGTTGAGAACTCGGGATCTGGAGTTGTCGATGCCAAATTGTAATGCAATTGGTGATTTTCTGGTGTTGAATAATCTTGTAGAAGACCTGAAAATCGCCTCAAAGTGATTTGCGGTTAATCAGGGTTTCCTATGGCTTGGTATCGTGCGGCGTTTAGTGCCGCACTCTTTCTTTTTAGCTCAACGCTTGTTGCAACTGCGCAGGACGTAACGCTCTCCTCACCAGACGGAGCCGTTGCGATCACTGGCGATCTGTTGGGGTTTGACGGTCAGTTCTATCGGGTAGACACCCAGTTTGGTGAATTGACTGTGGATGGATCAGGGGTGACCTGCGATGGGCCGGGTTGCCCAAGTCTATCGAGCTTTATTGCCGAGCTGACCCTGTCAGGATCTTCAACGATGGCCGAGGTGCTGCTACCTGCGCTGATCGAAGGATTTGCGTTGAGAAACGGCTATCAGACCCGCCGTGACAGCCTGCCCGACGGAAATTTTGACTATCTTCTTTTGCAAGGGGACCAAATCCCGGTCGCGCGGTTCACCTTTTTGGTTAGCAACACAGACGAAGGTTTTGCTGATCTTTTGGCTAACGAAGCGGACATGGTGATGGCATCACGTGAGATCCGGCCAGAAGAGCGCAAGTTGGCGCAAGACGCTGGTATGGGTGATATGACTGGCGCCAGCCGCAGCCGCGTCCTGGCATTGGATGCTTTGGTGCCCATAGTGGCACCGGCTAATCCTGTAACCAACATACCGGTTCCACAGCTTGCACAGGTGTTTGCTGGAAAAATTACGAATTGGCAGGAACTCGGCGGCCCGGATGCCCCGATTTCACTTCATCTCCCGGTAGCCGGATCGGGATTGGCTCAGGCCGTCGAAGATCGACTGTTGAAACCCGCAAACGTGTCTCTGTCTCAGGATCTGCGTCGCCACGACCGGAGCAGCGGTTTGGCGCGGGCTGTGACGACGGATCCATTTGCCATCGGTATTGCCAGTTATGCTGAGACGGGTACAGCACGCACGCTGACCTTAAGCGGCGCTTGTGGTTTTGCGGTCGCAGCAGGACGGCGCGCTATTAAGACTGAGGATTACCCGCTGAGTGCGCCAATGTTCTTGTATTTGCCAGCGCGGCGACTTCCCAAGATTGCTCGCGATTTTCTGAGTTATGCACGTGGGCCGGCCGCCCAAATTGTGATTCGTCGTGCAGGGTTTGTTGACCAGGCTCCCGAGGAAATTCCGGTGAAAGCACAGGGGCAACGGCTGGCAAATGCTATTCAGGCCGCTGGTGATGAAGTTGATCTCGTAGAGCTTCAGCGCTTGGTCGCTTTACTGGGGGGAATGCAACGTCTGACTACGTCCTTTCGGTTCGAAACCGGATCAACACGGCCGGATGCGCAATCCCGTGCTAACATCGCCCAGCTGTCCCGCGCGATTGAAGTCGGGGATTATGATGCCAAGAGGTTGGTCTTTGTAGGTTTCTCCGACGGGGAGGGACCGGCTGAGGGTAATCGGAAAATTGCGATGAAGCGCGCCGAAGCGGTGAGAGATGCAGTGGTCAAAGCCGCAGAGACCGCCAATATGGAGCGTTTGCAGGTTGACGTAGATGCCTTTGGCGAAGCTCTTCCAATGGCTTGCGATGACAGTGGATGGGGCCGTCAAGTGAACCGCCGGGTTGAGGTCTGGTTGCGCTGACTGGTGCCGCGGGTGCACGGGTTTCTATAGATAGCCTTCGGTGCGAAAGCTCAGTTCTCGGGATTTTCCGATAATCAGGTGATCATGGAGCACCAACCCCAACGCCAGTAGTGCGGTGTTTATCCTATCGGTCATGTCTATGTCACTTTCCGAAGGGGTTGGGTCCCCAGAGGGGTGATTGTGAACGAGAATCAGTGCGCTAGCGTTTAGCTCTAATGCGCGTTTTGCGACTTCGCGCGGATAAACCGGGACATGGTCAACCGTGCCTCGGGCCTGCTCTTCATCGGCGATCAGGACATTTTTGCGATCAAGGAACAAGACACGGAATTGTTCAGTTTCGCGATGCGCCATGGTTGTATGACAATAGTCCAGAACAGCATCCCAGCCTGAGATAACCTGTCTTTGCATTACCTTGGACCGGGCCATCCGGTGTGCCGCGGCCTCAAGTATCTTGAGGTCGGTGATGACTGCTGCACCAATGCCCACAACTTCTTTCAAACGTTCAGGAGGCGCGGTTACGACTCGGTTGAAGTCTTGAAATTTGTCTAGCAAAGCACGGGCTACAGGTTTGACGTCGCGGCGCGGAATCGAACGGAACAGGACAAGTTCCAGTAACTCGTAGTCGGGCATTGCAGCTGCGCCACCTTGCGTGAACCGTTCACGAAGACGGGCTCGGTGGTCTTGGATGTACGAAGGTAGCCGACCTTTTGGGAGCGGCTCTAACGTCGCTTCTTCCCCGCCCTGAAACAGCGGCAGAGAGGTGTCGTGAAAGGCGCCTCGCCGTGTCATAGGGACAGTTTTCTGCCTCTATGGTTGATAAAGCGTTAACGTCGATGGTTTGATGGCTGACCAAAAAAGTGCCGATTGGGTCTATTGGCGACAACAAGCTTTTCTTCGGCGTATGAAAAAGGCGCCAACTGGTGAGCTGGCGCCTTTTAATGATCAATATTGCAGACCTTATTGGCTTTTCATCGAATCCCAGAAACTCTTCACGGAAGAGAAAAAGCTACCAGATTCTGGGTTGGTGGTATCTTCTGAAAGATCCTCAAACTCGCGTAGCAATTCCTTTTGGCGGCTGGTCAAGCTGACCGGAGTTTCCACCGCTAGTTCAATGAACATGTCGCCTGAAGCACCACCACGCAGGGCTGGCATTCCTTTGGCGCGTAGGCGCATCTGGCGGCCGGACTGGCTGCCTTCGGGAATTTGCACACGTCCACGCCCGCCATCGATGGTAGGTACTTCGATGGCGCCACCCAATGCGGCTTTGGCCATGCTGACTGGAACCCGACAGTAAAGGTTTAGGCCATCACGTTCGAAAAGCTTGTGCGGCGACATTTCGATGAAGATGTAGAGATCGCCGGGAGGGCCGCCCCGCATTCCGGCCTCACCTTCGCCGGATAGACGAATGCGGGTGCCGGTTTCGACGCCAGCCGGGATGTTAACGGATAGAGCCCGGTCTTTTTCGACTCGACCATGACCACCGCAGCTCTTGCAGGGGTTCTTGATAACTTGTCCAAGGCCTGAACAGGTCGGGCAGCCACGTTCAACAGTAAAGAATCCCTGCTGAGCGCGCACCTTGCCCATGCCTGAGCACGTCGGACAAGTTGTAGGTTCAACACCACCTTCGGCCCCGGTTCCCTCGCAGCCGGTACAGCTGACGGCGGTTGGAACGTTGATAGTTTTTTGAAGCCCGGCAAAAGATTCTTCGAGTGTAACGCGGAGATTATAGCGAAGATCTGCACCACGCGCAGCGCGGCGTCCACCGCCACCAGCACCACCGCGTTGGCCACCCATGAAGTCGCCAAACAGGTCGTCAAAAACATCAGAGAAGGCAGATGAGAAGTCGCCGCCGCCGCCGCCAAAGCCTTGGCCTGGGCGCGCGCCGCCGTTTCCACCCATGCCGTTTTCAAAGGCGGCATGACCAAAACGGTCATAGGCGGCTTTCTTGTCGCCGTCTTTCAGAACGTCATAGGCCTCGTTGGCCTCTTTGAACTGCGATTCAGCGTCCGGGTTGTCTTGGTTCCGGTCGGGGTGCAGTTCCTTGGCTTTCTTGCGATAGCCTTTTTTGATTTCGTCGGCAGAGGCCCCTTTGGCCACGCCTAGAATATCATAGTAGTCACGCTTGGACATCGGTTTATCCCTTCTGCCTCAACGAAAGTGGGCCGGCCCTGGTTTCGGACCGGCCCGCTTTGGCCTAGGTTAGTTGCTTAGGCGCGTTTGTCGTCGTCCAGGTCTTCAAAGTCGGCGTCAACGATATCGTCGTCAACGGGACCCGCATCGGCAGCTGTGGGCTCGTCACCCTCTTCTGCTGCGGAAGCTTTGTAGATCGCCTCACCCAGCTTCATAGCCGCTTCGGTTACGTTCTGGATGCCGGACTTGATTTTCTCGGCGTTGTCCGTGTCGATCTCGTCTTTCAACGCAACGATCGCCAACTCGATTGCCTCGATGGTGGTTGGATCCACCTTGTCAGCGTGTTCTTCCATCGACTTTTCAGTCGAGTGAATGAGGCTTTCGGCCTGGTTCTTCGCTTCGATCAACTCGCGGCGTTCTTTATCCGATTCCGCATTATCTTCTGCGTCTTTAACCATCTGTTCGATGTCAGAGTCGGACAAACCACCAGATGCCTGGATAGTGACCTGCTGTTCTTTGCCAGTGCCCTTGTCTTTGGCGCCAACTGACACGATGCCGTTGGCGTCGATGTCAAAGGTCACTTCAATCTGCGGCAGGCCACGCGGCGCTGGTGGGATGCTTTCCAGGTTGAACTGGCCGAGGATCTTGTTGTCCGCAGCCATTTCGCGCTCACCTTGGAACACACGGATGGTCACGGCGTTCTGGTTGTCTTCGGCGGTCGAGAATACCTGCGACTTTTTAGTTGGGATCGTGGTGTTACGATCGATCAGACGTGTGAACACACCACCCAGAGTTTCGATACCCAGAGACAAAGGCGTTACGTCGAGCAGAACTACGTCTTTGACGTCGCCCTGAAGAACACCGGCCTGAATGGCGGCACCCATGGCAACAACTTCGTCTGGATTCACACCTTTGTGTGGCTCTTTACCAAAGAACTTGCTGACTTCCTCGGTGACGCGCGGCATGCGTGTCATACCACCAACCAAAACAACTTCGTCGATGTCGTTCGCGGAAATGCCAGCATCTTTCAATGCCGCAGCACAAGGCTTCAGCGAGGCTTTGATCAGATCTGCAACCAGGCTTTCCAGCTTGGCGCGGGTCAGTTTCAGAACCAAGTGCAGTGGTGCGCCGTCTTTACCCATCGAGATGAACGGTTGGTTGATTTCGGTCTGGCTGGCCGAGGACAGCTCGATCTTAGCTTTTTCAGCGGCTTCTTTCAGACGCTGCAGGGCCATCTTGTCCTTGGACAGGTCAACGCCGTGTTCTTTTTTGAACTGGTCGGCAAGATAGTTGACGATGCGCATGTCAAAGTCTTCGCCACCTAGGAAGGTGTCACCGTTTGTCGATTTGACTTCGAACAGACCGTCGTCGATTTCTAGGATGGTCACATCGAAGGTACCGCCACCAAGGTCATAAACCGCGATAGTCTGGGTCTCTTCTTTGTCCATGCCATAAGCCAACGCAGCCGCAGTCGGCTCGTTGATGATGCGCAGTACTTCAAGGCCAGCAATTTTGCCGGCGTCTTTAGTGGCCTGACGCTGGGCGTCGTTAAAGTACGCAGGAACGGTGATAACCGCCTGAGTGACTTCTTCACCAAGATAGCTCTCAGCGGTTTCTTTCATTTTTCCCAGTGTGAAGGCTGAGATTTGCGAAGGTGAATACTTCTCACCTTGCGCCTCTACCCATGCATCGCCATTGCCACCATCGACAATGCTAAAGGGAACCATTTTCTTGTCTTTTGCGACGGCTGCGTCGGTGTTACGACGGCCGATCAAGCGTTTGACACCAAAAACAGTGTTTTCTGGGTTGGTGACAGCCTGGCGTTTTGCGGGCTGGCCAACCAGACGCTCGTCGTCAGTGAATGCAACGATCGAAGGTGTTGTGCGGGCGCCTTCTGCGTTTTCGATAACGCGAGGCTGCGATCCGTCCATGATAGCCACACAAGAGTTGGTGGTACCCAGGTCAATGCCGATAACTTTGCTCATACTATTTGATCCCTTTACTTCATAAGGCGATTACCCGAGGTCAGAACCCGTTTCGGCATCCAAACCCCGATTCATGTGCGCAATGGCCTACACCATTGTGCGTCTCGGCGTATATAGGGAGCAGAAATGAGCCCTGCAACCGTCACATGGCACCGGTTTATGCGAATCTTGAGGGTTTTTTGAATGGGGTTGGTTAAGAATGGGTGAATGGCGATGACCTTGCTGCGGTTGCGTGGGTTTGAAATTCACAAAGGCTTTATAGATGTGGCGGCACAGCGAGCGCTGATCGAAGCCCTTCGGCCCGTATTAAGAGCCGCACCGTTGTTTTCGCCCACGGTGCCGGGAGGTGGTCAAATGTCAGTGCGGATGACCTCGGCAGGTGCGTTTGGGTGGTATTCAGATGCCTCGGGATATCGTTATTCTCAAACCCATCCTAAAGGGCAGGTATGGCCAGACATCCCTGAGCCGGTGTTAGCGATTTGGCGGAAACTTACCGGTGTCGAGCGGTCTCCTGAGTGTTGTTTATTAAACTTTTATGGCGAAAACGCCCGAATGGGGCTGCACCAGGATAAGGATGAGGAAGATTTCTCTTATCCAGTGGTGTCCATTAGCTTGGGGGATGATGGACTATTTCGTATCGGCAATCAGACGAGAGGCGGTAAGAGCGAATCTATTTGGCTGAGCTCGGGAGATGTGGTTGTGATGGGCGGTGAGGCACGACTGATCTACCACGGTGTAGATCGGATCCGTTTCAAGTCTTCCCGACTGTTGCCCAAGGGCGGGCGAATCAACCTGACATTGAGGGTGGTGACTTGATCACCTCACGTGGCGGAAACTTGCCGAAGGGGTACTTGGCGCAAGCCATGAAACTAACCATATAGATTGCATGATTACACGTCCGGTCAAATACGCTTGGCAACATGTCAGGTATGTCCCTCTCTGGTCTATGCTGACCTTATCCCGTCGGCGTTCTTTTGAGACACGCTCGGCGGCTCTGGGGCGTGCGGTCGGTGGAGTAATGCGCTGGTTCCCGATTGCAAGACGTCGTTTTAACCGCGAAGTGAAGCGGGTGTTTCCTGAAATGACCCGGGATGAGCGGAATTCTTTGCGACGTCAGATGGGGAAGAACATGGGTCAAACCCTGTTCGAAATCTACCACAACGCAGAATTCCACACCCGTTTGAACCGTTTCCATGTTTCAGGTCCCGGACTGGATGCGATTGAAGCAGCCCAAGCTGCTGGAAAGGGGGCCATTATCGTGTCTGGCCATTTTGGCCAGTGGGAAGCTGTGCGCGCCTCTCTTAAAGCACGTGGCATCGAAGTCGGGGCGGTGTATCGCCGCCAAAGCAACCGGCATTATCAGCGACGACTTTTGGCTGGAATCGAAGCAGGCGGGTTGCCAATTATGGAAACCGGGCGGGTTGGTACCAAGACGTTGGTTCGGCATCTTCGAGCTGGTGGAGTGGTTGCAATTTTGTTGGATGAAAAGCACCCTGACGGGGCCAAATTGCCATTTCTAGGCCATCCGGCACTGACGTCACTCGCAGCGGCACAGCTGGCTCTAAAGTATGATTTGCCCATGGTTCCTGCCTATGGAACCCGCATCGGTGATGGCAGTGACTTTGAAGTCAACTATGAAGCGCCAATTGCACATAGTGATGCGGAGACCATGACGCAGACGTTTAATGACAGCCTATCAGAACGTATTCGAGCACACCCTGATCAATGGTACTGGCTGCTGAATCGTTGGAAAGGTGTGTAACGTCAAGGCTGCAGAGAGCAACACCCAGTTATTACTTTGAAATCAATGCCATATTGTATCAGCAGGTCTACCGAAATACCATATTCCCGGTCCGACATACCGTCACTACAGGATCGCGCGGATATGATGCCGGCAAGCGTGTTTCGTGGGTTCGCGCTTGATCTGGCGCTAAAGCCCGTCTTGTGATTGCGGTTTTCAACGCGGTTGTGGGCTACCAGGAAATAGTCTGCCATTTCTCCGTTGATATCAAGAAATGCCCGGGTGCCGTCTAGGGATGAGGACCAGAACGGCTCAGTGCCCGAGCAAGACAGCTTATGTTCCAGGTCGAGCCAAGATCCCGCTTGGGCACGGGCCATGTACCGAAGGGAGACCCAGCCTGATGTCTCGTTTGTATTCACCAACCCCCATTTCCCAGAAGAATCACTCCTTATGACTTCCACCCAATTTTGATCTGGCCCAAGAAAGCCGATGATGGTGGATGAAGCATTAGGCGTGCTGCGAATATTAAGGACGTCGTTACTCGCGACGCCTGCCACGTCATGCAGAGCGGGAAATTCTTGCGCGGATGCTGACAAGGCCGAAATGCAGGCAAGTAGTAAAGTGAAAGCGAGGCGTATCAACGACGCGAACTCCAGCTGGCCGAGACATGACGGCGCGTGTAAAATTCGCCCATCAACCCGATCATGATCAGGACTAGCGACACCCAAGCAGCATATTCCCAGCTACTGTTATGGGGGTTGTAGTTGATGAAAACATAACCCCGTGCCTGGTCAATACAATGGAATAGCGGATTCCAATCGAACATCGACAGCATGTAAGATGGCAGCATGTTTGCAAGGAACATCTTGCCAGATGCGATCATGTTCGCACGTTGGTAAACTGTTGTAACAATGCTTACAAAATTTGGAGCCCATGGTTTGATTACGAGAAGAATCAGGCCAACCCCAACGCCGGATATCCATGACAATAGCAACATCCCAAAGGCGGGGATTGGTTCTTCGATGTGAACCGGAGTGATGACGACGTGATAGGCGAACAGTATGATGAACAGAGATAGAACCTGAATATACAGTGAGCCAATGGCAGCCGACAAAATTGCTACCATTGTGTTCATTGGTGCGTGTTGCATCATTGGGCTGCTGGGTCCTTCAGCGCCTGCAACAGCACCGACAGCTTTTGTGTGGGTGATGAATAGAAAAATACCGGACATCACATAAAGCAAAAAGTCACCGCGAACACCGGACCCGCGCATGTTCAGCACCGAAAACATCACATAGAAGGCAGCAACCATCAAAATGGTCTGCAGAAGGTTCAGCCCAAGTGCCATAAATGCATTGTTGTGCTTAGATCGCACGCTGCGCACGATTGAATGAAAGACCACCTCACACATTGAGAGGAAGCCGGAAAATGCTGACGGTTTTGTGGTTTGGTAAAACATGGGACCTGCGACAGTGATACTCTGCTCAAACTAGCACGGATTTCTTGCTGTTCCGTTGCTACGCCAGCATATAAGGGAAAAGGTGTTTTTTCAACAAATCCTGTGCTGTGGAGTATTCTGGTGAACTACAATGATCTTATTCCCGTGATCCGTCGCCTTTCTATCGAGGCGGGTAATAAAATTATGGAAATCTACAATTCGGACGATTTTGACGTGAAGCAGAAATCTGACGATAGTCCGGTAACCGCGGCGGATGAGGCGGCGGATGCGTTGATTTCGCACGGTCTGCGGTCTGCTTTCCCAGAGATGGCGTTGGTGACAGAAGAGCAGGTGGACTCACATAAAATCAAAGGTGACACGTTTCTGATTGTTGACCCGTTGGACGGGACAAAGGAGTTCATTCACCGCCGTGGCGATTTTACTGTTAACATTGCGTTGGTAGAAAAGGGCGTTCCGACGCGCGGGGTTGTTTATGCTCCGGCAAAAAATCGGCTATTTTACACTGGGCCGGAAGGGCAAACAGTTGAGGAAGTGCTGGTTGTTGGAGCCGACGCTCACCCAATTGAGTTCAATGAGCATATAGCAAGGCCAGAACCGATATCGGTCCGGAAGTCAGACAATGATGCTTTGGAGGTTGTCGCTTCAAAGTCGCACCGAGATCAGGCAACGGATGACTACATCAATAAGTACAATGTCAAAGATAGTAAGAGTGCGGGGTCTTCTTTGAAGTTTTGCCTCGTCGCCACCGGTGAAGCCGATATTTACCCTCGCGTTGGTCGAACCATGGAATGGGATACAGCTGCAGGGCACGCTGTGTTGACGGGTGCTGGCGGAAAAGTGGTGCGGTTCGATGATCACACGCCGTTGGTGTATGGTAAGGATGACTACGCCAACCCGTTCTTTATTGCCTATGCTCCTAGTGTTGAGTTGAAGGAAGCCTGATGTCTGTTCTTGTTGTTATTCCCGCGCGCTATGCATCGAGTCGTTATCCCGGGAAGCCGTTAGTTGAGTTGACAGGGGCCACCGGCGAGAAACGTACATTGATCGAACGGTCTTGGAGGGCAGCGACGGCTGTAGCTGGCGTTGATCGGGTGGTTGTGGCTACAGATGATGATCAAATTCAAGCTGTAGCACAAAGTTTTGGCGCTGAAGTGGTGATGACCTCGTCAAAATGCGTCAATGGTACCGAGCGGTGCGCAGAGGCCTTTGATGCGTTGGGTGGCGGCTTCGATGTTGTGGTGAACCTGCAGGGTGATGCGCCGTTGACGCCGCATTGGTTTGTCGAGGACTTGATTAAGGGCTTGCAGGACGATCCGATGGCTGAAGTGGCCACTCCCGTGCTGCGCTGTGATGGTCGCGCCTTGAATGGGTTTTTGGATGACCGCAAGGAGGATCGGGTTGGTGGTACAACTGCAGTCTTCACTCAGGACCGGCACGCGTTGTATTTCTCCAAAGAAGTGGTGCCCTACACCTCTCGGGTATACAGTGATGACGAGGCGACGCCCGTGTTTCATCATGTAGGAGTCTATGCTTATCGCCCGTCGGCGCTGGGCGCCTACCCACGCTGGGAGGCGGGACCATTGGAAACACTGGAAGGACTGGAGCAATTACGGTTTATGGAACACGGTCGTACATTGCTATGCGTTGAAGTGGATGCGCGCGGCAGGCAATTTTGGGAACTGAACAATCCCGAGGATGTACCGCGGCTGGAAAAGATGATGCGGGAGATGGGGCATCCATAGAAAATGAGGTAACATGATGGCAATATGCCTATGTTAACAGTGGTTGGAATGTGTATACGCTGAGCTACTTATTGAGTTGATGCGGCTAAGATTTTGACCGTTGTTCAATTTTATTTCGACTTGGCCAATACATACAACGATTGCTGCACGGTTGCGATCGTGTCTGAAGAGTAAGATATTGAGAGCTTATTATGCGTAAAAAAGTAACAAAAGCTATTTTTCCTGTGGCTGGCATGGGAACTAGGTTCCTTCCGGCGACTAAATCTGTACCCAAAGAAATTATGACCTTAGTGGATCGCCCATTGGTGCAATACGCCATCGATGAGGCTCGCGCTGCGGGTATCAAAGAATTCATCTTTGTTACCTCCCGTGGCAAAGGGGCACTGGAAGACTATTTTGACCACGCGCCTGTTTTGGAACAAGAATTGCGCAAAAAGGGCAAAGATGAACTTTTGAGTATTCTGAAGTCCACCTACATGGATTCGGGTGCTATTGCTTACCTTCGTCAGCACCGCGCTCTGGGTTTGGGCCATGCCGTTTGGTGCGCGCGTCGTCTGATCGCTAATGAACCTTTTGCGGTCATTCTTCCTGATGATGTGATTGCTGCTGAAACCCCTTGTCTGCAACAAATGGTTGAAGCCTACGAAGAGGTAGGTGGCAATATGGTTGCGGCTATGGAAGTGCCACCTGAGCAAGCTTCATCTTATGGCGTGTTGGACATTGAGAAAGACACGGGTTCTGTCGTTTCAGTCAAAGGCATGGTTGAGAAACCCAAACCGGAAGACGCACCGTCGAACCTGGCTGTGATAGGCCGCTATATTCTTGGACCTTCTGTATTGCGGAACCTGAACAAGATCAAATCGGGGGCTGGTGGAGAAATCCAGCTGACAGATGCCATCGCAAAAGACATTGGTACAGACGTGCCCGTTTCTGGTTACCGGTTCCGTGGGCAGCGTTTTGATTGTGGCTCCAAAGCAGGATTTTTGCAGGCCACAGTTGCTTTTGCATTAGCGCGCGATGATCTGCGCGATGATCTAAGTCGGTACCTTGAAAGTATTTCTCAGGTGACCAAAGCAGCGGAATAAGCTAAATGCTGGCGAATTGTAGGCAGAAGGCACAATAGCAATGGCACATATTTTGGTAACGGGTGGCGCTGGCTATATCGGCTCGCACGCCTGTAAGGCATTGAAACAGGCGGGTTATACTCCTGTCGTCTATGATAATTTGATAACGGGTTGGAAAGATGCAGTAAAATTCGGCCCGTTTGAACAGGGTGATCTGAACGATCGCGCGCGATTGGATCAGGTGTTTGCCAAATACCAGCCTACCGCAGTCATGCATTTTGCGGCTCTCAGCCAAGTTGGGGAAGCGATGAGCCAACCAGGGCGGTATTGGGCAAACAATGTTGGGGGGTCATTGAATTTGATCGAGGCCTCAGTCGCTGCTGACGTTAGGGACTTTGTTTTCTCATCAACTTGTGCCACCTACGGTGAACATGACAATGTGGTGTTGGATGAAAACACGCCGCAGTTGCCGCTGAATGCTTATGGTGCCAGCAAACGAGCAGTTGAAGATATATTGACCGATTTTGAGGCTGCTCATGGTCTGCGCTCGGTTGTTTTCCGCTACTTCAATGTGGCTGGGGCTGACCCCGAAGCCGAAGTGGGCGAATTCCACCGTCCTGAGACACATCTTGTGCCTTTAGTATTGGATGCAATTAACGGCAAACGTGATTCCCTGACGATATTTGGTACCGATTATGACACGCCTGATGGAACCTGCATTCGCGACTATGTGCATGTTTGTGACTTGGTGGATGCACATGTATTGGGTTTGAAGTGGTTGCAGGATGGCAAAGGGAGCCGCGTCTTTAATCTGGGGACCGGTACTGGGTTTTCAGTCCGTGAAGTGATGGATAAGGCCGCAGTTGTTACAGGGAAAGATGTCCCCTGTAACACCGGTGCACGTCGCGCTGGTGATTGCACGAAGCTGGTGTCGGGGTCGACACGTGCAGCAAGTGAACTGGGTTGGGAGCCAACGCGATCAACATTGGAAACTATGATTCACGACGCTTGGAAGTGGCACAAAACAGGCCACTACGAGGCCTGAAATGAAGCGGCAGGGCGCTTCAGCCAAATCGGTTGTAACTGCCGTCGCCGCTTACCGCATGCGGTGGCGTCGACGTCATTTGTTGTGGCGATCGTGGCGTGCTCGGCATCAATTGAACATCAGGATGGATCGCACAAGCGATATCACTGGTGAGCCAATTCTTTGCTTCGCAACCATGCGTAACGAAATCACACGGCTGCCCCACTACCTGGAGCATTACCGGCGGATCGGTGTGTCTCATTTTCTAATTGTGGACAACGACAGTGATGATGGGACTGCCGACTATCTAGCCCAGCAACCGGATGTTTCGATCTGGAGCACCAAGGCAAGCTATAGAGATTCTCGGTTTGGAGTAGATTGGCTAACGTGTTTGCAAATGCGCTATGGGCATGGGGTTTGGTGCTTGACCGCAGATGCAGACGAAATACTGACATATCCGCACGTAGACACCCGGACACTTCGTGATCTAACCAATTGGCTCGATCAGCAGGGTGTGTCGGCTTTTGGTGCGCTGATGCTGGATATGTATCCTAAAGGACCTCTTGGCATTCATGGTTATCAAACGGGAGCTGACCCGTTTGAAACGCTGAATTGGTTCGATGCGCATGGGTACACCTGGGAATATCTGGACCGGTATCGTCATGTTTCTATCCGGGGCGGCCCACGTAAGCGGGTGTTCTTTCAGCAGGACCCAGACCACGCGCCACATTTGCATAAAGTGCCGCTGGTTCGTTGGAGCCGTCGCTTTGCTTACGTTAGTTCCACCCACATAGCTTTGCCTGCATATCTGAATGGGGTATTTGATGCGAGGTTGGATCTGCCTACTGGTGTGTTTTTGCACAGCAAATTTTTGGATGAAGTGGTCGCCAAGTCCGCTGAGGAGAAGATCCGCCAGCAACATTTTACGCATACGGATCGATATGGCGATTACTATGATCAGTTAACTGCGGGGCCAGATCTGTGGTACCCCCAATCGGTTCAATATCAGGGGTGGCAGCAGCTTGAAGCCTTTGGCATGATGACACGAGGGAATTGGCGTTGAACGCGCGAGAGTTCAACGTGCGTTCTCAGATTCTAAGTCCATTGATTAAAGAAAGATATCCATGACATACTGCCTAAAAATAAGGGGCGGCGCGCGCCTTAAATTGGGCGGGTTTCTCTTGATCTGTGGATGGACTAAACGTTGAGCCTTTGGGATTCATACCGGATGCGAGTGCGGCGGAAGCGACGCATTGTGAGGGCGTTGCGCAAGTCCAACGAACTGCGTGTCGTGCAGAACAACACCAACCACATTCGACCTGATGATATTTTGCTGGTCTCCACAGTCCGCAATGAAAAAATCCGGCTGCCGTACTTCCTACATTACTACCGTGGGTTAGGGGTCAATCATTTCCTGTTCGTAGACAATGACAGCACAGACGGCACCGAAGAATATTTGCGTGGGCAGCAGGATGTCTCGTTGTGGCATACTACTGCCAGCTATAGACGGGCAACGTTTGGTGTCGATTGGATGAACCACCTGAAGCGCAAGTTTGCGCATGGGCATTGGACCTTGGTCGTCGATCCGGATGAATTTTTTATCTACCCATTTTGCGATACACGGCCAATTCGTGCTTTGACAGATTGGTTGGATAACTCTGATATCCGCAGTTTTTCGGCGATGTTAATCGATGTCTACCCGAAGGGGAGGATCGACGAAGTACCCTATAGCGCGGGTCAAAATCCACTGGAAATAACTCCTTGGTTTGACAGCGGAAACTATTCGGTCAAGAAAAACCCAACCTATGGCAATTTGTGGATCCAAGGCGGCCCCCGGCGTCGGGTGTTCTTTGCTGACGAACCCGAAAAAGCACCGGCACTGAACAAGATCCCACTGGTGAAATGGGACCGCCGTTATGCTTATGTCAGCTCGACACATGCGCTGTTACCACGCGGGCTGAACCAAGTTTACGAGACCAATGGCGGCGAAAAGGCCAGTGGAGCACTGCTACATACAAAATTCCTGGATACCTTTACCGCTAAAGCAACTGAGGAAGTGACGCGTAACCAACACTATGCCCAATCTGCAGAATATAAGGCCTACGCAGATACAATGCAGGGTCAACCTGACCTGTGGTGTAAATGGAGTGAGAAATATATCAACTGGCGCCAGATAGAGATCCTTGGATTGATGTCCAAAGGAAACTGGGCGTGAGTACTGTTGGTGTCGTCATGCTGGTGCACACGGCACTTGACCGGGCTGAGCAAGTGGCCCGCCATTGGACCGCTGGTGGTTGTCCGGTTGTGCTACACGTAGACGGAAATGTTCCTAACGCGACGTATCGTGCCTTTGCTTCTGCGCTCGCAGATGATCCTTTGGTGCGATTTTCCCGACGCCACCGCTGTGAATGGGGAACCTGGGGGATTGTCGCAGCTTCGCAAAGTGCCTCAGAACTTATGTTGAAAGAGTTTGCGAACGTCCACCATGTCTTTCTGGCATCAGGGTCTTGTTTGCCATTGCGACCGGTGCAAGAGCTGATCGACTATCTGGCAGCAAGGCCGCGCACCGATTTTATCGAAAGCGCCACAACTGCGGATGTACCCTGGACCGTTGGTGGCTTGGATGTTGAACGATTTACCCTTCGCTTCCCGTTCTCATGGAAAAAACATCGGCTTCTGTTTGACCGCTATGTTGATCTTCAACGTAAACTTGGAATGAAGCGCAAGATTCCTGCTGGTCTTGTTCCGCACATGGGCAGTCAATGGTGGTGTTTGACACGGCAGACTTTGTCAGCGATTTTACAAGACCCAGACAGGGCGATTTATGATCGGTACTTCCAAAAGGTGTGGATCCCCGATGAAAGTTACTATCAGACTTTAGTGCGACAGTACTCCGGCAATATCGAAAGTCGGTCACTGACACTATCCAAGTTTGATTTTCAAGGTAAGCCACATATTTTCTACGATGATCATTTGCAGTTGCTTCGCAGATCAGATTGTTTTGTAGCTCGCAAAATCTGGCCAAGAGCCGGGCGGTTGTATCAGGCGTTCCTGACCGATCAGGCTGGCGCGATGAAGAGAACCGAGCCTAACCCAGGCAAAATCGACCGCATTTTTGCAAAAGCGGTAGAGCGACGGACTCGTGGTCGGCAAGGGTTGTATATGCAAAGTCGGGTACCACGGCATGGCGCTGAAAATGGGATAACCTCGAATCCATATTCCATTTTTCAGGGGTTTGCGGAACTGTTCGAAGACTTTGAACCTTGGTTAGCAAGAGCCACTGGTACCCGTGTTCATGGGCACTTGTTTGCGCCCGAACGGGTTGAGTTTGCAGATGGTCAGGTTTTGTTAAACGGAGCACTGACCGATAATCCAAAAACCCGCGACTATAACGCTGATAGCTTTCTTACAAATTTGATCTGGAACACTCGTGGGGAACGACAGTGTTTTCAGTTCGGTCCCGGTGACAATCAGGAAATCAACTGGTTAGTTGCGCGTGATCCGAATGCGCAGGTTTCGGTCATCTCAGGGGCTTGGGCTGTTCCGTTGTTCAAGTCGAACCGCAATTTTGCCGATCTCAGAAAAGAAGCCGCAAGGTTGCAACGGATCGAGAGCGAGCATTTGACTGTCTTACGGTCGCATTACACCAAGGCGCGAGTTCGGATTTGGACAATGGCAGAATTCATTGAGGCGCCCATGGAGCCTATTCAGACCATTGTCGATGAAATTGGCCTGTTGCAGCAACGCCGGTTGAGCGAGGCACCGACAATGTTGGATCTGGATGGGTTTGGCCAGTTTCTTCAAAATCTCAAAAATCAGGGCATGCATCCCTATTTGATGGGGGATTTCCCTGTAGAGCAGGGACCGGTCAACATGCCGAAACCACCTCGTAAACCCTATTTGGTGCGATAATCCATTATGACAGACAAGTATGATTACTTTATTGTTTTGCCGAAATGCGGACGGGTTCCAATTTTTTAGAGACCAATCTGAATGGTTTTTCTGGTCTTTGCTGTCATGGTGAGGCTTTTAACCCGCACTTTATTGGCTATCCAAACTCTACTGAGATTTTGGGAGTTAGTCAGGATGATCGAGACAACGACCCCGCGCGTTTGATCGGTGAGATAAAGTCTCAAGCCGGGGCGTTGGGCGGGTTTCGCTACTTCCATGATCACGACCCGCGTGTGTTAGATATCGCTCTGGAAGACCCGCGATGTGCTAAAATAATCCTGACCCGAAATCCGTTGGACAGCTATGTGTCCTGGAAAATTGCTGTAGCGACTGGTCAGTGGAAGCTGACAAATGTGACGCGCCGCAAAGAGGCGTTGGCAGAGTTCGACGGCGCAGAATTTGCGCATCACGTTGATGCCTTGCAGGATTTTCAAGTGCTATTGCTTAACCGCCTACAAAAGAGCGGGCAGTCTCCGTTTTATGTTGCCTATGAGGATTTACCGAGCGTCGAAGTGATGAATGGCTTAGCACGTTGGTTAGGGCTGGATGAGCAAGTGGAGGCGCTGGATGATAGTTTGAAGCGTCAGAACCCTGCACCAGTTACAGCCAAGGTGGCCAATGTCGAAGAAATGGAAACCGCGCTGTCAGGCATGGACCGTTTCAATCTCTCACGCACGCCAAACTTTGAACCTCGTCGTGGCCCAGCAGTCCCTGGTTACGTGGCTGGAGTGGTAACACCGCTGCTGTATATGCCAATCAAAGGCGGCCCCGAGGCAGAGGTGATTAACTGGTTGGCCGGGCTGGATCGCGTTGCGGTAGACGGGTTGATTAGTAAGATGAACCAAAAGCAATTGCGGATATGGCGGCGAGGCAATCCAGGATATCGCAGTTTTACTGTATTGCGTCATCCTGTGGCTCGAGCTCATACAGTATTCTGTCAAAAAATCTTGTCGGCGGGTCCGGATAATTACCGAAAGATCCGCGAGACCCTACGGAGAAAATTCAAGGTTCCGCTGCCTAAAAACGGACCTGACGCAAGTTATTCAATTGTTGATCATCGCGCTGCATTTGAGGGATTCTTGGAGTTCCTGCGCGTCAATTTGGCAGGTCAGACGGCAATTCGCGTTGATGACGCCTGGGCAAGTCAATCACAGTCAATTTCAGGTTTTTCCGACTTGAGTGTGCCGGATTTTGTGTTCCGCGAGGAGGAGCTCGCTGAGGAATTGCCACATCTGGCACGTCGTGTTGGGCGGATGGAGCCTGGTGAGCTGGTTACGGCTGCAAAAGACACGCCCTACGCGTTGGAAGACATCTATGATGCCGCGTTAGAGGAGAAAGTAGCCAAAATCTACCATCGAGACTACTTGATGTTTGGCTTTGGCCCCTGGCGGTAGCATTCTGAATTAGGTCTGGGACAGCAACCAAATCTCAGCGATCATCCGGGCTTGGGGGGCTAGGCTGCCTGAACCGATTGGCTTTCGGTAAGAATAGTATAGAGCGTTGCAGCATCGGGGTTAGCGCGTAGTTTCGTACAAAAACTTTGCTCGCGCAGGGTGCGCGATACTAAGGCCAGTGCCTTCAGGTGCTCAACACCCGCGTCTTCGGGGGCCAAAAGTGAAAACGCGATGTCTACAGGTTGGCGGTCAACTGAGCCAAAATCGAGTGGTTTTTCCAAAATCACAAAAACGCCGATGACTTCTTCGACGCCACTGATCCTGGCGTGGGGCAGGGCAACACCATGCCCAACCCCAGTTGGGCCGAGGCTCTCACGGTCAAGCAAGGCCTCGACAGTGGCCAGAGCTTGCAGGGAATAGGCCGAGTTGGCCACATCCGCGATTTCCTGAAACAGCCGTTTCTTGCTAGAGGCCGAACTAATGACTCGGACTGCCTCTGGCTTGAGGATGTTGGAAAGTTGCATTTCCCTGTGCTCCACTTGGGTGCCCTGAAGGGCACCTAGAGTTCTAATAGTTACGGATCAATCCAGCCGATATTGCCGTCGTCCCGTCGATAGACCACATTCAGCCCATCTTGTCCTTCTTGCCGGAAGATCAGCACCGGGGCGCCCGCCAGTTCCATCTGCATTACAGCCTCTCCAACCGACAAGGAAGGAATTTTTGTCTCTAGCTCAGCCACGATGATGGGTTGTAGCGAAGACGGTTCATCCTCGGTATGTGCATCTTCTGAAGCGAGGATATAAGAGCTGGCAGCTGAAAGTTCAACAGGCACGCTTCGGTCACGGTGATGGTCTTTGAGGCGGCGCTTGTACCGGCGTAGCTGCTTCTCCATTTTTTCGCAGCAGCTGTCAAAGGCGGCATAGATCTCAGTTTCGTGCGCCTTGGCCTGGGCGGTCAGTCCAGTCGAAAGATGCACGGTGGTTTCGCACACATATTCATGCGCCGAACGGGAAAAGACGACGGTGGCGTCGGTAGGTCGCTGTGCATACTTTGCCACGGCCTCGCCAAGTTCGGTCTGCACATGAGTTTGCAGGGCCGAGCCAATGTCGATCTGTTTTCCGCTGATTTGGTAACGCATGTGATCTCCTTCACGTATGGACATCCAAAGCTCCAGCCGGACCGGGTCCGGAAGGTTCACTCAGCTTAGGATGGGGGGAAATAGGCTGATCTTCTGGTTGCATCCAACCGGTCCTTGTTTCCAAGGTCAGGTCGAGAATTGCATCAAGCTGATCTATTGCCATAGGTCAATTCGATGCCAAGAAAGAGGGAGAGTCAATGGCAAACCTGACAACAACATTAAGGAGCATTACCCAATTTGGCGGGAATTGGCCGAAAGGTGGTAACGTATCGCAGGTTAGGAAATACGGAAATTGTCGCCCAAGTAGACGCGGCGAACGTTTTCATTTTCAACCACTTCTTCGGGTGTGCCAGACATGAGCACTTGCCCGTCGTGCAAAATATAGGCGCGATCTACAATTTCCAAAGTTTCTCGCACGTTGTGATCGGTAATTAACACACCGATGCCGCGTTTCTTCAAATCAGAGACCAAATGGCGGATGTCTCCAACTGAAATTGGATCGACACCAGCAAAGGGTTCGTCCAACAACAGGTACTTAGGTTCAGCAGCAAGACAGCGCGCGATTTCGACCCGGCGTCTTTCTCCCCCGGACAAAGCGAGCGCGGGGGCACGACGCAGATGTTCAATCGAGAAATCCGACAACAATTCTTCTAACCGCTCGCGACGCTTGTGGGCGTGTGGAACTGCGATGTCGAGCACGGCCGAGATATTATCCTCAACTGACAAACCTCGAAAAATTGACATTTCCTGAGGTAAATAGCCAATACCTAGTCGCGCCCGGCGGTACATAGGGAGCGTAGTGACGTTCTGGCCGTCGATTGTCACCGTACCTGCTTCTGGAAATACGAGGCCAGCGATAGAGTAAAAGCTGGTGGTTTTGCCGGATCCATTAGGGCCAAGCAGGGCCACGACTTCCCCTCTATCCAGGGTCATGGTGACATCGCGAATTACCACCTTCTTCTTGTAGGACTTGCGTAGCTTGTCGATCTTTAGACCTGACGAACCTGGCGTAACGGTAAGAGCCGGTTTCGCCATCAGTTGTTGCCGTCGGGGTTGAGGATGGTTTTGACGCGGCCTGACATCTGGGCGGTACCAGAATTCAAGTTTACTACCATCTGACTGGAGGCAAGGGTGCTATTTCCCTGACTGAGCAATACATTACCGTTCATCACAATGGTGCCGCTGTCGATGGTATATTCAGCACGTTCGGCTTCTGCGGCGTCGGGGCCGTTGACGAGAATGACGTTGCCAGTAGCTTCAAGACGGTCAATACCCTTTTGCTCAGGCTTGTAGATCACCAGAACGTTGTCTGCAGATAGCCTCATCACACCCTGTATCACCAAAACGCTACCTAGAAATTGCGCCGAACCGTCGACCTGGTTGACCTCAAGTGTGTCGGAGGTGACTTCGACTGGAAGCGATGGATCCGCCTTGATCGTGCCAAAGGCAATCGAGGTAGATTGGGCCGTCGCCAGGCCCGAAATGAGGGCCAGCGGCAGGCAGAAGATCAGGGTACGGAAATATGACACAAGTTATCTTTCTGATTTTTGAGGATCGTATACCAGTTTTACCCCGTTATTGAATAGCATTTGCAGCGGGCCACCTTGAGTTTTTGTTTCCAGTTGCATGCTGCCAGCGTTTAGTACCCCTATTGGGCCTGTTGCCGTCACAGGACCAGGGCTGTTGGCAGATATACCGCTGAGGGTTGCGTTCAGTAGGTCAGTTGTTACCTCAAGACCCGAAGTAGAAGTGATTGCAACATCGCCGGAAAAGCTTGCGATATCCTTGTCAAGATACACTTCTCCGCTGTTTGAAGTCAGCGTAAGGCGGCCTCCATCTGCCATTTTGATGACTGCTTGCAAATCAGTAGCCACTGCCGGGGAAGCAAGCCCGCCTGGTCGGGCGATGCTTGCAGTGACGGTGATTTCGTCTCCTTGGGCAGTGGTGCCAGAAAAAAATGGCGCAGTAACTTGCTGGCCGCGCATGCGCTCTTCGATTTCATGTTCGGCAAAGGGAATGGTTGCGTCAGTGTCCACTCCGCGTGAAATCAAGAACAGGGTGGACAAAAGAACCAGTGCCGTAAGCGGTAATAGCACCTTAAGAAATGCCACCATGCGGGAGTAGCGATCCATATTCAGTGCCCTCTAGCCCTAGCCCAGGCCTGCGCGAAGGCAGTCGTGGATGTGCAGTAAGCCTTCGGCTTTTTGACCGTTGTCTGGGTTTACCACAAACAAACAGGTGATATGGCGCTGATTCATAATGGCAACCGCCTCTTCAGCCAATGCGCCGGGTGCAATTGTAGTAGGATCTTTAGTCATAACGTCGGTGGCATTTAGCGACAGAAGCCCATCCATATGACGGCGGAGGTCACCATCTGTGATAATCCCCAGTAATTGCCCGTCATCCGCGGTTACACCAACCACGCCAAAGCCTTTTTGACTGATTTCAATCAGGGTGTCTGACATTGGTGCGTTTGGAGAAACCGTGGGCAGTGCTGTATCGCTATGCATCAAATCACTAACTTTGGACAAGCGAGCACCCAGCTTCCCTCCGGGATGGAAATCGCGGAAGTTTTCGGGGGTGAATTCCCTATGCTCCATAAGAGCGACAGCGAGCGCATCACCCAAGGCAAGTGTCATGGTGGTAGAGGTTGTGGGTACAATGCCGGAACCACAAGCTTCGGGCGCTTGTGGCAAAACCAGTGCTACGTCTGCTTGCTTCAAAAGAGTCGAGCTCGCTCGGCTAGCTACCCCAATCAGCGGAATGCCAAAGCGACGGGTATGGGCCACCATGTCGGCTAGTTCCGGCGTTTCCCCAGAATTGGACAGCATTAGGGCAACGTCGCCCTTGGCCATCATACCAAGATCCCCGTGACTGGCCTCGGCTGGGTGTACAAAATGCGCTGGAGTACCGGTTGAGGCCAAAGTGGCTGCGATCTTGCGGGCAATGTGTCCGGATTTCCCCATGCCAGAAATGATCACCCGGCCGGTGGCGTTCAAGAGGGTAGCAACGGCACGGTCAAAGCTGTCGTCCAATCCGTCGGCCAGCTGTTGAAGAGCCTGTGATTCGATGTTGATGACGCGGCGGGCTATGTTCTGAAAATTGCTCATGAGTGGGCAAAAATATCGGTTTCGGGCCAGCCAGCCAGATCAAGTTTGGCGCGCATCGGTAGGAAATCAAAACAGGCCTGGGCCATTTCGGTGCGGCCTTCGCGGGCCAAGCGTTTGTTTAACTCTTCGCGGAGGCGGTGCAGGTGCAACACATCTGAGGCGGCGTAATCGAGCTGTGCTTTGGTCAGTTTGGGAGCCCCCCAGTCGCTCATCTGTTGTTGTTTTGAAATATCAACGCCTATCAATTCTTGAGTCAGATTCTTTAGCCCATGACGGTCTGTATAGGTACGGATCAGGCGGCTGGCGATTTTGGTGCAGTAGACCGGTGCCGTCAGAGCACCAAAAGCGTTGAACATCGCTGCGATGTCGAAGCGGCCAAAATGAAATAGTTTCAGGACCTTGGGATCCTCCAGCATCCGACACAGGTTCGGTGCCTCAGTTTGGTCCTTAGAGACTTGGATCATGTGCGCGTTGCCGTCGCCGCCGGACATCTGGACAACACACAACCGGTCGCGGTGAGGGTTTAATCCCATGGTCTCGCAATCAATGGCAACGATCGGGCCAAGGTCAAGCCCATCGGGGAGGTCGTTTTGATACAGATGATTGGCCAAGGGATGCAGTCCTGATCATTATTTGAAACTGATGCAGGAGATAGGCCTTTTACATCCTCAACTCAATGGGGAGGGGGAAGAGGTTGGAATTTGGGCGCCCCGGCGCCAAATCAACGCCGGGGGCTATAGTATCTTTGCCTATTAGGCGAACTTGCGGATTTCGCCAGTTTCTAATTTGGCCTTGTAGGCTTCCATTTCCGCCCGAACGATTGGGGCGAGGAAGTACAGACCCAGGATGTTCGGTACACAGATCAGGAAGACCAACGCATCTGAAATATCCAGGATTGGACCCAGCTTTACAATGCAACCAAGGGCCACAAAGGCACAGAAGATCACCTTGTATACGGTCTGGCCCATCTGACCTTCGCCAAACAAGTAGGTCCAGCCTTTGAGCCCGTAGTAAGACCAGGAAATCATCGTCGAGAAGGCAAACAGCAGCGCTGCAAAGGCAAGCGGGACTGGGAACCAGCTCATGTGGCGCTCAAACGCGGCTGACGTCATTGCTACGCCTGTTGCGTCGCCCGCAAAGTTGGGATCAGCAACCTGACTTGTGCCGATCACCAGTGCGGTAATAGTGCAAATAACGATGGTATCGATAAAGGGCTCTAGCAGCGACACATAGCCTTCGGTCACCGGCTCTTTTGTCCGGACAGCAGCGTGCGCAATCGAAGCCGAACCAATACCGGCCTCGTTTGAGAATACTGCCCGCTGGAAACCAATGATCAAAGCGCCAAGTGCACCACCTGCTACACCCTCACCTGTGAAGGCTCCGGTAAAGATGTTGCTGATTGCCATAGGAAGGGATGAGAAGTTCAGTAAGATCACGATGATGGCGAAGAAGCAGTAAAAGATGGCCATGAATGGCACAACTTTTTCAGTGACGCGTGCGATGGATTTGATGCCACCGATGATTACTGCGAAAACCACACCAGCTAGGATTAGGCCAACAAGCCACCCGTAACCGTCCAGTGCACCACCAGCTACGGTGTTCAGCTGAACATAAGCTTGGTTCGACTGGAACATGTTGCCGATGCCGAGTGCGCCGATGAAGATACCAACAGCATAAAATGTACCCATGAATTTGCCAAACCCTGGCATGCCGCGCTCTTCAAATCCTTTGCGCAGGTAGTACATTGGTCCTCCCGAGACAGACCCGTCTGGATTTTCGGTGCGGTACTTTACCCCTAGTGTACATTCTACAAATTTGGTGGACATACCCAGAAAGCCGGCCACGATCAGCCAGAAGGTGGCGCCCGCGCCGCCTATGGTAACAGCAATGGCAACGCCACCAATGTTACCAATACCAACGGTACCGGAGACGGCAGTCGCTAGGGCCTGGAAGTGGGATACTTCGCCCGAGCTGTTTGGGTCAGCATAGTCGCCACGAACCAGTTCGATCGCGTGTTTGAACCCGCGCAAATTGATGAAGCCCATGTAGATGGTAAAGAACACTGCGCCAATGACCAGCCACAGCACCACTAAGGGCAACTGAGCACCAGCTACGGAGATTTTGAAGAAAACAACAGTGCCTACGAATTGGGCGATGGGGGCGGTGAAAGCATTGATCGATTCGTCTATTCCTGCCTGTGCCTGACTGGCAAAGGCGAGGGTTGCCAGAAGGGCAATGATAATTCGGTTCATCCCGAACTCCTCGAATTTCGATGAAGGATTATTGTGTTGGCGAAACTGCAACCTATGGGACAACCATAACCGGCACTGGCGCGGTCTGAATCAGGTTGCCTGCAACAGACCCGAAAATCAGTGATTTAAGGCCGGATTGTCCTCGTCTGCCAATTACAATCTGAGCGGCACTTGTTTCTTTGGCTACCGCGATCAAGGTTTCCGTGGGATTGCCATGTCGCACAATGCTGTCAACGACGATTCCCCCGTCGGTCAGGTAGCTAAGCGCTGGGCCAATCACTGAATCATGAGCCTTGGCGATTTCACTTTCACGCCGGGAATGGCGTTCTGCGTTTTCTTCTGGTGTGTTGAACGAATAGGGGGACCATTCGATCACATAGGCAACAACCACTTTGGCGCCACCCAATTCAGCGCGGCGACGGGTGTGAGCTAACGCTCGTTCCGCACCGGTGCTGCCATCAATTGCGAGTAATATTACGTTTTCGGACATTAATAACTTCTCCCTGTCAGAGGTCGATGGGGAAGCATGGGGTAATCACATGTAGAAACATCGGGCCAGTTTTGTGTAAAAATCAGTCCAGTTTAGCAACTTTTTGAAATCAAACAGATTAAGCGACGCTAAAATTACTTCTAGGGCTGCAACTATGAGGGGTGTTTTGGTGCCCAGAAGAGGACTCGAACCTCCACGACCTTGCGGTCACTGGCACCTGAAGCCAGCGCGTCTACCAATTCCGCCATCTGGGCACGGATGTAGTGTGGCGCGTATAGGTCGAGTCGCTGGGGGCGTCAAATGGATTTTTCCATTTTTTCCGTCGATCATCGACAGGGCGAGCAACTTCTGATCCAGAGTGTGAGGAAAACCGGGTGTTTGACATCAATCCACGGTGTTTTGCGCCTTGTTTGCAGGGGCGTGGGGCGGTAGATCGGTTCAACAGCTAAAGTTAGGAGCCAAAAGATGTCCAAACTGGTCACGATCTATGGTGGATCTGGTTTTGTCGGTCGTTACATTGCGCGCCGAATGGCCAAAGAAGGTTGGCGCGTTCGGGTGGCGGTTCGCCGTCCTAACGAAGCCATGCACGTAAAGCCTTACGGTGTTCCGGGGCAGGTCGAGCCAATATTCTGCAATATTCGCGACGATGCTTCAGTTGCGGCGGTTATGACTGGCTCCGACGCGGTGGTGAACTGCGTGGGTGTTCTGAATGAGCTGGGCAAGAATACGTTTGACGCCGTCCATGCAGAAGGTGCGGGCAGGATTGCTCGGATCGCTGCGGAACAAGGTGTCGCCAATATGGTGCATGTGTCAGCGATCGGTGCCGATGCTGATGCGCCTAGCGCATATGGTCGAACCAAAGCAGCAGGTGAAGCGGCTGTTCTGAAGCACATGCCAAATGCGATGGTGCTACGTCCGTCGGTTGTATTTGGTACCGAAGACAACTTCTTTAACCGCTTTGCGGGCATGACTCGACTGGGCCCAGTATTGCCGATTGCCAGTGGTAAGACGCTGTTTCAGCCTGTGTTTGCAGATGATGTAGCTAAAGCAGCAGTCAAAGGTCTGTTGGGCGAAGCAGCAGGTGGTGTCTACGAACTGGGTGGTCCCGAGGTGAAGAGTTTCAGCGCATTGATGCAAGATATGCTGTCAGTGGTGCACCGTCGTCGTTTGGTGGTTTCATTGCCGGGCTTCGTTGCTTGGCCGATGGCTTTTGGCTTTGACATGATGCAGGCTGCCAGTTTCCAACTTATTTCTAACGGCGTGCTGACCCGCGACCAGTTGCGTGGTTTGAAGCGCGATAATGTGGTCGCTGAAGGTGCCATGGGGTTTGCCGATTTGGATCTGCAACCGGTGACATTGGGTTCGGTATTGCCAGACTATCTATGGAAGTTCCGCCCGGCGGGTCAGTATGATGCGATTACCGGATCTGCTCGCAATCTGCGTCACGACTGATAAAACAAAAAATTTGAATTTCGATTGGGCGTAGGGGGGACTCTGCGCCCTTTTTGTTTGAAAGAGTTTAGTGTGAAATTTTATCTTGACGTCAAGATATTTGGAAGATATCTCGACGTCAAGACAGTTGAGCTCAGGTTGAGCCAGCTTGGCAATAAGAGAGAGGATAATAGCTATGAAAGTACTTATTTTGGGCGCTACAGGCGATGTAGGGCGTGAAGCGGTGCGGGAAGCGCTTTTGCGCGGTTATCAAGTGACCGGCTGTGCGCGTGGGTTTGCAGGAGCGGATGAAAGTAAACCAAACCTTGAGCATGTGTTGTTGGATGTGTTGGCGGAACCAGAACGGTTAGAAGAGTTGTTTCAAACGCACGATGCAGTGATCTCTGCTTTGCGGCCACCAAGCGGCCGCGAAGAGCTCCTGGTTGCTCTAACACAGCAGGTATTGATTGCGGCGAAGGTCACCGGCACTCCGGTATATATCACTGGCGGTGCAGCGCTGCTGAAGCTTGGGGATGGTACGGATCACACTGTAGTCTCAGCACCAGGTTTTCTACCGCAAAGTGTTCGTCCGATCGCAGAGGCATGTGTGGCGCAGGATGCATTGCTGGAAACTGAAAAGGATGCGAACTGGATCTGCCTGCGACCGTCACCAATGTTGATACCTGAGGTTCGAACCGGACGTTATGCGCTTGGACGAGATGAAGTGGTCCGACAGGCGGATGGGCAATCCCGGATATCAATCGCAGATTTTTCTGTGGCAATGCTGGATTTAGTTGGCTTGCACCCTGCGCCTCATCAACGACTGACTGCGGGATGGTAATGTAGCTTTGCGGTGATCTGGTGGTTAGCTGCTGTAGGCAACCACCAGAAGAACCAAGCCAAGAAGTATTCGGTAAATTACATAGGGGGTAAAGCTGACGCTACGCAGCAGCCTCATCATCAAGCTGAGCGCAAGTAGCGCTGACAACATTGAAAGCAGGGCTACAATTCCCGCGTCTCGAATCACGGCTGTATTGGCTTCGATCGCCATTCCGCTCCCCAACAGGACGCCGGAAGCGACAATTACCGGGATAGACATCAGCATTGAAATCCGGGCCCCGTCGGTGCGGTTGTATCCTAGTTGTCTTGCGCCGGTGATGGTTATCCCGGAGCGTGAGGTGCCGGGTATCAATGCCAACATTTGCCAAAGGCCCATGAGAAGAGCGTCTTTTGGCCCCCAATCGCTGGCGTCCTTAGATGTGCTCCCCTTTTGGTCGGCGATATACAGAACGACCCCAAAGCCCAGCATGGTCCAGCCAATCACTGCTATTGAACGCAGAGCGTCGCTCAGCCCAGTGAAGTGAAGTATGGCGCCAAAAATGACGGTCGGAATTGTCGCGATCACCAGTCCCAGCGCCAACTTGGATCCAGGTGTATCTGCGCGTCCACGCATCAAGTGTGGTAATCCCAGCAAGCCGATGCGCACGTCACTCCAGAAGTAGATCACCACTGCGGTCAGAGTGCCAATGTGGGCTGCTACGTCGATTAGCTGCCCCTGGTCTTCAAGGCCAGTAAGGCCGGGAAGCAATATAAGGTGCCCAGACGAGGAAACGGGTAGAAATTCGGTAATACCTTGAATGAGTGCCACTAGGACCAATTGAAATATGGGCATTAAAACCAGATACTCGTTGTTTTGTTGAAGAAGTACTTGCCGCTCCAATGTGTATAAGTGTCTTGTTTCAAATGAAAGTCCTTGATTTAGGTCCGGATAGAAGCCTAAAATCCCTGTACATCCTTTCAAATTCAGGTAATGGATCATAAGTGCAGACCATAAAGGTCAGCAATAATGACCTTTTATTCACCGTGCTCTGATCTACAAAATCGCAGCCAGCCAAATCAGGGAGTCTGACCCGTGGCCAAGCAACCGATGCTCAAATTCGTGCAAATCGAACGCGATATGCCTGAGAAACGCGCAGCCGAGGTGCGTAAGGAAGATTTCGACGAGATCTATGCTGAATATGCCGCGACCAAGGCAGCAGAGCAGTCCAGCCGTTGCAGTCAATGTGGCGTACCCTATTGCCAAAGTCACTGCCCGCTACACAACAATATCCCAGACTGGTTGCAGCTGACCGCCACTGGCCGTCTGGAAGAGGCGTACCAGGTCAGCCAGGCTACAAACACTTTCCCTGAGATTTGCGGTCGCATCTGTCCACAAGACCGCCTTTGCGAAGGCAACTGTGTGATTGAGCAGTCAGGTCATGGCACTGTGACTATCGGCACAGTCGAAAAATACATCACAGATACGGCATGGGACAAAGGCTGGGTGAAACCTGCTTCTCCGGCGGTCGAGCGCTCCGAAAGTGTTGGAATTATCGGCGCTGGGCCTGGTGGTCTGGCAGCTGCTGACATGCTGCGGCAGGCAGGGGTGCAGGTCACCGTATATGACCGCTCTGACCGGGCAGGCGGGCTGCTGATGTATGGCATCCCGGGGTTCAAGCTGGAAAAAGATGTTGTTCAGCGCCGCAATGATTTGTTGGCTGACGGAGGCGTCAAGTTTGAGCTGAATTGTGCTATTGGAGAAGACATCTCCTTTGATGACCTCCGCGCCAAACACGACGCGGTGATTATCGCGACTGGTGTCTACAAATCACGTGATTTAGCAGGGCCGGGCAGTGGAGCTAAAGGGATCGAAAAAGCGATCGATTTCCTGACGGTTTCAAACAAAAAGAGTTTTGGTGACGATGTGGCCGCGTTCACCAGCGGGCAGATGAATGCCGAAGGTAAGCGTGTGGTTGTGATCGGTGGCGGTGATACCGCGATGGATTGCGTGCGGACCTCTATTCGTCAAGGTGCGACATCGGTGAAATGCCTGTATCGTCGCGACCGTGCTAATATGCCGGGTTCGCAACGCGAGACACAGAACGCCGAAGAAGAAGGCGTAAACTTTGAATGGTTGTCAGCGCCCAAAGGGTTCACCGATTACAACGGAAAAGTCTCTGGGGTGATGGTACAGAAAATGCGTTTGGGTCAGCCAGATGCTTCGGGTCGTCAAGCACCAGAAGTGATCGAAGGTGCTGACTACGTTGAAGAGGCCGATTTGGTGATCGAAGCGTTGGGTTTTGAGCCGGAAGACTTGCCAACCCTGTGGAACCAGCCAGAGCTACCAGTAACCCGCTGGGGCACAATCAAAGCCGCCTTTACCACCGGAGCAACTGATCTGGACGGTGTTTATGCCGTAGGTGACATCGTGCGTGGTGCCAGCCTCGTGGTTTGGGCCATCAAAGACGGCCGTGATTGTGCTGAGGCTATCATCCGTAAGTTAAATGCAGAGGCAGTTGTTGCAGCGGAATAGAAGCCGACTGCAAAGACAAACAGCCAAGGGGCCGACATGGCCGCATAGCGAAAGGATAAGCCGGATGAGCGAGATAAAAGGCCAGTGCATGTGTGGCGCCGTGACCATTTCGGCGACCCGTGCTGATCCAGCAATCCGGGCTTGCCACTGTGATATGTGCCGTCGCTGGACCAGCAGCATGTATATGTCTGTCCCGACGGAACCTGGCTCAATCACCGTTTCTGGCCCGGCCAAAACATACCGATCGTCCGATTGGGCTGAGCGCGGCTTTTGCGGCACCTGTGGGTCGGCGCTTTGGTACGCCACTGTGCATGACGATCACAAAAGCTTGGCAGCGGGACTGTTTGAAAACGCTGCCGATAACACCATGGCGCTGGAATTCTTCAGTGACATGAAACCGGAAGGCTATGCGCTGTCCGGAGACCATAAACGACTGACAACGGCAGAAACGATTGCCCTGTTTGCACCCGACGAAGGAGACGACCAATGACCAAATATGATGCCGACTGGGTGCGCAGCGAAGAAGCCAAACGCAAATATATGGCCGAGAACGGTCTCTATTCCGAAGCGGAAGAGCACTCCTCGTGTGGGGTGGGTTTGGTCGTCTCAATCGATGGTAAGAAAAGCCGCCAAGTGGTGGAAGCCGGTATCAATGCGCTTAAGGCGATCTGGCACCGCGGAGCGGTAGATGCGGATGGAAAGACCGGTGATGGCGCTGGCATTCACGTTGAAATCCCTGTTCCGTTTTTCCATGATCAAATCAAACGTACCGGGCATGAACCGCGCAAAGATCAGCTGATTGCTGTTGGTCAGGTGTTTCTACCGCGGACTAACTTTGGAGCGCAGGAAACCTGCCGGACCATCGTTGAAAGCGAAGTACTGCGGATGGGATACTACATCTACGGCTGGCGACATGTGCCAGTGGATGTAACCTGCCTGGGGGACAAGGCCAACGTTACCCGCCCTGAAATTGAACAAATTCTGATCAGTAACTCAAAAGGTGTGGATGAGGAAACATTCGAGCGTGAGCTCTATGTCATTCGTCGTCGGATTGAAAAAGCGGCGATTGCTGCAAATGTATCTGAACTCTATATCGCGTCACTGTCCTGCCGCTCGATCATCTACAAAGGCATGATGCTGGCCGAACAGGTTGCGGTGTTCTACCCCGATCTGATGGACGAGCGTTTCGAGTCCGGTTTTGCGCTGTATCACCAGCGTTACTCCACCAACACCTTCCCGCAGTGGTGGCTGGCCCAGCCCTTCCGCATGTTGGCGCACAATGGCGAAATCAACACGCTGAAGGGCAACCTGAACTGGATGAAAAGCCACGAGATCAGAATGGCCAGTTCGTTCTTTGGTGACATGGCTGAAGACATTAAACCCATCATTCCAGGAGGAGCCTCAGACTCGGCTGCTCTGGACTGTGTGTTTGAAGTGATGGTTAGAGCTGGCCGTACGGCGCCAATGGCGAAAACTATGCTGGTTCCGGAGAGCTGGTCCAAGCAAGCAGTCGAATTACCACAGCCTTGGGTCGACATGTATTCTTACTGTAACTCAGTGATGGAGCCCTGGGATGGCCCCGCCGCATTGGCGATGACCGATGGCCGCTGGGTCTGCGCAGGTCTGGACCGCAATGGGCTACGCCCAATGCGGTATGTCGTAACAGGCGACGGATTGCTGATTGCAGGATCCGAAGCTGGCATGGTGCCAATCGACGAAGCATCGGTGGTTGAAAAGGGTGCGCTGGGTCCGGGGCAGATGATTGCTGTGGATATGAAAGCAGGCAAACTGTTCCACGACACTGAAATCAAGAACCAGCTGGCGGCCGCACGTCCATTTGGTGAATGGGTTGGCAAGATTAACAACCTGGAATCTGCTCTGGCTGATGTGAGTGAGCAAGCGATGTTCAGCGGCGAAGATCTGCGTAAGCGGCAGATCGCAGCGGGTTACAGCATTGAAGAACTTGAGCAAATTCTGTCTCCAATGGCTGAGGATGGTAAAGAAACTCTGGCTTCGATGGGGGATGATACCCCGTCTGCGGTTCTGTCCAAGATGTACCGTCCGTTGAGCCACTTCTTCCGTCAGAACTTCTCGCAGGTCACCAACCCGCCGATAGACTCGCTTCGCGAGTTCCGGGTGATGAGCCTGAAAACCCGCTTTGGTAATCTCAAAAACGTGTTGGAAGAAAGCAGTAGCCAAACCGAGATCATTGTACTGGAAAGCCCTTTTGTCGGGAATGCCCAGTGGGACAAGCTGACCAGCGAATTCAACGCACCTTTGGTCGAAATCGATTGCACATTTAACCATGGTGAAGGTGCTCTTAGTGCGGCTCTGGCGCGGGTTCGTTCAGAGGCGGAAGACGCGGTGCGCTCAGGTGCTGGCCACTTGGTGCTGACTGATCAACATTCTGGTGCAGATCGCGTTGCGATGCCGATGATTCTGGCGACCTCTGCCGTACATTCACATTTGACACGTAAGGGACTGCGGACTTTTTGCTCGCTGAATGTCCGTTCCGCTGAATGTATCGATCCACACTATTTTGCAGTGCTGATTGGCTGTGGTGCGACGGTTGTAAACGCTTATCTGGCTGAGGATTCGCTGGCCGACCGGGTTGAGCGTGGGCTGCTGGATGGTACCTTGACTGAAAACGTCACGCGCTATCGCAATGCGATTGATCAGGGCCTGCTTAAGATCATGGCCAAGATGGGGATTTCGGTAATCTCTTCGTATCGTGGAGGTTTGAATTTTGAGGCCGTGGGTCTGTCACGTGCAATGTGTGCAGAATTCTTCCCCGGCATGACAAGCCGGATTTCGGGTATCGGTGTCACTGGTATTCAGACGAAAGCTGAGCGAGTACACGCTAAAGCTTGGGATGCGGGACTGGATGTGCTGCCCGTTGGTGGTTTTTACAAGGCACGTAAATCAGGCGAGACCCACGCTTGGGAGGCCACATCAATGCACATGATGCAGATGGCCTGTAACCGTGCATCATTTGAGCTGTGGAAGCAGTATTCAGCCAAGATGCAGAGCAATCCACCGATCCACCTGCGTGATCTGCTGGATTTCAAACCACTGGGCAAGGCGGTGCCGATCGAAGAGGTGGAAAGCATCACTTCGATTCGCAAACGCTTTGTCACACCAGGTATGTCGCTAGGCGCATTGAGCCCTGAGGCACACAAAACCTTGAACGTTGCGATGAACCGTATCGGCGCCAAGTCTGATTCGGGTGAGGGCGGTGAAGATCCGGCGCACTTTGTGCCTGAACCAAACGGTGACAACCCATCCGCAAAGATCAAGCAGGTGGCTTCGGGCCGATTTGGTGTGACCGCCGAATACCTGAACCAGTGTGAAGAGCTTGAAATCAAAGTGGCCCAGGGTGCGAAACCGGGTGAGGGTGGCCAGCTGCCCGGCATGAAAGTCACCGACCTGATTGCGCGTTTGCGTCACTCGACCAAAGGTGTGACCCTGATCTCGCCGCCGCCGCACCACGATATCTACTCGATTGAGGATCTGGCACAGCTGATCTATGACCTAAAACAGGTCAATCCACGCTGTAAGGTGACAGTGAAACTGGTGGCCTCGTCTGGTGTCGGCACCATTGCAGCGGGTGTGGCTAAGGCCAAGGCGGATGTGATTCTGATATCGGGTCACAATGGTGGCACCGGTGCATCTCCGGCAACTTCGATCAAATATGCGGGTCTGCCATGGGAAATGGGCCTGACCGAAGCACACCAAGTGTTGAGCATGAATAACCTACGTGAGCGGGTGACATTGCGGACCGACGGCGGTTTGCGGACTGGTCGTGATATCGTCATGGCCGCAATGCTGGGTGCCGAGGAATATGGCATTGGCACCGCCGCCCTGATCGCCATGGGCTGTATCATGGTACGTCAATGTCAAAGCAACACATGCCCAGTTGGAGTCTGTACTCAGGACGAAGCTCTGCGTGGCAAATTTACTGGCAACGCCGACAAGGTGGTGAACCTGATCACTTTCTACGCTCAAGAAGTGCGTGAATTGCTAGCCTCAATCGGCGCCCGTAGCATGGATGATGTGATCGGTCGCGCGGATCTTCTGGCGCAGGTCAGCCGTGGTTCGGCTCATCTGGATGATCTGGATCTCAACCCGCTGCTGATCACCGTCGATGGATCGGCAGATATTGTCTATGACCGAAAGAAAGAACGTAATCCGGTACCGGATACGTTGGATGTCGAGATTGTACGTGATGCCGCCCGCTTCCTTCAGGACGGTGAAAAGATGCAGTTGTCATATGCCGTGCAGAACACGCACCGTAGTGTTGGAACTCGAACCTCTAGTCACATCGTTCGCAACTTTGGTATGCGTAATTCGTTCCAATCCGATCATCTGACGGTAAAACTGCAGGGGTCGGCGGGTCAATCACTTGGCGCTTTTGCGGCACCAGGGTTGAAGCTGGAACTCTCTGGTGATGCGAATGATTACGTCGGTAAAGGCCTGTCAGGTGGAACCATTGTGGTGCGCCCCCCACAAGTCAGCCCGCTGACGGCGTCCGAGAACACCATCATTGGGAATACAGTTCTGTATGGTGCTACTGATGGCTATCTGTTTGCAGCTGGCCGCGCGGGTGAACGCTTTGCTGTACGTAATTCGGGCGCCAAGGTGGTGATTGAGGGGTGCGGGGCCTGTGGTTGTGAGTACATGACAGGTGGCTTAGCCGTGATTTTAGGATCCATTGGTGCTAACTTTGGTGCAGGCATGACTGGCGGTATGGCCTATCTGTACGACCCAGATGGCAAAGCCGATACCATGCTGAACATGGAGACACTGGTGACTAATCCAGTGACCGTAGCGCATTGGGAAGATCAACTGATAGGTCTGATCGAACGCCACCTAGAAGAGACCGGCAGCCGAAAAGCGGCGGACATTCTGCAGCATTGGGATACAGAAAAGAAAAACTTCCTTCAGGTCTGTCCAATTGAGATGTTGGTGCATTTACCACATCCGCTGTCCGTTGAAAAATCAGCGGTTCCGGCTGAGTAATCAAGCTGAAGTTAGGTCAACGCCCCTCGCTGCTTGTGCAGCGGGGGGCGTTCTTGTTCCTCAGGGGAGTTTATAGTTCCCGGTAACAGTACTACGGGACGAAGAGCGGGATTCAGAGGGGTTGGGGCCAGATATTCTTGTGTATGAGCCGCCACCCGTAATACCGGCGAGAGCACCAGTGCCCCCTATGAATGACCATGAACCCTCCGCTAAGCCGCCCAGGGCTCCAGAGCCACTATATTGCGTCATTGTAGTGCTACCATCCGGATAAGTGGTGCTGCACAATCCGCTTTCGTTGTCCCATTTTCCGTCAAAAACAGACGCCGCACCAACACAGTGCATGCTGGCAATGCCGTTCACTCCTTCACCATGCTTACTCCGCAGACCATTAACAACATAGTTCAGTTGCAAAGTACCTTGACCCGCTGCGAGGATCGTAGCCTCACCTATAGCGGTCACTTCAAAGTCGACCAGCCCCTCCTTTGGTATCTCCTGTGCAAATGTGGGTGGTGAAAGGAGCAAGCAAATAGAGGTGGAAATGGCAAACAGTTGCTGTTGACGTGAAAACATAAAAAACCCTCCCTGATTGTGTTTACTTAGGGTGTGTTGGAATGGAGGCCATGTTTGTTTCGCCGGATTGCGGCGATTTACGGGTTTGAGCGGCCCAACCAGTGGCCTATAGAGGCAATATGGCAAAAACCAAGAAGACAAAAAAAAGCAAGGGTAAGAAATCAGTGTCTCAGCCGAGGCGCTGGTTACGGCGCTGGGTGTTGCGAGCAGTGCTGGCATTTGTAGGGCTGATTGGCTTTTTGATTCTGTTGTACTCAGTCGTGAACCCTCCCACGACCCATACCATGTGGTCAGAGAAGCATCGGTTAGGCGATGTTGATCAAGAATGGGTGCCACTGGAAGATATTGCTCCGGTTATGGCGCGATCTGCAGTAGCCGCTGAAGACGCAAGATTTTGCCAACACTGGGGAATTGACATCCGGGCCGTGCGCGCAGCGCTGGATGAGGGCAGTCAACGTGGCGGCTCAACCATTTCACAACAGGTTGTTAAGAATGTGTTTCTTTGGCAAGAGCGCAGCTGGTTGCGAAAAGCGCTGGAAACCCTGATTACCCCTGCGGTTGAAGCGGTGTGGAGCAAGCGGCGTATTTTGGAAGTTTACTTGAACGTCGCTGAAATGGGTGAAGGCATTTTTGGTGTTGAGGCAGCGTCGCGGCACTACTTTAGTGTGGGTCCGGATCAACTGAACTCACGTCAGGCAGCTTTGTTGGCGGCACTTCTGCCTGCCCCCAAAAGCAGGTCGGCCTCAGATCCCAGTGCCGCAGTACAAAGCCGGGCGGTTCAAATCGCCGACGGTGCGGCCACCATCCGCGCAGATGGCCGTTCTAAGTGTTTCGAGGATTGAATTCTTTGGCGCTGCGGGGCATTGCTGGTGGGCAACTCTCCTCTGTTTCTGGACGTAATTGAACCCAATGGCCCGCCTGCATCACGTACCGCTTTCCCCATTCTGCCGCAAAGTCCGCCTTTCCCTGGCGGAGAAAAAGATCGAAGTGGAATTGGTCGAAGAACGATATTGGGAAGCAGACCCGGATTTTCTGCGTCGTAACCCAGCGGCTAAGGTGCCGGTTATCCGGTTGGATGGTAAAACGATGGCCGAAAGCGCCGCAATTTGCGAATACTTGGAAGAAACCCGGCCCGAGCCCTCGCTCATGCCCAAAGACCCAGAGGCCCGTTACGAAGTCCGTCGGCTCGTGTCTTGGTTCGATGACAAATTTCATCATGAGGTGACGTCAAAGCTGCTGTACGAACGGGTCAACAAGAAGATTACGGGGCAGGGGTATCCTGATAGTCGTAACGTCAAGGACGGTGCCAAAGCGATTAAGTACCATTTGGACTATATGGCCTGGTTGTTGGATCAACGCCGCTGGTTGGCTGGTGATGTGATGACTTTGGCGGATTTCGCCGCCGCTGCACATTTGTCATCGCTAGATTATATCTCGGATGTGGATTGGAATCGCTCGGCTGTGGTCAAAGACTGGTACGCAAAAATCAAATCCCGGCCCGCGTTCAGATCAATTCTTGCGGACCAGGTGTCAGGATTTCGGCCTCCACCGCATTACGCTGACTTGGATTTCTGATAATTGGGTGTTGATTTGGGGCTGTCTGCCCCATCGCCTGACGGCTCCCCCCAAGGATATTTAGGGCTAGATGAACATGGGATCAGCTTTAAAAAAGGACTTGGTGGCGCGGGCGTTAGATGAGGGCTTTGTCTCTTGTCGCATTTGTCGCCCATGGGATGTACCCTTGGTGCCAGGGAGACTGGCGGCCTTCATTGAGGCAGAGTATCACGGGCAGATGGGCTGGATGGCAGAGCGCACCCACTGGCGTGGCGATCCAGCGCTGCTGTGGCCTGAAGCGCGATCGGTCATCATGTTGGCCGAAAGCTACGCACCTGAACATGATCCAACAGAAATTTTAAAGCATCAGGACCGAGGTGCAATTTCTGTTTATGCCCAGAATAAGGACTATCACGACCTGGTGAAAAAGCGGCTGAAGCGGTTGGCCCGTTGGCTAATTGAAGCCTCTAAGGATGAGGAGGTCGGGGTTAAGGTCTTCGTCGACACTGCGCCGGTACCGGAAAAGGCGTTAGGGCAGGCCGCAGGGCTGGGTTGGCAGGGCAAGCACAGCAATCTTGTGAGCCGGGATTGGGGGAATTGGGCCTTTATAGGGTCTGTTTTTACCACTTTGGAACTCCCGGTAGATGCAGCTGAGCCAGATCGTTGCGGGTCATGTCGTGCTTGCCTGGATGCCTGTCCTACTGATGCTTTTGTCGCGCCATATCGCTTGGATGGGCGGCGTTGCATTTCATATCTGACAATCGAATACAAAGGTGCGGTTGCAGAAGATCTGCGGGAAAAACTAGGCAATCGAATTTATGGCTGTGACGACTGTCTGGCGGCCTGTCCATGGAACAAATTTGCGGTTTCAGCTAGCGACATGCGTTACGCCGCACGTGAAGAGCTGAAGGCGCCCAAACTGGCTGAGCTGGCTGTTTTGGATGATCCTGCATTTCGGGCAATGTTTTCAGGGTCACCAATCAAACGGATAGGGCGCGATCGGTTTGTGCGCAATGTGCTGTATGCGATTGGCAATTCGGGAGATGGCCAGTTGCGCGGTGTTGCGCAGTCGCTGATTGATGATCCGGATGAGGCTGTTGCAGATGCTGCGCGATGGGCGGCCTTGCGGTTGTCGCCAACAGGCTGAGCCGGTTGGCGACCCTGTATCAGGACGCTTTTGCGCGTTTGGGCAGGACCCAATCTGGTCGGGCAAAATGACAGGTGTAGCCGTCTGGGCGGTTTTCCAGATAGTCTTGGTGTTCGGCCTCGGCTTGCCAAAAGTCGCTCACTGGTTCCACTTCGGTTGCCACTTTGCCAGGCCAGAGCCCTGAAGCGTTAACATCGGCGATGGTGTCCTCTGCGACTGCCTTTTGATCTTCGTTGACGAAGTAAATGGCAGAGCGATAGCTCATCCCAATATCATTGCCTTGGCGGTTGGCTGTTGTTGGATCATGGATTTGAAAGAAAAACTCCAGCATCTGACGAAATGATGTCACTGCCGGGTCAAAAATGATTTCGATTCCTTCAGCATGTGTTCCATGATTACGATAGGTGGCATTTTGCACGTCGCCGCCGGTATAGCCTACCCGTGTGCTGATCACACCGGGGCGCTTACGGATCAGATCCTGCATGCCCCAGAAACATCCTCCAGCCAGAACTGCGCGTTCAGTGGTGCTCATGTTACATCCTCTACTTGATCAAGATATTCGGCATAGCCCTCGGCCTCCATGTCGTTTCGATGGACAAAGCGCAGAGAGGCGGAGTTGATGCAGTAGCGCAAGCCACCGCGGTCGGTTGGTCCATCGGGAAAGACGTGGCCAAGATGGCTGTCACCATGGGTCGAGCGGACCTCTGTACGGATCATACCCAAGCCACGGTCTTGCAGCTCCTGCACATTGGTTGGCTCAATTGGTTTGGTGAAGCTTGGCCAACCGCAACCAGATTCATACTTATCCGCTGAGGCGAACAGCGGTTCGCCCGAGACGATGTCGACATAGAGGCCGGGTTCCTTGTTGCCCAACAATTTTCCGGTGCCGGGGCGTTCGGTACCCGACTGTTGGGTTACGTGAAATTCTTCTTGCGACAGGGCGGCAATCACGTCCGGGTTTTTGCTGTATTTTGTCATGTGGTGCTCCGGTTGTTCGCGTTGAGCAGTAGATGGGTTGGAAGGTGGCAAATGCAAAGCAATATTTCAGATCACTCGCGAAACTGTGCAATATTGATGAAAGAGATAACTGGCCATTTGGATGGTCAATTGAATTTTAGGGGCCAGATTGTTGTCAGTACCTATTTTGGATGTCGAACTAAAAGGAAGTATTTGGCCAAGTGCTAAAGGGGTTGAGGCGGGAGTGATATATGCGACGATGGAAGAGCTCGTGACCCGTTTGCGGGCTCCGCTTTTCTATATTGAATATCCCGATGAACAGTGCATTTTCGCATTTGCCTATCTACCAGCTGTAGGCAGAATTCTAGTCGAGACTTCTAATATGACTACCCACGGGCCAAATGTGAATGCAAAGTCAGAACTCTTAAAACTGATCCAGGTGGGGAAGGTCATTTTCACGGTTTGGGTGGATTCTGCTAATGATGTTGACACATCTCTACAAACGGAAACATTCACGGCTTTCTTTGGAGAAGAGTTTCGCTTTCATGCTAGTTAGAGCGGTCTGATACCTATCGACGTAGTAGATTGGCATCCGATCTGAGGACACCATCAACGATAGGCGTCAGTGGTTACGATGAAAAAGCCGTCGCTAGGTTTTCGGGCAGATCGAACTCCTGCAGCACGCGCGCGCGGCCTTCGGAAGACATTTTGCGCGCGGTCTTTTCCACGATGTCCTGAATTCTTTCGGGCGAGTGTTTGGCGGCAAAGGGGGCGAAATACCATTTGATGAAGACAAAACAGATCACGTCTTCCAAGGCCTGCACGTTTGCATTCCGTTTCAAACCTTCCTTGCGCAGCATCTGGCCAGTGACCTCGACATCTGAGGCGTCAAAGCCTGCATCTTGCATCATGGCAGTAACCACGTCGGCGTGATGACGGCCCTGATCCTTGCGCCAGGTCAGATATCCTACACGACCCTCGGGATATGATTTTCGCTTTAGCTTCCATCGTTCCACATGTTGGCCACGGGCAGCAATTTGCAGCAGATCGCTTGCGTCTGGAAACAGCCGTGTCAGTTCATCACTCATACGTTGCCCGTACAGCAGTTCTGTTGGCTGACCATCTTCCAGATTTGGGTCCGCTGCATTGGCCGTGTCGATGGCCTGTAGCACCTGATCTAAATTGGCGTTCATTTTCATCCCCTTCTGCCTGGGTTTGATAGTATTCAGAATAGTTGTAGCGATGTCCGATGATTTGAAAAGTCACTCGGCTGCTGCTTTTGCCGTTGCGACGGGTTGGCGTGACAGTTGTACAGCAAGAATACCAGCTGTAACAATCAGCACACCGACTAGGTCCAGACCACCGAGCCGTTCTCCTAGTAAGAAATAGGCGATGGTGACGCCAAAGACTGGATTAAGGAAATGGAACGTAGCAGCACGCAAGGGCCCAATGCGGTTCAACAACAGAACCCAAATAAAGGTGGCAATCAGGCCGGGGACCAATGTTGTATAAACAAAGGCCAGCGCCAATGGCAGGGTTGGCGTGATGTAGATGTCTTCGAACAGCGGTGCAGCAACAAACAACAAGGCGGAGCCGATTAGCATTTGAAGCCCGACTACCATCATGAAATTGCCACCCGATGTTGCTCCGCGTAGTGATAGTGTTGCCAGGGTCAATGCTAAGACTCCTACACCGCAAAGTGCCATCCCAAACAGATCAACGCCGGCACTGACACGGGTACCCATGATCAGGGCTACACCCAAAACCCCTGCGATTAACCCGATGATGCCTAGTGGTTTTAGCCGCTCGCCGAATATCAGCCAAGAAGCCAGCGCCACCAGCAGTGGCATGGTGGCGGCAATAATAGCGGCGAGCGAGGCTTCTATGGTCTGCATGGCCACAAAATTGAGGCCCAGGTAAAGCGCATTCTGGCAGATTCCAAAGATCATTGTGGCGCGCCATTGACCACGGCTAAGGTGCCAAGTTTGACCCATCACCTTGGCAATGGCGACACCAAGCAAGCCGGAAACCAGGAACCTCATAGCCAGTGAAAACAGTGGTGAGGCATCGGTGACGATAATTCTGGCTGAGGTAAAGGCGGATGACCACATCAGGGCAAATGCAAGCCCCATGGCAATTGCGCGTGCATCCATGTGATCAACCCAGCCGTGCGGTAAAGATTTGCCAGCTAGCTGTGGCAAACGCAGCGGCAAACAGGGTTTCGAACGTGCGGCGCAATCGTTGGTAGATACGTACGGCGGCGGCGCTTGAGAACAGCAAGGCATAGCCGTGGAAAATCAGAGAGCTTTGAACTGCGATGACCGTGATCACTGTCAACAAAACTGACGGCTCGGTGCCGGGTGGAATCGCGATCGCGTAGAGCGAGCCAAAGAACAGAACAGCCTTGGGGTTGGTCAGATGAAGGGCGAGCCCCTTGGCATAGATCGACTTCAATGATTTAGCCGCTGAACTGTGCAATTTAGGAGTGCCAGGGGTGAGGGCAGAGCGTGCTGAACGTATCGCCAGATACATCAGATAAGCAGCGCCGAAATACCGGACCGCTTCAAACATCCAGGCATTGGCAAGCATGATTGCCCCCAGACCAAAGGCCGCGGCTACTGACCAGATCAGCGAACCAGTAGAGACGCCTGCGGCTACAATCAACCCAGCCTTACGCCCGCGTTGCATCGCGGTTCCGGCAATGGTCAGCGTTGCTGGGCCGGGGCTGAGACACGCCAGCAGTCCAGCTGCCATGATCAACAATAAGTTTACGCCATCCATGCGGCTTTATCCTTTATCGGAGCGGCACAAAAAAGGGCCGCCTCTGGGGCGACCCTTTCTGAAACTCGAAGTAATTTCAAGCTTAGCCGTTAACGCTGTCTTTCAGCGCCTTGGCGATAGTCATTTTGACCACCTTGTCGGCTTCTTTCATGAACTTTTCACCTGTGGCAGGGTTGCGCACTTCGCGCTCTGGGCGCTCGCGGCAATAGATTTTGCCAACGCCGGGCAGAGTCACAGCGCCGCCACCGGATACTTCACGGGTGATCAGTGCACAAACGGCTTCCAGAGCAGCGCCTGCAGCTTTTTTGTCAGCACCCATATCTTCGGCCAGAGCGGCTACGAGTTGGGTCTTTGTCATTGGTTTGGACATTCTTTGTCTCCTTACGTCTGCCCGACTTATGGGGCCTCATTGCGTAATCTTAGCGTTATGTTGTGGGCTAACACAACGAATAGTGTAACGAAATAAGGGTAAAACGAGCCATTTTTGGCTGAAAACCGCAGAAATCTTCCTTACAAAAAGGCGGTTTCGTCGAACGAGCGCAATTTCCGGCTATGCAGCCGCTCTAAAGGCATTCCGCGTAAGCGTTCCATTGCGCGTATACCGATCATCAGGTGACGCGAAACTTGGGTGCGATAGAAGTCTGAGGCCATGCCTGGAAGCTTGAGTTCACCATGCAGTGGTTTGTCAGAAACACATAGTAACGTGCCGTATGGAACGCGAAAGCGATACCCATTCGCGGCAATCGTCGCGCTCTCCATATCCAGCGCAACCGCACGCGACTGACTCAGCCGCTGTACTGGGCCAGACTGATCGCGCAGCTCCCAGTTGCGATTGTCGATGGTGGCAACGGTGCCGGTTCGCATGATGCGCTTCAGGTCATAACCTTCCAGTTCGGTTACTTCTTCTACCGCTTGCTCAAGTGCAATTTGGATTTCTGCAAGGGCAGGAATTGGGGTCCAGACAGGCAGGTCGTCATCCAACACGTGATCTTCACGGAGATAGGCATGGGCCAATACGAAATCGCCAAGCGCCTGAGTGTTGCGCAACCCGGCACAGTGGCCAACCATCAGCCATGCATGCGGGCGTAGTACAGCAATATGGTCGGTCGCCGTTTTGGCGTTTGAGGGGCCGACGCCGATGTTGACCAGTGTTACGCCGCTGCCATCTTTTCGCTTTAGGTGATAGGTGGGCATTTGCGGTTGCTTGGCCGTTTTGGGAATTTCAGCATCAGCCGAGGTAATCTCTTGGTTTCCAGTGCTGACAAAACTGGTGTAGCCAGATTCCGGGTCCGCCAATTGCGCTCGGGCATAGGCCTCGAATTCTGCGACGTAGAACTGGTAGTTGGTAAACAATACATGGTTCTGAAAGTGGTCTGGGTCGGTGGCAGTATAATGTGCCAATCGTGCCAGCGAATAATCAACACGCTGTGCAGTGAACAGGGCTAATGGGCCTGTGCCATTCGCAGGGGTATAAGTACCATTTACAATATCGTCGTTGGTGGTCGCCAGATCCGGCACATCAAAGACGTCGCGCAGGGTAAAGCCAGCAGCGCCTTCTTGTGGGATTGTCAGACCAGGCTGCGCTGCAACCGCAAAATGAACCGGGATTGGTGTGTCAGACACGCCAATGGTGATTGGCTGGCCATAATTGCGGATCAACAGAGCAATCTGCTGCGTCAGATAGTTTTCGAACAGATCTGGGCGGGTGACGGTCGTGGCGTATTCACCTGGAGCAGCAACATGACCAAAACTTAGGCGGCTATCAACTTGGGCAAAACTGGAGGTAGCGACGCGAATTTCCGGATAGAAGGCACGGATACGCTGATCATCTGGCGCGCCATCCGCCATGGCCTTTGTAAAGCCCTCACATAGAAAGTCTGTGGCCTGTTGGTACAGCAGTTGCAGCCGCTGGACAGCTGCGGTTGCATCGGTGAAGTTTTCGGGTTTTGGGTGTTGAGGAAGTGAAATGGAAATCATGTGACGGACTCAATAACTGGAATTTTCTGGAAAGTACGCACGTCGACGAGGCCAAGATCGGATATTCGCAATTCAGGAATGACCACTAATGCCAATAGTGAGTGCTGCATGTAGGCGTTGTTCAGAGAACACCCACAGGCCTGCATTGCCTCACCCAAGGCCTGAGCTTTGGCGGCCACCTCGGTCGCTGGTTTATCCGACATCAATCCGGCGATGGGTAATTCTATCAGCGCGAGTTCTTCACCATCACGGAACAGCGTAACGCCGCCGCCAACTTCGGCCAGACGGTTGGCAGCCATCGCCATTTGCTCGCGGTCAGTGCCGACCACAATCATGTGGTGACTGTCATGCGCGACGGATGATGCCATCGCCATTTTCCCTTGATAGCCAAAACCTGAAACAAAGGCATTGGTGACGCCACCAGTCGCGCGGTGACGTTCAACTAGGGCGATTTGCATGGTGTCGCCTTCACCTTCGACTAACCCATCTAGAACGGGTAGATCCGCCATGAGCGCCTTGGTTGGAGCCTGGTTTTCAACCATGCCAATAACATTGACCGTAACACCGTTAGCGCCTTCGGGAGCTGTGATCTCAAAATCCTTAGCGCCGAGTTCATGGCCCAGATGTATGGTGCCGCGGGCGCTATCAGGCCAATCATAATGTGGGCAATCCACCTTGATAGAGCCTGATTCCGCTACAATTCGGCCTCGAGCGATTACGGTCTCGATGGGCAGTTCTGTCAGATCTGAAGTCAGGATGATGTCCGCCCGACGGCCTGGTGTGATCGAACCAATGTCGCGCTCCAGCCCAAAATGTGTGGCGGTGTTGATGGTTGCCATCTGTAAGGCAACGATTGGATCGCAACCGCAAGCAATGGCATGACGTACCACCCGATTCATATGGCCATCGTTGACCAGTGTTCCAGAATGACAATCGTCAGTGCATAGGATGAAACTGCGTGGATCCAATCCCTTTTCTGTCACCGCGGTGATCTGACTTTCAATGTCGTACCAGGCGGAACCTAGTCGCATCATCGACCGCATACCTTGGCGGACCCGAGCGATCGCATCTGCCTCGCAGGTGCCTTCGTGGTCGTCTGCCGGCCCGCCCGCCACATAGGCGGCGAAGTTCGGCCCCAAATCGGGCGAAGCATAATGGCCGCCTACGGTTTTCCCGGCCCGTTGCGTCGCTGCAATTTCGGCTAACATTTTGGGGTCGGCGTTTGCCACACCGGGGAAATTCATCATTTCGCCCAAGCCCACGATGCCGGGCCACGACATTGCTTCAGCCACGTCCTCGGGTGAAATTTCATACCCTGTGGTTTCAAGTCCCGGGGCCGAAGGTGCACAGGATGGCATTTGGGTGAAAATGTTGACGGGCTGCATCAGCGCTTCGTCATGCATGTACTTCACGCCGTCCAAACCCAGCACATTGGCAATCTCATGTGGGTCGGTGAACATCGACGTGGTGCCATGCGGGATAACGGCGCGGGCAAATTCGGCTGGGGTCAGCATGCCGGACTCAATGTGCATATGGGCGTCGCACAAGCCAGGGATCATAAAGCGGCCATTGGCCTCGACCACCTGGGTGTCCGGTCCAGTGCAATAGGAGGCATCGGGACCAACATAGGCGATACGCCCGGCTACGATGGCAATGTCATGATCGGGGAGAACTTCGCGGGTATGAACATTTACCCATTTACCTTGGCGTATAACCGTATCTGCAAACGCGCGTCCGGCGGCAACTGAAATGAGTTTGGGGGCGACGTCGGGCCAACTTGGAAAAACTATGTCTGTCATGTGCCAATTGTTATGATTGTCGCGCCGAGCGCAAGCCCCCGTATTGTTCTGAGTTCCCGAATACACTCTCTTTGATGACAAGAAGATGTCAGTGTCCGCGACCCCCTTGCGCACCAGGCGCGCGCGGCGCATTTATGCAGCATGAAAAAAACACTGCTCTGCCTTGGATATGGATATTCGGCCCGTGCATTGGCACGCTTACTGCTTGCTGATGGTTGGCGGGTGATAGGAACATCACGTGAGTTGATCGCTGAAGATGGCGTAGAAATGATGACCTGGCCGGGCGATGATGTGTCGCTACAAGGTGTCACCCATGTGCTGTCCTCGATTGCGCCCACTTCTAAGGGTGATCCGATCCTGGCCGCATTGCGAGACAAAATTGCGGCCGCCACGACGTTGGAGTGGGTGGGCTATCTATCAACAACCGTTGTCTACGGCGATCATGACGGTGGTTGGGTGGACGAAACCACGCCGATCACTCCATCTGCTGACCGGGGAAAATGGCGTGCGCAGGCCGAGGCCCAGTGGCAATCCATCGCCGGTCTGCCGCTGCATATTTTTCGGCTGGCAGGCATCTACGGACCGGGTCGCGGGCCGTTTGCCAAATTGATGTCTGGTAAAGCGCGGTTGATCATCAAGCCGGGTCAGGTGTTCTCGCGCATTCATGTTGATGACATTGCTCAGGTGTTGGCAGCGTCGATCGCCCAGCCCAATCCCGGCGCAGTCTACAATGTCTGTGACGATGTCCCAGTGCCACCCCAGGACGTGCTTAGCTATACGGCCGAACTGCTGGGCTTGGCCATGCCGCCCGAGGTGCCGTTTGAAGAGGCCGCAATGACCCCAATGGCTCGCAGTTTCTATAGTGAGAATAAGCGGGTTGGGAATGCGCTGATCAAGGATGAGTTGGGAGTAAAGCTACGGTACCCCGACTATCGCACCGGGTTACAGGCCGTGTTCAAGGCTGAGGATATGGAGAAATTTGTGCCCCCGGCAGAGCCTCCTGCATTGTGATCTGTGGCGGGGTGAAAGGAAGGATCTATGTCTAACGATACGGATCCCACGCTTGATCAACTTCATAAGCGAATGAAGAAGCGTTTTCCTGAAGCGCTGGTTGCCATACGCAAGCACCGGAAATGGTATGAGAGAACTCTCCCTGGATTTGCCCGGGATAAGGATGAGAAAAACCAGCTGAGACGGCTGGCTTTGACAGCTCCTGACAAGCTTCCGGTTTATGTGCTGGGCGACGAAACGATTGCCAACTGCATAGTTTTATTGCGTGAAAATTTTCACGCACAACGCAAGGCCGATACTTATTCGACCTAGATTGAAGTCGTTCTTGCAGGTGTGTTCTTTTTTATCATCAGCTTCTTTAAATAGGAAAACCGTTTTACGCACGTTTCTCGCCAATCGTTGCCACGCCCAGCACATCCAGAACCTTGGCTTCGATCTGGGCCGCATCCATTCCGGCCACCTTATACATATCCGCCGGGCTTGCCTGATCGATAAAGATGTCGGGCAGCACCATCGAGCGATACTTTAGCCCGCGATCAAACACGCCTTCATCGGCAAGCAACTGCGATACATGCGAGCCAAAGCCACCCACGGCACCTTCTTCGATGGTGATCAGTGCCTCATGATTAGCGGCCAGATCCAGGATCATTTCGCGGTCCAGCGGTTTGGCAAATCTCGCGTCGGCAATCGTTGGAGTGATCCCTTTGGCCGATAGCGCTTCGGCGGCTTTGCGGACCTCACCCAGCCGGGTGCCGAACGACAATAGTGCCACGCGGGAGCCAGATTGGATCATCCGGCCTTTGCCGATCTCCAGTACTTGCGGCTCATCTGGCATCTCAACGCCTTCGCCCTCCCCCCTAGGGTAACGGAAAGCAATTGGTCCATCGTTATGTGCAGCAGCGGTGGCAACCATATGTACCAGCTCAGCCTCATCCGCGGCGGCCATTACAACCATACTCGGCAGGTTGGTCATGAACCCAATGTCAAAACTGCCGGCATGGGTGGCCCCATCGGCGCCGACCAAACCGGCGCGGTCGATGGCAAATCGCACCGGCAAGCGCTGAATGGCCACATCATGTACAACCTGATCGTACCCGCGCTGCAAAAACGTAGAATACATCGCGCAGAAGGGCTTCATGCCACCTGCGGCCAAAGCGGCTGAGAAGGTTACGCCATGTTGTTCGGCAATGCCTACGTCAAAACAGCGCGAGGGGTAGCGTTCGGCAAACAGGTTCAGCCCGGTGCCATCTGGCATTGCTGCGGTCACGGCGCAGATTTTGTCGTCTTTGGCGGCCAGTTTGACCAGTTCGTCACCAAATACCCCGGTATAAGACGGAGCGTTTGATGGAGTCTTTTTCTGCACACCCGTTACTACGTCGAATTTGGCGGTGGCATGGCCTTTGTCACGGGCGGCTTCGGCCGGGGCATAGCCTTTACCTTTTTTGGTCAATACATGGATCAAAACTGGGCCGGTGGCGCGCGTTTTGACTGTACGTAAAACCGGTAGTAGTTGGCTTAGATCATGACCATCAATGGGGCCAATGTAGGAAAAACCAAGCGATTCAAACAAGGTGCCGCCAACAGTCATGCCTTTCAGCATATCTTTGGCACGCTTGGCGCCCTCGCGAAATGGTTCCGGCAGTAGGGATACTGCACCCTTAGCGGCGGCCTTTAATTCCTGAAACGGTTCCTCAGCATATAGCCGCGAAAGGTAGGATGACAGCGCCCCAACCGGAGGTGCAATGCTCATCTCATTGTCGTTAAGGATGACAAACAGGCGTTTGCCCAGATGGCCTGCATTGTTCATCGCTTCAAACGCCATGCCTGCTGACATCGACCCGTCGCCGATTACAGCTATACCGTCGCCTAGACCCTCGGGCACAACACCGCCCAAATCGCGAGCGACAGAAAAGCCAAGTGCAGCACTGATCGAGGTGGAACTATGCGCTGCGCCAAATGGATCGTAAGGCGATTCACTGCGTTTGGTGAAACCGGATAATCCGTCTTTCATACGCAGAGAACGGATGCGATCGCGACGTTCAGTCAGGATCTTGTGCGGATAACATTGATGCGAAACGTCCCAGACCAATTTGTCACGCGGGGTGTCAAACACAGCGTGCAGAGCCACCGTTAGTTCAACAACGCCTAAGCCAGCACCCAAATGCCCACCCGTGGTGGAGACCGCCGAAATGGTTTCCGAACGCAATTCATTGGCCACTTGTGCCAGTTGCGAGTCACTTAGCGACTTCAGATCTGCGGGACGGTTGATCTGATCCAGCAAAGGCGTCTTGGGTCGGTTAGTGGTTTGTTCGGGCATGCGGCGCCTCCTCTGGCGGCAATTAGCTGTCGCGCGAAATAACGAAACGGGCGGCTTCGCGCAAGGTTTCGCCACGATCACCGTAAACATCTAAGGCAGCGCAGGCCTGATTACACAATTGCTGGGCGCGCGCCTTGGCTGCATCTAACCCTAAAACAGACACAAATGTCGCCTTACCAGCCTCGGCATCTTTACGTACACGCTTGCCAACTTTTTCAGCATCGCCCTCAACGTCCAAAATGTCGTCAGTAATTTGAAAAGCAAGGCCAAGAGCTTCGGCATAGTGCCGCAGTGGCGCAGTGTCCGCGTTCGCAATCACTGCGCCAGAGGTGGCTGACCAGGAAATTAGGCAGCCTGTCTTACGTCTTTGCAGAAGGATGATCTGTTCCAGCGTCAGTGGTTGAGGGCTAGTTTCCGCGGCGATATCGAGCATCTGCCCCGAGACCATACCATCTTTGCCGGAAGCCTGGGCCAGCATGCGGATCAGTGTTAGAGCATTAGCCCCAAATTTTGGGTTAGCAAGCAGTTCGAAACTTAGCGTTTGCAAGGCATCTCCAGCCAGCACCGCCATAGCTTCATCCCATTTGCGGTGTAGGGTTGGTAGACCTCGACGCAAGTCGTCGTCGTCCATGCAGGGCAGATCGTCATGTACAAGCGAATAGGCGTGCATACATTCGATCGCCAGAGCAGCGTCCAGCGCCACTTCATCGCTGACCTCATGCAACCGGGCGCTTTCCAATACCAGAAAACCCCGCAGCATTTTGCCTCCGGTGATGGCATAACGCATCGCCGCTAGCAAAGTGTCGTCGCCGATCAAAGCGTCTTCCATACGGGCGGAGACCAGCTGCTGTGTGCGGCTTAAGGCGTGTGTAAACTTTGGTGTCGGCGTTTCTTGCCGCACAACTGTGGACGCGGACATAGGCTCAGCCTGCGTCCAGTGGCTTTGTGCCAGTGGCATTGCCATTGGCGTCCAATGTGATTGCAGCGACCTTTTCCTCGGCGCGCTTCAACTCATCTTCACATCGCTTTTTCAATGCTGCACCCCGTTCATAGAGTGCGATCGAATCGTCCAGAGCCACGTCGCCGCGTTCCAACTGGCCAACTACGGTTTCCAACTCCTTCATCGCCAATTCAAAACTCATCTCTTCGACGGGTGTCTGGGTCATGCCGATGCCTTTATCATTTCTGTCACATGTGCCGCGCAGGCGGTGCTCAGCGCGTTCAGATCATACCCACCTTCCAAAGTCGAGACGATACGGCCATCGCACAGGTCTTGCGCAATTTCGCAGAGTTCAGCGGTGAGCCAGGCAAAATCCTGGGTGGACCAGTTGAGATTTGCCAGTGGGTCGTCGCGATGAGCGTCAAATCCAGCTGAAATCACCAACAACTCAGGTTTAAAGTCGCGGAGGCGGGGAAAGACTTGTGCTTGATATTGGGCACGCATTTCACTGCCATCGCTATCAGGTGGCAGAGGGATGTTGAGAACATTTCCATAGGCACCGTCTTCATCCGCTCGACCTGAACCCGGCCAGAGTGGCATTTGTTGCGAAGTAATCACCAGTACCCGGCGCTCATCCCACAACAAGTCTTGAGTTCCATTGCCATGGTGGACGTCAAAATCCACCACCGCCACGCGTTTCAGGCCGTGGTGATCCAACGCATGCTTTGCGGCCAAAGCTGCATTTCCAAACAGGCAAAAACCCATAGATGTGTCGGTTTCGGCGTGGTGGCCAGGCGGGCGGATAGCAGCAAACGCGTTTTGAACTTCGCCAGCCAACACCATATCCACACCGCGCACTGCGGCCCCGGCAGCACGAAATGCGGCATCTAGTGATCCGGGGGACAAAAAGGTGTCACCATCAATGTTGGCCAGGCCTTGAGAGGGAAGTGCTGCGCGTAGATTCGCAAGGTAAGAGGCCGGGTGGATACGTAGAATATCATCATCGGCGGCCATTGGCGCAGTGACGCGCATTAGATCCAGGGGTTCCAGTGCATGGAGCACATGCTCCAATCTGGCCACGGATTCGGGATGGCCCGCGGGTGCCACATGGGACAGGCAATCGGCATGGGTGATCAAGGCAGTGGTCATGGCAATATCTCAAAGGATGTTTGGCCATGACATTAGGATGCCTAACGGGGCGGCGGCAAGTTGGTGTTTGTCTTTCTTCTGGATGCCCGCAATGGAGCTGTCGGGCAACTGGAGCGTTTCAGTGGACCTGGGACAGTAGGTCTGGAATTGTCACCAGCTAGCGTGCACCGTGGCTGTGCTCTTCTTTAAATATATTGCCTTTTCAACCCAAGGGTTCAGCGAGGTATAGCTGGCCTTTGCGCGTGTTGGGCGAAGCAACGAAGTAAGTTTTTCTGATTTTAAACAATATGGTAGGGGTGTGGTCCGAAAATCGCGTATTGGCTGAAATCAGTCAGGGGCAAGCATATATCCGGCGCCGCGTACCGTTTGCAGGTATTGTGGTTGCTTTGGGTTTGGTTCGATTTTGCGACGCAGTCGGGTGATCTGAACATCCACCGCGCGTTCCTGTGCTTGACCCCTGTCACGACCCAGATCTTCGACCAGTTTGGCACGGCTGACGGCTTCGCCTGGGCAGGTTGAAAAGATTTTCATCAGCTGACTTTCGGTGCCGGTTAGCCGAATAAGCTGGTCGCCCTGCCACATTTCACCACGGTCGATATCATACCGGATCGGTCCCAAATGCAGGACTTTGGGCGCTGCCTCCTGCGCTGAAGTTTCTGGCATACGGCGCAGAATTGCGTTGATTCGGAGTAACAGTTCCTTGGGTTCAAATGGCTTGGCCAGATAGTCATCAGCCCCAGCCTCTAGCCCTGTAATGCGGTGTTCGGTTTCACCACGGGCCGTTAACAGCATGATTGGAGTGCTGAGAGTCTCGCGTAGGCTGGTGGTCAGCGATATCCCGTCTTCGCCCGGCATCATGACATCCATCACGATCAGATCAAATTCTAAACCGTCCAGTACCCTACGGGCGTGGGCAGCATCCCGGGCAGAAGTCACCAGAAAACCGGCCCGAACTAGAAACTTCTTAAGCAGGTCACGGATCCGCTCATCGTCATCTACAATCAACAGATGGGCGTCAAAACCACTCATGAGCCTGCGTCCCGCATTTTGGCATAGGCGCGCCGCATGTCCGAATCCATCATGGCCTCCAACACTCTTTTGAAGCCGTGCACCGCTTCGGGTCCCGCATCCTTGAATGCGGCTCGCATCCGTGCGCGCTGGGCATCAGATAGGGTCGCCTCCAGTGCGTGGCCTGCGTCCGTCAGGAACAGATGCCGCTCGCGCTTGTCGATAGTGCCGACGCGGCTCTCGACCAGGCCATCACCGATCAATGTACGGAGCACCCGATTCAAAGACTGCTTCGTCACGCCTAGAATGGTGAGAAGGTTATTCACGGTGGTTCCGGGAGCGCGATTGATGAAGTGGATGGCGCGGTGATGGGCGCGACCGTAGGCCATTTCCGTCAGGATGCGGTCAGGGTCAGCCGTAAAGCCGCGATAGGCAAAGAACATTGCCTCAATCCCCTGCCTGAGTTGTTCGTCAGTGAGGAATAGCAGGCTTTCACCGCCAAAACTCTGACTTGAACGTCCATCCGACATAACGCGCCCCCATCTTTCAATCGTGCCCAGTTTAAGTCAGCGTTATTGACATTCCAAGAGCGAAGAGGTATCGAATCTCAGTTTTGGCGCAATAATATGTCCTTTTCGGCCCTAATTGACGCAACAAACGAAAAGATGACGATGCTTAGGAGGAAACAGCATGTCGGGATATGATGATCGGGATGGTGTTATCTGGATGGATGGCGAAATGGTTGATTGGCGCGATGCACAGGTGCATGTGCTGTCTCATGCCATGCACTATGCCTCTTCAGTTTTTGAGGGTGAGCGCGCCTATAACGGCAAGATTTTCAAAAGCCGCCTACACTCGGAGCGCCTGATCAAGTCGGCTGAAGCGTTGGATATGCCGATGCAATATTCGGTAGACGATATCGAAGCAGCCAAGGAAGAGGCGCTAAAAGCCAGTGGGCTGCAGGACGCATACGTTCGCGCATTGGTATGGCGTGGCTCGGGCGAGGACATGGGGGTCGCTTCGGCCAAGAACCCGGTGCGTATGGCAATCGCGGTTTGGGGTTGGGGTGCCTATTATGGCGACGCTAAAATGCAAGGCGCCAAGTTGGACATCGCAGAGTACCAACGGCCCAGTCCTGCAACCATCCCTGTGCATGCCAAGGCCGCTGGCCTTTACATGATTTGTACGATCTCCAAGCACAAGGCCGAGGCCAAAGGCTGCTCTGATGCGTTGTTCATGGATTACCGCGGCTACGTGGCCGAAGCGACCGGCGCAAATATTTTCTTCGTGAAAGACGGTGAAGTACACACACCGCTGCCGGATTGTTTTTTGAACGGTATCACCCGCCAGACTGTGGTTGGAATGCTCAAGGAGCGTGGCATCACTGTGCACGAACGTCATATCATGCCCGAAGAAATGGCTGGATTTGAACAGTGCTGGTTGACCGGAACTGCTGCCGAAGTAACCCCGGTAGGGCAGATAGGCGACTATACGTTTGAGGTTGGAGAAATGACCCGCGAGATTGCAGAAGCCTATGAGGCGCTGGTACGGGCCTAATACTTTGTAAAATCAAGTTTCACGACGGGCGCCAACAAGGCGCCCGTTTTGTTTTCCGTTAATATACATCGCCTCTTTGTGACAGTAGCCAGTTCACGACAGTTTTCCGTGCTGGGTTTGGTGCTTTTCTGCGAGGCCAGACAACATAAAAACCAGCGTCTTTTATGGCAGGGGTAAGCCAGACTTGTTGCAGCGAGGGATTGCCCAGAAAAATCTGTGGTACCAGTGCGATCCCCAGACCGTTCATCGCAGCATCCATCGCAAGTGCAGTTTGGTTGAACTGTAATAAGCGTTTTTGCGTAGTTAGCCCGGCGTTTCGTAACAATTGATCCCAGTAATGGTGCCCATCCTGGATGAGCGTGTGCTTGGTTAGACTTTCCAACGTGGGCGTATCTTTCAACGTTAGAGCCACATTTTTGCTTGTAACGGCAACCATATCCAGGGGCGACAAGCATTCAGATTGCAGATCCAGATCACTGGGGCGCGGACCCAACCGGATCGCCAGATCAATGCCGTCATGCTTGAAATCACTCAGAGCCTCCTCGGCCAGAATTCGCAGTTCAATGCCCGGATGCGTTGCCTCAAAGTCGGGCAAACGTGGAACCAGCCATTTGGCGGCAAAAGATGGCGGCACAGACAGTGTTACCTTTTGCTCGGCAGGGACAAGGCTATTGGTTGCGTCCTCAATCAGCGCCAGCGCTTGGCGCACTGGGTTATGATATCTGCGGCCAGTATCGGTTAGTGATAATCCACGCGCCTGCCGCAAGAACAGCTTGTGCCCAAGCTCCGTTTCCAACCGACGTACCTGTTGCGCCACTGCGCCCTGTGTCAAATTCAGTTCTTCCGCGGCCAAGCGAAAATTCAGATGCCGGGCGGCGGCATCAAACATCCGCAGAGAGTTTAAGTTAGGAGGTCGCATTTGAATTGAGCCAATAGTTTTCCTACAGGCTTGCGCGATGAGAGATGATTGGTCAAGTGCGCTGATTGGCCCCATCTTACTTATAACAGATAGGAGCAAGATATGACCAAAGTAGCACTGATTACGGCTGGTGGCAGCGGTATGGGCGCCGATGCAGCACGGCATTTGGCAGCAAATGGGTATCAGGTGGCGATTCTCTCTGCCTCTGGCAAAGGGGAGTCGCTGGCGAACGAGCTTGGCGGCGTAGGCGTCACCGGATCAAACCTTGAAACAGCCGATCTTCAGGCCCTGGTGGACCTAGCGATGCACCGTTGGGGGCGGATTGATGTGTTGATCAATTCTGCGGGCCACGGACCCAAGGGGGATATCATGGATATCAGTGACGACGACTGGCATTTGGGCATGGATTACTACTTGCTGAACGTAGTCCGCCCCAGCCGTTTGGTGGCTCCAATCATGGCAGCGCAGGGCAGTGGTTCGATCATAAACATATCGACGTTTGCGGTGTTTGAGCCTGACCCGCTGTTCCCGACATCGGGTGTATTCCGGGCTGGACTCGCCAGCTTTACAAAATTGTTTGCAGATAAGTTCGCCGCTCAAGGCGTGCGAATGAACAATGTGCTACCCGGTTTTATCGACAGCCTTCCTGAAACTGAGGATCGCAAGGCCCGCATTCCAATGGGGCGGTATGGTACTGCACGCGAAATCTCGGCTCTGATTGCCTATCTGGCCTCTGATGGTGCGGCCTATACCACAGGCCAGAATATTCGTATTGACGGCGGGCTAACCCGATCAGTGTAATCCAAAAAGGAGCAGCGTCGTATTGGGTGCTGTTCCGACCTAAAACCCCTTATTAGAGCCTGCTAACCGCCCTTGGGGTCGATCATCGGGCGGGCTTTGCCGCGCGCCACTCCTAGGCGGCTCTCGCGCCAGATCACCACTGCATTGCCAGCGATGACTAATGTTGCGCCAGCCAGCATCACCAGCGTGGGCAGCTCGGCGAACCAGACATAGCCTATGACGATAGCAAACAACATCGAGGCGTAATCATAAGGCGCCAGCATTGATGCGGCGGCAAAGCGGTAGGATGATGTCACCATAATCTGCGCCACCCCACCGATAAATCCGCTGGCGATCAGCATCAAAAGAATATCCCAGCTTGGCACCTGCCAGCCAAAAGGAAGGGTCAGAAGCGACAAGCCTGTGGCAGTGATCGAAAAATAAAAAACGATGGCAGCCGTGTGTTCGGTTTGAACCAGTTGCCGGATGTGGATCTGCACCATGGCGCGCGCAATGGTGGCAATCAGGATCAAAATGGCACCAAGTGTGGCGGCGTCACCGATATCTGCTCCACCACTTAATCGGGGCCAGATCATTATCATCACCCCAGCCAAACCAACGACAACGGCACTGATACGGATCAGGCGTATAGTCTCTCCGAGAAAGATAGCCGCTAGAATCAGAGTGAAAATTGGTGTCGCAAATCCGATGGCAGTGACCTCGGGCAGGGGTAACATACCCAGGCCTGTAAAGGTCAAACCCATCGCAGATGTCCCAAGCACCCCTCGCCAAACATGGCCCATTGGGTTTTTAGCGATCAAACCGTGGCGTAGTTCGCCGCGCATCATCAGCCAAATCACTATTATCGGGACTGCAAACAGGGAGCGAAAGAACACCGCTTCGCCGGCAGGGACATGGTCAGCAGTGGCTTTGATGATCGCCGCCATGGTGGTGAACAGCCCAATTGCTGTGACTTTTAGTCCAACCGCGAGCAACGGTCGATGCGATGTTAACGATTTTACCATGGCGGCGACCCTGCGCTCCGACGAGGCAAAGATCAATGGGTTGATTTGGACGCCGTGCTGGTGCTGGTACATAAAGGTGCGCTGTGATGAACTACGCCAGTCCCCTAATTCATCAGCTGTGCTGACCGTTGCAGGGGGGGGCAGAGTGAATTTTGCTGGTAGCAGTGATACCATCGGCTTGGCACGTTACCTGCCTGGGGTGAGAAAATTATAGGTATAGCGCAAAAGAAAACCCTGCGCGAAGATCACGCAGGGTTGTTTGACTAAGCAACACGGGGCGTTTTAGTGCTGATGGGCTTCCAAATGAGCCTCTTCCGAGCGCCATTCCTTTATTGCTTGGCCAAGGATCTGGAAGGCAGAGCTGAGGAACAAGCCCGCCATGATCCCGGCAACGATCAGATCCGGCCAGCCCGAGGCAGTGCCCCAAACCCCAAGAGCCGCGATCATCACAGCGACGTTGCCAATGGCATCGTTACGAGAACACAACCAAACTGATCGCACATTGGCGTCGCCGTCTTTGTAGCGGGCCAAGATCGCAACTGAGGCCAAATTGGCAGCCAACGCCATAAAACCGATCGATCCCATGATCTGTGCCTGCGGGACACCGATGTAAAACACTGAGTATACGGTTGACCCAAACACCCAGAGCCCCATCAGCAATAGGCTGATGCCTTTACCCAGCGCCGCCAATGAGCGGGTGCGTAAGGTGGCGCCGATCACCGCCAGAGAAATGCCATAAGTGAGTGCATCACCAAGAAAATCCAGCGCATCTGCCTTAAGGGCCTGACTGCCGGACATTTGCCCAGCACTCATTTCCACGCCAAACATGCCGGCGTTGATGGCGATCACTAGCCAAAGTCGCCGTTTGTAGTCTGCCGACACCCCGTCAAACTGGGCGTTGTGGTTGCAGCATCCTGCCATTGTCTCTTGTCCTTCGTTCTGATTCGAGGTCAATGTAGTTGCTCTAGCCACTAGAGCTTCAAGAGGTATTTTGATGTACACCATCGGCGCAATGTCCAAGGCCACCGGGGTCAAGGTTCCGACCATCCGATACTACGAAGAGATAGGCCTGCTGGACGAGCCGGGGCGCAATGCGGGTAACCAGCGGCGCTTTGATCAGGCGGGCATGGACGCGCTGGGCTTTATCAAGCATGCGCGTGATTTGGGGTTCAGCTTGGACGACATCCGCGCCCTAATGGGGCTGGACGGGCAACTGGGGGATGACTGTGTCGAGGCTGATCAGATCGCACGTAGCCAGTTAGAAAACGTCCGCGAACGGATCGCCAAGTTAGAACAGCTGGCAAGAGAGCTGGAACGGATCAGCCATCTGTGTGATGGCGGCAACGGGGGGTGTTGCAAAGTGCTGACGGCGCTGGGCGACCACAGCCAATGTGCCGGGGATCACGGCTAAACAGTCGAAATCCCCTTATTAGAGCCTTAGCTCAGCCAACTTTGCCCTGATTTTCACCAATTTGTCCGCGATGCAGCAGCAATTGGTCCAGGATCACACAGGCCATCATTGCCTCACCCACTGGTACGGCGCGGATGCCAACACAGGGGTCATGACGGCCCTTGGTGATTACCTCGGCCGGAGAGCCATCCTTGCGTATAGAGGCACGTGGGGTCAGGATGGATGAAGTTGGTTTCACCGCAAAGCGCACCACCACGTCCTGGCCACTGGAAATCCCACCCAGAATACCGCCAGCGTGGTTGGACGAATAAACTGGTGCGCCATCATTTCCACGGAAAATCTCGTCGGCGTTTTCTGAGCCTTTGAGTCGCGCAGCATTCATGCCTTCGCCGATTTCAACACCTTTGACGGCGTTGATCGACATCATCGCCGAAGCCAATTCAGTGTCTAACTTGGCATAAATAGGCGCGCCGATGCCTGCGGGCACGCCACGCGCCACAACCTCAACCACGGCACCAACCGAGTCATGCTCTTTGCGTAGGCCCTGCAGATAGTCTTCCCACCGCTGAACGGCATCTGCATCGGGGATCCAGAAATCATTCTGGTCGATGGCGTCCCAGTCGAACTTGGAGCGGTCAATGTCCAGCTCGCCCATGGCGACCATGTAACCTTTGATCTCCAGATCGGGGGCCAGCATCTTGATGGCCTCACGAGCAACACCTCCCGCCGCCACACGGGCAGCGGTTTCGCGGGCCGAGGACCGGCCGCCCCCACGATAGTCGCGGTTGCCATATTTTTGGTAGTAGGTGATGTCGGCGTGACCGGGGCGGAAGGTTTGGGCGATATCGCCATAGTCCTTGGAGCGCTGGTCGGTGTTTTCGATCATCAGCTGGATCGGCGTGCCGGTGGTTTGGCCCTCGAACACCCCCGACAGGATTTTCACCGCATCCGGTTCGTTGCGCTGGGTCATGTTTTTGTTCTGACCCGGGCGACGTTTGTCCAGCCACTGCTGCAACATCGCCTCATCCAACGGAACATTGGGTGGGCAGCCATCCACGGTTGCGCCCAGCGCAGGCCCATGGCTCTCGCCCCAGGTGGTGACACGGAAAAGATGACCAAAGCTATTCATTGACATGGGGCGAGCTCCTTTGCCGGATGTGCTTAGCGGTGTGGCGGCTGGCTCTCAAGGGGTTTTGCACATCTGGGGGGGTGGGGCTCTGCCCCCGCCGTCGTTGACGGCTCCCCCGGGATATTTATGGCTAGATGAAGGGCGGATCATTCCAGTTTTCCAAAGTCGTAGCGCCTGATCCGGGATGTGACTTGTCTTTGGCTGGGCGCGGGCATAGGTATCGGCTCACCTCGGGGTGCGTGGGACACTGCGCTGAGATGCCATCATTGGCGGACCCGTTGAACCTGAACCGGCTAACACCGGCGGAGGGAAGGTCTGGGACAACATCCCCCTTGCCCGTCGCCGCAATGGAGGATGCCATGAAGTATCTTGTGATTGCAGCGGGACTGTTGAGCACGACGGCGGCTTATGCCGACGCACCTGAACTGACCGTTTATACCTATGACAGTTTTGTTTCCGACTGGGGCCCCGGCCCGGCAGTGGAGAAAGCCTTTGAAGAGATCTGCGGTTGTGACCTGAAACTGATCGGCGCAGGTGACGGTGCCGCATTGCTGGCACGCATCAAGCTGGAAGGCGAACGCTCGGACGCGGATGTTGTGTTGGGTCTGGACACCAACCTGACCGCCGCCGCCAAGGCTACCGGTCTGTTTGCCGATCATTCGGTCACTGCCGACTACGCGTTGCCTGTGACTTGGACAGACGCAACCTTTGCGCCTTACGACTGGGGCTATTTCTCGTTTGTGCACAATGCCGATGCAGCGGCTCCAGCCAACTTCAAAGAGCTGGCCGCCAGCGACAAGAAGATCGTGATCCAGGATCCTCGCTCGTCCACCCCCGGTTTGGGCCTGCTGATGTGGGTCAAGGCGGCATATGGCGACGAAGCCCCGGCAATCTGGGCTGATCTGGCCGACAACGTTGTCACAGTGACCAAGGGCTGGTCTGAGGCTTACGGCATGTTCCTCGAAGGTGAGGCTGACATGGTGCTGTCTTATACGACTTCGCCAGCCTACCACCTGATTGCCGAAGAAGATTCTTCGAAAGCAGCAGCCTTGTTCGACGAAGGTCACTACATGCAGGTCGAAGTTGCCGGTAAACTGGCCGCTAGTGACCAGCCCGAGTTGGCCGATCAGTTCCTGGCCTTCATGGTGTCGGATGCGTTCCAGTCGATCATTCCAACCACCAACTGGATGTACCCTGCTGTAACACCTGCTGACGGTCTGCCAGCTGGGTTTGAAACTCTGGTCGAGCCGGGCAAATCCCTGTTGCTGACCGAAGATGAGGCAGCAGCTGTTCGCGATGCAGCTCTGGACGAATGGCTGACTGCGCTCAGCCAGTAAGCGCTCGAGCTGGGATCGGCGCTGCCCTTGTTGTGGCGGCGCTGATCTTTGGCACGCTTGCCGCTGTTGTCCTGCGTGCTGAACCTGGCCGGGGGCTTGGCGCCAGTGACTGGGCGGCACTGCGGTTTACCCTGATACAGGCTTGCCTGTCTGCCGGGCTGAGTGTGGCGCTGGCTGTTCCGGTGGCACGTGCCTTGGCGCGACGGCGGTTCATTGGCCGTCGGCTGCTGATCGCCCTGCTGGGCGCGCCCTTTATTCTACCCGTTATTGTTGCGATTCTGGGACTGCTGCAGGTCTTTGGCCGGGCAGGGTGGATTAGTGATGGCTTGGCCCTGGTTGGGCTGGAACCGGTGCAGATCTATGGATTGCATGGTGTGGTATTAGCGCATGTGTTTTTTAACTTACCCCTGGCAACGCGGCTGATCTTGCAGGGCTGGCAGGAAACTCCTGCCGAACGCTTCCGGTTGGCGGCGCAATTGGGCGCCGATGCGCGGGCTATGCGACAGTTGCTAGAGTATCCGATGCTGCGCCGCGTTGTGCCCGGCGCCTTGGCGGTGGTCTTTGCCATTTGCCTGTCCAGCTTTGCTGTGGCGCTGACCTTGGGCGGCGGTCCCCGTGCCACCACCATCGAGTTGGCGATTTATCAGGCATTTCGTTTTGACTTTGACCTTGGTCGCGCGGCGATGTTGTCGGGGTTGCAATTGGTCCTGACGGGCGCGGCGGCTCTGGTTGCCGCCAAGGTTGCGGTGGGTGAGGGGTTCGGAACCGGGTTGGACCGCCCTCTGCAGCGCTGGGATGGCAATTCGACCACCTCGCGGATCATGGATGGCTTCTGGATTATTCTAGCAGCCGCCTTTTTGCTTTTGCCACTGGCGGCCATTGCTCTGTCCGGCGTGCCCGGTCTGGTTGGCCTCAAGGCATCGGTTTGGGTGGCGGCGCTCAACTCGATTTTGGTGGCCACGCTCAGCACAGTGTTGATGCTGATTCTGGCCGTGCCGATGGCGACAGCAGTGGCACTGGGGCGCGGTACCATGATCGAGGTTGCCGGTATTCTGGGCCTTGCCGCCTCGCCGCTGGTGATCGGCACCGGGTTGTTCATCGTGATCTACCCCATCGCCGATCCCTTTGCCCTGGCACTGCCAGTGACGGCGCTGGTCAATGCGGTGATGGCACTGCCTTTTGCTCTGCGAATACTAGTGCCCCGCGCCAAATCTGTGGTGGGCCGCTATGGCCGTCTGTCGATGTCGCTGGATGTGAGAGGTTGGCCCTTTGTGCGGCGGGTGTTGTTGCCCCGGATGCGGGCGCAGATTGGCTTTTCCGCAGGGCTGGCGGCGGCGCTGTCGATGGGGGATTTGGGCGTAGTGGCCCTGTTTGCCGATCCCGAATTTGCCACCTTGCCGTTGCAGGTTTATCGCCTGATGGGGGCCTACCGGATGGAGTCTGCAGCTGGGGCCGCGCTGCTTTTGCTGGCTCTGTCGATGTCGGCGTTTTGGATTTTGGATCGCGGAGGCCGCTGGCATGCTGAGGCTTGAGGATTGTCTGATTGAAAACGGCGGGTTTTCTTTGCACGCAGACCTGGAGATTGTTCCAGGTAGCCGGATTGCCGTTATCGGGCCATCGGGGGCAGGGAAGTCCACCCTGATCGAGGCCTTAGCCGGGTTTCGATCGCTCTCCAAAGGTACGGTTCGTTGGAATGGCGACGATTTGACAAAGGTCGAGCCAGGCAAACGACCCATTGCGATGCTGTTTCAAGACGGCAACCTGTTCCCGCATCTGACCGTGGCGCAGAATGTCGGGTTGGGCATTCACCCCAATCTGCGTTTGGATAGCGCGCAGCAAGCAAAGGTGCAGGCGGCACTAGCACGTGTTGGGCTCGACGATATGGAAGATCGCAAACCCGCCGCTCTGTCTGGCGGACAACAAAGCCGGGTGGCGCTGGCACGGGTGTTGGTGCAGGGGCGCGATCTGTTGCTGCTAGATGAACCCTTTGCCGCGCTGGGGCCGGCGCTTAAGGCGGAAATGCTGGATCTGGTGGCCGAACTGGTTGCCGAAAGTGGTGCAACCCTGTTGATGGTTAGCCATGACCCCAATGATGCCCGCCGGATTGCAGATCAGGTTGTGTTGGTGGCCGATAGTCAGGCACATCCCCCAATGGAAACTGCGGCCCTGCTTGATAACCCGCCACCAGCGTTGAAGGCATATCTAGGGTAGCAGGGGTTGAAGCTGAATCGGCAAAAGTTGCTCGCGGTGAGCGTTCGCCCGGGTGGGTGCGGAACGCGCCCGCCGTGGGGCGGGCGGACGCGTGCTCGCCGCTGGCGCGACGAGCGAAATTAAGCGGCTTTTGCCACTGCATTGCGTGTCTTGCCGATCATCAGCGCGGCATTGGCTGCTTCGCGCCCTTTTTCGACAAAATGCTCGCGGTAGATGGCGTTGTGATGGTCAGTTTCCTGATACTGGTGCGGTGTCAGGGACACTGACAGCACTGGTACTCCGGTATCCATTCCGGCCCGCATCAACCCGTCAACCACGGCCTGAGCTACAAAATCATGCCGGTAAATCCCGCCATCAACGACAAAGGCGGCACAGGCCACAGCTGCGTACTCACCTGTTGCGGCCAGATCCTTGGCCAGCAGTGGCATCTCAAACGCGCCGGGCACGTCATAGACATCAACCTGTTCGGCTGGGATCAGCTGCAAGAAACCTTCGAGTGCGCGATCGACAATATCGGCGTGCCATTGTGCCTTGATAAAGGCATATCGGGTGTGTGTCATGGTTATCTCCTTTGGTACAGACACGTCACCCAAGGCGATAACGAACGATAGGGCGCACCAATGGCGCTCCCTTTCGCACGTTCTCTTCCATCCGGACTATGACCGTCGGCTCTGGAATCACACCAGATCTGCTGACACCCCTAACGATAGGGCCGCTCGCGGGCTTACAGGATGAACCTGCTTACCGCCGGTGGGGAATTTCACCCCGCCCTGAGAACAAGCGCAATTTGGCAAGGGCAGGTGTGGTTTGCAAGGGGGGCATTAGGAAATAAGCATCCACATCGCAACAAGCGCCAACATGCCGCCAAACAGCATATTCAGCCTTCGGGCGCTGTCTGGCGATCGGAAATGGCTGGCAATTTGGTCTCCGATCAGGGTCCAGACCGTAAATGCGATAAAGTTATTCAGGGTGAAGACAGTGGTGATTACCAAGGTCAGTATCAAACGGTTATCGTTGGACGACGTCAGGAACTGTGAAAACATCAGTGCAATGATGACATAGGCCTTAGGGTTTAACAGCAGCAACACCACCCCATCAATAAATGAAGCCGGTCGGGCAGTCTCATCTCCTTGTAGCATACCTGATCGGAGCAGTTTCCAAGCCAACCAAAATACATACGCTGATCCCACCCATTTTAGAGCGATGAAAATCTGTGGAAAGAGGTCAAGTGTGGTGACAAAGCCCAGACCAATGGCCGCGGTCACCAGCCATGTTGCTAGATGGTATCCAAAATTTGCACGCAAGGTTGCCAACAACCCAAACCGAGCGCCATTGGCAGCAAAGAACATGTTGCCAGGGCCGGGGCTGTAAGCCAACGGAAACAAAAAAACAGCAAGGGTAACGAGTGTTTGGGACATGAACATGATCCTGTTGAGACAGGAGCTTACTATCAGTTGGAGCTTGAGCGGTTCGACCCGGATCCTGCGGAATGGGTGTTGATTGTCGCTTGCCATTGGTCAGGAGGTTTTCAAGAGTGGGCGCAAAAGGAGAGATCAATGCATCCCAACCCGATGTTTCACGATGCTGAAACTGAGCAGAATTTGAATTTTGCGCGTTCCCGTGGTTTTGGCGTTTTGGCGATTTCGTGCGATGGTGCTCCGTTGATCAGCCATGTACCATTCTTGCTGTCACAAGATGGTCAATGGGCAGAACTACACTTGGTGCGTTCAAACCCCATCGTAAAGATGTTGAAAAACGCCTGCCCAGCACGAATCGCCGTAAGTGGGCCTGATGGCTATGTCTCACCCGATTGGTATGGGGTTGAGGATCAGGTGCCGACCTGGAATTATGTAGCTGTGCATTTGACAGGGGATCTGGAGTTGCGTCCGGCGGATGAACTGCGCGACCTGTTGGATCGACAATCCGCATTTTACGAGGCCCACCTGCTGCCAAAACCGCCTTGGTCTACAACTAAGATGGCTCCCGAAACATTAGAGCGGATCATGAGGATGATTGTACCAGCGCGGATGCGAATCAGAGATGTGGATGGCACTTGGAAATTAAGTCAGAATAAGTCGATTGATGCGCGTGAGGCTGTAGCGGAGCACATCAAGGATGGGCTTGGCTCCGAATTAGAGACGTTGGCCGTGTTGATGCAGGGCTGAATGGCGCAGAACTAGCGTCACCTGACGACGTCGCTACAGCTTTTGCGAATAACAAGGAAACAACAGTATGAAACTTAGGGATAAAGTGGTCGTTGTAACCGGTGGTAGCGACGGCATTGGCAGGCATATCTGTCTAAAACTGGCTTCCGAAGGTTGTAGAATTGCCATTCTTGGACGCAATAGCGCCCGGCTGGATCAGGTCGTTGCGGAATCGCTAGATTTAGGCGCAGCAGAGGCACGCGCATATTCTGTGGATTTTATGGATGCTCATGCGCTCGCACACACTGCGCATCTCATCGAAAGCGATTTTGGCGGCGTTGATATTTTGATCAATAACGCAGGAGTATGGCATAAGGCAGGGCCACTGGATTCCATTGATGCCGACATGTTGGTGACGACAGTTCAGACCAATCTGATCGCTTTGATGCAGCTAACCAGGCATGTTCTACCCTCATTACGGGCTCGAGACGAAGCCGCAATTCTCAACGTAGCATCCAAATCTGGCGTCGTCGCACAGGCGGGACAGTCGGTTTATTCAGCTACCAAATATGGTGTGCGTGGCTTTACTGACGTGCTGAAGGAAGATGAAGCCGAAAGTGGTGTCCGGGTTGCCGGGTTGTATCAGAGCGGCACCAATACAGGGATGTTTGCCAAAGCTGGTGAAGATGTTCCCAACCATATTTTTACCGAACCCGAAGATTTGGCTGATGTGGTTGTGTTTATGTTGTCTCGGCCTGCCAAGTTATGGATGCACGACGTACGCGTCGAGCTTTAGTCAGCTCAAATCATCTTCCCTTTGCCTGCCAGTTACCTACTGTGCGGGCAAAGAGGAGAACGATATGAAGCTTATTTACGCCCCAACATCACCATTCGTCCGCAAAGTTATGGTGCTGCTGCATGAAACAGACCAGCTCGATGATGTGGACATCCAATCGGTGGCCACCACACCGCTGGCAACAGCGGATGAGGTGAAATCTGCCAATCCACTTGGGAAAATTCCCGCGCTGCAACGAGATGACGGACCCACATTATATGACAGTCGGGTGATTTGCGCCTATCTGGATGACCGTGCAAAAAGCGGTTTGTATGCGGGTGGTTGGGATAGCAGGGTGCTTGAAGCGACCGCAGACGGAATTATGGATGCAGCTGTTTCTGCCACCTATGAGCGACGGATGCGTCCCGAAGAAAAACAATGGGACGATTGGGAAACAGCGCAGTTGGGTAAGGTGGTCGGTGGCTGCGCCGCGTTGAATGCGCGCTGGATGAGCCACCTAAAGGGGCCGTTCGATATAGGCCACATCGCGGTTGGTTGTGCGTTGGGCTATGTTGATTTTCGACACCCTGACAGCAATTGGCGCCAAGGCAATGAGGCACTGGCGGATTGGTTCAAAGGGTTCGAATCACGTCCCAGCATGTTGGCAACGCAACCTCCAGCCGGATAGCGCAGAGCCTTGAATGACGGGCCGCGCACCCAATATCTATGTAGCTTTGCGACCGCTGCCTGTCAGAAACATGTCTATGCGGCCTTTTGCGCGTCTATGATAGCTGGACGTAAGCCATTCTCATCGGTACATACCCGCCTGAGCCACCACGAATTTTCGCGGTGCATGCGCATGTTTGCCCGAAACGGGCGCTGGAATTGGAGAAAACCTCGTGTCCCACGCAGAAGACAACGAAGGCACCCGGAGAGACTTCCTCTATTACGCCACCGGTGGCGCTGGGGTCGTCGCTACAGGGGCGGCCGTTTGGCCGCTGGTAAATCAAATGAATCCCTCGGCCGACGTTCAGGCCCTGTCGTCTATCATCGTCGACATCAGCGGTGTCGAAGTTGGTACGCAGCTGCGTGTGATGTTCCTGGGTAAACCAGTGTTCATCCGTCGCCGCAGCCAGAGTGAAATCGACGAAGCCCGTGCTGTTGAGCTGAGCGATTTGCCGGATCAGCTGGACCGGAACGCCAACAAGCCTGGCTTGGATGCGTCCGATGAAAACCGCACAATGGATGATGCCGGTGAATGGCTGGTCATGATGGGTGTGTGTACGCACCTTGGCTGTGTGCCTCTCGGTGATGGTGCTGGCGATTTCAATGGCTGGTTCTGTCCTTGCCACGGGTCGCACTACGACACCGCTGGCCGCATCCGTAAAGGTCCCGCGCCCGAGAACCTTCCGGTTCCTGTGGCCGTGTTCCTCGACGAAACAACGATCAAACTGGGATAAGGAAACCATTTATGTCCGGAATTCCGCACGATCATTACGAACCCAAAACTGGTGGTGAAAAGTGGCTGCACAGCCGCCTGCCAATTGTTGGGTTGCTGTATGACACAATCATGATCCCCACTCCTAAGAACCTCAACTGGTGGTGGATCTGGGGCATTGTACTGGCGTTCTGCCTGGTACTGCAAATTATCACAGGTATCGTTCTGGCGATGCACTACACACCGCATGTTGACCTGGCCTTTGCCAGTGTTGAACACATCATGCGTGACGTGAACGGCGGCTATATGCTGCGTTACGTGCACATGAATGGCGCCTCGTTGTTCTTTGTCGCTGTCTATATCCACATCTTCCGCGGGTTGTTCTATGGCTCGTATAAGGCCCCTCGTGAAATCACCTGGATCGTCGGTATGCTGATCTTCCTGATGATGATGGGTGCCGGCTTTATGGGCTATGTCTTGCCTTGGGGTCAGATGTCGTTCTGGGGTGCAACCGTGATCACCGGCCTGTTTGGCGCGATTCCCTTTATCGGTGAAGCGCTGCAGACTTGGCTGCTGGGCGGACCTGCAGTTGGCAACGCCACACTGAACCGCTTCTTCTCGCTGCACTATCTGCTGCCATTCATCATTGCTGCATTGGTTATCGTGCACATCTGGGCCTTCCACACCACTGGCAACAACAACCCAACTGGTGTTGATGTTCGCAAAGGGTCGAAAGAAGAAGCCAAGAAAGACACGCTGCCATTCTGGCCCTATTTCGTCATCAAAGACGTGTTTGCGCTGGTTGTTGTGTTGGTCGTGTTCTGGGCGATTGTTGGCTTTATGCCAAACTACCTTGGTCACCCTGATAACTACATCGAAGCAAATCCGCTGGTGACACCTGCACACATCGTTCCTGAATGGTACTTCCTGCCGTTCTATGCGATCCTGCGGGCTTTCACCGCCGAAGTTTGGGTTGTTCAGTTCACCTCGTTCATCACTGGTGGCATCATCGATGCCAAGTTCTTTGGTGTGATGGCGATGTTTGGTGCGATCGCTGTGATGGCTCTGGTGCCTTGGCTGGACACATCCCGCGTACGTTCGGGCACTTACCGTCCGATGTTCAAATGGTGGTTCTACCTGCTGATCGTCGATTTCTTTGCCCTGATGTGGCTGGGTGCGATGCCTGCTGAAGAACCTTATGCGAGCTTCTCACTGATCGCTTCTGCTTACTGGTTTGGGTACTTCCTGGTGATCCTGCCGCTGTTGGGTGTCATCGAAAAACCAACTGCCATTCCTGCGACCATCGAAGAAGATTTTGATGCGCATTATGGCAAGGCGTCTGACGCCAAAGCTGCCGAATAAGAAAAGGGACCGGAAACTATGTTGAAGAAACTTGTAATCGGTGCCGCTCTTGCTCTGACTCCTGTTGCCGCAATGGCAGCAGGGGGCGGCGACCAGCACATCGAGGATTTTGCGTTCTCGTTCGAAGGTCCGTTTGGCACCTACGACCAAAACCAGCTGCAACGCGGCTTGCAGATCTACACTGAGGTTTGTGCAGCCTGTCACGGGCTGAAGTTTGTCCCTATCCGCACATTGTCGGATGAGGGCGGACCACACATGCCAGAAGATCAGGTGCGCGCCTACGCAGCTGAATACTTCTCGGTTTATGATTCCGTAGAAGATGAAGATCGTCCGGCAACTCCGGTGGACAATTTCCCAGCGAATACGAATGCTGGTGCACCTGATTTGAGCCTGATGGCCAAAGCGCGAGCAGGTTTCCACGGTCCTTATGGATCGGGTATGAACCAGTTGTTCAAGGGCATGGGCGGTGCTGAGTACATTGCATCATTGCTAGACGGCTATACTGGTGAAGAGAAAGAGGAAGCAGGGACTACCCTGTATGAAAACACCGCTTTCCCTGGTGGCTGGATTTCGATGGCACCACCACTGTCGGACGAACTCGTTGAGTTCAGTGACGGTCATGCTAACGACGTACGCGCTATGTCTCAGGACGTTGCGGCCTTCCTGATGTGGACGGCTGAGCCCAAGATGATGGCGCGCCAGCAGGCTGGTTTTGTTGGTGTGCTGATCCTGACCATCCTGTCGGTTCTGCTGTACCTGACCAACAAGCGCATCTGGGCGCCGGTCAAGGGCCGCAAAGACAGCTAAACGCTGGTTGGATAGAAAATCAAAAACCCCCGTGCATCTGCGCGGGGGTTTTTCTTTGTGGTGCAGTACAACGGGGGCCAGCCCCCAGCGCTGTGCGCTTCCCCCGGAGTATTTTTTAGCAAAAAGAAACCACTTAGATTTGCTCAGGCCGTCAGCTGGTTGCCGTCAATCCCAGTGATCAACGCCGAGACAATCTGCCCTTCGGCTTGGGGGGTGGCAAACGTCACTTCGGTAAACTGCTCGGTGCGGCCCATATGTGGGTTTTCCATCAGGATGTGATGGGTTTTGTTTAACTGTGCTTGCAAGTGACGCTGGACCTGTGCGTCGCCCGCAGTACGCAGACGGGCGGCGCGATCCTTGATGACGTTGCCATTGATCTGGCTGGGGATCTTGGCCGCCGGCGTGCCGGTCCGTTTGGAATAGGGGAACACATGCAGCCAAGTTAGGTCGCATTCGGTGATCAGTTTCAGCGAGTTTTCAAAATGCGCTTCGGTCTCTGTTGGAAAGCCGGCAATGATATCGGCACCAAAGGTCATGTCGGGGCGCAGTTTCTGGGCCTCTTCGGCGAACCGGATGGCATCGTCGCGCAGGTGGCGGCGCTTCATCCGTTTCAGGATCAGATCATCGCCATGCTGCAGCGACAGGTGTAGATGTGGCATCAGGCGCGGTTCGGTGGCGATGGCCATCATCAGGTTCTCGTCCACCTCGATCGAATCGATGGAAGAGATCCGCAAACGGGGCAGGTCGGGCACCAACCTCAGGATCCGCATCACCAGATCACCCAGCTTGGGCGCCGCAGGCAGGTCAGCCCCCCAGGAGGTCAGATCAACCCCGGTCAGCACCACCTCGTTATAGCCGCGATCGACCAATCGTTTGATTTGATCCACTACCACTCCGGCTGGTACTGAACGTGAATTACCACGGCCATAGGGGATGATGCAAAATGTACAACGATGGTCGCAGCCATTTTGAACCTGAACATAGGCGCGGCTGCGGGTGCCAAAGCCGTCAATCAGATGGCCAGCGGTTTCCGTGACTGACATGATGTCGTCGACCTGCACTGCTTCGCTTTCGCCGATAAAATCCGCTGCCATGCCGGTCCAGGTTTCGGGCTGCATCTTCTCGGTGTTGCCGATAACCGCGTCAACCTCATCCATTTTGGTAAAGGTCTCAGGTTCGGTCTGTGCCGCGCAGCCGGTAACGATCAACCGGGCGTCTGGGTTTTCGCGACGCAGTTTGCGAATCTCCTGCCGGGCCTTGCGCACGGCCTCGGCCGTGACCGCGCATGTGTTGACGACCACAGCGTTTTCCAGCCCTGCCTGTTGCGACAGCTCTTTCATGGCCTCGGTTTCATAAGCATTCAATCGGCAGCCGAGAGTGGTGAATTTGGGAACGCTCATGTCAGGCTAGCCAGAAATTCAGAGGTGAAAACACCGTTAGCCACATGCATTGTGTTGCCGGTCATCCAGACACCATCCTCGCGCCAGTCGATCCACAGGGTGCCGCCATCCAGATCAATCTGCACTTTGCGACTGGTTAGTCCACGTCGGGCCGCAGCAACGGCAGTTGCACAGGAGGACGAGCCGGAGGCCAGCGTAATGCCTACGCCCCGCTCCCAGACCCGCATACGTAAGTGGTTGGGGGCGATCAGTTGAGCCACCTGCACATTGGTGCGTTCCGGATACAAAGGGTGATGTTCCAAACGGCCACCAAATTCCTCTAACCGGACCTGCTCGGCATCCTCGACAAAAAAGGTGCAGTGCGGATTACCCATGCCGGTTGCCGTCGGAGCACCCTCGATTGGTAGTTCCAATGTGTCCATCTCTTCGGCCAGCGGGACTTCATTCCACAGCAACTGCGGATGCCCCATATTAACCGAAGTTAGCCCGTGGCCTGCATCGCGCGCGAACAGATCACCTCGATCTGTGGTCAAGTGTAATTCGGCCTTGTCACATTCATCCATTAGCCACCGGGCTATGCAGCGAGTGGCATTGCCGCAGGCCGCAGAAGTCGATCCGTCGGCATTGTAAAAAGTAAGATGCGCGTCAGCAGCCCCATTTTCAATCACTGCCAGCTGATCAAAGCCCATCCCAAACTGGCGATGGGCGATTCCCCGTGCCAACGCAGGAGAAATTTCGACAGGATGGACGCGCGCATCAACAACGACGAAGTCGTTGCCCAGCCCATGCATCTTCATAAACGGCAATCCGGAGGAGGTTTTGGTGTTCATGTCGGCCATATAACCCTGCCCAAAGAATGAATCCACCCTTGGGTTAAGAAAGTTGAAAAAAGCTCTTGACCGTCTGCCAAGCTGGCCCTAGAGAGAGCGCCTATCGGGACGGTGAGAATGACAAGTTCAAACGGTCGCGAAGCAAATTAAGTTCTTGATCTTCTTCGATCATTCAGCTTAAAGAGCGACACAGCAACGATCTGATCGTTTCGAAAAAAGTGGGCCGTTAGCTCAGTTGGTAGAGCAACTGACTTTTAATCAGTAGGTCGTTGGTTCGAACCCAACACGGCTCACCACTTTTCCTCTATACGAATATCGCTAGATCTGGACGCACTCAGGAATACCGGAACGTTGCTTGTGGGAAGTATCACAAGAGCTAAACCCATGGTGTCGGCAGGCGATACATAGGATGGCAGGGGTGCTTTCGGATAAGGTCAATATGGGGCGTTGAGCAAATGTTCATAGGCCCCCAGTCAATTCGTCTCGAAAATATTTCATGTTATGAATGTTGGGATTGAGTTCCAGTGCTATGTAGCCCGTCACTTTTGCAAAGAACTCTAATGTTCCGATAGCTTGATAGATCATGCGAAGAGGCTTCTTGAGGATCCCAATTCAATTTTGTTAAATGCGGACTGCACCACAAGGTTCTTGTGCTTTCGGGACGCAAACAGCGAGAAAGTCTAAATGGATAGTTTTTTACGTCTCAGCGTGTGCATTCCTGCATACTCCATGGGTGGGATGGGTGCGCAGTATTTGAAAACGTCATTGGATATCCTGGGGCAGCAGGAGTTCCGTGATTTCGAAGTGGTTGTTGCTGATCAGTCGGATGACAATAGTATAGCTGAGCTCTGTCTGAGCTATGAAAATATGTCTGTTCGACATCTGGATACAAGGCACCTGAAACGACAAGGGTCTGCCAATACCAATGCAGCGATTGAAGCCGCACAGGGCGAAATCATTAAAGTCCTATTTCAAGATGATTTCTTGAACGGAAATGATGCGCTTACGAAGATCGCTGGAGCCTTTGACGACCCGGAGGTTCATTGGATCGTGACGGGATCGGAGCACACCCGCGATGGTCAAACTTTGATCCGTCCATTTGTTCCGCATTTTCACAGCCGTATCCAATTTGGAAAGAATACAATAAGCAGCCCCTCGGTGCTCGCCTTGCGTCGCGCGCATGCGCCCAAATTCGATGAGGTGCTGATTTGGCTGATGGATGTAGATTATTACAAGCAGTGTTCGCTCTGTTTTGGGCTACCAAAGGTGTTGCTTGAGCCTTTGGTCGTGAACAGACAGCACTCTGGCCAAGTCAGCGCAAGCGTCAGTCGAGCGCTTGTTCGTCGGGAGTTGCGCTATGTCCGCCAAAAGTATGCGGCGCATATGAGTTGGGGCGATTGGTGGCACTATATTGGTCGACTACGAAGAACGTTTCTTTAGTTACCATCGACTTCTAACGTAGAATGGCACGAGACTAGGGGGCAATTCTTTGATATGGCGTTAGCATAGTCAAATTGACTGTTTTCCGAAAGATTCGAACGTTCATCAAAGACGGGTAGCCCACTAAATGTCGCAGAAATTACTGATAGTCGGAGCAGGTGAGTTTGCTGATATTGCTTATGAGTATTTTACTGTAGATAGCTCGTACACCGTCGTGGGATTTGCTGTAGAAAAAGAATATTTCGATGAAACTGAGAAGTTCGGGCTCCCAGTCGTTGTCTTCGAGGATGCCGAAAGACACTTTGATCCAGCTACGACTGAAGCGCATGTAGCAATTACCTCGACGCAACTTAACAGAGTAAGAGAACGCCTAATTAAATCGACCCGGGACAAGGGTTACACGTTGGCGAACTTCATAAGCCCGCGCGCAATGGTGTGGCGCACAGCGAAGTTGGGTTCAAATGTTTTCATTTTCGAAAATAATGTAGTGCAGCACGGTGTTAAAATTGGAGATGGGTGTGTTCTCTGGTCAGGAAATCATATCGGACATCAGACGGAGATCGGCGATAACTGTTTCGTTTCATCCCATGCGGTGATTTCTGGCTATTGCAGGATCGGTGAACGCAGCTTTTTGGGCGTGAACTGCACGTTTGCGGATAATGTGACGATCGGAGCTGACAGCTTTGTTGGCATGGCTGCTGCCGTCAACAAATCCTTCGAAGAACCTGGATTGATATTGAATGGCAATCCCGCTACGCCATCGCGGGTCTCTTCCTATCGTTATTTTAAACTGAAGCCGTCGGCATGACGTGGCGCAAGCAAGGACTGGTTTACTGTCCTGACGGGACTTCTTCCTGGGCGCGGCATTCCTTCATGACGCCTACTCCCTGGCTCCGGGACGGTAACACGATTCGATTGTTTGGCGGCTCGCGAGATGAACAGGGCGTCAGCCGGATTGGCTGGGTGGATGTGGACGCGGCAGACCCCAAGCACATCAAGGCAATATCTTCCGAACCAGTTCTGGATGTCGGCGCGCCTGGCATGTTTGACGACAATGGCGTGATCATGGGCGATGTTCTGGAGGTATCGAAAGACGAACTCCGGCTATATTATGTAGGCTTTCAATTGGTTGAGAAGGCCAAGTTTCTTGCTTTTACGGGGGTCGCAATTAGTCATGACCGGGGCGACACTTTTAGACGTTACCAGCAAACCCCAATATTGGATCGTTGCCCCGAAGGTACAATAATTGGCGCGCTTCACTCCATTTCACGGATGCCGGGCGATGGGTATCGCGCGTGGATTGCTCGCGGTAGCGGGTGGCAAGAGCTTGAGGGAAGACAATATCCGAAGTATGATTGCTGGACACTGACCAGCACTGATGGGCTTAAGTTTGACGATGCCTCTGCCAAGCAAATTGTCACTCCTAATCAGGCAGAATACCGCATAGGTCGTCCGCGCGCCAACCAATTGGCAGACGGAACTTGGGAACTGCGAGTGACGTCGGACACATTAGCCAAACAGTATGAAAGCTTTCGGTTCACGTCTGCTGATGGGGTCACTTTTGCCCGGACCGATGCCGTAGAGTTACCGCGTGGGGATGACGGAAGCTGGGATAGTGACATGACTTGCTATCCAGCGCACATCGAAACGCAAACTGGAGCGCGCTACCTTTTTTACAATGGAAACGACATGGGGCGCACTGGCGTGGGTGTTGCGAAGTGGCATGGTCCATGACCTGTTTTGCAGAAATCAAACCCTTCTGTAGCAGCCATCTATGCCACTTTTGGGGATATCGTTGACCAATTCACTTTCGTTGACCTAAATCCATTGGGTCGCCAGCATTTTGTTGATCTCGCTTTTTATCGACGTCGGCAGGTCAGCCTCCCGAATTGCAAAGTATAGACTCAACCGAATGGGGGCCGAGATATCTCGCCAGATGCGCTTGGGTACCTGGACCCTGTTTTGCTCGGCCCATCTGCGCGCGTTGTAATCAGAATCTCTTTGGCCAAGTGGCGGTAAATACTCGATAGCAGGAATAGGACATCCGCGCGCGGCACTCATGACTCGGTCGGTCACTGCAGTGCCAGAAAAGTCCATGAGGAGCCTTTTCTGGATCGTTTTGAGATCGAACGGATAGGCACCACCATTAATATAGGACACAAGAGCATTTTGCATCTCATTGATGGTCTCGAATCTCAACGCGTCAGTTGGGCTGACCCCAGCGGCGTTTCCTGCATTTGGCGCAAAGCAGGGAACACCCAATGCCGCAGCTTGCGGATAGGCCGTACCTCCATCAAGCGGAAAGCTATCTACATAACAAGAAGCCGTTTTCAATATGTCTTCTACTTGCTTTGGTGGGAGGGGGCCGCATAGTTGGATTCGGCCCGGAAATGCGCCAGTGACTTCGCTCCACCAGGCATCTTTTGGGGATGGTCCGATCAGAACTACATCATTTTTGATCTGTGGCAAAAGCGTCTTAAGGAAATCGGGAAAGCTAAGACCTGGGGTTGGAGAAAACTTTCCACCACCTCCCATGGATACTATTGGGCCATGGCGAGATGCGGAATGGTCTGGTACCTGATAGTTCTCGTCGATTATCGGAATGCCCATGAAGCTTTGCGCCTGCGCAGTACGGCGTCCAAGAGTGGTCTTCCAGCCAGTCATGCAGATTTCAAGCACAACGTCAGCGGCGCCCGACCCCAAGCTAAAGACGTGATCCGCATGATTGACGAACAGAATTTTCTTACCCTGAGATCTAAGGATACGGGCGGCAAATGCTGCTGCACTGTCGTCAGGGTGAATATGCAGCAGAATAGTATCTGCCTTTTGCCCTGCAGCGACAATTGCGGCTGCACGGACAGCAGGTTTTCCTTTCAGCCTAGTAACAGTCCCTCCGAAATCGACAATATGGTTGCTTCTGCGAGGGTCGGTAACCAAGAGAGCCTGAGTCCCATGTTTTGAAAGGCCCTCGATCAATCTCCACAACAAGCGAGAGTGTCCACCCTGCTCATAAGTCTGTGTGGCAATGTGCAGGAAGTTGGTTTTTGGTAAACTTGGCTGTGATGATTTCAGAGGTCGATCTCGCCATCTTTCAAAGAAAGCAACTTCAAGGGGATCGTCCCCAAAATGCCCGGAAATATTGTCCCAATGCAAACGAGCATAGAGCCTTAACAGTGCTAAGCCATCATTCAGGTTGTTGCTTTGTAAGGCTGCGGAGCGCAATATGTTTGAGAAGGTTTTCAAGGACGTGAAGGATTGCGAATGCATTACGACAGGTCCAATTCGTACTGGTAGAAAAGTACACTGCGGGCACCGAACATTTCCTTTTGTCTCGCTAGTCCTGAGTTTAAAACCCGACCGCCATCTGTCGTGGATATGCCAAAGTTGAACCACGATTTATCAGCACAAACGGTCTCCAGAAGGTGCGAGATAATCAAGTCGAGTGCAGCAACACGCCGTCCATCTTCGGTGGTGGCCATGTATTGGACATGCACCACTGGGCCGCAGTCAAAAACGACAACTCCACCCTTAATATGTTCACCGTCCAGGGCAACAAATAGACGGATTTGGTCGGGAAAATGGCCGTGAAGCTGTTCAATTTCCTCTAAACTATGCGTAGGAGCTGCGCCATGTGCCTCAATTAGCCGTTCCGAGAGAATACGCCAAAACGCGCCGAAGTCGGTGCTTTCCTCAACTTGCAGACCAGTTTTGCGGGCCCGTGTGACCCCTTGGCGTTTGGATTTTGAGAATTTTGGAGATCGGCCAATTGCAATGGCTGACGACAGATCGCACCTGACCATCCGTGCGCCGTGTTGCACAAGAGCGTAGATGTCCTGCTCTGCCGGGTATTGGTGGAAAATATGAGGGATCGATTTGTAATGGAGATGTTTGAAGCCGTCTGCGCGTAGAGTGTTTATCAAAGCTGAAACAGTTTCGACCATCAATTCGGCGGACATGGCTTCTCCAAAAAGTAGCCCGCCATAGGTCAGGCCGCCATGTGAGTAGAGCGTGTCTTCAACGCGGTTTGCTGGTAACACGGCACAAATCTTGTCACCTGCTTCAATGATCATGGAGTAATCGTCGAAACGATCCGAATGATACTCCATGAATCTTCGGTCATGCAGAAAGGTTCCATTGCCTGACCCGTCAACAAAGGCATTCCAAGCTTCGGTGTCTTCTGCCTGAAATCGCCGCATTTTTAATTCTTTAGTCACGTTTTCCTACCACCTGCACCGCGCTATAGGGCAATTGAACTGAGTATCCCTTGTCGGTATCCCAGTATCAACAGTCCTTGGGCAATGACGCTCATGTTGTTTCACATTTTTGCCGGTGATGCGGCCCTAAATATGAAACTGTTTGCCGCTAAGGTTCTCGCGCTGTACTCAGGGAAAAGATAAAAGCGAGAACCACATAATGCCCCTGAACGACTGTCGGATTATTGAATTGCCCAAGATCGCTGATGCGCGAGGAAATTTGACTTTCGTAGAAGGCGGCAATCATATTCCGTTTGATATAAAACGCGTTTACTATCTCTATGATGTGCCCGGAGGAGCTGATCGTGGCGAGCATGGCCACAAGGCGCTGCACCAGTTTGTAATATGCATGTCTGGCAGTTTTGATCTCGTACTCGACGATGGATTTAATTCACGCCGTTTTCATCTGAACAGGTCTTATTTCGGAGTTTATGTCTGCCCGATGATGTGGCGGTATCTCGATAATTTTTCCTCAGGGTCGGTGTGTATGGTTATGGCATCTGCAAAATACGATGAGCAGGATTACATCCGGGAAAAGAGCGATTTCCTCAAGGCGGTGGGTGCATCTTGAAGGTTCCATTTCTAAACCTGCTTGCTGCCCATGCCGAACAGCAAGATCAGATCGAAAAGGCGCTGTTGCGAGTGGCTCGGGCGGGGTCCTACGTGTTGGGCCCTGAGCTGGAAGCGTTCGAGGAGGCTTTTGCAGCCTATGTCGGCAGCCCGCATTGTGCTGGTGTCGCGAATGGTTTGGACGCACTTCGATTGGGACTGATGTCCAAGGGCATTGGCCCTGGTGACGAAGTCATAGTGCCGAGCAATACCTATATAGCAACATGGCTGGCGGTCAGCCAATGCGGTGCTACCCCTGTACCTGTGGAGCCGTTGGTATCGACATATAACATAGACCCCGAAGCGGTACGCACTGCGATAACAAATCGGACCAAAGCTATAATACCAGTGCATCTTTATGGCCAACCGGCAGATATGGATACGTTGAATGCTATCGCACAAGAACATGACTTGTTTGTGCTGGAAGATGCAGCTCAGGCCCACGGTGCGCGTTACAAATCTCGTAGGATTGGGAGCTCGGGGACAGCGGCTTGGAGTTTTTACCCATCAAAGAACCTTGGCGCTTTGGGGGATGGTGGGGCGCTAACCACAGATGATTCCGAAATAGCCGATCGAACGCTTCTCCTGCGCAACTATGGTTCGATCGTCAAATACGAGAATGACGTGCAGGGATTGAACAGCCGTCTCGACCCGATCCAGGCCGCCGTTCTTCAGGTCAAGTTGACGGCACTGGATACAATGATCTCTCGGCGTCAGCACATTGCAAAGCGATATTCAGACGCTTTTTCCGCGGCTGGCCTGTGTATTCCTTTTGTACCAAGTTGGGCGGACCCCGTCTGGCACCTTTATGTGCTTCGTCATCATGACCGGGCTTCGTTCCAGAAGCGTCTGGCAGATAGCGGGGTTGGTACAGTTATTCACTATCCGATACCGCCCCACCTCCAGAAAGCATACGCAGATTTGGGTCTCTTACGCGGTAGTTTTCCCTTGGCAGAACAGTTTGCAGGTGAAGTAATCAGTCTTCCTATGTGCCCTGCCCAAACCGATGAACAGACGCATCATGTAATCGAAAGCGTCTTGAGGGTTGCATAAATTACTGCTCTGGCCGTCGCTGAGAATAGCAAGATACCGGTCCTATTTGTGTCGCGATGGCTGTTATTATTGATCCCGCAACGGCCACTCGCTCAAGTGGAGATGGTCGCGAGGCTTTAGTTTAGTGGCTGAAGTGGATCGACTTGTGAAAGAGTTGATCCCGAATGACGAAGAGAAAGAACCACGCTGTTGTAGGAGTTAGCGTTTCGAGCGGGTGCAGTTTTTAATCAATTGGTAGTTGGCTTGAACTCAACACGGTTCACCACTTTTCAATGGCTTAGGCGGAAACGCCTGAGCCTTTCTCATTTGACCATCAAAAATTCTGTTCTCCCTTTTTGTAGATGCTCTACATGCGCTGCCAAACAGTGCCGCCTATGGTTCCTGAATAAACCATTCAAACTGTGGTTGTTTGATAGTTGTGGATATTGGCTGCAATATGAGTCTAAGCTCGGATAGTGGTGCGTAATGCGACCCATTTTCAGAGGTTGCACGACACTTCTTACATCAGGGAGTACAATTATGAATAAGCAAACACGCCTTTTAATTGCCGGCTTTCTATCAAGTACCTTCATCACCGGGGCTGCATTTGCAGCAGGTGTTCACCCAACGACGGGTGAGGCATTGGCTGATGATCAAACTTTTACTTATCGCATTCTGGACGAACACAGCTCGGTTGATCCGCAAGTGGTCGAAGATGTTTCTGGTGCAGAAATTGTACGGGACCTGTTTGAGGGCCTGATGAACCAGGATCGAGACGGAAATCTGGTGCCGGGTGTGGCCACAGGGTTCACCACAAATGACACCAAAGATGTCTATACCTTTACACTGAGAGATACGGCCAAGTGGTCCAATGGTGACCCGGTAATTGCCAGTGATTTTGTTTTCGCTTGGAAACGCGCCGTCGATCCTGAATTGTCGTCGCCTTATGCTTGGTTCGTCCAGTTAATGTCGATCGAGAATGCGGGTGCGATCATAGCTGGGGAAACGGCAGTGGATGAGCTGGGCGTCAAAGCAATTGATGATCATACACTTGAAGTACGCCTGTCCGCACCTCTCCCATATTTTGCCCAGATGACCACACACGCCACAACGTTCCCGGCCCCTCAAAAGGTGATCGAGGCTCATGGCGATGCCTGGACGAAGCCTGAAAACATTGTCTCGAACGGTGCTTACGTTTTGACCGAGCATCTGCCTCAGGAACGGTCAGTACGTGAACGGAACACGATGTATTGGGACAATGAAAATACCATTGTGGACAAGGTTGTAGCGCTGGTCATCAACGACGAAAATGTTGCTCTGACACGCTATTTAGCGGGCGAGCTTGACCGGACTGAAGTGCCTGCTGGACAATTCCCGAGATTGCAAAAGGAACACCCGGCTGAAGCCATCAGCTTTCCACGCCTGTGCAACTACTATTACACGTTCAACCTGTCCGAAGACGGTCCAGAGGCATTCAAGGACCCACGCGTTCGCCAAGCGCTTTCCCTGGCTGTTGATCGCAAGATCATAACCGAAAAAATCCTCGCTGGTGGACAGCCTGAGGCCTATACCTTTGCCCCAGAGGCCACAGCTGGTTTTACCGTGCCGGAGGTCGAAATGTCCGCCATGACGCAGGCGGAGCGGGACTCTCTGGCTAAGGAACTCTTGGCCGAGGCTGGGTATGGCCCGGATAACCCACTGACTTTCAACATGATCTACAACACATCTGAATCGCACAAGAAGATCGCTGTTGCGTTGGGGCAGATGTGGAAACAGAAGTTAGGGGTACAAACCGACCTTGGTAACTTGGAGTGGAAGGTCTTCCTAGAAACACGTGGTAATCAAGATTTTGATCTGGCGCGTGGGGCTTGGTGTGGCGACTATAATGAGGCATCGACCTTCCTTGATCTGCTGCAATCCGACTCCGGATACAATGATGGTAAATTCCAAAACACCCGCGTTGATGAACTGTTGGCATCGGCCAAGATCGCAAGTGATACCACCAAGATCTATACTGAAGTCGAACAGATTCTTGCGCAAGAATCGCCGATTATTCCGATCTATCACTATGCAGGCGTTTATATGATGGACAGCGATGTCGGAAACTGGCCAGTCGATAACGTCGAGCAGAACTGGTACTCAAAGAACCTCTACAAAATTGCAGAATGATCGCGTGATCTTCTAACGCCGCCCTGCCCCTGATCTTGGGGGCGGGGCTTCCGTTCTGACTGAGGTCTCGAATGATCGCCTATATTATCCGGCGTCTCCTTGTCGCCATCCCGACTATACTTGTTTTAATCATAGCATCTTTCTTTTTGATGCACTTTGCGCCGGGTGGTCCGTTCACCTCAGAGCGTCCGCTGCCACCACAGGTGCTTGCCAATATCGAAGCACGATATGGTTTAGATCAACCGTTGTGGAAGCAGCTGTATGATTATCTCTTCAACATTATCTTTCACTTTGATTTTGGCCCGTCCTTCAAGTTCAAAGATCGCGATGTAAATGACATCATTGCGCAGGGCTTTCCGATCTCGCTCACTTATGGTGCTCTATCGTTTCTCGCAGCTTCCGTTGTTGGGATTTCCTTAGGGATTGCCGCAGCCATTCGCCACAATACATGGATCGACTACGTTGCTGTGGGGCTGGGTATCGCCGCGCAGGCGTTGCCAAATTTCATTATGGGGCCAATCCTCATCCTGACGTTTACCCTGTGGCTTGGTTTGTTACCGGGCGGAGGTTGGAATGGGGGGCAGTGGCAATACCTGATCATGCCGGTGATTGCGCTTTCAACATCCTACATGGGATCGATTGCCCGTATCACCCGCAGTTCAATGCTTGAGGTGCTGAATTCGAACTTCATTCGCACCGCACGGGCCAAAGGACTGCCAACTCGCAGTGTAATCTGGCGGCATGCTTTGAAGCCAACCTTGTTGCCTGTGGTGTCATACCTTGGGCCGGTTTTTGTTTACGTTCTGACCGGATCGGTCTTTGTAGACATCTATTTTTCCACCGGCGGATTGGGGCAGGCTTACGTCGGCTCAGCCCTGTCGCGTGATTACGCGGTGCTATTGGGAGTAACGATCCTGTACGGCACCCTTACCGTAGTTGTGAACCTTTTGACCGACCTGGCTTATGCCTGGTTCGATCCCAAGATCAGATATTAAGGGGCGCAACATGTTTGGAAGCTCTCAAAAAACCGCCCGACTGGCCGAAGAGGTCACTGATTTCACAGCTGTTCAGGGGCGTTCGCTCTGGCAGGATGCGCGCACGCGCTTTGTGCAAAATCGGGCTGCGCGTATCTGCGTCTTAATCCTAGCCCTGATCGTCGTCTTCACTATCGTTGGACCTTACTTCGCGCAGTGGAACAATGAAGAAATCGACTGGGACATCATGGGGAGCGCTGCAGAGCGGGGAATGCCATCTTTTGCGACGGGGCACTATTTTGGTGTCGATGACTTGGGACGGGATCTTTACAGTCGAGTCATTCAGGCAACCACAACTTCCTTGTTAGTCGGGCTGGTTGGCGCTGCAATGGCGCTGTTCGTTGGCACGATTTACGGGATCATTTCTGGTTTTGTGGGTGGCCGTGCCGACAACATCATGATGCGTATTGTGGACATACTGATGGCGATCCCCACTGTCCTAGTCATTATTTTATTGCTGGTGGTCGCTGGCCGCTCCTTCTTTATGCTGTTCATCGCCCTTGGTGCGGTCAGTTGGCTCAGCATGGCTCGGATCGTACGGGGGCAAACACTCGCCTTGAAGCACCGTGAATTCATCGAAGCTGCACGTGCCTCTGGTGTCAGTGAGATCACCATCATGTATCGACATATTCTACCGAATTTGTTGGGTGTAGTGATCGTCTATGCCTCGTTGTTGGTGCCCGAAATGATTCTGGCGGAGAGTTTCATCTCCTTCCTCGGTTTGGGGGTTTCGGAACCCTATACCTCGCTGGGCAGTCTGATTTCCGAAGGCGCAGGCACGATGGCTTATGGCACATTGTGGCAACTGGCCTTTCCTCTTTTCTTTTACGTTACCATTATTATCACCATGTTTTTCATCGGTGATGGCTTGCGTGACGCGCTTGACCCCAAGGACCGCTGATTATGAGCCTGCTAAGTGTAAAAGACCTCAGCGTTGAATTTTCCACCCCAGATGGGGCCGTGGCCGCAGTCAAAGGGATTTCCTTTGATATCCAGCCAGGTGAATGTTTAGGCATCGTGGGCGAAAGTGGATCAGGTAAAAGTCAAACTTTTATGGCGGCAATGGGACTGCTGCCGCCAAATGGCCGGGCGAGTGGTTCTGTTTTGTTAAATGGCAGCGAGATCCTTAATTTGGCCATCCCGGAATTGAATCACATACGTGGCAGTGATGTTGGCATGATTTTTCAGGATCCCCTAACCGCGCTGACGCCTCATCTTCGTGTCGGCGATCAAATGCGAGAAGTTCTGCAGGTTCACGAGGGGATTGTCGGCAGGGAGGCCCGGCAACGTTGCCTCGAGTGGCTGGACCGGGTTCGGATTCCCGAAGCTGCGCGTCGATTGGATCAGTTTCCGCACGAATTGTCTGGAGGTATGCGCCAACGGGTTATGATCGCCATGTCTATGCTGTGTAATCCGAAACTGTTGATTGCTGATGAACCTACAACGGCGCTGGATGTGACCGTGCAGGCAGAGATACTCGACCTTATGGCTGGGCTGCAAAAAGAGCAGGGCACTGCAATTGCACTGATCACGCATGACATGGGAGTGGTTGCCCGGATGTGTGATCGTATCCAGGTCATGCGACAGGGCGAGTTTGTCGAAGATGGCGATGTTCGTGAGATCTTTCACGCCCCCAAACATGCCTATACGCGTGCGTTGCTAGAAGCGATGCCCCGCATTGATGCAGCTGACGCGCCACAGATGTTCGAAGCCAAAGCTGAACCAATCCTGCGGGTTGATGATGTTAAAGTTCATTTCCAGATGAAAATGTCAGGAGGGTTATTTGGTCGCTATGTCCCGCTCAAGGCAGTGGATGGCGTCAGTTTTGATATCCGTCAGGGTGAAACTCTTGGTGTGGTGGGTGAGAGTGGCTGTGGGAAATCCACTCTGGCACGTGCAGTTTTGCAACTGATAGAACCTACCGGCGGCGGTGTGAGTTGGTTGGGTCAGCCAATTGTGGGCTTGAAGCGGTCCGAACTGAACAAGTACCGGAAAAACCTACAAATTGTTTTCCAAGACCCTCTGGCCAGCTTGGATCCGAGGATGACGATTTCTGCGTCTATTGCTGAGCCGCTCCTTACTTATCGACCCGACCTGACCACGCGTGAGCGAAAAGAGCACGTGGCGGCAATGATGGAAAAGGTAGGGTTGGAGCGGCATCTGTTTAACCGTTACCCACACGAACTGTCAGGGGGGCAGAACCAAAGAGTTGGTATTGCTCGGGCCATGATCAACCGGCCCAAATTGATCATCTGCGACGAGGCGGTATCGGCGTTGGATGTGTCTATTCAGGCGCAGATTATTCAGCTTCTACGTGATTTGCAGGCTGAATTTGGTCTTGCAATGATTTTCATCAGTCATGATCTATCGGTGGTGCGGGCGATTTCTAACAGGATTATGGTGCTGTACTTGGGACGCGTAGTTGAACTGGCAGATGGTGAAACGATTTGTTCGCAACCCCTACATCCCTATACTAAATCTTTGATTTCGGCAGTGCCAATTCCGGACCCGGATATTGAGCGGTCTCGAAACCGCCTTAAAATACCAGGCGAGCTACCATCTCCTTTAGATCCGTCTGCTGCACTTCGGTTTTTGCCCAGCCGACTGAATACTGGGGAAATCGGATATATTCCCAAGCTGCAGGAGATAAACCCAGCTCATTTTGTTGCTGAACATGATCCATTGGATGTGATTATGACTGACTAGAGTTTACCTGCGCGGATGAACAAGGGTGCAGGCCATTGGTTGTCATGTTATGAATTCCATAAGCCACCGTGGTGAGGAGCGCGATCAATGGTAAATTCTCTATTTCAACTACCTGAAGTACCTTTGGTGCCGGTAAGAAATGAAGAGGCGGGGTACCCAGTTGCGCGAATTTTTTGCGTAGGACGAAATTATGCCGCTCATGCCGCAGAGATGGGAGTTGAAGTAGACCGCGAGGCACCGTTCTACTTTACAAAGTCACCAGCCAACATGGTTCTAAGCGGAGCGGAGACCCCTTATCCACTTGGTACCGACAATTTCCACTATGAAATGGAACTGGCGCTGGCCATTGGCGCGCCGTTGTTTCGTGCCACTTCCGAGCAGGCGCGCGCCGCGATTTATGGGTATGGCTGCGCATTGGACATGACCCGACGTGATTTGCAAATTCGAGAGAGGCAAAAACAACGACCGTGGGATCTCGGCAAGGATGTCGAAAACGGCACAGTTATGGCGCCGTTGACCCGCGCCAAGGAATGGGGCTCTCCTGATGCGCAGCGGATATGTCTGAACGTCAACGGCGAGATCCGTCAGGATGCGACATTGGCCGAACTGGTCTGGTCGGTCGAAGAGATCCTTTGTCATTTATCGCAGTTCTATCACCTACGCCCCGGCGATCTGGTCCTCACCGGCACTCCGGCGGGTGTTGGCCCAGTTGTCGCCGGTGATATCATTGAGGGTGGGATCGATGGGCTTGACCCTATTTCCCTTAGTTTGACGGATTTGAGATGATGCTTGAAATATTGTTTGCTTGTCGCGAAGTTTCCGGAAACTTTGTTGATTGGAAAATGCATGTTCATGGTTGATAGTTACAAATGCGCCTAATAGCTGGTGTGTAACCGGTTTGTTTTATGAACCAGACATAGGTGGCGGCAGCTCTGTTGAGCAGGTACGCGGTCACTGGGAGAAAGAAACGAGAATAATTTGGCATTATATTGCAAACTTCAAAAATGAAGGCATTATATTGCGTGATAACGGTCCTAGGGAGGAATCACATGACCACTCGGAGAAAGCTACTCGGCGCCTTTGGTGCTGCAGCCATCATGGCGATGGGCGCATCATCAGCAATGGCGCAGGAAGTTACTTTGAAACTGCACCAGTTTCTGCCTGCACAGGCCAATGTGCCAAAACTGATCCTGGATGTCTGGGCGGATAAGATCGAAGAAGCGTCCGAAGGCCGCATCAAGATCGACCGTTATCCATCCATGCAGCTGGGTGGTAAGCCGCCAGAGCTGATGGATCAGGCTATTGATGGTGTTGCAGACATTGTTTGGACTGTGGTTGGCTACACACCAGGCCGCTATCCGTCGACAGAAGTGTTCGAACTTCCATTTATGATGACCGACGCCCGTGCCGTGTCGCGTGCCTATTGGGAAATGTTCGAAACCCATATGAAAGACACCGAGTTCAAGGATCTTAAAATCCTCGGTACTTGGGTTCACGGCCCTGGTATGATCCACACTTCAGATCCGGTGGAAACACCTGATGATCTGCGTGGCATGAAAATCCGCGGTGGTTCGCGCTCGGTCAACTCACTACTGACCGAACTTGGCGCAACGCCAGTTGGTATGCCAGTTCCTGCTGTACCTGAGGGCCTGTCCAAAGGTGTGATCGACGGTACAACTATCCCTTGGGAAGTCACCGCAGCACTGAAAGTTCCAGAACTGGTCACAAACCACACCGAATTCACTGGTAAGGCACTCTATACGCTGACTTTCGTTCTGGCGATGAACAAGCCCAAGTTTGATAGTCTGCCTGCTGATCTGCAGCAGATCATCGATGACAACTCGGGCTTGGAATTCTCAGTGTTCGCCGGTGGTACGCAGGCCGATTCTGATGGTCCTTCGCGTGAAATGGCACTGGACATGGGCAACAATGTCATCACCCTGGATGCAGAGCAAACTGCCGAATGGCGTGTGCGCGCTCAGCCTATCTATGACAAATGGCTGGCTGACATGACTGAAAAAGGTATCGACGGTCAGGCGTTGATCGACGAAGCAACCATGCTGATCGAGAAGTACTCGAAGTAAGTCTGGTACTCATCAAAGGGCCGCGGCGATGACTTCGCCGCGGCCTTACTTGTGACGCGAAAGGAATGCGTAACTATGCACAAGTTCATGCTAAAGCTAGCCAGGTTCATGGCTGCTACCGGTGGGTTTGTCCTCACTCTCTTGATTCTACTCACCTGCCTTTCGATTTCCGGCCGCCTGCTAAATGGATTTTTCCATGGTAATTTAATGCAGGGCATGGCGCCCGAATTTGCTGAGTGGATGATCGCGATTGGTGTTGGTCCAATCAATGGAGATTTTGAACTGGTCGAAGCAGGTGTAGCTTTTGCTATCTTCGCTTTCTTGCCGCTTTGTCAAATCACCTCAGGGCACGCATCAGTTGATATTCTGGCAAATAGTTTTTCGGCTCGCGTGAATAGATTTTTGCGCATGGTGACCGAAATTGTTTTTGCTGGAGTTTTGGTTCTCATCGCTTGGCGTCTTGAAGCTGGGATGATTAGCAAACTGAATAATGGTGAAACTTCGTTCCTACTCGAATTCCCTGTCTGGTGGGCCTATGCCGCCAGTCTGGTTGCCGCAGTGGTTGCTGCCATAGTTGGCCTATACATGGGTGCAATTCGCACCTTCGAATTTCTTACCGGCCGCATCCTGATCTGGGACGGCGTGGAGACTGAACAGTGACTGCTCTTGAAATCGGAATTGCCTCTTTCCCGCTCCTGATGGTGCTGATCTTTCTGCGTGTCCCCATTGGCCTGTCGATGTTTCTTGTTGGTCTGGGTGGGCTGATGATCGTCACAGACGGTACGCTTGTGGCGTTTGGTCGCCTTAAAAACGAGACCTATTCGACGTTTTCCTCTTATTCCCTGACCATCGTGCCGATGTTCTTGTTGATGGGGCACTTTGCGACACTCGGCGGTATGTCCAGCGCCTTGTTTAAGGCGGCTGAGGGGTTTCTTGGCCACCGCAAAGGTGGTGTCGCGATGGCAGCCATTGGTGCCTGTGCTGGTTTCGGCGCGATTTGCGGTAGTTCGCTGGCCACTGCCGCCACTATGGGGCGCGTGGCGCTGCCGGAGCTAAAGCAATATGGTTATGCAGGCGGATTTTCAGCGGCTACTTTGGCTGCTGGCGGCACTCTTGGTATCTTGATTCCACCCTCGGTGGTGCTGGTGATCTACGCTATTCTGACCGAGCAAAACATTGCCAAACTGTTCCTTGCGGCCTTTATTCCCGGTTTGCTGGCAGCATTCGGCTACGTGATTGTTATCTCTATTTATGTTCGCTTGTTTCCTGAATCTGCAGGAACACGACCAGCAGTTCCCTGGGGCGAACGCTTTGCGGCGCTGTTCAAGGTTTGGCCAGTGTTGATGGTGTTTGGTCTGGTCGTTGGAGGTATTTACTTGGGTTGGTTTACCCCGACCGAAGGTGCTGCGGTGGGGGCCTTTGGCACCGGGTTGATTGCCTGGCTGAATGGCGGCCTGAATCGTGAGAGTTTGACTGATAGCTTTATGGTCACGGCTCGCTCAACTGCGATGATCTTTTTCATCGTGCTGGGTGCGGGCTTTTACAATGGTTTTCTGGCTCTAACCAAGGTGCCACAAGAACTGGCTGATTTTGTTGTCAGTCAGGGCCTTAGCCCCTGGATGGTACTCACGCTGATCCTGGTGTTCTATTTGCTGTTTGGCTGTCTAATGGACAGTCTCAGTATGATTCTTCTGACCATCCCAATCTTCTTTCCGGTGATCTCAGCAATGGACTTTAACATGGTCTCGCTTCCTGCCATGCAGGCGAGCGCAGCAATGGAAGTGCTAAATGCCGGGGTGCCCGACGGCATGGCGGATGGTATGCTTGCCTCGATACAGGAAGCTATTGCTGGCGGAGTAGAGCTGACCCGCGACCAGATGAAAGAGCTGGGCATTCGGGTGACTGAAGGCATGGCAAACCGGATTGAGGCAGAATACGTTGCCATCTGGTTTGGTATTCTGGTTCTGATCGTGGTTGAGGTTGGCTTGATTACTCCACCAGTTGGGATGAACCTGTTCATTATCAACGCGATGGACCGTAAGACCAAGATGATCGATACTTACAAGGCGGTGATGTTCTTTGTCGCCTCAGACTTGATCCGGGTGGTCATACTGGTGCTGTTCCCAGTCATTACGTTGCTGCCACTCATGTTGATGCACTGACCGGATAGACTACAGTCTCCAATCCGCAATGAGTAATCGGTGATTGCACGTTGCGGATTGGTCATGCTTTCGACTTTCTATTGGCAAGATGAACTTGGAGCGGCCCGGCTTGGTGTTTGCTCACAGCATTTATGGGCCGTTGTTTTCGACAGTTCATCAGCAGCTAAGCGTGTTCGTGTGAACTTGTGATGCATTATTATGCATGAAAATTGCGCAATATGTTGCATATCTCTGAGGCGGGTGCATTATGGCCCTTCGAATGCGTATCATCGGGGAGGGTGGTACATTGCCGGAGACTTGATCCGGCCGTCGTAGAGGGAGAATTACAAATGACAGCCAGCTCAAATGCAGCCAGCTACTTCGTTGACCGCCACCGTCAGGAACGCCCAAACAAAATTGCCTTTCGTGAGGCTGCTGGCAAGCAGCGCAGTTTAAGTTATGGTCAGTTAGCCAAAGACAGTGACTTGATCGCCGGGGCATTGCGTAGTGCAGGTATTGCGCGTGAAGCGCGCGTAGCCATGCTGGTGCTGGACACGATCGAGTTTCCACAGATTTTTTGGGGCGCGCTCAAGTCAGGTGTGGTACCGGTGCCCCTTAACACCCTGCTTGCAACACCGGTGTACGAAGCCATTTTGCGTGACAGTCGCGCCAGTGCTTTGTTTGTCAGTGTAGAGCTATGGCCCGTGGTAAAGGCCGCTGCGCAGATCGTACCTGAATTGAAGCAGATTGTGGTCGTAGGTGGCGAAGCACCCGATGGCACCATTGGCATGGCCGAATTCATGGCGGATGTAGACCCGTTGCAGGCGGTAACCTGCTCTGCGGATGAAACAGCGTTCTGGCTTTACTCTTCGGGTTCGACTGGACTGCCCAAAGGCGTCAGGCACGTGCATGGGGCGCTGCGGGCTACTGCAGAGACATATGGCGCGCAAGTGCTTCAAATTCGTGAGACTGACGTGGTGTTTTCAGTCGCCAAACTATTTTTTGCCTACGGTCTGGGCAATGCAATGACATTCCCAATGGCAGTGGGCGCGACAACGATCCTGTTCCCTGACCGCCCAACGCCTGATGTGGTGTTGGATATCCTGAAAAGCGAGCAGCCAACAATATTTTGCGGTGTGCCAACACTCTATGCGGCTACATTGGCGAAACTCGAAGTGGGAGCCAAACCAGATGCGCCTCTAAGGTGCTGTATTTCAGCTGGTGAAGCGCTGCCCAAAGATGTTGGGCGAAAATGGCGAGATCTCTGGGGCGTTGATATCCTCGATGGCGTTGGGTCCACTGAGATGCTGCATATCTTTCTCTCTAACGCACCGGGAGACGTGACCTATGGAACCTCGGGTGTTGCAGTGCCTGGATATCAGTTGCGCCTGGCAGATGAGGCCGGTGATGAGGTTGCGCAGGGCGAGATTGGTGAGTTGTTGGTACGTGGGGACTCGGCGGCAGAGGGATACTGGAACCAGCGAGACAAAAGTCGGGCAACATTTGAGGGTGAATGGACCCGCACCGGCGATAGATACGAACGTGACGCACAGGGGCGTTACATCTACTGCGGTCGCACGGATGATATGTTCAAGGTTTCGGGCATCTGGCTATCGCCATTTGAAGTCGAACAGGCTCTGGTCTCGCACCCATCGGTGTTGGAGGCAGCTGTTGTTGCAGTTCGCGATGGGGAAGGTCTGGAAAAACCAAAAGCACATATTGTGTTGAAGGAAGGTGATGCCAGTCCCGAGTTGGCAGCCGAGCTGAAAGCCTTTGTCAAAGAGAAGATCGGCAAGTGGAAGTACCCCCGTTGGGTAGAGTTCACGGAAGACTTACCTAAAACGGCCACAGGCAAAATCCAAAGATTCAAACTCCGCGAGAAGGACGAAGGAGGTAGGTTGTGAACTCCAATTGTTCAATTTGTGCATTATATTGCGCGAGTTGAGCGGAAAGCGATGTTCATCCAATCAGGTTGAGTGAAGTAATTCTGCACTATCATGCATAAAATACTTTGCGAGCATCTTTGAAGTGCGATATGCTGCATTCAAGGCCGGTATAAGGAACGCGCGTGATGACACAGATAATTGACTTTCAAACTGACCCGTCAAACTACCGCCACTGGCGGGTGAGCTATGACGGTGAAGTCGCCAACCTGTTCATGGATGTAGATGAAGACGGTGGGTTGTTTGAGGGCTACCAGCTCAAGCTGAACTCTTATGATCTGGGCGTTGATATAGAGCTAGCCGATGTGGTGCAGCGGATGCGGTTCGAGCACCCGGAAATCAAAGTGGTGGTGATGCAATCGGCTAAGGAGAAAGTGTTCTGCGCTGGGGCCAACATTCGTATGTTGGGTGGTGCTAGTCATGCGCACAAGGTGAATTTCTGTAAGTTTACCAATGAAACCCGCAATACATTCGAAGCTGCCGAAGCGGATTCGGGGCAGATGTACATGGCAGCAATCAAAGGTGCCTGCGCCGGAGGTGGCTACGAACTCGCGCTTGCCTGCAATTACATCATGCTGACCAACGACAGCGCATCCTCGGTCGCTCTGCCCGAGGTGCCGTTGCTGGCGGTGTTGCCTGGCACTGGAGGTCTGACACGGGTGACGGATAAGCGCAAAGTGCGCCGCGATCTTGCGGATGTGTTCTGCTCGATTGAAGAAGGTGTCAAAGGCCAGCGCGCGGTAGATTGGAAACTGGTCGACGAAGTGGTTGCCAATTCCAAATTTGACGCAGCGGTCACTGATCGCGCGGCAGAGCTTGCTGCGGCCAGTTCTAAGTCACCGGGTTTGACAGGCATCGAACTAACACCGCTGAACCGCCGCTTTGGTGACGATGGTTCAGTGACCTATTCTACGGTAGAGGTCGATATTGATCGTAAAAATGGTCGTGCCAATATCACCCTGAAGGGGCCTGACGGCGCTGCTCCGGCTGATATGGCCGTCTTGCAGGCGCAGGGAGCTGAAGCCTACATGTTGCGGCTGGCTCGTGAATTCGATGATGCCCTGTTGCATCTGCGATTGAACGAACGTGAAATCGGTCTGGTTGTGTTTCGCACCCAGGGCGACCGTGAAGTTTTGCTGGCCCATGAAGAACTGTTGTTGTCCAACAGTGACCACTGGCTGGCGAACGAGATCCTGAAATATTGGAAGCGGGTGTTGAAGCGGGTCGATATGACGTCTCGTTCAATGGTGGCACTGGTCGAACATGGATCGTGCTTTGCCGGAGTGTTGGCTGAACTGCTGTGGTCAGTCGACCGCAGCTACATGATGCTAGAAGAGTTCGAAGGCGACAACCGGGCTCTTGCCACCATAACTCTTAGTGAGTCGAACTTTGGTTGCTACCCAATGGGGAATGGTCTGACCCGCCTGCAAACCCGTTTCTTGGGTGATCCGGAAAACGTTGACGTGCTGAAAGGGCAAATCGGCGAGCCATTGGATGCTGACGCCTCTGATGACTGTGGTCTGATCACCTATGCCTTTGACGACATCGACTGGGAAGACGAAGTGCGGATCTTCATGGAAGAACGTGCCAGCTTCTCGCCCGATGCGATGACAGGCATGGAGGCCAACCTGCGCTTCGCAGGTCCGGAAACCATGGAAACCCGTATCTTTGGTCGCCTCACCGCCTGGCAGAACTGGATCTTCCAGCGTCCCAACGCAGTAGGACCTGAGGGCGCGTTGCAGCGCTACGGAACAGGCAAGCGCGGCGAATACAACATGGAACGTGTCTGACACACAACGGTGCGTGCAAATACGCACCCAACATTGAACCCGTAGGGTGTGTGCTTGCACGCACCGCCCAGTAGGAGGAATAACATGCTCGACCTGATTAATGTTAGCTATGACACTCAAATTCCAAATAACGTTGGCCTAAGCAGCGACAAAAAGGTGCTGAAGGCGCTTGAGAAATGGCATCCTGGGTACATCAACTGGTGGAACGACCTGATTCCGCAACAGTTCCAGCAGAGCATGATCTATTTGCGCACTGCAGTTTCTGTCGATCCCAAGGGCTGGGCCAAGTTTGATTACGTAAAAATGCCAGAATACCGCTGGGGAGTGTTGCTTGCTCCACAGGTCGAAGGCCGTACTATTCCGTGTGGTGAGCATTACGGCGAACCCGCTTGGCAAGAGGTCCCAGGTGAATATCGCAATATGCTGAAGCGGATGATCGTCATTCAGGGCGATACCGAACCGGGATCGGTTGAGCAGCAACGTTTCCTGGGCCTGACCGCACCGTCTCTCTATGACATGCGCAATTTGTTCCAGGTGAACGTCGAAGAGGGCCGCCACCTCTGGGCGATGGTCTACCTGCTGCAGAAGTATTTTGGCCGGGATGGTCGTGAAGAAGCCAACGATATGCTGATCCGGTCTTCTGGTTCCGAAGAAGCGCCACGGATGCTGGGTGCGTTTAACGAAGAAACGCCGGATTGGCTGTCTTTCTTCATGTTTACTTACTTCACCGACCGCGATGGTAAGATGCAGTTGGAGAGTCTGGCGCAATCGGGTTTTGATCCGCTCAGCCGCACCTGCCGGTTCATGCTGACCGAAGAAGCCCACCACATGTTTGTGGGTGAAACCGGGGTTGGGCGCACTATTCAGGCCACCTGTGATGCAATGAAAAAGGCCGGGATTACTGATCCATATGACATCGACAAGATCCGCGATTTGGGTGTCATCGACCTGCCCACGATCCAGAAAAAGCTAAACCTGCACTACACTCTTTCATTGGACCTGTTTGGCCAAGAAGTATCGACCAATGCGGCCAATGCTTTCAACTCAGGCATCAAGGGCCGGTTCATGGAGCAACGGATCAAGGACGATCACAAGTTGATCAACGACAGCTATATGGTGCGTTCGATAAAAGATGGCCGGATCGTCTCAGAGGAAGTCCCAGCACTGACCGCGATCAATATGCGGTTGCGTGATGACTATGTAAAAGATGCCGCTGGCGGGGTTGGGCGCTGGAACAAATTGATCTCCAAGCTGGGGGTCGAGTTTGAGATGACCATCCCGCACGAAGGCTTTCACCGAAAGATTGGTGTCTTTGCTGCAGTTAGCATCTCGCCTGATGGCGATATCCTTCCCAAAGAAGAATGGGATGCCAAAGCAAAAGACTGGCTTCCAACCAAAGCAGATGGCGATTTCATCCAATCACTGATGAAACCCTGCATGGAACCGGGCAAATTCGCGAGTTGGATTGCGCCGCCGAAAGTAGGCATTGATAATAAGCCCGGCGATTTTGAGTACGTACAGTTGCACATGGCCTGATGCCCACAGACCCGGCGCCATTTTTGGGGCCGGGTTGTTTCACTTCACGGAGGATTCGCAATGAAGATCAGCCGCACCAAAGCAGAGACGCCTAATATCAATAACCTGTCAGACCAAATTGTCGGCCTTCAAGGGCCATGTGTGGGCTGTACCAACTGCACTGGTATGTGTCAGGCATTGATTGATGCACTAACTCTACCTGATCTAATTCTGAGCAAATCCAACAGGCCCCAATGACCCAAGCTGTAAAGCAACACCTGATCGACCCCGAGATTTGCATCCGCTGTTATACCTGCGAGATGACATGCCCCGAAGAGGCGATCGTGCATGATGATGTCAATGTGGTTGTTGACGCATCCAAGTGTAATTTTTGCATGGATTGTATCCCGGTTTGCCCAACCGGCTCGATCGACGAATGGCGGGTGGTCACAAGCCCTTACTCAGTTGATGATCAATTCGATTGGGAGGAAATGCCGGAACAAGCCGATATCGCCGAAGGTGGCGAAGCTGAAAGCGGCCTGGAAGCCCTGGACGATGCTATGGCAGAGCTGTTGGCCAAAGCGCACGCGGGCGCGGGCGGCAAGGCCAAAGCCCCGGCCAGTGCCTCCAAGCCCTCGATTAATATGTATAACCTTGGCAAACCGGCTACCGCACGAGTTCAGGGCAATTATCGGCTGACTGAAGAGACCAGTGATGCCGATGTCCGACATATTATTCTTGATCTTGGTGGCTTGCCATTTCCGGTTCTCGAAGGTCAAAGCATCGGGATCATTCCACCGGGTACTGATGACAACGGTCAGCCGCACTTGCCGCGCCTGTACTCAGTTTCAAGCCCTCGCGACGGTGAACGCCCGGGCTATTTGAACATTTCGCTGACGGTCAAACGGGAACCGCAGGGCGTGTGTTCAAATTACGTTTGCGATCTGGCTGCGGAGGATGAAGTTCAGCTAACTGGTCCGTTTGGATCTACCTTCCTAATGCCCAGCGATCCTCAGGCCGACATACTGATGATTTGCACCGGCACCGGGTCAGCTCCGTTTCGCGGCTTTACTATGCGCCGACAGAGGGTCTCGCCGCAGGACAAAGACAGCATGACATTGGTATTCGGTGCCCGCCGACCGGGGGAATTGCCCTACTTTGGGCCGCTCAAGAAAATCCCAGACAGTTTTATGGCCAAGCATTTTGCATTTTCCCGTCAAGAGGATGCGCCCAAACAATATGTGCAGGACCGCCTGCGCGAGGAAGCGGATCGGGTGGCAAAGCTGTTGCAGAACCCGAATGGGCATATCTACATTTGCGGACTAAAGGCGATGGAACAGGGGGTCGAAGAGGCCTTGAGGGATATCGCCCGTGGTATCAATTTGAATTGGCCTGAGTTGAGAGATAGCATGCGTGACGACGGAAGATATCATGTGGAAACTTACTGAATGACATCGCAGGAAGCATCAACAGAACCAGCTAATTTCACCCATCAAATTCGGGTTGGCTGGGGTGACTGTGACCCGGCGCAGATTGCCTATACGGGCCGGCTCCCTTGGTTTGCGCTTGAAGCAATCGACGCTTGGTGGGAGCATGTTCTAGGTGGTGATGGCTGGTTTCAGATGGAGTTGGACCGTGGAACCGGAACGCCATTTGTACACATGAGCATCGATTTTCGGTCACCGGTGACACCGCGTCATAGGCTGATCTGTGAAGTTTGGCCCTGTAAACTGGGAGGTAGCTCCATCGCGTTTCGGGTCAACGCGCGGCAGGACGGCAAGCTGTGCTTTGAGGGCAAATTTGTTTGTGTTTTCATCGCGCCCGAAACGTTCACAACGAAGCCTGCACCGCCTGACATTCGCGATATTGTGACCCCACTCCTCCGGCCCGAGTAACCCTGTAACCGCAAAATAATGCAGGTTCCCTGCTGTTAGGCGGGTTTCTGTTTGAACGTGCGGCTTAGTCGCTTTAGATTCGTGCAATATGTTACACATTTCGGCAGCCTTATGAGTGAGATCACCAATTTCCGCGGCGAGACCAGTTCGGTGTCGGATAGCGATCAAATCGACACTTCGGTATCGGCCCTAATCGCGCGGGTGGGTGAGCGGGTTCGTCGAGCGCGTGAACGCAAAGGTATTTCCCGCCGTGTTCTGTCCGAACAATCCGGTGTGTCGCCGCGCTATCTGGCCCAGCTTGAAAGTGGTGAGGGCAATATCTCGATCGGGTTGTTACAGCGTGTGGCAATTGCGCTGGATCATCGTATTGAGTGGTTGACGGGTGAAGAGGACCCGTGGACATCGGATGCAATGCGCGTCGGTGATTTGTTTAGCAGTTCCAGCGTCGCTACTCAGCAGAAAGTGATGAGTTTGTTGTCACCTGAACCCGAGGCCAACCAGCGGGCCGGGCGGATCTGCCTAGTGGGCCTGCGCGGGGCTGGAAAATCCACTTTGGGGGCAATGGCCGGACAGGCGCTGGGGCTGCCCTTTGTCGAGCTGAACTCCGAGATCGAGGCGCAAAGCGGCATGCCGGTGGACGAGGTCATGGCGCTGTATGGGCAAGAGGGATATCGCAAGCTGGAGGCGCAAGCGATTTCACGGATTACCGCCACACATGACAGTTTGATCCTGGCCGCAGCAGGTGGTGTGGTGGGTGAACCAGAGACCTACAACAGCCTGTTGACCGGGTTTCATACCATTTGGATCAAGGCGAGCCCGGATGAACACATGTCGCGGGTCCGTGCACAGGGGGATGAACGCCCAATGGCCGGCAATCCCGAAGCGATGGAGCAGTTGCGGTCTATCCTGACCAGCCGCGAGGCGCTGTACGGCAAGGCGCTGGCGCAGCTGGATACCTCGGGGCAGGAAGTTGAAGAAACCTTGGCGGGTTTGGTTGATCTGATCCGAGATCGAGGTTTTTTAGGCTAGTTCAACCCTATTCTGACAGCTTTGAATGCTGTGGGCATTCGAGTTACTCAGACGGGCTCTCGTAGCCAGCCTTCCGTAAACACGACCTGCGATAGCCCCGCAAACCGTGCAACGCGTTGTAGTTCACTTTCCAACTTGCGAATGCGGGAAGGGGACCATTTGATGCCGCGCTCGGGCCAGACTGCTGTGACCTGCAACATGTCTGCATCGCGCTTTGCTTTCATGTCGATCCGGCCCACCATGCGCTCGCCCTCGAATAGGGGGAAAACGTAGTAGCCGTAGATGCGCTTGGGGGCGGGAACAAAAACTTCGATCCGGTAGTGAAACCCAAACAACCGCTCGGCGCGTTTTCGGTCGCGCAGAGCGGGATCAAAGGGGCTGAGCACCCGCATACGGCCAGGTGCTGGTCCAATATCCTGAGCGGACTCAACTGTTCCTGGTCGGGCAAAGGCGCGACGCAACTTGCCATCGGTATGGGCTACGTCGACCTCTTCGAGGTTGCCCTGTTCCAGCTGCGTTTTGCACCAGTCCCGGGCTTCGGTGGTTGAGACAGTATCCCAAAACGCGGCGATCTCACGCGACGTGGCAAAGCCAAGCCGATCTAAGGCTCCACTGCAAAGGGTATCGAGCGTTTTGGCTTCGTCAAAGGGCGAGACACCGGGGCATAGATGCTCTTCAATCACCCGTTCGGTCAGGTCATATTGTTTTTGGAACCCCTTGCGGCCAACTACGGTTAGCGCGCCGGATCGCCACAGGTATTCCAGTGCGGTTTTTGACGGGTGCCAGTCCCACCAGCCACCCGATCCCTTTTTCTCGTCTTTGCCTACGTCGGACGACCCAACGGCCCCGTGATCTCGGATATGTTGCAGCACAGTGTCGAACTGCGCCTCATAGTTATCACGGTGCCAGTTGCGGTATCTCGATTTTAGACGAGCGGCATCCCGTTTGAATCGTAGGTGCCATTGAGGGTAGAATTGCATTGGGATGACGGCCGCATCATGGGTCCAATGTTCAAACAGCTCCCGGTCACCTTCGTACAACTGTTTCAGGTTTTGGGCGCGGTATGATGGGCGCCGGGAATACAAGATCATGTCATGGGCCCGCGCCACGGTATTGATGCTGTCCAGCTGGACAAAGCCAAGCCGGGTGATCAGTTCCAGTAGTTCAGGGCCTTTGGCAGAGCCGGTCGGAGTCTCGATCAGTGCGTGCCGGTCCATAAACAGCCGTCGCGCTGTGCGATTGTCGAGTTGTTGCAGGGCCATTAGCGTCGCTTTAGCGTGTCGCCATAACTGATGGTCGGGTTCAGCGTAATCCGGGTTTCGATTTCTTCCTCGGGGTTGTCTAGTTGGGCAGCGATGATCTCAGCCGCTTTGCGCCCTATCTCAAGTCGGCATGCATCCATGGTGGCCAGTTTTCGAGGTAGCCCTTGGAGAAGTTCAACGTCGTTGAAACCGGCCAAGCCGATCTGTCCTGGAATATCAATGCCTTGCTCCAGCAGATACAACAACCCACCGGCACCGATCATGTCATTGGAGTAATAGAGAAAATCCAAATCGGGGGAGCGTTCCAGCATTTCGGCGGTCATTTCGCGGCCCTTGGCCAGCGCTGAACCGCCTGAGTAAAAGTTGCGGTCCTCGATCTCGACGCCTTCTTTGGCCAAGGCCTCTGTAAAGCCTTCAAAGCGTTTGCGGGCGCGATGGTCCAGTGGCATTTTTGTGCCCATAAACCCGATATGGCGATAACCAGCCTTGAGGATGGCTTTGGCCATTTCACGGCCTGCACGGCGGTGTGAAATTCCCACCATCGCATCCACCGGCTTGCCGTCGGTATCCATGATTTCGACCACTGGGATACCTGCAGCGTTCAGCATCGCGCGCGCAGAATCTGTGTGCTCTAATCCAGCGATTATCACGCCCGAAGGCCGCCATGAAAGCATCTCGTAGAGTACTTTTTCTTCTTTTTCTGGTTGATAATCGGTAACGCCGACAACTGGCTGCAGCTGGGTGGTTTCAAGAACTTCATTGATACCGGTTAGGACTTCCGGGAACACCATGTTGGACAGTGACGGAATAATCACGGCAACCAGATTGACCCGGTTAGAGGCTAAAGCACCAGCAATTTTGTTGGGCACATAGCCCAGCTCTTTGGCGGCGGCGAGCACCTTGACGCGCGTCTTTTCCGATACGTCGCCCCGATTGCGTAGCACCCGACTGACGGTCATCTCGGAAACCCCTGTGGCTTCGGATACATCGCGGAGGGTCAGGGGGCGTTTGTTGTCCGATGTCACGTTGGCTGCCTCATGTTGTTGTTTATAGGAGGTTAGCGCAATCAAGCCTCACAGTACAATGGGGCCATTGCAAGTGGATATATCGTCTTTGCGCGTAGGTAATTTAGCGCCTTTTGGGAAACAGTTGTGGATTGATATACAGGCGTTTTTGAGCTCAATTCGCGCGGTGTTACAAAATGCGACCGGGCTTCTCTGCGTGGAGTCAGGCTAGCATGGGCTCCTTACTAGTGGACAGGGTACTAATGCAGCTACATGGCACCGTGGTTCAACGGAATAGAGCGAAACAACCGCCTTCGTCTTGCATTTCCTGTAAGTGCAATGTTTTCAAGGGCTTATTTCGATTGGATTTGGCAGGCGCCTACTGAGTTGACATAAGTAGGGGTTTCTTTCAAAACACATAGTGTGTGGGCCGTTAGCTCAGCCGGATAGAGTGCCAAATTCCTAATTTGGAAGCCGCAGGTTCGATTCCTGCACGGCCCACCATCTCAAAAACTCTAATGCTGTATAGGACTTTTGGCTCAGGACGGTTGTCCAGGGCAACGTAGTTGAATGTCATCTGAACCATACAGCCAAGTCTAATTTATCGTTAGCGCACCAGGCGACAAATATTCAGGCAGAGCAGGGGGTTGCAAAACGGAAAGAGTTTGCAGTCTTTTACTGGTTCTTTCGCTTGCTCCAGACAAATGAATCGCAAGTAGTTCGCAGGCGGTTCGGAAATCTTTGCGAGCCAATGCTTCATAGATGACGAGATGCTCTTGGATAAGGCGCTTGCCGTCTGGGGATCGTCCTAAGATCAAACGAAACATCTCGTTTATTGCTAATACTAACCGTGATTTCTGGAGTGTTTTAAGCAAGTGGTCATTGGTGCAACCAGCGAGGGCCCGAACGTGTAAAGCGTTCTCTAGCTCGGAAATCTCTTCTGAACTGGGCTCTGCTTTTTGACCGTTCAAGTTCGCCAAACGGGCCAAAGCCAATTCGATTTGCGCATCTGCCAATAAAGGGCCGGACTCGGCTAAGGCCACTGGTTCTAGCAGGATACGGAGTTGATAATGATTGCGCACGTCAGATGCAGTTAGCACCGGAAGTACCCATTTCGAACGTTCGTTTTTTTGAACGATCCCTGAATTTCGCAATTGAGAGAGCATATCTCGGACAACAGATCTACTGACAGAAAACTGCTCTGTTAGTTTTGCTTCGCTGATCTGCAAAGGGCCAAATGGTAAGGCGCGGATCAGCTCCTCCCGCAACACCGGTAGGATTTGATCGGGATTGGAAACGGCCCTCGGAACCGATCCATTTGATGTGGCATCGAACAGGGCGCGTTCAATGGACCCGCGATGGGGGTTAACTGAAGAATCAGACCCAACCAAGAAACCGCGACCATCAAATCGTGTGATCCTATTTGCGTCATGAAGGGCCGAAAGTGCTTTTCTGATGGTTGTTCGGCTTGTGTTGAAATGTCGTGCCAGTGGCTCTTCAGTTAATACCCAGCCGGGTTTCAGACGGCCGATTTGAATCGCGTCTTCGACTGCCTTTGAGATCGATATGTATCTGGGAATAAGGGACAAATTAAGGATTCTTCTTTCCGCTTTCAGTCGGAGCAGCACGTTTCAACCGGTACAATCTGAACGTTCCAACTATCTGTTCTGTGTAACTTAGGTTGTCGGACTGGGCAATAAAAGGCTTCCATTTTCTATAAAATGAACTTACGAATACAAAAAATCATTAATTCAGGGAGGGATGGAAGTGGCACTATCGGAAATGACGAACAGTCAGTCAGCTAAGGGTGAAACGTCGAGCTTGTTGGAGGCGTCGATCCTGCCAACATGGCTTAATCAACGGACCATTGGCGGACTGGGATACGTTTGGATCTGGATTGGGATGGCGGTGATTATCGCGACGTTTCAGCTGGGCGCGGGGGGCGTTGCAGGTTTACCACTGGCAACTGTTATTGCGACAATATTCCTGGCCAACCTAGCGTTGGGTCTGGTCATGGCGTTGACCGCTGACATTGGTACCGAACATGGCATTAGCTTTGCGGTTTACCTGAGAGCGCCTTTTGGAACGGTGGGGACGCATTTGCCATCGGTGACACGTGGGATCGTGGCATCGGCGTGGTTTGGAATACAAACCTATCTAGGAGCGCTGGCTCTCAACGGGATCGTGTCCTATTTGACCGGTTTTGACAGCTGGGTGTTCTGGTACGTTGTCTTTGGTGTTGTCCAAATCATCAACACCGCATTGGGTATTCGTGCGGTTCAACTGCTGGCGAGTATCGCTGCACCAGCCATCATCGCAATCTCCATCTGGATGTATTTCACTTTGGAAGGCGTGGCTTCGGCTGAGGGGCATAACATCTGGACCTTTGCGGGTGATGCAGAAATGAGCATTGTTGCATTGTTCGTTGCAAACATGGCGTTTTGGTCTGCCCTTGCTGTGGATATCCCGAACATCACACGGTTCTTGAAGACTAAAGGTGGTGAGAAGAACTTTTTTCGTCGCAACCGAAACGTCTTTGTCGCGCAGTTCATTGCACTGCCAGTCGCGCAAAGCTGGATCGCTCTTATCGGTGCGGTGTCATTCATTGCAACGGGTGACTGGAACCCGATCAGTGTTATTCAGGAACAGGGAACGGGTGTTACGCTCATTGTTCTTTTGGCGATGGTAATCTTGGCGCAATGGTCAACCAATACCAGCGCGAACCTCATCCCTGCCGCTCTGACCTTTGTGAATGCCGGGGCGCCACGTATTTCTTACGCGGTGGGCATCGTTCTTGCAGGCATCGTCGGGACGCTAACGATGCCGTGGTTAATCCTGAACCATCTGTTCACTTATCTGGGAATGTACGGAGCGATTTTGTCTGCCGTTGGTGGCATCATGGTCTGTGACTATTTCCTGATCCGAGGCCGTCGATTGAATGTGGTGGATCTATACCGTGAAAATGGTCAATTCCGGTACTTCGGCGGGTGGAACCCGGCAGGTTTGATCGCCTGGGTCATCGGCGGTGGACTGGCGCTGTACCTCATTCAGTACGCATATGTCGTCGGCTTTCCTGTTGCGATGGTCGTCTACTATGTCCTGATGAAAACCTGGGTCATGCCTCAGTGTCAGCAGGCAGAAGTAATAGATCCTGACGACCAGAAATACCTCGCAACGTCGGTCAACTTGAACTGGGTTTACACAGCGGAGAAAGGAATGCAGCGCGTCAAAACTGCAGACATTCCAGCCGCCGCCATTGCCCGTGAAGATTTGTAACCCAACCAACTCGGGTGGGTGCAATTGCGCCCACCCACGAGGCAGCCATGTCAGATACATACATCAGAAATCAGGACTTGGCCTCTGGTGGCGACGTCCCACCGTGTCGGTCACGAACGGCTAAGGCATTGTTCCAGCTGGAGAAAAATAAGTGGAACGGCGCCTGCACTGCGATCACCACCAAACGGGCGATGGCGCAGGCAGTTGAAACAGACGCACGGGAGATGAGGGGGGAACCACTTGGGCCACTGGCTGGCTTTCATGTGGTTTGGAAAGACATTTTTGATCAGGCAGGTGAAGTAACCACCTGTGGGTCAGCATTGCGACGGGATGCGCCGCGCTCAAAGCAAGATGCTCGTAGTGTACAGCAGATTGAGGCCGCAGGTGCGGTGTCACTTGCGCGTACAGGTCTTTCTGAACTTGCCTTTTCGGGGCTGGGCATCAACCCGCATTTTGGCACCCCTCCTTCTGCTCTGTCGACCTCGAAGCCGTTGGTGCCGGGGGGGTCCACGTCGGGCGCAGCTGTGCTTGTCGCCCATGGGCTTGCTGATTTGGGTATGGGGACTGATACATCGGGCTCCATACGGATACCTGCAGCGCTGAATGGCATCCTAGGGTTTCGGCCAAGCTCAAGCCGCTATAGTAAAATCGGCGTACACGAGCTTTCACAGACGCTTGACACTGTTGGCACCCTCTCTCGCTCGTTCGACCTGCTGCTGGCGGCTGACCGGGTATTGGCTAGCCCAGCTCTGGCGACCAAGGTCTACGAGAAGGCTGTGATCTTAGACCTATCGGATACGTTGGGGCCAACGTGGTCACCGGAAGTTTTCCACGCTTATGATGAGGCCCTAAAATGTGCTTCAAATGCTGGATGGCGCATTCAGATTGGGCGGTTGCAATCTGTCGATGACCTACATGCGCTGCTAAAGGCTGAAGGCCCGCTTGTTGCGATCGAAGCTCGGCGGAAATACTCAGGTTTGTTGTCTGGATCCGAGTCTGATCGAATTGATCCAATGATCCGCGCACGGTTGTCTCAGGCTCCAGTGCTCACGGATGCCCGGATTGCAAAGTACATAGATAAAAGATCACAGCTGGTAGCAAAGTCGCGGTCTGAAATCGGCAACAGGCTTGTCGCCTTTCCCACAGTTCCATCTCTGCGTCACGACCTTGCCACCTATCAATATGATCTGAAAGCAGCGCAGGCGTTGAATGCTCGGTTGCTGGCCGCAACCATGGTTGGCAGCCTTCTGGATTGGCCCGGGCTAGCGGTACCCCTGCGAAATGCAGAGGAGCGCGTCCAAGGGTCGTTCCTGCTTTCTGCAGCATCTGGAAACGATGGACTTTTGCTGGATCAAGCAAAGCACATCATTCCGCAAATCACACACTTACCCCAATCAAAACGAGGAAAATGATATGACAAAAGAAATTTTGGTCGCTTATGGCGTTGATGTAGATGCCGTAGCGGGTTGGCTTGGTTCTTATGGCGGAGAAGACTCTCCTGATGACATCTCACGTGGTATGTTTGCCGGGGAGGTCGGTGCGCCCCGGTTGCTAAAACTCTTTGAGAAATACGACCTTAAGACCACCTGGTTCATTCCCGGTCACTCGATGGAGACTTTCCCTGATGAAATGGCCGCAGTTGCAAAGGCCGGACATGAGATCGGTATCCACGGTTATTCTCATGAAAATCCTATCGCCATGACAAGAGAACAGGAAATGGCGATCCTTGATAAATCAATTGAGTTGGCCACCAAACTGAGTGGCAAACGCCCGACTGGTTACGTTGCGCCGTGGTGGGAGTTTTCAAATGTTACCAACGAGCTATTGTTGGAACGTGGTATCAAATATGACCATTCTCTGATGCACAACGATTTTCACCCATACCGCGTGCGGGTTGGCGACAGCTGGACCAAAATCGACTACTCGCAGCATCCTGACACGTGGATGAAACCACTCGAGCGTGGCGAGGAAACTGACCTGATTGAGATCCCAGCGAATTGGTATCTGGACGATCTGCCACCCATGATGTTCATCAAGAAATCCCCTAACAGCCATGGCTTCGTCAACCCGCGCGATATCGAACAGATGTGGAAGGATCAGTTCGATTATGTCTACCGCGAGAATGACCATGCCGTCTTTACGATGACGATCCATCCGGATGTATCTGGCCGTCCGCAGGTCCTGATGATGCACGAACGTCTGATCGAGTACATCAACAGCCACGAAGGTGTGCGCTGGGCCACATTTGACGAAATCGCAGACGACTATAACGCACGTGCACCACGCGGCTAAGGGAAGCGAAGGGCAGGATCAGTTTTGGTCCTGCCTATCAGGCAAGGAGAACCAAATGTGCGGCTTATGTGGGATTTTTGGAAGTGATGACCATTGGAGTGCGGCTAGTCTGACCCTGAGTGCATCCGCTGATCCTGTCGGCAGGCGTCGTGACAGGAATGCACGCATATCTGCTGTAAATCAGATGCTGTCCCGGCAGCGCATTCAACTGTCTGATTGGCAAGGGCAAAGCTACGTCTTGCGTGGGCCTACGGGCCAACAGAGCATAGTGAGCAATGTCACTGAAGTCTGGGCCAGCCTTGAGGATGATTTTGGCAAAAAGTTTGACCCGCTGGATGTGGCTAACTTCCCGTCGGAAGGGCCAAGCACATGACGCGCCAAGCGCCAATTCCCATCATTCTGTTGACGGGTTTCTTGGGGGCAGGGAAAACGACATGGCTGTCGCGAGCTTTAAGGCATGAGAGTGCGGGTCGGACGGCTGTGTTGGTTAATGAATTCGGAGAGGTCGGGATCGACCATCTGTTGGTGGGCACTATTGCGCCCGACACAGTGTTGTTGAACTCCGGATGCATCTGCTGCCAAATTCGAGGAGAGTTGAAAGACGCAATTTTGGATGTGATCACCCGTGCTAAACGCGGTGAGATTCCAACATTTGAGAAAATCGTTATCGAAACCACCGGCCTTGCTGACCCTTCTCAAATTCTGTCGACGCTGATGTTTGATCCGGTGCTGCATAACCAAGTGTCCTTACAGCATGTTGTGACAGTTGCTGACGCTCAAAACGGAGCAACTATTCATTCAGCGCAACCTGAATGGGTCGGCCAAATCGCTGCGGCAAGTGTCCTCTTGCTGACAAAAGCCGATTTGGTGTCTTCGTCCAAATTGCAAGCTTTGCGGATGCGGTTGGCGCTGGTAAATCCAACTGCTGAACAGCTCGTCGCACAGGATTGCCCCGGTTTTCGCGATATTGATGGCACTGGGGACAGTCATCTGCCTACAGTCAATTTTGATAGATCTAGTCAACACCAGGACGGCACTGGCGCGCAGACCTTAAGTTTAACATTGGAGAGGCCAATGGACTGGGTGAAGTTTATCGTTTGGCTATCTGCGCTTATTCATCGTCACGGTGCAAAGCTTCTGCGCGTTAAGTGCCTGTTGAATACTGAAGAGACAGGCCCAGTGTTGATTGACGGCGTCGGGCATACGCTTCACCATCCTCGCCACCTTGACAGTGAAGTTGCATCCGACGAGAAGTCACGCCTCGTGTTTATTGCCCGCGATCTCGATATGACGCAACTTCGCTTGTCTTTTGAGAAATTTGTAGGAACGTGAAACCTGTTCGACAGGCCTAAGGAATTGAATGCCGGATTCGCTGAAAACTCCATCCGTTCACACCAAGACACCCAAATTGCGTGTACTTGGGACTGACGTTACGCTGATTGGTGCGCTCAAAAATGCTGCTGAAGCCGATTTAGGAATTCATTTGGAATTTACTGTGTTGGATGGAATTCAAGCACAACGCAGGGGCGTTTTGGCACCTGAAACTTTTGATATCTACGATCAATGGTTCCACGATTTGGATCAGGTCTGGCCGGCGAGATCACTCAAGCCCATCGATATTGACCGCATCCTCATTTGGGATGAACTGCAGGCTTGGCCCGTTTTGAACGAACAACATGTGTCTGGAACTCTCAGCGGCACCCCATTTAGCCGTCTCTATGTGCAAGACAGCGGCGAGCTATCGTGTCAGGCCACTGGACAAATCTCGATGCTGCCGACCGTATACAATGCAGACAGTTTTGCGGTCATCGGGGACACGTCAGAACCTGAGCCAAATAGCTGGGCCGATTTGCTATCAGATCGCTGGAGTGGACGAGTTGCCATTCAGGCTGACGCCGCTATTGGGGTTCCTGATCTCTTGATGGCATTGCGCGCGCAAAATGAATATTCCTGTAGCGATCCTGGAAATCTGAGTTTGCGCGAAATCGAGTCTTTCATTCGGTTGGTTAAACAATATCAACTATCAAATCATTTCCTGGGATTTTGGAATGATAATCCCCCGAGCACCAACGGTACCGCTACACTGTCCACAATGTGGTGGTCCAATTACCTTTCGCAAAAAGCAAAGGGCACTTCTATCCGAATGTGTACTCCAACAGAGGGGTATCGCGGTTGGTGCGGCGGAATGGCTTTATCGCAGCACGTGGATCAACGAACGGAAGAGCTGGCCTATGCCTATATGAACTGGTGGTTGACTGGGCCGGCCGGGGCCATCATGGCACGAAACGGGGCTTACATGGCAGCTGCGAGCGCGACACGCTCACATCTTACAGCAAACGAATGGGACTTTTGGTACGATGGAAAACCCTCTGTTGCGGATATTTTGGACCCCTTCGGAAATGTGGTTTACCGTCCAGGTGAACTTCGTGAAGGCGGCAGCTGTGAGAACCGGCAAAAGCAAATCGTGATATGGAATTCAGTGATGGATGAGCATAATTTTCTCGTCCGACTTTGGAACGTGATCACTGAACGTGCATTGGTCTAAATCACTAATTTTTGCACCAGAAACATTATGACCAGCGGTACGGTCACAACCGAAGCAACAGTCCCATACATAACCCCAGTTGCGGCCTGTCTAGCCCCGCGTCCTGCGCCACTGGCTAGCACGTAGACATTCGCAGCAGGTGGGAGCGATGCAATGAGAATGGCGGTTCCCAGCCAAATCGGCTGATGCGCGAGCAACGGCCATAGTCCCACAGCAACCAAAACTGGATGTAGCACCAGCTTCATTAAAATACTCGCTGTGATATCCAGCGAAAAATCCAACCGTCGTTGCCGTGCAAGTGTCACGCCAAGTGAAAACAGGGCACAGGGAGCCGCCGCATTTTGGAGACCGGTCAAAGTCGCATCAATTGACGTGGCCAAGGATAGATCGGCTGTGACAAAAATCAGTGCAATTACGACAGTCAGGACAAATGGATGACAGACTGCTTTGACGATCTCTCTCCCAATGCCCCTAATTGACATAACTCGGCCAGCAGTTGTCACAGTCCACAAAGTCAGCACTACAACAATCTCAGAACAAAAAGATCATGGCCGCGGGGAGGCCGGCATCATTGCCAAAAATCTGAACCGACAAGATTGGCCCCATGTATCCAATGTTTGAATATGCCCCTACGAGCCCGGAGACGGCAGGATCGAGTCCTTTTTTCCTTATGCGACTGACGCTTGCTGAAACCAAAAACAGGCTTGCAGTTACTGCAGACGTAGCTGCAAGAAGTACCAGTATCTCGCCAGTTGGATGGCCCGCCCGAATAATAGTTTGAAACAAAAGCGCAGGCATTGCGATGTAAAAGACAAAGCTATCCATCCATACCTGCGCCGCCTCGGATTTATCCAAGTATCGCTGAGCAACAAAGCCAATCCCTATGTATGTGAAAAACGGAAATAGAAGTACAATTCCTAACGACATGCCGCACTCCGGATTTCCGGAATGCGGTGTCTTTTTTTGGTTGTTATCGTTCTACGCATTGGCCAGCATAAATGCGTTGGCCGTTTCAAGATTTGCGAGCGGTGAAAACATCCCGAAATCAAACTCACGGGGTTGTTGGCCGCTTTTTACCAGGCTTGGCCAATCCGGTGAGGCCAAGGCGTCTTTCCCGATGGCAACAAAGTCACTGTGTTCTTGAGCGATCATACGATTGGCTACCTGAGGGTCACCAAGGTTACCGTTCGCGATGATTGGCAGCGAAGTAAGCGTTTTGGCCAGGTTAGACAGGGACGTTCCTTGGCCAAATGCAGGGGCATCGGCTGCGAACTCCGTGGTATGAATGTAGTCAGCGCCACTGGTTTCAACGGCGTTGAAAATTACCTTTGCGTCGTCATCCTGCCCTCCCCATTTGTGATCAAAGTCGTTGACTTTACCCTGAGAGATGCGCACCCCAATGGTGAAATCTGTTCCGACGGCTTCGCGAACACGTTCGATAACTTCACAGGTCAGATGAATTCGCCCAAATACGTCCTGACCGTATTTGTCGTTTCGATAGTTGGTATAGTCGGTCAGGAACTGATCTAGTAAATATCCATTTGCCCCATGCACTTCGACCCCGTCTGCGCCAGCATCCTGGGCACGTTTCGCAGCTTCAGCAAAACCAGAAATTGCCGCTTCAATCTCAGCAGGTGTCATTTCGACCGGTACTGGATATGCGCCAAGACCACGGTAAAACTCCATCTGGGTGCCCTTGGGCTGCACTGCCGATGGTGCACCGGTTTCATTTTTAAACCGATTGAACTGAGATAATGCCCCAGCGTGCATCAATTGCAGGACGACTTTTGCACCGGTGGTGTGTATGCCTTTGATCAAGCCTGCCCAACTGGCAGTCTGCGCTGCATCCGTAATACCCGGCTGATACTGGTAACCTTGGCTAAATTGGCGGTCGGTATAGACACCTTCGGTAATAATGGCTCCAAACCCACCCCTGCCAAAGGCTTCGTAGTAAGGTTGCATCAATGAGCTGACCTCACCCGTTGCTTCTGCACTGGTACGTGTCATTGGTGCGACGAGGGTTCTGTTTCGTAATTCGATTTTGCCAAGTAGGGCGGATTCAAAAAGGCGAGAGTGGGGCATCTGATCATCCTTGTTACTGTCCCTTCAGCTATACTTGGTTGGAAAAATGTGAGAATTAGTCAAAATGTTCAGTCATCTTTTCCAAATCGATACGTAATGGGCAGCGAGAAACTCTCTGATCTTTTGTTGATCTTCAGGGCAGTAGTGGATGCTGACAGTTTTTCCGCTGCCGGGCGTGAGCTAAATATGTCACCTGCTTGGGTGGCAAAGCAGGTGACTAGACTAGAAGCAATTTTGGATTCGGCCCTGTTGATCCGGTCCACCCGCTCTCTGCGGCTGACAGATGCCGGGCAAGAGTGTTATCGGACGGCGGGAAATGTGGCCGACGAACTGACGGCTCTCAAGAACAAAATTCACAGTGATGCAAAGCTTGTGTCTGGTACGGTTCGCATAAATGTGCCCTCTATCGTGGCAATAGATATACTGGCGCCACATCTTGCAGCGTTTCAGGTCAAGTACCCAAAACTAAGTCTTGATGTAGTAGTATCTGAGCGATTTGTGGACGTCCTGAACGAGGACGTCGATATTGTTTTTCGAGCTGTACGCTCTCTAAGTGACAGTACGGCCATTGTCCGGCAGGTTGCCGATCTTCCGCGGATCCTGTGTGCCTCAACTGATTATCTAAGAACAGCGCCGCCAATTGATACACTGGCGGACGTGCAGGCCCACAAAGCGCTTATGTTCAGTGGGTTGCAAAAACCCATGATGTGGTTTCTGAGGCAGGGTGAAAACGAAGGCTGGGCAGAACCTCAAATAGCTCTCCAGGCTAACAATAGCTTTGTCTTAAAGCGTGCCGCAGTGGATGGGGCAGGGCTCGCGTTTCTCCCAAAGGTAATTGTGGAGGCTGAATTGCGAACTGGGCAACTGATCCACCTAAACCAGTTCGAAGATGCAGCCCCATTGACCCTGTTCCTGCTTCGCGCACCCCAAAGGCACCTTCCAATTCGCGTGCAAACAGCCTGGAACTACTTCGCCAGACTGGGGAAATAGGAGAGTCCCCAACTTAGTAAACTTCGACCTGAGCAAACGCTGAATGCAGTTGTGCGAATGGAGGGCTGCGGCGGATCCAAGATCCACCGCAGGCTGTGTTAAAGATCAGCAGGCAGCAGGGCTGCTGGCATGTTCTGATAGCAAACCGGACGCAGGAAGCGGCGGATCGACAGTGACCCAACCGAGGTTGCGCCGAAGTTTGTTGAGGCCGGGTAAGGGCCGCCGTGTACCATGGTGTCGCTGACCTCGACCCCGGTTGGGAAACCGTTGGCCAGCACGCGGCCTGCTTTGCGTTCCAGAATTGGCATCATTGCAGCGGCATCATCCGTGTCGGCGTCGTCCATGTGAACGGTGCAGGTCAGCTGACCTTGCAGGTTTTTGGCGATGTCGCGCATCTCCTCCTGGCTGTCGGCAACAACAACCAGACCTAGCGGGCCAAAGACCTCTTCGGCCAGTATTTCATTGTCGAGCCAAGTTTTGGCGCTGGTGACATAGAGATATGGCGTTGCGTCGCGCAGATCACAGGAGGTGGTCAACACGTCCCGCACGCCGCTGGTGGCCGCGATCCGTTTTTGCCCGTCCTGATAGGCCGATGCAATGCCATCGGTCAGCATGGTCTGGGCCCCCACACCGGCCAGCGCACCCTGTGCAGTCTCGATAAACTGGTCGGCCTGTTCACCCGCCAGAACCACGGCGATGCCGGGATTGGTGCAGAACTGACCTGCGCCCATGGTCAGCGACCCGGCCCAGCCCTTGGCGATGTCATCACCGCGGTTTTTCATTGCAGTGTCAAACAGGAACATCGGGTTGACCGACCCCAGCTCGCCAAAGAATGGGATAGGCTCGGGGCGGGCTGCGCAGAGATCAAACAGTGCGCGACCACCAGCCAGCGATCCGGTAAAGCCCACCGCCTTAATCAGCGCGTGCTGAACCAGAGCTGAACCGACCTGACGGTCACCACCCTGGATCAGGCTGAACACGCCCGCGTGCAGGCCACAGGTTTTGATTGCCGCGTGGATGGCTTCGGCGATGATTTCGCCGGTGCCGGGGTGGGCGCTGTGGCCTTTGACAACAACCGGACAACCGGCAGCCAGTGCTGCAGCGGTGTCACCACCGGCTGTCGAGAATGCCAGCGGGAAGTTTGACGCGCCAAAGACAGCCACCGGGCCGATTGGACGTTGGATCATCTGCATGTCGGGACGGGGCAAGGGCGCGCGGTCTGGCAGCGCGGCGTCATGGCGGCGGTCCAGATAGTCGCCCTGCAGGATGTGCTGGGCAAACATGCGCAACTGGCCAGTTGTGCGACCACGCTCGCCCTGAAGTCGCGCTTCGGGAAGACCAGTTTCCTGGGAGCCGATCTCAGTGATCGCTTCGCCCCGGGCTTCGATTTCGTCGGCGATGGCGTTTAGAAATGCAGCGCGTTCTTCGCGAGTGGAATAGCCAAAGCTCCAGAATGCGTCTTCGGCGGCCTGCACAGCGGTGTCGACATCCGCGACGCGGCCGATGGCAAAATTATGTGCCGGCCCCGATGCGGGAGATGAGGCGAACGAGCTGTCTCCGGCGATCCATTCGCCTGCAATCAGATGTTTACCGTGGGGTTCAAACGTCATGGAATCCTCGAGTTCTGCCAGTGGCAATGCGGGTGGTTGGTTATTTGTGGATAATGTATCCAAAACTCCAAAAACTACAAGGCCACACACTCAAATGATTGAATTGTTAGGGGTCTTCGGCTTCCCGCTTAGCGGCAACCATTTGAAGCAATTGCTCTTTAGTCCGTTTGATGTGATCAGCCAATAGCGCGCAGGCCTCTTCGGTTCGACCTTGCTGCGCCAAAGTTAGCAATTTGCGGTGCTCTTCTTTGGCGGGTTCCCGTTGTTTCATAACGCTCAGGTTCATGCGGACATAGCGATCTGTCTGCAGGTTGATCCGTTGCAACAACTCATTTGTTAGGCCACGGCCAGCTGCGGAATACAGCGCCGAATGGTAGTTGTAGTTCAACGCTCCCCAGCGGCTCACATCGTCAGCGTCATAGGACTCTTCCATCTGGTCAAGGATCTTGGTGCTGCGTGCAAAGTCGCTCTCTGTCATCAGTGGAATAGCGCGTCGAAATAGGTCAACTTCGAGCAACGTGCGAAGATCAAAGATCTCCCCCATTTCGGCAAGCGAATGCTTGGTCACCGTCGCCCCTCGGTTTGTGGTCAGGTTGACAAGGCCCTCAGCGTCAAGCCGCTTCAGCGCCTCGCGGATTGGCATGCGAGAAACCTCATACTCTTCAGCCAAGTTCTCTTGCCGAATTGTCTCACCTTCTGCGAGATCACCAGACAGAATTCGTTCACGCAGATCATTTGCAATGACTTCGGGTAGGCTCAGTCTTGGGATCGCACGTTTTCCTGCCACACTGGGTTCCTTCGACTATATGAATTTTGGATACATTTACCTATTTCACGCTGTTATTTAAACCAAAATCTGTCTCTGACTTGCAAGAAATGGACTGTGAATTCTGGGTAAAAACATGTATCCAATATCCAGCATCGATGGTTTCAGGAAGCAAAATAGAAAATGGTTGAGTCGGTCCAGGTAGAACTTGATGAATTGTATGCGCTTAGCACTGCTATCTTGACACGATCCGGGTTCAGTGGTGCGCATGCAGCTGCGATTTCTGAAATGTTATCAACATGTCAGATAGACGATTGCCAATCGCACGGGCTGTTCCGGTTACTGATGTGTTGTCAGACCATGCGGGGTGGTAAGATTGACGGTCACATCTTGCCAGTGGTTGAAGCTAGTGATTCTGCCATTGTTCGGGTTGACGCCAGAGGAGGTATGTCACTCTTGGCTGTGGAAGCTGGAATGCCGCTGCTCATCGAAAAAACGCGTTCGTACGGCATCGCTGCGATGGCAATCAATCGCTGTTTCCATTTTTCAGCGCTTTGGCCTGAGGTAGAGCAGCTTTCAGCCGCAGGCCTTGCTGGGCTGGCCATGGTCCCCAGCCATTCCTGGGTTGCCCCAGCGGGCGGTAAGCGTGGTACTCTTGGCACCAACCCTTTGGCGTTCAGTTGGCCTCGGCAAAACCAGACGCCGTTTACATTCGATTTTGCGACCAGCGGCTTTGCCCGGGGCGAGATCGAACTGTACCTGCGCGCCGGGAAACCCTTGCCCGAGGGCGTGGCGGTGGATGCGGAGGGTAATCCAACCACAGATCCGCAGGCGGCACTGGATGGCGCGATGCTTACATTTGGCGGCTACAAAGGCTCGGCCCTGTCCATCATGATCGAACTGATGGCCGGGCCGTTGATTGATGATCTGACCAGCATGGAAAGCATGGCGTTTGCCGAAGGAACCGGTGGTGCGCCCTATCACGGAGAGATCATTTTGGCCTTTGATCCGGACCATTTCAGCGGTGGTCGTGTCGCGGATAATGATGCTCGCGCGGAACGGCTGTTTGCCGACATTCTGGACCAAGGCGCGCGGTTGCCTTCCCAACGCCGGTTTGAAGCGCGCGCCCGCAACACAGCACGCGGCTACGTCGAGATGCCAGCGGCGCTGCACGCTGAACTAACGGCAATGCTGGATTAAGCGCCCCAGGTATCGCTTAGGCGGTAGCCACCTGGCCAAGGATCATCCGGGTCTAACATGTGTTGATGTGTCCCGGTGATCCAGCCACGCCCACTTATTTCTGGGATAATCGCCGCACGATCGCCCACCTGCGCGGGTTCGATGATCTTACCAGTAAAGCGTGACCCGATGATTGAGGTTGCCTCAAACGTCTGCCCGACCTGCATTTGACCCTTAGCGGCCATCAACGCCATGCGTGCAGATACAGCGGTTCCTGTGGGGGATCTGTCAATCTTGCCCGGCTGGATCGCCACAGCCGACTTACCAGCAAACCCGGTTGCCGTTTCATTGATAGGTCCACAGAACGCACAGAACGAAATGTGTTTCCAATCGGGATTTTCAGGATGGGTGAAACCCAATTGCTCATTGGCCGCATTGGTGATGACCACCCCTAGGCGAGCCAGCTCTTTGGCCTCCTGCTCGACAATGTCAAACCCCAGTGCTTTGGCGTCGACCACGACAAAGCTATCGCCCCCATAAGCAGTATCAACCGTAATGGTTCCAAGTCCCGGCACATCTAGCGGCACAGAAATCTGCCCGGCAAAGCTGGCCACGTTCTGCACAAAAATCCGCTCTGCCTTGCCATTGTGACACTCGGCCCGCACCCGCACCAGACCTCCCGGCGCTTCCAACGTCAGATGCGTTTCGGGTTCTTGCATCGGGATGATGCCGCCATCCAGCAGCACCGTTGACACACAAATCGAATTGGACCCCGACATCGGTGGCGTATCTTCCGGCTCCATGATGATAAAGGCAGCGTCGGCATCGGGGTGTTTTGGCGGAACCAGCAGGTTCACATGGCGAAACACACCGCCACGCGGTTCATTCAGCACAAAATTGCGCAGGACCTGATCCTCGGCAATGAACGAGCGTTGCTCCCACAGGGTCTCCCCCGGTGGCGGCAACACACCACCAACGATAACATCCCCCACTTCGCCCTCTGCATGGGCCGAGATCACATGGATTGTTTTGCAGCTTCGCATGTCTGGTCCTCTATGTCAGCGAATGGCAACGCGCGACACTTGTGCTCAAAACCGCGTTGGGGCGTAGGCTTCAATTGATATGTCGGGCGAGGCAGCATCGGCAAGGGCAGCGATCAATTCAGCTGTCCCGGCAGACTGGGTTAGGCCAAGATGCCCGTGGCCAAACGCATACAATACGCCTTTGGCACGAGGTGAGCGACCAATCACTGGTAAGCTGTCTGGCATCGACGGGCGAAAGCCCATCCATTGAGTACCACCCTTGGTATCCAGTTCCGGAATGAACCGTGCCGCTTTTTGCAGCAGGTGTTCCGACCGCTTGTAATTTGGGGGAAGCTTCAACCCACCCAGTTCAACCGCACCGCCGACCCGCAAACCATCGCCGATTTTGGTGATAACAAACCCGTGCCCGCCAAAGGTCAGCTGAGTGCGCAGGTTAAAATCGCCATTTGGAATCGTCGTGTTATAGCCGCGCTCGGTTTCCAGCGGCAGGTGATCACCGATTGTGCGGGCAAGGTGATGCGACCAGGCCCCACAGGCAACCACCACCTGCTGCGCGATGATCGGCCCATCCGAGGTCTGCAGAGAAACAAGATCACCCTGCTGTTCCATCTTTTGAACATCCGCCGTATCAATCACACCACCGCGGTTGCAAAACACCTTGGCTAAATGTTCGGTCCATACCTTGGGGTCGGTTGTGCTCATCCATCCTGGGGTGAACACCCCGTGGGTAAAGCGGGAATGAAGCCCGGGTTGCAGTTCGGCGATGGCCTCTGCCCCGTCCAGACAAGTATACTCCACACCATGTTTGCGGCGCACCTCCCAATCCGGCAGGCTGGCCTGAAACTCTTTCTCACCTTCATACAGCTGCAACTGTCCCTCACGCCGGATCAGGTCTTGGCCTTCAACCGCCACGATCTGACGTTCCAGCGCCTCCCGCGAGAACCCCATTAGGCTGGTCTGAGCCGCGATAGCTGCCACATAGCGATCCGGCCAACTGGCGCGCCAAAACCGCAGCATCCACGGTGCGATTTTCAGCGCATAGGCAAGAGGCACCGAAAGCGGCCCCATTGGGTCAAGCAACCATTTCGGCGCTTTACGCATAATCCCTGGCGTAGCCAGTGGAATGATATCAGTAAAGGCAAAGGCACCTGCATTACCTTGAGAGGCCTCGGCGGCCACGCCTTTGCGGTCAAGCACACGCACCGAATACCCCTTTGCCTGTAACGCTAGGGCTGTGCTGATGCCGACAATACCGGCACCAACTACAATGATATCATCCCGCTTCATCGACACCTCTATAATCCAACAAGTATTGACGGCAGCCAGGTTGCAACTGCCGGGAACAATATGATCACCAGCAGCACCAGCATTTGCGCACCGACAAAGGGCAACACGCCACGATACATTTGTCCGTAAGTCATGCTGCGGGGGGCAATAGAGCGCAAGTAGAAGATTGAAGGGGCCATTGGTGGAGTCAGATAGGATGTTTGGATCACCACTAGAACCATCATCGCAAACCAGATCGGGTCAATGCCTGCGCTTCTGACGATAGGGGCAAAGATCGGGATAAAGATCAGAACAATCGAAACCCAATCCAGAACAAAGCCCGCGAAGAAGACAACCAACAGGAAGAAAGTGATAATCCCGGCATTGCCATAGCCAATGGTGGCCACGGTGTCGCGTACTAGATTGCCACCGCCGGTCACAGCAAAGATGCTGGTGAACATGGTGCCGCCTGCAACGATCAGCATGATCATAGCCGTGATGCGCAGGGTCACACCCAGCGAATCCATCAGCAGTTTCAGGTTCAGCTCGCGGAACAGCATGGTCAGCACCAGCGTACCCACAGCCCCTACAGCAGCAGCCTCGGTTGCCGATGCAGCACCCATCAAAAGTGAACCAAGAACCATGCCAATCAGAGCAAGGGGCGGCACTAGTGCGGTGAATGTAACCTTCAGCTTCTCGGGCAGCGGCATGCTGCGCTCTTCAGGTGGCAGTGGCGGCGCGTCCGCTGAGCTTTTGATGCTTCGGAATAGAATATAGCCGACAAAGAATAGCACCATCAGTAGGCCGGGCAGGATCGAAGCGGCAAACAGCTGGCCGATCGAGAGCTGAGCGATCGAGGCGTAGACAACCACAATGACGGAAGGCGGAATGATGGTGCCCAGCGATCCACCGGCGCAGATTGTACCGGCAATCAGATCGTTTTTATACTTGGCTTTCATCATCGCGGGGATCGCCATCAGGCCAACAACGATTTCCACCGCGCCAACAACGCCGGAAGCGGCGGCAAATATGGCGCACATGGCGATGGTCGACAGGGCCAACCCACCAGGCGCGCCGCCAAGCCAGAGCTGAAGGGCAAAAAACAGACGTTTGGCAATGCCAGACCGTTCAAGCACGGCACCCATAAAGATGAACAGCGGAATGGCAGCCAGAACAAAGTTCGACGCCGTATGTAGCAAAGGCCCATACAGTTGAAGAAAGATCAGATCCCCAAACACAGTATAGCCAAAGCCAACCGCAATGATGATCAGCGAAAAGGCAACAGGAATGCCTGCAAAAACCAGCACAAACAGTGCTGCAAACATAAGCAGAGGTGTCATGGATTAAGACTCCAAGTCTTGCAGTTCGGCATCGGTGCCACCAGGGCACTTTTCACCGGATAGATATTTGATGGCTTCCAAGGCGAATTGCAGGGCAAAGGCCAACAGTCCGATCGCAATCACCGCATAGAAGGGCCAAACCAAGGGGGCCCAGGGGCTGACGGCTTCGACTTCGCCGCTAGCAAAGGCCTTGTACGCTTTGGAGCCGGCCACCCATGTAAACGCGCCAAAAATAGGTGCCATCACCAGCAGATAGATCAACCCGTTCAAGAGTTGCTGCACCCGCAGTGGGAATTTCTGTGACAGAAAATCAATACGCACATGGGCGTCTTCGCGCAGGGAATAGGCGGCCCCCAGCAAGAAGATAGACCCGTTCAACATATAGGAAATGTCAAAGGCCCAAAGGGTTGGGGCGCCAAAGGCATAGCGCGCGACAACCTCATATAGCATTGCGGCAATCAGACAGAAAATGGTCAGCCTGCCTATAACCCCTAGAAATGCTGATAGCATCTCGGCGCTGTTTCGAAAGAATGTCATGAAAGCCTCCGTCGTGAGATGGCCGACTCGTGTGCCGGCCATCTTTGGTCAGTTAAATTATTCGGCGGAGTCGCGAACAAGGTAACTGGAGTTGGCGGCCCAATCGGCCTGGTAGGCCAGGTAGCTGTCCAGAACGTCCTGCATGCGGGTGTTGCCACCTTCGGCCAGAGTTGCAGCCTTGGCGCGGGCCCAGTTGCGGCCGGCCTCACGGATAGTTTCAGACGCTTCGCGCTCCATCAGAACCACTTCGACCTTGGTGTCGCGGAACTGAGCCATGGCTTTGATGTCGCTGTCGCCAAAACGGGTAAAGCTTTCATAGGTACTCAGCTTGGCGGCTGCGGTGATCAGGTTCTGTAGATCTTCGGGCAGCGCATCCCAGGTTTCCTGCTTCACAAACACTTCCCACAGGAACGATGGCTGGTGAACACCAGGCATGATCATATATGGCGCAACTTCGTGGAAACCTTCGGAGATGTTCGCACCTGGGGTGGACCATTCGATGGCATCAACGCCTTTACGCTGCAACAGCGTGTAGATTTCGTTGCCCGGAACCACTGTTGGCACGCCGCCGAACTCTTCCTGCAGAACTGCTGCAAAAGCACCGGATGTGCGATACTTTACGCCCTTCAGGTCTTCGATGGTTTGGATTTTGACGTTCGAGTGCGCCATGATTTCAGAGGTGCCGATGCCTACAACAAGGCTGTGTAGCCCCATATCTGCGCGGCGGAAGTCCTGCAACATCTGCTCGCCGCCACCTTCGTACACCCAGTGCATTGTTGCCTCGGGGGACATGCCGCCGGGGAAGCTGGCGAAGATGGCGTTGGTTGGATCCTGGTTGACCAGATATGATGGTGTCGAGTGGCCGGCTTCAACGATACCATCCTGAACCGCTTCGAAGGCTTTGAATGCAGGCGCCAGAACACCGGCACCAAAGGGCTGAATTTCAACGCGATCCTGGGTGATCATGCCAACGTTCTTGGCGAAGCGCTCCATGAAGTTTTGGTACAGGAAAGACCCTTCGCCGATGGCTGCTGTCATTTTCCATTCGACTTCAGCAGCAGTAACTGGGCTGGCGATGGCGAGAGCAACGGCACCCGCGGTAAGTGTAGAGATCAGTTTCATTTGCATTCCTCTTGTTGAAACTTTTTGGTCTGTCTTGTGAACGGACAGAAAATGTGACCCGGTTAATCCGGGCTCTTTGTGTTTGTCCTCAGAGAGATGCCGTTTTTGAACGGATCCTTCTTTGAGAAGATCAATGTGCTTTCGGACATAACGAATGCCTGGCCGGTGATGGTCGGGATGACCCCGCCATTGGGACCGGGTTGATACGACAGGCGATATGGGCTGCCGATCACGCTTTCCTGGATGATTTCATCTCCGGGGCTAAGCAGCCCATCAGCGGCAAGGCAGGCCAAGCGCGCGGAACTGCCAGTGCCACAGGGCGAACGATCATAGGCATCGTCCGGGCAAAGCACAAAATTGCGGCTATGCACCCCTTCTTTAGGCGATGTGTCCTGAAAAATGACGTGGTCTACGGGTTCGCCAGCCTCGCCGCAAATGCCTGCGGATATGGTGGCGTCGCGTATGGCGATGGCAGCGTTGGTCAGGTCGCCGATATTGGCTGGCATGACGCGGATTGGGCTGGGATCGACAATAAAAAACCAATTGCCGCCATAGGCCAAATCACCGGTGACGCGACCCAATACATCAACCTGGACCGCAACTTGTTTTTGAACGCGGCGGCTTTCAATGTTGGTGACAGTGACGGTATTGGCATCAGACAGTTCAACCTGAACCACGCCCACTGGGGTTTCAATCTTATGCGTTCCAACCTTAATCATTCCAAGGTGGGCCAATGTTACAGCCAAACCAATGGTTCCGTGACCGCACATGCCGAGCACCACATCGGCGTCGAAAAATATCACCCCTGTTACGCAGCTGGTGTCGACGGGCTCGACAAGCATGGCCGCAACCATTGCCGCCTGACCTCGGGGCTCAAGCATCACAGAGTGGTAGAAATCTACATAGTCGGTTGCCAACCGTTGCGCTCGTTTGGCCAGTGGCCCCGACCCAAGATCGGGGCCGCCATCAAGGATGACCCGCGTAGGTTCACCTCCGGTATGGCTATCGATTACATGCATTCTGCAATGATTCCGCCCTGAGCGGACCAGTCTGCAAACCATGAGCGAAACAGCGTGTACTGCTGTTCGCAATAGTTCCGCTGCGCATCGCTCAGCACGTCAGTTTCATTGAAATGCAGGATGTATTCGTCCTCGCCGTTCAAAACGAGAAGATGCTTGTAGTAAAGGACCAGATCAGTGCCTTCGTCAAAGCTGGCCAGCACGCCAAAGGCTTCTTCAAGCTCCAGCGCCCGTTTGCGTGCCTCGGCATGTCCTTTGGCAGCCTTCTGCGCCAGCGCCGCCAACAGCAGCGCCTCTTTTGGCAGAGCAGTACCAATGCCGGTGATCGACCCGGTTGCGCCACAGTTGACAAAACCGTGGTAAACTTCGGTATCAACGCCAACCATCAGTGTGACTTGATCGTCTTGGCTGGTGATGTGTTCAGCCGCCAAACGCAAATCGTCTTTGCCGCCGAATTCTTTGAAGCCAATAAGGTTTTTATGCTCAGCGCGCAGGGCAAAGAACAGATCTGCGCGTGTGGCAAAGCCGTAGACCGGGCTGTTGTAAATGATCGCCGGCACATCTGGCGCTGCATCAAGAATGGCTTTGAAGTGATGTTTCTGCGCAGTCGCAGATGAGCCGCGCGATAAGACACGGGGAATGACCATCAGGCCTGCCGCGCCGACCTTTTGAGCATGAGCCGCATGAGCCGCAGCCGACTTGGAATTGATAGCCCCGGTGCCAACAACCACAGGCAGGCCAGCATCTACCAGACGTTCCACGCCTTCCATACGCTCTGCGTCAGTCAACAGCGGCCAGTCGCCCATGGATCCACAATACACGACGGCCGACATGCCGGCATCGATCATCTCTTTGCCCTTTTTGACCAGCGCATCAAAGTCAGGGGTTCTGTCTGCTTTGCAGGGGGTCATCAGGGCAGGCATGGTGCCGGAAAAAACATTCTTGGACATAGGTTTCCCTTTCGGATTCGGATCTCTGTCAGCCAACGCGCTGGCGGGTTTTGAGATGTATGTTGGGCCCTGAAGTAGGCGTTGGATGTGTGATAAGGGATAATGGATACAAAATCCATAAAAGAATTTTGTGAACATGAAATTTGAGCTCCTGCCGTCTGTCGGGCAGAGGAACACGCTCCAAAAAGGAGGCAGAGCCGCACGATAATTTCGACAGCTGCGAGAGATGAAAACACGTTTATTTTCAGCCCACTACGCTACCGGTGTTCCGATGTGACGCCAGTTGCCGTCGCTGCGGATTTCTCAATCTATAAGTTGGGTGATGTTGTGCTGCTGCGTGGTGTAATCAGGCCCGAAATGCCTCTGACGATACGGCACATATGCTTGTGCAAGGCCACTTTCATGCTCAATAGTGTGGTTCTCATCCCTGCTCGAACCAAATCTGACTGTGATCTATGCTACCAACAAAACAAAGTAGTGACCCACAAGCAAAACTTGATGTTGGCGGGGGTATTCGCCGCTCGCGTTTGGGGCAGGGGCTCTCGCTTTCAAAGTTAGCCACAAAATCGAATGTGTCGAAATCGAATCTGTCAAAAGTTGAGAATAACGTCATTTCTCCGACTTTTGAGATGATCGAAAAGATTGCAATGGGGCTTGGCTTGTCCGCCGTTGATCTGTTGTCACAAAGCGGAGAAAGCGGCGATGTGCTTTCGTTTTGCCGGGCGGGCACGGGTGTAAAGGCGACCGAGGGGCACTATGAGTTTGAGTTTCTTTTCACCGAACTACAAAACCGCAAGATGGTGCCCTTTGTCACAACAGTGCTGCCAAAACAAACTGAAACCTTCAAACGGCCGGCATCGCATGGCGGTGAAGAGTTTTTCTTTGTTTTGTCAGGCGAAGTTGAATTCATCAGCGCAGAAGAAAGCAGCAGTAAGATGAGCGTTGGGGATTCCGTATATTTTGTCAGCAGTGTGGAGCACCTAGTGGTGAATAAGGGAGACGAGGAAGCCCGTCTCCTTTGGGTTTGGTTGGCCTAGTCACGCGCCATCTGTTCCAGCGCATTGCCGGCGGCCTCGATCGAAGTGTCGATATCGGCCTGTGTGTGTTCGGTACAGCTGAGGTTGTGCAGGATCTTGTTACCAGAGAAGAAGACACCCTGATCCCGCATTTTTTGTGAGAAGTCAGCGTATTTTGCCAAATCCGCAGCCGCACAAAACTCGCGGTAGCCAGTGATGGCATCCAGATCTGTAAACACCGGATGGAACATGGAACCTACGTTTTGCACCCGCATGTTTTGGCCAGTATCGCGCGCCACCTGGTTCAAACGTTTGGTCATCTGTTCACCAATAGCTGTGATCTTATGGAACCCCGCAAAGTTATCCCGGCTCATTTCTTCAAGCATGGTTTTGGCAGCATAGAGACCCAAACGTGGGGCGTTGTGGCTGCCGTAGTGCAGAACTTTGCCGTATTCGATGCTTTCCATAATGTGATCCGGCCCGGCAATTGCTGCAACAGGGAAGCCCTGACCCAGCGCTTTGCCAAAGGTCACTATGTCGGGCTGCAAATCATACAGCTCAGCCGCACCGCCTGGCGCAACGCGGAACCCGGTTACGGTCTCATCCAGATAGAACAATACGTTGTAGGCGCGGCAAAGCTCTTGCGCGCGTTTCAGGTATCCGGGTTTCGGCGGGATCACACCCATATTGGACATCGCACCCTCCATCACCAGGCAGGCAATCTCGTGGCCGTGGGTTGCCAGCATCCGCTCCAGCGCGACTTCGTCGTTCCAGACACAGACCAAGGTATCTTCGAGCGAACCTGGGGTCAGTCCGGAGCTGTCGGGGATGCGGATTGGGTCGTTTGGATGACCCAAGGTCGAGATGGGCTGGGGATTAGTACTGACCAACAGGCCATCATACCATCCGTGATAGTGGCCCTCGAATTTGAGCACTTTGCGTTTCCCGGTGATACCACGCGCCATTCGGACACCTGTCATACAGGCCTCGGTGCCGGTGTTGGCAAAACGAACTTTGTCCACATGTGGTAACATGTTGACCATCAATTCGGCGGTTTCGACTTCGACTTCAAGCGCGGTGGCAAAATGGGTACCCCCGGCGACTTTTTCCTGGACGATTTCAACGATCTTTGGGTGGGAATGCCCCATTGGTAAGCACCCAAACGACAGTTGCCAGTCGATGAATTCGTTGCCATCCACGTCCCAAATGCGAGCGCCTTTGCCTTCGCGCATGTAGGGCGGGAAAGGTTTATAGTTCATCGGCCCGCGAGAGGCTGAGCTGCACCCTTCGACAAGGACCTCCATCGCGCGATTGAACAGCTGTTCGGAGTTTTCAGTTTTCATTGTGAGTTATTCCAATTTGTGGGCTGGTATGGAGGGGCTAGAGAGCGGAAAGAAGCGCTTTGGCCTGTGCCTCAGCTGTTGCGATGCTCAGAGTTTCAATTCTTTGACCCAGCAACTGGTGCAGTGCTTCGCGTGTTTTATGGGAGTAATGAACCGTTCCATCAGGCTCCACGGCATCAATTCCGTCCCATTTCAACGATGCTTCGTTTATAGCGATGGCTTGCTCCATGGACCATTCAGGCGGCAGATCGATTTCGATATCTGCCGAACTGGCCATGACCGGATAGCCACCAATCAGAGGGCCAATACCGGGAAGATGAACAGGGGTTTGGGTCGGCGAAGTCAGGGCGCGCATTGCTGAAACGCCTGCAGAGGCCGTAACCCGGTTGAAGCTAAGATCATAAGGAAAGGGAAACGGAGTGCGCAGAACATGGTTTGCTAGGTCGGTAACATTTCGATCCCCAACCATAACTTTCATTAGATATGGGGGCAGATCATTGTTAGTCGCATCACCAAGTACAAAGTATTCAAAAGCATGTTGGGCAACGAGTTGCACACGCACATCTTGAGGATTGCAGCGCAGGGTTTTGCCAATTCCAGATTGTATCTTGGCAACTGGTTCCTGAACGTTGCCGATACCACAATCTGGACCAAACCCAGTCCGATTGAGCACCGCGTTGATGACATCTGGAAAAGATGCGCCAATCCAGAAGGCATCGGTTCCAGCAGCCTCTATCTTGTCCCTGAAGATGGCCATCAGCGACAAATGCAACGCCATGTAGCCAGCAAAGGGTAATTGAACTTTGCTATCGTCGACTTTCCACCATGGCAAAAGGGACGGCGCGGAGAAAATGTAGTCTGGATTGATCGCTTTAAGTTTGGTTGCAAAATCCGGACCTGCAACATCAAGGTGTTCGGCGGTAATTTGAGGAAAGTAACCTTCTAGACCAGCACCAATCAGGGCGTTGTTTGCCCGCTGCTGTGCTTTGGTCAGATCACGGCTTCCGACCACGATGGTTTCAAATATTTCAGTTCTGGCAACAGCTTCCAGAAAGCTGGTCCCAAGTTCTCCCATTGAAACGATAAGGAGTGTGGGTTTTCCCATGTTCCTACCTCCGAGGTTTTACTCTTGTGAGGAAGGGCAGGGCCACTTCCCGTGGGGAAGATGGTACGTTACTCAAATCGTTTCAAATATGAAACGATTTCTTTGGGCGCTTTTTAGGGGTGAAGGCAAATGTGAGCGAACATCCCCTCTACATAAGGGGCTCAGGTTTTTACCTTGTTCATGGCTGGGTCGTAGAGTGGCTGCAGGTGAACTTTACACGGCACCCTCTTTGTCGCCACTTCCAGTTCATATTCACCAAAAGCCACATATTCGGCAGAGACACCGCCCTCTGAGCGGATGTAGCCATAGCCAATAGATTTCCCGACTGTATGCCCGTAACCACCACTGGACAGCCAGCCGACCCGTTCCCCATTCCGAAAAATGGTTTCGCGGCCCAACAGCACGACATCAGTATCAGTAGTGAAGCAGGCCAGCAGTTTTTTCACGCCCTGAGTCTTTTGAGCCTGAATGGCGTTGCGACCTTTGAAGTCGATGTTGCTACGCAGCTTGACCGCCCAGCCCAGCCCAGCCTCAACTGGTGTGTGATCCGGTCCGATATCGGCACCCCAGGCGCGATAGCCTTTTTCCAAGCGCAAAGATTCAATTGCACGGTAGCCAGCATTGATCAGCCCGTGTGACTGTCCAGCCTGCATCAGCGCGGTGTAGACGGTTGTGGCATATTCTACCGGCAGGTGCAGTTCCCAGCCCAGCTCTCCGACATAGGTGATGCGTAGGGCCTGAACCGGGCAACCAGCGATGCCAATGGTGTGCAGGGTGCCAAATTGAAACCCTTCGTTTGACACGTCGTCGCGGGTTACAGCCGTCAGAATATCACGCGCCTTTGGTCCCATCAGCGACAACACCGCATTGGAGGAGGTAATGTCGAACAGCTGGCAGTTTGAACCGACGGGAATGTTTCGCTTTATCCAGTCAAAATCATGAGTGGCAAATCCGGTTCCTGTGACGATGTAAAATTCATCTTCAGCCACGCGACCAACGGTCAAATCGCATTCGATGCCGCCGCGATCATTCAGCATCTGGGTGTAGGTTAGTGTTCCAACTGGCCGATCTACATTATTGGCTGCAATCCAATTAAGGGCCTCTAACGCATCGGGGCCTTTGAGGGCAAACTTGGCGAAGGATGTTTGGTCGAACAGAACGGCGCTGTTGCGCGCAGCATGGTGTTCGCGGCCCACAGCGTTGAACCAGTTGGGACGACCAAAACTGTATTGGTCCTGTGGCGTTTCGTTTAGCGCGGCATCCGCGAACCAGTTGGGGCGCTCCCACCCCAGTTTTTCACCAAAACAGGCGCCTTGATCCTTAAGTATTTCGTACAGAGGTGACTTGCGGCAGGGGCGGCCCGAGCTGCTTTCTTCATGTGGCCAGTCCATCGTGTAATGTTTGCCGTAGGCCTCGACTGTGCGGGTGCGGATCCAGTCGCTGTCGAAATGCGGGCGTCCAAACCGTCGAATGTCGGCGGACCATAAATCGAACGGTGGTTCTCCTTTATGTACCCACTCTGCCAGCGCCATGCCAGCGCCGCCACCTGCGGCGATTCCAAAGGCGTTGAAACCAGCACCGACAAAGAAATTCGCCAGTTCGGGGGCCTCACCGATGATAAAATTGCCATCGGGAGTAAAGCTTTCGGGGCCGTTGGTCAGGGTCTTGATGCCCGCATGCTCCAACGCAGGCACCCGGCCCAAGGACAGTTCCATCAACTGCTCAAAATGATCAAAGTTGCTGTCGAGCAGAGAGTAGTGGAAGCCTTTTGGGATGCCCTCGGTGGCCCATGGAATTGGATTGGGCTCATACCCACCCATGACCAACCCCCCGACCTCCTCCTTGTAATAGGTCAACCTGTCAGGGTCCCGTAGGGTTGGCAGATTGGCGGGCACACCGTCAAAGGGCTCGGTGACCATATACTGGTGTTCCATTGGTACCAAAGGAACGTTGACTCCAAAGCGAGCGGCGAAATTGCGAGTCCATTGCCCGGCGCAACAGATCACTTTTTCACACTCAATCCGGCCCAGCTCAGTAATCACAGTGCATATTTTTCCATCCTTAATCTCAAGATCTGTGACCGTTGTATCCTCATATATCTGTGCGCCAGCCATCCGGGCCCCCTTGGCCAAAGCCTGGGTGATATCAGACGGATTGGCCTGGCCATCGGTGGGCATAAATGCGGCACCAATGACATCATCGATATTCATCAACGGCCACAGGTCCAGCGCCTCTTGCGGCGTGAGTAGCTGCATTTCCAGACCAAAGCTGTGGGCGGTGGTGGCCTGCCGTTTTACTTCGGTCCAGCGATCTTGGTTGCAGGCCAGTCGTAGCCCACCGTTCATTTTCCACCCGGTGCCCAACCCGGTTTCCTGTTCGATCGAGTTGTATAGATCAACGGAATAGCCCAGCAGCTGGGTAATATTGGCGTTGCTGCGCAGTTGTCCCACCAGCCCAGCAGCATGAAACGTGGTGCCCGAGGTCAGCTTTTTTCGCTCAAGTAACACACATTCAACGCCCAATTTGGCGAGGTGATAAGCTGTCGAACAGCCGATGATGCCGCCACCAATCACGATGGTTTTTGCGCTGGTTGGGAATTCGGTCATGGTGTGGCCTTAGATGTTCTGGAAATCGGTATATGCCGCGCGAAAGCGGGCGAGGTTTTCTGCGGTATAGGCGGTATAGTCAAAATCGAGAGATGAGGTGAGTTCTGAGACCATGCTCCACATGGTTTCGCGCAGCAGTGAGGCACATTTCATCGCCTCGTAACGGTGAACAAGATCACCGGTGACTGGACATTCGAAATAGCTCTCCAGCATGGCCAGTTCCTGCGCTTTACTCAGACCGTTGTTGCTGGCCAATCCGCCCAGATCGAAAAGTGGTGTGTTGAACCCGGCATAGTCAAAGTCGATCAGCCATAGCCGAGTGCCATCATCCAGAAGGTTGGCCGCCAATAGATCGTTATGCCCCATCACCATGTCAAAAGGCCCAGCAGCCCGTTCGAGCGCATCGCCAATATCCACAAGTTCTTGCACCAGAGCACCATGGACGCTGTTTCGCTCATCCAAGGTAGAGCCATAATCGCGGATTACGTGGAACACCCAGAAGATTAACGCAGGACCGCGCAGATGTTGTGGCGCCTCACGGTGGAAACGTTTCACCAGTTCCAATACGCGGGGGAGCATGTCGGGACGGGCCACATCCGCAGGGCTGAGCGTTTGACTATGAATGAACTGCAGCACGGTCAGGGCTGGCTGAGAATAGACAACGGCTGGCGCTACCCCTGTGGCATGCGCGGCGCGGCTAGCGGCCAATTCGTTGAATCGCATCACATGGTGTTCAGGAATATCCGCGCCCAGCCGAACTACATAGGTGCCGGTGTCATCCGTAACCCGGTAATTGACGTTAGTGATGCCGCCGTCCAGCGGATCAACTGTAAGGGTGCCGTGCCAGCAGGGTAGGCCGTGAATGCGGGTTATGTGGTCTGGCGTAATTATGCTGAAACCTCTGCAACAAAGGGTGGCATCCATTATGGTTCTAGCATGCGGTGCGGCTTTGGGTGCGTCAAGAAGAAACCACATAAAGCCACATATAAGCTAAAAAAAACATTTTCCTGATGTGCAGAGAAGGAACCTAAGCTAAGTGTTGCGTAAGACGTCCTAACGTCGATGCGAATTCAGCGAGAAACCATATGCAGGCAAGTGGACAAACCACCAATCAGCGGGAAGAGGAAATCCTGCGAGAGATTCGCCTGGTGGGCGGCTCATGTCGTATCAGCTTTTTAGCGGGCCAGCTGGGTGTGACGCTTGAAACCATTCGCCGCAATATCCGTACGCTTGAAGACAAGGCTATTGTACGCAAGGTGCATGGTGGTGTGCATCTGGTCGAAGATGTGACGGAACCGCCGTTCCACAGCCGTATGGATACCAATGCGGCGGTCAAGACAAGGCTTGCGGCGGCGGTGGCTGCAACTATCAGCGATGGCGATTCCGTGTTTCTGGATATCGGTTCTACCACGGCCTATGTTGCACTGGCGTTGAAGCAGCACAGCAATTTGTATGTTGTCACCAATTCCGCCTTTGTGGCTCAGGCCCTCGCGACACGAAACAACAACCGGGTGTTTATGGCAGGCGGAGAGCTGCGGTCACATGATGGTGGGGCCTTTGGTACCGAAGCGTTAGAGATGATTGGGCGGCTTAACGTGCAATTTGCAGTGTTTTCCGCTGGTGCGGTGAACGCGGGTCTGGGGTTTATGCTGCATGATCTAGAAGAGGCCAATATCGCCCGCGCTGCTGCGGCTAATGCCCAGATCAAGATCATTGTGGCTGACAGCGAGAAATACGGTAAACGTGCGCCCGTTGCATTGGAATGCTCGGGCGACATGGATGTTTTCTATTCAGACGCTCCGCCACCAGACGACATTGCTCAGTATCTGGCGGAGCATGAGATCGAAGTAGTAGTCGCCTGATCATTAGGTCAGGATTGCGTGACTTTCGACTGGTTGCGAAACATTGTGAAGGTTTACCGCGCCCAGATGTTTAGACTTCACCGCGTCATTCACAATGTCGCCACTGACCACAATTGGATGCCCAAGAGCCTTACCATAGTCGCCCAGCCGAGCCGCGATATTGGCGGCCTGCCCGATGACGGTGAAATCCAGCCGCTCTTGCGAGCCGACGTTGCCATAGGTGACACCGCCATAGGCAATACCAATGGCACATTCGCAGTGATGACCGCCTTCTTCCTTGGCAATTTCTTTGAGCTTGGCAACGATAGCTTGCGCAGAATTGAGAGCCTGCTTTCGCGCTTCAACCGGAGTATCTCCGGCCGGGAACACCGCCAGCACCGCGTCGCCGATGAACTTGAGCACTTCGCCGCCGTGGTCATGGATGATGGTCGATGTGGTTTCAAAAAACTGGTTCAGCAGTTTGATATAGGCCACGCGCCCCAGCTCTTCTTCCAGCCGGGTTGATCCGCGCAGGTCACAGAACATGATGGCGGCGTCGATGTCATCACCGTCGCCGCGATGGATTTCGCCGCCGAGCACCCGCGCGCCAGAGCGTTTGCCGACATAGGTTTCCAACAATGACTGCGCATTCTCGCGCTGCATGAAAACTTCGTAGTAGCGGCTAATCACCGCTGAACATTCGAAAATCAGGCCGAGGTTCGCTGTTGAAAACCCGGTGGGATGATCGCTGGTCAGCGTCATCACGTTGATCCGTCCATCGGAAAACCGTAGCGGCATGGCCACATAGTCGGTAGCACCTTCCTTGCGAAGATCCTCTAGGATGGGGAAGGCATCAGTTGGGTGGTCGCCCCCAATCCTGTGTCGTACCCCGCCCATGCCGTTGGAAACATGCCGTAGCGGACTTTTCTGATAGGATGGGTGGTCGTGAATTTCATAAGACGGTGCGTAGGTGTTGACCTCGCCGCTGTCCTTTTTCCATACAAAATTCTTACCCGCGATCATGGGGTGCAACGACCAGACCATTACTGCCATTCGGGAGAGGAAGACGCCCTGTTCTCGCAGTTTGACGGCCAGCGCTGCGGTGAACTCTTCCGGTGTTGGAAGATAAGCAGCCTCGCGCAACAGCCAATCAATTACTGGTCCTGAAATATTACCATCGTTGCGCTCCAGGAATTCATTGTCCCCCAGATCCAAGTCAGTAAAGGCATTGGGCATGAAACCAATATGGCCCTTAATTCCAGCGGCTTCGGGTAGGGCACTATCATAAGCCCAGGTGGCGTTCTTGATGCAGGTGTCCGGCAACAACAGGTCGCGGTAAATGGCTGTACCCTTGAACGGACAGAAGGTTTGCAACTCAGTGCGTTTGGACAAATCGGCGCTGACATCTTCAGGTGGGAAGTATATTGTCGGCTTCAGGCGGGTTTCATACATCACCTTGGCGCGATCACTGCGCGCAAGTAACATCCCGTTGTGGCGCAGAGTTACTGTCCCAGTAAGCGCCTCGATCAGGATCCCGTAGCCATCATGTTCCGGCTTTACATGCACATTCATTGGCCGGGTCCTTCCGTGTTCGGTCATCAGCTTGTCTGGATTGGCCTATATGTGGGGTGCAGTACAGCGATTTCCAGAGCCAGCACCCGATATTGAAGCCACGTGAACATTAGTGTCTCTGGCAGCGTTTCTTTCTGCAAGATACCCTCATTTGCTACGCTTTGATATTCAACCCTGATGACAGTTTCTTACATCATTCGGATCACGTCTTTGCTGATAGCCAGCACATAACCGCGTTTGGCGATGTTTTTGACCAATAGTTCGCTGATCATTTGGTTGCCCAATGTGTCACGTAAGCGCTTGATGCGGGTGGCGCCTGCAGCCTCTTCGCAATCGGTCGCGTCGCGACCTGAAATGACCCCCTCAATTTCCGCGCCTGACATTACGTCGCCATCCAACCGCGCTTCGGCCAGGACTGATAGAGTTTCCATCGCCGCTGGCGTCAGGCGAAACCCCATATTGTTCAGGTAAACCGTGTTTTCTTCGCGGCTGATCAGCAGCTCAGTCACCTGAATACCGGATCGTTCAATTTGTGCCATGCGTCGGTTCAGCATCATTAACATGGCCAGCACGACCAAAGCAGCAACCATCATTGCGGTGGCAAAGACCAGCAGGACAAAAATCACCATACGATAGCTGCTGAGTGTATCCGCAAATGAGGTTCCGGATTGGGCCAGGATTTCGAGCAGTTTGATTTCAGCCTGGGTGGTCAGATCGTTTTCAATAAACAATTGTTCAACCCGCGCGTTGAACGCATTGGCATCAGGCAGAGTCAATAACAACAGAGTGCCAGCCACTACCAGTAGACCAACAATTGCAATAATGCCCAATGTGATTACCCGGCTGCCGGCGCTGCGGGCCTCAGAAACGGAGGTAGTAGGATCCGGCATCTGCTCTCCTTTGCTGCAATCCCTCAGGTCCGAAAACGGACAGAACATTTAGTAAGGTCCAGCCTTGTGATCCAATGCGGCCACCAATCTCGGCCTTAGCGGCACCTTTTTGGCAAGCGCCAGATAGTTGAATTACACCATAGTGTAGTCGCAAGGGACTGTCCTGTTTTGCCTTGTAATCGGCATAGCATTCCGCTGCTTGTGCGGGCGCCGCCAGCGCCAGTAAAGCAGCAATCAGAGCGGGTTTGAGAGCCAGATGTTTCATAAGGCACATCCTGCGCAAAGCTTGGGTGATATTCAATAACCACAAGCATTTGAAGGCGTAGATATTCGATAACAGTGGAGTGTTATTGCCTGTCTGGACGGGGTTGGACCAGTTTGAGGCATACCGGCCAAGTGCCGACTACCGCACCCAGAATGGAAAGGTCACACCATGCAACCCGCCAAACACGTCAACCTGCATCGTAAGTTCATTGCCTTTGTTCTTGCCACCTCGATTGCAATCACCGGGTTCTCTGCCGCACCAGCTCGCGCAGACGAAAATGTCGCCAAAATTCTTACTGGCCTGGCCGTGTTGGGGATTATAGGCGTTGCGATCAACAAGGACCGCAAACGCAACAGAACAGTAACCCGGACAATTGTTGATCCGGAGCCGGTTCACCCAAAACCTCGACCCTTACCGCCGCAGGTGTCGCGTTACGACCTGCCAGCTCATTGCCTGCGGTTTTTCCCTGCCTACAAAGATGGCCGTAACTTGATGGGTCAAAAATGTCTGCGCAAGAACTACCACCATGCAAAGGCGCTGCCTCAGCAATGTAGAGTTACATTCTGGAACGGCCGCCGTCATAAGAACGCTTTCAAACCTCGCTGTTTGCGCCGCAATGGATATCGCATCGTTCGTCGCTGAAAATCCCAGCAACAAAAATTGAGCAGTCGGAGGAGGGGGCATCTTGCCCTCTTTTCTGTATGAAAATTAGCTCTTGAAAGGATGCAGGAAATTGGGTCTGACGGGAGTATGGAACAGCCAGATTATAGTTTTGAAAGTGCCGCGCTTCAGCGCGGGCATGTGCGAATTGCCGGAGTTGACGAGGTGGGGCGCGGGCCGCTTGCGGGGCCAGTCACTGCTGCGGCGGTGATCCTCGATCCAGACAACATCCCCACAGGCTTGAACGATTCTAAGAAGCTGAGTGCAAAAAAACGAGACGCGGTAGAACAGGAGATATTTGATGCTGCTGAAGTGGCGATTGCTCACGCCTCAGTGGAGGAGATCGACGAGATCAACATCCTGCGTGCGTCACATTTGGCGATGGAACGTGCGGTGGCGATGCTAGACCCTGCGCCTGATTACCTGCTGATCGATGGCAATCTGATCCCCAGAGGACTGACAATTCCATGTGAAGCGGTGATCAAGGGCGACGGAAAATCGGTATCAATTGCAGCCGCATCAATCGTGGCAAAGCAGTGCCGGGATCGGTTGATGGTGGATTTGGCGCAACAGTATCCGGGATATGGGTGGGAAAAGAACGCCGGTTACCCCTCAAAACAACACAGAGAAGCCTTGGTCGATCTGGGGGTGACACAACATCATAGGCGTTCGTTCAAGCCGATACACAAGATGTTGTATCAAGATTGAACCGCAGGTATTTGTTTTAAAAAAGAAATTGACCTCGAATCCCGGATGACTCATCCTGTGGACAACCTAATGAGCGCAAAAATGCGCCGTGGTATCGAGGCAGAGACATGAACAAAACAATGGTTAAGAGCGCATCCGCGCTCCCTTTAAACACGATTCTTGGTGGTGACTGCATCGATGTGATGAACAGTCTACCTGCAGAGTCAGTCGATCTGATTTTTGCAGACCCACCATATAACCTGCAGCTGAAGGGTCAGCTGCACCGTCCTGACAACAGCCAGGTCGACGCTGTTGACGACCATTGGGACCAGTTTTCCAGCTTTGCCGCCTATGACAAATTCACCAAGGCCTGGCTGAAAGCCGCCCGCCGCTTGTTGAAACCCAATGGTGCGATCTGGGTCATTGGCTCGTATCACAACATTTTCCGCGTCGGCTCTGCCCTGCAGGATCAAGGCTATTGGATCCTGAACGATGTGGTTTGGCGCAAGTCTAACCCAATGCCCAATTTCCGCGGTAAGCGTTTTACCAACGCACATGAAACAATGATCTGGGCCTCTAAGGCCGAGGGCGGCAAATACACCTTCAACTACGAAGCGCTGAAGGCACTGAACGAAGGTATTCAGATGCGCAGTGATTGGGTTCTACCGATTTGTACTGGCCACGAGCGTCTGAAGAACGAAGCTGGCGAGAAAGCTCATCCAACGCAAAAACCCGAAAGCCTGCTGCACCGCATCATGGTTGGTTCAACCAATCCTGGCGATGTTGTGCTAGATCCATTCTTTGGCACAGGCACAACAGGTGCAGTCGCCAAGATGCTGGGCCGCGAATTTATTGGCATTGAACGCGAGCAAGAGTACCGCGAAGTAGCCGAAAAACGCATCGCATCAGTGCGAAAGTTCGACCGCGACGCACTACAGGTTTCCACCTCTAAACGTGCTGAACCGCGGGTGCCTTTTGGCCAGCTGGTCGAACGTGGCATGCTGCGCCCAGGCGAACAGCTGCTGAGCATGAATGGTCGTCATAAGGCCAAAGTGCGCGCTGATGGCACACTGGTTGGCGACGATGTCAAAGGCTCAATCCATCAGGTTGGCGCCAAGCTGGAAAATGCACCGTCGTGCAACGGCTGGACCTATTGGTGCTTTAAGCGCGACGGTAAGACAGTGCCGATTGACGTGCTGCGCCAACAGATCCGCGCCGAGATGCAGGCCTAGCCTCACAAAATACCAAAAAATACTGGAACACCGCCGGTGCTCGCGACTTGTCGCGTGGCACCACACCTTACCCCGCCTATCAGGCGGGGTCTTTTGATTCTAATTGTTGGATCTTGGGGTTCAATTTGATCTATGGATACTTATCTTGGCGTCGTCCCAGAGGAATAGATATGACCGATACTACCTTTGCAACGCAGGCAATTGAACGACCTGAGCGACATGTTGATCTCGCTGACACAGTTGCCGACAACGCCTATGCCGAGGCTGCACTGGAGGCGCACAAGCAGCGAGGGTTGGAGTGGGCCGTCCGAGCAAGATGGATTGCGATGCCGATTATTGGCATCATGTTGGTTTTCATTAATCCAGCCTGGGACGTAGTATATTATCATGGAATATTGGTGCTGCTGTGCGCCAATGGCTGGATGATGGGCCGCATGGGGAAGGTGGGCCGATCAAAGGCTGAGTTGTTCCTGATCTTTCTGGATCTGCTGCTTATGACGGTCACGATGGTGGTGCCTAATCCGTTTGCTCCGCAAGATTTTCCGATCGCGATGCAGTATCGGTTCGACAATTTCATTTATTTTTATGTGATTTTGGCGGCTGGGACACTGGCTTATTCTTGGCGCACGGTGATTGCTATCGGCTTTTGGAGCGCCGGGATGTGGACCACCGCTTTGATAATTGCCTGGTGGTTTTCGTCAGTTGATACGGCTTTGCAACAGGCGGCAGTCGAGCTCTTTGGTGACAACGATTTGCTTGCGAGATTTATGGATCCAACCAGCTTTATGTTCCACCTCAGGATACAGGAAGTGGTTGTTTTTGTTATCGTTGCGGTGACTCTTGGGTTTTCTGTACGCCGGTTCAACGCGCTGCTGATGAACAACGCCAGCCTATCGCGCGAACGAGCAAATCTTTCCCGGTATTTCTCGCCCAATGTAGTGGACCAGCTTTCGCAGAATGACGACCCGTTGAAGCAGGTGCGGAAGCAGGATGTGGCGGTTCTATTTATCGATATCGTTGGGTTTACCCGTATGGCGGCTAAACTCGATGCCTTAGAGGTAATTGAACTGTTGCGCGGGTTTCATGGACGGATGGAGCGAGAGGTGTTCCGTCATCATGGCACTTTGGACAAATATCTTGGTGATGGCCTGATGGCTACGTTTGGAACACCAATGGCAGGTCCGCAGGATGCTACCAATGCATTGGCCTGTGCCAGAGATATGATGGAGGTTCTGGAACAGTGGAACCTGGAGCGCCGCCGAAAGGGGGACAAAGAAATTCATGTAGGTATCGGTATTCATTACGGTGAAACGGTTCTGGGCGACATCGGTGCCAACCGGTTGGAATACGCGGTGATTGGTACTGCTGTGAATGTGGCTGCAAGGCTGGAAGAGATGACCCGTGCGCTAAATGCGAATATAGTGATCAGCGAGCAGCTCCGCTTTCAGGTCGAGGCTGAAGAGGTTGAGGTTAGCCTGTTTGATGATTTGGTGAAGCACTCCGATCAAGAGGTCAGAGGGTTGGATCAGACCATGACGCTCTGGACGCTAAGTTGAAATTGGCCTCCTTTTGGATGTAATCTTTTCGCCTTTAAGGCGGCTTTGATTTTTCTGTAATTTTAATAGTCAATTGAACTAAGGGTTTGTGCGTAAATCGCACCTTGAGGACGCTTATGGTAACCAAATTGAAACGCTAGGTTGTAAGAATTGTGTTGTTAACCAGTGAAGGGCGCAAGCAAGTCAATTGGTGTTCAGGGTCACGTTAAGCGCCTGTTTTGGCCCGGTGAATAAAGACCACTTTCTAAGCGGAAGTGGGTAAAAATGTTACCTAAGTTTGGATGGACTTCGATTGGGTGGCAGTAGAAGACACAGGCAAAGAAAGGCCGGATTACCGCTTTGACGTTTGGTACCGTCAAGAAAGGTTGTCCAGAATATGGCCACCGCCAACCCGGTTTCTGTATCCTCCTTACGGGAACCGGGATGGCGGGCTTTATTTCCCCCGAGATTCAAAGAATCCCTCAACATGCCCCATTCTGTGTGTGCGACATGGCAGGATCGCTTTTAGTAAGCTGTTGTCAAATACGGCCTAGGATTGCAAAGCCAAGGGCTCAGGCCCAGCGCTTGGTGAGCAGCAGAGGCTGCAAATTTAAAATGACTGCGAGTGCCGGAAGTGTGGGCTGTGTACAAGCAAATAGGATTTAGATTGATGTGTTCGGGATCTATTTTGGCATCGGGTTGCTTGACTTGTTGTAAGAGGCCCAATTTGTGATTTCAGGATAGTATTTTTGGCGCCAACCGCGCACTCGTGGGTTCATGACACGGCGCCACAACGGTGGGATCATCGCTGCCACAGTCATTACAGGATATCCATAAGGCAGTTGAGGTGCGTCTCCTTCGGCATGGTGCTGCAACAAGGGAAAGCGGCGGTTAGGTTTGTAATGGTGATCTGAATGCCGTTGCAGGTTGATGAGCAACCAGTTCGACGCCTTTTGAGACGCGTTCCATGAATGGCGCGGTTGCACATGTTCGTACTTGCCGTCACCCAGATATTTACGGGTCAATCCATAATGTTCGACATAATTCACCAGCTCTAATTGCCAGATGGCCACTCCGGCTTGCACCAGAAACAGGACTAGCCCGCCCCAACCGCCTAACAACATCGCCAGTAGGAGCATCACGGCCTGAAGCCCCCAATAGCGAAAAAATGGGTTAGACAGATCGCTCCATGGTAGGTCTTTTCGGGCCAACATTTCCTGCTCGGCACGAAAAGATGAGTGCCAGCTTTGCTTTAGTACCCTTGGGTAAAACAGGTGAAAGCCTTCATTATAACGCGCAGTTACCGGATCACGAGGTGTGCCGACAAACCGATGATGCACCAGCAGGTGCTCAGAGCGGAAATGTGAGTAGAGCACCATCGACAGCAGAATGTCCGCCAACCAGCGCTCGACCCTGTTTTTTTGGTGCATCAACTCGTGGCTGTAGTTAATGCCGACAGTGCCGGTGAGGACGCCCATTCCAAAAAACGCACCGAATTTTTCCAATCCTGTCAAATGGCTGGCGCGGGTGACGTACCAGATCAACCCGTAGAGGGTCACAAATTGCAAAGGCACCCAAGCTGAAGTCAGGGCGGTGTACCAAATCAGGTCATCTTCATCAGTTAGTGGATCGGCATTGTCTAGGTTTAGGCCAAAAACGCCATCCAGAACGGCGAACAGATACCAGGTCACCAGTGGGGCCAAAAACACGGTCCAACCGCCATAAACCGCTCCGATCCAGACGAGGGGGAGCAGCGCAAATGACATCCAGAACGGCAGCGCGCTTTGCCAGCGGGCAAGGGTGTTCGAGGTAGTCATCGGGCAACTCCGGGTGTGTCAGTGTGGGATCGGGAGATCCTACGCTGGATTGATGAGCTATGCCACAGATCAAAGGCCTTGCGCATGACTGTGGGCAGATCCGAGGGACGAAAGTCATCGGCGGCAACGCGAAGATGCCTTTCGGTTGGAGGGTATTGTGTCGGTAGTTCCGTTACCAGGACCTGCAATATCAGGTGGAAATGGGTGAATGTGTGGCGCACTTCACCCCCAAGGTCCCGCCAGTCCGATGCAAACGGAGGGTTCGGCGCGGGGTCTTCGGACCACTCAGATCCGGGCCAGCCAAGCATACCGCCCAATAGTCCCTTGTCCGGACGCCTCTCTAACAGCCAGTCGCCGTTACTTGCTCGGGCCAGATAGACATGACCCCGCCGGGTGGGTTTTGGTTTTTTCGGGGTCTTTTGGGGCAGCGACTGCGCGGTGCCTGCAGTGCGGGCCAGACATGGGTCGCGCCACGGGCAAATACCACAAGCCGGAGATTTCGGAGAGCAAATGGTTGCGCCCAGATCCATTACCGCCTGCGCATAATCGCCGGGGCGGCGGTTCGGGGTCAATGCCGCGGCCAGTATCTTTAACTGAGGTTTGGACCCCGGCAACGGTGCATCAATGTTGTACAGCCGGGCCATGACACGTTCGACGTTCCCATCCAGAACAGTCTCCGGTAGGTCATAGGCGATCGAGGATATCGCGGCGGCGGTGTAGGGGCCGATGCCCGGCAGCTTCAGCAAGCTATCATGGGTCGTTGGAAATACACCGGCGTATTCATCTGTAACCACACGAGCGCATTTCAACAGGTTTCGGGCGCGAGCATAGTAGCCCAACCCGGCCCATTCCCCCATCACGTCGCCATCTTCTGCTGCGGCTAACTTTTGCACGGTTGGCCAGCGTTGAGTGAAACGGTGAAAGTAGTCTTTTACCGCAGCCACAGTGGTTTGCTGCAACATGACCTCAGACAGCCAGATTCGGTAAGGGTCGGGCTGTATTCCCAGGGCACGATCTTTCGGACTGATCCGCCAGGGTAGGGCACGGGCATGGTTGTCGTACCAAGTGAGAATCTGATCACTCAGCTCCAATGGATCATCCTTTAGGTCACGCATTCTTTACCCCTTGTGGTGCGGTTTCACTGGTTCCCGCTTCTGCGGTCTTTACAATAGGCCCAACAGTCACGCAAAACCATGGTCATGGCATTTAGACGGTCTTCAACGCGCGGTTTCAAACGCACCGCATCGCTGCTCAACGAGCAGATCCGCAAAGCTGGCGAAAGCCGCGGTTTTGCGGTGTCGCGTCTGTTGACCCATTGGGCAGATATTGCCGGCGAGGACATAGCCTCCATCGCCCGCCCGGTAAATGTCGGCTATGGGCGCGGCGGTTTTGGCGCCACCCTGACGGTGCTGACCACTGGGGCTCAGGCCCCCATGCTGGAGATGCAAAAAGAGCGGCTGCGTGAAAAAGTGAACTCAGTCTATGGTTATAACGCCATTTCCAAAGTGCGGATTACCCAAACAGCGCCCACCGGCTTTGCGGATGGTCAGGCGCAGTTTCAGTATGCACCCAAGGTGCAAGATAAACCCAAACCCGATTCGCAAGATGTGGCTGAGGCTGCCAAGGTAGCGACTGGGGTTGATAATGACGATTTGCGCCAAGCTCTAGAACGGCTTGGACGGAATGTGTTGAGCAAACAAAAAACTCATGGAAAGGGGACTTAATGGCCCGTGTAATGTTTGGTGTTGTTGCTGCGGTTGCAGTTGTTGCGGGAGGCTATGCCCTGATAGGGCCGAGTGCGACTGGCAGCTTACCTGCCAATCCGTTTGTCGGTGCGGCCACCGCACAAGAGGCGGCTGAGGTTGACACCTCAACCATTACCGAAATGGTGATGGGAGCCGAAGATGCCCCCGTTACTCTGATCGAATATGCGTCTTACACTTGCCCTCATTGTGCCAATTTTCATGCTGGCCCGTATAAGCAGCTCAAAGCGGACTATATCGATACCGGTAAAGTCAAATTCATCTATCGCGAGGTCTATTTTGATCGCTACGGGCTGTGGGCGTCGATGATTGCACGCTGTGCCGGTCCCGAGAAATTCTTTGGCATTTCTGATTTGATCTACAAGGGGCAGTCTGATTGGACACGTGCCGGTGGTGCGTCTGAGATTGTCGATGAGTTGCGCAAGATTGGTCGCTTGGCCGGCATTGAAAACGAACAGCTAGAGGCCTGTCTGCAAGATGGTGCCAAGGCGCAGACGCTGGTGAGCTGGTATCAGGAAAATGCTGAAAAAGATGGCATTGAATCCACACCGTCGTTCATCTTGAACGGAACAGCAATTTCAAACCAAGCCTATGATTCCTTCAAGGCGTTGATCGACGCTGAACTGGAAGGTTAAAGTCCATGCGCCCGCTGATTGCGGCGGGCGCATGACAAACGCAAACCGAATTTAATAAGCTGGCACTTTGGCTTAGCCACTAGATGGCGGTGGTGTAGCGGTTTCTAACATTTCGCGCAGAGCCGCATCCCGATTAATTTGTAACCGAACGGGCAGGGTGATCACCTTCGAGCGAAAGCTTGCAGGCAATCGCACGGCGTCTTTTTCGGTGGTGACCAACTGTGCGCCCAATAGTTTGGCTTCGGCCTCTAAGCGGGTCATTAAGGCAGGGGTTAGCGACTGGTGATCCTCTAGTGCTTCACTTCTAAGAATGTCAGCGCCTAGTGCCCGTAGAGTGTCGAAGAATTTTTGAGGATACCCGATACCGGCAAAAGCCATAACTCGGGTCCCTTTCCAGGGCATCCCGGTTTCCAGGGGCTGCAAGGCACCAGTGAAATGAGGTAGCCCATATAACTGCATTCCCCATTGGGCACTAAAGCTGGCCTGGGTTGCATCCGAACCAAGTGACAACACTATATCCGCGCGTTTGAGGCCAGTGGCCACGGTTTCACGCAGCGGTCCGGCGGGCAGGCAGCGCCCATTGCCAAAGCCGCGTTGGGCGTCGGCCACAATCAAAGACAGGTCTTTGGTTACGGCTGGATTTTGAAACCCATCGTCCAGAACAATAACTGTCGCGCCAGCCTCTGCAGCCGCGCGACAGCCCGCCGCCCGGTCTCGGGCAACCCAGACGTTGGCAAAGGCGGCTAACAATAGTGGTTCGTCTCCGGTATCTGCAGCTCGGTGTCGTCTGGGATCAACTTCCGTCACGTCCTTGAGTGATCCCCCATAACCCCTGCTAACCACATGCGGCAGGTGGCCCATGTTCCGTAAAGCTTCGAGAAGCCAGATCACTGTCGGTGTTTTTCCGGTGCCACCAGCGTTCAGATTGCCGACGCATATCACGGGGACGCCAGGATCAACCGGTGACCCAGACGCAATCCGACGAGCCGTTGCGCGGCCATACAGCCAACCTAAAGGGGAAAGCAGAACTGCGCGCAGGTCAAAGGCCTGAGGGGGTTTGTTCCAGAATTCAGGAGGCCGCATTTTGTGACTCGCGCAGATCTAGAATGTCCTGAACTCTGTCCAATAGCTGATCGGTCAATTCAGCACTTTCGGTTACAATTTGCCATCCGGCCAGAGCCATTTCTGCAGCTTTGTCTGGGGCGGAAAGCTGGATGACCTGTACTGCTAACTCGTCTGAGTTGTGTATCATATGCGCAGCCCCGGCTTCGGCTAGACGCTGATATAGAGGCATGTGACCACCAACACCCGGCCCATGCAAAATGGCTGACCCCAGTGCGGCGGCGTCCAGTGGGTTATGCCCGCTGGCCTGGGCGTTCAAGGTTCCTGCCAACAGGCTGAGTGGGGCAACCCGGTACCACAGTCCCAGATCTTCGTCACAGGTCAACAGAACCTGCGTATTGTCGTCTACTTCTTCACCCGCGTCCCAATCCGTGTAACGCAGCCCAAATTCTCTCAGTTCATCGCGCGCCGTGTCCAAATCCGAAAAACGCTCGACCGACAGAACTAACATTAGCCGATGCAGCAGCCGCAATGCGTTGCGATGGGCGCCAAGGATGGTGGGAATTTCATCGATGCGAGTATGTGCTGACAGCCAGACCTGACGGCTTCCTAAATTATCTTGTACACGGCTCAATTCGTCCTCGTGATATCCTGGTGGGGTGGCAGAAATACGAAGGCGCGTGGTTGTTATAATCTTTTCTGCAGCAATGCCCGCACGACGTAACTTGGTAAGTGCGGCGGTTGATGGGGTGAGAATAGCTGAGAAATTATCTAATAACTTTCGGCTCTTGTCTGGTAACCAGCGGCTTCTACGAGCGGGGAGCTCGTGGGCTTCAATGTCGATTAAAAGTGCATTGATACCACGGTCACAACAGTTTCGTATCAGCCCCGGGCGCAGTTCTCCACCTGCCCACAGACAAAGGTCTGGTTGCCAGTGATTAAGAAAGCTGCGGATCTCGGCGACCTGTTCGGTAGGTAATTCCCCAACGATTAGATGAGAGCCTTCAGGTACCGATAGGGTGCAAAGCTCAGGCTCTCTGGTGATTAGGACTGACAAATCAGGGCGCATCATTTTTAGACGCTGCCCAAGATCACAAAGCGCAAGGTATCTTTCATCACTGGTGGCATGGGCCCAAATCAACTCTCCGGGTGCGCGTTGGGGAAGGGCTACGCCACCAGTGGTAAAGGATTTGTGCCAAGACATGACCCGTGTGGCCACAGTGGGGCGTTGGGCGCGGCTCATGAGGATCAGCCCAACTCCCGAGGAGAGATCGCTTCGTGCGAAGTACCGTGAAAACGGGAGGAGTGGGTTATGGAATCGGACATCTTCGCAGTGTCTCCAGTGTCGTTCAATTTCCGGATCAGCGGCAACCTACGCCTTTGACTAAGCAGGTCAAGCGACAGACTTCGCGGCGAGTTGATTTCATTCTAACGAGCCGAAATACCGGAGCCGGTCGGATCAAGTGCCGAAATCATTGCTTCATGCAGTGCATTATTTGCCGCCACGACACCATTCAGAAGCGGCTTTGGATTGTTAAATTTCAGCGGTTCCCCTGTTCGATTCGAACATATTCCGCCGGCTTCACGCAGGATCAAGTCGCCTGCCGCAATGTCCCATTCCCAACTGGGCCGCAGGGTCAGCATCGCGTCAAAGTGACCATCAGCCACCTGTGCCATGCGATAAGCCAGCGATGGGCGTAGGCTTCGTTTGAACGTCGGCGCTGCGCCGCTGCGCCAATGGCGGCCATCCAGATTGGGGCGGGCCGCCAACACACTAGCTTGATCAAGATCGGCTAAATCCGCGACGTGGATTGGCGCGCCGTTACACGTGGCCCCCATGCCCTTAGCAGCGCAATATAGCAGTTCACGTTGAGGTAAGTAGATTACAGCAGCCGTGACCTCCCCTTTGTCAGCTACCGCAAGAGAATGTGCCCAGGTTTGTCCACCTTCGGCAAAGCTGCGGGTGCCATCAATCGGGTCGATGATGAACACGCTGTCGCAAGAGAGACGGGCGTCGCTATCTTCGCTTTCCTCTGAAAGCCATCCATAGTTGGCGCGCGCGCTGGGCAACATATCTTCGAGCATGGTATTCACTGCCAAATCCGCTTCGGTCACCGGTCCAGCTCCGTCGGGTTTGTCCCAGCGCTTAGCCTCGGGTCCGGTGAACTGTGTTGCGATCTGACCGGCCCGTTGAGCGGCGTCAACTAACAGTGAAAGATCAGTTGCCGGCAAGGGTCATACCCTCGATCAGAAGTGACGGTACCACACGTGACAGGTAGCTGCGGGCGTCATTGGCTGGGATGATGCGCATCAGCATGTCACGCAGATTACCTGCGATTGTACATTCATTCACTGGGTAGGCGATTTCGCCGTTTTCCACCCAAAAACCTGATGCACCGCGCGAGTAGTCGCCGGTATTGGGGTTGATCGTTGATCCGATCATCGACGTCACCAACAGGCCTGTGCCCATGCCCCGGATCAGATCCTCGCGGGATTGATCCCCAGGTGTCAGTTCAATATTCCAGTTCGATGGCGAAGGCACCGATCCAATGCCACGCGCAGCATTGCCGCTGCTGTCCAGCCCCAGTTTGCGGGCGGATGCCAGATCAAGGGTCCAGCCGGTTAGCACCCCATCCTGAACAATTGCGCGCCGCTGAGTGGGCAGACCCTCACCATCAAATGGGCGCGAGCCAGTGATGCGTGGTCGGAACGGATCTTCGATCACCGACAGATGTGCGGGCAATACTTGCTCGCCCAGACTATCTTTGAGCCAGGAAGACCCACGGGCGATCGAGGCCCCATTGACTGCGCCAAGAAGGTGACCAATCAGAGACGAAGAGATCCGTTCGTCAAACAGGACCGGATAGGTTCCGGTCACCGGTTTGCGGGCGTCCAGACGCTCAACTGCGCGTTCCCCGGCGATGCGGCCGATGTCAGCCGCCGCGCGCAGGTCACTTTGATAAGTACGCGAGTCGCCATCATAATCCCGCTCCATTCCGGTGCCGGTACCCGCAATGCCAACACAGGACAACGAGCGGCTGGTGCGGCGATACCCACCCGAAAACCCGTTCGACGCGGCCAGATGAACAGAGTGTGAGCCATAAGACGCACCAGCTGATTGCACCTGTGTGATGCCCTCGATGGCCTGGCATGCTGCTTCGGCCGCAAGGGCGTCGTCTTTCAACGCCTCAGGAGCAGGTTCCACTGCAGGATCTTCTAATTCAAACGCAGCCAAATCCCAGTCTTCGATCAATTGTGAGGGATCCGCTAGTCCCGAATAGGGATCTTCAGGAGCTTCTTTTGCCATTGCGACAGCACGTTCTGCCATGGCCAGCAAGGTCTCTGGGCGCGCGTCCGATGAAGAGACCAGCGCCTGTTGCCTGCCAACAAATACCCGCAATCCCAGATCAATACCTTCTGAACGCTCGGCATGTTCCAGCGCGCCTTCGCGGACTTCGATCGATACCGATTGTCCTTTGGCTGCCATTGTATCAACGCCGTCAGCGCCAGCCTTTCTGGCGGCATCCATCAAGGCGTGGCAGAGATCTTGCGGGGACTGGGTCATGGGGGACCTCCTGAGATGAATTGCGCTGACCCTACCAGTGCACAGGGCTACCGCAAGGGCAGCAATAGAAAAAGGGGCCGCATATGGCAGCCCCTCCTGTGATATTTTGACGGTGCAGTTACTTAATGCGCTGACCGTTGGCTAGAATTTGACCATCCTCTGTGATCTCCAGATTGGACTTCAGGCTGTCTTCTCCTTCGCCCGGAACCGTCAGTATTCCCATCATCATCCGTGCACCCATGGCGTCAGATTCTGCAATCAGGCCCATTTCGATCAGCTTGTCGATCAACCCATTGGCACCAGAGATTTGAACCTCTGCGCTGCCCGAGGGAGCAGGGATGCCGTCAAAGCTGGTCAAGTCATCGTTGTTGAAGGCAAAGTCGCCGGTGGCAGACAGGCTTGCGCCAGCGGCTGAGATCAGGAAGTTTTTGATGGTGAGGGCGTTTAGCTCAAGGGGCACATCGTTGTCGGATAGTTCCATCATTTTGGCGAAGTTCATGAAGTCCTGGAACACAGTTGTTTGGCCGGTCAGATCGACGTCAATAGTTGCTGGTTCACGAGGCAGAACAGCGGCCGGGTCGAACAGCGACCAGAGCTCCTCGTTTACAGTCAGGTCACCAAGGCTCAAGGCCACTGTGTAGTCCTGCGGGGCCTCAGAAGCCGTCACCGGCATTTTGATATCCATGCCGAGTTGAGCCAGCTTAGCAGACAAATCAAATGGGAATCCGGCTCCGGCTGCCACGTCTATGGAAACATCAGCGACTTTTCCGGTCATTTGGATGGCGTCTTTATTTGCTGAGACACGACCAGTTGACGCTCCGCCCGTCATCGACTGCGACATGACTTCTTCACCATCCAACTGAGCGCTCGTCTGCGTACTGCTTGCACCGTACGTACCGGAATAATCCAGAGAGAGACCCTGCTTCAGCGCGGCCGCCAGATTTGTGATGGACATCCCACCAGTTGGCAGAGCGACCGACACATCGCTTGCCATGTCAGTATATGTAGCTGAGGTGACGGTCTCGATGCCCGATTGATCTTTCATTTGTGCATTATAGTTTAGGCTCGACACTTTGGCTCGATCGGTGATGGTCACCAGATCACCCAAGGTGATCCGGCTGGATCCATTGAGGCCCGATCCCTCACCAGTGAAGGAAAACGCAAAGTCTTCTAGCTCAGGAATATTGTTGGCAGTTAAATTCTGCAGCCCAAACCTGTACGCGTCCATTGCATAAGTGAACGTGATTTCGTCTGGGCTACCAGATGCGATTAGCTCCGCATCGCTATAGTTCAAGACAAACTCAGCGGACATCGTGTCGGTGTCTGGGTTTAACCCGGTGATCACAACTTTGTAGAGGTGATCGCCGTCCATATCCATCGCGACAGTGCCATCTGCGTTGTCGGTATATGACAAGGTCGGATAAAACAGGGCAACGGAAGCGGACCCTTCAGGGAAATCCAGCGAGAAGTTTAGTTTAGCGTCGCTAAACGTGACCTTATTGCCGTCCCGGGTGGTTGTCGCAGTCAGCTCACCACCAACAGTTTCGGCGATCGCTTGATAGCTGTTCCAAAGGTCGTCAGCCGTAATATCAGCTAGAGCAGGTGCGGCGATCAGGGCTGCAAAGCTAACAGACAGCAGGGCCGTAGAAGTCTTGAACGTCATGAAAAACCTTTCAATTCACTTGGTTTGAATGTGTTGGGGGCAATTAAGCTGCTCTGCCGTACAGTTTCAACCATAAGGCGCAAAAAAGGCCGCTACCCAAGGGGAAGCGGCCCAATGTTGTCGATTGAAAAGCGCTTATTTGATGCGCTGACCATTGGCCAGAATTTGGCCATCATCGGTGATTTCCAGCTTGGATTTCAGGGTATCTTCGCCGTCACCTGGTACGGCCAGCATCCCCATCATCATCCGTGCGCCCATGGCGTCGCTGTCGGACATAAGGCCCATTGAAATCAGCTTGTCCATCAGCACATTGGCACCAACAAGTGTCAGGTTGGCGCTGCCAGTTGGGGCAGGCATCCCGTCAAAGCTAGCCAGATCATCGTTGTTAAAGGTAAAATCACCGGTGCCAGACAGTTTGGCGCCAGCAGCCGAGACCAGCAGGTTGTTGACGCTCAGCGCGTTCAACTCGCCAGGTTCTTGGTTGCCACGATCGACGGCTTCCATTGCTGCGGGATCGAACAGATCAAACAGCAGTTTACCCTTGCCGGACAGGTCCAGTTCAACGGTGGCAGGTTCATGCGACAGAACGCCGGTTGGATCCACCATGCCCCACAACATGTCAGGTACGGCAAAATCACGCAGGGTCAGGCCCAGTGCAAAGTCCTGCTCACTATCGGACTTGGCGATTGGCATTGCGAGTTTTGCACCATATTCCGCTAGGCTCAGCGAAACCGGGAAGGGCAGGTCGCTGCTGGTCACGTTGATTGCAGTTGCGAGTTGGGACAGGTCATATGACAGCTGCCCGTTACCCATTGCAACGGCCAGTTTCCCACCATCTGACGAGGTCTCAAGACCGAAGGTATCGCCACCATCAACGCCGGACATAGAGGCGCTGCCGCCGGTATAGGAAAAGGCCCCGTCAAAGGCGAAACCAGAGGCCAGCATCGCAGTGATGTCAGCAAAATCCAATCCCATTGGAATTGAACTTGTTCCCCCAAAACTAACCCCCTGAAGGCTGCCTTTGGCAGATCCGCCATCACTTCCGCCGGGCTCTTTAGCGCCAAAATCATAGTTCAACGACGCGGCCGTCATATTTTGGTCGTAGCTGCGGATATCGCCGATTTTCATATTGGTTTTGGTGACCACATCGGTCAGGGAAATCGTTGCTTTGACCATCCCTTCGGGCATGGCTTCGCCGTCGGCCATCACTTTACCCAGCGCGATCTCAACCAGCGGCGATGCGTAGTCATAGCTCATGTTCTGTGCATCGCCGGACACCAGCATCGGGCTACCGTCATGTGTATAGATCAGTTCACCTGATCCTTCATCTCCGCCACCTTTGAAACTAATGGTGAGTGGGAACTCTTTTGGGAAGAGCACATTGACTGTGCCATCGCCATTTTCGACAAACTGAATTTCGGGCAGGGACATCCCAACCGTTGCGTCTTTATCAGGGATTGGCATGGCCATTGTCACATCAGTGACGGTGAGGGTCCCCCCCGACAGAGATTCTGAACCTCCGACATCATAACCTGTGCCCGAAAGATAGGTTTTCCAATCGTCCCAGACCTCTTGGGCATTTACATCGGCAAATGCTCCCTGAGCGGAAATGACCAAAACAAACGCTGCACCGTAACCACGTGCGAGGAAAACTGACATAAGAGAACCTTTCTTTTTAATCGGTGGGACTATGGTCGGCAGTTGAGTATCCTGCGTCAAGGGGCCAGACATTGGACTGTTCCCCCCTATACATATTACCACGAAATGAAGATGTGATTTGGAGATAAAATTTATGGAATTCAAGGGCAAGACGGTTCTCATTACCGGGGCTAGCCGGGGAATCGGTGCAGAAACCGCACGGATCTTTGCTGCGGCAGGTGCCAATGTGGCCTTGCTGGCAAGGAGCGCGGACAGTCTGAATACGCTTGCGGAAGAGATCGGCGGGAACGCGCTGGCACTGGCCTGTGATGCTGCCGACTACGCAGCGGTCGAGGCGGCGGTGCAGCAGACTGTCGAACATTTTGGCTCGTTAGATGTGCTGATCAACAATGCCGGGGTCCTGAAACCAATGGCTCCACTGGTTGAAGCTGACCCGGACGAATGGGGTTTGGTCTCGGACATCAACATCAAAGGTGTGTTCAACGGCATGCGCGCAGCTGTTCCGCTGATGAAGGCTGCTGGTGGCGGCACGGTTCTGACGGTGAGCTCAGGTGCGGCTCATAACCCGCTTGAAGGCTGGAGTGCCTATTGTACCTCCAAGGCTGGAGCGGCGATGTTGAACAGGGCGCTGGACCTGGAAGAGCGCGGCAATGGCATCCGTGCCATCGGCCTGTCTCCCGGCACGGTTGCCACCGAAATGCAGCGCGAAATCAAGGCGAGTGGCATTAACCGGGTGAGCGAGCTGAACTGGGAAGATCACGCCCCTGTAGAATGGCCGGCCAGGGTGTTGTTATGGATGTGTACGCCGGACGCAGACGAATTCGTTGGCAGCGAAATCTCTTTGCGAGATGATGAGATCCGTAAACGGGTTGGTTTAGAGTGATTGATCTAACGGTCGAAAAATCCGGGCTGTGGATTGTAACGATCAACCGCCCGGACAAGGTCAATGCGCTGACGACGGTGATGCTCGAGCAGTTGTTGGAAATTGCTCACCGCGCCACCGAGGCACGCGGGATGATTTTGACAGGCACAGGCAGGGTGTTTAGTGCTGGTGCCGATCTGGACGAAGCTGCAGCTGGATTGGCCCTGTCCCCCCTATGGGAACAGCTTTCTGCTGCTATTTTAGCACTTCCTTGCCTGACGGTAGCTGCGCTGAACGGGACCCTAGCAGGAGGGGCTAACGGTATGGCATTGGCTTGCGATCTGCGCATTTCGGTGCCCGGTGCCAAGGTGTTCTATCCGGTGATGAAGCTCGGTTACTTGCCGCAACCCTCGGACGTTAAACGGATGGCGGCGCTAATCGGACCATCCCGCACCAAAATGGTATTGGTGGCTGGCCAGAAGATCACTGCGCAAACGGCTTATGAATATGGGCTGATCGATAAAATCGTAGAGCCTGCAATGTTGATGCAAACTGCACGCGATTTGCTGGCAGACAGTTTAGCGGCGAAGCCTGAAATTGCCGAGAAAATTCTGTCGATGTGCAGTGATGCCTAAGTTACTCGTCCGGGTGGGCATAGGTGTGCCTCTTGGCTCACTTCTAACGAAAAATGCGCCGGGCTACGCTTTGGCAAGGAGACGGTGATGGCAGAGCAATTTGATGCAGTGGTGATCGGGACCGGGCCGGCAGGGCTGATGGCTGCCGATGAGTTGGCGCAGGCAGGCCATTCGGTGTTGCTGTGTGAGGCTAAGCCGTCGGTTGCGCGTAAGCTGCTGATGGCTGGTAAATCTGGCTTGAACCTTACCAAAGATGAAGAATTTGACGAGTTGATTCACAATTTCGGTGCGGCTGCAGAGTGGCTGACGCCAATGTTGCGCGAGTTTGACGGTGCAGCTGTGCAGACTTGGGCGCGCAGCCTGGGAATTGAGATATTCACCGGCAGTACAGGGCGTGTATTTCCCAAAGTGATGAAGTCTTCGCCTCTGTTGCGTGCGTGGTTGCTCGAGCTGGATCAGAAAGGTGTGCAACGCCGCACGCGTTGGCGTTGGTCAGGCTGGGATGGTGGAGCCTTAAAGTTTGAGACCCCAGGTGGGTCACAGAATGTCGATGCCAGTGTCACTGTGTTGGCCCTGGGGGGGGCAAGCTGGTCACGGTTGGGTTCGGATGGAGCTTGGACATCGCTTTTGTCGGGCAAGGGTGTTGAATTGGCACCGTTTCAGCCCGCAAATGCGGGACTTCTGGTCAACTGGTCAGATCATATGGCAGCCAGGTTCGGCGCACCGATCAAAGGGGTTTCACTGCAAGCTGGCGTACTCGTCTCGCGGGGAGAAGCGGTGATTTCGCAACGTGGTCTCGAAGGCGGCGGTATCTATTCCATCAGTGCTGGCGTGCGGGAGGGAGCGCCACTGGTGCTGGATCTGCTGCCCGATTTGGAAGAGGACGAGGTCGCGCAGCGGTTGGCGCGACCGCGTGGTAAGGCAAGCTTAGCCAACCATTTGCGCAAAATGTTGAAACTTGATCCAGCCCGCATCGCGCTGTTGCAGGAATTCGGCCGCCCATTACCGCAAGCTCCACAAGAACTGGCCCAGCTGATCAAAGCACTGACCGTGAAACATTCCGGACTGCGCCCTATCGACGAAGCGATTTCAACAGCTGGGGGAGTCGCGCAGACGGCTCTGGACGACGGGTTAATGTTGAAAAAGATCCCCGGAGTATTCTGCGCAGGAGAAATGTTGGACTGGGAAGCCCCAACCGGCGGTTATCTGTTGACGGGATGTTTGGCCACCGGGCGTTGGGCCGGACGCGCTGCGGCCCAATATCTGAGCGAGCCATAGACCCTGACCTGAACCCAACACCTCAAAAGTTAGCCAGTCTGGTGCGCGCCCAGACTGGTTCAGATTAAGCTAAGTTAATCCTTCAGGTGAGCAAAGGCTCGCTTGAAACCCTCACGCTCGCGCATTTCTTTGGCATAGCTGCGCAGGGTTTTGTCGCTGACCGGAAAGTCGGCAACCAGCGCCCAATTCAGGCAATGGGTGGCCACAATATCGGCAATGGTAAAGCTGTCACCCTGCAGGAATGGCCCGGAAAAACGGTCTGCCAGACGGCCAAGATTGCGCTCAAATTCCCATTTTGAACTTGCCGCGATTTCAGGCATCTGATGCTCTTTTGGCAGATACTTCATGTTGTGGCGGGCTGCGGTCCACAGGATCGAGTCGAATTCGTCCAGCAATGTGTGGGTCAAGGCATCCTGATGCGCACGATCAACGGTGCCAGCCGGAGAGGTCAGCTTGCCATGTTTGTCAGCCAGATAGGTGAGCATGGCCGAGGAGTCAGTGATCACTGCGTCACCGTCTACCAGAACTGGGATCTTGCCGGAAGTATTCAGCGCCAGAACCTCGGGGTGGTGTGGCCCAGCCTCGATTAGCTCATAAGGCTCACCAAGTTCTTCCAGCATCCAAAGAACGCGAAAGGCGCGGCTTCTGACTGTTCCGTAGAGTTTGTACATTCTGATCCCCTGATATGTAGAGCGCCACAATGCGAGGTGACGCGCCAAGGTCAAGAGGGATCAACGTACGCGGCCCAGCATAGCCAGCCGAATCAAGGCCCGCTCCATCAACGCCAGTGCCGGGGCTGTTTGTCCGGCTGATCTTAGTTGCAAGTCAGTGTCGGTTAAGAGAGTCAGTGCAGTTTCCAACCGGTCTACGCCCCAGTTTTGGGCCTGGCGCAACACCCGGTCGCGGCGTTTTCCATACAGGGGCGGGCGCAGTCGGCCGATACCCTGCGCAGCTCCACCCGGATGTGAAGCACAGGTATATAGCGTGCGGAAATGCCGTGTGGCGCCGATGCACAGCGTTACCGCATTGGTGCCTTGCGATTGTAGGCGGCGAATCAGAGGACCGATTTCACCACTATGGCCTTCGGCGACGACATTCAGCACATCATCCAATGCAGCTTCGGTGGATTGCGGCGCGACGGCATCGATGTCGTCCAGCGACAGCGGGCTGGTATCTCCATGTTTATAGAGGGATAGTTTTTCTATCATCCGTGAGAAATCACCGGGGCCGATGTCATTGGCAATATCGGTCAGCGCCGACATGCTGTCGCCGGGGACGTCACGAATAGAGGCTGCGCCCAGAATGCGCTCGATTTCGGCACGGGAGGGCGGGTCATCATAGATACCAACTGCGTAGGCGTTGCGGTGACCCTCAAACCCTTTGCGCAGTTTTGACGTCGCTTTTAGCTGGCCGCCAGTAACAATGATTTGTGCATCGCCGGGCTGCCATTCGTCCAGCGCGGCCAGAATGGCGGGGGCAGCCTGATCGTTGGCTTCTTCGACGAACACCGCGCGGATGCCGGGAAAGAAACCTACTGCCTTCACGGCGTCCAACAATTGCGCGGGATCTTTGCGTAAACTCCCTCCTGCCATCCGGGTCAGCCGCATTTCTTCTTCAGCACTGGGGCCAAGTAAGGCCGCCAGCACCTGCTGCCGCTTCAATGCAACTCGCATCGCATCGCCACCGTAGATCAGTACCCCGGTTTTATCCGGGTCAGGTCGGGCAAAGTAGCCCTCGGCGTCACGCGGGCTTAGTTTCATGCGGGTGGGGGCGCAGCCACGGCTGCTGAAAGATCGGCGGTGGAGAGAATGCGGGTGTTGATCTGATCCGCTAAGATCACCATCAGACGCTGATGCGCATCTCTTTCCCCAGCTAAGGTTTCGACCGTCGAACCTGTGGCAGAATAGCCGGTAAAGGCTTCTTCGTCACCGCTGGCAACAACTTTACCATCGGATAGGCGGGTCAGGGTATAGCTGGCCCGTCCAACAATTGAATAGCGCGTGGTCTGGCTGTCTTCGGTAATTGCTTGACCTTCGTCACGGGTGCGCAGGGTCAGATCCAGCTGATAGGCGCCAACATCTGCACGGCCCAGTCGTTGTTCCAGGTTCTGCACCAGCAAGTAGGAATCAACCTCGCTGGTTGAGGGGATGTCTTCTGGCGCCTGGACCGTGATCTGGCCGTATAGCGCATCGCCGGTTCCACCGGGGGCGTGAACCGGGGTGAAACCGCAGGCCGCCAGCGCCAGAGGCGCCAGCAGCGTTAGCAGAGCTCTGCGATCAAGCAACGACATTTACGATACGTCCGGGCACCACAATCACCTTCTTTGGGGCGGCGCCATTCAACGCCTTTTGTACAGCTTCTGTTGCTAGAGCGACTTTTTCAACCTCAGCCTTGTCCATGTCCTTGGGTACGCTGATTTCTGCGCGCCGCTTGCCATTGATCTGGATTGGCATCGTGACGGTGTCGTCAATCAACATTGCCGGATCGGCCACAGGCCATGGTGCGACGGTGATCAAACCTTCGCCGCCCTGATGGGCCCAGATATCTTCAGAAAGGTGCGGTGTCATAGGTGACATCAGCTGGGCTAGCGTCATGATCGCTTGCTTTTGCGCTGCAGCGCCGGCCTTGGATTTGGCCAACAAGTTAGTGAAGCCATAAAGCTTGGCAATAGCGGCGTTGAAGCCAAAACTATCGATGCCGTTGGTTACATCGTCGACTGCTTTGTGCGTTGCCCGCAACAAGGCTTCGTCGCCATCACCCTTAGCTGCAGGATCCATTTCGCCGATTTTGTCGCACAGATTCCAGACCCGGTTCAGGTGTTTGAACGAGGCTTCGGCGCCCGAGGCAGTCCATTCCACATCACGCTCCGGAGGAGAATCGGACAACATGAACCAACGAGCAGTATCTGCGCCGTAAGATGAGATGATCGACAGTGGGTCGACGACGTTGTTCTTGGACTTCGACATCTTGGCTGAAGGAATCACCTGAGCTTCGGTGCCAGTATCCTTCAGGAAGGCTTTGCCTTCGCGCAGGTCAATGTTTTCGGGATAGTGGTACTTGGGCCGACCATTGTCGCCTTCTGTCTGATAAATCGCGTGGGTCACCATACCTTGTGTAAACAAAGCATCAAACGGTTCCTTGGCGCTTTCGGGCAGGTGGCCTGTGATCTGCATCGCGCGGGCAAAGAATCGTGAATACAATAGGTGCAGAATCGCGTGCTCAATCCCGCCAATGTACTGATCGACGTTCATCCAGTACTCGGCTTCGGCCAAATCGGTCGGCGTTTCAGCATTAGGGGCGGTGAAACGCGCGAAATACCAGGACGAATCAACAAAGGTATCCATGGTGTCGGTTTCGCGCTTGGCAGGTTCACCACAGGACGGGCAGGCGCAGTCACGCCAGGTTGGGTGCCAGTTCAGCGGGTTGCCGGGCTTGTCAAAGGTGACATCATCGGGCAGCTCAATCGGCAGATTATCTTTCTTTTCTGGAACGACGCCGCAGGCCTCGCAATGGACCACGGGAATCGGGCAGCCCCAGAACCGCTGCCGGGACAGGCCCCAGTCACGTAGCCGGTATTTGGTAACGCCTGTGCCCCAGCCAGCCTTTTCGGCAAAATCGACGGTGGTATTAACCGCATCCTCGCCTGTGGCCTCGGTCAGTCCGGCAAAGTGATCAACCCAGCGTACCTTTTCAGATTTGGCAGGCACAAAAGCTTCGGTTCCGACCGGTGTGTCGTTGTCGAGGGCAAAGAAGGTGTCGATTACTGGCAAGTCGTATTTGCGACAGAAATCAAGGTCGCGTTGATCATGGGCTGGGCAGGCAAAGATCGCGCCGGTGCCATATTCCATCAGGATAAAGTTGGCGATCCAAACTGGCAGCTCGGCACCGGTCAATGGGTGCTTGACCTTGATGCCGGTATCATACCCTAGCTTAGGTGCAGTCTCGATGGCTTCCTCAGTGGTGCCGCCTTTGCGGCACTCAGCTAGGAAATCAGCCATTTCTGGCCTGTCAGCCTCTAGCTGCTTGGCAATTGTGTGGTCTGGGGAGATGCCTACAAAGGACGCTCCGTTCAGTGTGTCTGGGCGGGTCGTATAAACCTCGATCGGCTCGCCGCCGTCTGTGCGCTCGAATGAGAACTGCAAACCGCGAGATTTGCCGATCCAGTTTTCCTGCATCAATCGCACCTTGGCAGGCCAGTTGTCCAAACCGTCCAGCGCAGTTAGCAACTCGTCTGAAAAATCTGAGATCTTAAAGAACCACTGGGTCAGCTCGCGCCGCTCTACCAGTGCGCCCGAACGCCAGCCGCGGCCAGCCTCGACCTGTTCGTTGGCTAGAACGGTCAAATCAACCGGATCCCAGTTCACTACGGCGTTTTTGCGGTAGACCAGACCTTTTTCAAGGAAATCAAGGAATAAGGCCTGCTGCTGGCCGTAATATTCCGGGTCGCAGGTGGCAAATTCGCGGGACCAGTCAATTGAAAGGCCCAGTGGCTTCATCTGGCCACGCATGTCGGCAATGTTGTTATAAGTCCACTCTTTCGGATGGCCGCCAATTGCGATGGCAGCGTTTTCCGCAGGCAATCCAAAAGCATCCCAACCCATCGGATGCAGCACGTTATGGCCGGTCGCCATTTTGTATCGCGCCACCACATCGCCCATTGTGTAGTTGCGCACATGGCCCATGTGAATGCGGCCAGACGGGTAGGGGAACATCTCCAGCACATAGTACTTCGGCTTATCAGCCGTGCGCATGGCCTGAAAGATTCCGGCCTTTTCCCAGGCCGCTTGCCATTTTGCTTCGATTTCGGAGGCTTCGTAACGCGACATCAGTGCGGTCCTTTGAATAAAAACGCCGGGTGCAAGACCCGGCGCTGTAATACTGAGATTTCTGGTCATATTCCAGAGCGCAGCGGATCAGAACTTCTTGTCTGCAATCCGCAGCTGACGCGCCCGCGACAATATGGCATCCTCCACCGCACGGGTTGTGCTGGCGCTAACGGGGCCGCCCTTGCTGTGCAGTGAAACATTTAAGGACCGCGCATCCAGTGCAGGATCTTTAATATGGACCGTTGCACGGTAGGATCGGCCGCCACCCGGAGGAGTGCCAAACCCTGTGATGATCACCCCGGTAAAGGGATCGACTGACTGCACCGGCAAGAAGTCCAGTACGTCTAGCGACGCGTTCCAGAGATAGCGATTCACCTGTACGGTTTGTTCAGAGTCGTTTGGCCCAAGGATGTCCCAAAGGGTGGAACCTTCGTGATATTCCGGATCTTGTGGATTGCCGCCAACGACATTGTCACTATAGGTCGAGGCATCATCCTTGCCTTTACCGTTGAACATGCCACAGCTGCTGATCGCAGTCAGTAGTGAGAATAGTCCAATAACCTTGAGCCAGCGCATATTAGGCAGTTCCGTTTCTAGATTGGTTGCGCAGTAGTCCTAGCCAAGGCGTGGCGCTGCAACAAGCCTATTCTTTCAAGAGCCTCACATATGTATAGGGCGCAAACCCGTCGAAGCGTTAACATACTGTGACATCCTTGCACCAACTCTAGCGTGATTAGAATGGCAGATTAGCAGACCCTTGCACCGAGACCCCAAAAAGAGCGAAACGAGGACCGTACTCAGACTTGTTCCGTTTGGTTCTTGTTTGAATAGAAATCTAAACCCGAGGGAAAAAGATTATGAAAAAGATTCTCTTCGCATCAACTGCGCTGATCGCAACCGCAGGCATGGCTGCTGCAGACATCAACTTCAGCGGTTACGGCCGTTTTGGTATTGGCTATCTTGAAAACCGTGGCGCTGCTGCAACTGCAACTACTAACGGTGTTTCCGACACAGTTATCGTAAGCCGTTTCCGCGTCAGCATCGATGGCGATGCAACCACTGACGGCGGCGTACGCTTCTCGGCTCGTGTTCGTATCCAGGCTGACGAAACTGCTGCCAATGGTAACGCCGGCGCAGCTGGTCTGAACGCTGCTCGTTTCTCGGTTGAGTACGAAGGTCTGCGCGTTGACGTAGGTAACGTTGCTGGCGCGATCGACAACCTGCCAGGCTACTACGGCTACGAAACTGGTCTGGAAGGCATGCAGACTCAGTACTCCGGTGCTGACTATGGCTTCACTGGTTATTCCTCAACTGGCGGCACACATAACGGCGTTTACGCTCGTTACGCAGTTGGTGACTTTGCGGTTGCTGCGTCCTACGACCAAGCGACTGGTGGCTCGGCTACAGCTACCAATGGCGACCGTTGGGACATCCACGGTGCTTACACATTTGGCAACATCACAGCTGCTCTGGCCTATGGTGAAACAGATACAACTGTTTCGCAGGACATGACTGTCTTCACTCTGGGCGGTACTTGGGGCGCATTCGGCGGTACACTGTTCGTCGGTGACGAAACTGTGAACAACGCTGCTGGTGCATATGACGCAAGTGTTTCCGACACTTTCTACGGTCTGTCGGCTACTTATGACATCTCCTCGGCAACAACCATTGGCTTCGCCTACGGTGACGGTTCGGGTACAGGCGACACACAGAACGTTGGTATCGGTGTTAAGCACGACCTGGGCGGCGGCGTATCCCTGCGCGGCGGTGTTGGTAACGCTAAGACTTCTGGCGTTTCGACAACACGTGCCGACTTCGGTGCTCAGTTCAACTTCTAAGTTGACCTGAACCACTCGGTTCTTAGGGCGGTCTCATCAGAGGCCGCCCTTTTCTTTTGCCTTGAAACAGTGTTTCTCTGCCTCAAACAGATATGAGGGCCGAAATGTCACTGGAAGAAATCAAAACCCGCATCGCCAAAGCTGAAATTGCCGCTGGACGTGAACCGGGTGCGGTGACGCTGATTGCGGTTTCTAAAGTGCAGCCAAATGAGCGGGTTGCGGTAGTGCTTGAACAGGGTCAACGTTGTTTTGGCGAAAATCGAGTGCAAGAGGCGTCGGGGAAATGGCCTGACTTCATGCAGCAATATGATGGTGTTGATTTGCATCTGATCGGCCCGCTTCAAACCAACAAGGCCCGTCAGGCGATGGAGCTATGCCACGCCATACATTCCGTCGACCGTCCAAAACTTGCTAAAACGCTGGCGCGGTTGGCACAGGAGCTGGGTCAGTGTCCGGATTTGTTCATTCAGGTGAATACTGGTGAAGAAGAGCAGAAGGCAGGAGTGATGCCCGGGCAAGCGGATGATTTTATTGCGGAATGCCGTGCACTGGACCTTCCGGTGAAAGGTCTGATGTGTATTCCGCCAGCCGAGGAAGAGCCGTCCCTGCATTTTGCCCTGCTTGCCAAAATTGCTGCGCGAAATGGTCTGAAGGGCTTGTCGATGGGGATGAGCAGCGACTTTGAGACAGCGATTGCTCAAGGGGCGACTCATGTTCGGGTTGGATCTGCCATTTTTGGGACCCGCGGCTAGGCGTTAAGCGAGGGACGGCACTATCACACGTGTGCCGGGCTGGATCCGTGCGGCTAACCAGTGCAAATCAGTTCGGCTAAATGCGATGCAGCCTTCCGTCGGATACCCCGGGCGGCGCCACTGGTGGATGAAGATTGCCGAGCCAAGGCCGGGTTGTGCATTTGGCCAATTCCAATCCATGATCAATACCAGATCATAGAGTGGATCACTGCGTCGCAGAGTTTCGTGGCTGAAGGCATAGGGGGCACGAACCTGCGTGTTGTAGGCGCTGTCACCCTGATCATCAGACCATAGATCGTTTGGGCCAATTGGTTTTGCCCAGTGCGCGGGGCGGGGGATGCGATCAGGTCGATACAGCATTCCAACGATCTGATGTTGCCCAACAGGTGTGGCACCGTCGCCTTCGCGTTTGGTAGACGTTATTCCACCTTTGCCGATAGAACACGGCAACACGCGTCCCGAAAATCGTACGCCACGTGGGGTCAAAATCAGATCAAAAGGCGTCACAGCATGTGCCCGGATTTTGCCGCTTTGGTCGCCAGATAGTCGCGATTAAATGTGTTCTCACCGACTTGCAGCGGCACTCGTTGGGTCACTTTGATGCCTGTATGCTCCATCATGGCGATCTTTTTGGGATTGTTGGTCAGCAACCGCACCTGATCAAATCCCAGTTTCCGCAGGATCGCCGAACCAAGCCGAAAGTCACGTTCATCATCTTCAAAACCCAGCCGGTGATTGGCCTCAACTGTGTCAAAGCCCTGATCTTGCAAGGAATAAGCGCGCATCTTGTTGGCAAGGCCAATACCACGGCCTTCCTGGTTCAGGTACAACAGAACGCCAGAACCCTCGGCTCCCATCTGCATGAGCGCAGCCTGAAGTTGCGGGCCGCAATCACATTTCAGCGACCCAAGTACATCGCCGGTAAAGCAGGCAGAATGCAATCGTGCCAGCACAGGTTGGCTCCGGTCTGGTCGGCCAATTTCGATAGCGTAATGCTCTTCTCCGCCATCTTCGGGACGGAAAACATGCAACCTCCCGGCTCCAGCGGCTTGGACTGGCAGGCGCGCGGCGGCAACTGGATGGAGTGGTGAGCTTTCACTGAGCAACGGTTCAGCCGCGGAATGGTTGATCAGGGTCAGTCCATTCTGGCCGGCGAAGTCCTTGGCGTTTTCCAGTGGCACCAGCAGTGCAGAGGGCAGTAACCGGGCGGATTTAACCAAAGCAATTGCCAGCCGGTGCAGCTCGGCGTTACCCGTTCGCAGACTATTGAAGGGGCCTTTCATCGGGGTGCTCAGGTCATCTGCCGGATCCGCAAGCGCTTGAACCCAGGCACGGTCCGCACTGTCAGGCAGTGTGATCCGGGTGATATCTCCATCGTAGACTTGGGCTTTCAGTGTTTCGGCACGGCGCGCAGTCAGCGCCAGAGAAACTGTTCCCATAGCGCGCAGATCTGTCAGCCGCTCAGCCGTTAGGCTTTCCGCTGCGATGGCTAGCGCGGCTATGCCGTCACCTGACAACACCACTGGCAACCCCATGCGAAGATCTACCCGAGCCCGGGCAAGCAACTCGATCAAAGTGGGCATTAAACTCATCAGCGGTGTCTCGGTCTGTCGTGAAATATAAACATGCTTTACCTATGCTCAATGACAAGGAAAGTGAAACAATTCCCGCGCAGGGGACACGTGCGCGTGAGAGGGTTGCAGCAAATCTTGTCGTTTGGGCAGGCTGTGATCATGTGTGGTCAACAGGACAGGAGGGTTCCCCATGGCACAACTCAAAAAGATATTGCTGGTTGATGATGATGAAGATCTGCGCGAGGCGCTGAGCGAACAGCTGGTGATGACAGAAGATTTCGACGTGTTCGAGGCGGACAATGGGCAGAGTGCGATGGAGCGCGCCAAGGAGGCCCTCTATGATCTGATCATTCTAGACGTTGGCTTGCCGGATACCGATGGCCGCGAACTGTGTCGCCTTATGCGTAAGCAGGGCGTCAAAGCTCCAATCTTGATGCTGACTGGTCATGATAGCGATGCTGACACCATTCTGGGTCTGGATGCCGGTGCCAATGATTATGTGTCGAAACCCTTCAAATTCCCGGTTCTACTGGCCCGTATCCGGGCGCAGTTGCGCCAACACGAGCAGTCGGAAGACGCTGTTTTCACCTTGGGCCCCTATACGTTCAAGCCTTCGATGAAGTTGTTGATGACTGACGATGACCGTAAAATCCGGTTGACTGAAAAAGAGACTAATATCCTCAAATTCCTGTATCGCTCGAACGAAGGCGTGGTCGCCCGCGAGGTGCTGTTGCACGAAGTCTGGGGCTATAACGCCGGCGTTACCACCCATACGCTGGAAACCCATATTTACCGGTTGCGCCAGAAAATTGAGCCGGACCCGTCAAATGCGCGGTTGTTGGTGACAGAATCAGGCGGATATCGGCTGGTTGCCTGACAAAAATTGGGCCCGGGTGTTTAAAAAGGCAAATGTAGACATACTTATTAACCAACAGACCCCGCGCATATCCGGGTTATGATATGCACCTCCCTGTTGGACTTGGCCGGGCTTCGCGCCCGGCCTTTTTTTGTTTTCGCCTCAGCGCTGTAGAACGCGCAGGCGACTTTCAAATTCGCCTCGATCTACATAGCAGCCGTGTAGGTGGCGAAATCCGGTTTGAGGGTCAAAGGCTTCACGACCGTGCAGCATGCGACGGTTGTCAAATACCACCATTTCACCTGCTTTCAGTTTGAGTGTGACAAGATAGGCGGGGTCCCGCGTCATGATCATGAATTGACGATAGGCGCGATAAAACCGAACCATCAATGTGGGATCTAAGTCTAACACATCTGCGATATGTGCATTAAAGCAGATTTCGATTACCTGACCGCCTTCATCCAGATTGATAACTTTTTTACGGCTTCGAATGTCAGTATTTTCATCGTGAAACCGAAACGGGATCGAAATGGTTGAAAGTAAGTCAAAAGCCTCGGGGTCGGACAGACGCAGGTCTTCAGCGATGGCGTACCCGTCACAAAACAGCGAACCACCGCCCTCGGCCTCATTGGCCATGCAGTGCAAAAACTGAAAACCTGGCGGCAGCTCCTGGTTGGTTAGATCAGTGTGCAGCGGCAGTGCAACAGATGTGTAGGCAAGATTGTTGGGATTGGGCTTGGATTGCACCTCAAATGTGCGACCAAAGTTGGTTTCCCGTAAGAATCCGATGCGCCGCGCGACGTCCATGCCTGCTTGGGTATTGTTGGCTAGGCCTTCGACAATTGAAAACCCAAACGTCTGGGTGCTGACCAACCAGTTTTTTAGGGCTAGGTCAGAATTGAGAACATCATCGGAGACAACGCGTGGAACTCCAGCAGCGCCAAGTTCCTGCCGCCAATAAGTAAAGCCTGTATGCGCGGGGTCTACCGCACGCTGGCCCGGACTACGGCTACGCAACCAGTCACAATCAAAAGTGCTGATTGTGTCATCGCCAGACCACCAGATCGTCAGAATTTTTCCGTCAGTTTCAATTTTGGTGGCGAGGACATCAAGCGAAAGGGAGGTCAAATCACCAGTGCGCTCTTTGGTTTGTGGGTGGAATGCTGCCGGGTCATTGTCCCGCAACCAGATATACGGGAAATCGGAGCTGGTGCCGTCCTGCCAGTCAACGTGGACCATAGCGGTATCGTGACGCAAAGATGCGTTGTTCATTTGGATATCTCCAAAGGGAATGTGTTTAGGGAATCAGGATTAGGGCCTCAGCCCTGCTGTGCAGGCTGTGGCGGCGGCCACCAATCAAAGGCCTTTTTATAAGGGTGTCCGGGGCGGCGCCCCAACACAGCAGGCACGTGTGAATTCCGATTCAACTCATTCAGAGACAAATCCACTTGAACAGGAAATTGAAAAATCGCAAGGAAATTTCACGAGAGTCGCAAAATACGTTAAGGGGTAAATTGAGGCTGGTATCGCGCTGTCTGAGTGGGCAGGGTGCGCTTGGCAACAAAAGGAAGCGCGATGCTACAGAAATTCTGTCAGGTGATTTGGTCCGGTTTGTTGAGCTTCGGGCTGGTTTCGACAGCGACGGCCCAATCCCAAGCTGAGATGGCTGCATACCAGATGGCAGAGCAGAAAATTGCAGAGAATGCCGCTTCGGGTTACCCAAAACTGGAACTGTGGGACGTAAAAGACCTGCAGTATTTGCCACCGTCGCTGGCTAACTCAAAACACCTGCGGGAAATTGTTTTGGGGTCGCAATATTGTACACCCGGTAGAATTTCTTGTGATCGTGAAGGGCCTGCGCTCAACGATATTTCTGTTCTGGCTCAGCTGCCAAACCTGAAGGTGCTGGGCCTGGGTTCTGTTGCCGTTCTGGACAAAGATCTGATTGCAAGCCTGACGGGGCTGCGCGTTCTGTCCTTGGCCAATACCTCGGTCAAAGACTTGTCCTTTTTGTCAGAAATGACGCAACTACAAGAGCTGAACCTGCGGTTTAATCCGGTTTCGGACCTGTCGCCACCTGCCGGGCTGACGGGCCTAAGCAAGCTTGGGCTCAACAATACTCAAGTCTCTGATATATCACCGCTTTCGGAAATGAAGGGCTAATTAAAATCAGCTTTGATGAAACCATGGTATCTGACTTGTCACCGCTGGCCGATATGGCAGAGCTGCAAATCCTTACTCTGGGCAACACGGCGATCGATTCGATCATTCCCTTCAAAAAAACACCTCGCTTGAGTACCTGGGACTGCAAAATACCAACGTTGTCTGGTTGAAGCCGATTGCGAATTTGACCGCTCTTACCCGGTTGGATATCTCCAATACCCGAGTGTCTGAGATCCCGTGGTTAAGTTCTCTGGTGAATTTGAAGCGTTTGAATATGCAGGGAACAGCGGTTTCAGATCTCACACCGCTTGTAGGGCTACCCGCATTGGCAATTGTAGGTGCCAACAACGGCATCAAGCCCTTACAACCCGGTCCAGTGGCCAAATTGCGTGAGCAAGGCGGGCGAGTCATAGATGACTAGTTGCAGTTGGGCTGGTTAGCCTCGGTGCCAATCACCTGATAATCAATGTTGGGTGTTCCTGTTTTGTGCAAATTGGGATAGGAACAAAGTCAGCATCATCACGCAGCCCGGCTGCTTAAGAATTTAGAACAGGAAAGACGTATATGTCCTTTACCCTTGCCACTTGGAATATCAACTCGGTCCGCTTGCGTGAGCCATTGGTGCTGAAATTCTTGGCCGAACAGGGCCCGGATGTGCTGTGTCTGCAGGAATGTAAAAGCCCGGTCGACAAAATTCCGACCGAAGGTTTTGCCGAGCTGGGCTACACCCAAATGGTTGCGCGCGGTCAAAAGGGGTACAATGGCGTTGCAATCTTGTCGCGACTGCCAATCGAAGACACCGGAAGCCAGCAGTTTGCTGGCTTGGACCATGCGCGTCACGTCGCCGGACGTCTGGAGAACGGCGTAACCATCCATAATTTCTATGTCCCAGCGGGTGGCGACAAACCGAACCGCGAGATCAACGAGAAATTTGGCCAGAAGCTTGATTACCTGACCGACATGCGGGACTGGTTTGCCAATGAGACCCCGGAAAAAGCCATTCTTGTAGGGGATCTGAACATCGCTCCGCGTGAAGATGATGTTTGGGACCACAAGAAAATGCTGAAAATCGTCAGTCATACACCAATTGAAATCGAACATCTGGCGGAAGTTCAGGAAGCCGGAAACTGGGTTGATGTCACGCGTCAGGATATCCCTGAGGGCCTGTTGTACAGTTGGTGGTCCTACCGTGCCAAAGATTGGGATGCGGCGGACAAGGGGCGGCGCCTGGATCATGTCTGGGCCACGTCTGACATCTCGGCATCGGCACATTCCAGCCGCGTCCTGCGTGAGGCAAGAGGTTGGGAAAAGCCCAGCGACCATGCCCCAGTTTTTGCGACCTTTGACCTCTAGCGCAGTCAGGCTGAATTGACGCCTTTTGTGGCCTGATACAGGCAACCCATCCGATCAACATACCACAGCTTGCCCTCAATCATGGGGGCAAGCCTAAAGCATCATCCCATAGTCCAGCGTCGGCAAGTCAATGGAGCCGACATATCATGCTGGCCACGGCAATAGACACTCAGTGGGTTGCCATGTTTGGCCCACGTTGTTCGCCTATTGTCGCTATTCTCTAGGAAAACGAAACAATATCCATTCGACTACACGCTAATCCGCCAACTCCTCTCTTGGTTTCTTGGTCGTCAGCTTTCATATAGGGGGCAAGTCCGATGTGGAGAACAAGGTTATGATGGATATTATTGGTGGGGCCGAAGCGTCGGCAGCAGATTTGATCAAGGACGTCTCTGAGGCGACCTTTATGCAGGATGTGGTCGAGGCGTCGCAAAATGCGCCGGTGATCGTTGATTTCTGGGCTCCTTGGTGTGGCCCCTGCAAGACATTGGGCCCGGCGCTAGAGGCCGCAGTGACCCGTGCCAAAGGCGCGGTGACCATGGCGAAGGTCAACGTTGACGAAAACCAAATGATTGCCCAGCAGATGCGGGTCCAGTCGATCCCAGCAGTGTTTGCCTTTTACAAAGGTCAGCCGATTGACGGGTTTCAGGGCGCATTGCCCCCTTCCGAGATTGATACTTTTGTTGCCAAAGTGGTCGAGGCCGGAGGTGGATCTGCTGACGGTGGACTAGGCGAAGCGCTGGAAGCAGCAGAAACCATGTTGGCCGAAGGCGAAGCTGAAGATGCGGCGCAGATTTTTGCAGCAGTGATTGGTGAAGATGACAAAAACGCCGCTGCCTATGCTGGCTTGGCACGCTCACATCTGGCCCAGGACGATGCCGATCAGGCCGAGGCGGTGCTGAACGGTGCCCCAGCTGATATCGCTGAAGCGCCTGAAATCGAAGCGGCGCGTGCCCAAATAGAGCTCGCTCGTCAGGCCGCAAATGCCGGTCCCGTGGCTGATTTGCGGGCCCAGGTGGATGCTGATCCCAATAATCATCAGGCGCGTTTTGATCTGGCGCAGGCCCTGCATGCAACAGATGATGCCGAGGCCGCAGTGGCTGAGTTGCTGGAATTGTTCCGTCGTGACCGTGAATGGAATGATGGAGCAGCCAAGTCTCAGCTGTTCACGATATTTGATGCGTTAAAGCCAGAAGATACGGTTGTTCTTAACGGTCGCCGTAAATTGAGCTCAATGATATTTGCTTAATTACGGGGCAGGGCTAGTCTCAACTCAATGATCCAAGCCGCTGACCTACCGGACACGGTTCCCGTGTTTCCTCTTCCCGGGGCGCTGTTGCTGCCCCGGTCACGCCTGCCGCTGCATATATTCGAGCCGCGGTATTTGCAGATGCTTGAGGATACCCTGAAAACGCCACAGCGATTGATTGGCATGGTGCAGCCTTGTTCAAGGCAACTCCAGGAAGATGCCCTGCATGAGATCGGTTGCGCTGGCCGGGTGACACAGTTTTCAGAGACTGAAGACGGCCGCTATTTGATCACCCTGTCCGGGGTTTCACGATTCCGGATTGAACATGAAACCGATGGCTTTACGCCATACCGACGTTGCCAAATCGACTGGGACGGCTTTAGCCGTGATTTGGGTAGAGTTGAGGCGGATGCAAAATTTGACCGGTTGGAATTTCTGGACTTGCTCGAACGGTTTTTTTTGTCACGTAATCTGTCGACGGACTGGGAAGCCCTGAAAGATGCGGATGATGAGCTATTGATCAATTCGCTATCGATGATGCTGGACTTTGATCCGGAGGATAAACAAGCCTTGCTCGAGGCGCCCGGCCTTGCGACAAGACGTGAAACTTTGACAACCCTGATAGAATTTGCCCTGCTTGGCGGTTCCAACGAGGAAGTACTTCAATGAACGAGACCAAAACGCCAGCTTTTGACCGCCATATGCTTGAGGCACTGGTTTGTCCGCAGACGCAGGCCGTGCTGGAATATCACGCCGATTCTCAGGAGCTGATATCCAAGGCCGCAGGTTTGGCGTTTCCGATCCGCAACGGCATTCCTGTAATGCTGGTAGATGAGGCGCGCGTACTGGATTGATGGAATGTCGCGGCTGAAAGGTCGCGCCACACACGCGTTGTTCTGAGTGAACTGTCCTAGACGCGCCTAGATTGCTTTCCCCACCAGTAGGTTTGGCAGATCTCCGGTCAGGCCTGCTGCCTCGCGCACAAAGCTGCGGCGCAAACCTGGCAGCGAGCCAACAACACCCATACCAATATCGCGCCCAAGCCGCAGGACCGGGTTGTTGTTTGAGAACAATCGGTTGAACACATCGGTCGCAGCAGCCAACGTTGCGACGTCAAACCGGCGCCATTGCTGATACCGTTGCAGCACCAGAAGTGATGCAAAATCTTCGCCCCGACGGCTGGCCTCGGTCAAGACCTGCGCCAGTGCGCCAACGTCGCGCAGACCTGCGTTCAGACCCTGACCTGCAATTGGATGCATACCGTGTGCAGCGTCACCCACCAGTGCCATGCGCTCATCAATAAAGGCGTTGGCGATTGTCAGATTCAGCGGATAGGTGAACCGTTTTCCAGCCAGTTTAATGTCACCAAGGAAGTCACCAAAGCGTGGACGAAGGGCCTCGATATAACCGTCGTTGTCCAGGGCATGAATGGCTTGCGCGGTCGCGGTGCTCTCGCTCCAAACGATAGAGGAGCGATTGCCGGGCAGAGGTAAGATCGCCAAAGGTCCTGGCGGCATAAAGAATTGATGGGCAATTCCGTGATGTGGCTTTTCGTGTTCGATGGCACAGACCAGGGCCGTTTGGCCATAGTCCCAGCCACTGCGTTTGATACCTGCCCGCTGGGCGGTGCCGCTTTTGCGTCCGTCCGACCCAACCAGGAGCTGCCCGCGCAACGTGTCGCCGCCGTCCAATGTCAGCGTTACACCGCTGACATCCACGTCCTGTGCCACCACGGTGCGCTGGTTGATCATTGTAATATTGGGTTCGTTTTCCAAGGCGGTGATCAGGGCGCGGCGCAGATACCGGTCTTCGACCATATAGCCCATCGGGCCTTCTTCAATCTCGGCGTGATCAAAATGCATAAAGAAGGGCGATGGTCCCTGGCCGGCGTGACCGTCGGTGACCTTGATTTCCAACATGGGTTGGGCGTTGTCTTCACCAACATGTTGCCACACACCAACCTGTTGCAACAATCTCTGAGACGCCAAGGCCAGCGCGTAGCCGCGGCCATCAAAGTCTTCGTCCTGTAGCGCCGTTTGTGGCAATGCATCGATCACAGTGACGGTAAAGCCGGTCTGAGCCAGCGCTAAGGCCAGTGCAGGGCCATTCAGCCCTCCGCCTACGATCAAGATATCAGATGTGTTTTTCATGCGCCGCACTATGCGCTTGCGTTCGGGATTGTCCATGGGCTGCGGTGTCGCTACCGTCGCTTTTAACACATGGAGGAGCATGGTGAGAATGCAGGATTGGTTAAATATGAGCGCTGCGGATCTGGGCCGTGGCATTGGGTCGGGGGAGATTAATCCGCTAGAACTGACTCGCACCTATCTGGACGCTATCGATGCCCACCCACAGCGTGACCGTATTTATGCCCGTGTGACCCATGACCGCGCGCTGGCCGAAGCCAAAGCCGCTGCTGAGCGGGCCAATGCAGGCCAACGCCGCTCTCTTCTGGATGGGGTGCCGATCAGCTGGAAGGACTTGTTTGACAGCGCGGGGGTGGGGACCGAGTCGGGATCTGACCTTTTGCTGAACCGGGTCCCGGATCAAGATGCACTGGTCCTGCGCAATGCCACAGCGATGGGAACCGTATGTTTGGGGAAAACTCATATGAGCGAGCTGGCGTTTTCCGGGCTGGGATTGAACCCGGTCAAAGAAACGCCTCCCTGTATCAACGACGCCGAGGCCGTACCTGGGGGCTCGTCTTCTGGGGCGGCTGCCTCGGTTGCTTTTGGACTGGCGGCCTGTGGGATTGGCTCTGATACCGGCGGTTCGGTACGCATCCCCTCTGCCTGGAATGATTTGGTTGGGTTAAAAACCACATCGGGGCGGGTGAGTTTGGAAGGGGTGGTGCCACTGTGTTTGAAATTTGACACTGTCGGTCCACTGGCCCGCACAGTCGAAGATGCTGGTTTATTCCTGGGGGTGATTGAAGGGACGTCTGGCCCGGACTTGCGCGGTGTGAACCTAAAAGGACGGCGGTTAGCGGATCTTCAGACCGTAGCGCATCAGGATCTGGATGATCCGGTGCGCGATGCACATGCTTCGGCATTGGAACGCCTGCGCCTCGCTGGTGCAGAAGTGATTCCGCTGGAGGTGCCCGCCCTAGAGGATGCGATGGCCCTTAGCGGTGTGTTGTTTACCACCGAGGCTTACGGGCTGTGGAAGGACGTGATCGAGGCGTCACCCGACCTGATGTTCCCTGCCATTCTGGAGCGGTTCCGTTCAGGTGATGCGTTCTCGGGTGCTGACTATGTGGCTGCATGGGCCAAATTGGAACAGATCCGTATGGTCTGGGATCAGGCTACGTCGGGTTTTGATGCAGTTCTGTGTCCGACCTCACCCATTTTACCCCCAAATATGCACCGGCTCCTGACCGACGAAGACTATTATGTCCGCGCCAATCTGATGGCGCTGCGCAACACTCGGATTGGCAATCTGATGGGGCTGTGTGGTCTGTCACTGCCAGCCGGTACGCCGAGCTGCGGATTGCAGGTCTTGGGGCAGCCAGATTGTGAAGAGGCACTGCTGAGGGTTGGTGCAGCGATCGAGCAGGTTTTGGCCTGAAAGCCACATATATCAAAGGCCTGTGAATGGGCGGCTGGACGGAGAGCCGCCACACCTGTATCTTGTGGATAAACGGGGCGAAAATGATCCCGGACTTGAGGCATAGAAAATGAATTTTCCCGAGCGGTTTTCGAACCTTCCGGCTTACGCGTTTCCGCGATTGCGGGCGCTTTTGGATCACCATACCCCCGGCGGGGACGTGGTGCACATGACCATTGGTGAACCAAAACATGAGTTTCCTCAGTGGGTTACTGATGTGATTGTCGAAAATGCCGCGGGTTTTAATAAGTATCCACCGAATGAGGGCACGGACCAGCTGCGCGGAGAAATCAGCGCCTGGATTCAACGTCGTTACGGTGTTGCAATGGACAAAGACAGCCAGATCATGGCGCTAAATGGCACCCGCGAGGGGCTGTACAATGCGGCAATGGCGCTCTGTCCTGAACAGAAGAACGGTCAAAAGCCGGCGGTTTTGATCCCAAATCCGTTTTATCAGGTCTACATGGTGGCGACACTTTCGGTGGCCGCAGACCCGGTTTTTGTTGCTGCAACCGAAGCAACCGGTCATTTGCCTGACTATGCCAACCTGCCAGAATCCGTTCTAAATCGGACTGCGGTGGCCTATATCTGCTCGCCCGCCAACCCGCAGGGTGCAGTGGCTGATCGCGCCTATTGGACACAGTTGATCCAACTGGCCGAGCGCTATGATTTCAAAATCTTCGCGGATGAGTGCTACTCAGAGATCTACTGCGGCACAGCTCCGGTTGGCGCATTGACTGTAGCGCAGGAACTGGGGGCAGATCCCGACCGTGTGGTATTGTTCAATTCGCTGTCGAAGCGGTCGAACCTGCCCGGGTTGCGCTCGGGCCTGATCGCAAGTGGCCCTGAAAATATGGCTCAGATCAGGCAACTGCGAACTTATTCTGGTGCCCCATTGCCACTACCTTTGCAGGCTGCGGCGGCCCGCGTTTGGTCAGATGAGGCACATGTGGTACAAAACCGAGCGCTCTATGTAGAAAAGTACGAGATCGCGGATCAGGTTTTTGCCGGGCTACCGGGCTATCAGTCGCCCGAAGCAGGCTTTTTCCTTTGGCTGCCTGTTGCGGATGGCGAGGATGCAGCATTGAAGCTGTGGCAGCAGACTGGCGTGCGGGTTCTTCCCGGGGCTTATCTGGCCCAAGGCGAAGGCCAGCAGAATCCGGGCAAAGGGTTTATTCGGGTGGCACTGGTGGCGCCCAAGGAACAAATGCAGGTTGCGCTGACACAGCTGCGCAACTGTCTGTACTAAATTGCGCTTCGATGGTCCGAGCAGTGGACTGTCGTTTCGCCAATAGAAAAGACCGGGCACAAGACCTGCGAAAACAGCAGGCAATGGCCCACATGAGGAACCGAGGTAGGCATGGCATTTCAAACACGCAGTCGCGACCCGCTGTTGGATAGTAATATGCAAGCAGCCATCGAAAAACGTGGCAAAGAACTGGTTGGCATCTTGCTGATCATTACTGGCTTGATGGTTGCGGCAATGATTGGTTCTTATACGCCTGATGACCCCAATTGGTGGGTTTCGACCGATGCCCCAGTGCAAAATTGGATGGGACGACCCGGTGCTTCACTCACATGGGCGGCGTTCATGGTAATTGGCAAAGGTGGTGCATGGGCGATTGCACTGACACTATTGGTATGGGGCGCACGATGTACACTGCACTGGGATGAAGACAGGGCTATGCCGCGGATTGTTTTTGCGCCAATTGCTATTCTTTTTTGCTCGATCTATGCAGCCACTCTTGTTCCAGCTGAATCTTGGCTTGCCAATCATAACTATGGACTTGGTGGATTGGTGGGCGACACATTTATTGGGGTGTTGTTGACCCTGTCTCCGATTAGCTATGCCATCACGGTTAAACTTATGACGCTGCTGGCTGCGATGAGCATGGTTTGGTTGGGAACATATGTTCTGGGTTTTACAGGGGTAGAATTGGCCCGTGCTGGTCGTTTCATGCTGATTGGGGTGATCATGGTATACGGCGCTTTGGCTAACTTATTAGGCCGGGGTGCGACCGGTGGCCTGCATGCGGCGATGAATTACCGTGCGCAACGCGCCGAACGGGCTGAAGCCGACAGGCTTGATGCTGAGACCGAACCACAAGTGATCGAAACTATGGATCGCTACGGGGTGGTCCCTGCCTCGCCACCCGTAGAAGATGTTGTTGAGGAACCTGCGCCAGAACGCGGTGGTCTGTTATCTCGGATGCCATCCTTAATCCGGCGTTCCGAAGCGATGACAATGCCGGAACCAGAATTGGTTGAACCGCAGTCCTTTGCGGAAGTGGACGGTATGCCGGGTGATGATCGCATCGCTGCAAGGATCGCTGATGCTGTACGCGAGCGCCGCGCTGCAGACCTGCCGCCTGAGCAGGACCCGAATTTGCCACTGACCAAGGGGAGGGGCCGCCGCCCCGAGCCGCTGGTGTTTAACCCGCAATCCCCACTGGATGGGTTGCCGCCAGAACCTCCGATGTCGGCTCAACCTTTCACCCCCGCGTCAGCACCGACAATGGCCCCTGCAGAAGATATCGATTTTGCAGAAGAAATCCCTGTTGCGCCGCAGCCAGCTCTGCCGCGGGCTCCGATGGATCTGCCCATTTCCGAGCCGCGCAAATCTGTGGTTGAAAAGCCGGTTTTGAAACCAGTGGTGCCGTCCTCTCGTGCGATTGCCGAGGCGCAGCCTGGACTGGTCTTTGAAGACGGCGAAAATGGTTTTGAATTGCCACCTCTGAACTTGCTGTCCAATCCGGACAACATTGAGCGGCATCATCTGAGCGATGAGGCTCTCGAAGAAAATGCCCGTATGCTAGAGCATGTTCTGGACGACTACGGCGTCAAAGGTGAGATCGTCTCGGTCCGCCCCGGCCCAGTTGTGACCATGTACGAACTGGAGCCTGCGCCAGGTTTGAAAGCCAGCCGCGTGATTGGCCTGGCCGATGATATCGCCCGGTCCATGTCGGCCCTGTCTGCGCGTGTCTCGACCGTGCCTGGTCGCTCTGTCATTGGCATCGAACTGCCCAATGAAAACCGCGAGAAAGTTGTTTTGCGTGAAATTCTGGCATCGCGTGGCTTTGGCGATAGCACGATGAGCCTGCCATTGGCGTTGGGCAAAGATATTGGCGGTGACTCGGTTGTGGCCAATTTGGCTAAGATGCCTCACTTGCTGATCGCGGGTACCACGGGTTCCGGTAAATCGGTGGCCATCAACACCATGATCCTGTCGCTGCTATACAAGCTGACACCGTCCGAATGCCGCATGATCATGATCGATCCCAAGATGTTGGAATTGTCGGTTTATGATGGCATCCCGCACCTGCTTTCGCCTGTCGTGACCGACCCGAAAAAAGCGGTTGTGGCGTTGAAATGGACCGTTGGCGAGATGGAAGATCGCTATCGTAAAATGTCCAAAATGGGCGTGCGAAATATCGAAGGCTATAACGGACGGGTCCGTGACGCCTTAGACAAGGGTGAAATGTTCACGCGCACGGTCCAGACCGGGTTTGACGACGATACCGGCGAACCGATGTTCGAGACTGAAGAATTCGCCCCCGAAGTGCTGCCCTATATCGTGGTTGTCGTGGACGAAATGGCCGATTTGATGATGGTCGCTGGTAAAGAGATCGAGGCCTGTATTCAGCGCCTCGCGCAGATGGCGCGTGCGTCTGGTATCCACCTGATCATGGCCACCCAGCGTCCGTCGGTTGATGTGATCACTGGTACCATCAAGGCAAACTTCCCCACCCGGATTTCCTTCCAGGTGACCTCGAAAATCGACAGCCGTACAATTTTGGGCGAAATGGGTGCCGAACAATTGTTGGGCATGGGTGACATGCTTTATATGGCTGGTGGCGCCAAGATCACCCGTTGTCATGGCCCCTTTGTTTCGGATGAAGAGGTTGAAGAGATCGTCAACCACCTCAAGGCCTTTGGCCCGCCAGAATACATGAGCAACGTGTTGGAAGGTCCTGATGACGATAAAGCTAGCAATATTGATGCAGTTCTGGGACTGACAGGTGGTAACACCAACGGTGAAGACGCACTGTATGACACCGCCGTACAGATCGTGATCAAAGACCGGAAATGTTCAACCTCTTATATTCAGCGTAAACTTGCCATCGGCTATAACAAAGCCGCGAGGCTGGTTGAGCAAATGGAGGACGAGGGCCTTGTTTCTCCTGCAAACCACGTGGGTAAAAGGGAAATTCTGGTTCCAGAGCAGCAGTAACACACCTCTTCACATTCAGCGCACAGGGCTTATGTAGGATCTATGAAACCGATTGTATTAGCTCTGGCGCTGACTGTCTGCGCCCCTGCCACATGGGCCGCAGAAAAGCTGAGCCTGAATGAAATCTCTGGCTACCTGAATGGTATCAAAACGGCCAAGTCCAGTTTTACCCAGATCAACGATGATGGCAGTCTGTCGACAGGCCAGCTGTATATTCACCGTCCTGGCCGGATGCGGTTTGAATACGACACTCCGGGCGGGGGCACAGTGGTCGCCGGTGCTGGGTCAGTTGTGATTTTTGATCCCAAGTCAAATCAACCGCCTGAAACTTACCCGCTAAAACGCACGCCTTTGTCGGTGATCCTTGCCCGCAAAGTGAATTTAAATCAGGCTAATATGGTGGTTGGACATAGGTTTGATGGAACCACAACGATTGTTCGGTCGCAGGATCCGGAACACCCGGACTATGGCAGCATCGAGTTGATGTTCACTGGTGATCCGGTAGAGCTGCGAAAGTGGGTCGTTCACGACAATGCCGGGGGGCAAACTACGGTAATACTTGGCGCTTTGGAAACCGGATTACGGCTGCCATCCAATCTGTTCAGTACTACGGCAAGCAATTAAGCGCCCAACGAAATCTTCGTTTCCGACTGTATGATTGGGGTTCGCTGTCAATCGTAGGGCAACACCTTGTGGGGTTGCCCTACACTAAAAGCTGATCAGTTGAACTGGCGGCAGTTGGCCAACTGTCTTTGGTACATATTTGATCGGTCATTGACCTCATTCGCAACTCTTAGCAGCCAGGGCTTGGATCGATAGCTGCCACGGGCGTAGCCAGTGTTGCCTTCATGATAAGCTAAGTATTGGTTGCGCGCATCGGTCAGCGGAATACCGTTTTTCTCGCGGCTATTGTTCATGTACCAACCCATAAAGTCACTGGCGTGTTGTATGCGATTGCGTTTGGCTCCACGCTTGCCGGCCTCTTGGCGATACTCATCCCAAGTGCCATCCAGTGCCTGTGAGTAGCCATAGGCGCTAGAGACACGTCCCATCGGGATCACCCCCAGAACATATTTGTGCGGCGTGCGTGCGTCAGCGCGATAGCGGCTTTCTTGATAAATTGTCGCCATCTGAACGTGCACCGGGACACCCCAGCGACGTTCGGTGGATTTAAACGCTTTCAGGTAGTCCGGACGCTGCTTGATGATGCTGCAGGCGTTGTCCAGATTACGTGGCGGTGATTTCTGGCCACCGCCGCAGGATGCCATGATCAGCAATGCGATCAAGGCGCTGATGATTCTGCTCATTTGCCTCTGCCTTCTTGTTTTTTTGCAGACCATATCAAAAAATGACCTGTGGATGAAATCACATTTGCAAATATGATTTTATTAGCAGCGGCGCAGCCACAATCTGTGTAATCATCTGAACCGAAGTGACATTCGGTCAAAAATTTTGCTGGTTGTCTCGAGAGTAAGCAGCGCTAAGATTATCTGTACTGTTAAACAAATACCCACAGACTGTTTCTCATAATTGGGTCTCAACTGTTGGACAAAGTCAGTGATCACAGAGTATAAATAAGATCTGGGGGCTGCAGAGACATGCTAAGAACACGCGCAAAATATCACTTGGGGCAAGTTGTTCGCCACAAAAAGCATCCGTTTCGTGGTGTGGTGTTTGATGTCGATCCCGAGTTTACCAATACGGATGAGTGGTATCAGGCAATCCCTGAAGAAAGCCGACCCGTAAAAGAACAGCCGTTTTACCATTTACTGGCCGAAAATGACCAAAGCTATTACGTGGCCTATGTCTCGGAACAAAATCTGGTTGCCGACTATTCTGGCGAACCAGTGGACCACCCGGATATCCCAGATATGTTTGGCCCGTTTTCAGACGGCACCTATCCGCTGCATTTTCAACTGAACTAATGCCTGGTTGGCGAAGGTGCGTGCAAGCACGCACCCTACACTGAACGCTTCTGTCGGATTAGTAGCCTATTGCGCAGCCATCCTTGCGTGGGTCACTGGTGCCTTCCAAAACCCCATGATCGTGAATGCGGATTGCTTGTGACCCGCCAATAGCTGTGTGCGGCACTTTCACCTTATGGCCCATGTCTGCTAGCTGCTGCCGGACAGTATTTGAATACCCCCGTTCAACGTTCATAACAGTGCCATCATGGAAGGCGCGTGGCGCATCCATTGCGGCTTGCAACTCCATATCGAAATCAGTCAAATTCGAAACAAGTCGCGCATGCCCGTTGGGCTGATACGCTCCGCCCATCACACCAAAAGGCATCACCACCCGTCCATTCTGGCGCAGCATGCCGGGAATGATCGTGTGCATTGGCTGCTTGTTTCCGCCCAGTTCATTTGGGTGGCCCTGTTGCAGGGTAAATCCGGCGCCACGGTTCTGCAGCAATATGCCAAATTTGTCCGAAGCAATTCCGGACCCAAATCCGTGGAAAATGGAGTAGATCAGCGAGACCGCCATCCGGTCTTTGTCGACCACTGTGATATAGATTGTATCCTTGTGCACGGCCTCACTCAGCTGTGCCGGGTTTGCCATGGCGCGGTTATGGTTGATCAGCGCTGCCAGTTTAGCCGCCGTTTCAGGGGCCAGCATATGCTGCAATCGGGTCATGTGATCCGGATCAGCAATAAACCGGTTGCGGGCATCATAGGCCAGCTTTGCGGCCTCCGCTTCGATATGCGTGCGTTGCGCCCCGAACGGATCCATTGCAGCAATGTCAAAGTGCTTCAGAATGTTAAGCATCAGAATCGCGGTTGCGCCCTGACCATTGGGCGGATGCTCAACCAGATCTATCCCTTTATAGTCACCACTTACCGGAGTGGTAGAAAAGCAGGCGGTTCTGGCAAAATCATCCGCTTGATGGACGCCACCCTGCTTGGTCAAAGCTGCCAACATATCGTCAGCGACCTCGCCAGTGTAAAAGGCGTCGCGCCCATCACGCGCAACCCGACGTAAAACTTCTGCCTGACCGGGTGACCGAAAAACTTGTCCTACACGCGGTGGCTCGCGGTTGAACAGGTAATCACGACGCGCGCTACCCTGCAGTGTGGCGGCCCCTTCAGCCCAGTCAAAAGCCACACGAGCAGCCACCGGAACCCCTGTGTCCGCATAGTGAATGGCGGGTTGCAGCACCGCATCAAGGCCCAGTTTGCCCTCTGTTTCAGCCAGATGGCAAAAGGCGTCTATCGCACCGGGTATGGTCACCGAGTGAGGGCTGTTTAGGGGAACAGTATCCAGCCCTTGATCGCGTAAATCCGCTGCGTTGGCAGCTGCGGGAGCACGTCCAGATCCGTTAAGGGCGTGGATATCATTTGAACCTGGCCGAGTATAAAGCAGGAAACAATCGCCACCGATCCCCGTCATTTGGGGCTCGCAAATTCCCAACAATACTGCGCCGGCAATGGCGGCATCCATTGCATTCCCACCCCGTCGTAAGATATCGATCGCGGCTCCCGCCGCCAGCGGATGCGAAGTCGCACAGATTCCGTTTTGGGCGAAGACCGCCGAACGGCCCGGAATTTGAAAGTCTCGCATGGTTATCTCCCGTCAAGTGTTGCTGGGAGATTAGAAGTTAGGCTCCGGAAAGCAATCCTCATAGATGACGATTAGGTACATTAAGCCAACGTTTTAAAAGAAGAAAGAAGTCCCCGGCGCGCGTACAGGGTGGGGGCTAGATTGACGCGACGCCGAGGGAAGCTTTGTGCAGCTACATGTAAAGTAATTGCATAGACTTTGGGCGTAGATTTGCCAATTTTGCGGCAGCAATATGGCGTCCTGATGGAATGAACGGGTCTAATTGGGATGTTCTGAAATACAGCGCTGAAATGATGCAGCTGGAGTGGGAGTGATGTAAACTGAATGGAGCGAGCCGTTGAGCCACGAAGGATGTGAATTATCCCAAAGGCGCACTGGCGCTCACTTCAAATCGAAGGGATAGCTGATTGTTCCCACTTTTGCGTTCGTAGTGAATATCGCTGGTCAATTCACGAATCAAAAACCAACCAAACCCACCTTCAGGGAGATCTGCATGAGGAACGTTCAAATCGACTGGCTTACCTTCAGGTAACTTGTCATCGGGCAAGGGCAGGCCTGCGTCGTGAATGTTAATCCACAACTGATCCGCATCCAGATTGCAGCGTATGTTCACGTCACCGGGGTCGGTACCTGCATAGGCGTGCTCAACAACATTGTTGACAGCCTCGGCCAGCGCGATCTGCACCTCTTCTGCCCGGGCTTCGGGAAGCCCCATTGTCCGCAACCGCTCCACCACCGAACCAATGCCACTGCGGGCATTCAGCTCCGTGGCCAGGAACGAGTAGGCAAAAGTATTAACCATTGGGCTTTCACTCCGCGCAAATTGCGCCTTCGATACCATCAGTTAGCTGTTGCTGGTGGCAGTGGCCTCGTTCAGCGAGGCATAAAGATCAAAAACGGTGTCCATACGGGTCAACCGAAATACTTTGTCGACCATTGGGGACAGGCCAGCAAGATCCATCTTGCGACTGCTGCCTAGCTGCTTCATCGCAGCGACAATGGCGCCTAATCCGCTGGAATCAATAAATTCCACCTCAGACAGGTCTAAAATGACCCGGTCTGCTCCACCTTCGGTTTCGTTGCGCATATCTTCTTTGAATTGAATCGCGATCGTTGCATCAATGCGTTCCGCGTTCACGGTAACAATTTGGGCACTGCCCGTTGTTGTGCTGGTCAGGCTCATAATTTCCCCCAGTTGGCATTTCGTTACTGTGCAGACTAGACCGCAAACCTTACCATTTTGTATGCAGGATCAAAGCTGAAGAGGAAAGAGCATGAAAGAGGTTATCATTGCGGGGGCTGCCCGAACGCCAATGGGCGGATTTCAAGGCGTATTTGATGGCGTCGCTGCCGCTGAGCTGGGCGGTGCGGCGATTCGGGCCGCCCTTTCGGGTGCAGGAACTGCCACCGTAGACGAAGTTTTGATGGGCTGTGTATTGCCTGCGGGCCAAGGTCAGGCACCGGCTCGCCAGGCCGGTTTTGCCGCTGGTCTGGGCGAAGAGGTGCCAGCCACCACACTGAACAAGATGTGTGGGTCCGGGATGAAGGCCACGATGATGGCTTTTGATCAGATCGCGCTAGGCCATGCCGAATCCATGATTGCTGGTGGCATGGAGAGCATGTCCAACGCTCCATATCTGCTGCCAAAAATGCGCGGCGGTGCTCGAATTGGCCACAATCAGGTGATCGACCATATGTTCCTCGATGGGCTTGAAGACGCCTATGATAAGGGTCGCCTAATGGGGACATTTGCCGAAGAGTGCGCCGATACTTATCAATTCAGCCGTCAGGAGCAGGACGAATTCGCCCTGAGATCGCTTTCAAACGCGCTGGAGGCGCAAGAAAGCGGTGCTTTTGACGGTGAGATCGCCCCGGTCACCGTCAAAACACGTAAAGGAGAAATCGTCAGTGACGCGGATGAGCAGCCCAAGTCGGCGCGTCCTGAAAAAATCCCCACATTGAAACCGGCATTTCGTAAGGATGGCACGGTGACGGCGGCGAATGCATCTTCGATCTCAGATGGTGCGGCCGCGCTTGTGCTGGCCTCTGCCGAATCTGCGGCGGCACAGGGGCTGACCACACGAGCGCGTATCCTCGGTCATGCCAGCCATGCGCAGGCACCAGGCCTGTTTACCACTGCACCAGTACCGGCAGTGCAAAAGCTGATGTCCCAGATTGGTTGGTCCAATACAGACGTCGACTTGTGGGAGGTGAACGAAGCCTTTGCTGTGGTCCCTATGGCCTTTATGCGTGAAATGGGCCTGTCGCGTGATATTGTAAACGTTAACGGCGGTGCCTGCGCGCTGGGACACCCGATTGGCGCATCAGGTGCACGAATAATCGTTACCTTGCTGAATGCGTTGGAAAAACGTGGACTAAAACGAGGAATAGCGGCGATCTGCATCGGTGGCGGTGAAGGCACTGCAATCGCAATTGAGCGGATCTGATCTTCATCTAGCTCAAAAATATCCCGGGGGTGAATTGACCGTCAGGTCAAAAGGGGGCTGGCCCCCACCCCTTTAAATCAAAGGTTTCTCTATGAGCGTTGACTATTCTTACCTTGCAAAAACCATTGCCTCTCTGACTGCCGGAGAAACGGACCAAGTGGCGTTGATGGCCACTGTCGCCTGCGAAGTCCACTTTTCCGATGATCGCTTTGACTGGACTGGGTTCTACCGTGTCACTGACCCGGATTTGCTAAAAATTGGCCCCTATCAGGGTGGTCACGGTTGTCTCCAAATACCATTTTCGCGCGGTGTTTGTGGTGCAGCGGCCCGAACGGGAGAAGTTCAGTTGGTTGCAGATGTTGAAAGCTTTGAAGGTCATATCGCCTGTGCCAGCTCCACTCGATCGGAATTGGTGTTGCCGGTGTTTGATAACTCGGGTGGTTTGATTGGCGTTTTTGACATCGACAGCAATCAACCGGATGCGTTTACACAGAAAGATGCCACAGCCCTAGGTCAGATCCTGTCAGACGTATTTGCCAGTTAGGGCGCTCCAGATAATCGCCGTCCCAGCTATCAATTGCAGTAGGGCAATCGCATGCAACAGTGTCGAAAACGGCTGTTTCCGGGTCTTGTGGCGAAACAGTTGGCGGCTCCAATAGGCGCCCGGTGTGCCGCCCACCAGGGCTACAGTCAGCAGGGTTCGTTCAGATATGCGCCAAAGACCAAGTCGTGCCCGACGTTTATCAAGCATCAAGAGTAATATCTCTAAGGCGTTGATAGTAAAAAGATACAAGGCAGTAAGAACCCAAGGGTTGGTGAACATACTGTTGTTTCTCCCTCCTAACGCTTTGGTTTACCGTTGCGGATTTTGGTGAAGATGCCCTAGGACTCGCCATATGAACAGCCGATCTAAACCCGACTTAAAGCCAACGTCCCGGTGCTGGCAGATTGATATTGTTGTTGCTGATGGCTTTGTCCTGCTTGAAGTCGCAGCAATTGTCGATGCCCTGCGTGTTGCCAATCGGATCATCGCGCAACCGCCATTTTCCTGGACCTACCGATCAGCCAAGGGCGGGATGATCGAAAGCCGTTGCGAGGCCTTTGTCAATTCCCAACCTTTTGTCGACCGGCCAACAGCTGATTATGCCTTTGTGATCGGCAATAGCGATCCCGACACCCCTGCTTTGTCGCTACCGGGGCTGATCTCGGCTTATACCTATCGCAACGCGCAGGTGTTTCTCTTGGCCGAGGCCGCCAGCCGATACATCCAGGATCGAGGTGATAAAGGGGTACACCTCTCCACCCATTGGGAAAACTCTGCCCTGTTGCGTGAACGCAGTGGATTGTTTGAAGCAGGTTCCGCATTGGCCAGTGAAGATGGGCCTGTGGTGACCTGTGCCGGCATGGGGGCAACGGTCGATGTGGTCTTGTCACTGATGGGGCGGCACATTTCACCTGCGGCGCTGGTGACAGTGGCCAATGTACTGCTGCACGACAATATCCGCGACTTTTCCACCCGACAACCGTTTGGCGGCGCACGGGGAACTGCGACCGGAGACACCGATCTCGACCATTGTATCCGGATCATGCAGGACAATATTGAGGATCCGCTGCCTATTTCCGAACTGGTCGCTCAAGTCGGTATTTCTGCCCGGTCACTTGAGCGCAAGTTCAAGACCAGCTTTGCTACAACCCCCAACAGTTTCTATCGTGAAATGCGGTTAAGCAAAGCCAACAACCTGTTGCTCAACACCAGTCTCAGCGTACAGGAAATTGGGCTGGCCTGTGGTTTCCCCAGTGGCTTTTCCGGACAGTATAAGGCGCAGTTTGGACTTACGCCGCTTGTGGTGCGCAAAAGGCGTCGGTCTGGCGGGCAGGGGGCAACACTCGATCCTGAGATCGGAGAATAACTGTCAAAAATTGGCGGAAATGGTGCATTTCCAGTCACGCAAGCATGTCAGGCTGATGAGAAATTCAGAGTCTGGAGCGACGACATGAGCGATCTTCCCACCAAGGCCCGTGTGGTCATCATCGGCGGCGGTGTTATTGGCTGCTCGGTAGCCTATCATTTGGCCAAACTGGGCTGGCAGGACGTGGTGCTGCTAGAACGCAAACAATTGACATCGGGCACCACCTGGCACGCCGCCGGGCTGATCGGTCAGCTGCGCGCCAGCTCGAACATGACCAAACTGGCGCGGTATTCGGCTGAGTTGTATCACGGGCTGGAAGAAGAAACCGGGGTTGCTACGGGCATTCGCCAGGTAGGATCTATCTCGGTTGCGCTGACGGATGAGCGACGCGAAGAATTATACCGCAGCGCCGCCATGGCGCGGGCCTTTGGGGTTCCTGCCGAAGAACTGTCACCGGCAGAGGTCAAGCAGCGTTACGAGCATCTGAACCTGGATGGCGTGACCGGTGGTATCTGGTTGCCGACAGACGGGCAGGCGGATCCGGCCAACATCGCACTGGCGATGGCCAAGGGCGCGCGTCAGAATGGTGCGCTGGTCAAGGAGCGTATCAAGGTGACCGGCATGACAAAGCAAGGTCGCCGGGTCACGGGTGTAGACTGGGCAAGCGACGATGGTGAACAGCAGGGCCATATCGAAGCCGACATGGTGGTGAATTGCGCAGGCATGTGGGGCCGTGAAGTTGGTAAAATGGCAGGCACCAACGTGCCGCTGCACGCCTGCGAGCATTTTTACATTGTCACCGAAGCGATTCCCGGCCTGACCCAGATGCCAGTGCTGCGGGTGCCGGATGAATGTGCTTATTACAAGGAAGATGCCGGTAAGATCTTGCTGGGTGCCTTTGAACCCAATGCCAAACCCTGGGGCATGGATGGTATTTCTGACCGGTTTGAGTTTGACCAATTGCCTGAAGATTTCGACCATTTTGAGCCGATCCTTGAAGCTGCCTGCGAGCGTATGCCTATGCTGGCCGAAGCAGGTATCCACACCTTCTTTAACGGGCCCGAGAGCTTTACCCCGGACGATGCCTATCATCTGGGCCAAGCCCCTGAGATGGATAACGTCTGGGTTGCCGCAGGCTTCAACTCAATCGGTATTCAATCTGCTGGTGGCGCTGGAATGGCTCTGGCACAATGGATGGACGCAGGCGAGAAGCCCTTTGATCTGGGTGACGTTGATATCTCCCGCATGCATCCATTCCAGGGTAATCAGCACTATCTGTATGAGCGCTCCAAGGAAACACTGGGGCTGCTCTATGCGGATCACTTCCCTTACCGGCAAAAGGCCACCGCGCGCGGTGTTCGTCGCTCTCCGTTCCATCAGCAACTGTTGGATCAGGGCGCTGTGATGGGCGAAACCGCTGGCTGGGAGCGGGCCAACTGGTTTGCAAATGAAGGACAGGAGCGTGAGTATCAGTACAGCTGGAAGCGGCAAAACTGGTTCGAAAACTCCGCTTCGGAACACCGGGCTGTGCGTGAAAACGTCGGCATGTATGACATGTCTTCGTTTGGTAAAATTCGCGTCGAAGGCCCCGATGCCGAGGCGTTCCTGAACTATGTTTGTGGTGCCAACTTGTCGGTACCGGCAGGCAAGATCGTCTATACTCAATTCCTGAATGCAAGTGGCGGGATCGAGGCAGATGTCACCGTCACCCGCCTGAGCGAGACCGCTTATTTGGTTGTAACGCCCTCGACAACGCGTTTGGCGGATCAGACCTGGATGATGCGTCATCAGGGCGATTATCGGGTGGTGTTGACCGATGTCACGGCAGGCGAGGGCGTGTTGGCCGTGATGGGGCCGCGGTCACGCGAGTTGCTGCAACGGGTGTCGCCAGGTGACTTCTCCAATGCGGTGAACCCTTTTGGTACCGCGCAGGAGATTGAGCTGGGCATGGGATTGGCCCGTGTTCATCGGGTGACCTATGTGGGTGAGCTCGGCTGGGAGATCTATGTCAGTTCGGATATGGCGGGCCACGCGTTTGAAACTCTATCCGAGGCAGGTCATGACTTGGGGATGAAACTGTGCGGGATGCACATGATGGACAGCTGCCGGATTGAAAAAGGGTTTCGTCACTTTGGCCATGACATCACCTGCGAAGATCATGTGATTGATGCTGGATTGGGGTTTGCGGTGAAAACTGACAAACCAGATTTTATCGGTCGCGATGCTGTGTTGGCGCGCAAGGAAAATGGCCCAACAAACCGCATGGTGCAGTTCAAACTGACTGATCCTGAACCCATGTTGTATCACAACGAACCCTTGATCCGAGATGGTAAGATCGTCGGCTATCTCAGTTCTGGTAACTATGGCCACACGCTAGGCGGCGCGATTGGGTTAGGTTATGTGCCCTGTGAAGGTGAGAGTGCCGCTGATGTGTTGGCTTCGACCTATGAAATTGACGTGATGGGAACCCGTGTCCGGGCCGAGGCCTCGCTGAAGCCAATGTATGATCCCAAGTCAGAGCGCGTGAAGGTCTGATAGCTGTTGTATCCGCTGCCATATGGTGAGAGCCATGCGGCAGCGGTTATACAGAGGAACCCGACCAGATGATGCCTTTCAGCGCTATTATTGCCGTCCTGCTGCTACTAGCCATCGCATTGGTGCATTTGCTGTGGGCGCTGGGCAGCAGCTGGCCAGTGGGGGATGAGAAAACACTGGCGCGTACCGTAGTTGGCAGTAAGGGCATTCAGAAGATGCCACCGCGTTTGGCCAGTTTAGGTGTCGCTATTGTGCTGACAGCAGCGGCCCATATTGTTCTGGCGTCTGGTGGATTGATGCCGGGTATCTTGTTGCCACGGATGTATCAAATCCTATTGGTCGCCATGATCCTGGTGTTCTCAGCCCGTGGGTTGGCAACCTATATGTCCTTCTGGGGGGAGCTGGTACCGGAACAACCCTTTGCTCGCCTGGATCAAAGAATTTATGCCCCATTGTGCCTGCTGATCGCTGCGCTATTGCTGGATGTGGCCCTGACCTGAACAGGGATGGCATTTCCCGGTTTCCTTTGCGCAAAGACCTGCCATAACTACGGCCATAGGAGTGCGCAATGACATCCCCCAAAACTGACAACATCGACAGCCCACGTGGCCTGGCCTTTGCCATTTCGGCCTATGTGATGTGGGGGCTGCTGCCGCTATACATGAAGGCACTGTCGCATATCCCCGCAGCTGAAGTGGTGGCACACCGGGTGCTTTGGTCGGTGCCGGTGGCTGGGGTGTTGTTGATCGTGCTGCGCCGAACCAAGGATCTAAAGGCGGCGCTACGCAGTCCCAAAACACTGATGATGGGTTGCGTCACTGCTGCACTGATCACCGTCAACTGGGGTATCTATGTCTGGTCGATTGCCAGTGGCCATGCACTGGATGCGGCGCTGGGGTATTACATCAACCCGCTGTTCAGTATTCTTCTTGGTGCGGTTTTGCTGGGTGAGCGACCCAGCCGGATGCAGATGCTTGCGATTGCTCTGGCCGCAGCGGCAGTGGTGGTGCTCACTGTGGACGCCGGAGGCCTACCACTGGCGGCCGTTGGACTGACGTTAAGCTGGGGGTTCTATGCCTTTTTCAAGAAATCCCTGCCAGTTGGTCCTAATCAGGGGTTCATGCTGGAAGTGCTGATCCTGATGCCGGTGGCGCTGGGCTATGTCATCTATCTGTCCGCAACCGGAACCGGCCATATTGGCGGCACAGGTATAGACACCGCGCTATTGCTGGGCTGTGGCGTGGTTACGGCGATACCTTTAATCACCTATGCAAATGGGGCCAAACTGTTGCGATTGTCGACCATCGGCATCCTGCAATATATCGCGCCAACGATGATTTTCCTGATTGCCGTATTTGTCTTTGGTGAAGAATTTGGCGGCGCTCGCATGATTGCCTTCCCGATGATCTGGGCAGCATTGGTGATCTATTCGGTGTCTCTGATTAAACAGATGCGGACTAAACCAGCCTAGGCGCCCCGGTTAGGGGACGCCTGTTTTGTGAGTTATTCGGCTGGCTCTGCAACCTTTGCAAATGTGTCGCGCAGATGTGCGTCAAAGCGTGCAAAATCCGCCTCGACCTGTGGGTTCTTCATCACATCGTAGGCGACAAAGGTGGGCAGCTTTTCAAGGCCAAGAAACTTACCATTCTGGTGGGAAGGGTACAGCAACGTATCGACCGAGGCGCCCGCAAAGAAAGCTTGCTCTGGGTTGTTAAACGCTTCAACCGGGGCGTTGAACGTGACCGACAGCATATAGGTTTTGCCTTTTAACGCGCCACTCATCCCGTAGTTCTCAGTGGGAGCTTCTGCGCTGCGCCCGTCACCAGTGGCCAGACGCCCATCCATCCCCGCCGTGTAGACCTCGTCCTGATATTTCTTGAGATTCCACGGCGTTGCCATGCAGTGGATCGGAAACTGCAGAATGATTGTGTCCGCCCATTGATGGCTGGCGATCTCGGCTTCGACGTCATAGCCCTCAACCACGGTTGTTACCCGCACCTGATCGCCCTGCGTCTCAAAAAAAGCCTTTGCGCGCTCGGCAAATGCCCGGTTCAGGCTGCCGGGGGCAAAGTCATAAGGCTGGTAACCGTTGATGATGAGAATATTCGACATGTTGGATCTTCCCGAAAGTTAGTTGTTTTTCACTTCACATCTCGGGAGGTGGGGGTATAGGTTTACTATAGCAACCAGTATACTTTTGGTAACCTGGATGTTTTTTTGAGGGCCGTGATGAAACCACGTGTGATTGAGGATGAAAACGGACGCCGCCGCGCAACGTCGGCCTGCGAAAAACCCTGCCCAATCGAAGACGGAATGAAAATTCTGGGGGGGAAATGGACGGGGTCTATCTTATGGCATTTGCAATATGGTCCAGTCAGGTTCAACGACTTGTCGCGCATGATCGCAGCGGCCAGCAAAAAAATGATCACCGAACGTTTGCGTCATCTCGAGGCGCAGGGGGTGGTCACGCGAGAGATTATCAATTCATCCCCGGTTTCAGTGGAATATAGCCTGACTGAACGGGGTAAAACCGCGCTGCTGTTTCTCGATGAACTTCGTAAATGGACCGAGTCGATAGAACCGGAGGTATACGGTTCGTAACTGCAGGTTCACGTCAGCGCGTCGCGAAATTTTAGGAACCGTGCATCGGTCATCACCCGCGCATTCATTGCTTCTCGCAGTGCGCCAACACTTTTGTAGGGGCGCATTGTCACTTCGAACAACTGTATTTCACCTGCTTCGTTCAAAGTGATCAAATCCACTCCGATCGCGTCGAGTTCGCCAATCTTGCACTCGAATTCCAGTGCCCAATCGTTGCCTTCACCGATGACCCGGCGATAGCGAAAATTGCTGAACACCCGACCTACGTGGCCCAGCACGGCTGCTACAGGTTCGCGTCCGGTCCAGGTTTTGTAATAGGTTGGTGGAAGGAATCGGACATCCTCAGCTAGCAGCCCGGCAATCAGGCCGTCGTCTCCCTTGGCCACTACGTCCATCATACGGCTGATTGTTGGATGCATCTTTGGTTCTCCCGTTTTGTGTGATCCTGCGATGATGGGCAATGTCAGGCAAGCGCGACGTCGCGGGAACTTGCCCCTGCAGCCTGCAGGCGCTAGGCAGGCGTTTATGGCAGTATCAAGCGAATATACCCCGCCGCAGGACCCGTTAGAGTACCTGCATTCCGACGCCCAGATTGTGGCGGTGCACAAACCTGCCGGGCTGTTATCTGTGCCGGGCAGGGGGGAACACCTCGCTGATTGCTTGCTGACACGTGTGCAACTGGCCTTTCCTGACGCGCTATTGGTACACCGGTTAGACCGCGACACCTCGGGTGTAATTGTCTTTGCTCTGACCCCACATGCACAGCGCAACCTGTCCATGCAATTTGAGCAACGTACCACCCGTAAGGTCTATGTGGCGCGTCTCGAGGGTCGGCTAGAGCCTCGTGCGGGTACTGTTGACCTACCGCTAATTGTGGACTGGCCCAACCGGCCACGTCAGATGGTCTGCCAGAATACGGGCAAGGCATCAGTCACGGACTGGAATGTTGTCAAATACGGCGCGAATGAAACCCGGGTGCGACTGACGCCGAAGACTGGTCGAACCCATCAATTGCGAATTCATATGCTGGCCTTAGGACATCCGATCTTGGGTGATCCACTCTATGCAAGCGGTGAAGCACGCGAGCATGACCGGATGATGCTGCATTCGCAGGAGTTGCGGGTCAAACATCCCGAAACCAGTCAATCGATCAAATTTCGCGCCCAACCGAATTTTTGAACACCTTTGGCAAGCCAAATTCACATAATATGTTTCGCATGCGAAACAACCTGACGTTGCATTGGTGAAAGGCTGGCCTAGCTGCTGATCTCTAGCCAACCTTCGGGCAGAATGTCCGGGTTGTTCAGTTTGGGATCACCAAACCAGCTGGCCGGGGCGGCAATACGTTTGTCCGGGTTCTGGTTCAGCCAGGCAGCCCACCACGAAAATGAGCTGTTGCCGATGATGTTATGCTCACACAGGCTCATCAACCGCATGTCCTCAAAATCGGTTTCTGAGCCGTTGAAATCGACCACTACCTTTTCGACAGGCAGAGGCAGGTTGTCCTTTGCCCATTGTGGGTCGTCAGAGAACACATAGACCGTTGGGTTGTCTGATAACCCTTTCAATACGCGGGCAAGTGCAGCCTCGTAATAGGCCTGATCACACAGTACATGTGCCGCAAACGTCAGGTAATCGCCACGTCGCACATGCAACGATATGGCATTACTACCTGCTATCCGCTCTGCCATATCGGCGTTTGCGGTATTTGAGAAATCGGGGAAGACAAAGGCCTCGCGGATCTGGTCTTTGATATGCGAAAAATACTTTTCGCTCTGCCAGTACCCGTGAAGGTAGGTTCCATCCTCCCAGCTCTCGATATCCAGATTGTATCCAAGCCCCTCTTCCCGACGAAACCTTGGTGCAGAGCCAAGACCACGCCAAAGAGCATACCGCAGAGGGGACTTCTGCTTTAACGGCGGCAGCTTGGTCGGATCTGCCAGATCCAGGTTGAACACCCGTGTTGGCACGCCCTCACCGTTCAAGACCGCACCGCGCATATCCAGTGCCACCGGCACACCATGACGTGCTGCTAACCCGGCAGCTGCAGCATACTGGAACATCTGGTTGCCCAGACGACCATGGAGGCGGGCAGTGATCATACGGCGATCCTTTGTGATTTGGTACTGCCCTTACTAAGCGCTCCTACAGTGCAACGCCAGTAACTGCTTCACCCTACACCTCCATCTTTCGTTCTGTTGGTTATCCAATCGGAGTAAGATCTCACGCCAAAATCCAAATCTGGCGTCTCATCAAGTATCGAAAGGACTTCAAGAGTGCTCATCCGGGTCCTTCAGATAGATCGAAGCGGCGGGCATCCATCCAATCACAACCGGTTCGTCAACGGGTTCACCATTGAAACCCAAGGGTTGTTGTCCGGCCTGTCTTAGTTTTTCAGGAAGGGACAAAACACCGTTGAGGTCTGACCGGAACGCATAGTGAAGCCGCATGCCCATGGGGGCTGATCCGCTGCCCCAAAGACCAAGCATGGATTGGTTGCGATTCCCGACCCGAAAGAAGGCAACGTTTCGTTCTGGAATGCAGCGCGCCAATTGAAGACCGAGAATGTCCCGGTAGAACATCACGGACTGTTCAAGATCACGAACGGGGATATGGGTTTCATAGAGGCCGCTAATATGTTGGCCAATTGGGTGGCTATCGTCGGGGGCTGACATTGTTAGGCTCCTGAAACACGGTTTCTGGAGCTAGTCTGCAAGCTCAACCTGGCTTCAGGTCAAGCGGGAAATCGATCTATCTTGACCGATGGCGCGATGTACCGTAGTCAGCGCCCAGGTTTGGGTCCCTGCCGCTCACGGCCAATTGGCTATGGTGAAACCCACTTGATCTACATCTTCCGCCCAATATTGGTGCGTTTGATGGCAATGTGAGCCCCGTCAGAGTTTACGCGCCCGTTGATATTGGACGAGGCAAAGATGATGAATACCCAAAACCTGGCTCCGTTAAGTGAGCTGAAAACGCAGGCAAAACGCCTGCGCAAACAACTAAACGACAGTGGTCACGAGATTACGCATAGTAAGTCGCTGGAGCTACTGGCCCAGCAGCACGGTATGCGCGACTGGAACACGATGGCGGCTAAGGCCGGCAACAAACTGCACCTGCGAATCGGGGACCGAGTACAGGGTCGCTATCTGGGGCAGAAATACGTTGCGACCATTCGTGGTCTTTCGGTCCTTGGTGACGGGGAGATCCGGTGCATAACCCTGCACTTTGATGATCCTGTGGATGTGGTGAAATTTGATAGCTTCTCGGCACTTCGCCAACGCGTTTCTGGACGAATTGGTTGGGATGGTCGTTCTGTGCAGAAAACATCGGATGGGGTTCCGCAACTGATTGTTGAACCCCTGTCCGCAACTTGACCTTAACCGACCCGTTTCTTGCGCCTTGTTCTGGAGCTAAAACCAGGACCGCATGAAACGGGTCGCCTGGTGTATCGCTGATCGATTTTGTGTCTCTGTGATCAACACATGGAGAATCCAAAATGGAATTGGAAAACAAAGTCATAATTATCACCGGGGCGAGCAGTGGCATTGGTGCTGCTGCGGCGATGCTATTTGCAGTTGAGGGTGCCAAAGTTGTTTTAGGCGCACGCCGTTTGAAAGAGTTGGAGCAAGTGGCTGGGCAGATTACCCAAAGCAATGGGTCTGCTGTGGCACTGGCCGGGGATGTTTCGGATGCTGGCTATGCTCAGGCATTGGTGGATCTGGCGACCGAAAGCTATGGCGGATTGGACGGGGCGTTCAATAACGCAGGGATCATGGGGGACATGGGGCCAGTGGCAGATATGTCAGTTGGTACATGGAACTCTGTCATTGAAACCAACCTGAGCAGTGCCTTTTACGCAGCGAAGGCACAGATGCCAGCCTTGGTGAAACGCGGTGGTGGCGCGATGCTGTTTACCTCGTCGTTCGTGGGCTATTCAAACGGCGGCATGCCGGGCATGGGGGCTTATGCTGCCTCAAAGGCTGGATTGATTGGGTTGGCGCAATCATTGGCAGCGGATCATGGTGGGGACGGAGTGCGGGTCAATACCCTGTTGCCGGGTGGGACGCTGACAGCGATGGCCGGAGATGATGCCGATACACATGCGTTCATATCTGGCCTACATGCCTTGAAACGTATGGCCGAGCCTAAGGAAATTGCCCAAATGGCGATGTTCCTGCTGTCGGATCGGGCCGGTTTCATCACAGGTGGCCCGGTACTGGCGGATGGCGGTGTCTCGGTTCGGCTGGTTTGACGGGTCACGTAATTCAAGAAAGCCGCCTGAAGAGGCGGCTTTCTGCAAATTGGATGTGGGGTGGGGGCTTACTCGGCCGCCCAGCCTCCAACGGCTTTGACTTCCAGAAAATCTTCGATGCCAAAGCTGCCGCCTTCACGGCCATTGCCGGATTGCTTCATGCCGCCAAAGGGCGCGCCAGCGCCACGGGACTGGCCATTCATCTCAACCATACCCGAACGCAAGCCACGGGCCATGCGATTAGCACGGGCAGTATCCTGTGTTTGTACATAGTTGGTCAGGCCATAGGGGGTGTCATTGGCGATTGCCACGGCTTCTTCTTCGGTGTCGAACGGGATGATCGCTAAGACCGGTCCAAAGATTTCCTCACGCGCGACAACCATCTGATTGTTCACGTCCGCAAATACGGTGGGCTTGACGTAAAACCCTTTCTCCAGTCCTTCGGGACGGCCTGTACCACCGGCGACGAGCTTGGCACCTTCATCGATACCCTGTTGGATCAGGCTTTGGATTTTCCCCCATTGCAGTTCGTTTACGACAGGTCCGATATGGCGGCCTTCCTCGGAAGCAGGGCCGACGCTGACCTTGGCGGCAACTTCGGCAGCCGTTGCAACGGCTGCGTCATAGACACCACGTTGGACCAGCATCCGGCTGGGCGCGTTGCAGCTTTGGCCGGTGTTGTTCATCATATGCAGCACACCGCGTTTCACGGCCTTTTCATCGGCATCGTCAAAAATGACGTTTGCGCCTTTGCCGCCCAGTTCTAAATGTACCTTTTTCAGAGTATCAGCCGCAGATTTGGAAATTGCTGTACCAGCACGGGTCGAACCGGTGAAGGACACCATATCGACATCCGGGTGTGAGGACAGGGTGGAGCCAACGCCGACGCCATCACCGTTGACCAAGTTGAATACACCAGCTGGAAAACCGGCTTTGTCCATCATTTCGGCAAAGATCATTGCATTCAGCGGGCTTTGTTCGGAGGGTTTCAACACCATGGTGCAGCCAGCAATCGCCGCAGCACCAACCTTGAGCGTGATCTGGTTCATCGGCCAGTTCCAAGGCGTGATCAAGGCTGCAACACCAACAGCTTCGTGAATGATCATGTCATTGGGCGCATGAGATCCGAGAGGTTTTTCAAATTCGAATTTCTTGGCGGCGCGGATGAAATTTTGCAGATGATAAATACCTGCCCCAACCTGTTGGCTGCGGGCCATGTCGATGGGAGCACCCATTTCAGACGACATCGCCTGGGCGAGATCTTCGCCACGGGTTTTGTAAGCTTCGACCAGTTTTTCAACCAATGCGATCCGCTCGGCCACTGGTGTCGCCATCCACCCCGGCAGGGCGGATTTTGCGGCTGCGACAGCAGTATTGGTGTCAGCTTCGGAGCCCAGTGAAATCACTGCGCAGGGTGCCTCGGTTGAGGGGTCGATCACCGCAAAATCATTTGCCTGCGATGGAGCCACCCAATGCCCGTTGATGTAAAAGTCACGTTTTTCGATCATGTCATTTCTCCCACGACGGATTATGTAACCGACCATGCGGTCGGGTATTTGGCGCTACTCTGTCACTCCGGCTCACTGGCGGCAAGAGATCAAAAATAAATTTGATCAAATCAAGGATCGTCGCCTGACGCTGTTTTCGACTGGCACCTCGTTAGAAGGGGTGCAACGATGGTCATGAGTGACTATTTAGACGTTCATAAGATCTGTATTTTGATATGAGAGGAAAGTGCCATGGGCTTACGCATCAACGATGTAGTTCCGAATTTCACCGCTGAAACAGACCAAGGGACCGTTTCGTTCCACGACTGGATTGGCGATAGCTGGGCAATCCTGTTTTCGCATCCCAAAGACTTCACCCCTGTGTGTACCACTGAATTTTCCGCGGTGGCCCAGCTGGCGGATGAATGGGCCGCCCGCAATACCAAGGTGATTGGGGTATCAGTTGACGGTGTTGAGGACCACAAAAAGTGGAAAACTGACATCGAAAGTTATGGCGGTGCTGCTGCTGGTTTCCCAATTATTGCGGATGATGGTCTGGCGGTGTCTAAAGCATTCGATATGTTGCCAGCTGAAGCCTATATGCCCGACGGGCGTACCCCGGCCCATAGCGCGACCGTGCGTTCGGTGTTCATCATCGGCCCGGACAAGCAGCTGAAGTTGTCGATGACTTATCCGATGACGGTTGGTCGTAACTTTGCCGAAATCCTGCGCGCGCTGGATGGGTTGCAGATGTCGGGTAAAGGTGTTGCGACACCTGCAAACTGGGTTCCAGGTGAAGACGTGATCATCCCGCCAGCAGTGTCCAATGAGGATGCCAAGGCGAAATTTGGTGAGTTTGAAACCATCTTCCCCTATCTGCGGAAGACCAAAGCCCCACAGTAAAGAAGCAGAAAAGGAGGAGGCTGTCTGCCTCCTCTGTGCCACAGCCCAGGTGCTGTGGCACATTCACCTCCGAGGATGTTTTAGGCTAGATGAAGAACGGGATCCTTTTCTTCTGACCAAGCTGGAAAGATACAGGCCGGGGTGAAAGCAAAAGTCCCTTACCTGATATTGCGGTTAGAGTGGTGTTTTACCTTGTTCCGGTACCGCGCACGCTTCCACTCACGCTGAATTTTTTCCAATAGCGGTTTCTGCGATCCAATTGTGCTTCCGCCGGTTTCGGCTGTGCGATCTGTCAGGCAGGCGGGAGTGATCACAGCAATATGGATATTTGTATGCCAGTGCATTTGTAGAAAGGTATCAACTGGCCGGTCAAAGGGAGCGGTCGCTGTGAGCAGACGTTCGGCGGCTGACCGGCTGACCAGTTGCCCTGAGGTGCGTAGAGGCGTGATCCTTGGGAGGATCAGGGCATAGCTGTCCTGATGGTCTAGTTCTTCACCTTCGCATGTGCGGGTCTGCAGTTGGATATACCCGGTTTTCGTTAAATGCTGCGCCGCGAGCGAAAGCGCCGCGTCGAAATCATCGTTTAGTTCTACATCATCTTCCAATATCAGAGCCGCATCAGCGTCGCTGTCCAACAGGGAAGTCCAGGCGTTGCGATGGCTGAGAAAGCAGCCAATCTCGCCGGGACGCAATGCAAAGGGATAGCGGGGAGCGACCTGATTGGGCTGATAAGCCAGTGTCAGCTGATCCTGAGACAGGGCCGCGCCGTCAACGGCGTCGATGATTTCACTGTCTGGCCCCAACCGCTGCAATAATTGCTCTACTTGCGCACGTCGCTGTGTTGCTCGGGCGAGGTGGATGACAAAAGGTTTGATTTTCATGATGACTCGTTGTTGTGCGCGGGCTGTGCTTCATTTGACAGCAGTGGTTCAGCCAACAGTTCCTCGATGAAGTAGCTGAGCAATTGTAACCGACCTGAAACGCCAGCCTTGCGGTAGACAGCGGCACATTGGGCTTTGACCGTGCCCTCTTTGGTTTGGCGCAGGGCAGCGATATCGGCAACTGGCAGTCCTTTGATCGCCAGTAAGGCAACGTCGCGTTCCGCGCTGCTAAGCTGCCAGTCCGAGAATTGCTGTTCGATTAGTTCGGCAAAGGCATCAGATGCTACGTCAAGCTGGCGCCGCAGTCGCCGTTGCCGATGCGCGAGTGCGCGGATCTGGAGGACGGTTGCCAACAAACTGCCAATCAAGGCCAGTGCCAGCAGCAGTTCAAAGCTATTGTAGTGACGAAAACTTGCGGCGTCCTCGCGGCCGAGTAGGTCAGAGGCGGCATCAAACATAAAGAAGGTGGCGCAGAGAGCCTGCACCACCAAAAGAAGCCAGAGCCAGAGCCAGAGTTGCGTATTGTTCTGCATTTGGCTCCCTCTGTGCTGACCGGTATCAATCGTCGTCGTCGTCAGACTCATCTTCCGCGTCATCGCTCTCGTTTGCAGAGGCGTCATCTTCGGATTCGTCGTCATCGTCGTCTTCATCCTCACCGTGGTCGTCTTCGACCTCTACTTCGGTGACCATGCCGCTTGTTTCATCAAGCTCCAGCTCAGTTTCTACGCCATCCATTCGGACTTCAACCTCGATTTCACCATCTTCGATTTCAATTTCCTGCACAGTATAGCCCTGTGCTTCGATCGCAGCCCGGATTTCGGCCTCGGTGGTTCCAATTGTATCCCCAACTGAGATATTGGCCACGGCCAGAGCAGGGGCGCCAACGATCAGAGCAGCCAGTGTAAGTGTTTTGAGGTTTTCCATTTTTCATCTCCAATTTGGGTTTCGGTGATGATGAGGTGGGGAGGGGGCGAGGGCGAAACGATTGGTTTTTGGTTGGTTTTGGGGGGGATTGGACTAAGGTTTATGCGCTGTCTGGTGGTACGAACCGTTATTGCTTCAAGGCACCAGAGATTGAGAACAGATTTCAGCGGTATTGAAGCAGAAACATGAAAAACATCGTTTTAGGATTGATCCTTTATTTGTCCGCTGGTGCCAGCGTGGCTGAACAGGCGCCGCCTGTTGAGCTGACGCCTCCTTTGCCAAAGGAAGCTTATGCCAGCTGCGCTGCGCTGGATGGGGCGTTGTTTGTGGATGGGGTTCCGCCGGAGGTTGGACTGACATTGCATTCACGGCCCCGGATGAATGCGATTGTCACGGCTGTTCTTCCGAGTTCGGCCACCGGAGTGGTAAAGGGGAAATGCAAGCGACGCCTCCACAATCTATGGTGTCAGGTGACCTGGGGCTGCCTGCGGGGCTATGCTCGGACTGTCTTTTTACGTGAAGGTGATCGACCTCACCCGTTGCAGTGGGCTGAGGTCACCGGAGTGCCTGTCGACAGGTTCTTGATGTTGTATTCCAAAGCCGATGAGAGGGCTACACCTGCGGCAGCTATCTCACCAACTGCAAGAGTATCGGTGTTGGATTGTGTCGCGGGTGCGGGTGGTCAGGAGTGGTGTGCGGTTGTGTGGGGTGACAAAACGGGTTGGACGCGAAAACAGTATTTGCAGTTTTAAGTTGAAGTGACCGCGCATTAGAAGGATCGAAGAATGAGTGTGAAATGGATGTTTGCCATAGCGATTGCACTAACAGGGGCGGCGGCTGGTACGGTGTTCTATGTGAATTCGCTGCGGGCCTGTGCCTGTATGCCGGTGATCGTGGATCAGGATGGGACCGTGGTGGATGCCGGTGTAACAGCTAGCCCGGATTGTGGCTGTTGACGCGCAGACTATAGGGCGGAACCCCAAATACAGAATTGATTTTCTGATTTGGAAATCGTGCAGCTAAATCCTTACTTCACCAGAGGATCTATTCTTTGTCCCAACTCATGAGAAGTCCTTGTGCGTCTTCCACCACCCAAACATCTTCGATGTCGTCCGGTTCAGCGATGTGCATGAAGTTATTAGTTATCCACTTTCTAGAGAGAGTTAGTTTAAGCCCCTCGTGCCGCGCCTCTTCGGGCAGAGTGCACCGCCCATACACCCAAGTTCGACCGTCCATGGTCACGAAGGAAAGGTCATTTTTCAGCTCTAGCTTTACACCTAAGGCGTACTTATAAAAATCCCCAGCGCTATGAGTTGATTTGAATTTAAAAGTAACGCCCTGCCGAAAATGCGAAACTTGGCATTCGACAAGTTTTTCCCAGGTAGGCTGAAATTGAACACCCACTAATTGGTCTCCTATTTTGCTAAACAAAACCGGTTGGCTGTCTCTTTGGCAATACAGAACTGAAGTCTCAAGTAGCTAAAGGTCTGTCCTTCCATGTCTCACTTACGGCGCTTGTGTTGGCTGGAAAGTCGACGGAATTCTTAACGAAAAAAGCCCCGCTGTTGCCAGCGGAGCCTTCGATAATCTCAACAGTGTAAACCCGGGTTGGCTTACTCTTCTGGTTTGATCTCTTCGCCAGTTGCCTGGTCTACGATCTTCATCGACAGGCGAACCTTGCCACGATCGTCGAAGCCCAGCAGTTTGACTTTGACTTCCTGGCCTTCTTTCAGAACATCTGACGGATGGTTCAGGCGGCGGTTTTCGATCTGGGAAACGTGTACCAGACCATCGCGCTTGCCAAAGAAGTTCACAAATGCGCCGAAGTCGACGATTTTGACAACTTTACCAGTGTAGATGGCACCTTCTTCAGGCTCGGCCACGATCGAATAGATCATGTCGTAGGCCTTCTTGATTGATTCACCGTTTGGCGAAGCAATCTTGATGATGCCTTCGTCGTTGATGTCGACCTTAGCGCCGGACACTTCAACGATTTCACGGATAACCTTACCACCGGAACCGATAACTTCACGGATCTTGTCGGTGGGGATCTGCATGGTTTCGATGCGCGGTGCGTGAACCGAGAAGTCAGAAGCTTCGGTCAGTGCGTTTGCCATCTCACCCAGGATGTGGACACGGCCAGCTTTGGCCTGCTCCAGGGCTTTTTCCATGATTTCAGGTGTGATGCCTGCAATCTTGATGTCCATCTGCAGCGAGGTGATACCTTTTTCGGTACCGGCCACTTTGAAGTCCATGTCGCCGAGGTGGTCTTCGTCACCCAGGATGTCGGACAGGATCGCGTAGGAACCGTCTTCTTCCAGGATCAGACCCATCGCAACGCCAGCAACTGGTGCTTTCAGAGGTACACCGGCGTCCATCATCGACAGCGAGCCGCCGCAGACAGAAGCCATCGAGCTTGAGCCGTTCGATTCGGTGATCTCGGACACCAAGCGAATGGTGTATGGGAAATCAGTCGAAGCAGGCAGAACAGCCTGAAGCGCGCGCCATGCCAGTTTACCGTGACCGATTTCACGACGACCTGGGCCACCAACGCGACCAACTTCACCAACCGAGTAGGGAGGGAAGTTATAGTGCAGCAGGAAGTTCGATTTGAAGTTGCCGTGCAGCGCGTCGATGAACTGCTCGTCGTCTCCGGTACCCAGAGTGGTCACAACCAGACCCTGAGTTTCGCCACGGGTGAACAGTGCCGAACCGTGGGTCCGTGGCAGCAGGCCAGTTTCCGAAACGATTGGGCGGATCTCGTCAGTCTTACGACCGTCGATACGAACACCAGTTTTAACAACGTCACCGCGCAGGATGCCAGCTTCAAGCTTTTTCAGAGCGGAACCAAGGTTCGCGTCGTCCAGTTGCTCTTCGGTCAGGGCAGCCTTGATGGTGTCACGTGCAGCGGCAACAGCGGAAGTGCGCTCTTGCTTGTCGCTGATCGCAAATGCAGCGCGCATGTCAGCATCGCCAGCGGCCTTAACAGCTTCGAACAGCTCTGAGTAGTCAGGTGCTGCAAAGTCGAACGGCTCTTTGGCGCAATCTTCGGCCAGATCAATGATCAGGTCGATAACCGGCTGGATCTGCTCGTGAGCAAAGTTCACCGCACCCAGCATTTCTGCTTCGGTCAGTTCGTATGCTTCCGACTCAACCATCATCACGGCGTCTTTGGTACCGGCAACAACCAGATCCAGACGCTGTTCAGGGTTCAGGCGCAGGTCCTGCATGTCGTCAACGGTTGGGTTCAGAACATAATCGCCATCTTCAAAGCCAACGCGGCAGCTGGCGATTGGGCCCATGAACGGCGCACCAGAGATGGTCAGAGCAGCCGAAGCAGCAATCATCGCAACCATGTCTGGGTCGTTGACCAGATCGTGGGACAGCACGGTGCACATCACCAGAACTTCGTTTTTGAAGCCAGGAACGAACAGCGGACGGATCGGACGGTCGATCAGACGTGCAGTCAGTGTTTCTTTCTCGGTGGGGCGGGCCTCACGCTTGAAGAAGCCACCCGGTACTTTACCGGCAGCATAGTATTTTTCTTGGTAGTGCACGGTCAGGGGAAAGAAGTCCTGGCCGGGTTTTTGCTTGCGGGCAAAAGTGACGTTGGCCATGACTGAGGTTTCGCCCAGAGTGGCGATAACCGAGCCGTCAGCCTGACGGGCAACTTTGCCGGTTTCCAGTGTCAGCGTCTCTTCGCCCCACTGGATCGATTTCTTTGTTACGTTAAACATCAACGTTTCCTACGTAGGCTGCAGGGGCGTATCCCCTTTGGCCGGAAAAATGCGAGCCCTTGCTCGCGACCCTATCCTTCGTGTCTGGGGCTCGGGTCTCGGATGCCCCATTCCAGATTTCCTCGCGTTATAGGGTTTTTGGGCAAAAAGAAAGGTTCAATACGACGATGCCCTTGCAGAGGGTCAATTTTGACGGTTTGCCGCCGATCCAAAAGCCTTGCCCAAATCGGCCAATGCGCTGGGGTCTGCTTTGTAGAAAACCCAATTTTTGATCTTTTGGGAGGTCACCAAACCGGCGGCTTCCAGCGTTTTCATATGGGATGTTACTGTTGGTTGGGACAGGCCAGTTTTATCCGTGATAGCCCCGACACAGACGCCGTCGTTAACCAGATCTCCATCGATCTGGGGGGGGAAGTGGGCGCGGGGGTCCAACAGCCAATCCATGATCTTGGTGCGCTGGGGGGTAGCCAGTGCACGTAGGGCAGGTAACATTTCTAGCAACGGCTTGTTCATATAGATGGATGCCTATATAGGTTTTTCTCGATATAGAATCGGTTGATCTCAGGGAGAATGCCATGAATGAGCTTGAGTTGCTACAGGATGCGGACCAGCGGGCGCAGGCCTATGTTGCGGGCATCGAAGACCGACGAGTGGTTCCAGGTGATGCAGAGCGGGCAGCTTTGCAGGGCTTTCGTGAGGAATTGTCTGATAGCGGCAGACCTGGGAGCGAAACAATTTCCATGATGGATACGTTGGGTTCACCAGCTACGGTCGCCTCTAATGGACCGAACTACTTTGGCTTTGTCATTGGCGCAAGCTTGCCATCAGCATCCGCTGCAGAACGGCTTGCCTTGGCATGGGATCAATGCGCGTCAACCGAAGATGGCAGCCCTGTAGCTGATGTCTTGGAAAAACAGGCTGGGCGCTGGTTGTTGGATATTCTGGATCTTCCGCGGGAAAGTGCTGTTGCCTTTGGTACCTCGGCGACAGCCTGCGGTCTAAGCTGTTTGGCAGCCGCACGGGCGGCTTTGTTGGACCGCTTGGGGTGGGGCGTGGTGAACGACGGGCTGATGGGCGCGCCGGAGATCAAAGTGGTTGTTCCCGCGTCGACCCATGTCACTGTGCGCAAGGCCTTACAGATACTTGGGTTTGGCTGGGCCCGCGTGCAGAAGGCGCCTGTGGACGGGCAGGGGCGGATCTTGCCGGACCAACTGCCTGAGATGGACGCGCAGACAATCTTGATCCTGCAAGCGGGTGAGGTGAATACCGGAGAGTTCGATCATTTTGACGAAATCATTCCACGAGCCAAAGCAGCAGGTGCCTGGGTCCATGTGGATGGGGCCTTTGGCCTGTGGGCACGAGCGGCGCCAAATATACGCAGCCTAACCAATGGAATTGACGGGGCCGACAGCTGGACGACCGATGGTCATAAATGGTTGAACACGCCGTATGATGGCGCGATGGCCATTTGTCGTGATCCGCAGGCTCTGGCACGGGTGATGAACAGCGATGCGGCTTACTCCAGTGCTTCGGCAGATGCACAAAAGAATCTAACGCTGGAATTCTCGCGCCGCGCGCGGGGCATTCCAATCTGGGCGGCACTTCGGACGTTGGGCCGAAATGGTGTGGCACAGATGGTCGAAACCCACCACCTGCAGGCACAGCGCATTGCTTCGGCATTATCCGAAGCAGGGTTTGAGGTGCTGAACCGCGTTGTACTGAACCAAGTTTTGGTACGAGGTAAAGATGATGCGGCCACTCGTTCCATTCTTCAGCAGGTTCAGGACAGCGGTACATCATGGTTTGGCGGCAGTGTCTGGCAGGATCGCCCTGCATTTCGCATCAGCCTGTCGTCATTCCGAACTAAGGACGAGCATGTTGATCGGTTGATTGCCCTGATGCAGCGTATTGGCCCCAGCGGATAGATCAAACCGGAGCCATAAGCCGTGGAGGGTAAGCCCGAGATGTTCGAACTCTGGCTTACCCTTCGTTGCCGGGTTTTTGCTTTACCAGCCAATTGGTCATTGGCTTTGCGGTAAATCCATGTGCGATGAGGCTTAAGAACACAGTGATGACAACCACCAGTGAGATTAATTCCCCACCGGGCAAGCCACTATCCAGCACGATCACTGCAAAGACGATGCTGGCCAAGCCGCGCGGGCCAAACCAGCCCAGAAACAGGCGGTCTTTTACTGTTGCTTCTGTCCCGGTAAGCGAGAGGAAGATCGGGACCACCCTGACAACGGTGAGGCTGAGCAAGGCATAGACCACCACCTGCCAGCTTACCAAACCAATGACGCCAGCAACAACAGAACTGCCAAACAAGAGCCAGGTCAGCATGGCCAGGGCTTCACCGACGCCCTCGGCTGCGAGTACAAATTTATGCTTGGTGTCATCAAGAAGGTGCCCAAATAGCAAGCCTCCGGTAAAGGCTGCGATGTAGCCGCTGCCGTGCCATAGCTGTGCCAGTGAAAAGCAGGCGAGTGCCAGTGCAGGCACGGTGACCTGCTTCCAGACCTCCGTGACCCAACCCCGCGCCAAACACTGACGCAGCAATAAAGACCCGGCGTAGGTCAGGCCAAGACCGACGATCAGGCCAATGCCAATCTCTTCAAGGACCACTGTCAGTGGTCGAATTGCATCTCCCGTTGGGGCAATGGCCTCAAGTGACATGGCGATAAAGATGAACAGGAAGGGCACGCAGAGCCCATCGTTTAAACCGCTTTCCGCATTTAGACCTGTCCTGATCCAGGCTGGTATTTTCTCGTCGGTCACTACTGCCTTGCCCAAAGCGGCGTCAGTCGCCGCCAGTATGGTACCTAAGATGGCGGCCTCGTAGATATTGAGCATGTCAAACAGTACAAGCGCGAGCCCAAAGCCTAGGATGATGACGCCAGGGAGGCCGATCAGTAGCATTCTGGCTGGAATGGCAATTTTTGATTTCAGCACTGAAATTTCGACATTGGCAGCGTCGCTGAACAGGATCAGCACCAGTGTCATATCCGCAAATGTCCGGAGTTGGCTGCTTATGGCATTGCCGTCAAACCAGCCAAGAACCAATGGTCCCATCAGGATGCCTGCAAAGACAAAAAACATCGGGCCAGAGGCTGCTCCGCGCTCCACACGTCCAGCGATGAGACTGTAGAGAAAGGCAAACAAAGCCAGAATGGAGAGTTCAAGGTGCATATCTATTCCTGCCAATGACTTTACTGAGCCAGAGCACGAAATCCGAGTGCTCTCCTGCTCTGAGTTGTATTGTTATATAAAATGGACCGTTAGTGGACAGCTTTTTGGGTTTTGGTCATTTGTTAGTTAGATAAACCCCAATCGGGCCAGATTTTTGAATGACGAGGCATGTCGCTAGTGTTCAGAATGTATCCCAAATTACAGCTTACCCCCATCCCAGCAAACGGTGCGCCGCCAAAATCTATGCCTTCTACAGCACATTGCAGTTTAGGACGTCAGTTTGGGCTTTCCTTGAATCAAAGAAACAGGGTTCCTGCTTTGAATTTGAAAATGTGAGTTGGAGGTTGGGTGATGGCAATTTTATCTCCGGGTACGCACGTTCGTTATGACGGCTGTGAAGATGGACCGGAATATGGCGTGGTTGTTTATTGTTGGCCGGAAGACTTGGGAGATGGGTTTATGATTTATGATTGTTATGTGGCTTTTTTGGCAAGGAAATTCCCAAAGGTGCACCAGAAGAACGACCTTACGTTCTGCGATACGCCTCTACATCTCTGGTCGTGCTGGACTAGCGCATAAAAAAACGCCCGCTCCTTGCGGAGCAGGCGTTTCCAGATCCGGATGGATCAAAAAGCTTAGCGGCGGATGCCGAGGCGCTTGATCAGGTCCTGGTAGCGAGCCACGTCTTTCGACTTGGTGTAATCCAGAAGCTTACGGCGCAGAGCAACCATCTTCAAAAGACCACGACGACCGTGGTTGTCTTTCTTGTGGGTTTTGAAGTGTTCGGTCAGGGTAGTGATGCGCGAGGTTAGAATGGCAACCTGGACTTCTGGCGAACCGGTGTCGCCTTCCTTGATTGCGAATTCTTTCATCAGGCGGTTTTTTTCTTCAACAGTGATCGACATCGGGGTCTCCTGTAAGGTTTGTGTGAATGGCGCAGGCCGGGATGTCGTCCAGCACAGGCCCATGGAGTAGTCCCCACCATGCACGGCACAAAAACGCGCGAATCCATGGCGGATGCGCGGATATAGGCGGTTCTGGAAGAAATGGCAAAGGTATTCTGCCAGCTGCAGAGGTCTGGGCCCGTCGATGGATCAGCTAAAAGGAAGTCCGATCATGTCACTGCTGTCCTGATCCAGCAAGGTTATGTCGGAGGCTGTGAGATTAGCGGTACTATTGACCCGCAACACCTCGGTGCCGTTAACGCGAACCACGCTGTATTCGGGGCTATCCGGGTCTGCTTCAACTTCGATGTCCGGGTCAGGTTGGGTCTGCAGATCCCAAAGTAGAACCAGTTGGTCCTCGGTTGGGTCGAAGTCCATCATTTCGATGGACTGGTCTGCGTCAATCCAATCCCCAACGATGATTTGATCCGCACCATCCCCCATGGTCAGCACATCGTTTGCGCCGGCCACTAGGGTATCATCACCCTCGCCACCGTTGACGAAATCGCGTGTATCAACGCCTTCACCTCCAAAGAGCTGATCGTTGTCACCACCGCCGTCTAGCAGATCGTCGCCGTCATACCCGTTGATCTGATCATCACCAAGCCCACCTGCCAGATGATCATCACCATCACCGCCAGACAGAATGTCACTTTCCTCGGATGGGGTATCCGAGGGAAGAAGGCTGGACAGAGGTTGCACCTCTCCTGACCCTGAGGACGGCACCTGGCCACCGCCTCGGGGCTCGTCGTCTTCGCTATTGTTGTTTGCAACGTCGTCGTCGCCAACGAACAGGGTTCCACCCATAGCCATCAGGCCAAGGAGACTTGCCAACCAGATCATTTACACACCCCACACCCATGGAGACTCATTAACAGGGATCAGTGTTGCATTTTGTCGAAGATCAGGCAAAACAAATCGGGAACAAAGGTTAACAGTTGAGATCCGGTTGATATCAAATCCAGAGCTGGGGTTCTTGCTTATAAGCGATGTAGAGGGGGTGTTTTGGGTGACCTGCTTTGCTAAGTCCCAACTGGTAGAGTTTGTGACCACTGGCCCGTAGCAGAGCTTCTACGCGTGGTCCTTGATTCAGGTGTTCGCCATTGGTGCCCCAGCCACAAACCACCTGATCGGCCCAGTCCATTCCTGCCAGGATAGCAGCGTCATTGTCTGGACCGGATGGATCGGCAGCGGCGCGCATGTCTTTTGGGTCGGTGGCACGATAGGCAAAGATATTGGTGGCACGAAAACCGCCAAACCCCAGCGATCTGGCCCGCCGTTCACAGCGCTCAATGGTGGGGTCGTTCTGGACTTCGGTTGCGGTGGACGGATTCAGCATCACGAACATCACCTTCTTGCCCGCCTCATTCCAGACGCGGGTCAGGCTATAGCGATAGGTCTCGCAATCGGAATACACGGCAGTTGAGGGCGCGTCGCCCTTGGTATGGGAGCGGGTAATCATCTTGCAGTTCTGGTCCAAATTGGATCAGTTCGCAACCAGTGACCTACTTCGCCTTCAACTGTTTTTCCAACCCAATTTCAATCCAGTTCAGGGCATATCCAACGGGGCCGCGAATACCCTGTTTGGGGCTATCAGGGCGGTCTAGTTGGACGTGTGGATTGGACCCCAGTTTAGTTAAAGCGGATCGTGCGGTCTCTAACTGAGCTGTTGTCAGTTTGGGGTCATCCGAGTGTTTTACCGCCGCTAGAATAATCCGGTGTGCTGCAGAAGCCAGGCTCCAGACCGTTTGGTATCTAAGGCCCTCAAGCTTTGGGTCTGACGCTATGCGATCAATACTGGCAATGAGTGGGTCGAACATCGAAAAATCCCGATTTGTTCGCAGGATCTCAGCTGCCGCAAAGATATCCTCTGGATCGGCCCCGCTGCGCAGCCCGTCAAGGATAGGAGAGGAGTCGTCCATATTGCCAGCTAACACCTTTAATTCCTGCCGAACTTTTTCCAATGCTTCCTTCGGGACATCGGGGTCAAAAGTTGTGTAAAGCGAATTCAATCGGCTGTTTTCTTCTTCCAGTTCTACAAGCTGCAGATTGGTTTCCTTAAACTTCTCTTCCAGCTTGCTTAGCTTGACTTCGACGCCTGAGATTTTCACGCTCTCAACTCTATTAAACAAGGCCGAAAACTGCGCCGGATTCCAAATTGCCCAGACCAGTAAAGCAAGAAAGGTGATCAAAAACACGATCGGCCATAACGAGAAATTCTCGGCGATTACTTTGAACAGCTGGAACTCATAGCAATTCGCTAACGTCTGGCAATTCTCCACCGCTTGCTCCCAATTCCATTCGCCCTAAACGGACATTCATAGATTGAAAGCACGCCTGACGTGAAGGCGCAAGTTTTGATAGCTTACCGCACAAACACCCGGCTTGGGTGCAATTCACCCGCCTTGTAGGTGCCAACGGCAACGGCCTCACCATCCAGCGAGGCCCAGGCCTCGTCGCCGTATTCCACGGTGGCGGCCAGAACCATGCCGGGGTTGCCATTGCGCAGTTTGGCAGCACCTTCGGGGGTGCATTTCAGTTCGGGCAGATCTGCCAGCCCAATTTCCAGCGGCTGGATGAAGGTATCCAGCTCTGGTGTGCGCTCGATCTCTTCGATGCGGTCCAGGGTCAGCCCGTTTTCAACGTCAAACGGCCCGGACCAGACCCGGCGCAATTCGCGTACGTGGCCGTGACAGCCCAGCGAAGCCCCTAGATCACGGGCGATCGAGCGCACATAGCCGCCTTTGCCGCAGGTCATCTCCAGCGTCACGTGGTCGGCATCGGGACGATCCACCAACAGCAGTTCCTCGACCCACAGCGCGCGCGCCGCCAGTTCGACATCTTCACCATCGCGGGCCAGTTTATAGGCGCGTTGACCGTCGATCTTCACCGCTGAAAACTTTGGTGGCACCTGCATGATGTCGCCCAAAAACTGCGGCAAGGCAGCGATGATCTCATCATCTGACGGGCGGACGTCGCTGGTTGAGATTACCTCTCCTTCGGTGTCATCGGTATTGGTGGCTTGACCCAGCCGAACGGTGAAGCGGTACGCCTTTAGCGCGTCGGTGATATAGGGAACGGTCTTGGTTGCCTCACCCAGGGCCACAGCCAACACGCCGGTTGCCTCGGGGTCTAGGGTACCTGCATGGCCGGCTTTCTTGGCGTCCAGCGCCCAGCGGACCTTGTTCACAACCGAGGTCGAGGTGATGCCAGCGGGTTTGTCTACTACCAACCAACCAGAAATATCGCGGCCTTTGCGTTTGCGTGCCATGTCGTTCCCCGAATTACAGTGAGGCGCGCGGGGTAGCTGATGGGGGAAGGTCTGTCAATTCCAGTTCGGAAAACAGGCCCAGCTTTGACAGGAGCTGCAACCGTTCGGCTAACGTAGGGTGTGTGCTTGCACGCACCGTCGACTTACTGGCTAGTCATTTGCCTCAACCACACCCACCACTGGTCCCATCATGAACCCGTTATCGCTACGTCCCACAGAGGGCGCGTGCAGGCGAGAAATGTTACCATCGAAATACAACGCGCTGGGGAGCTTCAGGTGGTCGCGAAACAAGCGGCCGAACTGGTGAAAGGTGACGGCGTTGCGGGAAATGGCAAAGACAACGCGTTTGCCATCTTCCGAGGTGCCAACGCCGTTGCGGATATAGTAGGAATTTGAGTCGACCAAAAACCGAGGATGCAACTCGCCGTCGATCACTAACATCGGGCCGGATTGGGTGGCGTGGGTGCAGTTGATGCCCGAATCACGATACTGCAGACTTTCATAGACATCGGCACGTCCGGGGCGCATGCAGAACACGCCATTGGGCAGTAGGCCAAAGTTACCGGGGCCGGCGTTGGGGATCAGCCGCATCTGTTGCTGTTGGTTTTCGATGTATAGACCGACCGGCGAACGGTCGGAGTGATACATACCGGCATTGGTGGCAAAGGCGAGTTTTTGACCGTCTTGCGCCAGCGCCGCGTCGATCGCGGAAAACTGGCCATATACCTTGCCTTGATCGTCACGCAGGAACAGTTGGAGTTTTTCCGTGGAGGCGTCGACCTCGCACACCGTGAAGCGGTTGCCATCATAGGCGATGTCATTGCAGTCCAGCGCTGCAACAGGGGCAGCACCAAGCGCTGCCAGCAATACCAGCAGCGCCCTGATCACTCTTCGATGTCGCGGCGTACCACGTCCTGGTTCAGCAGCCGTTCAGTTTCATCCATCCGATCAAAGGTCTCGTCCAGACGGAACCGGAACTCGGGCGAATGCTTCAGCGCGGTCTTTTTGGACACCAGACGGCGCAGCTCTCCCATGTTCTTGGCGAGCAGTTTCAGCACATCCTCTTTGCCTTTGCCGCCCAGTGGCAGCACATAACAGGTGGCGATACGGAGATCGGGAGAGGTGCGAACCTCGCCGACGGTGATAGAGAGACGGTTCAGCTCGGCATCATGGACGTCGCCACGCGCCAACACTTCCGACAAGGCACGTCGGATGAGTTCGCCAACACGCAGTTGTCGTTGAGAAGGAGCACCATCATTGAATTTGTTCTTAGCCATACATCCGATTTAAGCACAAAGTGAGACTTTGCCAAGCGGTGCCAGAGCGGTTAGGAAAAAAGCAGCTTGAGAGAAAAGGGTAGGGCAGATGACGGATAGGCCAGGGATCGTGATTACCGGTGGGTCAGGGCGGATGGGGCAGATGCTGATCCGAACAGTGCTGGACAGCGACAAGGCACGACTGGTGGGTGTCGTCGAACGTTCGGGTCATGCCTGGGTTGGTCAGGATGTCGGTGTTGCGATGGGCGGAGCGGCGATTGGTGTCAACGTGACCGACGACGCGCTAGAGGCGTTTTCCAAAGCACAGGCGGTGATTGATTTCACGGCACCCGAAGCGACGCTGGAGTTTGCCGCGCTGGCAGCGCAGGCGCGGGCGGTGCATGTGATCGGGACTACGGGGATGTCCGAGGCGCAGATTGCCCAGCTTGAACCTGCTGCGCGTCATGCCGCCATTGTGCGGGCTGGCAATATGAGCCTGGGCGTGAACCTGCTGGTTCAGCTGACCAAGAAGGTTGCGGCTGCATTGGATGACGATTTCGACATCGAGGTGATCGAGGCGCATCACCATCACAAAGTGGACGCACCTTCAGGCACAGCCTTGATGCTGGGGGAAGCCGCAGCAGAGGGTCGGGGTGTGACCCTGTCAGACGTGTCTGACAGTGGCCGTGATGGCATCATTGGCGCGCGCAAGCGGGGTGATATCGGGTTCAGCGCCATTCGTGGTGGCGACATCGTCGGAGAACATGACGTGCTATTTGCTGCTGCAGGTGAGCGCATTGTGCTGCGCCATATGGCAACAGACCGGGCAATCTTTGCCCGTGGTGCGCTAAAGGCGGCGTTGTGGGGGCAGGACAAGGCCCCGGGCCAGTATGATATGGTTGATGTCTTGGGGCTGTAACAAAGGCCGGGTGAGCGGTCTTGGGCCGCTGCCTCCGGCGGGGATATTTGTAGCTAGATGAAGCAACGGCGGCAGGTTGAACTGCCGCCGTTTGGGATTATTCAGACGACGTTTCCAGCCCCTCGGGGCGGCCAACCACTGTAAAATGCAACCCGTCAGGATCCAGTAATTCAGCGGCCAGCTGGTTCACATCTTCCAGCGTCACGGCGTTCACTTTGTCGTTTCGGGTGGCAATGTAGTCGATCGGCAGGCCCTGCATCTGCATTCCCACCATGATCGAGGCAATGGGACTATTGCCATCAAATCGCAGCGGGTAGGCGCCCGTTAGATAGGTCTGAGCATCCTGCAATTCCTTTGGCGTTATGCCATCGGTGGCCATCCGGCGCCATTCCTCGCGGATCACATGGACCGCTTCTGCGACTTTGCCGTTGGCCGAAGCGACAGAGCCCATATAGACCGCTGCCAGATCACGTGGCACCAAGTAAGAATATACGCCATAGGTCAAACCACGCTTTTCGCGTACCTCACTCATCAAGCGGCTTGCAAATGAGCCACCTCCAAGGATTTGGTTCATCACATAGGCGGTAAAGAACCGTGGATCATCGCGGTCGATGCCGATCTGACCAAACAGAGCCACCGATTGTGGGGTGTCAAAGTCAACCACGGTGACACCACCGGGAATGGTAACCTCGGCAGGGCCGGGGATTACAGCGCCCGTTTCGGGCAGATCGCCGAGCAATGTATCCAACAACTTGCCCAACTGCTCTGCATCAATATCTCCCACTGCACCCACATAGAGCCGATCCTGGGCAAAGACCGCCTGGTGGGCATCAACGATATCTTGCCGATTGAGCGCTGTGACGCTCTCGATGGTGCCTTTACCATCCGTACCATACGGGTGATCGCCATAGGCCATGGCCGCAAAGGCGCGGCCTGCAATGTCATTGGGGTCTTTGGCATCCGAGCGTAGACCGGACAGGACCTGACCACGTACCCGATCCAGAGCAATTTGGTCAAACCGGGGCGTATGGATGGTGTCGCGCAGCAAAGCGATGGCTTCCCCCCGGTTTTCGCTCAGGAAACGGGCGGAAATCGAAGCGCTGTCTTTGCTGGTGTCATAGGAGAACGACGCCGCCAGCCCTTCGAGAGCTTTGGCATAGTCCTGCGCCATCAGGTCGCCTGCGCCCTCTTCGAGCAGACCAGCCATCAGATAAATGGCGCCCCGTTTGCCGGGGGCATCCAGTGAGGTGCCGCCACGAAACCGTAACTCTAGTGCGGTGAAAGGGATTGAGTGATCCTCGACCAGCCAAGCGGTGATACCACCCGGTGAGGTGACTTCTTTGATTTTCACCTCAGCCAGTGCCGGCAAGGCCAACACACAGGCGGCCAGGGCCGCCATCACCTGTTTGAAACCCATCATTGGATTGCCTCCTCATCCCGCATCAACCAGCCGGTCACCGAGACCTCGGGGCGGAGCACCTGTTTCGCAACTGCGATAATTTCGTCAGCTGTAACGGCCTGCAAAATGTCGGGCCAAGCTTGAACATCCTCGATTGTCAGTCCCGAGGTCAGCGCCCGGCCATAGCGGTTAGCGATGCCATCGACGTTGTCACGCGCATAAATTTCAGAAGCTCGCAGTTGCAGTTTGATCCGGTCCAGCTGCTCTGCATCTACGCCATCTTCCAAAAAGGCAGCATAAGTCTGGTCCAGTGCCTCTTCGGCCTGTTGCAGCGATATGCCTTCGGCGGGCACAACCAGAAATGAAAAGGTTGTGTCGTCCAGTGAAATGCCTGAGTAGAACGCGCCGGTGTAAACTGCGACCTGTTGTTCGAATTGTAGGGCGTTGGTCAGATAAGACGTTGTGCCACCACCAAGCAGTTCGGATAACAAAAAGAGTGCTGCGGCTTGCTGTTGATCTCCGGCATCCCGTTCTGGTGCCAGATATGAGCGCTGTACATAGGGCTGGGCGACGCGGGCGTCTTTGAAGGTCAGTCGACGTGCCGCAGTTTGTGGAGGTTCCTCGGTGCGCAAGCGGTCGGGCAAGTCGGGGTTGGCTGGGATTACACCGTAATACTGTTCGGCCAATCGGTTTACTTCGTCCGGGTCAACATCGCCTGAAACCACCAGGATGGCGTTGTTAGGGGCGTAATAGGTGCCGTAGAAGGATAACGCATCCTCCATGTCCAGAGTCTCCATTTCATGGCGCCAGCCGATGATGGGTACGCCATAGCGGTGATTGTGGTATTGCACCGCATTTGACTGCTCGCGAAAGAGCGCGCGCGGGTTGTTGTCGGTCCGCTGATTGCGCTCCTCCAGGATTACCTCACGCTCGGTTTCAATGTCGCGCTCGGTCAAGCGGATATTGACCATGCGGTCGCTTTCCATCCGCATCATCAGTTCTAGCCGGTCGGCGGCGACGCGCTGGTAGTAAGCGGTGTAGTCGTAGCTGGTAAAGGCATTATCTTTGCCGCCATTGGCGGCAACAGTCGCTGATAGCTCACCTGATTCCAGCGTCTCTGTGGCTTTGAACAGCAGGTGTTCCAGATAGTGCGCCACGCCAGACTGGCCTTTTGGCTCATCCGCTGAACCTGCCCGGTACCAGACCATATGCTGTACAACCGGGGCGCGGTGATCTTCGACCACCACCACTTGCATGCCATTGCCAAGCGTGAAGTTGGAAACCAGTTCTTCGCTTGCGAAAGCGGCGGCAGCCCAGCTGGCCGAGACGATCGCACTCGCCCATGTGATCCCTTTGATCATGCGGCATCCTCCTTGTTTTGCTCAGGCCAGCTTGCAGGTGTCATTGCAACTGCAATACACACAACTCAGCCTAGAGACGTTTCAAGTGATATGTCAGGGTCTTATCGGTTGCGGTCAAGCTATGACGTGGCTGATCTGTCGAAAACGTGAGCGTTATTGCCCTGGAGGCGCTGAAGGAGTGCTAAAACCGGAGTTCCTGAACAGATGGTTGATCCTGAACGGATTGATGGCTTCTTTTCTGTAAGCTTCTTCGTAGCGATCAACATTAAACAGTTTGAACCGCGCTGTTCTGTTTTCGCGCTTGCGAAAGGCTGCGTCTTCAGTTGCGAGTGAGGCCCGAACGTTTGGTTCGACACCATAACGGCTGGAGGCAGTCACCAGAGCGCCGTCACTATTTGGAATGGCACCGCCTGCGTTCAGTGATGCGGCATTACCGCCCAAAGCAACCACAGCATCAGCCAAGGGGTTTTGGTCGGTTAGATTGGCTCCGCCTGGGGTTGGCGCGGGCAATGCTGAGTAGTTTTCTGGCTCAGTCAGAGGTTTGGCAGGCATTACCAGAAATTCATCAGGCCCGGTGCTGGGTTGCTGCAAGCTGCGCAGCCCTTTTGAACCGCAGCCCGCAAGAACCACGGCTGTGGTCAGAATAAATACACTCAGAGGGATCCGCATGGCCCCGTACTCCTGCCTGTTTCACGCGCTTTTACAGTATTTAAACCTTAAGGTCACGTAGCCTTTTTGCCTCGTCCTTCGAACAAGACCAAACCAGCGGCGCCAGCAAAGATAAAGACATCCGCAATGTTGAAAACAAATGGATTTTGAAGGCCACAACACGACATGTTGAGAAAGTCCAGCACATAGCCATAGAGCAGCCGGTCGGCGACGTTGCCCAGAGCGCCACCAATAACTAGGCCCGCCGACAGCTGCATCCATCGTGATGGATGCCAGCCCCGGATCCAAACCGCGACCACGACACAGATGACCAAGGACAACCCAATCAGGATCCAGCGTGACGCATCAGACCCGTCGCCAAACAAGCCGAAGTTGATACCAGTGTTTTCGCCATAACGAAAGTTCAACAGGGGTGGGAACACGTCGATAGCGTGAACACGGGACAACTCCATCGAGTGTATCACCAGGTATTTGCTAATCTGATCGAACAGGAACGCAATTACTGCGCCCCAGATCATCCAACGTGTGCCCATGCCCTGCTGTCCTTTTTAGTGACGGAAGTGGCGCATGCCGGTGAATACCATCGCAATGCCCGCGTCATTGGCTGCTTTGATTACTTCGTCATCGCGCATCGATCCACCGGGTTGGATAACGCAGGTGGCACCCGCTGCAGCGGCTTCCAGCAAACCATCCGCAAAGGGGAAGAATGCGTCCGAGGCCACGGCAGACCCCTTGGCCAGACTTTCATCCAGTCCCAGAACATCTGCCATGCGCTGCGCCTTGGAGGCAGCAACATTGGCGCTGTCGAGACGGCTCATTTGGCCAGCACCCACACCAACAGTTGCGTTATCTTTGACATAGACAATGGCGTTGGATTTGACGTGTTTGGCCACTTTCCAGGCGAACAGAAGATCTTGCATCTGCTCGTCTGTCGGGGCTTTTTCAGTCACAACTTTCAGATCGCTGAGATTGACGTAGCCAACATCTTTGTCCTGAACCAGCATGCCGCCGCCAACTTGCTTGTAGGCCACAATGGATGCGCGGGTGTCTGGCAGACCATCAGTCAGCAACAGGCGCAGGTTTTTCTTTGCTGCAAAGATTGCCTTGGCTTCGTCGGATGCGCCGGGTGCAATCACAACTTCGGTGAAGATTTCTGTGATTTTTGCAGCCGTCTCAGCGTCCAGCGGCTGGTTCAAGGCGACGATACCACCAAAGGCAGAGGTGCGGTCGCAATCAAACGCTTGTTGATAGGCTTCGGCCAGAGTTGCGCCACGGGCCACACCACAGGGGTTGGCGTGTTTGATAATTGCAACGGCGGCGGTTTCGGCGGGGTCGAACTCGGCAACCAGCTCATAGGCGGCGTCGGTATCGTTGATGTTGTTGTAGGACAGTTCCTTGCCCTGCAGCTGAACTGCGGTGGCAACGCCGGGACGGTCAGATCCATCGGTATAAAAAGCAGCCTTTTGGTGGCTGTTTTCACCATAGCGCAGTGTCTGCTTCAGCTCACCCGCAAAGGCACGGCGCTTGGGGGCTTCTAGTTCTAGCGCGGATGCCATCCAGTTGGATACAGCCGAGTCGTAGGCCGCTGTGCGGGCATAGGCCTTTTGCGCCAGTTTTTTGCGGAACCGTGGGCAGGTGGCACCCTCGTGCTGATCCATATCACCCAACAGCTTTTCGTAGTCTTCGACGTCTACCACAACGTTGACAAAGCCATGGTTTTTGGCTGCCGCGCGGATCATGGCTGGGCCGCCTATGTCGATGTTTTCGATGCAGGTGTCATAATCAGCGCCTTTGGCCACGGTGGCCTCAAACGGGTAGAGGTTCACCACCAGAAGATCGATGGCTGCGATACCATGTTTATCCATGGCAGCGACGTGATCGTCGTTATCGCGCAGCGCCAGCAATCCACCATGCACGTTTGGGTGCAGTGTTTTGACGCGACCGTCCATCATTTCGGGGAAGCCGGTTACGTCGGACACATCTTTGACCGTCAGGCCTGCATCGCGCAACGCCTTGGCAGAGCCGCCAGTCGAAAGCAGTTCGACACCGCGCTCAGCCAGCGCCTTGCCCAGCTCAATCAGGCCAGTTTTGTCGGAAACAGAAAGCAGCGCACGGCGTACGGGGTGAAACTCGGTCATGGCAGGGCAGTCCTTTGCAGGCTCAGTCAAAGATCTCGGGGTCATCCCGATTCAGGTCGCGCACGGCAATTGCAGTCTCTTGCGCCTTGCTGAGCGTCCACCGGATGCGCGTCGCATACTGCATTGCTCGTCCGGATAAAATGATCTGTTTTGTCGCGCGCGGTTTCAGGCGGGTTTTTTCCAGATAAACGCTGGGCTCCAACTTCAATTCGCAGTTTCCATCGTGGCGGAATACCCAGATTTCACCGCTTCTCAGCGCCATGGATACTGCTGAGCCACCCAAGTCAAGTGCGGCGTCCACTTCGGGATGTAGATGTAGCCGTATATCAAAACCAACACCGCCCAGCGATAGCGCATCCATAGCCTTGTCGAACTTGTGCTTGGACTCATCTTCAATCGTCAGCAGCATGTCTTCTCCTGACAGCGATCGGCCATCAAAAGACAGTTCAAGGCTGCGAGCGTGGGTCAGGCCAAAGTGGCGGTCAAAACCATTGTGCCCGCCTTGGAATCGAAATCCGCTGGCAATTTCGCTCATCTCAACCGGGACCTGATCTGGTGATTCGATCAGTATCTCGTGGCTGGTGCCTTTTTGTGGCGCACTGAGCCGGGCGCTGGAGTGACCTTCAATACAAAGAGTTGAATGCGACGGCGTCGCCCGTCCGGCACGGCGCCATTCTACGCCAAAGGCCTCGCCGGAGCCGCAGTTGACGACCAAAGGCCGCCGCCCTGAGGTCAGCTCAAACGCCAATGTTGACGCGTGAGCGTTGGTTGACGCCGCACCGGTTGGTGGTGCGCTGGCGTCGATAATAACGGAGCTACGCCCAGCTGAAAGCCGTGCATATCCCATTGCCAACCCGTCGGTTTTACTCTCGACGACATGACTGGCGGCCAATGCGTGGTCCAGCCAGCCTTCCAGCCCACGTCCGCCGCCATGAAGCCGAGCCAGCCCGCCATCACTGTGTCGCAAAGTGCGCAGGGTAGGGGCAATGCGTTCGATTGCTGCGGTATGGGCGGGGGGGACGGTGCGTCCTGCCTCGTGCAGGGCCGCTGCGGCCCATGATAACAGGGTGAAAACTTCGAGAAGCTCTTCGGGGTTGCGGGTTGGAAGACCGCCCTGATCATCAATCTGCTGCTGGCATTCCTGCGCAAGGGCCTTGATCGCGGGGTCAGCCAATTCTTCGCGCCCTTCCAGTGCTAACCCGGCGTAAATCAAACCGGTCAGCGCCTCAAACCTTGGCAACCCGGGAGAGGCACCCTTCCAGCGGTGGGATAAGAACCACGTCTGTTGCGACAGGGAATGGTAGAATGTTTCGCTGGCTTCTTTGTCCTGCCCGCGTAACAGGAACAGGGCATGGTTGATCCAGCGGATGACCCTGCGACCGGTTAGATCCGGCGACCAGCCAAGGCCCCCGCCATTACCATGAGAGTCGATCCAGCCCCACAGCCATTTCTGGGCTTTCTCACGGGCTGGTAAGTCGCCGACCGAGGCCAGATCGTCGAGCCAGGAAAAGCCGTTGCGCTCGGCATCAAAGGCCGTGTCGGGTGCTTCGACGTCCCACAACCCGGTGGTGGGTGATTCGACTAGATATCCGGCAAACAGCAGGTTTCCCGCCACCAACTGTCGGCCACGGGCAAAGCTGCCAATGGTGCGTGGTTCGGGTTGTGATACGAATCCGGTTGCAGCGGGCTGTCTGCGGGACAGTCGCGCATATAGGCGGTTCATAAAACGAGTACTCCGACTCGCCAATCTATCGTGTCTGGACATGCTCTCTGCCTCATACGCTCTGCTGGCGTTTGGCTGGAGCATAGCGCGGGCAGAGCCTCAAGTCACCGATTGAATGCGTGAGGAAGTAAGACCTAGGCGGCTTTGCGCAGACAAGCCATATAGAATCCATCCATGCCACCACGGTCAGGCCAGTAATCCGGACGCAGTCGTAGCCCGCCTTCGCTGGTAATCCAGGCTGCATCAACGCCGGGTACGTTCAATGCATCGCGATCCACGGACATATCAGGGAACATGTCCAGCGCCTCTTCGACTTGGCATTCGCCTTCGTCCGGCAACAGGGAACAAGTGCAAAACAACAGCTTTCCACCAGGTTTGACCAGTGTCCAGGCATGCGCCAGCATCTGGGCCTGCAACTCGATCAATTGCCCAAATTCGCTGCCATCTTTGGCGTGGGGCAGGTCAGGGTGGCGGCGAATGGTGCCGGTGGCAGAACAGGGCGCGTCAAGCAGGACGGCATCATATTGTCCCTGCTGTTCCAGTGCATCACCAACAACCAGCGAAGCCACCAGGCCGGTACGGGTCAGGTTTTCCTGAACCCGCGCCATGCGGCCTTTGGAGATATCAACGGCAGTGACCTTGGCTCCGGCCGCAACCATTTGCATCGTCTTACCACCTGGGGCGGCGCAAAGATCCAAAGCGGTTTCGCCCGCCTTCATGTTCAGTACTTTTGCCGGAAGAGCCGCAGCAGCGTCCTGTATCCACCATGTACCATCACTATAGCCAGGCAGCGCAGTAACCTGTCCGGCGTCAGTAATGCGAATCGAACCGGTGGGCAGGGCTTCGCCACCCAAAGCGGACAAGTCTGTGCCGGGTTTGCAACTGATATCCAGTGGTGCGCCGTTGAAATGCGCCTTTTCAATCTCCAGCATTTCAGGATTGCCCCAGGCCTGGGCCAGAGGGCTGCGCAGCCATTTGGGCAGACGCGGCACCCGCAAGCTAGACCAGTCTTGCGGGCCTTCTTCCGCAATCTTGCGCAGCACAGCGTTGACCAGACCTTTGAGTTTGCCGTGGCGTTTGTGCTTGGAGACGATCTCGACCATGGAATTCACCACCCCATGGGCAGCCGCACCTTGACATAACTCCACAGTTCCCAGCCGAAGTGCATTGTGAACCATCAAAGGCGTGGCTTTGCGCAGGTGCTTTTTTAGCAGGCGATCGGCGCGTTCCAGCCCACGCAGGGTTTCCATTGCCAGTCTTTGGGCGCGTGCCCTGTCTTCGGGAGCGAGCTTGTCCAACGCCCCAGCGGATAGGATTTCGGGCATCAACCGGTTTTCGCCCAACACCTGATCCAGCAGATAAATGGCGCTACGGCGCGCCTGTGTTGCCGATTGGGTGGCGGGTTTGGACATCTTCAGCTCCTAAAGCGGGCGAGGGCATGCGGGTTGTTCCCACGGGACAGGGGCGTATATCATGGGATTAGCATAAAGGAACCCGCGATGAGCGATCAAACTCCAACTGAACCCTCCGACCTGCCACCTGCCGCTGTGCGTGCATTGGCTGAAGCGGAGGAACGTCGCAAGGCGGCTGAGGGCAAATCCCCTCCGCCCAAAGAGCTGGGTGGTCGTGATGGGCTGGACCCGGCGCGCTATGGTGACTGGGAAAAAAAGGGCATCGCAATCGATTTTTGAAGGGCAAGCGTGGGGGCCAGCCCCCACACCCCCGGGATATTTGTTGCTAGATGAATGGGATCCCCCATTTATTCGCCGTAGGGGACCCAGATGTTTTTGACTTCCGTTGCAGCCTGCAGAAAACGCTTGGAGTGATCCAAAGACCAATCCAATGCCTGTGAATTGTTGACCCAGGTTCGTTTCAAGTTGCCAGCAGAAGCCGCCTCGATTGTTGAGGACAGGTCGCTGGACGAGAAGCTCCAGACCGCGTCAACATTCAGATGTGCAGCCAGCGGTTTGGCTACTTCGGTATGGCTGCCTGTCAGGATATTCACCACTCCGGCAGGGACGTCTGACGTGTCCAGCACCTGGTAGAAATCGGTGGCAGCCAGCGGAAAGGGCTGCGAGGCGGCCAGAACTACCCGGTTGCCCATGGCGATGGCGGGGGCCATCACTGAGACTAACCCTAGTAGCGGTGCTTCGTCTGCGCAGAGCGCACCGATTACACCGCTGGGCTCCTTCATCGCCAGCGCAACGCCGCGAATGGGAACGTTATGTACCTGGCCGTCATATTTGTCGGCCCAGGCTGCGGCGGTGAAAAGGCGCTGGATCGAAGTTTCGACCTCGGCTTTGCCGCCCTTTGCCCCGGTCATGCTGTCTATGCGATTGGCGAATTCATCGGCGCGGGCCGAGAGGTTTTCGCCGATGTAATACAGGATTTGAGCCCGCAGGTGACCGGTGGTCTTGCCCCAGGCTGTGGCCCCGGCTGCAGCCTCGACTGCATTGCGCACGTCTTTGCGGTTGGCCAGTCCGACGTGGCCCAACAGGGAACCGGATTTGCCGAAGACGGCCTGGGAATAGCCGCTGTCGGGACGGGCCTGTTTGCCGCCGACATACATTTTGGCAGTGCGGTCCAGAGGATCTGCGGGGGCGCCATCACCTTTAAACGGTTTGACCTGAGCCAGCGGTTTGGTTTTGCCTTTGGGTTTGGTATAGGCGCTGAGCCCTTCCCAACCGCCTTCGCGACCAAAGCCGCTTTCGCGCACGCCGCCAAAACCAGCGGCGGCGTCGAACATATTGGTCCCATTGATCCAGACCACTCCGGCCACCAGTTTTGGTGCGATATCCAGTGCCAGATTGATGTTTTCGCTCCAAAGTGTGGCGGCGAGGCCGTAGCGGGTGTTGTTTGCGATCTCAACCGCCTCGGCTGGGGTGCGGAAAGTAGAGGAAACCAGCACCGGGCCAAAGATCTCTTCCTGCATCAAACTGTCCGAGGTGGTCAGCCCTTCGATCAAGGTTGGCGGGTAGAAACAGCCTCCCTCGGGCATTTGGATTTGCGGCTGGTACATCTCGCCTGCGGTGTTGGCGGCGACTAATGCGCTGATTGTGTCCAGCTGAACCGGGTCGACGATGGCGCCTACGTCGATGCATTTGTCCAGGGGGTTGCCGATGCGTAGTTTGTCCATCCGGGCGCGCAGCTTGGCGTGGAAGGTTTCGGCAATGCCCTCTTGCACCAGAAGGCGAGAGCCGGCGCAGCAGACCTGGCCCTGATTGAACCAAATCGCATCCACCAAGCCTTCGATTGCCGAATCAATGTCGGCGTCGTCGAAGACGATGTAGGGGGATTTTCCACCCAGCTCCAGCGTGAGCCCTTTGCCGGACCCGGCAGTGGCTTCGCGGATGCGGCGGCCAACCGAGGTGGAGCCGGTAAAGGCGATCTTGTCGACTTCGGCGGCTACGATCATCTCGCCTACGGCTCCGTCACCGGTGACGATATTGACAACACCAGCGGGCAGGCCCGCCTGTTTGCAGATGTCGGCAAACAGCAGCGCTGTTAATGAGGTGTATTCGGCGGGCTTCAGCACCACGGTGTTACCCATTGCCAGAGCTGGGGCGATTTTCCACGACAGCATCAGCAGCGGGAAGTTCCACGGGATGATCTGGCCACAAACCCCCAACGCCTGAACATCCGGAAGTTCAGCCTCCATCAGCTGTGCCATGCCGGCGTGATAATAGAAGTGCCGTTGCGCCAGTGGGATATCGATGTCGCGGGCTTCGCGGATAGGTTTGCCGTTGTCGAGGCTTTCAAGAACCGCAAACAGGCGTGAATGCTTTTGCAACAGGCGGGCCAGCGCATAGAGATATTTGGCACGGCCGGGACCGCCCATAGTTTCCCACTTTGGCTGGGCCTTGCGGGCAGCAGTGACGGCAGAGTCGACGTCGGATTGGGTAGCCTGTGTTAGGGTGGCCAGAACCTCACCTGTAGCGGGGTTGCGGCTTTCAAATCCATCGGCAGGAGGGGTGAAGGCCCCATTGATAAAGTGGCCAAAACGGTCACCTTGATCCACCAGCCAGGCGAGTGCCTCAACTGCGCTTTCGGGAGCAGGGCCATAGTCCATGGTTTCAAAAATCTCTTTGATTGACATAATTCTGATCCCTTATCCCATCGCGTGGCGGTAGCCCGCCGAGTATGCGCCGGTGACGTGGTGTTCCAATTGACGTTCGATATCGCCCAGCAGCGATGAGGCACCAAAGCGGAACAGGTCTGGCATCAACCAGCGGTCGCCCAGTTCCTCTTTGATCAGAGAGAGGTAAACGAGCGAGTCCTTGGCCTTGGATATTCCGCCAGCCGGTTTATAGCCGACCCGATACCCGGTGCGTTCGTGGTAGTCGCGGATGGCGCGGATCATCACCAAGGACACGGGCAGGGTTGCGTTGACGCTTTCCTTGCCGGTGGAGGTCTTGATGAAATCGGCCCCGGCCATCATGCAGATCAGCGAAGCGCGGGCGACATTGCGCAGGGTTCCCAGCTCACCCGTGGCAAGGATCGCCTTGACGTGGGCGTCGCCGCAGGCCGTGCGGAAGGCTTTCATTTCATCGTACAACGCCTGCCAGTTCTGCGTCAGTACGTGCCGCCGGGAAATTACGATATCGATCTCTTCGGCACCAGCTTCGACGCTTTCCTCGATTTCCGCCAGCCGCAGGTGAAATGGGGACAGTCCGGCCGGAAATCCGGTTGAAACAGCGGCAACCGGAATGCCGGACCCTTGCAGGGCCTGAACTGCGGGCGCGATCATATCGTGATAGACGCAGACCGCTCCGGTGGTGATGCCATCAACGCCAAGCGCGTCGAGCAATTCTGTCCGAACCGGCTGGCGCGCCTTGGAGCACAGACGACGCACCCGACCTGCGGTATCATCGCCAGACAGGGTGGTTAGGTCGATCAGGGTGATCGCCTTGAGCAACCAAGCCGCTTGGTAGTCCTTTTTGACGCTGCGCCGACCGGGCAGGCTGGCAGCGCGGCGTTCAATGGCCGAGGTATTGGCCTGCACCCCTGCCACCCAGTCCAGATCCAGCGCCATGCCGGGATTGCGCGGTTCAGTCACCTGCGGCAGCTGCGCGGTGCGTTCTGTTGTTTGACTGTCCATCATGCGTCCTCGAAAGCTTGGGGGAGACGGTGCCATGACTGCGACCCCTTGCGCAAGCAACTGGCGCGCGATGCGCACAAAAAATTTGACTATTTGGACAAAAAACAACTCTTTTTGCGAATAAGTCGCATTTGCGTTGACTTAGTTGCGAATGGTTCTCATATATAGTCGAGATAAGATCGTAAAAGGACTTCGATGATGTGGATTCGCCAGGTTGCCTTGATGGGCTTGATGATTGTGATGTCACTGCCATTGGCGGCGGGGTCTGCGCGTGCAGAAGCACCGCTGAAAATTGTGGCGACCACGGGTATGATTGCAGATGCGGCCCGCCAGATTGGCGGTGACCTGGTTCAGGTGCGCGGTTTGATGGGCCCCGGTGTTGATCCGCATGCCTATCGTCAAACCCGGTCAGACATCGTTGCGATGACCCGCGCCGATCTGGTTTTGTGGCACGGGCTGTACCTAGAAGCGCAGATGGGTGACTTCTTTCACGATCTAGAGCGTAAGCGTCAGGTCGTTGCAGTGGCCGAAGGGCTGCCCAAGGACATGCTGCGCAGCCACGATACCTATGCTGACAAATATGACCCACACGTCTGGATGACCCCGGTACTGTGGAAGCTGGTTGTTGTCGAAGTGCAAAAAGCACTGACTGATGCACGTCCGGAAGCCGCTGATACCTTTTCTGCAAATGCTAAGGCTCACTTGGCCGATCTGGATCAACTGGTCGCATATGGTGAAGCTGTGCTGGCAACCGTGCCAGAAAACAATAAGGTGCTGGTCACAGCCCATGATGCCTTTGGATATTTTGGCCGGACTTACGGGTTCGAGGTTCTGGGTATTCAGGGTATTTCAACCCAGTCAGAGGCTGGCTTGAACCGGATCGGAGAACTGGTGAACCTTCTGGTCGAACGTCAGATCAGTGCAGTTTTTGTTGAAAGCTCGGTTTCGGATCGCTCGATGCGGGCACTGATCGAGGGGGCTGCCGCGCAGGGACATGAGGTCCGGGTTGGCGGCGAGTTGTTTTCGGATGCGATGGGGGCCGATGGCACCTATGAAGGCACCTACATCGGCATGCTGGACCACAATATTTCAACCATTGGTGGGGCGCTGGGCGCCGAAGTTCCAGAACGCGGTATGGCAGGCAAACTGTCGGCGGGGTCCTGAGTATGTTGGATTTAGCAAGTACAAACGGGCAGATAAGCCAAGAGCAGAGCTTGGAAAACAGTCCCTTGGCGATCCGCGGTCTGACTGTTTCCTACGGTCAAAAGCCGGCTGTGTTCTCAGTAGACATGACGGTTGAGCCGGGCAAGATGACAGCGATTATTGGGCCGAACGGGGCTGGTAAGTCCACCATGCTCAAGGCCGCGCTGGGCATTGTCCCTCCAGTTTCCGGCCAGATTCAGGTGTTTGGTAAACCACTGGACGCACAGCGTGCGCGCATTGCCTATGTACCCCAACGTGCCAGCGTAGACTGGGATTTTCCAACACGGGTGATCGACGTGGTGTTGATGGGCCTGTACCGCGAGCTGGGATTGCTGGGCCGCTTGCGAGGCGACCACAAGGCCAAGGCGATGGACTGTCTGGACCGGGTGGGTATGGGCGACTTTGCTACCCGTCAGATTGGCCAACTGTCCGGTGGCCAACAACAGCGTGTATTCCTTGCGCGCGCATTGGCACAGGGCGCTGACCTTTACCTGCTGGATGAACCTTTTGCCGGGGTGGATGCCGCGACCGAGAAGGCCATTATCGGCGTACTCAAATCGCTGCGTGAAGCGGGTAAAACCGTTGTGGTGGTGCATCACGATCTGGCGACTGTGGCGGATTACTTCGACAACGTGTTCCTGATCAACACTCGTAAGGTGGCTGAGGGTACAGTGGCTGAGGCCTTTACCGCTGAGACCTTGCAGGCGGCCTATGGTGGACGTCTGGCAACGGCACAGGTCGATCAGCTCGCTCTGGCGCTGGGATAAGTAACATGTTGATTGATGCTCTGCTGTTGCAGCTTGGCTATAACGCCACGCTGGTGGCTATCGGTGCGACCTTGCTGGGGATTTCCGCAGGCGTTACCGGGACATTTCTTTTTCTACGCAAGCGGGCACTGGTAAGTGACGCAATCTCGCACGCCACCCTGCCGGGGGTCTGCATTGCGTTCCTACTGATGGCCAGCTTTGGCGGCGACGGCCGTAATCTGATTGGGTTGCTTCTTGGCTCGGCTGCGTCTGCCAGTGTTGGACTGTGGTGCTTGAACTGGCTGACCCGCAATACACGCCTGGCCGAGGACGCGGCGATTGGGTCGGTACTGTCAGTGTTCTTTGGCTTTGGCATTGTGCTGTTGACAGTGATCCAAACGTTGGGTGTGGGCCGTCAGGCCGGGCTCGAAGGGTTTCTGTTGGGATCAACCGCCGGAATGCTCTGGGCCGATGCGATGGTAATCGCGGTCGGCGGGGCGGTGACGTTGCTGCTGATCCTGCTGATCCGACGTCCGATGACACTGGTGGCCTTTGATCCTGAATATGCCGCCGCCCGAGGCTTGCCGGTCAGTAAGATCGACATGGCGATGATGGGGCTGGTCATGGCGGTCACCGTGGTGGGTCTCAAGATCGTGGGTCTGATTCTTATCGTGGCCTTGCTGATCATCCCCGCAGTGACTGCGCGGTTCTGGACCGAGCGATCCGATTATGTGGTGCTGCTGGCAGGGCTAGCAGGTGGTCTGTCGGCCTATATCGGCGCGGCGATGTCGGCTTCGGCCCCAAACCTGCCCACCGGCCCGATCATCGTGTTGGTGAGTTTTGCGCTGTTCCTGTTCTCACTGCTGTTCGCCCCCAATAGGGGCGTGCTGGCGGCGGTATTGCGTCACTTTAGATTTCAGCGCCGGGTGCATCTGCGTCAGGGCCTGCTGGCACTGGCACAAGGACAACCCATTTATGAAAAGCTGACCCTGCGGCTGCTGCGCAACGGTGGGCTGGTGCGCGCCGACGGGGTTGCCACAGATAAGGGCAAGGCCCGCGCGGCCAAGGCGCTGCGCGACGAGCGGCGCTGGGCGGTGGTGCGTAGCGATCAGGCGCATGAGGCCGCCGCGGCGCTGTATGACGGGTTGCGTCAGATCGAATCTGTGTTGACCCAAGATCAAATTACCGAAATTGACCGTCAAATTGGCGGCCCAAAGGAAGTTCTGGCATGAGCGGTGAAGAGTTTGTCCCCCTGTCACTGACCCCGCTACTGATCGGCATCTTTGCTGCTGTGGCCTGCGCGCTGCCGGGGAATTTCCTGTTGCTGCGGAAACAGGCGCTGATTGGCGACGCCATCAGCCATGTGGTGTTGCCGGGCATCGTGGTCGCGTTCCTACTGACCGGAGCGATTTCGGCCGCGCCAATGATGCTGGGTGCTGCTGGCGCGGCGGTGGTTGCCGTGGTGCTGATCGAGGCAATCCGCCGTTTGGGTCGGATCGAACCCGGTGCTGCAATGGGTGTGGTGTTCACCACCATGTTTGCTGGCGGTGTGTTGCTGCTGGAGCAGACCGACACCTCGTCGGTGCATCTGGATGTGGAACACGCGCTGTATGGTAATCTGGAAAGCCTGATCTGGTTGGATGCTGTGGGTTGGTCGTCACTTCTGGACGTGCAAGCGCTGGCGCATCTGCCGGTCGAACTGCCACGTATGGCGCTGACGCTGCTGGCGGTCACGCTCTTCATTGCCATGTTTTGGCGCGTGTTGAAAATTTCGACCTTTGACGAGGGCTTTGCCCGCACTCTGGGGATCCGTACTAACCTACTGGGTTTGGCACTGGTGATCACCGCAGCGGTGGCTGCTGTGGCCGCTTTTGATGCGGTGGGGTCCATCATCGTGATTGCCATGTTCATCTGCCCACCCGCAGCGGCGCGCATGATGTCGAACCAGCTGGAAGGCCAAGTCGCGTGGAGCGTGGGCTTTGCGGTACTGTCTGCCGTTTTTGGGTATGTGCTGGCTGGCTACGGCCCCCTATGGCTGGGTGCGCAAGATGCCGTTAGCGCCGCGGGGATGATCGCCACGGTATCTGGCGTTATTCTGGCCGTCGCGGCGCGGTTTGGTCCGTGTCGAACCCGCAGCGGTGCACCGGTTGGCGTGTAGGCGCGGGCTTCTATTGGGCTGGTAGAATCTCACACCTCTGCTAAATTTAGCGGTATGAATACGCCAGACCCCCATATCAGCGACAGTGAACGTCCTGTCATTCGTCAGTTGGACGACGCTGCCATCAACCGGATTGCGGCGGGTGAGGTGGTGGAACGGCCGGCCTCTGCGGTTAAGGAACTGGTGGAAAACGCCATTGATGCGGGCGCAACCCGGATCGGTATTGAGATAGCGGATGGCGGCAAAACCTTGATCCGCATCACCGATGATGGGTGCGGCATGTCGCCCGAGGATCTGCCATTGGCGCTGTCGCGGCATGCGACCTCCAAAATCGACGGGTCAGACCTTTTGAACATCCACACCTTTGGTTTTCGGGGGGAGGCCCTGCCCAGTTTAGGGGCGGTGGGACGGCTCAGCATCACCAGTCGCGCCGAAGGTCATGATGCGGCAATGATCAAAGTAGCAGGCGGCAAGATGGAAGCGGTACGACCCGCTGCGCTGCGATCCGGCACTGTGGTGGAACTATCAGACCTGTTCTATGCCACTCCGGCACGGTTGAAGTTCATGCGAACGGACCGGGCAGAATCGCAGGCAATCTCGGATGTGATCAAGCGGCTGGCGATGGCGGAACCCTCGATTGGCTTCACCCTGCGTGATGTCTCGGGCGGTGGACAGGGGCGGGTGACGTTTCGCGCTGATCCGTTGAGTGGTGATCTGTTCGACGCGCTGCACGGGCGGCTGGCTTCGGTTCTGGGGCGTGAGTTTGCCGAGAACGCGCTGAAAATCGATGCCACCCGTGACGGTATCCGATTGTATGGCTATGCGGCGCTGCCAACCTATTCACGCGGTGCAGCCGTGGCGCAGTTCCTATTCGTCAACACCCGTCCGGTGAAAGACAAGATGTTGCAGGGTGCCTTGCGCGGCGCTTATTTCGATTTCCTGAGCCGCGATCGTCACCCGGCGGCGGCGCTGTTCATCGACTGCGACCCGGAAATGGTGGACGTCAACGTTCACCCTGCCAAGTCCGAGGTGCGGTTTCGTGATCCCGGCATCGCGCGTGGGTTAATCGTTTCTGCACTGCGTCACGCCTTGGCTGAGGCGGGGCATCGTGCGTCGACAACTGTGGGCAGCGCAACACTGGGGGCAATGACGCCAGAGACCCAGGGGATGCCGCCAAGGGTCTATCAGATGGATCGCCCGTCAATGGGCGCACGGGGTGCAACTTATGCCGCCCAGAGACCGGCAGATTTGCCCCCCAGCATGGGCTTTGCTGATCTGGCCGAGAGCTATAGCGGTCAACTGGTCGAAGCCCCGGGGCCCACGTCGGATGCGGGAGAGGCCACCGCGCCCGGGGTGGAGCAACTGCCACTGGGTGCGGCACGCGGGCAGGTGCATGAGAACTATATCATCGCCCAGACCGCCGACGGTATGGTGATTGTTGACCAGCATGCCGCGCATGAGCGTTTGGTCTATGAAAAGCTGAAGAACCAGATGGCCGAAAATGGCGTGGCCGCACAGGCTTTGTTGATCCCTGAGATTGTCGAGCTGAGCGACAATGACAGCGCCAAGCTGTTGGAAGTCGCGGATGAGCTGGCCAAATTTGGGCTGGGCATTGAACCCTTTGGTGGTGGGGCTGTCGCCGTGCGCGAGACGCCTGCAATCTTAGGCGAGGTCAACGCCGAGGCGATGATCAAGGATATTCTGGATGAGCTGGATGATCAGGGCAGCAGCCAGTTGGTACAGGCCAAGGTCGAGGCGATCTTGAGCCGGGTGGCCTGTCATGGCTCGATTCGGTCCGGACGTCGCATGCGCGGCGAAGAAATGAACGCCTTGCTGCGTGAGATGGAGGCGACGCCGCATTCTGGCCAGTGCAACCATGGTCGCCCTACATATGTTGAATTGAAACTGGCCGATATTGAACGGCTGTTTGGCCGCACCTAAGCGGCCAGGCTCATAACAGGGAGCACATCTGTGCAAATTGATCCAAACCTGTGGCCCGTCGCCGCATTGGTGTTTGCCGTGACAGCTGTCTTGTTCGCGGTTCTTTGGCGTGTGGCGCGCAGACAAGCCGCTGTGGTCGAGGACCTGCGGAGCGAGAATATAGAGCTGCGCCAAGCCTGTGCCTCGATGCAAACAGAGGTGGCGCGAGTGCCGGAACTGAACGGAGAGCTTGCCGCCTTGCGACAGTTGCGCGACGGTGAGGTTGCGGCGCGACATCAGGCCGAGGCTGAAGTGCGGGCGCTGAAAAGTGAACATGATGTGCGTCTTGAAGAGCTGGATAAGATGAACCAAAAGTTGAAGCACGAGTTTTCAACCATGGCCTCCGGCGTGTTGAAACAAAACTCCGAGAACTTTTTGTCGCTGGTCAGCGAGCGGTTCAAAACCCATTCCCAAACAGCCGATGCGGACCTGGCCAAGCGCCATGCCGCAATTGAAGGTCTGGTCAAGCCTTTGGACGAAAAGCTGGGGCAATTTGGTGATCGCATCAAAGAGATCGAACAGGCCCGGACCGAAGCCTATGGCGCCATTCGCGAGCAGGTGAAGGCGCTGACGGACGGGCAAGCGGCACTGGGCGGCGAGACACGCAAGCTGGTGCAGGCGTTACGAGCCCCCAAAACGCGGGGACGTTGGGGCGAAATGCAGCTGCGGCAGGTGTTCGACATGGCCGGGATGTCCGAGCATGTAGACTATGATCTGGAAAAATCGCTGGGCACTGATGACGGGTTGCGTCGTCCGGATGCGATTGTGCGCATTCCCGGTGGCAAAAGCATCGTGGTGGATGCCAAGACCCCATTGGACGGATATCTGGATGCGCTGGAGGCTGAAACGCCTGAACTGCAGCAAGAACATTTGTCACGCCATGCCCGGCATGTGCGCACCCATGTGAAACAGCTGTCGTCAAAGGCCTATCAAAATGCACTGGGTGAGACGCCGGATTTTGTGGTGATGTTCATCCCCGGTGAGACCTTTGTATCAGCAGCGGCAGAAGTGGATCCGGGGCTGATCGAATATGCGTTTGAGAACAAAGTTCTGATCGCCACACCAACAACTCTGATGGCGTTGGTGAAATCCATTGCCTATGGCTGGCAGCAAGAAAAGATGGCCGAGAATGCTCTGGAAGTGCAGGACACGGCTAAGGAGTTGTACAAGCGATTGGTCACATTCTCGAACAATCTGGCCTTGGTCGGCCGGTCATTGTCGTCCTCTGTCAGCAGTTACAACAAGGCGGTCGGGTCGCTGGAGGCGCGGGTGCTACCCTCGGTTCGCAAATTCGAGGCCATGGGGGTGGTTTCGAGCGGATCCGAACTAAACACCCCAGCGCAGGTTGAAAGTGATGCTCGACAGGTGACAGACCTGTTGGGAGACGAGTAATTTTCTAGGTTTTTGAGAAATCGTTCCTAAATACCGCAGAACCATTGTGTCACTGAGGCCATTTGAAACATGAGCATACTCGCGCCAGATAACGCACTGCTGAAGAAGGCTGAAGTCGAAGCCGAGCAGGTCGTGTCTCTGCTGCGGATTGCGGTCGCCCTTGGCCTGTTGGCGATGTTCTTTCTGGCAGTGAAGGGCAGTAACAGTTCGCCGGAAAACTACCTGCGCAGGCAGTGGGTTTTTGCAGTGGCGACCATGAGCTCTTATTTGCTGGTCGGGATGATCTCACTCTGGATGGCGCGAACAGGGCGCATTCGCAGTTGGATGGTCTGGCCGCTGGTCACGGTGGATTGCCTATTCATGTTGGTCAACGCCTGGGTTGGATTGGCAAACACGGGCCTGCCGGGCGAGTTGACATTTATTCTGCCCCCAACCTGGCTGGTGCCCGTGATCTTTGGCTTTACGGTTTTGCGCTTTAACCCGTATTTACAGGCCTACTGCGTCGCTGTGATTGCCGTCGGTTTGGCGGCACTATCGCTGTGGCAACCAGAAGAGGTGACGCCATTCATAGTAGAGCGTGCGCAGATCCTGCTATCCGGCCCGCCCAATATCATTCGCGTGACCATGATCGCCCTTGGCGGCGTTGTTCTGGTGGTGGCAGCCTGGCGCACCCGGCGACTGGTTCACAGGTCGATTACCGAGGCCCAACAAAAGGCCAATTTGACGCGGTATCTACCTGCTCAGCTGGCCCATCGACTTGCTGAGGCCAGCCTGGACAACCTGCGCCGCGGTGAGCGTCAGAATATGGCTGTTTTGTTCATCGACATTCGGGGGTTTACCCGTTGGTCGCAGGGCCGGGATCCACAAGAGGTTGGCAGCTACATTACCGATTTCCGCAGTCGCGTTCAGGGATGCTCGGATGCCAGTGGTGGGATGATAGATAAGTTCATGGGCGATGCTGCAATGGTGTTGTTTGAAGGAGATGAGGCTGCAACTCGGGCGATTGATTGTGCCTCGGCGCTGAAAAAAAGCATGGCGAATTGGTCTGATGTCCGGCAGGAAAAAGGTGAAGACGCCGTATTGGTGGGGATCGGTCTGCACTGGGGCGAGGTGTTTTCCGGGGTGGTCGGTGATCCGCAACGGTTGGAATACACGGTGTTTGGCGACACGGTGAATATTGCGGCGCGGCTGGAGCAACTGACCAAGCAGGAGAAGCAGGGGATCATTGTCTCTGCGGCAGTGTTGCAAGCTGCATCGGTGGCGCCCGCGTCGCAGGGGTGGATCCCGCTGCCAGCCGCTGAGCTACGCGGGCGCAGTGGCGGCATCGAAATCTTCGGCCGTGGCTAGATCATTCATCGCGACTGGATTGTTCCAGATCAAAGTTTAACCGGGATACTGGTTTATCTGTTATGCTTAATCCATGCAGATAAAAGGAGCTGGGCCATGCTGGGAATTTCAGCCCGTAAAGTAGCACAGGTGGCGATGATGGCGCGAGAGTTGCATCGGGCCGAAGGTGAATTGCGGGCCTTTATTGATCGTCTGAATGAAGATGAACAGGCAGAGTTGGTTGCAGTGATGTGGATTGGTCGCGAGAGCTTTTTTGCCGAAGATCTGGCAGAGGCGATTTTGACAGCCAGACGCGATGCTTCGACCCCCTGTGCCGATTACCTGTTGGGCTCACCCCATTTGGCGGATCATTTGGAAAATGGTTTGGACGCGCTGGGAATTTCAGCACATGAAGTTGAAGACGATCTAATGTAGTCCGTGCCTCGTGGCCATGGGCGGTAACCGCAGCGCAATTGAGGGGCCAGCCCCTCAAACTCCCCGGGATATTTATGGCGAGATGAACAGGGGAACGGGGCCCACATTTGGCAGGCCCCAGATTTGTTGGTTTATGCGTGATGGTCAATCAACTGGAGATGTTGAGCCAGTTTGCCAATCTCTTGCATCCACTGCGTGACCAGTTTGGGATCGCTAGGGGCGGCGTGTACACCAGCATCGATCTGGCCGTTCATCGCGGCCTCGATTGCAAAGGAAACCGGGATCGATACCAGGCGCGCCATGGCGGTGCTGTCCTCGTTGCCCCAGGCATCCATCACATAGGTCTTGTGCCAGACCTCGGCGCCGTCTTTTTCAGCTTTTAGCGCAACGCAGAGCACAACGCGATCAGGTTCGCCGTCGTCATAGGCGTTGTCGTTCCAGAATTGGTCTGACATTTCCTTGAGCCGTGAGTCACCGGTTGGTCCGGACAGAGTTTCGACCTCTTTGAAGACGCCATCCCAGGCCTCAGCCCAGCCATTGAGCCGTAGGGTGCCGCGAACGAATTCCTTGACTGACCAGTCCTCGCCAAATTCGTACTGCTGCATGAATGGGATCGAGTCGCGGTTTGGGTAAACCTCGAAGCTTTCCGGTGTGGGCAGTGGTGCGGTGTAGCTGGAGATCGCATCCCAAGGGCGCGCAACATCCAGTGGCTTGTGGTCGCGGATCGAGCGAGACGGCGAGCGCAGGGCCTTGAGTACGCCTAGCGGCGACCAGCTGAACTTGTAGCGGAAGTCATTGGCGATCTTTGGGATGCCACCACAGTACGAGATAAAGCTGATTTCGTTGCTGGCGTCATAGGCTGCAGAGGCCTTGTAGTCATCCACCAGGGCGTGGGCCATCAGGTGGTCGATGCCTGGGTCAAGGCCAACTTCGTTGATCACGGCGACACTGGCGGCGCGGGCCTTGTCGTTCAGTGCGCGCATTTCAGGTGCGATATAAGACGACGAAACAAAATGCGCCTCATTGGCGATGGCCAGTTCTGCCAGTTGCACATGCCAGTCGCCGGGCAACATCGAGACAATGACATCGCCTTTGGCGACGCGAGCACCCAGGCTGTCGATATCAAAAGCATGGATGTTCTGAGTCAGATCGCCAACGGCTTCTTCTGCCTTGGCGGTTGTACGGTTCCACACCGCAACGTCATGTCCTGCTTGAAGCAGGCGACGCAGACCGGGAATGGCCGAAAGGCCGGTGCCGCACCAGTGGATGGTCATGGGTGTTTCCCCCTCATATGAAGTTCATAAGCGCTGTAGCGGCCAAAGCCGTGTTTGACTAGTCTTTGGTGTGCTCTGCAAAAGTCATTGCTGCGCGTCCCCAGACACCTGCATCCAGATCAACCAGCGTCAGCAGAGATGGCAGTAGTTGTTCGGCGTAGTCTTCGGAGCTTTCAACAGGCAGCATCGATGGCAGGTTGTCGATCGCCATCACATCCAGCACAGGGTCATTTGCCACGCGCAGGGCAGGCTCCTCCCATGTGGTGGCGCGATCATAGACCGGAACCGGGTTGTAGTCGCTATCCGGGTCACAGGCGACATCGCCAATGGCGGTCAGCTTACGTGGCGTGGTCAATGCGTCGCGCGGGACAAAAACCGGGGTGCCGGGGCGGGCAAAGATGCAGTTCAGGAACAGATCATGGTTCAGGATCTCGGGGAAGGGCCCCCCGGAGGATGTTTCAGCCATATCCCATTTTGTGACCTGTACGCCCATGGCTTCGCACAGGTCTGCTGCCCCGGTGCCAACCCGTCCCAACGCGCCGATAACAATGGCTTTGGGGCGGTCGGATTTGGTCGCATCCAGTTCGCCACTGAGTTCTGCCAGCAAGCTGTCTTTGTTGGGGTAAACACCAACGGAACCGCAGCTTTTCCCATGTTGCTGGGCGGCCCAGGTTTTCAAGGTAACCGCCGCACCTGCATAGCCGGCCCAATAGCCAAAGGCGGCGACACGACGACCATCTTCGCTGACCAGATACTCCAGATCATACAGCGTGCCGCCACCGGCCTTGAACCGATCCAGCAGCGCCTTGCCCGAATGCTGACCCTTGAACGCGTGGCCGAACATGATGTGGCGGTGCGGCAGCGGTGTTCCATCCTCGGGTAGTTCTTTTAGGCCAAATATGATGGCGTCAGCCGGCGCTTGTGGCCAGCTGTTTTCCGGCGCAATATCGCAACCCGCATCGACATAGCCCTGCAATGGAATAGCACGGACCGAGCTTTCCTCGACTGTGACTTTGATCCCGGCATCCATCAGCGCCTTGGCGCCTTTTGGTGTCAGGCCAACCCGATCTTCGTTGAGCCGTTGTTCAGCCCGAACCCAGAGATGTGTCATAGTCATGTCCTTTACAGCATGCCGGCCGCATAAATGGCGCGGACCGAGTCGCGTTGTTCCATTGCTGCCATGAATGATTTGATTTTGGGGAAGTCGTCAAGCGCAACCCCGTCGCCGTTCAGCCAGGTGCAGACCAGGTAGAGATAACAATCCGCCAGACTGAGTTCATCACCCAGTACAAAGGGGCCGCGCAGCCCGTTTGAGGTGATGTAAGCGCAACACTCAGTCATGGTTTGGGCAACTTTAGAGGTCATGTCTTTATGCGAGGAAGGCTGGTCAGCCCAGCGATGACCGCGCATTTTATGCGCATGCGCGACATGCATGGTTGAAGCGAGATAAAACATGACTTCCCGCATGCGCGAGGCCATCAGCGGGTCGGAAGGGCGCAGGCTTGACTGTGGCACTAGATCAGCAATGTATTCCAGTAGCGCACCAGTTTCGGTCAAGATGCCGCCATCAACAACAAGTGCGGGCACTCGTCCTTTTGGATTGATTTGAGCATATCCAGACGAAGACTGTTCGTTCTTGGAGAAATCAATTTTGATGGCTTCATGCTCAAGTCCGGCCTCTTGCAAGGCAATAGCCACAGCGACTGAGATGGTGCCAGGAGCGTAATACAGTTGCATGTTAAATCCTTGTTATATTGAGACGGTGTTGAAATTACAGATGGGTTTGAGCGAAATGGCGATTGGGATTGTCCAGATGTGGCACGGCGTTGAACAGAACTGGGCAAAGGTGGCCATCAATTGGGTGCAAGCGGTGCATGGAGGTGTTCATGATCGCCAGTGCCATTCTGGCCGTCGCCAACGTATCCAGCCCCAGTGCCAATCGCATCGCGATGGAAATCAAACCGCCTGAGGTTACAACCAATGCTGGTCCGTCCCCCGCGGCGATATCGGTCAGTGCACCGTTGACGCGGTTCTCAAAGTCCCGCCAGGACTCTGGTGGGTTTTCAATATCATTCGCTTGCCATGCCGCAAATACACGGGGCAGGTGCTGTACAAAACCTTCGCGTTCGGTGGGAATTTCGAGCCCATGCTGCTGCTCCATAAGCTGAGCGAGTGTGAAATACTCCATTTCATTGAGCCGCGGGTCGCGTGTGATGTTACTGGCGACACCCATGCCTTGAGCGGTTTCAATGTGACGAGTCAAAGTGCCACAGAACACGCGGGTATGATGAAGGTCACTCGCCTTCAGATGCTCGCCCAGCCAAGCCGCCTGCTGGTGTCCCAGCGGGCTCAACTTATCATAACTGTCCTCATCTCGGGCTCCGGTGTTGGCCTGTCCGTGACGAATGAGTGTGATGTGAGACATGCGGCGGTTCCCTGTACTGATTGGCAAGTCTTAGGCGAGGTTTGCAACAGTGGAAAGAGAGCGTTTTGTTTGTTGCACATCTTTTGAATTTGTCTGGTAGATGAGTAGCCATTGCCACAGGGAATCCGTCATGAAACAACGGATTGAAGTGATCGAAAAAGAGGCCGGATATGACTGTGAATGCTAAGAGATTTTTGGCCGATTTGCACAAGCTACGCAGCTTCGGGGCCTCGGGTATTGGCAAGGGCGTGGTGCGGCAGGCCTATAGTGATGCCGATCTTGCGTCCCGGGAATGGCTTGCCTCACGTATGGCCGATGCAGGATTGGACGTGCATTTTGACCCGCTTGGCAATCTGTTTGGCCTTGGCGGCGAACGTTCCTTGTTGATTGGCTCGCATAGCGACAGCCAGCCCGAAGGAGGTTGGCTGGATGGCGCACTGGGTGTGATTGCGGGCTTGGAAATTGCCCGCGCTGCCAAAGAAGCCGGCGCTGCTCCGATTTCGGTTGTCAGTTTTCAGGATGAAGAAGGCCGCTTTGGTGTGACCACGGGGTCTGATGTCTGGTCGGGAAACGTCTCGCTACAGCAGGCTGATGCGTTTACTGACAACGATGGGCTTACACTTGCTCAGGCGCGGGGGCGGATGGCTGACCTGACAGGGCCCTTTTTACCCCATGATCGTTTCAGCGGGTTTCTTGAAATGCATATCGAGCAAGGCCCATCGTTGGATCAAAGTGATGATAGGATTGGTGTGGTCAGCAATATCGTTGGTATCCGGGATATGCGGATCAGTTTTTCAGGCCGACAAAACCACGCCGGAACCACTCCGATGCATTTGCGTCAGGATGCGTTTCAGGGACTGTCAGCCTTTAATGCTATGCTGAACAATCGACTGGCAGATGTGGTCACGCCAACAACAGTCTGGACCATCGGCCATGTGTCGCTTCACCCGAATGCCTCCTCCGTCGTGCCGGGGCAGGTGACCTTTTCGATGCAATGGCGAGACGAGGATGCCGCACGATTAAAGCAAATGGAGCAGATCATTCACGATTTGGCCAAGGAAACCGCCACAGAGCGCGGGCTTGAAGTGACGCTTGGTCCGGTGATGGGGATCGAGCCGGTGGCGATGGACGCAGGTCTGCAGGACGCCTTAATCAAGTCCGCCGGGCAATCAGCCCCAAATCAGTGGCGTCGCATGCCGTCCGGTGCCTTGCATGATGCGTCGAACATGGCATCGGTGATGCCGGTTGCGATGTTGTTTGTGCCTTCGATTGGCGGCATTAGTCATGCCTTTGACGAAGACACTGATGAGGCGGACCTGGTTCTGGGACTAGAAGTTTTGGCAGGGGCTGCTCAGGCTCTGGCATAACCGCGTTTCAACGCGCGGTTCCGGTACTGGTCGGCCGCTTTTGAGGCGTCGCGCAAATTTGCATAGTTGTTGATGACACTTTGTCCATTGCGCCCGGCGACACCCCATTCGCGCAGAACCGAGACCTCAGAAAAGAGGTTCATCGCCAGTTCAACGCGATAGAAACGGGGGATCCGTGCAGGGATCTGGCGGTAGAGCAGACAAGTGGCCATCCTTGAATCGTAACGTGGGCGATTCGTGACAGCAAGTCCCAGAAGCCATGGAGGTGTTGAATTCCACCGTTTCTGCGAAAGAAGTCTGACGAGAAGCGTTCGCGATTAAGGCGAAAGATTAGTCATATCCATCGAAATCCTGCCCCGGTTGTATGTTGGGAAAGGCGGCCATGCTTTTGGTCAGGTCCGTGAGAATTCCAGTCACCGGCGTCATAACCCAGGCATGCGCAAAGCCTTCGTTGCCCCAAAGCTCAAACTGCTCACTGGGATCTTCCTTGATGTTATAAACCTGCGGAAAAGTGTGCTTTTTGATCTCAGAGAACGACGCTTCAGCAGTGAAAAAATGGACCTTTAAGTCCCGCCACTTCACGGCAAACACATCATCGCCGACAAATGTAACAATGTGCTCGCGATTGGAGACCTCCTGTTCGCCAAGGATAAAGGCACTTTGATCAATACCATCAATCGGACGGTCTGTTGGGATGCGCCCCGCTTCGCCAACCAAAGTTGCAAGTGTGGGGTATATGTCCAGAACCGAGATGATTTCGTTGGTGACCACACCGGCCTGAACTTGCCCGGGCCAGCGGATCATGCCCGGTGTCCGCATGCCGCCTTCAAAGCCGGTGCTAAGTGCGCCACGCCACGGGCCCGTTGACCCACCGACTTCTCCGGTTGCATAGCCAAGACCCTGCGGGAGTGTTCCCGGCCCGTTGTCTCCGGTGAGAATGACAATCGTATCATCGGCAGCGTTGACTGCTTCAAGCGTTTGCAAGATGCGGCCAATGTTGTGATCCACTTCGTATTTGATATCCGAATAGTATCCCGCGCCCGAAACCCCATCAAAATCTGGATGAACCACCCACGGAGGGTGAAATTGCGTGAACCCGACATAGAGATAAAACGGATCATCCCCATTGGCAGTGCGCTGGATGTAGTCGACAGCTCGATCTGTAATTTTCTGGTCAAAAGTTGTCTTGCCCGGGATGTCGTAGAGCTCGGTTTCATACGACGGCGCGCCCTTTTTACCCTCCCAAAAGTGGGGCGTGGCGGCAACTTTGGGATCAAATTCCGGGGTGGAGGTATAGGCCGCAGCGTTTGATCCTTCGTTGATGCCCCACCATTCGTCATAGCCCTGATCGCTTGGGTGGCGACCAACCTGGGACCCGATGTGCCACTTTCCGAACAGGGCAGTTTTGTACCCGGCGTCAGAAAGGAGCTCAGCGATGGTGTATTCCCAAGGGGCAAGCCCGTCTGGTTCACCCGGTGCTGCAACTTTCTGGGTTCCAGAGCGAATTGGTAAGCGACCTGTATGGATAGCCGAGCGGGTTGGAGTGCACTGATTTTCGATGTTGAAATTCAAAAATCGTGTGCCCTCGGCGGCAAAGGCATCGATAACAGGCGTTGAAACTGTGCTTCCCTGTACGGATATGTCACCCCAGCCCCAATTATCGACCAGCAAGTAGATGATATTTGGCTGTTTGGTCTGCGCGAACGAAGGGCTTGCAACACCGAACAGCAAGGCCGCGAAAGTGATTGCAAATAACTGGCGGCTGAATGGGCGCATGAGAAATACCTTTGTCCTGAAGGTGCTGACACTAGTCCAGTCTGACCATAGTTCAGGGGGCACTCATTGCAACGGTCCAATCAACTCCAGCTGACATCCCCAAGGAAAATGTAGCCTGCACCGTAGATCGTTTTGATAAGGCGAGGATTTTTGGGATCTTCGCGCAGCTTGGTCCGCAACCGTGAAATACGTACATCCATCGCCCGGTCAAAGCTGTCCCCGGCAGCGCCGCCCAGCATTTCCTGCATCTGCGCTCGCGAGATCAGCCGCTTGGGGCTATCAAGGAATAATCGCAGGACTTCGCCTTCAGCGTGGGAGAATGGTGTTTCTTCGCCTTTGTCATCTTCCAGCATGTAGCGGTCGAAATGGGCGGTCCAGCCGGAAAACTGGGCCGTATTTCCTGACTGCGTGGTTTGACGCGGTCCACTGCGCAATCTTGCCCGGACCCGTGCCACCACTTCGGCAGGGTCAAAGGGTTTGGTGATGTAATCGTCTGCGCCCAGTTCCAACCCAGTGACCCGGTCCTGCACCTGTGCCCGGCCTGAAATGATGATTACTGCCGCGCCCTGTTCCAATGCCAACCTATGTACAAGCGCTAAGCCATCAGTATCTGGCAGCGACAGATCTACTAAACAAACATCAGGCGTCACCCGCTTCAGTGAGGCCTCAAATTCGCGGGCTCGCGAGAAACTCTGGGTGCGAAAGCCAGCTTCATCCAGCGCATCGGTCAGGATCCGTCGAATTTCTGGCTCGTCATCCAGAATGGTGATCAGGGGCGTGGTCATGCCGTGGTCTCCGGGTTGAGCAGCGCAGAGAGCTGGTCAGTGGTAAAGGGTTTTTGCAAGACAGGGCCGTGTCGCAGCGCGGTCTGGTGCAGTGGGTCATTTGCCGGCAAAGATGTCATCAGCAGGCAGGGCAGATCTGATCCTTGCATGCGGGTCAACAGGTCCAGCCCGGTTGCATCCCCTTGTAGATGGATATCTGACAGGATCAGAGAAATATCCGGCAAGTCAGCGGCCAGCGCGCAGGCTTCGTCAACCGATGTGGCCTCGATCACCGAATATCCCAGATCAATCAGCATATCCCGGAATGTTGCGCGCAAATCCTCGCTGTCCTCAACCAGTAGTGCGAGGCCGCCGCGGGCGTCGGGGGCTGCGCGGTAGGGTAGTCGCAGGGTGACGCTGGCACCTGAGACCGTATTGCCGATGTGCATATCGCCGCCTGCCAATTTTACGGTGTCATAGACCATCGGCAGGCCCAACCCGGACCCTTCGCCCCCTTTGGTGGTGAAAAACGGGTTCAGTGCCTTGTCCAATGCGGTTGAAGAAAATCCTGGGCCGGTGTCGTTGACGCTGATTTCTAACCAAGTTTCACCGACAGTGTGGGCGCTGACGGTGATCTGGCCACTTGTCCCACAGGCGTCACGGGCATTCAGGATCAGGTTTAACAGCGCGTCTTGCAACATTCCCGGATCCAGCAGGACCGCCGGGTCTGGAGTGTTATCCAATACACTCAATCCAACTGCTTGCGGCAGGGACGGCGTGGCCAGAATTTTCAATTCACGCAACAGTGCGTGCATGTCAGTGGCGCGGGGCCGAAGGGTACGATTTCCGGTCATATCTGCGATCCGGTTCAGCAGGCGTCCGCCCCGACGTGCCGCTGACAATGTGGCCTGCACCAGATCGCCGGACTCCGGGGGTAACCCCAATTTCTCTAGCTTGCTTTGCATTCCCAGAATGATGGTGAGCAGGTTGGAAAAGTCATGCGCTAGTCCACTGGTCATCTGTGCCGCCATTTCGCGACGGCGTGCCTGTTGCAAGGCAACACGGGTTTGGGTTTCTTCGGTGATATCCATGGACAGGATATAAACCCCACCCGACGGGTCGGGGGTCAGGGCCACACGAATACGGTGACTGCCGTGGTCTTCGGTGAATTCGAAAACCGGGTTTTTACCCTGATAGGCTGCGCGCAGGTGAGGCTCAATCCGGGCGTAGGTTGAACTGCCTAATGCGTCACGCATGTGAAGACCCAGGATCTTGGAGGGTCGGCCGGGAAATACCGCGCTCAGGCGTCGGTTGGTGTAGGTGTAGTGTCCATCCTCATCAACGTGTGCGATATGGGCAGGCATCATTTCTGTGGTCAATCGGGTGCGCCGCTCAATTTCGGTTAGTTGGCTTTTGATTTCTTCCAGTGAACTATTCGACGCTGCCAATTCACGGTTGGTGGCCGAAAGCTGTTCAGTGTGGGCCAGCACCTGCTCTGACAATTCCTCGGACCGGGCGCGCAACAGATGTTCAACCTGTTTGGTATGGGTGATATCGGTGTAAACAGTGACCCAGCCGCCATTTGGCAATGGCGCACCTTCAATGGAAATCATCTGGCCGTTGCCACGTTCGCGTTCCAGATAGTGCGGGACAAAATCTTTGGCCTGATCCACCCGTTGTTGTACCAGGTCGTCGATATCTTCTACGGGGCCATATTCGCCGCTTAGTGCGATAAACCGGATCGTATCGTCGAAACGGGCGCCGGGGGTGACCAGATGATCGGGTAGGGCAAACATTTCTTGGAACCGGCGGTTGCACACAGCCAAATTCAAGTCGTCATCATAGATAGACAGAGCCTGTGCAATCAGGTTCAGCCCGGCCATGGTCATCGCGGTTGTTTGCTTGTTGGCTTTGTCCATCCTGATCTCCCGCCGCTAGGGCTAGCACCGCTGAACACTTTGGCAAAGGGGGCGCGGCAGAATTGCGCAGGTTGCCAAGTGCCTCGGGCGGGCTGTTACAATTCGTAACAATTGGGAAAACTTCACGAAAAAGTTGACGGACAATCATTGTGTCGTCCCTAATCGGGGACAGAATCGCGCAATGCGATCAGTTCGGCCGGGAGGGCCGGAGTGGGAGGAGAATAAATTGGCTCAGACGCAGTCGGGCGCCGAGGGACTACTGTCCCTGCCGGCGCTGCTTCAACGCAATGCGAAACAGTTCGCTCATTCACCCGCCTACCGGGAGAAAGAATTTGGCATTTGGCAATGCTGGAGCTGGGCTGAGGCGGAAAAAGAAATCGAGGCTTTGGCGCTTGGTCTGATCAACCTTGGCGTCAACAAGGGTGACTTTATCGCCGTGATTGGCCGCAACCGTCCCTATATGTATTGGTCGATGGTTGCCGCCCAATCGGTCGGCGCGATCCCAGTGCCCCTGTATCAGGACGCCAACGCAGAAGAGATGGCCTATGTGCTAAGCCACTGTGGTGCGCGCTTTGTTGTTGTTACCGATCAGGAGCAGGTCGACAAGGTGATCGAGGTGCAGGATCAATTGCACCAGTTCGAACATCTGCTGTATCTCGACCCACGCGGGTTGCGGAAATACGACCACTCGCAACTGCACCAGTACAGCCATGTGCAAGATCAGGGCCGCGCGGCTTATGATGAATTTATTCCTGAACTGAAAAAACGTCGTGACGAGCTGACCTACGACAGCACCTGTGTGATGCTGTATACGTCAGGTACTACTGGCAAGCCCAAGGGCGTGGTGCTTTCCAATCGTAACGTGATTGAAAGCGCCAAAAACGCATCTGAGTTTGACAAGCTTGGGTTGGACGACGAAATCCTAGCCTATCTGCCGATGGCCTGGGTTGGCGATTTTATCTTTTCCGTTGGGCAGGCTTACTGGACCGGGTTCTGCGTGAACTGCCCGGAAAGCGCTGAAACCATGATGACCGATCTGCGGGAGATCGGCCCGAGCTACTATTTCGCACCGCCAAGGGTGTTTGAGACCCAGCTGACAAACGTGATGATCCGGATGGAAGATGCCGGTAACTTTAAGCGCAAGATGTTCCATCACTTCATGGCCCATGCCAAAAAAGTAGGACCGGCCATTTTGGATGGTAAACCTGTCGGGTTTATGGATCGGATGAAATATGCGCTGGGCGACTTTCTGGTCTATGGTCCGCTGAAAGATACGCTGGGCTTTGGCAAAGTACGGGTTGGTTATACCGCTGGTGAGGCCATTGGCCCTGAGATTTTTGAATTCTACCGTTCGCTGGGTATCAATCTGAAGCAGCTCTATGGTCAGACCGAGGCGACAGTGTTCATTACTGTGCAGCCTGACGGCGAAGTGCGCGCTGATACAGTTGGTGTTCCTGCACCGGACGTAGAGATCAAGATCGCTGACAACGGCGAAATTTTCTATCGCTCGCCCGGCACTTTTGTTGAGTACTATAAAAACCCCGAAAGCACCGCGGACACCAAAGATGCCGAAGGTTGGGTCGCCACGGGTGACGCTGGATTCTTTGAAGACAAGTCAGGACATCTGCGGATCATCGACCGGGCCAAGGACGTCGGCAAAATGGCCGACGGCAGCATGTTTGCCCCTAAATATGTCGAGAACAAGCTGAAGTTTTATCCCGACATTCTAGAGGCGGTGCTGTTCGGCAACGGTAAGGATCGCTGTGTTGCCTTCATCAATATCGACCTGACTGCGGTCGGTAACTGGGCCGAACGCAACAACATCGCCTATGCATCGTATCAGGAGCTGGCGGGTCATCCGAAAGTGCTGGCAAGCATTGCCGAGCATGTGTCCACGGTCAACAAATCCGTGGCCGAAGATCCAATGCTGTCTGGCTGTCAGGTGCATCGTTTTGTGGTGCTGCATAAAGAACTGGATGCGGATGACGGCGAAATGACCCGCACTCGCAAAGTGCGCCGCCGGATCGTCGAGGAAAAATTCGCCGACATTATCGCCGCCCTTTATGACGGTTCAGCGCAGATCTCGACCAATACCGAGGTCACCTATGAAGATGGCCGCAAAGGCGCAATCAGTGCAACGCTAGATATCGGTGATGCCGTTGTGGTGCCGGTGGCGGCACAGAAAGTGGCAGCAGAATGAACATCGCAGGAATGAGGGCCGCTGCGCGGCACAATAATACCTCCGGCGGAAGTATTTCTGAAAAGATGAAGGACGCGGTGTCGTGAAGGATATGCAAGACGGATATACCACTGCGGACGGCCGTAAAATCGGCGGCGTGGTGATGGAGATGAAGAATATCACCCTGCGCTTTGGCGGTGTGGTGGCGATCAAGGACATCAGCTTTGATATTCGTGAGGGAGAAATTCGCGCGATTATCGGCCCCAACGGTGCCGGTAAATCATCAATGCTGAACGTGATCTCTGGGTTCTATGTGCCGCAAGAAGGTGAAGTTTGGTTCCATGGCGAACCGCGGCCCCAGATGCGCCCCTATGAGGTTGCACAGCAAGGTATCGCGCGGACATTCCAGAACATCGCATTGTTTGAAGGCATGAGTGTGCTGGACAACGTGATGACCGGGCGGCTGTCCTACATGAAATCGGGTCTGTTCTCGCAAGCCCTGTGGAAGGGCAAGGCAGAGGCCGAAGAAGTGGCCAACCGTGAAGTTGCAGAAAAGATTATCGACTTTCTGGAAATCCAGCACATCCGCAAAACACCCGTGGCGCGGTTGCCTTACGGGTTGAAAAAGCGGGTGGAACTGGCGCGCGCGCTGGCGGCCGAACCCAAACTGCTACTGCTGGATGAACCGATGGCGGGCATGAACGTCGAGGAAAAAGAGGACATGAGCCGCTTTATTCTGGATGTGAACGACGAATTTGGTACCACCATTGCCCTGATCGAACACGACATGGGCGTGGTGATGGATCTGTCCGACCGGGTGGTTGTGATGGACTACGGTAAAAAGATTGGCGATGGCACCCCGGACGAAGTCCGCAACAACCAGGCAGTGATTGATGCCTATCTGGGGGTGTCGAGTGACTGATTTTCTGACAGACATGAGAGGACGTACTGATGCCTGATCAGTTTCTATTTGCCACCGAGGTTTTCATCAACGGTCTGATGGCCGGGGTGCTCTATGCGCTGGTGGCGCTTGGCTTTGTGTTGATTTACAAGGCTTCCGGAATTTTCAACTATGCCCAAGGCGTTATGGCGCTGTTTGCAGCGATGACGCTGGTGGGGATCATGAATGGCCAGGTGCCGTTCAGCCATATCATCAACGCGGTGTTTGGCACCGAGATCCATCACTTTGGCTGGCACGTGCCTGCCTTCCTGGCGATCATTTTAACAGTGGGCGTGATGGTTGGCTTTGCCTGGCTGGTACAGCGATTGGTAATGCGCCATCTGGTGGGGCAAGAGCCAATCATTCTGTTTATGGCGACCATTGGTCTGGCCTACTTCCTTGAAGGCGTTTCCGACCTGATGTGGGGATCGGAGATCAAGAAACTGGATGTTGGCCTGCCGCAGGGTGGCTCGTTCTGGATCGAAGATATGACCGCCGGTCTGGGCAGTGACAACTTCTACGGCTTCTTTATCGACAATCTAGACATGGTGGCGACTGTCGTTGCGGCACTGTTGGTGGTCGGGCTGGTGCTGTTCTCGCAGTACACCAAGCAGGGCCGTGCTATGCGGGCTGTGGCGGATGATCACCAGGCGGCATTGTCGGTTGGTATTTCGCTGAACTTTATCTGGGTGCTGGTCTGGTCGGTTGCGGGTTTCGTAGCGCTGGTTGCAGGTATCATGTGGGGCACAAAATCGGGCGTGCAGTTCTCGCTGTCGCTGATCGCACTCAAGGCGCTGCCAGTGCTGATGCTGGGCGGTTTCACCTCAATCCCTGGTGCCATTGTGGGTGGCTTGATCATCGGCGTGGGCGAGAAAATGTTCGAATTCTGGATTGGCCCGCTGGTTGGCGGCGCAACCGAGAACTGGTTCGCCTATGTGCTGGCACTGCTGTTCCTGGTGTTCCGTCCGCAGGGTCTGTTTGGGGAGAAGATCATTGAAAGGGTTTAAAAGCGATCCGATCTTCGCAGCTTGTTTTGCCAACGTAGGCAAAGCCGCATCAAAGACGAAACAACATAATGCAGCGGATCTAAACCGTTCGCAGGAACAGGGGAGCATCTAAGCCATGTTCTATCGTGAAGCCGGAGATTTCAAAACCTCCTACGAACAAGACAGCCAGACCTTCCCGATCAAGTTTGATCGGTTCCGCTACTATGCTGTTCTGGCGATTGCCTTTCTGGTGGTGCCTTTTGTTATCAATGACTACTGGGCCAACGCGATCCTGCTGCCGTTTCTGATCTATGCAATTGCCGCAATCGGACTGAACATTCTGGTGGGCTATGCTGGTCAGGTTAGCCTGGGGACCGGTGGTTTCATGGCGGTGGGGGCCTATGCCTGCTACAAGTTCATGACCATGATGCCCGAGGTGTCCATGTTTGTGCACGTGTTGCTGGCGGGGGGCATGACAGCCATTGTTTGCGTGGTCTTTGGCCTGCCCAGCCTTCGGATCAAGGGATTCTATCTGGCGGTGGCAACACTGGCGGCGCAGTTCTTTCTGGTCTGGTTGTTTAACAGGGTGCCGTGGTTCTACAACTATTCGGCCTCCGGTCAGATCAGCGCTCCAGAGCGCGACGTGTTTGGTATTCTGATCACTGGCCCCAACGCACCGGCTTGGGCGACCTATATGTTCAGCCTGATCTTCCTGACCCTTTGTGCGCTGGTTGCCCGCAACCTGACACGCGGCACCATTGGCCGCAGCTGGATGGCGATCCGCGACATGGATATCGCCGCTGAAATCATCGGAGTGAACCCGCTGAAGGCGAAATTGACCGCCTTTGCTGTGTCAGGCTTCTTTATCGGTATTTCAGGCGCGCTGTTCTTTTCGGTCTATCTGGGCGCGGTGGAGGTCGGCGAGGCCTTTGGTATCACCAAGTCGTTCTTGGTGCTGTTCATGGTCATTATTGGTGGGCTGGGTTCAATCTTTGGCTCCTTCGCCGGTGCCGCCTTCCTGGTGCTGCTGCCGGTGGTGCTCAAGGTTGTTGGAGTCGATGTTCTGGGCTGGCCAACAGATATCGTTGCGCATTTTCAGCTGGTTATTGTCGGCGCATTGATCATTGTGTTCCTGATCGTCGAACCACACGGTCTGGCACAGCTATGGCGTGTCGCAAAAGAAAAACTACGACTTTGGCCTTTCCCGCACTAGCGGGGCAGGCATCTGAGCTGCGGGGGAATAATAAGATCAAGCCCCCGTTTTCATCCACATCGGATAATACCATGGGAGGATTAATACCGATGAAATTGAAACTGACCACTCTGGCGCTCGGCGCCGTGATGGCCGCCGGGCCCGTAATGGCTGACCTGGTGTTTCCATCGCTTAGCTATCGTACTGGCCCTTATGCTGCTGGCGGCATTCCCTTTGCGGATGGCTATGCTGACTATTTCACCCTGCTGAACGAACGCGATGGCGGCATCGGCGGCGTGATGACCAAGCTGATCGAATGTGAAACCGGCTATAACACCGAAAAAGGTGTTGAGTGCTACGAGTCCACCAAGGGCGAAGGCGCGCTGGTTTATCAACCACTTTCGACTGGTATCACCTATCAGCTGATCCCCAAAGTGACCGCTGACAATATCCCGCTGCACACCATGGGTTACGGCCGGACTTCGGCTGCCAATGGTGAAGTGTTCTCGAACGTCTTCAACTACCCTGCCAACTACTGGAATGGCGCGTCGGGCGTTGTGAACTACCTGTTGGAATCCAACGGTGGCGATCTGAAGGGCAAGAAGATTGCTCTGGTTTACCATAACTCGGCATACGGCAAAGAGCCGATCCGGACATTGGAAGAGCTGTCCGCCAAACACGGTTTTGAACTGTTGGCTCTGCCCGTTGACCACCCTGGTCAGGAACAGAAAAGCCAATGGCTGCAAATCCGCCGTGAGCGTCCGGACTTTGTGACCATGTGGGGCTGGGGCGTGATGAACCAGGTTGCCATTCAGGAAGCTGCGAACATCCGCTTCCCAATGGAAAATTTCATCGGCGTTTGGTGGTCCGGTGCTGAGCACGACGTGATGTCTGCTGGCGATGCGGCTGATGGTTATAAGGCGCTGACCTTCCATAATGTTGGTCGTGACTTCCCTGTCTTCCACCACATCCAGAAGTATGTGGTCGATACTGGCAAGGCAGCAGGCGCTGGCGATCAGATTGGTACTGTTTTGTATAACCGCGGTATGTATGCAGCGATGCTTGCAGCCGAGGCCGCCAAGACAGCCCAAGGCATCCACGGTACTGCCGACATCAACGCTGCTATGATGCGTGATGGTATGGAAGCTCTGGAAATCAACGAAGCGAAAATGGCTGATTTGGGCATGCCCAACTTTGGTCCTTCGTTCAACGTTTCCTGTGAAAACCATGGTGGTCCTGGCCTGGTTGGTGTGACCCAGTGGGATGCGTCCAGCAAGACTTGGTCGCTGATTTCTGACTTCAAACCAACAGACGGTGACGTGATTGGTGCATTGGTTGCCGAAGATTCCGGTGCCTATGCTGCAGAAAACAAGATCACACCAAACTGTAACTAAACGGCAGGATCCAGAGCGTGCTCTGGATCCAACCGAAACTGGTGTGGCGGTTCGCCGCCATACCAAACTCCGCCAAGAGATCCGGGATCTAACCCGGAACGGATGAGGACAAGTTCTGATGCTGGATGCAGCCAAAACAAGTGATGTGCAGACCGAGACCTTGCTAGAGGTCAACAACATCGAGGTGATCTACAATCACGTGATCCTGGTGTTGAAAGGTGTCAGCCTGAATGTGCCCAAAGGGGGCATTACTGCTCTTCTGGGCGGAAACGGGGCTGGAAAAACGACCACCCTCAAGGCGATTTCGAACTTGCTGCGATCCGAGCGTGGTGAGGTGACCAAGGGGTCTGTCAAATACCGTGGTCAGGACGTACATGAAGAAGACCCGGCCGCACTGGTACGCCAAGGGGTGATCCAGGTGATGGAAGGTCGTCACTGCTTCGAACACCTGACAGTTGAAGAAAACCTGCTGACCGGCGCTTATACCCGTGCCGATGGTAAGGCCAACATCGCAGCTGATCTTGAGATGGTTTATAACTATTTCCCACGACTGAAAGAGCGCCGCAAATCGCAGGCTGGCTACACCTCAGGTGGCGAGCAACAGATGGTGGCCATGGGCCGAGCCCTGATGAGCCGCCCCGAAACCGTGCTGTTGGATGAGCCTTCGATGGGCTTGGCGCCACAGCTGGTTGAGCAAATTTTTGAGATCGTGAAATCGATCAATGAACAGGAAGGCGTGACTTTCCTGCTGGCTGAACAGAATACCAACATGGCGCTGAAATATGCCCATTACGGCTATATTCTGGAATCGGGCCGTATCGTAATGGATGGCCCGGCGGCCGAGCTGCGCGAAAACCCTGACGTCAAAGAATTCTACCTGGGCATGTCCGACGAAGGCCGCAAGTCCTTTCGCGATGTGCGCTCTTATCGCCGCCGCAAACGGTGGCTCAGCTAATGGATACTGGTGCTGAAATGACTTATTTTGATGCGCTTGAAACGCGGTCAGCGGACGAACGGTCAGCGGCGCAATTGGACGCTCTGCGCGACCAGATCAGCCGCGCGCGTGCTGCCAAAAACGCCTGTAATCTTGATGGCCCCGAGATCAAGGACTTCTCGGACCTTGCGCAGTATTCCGTTTTACGCAAATCGGAACTGAGCAAATGGCAGAACGAGAACCCGCCATTTGGGGGCATAGCAGTCTCTAACGTTGCGCATGTCTTTCAGTCGCCCGGCCCGATTTATGAACCCGGTGGCATCACCCATGATTGGTGGCGCATGGGACGGTTCCTGCATGCCTGTGGCATTGGGGCTGGCGATGTGGTGCAGAACTGCTTTGGTTATCACCTGACACCAGCCGGGATGATCTTTGAAAGCGGCGCCCGCGCCGTTGGCGCAACCGTTCTGCCGGCAGGCACTGGCCAGACCGAATTGCAGGTTACTGCGGCTCGCGATGTTGGCGCTACCGCTTATGCGGGGACCCCGGATTACCTGAAGGTGATTCTGGATAAGGCTGATACCATGGGGATCAAACTCAACTTCTCCAAGGCGGCCGTTGGCGGTGGGGCACTGTTCCCTAGTTTACGTCAGGAATATGCTGATCGCGGCATCGCTTGCTTGCAATCATATGCCACTGCGGATCTGGGCAACATCGCTTACGAAAGTGCAGCGATGGAGGGCATGATCGTCGACGAGAAAGTCATCGTCGAGATTGTCACTCCGGGAACGGGCACGCCTGTTGCCCCGGGTGAGGTTGGCGAGGTTGTCGTCACCACGCTGAACCCTGATTATCCACTGATCCGTTTTGCGACGGGCGATCTGAGCGCGGTGATGCCTGGAACGAGCCCCTGTGGCCGCACCAACATGCGGATCAAAGGCTGGATGGGCCGTGCCGATCAGACCACCAAAATCAAAGGCATGTTTGTGCGTCCGGAGCAGGTGGCAGCACTTGTTGAAAAACATGATGAGATCATCAAAGCACGCGTCATCGTTTCTCGGGATGGCGAGATGGATGCGATGGCGGTGCAGATCGAGGCATCTGGTGGAGATGACATGGCCTATGCCCGTTCAGTGATCGACGTTCTGAAGTTGAAAGCCAGAGTTGATGTGGTGGCCCCGGGCAGCCTGCCTAAAGATGGGTTGGTGATCGAGGATCAGCGTAAGTACGACTAATTCGCAGGAACAATCGAATTAGAAGCCCCGGGTGTAGTCTGCATCTGGGGCTTTTTGTCTGCCCTGATCTTTCGATCTGGAGTTTCCGAGCGAAATAGTCGCATAAGAGGGCTGTAATTCAACAATGCCGGGTCAATCCAGCCGTGAGCGATACCAAAACTTATGCCCCTAACGGGAGCCGCCGAGGCAACAAAAGTGGCAGCCGCGTGTTTTCCGTCTTGTCCTGGACGGTGGCGCTGGCCTGCCTGTTGCCTATGGTTGCGGTGGCCCTTGCTGCAGTGACAGGCGGCACAGAGACCATCTCGCATTTGATGGATACTGTTTTACTCCGCTACAGTGGCACCACCGTGGTGCTGGTTCTTTTGGTTGCACTGGGGACGTTCTCGGTCGGCGTTGGCGCGGCCTGGCTGGTGACGATGACCCGGTTTGCTGGTGTAAAGTTTTTTGAGATGGCACTGATCCTGCCGCTCGCTTTTCCAGCCTATGTTCTGGCCTATGCCTATACCTTCATTCTGGATCACCCAGGTATCGTACAGACCACTTTGCGGCAGGTCACAGGTTGGGGACCGCGCGACTATTGGTTCCCTGAGATTCGATCAACCGCGGGCGCGGCGCTGATGTTGGTGCTGGTGCTGTACCCCTATGTTTACCTGTTGGCGCGTGCCGCGTTCCTGCAGCAAAGCTCGGGTGCCTTTCTGGCGGCGCGTGCTCTGGGCAATACCTCGTGGCAAGCCTTCTGGCGCGTTAGCCTTCCAATGGCGCGGCCAGCGATCGCATCGGGTGTATTGCTGGCGATCATGGAGACCGTCGCCGATTTTGGCACGGTGTCCTATTTTGGCGTACAAACCTTTGCGACCGGCATCTATACCAGTTGGTTTTCAATGGGCGACCGCGCTGGTGCAGCGCAGTTGGCGCTGGTCTTGCTGGGGTTTGCACTGATGCTGGCTGTTATTGAACGCGCCACACGGGGTAAGGCACGCTATCACCAAGCGGGCAAACAACACACCAAAATGCCACCAGCTGAGCTAAGCGGCAGTCGGGCACTGTTTGCCTGGGCTCTTTGCGCGACGCCAGTGGTGTTGGGCTTTTTGTTGCCGGTGGTGATTCTCGTCAATATGGGGTTGGAGTCCGAACAGAACCTGTTTAGCCGCCGCTATATCGCACTTCTGCAAAATTCGGTGACACTGGCGACCGTTGCTGCGCTCCTCACAGTTTGTGCGGCGGTTTGCATCGGTTTCTATCTGCGGCTGCAGCCCGGTCGGCTGGCCTCGGCAGCGGCCTATTCCGCGCGGTTGGGTTATGCAGTTCCGGGCGGGGTGATCGCGGTGGGCTTGATGGTGCCCTTTGCGGCGTTCGACAATACGCTGGATGCATGGATGCGGGCAAATTTTGAAATCCGAACCGGTCTGTTGATCACGGGTTCTATCTGGTTGCTGGTGGCCGCCTATATGGTGCGGTTTCTGGCTGCGGCCCTAGGCGCCTACGAGGGCGGACAAAGTACTATGCACGCCAATATGGATGCAGCGGCGCGCTCGCTGGGGCAAGGGCCCTTTGGAATGTTGCGCCGGGTGCATCTGCCGATCCTGACGCCTAGTTTGCTGACAGCGCTTTTGATTGTTTTTGTCGATGTGATGAAAGAGTTACCCGCGACCCTGATCATGCGGCCATTCAATTATGACACTCTGGCTGTGCAGGCTTATCGATTAGCCTCGGATGAACGACTAGAGGGGGCAGCAGTCCCATCACTGGTCATCATGGCCGTAGGGCTGTTGCCTGTTATTCTGATCTGTCGTCAGGTTGCACGGCGCGGCTAGCGTTCACTCTAGCTGCAACAGGTGTCGCCTTTTTGGATGGGCGGGCAGGGCCGGGTACCATAGGAACAAAAGACGCAGCAATCACCCTGTAGTGGCTTCAGGACTGCAGCACAGTTGGTACAGTCATAGAACCACTGGCAAGAATCAGACGGCATTTCTTCCGTCTTTTCATGGCCGCAGTGTGGGCAGGTGAGGGTGGAATTCAGATTGACCTGCATGATTGTCCCAACCCCTTTTCCCGACGTCAGCGTGAGTGGTTCGATTGCGTTACTTTACACGCGGTGACCGCTGCCAGAGCAAGTGAAAAATTTTGTGGCCAAGTTGGGTAAGATATGTCCCCAACGCAAACAAGGCGCAGTTGGACTGCGCCTTGTTGAATTTTTGAAACCATGGGGAAGGGAGAGTTACTCCCAACCCACCTGGTTAAAGATCTTCTGTGCTTCAGGGATGTTGCCAGCCACTTCAGCCAAGCTCACATCATCCGGTTTGAACATGCCCAAAGCAGCAATGCTTGGGGACAGGGCTACGCCCGGAACCGCTGGATATTCGTCGTTACCAGCCGAGAAGTACTGCTGAGCCTGATCGCTGGCCAGATACTCAAGGAACTTCACCGCGTTGTCTTTGTTCGGTGCATGGGCTGCAACGCCGGCACCAGACAGGTTCACATGCGCGCCTTCGGCGTCCTGCGCTGGGAAGATCCAACCGATCATGTCACGCTCAGCCGACAGACCTTTGACGTCTTTGCGGATTGAACGGGCAAAATAGTAGGTGTTGGCAACCGAGATTTCACACTCGCCCGACACAATGCCACGCATCTGGTCAGTGTCACCACCCTGAGGGGCACGCGCCATGTTGGCGACAACGCCTTCAGCCCATTTGGTGGCGGCTTCGGCACCGTGGTGGGTCACGATCGAAGCCAGCAGGGTCTGGTTGTAAGTGTTGGTCGACGAACGGATGCAAACCTGGCCTTTGTACTGTGGGTCAGCCAGATCCAGATAGGTGCGCGGAGGGTTGGTTACGTCGGCTTTGTCATAAAAGATGATGCGCGCACGCTGCGAGAAGCCAAACCACTGGTTGTCAACGTCCTGCAGGTAGGCTGGAACGCGGGCTTCCAGAGTGTCGCTGTCTGTGGCTTGCAAAATGCCAGCGTTTTTTGCGCGGGCCAGACGCGAGGTATCGACGGTTAGCAATACATCAGCAGGCGAGTTCACACCTTCGGCTTCCATACGCGCGATCAGCTCATCGGCCTTGCCTTCGATGCGGTTGATGGTGATGCCGGTGGCGTCTTCGAAATCAGAATACAGGCGCTCGTCGGTGTCGTAGTGGCGCGACGAATACAGGTTCAGCTCACCCTCTGCAGCAGCAGTAGTGGCGACAGCGGCTGTCAGTGCCGAGGCGAGGATCGTGGAAGATTTCAGCATAACGTGTCCCAATTTAAATCATTTGTCCGGGATATGTTCCCGACTGATTTAGTCAATTATAGAAACTGACGGAGGATGCAATTAAAAACTGACTAATTTGATCGGAAAAGAAACAGAACCTGTAAACACAAAAAAACCGCATCCTAAGATGCGGTTTTCGAAACTGTCTAGCGGCGCTAGAACTTAGCCTTGGCGTGCTTTGAAGCGAGGCTGAGTTTTGTTGATCACGTAGACGCGACCCTTACGACGCACAATGCGGCAATCCCGGTGCCGGTTCTTGAGCGAGCGGAGTGAGTTCTTGACCTTCATGGGCCATCTCCTGTTCTGCGGCGCGAACCAGCGCCTGGGTTACGGGTGTCTTGATCTTGTGATCAAAACAATGAATTCATGGTGGGCACTACAAGGTTCGAACTTGTGACCCCTTCGATGTCAACGAAGTGCTCTACCGCTGAGCTAAGCGCCCATGAATACCTGCGTTTAGTCCAGCCCCAAATTAATGGGGCGCGGAAGTCCGCGCCGGTGAAGGGGTCTATAAAAGGAGTCGTGCAGGGGCGCAAGAGCTTTTGACCACAGAAATTTCCGCACTATGCTGTTTATTGAACCTGACGCACTGGAGATAGGATGCCTAAAGCCGTTTTTCACGTATTTTCGCCGAAAAAACTGCAGTCAGGTGTGGTTTTTGCCTCTCCTCATAGTGGCGCGGACTACTCGCAGTCCTTCCTATCGCGTACGATTCTAAATAGGCATCAGATTCGCAGCTCGGAAGATGCCTTTGTAGATCAACTTTTTGCCTCGGCCCCGGCGTTTGGTGTTCCCTTTTTGACAGCTTTGGCACCGCGCGCCTTTGTTGATCTTAACCGCGCGGCGGACGAATTGGATCCGGCTCTGGTTGAGGGGTTAAAGCAGAAGAGACAAAACCCGCGAGTGGCGTCTGGACTGGGCGTGATCCCACGAGTGGTTGCGCATGGTCAGGCCATTTATCACGGCAAGCTGTCGCAAAGCGAGGTTCAGAATCGGATTGATCGGTACTGGCACCCTTATCACAAAGCGTTACAGGAATTGTTGCGGCAGGCGCAGACACAATTTGGACAGGCAATCCTTGTGGACTGCCATTCGATGCCGCATGAGGCGATCGAAGCGATGGGACACTGCGGGGGGCAAAAGCCCGAAGTGGTCCTTGGTGACAGATTCGGCGCTGCTGCCAGTGCGGATGTGATGGATCATATAGAGGAGGCATTTATCGGGGCGGGATTGACGGTCTCTCGTAATGCGCCGTTTGCCGGAGCATATATTACCCAGGCCTATGGACGACCTTCGCGTCGGCAACATGCTGTGCAGGTCGAAATAGATCGGGCCTTGTATATGAACGAGGACAAAATAGAACCCAATGGCAATTTTGCCGCTTTGAAGGCCTTGCTAGATAGTGTGATTGACGAGATTTCTAGGATCAACGGCGAACAGATGCCCTTGGCTGCAGAATAGCAGGGGCGTTACCCCCATCACAGGCGCTGCCTGCTCTTCCCCCGGGATATTTGGGGCAAAGCCCCATTGGGGCGGCGTTGGATCAGCGCAATGCACGGCCTTTGCGGATTGCATCCGTCCCAAACCGCTCGCGTATACTATCGGTTGCGCGTTCAGCTTTGGCGCGTTGGGTGGCCAGTGGGTCCAGAAGATCACCTGTGATATCTGCCTGAGTTTCCGGCACCAGATCGGAAATCCCACAGCCAAGTAACCTGTAGGGCCCCTGATTTCCAACTTGGTCCAGTAAATCGCGCGCGGTCCGGTAGATGACATCCGCCATCTGTGTCGCATCTCGGAGCGAGAGCCGCCGGGTCAGGGCTGTGTGATCGGCTCGTTTCAATTTTAGCGTCACCACCCGCCCAGCCTGTTGTTTGGCCTTTGCGCGATCTGACACTTTTTCCGCCAAACGCCACAGGTGACCATCAAGCACTTCAGTGCTGGCGGTGTCCTCAAAAAACGTGGTTTCGTTTGAGATGGATTTCATCGGGGCATTGGCTGAAACTCGACGCCGATCCTCTCCGCGGGCCAGGTGCCACAGGCGCTCTCCTGTTGAGCCAAAGCGCGTGCTGAGGTCTCGGCGATCCCAGCGCAGCAAGTCTGCAAACGTCCGAATTCCAGCTTTCTCCAGGCTGGCCTGCGCTGCGGGGCCAATACCCCATATCAATCTCACGGGCTTATCATGCAGAAAGGTGCTGGTCTCAGCCTTGCCAATCACGGAATAGCCGCGCGGTTTGTCCAGATCCGATGCAACCTTGGCGAGGAACTTGTTATGAGACAAGCCGATCGAACCGGTAATCCCAATTTCGTCTTTCATGCGCTTGACCAGCCGGGCCAACATCACTGCAGGTGGGGCACCGTGCAGGCGTTGGGTTCCCCCCAGGTCCATAAAAGCCTCGTCCAGTGAGAGAGGTTCAACGTCGGGGGTCAGTTCGTCCATCATGGCGCGGACCTGACGCGAAACCTCTACGTAGGCTTGCATCCGGGGTTTGATCACCACAGCATCAGGGCATAGTTTCATCACCTGAAACATCGGCATTGCCGAGCGCACCCCTCGAATGCGCGCCACATAACAGGCGGTTGATACAACCCCGCGCTTGCCGCCGCCGATCACCACGGGTTTGTCAGCCAGCTCAGGGTTGTCGCGCTTTTCGACACTTGCGTAGAACGCGTCGCAATCCATATGCGCGATGGATAGCGAAAACAGTTCCTCATGTGCCTTTATCCGCGGGCTGCCGCAGTGCGGGCAACGTCGCGCCGGGGCGATCTGGCTCAGGCAATCTCGGCAGAGGGCGTGCATTGGGATGTCATCTAAGTCTTGGGAGTGGAGTTTGTTCTGCCAGTTTAACTTGGCTGGGCAGTCTTGTCTTTATCTGGTGGCTGTATCAATGATTGTATCATGGAATTTACGGGTGCAAAACTGGCGTTGTTTCTGGGTCACGACTTGTTGGTGATCCAGCGTGACGACAAGCCAGATATTCCGTTTCCCAATCATTGGGACCTGCCGGGTGGTGGCCGCGAGGCAGGGGAAACTCCGGCCCAATGTGCCTTGCGGGAAACGTATGAAGAAGTCGGACTTCGGTTGCAGGAGACCGATCTGATCTGGGCAAAAGAATACCAGCGAACAAGCGGGAAAATGTGGTTTTTCGTCTCTCACCAACCGGCAAAGATGGTTGATCAAATTTGTTTTGGAAATGAAGGTCAGGGTTGGAAACTGATGACGTCGGCTGAGTATTGCAAACACCCAATGGCAGTGCCGCATTTTGTGGCGCAACTATGTGAGTATCTGGAAGAGATAGGACGCTAACCTTATAGGAAAATCCCCCCGCTGCTGAAGCGGGGGTAGGTGACGAGCCTCAGGAAGAGAACCCATCAGGGGAGTGTCTTGTATTCTAAATCTGATATTTTGGCGCAAACACCTAGTCTGGAATTGCTGACGCCTTAATTGAGCATAGAAAATGTGCCTTTGTCGGCACAGAGACAATATGGCGCGCCTTAGGTGTTTTACGCTGATATTTCGTTTTCTAAGAAGGGGTTGACGTAGGGTCAACTGGCCGAATCGCCTTCCGTTCCCGAGAATTGGCGCGTCTGAGCGAAGTTTTTATTTTGCCTACAAATTAGGCGCTTACCTTGAATTCAGGTGTTTTTGATCTCGCTCAGGATGGCTTGTGCTGCGGCGCTCGGATCTTTTGCTTGCCAAACGGGGCGGCCTACAACGATGTGATCCGCACCATTCGCGATTGCACTTGCCGGCGTTGCAACCCGTTTCTGGTCTCCCAGATCAGCCCCTGCGGGTCGGACACCGGGTGTCACGATCAATCGGCCCGCAGCTTCGGGCAGGGCGCGGATTAGCGCGGCTTCATGTGGTGAGGCAATGACGCCATCGGCCCCTGCGGCAAAGGCGTGGCTGGCGCGTTCCAGCACCAGATCTTGCACGTCGCCGTCCTTGATCAGTGCGGCGTCAAGATCCTGCCGGTCCAAAGAGGTCAGGATGGTGACGGCTAATATTTTCATGTCTTTGCCAGCGGCACCCTGTTTGGCGGCCTCAACCACAGAAGGGTCGCCGTGCACAGTCAGGAAATCGAGATCAAATTGAGCCAGACCACGTACTGCTTTTTCGACGGTGGCGCTGATGTCGAACAGCTTCATGTCCAGAAAAATGCGTTTGCCCATTTCATGCTTCAGCTCATTGGCCAGTGCCAAACCACCACCGGTCAGCATCCCCAGTCCGATTTTGTAGAATGATACGGCATCACCTAATTGTTCGGCCAGTTGCAGGCCTTGCACGGCATTGGGGACATCCATTGCAACAATCAAGCGGTCGTCAGACATGGGGGCAGCTCCGGTTCTGGTGGGGTCGCGCCTATCTATGGGCACCAGCGTCTTGGCACAAGGGGTCACGTTTTGCCGTAAATCCATCGCATGTCGGGGGCCTCGGTGCAGTACATATGCACCCAAATGTAACACTGCTGGAACAGCGCCAGTATCAGTGCATTCCACGAACCAAACAGCAGAGCGATGCCCCATAATCCTAGGAAAGCAACGCCATACATGCCGTTTGATGTGTATTTGAAAACACCTTTGTTGACCAAGGGCATAGAGGCAAAGGTATCTCGGAAATGATCTCCACCTAGGGCACGGGGCAGGGTGAAATGCACTAAGACCGAATGCATGGCCCAAACCGCTAATGCTAACAACGCTGTCCCGGCCAACAGCTCAATGAGGCGAACCCCAGTTATGTCGGCAGTGTCTGTCCATGCCACCAATAGAACGGTGAGTGGACGCGCGATCAGCAGAGGCAGGAAAATCAACCTCCAGACCGACATGTCGCGATTACCAAACCAGCGTGTAAACAGGTTACGGTGCAGCTGTAGGCGAAACACTATGGCCACGATGACCTGATGGATCACTGCAAGCCCGATCGAGAGCGTGGCCCATCCTGCGGAACTGTAGCCTAACAGATAGGATGCTTCCGATGGCCTATCCAATAAAGAATTGGCGCCGACAACCAGCAGTATCGCCAGCCCGATGTGCTGCGGCTGCCCTTCCAAAATATCCCAAAGGGTGCTCCGTCCGCGTATATCGCGCAATGATGTCATGCCACCAGTATCGGCACTGGCGGCGAATTGTCGACAGTTACCCGATCAGTGTGTGCTGACCAAGTGATCCGCCAGCTGCAGTTCCTGGTGGCCTGACCGAAACTCGGGCATGCGCTTCAATTGGCGCGCCGCTTCGTGCGCAAAGCCACGATCGCGGTCTTCTGTGTTTTCATAGGGGGGCAAATTGATCTGACAGTACAGATTAACAGTCCGGTCAATCAGCGATAGCACTACGTTGGCGCAATGTCGCGCGTGATGATTGTCATAGTGGTAATGGGTCACTTCGATGTCAGTCACTAGCATGGCAGCCTCCTGTTTTGATCTTTTCAGGCTGCTCTTGAATGCCGGCGGAACTGTGACCTTCATGAGGAACAAAAAGGAATGACGTCTGTCAGTAGTTTTCTCATCTTTTTAGTGGACTATACCACTTGAAGGGGAGGCGGGACTTCCCACATTGATGTTTGAGGCCCAATTCGGGACGCGCTGCCTAGCGGGCGTTCCACATTTTTGGGGCGCTTGTTAAAAGGAGAGACAAATGGACTTGAATAAGTTCACCGAGCGAGCACGTGGTTTCGTGCAGGCGGCTCAGACCATTGCGGTGCGGGAAGAGCATCAGCGGCTGGTCCCCGAGCACATTCTAAAAGCACTGATGGATGACGACCAGGGGCTGGCAAGCAATCTGATCAGCCGTGCGGGCGGGGTGCCATCGCGCGTGGTAGAATCGCTGGACGTTGCCCTGTCGAAACAATCCAAGGTCAGCGGTGATGCAGGCCAGATCTACATGGATGGTCAAACCGCCAAGGTGATGGCCGAGGCTGAAAAACTGGCGACCAAGGCGGGCGATAGTTTTGTGCCGGTTGAACGGGTGCTGATGGCGCTGTGTATGGTGAAATCCAAAGCCAAAGAGGCGCTGGATGCCGGAGGCGTATCTGCGCAGAAATTAAACGAAGCCATTAACGACATTCGCAAAGGTCGCACCGCTGACAGCGCCAGCGCCGAAGACGGCTATGACGCGCTCAAGAAATACGCCCATGATCTGACCGAGGCCGCACGCGAGGGCAAGATCGACCCTATCATTGGCCGGGACGAGGAAATCCGCCGTGCCATGCAGGTCCTGTCACGTCGCACCAAGAACAATCCGGTTCTGATTGGTGAACCCGGCGTGGGTAAAACCGCCATTGCCGAGGGCATGGCCCTACGCATCGTCAACGGCGATGTGCCGGAATCCCTGCGTGACAAACAATTGCTGTCACTGGACATGGGAGCCCTGATTGCCGGTGCCAAATATCGAGGTGAATTCGAAGAACGGCTCAAAGCGGTCCTGACCGAGGTGACCGAAGCCGCGGGTGAAATTATCCTGTTCATTGACGAAATGCATACCTTGGTTGGCGCTGGCAAGGGGGACGGCGCGATGGACGCCGCCAATCTGATCAAACCGGCGCTGGCGCGGGGGGAGCTGCACTGCATCGGTGCCACCACACTGGATGAATACCGCAAATACGTGGAAAAAGACGCCGCCCTGGCCCGTCGTTTCCAGCCGGTGGTGATCTCTGAGCCAACAGTGGAGGATACAATTTCGATCCTGCGTGGCATCAAAGAAAAGTATGAATTGCACCACGGTGTGCGGATCTCGGACTCGGCTCTGGTCTCGGCGGCAACTCTGTCGCACCGTTATATCACTGACCGCTTTTTACCGGACAAGGCCATCGATTTGATGGACGAAGCCGCCAGCCGTCTGCGGATGGAAGTCGACAGCAAACCCGAAGAGCTGGACCAGCTTGATCGTCAGATCCTGCAAATGCAGATCGAGGCCGAAGCCCTGCGGCTGGAAGATGATGCCGCTTCGGTAGATCGTCTGGAAACGCTTGAGGTCGACCTGGCTGAGCTACAGGAACGCAGCGCCGAGATGACCGCCCAGTGGCAGTCGGAACGCGACAAGATGGCTGGTGCACGTGACATCAAAGAACAGTTGGACAAGGCCCGCGCTGAACTGGGTATCGCCAAACGCGAGGGCAATCTGGGCCGCGCGGGTGAGCTATCTTATGGTGTGATCCCTGATCTGGAAAAACAGCTGGCCGAGGCCGAAGACCGCGAGGGCGAAGGCCTGATGGTGGCCGAAGCCGTGCGCCCGGAACAGATCGCTGCGGTGGTAGAGCGTTGGACCGGTATTCCCACCTCCAAAATGCTGGAAGGCGACCGCGAAAAACTGCTGCGGATGGAGGATGAACTGCATGGCCGGGTCATCGGCCAGAACGATGCCGTCACCGCTGTGGCCAATGCGGTGCGCCGTGCCCGTGCCGGCCTGAACGACGAAGACCGCCCGCTGGGCTCCTTCTTGTTCCTTGGGCCAACGGGTGTTGGTAAAACTGAGCTGACCAAGGCCGTGGCTGACTTCTTGTTCGACGACGAACACGCCATGGTGCGCATCGACATGTCGGAATACATGGAGAAACACAGCGTTGCCCGGCTGATCGGCGCGCCTCCGGGTTACGTCGGCTATGACGAAGGTGGTGCCCTGACCGAAGCCGTGCGTCGTCGCCCCTATCAGGTGGTGCTGTTCGACGAGGTCGAAAAGGCGCATCCGGATGTGTTCAACGTGCTGTTGCAGGTGTTGGATGACGGCGTGCTGACCGATGGTCAGGGCCGCACCGTCGATTTCAAACAAACGCTGATCGTGCTGACCTCGAACCTTGGGGCGCAGGCGCTGAGCCAATTGCCCGAAGGTGCCGATGCGTCGGAAGCACGGCGCGACGTGATGGAGGCAGTGCGCGGTCATTTCCGGCCCGAGTTCCTGAACCGTCTGGATGAAACCATCATCTTTGATCGCCTCAAACGCGAGGATATGGATGGTATCGTCGACATTCAGCTGGCGCGCCTGATCAAACGTCTAGCCGCCCGCAAAATCACGCTGGCATTGGACGATGAGGCCCGCACCTGGCTAGCCGACGAAGGCTATGACCCGGTGTTTGGCGCACGTCCCCTGAAACGGGTGATCCAACGCGCCCTGCAAAACGCACTGGCCGAAATGCTGCTGGGTGGGGATGTCAAAGACGGCGATACGGTTCCGGTATCGGCCGGGGCTGAGGGGTTGATCATCGGCGACCGTGTCGGATCCACCAACCGCCCCAAACCCGACGACGCGGTGGTGCACTAAAAAGAAAGAGGCCCGTCAGAAATGGCGGGCTTTTTGCAAGACAGATCAGTACAATTACGCCTTTTTCATAGCGATAAGCTCATTCGAGGTCTTAGAGTGAGTTGCCAGCCAGCCGTCTCTATCAAAAGCAACTAGTAGCGGTGCGCCGAACTGTTCAGAGAGATCGAATTTGCTTCCATCGTCTCTGATTAGATCTATGGAAAACCCGCCAACAAGCTCGTAGTTTGAGAAAAAGGCCGCCAACGCACCTTCAGCTGCTGCCATTGCAATCTGGCGCTCGCGAAGGCTCAATTTTTTTGGCGTTTCGTGGACTTGCTTGTTCAAGGTATGCAAATCGGCATCACTGGAATTCAAGGCCAGAGTTGCAGCCTGAACACCTTGATCAAATGCATTGGCTACGACGTCTCGGGCAAACATGTCGATAGCACTTTCAGTCTCGTTTTGATCCACATCAATTCCTTTGGTAAATGGGTAGTGGCATCGCGAGGAGATGCGCGGCTGCTAGTTGCTCTTAGTTGATAATGGAATGTGTAGGTTTTCTCAAACCAGCGTCGGGCCGAGGGGGTAAGCATCCTCACGGTTTGCTAGAGGCAAACCTTTGGCTCGATGGGGGGGCTGTCAAATCGTAGGGGTGGCATTTGCAAGCTGTTATAAATCTCTATCCCGTAACCGCTTCCCGCGCCATCCGCTGCTCCTGCTTGCGTCGCAACACATCCATCCGCGGCTCCCAGTTATACCGGGTGTCCTCAACCGTTAGCGACCAGAACAATTCCCCGCCATCGCGCCAGGCGTCCAGAACGATACCACCATAAATGTCATCCCCGCGTGCGGCGATCACGGCGGTGCTGTGGTCGATCAGAAAGGCGACTTTGGGCTCTGCAATGGCGCGTAGCATCACCAGGGTTTTGAACTCTTCTTGGTTCAACCGGGTCTGCATGTCCTCAGCGTAATGATAACACAGCCCCCGGTCCTTGATCCCGGCGTTGACCTTGCTGTTGTGCACCAGTGGCGCGGTGGTGACGCCATAGTCTTGTGCCAACCGAGTCGAATAGCTGTATGAAATTTCGGCGGCGCGTCGGGCCTCACCCGGGTCCACATCGGGACCAAGCGCCTGAATTGCCAGTGTAAGCTCGCCAACGGGGTCGCTGGACGTGGTAACCGGCGCGGCGCAGCCGCTCAGTATCAGGGCGCCAAACCCGATCATTATAGAAATCAGCCGTTTCATCTTGTCCTGCTCAACGCCACTTCGCCCAGTGCGTGTTCGCAACATGCGGAGTAGCTGCGACTAACACAAGGTGTTTAAGGTTGCGGATGGCAATAGTTGTGTTATACACTTAATATGAACTATGAACGCCAAATCCTACACTGGGTGAACCGGCTCGGCTTTCTTACCCGCAAAGAAATTGTTGCGCGCTTTGGCGTGGCGGGTTTTGAGGTCAGTCCGGAAGAGTGGGCACTTTTGTTGCTCCTCAACGAAGGCGGGGCAAAGGCCCCCAGTGAAATCGCCGAGATCACCTCGAAGGATCGTACAACTGTCACGCGGTTGGTTGATGGGATGGTCCGCAAAGGTCTGGTCAACCGGATCCCAAATGAATCCGATCGTCGAAGGATGGTTATCGAACTCAGCGCGTCCGGGCACAGCCTGTTCGCCAAACTGGCCCCCATCGCAAAAGGTCTCATTGGTGATGCCATGGGCGAAATAGGTGAGGATGATGCCCAAATCACTCTCGCAGTGCTCAAGAGGATGACATCAAACCTGCAAGGCGCTGACCTGTCTTCGAGCAGCAAAAAGGAGACCCAAGATGCCAAGCTATAACTACGATGAGTTTTCGCCGGATGACTATGATTTCGATACGGTCGAAGGCCCTGTCGTTGGGCAAAAGGCCCCTGATTTTGAACTTACGACAAGCGATGGGCGGACGAAGCGATTGCTCGATTTTGAGGGCGATTTTTTGGTTCTTGAAATAGGTAGCATCACTTGCCCACTGTTTCAAAGTCGTCGGGGGATCATGCAACCACTGCAGCAAGAATTCCCACAGATTAGTTCCGCGGTGCTTTATGTCCGTGAGGCGCACCCGGGTGTGGACATTCCGGGTCATCAGAATTTTGACGATAAACTTGCTTGCGCAACCCGGCTGAAAAGTGAGGACGGTGAAACTCGGACCGTTTTTGTGGATGATTTCGAAGGGGCGGCGCATCTGGGTTATGGCAGCATGCCCAATGCTGTCTTCATCATCGACCGCAAAGGCTGCGTTCGGTTCCATGCTGAGTGGAACAACCCGTCTGCCACGCGCAAAGCGCTTGCGGCGTTGATTGCGGGGAAACCTGTGCGCGTTAAAAGCTATTTTCGCCCAGCCTTGCCACCGATCGCCCTGAAAACCTTGGGTCGGGCAGGACGCGGCTCTGCCAGTGAATTCTTCCGTGGGTTGCCGTTTTTGATCTGGACCAACCTGATCAAAAGAAACCTCAGACTATTGCTTAACCAACAGCAGGACGCCCGCAAAAGTCCGGGCTGCTAGGCCCCACCGCGCGCCCTGTTTACCACAGTTTCGTTTCTTTCCTGCAAACTGCCTCGCAATCGCGATTACCGCTGGGCCTCACACCCCCGGCACAGGAACAGGACCTCCGTTGTACCGGGGGCGCTATGGGATGCATCTACGCACGGGGGATATAGTCCTCGTCCGAACCCGCTTTGGCGACGTCGCCGCTAGTAATCAAATGCTAAGTAGACAAGTAAAACAGCAGCATCACCCGCTGGGATATGAACCCAGATGGGGGAATACGGCTGCGCAAAGCATCACGGCTTCGCCGATTGTTTGCTGGCCAGTCGTTGGGTGAACACCATCGCGATGTTCTCGCGGTTCTCCTGTGCCCAGCCATGGATCAATGCGATGGGTTCAACCATCTTTTCACCCAACGGCGTTAAGGCGTATTCAACATGGGGTGGTACCACCTCAAAAACGGTGCGATGCACCACGCCCCAGTCCTCCAAATTGCGCAAGGTTTGCGTCAGCATCTTTTTGGAAATGCCTTCCAGCCGACGGGTTAAAGCTCCGGGTCTTTGAGGGCCAAGCGATAAAGTGTAAATCAAGCCTGGCACCCACTTCTCAGACATCAGTTCCAACAACTGCCGCGTTGCACATTTCAGGTCGTATTCTTCCTTGCTGATCGGGCGCATAGCAGAAAATCTCCATGGTTACCTCAAGGTGCCTAGTTGATGTTCTGTATCCTGCACATAATTCTCGGACAGGCGAGACAATATACATGAAAGGATCCCTCAGATGCCTGCCTATATGCTGACATTTCTGCGTGTTGAAGACGTTGAAACCCACGCGCGGGACTACCTTCCCGAAGCCCATGCAATACTGCTGAAATACGGCGGTAAACCCTTGGCCGTGACCGAAGATTTTGAGGTGATCGAAGGCGCATTACCAACAGGACGCCTGATCCTGATGGAATTCCCCAGCAAAGAGGCCGCCAGAAAGTATTATCTTGGCCCCGAGCATCGACCCTACAAGGACATTCTCGATAAAACGGCGTCCTGCGATCTTGCAATTTTCGAAGGTACGGCGGTACCGGGGTGAGGGATTTACCTGACAGAAGTAAATCCTGCGCGCCACAGTTTTGCCTGTGCTTGATACCTTGATCACATTTGTGAACGTCGGGGAATGTCATTCGTTGATAAGCAAATTAGACCGTGAGCGAGGCTGTGGAGTAGAAGCCTTGGAATGGTGAAAATCCAGTTTGACGGGAGCAGATGGATATTATGCCTGCATCGGAAAGGTGATCAAAATAGTGGCAATGCAACCCAGACATAACGCAAAACAGTGATTTCTGAGATTGTTCATAACTGTCTCGAATTGTCGCCATGATCTTGGCGTGTTTTTATCGGGACTGGGCGCCGTTTGATGGCCTTTGCCGAGATTTCCAAAACTCTTCAATGAAAGCAATGCGTCATAAGGATGGCGAAAAAGTTGCGCACATATGAACAAAGGGTAAACAATGTGGTCGCTCAAAGGCATCCGTCACATCCTCGCCATATTTGAGCGTATTTCCGGCCACATTTCTGAATAGCGTTTATGGGGACGAGCCTTTCAGAATAGAGGATGTAGCCATGACTTGCAGAGCCAAGTTCGCAGCAAATCAAAACACCCAAAGCCATCCGATAATTCACCAGTTCAAAACCCTCAGGCGAGCCGAAGATGGGGTGTTGATCACACCTGTTTTGATTCTTCTTGCGCTCATGTTGATTGTCGGAGGGATCGGTGTCGACCTGATGCGATACGAGCGAGATCGGCTCCGTCTTCAGGCTGCGCTTGATAATGCGGTTTTGGCGGCCTCCAGTATGAACCAGCCGCTCGAGCCAGAAGGGGTAGTGCGGGATTATCTGAACGTGTCTGGCCTGCTGTCCTACCTGACGGGCGTCACCGTCGAGGAAGACACATTTCAACGACAGGTTTCGGCGACGGCGCAAGGGTCAATTGTCACACAGTTTATGCGGATGACGGGCGTTGATAGCTTGCCAATGAACCTGGGTGCCACTGCCATTGAAAACGAACCAGCCACCGAAATCTCGCTGGTGTTGGACGTGTCAGGCAGCATGAGCTTGAACGGGCGTGTCGAGATTATGCAAACGGCAGCCAACGAATTTGTCACGGCTTCATTGAGCAGGAATGTCGATCCAGAGACGGGGGACAGCGGCCCATATCAGACTTCGATTAACGTCATTCCGTTTGCCGGGCAGGCGAATCCCGGTGAAGCGATGTTTGAATATCTAGGAGGGGAACGGTTTGGAACTACCACTTCCGAAGATTACTTCCCGGAATGGGGGCAGGACACTTCCAACATTGTGTTCTGGTTTGACACAACTGGTGATGGTGAAATTGATTATTCAGTTAAGATCGAGGGCTATCCGGACGATGATGTTGAGTTGTTCAACAAGGATGATCTGGACACCTATTACCTCTATGCGCAGGACTATATTGTTCGCCTGAACCCCAGTCTTGAGGGTCACCTGTCTATGCTTGGTGCAACGATCAAGGGCGGTCTGGAACCAACCAGCTTTTACAGTATGGTCGGGGATGAGTTGGTCGATGGTCCCACCAATTACAACAAGGTGGATCTAGAGATCCCGTTCGAGGAGTTCTATGCGGGCCTTCTCCCCAATAACGTCGCCTCATGTCTGGAAATGACCTACGAAGATTTCCTATCAACCGGATTGCCTGGCGGTTCGATTGATCAGGTCCCGTATTTTGTGAACTGGGACTATGACGAGGTGACACAGAACTGGGGGTGGTGCCCGGATGACACTATGAGCATCCAATATGCACAAGACGATGCCACCAGTCTGCACAGCTTTATCGATAACCTGAGGCTATATGACGGGACCGGTACCAACTATGGCATGAAATATGCACTCGCGCTGCTTGATCCGGACACGCAACCGGCTTTCGAATACCTGAGCTCAACGGGTGAAGTGCCTGAGCAATTCAGCAATCGGCCGCTGCAATGGGATGCGGCGGACTCGTCAAAATTCATTGTATTGATGACGGATGGCCGCACCAGCGCGCAGGTCCGCCCAAGCGATACGCTGACCGAAGAAAATTCGACAACAGAACTCACTGCACGCCCATTAACTGATACCACACTGGAATCCGGGCAGGCTTCCAATCTTTCGATGTTCTTACAGTAGTGTGAACTGGCCAAGGAGAGAGGGGTGATTGTTTACACTGTTGCAGTGGATGTTGCAGGTTCTACCGTGGATGAAATCGGGGAGTGTGCTTCGTCAGTGGGGCATTTCTTTGAGGTCACCACGGAGGAGTTAGCTGACGCGTTTGTTTCCATTGCATCCTCCATTCAACATCTACGGCTTATTCAATGAAACCAAGGTTTGCCTGAACCGCTGCGAAACCCGTCTTGCTCAAGGCTCTATCTTGGCAAGACGGGTTTGGATTTGAAACGGACCGATATAAAGCTACTCAAAAACCTGGCTGACCGCCGACATCACCCGTTCAGTACTGCTGCGCAACCGGTAGTCGTCAGTCTGATCGATCCAGCGGATCACGCCGGTTTCATCAATCAGCAAAGTTGTGGGGATCGCCATGGTTTCGATTTTGAACGGGGCCAGCCCCAATGCCAGGCCGCCATAGGTGGATTTGGGATTCTTGGTCTGACCCAGCGCCTTGTGGTGTTCAACACCATAGGCGCGGATGACCGACAGGTTCGGGTCTGACAGCAAATCAAATTTCAATCCGTCACGGGACTTGTTCAGGGCTGCCTGGTCTGGAGTGTCTTTGCTGAGTGCAATGATCTGAACACCCATTTTTTCCAACTCGGGGACCATCTTGTTGAACTCTGCAAGTTCAGCGACGCAATAGGGGCACCAGCCACCGCGAAAGAATTTGAGCAACACACGCTTGCCCGCCAGCTCACTGCTGTTGAACGGGGTGCCATCCGTCGTCAGGGCTTTGAATGGGATGATTGGATCACCAACTACAACCTTGATATCACCCAACGGTGTGTGTCGCTGTGGTAGAACCCACAAAATAAAGCCGCCAAACAACAACGCCAGAACTGCGGGTATATAGACAAGGCCTCCTGCGGACCCGGCGCCGGTAAGTCCCAAATAAATCCCGGCTGCGGCTAGGGCGACACCGAAAACCAGTCTGAGTGTCAGCCCGTTGACTTTCACTGGTACAGTGCCGCGGGGAATGGCGGCAAAATAGACGGTGAGCGTCCCCATCACGAGAGCAAAGCCGGCAAAAGCGGACAAAAGAGCATAGGTATTCATGGGTGTCTCCTGTTGAGGGGCGCGAAAGGGCATGCTAGCCTTGCGGATAGATAGCTATCTATCCATGAGGTAGAAAAAACAACAGGTATCCCATGTCCCGTGCACGCAAAGCTGACCACAAAACCGTGATCGACGCCGCCCAGGCCGTCTTTTGGGATCATGGCTATCAGGGCGCCAGTACCCGGCAGATCGAAGAGCGCACCGGATTGACCCGGTTTACGCTGCAAACCTCCTACGGTGGAAAAGAGGCGTTTTTTCTGGAAACCCTTGATGCTTATATGAGCCGGGTCGAGGCGGAGCATCTGCCGGACGCAGACAACACCAGCCTTGAAGAGTTGGCCCAGTGGTTTGCGGATCGTGCAGATCCTGCGGCCATGCCACAAATTGGGGCTCAGGGGTGTCTGCTGCTGAATGCTATAACCGAGTTTGATCGCAATGGCGGAGAAGTCGACGTTAGAATTGCACACTATTTCGAGGTTCTGCATCACCGCTTTGCTCAGATCCTTGCTAAGGCAATAGAGACGGGGGAGATCGCAGCTGATTTTGATCCAGACGAAAAGGCAACACTACTTCAAAACACGCTGTTGGGGCTGTCTTTGACCATCAAGGCGCGTCCTAACGATGCCTTTGCCCAGCCATTTGCCGCCGCCGCCGCCACTATGATCCGGCAGTGGCGTGTTGGCGGATGACCTGGTCTGGCCGCAGCGTTACCCTATGGGGAATTGCTGTTGTGCTGCTTCTGAGCAGCATGCTGGCTTATGTCTCTGAAGGTACCTTTCCCACCCCCGAGGCATTGGCAGACCAGTTGCGTGCCACCGGAGCCTGGGCGCCAGTTGCCATAATTGCGCTGATGGTGTTGCACAGCTTTATCCCGTTCCCGGCTGAAATTTTGGCGATCTGTGCAGGCGCGGTGTTTGGTACACTTGTTGGTAGTGCGCTGGTCTGGGTCGGCGCCATGCTGGGCGCGCTGGCCGCATTTGGTCTGTCACGCAATTTAGGGCGTTCAGTCATTCAGAGCTGGCTTTCCAAAGGTCAGTCTGTGCGGTTGGACGAGTGGACGGACCAGCAGGGAACCTTCACCCTGTTGATCAGCCGCTTTATCCCCGTGATTGCTTTTAACCTGATCAACTATGCCGCTGGGTTGACCCGCGTAAGACTATGGACATTTGTCTGGACCACGGGTTTAGGCATTGTCCCAATCACTGTGTTGTCAGCTTACCTGGGCGCCCATATGAAAAATATGAGCTGGCCGCTGTTATTGATGATTTCAGGCGGTGGAATTGTGACACTGTGTTTGCTACAGCGTCTGGTTAAATCCCGTCGCCAGAATTGACTGAGCAGATCCCGCCCCGGGTCTTACTCTTCGATGGCTTCTTGCACGATCCCGTCCAGCATGGATTGGATCAGCTGCATCGCCCCCTCAGGATATTGCCTGAACCCTACAGTGACTTCGTCAGAGCCGGGTAGCTGGGCTATAAAGATGTCATAGGGGCAAAACACGATGTTCATGGGATCAGCTTCCATAACCTGACGCGACAGGGTGGCGGAACAGAACGAATAAACCTCGGCTGCTTCAAACAACACGACATCTGATCCGGTTGCTCCTCGGGTGCGCTCCAACATTTCACCAACATGGCTGATGTTATCCACCACCAGCCCCAGATCGGTAATCGCGTTCTCAATGCCAAAGGTGACATCGTCGAAATCCAAGGTGGTGGTATAGCTCACCATGTCCTGAGCAGTTGCCATCTGCGAAACCAGCCCAAATACGCAGGCCGCGATGATCTGTTTCATACATTTTCTCCCAATGTGATCAGCCTTGACTTGTGAAGCCCGGCAATCGCGCTCAGACTATATATCATTTCCAGGTGTGCAGTTGCGCGCCCAATTAACATATAGGAGATTTTGCATGGGTTTCGCAGCGAATGCCATAGAATTCATGGCGCTTTCTTTTGTGTTTATTTTGGGAACACTGGCCGTAGGGGCCGCGGTTCTGTTTGTGATCGACCGGTTCCAAACCCATGATGCCATACGACGTAACTATCCGGTTATCGGGCGATTCCGTCATTTGTTCAGTGAGCTGGGTGAATTCTTTCGCCAGTACTTCTTTGCAATGGACCGCGAAGAACTGCCGTTTAACCGCGCTCAGCGCGAGTGGGTTGGCCGGGCCTCATCGGGGGAGGGCAACACGGTTGCCTTTGGGTCCACCCGCAACGCAACCGTTCCCGGCACGCCAATCTTTGTGAATGCGCCGTTCCCGCCACTGGATGACCAAAGCGCGCAGACGACGGCTTTGCAGATCGGCCCCACTGCCAAGCAGCCGTATTTGGCGCCATCGATCTTTAATATCTCAGGGATGAGCTTTGGTGCCATCTCGAAACCAGCCGTTCAGGCGCTTAGCCGTGGGGCCAAACAGGCAGGGGTCTGGCTGAACACCGGCGAGGGCGGGTTGAGCCCGTTTCATCTGGAGGGGGGCTGTGACATCGTTTTCCAGATTGGCACTGCCAAATACGGCGTGCGAAACGAGCAGGGCGGGTTAAGTGATACCAAGCTGGCAGAGATTGCTGCTCATGATGCGGTACGGATGTTCGAGATCAAACTGTCCCAAGGCGCTAAGCCGGGCAAAGGTGGTATCCTACCCGCTGCCAAGGTGACCGAAGAAATTGCGGGGATACGGGGTATTCCTGCAGGCCAGGCCAGTCTTTCGCCCAACCGCCACCCAGAGATGGAGAGCTTTAGCGATCTGTTGAATATGGTTGCTCACATCCGTTCGGTGACTGGCAAACCTGTGGGGATTAAAACCGTTGTCGGGTCCGAAAGCGTCATGCGCGAGTTGTTTGAATGCATTAAGGCGCGGGATACAGACTGCGCACCGGACTTTATTACCATTGATGGTGGCGAAGGCGGGACAGGTGCGGCACCGATGCCGCTGATCGATTTGGTTGGCATGTCGGTGCGCGAGGCGCTGCCGATGGTGGCCAACCTGCGGGATGAACATGGGCTAAAAGACCGGATCCGATTGATTTCTTCCGGGAAGCTGGTCAATCCCGGTGATGTGGCCTGGGCGCTGGCTGCTGGGGCTGACTTTGTGACCTCGGCCCGTGGGTTCATGTTTGCGTTGGGCTGCATTCAGGCGTTGAAGTGCAACAAGAACACCTGTCCAACAGGCATCACAACCCATGACCCGAGATTCCAAAAGGGTTTGGTAGCCGAGGATAAATATGCTCGCGTGGCCGCCTATGCCCGTGAAATCACCCATGAGGTTGAGATCATCGCTCACTCGGTTGGGGTGTCCGAACCGCGTCAAATCCGTCGCCGCCATGTGCGCATTATGCAGGACGGTGGGCAGTCCCGTCCGATGAACGAGTTGATGCCAAGTTACAGTCCCGTCGCCGAAACGTGACAGGATATGTTTTGGTTCTTGGGCTCGCTTTGCGTATCTCGGAAGAAACGAGATGTAAGGAGACCTAGATGGCCTATCGCTGGACCAACGACCTGACCCATGACGATGTGACACCACACGGGGCGTTTTTGAACCGCCGCCAGATCATGGCGGGTGCGGCTGGATTGGGGCTTAGCGCATTGGCCGGTGGGGCGCAGGCTGAACAGGCACTGGAACCTAACAGCTGGGAAGACGTCACCACCTATTGCAACTTCTATGAGTTCGGCACTGGTAAGGGCGACCCGGCTGCCAATGCCCATCAAATGACCACCACGCCTTGGAGCGTTAAAATCGATGGCCTGGTGGATCGTCCGGGGGACTATGACTTTCAGGATATCCTGTCCGAGATGACCCTCGAGGAACGCATCTACCGGTTCCGTTGCGTTGAAGCCTGGTCCATGGTTGTTCCCTGGACAGGATTTGAATTGGCGGATCTGCTGGCTATGGCTGGGGTGCAGTCGAATGCTAAGTATGTCGCGTTTGAAACCCTGTACCGACCTGATGAAATGCCCGGCACAGCCTACCGCGTTTTGGACTGGCCCTACCGCGAAGGGCTGCGACTGGACGAGGCGATGCATCCGCTGACCCTGATGGCCACCGGCATTTTTGGTAAAGACCTGCCCAATCAAAACGGCGCACCGCTGCGTCTGGTGGTGCCGTGGAAATACGGATTCAAATCGATCAAGTCGATTGTCCGTATCACCCTGACTGACCAGGAACCGCCAACCAGCTGGAATATGTCCAATGCCCGCGAGTATGGGTTCTATAGTAATGTAAACCCCGAGGTCTCGCACCCGCGCTGGAGCCAGGCCACAGAACGCCGGATCGGCGGTGGCTTGTTTGCCAAGCGTCAGCCCACCGAGATGTTCAATGGGTACGGCGACGAGGTGGCGTCGTTGTATAGTGGTATGGATCTGGCCAAGTCATTCTGATGAGGGACCGTCTCAATCATAGTCTGCGTCGCCTGCCAACCTGGGTGATCTACCTTCTGGGTGCGTTGCCTGCTCCCTGGTTGTTCTATCAGGGTTTGACAGGCGGGTTAGGGGTCGAGCCGATCAAAGCCCTGGAGCACGAGTACGGTAAGCTGGCTCTGCAATTGCTGGTGCTTGGCCTGGCTGTAACGCCATTGCGAAAGCACGTTGGACTGAACCTCCTCAAATTTCGCCGAGCGCTAGGCCTGTTGTGTTTCTTCTATGTGTCTTGTCACTTGGCTGTCTGGTTGGTGCTGGATGTCCAACTGCCCGGACAGATCTGGGCTGACATCGTCAAACGCCCCTATATTACGATTGGTATGGCCGGGTTTGTGCTGTTGTTGCCGCTGGCTTTGACTTCGAATAACAGGTCTATCCGCCGGCTTGGGCGTAGTTGGCGAAAACTGCACCGTGCCGCTTATGCGGCGGGGCTGCTTGGTGCTCTTCACTATGTCATCTTAGTCAAAGGCTTCCAGTTTGAACCGGTGATCTATCTGACCCTCACTGTAGGGCTGTTGTTTCTGCGGTTGCCCTTTGACCGCTTGTCCGCATTCCTTCGCCCTTTCAGACAGCGCGCCTGATATTCCGGGTAAGCAGTCAGACGCATAGGCAGGTCAGGAAACTGACCTGCCTTCGGCGTTTTCCTACCTTGGTTGCGCTGGGCGACCCGGGTTTGGGAGTAGCGTTTAGTGCTGCAGATCAAACCTTCTACCAGATCTGGTGACTCGTTGATTGTTTGCGGGTTTGATGCGTTGGAAATCTCAAGTTTATTGAAAACTAGCGTGATGTTGCCTTACCTAAGTCTTTGTTTTTCTGATGATTTCATGTTTTTCCGAAGAAAAACTCAAAAAGGTAGATTTAGCGCTTGCGGGTTTGGTTGGATAACCCTAGAACCCCCCTTACCGGCGGCGCTGAGGCGCTGCTAGAGACGCTTCGGAGAGACGGAGGGACACGCTGGAGAGACAGTGGGACGCCTCGGAGAGACGGGGATGGAGGTACGGGATTAGGCGGGCGCGCTGAGAGATTGGCGCATCTGTTTGGTTTTTGTCTCTTGCTCTTTGACAAATTATATATCTGAAGAGATATGTGGGCGGTTTGGTTCATTCGATGGATCAACCTGTGCATA
>NZ_VAUA01000005.1 GCF_005771405.1 Parasedimentitalea maritima
CGATCTTCTCGCCAGGGCTCTTGGTTGTCTTTCTCATCTTCCACTCCTCAGTGGTGACGATGAGCCAGAAACACTCTCTTATCAAATTACCCTATTTGGACCCATAGGCGCTGACGTCAGACAATGCAACTGTACGCAGAACCACTAAGCTGGAAGAGAGTGTTTTTGCGTGGAAAGGTTAAACTGTTGATCTAGAAGCGGATACCAGTTGATTATCCTCTGGAATGCATGGCCTCTGGGGCTAATTTACGTAAGGTCTTTGTGCCAGCTCACACATTGTCAACCCAATTGGTAAATGCAAATCTGAGCTGGGGGCGCGCTAAGTAGTAAACCCTAGTTCATCCGTGGCGTAACCGATATGAAAATCTGTTGCAATTTTCAGCTGAACGTTTGCCTGAAGCAGAAAAATGGGAGCTCAAAATGAACGAAAGCGGCCAAATACTGGATCTAGCGGCTGTTGAAAAATACATGCGTGTGCATCTGCGTAAATTCGAAGGGCCATTGGACGCAAAAAAATTCGAAACCGGCCAGTCGAACCCAACTTTCTTACTCAACACTCCTTCCCGAAACTATGTTCTCAGACGAAAACCAACTGGCGTTTTGTTGAAATCGGCCCATGCAGTTGAGCGCGAATTTCGTGTTCAGAAAGCACTTGCAGAGACCAGTGTACCGGTCGCTACCATGTTGCATTTATGTGAAGACAACGCTGTTATCGGTTCATCTTTCTATATTATGGATCATGTTAACGGACGGAATTTTGTGGAACCAACACTAGCAGAGCTAGACAATGACAGTCGAAGGTTGGTGATCAATGAGATGGCCAGGGTTTTGGCTGAACTCCACAAGGTAGATATCGATTTGGTTGGTCTGTCGGACTATGGCCCATCGGGGAACTATTTTGAAAGGCAATTGGCACGTTGGTCCAAGCAGTACCTTCTTACTCAAACGCAACCCATCACTGCGATGGACCAATTGATATCATTGCTACAAACGCAGATGCCTGCAGATGATGGGCAACGCAGTCTAGTTCATGGCGATTATCGCATCGACAATATGATTTTTCAGCACAATGGTACCAGTTGCCAAGCGCTGCTAGATTGGGAACTGTCGACGATCGGCCATCCGTATGCTGATTTGGCCGCAGTGATCATGCAGTGGCAAATGCCGCCGGGGCAGGAGGGTCGTGGACTAGCCAGCGTTGATCGAAAAGCACTTGGGCTGCCTACTGATCAGCAGTTCATTGATACCTATTGTGAATACCGAGGATTGAAAGTGATTGAAAACTTCAATTTCTACTTGGCATTCAGTTTTTTTCGGATGGCGGCAATCCTTCAAGGTGTGCTCAAACGGGCACTAGAGGGCAACGCCTCTAATCCTGATCATGCCCAGAAATTAGGAGAGTATGTACCTGTTTTTGCCCGCAAGGGACTGGAAGCTCTTGTAAAGTAGCCTGGAGTTGGAGTGATCACTTTTATAGGGCGACGATTTGCACTAAACAATGCCAGCAAAAACGAAAATCCATACCAAACTGAAAAGGCCCTTCGATGGATCAAGCGCGCCTCAAATACTTAAAAGAATGGCAGCAACGCTATGTAGATCAAAGAAAGTTTTCTGGTAGCTCTGTTCTGATCCAGCGGGCTGGGCATGAAGTCCTTTTTAACGCTGTTGGGCTACGCAACGTCCAAGAAAACCTTTCGTTCGACCGCGACACCTTGGTCCGAATATATTCGATGTCCAAGCCCGTAACTTCAGTTGCATTGATGATGTTGGTTGAACGTGGATTAGTCCATTTGGATGCGCCTGTTTCAGATTTTATTCCGGAATTTGGCCGAATGACGGCGTTGATACCAAGTGCGACATCGATTGATCAAACCGAACCTAGCTATTCGCCAACGCTACACCAACTACTGACCCATACCAGTGGCCTGAGCTATCCCTTCAACCCAGGTGTACTGGGAGAATCGATGGCAAAAGACGATTTAGTTTTTAAAGCTGATCAGGGGAAACTTGTTGATCTGGCAGCAGATGCCGCCAGCTATCCACTTGCATTCCAGCCTGGGGCGAGGTGGGAATACTCCATCGGCATAGATATTATTGGGCGGGTTATTGAAGTTATTTCTGGACGTACGTTAGCCAAATTCTTCGATGAAGAAATTTTCACTCCCCTGGGAATGACCGAAACAGGCTTTTCAGTTGTTAACGGGGCCGGAAATCGGTTTGCATCACTGTATACACCACTCCAGGGTGAGGCCATGGCCTTGACAGCGGCCCAAAAGGGCAGAGAAAGCCTACGGTTGATAGATAGCTATGATAACTCGCCATTTCTGGCAGCTGAAATGATGTCGGGGGGAGGTGGGCTAACAGGATCCATTGATGACTATGTGCGGTTTGCTGAAATGTTACGTTGCCGCGGCAAACATCAGGATTTACAAATTCTTGCGCCTCAAACAGTTGACTTCATGATGAACAACCATTTGGCAGGTGACATCGCTTCAATGGGTCCTAAAAGCTTCGCCGAACAACCGATGGAAGGCATGGGATTTGGTTTGGGGGGATCCGTTGTTTTGGATCCAAGACGTACGCGCTGTGCTGGATCGGTTGGTGACTTTGGTTGGGGAGGGATGGCTTCAACGTTCTTTTGGGTTGACCAAAAATTGGACCTTTCCGTCGTGTTCTTTACCCAGTTGTCGCCTTCAAGTTCGTATCCTGCGCGAGCCGAATTGAAAGCGCTAGTCCATGCGGCGATCTTAGATTGAATTAATGGGGCGCTGTAAATGACTGATGCTGCAAAGATCTTACTCAACTTGCTTGACTTAGAGCGGCTTGATCGAAACCTGTATCGAGGCATTGGATCGGGCGGAGAAACGCCAACCCGTATCTACGGGGGGCAAGTCATTGCGCAGGCATTGGCAGCTGCTTATGCCTCTGTACCAGACAGGCTATGTCATTCGCTTCATGCCTACTTCATTCGCGCTGGTGATCCGTCATTGCCAGTGATTTATGAAGTAGATCCATCCCGAGATGGTGGTAGTTTTACGACCAGACGTGTCGTCGCTATGCAGAATGGCAAGCAGATTTTGAACCTTGCTGCTTCGTTTCACATTTCTGAAAGTGGTTGGCAGCATCAGCATTCTATACCGAACGTTCCTGGACCTGAACAGTTGGTTTCCAGGGCTGAGCAGCACAGCCAGCACGCACATCGTATAACAGCGAGCCAAAGAACTGAATTCACACGCGAGCGTCCGTTCGAAATTCGAGAAGTTGATCCGCGCGATCCACTTAATCCTGTGGAGACCAGCGATATCAACCATATGTGGATACGAATGGAAGCAGCCAAAGGAGCTAATCCGCAACTGCAGCACATTTTAATGGCCTATGCATCTGACTTTGGCTTACTCGGATCTGCGTTACGCCCACATGGGTTAACCTGGTATCGTCCTGAAGCTATGACCGCGAGCCTGGATCATACAATGTGGTTTCATGCACCAGTTCATTTTGAAAACTGGCATTTGTATTCCATGGATTCACCGTTTGCTGGCGGAGGTCGTGGCTTCAATCGTGGTTCAATTTATACTCAGGACGGTCAGTTAGTGGCCAGCGTTGCGCAAGAAGGTTTGATGCGTCCATTGAGATCATAATGTTGAAGGTGCCGGATCAAATATCTTCAGATGACTCCTTACTGATATTACATAATACCGATTATACGCATGTTTTAGCTTTTTTGGTGTGAGCGACCCTCCGAGAGTTGAAAACGCAATAATTTCTCTGGCCCAGAATTGCCAAAGACGGTGCGGCAGATCAGGTGTCTGGCTGCCGCACCGTGCTCGTAGAAATTGCTTACAGGGCGTTTAACTGCAGTTCTCTAACCAACTACAAAATCAGTCAACCAAACAACTCATGTGCCAGTTCAAGCGCTTCTATTAGCGTGTCAACTTCAGCCTTAGTGTTGTACAGTCCAAAGGATGCTCGACACGTCGCTGAGACGCCCAGATGCTCCATCAGCGGACCTGCACAGTGATGTCCTGCACGGACTGCTACACCTTTCTTATCAAGGATAGTTGAAATGTCGTGCGCATGAGCTGCGCCCTCCATTGTAAAGCTGAAAATCGCAGCCTTGCCAACTGCTTGCCCTTGAACCTTCAGCCAATTCAATTCTGCAAAACGTCGGGTAGTATAGTCGCGCAACATTGCTTCGTGCGCTGCGATGTTTTCCATCCCCAAATTCATCATGTAGTCCAACGCAACACCAAAACCAATCGTTTGGACAATACCTGGCGTTCCAGCTTCGAACTTCATTGGCGGGTCGTTATAGGTAACGTGGTCTTTGGTGACTTCTTTGATCATGTCACCGCCACCTATGAATGGACGCATTTGCGCCATTCTCTCAGGTCGTATGTAAATGGCTCCTGAACCAGATGGTCCGTAAAGCTTGTGTCCTGTGATTGCATAAAAGTCGCAACCTATGTCCTGAACATCCACAGGCATATGAACTGCACCTTGAGACCCATCTACCAGTACTGGGACGCCTTTCTCTTGTGAGGCTTTTGTGATAGATTTTACATCTACAACGGTTCCCAAAACGTTGGAACATTGCGTAATTGCAACCAGTTTTGTTTTAGGTCCGATTGCGTCTATTACGGCCTGTGGATCCAGGCTTCCGTCAGCCTCAAGATCAACCCACTTCAATACTACCCCCTGGCGCTCTCGCAGGAAGTGCCAGGGAACTATGTTGGCATGATGTTCCATGACGCTCAACACAATTTCATCTCCAGGCTGGAGATGAGGCATTGCCCAACCATAAGCCACGAGGTTGATGCCCTCAGTCGTGCCCGAATTCAGAACAATTGTATTTTCGTCGCCAGCATTCAAAAACTGCGATACGGTTTGTCGAACCGCCTCGTACTTTTCAGTTGCAAGGTTAGAAAGGAAGTGTAAGCCCCTGTGTACATTGGAATATTCCTCTGCATAGGCCCGTGTTATTGCATCAATAACCACTTTTGGCTTTTGCGCTGAAGCACCGTTGTCCAGATAGACCAAGGGTTTTCCGTTCACTTCTCGCGAGAGGATCGGGAATTCAGAACGGATTTTGTCCACGTCAAACATTGGCGGAAAGTCCTAGTAAGGAAGGCCCTGCGAGGCCTAGAATAAATGACAGCACAAGTGCTATGGCAATGCTGGCCATCAACAAAACGCCAAAAGCACGCCACAGGGAACCCAGCCGGTGCGCTTCGTTGATAAAATTGGCAAAGATGTATAGCCCAAACAGCGTTGCAGCAAGGTTCAAGAGACCTGCCAATAAGGGGGCTACAAGAAACAACAGCGTCATGATAATCTGCAAAGCTACCTGAAGCAGTTGAAGCCAAACAACGAGGACCAGAAGGTCCTCAAGACTCCCCTGCCCGCCTAGCCAGCGTCCCATAACAAATAGTGCAAATACAAACACCACTTGAATAGCCAACATTACACCGAAGTAAGTAAGGGGCGAGAGTTTGGGGAGGCCTAAATCACTGGGGAGAGGAAACACAAGTTCCTGAAACGAATAAACAATTGCGTTTAGAGCTATTGCCAAGATGAGACCGGTCCATAGGACTTGCCGAGGCCATTTCAAGGTCAGGATATTACCTGCGGCTTGGCCTGGTGCGGTAAGTGTTAACATCACCAGAGGTTGTAACTGAATGTTCATTTTTTGCTCCAGTACGCCACGAACAAACCAGAAATCCAAAACCACAGAAAAAACACCAACCAAAGTATGCCAACAAGGTTCAGGGCTGGGCTGGGTCCGATAAACCCAGCGGTTAGACCGTTAAGAAGTATCAGTGGGCTGGCTGATAACATTGCCCAAAACAGCGAAATTCTGGCCCCAAAACTATCGCCTTCACCGCCAATCAAGCGGGCTACCAAATGCGTCAACCATGAAACAGTATACAACATCAGTGGTGCGATAAATATCCAACCAAACAGCGCCCCGCCAAGCAACATATTGAGTTCTTGTCCATCCAAATGGGCCTTTCGCGCCAAATTTGGCATCTGAGAAATAAAAGCAAAAATGCAGCTACCCATCAGAATTGCTAAGGCGCTATCTTCACGTTTGCCGTACGACAAAAGACGCGCCACAACGCGGCGCGGCCTTCGATATGTGGCTGCAATATCAGTAATAACCGACATCAGCGCCGCCGGATCAACCAATTTTCGAGGCGCTCAACAATGTCTGTGGCAATCTCATGGTCTTCGATTTCATCGACCGCCTCTCCAAGAAAAGCCAGTGTCAACAAGTCTGTTGCCGCATCATTTGGAACGCCTCGAGACCTTAGATAGAACAAGGCATTTTCATCAATCGCTCCTGATGTCGAGCCATGCGAACAAACAACATCATCAGCGTAGATTTCCAACTCTGGTTTTGCGAGAAACTGGCTGTCATCATCGAGCATCAACGCTTGACTGATCTGATATCCATCAGTTTTTTGCGCCTTGTTCTTAACCAGAATTTTGCCTTGGAATACCCCAGTTGCTCCATTGCGAAGCACTTTTTTGAAAACCTGCCGACTTTCGCAATTGACTGCATCATGCGTTACAAAAACCGTATCATCGTGGTGAAAATCACCGTCGCCGACACAAGCGCCAGAAACATGGGCTACAGCGTCATCCCCTAACAACTCCACGACAGTCTCATTGCGCGTCAAAACGCCGTTAACGGTCAAGGTAAAGCTCTTGAATGTCGTTTCCTTGCCCAACCTGGCGAACATATGAGTTGCAGCGCGGCGTTCATGGTCTCGACCTTGGGCGCAAATTAAATGCAACGATGCGCCGTCAGCGATATCGATCTCAGTACATTTATTGAACCGCGAGGCGGCTGGACCGTTTTCAAGGATCGTGGCCTCGGCCCCAGGGTCAACCCGTATCACATGATGCAACATTGCATCCGATTTTTCTGATTTGTGGATGTAGATCAGGTTAATCGGCTTACTTGGTTTACCTGTTACGTGGATTGCAACACCTTCGCGGGCAAAGGCTGTGTTTAACGCAGCCAACGGGCGAGCCACGGGGGATTGGCCACGCGCTTCAAGAACACCGTACAAGTCTTTGACCCAATGAATGTCTTGCTTCGAAATGTCTGAGATACGGTCAATTCGAACACCTTCCAGTTCTAGGTCATCCGAAGCACTTTCGTCAAACACACCGTCAACGAACACAATTTTCAAACGATCAAAACCGTCAAACATCGGTTCTTCATCGTGATGAAACACCGAGGCTTCCGGCGCCGTAGCCTGCACCAGCGTATCAGGTCGCGTATATTTCCAATATTCATCACGCCGGCCGGGCAACCCTGTTGCCTGAACGCGCGACAACGCCGCATGACGTGCACCAGCAAGACATCCACCTTCGGGTTGAGAAAGCGACGACAGCCGTTCTTGAGTGGCCGTTTGTTTCAGTTCAGGCAGTGCCATTTATCCCACCTCTGCCAAAATATCGGCATAACCGTTGTTTTCAACTTCCAGCGCCAGTTCAGGGCCACCTGTTTTCACAATGCGCCCATTGGCCATGATGTGAACTACGTCCGGTTTGATGTGATCCAGCAAACGTTGATAGTGAGTGATAACAAGAAATCCACGATTCTCACTACGCAATGCGTTTACGCCTTCGGCGACCAATTTCATCGCGTCCACGTCCAGACCAGAGTCGGTTTCATCCAGAATACACATCTTTGGCTGGAGCATCGCCATCTGAAGGATTTCGTTACGCTTTTTCTCACCCCCAGAAAATCCAACGTTTACCGGACGCTTCAGCATCTCCGCGTCGATTTTCAGAGATTTTGCTTGAGCGCGAACTTCCTTTAGAAACTCGGCTGCACTCAATTCGTCTTCACCACGCGCCTTTCGCTGGGCATTTACGGCAGTACGTAGAAACGTCATGTTACCAACACCCGGAATTTCAACAGGATATTGGAAAGCTAGGAACAGGCCAGCAGCTGCCCGTTCTTCAGCTTCTTGTTCCAGCAGGTCCTGGCCATCCAGAGTGGCTGAACCTTCAGTGACTTCGTAGCCGCCTTTGCCTGACAAAACGTAAGAAAGTGTCGACTTGCCGGAGCCATTCGGCCCCATAATTGCATGTACTTTTCCAGGCTCAACAGTCAGGTTAACACCTTTTAGGATCTGCTTATCTTCTTCTTCAAGCTGGACGTGCAGGTTATTGATATTCAACATTTTTCGCTCCTTATCGCGAACATTCAACTTACCTTGGGGCGGGCCAAGCCATTGGCTAGTCCTCAAAATTCCCCAAGGCGTCTATCACTCCCTGGCGGCAGGAGCCGACCAGGATAAATTCAGATGAGACTGCCCCGTTAGAGGTTGTTACCCCACTGATCCTTCGAGAGAAATTGCCACTAACTGTTGAGCTTCCATAGCAAACTCCATCGGCAAGGCCTGCAAAACATCTTTGCAGAATCCATTTACCACCAGTGCAACCGCCTCTTCTTCGTCCATTCCGCGAGAGCGACAATAGAAAAGCTGGTCTTCGTCGACTTTAGAAGTTGTTGCCTCATGTTCAACGCGTGCAGAATTATTTTTGACCTCAATGTAGGGCACTGTGTGGGCACCGCATTTGTCGCCGATTAACAAACTGTCACATTGGGTGTAGTTACGGGCATCTTTGGCCTTTTTGTGCATAGATACAAGCCCGCGATATGTATTCTGAGCTTTACCAGCACTGATTCCCTTCGACACGATACGTGACTTTGTGTTTTTACCAAGGTGCACCATTTTTGTACCAGTATCAGCCTGTTGCATGTTGTTTGCAATGGCGATCGAGTAGAACTCACCTTGGCTTTCCTCGCCTCGCAGGATGCAAGATGGATATTTCCAAGTCACCGCCGAACCTGTTTCCACTTGTGTCCACATCACCTTGGATCGGTCACCACGACAATCCGCTCTCTTGGTCACGAAATTGTAAATTCCGCCCTTGCCGTCTTCATCTCCAGGGTACCAGTTCTGCACAGTGGAATATTTTACTTCAGCGTCTTCTTCGACGATAATTTCAACCACAGCGGCATGCAGTTGTGCTGTATCACGAGCAGGAGCTGTGCAACCCTCTAGATAAGAGACGTATGAACCCTTATCTGCGATGATTAAAGTGCGCTCAAACTGGCCAGTGTTTTCCGCGTTGATACGGAAATATGTAGACAGTTCCATGGGACACCTGACACCAGGCGGAACGTAAACGAATGAGCCGTCAGAAAACACCGCCGAATTCAGTGTCGCATAATAGTTATCGGTCACTGGGACGACAGTACCCAAGTACTTTTTAACAAGCTCAGGATGGTCTCTAATCGCTTCGGATATGGAACAAAAAATAACCCCTGCGGCTTTCAACTCTTCCTTAAAAGTTGTGCCAATGGACACGGAATCAAAAACCGCATCGACGGCCACTTTGCGTCCTTCCGCCGGGGCTTTCTCTGCGCCTTCAACACCAGCAAGTATCATTTGCTCCCTCAGGGGGATCCCAAGCTTTTCGTATGTTGCCAGAAGCTTAGGGTCAACTTCTTCAAGCGACTTTGGTTTGACTTCCATCGATTTTGGGCGCGCATAATAGTAGATATCCTGAAAATCAATTTTCGGATAATTTACCATAGCCCAGGTCGGTTCTTCTTTTTGAAGCCAGCGTTCATAAGCTTGCAAACGCCATTCTGTCATCCATTCGGGTTCTTCATTCTTTTCCGAAATTAGCCGGACAATATCTGGCGACACACCTTTAGGCGCGTATTCCATTTCGATCTCGGTTTCCCAACCGTATTTGTATTCGCCGCCCACTTCCCGAACGGCATCAACAGTCTCTTGATCAACGCCGTCTTTTACTTGTGTCTGATCCAAAGCAACCATTTTAGTCTCCTAAACTCACGCTACCCGAGCGCGGAATATCTTCTCTTTTGCCAGCCAAGTGTCTGCAAACCGCAGCACGTCGCTTTCGCTTGTTTCGGGGCCAAGTGACACCCTGATGGCGCCCTGGGCAGTTGTCTCACCGTATCCCATAGCGGTCAGGACTGCGCTTGCACGTACCTTACCGCTAGAACAGGCTGAACCGGCGCTTATCGCAAAGCCAGCCAAGTCCATTTGCATTACCTGTGTTTCGCCTTTCCAACCAGGCGTCGAAAAACACGATGTGTTTGGCAGGCGCTCCACAGAATTCCCGACAAAAATAGTATCTTTAGTTCCCGCCGCAAGGGCCTGTTCAAGAAGATTTCGCAGCCCCTCTACCCGCTCCCAGACTCCATTTTCCAAATCTCGACTTGCGGCTTCGGCGGCAGCTCCAAACCCAGCGATCCCGACTACGTTTTCGGTGCCGGACCGTCGCCCCATTTCCTGCCCGCCTCCCTTAATCTGGGTCCTTAGTTCGGTTCCTCGCTTCAATACTACTGCACCAATTCCTTTGGGACCGCCCAGCTTATGAGCAGAAATCAGCGCCATTGTGGCACCCATCCAGTTGAACGCAATCGGCAATTTTCCAAATGCCTGCGTGGCGTCGGTCACAGCAAGGCCTTGCGGCAATTTCTGCAAAATACCAGTTTCAGAGTTGGCAAGCTGCAGGACCGAGTTTTGAGGGGCATTTACCGAAACCTCTCCATTCGTCGAAACGGGTAGAACTTCGTCTATCCAAGCTCTTACAGCATCATGTTCAACTTCTGATCCCTGTAAGCCACGTCCGCTACAAGCCAACGAAGCTCCTTCTGTCGATCCAGAGGTAAACACCACATCTGCTCCATCCGCACCAAATGCGGATGCAACTTGAGCACGTGCATTTTCAACCAAAGCTTTGGCAGCGCGACCTTCGCCATGTACCGAAGACGGATTGCCACAAATGTCCATTGCAGCAATCATTGCAACGCGTGCTTCGGGTCGTAAGAGCGTAGTCGCGTTATGATCCAGATAAATCCTAGTCATGGATGTATGTTTTCCAAGCTGTGTCGTCTAGCGACAGAATGGTCTTGTGAAGCATTCATTCCGCGTCAACAACCGAAAACAAGCTAGGAACTGCTGGGCAAGGTGCCAATTCGTTTTCTATCACATCCGACAATCGGGTTTGATGAAGAAAAACATAGACATGCGCGCTTAAGCCTTCCCACAGGCGATTGGTTAAAGACTGTGCACGACTACCGGAAGCACCGCCAGAAGCACCCGCCCCTTTATGCATAGCGTCGACAGTTTCATCCACTGCCGACAATATGTCGACAACTCTAATTTCCGAAGCAGGTCTAGCCAAACGATAGCCACCACCTGGCCCGCGAACCGAGCAAACTAGTTCTGCCCGACGAAGTTTTACAAAAAGCTGCTCTAGATAAGGAAGTGAAACATCCTGACGTTTGGCGATATCGCCAAGAACAACCAAATTACCTTCTGAATGCAACGCTATGTCGGCCAAGGCCACCATCGCATAGCGTCCTTTTGTCGAAAGCTTCATGTTTATGGTCTCCAAACGGATTGAGCCTTGCGAAAACATTGACCTTCACCACATCGTTGAGTATCTCAGCGACACAGTGCAATGCATTAGCTTGCGCCAGAATTTAGAACTGTTCTAAGGTGCCCTAGGGAATTCGTCAAGTTTACCCTGCAGGTACTTCCCGCAAAAGTCAGAGTAGGATCCAACCGCCCATGCCTGAGGTCATTTTTCCCGGACCCGAAGGCCGCCTTGAAGGCCGCTATCATCCACAAAAAGAAAAAGACGCCCCCATCGCCATCGTCTTGCATCCACATCCTCAATTCGGCGGCACCATGAACAACAAAGTGGTCTATAATCTCCACTATGCGTTCTACAACATGGGGTTCACTGTTCTACGCTTCAATTTTCGAGGTGTTGGGCGCAGTCAAGGTGAATACGATCAAGGAGTTGGAGAGCTGTCTGACGCAGCTTCGGCACTCGATTATCTGCAATCGATGAACAACAACTCGAAACATTGCTGGGTTGCGGGCTTCTCTTTTGGCTCTTGGATCGGCATGCAGTTGTTGATGCGCCGCCCAGAAATTACAGGTTTCATATCAGTTTCGCCGCCGGCGAATATGTATGACTTCTCATTCCTTGCGCCCTGCCCGTCCTCGGGTCTGGTCATCAACGGTACCTCTGACCGCGTCGCACCTCCTGCTGATACCGTTAACCTTGTGAACAAACTTCATGAGCAGAAAGGTATCACAATTACCCATCAGGAAATCCCAGGGGCTGACCACTTTTTCCAAGAGCCTCATATGGACACTATGATTGGTAACGTGTCTGAATACGTGAAGCGCAGACTTACAGAAAACACACGCTGATGGGTACGCTAGAGCGGCTCGCTGAAAAACTGGCAGACGACACTATGAAAGTGCAGGATGCCACTGGTCAGGACCGTTTGTTCATGGAGGTAAGCGGCGTATTGGCCGCTTCCTCACAAACACTGGAAGAAGCCTTTCTAACCGAAATGCGTGTGCGCTTGGCTGAGCGGATAGCGCGTAAATTCCTCAATTCCAAAATTTCCGAAGCTCAAGTTGCGGCCGAAACAGCCGCGAAGACAAAAACGTGAACGAACGGCTAGCGGCGCAGTTTGAGTTTCTTCAGGAAGCTGACAAGCTCCGCAATGTTGTACGCTCAAATCTAGTTATAGACTGTTCACGTTGTGAAAATTCGGCTGAGCATAGTTGGCATTTAGCGCTCTATGCCCTTATTCTCGCCTCACTCGCCGCCCCAGAGGTGCAGATTTCACGTGTCATCAAAATGCTGCTGTTGCATGACTTGGTTGAAATTGATGTAGGGGACCACCCCATACATCAAGCTACAGACTGGCAAAAAGTTGCACAGGCTGAAGAAGTCGCCGCGCAACGTTTGTTTGGCCTTCTCCCTGATGATCTTGGCTCGGAAATGTTAGACCTTTGGCGCGAGTTTGAGGCAAACCAAAGCATTGATGCAATATTTGCCAAGCAATTGGACCGTTGTCAGCCAATTTTTCAAACCCTCTATGGCATTGATCCAGTTCCTGAACATTTAGAGATAGTTAAAGGCAACATTGATGGTGGTCGCGCTGCTTCACTAGAGCAGAATTTCCCCACAGCCTTTGCCCACGCCTCGTTGTTATTGGGGCGGCCAAATACCTTAGATTGCACAGCGTTTACTTCGCGGCTGCCGTTTTTAAATGAAGCAGACCAATTGAAACACGTTCTCCGTGCCACGTTATTGGGTAACGGTTCGCGCCGGGAAAATTCCGCGGAGCATAGCTGGCATATCATGTTGTACGCGTGGGTATTGGCTGAACACTCAATTGTTGAAATCGACATTAACCGAGTGATGCAAATGCTTCTTTTGCATGATTTAGTTGAGATTGATGCCGGAGATACGCCTATTCACGGTGAGATCGATCATAAGAAGATGGCTGCCAAGGAAGAGGCCGCTGCAAAGCGCCTGTTTGGTTTGCTTCCTGAAGCGCAGAAAGTGTCATTCACTGCACTGTGGCATGAATTCGAAGCCGCTCAAAGCAATGATGCAATCTATGCTAAATCTATCGACAGAGTTCAGCCTGTTCTTTTGAACCTGAAAAATGGCGGTGGTAGCTGGATCGAGTATTCGGTGTCTCTTGCTCAGGTCGATTATCGTGTCGGCGATAAGGTTAAACTGGGAGCGCCAAGAGTTTGGGATTTTGTGCGTTCCCAAATCGAACCTTGGTTTGTGAGCCAAGGGCTCGACTAGCTGTTCCACATATATTCTCAAGTATGACTTCATGGTGCCTAGCTTTGGCGCCCGTTTACATTGCAAAACCTCGACCTTTTCTGTTGTTTCCATCCCATTTATTGTTTCGGTCTGATTAAAAAATGAACAGATCAGTAGACCCCAATTTGCAGTGTACTGATCTGTAAAGAATGAACACTTGAATACCAGTATGCATCGCCCTAGTTTGCCAATGAAGGCAGCCGAATATGGTTCATTTATCTGGGTGGCTACAAAATGCGTGCAAACAAACGAGATGAACTGGTCCAAAAAGCACTTTCAGTGTTTTATCTGAATGGGTTTCACGCAACTGGCATGGATATGCTGGTGAAAGAAACCGGGATTTCTAAAACATCCATGTATAAGCACTTCAAAACGAAAGAAGACCTCATTCTTGCGTCGTTACGCCTTAGGGATGAACTATTCCGCAATATGATACAACGGCGTCAAGAAGAGCTTTCAGAGACACCCAAAGGCCAAGTTTTGGCACTGTTTGATGTGCTGGGGGAATGGTTCAACAGTCCTGAATTCCATGGCTGCATGTTCATCAAAGCCTCATCAGAATTTCAAGAACCAAACCATCCCATTCGTCGACAATCCGCCGAGCATAAGCTGCTCCTTGCAGAGCATATTGAAAAGTTGCTTGTTTTGGCAGGCTACGACAACACTAACACCCTGACCCGGCAGCTAATGGTATTAAAAGAAGGCGCAATCATAGCAGCCCACGTTAGCCAAAGCGAAACGGCCGCGCAGGATGCGAAGACCATTGCCGAGACGATCCTAGAGGGCGCCAACCCTAAAAGCTAGGATGGAACTCGGATAGCACCGTGCCTTTGCCATTTAGCTCGAGAAACTTCCCCGGTGGGAGTTCTGTCCAGCCCTCCTCATCTGGTTCCAATGGCTCAGACACAACAGCCCAGCCTTGCCGGGTTTCACACCAGCGGTAATAGACCGAAGGCGCAATATGATCCGAAGAATATCGGGCCGCAAATAGTCGTTCCCCGTCAGAAAAAGCGACTGATAACCTCATATGTGGTGAGATCCCGCTTTGGCGAGATAGATTTTCCATTCGGGCGACAGCGCGAGAAAGCGCCGCCTGCGGGTCCTTGTCCAACCCTTCGCCTAAGGCCAGCAGAAACAGGATTTCACTGTCAGTGGCACCTTTGCGATGTTGATACAGATCATCAGGTACACACATATCGGCTTGCTTACGAAAGTGTTCGAATCCCCCAACCTGGCCGTTGTGCATGAAACTCCATGACCCGGCCGTGAACGGATGACAATTGTTACGACTAATTGCAGACCCAGTGGAGGCACGGACATGGGCTAAAAACAGGCCAGAACGAACCTGGTGTGCTACGGCCCGTAGATTTGGATCCGACCAAGCGGGGTAGACATCTCTATATTGCCCAGGAGTCGGACGGTTTTCATACCAAGCCACTCCAAACCCGTCTCCGTTGGTTGATGTTTTGCTTTCCTCCGCCTCTTGGCTTTGCGCAATCAAGGAGTGATCAGGTCGGGAGATGATATCTTCCAAAAAAATTGGTTCTCCAAAATAGGCAGCCCAGCGGCACATAGCGTTTCCTTCCTGAACTCATGGCGAATTAGTATCATCTGGTTTAGTCAAACGATTTCGGGACTCCACTATACCGCAGCCGCAAACAGGTCGAGTGTTCGAACGCACAGACCGTTGTTCATTCATACAGACCTTTGATCGATATCGGTCAAGGTACGACAGCTGACGCCGTTTTCTGATCAGCACGGTTCGTCGCAAACGCTATCAAAGGCGCTATTTAGGAGCCACCTCCTCGTGAACTGTTCGAAAGACACCACATGCCCATCCACTATATTTATCTATTTGTAGCAGTAATCGCGGAGACAATCGGCACCACGGCTCTACAGGCCAGCCAACAGTTTTCACGGTTGCTTCCGTCACTTATCGTCCTGTTCGCTTATGGGTTCTCGTTTTACATGATGGGACTTACGCTTAAGGTCATGCCTGTTGGCATAGTTTACGCTATTTGGTCTGGATTAGGCATCGTTACGATAGCGGCAATTGGTTATGCAGTTTTTGGCCAACGATTGGATCTGCCCGCGATATTTGGAATGTCTCTCATTCTTATCGGAATTTTGATCATCCACCTCTATTCGGATTCATCACATCATTAAGTGGCAAAAAGCTGCTTTGAACCGGTGATCTGACAGGTTTGATGCAACAGATATGTGTTTTCTCTGGCCTTTGAGCTGTGATCAGGCTATGGGCGCATCAACTCCCATACAAAGGCTGACTTCATGGACCTGCGCAACATTGCGATCATTGCCCACGTGGACCACGGTAAAACCACTCTCGTGGATGAAATGCTAAAACAATCCGGTGTTTTCCGCGACAACCAAGCTGTGGCTGAACGGGCCATGGATTCCAATGACCTGGAGCGTGAACGCGGCATCACCATTCTTGCTAAAGCCACTTCGGTGGAATGGAATGGGACGCGTATCAACATTGTCGATACTCCGGGCCACGCAGACTTTGGCGGAGAAGTTGAACGGATCCTGTCGATGGTCGATGGTGTGGTTCTCTTGGTGGACGCTGCCGAAGGTCCTATGCCGCAAACAAAATTCGTTACTTCAAAGGCTCTTGCATTGGGTCTGAAACCAATTGTTGTGGTCAATAAAGTCGACAAACCTGATGGTGAGCCTGACCGTGCTCTGGATGAGTGCTTTGATCTGTTCGCAAACCTGGGTGCGTCAGATGAACAACTGGACTTCCCGTCTATGTATGCGTCTGGGCGTTCTGGTTGGGCAGATATGACCCTTGAAGGACCACGCAAGGACTTGTCTGCAATGTTCGACTTGATCGTCGAACATGTACCTGCGCCGGCACAGCAAGCTCGCAAAGATGAACCTTTCCGGATGCTCGCCACCACCTTGGGACATGATCCCTTTATCGGACGCCTACTAACGGGCCGCGTAGAAAGTGGTACCTTGAAAGCTGGCGAAACAATGAAGGGCCTCTCCCGTGATGGGACTCAGATAGAGAGCTTTCGGGTAACTAAAGTCATGGCGTTCCGTGGCCTGACACAGCAACCAATTGATGTTGCCGAGGCCGGAGACATTGTGTCAATCGCCGGTATGGCAAAAGTCACCGTTGCTGACAGCATCGTCGATCCTCAGGTTACCGAAGCTATGGAAGCACAGCCGATTGATCCACCAACGATCACCGTCACCTTTGGGATCAATGACAGCCCATTGGCGGGTCGCGATGGCAAACACGTTCAATCACGCGTGATCCGTAACCGCTTGTTGAAAGAAGCAGAAACCAACGTTGCGATCCGCATCACCGATACTCCCGGTGGAGATGCTTTTGAAGTTGCCGGCCGCGGCGAACTCCAGATGGGTGTTCTGATCGAAAACATGCGTCGTGAGGGTTTCGAACTATCGATCTCACGCCCTCAGGTTCTGTTCCGTGACGTTGATGGACAAAAAATGGAGCCCGTTGAAGAAGTCACCATCGATGTTGATGACGAATACTCTGGTGTCGTAATCGAGAAACTGACCAGCGTTCGTAAGGGCGTTCTAACCGAAATGAAGCCAGCTGGCGTCGGCAAGACCCGTATTATTGCCCATGTGCCGTCTCGTGGTTTGATCGGTTACCAAGGAGAATTCATGACAGATACGCGCGGTACCGGTGTACTAAACCGCGTATTCCATGACTGGGAAGCTTTCAAAGGCAAGATCCCAGGCCGTCGAGCAGGTGTTCTGATTTCTATGGAGAGCGGTCAATCCGTGGCCTTTGCGCTATGGAACCTAGAAGAGCGTGGGAAAATGTTCATCGGCGCTCAGGCTGATATCTATCAAGGCATGATTATTGGCGAACACAGCCGTGAAAATGATTTGGAAGTGAACCCGCTGAAAGGTAAGAAACTTACCAACGTGCGTGCATCCGGCACCGACGAAGCTGTACGTTTGACAACACCCGTAACGCTGTCTCTGGAGCAATCGATCGCTTACATTGACAACGACGAATTGGTTGAAGTCACGCCAAATGCGATCCGCTTGCGTAAGCGTCATCTGGACCCACACGAACGTAAACGTGCCGCCCGCGCAGCGGGTTAAGACTAAATTGGTATAAAAAAGTCAGGGGCGTCGGTTTTCACCGGCGCCCCTAACTCATTTAATAACGCACACCCACAGATGTGACAGACGGTTTATAAAGAATCATTCGCTGGTTTCGACAACCATTAGTTCACGCTCCGACGCTCCACGCGCATGGTTTAAGGCGTCTTGGTATTCCGGGCTGTGGTAGCAGCCAACGGCTGCATCAACTGAGGGAAATTTGGCGACAACATTCCGTGGACGTTCCTTGCCTTCCAGCTGCACAAAACGTCCACCACGGGCAACAAATTCGCCACCATGTTTTGCGATTGCCGGGCCGGCCAGCTTTGCATATTTGCCATATGCCTCGTCATCAGTCACAGTTACATGTGCTATCCAAAGTGCGCCCATCATTAATCTCCCAGTACGTTTTCAGCGGCTGAGATCGCCGCGTCAGAATTTGTTACATCTTTTGCACCGCCCTGCGCCATATCAGGGCGGCCTCCGCCACCCTTCCCGCCCAGCTCAACCACAGCAGCCTTAACCAGATCCACGGCAGATACCTTGCCGATCAAATCCTTTGTTACGCCCGCCGCTACGGCCACTTTTCCACCAGTATCAGCAATCAACAACACCGCACCCGATCCCAGACGTTCTTTATGTTCGTCAATGAGGGCTGGAAGATCTCGACCGGACACACCGTTCAACACCTGTGCAATGAAGGCTACCCCACCAACCTGTTTTGCTTCGACACTCGGTCCTGATCCGCCAGACATCGCAAGCTCACGGCGCAATTGAGCTACTTCATTTTGCAAAGACTTGCGCTCATCCATAAGACCTTTCAACCGCTCTAGAACATCCGCAGGCTGTGCCTTTAGCGCGCTGGCTACAGCTCCCAGTTGGGACGCTTCGCGTTCAAGATGTGCAAAGGCAGCTGCTCCGGTCAGGGCCTCGATCCGGCGTACCCCGGACGAAGAGGCGCTATCACCTAGCAATACAAATGTACCAATGTCGCCTGTCTGGCGTACGTGCGTACCGCCGCAAAGCTCGATGGAATAAGTCATGCCATCGCGACCTTTGCCAGTGTTGGCGTGCCCCATTGACACAACACGAACCTCGTCACCATATTTTTCGCCGAACAAAGCCTGCGCACCGATTTCCCGCGCATCATCAGGCGTCATTATTCTAGTTTCAACGACAGTGTTTTGTCGAATATAGGCGTTCACATCAGCGGCAACTTTTGACAATTGCTCAGCTGTCATGGCTTTTGAATGACTAAAGTCAAAACGTAAACGATCGTCAGCATTCAGCGATCCGCGCTGTGCAACGTGAGTTCCAAGGGTTTCCCGTAGGGCCTCATGTAGCAGGTGAGTGGCAGAATGGTTTGCACGGATATTGGCACGACGTTCCGGATCGACCTGTAGCTGTGCACCAGTGCCCGCATCGATCTTGCCTTCGGTGACATTTGCAAAGTGAATGAACACTCCTGCCACCTTACGCGTGCTTGTAACACGTGCTTTTCCAGTGTCGCTGCGGACCATACCGCTGTCGCCAACTTGGCCTCCCGATTCTGCATAAAACGGGCTTTGATTGAGGACGATCTGAACCTCTTTCCCAAGAGCTGCGGTTTGAACCTGGTTTCCGTTTTGGACGAGTGTAACGATTTGGCCTTCAGCAACGTTAGTGTCGTAACCTAGGAAATCTGTTGCCCCGTGTTCTTCGGCTATATCAAACCAAACGGTGCTATCTGCTGCTTCACCCGAACCAGTCCAAGCGGCTCGGGCCTTGGCCTTTTGTTCAGCCATAGCGCTGTCAAAGCCTTCGGTATCGACACTGCGGTTTTTTTCGCGCAAAGCATCCTGTGTCAGGTCCAATGGAAATCCGTAGGTGTCATATAGCTTGAAGGCTGCTCTGCCAGATAAAGGTGCTCCTTCATCTAGCCCATCCAGTTCATCATCAAGTAATTTCAGCCCTCGATCCAGAGTCTGCTTAAACCGAGTTTCTTCTTGTTTCAGGGTTTCTTCGATCAACGTCTGAGCCTGGCCAAGCTCAGGATATGCACTACCCATAAGTTGCACCAACGTAGGAACCAGCTGATGCATCACAGGATCTTTAGCCCCGAGCAAATGTGCATGCCGCATGGCTCGGCGCATGATACGTCGAAGAACATAGCCGCGGCCATCGTTTGAGGGCATTACACCGTCAGCGATCAAAAAGGACGTGGAGCGAAGATGGTCTGCAATCACTCTATGATGCACGTTCTGGTCGCCATAGGGATCAACTGAGGTGGCATTGGCCGAGGCTTCGATCAATGTTTTGAACAGATCCGTATCATAATTGTCATGGCTGCCCTGCAACAACGCACCAATCCGCTCCAACCCCATGCCGGTGTCTATCGACTGCATATCAAGTGCTGTCATCGAGCCATCTTCAAACTGCTCGTTCTGCATGAAAACAACATTCCAGATCTCGATGAAACGGTCACCATCCTCATCCGGACTCCCTGGGGGGCCTCCGGGGATATGATCGCCATGATCAAAGAATATTTCAGTACATGGACCACAAGGGCCAGTCGGACCCATCTGCCAGAAATTGTCATTGGTTGGGATACGAATAATCCGGTCGTCGCTTAGCCCAGCAACTTTTTTCCAGATCTCTGCGGCTTCGTCATCAGTATGGTAGACCGTGACCAACAACCGATCCTTGGGAATATCGAACTCTTTGGTCAACAGTTCCCAAGCAAAAGGGATTGCTTCTTTTTTAAAATAGTCTCCGAAGCTGAAATTGCCCAGCATTTCAAAGAAAGTGTGATGACGAGCAGTGTAGCCAACATTGTCTAGATCGTTGTGCTTGCCGCCTGCCCTTACACACTTCTGAGCCGACGTCGCACGGCTATAGTCACGTGTTTCCAGACCCGTGAACAGGTTTTTAAACTGAACCATCCCCGAATTGACAAACATCAATGTCGGATCATTTCGCGGCACCAGCGGGCTAGATGCAACCACTTCGTGCCCTTGTTTGGAATAGTAGTTCAGAAAGGTTGATCGAATTTCGTTCAGAGTCGGCATGTTTTTATGATCTCTTGGCGGGCTTTGGACAGCATTTCAATCAGGTTTAGCTGCCACGTCGGTTGCTGTCCACAGTTGCCATTGACCCGATACAAACGAAAAAAGGGCGCAACCAAAATTGCGCCCTCTCGTACCCATAGTCTTCAATTTCAGGCTTCTAGGATATCGTCTCCATCCGCAACTGCTGGACGGTCAAATTCTAATCCATGAGCGGCTCGAATCTTGTCTTCGATATCAAAGGCAATATGCGAATGTTCACGCAAATAGGTCTTGGCGTTCTCACGGCCCTGACCAATGCGCTCATCACCATAGCTGAACCAAGAACCAGATTTATTGACGACACCGGCTGCCACCCCCAAATCCAGAAGTTCGCCCATTTTGGAGATGCCTTCACCATACATGATGTCGAACTCAACCTGCTTGAAGGGCGGAGCCACCTTATTTTTCACCACTTTCACCCGGGTTGCGTTGCCAACAACCTCGTCTCGATCCTTGATTGCACCTATACGGCGAATATCAAGGCGAACTGATGAATAAAACTTCAGCGCATTACCGCCAGTGGTTGTTTCCGGTGATCCAAACATCACGCCAATCTTCATGCGAATCTGGTTGATAAAGATCACCATGCATTTAGATTTGCTGATCGAACCTGTCAATTTCCGCATTGCCTGGCTCATCAGGCGGGCCTGAACACCAACACTGCTATCCCCCATATCACCTTCAAGTTCAGACTTGGGAGTAAGTGCCGCAACTGAATCGACAACAATCATGTTAACCGCGCCAGAACGGACCAATGTGTCGGTAATCTCCAAAGCCTGCTCGCCGGTGTCAGGTTGAGAAATCAACAATTCATCAAGATTAACACCCAGCTTTTGCGCATACATGGGATCGAGAGCATGTTCGGCATCCACAAAAGCGCAAACACCGCCCTTTTTCTGTTGTTCAGCAACACAATGCAGAGTCAGGGTAGTTTTGCCGGAACTTTCTGGTCCGTAAATTTCGATTATGCGTCCCATTGGCAAACCGCCAATTCCAAGAGCTATGTCCAGCCCCAACGAGCCAGTCGAACTCGCTTCGACTTGCTGGATGGCGTTGCCATCACCGAGCTTCATGATTGAACCCTTACCGAACTGACGCTCGATCTGCGCTAAAGCGCTATCCAGGGCTTTTTGTTTATCGCCGCTTTTCTTGTCTTTCATGGTCAAAAGATCCGCCATTGTCCCCAGTCCTTCCCTATGTGTCACACCCTAAAGCGGGCGGCAATCACTGCTTTGTTCCCTTAATGTTCCTTATGAGATCAAAGTGAGAACATTGCAAATTAATTCTTCACGCCTTTACTGTTCATCAATACTGTTAAAGAATAGTTTATGAGTGTTAACCATATGATCTTACGACCGGAACTAACAAAATGCTGGTTTTCTTCAAAGAACGTCTTGTTCTCCTATCTGTTCCTAAAACCGGGACAACAGCTTTGCATTCCGCCTTGCGTGAGCGAGCTGATATGGTGATTTCGAGTCCACCAGATCTAAAACACGCACCTCTTTATAGATACAATCGCTGGGTAAGACCGATGTTTCAGAGAGTTTGCGATGCTGAAATGGAAGTTGTTGCAGTCATGCGTGAGCCTATAAGCTGGTTGGGAAGTTGGTATCGCTTTCGCCGTCGGCCATTCATGGTGGGTAAGGACAACGCAACCACAGATATTGAATTTGATGAGTTCGTACGTTCGTATTGCAAGGGTAAACAGCCGCCATTTGCAAATGTTGGAAGTCAGGCCGTGTTTCTTGCAGCTCAACCAAATGGGTGTGCCGTGACTCACTTGTTTAAGTATGAAAAGCAGGAGCGTCTGATTGCCTTCCTGCAGCAAAGACTGGACACTGAAATTTGCCTTAAACAAGAAAATGTCAGTCCTGTTATGGAGCTGTCGTTGTCGACTAAAACCGAATCCATTCTACGACGCAAATGTGCAGATGAATTTGCCCTATATAATAGTATAAATTTGTAGCCGAAGCAAACTGGTCTCCCGTTTGCGGCGGCCCAGATAAGTTTGAATAGATGGCTAATCAGTTAAGTTGCTCATGTACTGTTTCGGTCAGCTGATTTAGCGAAAACGGCTTTGGCAAGAAAACCGAATTGGGCACATTGGGCTGTGACTCGCCAAACGCTCCTTCTGCGTAGCCGGAAACGAACACTACACGGGTGTCCGGGCGTGTTTTTAGGGCCTCACGCACCCAGCTGGGTCCATCCATGCCGGGCATCACCACATCAGTGACAAACACATCTACATTCAAACCGGGGTCCTCCAGAGTACGCAACGCATCCTCAGCAGATTCAGCTTCTAGTACAGTATAGCCGCGAAGTCGCAATGCACGAGATGCAAAGGCTCGCACTGGTGCTTCGTCTTCGACCAAAAGTACAACACCTTCACCATGCTTTGGAGCGGTATCCTCGATCTTTGATTTGGCCGTCTTGGCTTGTGAGACTTGTGCATTGTGAACAGGAAAATAGAGGGTGAATTCTGTTCCCGACCCCTTAATGGAGTCGACAAAGATATATCCGCCAGTTTGTTTGATGATTCCGTAAGCGGTGGAAAGCCCTAGGCCTGTCCCCTCACCGGTTCGTTTAGTTGTGTAAAACGGTTCGAACACTTTTTGCAGCTTGTCAGGGTCAATACCTTCACCTTCGTCCAGCACCTTGACGGTAACCCAATCTCCGGCTGGCACAGTAGCGCGGTTGCGCTCAATTGGTCGATCCAGGGAGACGACCTCTGTCTCGATACGGATCTCCCCCCCTTGAGGCATGGCATCGCGCGCGTTCACAACAAGGTTCATCAACACTTGTTCCAACTGCCTCTTGTCAGCGCGAATGGACCGCATGACAGGGTCGTGGCTAAGCGTAAGCGTAACTTTTTCACCCACCAAGCGGTTCAACAGGTGTGTCAAGTCGGAAAGAGTATCTCGTAGATCAAGCACTTCAGGTAACAACGTTTGCTTACGTGAGAAGGCCAGAAGTTGGCTTACCAACGCAGCAGCACGATTGGCATTTTCGTGAATCTGAATTAGATCACCATAGTCCTGGTCGCCCTGATCATGACGCAATAGCAAAAGGTCGCAATGACCTGAGATGGCCGTCAAAAGGTTATTGAAGTCATGGGCAACGCCACCCGCCAATTGGCCAATCGCCTGCATTTTCTGGCTTTGCACAAATTGTGCTTCCAAGGTCTTTAGTTCGGTTGCATCATTCAGAACTGCAATTAGAACAGTAACGCCATCTTCAATCGCCCGGCTCAAAGTAACTTGTACAAAGACTTCCTTATCCCGGCGTGACAAGCGCAAAAACTCAGATTTGTTAGGGGCAAGACCATCTGCAGTGTCGCGTAGCCAATCAGACATTGGCCGCCCTAGCCCCTCCATCAACTGGCCCAATTTTTTATCGTTACAATTGGCAACGCCCATTAGGGCAAGTGCAAGCTTGTTGACGGATAAAACCTCACCACTGGGCGCTACTTTTAGGAACGGCACCGGTAGGTTTTCAAAAGTGGTGCCACCTTCAGAGCCTTCTGCACTATCTGTTTCAAGGAAATACAGTTCATTGCGCCCTTGGGTGCGCGTATTTTCAACCACCAACGCCTGAATAGGACCGTTCGCAGTCGTCATGGTATTGATCTGTCCAGATCTCACTGGCAGATCAACAAAAACACGGTCCAATGATTTTACACGACTGCCAACCAAGCTGCGTGCAGCCTCGTTCATAAATAATACGGCGCCAGTGCGCCCCACAGTCATAAGCGGTATTGGAATACTCTCTGCATTTCTACCCGAACTGCTACGTTCAACAATATCTTCAACCCGCCACAAAAAACTGCCGCCGTGCATCTGGTGAACAGACAGCCTGACATGGCCACGACGTGTAATGACATCCTCTTGCGCAGCGCCGTCTGCACGGGCCCGACTTTGTAACCGAAACAAAACCGCGGATGGGTTTGCTAGTACTGCCCGTAATGTTCCTGCAAGAGTCTCCTTTTCTGCATCCGTAAACCGTTTAGCAGCCGCTGGATTTCTTGCATGAATCACACCGTCATCATCGGCAACAAAACTAGGACTCGCGTCCTTTTCGATGAACCCAGTCAACAGATCGGTAGCCATCGCGCGCGCGCGAAGCCGGAGCCGAGCCTGTGCTGCCATCATCGCAGCAACTGCAACCAAAGTCAGCCCAACTGCGATCAGACCGCGCGCCACCCAATCTGGCCAACCAAAAAGCCAGGAGGCAGAAACCATCATGATTGCAAGCAGCACCGTAGCGGCGAGCCGGGCATTTTCAGGCGCAGAAACGCGAAAGTCAGGAACAGGTGAGTTTTGGCGACCGATCATTACGGCTCCGTTAGCTGGATTCTTCGCCGCCTACTTCGCGGCATTCAGGGTTAAGACCACGTTAAGAAAAGGAAGCTTTCCCTATAGAACACCTAGCAATCGGTAATTGTGCGCGTCAACACGGCTGCATAGAAACCATCTGTGCCTCCTTGAACCGGCCAGGCCTGTTCCGTTTCCAATTTCCAACCTGATGAACGTTCCATAAATTGTTGTATTTGATGTGTGTTTTCGCCATCCAGGACCGAACATGTAACGTAAGCGAGAACTCCGTTAGGAGCGACCAGCTGCGAAGCCTTGTCTAGTATTTCACCCTGAACATCCTGCAGCTCTGCCAGTTGCACAGCGTTTAGGCGCCATTTACCCTCGGGAGAGCGCCGCCAGGATCCGGATCCAGAACAGGGCGCATCACATAGTACAAGGTCAAACGGTTCTGTTTGGTCAAGAGTATCGGTTGTAAGCACTGTCAAATCGACCCCTGCCCGGTCGGCGCGCAACGGTAAATCTTCCATCCTTTGCGGTGCTTTGTCGTGGGCAAAAAGTGACAGGTTTGCGCGTGCAGCCATTGCCAGGCTTTTTCCACCTCCGCCAGCACAATAGTCCAGCACTCTCATGCCATTGGTTAGTGGCAAAATTTCAACCACTGCCTGGCTTGCAGCATCTTGCAATTCAACCAGACCTGATTGGTAGGCATCGCAATTGCGAATTCTACGCGCACCTTCGTTTACCTCCAGCGCCATTTCAGAAGCAGGATGAGCAACGCAGGTGACACCTTCTTCGCCTAGATCTTCGATTGCCTGGTCAATTTTTGAACGGCGAGCGTTTACACGCAAATGAACTGGGGCCCTATGGCGCAGCGATTCAGCCGCTGCCTCTGCGGCATCGCCCAGGCTGGCCGCGAATTGAGGCCAAAGCCACTCAGGGATATCAAGGCGTTCAGCAGGGCTGCTAGGATCTCGCGCGATCAAACCCTCGTCGTCACTAAGCTCGGTTGGACCATAACCTACGCCATTAAACAGAGTATCAGGATCTATTCCTGCCTCGCGTAAAGCACCAAGGATCAACCCGCGTCCAGTGCTGGCACCGCCCAACGCAGCATGTGAGCGTAGACAACGCAAAGAGGTAAATACGTGATCACGAACAGCGGCGCGATCTTTAGATCCAGCAAAGCGACTACGCCGCGCCCAGCCTGTCAGAGCTTTCTCGGCGGCATCGCCGTCCAGGATTTGATCGAGAATTTCAATCGCCGCTTGCAAACGGGCACCGGGGGTCACGCCGATACCCTTTGGTCTATCTCATTGCTCATCGTCTACGCTCCTTGTTGGTCAGCCAATCCGGTAATTTGGGCTTTCGCGAGTAATCTGAACGTCATGCACATGGCTTTCCTTAAGCCCAGCGCCGGTGATACGAACGAACTCGCAATTTTGGCGCATCTCGGCGACTGTGGCACAGCCAGTATACCCCATCGCAGCGCGCAGGCCGCCGACCAATTGGTGAACAACCGTGCCCGCAGATCCTTTATAGGGAACCTGCCCTTCGATGCCCTCAGGGACTAGCTTATCGCTGGCAGCGTCTTTCTGGAAATAGCGATCAGCAGACCCGCGCGCCATTGCTCCGATGCTTCCCATACCGCGGTATGACTTAAACGAACGTCCCTGATACAGAATGACTTCTCCAGGGCTTTCATCCGTTCCGGCGATCATAGACCCAACCATTGCACAAGAGGCTCCAGCAGCAATCGCTTTAGCAAAATCGCCTGAGAACTTAATACCACCATCTGCTATGACAGGTATGTCGCCTGCAGCTGCAGAGCAATCAATGATGGCGGTGAGCTGCGGCACGCCTACACCTGCAACCATTCGGGTTGTACAGATCGAACCAGGGCCAATGCCCACTTTGATCGCATCCGCCCCGGCATCAATAAGGGCTCTGGTTGCAGCACCAGTTGCGACGTTGCCAGCAATCACTTGAACCGAGCTCGATAATGCCTTGGCTCGTGTGACTGCCTCTATCACGCCGGCCGAGTGACCATGCGCTGTATCAATCACAACGATATCAACGCCTGCGTCCACTAATGCCTCGGTGCGGGCAAAACCTGAATCTCCGACAGAACTAGCGGCCGCCACGCGCAGGCGACCAAGATCATCTTTACACGCAGTGGGATTTAGCACGGCTTGTTCAATATCTTTCAAGGTCAGCAACCCGGTTAGTTTACCCTCGCCATCGGTGACCAAAAGTTTTTCAATCCGTCGAGCCTCCATGAGGGATTTGGCTTCGGCCAAATCAGCGGGCTCCTGCAATACCGCAAGATTATCGGACGACATCATCACTGAGACGGGTGTTTTATTATCCGAAGCAAACCGCATATCTCGATTGGTAACGATGCCGACCACCCGTCCCTGTGCGTCCACAACGGGAAAACCGGTAACCCGATAGCGTTCTTGCAGTGATTTGGCGTCGGCCAACGTTTGATCCGCCGTCAAAGTAATTGGATTATAAACAATTCCACTTTCGAACCGTTTGACCCGCCGAACTTGTTTTGCTTGTTCATCAGCGTCAAGGTTTTTGTGTATAACACCCATTCCACCGGCCTGTGCCATGGCAATTGCCATACGAGCCTCGGTCACTGTATCCATCGCTGAACTCAGCAACGGAATATTCAGTGTTATAGATTGCGTTACATTGGTACGCGTATCGGCCGTACTTGGTAGTACGCTCGACGCCGCCGGCACCAAAAGAACATCATCAAAGGTGAATGCCTCACGAATCTGCATTTTTTGTCCCCATGCAAAGCCCCGTTTGGCGGCCACCCTATCGCATGGATGTTGATCGGGGGAAAGGGGCTGTCGCAAAAAACGACAAGGAGCTGCCGAAAGTGGTTTGTTCTCCACTCGCTGACTGCAGAAATCAGCATCTGACTCACATGTTTACAACAAAATGCCGCCGCAAGGCCTGAAAATGGCGTAACCTGCCTTTCGCTCCTAGAAAAACCCAATATTCTCCGCCTTACCTACACAACAAGAAGACGCCATCATGACCACCGATCCTCTCGTCCTTTTCACCCCTTCGGGTAAACGCGGCCACTTCCCGGCTGGAACACCAGTTCTGACTGCAGCAAGGCAGTTGGGTGTTGATCTGGATTCGGTCTGTGGAGGCAGAGGCATTTGTTCCAAGTGCCAAATCACCCCATCATATGGAGAGTTCCCAAAGCACGGAGTTACAGTCGCAGAGGCTGCACTAAGTGAATGGAACAAAGTCGAGCAACGGTATGATGATATACGAGGACTGACAAAAGGACGGCGCCTGGGGTGCCAGGCTTTGGTCCAAGGCGACATCGTGATTGATGTTCCTCCAGAAAGTCAGGTCCACCGGCAAGTGGTCCGCAAACGGGCCGAGGTCCGAGATATCACTATGAACCCATCAACCCGGCTGTATTACGTCGATGTTGAACATCCCGACATGCACAAGCCCAATGGCGATCTGGAACGGTTGATTGAAGCGCTGGAAACCCAGTGGGACTTGCAAGACGTCAAAGCTGACCTGCACATATTGCAATCCATGCAGCCCGTTTTGCGAAAGGGAGACTGGAAAGTCACGGTTGCCGTACATTTAGGTGATGAAATTCACCCGCCTACAATCATGCATATTTGGCCCGGCTTTTATGATGGCTCGATCTACGGGCTAGCTATTGATCTTGGATCAACAACTATCGCTGCGCACCTGTGTGACCTTCAAACCGGAGATGTTGTTGCCTCATCGGGTATCATGAACCCTCAGATCAGGTTTGGTGAAGACCTGATGAGCCGTGTCAGCTATTCGATGATGAACAAAGGCGGCGATCAGGAGATGACGCAGGCCGTCCGTGAAGGAATGAATACACTGTTTGCGCAGGTAGCCGACGAAGCAGAAATTGACAAAGCACTGATTGTCGACGCTGTGTTCGTATGCAACCCTGTGATGCACCACCTCTTTCTTGGCATTGATCCGTTTGAGTTGGGTCAAGCCCCTTTTGCGCTGACGTCGTCCGGTGCCTTATCTCTTTATGCGAAAGAACTGGATCTAGAGATCCATCCCACTGCCCGTGTGTACATTCTGCCCTGTATTGCAGGGCATGTCGGGGCGGACGCCGCCGCTGTGGCACTCTCTGAGGCCCCCGATAAATCCAAAGACCTGATGCTGGTCGTTGACGTTGGCACCAACGCCGAAATCCTTTTGGGTAACACAGACAAAGTACTGGCATGTTCTTCCCCCACAGGTCCAGCCTTTGAGGGGGCGCAGATTAGTTCGGGCCAGCGCGCCGCGCCTGGTGCTATCGAACGCATCGAGGTAGACCCAGAAACCAAGGAACCTCGTTTTAGGGTGATTGGATCAGATATTTGGTCAAACGAAGATGGGTTTGCCGATGCTATAGCCACCACCGGCGTCACTGGGATTTGTGGGTCAGGCATTATCGAGGCTATTGCTGAGATGCGTCTTGCCGGGCTTTTAGATGCATCAGGCCTCATTGGGTCAGCCGAACAAACAGGAACTTCGCGGTGCATAGCTGATGGGCGCACCAACTCTTACGTCATTTGGGATGGCAGAGAAGAAGGTGGCCTCAACATCACTGTCACAAACCCGGATATCCGTGCAATTCAGATGGCCAAAGCAGCATTGTATTCTGGCGCTCGCTTGCTCATGGATAAGTTCGGTGTCGATACAGTTGACAAGGTCATTCTTGCGGGAGCCTTTGGAGCGCATATTTCTGCAAAACACGCCATGGTTTTGGGGATGATCCCGGATTGCCCCTTGGACAAGGTGACCAGTGCAGGAAATGCCGCCGGCACCGGAGCCCGCATCGCATTACTAAACACGAAAGCCCGAACCGAAATCGAAGACACAGTACGCCGGATTGAAAAAATTGAGACCGCAGTTGAGTCACGCTTTCAAGAGCATTTTGTCAACGCATCGGCGATCCCGAACTCGGCCGAGCCTTTCCCCATTCTAAATAGCATTGTTACGCTACCGGACGTTAATTTCAACACAGGTGGTGGTGAACAGTCTGGCGGCCGTAAACGCCGCCGCCGCCGCGAATAAATAATCAAGAAACGGGTATTGACGCTACATCTCAGCCGGAATACCCAATCCTTGATGTGCGGGTATGGTGAAAAGGTATCACGCGAGCTTCCCAAGCTTAAGTTACGAGTTCGATTCTCGTTACCCGCTCCATCAAGATCATGAAATTTCCGCTGACTTTCCAACTGCCTAAAGTGCGTTTCTATTCGGATACTTAGGTCTAGACAAAATTTCGTTGCAAAGAAACGACGGACAAGCCGTTGAGCTCTTTAAAGCTCTACTACAGCCCCCCCCCTACTTTTCTGTTTACTGCGTTATCTACTTCACCTCAGGCTTGACGATTGTCCCGTATAAGCATCGGAAAATTCGACACTATTGCCGTATTGACCGCCTTTTTACTCTTTTGCATGAGCGCTCATCAAACATAACTTAGAAATTCAATTCTGTCTGTGGGAACGCAGGGTTTCAATGATCGGTACGATTGAAAAAACATCCATTCCTTCAGTCCCGATTGGCAATAGCGGGGTAATTTGTGCAGCAAAGTCCCATAGACCTTCGCCCAGTGTTGATACTGGTAACTCACGTTTGTTAATCGCCCAGACTGATACTATGATTTCTATGGACAAAATCTGACGGGCGGCTTCAAGAATACGTTCAAAATCAGCAACTGAATGTAATGCATGACCTGCGGTATCTTCTACTCCGTCAGCGAGTTGGCCTACAGACAATAGCAACGAAGGCGCCGCCCATATCTTTGTAGATGTGATCAGGGACGCTGCCAAATGTCCAAGGTTCAGGAACTGAACCCCGCCCAATGGGCTTTTTGTATCGGCGAAACCAGTGGGCAGACCGGAAAACTCGGTCCATTGTTGCTTGTGGAGCCGCTCACCAGAGATATCCAGTGTTTTGGCAAAGGCTTGCCGTAACCCATCAATCGCCAGAGTCATACGGGTTGAATCCATATTGCCGTGCGAGCGGACACACTGTTCAGCAGTATCAACAATCGGATTGTCTGTTACGGAATTCAACTCTTGATCCCAAATCTCAATTGCTCGGTCTAGCAACTCCCTAAGCGAACCATGGATCTGCGATGCACAGCGAAAACTCAGCGGATCCTGAATGCGCCGGGCTTGATCCGTGTTCCAAAGTTTACTGTTGCGTAGAAGATAACGCACTTTCTCACTGACCTGCGCCTGCCCTCGACGTTGATGGGCAAGGTTCACCTGTTCAGAGATTGAATCTAGATTACCGCGAAACGCTTCAAGCGAAAATGCCAACGAAAGATTTGCCAAGTCCAAGATCGCGCGTGCTTCCATCAGAACTTCAGCTCCGGTGGCCAGGGTGATCGCGTTGGTATTGATAAGTGACAACGTTTCTTTGGGTCCGGGAATGCCAAGTTTCTGAGATTCTGGCGTGCTTTGCAGCCAATTCGCGATCTGAGACATCGGTATGAGATCTGCCGCACCCACAGTCCCGTATGGCGATACCTCGGGCATTATTGCTGTGTTGATTTTGTCAGTGAGCAGTTGAACCAAAGGTTCCGAAACGCCGGATAACCCAAGTGAAAACTCATTGACGAGGATAATCAAAGCGGCCCGTACACGACTTTTTGGCAGCACTGCGCCGCCGATATGGGTTGCATGTGCCCGAGCCAGTCGACGGTTAAAATCCTGCACATGGTCTGCAGCGACCATGAAATCCTTTTGCGATCCGACACCAGTGGTGATCCCATATCCAGGGACACCGCTGGCCACGACCTCCTGTACGACCTCACGACCGTCTTGAATCCGTGCTCTGGATTCTTGTGCAAACGTTACTTTAGAGTTCTGCTGTACCGCCTCAACCAGCTGTTCACAGGTCAGCGACACCCCGTTCAGAACAATTGGATCGCGGGTCGGCAGGTGTGAAACTTCGTCCATAGCTCACTTTCAATGCAGGATTTTCACGCGTAGAAACCTACCCAATCAAATGGATTCCCACGGAAAACTATCCAGTCTTTCATAGCCGGATTCCGTTATCAGAACCTGCGTTTCCAGCTTAACGCTTTCGGATCCCTGCTCGGCAACCAGGCTCTCAACACATAACACCATGCCCGGTTCGATCTGCCCTGACGTAGCTGTGTCGTCAAAGTCTACATGCAGAGGAATTACGGGCCATTCATCGGCCATTCCAACCCCGTGTACAGCAAGGGAATAACGGTAATCGGCATGTTGCTCAGGGATACGCCAACTTTTATCGTTGTACTCGGCAAAACTCATCCCCGGGCCTAGGATGGACAGGTTGTGGTTGATCTGATTCAGCGCCGTTGAATATATCCGTTTCTGCGTACTATTCATCGGCGTGTAGCCACAAGTCCAACTGCGCGACAGGTCCGCGCAATAGCCGTATGGGCCAATCATGTCGGTGTCGAAGGATATCATTTCCCCTTTTTGACAGATGCGATCGGAACACTCGGCGTACCACGGGTTGGTGTTCGGTCCGCAAGCCAACAGTTTGGTTTCTAACCAGTCGCCGCCAGAACGCGCATTTTCAAAGTGAAGATGAGCCCAGAGTTCACGTTCGGTAGCACCAGGGACAGAGTGATCGTAGATCCGTGCCATACCGGCTTCGCAAACGCGGATTGTCCAGCGCATCAAATCGACTTCTTCAACCGACTTGATAGACCGGGCGCGTTCAGTAAGCTCTGCCCCCTCAACAAAGGTGAAACCGACATTTTCAAGAGCATGTAAACCTGGGCCATCCAGTTTATCCGCGGCAAAGCGTGTGTTTCCGCCGCCATGTTGACGTAAAACATCTGCAATTTCGTCAGCCCAAATATTGACGCCTGTCGGTGCCTTATCGCCCTTGGTCATGAACATCCATGAGACTGCAGTACGAATTTCGTCAATACCATCTAAACCATCATTCAAGTGTTCGCAGCCCTTGAACTCCCATAGGATCGCCGGACCATCTGCTAGGATCAGAGCGTACCGAACTGGATTATGGCTGGTCCAGACCTGCATGTTAGAGCTGTCAAATGCGTATCGGATGTTGATTGGATCATAGAGCAAAAGCCCTGCCACATCATGCACCACAATTTGCTCTCGTAGACGATCCAAGCGGTAAGAACGAGCTTTGTCCAACGTTGTCTTGGGCACCGGGCTAATCAGCGGCTTATCTGCGCCTTCACCATTCAAATACGTCAACTTACGGTCATCTTTGAAGACACTCTGGGATTGAGTCATTGTGACATCCTGTAATGAAGAACTGGCTTCTACCAGTAAGTGGCGACCTTGCCGTCATGTTTTGTTGTAGTCCGCACCTGAATTTTCAGATGGCGAGCGAATAGGTCAACCAATAGAGCGCCCGTAGAAGCCCTGCTGCTCTTCGGTTGAAAAGATTACATTGGGCTGTTCATAAAAGGAAAAGATAGCAATCACTCGGTCGATTGGGCCCTGAACCGGAACCACACGGTGCGGTGTATTCACCCCACGAAAAACATTCAGAGCACCCGGTTCGGGCATTATTTGTTTGGTTTCCGGGTCTTTTCCAGCCAACACAGCCGCAACACCGTCAAAGTTCTGATCATTCTCCGAACGCAGGTCTTTGCGAAATTCTAGCTGCCCACCTGTTTGTGGGGCTTGAAGCAGGATCGTTGTAGTGAATTCCGACCGGTCAAAATGCCAGTTCAGACCCTCGCCGTCACGGGTCGCCTGCACATTTACGCAGGCCATTTTGTCTGCCATCTGATATAGCTTTTCTTTGCCTTTGGTTGCCGCCAGAAACGCTGCAAAAGGTGCCCATTCATAAACATCAATCACCGGGTTGCCTTCCAACTGGTCGGCGCACAAGGTGTGGTTCACGGTTTCAACTTTCTTCATCGCTGGGTGGTCATCGGTGATACCCGGCACCGTGTCTCTGAAATAGACGTTGTGACACCGAGCATGCCTGAACGACTCGTTGTCCATTGCCGGTTTGACAGCATCCGCCGCAGCTTGCGCCACACCAGGCTTTAAAAATCCCGGCAGATTGAACATTCCATCGTTGGCAAGGTCAGTCTGACACTTTCCAACCAATTTGGCGTATGCCGCACTGTCCGGCCGGTCCAATGGGTATTTTTCAAGATCGATAAACTGGTTCATGTCTCGTCCTCCGTTGTCTCAATTGAATGCAAGTGCTGGACGATCACAACCAGATCAATTATTGGGTACCATAAGAAAAATTAGGGTGTAGATGCGAAACCTACCTTCATTAAATGGATTGCGTGCATTTGAGGTCGCCGCCAGATGCGGCAGTTTTGTTCTGGCAGGCAATGAACTTGGCGTCAGCTCTGCCGCCGTCAGCTTGCAGGTAAAGAGTCTCGAAGATCACTTGGGTAAAAAGCTTTTCCTACGCAAAGGAAACCGCATCTCTCTGACCGATGCCGGAGAGGAAATGTACCCGAAACTTGCGCATGCCTTTAGCGAGTTATCTGATGCAGCCCAAATCGTGCGTAGCAACAAACGCTCCCGTCAGTTGGTGGTCAGTGTACTCCCCGCCCTGTCTGAGCTTTGGTTTCTCCCGAAGGCGCTAGAATTCAGTAACAAGACGGGTATCTGCTTGGATATACGTGTCCAGGAAGATCCAATTGATTTCGAGCGGGAATCGATTGATGTTCGTCTGACATTTGGCTCCGTGTTCTATCCAGAATACCGCCAAACCCCCTTGTTTTCTGACTTAGCAATTCCGGTCTGTGCACCGTCATTTTGGGCGCGGCACTCCGATCCTGAAGGAATGCTCACCAATGTTCCTGATGCCAAGCTTATCCATAACAAATGGGGCCCGAGTTACGCCAGCGAACCGCTTTGGTTAGACTGGCGTCGTGAAGCGGGCACTGGCGGCGCAGCTCTCACAAGTCCTGGGTTTGTTCTGAGTGATACGTCGCTTGCAATTTCGGCTGCAAAACAAGGCGCCGGTATCGCCCTTGCACCTTCCATTCTTGTAAGCTCGGCTCTTTTTTCAGGTTCGTTGGTTTCACCCTCCAGCGTCTCACTGCCAATGAAAAAGGACTATGTTTGCATCTATCCCAATGCACGGGCAGAGGCACCCGCAGTCCGTTTGTTCTTGAAATACCTCGATCTGGATTAGACCTCTGACGCGCCGCAAAACAGCCGCTCCATTCGACTACCGCCCCTAAAGAAACAGCTGATCCAATAATTTTGGTCACAGTTTCACCATATTACTGGCGCTGGTTGACCTTACCTCTGTCGCGCCATGGTCTCTTTGACGTGAAAGAAACTTCATCATGCGGCGAGAGTACATTTTTGTCAGGCCAGCTCATTGTGACCGTGGGGCTCCAAATATGCAGAATTTAAATAGTTGGGCCCCTGTAATGTTCAATGCTTCCAAGTGGTGTTTTCGATCATGTTAAGCCTCGACAACGATATTTGGCTCACTGGATCAAACGGTACAGCTGAGAGCGCCAGTATGGTACTGGAAGACGGTGGCAACAGCACAACTGTTACGGGGACATTTTCAGCGGATTCTTGGGATGCAAGCCAATCCGGTAATAACGTCTCTGATTTCGGGTCGTTTGGCGCCAGCGATCCAGTAACTGCCAGTTTTGGATTTTCTAATCCGGTCACCAACCTGAGTTTTCAACTTGAGCATGTTAACTCAATTGGCTCGTCGTTTGACGACAAGCTGACCTTGTGGGCGTACGATGCTGACGGGGTTATAATACCTTCGGAGACAGTAATTGCGTCCCTAGGAGGCGTGACGGATCAAATAGTCTCGGTTAATCCAGACGGATCTATTTCGATTGAGGCCGAGGGGGCCGATCCAGCTAATATTACCGTTCTCTTACCCGGGCCAATTTCACAGTTAGCTGTGGCCCTAAGCAATGGAGAAGATGCACCAATCTCAGGCGGCGTTGGCCTATCTGATCTAAGCTTTTCCATCCCCGCCGCTCTTGGCCACGTTGTTGAAGGAACTGACGGTTCTGACCTGATCGATACATCTTATCTGGGCGACCCTGAGGGTGACAGAGTCGACAATAATGACGCTTTAGATGGATCAAACGATGACGAAATTGTTGCTGGAGATGGTGACGATACAATTCTTGCTGGCGATGGAAACGATTCCGTTAACGGCGGGCTTGGCAACGACTCCATTTTAGGCGGCGATGGCAACGATACTCTTTATGGAGGTGACGGACACGACTACCACAGTGGCGGTGATGGCGATGATCTAATCTCTGGTGGTAGCGGCAATGACACCCTAACTGGCGGCTGGGGCGACGACACCCTTCTTGGCGGTGATGGTGATGACCGTCTTGAAGGGCTATATGGCAACGATTTGATCTATGCCGGCGCTGGCGATGACCACGTATTTGGCCGCGACCAAGATGACCTGATTTATGGCGAAGAAGGTAACGACACGCTGATTGGTAGCATGGGCGTGGATACGGTCTATGGCGGCGACGGGCATGACACCCTTGCAGGCAGCCAAGGAAATGATGAAATACATGGTGGCGACGGAAATGACCTTGTATTTATAGGCGTCTACGAAGACTCAGATCGAATTTTTCTCGATGCTGGAAACGACTTCCTCGATGGTGCGTCTGCAGGATCTTCGTTTTATGGTGAAGGCGGTACAGGTAACGATTACATGAACAGCGGGGTCGGAGACGATACGCTGTATGGAGACGAGGGTCGCGATACCCTGAATGGTGGGTCTGGGAATGATTACCTGGATGGGGGTTCTGGATCCGATAGCATCAATGGTGGCTCTGGAAATGACACCCTGATTGGTGGCGATGACGGTGACACTTTGTCAGGGGGCGATGATCGGGACCTGATTATTGCCGGTGATGGTGATGTCGTCGACGGTGGCGAGGGTGGCGATGATTACGACCAACTGGATATTAGCGCGCTTGGTGGACCTAGCCGCACCAATATCATTTACGATTCCGACAACAACGAATCTGGAACAGTTGAGATTCTGGATGAGCTTGGAAATGTGACTGGCAGCCTCACCTTCTCAAATATAGAGGAGGTCATCGCTTGCTTCACACCAGGGTCACTAATTCTGACTGCACACGGCGAGGTTCCGGTTGAACATCTATCCGTCGGCGATAAAGTGCTTACACGCGACAACGGCTATCAGACAATTCGGTGGGTCGGTCGACGCAATCTGAATGAACACGACCTTGCGAGCAAACCTCAGTTTGCACCGGTACAAATTCGTGCAAACGCCCTAGGCAACGGTATGCCTGAGCGCGATATGTACGTGTCACCTCAACACCGAATGCTCATCACTGGTGCTCTGTCTGAACTGCTGTTCGGTGATCCAGAAGTACTGGTCCCAGCGCTGCACTTAATCAATGATTATAATATCTTACGTGCAACCTCTAACGATGTTACTTACATCCACCTTCTGTTTGACCAGCATGAAATTATTCAAGCTGATCGAACATGGAGTGAAAGTTTTCAGCCTGGGGACCAGACATTGGTTGGTATGGATGTAAAACAACGCAAGGAACTGGTAGACCTGTTTCCGGAACTCCAATGCCAAGACTACCATTATCCAACTGCTCGGCGTGCGCTAAAATCCCATGAAGCGTTCGTGCTTCAAGCAAATATCGCGCATCCTTAGTTTTGCCTTACGGTGCCCAATGAACAGTGGTTTCAGATAACACCGCTTGTATTGGGGCCTTTTCAGGCGGCAACAGCATAGCCTGTTCAAGCGCTTTTCGTTTGTCATCACCGTAAATCACTAAGTGTTTCGAAATGGCAGCATCCAGAACCCTCCCTGACAGGCTTATACGGGCTTCCGGCTGACTGTCTGGTCGTAGTATTGCTAATACCGGGGCTGTCGCCTCCAGAGCGGCCTCAAGTCCTGGCACACCAGGAAACAACGAAGCCGTGTGCATATCCGACCCCATACCCAATAGCAGAACTGAGATAGGCAATTCAGGCGCTATTATCGATTCAACTTCTGCAATTACATCTTCGGGTACCTGATCTGGAACATGAAAAGGTAAAAATTGGGCTGCCGCTGCACGGTCAACCAGTAGGCGCTTGGCAATCATTCGAGCGTTAGAACGTTCGCTGGTAACGGGCACCCATCGCTCGTCAGTCGCCAACACCCGAACCCGGGACCAATCGAGATCAGCGGCACAGAGGTCATCAAATATGGGCGCTGGCGTGGTGCCGCCTGCAACGGCAAGAGAGGCTCTTTCGTGGTTCAACAAATGGGTTTCAAGATCTCCGGCTAATCGATTGGCCACATCAATCGCCAACATGTCACGATCTGGGTATTCTATAGTATTCATGGGTTTATCCCTTGCCATTCACGTAAATCGCGACGCATCAACAGATCTGCGTCATCCGGTCCTGTGCTGCCACTATCATAGGGTTTGGGCACATCTCCACGGGCTTGCCAACCCGCAATGATCGGGTCGGTCCAGGCCCAGGCTGCTTCGACTTCATCTCCACGCATGAACAGCGTTTGATTGCCGCGGATCACGTCCATGATCAAGCGTTCATAAGCGTCCGGAGGATTACCCCCTGCCGCCCCTAAAGCTTCCGAAAAGGTCATATCCAAAGGCACATCCATCAATCGCATGCCACCAGGGCCAGGCTCTTTGATTGTTACCTTCAAAGTGATACCTTCATTCGGCTGTAAGCGGATGGACAACAGATTTGCGTGGCGGCCTGCCTCTTCTCCAAAAATCGAATGTGGCGCATCCTTAAAAAACACATTGATCACTGAGGATCGTGCAACCAGTTTTTTACCAGTTCGCAAATAAAACGGTGTGCCCGCCCAACGCCAATTGCTGATATGAGCACGCAGAGCGATGTAACTTTCGGTTGTAGACCGGAGATTACCAACAGTTTCGCGATAAGAGTCATGCCGATCATCAGCACCTTGCTGAGCCTGATACTGTCCCCGCACGATGTGATGTGGCTCAACAGTGTCTAGCGCCCGAATTACCTTTAGTTTTTCATCACGTACCGCGTCTGGGTCGAATTTTGCAGGAGGTTCCATCGCGATAAGGCACAATAATTGCATCAAATGATTTTGCATCATGTCCCGCATGGCACCTGACCGGTCGTAATAGGCCTCACGCCCTGCAATTCCGACAGTTTCAGCAACCGTAATCTGAATATGATCAACATACTGACTGTTCCACAGCGGCTCGAACAGCATATTACCAAATCGGATCGCCATAAGGTTTTGTACGGTTTCTTTGCCCAAATAGTGATCTATCCGATAGATCTGGCCTTCGCTAAAATGAGTTGCAAGCGTGGCGTTTAAGGCGCGAGCAGACTCAAGATCGCGACCAAAGGGCTTTTCTACTACAATTCGGCTGCTATCTTGAGCCAAGCCATGTTTGTGCAAACGCTCGGCCAATGGGCCAAACAGGTTGGGACCAACTGAAAAATAGAAGATTGAAACCCGGGCGCCCTGCCCCTGAGCCATCAACGTAGAGAGCTCGGGCCAACCGATATCTCCGGTAGCGTCCACACGGGTATAGGTAAGGCAATCAAGAAACGCTTCTAATGCAACAGCGTCATTCGCTTGATTGCCGCCATAGGCCTGAATAGCGTTAGTTATCATAGCCTTATAATCGGATTGAGACAGGTTTGTCCGTGCGGCTGCAATTATGCGGGCACCTTTAGGCATCTGCCCACCGCAGAAACGGCGAAACAATGCAGGTAAAATCTTACGCTGAGCAAGATCTCCGGTGCCACCAAAAATTACCAGATCGAACAAATCCACTGGGATGACGCGCGAAACCATACTTTGCCCTTACCTACCGCGTCGTATGACGCATTCCAATTTTAGTATGACTCTGGATCACGACCTCATCATATATTAGTTCGCAGACTTTAACTCGCCTACGAGTATAGGCTAGACCTAAATGAAAGAAACCACCCGGGATTACCTGATGAAAGACTTGCCCCAACCAGCGGCCAACCAAGGAAAATTTCAAGATAGCTATCTAACGTCCAACGGAGACGAGCGTGCGAGAGTAGCTCTCAGTAATCCCGAAACACTTTGGTTCAATACTGGAACCCTTTGCAATATTGAATGTGCAAATTGCTACATTCTCAGTTCACCAAGCAACGATGCTCTGGTCTATCTGACCGCAGGTGAAGTCCAAGACTACCTTGATCAGATTGAAGCAAGGAATTGGCCGGTCAAAGAAATTGGTTTTACCGGTGGTGAGCCCTTTATGAACCCTCAGATCATTGGCATGATCCGTTTTGCGTTAGAGCGTGGCTATAAAGTGTTGATTCTGACCAACGCAATGCAACCATTGATGCGAAAATCAATGCAGGCTGGGTTGATACAGCTACTTACCGATTTCCCAGGACAGATGGTGTTACGTGTCTCACTGGATCATTTTAGTGAAGAAATACACGACGCAGAACGTGGCCGTGGCAGTTTTGCAAAGTCATTGTTGGGTATGCGTTGGTTGCAGGAAAATGGCTTCAAAATAGCCGTTGCTGCGCGTAGCCAATGGGGGGCGAGCGATGCGGCCTCTCGGGCCGGATTTGAAGAATTGTTTGCTCAGTATGGTTTTAGTATAGATGCCCAGAACCCCAGCCAAACCGTTCTGTTTCCGGAAATGGATGACACTGTCGAAGTTCCAGAAATCACCACTGCGTGCTGGGGTATTCTTGGTAAATCACCCAAAGATGTCATGTGTTCAACCTCTCGCATGGTTGTGAAACGCAAAGGTGCCAGACGACCGACCGTTCTTGCTTGCACCTTATTGCCCTATACAGCCGAGTTTGAACTGGGTGAGACTTTGGCTAGCGCAGAACAGGATGTTTCTTTGAACCACCCCCACTGCGCAAAGTTTTGTGTACTAGGTGGAGCCAGCTGTTCTGCATAGCTCCAGCCTGCAAATTCGGCGACCTATTTTAATGCAAGGTCAGCACACCTTTAACATTGCGCCACTCACCGGGACTAATCATTTTGCGGTGACTAAAGCGCACCGAATGTAAAGGGCCCTCAATCTCCCGCTGCCAGAATTCGACAAACTCAAACAGTTTGGGATGATCTGGCAGCAAATCATAATTTTGCCAAACAAAAGTGTTCAACACATGGGTATAGTCAGGCATGTGGTAAGTGAATTCCGCAGTGGTCAAACCATAGCCCTTTAGCATCAATTCAGTTTCGCTACGCTCCATCAAAAACCTCCAAAATTAGAGTGTACAAAGCAATGGTAGCGCGAAAGATGTTAATTTATCTCAAAAACAGCGGGTTACGAAAATATTAACGTGTAAATAGCACTGAAAAATTCTGCTTGCTTGCGCCCCATATACCCTCTCTGTTAGGGTGCATACACAAGATATAGACCCATCAATAACAACGGGCAGCACACGTGAGCGATACGCCGGAAACTCCTGAAAATATGGATGAAACACCCCCTTCGCGGCCGATTTATGATGGTCCTTCCGTCTCTATCGAATCCGAAATGCGGACCTCCTATCTCGACTATGCGATGTCTGTCATCGTTAGCCGTGCCATTCCTGATCTGCGGGACGGCTTGAAGCCGGTCCACCGTCGCATTCTTTATGCAATGCATGAGACAAGTAACACTCACGACAAGTCATACCGAAAATCGGCTCGACCTGTTGGCGATGTGATGGGTAAATATCACCCGCATGGCGACAGCGCGATCTATGACGCACTGGTTCGGATGGCGCAGGACTTTTCTATGTCGCTGCCGCTGCTGGATGGTCAAGGCAACTTCGGCTCGATGGACGGCGATAACGCTGCAGCGATGCGCTATACCGAAGTCCGGATGGACAAGCCGGCTGCATTTTTGCTGAGCGACATCGACAAAGACACAGTCGATTTTCAAGATAACTATGACGGTAAGGACCAGGAGCCAACAGTTCTGCCGGCCCGGTTCCCGAATATGCTGGTCAATGGAGCTGGTGGTATTGCTGTCGGCATGGCCACCAATATTCCACCACACAACCTGGGCGAAGTGATCGACGCAACCCTTGCGCTAATCGAGGACCCAGATCTGACCAGCGAACAGCTGATCGACTACGTTCCCGGCCCCGACTTCCCTACCGGTGGTGTAATGCTGGGCCGCACTGGTGCCCGCAAGGCCTACCTTGAAGGCCGCGGCTCCGTCATCATTCGCTCCAAAACCCGTGTCGAAGAGATCCGCCGTGATCGCTATGCAATTGTTATCGACGAGATTCCGTATCAGGTGAACAAAGCGGCTATGATCGAAAAGATCGCCGAGCAGGTTCGTGATAAAAAGATTGAGGGTGTGGCCCACGTTCAGGATGAATCTGATCGCAACGGCGTCCGTGTGGTGATCGAGTTGAAACGAGATGCCACCGCCGAAGTGGTAATGAATCAATTGTTCAGGTTCACCCCCATGCAAACCTATTTTGGCTGCAACATGCTGGCGCTGAATGGCGGTCGGCCCGAAACTCTAACATTGCGCCGGTTTCTGACCTCGTTCATCGACTTCCGCGAGGACGTGGTAGCACGACGGACAGCTTATCTGTTACGCAAGGCCCGCGAACGCAGCCACATCCTATGTGGTCTGGCCGTTGCCGTGACCAATATCGACGAAATTGTCGCCACCATCCGTGCGTCAGCAGATGCCGCTGAGGCGCGTGAAAAACTGATGACCCGGCGTTGGCCGGCCCAGCCGATCCTTCAGTACATTGCCCTGATCGATGATCCGACCCACACTGCCAATGACGACGGAACCTACAACCTGTCGGAAACTCAGGCCCGCGCTATTCTGGAACTGCGGCTTCAGCGTTTGACCCAAATCGGCGTCAAAGAAGTCACCGACGAGTTGGAAGAGCTTGCTGGCAAGATCAAAGAGTATCTTGAAATTCTTGGTTCCCGTGAACGCATCATGGGCATCATTGCGGATGAACTGACTGAAGTTCGCGAACAGTTTGCTGTTCCACGTCGCACCGAAATCGTCGACTGGTCCGGTGATATGGACGACGAGGATTTGATAGAGCGTGAGGACATGGTGGTGACCGTGACCTCAGGTGGATACATCAAGCGTACGCCCCTGGCCGACTTCCGCGCGCAAAAGCGCGGTGGCAAGGGGGTGTCAGGGATGCAGACTAAAGAAGAGGATGTCATCACCACCCTCTTTGTTGCCAATACCCATACCCAGCTGTTGTTTTTCACCACCGATGGCATGGTTTACAAACTAAAGACCTGGCGCCTGCCTCAGGGCGGTCGGACCTCCAAAGGGAAGGCTGTGGTCAATATCCTGCCAATTCCACCCGGAGTATCGATTGCCGCCATTATGCCGGTAGACGTTCCCGAGGATGATTGGGCCAATTTGCAGATCATCTTTGCCACCACGGCTGGCGATGTCCGTCGAAATGCATTGTCCGATTTCGTCAATGTGAAACGCAACGGTAAGATTGCCATGGACCTGCCCGAGGGGGTTGAGATGGTCAATGCGCGGATCTGTTCAGAAGATGACGATGTCATGCTGGTGTCTGATGCAGGTCGCGCTATCCGGTTTTCAACAACAGATGTACGGGTCTTCAAGGGTCGCAAATCCACTGGAGTACGAGGCATCCGCCTGAATGACGACAACCGAGTGGTGTCTATGTCGGTTATTCGTCATTTTGAGGCAGAACCATCTGAGCGTAGTGCCTTTATCAAGCGGTTCCGGACAGAACTTGGTAGCGAAATTACCGAAGATGAGACCGGTGAAGAGGTCGACGGCGCATTGCCTGAGGACCGTTATCAAGAAATGCTGGCTGCAAATGAACTTTTGGTCACCATCAACAAAAGTGGTGCAGGAAATCTGACTTCCTCGCATGATTACCGCGTAAGTGGGCGTGGAGGACAAGGGGTCGCCGCGATGAAAGGCAACGAGATTGTTGCGACATTCCCAGTCGAATTGGCTGATCAGATCATGCTTGCCACTTCTAAAGGCCAGTCGATCAGGGTCCCTGTTCAGGGCATTTCCTTCCGATCACGCAGCGCCGGCGGTGTTAAAGTGTTTAACACAGGTAAAGGCGAAGATGTGGTTTCGGTTGCTTGGATCGCTGAGCAAAATGGTGACGAGGAAAACGAGACCTAACGGTTGTCAGGGTGTTTCTAGAACCTGAGCTCTCTTTTTATCTGCTGATCCAAAATGCTTTGGATCAGCAGCTTTGGTAGACTTGGAGATAAAATGAATTTTGATAGACCAGCAATTGATCTGCTTTCCTCACTTGAAGAGCTTGCCACGTTGTCTTTGAATTATAGCAGCATTACTGATGAAGAATGCATGCTACTGGGCTACCAGAGAACAAAGCAAATTTCCCGAAAATCTCGCCTCCAATGGGAACAGGGGAACCAGACAGTCTTGTCTGATGAAGTGAAGTCCCGAAAGCAAAGTATCATCGAAGGTGCATTTCTTGAAATATATCAAGAGTACATTCCTCTTAAGCACGCTTTGGGTAACAAAAAAATTGAACATACCTGTGATATTGGATGTGGTCAGGGGATCAACGATGTCTTCTTGTTTCGCGACTTCAAATCCAAGTTCACCCTAGTCGACATCGAGGAATCCCCCGAGATGTACCATAACTGGGCAGAGAGTGGCAGCGGTTACGCCAGCTTGAAAGCGGCGTCCAACCTGCTTATTGCAAACGGTGTGGACGCTAACGATGTGACTGAAATCAACCCTACCAAGGCAAACATTAGTGTTCCTAAAAATGGATTTGATCTCGCCACCAGCTTTTACTCGTGTGGATTTCACTATCCCATTGACGACTATTTAGACCTGATGGCCGAGACGATTAACAAGGGTGGTTACGTTTGCTTAGATTTGAGAAAACAGTACTTACGGTCAAACACTGCTGCAGTTTCAAATCTATTCGAAATGTCGAAAACAACCGAAGTCTACAACGACAACAAATCAACACGGATGCTGTTTGAAAAGAAGTGACAAGAGGCTCAGGAGAATAAAGATTACTTTGTCCTCGCTGATTCAAATTGAACCTCTGCCGTTTCAAGCAGAGGTTCGGCTATTCAAGCCCAATAGCTAGCTCAGAGATTGTAGATATCAGCAAATTTGGTTTCCAGGTATTCTAACAAAGGTTCATGGGTCGGCTGGGAACCTGCCGCATGGGTAATTGTCTCCAGAGGAGATCGCAGCCCTCCATGTTGCTGTAGGTTCTTCTGAAGCCAACTCACTGCGCCAGAGGTATCGCCAACTGAAAGCTGTTGATCCAAGTTTGGCACAGATTTCCGCAATGCCTGGTGTAAACACCCTGCATATACATTGCCCAAAGAATAGGTTGGGAAATAACCGAATAGTCCGACCGACCAATGGACATCCTGCAAGCAGCCATTTGATGGCTTGTCGACATCATAGCCAAAGTCGGCTTTGAAACGGTCATTCCAGGCCGCCTCAAGGTCAACAACTTGGAGGTCACCAGACATCAAGGCTCTTTCCAGATCGAACCGTAGCATGACGTGAAGATTGTACTGGATTTCGTCAGCCTCGGTACGGATATAGCCATTGAGTACAGAATTGACGGCAGCATAAAATGCATCGGCGTCCGCAACACCAATATCCCCAAAGACATCAACCATCTGCTCAAACAACCAACCGGTAAAGGCTCGACTACGCCCCAATTGGTTCTCATAAATTCTGCTTTGGCTTTCATGCACGCCCATAGATACACCGCAGCCTAGTGGTGTTAGCAGGTAGTCATTGTCAATGTTTTGCTCGTAGCAGGCATGACCAACCTCATGGATGGTAGAGTAGATACAACTAAATGGGTCACTTGCACTGGTACGCGTTGTGATGCGCACGTCTTGTCCACTGCCGGAACTAAACGGATGCACGGCCTTGTCGACGCGGCCATGGTTCATATCGTAGCCAAACGCCTTAGCCAACTTACGGGTCAACTTCATCTGTTTGGCTTCGTCGAACACCCCTTCCAATCGCTTCGGAGTAGGACGTTCCAGAACTGTAGCCCGCAAATCGACCAATCGGGGCCGCATCGCATCGAAAATTTCCGCAATCTGAGCGCTGGTGGTGCCGTGTTCATAATCTTGAACCATAGCATCGTACACGTTACCGCCAGCAGCAAGTGCTGCCCCCTCTTCCCGCTTCAGTTCCACGACTTCCTGAAGGACTGGTATAAAGGCAGAGACATCCTCATCTGCCCGTGCAGCTGCCCACTTTCCTTGCGCTTCGGACGTGACCTGTGCCAGTTTTTTGGCTAAATCCGCTGGCACTTTTTTCGCCCGTTCGTAACTCCGTCGGATTTCACGCAATTGGGCAGCACCTGACTCATCGGAGGCTGTAGCCTGTTCCAGCCAATCCCCGACCTGAGGAGCCATACGACGGGCATGCAATACAGCTTCAAGAGCAGCCATTTCATCGCCACGCTGGGATGCGGCACCTCGTGGCATCATAGTTTCCTGGTCCCATCCCAATCGCCCGGCAATCTGCCCTAGCGCCTGAGTGTCGCGCTGGAATGCCATAAGTTTGTCAAATGCGCTCATATCAGATGTCCTTGATCGAAGTTGTTATGGGATAGGCAGACAAGAATCTTGCGCGCAGCACTGCTGACCAAAGAACGACTGCCAAAAGTTGGTGTAGAATGGCGATTTGCCAAGGGGCGCCATAAATGACGGTAGTGATGCCAAGAACAATCTGCAGGAGCAAAATTGCAAATACGACATGAAAAGCATTTTGCGTAATTGGATGTGCGCTATGTCGTCCACGGCGCCAGACAATCACTCCAAAAACCAACAAAACATACCCAGTGACACGGTGGATAAACTGGACAAGGCCAGGATTTTCAAAGAAATTCTTCCACATTGGTTCAAGCATGAGAAGGTTTTGCGGAATTATCTGTCCGCCCATCAATGGCCAATCGGTATACGTACGGCCCGCATCTATGCCAGCAACCAATGCGCCAAGAATAATTTGCAAAAACGCAAAATGCATCAAACCAGTCGAAAGGCTGAAGAGCTTCTTTTCTTTTGCGCGGCGAGCCTGCATCAAAACGCGATCTTCACGCGATAGCATCAGAATGTACCAAGCGATGAAACCCAGAATGATAAAGGCCAACCCTAGATGCACAGCCAGACGGTAGGATGCGACAGAGACCATTCCCTCGCCCTGGGTGACACCTGACGCAACCATCCACCAGCCGATCCCTCCCTGCAATCCGCCTAGTACACCGGGCAGTGCGAGTCTATTGGTCCAGCCAATTGGAATTTTGCGGGCCAGCAAGAAACCAAGAAACCCTAGCGCCCAGATCACCCCCATGACCCGGCCCAATTGCCTGTGGCTCCATTCCCACCAATAGATCGCTTTGAAATCTTCAAGCTGCATCCACTGGTTTTCGATACGCCACTGATCAATCTGTTGGTATTTGTCGAACTCGGCCTGCCAATCAGACTCGCTTAGCGGCGGCACCGCACCTGTCACTGGCTTCCATTCGGTAATGGACAAGCCACTGTCAGTCAGCCGGGTCAATCCACCTACAACAATCATTGCAACGACTAGCGCGAACAGTACCATCAGCCAGGCGCGGATTGCTCTACGCGCACCACTCTTGTTTCGCTCAATCAATCCGGACTGTACTTTTGGGGCGACAGAACGATCGCCTTCCACGTCTTCAAAAATATTGCGCTTGCTCATGCTTGCCTCGTCTTAATCTGTGGCCACGCTAGTTCCCTGTTGAGCAGAGGTCCAGACGGCTTAATCTTCACCGCGCTGCTTCCAACGTACCATCTGGCGCATCACTCCGTGGAGCATCTGCACATCCGCATTGGTCAGCGCCATACGGCTCCATAGGTTTCGTAGATTTACCTTCATGTTTGTCGCTTTATCGGGTGGGAAAAAGAAGCCGGCTTGTTCTAGACGCTCTTCGTAATGTTCGGATAGTTTTTCGATTTCAACACCTGTCGCCCAACTGGCTTTGCCCATGTCGACCGTTTCGTGTTCGATTTCTCCAACCTGACGCTGCCATTCATAGGCGGTCAACAACACGCATTGACCCAGGTTCAACGATCCATAAGCCGGGTTCACCGGAACCGAAATAATGGCATTGGCCTTGGCTATGTCTTCATTTTCCAGTCCCGCACGTTCAGGACCAAACATCACAGCGACCTTCTCACCTGCCGTAATCTTCTCTGCAGCCAATTTCATGGCTGCTTCTGGACTGAACACTGGTTTGGTCAATCCGCGTTGCCGCGCAGTGGTTGCAAAGACAAACGAACAATCGGCGAGCGCATCAGAGACATCTGGGCTCAACCGTGCCTCATCCAGTAAGCGCCCAGCACCAGATGCCATAGCGACAGCTTTAGGGTTGGGCCAGCCATCCCGAGGCGCCACAATACGCATTCGATCCAGACCAAAGTTCCACATTGCACGCGCCGCGGCGCCAATATTTTCACCCATCTGTGGGCGCACCAATACAAAAGCAGGTTGAGGGGTCTGGCTGGGCATGTTGCTCTTTCTGAAGAATTCTCCTCGATTTAGTCCGCAATCGCCGTCAGAGCAAGATCTGGTACTATCTCTGAGTCTCAATTACCCTGCTTCATGCCCATAAAACTTGCGTATACGGCTTTATTCGCTAAACAGCCGCATGACAGCACAAGGATCAAACTCATGGATAGCCCCGAGAAACCACAGATCTACCTGATCACGCCACCGAGTTTTGAGCTGGGCCGGTTTCCCAATCAACTGGCCAGAGTGCTAGATACTGTCGACGTTGCCTGTCTCAGGTTGGATATGGCCAGCCGTGACGAGGATACCTTAAGCCGCGCTGGTGATGCCCTTCGGGAAGTCGCCCATGCTCGGGATGTAGCTATTGTAGTTTCCGACCACCAAATCCTGGCCGAGCGCCTCGGTCTTGACGGGGTCCATCTAACTGACTCGGCTCGCTCAGTGCGTGCTACCCGTAAAGCGATGGGCGCGGATGCCATCGTTGGAAGTTTTTGTGGTACCTCAAACCATGACGGCATCACAGCCGCTGAGGCCGGTGCCGACTACGTCTGTTTTGGCCCTGTGGGGATTTCGGGTCTGGGCGATGGCGGCACCGCAGAAACAGAATTGTTTCAGTGGTGGTCAGAAATGATCGAAGTTCCGATGGTTGCAGAAGGTGGTTTGACAGAAGACCTGATCCGAAACATTGCGCCTTACACAGATTTTTTCGGGATCGGTGATGAAATATGGCGTGGTGATGATCCCGTTGCAGCATTGCAGCGTTTGACCGCTGCAATGGGCTGAGACATCCGTCCTATAGAAACACCCGTTCGACAAACCAATAGGCTCCGATCACTGCAATGGTGATCGACGCCGGTATTGCAATTCTACCGCGATACTTAGGGTGAGATCTAAACCAAACACCCACAACTGCAAAGGCTATTGCAATTACGCATAACTGCCCCAGCTCGACGCCAACATTAAAGCCAACAAGTGCAGCAATAAATTGGTCCCTTGGCAATCCAAACTCACCTAAAACCGAGGCAAATCCTAGCCCGTGCAAGAGGCCAAAACCAAAGATTACCAATGGTCGCCATGGGCTCAGGTGTCTTGTAAAGATATTCTCGACCGCGACATATACTATTGACGCTGCGATGAGTGGTTCAACGATATCAGGGCTGACAGTCACCACCCCCAACATGCCCAGCGCCAGTGTGATTGTATGCGCCAGAGTAAAGGCGCTGACTTGCCAAATTAGTGGACGCAGCCGAGAACTGAGGAAGAACAACCCAAGCACAAACAAAATATGGTCTAGGCCTTTGGGCAGGATATGCTCGAAGCCTACGGGCAGATAGTCCACAAACGCTTCCAAAGGTGTCAATGCTGCCCCCCCAGTCAAAGGAATCGGTGGCGTTGTCTCACCACCTTGCAGGAACCCCGTATAGGGTTGATCAACCCCATTCTGCCGCAACACCACACTGCCTGACCCTTTCGGCCAGGTCATCGTCAAACTTCGCGCGCTGGACGGAATACTCCCATTCAGCAACAGATAGGTTGCCCTAGGAAGGTCCACATTCCCAACTTCAGGGATTACCACTTCGGTGACACTGAGCTGAATGCTGCCATTCGCGGTTAGTTCTAGTGTTTCCAGCCATTCTTCAGCAAACTGGCGCACCATTGGTTCAAGCTCAGTTTGGTCCAACGCACGCAGGCTGTCGTAATCCGTAGCCTGTGCCGCGTCATTGGTATCATTCATGCCATCCAGATTGATCCCGGCGACAAACGCCTCAATGTTTAGCCGGAGATCAAAGGCAATCTGACCATTTTCAACGCGGAAATCTGCAATAGTAGGCGTAACCTCATGGGCACGCGCCGTAGAAACGAGAGCAAACAAGGCAAGACTTGACATCAAAAACACAGATGCAAGCCTGTGGCCTATTCTCAATAAGGTCATGTCTATGTTCACTCGCCTGTACCGCCGTCTCGTCTTTGTTATTGTCGGGCTGACTTTAACTGCCCTACCCGCTCTTTCTCACGAGTTTTGGATCGAACCACAGAAATATCAAGTTGAATCAGACATGCCAGTGATCGCAGACCTGCGCAGCGGGCAGAATTTCGCGGGACCTAAGCTAGTCTACTTTGCAAGGCGCACCCATCGTTTTGACGTTACCCTGGGTGACCACAGCACCCCTTATCAGGGTCGCATGGGAGACCTTCCCGCATTGCAAATTGATCAGATGGATGATGGTCTGCTGATTATCAGCCATGAAACTGTGCCTGAAATGCTTACGTACGATACCTGGGAGAAATTTGAGACGTTTGCAGGCCACAAAGGCTTTGCTGATATAGACCAAAAACATCAATTAAGAGGCTTGCCTAGGCAAGGGTTTACCGAGTCTTACTCACGTCATGCCAAAGCATTGGTTTCAATTGGCACCGGTACTGGCAGTGACCGTTTGTTGGGCCTCGAAACCGAGTTTCTTGCATACGCCAACCCGTACACTGATGATTTAGCACAAGGCTTTATGGTTCGGCTGTTTTACCAAGGTAAAGTGCGACCACATGCACAGATTGAAGTGTATGAACGCGCCGGCGATAATGCAGTCACTGTTTCCAAACTTCATACAGACTCTCAAGGACTGGCAAACATTCCAGTAAAGCCCGGTTTCACTTATCTTGTTGATGCAGTTGTTCTGCGACCTGCAACTGATGACGTTGAACAGGTTTGGGAAACCCTTTGGGCCGCCCTAACATTTGCAGTGCCTGAATAGCGGTTGCGCCTTGCGAGCTGGATCAAAAATAGGCAGTACTGGCGTATGATACAGAACTCCAAATCAGACGAAACCAATATCCTTTGCATAGGTTCCGTGCTTTGGGACATCATCGGCCGATCGCGCATGGAAATGCGGCGCGGCTCAGATATGCCAGGCAGGATCACCCGGTTACCGGGCGGCGTCGCCATGAACATTGCGATGACCTTGGCCCGTTTTGGCCTAAAGCCTGCCCTGCTCAGCGCAATTGGCCGAGATGAAGAAGGCAACGAATTGGTCAATGCCTGCCTCCGACTTGGTTTATTGACTGACCATATCTACCGCTCAGAAGACCTGCCCACCGATCGTTACATGGCCGTAGAAGGCGCAAATGGACTGATCGCAGCTATTGCTGACGCACACTCACTTGAAGCGGCCGGCGACAAAATTCTGCGCCCCTTACGTGATGGTAGCCTTGGTTCATCGACACATCCCTACTCTGGTCTTGTAGCGTTAGATGGCAATCTGACTTTGTCTCTGCTTGACGACATCGCTGCCGCCCCAGAATTTTCCGCTGCTGATCTTCGGGTTGCTCCTGCCTCGCCAGGCAAAGCCGAACGTTTACGCCCATTCCTGAACCGAAATCGTGGAACGCTTTACGTCAACCTAGAAGAGGCCGGCTTGATGTGTCAGGCGGAATTCTCTGACAGTCTAACCGCCGCGCAGGCTATGCTCGATCGAGGCGCATCCCGTGTTCTGGTGACCGACGGCGGCAGTTCAGCCACCGAAGCGGGTCCAGACACGCCAATCACCCTTTCCCCGCCCCGCGTAACCGTCGCCCGTGTGACCGGAGCCGGAGATACCTTTATGGCCGCCCATATCGCCGCCGAGGCCCGCGGAGAAGCCCGCGAGATAGCTCTCGCATCAGCGCTTAAAGCTGCGGCTACCTATGTTTCAGGAGAACCACCACTGTGATCAACATCAAATATTCTGCCGAGGTCCAGGACGCCAGATCCAACAACACTGCAATTGTTGCGCTGGAAAGCACCATCATCACACACGGTATGCCTTATCCGCAGAACGTAGAAGTGGCTGCACAGGTTGAACAAGACATCCGCGATACTGGCGCCACACCTGCCACGATCGCTGTACTTGACGGTTGTTTGCATGTTGGTCTCGAGGCAGATCAATTGCAGTCACTGGGCCGGGCAAAAAATGTTGCCAAGCTGTCACGGGCAGATTTTGCAGCCTGCCTTGCGACTGGCGGAACCGGCGCAACCACCGTTGCGGCAACCATGATTGCGGCGAAACTTTCTGAAATCGAAGTCTTCGCAACAGGCGGCATCGGTGGCGTCCATAAAGGTGCTGAACAAACATTCGATATTTCTGCCGACCTGTTGGAGCTGGCTGCAACCCCGGTGACAGTTGTTGCAGCGGGTGCCAAAGCTATTCTGGATGTCCCTAAAACCCTTGAAGTCCTTGAGACGCATGGCGTGCCAGTCATAGTTTATGGCCAAGACAGTTTTCCGGCGTTTTGGTCCGCACAATCCGACCTTGCTGCACCGCTACGAATGGATAACGCTGTGCAGATCGCCAGTGCTCATGTTCTACGTCAGGCCATAGGATTGCCGGGTGGCCAACTGGTTGCCAACCCGATCCCAGACACCGATCAAATCGCTGCCGAAATTCTGGCACCGATCATCGCTCAAGCCCAGACAGAGGCCGACAACAAGGGTATCAGTGGTAAGTCCGTCACTCCATTCCTGTTACAGCGAATATTTGAACTGACTGAGGGCAAGTCTCTCACTGCAAACATTGCATTGGTACGTAATAATGCCCGACTAGCTTCTAATGTTGCCAAAGAACTGATCACTCTTCGCAGTTAACAGACACAGATTAGAGAGGCGCCATTGCCGCGCCTTCTCAAACTTCCTAGGTTGCACAGAACCAACAGCGAAAAGAACCATGACAACGCCATTTGACCAAGAACCCCAGCGCCGTCCGGGCCTGTTTGCCCGCCTGCGCTCATCATTTCTGACTGGGATCGTGGTGATCGCCCCGGTTGGGCTGACCATTTGGCTTTTATGGTCAGTTATGGGCTGGGTTGATAGTGTGGTGTTGCCGCTAGTTCCCTCAACAATCCTTCCGGAACAGTACATCGGTATCAATCTGCGCGGCATCGGGTTGATCATCTTTTTGTTGTTCACCATCGTCATTGGCTGGATCGCCAAAGGGATTTTGGGTCGTTCTCTGATTTCTTTCGCCGAAAGTCTGGTCCAGCGTATGCCAGTGGTGCGGTCAATCTATTCTGGAATCAAACAGATTTCGGAAACCGTATTTGCTCAGTCTGAACGCAGCTTCGAAAAAGCCTGCATCATTCAGTATCCGCGCCCTGGTATCTGGGCCATCGGTTTTGTCTCGACCACCGCCAAAGGCGAGGTATATGCGCATACCAAAACCAGTGGGAAGTTGATGAGTATTTTCATACCTACCACTCCAAACCCGACCTCTGGGTTTCTGTTGTTTCTTCCGGAAGAAGATGTGATTGAGCTGGAAATGAGTGTTGAAGATGCCGCTAAGCTGGTGATCTCAGCCGGGCTGGTCTACCCAAATTCCAAAGATCCAAGCCAACCAGCTGAAATAGCAGCGGACTAAGTTAGCTTCATATAGCGAATATCCAAAGGAAGCGGGGCAAGGCCCCGCTCCTGCACTTTTTATAGAGCGGTCCATCCGCCGTCGACACTTAGCGTCGTACCAGTAATCTGCGTTGCCGCTGAAGAGCACAAAAACGCAACCGTGCCACCTAACTGCTCTACAGTTGCAAACTCTTTGGATGGTTGCCGCGCCAACATTACCTCTTTGATGACTGTTTCGCGGTCCATGCCGTATTCCTTCATAGTGTCAGGTATCTGTGCTTCAACCAACGGAGTCAGCACATATCCTGGGCAGACAGCATTACATGTGATCGGCTCCTGTGCCGTTTCTAATGCCACAGCTTTGGTCATTCCCACGACACCATGCTTGGCCGCGACATAGGCAGATTTGTAAGGTGAGGCCGTCAGGCCATGTGCCGAAGCGACATTGACAATCCGTCCCCACCCCTTCGCACGCATCATCGGTAACGCAGCGGCAGTGGTGTGGAACACGGAGTTGAGATTGATGGCAATGATCGCATCCCACTTATCTCTTGGAAACTCATCAATCGGAGCGACATGCTGGATTCCGGCGTTATTAACCAAAATATCGCAAGAGCCGGCAGATTCTATTAGGCTGCGGCATTCCTCTCCCACAGACATATCCGCTTTGACATACTTGGCAACAACGTCAAACTCCGTTGATATGGCCTCTGCCAATGCATGGTCTTCGTCTCGCTCAGTAAGCGAGTTCAAAACCAGATCTGCGCCTGCACGCGCCAGCTCTCGTGCAACGCCTAGTCCAATTCCCGAATTGGATCCGGTGACAACAGCAGTTTTCCCTCGCAAAGACATAGATCTCTTCCCTTTTTACGATATGGCTAGGATTTGAATTTTGCACATTGTGGCATGCTGCAACTGCAAAGAAAACGCTCGTCATCTGCTGTTCTTACAATTTATCTGGCTGGCCGAACATTGTAGATATCTTTAACTTCGACTACTTGAGAAAACTCTCAATGAGCTCAAAATTTCATTGCTTGGACTTTCAAAGATGAACGGCTCACGACAACAGAAAAACGGTCAAACCAAAAAAACGCCCGCGCGAAGCGGGCGTCAAGTTATTGAGGCAGGTTTCATACAGGCAAGAAACCTATCGAGCAGTAACACTGTTATACGCAATAATCTGACGTTATCCAAGCTAAAAGTTTGAAAAGGCGTGACGGCAAGGGTAGCTTGATAATACAAGGAAATATAGGCAGAGCAGGATTGTTGCCCAAATGAGATCAAACTTTTTCTCAAAAATCGCTTCAACGCTGGCAGGTATCACCCTGCTTCTAAGCGTTAATCACGCTACGGCAGAATCAGCACATGGAATAGCCATGTACGGACAACCCGATCTACCAGAGGATTTTTCATCCCTCCCTTATGCCAATCCCAACGCACCCAAAGGCGGGCGTGTGGTGTTCGGTAATACAGGTGGCTTTGATACGCTCAACCCATTTGTACAAAAAGGTACTGCCCCTTGGCAGCTTCGGTTCTGGGGTTATGAAAGCCTGATGGGACGATCATGGGACGAACCGTTCTCGCTATATGGGCTACTTGCTGAATCAATCGAAACCCCTGACGATCGCTCATGGGTTGAATTCACCCTTCGTCCTGAAGCTCGGTTTTCCGATGGCTCACCAGTCACCGTCGACGACGTAATCTGGTCATATGAAACTTTGGGCACAGTTGGCCACCTTAGGTACCGCGGCTTTTGGTCAAAAATTGAGAGCATAACGCAAACTGGTCCTCGAAAGGTTCGGATCGTCTTCAACACTGAAGATCGAGAATTGGCCTTGATTGCAGGACTACGCCCCATCCTGAAAAAAGGACAATGGGAGGGTAAAGATTTCACAACCAGTGGCCCTAGCGAAGCCCCCATCGGTACAGGTGCCTATGTCGTCGCTGCCTCTGATCCTGGCCGCTATGTGAGCTTGCAGCGCAATCCCAACTATTGGGGGGAGAACTTACCCTTTCGGAAGGGCACACAGAACTTTGACGAAATGCGTGTTGAATTCTTTGGCGATCAAACGGTGTTGTTTGAAGCCTTCAAAGTTGGCGAATTGACGGCCGTGCGCGAATACAACGCTGGCAAATGGGACCGAGGCTATAACTTCCCCGCTGTTCAGAGTGGCGATGTAGTGAAATCCGAAATCCCTCACCAGCGCCCTTCGGGCATCACTGGTTTGGCAATGAACACCCGTCGCGCACCTTTCGACGATTGGCGGGTACGAGAAGCTCTCCTTTATGCATTCAACTTCGAATACATAAACGGCACAGTTACCGGCGGGACACAGCCTCGTATAACCTCCTACTATTCCAATTCTGCTCTCGGTATGAACCCTGGCCCAGCCAAAGGTCGTGTACGCGATCTACTAGAACCTTATGCGGATACCCTGCTGCCAGGTGCTTTGGACGGGTACAGCTTACCAATGAGCGACGGTACCGAACGCAATCGCAAGAACCTCCGTATCGCAACTAAATTGTTAAGCGAGGCAGGCTGGAAAGTCCAAGATGGAGTTTTGCAAAATTCAACTGGTGAGGCGTTCGAGTTCTCAGTTCTTTTGCGCCAGGGCGATGGCGAAATGCAGACCATCGTTGAAATGTATGCCCGTTCTCTTGAACGTTTAGGTATCATAATAACCACGGAAACGGTTGATAACGCACAATATGTCTCTAGGCAAAACGACTATGATTTTGATATGACGCGCTATCGCCGTGATCTGTCACTAAGTCCCGGTAATGAGCAGTACCTGTACTGGGGCCGTAGTGGTGTAAACCAAACCGGGACACGTAATCTAATGGGCGTAGATAGCCCCGCCGTAGAGGCTCTGATCCCTGAGATGCTAAATGCAATCAGCGCTGAGCATTTCATTTCTGCTGTTCGGGCTCTAGATCGGGCACTGACAACCGGACGGTACGTGATTCCAATCTGGCAGTTCGATAAGGGTCGTATTGCCCATGCCAAAGAGTTACAATTTCCTGATAGATTACCGCTTTATGGTGACCGTCTCGGCTTTATGCCCGATGTCTGGTGGTACGAACCAAACTGAGCCAGCTCTATCGCGTTTGGGATATGCTTACTGAATCTGCCTTTTTACTACACTGAGTATAAGGGCAGATTGTTTCACCGGTTGGTTAGGGCCCAAGCACTTTGCACTGTCCACCCTATTTCGAATAAAAACTTCACTCCAAGTCACGAAGTCAATTGCCATCCTGAATTTCAAACTTTGAGGCCTAGGCCTGTCTATATGCGTAGCTGATCGGCCTCTAAGCTAAACATTGGAACGTGATACAGCCTTCAAATTTGTGACCGTATCTTTTTTGATTAATCCTAGTTACACTAAACTGACAAAAGAACCGTTGTTGCCCGGTGGGAGGACTGGCTATGACCGTTTTGAACGCTTCCAAGGACTGGGCCAATTGCCTGCCGCGTATCCAAAACCGTTTCCCCTATTTGCAACCAAGCTTAGCACCTTCGTTGTTACAGGATCCGGAGGCGTTTGTGGTTTATCTAGCTCAGACCCATCACTTGACCCTGACGGAAGCTAAAGAAGAAGTGGAAGACTTCCTATTTGTAGAAGGGTTGCTACGCGAGGTCGAAGGCTGACCGAAGTTGTGGCTTCAAGCCAGCGAAGTGACCCAAAGGATTGTGGCGTCCTCGTCACTTGACGAGATCACGTTATGCCCCATCGCAGCGTCATAATATGCACTGTCACCACGTCGCATCTCTATTGGCTCATAGAATTCAGTATACAGCCAAACCACTCCGGTCAGAACGTACAGAAACTCTTCACCGTCGTGGCGCACCCAGCCTTCAAACTCATCCATGGACCGGGCACGTACGCGGGCCCGATAAGGCAACATCTGTTTTCTGGACAAACCATCTGCGAGTAACTCGTGCTCATAGGTCGTGGTCGCATGTGCGGCGCCTTCTCCAGTTTTGGTCACGGTTAAACGACCATTCACCTGGCCACGTTGTGGGGGGGTAAATAATTGAGGGACCGAAATCTCCAACCCTACAGCCAACTTCTTTAGTGCATCGTAAGTTGGTGACATTTGGCCATTTTCGATCTTCGACAAGGTCGAACGGGCCAGTCCCGCTTGGTTGGCGGCATGCTCCAACGTCCAGTCACGGGCTTTACGCAATTCACGTACCCTCATTCCCAAATCCAGCGGCTCAGCTTCGCTCTGGACGCCGCTGTTGCGTGCAATGGAAATTAGCGATTTTGGATCTCGTTTTGTCATACGCTCTCTATAAGCGGCCCCAAGTCAGCTTGCAACGCAGCACCACTCACGATAGCCACACCCCATGTTGTCGATTTTTGACCATGGCTCGTTCGCACCCTGCCCCGCGCCCTTTAACTTGGCCGCCCATGTATTGCGGCATGCCCCGACCGCACCGGACAAACTTGCTTTGTCCGTCCTTTCACGAACTTCGACACAGAACTGGACTTACCGGGCACTTGAAGCAGCAGTGCGCGGAACCGGAACAGGACTGCTGCAATCTGGGCTGGTCGCAGGTGATGTCCTTCTGATGAGATTGGGCAACACGGTCGAGTTCCCCATTGCCTATCTCGGAGCCATCGCAGCCGGATTGGTTCCCGTTCCAACGTCATCTCAATTGACGGCCCCCGAAACGGTCAAGATGATTGCCGACCTAGCGCCAGCGGCAATCCTGCGGGATCCCGATGTGGCTTGCGGCTCACACCCGAATCAAATCACAACCGACTCACTTCTGTCGATGCGTGACCTTCCCCCGTGCGAGTACGCTTTGGGCGACCCAGAGCGGCTAGCCTATTTAGTCTACACCTCTGGGACCAGCGGAAATCCGCGCGCCGTTGCACATGCCCACCGCGCCATTTGGGCGAGACAGATGATGATTTCAGGCTGGTATGATCTGCACTCGGATGACCTGCTGTTACATGCTGGTGCCTTTAACTGGACCTATACCTTGGGCACGGGCTTGATGGACCCATGGACCATGGGCGCAACCGCCTTAATCCCTGCGCCAGGCACAGCGATTTCTGACCTCCCCGAACTGCTGCAGGACCATCGCGCCAGCATTTTTGCTGCCGCGCCTGGCGTCTACCGCAAAATTCTACAAGGTAGTTCTCAATTGGACCTTCCAAATCTTCGCCACGGGCTTTGCGCCGGCGAAAAGCTCTCGGCTAATTTACAACAGGAATGGACCAAAGCTACAAAAACTAAGCTGTATGAGGCCTATGGGATGTCGGAATGCTCTACTTTTATTTCTTCCAGCCCAAAGCATCCCGCAAAAAACGGTGCGTTAGGGCAACCTCAGATCGGTCGTCGCGTTGCCATCGTTGATAGCGACGGTCCTGTTCCAATCGGAAACGAAGGTACAATCGCCATCCACCGGTCCGATCCGGGGCTGATGCTTGGCTATCTGAATGCACAAAACGAAACAGCTGCCCGTTACGATGGGGACTGGTTCTTGACCGGTGACCAGGGGGCAATGACTGCCGAAGGCCAGATCAGCTATCTAGGTCGCGCCGACGACATGATGAATGCCGGAGGTTTCCGCGTTTCCCCGCTAGAGGTTGAAGGTGCACTCTCTATCCATCCTGGGATCACCCAGGTAGGCGCCGCAACGGTTGAGATCAAACCCGACACCTTTGTTATCGCTGCGTTCTATACCGGTCCCAATAAGTTGAACGAGGACGACCTAAGGGGTTTTGCTAACAAGCACTTGGCCCGCTACAAACAACCCCGCGTCTACATTCATATGAACGCGTTGCCGCAGGGGGCCAATGGCAAACTGCTGCGCCGCGCCCTGCCCGCTTCCTTCAAGGTTACATCCTAACATGACCGTAAAACTCGATATTCTTTCGGATCCGATCTGCCCGTGGTGCTACATTGGCAAAGCCCATTTGGATAAAGCACTGGCTCAAATGCCAAATCATCCTTTTGCAATCGAATGGCATCCCTTCCAGTTAAATCCCGATATGCCCGCCAAAGGCATGGACCGCCGAGAATATCTCGAGACAAAATTTGGTGGACAAGATGGGGCTGTAAAAGCATACGCCCCTGTTGTCGAACACGCCCAACAGGCGGGCCTCACGATCAACTTCGAAGCGATGAAGCGGACCCCCAATACGTTGGATGCTCACCGGCTGATCCATTGGGCCGGCATTGAAGACAAACAGACACAGGCTGTGGACGCATTATTTCAGGCATATTTCGTCGATGCGCGCGACATTGGTGACTCCGAGGTACTTGGAGATATTGCCGACAGCATCGGTATGGATGCAGCAATCGTGCAAAAACTACTCTCTACCGACAACGACATCGATGATATCAAAGCACGCGACGCCCATAGCCGTGAGATGGGGGTTAGTTCTGTACCAACATTTATTGTCGACAATAAACATGCGGTCCCCGGCGCCCAACCTCCTGAGCTTTGGCTTAAGGTCATAGCCGAGATCATGGATCAGGTCGAAACTAGCAACTCATAGACCCATTTTAAAGCAACTACATTCAATACCTGAAAGGGATGCACGTCCCTTTCAGGTAACTTCAACATCAATGCACACCCATCTGTGCGACGCAGTTTCTGGATGCGCGCCAAATTCTGTGATAGCGCCAAAATTTAGCGGTTCCCAGATTGCATCCGATTTCCGGATCCTACTGAAGTGCCGCCTGAGGTAATATATGTCCAACCCAGCCGCCCATCAAATGTCCAGGGTCGAGTTTATCTCGTTGATTGCGATGATGTTTGCCACCATCGCTTTTTCCATCGATGCAATGCTGCCCGCTTTACCAGAAATTGGTGCTGCGCTCAGCGCGGATGATATCAACCGTGCGCAGCTCATTCTGACTGCTTTTGTCTTTGGTATGGGGGTCGGCACCTTTTTCACCGGCCCATTGTCTGACGCTTTTGGCCGCAAACCGGTGATTATCGCCGGAGCATCACTGTATGTTGTATCCGCTGCGGTAGCCTGGGCAAGTTCTTCTCTGGAACTACTCCTGTTTGCCCGCGTCACAATGGGTCTCGGAGCCGCTGGCCCACGCGTGGTGGCATTGGCCATCGTGCGTGATCTTTATTCTGGTCGTGAGATGGCAAAACTCATGTCAATCGCAATGATGATTTTCACTTTGGTGCCTGCTATTGCCCCCATGCTCGGGACTGTCATCATCGCCTTTGCGGGCTGGCGTGCAATCTTCATCGCCTTTGCCTTGTTTGCAATCACCATTGTGATCTGGATGGGTATTCGCCTGCCAGAGCCACTCGCACGTGAAGATCGCCGCCCGTTTCAGCTGCATTTGATGATCGGTGCCATCCGCGAGATGTTTGCCCATCCTGCGGTACGTATATCGATTTTTGTTCAGACGCTTTGTATGGCTGCACTGTTCACAATGCTTACCATGGTGCAGCCCGTGTATGACGTGATATTTGATCGCGCTGACAGCTTTCCTTTTTGGTTTGGTTTTGTTGCACTAATGTCTGGAAGCGCAAGCCTGATTAATGCTGCTGTTGTTGTTAAAGTAGGAATGCGCCGTATGGTCACCTGGTCGCTGGCGAGCCAGATCCTGTTTTCTACTGCCGTGCTGTTTCTCAGTAACACCAATCTACCGGACACATTCCAATTTGGCCTGTTCGTAGCTTGGCAAACCAGCCTGTTTTTTATGGTGGGTTTGACCTTGGGTAATCTGAATGCCATGGCGATGGAGCCCATGGGACACATCGCTGGCATGGCGGCATCGGTTATTGGTGCAATTTCAACGGTGCTTGCAGCTGTTATTGCCGCGCCAATTGGGTTGTTCTTTGATGGCTCATTGCTACCACTAACATCTGGCATTTTAACTATGATCATCGTCGCTTACTTGCTCATGTTGCATATGGGGCGCGTCGAAACACGCCTACCAGCAGAATAGCCCCTACGACCTTCTTGCCGTAGTACATTGAAAACCCTAACCTCTCCGCATTCGCGGGGAGGAACTTTGTATGAGCGACTACTATGATTTGGGCAACTATACCTGCCCCATTACCAGCACCTCCAACAGTGCTCAGCTCTGGTTTGATCGCGGCTTAATCTGGACTTATGCCTATAATCACCAAGAAGCGGTGGTCTGTTTTCAGCGGGCATTGGAACATGATCCCAACTGCGCGATGGCACACTGGGGGGTCGCCTACGCCTCTGGTCCGAATTACAATATGCCCTGGGAATTGCATGATGTTCCAGGCCGAGAGAAAGCACTAAGCGCTGCTTTTGATGCCGCACAACTGGCAATATCGCATGTGGAAGGTGTTACCAAGCCAGAGGCTGCTCTAATAAATGCTCTAGCCGCTCGTTACCCGCAGCGCGAGCTGATCGACGACATGCACGCATGGGATTTTAGTTTTGCAGATGCCATGCGCGCTGCATTTGCCGAATGCCCAGATCACCTAGATCTTCGAACAATCTATGCGGAAAGCCTACTCAACCTAACGCCATGGAAAATGTGGGATTTGAAAACCGGACAGCCTGCAGAGGGTGCCGCCACGCTTGAGACGCAAGAGGTGTTGGAATGGGCGATGAGCCATGCACCCGGAGCTATGCAACACCCAGGTCTATTGCACCTCTACGTACATTTGATGGAAATGTCGCCGTGCCCAGAAAAGGCTCTGAAAGCCGGAGACGTCCTTCGCACATTGGTTCCAGACGCCGGGCATCTGGTCCATATGCCTACTCACATTGATGTCCTGTGTGGCGATTACAAAGACGTTGTTCACTGGAACGAAAAAGCGGTTGAAGCTGATCTAAAATATTACCACCGCGAAGGCGCCTATAATATCTACACTGGATACCGCCAACATAACTATCACTTTGTCATTTATGGCGCGATGTTCCTGGGACAATACGAGCCTGCGCAGCGCGCCAATCTAGGCATGTGGGAAACGGTTCCAGAAGAAATGCTACGCATAGAAAGCCCGCCGATGGCCGACTATTTTGAAAGCTACATGGCAATGGGCCCTCATATTCTGATCCGATTTGGTCGCTGGGACGAAGCGATGGCGTTGGAGTTGCCCAAGGACCCGGATCTGTACCGCACTCTGACCGCCACAACTCACTACGCTCGCGCGATCGGATTTGCCGCGACCGGACGTGTTATTGAAGCAGAAACAGAAGAGGTTTTGTTCCAAGCTGCAAAAGCTAGGATCCCAGAAACGCGATTGATGCATAACAACCGTGTGATAGATCTAATTGAAATTGCAGCAGAAATGTTACGTGGTGAGATTGAATATCGTAAAGAAAACTATGAGATCGCTTTTGCACATTTAAGACGATCCGTCGAGTTAGATGACAACTTGCCCTACGATGAACCTTGGGGTTGGATGCAACCTACGCGTCATGCACTGGGGGCCTTACTGTTTGAACAAGGTCACGTTGCACAGGCCGAGGCTGTTTACCGTGAGGATTTAGGGCTTGGTGGCTCCTTATCACGAGCATCAATACACCCCAGCAATGTCTGGAGCCTCAAGGGACTGCATGATTGTCTTAAGGCTCGGGGAGAAACCACTGAGATCAAACATGTAAAGCACAACCTGGACCTGGCTATGGCACGTGCAGACCGGGTCGCAGCCTCATGCGCCTGCGCACAGGTTGCAATGAAGGAAAACGAATGATCAGGGCGCTTATCGTTTGTTTTGTGGGCCTCGGAAGCCCACTGGTTGCCCAACGTATCCATCTCTCTCCGGTCGACCAGGCTGAAAAAGATCCAACTCTTTCAATTTTTCGGACCCAATTGCTCACCGACATCATAGCTCGTGATACTGAGGCAGTCGTTGCGGCCTCTTGTAATCAGATTTACCTTAGCCATGGCGGCAATGGGGGCCACGATGAATTCCGGCACAATTTGACACTGCCCGAAAAAAGTCTGAGTGAAGAATACAGGTCTCAGGCTGACGCCCTGCGTGAAGCATATTGGAAAAACCTGCAAAAAACACTTCAGCAACCAGGATACTTCGCTGACAGTGCTGAATTCTGGATGCCATTTCACTGGCAAATCGATCTGCCCGACGAGATCGACATTTTTGAGGCCTATTTTGTAAACGGTCGCCATGTTGCCCTTCGGCAGTCGGCTGATAGCAAAGCGACGATCCTAGAGCAGATTTCTCATGAAGTTGTGACAATAGCTAAGTTTGACGAAAACGCTCCGTATCAACACGTGACAATTGGCGACAGTCGCAGAGGTTACATGCACAGGGATTACCTGTGGCCAATAGTCGGTTATCGGGCGTCTTTGACAAAAACTGCCAACGGAGACTGGCAGCTCTGCTCGTTCGTTGCAGGGGATTGATGCTCCACCGTTAAGCGGTCTTTTTCTTCTTTTTGGCAGCAACCACTTTTTCAGCGAGGTCACGGGCAATTGCAAAGGCGCCCTTGATTTTGTCACCATCACTGCGCCAGTCGCGGCTTACAACTATTTTGTTGTCCCGTACTTTGGCTTGCCCATCCTGGGCCTGAATAAATTCGACCAACCCTGTAGGTGAAGCAAACTTATCGTTGTGAAACTGAATGGTCGCCCCCTTTGGACCGCCATCAAGTTTCGCAATTCCAGCCCGCTTACACATCGCTTTGATCCGTACAACCAACATCAATGTATTGACCTCTTTGGGTAATTTTCCAAAGCGATCAATAAGCTCGGCAGCAAACCCTTCGAGTTCTACTTTGGTGGTGAGTGATGACAAACGTCGATACAGGCCCAGTCGAACATCCAGGTCAGGTACATACTTTTCTGGGATCAGGACTGGAACACCTAGGTTAATCTGCGGTGCCCACTGGTCATCGCTCTCAGTCAGCCCTTCCATCTGTCCTGACCGGATTTTGCTGATCGCTTCTTCCAACATGGATTGGTACAACTCATACCCGACGTCGCGCATCTGGCCCGATTGCTCTTCACCCAAAAGATTTCCTGCGCCCCTGATATCGAGATCTTGCGAGGCAAGGGTAAAGCCGGCGCCCAACGTATCCAAGGACCCCAAAACCCTCAGCCGTTTTTCTGCAGCGGGTGTCAGTTTGGTTCTGGGTTTGGTGGTCAAATAGGCATAAGCGCGGGTTTTGGAACGCCCCACCCGTCCACGGATTTGGTACAGCTGCGATAGACCGAACATATCAGCCCGATGCACCACCATTGTATTTGCGGTAGGAATATCCAGCCCACTTTCGACGATGGTTGTGGCAAGCAGAACATCGTATTTTCCATCATAGAAGGCATTCATGCGCTCATCCAAGTCACCTGCTGCCAACTGACCATGGGCGATCACATAGGTGAGCTCGGGCATTTGGTCTTTCAGGAAGGCTTCGATATCCGGAAGATCGCTGACGCGTGGCACCACGTAAAAGCTTTGCCCACCACGGTAATGTTCGCGGAGCAAAGCTTCGCGGATGGTGACAGTATCAAATTCGCTCACATAGGTTCGTATCGCCAATCTGTCGACCGGCGGCGTCCCGATGATAGACAGGTCCCGCACCCCTGAAAGTGACAATTGAAGGGTGCGCGGGATTGGTGTTGCCGTTAGTGTCAGCACATGAATATCACTACGCATCTGCTTCAATTGTTCTTTGTGACCAACGCCAAAGTGTTGTTCTTCGTCGATGATTAAAAGACCAAGGTCTTTAAACCGGATGCTCTTTGCCAAGAGCGCATGGGTGCCAACGACAATATCTACTGTGCCACGCGAAATTCCATCTCGAGTAGCCTGAGCGTCTTTTGCTGTAACAAATCTCGATAACTGCCTGACCTCAAGAGGAAACCCCCGAAATCTTTCAGCAAAACTTGCGTAGTGTTGCCGCGCCAGCAACGTCGTTGGCGCAACAATTGCAACCTGCACACCCGACATTGCAGCAACAAATGCTGCGCGCATAGCCACCTCGGTTTTGCCAAATCCAACGTCACCACAAATCAGTCTGTCCATCGGGCGACCCGAGGTCAGATCATCAATGACATCCCCAATAGAACGCAATTGATCATCGGTTTCCTGATATGGGAACCGCGCAGAAAATGCGTCCCAGCTGCCAGGTGGCGGATCAAGTACGGGTGCGCGACGCAGGGCGCGTTCAGCGGCCACCCGGATCAACCGGTCAGCTACTTCGCGGATACGTTCCTTCAGCTTGGCTTTTTTAGATTGCCAGGCACCACCGCCCAGCCTGTCCAACAAACCTTCGTCGTGACCGTACTTTGACAACAGCTCGATGTTTTCAACCGGCAGGTACAGTTTGGCGGCTTCTGCGTATTGAAGAAGGATGCATTCATGTGCAGCGCCAGCCGCAGTTACAACTTCCAGTCCAAGGAAACGACCAATACCATGGTCAACATGCACTACCAGATCACCCGGACTAAGGGACTGAGTTTCTGTCAGAAAGTTTTCTGCCTTGCGCCGTTTACGCGGCGCCCGGATTAATCTATCGCCCAAGACATCCTGTTCAGAAATGACCGTCATGTCCTGGGTCGTAAACCCATGTTCCAGCGCCCATACGGCCAGATGCAACCCGGATTTCCCAATCCGAGTGCCATTCATTACAGGGATAACTTCAGCAAGTCCTTCATCCTCGATTAACCCAGTCAATCGTTCCCGCGCACCTTCGGAATAAGATGCAACCACAACTGGTCCTTCAATCAGCCGCGCCCGAATATGGTCAGCCAAAGCGCCAAAAAGACTGATACTTTCTTGCTGTCGTTCTAGAGAGAAGTTCCGGCCTATTCGACCACCAGCATCTAGGACACCCGGCCCAGTGGCCTGCGGGAGCGGATGCAATTGGATCACCCGCTGGTCAGAAATAACCTTCTCCCAAGTGGTGTCATCCAAATATAGCAATTCCGGCGGGGTTGGTTTGTAAACAGTATCGATCCGACCTTTGGCCTGCATCGCAATTTTTCGATTTTCATACTGATCTTCAATAGTTTCCCAGCGGGCTAACCGGGCTGGCGTCACCTGATCGTCCAGTGTCACTGTTGCCTTTGGCAAATAATCAAAGAGAGTTTCCATCTTTTCGTGAAAGAACGGCAACCAATGCTCAATGCCCTGATGCTTACGCCCTGCACTCACAGCCTCATACAGCGGGTCATCTGTTCCAGCAGCGCCAAATTCTATCCGGTAGTTTTGTCTGAACCGGGTGATCGCCGCTTCATCAAGGATCACTTCGGAGACCGGAGCCAGTTCAATCAGATCCAGTTTTTCAATGGTCCGCTGATTAACCGGATCAAAGCGACGCGCGCCATCCAACACATCTCCAAACAAATCCAGCCGTACCGGGCCAGTTTGACCTGGAGGGAAGATATCGATGATACCACCTCGGATTGCATAGTCTCCCGGTTCCATCACTGTTGGGCTTTGAGTAAACCCCATCCGAACCAGAAAATTACGTAATGCCGTTTCATCAATACGTTTGTTCACCTGTGCCGAAAACGCAGCTTCGCGCAGCACGGTGCGAGCCGGCACCCGCTGGGTCGCTGCGTTCAATGTTGTCAAAAGTATAAATTCGCTCGGCATTTGGTGAACCAACGCCGCCAAAGTAGCCATTCTCGCAGCTGCAATATCAGCATTAGGCGATACCCGGTCGTATGGCAGACAGTCCCAACCAGGAAACACAAACACCGGCATTTCTGGGGCAAAAAATGCAAGCGCTGCCCGCATCGCCTCCATACGTTTGTCATCACGTGCCACATGGAGCACGGGTTCGCCAGATTTGCTCACCTCTTTGAGGATCAACTGGGCGTCAAACCCTTCTGGCGCACCGCCCATGGTGATAACACGCTGCGCCATTGTGCGCTTCTCCTCTTGCATGGCCTGCTACCCTAGGAAGCCAAGTTGTAGGTTTTGATACATGCCCCACATCGCAGTAACAAAGATCGAGACTGTGCCAATCATCTGAATATACAGCCTGCACCGAACCAGAACCTGTTGTAACTCTGTTCCCGAAATGCCGTCCCGTACAATTCGCCCCGCAGTTGCTCGGGTAAGAACACCAACCAGACTCAATGGGAAAGCCAGCAAAAAGGCCGCCTGAGCAAATTCTACATGGTAGAAAAATCCCAACACCAGCAATCCGGACAAGACAAAACAAACCAGAGCTAGCAACCAAGCACCAGACACCTGCATAATGTATATAAGACGGTTTACATTGCCTCGAACCACATCTTCCAAATCCTGTTCGGCCTGACCACCATGCCGCTTGGCGCGATAGACCATATCAATTGGAACCCCAAGTACCCAGTGGCTGGCAGACGACCACATGACCGCAAGGGCAATCCAGAACCAAAGATTGGAAAACGACCGCAGGTCAATCAGCTCAACCAAAGTATCAACTAAATCCAAGGCTGCGCTCCCTACGCCACGCTAAGTCAAGTGTTGGCATGTATCCACTGCCCCGCCCGCCTGCACAAGGTCTGGTCTCAATATTCCGAAGATCGCGACGATTGTGCACTTGTTAACCCTCAGTAATCCATGCCACCCAGTTTGATAGTATTCTAAGGAGATATCCATGACGCCGACTGTTGCCAGCTTTCCCGCCGCCCGCCTTCGCCGCACCCGGTCAACTCCGGCGATCCGGGATTTGGTCCGCGAGAACAGTCTTGGCTCAAGCGATCTGATTTGGCCGGTCTTCGTTCGCGATGGCAACGGTATTGAGGAGCCTATTCCTTCAATGCCAGGTGTTGTCCGGCGCTCTGTCGACAAGATTGCAGAGGCTGCAGTCGAAGCCCAAGCGTTGGGTATCCCCGCCATTTGTTTGTTCCCGTATACCGACGCCAGCCTCAAAACCGAAGATTGCGTAGAGGCCTGGAATCCAGACAACCTGACCAACCAGGCCGTTCGTGCGATCAAGGCGGCAGCTCCAGACATCGCAGTAATGACCGATGTGGCACTTGATCCTTACAACATTAACGGCCACGACGGATTTGTCGTAGACGGCGAAATCGTCAATGACGCGACTGTCGAGGCACTGGTAAAGATGACACTAGCCCAGGCTGAAGCTGGCGCCGATATCATTGGTCCTTCGGACATGATGGACGGCCGAATTTCTGCAATGCGTAACGCTCTAGAGCAGGCTGGCCATTCCAATGTGATGATCTTGTCATATTCTGCAAAATACGCGTCGGGGTATTATGGCCCTTTTCGTGATGCGGTTGGCGCTTCGGGTGCACTGAATGGAGATAAGAAAACCTATCAAATGGACCCGGCCAACGGTGATGAGGCCATACGGCTGGTACAGCGAGACCTTAGCGAAGGTGCGGATATGGTTATGATTAAGCCTGGTATCGCCTATCTCGACATATGCCACCGCGTTAAATCCACATTTGGCGCCCCCACATATGCTTACCAAGTATCCGGCGAGTACGCGATGATCCAAGCCGCTGCACAAAACGGTTGGATCAACGGCGAACAGGTGATGCTGGAAAGTCTGATGGCATTCAAACGCGCCGGGTGTGATGGCATTTTGACTTACTTCGCGCCAGAAGTCGCTCGCCTGCTGAATAGGTAATTCACCAGGTCAGCGCATTCGGCTGGCTTCCAGCAAGAAGCCGCGCATAATAGCGCGCTCCTAGATGACATATGGCGGTTTTAAGCTTATAAACAATGACAGAGCCGGAAAACCGGCCTTTATCGAGCAACTACAGGCAGTGACACTCATGACTAGAAATTCTTCTTCCCGGCTGACCCGACGTGGTTTTGCCCTAGGCGCCTTAGCGACGACCGGTGTGACCGCAGCCTGCGGCAATGGCGTTGGCAGCAGCGGCGCAGCAACTATTGATGCTCGCGTAAATGCAACTCTTAGCCAGATGTATAGCCTTTACCCAAACACCAGAACGTTGTCCGACAATTCAACCGGTATGTTGATTATGCCATTGGTGACCGAAGCTGGTTTCATTGTTGGTGGTGGATATGGCCGGGGCTCACTGCGCATTGATGGTGCAACTGTTGATTATTATTCTACCGTCAAAGGTAATGCGGGTCTGCAGATTGGCGTGCAGCAATATGCGCATGTTCTGTTCTTCATGACTGAGGACGCCCTAAGCACTTTTCGCCGCTCGACAGGTTGGACTGCAGGCGCTGATATCGGTTATGTCGTCAAAGATAAGGGTGAAACATTGACCACCGACACCAATACGCTGACCTCACCTATTTTGGCAGCAGTGTTTGGACAAGCGGGCCTTCAAATCGGAGCCTCGCTCGAAGGATCAAAGTACACCCGCATCATTCCTTGATCGACACCAACCCTCACAACAAAGCGCACTGAAACAGGTGCGCTTTGTTTTTGGTCATCATTGATTGGCTGTGATGGCGATCAACTCAGCATACGTAGTCTCTTCAGCAGACTAGACGTATCCCAACGACCGCCACCCTTGTTTTGTACGTCCTTGTAGAACTGATCAACGATGGCAGTCACTGGTAAGCTGGCCCCTGTTTCATCCGCAGCATCCAGACAAATCCCCAGATCCTTCCGCATCCAGTCCACTGCAAAACCGTGATCAAAGTTGTCGTCAATCATGGTTTCGAAACGGTTGGCCATTTGCCAACTTCCCGCTGCACCTTGACTGATCACTTCTACCACTGCTCTGCCGTCCAGCTCTGCTTTTTCCGCAAAGTGCAAAGCCTCGCTTAGCCCTTGTACCAACCCCGCAATTGCGATCTGGTTGCACATCTTGGTCATCTGTCCTGCACCACTGTTACCAATGCGGCGACAAATACGTGAATACGCATCAATTACTGGTGCTGCGCGCTCAAAGGCATCTTCATCGCCACCACACATAACCGACAAGACAGCATTTTCAGCCCCGGCCTGACCACCCGAGATTGGCGCATCCACAAATGATATTCCGAGTCCTTCGGCAGCCGCATAGAGTTCACGCGTCACTTTTGCTGATACGGTAGTATGATCAACAAACACACTCCCCTTCTGCATGCCAACAAACGCCCCATCTTTGCCTTGGCAAACCGCCCGCAAATCATCATCGTTGCCGACACAAGACATCACGAAGTCTGCCCCCTGCACTGCCTCACGCGGAGTGACTGCCCAACCGCCGCCGTACTGCTCGGACCAAGCCTCAGCTTTAGATGTGGTCCGGTTGTAAACCGTTACTTGATGCCCGGCGTTCTGAAGGTGTCCAGCCATCGGGTAACCCATTACGCCCAAACCTAAGAATGCTATTTTTGCCATCTGCTTTCCCCTCAACCAGACTTCGCCTATGTTGGCGCGACCCTAACATCCGCGTCGAAAGGTTCAATCACCTTCGACCGAAATTGAATTGTACTGAAGGAACAGACCATCCATGGGACTCCTTTTCCGCTGGCTCATGAGAATGACCACAGCATTACTTGTCTTGATGGTTTTGGGGCTCGGGCTTGCATATTTTCTAGCGTCGCAATCCCTCCCAGACTATGACAAAGACATTGCCCTGCCAGGGCTTTCGGCGCCTGTCGAAATTGTCCGCGACAATGCAAATGTTCCCCATATATTCGGAAGCTTCGGCGCTAGCGACGAAGATGTTTACTTTGGCCTTGGTTACGCTCATGCACAGGACCGGCTCTGGCAAATGACTATGCTTCGCCGTACCGTACAGGGTCGGCTATCCGAAGTATTTGGCAGCCGAACAGTGGAGACTGATAGCTTATTGCGTCGTCTTGACCTGTATCGACTGGCTCAACAGTCGGTCAGCGCTCAAGATCAGGGGACGCTGGCCGCCCTCACTGCTTACTCTGCAGGTGTCAATGCACGCCTTGGTGAGATCAACGACAGCGCCCTTGGTCGAGGTGCACCAGAAATGTTTGTTTTCAACGCTCCCATCGCCCCTTGGCAGCCAGCTGACAGTATTGCGGTGATGAAACTTATGGCTCTGAAGTTATCCGGGCAGCTTCAAGACGAAGTCCTCCGTGCCAGGACTATGCTGATGCTGGACGATCCAGAACGCCTGCTCGATATTCTTCCAGATGCTCCAGGCACCGGCGTCGCTGCCTTACCAGAATATGCCCAGTTGTTCCCAGACCTAAAACGCTACGCCGAGACAGAGTCGATGCCACAGGCTGCAATGTCCCCTTTTGCGCCCCGCGGTTTGGCTGGGGCCTCAAATGTCTGGGCTGCTGCTCGCGCCAGGTCTGCTTCGGGTGGTACTTTGCTGGCCAACGATCCACATATGGGACTGAGCGCTCCTACCCTGTGGTATTTGGCACGTATGGAACTTGCTACGGGAGGAGTTATTGGCGCGACCTTACCCGGCATTCCAGCTGTGATTGTCGGCCGGTCGGATCAGTTAGGTTGGGGTGTTACCTCGTCTTATGTTGATGACCAGGATATTTTCATTGAAAAGCTCAACCCTAAGAACCCCGAGGAATACCTAACCCCGAATGGCTATAAACGATTTACGTCTCGACCTTCGATCATTCAAATTAAAGGTTCGCAGCCCATCACACTCATCCTGAGATGGAGTGAGAACGGCCCAGTTTTACCCGGCTCCCTTTATGGTTTGTCTGCTGTGACACCTTCTGGACATGTTGCCAGCCTTGCATGGACAGCTCTAAGCGATACCGATACCTCCATGAGCGCTGCAATTTCGCTAATGCGAAGCCAAAATGTGCAAGACGCATTGGTATCAGGGGGGAACTTCATTGCACCACCGCAAAACCTTGTTTTGGCGGATCAAGAAACCATTGCAATGAAAACCATTGGTTCTGTGCCGCAACGCAATGCCCGTAATCAAAGCCAAGGACGCCTGCCAAATCAAGGCTGGCGTCGTGAAAACCGTTGGCAGGGGAGATCGCCCTATGCTGCAAATCCGCAATTTGTTAGCCCGCTTGGTGGCATATTGGGCAACACAAACAACAAACTCCTTGAACGCCCTTTTCCCAATCACGTGTCATATAACTGGGGTGACACACAGCGTATCCATCGCTGGCAAAAGCTGATGCAGACACGCCAAGTTCATACTCGGGATAGCTTCATCGAAGCACAGCTAGACACAGTTTCCTACACTGCTCGCTCCCTACTTCCTCTCATTGGTGCAGATCTCTGGTTCACGTCCAACGCCGCTACCGAGGGTACACTAGCACGTCAACAGCAGACCGCATTAAGTCTGCTGTCCGAGTGGAACGGCGAAATGAACGAGCACCTTCCAGAGCCGCTTATTTATGCGGCCTGGCTTAGGGCCCTTCAAGCGCGGTTAATCGTTGATGAATTAGGACCTCTGGCCAGCGAATTCAAACATGTGGAACCGCTGTTTATTGAACGCGTATTTCGAGATGTTGATGGCGCATCTGCCTGGTGTGATATTCGCCAAAGCGCACCCAAAGAAAGCTGCACTGATATGGCCCGAATGGCGCTAGACGATGCCTTGGTTTGGATTAACGAACGTTACGGGCCAGCGCTTGAGTCTCTAAGATGGGGTGATGCTCATCAGGCAACACATGACCACGAGGTCTTGGGAGACGTTCCCCTACTTCGATTCTTCGTAAACATCCGTCAATCCACAAGTGGTGGCGACAACACCCTTCAACGTGGTCTGAGTTCAGGCGAAGATCCCAATCCCTTTCAGAATGTTCATTCAGCTGGCTATCGTGGAGTCTATGATTTCTCAGACCCGGACAGTTCAGTCTTCATAACCTCAACTGGGCAATCGGGTCACTTCCTGTCTCGTTTCTATGATGACATGGCGCAGTTGTGGCGGAGGGGTGAGTATATTCCAATGTCACTTGATGTAGATCTAGCGCGCGCTGCAGCGGTTGGAATTACACGAATTCAGCCGTTACAGAAATGACCGTGCTGCCCATCAATGTGTTTCACATTTGAACGGATTGATGGGCAGCAAGAACATTTGGCTAAGGTCAGTTTACAACGCGTTGAATTGCGACTTCTGCCGATCTGTCCATAGAACAGTAATCTCAAACCCGGTCTCAGTTTGTTTTTCACCTTGCACAAGATCTTCGGCAAAAAGCCAAGCTCTCTGTTTGCCTTGCGAAAACTCAAGACTGAGCACTTCTTGATGACGAGCGCCTTGCAGTTGCTCCGCTATGTCTCGCAACAGTTCTGGCAGACCTTCACCGGTAATGGCGGAAATCGCGTGGATACCCTCTTCCCGTTCTGCTCGCTGACGCCTCGCATCTGCCTCTTCTTCCGGCAGCTGATCCAGCTTGTTCCAGATCTCAATCCTTGCTCGATTTTCATCGACACCTAGAGACGTCAGAATTCTGTCGACATCCATCGCCTGATTATGAGTGTCTTCGTGGCTTATGTCGCGCACATGCACCACGAGGTCGGCACCAAGAACTTCCTCTAGTGTCGCACGAAATGAGGCCACCAGCTCAGTTGGGAGATCTGAAATAAAGCCAACAGTATCTGATAGAATGATTTCTGGCCCGTCTTCCAACTCAACCCGCCGCATCGTCGGGTCCAAGGTCGCAAACAACATGTCTTTGACCATCACGTCAGCGCCGGTAAGGCGATTGAACAGAGTGGATTTCCCTGCATTGGTATATCCAACCAAAGCAACAATCGGATATGGCACCTTGGCACGAGCCTCTCGGTGCAGAGTACGGGTCTTGACCACCTTGTCCAACTGGCGACGCAGACGGACCAACTGATCATCAATAGCTCGACGGTCGGCCTCGATCTGGGTTTCGCCAGGTCCCCCAACAAATCCCAATCCGCCGCGCTGTCGTTCAAGGTGGGTCCATGCACGGACCAATCGCGTTCTTTGATAGCTAAGTGCAGCCATTTCAACCTGCAACACACCCTCTCGAGTTCGCGCTCGATCCGAGAAAATTTCGAGAATTAGGCCGGTTCTGTCGAGTAGCTTTACACCCCAGGATTTTTCAAGGTTGCGCTGTTGTACCGGTGAAACGGGGCCATCAATAAGAACGAGATCAATGTCTTCAGCTTTGAAAATCGCAGCCAGTTCTTCGATCTTACCTTTGCCGAACAATTGACCCGAATGAGCCTTTGGCAAGCGCACAACAAGAGACCCGATCACATCAAGATCTGGCAAGGCCTTAGCTAACGCCACGCCTTCTTGCAATGCAGGTTCGGCCGGGCGCCGCCCGCTGTTTGATCTAATATCCGGATGCAGCACCCATGCACGGGTCTGGATCCTATCATGTTCCATCAAGAGGCGTCTTCACCCTCGTATAGGCTGATCGGCTGGGCCGGCATGATCGTGGAGATGGCATGTTTATAAACCAGTTGTGACTGACCGTCGCGACGTAACAGTACACAGAAGTTGTCAAACCAGGTGATGACACCTTGCAATTTTACACCATTGATCAGAAATATAGTAACCGGAACTTTGGTTTTACGCACATGATTCAGGAACGCATCCTGAAGGTTCTGTCGGTCCGAAGCCATAGTTTGTTCTCGCTTTTGTTCTTGCAACACGCTGCGGATCAGCGCGACTCGTCATTTCATTCAAGTATGGACACAGAAATTCAGTGTTTCCAACCAAAAAAGCACTTGATATCGCTGCGAAGTTAACCAAGTTCGTTCAATTGCGCCAGAGGTTTGGTGTCAACAAGGCGATGATTGCGAGAGTTTCTAGCCGCCCTAGAACCATAGCTAGACAGAGTACTAATTTGGCGGAGGGCGCTAGCAACGCTAAGGAAATTGGAGTTTCGCTAGCGACCTCTATCAACGGGCCTGTGGTCGACAAGGCAGCGATTGCCAACACAAGTGCCTGCTCAAAATCAGAGCCCAAAGCGGCCAGGCTGGTGCTTATCAACGCGAGCGTTAGTGCGAACAACATAAAGAAAACCCATGCAATAAAGGCTCCATTCTTTTGTAGACGCTTATTTCCGGCACCCTCGCCACTAACCGAAGATGGGTGCACCAACCGTTCCATTTCACGCATACCGTTAAGATACAAAGCATAAACTCGAAGCAGCTTCACCCCACCTGCAGTGGTTGCAACACCACCTCCGACAACTGCTAAACCCAGCAAAATCAACCCTGGTGTACCTAGGCCAGACCACTGTTGGGCTGCTGCCCAGTCCGCACTTTCAAACCCCGTAGTTGTCAAAAAGGACATCACGGTAAACACGCCCCCCCACAAAGAATGAAAGGCCTGCGACAAATTTTCCGAAGCGCTGACTTCAAAGGAGGCCAACCAATGTCGTAAAAACAGCAGCAGTGGCACCCCAATCACCAGAATCAAACCAATGCGAAATTCTGGATCCCGGTCTAACCGGACGTGTCCCGACGTTGCAGTGTCAGTAGAAAACGTTAACCGTGATAAAGCAAAGAACATAAATAGGAAGATGACCATTTCCCCGGCCAATCCACTGTTCGCGTTAACTAACCCTCCAACTGCGGAAATACCGGAGGTGGCCATCACCGACATCGCATGGCTCAAACCGATCAGGCTCTTCTCTCCGGTCATCATCAGCAACACCCAAAGCGCCATTGTTAGTCCAACATAAATTGGCACCAAGGTCTGTGTCACAATCACCAATCGACGCCGAGGGTCCCCCTGCTGCATATGAGCAGGGGTTTCAGTGCCGCGCCCGGGTTCTCCACGTGCAGTTACTTCAAAACCTCCTAACGACAAGGGCGCAAGCACCGCTGATGCTGCAATCCACATAAGCAGCCCCCCCATCCAGCCGACCTGCGCGCGCCAAAGATGTACACTAGGCGGCAACCGGCCAGGGTCTGCAAAGACATCAGCACCAGTAGTAGTAATCGCACTAACCATATCGAAATATGCATTTAGATAGCTGGTGTTTTGCAAAGCATCATGGGTGGGAACCGCCAGGAAAAGTGGCAGCACCGAAAAGGTGGCAAGCAATGACAACAGTTGCCCCAACATTCCATAGCGCGGCACCCTGTTGCTCAACGACAAACCAATAAACGTCACAAGCATCAAACCAACAATGCCCGAATAAAAGAAACTACGCGAAGTTGGGTGATCATCCAGCACCACTGCATGAATGGCGGGTACCCACATTGCCAACGCAGCAATGCCAAATATCAGCAAGAACAAGGGCAATCGAAGAATGCCAGGAGGGGCGGTCTTCCTTGCCATATCAGAAGAAGTCGATCGAGACCTGCATCAGGCGCTCAACTTCGGGCACATCAGCTGCGATCGCAAACAGTGAAATGACATCACTTTCCTCAATCCGTAGCTTTCCGCTAGGTCGAAGAACTTCACCGCCCTTATAAACGGCTCCCACCAGCACACCTTCTGGAAAATCAATATCACGGATCATTTGCCCAGCCATGGGTGAGGTCGACATCACTTCGGCTTCGATAACTTCAGCCTCAGCATCACCGATAGAGTAAACCTGACGGACTCTGCCGTGGCGGATGTGGCGCAGAATAGAGCTAACGGTTGTGGACCGTGGGTTGATATACGCATCAATTCCCAAAGGTGCCATCAACGGCACAAGAGTAGGGTCATTGATCAAGGCGATGGCCAAAGAGCACCCTTCGGCCTTTGCGCGTACGGCTGCCAACATATTGGTTTTATCATCGTCAGTCACCGCGAGCATAGCATCTGCTCGGTCAATTCCTGCCTCGATCATTAACGCACGATCCAGCCCGTCCCCGTTCAACACAATGGTCCGTTCTAACGCTTCAGCCGCATGTTCGGCTTTCTTGCGATCCCGTTCAATCATCTTACTGCGGGTTCTGCCGGTTCGGTTCTCCATTGCTTTGGCCACCTCCAAACCAACGTTGCCCCCACCAACAATCACAACACGATCTTGCTTTTTTTCTTTTTTTCCAAATACTTCCATTGTCCTGCTAACATCTTCAATATGCGTGAAAATGTAGCAGTTATCACCGACAAATAATTGATCTCCTGGATCAGGAGCAAATAGAGTACCATCTCTCCGGACCCCAACCACGATGGCGCGCAAGGTCGAAAATAAATCAGTAAGCTGGCGTAATGGCGTATGCACGACAGGACAATCATCATCGATTGTAATACCCAAAAGCTGTGCTTTTCCATCCATAAATGTTTCGGTGTCAAATGCAGCTGGTGCTGACAAACGTTGCATCGCCGCAGCGGCAACCTCTCTTTCCGGACTGATTACAACATCAATTGGAAGATGATCACGGCGGTAAAGATCGGAATAAATCGCATCCAGATAGCTTTGCGAACGAAGGCGAGCAATTTTTCGTTGTATCGAAAAAACCGAATGGGCCACTTGGCAGGTGACCATATTAACTTCATCGGAATGGGTGGCTGCAATGATCATATCAGCATCTGCAGCCCCTGCCCGCTCCAGCACGTCTGGATACGAAGCAAAACCTGCTATGCCTTGAACATCAAGCGTGTCAGTAGCCCGTCGCACCAGATCAGGGTTATTGTCGACCACGGTGACATCGTTAAGTTCGCCGGACAAATGCCTGGCAATTTGCCAACCAACCTGACCTGCACCACAGATGATGACTTTCATGTTATTTGCCCCTAGGCACGTTTTTGCCAGTATTTTGCATGACAGAACCCTAGAACACGGTCAATTCAATTGTAACTTCGTATTTGTGATGGCACTGTAATTCCATGATTAAGTCACTCAGAGCACCCGTATTTATATTGGTTGTTTCGCTTGTTACGAGCTGTGCACCGCTTTCACTGTACTACAAACCCGGTGTTGAGGTATCTCGTATGCAGTCTGATAGCCTGACCTGCGAAACGCTTGCTTTAAAAGATGCACCTGTCGCCAATGAGATCCGTCAGAGCCCTCCCATCTTCTATCCTGGTGGCGAGTTCTGCAACGGAACAAACTGCTATTACCGCCCTGGCTACTGGGTTGAAGGCAATATTTATACCGTAGATGTGAACCGTGGACTGCGCCACAGAATTGAGAACCAATGCATGACGGACAAAGGTTACCAACAAGTCGAATTGGAAATATGTAATCCATCAGTGGCTAAAGCTGCTGGCAATGCGCAAACAATTCGAATGCCACAGTTGAGTGAGAAATCATGTGCTGTCCGCCACGAGAACGGTAGCTTTTTAATTGTAGACCCTCGTTAAAGTGGTGGAGATCAAGAAACTTCGCACTTGTTCGAAAGTCCCATGACCTGAGTCCGACTTAAAGTAGGGTCCCAAACTCAAACATTTACACAAAAACAGTAGTTCAACCCTGCGCTGTGGCTTGATCCAGTGAAGGCAGACCAACCAAATCGCCGTGCCTCCACTCAAATTCATGCAACGGTATCTTCACTGTCTAGATGTGCCACTCTGGCTCCGGATTTATTTGAGGTTACCACACCCAAAGATTTCAATTTCCTATGCAGCGCCGAGCGTTCCATACCAACAAAGGTTGCGGTTCGACTGATATTTCCTCCAAACCGATTGATCTGAGTCAGTAGATATTCCCGTTCAAATGCTTCACGAGCCTCACGCAGCGGTAGAGTCGCCAAGGCGCCAGATAGAACTACACGTCCTTCCTCATTGGGTGCCTCTACCTCGCGTGGCAATTCCTTAACTTCGATTGGACCATTGCCTTCACCAAGGATCAAAACCCGTTCTACCAAATTCTTCAATTGGCGCACGTTACCGGGCCAGATCATCGTTTGTAACAACGCCACCGCTTCTTCGCTCAACCTTCGCAAGGGAAGGCCTTGAGTATCGTTAAAGTGAGCAATGAAGTGCTCAACCAGCATAGGAATGTCTTCACGCCGGTCTGACAAAGAGGGCACTGCAATCGGCACCACGTTCAGGCGATGAAACAACTCTTCACGAAACTTCTCTAGACGAATTTCCTGCTCAAGATCTTTGTTTGTTGAGGAAATAACACGTAAATCTACACTAACATTGTCTGCACCACCAACCCGCTGAAACTTCTGATCGACCAGCACACGAAGAATTTTGGACTGTGTGCCCAACGGCATATCGGCAACCTCATCGAAATAAATGACTCCGCCATTTGCCTGCTCTAGTAATCCCGGCTCAATCCCGCGCTCGGTTGTCTCACGCCCAAACAGCACCTCTTCCATTCTCTCTGGTTCGATGCTCGCACAACTGACGGTAATAAACGGTGCTGATGAACGGTTAGAATTTGCATGAACATAACGTGCAGCAATCTCCTTACCGCTGCCGGCGGGACCGCTCAACATTACCCGCCCGTTTGACTTAACCACCTTGTCCAGCTGACTGGTCAATACCCGGTAAACGGCTGAATCCCCAATCATTTCTGCGCCACCGCCATCAAGCCGCCGCAGGTCAGAATTTTCGCGCCGTAACTGCGAGGCTTCCATCGCGCGACGGATAACAACCATCAACTGGTCTATGTTAAAGGGTTTTTCAATGAAATCGTAAGCCCCTTGCTTAATCGCCGCCACCGCTATCTCAACATTGCCGTGGCCAGAAATAATCACAACTGGAACTTCGGGCGTGTCGCGTTTCACTGCTTTGAGAATATCGATACCATCCATCTGACTGTCTTTGAGCCAGATATCCAAGATCAACAGAGCAGGCAGACCGTCATTCAATGCAGCCATACATTCATCAGAATTACCTGCTTTACGAGTAACGTAGCCCTCGTCTTCTAGTATATCCGAAACCAGCTCGCGAATGTCGCGTTCATCATCAACAATTAGAATATCACTCATGTCAGACCTGCCTTCACTGTATTTCTGTTGCTCTGCGCAGTACGCGCCATAGCTGGCAACCGGATAATCGCCATGGCGCCCCGGTGCGGATTTTCGTCAAAATATGGGGCATCTTCCAAAACTAAGCTCCCACCATGTTCTTCAATAATTTTTTTCACAATTGGCAGTCCCAACCCGGTGCCTTCGTCACGTGTCGTTACATAGGGTTCAAATAGACGAGCACGATCTTCGGGCAATCCTATGCCATTGTCAGCAATAGTAATTTCATAGAAATTCTCCGTCTCTTTAAGCGAAACCCGGACCCGCGGGTTTGAAACGGCCTGACCGGTTTTTTTCTCGAGGGTGGCTATCGCTTCGCCAGCGTTCTTGATCAAATTTGTTAGCGCTTGACCAATCATGGTAGCATCTAGTGTCACCAGGAGTGGGATTTCGGGCAATTCGGCGATCAATTGAATTTCGGGTTGGCCTGACTGTTGTAGCAACACAGCATCGCGCACCAGCCCGACAAGATCTTCTTCGCGGCGGTCCGGTTCTGGCATGCGGGCGAATTTCGAAAACTCATCGACAATACGACGTAAGTCATTAGTTTGCCTAACTATTACGTCAGTCATAGATTGAAGTTTATCGCTGTTCTCCTCGCCCAGCATTGGAGCAAACTTGCGCTTGATCCTTTCAGCACTGAGCTGGATAGGAGTCAAAGGATTCTTGATTTCGTGAGCAATGCGTCTAGCCACATCTCCCCAAGCGGCCATCCTTTGAGCGCTGACCAAGTCTGTCACATCTTCAAAAGCAACCACATACCCCTCAAGCCGTTTTTCTTCTGACATTCTTGGAGACATTCTAACCAACAGGTTTTCCAAGCGGCCTAGACGGGTTACTTTTACTTCGCCTTGAACTACCGCACTACCGTCCGCAGTCAGCTCAGAGAACAATGCCCCAAATTCTGGCACAGCAACTGTAAGTGCTACTGACTGTTGATCCTCGCGCCAGTCCAGCAATCTTTCTGCTGACCGGTTGACAAATGTAACCCGGCCCTGATCGTCCAGACCGACAACTCCAGACGGCACTGATGAAAGTACAGAGTCAAACAATCTCCTTCGCCGTTCAATTTGCCGGGTATTGTCCAAAAGAGTTTCGCGTTGAACTTGAAGGTCTCGCGTCATGTGGTTGAAGTAACGGCCCAAATCCGATATTTCATCATCCCCATCGTCTTCCATTACCTGCACATTCAGGTCACCGCTACCAACTCTCTGGGCAGCAACCGTCAGACGCCCAACTGGCCGTGACAACCGTTCTGCAAACCACATCCCTAACCACATCGCAGCCAGGATCAAAATGACCGCGAAGCCAAGATACAGCAGCCCAAATTCGAAAAGCACACGGCCGCGTTCACTCTCTAACTGTTGATACAAATGAGCCGTTTGTTTGGTTTCATCCAACAAGTTTAGTAATTCGCCATCAACATTACGGCTGACGTAGAGATACCGATCAACAAATGCATCTAACGGAATCAACGCTCGGAATTCGTTGTTATCCCAGTCCTGTATAATAGCCAGCCCATCTGTCGACGACTTAATAACGTCTTCATTGGATGGTTTTTCGTAATCGAATTCGTAGGACCGTTCACCCCTGGCGCGGATATCACCACCGCCGTCCAACACATAAGCTTCCCGCAACCCGCGTTGAATTTGCAGCTGTCCTTGGGTCAGAACTTGACGTAGCTCTGCATCATTCATGAAAAAGCTTCGGGACCGGCTATTGTCCAGAAATCGAGCAAGTGCCCGCGCATCTTCAGAAAGATCCTGACGTTGCTGCGATTCATATGCCTCAGCTGCGGCTAGAGAACTACCGACAACTTGGCGGACCCGTTCAGAAAACCACCCTTCAAGTCCAACATTCACAGTTAACCCAGCAAATACCGCCACAGTTACCGTCGGCACTAGCGCCAAGAATGTAAATGCCCCAATCAATCTCAAGTGTAGTCGAGATCCGGCGGATTTGGCGCGACGGGCAGCGATCAACCGTCCAATTTGGAAAAGAACCAACGCAGCGATTGCCAGAACATAAACCAGGTCAGCCAGCAATATCAGCCGCAAACTTGGAGATGAAGCCCCTCCCCCGAATGGTCCCAGCACTAGAAATGTGACGCCAGCCAATAAAGGTCCCAAGACCACAAGCCCAAGCGTACCAATGTTGCGGGCTCTCCGAGTCCTGCGCCACCGGACCATGGCCGCAAATGGGCCATACGCCGAGCGAATATGTGACCTGTGCGCCACTGACAATCCTCATTCTGATGTGTGACCACGTGGGTCAACCGCCGTATATCGTGGCTTTCTACCAGTACGAGTACCAAGTTGCCACGGCTATGTGGCGATATTACATCAGTTTGCGGCGGCGTGTCACCTGAATATCCAGATCAGTGATCTTCTTTCGCAAAGTATTTCGGTTGATCCCTAGTAAATCTGCACATTTCGCCTGGTTTCCACTGGTGGCCTGCAATGAAATTTCGATCAATGGTGTTTCAATTTCACGCAGTAGCCGCGAATATAGCCCGGCGGGGGGCAGCAAGTCGCCATGCAGTTCGAAATAGCGTTGCAGATGCCGCCCAATCGTTTCCGACAACTTTTCGTCGACACCTCCACCCAGCACAGGTTCCACTTCGGGTTGCGGCCCTAGTATAGCAGCAAGTTCAGCCTCGGTAATCTCTTCGCCTCTCGCTGTCAGACTTAGGCGACGGATAACATTTTCAAGATGACGAACATTGCCGGGCCAAGAGAAGTGGCGCAGCATTTCTCGACATCCATTGCTCAAATACTTGTGCGGCGCCCCATCGTTCTCAGATTTGATCAAGAAATGCTCAGCCAATAAAACGATATCGTCAACACGCTCGCGCAACGATGGCACGCGCAGGGCTGTACCACATATACGGTAATACAAATCTTGACGGAGAGTGCCCGCTTCGATTGACGCGCTGAGATCACATTGACTGGTGGCCATGAAGCGCGGGAAAAAGTCACCTGGTTCATCAATCATTCGAACCAAGCGCGCTTGGGCTTCATCTGGCAGATCTACCAATTCGTCAATCAACAAGGTGCCTCCTTTGACCCGCGCCAAGAGACGGGCCGGCCCCTCGAGTTCAACCAAATCTTCTGAATTCACGCTGACAAAGGGCAATGTGCGGCGATCCGAAAAATCGTGAACTGAACGGGCAATCAAGGTTTTTCCTGCCCCGCTTTCCCCGGTTATCAATAGCGGTAGATCAGTGTTCATTACCCTTGCAATCAACTGATACAAAGTTTGCATGACCTCGGTACGCCCGACCAGAGGCAGGTCATCGGGGTGATCTAAGTTTTCAAAATTGGCAGCAACTGAACCGGTAGGTTTTTCCGCAAGCGCTTTGGCGATGCGCTTCATCAGGTCAGGAAGATCAAATGGCTTTGGCAAGTAATCATAAGCATCCGCCTCAGCAGCCTTAATCGCCGTCATAATGGTATTCTGTGCAGATATGACAATTACCGGCAGACCAGGCCTATCTTCAGAAATTTTAGGTAACATTTCCAAACCGTTACCGTCCGGCATTGCCACATCAGAGATAACAACATCACCCTTCCCTTCTGCCACCCAACGCATCAGTGTTGTGAGCGAAGATGTTGCATGGACCTTACAGCCGGCACGGGTAAGGGCCTGAGTCAAAACTGTACGGATTGTTCGATCATCATCCGCAACAAGAACGGTACCATCCATGGTGTTTACTCCTGTACCTTTTTGTCCCTCTGGACGCGTGACAGTGACAAGCGGAACACGGTTCGGCCTGGCGTTGAACTCACTGAAATCCAGCCTTTGTGGTCTGAAACTATTTTACTCACCAAAGCGAGCCCAAGGCCGGTGCCGTTTTCACGCCCCGAAACAAATGGATCAAAGACATCTTCTTGAATGGCAGGCGGCAGCCCTGGGCCATCGTCAATCACTTCAACTTGTAACGGCAGCGTCTTGCCAGTCCCATCACTACGACGCAGCCTGAAGGAATGCTCATAAAACGTGCGGATTTTGATGGTCCCATGTTTATTTTCAGCAGCTTCAGACGCGTTCTTCAGGAGATTTAACACCACCTGAAGCAACTGGTCGGCATCCCCCCAAGCCATAGGTAAGGAAGGATCGTAGTCGTCGACAATGGTCATATGAGCCCCAAAACCGAGTAGCGCCGAGCGGCGTGCCCGGTCTAGAACATCATGTAAATTGACAGGTTGGAAATCAGGCGGAGATAGGTTTCCAAACTGTTCCACTTGGTCCAGCAACTTTACTATCCGACGGCATTCTTCAACAATTAGGTCGGTCAGTTCGAGATCATCTTGAGCGAGATTCATGCTCAACAACTGGGCGGCACCGGTAATTCCAGCCAGAGGGTTCTTGATTTCATGGGCCAACATTTCAGCCATTCCGATGGCTGATTGGGCGGCAGATTTAGCAGATTGTGCCCGCGTCATGCTGCCTGCCAACTCACGTGGCGTTAACATCAACAGCATTTGGCCAGGGTTCCCCACAACATGAGCGAACTGAACCCCACATTGTAATGGCGCCCGATTACCTGAACCGACATCTATATCATTAACAAACAACGGTGTCCCGTCTCGCCGTGACCGCAAAAGCGCATCTTCGATGGGAGCATCAATAGCAATTTGATCCCAGATTGGATGACCTAGGACCGACTTACACGACGCATTTAGAAACCCTTCACCTGCCGAGTTGACATCCAGAATACAATCTTCAGCGTCAATCAGGAATGCAGGAACAGGCAATGAAGCCCAGAGTGCCGTGTCGCTGATCATGCCGCGGCCTCTTGATCCGTAACATTCAGAGCATCTGGAAGTAAGCGAAGAACGCTTGCCGGGTCAGCTTCGGTAAGGACAGCCCGTCGAAGCTTGGAGACGGTACCCGCAACATCCATATACCACCCTAAATGTTTGCGTGCCACACGCAGTCCCAGAACGGCGCCGTAAAAGGTGAGCATAGCTTCATAATGCAATGAAACCATGTCATTAAAATCATCCCCGAGAGGAATTTCTGGTTGCTTTGATCCCCAAATCTCATGTGCTATCTGGGCCAAAAGCCAAGGCTTACCCTGTGCGCCACGCCCTATCATCACACCATCTGCACCCGATTGCGCCAATGCACTCTGCGCAGTGCCAGTGTCAATGATATCACCATTGGCAAGGACAGGAATTGACACAGCCTGCTTGATGTTATGTATCGCTCTCCAATCGGCTGTCCCTTTGTAAAACTGACAACGGGTTCGGCCATGTATTGTGATCATCTGGATACCAGCATCTTGTGCCCGCCGGGCAATATCATTTGCATTCAGACAGTTACCATCCCAACCAAGCCGTGTTTTTAGTGTGACCGGTATATCTACCGACGCCACGACTGCCTCGATCAGTTTTATAGCATGATCTGGCGTTTTCAGCAGTGCCGAGCCGGAATAACCGTTGACCACTTTCTTGGCCGGACAACCCATGTTGATGTCAATGATACGGGCCCCACGATCTTCCAGTTGCCGCGCAGCTTCCGCCATCCAGTGCGATTCTCTGCCCGCTATTTGAACTGCAGTATTTTCGACATCTGCACTTAGCTCCGCACGTTCGCGCACACCAGGCTTCGCCTGGACCATCTCTTGGCTGGCCACCATTTCGCTGACCATCAACCCGGACCCAAATGACCGAACCAGATCGCGAAACGGCCGGTCAGTGATTCCCGCCATTGGCGCCAAAGCAATTGGCGGTGCCATCGAGGTAGATCCGACTGTAAAAGACAATTGCCTAATCCTTGTGCATGTAGGGCGTTTCTAGTCCACCACGAACCCTTTTCACAATCATACTACCCCAAATATTACAAAAAATCAGAAGGTGTGCACAAAATTTAGGCAAACAGAGGTGGATGATTGCCTCCCCCACCAACTCCCCATAAAAACAGCGCCAACCAGATTGGAGAGCATTTTATGACCATTGCTGCACTCATCGTCGCTGCAGGGCGTGGGGTTCGCGCGGGTGGAGGACAGCCCAAACAATGGCGGACGCTAAAGGGGCTCCGAGTGGCCGACTGGACACTTGATGCTTTTGCTAAATCCAAAGTGGACCATATAGTTTTGGTGCTGTCTCCTGAGGACCATGATGTTCGCGAGAGCTTTGCATCTATTCCCGGTTTGATCTTCGCAACCGGAGCCAGCGATCGAGCCGGTTCAGTTCTCAATGGATTGACCGTTTTGCAAGAATACGAAGTGGACAAGGTTCTTATTCACGACGTTGCTCGTCCCTGTGTAAGTCATGGCTTAATCCAACAAGTGATAGATACGCTGGACAGCAACCCAGCCGCCGCGCCGGCGCTTGCAGTAAGTGATGCGTTGTGGATTGGTGCCAAAGATGAAGTAACTGGCACACAGGATCGAAGCGGATTGTTTGCAGCTCAAACACCACAGGGGTTTCAATTTGACGCTATACTGGCGGCGCATTTGGCACATCCAGGGGGGGCTGCTGATGACGTCGAGGTTGCGCGGGCCGCAGGACTTGACGTTGCAATCGTTCCGGGCGAACCAGATAACATAAAAATTACCACCGCTGGCGACTTTGCCCGGGCAGAAAAAATCTTGGGGACTGAAATGGATATCAGACTGGGAAATGGCTATGATGTTCACCGGTTCGGGGATGGTGACTTTGTCACCCTCTGCGGGATAGAAGTACCCCATAACAAAGGATTACAGGGCCATTCTGATGCAGATGTGGGAATGCACGCTGTCACAGATGCCATCTATGGTGCGCTGGCTCGCGGCGATATCGGTCGGCATTTTCCGCCATCAGATCCCCAGTGGAAAGGCGCCGCCAGTAAAATATTCCTGAACCACGCTGCCAATCTAGCCAAAGAAATGGGGTTTTCCATTTCCAACGTCGATTGCACCTTGGTTTGCGAGCACCCCAAAATTGAGCCTCATGCAGAACATATGCGTACAGAAATGGCCGGTATACTCAACATCTCAATTGAACGTGTTTCGATCAAAGCCACAACATCTGAACGGCTTGGGTTTACTGGTCGAAGCGAAGGTATCGCAGCAGTGGCCACAGCTGCGTTGGTGAAAACATGAACCGGCTTGCCCAAATGACCGCCACCGTTGGTGGCATTGGATACCTGCGTCCCGCTCCTGGCACTTGGGGCTCGTTGGTAGCCTTGCCGATGGCCTGGGCCTTTCATACGCTTGGAGGTTTTCCACTGCTGGTGATTGCAGTCATAGGAACCTTTGTAAAAGGAACCTGGGCAACCAAGCAAATGACAGCTGGATCCGAAAATCATGACCCTTCCGAAATCGTCATAGATGAAGTGGTCGGGCAATTCATTGCGCTGCTGCCTCTTAGCTATGCGTCCTGGCTTCATGGGATCGACATACTGGCAATGTGGCCAGGATGGGTCGCGGCCTTTGCCCTGTTTCGCCTGTTCGACATCACCAAACCAGGTCCCATCGGTCGGGCAGATCGCAGGGGCGATGCGCTGGGTGTTATGCTGGATGATGTAATCGCAGGCTTGTTCGCTGCTATTGGTGTTATCTCGCTTGCCGCCTTATGGCACGGGGTCGTCGAACGGATAATCGGTCAATGACCATCACCGTTTCTAACTTGGTCTCAACAGCTCACCTCCATTCCGTTACCATTGCTACTGCTGAGAGCTGTACGGGTGGGCTTGTGTCTGCGGCCCTGACTGACGTTCCCGGGTCATCCGCAGTTTTTAGCCACGGTTACGTCACTTATTCGAACTCAGCCAAAACTGAAATGCTGGGTGTATCGGTCAAAACTCTTGCAGATTTTGGCGCAGTTAGCCCCGAAGTCGCCGCAGAAATGGCACTTGGGGCCTTGCGCAACTCAGGGGCGACTATCGCTGTGTCCATTTCGGGCATTGCGGGCCCCGGAGGGTCAGATCACAAACCCGAAGGTCGAGTGTGCTTTGGCCTAGCGGTTACCGATCAAAAGACGATAACAAAAACACTTGAGTTTGGTGCACTTGGTCGGCAGAACGTACGCGAAGCAGCATGCAACCAGGCGCTGGCACTGCTACATGATGCTGTTCACGAAATGAACACACCCTTGCGAAAATAGACTGGCAGCTTTTGTTTTTGGCAGACACTGCCGAACCAGCGCAAAGTCAGCTGCAAAAATCACGTTTGAAACAAAGAGCGTTATTGTTGGTTTGCGTATGCGCAAGCCTCCAGCAACCGGAACGAAATCGACCCTTTCTCGCCCATAATAAGTTCCAATTTGGATTAGCTAAATTGCTTAGAAAACTCAGTAGCGGGTAAATCTTGGTGCAATATCTGCCAGGCTTTTTCAGCTTCAACTTCGCCAAGCAACGACGCAACCTTAGTTCGAACCCTTTGCTCCTTCTCCGGCCGATCTACCAACGATTGCAAATCATGCCTGACTTCGAGACGTTGGCCATCACGCCGCAATAGGCTAACCACCGCTTCCGTCTCAGCCAGAGTGTCATCAGAATCGACATAAATATGGTTTCTCAGAGTCTGCAGATCCTTCCGTCTACAAAGAGCATCTGAATAAGTGTCAAGCTTTGCAGTGTCCAATCCCAGCGCCTGCATAGCCAGTACAGTCCGGTAGGAGAACTTTGCCCCGAGCCCTGTGTCCGGAGCCAATTGATTGCAAACCGACATCCAACAAGGATGGGTTTTAACCCGTATGTCGGCAATTTCTGGTGCTGCCAAGTCCAGTTTTCGTGCCGCTTCCAACGCTGCATGCAACCCATGACAACAGGCGTGAAACTTGTAGTTTACATGTTCCATCATCCATTTCTGCCCTAAGCCCGACAACGCAGTTTCGGTGGATTCAGACCCCTGATGGGATGCCCCAAATCCAAACTCTCCCTCAAGAGCATTTGGGTTTGCGACGAAGCCAGCTTGAATTAACTGCGCGACCTCAACACCAGTTGAAGCCGCAATTCCTGCATTATAGGGTTTTCCCATCGTTCCAAAATGTGCCTTCAAACCCGCGGCGCGCGTGGCCGTCAGGCCCAAGACCTGTGCCATCTGCGAAGTATCAAAGCCGTGCAATCGCCCTGCGGCAACCGCGGCACCAAAGGCACCAGCTGTAGCTGTTTGGTGAAACCCAGCCTGATAATGACTTCGGCCCAACCATTGCCCTACCCGTACAGACATCTCCATCCCAAGCAAAGATGCCAGCAAGACCTGCGGTAAGGTCTTGCCCAATTGCTGACCTACTGCAAATGAGGCTGAAAAGACAGTCACCGACGGGTGTCCAATATGGGCAAAGTGGGTGTCATCATAGTCAAGTGCATGTGAAATCGTCCCATTGACCAACGCCGCCATCCTGGCCGGTGCGCCGCCGCCACCAAACAGGTCGGCAACATGTTTACCACCTTCTGCAACCGCTATGGACCGTACGACACCTGCAACCGGCTCAGACACCCCGGCGACGCCGCAGGCCAACCAATCCAAGGCCGATAGCCGCCCGATTTCCAAAAGCTGCTGCGTAGCGACAAGATCTTTGGAAGAAAACTCAGCTAGTTTTTCTGTAAAGTTACCCACCACAGCTCACCCCAAGTTGGTCGGCTTAGCCATAAAGCTGGGCCGCACGTCGTTCAAAAGCCCGCACGATACGTTGCATGGCCTCATTGAAAACCACACCTATGATGCCCTGTAAAATTGCGTTCTTAAACTCAAAATCGACAAAGAACTCAACTTCACATCCTCCATCTTCTGCCTCAGTAAAGGCCCAGCTGGATTTCATGTATCGAAACGGTCCATCTAAGTACTCAGTGTCGATCTTCCGCTCATCGGAAAACAAAGTCACCCGACTTCCAAATCTCTCGCGAAACACTTTGAACGAAATCACCAAATCCGCTTCCAGAACCACCATTTCCTGTAAGTGAGAAGTGTTCCGAATACGTGCAGCTGAACACCAAGGTAGAAAATTAGGGTACTCACCCACGTCGGCCACCAAGTCGAACATTTGCTGCGCCGAAAACGGCAAATGGCGGGTTTCGGAATGGGTTGGCATGGTCTGTGGCAATTCCTGCTGTAATTGACGCGCGTATTGTCTTATCAATGCGGAAAATTCAAGGGGGCATCCATGTCACAGCGTCCATATGTCATTGATGTGATGATCAGTGCCAAGACCATTGCAGCAAAAATCGAAGATCTTTGCAGTGAAATCACTTCAGAGTTTGGCAACACTGACAAGCTGATTGTCGTTGGTTTGCTGCGTGGATCATTTGTATTCATTGCCGACCTAGTGAGAGAACTGGACCTGCCGATTGAGGTCGATTTTCTAGAGGCATCCTCGTACGGTGACGGTATGGAAAGCAGCCGTGAAGTACGTATTCTCAAAGACTTACGTGGCGCTATTGAAGGTCGAGACGTCTTGGTGGTTGAAGATATTGTCGACACCGGACATACATTGAACCATGTCACAAAACTGCTGCGAAGCCGCAATCCCAAGCGGTTGAAATCCATCGCGCTTCTGGACAAACCAAGCCGACGTGAAGTGGATTTCCGCTCAGACTGGATCGGATTTGAAATCCCGGATGAATTTGTTGTCGGCTATGGAATCGACTACGCACAACGAAACCGCAACCTGCCGTTTATTGGCTCCGTGCGATTTACCGACGACCCCGAATAGGTTGCCAATTTCCAGGGCCCTTAGCTAAATCACCCAACCATCTGAGATGCAAAGAAAAGTATGGCGCAACCCAACAGGCTGCGCCAGTTTCTCGTTGATCAACCCTGCCCCAACTTCTTTTGGCGCGCATCTCGCAAGCGGGCAAAATCATCGCCAGCATGGTAGGATGATCGGGTCAAAGGCGTCGCAGAAACCATCAGGAAACCTTTACCAAAGGCGGCCTTTTCATAGGCTGCAAACTCATCTGGAGTGACAAACCGGTCAATACCGTGGTGCTTTGGGGTTGGCTGAAGATACTGACCAATGGTCAGGAAATCGATATCGGCGGCGCGCATGTCATCCATGACTTGACGAACCGACTGCGAATCTTCTCCTAGTCCAACCATGATACCCGACTTGGTAAACATGGATGGGTCCATTTCTTTAACCCGTTGCAACAGACGCAGTGAATGGAAGTAGCGAGCGCCGGGGCGAACTTCAGGATACAGCCCAGGGACCGTTTCCAGATTGTGGTTAAACACATCAGGCCGCGCCTCGACCACTTTTTCCAAGGCCGAGGCATCACATTTGATAAAGTCGGGTGTCAAAATTTCGATTGTGGTGCTGGGTGACCGATGACGAACCGCACGAATGGTCTGAGCAAAGTGTTCCGCGCCACCATCTTCGATATCGTCACGATCAACGCTGGTGATCACCACATGGTTCAACCCTAGCTTGGCGACAGCATGGGCTACGCGACCTGGCTCAAAGGCGTCCAGATCCTCTGGTGGCTTGCCTGTCGCGATATTGCAAAAAGTGCAAGCACGGGTACAGACCTCCCCCATGATCATCATGGTAGCGTGGCCTTGTGACCAACATTCACCGACATTGGGGCAACCCGCCTCTTCACAAACGGTTACCAACCCATTGTCACGCATGATTTTATGGGTTTCGGCATAGGCTTTTCCGCCTGGTGCCTTAACCCGAATCCAATTGGGTTTTTTTGGCTGGGCATTGTCTGGGCGGCGCGCTTTCTCGGGGTGGCGCTGTTCGGGAATTTTAAGATCTCTCACGCGGGTATCCCTTGTGGCAATGTCAATGGCTGAGTCTAGCACAGATCAATGGCATCAGAAGGACCATAAATGCAACGCAGTATTGCACCGGAGACATGACTTCGGGCTCAGTAAGCACCTGCCCAAGCGGGCATCGGTTGATTTCCGCCTTACTTGTGCCCCTCCGAGATTAGCAAAGACTCCGTTATTGCAGGGCATTTAGAATCGTTTTAAGTCTGCACCAGAACAATCCTTACAGACTAGGAGTCCTGAGATATGAAAGCTGGCGTAAAACTGCCCGACGTGACCTTCCACACCCGTGTGCGCGACGAAACCATTGAAGGTCCTAACCCATTTCGTTGGGAAGATAAAACCACAGCAGACTATTTCAGCGACAAACGCGTTGTCCTGTTCTCGCTGCCCGGTGCTTTTACCCCAACTTGCTCTACCTACCAGCTGCCTGGTTTCGAAAATGGCTTTGCAGATTTTGCAGCTCAGGGTATTGATGCGATTTATTGCATGTCCGTAAACGACAGCTTTGTGATGAACAAATGGGCCGAAGCCCAGAAGCTGGAAAATGTTGACGTGATCCCTGACGGATCAGGCGAATTTACCCGTAAAATGGGCATGCTTGTCTCTAAAGATAACCTAGGGTTTGGCAACCGTTCGTGGCGCTATGCAGCTGTCGTAGCCAATGGTGTTGTAGAAGCTTGGTTCGAAGAGCCTGGCCTGACAGATAACCATGGCGAAGACCCCTATGGCGTTTCTTCACCCGAGACAGTGCTCAACTACCTAACGGACGCTAACAAAGAATCTGCCGCCTAATAGCGGTAATACAGGTTTGTAATTGGGCTCGCTTTTGGCGGGCCCTTTTAGTTTCTACTTTCCATTACAATCTCTTGGCCGACACTCTTAACGGTTTCGGCAAGCTGTTCAAACCATCCATCTCCGGCTGTAGTATGCCGTCGAACAAGACCAATCTGCCGTGCGGGTTGCGGCTCGGGAAACCGCTGAACTTCCAATCCATTGGCCGCCTCACATTCCGACTTCATAGCGAGTTCAGGCATTAACGTCAGACCAAAACCAGCAGCCACAAGTCGCGACAGTGTCGCTAATGATCCCGCCCCCATGTTGATACTGGGTGAGGAAGCCATCATCCCGCAAACTTCTAGCGCTTGATCAGTCAGGCAATGTCCATCCTCAAGCAGCATCAATTGCTCGCTCTTGAGATCCTCTGGGCGGAGGTTGCTGCCGTCTTGGCTCAAGGCGCGTAACCGGGAAGCCGAACCTGCCAGCAGGAAACGATCTTCAAACAATGGTAGCTCAACTAAGCCCGGTGTACTGGTTGGCAGGGCTAGAATTACCGCATCAAGTGCCCCCATTTGCAACTCGCTCAATAAACTCTCAGTTCGGGCCTCACGTATTTGTACATTCAGTTGCAAATCTTGTGACCGCAGTTTTGAAAGCGTACCGGGCAACAGATATGGCGCCAGTGTTGGGATCAAACCTAGCGATAACGTGCGCCGACCAGCCCCTCGATCTCGGGCCACTTTATCCAAGACTTGCGCCGCATCCAAAAGCACCTCTGCCTGTGCCAGAACCTGCCGCCCTAGTGGCGTCTGAATAACATCACGAGACCGTCGCTCTACCAGTGGTGCCCCCATGATTTCCTCTAATGTACGAATTTGTACTGATAACGCAGGTTGTGACACATGACAGGCTTCAGCCGCCCGTCCAAAATTCCTGTGTTGGCACAGGGACTTAAAATAGCTGAGTTGGCGCAAAGTAAAATTCATAATCAAAAGCTATCAAAAATCACAGAAACTACAATTGGTATTTATCACCCGACAAGAACACACTCGGGGTAGTCATAGCCACAAGGGAGCGATTTTATGTCGAAGAGATTAACCACCACTGCCGGTGCACCTATTACAGACAACCAAAACTCTGCCACTGCTGGGGAACGTGGACCACTGTTGATGCAGGACTACCAATTGCTGGAAAAACTCGCACATCAGAACCGCGAGCGCATACCTGAGCGCGTCGTACACGCTAAGGGTTGGGGGGCTATTGGCACACTGAAAATCACGGGCGATATCTCAGCCTACACCTGTGCAAAGGTTCTGCAGCCTGGCATGGAAACTCCGATGCTTGCCCGCTTCTCTACTGTAGCAGGAGAACAAGGTGCCGCTGATCACGAGCGAGATGTGCGTGGCTTTGCGCTGAAGTTCTATACCGAGGAAGGCAACTGGGACCTGGTTGGCAACAATACACCAGTATTTTTCCTGCGCGACCCTTACAAATTCCCAGACTTCATTCACACCCAGAAACGCCATCCCAAAACCAATCTTCGCAGCCCTACGGCGATGTGGGATTATTGGAGCCTGTCACCAGAGGCCCTTCACCAGGTTACCATTTTGATGTCTGATCGCGGATTGCCGGTAAGCCCGATGCATATGAATGGATATGGTAGCCATACCTTTGGTTTATGGAATGAAGCTGGTGAGCGGTTTTGGGTCAAGTTTCACTTCAAAACCCAGCAAGGCCATGCACATTTCACCAATTCAGAAGCAGCAGAAGTTGTAGGGCAAAGCCGCGAAGGCTATCAGGAACAATTATTCGGTGCCATTGAAGCAGGAAACTTTCCAAAATGGACACTTCAAATTCAGGTCATGCCCGAAACTGAGGCCGAGAAAACTTCGTTCAATCCGTTTGATCTGACCAAGGTCTGGCCCCATTCTGATTATCCGGTGATGACCATTGGAGAATTTGAGTTGAACCAAAATCCAGAGAACTATTTCGCCGAGATCGAAAACGCCGCATTTTCCCCTTCAAACACCGTACCAGGCATAGGAGCTTCACCGGACAAGGTCTTACAAGCACGTATTTTTTCATACGCAGATGCTCATCGTTACCGGCTGGGTACGCATTATGAATCACTGCCTGTTAATGCACCTAAATGCCCGGTACATCACTATCATAAAGATGGTACAATGAATGCATTGGGCCAACGCAGCGGTCACACTGATGCCTATTACGAGCCAAATTCGATCAGCGAAGCCGCCAAAGAAGGCGGCCTGCAGGAACCACCCTTGAAAATCTCTGGGGATGCAGATCGTTATAATCATCGTGACGGAAATGATGATTATAGTCAGCCACGCGCTTTGCATGATTTGATGGACGAAAGTCAACGCACCCGACTGTACGCCAACACGGCAGAAGCAATGGCAGGTGTCCCCGAAGATATAATATCCCGCGTTCTGGTTCACTATGATCTGATAAGCCCCGAATATGGCGCTGGAATTCGGAGCGCTCGCTCGAAGCTTTCTGAAATGCACGACGCCGCAGAATGATGTAACCGCCCGGGGTTCTCTTTACTCCGGGCGGTCACTTGAAAAAAGCTAACCTATCAATTCGTCCGACCCGGCCGCAGTGTCGTAATGCGCTTTCAGTTGCTGCAAAGCGATCCGCAGGACCACTTTGCCAGAACGCGCCGACCAACCCATTTGTCGCTCGGTTGCCTCTAACCCTTCCAGGTGGCAACAACATCTCAGTGCTACATCGCTCAAACCTGGACCCAAAGAGTTAAGCGCTGCAGTCGCGCGTACTTTGGCGGCTTTCGCTGGACTGGACAAAGGTACAGCCCCGCAATTTTCGGCGCTAAATTGAGCACGGCCTTGCGCCAGATGATCACCAATTTGGGCCAATTCAAAATCCTCTCTCAACCTCTCGCCTGCTTGCACCAAACATGCTGAAAGAAATGGATTTCCATGACGGTCCAACAGGCGACTAAGGGTATCAAGCGGGCTTTCAGCCAGCCCGTATCGAACCCGGCGGTTTTTTTGTTGGGGGCAAGTTTGGGATAAACTATGCACTGTAAATATGCTTGCATCATCGCTAAAACCATTGCTCTCTTGATTTAACGCTCTGTTTTCAACGTCAGCCATAATGCTGCTTACTGCGCTACGCCCTGTGGCTGTGATGTGATAGCGGCTTATCCGACCAGGCGTCTCACAACTAATCCAGTCCAACAGAGCCAATGCTTCGGCAAAGCTACGTTTAACGACTATTTTTGTTGCTGTCTGAGGCTCTGCGTCTCGAACGACAACAGCCATTTCCATTCCATCCGCAAGCGCCAGAATGGCGCCGCTGTAACACAGGCCGCGCAACACCCTGATTGCCTTTTGCTTAAATTCTACTTCTTCATCCGGCCTGCGGTTTCCAGCGACATCGTATGTCGCCGCAGCGTCATAGTGATCTGAGGCAAGCCTTTGCAACGCGCCGTCAACCAACGGATCGTCGCGTCGCGTTTCAATCCTACGCACCTGCCGCAGAACGGTAGACGGATGGCACCCAGCCGAACGTGCCAATTGACGGATCGAACGACCGGCTTCAGTGTGATCTAGGTAACGGCAGGCCTCTTCAGGCACCCAATTAGGTAGAAGTTGAATAGATTGTTTTTGCATTTTCTGAGATCCCAGCAGCAGGCAGTCAGGTTAGATTGTCCACCGCTTATCCCCAGAATTACTCAGACGGCTGTCACGACCTGCCTGTCAGTTTTGAACAATAGTCCCATTCAGCTCATCATTGTTTCCATTAGATAATCAATATTAAAGGCAGAGATCGCTGGGAGATCAACCCAGCAACACCCGCTCAAGTTGTGCGACATTGTGGATAATTCACACAATGAAAGGACGTGGAATGCTGGACCTGTTTGATCGCCTGTCAGAAATGCGCCGTCCTAGGCTGCTGATCAGGGCTGCCCGCATCGGCACCCCTCACTATTGCCGCCAACGTCATTTGCCACGGCTGCTTGGCGATTGCAGCGCGCAAAAGCCATCACGGTTGATTGAACACTTGATTGAAAAAGAGCAAAAGCTTGACCATCAGAGATGTAACAACGACCCGGGGTATTCAATCGCGCACCACATCAACGTGTTGATTGCGCTCATGGGGGAGGCTCATTTAACCCCTCACGCATCGCATTTGCAGATGACGCAACAAAAAGTGGCGGCCACCGTTGCCGGTCGCCGCCATGAAACATCTCAGATAGTTGCCTGATGATGCTATCGCTTATTACATGAAAGAATCCGCCATGGAATCCTTCTTTGCGGCCACATATGCCAGAAGCGCCGATCTGATTTCTGGATCTAGGCTGGGCGCTTGGTAGTTGTCGACCAAATAAGCTACCCGGTCAGTCGCCAGTTCCATAGTGTCGCGCGCGCCTTCTTCTTCCCAGGTTTCAAACGGCTTATAGTCACACAAATCTGACTTCCAAAACGCCGTTTTAAAATTTGCCTGGGTATGCGCACAGCCCAGATAGTGGCCACCCGGCCCCACTTCTCGAATGGCATCCATCGCCTGATCATTTTCACTGACCGGGACACCTTTGGCCAAACCATGCAATGCGCCGAGTTGATCAGCGTCCATCACAAACTTTTCGAAGGAGGCAACAAGCCCGCCTTCCAGCCAGCCGCAGGAGTGCAGCATGAAATTCACCCCGGACATCAAGCCCATATTGAGGCTATTGGCGGTTTCGTACGCTGCCTGGGCGTCAGGCAGCTTGGATCCACAAAAGGATCCAGACGAGCGAAACGGCAGCCCTAGACGACGTGCTAACTGTCCAGCGCCGTAAGTGACCAGTGAGGCTTCGGGGGTACCAAAAGTTGGTGCTCCTGAGTTCATATCAATCGAGCTGACAAAGGCGCCAAATATCACAGGCGCACCAGGGCGGATCAACTGACTATAGGCAATACCGGCCATCACTTCGGCCAACACCTGTGTCAGTGTCCCTGCCACGGATACTGGCGCCATTGCACCACCCACGATAAAGGGTGAAATAATGCAGGCCTGGTTATTTTTGGCGTAGACTTCCAGCGCGCCCATCATCACGTCATCGAATGTCATCGGCGAATTGATGTTGATCAGCGAGGTCATCACCGTGTTGTTCTGAACAAACTCTTTCCCGAACAGGATTTCGCACATCTCAACGCTGTCTTGGGCCCGACTGGGATCAGTCACCGACCCCATGAATGGTTTATCCGACAACGTCATATGCGCCAGCAACATATCCAAATGCCGTTTGTTCACCGGAACATCAGTTGGTTCACAAACAGTACCTCCAGAATGGTGTAACCATTTGGACATGTACGAGAGTTTTACGAATTTTTCGAAATCCGCTATCGTGGCGTATCGACGGCCTCCTGCAACATCGCGCACGAAAGGAGGGCCGTAAACTGGCGCACAAACCAGGTTTTTGCCACCTATCACCACCGATTTTTCAGGATTTCGGGCATGCTGTGTGAACTCAGATGGAGCCGTCGCGATGAGTTTGCGGGCCAAACCTCGAGGAATTCTCACACGTTCGCCTTCAATCTCGGCGCCGGCATCCCGCCAACGTTGCAGCGCCCCTGGGTTGTCGACGAAATTGACACCAATCTCTGCCAGAACGGTTTCGGCGTTGGCCTCGATCACACCCAAAGCCTCTTCGCTCAACACCTCAAAATTCGGGATGTTGCGTTCGATATACTTGGCGGTTTCGATTTTTACACTGGTGCGTTCGGCGCGGCGCGCAGCGCCGCCACCTGAGCGAGCACGTCGACGTGAGGTTGCTTCAGCCATGTTCTGTCCTTCGTCACAGGCGTTTTGTTGTCTCTGTTTACCGTACCGCTACAAGCCGCCGTCGAAGGATAACGGCCATTCAAGTTGAAAAGCGACATTCCATCAAAACAGCCCCACATTGCGACCTTCCTTCAATTACGGGAAGCAAACGGTCGGGGTATAGGCAGTGGATCCGGAAAACTGTGGACGCCAACGAGAAAAACACCGCTCCCTTTGATCAATTTTACTTGCGAAACCCTCCGGTCTGGCCTATGGCGCGGTCATGAGCCAGACATCCCATGACCGCCTTCTCATCATCGACTTCGGTAGCCAGGTTACGCAGCTAATTGCGCGCCGCCTGAGAGAGCTGAACGTCTATTGCGAAATTCACCCCTATCAGAACATCACAATGGATTTTGTGCGCGATATGGCGCCCAAAGCGGTGATCTTCTCAGGTGGGCCCGACAGTGTGACCCGCGAGGGTAGTCCACGGGTGCCGCAAGAGATTTTTGAATACGGTGTGCCCATTCTTGGCATCTGCTATGGTCAACAAATGATGATGCAGCAGTTGGGCGGTCAGGTTGATAGCGGCCACGGCACTGCCGAATTCGGCCGGGCTTATGTTACGCCATCTGTTAAATCACTACCATTGCTGGCCGGTTGGTTCTCCGATGATGCTGATCGTGAGCAGGTCTGGATGAGCCACGGTGACCACGTCAGCGAAATTGCACCAGGATTTAAAGTATACGGGACCTCGCCCAACGCTCCATACGCCATAACCGCCGATGTCTCTCGCAATTTCTATGCCGTGCAATTCCACCCAGAGGTGCACCACACCCCCAACGGTGCAAAACTCTACGAAAACTTTGTACGCCAAGCAGGGTTCAGCGGCGACTGGACTATGGGTTTGTACCGCGAACAGGCTATTGCCGCGATCCGCGATCAGGTCGGTGATAAGAAGGTCATTTGCGGTCTGTCCGGAGGCGTTGACAGTTCGGTCACAGCCGTGCTACTGCACGAAGCCATCGGTGATCAGCTGACCTGCGTCTTTGTTGACCATGGCTTGCTACGCAAGGGCGAGGCCGACGAAGTTGTTTCCATGTTCCGCGACAACTACAACATGCAGTTCATTCACGCCGACGAGCAAGACCTGTTCCTAGGCGAGCTGGATGGCCAGTCCGATCCTGAAACCAAACGCAAGATCATTGGCAAGCTGTTTATCGACGTGTTCCAAAAACACGCAAACAGTATTGAAGGCGCAGAATTTCTGGCTCAGGGGACCCTTTACCCAGATGTCATCGAGTCTGTTTCGTTTTCTGGCGGTCCTTCGGTGACAATTAAGAGCCACCACAACGTCGGTGGCCTGCCGGAAAAAATGGGACTGAAACTGGTCGAACCTCTTCGTGAATTGTTCAAGGACGAAGTCCGTGCCTTAGGCCGCGAACTGGGCCTTCCTGCCAGTTTCATTGGACGCCACCCCTTCCCTGGTCCCGGACTGGCCATTCGTTGCCCCGGCGAAATCACCCGTGAGAAACTGGAGATCCTGCGTGAGGCCGATGCGGTTTACATCGACCAAATCCGTAAACATGGGTTGTACGACGACATTTGGCAGGCCTTTGTTGCCATCCTTCCTGTACGCACCGTTGGGGTGATGGGTGATGGGCGCACATATGATTTTGCTTGCGCACTGCGTGCTGTCACGTCTGTGGATGGCATGACAGCGGATTACTACCCTTTCAGTCATGAATTCCTAGGTGAGACCGCAACGCGGATCATCAACGAAATCAAGGGCATCAACCGTGTAACTTATGACATCACATCGAAACCTCCTGGTACGATCGAATGGGAATAGTACAGCAATAAGAAAAACCCGGCGCAACAACGTCGGGTTTTTTTCTGCCCAGTTTTACAAACATAAACTTTGGTGTTCACTCAAACCTCGCTCTCATTGAAACCTTATACCTGCTGAGAATGACCTTGACGCCCCACCGAATTTGACGCCTTCTCGCGCAGAATTAGGCTGAGGAAAATGGAAATGTCAGATCAACCAGTCCAGATCGGGCGGGCGGCGCTGTGGATGACTGGTGCCATTGCTTCATTCTCAGCAATGGCTATCGCAGGTCGTGAAGCAGGGTCATCGCTCGATACCTTTGAAATCATGACCTATCGCAGTTTGATTGGATTGATTATCGTTGTTGGCGTATTGACCGTCACAGGAAGCTGGAAACAGGTATCCAGCCAACGTTTGGGCCCGCACCTAATTCGGAACACAGCCCATTTCACCGGTCAAAACCTTTGGTTTTTCGCTGTCACGATTATCCCGCTGGCTCAGGTTTTTGCGTTGGAATTCACCTCCCCCCTGTGGGTGCTGGTACTCGCCCCCTTAATCGTAGGAGAGCGGCTGACGTCTGCCCGTGCAATCTCAGCCCTGATCGGGTTCATTGGGATCCTGATCGTGACCCGGCCAAGCCCTGACACCATAAATGCCGGGGTCATGGCTGCGGCAGGATCTGCCATTTTTTTTGCACTGACAAATTTACTGACCAAACGCCTGACACAGGTGGAACGTATCGGATCCATCCTGTTCTGGCTTACCTCCATGCAGTTGGTCATGGGGTTGATTGCTTCCGGATATGATGGCGAGATTGCTCTCCCCAGCGCATCCACCGCACCATTGTTGGTCTTGATTGGAGTTGCTGGACTAACTGCGCATTTTTGCCTCACAAACGCCTTGGCAGTGGCTCCCGCCACGGTGGTAGTTCCAATTGACTTTACCCGCTTACCGGTTATCGCCATACTGGGTATGCTTCTCTATAATGAGCCATTGGATCTTTGGGTATTGTGTGGCGCAATTGTCATATTTGGCGCTAACTACTTGAATATTATGGATGCAAAAACGCCGAAAAGAGCTCGAAATACCTGATCAAGACCGCTGTTTTTCAATTGGCTGACAAAGCTTCCGTCTCGTCAACATTGATCTAAAGAAATGATGTTCGCTAGTTTCACCCAACAACAATGCAGACAAAGGTCTGATGGGGGAAACTGTGAAACATTATCTTGCGACGTCAGCTTTGCTGGCGCTGATATCTGGTGCGGCCTCGGCCGGTGGGACTGGGCGGTCAGGTCAGAACATCAGTGTTCTGTTTGAAACGGGAAACTATGCGGAGATCTCTTATGGGAGCGTTTCGCCAGATGTTTCAGGTACGGCACTCGGCAGCTCATCAGGGGACATGTCGAAGAGGTATCCACAGCTCGGCGCCAGCTACAAGCGTGATATCAATGACCAATTTAGCTTTGCCTTAATCTACGACCAACCCTACGGCGCGGATGTATCCTATCCTTCGGGGACAGGCTACATTTTCCAGGGATCAACAGCCGAGCTGAACACGCACGCCGTGAGCGGAATACTGCGATACAAATTGGACACCGGATTAAGCCTGCACGCTGGACTGCGCGTTCAAACTCTAGAGGCAAAGGCGTCAATTCCGGTCCTGACTTACACCGCAAACGGTGAACGAGATACCGGCGTTGGGTATTTGGTTGGGGTTGCTTACGAAAAACCTGAAATCGCTCTGCGTGTGGCGCTCACATATTTCTCCAAGATCAAACACGAAATGGATACCACAGAAGTCTTAGGCGGCTCGCCAACCAACTCAGTCACCAGCACTGACACACCGCAGGCTGTAAATTTAGATTTTCAGACTGGCATAGCCGAAGGCACTTTGTTGTTTGGTGGTGTGCGTTGGGTGGACTGGTCAGCTTTTGAAATTGCACCCGTCGCTTATAAAGGGGCGACCGGTGACCCACTGGTTTCGTTTAAGAATGATACTTTCACCTATACAATCGGTGTTGGTCGAAAGTTGACAGAGAACCTGTCTGGTTCGGTTGCAATCAGCTATGAAAAGACACACGGCGACACAGTTTCCAACCTGGGGCCAACAGATGGGCGCCTTGGTGTGACGCTGGGCCTGCGGTATACCATGGACAACATGGTGGTGTCTGGCGGGATTAACTACACCCGCATCGGCAGCGCCTCCACAGTGGTGAACAAATCGCCGCTCCTTACCTCATCCTTTACCGACAACTCATCCATTGGTGCCGGGATCAAAGTTGGCTTTCGCTTTTAACCACTTGTATCAGCACAGTTTCAGAAACGCCCCGTATCGCAGCGGGGCGTTTTTTGGTCTAAGGGGGCATAGGCCAGAGATTGACCCCGCGACCAGCACTGGCTAGCAAGGTCGAACAATACAAGGACGCCAGACATCATGCTCTACTCATCTGCACAAGACTGGCGTGATGCGCCCAGCAAACGTGTTTTGTTTTTCGGCATGTCTGGTCTGGGTAAAACCCATGTCAGCAACATGCTGCGTGATGCTGGACAATGGTTTCACTACTCAATCGATTATCGTATTGGCACACGCTATATGGGCGAATACATCGCGGACAATGCTAAGGCTGAGGCCATGAAAGTGCCGCTTCTGCGCGATCTTTTGTTGTCGGATTCGATCTACATTGGCTCAAATATCAGCTTTGAGAACCTGACACCGGTGGCAAGTTATCTGGGGAAACCCGGCGGCGAGTCCAAGGGTGGCATGGAAATCAGTGAATATCGACGGCGCCAGGAACAGTTCCGTTTAGCCGAAATTCACGCCCTGTTGGACACAGAGTACTTTATTGACAGAGCACAACGGCTTTACGGCTATGACAACTTCATCTGCGACACAGGTGGGTCAATCTGCGAATGGGTCGATACCGAGAATCCTAAGGATCCGGTTCTTGCTGAACTCTCCAAACACGCCCTGATGGTCTGGATAAAAGGCGACGACGACCATACCGCCGAACTGGTGCGCCGTTTTGACCGCGCTCCAAAACCGATGTCTTATCAGCCAGAGTTTTTGACGCAGTGCTGGAATGAATATCTATTTGAAAACAACATCACTGAAGACGAAGTTGATCCTGATGATTTTATCCGTTCGACCTACGCACGGGCGCTAGCGCATCGACAACCGCGATACGCCGCGATGGCGGAAAATTGGGGCGTAACAGTCACCGCCGATCAAATCGCATCGGCAACAGATCAGTCGAGCTTCACCGACCTGATTGCCCGTTCTATCGATGCTGCTCTTGAGAGCCGAACTCAAACCACCTAACTATCTTTTCCAACTGACAACCGAGATACTGACATGCCAATTAAAATACCGTCTGACCTGCCCGCCTATGACGTTCTAACGAACGAAGGTGTGATGGTGATGTCGCCGGATCAGGCGGCACGTCAGGACATACGGCCGCTAAAAATTGCCCTGTTGAATCTGATGCCCAAGAAGATCCAGACAGAAAATCAGTTTGCTCGCTTGATTGGTGCAACACCGTTGCAGATAGATCTGACCTTGATCCGCATGAGCGAACACCGCACCCGTAATACAGCAGCAGAGCACATGGCCGAATTCTATCAGCCTTTCTCAGAAGTACGGGATCGCAAGTTTGACGGTGTCATTATTACCGGCGCCCCAATTGAGCACCTTGAATTCACAGAAGTGACCTATTGGGATGAGATGCGCGAAGTGTTCGAATGGACACAAACGAATGTGCATTCCACGTTTGGCGTTTGCTGGGGCGGGATGGCCATGATCAATCACTTTCACGGAATACAAAAACACAGCCTTGACCAAAAAGCGTTTGGCTGCTTTCGGCATCAAAACTTGGCCCCGGCCTCGCCATATCTGCGGGGTTTTTCCGACGATTTCGTTGTTCCAGTGTCCAGATGGACCGAAATTCGCCAACAAGAAGTTGATGCCTGCCCTGGGCTACACACCCTGCTTGGCAGCGCAGAAGTAGGCCCCTGCTTGATCCAGGACCCAGACCATCGCGCGTTATTCATATTCAACCATTTTGAATATGACAGTGATAGCCTGAAACAAGAATACGATCGAGATATAGCTGAGGGCTCCGCAATTAATGTTCCAGACAACTACTATCCAGATGATGACCCCAATCAAAAACCTCTGAATCGCTGGCGCAGCAATGCGCATCTGCTGTATGGAAACTGGATTAATGAGATTTATCAAACCACTCCATATGACATGGCCGATATTGGCAAATAAGTCGAATTTTTTCAGTCGAAACAACGTGGTTAAATGTCAAACCTCATCTTCCAGTCGTCTCACTGAGCTCACACGGGCAGATTGCCCAATTTGACCCCAGCCATGTCCTGGCCAAATGATGTCATGCACAATTACGTCAAAGCGATTCACATTTTACCTGCGGTTACCATATAAGGGATTGAGGTCAGGAAGGTTTTCAACATGCAATTGCCATTCAACGGTGCCATCAGCGCCTACTACGAAGACGCTGCCCCAATTGAAATTCGCGAGGCTATCCGGACTGCGGGTAAAGGCAAAATATTGGACCAGAACTATCCGCATTCTGTCAGGCTTAGCCGTAAAAGTTACGAGCGTGACATGGCCAGTTTGCAAATTGAACTTGTTAAAATGCAGGCTTGGATCAAACAATCTGGTCAACGCGTTGCAGTGCTATTTGAAGGTCGTGATGCTGCTGGTAAGGGCAGTACAATCAAAAGGTTTCGAGAGAACCTTAATCCCCGAGGCGCTCGTGTGGTCGCCCTTGCTAAGCCCTCAGAAGCCGAACAAACGCAGTGGTATTTCCAACGCTATATAGACCACCTTCCGTCAGGCGGCGAAATCACCTTTTTCGACCGAAGCTGGTATAATCGCGGTGTTGTGGAAAAAGTGTTTGGCTTTTGCAGTGATGGTCAGCGAGAGCGTTTCTTTCGTCAGGTCGACGGATTTGAGCGGGCACTGGTAGATGACGGGATCAAGCTGTTCAAAATTTGGCTGAATGTTGGGCGTGCCGAACAGTTACAGCGCTTTTTGAAACGTGAGAAAGATCCCCTGAAGCAATGGAAACTCAGCCCGATCGACATCAATGGGCTGGAACGCTGGGACGACTATACCGGGGCAATTACAGAAACGTTAGAGCGCACACATAGCCAGGATGCACCATGGACGGTGATCAGGTCCGAGGACAAAAAACGGGCTCGTCTTGCGGCTATACGTTACGTGCTTTCTGAACTTGATTACGATAACAAAGACGGTAAAGCCCTTGGAACGGTTGATAAAACAATCTGTGGAGGGTTGGATATCTGGAATGCCTAAGAGAGGTTATCATCACGGAAACCTGCGCCAAGCACTGGTCGAGGCCGCTTTGCGACTAATTGAGATCAAGGGACCAACCGGGTTCACCCTGTCCGAAGCAGCAAAGCAAGCTGGTGTAACGCCCGCAGCTGTTTACCGGCATTTTGAAGGCCGCGAAGACTTGATAGCGGAAGCCGCACGCCAAGGGTTTTCAATGTTCGCCGATCTGATGCAATTTGCATATGATAAAGGCCAGCCTTCGGCATTGGCGGCTTTCGAATCCACGGGCCGTGCCTATCTTGCATTTGCCCGCAAACACCCCGGTCACTACATTTCTATGTTTGAAAGTGGTATTTCCGTCAACAGAACACCGGAACTCGCCGATGCCGCCGCCCGTGCCCGAGGTATATTAGAGCGTGCTGCCACTGAGTTATGCGAACATATTCCATTGCATAAACGACCACCAGCCTCGATGTTTTCTGCCCATATCTTGGCACTTAGCCATGGGGTGGTGGAGCTATATGCCCGAAACACACCAGGTACCGCGTCGCCATTCTCACCAGAAGATTTGTTGGAGTCAGGTATCGGCATTTATTTGCGTGGCTTAGGGCTGATAGACCCCGATACTTAGTACTCATTTAACTAGACGAGCACCCTGTGATTCAGATTTTGTACCGCTTGCCCACTTTCTGCCCGACAGCAGTTTGGCGAATGACTCGTTGGGTTGCAATAGGCTTGCTTTTGTCTGGATGCGGCGAAAATGTGTATGACGAACTGGAGCTTATGCCTTCGCCCACAGTTTATGTGGAAGGCGATTTGGATCCGTTTAACGACCAAGCAGCACGGCAGGTTCTATCTCATACTCAACTGTTTTATGCCACTGACCGCCGGGTAACCGGACCTAACGACAAACAGACCTATTACGCCAATGACCGAGGTATTGCGTTACGAACTGGGCTTGTAGATGTGAAAATGACGCCACCTGCAACAAGTTGGCAGGATTTGCAGCAGATCTCCCAGACGGCAGAACGTGACATTGAGCGGACCCTTCGAGTATCTGCAGTGCATGAATTCGGGCCAATGCCATTTTCGTCAGGCGATGAACAGGGACGCCCCCTGCCCGAGCAAGCCACACGTGAAGCAGCCAGGGCCTTCACACAAAGCATAGATCGGCAGCTAGCACGGTCCGGAAACCAAGACGTGTTTATCTACGTTCACGGCTATAATGTCGACTTTGAATACCCAACTTTGGTGTCCAAGGAGCTGCAGCATTTTCTAGGCTATCAGGGTGCTTTTATCAGCTACAACTGGCCAGCGACACCAAGTCGGCTGGCATACATTAGGGATTTGGAGACCGCTGGGGCCACACGCCGGAATTTGCGAAAACTGGTTGAACTCTTGTCAGACAAAACCCAAGCCCAACGGATTCATCTGATCGGTTATAGCGCTGGTTCCAGATTGGTGTTTGAAGTGGCCTACCAAATTGCATTGCAAAATCAAGCTTCCGGAAAACGACAAGCAAAATTGGGCCAAGTGATCCTAATTGGCAGTGACCTAGACCGTACCTATTTCACGCAAGCCCTTGCGGATGGGTTGCTGGAGGGCATGGACCACTTAACGATCTATATGTCTAGTAGTGATGCCGCATTGAACCTCAGCAGGATCATGTTTGGGCGAAATCGATTAGGTCAAGTCGCGGCCAAAGATGAAGTCCCCGCTGGAATTGAAAATCTCCTGAAGGCAGAGCCACGATTGTCGCTCATTGATGCCAGTAATGCGTTGGGGGCAGATTTGGGCAATGGTCATTGGTATTTTCGATCTTCCCCTTGGGCCAGCAGCGATATTTTTGTGTCTCTCCTCAAGGGGCTTTCTCCAGCTGCACGAGGCTTAGCACGGGTGCAAAACAGTGCGGTATGGCAATTCCCTGCTGATTATCCTGAGCGCCTAAAGTCTGGGCTAACAGCCTACTAATCCACCCGGATGTCAGTGGACCCCATCAAAAAATACAAACATTACTGTTGCACCAAACAAAAAAGGCCACGCAAATTGCGTGGCCTTTCAATAAGATACGTTCTAAACTTAACGCTTGGAGAACTGGAAGCTCTTCCGGGCTTTGGCTTTACCGTATTTCTTACGTTCTACAACGCGCGAGTCACGGGTCAGGAAGCCAGCAGCCTTCAGTGCGCCACGCAGGCTGGGATCGTACAGCTGCAAAGCTTTAGAAATGCCGTGCTTGACTGCGCCGGCCTGGCCGGACAGACCGCCACCTTTAACGGTAGCATAGACATCAAACTGGTCTTCTGTGCCAGAAATCTGGAACGGCTGACGCAGGATCATCTGCAGAACCGGGCGTGCAAAATACACATTGATTTCACGGCCGTTGACGGTGACCTTGCCGGAACCCGGCTTGATCCATACGCGGGCAACAGCGTCTTTACGCTTACCGGTTGCATAGGAACGGCCCAGTTCATCACGCACAGGCTCACGTGCGATGATGTCTTCGGCGACAGCTTCAACGCCAGCAACGGCGCTCAGCTCTTCGAGAGTGTTGATCTGATCAGACATCTACATTAGCTCCGGGTGTTTTTCTTGTTCATGGACTTTACGTCCAGAACGTCGGGGCTTTGCGCCTCATGGGGATGCTCGGCACCAGCGTACACACGCAGGTTTGTCATCAGCTGACGGCTGAGCTTGTTGCCCGGCAACATGCGCTTGACCGCTTGGATCATGACGCGCTCGGGGTGCTTACCCTCGAGGATCTGCTGCTTGGTACGCGACTTGATGCCACCCGGGTGACCGGTGTGCCAATAGAAATTTTCTTCGCGTTTTTTGCCGGTCATCTGCACTTTATCAGCATTGATGACGATGACATTGTCACCACAATCCATGTGAGGAGTGAAGGATGGCTTGTGCTTGCCACGCAGACGCATGGCTACAATCGAGGCAAGACGGCCCAGCACCACGCCTTCGGCGTCGATGATGATCCATTTCTTCTCGATGTCTGCTGGGGTAGCAGAAAAGGTTTTCATGGCAGGTAAATCCTGTTTGACGTTAGAAACAACAGAGCAATTCCGTCATTCGAATTCGATTACCGGGGTTTACGGCTATCCTGCACACCAGTCAACCACACTAATTGATATTAAATCACGTGTTTTCAGCATGTTACAAAATAGGTATTATTTTACCCCAAAACCTAAACGCTAATTTGCTCAAGAGGGCTATCCAAGAGCGCCCTCAACCGCAGCATTGCACTTTCAAACTCTGCTAAAGACACGTGGGCATTTATCGCAATACGTACGGCATTTGGTGCACGGCCATCACGAAGTGCAAATTCATCCGCTGATCGGATCTGCACCCCCTGCGCCGCAGCCGCGCGGCTAAAGGCAGCCGAACGCCAACCAGCAGGCAGCCTCAACCATACAAATGGTACCTGATCATCCCAAGTCAGATCAAACCCACCCAGCGCGTTCACAGCGACACGTATATAGCGCGCCATCTCTTTTTGAACTGCCCGCACCAGATCCTTAGTCTTTGGATCGCCCAAAAGAATGCAACTTAGCGCCGCAAGTGGCTGTGCCAGGCCGAAATAGCCATGCTCAGCCACCCTGCGCAGGTCTGGGCCTCGCCCTTGGGGCGCCAGAGCGAAGCCAATTCGTAGGGCTGGGGTCAAGGATTTTGAAATTGAACTGACATGCCACCCCAGCTCAGGTGCCAGGGCGCGGTAACTTGGCGCTCTTGGATCGCCCATACGATAACAGTCATCTTCGATAATCTGAATGCCATGACGACGTGCGATCCGTACAATCTCCTGCCGTCTTTCTAAAGGCGTATACAATCCGGTCGGATTGTGCACTTCTGGACTGGTACAAAGGACCAGTGCTCCGGTTTTACGGGCTGCTTTTTCCAGTGCATCGGGCAGAATGCCACATTCGTCCATTTCAACCCCGACCACTTGCGCACGAAGAAGTTCTGCGGCACGTCGAAAACCAGCATATGATAAATCTTCGACCAAAATGGTTGGTTGCGGCCCCCGCAACAAAGCCTGCATGACGACCATTAGGCCACTTTGCCCACCATGGGTCAACACAACCTCCTGTTCACTCAAGCTTCCCAATGGAAGCTCCGACAACCAATTCACTACAGCCTCACGCAATGGGGTATAGGCGTCTCGTGTTGGATAGCTTAAGAACGCCAAATCAGGCCCTTGCGCAACCAGCCTCAACGCATCCCGCATCGCTGCAACCTGCCCAACATCTGGAATTCGAGGACTAAACAGGCTGATGTGTCCAGGATTTTTAATCTCGTGAATATGCAATTGCCTTGCCCATACATCATCAAGCACAGGCTTTTTGGCGGCTGCAACAAACGTTCCACGGCCAACTTCGGCTTGCAAAAGGCCTTCTTCGGTTAAAATTGAATATGCGCGCGCTACCGTCCCAGGGGTAATACCAAGTTGATATGACAATTCGCGCACCGGCGGAAGCTTTGCACCAATCGACAAAGTCCCTGAACCAACAGCCGAACGGATTGTGTCAGCCAGCTTCTTATACTTCGGACCTTTGGTATCACCAAGGTCATGAGGCCAAATTGTACCCATTACAATCCCTCCATGGACAATACATTTTCTGCTTTGTATCAAAAACTCCTAACACACTTGCAGGATTGTATCAACACAATATTGGAGCACACCATGGTACAGCACGCTCACATGACTCAGTCTAACATGTCCTTTCTGGTTAGCCGCCCGGCTTTACCGGTGTTGGCGCAACTGGCCGTCACCTTTGCTGTGCTCATTACCAAGTGGAGCCTGCGTAAGCGAACACGAAAACATCTGCGCCACCTAACTCATACACAACTGGATGACATCGGCCTCAGCCGCGCCGAAGCCCATTATCAAGCCACTCTTCCGTTCTGGCGCCCTTGATCCCCAGGGACACCAGAACCACTACACGGCCGGGGGAAACCCCGGCCCTTTTTTTTGGTAGGGGAAATGCAGGTCGTTTTGTAAACTGCTCACCCTAATACCATTATCGTTTAAGGCTAAACCTTTTGAAGTAAAATAGCAGTGCGCCGATCTGCCCCAGCGACCTGCACCAATTAGACCGAGCGGTTTGGAGGAATTGAATACGTCATGCTGGCACGCGCCACTGGCGCCTCCAGTCCAACGGAATGTATCAAAATGTCACAGACCGCCAAAGTTCGGCCCAACTTCAGTAACGAACACGTAGCCAACAAGTCGGAACCAGCTGCGGGTTTACGCATAAAGTCCATTGAACAGCCCGTGGTAACTGCCAGCGCCTGTTCGCCAATTCGAGCCAATGTCATGGCGTAAGCCGCACAATCAGCCAATGCAAACATCGATGGACCAGAAACCGTACCTCCAGGGCGTAGATGCTTATCTTGTACACAAAGCCGCATGAGGATTTTTTCTTCCTCTAGCGCTTCAACAAAAAACTCCCCCCGCACCTGTGGAAACACTTGGTCCAGAAATTTCGCCAACTCCGCTGCGTCCATTTGCAAGCCCATACTATCCTCCCGGTCATGCGCCGCCTAAGGTTGGACAGGCACGACGAGGAGAGCAAGATGACAATTTTACGACGTCACGACACGGGCTCTATAGCCCATCTAGTTATGAACACACCGCAAAAGCTAAACGCCCTATCTGACGAAATGTTGGCAGCCCTGCAGACCCAAATTGATTCGCTGCACAAAGAAAGCACGATCAAAGTGGTGGTTTTGTCCGGGGTCGGAAAAGGTTTTTGCGCCGGACATGATATCAAACAGATGAATGCTGCTCGAGGCGAAGTAGATGGTGGCAAGGCCTACTATCAGGATCTGTTTGCACGTTGCACAGCCGTAATGATGGGACTTCAGTCCCTTCCACAGGTCGTCATCGCACAAGTTCACGGAATTGCCACCGCAGCGGGCTGTCAATTGGTTGCCTCTTGCGATCTGGCCGTCGCATCAGAAAACACAAAATTTGGCGTCAACGGCGTCAATATTGGCCTATTTTGTTCGACTCCCATGGTCGCCTTGTCACGGAACATTCCCAGAAAGCAGGCATTTGAACTTTTAACGACTGGCGACTTCATCTCTGCATCCCGTGCAGCAGACCTAGGCCTGATCAACCGCGCCGTCCCCGTCGGCGAACTAGAAAGCGAGGCACTAAAACTTGCAACAACCATTGCCAGCAAGTTGAGCACAGCAGTCAAAATTGGCAAGCGAGCCTTTTATCAACAACTGCAAATGCCATTGGATCAAGCCTACGCCTACACAAGCGAAGTCATCGTTGAGAACCTGCTCGACCAAGACACGGTCGAAGGGATGGAGGCTTTTGCAGAAAAAAGACCCCCCAACTGGCAGGTGGATTAAAGTTTTTATAAAATTTTAGTCTTTGTTTACGTTTCGGTGCGTATTGTTTCCATATCGGGCCTTTTAATAAAGGCAAGAACATGGCAAAGATTGGGCAGGGCACATCGCCCGGTCACAATTTGGGTCGCTGCCTGTGGAAGGTCCCTCCAAACCGGTCTCTCCCCGGTTCGACATTCCTGCAGCAGCGACCCCAAATGTCCCTTTCCTAAAATTGCAGATTTTTAGCCTTGGGTTTGGTCTACTTGATCCCGATCACTTCTAATCCACGCAGGCCATATTGCGCTGGATCGCCCCCTGCCCTATGTCAAATTCATGACACAGACATTGCATATCGTGGGCGGCGGCATGGCCGGGTCCGAAGCAGCCTGGCAGGCTGCAAACATGGGCGTTTCAGTGGTAATCCACGAAATGCGGCCCAAAGTTGAAACCTTTGCACACCAGACCGGAAACCTGGGCGAAATGGTTTGCTCGAACTCCTTCCGCTCGGATGATGACGAACAAAACGCTGTTGGCCTGTTACATTGGGAAATGCGCGCTGCAAACGGGTTGATCATGGCCACCGCAGATCAGCACCGCCTGCCGGCCGGTGGTGCGCTTGCTGTTGACCGCGAGCCTTTTGCACAGACCGTAACTGACAAGTTAACTAACCACGCCAATATTTCTGTATCCTACGACGAAGTCACCGAACTTCCTGATGATGGCCACTGGATTTTTGCTACTGGGCCGCTGACATCCACCGCATTGGGACAGGCAATTCAGGCTGAGACAGGTGCGGAAGCACTGGCGTTTTTTGATGCAATCGCACCAATTTTATATGCAGACAGCATCGACATGTCGCAAGCCTGGATGCAATCGCGCTATGACAAAGGCGAGACTGAAGAGGAGCGCACCGCTTACCTCAACTGTCCGATGACCAAGGATCAGTATGAGGCGTTTATCGATGCGCTTCTTGCTGCTGAAAAAACAGAATTTCATGAAGGTGAAACAGCGGGCTATTTCGATGGCTGCTTGCCAATCGAGGTCATGGCGGAACGCGGCCGAGAGACACTTCGCTTTGGGCCAATGAAACCAGTTGGCCTTACCAACAGTCACAAACCTGACGAGAAGGCATATGCTGTAGTACAGTTGCGGCGGGACAATAAGCTGGCAACATTGTACAATATTGTTGGTTTTCAGACCAAGATGAAATACGGCGCTCAAACTCAGGTATTACGGATGATCCCTGGGCTGCAGGAGGCACAGTTTGCCCGCCTTGGAGGAATCCATCGTAATACATTCCTGAACTCCCCTACATTGCTTGACCAGCAGATGCGCCTGAAATCAAAACCTAATATTCGGTTTGCCGGGCAGATCACTGGCGTCGAGGGCTATGTCGAAAGCGCCGCAATGGGGCTCTTGGCCGGCCGCATGGCTGCCACCGAAATCCTCGGCAATGACCTACCAGCAGTTCCGCAAAATAGCGCCATGGGCGCACTTATCCACCACATTACCGGTGGTGCCGAGGCAAAGACCTTTCAGCCAATGAACGTGAACTTTGGATTATTCCAACCCGTCGAAGGTTTGAAAGGTGGTCGCCGAGGCCGCAAAGATCGCTACAAAGCATATACTGATCGAGCAAAAATCGTTTGGTCAGAATGGCTTGAAAACTTTTCCTGAACTTGTTTTAAAAGGGGGAAATTGATGAAATTTGTCACTCGGTTTGCGCCGTCCCCCACTGGCCCTTTGCATCTTGGCCATGCCTATTCAGCTCTGTTGGCTCATGACAAGGCAATGGAGGAATATGGTGAGTTCCTGCTTAGAATCGACGACCTTGATCAATCCCGAGCTCGCAGCCACTGGGAAGAGCAAATCTATGATGATCTTCGTTGGTTGGGTTTATCGTGGAGAGAGCCTTGCCGAAAGCAATCAGAGTGTCAGTCTCAATATGATCAGGCGTTGGATACGCTATGGGAAAATGGTTTCTTGTACGAGTGCTCTTGCTCACGACGAGACATTCGTGAATCCCAGTCAGCACCCCAAGAAGGTGCTCCACTAGTGGGGCCAGATGGTCTGGTTTATCCCGGAACCTGTCGTCAGTATGCAGCCCCCAACGAACGACCTGTTAGTAAGCGACCCAGAAACGTCACACTGCGTCTAAATGTCAGCAAGGCAATTAATCACAGCTGCTGGTCGAAAACCATGTTTCCTCCCCCTCCTGTCGGCGCCACCACGAAATTCGCGTATTTCCCAGAATGGGGAAAACGGGCAAATACACAAGTTCAATCCTACGAGTTTACGTCCGACCATGTAATCAGCAACATTGGAGATGTAGTTGTTTGCAGAAAGAACATGGGAGCCGCCTATCATCTGGCTGTTGTGGTCGATGATCTGGCCCAAAAGGTGAACTATGTAGTCAGAGGCGAGGATCTACTGGAGGCCACCATGATCCACTACGTCATCGGGCATTTGCTAGACGACGAACTCGAATACGTATATTTTCAGCCAACCTATTACCATCACAAGTTGATCCGAGATGGTGCGGGCAAGCGGCTCGCCAAACGTGATGACGCCCGCGCGATATCCAAATACCGTTCCGAAGGCGCCAGCCCTCAGGACATCCGCAAAATGGTTGGCCTAGACTAAGTCCACCTGAATTCAAGTCCACATTTCTTTGCCTAAAGCTGTCAGGGAAAGAATCACACCATCGGCTGCATTAACTCAACCTCTTCGTCCTTCTGGATCGATGTATAAAAACAGCTCCGTCGGTTGGTATGGCAGGCAGGGCCAGTCTGGCGAACGACTGCCAACAAACAATCCCGGTCGCAATCGACGCGTAGATCAATCAGCTGTTGAACATGGCCTGAACTTTCTCCTTTGACCCAAAAAGACCGCCTAGAACGCGACCAATACGTAACTTTGTTCGTTTGTAGAGTTCGAGACACCGACTCAGCATTCATCCAGGCCATCATCAAGATCTCTCCGCTCTCTTCGTCCTGTGCAATGCAGGGGATCAGACCGGCTTCATTATAAGTTAAACTGCTGGGATCAAACGACATGGTAAAAACCTTTTGCATCTGGATATTGGCACCCTATGTATTGAGAACGATTAGCTAGGGAAAGCCCAAGGAACACGCATGTCCGGTGAAAATGATCTGATCAAACTCTACTCCACGCGTATTTTGGCGTTGGCAGCTGATATCCCCAATCTAGAGCGCTTAAGTGCGCCCGATGCCACGGTTAAAAAGCGTGCACCGCTTTGTGGATCGACTGTTACAGTCGATTTGCGAATGTTGGACGGGAAGGTTTCTGAGTTTGGCCAGGATGTTAAGGCATGCGCCCTTGGTCAGGCTTCAGCTTCGGTTTTTGGTGCGGCCGTGCTTGGCCGAACAAAAGAAGAAATTGTGACCGCCCGTAACCAGCTAAAACAGATGCTAACCGAAGAAGGTGCTGTTCCTGATGCGCCTTTTGACGACTTTGAAGTTTTGATTCCAGCACGTGCTTTTAAAAATCGGCATGCATCAATCATGTTGTCACTTGAGGCCACAGTTGAGGCTATTGAACAGATTTCGAGAGAAAATTGCGCGTAATTTGACATCTCAAATCTGATTTTTACGTATAAACAATATGTTGGAACCAAAAAGCGACGGTTTCAACGTGGCCTTACATGCAATAGTTCTGCCTTCCATCCCAATGTGAAGATGAGTTAAGATCTATCGATCTCCAATTGCCCTCAAAGATGGGCAGCAAGATTGTTCAAGTCTAATCGCGCAAACCGAAAAAACCGCCGCTCATCTGGGCAGATGGCGGCGGTAGGGTACACTCGTATGCGGGATCCGGGTGCGACCGGCGGATCATGAGGTAGATCCAGTGTGGGATCAGGACAGGCAGAGATCCCCAACATCATTTTGGGACAGGATGCAGGCGCAACCGGCATAAGAGTGCAATCAGGAAATAGATATTTAGACAAGCCCGGGCATGTGCAGAGCCACAACCAACATGACAACAAGAGAAGCCGCACCAACCGCATCCTGTAACAGAGTGGCAGAAGAAACCTGCAGTGTGTTCTTGATTTGTTCAAACATAACGTGCGCCTCCGGGCTGTCTTGGGTCTGTTGATCACGCTCTTTGGCGCTTGTTGACCCTTTGTTCTCACATTCCACCCCATCTTGTAAAGAACAAAAGAGAACAAACGCGAACAAAAAGAGATGGAGGAGATTTGTTGCGGCTAACCTACTGAAATCAAACGAATGGCTTGATCTTGGCGCATCAACCACAAAAGAACACGTGCGGCTTGGCCACGCGAGCTAGTCAGTTCGGGATCCACAGATAGCAGCGTCCGCGCATCACTTTGTGCTATTTCCATCAAATCGGCCTGCCGTTCCAAATCGGCAATCTGAAACCGCGGGAGGCCCGATTGCGCAGTTCCAATCATGTCGCCAGCCCCCCGCATTTGCAGATCTGTTTCTGCGATGACGAACCCATCTTCTGTTTCTCGTAGCACTTCCAACCGTTTACGCCCGGTAGCCCCTAGAGGCGCTTGATACATTAGCAGACATGTAGACGCAGCACTGCCCCGGCCAACCCGGCCCCGGAGTTGGTGCAGTTGTGCAAGACCAAAGATTTCGGCTCTCTCGATCACCATAATCGAAGCGTTAGGAACGTTTACCCCAACTTCAATCACCGTTGTGGCGACCAGAACCGATGTTTCACCTCTCTGAAATGCCGCCATTGCCGCGTCTTTCTCGGCAGCCGGCATTTGACCGTGAACCAGACCAACCACACCTTCACCCAGTACTGCACGCAAACGCTTGAACCGCTCCTCGGCTGCGATCAGATCCATGACCTCTGATTCTTCAACCAGTGGACAAACCCAATAACATTGTCGTCCCTCGTCTATGGCATGACGAAGATGGTTGATCACCTCATCAATCCGTTCAGTGCTAATCACAGCAGTTTTGACCGGTTTGCGCCCTGGCGGTTTTTCGTCCAGAATCGATATATCCATGTCGCCATATTGCGCTAGAGCCAGCGAACGTGGGATTGGAGTTGCAGTCATAACAAGTACATCGGCGCCCTGCCCTTTATCTGCAAGTTCCATACGTTGACGGACGCCAAACCGATGTTGTTCATCTACAATTGCTAGTCGCAAATCGTTAAACTTTACGTCTTGTTGAAACACCGCATGCGTACCAACAAGAATTTGAATATCGCCACGTTCCAGCGCAGCCAGTTTTGCCCGACGCTCCGCACCTTTGTCGCGCCCAGTTAAGAGTTCAAGAACCACACCAGCGTCTTCGGCGAGGGGCTTTAACCCTTCGAGATGTTGGCGCGCCAGAATCTCGGTTGGCGCCATCATCACGCCCTGACCGGATGCTTCAACCACGACCAGTAATGCCATGAAAGCAACCAATGTTTTTCCTGAGCCAACGTCACCTTGCAACAACCGGTTCATCCGCTTGTCTAAACTTAAGTCGTTTGTAATTTCAGAAATAGCACGGCTTTGTGCACCTGTTGGTCGATATGGTAATGCTGCCAGAACCTTACTTTGCAGGCTGCCATCCGCCACACTGACAATACCGGGTGATTTTCGTTCGACCTGACGGGCAAGAGAGAGAGTCAACTGGTGTGCAAACAGTTCATCATATGCCAAGCGTGCACGCGCAGGAGATTGCGAATCCAGTTCATCCAGACCATTTAGATTGTGCCCGGATTGGATGGCCTGATGCCACGCTGGCCAACTTTCTTTGTTGAGGAGCGACGGGTCAATCCATTCCGTTAGCTCTGGCGCCATTTTCAGGGCGGATTGCGCAGCCTTAAAAAATGTCTTTTGGGTAATTCCCTGTGTCAGCCGATAAACGGGTTCATAATCAGGGATCTGATCAGCTTCACCCACCGGTAGCATGTGATCCGGATGCACCATCTGGGCGAGCCCATCAAAAATTTCGATTTTACCTGAAACAACACGGCGCGTGCCCTCGGGAACCTGAGCTTCCAAATAGCGACTTCGTCCATGAAAGAACACTAGCTGGAAATCTACTTCAGCGTCTTCGACATGAATACGATAGGCGCCCCCCTTATTGCGCGCTGCACGGTGTGCGCCAATAGTGACTTCCACAGTGACAACAGCAGGGAGGTCGACGTCTTTGATTGTCGTTCGTCTGCGTCGATCTACAAGTGAATAGGGTAATGAAAACAATAAGTCACGAGGCGTTTCCACACCTAATTGATGGAAGTTAGAGGCTGTTCTTGGACCAACTCCCAAAAGGGTTTCCAACCCCGCAAACAACGGAAACAAAATTTCTGGGCGACCGCTCATGCCGAATTGATCAACGTCAGCCAGCTGTCTTCGTCAAGGATTTCGACACCCAAATCTTTTGCTTTTTTCTCCTTAGATCCAGCCCCAGGCCCAGCAACCAAAATATTGGTTTTTGCCGACACCGACCCAGACACTTTTGCGCCAAGAGACTCTGCGCGGGCCTTCGCCTCTGCGCGGGTCATTTTTTCGAGAGTTCCGGTGAAAACCACTGTTTTTCCAGCTACGGGGCTTTCATTGGAAGGCGCCTTCGGAGGGATTACATCTAGTTCATCGGCCAACCTCAAAATAGCTGCGTGTTCTTCAACATTTGCAAATGCATCGGTCAAGGACAGGATAACCGTGGAACCCACGCCATCTATCCCCAGCATGTCTTGCCAAACAGACTGGGATGATGCGTCGACATCACATTGTGCAATGGCTGCATCGCGGGTTTCCTTAACCTTTGCACGGCGACCTTGAGCTACCGCAAGAATACGCTCGGCATCTTCAGCCTCATCAGCAAAGCGCCATGCCAGAGCGGCTGGTCGGGCTGCGACCACTCCATCCTTCAGGCTATTCCAAGTTGAAAAGTGCAGTGCCAAATCTTTAGCTGCAACCTCGCCGACATGACGAATACCAAGCGAAAACAACATACGGCCAAACTCGATACGGCGCTTTTCTTCGATCGCTGCAAACAGATTTGTGGCGCTTTGCTCGCCCCAGCCATTTCTATTTTTTAGCTTGGTAAAATTATTCTGATCACGTGCCGCTAAGGTGAAAATATCTGCAGGCTCACGAATAGGAAGGACGTCATCATCATAGAACATTTCGACCTGCTTAGCGCCAAGCCCTTCGATATCAAAAGCTTTGCGCCCGACAAAATGTTTCAGTTTTTCCTTGGCTTGAGCAGGGCAAATCATGCCACCAGAGCAATAACGAACCGCATCCCCCTCTTCACGCACAGCCGGGCTTTGGCATTCAGGGCATATATGAGGGAAAACAAATGATTCCGAACTGGTCGGCCGCTTGGCTAGATCAACATCTGCAACTTTTGGAATAACATCGCCAGCACGATAGACCTGAACCCAGTCTCCAATGCGAATATCTTTACCCTCACGGATCAACGACCCTTTGGAATCCCGACCGGCGATGTAGTCCTCATTATGTAGCGTCGCGTTTGAGACCACCACTCCGCCAACTGTAACCGGTGCCAGCCGAGCAACCGGGCTAAGCGCTCCGGTTCGACCAACTTGAATATCGATGCTTTCAATCCTGGTCCAGGCGAGTTCCGCAGGAAACTTGTGTGCAATTGCCCATCGCGGCGTGGTTGAACGAAAACCAAGGCGTTCCTGCAAATCAAGGTCATTCACTTTGTAAACAACACCATCAATATCATAGCCAAGTGTAGCACGTTGGGCTTCGATATGACGGTAGTGTGCAATCATTTCGGACGGATTTTGACAGAGCTTAGTCAGCGGATTCACATCAAATCCGAGACTTTTCAATCTCTTAATTGCCTCCATCTGATTTTCGGCCAATCGCGAAGACACTTCCCCCCAGCTATAAGCAAAGAACTTTAACGGTCTGGCTCGGGTGATTTCAGCATCCAGCTGCCGTAAAGACCCGGCGGCGGCATTGCGAGGGTTGGCAAAGACTTTACCTCCATGTTCGATCTGCCGCTGATTGAGCGTCGTAAAATCTGCGTGGCTCATATACACTTCACCACGGACTTCCAAAACGTCAGGTGCATTTTCAACCTGATGCGGTATGTCGGCAATGGTCATCGCATTTGCAGTAACGTTTTCACCCACAGATCCATCGCCACGCGTGGCTGCTTGCTTGAGCACTCCATTTTCATAGCGGAGCGAAAGAGACAGCCCATCAATTTTGGGTTCAGCTGTATATGCCAACGAAACATGATTTGACAAGCCGAGATACTTACGCACGCCGGTGTCAAAATCCTCAACATCGGCATCCTCAAAGGCGTTACCTAAAGACAGCATCCGCTGGGAATGAATGATTTTACCAAAACCCGAAGCAGCAGGTGCTCCGACTTTATCGGACAGGATGGCAATTTCGTCAAACTGTGGAAAAAGCTCTAAAAGTCTAAGATATCGTTTCTTGGCCTCATCGTAGGCGGCATCAGAAAGAACGGGGGAGTCTTTTTGGTGGTAGGCAACATCAGCCAGGCGCAAGTTTTCCTGAAGGTGCAGCAACTCTTTGCGGGCATCCTGTTCAGAAAGCGAAATGGATAATTTGTCCTCGGTATGCTGCACGTACGCCTCCTGCCACCTGATGATACGGTGATAAGAGTAGGCGCGACTGAGGTCTAGATGCAGAATATAGGTAGTATTGAATTCGGTAAGAATGCCGTTTGGCAATGAGCCTACTTTAGACCCATTGCCCAAACATTTTTATGCACCAACGGCCAAACGTGGGCCACCGGACATCACGTCCTCTTGTGGATCACGTAGTACATAGCCACGGCCCCACACAGTTTCGATGTAGTTTTCGCCTTCAGTTGCTGTGCTCAATTTTTTGCGCAGCTTGCAGATGAATACGTCGATGATTTTCAGTTCAGGTTCATCCATGCCACCATATAGATGGTTCAGGAACATTTCTTTCGTCAGAGTTGTTCCCTTACGAAGGCTCAGAAGCTCCAGCATCTGGTACTCTTTGCCGGTCAGGTGCACGGACTTGCCGTCAACATCGACAGTTTTGGCATCCAGATTAACAGCGATCTTACCGGTTTTGATGATCGACTGTGAGTGACCTTTGGAGCGACGGATAATGGCGTGGATACGTGCAACCAGTTCTTCCCGGTGGAACGGTTTGGTCATATAGTCGTCAGCGCCAAAGCCGAAGCCTTTGATCTTGTTCTCGGTATCATCTTCACCAGACAGGATCAAAATCGGTGTTTCAATGCGTGACAAACGCAGCTGACGCAGCACTTCGTGGCCATTCATGTCTGGCAGATTCAGGTCAAGCAGGATCAGATCGTAATCATAAAGCTTAGCCAGATCGATACCCTCTTCACCCAGATCCGTCACATAGACGTTCAGGTTCGCGTGGGTCAACATTAGCTCGATGCTTTTTGCAGTTGTTGGATCGTCTTCCACCAGAAGTATACGCATGCTCTCAAGTCTCCGCCTGTATGCTCATTTTCTCAAGTTGCGTTAACCTTGATGGAAAAAGGTTAACGCACAGTTACCATAATGGTTAATATGCTTCGTTGCCTAGGGTTGTCGATATTTTTTCAAGGCTGTTGCCTTTAACGCGTCGACTCCATGATCCGCGATTGCAGCAACCCAACTGCGAAATTCTTCTTCACTTAACCCGTAGCGCTGCATCGCTTCCTTTTCTGGCAACAAGCCATACAGGACGCCACGAACAACCGCAGCCTTACGCGATGCTACCCAGCGGCGCGTGGTCTCCGGCGGTAGATCGGCGCGGGTCATAGTTGTCCCATCTGGCAGCGTCACAGCACGCGGCCCATCCACTTTCTTCAAAAACATCACCGTATCCCTTATTGTGCTGACACAGATTTGGCCTATACGGCTTAACGAGATGTGAACCATGCCCCTTGAGAGTCTGTAGGATTTTCTTATATTCTTCGACGCCTTCCTCAAAATCCAAGGAGACGCCAACATGGCGCTGGATAATGACACCCCGCTAAACTCGCTTGGCTTCGCCAAACCGCCTTCGCAAACCCGCGTTGTGGTGGCTATGTCAGGCGGCGTCGACAGCTCAGTTGTGGCTGCATACCTTGCAGATCAAGGCTATGACGTGGTTGGAGTAACCCTTCAGCTGTATGATCATGGCGCTGCCCTGGCAAAGAAAGGCGCTTGCTGTGCGGGCATTGATATCCACGATGCGCGCCGCGTGGCCGAAGAACGTGGCTTTCCGCATTACGTTCTAGATTATGAGAACATTTTTAAAGATGCAGTGATTGACGAGTTTGCTGATAGCTATTTGGCCGGCGCAACACCTGTGCCCTGCATTCGCTGCAATGAGCGGATCAAGTTCAAAGACCTGCTGCAAACCGCCAAAGATCTGGAAGCAGACTGCATGGCGACCGGTCACTATATTCAGCGCAAGATGGGTGCACAGGGTGCTGAACTCCATTCAGCGACTGATGCCAACCGCGACCAGAGCTATTTCCTCTTCCCAACCACCCCCGAGCAGCTCGATTTTCTGCGTTTCCCACTGGGACACCTCCCCAGTAAAGATGCGACCCGCAAAATGGCTGCACAGTATGGATTGGCAGTAGCTGACAAGCCCGACAGTCAGGACATCTGCTTTGTCCCAGATGGCGATTACGCTGGTCTGATCGAAAAACTGCGCCCTGGTGCCGCCGAAGCCGGTGAAATTGTGCATCATGACGGTCGCGTGCTAGGCACCCACACGGGGGTCATCCATTACACCATCGGTCAACGCCGAGGTCTTGGGATCGGCGGGTTGAGCGAACCTTTGTATGTGGTCAAACTGGACGTTGACAGCAAACAGGTTGTTGTTGGCCCCAAAGAGCTGCTGGCAACACGCAAGATTCCAGTGCGCGAGATCAACTGGCTCGGGGATGAACCTTTCACCAGTCGCAAAGAATGGCACCTGTCGGTCAAGGTGCGGTCCACCAGACCACCGCGCGATGCGATCATTCGACCTATCTCGGATACCGAGGCTGAGGTCGAATTGCTGACAGCCGAGGAAGGCGTGTCACCTGGTCAGGCCTGTGTGTTCTACGCCAACGAAGGCAGCCGTATTTTTGGCGGTGGCTGGATCTGGCGCGGATACTAAAAACAAGACCTGCCTACTTATAACTAGATCGGAAACAAACTTGCCCGGCGATACGTCCGGGCAAGTTTATCCCGCGCGAAAAAGTGCTCTGTAGATGTCAGACCAGATCTGTACCACTGTTGATCAAGACATAGGCACCAATCAGTATCATCACCACCGGCCCAAGTCTCTCAAGACGTACCGCCCATGGTCCTGAGAGCGCGGTTGCATCAGACAGCAAAACAGCCCCAGCACAGAGCACGGCCACAGCACTAGATGCCCCGGCCAATGCCCATAGACGATAACCCGGTGCGCTATCAGCCAGCAAAGGTGCCATCACCGCAAAGCTATCCAATGACAACGCGAGGAACAGCGCCGTCACCCCGAGAATCCCAGAACTGGTCGACAAGCGTGGTTGTGTATTGGTTTCTGAGTGCCGCCACTGATGCCACAACCCGTGAACTCCCAACAGAATTGGGACAGTTCCCAAATATCCGGTCCATTCAGGCGCGGCTTGATCAGTCCCAAAAGCCAGCACCATCGCTGCGCCTAACATAAGGCCCTGCGAGAGAGCATATCCAGTCAGAGGGCGCATGGCTCCCATTGTTACCAACAAAACCAATAGCACTGCCAGGTTGTCGAGGTTTGTCACAATTTGTGCCAGAGCGGCAGAGGCGGCAAAGGCAACTTCATCCCACATCAAGTTTACCCCAGACGTTCCAGTACCGCACGGGCAGCACGAAGCCCCGGAGATTCGCCATCCAGACCTAACTGTGACATTGTAAGCGCCATGGCCTGATGTTGTGTTTGTGGGTTTGAGGCCACTTGCGACAAAGCAGTCGAAATATTGTCTGCTGTGCACTCTGGCCCAAGACACTCAGGCACAACCCGGCTGCAAGTTACCAAATTGACCAAGGTCACAGTGTCGATCAAGGCCATGCGCTTCATTATCTGCCAGGTTAACCACTGAAATTTATAAGCAATTACCATTGGGGTATTCGCCGCCGCCAGTTCTAGCGACACAGTTCCCGACGCGGCCAGAGCCAGGTCAGCGGCTGCAAAGGCTGCACGTTTATGGGATTGCGCTGTCGCTGGCTCAAAATCACGAGGATCCAGAACCAGCGCATCGCCCGGCCATGACTGTAACTTGTCACGCACCAAATCGGCCACCGGTGCCGCAGCAGGAACAATGACACGCATGTTTGGGTGAGACTTGCAAAATGCCGCCAACGCCTCCCCAAACACGGGGGCCAAGCGCTCGACCTCAGAACGGCGAGATCCCGGTAACGCAAGCACAAATGGCGTATCCCCCATACCCATCTCAGCCCGGAATCGTGAAATCTCGTTAGGTGTCGCTTGCGGTTCTGCCACGACAGGGTGACCCACAAAGTCACATTCCATACCAGCCGCCTGCATAAATCGTGGCTCAAACGGAAGCAACGCCAAGACTTGGTCAATGACCCGAGCCATCCGTTTGGCTCGGCCAGGACGCCAAGCCCAGACAGATGGCGCCACATAGTGTACCGTTCGGATGGAGCTGGATTTTTTGACCAGCTTAGCCACCCGCAATGAAAAGTCAGGGGCATCAATGGTGATCAGGACGTCAGGCTTTGAGGCAATCACCGCTTCTGCCACTTCACGAATACGGCGTTTCAAATGCTGATACTTTGGCAAGACCTCTGCCAGCCCCATAACCGACAACTCATCCATCGGGAACTGAGAGACCAGTCCTTGGTCGGACATCATTTGGCCACCTACCCCGTCAAACGAGACCCCAGGCGATAGTTGCTTTAATCCCACCATCATAGCCCCTCCCAGCCGGTCGCCTGAAGGCTCACCAGCTAGAATAAAGACCCGCAGGCTCATGCCGGGCGCAACCACAGATACAGACCGTGGTGATTACATGCGTCTATGACATCGGCCTGCGACAACACAATCACGCCTCCGGCTTCGAGTACGATACCAGACAGCCCGGCACGGGCTGCCATCGTGACTGTGGCAGGACCAATGGTAGGAAGATCCGCGCGACGATCCTGCGTGGATTTTGGGGCCTTAAACAGAAGACCACCCTGTCCATCGGGACGTTTTTGCAAAGATTCAAGCATCCAATCGGTGCCAAAGGCATTTTCCACCGCAATCGCCTGCCGTGCTCTGACAGCGCAAGACTGACCAATGTCAGCCGCACTCATCGCCGCTACTATTTCAGCCCCACGCAGTGCATCCGCCTTGTCCAGCTCACCAGGCTGTACCCGAGTTGGCACCCCAGCCTCCATCAGCAATTCAGGAACGACATCCTGCGCAGATCGAACGGTAAACCCAGCCTGTTCAAATATTTTGATAACCGCCTTTAGCGCACCATCGTCACCAGCTCCAAGTGCGGCCTGTATCACAGGAACCAATGGCATTGTGGCAGCGTCAATTACGGATGGATCTATAGATGGGCGCCCAACAGCGCCGGCCATGCAAATTTCGGTAACACCCCGGACTGACAATTCTTCAAGGAAGCTGCCCAAATGCTCCAACCGAAAGCTGACTTCGGTACGAACTGACGTAGGTGGAAAACCTGCCATAGAACAAATTAACAGCTTATCAGCCAACCGCTGCGCAACCTCCCCCGGCAATGCGCCGGTTCCTGCAATCAATGCTAACATGTCTTAGCGCCCCGGCGTTAAAAACGAACGATCACTGTCACCAGTGATAAAAGCTACGATCTCTTGCACGTACTCACTATCGCTTTCTGCGCCCAGACGGCGAGCACGTTCCTGAAACGTGCCCTCTCCCTGTGCCAGCATCTGAAAGGCGGCGCGAAGAGCTGTGATATCTGAACGGGTTACACCGCGGCGTTTGAGACCCACTAGGTTCAACCCATCAAGATCACCGCGCGGGGCCTGAACCAAACCATATGGAATGACATCATTTGTCACCATCGTAACAGCACCGATTATTGCACCTTTGCCGATACGTACCCACTGATGAATGCCAGACAGCCCGCCAATAATAACATCGTCTTCCAACACACAATGCCCGGCCACAGCTGCAGAATTCACTACAATTACCCGATCACCAATTTGGGCGTCGTGAGCAATGTGACAACCAGCCATGAACAGGCCGTCGTCACCAATTTGAGTAACACCGCCACCGCCATCGGTGCCAGCGTTCACCGTCACATGTTCCCGAATACGGTTGCGCTTGCCAATTACTGTACGGCTTTGCTCGCCCTTAAACTTTAGATCCTGCGGCACCTCACCAAGCACTGCAAACGAGAACACTACGGAATCTTCGCCTACTTCAGTTTGACCAGCTATAACCACGTGGCTCTTCAAAACCACACGTTGCCCCAGAACCACCTCGGCGCCAATGACACAGAACGGGCCGATCTCGCAGCCTTCGCCAATGGTCGCACCTTCTTCGATTACCGCACTGGGATGGATCTGGCTCATGCTATTCAATCCTTTTGCAAATCAACCATGGCAGTGAATTCAGCCTCAGCAGCCGCTTCGCCATCCACAGTAGCTTTGCCAGAGAATTTCCAGATCTTACCGCCAGGTTTACCGCGCACCGTTTCGATGTTCATTTCAAGCACATCACCCGGCCCAACCTTGCGGCGGAATTTGCATTTGTCGATATTCATGAAGTAGATCAGCATATCGCTGTCCATCATATCAAAAGCCGTTCCGATCATGACGCCAGCTGTCTGCGCCATTGCTTCAACAATAGTGACCCCAGGCATGATCGGTGTTCCAGGAAAATGTCCCTGAAAATGCGGTTCATTCATCGTCACATTCTTAATACCACGGGCAGATTTATAGCCATCAATATCGACAACTTTATCGACCAGAAGAAACGGATACCGATGAGGCAGGATCCGTTGAATCATTTGGATGTCAGCGCTTTTCAACTCGGCGGTCATGACGGTGTTCCTGTTTTGGCATTGTGTTGGCGTTGTGACTAGCAAGACGGAACTGATTGGGCAAGCAGAGCCTATTGCTCAGGCACGTCACCAAAAACTGCCCCGTCACCTAGAACTGCGTCAATGTGAGAAATTGCGATATCGGTGATATCAGCAGCGTCTGCACTTAAGAAAACTGTTGAATGCTCGAGAATAGCCCCCGCACCAGTTTCCCGCATCAATTGTTGGAGGATGGGCAGAGAAACCGAAAAAAACTCACGCCGAGCGGCTTCACCAGCCAAGTTTATCTCACGCAGCTTATCTTCCTGCAGACGCCGAGTCTCTTGAACTTTCTTATCAAAGGAATCTGCCAAAGTACGAAAAACTGCTGGATCCATAGTCTGGCGGCGTTCAGTTAGCGTTTGCTCTTCAGTTCGCAGTTCCGCCTCAATTCGGCGATTTTCCGCAGTTAGTACAGCCCCGTCTGCTTCAATCTCTTGTGCAACACGCCGACCATACGCGCTCTCAGAAAACAATCTATCAGATTGGATCGTCAAGATAGAGCTCTGCGGAGCCCCCAACTGCGTAGTGTAATTCGGCGGAAATTGTAGAGGAGACTGCGCTCTTGTGTGCAAAGGAGTTAGTAACGCACCGCAGACCATTAGCACCGCGGCCAATGATCTGCGTGGACGATGAATGCCGTGACCCGGCATCGAATTAGAACCTCGCCTGAAGCGTCAGATCAAAGCTCTGCTCCTTATCAAAGCTTTCTTTCTTCAAGGCCTTGGAGAAGTTAAATCGCAATGGTCCGAAACCTGTGGTCCAAAGCAAGGAGAAACCAACGACCTGTCGGAACGACCCTCCTTCGCCGACAATGCTGCCGCCCGTGGTGTTTACATTGGATAAATCCCACAAATTCCCGACATCAAAGAACAATCCACCGCGCAGCCCAAGTTCTTCGGGTAGCCCAAGGGGGAATTCAGCATCAAACCGCGCTACAGCATAGTAGTTTCCGCCGAGGAAATCATCGTAATTTCCGGCTCCTGACGTAGCACGCGCTGATTGGTCTCGAGGTCCGATCCCTCCAGGTTCAAACCCACGCATAATACTTGGCGTCAAAATGAAACGATCAATTGATCGGCTATTATCGTTGCCGAGCCAGCTGAATGCGCCGGCTTCAAATGTCGCTCGAAGAGTGATTTCTTCATTGAAAACCAGTCTTTGAGCAACAATTTTGGTCGTAGACTTCAAGTACTCATTGTCGCCACCCAAACCTGCATAGTCAGCGCCAACTTGCACCAAAAAACCAGACGTGGTGTCTAGTCCAGTTAACCGACTGTCGTAAGTGTAAGTAAAACCAATTCCACTCGAGGCTAGCTCACCCTGGTTAATCTCCGTGAGCACAACCGGCCCCGCAAAGGGATCTCCACTTGTGTCATTGCCCCGGCTGATCATCTCATCACGATCCCAAGAGTAGCGCATTTGCAAAATGGTATTGTCACCAGTCTTGAACGACAAAGATGGGACGATAAACGCGCGTTTGGTGTCGTAATCTGAGAAGCTGGAATCGGTCTCCGAAACTCCCAAATCAAGATCGAATCTTAGATCTCGGCCTAAAAGGTGAGGTTCGGTAAAGCCAATAACGTACTCTTCAGATTCTTGAGCTGTAGAAATGTTGAAGGAAAACCGTTGACCACGACCTAAAAAGTTATTTTCTGTTAGGCCGATAGAGAGACCAAAACCGTCTTCAACAGAATAGGCCCCCCCCAAGCTCAACGACCCAGTTGGCTGTTCTTCTACGTCTACATCAACTACAACCTGACTAGGTGAACTGCCCTCGCGGACATCAACGGCAGCCGTAGCAAAGAAACCAAGCGCGCGAATACGCTCAGCACTTTCGCGAATCTCGCGTGGGTTGAATGGGTCGCCCTCAACGGTAGTGAACTGCTGTCGGATCACCCGATCAAGCGTTGTGGTGTTGCCTTCGATATCAATACGCTCGACAAAAACCCGCGGACCACGAGTCAGAACGAATTCAACGTCTAGTGTCAGGTCCCGATCATTGCGGGTAATACGTGGCTCAACCCGCAAAAAGTCAATGCCGTGACGAATGGCTAGTGTTTCTAACCGCGATATCGAATTCTCAACGACCAAAGGTGAATAAGTGGATCCAGGCTTCACCTTAAGGGCGTCAAAAAACACATCCGAGTCAGCTTCGCCAACTTCGCTGGACACCGAGATTTGGCCAAACTGGAATTGCTGACCTTCAGTGACGTCCACGACCAGGAAGAACGCGTCGCGCTCGCTAGTCACTTCAGCATTCGTACTATTAATACGAAAATCTACGTAGCCACGAGACAAATAGAAATCACGCAACACTTGCTTGTCGAATTCTATACGGTCTTCGATCAAGGTATCTGCACGGATGAACGTCCGCAGCAAACCAGCTTGCTTAGTTTCCAGGACACGGCGTAGTCTGCGGTCGGAGTAGACCCGGTTACCAACAAAGGAAACACGCTCTACCTCAGTTGTGTCACCTTCACGAATTTCGAAAACCAAGTCGACACGATTGTCGCTCCGGCGAATAATCCTTGGTGTCACACGCGATGCCAAACGCCCCTGCGCGCCATAAGCTTCAGCGATGCTTGCTGCATCACGTTCTGCTTGAGAAGGATTGAACACTCGCCGAGGAGATGATTCGATCAGCGCCACAAGCGCATCATCCTTAATCCTTCGATTTCCCTCAAAGCTGATTCGGCTAATAGTTGGAAACTCAGTCACTTTGATTATCAAAGTGCCGCCACGAGGGACAAGTTCGACAGTTTCAAAAACGCCACTATTGAGAATGTGCTGATAGGCATCATTTAACTGCCCTGCACTTACAGATTCGCCACGCTCAATCCCAGTATAGGCAATAATGGTTGAGGTCTGGATGCGCTGATTGCCCTCGACCTGAACAGTATTGAACCTATAGTTTTGAGCCTCAGCAAACGAAGGGGTTATGGCAAACCCCAAAGCAACAGCGAGTGAAATCGCTGATGCCTGCCGATACAACATATTGGTGCGTGGATTGCACTCAACGCAGGATTTACCTACGCGTTTCCCCCAGAGCATATCAAATAACCCGATTATTAAGCAGCTTTAAAACTGCGTATCGGGTTTACCGCCGCTTGTCAAAACCAAGAAAAGGCGGGCAGGCCAGAAGCTGCACGCAACTATTACGCGTTTGGCAGTGAAAGCTTAGAAGTTGCCCATCCAGGCACCTGCAATCAGAGCGAGAAAAATCAAACCGGTCGAAAGTGCACGGTCCCAATTCAAGCGCATCAATAGACCCAATCCACGATAAGAATGCTGAATTGTATGCATGATCAATCCTCTTGGAACAATTGTAGCTGCCCCACGCTGGAGCTATACCTTGATCAAACGTTAACAAGAGAATGTGGCTACAATGGGACAACTGCCTCGTTTAGAAGTGGTCCCATTATTTCGGTTCAGCAGAAAATATCATTGCCCAGTGCAAAAACCATCAATGTCAGAATTGCACCGAAGCCGAGCGTCATCAGAACTCTCATAGCTAAGTCGCTAGGCGGTTTTCCAACCACGGCTTCGTAAGCATAAAACACCAAGTGGCCTCCATCGAGTGCCGGGATTGGGAAGAGGTTCAGCAACCCTACCGCCGTGGACAGAACCGCGATAAACCAGATAAAACTTTTTGCTCCTTGACTGGCCATTGCACCAGACGTCTCAGCGATTCCCAGTGGACCCGACAGGTTGCAGGTGTCGATTGCGCCGGTGATCATGTGTTTCAAGCCAGAGAGTGAGGTTTCCACAACCATCCAAACCTGTGCCGAACCAGCAGTCAAAGCATCCAGAGGCGCAACAGATTTGGTGGCCGGGCTAAATGCCAAACCACCGGAAATGCCAATTCGCCATTTGGTAGCAAAACTGCCATCACGTTGTGGCTCATCGATCCGACGCGGCGCTAGGGCCAGTTCAATAGTCTGGCCTGTGCGCCAAACCTGTAACAACAGAACACGTCCCTCTGCATTTTCAACAATCACTTTGAGTTGGTCAAAGGCAACGATAGGTTCTCCATCCACTGCAGTGATAATATCGCCAGGTACCAATTCTATGTCAGCAGCCGCACTTCGCGGCGCAACCGAATGCACATATGGAGGCGCTAAGTTTGGTCCGCTGACCGTCACTTCCACCCCATCACGTCTCACCCCATAGTCTAAAGGCTGTTCGGACGGAATTTGATTACGAAATGCTGCCCAACTGGTCCCATCCTCAAGGCTCGGCACTTCTAAACCAGCGATCGAAACGACCTCGTCGCCTTCTTGCAGTTCATTCACCAATCCGGGTATCGGCAACAATTCCCCAACGGTTAAAGTATCCCGTGGCGTGCCCTGCGCCATAAAAATCCCTGCAAAAATCAGCGTCGACAGCACAAAATTAAAAATAGGCCCCGCGGCAACAGTTGCAGAGCGCGCCCACAACGGTGCTCCATGCATGGTGCGACGTAGCAAAGCTTCATCCTCTTCAGCGTCAGCCATAGCCTCCTCATCCTTACCGGAGGCGGCATTGGCATCACCCAGAAATTTCACAAAACCACCAAAGGGCAACAGCGCGACTTGCCAACGTGTACCGTGCCGATCTACCCGGCTCCACAACACCGGTCCAAAACCAAGCGAAAACACTTCGGCATGAATGCCCGACCAGCGGCCAACGATGTAGTGACCGTACTCGTGCACAGCAACAATAACTGACAGGGCCACCACAAAGCTGGTGAGCGTGTACAAGAAGCCGCCAAACTGCGGAATGAGCGAAACTACGTCCAAAATATTACCCTGTTTGTTTTGTCATGACCATGTCGGCCCTTTGACGTGCCAGATGGTCGATGCGCAACACGTTATCAAGTGTCATTGCGTCATCAATGAGGCCAGACTGGTCTTCAAAATGGTCGAGCACATGCTCTACAATACTTGCCATCTCCAAAAAACCAATTTTGCCGGCAATGAAGTGGTCAAGCGCCCGCTCCTTGGCGCCGTTGAACACTGCCCCCATCATACCGCCGCGTGACATCACACGATATGCCAAACCTAGTGCTGGAAACCGAGCGGGGTCCGGAGTGGCGAAATTCAACTGACCAATCCGGGCCAAATCCAGCCGTTCAACGGGCAAGTCGCGTCGATCAGGCCAGTATAACGCATAACCGATAGCATGGCGCATATCAGGTGCGCCCAAATGCGCCATTATCGCCCCATCACAGAACCCAACCAGCGCATGAACCATGGATTCAGGATGAATCAATACTTCAATTTGCTCCGGGGAGACACCAAAGTACTCTCGGGTTTCAATGACTTCCATCGCCTTGTTGAACATCGAAGCACTATCAATCGTAATCCTTTGCCCCATTTCCCAATTCGGGTGGTGCAAGGCCTGTTCAAGTGTCGCGTCGGCCAATTTTTCCAACGGCCAATCCCGAAAGGCTCCGCCAGAGGCGGTAATGATAATCCGCTCTACCGCGCTCATATCCTCCCCAACTAGCCCTTGAAAAATAGCTGAATGTTCACTGTCAACAGGTAAGATACGTGCGTTGTGTTCGCGAGCGGTGTCCAACAGCAATGCCCCAGCGCAGACCAATGATTCCTTATTGGCCAAAGCCAGAGCTGTACCTTGCCTCAACGCCGCCAGCCCCGGCGCCAACCCTGCAGCACCAACAATGGCGGACATTATCCAATCAGCCGGTCTCTCTGCGGCCTCAATCAAAGCCTGCTGTCCCGCAGCAACCTCGACATTGGTTCCTGCCAGTGCCGTGCGCAATTCCTCAAGACGGTTGGGATAGGCGGTAACGGCCAAATCAGCATTCAGTGAAATGGCATCTTCTGCCAGTCTAGCAATATTTGCTCCACCGGTTAGTGCTACAACGTCGTAGGCACCTGAATCCCGCCGGATCAAGTCGATGGTATTTTGACCAATCGACCCGGTTGCGCCAAGTATAGATATTTTACGCATTACAGTGTCCCGCTAGGCAGGCCCCAAAAAGTAAGAAAGATCAGAACCATAACAGATGCTCCAAGCATTCCGTCAAATCGGTCAAACAGCCCACCGTGGCCTGGTATGAGAGCACTGGAGTCTTTGACTCTCATTTTACGCTTCAACGCGCTTTCGGCAACATCCCCAGCTTGGCTGGCCATCGATACAAGAACCGATAGAACGACAAGACCTAGGCCAACCCCTTGGGCTTGCCCAAACCAAATCCCAACCAAAGCTGCAGCAAGCCAGCCTGCTGACGTACCGGACCAGGTTTTCTTAGGACTGACCCTTGGCCAAAATTTGGGGCCGCCAAAAATTTTTCCCGCGAAGTACCCAGCTACATCAGTCACGACCACAACGCCAATCAGCCACAGCATCCACTGCATACCAAAAACGTTTCGCAACCAGACAAAGCCAAATCCGGCGATCAAAATCCACAAGGAAAAGCTGAAATAGTATAAGCGGCGTTGAGACAACTGTGACAGCCCAACAAGCGCCGGGGCCACCAATAAAGGCATCCACATCTGGGGCCACAAAGCTGCTGCGAGTGTCGCAACGGCTCCCAACAGGCCTAGTTGCAGCGCAACGGCCCGCTGATCCGGGCCCAACATGCGCACCAGTTCCCAGATCAGTCCCCCACAACACAGAGCAATCAAAACATCAAACACCAAACCACCAGCTACAACCGCAATTCCACCCAGAAAAAGCATTACAACGGCTGAGATTAAGCGGGGGGCCAAGTCGGCCCAGCGACCTTTGGTGCTCATGTGTTTACTGCTCCAAAACGCCGTTCACGGCGACCATAGCGATCACACAGTCTTGCCAATTCAGTCGCAGTGAAATCGGGCCACAGTGTATCGATGAATTCGTATTCTGCATAGGCTGACTGCCATAGAAGAAAGTTTGATATCCGAGCTTCGCCGCTGGTACGGATCACCAGATCAGGATCCGGCAGAACATGGGTATCCAGATATCGTGGCAGAGTTTCTTCATCGATATCTTCGGGATTAAGCGTTCCTTCGGCGACGTCCCGTGCCAGTCGCTTGGTGGCCCTCGCAACCTCGTCTCGCCCACCATAATTCAGTGCAATAGTCAGATGGGTTCCGACATTAGCTGAGGTTTCCAGCTCAAGTTGGTCCATCAACTTGACTAATTTAGCGTCCAACCGCAAGCGATCGCCGATGAAACGTACACGCACATTGCGGGTCGCCAGGGCTTTCATCTCTTTGGAGATATACCGTCTGAACAAGCTCATCAGTCCGGCCACTTCAACCTGCGTTCGCTTCCAGTTTTCTGTGGAAAATGCAAATATCGTCAGGTATTCAACGCCCAAACTCGGGCAGGCTTCGACCACTTCACGCACGCGTTTCGCGCCAGCATGGTGGCCGAACAACCTAGGACGACCACGCGCCTGAGCCCAGCGGCCGTTACCGTCCATAATAATTGCAATGTGACGGGGACCAGTCCTCCCTAGAGACGGAGAACTGCTGCCTTCAGCCATGGTATCAGGGTCTTTTGGCATTGTGTCGCGTTAGACCTGCATGATTTCTTCTTGCTTCGTCTCGAGGCTGACATCCACGACCTTGATCATCTTGTCAGTCATTTCCTGTACCTCTGACTCCCAGAATTTTTGGTCATCTTCAGACATACCGTCAGACTTGGCCTTTTTGATTTGATCCATGCCATCACGTCGAATGTTACGGATCGAAACTCTTCCGTGTTCAGCGTATTGACCTGCAACTTTGGTCAACTCACGGCGACGTTCTTCGTTCAGTTCAGGAATCGGCAGCATGATAATTGTGCCGTTCAGCTGGGGGTTGATGCCAAGACCGCTTTCACGGATTGCTTTTTCAACTTTACCAACAAGACCCTTATCCCAAACGTTGATGGTAACCATTCGCGGTTCGGGTACGTTGACGGTTCCAACCTGGTTGATTGGTGTCTTAGTTCCATAGGCGTCAACCATGATCGGTTCGAGCATCGAACCAGAAGCCCGGCCAGTACGTAGGCTGGCAAATTCTGTCTTCAAGTTGGCCATTGCACCATCCATACGGCGCTGCAGGTCATCTGTGTCGAGAATGAAATCGTCAGACATGCTGCTCTCTCCCCATCTTTTAAGTGATGTTTTCTAGGCTCATAAGCCATTGGCCAAGTGTTGTATAGCAATCATGGCGTGGAATTAGAACAACGCCAAATGAAATCAGCGTTTCTAAAGCCAATGTCCAATATTTGGTTGGAAAAATAATTTCTGCAAAACGACGGGTCGGGAGACCCAGTCCCCCAACCACCCCTTCTTAAGACATGCTTATCCCTGAACTCGCGTGTAGGTCCCCTGCCCCGCCAGAATTCCACGGAACCCACCGGGCTCATCCAAGCTAAATACGATTAGCGGCAGATTGTTATCTCGCGCCAGCGCAATCGCTGAGGCATCCATTACGCGCAGACGCTTGGCCAGAACATCGTCATAGCTGACAGTGTCATAACGCACCGCGTCGGCATGTTCTTTGGGGTCTTTGTCGTAAACGCCATCGACACCGTTTTTACCCATAAAGATTGCTTGGCATGACATTTCGTTTGCACGCAGCGTTGCCGCTGTATCTGTGGTAAAGTAGGGGTTGCCCGTTCCCGCTGCAAAAATGCAAACCCGCTTTTTCTCAAGGTGGCGCACGGCGCGACGACGTATGTAGGGCTCACAAACCTGATCCATTGGGATGGCTGAAATAACCCGGGTAAAAACCTCTAATTCTTCAAGCGCACTTTGCATTGCAAGTGCATTCATCACAGTGGCCAGCATACCCATGTAATCTGCGGTGGTCCGTTCCATTCCTTGAGCAGACCCAGATAGCCCGCGGAAAATATTACCTCCACCGATAACCATACAGATTTCGACGCCCATATCGTGGACCGATTTCACCTCTTCGGCGATGCGCTGTACGGTCGGCGGGTGCAACCCAAACCCCTGATCCCCCATCAGCGCTTCGCCGGAAATCTTCAGCATCACGCGTTTATAGGTTGCAGCGGGTTGGCCGCTCGACTGATCGGTGGAAAGGGGCATGTTGCGCTCCGGAATGTGACGGGGTTAATCTGCCGCGCAAAATGACTCAAAACGACGCCATGTTCAATGCGATGCAACGCAGTATAAGCGCAAATTCGTGACGTTTCTTTAGCAGGCCAGGACAAACACCATGACGTTGCCCCATATTTCACCTGATCAACCCGTTCTGATTGCTGGCCCCACAGCATCGGGGAAGTCAGCTTTGGCACTTGAAATTGCGCAGCGTCAAGGTGGTGTAATCATCAACGCCGATGCCAGTCAGGTCTATGATTGCTGGCAAGTGATAACCGCACGCCCGTCAATGGCAGAAGAAGCCGAGGCCAACCATGCGTTATATGGCCATATGCCGTATGATGCCTCCTATTCTACTGGCCACTGGTTGCGGGACGTTGCGCCGTTGCTGAAAGGACCGCACAGGCCAATCATCATCGGCGGAACGGGTCTATACTTTACTGCGTTGACGGTTGGACTGGTTGAAATCCCGCCAACGCCATCTGAAGTCCGAGCAGAGGGCGATCAGATGGCACTGGATGAGATGTTGGCAGCCTTAGACTCTAAGACGCAGGCGCGAATCGACGTTAAAAACCGCGCGCGTGTTCAACGGGCTTGGGAAGTTTTTCAAACCACCGGAAAATCTCTTTCCGATTGGCAAGATGAGACTCCACCACCGATGCTGCCGCTGAACAGCTGCGTTCCTCTGGTATTTGATGTCGAAAAGGACTGGCTGGAAACACGCATCCGAAAGCGGTTTGATCTAATGCTGGATCAGGGTGCGCTGGATGAAGCCAGGGCAATGATGGACCGTTACGATCCAGTTCTACCTTCATGCCGAGCTATAGGCGTGCCTGAACTGATGGGGTACTTGAAAGGTCAATTGACGCTGGATCAGGCGCGCGAGCAAGCCTCGGTCGCAACGCGTCAGTTTGCCAAACGACAGCGCACTTGGTTTCGTTCCAAAATGCGGGACTGGACCCCATATTCGCCCAGCATTTAGCTTCAAATCTAGGCGCACCTTGTCAGAATCAATTATTCATGTGCATTTTTCTGAACCATTGAAAATGTGAAATTCGCTCTAAATGCCCTATGATCCTAGTCCAATTGATGAAATTGAAGTTATGCCATTGTCGGGACTGTATTCGAGCGGTCCTTGGCAAACCGAGCTTGCACATGATCGGGACAGGCATCTTTTAGTCTGGATAACTCGGGGCCAAGGCAGGGTCTTATTGAATGGGGCTCGCCGAGGATTTAGTTCCCACAATGCTCTGTTTATCCCCGCCGGGAACCTGTTTGCGTTAGACGTTGGACGAGGAACCCTAGGGCAAGTCATGTTGGTTCCAGCGTCAAACGCAATTTCGTTACCACACCAGGCGCAACACCTTCGCATCAGTGACCCAACTGAACAGGCCAGCCTGACATCTCTGCTTGAGGTTATGCGACGTGAACAAAGCAAAAATGAAGCCCTTTGGCATCGTGCAATGCAAGCCTACGGCGAATTGGTCGGAATACTGTTGCAACGCCAAACATCGCGCATCACGCCCCAACCCGCTCGACGTAGCGCTGCAAAGCGACTTTCACTGGCTTACTGTTCACGTATTTCTCAGTTTCATCGAGAGAATATTAGCATGGCGGATCACGCAACGGCTCTGGGAGTGACGGCAACCCACCTCACCAGAGTTGTCAAAGCAGAAACCGGCACAACGGCAGCAAGCCTACTGACAGAACGCCAGCTTTATGCCGCTCACCGTTTGTTGATCGAAAGCGATATGCCAATACAAAACGTTGCCGCTCAGCTGAATTTTCGCAGTGCTGCATATTTTACGCGGTTCATTACCTTGCATACAAAACGAACCCCAAGCGCCCTTCGTAAGCAATCCCGCTCCTGATTCTCCACACATAGCGAAAACTCCGTTGTCGCGCTGTTGAGCGCAAAAGTAATGGACACATCTGACTAGAGCCTGTCTTGCAAATGCTATAAACGACAGCAAAATGTCGCAATTATCTACCAAACCGTCGAAACAGTGCATTGACCTACGGCCATATCTGAGGCGGAATAAGCAAATGGGGAAACCAAATCTATATACCGCACCTTATTTGGCCTGACTGGCTCCTAGAAAAGGTGCCGGTTACATTTCAATTAATCCCATTGGTGCGACAGGGAGAGTTTTCATGACAATAGACACAATCAATGGTGCACCTGCACATTGGGCGGCAAATATGCACGCCCAGGAAGTATTTGACGGCAAATTGGACCGCCGGGAATTCTTGACCCGCGCCACGGCTTTAGGTGTGACATCTGCTGCTGCCTACGGAATGATTGGCCTGCAGGCGCCAGCACAAGCAATGAGCCACGCGAAAGCAGGTGGCACGTTACGCGTACAGATGAGTGTACGCGAACTCAAAGACCCACGTGTTTATGCATGGTCCGAAATGGGCAACCAGACACGCGGCACACTGGAATATCTGGTCGAATACAACTCAGACGGTACATTCCGTGGTATGTTGCTGGAAAGCTGGGAAATCAACGAAGACGCCACCGTCTACACCCTGAATGTTCGTCAGGGCGTGAAGTGGAATAATGGCGATGATTTCACTGCCGAAGACGTTGCCCGCAACATTGAAGGCTGGTGTGATAAAGGCCTTGAAGGCAATTCCATGACTGGTCGTTTTGCAACTATCGTTGATGAAGCAAGCGGCAAGGCTATTGCTGGTTCGATTGAAGTGGTGGACAGCCATACAGTGCGCTTGAACCTTCCCAGTTCAGACATCTCATTGATTGCCGGCATGTCGGACTATCCAGCCGCCGTAACGCACTCTAGCTTCCAGTCTAACGATTTCACTGCGAATGTAGGCACCGGCCCCTATATGTTGGACGAACTTGAAGTCGGTATCAAAGCCACTTTGGTGAAGAATGAGAACCACACCTGGTGGGGTGACGAAGTCTATGGCGCTGCAGCGCTGGACCGCATTGAATACATCGATTTTGGCACTGACCCTGCGTCATGGATGGCCGCAATAGAATCCGACGAAGTTGACATGCTGCATGAAACTGTTGGTGAGTTTATCGATGTCCTCGACGGATTGGAGTATCCAAAATCTGAAGTGGTAACGATGGGTACAATTGTTATCCGACCCAATCAGCTGGCTGAGTTCGATGGCAAAAAAGTCTATGCCGACAAGCGTGTGCGAAAGGCGCTGCAGATGGCTGTTGATAACGCTGTTTGCCTTGAACTTGGCTATAGCTCACGTGGCCAGGTGGCAGAGAACCATCACGTTGGTGCGATCCATCCCGAGTATGCCCAACTCCCCAAACAAGAGGTGGATGCCGCAGGTGCGCGGGCTATAATGGAAGAAGCCGGAATGATGGATTTCGAGCATGAAATCATTTCCATCGATGACGATTGGCGTAAGAACACCACTGATGCGGTAGCGGCTCAATTGCGCGATGCTGGTTTCAAGGTGAAGCGGACAGTCTTGCCCGGCTCAACCTTCTGGAACGACTGGGTCAAATACCCCTACAGTTCAACCAACTGGAACCACCGTCCACTGGGTGTCCAAATCCACGCACTTGCCTATCGTACCGGTGAAGCTTGGAACGAATTTGGCTGGTCAAATGCAGAGTTCGACGCCTTGCTAACCGAAGCGTTATCCTTGGCAGATGCTGACAAACGGCGCGACGTGATGGCCAAAATGGAAGCTCTGATTCAGGACGAAGCTGTTACGGTTCAACCTTACTGGCGCGCCCTGTATCGCCACACACGTGCCGGTGTAGTTGGAGCGGACATGCACGTTTCATTTGAGCACCATCACTACAAGTGGGGCTGGTCGGCTTAAGCCAAGCGTACTTCGAAGCAATATGAAGTCGCCCCGAAAAAGGGGCGACTTTTCCCGGCACCCGCCAAAAACAGCAAGACCTGCACCAGACAGGTCCAGGCGCTGCCTGAGCAACAGGGGACCCTATGGGACTGTTCATCCTTCGCAGACTAAGTGTGATGATTTTCACCGCACTGTGCCTGACGTTTATCGTTTTCTTTCTGACCAACCTTGACGCTAACCTCGAGAAACTGGCCAAGACGCAGGGCAACATGCGTATGTCCGACGCTGAGGTTACGAGCTGGTTGGACAAAAATGGCTACTCCCAACCTACAGCGCTTAAATATGGTCAATGGCTTGGCGTATTTCCGGGTTGGACTCGCACTGTAGAAAACGAGGTAACGGGTCGTTGCATATCTGGACCGGTTAGCCCCGAAGACGCAGCAATGGCACCAACATTTTGCGGCATTATTCAAGGGGATTGGGGGTATTCCACGGTATTCAGAGATGAAGTCTCTACTATCGTTGGTAAGCGCTTGTCATTGACCGGGCGGCTGATGTTTTGGGTTCTGGTTCTAATGGTACCTTCGGCGCTGTTAATCGGAGTTCTTGCCGGAATGCGTGAAGGCACCCTTACCGACAGATCTTTGTCAACGGTCTCAATCCTGACCACAGCAACACCTGAATATGTTTCTGGCGTGATATTCATCGCCATTTTCACCTCTTCTGCTGTGGGCCTGAAATGGTTCAAGGGTACCGCGACCTCGGCGATGGATAACCCAACATTCGAAAACTTCTTTTTGCCGGTGCTTACCATCGCCTTGTATGGCATGGGCTATATTGCCCGTATGACCCGCGCCAGCATGACCGAAGTCATGACAGCGCAGTATATCCGCACCGCTCGACTAAAAGGCGTCAGTTTTTACAACATCGTCGTGAAACACGCGCTGCGTAACGCCTTAATCGCGCCTTTTACCGTCATCATGCTCCAGTTCCCCTGGCTCTTGAATGGCGTGGTTATCGTAGAGACTTTGTTCAATTACAAAGGCTTTGGTTGGGTATTGGTACAGGCCGCAGGCAACAACGACATCGAACTACTGCTAGCGGTTTCCGTGGTTTCCGTTGTTGTCGTCTTATTGACACAGCTGATTTCAGACATCGGCTATGTTTACCTCAACCCACGCATTCGTATCTCATAAGGGAGGAAGAAAATGGACCCTCTCAGCACAGTTGAGATTATCATCCGCATTCTGGCACAGCTTTCACCAGTCTGGATTTCACTAATTTTCCTATACGCGCTGTCTATCGCGTTCAAACGGCGACTGGGATTATACGGTAAACTGTTTGACAGCCCGATCGGCATGATCGGCTTTGCTCTGGTCATGTTCTGGGTGTTTGCTGGTATTTTTGGTGCTATGGACATGATCGTCACCCATGACGAACTGTCACAAGTGTCGGGCATGAAGAACAAGATCCCGGGAACCCCACTCCGCAGTCCCGAAGAGGGAGAATACCAATGGTATTTGCTTGGCGGTGACAATCTGGCGCGTGATGTATTCTCGCGACTGATCAAAGGCGCTTGGGAAGTTATCAAGATCGCTCCAATGGCAGCCGTGTTTGCCTTTATGGTTGGCATTACACTGGGCCTCCCAGCCGGATACTACGGCGGAAAATTGGACACGTTCTTATCGTTCCTGGCAAACTTGATCCTGGCCTTCCCTGTGATCTTGTTGTTCTACCTTCTGGTGACTCCAGAGATCGTTAAGTCCGGCGTTCCGAACTATATGGCGATGGTACTGTTTGTGTTCCCTATCATTTTCCTGGCAGTGCTGTTGAACTCTCGGTTTCACACTCGGCCAAGCCTGCGAACACCATTGCTGATTGGGGTTCTTGGATTGGCCATCTGGCTCTATCTGCAGTTGGTGTCAAACGGAGGCTACCTAATCCGCACTGCGGACTACAGCATCTATGGCCTGCCGCGAGTGCTCGACTTTTTTGATATCGACCCAGGTCTGTTAGTGGTGTTTGTCTCGGTTGTTTTTGTAAACTCACCAACGGTCTTTCGTATCGTACGCGGGCTGACCATGGACATCAAAACACGCGACTATGTGGCCGCGGCCCAAACCCGTGGTGAAGGGCCTTGGTACATCATGTTATGGGAGATCCTGCCCAATGCCCGCGGGCCACTGATCGTCGATTTCTGCCTGCGCATTGGGTATACAACCATCCTTCTTGGTACGTTGGGATTCTTTGGGCTGGGGCTGGCACCGGAAAGTCCGGATTGGGGCAGCACCATTAACGATGGTCGAAAACTGCTGTCGATCTATCTGCACCCTGCCCTGCCGCCAGCACTGGCATTGTTGAGCCTGGTCCTTGGCCTGAACCTGTTGGCTGATGGCCTGCGTGAAGAAAGCCTGAAGGACTGATGTCTGGGTCCGCGGCCCCAGACCCCCAAACTATTTTGGCCTGATGAGGGGATGCATTATTCCCAGACATCGGCAGGGAGAAGACTAATGAACAAAATGGCAGACTATGACGGCCCCATTCTGGAGATCGACAAACTTTCGATTTCATTCTTTACCCGACTGCGTGAAATTCCTGCGGTAATGGACTTTTCAGTATCCGTAATGCCAGGCGAAGCAGTGGGGTTGGTGGGGGAATCCGGCTGCGGCAAGTCAACTGTGGCGCTGGGCGTAATGCAGGATCTTGGCAAGAATGGTCGGGTCGTAGGCGGCTCGATTAAATTCAAAGGTCAAGACTTGGCCGAAATGAGCCCTGACGAGCTGCGTGACATCCGTGGCAACGAAATCGCAATGATCTATCAAGAACCAATGGCATCGCTAAACCCGGCTATGAAAATCGGCAAACAGCTGATGGAAGTGCCCATGATTCATGAAGGCGTAAGTAGTAGCATCGCTTACGCACGGGCACTGGAAGTTGTGACAGATGTGCGCTTGCCTGACCCGGAGCGGATGCTCAATTCATTTCCACATCAACTGTCCGGCGGCCAACAACAGCGCATTGTGATCGCCATGGCGCTTATGTCCAAGCCTTCACTGCTTATTCTTGATGAACCAACCACTGCTCTGGATGTGACTGTTGAAGCAGCCGTGGTTGAACTGGTTCGCGATCTGGGTAAAAAGTATGGCACTTCGATGCTGTTCATCAGTCACAACCTTGGCCTGATCCTGGAAACCTGTGACCGGCTTTGCGTAATGTACTCTGGCGAGGCTGTTGAACGAGGGTCGATTGAAGAGGTGTTCGATGAGATGCAGCACCCGTATACCCAAGCGCTGTTCCGTTCCATTCCACTTCCAGGCGCTGACAAAAATGCTCATCCTCTTGTTGCAATACCGGGCAATTTTCCCTTGCCTCACGAACGACCAAATGGATGCAACTTTGGCCCCCGTTGCGATTACTTCGAAGAAGGCCGTTGTGATGCGCAGGAAATTCAGATGCGGGAAGTCCCTGGAAATGTACGTCACCAAAGCCGCTGTGTGAAGTTTCAGGAAATCGACTGGTCAGCCCCAGTTTCTGTCCCGGAGAAAAAGGAAAAAGCCGAGATTGGTAAAGTCGTTCTAAAAATCGACAACCTGAAAAAATACTACGAAGTCTCAGCCAACGCCCTGTTCAGTGGGGGTGATAAGAAAGTCGTAAAAGCGAACGAAACCTTGAGTTTCGAAGCACGAGAATCCGAAACACTCGCCATTGTCGGAGAAAGTGGTTGCGGCAAATCCACCTTCGCCAAGGTGCTTATGGGTTTGGAAACGGCCACAGAGGGCGAAATTCTGCTGGATGGCAACAACATCGAACAAACCCCAATTGATCAGCGCAATACTGGCACCGTGTCGGATATTCAAATGGTGTTCCAGAACCCTTTTGACACTTTGAACCCATCCATGAGCGTTGGGCGGCAAATTGTCCGTGCGCTGGAAATTTTTGGCATTGGAGAATCTGATGCGTCACGCAAGCAACGTATGCTTGAGCTGCTGGATCTCGTAAAACTGCCGCGTGCCTTTGCCGACAGGATGCCTCGACAACTTTCTGGCGGCCAAAAGCAACGGGTTGGCATTGCCCGCGCCTTTGCTGGTGGAGCACGAATTGTGGTTGCGGACGAGCCAGTCTCTGCTCTGGATGTATCAGTACAGGCTGCCGTCACAGATCTTCTGATGGAAATCCAGCGCAATGAGAAAACCACATTGCTGTTCATCAGCCATGACTTGTCGATCGTGCGCTACTTGTCTGACCGCGTTATGGTCATGTATCTCGGACATGTTGTTGAGATTGGTGATACTGACCAAGTGTTTTCGCCGCCCTATCATCCCTATACCGAAGCGCTACTATCAGCAGTGCCAATTGCTGACACATCAGTTGAGAAACGACACATTGTATTGGAAGGCGATATTCCATCTGCAATGAGCCCACCGTCAGGTTGCCCATTTCAAACCCGGTGTCGTTGGAAGAGTGAGGTTCCAAACGAACTGTGTGATCAAGATGTGCCACCAGTACGGCAACTGACCAATGGGCATCAAATCAAATGCCATCTGGCCGAAGAAACACTGGCCCGAATGGAACCAGTGATCAAAATTGCAGCGGAGTAGTCAGCGCAAGAGGCAGGGTATGGTTGATCAGCTGGAAGCAGCTGCTTCATCTATTGTCTGCCAATGCGAAAGCCATTCCTCTCCTCCCAGAGCCGTCAACAGTGGTTGCAGCTGATCTTCGTAGGTCTTCCACTTGCCAAGGCCCTTGGAGTTTATACCTTTGCGGATTTGCAGGGACGATGCAGTACGGACAACAGCCTCGCCCCGTTCAGGGTGCATACAGGCATCCTGCCAAGGAAGCCCCGTATGTTCGAGCATTCTGCGAATTTGCTCTTCGGGGTTTTCAACGAGTGCACGGAAGGATTGCATGCGCATGGCCCCAGCAAGTTTCGCGCTATAATCATCAGCCGATCGGTACACTTCATGTGTCATTTGGGCGATCCAAGACAACTTTTGGGAAAATGCATTTCCATCCTGAAAGTTGGTAATGAAGTTAGACAATCCTACGTCCAATGGATGACGAACCATGAAAATGAACTTGGCATCCGGCAGCAACATCTGAGCAACCCCAATATCAAGGCAGTTGAGAGGCATCTTGTCGACGATCACCCCGTGCTCATTTGGTAATCCCTTAAGCGCGACCCGATGGAAGTATTCTCTTAGAATGGAAATTTCTTCGTCAGTCCGACTTTTCAACCACTGCCACCTGTTTTGACCGGGGGTCAGCCGCTTACCAATTGCAGTCACAGTTTGCGACAGTGCAAAACTTTCCCCAATTGAACCGACATCCGCGTGGCTGCTGAGAATGTTCTCAACTAAGGTAGTTCCAGAACGTGGGAGACCACAGACAAAAATCATCCGAGGTTCACCCTCAGTGGCAGGCTTTCCATTGCTAGGTTGAAAATCCGTAATTTGCGCGTCTATTTGGTTATTCAGGTCCTCCAAAGGAAACTCGCCAGTCTTGGCCGATTTGGAGCGTGCAAAATGACGAAATGCTGCGCGATGGCGACCATTTTTGGCTTCAATCTGCCCAAGTGTACTGGATACTAACGCCTGCCCCCGTTGGGTAAGTTTGCCTGCCTTGTCCAGTTTACGAAGCCTGGAAACCTGTTTGGACTCCCGCTTAAACGGTTCCAAGTGATTTAGCTTAAAAATGGCCAAAACGTTGTTGGGATCAACTTTGATTGCCTGCTTGTAGTTGGCAATTGCCCCATCGATGTCGCCGGTAAACTGACACATTTCCGCCAGTTTACCCCAATAAATTGATTTTTTCGGCCAATTTTCGGTAATAAACTGAAGCAAAGCCAGTGCTGTCGCGGCATCCCCAAGTTCGAAATAACAAATCGCAGCGCGGTTCAGGGTATCGACGCATTTGGCGTCAATTTGCAACATCTTTAGCAACATAGGAAGTGCAAGAGGGAACTCACGTTCCGCGATTAGTTCGTCTATTTTTGCAAAGCGCTCCATTCCGCTGGGTGCGATCTCAGAAACGTTAGGAAGCTGAATGTTCTGCATGATTGACATAGGATATCCAAACCGACGTTGACGGTTCGAACGAACCAGTGACAACGGCCAATTTAGATAGTTAAGGTGAATTGTTGGTAAACTGTAATCTCTTGGCGCAGTCCGCCCCCAAGACACAAAATGCCGCGTCATTCAGAGCATAGACAGCGTTCCTGGAACTATAAAATACGGTTTCAGCTGCACAATAAGCACCACACTCCAATTAGGGTTCAGATCGTCGATCAGTCAATGTCTCCAAAAAAGCGACCAAGGCGTCTATTCTTTTGTCATCCAAAGCCGGCCCGTGGGTCAGCTCTTTCATCGACAGACTATGAGGAATCTCTGGCATGGCAAACGGCTGGCCAGTTTCCGGGTTAACTTGACGTGACGCGGAAAGAGAGTTGTAGCGATTGTAGAACAACACAACGGTGCGTAGATCCTGAAACACGCCGTTATGCATGTAAGGCCCCGTCACAGCAACATTACGAAGGGTTGGGGTCTTGAACTTGCCCTGATGTGCAAGCTCTGACACCAACGGGTTATTGCCCAAACCCCGATCGATAGTCCCAGGCTCAACACCATTGGTAGCACGCCCAACAGTATTCTCCGGCACGCCTATATTGTGATACTCGTAGTTGCTGAATGTTTCAGCCGGGTCGATTGGGCTGCTCTTCAATTGATGACACAAATTACAGTTCGTGAACTGCTGTGAAAAGAATAGCAACCGACCTAGCTCTTCTTGATTGGTCAGCTCCACCTCCCCTCGCAGAAAACGGTCGTACTTACTGTCGAACGGGGAAAACACATCACTTCGCTCAAAACTGGCGATAGCCTGGGTCATAGCGTCAAATGCAACATCTGTTTGCTCAAAGACCTCCGCTCCAAACAGTGACTGGAAGGCCTCCACATAGTCGGGATTTTCAGCCAAACGACCAACCACAGAGCACTTGTCAGGCATCCCCATTTCAATTGGGTTGAGAGGTGGCCCGCTGGCTTGTTCTTCCAATCCATCTGCACGGCCGTCCCAGAACATGCCCCCAGCCCAGTTTCCCTCGGCGGTTTGATGGAAACCTGGAACAAATGCAGCATAGGCTGCACTGGGTGCATTCCGGTCACCCAAAGAAATCCCATCATCGCCGAGCGAGTAGGCCCCATTGGCGCTGCGTCTGGGATCCGCAAATCCATTTTCAGGATCATGACAGCTAGCGCAGGACTGGGTTCGATTTAGTGATAGGTTCTCATCAAAAAACAACGCCTGACCTAGTTCGGTCAAAGTGTTCATCGGCTCGGCCAAAGCGCCACTGCAAAGCTGTGTACTCAGGCCAAAAACGAGGGGGAATATCTTCATTTTTAGTTTGTGTCCTTGGGGGCTACATCCCATTGCCGTGAACACATATGATAGACATTGATCTAGCGCAATTCCCGATTAAATTCCTCAGGTAAATTCACCTATACATACACCCCAACGTCCGGCGTCGACTTAGCTGAGAAGAATCACCACGATCATCAGTAGATTCATCGACGAAAATTGTAGTAACCAGGGGCGGCGCTTATGCCAGTAGGCACCTAAAGCTGCCAACGGCACCGATAAGCCAAGCCCAGCGAACGACAACGATCCAACAATCGCTCCTGTTAGGCCGCTGTTCGGGCCCCATGTAGTACCAGGTATCACCATTCCCTTTAATCCGACACCGATCAGAATGCCCAAAATGGCGCCAAACAATGTTAGTACGGCCCCTCGCAGGTCCGGCATCGGTCGCACATTGAGAATGCCATCCACAATCTCAGGTGTTGGAACCGCGCTGGGCTGCCACTGAATACGATTCAAACGTCGATCAAAACTATTGGTAATCAAGGCATTTCCTCCAAAACTCGTGGCAATCTCAACCGAAAATAATGTGGGCTAAAGACTTCCAAGCGGTGTTAACGAAGCATTAAGGCAAGCTTAAGGCAAAGTTAAAGTAGATCGGAACAAGCAGGCTTGTCAGCTGCCCCAGATTTTTTTCACGTAGTTCTGGGTCTCACGATAAGGGGGAATTCCGCCATATTTTTCAACCGCTTTTGGGCCTGCGTTGTAAGCCGCCAATGCCAACTTCCATGACCCAAATTTCTGATACTGGCGCGCCAAGTAGCGCGCACCTCCTTCGAGGTTTTGCTTTGGCTTTTCAGGATCGACCCCAAGTGCACGCGCCGTTGCCGGCATCAACTGCGCAAGCCCAATTGCACCTTTATGAGACTTCGCATTGGGGTTCCAATTGCTCTCCTGCTGTACCAACCGCAGAAACAAGTCTTCGGGTATGTCGTGCTGGCGCGCCGCCGCCCGAGCCATTTCCAAGTATTCCCCCCGGTATTTACCCTCATATGGCAGGCTACCCCATTTGGTCGGAGTATTGATGCTGGGAGGTTGCAGGCGTACCGAGTTGTTATATTGGCTTGCTGCGCGACCATCGAGCACTCTCGCATGGGAGGCAAAGAGATTTCTTTGGCTCTTGGTACTAAAAATATCAGCACTGGCCCCTTGTCCAACCGACAAAGACGCGATCACCATACCAACAGCCAGTTTGCGCATTAATCTCTACCTGCCCCGCCCACGTTTCTTGAGCGCAATATATAGAATTCACCTTAAATGAAAAGCGCACCGGCAAAACCTTGCTTGTGCCAACGTACATCGTCGTCCTGACACCGTAAGTTTTGGGGTGTTCATCCACAGATGTCTGCTTTTATCACCGACACTCGGCCTATACTGTGGCCAACAAGAGGTGCGACCAGATTCGCGCAAACAAGTATACAGCAACAAGGACACGTCTCTCATGGCCGGCTCAGTCAACAAAGTCATTCTCATCGGCAACCTGGGCCGCGACCCTGAAGTGCGCAGCTTTCAAAACGGCGGCAAAGTCTGCAACCTTCGCATTGCCACATCGGAGAACTGGAAAGACCGAAACACTGGCGAGCGTCGTGAAAAAACCGAATGGCACTCCGTAGCGATTTTCAGCGAAGGGCTTGTTCGCGTTGCAGAACAGTTTCTGCGTAAAGGTTCGAAAGTCTATATTGAAGGTCAGCTGCAAACGCGTAAATGGCAGGACCAATCTGGCCAGGACCGGTACTCGACCGAAGTCGTGCTGCAAGGGTTTGGTTCAACTCTGACCATGCTTGATGGTCGTGGCGAAGGCGGCGGTGGCGAAGGCGGCGGCAGTTATGGCGGTGGCAACTATGACAGCGGCCCCCAGGGCGGCGGCTACGATAGTGGACCAAAGAGTGGCGGTGGTGGATTTGGCGGTGGCCAGCAATCTGGACCGTCCCACAGTATAGATGACGACGAGATCCCGTTTTGAGGTTTACTGCAATTCGTTGGTAAACTCTCGCAAGTTTCAACAATAGATGAGAAGGGCTGGCATTTGTCAGCCCTTTTTGCTGTGTTCTACATTGGGACGTGCGCCGACAGCCCATACAAATCAGGAATTCTGTAGCCCACAACCAGCGGTGTTGAGCTTTGACCCGGTTCAACTCTTTCCGATTATCTGAACAAAAACCGCAATCTCAAATTGCGCCAGCACGCCGCATATGCAGACACTGTATCAATTTCGATCTTCTTTGTTCGTGAACTCCATGCAAAGGCCAAGTCAAATCTCCAAAAATAAACCTGATCTTAAATATGGAATTTCATACCATAGCTAACGTCTGAAGTGAGGAGATCAGTTTCATGGCAACCTATATTCTACATAGGCTTCCGATTAGCACTCGAATAGCGATGCTTGTTGCTATCCCGATGATACTGATCGTTGTGTTTGCGGTTTCCAGACTTCTTGACCTGTATGAACGGGCCCAGATCAACACTGCGGTAACCGGTGAGCTCGTTGAAACTATGAGTAACCTTGTTCATGGATTGCAAACTGAGCGTGGGATGAGTGCGACGTATATCGCTAACGACGACACCAGCGCTTCTCCCGAATTGTCAGAGATCAGAGCGGCAAACACCGAACTGACGCAATCGTTCAAGAGTGTCCTATCGGAAGTAGATACGAGCACTCTACATGACGAAACACTTGGCAAAGTCGACCAAGTAATTGCCTCCATCGGTCAATTGGACGTGGTTCGACAAAGCGTTGATCAGCAAGACGTTACCGTCCCGGAAATGGTGAGCTTTTATACCAATCTCAACAGCAATCTTGTGGATATTGGACTGGCAGCAGCCTTGACCATTGACGACAAAAACATCGCTGAGCAAGGAATGGCGATGTCGATATTCGTACTTTCAAAAGACTCAATTGGGTTGGAACGCGCAGTTGGCTCACTCGGATTTTCCGCAGTTTGGACCCCAAAACGAGTGCGAAAGCTAGCTATTGCGGCACAACGTACACAGGAACGTTTCCGCAGTTTCCAGAGCATTGCATCGGGACAAGCCTATGAGCAACTAAAGATCCTTCTGGAAAATGAAGACTACCAGAACATGATGACGATCCGAAACAACGTTCTGGCTCGCAACAAATCAGAAATCAAATCGATCACGCAAGAAATCTGGTCCGAAACAGCTACCGCTGCCTTGGCTGCAATGAAAGAGATGGAAAACGCGTTGATCTTGCAAATGCGCACAGACATGCAAGCCTTCGATGACGGCAATCGAAATGGATTCATTCAAAACCTTACTGGTTTGAGCGCGCTTGTAGCGATCATCCTAACCCTGTCCATCTTGGTTGCCCGAGATATCAGTCGGGGCCTATCAGGACTGAACAAAGCGCTCAAAGAACTTGGCGAATCAAACTTAGACATCGAAATTCCAGGCTCCAATCGTAAAGACCAGTTGGGTTCTATGGCGCGCAGCGTTGTGGTCCTGCGCGAAGGTGCCTTAGAAAAACGTACTGCCGACGCTGAAATGGAAAAAACGCGTCGTGATCAAACTTGGATGGCGCAGCAAGTGGGCAAAGCGCTATCCAGTTTGAACAGAAAGATGCTGACATATCGGATTGAGGAAGACTTCCCCGAAGACTTCAATACGCTTCGTTTGGATTTCAATGATTCTGCTCAAGCCTTAGAAACGGCGGTGATGTCGGTCAGCCAACTGGCGACCACTGTTGGAAAGGGCACTCAAGCCATTTCGACCAACACAACCAGTCTTGCGCAGCGAACTGAATCTCAAGCCAACGCGCTGGAACAAACCACTTCTGCTATGAATGAGTTGACGCAAAGCGTTCGCCAATCAGCCGAGAATGCGGATGAAGTGGAAAAAATTGCGCAAAATGCTCGTGCAGATGTGGCCAAGTGCAACACAGTTGTGAACGACACAGTGGAAGCCATGGAGGAAATACGGACTTCCTCTAGCGACATTTCAGCGATTACCAAAGTGATTGAGGACATCGCTTTCCAAACCAACCTTCTTGCACTCAATGCCGGTGTCGAAGCAGCTCGAGCAGGCGAAGCTGGGCGTGGTTTTGCAGTTGTAGCCAGCGAAGTCCGTGTCCTTGCGCAGCGATGCACGGATGCCGTCGGGCAGATCGACGAACTAACAAACCGCAGCTCTGGGCTGGTCGACAGAGGCGCTGATCTTGTTGGCCAAGCAGGCAACGCGATGGACAACGTCAACGACCAGGTGAGCAAAATCTCTGGTTTGATGGAGGAAATTGCGCAGGTGGTCAAAGAACAGGCTCACCAGTTGTCAGACATCAACGGCGCCGTTGGCGAACTGGAACAAGTTACCCAGAAAAATGCGAGTATGGTCGAAGAAACCACTGCAGCGTCCGTTCAGCTGTCACATCAAGCCGGAGAGCTGAACCAACTAATATCTCAATTTTCGGTTTCGGAGGAAACGGCCTTCTCATCAGATGATAATTGGTCTCAGGTCGCTTAGTAATCCGATACGTTACCGTTCCAGGGCATCCTGCAATACGGCCAGAACGGCCTCGGGTGGCACATCTGCGGTAACAAACGCCTCACCGATCCCCCTGGCGAGAATGAAGTTCAACCTCCCGGCGACAACTTTCTTGTCCTGCGCCATGAGCTCGACAAGCGTCGTCGCATCCGGTAATTCGCCAGAAATATCGCCAAGATCGGTCTTCATCCCCATTGCTTTAAGATGGGCACGTACACGACTTGGGTCTTCCTGACTACACAGCCCCATTCGCGCTGACAATTCAAAAGCCAGCGCACAGCCAATGGCCACGCCTTCACCGTGCAAAAGTCGGTCTGAATACCCGGTAGCAGCTTCCAGTGCGTGGCAAAATGTATGGCCCAGGTTCAACAGCGCCCGATCTCCCTGCTCGGTTTCGTCACGCGATACGATATCGGCCTTCATCTGAACCGAGCGTGTTACTGCCTCAACCCGTGTGGCCATATCACCTGCGGCCAAGGCTGGGCCATTTTGTTCCAGCCATTGAAAGAACCCAGCGTCCCCAAGCATTCCATATTTTACGACCTCGCCATATCCGGCCAGAAAATCACGCTGTGTCAAAGAGCCCAGAACATTCGTGTCAGCCAACACCAACGAAGGTTGATGAAAAGCGCCAATAAGGTTTTTACCCTGCGGCGCATTGATGCCAGTCTTCCCCCCAACCGAACTGTCGACCTGAGCCAGCAACGATGTCGGAATCTGGACAAAGCGCACACCTCGACGCAGTACAGCCGCTGCAAAACCGACCAGATCACCGATCACGCCACCGCCAAATGCAACGACGATATCTCCACGTTCGACTTTTTGCTCCAATAACCACTCAACGGTACGACTGAATTGTGGCCAGCCCTTTGTGGCTTCTCCTGCGGGCAAGGCCAGGATTTCCATTTCGATCCCAGCACTTGCAAATCCTGTGCGCAATGTTTCCAGATGCAACCCTGCTACATTTTCGTCACTGACCACGACAACCCGTTGGCGCGTTAGAAATGGGGTGACCCTTTCGCCGACCTGCTCCAACAGTCCCGGACCAATAACAACATCATAAGAGCGGTCTCCCAGATCAACGTGTACTGTCTTTTCCATCATTTCCATTCCAATACATCGGGTCGAGCTCGCAAAGACTGCAACACCCGGTCAACCATGGTTTCAATTGAAGCCCGTCCATCGGAAACCACTTGCAGATCGGCTAAGGCGTAAAGCGGCACCCGCGCGTCATAAAGCGATCGCAGCGTTGCATAAGGGTTCTCTGTACGCAGCAATGGACGAGTATCGCGGTGTTTCACCCGGTTCCATAGCACCTGTAGGTCTGCTTGAAGCCAGACAGAAACACCGCCGTTAGTTATGATCCGTCGATTTTCTTCCGACAAAAAGGCGCCGCCACCAGTAGACAGAACACCGCGTTCTTTTTCCAACAATCTGCTGATAATTTGGCGTTCTTTTTGGCGAAAAAAGGGTTCACCATCGCGCGCAAATATCTCGGGAATCGTCAGATTGGCGGCAGATTCGATTTCATGGTCACTGTCCAGGAACGGCACATTCAACCGTGCGGCCAATGCCCGGCCCACAGCAGTCTTCCCTGCCCCCATCATGCCTACCATTACAATGGTTTTTTTCAGCTGTCCGGGAACGAGGTCCGCTATCTCAGATCTAGGTTTTTGCTCATTTTCGCTCATTCTCTAGTGAATGACGTGATCTTGTTGAAAAGGCCATATATAACTTGAGCAAAACACCAAGAAGAGGGGCAGAGAGATTGCTATGGGTCGAATATTCAAGTACCTGTTTATTATCGTTATTTTATGCGGAATTGGGCTAATTGCCTATGCATATGTTGGGCCTTGGTTTGGGGCAGATTTTAGTGCGCCGACGGCAGAAGTACGAAAACCGGTGATTTTGGATGCCAATTAAGCAGGCCCTCCTGCCACTGGTTGCAGTGTTTTGCCTTGCCACCGGTGCGGTTGTTGCTGATCCACTGTCGGCTATCGGTTGGCTGCAGCAAACGACAACAACCAACAATCTGCCGGGTACAGTGTTGCTGGAGCCTCCGGTAACCGGTTCAGCATTGCAGCCACAGGTTATTGTGACCCCGCTGGAAGCACTGGTGACACCAGTAGGACTGGTGTCACCCTCCGCAACAGGGTTGCCAGTTGATCTATGGCGTGGAAGCAGACCTAGCACCCTCTCCCGACTGATTGGCCAAATTTCTGTACAAGACAACCCGGCAATGCAATCGCTCTTGTTTACGTTACTATTGTCAGAGACCCGTCCCCCTAGTGGGACTGGGGATCAGCTCTTGTTGGCACGGCTCGACCGGCTGATGCAGCTGGGAGCAACGGACCCAGCCCAGGCACTTGCCGAACAAGCAGGTCCAGCCCAAAGCATCGCACGTTTTCAGCGCTGGTTTGATGCTACTCTGTTGACTGGCGACGAGGATCGCGCCTGCGCAGCCCTAACTGCAAAGCCCTATTTGTCGCCAAAGTATGAAGCTCGTATTTTCTGTGCAGCACGTCGCGGCGACTGGCAAACTGCAGCGCTTACTCTGGAGGCTGTACATGCACTAGATTTGCTGCCCAAAGCCCAAATGGACTTATTAGATCGCTTTTTGAGCCCAGACGTTTTTGAACTGGCACCGCCCCTACCCCGTCCGCAACATCCAGATCCTCTCACATTCCGCCTGTTTGAAACCATAGGTGAACGACTGCCCACTGCGCCTTTACCTCGCGCTTTTTCGGCTGCAGATCTGCGAGATGTTGCTGGTTGGAAGGCTCAATTAGAGGCCGCAGAACGACTTACACGCATCAGCGCGTTGAATCCGAATCAACTGTTGGGGCTCTACACGGATCGACTACCTGCCGCATCCGGTGGTATTTGGGACCGGGTTGCTGCCTTACAGCGTTTTGAAACAGCTTTAAATACAACCAGCCCAGATGCAGTGGCAAAAACCTTGCCCGGCGTCTGGCAAGCGATGTCAGAAGCCCGCATTGAAGTTGCCTTTGCTGATCTGTTCTCAGAGCAGCTTTCCAAGATCCAACTTAGTGGTGACGTCGCTGACCTGGCCTGGCGCGTTCGGTTGCTATCACCGTCATATGAGACGGCAGCTTTAACTCTGCCACAAGACAGCCGTAAAAATCGGTTTCTTTCTGCATTGGCAAAGGGAACGCCAAATCGCGTTGCTGCCACCTCAGCGCTAGAACAGGCCATTGAAGACGGATTTTCCGAAGAAGCCTCTCCACCTGACGACTTGCAACGCTTGTTGGAAAGCGGCCAGTTGGGCGAAGCCATTTTGAACAGTATGTTTTTGTTTGAACAAGGCGCAGCTGGAAATCTGTCAGATCTAAGCGCAGCCCTTACCACCTTTAGGGCCATCGGACTGGAAGACACAGCACGGCGCGCTGCCTTACAGTTGATGCTGTTGGATCGAGGCTAACATGGCTCCACGAGATGTTTATCAATGGATATCCACTTTTCTGGATGCTCAGGCAGCCGAACTGGGGGCTTCACGCAATACACTGTTAGCCTACGGTAGGGATCTCAAAGATTTCGCCGCATGGATGGAGCGCACCAACATTGATATTGCAACAACCACACGTGAAGACATCGAGGCCTATTTAATTGACTGTGATGCACAAGGGTTAGCAAAATCTACCCGCGCCCGGCGGTTGTCAGCTGTCAAACAAATCTATCGGTTTGCATTTGAAGAGGGCTGGCGCAGTGATAATCCCGCAGTTCAGATCCGCGGTCCAGGCCGGGAAAAACGTCTGCCGAAAACGTTGGAAGTGATTGAAGTAGACCGGCTCTTAAATGCGGCGCGCCAAACTGGCCGCACCCAATCAGACAGATTGCGCAACACTTGCCTGATGGAACTTCTCTACGCCACAGGTATGCGGGTAACCGAACTTGTCTCCTTGCCTGTCTCAGCCGCGCGCGGTGATCCACGTATGCTGTTGATCAGCGGCAAAGGTGGAAAAGAACGCATGGTACCTTTATCTCCACCTGCTCGTGAAGCACTGGCTGCTTGGCTGATTGATCGGGATGACGCAAATGATGAAAGGACGAGCAAAGGACAAGCCAGCTCTCCCTTTTTGTTCCCGTCACGAGGCAAGGCTGGCCACTTCACCCGACACTGGTTCTACCAGTTGATCAAAGAACTGGCTGTGACTGGAGGCATCGCTCCAGAAAAGGTTACGCCACATACGCTGCGCCATGCCTTTGCCACTCACCTACTGGCCAATGGCGCTGATTTGAGAGCGATTCAGACCTTGTTGGGGCATTCTGATATTGCGACAACCGAAATTTACACCCACGTGTTAGATGCCCGGCTTAGCGAACTGGTGCTTCAACATCACCCACTAGCGCAAAACGAAGACGATGATACAGATCCATAGCGCTTGAATACTCTCTTACCGCCCCCCATAACCTTACCCTGTATCGAATAAACTTGGATCTTACATGGACACCCCATCGACCGTTCTGGACAGCGCTTTTTGGATTAGTGCTAGCATCATTCTTTTGCTGTTGGTGCTTTCCGCCTTCTTCTCGGGCTCCGAGACCGCTTTGACAGCGGCTTCACGGGGTAAGTTACGATCGCAGGCAGACAAAGGGTCCCGAGGGGCACAAAGAGCGCTGAACGTTACTGACGACACAGAGCGTTTGATCGGTTCAGTGCTACTGGGCAATAACCTCGTCAACATTTTAGCGGCCTCCCTTGCGACCGCCATGTTCACCCGAGCATTTGGTGAAAGTGGTGTCGCAGTGGCCACATTGGTGATGACATTGCTGGTGCTGGTGTTTGCCGAAGTCCTGCCCAAAACCTATGCTATATCAAACGCAGAAAAGGCAGCAGCGCGGGTTGCACCAATTATTGCAGTGCTGGTCACGGTGCTAGCGCCATTTGTCAGTGCAGTAAGGTTGCTTGTACGCGGTGTCCTTCAGCTTTTTGGAGTTAAAATTGACCCCAACAGCAACGTTCTTGCAGTTCGGGAAGAGATTGCAGGAGCTTTGCAACTTGGTCACTCTGAAGGTGTTGTCGAAAAAGAAGACCGAGACCGAATTCTGGGCGCACTGGACTTGTCTGAACGGGCGGTGGACGAAATCATGTTGCACCGCTCCAAGATCGAAATGATCGATGCGGCAAATGACCCCCATGCAGTATTGGAACAATGCCTTAATTCCCCCTATACACGTTTGCCGCTATTCCGGGACGAGCCTGAAAACATTATTGGAGTTGTCCACGCCAAAGACCTATTGCGCGAGATGTACACCAAGATTGGCGGCCCGGAAGGGGACGCAGCTGCCCTTCGCGATTTTCAGATTTCTGGTGTCGCCAAGCCTCCTTACTTTATTCCTGAAACAACGACGCTAGACGACCAAATGCGCCAGTTCCTACGACAAAGAGCGCATTTTGCGTTGGTCGTAGATGAATACGGATCGTTGCAGGGGTTAATAACCCTAGAGGACATATTGGAAGAAATCGTTGGTGAGATCACCGACGAATTTGACACGGCAACCGAAACGCCTGTTGAGAAAACTGCAGATGGCAATTTTCTGGTAGATGGTGCCATGACTATCCGGGACTTGAACCGCGCAACCGAATGGACTCTCCCGGACGACGAAGCGAACACCGTAGCGGGTCTGGTCATTCACGAGGCGCAGATGATTCCCACCATAGGTCAGGTCTTTTCGTTTCATGGGTTTCGTTTCGAAGTGACCGACCGGGCCGGAAATAGGGTTACTGGAATTAAAATTCGTCCCCTGTTGTGACAGGGGCCCGACCTACTTCGAGAAGCTGCTCGTAAATTGAGTGCAAAAGCTGTGCTGGCCACTTGCGCCACCTGTTATGGTTCGCGCTAAGAAGGCTATCATCCAATACAAATTGGTAGCCTTCCCAACTTCGATGGCAGCCCTACTAGTAATGTTGTTCCTGATCCACACATACCTTTTCACACTCCTGACCGAACTACAGTTTTCGCTTTAGATCCTTTGGCGACATGGGTGGTCGTTTTTTGATTGGATTACTGTTCACATATGTCCAGAATATCCAAAGGAGACATTTTGGGGAGATTAGGGATGAAAACCACCACGCGAGTGGCCGTCATTGGCGGTGGAGTTGTCGGCTGTTCGGTTCTTTACCACCTGACAAAACTGGGCTGGTCAGATGTCGTGCTGCTTGAACGGTCGGAGCTGACCTCCGGATCAACATGGCATGCAGCTGGTGGTTTTCACACATTGAACGGTGACACCAACATGGCGGCGCTGCAGGGGTATACGATCAAACTGTACCGTGAGCTGGAAGAAATCACCGGCATGTCCTGTGGTTTACATCATGTGGGCGGCATCACACTAGCAGACAATCAGGAACGCTTTGACATGCTCAAGGCAGAACGTGCCAAACATCGGTTCATGGGGTTGGAAACTGAAATTGTCACCCCCGAAGAGATTAAGAAGTTCGCACCAGTCACAAACACAGATGGCATTCTTGGTGGCCTCTACGATCCATTGGATGGCCACCTAGACCCTTCGGGCACCACCCATGCCTATGCCAAAGCTGCACGCCTCGGCGGAGCAACAATCGAAACGCATTGCAAAGTGATCGAGACCAACCAACGTGCAGATGGGACTTGGGATGTGGTCACTGACAAAGGGACAATTCACGCCGAACACGTGGTCAACGCAGGTGGGCTTTGGGCGCGTGAAGTTGGCGCAATGGCCGGGGTCTATTTCCCTCTTCACCCAATGGAGCACCAGTACATCGTCACCGACGAGGTGCCAATGATTGCAGATATCATCGACGCTGGAGGCGAACATCCACATGTGATGGACCCGGCCGGAGAAAGTTACCTACGACAAGAGGGACGTGGTCTGTGTATCGGGTTTTATGAACAACCCTGTAAACCTTGGGCTGTGGATGGCACACCTTGGGATTTCGGGCATGAACTACTGCAGGATGATTTTGATAAGATTGAAGACTCAATTGCCTTTGCTTACAAACGGTTTCCTGCGCTGGAAACGGCTGGGGTAAAATCTGTGATCCACGGCCCTTTCACCTTTGCACCTGACGGAAACCCATTGGTTGGCCCTGTTCCCGGAATGCGAAACTATTGGTCCGCCTGCGCTGTAATGGCCGGCTTTAGCCAAGGGGGTGGCGTTGGTCTGATGCTGGCGCAATGGATGGTCGAAGGCGAAACGGAACGTGACACATTTGCGATGGACTGTGCACGTTTTGGTGACTGGATTACCCCCGGCTATACCCGTCCCAAGGTGATTGAAAACTACCAGACACGCTTCTCCGTGTCTTATCCAAACGAAGAACTGCCAGCGGCGCGTCCATTTCGCACCACACCTATGTACGACATCTTTGAAGGCATGGGGGCCGTTTGGGGGGCACAGTATGGGCTTGAGGTCGCCAACTATTTCGCAGCTGGAGACGAACCACGCTACGAGACGCCCAGCTTCCGTCGCTCTAATGCATTTGACGCCGCCGCCCGTGAAGTTGCAGCTGTCCGAAATGCAGTAGGTATTAACGAACTGCACAATTTTGGAAAATATCGCGTAACTGGCGCAAATGCCCGGACGTGGCTTGATCGGATCATGGCTGGTCGGATGCCCAAAGTTGGCCGCCTGTCTCTGACGCCTATGCTCTCAGCCAGAGGTCGGTTGATAGGCGATTTCACGATCTCTTGCCTGAATGAGGAAGAATTCCAACTGACAGCGTCTTACGGATCTCAGGCCTATCACTGGCGCTGGTTCCTGAAGAACCTTGATGACGGGGTGAACATCGAAAATATATCGGATACCCGCAGCGGATTTCAAATTGCAGGTCCAAAAGCGCGCGACGTCTTACAGGTCTGCACCCGTCAGGACATCTCGGATATGAAATTTATGGATGTGCGCCAGCTTAGCGTCGGCATGGCGGACTGTATCGTACAACGTGTCAGTTACACCGGGGACTTGGGATATGAAATATTCTGCGACCTACCCAGCCTGCGCGCGCTTTGGTCTGTGTTGTGGAGGGAAGGACAACCTCTGGGAATGAAACCCTTTGGCATGCGGGCAATGATGAGCCTTCGTTTGGACAAGTTTTTTGGCTCTTGGCTCCGAGAGTACTCACCAGACTACACAGCTGCTGAGACTGGATTAGACCGTTTTATTTCGTTCAAAAAAGACACTCCATTCATCGGCCGCGCGGCGGCTGAGGCCGAGCGAGATGCAGGCCCTGCGCGTAAGCTTTGCGCGTTTGAAGTAAGTGTGGATGATGCTGACGTAGTGGCTTATGAACCGATCTGGCTGGACGGCAAGGTTGTTGGGTTCTGTACGTCTGGCGGATATTCACATCACGCAGAAAAATCGATCGCGCTTGGTTTTGTTCCGGTTGGGAACGTAGTCGAAGGGCTGAAGGTTGAAATTGAAGTTCTTGGGAAAATGCATCCTGCGGTATTGATATCCGCCCCACTGTTCGATGCAGATGGGTCGCGGATGCGCGGTTAGCGCCGAAAACAAATGAGTTAGCGCTTTTGCCTCAGACGAAGCGCTAACTCGATTCACCCTTCCAAATTCCGATAACCTCTGGCTCAAAGGCAATTAGTTGCCCTAGATGCCTGTGCCGGAGTAGTCCAGTCTCTGCGCCCCGCCCTTACTGGAGACAAATCATGAGCCAACTTGCCATCCTATTGCTGGCCGCGGGATCCTCCAGCCGAATGGCCCCTCGTGACAAGTTAATGGAGAAGGTGAACGGCCAACCGTTGTTGGGCCTGATGAGCCACCGCGCAATGCAAACAGGGTTGTCCAGTTTTGTGACGATCCCGTCCCACAGCCATCCACGAGCTGCACACGTTGGCAACGCCATCCCAATTGAAGTTCCCGACGCTGCAGAGGGTATGGGGATCTCAATACGTACAGGTATCGCCGCTCTTCCGAAAACGATCGGGGCAGTGTTGATCCTGCCCGCAGATATGCCTGAAATTGAAACTCAAGACCTTTTACACATGGCAAAACAGTACAGTAGCGATGATCCACAAATTCTGCGCGCCTGTACCATTGATGGCACCCCCGGTCATCCGGTCCTCTTCCCTCGCCACTATTTCGAAGAATTACTAACGCTCAGCGGCGACTCTGGTGCCCGCTCGGTCCTAAAAAACCAACCTGTAAAACTGGTGACCTTACCCGGAATGCGCGCCGTGACGGATCTTGACACCCCCGAGGCCTGGACAATCTGGCGCGCCAACAAGAACTAGTTCTCAGATGACTCTCAAATCAAAAAGGCAGGGCTAAAACAGCCCTGCCTTTTCCATTTCTATAGTTGCACAATGATCAGTGCACCAGCAGGCGCGCCTCGTGCTTTTTCAGTGACCGGCGCGCAGCGGGGTAGGCCGCTTTGCCTTTTTGCGTCTTCAGCTCTGGGAACAGCTCAAGCAATTCATCGCGCTGGGACTTGTCCAACCCACGCAGGGTCATATCACCAGGCTGGAAGCTTTCGGTCCAAGCGCCATCCGACAACACAACTTCGTGCTGGTCGAACATGAAGTGAATATATGACACTTCCGATGTTTCAACAGCATCCACACCAGTCAAACCTGTCAGGTGTTTAGCAGCAACCAAAACTTCACGGTCCTCAAAGTAAAGTGCCGTCTTGTTGTTCGCGACCAGAACACGGTGGTTTGGACTGACCATCATATCACGCTCTGGCAGACCGTTGCCCAAGGCGCCCTGACGGATCAATACAGGCTGAAGATGTGCCCCACCAGAAAGCTCGTCGCTCGACAAATCCCGCCGACCCAACCAACGGATTTCTTGAATGCCGTTGTCGCGCGTAATCACCCGGTCACCCGCTTTCAGATCCTCAACCTTGCGCTCACCCTTGGGTGTCGCAATCAAAGTTCCCGGAGTGAAACAAGGAAGAACCACAGTTTCGATTTCATGGAACTCAGTTGTCCCAGTTTCATCACCGTCAGAGTTGAAGAATGTAACGACACCACTTTCAGGATCACCCACATCGTAGGTAACAGTGAGTGTGCCGCCCGGATTCACTGCTTCTGCGGCTCCGGTCAGGTCCAGAACATCTACGTCCAGGCCGTCATCGTCTTCACCACCATAGATGACTTCCCCTTGGCCAATATTGACAAAACTGTCGTCGCCATCCTGCCCAAACATAAGGTCGCCGCCATCTTCGGCGTCATCACTGCTACCTGAGATGGTATCATTACCGTCCCCACCGGCCAGAATGTCACGACCAGCGCCACCATCCAACCAGTCGTCTCCGGTACCACCGTCAATGGCATCGTTGCCCTGCATGCCATAGAGATCATCGTCATCGGCGCCACCAAAAATGACATCCGTACCGAAATGGCCCTCAACAGTGTCATTGCCTGCACCTGCAACGATGACATCTTGTTCATCCACAAGAGGTGCAACAGCATCATCATTGTCAACCATGTCCCCTTCAGGGTCACCGGTATATGCTAGGTCGATCAGATCATCGCCACTGGTGCCTTCAACAACGCCATCTATGCTTAGCGCGCCTGGACCTGAAGAGGGGTCTTCCAGCACCGCATTTGTACTTGCAGTTCCGACAACATACACGTTCTCAATTTCAGAGAACTCAGCAGTACCGGCTTCTGTCAGATCGTCATTGTAATAAGTAATGGTTCCGGATTCAGAGGACGGATCGCCGCCATCATAATTCACCGTTGCCAAGCCGGTTGCAATTGCGGCGTCATTGTCATCGCCGCCTTCACCACCAACAATTGTATCGCCAATACCAACACCAATGATGTCCGCATCGTCGCCACCCATCACAAGGTCGGCACCCTGACCACCCAGCAACACGTCATCTCCGGCACCACCGGACAGTTCATCTTCGTCGATACCACCAAAAAGGGTATCGTCACCGGCACCACCGCTGAGTGTGTCATCATCGTCCTGACCATAGATCAGATCATTACCTTCGCCGCCGTCGATCACATCCATACCGTTGGTCTGGTCTGGATCCACAGGATCCCCACTCGAACCATCGTCAAGGATATTCAGAACGTCAGGAAATGCAGGATCCAGGCCACCATAAATGGTGTCATTGCCAGCATCACCTTGGATACTGTCAGCACCTTCGCCGCCGACGATATAGTCGTTATCTGCTCCACCAGAAATCGTATCGTCGTCGATGCCGCCATCGATGCTGTCATCACCAGTGCCGCCAGTGATGTAATCTGCATCATCGCCAGTTGTGATGGTGTCATTCCCCGCACCACCGTCCACGGTGTCCATATCATCGGTGGTATCACCGTCAGCGGGAATGGGCGGAATAGTTACCGAAGAACTGACATAACCAGGGAAACCGCGATCTGGTAAGGGAATTGCGCCACCACCTGACGTGTCGATGATATCATCTCCGTCGCCACCATCAACACTGTCGGAGCCTTCGCCACCTGTTACGTCGTCATTGCCGCCACCAGCAATAATGATGTCGTCGCCATCGCCACCATCAATCGTATCGTCACCGGGAACGATCTCCGAAGTCTCGTTGGTTGCATCAAAATAGACATCCGAAATCAACGTGCCGGAATTTCCGTGGCCAACCTGTTCATGGTCAATGACCAAGCGCGAAATCGGACCAGGGATCGTAACCAGTAGTGAAATATCAGCGTTATCAGCGCTGGCATATCCGCCATTTGCGGTAGCGGTGTCATTTCCTGCAACGCTATCCGTATCAGACAGTGTCACGGCAGGACCGCCAGCCAGATTTACAACAACTGGATCACCGTTTGCATCAAAAGCAGTAACCTGGACAACACCATCACCGTCAATGTCATTGATCCGGAATGAAACATTTTCTACAGGTGCAGAGAAATCCAACTGATAGCCTGCGCCATTGCCATCACCATTGGTCAAAGAAGACAAACCACTGCTGTCTTCTACCGGGTTGCCGTCACCGTCAACATTTCCGACAAATTGGGTGGTATCCGTAAACTCAGTCTCAACTCCCGGATCCTCGTTTAAAACTGAGAAATCGACGGTTACCGAGCCAGTATCCTGACTGAATCCACCGCTCAAGTCGTCTTCGTCGTCAACCTCGCCACCATCATCTGGATCTGGTGCGCGATCCCATTCAAATACCTGACGGCTGGTCGGCTGTACCCCCGGCGCATCGGTGTCAGCTTCGATGACATCATCGCCTTCTCCGCCGTTCAACACATCAGAGCCAGATCCACCATGGATAGTGTCATCCCCAACACCAGCCTCGACCGTGTCATCCCCGGCACCTGCATTTACCAGATCATCATTCGGCTCATCCGCTGGATTGATCGCATCGTCGTTGTCAATCATGTCGCCTTCTGGATCGCCAGTATAAGCCACGTCGATAAGGTCATCACCCTCGCTGCCCTCGACAATGCCGTCTAGGCCGCTTTCAGGTGTAACCACGTCATCATCCAAAACGGCCAGATAGTCGATTGCACCGTTGAAGTTCTGGTCAAACTCACCTTCTACAGTCTCGCGACTACCAATGGCAAAGCTCTGTTCATCATCACCAGTCAGATCGAGTGTTAGATTATTTACATCACTGCCCACTACGGTGGAGGTACCTTGAGTGGTGTTTTCAACACTCATAACCACGCCATCTGTGCTCCAAGCGTAGGAGACTTTTACGATATCGCCACTGCTAAAAAAGCTTGGGTCGGTGGTCAACAACGCCGAATTTGCACCGTCAACGTGATAAACTTCTACTGAACCGTCACTGGTAACACGGACTTCCATAAAATCGGTGTCCGGATCCTGATCTTCTGCGCCAGCAAGCCCACGGCTCATAACTGTTTGAGGATCGCCAGTTGGCAGCTCATATGGTCGAAACGCCGTGACAATCGTTCCTTCGCTCAGATCGAATGCAGCGTCATCGCCGTCATCAACGTCCATGCGAGAACCATCACCGTTTCCAAGCATCCAGCCACCGGCGAAACTTGGCCCATTTGCTGGCGTGCCATCTTGGGCAATCCCATCACCCAGACCACTATCATCGTTCTCATATCCATCGCGGAAATCCCACAAACCAACGACATTGGCCGAAAACGGGTTGTCAAAGTTATTCGCCATCACACTCTCCTTCTCGGCACACCCACGCACCACACCGCAAAACTGCGGAAAAATTCCATTCCATCAGAAAAGCAGGGCACGATCGGAAACTAGCACTTGCAATTAGGACAAAGTGAGAACGCCAAGTATTAAAGACCCGGCTACACAAGTGCTTTTTAGCACCGATGTATCTATTTTTGGTATCCACGCAGCGGCAGCCACTCTGTAACCAAACAGTTCTCAGGCATCGTCCCGATGCAAAAAGTGCAGTCGCCCCCACGACCAGCAGACTTCTCCCCCCAAAATGGGCTGTTCTATCAATACCCCATGCCCGTAGCCCAACAATGAAAAAAATTGACGTATTTTGCAGTCGACAGCCCAAAGACTTGAATTTGGGACTCTCAATCCGCCCAAACTCAAGGTGAATTGTTTCCTAATCATACAAGAACACAGTGCCGAACTTGCCAATAACAACTGAAAATACTCCTTTCGGTTCGAAATTCATCGTTGGAACCCAAAAATTGTTTCCAGATTAGATACAATCATAAAGGCTCTTTAACGAAAATTCAGTCAGATCCATCATCCCACAATTTCGCCCCCCAATGGCTGCTTTTGGAACCAATCCCCCTGAACACGGCTAATTGTAGATAGATATGTAGCGTAGATCCACCATTTCAACTCGAATCGAAGCGGCTCGTTAAACAACAATCTCGCTTAACAACCACATATGATCCCAAACATAAAAAGGCCCCCACGCGAATGGAGGCCATGTTTGTATCGAGAAAAATTGCTTAGAAATCCACGTCCAAAGCGACGCCTTTTTCCACCGCTAAATCGACAACTGCTGCTGCAACCGCAAGATCTTGCAAACCAACCCCTGTGCCATCGAATAGCGTCACTTCATCATCTGTGCTTCGGCCTGCGTGTTTGCCGTTAATGACAGACCCTATCTGTGTAATTTCCGTTTCAAGCTTACGACCATTGGCAACGGCGTGCTGGCACTCACCTAGTGAAATGGATTGTGCTATCTCATCCGTAAAGACCGTCGCGCGCGCAACCAAAGCTGCATCGACTTCTTGCTTACCTACTGTGTCGGTTCCCATACAGGCTATATGGGTGCCGCCAGTGACCTGTGAATCCATGAGAATTGGATCAAAGGACGAAGTGATTGTGATGATTACATCCGACTCGTCTCCCAATTGGTCCAGTTCAACCACTTCAAACGGCAGGCCAACCTCTCGGGCGACAGTTTCCAGATTGACCAGATATTCTGGATGAAGATTCCACCCGATGATCTTTTCAAACTCTCGTTGTTCCACTGCTGCACGTACTTGAAACGCAGACTGGTGTCCGGCTCCAATCATGCCCAATACCTTTGAGTTTTTTGGCGCAAGGTGCTTGATCGATACAGCGCTGGCAGCAGCGGTACGCAAGGCGGTCAAGACGTTGCCCCCGACCACTGCGCGACATTGCCCGGTATCTGCATCAAACAAAAAAACCGTCGATTGATGGTTTGTAAGACCTTTGTCGGCATTGCCGGGCCAATACCCACCCGATTTCAAGCCCAAATTCAGGCCTGCCCGGTCAAAGCCTGATTTAAATCCATACAGTGCATCTGCATGGCCAATCGACTCACGGATTACAGGGAAATTGTAAGCTGCATCATTGGCCATCGACGCAAAAACCTTTTCAACCGCGTCGAAACTGTCTTCACGGGTTACAAGCCCGGCAATTTCTCGTTCAGGAACGATTATCATAGATGTATCCTTTGATCAGAAAATTGGGGCCAACAGCCGTAAACGCCTAGCCAGCCCCGCTAACCTTCCGGGGAGGTGTTAGTAAGCTTTACCGCGTGCGGATACTGGCCAAAGAGTTTCGACCTTGCCATCGCGCACACCAACGTACCAATCGTGCACGTTACAGGTTGGATCGCAGTGACCGGGGACCAGCCGCAATTTGTCGTTCACTTTCAAAACGCCATCTGGATCACCGATTACACCGTGCTCATCCGAGCATTTAAGGTACTCTACGTCGTCACGGCCGTAGATAAACGGTAGCCCAGAGTCCATTGACTGCGCTTTAAGGCCCGCATCACAAATCGCCTTGTCTGCTTTGGTATGTGACATCACCGAGGTCAGGATAAACAGGGCGTTCTCCCACTCGCCCTGATCAATGCGCGTACCATTTCGATCAAGGATCCGCCCATAATCGGCATCCATAAAGGCATAAGAGCCACATTGGAGTTCATTATACACGCCGGAGTTGCTCTCGAAATAGTACGACCCGGTCCCGCCACCAGAAACCAGCTCGCAGGTTATCCCTTCAGCTTTCAACCCAGCGACGGCGTCTTCGACCAGATCGATTGCAATATCCAATTTTGCTTTGCGATCATCATAGCTGTCCATATGCTGCATCGCCCCCTGGTAAGCCTGAATACCAGTGAAATTCAGCCCCTCGGCGGCTTGAATAGCCTTGGCTATGACAACAACATCTTTGGTCGAATTTACACCACAGCGACCTGCGCCACAGTCGATCTCAATCAGACAATCCAATTTGGTTCCGTGTTTTTGAACAGCAGCTGACAACCCGTCGACATTGGCCAAATCATCAACACAGACAAGAATCCGAGAACCCAGTTTTGGCAACTGTGCCAAACGGTCCATTTTCAACGGATCGCGAACCTGGTTGGAGACCAAGACATCTTTGATCCCACCGCGAACAAAGACTTCGGCCTCGGAAACCTTTTGACAGCAGACACCAACAGCGCCACCCAATTGTTCTTGAAGCTTGGCCACATCCACAGATTTGTGCATCTTGCCATGCACCCGGTGTCGCATGCCATGTGCAGCAGCATAATCACCCATCTTCTTAATATTACGCTCCAACGCATCCAGATCCAGAACCAGACAGGGCGTCTGTATATCTGTCTCATCCATTCCCGGCAGCGCAGGTACGTCATAGCCGACAACTAGGTCATTGATGTTTGTTTGTATGTTCATTTGTGTATCTCCCAGATCAGCTGTTCATCCAGGGCAGCTTGTCTAAATCGACATTGCCGCCTGTGATAATGACGCCCAGACGTTTGCCTGCAAAGCGGTCCTTGTTCTTCAAAATGGTTGCCAGCGGAACAGCGCTGGAGGGCTCAACCACAATTTTCATCCGCACCCAAATCAGCCGCATCGCATCAATGATTTCTTGTTCGCCCGCAGTCAGAATGTCGCTGACGTTGTTGGCGACAAAATGCCATGTCAGATCCTTTAGGGGCACTTTCAGCCCGTCAGCCACAGTCACGGGCGCATCATCAGCGATGATATGGCCAGCCTTGAAACTACGATACGCATCATCAGCTTGCTCGGGTTCAGCTGCAATCACCGCCACATCCGGTGCTTTATGTGACAGGGTTAGACATGTTCCAGAGATCATGCCGCCGCCGCCAATTGGAGCAACAACAGCATTGAGCCCGTCGACCTGTTCTACCAATTCAAACGAGCACGTCCCCTGCCCTGCAATCACCCGCGGATCGTTATAGGGATGCACAAAATCCGCGCCGGTGCGGTCTTGTACCTCCGCAAACACCGCCTCGCGACTGCTGGTCGAGGGTTCACATTCGGTGATTTTGCCACCATAGCCAATCACCGCATCCTTTTTAGCCTGCGGCGCACTATGCGGCATCACCACATGGCAGGGAATGCCACGTCGGCCCGCCGCATAGCTTAAGCTCAGTGCGTGATTGCCACTGGAATGGGTGGCAACACCCCGTTTTGCCTGTTCGTCATTTAGGCCAAACACCGCGTTTGACGCCCCGCGCACCTTAAAGGCAGCCGCTTTTTGAAAATTCTCGCACTTGAAGAACAGCTCTGCTCCGGTCAACCCGTTCAGAAAGCTGGACGTCAAAACCGGCGTGTGATGCACATAGGGTTTTATACGCGCCCTTGCTGCTAGCATGTCGTCATAGGTTGGGATCAACATAGGTGCGTCCTTACTTATGCAGCTGCGAGGGCGGGCTGGCGCGTGGTGGCACGATAGGATTCCTGTGCAGCCGCCACACCGGCCCCCAATGTGATATCCAGTCCCAAATCTGCCATACACATCTCAGCGGTGGCGATTCCAGATAGTGTCATCACATCGGTTAGCGAACCAAGATGGCCAATGCGAAACACCTTGCCCGCAACCTCTCCAAGACCAACGCCGAAGGCGACCCCATAAATATCAGCAGCGTGGGTAACGATACGTGTGGCATCAAACCCTTCTGGCGTTCGGATCGCACTCACCGTGTCCGAGTAAAGCTCTGGAGAATGGGCACAAAGCTGCAATCCCCAAGCATCCACCGCTGCGCGAACCCCATTGGCAATCCGACGATGGCGGGAAAAGACATTCTCCAGCCCCTCATCAAGTAGCATTTCAACTGATTGCTTCAACCCGTTCAGCAGGCCGACGGCCGGTGTATAGGGGTAGGCATTGTTGGCATAGCCAGCCGCCATATCGCGGATGTCAAAAAAGGTGCGCGGCAATTTTGCTTTTTCAACCAAGGCCATAGCTTTGGGCGAAATTCCAACAATTGCCAGACCCGCAGGCAACATAAACCCCTTCTGTGAGCCAGTGATAGCAACATCAACGCCCCATTCATCCATGCGGAAATCCATCGAGCCAATCGAAGAGACCCCATCAACATAAAGTAGCGCCGGATGCCCAGCCGAATCCAATGCGCGGCGTACAGCGGCAATGTCTGACTTCACCCCTGTTGCGGTCTCATTATGTGTGGCCAAAACCACTTTGATCTCATGACCAGTATCTGCTGTCAGTATTTCCTCGTAACGGTCAGCCGGCAGGCCCGCTCCCCAAGGAGTTTCAACAACTTCGACGTTCAGCCCGTGGCGATTACACATGTCAATCCAGCGGTGGCTGAACATACCATTACGCGCAGCTAAAACCTTGTCACCTGCAGACAGCGTATTTGTCAGAGCCGTTTCCCAGCCGCCAGTTCCTGTCGAAGGAAAAACAAAAATTTCCGCCGTTTGGCTTTTGAGAACCTGTTTTACGCCTTCGAGCGCTGGGTGCAGGATATCACCAAATAAGGACGAACGGTGATCCAGAGTTGGCATATCACAGGCCTTGCGAAGCACCTCTGGCATGTTGGTCGGACCCGGAATGAAAACTGGGTTTTGAAAGCTCACGTTGTTGCCCTCCTGTGGCGTTTGAGACAACTGTAGCCGCCAGTTTAACGCAGGCCAATTTTTTTGAAAAAAGATTTCACTATGAACAAGAAGGGAATTATCGTATAAATTTCAAAAGGTTACATTTTTTCATTGACTGAAATACTCTTTCAAATATTATAATTTTAAAGATGTCCACTTGAAAGGGAGCCCACGTGAAAACGCCCACGCGCCGTAAGGGACGCCCAAAAGGGTTCTACGCCAAAACCGAAGTTGCGCCGGTACAGTCACTAGATAGGGCGATGATCGTGCTGGAAGCACTAGCGGACAGCGCTGGGCTTACACTGACAGAGATTGCAGAGCGGCTCGACCAGTCTCCAGCCACAATCTATCGTGTTCTCAATACGCTAAATGCTCGCGGCATTGTCGAAAGTGATCCGCAAACGCAGGCTTGGCATATCGGACCAATGGCCTTTCGGCTCGGGTCCGCCTTTTTGCGCCGAACAAGCGTAGTAGACCGCAGTCGCCCTGAAATGCGCCAGTTGATGGAGATAACGGGTGAAACTGCAAACCTTGGGATTGAAAAAGACGGTCTTGTTATGTTTCTCAGTCAAGTTGAAACGCATGAAACCATCCGTGCCTTTTTTCCACCAGGAACACTTTCTCCCATGCACGCATCAGGCATCGGCAAGGCGCTTTTGAGCCGCTATTCCGATGACCGTTTGGATAGGTTTTTAAGGAGTGGGACATTCGAGGCGTTTACTTCGAAAACTCTGTGCGAACCTGTGGCTATACGCAAAGACATGCAGGGAATTCGGGAAGCAGGTTTTGCCGTAGATGATGAAGAGAAGACAACGGGTATGCGCTGTGTCGCCGCCCCAATCTTGGATTTCTACAATGAACCTGTTGCGGGAATTTCGGTATCAGGCCCTTCGCACCGTTTGACACCGGATAGGATCAGCGAAATCGGCAAGGCCGTAAAACAAGCTGCAAACCAAATTTCTCGCGGACTCGGCTCGTCAGAAACCTGATCAGAAACAGAGAGAGCGCCCGGTAGCTGTTGTTTGCTTATGCAGGCCCGTGCACTACGTTCGCCAAATCCAATTGCCGGTGGGCACTTACCGCAGTCCTTTCGTCCCACCTCCGCTGTCTAAATCCAGCCAGAAGGGCCCATAATTCACCTTTTGCCTAAAGTGAAACTGCGCCCTTGTCCAAGCACCGGTTGACCGACAGCAAGTAATCGGGAAATCGTAATTCCATATTCTGCTCCTTTACAAAATCTTCGCATACCCGACACATAGTTTATAAAAAAGACCAGTAGCCAGACCGGGAAAACCGGGAGCTGACTGTGCTGAGAATTTCGAACCTATCCAAACACTTCGGCGATAAGACCGCTGTAGATTCCGCGACGCTGGATATCGACAAGCCCTGTATGATCGGCATTATCGGCCGATCCGGCGCTGGTAAATCAACGTTATTGCGGATGCTAAATTGCCTGTCAGATGCCAGCACTGGCACGATCAGTTTTGAAGGGCGCGACATCACATCGCTTACCGGAAAAGCGAAGCGGGCCTGGCAATCCGAATGCGCGATGATTTTCCAGCAGTTCAATCTGGTACCGCGAATGGATGTGGTTTCAAACGTGCTACACGGCACTTTGAACCAGCGTTCAACGCTTGCAGCGATGTTCAATCTGTACCCAACCACGGACATACATCGCGCAATTGATATTCTTGACCGTTTGGGAATTGCAGAGCATGCCCCCAAACGCGCCGAAGCACTATCAGGTGGACAACAGCAGCGTGTAGCTATTGCACGGGCGCTGATGCAGGATCCGCGTATAATTTTGGCTGATGAACCCATTGCATCGCTTGATCCGATGAACGCGCAAACGGTGATGGAGGCGCTGCGCCGCATCCACGAAGAAGACGGGCGCACGATCATCGCAAACCTACACACACTGGATACAGCGCGCCGGTATTGCGACCGCGTGGTTGGTATGCGCGATGGCCGGATTGTTTTTGACGGCTTACCCGAGCAGCTGACTACAAGTGTCGCGCGCGAAATCTATGGCGCTGGCGCCGATTTTTCCGAGGCCGCCACTTCTACATCTATCGAAACACTGGAGCAAGGCAACGCGGTCGTTCGGATGACCGCTGAAACGGCTCTTTGACTTTACCCAAATTCATCACCCAAAGCCGATGGGGCTCTTGGGACCAAACTGGAGACTACACGATGAAAAATCTTCTTGCTGCTGTCCTCGCGACCACTGCTCTGACCGCTCCGGTCATGGCTGAAGAAACTAAAATCACTGAATTCCGTATTGGTCTTCTGGGTGGCGAAAACGCCCAGGACCGTCTGAATAACAACGAATGTCTGCGTGCAAAAACCGAAGAGCTGTTGGGTGTTGAAACCAAGCTCTTCGCCCCTGCTGACTACAATGGCGTTATTCAGGGCCTGTTGGGCGGTACGTTGGATATGGCTTGGTTGGGTGCTTCTGGCTATGCCAAAACATATCTGAGCGATCCAGAAGCTGTTGAACCGATCCTGGTTAAAGTCAACAACGATGGCGGCTATGGCTACTACTCAATCGGGTTTGCCCGTAAAGATAGCGGCATCACCTCGCTCGAAGATCTGAAAGGCAAAACATTCGGCTTTGGTGATCCAAACTCGACGTCTGGCTTCCTGATCCCTTCCATCGAAATTCCAGTTGAAACCGGTGCGACCATGACCTCGGGCGACTACTTTGGCGAAGTAAAGTTCACCGGTGGTCACGAGCAGACAATCGTTGCTGTAAATGGTGGTGACGTAGATGGCGGCGTGACGTGGGCCGACGGTCTGGGCAACTGGGAAGATGGCTATAATTCGGGTGCCCTGCGCCGCGCTGTTGATGCGGGTCTGGTCGACATGAACGATCTGGTGAAGATCTGGCAGTCCAACCCAATTCCAGAAGGCCCAATTGTTCTTCGCAAAGATCTTCCTGCTGATGTGAAGGTCAAGTTCACTGCGCTGATGGCTTCACTGCCCGCGATGGATCCTGAGTGCGCCTATGGTGTGCTATCAGGCGAGGCTAAGGGTGTTATGCCAATCGGTCATGACGCATACGAAGTGATCATCGAAGCACGGAAATTGAAGTCCAACTAATTTTCATCACCAAAGACAACGGGGCTTGGCCAATATTGCCTTGCCCCGTTTTTTGTCAGGCGCCTCTCCACCGGGCGGGCCGTGTGACCAATACGACGATCGGGAGACTTCCAATGTCGGACCTAAACACATCCCCACCCTCACTGACGGAAATACGAGGCGACTATATTGCCTTGACCCAGCGCAAACGGGTCTACGGTGGTATTCTTCTGGCGATCTTTGCAGCTCTTATGGCTGCTGGTTTTCGAACTGCCGACGCGCGCAACGCCGGATCATTTCGGGATGGGTTTACCAACGTATTCGACTACCCCGCCGAAGTGCTGGGCGAGGCATTGGAAAAATCGGCACAACTGCCTGGGCATTTGGTGCATTTCTTTCCTTCCTTGGTCGAAACACTGAATATCGCCGCTGCTTCGACCATGATCGGCGCAATCGCGGGTATAATTTTGTCTTTACTATCCACGCGTGGTTTAGCCCCCTGGCCCGCCCTGATCCCGGTCTTCCGGCGTATCATGGACATTTCACGCGCTATTCCTGAGATCGTGATTGCGTTGGTTTTGATTTTCCTGCTGGGCGGCGGACCTGTTCCTGCAATGATCGCAATTGCCATCCATACTGCAGGGGCTCTGGGAAAACTGTTCTCTGAAGTGAACGAGAATGCTTCACTGAAACCAGTTGATGGCCTTGAATCTGTTGGTGCAAGTTGGGCCCAACGGATGTATCTGGGGGTCATACCTCAGGTTGGTCCCAATTACGTCAGCTACGCCTTGTTGCGGTTCGAAATTAACATCCGCGCCTCTGCCATTCTGGGTTTTGTAGGGGCCGGTGGTATTGGCTATGAGTTGCGCAATTCCATGTCCTGGGGACAGGGGCGCTATGACGAAGCCGCCGCAATTTTCCTTTTGCTTTTCATCACCATCGTTGTTGTCGACCAGCTGTCTGGCCAACTTCGCGACCGTATGACTCATGGAGCCAAAGCATGACAACCATTTCAACCGAACTCGGGTTGGCCGATCGCAAACAGGCGACATCTCAGCTGTTTCAAAAGAAGAAGCTAATCAACTTCGGCCTCCCGGTGATCGTTTTATTGTACCTGACCTATGTGTTCGTCGCATTTGATATTTCCGGGTTGTGGGACAAGGTCAGCGTCAAAAATGCCCGAACGCTGGTCAGTGACAGCTACAGTTATAAAACCCACGTCACCCGCGACAATCGGGATGCTTCGGTTTCCGTAGCGATCGAAGGCGAGCGCAAAGGTCGCTATCCAGATGGTGAGGCGCCAGCTTGGGTCTCATTGGGGGAAACCACCTCGATCAATCTGGAAAACGGTCATCATGTGCGGTTTGGGCCCCAGGTGATCGAATATGATATTCCGGGGTATGGATTGGTCACAGCCAAACCCGGTCGCACAGGAGTAAACGCCACTTTACCTGATGGCCCTGTGCCCAACTGGATCAACGCGTCTAAGAACCGTTTGGCGATTACCACCGACGCCGGTCGATTGACCGTTACGCGAAACCGAACCGAAGTCTTTCGCTACTTTACCGGTTGGGAGCTCTTCTTCTTTACTCTCGATAGCCCTTACCACGGCATGGGCCCAGCTAAACTGTTGAGCCACGCGGTTCAGGGTGAGGCCGGTGCGATTTTCAACGACTTCTGGACCAACAAGATGTGGCGCCATCAGGATGTCGCCTGGGCCATTCTGGAGACTTTGTTGATGGCCTTTCTGGGAACGTTGGGAGCTGGGATTGTAGCACTACCGCTTGCATTTCTAGCCACCCGGAATTTCATGCGGATGTCATCTGTTCGTTTTGTTGTCCGACGGTTCTTCGACTTCCTTCGCGGAGTAGATTCCCTAATTTGGACTGTGGTTTTGTCCCGCGCTTTTGGCCCCGGCCCATTAACTGGTGCCTTGGCCATTTTGGTCACCGATACCGGGACTTTTGGCAAGATCTTCTCCGAAGCTTTGGAAAATGTTGATGAGAAACAGATCGAGGGAGTGCAATCAACCGGTGCCAGCCCGCTCTTGCAGTACCGCTTTGGTGTAATTCCGCAGATCACCCCAGTCTTGCTCAGTCAGTTGCTCTACTTCCTCGAGTCAAACACCCGCAGCGCAACCATCATTGGTGCGATCACCGGGGGCGGCATTGGTCTGCTGCTGACCCAAGCCATCATCACCCAGAAAGATTGGGAAGAAGTGGCCTATTACATCGTTCTCATCATCCTGATGGTGATGTTCATGGATTGGTTCTCTGGCTGGCTGCGGCGCAAATTGATTAAGGGTGAAGAGAAAAAAACCAAGATCAGAAAATCCAACGCGGCAAAGAATGCATTTTTGCTTCCGTAACCAAACCAAGGGGCTGCGCCATGCCACGTTTACAAGCTGAACAACCCTTCGTTCATCCTGACTGCCAAATCACCGGCAGTCAGTTTGGACGTTATGTTGAAATTGGGGCGAACAGCCGTATCACAAACAGCAGGTTTGGCGACTACAGCTACTGTGATCGCACCTGCGATATAGCCAATGCAGAGGTGGGAAAGTTTGCAAATATCGCGAGCTTTACTCGGATTGGGGCAACCGATCATCCAATGGACAAGGCGTCTCTGCACCACTTTCACTACCGGTCTGCCAGCTATTGGGACGACGCCGAGGATGATGCTGATTGGTTTGCACATCGTGCCACCCGGCGCGCAACATTGGGTCATGACATCTGGGTTGGTCACTCTGCAATGATCAAGCCAGAAGTAACCGTTGGGCATGGTGCAGTGGTTGCTGCTGGGGCGATCGTTACCAAAGATGTTCCGCCGTACATGATTGTGGCGGGAATTCCTGCGGTCCCAATCCGAACCCGCTATCCACAGAAAACCGCTGCGCGCATGATTGAATTGGCGTGGTGGGATTGGTCTCACGACAAACTGCGGACTGCATTGGATGATTTCCGCAGTTTAGTCGCTGAAGCGTTTCTTGAGAAATATGAGTAACTCAAAAGCGCAGCTTGGATGCTGGAATTCAATCGCCTTTGACGGTGAGTGTTACCCGATCACCGGCAAACCAGGTTCGGCCGTATTCGATGGGCCGACCTTCCGGATCAACATTGATGGACACAGCGCGTAGGATCGGGGCGCCTTCGGACAATCGCAAATGCAGAGCGATTGTAGCAGACGCAGTTTTTGCTGTCAGCGACGTTTGCGATCGAGTGAAATCCGTCACGCCATGTTCCTGCAAAGCCTTGGTCACAGATCGGGCTTTTTCCAGATTTTCCAGTAAGTTTGGGAACCTATCAGCCGGAAATACGCTTCTGAAAACCCCTATGGGCTGCCCATCAGACAGTGATAGCCCTTCATAAACATGCACCTCGGAGCCGATCAGTTGAAGGGCCTCTGTCTCGCGTGGATTAGCCTTGCGTGTTTCAAGAAGAAGGACCTCCTTGGCGGGCATCCGGCCAGCGGCCTCGAGGTTTTGATGAAACCGAACACGGCGCCCAATTTGATATTCAGTTGGACGTTGCGCCACAAATACACCGGCCCCACGGCGCGCCAGAACAAGCCCCTCTTTCGCCATCACCTTTAGCGCATGCCGAACAGTGTGTCGATTGACACCGAAACGTGAAGCCAGCTGCGCCTCGGTCGGGAGCTTGTCTCCAGATCCGTACCGCCCGTCTGCAATGTCTGAACTGAGGGCTGAATATATGGACTTCCAGATTGGGGTTCGCGTGGTCATGTCACTGAAATTTCACAAATCTTAGATTGCTGTTGCGGTGTTCGTCAGTCAATATTTGTCTAGTTGTATAGAAACGTAGACAACTCTGCAAGGTGTCTAGATGAACAAAGAAAATCCGCGTCAGGCTTGGATGAGCCTATTGGCCAAAGCTCCAACGCACTCTCTCGAAGACAAAATGACGGCCGTTGGGCCGGAGCCCGAATTTAAGTGGCTGCGCCACCCCGAGCTGGGTGGGGTTATGGTTCAAGGCCGTGCTGGTAGCACAGGAGGCCGATTTAACATTGGAGAAATGACAGTGACGCGATGCGCACTGCAGCTGGCCTCTGGTGAAGTGGGTCATGCAGTTGTGCAGGGGCGCAGTAAATCCAAGGCCCGACATGCGGCCCTTGTTGATGCGCTAATGCAGACACCGCGCGCAAACAGCCTAAAGGCTCAGGTCTTGGATCCATTGATGACTGAAATGGCCACATCCCGCGATGCGCGCGCCGCTAAGGCAGCGGCCACCAAAGTTGATTTCTTTACCATGGTACGAGGCGAAGACTGATGCAGGTACAAGCTCTTGAAGGCGCGTTTGCAAACGCGCCCATCGAAAACGCTGTAGCGTTTCGTGCAGCCATGAATGCTCTGGCCCGTCCCGGTCAGATTGAAAAAATTTCCGGCGCCAAACCACCAGCGCCCCTGTCAGTGGCTGCCGGTAGCTTAATTCTGATGCTTTGTGATGCCGAAACGCCGGTGAGCCTGAGCGGACCTTTTGAAACAGCTGTGATCAGGGACTGGATAATCTTCCACACTGGGGCGCCAATTGTCACACCAGACAAGGCCGTGTTTGCCATCGGCACATGGCAATCACTGGCACCGCTTTCTCAGTTCGCCATTGGCACAGCCCAATATCCAGACAGATCAGCCACTCTGATTGTGGAATGTGACGAGCTGAAACCCCAAGGAGCGACCCTGACTGGACCGGGCATCAAAGACGCAGCCCAGCTTTCATTGCCAGAAACACAATCCTTCCAAGACAATGCCAAACTATTTCCGTTGGGGTTGGATTTCTTTTTTACCACCGGCACGCAGGTCGCTGCATTGCCACGCACAACCAAGGTAGATCACTGATGTATGTCGCAGTAAAAGGCGGCGAGCGCGCCATTGATAACGCCCATGCCTGGCTGGCAGAAGAGCGCCGCGGGGATACCAGCATAGCTGAACTGTCCATTGAGCAAATCCGTGAGCAGCTAAGCCTGGCAGTTAACCGGGTGATGGCCGAGGGATCGCTATATGATCCCGATCTAGCAGCTCTGGCGATCAAACAATCGCGTGGAGACTTGATCGAGGCGATCTTCCTGATCCGAGCCTATCGCACCACCCTGCCCCGGTTTGGCTCATCCGAACCGGTGAAAACAGAAGACATGGCTTGTGACCGTCGGATATCTGCCACATTTAAGGATGCTCCCGGTGGGCAGGTTCTGGGGCCAACGTTTGACTACACGCATCGGCTTCTGGATTTCAAGCTGGCAGCTGAGAGCGACCCACAGGCCGATGCTGAAACAGCCAAACCAAGGCGCGAGCCAATCCCGCACATTATGGAGTTCCTCAACACCGAAGGTTTGATCCAAACCGAGATAGCCTGTGAAGACACACCACCGGATCTGACACGAGAGCCGATGGAGCTGCCCTCAAACCGTGCGCTGCGGCTACAATCTTTGGCGCGTGGTGACGAAGGATTTGTCCTTGGGATGGCCTATTCCACCCAGCGTGGCTATGCCCGCAACCATGCCTTTGTCGGTGAGTTGCGGATAGGTGCTGTACCGGTTGAGATGGAGATTCCGGAACTCGGCTTCGCGATTGAAATTGGTGAAATGACACTGACCGAATGTGAAACGGTCAATCAGTTTCAGGGCTCCAAAACGGAACCGCCACAGTTCACTCGTGGCTATGGTCTGGTGTTTGGCCAATCAGAACGTAAGGCAATCTCTGTTGCTCTGGTCGACCGAGCCCTGCGCTGGAAGGAACTTGGTGAAAGTGACTCTGGTGCGGCTGCACAGGACGAAGAGTTTGTCCTTTCCCACTGCGATAATATTCAAGCCACCGGGTTTCTGGAACACATCAAACTGCCCCACTACGTCGATTTCCAATCCGAGCTTGAACTGGTGCGAAAACTCCGCCGCGAGGCGGCCGAGACATATCCAATGCAGGAGGCCGCGGAATGACCGATTACAATTTTGCTTACCTTGATGAACAGACCAAACGGATGATCCGGCGGGCCATTCTCAAAGGTCTTGCAATTCCGGGGTACCAGGTTCCATTTGCCAGCCGAGAAATGCCAATGCCCTATGGCTGGGGCACCGGAGGCGTGCAGGTTTCGGCCGCCACACTCACTCCCGACGACACGTTGAAGGTGATCGACCAGGGCGCTGATGACACCACCAATGCAGTATCGATCCGCAAATTTTTTGAGGTCACTGCTGGAGTCGCCACAACTGAAAACACCACTGAGGCGAGTGTGATACAGACACGCCACAGGATTCCCGAGGCCGAGCTACGAGATGACCAGATCCTTGTCTATCAGGTGCCTATTCCGGAACCGTTGCGGTTTTTAGAACCACGCGAAACCGAGACCCGCAAAATGCACGCGCTTGAGGAATACGGGCTAATGCATGTGAAACTGTATGAAGACATCAGTCAACACGGGGCGATTGCCACTTCATATGCCTACCCGGTGAAGGTTGAAGGTCGATATGTGATGGACCCATCTCCGATCCCGAAGTTCGACAATCCCAAATTGGAAATGTCCGCAATTCAACTGTTTGGTGCAGGGCGTGAACAACGCATCTACGCACTGCCGCCCTACACCAAGGTCGAGAGCCTGGATTTTGAAGATTATCCGTTTGAGGCCACCAAGGCAGATCACGCCTGTGACATGTGCGGGGCTGAAAATAGCTATCTGGACGAGGTGATCATGGATGATCAAGGCAGCCGCATGTTCGTTTGCTCGGATACAGATTTTTGCGCAGGTCGTCAGCAAGCCGGACATCTGGGCGCATTGGCTGCTGTTAACGCAGAGGATGCAGCATGACACCGCTTCTGAAAGTACAAAACATCGCAAAGTTCTATGGCAACCGCATCGGCTGCCGGAATGTGAATTTTGATCTTTATCCCGGTGAGGTAATGGGGATCGTCGGGGAAAGTGGGTCAGGAAAATCGACCCTGCTCAACTGTCTTGCCGGGCATCTGGTTCCTGATGACGGGGCGGTTTTGTTTGATACGCGGACGGATGGGTTAAAAGACACCGTCACAATGCCAGAACCCGAACGACGCATGTTGGGCCGTACCGATTGGGCATTTGTTCATCAACATGCGCGTGATGGGCTGCGGATGAATATCAGTGCGGGCGGCAATGTGGGCGAGCGGCTGATGGCTGTTGGCGCCCGCCATTATGGCAATATCCGGTCCGATGCGATTGATTGGTTGGGGCGGGTCGAAATCAATGAAACCCGGATCGACGATCATCCAACCGCTTTTTCCGGCGGCATGCAGCAACGGCTGCAAATCGCACGTAATCTGGTGACGGGTCCACGGCTGGTGTTCATGGATGAACCTACCGGTGGGTTGGACGTCAGCGTGCAGGCCCGGTTACTGGATCTGCTGCGTGGTCTTGTACGTGAAATGGGGCTGAGCGCGGTCATCGTGACCCATGATTTGGCCGTGGTACGCCTGTTGGCGGACCGGCTGATGGTGATGAAAGACGGCCATGTGGTGGAAACCGGATTAACAGATCAAGTGCTGGATGATCCGCAGCATGCCTACACCCAGCTTCTTGTTTCCTCAGTCTTGCAGGTTTGACGCCATGATCCGTATTGAAAACGTCTCAAAATCCTTCACGCTCCACAACCAAAGCGCCACCGAAATTTCGGTTATGGCCGGAGCTTCACTTCATGTCCCTGCCGGGGAATGCATTGCACTGGTAGGGGCATCGGGTTCAGGTAAATCCACGCTTATGCGGATGATCTACGGCAACTACCTTACCGCCTCCGGGCGCATTCTGGTAGATGGTGTTGATGTAGCCTGCGCTGAACCTCGTGATATCTTACAGCTTCGGCGTCACACATTGGGGTACGTCAGTCAGTTCTTGCGCGTGGTTCCGCGCGTATCAACTTTGGACGTTGTCGCTGAACCCCTAATGATCACCGGCACGACCCGTGATGCGGCTACAGCCAAAGCACAGTCCTTGTTGGAGCGGCTCAATATCCCTGAACGGCTGTGGCAGCTAAGCCCGACAACATTTTCCGGCGGCGAACAGCAGCGCGTGAATATTGCCCGCGGCTTTGCCTATCCCTATCCCGTAATGCTGCTGGATGAACCCACGGCAAGCCTGGACCCAACAAATCGGGCAACAGTACTGACAATGATTAAAGAGGCCAAAGATCGGGGTACTGCCATCATCGGTATTTTCCACGACCACGACGCGCGAGACCAGATTTGTGACCGGCAAATTGATGTGACCGGTTTTACACCTGGGCTGGCAGCATGACGGGCCGTTTCATCGCAGTTGTTGGCCCATCCGGTGTTGGTAAAGACAGCGTTATGCGGGCACTGGCCAAAAATGACGACCGGCTAACTCTTGCCAGACGTGTCATCACACGGCCCAGTGATGCAGGCGGTGAAGATTTTGACGGCGTCAGCACAGTAGAATTTGAACGCCGCTTAGCGGCTGGTGATTTTCTACTGCACTGGCACGCCCACGGCCTGCAATACGGTATCCCCGTTTCCATCGACCAAAGTTTGAACAACGAACAGGATGTATTGGCAAACTTGTCTCGTGCAGTCCTGCCGCAGGCAGAACTGTTGTTCGCACGTTTTGAAGTGTTGTTGCTCACAGCTTCCCGCTCCACCTTATCAACACGTCTACAAAAACGGGGCCGTGAGAGTGCGTCAGAAATTGCCCATCGACTGGACCGGGCAAACTTTACTCTACCCAGAGGGATTACAGCTCATGTGGTAGACAACAGCGGCCCATTAGAACGCACCTTGGCCGCTGTTTCGGCCCTTCTTCATCCAGTGAGCGCGTAGCGGCATATCTGATGGAACATTCCGTTACTATCCTGGCCAACCAGAGTGATCGCATCAATAATTGCAGTCTCGGACATGACAGGTTCGAGAAGTGGCTCAAGAACGTCGATCACGATCCCCCCTTGAGTAGGAGACAGTTGCCCGCTCAGGGTCAGATGAAAACTGAAATCATCAAAAATATAGGGGTATCCCCAGCCAAGCATCTGCCTGTCTTGCCTATCGGTCAAATCCGCCTGTCGCCGCCTAGCGATATCAGATTCCGTCAACGGTGCTCGAAACAGATCGAATTCTTTAACAACGTTCGAGGCGAACTCCCGCAGCTTCGCAGTGTGGGTTCGTGGACGCAGAGCAACAAACCCATGGTCCTGTCGCAACTGAAACGCGTCCATAACAACAGGCGCCTGCGTTGCAGAAAATACCGCAATTGCCGCCTTCAACTCGTCGACCGAACACGCAGGATTCAGATGGAACGGCGCTTTCAGGGTCCCATGAAACCCGTACTTTCTGGGGGTGGCCGTCACATTACTTACATCTACACCTGCGATAACAGGATGTGGGACGGCTGTAGCTGTTTCGCTATCCCAGCCCAGCCAGGATGCGGCGAATTCTGCCAACGGCCCAGGAGGTGGTGTGTAGAAAATGGCGTATCGTTCAAACATTTCAATTCTCCGGCAGTTACTTTCAACTGCCAAAACAGCGTGACACTGACATGACACAAGACACAATCCTGACCAACGCCAGCATCATTCTGAGTGAAGAGGTTATCCACGGAACGATCCGCCTACAGGACGGTCTCATTACTGATATCAGCAGCACTGCGACTGGTGTTACCGGAGCCATTGATCTGGAAGGTGACTATGTAGCACCGGGGATGGTGGAACTACACACTGATAACCTTGAGCGGCATTTGTCCCCGCGTCCAAAAGTTGACTGGCCACATCGGGCAGCAATTATTGCGCATGACCGAGAACTGGCGGGAACTGGAATTACCACTGTGTTTGACGCACTACGGGTTGGTTCCATCGTTTCAGATCAAAGCAAGCATCACGGGAAATATGCCCGCAAACTGACGACTGAGCTACTGGCGCTCAGGGAGTCAGAAACATTGCGGATCAGCCACCACATCCATCTGCGCGCTGAGATCTGTTCTGAAACACTGACTGAAGAGTTGGCCGAGTTCGGCCCTGAAGATCGCATCGGAATTGTGTCGATGATGGATCATACGCCAGGTCAGCGACAGTTCACCGATGTGCAGAAATACAAAGATTACGCCTGCGGCAAGCACAACCTGGATGATGCAGGCTTTGATGAGCACGTGAGTTTTTTGTACGGCTTGCAGTCTACGTTTGGCAAGAAACATGAGGCCGCAACAGTTGCGGAGGCTTCAAGATTTGGTGCTAAACTGGCCAGCCATGACGACACAACAACTAAGCAGGTTGAAGTGAGCCATTCATATGGCGTGTCGATGGCTGAATTCCCGACTACTCTCGATGCCGCTGACGCCTGTCATGCCAAGGGGATCTCCACTATCATGGGCGCTCCAAATATCATTCGCGGCGGTTCTCACTCTGGGAATGTTGCCGCCCGGGAACTGGCCGAACGCGACCGCCTAGACATCCTGTCGTCTGACTATGTTCCAGCAGGTTTGCTTATCGCTGCAGTCCAGCTGGGCAACTTATGGGGCGATATGGCACGTGGGCTATCTACCGTAACCCGGAACCCGGCTAACGCAGTTGGACTGCTAGATCGCGGTCAACTTGAGATTGGCAAACGAGCCGATCTGATCCGCTTTGGAAACTCCAGCGAAACCCCAGAGCTTAAAGGGACGTGGAGCGCCGGCACAAAAGTCTTCTGACGCCGAAGCAAGAACTCAAAACACGAGGGTGGGCAAAAAATGTATAAGCTGGTCAAGTTTTCAACTTGCTGAATCACTATATTTTAAATATTCATGAAATATGGAACAAGAACTCATCAATCGCCTGTCTACCCTCAGTCACCCGCAAAGAATGGGTATATTTCGCTTGCTGATCCGGCGGTATCCGGATCAACTGTCCGCCGGTGAAATCTCATCCATACTGGGGCATAAACCAAGTACAGCCTCGGTATACCTGGCGGCGCTCAAGCAATCAGGCATCATTTCACAACGCCGCAATGGAACGCATCTGTATTACACTGCGAACTTGCAGACTGCGCGAGATATCGTTTCTGATCTTTTCCATGATTGTTGTCAGGGTCGTCCGGATCTTTGTCCGCCTTCGTTATTTGAACATGTTGAAGGGTCGGTTTCAGATCAAAAACTCAATGTTCTGTTCGTATGTACTGGAAATTCTGCGCGATCCATTTTTGCCGAAACTCTGCTACGCGATATCGCTGGCGAGCGGTTCAACGTCTACTCCGCGGGAACTGCTGCGAAGTCAAGATTGAACCCACATGCCGTTGAGGTGTTGAATTCCAAGGGACATGATGTGACGCCTTTGAGGTCCAAGAACATCTATGAATTTCAGCTCGAAACCGCGCCAAAAATGGATTTCGTTTTTACTGTTTGTGATCAGGCCGCTAACGAAGACTGCCCCGCCTGGCCCGGTAAACCCATATCCGGTCATTGGGGTATGCCAGATCCCGTACTAGCCAAGGGCGCTCTAGCTGAACAACGGTTCGCTTTTCAGCAAACATATGGGGCATTGCACAACAGGATCAGTGCATTTGCTGCTCTTCCATTTGACAAGTTGAACAAGGCAACCCTTCAAAACCAAATCGACAAAATCGGTTTAAAACTCTCAGATCAGGAATACTAAATGACAACTTATGCTGTGAACGGCCTGGGCCGGATGGGAAAACTTGCGCTTCGCCCTTTGCTAGAGCGAGGTGCAAAAATTGCGTTCATCAATGATGCAGTCGGCGACCCTGCAATGCATGCGCATTTGTTGGAGTTCGACAGCATTCACGGCCGCTGGCCTGCAGAATTTTCAGCTGATGAAAACTCTATAACGATTGATGATACGCACATCCCAGTAACCTGTGCGCGAGAATTGAAAGAACTGCCCCTTGAAGGTGTGGATGTTGTTATTGACTGTACCGGCGCGTTCAAGACCGAAGCCAAGTTGGCACCGTATTTTGAGGCAGGCGTCAAAAAGGTGATTGTATCTGCCCCTGTCAAAGATGGGCCAACAGCAAATATCGTCTATGGGGTCAACAATGACGAATACGATCCCGCCGTACATCAGATTGTGACAGCAGCAAGTTGTACAACCAACTGTCTGGCACCAGTTGTTAAGGTGCTGATGGACGGTATTGGCATCAAACATGGGTCGATCACAACAATCCACGATGTGACCAACACACAGACAATCGTCGATCGTCCGGCCAAAGATCTTCGACGTGCACGATCAGCCCTGACCAACCTCATTCCGACAACAACAGGGTCGGCAACAGCTATCACGCTCATTTACCCAGAATTGACAGGCAAGCTGAACGGTCATGCCGTGCGCGTCCCGCTACTGAATGCTTCAATTACAGATTGCGTATTTGAAATGGAGCGTGAAACTTCGGTTGACGAGGTCAATGCGCTGTTCAAAGCGGCTGCCAATGGCCCGTTGAAAGACATTCTGGGGTACGAGACCCGCCCATTGGTGTCGTCGGACTACACCAATGATAAACGCAGCAGCATTATAGACGCACTTTCAACTATGGTGGTTAACGGCACTCAGCTGAAGGTCTACGCCTGGTACGATAACGAATACGGCTATGCCCATCGGTTGATTGATGTCGCGTTTATGGTGGGCGAAACACTGTGACACGTACCGCAGGGTATTCCGCCTATATCACAGTTACGGCTGCTTACTGGGCCTTTATGCTGACCGACGGAGCACTTCGAATGTTGGTGCTTTTGCACTTTCATTCGTTGGGCTTTTCACCCGTTCAATTGGCCTATCTGTTTGTCCTTTATGAAGTGGCCGGAGTCATCACAAACCTATCAGCCGGCTGGATTGCTGCACGGTTTGGCCTGACATCAACATTGTATGCAGGGTTGAGCTTACAGGTTATTGCATTGCTCGCTTTGTCACAACTTGAACCGACCTGGGGAATTTCGCTGTCAGTAGTCTTTGTAATGCTGGTTCAGGGGTTGTCTGGTGTAGCCAAAGATCTGGCCAAGATGAGTTCCAAAAGCGCTGTGAAAATCCTGGCCCCTGCCGACGGTGGCGGGTTGTTCAAATGGGTGGCTCTCCTCACCGGATCAAAAAATGCGATCAAAGGTGCAGGTTTCTTACTTGGCGCTGTTTTGTTGGCTATTTTGGGTTTCGTTCCATCGGTTTTGGCAATGGCAGCGGTACTTTTGACAATCCTCATCGCGGTGATGCTTAGAATGCCAACGGGCCTGCCAGCTGGGAGAAAAGAAGCAAAAATTTCCGAAGTTCTCTCAAAAAACCGCAACATAAACTGGCTTAGTTTCGCCAGACTGTTTCTGTTTGGGGCCAGAGATGTCTGGTTTGTTGTCGGCATCCCAATTTATTTCTATGCCGTTTTGTCAGATGGGTCTGAGGCCGGGAACCGAAATGCCTTTTTTACAATTGGTTCCTTTATGGCGGTCTGGACAATCCTTTACGGTGTCGTGCAAGGGTTCGCACCCAAACTATTAAAGGCCTCTTCCCGAACCAAAAGCGATCTTCTGCAACAGGCCCAAATATGGGCCGCCCTGCTGATACCAGTGCCCGCAGTACTGTCCCTTGTCGTTTTCACCGCTCAGGAACCTTCCGGCATTCTAACAGGGTGCATTATCCTTGGCCTGATAGTGTTTGGTGGCATTTTTGCAGTCAACTCGTCGCTGCATTCCTATCTGATCCTATCTTTCACCGATGCCAAACGGGTCACGCTGGATGTTGGTTTTTATTATATGGCGAACGCAGCAGGCCGACTGTTGGGTACAGTGCTGTCAGGACTAAGCTATCAGGTTGGAGGCCTCCCTTTGTGTCTGGCGACAGCAGGCTTCATGGTTTTGATCAGCTATGTCGGCGTAAAACAAATCAGCAGTAGTGCGGATCACAAAAGTACTGGAGCATAAACAAAATCGCTCCAGCGATTGTATATCCGGGCCATTTCGCTGGCTCACGCGCGAGCAAAGAACAAGCCTATACTCTCCCCTTTCGTCTTCTGACGAGTTTGCAGCGGCGGCACAGCGCAACATTTCGCGTTAATGGCTCCAATTACACTTGATCCGGTCGTCCATCAGTTTCAACCTGTGCACATGGCATTCTACTTGGGGAGTGTCGGACGAAAAGAGAGCCAGAATGCCAACATCTTTCGCGACCACGCACCCTAACCTTGCACATTGGAACGAACGCGTTGACCTCGCTGCCACCTTCCGCTGGACTGCGCGGCTTAATATGCACGAAGCGGTTGCCAACCACTTTAGCCTCGCGGTGAATGACGACGGCACGCAGTTTCTGATGAACCCAAACCAGATGCACTTTAGTCGGATCAAGGCCTCTGACATGTTGTTGCTGGACGCAAATGATCCAGATACGATGAACCGCCCGGGCGCGCCCGATGGAACGGCGTGGGGGTTGCACGGATCAATCCACCGGCTTTGTCCACACGCACGCTGTGTCATGCATGTGCACTCAATCCATTCAACGGTTCTTGCATCGCTAGCCGACAGTACGCTCCCGCCAATCGACCAAAATTCGGCCACCTTCTTTCGGCGCCACGTCGTGGACGAGGAATATGGTGGTCTGGCGTTTGAAAGCGAAGGCAAACGCTGCGCCGGGTTGCTGTCAGACCCCAAAGTCAAAGTCATGATTATGGGCAATCACGGTGTCTTGGTCATCGGCGACACGGTGGCCGATACATTCAACCGGCTCTACTATTTTGAACGGGCCGCTGAGACCTATATACGGGCGCTGCAAACGGGGCAAAAACTGCGCATCATCAGTGATGAAATCGCAGAGAAAACTGCGCAAGAACTTGAAGAGTACCCCGATCAGTCCGAGCGCCATCTGGCAGAGCTGAAAGCAATCTTAGATAGTGAAAAGGACACTTATGCGAATTGACCTGAACGATGACAAACATTGTGCTTACAAAAACTAGAAGTCCTGACATTGCTTTTTTCCGTCCAATTCACCCGCGCCGACGAGCACATTGCTGCGTCTAGTGGAACACAGTGGTAGGACGTTCGTATTTCTAGTGCGTCACCTTCATGGCATGATCATCCGAACATATTGCCCTGGCGTAACGCCCATCTGTTCTTTGAAACGGCGGATAAAATGGCTCTGGCTAGAGAAACCACATGCTACTGCGACTCCAGCCATTGGCTCTTGTTTCAGCAACTTCTTCGCTAGCTCAACACGAATCCTTGTGACCCAATTGTGGGGCGTCATTCCGCAAGTCAGGCTGAACATTCGGTGAAAGTGATACTCCGAAATGCCTGCGAGTTTTGCCATATCGTACAATCGTATTTCGCCGTCAATATGGGCTTCAATCCAGTCGTTTACGTCCCGTACAACCCTGGATGAAAGCCCGCCGACCAAACGTACCGGCCGATCTTCCAGACCAGCTACCATGTCGGAGAAACTAGAATCCGCAGCAAGAACATCTCCGTCCAGCGCGGCCTGAGCCATCTTTAACATCGGCCGTTCAAGTACGCCGGGAGCGGTAAATGTCTGCTCTGCGATATCTAGCCTACGGGCATCCTGGTCGTGGGTCTTGGCATAGGCAGCGCGCAATGCATCGTTCGCTACATATAGATGCACAAATTGAAACGTCTCAGTGATCTGCCATTCAGAAGAATGACCCTCCGGAAGAACACAAAGTGTCCCAGGTTCACCTGATTTTACACTGCCATCAACTCGGCGTGTCCCTGCCCCACCATTGAGGTACAGACTAAAGACGTGACCGCTTGTTGCATTGTATTGGATTTCGTCGTGGCTGTTGTGCCAAACCGCAAGTTGACGCCCACGTCCCAACGACAAGCTCGCCAGACGTTTAGTCTGACGTGAAGCGGATAGAAATTCGTCAACGCGCTTTTTCACAGATTGGCTCCTTTAAGCCTAACTACTACGAACTGAAGCAGTGTCACTGGCCACATCTTCGAATACCGCAAGATCGTGCAATCTTGGTCAATTTAGTTGATCTAACACCCCGGTAACCAGGAGAGATCATGATCAATTATCTGCTATTTGCCGCCACCGTCTTCATTTGGGGGACAACTTGGATCGCCATCGCATGGCAGCTCGGAACCGTCGACGTTATCGTTTCGGTCTTCTACCGCTTTGCACTGGCCTGCGTTGTATTCCTCGTGGGCCTAGCCCTGTTGGGTCGACTAAAACTGCCAGCTCAATGGCGGTTTGTGGTGTTGCAGGCTCTCTGCCTGTTCAGTTTCAACTTTCTATGTTTCTACCACGCCACGTCGTTGATGCCGTCAGGATTAGTTTCCGTAATCTTTTCGCTGGCAACGATATTTAACGCAGTCAATTCCCGTATTTTCTTTGGGGAAAAGGTCAAACCAAGAACCGTTCTTGCTGGTTTCACCGGTGCGACCGGGCTGGTTTTGTTGTTTTGGCACGATCTTACTGTGTCCTTCGATGCAGACGTCTTACAGGGCATTGGTTGGGCAACGGCAGGAACCTTGATGTTTTCTCTTGGCAACATGATGTCGCGAAAAAACAGTCAACACGGGGTCTCTCCGATCCTCGCAAACGCATGGGGCATGGGCATCGGAGCACTGGTTCTTCTCACAGTTGCTATCTTTAGTGGGGTGCCTTTTACGTGGCCAAGTTCCCCCACCTACATCTGGTCGCTGGTCTATCTTGCTGTCATAGGGTCGGTCATTGGCTTTAGCACCTATCTCTTAATGGTTGCGCGTTTAGGATCCGATCGCGCCGCCTATGCTACGGTTCTATTCCCCGTCGTCGCTCTGTTCATGTCCACCCTCTTTGAGGGTTATGAATGGCATGCAACTGCGCTTGCAGGGATTGCCCTAACGATTGCAGGAAACCTTATTATGTTTGCGAAGCTACCCATGTGGCGCACCCTGTCTTTTCGTTAAAAAAAATTGAGAAAAGGCCGTTGGGAACCAAACAGAAAACTGAGGCCAACGAGCGTTCGATCCTGTTGCTCTGAGCGAAGTGCAAGGGCGCATTCGCCATTTCGCTCAGAGCTATGGTGGCAGCCCTTGCTGAAAGTCGTGGTTGTCATATCAAGATCCCCCAAACCCAAGTCCAATTTTCTATTTTCTATTTTCAGATTGATAATGACGAAGAAAAACTGATCTTAGTCATGTAAGACGTGCGTTCCAAATCCCCGGAAAGGTGTGGCGCAACCCCGGTTGTAAGTCAGCCAAATTGTGTGTGGTCCACACAAGCTAATCACCTAGCCAGAAGTACCGGCTCATGGGGCCCGACACCTGATGCGTACTTTCGATTGGTCCGACACTGACTTGATAGAAAACCTAAATGCTAGAAGGCACTGGGCATTACAAAGGCGCCTGAGACATTCACCACCATCTAGAATATACAACTAAAGAGGTTGGGTGGCGGACAGACAGGGATTCGAACCCTGGAGACGGTCTCCCGCCTACACACTTTCCAGGCGTGCGCCTTCGACCACTCGGCCACCTGTCCATTGGGCGGACTTTTGACGGATACACAGAGGGAATGCAAGAGATAACCAGTTAAAAAAGCCGCGTAAATGTGCGTTTTTTTTAATCGTCCAAGTGAAGGTATACCCGACGGTTCAGTTTGCCCTTCTTTTCCACTTTTCCAAGCCGGATCTTACCAATCTCAGCGGTACGCCGGACGTGAGTGCCGCCACAAGGCTGCAGATCTACCTGAGACTTGCCTGCGCCGATTTGCACCAGCCTAACCTGCCCTGCCCCACGAGGTGGCGACACCGACATGGTTTTAATCATTTGCGGGTTTGCGTCTAATTCAGCGCCGGAAATCCAGCTGTCAGAAACCTCCAAATCCAGATCGATCATGGTTTGCAGCTTGTCTTGTAGCGCGGCCTTATCTTCCGGAGCCTCTGGCATATTGAAATCCAACCGACCTTTTTCGGCACCAATAGAACCACCGCTAACAGGGAGCGGTATCACCACCGACAACAGATGCAGCGCTGTATGCACCCGCATATGTCCATTACGGCGCGTCCAATCGAGCTTCTGAGTTACTGACGCTCCAACTGGCGGTAAGGTCTGGCCTTCTGCTGGCACCAGAACAATCGTGGAATTTTCACCTTTAACAGCTGTCGAAATGGTGCAACTGCCACCGTCCCATTCGAGCAAGCCCCCATCGCCGGGTTGTCCACCACCAGTGGCATAGAACAATGTTTGATCCAGAACCACGCCACCCTGGTCCGTATGTCCCAGAACCTCAGCGGGCGCTTCGCGCAGGTACGCATCTTTTTGAAATAACAGATTAGTAGTCATTATCACCCTCCGGATCACCGATATCATTGGCATCAGGTTTTTCGAATGTTGTTGATGGTATAGGCTGCGTTCCGGCGGGTTTGGCACTGTTCAATGCCTCCGGATTGCGGATCCAGAGATCACGTTGGGCAAATGGGATCTCGATCCCCTCTTCCTCAAACCTGCGGGAAATTTCAAAATTCATTTCTGAGCGCACGGACAAGACCCAGTTGACGTCTCGCAGGATTGCGCGGATTTCAAAATCCAGGCTGTCGGCCCCAAACCCCTGAAAAACCACGCTGGGCGCTGGATTCATCACAACCATAGGATGGGCTTTGGCTATCTCCAACAGAATTGCTTCAATCCGACGCGGGTCACTGCCGTAGGCGACACCAACTGGCACGATCACCCGCCCAACAGTATTGCCGCGCGTGTAATTGGTGACTGTTCCTGAGATCAGATCCGAGTTGGGAACGATTACATCCGTACGGTCAAAGGTCTCAATTCGGGTTGAACGTACAGAAATATCGCGCACGTAGCCCATCATGCCGCCAACTTCGATCCAATCCCCCTTGGAAATGGGCCGTTCGACCAACAGAATGATACCTGAAACAAAATTCGAAACGATCGTTTGCAGCCCAAAACCGATGCCAACAGACAAGGCGCCAGCAACAATAGCCAGCGACGAAAGATCCAGTCCCGCCCAGGAAATCGCGACCACAGCCGCAAGAAAAATGCCCAGATAGCCTGTACCTGAAACAATCGCATTCTGACCGCCAAGATCCATTCGGGTTTTGGGTAGCAGCGAATTCCGCAGGCTGCTTTGCACAAGACGTGTAATTGTATAGCCCGCAGCAAAAACTAGGGCGAACAGCAAGAATGAACTAGGAGAAATCTGCGTTTCGCCGAGTTGAAACCCTTCCAGGAACCGCGACCACATTTCTGTTAGGTCAGCGATCCGCGCGCCCCAAATCAACGCTAACAACGGCAACGCCAGAATGGCCAAAACAAACCCAGCCAACACTGAAAACAGCGAATCTTTAGCTGCCTCTGGGTTACCTGTGATCAGCGCATAAACTGCGCCAATAAACCGCTGCACAATTAGGATTGAAGACACCACAAACAGGGTAATGACCACTGGATAGATAATGGCTTCGGCGGCGTAGATGTATCCAAATGCAGCAAGAACCGGCGACAGAACGCCAAACCCATAGGCCGCACGCCGCACGCCACGCACCAGTTTATTGGCACTAAGGGCCGCATTCTTTGCGCGCTGCAGGCCGATACGTTGCAGCCGAACCAATAACAGAGCCGTGCTCAATATTATGGGAAAGGCTACCACTGAACGGGTTATCGAAGACAGGTTTTCTACCTGATCGACCTGTACAACTAAATCACGCAGCACCAGCATCACAGCCAGAAGTTCGATCAACAGGCGCAACTCTGCCCGTCGCCCCGGTTGTAAAGGCACAAGAGCTTCGCCACTGGGAGAGACAAACAATTGCTGGCCCAGCCAATTGAATGCCAGTAAAATTGCCGCCCACTGGGGAACGGATTCCAGCAGCAGAGATCCGCGCACACCCAACATGCCAGAGACCGAAACGGCCTGAACAAGCAAAGTGACACCCAGAAACGGCAACACAACTTGGACAACCGAGACAACAAAGCCCCAGGCTGCGCTCCCTCGGGAGCCAAACTGACGCAGATACTCACCGACGCGTTTGGCCCAAACTCTTCCACGCAAGAGCAACATTGCGCCTGCAAGGACAAGACCAAGAATAAGCGGTAATTTATTTTGTAAGTTTTCTCGGGTGGTATCACTTCCCGACCGCAAAAGCGTCTCATTCCATATTGCCGTGACAGCCCCGGAAATTTCGCGCATTGCTTCCGGCCAATGCTCGGGGTTCAAAGGAGAGGGCCCACGCTGCATCAGTGCTTTGGTTTGACGCTTTCGAATGATCCGGTCAATTTCAGAAATCAGACCGTTAGCACGGTTATGGGCCTCTTCCGAAACTACCCTTGGAACACGCAGTGTGTTGAGTTGTTCATTCAAAGAGGACCGCAGAGCCGCAATATCCGCGTCTTCAATTTCCCCCTCTGCCGGAGCGCCCCCAAGAGCACTGAGTTGTGAGTTTAGCGTCGCTATACGATCTGCATTATCCTCGCGAGCATTGCCAAATCTTTCTCTGTAATCAGCAATTTCCCGGCGGAGAACTTCCATAGCCGCTGACGATGCACGATCTGAGTCGATAACCAGCTCTGCCCGCGCAGCCGTCTTTAACCAGTCTTGATAATAGGCTCTCTCTGTCGACGACAACTGAGCTTCAGCGACACTGAAAAACAATAAGGCAATGCCGAGCGCTGCTAGGCATTGCTTCATGTGGCGCATCAGTTGCGTCATACCTCTTCGAACACACCAGGTATCGAAGCTGGCGTATGGGTCATCCAGTCAGGCACGGGCAGGTTCTTTTCGCGCAGAAAATCCGGGTTGAAAAGTTTGGATTGGTAGCGTGTGCCGTAGTCGCAAAGTACTGTGACAATAGTGTGGCCTTTGCCCAAATCGCGAGCCATGCGCACTGCACCGGCTATATTGATTGCCGACGAACCGCCAAGCACCAGACCTTCGTCATGCAACAGATCAAAAATATAGGGCACGGCTTCCTGATCGGAAATCTGATAGGATAGATCCGGTTTGAAACCTTCCAGATTTTTGGTGATACGAACCTGACCAATTCCTTCAGCGATCGAGCCACCTTCCATCGCGATTTCACCGGTGGTGTAGTAGGAAAACAATCCAGCCCCCATAGGGTCAGCTAGGCCAATTTTCACACCCTTGGGCTGCAGCGCGTCGGCGACCCCAGCCAACGTACCACCTGAACCAACAGCACAGACAAAACCATCGACCTTGCCATCAGTTTGCTCCCAAATCTCGGGACCAGTAGTTTCTACATGCGCCAATCTGTTAGCTACATTGTCAAACTGGTTGGCCCAAACCGCGCCATTTGGCTCGCTCTTGGCCAACTCGTTTGCCAATCTTTCAGAATAACGTACAAAGTTGTTTGGATTGCGATAAGGTGCCGCCGGCACCTGGACAAGCTGGGCCCCCGCCAGACGCAGCATATCCTTTTTTTCTTCGGACTGGGTTTCCGGGATCACAATCACCGTTTTGAATCCCATCGACGCCCCAACCAGCGCCAGTCCAATACCAGTATTCCCGGCGGTCCCTTCAACGATGGTTCCACCTGGTTTCAGATCACCCCGCGCGATGGCGTCTTTGATGATATATAACGCAGCTCGGTCTTTCACCGACTGACCCGGGTTCATGAACTCGGCCTTGCCCAGAATTTCACAACCCGTTTCATCGCTGACGCGGTTCAAACGGATAAGTGGAGTGTGGCCGATAGCGTCGGCCAGATCACGTGCGATGCGCATGGTATCCCTTTCGATCAATCTCTTCTGATGTAGACAAGCCCAGACACGATCTCAAGGTCAGAAGATGCTAGGTTTTGGGCTTTCGCAACCGTGTGCGATGCCGCGCCAACCACAAAGCCGCAGTCATAAGCGGCATATCCAGATAACGCTGAGCATCGACTTCGACCATCAAGTCTTCAAAACTGATGACTTTGCAACGAATGTCCTCCCCTTCCGAGGCTAGACCTCCACCAGCCTCACGGCGAGACAGGTCTCCGATCCCCACAAAAATGTGAATAAATTCCCCCGATGCGCCGCTGGACGGATAGACCTGAGCAACAGCTTCCAAAGCCTCCAGTACCACCCCAGCTTCTTCCATTGCCTCACGATGTGCCGCTTGTTCCGCAGTTTCGCCCGGATCCACCAAACCGGCAACGGGCTCCCACATCCATGGGCTTTGCTCTCCAGCGATAAATGTGGCGGCACGGAACTGTTCAACCAACAACACCTCGTCGCGAACCGGGTCATAGGGCAAAACCACAGCCGCACGACCAACCAGCGCGGCACAACGGTTCATCACCGGGCTAAGACTGCCATCGTTGCGCCGAAACTGAAGATCCATTTCTTCCATGCCATAAAAGTTCAAGTGAGCGTGCTTGTGGGTATGCACAACCACATCCTCAGCAAGATCGTGATCCGGATCTTGCTGACGTGCCTGAGCTGCGATCCATGCCGCGGCCCGAGTGCGAACTGACGGGAAACACCGAGCCACCTCTGCTGCACTCATCCGGCCTTGATAGGCCATGACTTCCTGGGCTGCACGCAGGGTCAGAGCTCCCCAATTTGCGACCCATTCCTCTAAGTTCCAAGCAGGCCCCGTCTGCCATAGTCCAGGTTGAGGAAAATAGACCGAAGCCACTGCTTCAGTTCCGTCCTGCAATTGCAGCACAACGTCCTTCAGATCGTAGTCAAACCCGCCTTCATAGAAGTTAAGTGCCGCCACATCCTCATCGGAAAGCCCCTTGACCAATACCCCATGTGCAGCATGACTGGCCCGCTCTTCGATGGCTGGAAAAATCTCACCCTTAACCGCAAAAATACCATGCCCTGCCAAGCTGGCTGGACAAGTATCCAGATCAGCTCCAGATCGTCCGAGAACCAGTTCCAACAATGCAGCGTAACGCAAAGTGCCGTAGAAGAAGAGATCCGTCACGTGTGGTAACCTTTTGTTTTGTTGAAGTACTAACGCCAGCGTCGAGATGCATTTTCGGTGGCTAGCCCAGAAACAATTGCCCCTATTAAAACAGTCACTATTACCTCGGGGACAAAAATCACAATAGCGTAGTCCAACCCGATCGTAAAAATCGCTGACAAGGCTTCAAATGGCCCACCATAGCGATTGCGCATGGCCAGCCGGAACATTTCATACGCACCTTGGATAAACAGCCCCCAAAACAACAATACCGCGACGCCACTTATTCCATTGTTGAGGGCAGGCACAAACCCGCGCCCTGCTCGTTTACCCATCACGAACCACCCCACGAGGAGCCCTAAACACATATTCAACGGCGTAAAGTAACCAAAATTGGTACCCTCTGGCATCAGAGGCATGATCTCTCCCGACAACAGAAATGCAAGTAGCGCGAGGCAGAGGGCAGCGGTCAGTCGTGCACCGGTTGGCATAGATAAGATCCGTTTAATACTAGGAAAAGGCGGTCAGTATCGTCTTCAATTGATTTATTTTAGGAGCTTCCGAGCGATAGGCCTAGTGGAAATTCAGTGTTTCATCGGTATAGAAGTTTGATGCGATCACCCGCCACGCAAGCGAAGCATCAAACAACCATCATTGATGACCAAGGTCAGAGCACGGCTTCGAGAGCTGCGATCAGTGCCTTCATCTCGTCTTCTGAGGTATAGTGGGTAAAGCTAACACGTAGCACACCAGCATCGGGATCTGCGCCCAGGGCTTTTAGCGCACGCACCGCGTAAAAATCACCGCCCCCGGCCATAATCCCCAACTCTGCCAGTTTTGCAGCAACCGGCTCAGCAGGTCTGTTCAACTGAATGGCAACTGTAGGCGCACGCAATTCAGCTTTGTCCGGGCCAATCAGCCGCACATCGTTGCGCTCTCGCAGCATATCGAGAAGCGGTTGCAGCAGTTTCACTTCCTGAGCGCGCATGAGATCATGAACAAAGGCTGCTCGGGCAGTGTCGTCCTGTGAGGGTCCGCCATGATGATCGCACAACATTTCAATGTAATCAGCCATCCCGGCACAGGCGGCCACTTGTGCATGATCTGGACCTGCGGGCGTAAAGCGTTTGTACCCTACCCCTCCATTGAAATAGTGCGCCTGATTGGGCAGCAAGTCTGCCAGCGCTTTGCGCACCACCATCAGTCCCTGATGCGGACCATAGGTTTTGTAGGCCGAAAACAGATAGATGTCCGGCCCCAGCTCTCCAACATTGGGTAAACCATGCGGTGCATAAGATACGCCATCGACACAGACAAACGCCCCGGCCGCATGAGCCAATGCTGTAATTTCGGTCACAGGGTTGATCTCGCCCACCACGTTTGAGCAATGAGGAAAACAAACCAGACGCACCTTGTCGTCCAAAAGTTTCTCAAGATCTGCTGGATCCAGATGCCCGGTCTGCGGGTCAATCATCCACTCCCGAATTTCAATACCTTCGTCCGCTAGCCGCCGCCAAGGGCCTGTATTGGCCTCGTGATCCTGGTTGGTCACGATAATTGCTTCGCCAGGATTTACGAACTTCCTAAAGGCCTGTGCCAGCACATAGACATTTTGACTTGTCGACGGGCCAAAGCTGAGCTCATCCGTCTCTACGCCCATCATAGCCGCAAGGCGAAGTCTGGCTTCGTCCATCTCAGCGCCCCCCAACGCCGAGGCTTCATAGGGGGCATAGGGTTGTACTTTACGCTGGCTGTAGAACCTTGTCAGCCGGTCAATAACTGGCTGACAAGTATATGACCCACCGGCATTTTCAAAAAATGCCTGTCCCTGCAGGCTGGGTTCGGAAAACGCAGGAAACTGGCTGCGTACAAAATCGATATCCAACGGCATGTTCACTCCCCAAAATATTGCCAAATCAGTGCCGTTGTTGACTGCACAGGTCAAGCCCTCTTGCTGACGTCAAAAACTGGCAACAGTCTCTGGCAACTTGGGAAGGTCAAAACAAAGGATGAATATCTATGACTTACTCTCCCACACACTTCTTGGTCTGGGGCGAACTGCCCGTTACTGACTTGACTAAGGCTTGCGAGTTTTACGGCATCGTTACTGGCGCTACATTGCAAATCGACTCCAGCGGACCCAACCCTATTGCGATGTTTAAGCCAGCAGATGCTTGCTCAGGCGTCGCTTTGCATCTCTACCCCGGCAAACCCGCCAGCGACGGCTCCGGGCCCACGCTGCACCTAGCAGCAGAAGGTAAATTGGAAGACGTGATGGACCGAGTTACCAAAGCTGGAGGTGAGGTCACATCACCCGCCATCGAAATTCCAGCGGGTCGCTTTTTCTATGCAAAAGACCCAGACGGGAACTCTGTTGGTTTCTTTGTTGGGAACGATAACTAAGGTAGAAGACCCCGGGTTGCTCCGGGGGCTTTTCGACTTGGGTGAATCACGGCTGTTGTTCTGAAACGTCGAATTGAACCCAAGCGGGAAGTTAGCGGAAGCGGGACAGCCTTAGCGTGCTCGAATGCCTTCCGAACTCCTACTGATGTGTTTCTGCAGCAACACGGTTTGAGGCAATTGGTGATTTCAAAAAATCAAAGGAACATCTGATCTCTATCTTCAATAAGAGGCGCGTTAACGAAAAGTTACAGGCACGGAAACCTATGTTCAATCGCCTCGCCTGCCTCCCTCAGATACTTGTGTTACTCACACTTTCAACTCCAATCACCGCCCAAAGCTTTAGTGCCGAATCCGACATATGGCTTCAAAAAGTAAATCCGGCTGGCGCCATGGACGACGGCGAAAGCTGTGACAGTGGCGGAACTGAGCTATGCGCCTCGGCGAGTGGCGGTGGCGTATATGCTGGTGGGTTGGTTTCATTCGAAAACGGCAACCAACTCTATTTGGATTTCACCTACGACGAGCACGGGGAAACCCACAGCAATCCGTCCTCCCGAAATGACAATGCTCGGTATCACGGGTACGGCCTGCACTATTCGCTGGGTAACCCAAAGAGCCCATGGGGTATCTTTGCGACCTGGGCAAACGCCAACAACAATGCCGATGACGAGCATGGCGGCCCCTTGTTTGGTTTTGGTGCTGAAAAGGCTTGGGGCAATACATTTGTTCAGGCGGGATACATGCACATGGCAGATGACGGCCTGGATCCTGATCACGATGGCATAGAGGATATGACCTATATGAATATCGGACACTCTCGTCCCCTATTCAAAGGTCTGTTAACCGGCAATCTCGCCGCTGGATTTGGAGATTTCGAAGAAAGCTTCGATCACGATGATGGTGAATGGATTCAGTTTGGCTTGCGCTATCAACAACCAATCTCAGAGCGACTGGATTGGTTTATTGGGTATCAAGGCGATTTTGTACGGGTTGGCCGCACGTTGATTGACGAGCAGGCGACGTTCCACTCTGTCTATTTTGGTCTAAGTTTGAGTTTTGGCAACAAGACCCGCAGTAGGTTCAAAACCCCTAATTTCCGGGCTCCTATTGTAAACGCTGGCGAGATGAACTCTTAAAGCTCGCGAAAGCCCTGGCGCGGCCGCTCCGCGCCAGGATTTGTTTTACGCATTCACATCAACAACAACGCGTCCTTTAATCTCACCCTTTAAAATAGCCTCACCCAATTGCGGCAGATCGCTAAGTGAGGCGGGTTGAATCATCGCTTCCAGCTTATCCATCGGTAAATCCGAAGCAATGCGCTGCCAGGCCCGAAGACGGTTGTCATAAGGCTGCATGACACTGTCAATCCCTAGCAGGTTTACCCCGCGCAACAGAAATGGGATCACCGTAGCGGGCAAGCCCGCGCCTCCAGCCAAACCAACGGCCGCAACAGAAGCTCCATATTTCATCTGCCCCAGCACGCGCGCAAGCATGGCGCCACCAACGGCATCAACACAGCCCGCCCAGCTTTCTGCTTCCAGTGGGCGTTTAACAGTTTCATTGATCTCATCACGAGCAACAATTTGTGTCGCGCCCAAAGACGTCAAATACTCAGCTGCCTCTGGTCGTCCAGTAACACCTGCCACCTCGTACCCAAGATTGGCCAATATCGCAGTTGCAACTGACCCAACGCCCCCAGCGGCGCCCGTCACCAATACCGGACCATGGCCAGGTTTTAACCCATGGTCTTCCAAAGCCATGACCGACAGCATCGCCGTGAAACCCGCTGTCCCAACAGCCATTGCCTGACGACTATCCAACCCTTTGGGCAAAGGCACCAGCCAGTCAGCTTTGACATTTGCTTTTTGGGAGTAGCCCCCCCAATGAGCTTCGCCAACCCGCCAGCCAGTCAACACTACCTTGTCACCAGGCTTGTACCGGTCGTCATTGCTCGCTTCCACGGTGCCTGAAAAATCAATTCCAGGAATATGTGGGTACTTGCGAACGAGCCCGCCACCAGGACCAATACACAGACCATCTTTGTAATTTACTGTGGAGTATTCCACCGCAACCGTCACCTCACCGTCTGGCAGCTGGTCCAGACTGACCTTTTCTACCGCAGCCGAGGTTTTGCCGCTTTCGCTATCTTTGTTTACAACTAACGCATTGAACATAGTGCTCTCCTTCAAATCCAGAATTTATCGCGCACAGTCGCCACGCGCATACCGTCAGGCGTTTCGACTTCAAGTTTACTTCCCGCATCCCAATGGGTCATCCGAACCAGACCAATTGCCACGTTCATCCGGAAATCCGGCGACCAAGCGGCCGAGGACACGCGCCCCACCCGCTTACCAGAAGCGTATAGAGGCCAGTAATCGGTGCAGGCTGGGACAGGTTCTCCGCTGATGGAAAGTGGTCGGATCTGTTGAACCGGCCCTTCTTTTGCGACGCGCAACAGTGCATCGCGACCAATGCAGCCAATCGCGGTATGAGTATCGCAGAACCGACCCAACCCACATTCGTGCGGTGTGTTATCGTCGGTCATATCATTGCCATAGCTCAGCAACCCACCTTCGATCCGCTCAATCAGATTGGGGCACCCTGCCCGCACATCCAAGTCTGCTCCAGCCTCAAATAGCTTATGCCAAAGCGGCATACCGATTTCACTACCTTCAACATAGATCTCAAACCCGCCCTGTTTTGAATATCCAGATCGGGCAATGACCAAATCGCGCCCCTGGAACTGAAACAGGCCAAACCGGAAGAACCGGATATCGCGTATTTTGGAGCCAAATACCCGTTCCAAAAGCTCTTCAGCCTTAGGACCCTGTATTGCCAGCGGTGAAACATCTGGCTCATCGACCAGAACATCCAACCGCCAACCGTTCGCAATGCCCTTGACCCAGTATAGCAAATCACTGTCAGCGATGGAGATCCACCATCGGTCCTCCGCCAACTTCACCGCAACCGGGTCATTCAGCATACCACCCGTTTCGTCTACAATTGGCACATAGAAACACTGCCCAGACTGCATGCCCCTCAAGTCACGGGGCGTTAACATCTGCATTAGCCGCCCAGCATCTGGGCCGCGCAACTCCACCTGGCGTTCACAGGACACATCCCAGACCTGAACGTGTTTCTTTAGATGATGGTAGTCTGCCTCAATGCTCTCAAACACAGTTGGCAACAACATGTGATTGTAAACGGTGTAGGCTTTAACACCGGCTGCCTCGACACCTTCTGAAAAGGGGGTTCTGCGCAAACGCCGCGATGGTGAAATCATTGCCATTGCTATCTCTCTGACTTGCTCGACGACTACATCAAGAAGGAATCACCACAGAATCCTTCGGCTCAACTCTTGCTTTTTTAGTGTCAGACTTTTAAATGTCAGACAATAAAAACATTTGCGCATCTGCTCACAGCACAGACACGAGACAACAAAGTGAAAATTGACCCAAACAGTTCCGCCAACCTCTCGGCTCAAATCGCCAAAGCCATCCGTGACTCGATTGTTTCAGGAGACCTGATCATCGACGAACGGCTGCCTTCAGAGGCAGAGTTGGCTGACTACTTTCAAGTTTCACGCCCAACAGTTCGCGAAGCCCTGAAAAGATTGGCAGCCCAATCCCTTATCCGAACACAACGGGGTGCGACCGGTGGGGCATTTGTCAATCGGCTAAGCTTCAAAGAGGCCTATGCCGACCAAGTTACAACCTCGACCCTGTTGCTTTCTATGAATGAGGTTAGTTTCGATACGGCCTGTGAAGCTCGATATGCTCTGGAACGCGCATGCGCACCACTTTCTGCGAAACGCCGCACCGCTGATCAGTTGGCCACCATGCGCACCGAGATCTTTCGGCAAAGCCAACCCAGCCTGACCGACGAAGCCTATTGCGCGTCTGACGTCGCCTTTCACAGAGCCCTGGTAGATGGCGCAGACAATCCAGTGTTATCCTACCAGCTGGCGGGAGCTGTGGAAGCGATGCAACCGTTAATGAACATGATCACTTTTACAACTCGATCACGCGGGATCATGGTGTGCCTGCACAGCAGCATTGCGGACGCGATTGAAAACGGCGACGGGGCGGAAGCCATCGATTGCTTGCATAACCTTGAGGCCGAAACCCGAAAAATTGCAGCCGATGTCTTCGCCGCCCGCGCTGCATCAAAATAGTTCTCCCCCTTCTATCGAACGTTAGGCGTTTCACCAGAACGGGCACGCTTCTACGACTCTCCAGCGGTAATTGAGCTTTTTTTCAATCGACTGATCGCTTTCCCTCTTCAAATTCACCGAACCAAGGCCTATATTCGTCCTGTCTCTTCGGGGACTATGGACATAAATGCGCTCGTAATAAGCGGATCGGACCCGGGGGCGGTACCCGGCGTCTCCACCAAACATCCTTCATTTGGGGATCATGGGGACGAAATAGGATCGACGAACGTCTAAAGGGGTTAGCTTTGTCTCGGCTGTCTGCCACCGTTACCGGCGAAAACTGTACAATTGCAAATGACAATCGTGCTCCGGTAGCCCTCGCTGCGTAAGCAGTTCGGAAAACCGAAAACTTAAGTCCTCTCGCTTTGCAGCGTTTGGCGGGGTTCGCAGGTACCTGGCAACAGAAACCTGCACTTCCCCCACCTTCTTTGTGCTATTGCCGTCGATCTGGATAGTTGAGGTCGTACGTAGTTCCAACAGACAACCATCTGAGCTTTCTACCTATTTCGCATCTGAAATCCGATTTTAAGGTTTTGTTGATTTGTCGTCGCCATTCTCACCTTGAATTTCAACGGGAGCAATCATGACCAATACCGAGCTGTTACAATATTGGTTCGACGAAGTTTGGTCTAATGGGAACCTGAACGTAATTGACCGAATGTACGGCCCCGACACCTATTCTACTGGTGTGATTTCCGGCACCTCACTGCAACGAGAAGACATCCGCGAGTTGGTGACTGCAATCCGCGAACTGCTTAAAGACATCAAAGTGTCCTTCAGTCACGTCATGGAACAAGAGGACTGGTTAGTTGTACGCACAGAAATCGACGCCAAGCGTTCGGACAATGAAGCGGAAATACAGATGACTGGCCAAATGTTTATTCGGTTTGAAAATCAAATCATTGTGGAATCTCATAGTCACTTCAATTACATGGCTCTATTTGAACAATTGGGTCAGATACCGTCTGAGGCGGTTCCTATCTTACTGACTGGCCAAGCGATGCAGTGGAAATAGCGCCGTCCTCTTGACAGCAGCCCTTGCAGCGTTATTGCATGGAACCATGGGGTCACTGCGACCACCCCGTGAGGCCTAGGCCTAAGGTTCGCATCCAACACTCCGGTTACGGAAAGGATGCCCAATGGCTGCTGCATATTCTGAAATATCCCCCAACCAACTGATGCGCCTGATTGGCACACCAGATTGCCCGCAAATTATTGACGTCATCACCGATGAGGATTTTGCACTCGACCCTAGGCTTGTTCCCACTGCTCGACGCGTTTCCCACGCACAGATACATGAGCTCGTACCCGAGCTGAAAGAAAAGCGCGTTGTGGTTATTTGCCAAAAAGGGAAGAAACTTTCGCACGGGGCAGCTGCGTTGTTGCGCACGCATAACATCGCCGCTGAAGTCCTGGCTGGTGGTAATTTTGCTTGGCGTTCTGCTGGGTTACCGCTGGTTCCTGTTGCAGCCATTCCGGAGCCCATCGTTGGCAGCTGCTGGGTTACACGACACCGCCCCAAAATAGATCGCATTGCCTGTCCCTGGCTAATTCGCCGCTTTGTCGATCCTGCTGCTCAATTCCTGTTCGTCCCTCCTGCTGAGGTGACTGCAGTGGCCAACCTGTTCGATGCCACACCATTTGACATAGAAAATACCTTTTGGTCTCATCGGGGCCCCTTGTGTAGTTTTGACGTCATGGTTGAAGAATTCAAACTGGCAACCCCAGCCATGACACGGCTTGCCACTGTTATACGGGCTGCAGACACCAACGCCCCCGATCTAGCGCCTCAAGCAGCTGGACTTCTTGCTTTCTCGGTTGGCTTGTCTCGACAATATAAGAATGACATCGACCAACTGGAAGCCGCGATGCCATTGTATGATGCGCTGTATCGTTGGGCGCGCGATGGATACGATGAAAGCCATGACTGGCCGGCGGTGACCCAATGACGTCGCCATCATGGCGCGCCATGACACGGGTGTTTGGACGCATCGGTTTGCTTAGCTTTGGTGGGCCGGCAGCACAAATTGCGGTCATGCACAGGGAGCTGGTAGAAGAGCGTCCCTGGCTGAGCGAACAAGCGTTTCTACGCGCCCTCTCCTTTTGCATGTTGCTGCCTGGACCCGAGGCAATGCAGTTGGCAACCTATGCGGGCTGGCGCCTTCGAGGTGTACCTGGCGGACTGTTGGCCGGGCTGCTGTTTGTGATACCGGGAGCCTTGATTATCGGTATTCTGGTTGGCCTCTATGCAACCTACGGTACGCTGGATTTGGTGCAGGCTGGATTCCTTGGGATCAAATCCTCTGTCATCGTCATCGTCTTGTTGGCCCTGCGCAAGCTGGCAAACAAGGCCTTGCACGGATCCAGCGCATGGGTGCTGGCGGGAATAGGTTTCGTCGGAATATTTGCACTCAATCTCCCATTTCCTCTGATAGTCTTGGGCGCAGGGCTGTATGGCCTGCTCCTCGGCAATAAGGACGTCGTAAGTGACATTGAACCGCAGGGATTGAACCCTTGTAGCGCTGGGCGTCAGCTATTGATCTGGGGGGGGCTCTGGCTCCTTCCTTTGATCGCTCTCAGCCTATCTGGTGCTAGTTTTCTGGCCTCTATCGGCTGGTTTTTTGCCAAACTGGCAGTGGTCACATTTGGCGGTGCCTATGCCGTTCTGGCGTATATGAGCCAGACAGTTGTCGAACAGTATTCCTGGATTTCAACGGGGCAAATGATTGACGCGCTTGGCCTTGCCGAAACCACCCCGGGGCCACTCATACTAGTCACTCAGTTTGTTGCTATGTTGGCCGGCCTAGAGGCACATAGCCCCTGGATGGGCCTTGCAGCGGGGTTGGTTGCGCTTTGGGCTACTTTTATGCCCTGCTTTTTGTGGATCTTTCTGACCGCTCCCTACGTTGAGCAAATATCTTCGCACCCAAGGCTTGGGGCAGCGCTTAAAGCAATTACAGCGAGTGTGGTCGGCGTAATTCTAAATCTGTCAGTCTGGTTTGCCCTGCATGTCTTGTTTGCCGAAGTTGAGAACCGCAACTACGGCGTGTTTTCACTACCAGTGCCAACATTGGGTAGCCTAGACCCGATAGCACTCGGCCTCATTGTATTGGCCGCTCTCCTCACCTTTGCTACCCGGGGCAGCATGCTCCTGACACTGTTTTTGATGGCATTGGCCGGTATCTCTGCATCCCTGTTGCCGTTCGCCATTTAAACAAGCAGTCGACATGCCCCTTAATACTTAAGCCCTAGGGATAATCACAAAAACTGTGACCATCCTCTTTTGTTTCTGTTCGAATCCCCTATGATTAAGACATGGGTTAAAGGGGTTACGATATGTCCCGCGATATCGACTATGGAAATCTTATGCATACAGCAATGCGCGGTCTTATCCGGACCGTGCTTCTGGACATTGCTGACAATGGACTTCCGGGGAACCATCATTTTTTCATCACGTTTGACACCGGACATCCAGATGCGGAACTTGCGGACTGGCTGTCCGACCGCTATCCGGGCGAGATGACCGTGGTGATGCAGCATTGGTTTGACAACCTCGATGTTGGCGAAGATGGCTTTGCCATAACCCTTAACTTCGGCGACGCTCCTGAACCGCTCTATATTCCCTACGATGCGATCAAAACCTTTGTCGATCCGTCGGTGGAGTTTGGCCTGCGCTTTGAAAGCCCTGATGACGAGCCCAAGGGTGATGCATCTGTGCCGGCGCCCGTTGAAGAACTTATCAACACGCCTCAGGAAGAGCAGAAAACTGATGCGGATATCGTATCATTGGACAGCTTTAGAAAATAGAAACTCGGCCCAGACCCAAAGCCGAATTCACCCTGTCCTTCCCTTTCGCTGTTAGTATTGACTTGTGCGCGACAGGAATGTGGAAATAAATCTTGTTGGAATGCCGTTGCGGTGAGAATTGAAATCTAACTGCAATCCTCCTTCAGCCAGAGTGCGATCATATTGCTGCATCTCGTAGTCTCCGTTTGGAGCTACAAACATGGAAAACACAGTCAGCGTATCGCCCGTAATTCGGCTCCAGACATAGGGCTCCCCCTTCATAGGATCCAACTGCTCGGTGTGACCAAATACATTGCGTTTCATAGCCGCAGCATACACTCCATCGCGATCTGTCGGTTGAAACTCGATTTCATAGGACTTGGTTTTACGCCGACCATCTTCCTTTTCAGTCGTCGAGGTCCATAACACAGCATAGCCGTTACCAGTTTCCTTGATCACTACGCTCATATCCCGGTTTGCAGTGTCACCGGCTCTCGTTTCAACTTCGGCACGACCATAATATTCCCCGACGAAACGTGAAATATCTGCGATTGCAGATTGGCCGGACAGAACCACAGCCATCGTAAAAACCGACAAAAACCTCAGGACAGAGTTCAAAACCATTTGCGAGACGAACGAATTGGCCACGTGACCTCCTTGGGAGTTTCAAAATACAGTTGCACCTACTGTAATCATATCCCGCAAACAGACAATGCGTAGTCGAAAAATGACACCGCTCGCCCTATACCTATCGACCGGATCCTCTATGCTGCGCGAAACTGGCCAATTGCACCCGTCACGGGTGCAGGTTAAACGGCATACAACAGCATACCAGACGGAGACAACGGATGTCCGAGACCCGCACCGAAACAGATAGCTTTGGCCCGCTAGAGGTCCCCGCAGATAAGTACTGGGGCGCCCAGACTCAGCGCTCTATCATGAACTTCCCGATTGGCTGGGAAAAGCAACCCGTTGCAATCGTACGCGCATTGGGTGTGATTAAGAAGGCCTGTGCCATGGCCAACAAAGAGTCCGGCAAAATGGAAGCCAAGATCGCGGATGCGGTGATTCAGGCGGCTGGTGAAGTTATTGATGGCAAGTTTGACGACAACTTCCCGCTGGTAGTATGGCAGACGGGTTCAGGCACCCAGTCGAACATGAACTCAAACGAGGTGATTGCAAATCGTGCAATCGAAATTCTGGGCGGCGTGATCGGCACCAAAGATCCTGTTCACCCGAATGACCATTGTAACATGGGTCAGTCCTCGAACGATACATTCCCCACTGCTATGCACATCGCAGCTGCAATGACCGTACGTGACTTGTTGCTGCCTGGCCTGAATAAACTTCTGACAGCGCTGGAAGCCAAGTCGGATGAGTTCAAGGACATCATCAAGATCGGCCGCACCCACACTCAAGACGCTACCCCGCTGACGCTGGGCCAAGAATTTGGTGGTTACGCTCATCAGATCCGTATGGGCATCCAGCGCATCGAAGCTGCCCTGCCCGGCATCTACGAGCTGGCCCAAGGTGGCACCGCTGTCGGCACAGGTCTAAATACACAGCACGGATGGAGCGAAAAAGTCGCAGCCAACATGGCCGACATTACCAACCTGCCTTTTGTCACAGCTCCAAACAAGTTCGAAGCACTGGCTGCCCATGACGCCATGGTCTTTATGTCAGGTGCCTTGGCCACCGTTGCCGGTTCCATGTACAAAATCGCCAACGACATCCGCTTCTTAGGCTCGGGTCCACGTTCCGGTCTGGGAGAGCTGATCCTGCCAGAAAACGAACCGGGGTCGTCGATCATGCCGGGCAAGGTCAACCCAACGCAAGCCGAAGCAATGACACAGGTCGCGGCGCACGTAATGGGCAACAACGCCGCAATGACCTTTGCCGGCTCGCAGGGTCATTTTGAACTGAACGTCTATAACCCGATGATGTCTTATAACCTGCTACAATCCATGCAGCTGTTGGGCGACGTCGCAGACAGCTTTACCGAGCGTATGCTGAACGGCATTCAGGCCAACGAACCACGCATCGATAAACTGATGAAGGAATCGCTGATGCTGGTTACAGCGTTGGCTCCGACCATCGGCTATGACAACGCGACCAAGGTCGCCAAAACAGCTCACAAGAACGGTACGACCCTTAAGGAAGAGGCTATCGCTCTCGGCTTTGTTGACGAAGCGACCTTTGACGCTGTTGTCCGCCCCGAGCAGATGGTTGGACCCAAAGACTGATGGCTGAACCGGTAAATCTCAACCGGTTCAAGAAACAAAAAGCGCGGGCTGAGAAAAAGGTCCGCGCTGACCAAAATGCGATCAAACATGGGCGGAGCAAGCAGGAAAAACTGCTGGACGATACGACAGCAAACAAAGCTAGGCGCAAACTTGACGGCCACAAGATCGAAGAATGAGCAATCGCCCCAAGAAACACTCGCTCACACTGCGCGGTCATAGAACATCGGTATCGCTGGAGGATGAGTTCTGGCAGGCCTTTCGCAAGATAGCGGAAGATGAAAACCGCCCAATCAACGTCTTAGCTGCAGAAATCGACGAAGCCCGAGGCACCGACTGTGGTCTAGCCTCCGCGATCAGGTTGTTCGTTCTAAGACGGCTCACCAGAAATAACTGACAAGGTACGCCCGAATATATTTGCGACGTCTATCGTTTTGACAGCTTCAACCAGATCCCATCCGCTGATCGGACGGTCAAATGCGCGACAGGAACAGGCTCGCGCCCTTCGACTAGCTCAAAACGATACTGGCGCATCAACATCGATAGTATCAACGGCCCCTCGACCATCGCAAATCCTGCACCAGTACAAACACGCGCACCTGCGGAAAATGGGATAAAGGCATCGCGTTGACATTGCTTTCCATTTTCGGTTCCCCATCTTTCAGGGTCAAACCCATCCGGATTGTCCCATAACCGGTCATGTCTATGCAGATGCCACGGGCTAACCACCACCTGCGATCCCACCGGCACCTCTCGGTCTCGAAACTGTTCTGGACAAGTCGCCTGCCGCACCATCATCGGCACCGGAGGGTAAAGCCGAAGTGCTTCGCGAAAGACATCGCGGCTAAGACGCAGCTTTGACATAACCGAGAAAGACTGCTCGTCCAAAGCCTCAGCCTCAACCGCCAACTTGTCCTGCCATTCCGGGTAGAGGGCCATCAGATATAGAGTCCAAGCCAATGCAGATGCACTGGTTTCATGACCCGCCAAGAAGAAAATCGCAACTTGATCAACCATCTCTTCGGTATCAAAGCGTTCACCGCTTTGAGGGTCGGATGTTGTCATAATTTTGGTCGCCAAGTCATCCGGTGCTGTACCATTGCGAATGGCTTGCATCCGTTCTGTCGTCAGTTGGGTGATCAACCACCTGATCTTAGCAGCATCGCGTTTTGTAGTGCGTTTAAAAAATCTTGGCATCCAACGCGGCATCGGCACAAAAGCAGCGAGGTTTAAAATTGGCTGACTGCGCTGATAATCGCGAAAGCGGTTAAAGACCTGCGCAGCCACTTTGTTTTCAATCGGAATTGAAAATAGGGTACGAAAAATCACGTCAGCCGCAACATGGCTGGTCACCGCTTCGATTTCGACTGGTTCACCCAACTGGCTTTGCAATCTGGATACAGCGGCTTCAGAGGCTTCTCGCATTGCAGGAAAGGTATCTTTCAGGCGCCCTCCTTCAAAAGCAGGATCAATAATCCGTCGCTGTCGTTTCCATGTTTCCCCATTGGTCAAGAACACTGAGTTTCCAAGGAGAGGTCGCAATCCTTCTGCGATGCGGTTGGACTTTGGAAAATCATCAGGACGCGCCTTCAGCACCTCTTTGACTAGCTCGGGCTGGTTGATCATGAATGATCGAAAGAACGGCGTCCGAAATTCGGCCATCCAAGCGTGATACAGCTTAGCAGGTTGCGCCGACAGAATATCCTGCCGAAACAAACGCAGATAGCGCAAAAGCGATACTTTTTCAGGCCTTGCAGGGGGTTTTGGCGGCGTCAAACAGGCACCTCAGAGGTGAATTTGGATACAGCAACATCAATTCGAGATTGGGATGGTTTCCTGTCTTTGTAGCGCTCTTTCAGTGTCATTGGGCCAGCAGTGATGCGAAAGTAGTCATAGTCGCCAGGTTGGTCAAAAGCGCAGAGGTACTGAAAATGCAGCCGGAAAAAACGCCAGCGCAACTGGGCCCACCGCTCTGCACTGAGCGTTTGGGTGAAGGCGGCTGAGAACACCAAAGGCCATCGCTTGTCCTGAGGGGCGACGCCGCTCACACTCACCGGATCACAGAGCGCAAACGCGCAACCATCACCAGGGGCAGTCACGTCAACCCAGACCAACTCTTCGCGCTGCGACAGGAAACGTAGATCGGCGCGCAAACGATAGGCATCGGGCAAGAAGGACACCATTGGAACCACTTGCCCCAGACTTAGAAAACTCAATTGAGGATGCTGCGCTGGCAGGCCTTGACGGATCAAATCCGAGAGAACCGATACTGCAACATGTGCGCCCGAAGAATGCCCGACCACCAGGACCTCATCCAGACTGTCATCTTTCATGGCAGAGGCAATCATCGCGGTAAACTCAGCCATCCGAGCTTCAAGCTCTGGAGAGTTTGCCCCTCTGGATGCGGCAGAATAAGCGTAGTCGTGCATCAGGTAATAGGCAAAAAACTTACCGTCCATCCTCTTGAACCAGCGTAAAAGTGCAACCCCAGCACCCGCACCCAGAACCAAGCCTGCCAGCTGAACGAGGGATCCTGTCAACGATGCAAGCCCTGCAATATGGATCACTGCTCGCGCCAGCCCCCACACAAGAAGCATGGCGAGCAATGCTTGGACGAGTAACATTCCAACCGGATAAAGCGCGGCAATTACCGGGCCCTTGCGAAGCCGCATGAGACGGCGCAGAGTTCCTGTTGCAATATATGTCCACGCGGTCTGAGCAAGCTGTAGATACGTAGCCGGGATTGAGCTCTCCATGCTGTCGCGGACAATATCAGACCAGACCAGGACCTCGACATCACTGACAACCTCAGCACCTTCGATTTCCGCCTGCACATGCCAACCATAAGGACCTGCCTTGGCCTTTTTGGCCGTTAAGCCGATTTGGTACCCGGAAATATCAGCCTGAGCGACACTTTCCTTCCGATATAACTCTCGATAACGACGTGGATGTATTGGGTCATAACCCGGGATATAGAAAACCCGCCGCCGGTTCACCCGGCGATGTACAGATTTTGTCTCTGCCCGATCCAAATTCATTTCACCCTCATTTTCTACCCGCAGGCTAGCGGGTCAATCGGGCAAGAGTAAGACCTGACAGGCAACGAAAAGGGGCCAAGTAGGCCCCTTTTTTCTATCCCAGTGTCGCCAGAGCCGGGAAGGTTTCCAGCAGCCACCACGAGAAGGTGGAAAACAGTCCCGTAACCAGCATCACGCCGACGAGCAACAAGAGACCGCCCATAATTTTCTCGATCAACCCCATGTGTCGCTTCATCTTGTTCATCAGCACCATTGATCGGCTGAGGAAGATCGCGGCGAGCAGGAACGGCACACCTAGGCCGATGGCATAGATACCCAACAGGATCGTGCCACGCGCTACAGAGGCTTCAGACGCCGCCAGCGACAGAATTGCACCTAGTTGCGGACCAATGCAGGGGGTCCAGCCAAATGCAAATGCCAAACCAAGCACATAGGCCCCGATGGCAGAACCGCTTGACTGGCCAGCCTCCATTCGCATTTCACGATCTAGAATAGGGATCCGGAACACGGACAGAAAATGCAGACCAAATATGATCACAACCAGACCAGAAACCTGAGCAAAAAGTTCCTGATTTTGCAGCACAAAAGCGCCAAAGAAAGAGGCTGTGAAGCCCAATAACAGGAAGACAGTCGACAAACCCATTACAAAGAACAGTGCAGCAACAATAGCCTTGCGGCGGGCTGCGCCGGGATTTTGCATGTCGCCAATTGAAACGCCGCTCATATAAGCCAGATAAGGCGGTACAATGGGCAGCACACAGGGGGAAAGGAAGCTGATCAGTCCGCCGATCAGCGCCACAAGCATCGCAGGGATCAGCCCTGCGTCGATGATTTCTATACCAAACATCTTTCTCCCTTAGCCCACCTGTTTACAAAGGTCACGAGGGCAGCTGGTCACATCCTTGTGGACAGGATGAATTATCCGTCATATCTGACAGTTATGAACGAAATTTCGGAAACACTGGATGCCATAGGGCTATTGTGCCCCCTGCCCGTCCTTAAGGCCCGCAAACGGCTGAAACCCTTACCCATAGGCGCGGTACTACAACTGTTGTCCGACGATCCAGCTGCAGTGATCGATGTACCTCATTTTTGCAATGAAACAGGTCACACTTTTCTTGGGATGAGCGACGCTGATGGCCATCAGGCCTATCTAATCCGCAAGGGCGCCTGACCCTGAAAACAGCGTCTAAGCGAGCTGTGTTCTATGTGTACAAAGCGTACACCACCTGTGCACCAGCAGAATCCAGTATCTAAAGATCTTCAAAATTCTTTAGTCAGATGTAAGAAGCGCCGAGGCTAGCCCCGGCGCTTCTAATTACATCAGCTTCCCAACGACCACCAGCCGCGGCGCTTAGGCTTGGGGGGCTCCTCCGGTTCAGGAGCAACTTGTTCTGCTGCGACCAGGGCCGGTTCAGCCTCACGCTGGGTCTCAGCTGGTTCAGAAACAGGTTCTGCTTCAACTGGCTCAGTCACCTCAGGTTCAATCGCAGTTTCCTCTACAGCCAGTTCAGGCGTAACTGGTTCTTTGACTTCCTCAACAGGCTCAACAACAGATTCGGTGGTTGCTTGATCTTCTGAACTGGCAACAGGCTCGACCACTGGTTCTGCCTGATCAGTCGGTTCTGCAGCAACTACTATTTCCTCTGAAGCCTCAGGTGCCACCGACGATGATGTATCTACGTCGGCTGTCTCGGGCTCTGAAACCACCGGGGTAACTTGCTCAACATCGCTGCTTTCGACCTTAACTTCAGTCTCTGCCTGAGCCTCTGATGTAACAGTGTCCGGGCTTTCTGTAACTTCTGATTTGGCCTTACCACCGCGAGAGCGGGAACGAGACCGTGTGCGTTTGGCTGGCTTCTTCTCTTCGTCTGCTGCAGGTTCGACCTCTGTCGCCCCATCATCAGCTTTCGTAGCCTCGTCGCCTTCGACCGGAGTTTTAGACTCTGCATCAGTAGTATCGGTATCCGACCCATTTTCAGCAGCATCGGATTTGCCCGAACGACGACGACGACGACGACGCTTACGCTTGGGTTTGACGTCCTCTTCAGAAGTTTCAGTCTCTTCAGCAGCGCCGGAGCTTTCAACGACCGTTTCTTCGTCATTGGTGGTTTCGGCCTCATCGGCATCCACCTGATCCATCAACGATGTGTCAACTGAAACCACTGGGGCTGCAGCAACCGGCACCGCACGGGTGGCTGTTTTGAGTTTTTCCAGTGTAAAGTCAGGGCTCACCAAATGCGGGTCGCCTTCAATCCGGACCGACAATCCATAGCGTGCTTCGATCTGGGCAATATGCTCGCGCTTTTGGTTCATCAAGAAGTTAGCAATGCTGACAGGGCAGCGCACCAGTACTTCGCGTGAGCGACCACGGGTGCCTTCTTCTTCGATCTGACGCAAAATGGTCAACGCCATGTTGTCATCTGAACGGATCAACCCAGTACCGTGGCACGATGGGCACGGCTGTGTTGTGGCCTCCAGCATGCCAGGGCGCAGACGCTGACGGCTCATCTCCATCAAGCCAAAGCCCGAGATTCGACCAATTTGAATACGCGCACGATCGGTTTTCAGCTTGTCTTTGATACGCTTTTCAACAGCAGCGTTGTTCTTACGCTCGTCCATGTCGATGAAGTCGATGACGATCAGACCAGCAAGGTCACGCAGGCGCAACTGGCGCGCTACCTCTTCAGCAGCTTCAAGGTTGGTCTTGGTCGCAGTATCCTCGATCGAGCCTTCTTTGGTGGCCCGGCCTGAGTTCACATCGATGGCAACCAGTGCCTCGGTCACGTCAATCACGATGTAGCCGCCAGATTTCAGCTGAACCGTCGGGTTGAACATGCCACCCAGATAGCTTTCCACCTGATAGCGGGCGAACAGCGGCAGGGTTTCGTTGTAACGTTTCACATTTTTGGCATGCGACGGCATGATCATTTTCATGAAGTCTTTGGCAATGCGATAGCCGCGTTCACCTTCAACAAACACTTCATCGATCTCGCGGTTATAGAGATCTCGGATCGACCGTTTAATCAGGTCGCCCTCTTCATAGATCTTGGCAGGTGCGATAGATTTCAGTGTCAGCTCGCGGATTTGCTCCCACAAGCGCTGCAAATATTCGTAGTCGCGCTTGATTTCAGCCTTGGTGCGTTTGGCACCTGCGGTGCGCACGATTAGGCCAGCGCCCTGAGGCACATCGATTTCGTGAGCGATTTCTTTCAGTTTTTTACGGTCAACAGCATTGGTAATTTTGCGTGAAATACCACCACCACGAGCAGTGTTGGGCATCAATACGCAATAACGTCCAGCAAGAGACAGGTAGGTGGTCAGAGCCGCACCTTTGTTACCGCGTTCTTCTTTAACGACCTGCACAAGCAAGATCTGACGGACTTTGATGACTTCTTGAATTTTGTAACGACGTGGACGTGGCTTGCGACGCGGACGGATGTCTTCGCTGTCATCCTCTTCCGCAACAGATTCAATAGAACTGTCTTTGGAGGTCGCATCAGCGCGTTGTTCTTCGGCGTCTGGTTCATCGCTGCCTGGCTCTTTGGCTTCAACAGCCTTTTCCTCAGCAGGGTCGGCTTCTGTTGCAATGGCAACGGCTTCAGCAATGGCTTCAGCAACCGTCGTAGTTACTGTCTGTTCCTCTACGGCCTCATCCGATTTAACTGCGGTCTCTACAGCAACCTCTACTTCAGCAGGAGCAGAAGCTACTTCGGTAGGTTCCGCGCCCGCTGCAACGGCCTCAGCATCTGGATTGACCTCTTCTGCCGCACTTTCGGGCTGATCATCAGCAGGCTCTTCCACAGGCGTTTCAGCAACAGTCTCCATTGGAGAGCTGCCTTCGCTTACGCCAAGTACATCTACGGCGCTGGCCTCGCCCTCATCACTGAGGTCGATAGTCTCCATGCCCGAAATTTCGGGAGTGGCGGTCTCAACTTCTTTTGTTTCAACCGCATCCTTGGATTTGACACCTTCAGCCTTAGTACGGCTGCGTGACCGCGAACGACGGGGCTTGGAAGGCTTGCTCTCTTCCTCGTCATCCTTGGCGCGCATTTGCTCAGCATAGGCGCGCTCTTCTTCCATCAGAGCTTCACGGTCGGCGACCGGAATTTGATAGTAGTCAGGATGTATTTCCGAGAACGCCAAAAAGCCATGGCGATTACCGCCATAGTCAACAAATGCCGCCTGCAGAGAGGGTTCAACCCGTGTTACTTTTGCTAGATAGATATTGCCAGCAAGCTGGCGTCTATTTTCAGATTCAAAGTCGAACTCCTCAACTTTGTTTCCGTCGACCACCACGACGCGGGTCTCTTCCGCGTGGGTGGCATCAATAAGCATCTTCTTTGCCATGTTTCCTTGGTGCACCATGCCTGCGCGCGCAGGCTCCGGCCGTTGCCGGGGGGAGCTGCGCGTTTTGGGTGGTGTCTTGTCAGGGCGATATTAGACGGCGCGCGACAGGACATGGTCGCGGAAAATGTTCCCGTCGGTCCTGTCTCTGTGCTCAGTTTGTGCGCGCGCGTCATCGCGGTTCTTCTCCGACAGGTGGGGGTATCCCGAACCCTGCCCATTTCTGCCTACCCCGAAATCGGCCCGGTGCAGGCGCTAAACTACCCCGGGATCCGGGGCTAATCGATCTGCCTGTGCCTTCTCGGGTCATGCCGGACAAAAACACAGAGCAGCGAAACTCATCTGAACGGAAGACGCCCACATTGGCGTCAGTCCCGTTTCACCAGCATAAGGCCTGTGGATAGGTAATGACAATGGGCATCTTTATCAGTCCCAACGTAAATCGTCTTACAGGGCAAACAATTCAGCCTAAAGGTTAAGAGTACGATAGCTTTTAGGCTTTTTCACTCTCCACTCACCGCAGTGAGGCGCGCCGAACACTGCTGCCCCCTGTGGATAAATTCATTCAAAGGTAGTCAGATCGCTGTAGACCATACTTAGCCATCTTTTCGTTCAATGTTCGCCGCGGCAAACATAACTCCTCCATCACCGAAGCGATTGATCCCTTGTGCCGACGCATGGTGTTATCAATGAGCATACGTTCAAAGGCTTCGACATATTCCTTGAGCGGCTTACCTTCTGTGGTCATCACCGGCTGCATTTCTTCATGATCTGACATCAAAAGAGAGGCAATCGTTCCAGAGCCGCGTCGCGCCTGCAGCACCGCCCGCTCAGCAATGTTGATCAGTTGGCGCACATTGCCAGGCCATGGCGCCTGCAACAATTGCGCAGCCTCTTGGGCTGAAACCTGTGGCGCGTCACAGCCGTATTCCTCAGCGAACTGTTCGGACAAACGTGTAAATAGCGCTAAGATGTCCTCGCCACGCTGTCGCAAGGGCGGCACGGTAACCCGCAGTGCGGCCAAACGGTAAAACAGGTCTGAACGCAGTGCGTCTTCACAGGTCTTGCCAGCTTCTTGCAGATTCGAAATCGCTACAATACGTGTCTCGCTTGGGGTGCCTTGCTCATTGATCACCCCCAACAGCTTGGCCTGTAGTGTTTCAGTCAGGGCATCGATATCTTCAAGCACAAGGGTACCGCCACGCGCTTCCTCGATTGCGGGTAGTTGCGCATCTTCGGGCATCATCGGCCCAAACAGCCGCCGAGACAAAGCGTCTTCCTCTAGTGCAGCACAGCTGACCAGTACAAATTTCTTACCTGCCCGGCTTCCCACCGCGTGCAGCGCATGGGCCACCAAGGTCTTGCCAGTTCCGGTTTCACCGTCAACCAGCACATGCCCATCGGCTTGGCCAAGATCCAGAATGTCCTCTTTCAGACGCTCCATGACCGGGCTTGCACCGATTAATTTCTTCATGATTTGAGTGCCATCGGACAGTTCGCGTCGCAAGACCCGGTTGTCCAACACCAAACGCCGTGCGCCAGTCGCACGCTTGGCCAATTCTGACATACGGTCAGGATTAAAAGGTTTTTCAAGAAAATCAAAGGCTCCGACCCGCATTGCTTCAACCGCCATGGGTACATCACCGTGACCGGTGATCATAATCACCGGCAGAGCACTGTCACTGCCCATCAGTTTTTTTAGAAACTGCATTCCATCCATGCCGGGCATCTTAATATCGGAAATCACAATGCCAGGATAATCTGCGCCCAGAACCTTCAATGCGTCTTCGGCACTGGCAAAAGTTTCAGTATCATAGCCCGACAGCGCCAACCATTGGCTGATCGATTGACGCATATCCTGCTCATCATCAACAATCGCAATTTTCATAGCCTGTGCCATATAGCATCCTCTCTCAAATACACGCCGCGCTTATTCAGCGGCTTCAATCCCATCCACCAGGATTGGCAACTGCATTTCAAACACCGCACCGCCATTTTCACCGTTGCGAGCCGTCAGCCGTCCCCCTAGGTCGTTTACGATACCGGATGAGATAGCAAGCCCAAGTCCGACCCCGTCTCCAGGCTGCTTGGTGGTATAGAAGGGTTCAAATAGTTCCCCAAAATCCTTGATACCCACACCGTTGTCACGCACCGCAAGAATGGCAGTTTCACCTGCTGCCAAAATGATTTCGACTTCAGGATCTGTTACTGATTTGGTGGCATCTAGGGCATTTCGCAAGAGGTTCACCATAACCTGCTCGATACGCATTCTATCGCCCATCACAAAAACCGGATCATCAGGTAAAACGCGGGCAATTCTGACATGTCGCTGGCGCAACTGGGGTTCCATCATTGACAGGCTAGAAGCCAGTGCATCGCCCATGTTTACAGGGCTAAAGCTATCGCCTCCCTTGCGCGCGTACGATTTCAGCTGGCGGGTAATCGCGCCCATTCGTTCAATCAGGTCATCAATGCGTCCAAAGGACACCAATGCCTCTTCCGGCCGATTGCGACCAAGTAGCAACCGCGCCCCGGCAAGATACGTTTTCATTGCTGCCAATGGCTGATTCAATTCATGGCTCACAGCCGCGGACATTTCCCCCAGTGCGGCAAGTTTTGAACTTTGGGCGAGGCTTTGTTCTGCCACTTCCAGCGTTTTTTGCACCCGCTCCCGCTCGGCGACTTCCCGCCTCAGTCTGGCATTCAATACGCGAAGCTCCGCCGACTCCCGCTGGAATAGCGCCATGCGCAGCGCTGTTTTGCGACTTAAAGCATAAAACGCCAGCGCAAGAAGAATAGCGAATCCCATGATTTCAAGAGCAAGAACCGTGTTGACCCGCTCACGAACAGAAACATAAGTGGTATAAGATGTCATCCGCCAGCCACGAAAAGGAATGCGGTTTGCCATGCGCATCACCGCCTCACCCTGTAAGTAGGTATCAGCCGATAACGCTGTCCAATCTGCGGTGGCCCGGATTGCGCGCTGGATTGCCCCCTGCGGTGTTTGCTGCCTAAGAGCGTCTTCCTCACTCAACCCACGCCAACGGGATTCTGTTGCCAGCACGATTGTTCCAGTACTGTCGGTCACCATTACGGCATCGGAGATACCAGCCCAAGCCTGTTCGAATTTCTGCAGGTCGACCTCAACAACAATGCCCCCCAACACGTCTGAAGTATCTTCCAGACGGCGTGAATAGCTGAAGCGGTATCCACCCGCCTCACGCTCGATTACCGTGAACACAGTCGCATTGGAACGTATCGCATCGACAAAATATGGGGCGTTGCGATGCAGTTCACCCAGTCGATTGCGATCAGTGGCCGCTACGGTTCGCCCATCATGAGCAAGGAGCATAATGGAAGCCGCGCCAATTTCATCGACAAATGAAATCAGGCGTTGGGTCGACAAAGAAAAATCGCTGGACTGCAACGCTGAAATCAACGTCTGATCGCGCGCCAACAACTGTGGCACGATGGCGTTCTGGCGCAATTCGCTCAACAGATTGCCGGAATAAAGTGCGAGCCGAAGTTCAGCTCGGTTTTGGGTGCTCTGCGTGAACCGGTTGGTCAACAGGCGATTGGTTTGCCAGACTGTAACTGCAACCACTGCCAACAAAACAACCAATCCCAAACGCACCTTCCAGGAGAACGTTTTGGACGGCTTGGCGAGCGTTGTCTGTGGGGAGGTGTCATGCGGGGCGATCATAGCTCAAATCTACGCTCGCCGCCCCGGCACCACAAGTCACGCTGTAGCGACAATACCCATCAATGCGCGGAACACTGCCACCCCGTCGGTGCCGCCGTGGCCTTCATCCGCTGCCCGTTCAGGGTGAGGCATCATGCCCAGCACCCTACGGTTTTCCGACAAAATTCCCGCGATATCCGCAATAGAACCATTGGGATTGTCAGCGTAGGTAAAGGCAACCCGGTCCTGATCCTGCAACTGGGCCACAGTGTCAGCATCTGCAAAGTAATTGCCGTCGTGGTGGGCGATCGGAATGCCGATCACATCGCCAGCATTATACCCTTCGGTAAAGACACTGTCAGAGGTTGCTACTTTCAGATCAACCGTACGGCAGATGTATTTCAACCCGGCATTGCGGAGCAAGGCGCCGGGCAGAACGCCTGTTTCAGTTAGCACCTGAAACCCATTGCAAACGCCAAGAGCATAGCCGCCACGGTTGGCATGTTCGACAACGGCCTTGCAAATCGGTGATTGCGCCGCGATGGCACCACAGCGCAGGTAGTCACCATAGGAGAACCCGCCGGGGACACCAACAATGTCAACGCCTTCAGGCAATGCACTGTCTTTGTGCCAAACCATTGAGACGTCAAATCCCGCTTTTTCAAATGCTACCGCCAGATCGCGATCACAGTTTGATCCCGGAAAAACAACAACCGCCGCCTTCATCACAGCATCTCGATGCTGTAGGATTCGATCACTGTATTGGCGAGCAGCTTTTCGCACATTTCAGTTACATCTGCTTCGCTGGAGCCTTCGGCTAGGGTCAGATCGATCACCTTGCCCTGGCGGACACCTTCAACCTTATCAAAGCCCATCGCCCCAAGGGCGTGGCGCACAGCCTCACCCTGTGGATCCAGAACCCCATTCTTCAGCATCACATGCACCCGTGCCTTCATTGCGTCGTTCCTCGATTGCGGTGTTTAAGAACCCCTCAGGGCTCTTTTTGCTAAAACATCAATAGTTCAACGCCCGCTTGGGGCGCTGAGGACTCAGTTAACCAGTGTTGGTTTGCCCATAGTCGGAGGAGTGTTGGGCATGACGCCCAGTCTCCGCGCGACTTCTGAATAGGCATCGGTAAGGCTCCCCAAGTCGCGGCGGAACACATCTTTGTCCAGCTTGCGCCCGGTTTCGATGTCCCACAGTCTGCAACTGTCAGGGCTAATCTCGTCGGCCAAAACCAAACGCTGGAAATCACCATCGTAGACGCGACCAAATTCGATCTTGAAATCGATCAACCGGATCCCAACTGCCAGCATGACGCCTGACATAAAATCGTTCACCCGGAGCGTAAGGCTCAGGATGTCTTCCATGTCCTGCTGACTGGCCCAGCCAAACGCAGCTATGTGTTCTTCGCTGACCAGTGGATCTCCTAAAGCATCATCCTTCAGGCAATACTCGACGATTGGCCGCGGCAGTTGAGTACCTTCATCAATGCCAAGTCGCTTGGACATAGAGCCTGCGGCATAGTTGCGCACGATGACTTCAAGCGGCACAATTTCGCAGCTGCGCACCAGTTGTTCGCGCATGTTCAGACGCTTCAGAAAGTGTGTTGGAACACCAATCTGGCCAAGGCCCACCATGAAGTATTCGCTCAGAAGGTTATTCAGAACCCCCTTGCCTTCAATGACGTCCTTTTTCTCAGCGTTAAAGGCTGTGGCATCGTCCTTGAAATACTGCACAATTGTGCCTGGTTCCGGACCTTCAAACAAAGTTTTGGCTTTGCCTTCGTAGATTTTCTTGCGACGCGCCATGGTCAGCCTTTCGAATAAGCCTGATGGGGATACCTGAATCCCGTTTGTGCCGCCCTCATAGACCAAGCCTGCCAATGCCGCAAGCAAACCACGCACCCTTGCTCCGATGCGCCGCGGGGCTAATATCAAAAGTATAGGAAATCACACTTAAATAGGGTGCGACCGCATGACTACATTTGACGACCGAGAACAGGCGTTTGAGGCGAAATTTGCCCACGACGCAGAAATGCAATTCAAAGCACAGGCCCGATGCAACCGGATGCTAGGCCTGTGGGCTGCAGCAAAAATGGGGAAATCTGGTAGCAAAGCCGAAGACTATGCAAGATCCATTGTTACAGCTGATGTCGAAGAGGCGGATCACGAGGATGTCGTACGTAAAATGACCGCGGACCTTCAAGGGCGGGTCACATCCGATGAAATTCGCAAAAAACGCGCTGCATTTCTTCCCGACGCAAAAGAACAGATTCTATCGGAAGCCAGCTGATCCAAACTTGGATTACCGAGCGTGCATATCGGTTGGCCTCGACCGGCGCGACATTTTTTTCGATGGCGCTTAACTGAAACACCTTGCCCTTCGCGTTTCAAAGTCACGACGAAGATTTACCACTGTTGCAAGTGACATCGTTTTTCTGGCATCGGTTGGTTACGCTCTTCTGGAACAGAACCGAATAGAAACAGGGCCTGATGGTTCTAGCCTATTCTGCCGCTCTCAAAGCTGTACTCATATCTTCAGCTCCGTGCTGCCTTGGCTCTGGACATGCTGGACTGCCAGGCATTGAGATGGGACCCAATTGCCGCAGCTGCTGATTTGGGCTTGCGCCGATTGTCCCTGGCAACGGTATAAGATCATCGTCTGGAGACCCGCATCAACAAGGGTCTAAAGCTAGTTTTACTCCCTCAAATTTCCACTTTACCTTGGCGTCACCCAGCACCGCAGAGAAGACCCGGTAGCGCAGCCTCATAAAGAAGATGAGCAGAATGGAATTGCCTTGTCGCGCGCTGCGTGACACAGGAAGGCCAAGATGATTGCGCTGCGCAGGCGATCTGGGGTTTTGCCCCAACTTTGACGGGATATCAAATATGACCAACACCTTTATCGAATTGCTCAACAGTAAGGATGTGCTGCTGGCCGATGGCGCCACGGGCACCAATCTGTTCAACATGGGTCTACAAGCAGGTGATGCCCCAGAACTGTGGAACGTAGATGAACCCGCCAAAATTCGAGCGCTCTACCAAGGGTCGGTCGACGCGGGTAGCGATCTGTTCCTGACCAATACTTTCGGCGGCACCACCTCACGGCTTAAACTGCACGACGCCCAAAGCCGTGTGCACGAACTGAACAAAGCGGGTGCCGAACTGGGCCGCGAAGTGGCTGACAAGTCGGGACGCAAGGTTGCCGTTGCAGGATCAGTCGGCCCAACTGGTGAGATCATGCAGCCCGTTGGCGAATTGAGCCACGCCCTGGCTGTTGAAATGTTCCACGAGCAAGCCGAGGGACTTAAAGCAGGCGGCGTTGACGTCTTGTGGGTGGAAACCATTTCCGCCCCAGAAGAATTTCTTGCCGCTGCCGAGGCCTTTGCACTGGCAGATATGCCTTGGTGTGGCACCATGAGCTTTGACACCGCAGGGCGCACTATGATGGGCGTGACCTCTGCCGCATTGGCGCAGCTGGTCGAAGACATCGATAATGCACCCCTGGCATTTGGGGCTAACTGCGGCACCGGTGCCTCCGACATTCTGCGAACCGTTCTTGGCTTTGCTGCGCAAGGAACGGAGCGGGCGATTATTTCCAAAGGTAATGCCGGCATCCCAAAATATGTCGATGGCCACATTCATTATGACGGCACCCCCGAACTGATGGGTGAGTATGCAGTGATGGCTCGCAACAGTGGCGCCAAAATTATCGGCGGCTGCTGTGGCACCATGCCCGACCACCTGCGCGCTATGCGCGAAGCTCTTGATACCCAGCCACGCGGCGAACGCCCTGCGCTGGAGCAGATTGTCGAAGCGCTTGGCCCGTTTTCATCGGCTAGTGATGGCACTGGTGACGACGTCGCCCCTGCCCGCGAACGCCGTGGTCGCCGTCGCAGCTAAAGAAAAATTTAGCTGTAGCAGCGCCAGTGTACTGCGACAGCTTTTGCAAAACCATTGGCGGCATTGCTGCTGGACAGCCTGATGTGGACGAACTCTCCAGCTATGGTCAACCAGATTTCCGTTCACATCTGAACATTTTGATCACACCTTTCATTGGACGCTCTCACCACAGGCGGCGCAAAAACTGGCTTTGCCAGTTCTAAGCGGTTTGCCGCATGTGGCACAGGGTGGCCCGTACTGGCTTGCGACATGGTGGAAAACAGCACTTGGATTGCTTTCTTGAAAGCCTGTAAGCCTTTCATACCCTTTGCACAAAGCCAGCAATCCCTGTTGGCGAGATAAGCGCATGTTGTCGACCTCCAGCTGCAAGTGCCCCCATTCCTGATCAGTTAACATTGGGACGACCATTTCGCAGCGCCAACAGTACAAATTTACCGGCATCGTATTCCTAATGTGATCCGCAATTTCATCTACACTATGTATATCCCCTTTGAGGAACGTCCGTGCATATTTTCAACAGCTTACGGCATGATCCACTTAATCTAGATCTACAAGGCAATCAAAGAAGCGAAAGTTGATCGCCAATCTGTGCGGGTAAGGCAAACAAATCACTGCGCAATGCTGACGCTTTCTCAAGCAGGCCTAGTCTTTTGCAGGCAGACTTAAAACGGTGACCGATCATCCGTGCATATTCTCCTTCACCGCGCATCCGCTGACCCCAGCGTGGGTCATAGTCTCTGCCACCATGCATTTCACGCAATCGGGCCATCACCTTTGCTGCACGGCCAGGTTCATGTTCGGCCAGCCACTGTTGCCACAGTTCCGAGACCTCGCGTGGCAGGCGAAGCATAATCCAACTGGCAGCATCTGCTCCGGCAACAGCGCCCGCAGCCAGCAAGGCCTCTACTTCATGATCTGTTAGTCCGGGCACCACCGGCGCCACCATGATCCGGACTGGAATACCCGCGTCACTCAATCGCTTGATTGCTGCCAAACGCCGCGCAGGCGCAGGGGCCCTTGGCTCCATGCGGCGTGATAGGCCTGGATCCAAAGTTGTCACTGAAATTCCGACGCGAACCAGCCCTTTGGCCGCCATCGGCGACAGAATATCAATATCTCGTTCGATCATTGCGCCCTTGGTCACAATAGCCACCGGATGACTGAAATCACTTAGAACCTCCAGACAGGCCCGCGTGACTTGTTGAGCCTTCTCAATCGGTTGGTAGGGATCAGTGTTGGTGCCCATCGCTAGTGTTGCGACACGGTAGCGCCTGGCGCGCAATTCATGTCGCAACAGATCAGCCGCATTGGGACGCGCCACCAGCTTGGTCTCAAAATCCAACCCCGGCGAAAGCCCGAGGTACGCATGTGTGGGCCGTGCAAAACAGTAAATACACCCATGTTCGCACCCGCGATATGGATTGATCGAACGATCAAAGGGCAAATCCGGAGACCGGTTATAGCTAATGATGGAGCGTGCATCTTCAAGGCGTACCTCGGTTGGGACATTGGATGTTTCCACCTCTGGAAACCACCCATCAACAACAGATTCGCGCTGCGGATCAAATCGCCCTGCCGCATTACTAAGGGCAGCACGTGCTTTATGAGTCTTTGAATTCATCGTTCTATCTATTTGCATCCTTGCATACTGCAACAACGACAAGAACAAATAAAGAACAAACCCGCAGAACTGAAGATCACCATGCGAATTCTTCATTATTATTCTGCTATTTTTGCGCCTATACGTCGGTACAAGCCATGGCAATGTCGCAATTATTGCAGTCCGCCAGCGGCCTTTTGGCGCAAATGAACTTAGAACACGGCCACACAGGGGCAGCCCCCCGCCTTAGTCAAGGAAGACACCCATGTCAGAAGAAGAAGACATCATCCTGGCGGAACTGGATGACGAAGAACTTGTCCAGCAGATGTTTGACGATCTCTATGATGGTCTGAAGGAAGAGATCGAAGAAGGTGTGAACATCCTGCTTTCGCGGGAATGGGAACCGTATAAGGTCCTGACCGAAGCGTTAGTTGGCGGCATGACCATCGTCGGAGCTGACTTCCGCGATGGCATTCTATTTGTCCCCGAAGTTCTTTTGGCCGCTAACGCAATGAAGGGTGGCATGGCCATTCTTAAGCCCCTGCTGGCCGCGACCGGCGCGCCGCAGGTTGGCAAAATGGTGATTGGCACTGTCAAAGGCGACATTCACGATATTGGTAAGAACCTTGTTTCAATGATGATGGAAGGCGCAGGCTTTGAAGTTGTCGATTTGGGCATAAACAACCCAGTTGAAAACTATCTCGAAGCGCTGGAACGGGAAAAAGCCGATATTCTCGGGATGTCAGCCCTGCTCACCACCACAATGCCCTACATGAAAGTGGTGATCGACTCGCTGATCGAACAAGGCATGCGTGACGACTATATCGTACTTGTCGGCGGTGCGCCTCTTAACGAGGAATTCGGCAAAGCCATTGGCGCTGATGCCTATTGCAGAGATGCGGCGGTTGCGGTTGAAACGGCCAAAGAATTTGTGGGCCGCAAACACAACCAATTGAGCGCCTAAAATGGCCCGCCGGGGAAGAGCGGCCCGCCTGCAAGGCCGGGTTGCTGTTCGTCCGCCAAGTGAAAGCAAACTGGACGAGAGCAGCCTTACCGAACAGGGTTTGGCTGCTCCTAAACTCAAAACTGGCCGCATCCTACTAATAGCCTGTGGTGCGCTGGCGCGTGAAATTCTGGACATTAAGTCCAATGGTCAATTGGACCACATTGATCTCACCTGCTTGCCAGCCAAGTTACATCTCTACCCTGATCAAATTCCAACTGCAGTTGCCGCAGCGGTGACCAAACATCGCGCTCAGTATGAGCAGATATTTGTGGTCTATGCCGACTGCGGCACTGGCGGCACACTGGCAAGCACCTGCAAAAAACTGGGTGTCGAAATGGTTGCGGGCCCTCATTGCTACTCCTTCTTTGAAGGCAATGAGGGCTTTGGCCAACGAACGGACAATGGCGAAATCACCGCATTTTATCTCACGGATTTCCTGGTAAAGCAATTTGACGCCTTCATCTGGCGGCCGATGGGGCTTGATAAAAACCCCGAATTACTTGAGATGATTTTCGGCAATTACACCACTTTAGTCTACCAGTCCCAGGTCAACGATCCAGACTTGGTGCTACGCGCACAACATTGCGCCGAACGGTTGGGGCTTTCCTTTGAACATCGCCATACCGGTTACGGCGACCTGAAGACGACGCTACACAGTTGGGCGGGATCCGCGTCTTCATCTAGCTGAAAGTATCCTAGGGGTGAATTGGCAGAAGGCCAAGAGGGGGCTAGCCCCCTTCCCCTCTCCCCATTCTAGCCCAGAACTCAGGCGGCCTGGGCCGTAACCTCGCGGATACGCTCGATCATGGCCCGCAATCCGTTTGAGCGTTGCGCAGAGAGGTGATCGTTCAGCCCTAGACGACCCAATTCAGCATTTGCATCTACCCCAGCCACCTGTGCGACAGGCACCCCATTGTACAATGCGCGCAACACAGCGATTAGCCCACGCACAATCATTGCATCGCTGTCCCCATCAAAGGAAAATACATCGCCCTTTACGTTGGGGTGCAACCAGACTTGGCTGGCACATCCGTGAACCTTAGTGGCAGGCACCTTTAGCGCTTCTTCGAGAGCAACCATAGCCTTGCCATAATCAATGACATAGCGATAGCGGTCTTCCCAATCTTCCAGGAATTCAAAATCTTCTACGATTTCCTCAAAAGCGGCGCTGGCCATGTATTAGGTCCGATCGTGTAGCAGGAATGGATAATCCCCGACCTATGCCGACCTCAGTATTTTTTCAACCGCTTTTCATCATGCCCACAATCAGGTAATCCAATGCGAGGACAATTCAAACGGACGGCTTACATGCGCAAATCCATTGCAGTTTTTCTGGTCACCGGAGTTACGCTCGCGAGCTGTAGCAGCTGGCAGGCATCGCGGGTAAATCCCAGCAATTGGTTCGGGGACTCACAGAGCGCAGAGGTGCCGGTTGAAGCCAGCGCAGAGCCGGTAAATCCTCTTATTCCGTCAACTGACAAAGTGCGCCTTTTTGGCAAGTCTGATGCGCCCGCAGAGGATCTGAGTGTTCAAATTGCAGGTGTGACTGGGCTGCAGGTTGAACAAACGCCAACTGGGGCCATTGTTTATGCCACTGGGGTAGCCAGCCGTCAGGGGGCTTATGGCGTTAGATTGCGCCGCAACCTAGATGCTGACGACGCGACGCTCGACTTCAGTTTCAGGGCTCTGTATCCGGCAAATCCAACAGCCGTGGGTAGTGAAACCAGCCGCACAGTACGCGTAGCCGTTAGTTTGACGCATCAGGATCTTGCCGGAGTTAGATTGATTCGGGTCACCAGTGACAGCAACGCGCGCGAAACCCGCCGTTAAGGCAGAGCCGGGTTTGATCTGTCTGTGTGGCTTCGCCGTCAGGTGGAGGTTGCCTTTTCACCTCTCCAACACTGAACAAAAATGGCGCCATCTAGGCGCCATTTAAATTGGGAACACTTCCGCTTGTTCAGAGCTCAACGACCTTAACTGACTGGCCCTTGGCGGCTAAGCCAATTTCACCACCACATAGCCGCAGTGCATCAGCTCCAAAGACTTCTAACCGCCAACCGGATAGAGCTGGAACATCGCGCTGACCAGCTGCAATCGCGTCCAAATCAGAGCTTGGTGCGATCAATTTAGCCGCAACGCCAGCACTCTCGGTTTTGGATTTCAACAACACCCGCAACAGATCAGCCAGCGCCGGATTCACCTGCAGTTTTTCCTTGCTGCGGTCAGGTTTGGGCATTTTGTCAGCAGGACAGTTCACCCCGCGTGCAACCGCTTCCAGGATACCCTCGGCAATTGCACCGCGCCGCGCTTCGCGCAAAAGCAAACGAGATCCACCTAAATCAGAACCTGTCTTTGGCTTGGTTGAAGCCAATTCCACCAATGCGTCATCCTTGTACACCCTGTTGCGTGGAACATTGTTGGTTTGTGCATAATCTTCGCGAAAAGCAGCCAATTCACGCACAACTGCTAGAAATTTGGAGGAATTGGTGCGGGTTTTAATACGGCGCCAAGCATCTTGTGGCTGGATGTCATAGGTGGCTGGATTGGTCAGGACTTGCAGCTCTTCGGTCACCCAATGTGAACGGCCACTTTTCTCAAGCTCAGCGGCCAAGTACTCATAGACCGTCCGGAGGTGGGTTACATCCGCCAGCGCGTAGTTTTTTTGTGCATCACTAAGTGGGCGACGAGACCAGTCAGTAAAGCGCGAGCTTTTGTCGACACCTTCTTTGACAATCTTACGCACCAGAGTTTCATAACCTGCCTGATCGCCAAAGCCACAGACCATGGCTGCCACTTGGGTATCGAACAATGGCTTAGGAAAAACCTTGGCTTCAACCCAGAAAATCTCAAGATCCTGCCGCGCCGCATGGAAGACTTTGACCACCGACTCGTCACGAAACAGCTCGTACAGAGGTTCCAGCGACAAGCCCTCGGCCAGCGGGTCAATCAGCACTGCATTCTCATCGCCCTGCCCGGGAAAGGCGACCTGCACCAGACACAGTTTCGAATAATATGTACGTTCACGAAGAAACTCGGTGTCCACCGTGACATAGGGATGTTGTGCCGCGTCTTTACAAAAGGAGGCGAGCGCTTCGGTGGTAGTAAGAGTTTTCATAAATCGCGTCTTTTCTTAGCTTTTATGCGTTCCAACGGTGATACGCGCTTGAGCGGAGCATTGCAAACTGCACCGCCAGTTGCGCAGTTTCAGCCCAATAAAACGGGGGTTCGATCATTCGCGGCGTAGCGGCGCAGGACCGCCGGGTAGAGTTTGTGCTCTTGCTCCAAAACACGGGCTGCCAGTACGTCTGGTGTGTCGCCTGCCAGCACCGGCACCTTGGCCTGGCCAAGTAGCGGGCCTTCATCCAACACAGCCGTCACCTCGTGAACCGAACAGCCATGTTCGGCGTCACCCGCTTCTAGCGCGCGGGCATGGGTGTGAAGACCGGTGTACTTTGGCAGCAACGAGGGGTGGATGTTGAGCATCCGGCCCTGAAACTGGCTGACAAAGCCCGAGGTCAGCACCCGCATGAAGCCAGCCAGACAGACGATGTCGGCACCGGATTCAAGGATTGGCTTGACCAGTTCAGCCTCAAACGCCTGGCGGTCACCCTTGAACGGGCGGTGGTCGACAACGGCGGTGGCCACACCAGCCTCGACGGCTTTCTTAAGCCCACCAGCGTCGGCATTGTTGGACAGCACCAGACAGGGACGCGCTGGATGATCGCCGGTCATACTATTGACCAGCGTCATCATGTTGGAACCGCCACCCGAAATCAGGATGGCGACCTTTTTGTGTCCGCTCACAGAAATTTGCCCGAATAGCGCATGCCAGCGCCCGCGGTGACTGTGCCCAAACGCGAGACTGTTTCGCCTTCGGCAGTCAGCAGTTCGGTCAGTGCGTCAGCCTGATCAGCCGAAACAGAAAGGATCATGCCAATGCCACAGTTGAAGGTTTTCAGCATCTCGGATTCTTCAATGTTGCCGGTCTTGGCCATCCACTGGAACACGCCGGGCAGTTCCCAGGCGTTCAGGTCGATGTCGGCGCCCAGATCATCGGGCAATACACGCGGCAGGTTCTCGGTCAGGCCGCCGCCAGTGATGTGGGCCAGCGCATGAACGCCCCCTGCCCGCACAGCGGCCAGACAGGATTTTACGTAAAGACGTGTTGGGGTCAGCAGAACCTCGCCCAGTTTACCGTCGGCAAATGGGCAGTCGTCGTCCCAGCCCAGACCGGAGACTTCGACCAGACGACGCACCAGTGAGTAACCGTTGGAATGCACACCATCCGAGGCCAGCCCAAGCAGCACGTCGCCTTCGGCCACATCCGCAGGCAGCGCGGTACCGCGCTCCATTGCGCCGACTGAGAAGCCTGCTAGGTCAAAGTCGCCCTTGGGATACATGCCCGGCATTTCAGCGGTTTCGCCACCGATCAGCGCGCAGTTTGATCGCACGCAGCCTTCGGCGATGCCTTCGATGATCCGTGCTGCGGTTTCCATCTCAAGTTTGCCAGTGGCAAAGTAGTCAAGGAAGAACAGTGGTTCAGCGCCTTGGCAGACCAGATCGTTGACACACATGGCCACCAGATCGATGCCAACGCCGTCAACCACACCGGTATCAATTGCGATCCGCAGCTTGGTGCCCACGCCATCGGTGGCGCCAACCAGGATCGGATCACTATAACCTGCGTCTTTGAGGTCGAACAGCGCGCCAAAGCCACCCAGCCCGCTCATCACGCCCGAGCGGTTGGTGCGTTTGGCGGCCGGTTTGATCCGGTCTACCAGCGCGTTGCCTGCATCAATATCCACGCCTGCATCTGCATAGGTCAGGCCGTTTTTGCCAGTGATCATCGCCGGGCTCCTTGGTATGAGTTGCGCAGCCTTTAACGCAACGTCCACAAGAATGAAATAAGCGATTCCGCCGCGCCCCTAAAACAAGGCGCAGCGGGTGTTATTTTCGCCCTTTAGAGGGCGTATTGCCAGGGTGCCGCCTGATAGCGGTATGCATCGCCGTCACGATGTACGCGACCAAGGCCGGGGAAATCGATGTGTGCGCCGGTGACGAGCAAGTTGTCGGCTGCGGCGCGATCCATCAGTTTTCGCCGCGTCTGGGCGGTCTGAACTGGGTCCATATCGTAGACAATGGTCATATCGGGGTGGGTGAATTGCAGGCCAGTCATGTGAATGACATCCCCCCAGAACAGGAGCGATTCATCACCAGAGTTCAGCATGTACCCGGTGTGACCCGGCGTGTGGCCCGGCAATGCCAATGACGTAAAGCCCGCAGCAACCTCGCCCTCGCCTTCGATCAGCTTTAGCCGGTTGCGGTATGGCGATGTCGTGTTGCGCGCCATGTGAAAGAACGGCTTGTTGCCATCGGGTACTCCGGCAAGGATGCTGTCGTCATACCAGAAATCCCACTCGGTTTTGGACACCGCCAGTTCGGCATTTTCAAACACGGCTTTGCCCTCGCCATTAACCAGCCCGCCGCTGTGATCGGGATGGATATGGGTTAGCAGTACGGTGTCAACGTCACTTGGCTGCACACCAACCGCCGCAAGCCCGGACTCTAGTTTGCCCAGTGTCGGCCCCATCAACTGAGCCGTTCCAGCATCAATCAACGTCAGCCGACCGCCCGAATTGACCAGGTAGCCGTTCACCGGTATTCGCAGAGAACCATTCACCATTGGCTGCATATTCTTAACCATAGCCTCTGCGGCCTTAGCTTCGTCAAGATCATTAATAAGCTCAGTCCCGAAATCTAGGTGCCCATCCAAAAGGGCTGTGACCTCGGCGTCGCCTACGGTGAAACGGTAGATGCCTGGCACCTGTTGGCCTACTTTAGGCGCAGAGGCACTTGCCAGATTGGCGGTCGCAGGAACAATGGCAGCAGCAGCGGGAAGAGCAGCGGCGCCTTGTAAAAAATGTCGGCGGTTGATTGTCATAATAGGCTCCAATACCTAGGTCGTGATCATCGTCGTGACGCAGAGGTAGTCAGCCATCAGGCCAGCCAACAGTCACGGATTGGCGATACCGGGTATTAGCAACGCTTATAGGGGCAACATGGATCGTCTTGGATTACTGGAAACCTTTGCCTGCGCAGTGGACGAAGGCAGTTTGAACCGCACCGCCAAGCGGCTTGGGATAACCCAGTCGGCTGTCAGCCAGCAGATCAAGCAGCTGGAAACCCTGTTTGGCGAACAGCTGCTGCATCGCACATCCAAAGGGGTTCAGACCACGCGAGCTGGTGAGTTGGTTGTGGGACATGCGCGGTCGATCCAATCGGGATTTGAGATCTTGCAGACCGAACTGACCGATATGAAAGAAACGGTTTCGGGCACCTTTCGCCTCAGTGTCAGTAACATTCTGGGGCGTGCGATTGTTGGCCCGATGCTGATTGATCTGGGCACCCCCTACCCCGACCTGAACATCGTGATGAAGCTGGAGGACCGGCTGGTTGACGTGGTGCGCGAGGGCTATGACCTAGCCATTCGATCGGGGCGCTTGGGCGACACCGATGGCTTTGGTCGCAAGATCGCGGCGCTGAAAACGGTGCTGTTTGCCAACCCCGCCTATCTGGACAAGGTCGGCCGCCCCGAAACGATTGAAGATCTGATGCGTCTGAAAATGGTTCAGCACAATGAAGACCAGACCCAGGGGTTCATTCCGATCATCAAGGATGGCAAGGAAATCCAGGCCCCTGTTCGTGGCGGGTTTACGGCTGATGATCCGGACTTGATCCTGCAGGCGGTGAACAATTGCACCGGTTTTGCCCGTGCGCCTCGGTTCATGATAGCCGTGGAATTGGCCAATGGAACCTATGAGCAGGTGCTGCCAGCCTATTCCAATCCCGATAAACCCGTTTTTGCCGTCTACCCCACCCGCCACGCAGCGGGCCGAGGCCACGACATCATTCTGCAAGGTGTGGTTGACAGGCTGGAGGCGATTCAGGCGGAATTTCAGCAGGTTCACCCACGCCCCTATGCAATCACCGCTTGACCTGCTGCGCAGCATTGCATAACCACCAGAAACGGCGGGCCTGTAGCTCAATTGGTTAGAGCAGAGCGCTCATAACGCTTTGGTTGCGGGTTCAAGTCCTGCCGGGCCTACCAAATTTCCGCCTGAGCCTTTGATTTCAAGCGAGACATCTTGCGCGACGCCAAGAAAATTACAAATTATTTCAACGTGTTAAAAAGCCTTAAACTCTGTAGCTTTTGCGTCTCCACCTGAAAATACCTCCCCCTTTCTTCGCCAAATCTACGAACAATCCATGTTCCATGCTATAGAGCGAAACTATGATCACGAAGTAGGTTCGACGCAGCCTCATAGAGCTATGAGGCTGCGCCAACAAAACTACGGACAAGCATATCTGAATCAACCAAATCGTTCTGGCCCCAAACTACAACCCAGTGATCAAAGTGTCTTATGCCTGATTCGCTTTCCTTAGCTGACTCGGTAGTGATGGGCTTTACTGCCCCGTTAGGAATCCTGAGCAAATAAGGGGCGCGTAAGGGGGAATTTTTCTTTTTTTGAAGCAAATCTATATTTGTGCTACACCTACGATATGCAATTACTCCTTTGACAAGGGTGACTATGTTCATTCAACACCTCCAAAACTGGAAAGACCTGCGCTCGGAGCGTCGAGCAATGCAAACGCCAGTGAAAAAAACGAAAGCATCGAAACCAGCTGGCTGGTGGGTACTTTGGGCCGCGCTCGGGGGAGTCCTATTTTGGGGATCGGTTTTGTACTGGTTATTGACGTAATTAAATAACTCGAAGGTGGCGGTTCAAATATTCTATAAGAACAGCCCCTCCTGACAAACACGTAAACCAGCCCAAAGATTGTAATGCTGCCAAACCGCAATATTTGCAAAGGGTGGTTGTTGTCATTCCCATGGACCAATCCCACACCAAATTAGGATGCAGCGAATTCCCTAGCTCCGCTCGTTTGTTTTGATCCATTGGAGCTGTTCAAAGCACATGTATCATTCGACTAACGTAGCGATCGCAGCAAACCTGTCAGACTGTTCGAGGCCATCTCCAGGCGCCAAAATGCTCTCTTGTATTGAGTTGTTTCCCGAACTGCCAAAAGTTTAAAACACTTCAACTAGGTCTGAAAGTAACCGGAATTCACAACATACTCTGTCTCTGAGTGACCGGGTTGTCACAGTCGCGAGACCATCTTTAATTTTGTCCCGCAAATTGGAGAACTCCACCATTTCAGGTGAATGGTAGAACTCCGATACAGCGACAAAGGTCTCGAACTTGTAGACCACCATATTGGAATGGATCGAATTGCCCTTTAGTGGTTCGATCCGGCAGGAGACTAACAATTCATCGCCATATTTTTCAACTATGGGAAGAGACAATGGGCCAAGCTCGCCAACACGCGATCCGTCGATGTTATTATAGTGATGCAGAACATATCCGGCTATGTTGATGCCCCCCTAAGTCTTTGGACATTCAATGCTGCCCGACTATGGGCTGAAACTCCTGGACGATTACAGCCGCTACATCATCTCGTGGAAACTCTGCACCAATATGAGGACTGAAGATGTGACCGATACGTTGGATCTCGCGTTGCAGGCGTCAGGATGTGATCAGATCCACGTCGTTCATAAGCCACGCCTGCTTAGCCCCTCTCGGGATCATGCTGCGCATGACCCTGCCGGGCAATGGATAACGGATCCAGCTACGTCTCGGGCGATCTGGCTGAGTGGTTGCAGGACAAGGGCATGAAGCACTCACGCGGAGCGCCGTATCACCCTCAGACACAGGGCAAGATCGAACGTTGGCATCAAACCTTGAAGAACCGCATCCTGCTGGAAAACTACTTCCTACCCGGTGATCTCGAAGCCCAGATCGAAGCCTTCGTCGACCACTATAACCACCAGCGCTACCATGAGAGCCTGAACAACGTCACACCTGCCGACGTCTACTTCGGACGGGACAAAGCCATTCTACAACAACGAGAAAGGATTAAACGAAAGACCCTCGAAGCGCGCCGCTTACATCACAGGCAACGCGCCGCATAATCAAACCAACCAGATGAGCCAAACTCTCACTTAGTTTAGGCCACTTTTGGAACCAGAAACTCTGCCGACGCACAATGCCGTTATCCGACATTACCGGAATGAATCCAGATAACCGCTCTCTGCTGGTTATTGATTGTCTCTTAAATCAAGTATCTTATTGCCACCGGTTCTTCTGTTGGCCTAACCTTTCGGCCAGGCCCCTGTACATGGGACTTTCAGTGCACAGGCTATTAACGACTGCCAAAAAGTGGCCACTTTTAGATGCCAGTCTAAAACCGGAGCGAACCAGATGAATCTTGAAAAACTATCAAATCGCGTCACCCAAGAACTGGAAGCAGCCCTTGCCGCTGACCTTCCTGAGGCGGAGCGGGAAGAAATTTTGGACATCGTCCGACGAGCTATGCTTGACTCTGCACAACGCACACATCGCGAGATGAAAGAAACCGCGGTCGTTTGTTGCGGCCCAGAAGCAGACCTTGCTCACAAGATCCAGGAACAAATGGAACAAAAGCGCAGTATGCTGGTCGCGAACCTGATGGCTATGCGGTGACCCTACAGCAATGTAGCCATCCATAGACCTGCAATACTCACAGTTTCCATCATTGACGGAACAGATATCCATTTCCTTCACAACGTCGAAATTAAGCGCGGGCCCGACGTCCTTCAGACAAATGGCCCTGAACATCTGTTGTGTTGTCTAGCCAAGCCATCCTCTTCCCTGGTTGGACAAGATCGGGTTAATCGCGCGCATCCAGATCTGACAGGGTATATCGCTGTTTGACCGGCCCCCATTGGCCGGGCACGAAATCCGGATCGGAAGGCAGGCAATCTAGGCCACACAGCTGGCGCGCGGTTCCCGATTGCCCATCAATAAACCACAACCGCCCACCCGGAGTTGCGACATATCCGTCCAGCCCCTCTTCCATATCGGCAATCACATCACTGGCGGAAGGCACTTCGCTGTCGGCGTCCTCGTCAAACCCTGCATGAGTGTGATAGCTGGCAATCAGCTCTATCGCACCGCGGGGATCTCTTGGCAGACAGGAATCACGCCGTCCTTTACGCGCTGCCGAAGCGATAAGCCCCCCCGCTTCCGTCAGTCCAATAATACCGCAATATTCCCGATTTGCCGCTATCGAACTGGCTTGAAGGCCAGCCAAAACTTTGCGGGCAAAAGCCTGTTCTGAACGCGATTGCGCTGGTGACCAACTGGGTACCATCACGGTTAGAAACATAGCCGCGATCAAATTAACCAACATTCTGCCGCAGGAGGTCTTCTTTGCGGGTATAGAACAATTTCGGGGCAAGCGAGCGATCCTTTTTGTTTGCGAATTAAATTTTCAATATTCACGCAAAAGCAAAATGTGCGCTTTTGCCCCAATTCCAACATTCGCCCACCAACAGCTGCCATGCGCACCGAACAATCATTCACTATTCCTGATTGGAATGTTCTATTTGCATATCAGCGAAGGCTGTTGAGCGTGGACAGATTGATCAATTGAGTAGAGCTTATACACCAACTCCACACCGATCTTTGTCTGATGCAGATTACGCGGGTCTGCATCAGATTGCCTTTTAGTTTTGCGACTCTTCAACCGGAGGGCTTTCACCGTCGGTTGGAACCGCGTCCTGATCACCGGGTGTTGTGCTATCCGGTTGGGTTTCAGGTGCTGCGGAAGGTTCTTCAGCATCGTTCGGTGATGTTTCTGACAAACCCTGTTCCACCGGAGGAGCAGCACTTTCTGCAGAACCAGGTACATCATATCCGAGCAATTGAGCTGTTGGGGGATCGATCAAACCGGTCGATTCAAGCCCATTGTCATACTGCAACCACATGACAGCGGTTTCAGTACCACCGCCAAAGACACCATCAACGCCGCCAACATCGTAGCCAGCGCCAACCAGACGGTTTTGCAGTTCACGGACCGTATCGCCACGTGTCAGTGGATCAGTCAGACCCATGCCAACAACAGATTGGGGTGCCCCCTCCTCTGCTGGCGGATCCGAAACAATCTCATAGACCTTTTCGTCCTCATAAAAGGTCGAACGATACAGGACCCCATCACACAGATATAACGTTTCGCCGTTTTCTGTGACCTTCTGGCACTCCTGATCGGAAGGCAACGAGGTTGTATAGACCAGCGTCGACCCAACAATGGCCGCAGTAAAGAACCACCCCCAACCCGGATTATAATGATAAGGGCCGTAGTGGTAATGTGGCGGACGGTGATATGGAGGCGGATAATAAGGTGGACGATAGGCTGGTGGACGATACCCTGGCGGACGGTATCCGGGTGGACGCCCCCCGATTGGCGGACGGGTTCCAGGTGGACGTGTTCCAGGAGGACGGTGGCCAGGCGGCCGGGCACCAGGAGGGCGTGACCCCGGGGGACGTGCACCTGGGGGACGAACACCAGCCGATGGACGGGTGGAAGGTCGTTGTCCTGCAGATGGCCTGCTGGGCGCAACTACAGGGGGTTTCGCTGGCCTAGTCGAAGGCTGCGTAGAAGGACGTGTACCTGTTGAAGGCCGGGTACCCGTAGAGGGCCGTGTACGCGGAGACGGGCGCGTGCCAGCAGATGGACGGGTTCGCGCACCGGAAGGCCGTGTTCTAGGAGCCGCCGAAAACCCGCCGCGGCTACCGCCAGATGGTCGGGCCCTACCACCGCCGCCCCGATTTCTGGCATCAGCTGCATCTGTGCTGGGGGACAATCGCATCACACTCTCTGGGGATGTCCCAACTGACAGCGCGAAAATAAGAAATCCTAGAAAAAACTGTCGCATCAGTTACCCGCCCCCAAAATGTTGACGTCCGCTGGCTGAGGCCAGGCCATTTGCTCAGCCTCATCGTCAGGTACATAGGTAAAGACGCTGTCTGGAAAGTCGGGGTCAAAATCCCAATTGGTGAAGTAGGCGCGATATTGAGGCCAACCCTGCGTATAGGGGGCTGTACCAACGATCATCATCAACTCTGGCTTCGCAGCTTCGGTAGAAATCCAGATTTGCCAGTCCGCATCATAATCTGAAAAGGCCAAGTGATGAGCCTGACGGCCAGCAATCCGGGTCGTGCCTAAATACGCTGCTGAAGTCGCCCGATCTAACAGCTCCGCATTTGGAGATGCGCTCATCACCTGCCAGATAGGCAGTCGCAGGTCATATGCCTCTGACGCCCGATCTGCCAAAGCATCAAAATCACCGACAAATTCAGTGGATACATAGGCATTTTCTTCAACGTCATAAATTTGAAACTGTGTACCGTCAAAAAAATACTCACGCGTGTCTTCGCCAAATTCGCTATTGCCGTAGAAACCAACGCCACGCTGCAACAGGTTGGAGCCACTGCGCATGTAGGTGATCTTTTCACGGCCATCAGCCACCACATCAAATGAAACAAACCAGTCTACAGATAAGATCTCCTGGGCAGCCAAATATTCAGTTGCAGATGTCACAATCTCCACAGCGCGCAGATCCATTGTAGGAGGATCGCCGTCCGCTTGTGCCACTGCCGGAGAAGCCCCGGCAAAGGTCACCAAAACAGTACTAATTTTCAGCAGCTGGCTTTTCCACAAGGAAATTGCCAAGGGTGTTTTTGGGGAAAATCCTGAATAAATCATATCGTTAAGGTACAACTGATAGTTACAATCACAAGAATTTTGTTGTCCTCAGCGCCATTTCGCTCATTTGCCCCAGTCGGTTAACTACCGGCCGATCACTATATCGGCTTGCAATCCACCCAATCCTTCACTTTCACCTAATCGCAAGGCGCCACCATGCGCGCGGGCAATATCGGCGACAATAGCCAATCCCAGCCCCACTCCTGCTCCCAAATCCTGATTGCGCGACGGATCTAGCCGAATAAAGGGGCGAACTGCCTCACCGCGTAGATCCGGCGGGATACCTGAACCGTCGTCCTCCACCCGAATGCGCAACGAGCGATCTGTCAGGGCGACCGACACCCGAGCTCGACTACCGTAACGCACAGCATTTGAAATCAAATTGTCAATTGCGCGACGCATTGCAGCCGGGCGCAACATAACTTCGCCAGTACCACTCAACTCTCCCAACATGACATCCTGGCCTTCACGACGCCAATTTCCAACTATGGTCTGGACCATTTCATGGGGGTCAGTGGAGTCGGGTTCACTGGTGCTAACCCCACGGGAAAAATCCAAAAATGCGTCCAACAGCTGATGCATTTCATCTACATCGCGCAACAATGGTTCTGCATCGCTTTCATCCAACAGTGCCAACCCAAGCTTTAGCCGGGTTAAGGGGGTACGCAAATCATGACTGACACCGGACAGCATCAGCGTTCGCTGTTCGATCTGGCGTTCAATCCGTGCCCTCATGTCAAGAAAGGCGCTCCCAGCAAGCCGAACTTCAGTTGCGCCGCTAGGTCGAAATGGCACATGATGCCCACGCCCAAAAGCCTGGGCTGCCTCAGACAACCAAGTAATCGGACGCAACTGATTACGCATATAAAGAAAGGAAATGACCGTCATTAGGGTGCCGAAGAACACCATAGTTACGATCAGCTGGTGCGGCGTTGCCGCTGCGACCCGCCGTCGTTCAAAACTGATTTCAACCGGGCCTAACCTCGATTGCATGTACAACAAGACCCTTCGCTTGTCGGGAAACAGCACAGCAAGAGTTTGAGGAAGTGCTCCGCGAAATGTTCGCGCCACCACACGGGCGGAAAAATCAAACCAACGATACTGATCGCTCTGCGGTATCTCGTCGAGCGTAACAAAACGCACCTGCATCTGCAGCGTCGCCAGAGAAGGTGCCATTTCCGTCAACATTGCCTGCTGATCCGTCGCAGCCGCCGCTTGGTCGGAAATCAACCGCAATTCTCGTACCACTGTCCGCGACATCTGGGTCGTAATGTCTTCTAGGTGGTTCTGGATAAAGGCCACCGAAACCACGAGCTGTATCACCAGAACAGGTAACACCAGGATCAACGCCGCCCGTCCATAAAGGCTACGTGGCATATATTGTTTGAGCCAGTTGAAGAACATGGGTTAAGCCTATAGCGGGCAGGCAGGGCAGTGAAACACAAACCCGTGCAGGCGATTGAAATGAATGTCAAATGACCGAGGTAGCATGATGCAGGCCCCAGATGATTTCAACCCGAACCCGGGCGAAGCAATTGAATTGGAGCCAGGGTTGCGGCGCATTTTGGCACCAAACCCGTCTCCTATGACCTATCGCGGCACCAATACCTATGTCATCGGCAGAACTGATCTGGCGGTAGTTGACCCTGGCCCCGCCCTGCCCCATCATTTACAGGCCATTTTGTCTGCCGTCGAACCCGGCCAAAAGATCACTCATGTCATCGTAACCCACAGCCATCTTGATCATTCACCGCTGGCGGCAGAACTCAGTCAGATTACTGGGGCCCCGATTTATGCCTATGGCAGTTCAGCTGCCGGTCGCAGCGAGGTAATGACCCAGCTGGCCGCAGCTGGAATGACAGGCGGTGGCGAAGGCATCGATTTAGATTTTCATCCAGACCTAACCGTCGCTCACGGTGACATCATCACAGGTTCAGATTGGGCTTTGGAAGTCATTCACACCCCAGGCCATCTAGGCAACCACGTTGCCCTGGCCTGGAACGATGCCTGTTTCACCGCTGATCACGTCATGGGCTGGGCCAGTTCACTGGTATCACCACCAGACGGTGATCTGAGTGATTTCATGGCGTCGTGCCATCGCCTGAAAGAACGGCAATGGCGGGTGTTTCATCCCGGTCACGGCGCACCCGTTACAGACCCAACCGCCCGACTGGATTGGCTGATTGCTCACCGTCAATCACGCGAGGCTGCTGTCCTAGAATGTCTTGCCCAAGGGCCTGCGACGGCCCTTAGTCTTGCGCAAGCAATATACACGGAAACACCGGCTTCATTGCTTGCAGCGGCGGAACGCAATGTCTTTGCTCATCTAATTGATCTAGTGGGCAAAAACAGAGTTTCCCAAATTGGAGATTTGGAGCCTGCATCCAAGTTTCAACTTCTAAAGTGAGCACCAGGAAATAATTTGAAAATTTCGTAATTCCCCTCTGGACGCTCTAGAATCCGGACGCTATACGACACGCACCGTTCCGGCGTAGCTCAGCGGTAGAGCAGTTGACTGTTAATCAATTGGTCGTAGGTTCGATCCCTACCGCCGGAGCCATAAAAAGCCACTAAGCTCAATAGCTTGGTGGCTTTTTTGGTTTTTGCGCACGGCCCAACGCCTCTGGCTTGTCACTGGGTTTTCCAAAAAGTGACAGCGAGATTGAAAGGCCCATGTTTCGCTTCATATCCTTCGCAAAATGTTCAAAACAGTTAAATTTGGCCCATAACGCATTGTGAAATATGTGCTAAATCAACTGCCAAAGGACATCGCCTTCCCCGATCTCCTCTTGCCAACTCATCACACAGAAGTAGACGAAATATCCGTCAGTATGATTTGGAGAACGTCATCCGGATCATGTTGTGTTTGCGTGTACTCAGGCCACAGAAGATAGATCTCCTAGACGGCAAGTATTTCCTAGATCCTATGGCCGAGAGCCTTCAAGCTGCATCGAGTGACAGGGGCGCCAAAGATGCCAATCCGTTCGGTTTTCCACGACGAAAAAGTTGAGTGGCTAGGACGAAGCAGAAATGGTGTATTCCAGAAATCTGCTCTTGTTCAAGACAGTACGCCACATCGCTCTGTACCGAATTCAGTCTAACGGCGCGTGTAGTTTGGTTTCCTTAGTGATTATTCCGCCGCGATTGCCAATTTCGATGGAGCCATATCGTTCTTTGAAACAGTCGGGCAACGGTCGGTCGCCATCAATCGAAAGCCAAAGGCGCATCAGGTGGCGGCGCTTGCTGGGGTCAGGCCAATCGAGAAAGCCAGTGCGATCATGCAGTTGCGAATGGTTGTAAACAAACTGCATGTCGCCCGGCTCTAACTGCATCCCAAAGCAAAGTTCGGGATCATTGGCCAATGCGTCGAACATATCAAGCGCTTCAACATGTTCCGGTGTCAAAGGCAAGGCACCATCAAACCGTTGTGCACTGTCGATATATTGCCGTTGGTAGAAAACGGTCAAATGGCCCATGTGCCAGTTCAAAACGGGTATCTCCATGAACGGCTTGGCACCTTCCGGAATTTCCCCTCGCCGGTCAGTCGCGATTGGATCAAAGAGCTTTTCCAGCAGATCAGGCCGCTCGGCTCTCATTCTATTATAGATGGAAACCGCGCTCACAAGTAAGGATCGCCCCCCTTGCTTGGCTTCTTGCAGGCATAGCAGACCAACAACATCAGCACTGTCTGTGTGAAAAGTTTGACGTTCGCATGTCTGATAGATGCGGCTGTTGGGATCGTTGACATCACCACCAATATCGCGAACGTGCCCCAAAATATGTCCTTGCGCATTTTGGGAACGCGCGCTTCCCAAATGGGCGCCAAGACCACAAAAGATGGTTGCCGCAAATTTTTGAGAATAGTCTGCGATGGGCAGACCGCGCAGCACTTGGACGCCCACGCCATTCAACAGGATCTTACTTAGGTCCCTAGCATGTGTGGAAAACGTAGTAAGTGGAAAGGTTTCCTTAGAGATCTCTCCGACATCAAGCCCTAGCGCAATAAAGTGCCGCGCTGCGTTTTCGAGATCGGCAATGTCTTCTGAGCTGAGTTGATAAAGCCAGGCATCTGGGTTGCCGGCCATTTCCACGCCGATCCATGCTGCCGGTCCGGTGATGCGCAAGGGAAGATCGGCTATGTTTTGAGAAGGCTGGTTTGGCATCATGAACACTCTGATTAAGGATTGGAAAATTCGGTTCGCTTGATTGTTTTGCTTCAGCGGTGATTAGATTTGGCGGGCTGAACGTCTTTCACTGTGAAAGATTTGGTGGAACATCGCAGCACACCAAGATCATTTCATTTCGTCGATAACTCCTCTTGATAGCCAAAGAGCGCAGGCAATCCCCCCGTATGCAGCATGACAACTTTTTGCCCTGCTACAATGTGACCGGTGTCAATCAGACCCAACAAACCAGCGAATGTTTTTGCGGTGTAAACCGGATCGAGGAAAACCCCCTCGGTGCGCGCCATCAAACTTAGCGCATGTTGGGTATCCGGACCCATTTTCCCGTAACCAGGGGACAATGCGCCATCCCAGGTAAGAACAGCATCCGAGGTCAGTTTTGCGTCAATATCTAACAAGTTGGCCAGTTTGTGCAGCACAGTTTTTAACCGCTGCTGCTGTTGCTGGTGATCGCGGCGCACACATATCCCGTGAACCGGGGCCGATTGCCCTGACAGGCGTAACCCGGTCAAGAGCCCGCCGTGTGTTGCGCCACTGCCTGAGGGAACAACCACAGCATCGAAGTCGTCCATCTGCTCGCAGAGTTCAATTCCTCCCGCGACATACCCAAGCGCACCGAGTGGTGGGTGATCCAGCCCCAGATGAACTACATACGGCTTGCCACCCTCGGTTTTGATCTGTTCAGAACGCTGATGAAGCGCTGCATCGGCCCCGGCCTCGTCTTCGCCCTCCGGATAGCTGATGTGCTCTGCACCTAGTATTTTGGCAAGCAGCACATTGCCAGAATTGTAATATGGCGCTCCCATACCTGCGACACGCTCTTCCAGTTGCAGGATGGCGCGAAGCCCCAACTGTGCTGCCGCCGCCGCCGCTGATCGCACATAGTTTGATTGCACCGCACCGGTGATGAGCACCGTATCTGCCCCCTTTGCCAGCGCGTCGCCAAAATAGAATTCTAGTTGACGGGTTTTATTGCCGCCAAATCCAAGACCAGTAAGGTCATCGCGCTTGAGCCACAGATCAATTCCAAGGCGCTCAGACATCCGGCCCAAACGGACCAACGGTGTTTCACCATTCATGAGCTCCGCGCGTGGAAAGCGGGCCAGTAGTTCAGTGCGTTGCATCGTATTTACCCCGTGTCTAACTTATCAAATAGGCGCGCCGGAAAAGCGCATAACAGGCCAGGATTGAGACGATCCGAATGGCGTTTTTGATCAGATGTTGGGGTAACAATGGGCCGATTACACGCCCAAGAATGCTGCCAAAAAACGTGGCAACTACAAATGCCCAGACATTGGATACCTGTGCAAATGCCACTCCATCAACCAACCCATGCAAAAGCAAGGCAACCCCATAAGCGACCAGTGCAATGGGCTGTACCAGTTTGCGGGTATCCCGTGCGGACCGACCAGTTGCGATCAGGCCAAACACCATGAGCGGTCCGGGGGTCGCGGCCCAAACTGTTGCCAGGCCAGACAACCCAGAGATTGCTGCGAATCCCCTAGTACCAGCCACTGAGCGATGCGGGAGAAGCGTTGTCAGAACGCCTATTAGTAACAATGTGCCCGTCAGGATCAAAACAATCTGTTCAGACAGATACGGATAGATAACCACCCCCAATGCCACGCCCAAAAGACACCCAACTATCGCAGTCTTAATCGTTTTTTTCTCAGCGACCCAAATACGCCAGTCGACGGCAATAGCTGACACCAGTGTATTCAACATCAGCAGAACTGGAACCGCGACCGTAGTTCCCAGCAAAACCATCATGGGAGGGCCCGCAACAATGCTAAACCCAATCCCAACCCCAACCTGAAGCACGGCGCCCAAAAAGATCGCCAAAAGCAGTAGTTCTAAATCCAGGTGCAAAGGAGGTCCTCTCGGCAAGCATCTTCACCCTGTATACCGCGAGTTTCGATGTTGAAGAAATCAAAAAGTTGCATCAGTTGATACGTTTCTGTTATCGAACCCTATGCGCCTTTCCGCCCGCCAAATTGAAATATTCCAGATGGCATATCGCCTGAAGTCGACGCGCAAAGCAGCCGATGCATTGCATATTTCTCAACCTGCGATCAGCCGTGCAGTCGCAGAACTTGAACTCGAAATCGGAGTGGAACTGTTCGATCGGTCGGGTCGGAAATTCGAACCAACCGCAGCGGCCCACAGCCTGCAAGAGGCCGCGTTAAAACACTATCATGGGCTGGAAAGAGTCAAAGATGCCGCAAGACAGATTGCCTCAGGATTGGGAGGTCATCTGAGAGTGGCCGCACTGCCCGTTGTTGCAGATACCCGTGTCGCTAGCGCTGCAGGCCGCCTGATGGCACGACATCCGGCACTCAGGATTGATGTCGACGTTCTGAACGAAGACTCATGCCTTGCCGCACTGAGAGAGGGACGTGCTGACTGTGTGGTCATTTCGTCCGACCCGGGCGATCCAAACCTAGTCTGCACACGAGTGGCAGATGTATTGCCAACCGCCATTTTCCACCCAAATGATGAACTTGCTCGTGTAGGAAAGGTAACGCTGGCAGAATTGGCAAAGGTTCCTCAGAATATGTTGCCAACTCACAGCCCATTCCGCCGGGCAGTCGAGCACATGTTTGATCAGGCTGGCGTCACATTTCAAATCATGGCCGAGGCAGGCACCCAATCCGCTCTTATCAGAATGGTGGCCCAAGGAGCAGGTCGGGCAATAGTAGATCAGGAATCGTTGAACCTCGTTGCCAAACCGGATGTGATAGCGGTGCCGTTGGCCGTAGAACTAAAATGGCCCATTCGAATAGTAAGCCCCTCAGCGTCCACTGATGCGCCCGGCCTTCAGCGATTGGTTCGCGAACTCGAAGACTTAAAATGTTAGTGCCCAACCAGTTAAGTTGGCTGTTCACCCGATTTCATCTTGGCAAACAGAACTACGAAACTTGTCTGTTTTCAAGGAAATGATAGGCTTCAAGAATTGTTGTAGTCAGCCCATCGAAAAAGCCCGGCACACTGACATCAACAAGACCTACGGCATCGTGTGCTTCGCCGACGGGGATGTCATCGGCGGGCCTCACAACAAAAAGCGCGTTTGGGGCATTGAGCAGCTCACGATAACTCGCGCCTTTCCCATGCTTCAAAACGTTGATCGCAAGATAATACTGGTGGACGCTCTCGGCGAGATCTGCTTGCCCAGTCTCCAATAGCAGCGATTTCAATTTACGTGAGAACGGGCCTCGTCTGAAATGGTGCTGCATCCGCGCCTCAAACAAAGTGAAGATGTCGACCGCAGCTGATTCAAGCGAAACCGTCAAGGCGTGCAATTCTTCACTCTGGGAACCGGATCCGTGCTGCCCGCCGGTCTGTTCAAATATGTCTGCAATGCGATTTTCAGCCGTCTTTGCGTCAGCCTGCGCAGCCGCAACAATTTCCAGTAAGTTTTGTGAAGCGCCCATCATTCGTTCTCCTTAACGCCCCACCTCCCTTACTCCATACCGCTAGGAATGAAAGTGGAGAAATGAGTGATTTCTTTTCTTAGAACTTTAATTGGAGCCAAATCGCGTGATTTAGGTAGAACCGTGGCGCAGCAAATCGCAGTGGCAAACAGTCTCTCGTTCGGGTGTGATTGTTAAACTATAGATTTGATAAATCAACATCCTAGGCAAGCTATTCTCACTAACAAACGCTTCAAGAACGACTGCATCTACCGGGTGGTTTAAAAGTCTACGCTTCTAACACTTTAATGAGGAATATCAGACAACTAACCGTATTTAGATAGATAATTCAAATCTTCAACGTGAAAATCACCCCACTACACGCCCAAGGAAAGTGACCCTCCCACCCTAACACTCATACCGGGAACAACCGCCAATGTGTCGGTGGTAGGCACCGACTATCTGCACCTTTCCTTAATCTGAGATGCGTAGCAAAGGAGTCCCCGTCGATCTTCAGTGTGGACCCCATGAAACTAAAAACCAGTATCAACACCGCCGTTTTATCAATTGTGATCCTAGCCGGTCTAATCATGATCACGCTGATCGGTATCTCAAGGTATACACATAACGTGAGTGCCGATGTGCAAAGCGATCTCCTGCGCGTAAATGCTTTGGGGTCGACGCTAGAGGGGCTGGAGATTGAGTTTTTAATGGCGCGGCGCGCCGAGAAAGACTTTTTGCTTCGTCTGGATGAAAAATATGTGCTGCGCCATGCCGATACGATGACACGTCTGTATGCGGCCCTAAATGAATCTGAAAACCAGCTGAGACAAATCGAAGGCCTGGAAGCGTCCGCCAAAGAGATTGCAGATCTATCTGCGGCCATTACCGCCTACCGGGACGAGTTCTCCGCATTGGTCGCCATCAATCAGAACTTGGGACTGGACGAGACCTCTGGGCTGCAGGGGCAGTTGCGCAATGCTGTTCGCAGTGTTGAAACTGCTTTGGCGGAAATCAACCAGCCACAGTTACAAGTAAAGATGCTCATGATGCGGCGTCATGAAAAAGATTTCATCATGCGTCACGATACAAAATACCTTGATCGATTGAATGCACGCATCGAAGAATTCCACGCCTTTCCACACGAAATGTTCGGGGGAGAGTCTCGACACAACGAAATCGACGGTCTCTTGGATACATATCAAACTTCGTTTGCCCGTTTTGTCACGGAAACAATGCTGGAGCAGGACCATCGTAAAGCATTGTCTCAGCGGTTTTCAGAAGCGGCTCCAATCTTGAAAAAGATCCATACCCGCGCAAACGAACGGCTTGATGAGATTTTGGCCAACGCCGAAGCTCAAAGCGCGCAAGCTCAGAAAAATTCGCTGATTGCAGGCCTGGGCGGGCTCCTTGTGTTCGTGGGTATTGCCATCGTTGTGGCCTTAAGCATCTCTCGCCCACTGCGCCGCGTAAACAAGGTCCTGACTCAAATGATGTCCGGCGATTTTTCCTTGGCGTTGACGCAGTCGAGAATAACCGAAATCTCAGCGATCACAAATGCGGTAGAAGATTTCCGGCGTGATCAAGAACAAAAAGAGCGTCTGACAGCCGAAATCTCCGATGTGATTTCCGCCTGCGCCGATGGTGATTTCTCCAAACGAATTCAAGTAGATGGTGAAACCGGTTCGTTCATTGAGATGGGCCGCGGCGTAAACCAAATTGGGGAGGTGGCCGAAAAAGGTTTAGGAGACGTTCTTACCATTCTCAATGCTCTTTCGTCCAATGACCTGACCGGGCGCATGCCATCAGGGCACAAGGGTGTGTTTGCCGAGATTTCAACAGCAACTGAAAACCTAACAAACAACCTTAACAGCATGATCCGTCAATTATCTAGCAGCGCAGAGATGCTGAACAATACTGCAGGTGAAATTTCATCTGCGGTTGATGACGCATCACGTAGGGGGGAAAATTCTGCCGCATCGCTTGAAGAAACTACCGGGGCCGTTCAGACTTTGAATGACACTGTGCGTGGCACGGCAGAAAGTGCACAGCAGGCCGAAGAAAATGTAGGCGAAGCACACCAGTTGGCGAAATCGACCGGGACAGTTGCCGATAAAACAGTTGCGGCCATCAAACGCATTCAGACCTCATCGGGTGCCATTGCCAAAATCACAGGCTTGATCGAAGATATCGCGCTTCAAACTAATCTGCTCGCCTTGAACGCAGGTGTTGAAGCGGCCCGTGCTGGCGAAGCAGGACGTGGTTTTGCAGTTGTCGCTTCTGAAGTTGGGGCCTTAGCAAATCGTTCGACCGAAGCCGTTAAGGAAATCAAGTCGCTGATCCAGGCAAGCGTGGTAGATGTAGCCGATGGGGTCAAACTCGTTGCCGAAACAGGTGAGGCACTGGAAAGGATTCAGGACGCTGTCGAACTGGCGGTAGAAAAAGTAAATGAAATTGCCGCAACCACCGTGGAACAGTCCACAGGTTTGTCCGAGGTGAACACCGCAATTACCAATCTAGACCAGGATTCTCAGAAAAGTGCAGCGATGCTGGAGCAGACCGCGGCATCCGGACAAATGCTGCGTGATGAAGCTAAAAACCTTGTACACGTCGTTTCTGTATTCAAACTGAGCAAAAATCAAAGTGATACACCGGGTTTTCAAGGCGAATTGGATAACATGGAAGATTCCATGTGGGACGAGATCGAAGAACAGCAGTTCAACTTGGCGCAAACGGCCTAGAGTGCACATTAGCGCCACCAGTTGAAGATCGCCCTAGCGATTGCAACTGGTGGCGTAACTTTACCACGGTTAGCGTAAAACCAATTCAGTTTCACCCAATTTCATGCCTCGTGGGTTACTCAATCAAACTCCGCTTTGACCCAATCTTCGACGCGCAACATCGCATCACTTTTCTCAACTATTTCTGGCTGGACAAGCCAATAGGCATGGCTTGCTGATAAGCGAATATCAAAGGGAGTAACAAGCTTACCTGATGCCAGGTCGTCTTCAATCAAGCGTGATCTGCCAAGGGCTACCCCTTGATGATCAAGAACTGCTTGCAATATGGCTGCATCATCCCCCAACCGGGGACCGGGTGGTACATTTTCAGTACATCCTGCAACCGCAAACCATGCCTCCCAATCTTCAGGGATATCCCCGTACAAAAGGGTCGCCTGAATAAGGTCCGCTGGCTCATTTAGGCCAACCTGTTCCGCATAAAATGGTGTACAAACTGGCGAAACTGTTTCAGTCGCAAGTTTTTGCGCCGCGAGGCCCGGCCAAGGTCCACGGCCATATCGAATTGCGGCATCTACGCCCTCGGCCCCAAAATCAACGAGATGCCTGGATGCTGAAACGCGCAGGTCAATTTGTGGATGCGCGGTAACAAAACGACCCAGTCGAGGTGCAAACCATTTGGCCGCGACGGAAGGCAGCATAGATAGTGTGACCATCCCGTCTGAACGTGCTGCTTCCGAAACAGCGGCACGCATATCTTTCAACGCCACTGCGAGCCTCTCAGCCAGGCGCATGCCCGTGGGCGTAACGGTGACATGAGCACCTCGCCGTTGAAAGAGCTTCACATCCAACATGGCTTCTAGATCACCAACCTGGCGCGAAACCGCGCTTTGCGTAATGCCCAACTCATTTCCGGCTGAAGTAAACCCACCCATGCGGGCCGCAGATTCAAAAACTTCGAGAGCTCTGAGCGATGGCTTATAATGATTTAAACTCATGAAAGGGTCGCCAATTTCTCATTTAAACAAAGTGAACTCCGAAATTAGCATCAGATTAAATTATGAAGCAAGATCGGAACTCCCTAAATGGCACAACCAACATCTCTTCCCTCAACAAACACTTCTGCGACCCGGGCGATGCCAGCAGGTTTGTTACCAGATATGCCACTGGTCATCTGGATGGTCTTTGTCACAATGATGCTGGCCTTCGCTGGTGGAATGGAAACAAATACTTTCATTTCCACATTCAACAGCGGGTTCGGAAGAGCCCTCGGAGAATTCGCTTTGATCTTGTTGCCGTCTTTCATTCTGGCGGCGACCTTGTCACGGCGTGAAATTTCGTCACCAGGAGCCGAAAAAGCAGCAGCAATAGGAGCTCCAGCTGCCGGAGCGGGTATGATTTGCCCCGACACGGCATACGCGGCGCTGTCTCCGGCAGCAGGTAGGCGGAAACTGGACGTCGCTTTTGGCGCCTACGCTGGTTTCAAATTGCTTTATCCTGCAGGGCCTTTGATCGTTGCAACCGGACTAGGCGTAGCAGGAGATGACACAGCTACGGGGGAACTGATGCTATTGGGGATAGCTTTAACGATACCGCTGGCAATAGCCGGTGTCATATGGGCGCGTCTTGCTGTTCGCCAAAATGGGTCAAGCGATGCAAACAGCCCTGCCCCCGCAGAAACGAAGGTGGCGGATAGAAACCTTCTACAATCCTTTGCACCATTTATTGTTCTAGCAGCCCTATTGGGGTTCGGGATTTGGGTTGGTCAGACCGGAGTACCAATTATCGACTTCCTGCTCCTACCCAAAGGCGCATTGGTTGCCGCTGCAGTTCTCGCGTTGGCACAGACGCCATCCAACGCCCGGCGTGCATGTTTTGACAGCACCGTACGACGCACATCTTCGTTGCTCTTGGTGATCGGTGCAGCCAGTGCGTTTGGGGCGGTTTTGACCACACTTGTGCCGGTTGACGATCTTGTACCACAAGGCAGCGGCACCTTCGCGGTACTGGGTCTGTTTTGCCTGACAGTCCTATTCAAACTCGCACAAGGGTCCAGCATGGCAACGTTTGCAGCTGTTGCTCCGGTTGCAGCGCCAGTGGTTGTGGCAAGTGGCCTTGACCCTGTGGTTGCGGTTTTTGCAATCTGCCTTGGCTCATTTATCGCAATATTGCCGAATGACAGCTACTACTGGTTGGTTCGTCGTGATGCGCTAGAGGCAGAGACCAGAGAATTGCGTGTGATCGGGATCCTGACTGGAGGGGCGGTCCTGCAAGCATTGCTGGGATTAGTTATTCTACTCATGGCGATGTGGTTTTGGCTATGAGTAGGTAAAACAAGATAACGCCCGCAAAAGTCCCGTTAACGACAATAAGAACGCTGTGTATGTCCACCTAACCGTCAACGCATTTTGAGGCTTGGAAGGGCCTCTCTACTGACGATTCGAACAGGAACTTCGAGAACGCCTCACCTGCTATAAGTCGAGGAAGATTGCCCACCGGCTCGATCAAGATTTTGTTTACCTAATTTTCCGCTACAATGAGCCGCCAAGGCTTTTCATTTCGCTTATTTTACAGATGAAAAGTTTCAAAAAATAAGTTACCCTGTAAAAATACCTTTACCAAACAGTCTTCTGAAATACATATTTTTCACTCCGAAACCGGCTGCTAATACTGGCCGCATCACATTGACGGCAATCTCGATCACTTTTCGGTGCGGCCCGCTCAATCTGAGGACTACTCTTTGAAAGGCCTGCGTTTATGACCAAAACCAGCACCCAAGACCCAACAGCGCCGACACAAACACGCGCAGAAGAACGCCGCGCGTTTCTTTTCTTGGCAGTGTTCTTGGCACCAGCCTTGGCAGTGACACTTGTTGGCACCTATGGCTTTGCTATCTGGATGCTTCAGCTCATTGTGGGACCACCCACAGGCTGATCTGATGCAACAGCGATCGTTCCCCCTGCGGCGTACCCTATTTCAACGGTCGGGCACTCAAATTCTGCGTCCCCCCTGGAGCTCAGAACAACGTGTACTTGACGGTTGCACCAGCTGTGGTGCGTGCCTCAAAGCCTGCCCCGAGGCGATTTTGATTGCTGGACCTGCTGGTACACCCAAAGTCGACTTTACAAATGGTGGCTGCACGTTTTGTGGGGACTGCGTCGACTCTTGCCCCGAAGCCGAAACTGTTTTTGCGCCACGCAAAGACAAGCCCTGGGCCGAGCAAGGCGGACTACTCGCGACGATTGGCGACGGATGTATGCTTAGCTTTGGCATCTCCTGTCAAATTTGTACGGACAGTTGCGAACCAGAAGCCCTGCGCCTTGATCTGTCCGTGCGCCCCGTTGGGCGCATCAAACTGGACACGGAATCCTGCACTGGCTGCGGCGCGTGCATAGAGGCCTGCCCCGAGCAAGCCATATCAACAACCACACGGCCAAGCCCTGCCCCCTCTGAGGAAACAAAACATGCCTGAGGATGTGATCCATATATCCAGCCTTCTGTTACGCGCCGACCCGGCGTTGATGCACAATGTGCTGGAAGAAATTGCCAAAGTTCCCAATGCAGAGGTGCCACTTTCTGATGCGTCGGGGAAAATCATTGTCACATTGGAAACCCCAAGCGAGAGCGAGATCGTCGACTCTCTCACCAATCTACAATTGCTCGACGGCGTCGTAAGCGCAGCCCTGATTTACCATCAGGCCGATAGCGAAACCGCTGAAATAACAATCCGTAATTCGAAGTAAAGCCACCAACAGGAGAACTGATATGGTAGCCATCACAAGACGCGACATGATCAAGGCACAAGCGGTTGCCGCTGCTGCCGCCGCGGCGGGCCTGCCGTTGCCAGCCGCTGCACAAAATCTTGTCACCGACGCAAACATTACCGATCTTAAATGGTCCAAAGCCGCATGCCGGTTTTGCGGCACTGGTTGCTCAATTATGGTCGCGACGAAAGCGGGCCGCGTGGTCGCCACGCATGGAGACGCCGAAGCCGAGGTGAACCGTGGCCTGAACTGTGTGAAGGGCTATTTCCTGTCCAAGATCATGTATGGTCAAGACCGGCTGACCCAACCGCTTTTGCGTAAGCGGGATGGTGAGTTTCACAAAGACGGTGATTTTGAGCCGGTGTCCTGGGATGAAGCCTTCGATATCATGGCCGAAAAATGGAAAGCCACACTAAAGGCAAAAGGTCCTAAAGGCATTGGTATGTTCGGGTCAGGCCAGTGGACAGTCTGGGAAGGCTACGCCGCTTCCAAACTAATGAAGGCCGGGTTCCGCTCGAACAACATCGACCCTAACGCCCGTCACTGCATGGCCTCGGCTGTTGGTGGCTTTATGCGCACCTTCGGTATCGACGAGCCAATGGGCTGCTATGACGATTTTGAACATGCCGACGCCTTTGTTCTTTGGGGCTCGAACATGGCTGAGATGCACCCAATCCTTTGGACCCGCATCGCCGACCGCCGGTTCTCGAACCCGCATGTTAAAGTAGCCGTGCTTTCAACTTTCAAACACCGCAGTTTTGATCTGGCTGACATTCCTGGAATCTTTACGCCGCAAACTGACATGGTGTTGTTGAATGCGATTGCCAACTACATCATCCAAAACGATGCGGTGAATAAGGACTTTGTGTCCAAACACGTGAATTTCCGCAAAGGCGAAACAGATATCGGTTACGGTCTGCGGGATGAACACCCACTTCAACAGGCGGCGGCAAACCCGAACTCCGGCAAGTCCGACCCAATCTCCTTTGAAGAATTCGCTGAATTTGTTTCGGAATACACGCTTGAAAAAGCCGAAGAAATGTCCGGGGTTCCAATAGCGACGATTGAGAAAATCGCCAAGCTGTACGCTGATCCGAACACTAAGGTGATGTCGCTGTGGACTATGGGTGTTAACCAGCACACGCGCGGTGTCTGGACCAACAACATGCTCTACAACCTGCACCTGCTGACAGGTAAAATTTCCACCCCGGGCAACTCACCCTTCTCGCTGACCGGCCAACCGTCAGCCTGTGGGACAGCACGCGAAGTCGGGACATTCTCGCACCGCTTGCCAGCGGATATGGTGGTTAAAAATCCTGAACACCGTGCCTATGCCGAGAAAATCTGGAAACTGCCCGAGGGCACAGTGCCAGACTGGAATGGTGCCCACGCTGTGGTGCAGAACCGAAAGCTGAAAGATGGCGACATCAACTGTTATTGGGTTCAGGTGAACAACAACATGCAAGCTGCGCCCAACATGATGGAGGAAGGGCTGCCCGGCTATCGCAACCCTGACAACTTCATTGTTGTTTCTGACGCCTACCCGACGGTCACTGCGGAAGCTGCCGATCTCGTTCTGCCAACCGCAATGTGGGTGGAAAAGGAAGGGGCCTATGGCAACGCAGAGCGCCGCACACAATTCTGGCATCAGCTGGTAGATGCACCCGGTGAATCCAAATCGGACATGTGGCAATTGGTAGAGTTCTCCAAGCGTTTCACCACCGACGAAGTCTGGCCCGCCGAAATTCTGGATGCCAACCCCGACTACAAGGGCAAGACCCTATTCGAAGTTCTCTACGCCAACGGGCAAGTTGATGCCTTCCCGCTCGAGCAGACTTCAAAAGACTACGCCAACCACGAATCTGAGGATTTTGGGTTCTACATCCAGAAAGGCTTGTTCGAAGAATATGCAGCCTTTGGCCGGGGTCACGCACATGATCTCGCTCCATTTGACACCTACCATGAGGTTCGCGGCCTACGCTGGCCCGTTGTTGACGGCAAAGAAACCAAGTGGCGTTTCAAAGAAGGATCTGACCCCTATGTCACTCCAGGATCCGACTTTGAATTCTACGGCAAAAAGGATGGCAAGGCTGTGATCTTTGCCCTGCCCTACGAACCAGCGGCAGAAAGTCCCGACGAAGAATATCCGTTCTGGCTAAGCACGGGTCGCGTGTTGGAGCATTGGCACTCGGGTTCGATGACCCAACGTGTGCCAGAGTTGTACAAGGCGGTACCAGACGCACTGTGCTACATGCATCCCGATGATGCCAAGGCGCTGGGTTTGCGTCGCGGTTCAGCGGTCAAAGTCTCTTCGCGTCGCGGTGAAATCCACACTCGTGTTGAGACGCGTGGCCGCAACAAGCCACCAAAGGGGTTGGTTTTCATCCCGTGGTTCGATGCACGGCAGCTGATCAATAAGGTTACGCTGGACGCAACCGATCCGCTTTCTAAACAGACCGACTTCAAAAAGTGTGCGATCAAAATCGAAGCATTGGGGGCATGATCATGAAACGTCTGAAAAACTCCGCCCATATCGCCGCTCTGGTTCTGGCGACACTGGCGCCTGCAGGTGTTGCAATGGCCCAAGAAACCATTGCCACCCTGCGTGCAGGAACTCCGCTTGCAGAAAACGCAGCGCCACACGCTATCGCACCTGTGAGAAACACTGATCTGCGACAAGTTCGGAACTACCCCGAGCAACCGCCATTGATCCCACACAAGACGGACGGCTATCAGATTGATCTGAACGCCAACCAGTGCTTACTGTGTCACTCGCGGACAGCCATTGAAATCAGCCAGGCACCAATGGTTTCGATTACGCACTTCATGAACCGGGACAATCAGTTCTTGGCCTCAGTGACACCACGACGCTACTTCTGCACCCAGTGTCACGTCCCGCAGGCTGAAGTGCGTCCATTGCTCGAAAACGGCTTTGTCGATATCGACCAGGTGCTTGAGTATGTCTCGGGTCAGGAGGGCAACTGATGCTTCGCTTAATCAAGCGCACATGGGGCATAATCCTGCGCCCCAGTGTCCACTACTCGCTTGGGTTTTTGACCTTTGGCGGCTTTCTGATGGGAATCGTTTTCTGGGGCGGTTTTAATACTGCCCTTGAAGTCACCAACACCGAAGCCTTTTGCACCAGTTGTCATGAAATGAGCGACAACGTGTTTGAGGAGTTGAAACCAACGATTCACTACTCAAATCGCTCAGGTGTCAGGGCAACCTGTCCCGACTGTCACGTGCCACATGAATGGTCCAGTAAGATTGCCCGCAAGATGCAGGCCTCAAAAGAAGTCTGGGGCAAGATTTTTGGCACCATCAATACGCGCGAAAAGTTCCTGAACCACCGATTGTCACTTGCGCAGAACGAATGGGCCAGACTGGAGGCCAACAATTCCCTGGAATGTCGCAACTGTCACAGCGCGGAATCGATGGACATCACACGTCAAAGTCCACGCGCAGCAGAAGCGCATGAACGATTTTTGTTCACGGGTGAAAAGACCTGCATCAGCTGCCACAAGGGTATCGCTCACGAGCTTCCAAACATGGGACAAGCGCTACTGAGCCCACCCGCGGTTCACGGCAACTGATCAAAAAACAAATCAATAACGGCGCGCCTCATTGCAGGCGCGTCTCCTTTTCTGAGCCCCTTGTTACCTATTTCGTTGGGACTGTTTGGATCATGCTTAGAACCCTTCGAATAGCATTGCCTTTTCGCCTTAGGTCACAATGCACGGCATATCCAGAATAAGTAGAGCATGTAGATTGACGTGATGATCTCTGATCTCGCTTGCAGCCCAAATATTGCTTTCGCTCACAGTGCCTGTCGGAACTGACAAAATGGTTCACTAAAAGTGTTACGCATACTGACACATTTGGCTCCAAGCTGTTGAAGCACTTGCTCCAAACTCCTGTTTTTGATATACATTTCCGATCTTCAAAAAAACCATGCGGAAATCAAAAAAGTCACGTTTCCCCTCTAGACCTTCCCAGTTTCCATGGCTATACGACACGCACCGTTCCGGCGTAGCTCAGCGGTAGAGCAGTTGACTGTTAATCAATTGGTCGTAGGTTCGATCCCTACCGCCGGAGCCATTAATCTCTTGAAGTTAATGGAAAATCTATCACCACTTGATAGATTCTAGTTCTATTACCATTTTGCCCGCCTTGCAGTTGGGCCGTCTGGTCCCTCCAGAAACTGTTGTTTGCAATGCCTACGAATGACAACACCTGAGACGAACAAACAGACCCATCAAATGTGAGAACACGGGCCTGCCTTCAGGCTGACTTTCCAGCTAAATGCGGTGCCAATAACACCCCCGCTTCGGACCAGGCTAGCTCCAGAGCGCCAAGGGGTAGCTCCGTTTGTGGAGTAGCCGCCTCAATCTCCAGCATGCAGGATCGCAGTGCAGCAAGCCCAAGAACCGCCGCTGAACCAGCCAGGCGATGCGCTTCACTCTGTTGTTCTTCGTCAACCGTGCCAGAGTCATCAAGCGCTTTTTGAAGCTGGGCTACATCCTGGCAAAAGGTGGTCAAATATCCCTGTGCTCTTTCCTCGCCCAGGGCAGCAACAAATTGCTGAATGTCCGACGTCTCCATGTCGGAGAGCTTCGGCTTCATCTCACTAGTGTGGCGTTCAATCGCCTCGGCCAATTTTGCCTGTGTCACTGGCTTGGTCAAAACTTCAGCAAATCCGGCTTGCAAAATACGGTCGCAGTCATCAGCCGCAGCATGTGCAGTAAGTGCAATGATCGTGGTATCTTCGGCCAGTTCAAATTTGCGAATTTTCTTTAACGCTTGGATACCGTCCATTCCAGGCATACTGATATCCATGAACACTAAGTCATAATTGTTATTTGTTACAGCTTCGACACCCTCGGCGCCTCCAACGGCACTCTCCACTTGGTGCCCTTGACGTTGCAACATTTTTTCCAGCAGCATCCGGTTGATATCGTTGTCCTCGACCACCAACAGCCGTTTAGGTGCCACCGAAACAGGTCGGTCGGTTACATGCGTTGGCACACGTTTGAAAGCAGCAGGCAGAGGAACCGCAAACCGAAATAAACTCCCTTCACCCAGCTCACTTTCGACGCTGATTTCACCGCCCATTTTTTCAATCAACCGACGAGTAATGGCCAACCCCAGCCCAGTCCCCTCGCGTTTGCGACTGTAACTGCTGTCCAAAGTGACAAACTCTTCAAACACCCGGTCCAGATTGGTTTGGGATATACCCTGCCCCGTGTCACAGACCCGAAATTCCACCCGACCGGTTTCATCGCCAAGCCTTTCAACTTCCACGACTACGTCACCATTTTGGGTGAACTTCAGTGCATTCCCCACCAAGTTTAACAGTGCCTGTTGGAGCCCTTCAGCTCTGCCCATCACGATGGGTTGATCATCTAAACGACATTGGAGGTACAGTTTGTTGCCACGAGCCGATGCAGCAGCCTGTTGGCCATCCACAAGCCCGGCGACCAAGTCCTGCAAGTCGAATGACCTGATTTGCTCAGCCTCCCCGCCTGCTTCCAATCTGGATAGCTCCAAGACCTCATTCACGTGGTGCAGTAACAATTCAGCAGAGATCCGCATCGCCTGTAGGTAACGTTTTTCCTCGGCGAGCATCCCTGTCGTTTCAAGCAGTTCGATTGATCCCAGAATACCATTTAGCGGAGTTCTGATTTCATGGCTCATCACCGTCAACAAATTTGCCTTTGCCCGCTCACCGGCTAATGCGTCATCGCGTGCACGACGAAGCGCTTCTTCGCTTTCGACCCGATCTGTAATGTCTCTCATAAAACAAACAAAAACCAAGTCACTCCCCGCCTGACTGGATGACATGCTCAACTCAACCGGGAAAATCTTCCCCGACTTTTTTCTACCCTCCATTTGCAAAAGCCCGCGGTCGACCAACTGGCCTTCACCGGTAGCTAGAAAATTGGCTACATTTTCAATGCAGAACCGTCGCAAATAATCAGGGACAATCAAGTCAACCATAGATTGGCCGAGAGCTTCAGTTCTTGAATACCCAAAAACGTCCTCAGCAGCCCCGTTAAAGCTCAAAATGCGGCCTCTTTTATCAAGCATCAAAATGGCGTCCAACGAGGATGTAACCATAGTGCGCATGCGCGCAGCGGCCGCCTTGTTGGCTGCGGATAAAATTTGCCCACGGCGAAACTGGCGTGCTGTGATCAGGCCAGCCAAGCCCAATGCCACAACCAATACAATCAGCACTCCCCCCAACAACTGTAGGGTTTGCGACAAACGTTGTTTTGTGTTGGTTCGTGTCCTCGTTTCTATCAGCACCCCTTGCTCAACAAGTGTCTGGGCGTCAAACTCGTTTTCAAGGATGATCCGTGACAGCTCAGGAAGCGCCTTGCGAAGCCCCTCGTCCGCCCCCTCGATCAGCGGCACCAACCGGTCCAAACGTGACCGCACCCGGACCAGCAGATCGACAATCTCACTATTGGTTCTCAGTTCTTCAAGTTTTGGGCTGTTTTGGAAGGTCTTTATTCGACTGTAATAGAGATCAAATTTGGCCCGGAGTTCATCCAAGTCCCCCCCATCTTCAGCAGATCGAACTGTTTCTTTAAGCCTAAGGAAATCGACCTGACCCTGTGCCAAATTTCTAGTGACCAGTTTTGACGCCGCATCGGTTGTGATGGACGTAATACTATCCATCTCGTTCAATACCACACGACCCAACAGCACAGAAAACCCGCCAAGCGAAACAAGAAAAATAAGGGTCAATGTCAGAGCCAAATTTGAGCTTACTGGGGCTTGCTTGGACTGCAACTGTTTCACCTTTCTTGTTGTTCCACGGGCTTCACACTGCTTCGGTCACACCGAAAGAAAAGTCTAAACAGCACTTGTTTACCCGCCCAGGTTGAAAAAGTCACATTGTTTTCAGCAAAACATAGGCATCTTTGCTCTCACAAGCGATCAGTGCCAAGTTTTGGCTACCACCGAACGATGAGGATATGGATAAGAGGCAAAACAGGTGGCGCTTTAGGTGTTCAAACGCAAAAATTACCGGACGAGCAGCAAAAACCGTCGGAGAGAATGACGACGTGCGCAACCAAAAACTCAGATGTTTCATTCTTGCACTCCCCCCTGGGAACCCACAGAATAGCAGGATCTTACAAGATTCGTCTGTTCGAAGACTGACACAGTTTGACGACAGATGCACCTCACCCTAAGTATAGGCCTATAACCTTTAGGTTAGTTTTTCACCTCAAGGTTTAGCCAAGTCAGGGCCTACACGCCAACATCAAAATGTTGATTTTGTGCAATTTCGACCGATGAAATCAAAAGCACAGTCACTGCAAATTGTTGAAAATCACCCTCTTTGGTGCAAAAGATTATGGATCTAGAATTAATGCTCTTGTAACATCTTAAAAACGAACACGTAAAAAGATCTGAAAGTTGAATGCGTATATTGTTGGCAGACGACCACGACATGGTTCGCGAAACCATATCCGCCTACCTAAAATCAGTAGGGGGTGCCGAGGTTGTTTCGACTATTGATCTAAACGATGCACTTCAACAAATCGAAGAGAACGGCCCCTTTGATCTGGTCTTGCTAGACTACAATATGCCTGGGATGTTTGGGCTCGAAGGGCTTGTTCGCGCACTTAAATGTAATGGTGGGACTGGCGTAGCAATCCTGTCTGGCAGCGCCCCACCTCATACTGCACAAGAAGCACTGGATGCTGGAGCCGTTGGGTACCTCCCTAAAACTATGGGAGCAAAATCGCTTCTGAACGCAATTCGCTTTATGAGTGCCGGTGAAATCTACGTTCCTGTCACGTTGATGCGCGAAGAGGCCGCTGCGCCGGAACATCCAATGGCCCAGATGTTGAGCCCGCGCGAAACAGAGGTCTTGAGCGGATTATGTCGGGGACAGTCAAACAAAGAGATTGCCCGCGACCTAGAGCTACAGGAAGTGACCATTAAGCTTCATGTGAGAACCCTTTGTCGTAAGCTCGACGCTAAAAATCGCACACAGGCAGCATTGGCTGCGAAAGAAGCCGGACTGTTCTAAGAACCCGGCCTCCTAAACTACCCCTATAGTGCTGCTGGAAGCCGGGCATACCCACGGAACCGCATCCGACCACCAGAAACCCGACCGGGCAAGATCCTGTAGTCGGGAAAACGCTCCAACAACCGACCAATGGCAATTTTTCCTTCCATCCGTGCCAGTGTCAGCCCAACACAAACATGTGGCCCTCCCGCAAACGCCAAATGACGGTTTGGGCTTCGCGAAATATCGAACACTTCTGGCGAGGAAAAAATCTTTGGGTCACGGTTAGCGGCGCCGATCACCAAGTGAAGATTGGTGCCTTTTGCAATCGTAAGCCCGCCAATTTCAACTTCGGCAGTGGTTTCGCGATTGCCTAGCTGGTTGGGCGACCTAAACCGCAACATTTCTTCGATAGCCGGTTTGATCAGGTCAGGCTGTTCCAGCAGTCTTTCTTTTTGATCCGGGTGGTCGTGCAACAGCGCCAACCCGTTGCCAATCAGATTGGTGGTGGTTTCATGGCCAGCATTTAGAATGAAAATACAGTTTTGAATAAGTTCAATCTCGCTCAGCTGCCCCTCCGCCCCATCTCCGTTGATTAGGCGGGTCAACACGTCGCTTTCGATATCCCCCGGTTGTGCCCTTCTTCGCGCAATCAGGTCAGACAGATAGTCCTTAAACTCGTTGACTGCAGACTGTCCCACAGCCAGTTGCTGCGGGCTTAGCGATGGTTCTAACGCACCCAAAATTGCCAAAGACCAATCCCGCAACGGCCCGCGCTCCTCCATTGGTACATCCAGCAGGTTGCCAATGATCTGGATTGGGATTGACGCTGCAAAGTCCTCAATAAGGTCGACCTGCTCATTCTGCGCCATTTCATCCAGCAAGTGATCAACAGTATTGACCAGCCCCGGCTCCATCCGCGCAATGGCCCGAGGGGTCAGCGCTGAAGTCATAATTCTACGCACCCGCGTGTGCAGCGGTGGGTCAGAAAATACCAATGACGTTGTATGATGTTCAAACAAAGGGGAGCCAACCCCGAATTTTGGTCCAAATGCTGCCTTTTTGTCCGACGAAAATAGGGTGGTGTCACGGTAGACGCGGTCCAGATCGCCGTGATGGCACAAAAGGACTGAACCATCTGGTTGCGTCACGACCCTCGCGGCTGACAGCAAAGCATCGTAAAAAGGGAACGGGTCCGACACAAACCCCAGCGGTGGATTTGCCAGGTCAAAATGTTCAATGTCCACAGTCGCTTGTTGCGTGATAGGTGCAGCCATCCAAGTCTTCCTCGTAATTTTCCTCAAAATTGCTAGTCCAGAATGCAACTGTCAATCGTTCAAATGCCTATCCAAAAAGAACCGTTAGCGGGATGACAACTGAACCCCCGACGGCTAAAAACGAAACATGAACACGCCAATATCCTCAATCCGAAATCTCGGACCCGCATACGAAGAAGCCTGCGCCCGTGCCAATATACACTCAGCTGAAGAGCTCCGAGAGCTGGGAGCTGACGAAACCTATTCTAGGCTGTTAAAAACGGGCAGCAAACCACATTTCATCGGCTATTATGTTCTGGTGATGGGCCTGCAAGGACGGCCCTGGAACGATTGCAAAGGGGAAGAGAAAAAGGCCCTGCGCGTCCGCTTTGACGCCATTAAGGACAGTGCCTTTGACAAGAGCTTGTCAGAATTGGAAACGATTCTAAACCAAATTGGCGTGGTAGAAAAAGACCGCTGATCTACAACGAAAAAGGGCCGCCTGAACGTGCAGACGGCCCCATAAATATTCTAAACCGCTAAGGTTTAGCCAACCAGTTCAAGACCGGAGAAGAAATAAGCGATTTCGATCGCTGCAGTTTCTGGTGCGTCGGAACCGTGAACCGAGTTCTCGCCAACAGATTCAGCAAAATCAGCACGGATGGTGCCTGGTGCTGCATCAGCAGGGTTGGTTGCGCCCATGACTTCACGGTTCTTTGCAATGGCGCCTTCGCCTTCCAGAACCTGAGCAACGATTGGAGCAGACGCCATGAATTCACACAGTTCGTCGTAGAAAGGACGCTCAGCGTGCACTTTGTAGAATTCACCAGCCTGAGCTTTGGTCAGGTGAATACGCTTTTGCGCAACAACGCGCAGACCAGCGTCTTCAAACTTGGCAACAATTTTGCCAGTCAGGTTGCGACGTGTTGCATCGGGTTTAACGATCGAAAAAGTGCGTTCCAGAGCCATTGGGCATCTCCTGTGTGTAGGGCCGGGCAAAACGCCCCGCCACCAGTTATCTGATTTGCGCCCCGGTAACACGGCAAGTTGGCTTTGAAAAGGGGACAGTGGTTCCTTCAACGTCTGAGATACAGTAAGATTGCAAGAAGTTTCCGGCACCTTGTTTGAACAGTGCAATGAGATCCTGATGCAAACCCTGACACGCCGTCGCTTTCTTTCTCAATGTGCAGTCCTGACTGCCCTGCCCCGTGTTGCAATCAGCTCAGGCCTCTCTACCAACGCGCATATCATTGATATGGGGAACGCCGCCTATTTAGACCGTAGCCAAACGAGGATAGAACTGGACGCCCGCGATGGATGCACACGCCCCAATCATGATTTCTATGAAACTTTGGCCTTTGCAGGTGTCAACACTGTGATCCGTTACTATTCGGACCAAAATAACGCCAACCTCAACTGCAAAAACGTGACGCGCCGCGAACGTGACATGCTTCACGAACACGGATTGGCACTGGCAATTGTCTATCAATTTGAAGGCCGTAGCAAAAACCGTTTCACCGGAGCGCGCGGTACTCAGGATGCAGAGTTTTGCTTACACCGGGCGCAAGTAATCGGCCAACCGAGTGGCAGCGCCATCTACTTTGGCGTGGACTCCGATGCGGCCCTAAATTCAGATCAAGGTGTGACCGAGTACTTTCAGGCCGTAGCGCAGGTGTTCGCTGGGCGCTTTGACATAGGCATTTACGCGGCAGGCGCCCGCTGCGACTTGATCCAATCCGCTGGGTTGGCCAGTCGTTTTTGGGTCCCCGAGGCCCCCGCATGGCTAGGCACCCATGCCTATATGAACTCCAATCGCTGGCATATGTTCCAAAACAAAACCAACATCGACCTGAGCGCCGTTACCGATGGTCACGGGCAAAAAATCCACATCGACACCAACATCGTCAATCCAGACCAGACCCGCTCTATTGGGGCCTTCAATGGCGATGGAAGCGAACGGCTTTATGACGCGCAACATCTGACCTCAGTTGTCAGGGCGCACTATTGGGTCAACCGTGACCGCCTGCCCGTCTACGACTTTCCCGGCGGCGCGGAGGTGGGACATGTCTGTATTGCACGCACCGTACATGTAACCAGCTCTCATGGTGGATGGGCCGAAGTTGACATTGATGAAGACGGGTTGCCTGAAGGCTACTGTCAGCAGGATGGGCTATTGCCCTTGAACCAAATGCCCAAATGGCGCCGGACAAGCTGCAAACTGATGGATATTTAAGCCGCTGGCGCTGGCGTTCCGGGTCTGCTACGTCCGGCGCATGTTACGCATCCAAGATATAAATTACGCGGTCGAAGGTCGGCCCCTGTTCGAAGGCGCCAGCGCCACAATTCCCAATGGCCACAAGGTTGGTCTGGTTGGCAGAAACGGAACTGGGAAAACAACCTTGTTCCGCCTTATCTACGGCGAGTTGGCCCTAGAATCAGGCGATATTTCATTGCCCAACAAAGCGCGCATTGGCGGCATCTCGCAAGAGGCTCCCTCTTCGAATGTGTCGCTCATCAATACAGTTCTTGCAGCAGATACCGAGCGCGCAGATCTGATGGCCGAGTCGGAAACAGCGACGGATCCGGGACGCATTGCTGATATCCAGACCCGCCTGGCCGACATCAATGCCTGGTCTGCTGAGGCTCGTGCGGCCTCAATTCTCAAGGGCCTGGGTTTCGACATGGAAGCGCAGCAGCGTCCCTGTTCAGATTTCTCCGGCGGCTGGCGGATGCGTGTGGCGCTTGCAGCGGTGCTGTTCTCCCAGCCTGATTTACTTCTGCTCGACGAACCGACCAACTACCTGGACCTCGAAGGCGCACTGTGGCTCGAGGCCTATCTGGTGAAATATCCGCACACTGTGATCATCATCAGCCACGATCGCGAACTGCTAAACCGCTCGGTCAATGGCATCCTGCATCTGGAAGATCGTGGGCTTACGTTCTACTCGGGCAACTACGACCAATTTGCCCGACAGCGCGCTTCAAACCGCGCCGTTCAAGCGGCCGCGGCCAAGAAACAAGATCTGCGCCGGGCCCACTTGCAAAGCTTTGTCGACCGGTTCAAGGCCAAAGCCAGCAAGGCTAAGCAGGCCCAATCCCGCGTCAAAATGCTGGAGAAAATGGAAACCATCCGTGCACCCGAAGATGCCGCGCGTACAGTTTTCACGTTCCCCGAGCCTGAAGAGATGTCGCCGCCAATTATCGCAACCGAGGGTGCGTCGGTTGGGTATGATGGCAAGGCGATCCTGAGCAAGCTGGATTTGCGCATTGATCAGGACGATCGTATCGCTCTGCTGGGCAAGAACGGTGAAGGAAAATCCACCCTTGCCAAAATGCTATCGGCACGCCTGCAGGTCATGTCAGGTAAGATGACCCAGTCGAATAAGCTGCGCATCGGTTTCTTTGCCCAGCACCAGGTAGATGAACTTTTCATCGACGAAACCCCATTGATGCACCTGCAACGCGAGCGTCCCGGTGAGGGTCAATCTAAACTGCGTGCACGCCTGGCTGGATTTGGTCTTGGTGCTGATCAGGCTGATACCGAGGTCGGCCGCTTGTCCGGTGGGCAAAAGGCACGTCTGTCGCTGCTGCTGGCAACAATTGATGCCCCGCATATGCTGATCCTCGATGAACCGACCAACCACCTCGATATCGAAAGCCGCGAAGCGTTGGTTGAAGCCCTGACCGCCTATAGCGGTGCGGTCATTCTGGTGAGCCACGACATGCACCTGCTCAGCCTGGTTGCTGACCGGTTGTGGCTGGTTTCCAAAGGTACCGTAAATCCCTATGAGGGTGATCTTGCCTCTTACCGAGACCTGCTATTGGCGCGCGATAAGCCCGTGCCCAAACCCGCTGCAGCAAAAACCAAGCCCAAACGCCCAACTCGTGATGCGATTTTGGCGCTACGCTCGGACGCCCGCAAGAATGAACAGCGGGTGGAGAAGCTGACGCAGATGAAGGAAAAACTGGACATCAAACTAGGTGATCCGGAAATGTATGAGCCTGAAAACAAGGATCAGGCGAAGGTCTGGCAAGGCAAACATGCAGAAGTTATGGTTGCATTGGGTCGCGCCGAATCTATGTGGATGAAAGCACTGGAAAAACTGGAGAAAGCTGAATCTCAATGATCGATACCGGGTTTCTGATCACCTCGTTTGTTACGCTTTTTGTGATCGTTGACCCGATCGGTCTGACACCGGTATTCCTAGCGCTGACCCAAGGCATGAGCCCAGCCAGACGCCGCTCAGTTGGGCTACGCGCCTGTTTCACCGCTGCGGGACTTCTGGCTTTATTTGCTGCATTTGGCGAAGCTGTTCTTGGTTTTGTTGGGATCTCTATGGCTGCGTTCCGGGTAGCTGGTGGCGCGCTCTTGTTCCTGACCGCGCTGGATATGTTGTTTGAACGTCGCACCAAACGACGCGAAGATCAGGGCAATGAAGATGATATCGATGATCCTTCGGTGTTCCCAATGGCAATGCCTTTGATCGCGGGCCCCGGTTCTATTGCCACCGTCATCCTGCTTGCCGGTCAAAGACCGGATATCGAGGGCTTTACTATGGTCATCGCTGTGATGCTGGCGGTGCTGGCTGTTGTAGCGTTGATGTTCCTCAGCTCCGGCCTGTTTGAAAAACTACTGGGCAAAACCGGGATCAATGTGATTAGCCGACTTCTGGGCATGTTGTTGGCCGCTTTGTCAGTACAGTTTGTTTTGGACGGGTTGCGAGACTTTGGTTTTGCGAGTTAGAATTTCAACCGCCGGGTCACAAGATCAGGAGAACACTTGATGGCTGATGTCGACTACGGCCGGATAATCTACCTTGTGCTGCTGCTGGCGGCCGTTGGATCCTGGGTGTTTGTGCAAAACCGCCAAAGCCTCGGGAAAACTGTTCAACAATTGGCAATCTGGGCGTTCATCTTTTTAGGGGTGATTGCAGGCTACGGACTATGGGGCGACATTCGTAACACCGTCAGACCGCAACAGTCAGTGATAAACAGTACTGGCCAGGTCGAAGTTCCCCGCTCAGCCGATGGGCACTATTATCTGACTTTAGACATCAACACCGTGCCGATTACTTTTCTAATCGATACAGGTGCCACTGACGTGGTGCTAAATGCCCGGGACGCGCGGCGAGCGGGGATCGACCCTGACACCCTAAACTATTTGGGCCGCGCAAATACTGCCAATGGGGAAGTACGCACCGCGTCTGTTTGGCTCGACAGTATATCGCTCGGGAACATTACGGATTCGAATGTTCGGGTTTGGGTCAATCAAGGGGAACTGGACCAATCACTGCTCGGCATGGCCTATCTGCAGCGTTGGTCCAGCATCGAAATCCGGAATGGGGCTCTGCTGCTAACCCGTTAAACCGTGGGCAGAATCCTTTGACTACTTCTCCGCTTTCTTTTCCCAGCGGCCGCTCTCTTCCGACCAATATTGCGCCGAACACCCTGCATCTGTCAGCTCTTTCCACTGAGCACGCGCCCGCTGAACCGCCTCGGTATCGGTCCCGTCAAACAACACACAAACACGCTGCATCGCTTCGACTTCTTCAGGTTCAACTGCGGCGCCATCGATGGCCATGACACAATCGGGTTTGTTGGCCGCTTTAGGCCCAGTGGTCAAAAGCACCGGTTGCAACACGTCATGAGCGCCGCCTTCTACCCCATGAGGCAAAAAGCTGTCAGGGCTACCTTGCCACAACCGGTCGTCCAGCCAGCCCATGCGGTCGGGGTCGCGTCCCCGCACCGCAATGCGCCACCCTGCCCCGCGTGCTTTTTCCAGCAACACGGGGAGGGTTTGTTCCAACGGGCCACGCGTCAGGTGATAGAAGTAAACAGCGCCCATTTCCGCTTCACTCTGTCTCGAAGCCGTCCTGAACCAAACGGCTCAGAGCCGCCACCCCCCAACCGGTGGCCCCTTTGGGCGCATAAGGTGTTTCAGATTTAACCGAGGCAACTCCTGCGATATCGAGGTGGATCCAAGGGGTGTCATCTTTAACAAACCGCTGCAGGAATTGTGCCGCAGTAACCGACCCAGCAGCGCGGCCACCGATGTTCTTCATGTCAGCAATACGAGATTTCAGCAGGTCGTCGTACCCTTTGCCCAGTGGCATTCTCCAGGCCCCCTCGTCTTCGGCTGACGCCGCTTTGAGGAAGGCATTGCACAGCGCATCATTGTTCGAAAATACGCCTGCATTTTCATGGCCTAAGCCAACAATAATCGCACCAGTCAGGGTGGCCAGATCAATCATGGCCTCTGGTTTGAAACGCTCCTGAGCATACCACATCACATCACACAGAACCAAGCGTCCCTCGGCATCGGTATTGATCACTTCAACGGTGTCACCCTTCATCGACTTAACCACATCACCGGGACGGGTCGCATTCCCCGAAGGCATGTTCTCAACCAAGCCAACCAGACCAACAACATTGGCTTTGGCGCCGCGCATCGCCAGAGTTCGCATGGTGCCAGCCACCACACCAGCCCCTCCCATGTCCATCGTCATATCTTCCATACCACCAGCTGGCTTCAGGGAAATTCCGCCGGTGTCGAACACCACACCTTTGCCAACGAGCGCGACAGGGGCTTCTCCTTCTGGTCCGCCATTCCACTGCATAACAACGACTTTGGAAGGACTGTCGGACCCTTGCCCAACGCAAAGCAAAGTACGCATGCCCAGTTCAGCCAGCTGTGCCTCGTCCAGCACTTCGACCTTTAGGCCAATAGACTCCATCTCTACCAAACGGTTGGCAAACTCTGACGTAGTCAACACATTCGCCGGTTCGTTGACCAGATCGCGCGTCATATGAACACCTTCGGCAACAGCCAGCATAGGCGCAAACTTTGCGGCCATATCCTCATGCGCTTTATGTGCGATCACCACTTGACCATCAATTTTGCTGTCACTCGGAGTCTTATGCGCCTCAAAGGTGTAGGTGCGCAGAGCCATACCGAGCGCCAGATCTGCGGCTTTGGGCATCGATCCAGCCATAACCGTTGTGGATTTTCCAGCACTTGCTTTTGCCAGTGCGGCCCCTGCCTTACGCGCCTCAATCGGTGTCACCCTGCGCGGCATGACAAGAACATCCAAAGCTTCGACCTGCATCCCAGCAGGCCAAGCCAGAGAAATCACCTGCCCGGTTTTTGCCTTGCTGAAGCCGTCGCTGGCAATCAGCCGGGCCAATGCTCCTTTGCTCAGCCGGTTGGCGCTGCGCGCAGCCTGATCCATTGTCCCTTCAGGTGTAACAAGCACCACCAGGCGTCCTGCGATGTCTTTCAACTCTTTGGGGTCGTAGTCAGCAAAGCGGATGGGGATCAGACGGCTCATATGGTGGGCTCCTGTTGGGATGATTATGGTTGGCGCAACAGCTAGCCTGCACCGTGACCGATGGCTAGGGTCTGAACAGAAACATCATCTTCTGTCCGACCGTAAATTGCAGTTTTCCCCCGTTCAGATTTACTCTATGATTTGCTGAAATTGGTATGACAGGGTCTGGGGGGATCGCAGTGTCACGATTCGACAGATACGTACTGTCCCAGTATCTACTTTTTTTCGGCTTCTTTGCTCTGATTCTGGTTGCCATGTTTTGGATCAACCGGGCCGTTGTCCTTTTTGATCGATTGATTGGTGACGGACAATCTGCACTGGTATTTCTAGAGTTTACCGCGCTTGCGCTGCCTAATCTGGTGCGGATGGTGCTACCGATTGCGGCTTTTGCATCTGCGGTTTGGGTGACCAACCGGCTGAACAGCGAAAGTGAGCTGACCGTGTTGCGCGCCACCGGGACCAGTCCTTGGCAAATGGCCCGACCGGCATTGGTTTTTGGTCTCATTACCGCACTGATGATGTCTGTACTGACACATTTCTTGCTGCCTGCGTCCATTGGCCAGCTACAAGAGCGCGAATCCGATGTTGCACGTAACGTCACCGCCAAACTTCTGAGTGAGGGCAACTTTTTGCACCCAGCTAAGGGTGTGACATTCTACATTCGCCAAATTGATCCTGATGGGACATTAAACGATGTATTCCTGTCTGATCGACGCAGCCCAGACCAGAGCGTATTGTACACCGGTGCCCGAGCCTTTCTGGTAAAAGATCAGGACCAAACACACCTCGTCATGGTTGATGGAATGGCCCTCCGCATGGACACCAAAGGACGCACTTTGTCCACGACTGTATTTTCGGACTTTTCCTACGAAATCAGCGCTCTGGCTGACCAAGCTGGAAACAAAGCCCGAAACATCCGCGCCATACCCAGCTTGGAATTACTGATGATTCCAGACCAAATTGTGGCTGAGGAATCGTTTACCCACGGTCAATTGGCCGAAGAGCTCCACCTACGCTTTGCTCGAGCTCTGATCAGTGTTGCGGTCGCCTTGATTGGGTTTACTTCGCTAATGTTGGGGACTTTTTCCAGGTTTGGGGTCTGGCGACAAGCTTTGCTGGCCTTTGTCTTGTTGATCTTCATTGAAGGTCTTCGCGGCGTGGTCTCTGAACCAGTTCTGAAGAACGCCGACCTATGGCCGCTGATATATCTGCCCTCAGTAATAGGATTTGGGATTGCAGCTCTGTTTCTGCAACTTGCAGCGCGGCCAGTCCGTATCCTACCAAAACGCCCTCGGGCAGCACCATCCAAGGCCGCGTCATGAAGCTGGATTTCTATTATGCTCGCCGGTTCATGCAGTGGTTCAGCATCATCTGCGCGGTTCTTCTCACACTTGTGATGCTCATCGACTTGAATGAACAGATCCGTCGGTTTGACGGTCTTGATCTTAGTTTTGGCCAATTGATCAACCTGACCCTCTTGAACGCCCCTTCCGCGCTCAGCGAGTTTTTGCCACTGATTATGATCTTGTCGACCATCGTATTATTTGTAGGTTTAGCCCGCAGTAGCGAACTCGTGGTGACACGTGCCATCGGCCGCTCAGGCATCCGTGCACTTGCTGCTCCCATCATCATGGCCGCGCTGATTGGTGTATTGACCGTTAGCACCCTCAATCCAATTGTCGCTGCGACCTCAAACCGATATCAGGAACTTTCAGATACCTACCGCAATGGTGGCCCGGCTGCGCTATCTCTTTCAGGGGAAGGCTTATGGCTTCGACAGGGGGGCGCACAGGGCCAATCTGTTATCCACGCCACCGCTTATAGCGGTGAAATCGACAACGTTACTCTGCACAATGTTACTATTGTCTCTTATGCCCCAGGCGGAAATCCGACCCGCCAAATAGTCGCACAACGCGCCCAACTTCAGGGGGATCACTGGGTGCTGAACCACGCCAAGGTCTGGCCGCTAACGCCGGGTTTCAATCCCGAAACCAACTCGGTTGAGCATAGCAAACTTCTGCTACCCACGACACTGACCCAAGATCGAATTCGTGACAGTTTGGGTACCGCCTCAGGAATTTCAGTTTACGATCTACCCGAAACCATCAAAGCACTCCAACAAGCTGGCTTTTCAACCAAACGTTACGAAGTCTGGCTGCAGGTAGAACTGGCGCGGCCGCTCTTTTTGATTGCCATGGTTCTGGTTGGCGCAGCCTTTACCATGCGTCATGCGCGGTCTGGAGGCACTGGTCTGGCTGTTTTGACTGCGGTGCTTTTGGGTTTTGGGCTTTACTTTATTCGTAATTTTGCGCAAATCCTTGGAGAGAATGGTCAGATTCCAGTCGCCTTGGCAGCCTGGGCTCCACCTGCCGCGTCTATACTGCTGACCCTAGGCCTACTACTCCATGCGGAGGATGGTTAACATGCGCCACACTTTGCAAATGTTGGTAGTTGCTCCTTGGCTTGCCCTAGCCCCAATTGCTAGCGCACAACAGAGCCCTGCTACAGATGGACCAGCCATGCTGGTCGCTGATCAGGTGTTCATTACCAGCGATAGAATCCTGATCGCGGAAGGTAACGTTGAAGCATTTCAGGGGGACATTCGGCTCAGAGCCCAAAAAATCACTTTTGATCGCGACAGTGGCACTCTTCAAATTGATGGCCCCATACGCATCGATCAAGGTGGTGAAATCACCATTTTGGCCAACGCGGCGGAGATGAGCAACAACCTACGCGATGGTATCCTCAATAGTGCCCGCATGGTGTTTCAACAGCATCTTCAGTTATCATCAGTCCAGATGACACGTGTTAGCGGCCGTTACACCCAATTATACAAGAGCTCCGTGACATCCTGTCAGGTCTGTGACGACGGATCACCGCCCCTTTGGCAAATCCGCGCCGAAAGAATTACCCACGACCAGTTGGAAAAGCAGCTCTATTTTGAGAACGCTCAGTTCCGTATCATGGATGTTCCAGTTTTTTACTTTCCCGGTCTGCGCTTACCAGATCCTACACTGGATCGCGCAAGAGGGTTCCTTGTGCCATCAGTGCGCACCACTTCAAACCTTGGTACCGGAATTAAGGTTCCCTATTTCTTTACACTTGGTGAGAGCCGCGATCTAACGCTCTCTCCTTATTTATCCTCTAAAACGCGGACACTGGATGCACGGTATCGTCAGGCCTTTCGCAATGGCAACATCGAGCTGGAGGGGGCTTTCACCCGCGACGATCTGCAGCCACATAACGACCGTGGCTATTTATTTGGGAACGGTGCCTTTGATCTTCGGCACGATGTCAAACTAGAGTTTGAGGTAAAAACCACCTCTGACGACGCATATTTGGCTGACTACGGGCTACCAGATTTGGATCGATTGCGCTCACAATTAACTCTCACACAAGTGCGTCGGGATTCACTGTTCCGTGCAGGGGCCTTTCACTATAAAACGCTACGCGAAACGGAAGACCCAACCCTAATCCCTTCGGCAATTGCAGATATCTACTATCAGCAACGTTACCACCCAGCCCAGTTGGGTGGTGAATTGCAGATGACACTGCATGCACATGGCCACACCCGTACATCAGATCTGGATATTGTCGGCCGTGATGTTTCTCGCACGACATTTGATGCAGACTGGCAGCGTAGCTGGCATCTTCAGAATGGCGTAATAGCCCAAGGGCAGTTGGGATTCTCGGCCGACGCTTTTGGAATTCGCAATGACAGCGCATACCCGTCACGCGCCAATCGTTTAACGCCACGCGGTGCTGTCACGTTGCGGCTGCCAATGACCCGCCACTCTTCAGCTGGCGCCTCTCAATACCTTGAACCTATCGTGCAACTCGGTTGGAGCGACGTTACAGGTGACACTGTTCCAAATGACGAAAGCAACTTTGTTGAATTTGATCAGGGTAACCTTTTGGAACTCTCCCGCTTCCCCGCGACGGATGCCCGCGAAGACGGTCTTGCCTTGGTCTACGGTCTAAATTGGGCTCGCTACGCAGCGGATGGTTGGCAAGCATCTGCTACTGTTGGTCAAATATTCCGGCAAGATGCTGATAACCGCTTCACCAAATCATCCGGCCTGGGCGGCACATCTTCAGATATCTTGCTAGCCGGCCAGCTAAAGTTGAACGAAGGCTTAGCAATCACCGCACGTGGTTTGCTAAATGGTTCGTTAAATTTCTCCAAAGCTGAGTTACGGGGGGATTGGGCCAACTCTCGGCTTGATGTTTCAAGTACTTACCTATGGCTCGGCACCGATGCCGCCGAGAGTCGCACCGAGGAAACCTCGGAGCTCTGGTTCGACGGCAGCTACCAACTTCACCCTAGTTGGTCGGCCAGCGCCAACCTGCGGTATGATATTTCCGATGCCCGTGCCTCACATGCAGGCATTGGACTTGTCTACAGCAACGAATGCGTCAAGGTCGACCTTTCTGTCAGCAGGCGATATACTTCGACATCAAGTGTTGAGCCTTCGACAGATTTCGGCTTTACCATCGCATTGAACGGGTTCTCCGTCGATAGTGGCAATAAAAAGTACAGGCGATCATGCAGCAATTCTTAAAGTTTTGGTTCTTGTCCCCGAGTCTCGTATTGGCATCGGCGCTCAACCTTCCTCTCCCGGTGGCGGCTCAGGGCCTATTTTCGCCGGCCGTCACGGTGAATGAAGATGTCATCACCTACTTCGAACTGGAACAACGCGCCCAGTTCATGCGTCTATTGGGAACTTCGGGCGACCCGAATGAGCAGGCCCGCGAAGAGCTGATCAAGGATCGCTTAAAAAGAGCCACCGTCACTGAGGCTGGGATTAGCATCAGCGAAGAGGATGTCTTAGCGGGCATGACTGAACTCGCTGGCCGGGCAAATCTTTCTCTGGAAGAGTTCACGAAGGTGCTGGGACAGAACGGCGTAGCGCCCGAAACTCTTCGTGATTATACAAGCGCCGGTCTCGTTTGGCGGGACTATGTCGGTTCCCGTTTCCTGTCGCGGGCCCGTCCAAGTGAAGCAGAAATTGATCGCGCCATGGGGCGCGCTGGCACCGGCGGTGTTCAAGTTTTGCTGTCCGAAGTGATCATTCCTATCAACGAACAGAATGTGGCTCAGGTCGAAGAGATCGCAGAACAGATCAGCCAATTGAAGAGCTACTCGGCCTTTTCTTCTGCTGCGACCCAATATTCTGCCTCTGACAGTCGCAATAATCAGGGCCAGCTGCCTTGGATGAACCTGTCAAACTTACCCCCACAACTTCAAGAGGTCGTCCTGGGACTGGATACCGGAGAAATCACCGCTCCAATGCCCCTGCAAGGCGCGGTGGCACTGTTTCAAATGCGTGGTATTCGTGAAATTACCGGATCCGCTCCGCGTTATGCTGCGATTGAATATGCCAGCTATTTCATTGCCGGTGGCCGCACCCCCGAGGCCATGTCAGCTGCACAAAAAATCGTCAACCAGATCGACACCTGTGATGATCTTTATGGCATTGCCAAAGATCAGGACCCCTCCGTTCTGGACCGCCAAGCCCTAGCTCCCAGCGAGATCCCACAAGATATTGCGCTTGAATTGGCCAAATTGGATCCAGGTGAAATCTCAACTGTTCTAACACGTAACAACGGGCAGACCTTGATGTTACTTATGATGTGCGGGCGGACTGCTGATCTGGGAGCGGGCGAATCTGAATCCCGTGAGGGCGTGGCCAATGCCCTGACCCAGCAAAGACTAGGAGCTTTTGCAGATAGTTTTGTCGAGCAGCTGCGCGCAGATGCTGAGATCGTGATAAAATGAGCCGAGCACGCCCCATTGCACTCAGCTGTGGGGAACCCGCTGGCATCGGCCCAGAAATCGCAGCAAAATCGTGGGATATATTGCGCGGTGATTGCCCATTCTTTTGGATTGGAGGCCCGGACCATCTTCCACCCGGAACCACTTTTACGCAAATCACCTCACCAGATGAGGCTCTCGAAGTCTGCGCAACTGCAATGCCTGTACTGGCCTTGCCATTTGAAGGTCCTGCCGCTCCCGGTCACCCACAGGCCCAACATGCGGGCGGGGTGATCCGCTCAATTGAAACGGGTGTGAAGCTGGTACAAGACGGCCAGGCCTCATCTCTGTGCACCGCGCCAATTCATAAAAAAGCTCTGATTGATGGCGCTGGTTTTTCCTATCCCGGCCATACTGAGTTTCTGGCAGCACTGGCACACGTAGACCGGGTCGTCATGATGCTCGCATCAGAGCAACTCCGAGTTGTTCCCGCTACGATTCACATTCCACTGTCACAGGTCCCAGCACAACTAACTCCCGCCCTGTTGCGTGAAACCATCCAGATCACTGCCCAGGGGCTGCGTGAACAATTTGGAGTTTCCCACCCTCGGATTGCGGTTGCCGGTCTCAATCCACATGCGGGGGAAGGCGGCGCCATGGGTGAGGAAGAACTTGCCTGGATAAACGAGCTGCTCGCCGATATGCAATGCAATAGCTATGATCTGACCGGCCCACATCCGGCCGATACTTTGTTCCACGCAGCGGCCCGTCGCCGCTATGATGCCGCCATCTGCATGTACCATGACCAGGCCCTGATCCCAATCAAGACATTAGATTTCGACCGGGGCGTCAATGTCACCCTTGGCCTGCCGTTTATCCGGACTTCCCCTGATCACGGCACGGCCTGCGACATCGCCGGACAAAACCTAGCGAACCCCACCAGCCTCATCGAAGCTCTCAAAATGGCCCAGAGAATGGCCGCGCGCTCCTGATCCTTCATCTAGCTCTAAATATCCCCGCCGGAGGCAAGAGCATCTTCATCTCTCTCTGGCCAGCCCCAAGATCGAATTGACATGACTGCCATCGACACTCTTCCCCCTCTACGCGAGGTGATCGCGACTCATCAGCTGTCAGCTCGTAAATCGCTGGGACAAAACTTCTTACTGGATCTCAATTTGACGGCCAAGATCGCCCGCCAGGCCGGTGATCTGTCTCACTGTGATGTGCTTGAAATCGGCCCGGGTCCAGGCGGGTTGACCCGGGGACTGCTGGCCGAAGGTGCACGACGGGTGTTAGCCGTCGAGAAAGATGGCCGTTGCATTCCAGCCCTGGCCGAAATCGCCGACGCATACCCAAATCGCCTGCAGGTGATTGAAGGTGACGCGCTCGAAGTCAATCCGTTGGAACATCTAACACCCCCTATCCGGGTTGCTGCCAACCTTCCCTATAACATTGGAACCGAACTTCTGGTGCGTTGGCTGACGCCAAAACAATGGCCGCCCTTCTGGCAGAGCCTGACGCTCATGTTCCAACGCGAAGTTGCGGAACGGATTGTGGCCCTGCCTGGAACCAAGAAGTACGGTCGCCTTGCTCTGCTGGCGCAGTGGCGCGCTGAGCCAAACATTGTGTTGTCCCTGCCGCCAGGCGCTTTTACGCCGCCGCCCAAAGTGTCCAGCGCCGTGGTACATCTAACAGCCCTGCCCGAGCCACGTTTTCCCGCTGATGCAGGCATGTTGAACAAGGTGGTGGCTGCCGCCTTCAATCAACGGCGCAAGATGTTACGGTCCGCTCTCAAAAGCGTCTCTCCAGATATTGAAGATCACCTGAAAGAGGCCGGCATTCCCCCAACTGAACGTGCTGAACAGGTCAGCCTTGAAGGCTTCTGTGCCCTCGCGCGCAGCTTGGAACCTCAAATATAACTGGACTTTTCTTAGTCCACGGAAACGCAGTCACAAAAAAGGCCCCGGCACCAAATGGTCCGGGGCCTTTTTTTCGATTAGACTTACGTCTACTCAGCAGCTTCAGGAGCATCGCCGGTTTTGGCCTCAACCACCGGCTTTTTGGCAGCCGCCGCAGTGGGCTTTTTGGCAGGTGCTTCAGCGGGCTTTTCAGTAGGCGTCGCAACGGGTTTTTCAACGGCCGCAGCAACGGGCTTCTCAGCCGGCGCGGTTGCTTCGGTCTGAACCGCAACCGGCTCTTGCGCCTTGGCTGCAGGCTTGCGCGTGCGTGGGCGACGAGTACTCGCCTTCTTTGGCTTGCTTTCAGGTGTTTCCACCAGGCCAGAATCGCCGCCTGAGTCACCATTGGTGCTCAGGTCCATTACGTCTGGTTGAGGTGCCTCGGCAGGATCTTCGCTGAGCACTGCAGGCTCGCTCCGAGGCGCAGGCTCGTTGCTGCGAGACGCGGCCTCGCGTTCCTGGCGTTCTGCGCGCTCACGGTCGCGCTCAGCTTGGCGTTCTCGGTTTTGCCGCTCTTGTTCCTCCCGGCGAGCATCCTGCTCACGCTGGGCTTCCCCTAGCAAACGCATGTAATGCTCAGCGTGCTGTTGAAAGTTCTCAACAGCAACCCTGTCACTTCCAAGCTGCGCGTCGCGGGCCAGTTGATTATACTTATCGATGATTTGTTGCGGGGTGCCGCGCACCTTGCCCTCGGGGCCCGAACTATCGAACACCCGGTTGACAACATTACCACCACCAGATGGGCGATTGCGGTTCGATTTCGACCGCGAACGTGATTTAGACGATCTCATTTGTTTAACGTCAGCCTTGATTCGTTGCGTCGTAGATCCCAAAGTGCGCATATCAGCGCCGGATCATCGACCATTTTGGGCTTGGTGTCGCCGGTAAGGTTTTTAGCCAAACACACATACGACACCTATGTGTAACCATGTCCCCCCCATACAGACAAGAGCTAGGAGGTGGATTTTCTACTTTTTTCGATCAAATTGATCAATTTCCACCTTCCAGACCACTCAAGGGAATGGAATCCGCACAAACAACCCGGTCGCGGCCGTCCAGATCCTGTACCACCCGGATATGCTGCAGTCCTGCCTGTTCAAACAGCGCGGCGACAGCCGAGGCCTGTGTTGGTCCTATTTCTACCAAAACCCGTCCTCCCGGCTTCAGATATAAGACAACCTCCTTGGCAATCTGGCGATAAGCGGCCAGCCCGTCGCCTCCGTCCGTTAGCGCCATTTCCGGTTCATGAATGCGCACCTCGGTCGATAGGCCCTGCATTTCGTCCAAGGCGATGTAAGGCGGGTTGGAGACGATCAGGTCAAACTGGCCTTCGACCTTTTCGAACCAATCTGACTGGCGAATGTCCGCGCGGGCCTGAACACGGTGCAGCACTGCATTGGCGCTGGCTTGCAAACAGGCCGCCTCGCTCAGGTCCACCCCCAATCCCGTCGCCTTTGGTTGCTCTGCCAATAGCGTCACCAGAATGCAGCCCGATCCGGTCCCCAGATCCAATACGTTCTGATACGGAACGGCTATCGCGGCTTCAATCAAGCATTCGGTCTCTGGGCGTGGATCCAGGACGTCGCCGGAAACCTTGAACCGGCGGCCATAAAACTCGCGCTCGCCCAGCAAATGTGACACCGGAACCCGGATCACCCTCAATGCAATCAATTGCTCATAGCGTTCAGCAATATCCGGCGCCAGATCTTCAGGCGCAATCAACGTGACCCGTGAAGCTTCTATCCGTGCCGCATGGGCCAGCAATATCCGCGCGTCACGAGCCGGATCAGGCACGCCTGCGGCGCGGAGACGTGCCGTTGCAGCAACCATGACCTGCGCTGCTGTTGGCCCGCTCATTGACCCATCTCGGCCAGCAGGCGCGCCTGATTGTCTGCCGTCAGCGCATCAATGACCTCGTCTAGATCTCCCGTCATCACCTGATCCAACTTGTAGAGTGTCAGGTTTATGCGGTGGTCGGTCATCCTACCCTGCGGGAAATTGTAGGTCCGAATACGTTCAGAGCGATCGCCAGATCCAACCTGTGATGCGCGGTCAGCCGATCGTTCATTGTCCACGCGTTGACGTTCTTGATCATACAAACGTGTTTTCAAAACCTGCATCGCAATTTCACGGTTTCGGTGCTGTGATTTTTCCGAACTGGTGACCACGGTTCCACTGGGTAAGTGGGTGATACGCACCGCAGAATCAGTGGTGTTCACATGCTGACCTCCCGCACCGGAACTGCGCATTGTATCAATCCGCAAGTCATTCGCGTTGATCTGAATGTCCACATCCTCGGCCTCAGGCAACACTGCCACGGTCGCAGCAGAAGTGTGGATGCGCCCGCCACTTTCAGTGGTTGGAACCCGCTGGACCCGGTGCACACCGGATTCAAACTTCATCCGTGCAAACACATTCTCCCCCTTGATATGGGCCACGACCTCTTTGATGCCCCCCAACTCAGTGGCGTGTTCCTCAAGGATTTCAAACTTCCAGCCCTGCGCCTCGGCATATCGCTGGTACATGCGCAACAAATCACCAGCAAACAAAGCGGCCTCATCACCACCGGTTCCAGGACGGATCTCCAGCATCGCAGGCTTGGTGTCCGCTGCATCCTTTGGCAGCAGCGACAGTTGCAACGCCTGTTCAGCAGCGGGAATTGCCGCCTTCAACGCGGGTATTTCCTCCTCGGCCAATTCTTTCATGTCAGGGTCAGAAAGCATCTCATGAGCTTCGGCCAAATCTTCATTTAAACGACGGAAAGCTTCAATTTGTTCAACCACCGGCCGCAGATCAGAATACTCCTTGGCCAGTGCTGCTATGTCACCCGCACTGGCGCCATCCGCCATTGCGGCCTCAAGATATTGAAACCGCTGGAGGATCTGTTCAAGGCGTTCTTCGGGAACCATTGGTGGCACATCCGTTTATAGAGAAATTTGGTCATAACTGGCTCTTGTGATATGCTAGCGACATGCAACATGCCAGAGCCGTTATCGCCCTCACCCTTGCCTTATTGGCCCAGCCCGCAGCGTCAGATGTCACCGGGCCTGGCGGCAAGACTATTGATTGTTTTTGTACTGACCGGTCCGGATCAAGGATCGAACTGGGCCAAACCATCTGCCTGCAAGTTGATGGTCGTATGTTTATGGCCCAATGCCAAATGTCCTTAAACGTGCCCATGTGGCGTGAAGTGCAACAGGGCTGCCTGTCATCGTCGCTTGATCAACAGGACAAACCAATCAGCAGCCAAGTCTCCTCACTTATACCACTCTAACGACTGCTCTATTCAACAGGTGCCGTAACATCTGATTGGATTGCAATGTCCATCTGCGCCAGCCATTCGGCGATCCGGGTTCCGTTCACTCCCAAATCGGAGCGACCAAACCGCAACCGTGCATAGACCTTGAGCAGATCCCCGTCCTGACGGGCGGTGGTGTAATCTGGAAACCCAAACAGCTTGGTGCGGGTAACATAAGTCGCAGTGCCATCCTCGACCGAACCCGCCAGTAATTTGGTACGTGGGGCCGCACTGGCGACGGCGTCAAACCGCGCTAGCCCGTCGGGGCCAGTTCGCACAACCCGGAACACCCCACCGCGAAAATTCTTGTCTTCAGAAAACTCAGGCTGCGTATTCCAATCCAAAGGGTCAATCGGAGCCAGCCGGATAAAGCCAAGCACCACAATGACTGCAGCGATGGCCAACCATACAAATATCATTAGTCGTCCCATTCTGGCCCTGATCCACTTCATTGCGGCTCCAAAGCCACCTGGCACCCGGAGATTATCGTTATTTGGTCGCCACCCCAGGCAGGACGCAGAGCAGTTCATACAACAGGTTGGCACCGGTCAGCGCAGTATTGCCAGACGTATCATAGGGCGGCGAGACTTCGACCAAATCACAGCCGACGATATTCACACCTCGCAACGCCCGGATCAGCTCCAGCGCTTGCGCTGTTGTCAGCCCACCAATTTCAGGCGTTCCCGTGCCCGGCGCATAAGCTGGGTCTAGGCTATCAATATCATATGACACGTAGACAGGCCTATCACCGATATCGCGACGTATTTCCGCACCCAGATTATTCAGGGACCGATGCCATAGCTCAGAGGCCGGGAATTGCTGAAACCCCCATTTTTGGGCCTCTTTGAAATCACTGGCGCCATACCCGGTGCCGCGCAGCCCAACCTGATAAGTTTTATCGGCCTGAAGTAGGCCTTCCTCATAGGCCCGGCGGAACACGGTCCCGTGGTTTTCTTTTTCGCCAAACATGTTGTCATTTACATCTGCATGGGCATCTACGTGCACCACTGCCAGTGGACCGTATTTTTTGGCCATCGCACGTAGAATAGGCAGTGTGATCGAATGATCTCCTCCCATCGCCACTGGGACCGCACTGGATCGCAGGATCGCGTCATAACTGGCCTCGATGATGCGGAGGCTATCGGTCAGGGAAAAGGTGTTGATTGCCAAGTCGCCAATATCCGCGACCTGTAAACAGTCAAACGGCGCCGCACCGGTGGCCATATTATAGGGCCGGATCATAGAGCTTTCGGCACGGATCTGCTTGGGGCCAAAGCGAGTACCAGCCCGCCACGACGTGCCGATATCCATCGGGATCCCCAGAACCGCCACATCCAGACCGTCAAGGGATGTTGCCTGAGGCAGCCGCATAAATGTCCCCGGACCCGAAAACCGGGCCAGATCGTTACCGCTGATGGGTTGATTATACTCAGTCATTGTTTCTCTTATTCCAACCTAAAAGGCAGATAATTTCAGTAGCCACATGCGCACCGGCTATAGCCGTGACGCCGGTGGTGTCAAACGGTGGCGACACTTCGACGACGTCTCCCCCTTTGATATTAATGCCGGCGATTTCACGTAAAATCCGCGCCGCCTGAGGTGACGTCAGCCCCCCCCAAACCGGTGTACCAGTGCCTGGTGCATAAGCAGGGTCGAGCCCATCTATGTCAAAACTCAAATAGGTAGGATGATCGCCCAGGATTGATTTTATCCGGCGTGCCGTTTCCACAGGTCCAATCTCATGTACCTCGGCTGCATCTATGATGTTCACCCCCATGGTGTCTTCATTGCTGGTGCGAATGCCCACCTGAACCGAACGCGCCGGATCAATCAGCCCCATCTTGACAGCCTTATAGACAAAAGTGCCATGATCCACCCTATCCATGTCATCATCCGCCCAACTGTCGCTATGAGCATCAAATTGGAGCAGCGCCATGGGTCCGTACTTCTCGGCATAAGCCTTTAGCATCGGGAAAGTAATGTAGTGATCACCGCCCAGTGCAACCGAAGCAACATCCGCCGCCAATATGCGCTGAATATGGGCCGTCAACGCCGCAGGAAATGCAGAAATATTGGCATAATCAAAAGCCAAATCACCGTAGTCGACAATCGCCAACTCAGTCAGCGGATCATACCCCCAGCCATAGGGTGCGTCCGGACTTTGCAATGCACTGGCTTCACGGATCGCACGAGGTCCGAGTCTGGTACCAGGACGATTGGTTACGGCCTGATCAAACGGGACCCCCGTCACAGCAATATCAACACCGTCCAGTTCCTTGCGATACCGGCGTCGCAAAAACGAAGTGGCACCACCAAAGGTGTTTTCAAAGCTCAACCCCTTCAGGTCTTCGCGTGTAAAGGCCTCGTCGACCAAATGTTTTGCATCTTCTAACGCCATTTCAGCACGCCTTTCTGACAGCACTTGTGCACGGCATAGCCGACCACTTGCCGCCTGTCACCTTGCCTGTGTTGCAAACCCTTAGCTCAGTGGCTGGGCACGCTCGACCAATCGGGCAAAAAACGAAGCCCCAATTGGCGCGATCTCGTCGTTGAAGTTGTACTTTGGGTGGTGCAGTCCAGCGCCATCCCCTTGGCCCAGAAACAGATAGGCGCCGGGTCGCGCTTGCAGCATGTAGCTGAAATCTTCGGCCCCCATTTCGCGCCCGCCTTCGGGATCAACTTTATCTGCGCCAGAGATTTCACGCGCCACATCCACCGCAAAGGCAGACTTTTCCGCGTCATTCGTAGTTGCCGGATACCCCAACTCATAGTCTAACTTCGCCTCGACGCCATAGCTGGCGGCCTGCCCGGCAACCACTTCCTGCATCCGCCGCATCACCATAGCCTGCACAGATGCATCAAACGTGCGAACAGTGCCGTTTATATAGGCCGTGTCCGGGATCACATTATCAGTGCTGCCCGTGTGAATCTGCGTGACTGAAACAACCAGATCCTGCTGGGTGTAATGGTTGCGGCTGACAATGGTCTGGATCGCCTGAACGATACCGCAAGCGGCCACCACAGGATCGTTGGTCTCATGAGGCATCGCACCATGACCACCCACACCCTGAATATTGATATGAAACTCATCCACGGCCGCCATCAATGCACCAGAGGTGGTGACAAAGTCGCCTACCGGCAAGTTTGGCACATTGTGGATGCCATAAACCTGGCCAATATCAAACCGGTCCATGATGCCCTCTTCGACCATGACCCCGGCGCCACCGCCGTCTTCTTCAGCGGGTTGGAAAATCAATGCAACGCGCCCTCGAAAATTGCGTGTTTCGACCAGATACTTTGCGGCCCCCAACAACATCGATGTATGCCCATCATGGCCACAGGCATGCATCTTCCCCGCATGACCCGATGCATAGTCAGCGCCAGTTTCCTCGGCGATCGGCAGGGCATCCATATCTGCACGCAGTCCAATTGTCGGGCCGGATCCCTGTCCGTTGATGATGGCAACCATCCCGGTTTGGGCAATCCCTTCGTGCAATTCATCAACGCCAAACTCGCGCAACCGGTCCGCAACATACGCTGCAGTCTGCGGCAGGTCGAACGACAATTCGGGAATTGTGTGCAGATGCTGGCGCCACATTTTCATGTCTTCGGCAAAATCGGCGATACGGTTGACGACCGGCATGGGCTGGACTCCTTGGTCAGACTCGGGATTGATGCATCTGACACTGGAATGAGAGCCGCCGCAATGCCCGAAAATCCCCTGATCCACGACCAAGATGCCGGTATTGAACGGCTCATCGAAATCATGCGCCGCCTGCGAGACCCCAAAACGGGCTGTCCCTGGGATATTGAGCAGGATTTTGACACCATCGCCCCCTACACCATTGAAGAAGCTTACGAAGTTGCCGATGCGATCGAGCGCAAGGACTGGCCGGAGCTCGAAGGTGAGTTGGGCGATCTGCTGTTGCAAAGCATCTATCACACCCAAATGGGCGAAGAAGCCGGCCATTTCAGCTTTCAATCCGTGGTGCGTAACATCTCGGACAAAATGGTTGCGCGTCATCCGCACGTTTTTGGCACCGAATCGCGCGACAAATCCGCCGAACAACAAACCCGCGACTGGGAGGCGATCAAAGCAACTGAGCGCGCCGGGAAAGCCCAGCAAGGCACGCTGGACGGTGTTGCCGTGGGCCTGCCAGCCCTGTTGCGCGCCTACAAACTGCAAAAACGCGCCGCCCGCGTCGGCTTTGACTGGCCGTCTGCGCAAAACGTTCTGGACAAAATTTCCGAAGAAAGCGCCGAACTGGTCGAAGCGCGCGATGAATTGACACAAGACGCAGTCGAAGAGGAATTTGGCGACCTGATGTTTGTCATGGCCAATCTGGGTCGGCATCTCGGCGTCGAGCCCGAAGCCGCCCTGCGCCGTGCCAACGCCAAATTCACCCGCCGCTTTGAAGGGGTTGAAACACGACTGTCCGAAATTGGGAAATCCCCTGCTGACAGCAACCTGGAAGAGATGGATGCTCTGTGGGATGCTGTAAAAGCTGACGAGCGTGCAGCACTGCCCGACAAGTAAGCGGTGACTGAAAGCTTCTTTTTGCTAAAAATACTCAATCCGACACTGAACACAGGTGACATCGCTGGACAATTGCAACACGCCTTGCAACTGTCAGGTCTTGCAATTCTCAGAGGCAAACATGACGGCACGTAAAATCATCATCGATACCGACCCCGGCCAAGACGACGCCGTGGCCATTCTGTTGGCCCTCGCCAGCCCTGACGAAATTGATGTGCTTGGCATAACCGCCGTTGCCGGCAACGTGCCTCTGCCACTAACCCAAAAGAACGCTCGCATCATTTGCGAAATGGCCAATAAAACAGATGTGCCAGTCTATGCAGGCTGTGATGCCCCGCTAAAGCGCCCGCTGGTAACCGCCGAGCACGTACACGGTAAAACCGGTCTTGATGGTCCGGAACTGTTTGACCCCAAAATACCGCTTGCTTCCGGTCACGCAGTAGATTTCATCATTGAAACTCTGCGCAACCATGAAAGCGGAACGGTCACGCTTTGCCCGATGGGGCCATTGACCAATATCGCCGCCGCATTTGTGAAAGCGCCAGACATCGTTGAAAAGGTGCAGGAAATCGTATTGATGGGTGGGGCCTATTTTGAGGTTGGCAACATCACCCCGGCAGCAGAATTTAATATCTATGTTGATCCCGAATCCGCAGATATCGTGTTTAAGTCCGGACGTCCTATCGTCGTGATGCCGCTGGATGTCACCCACAAGGTTCTGGTCACCAAACCCCGTTGTGATGCCTTTCGCGCCCTCGACACCAAGGTTGGCACTTTTGTTGCCGAGATGACTGAATTCTTCGAGCGATTTGATGTCGCCAAATATGGCTCGGCAGGCGCGCCACTGCATGACCCCTGTGTCACCGCCTATCTGATACAGCCAGAGCTATTCACCGGTCGCCACATCAATATCGAAATCGAAACCCAGTCCGAGCTCACATTGGGCATGACGGTTGCCGACTGGTGGGGGGTCACTGACCGACCCGCCAATGCAACCTTTATCGGCGATGTCGATGCGGACGGTTTCTTTGAAATGCTCACAAACCGTCTGGCCCGGTTATGAGCGCGGCCTTACATCTGGCAAAACCAGAAGATCTGGACAAGGTTCTTGCCCTTGTTGCAGCTTTTCACACGGAAATGGATATTGCCAGCAGCGAAGACAGCCGCAAGGCGGCCATCGAACCCCTGCTTAATGGTATCCCCTACGGCGCAGTCTATCTGGTTGGCCCAACCCGTGCGCCCGTGGGGTATGTTGTTGTAACCTTCAGCTGGTCAGTGGAATTTGGCGGCATGGATGGCGCCATTGACGAACTCTACATCCGCCCACCAGTGCGCAAACGCGGGATCGCCACCGAAGTTCTGATTGCCCTACCCAAGACCCTGGCCGAGGCTGGAATTACGGCTTTGCACCTTGAAGTGGACCGTGAGGACGAGAGCGCACAGCGGCTCTATGCCCGAACCCGTTTTAAAGCCCGCGACCGCTATATGCTGATGACCAAAGAGCTTTAGTCCTCAACCGCACTCAGATCAGCCTGCGTAAACGAGGGCCAACTTCAGCAAACCCATTGCGTTCATAGAACTCAACCGTACGCTTCCACTCGGGCTGTGTTGGGGCTCCAACTTCCAGCCTTTGCCATCCCTTGCGTTGACCATACGCAGCGGCTGCCGCCACCAGTTGCGCAGCCACCCCATGTGAGCGTTGTTGCGGTGAGACATAAAGTTCGGAAATCTCGCCAAACCGCCCACCAGCATAAATCGCAGCGCATTCATTCAACATGATAAGACCAACAGGTGTTTCACCTCTTAGGGCCAACAAACCGGTTACTGAGTTGTTGGCCAAAACCTCCAGTGCGGTTTGCTTCAGTGCAACAACGTTAGGAGCATCGCCACCTGTCAGCTCTGCCAGTAGATAGCCGACAAACGTACTGACAATCTCAATATCGTCACTGTCAACTTCCCGAGTAACAATTCCCATTTCACCCACGGTTTTCGCTCCAACCAGATAATTTGATCAAATTATTAGGGGCATACCATCCCCTTTTCAAGAGCAGGTCGAGGTACGGTAAAACAATCGTACAAATAGAAAACGCCCCGAACCAAAGGCCGGGGCGCAAAAGACGACTTCTCAGGTGTTGGATCAGCTTTTCAGAACTGAACGTCCGGCATATTCCGCAACTTCACCCAGCGCCTCTTCGATGCGGATCAGCTGGTTGTATTTCGCCAGCCGGTCAGAGCGTGCCAAAGAGCCGGTTTTGATCTGACCACAGTTGGTCGCCACGGCCAGATCAGCGATGGTTGCGTCCTCAGTCTCACCCGAACGGTGCGACATCACATTGGTGAAACCAGCCCGGTGGGCCATATCGACGGCGCGCAGGGTCTCGGTCAGGGTACCGATTTGGTTGACCTTGACCAGCATAGAGTTGGCGCTGCCCTGTTCGATACCCATAGCCAGACGCGCAGGGTTGGTCACAAACAGATCGTCGCCAACCAGTTGCACTTTGTTACCCAAGGCATCAGTCAGGGCTTTCCAGCCATCCCAGTCATCTTCGGACATACCGTCTTCGATCGAGATGATCGGGTAGTCGTTCACCAGCGCAGCCAGATAATCAACGTTCTCGGCCGAACTCAGGGTCTTGCCTTCGCCAGACAGCACATATTTGCCATCTTTGTAGTACTCGGTTGCGGCACAATCGAGCGCCAGATAGATCTCTTCGCCGGGCTTGTAGCCTGCTTTTTCAATCGACTTCAGCACAAAGTCCAGCGCTTCACGGGTCGACGCGATGTTTGGCGCAAAGCCACCTTCGTCACCGATACCAGTCGACAGGCCAGCGGCTGACAGCTCTTTCTTCAGGGTGTGGAATACTTCGGACCCCATGCGCACAGCTTCGCGGATGTTGTCCGCAGCCACTGGCATGATCATGAATTCCTGAATGTCGATTGGGTTATCAGCGTGCTCACCACCATTAATGATGTTCATCATCGGCACTGGCAGAACCCGCGCTGATGTGCCGCCGATGTAACGGTACAGAGGCTGTGTGGTGAAATCAGCAGCGGCTTTGGCCACCGCCATCGACACACCCAAAATAGCATTTGCGCCCAAACGACCTTTGTTCTCGGTGCCATCTAGCTCGATCATCGCGCCATCAATCGACACCTGCTCGGTTGCGTCAAAGCCCAGCAGCTCTTCGGCAATCTCGCCGTTCACTGCAGCAACCGCTTCCAGCACACCTTTGCCCAAATAACGGCTTTTGTCGCCGTCACGCTTTTCCACCGCCTCATGAACACCCGTCGAAGCGCCCGAAGGCACGGCCGCACGGCCCATGGTGCCATCTTCAAGGATCACATCAACCTCAACTGTCGGGTTGCCCCGGCTGTCCAGAATTTCGCGGGCGTGAATGTCGATAATGGTGCTCATCGGAGGATCCCTGTCTATGACAATTGATTGCCTGCGTCATAGGCAGGCATCCGGGAAATGTAAACCACTAGCGTTATCGCTAACACGCAATTTTCCAGCCCTTTAGGGCTAACATTACACTGTTTGCGCCAACAGCTCAGGCAGCAGCGACGCGTGCCCCCTGTGCCAACCGCCGCTCACGCAGGAACGTATACAGACCCGACCCGATGATCAGCGACGCACCAGTCATCGTCAAAACATCGGGGCGTTCTCCGAACACCACCATCCCTGCAAGGATCGAAAACAACAGGCGTGAATAGCGAAATGGTGTCACCGCCGAGGCATCCCCAACCCGCATCGCAACCACAATGCCATAATACCCCATGACGCCAAACACGATACCACCAAAGATCATCAGAGCCTGAGGACTGTTCACCGTTGTGATCTCGCCTGGGGTCAATACTAGCAGCAACAGGCCTGCAACGATCAGCGCCGCAAAGCCTTGAAAACTAACCACGGTAGAGGACACCGAAGTATCAACAAACCGGGTTAGCAAATCGCGCGCCGCAATTGCGAACACCGACAACAGGACCAGAACCGATGCGGGTTCAAACCCCTGCAGTCCTGGGCGAATGATCAGCAAAACACCAATAAATCCAACAATAATGGCGCTCCAACGTCGCCATCCAACCTGTTCCTTTAGAAAAACCGCGGCAGCCATGGTGATGACCAGTGGCAGGGCCTGAAAAACGGCTGCAACTGTCGAAATATCAACGCGCGCCAATGCGGTGGCAAAAAGCATAGCCCCCACGGCCTCAGCCATAGTGCGCAAGATAGCTGCCGGTTTCCAGGCGGCTCGCGCCAGCAGACTATACCCCTTAGACCAGGCAAGTGCAGCAAATACACTGCCACTACCGATTCCCAGAAGAATCAGGATCTGCCCTACTGGCAAGTCAGCCGAAAGCTGCTTGATAAACATATCTTCCAACGTAAAGGCCGCCATAGAAGCGACCACCAGCAGGATACCATTCAGATTGTTCATGCGCGCATTTCCATAGGAAGGACCGCCAGCATAAACTGGCGCAATCTGCACAGATGAACCGCATTTCACCCGATCAAGCTAGTCCAATCACGACAAGCCATCACAACAAGTCGTGTTGCGACACATCACCAATCTTGATGTTCTATTTTTGTTCCCTCCGTGCTATACCCGGTACATTAGGAGAGCTTCAATGAGATCACTCATTCATAAATACGAGAAATTTCGCGACCTTCACACCCGTCCCGGCACATTTGTCATGCCCAACCCCTGGAACGCTGGCACCGCAAGAATGCTCGGGTCACTGGGATTTGAGGCCTTGGCGACCACCAGTGCAGGGTTTGCTTTCGCAATCGGACAACGGGATTCGCAAGGGGCCGTTAGCCGAGACCAGATTCTGGAAAATGCCCGTGACGTGACGATGGCAACCGACCTTCCTGTTTCCGCAGATCTGGAAGATGGTTTTGGCATCACCCCCAAAGCCTGCGCCGAAACCATCAGTCAGGCAATGGCCGTTGGCCTTGTTGGTGGTTCTATTGAGGACACAACCGGCAACGCTAACGCCCCAATCCATGATTTCGACCTGTCTGTTGACCGTGTTCGGGCAGCTGCCGAGACCTGTCAGAACAAGCCCTTTCTCCTGACAGCCCGCGCCGAGAATTTTCTCTACGGCAATCCTGACCTCAAAGATACAATTGCCCGCCTGCAGGCCTATGCAGAAGCTGGTGCAGACGTGCTCTATGCGCCCGGCCTGCCTGACCTACAGTCAATCACTACCTTGTGTCGCGAGGTTGATAAGCCAGTGAATGTCGTCATGGGATTAAGCGGGCCGACCTGGTCGTTGGGAGAACTGTCTAATGCAGGGGTCAAACGAGTCAGTGTCGGCGGCTCCTTTGCACGCGCGGCATTGGGGGCAATGATGCGAGCCGCGCGTGAAGCTCTGGAACAGGGCACCTTCACCTATGCAGATGAAGCAATAGGAGATGCCGAAGCAGCCGCCTTGATGGCCCCTCCATCACCGCCGCGTTAATTTGCGTTCAGTGTCCCAGCTGGGCGCATAAACCCTACTGGACAATTATTCCTTGCGGATTGGCACGCCGTACAGCTCCAGTTTATGGCCTTTCAGCCGGTACCCAAGTTTCTTGGCGATTTTTTCCTGCAAGGCTTCGATCTCGGGATCGACAAATTCAATGACTTGACCCGTATTCATATCAATCAAGTGGTCATGATGTTCACGTTCCGCATCTTCATAGCGGGCGCGACCATCGCCAAATTCCAGACGTTCCAGAATGTCCGCCTCTTCGAACAGCTTCACAGTGCGATATACCGTTGCTATCGAAATCCCATCATCCAGCGCACTGGCACGGGTGTACAGCTCCTCAACATCCGGGTGATCTTCACTGTCCTGAAGGACACGCGCAATGATCCGGCGCTGGCCAGTCATACGTAGCCCTTTGGCCTCGCAACGGGAAATGATTGTGTCAGACATCTGCATCCTCTGTGCGCTCTCACTGCGCTTGGCTTTCCTATGTAACGAAAGAAACCGCGCCAGAAAATAGGGTATCGAAATAGAAATCTGGTTGACAAACGTCTTATCCACATCCATTTGCCCCTTCGGGTATCCCTCTCTGCCGCGTGAGCAGAGGCGTTCGGGCAAATTGTCCCCTTCCGAGGCTCCGGCCTCTAACGCCTACAGTGACATACCTGCGTTCCCAAGATCACGCGTGGGGCACGAGCAGACGACCGGCGCTCTGGCATACGGCCAGCAGTACCTGAGGTCCCTGCCCCCAATTGGCCGCACGCGATGCGGCAAACACCGGTCGTTGCATCTGCACGGCTGCGAAAGGATATGACTTGAGTGAATTCTCAACTATGGGGCTTCCCGAGAAGCTTCTGACACGTATTGAAGCCATGGGTTTCAAAGATCCGACCCCAATTCAGTCGCACGCAATCCCGCATGCGCTGCAGGGCCGCGACGTATTGGGCCTGGCCCAGACAGGCACCGGCAAAACGGCAGCTTTTGGCGTGCCTTTGATTGCACAGATGATGCAATACGACCGTAAACCCGCAGGCAAAACCGCCCGCGGTCTGGTTTTGGCGCCAACCCGCGAATTGGCCAACCAGATCTGTCAACAGCTCCAGGGCCTGCTTGACGGCACCCCGATGAAAGTTGGCCTGGTCGTTGGTGGTGTATCGATCAACCCGCAGATCCAGCGTATTGGCCGTGGCATCGACATTCTGGTCGCAACACCCGGTCGCTTGCTGGACATCATTGACCGTCGCGCTTTGAATTTGGGGTCTTGTGACTTTCTGGTTCTGGACGAAGCCGACCAGATGCTGGACATGGGCTTTATTCACGCCCTGCGCAAAATCGCAGCGCTGTTGCCCGAAGACCGCCAGACCATGCTGTTCTCGGCCACCATGCCCAAGCAGATGAATGAGATTGCCAGCAGCTACCTCAAAAGCCCGGTCCGCGTCGAGGTTTCCCCTCCGGGTAAAGCCGCAGACAAAGTGACCCAAGAAATTCACTTTATCGCAAAAGCAGAGAAGACCTCGCTGCTGAAAGAATTGCTTGCTAAGCACACAGACGAACGTGCGCTGGTCTTTGGCCGCACCAAGCACGGTTCTGAAAAGCTGATGAAGACGCTGGAAAAGGCCGGTTTTTCAACCGCATCGATCCACGGCAACAAAAGCCAGGGTCAACGCGACCGTGCGATTGCCGCGTTTAAATCCGGCCAGATCAAAGTGCTGGTTGCCACTGATGTGGCCGCTCGCGGGCTGGATATTCCTGACGTCAAACACGTCTATAACTATGACCTGCCAAACGTGCCCGACGCCTATGTCCATCGTATCGGTCGGACCGCACGCGCGGGCAAAGACGGTGCAGCGATTGCATTCTGTTCACCAGATGAAATGGGTGAACTGAAGGACATTCAAAAGACGCTGGGAACCACCATTCCCGTTGCTTCGGGCACCCCTTGGGAAGTCCAGCCCGGTGCCAAAAAATCCAATGGCGGTGGCGGCCGTCGTCGTGGCGGCGGTGGTGGCGGTGGCCAGGGTGGCCAACGCAGGTCCTCTGCTGGTGGTGGCGAAGGTGCGAAACCTGGCGGTCAGCGTCGTCGTCGTCGCGGTGGTGGTGGTGGTGGCAACCGATCCGCAGCCTAATCATAAAACAAAAACGCGTCCCAGTTTAGTCTGGGGCGCGTTTTTTCTATGCGCGGCTCAAATCTGCCCAAACCGGCAGATGATCCGATGCAATATGTGCCGGGCGATCGCGGTAAACCCCATGTGCGGCCACACTCAATTGTTTACTTACAGCCATCCGGTCTAGCGCCCCAATGGGACGCAACGCCGGAAAGCTTGCTTTGGGCGCCATAAACTGCATCGCCGGAGCGAGGTGTTCCAACACAGGCGAGCGCGACCATTCATTGAAGTCCCCTCCCCAAACCACAGGAATGTCGTCGAAACCCGCACTCTCGCGGGCCAAATGCAAAACCTGTTCATGCCGGGCCCTGCCCGTCAGACCCAAATGCGTACCCACCACCCGCAAGGGGCCAATGGCGGTGTCAAATTCAGCCCAAACGGCACCGCGCGGCTCTAGACCTGGGAGGTGGATATGCCCGTGATCCCGCATCTGTACGCCTCCCGGACGCCACAATATAGCATTCCCATGCCAACCCAGTGACCCGGCGCCACCCAGATCTGCCACCTTCCAGCCTGCTTCATTCAAGACAAAATGCGGCAAGGCGGCTGGACGTGGCGGGAGCCGTTTGTCGGCCTCTTGCAGCAACACAATTTGGGCACCGGTGCCTTCGATCACCTGCAAGGTACGACGTGGTTTTCGACGCAGGTCAAGGCCGACGCATTTTTGAATATTATAGCTGGCAAGTCGCAGGGTCGGCTCTGACATCGTAACTCCTAGGCTTGTCTTCTTAGTGCGGCGATCCGCTCCGTAGGTCCAGAGTGAACCTGAAAGTTTTGACCACAAGGGCCGTCTGCCCCTCTTGGCCGATGGCCAATTCACCCCGAGGATATTTTCAGCTAGATAAAGAGGATCAGGTTCCGCAGAACGTTGCCTTCACCACCTCATCGGGCTTTGGGGGATGGCGCAGGTCAGCTTGATCCGGTTGATCTTCATAGGGGCGCGAGAGCACCTGATTTAGCCGATTGAATAAGGTGAAGTCGCCATCAACCGCCTCTGTAATCATTTGCTCAATTCGGTGATTGCGCGGGATAAAGGCGGGATTGGTGCGGCGCATCAAGGATTGTGGGTCAGGTTCATCTTGTAACCGCACCTTCCAGTTTGCCTCCCAAGCGTCAAACTTGCTGCGGTCAATGAACTGGTCACGGGGTTCCCCAGCACCCAGACTGCGAAACGTATTGGTGAAATCGCTTTGCTCCTGAGCCATGAGGGCCAGTAGATCCGAAATCAGGTTCAAATCCCCATCACGGGCAGTGGTCATTCCCAGCTTGGCCCGGAAGTTTTGCAGCCAATACTCTTGCATCATGTCTGGCATCGCATGAACAATCTCAGTTGCCTCCTCGACACCGGTCTGGGGGTCGTCCAACTGCTGGATCAGCGCCGTGGCCAATTGGGCCAGGTTCCACACTGCGATATCGGGCTGATTGCCATAGGCATAGCGCCCCTGTCGGTCGATCGAACTGAACAGGGTTTGCGGGTGATAAACATCCATAAAGGCGCAGGGGCCATAATCGATGGTTTCCCCTGAAATCGACGAATTATCTGTATTCATAACCCCGTGGATGAAGCCAACAGCCATCCATTTGGCAATCAGCGCAGCCTGCGCATCCCGCACCGCGCGCAGCAGCCCCATTGGCCCATCGACCTTTGGATAGTGGCGTTGGATTGCATAGTCTGTCAGCGCTTTCAGGTTGGTGATCGCACCACGGCGGGCAAAGATCTGAAAGGTGCCGACCCGCAAATGGCTAGAGGCAACCCGGGTTAGCACTGCACCGGGCAGCCCTGTTTCACGCCAGACTGTTTCTCCTGTGCTCACCGCAGCCAGCGCACGGGTGGTGGGAACCCCAAGTGCGTGCATGGCCTCAGAGACCACATATTCCCGCAGCACCGGCCCCAGCCAGGCACGACCATCGCCCGCGCGGGAGTAAGCTGTTCGCCCAGATCCTTTGAGTTGGATATCCCGGCGAACCCCGTCACGACCAATCGTTTCGCCCAAAAGCAGCGCCCGACCATCGCCAAGTTGTGGATTGTAATTGCCAAACTGATGGCCGGCGTACAGCTGCGCCAAAGGTTCAGCCCCATCCGGCACCACATTACCGCCAAACGCCTGGGCCATCTCGTCGGTGTCGCCGGGCGAAATGTCTAACAGCTGTGCCAGATCAGTATTGAAAGCCAGCAAACTGGGGGACATCACCCTGTCTGGCACCTGTTTGCTGTAGAAACTGGGCGCCAGCCGGGCGTATGAATTGTCAAAAGGGATGTGCATGCTCATGCGCAGAACATATGCGCTGAAATCAGAATTGCCAGAGTGAAGAAAGTACCCCGCGCCATGATTGCAAAAGACATTATCACCAAACTGGATCTACAGCCACACCCCGAAGGGGGATGGTACCGCCAAACCTGGCAGGCCGAAAATCAAGGACGTGCAACGGGAACCTGCATTTACTTTCTACTGGCCGCCGGTGAGAGCAGCCACTGGCACCGGGTTGATGCCACCGAGATATGGCTTTTTCATGCAGGGGCGCCCTTGACGCTATCGCTCTCTGAACGCGACGAAGGTCCCGCCCAGGACCATCTTCTAACCCCAGACCTGAGCAAAGGTGCGCCGCAAATCATCGTTCCCAAGGGACATTGGCAAGCTGCGCGGACAACTGGAGAGTACACGTTGGTCAGCTGCACAGTATCGCCAGGGTTTCAATTTGATGGATTTGAACTGGCCGCAGACGGATTTGACATTCTTCGAGACTGAAACATGTCATGTTGTTAACTAGCTAGCAACGATATCCAGTCGACAAGCATCCAAAGGGTCGCATAATGAATAGTCTTTATTTGAAAGAGTTTGACGCCACTGTTCGATATCATGTCATCGAAGGGTACGGGCCAGCAGCAGTCTATTTACCCGCACTCAGCTTTCCGTCCTTGGCAAACTTTTTGCCAACCGCAACCCACTCAAAAATGCGCGGATTCCGCAGTATTTTGATCGACTATCTTGGGGTTGGGCATAGTGAACGGCCTTCAGACTTTGATCATTCGATGCAAAACCATGCAAAAATCGTTGCGAAGATCCTAGATCACGAGGGTCTACAGAAATGCGTAATTGTCGGGCACAGCATGGGAGGGACTGTTGCCATCTACCTGGCCATGCAAAGGCCAGATCTGGTCTCCGAACTGATTGTGTGTGAGGGAAACGTTACACCTGGCGGAGGCATGGGAACACAGTATTTCACCTCGGTCTCTGAAACCGAGTTTGTAACTACCCTTTTCCCAAAGCTGCTTGCAAAATGGAGAAAGGATGGTCGCGACGGAGATACAGAGGCTCAATGGAGATGTGGTGCCTGGGAGGATGTCGACTTCACGGGCATATATAGAAACAGCAAATCTCTTGTCGATCTACCCGCCAATTTTAAGCAAAGTTTCCTCTCACTCCCATTGAAGCGGACATTTGTTTACGGAGAGGAAACATATCCAGAAAACACTGGTGAAATTAAGGCCGACGCTCCTGATCCCAGCGAACTGAAAAGAAATGGCATCTCAATCGCCGTTGTCCCCGGTGTCGGTCATGATCAGATGATTTTCAATCCGAACGCGTTTGTAGAGGTTTTAAGTAGAGCTTTGGACCGCCCCGCACACTGATCCTATACCCGGACCATATCCTTTATCCAGGGAGACTCACCACGCCACCGCCCACACAAGCACTAACTCCGGTTGTACCGGGGGCAGAGGTGGCCATGCCACGCGCCACCCGGACCGCCAGATAGGCAAATGCCTGCGCCTCCAGCATGTCACCATCCAGACCCAGCTCTTCGACCTTTTGAACCGGACAATCGAGCGAGACCTCCAACATCTGCATCAGCACCGGATTGTGACGGCCGCCGCCAGTGACCAAAACGCTAGAGGGGGATTCGGGACAATGCTGCATACCCTGCGCCACACCCGCCGCACACATCGCAGTCAATGTTGCGGCTGCATCTGCATCACTTAACTCGCCAACCAAATTGATCATTTCAGAGAAATCATTTCGGTCCAGAGACTTGGGCGGCAGCCTTGAGAAATAGGATTCGGCCAAGAACAGTTCGAGCGCCCCGGTTTCAACGGTCCCGGACTGAGCTAGCCGCCCATCCGCATCCATGTTCAGCCCCAACCGCGCCTGCATCAGGTCATTGACGGGCGCATTGGCTGGTCCGGTGTCAAAGGCCAGCAAGGCCCCGGCGTCTTCGGGCGAGTCAAACCGCGGATCGACATAAGTCAGGTTCCCAACCCCGCCGAGATTGAGAAAACAAACTGGTTTTTTCAGGTTCAGATATTTCGCGCAGGCAAAATGGAAGAAGGGAGCCAAAGGCGCACCTTCGCCGCCCATCGCAACGTCATCAGAGCGAAAATCCCAAACAACAGGCCGACCTGTTTTGGCCGCAAGCGTCGCACCGTCGCCAACCTGATAGGTCCCCTGCTGACGTGGCGCATGGGCCAGAGTTTGCCCATGAAACCCTGCAACATCATAGTCAGAAAACCTTGACAGCAGCTCAGCATGAGCGTCATCCACCACCTCGGCGGCGGCCTCAGCCTCGGCGCCACCCCAGTGTCCCAGTGCTGCGCGTAAGCAGGTTCGCTCAGCCTCGGAATAGGCGCGATACCCACTGGCACCAAAGTTGTGAATTCGGATTCCATCAGTGTCGACAACAGCCGCATCAACCCCATCCAGCGAGGTGCCACTCATCATCCCCAGCGCGGTAACCACACCCGTTTTTTCTATCGCTTTCGCCATGCTCTATCCCTTATGCCGCAGCTGGGCTTGCCTTGGCCCGTTACCCGTCACTATAGGCGCTGTTTTTTCTGCCGAAAACCGGTTCCCACTGCCGCAATTGCGTTTTATACAAGCCGACGCATACCATAGCCGAGGCACATCATGACCTATCACCCCAAATCGGAATTCATCGCCACCATGATGGAGCGCGGCTTTCTTGCCGATTGCACCGATTATCAAGGCCTGGACGAAGCCCTGATGACACCCGGCCAACCCGCCTATATCGGGTTTGATGCCACTGCCAAGTCATTGCATGTTGGATCCTTGATCCAAATCATGATGCTGCGCTGGTTGCAAAAAACCGGTCACAAGCCAATCACTCTGATGGGCGGCGGCACGACCAAAGTGGGCGACCCGTCGTTTCGCGCGGATGAACGCCCGCTGCTGACCGAAGCACAGATCGACGACAATATCGCCGGCATCAAGAAAGTGTTCTCGGCCTACGTCGATTACAACGACAGTGAGAACGGCGCTGTGATGATCAACAATGCCGAATGGCTTGACGGTCTGAACTACCTAGAGTTTCTGCGCGACATTGGTCGGCATTTTTCGGTCAACCGCATGTTGGCCTTTGAATCGGTGAAATCACGCCTAGACCGCGAACAGTCGCTGTCCTTCCTCGAATTCAACTACATGATCTTGCAGGCCTATGACTTTATGGAACTGCACCGCCGCTATTGCTGCGTTCTGCAAATGGGCGGTTCGGATCAGTGGGGCAATATCGTCAACGGTATTGACCTGACCCGCCGCACCATCGAAGGCGAAGTTTATGGGCTAACCTCACCGCTGCTGACCACCTCGGACGGCAAGAAAATGGGGAAATCCCAGTCCGGCGCGATCTGGCTGAACCCGGACATGCTGTCGTCTTATGAATTCTGGCAGTTTTGGCGCAACACGACGGATGCCGATGTTGGCCGCTTCCTGAAGCTTTACACCGAGTTGCCAGTAGACGAATGCGACCGTCTGGGCGCGCTGGAAGGATCCGAGATCAACGAGGCCAAGGTACGCCTTGCGAACGAGGTGACAACCCTGCTGCACGGCGCCGAAGCTGCCACGGCCGCCGAAGCGACCGCTCGTGAAGTGTTTGAAAAAGGTGGCGTGGGCGACGACCTGCCGACCCTGTCTTTGTCAGCCGCTGACCTTGGTGATGGCATGTCCATCGTTCAACTGATCGTTAAATCCGGCCTCGCCAAATCCGGCAAAGACGCCAAACGCCTGATCAAGGAAAACGGCGCCAAGCTGGATGACGAGCCATTGACCAATGCAGGGCTAATGATTGACGCAGCGGCGTTGACCTCTCCGATCAAATTAAGCGCAGGTAAAAAGCGCCATGCCCTGGTGCAACTGGACGCATAGGACAACCAACCTCAATGACCAGACAAGGGCCGTTCGCGCGGCCCTTGATGTCTAAACAACAGCTCCCGCCCGGTGTAAGATATCAAAGATATCTTCCTCCCGTTGGGCCGGGCGCCACGCTATACGCGGCGCGGACCTGTTTGGTGAGGACGCCGGATCGGAGAAGCGGTCCCGTAAAGGCAGTCTAGAAAACCAAAAAATCAAGCACACTTAGGGCCAGGAACACCGGTACTGACAACGCTGTGGCCAGTAACACTGCAGCGGCTTTGGTCATACGTGGCGCGGGGGCGCTATGGCCGAGGATTTGAATAGAATTTTTCATAACCTCATTAACCATCATTTAGGTTTATACGGCGTTAATGGCGCCTATGTTCGATTTCATGCCAGCAGACGTCAGGCCCCGCCCCATTCAACGTTCAATCCCCATCCGCGCCTTGGCCCAATCGCAGGAATTTACCCGCGCCGTACAGCTGCGTGGTCAAAAGCCTCTGGTCCTTGATCAGTTGGGTGACACAGTTGTTATGCAACAACGCTTTTGGGGCCGTGTTGATGTTGCAATGGTCAACCGGGCACAGATCACCAAGCCACTCAGGTTGTTGGAACTGCTGCAGGAAAATGGCCTGCGCCGGACGCCCGTAATCCTGTCGCCACAGTCACTCACGCCAGATCTGGCGAAACTCGGCGCGGTTCCCCTGATCAGCCCGGCGCAGGTTGCCCAACTTGAGCTGACCACGTCAAAGTCAGAACGCCGCGCCGCATTACATCAAAAATGGCGCAACCGGTTAAACCATGCTGAATCGCAAAACCTTCGGGTCAAATGTGAAAACATGCCGCTAGACCCGGATCACTGGTTGCTCCAGGCGGATGCCAAACAACAGGGCCAACGCGGCTATCGCAATTGGCCCATGGACCTGACACTGGCCTATGTGCATGAGAACCCCGGTAAGGCAAAACTGTTTCAGGCGTTCGAAGATCGCGAGGTGATCGCTGCCGTACTCATCCTGTGTCATGGCAACAGCGCCACCTATCATATCAGCCATTCAACAGACCGGGGCCGCAGTCTCTCCGCCCATAACCTATTGATGTGGAAGGCGATGAACTGGCTCGCGGCACAAGACTACCTGCAGCTGGATCTGGGATTGATCAACACAGAAGACGCCGCCGGGCTGGCCCGTTTCAAACTGGGGACCGGAGCAAAACTACATAGTTTGGGCGGTACCTGGGCCTATTGGCCACCAATGGGGCGCTTGCTTGGGCCACTTGCTGCACTGGACCGTCGCTTAATGACGCCCCGGAAAACTGGACAGGCCTAGGTGATCTTGTCTATCTGAACGTATGTTCAGATAACGCGAGGAGCCCTGCTCATGAAATTGTCCACAACCGCCGCCGTCATCACTGGCGGCGCTTCGGGTTTGGGAGAAGCCACAGCGCGTCACTTTGCTGAAAATGGCGCCCAGATCACCATTCTTGACCGCGACGCCGAACGTGGCGCCGCTGTGGCTGCTGAAATTGGCGGGCATTTTGTGCAGACGGATGTCACCGATGAGACTTCGGTTGCCGCTGCAATGGCCTTTGCTGTTGAGAAAATGGGCCGGATTTCAGCCTGCGTGAACTGTGCTGGCATCGCTTTTGGTATCAAAACCGTAGGCCGCGATGGACCACATCCACTGGACGCCTTTCAACGCACCATCGACATCAACCTGATCGGCACCTTCAACGTCGCCCGACTGGCAGCGGTTGAAATCGCCAAAAATGACCCTGAATCCGATGGCGGGCGTGGTGTCATTATCAACACGGCCTCCGTTGCTGCATTTGATGGTCAAAAGGGCCAAGCTGCCTATTCCGCCTCCAAGGGTGGTGTGGTTGGCATGTGCCTGCCAATGGCCCGCGATCTGGCTTCAACCGGTATTCGGGTGATGACCATTGCGCCAGGTATCTTCATGACACCAATGCTGGCGGGTTTGCCCGAAGAGGTACAGCAACAGCTGGCAGCGGATGTGCCCAATCCACCGCGTCTGGGAGAGGCCTCTGAATATGGCCGGACGGCCGGATTCATCGTTGAAATGGGCTATCTCAATGGTGAGGTCATTCGGCTTGACGGCGCGCTGCGTATGCGCTGATTGATCAAGAGGTGTTGCGTTCCAGGCAGCACCTCCGACCGTTGCGTAAATCATAGATTCATCAGATCACAGAGACCATTCAAGCCCACATATTACTCAATATTTTTAACAGCTTATACCGCAGACCCGACAAAATCTTTCGTTTACTGCCGAGCAAATAAAGTGACTTTTTCCTTACAGAAATCACTCCATTTTTAATGGATGTTTCGCGCGCGAAACAATTAGCCCCCGGCTTTCTCCTCCAGCTCCATCCATTCTTCCTCGGATGCAGATAGTTTTTGCTGCCGCTGAACTAGGGCCTCGCTGGCTTTTTTGAACTTCACCGGTTCGCGTGTGAACAGCTCCGGGTCAGCCATCAACCCTTCCAGTTTCGCGATCTCTTGTTCCAGACGTTCAATCTCTTCAGGCAGGGCCTCTAGCCGGTGTTTTTCAGTGAAAGACAGCCCAGACACCACCTTGGTCTCTTGCTTGGCTTTCACCTTAGCCGATTTTGCTTTCTCTGCCTGCTCTGCTTCAGATGGTCCCTTTTGGTTCAGGTAATCGCTCCACCCACCGGCATAGGCGGTGGCACGCCCATCGCCTTCCATTGCGATGGTGGTGGTCGCAACCCGGTCCAGAAAGTCCCGATCGTGACTGACCAACAGCACTGTGCCGTCATAGCTGTCCAGCAGCTCCTGCAACAGATCCAGCGTTTCGATATCCAGATCGTTGGTCGGTTCATCCAAGACCAACAGGTTGCTTTGCCGCGCCATCAGCTTGGCCAACAGAAGGCGTGCCTTTTCACCGCCCGACAGCGACCGTACCGGAGCACGGGCCTGACGTTCGTCAAACAAGAAGTCTTTGAGATAACCAACCACGTGCTTGGGCATGCCACGTACCATCACCTGATCGGACTTACCCGAAACGCCCATTTCGGGGTCAGTGGTCAGGTTGTCCCACAGGCTCAGATCGGGGTTCAACTGGTCGCGTGTCTGGTCGAACATTGCGATTTCCAGCTTGGTGCCCTGTCTAACGTTGCCAGAATCTGGTGCTTCCAGCCCCAACAACATCTTCAAGAGCGTGGTTTTTCCCACCCCATTGGGGCCAACAAAAGCCACCCGATCGCCGCGCTGCACCTTGAGATCGAAATCAACCACAATCTGTTTGTCGCCAAATCCTTTGGTCAAGCGCTCTGCTTCGATCACCTTACGCCCGGACTTGGGCGAGGTATCCAAGGCGAAATCGGCTGTGCCCTGACGTTTGATCTGACCTGCACGCTGTTCGCGCAGATCCCGCAGCGCACGCACCCGTCCCATGTTGCGCTTGCGTCGCGCACTGATGCCTTCCACCGCCCACCGAGCTTCGGACTTGATCAGCCGGTTCAGCTTGTGGCGCTGCATGTCCTCTTCTTCCCAGATGGTATCCCGCCAGGCTTCAAAAGCATCAAACCCTTTTTCCTGACGCCGCACCTGACCGCGATCAATCCACAAGGTGGCACGGGTCAAAGCGCGTAGAAATGCCCGGTCGTGTGAAATCAGCACAAAGGCTGTTCGAGTCGACTTCAGCTCGCGTTCCAGCCACCCAATCGCCTCGATATCCAAGTGGTTGGTGGGCTCGTCCAGCAACATCAAATCCGGCGCTTCTGCCATCAACTTGGCAAGTGCCGCGCGGCGTTTCTCACCACCTGATGCGGTTTCAACGCTGCGCGAGGGGTCAAATTTCAACCCTTCGCCTGCTCGCTCAACCTTGTACAATTCCCCTGGTTCCAACCCGCTACAGGCAAAATCGCCCAGCGTGGCAAAGCCCTCCATGGTGGGATCCTGTTCCATATAGCCAACAGATCGCCCAGGAGGGATAACAATGGTGCCAGTGTCGGCCTCAACCAGCCCGGCCATCACCTTCATCAAGGTGGATTTACCGGACCCGTTACGCCCAACCAGCGCCACACGGTCGCTGGGCTGAACCACCAGATCAAGATCGGAAAAAACCGGTTCACCACCAAAGGTCAGCGAAATACCGGACATCTGCAAAAGAGGAATACGTGCCATATCCGCCAGCTACCCCGCTCCCAGAGGCAGGTCAACGCCTCGCCGCGGCTCGAGCCGGTTTTCTTCCTGTGCTAGACACCCAACATCAGTCCGCAACAGCCCTGAGCAGACGTTTGCGGCTGGCAGAGATTGTAGCAACTTCCAGCCCAGTAAACACATGCATAGTGTTCATTTCGACATCAACCACCGCATGATCACTGACCCACCCTCCCATTGCCATGTAACTTCGCAACAGGGGGGGCATTTGCAACATGGCCTGCTTCATATCAGGCTTCTGTTGTGACAGCTGATCAAACTCAAACACCTCTGGCGACCCAACCTGCGGTAGCCATTGGCTTGGCCCCAGGTGACGGTGCCTCAGGACAGCAAACGCATCAAGATACCGATCTGCCTGAGTGCCAGCAAAAGACGTACAGCCAAACAACATTTGAATTCCGATGTCATCAACGATGCAGGTCAGCGCGCCCCAGGACAAACGCAGAATATCGGGAGTATTTGCATTGGGAAGGATGCAAAACCGTCCCATTTCAGCCATTGGACCTGGGAATTTCTCAAGTCTGGATAGATCGTAGAACTGCGCTGAATAGCTTTGTGGGACATTGGCACCATCGACAAGATGCAAAACGCGAAAGTACCCCACCAATGTGTCTGAGCGGACGTCTTCGATCAGGATATGATGACAGGAATCGTCAAATCGATCCCGATCCAGTTTTGATATCCCAAAGCAGTGGCTCCGGAGCCTCTGTGCTGCAGACAGATCGTGCTCACCCTGAGCAAACCTGGCGCGGTAGTGCCCTTTGCTCAGGATTTCAGTAGGATGAGACATGGCTGATCTCCGCAACGCCAAAAGACGCTTTGACTGGGCCAGTCAGCACGCGACAGTTCTTACTGAACGATGTTGCCGGGTCCAATGTTACCCAAGCTACCCAACAGCTGACGCAGGAACGTTTTGTCCTGAATACCAGAACTGGTCACCCGTCGCTGCAAAGGAATCACGTTTCCGTTCTCAAGCCCATAACGTTCAACTCCGCTAACGACACCCGCCTGATCAAAGCTAATGGCGACCAGTTCACGCGAAACTGGTTTGGGCTCACTGGGACCATAATGACGCAACCGAGTTGCGATGTAATAATATCCGCTAGCATCCAAAATTCCGGAAGAAGACGGTGCACCTATTGTTTCAGCGACCGAATCCCGAGTATCGACGCCAAGAACAACCTCGGCCAAGTCCTCTTCACTGGGCACATAGCCATGATTGCGGTATTGGCCGACGCAGCTGACCAGTGCCAACCCTGCCCCTGTAAGAACCACGATTCTAAACACTGATTTCAACCGATATGCCAATGACAACATGCTGCTCTCCCGTCGCGGCTTGATAACGCCTTTGAACCCGATTACCTAAACCCGGCCTCCGGTTCAAGAAACGAAAGTGTCCGCGATGTCTGATACCCCTGCCCTACGCGTTGCCGATCTGTCCCAAAACAGCCCGACAAGCTTTGATATTCGCCCTGATTCCGCCGCCATGACGGCGTTGGCCTCGGAACTGGATTTGCGTGGATTACGCAAACTAAGGTTCACTGGTGAGATAAATGCACAGAATCAACGCGACTGGCATTTGACCGGTATGCTTGGCGCAACAGCTCTACAGGTTTGCGTCGTTACACTGGAACCGATGACCACCCGTATCGACGTCCCGGTTGAACGTTTTTTTCTTGCAGGTATGGAAACATCCGACGAACCCGAGGTGGAAATGCCAGAAGATGACAACGCTGAATTGCTTGGAAGCCATATCGACCCTCAGGCAGTAATGGTAGAAGCTCTGGCACTCGCGATACCCCACTACCCGCGAAAAGAAGGTGTCGAACTTGGCGAAGCCGTGTTCACGGCACCAGGACAGGAACCCATGCGGGACGAGGACACCCGGCCGTTTGCCGGACTGGCCGAGTTGCAGGATCAGCTCAAAAAGGATCGCTAGGGATATTTTATTGCATTAAAGACATATGAGCTCTGGTCCAATCCGTTATGCTGCCCTAAATACCGCTTGCACAGCGTCGGATTCGCAGTATTTTCGCGCGCTCATCGGAATTATGGTTGGACATCGGACAGGCCGCGGCCTAAACGCACGTCACACCGTTTGAAACGAACAACGAAATCCGGCCACCGGGATCTGCCCCACGGCCCCAATAGACAAAGGTTGAGACATGGCTGTCCAACAGAATAAAGTATCCAAGTCGCGTCGCAACAACCGTCGTGCGCACGATTCACTGGTTGCTGCAAACCCAAACGAATGCCCGAGCTGCGGTGAGCTGAAGCGCCCGCACCACGTATGCCCTTCGTGTGGTACATACGGCGACAAAGAAATCGTCAGCACCAACGACGAAATCGACGAGGACGCGGCATAAGCCCCGTTATACGCTCATTTGCCAGACAGGCTTACGCATGACAGGTCAAACCGACCATACTCAGGTACCTGCTGGCCGTAATACCATTTCGGTCGACGCCATGGGCGGAGATGCCGGTCCCACAGTTGTGGTGGCCGGCATTGCCATGTCCGCAAAGATGAACCCGGATATCAGGTTCATCCTGCACGGGCCAATCGAGCAGCTGACACCTTTGGTTGCCAAGAAGCGCGTCTTAGATGGGCGCGTTGAGATTCGCGATGCGCGCGATGTTGTGACGATGGATGACAAGCCATCTCAGGTCATGCGCAATGGCAAGGGCACTTCTATGTGGTCAGCCATCGAATCAGTTAAGCATGGGGAAGCCGCCGGGGCCGTTTCTTGCGGCAATACTGGCGCCTTGATGGCTGTCAGCATGATCCGCCTGCGTAAGCTGCCCGGCGTCAACCGGCCTGCCATCGCAATTTTGTGGCCCTCGAGCAATCCTCAGGGGTTCAACGTGATGTTGGATGTCGGAGCGGATGTGCGGGCCGATGCCCAGGATCTGCTGCAGTACGCCCTGATGGGCACGTCTTATACCCGCAACTCTATGGACATAGCCCGCCCTCGCGTTGGCTTATTGAATGTGGGAACTGAAGAACACAAAGGCCATGCCGAGCTGAAAGAAGCCTATGCGCTGATCGCGGAACATGCCGATCGCGGGAGCTTTGAATTTGTAGGTTTTGTCGAGGGCAGTGATATTCCTGGCAGCACTGCAGATGTGATCGTGACTGATGGCTTTACCGGAAATGTTGCTATCAAGACTGGTGAAGGCACTGCAAGCTTGATCAGATCGACGCTGCGTGAAGCCTTTCAATATTCCATATTGTCACGACTGGCGGCCCTGCTGGCGCTGCCATCGCTTACGCGTCTCTCCAAAAAAATCGACCCGCGCCGGGTAAATGGCGGTGTGTTCCTTGGTCTGAATGGCACCGTGGTCAAATCCCACGGTGGCGCTGATGCAACCGGAGTGTCCGCTGCAGTTAAGTTGGCGTTCCGTCTGGCTGAACAAGGCTTTGCAGAAAAGCTGGCGGCACGGGTTGCATCCTCAGTTGAGCTTACCCAAGATACACCTGCCCGCGACTTCGCCAGGGCAACTACTCAAAAAGACTAAAGGCAGGCAATAGAATGACGCGACGTGCTGTGATTACCGGTGTTGGACATTATCTTCCAGAGCGTGTGGTCGAAAACGCAGAGTTCGAAGCCACGCTCGAAACCTCAGACGAATGGATTCGCTCCCGCTCGGGGATTGAACGCCGCCATTTTGCCGCCGAGGGTGAAACCACCTCTGATTTGGCCACACATGCCGCTAAGGCCGCACTCGCCGACGCAGGCTGTGAAGCAAATGACGTTGATGCAATTGTTCTGGCGACATCTACCGCCGATCTGACCTTCCCGTCCGCAGCAACGATGGTTCAAGCCGCCCTAGGGATGACCCGTGGCTTTGCCTTTGATGTCCAGGCGGTCTGCGCCGGTTTTGTATTTGCCCTGAGCAACGCAAATGCCCTGATCCTTTCGGGGCAAGCCAAACGCGTGCTGGTGATTGGTGCGGAAACTTTCAGCCGAATCATGGATTGGAGCGACCGCTCGACCTGTGTCTTGTTTGGTGATGGAGCTGGGGCTGTTGTGCTTGAAGCCCAGGAAGGCCAAGGAGACAGTGATGACCGCGGCATTCTTTCGACAGACCTGAACTCGGACGGGCGCTACAAAGACCTTTTGTATGTGGACGGCGGCGTATCTACCCAGAACACCGGCTTTCTGCGGATGCAGGGCAATCAGGTGTTTCGCCATGCGGTCGAAAAACTGGCCTCAACTGCCAATACAGCCCTCGACCGGGCTGGTCTGACAGCTCCGGAGGTCGACTGGATTGTCCCCCATCAGGCCAACATACGGATCATTCAGGGCACCGCCAAGAAAATGGGACTGAGCATGGATAAGGTTGTGGTGACTGTTCAGGACCACGGCAACACGTCTGCAGCCTCGATTCCTTTGGCTCTCTCTGTTGGTAAGCAACGGGGTCAAATCAAGCGCGGCGATCTGATCGTTGCTGAGGCCATTGGCGGCGGTTTAGCCTGGGGTTCAGTGGTTCTGCGCTGGTAAGTATTTGAGCCAGACACAGGCCTACTAATCCGGTCATTGCAAATCATTGATATTGACAGGGAAATTCTCTACGCCCTATTGTTTATAAAACAAGGGGATTGGTTATGAGTGACACGACTCTGACGCGAATGGATTTAAGCGAAGCCGTTTTTCGCGAAGTTGGGCTTTCACGCAACGAAAGCGCCCAGCTGGTGGAAAGCATGCTCGGCCATATGTCTGATGCATTGGTCCGCGGTGAACAGGTAAAAATCTCGTCTTTTGGCACCTTTAGCGTGCGGGACAAATCTGCCCGTATTGGCCGCAACCCAAAGACTGGTGAAGAGGTTCCTATTCAACCTCGTCGAGTTTTGACCTTCCGTCCTTCGCACCTGATGAAAGATCGTGTCGCTGGCGGCAACCGCTCGTAACAGGACCAAATTTTATGTCAAAGTCACCAGATGCCTTTCGCACAATCAGTGAAGTTGCGGAATGGCTAGGGATTCCGGCGCATGTTTTGCGTTTTTGGGAAAGTAAATTTAGCCAAATCAAACCGGTCAAACGCGCGGGCGGGCGACGCTATTACCGCCCCGCTGACATGTTGCTGCTGGGCGGGATCAAACACCTCCTGCATGATGAAGGCCAGACTATCAAACAGGTACAGGCCCTGTTGCGCGACCACGGCCCTGCATATGTTTCGGAGCGTTCTGCGTCACTAGAGGCGACAGCGGACCCGATGCCGGTGGTCGAGATAGAAGACACCTTTGCAGATTTTGTTGCACCGCGTCCTTCAGTCCCGGACCAAATGCATATGGATCTCGATGCTCCGCATGAGCCAAACCCGCCGAACTCCCCCGTTGAGGAGAGCTTTGAAGCAACCGCTGACCTGATAGAGTTTGAAAGCCAATCTCCGACATCTCTTCCAGCGACTGACCCTATTCCTGCAGAGCCAGACCCAATTCCTGCAGAGCCCAACCCTGTTCCTGCAGAGCCCAACCCTGTTCCTGCAGAAACCTTCGATGCCCTGAACGAGACTGATGTCACCACAACGCCCCCCCCGGCAGCGGCTCCACTGATTGTCGAGATCGAAGACATCGCTGATGACTCGCTGAATGTGGTACATGCAGGCGTTCTGGCTCAACTGGCAAACATCACCTCTTTGGATGCAGCCAGCCAAGAACAAGCCTTGATTTGTGCCGGGCAACTCAAAACATTTATTGCCGACCAGAACAATCAGCCTGCCAATTGACCAAAGACCAAATTTCCCTCTTGCCCCTGCCCTCAAATCCAGTAGAACGCTCTCAATAACGGGCTATGGCGCAGCCTGGTAGCGCGTCCGTCTGGGGGACGGAAGGTCGCAGGTTCGAGTCCTGCTAGCCCGACCATACAAAAACGCTCGGGTGAGAAATCACCCGGGCGTTTTGTTTATCCGCCGACCAATTCTTGGTACATGTCGAATTGCGCCGAGACAAAAAATAGGCCAGAATCAGCAGGTCGTTGCGCTCATGGCACGACCAGAGACAGGATCCACCATGACCGGCGTACTACCCAGCCAAGCCATTGAAACGATGATCAAACGCGGCGAAATCAACGGATCGCCTTCCGTTGAAGCCGCCCAGATCCAACCTGCCAGCCTAGACCTGCGTCTGGGCACGATGGCCTACCGGGTGCGCGCCTCGTTTTTGGCAGGACACGGCCAGAGTGTCGCCGATCGTCTGAACGAATTTGAAATGCACCGCATCGACCTGAGGGATGGCGCAGTATTGGAAAAGGGCTGCGTCTACGTGGTTCCTTTGATGGAGCAGCTGGACCTGCCAGATGATGTCTCCGCAGTGGCCAATGCCAAAAGTTCGACCGGACGTCTGGATCTGCTCACCCGTACCATTACGGATGGTGGTGTGGAGTTTGATCGTATCAAACCCGGATATACTGGCCCCCTATACGCTGAAATCTGCCCGCGGTCTTTTTCGGTTCTGGTTCGGCCGGGAATGCGCCTGAACCAGATACGGTTCCGCACGGGTCAGGCCGTCCTCAGTGACGATGAGCTGAATTTGCTTCACGCCCAGTCCCCATTGGTCGACGGGCCTGCGGTCATTCAGGATGGCCTCGGCTTTTCAGTTGATTTGCAGCTGCCCGGCAGTGATCTGGTTGGATATCGCGCCAAGCCCCACACTGGGGTGATTGATCTGGAACGCATTGGCGAATACGACGCCCATGATTATTGGGAAGAAGTCCGCACCACCCAAGGCCGTATCATTCTAGATCCCGGTGCATTTTACATCCTGGTCAGCCGCGAAGCTGTCCATATTCCACCAGAATACGCCGCTGAAATGGCACCGTACCTCGCCATGGTGGGGGAGTTCAGAGTTCACTATGCTGGCTTCTTTGATCCCGGATTTGGCCATGATGCAGCTGGTGGGGCCGGATCGCGCGGCGTGCTGGAAGTGCGTTGCCACGAGGCTCCGTTTGTTTTGGAACATGGTCAGGTTGTCGGGCGGCTTGTGTATGAGAAAATGGCGCAGGTGCCGGAACAACTCTATGGCTCCGGCATTGCGTCGAACTATCAGGGCCAGGGTCTAAAACTATCCAAGCACTTCAAAACAAAAGTATAAAGCTAACCTCACCTGATCCCTGCCAAGTCTTCCAGGTCGGTTGAAACCTCGGCCTGCACGGCGCGTTCCAAATGTGTCGACAGGGTTAGATATGTGCGGGTCCCACGCACGCCCTTGGTATCATAGAGTTGCGACAACAGCCCCTCTAGCGCTAGTGGCGAGGCAACACGAACCTTGAGGATTAGACAGGTGTCCCCTGTGGCAGAGTGGATCTCCTCCACCTCCGGCCAGTCGCCTAGCGCCATCATTGCGCTGGTCTTGCCCCACCCCACAGTGTCCACATGAATGAAGGCAAGCAATGGCTTACCAACGGCCGGTCCATCCAATTGGGCTACGGTTGCTTTGATCGCGCCTGAGGCGCGCAACCGTTTAACCCGTTCGTGCACCGCGGGTGGAGACAGGCCAACCACCTGGCTAATTGCGGCATAGGCTTGGGTGGCGTCGCGGCTTAACTCACCTAATATTCTTCTGTCCAGATCGTCCAATTCCCGTGCAGCACGGGGTTTCCTCTGAATGCTATCTGTTTTTGCCATCACGGGTACCTTCTATGCTTCACAGAACCAAATTCCGTGAATAGAGGTTACCTCTGAACAATCTTCGAGGGCAAGATCATGGTGGCATCGATTCTCATTTTGCTAAGCGCCATTGGGGTGATTGGGGCAAATTCACTGTTGCTGTCGCCTCTGGTCACAGCCGTTGGTGCTGACCTGCAAGTCAGCGCTGCACAGGTGATGCAGGCCGCCAGTGCGTATGGGTTGGGTGTGGCCCTTGCTGCCATGTTACTGGCCCCCCTGGGGGATCGGTTTGGCGCCGGCCGCCTGTTGCGGGTTACCCTGGTGTTTCTGGTCGTCGGTTTGGCCGCCAGCGCCCTTGCGCCTACTCTTTATGCCTTGATTGCCGCGCAGACCCTATGCGGGCTGGCCGCTGGGGCCGCTTTGCCATCTATCTACACGCTGGCCGTGACCATTGCGCCCAAAGGGCGTGAGTCGCAGACTTTGGGAGCTGTTTTGACGGGTTGGACCGTTTCCTTGGTGTTGGGTGTCAGCCTTGGCGCCTGGATCACTGACCACTTCGGCTGGCGGGCAGTCTATACCGCGTTATCCATTGGGACTGCCTTGCTTTGGCTCTTCAGTACCCGCCTTCGCAATCTGGGAAGCTCGGGCGACCGTACGACGTCGCCACTGACTGCACTCAAGGTCCCCGGAATTAAGCGCGGCCTGCTGGCTACCGTGTTGTTGATGCTCAGTTTTTACATCACATACTTCTTCATTGGCGCCCATGTCACTGTTGATTTGGGCTTAAGCACGACAAAAGCTGGGTTGGTTCCGCTTTTCTATGGGATTGGTTTTGGACTGGCTGTGTTGGCAGACCCTATCTTGGATAGAATCGGGTTGGAACGCGCCACTGCGCCGGTGTTTCTGGCTATCACCCTGACGTATGTATGCATGATCGCACTGTCTGGTACCTTTTATGGGCTTCTGATGGTGGCCGCGCTTTGGGGCATCTTTCAGCACCTTGGCTTAAACTTGCTGGTGGCAAGACTGACGGCCTTAGATCCGTCACAACGCGGCGCCATCATGGGGCTGTATAGCACGGCAACATATCTGTGCATCTTTGCTGTGCCTGCGCTTGGCGGGCTGGCCTATGCAAACTGGGGTTTGGCTGGTTGTTTGGCAGTGTCAGCGTTTTTGTGCCTGATCGAGATGTTCGAAGCCAAAGGGCTACGTCGACCTACTGCCATGGCCCACGTCGCGCCAGACGCATCTGTTTAGCCCGGCGTTTGACATCGCCGTTCAAATCTGGCGCATCTTTGGTCTGGTCATTGTGACGGCCTGTGGTGCGCCGTTTTGAAACTGCGTTGATACCCGCCCTAATTCCAGAGTTCACACCGCGCCGCATCAACTGCCGCACAATCATGTTGATCAAACTGTTCATATTCATGCTGGCACCCCCTTGAGATCAGTGCCAGAAATATCAGTCGATTAAGTTGATTTCGAGGCGAAGACAGATGCCAATGTCACTCTTCGAACAATTCGGTTTGGGCATCGTCATCTTCAACATCCAAATCGCCTAGCGCCATTGCACCCGGCGGCGGCCGGTTTTCCAGCAAGCCAGCTGCGCGCAATTCTTTCAACCCAGGCAGATCACGGGCACTTTCCAAGCCAAAATGGTCCAGAAACTGTGGTGTAACCACAAAAGTTACCGGGCGGCCCGGTGTCATTTTACGTCGCCCAAGACGAATCCACTCCATTTCGAGAAGTTGATCGATCGTACCGCGCGATACAGACACGCCTCGAATTTCTTCGATTTCCGCCCGTGTCACCGGTTGATGATACGCAATGATCGCCAGCGTTTCGATTGCTGCCCTGCTCAGCTTGCGCGTCTCAACGGTTTCTTTTTGCATCAGAAAACCAAGATCTGGTGCCGTTCGCATCGCCCAGGTATCGCCAATGCGAACCACATGCACACCACGGCCTTCGTATTTCTTGCGCAAATGCGCCAATGCCTCGCCCGGATTACAGCCGTGCGGCATCCGTGCTTCGAGATCTCGCAGGGTGACTGGCGCAGCACTGGCAAACAACACAGCCTCAACCATGCGTTCCTGTTCAGCCATCAAGGGTGCGTCAAACAGGCTTTCGTTTTCACCTTCAGGAGCTGCGCTATGGTCTTCCATCAATTTTCCTTGTCGCAGCTGCGCAGTTGAATTGGGGCGTAGGTCTCGCTTTGTCGTAGCTGCACCTTGCCCTCTTTTACCAGCTGTAGCGATGCGGCAAAAGTTGCTGCTGTGGCGGAGCGGCGTTTGACTGGATCACTGTGCCAACCGTCAGGCAGATAGCTCAGCATATCCGTCCAACTGCCAGTAAACCCGATCAGCTTGCGCATGCGCTCCAGTGCTTCTTCCATGGTAAAGACTGATTCTCGGTCCAGTACAAACGGACGAAAATCATCACGGGTACGGATACGGGCATAGCCCTGCATCAGATCCAGCAAAGTGGCATTGTAGGTTACGGTCTTAATCCGGGTGATGTCCTCGCACTGGCCACGCGCAAAGAAGTCACGGCCCAGCTGATCCTGCGCCATCAATTGGGCTGCAGAATCGCGCATGGCCTGAAGTCGTTCGAGTTGAAAAGCAAGATGGGCCGCGAGTTCTTCACCACTTGGTCCGTCTTCCCCTGGTTCAGGCGGCAACAAAAGACGTGATTTCAAAAACGCCAACCAAGCGGCCATCACCAAATAGTCGGCGGCCAGTTCAATCCGCAACACCTTGGCACGTTCGACAAAGTTCAAGTACTGCCGCGCCAATTCCAGCACCGAGATCCGGCGAAGGTCTACTTTTTGACTACGGGACAGGCTCAGCAAGACATCGAGCGGGCCTTCAAACCCGTCAACATCCACGATCAGCGCTTCAGCCGCCAACCTTTCGGCAACCGATTGAGCCGTCTCCTGAAATAGATCGTTAGCCATACACCAATCCGCCCATAAGGGCAGATAGTTCCGCTTCGACAGCATCGATGTCAAGTTCATCGGGTGTTCGACGGGCTGCAAGGGCCCGTTCAGCCCGAATTTGGGCCTTGTCAGTCATTTCACCCGCTGAAGCGGCAACCGCTGCACGGTCCGCCAAAGGCGCGTTGCAATACAGCGCAACGTCACAGCCCGCATCCAAAGACGCACGCGCCAGATCAGCAGGTGCCCCCTGCAGGGCCTTCATCGAGATATCGTCGGTCATGATCAGCCCGTCAAAACCGATCTGGGCGCGGATGAGTTGCATCATGACAGGAGACAAGGTGGCTGGCACGCTGTCGATTGCATCATAAACCAGATGTGCGGTCATCCCCATCGGCAAATCGTTCAGGCTGCGGAACGCGGCAAAATCAGTGCTGTCCAGAATGCCTGGATCCGTGCTGACATGCGGCAAGTCATGATGGCTATCTGCTGTGGCCCGGCCATGTCCCGGCAAGTGTTTCACCACCGGCAGCACACCACCATCCAGCAAGCCCTGCGCGGCTGCGCGCCCCAACTCAGCAACAGTTTCAGCATCACTGGCGTAGCAGCGATTTTTCAAAAACGCATGTGTTTCACTGCCTGCAATGTCTACCATCGGCGCACAGTTGCTGTCGATTCCAAGTGCAAACAGTTCCTGCGCAATCAAACGATAGCGCAGATACATCGCTCGGGTCGTATTTTCAGGCAAAAGAACACGTTCTACATGTTCCAGCGGCGGCATCCATTGCCGGGCCAGAGGGGGGCGCAAGCGTTGAACACGGCCACCTTCCTGGTCAATTGTAATTGGACAGTTGCGCCCCACCGCATTGCGGAAATCGTCACACAAGGCCCTGACTTGGTCAGCCGTATTAATATTGCGGGCAAACAAAATAAAGCCAAAAGGATTCGTATCGCGAAACAGAGCTACCTCTTCGGCGGTCAATCGCAGCCCTTCGGCATCCAAAATGGTGGCACCAAACCGCATCAGCGTGTGGTCACTGGGATGCAGTCCGCCTTGCCCGCAACCAAGGTTGCGCAGAACCGGCGGGCATCCGACAGATCATCAAAGCCCATCGCGCGCAACCGATAGAAGGTGCGGCCACCACTTTCGGCCTTTTGGATCACCCGGCTTTTACCTTCAAAGTAATCGCCAAACTGGCCAAAAATACGTTCCCATTCAGCCCGCGCCACAGCTGCACTTTCATAGGCACCAAGCTGTGCCAATCGAGTCCCCGCAGCCAGGCTTGTAGCCTCGACTTCCAAAGCGGAACGACCCTGTATTGGCGTACCACTGCCTTGCGAGAGCGATGCACGCGCAGGGCGCACCAAAGGACGTAAGGACACTTTAACACCGGGGGCATTCAAAACTGCTGGTGACGGGGCAAGAGGCGTAATTGCGGCAGTTTCCACTGGCTGCAAAGGTGTGGGTTGGACAATTACCGGCGCTGCAACCGAGGCCAGTGTAGCCACTGACTCACCCAGCGGGGTCACGCCTTCGGTCAGTTCAGCCACCAAGGCATCAATTTCTCCATTCTGGAAGGCTGTTACCGCAGCCTCAGAAATTGGCTCCTCTTGAAGTGGTGCTGGAATTGGAGCCACCGTAACAGTCACATCGGAAACGGGTACATCGTCTTCGGTCAGATTCATCGAAGCCGGAGCCAGCGTCAAACGGTCAGCAGGGTCTGCCGCTGTACCATGGGCAGCAACTGCGTTCACAGCCAGGCCCTGATTGTCCGCAGATCGACCACCTGGATTGTCTGGTTGTATTCGCATTGGCCCTTCGAGCGAACGCACAACGGGCACTCCGCTGACGTCACGCGCCACCAGTTTGTAGCCCCAAACGCCGATGCCAACGATTAGTGCCAGCGACGCAACAGCGCCCAGCAGCCCCACCGCCTTGGCAACGCCGCCGCTCTCGGCTGCGGGAGACCCGTGGTTCATGGCATGATGATGATCCGCATGGCCATAGGCCTGCGGATCATCATTGTGATATTGTGGTTGGTAGCGATTTCCATTGTTCGCCGCCCTGGAAAGGGATGCGCCAACTAAAGAATAAGCCTGGCTATCGCCAGCTTGCGCGTTTAACGCCATGTCCGCCTCACTGCCCGTTTGATGCGACGATGCGCATGTCAGGGTCTATTGATCTGCCTCAGACCAGCGTTTCGGGCGATTTTGTTACCGCATCTCCTGCGCTGGATTCACCCCTAGAATACCCAAACCGGCAGAAATAACAATCGAAACGGCCCGAGCCAGCGCCAATTTTGCATGTGTTGCCGATTGGCTGCTTGTGTTAACAAATCGTAAATCGTCATTGGATTTGCCGAGATGGTACAATCCGTGCAGATCTGAAGCCAGATCATAGAGGTAGAACGCGACCCGGTGTGGTTCATGTGTCCGGGCAGCAATGTCCACCAATCGCGGCCATTCAGCCAGCTTTTTGGCTACAGACAATTGTGCATCATCATCCAGCAGTGACAGATCAGCCGCACCAAGGGTCGCATCATCCGTAGCGATTCCGGCCTCACCCGCCTTGCGTAGCGTTGAGCAAATTCGGGCATTTGCATATTGCACATAAAACACCGGATTGTCCTTGGACTGCTCCAGAACTTTGGAAAAATCAAAATCAAGCGATGCATCGTTTTTGCGGGTCAGCATCACAAAGCGGGTGACATCAGCCCCGACCAGATCCACCACATCGCGCAGGGTGACAAAGGTGCCCGCCCGTTTCGACATCTTGAATTCCTGTCCATCCTTGAACAGTTTAACCAGCTGCGTCAGCTTGATGTCCAGTGGCACCCGGCCATCAGACAGGGCTGAAACCGCGGCTTTCATCCGTTTGACATAGCCACCGTGATCAGCGCCAAAGACGTCAATCAACATATCAAAGCCACGATCGACCTTGTCATAGTGATAGGCAATGTCAGGCGCGAAGTAGGTCCAGGCGCCATCAGATTTTTTGACCGGACGATCGACATCGTCGCCATGTTCGGTGGATTTGAACAGGGTTTGTTCGCGCGGTTCCCAATCCTCAGGCTTCTTCCCCTTCGGCGGCTCCAGCACACCTTCGTAGATCAATCCCTTGTCATCCAGCTCGCCAATGGCGGCTTCGATCCGGCCGGTGCCATACAGCGATTTCTCTGAATAGAACTTGTCCATTACCACGCCCAGCGACTTCAGGTCAGCGCGGATCAGCTCCATCATGGCATCGGTCGAGAAGGTCCGGACCTCTTGCAACCAGACATCCTCGGGCTGGTCAACATAGGCATCACCGACCTTGGCCTTCAGCGCCTTGCCGGTGTCGATCAAATAGTCACCGGGATAAGTGCCATCGGGGAAAGCAACCTCTTGGCCGTGTGCCTCAAGATACCGCAGGTAGACAGACCGCGCCAAGACGTCGACCTGACCGCCGCCATCATTGATGTAGTATTCGCGGGTAACGTCATAACCGGCAAAGTCCAACAGGCTGGCCAGTGCATCACCAAATACGGCACCACGGGTATGACCAACATGTAGCGGCCCAGTGGGGTTGGCCGAAACATATTCAACATTAACCTTGAGCCCCTGCCCCATTTCGGAGCGGCCGAAATCCAGACCCGCACCTAAAACCGACTTGGGAATGCCCTGCCACACCGATGCTGCAAGACGCAGGTTCAAAAAGCCGGGTCCAGCGACTTCGGCAGAGGAGACCCGATCATCAGAGGCCAGTTTGACTGCCAGAGCCTCGGCGATATCGCGTGGCTTTTTCTTGGCGGGTTTTGCCAGCACCATTGCAGCATTGGTCGCCATGTCGCCATGGGCAACATCACGGGGCGGTTCAACCGCTACATTTCGCAAGTCCAGACCTGCGGGCAACGTGCCGTCAGACACCATCGTGTCGAGGCTTTCAATCACAAGCGAGCGGATATCTGTAAACAAGTTCATGTCTGGTGTCCCATAGGTTCAGGACCGCGAAGTATCATGCCCAGCCCAATGGTCAATATCTTATGGTCTGATGCTGCGAATTGGAAACAGGCACCAGATCACGACAAACCGCTATTTACTCACTTCCAGCCCCTTGATTAGCCTCTGGTGCTCTTGCAGGGCAAAACGGTCGGTCATGCCAGCGATGTAATCCGACACGATGCGTGCCAAAGCGGTTTCGCCATCTGCGGCTTGGATTTCAGCATGCCAGCGATCGGGCATTTGAAGTGGCTTTTGCAGATAATAAGGAAACAGCGCCTCGACCACCTTCCCCACTTCGGTCCGTTTCACCATCACCGTGGGTGCGCGGTACATCCGGGTGAACAGAAACGCGCGGATTTCCTTCAGATCGGCCCAGACCGGTCGCGAGAACTGGACAACGGGATGATCTAAAGCCCGGACAGCTTCAACACTCTGCACCCCGGTTTTGGCCAATGCGGCACGCGCAGTGTTGATCACATCCCCGACCATGACCCCAAACACCCGGCGCAGTGCTTCGTGGCGGCGCCTGTTGGGATCGAGACCGGAATACAACGCATCAACTTGAGCATAACAGGGACCGATGATTGGCAACTGTTCAATATCTGCATCGGTGAACAAACCGGCCCGCAAGCCGTCATGTAGATCGTGATTGTTATAGGCAACATCATCAGCAAGGGCCGCCACCTGCGCCTCAGCACTGGCATAGGTATGTAGTTCCAGATCATGCCGCGCGTTGTAATCGGCCAGGGTATACGGCAGGTCGCCAACCACTGGGCCGTTATGTTTGGCAATTGCCTCGAGCGTTTCCCAGGTCAGATTCAACCCATCAAATTCAGCGTAGTGGCGCTCTAGCGCGGTGACGATACGAATGGCCTGTGCGTTGTGGTCAAACCCACCATAGGGCTCCATCAGCGCATGCAGGGCGTCTTCGCCGGTATGACCAAACGGGGTATGGCCCAGATCGTGGGCCAGAGCCACGGCTTCTGTCAGTTCTTGGTTCAGCCCCAAAGCACCAGCAATTGTGCGGCCGACCTGTGCTACCTCGATCGTATGGGTTAGCCGCGTGCGGTAATTATCACCTTCGTGTTCAACAAAGACCTGTGTTTTGTGTTTCAGGCGGCGAAAGGCACTGGCATGGATGATCCGGTCACGGTCTCGTTGGAAGGGCGAGCGAAAACTACTCTCCTCTTCGGCAACCAATCGTCCACGGGTATTTTCTGGCTTTGAAGCATAAGGCGCATGCATCTGTAATCTTTTCCTTTGCAAATCTTGTCGCCCGGCCTCTACCTTTCTATATATTAGACTGCGCCGCAACAGAACTTCGTGGAGATGGTATGCAACTACCACCAAAAGTAACCGATAGAGCCTTTGCCCGACTGGCCGAGATTGGCGCTGCCGTGCAGGGTCAGGCCCTGCGTATCGCGGTAGAAGGTGGTGGCTGTTCCGGGTTCCAGTACGAAATTGCGCTGGATGATGCCAAGGACGACGATCTGGTACTATCGGGTCAGGGCGAACAGGTGGTGGTTGATGCTGTGTCGCTGCCGTTTCTGGAAAATGCGGTGATCGACTTCACCGAGGAGCTAATTGGTGCCCGGTTCACCATTGAAAATCCTAATGCCAGTTCCAGCTGTGGCTGTGGGACTTCGTTCTCAATGTAAGACACCAGACTTGTTGCCCGTTGCTAGCCAAATACCAACGAAGACCGTGCAAAACTGGCAAAGAACCTCTCAAAATGGACGCTGCTGCTTTCAGCTGTGCGTAGGATTTCGTAAGACTCCTTGCTGAGTCCCGGCTCCAAATGTTGCCGCATTACCGGCCAACTAGGGCTACGATCGCGCCCCAGATCGAACAACATCTGCGACATCTGACGCAATGGGCCTATCCGTGCTGCGCTTTTGCGTATCTGCATCGGCCCCGGAGCCATCTGTGGAATAAAAGGCACCCCCTTCACGGTAGCCATTGCCCAGTTGCAGACAAAATAATCATGATAAGCATCTTGTCCCGCCCCCGGTGTGGCACTGGTGATCACAAACCCGGCAGTTTGCCAACGCAACCAGTCCAACCAAGCCGCTGGCGGGTGCTTTCCAGCGTATAGCAGCGAAATGCAGACCTCGGCCAACAAATCTGAGTTTTGATCTAAGAAAGCCAGCAGGCCCGCATATTCCAAACTCAATATGGCTTGCTTGCCAAGCCCGGGATCGCGGCGACCATACTCCGATAGGTAAAAAACAATATGTGTGAGTTCATAAGCTGCCTTTTTGTTTGGCAGAGCAAACGTCTCGGGGCGGTTGATAAAGCGATATAAACGGTCTGTAAGTGCCATGCTATTGGCGACGCCGGCAACACCGCGTCGCAGCAAAAGGCGACGGGCTTCGGCGCGTTGTAAGTCTGACAACTCAGCCTCGGCCAGCCCTTGTCGTGCTACCCAATGGGCAATCTCTTCGCCCTTGTCGCCACCAAACCCCAGATCTTCTAGATCTAGGCAAATGGACAGAATAAACCTATAATATTGTTGAAAAAAACAGATCCGGCTTTCAATGTTACTGTAAAAGTTAACCAGAGGATCTAATTGATCACCGCATAATTTGGCACCGGTACACTCCAGAATGTTCAGCAGCTCTGCGTTTTCTTTTAGCCAGAAAACATCATCTTGTTGTCTCCGGTGTTGGGCAAAATTACCGATCAAAGCTCCGTATAGCGGAGCAGTTGGTGGCTGTGATGGTGGCGCCCTGAGAGGAATGATATTTGACATTTTCGGTCTTTCCTCTTCCTTTTGAAAATCAGGCGCCACGCATGCCCGTATGCTTAGCTGCCTGACGAGAACATTTCTGTGCCGTCACCAACTGATGTCAGCTGACAGCGAACCGAAGTGGATCCAGAAGAGAACAACTGTGTTGCTTCACCTTTCAAGGCATCCGAAACGCAGGTAGGTGTTGAACCAGATGAAAACGCCCAAGTCACGTCGCCGCTCATAATGTCCGCACTCATTTCTGGCGCTGACCCTGAAGAAAACAGCGCTGTGCCATCTCCGTCGAACTGGCTGGTAGAAGCAGTTTTAGTGACAATTGGCAGCTCAGTTGGAATACGAAGGGCGGTCATGGCTAAACTCCTAAATTGGGGTGGATGTATACATATTGTTAACACACGTATTGGCTGATTTGAGCATCAGATTTTGCAACTTAAAGGGATTGACCCCGCGAATTTGTAGCTTTCACCTCGCAAATCGCTGTAAAAAAAGAGCAATAAATTTCCAGAAAGTATTCCGGCCCGCAGGTCGGCTAGCGCAAATTCGCAAACCAAATTTACTCTACTACGGGTTGATTTTGCGGTCGTGCAGTGTCGGTTTCTGACACAAAACCGAATCGCTTATCCCTGCAACACAACCGCTGCCTTGCCTCTCCTGCCGGTATCGGCAATAGATCACTCCTGGCCTCAACAGGAGACGTGAGATGAAAATCGCCACCTTCAACATCAATGGTATCAAGGCACGGGCACAGGCTCTGCCTGCCTGGCTGGATGATGCACAGCCTGACGTGGTGTTGCTGCAAGAGGTCAAATCCGTCGATGAGGCCTTCCCTCGTGAGCTATTCGAAGACCGTGGCTATAACGTCGAAACCCATGGCCAAAAAGGGTTCAATGGCGTTGCAATCCTGTCAAAGTTGCCGCTGGAAGATGTTCAGCGTGGCCTGCCCGGCGATGATGATGATGTACAGGCCCGTTGGATTGAAGCGACTGTTGTAGGCAAACAGGCGTTGCGCGTTTGCGGACTTTATCTGCCCAACGGAAATCCGGTTGAACTGCGGGATGACGGCAGTCCCGAACCGGGTGGCAAATACGATTACAAGCTGCGTTGGATGCAGCGGTTACACGAACGCGCCAAGCAGCTGCTGGCTGAGGATGCCCCCGCGCTGATGGCAGGTGACTACAATATCATCCCTCAGGCTGAAGATGCCAAACGGCCAGAGGCCTGGGTAGAAGATGCCCTGCATCGGCCTGAAAGCCGTGCAGCGTTTCAGCGTCTCGTCAATTTGGGTTTCACCGAAGCCTTTCGCGCCCGCCATCAGGGAGCAGGTCACTATTCGTTCTGGGACTATCAGGCGGGTGCGTGGAATCGTGACGACGGCATACGCATTGACCACTTCCTGCTGTCGCCTCAGGCCGCCGATCTGCTGATGGATTGCCAAATCGACAAGCATGTTCGTGGTGGCGACAAGCCTTCAGACCATGTTCCGGTTTGGGTCGAGCTAGACCTGTAACCCCCACTACGATGTGATCAGAGCCAGCCTGTTATGGCTGGGCTGTCACATCGTGCTGATAAATCCAGTCAAATTGGCTGACCATGCGCTGTGGAGCAAACCGCCCGCCCAGCTTTAGCAACTGGTGCGCAGGCCAGGCAAGCGGTGCGCGCAAATGGTATTTCCAAGCATTTTTGGAGGCTGCAGCAACCACTTTCACCGCCCGGTCGCGCCGTTGCTGTTGATACAGACCCAATCCAGAATCGATGGTATCTGCAGAGGCCAGAGACGCGCCCAACACCCAGGCATCTTCCAGTGCCAGATTGGCACCCTGCGCCATAAAGGGCAGCGTTGGATGCGCAGCGTCGCCCAGAATGGCTACACGTCCCTGATGCCAATTTTTGGCCACCGGATGACGAAACAAGCCCCATAACCGGACATCTTCTACTGCAGACAACAGGCCAGCCGCTGTGCCGCCAAAGTTACGAAACGCATCCCGAAGATTGGCTGGATCATCTGTATGGTTCCAGCCTTCGTCGGCCCATTCGCTGCGCTCCTGCACTGCGACGATATTGACCAGACTGCCATCCCGCAAAGGATAGGCCACCAGATGCCTCTTTGATCCCATAAAAATCTGCGCTTCGGGGGGCAGGTTCAATACATTTGGTACCGTTGCCCGCCAAGCCACCTGGCCAGTAAAAAACGGCTGCCCCGGATCGTTGAATGCTTTGCGGGCTTTAGAATGCAGCCCGTCTGCTCCAACTACCAAATCACCGCCGCACTGAGCACCATTGGATAGATGCACAACGGGCGACGTCCCTGCCTCAACCCGATCTACTTTTTGAAGCAACCGCACCTGAATTCCGGCGCGCCGGACAGCATCTGCCAAAATTGAGATCAGGTCAGATCGGTGCACAAAGTAGAAATTCTGTCCTACACTGTATTGATCCAGGTCCAGCCGAAGAACTTGCTGCCCGTGTTTGTGATGTCGCAGAACCACTGCGCGTGCCCGCTGTGATCGCCAAGCCAGATCATCGTGCAATCCCAGTGCTTTCAGCACAGCAACACCATTTGGGCTGATCTGAAGCCCGGCACCGACTTCAGAAATTGCTTCGGCTTGCTCTAGCACGGTCACCGAGGCACCGCGTTGCTGCAGCACCAAGGCGGAGGTCAATCCACCGATACCGCCACCAATGATCGTAATTCTCTGACCTTTGAGTTCCATCACGTCCAACCGAGTTTATGCTTCACCCACATAAACGAAAAACGCCGGGACAACAGGCCCCGGCGTTGAATTGTTTTCAAGACTTTGAACGCGCTTCAGTCGTCGCGGTGAACTCTTTCGCGACGTTCATGCCGTTCTTGCGCTTCAAGACTCATGGTAGCGATGGGTCTGGCATTCAGGCGCTTCAACGAAATCGGATCACCCGTAACGCTGCAGTAACCATATTCACCTTCTTCAATACGACGAATTGCTGCGTCGATCTTGGACACAAGCTTGCGCTGCCGGTCGCGGGTACGTAGCTCCAGCGATCGATCAGTCTCTTCACTGGCACGGTCGGCATCATCGGGAATATTGCGGGTGTTATCCTGCAAACCCTCGATTGTGTCACGACTGTCTGCCAGAAGATCTTGCTTCCAGTTCAACAACTTACGTCGGAAAAATTCCAACTGCCTTTCATTCATGAAAGGCTCATCTTCGGCCGGTCGATAGTCATCCGGCAGAAACACTTCTTGCTTCATTTCGGCTCCTTCGGTCAGGCCATGAATGTTGGTCATAGTGTACTCCCAAACATCTGGCCGCCCCCTCTGACGCAGCATTTATCTGCTCCATTCGAGATTGTCACTACACAATAGTATCTCCACTGAGTTAAAAGCATGGTAACGACCGATCATCATTCTAATGGCTGTAAAAAAGTAGGAAACACATGCGATTTCAGGGCACTAAAGACTATGTTGCAACCGACGACCTGAAAATCGCCGTAAATGCGGCTGTTACACTCGAGCGCCCACTGCTGGTTAAAGGCGAACCCGGCACTGGTAAAACAGAGCTGGCACGCCAGATTTCCACGGCCTTGGGCCTTCGAATGATCGAGTGGAATGTCAAATCCACCACCCGCGCCCAACAAGGCTTGTACGAATATGATGCGGTGTCCCGTCTGCGCGACAGTCAGCTGGGTGATGAACGGGTGCACGATGTGCGCAACTACATCAAAAAAGGCAAACTTTGGGAGGCATTTGAAGCGGATGAACGCGTTGTTTTGCTGATTGATGAGATCGACAAAGCAGATATCGAATTCCCCAATGACCTTCTTCAGGAACTCGATAAGATGGAGTTCTACGTCTACGAGACAGGTGAAACCATCAGGGCCAAGCATCGCCCAATTATGATCATCACCTCGAACAACGAAAAAGAACTGCCGGACGCGTTTTTGCGGCGCTGTTTTTTCCATTACATCCGCTTTCCCGATGCGGAAACGATGAAGCAGATCGTCGAAGTACACCATCCAGGTATCAAACAGACGTTGCTAACGACTGCGCTGACCCAGTTTTACGAGATCCGCGATACCGCCGGTTTGAAAAAGAAGCCCTCTACCTCTGAGGTTCTGGACTGGTTAAAACTGTTACTGGCTGAGGACCTTACCCCAGAAGATCTGGCCCGTGATGGTGCGGACGCCCTGCCCCGGCTACATGGTGCACTGTTGAAAAACGAACAGGATGTGCATTTGTTTGAACGGTTGGCTTTTATGGCACGCGGCAAGCGCTAGTCTCATATCTTGCCATGAGTGATGACCAGTGACACCATGATTGATAGCCGTAGAATTCCCGCCACCTATTGGATTTTCCAACAATGACCAGCCAAGTGACGATCCGTGCCTTACGTGCAGACGACCGCCCTGAATGGGCTGAACTCTGGCATGACTATCTGGAGTTTTACGAAACGTCTTTGCCAGATGCTGTCTATGACACAACATTTGCGCGCCTGATTGGGGATGATCCACAGGATTTCTCCTGTTTTGTCGCAGAGCAAGACGGTCAATTGGTTGGCCTAACACATTACCTGTTTCATCGCCATGCTTGGACCCAAGACAACACCTGCTATCTGCAGGATCTGTATGCCCGTCCTGAAACACGCGGATCCGGTGTTGGTCGTGCCCTGATTGAAGCAGTTTACGCGGCTGCGGATGTGCAGGGAAGTGGCTCGGTGTATTGGATGACACAAGAGTTCAACCACACAGCCCGCAAGCTTTACGACCGCATTGGCAAACAGACCCCATTTATTCGGTACCAACGGTGAAAATTTGCCGCGCGGTTCTGGCTTTTGTGGTGGTCTTGGCGGGCTGTGACACAGTTCCGCTGGAACGCCCACCAACACGGGCCACTATTGCTGACAGTGCCTTACCCCCCGTCAAAACGTTTGGCGCCCCAAGCCCGGTCGACCCACAGCGTTCTAATGCCGATATGGCACGGGATTTTCTGGACCTGCATTTCAAACTGGAAGGTGGTACGACTTTACCCACGTTTACTCGTTTTGATGCCCCTATTACACTGCGGGTAACAGGCAAACCTGCCAGCAATCTGAATTCAGATCTGACCAACCTGCTGTCTCGGCTGCAACAAGAAGCAGGCATCAGTATTCGCCGCGTCAACAGCGGCAGCGCCAATATTACCATTGAATCTGTCAGCCGCTCAGAAATCCGGCGGGCCCTACCCAGAGCCGCCTGCTTTGTTGTGCCCAACGTCAGTTCTTTGGCTGAATACCGGCGCAGCAAGCGCCGTGCCAGCACCAATTGGACACAGTTGCGGCAGCGCGAGACCCTGGCCATTTTCATTCCCAATGACGTCAGCCCACAAGAAGTCCGCGATTGTTTACATGAAGAGCTGGCGCAGTCTATCGGGCCGCTGAACGACCTGTACCGGTTGCCGGACTCAGTGTTCAACGACGACAATGTTCACACCGTTCTGACCGGGTTCGACATGCTGATTCTGCGTGCAACCTACGCGCCTGAACTCTCCACAGGCATGAGCCGTGCACAGGTCGCTGCCCGCCTGCCCGCAATCCTGACGCGCTACAACCCAGCGGGCGACGCCCTCCCGTCTACCGCGCTGCAGGAGAGCCCTCGGGAGTGGATCTCGTCGATAGAAACCGCATTAGGCCCCGATGTATCAACTGAAACCCGTCGGCGCGCCGCCAACCAAGCTGTGACCACAGCACAAAAGCTGGGCTGGCAAGATCATCGACGTGCCTTCAGCCACTATATACTTGGTCGCATGATTCAGAGCAGCGATCCGGTTTTGGCGCAACGGCACTTTCAAACCGCATTGCGTTATCTGGGACAATCCCCAAGCACCCAGTTGCACCGGGCCCAAATTGTGGCCCGGATGATGGCCTATGATATTGCCCGTGGTCAGGGCAGCAATGCCTTGTCATTAGCCGCCCCCAGCATCACCGCCGCTGCGAAGTTTGAAAATGCCGCCCTGCTCTCCACCTTGATGCTCTTGCAGGCCGAAGCGCTGGAGCTGACTGGCGATTTTGAGGCCGCTCAAGCTGTCAGGCTGGACAGTCTGGGGTGGGCGCGCTACGGCTTTGGTTCAGACTGGGCGGTGCGGTCCAAAGTGAATGAAATCGCGGCTCTGCGCCCCAATACATAGACGGACGGACAGAATATGATCGTAATCGGCGGCGTGGCAATCGGGGCTCTGTTGGGGGCATTTTCAGCTCGAAGACGTGGTGGGGGTCTTGGCGACATCCTGCAATATGCTGCTGTTTACGGCATTTTATATGGCTTGGCTGGCATGTTGATCACCATTGTGGCGCACCGAATGGCGCTCTGAATCCATGTTTCAACCTTTTTTCGAGAACCTGCGCAACGCCTCAATTCCTGTGTCTCTGCGTGAGTACCTGACCTTTCTCGAAGCCATTAAGGCTGGGTTGGCCACATATGACATCGAAGCATTCTATTTCCTTGCCCGTTCATCCATGGTCAAAGACGAGCGGAATATCGACAAGTTTGACCGCGCCTTTGCTGCCACCTTTGAAGGGTTAGAGGCTATTTCGGCGCAGGCTGTGATGGATGCTGTCGACATCCCTGAAGAGTGGATCCGCAAAATGGCGGAAAAACACCTGAGCGAAGAAGAGCGCGCTGAGATTGAAGCGCTGGGTGGCTTTGACAAACTGATGGAAACGCTAAAGGAGCGCCTGAAGGAACAAGAAGGGCGCCATCAGGGGGGCAGCAAATGGGTCGGTACGGCTGGCACCTCTCCTTTTGGAGCCTATGGCTATAACCCAGAGGGCGTGCGGATCGGCCAAAAGGAAGGCCGCCATGGGCGCGCGGTCAAGGTCTGGGACAAACGCGAGTTCAAAAACCTGGATGGTGACGTCGAGCTGGGAACCCGCAACATCAAGGTGGCGCTGAAACGTTTGCGCCGCTGGGTGCGTCAGGGAGCGCACGAAGAACTGGATCTGGATAACACCATCCGCTCGACAGCTGAGCACGGCTATCTGGACGTCAAAACCCGCCCAGAACGCCATAACGCCGTCAAAGTACTATTGTTTCTGGATGTTGGTGGATCAATGGATCCACATATCAAGATTGTCGAAGAACTGTTCTCGGCCGCGCGCACCGAATTCAAACACCTTGAATACTACTACTTCCACAATTGCCTGTACGAAGGCGTGTGGCGTGACAATGCCCGGCGTTGGGACGCGCAGATCCCGACACACGAAGTACTGCGGACCTATGGGCCGGACTACAAATGCATCTTTGTCGGTGACGCCTCGATGTCCCCATATGAGATTGCCTATCCGGGTGGTGCTAACGAGCATTGGAACAAAGAAGCCGGGCAAGTCTGGTTGCAACGCGCCCGCGAGCAGTGGTCGTCGAACCTGTGGATTAACCCGGTCCCTGAAAAGTACTGGGACTACACCCACTCGATTGGCATGGTCCGGGAAATTTTTGCGGATCAGATGGTTCCAATGACCCTGTCGGGACTAGAGCAAGGCATGAAAGATTTAACCCGGTGAACCGCAGTACGGGCTTGCCCTTGCCCATTGCGTTAGCACAGCCCATATCTAAGCCATGTTACGCCTGACCCCAATCCTGCTTGCCCTTGCCTATGGCATTGTGATGTATCGCATTTCGATCTGGCGCACCCATAAAGAACTGGATGCCAAATCGACCGAGCTTGCCGATCGAAAAATGAAGGCACTGACGGACCGGATGGCCGCTGCGCTGGAAATTCCGCGCATTCCGGTTTTCATCTACGAAATTGATCCGGTCAACGGCTTGGCTGCGCCGGACGGGCGGATTTTCATCACCCGCGGATTTTACCGTAAGTATCAGTCAGGTGAAGTCAGCGACGCTGAACTGGCCTCGGTCATTGCACATGAACTGGGGCATGTGGCGTTAGGGCACGCCAAACGCCGAATGATAGATTTTTCCGGTCAAAATGCCCTGCGCACAGCCCTGATGATGATCGTTGGGCGTTACATTCCTCTTATTAGCGGATGGATTGCCGATATGTTGACCTCGCTGCTGGCTGCCCGTTTGTCGCGCGGTGATGAGTATGAGGCCGATGAATATGCCGCTGCTTTGCTTACCAAAGCCGGGATCGGTGTTGAGCCGCAAAAAAGTCTGTTCCTAAAGCTGGAAGCCCTGACCCAACAACGTGCGGGCATGGCACCAGCCTGGTTGATGAGCCATCCAAAAACCGAGGAACGGATTGCAGCACTCGAGAACCTCGAAAGCCGCTGGAACAAAACCTAACGCCCCCTTGCGCCACGAGATCAGAGTGCCCAAGTCTGCGTAACATGACACGGAGAGACCCAATGCTGTTTTCGCTTCTTGACCTTGCCCCTGTGCCAGAGGGCAGCGATATCCCGCAGGCTCTGAAAAACAGCACTGAATTGGCCCAAAAGGCTGAAAGCTGGGGTTTCCACCGGTATTGGCTGGCGGAGCATCACAACATGCCCGGTATTGCCAGCGCAGCGACGGCGGTGCTTATTGGTCATATCGCCAGTCAGACCCAGCGCATTCGAGTGGGTGCCGGTGGCATCATGTTACCCAATCACGCGCCCTATATGATCGCTGAATCCTTTGGCACACTTGCGGCCCTGCATGGCGATAGGATCGACCTCGGGCTTGGTCGGGCGCCCGGTACCGATATGCTGACGGCCCGCGCGCTGCGACGTGGTATGGGGCACGGTGACAGTTTTCCGCAGGATGTGGTGGAATTGATGGAGTTCTTGGGCCCTGAAGACCCCGAGCAAAAGGTCCGGGCCTTTCCCGGTCAGGGAACACAGGTTCCCGTCTGGATATTGGGGTCCAGTCTTTATGGCGCACAGTTGGCCGCACAGCTTGGTCTGCCCTATGCTTTTGCCTCACATTTTGCACCACAGGCGCTGGACGAAGCCCTGAGCCTCTATCGGCGCAGTTTTCAGCCATCGGTCTATCTGGAAAAACCCCACGCCATGATTGCGGCCAATGTTTTTGCAGCAGATAGCGATGCTGAAGGCACCCGGTTGCGCACAACCATGCAACAAGCCTTTGCCCGCTTGAGACTCGGAAAACCTGGCAAACTCCCTGCCCCGGTTGATGACATCGCGGCACATCTGGAACCACATGTTCTGGCAGGTGTAAACGAGGCCTTGCAGGTGTCTGCCACCGGCAGCCCAGACACGGTGCGGGGTGCCCTGTCCAATATTATCGAACGCTATCAGCCCGATGAGCTGATCATAACCGGGCAAATCCACGACCATCAGGCGCGGTTGAAATCGTTTGAAATTGCAGCGGAAATCCTGAAAGCCGCCTAACCCGCCAGTGCTTTGGCCAGTCGTGGCAGGCGCGCCTTTTTTAGCAAGGGACGGATCTGCCACTCACTGCCTGACAGACGGTTTGCTACGGTAAGGACCTGTTCGCCCAACTGTTGCATTCCCGCGCTGTCCTTTAACCAAATGGAATGAAGCAACTCGTCAGGCCCAAGCCTTTTCAAGCCTTCTTCCGCCAGGATATTGCGCGGGAAATCTTTGTTGTTCATCGTTACGATGGCATCTGCAGATCCGGAAATAGCAGTGGCCAGCACATGAATGTCCGCAGGATCCGGTAACCACAGCCGTTGTTCCAATCCTTGCGCCGCGGGCAGTTCTGCCTGCGGCCAGTTGGCACGTATCAGGGCAATTTCAGCGCAGGCCTGTGCCGAGCCTTCCGGACCCAGTTTAATGGCTGCCCGTTCCCACTCGCCCAGTATCCGGGTCGACCACAACGGCACGAAATGCCCCAGCCGGGCGGCGCCCAAGAGCATTTCGCGCATCACTGTGGGGTAGAGCACACAGGTGTCCAGAAGCAGTTTCATGCTGCAACCTTAGTCGAGACGGAAGAATACAGCTTTCAGATAACCGCTTTCGGCCAACTGCGGCAGTTGAGGGTGGTCCGCTCCGGCATATCCTGTGTGAATCAACTGCGGCGAACGCTCGGCCCGACCAATGCCGCGCGCCGAAGCCCCCCGGAACTTGCTAAGGTCTGCAGCATGTGAGCACGAGCAAAGCCCAAGATAGCCGCCGGGTTTCACCAGTGGAGCCGCCAGTTTGGCAATCCTCTCATAGGCCCGCAGTCCGGCTTCCAGTGTTGGTTTGGAAGGCGCAAAGGCTGGTGGGTCACAGATCACCACATCAAAGGTCTCGCCTTCAGCAGCCAATGCAGCGAGGGTATCAAATGCATCCCCCTGACGGGTGCTAAATTTATCGCCAAACCCGCTGGCAGCAGCCCCCTGCTCTGCTAAGGCCAATGCCGGGGCAGAACCATCCACGCAAAGCGCCGAACCTGCGCCACCTGCCAGCATGGCCAGTCCAAAACCACCAACATGCGAGAAGACATCCAGCACGCGAGCATCGGGTGCAACAAGTTGAGACGCAAATGCGTGGTTGTATCGTTGATCGTAGTACAAGCCCGTTTTCTGACCACCGGTAAGGTCTGCCATGTAGCTGGCACCATTCATCTGCACCGTTATCGGGGCCTCTGGTGCGGTACCATGAAGTACCATGTTCACATCATCCAGCCCTTCAAGGCTGCGGGTGCGGCCAGCAGCATTTTTCAGCACTGTGCCGACACCGGTAACGTTGACCAGAGCTTGGGTCAGCAGTTCGATATGCACTTCGGCCCAGGCTGCGTTGGGCTGCACCACGCAGGCATCCCCAAAGCGGTCGATTACGATCCCTGGCAGACCATCTGCTTCAGCATGAACCAACCGGTAGAATGGTGCATCAAACAGCTGCTCTCGCATCTGCAGTGCACGGGTCAAGCGGGCTTCAAACCAAGCAAGGTTCAGATCGGCTTGTGGATCGCGATCCAGCATCCGGGCGATAATCTTGCTTTCCGGGTTAACCGTCACCAACCCCATTGGGGTCTGCGCTTCATCCTCAAGCACGGCCAGAGCACCGGGCGCAAGTTTACGGGTACGACGGTCGGTGACCAGTTCGTTGGCATAGACCCAAGGAAACCCATGCCGGATGGCACGGGCATTGGATTTAGGTTTCATACGGACGCGGGCGCGCTGGGACGCAGGAGAGGAAGCTGTCATGGGCCTCTCTTAGCGATATCACCGGATCATGGGAAGGCCCCTAAAAACAGCGCGAACATGGTGTCGACTATCTGGACAAAACCAAGCTTGGCGTTTGTCTGACGATCGAGGTTACCAATTGCCTGCGAATGACGGCGGTAAAATGTGTCGTGATCTGAAACTTTCAGTCCCGGGGCCGACAACACCACTGAGCGCGACAGAGAGAACGTAGTCTGCCAGTCTGGGTTACTGGGGACGTTCCCGCCCACGCCATCCTCCACGCCGTTTAGGAGTTACAGAACCCTCTAACCCCTGGCGCAATACCACACTCATTGGATGGTCAGGATTGTTTGCCCCATATCGATCCAGGATCACCTGGATCGCATCACGGCTGTTCTGCCCTACAGGCAGGCAGAGCGCCCAATCCAGAAAAATGCTGCGACATTGTGAGGGGGTAATCCCGTCTATCCGATACGCCTCATACATCAGAGACTTGGGGTCCAATTCAGTCTTGCCCAACATCCGCACTCTCCCGCTCCAAGGCCTGGGTAATCAGGTCGTCGCAGGCCTGGTATCTTACATCCAAGCTATTCTGCAATGCCTCCAGATTGTCAAAGCCAGTGCTAAGGCACAGGAACTGTGCTCCGCCCTCGCCCAGATTGGAGGTGTTTATCCCGGTCGCAGACAACAAGCGTGTAGCTGTCTGCACCGACCAGAATAGATCATAAGCTTCCTGCAACTGTGTCGCCTCAGCGACGCTCAGCCAGCCACTTGCGACTGTGCCCCTTAATCCTGCGCTGACATTCTGCGCCGGGTTGCCCGACAACAGCGCCCCAACCTGTGACATCAATTCGATATCCATCATCCGGCCGCCACCAACCTTGGCATCCCAAATCCCAGCGGGCTTTTTGGCCACAGCCAGACGGGCACGCATTTCAGCCACCTCAGCCAGAACCCTATTTTGGTCATTTGGTGTCGACAAGACGGAGCTTCGAAACGTTTCAATATCGCGCGCAAGACCTGTGGCCCCAGCCACAACCCGGGCGCGGGTGAGAGCCAGATGTTCCCAGACCCAGGCTTCGTTTTTCTGATAGTGTATGAAGCTGGTAAAACTGGTGGCCACCGGCCCTTTCGAGCCGGAAGGCCGCAACCGCATGTCAACCTCGTACAAGCGTCCTTGCGACATCGGGGCGGCCAGAGCAGTGATCAGGGCCTGGGTCAGTCTGGAGTAATAGGGACGTGTTGCCAGTGGACGTTTACCGTCAGAGGTGTCTTCCGTTTGCGGGTCATAGATCACAATGACATCAAGGTCAGATTGCGCATTGATCCTCCCGGCCCCCAATGAACCCATGGCCAAAACCGCAGCCCCGCGTCCAGGAGGAGGTCCATGTTTGATGGCAAACTGTGCTACCACCACGGGGCAAATTGCGACAATCACCGCCTCTGCCAATTCGGCATATTGACGCCCAGCATCGGGTGCACCTATCAGACCGCGAAGGTAATGTACTCCGATCCGGAAATGCCATTCCTTACACCAGCGCCGGGCAGCGTCTAACTGCGTCTCATAGTCCGTTTCCTGCGCCAGGATGGTTGCCAGTTCATGCCCCAGCGCCTCAACTCCGGGCCAGGCATCAAAAAACGACCCACCAATCACCGCGTCGAAAACGCCTGAATTGCGTGATAGATGGCTGGCAAGCGCTGGAGACGTGCCGGCTATATCGACCAGCAGGTCTATCAGTTGTGGGTTGGCTTCCAATAAGGAAAACAGTTGCACCCCTGCGGGCAACCCTGCCAAAAATCCATCCAGGGCCACCAGTGCCTCTGCCGGTTTCGCGGTTTTGTCCAACCGTGACAGCAGCTCGGGTTTGAGCCTTTCGAAAATCCGCGCACCTCGCACAGATCGCAAAGCAGGATAGGTGCGCCAGCGCGCGATGATATCGCCGTTTAGATCATGCGACAGTGCGGCATGATTGGCATCAGGCCCGGGTGCAAAAAAGTCTTCGGTCAGCACATGAACTTCGCTCAGACGCTCTTTGATCTCTTCCTTCAAGTCTTCGACATCGCGGCCCATCAAACATGCCACGCGTGCCAGCCCATCCTCTGACTTGGGCATTTGATGTGTTTGGGCATCATGCACCATCTGGATGCGGTGCTCGACCTCGCGATGCGCGCGGTAGTGATCGGTCAGTTTTACTGCAACGTCTTCTGGTATCCAGCCTCGGTCAGCCAATGCTGCCAGCCCCTCTACCGTGCCGCGCACGCGCAGCCCTTCGTCGCGTCCGCCTGCTATCAACTGCCGGGTTTGAGTAAAGAATTCGATTTCCCGGATTCCACCGCGACCCAGTTTCATATCGTGGCCGGGGACCTCGATGGCTCCACCCGTTCCTTTGTTCTCGCGTATTCTAAGCCGCATATCGTGGGCGTCCTGAATGGCCGCAAAATCAAGATGACGGCGCCACACAAAGGGGCGAAGAGTTTTCAAAAATCGCTCACCCGCCGCCAGATCTCCGGCACAGGCGCGTGCTTTGATGTAAGCTGCTCGCTCCCAGGTGCGGCCCAGACTTTCATAATAGCGCTCGGCAGTTTCCATTGCGAGACACACAGGTGTAACGGCCGGGTCTGGACGCAGTCGCAGATCGGTGCGAAAGACATAGCCATCAGCCGTTCGGTCGCTCAGCGTTGCGCACATATTGCGCGTCGCACGCACCATCCCCTGACGGACTTCAAAAAAATCATCGGGATCAAACCGGCTTTCGTCAAACAGACAGATCATATCTATGTCTGAACTGTAGTTCAGCTCATGTGCACCCATTTTGCCCATCGCCAGAATGCTAAGGCCTGCAGCCGTGGCAATGTCATCTTCAACCATACCCGGCAGTTTCTTTCGACGGATCAAGGTTGCGATCTCGGCCTTAATCGCCACATCTGCTGCCAACGCGCCAAAGTCGGTCAGCGCACCGGTAACCCGTTCCAAACTCCAGCCGCCGCCCAAATCAGCCAAAGCCGTCAGCAATGCCACCCTTCGTTTGGCCTGTCGCAATCCCGGTTTCATCTGATCCGGGGCCAGAGCACGACAGGCTTCAAACACTTGTGTCAATGCAAGCTGAGGGTCATCCAGTGCCTCTTCCAGCCAGCTGGCTTCGCGCCCAATCAACTCTTTTAGGTAAGGGCTTGACCCAGCTGCGCCATACACAAGCGCCGCCAGATCGCTGTCCAGGGCGGGAACCAGAGCACGGGCATCCGCCCCAAGTTCAGGATCAAATGGGCGTGGCAAGCGGAGAACGGTCAAAGAGCTTTTCATACCGGCAGACTGTTCCGACAGCTCAGCGGCGTCAATGCATCAAACGAATCTATGGCCCAAAACTGCAATCTTCAAAAGGTCTGGAATACCCGCATACCCTAGGGTCAACTTTCAGGCTAAATGTTTGTTGCGGTTGTAACAAACGCAAGGCAGAAATTTTTTAGTACCTGGGATATTCGGTATCTGGCTAATTTGGTAAGCCACGCCGTTTCTACAGTGTCCCCTCTTTGTTTATTTTATTGATCTGCCTTGTGACAGTTGCAACCGCACCTTCTCCTCTTAATTTGGCACATTTGCTCTCACAACTTTGGTTGTGCGCCTATGTTCAGGGTCATGCCTCATCGAGGCTCCCATTTACACACCCAGACGAAATTCTCATTGTGTGGCCGAAGCCATCCGGCGACGTGCGTTCCGCAAACGCATAAAACTGCTTTCGGACTACACCTTAGGGGAGCCTAACCTCTCTAAAATCAGTCCGAAACGACGGAAATCTTTGCCGTAAGATGCTGCTTTGCCTCTTCCAACAGGCTGTCGTTGCCCGCGCGAAACCCACTGACATCCATCACACGGGGCCAATGCGCCGGTACGCCGATGCCTTCATAAAGGACGCCATCAAGCGTTAGGTAGCGCTGGTGCGAAAATCCGAGTTGCCACCCATTGGGTAAAGTGACTTCCATGATATCCGACAACCCACCTGATGTTGTGGTGCCCATACTTTGAACGTGCTCCAGCGGCTGCATCGCGAGGGCGAATATCTCAGCCGCACTTGCACTATAGTTACTGGTAAGTAGCAGGCTGGGCTGATCGAATGAAATGGGCGTGTCCGGGATCAAAGCGGTAAATGGTAAGGTATAGCCGGATGCACTGCGCGTGGATTTGGTAAAGGCGGGAACGCCTCCATCTACGAAAAAACTGGCATAGGCCAGTGCAACGTCATCTGACCCTCCAGGGTTGAACCGTATATCCAACACGATGGCCTTTGCCGCTGCCAGTTCCTGTGCAACAACAGCGAGGGCCTTGGTCGCCACAGCCGCGTCGGTATGACCAGCAACAGAAGCAACTGACATCCCCGCAAATGAGATAAACCCAATGTCCGGTGTCAGCCAACCATAGCTAAGTTGGCTTCCGTCTACTTTGGTCAGCCCATCACGAACGGCCCCTGCAGTTACCTTTGAAAACGCAACACGCTCGGCATGCCATGGGTCGGTCAACTCGGGGGAGAACCCATCACCGGGCGTTTGGATATAGGTATGGCCGTCGTCTAGCCCGGTTAAAAGCTTGCTCAGCAGGGCAAATAACGCGGTGTCGTCCAGAACAGCATCCGCAGCAGGCCGCAGCGTCTTCCGCTTTTCGCTCCAATCTACGCCATGTAAATCGAAAAAAGCATAATGCTCCTGCATGACCTGCCATGCCACGTCAAAATTCTCTTGTGCAGTACCGGGGGCATTGGGCGTTGCTGTACGGCAAATATCTGGAAGAACTGCGATCCCATCCGCCATAATCGGATTAAGCACACCAGACACATCAAGACGCAGTCGGTCTTCCTCTATCCCAAACGTCACATCTTCAAGCCAGTTCACCAGGCTCAGATGTGATGGTATGCGTGACTGATGCAAGCAGCTGACCTTGGTCTGTTCATAGACATCAATCCAAAGTGAACTAACGTCGATTACCAGCCCATACCCATCAGTCTGCCAAACTCCTTTCAGCTCGCCCTTGGGCATCACCCAAAGCCAGCTTAGACCAAAACCCACACATAAGAGGGCCAATGCAGAGCCAAATAGCCTAAGAAAATTTCGCAATACGTCGCCTCACATAATTTTTCTTCGGCTTCAATTTGCCAATATTAGAATTGCTATATTTGCTGCAAGTGGAAGGTAACCCTCGGTTATGTGAAATGACAAGGCACCGTTGATAAACTATTGTTTGCGAACAATTCCATTCGAAAAGTGTTATCTGAACGATACATAGAATACGCCGCCCAGCGCCCCCTGAGAACGATGCCATTGGTACGGAATTTTGTTAGAATGGGCGAGGAGCAGACTGGAGAAATGGCTCCTGCTCCAACCGGTTTTCAAACATGCCCTACAATGGGTATCTGCATCTGCCTTTGAGAGGAGCCATTCGTTGTAAGAGCGCGGACGCCGGGCAAGCAAAACCGAGCCGTCTAAATGGTCAATAAATCCGGGCCCCGCGCTCAGTGTCTCGATACGCTTGTTACGCCCATCCGAGTTGTTTCAGAGAGTGGCCATCATTCCAGATCTTGGTCATGTGTTTGATTTTCTCACCGTCGAAATCCATCACATAAACATAGTCGGCAGAAACGGATTTACCTGTTGGCGCACCTGACCCGGCATCAACGGTATGCGTTCCGTGGAACACTGCTGCAGCCATCACATTGCCTCGCTCATCATCCACGGCAAAGGACTTCAATTCGTAGTGCCCATCCGGAATTGGTGTAAGCAACCCCTTCATCCAATCGGTATAGCCTTCGAGCGTTGAAACCTCAGCAAGGGCATCAGCCTGTGCTGAAAACGTCGCTTGGGCGTGGCACCATTGCTTGCAGATGTCCCACCCTTTTCCAGTCTCACAAGCATCAAAGAACTGCTGAGCGGATTGCTTAAGTGTCATGGAGACCTCCGGTTTGATAACACAGCCAGTAATTGGCTGGATCGACCAAAGATAGCTCACTTACAACGGATCGCCATACCAACGGTTTTCAAAAGTCTTGTCCCGGCGGACAGCCAGTGGCTCAACTGGCTTGGGCAACACTCAATCCCAGCTATATGGATCATATGACTATTCAACATTGCGGAGCAGCGCTTCCATTTCATCGAAGCAAACCGGCCAGAATTCCGAAAGAAAACCAACAGCCTCCTGTTCCGAAATCTCAGAACGATTTCCCTCGGCGTCATGGGCCTGGCCAATGGTGTAGCGAAAGTCAGTTCCTGTACAGGTTGGTTTCAGCTGGTACGTCTCAGGCATACTAATGCCCTCCCGGCCCGGATCATGGATACGCGTGGAAAAATATTCAAAGGGTTCCCAATCCGTGACCCAATAACGAAAGTCGGCAGCTTTGTGGGCACAATGATATCCTGATCCGGCGCCAATACGTCCTTTTGGACGTTCGACCGTCACCGATATCATACCGTCCATCCAGCGTTTTTTAAGTTCCGGGGCGGTCAAGGCATCCCAGATTGCGACAATCGGCAGATCAAAATGGCGATGGTAAGTCCAGACACCATCCGTTTCTTCCAAGAAAAAATGTTCACAGCCTGCGCGGAAGCTCTCCCAGGCTTTGGCCAGATCATAGACCTGCATCGAAACCTCGCCGAAGTGCTCAAAGGGCTGGGAATAAGGGACCAGCGCATCTTCTATATCCATGGCCGTCACCGCCGCCTCACTGAACAGGGCGTAACTGCGGATGCCTGTGACATAACCAACATCGGTCTTGGTCATCCGGTGAACCAATATCACATCCGCCCCCGAGATGTCTTTCATTGGGCCAACTTGCATCTCTTCGAACTCCCCGTGGTGGGCAATGATTTTTAGATCCAATCCAGTCACATTGGCGCAGGCCTGACAGGTGCAAGTGGTGTTGGCGATGATGTTCTGCCGACGGGTTGCAATAGCATTGTAGAGGTTCTCACAGGTGGCCAGAAAAGTCTCACCGGTGGGAAAGCCCTGCAGTGTTGAATAGGCCAGTACCGCGTCGCCTTCCATTTTCCAGAACTGCAGCGGTTCGCCGACCTGTTCGACCATAGCGCTGAGCAGTGACTGCAAAATTGGGTTCGCATGCTCAAGTTCGGAAGATGTCAGAAACTGGGTGTAACCGGAAATATCGGCGATCAATAGATAGCCGTTGTGAGTGGTCATCGGACAGTCTCCTCAGGCGCTTCAAGCGTTGCCATGCTTACCTGAGGAACTGAACTGGATTGAATTTAGGGAAAGGCCATCTATTTGATTGCAGATCGGAGCACCTGCTACGGTTTGTCCGTGGTTGCCCCTGAATTCTGGCTAGAAACCTAGGCAGAAGTTTGTGCTTTGCCAATTTACGACGGCCAAACTGTGAGAGCCCAACTACACATGGTCACAATTCCTACCGCAATCTCTCCGTTTTGCTAAGCCAAGGGACTGAGGACATGATCAGATTACTTCTTGCTGCCGTCACTGCATTATTCGTTATCGCACCATCAGAAAGCACCGCACAAGAGCAGTCGCGGGCCATTTTGGTACTTGATGGTTCGGGTTCGATGTGGGGGCAGATCGACGGTACGGCCAAGATTTCAATCGCCCAGGACGTGGTTGGAGAGTTGCTCAAGACACTACCTGACAACCAGGAACTGGGACTGACGGTCTATGGTCATCGCCGCAAGGGGGATTGCAGTGACATCGAAACGATCATCCCCCCTGAGGTCGGTCAACACGGGGCAATTGTCGAGGCGGTAAATTCGATCAAGCCCAAAGGGAAAACGCCAATGACGGACGCGGTTATCAACGCCGCCGAAGCACTGCGTTATACCGAGGAAAAGGCCACAGTTATCCTCGTCTCTGACGGGATTGAGACCTGCAATCCAGACCCTTGCGCCGCAGCACGCGCGCTGGAAGAGGCAGGTGTTGATTTCACCGCCCATGTTGTCGGGTTTAATATCGGAGACCCCGAAGCAATTGCCCAGATGCGGTGTCTAGCCGAAGAAACCGGCGGCACGTTCAGAACGGCTGATACAGCTGCCGAGCTAAGTACTGCGCTAGCGGTGATTGCCACGCCAGAGCCAGCCCCAGAACCAGAGCCTGATCCCGTTAGCCTGCGTGCTCATGCAATCGATGGGCGCAATGGCCCACGTATCACCGAAGGTTTGATCTGGAACCTGACCTCACCAGACGGGTCAATCCTCGAAAATCAAGCTGTTGCGGACATCAGGACCGAACTGGACCGCGGCGAATACGTGATCTCGGTCCTCAGAATTGCTGATGAGGAAACGGTGGAAAAACGTTTTGGCATCGGGTCTGTAGACAAGCAGGTCGTATTGGAGCTGCCAGAGTTTCGTCCTTCGGCCACGATCGAAGGGCCTGCAACCGCAATTGCCGGTTCCACGATACAAGTGCGCTGGTCTGGACCAGACCAAAAGGGTGATCTGATTTCCGTCGCCGACCCACAAACCTCATCCCCCTGGATCAATTACGCCTATACAAAAGACGGCCCTTTTCTGGATCTGGTGATGCCTTCGGAGGAAGGTGCATACGAGTTGCGGTATGTATCAAGTGATCATCGCAAGGTGCTGGCTACTCAGGCAATCACAGTCACCCCGGTTGAGGCCTCGATTACACCACCTGAGACCTTGCCTGCCGGTGCCACCGTATTGGTCGACTGGGGCGGCCCCGACTATAAAAGTGATGTGATTGCTGTCACCGCACCGGGGACGGATCAACGGATCAACTACGTCTACACCAAGCATGGATCACCCGCAGAACTCATGCTGCCGCCTGAACCCGGCGACTATGATATTGTCTATCGAATGAGCCAGAAAAACCGGATGCTGGCCCGTATGCCGGTGACAGTGACTGGCTTGCAGTATTCAGTGAGCGGGCCCGCGTCAGCACCCGCAGGCAGTGACGTACAGGTCGATTGGATCGGGCCGGATTATCGGAGTGATATCATTGCGGTGGCCGAAATCGGAGCCGACAATCGGAAATACCTCTCCTATACCTACACCAAACAAGGTTCACCGCTTGACCTGACATTGCCGCTAAAACCCGGGCGATATGAAATTCGTTACATTCTCGGACAAGGTAGTGTGGTGCAGGCGACAACTGAAATCGAAGTGACTGAGATTGGCGCCAGCCTGACGGCCCCTGAGACAGCGCCTGCTGGCAGCACCATTCAAATTGATTGGCAGGGCCCGGATTACAGGGGGGATATCATTGTCATCAGCAAACCCGATGAACCAGATCGCAGCTATCTGAACTACAGCTACACCAAAGGTGGGACACCGCTCGATCTCACTCTTCCTGCATTACCCGGTGACTACGTTGTGAAGTATCTGGCCGGAGCGGAACGAAAGTCACTGACGACATCAGAAATCACCGTCACGGAGGTATTTGCCACCTTGTCAGCACCGCCCAGCGCGTCCGCCGGAGGAAAGATCGAAGTCATATGGACCGGTCCTGACTATCGAGGTGATATCATTGCAATTGGTGTGCCTGGCGAGAACTACCAGACTTACTCCTACACCAGAAATGGTTCGCCGCTGACGATCACGGCACCGGCTAAACCGGGTAACTATGAAATACGATATGTTATGAAAGCTGACAGAAAGACTATTGCTACGGCACCGCTGACTGTCCACTAGATCCACAGTACCGGTAGTCGACGCCCGATGATGGCCCTAGGCGGGCGGGCAGCAGCCGTTTGTGCGACCTGCGCCAAGGGATCAATGCGATCCATGCATGCTGCCTACACACCGGAAAGTGGAGACAGTGAGCCCAAAGCAGGCAGATTTGGTGCGGATTTGCGTGATGCCACCTAATCGGATGCAAGGCTTGGTGGCGGTGTTTCGGTCAGCTTAGAAAGTGCCACGCGCGTTACAAGTGAAACAAAGCCGTGATTACTAGCCTCGCTGTATACCTTTGAGACGTTATTTTTATCGAGCGCATAGTCTACGGAAAAGACAGGTAGTCCTGCGTTCTGGTACAGAGCGATTTGCGCAAGCCGCGCGTTGGTAGAGTATTCATCATCGTGACGGTATTGCTGATCCCCCCCGTCTGGATCATCCCAGTCACTGTCACCCCACCCATGAAACCAAGTATCTTCAACTGCCAATGCATCAATGGAGTTTGTGTATCGGTCAGGATCAGTATCGATAAGATAAATGGCGTTTTGGGCAACCACCAGAAAGCTTGGGTCAATTGCTTTTCCGGCCTCCCCGAGTTTCTCAATAAATGCGATCATCGAAAGTTCAGGAGAAACGCCAGCCTCTTTGGCGGCTTTGCGAACCAGGTCATCATCATAGGCTTCAACCCAATCCAGGAGAACACCGTCAAAGCCATACCTTGCGAGATCCGCAATAATCCCGTTTGACCCTAGCCAAAGCGATTGCCAGTCTTCTTCCCAATAGGCGACGGGAAAATTTCCTGACCACCCGTCAGGATCAATCGTAATCAGAAAGCTCGGGTATCCTCGGCTGGTTTTTGTGGGCGCGACCCAGTCATCCTGCCAGTAAGCCCGGTAGTCTTCTGCTTGCCCTATATCAACATAGGCAATCAATACCCTTGGGCTCCCATCTGGTTTAACTTTTAGCAGATCTATGATTTGCGGGGTATTATAGGACCAATCAGAAAAATTTTGCCCCGCTTCAATAATGAACATGTCATAAGCCGTTGCAGCCAAAGCTTCGACAGCACCGTCTTCATCCAGTTCTTGAAGCTGGAACATCCAACTTTGTACGTTCGACAAACGCTCATCTACGAGGGCGTCAGCAGCTCGTCCCACCGTCGATTGCTCTGTGTCTGCGAATTCCGACGGCGTCCCTTCCGTCAGTGCAGCAAGTAAGTTTTGACCATCCGGCGCATAACGACTTTGGGGATATGCTTCCAGAAACAACTTCACCTGCGCCAAATCCTGGGCTGACCGAACAGCGTTCCACAATTGCAATTCGGCCCTGTCTTCAGAGTTGAGATCTTCCCCAGCAGCAAACGTGAAATCACTGATCAGGGAAGACGTGTCCCAAGGGGTCTGTTGTTGATTGGTAAGGGCACGTACAGCCACACGAACATTCTTAAAAACCTGTTCAACCGGGGCGTCGGGTTTCATCATTTCGCGGGCCAAAACTTGGGTAAACGGGCTGTTGTCGCCAAAACCGTCAAGCGCAACGCCACCGGGTTCGGTTGCATAGGCCAGAAAGGTGCCCGCAGGTGCCTTCATTTCAGCCAAACCATTGTCACTGAACTCCGGAATGGTCTCAAACGGGTTGCTGCGACAAGCATCCAGTATGACAATATTTGTGTGATTTTTGGCAGAAAACATTTGCCTCAAAACTGACTCAGCCTCTATCGCCACTAGGCCCAAATCAGCCGCGTCGGTCAGGCTGGCATCAACAGGCAATAAATAATTGTTGCCAAAGGACTGTAGAGCGTGACCCGCGTAGTAGAACAGCCCGGTCCCAGCCTGCCCGGCCTCGCGTAAATCACTGCCAAATTGGGAAATCCCCTGTCGCAATTCGGCTTGGCTTGCATCAATGAGAAGGGTGACTTCAAACCCCAGGTCCACAAGGGTTTCTGCAATTAGCGTTGCATCGTTTTCGGGGTTATCTAAGGGCATTACCGAGCTGTAGCTGCCATTGCCTACAACCAGCGCGATGCGGCTCTCAGCCAAAATTGCTCGTGGAACGACGCCAGCTGTCAAAACCAGCAAAAATGCCAGGATACGGAGTTTATAAATCACTAAACCGGCCTCGTTTTTATAGATCAAATTTTCCTACGTTGCAGATCTATTGATAAGGTTAGTGCTCAGATGCCCTGCAACAACAGTTTTGTTAACAGGTCCGGATGAACCAAACTGGGAGGGACATACCAGACCACGTTTCCCTATCAGCGGAACGCGTACTTTGGAGTCGCTGGCGGATACCGCTGCCGTCTGTGACCCGAGCACCACTCTAGTCACAGACATGGCTGTCCAGAGAGCCGCCATACGAACGACCCTGAATGCTACAAACGTGGCCTTTGCAACGTCGGCACAGGCTCTCAAGGCGATATCCACCTCTCGGATGCCAAGGCCGTGTAACCCACGCACAACCGCTTCGTTCAGAGCATTGAGGGCGTTGGAACTAAACGATCGGTTCTCAAAAACCAGGGACGTCTTGTCGCCAAATGTTTGCGCAGCATGGGCGGGGATTTATCCGGTGTGATCAATCATGCCTGACGCACCTCGCGGCTGGTCGGGAAGCCGTGGATGCCGTTGCTGCCAAAGACAATCCCATTCGACCGGTAAGGATCACCGGACACCACCAGCAGGATATCTTCGGGCCGTTCCACTATTGGCACCAATCGTTCGGGGTCGTCCGATATTGCAAATTGTTCAGATGCTAGACCTTCGGCATAAAGTTGGTTCAGCGTTCGTCCACCAGCCACGAGATTTGTGAATGCTCCGACATAGGTTACCATTTTCCAGGCAGGCATGCGGGCATGTTTGAACAACAGTTCTTGCAGCCCGGCACGATCGAAACCTGCTTTTGAAAGAGTTTTGGCAATCATCGGGCTGATCACCACCAATGGCCGGTGAGTTCCGGGGGCTAAGCCAACGGTGAAGATCAGCTCCCACCCCGACTGACGGATCAGACCATCTGCAAGGTACTGCGCGATACCCTCCGCATCGCTACCATAGACTGAGCCAACAACTGTATCACCGGTAAAGCGGCCAATTGTGACCAGATTACTGCCCGGTTCAAAACCACGCTGCTCTGAAAAACTCGGCCAGCCCAGTTTGCCAACCTCAGCTTCATGTTCGACAAGGGCTATACGCGCAGGATGTCCAAAGGTGCATTTATCGCCTGCCCCGGGACGCAACCCGCCAACGTTACGCAAAAACAGCCGAAGAAAACGTCCCACCGTATTGTTGGCACGGATGCCGTCGCGCATGGCGCCGTTTTCGCAGTTAAAACCCAGTTCCTTAAAGATTGGGCCATCCAGAATAATCAGCGCATCGCCGCCTGTCGTGTCTCCGCTATGCTCGACCCCATATTCGGGGGCGGACAACACTTCGGCAATGGCCACCAGAATAGGCATGTCTTGCGGTCGGCACCCGGCCATAACGCCGTTCACAGCGACATTCCAAGTGGTCACAGCCGCGCCTGAGGGCTGGATGACGCCGATCTGTCGGTTTGGCGTATCTGGTGTATGTTTCAGAAAGGCCTCGACTGTACGGCGCGTCGGCGGCACAACTGGCAGCCCATCAGACCAACTTTTTTCGTCGTATATACGGTTAATCTCTTCAAACGACCCGCTTGCAGTGATCTCTTCTGGTTCAAAATTGTCTGCCCCGGCACCTTGGGCCACTGGCTCCTCTGTCAGACACTGGATCACCATCGGTAAGGTGTGCTCCAGCACGGCGGCGCGTAGTTCTTCGACGGATTGACTGTCGACGTGGCCACGCAATGTAGCGACTGGTAAAGCAGCACAGCCCTGCCCCGGCGAGATTGCATGCGCCTGAGCTACAAAGCCCTGACAAACCAGAGAAGCGGTTGGCACCCCGGCCCGTTCAATCGCTGCGCTTGCCCGCATCACTGCAGGTGTACAGGCTCCACAGCAGCCGACACCGGTTATGGCCACATCAACACCACTGGCCAACAACAACTCAGGCAGACGCGCACGAACGCCATGCTCGTCGCCACCAAAGATGTTGCCAAATCTATCGTAACTCACAAACGTCATGGTCGGATATGCCTTGGTCAACGCCTCTTGCAGGATTGGAAAAATGTCATCGCCGCGAAACACGTAATCCCAGACAAAAGCCACTGTCAGCCCATCCAGTTTGGCAGGGCGGCGTGCGGGCTCAAAGATGGGGACAGCGATCTGCCCACCAGGCCAAAGGGTTTCGTATTCAGTTGTGTTTAGGGGGGAAACCTTGTTCATCGTCCTGCTCCTGATTTTCGTGTCAAGGCGAAGGATGGCGAGGTTGCAAGTTCATTTCTTGAACGTTCTTGGCATTTCTGAGCGCAGGCCAAATATACCTTCTGACCCGCCAGAAAACGCTTGATTTGTTCCTGACTGAGCCAACAATAAGACCGATGGACATGAGCAATGACATACCAAAAGGCCTGCGCCTGAACGATCTGGGTGGTACGGAAATCGTGTGCGGACGGTTCCGCAATCACCGCTTTCCCCGGCACAGCCATGATGGGTTGATGCTATCGCTGGTTGATGATGGTACCCAAGGTATCCGATATCGCGGCGAGACCCATCTGGGTGGGCGTGGCGTGTTGATCGCGATGCCACCCAACGAGGTGCACGCGGGTGAGCCACTGGATGACAATGGCTGGTGCTATCGGACAATTACAATCCCAACCGCGTTTGTTCAGAGCTTTTCGGGCGTAAGAAACACGCATTTTTTATGTGCCACGGTTATCGAAGATGATGATCTGATCGACGCGATGGCGATGCTGTTCAATCTGTTCGGAGACGCGAGCCTACTTGAACAGGAAGAGGCAATCATGACAGTTCTCGGCCGGTTCATGGCTGCTCATACCAATGAGCCCCCCCCGCAAAACAAGACCGGAACCGAAGCCCGAGCCGTTCGGGTCTGCAAGGCGTTTCTGACGTCTCAGACCGGTCAGAATGTCAGCCTTGCCAACCTGGAAGAGGTTGCAGGCATAGATCGGTTTCGCCTAGTTCGAAGTTTCACCCGTCTTGTGGGGCTGCCCCCACACGCCTGGCATCTGCAATATCGCTTGCGCACGGCTCAAGACATGTTGTCTCGCGGCCATCCAATCGCAGAGGTGACCTATTCAACCGGTTTCGCTGACCAGGCTCACCTGTCACGTACCTTCAAAAGACTTACAGGCCTGACACCCGGGTATTACAGGCGCACGCATCTTGCGTTGTTGGATATCTAGCAGAACAACTCCAACGATGCAGATGCCAAGTCATAAAAGGTGCGAAAGTGGTGTTGTCGATCTCTATCCGATAAACCGAAATGCCCGCATAACTTCAAAAAAATCTTTGTGACGGAACCGCAGTCGGCAGTCAGACATCAGCTCGGCACCCGGATACCAGCTGCAGCGGTAGGCCTCAGTTGGGTTTGAATATTCGATCTGCATGTCCACCTCATCTGGCATGGTCAGCATACAGGACGAGAGATCGCCTTTTAACGCGGCTTCAACACCGGCGCGAATTTCAGAGCAAGCACGCTGCGGTGTCATTGAGGCAGAGGCAGGCCCAATACCCTTGGAGACAGGCACAGTTCGGATTTTAGGAACCAATGCGGCAGCGTCATCGCAAATACCATGATCTCCAGATATGAAGACTGATGGCACTTGGTGATATGCTGCAATGTGGGCATTATGCGTGAATTCAGATGACAGCTCTCCATTGAAGTAAAACCGAGAGATCCTCCCGTTGAAACTATGTGCAAGAGGGTTGGCTGAGCTGCCCGCTTTGGCGTGGTAGCCAGTGAAAAGTGCTGCGTCGAAACTCTCGTCAAGACCGCACATCATCGAATGTGGGTTACCAGGCCAACCGTGGATAATCGTAACATAATCAGGCAGCCGTGCTGAAATGATGTTGCGCGCGGTTTCATGGCCATCTTTCACCACGACTTCACGGGCGCCCGCTGCATAAGCCCCTTCGCAAGCCGCCGCAACTTCGGCGCTCATGTACTCGCGAAACTCACCATAGTCTGGGCCGCTTTTACGTGCCTCGTCCCAACTGGCTATTCCAGCGGTGCCTTCAATATCGGCGCTAATAAAAACTTTCACTCTGTTTGTCCTTCAATTCTGCTCACGACTTTCCAGCGGTCCAAAGCAAATAGCTTTGGTATCCCGGGTTTAGTCCAGCTCCGTCCAGGGCCATGGCTTAACGTTGCTCGCAGCTGTTTGGAAACGCGCCGCTTTGGCGATCCATATCCCCAGGTCGGTGCCAAAATCGGCAAGCCGTTCATTCGGTTGTTTGTTACTGATCAACATGACAACAAACTGCAACACGGTTGCCGCGCCCAGAACAGTTTGGGCAAGAGATATCATGACTGCAATCAGCAGCATGTAGACCAGCCGGGCCAAAATATTTTCTTCCTGCTCAGGCTCGAACTGTTCACCATGAAGGCGCCCGGCTACTTTTTCTTCTTCAGATTCAGCCATTTGTATCCCTGTTTTTTTAAATTTCGGCGTGCTTTACACAAATCGTTACTGGCCCCAGTTGGCAGACCAGCCTTGGTCACCGCAGACGTTAGATGAATTTTGACGCGCGTGGAATGGAGATCAACATCCAGTTGCTACGTTTCGGAACCGCCCCAACTTCAAAATTTCTATTGCAGGCTGTAAAACGTCCGACCCAAGCATGGTCTGACAATTTAACTGTGGCACCTCCATGGCAACCGGGTCATGATACACCCGCCAGCGCAGCACGAACTAAGTCACGCATCGCATACTCCTCCCCCTGTTCGTTGGTCATTTTTACTGGGCGGCCCATCAGTTTATTGCAATGCATCTTGGTCTCGACGCGGCTCCGATGCTGGCACTGTCAATCAGAAGGTAGAGCGGCCTTTTGGTGCGCGTCTCGAGAAGTTTTCGACTCTACGCTTTTCGGAGCGCGCCTTCTAAAGCTCTTGCTAGTTCATCCCTTGTGAACGGTTTGTTGAGCAAGACGTTGTTCGTCACAACAAACCCGCTTTGAGAGGCTGCCTCGGCAGGATAGCCGGACATGAACAAGATTCGCGCCTGTGGGTGCTGCGCGAGCACCTCATGAGCAAAAGCCGTTCCGCTCGTGCCGCCGGGAAGCATGACATCGGTCAAAATGACATCAAAACTCTGCCCAGTTGCCAGTAAAGCACGGGCCGCTTCGGCATGTTCAACCGTATAGGGTACATACCCAAGACGTTTAATTGTGTGCTCTGTCAGCAGACGCAAGGAAGGATCATCCTCGATGACAAGCACCGTTTCGCCGTTCCCCGTTGGGCGGTCAGATTTCGACGCCACCGAGCTGCGTTCAGCTCCCTGGCTGTCTCTTGGCAGCAGCACCTTGACCGTCGTGCCTTTGCCCTCTTCACTGAAGATGCTGGCATGTCCGCCGGATTGTTTAGCAAAGCCGTAAACCATAGACAGGCCCAGACCAGAGCCTTCACCGACGCCTTTAGTGGTGTAAAAGGGTTCAAATGCCCGTTCAATTACATCAGGGCTCATTCCGACCCCGGTGTCGGCTACTGCAATCCTCACATATTCGCCGACGGGCATCTCTGGCGTCTCGCTCATGTGATCTGCGTCAAGTCTAATGTTTTCGCATTCGATGGTCAGCTTACCGCCGCCGGGCATCGCGTGGCTGGCATTGATCGCTAGATTCAACAGTGTGTCCTCGACCTGACCGGGGTCAGCGCGCGCAGTCCAGAGTGTCATCGGTGCAATCACCTCCACTTCTACCATTCCCCCGAGGGTACGCGTCATCAGGTCCTGCATACCGATGACCAGTGCACGCAAGTCGATTGCCTTTGGCTCCAGCGGTTGGTTGCGAGCATAGGCCAGCAAGCGCCGGGTCAGGGCCCCACCACGGTCAGTAGTTCGCAAAATTTGTCCGGTTAGCTCCTGATCCTGTCCGGGCATATCCTCAAGCAACTCGGCACAGCCCTGAATTACAGCCAACAGATTATTGAAGTCATGAGCTACGCCGCCAGTAAGCTGGCCAATCGCCTCCATTTTCTGTGCGTTCCGCAGCGCCTGTTCTGTGGCCTTGCGTGCGGTTACATCCTCAAGTGTTATAAGAAGGCGACTCCAGTTATGCCTATTCTCCGGCGGCATGAAAAACCGGTTCTGTAGAATCATTGGTCTTCCGGTGCCGTCAATCTCTTCAAACTCGCTCTCATATACTGAGGCTCCGTTATAGAAAGCTATTATCGCCTCGCGAAATAACTCTATTACATCACTGCGCTCCGGTCATGCTTCTAAAACCTTTTTAAACGCTTTCTTTGTCTGTACGCCGTAAAGGATCAGAAGCGAGTCACTCATTCCGCGGCGCACTATTTTCATGTGAAGCTGCCTGAGCACATCGTGATCTGTAAGCCATTCTACAATTTTGACATCACCTTTCGCAGATTGCATTTCGTCCAGTGCGCACTTGACCTCTGACCAATCCACTTCGATTGTTGGTATCGGGGACTGTTCAAAAAGTTCGCGGTAGCGTTCTTCGCTTTGTAGTAGAATTTTCTCAGATTTGAGGCGATCCGTGATGTCGCGTGCTACGACCAAAATTCGGGTCTCACCTAGGATTTCGGCGACCGAAATTCGGACTTCAACCGGTAGATGTGAACCATCTTTACGTATTTGCGCTCCAATGCGCGTAATCGTTTGTCCTGGGGCAAGCTCTTTGGCAAAATCTGCATAATCACTAGCAGTAGCCGTTACACCTACCGTCGTCGTGTCAAGCGCCAGCAGTTCAACGCGCGTATATTGAAGCGATGAACAAGCGCGTTCATTCACATCGACGTAACCACCTGTTTTGGGGTCGACCACAAAAAGTGAATCACCAGCCTGATCCAACACGTTTCTTAGGTTGGCATGGGATTCTTCTAGTTTGCGACCGTCCTCATGCTGCACTGCGCACCAATGTCGTAGAAGAGCTGGAACCGGCCACTACACGGATTTGGCACGGATGGCAGGTCAGGGCAGAACTGGTCGTTTGTCATTCTTCCCGTCGCCCGCTTATGAAGCCATTTAAGTACCATTCCCCAAACAAAGTACGGCCGAGCGGTCTCCCGTCCGGCCTTCCCCTGAAGGACTTCGTTATATTGGGCTCGACGCAAAGGGAGGAGGAATTGCGCGAAATCCGCTTTTTGGACAAAACGCAGTGGGAGGAGGTTACTACGTTCGATCTGTTCGTACTCTAACAATGCTGCACTGCAGCGGGTGCGCAATGGGGAAACACTGGGAAGTACAGGGCAGGCCGAAAATTGCTGTCTTTATAGTATAATATTTGTGCATGATGAATGTTTGGGCAGAGTTGAAAAACTCCCCGGTCGGAAAAACGCTGCAACTAATTAGAACAAGTGTTTTGTGAGCGCGCCTCTGGCAAACAACATTCTCAGAATGGTGCGCCAGCGGGACAGTTTTCCGATAAAATGCACCCAATTGGCCAAAACCGTGAGTTTTTCAACATGGCGCAATCATCATCTCACCGTTTGAAGCCACGGTAAGGTTGGGATCATACATCATTTTGAGGAGCTAAGAGATGGTGTATTTTGCGGGATTGGATGTCTCGATGGAAGAGACACACATATGCGTTTTGGATCGCGAAGGGGCTTTGATCCGGGAAGGCAAGACTGTCACATTCACAAAGGCGATCAGCGTTTTTCTTGCCGGTGGGCCGAAATGCAAAGGTGTGGTGTTTGAGACCGGACGAATGGCCCCGATGCTCTTTCACGGTCTCGTTGAACTTGGCATTTCTGTTCGATGCATTGAAAGCAGGCAGGCCTATCAGGCTTTGAAGTCGTTGGCAGGGCACAAAACAGATCGCAATGATGCCCGTGGACTGACACATTTAGCGCGGACTGGGTTCTATAAACCAACACATGTTAAATCGCTGTCCGCACATGCTGTCCGTTTGCTGATTGCTGCAAGGAAAAAGCTGGTTGGACAGCGTGTCACAATCGACAATCAGATCCGGGGGCTGGTCGTCGTATTTGGGGTGCGGCTGCCACGCACATTGTCGCCAGCATTCAAAGACGCAGCCTTGGCAGTGAGTGACGGTGTGCCCGGCCTCCATGCCGCGTTGTGTGGGCTGTTCGCAGCACGCGAAGCCATACTGACGGCCGTTGCGGCGATTGATGTAGACATCAAAAAGATGACCCGCAAATCCAAAACCTGCCAGCGCCTGATGACTGTTCCAGGTGTCGGCCCAATCACGGCTTTAGCCTTTGCTGCAGCAATTGATGATCCGCGACGGTTCGGGAAGTCACGTGATGTAGGAGCCTATCTCGGGCTGGTACCAAAACGGCATCAATCAGGCGAGATCGACTACTCCGGCGGTATCTCGAAACGAGGCGATGTGAAAGTTCGCACCCTCCTGTACGAGGCTGCCAATGTCATGCTCACCAGATGTACTGCACCGCTCAAGCTGAAATCATGGGCGCTGGCAATCGCCGCCCGGTCAACGATGCGAAAAGCGCGTGTGGCCTTGGCACGTCGATTGGCAATCATCCTTCACGCCATTATGCGTGACCAAACCAACTTCAAAGCAACCTGAGAACAAGAGCGCGAACCGAGGATTCCAAACACCAGTTCCCGCAGGGAACGATGCCCGAGGGAGGGCGTAGGACACGGCGTGGATTCTGTAGCAACGGCTTCGGCCAGATTGCGGTTTCAACATTGCCGACCTACTTCCAGCCAACCCCATCATGAGCCACGGAGCTCGAAGAGAACGAAGGCAACCTCAGACATCGGCAGCGCCCGGATAAATGCGTTGACAGATTAGAGAACAGAATAGGCAGGAAGCGGACTTTGCAAAGTCGGGTCGATCAGGGTCCCTGCCCCGATGACAATGACCCGTTGCGGATATTGATGGAGTACCTGGCTCTGGAACAAATCTCCCGCAAAAGCGGACGTTCTTGAATTAGAGTTTTTTGACCGTCGTGGATCGCTGTTAGCCGTAACGAGTTTCCAAAACAGATATCGTTGCATGCCAAGTTTCCTCTATCGGATCCGCGGAAAAATGAAACGATAGCGCCTAAAGAACGGCGCCAATTTGCCAAGGAACAAATTCAACTCCGCCAAACCCAAGATCTTCACTTTTTGAGTGCTGACCGCTGGCGATGGCTATAAGCGCCTCGAAGATTTGTTCTCCCTTTTCGACAAGAGATGCGCCTTCGGCGATGTCGCCGCAGTTGATGTCCATGTCCTCGCTCATACGCATGAACATATCAGAATTGGTTGCAATTTTGATGCCGGGTGCTGGCTTGTACCCCGAAACCGAGCCACGCCCAGTGGTAAAGGCAATCAAAGTGGCCCCGGACGCAACCTGCCCAGTGACGGAACAGGGATCGTAGCCTGGACTATCCATAAACACGAAGCCTTTGCTGGTCAGTAGCGCGCCATATTCGAACACCCCAGACAGCGGCGCTTGCCCGCTCTTGGCCACTGCGCCTAACGATTTTTCGAGGATCGTGGTCAGACCGCCACGTTTATTACCAGGGCTTGGGTTGTTATCCATTTTTGACCCATGGCGCGCGCAGTAAGCTTCCCACCAGGCGAGTTTGTCCACCAGGTCTTGCCCCACTTCTGCTGATACAGCGCGGCGGGTCAATAGGTGTTCAGCTCCGTAGATCTCGGATGTTTCAGACAGGATTGAGGTGCCACCTTGCTGAACCAGAAGATCAGACGCGACGCCGAGTGCCGGATTGGCGGTGAAACCGGAATAGCCATCTGACCCACCACATTGCATCCCCAGTACTAGTTCAGATACCGGTGCAGGGGCTCGTTTGGCTTGGTTAGCATAACTCGCAAGCGAGGTGAGGTGTTCGAGGCCCGCCTCTATGGTGCGCCGAGTTCCACCCATTTGCTGGATCGTCATGTAACGTAGTGCACCGTCCTGGGTAATCTTGCGATCACCTACCAATTCGGCCAGTTGCAGCACTTCGCAGCCTAGTCCTACCAATAGGATTCCGCCGAAATTCGGATGGCGCGCATACCCAGCAAGTGTCCGCAGCAGGAGGTCATAACCTTCACCTTGATTGGACATGCCGCAGCCACTGCTATGCACGATGGGCACAACGCCATCTACATTGGGGAATTCATCCAGAAGGCCGGACTTTTCCGCCGCTTCAGCAATGAAGCGGGCGACAGATCCGGAACAGTTCACTGATGTCAGGACGCCAATGTAATTGCGTGTTCCAACACGCCCGTCCTCGCGGTGATAGCCCTCAAACGTGCGCAGTTGTTTGGGATCTGGCAGGGGGTGGGCAGCGGAACCAAAGGCGTAATCCGCCACATGATCGCTCATGCTCATATTGTGACTGTGTACGTGAGAACCTGCCACTATGTTGCAATCTGCTTTACCGATGATTTGGCCGTAGCGGACCACGTGATCCCCTTTGGCAATATCTGTCATGGCAACTTTGTGTGACCTTGGGATCGGCTCGATTGCAACGTCATCGCCTGCCGCAAGGGTTTGCAGAGTGATGGCAACGTTATCCACATCATTTAAAAGGAGTGTTTTGGATGACATTAGTTATTCCTGCAGCTGAACTATGACTTTGATCAGATCCGCACGTTCCTCAGCTAGGCCGTTAAACTGGACGGCCAATTCATCCAGTGTGAGCACCGTGGAACACAGGGCATCTGCATCAATCAAGTTGTCACGAAAGGCTGACATGACCCAATCAAAGTCGGACTTTAATGCGTTGCGACTACCGATCAGGCGCATCTCGCGCTTGTGAAATTCTGGGTCGCTGAAGGTGATGTTGTCCTTAACTACGCTGACCAGAACATATGATCCGCCGTGAGCCACGGCCGGAAAACCTGCTTCGATTGCGCCGGCATGTCCGGTGGCATCAAACAAGACATCGTAACCTTCACCACCCGTCGCTTTGATTGCGGCTTCGATGCCTGTGTGTCCCATGTCGAAACCAAACTTATCCGAGGCCATGGCCAAGCGTTCAGGGCTGAGATCCAGCAACGTGACGGTTGCACCTTTTAGGCGCGCAAACAAAGCTGTGCCGATACCGATGGGCCCCACGCCGGTTACCAGAACATTATCACCCTCGGACACGCCAGAACGTTGCACCGCGTGCGCACCGATGGCCAGAAACTCGACCATGGCTGCTTGGATCGCTGACAAACCGTCTGCGGCATAGAGGTTGCCCGCTGGTACCGCCAGCTGGGGGATTAACCCGCCATCGCGGTGCACGCCCAAGACTTCGATTTTGTAGCAGCAGTTGGGCTTGTCACGCTTGCAGGCCCGGCACTCACCACATGTCAAATAGGGGTTTACCAGGACCAGATCACCTGCCGACCAGCCTTCTCCATCGCGCGCAACATGGCCGCTTAGTTCGTGACCGATGACCCGTGGATAGTTGAGAAACGGGTGTTTTCCTTCGAGAATGTGATAGTCAGTCCCGCACAGACCCACGGCGCAGATATCAACCAACACCCAGCCATCTGGAACCTCGCTCACGACGGGGCGAGGTTCTATTGCAAAGGTTCCTGGTTTGACGACTGTACCTGCTCGCATTGTATTGGTGCTCATTTGGACTCACCTCGCGGTGCCCAGCCATCTGGCAAGGTGCCCTTGATGATGAGGCTCAGGATATCGTCCTTGTTGACATCCTCGATGTGGAAAGTTCCGACGTTGCGGCCCTTGTTCATCACCATCACGCGGTCACACAGGTCAAACACATCATGCATGTCGTGGCTGATCAGGAAGATGCCGATGCCTTCGTCTTTCAGGCGCAGCGTCAGATCTGCCACCATCGACGTTTCCGATGGCCCAAGCGCCGCCGTCGGCTCGTCCATAATTAGAACTTTGGCTTGAAAGTAGATCGCGCGGGCAATGGCGATAACCTGTCGCTGTCCACCAGACAGCTTGGCCACGGGGTCCTTGAGGTTCTTGAAATTCGGGTTCAGCTGGCGCAGTGCGTCTTGCGCCTCGGTATGCATGCGTGCTTCGTCGAGGTTTCCGAAACGGGTCTTAAGCTCGCGTCCGAGAAACAGGTTCTGCGCCGCATCCAGATGGTTGGCTAAAGCCAAGGTCTGATAGATTGTTTCGATACCGAATTTCTTGGCATCATGCGGAGATTTAAGATCAGCCTCTTGGCCGTTCACATAGATCTCGCCGCCATTGGGTATCATTGCTCCGGACAGGATCTGCATGAGACAGGATTTTCCAGCCCCGTTGTGGCCCAATACACCGACGACCTCACCCGGATAAAGATCAACTGAGACACCTTCAACGGCATGAACACCGCCAAAATGTTTGTAGATCTCTGACATTTGCACCAGAGGGGTCTCTTGAGCGTTTGCGTCCAACATTTTTCGTCCTATCGGAATCTAGAGTTGGGTCAGCGAACGTCAGTTCGCTGACCCAGGCACAATCAGTACAAAACGTTCTGTGCGACTGGGGTATCGATGTTGTCTTTTGTGACCATCACAACACCGGTGTCGATGAAGTTGGTGATCTCGTTGCCAGCCAGCAGATCAGCGATGGCATTCACACCCAGCTCACCCATCTGGAACGAGCCCTGAACGGCAGTCGACAAAAGGGTGCCGCTTTTGACCATGTCTTGCAGGTCCGCGTTGCCGTCAAAACCGATGGCAGTCAATTGGCCAGCTTTGCCTGCTTGCTCAATTGCGCGGCCCATGCCGATTGCTGTTGGTTCGTTTGCACCAAAGATACCAACCAGCTTGTTTGCAGCTAGAATATCAGTGGTTTGGTTCAGTGCGGTTGCCATTTGCGACTGCGAGTAGAACGGGCCAACGATCTCGATATCCGAGCTTTCACCGATATGTTTTACAAAGCAGCCAACACGGCCGATTTCTGAACCAACGCCAGCGACATATGACATCACGGCCACTTTGCCTGAGGTGCCGACAGAGTCGATCATCATCTGAGCAGCCTGTTCACCCGCTGCGCAGTTGTCTGTGGACAGGAAGGTTTGGTAGTACTTCTCGTTGCCTTCGGCTAGGCCACTATCAATGATAGCAACAGGGATGCCGCTTTCATATGCGCGCTTTACCACAGGGGCGAGTGCCTCTGGATCAGATGGCGCCAAAACTATGCCGGAAACGCCGCGGTTGATTGCGTTCTCGACCAGGGCGACCTGATCTGCAATCGCAGATTCAGCGGCTGGGCCGTTGAATGTCATCGTGTGATCGCTGTGACCTTCAATAGCCGCTGTCGCGCCTTTGTTGACGTTCTGCCAGAAGCTGGAGTTCGTCGTTTTCACGATCACGGCGATCTCGCCGGCCGATGCGACTGTAGCTGCAGTTGCTAGGATGCCTGTAGCTAACGCTGTTGTCAGTAGTTTCTTCATGGTTTCCTCCCGTTAAAACTAGTTCTTGGTGATTGAGTTTGGTTAGTTCCGGTTCCGGATTTGGTCGATGTAGACCGCGCCGATCACGACGATCCCGATGATGATTTGTTGAATAAAGGCAGAGGTGCCTGCCATGTTCAGGCCATTTCGCAGCACACCGATGATAAAGGCGCCGATCATGCTGCCTGAGATGCTGCCAACACCACCCATCAGCGAAGCGCCACCAATGACCGAGGCCGCAATGGCATCAAGTTCGTACATCACACCTTCGTTGGGCTGCACTGTGACAAGGCGTGACATCAGTACCATTCCGGCAAGTCCCGCCAGTGCACCTGAAGCGGTGTAGGCCCAGATTTTGGTTCGGTCGACTTTTACACCGGAAAGGCGCGCTGCTTCTTCATTTGATCCGACTGAGAAGATGTGGCGACCAATCTGACGGCGCTGCAACAAGAACCCGCCAATCAGTGCCATTACGACCAACAGGACTGCTGGATAAGGAATGCCTGGGAATATCACCTTGGGAAAACCATTGGCCTGCATTTCGACAATGCGGAAAAACGAGCCATTGCCCAGTTGTCCAAAGGCTTCGCCAAGGCGGCTGATAGGGGCTGCACCCGTCAATTGCAGTGCTACTCCACGCGCAATCATCATCATGCCCAGTGTTGCCACAAACGGAGTAATCCGCAGTTTCGTTATTACAAGACCATTGATGAATCCGCAAAACGCACCGGCTAGAATTCCGAAAGCCATAGCTGGCATGACTGGGACGCCAGCCTTGATCGCCAGCCCGGCAACCACACCGGACAAGGCAAGGACTGAGCCGACGCTCAGATCAATGCCGCCGGTGATAATCACCAATGTCATACCAATGGCCAGTAGCCCGATAACGGAGGTTTGCAGAAGAACAGTCAAACCGTTATTCACTGAGAGAAAGGCTGGACTGGTAAAGGAGAACGCCAGTATCAGCAGCAGCAGTGTCAGTAGAGCTGACAGTTTGTGCAGGCTTGATCCGGTCGGCAAGAACCGCAATTTAGTGTTGCCATTAGTGTTGGACATGGTTGTTCTTGCTCCCCGAAAAGACATAAGCTGTCTTTAATAATAATAAACATATTGGCGAGAAGTTGACCCGTCAAATGTTTTTAATTTTTTTGAACATTTCAAAAAAAACAGGTATAACGGGCCAACCGAGAGAGGAATGATACGACCTATGGCAAGGACCAATACCCGCTTCGTTGAGGCATACAATGAACTCTTAAACCTTTGTGATCAATTGGAAGTTGGGGCGTATTTGCCGTCTGAAAATGCCTTGTCCGCCCAGTTGGGCGTTAGCAGAACCGTGATCCGAAGTGCTCTGACACGGCTGGATGACTGCTCCATTATTGCGCTCGATGGCCGTGAAAAAATCCTAAGGCGTCATTCGAATGCGGAAGATCGGTTGGAGGGGCCGCCCGTTTTGTTGGGAATCGAGGAACTGGAGAGCCGATTCCTAGACTGGGTTTTGCGTATGGATGTTCCGCCCGGTACCGTGCTGAATGTCGCGCAACTCTCTAAGGACTTTTCTGTGGCGACCCATACCTTGCAGGAGTTCTTCTCGTCACTCAGCCGTTTTGGTATTGTCGTGCGCAGGCCGCGCGGAGGTTGGGTGCTGCTAGGATTCACCAAGAACTACGCGGTGGAATTGTCAGATTTTCGAACCGTTTTGGAATTGAATTCCGTACGTCATCTTGCTGCCCTTCCACTGGATCACGAAATTTGGGCCCGTCTAGATAGTCTGGAACAGGAGCATTTGGATCTGTTGCAGCGCATTGACAAAGATTTCCATGATTTTTCACCCCTCGATGAAAAATTTCACGCTGTCATCAACAGTGTGGTCGTAAACCGGTTCGTCAAAGAGTTTCAAAAAATCATTTCTCTCGTGTTCCACTACCACTTTCAGTGGAACAAAACCCACGAGCGCGAACGAAACGAAGATGCCATTCGTGAGCATCTTGCGCTGATCGAGGCGCTGCGCAGTCGAGATGCAGATAAGGCTGAGGCGGCCGCGCGTCGCCATCTTGCCACCTCTAAGCAAACACTATTGTCCTCGTTAGAGACCAATAGCCACGCGACCTAAGTGGTGACAAAAGTCATTGCTGCGTCTGACAATTGTTTGTTGGCGGCATCAAGATTGCGTTGCAGCGAACTGACTTTGCCGGTTCCCAGCAAGACAGAGCAGGCCGCGGGATGATGCAGTGCAAATTGCAATGATGCCTCTGCCAAGGATAGGCCAACTGCTTTTGCGCTGTCCTGCAAGGCTGTCACTTCGTCTAATATTTCTTGTGAGGCTGGCGCATAGTCAAACCAAGCCCCCGGTTTTGGCCCGGTTGCCAGAATGCCTGAATTGAAGATCCCACCGAGCACCAAACTGGTGCCTTGCTGGGCACATAAGTCCAGCAACTCGGCTTCGGCCTCGCGGTCTAACAGGGTCAGTCGTCCCGCAAGCAGAATGACGTCTAATGGTGTCTGTTTCACCACGTCGATGCAGATTTGACTTTCGTTCACGCCAAGTCCGATCGCTCCTATACGTCCGGCTTGCTTTAGGTCTTGCAGTGCAGACATGCCTGATCCCATCAGGTCTTCCATATGGCGAGCGCCGCTGGCTGCGCCGTGGGTGTAGTCGCCGATGTCATGCACAAACACAATCTCAACGCGGGAGGTTCCCAGCCGTTCGCAACTGCTCTCAAAGCTTTCTAGAATGCCGTCTGCTGAATAGTCATAGCGAACCGCATTTGGCAAAGGTTGAACAAATCCGTCGGCTTCGGCCAATTGAGGGCCAGGTGACAAGACCCGTCCCACCTTGGTGGACAACACATAGTCGTCGCGTGGTATATCCTTGAAAAAGTCGCCCATCCGTTGTTCGGACAAACCGCGCCCATAGTGGGGGGCCGTGTCAAAATAGCGGATTCCGGCGGACCAGGCGTGTTGCAGGACATCGGTCACGTCGCTGTCACGAACGACATGGCCAAGATTGCCAAGGCTGGCACCGCCCAACGATAGAGACGTTACTGAGATATCGGTTTTGCCGACGCAGTTTGTCTTAAGGGGCATCACGCTGTTTCCTTATTATAGGCCACAATCTCGGTCAGAATTGGCTTGATAGAGTGGTCACCTTGGGCCTTGGCCCAGTCCAACATCGCAGCGATCCGGCGCGTTACCTTCTGGCTGTGGTTTTGCGAAATATCCGCAATCCGGTGATCCAGAAATGGATTTGAAAACCGCTCTATTGTTGTGTCAACGTAAGGATCGAATTGATCCTCAAGCCCTGCCGCAACAAAGGCGGGCCTAACCTCGTTGTTCAGCACGTCTTTCAGGCTAGTCAGTTCGGTCGTATCCTGAACCAAATTTCGAACGAAAATGTCCTGTGAACCGCGTGCTCTCAACCATCGATCAGCCAGAAGCGTGTGACCAAGGTTGAGGATGAATAGCTTTAGAGATTCGATTTCGCCCAATGACGGAACAACTTGTACCGAGGGATGATCACAGGGTAACGTTATTCCCGGCTGATCCTCTATCGCCCAAAGCGCATAGGGTTCAGCCACAGCACCTGCAGGTTCGATTGGTTGCGACACAATCCGATCCACCAGTGAGTTCACCCAGACAACGTCACGGTCAAGATAGTTGCGGAACTCAACAGGATCTTGTTCGGCCAACTGCATCACCCGGCGTTTCAGAACCGTTCCATTGTCTGCTATCAGCTCCATTGGCATGATCTGTATAGGTGCAGCCCCCGCCGCAAAACGCAGGCGCAATAAGTGGGTCAGCTTGGCTGGATAGGACATGACCTGATCAAATTGCAAAGCCGAGTCTCTAGCATTGGGCGCAAACCCAGCGTCCCCTGTGTTTGACAGAACAATCTGCGCTTCGTTCACAAAAATGCGCGCGATCTGCACCCAATCGCACTCAGTCGATAGTGCTCGGATGACGCTTTTGACTTCGATTGTTTCTTGCTGCCGCTGCCCACCTTTCAGACCTTCGATCCGCACTGGGTAAGACCCTATCAAGGCACCCAGACGCTTAGCTCGCGCTGGATTGCCAGAGCTTTGCACCACGGTAATCGGCCCAACATCCTGACCGGCCTCCATCGCCTGAGACAGGAATAAATCGGCATGGGCTTGCAAAAACCGGCTGGTACCAAACTGGAGGATAGGGGTGGTTCGCACGAATTTTCCTTTCACAGGCGTTGACCGAGATCAGCACTTTACCTGAAATGTTTTTAATTATACAAAACAATTCGAGTCAAGTAGGCATGATGGGAACTTGAGATGGTCGAGCCTGTAAAAATCGATGCACACCAGCATTTCTGGCAAATTTCGCGTGGTGACTATGATTGGATGACAGACGAGGTCGCGGACATCCGTCATGACATCCTGCCGCCAGACCTGTCGTCACTGATTGATCATCACGGTATTACAGGAACAGTTGTGGTTCAGGCTGCAGCGACCGTGGCCGAAACAGAGTTTTTGCTTGGATTGGCGGAACAAACCAATTTCATCAAAGGTGTTGTGGGGTGGGTTGATCTTGATGACATCGATGCGCCGCAGACCTTGGATCGTTTAATGCAATCCACTGCCTTCAAAGGCGTGCGGCCAATGCTGCAAGACATCGAAGATACCAATTGGATTTCCCGGCCTAAGGTTAAAGCCAATCTCGTAGCGCTGGCGGAACGAGGACTGCGGTTGGATGCTCTTGTTGTGCCACGCCACTTAAAAGTCTTGGCTCAGGTGGCTAAGGAGCTGCCGGAACTTGCAATCGTCATCGACCATTGCGCCAAACCTGAGATTGCGGATGAGGCAGACGCTGGGGAAGCTTGGCGCGATGGCATGGCCTGTTTGGCCGAACTGCCTAACCTTATGTGCAAAATCTCGGGCCTCGCCAATGAAGCCGGGTCTGGGTGGGGCGTAGAGCAATTGCAGCCCGTTGTTGATCATGTCCTGCGTCAGTTCGGCGCTGACAGGATTATGTGGGGCAGCGACTGGCCGGTCTTGAACCTTGTCGGTGATTACGATCGATGGCGCGCAGTTTCTGCACAGTTGTTACAAGGGTGTCCCGACCAAGATCGTGCAGCAATCTATGGTGGCACTGCTGTTAAGTTTTATGGATTGGAATTTGACTAATGACTTATCGCGTTGTCTGTATAGGCGAACCATTGGCCGAAATCTCGCGCCAGAAACCCAAACTAAGTGTCGGGTTTGGTGGTGATACTCTCAATACCGCAATCTACTGCGCGCGCGAAGTTCAGGGGCAAGATGTAGCAGTTCATTATGTCACTGCGGTTGGCCAAGATGTGCTTTCCAACAGCGTGGTCGAATTGATGCAAAGCGAGGGCATTGGCACAGACTATGTCTCCCGCGACCCACACCGTCAGATCGGAATCTATGCCATCCAAAATGACGAACGGGGCGAGCGCAGTTTTCACTATTGGCGCGATGCATCTGCCGCACGTGAGATGTTCAAGTCCGAGACATCGCTGCATCTGGAAGCCATTAAGGCGGCAGATCTTGCCTATCTATCGGGCATCACACTGGCGATCCTGACGCAAGACGCGCGGGACCGGCTCTGGATCGCTCTGGCAGAGCGCCGCAAGTCAGGACTCCAGGTGGCGTTTGACTCCAACTATCGGCCCAAACTGTGGGAAACACCTGAGATCGCCCGTCGTGAAATAGCCCGGTTCTGGGAAATTTCAGATATCGCTCTTCCGTCAGAAGAAGATGAATCCGATTTATTCGGAGACAGGGACAATGCGGCAATTGTTGATCGTATCATGACTTCTGGGGCAAAAAAGGGTGCCTTAAAATGTGGAGCAGATGGACCTGTTTCTTTGCCTCTCTCGGTGAAGACCCAGGTTTTTGCAGCAGCCGAAACTGTTGTTGATACAACAGGTGCAGGTGACAGTTTCAATGGCGCGTATCTGGCTTCGATTGTTTGCAAAAAGACGCACAATACGGCCCTGGCATCAGCACATGATCTGGCCTGCCGCGTAGTCGGTCAGCAGGGCGCGATCTTGCCAAAGACCCAGTCTGTGACGCCGCAACGCATGGGCAGTGTGATCCAGCTCAAACCCGAGCACCTTGATGAATACAAACGCCTTCATGCGGATGTCTGGCCGGGTGTTTTACAGCGGCTGCGTTCGTCTAACTTCAGCAACTATTCGATTTATCTGAAACATCCAGAATGTCTGATGTTCGGGTATTTTGAATACACGGGCAGTGACTTTGCGGCTGATAACGCTGCCATCGCCGCCGATCCAATCACCAAAGACTGGTGGGCGGTCTGTGGCCCAATGCAAGAGCCGTTCGAGACACGCGCCGATGGCGAGTGGTGGGCAGAGATGGAAGAGGTCTTCCATCTGGACTAGCGTGCTGCCGCTCTGTCTGCGCGGCTGGTAGAACTCTCAGTATAGAAATGGATTTATGATGGCTCAACTTGAAGGACGACTTGCAGGAAAGACGGCACTGATCACGGCTGCCGGGCAAGGCATAGGCCGCGCCACCGCTGAATTGTATGCCCTGCAAGGGGCAACGGTAATCGCTACGGATGTGAACGATGCGTCTCTGAAGGAATTGGAGGTCGTGGATGGCGTGTCTGCGGTGAAACTAGATGTCACTGACGCTCAGGCTGTCAAGGACGTGCTCGGCCAAGCTGGCCCGCTGGATGTCCTGTTCAACTGCGCAGGTGTTGTGGCCAATGGCACAATCCTGGAGTGCTCCAAAGAGGACTGGGATTTCAGTTTTAACCTGAACGTGACGGCCATGTTCCAAATGATCCAGACCGCACTGCCTGCAATGTTGGAGAATGGTGGCGGGTCGATCATCAATATGTCCTCCGTCGCGTCGTCGATCAAAGGCGTGCCAAACAGATTTGCTTACTGCGCCTCTAAGGCAGCGGTAATTGGACTGACCAAATCTGTGGCTGCCGACTACATCAAACAGGGAATTCGGTGCAATGCGATCTGTCCTGGAACGGTTGATAGCCCCTCGATGCATGGACGGTTGCGCGCAACTGGAGACTACGAAAGCGCCCTTGCGGCATTTATCGACCGGCAGCCTATGGGCCGCATTGGCAAAGCCGAAGAAATCGCGTCGTTGGCCTTGTATCTGGCAAGTGATGAAAGCGCATTCACGACAGGTCAGACACATGCCATCGATGGCGGTTGGTCGGTTTAACGAAAGGAAATTGGGAAGAGATGAAACTACTTCGTTTTGGAGACCGCGGCGCCGAACGCCCCGGCATGGTGGATGCGGATGGTATTATACGTGATCTGTCGTCAGTGCTTGAAGATGTCGCTGGCGATGCGCTGGGCGACGAACAGATTGCAAAATTGCGCGCGATTGACCCATCGACGCTGCCCATAGTTGCTGCGGCAACGCGGATAGGTGCCTGCGTAGGGCAAGTCGGAAAATTCATCTGCATCGGCCTGAACTATTCTGACCACGCCGCTGAAGCTGGGATGGCGCTTCCTGATGAACCCGTGGTGTTTTTTAAAGCAACCTCGGCCATCTCCGGGCCATATGACGATGTCGAGATTCCACGTGGGTCGGTTAAAACCGACTGGGAAGTTGAATTGGGCGTGGTTATCGGTAAGGCAGCTAAATACGTCAGTCGCGAGGATGCGTTGAGCCATGTCGCGGGCTACTGCGTTGTAAATGATCTGTCTGAACGTGACTTTCAATTGCACCGCTCTGGCCAGTGGGTAAAGGGCAAGTCCTGCGATACCTTTGGGCCAATCGGCCCTTGGCTGGTGACACGAGACGAGGTCGAAGATCCGCAGAACCTAGACATGCATCTTGAAGTTAACGGACGTCGCTATCAGGACGGCTCTACTTCGACTATGCATTTCGATGTGGCGACGGTCATATCACACCTGTCCCAATTCATGAGCCTTCAACCGGGCGACGTCATTTCAACAGGTACTCCTCCGGGGGTGGGTATGGGGCAAAAGCCTGAAACTTACCTGAAAGCGGGTGATCGCATGACGCTGGGTATTTCTGGCCTCGGCGAACAATCCCAGAATGTCAGGCCCAGCGAATATTGAGGACATAGGTGCCCTTATTTAAGTCGTTCAAGCAGTCCCGTATCTCCTATATGGGATTGCTATGGCTAGAGGCTGAGTGCCACCCACGAAGGTCCGCTTTTCCCAAAACTTATTTTTCAGGCGCGAGGACGAAAGTGATGACTTCCCACTCAACCTGGATGATCTGCTGCATGAACCGGATATAGAAATGAATGTCGCGTTAGGGCTGTGGTTTCAACGGGTCGCTGCAGCACAGGCTCCAAATTTCTCTGCTGGTGTCATGTATTGCAAGGTCTTTCTTGGCCGCTCGTTGAGTTGGCGGGCGATTGCGCTGAGTTCGGCTTGACTGAAGCCTGATATATCAGTGCCTTTGGGGAAGTATTGCCTGAGAAGCCTGTTAGTATTTTCATTGCTGCCTCTCTGCCAAGGTGATTGCGGGTCGCAAAAATAGACGTCGATCTTGGTGGCCATGGTGAAAGTGCGGTGTGCCTCCATCTCTGACCCACGATCCCAAGTCAGCGATATGTAGAGCCCCTTGGGAAGCTTGCGCGCCTGTTTAACGAGGGCGGTGATGACGCTTTGGGTGTCCTTGTTCTCGATCTTCGCCAGCATCACAAAGCGGGAACGGCGCTCCACCAGCGTGGCGATGATCGCTTTAAGATCCGCGCAATGGCGCGAAACGAACGCTTGGCAGCAAGGCCACGAGAGATCTCCTCCCGTTCCATCAAGGTCAGAGCAAGACGGGATCTGGTGCGAGCTGGTGGTCGGATGCCTCCTGTCACCGCAAGGTGGGGGAAAATCGATGATGAAGCGCGATTAAAACAACGCCCAATGGAACTCATCGACTCTCCGCGCTGCCAGAGATCCCACATCTCCGACTTCTGTTTGTCTGTGTAAAATGTCCGCGTCCGATACTTCATGCCTAACACTCCATCTTTCCAAAAAGACTAAAGTGTTGCGTCGATCTGTTGAAACCACAGCTGAAACCGGTCATTAGACACGATCACCACCAATGGCGGCAATGCGCAGGAAGCTAGCTTTGCAAAGTCAACAAAGGCCAATGTAGCGGACCGACCGGATCGGTTCAAAACTGCCGTTCACAACCGCTTCAGAGAATGGCGGGAAACGGTCCCGTTTTGCCATAGCCTAGCCAGTCAGTCCTTCACAGTGGACAATAGTCCGACATAAAGGTGAATACGAAACAGGTGACTGGGACGCAACAAAGTGTTGGGAAAGTACTAATAGTTCAAATTCCATACTTTAAAATTGTGATCACTAATTGAATGACACGCATAGGTAGCGACCGCTAGGTCTCACTCATAGATTTACTCAATTGATAGGTGTGTGAATGAGCGGGCAAGTGATTACTGGGACGCAGATCGCCGACAAAATTAACGTTGGTGACGAAAACCATACCATCGATGCGGGTGATGGAAACAATGTGGTGATCGCTGGGAATGGCGACAACACGATCGATGCCGGTCTCGGCAATGATAAAGTGACGGTCGGGGATGGAAACAACGCGATCCAGGTCGGCGATGGCACCAACCGTGTTGTGGTTGGCGATGGGGATAACACGATCCAATCTGGCAAAGGCAATGATCAGATTACCCTGGGTCGCGGATCAAATGTTGTCTCCTCTACTGGTGGTAATAACCGCATTATCGGCTCGGATGGCAACACCCAGATCACCACCGGCAGCGGCAAGGATGACATCCGCCTTGGTCATGGCGGCAACAGGGTTGCAGCGGGCGACGGGGCCAACAGGGTGACTGCTGGTGATGGTGCCAACCATGTTGAGACCGGCAGCGGTGCCGATCGCATAACCCTGGGAGATGGGGACAACCAGATTGCCGCCGGAGCAGGCAAGAACCAGATCCTTGCAGGTGACGGTCAGAATGAAATTTCTTCAGGCGATGGTGACGACAAGATCACCGTCGGCAATGCCGCCAATGAAATTGACGTCGGCAACGGCAGAAACACCATTAAGGCAGGTGCTGGCGACAATCGGATCTCAACCGGTAAAGACAGCGACAGTATTCTGGTTGGGGATGGACACAACACCATCGACGTCGGCGATGGCACCAATCGCGTCGTAGCCGGAGACGGCAACAATACCATCCGGTCTGGCAGTGGCAAAGATGACCTGCGGATCGGCGATGGCAACAATCAGATTTCGGCAGGCGACGGCGACAACAAAATCACAGTGGGTGATGGGGATAATCTCATTGAATCTGGAACCGGTCGGGACACGGTTCTGGTTGGGCGCGGAGCCAACGACATTTCTGTTGGAGATGGCGACAACAAAGTGACTGTCGGCGCTGGGGACAACACTATCACCTCCGGTTCCGGCAAGGACGACATTCGGACTGGCCACGGCAACAACACGATCTCCGCAGGTGACGGCAACAACAAGATCCAGGTCGGAAATGGCTTCAACCAGATCGAAACCGGATCAGGTGCCGACAGTATTCGCGTGGGCCAGAGTGACAATCAGATCAACGCGGGGGACGGTAAGAATACTATTTCCGCTGGAGATGGCTACAATCAGATCGAAGCTGGCAGTGGAGATGACGGGATTACGGCTGGCGATGGTGAAAACTCCATTACTGCTGGTGAAGGCCGCAACCGCATTCAGGCGGGCGACGGGGACAATCAAATCCATTCTGGTTCGGGTAGCGATGATATCCGTCTGGGTGACGGGGCAAATGACGTCTGGTCCGAGGGTGGTGATAACAAAATCAGCAGTGGAGACGGCAATAACGTCATTGTCACACATGATGGCAAAGACAGCATCAAGGTCGGTAATGGCTTTAATGAAATTGATGCTGGCGAAGGCCAAAACCGGATTGATGCTGGGAAAGGTGAGAACCACATCACAACCGGTGATGGCAACGATACAATTCGCGTCAAAGGGCGGGAAAATACCATCGAAGCTGGGGGCGGCAAGAACGCCATTACTGCAGGTGACGGGGACACCCAGGTCACAACCGGAGACGGCAACGACACTATCAAATTGGGCGATGGTCTCATTCAGATCGAAGACGAAGGGGGTGACAACAGGATCACCGTCGGAGACGGATCGGTCGTAATCGAGACGGGTGACGGCAAGGATGACATTCGCGTCGGGGATGGGCACGCCTCCATTTCCACCGGAAGTGGTGACAAAAAGATAACTGGCGGCGATGGCACCATGAGCGTTTTTGCCGAAGATGGCAGGAACACCATCACACTGGGGGATGGCGACAACGAGGTGCATTCCGGTGACGGCAACAACCGGATCACAGTGGGTGATGGGTCCAGCTTCATTTTTGTTGGCGACGGCAACAACAGCATCCGCACCGGCGATAGCAATAACCAAATCTCGACGGGCAACGGCAACAACAAAATTTCAGCTGGCGGTGGCTATAACGAGATCTTCACCGGTGACGGTAACGATGACATCCGCGTCGGCAATGGTGATGGCGAAATCTATGCAGGTGCTGGCAACGACAAAATCCGCACTGGCGACGGAAATGTCGAAGTTTGGGGCGATGAAGGCAACGACATTATCCAAACTGGTGATGGCGATGACAAGATTTGGGGTGGTCAGGGAGATGATCAGATCTCAGCCGGAGATGGTTACGACACCGTCTATTACGCCGGGTCTTACAGCGATTACATTCTCGACCTGTCGTCCTCGCGCAAAACAATCACCTCGGTCAACACTGGCATATCGGATGCTGGGTCAGATCGGCTGACTGGCGTTGAGGCGATCTTTTTCCAGGGGGATGGCACCTTGCTGGATCTTACCTGGGAAGGCGACCCGACGCTGGTTGATGACCGGGTGTCTGCGCAAGGCGATGATCCTTTGGTTATCTCTCTATCGACCTTGCTGGAAAATGATGAGGGCCTGGGCGATCGCCTGCCTGTATTTACGGTAAGCGAGTACAGCACATCCGGTATCCGGGTGACCTATGATGGCGAGGATATCACCTACAACGCCGATGACGTGCTGCAATACCTGACTGAAGGCGAGCTGTTTGAAGACAGCTTTACCTATTCAGTGATCGACCCATATGGCGAAGTTTTTGAAGCGGTGGTGAATGTCTCGCTGACGGGGGAAAACGATGGCCCGACCGCGAATGATGATTTGCTCATCGACGACACCGTGCCTGTGGTCACCTTTGACGCAGGCGAAGTAGTCGTAGTGAACCAAAATGTTCCTGGGCGACAAACCAATTCATCTGTCGCTACCTTGGAGGATGGTAGTTACGTAGTTGTCTGGCACACTCGCGCCATTTCTGAGGATGATCCGGCGGGAGGAATTCGTGCGCGTTCTTTTAGTGAAAACGGTGTCCCGACAAGTCATGAGTTTCGAGTAAACGACGTGACAGAAAGAGAGCAGATTGAACCTGACATCGCGGTTTTGGCAAATGGCAACTATGTTGTCACCTGGCTTAGTCCATCCTACGAAGGCAGAGGCTCAATCCCATGGAGCATCAGGGCAAGGGTATTTGAAGCCGACGGGACACCGGTTACAGATGAATTTCTTGTAAACGATGCAACTGGCAGCTCTCGGTATAACCCTGAGGTCGTTGGGCTCGAAGATGGCGGATTCGCAATTACCTGGCAGCAGAGTTTTTATGACTCTACCGACTGGACTTACGATTTAATGGTTTCGGTATTTGATGATGAGGGACACGGTGTAGGCGCGCAAGTTGCACTCGGCACCAATCCAGAAACCCTTGAAGCAAGCCCCAGCATTACCGCACTCGCTGATGGTGGGTTCGTTATCGCTAGGATGTCCCGCGAGTTCGTTCCGCGCGAAGGGTATGATATCAACGTAGATTTCCTTGATAGCACTGGTGCTGTAACATTTAGTTACGCAGTTACGAGCAATGCTTCTGAGACCACATCAAATTTAGATCCTACAGTTGAGGTTGGACCAAACGGACAAATCTTAGTCTTATGGGCCCGCCATGAATTCGACGATCACGAAAATTCGGGTTATTTCGCTACGATACTCAACCCCGATGGTTCCGAAGCGGTTGGTGAATTCCGGCTAGATGAAATGTCAAATAGAGTTTTTGTAACACGCGCCGCAACATGGCTCGAAGATGGTCGTTTTGTTGTGACATGGAGCGGAGCTCCAGGCGCAGATAACTCACTTCGCGCCCAGGTTTTCAATCCGGATGGAAGCGAAAACAGTAGCGCCTTCATAGTTAGAGAAGCCGGCACTGGTGGAATCCATAGCTCGTCAATTACGACCTTAAACGACAACCGGATTGTCATCACTTGGGGTCAAGAACGTCTTAACGAGACGGACCCGAACACGGTTACTGTTGATATCGTATCTCGCGTTATTGACGTTTCTGGCGAAATCTCCAGCTTGGATTACACCGACGAGGACAGTTCAGCGATTATCGACATTGCAGAGCTACTTGGGAACGACATCGATGCAGAAGGCGATGAGTTCATCTTCTCGCTGGAAAGCGGCACCAGTGAACACGGGGCCACAGTGACCTATGATGCGGAAACTGGCTTGCTAACATATGATGCGACGCAAGCCGCTGATATTCAGGCTTTGAACAGCGGCCAAGCGTTGGAAGATACTTTTGTCTACACCATTTCGGACGGACATGGCGCCACTGATCAGGCGACTGTTACAATTGTTGTAGGTGGCGTGGATGAGGCTACCCCGATCGCTTCAGATATGGCGCTTACACCGCCCGTGATTGACGATATCTGGTGATAGAAAACGAATTGATCCAAAGCAATGTTTGTCCATTTGGGCATCCGCTTTGGGTTAGGTTTGTCTACTCTAAAATCTGTATACAGCACATAACCGTTGTTCTAGCAAAAGCCGAAGAGTGCCCTTTTGCCCGTACTTTCTGCATGAGCGCGTCGGTTACCCATACGCTAGGCAACGAGCCCGCTTTATGGCTGGAACCTGCCGTTAGACATGTTTGGGACGAACGACGTTCAGTGTGCCGGTCCTGTCGAACCAACACACTTGGCGCTCTTACTTTGCAAAGTGCGAAAACTGTGCATAGCTGCCGTTGGACCTCGGCGCAACGCACTCCCGCTTTCAACCCTTCTACGACATTCGTGTTGGGCGCAGCATAACACGGCATATTGGCACCAAGGGCGGGAAGCGGGCATTCGCCGCGGTAGTATAAGCCCTTAAAATGTCGCTGAATCACGCGCATAGAAATATGGGCTTGATCGCATGGTGGAAGAATGTTTGGAAACGCCGCTGCAAGGTCTGCCTTCGGGAAGCTGTCCTACAGAATCAGGCTATTGCCACAACTGCTGGTTTGGGCCGTCCCTGTCGAGTTAATCGGCCTGATCGAAGTTCACCAAAGCTGAGAACCGAACGTCCGAAACCGAGACACTTGGTTGGTCATCTGGTGCGGAAATGGCAAGTTATTAAGTTCAGGCTGACAAGGTGTGCAATCACCGTGTCAGCCCTAACCGACACCTGAGCAGCATACTCAAGAATGGCTATGCACCAGCTAACATGGTGTATGCGAGTTGTGCAACTGCGCGTAGTGAGCCGTCTGCGGATGGAGGGGAATCGGGCTTTGGCAAGGCCGCAGCGAATTCACACCATGTTCGCATGGCCGTCATCAAGCCAAATGCTACGCAGACCAGTCAATTTCTGTTTCGGGAAAGCTGCAGTGCGGCATGCGATATCCCGATCAAGGTCAGGTAAGGGTCGTTCACGACATGTCGGCGCGTCCTGGGGGCCAACTTTGCAAAGTTCACTGTCTTGCGCATAGCCGCCGTTGGTGGTGATCGCATCTAATGGCCGGTTCCAGCCCTTTCTAGACCTCTATTTTCTTGTCCGATGCACGAGGTGGGATAGGCAGGAAGGGCAGACAGACAACCTTCGCTGCGTTTCCGCCCGTACAAATGCTGAATGAACTCTCCGGTAGTTCAAGGTCATTGCTACAACTGGTGATACCGGACCATTGCTGCCGCTTCAGGAGACCTCTGTGCTGCACTGCAGCTTTCCCAAAGCCGTCGTTGTTGCGTTGCGCAGAATTGAACTTCGAAAAATACTCGAGCTTCTAAGTATACCTTTTAATCAATCGCCACCGAAAGGTGTTTTCTAGCGGGAACGGGCCCTTCAAGCGCAACAATTGCTTCTGAAAATGCTGTGTCGAATCTTGGAGAAAATTGCTTTGCTCTTTTAAATAGCCGACACCGCCCCCTTCCCAATAGAGGGAAAGAAGACGGCGCATCTCCTGCAGGAGATGATTGTCGTCCCCCGGACGAGGGAACCGGGGGCGAGACAAAAGCGTAATTGGCGGTCCCTTCGTCGAGCACCGCCAAGCACTATTGGCCTATTTAACCGCCGTTTGTGTTGGCTAGCGCGGGCTGTGCAAACGCATTAGCTTCTTCGGTTAAGTCTTGTGCACCGGTGCCGGGCATAAGCTCAAATCCTAGGTCGAACTGATCCAGAACTGAGGCCAGTTGATCCAGAACCGAAGTATCGCCGGTGGATTTTGCGGTGCCGTCTTTGATCAGATCAAGCAGTCGTTCTTCGCCGGTCATCACTTTTTCCAAGTCTGAGCGATTGATTTCAACACTCAGCGTGGCGTCGTCATCATTGTATCCAACGATATGGGTCAAGGTCGCGTTGCTCATCTCGACCACGATCTGTTCATCCCGGTCCGGCATGTGCAGGTTGATGGAGAAATCCATATCGGCCGCTTTTTCGCTGTTCAGGCGGATGGCAAGGAAATCCAACCACATAGACGTAGGCATTGCTTTGATTGTGTCGGGTCCAGTGGTTTCAATCGAGGCCCCTTGGGGGAGCCCATTGCGCAATTCGTAGGCAGCAGCAAGGAACGAGTTACGGACAGAAGGGCTCTCCTTCTGATAGCCAATCTGTTCGAACGCATCAGCCAGCATATCTTTTGCATCCTGGTTCTGGGGTTCGGCGTAAACCAGTTTGTTCAGGATTTCGGTCGCTTGCAGATACATGCCATCGTTATACAGCTCTTGCCCCTTTGCCAGAATTGGAGCGGCCCCACCCATCATTTCGACGTAAAGAGGTGCAGAATCTTTAGGAGACAGAGGGATCAACGTCGTAGGGTTGGCGTCCCAATACCCCAGATACCGGTTGATGACGGCGCGTGAGTTATGCTCGACCGAACCGTGATAGCTGCGTGCTGACCATTGGTTTTGCAGACTTTCAGGCACTTCGTAGACGTTGTGCACTTCGTTGACTGTGACGCCTTTGTTGGCCAGATTCAAAACGCCATTGTTCAAGTTGGCGTAGGTGTCACGCTGCGAGCGCATGACTTCCTGGATGCGCTCATTGCCCCAACGCGGCCAAGAATGCGAGGCAAACATCACTTCGGCGTCTTGACCAAAGGAATACAGGGCCTTGTTGATATGCTTGGACCAACTCAGAGCATCGCGAACCAAGGCACCACGCAGGGTATAAATGTTGTGGATAGTGCCGGTGATGTTTTCCGCAGCCCAGAATGCCTTGAGGTCAGGGAAATAAGTATTCATCTCAGCCGGAGCTTCGGTGCCGGGCGTATTTTGAAACACCACCTTGACGCCATCGATGGTCATCTCTTCGAAATCATCCGAAATATATCTAGTCGGCTCGATTAACCCAGTGGTGCCGGATGAGATATTTTTGCCGATGGACTGATCGACGTGACCTTCGGGGCCACGCGGCAACAGAACGCCATATTGAAAGAACAGGCGCCGGTTCATCACATTACCTGCATAAACGTTCTCAGAGACAGCGTGTTCCATAAAGCCTGAAGGTGCGATGACCTGTACACCATCGGCCACGTCTTCATCACTGATCACACCGCGCACGCCGCCATAATGGTCAGCATGGGAGTGCGAATAAATAACAGCTTTGACCGGACGCTCGCCCACGGTGTCATTGACCAATTTCAATGCAGCGGCTGCCGTTTCCTTGGACGCCAACGGGTCGAAGATTATCCAACCTGTGTCACCCTTGATGAAACTAATGTTGGATAGATCAAAGCCGCGCACCTGATAGATCTGACCCTCAAGAATTTCATATAGGCCATAGTTCATGTTCAAAATAGCTTGGCGCTGCAGCGAAGGATGGATCGTGTCGAACTGGTCTCCCTTCAGCAGAAATTCGTAGCTCTCCATATCCCAGGCAACAGAACCATCTTCGGTCAGGATCTGCTTGTAGTCCGGAGTGGCGATCAGGCCGCGGCGACTTTCTTCGAAATCACGTTCATCATCGAAGGGCAGCGATTTGCGCATCTCGTTTTGAAACTCTATGGTGAACTGTGAGGGTGCATTCCCCTTGGGATCGAAGTGGTCCTGGGCAAACGCTACACTGGCGGTCAACACCAGCAGCGACCCGACCAGGGTGGATTTGAAAATTGGAGTCAGAGTGTGTGGCCGTACCATAACGGAACGCCTCCTGTTCTTCTGTCGTTAAAAGGGTATTGGAAATCTCAGGGAGTGGGCGGTTATCGTCCGCGACAGCAGACGCAATGGTGTGTTGCTGAAAGCATTGCTTGGAATTGACGACTGGCTGGTTCGCGACCGAAATTCAGCATTCGAAAAATGCCTCCTGAATAACCTCAAGGCCAACCCTCATGGTCGCGCCCTAGGTGGCCAAATATAGTTTGGGCATTTCAGCGGAAGTACGAACATGTTGGTACTAGTCGTCGCATGGCTGTGTTACATTTCCCTCGACTAATTCTACGGCTGTATAAGTACCTGTTTTTAAACTATTTGGGGTGGTTGGCAATTTGCGCCGAACTAACAGATTTCACTATGGATGAAGTTTTTACATTACCTGCCATTGAAGCGCAGCTGCAACGCATCCTGCAACACAAAGACTTTCCGGCGACAGAACAGCGCCGCGCATTCCTTAGTTTTGTGGTGAATGAAACGCTGGAAGGTAGGGGACCGTTGCTCAAAGGTGTAAGCATTGCCCAACAGGTGTTTGGCCGTGATGCAAATTTTGATCAACAAAACGACCCAGTTGTTCGACTAGAAGCACGTCGTCTGCGCAGTGACTTGGACCGGTATTATGTTGGGGCTGGCCGTTGGGACAATATACGCATTTCAATCCCTAAAGGAGGGTATACGCCCCGGTTCGAACCACAGGAGGCTTTGCAGCCATTACCGCCGAATACAGTTCAAAGCGACCCGGAGTCGCCGACCGATAGGCCAAGTGACAAACGGTCCCTCACCAACGTTGCAGCGATTGTTGGGGGGGGGGTTCTATTCACCCTGATACTGTCGTGGGTATTCCTAATACCGCGCCAACTGGACGCAAAAATGGACTTTCCCAAAGGCCCAGTCATTGCAGTTCTGCCGTTCCTACATCTTAGCGAAGATCCAAAGCGCCAGTATTTTTCCCAGGGAATTACCCAGCAACTTACAACCGAGTTGGCAAGATTTCGCGACCTCTGGGTTCTGCCGCTTGGCTCCATACAACGATCAAACCCAGCATCGGTAGATCCCCAATCTTTGGCCGAAGAACTCGGTGCCGAGTTTGTGCTTGAAGGGAGCGTTCTTGAATTGGGAGAGACGCTGCGCCTGACCGCAAGATTGATCAATTTGGAAACCGGACGTTACACTTGGGTGCGAAGCTACGCGGTCGATGCAACGCCTACTGACATCTATTTTGTCCAAGACAAAATCATCCAGGATGTGGTTGGAAACCTAGCGGGGAAATATGGCATTCTGGCACAGGACTCGATGAAGGCAGCCAGGAGCAAAGCCCCCAAGCACCTTGACGCCTATGACTGTGTGTTACGTTACTACGACTACCAAATCTCAATACGTTTGGATCAACAACCTGACATCAAGGACTGCGTCGAACGCGCCACCCGAATTGATCCGGAATACTCCGAGGCTTGGGCAGTCCTCTCCAACTTGTACATGCAAGAAATCCGGTACGATCTTGGAGTCGACAAGGCCCAATCGCTCAGTTTGGCCAAGGCCGCAGTAAACCGCTCTATCGAACTGGATCCAGAATCCTTTGCTGCGCACTTAATGCACTCGAATCTGCTTTTCACATCAGGAGACCTTGTGGGATTCAAAGCGGCCGGAGAAACCGCCCTGGCGCTAAATCCAAACAGCAGCACGGTTTTGGCTCATTACGGTATGCGGCTGGCATTTAGCGGATCTTGGGAGGACGGGCTGGCACTAGTGGATAGAGCCAAAGCACTGAACCCAGTTCACCCGCAGTGGTATTTCTTCCCTGAAGTTTTTTACCGCTATCACCGGCAGGAATACGCATTGGCCCTGACAGCATTAGACAAGATCAACATGCCTGATTTCTTCTGGGTTCAGTTGTTCCAGGCTGCCAGCCACGGACAATTGGGCAATACCAAACAGGCGCAAGTGGCCATCCAAGAATTAATTGAGCTGAAGCCAGATTTCTCTAAAGGGGCGTCAGACATTATCAAAATATGGCAGTTAGGCGAGGACCTAAATCATCAAATCGAGCAGGGCCTTCGCAAGGCCGGTTTGGACCTGCCGCCTAGATCATAGCGCAGGAGAACAGACGGAGGCATTTCTAGTGTCGAGTGACTAGAGTCAAAGTGACCATTCTCGACTCCTAAGGCCAACTTGCAACTCTGTGTTGCGTCGATCCGTTGAAGCAGCGGCTGAAACCGGCCATTGGACGGGTTTGGCATAGATGGCGGCTTTGGACCGTTACTCCAGTTGGATCAACGACAGTAATGATGGCAAGGTCCGCAGGCGAGATGAGAACAGATCGAAGGCACGCCATTTGGACCGCGCAAGCAACCACCCTGACCCGGCATGCCAAACTAGAGCTGGCTTTTGGAGCGAATTCTGTGCATCCCGGAAGGTAAGCTCTGTACCCCGGTTTACGGCGCCGCTTCCGCAAATAGCTATGGGTGTCTGCGGTTTAGCCCCGCTGAAAATATGGCGGTATGGTCGCTGTTCCACTGACCAACTTTATCTAGCTGAATGCCTTGGTCTTGTCCGATGACCAGGCGGCAACGGCTGGGCTGCTGCACACTTTCTCTCGCAAGTACCGTGACCTTGAACACTTGTTGATAAGGCCACGTGATGATCCCTCCCGACCTGCCCCATCCAAAACCAACGGCCCAAGTTGAACCTTATTTCGAGGTCCTGGGCCTGGACGACACTCTCCGGTTTTTAGAGGCCTTCGGTGGCACCGAAATCTATATTGCAGCCAACCCCGGAACCCGCTCCAGCATCGTTGCTGTGGTGGGGTATGACAAGGCTAAGGCGTTGACGGAAATATCTCACCGGCTGCAACTTCGCGTCCCTTTGGCCAAAAAGTGGCGGACACTGGCGTATAAATCCCAGGGTTTGTTAACGGTTCAGATCGCCCGCAAACTCTGCGTGACCGATGTGGCAGTACGCAATTGGCTGAGGGCTGACGCGAACAAGGTCGCTGCCCGCTGAGACTTCAATCGCCTGCCCCCCTTGGTCTCTCATTCAGGACTTCATCCCGCCTTCGATGCTTCGCGACAGCGGCGTTCAAAGACCGTTTAAAGGCCGTTTAAAGACGCGTTCAAACCGACACTTTGAACGGTTTGACCGCTTCCCGACAGGTTACTGCAATTATCTCTGTCCCAAAAAGCCGATGCCGTGCCGTTCAAATCTGAGCCCCGACGACGCCTCAGATCACCGCCCGGTGTTCAGCGTTTGGAAAGGTTGGGCAATCGCGTTTTGAAATATGGAAGAACTTCCAACGCTCTGAGCGTGACCTCCGTCAAAACTGCCGCTAGGATGCCCTAAAACCCAAAAACAAGTTGCTGCAACTTTCTCTGTCCATCCGTGCAAGAAAGTCTGTCCGGCTACAACCCGCGCCACTGGTGATAACCATTTGGCCTAAATAGGTAAATTCCCAACTCGGCATTAATGTAAAAAAGATTTACATGAAGCCTTGCAATGATCTTCCTTGGTCCCAATATAGATCATGTAAACGGAATTTACATTACTCATACCAAGGGAGACAGTCCATGACCACTTATACCGACACAGCCCCCCCGCCGATCAGCGAGCAGGGATGGTTTTCAAAAAGCGAGTCTTGGCTCGACAGTAAGGGCAAAGGTGCCTGGATTGCTGCCATGGTTTTAGGCTTTGTATTCTTTTGGCCAATTGGCCTGGCCCTTCTGTTTTACATGACCTGGAGCAAAAAGATGTTTGCATCATCCTGCCGTAACATGTCGCGCCGCAAATCATGGTCGCGTCACGCAATGTCTTCAACAGGCAACAGCGCCTTCGACGCCTATAAAGAGGATACTCTGAGGCGCTTGGAGCAAGAGCAAAGCGACTTTGAATCTTTCCTACAACGTCTTCGCGATGCCAAAGACAAAGCCGAATTTGATGACTTCATGGATGATCGCGCAAAAGTTGCTGGGACCGAAACTGACCCAGTGAACTCTTCAAAAGACACTTGATTGCCAGCACCTCTCCCCTGCCCTAATTGGGCGGGGGAATTTCCAACATAGGATTTTCAAACCATGACCGCCTTACCCGATCCCGATTATCAACCGCAATTCTATCAAGCGGTGGCTAGTAAACGCCTGTTGGCCTGGGTTATAGACAGCATTATCATCACTTTGCTGTGTTTCGGCGTGTCTCTTGCAACGGTATTTGTTGGTTTCTTCTTCTGGCCTATCTTGTTCCTGGTTCTCGGCTTTGCATACCGGGTGGTAACGCTCGCCAATGATTCCGCGACATGGGGCATGCGCTTTTCTGGGATTGAATTGCGCGATCTGTCCGGCCACCGTTTTGATCTACGTCTGGCTGTTTTCCACACCTCCGGCTACTCGATTTCACTGATGATGCCACTTCTGCAGGTGATCTCGATTGTGATGATGCTGACATCCTCACGTGGGCAAGGTCTTACTGATGCGTTTCTGGGCACCGTGGCTTTGAATAAACGAGTCTGAAACCTTATCTCACATGCCCACTTGGCGGCTGGGCAGAGGGTTGTTATCATTCCGATACAGATAGTGAAACCATCCCCGGACCCTTATGCGCCACACGCTTCCTATTGCACCGCAGTTTTACGTAACTGCTCCGCAGCCCTGCCCCTATTTGGCGGACAGGATGGAGCGGAAATTGTTCACTGCGTTGCAGGGAGATGATGCTGAGCAGCTGAACAACAGCCTGTCACAACAAGGGTTCCGGCGCTCCCAAAATGTTTTGTACCGGCCATCCTGTGCTGAATGTTCGGCCTGCTTGTCTGCGCGGATCAATATTTCAGATTTCACATTAACCCGCAGCCAAAAGCGCACTCTGAAGCGCAATACTCACCTCAAACGGCGTGCCACTTCACCCTGGGCAACCGAAGATCAATATGCCTTGTTTCGGCGCTATCTCGACAGTCGCCATGCTGATGGCGGTATGGCCGACATGGATGTGTTTGAATTTGCCGCGATGGTAGAGGAAACCCCGATCCGTAGCCGTGTTGTGGAATATAGTGACACCACACAGGATGAACTGACAGCCGTTTCCCTCACTGATGTGCTCGAAGACGGGCTAAGTATGGTGTATTCCTTCTACACCCCCGATCTGCCCAGAAATTCGCTTGGCACCTACATGATCCTGGATCACATAGAAATTGCCCGCGAAGCTGGCCTGCCCTATGTTTACTTGGGGTATTGGGTCCCAGGCAGCCCCAAGATGAGCTACAAAGCCAGCTTTACCGGGCTTGAGGTCTATAGCGGCGGCAGTTGGCAGCCAATGCAGGATGCCGCATCTTTTGAAGCCAACCTGCACCCTCTGTCGACTGACCCTATTGCCGAACAAGTGTCCAACATCAATCTTCCCGACCGGCGCGCACATAGCAGCTGATGCAAAACCTCTACGCTTTTTCTTTACTGGTACCCGATTATGACGTTGCGATAGAGTTCTATTGCGGAACACTTGGATTTCAATTGGCTGAAGATATAGATCAGGGCCGCAAACGCTGGGTCAGAATTCTGCCACCAGGGGCACGTCAGGGCAGCATAATTCTAGCTCGTGCAAGTAACGAACAACAAATAGCCGCGATAGGCAATCAGTTTGGCGGTCGGGTTGGCCTGTTCCTCCACACCAAAAATTTTACTCAGGACCACGCTGCAATGCTGGCAAAGGGCGTCCACTTCGAAGAATCTCCCCGCCACGAGCCCTACGGCACTGTGGCGGTCTGGCAGGACCCATTTGGCAACCGCTGGGATCTTCTCCAACTGGCATAACCACCTATTTCCTGACCTATCTGTACTGGGCAAGACAGCTTGCTTGCCGCCCCCCGTTCACTTCATCTAGCACAAAATATCCCGGGGGAGTCGCGGCTCGCCGCGACGGGGGCAGCGCCCCTACACTAAAGCCCTTAAACAGAAAGGGGCCCCGAAGGGCCCCTTGCAAATCTATATGGAAACATCTGATCTCAGACCATTCAGTTGCCGATCAACGCCGGAACAATGGTCACGATTGATGGGACGAACCACAACAGTGCAAGCCCGGCCACCTGGATCAATACAAACGGGATCACGCCGCGGTAGATGTGCCCTGTGGTGACTTCCTTAGGCGCCACGCCACGCAAATAGAACAGCGCAAAGCCAAATGGCGGTGTCAGGAACGAGGTCTGCAGGTTCACCGCAATCATGATAGTTACCCATTTGGGATCAAATGATCCGCCATAGATAATTGGACCTACAATTGGGATCACGATGTAAATGATCTCGAGGAAATCCAGCACAAACCCAAGGAAGAACAGGACCAGCATCACGATCAGGAAGACCGTCAGCTCATTGTCGAAACTCTTCAGGAACTGCTGGATATAGTGCTCACCCCCAAAAGAGATCACCACCAGGTTCAACAGCTGCGAGCCGATCAGGATGGTGAACACCATCGAGGTCACCTTGGCGGTTTCCCGTACGATCGGTGACAGCACCCCGCCTTTGAACAGGACCCAACAGCCAAACAACAACCCGAACAACGCATAGAGATAAGCTGCATATGCGAAAGCAAAGGCCACCCAGGTCTCAAAGCTGACATTGGACTGATTGATCCGCAGGTCAAAATTTACCCCGATCAGGATACTGATCATCACTGCGAATGTTGACCAGATGATAATCTTGCCCGAACGACCTTCGTCCTGCAGCTTGCGATAGGCCGCCAGCATAATGGCACCACCTGCACCCAGTGCCGCAGCGGGCGTTGGGTTGGTAATACCACCGAGGATCGAGCCCAGCACTGCCACGATCAGAACCAGCGGTGGGAAAACCACCCGGATCAGATCGTTGCGAGCACAACGGGCTGCTGCTTCTCGGCATCCATACAGAGCCAGCAATGCTGGACCTGCAATCATGATAACGGTCCAACCTGGCGAGGTTGTGGGCGCAATTCTCACAGCATCCACCAGCGCGATCAGCAACACACCAATGGCACCCAAGATCAGCGGTTTGGGATCGCTCGACGGAGACACACCGCGACCAATAACCAAGATCAGTGCCATCAGCACCATCAGAACGGTCAGACCAGTGCCGATGGGCGCTGCCGCAGCAATCTTAGCTGCCTTGGCCGCCGCCAAATCTTCGTCGCTCAAACGGGTGCTTTCAGTAACGCCACCGGCTTCATCGATTGCCGCCTGTTCGGATACTGCAAGGTTCCAAGTCTCCTGCCCGTGCAGTTCGATCATAGATGCCTGGCACTCCGCACCAACACTGGTACGCAATGATGCTGTTTTGCCAATATCTGAAAACGACGAAACCGTGATATCCTGGCTACCAATCAGCCCAACTGAACCAAGTAGGACCGCGCCACCGATGAGACCGATTGGTGCCGCTAAGAACCATGTCAATCCTTCAGCCCGCGTAATTGGCTCATTGCTGCTGTCAGACATCGCCACCGCTGGTGCCTTGTCCGGGTTCAGCATCGCATAGCCAAACGCGTAAAGCGCATAGAGCAGTGCCAACATGATGCCCGGCAACAGCGCTGCCTGGAACAGCGTACCAACTGAAACAACAGCCGGTTCACCCAGATAGGTCAGCGCATCCGAACACCCGGCTTCCATCGCGCGCGTTTCTTGCGCTGTGGAATAAAGGTCTCCAGCCAGTGTACCCAGCAAAACAATCACAATCGACGGTGGGATAATCTGTCCCAGTGTGCCCGAGGCAGCAATCACACCTGTCGCAAGTTCTGGCGAATAATTGTTCTTCAGCATAGTTGGAAGCGCAAGCAGGCCCATAGTAACCACCGTGGCCCCTACGATGCCGGTTGAAGCGGCAAGGAAAGCCCCCACAACCACAATCGACACTGCCAAACCGCCAGGCAGAGGGCCAAATACCCGTGCCATTGTGGTCAGCAGATCGTTGGCAATCTTAGAACGCTCCAGGGTGATCCCCATCAGAACAAACATCAACACCGCCAGCAACGTCTCGATCGAAGCCCCCGCCAGCACCCGTTCATTCATACGGTTAACGATGAACGAAATATTGCGGTCCATCGCAAATTCCCAACCGTTGGGAAAGACGGACTCGCCTATGCGCGGCAGGTCTGGGTATCGAAATACCGAGACCACGTCAGCCCGAACACCCGAATTGATCAGGTCGGTATAGGCTTGAGATGAGGTATCAATCGCCTGATGGATCAGCAATCCAGCTGAATCGAGCGAGGCAATAATACCGAATGAAATGATACCAGCCCCCGCAATGGCAAAGGCCACCGGGAAACCAGACAAGATGCCTCCGAAGAGGCAGAAAAACACGATGAGCAAGCCGACTTCGACGCCATCAAGACCGAATCCCATATCCGATGTCCTTTAAGTTAATGAGCGCCTTCATAGGCTTCTTCACCCTCACCAAGGCTGTCCTTGTCGAGGTATTTATTTTCGCTGCCTTGACCTTCTACGAACTCAAGGAAAGAGCGGTAGAAAAAGGCGATCGCGTGCAGGAACAGCATGCCGGCAAAAGCCACCAACAAGATTTTAAACAGGAAATACCCGTTAAACCCGTTTGGGCTAAACCCGATGGTTTCAACGTTCCATCTCAGTGCACGAGATTTCATGATCAACCGATCCAGCGCATCACTGGCCGATGGCTTTGGTACGATCAGGTGCCGCCACATAAAGAACCAGCCATACATCCAGATCAGCACGGCCGTAGGCATCATGAAGATCATCGAACCAATCATGTCGATCACCTTCTTGGTCCGGAAACTAACACCAGCGTAGATCAGATCAACACGCACATGTCCGCCCTGAACAAAGGTGTAAGTCGCGCAAAGGCAAACAACCATGGCGTTGTACAGCTTCAGCTCCTCAGCAAACCAGCTGATGTCCATTTGCAGTGGAATGCCAAAGCCAAAGCTCATGTCTGGCCGCGTAAACACACGTTGCATGAACACAATGATGATCTGCTGAAGAACCATCAGCAAACCGGCCCAGGCGAAGAAGCGCCCCAGCGTATTGGCGAACCCTTCTAACCCGCGCACCATGCCCCACATGAAGTTGCGGTAGTACAACCCAATCGCGGTCAGCACCAAAAAGGCCGCAAAAGCCACAAAGAAGAGCTCGACCGAACCGCCATAGTAAACAAAGCGCATGACGGATTGTTTTTCTTCGGTTGTCCCGGTCCAGAACACCCAGTCCAGCCAAAGTTGTGGATGGCTGATCGCATAGCCCAAGTTGTAAAAGGCCATGCCGATGTTCTGCACAAGCCACCAGAGCCCGTCGAAGAGCCCCCCAAATATCTCTGCCAAGGAGATGCTACTCTCTTCTTGCATATTGCCCCCGGATGATTGCCAGCGATGATCAGGCCGGCAGGCCGATCTGTCTACTGCAATTAGTAAAAGGATCCCCCGCGACGGCGGAGGATCCTAGTGGTTTCAATCAGGCGAATTAGCCCAATACGCGGTCGCGCTGCGCACGATATGCGCCTTCCGACTTGGTCAGCCAGCTCGAGGAAGACTTCATAGAAGTTTCGACGCTGTTGCGGATCTTGGCGAACAATTCGTCATCCATGAACTCGTCCAGAGTGTCCTTGGAAGCTTTACCAAACGCATCCCAAACAGAGTCAGGGAATTCCAGTGTCTTCACACCACCGGACTGCAGACGCTGCAACGCCGCACCGTTGTTGTTCATGAACTGTGCCAGGTTCCACTGGTGTGTGTCGCCGGACGCAACTTCGATGATCTTCTGGTGCGCAGGTGACAGGCTGTCGAACACGTCACGGTTGGTTGCCAGTGACAGGGCCGCACCTGGCTCGTGGAAGCCAGACGTGTAATAGGTCTTGGTGATTTCCTGGAAACCAGCTTTTTCATCAGCCCATGGACCAATCCACTCAGTTCCGTCGATCGCACCCGAGGACAGAGCCTGGTACACTTCGGAACCTGGAATGTTCTGAACCGACGCGCCCAGTTTACCCAGGGCTTTGCCGCCCAGACCAGGCATACGGAACTTCAGACCGTTAAAGTCTTCTGGACCGTTGATTTCCTTATGGAACCAGCCGCCAGCCTGTGGGCCGGTGTTACCTGCGATGAAGGATTTCAGACCAAAGATCTGACCCAGTTCATCGTGCAGGCCCATGCCTTCGCCGTGATAGTACCAGTTCACCAGTTCCTGCGGTGTCATACCGAATGGAGCTGCTGTGAAATACTGGTAACCAGGGTGCTGGCCAGTGAAATAGTAGTCAGCAGCGTGATACATGTCAGCCTGACCCGAGGAAACGGCGTCGAAGACTTCGAATGCACCAACCAGCTCGCCGGCTGCTTTGATGTCGACGGTCAATTCGCCATCGGACATGGTAGTGATGTTGTCTGCCACGTGCTGAGCGGCGTCAAAAACGCCAGCCAGACCACGGCCCCAAGATGTAACCATAGTCAGGGTGCGCTTGCCTGTTGCATAGGCTGGCGCAGCCAATGTAGTGGCGGCAGCTGCGGTTCCGCCAAGCGCGGATGTTCTTAGAAATGAACGACGATCCATAGTGTTATTCCTCCCAGAAATTCGGATTGTCCTGGCCCAAAGGCCGGACGGATCGATACAAGTGGCGATAGACTAGCCCCGGCGAAGTGGATGTGAATACCTAGTACTGCGTAGACCCGAGTGTTTTTCGATGGATTTCACCGGTTTTCGCGCAATTTTCTGTCCTCCCTCCTGCGCACTGAGTAGATTTCACACGCAAGAGCATCAGAGGGCTTTGAATTTCGGTCCTAATTGCTTATCGATTCGTCTCATGCGCCTATTACGCCCAATTTTCCGTCCGAATTACGCACAAAAGCTGTCGCTGTTGGCCACATTGCCATTGATCCTGGCGCTGACTGCCATTGCGGTTTTGGTGGCGTTTCAGTCGCGAGCTCTGGCCGAACGCGAAATACAGGCGCTTGAGCATCAACTGCTCGAGGCCAAGAAAGCTGAACTCCGCAATTATGTTACTCAGGCGCGCAACGGCTTTTCCTTTATCTACGGTCGGGCCCAACCAAATGATGAAGCCGCGAAGACTCAAGTCGCGCAAATCCTGTCGTCGATGATCTATGGAACTGATGGTTTTTTCTTTGTCTATGATTATGACGGCACCAATCTGGTAAGCCCGCGCCAGACTGAATTCATCAATCAGAACTGGTCAGGACTAAAAGACAGTAACGGAATACCGGTTGTTGACGAATTCATTCGCTTGGCCCGCAAAGGCGCCGGCTGGCATAGCTTCATGTGGCAAAAACCTTCAACCGGCGAGACCGCTCAGATGGTGGCCTATGTTGTAGGGTTGCAAGACTGGGGTTGGGCGGTTGGAACTGGCGTGTTTATTGATGACGTTTTGGCCTCCGTCGCTACAGCCCGAGCTGAAGTTGAGGCGCGGGTCCAGCGTACATTTGTCTATATCGGTGCCATTGCGTTAACATCTCTACTAGTGGTCTTTGCTTCAGGTATGTTGCTGAATATTCGTGAACGGCGTTTGGCGGATGCCAAGTTGAAAGAGTTGACCCAACGGGTTTTTGACGCACAGGAAGAAGAACGTGGCCGGGTGGCACGTGAACTACATGACGGCATTAGCCAGATACTTGTTGGTGTCCGCTTCGCGCTAGACAATGCCCGTCGTCGCATGGCCCGCGGCGACCATGACAAAGCACAGGCCCCGTTGGATAAGGGATTGAGCAATCTGGGCACCGCCATCTCAGAAGTTCGCAGGATAAGTCGCGATCTCCGTCCCGGCGTTCTCGACGACCTTGGTCTTGGCCCTGCCCTCAAGGCACTGACAGATGACTTTGCAGTTCGCACCGGCATCGACACCGAATTCAACACAGTCGTGTTTCGGAACCGGCTGGATCAAGACAGCAAAATTGCGCTGTATCGCATTGCTCAGGAAGCCCTGACCAATATTGAACGACATTCTGGCGCCAACCATGTTTCGGTCGATTTGCGCGGCCACGCCAAGGGCGCCACGCTCCGCGTTACCGACAATGGCTGTGGTTTACCGACACGCCAGGACCGGGCGGGATCTGGAATTGGATTGCGCAACATGCAGGAGCGGATCGAACAACTTGACGGCACCCTACGCATTCTGTCATCACGTGGCACCCAAGGCGGAACGGTGATTGAAGCCCGCCTGCCCTTGAGTCACCTGCTGCCACCTGACGGTAAGGCCGAGGCTAAGCAGGTGTACTAGCACCTGAGCCATGGGTGCCAGAACCGCGCCGTTTGCTTTTGGGGAAGCTAATGACCAGATTAATCCGTGTGCTGATTGTTGATGACCATCCTATGGTCGCCGAGGGCATCCAATCCATTCTTGAAAGCTATGATGATATCGAGGTCGTTGGAACACTGAACAACGGTCGTGAAGCGGTAGAACGAGCTGCAGATCTGGCGCCCGACGTGATTCTAATGGATCTGAACATGCCGGACCTTGGCGGCCTCAGTGCCACAGAGATCCTTTTGGAACGGGCACCCGCCACCCGCATTGTGATCCTGACGATGCATGACAGCCCAGAGTATATTTCCAGCGCGCTTAGCCATGGTGCCATGGGGTACATTCTAAAAGACGTCCCTACGGATGAAATCAAGCTGGCGATCGATTCCGTTATGATGGGAAGCAAATACCTGTGCACCGGCGCCAAAGGTTCCCTGGAACCCAAAGGTGGGAGCACCCGCGAAGCGCTAACCACGCGTGAACAAACCATCCTGTTGGAGCTTGCACAGGGTAAGTCCAACAAAGAAGTTGCTCATGTGCTCGATATATCTGTCCGCACTGTCGAAACCCATCGCAAGAACATCAAACGCAAGCTCGGGATTAGCTCAACTGCTGGACTAACGCGCTATGCGCTTGAACACGGTGTCCTGCAGGGCACCGGCGCTGGGATGTAAGATCAACGCATAGCTCACAGCTTTAGACTCTCTGAATTGCGCAAATACGTTGTCTTTGCCTCTGAAGCCCTGGTTGTTTTGGCATTTATTTCGCAAGCAAACCTCTGCGCGCAATAAAATGTCAAAATTCACCCTAATAACGACCCGATTGCCTGTTGACGACCTCGCTCGCCCCACATAATGTCCGCTAGAACGCATAATGGAGCAAGTGGCATGACCACCCTAGTCGTCATTTTAGGAACCAAGCGCATGGGCCGGTAACGGTAAACCATATTCGAACCCATGCGCCTCCGACAAAAAATCGGGGGCTTTTTTTATGCACAAGACGAATGTCGCCAATGGAGCAAAGCAGATGACACGTGAGATGACCGGCGCAGATATGGTTATTCAGACCCTTAAAGATCAGGGTGTAGACACAGTATTTGGATATCCTGGTGGTGCCGTCCTACCAATCTATGACGCTATTTTTCAGCAAAATGATATTCAGCACATTCTGGTCCGCCACGAGCAAGGCGCCGTACATGCGGCCGAAGGCTATGCCCGTTCGACCGGCAAGCCCGGTGTTGTCTTGGTGACATCGGGACCTGGTGCAACCAACGCAGTGACCGGATTGACCGATGCGCTGCTTGATTCAATTCCGATCATTGTTCTCACCGGTCAGGTGCCAACGTTCATGATTGGCTCTGATGCCTTTCAGGAAGCAGATACCGTTGGCATCACCCGGCCCTGTACCAAACACAACTGGCTGGTGAAGGACACTGATGAACTGTCCGGAGTGCTGCATGAGGCATTCCACGTTGCGACCTCGGGCCGTCCCGGTCCCGTTCTCGTTGACATTCCAAAAGATGTTCAATTCGCAACAGGTTCCTATACCATACCCAAACCATCTGCGTCGCATTACCAACCACCTGTCAAAGGTGACTTGGAATCGATTACCGAACTGGTTGCAGCTCTGGAGAAAGCCGAGCGCCCTGTATTTTACACCGGCGGAGGGGTCATCAACTCTGGTCCTGCGGCCAGCCAATTGCTGCGCGAATTGGTCGATGCCACCGGCATCCCAATCACATCAACTCTGATGGGACTTGGCGCATATCCGGCATCGGGCAAGCATTGGCTCGGAATGCTTGGCATGCATGGTTTGTACGAGGCCAACATGGCGATGCATGGCTGTGATCTGATGATCAACGTCGGTGCCCGGTTTGATGACCGGATCACCGGGGTGCTTTCGTCCTTCTCGCCCAATTCAACCAAGGCGCATATCGACATTGATCCATCTTCGATCAACAAGGTCATCCGCGTAGACATCCCTATCGTAGGTGACGTTGGTCATGTCCTTGAAGACATGTTGAAAATCTGGAAGTCGCGTGGCCGCAAAACCAATGCCGAGGCTCTGGTATCCTGGACTCGGCAAATCAATGAATGGCGCAAGGTAGATTGCTTGAAATTTGCTGACGACAAAAAGGTCATCAAACCTCAGTACGCACTTTCCCGTCTCGAAGCATTGACCAAGAAGTACGATCGCTACATCACCACTGAGGTCGGCCAACACCAGATGTGGGCGGCACAGTTCCTAAATTTTGAAGATCCGAACCGCTGGATGACATCCGGTGGCCTTGGCACCATGGGCTATGGTTTCCCAGCCTCAATCGGGGTTCAGATGGCACATCCGGATGCTCTGGTGGTCAATGTCGCCGGCGAAGCCAGCTGGCTGATGAACATGCAGGAACTGGGAACGGCTGCACAATACAAACTGCCCGTGAAACAGTTCATCCTGAACAATGAACGTCTGGGAATGGTCCGTCAGTGGCAGGAACTGCTGCATGGATCGCGCTACTCGCAGTCCTGGTCCGAAGCATTGCCAGACTTTGTAAAACTGGCAGAGGCCTTTGGTGCAAAAGGCATCATCTGCTCCGATCCTGCTGATCTGGATGATGCGATCATGGAAATGATTGAGCATGACGGACCGGTTGTCTTCGACTGCCTGGTCACCAAACATGAAAACTGTTTCCCGATGATACCATCAGGCAAGGCGCACAATGAAATGCTGCTGGGCGAAGCCGACACCGAAGGTGCAATTCAAGCCGGCGGCGCAGTGCTGGTCTGAACAATTCGCTCTCATTCAAGAACATGGCCTGGTTGCTTTAGCTAACCAGGTCAACCGGAACCGAAAGGGACTTTAAATGTCTGCCCTACATATCAAAAAAGGCTCGACCCGCCATTCTGCCTATAACCTACGTCCAACATTTTCGGACGTTCAGGAGCGGCACACACTGGCTGTGCTCGTCGAGAATGAACCTGGTGTTCTAGCCCGTGTCATCGGGTTGTTCTCGGGTCGTGGATACAACATCGAAAGCCTGACCGTCGCCGAAGTCGACCACACTGGACATCTGTCCCGCATCACCATTGTCACCAAAGGTACGCCCCAGGTAATAGAACAGATAAAGGCACAGCTGGGTCGGATCATTCCGGTTCACGACGTACATGATCTAACAGTCGAAGGCCCGGCCGTTGAACGCGAACTGGCTATCTTCAAAGTGGCTGGTGAGGGCGAGAAGCGGGTCGAAGCACTGCGATTGGCTGACATCTTCCGGGCCAACGTCGTAGACAGCACCTTGAACAGCTTCATTTTCGAAATCACAGGCGCACCTGACAAAATTGATGCCTTTGCCGATCTGATGCGCCCGTTGGGCTTAGTTGAGGTCGCCCGGACTGGCGTTGCTGCCCTCCTGCGCGGCGACTAAGTTAACCGCCACTACGCTCTCTGACGGCGCGACATGCATTCGCGCCGTTTCTGCGTCGACTTCCTTCAAAAGGAATCACCTGCGCACTTACAGGTAGGTCAGACGCAGGCTGTTCACGGTTTGGTTTGATAGGCCCAGCCACAGTCAGACGCTGCGCCAATCCAGCGCAGGCGGCTTCTTCCAGAACTTGGGGGTTTACCGCTAAACGTGTCTTGTGCTGCAAGGTTAGGTCAAAACAGACCAAATCCCCTTCATGCAGATCCATCGAAGACCAAGGTTGTTTTTGAGAGTAGAAAGCAAGGTCACCTTGATCCTCACACCAGATGACGGCTTTATGTTGCCGAACATCGCTCCACAGTACCACACCATTCATGTCATACCTCTTTTCTGACCACTCTCTAATTCTGAGCCAATTCGAAGCGTTCAAACATGGTTAATTCCGCGTCTGGGCCTTGCAATTTGTGTCGGACACAGTAGCATTTTGATACTTCATGGCGTCAGCAGTGATGCCAATTCGCGTCACGTATATCGATTTTATTCTAAATTCCTTATGGCGACTTCAAATAGCAGCCGACTATTGAACTGAACAAACCCAAGGTCCGCATCTCATGACAAAGGAAACCCGTACCCCGGCAGAGTTACGCAATATGTTTGGTGCTAATCTTCGCCACTTGGCCAAAGCCTATCCATCGATATCAGAACTCTCGAGACGACTGGGCATCAACAGGACCCAATTCAATCGATATCTTTCAGGCGAGAGCTTTCCGAGACCAGATGTACTTGATCGGATATGTTCATTTTTCGATGTGGACGCCCGTATCTTGTTAGACCCAGTCAACACTATCAATACCAAAGGGCAGATCCTAAACGGCTCAGTCCTAAATGAATTTTTGGGCCAGGGTGTCAGCACGCTGACGGAAGACAATTTTCCTTCAGGTATTTACCGGTTTTTGCGACGAAGTTTTGTTAGGGAAAGCCGATACCTGATCGGCTTGTCATATGTATTTCGTGAGGACGGCGTTACATATGTCAAAGGGTTTGAAGCCAAGGATGCCATGCACCACCAGGGGTTATCCACTGACGCCAAAACCCGCGAGTTTAGGGGCTATGCAACCCGCCAGGACGATGGTGTTGCCTTGATCATCGCGCGCCGGGGGGCTCTTACATGCTCATTCAACTATCTGGCCCGGGTCGCTTCGCTCGAAAATAACTTCTGGGTTGGCTATGTTACACGTACAGTTCGCGAAGGGCCGAATGGGACCAGAGCAACCCGAATGATTTACGAACATCTGGGACACAAGTGGTCGGAGATCCTAACTGCTGCCCGTAGCTCAGGATTTATTGAAGAATCCAATTTGACGCCATTCCATCGTCGTTTGTTGCAAGTCGGTGACCCGTTCAGCTGACGACACCGCCAATCGGTACAGCATGTCGCCTTGAGAAAAGTCTGGTCGCGAAACAGACGGACAAAGATCTCCAGCTCACTATCAGGGAATGATAGCAAGAGCGAGGAACCTCAATGCCCGTTACTGATCTGTCGCCCGTGAACCTGCCTATCCAACAGGCTCAGGGTCTGCCGAATGCCCACTATAACGATGCTGCCGTCTTTACCGAAGAAAAGCAGGCCTTGCTATTGACCCAATGGAGCGGTCTTGCGGTTGCTGCTGATGTGGCAGAACCAGGTGATGCAGTGCCCGTCACGTTTATGGACATCCCTCTGTTGCTGATCCGGGATCGTCAGGGCACAGTTCGGGTGTTTCAAAACACCTGCCGCCATCGGGGAATGATTTTGGTCGAGGCTCCCCGCAAGATTGAGGGTGCAATCCGATGCCCATATCACAGCTGGTGTTATTCCACCGAAGGTAAATTGGTCAGCACCCCACATGTTGGTGGGCCGGGACAGAACACTCATGATGGGATTGACCGCGCCTTGCTGGGCCTGATCGAAGTGCGCAGCCATATCTGGCGTGATGTTGTCTGGATCAACATCTCCGGTGATGCTCCACCTTTTGATGCGGCTATGAAAGACGTGATTTCCCGTTGGGCTGAATTTGACGTTCCCCTGTTTCATGGAGGTGAGGATAGCCGGTTTCAGTTGAAACTGGATTGCAACTGGAAACTGGCTGTCGAAAACTACTGTGAAAGTTATCACCTGCCTTGGGTTCACCCCGGGCTCAACAGCTACTCCCGATTAGAGGATCACTACCACATCGAGCACCCCGGATCGTTCTCGGGCCAGGGTACGTTGGTCTATCGTCAGATTCAGGCCAGCGATGGCACGAGGTTTCCCGATTTTGTTGGCTTAAATGATGCCTGGGACAAGGCAGCCGAATACATAGCAGTTTACCCAAATGTCTTGATGGGAGTACACCGCGACCACGCCTTTGTAATTGTCCTGCTCCCGGATGGACCCGCCAAAACAATCGAGAATATCCACATCTATTATGCAGCTGACCAAAGCGACGCGGCTCTCCGCGCCCGCAATACAGCGCAGTGGAAAGAGGTGTTTGCAGAAGATGTGTTTGTGGTTGAGGGCATGCAACGCGGGCGCAACGCCCCAGGGTTTGACGGAGGACGTTTCTCCCCTGCCATGGATGGACCAACACATCTGTTCCATAGCTGGGTCGCAGAACAGGTACAAATCCACCGGACACAGACCAAGCTTTCCGAATGATCACCCTAGAGACAAGACTCCTGGCCGCCCATGATAAGAATGACACTTCATCTCTGGTCGATCTCTACACCGAGGCCGCCAACGCGGCCTCACACCAAGATGCGTCAGCGTTCTACCTGACCCAAGCTTACATTTATGCACTGGACCTCGGCCACCGCAACTCGGAACATCTTCGCAATAGGCTGGTCAAGCTCGGACGGGAGGAATGAACAGCCCCCGGTTATTCCTCATCAACAATGACAATCAGTCTATAAACATGCCAACTGGCGTGCCCCAAAAGTGGAATAACCAGAAGCAGCCCGACAAAACCTGGCAGCATTGCGGTAAAAGTGGTTAGCGCGATAAAAATCGCCCAGCCGATCATCAGAACAAAGTTCTGACTGACATATTGGAAACTTGTGATCATGGCGGTGACAAAATCCACTTCACGATCGAGCAACAGCGGCAGAGACAGCACCGTGATCATAAACAAAAGCAGAGCAAACAGCGCTCCCACTACGCTGCCCACGGCCAGCATCACCAACCCATTGGTCGTCAGGAACACGTCCAGCGAAGACGACACATTGGTCATTGGTGACAGGCCCAAAAACAGAGCAAAAATCATATGCCCTAAGAAAAACCAGAACAAAAAGACCACAACGATAATGGCACATACCGATGGCAACTGGCGACTGCCTTGCTGCAGAACAGCGCGAAAGACGGCTTTGATATCTTTGGACTGACCCTGTTCTAAGCGATGCGAAACCTCGTACAGCCCAACAGCAGCAAACGGGCCGATCAGCGGGAAACCGATAGCCGCAAGCACCAACCAGTAGGTCGTGCCTGTAACTTGCGTAATCCAAACCATGACCCAACCCGCCAAAACATAAAGCGCTGAAAACATTAGACCAAGTTCTGGCCTGCTCCGATAGTCGGCCCACCCAAGACGCAACGCCTGGCGTAAGATTGCAGGGGTCATCATCCGCAACCGCGGTACGCCAAATGTCTTCGTTGTAGTCATTAATGTCTCCTCCCAAAGACGCCTTCCTAGCCTGCTTACAGGGTGGGTGGCTTTCTATCTGGCCAGCCAGTCGCCCCATGATAGGCGTTTCCAAGGGACAGAATTTCACGATCCTGGCCAAGGGCTCCAAAGATCTGGATGCCTATCGGCAATCCGTTCTCTCCAAACCCAGCTGGGGCCGCAAGACTGGGAAGCCCCAACAGGCTGACCGGCAGCACAACCTGCATCCAACGGTGATAGGTGTCCATTTCTACGCCCGAAATTTGTCGTGGATAATCCAAACCAACATCAAACGGCCAGCATTGAGCAGTCGGGAGTATCAGCGCGTCATAGGTCTCAAACAACTGAACCGCTGCCCGGTGCCAGTCCGATCGCGCCTCCGAAGCCAGCTGAATTTGCGTGCCACTCATAGCCTGGCCACGTTCCAACTCCCAGATGGCTGTGTCTTTCAGCGCGTGCTTGGTGTCTTCGTGCGCCTTTAACCCGGCGGCGACGGCAAATGATCGCAGGGTTACCCAGGACTCCCAGATCCGCTCAGCCGAGAATGGCGGAGCAACGGGTTCGACCACGTGACCGAGTTCCTCGAAGACCTTTAGCGCTGTTTCACATTGCTGAAGTATCCCTGATTCCATGGGCATTGCGCCCCCCCAGTCCCCAAGCCAGCCAATCCGTTTGGGGCGTGCTTCCGGTAACGGCATCATAGTTTCTGCAGTGCGCGCCAGTGGTATACGTGGATCAGGCCCGGCCATCACGTCCAACAGCAATGCGATATCTTCGGGACAACGCGCCATTGGCCCGCAGGTCGACAACCGGTGCAGGTACAGGTCGCCGGAGGGTTCAGCTGGCACCCTGCCCCAGCTGGGCCGAAACCCATATGTATTGGTCCATCCCGCCGGGTTTCGCAGGCTGCCCATCATGTCAGAGCCATCCGCAAGGGCCAGCATCCCTGACGCCAAAGCAACCGCAGCACCACCGGATGATCCACCGCAGCTTTTGGTCAGATCATAGGGATTACACGTTGCCCCATGCACCGGATTGAACGTGTGTGACCCCAGCCCAAATTCGGGTGTATTGGTTTTGCCAATGAAAATAGCCCCTGCCTGACGCATCCGCGCCACCATCAAGTCATCCGTTTGGGGAATGAAATCCGCCATCATTGGCGACCCATGTGTGGTTCGAATCCCAGCAACATTAGAGAGATCCTTGACGGCCATAGGCAAGCCATGCAGCGCGCCCCGCGTCTTTGCCAGATCAGCCGCCTTGGCCTCTGCCATCAGCGCATCACGATCACGCAACGAAACAATGGCATTCAGTTCCGGGTTCACTTCAGCAATCCGGTCTAAGGTGTTTTGCATCAGCTCTATAGCAGAGAGAGATCCAGACCGGAGTTCAGCAAGCAATTCTGTGGCAGTTTGAAAGGAAGAGGGCATGAGGTTCCAAAGTTGTGGCCAAAACTAATTTTTAGCCTAGCGTTTGGAAACTCACAATAAAACCCACAGCTCACATAGATCTTTTAAATTTTGAAGCCACAAATCTACGGCCCTAACTTGCTCAAATTATAAGCCGACATAGGGACAGTCAAACGATCAGAAGGTCAAACTTGCAGAGGCAAGTTCAGACATGGCCCGCTGAAAAATTGTACGTTATTTAGTTACCCTGAGCCTCAGCGCGGCTTTTACCAGACACGTCCAGCGCAAGTGTTGCTGCCATGAATCCGTCCAGGTCGCCGTCCAGCACACCCTTGGTATCAGAGGTTTCGTGGCTCGTGCGAAGATCCTTGACCATCTGATAAGGCTGTAAAACGTAAGACCGGATCTGGTTCCCCCAGCCCGCATCGCCAGCGTTTTCATGCGCTTCGTTGACCAATGCGCTCCGCTTATCCAGCTCCATTTGGTAGAGACGTGATTTCAGCGCTTTCATCGCAATATCACGGTTTTGGTGCTGGGATTTTTCAGAACTGGTTACAACAATTCCGGTGGGATGGTGGGTAATGCGCACGGCCGAGTCGGTGGTATTCACGTGCTGCCCGCCTGCGCCCGATGATCGGTAGGTATCAATGCGAATATCAGCCGGGTTCACTTCAATTTCGATGTTGTCATCGACAACTGGGTAGACCTTGACCGAAGTAAAAGAGGTGTGGCGTTTTGCAGCCGAGTCAAACGGCGAAATCCGGACCAGGCGGTGCACGCCCGATTCGGATTTCAGCCAGCCATATGCATTGTGACCGGTGATTTTATAGGCAGCAGATTTAATACCAGCTTCTTCGCCAGCACTTTCTGATTGCAGCTCAACCTTATAGCCCTTTTTCTCGGCCCAGCGGATATACATCCGTGCCAGCATCGAGGCCCAGTCACAGCTTTCAGTTCCACCTGCACCAGAATTGATTTCAAGAAAAGTGTCGTTGCTGTCCGCTTCACCGTCTAACAGCGCCTCTAACTCTTTCTTGGCGGCTTTGTCTGCCAGCGCGCTAAGTGATTCTTCGGCTTCAGCTACGACCTCAGCGTCATCTTCCATCTCGCCCATTTCAATAAGCTCGATGTTGTCAGCCATATCCTGATTGATACCGTTGTAAGTCTCCATCGCATCAACCAGCATTTGCCGTTCGCGCATCAATTTTTGCGCGGCTTCAGCGTTGTCCCAAAGGTTCGGGTCTTCGACTCGCGCGTCGAATTCTTCGAGCCGATGCGGCGCAGTTTCCTTGTCCATCCGCTGGGCTAGCAGCTCCAGAGACTTTTCAATCTGCGTCACATAGTTCTGGATTTCGGCGCGCATGGTTTGGTCCCAACTTGCTGTCTAAGGCCTGCGTGATACCAAGACCTGAGGGGCACCACAAGATGAGCAGAAATGTAATGACAGATGATCTCAATACTGTACTCGCCCGGTGGCAGCTCACCCAGGCAGAACACCTATCTCAGACTGCCATCGCGCAGCTATGGCGGGTGCGCCGGGCAGACGGAACAAGCGCGGTTTTGAAGCTGTACAAAAACGCCACACGGGGAAACGAGTCAGCCGGGGCTAAACTACTAACCGCATGGTCTGGCAGGGCAGTTGTAGAAATACTCGAGAATGACGGCGCGGCAATGCTGATGCAGTGGCTAGACGGGCCCAGCCTTGGTGACATCGCCCGTTCCGGAGACGCGAAACAGGCGGATCAATTGCTCTGCGAAACAGCACAAAGCCTTCAACAACACCCGATCTCTATGCGCGCTCCGCTGCGCTCGCTGGGCGATGCGTTTTCTCTCCTGCCTCAGTTGACCTATTGCACCAACTGCCCCACGCCGCTGCGCAAGAACATGTTACGCGCCACAGCGATGGCAAATCATTTGCTTGCCACTCAACCCAGCCCGGTACCGCTGCATGGTGACCTGCATCATGACAATGTCATTCTGACTGTTACTGGGCCAAAGGCATTTGATGCAAAGGGCTATACAGGGGACCCAGCATTTGAGCTGGCAAATGCACTGCGTCATCCCAAAGGCCTTCCCGCTCATGTCAAAGATCACAAACGCATCACGCAGACGACCCAATTGTTCGCACAGGCGCTTGGCGTGCCGTGTCACCGATTGGCGCAATGGGCCGCAGCCAAATGCGCGCTCTCAATCTGCTGGAGGGCAAATGGGCTGTTGATACAAGATGATGAGGCCGATTTGCTTTCGCTACTCGTGGAACAGGCTCTTGCTACAGAGTGCTGAACTTCAGATCAGCGCATGTCCACAGTAGCCCCCCTGCTTCAATAGAGTCCGCCTGAACTGACCGTACCAAATGTTGCCTTGGGCCCAAGAACAGCCGTGCCTCCGCTAGAGGTGGTGACCTGACGACCGGATGTATTAACCTCTTCAAACAGCGGCAAATTCGACCCCATCGCAAAACCACCATCATAGCTCAGACCAAAGATCGGTTCGGCGCCGTCTCGGAAATATTCAGCCACTACATAGTCGCCACCGGCATTGTCCGGCAAGCGAGCCCCCGTGAAGCGGTCGATTTTGATGAAATGCCCTCCCGGCGGGACGTCAAAAGGACCGCCACCGTATTTGGCTGTCGCTTCTGTCATAAACTGCTGGAACACCGGACCACAGGTATTCCCGCCATAGGTGCCGCGCCCCAGGGGTCGTGGCCGATCGTGACCAATGTAGCAGCCTGCCACAATGTTCGATGTAAACCCAACAAACCAGACATCGCGTGCCTCGTTGGTGGTACCGGTTTTACCGGCGGTGGGCACGCCGAGATTAACATTGCCCGCTGCTGTGCCGCGCTCAACCACACCACGCATCATTGACGTTAGCTGGTAGGCCGTAATCGGATCCATCACCTGATCTCGATCTGTGACGATACGTGGCGCCGCGCCTTCAGGCAGCAGCGCTGACGAGCAATCCACGCAGTCACGGTCATCATGACGATAAATTGTCTGGCCTTCGCGGTCCTGAATACGGTCGACCAGAGTGGGCGCAAGGCGCTCGCCACCATTGGCGAACATCGCATAGGCGGTAACCATCTTATACAGCGTGGTTTCTTCAGACCCCAGCGAGTTGGCCAGATAGGGGCCCATCTCGTCATAGACACCAAAGCGCTCGGCATAGCCGGCAACCACCGGCATCCCGACTTCTTGCGCCAGACGAATGGTCATCAGGTTCCGCGAGCGTTCGATCCCGGTGCGCAGGGGCGTCGGGCCATAGAATTTGTTCGATGAGTTTCGCGGCCGCCACAATCCCTGCGGTGTGTTCACTTCGATCGGCGCATCAACAACGATGGTTGCCGGGCTGTACCCGCTATCCAGCGCCGCCGCATAAACAAAAGGCTTGAAACTAGATCCAGGCTGGCGTTGTGCCTGCGTCGCACGGTTAAACACCGAATGCTGATACGAAAACCCGCCCTGCATCGCCAAAACCCGGCCTGTATTCACGTCCATAGCAACAAAGCCGCCCTGCACTTCGGGGACCTGACGCAAAGACCAGTGTTGAAACGCATCATCCTTGGTCACAGCAACCACATGAACAACGTCACTAACGGTGAGATTGTCATTGAAGCTCCCCTTCATCCACTTGATGTCGGAGCGCGGAACAACGCCAGTTTCATCGACACCTTCAATGCCAACTTGCAGTTCCTTGTCACCAATCCCCAGAACAACAGCGGGTAACCAGTCGCCGCCCAGTGTCACATCACGTGAAACGTCCAGCTCAGCCAATGCCTCACGCCATGCGGTGTCGTCATTCAGCAGGTCCGCTGGAATTGTCAGTTCAGTTCCGCGCCACACGCCGCGCGAGCGGTCATACTTCTCAAGGGCTGTTCGCAAGGACAAAGCTGCAACCGTTTGCATTTCTTCATCAATCGTGGCGCGCACAGTGAAACCACCAGTGAAGAACTCGCCTTCACCAAAGTCCACCGACAGCTGTCGGCGGATTTCATCAGTAAAATAGTCCCGTGGCGGCAATGCTGTACGGAAGCTCTCAAAGTCACCATTTTGAACCGACCGCAGCGGCTGTTCGACCTCAACTTTATAAACGGCTTCAGAAATATAACCGTTCTGGAACATCTCCCGCAGCACGTAATCGCGCCGTTCCGTCAAACGTTCCTTACCACGTACAGGGTGAAACTTGCCGGGTGCCTTAGGCAGAGACGCCAGAAAGGCCGCCTCATGTGGTGCCAGTTCGCCTAGCGTCTTATTGAAGTAAGTTTGCGATGCCGCTGCCACCCCATAAGAGTTTTGCCCCAGGAAGATTTCATTCATATAGAGCTCAAGGATCTGCTCTTTGTTCAGCGTCTCCTCCAATCGGGCAGCCAGAATAATCTCTTTGATTTTACGTTCAGCTTTTCGATCCCCTGATAGCAGGAAGTTCTTCATAACCTGCTGGGTGATGGTCGATGCGCCGCGCACATTTGACCCGCGCGAGCGTACCGCTTCAATCGCCGCTGCCGCAATACCGCGCATGTCATAGCCCTTGTGGCTATAAAAATTCTTATCCTCAGCAGATATGAACGCCTGTTTTACAAGGTCTGGAATTTCATCCGAAGGCGCAAACAGGCGGCGTTCTTTGGCAAACTCATCAATCAACTGCCCCTCACCGGAATAAATCCGACTGATAGTAGGCGGTTGATACTGGGCCAGCGATTCATGGCTGGGCAGGTCTTGCCCATAGATCCAGAACACGGCGCCAATAGTTAAAGCAACCATCGCAATACCAAGTGTGATGGTACTAAAAATGGAGCCAAAGAATGAGAGAATAAACCTAAGCACTGTTCTGCCTTCCTGTGCACATAGCGTCTATATAGGGACGCCAGCAGCAATGGTCAAAACCACAGATGGCAAAAACGTGCCATCTGATCCGCTAATCCGCCGAGATCTTCATCTAGCCACAAATATCCCAGGGTTTGGGGCTGTGCCCCAAGTCTACACCATGATTTGCAACCGTGCTACTGTCGTACCAGTGCGCGGCGCGCAGCGTCCTGTTCTCGCCATGCCACAAGGCCATTTAAGATACCCCTTGCCATCTGCGTTCGCCATTCAGAGTCTTGAAGATTTTTTAGATCACGCGGACTCGATAGAAAGCCGATTTCAATTAAAACCGAGGGGATATCTGCAGCTTTAAGCACAGAAAATCCAGCTGAGCGTAACGGGCGTCGGTTCAGCGGCCCCCCCTGGTTCCCCATGCCTTCAACCAGTGATCGCGCCAAGGCATCACTGCGGGGTTGGGTCTCCTGGCGCGCCAGATCAAGCAAAATTCCAGTCACCCGGTCATCCGCATCGCTCAAGTCCACGCCCGCCAACAAATCACTTCGATCATGCCGTTCCGCGAGTTTGGCAGAAGCGACATCCGAAGCCTCAGGCGACAAGACATGAACAGTGGCGCCATGCGCCAATCCTTCGGATAGCGCATCAGCATGAAGGGAAACAAAGACATCCGCTCCAGCTTGATGGGCCAGTGCGATGCGACGTTCCAACGAAACAAAATAATCGCCGTCGCGGGTCAATTGGACCTCAAACCGACCAGAGCGCACCAGTTCCTCGCCCAACTCAATTGCAAAGCTCAGAATCAGATCTTTTTCCACCACTGTGCCAGCTTCACCACTGACTTCAGCTCCGGGATCAATACCACCATGGCCAGGATCAAGAACAACCAATAACGGCGCATCCGGACTGCGTTCCTCAATGATGGGCAGGGTCTCCGCTTTCGGTAAATCCCAGCGCGGGTCAGTTGGCGCTCCGGCACCTTCAGAAAACACCTCGGCGTCGACAGCCCCCAGTTCAAGTTGCAATTGCGCGCGCGCGGTCACCGGATCAATATCCATCGCTGCGCCCAGCACCGCCATGGGTTTAGCCAGTTTCAGGACCATTCGCGACCACCCGGGGACATAGGTTCCAAATTGTGCTCGGGTGATCTGCGACCCCTGCAACAAAGTGTCGGAATTCAGCCCGCGCCAATCCACCTCTTGAAAATCCAGTACAAGCCGAGGTGGATTGTCCAAAGTGAACAGGCGGTAAGGCACGCCCTGGCTCAAGTTCAATGTGATCAGCGCCCCATTGCCCTGGTCTTCGATCCGGCTAGAAGTGGCATCGATACGCGCCAATCCACTGAATTTCTGAGCAAAAGCCGCCTGCCCCATTATCATCCATGCACATGCAATGAACGTGAAAACCCTGCTCATACTTTTACGCCTTTAATACTTTTTTCCCACCATACCCGAAACGCACCCGATCTGGGTAGGCCCTGAACCCGTGTTCCTCGCGCCAACATTTGGGCCGCAGACATGATCAGCTTCGCTGCGCCATAAACGTTTCCAGCCGTGCCAGCCCCTCCTCAATATCTTCCGTTGACCGTGCATAGGAAAATCGCAGTGTGGTTGCGCCTCGCACCGGATCAAAATCCAGCCCTGGCGTGACTGCCACACCTGCGTGGTCCAGAATTTCTGCGGCAAAGGCCCGGCTGTCTTTGGTCAAGTCCGAAACATCGGCGTAGACATAAAATGCGCCGTCCGGAGGAGCGATGTTTGTGAACCCTGCCTTGGGCAAACCTTCCAGCATGAGTTGGCGGTTACGGGCGTAAACGGCAAGGTTTTCTCGCATCTCGTCCTGACAATCCAATGCGGCAAGGGCCGCGACTTGGCTGGCGTGAGGCGCACAAATGAACATGTTTTGCGCAATCCGCTCGATCACTCGCACGTGATCCTCGGGCACGACCATCCAGCCAACCCGCCAGCCGGTCATCGAAAAAAACTTTGAGAACGAATTGATCACATAACACTCGTCGGTCAGTTCCAATGCCGTCACCGCTTTGGCTTCATATTCCAGCCCATGATAGATCTCGTCCGAAATAAAGCTGGCATCCTGTGCCTGCGCCGCGTCAATCAATGCAGCCATCGCGTCGCGATTGAGCATTGTACCACTTGGGTTGGCGGGCGAAGCAACCATCAAGCCCGCCAGATCCAACCCGTTCAGGTCAGCGGCGACCGGTTGCAGACGGTTTTCCGGCGCGGTCTGAATATCTACAGGCGTCATCCCAAGCGCACTTAAAATTTGCCTGTACGACGGATAGCCAGGTGCGCCTATGCCGACACGATTGCCACTATCGAACAGCGCCGTAAAGCCAAGCAGGAATGCACCGGAAGACCCCGGCGTCACGACAACACGGTTTGGGTTCAGATCAACATCATACCATTCCCCATAAAGTCGGGCGATACGCTGACGCAAAGCAGGCAGCCCCAATGCAACCGTGTAACCCAAACTGCCATCGTCCAATGCAGCAGCCAGAGCTTTGCGCGCGCCCAACGGTGCACCGGTTGACGGTTGCCCAACTTCCATATGAATGATGTGTCTGCCAGATTCTTCGGCTTTGCGCGCAGCCTCCATCACATCCATCACAATGAAAGGATCTACTTGGGATCGGGTTGAGTTTCGCATGCTGATCTCCCATGGTGCGGCCATGACTTTTGATCGTTTATCCCGGCTGTCGTCAATCCCAGCCTTTTTGCTGTGTGCGCTGTTCTTCTTCGCATCTACATTGCCTTCAATGGCAATTACATTGCTGCGTGATGCTGACATCGAACATGGGCTGAATAAATTGGCAGCGCCGGTGCTCAGCGCAGCGGGACTGAATACCAAACGGGTGCGGGTACTGGTGGTCAATGATTCCACCTTCAACGCCTTTGTCGTCGATTCGCAGACTATTTTTGTGAACTATGGGCTGATCTTAAAGGTCACCAGCCCCGAGGTTCTGCAAGCCGTAATCGCGCATGAAGCGGCCCATATCACCAACGGTCATCTGGCGCGGCGCATGCAAAACATGCGCTCGGCCAATTCGGTTGCTGGTCTGGGCACCGCCTTAGCTGTGCTGGCGGCTGCCGCCGGAGCGGGTGAAGCCGCAGCTGGTATCGCAGTTGGAGTGCAAAGTTCAGCCTTGCGTTCCTTTCTGGCCCATACACGCGCTGAGGAGTCGTCGGCAGACCGCTCAGCTGCGGGCTACCTGACTCGTGCAGGCATCAGCCCACAAGGAATGGTGCAACTTCATAAGATATTTGCCGGCCAAGAGCTGCTAAGTACAGTCAATCAAGACCCCTATATGCGCTCTCATCCGCTCAGCCGTGATCGTTTGCGTGCAGCAAAAGCCTACGTTGCAAGCTATGGTGACCAAGGCAGCACCTCAGCTGAGGCAAATTATTGGTTTGCACGGGTGCGGGGCAAATTATCAGCATTTGTTCGATCGCCGAAATGGACACGGCGTCGGGCTGGAGAAGAAGCATCCAAAGATATTCGTCTGATGCGAGAAGCTGTGTCCTACCATCGTCAACGCAACCTCAGTAAATCTCTAAACGCGATGAACGGTGCGTTGGCTTTGCGTCCCAATGATGCATTCTATTTTGATCTCAAAGGTCAGATCCTGATGGAAAACCGCCGCTGGAACGAAGCTTTGTCAGCCTATCGTCAGGCCGTCAAACTTGCCCCTTCAGAACCCTTGATCCTCGGCGGATATGGTCGGGCCCTGCTGGCGGCAGGCCACCCTAAGCAAGCGATCCAGGCTATGGAAAAGGCCCGGTCCCGTGACTTTCGTGACACCCGCCTGCTGCGGGACATGTCGCTGGCCTACGCAAAAACCGGTCAAAGTGGCATGGCGGCTCTGGTCACCGCAGAGCGATACGCGTTACAGGGCAGAATGGATGACGCCGGACGGCATGCCACACGGGCCAGCACTCAGTTGCCTCGTGGCTCTGCTACTTGGCGACGAGCACAAGACGTGCTTATCGCTGCTGAATACTACCAAAAAAGGAAGAACAAATGATCCGCTTTCCCCGCGCCCTAGCCGGTGTAGCAACCGCGATGACACTGCTGTGTGCTCCGGTTCAAGCGCTAGATTTGACCAGTATGAGTGAGGCAGAGCGCGCCGCTTTTGGTGCCGAAGTCCGCGCTTACCTTCTGGAAAACCCCGAAGTGATTATTGAAGCCGTGAACCTGCTGGAGCAGCGCCAGGCCGAAGCCGAGGCGGTTGAAGATGAAGCACTGGTCGCAGCCAATCTGGATGAACTGTATAACGATGGTTTTTCATGGGTTGGTGGCAACCCAGATGGCGATATTACTGTGGTCGAATTCATGGATTACCGCTGTGGATATTGTCGTCGCGCCGCACCTGAGGTCGAGAAATTGGTCCGAGAAGATGGCAACATCCGGTTGGTGATCAAAGAATTCCCGATCTTGGGAGAAGCCTCTTTGATTTCGTCCCGCTTTGCCATTGCGACCCGCATGGTGGCTGGCGCCGATTCTTACAAACTCGTTCATGATGCATTGATCGATTTTGGTGGTGAGCCCAGCGAAGTGTCCTTGCGTCGCCTCGCCTTGGGATTGGGACTGGACGCTGATGTCATTATGGCAAAGATGAATGACCCAGAGTTGAACCACGAGCTGGCACAGACCCGTGCCTTGGCACAACGTTTGAAAATCTCGGGCACACCCACATTTGTGGTTCAGGACGAATTACTGCGTGGCTATCTACCTGCCGATCAAATGTCAGTCATTGTGGCCGACAAGCGCGACCAACGCGGTTGAGTTCACTGCAGGGTGCGCAACCAAGCGGACCCTGCAACCCAACACTATCTGATCAATCTGAAGTTTCAGCCGCCGCATTTAACATAGCAGCCTTTTTCTCGACTTCTTGAACAATGTGGTCGACCATTTGGTCGTTGTTCATCTTGTGGCTGGCCTTGCCTGCCAGATAGACCATCCCTGCCCCAGCCCCCCCACCAGTAAAACCAACATCGGTCATCAAGGCCTCGCCCGGACCATTGACGACACATCCTATGATCGACAGGCTCATCGGGGTGTGAATATGCGCCAACCGCTGCTCCAGCGCCTCAACCGTTTTGATCACATCAAACCCCTGTCGCGCGCAGGACGGACAGGAGATGATATTGATTCCGCGATGGCGCAGGCCAAGGGATTTGAGGATCTCAAAGCCAACCTTGATCTCCTCCACCGGATCAGCACTAAGCGAAACACGGAGGGTGTCGCCGATGCCCATCCACAACAATTGGCCCAAACCAATCGCTGACTTAATGGTGCCAGAGACAAAGCCACCCGCCTCGGTGATGCCGAGGTGAATCGGAGCATCCGTTGCTTCAGCCAGTTTCATATAAGCCGCAGCCGACATGAACACATCAGATGCTTTGACCGATATCTTGTAATTGTGAAAATCGTGATCCTGCAAGATGCGGATGTGATCGAGCCCACTTTCGACCATCGCATCGGGACAGGGTTCGCCGTATTTTTCCAGCAGGTGTTTTTCGAGTGAACCGGCGTTTACACCAATGCGAATTGAGCAATTGTGATCCTTGGCGGCTCTGATCACGTCCGCAACCCGCTCCTCGCTGCCGATGTTACCGGGATTGATCCGCAGGCAGGCTGCTCCGGCCTCAGCGGCTTCGATACCCCGTTTGTAGTGAAAATGGATATCGGCAATGATCGGCACTGGGCTTTCAGCAACAATCTCTTTTAACGCCTTGGAAGAGGCTTCATCCGGCACCGAGATCCGTACAAGATCTGCTCCGGCTTCGGCGGCAGCCTGCACCTGCGCCACCGTAGCCGACACATCAGTCGTAAGTGTGTTGGTCATGGTCTGCACTGCGATTGGCGCATCACCGCCAACAGGTACATTTCCCACCATAATTTGGCGGCTTTTACGACGTTCAATATTGCGCCAGGGGCGGATGTGATTAATCGACATATGTAGATCCAGACAAACGATCAGTTGCCCCTAGATAGGCACTGAACGCCTGTGCTGCAATGGCACAAGACACCGACTTTGCCGTCTATTAGCTACTGCACCAGCGGCAATTATTCTGAAAACAGCCCGGCCTCGAGCTCAGCAACCATTTTTGCAAAATCGCGATCTTGATCAATGTCAGCGACATCAAACCGCTCGGTCACACTGTCGATCGACAGAGGCAGATTTCTGGTGACTTCACCACGATTTCCAACTGGGCCAAAATGAGCACCGCCCAACGCAAAATAGATCGCGCTGCTTTCGCCGGTGCGCAAAATGGGGGCTTCTTCCGTAGTAGGAATCTCGTAGCGTTGACCAGGGGTCATGATGCCTTCAAAAATTACACTGCCATCAGCTGAACTGACCCGCACCCACGAATTCCGAACTGCGACCATCTCCATAGTCGGAGCGGAGTGCTCGACAACTTGGGGGACCAACTGCGTTTGGGGGTGCTGTCCGATGACGGTCGATCTGCTATCCGCAAAAATTTCCTGTCTGGGCAGCTCTGGTGCAGCAAAACTACCAAATGTTGCAGGATCAAGTGTTGAAATTGGCGCGTCCCGCGCAGTCATAACCGGCACGGCCAGAGCCTGAGGCCTGTACAACCGATCAAGTGCATCTGATGCAGAGCCATCATTTTCTGTAGCGGTTCCCATACCTGCGGCCTGCAGGGGATCCAGCTCAGCCAATACAACAGGGGTCTGCTCCATCGGAGCCATCTGCACCTGCTGCACTTGCTTCAAAACCGTCCAGCCACCAAACCCGATACCGCCGATCAGAGCCAGCAACACCAGAGACGACCCAATTGCCCGGGCTTCGATTTGTGAAAGGAGCCCGCCATTTCGGGGCGCAAAGGGCGTGTTAGGTGCAGTAAACGCATCTGATCCCAGCCCCCCCATACCAGAGGCAATCGGTGCTGGTCCTGTACGCTTGCTCGAGGCTTTGGCGGACATGCCGTGCGCCACTTCAAACCCACTTTCGCGGCAAAAATCTTCAAATACCTGCTCAGGATCCATGCTCAAGTAACGGGCATAAGATCGAACATAACCAGCGATAAATCCGGGGGTATCAAACACTGACGGGTCAGAATTTTCGATGGCCGAAATATAGGATGCCTTAATCCGCAATTCGCGTTGCACATCAAGAAGTGATTTGCCCATTGTCGCTCGTTCGCCGCGCATGGCGTCCCCGAGCCGAACTTCGTAATCATCAAAGCTTTTCGGCTCGATGACCTCCTGCGCTTTGGACCTGCGCTGAGTGATGCGCCCAATCATCCCTGCTATCCTATACCTGCCTGCCACATTCCGCCCAGAGTGCCTAACGAATCATCCCATCGATTCGTTTGCGCTCTTTCGTTGACGTTTAGATAACACACTCTAAGTATTTTTACAGCTGGCAGTAACTTACCCCGCTAAATCGGCACGATTCAGCGCACAGTGCGACCATAGCGCGTCCATTGCATTAACAAGGGCATCAATCTCTTTGGGACCATGTACTGGAGACGGAGTGAACCGCAGCCTTTCCGTACCACGCGGCACAGTGGGAAAGTTTATTGGCTGCACGTAGATACCATATTCAGATAGCAACATATCGCTCAGCTTTTGGGTATGTACGGGATCACCAACAATCACCGGTACGATGTGACTGCCTTGATCAATTATGGGCAACCCAAGCCCCTTGAGGCGCAACTTGAGAATCTTAGCCTGCTGCTGCTGCATATCTCGCAGCTCTTGGGCCTGCTTAAGGTGAGCCACAGAAGCTGCTGCACCTGCGGCAACAGCTGGCGCAAGCGAGGTTGTGAAGATAAAACCAGGCGCGTAGGATCGGATCGCATCAACCATCTTAGCGCTGGCCGCGATGTAGCCTCCCATCACCCCAAAAGCCTTAGCCAGTGTTCCATTAATGATGTCGATACGATGAGCCAAGTTATCCCGCTCAGCGACACCACCACCACGTGGGCCATACATACCTACCGCATGCACTTCGTCGATATAGGTCAGCGCCCCGAATTCTTCGGCCAGTTCGATAATCTCTTCAACGGGACCAAAATCGCCATCCATTGAATAGACCGATTCAAATGCGATTAACTTTGGCGCGGAAGGATCGTCGGCCATAAGCAGTTCACGAAGGTGCTTCACATCATTGTGGCGAAAAATCCGCTTGGAGCCACCGTTACGGCGCACCCCTTCGATCATAGAAGCATGGTTCAGTGCATCAGAATAGATAATCAAACCGGGAAACAGTTTGGGCAGTGTACTCAAAGTCGCATCATTCGCGATGTAGGCAGAAGTGAACAGCAGCGCTGCTTCCTTGCCATGCAAATCAGCCAGCTCGGACTCTAGACGCTTGTGATAAACCGTTGTACCCGAGATATTGCGTGTGCCACCTGAACCCGCACCGGTTGCATCAATTGCTTCATGCATCGCCTCCAGAACAACTGGATGCTGCCCCATCCCCAAATAGTCATTGCCACACCAAACAGTGATGTCCTTTTGACTTCCATCAGGCTGGGTCCAGACCGCATGTGGGAAGTGCCCCTTGCGGCGTTCGATATCGATAAAGGTCCGATAGCGACCTTCTGCATGCAGTTGGTCAATCGCTGTGTCGAGTTTCGCGGTATAGTCCACCGTCTTCTCCATAGCTTGGTCCGGATTTCCGGAGTGTCGGCGCCCATGCCACATTCACGTTCGTGAATGAGTAACAATTACACCCGTGATTATCAACCAAATACGCGCGGGCAAACCGTCGCAGCCTTGATGTGGATCAAATAGACCTTTGTTTCGCTGGCAGCAAGATCAGCTGCGGCATCCCTTTGCGTGAAGCCGTCGTCTTTTGGAAACTCGTGCGGATTATTGACGCAAAATCGACCCGTCGAATAGTCACAGCCACTATACCACTCCTGTCCCATTTTACCCCCTCCCCGTCATACTTCCTTATGGATTTTGGACTCTGAAAGTTAATTCCCTCCACAAAAATGTGGAGCTGGAATTCACCGCCGGAGGCTCTGGCCCCTTCCTCGAGGCGCTGCTAGGTTCCACTCAAACGCCCGCCATATTGGAGAAAACGATGACACTCGAGAACGTTCTGGCCCAGATCGACGCAGATCTAAGCCCTGCAACTGAACGGCTGATGGAACTGCTGCGCATCCAGTCCATTTCAACTGACCCCGCCTACAAGCCCGAATGTGACAAGGCCGCAGATTGGCTGGTGGCGGATCTACTAACAATTGGCATCCGTGCCGAGAAACGCCCTACCCCAGGCCACCCGATGGTGGTGGGACATGTCGGCGAAGACCTAAACGATGTGCCGCATGTTCTGTTTTATGGCCACTACGATGTGCAGCCGGTGGATCCGCTCGCTCTTTGGGACAACCCGCCATTTGAACCCAAACTAGAAGAGACCGCCAACGGCACCGTGATTCGCGGACGCGGCGCTTCAGACGACAAGGGGCAATTGATGACCTTCGTCGAAGCTTGTCGTGCCTGGAAAGCAATACATGGCACCCTGCCCTGCCGAATTACCTTCTTCTTTGAGGGTGAAGAAGAATCAGGGTCACCATCATTGGTTCCTTTCATGCAGGAAAACGCTGCTGAACTGAAAGCGGATCTGGCGTTGATCTGTGACACCTCAATGGTGTCACGAGGCGTGCCATCAATCTCGTCGCAGCTGCGCGGGATGCTTAAAGATGAGTTCACTCTGGTTGGCCCCCGCATTGACCTGCATTCCGGACATTACGGCGGCCCCGGATTGAACCCACTACGGGAAATTTCGCGCATTGTCGCCTCTTTCTATGACGAAGAAACTGGTAAGGTTGCTGTCGACGGCTTCTACGAAGGCGTACATGAGGTGCCAGTTGATCAACTGCGCCAATGGGAAGGCTGCGGCTTTGAACAGAAAGAATATCTAGGCAATGCAGGCTACACTCAGGCACACGGTGAAAAGGATTATTCGATCCTTGAACAGCAATGGGCACGTCCAACACTGGAAGTGAACGGAATTTGGGGGGGATACAACGGCGCAGGCTCCAAAACCGTTATCCCATCCGAAGCTCACTGCAAGATCACCTGCCGTCTGGTCGGTGATATGGATCCGGATGCCCTTCGGCACAAAATTCGCAAACACGTCGAAGCCCGTTTGAAGCCAGACACAAAGGTAGTTTGGGATAACGATTTGGAAGGATCGGGCGCTTCGGTGATGAACATCACCCGCCCCGAGTTTGAATCCGCTCGTTGCGCACTGTCGGATGAATGGCAGCGTGAGGCCGTGTTCTGCGGTATGGGTGGATCAATCCCAATTGCCGGTTTCTTCAAGTCCGTCCTGGACATGGATGCAATGCTGGTTGGTTATGCCAACGAAGATGACGCAATCCATTCACCCAACGAAAAATACGACCTCAAGAGCTTCCATAAGGGTATCCGCTCTTGGGCCCGTATTCTCGACGCTTTGACCAAATAAACAAACAAGCCCGAAGAGCGAAAACTCTTTGGGCTTGCTCCCTCTTTTTTGCCTCCCTCGGGATTTCGCCGCATGACCACACAGAAACCAACCCCTCTCGCGCTGCTGGACGAAATAGTTGCGTTGGAAACCCAAGTTTGGCAGGCGCTCCTTCTGGGAGACAGCGAGGCCGACAGCAAAATGCTGACGGACGACTTTCTCGGCGTGTATCCGTCAGGGTTTTCAAACAAAGCAGAACACTGCGGACAACTGGAAAATGGCCCGGTTATGACGTCGTTCTCGCTTACCCAACCGCAACTACGGGTCATCTCAACAGATGCAGTGTTGCTGAGCTATCGCGCCAGTTATCTTCGTGTCGACGGCACAAACCAAGAAGAGATGTACATTTCATCCCTGTGGCAGCGCAGCGGTAGTGGTTGGATGAACAGCTTTAGTCAGGACACCCCGGCGGACTAAGTTCACTTCAGGGATCATCCGAGGCATCCAACACAACGCCTTCCTTCACACCATGGCCAGATTTAGTGTCATAGGCGTCCTGCTTATCCTGCCAGTCTTTGGTTTCATCCGTCCAAAATTTGTCAATATCCGCTTTGACAATGTCGCGACTTGTCACTGCAGCTTCCAGCTCAGCCACACATTTCTTGAAAATATCGTGGTGATTGTTCTCATGTGTGTTGAGCTTCCCCCACATCGCATCCCAGCTATCCTTCTGACCCGAATTCGCTTTGCCGTAGTCTTTCCACTTAGGCATGACGATCGACGGTTTGCTGGTCAGCGTGAACACATCAACATGGCCGTCCAATTGAAAACTCGCCTTGTAGCTAGCATTCGATCGGTATCGCCCCCAAAACGCACGTTTTTGCAGAGCTTTGAACACCGCCTCAATGGTTTTCCCTCCAATCGAGTAGGTAGACGACTTAGGCGCAGGGATGGTTTTTTTGAATGTAGCCGGATCCGGGTCGATGTATTCAAGGAAAACGCCAACCGAACTGCCATTTGATGTCTTACTGGCATAATCCTCAACTGCCTTAGAGAATGCAGCCTTCGCTGCTTTGGCTTCGGCGTTGAACCCAGCCTTATCCAGCTCCTTCTCTTTCACGTCTGCGGAAAACTTCGCGACAGCTTCCAACGTTAGGGCATGCAAACTGGAAAGGTATTTTTCCAATGCCTTTAGCATCCGGTCCCATTCTGCTTGTCGATTCTTAGTGCTTTTGCCGTACTCAGCCCACTTTGGTTGCGTTATCACAGGCTTCAACGCCACGGTAATTTCAGTCACTTTTTTCGATTTATCAAACTTGGCCGTAATCACAGGCGCGGCAACATAGCTGCCCCAACTAGACTTTTTATCCAATGCTGTTTCCAACTCGGACATGTCAACGCCAGCCACGGGAAAGGTTTTTGGGGATGGTTTAGGAATTTTTGTTTTGACAGCTATTGCCATTATCGCCTCCAAAGGCCGAATAAACTCGGTAAAAAAACACAGGCTCCAGACTAACTGGGCCCTGCTGCTGAGGGAAATCGCCCAACTTGCGCCGAACAGAAACGGCACAGTGCAGCCAGCAAAGTATAACATGCCGTTCCAAATTTTAGAAATGAAGCATTCGAGGGGAAAGTGGCGCGGTTGACGGGGCTCGAACCCGCGACCTCCGGCGTGACAGGCCGGCACTCTAACCAGCTGAGCTACAACCGCGCAGTGACCTTGCGGTCGTTCCCCTCCGGGGCGGCCCATGTTCATGGGACTTGAAAAGAAGTGGCGCGGTTGACGGGGCTCGAACCCGCGACCTCCGGCGTGACAGGCCGGCACTCTAACCAGCTGAGCTACAACCGCGCATTTTCTTCTCACCAGACTTTGCAATCCAGTCCCCTCCGGGGCGGACCTTGATTTCCCCAAGGTGGGTAAGGCAGCAGTGGCGCGGTTGACGGGGCTCGAACCCGCGACCTCCGGCGTGACAGGCCGGCACTCTAACCAGCTGAGCTACAACCGCTTGCTGCCCATCCAACATCGCTGCTGAATGTTGGGCTGTAATATTCCTAGGTCTCGGGCATCGTCAAGCGGTGTTTGACCTTTTTCGCCGCTTTCTGGAAAAAAAAATCGAATTGCCGACCAAGTCTCTGAAAACAGGCGTTTACCCGACAATTCTCAAAACAACAGTCAGTGTGTAAACTTTACTCCCAGCATTCTATAAGTTGGTGCCCCCAGGCGCACTGACCAAAATGTGCTTCATCCTCTATGCAAGAAGAAGATCTGCATATCAGTGCAACCGGAACTGGGACCAAACTCTTGATCGCTGTTTAAGAACCGTGACAAATTTAGAGAAAATTCTAGGTATGCAATTTTTTCCATTAGCACTCCTTTAGCACCTCTCGGGCCAATGTCTGCCTGCACCTCGGACCGGGGTGGCGCGAACGCTTCCGGCCGAACGCAAACGTCAGAAACGACATTAGAACATGCCCCTGGGGGCCGATTACACTGGGTAAAATCCTAGTAGGAAAAGGAAGAAAAGACATGACCAGCATTCTGACCAACAATGGCGCAATGGTTGCCCTGCAGACACTTCAGTCCGTGAACAACAACCTGACCGATGCTCAGAACGAGATTTCAACTGGTAAACGAGTAGGTGCTGCCAGCGATAACGCTGCGGTCTGGGCCATCTCCAAAACAATGGAATCCGACATAGCAGGTTTTAACGCCATTTCAGAAAGCCTACATGTAGGCGAAGCTACTGTTGCGGTGGCATCAGCCGGCGCTGAACAGATCGTTGAAAAGCTGACTGAAATTAAGGAACTGATCGTCTCTGCTCAGTCCGAGAACGTCGACCACACCAAGATCCAGAACGACATTGATGCAAAGTCTGCACAGGTTGCTGCCATCATTGCTGCCGCTCAGTTCAACGGGGCCAACCTGTTGGCCACTGATGTAGACGGCAACGGTGCCTCGTCCCTTGGTGTTCTGGCATCACTGGATCGTGTTGGCGCAACAGGTACACCAACACCTACAGAAATCACAGTTGATACCGTTGATTTTGAGGCAAACATCGATCTGGCTTCGAACCTGACATCCTTCACTAACGTGACTGATGCGGCGACTGCTTTGACCGAAATTGAAGGCTTCCTCACCGTCGCAATTGACGGCGCTGCTGCACTCGGTTCGGATACCGCGCGTTTGAAAGATCAGGGTGATTTTGTCAGCAAACTAACCGACTCCATGAAAATGGGTGTTAGTTCGATGACCGACACCAACATGGAAGAGGCCTCTGCTCGGTTGAAGGCCCTGCAGACCCAGCAAC
>NZ_VAUA01000006.1:0-21152 GCF_005771405.1 Parasedimentitalea maritima
TTGTAGACCGTTTTCCAAATATTCTGCGCAGCCGCCCAGCAAGCGGATGAAAATTCCGTTCGCTTCCGCTCGAAATTTGGCGGGGTGTTCTGGGCCACATTTCTCAGCCGGAATGATATTGTTGACAGGTACCCAGAAGAGCTCTCGCTCTAGTATAATCGCCCACTTGACCAGCGGTCATCAAAAACCGAATTGGTCGCCCTATCGTGTCGGCTATTGCATGCAAATTTGGTTCATGCCGCCTTTGGTGCTCCTAGTCAGACCTCCCCATGTTTGACCGACAAACTGGAAGCTGTCCGGTGGGCTATGAAATGGTCGCGTCGATTGAAGTGGTTTTGTTGTCTGGAGCTTAATCGGCAAGCTCCTTCATAACCCGGGCAAAGTCCGACTGGGGTAACGGGAATCTTGACCGTCGGTTACCTTGTGCAACAAAGATCGCGCTGGTGACACACTTCTCGACTACGAAAAAGGGCCTGCGCTAGCAATCGGTGCCAGGAGTTACCATCTTAACCGAGGAAGACGCGGGCGAAGTCGAACAAGCTGCCTGTACTGGCCGTTGGACCTTTCCTCGGAGAATTAGCATATCTAGCCCGCTTTAAAGTTCATTGGCCCAAGGCGGATTTGAACCAGAGCGTGATACGGCAATTGCGGCCACTCTAGCTCCGTTTTGTAACGCCTGTTTCAGCGCTTGGGCAGGTAACGTTTTCAGCTCGTTTTTCCTGAGAAGGTCAAGGTCGAACAGCTTGGCCAGAACCCCGGCATTGAAAGTGTCCCCGGCTCCAACCGTATCTACAATTTTTGCTTTTTCAGCGGCGACCGTCACCTCGGTTCCGTTGGGTAGAAAGCCCGTAGCCCCCTCACTACCTCGGGTCAGGATGATCACAGACGGTCCCTTTCCCAGCATGATCTTTGCTTTTTGACGTAACGACATCGACCCCGGTATCATCCAATTCAGGTCTTCATCAGATACCTTGACGATATCCGCCCGTGTGATCATTTGTTCAATCCGAGCGCGATAGCGGGTTTCGTCCTGTATAAATCCCGGGCGGATGTTTGGATCCAGCATAACCACCCGATCACCACCGTCGCGTTCCAGCAAGGCGGCATAGGCATCTGCGCAGGGTTCGCATGCCAGACTGATTCCTCCAAAAAACAGCGTTGATACGCCAGCTGAAAGGACTGGAATCTCTTGTAATTCCAGCATTCGCCCGGCGGTGTTCTCGTCAAAAAAACTATAAGCTGCCTGGCCCTCGATGAGTTGCACAAATGCGAGTGTAGAAGGCCGATCAGAAGTAACTACGTTTGAGGTGTTAACGTGGCTGGCCTTCAACGCAGCGATCAATTGCTGGCCAAACATGTCGCTCGAAATTCCGCTCAGCAAACCTGCCTGAACGCCAAGCCGCCCCAAGGCGATTGCAGTGTTGAACACTGCACCACCCGAATGAGGCACAAATCCTGTTCCCCCAACGGTTGTTGGTGATGGTATCATGTCGATCAGGGCTTCACCGCAGCAGAGTATCACGTCTGTTTTCCTTTTAGGTTAGATAATGATGTCTGCAGGCAAGGCGCATTCTTCTATCACCCTAGCATTCGCAAGGTCATTTTCTTCAGCACGTTTTTTGGCTTGTTCTGGCGAAAGTCCATACGACAACCAACGTTCCAGAAGCCGATGTTTTAAAGTAGTCTCTGGAACCTCCATTCTCAGGGCTAGGTCCCAATGATGGCGCAAGTCTCGCCAAATTGGTCTATCAAACAGAAGATAGTTGCCTTCGACAATTACAGTGTCGCAAGTCTTGTTCACACAGCCCGCAGCTGCGATGGCAATATCCCGGGATCGATCAAAAGTAGGGAAGTAGATTTCGGGTTCATCATGAAGCCGGGTAATAAGTTGCAGGAACCCCTGGATGTCAAACGTTTCAGGGGCCCCCTTTCTGTTGAGAAGACCGCGTTCAACAAGGATCTCGTTGTGCAAGTGGAAGCCATCCATCGGCAAAACCTGAGCAGCGCAACCTTCCTCGTTTAACCGATTGGCAAGCTTGTCTGCCTGGGTGGACTTCCCACTGGCCGGAGGACCGGCTAAGGCCACCAAACGACGCACCCCCGACCGGGGGGACGCCAGAACCTGGACCGCCAGTTCCTCGAGAGAGGGTATTATGCTGCTCATGCTGCTTTGGGGGCTTCTTTTGCGCCGGTCATAAAGGCAACCGCGTCAGACATTGTGTAGTCCTTGGGGTCAATGACACAGAGCCGTTTGCCAAGACGGTGGACATGGATGCGATCCGCAACCTCGAACACATGTGGCATATTGTGACTGATCAGAATAATCGGAATACCGCGCGATTTGACGTCCTGGATCAGCTCCAGAACTTTGCGGCTTTCCTTGACACCCAGTGCAGCTGTTGGTTCGTCCAGAATGATAACCTTGGAGCCAAAGGCAGCAGCCCGCGCCACAGCGACACCCTGTCTTTGCCCGCCAGAGAGTGTCTCGACAGCCTGGTTGATATTCTGGATTGTCATCAAGCCCAGTTCGGTCAGCTTGTCGCGAGCGAATTTTTCCATTGCAGCGCGATCAAGCTGGCGTAGCCATTTGCCCCGAAACCCCGGCTTTCGCATTTCACGTCCCATGAACATATTGTCGGCGATCGACAGGGCAGGGGACATAGCCAGAGTTTGATACACCGTTTCAATTCCGGCCTCTCGGGCCGCGATGGGAGAAGAGAAACTTACGTCTTTCCCCTCTAGCGTTACCGTGCCTTCATCGGGGATCACAGCGCCAGACACGGCCTTGATGAGCGAGCTTTTCCCGGCTCCGTTGTCACCAATGACCGCAAGGATTTCACCCGGCATGAGATCAAAATCACAATTGTCGAGTGCTGTAACTTTGCCGTAGCGCTTCACCAGACCGCGGCCTTTTAAAATCGGTTCCATTATGCAGCTACCTTTCTGATCCACTGGTCCACGGCAACCGCAGCAATGATGAGTGCGCCGATAAGCAGGAAAGTCCATTGTGCGTCGGCGCCGGACAAACGAAGGCCCAGAGTAAAAACCCCAACAATGAGAGCCCCAAACATCGTGCCTAGAATAGAGCCGCGCCCGCCAAACAGGGAGATGCCCCCGATGACCACCGCGGTAATGCTTTCGATGTTGAGAAGTTGCCCTGAGGTCGGAGAGACCGAGCCAATACGGCCAATCAAAGCCCAACCAGCGAAGGCACAGATCAACCCGGCCAGAGCGTAGACCGAAATCAGCACCTTCTTGACGTTCACACCTGACAGTTCAGCTGCCTCGGGATCATCACCCACAGCGTAAACATGTCGGCCCCAGGCCGTGTGTTTCAGCACATAGGCCAACACCAGAACCAGCACGATCATCAAGACGACGCCAAGGGTGAAAACTGCGCCGCCAACTTTGAATTTGGCCCCGAGCAATTGCAAAAGTGGGGCCTGTTTGGCGATGTCTTGCGAGCGGATGGTTTCGTTGGCGGAATAGAGAAAGTTGGCGGCTAGAACAATTTGCCACATTCCCAGTGTGACAATAAAGGGCGGCAGCTTCATCCGGGCGATCAGCCAGCCATTCACCGCACCAATGGCGGTGCCAACGGCCAAACCACAGGCGACGGACACAACAGGTGGTACACCGTAGCGGAATGTAAACTGACCCATCACAACCGAGGAGATCACCGCTATCGCTCCGACGCTCAGGTCGATCCCGGCGGTGAGAATGACAAGCGATTGGGCAGCAGCGACGATGCCAACGATCTGAACCTGTTGCAGTATCAGTGTTAGGGCAAAAGGCGAAAAGAACTTCGAACCCAGAATAAGACCAAAGACAACAACAGCTGCCAATAGAACGATCAATGGCACAAGTGCAGGTGTGGTGTGTAACGCATGGTGAAAACGAGCAACCAGCCCTTTTTCGTGATCCTCAAATGAGGCGATCTCGGGTTTCGCGCTGCCTGCGGCGACCTCGAAATTATCGGACTGGGTCATTGGTTTCCTCCCCGTCGATGAAACAAAGGGTATTGGTAGAAAAGGCGGGTCGTTGCCCGCCCTTTCCATCAGTATTCAGGTGAGTTGAGAATGGATCAACCCCAGCAGAGATCTGCACCCTTGGCGGTGTCTACACTGGAGACGCCATCCACAGGATGATCTGTGACAAGTGCCACCCCTGTATCAAAGAAGTCTTTGCCGTCAGTCGCCTGAGGTTTGACACCATCTTTGGCCCAAGCGGCAATCGCCTCGATGCCTTTGGAGGCCATCAGCAGGGGATACTGCTGTGATGTGGCTCCAATGACGCCGTCTTTGACGTCAGCAACGCCAGGGCAACCTCCGTCAACTGACACGATCAGTACGTCATTCTCGCGACCAAAGGATTTAAGGGCCTCATAAGCGCCGGCGGCAGCTGGTTCGTTGATTGTGTAAACAACGTTGATGGATGGGTCCTTGGCTAGAAGGTTCTCCATTGCCTTGCGGCCACCTTCTTCGTTGCCAGCGGTCACGTCGTTACCAACAATACGTGGGTCCGTTTCATCACCCCATTTGTTTGGGTCGCCCAGTTCAATGCCAAAGCCCTGCAAGAATCCCTGATCGCGCAGCACGCCTACAGTTGGCTGGCTTACGCCCAGATCAAGCATCGCAATCTTTGCATTCGCAGCGTCATCCCCCAAAGCAGCGGCCGCCCATTGGCCAATCAACTCACCCGCAAGGAAGTTATCGGTGGCAAAGGTCATATCTGCGGCACTGATCGGCTCAAGCGGTGTATCCAATGCAATCACCACAAGACCGGCATCACGAGCCTGTTGAACGGCAGGAACGATCGAACTGGTGTCAGATGCAGTCAACAAAATGCCATTGGCACCATTGGCGATGCAGGTTTCAATGGCTGCTACCTGGGTCTCGTGGTCGCCGTCGACTTTGCCAGCATAGCTGTTGAGGGTGATGCCCAGCTCGGCCGCCTTAGCCTCGGCACCTTCACGCATCTTCACGAAGAACGGGTTTGTGTCAGTTTTTGTAATCAAGCAGGCGCTGATGTCATCAGCCGATGCGGTGCCGACCATTGCAGCCAAAGCCAGGGTCGAAGAAGTCAGAAGTTTTTTCATAATGTCCTCCCGAGGATCATTCTAATTTGTCGGATCAGGCTCCTCCCAAATCCGAACCCCAGCAAGTGCAATGCCGCGGGTTGCCTTCTTAAAAGGCTCGATTCTGATCTCACTGTCAATAAATAAATAAACTTTATTAATTAAGCGGTCTGCGATAACTTCCCTAAGTGAAAGGAGGGGATTATGGTGGGCCTCATGGATGGTGGAAAAATCAGAAACTTAAGTGGGGGCGTGAACCAGAGTGGGCTTCGCGACCATAATGAACGTTTGCTTTTGTCCATGTTGCAGCGCCAGGGCGCTATGCCAGGAAGCGATATAGCCCGACGAACCGGATTGTCTGCACCGACTGTGTCCACCATTCTGCGCAAGTTGGAGAAAGATGGCTTTCTGAAGCGTGGTGAGCCAGTGCGGGGCAAGGTCGGCAAACCGTCAATTCCGATGAACCTGAATGCCGATGGTGTATTATCATTTGGCGTGAAAATTGGGCGGCGTGGCGTCGATCTATTGTTATCGGATTTTGACGGAAATATCCGCCTGCAGGATCACATGACATATGACTACCCCCTGCCTGAAACCGTGTTTGGTTTTCTTGAGAAAAGTCTTGCCGGCACTCTGGGAGGAATGGAAACGGACGCGATAAATCAACTATGTGGGATAGGTATAGCTACTCCATTTGAACTCTGGAAATGGAATGACTTGGTTGGTGCCGCGGCCAAAAAGTTTCAATCATGGCGAGATATCGACTTTGATCGAGAAATCCGTCGGTTCAGTGACTTGCCAGTATTTGTTGTAAACGATGCAACGGCTGCATGCCGGGCTGAACATCTATATGGTCGTGGCAAACAGTTCAGGGACTACGCATATTTTTTCATCGGATCGTTTATCGGCGGCGGCATCGTGATGAACAATACCGTATTTGAAGGCAATCAGGGCAACGCCGGCGCGCTCGGAGCGATGCGCACAACTGGCCCGCTTGGGGAAAGTCGGCAATTGGTTGATGTCGCTTCTATTCATCTACTTGAAGCACGTTTGATCGAAGCTGGCCTAGACCCTGACATTCTCTGGCAACAGCCGCAGGACTGGAGCGCTTTGTCGCGCTATGTTGATCCTTGGCTTGGCGAAACTGCACAAGAGCTGGCTAAGGCATCCCTTTCAATTTGCTCGGTGGTCGATTTTGAAGCAATCCTGATCGACGGCGCATTTCCTGCATCCATCAGAGAAGAATTGGTCGATCGCGTAAAGCGATACCTGGTTAACCAAGATACACGGGGATTGATTGCGCCGCAGATTGAAACCGGCAGCATAGGTGAAAATGCGCGCGGTATCGGTGCTGCTAGCACCCCGGTTTTCTCGCAGTTCTTCTTGAACACAAATGCAGGATTGTCTGCGATGTAACCTGAACCTTTTTTAGGTTCTACAATTACGTACAGGGCTGCTAACAATGCTCAGGCATATTGAACTGGCAATTTTCGAAAGGAAGCTGGCTTGAAGGAGCACCAAGGGAGGCTTCAAAAAGGACAGGTTCGAAATTGCTATTTGAGAAGGTGTTGTTGAAACCCATCAGCTGAACCATAGGGCAGGGTCAGCGGCGACATCAGTGCAGAAGTGATTTGATCGTTACTTCTTGCTGCGGAATGGGTTTTGGAAGATTGCGTCTATGACGCCAATTGTTTCCGTGACAGCATGAACTAAGTGTCGAACCCTGCATTTTCTTAACTTCGGGAATCGTCTCGCTCAAGAGGGGGTCTCATGCATGACACATGCGGCCATCAGGCGGTAAACAATTTGGGCCGCGGTGAAATCCCAAGCAGCGTTTTCGTCAGGCGCAAGTTCGACCACATCGAGGCCCACGCAACGGCGCCCTTTTACCGCGTGTTCGACAAGATGCAAAGCTTGATAATAATTCAGCCCACCGGGGACTGGCGTGCCGGTGGCTGGCATCTGTGAGGGGTCTAATCCATCCACATCGAAACTCACATAGACCAATTCGGGAAAGTCTTGCGGAAGGTCAATTGTGTGGATGTTGCCAGTGACCAGCTCTTCCGCATCCACATAAAAAACATGGTTTCTTTTGCGGCTTTCAACTTCTTCACTGCAAAGTGCACGCACTCCAAATTGCGCAAGCTTTATGCCCTCCTTTGCCAGCAGATGCATGACAGAAGCGTGGGAGTGCTTTTCGCCCTGGTAAGCCACACGTAGATCCGCATGTGCATCTATCTGTATAAGGCCAATTGGCTGACCAAGCGCGCGAGACACACCCATCACTGCACCGTAACTCAAAGAATGTTCGCCGCCTAAGGTCACAGGCACTTTACCTGCGCGCACGGCGGTTTCGGTTCTTTCGGAAAGGCGCTCCATCACTTCTGGCAATGGACCCTTGCAGTTAAGTGCAGGTTCGGTAACGATGCCTGAGGCGCAGGGTTCTACCCCATTGCACAATCTCTCGAGCTCGTTTGAGGCTTCAAGAATTGCGCCCGGTCCTTTGGCTGTGCCGGAGCCATAGGAAACGGTTCGTTCCAATGGCACCGGAATCACGCGAAAGCGGGCATCTTCTGTCCGCTCAGACGCTGACAGTTCGCTATCTAGAAAGATACTCATGACAGGCGTTCCTTGAAATGCTCGTACCCAAATTGCTTAACAATCTGCAGATCGTCGGTCTCACTGTTCCACAAGGCAATCGTGGGCAGGGGAACGCCGTTGAAGGTGTTGGTCTTGACCATTGAATAGTGGGCTTGGTCAAGGAATGCGAAGCGCTCTCCGACTTCCAGTGGTTGGGCGAATGAGTAGTCCCCGATCACATCTCCTGCCAAGCAGGATGGGCCGCCCAAGCGATAGCTATGGCCCTGTCTAGCCTCGTCCATCAAAGCAGGGCGGTACGGAGCTTCGATCACGTCAGGCATGTGGCAGGTCGCCGAAATGTCCGTGATGGCAAGGGGCATGCCGTTTTCGGGAAGATCCAGGACTTCGCCAACCAGAATACCAGCATCAAGAGCAACGGCTTCGCCTGGTTCAAGGTACACGTTGACACCATAAGTGGTGCGGATTTTTTGGACAAAGGCAATCAGCGTTTCACGATCATAATCTTCGCGGGTGATGTGATGCCCACCGCCAAAATTCAGCCACTTAAGCCCTTGCATATAGGGCTTCAAAATGGCCTCAACTGCGTCCCAAGTTCGCGCCAGAGGTTCAAATCCCTGTTCACACAGGGTATGCATATGCACCCCGTCAACACCCTGCATCATTTCAGAGGTTAGTTGGCTTATCGGCGTTCCAAGGCGTGAGCAAGGCGCGCAGGGGTCGTATTTTGCCACTTCACCTTCAGAATGTTCTGGATTGATACGCAGGCCAACTTGCTTGCCAGCGGTTTTGCACTTTGCAAGGAACCGGGCCTTTTGCATTGGGCTGTTAAAAATCAAATGATCCGAAAGCGCTATGATCTCGTCTATTTCATTTGTTTTGTAGCCTGCGCAAAAAGTGGCAACTTCTCCACCATATTCTTCGCGTCCTAGCCGTGCCTCAAACAGGCCGCTGGCGCAGGTGCCACCAAGATAGTGACGCACCAAGGGGGCAAGCGAGTACATTGAAAAAGCTTTGAGGGCGGCCAAAACATGCGCGCCTGAGCGGTCTGCTACCTCGGCAAGGACCTTAAGGTTGCGCTCGATCGCAACCTCGTCGACCACAAATGATGGCGACGGGACGCGGCTAAGATCAAACTCTCGGAAGGCACCGGGTTCGCCGGCCTGAGTTGTCATCATCTCAGACATCATATCATCCAGAATAGAGCGCGGTGAGTTGGGTCTGGCCGCGGGTGGTGTCGCTGCCCGGCGTTGCCGCCAGGCCTGATTTTAGAAAGTGACTGGGCCGTCCAGTTCATGCACCTGCCAGGGCAGGCCATGGGCGTTCAGCATGTCCATGAAGTTGTCGGGATCAAGCTGCTCCATGTTCCAAACACCGGGTTCCTTCCAGTTGCCACTCAAAACCTGAGCCGCGCCGATCATAGCCGGAACCCCGGTTGTGTAGCTGACGGCTTGACTGCCGACTTCGCGGAAGCATTCTTGATGGTCGCAGATGTTGTAAATGTAGTAGGTTTTCTCACCCGAGCCATCAATTGCTTCACCAGTGGCAATGTCGCCAATACAGGCTTTGCCTTTAGTTTCTGCACCTAGATCACCGGGATCAGGTAACAGAGTTTTCAGAAACTGGATTGGAATGATCTCCTGACCATCATGCATCACAGGATCGATGCGGGTCATGCCAACACTTTCCAGAACTTTTGCATGGGTGATGTATGCGTCACCAAAAGTCATCCAAAAGCGGGCCCGCTCAATTTCAGAGAAATGGCTTGAAAGGCTTTCCAGTTCTTCGTGGTACATCAGGTACATGTTTTTGGGCCCGATGCCGGGGAAATCGAACTCGACCTTATGTGTCATAGCCGGAGAGGTTTTCCACTCACCGCCTTCCCAGTGACGTGCTTCTTGCAGCACTTCACGCAGGTTGATTTCAGGATTGAAGTTGGTAGCAAAGGTCTGATCGTTTGACCCGCCATTGGCATCCAAAACATCGATTTGGCGAATGGTTTTAAGCTTGTGCTTGCGAAGCCAGGTCGCAAACACGCTGGTCACGCCTGGGTCAAAACCAGAGCCGAGAATGGCTGTTAGACCTGCTTCTTTGAAACGGTCCTGATAAGCCCATTGCCAATGATACTCGAATTTAGCCACGTCTTCTGGCTCATAGTTTGCAGTGTCCAAGTAATGGCAACCGGCTTCAAGGCAGGCGTCCATCAGGACAAGATCCTGATAGGGCAGAGCAAGGTTCACTAGGAGTTCGGCACCGGTTTCGCGGATAAGTGCGACCGTAGCTGCTACGTCCATGGCATCAAGAGCGGCTGTCTTGATCTCGATACCCGTGCGTTCACTGACGCTTGCAGCGATCGCATCACATTTGGACTTGGTGCGGCTGGCCAATGTGATTTCGGTGAAAATATCTGCATTCATAGCCATCTTGTGCACCGCTGCGTGACTTACGCCGCCAGCACCCACGACAAGTGTTTTGCCCATGGTGGTTCCCTCCTTACCGGGGTTGTTCATAGTAGGTATATCCATTGATAGAGTCCCGATAGGCCCCCATCAGAATTTTGCGCTCGCTGGCCTTCACGGACCCTTCCGAGATCGCCTCGTCCACCATTTTTCGGAAGGCGGCGACACAGTCGGCTGGATCGAATTCAACATAGGAAAGCACTTCGGAAATGGTGTCACCTTCCTGTTCGTGCAGGAGGTCAAATCCGCCGTCAGCTCGAAGATCAATTGTGACCACGTTTGTGTCGCCGAACAGGTTATGCAGATCGCCCAGTGTTTCCTGATAGGCACCGACAAAGAAGACACCTAGGTAATAGGGGCGATCTTCGGGGAGCGAGTGCACGGGCAGGGAGGGTGAGATCCCATCTGCCAGAATGAACTGATCCACCTTGCCGTCACTGTCGCAGGTGATATCGGACAAAATAGCCCGGCGGTCAGGTTTTTCGTTCAGCATTTGCAGGGGTACGATTGGATGGAGCTGGTCGATAGCCCAAACGTCTGGCAGTGATTGAAAGAGAGAAAAGTTGCAATGATACACGTCAGCCACTTTTTCCAGCTGTTCTTCCAATTCACCCACCGTGTCTGAAGCTGCCACCATCGCTTTGATCTGCGCTGTTAGTGAGAGATAAATCCGTTCTGCACGCGCCATCTGCCGCAGATCAACCACACCGCGACGAAACAACGCGCGCAATTCATCCCGGTAAAAGGTGGCGTCATTCCAACACTCTTGAATTCGATCGCGGACCAGATACCCCTTAACAGCAGCAAGATCAGAAACCAGGTGGTGGTCATCCGTGGCAACTTCGGGAGCGTCCGGAGCGTCGTAGAGTGTTGTTTCCAAGACATCAAAGATTAGCATCGAAGAGGTGGCAACCACCGCGCGGCCACTTTCTGTCACCAGCACCGGATGGGCCAGCTTGGCTTCGTCCATCGCATAAGCAACAGTTTCGACCATGTTCGCGCAGTATTCCTCGACTGTGTAGTTGATGGAATTGTCACTGCTGCGTTTTTCTCCGGTATAGTCCACGCCTAAGCCGCCGCCGAGATCCAGATGGCTCAACGGTGCGCCTTCACGTGTGAGCTCCACAAAATACCGACAGGCTTCGGATGTCGCCCGCCGTACATCGTTGACGTCGGGCACCTGACTTCCCAGATGTGAATGCTGCAGCTTCAGGCAGTGGATTAGGCCCGCTTCCTTTAGGCGGTCCACGACCCGCAACAACTGATCTGTGTTCATACCAAAAGTTGACCGGTCGCCTGAACTCTCCTGCCACTTGCCACCAATCTGGTTGGTTAGCTTCACGCGCACCCCCAGAAACGGGTCAATTCCAAGTTCACGGGTCACTTCAATTACAGTCTCGGCCTCCTTCGGACTTTCCAGCACGATGACAGTGTTGAAACCCAGTCGACGAGAAAGGATAGCAAGGCGAATGAACTCGGCGTCTTTGACACCATTGCAGACAATCAACGCATCTTTTGACAAGCGGTGCGCCATTGCGATCACGAGTTCAGGTTTTGATCCGGCCTCAAGCCCATAGTCGTATGGTCGTCCAAACTCCACAATTCGGTCCACCACCTGGGCCTGCTGGTTCACCTTGATTGGAAAGACACCGCGATAGGGCGCCTTATATCCAACACGTTCAATTGCGTCGGTAAAGCTCTTGTTGAGGTGGCGAATTTCGTTTTCTAGAAACGAGCTGACCCGCAGCAACAGCGGCGTAGAGATGCCCCGTTGTTCGAGGTCGTGGAGGATCCCAGGCAAACTAATCGACCCGGAGCTTTTCTGAGCTGGATCGTTAAGGGATATTTCGCCTTCAGGAGAGACCGTGATGAGCCCTTTCCCCCAACGATCAACGCCGTAAATCTTCTCTGAAGGATCATGGTCCTGCTTCAATTGAAACGGCCTTTTCTGTCTAGGGGTAGAGGACTGGAGAACGTGTAAAAGCTGAGACGAGTCTACGAATTAAGCAGATTTCAAGCCGCACAATCGTCTGTTTTGAAACCACTTCACGTGCTTCCATCTCTAACATGAATTCCAATGTCAACAACGATGTTTTATGGAGTTGTCGCAGATATGATCCAATAGAGAACGCAACGACGAAATACTGCAGCTCAGGCCCTTTCTTTATGCCGCCCCGCCATCAAGATAATGAGGTGAATTTCGGTGTAGTGTCGCTTACCATATAGTCGACTTCGTCGAGGCCCACGATCAATGCTCCCAAACTATCCTGATATGGCGTCTGAAGGACCGGCTATTTGGTGTAATGCTAAGTAGCGCAATGAAGCTACGAATACGCAATCTGGGACTGCAGTCGCGTGGTGCAAAAACCTTGAACCGTGAGAAAAAGAGGTGCACCCTAGACCCGTGATTTTGATGTTTTTTACCAGTGGAAAAATTAGGTGGTTCCATTGCGTACAGCTGTTTTAATGGCCTTCGTGTTCTCTTCATTTATGTCGACACCTGCATTTGCAGCTGACGTCAGTAGTGGAGGCTCTGAGGGCTGTCAGCTGCGAATGGAGGGGCAAATTGTTGCTGGCGATGCAACCTCTATAGAAGCACAGCTGTACATCTAGAAAGCACGACGGGTACGTCTACTGATGCCGTGCTTTGCGTGTCTGGATCAGGTGGAAGTTTGACCGAAGCTCTAACGATTGGCACTTTGCTGTATGATCGAGGAATTAGGACGCGGATCGAAGCAGATCAATCCTGCCTCTCGACGTGCTCGGTAGTCTTTATGATGGGGACGCGGTTCTTCGAGGAAGGGGTCGACGACGGACATAATGCAAGTCGCCGGATGCATGTCACCTCTCGCTTAGGGTTTCAAAAGCCAGAGTTTAAAGTGGAGGCGGATGGTGTTTTCGACGCCGCTGCGGTCGAGACGTCTATTGATGAGGCGGTCCAGACCATTCTAGCCTTTCTGAAGTTGGCCAATCTCGGCTCCAATCCCAATGTAATGGTGCCTTCAGATCTGATTGAGAAGATGTTTGAACATCAGGGACATGATTTCTATTACATTGAGACGACAGGTCAAACCAGTCGCTGGGATATTGGGCTGGATGGGTTTGAACCACCGCGGAGGATGGATCCTAGAGCGGCCCACACGGCCTGTAGTAACCTAGGTATCTGGCAGAAGCGCTATGAAGCGGATGCAGGAATTTATAACGATGGAGACGCGCTCATGGTGGATCAATCCACCGAAGGGGTTGTGTTCAAGGTCAATGGCGCATTTCAGAGCGATGCTGCACATGAGTGTCTGATACAGTTGAAATCTTATCCTTCTGGTGGTGTGGAGCTAAATGCTTGCGGCAATCTTGGGCGCGAAAACCTGCTGATTGCTAACAAGGGGTGTGGAAATGGTATTGAAGAGCTGATTTACCATTCGTCCGATCAGTTGGAATACTCGTACGACTTTGATGCGCGAGCGTTGCTGCCTCCAGCAACAGAATTGTCTAGGGCCAACGCCGAAGCCCGGGAAATCGAAGCAAGAGCTCAGGATTTCCTCGCGAGCCAAACGCCGAGCCACAACAATGGACAACAACATCGCAGTTGCGGTGCTCTGGATGGATTGGTTCAGGTCACCAACGTCAAGAATTTTGTTAATATGCGATCCGACACAAACTTTAACGCTTCCGTCGTGGCGGAGGTAGCACTTGGTGCAGAGTTACGTCCGGCAGATGGTGCTATCTACCGCACTTCTGACGAGCAAGCGTCGGGCGATAGATGTGCGCATCTATGCTCCAGCGCCCAAAAGAACGCGTTGGCTGGCACCGAGGTCGACGAGCTGGAACAATGCTTTCAGAGCAATTATTTCTGGTACAAGCTGCACACGTCACAAGGCCAGACCGGCTTTGTCAGCGCCAAATATCTCGAGTGATATTGACGAAAAAACTAGGGGAACAGAACGGCAATACCAAGGGCAGCAAGCATCGTTACACCAACTAAAATGAGTATGAGCTTGCCTCCCTCTGCCGGAGTATCGGTATCTACCGGTTGGTCAGGATGTTCACTGTTTTCAAAATGATCGCGTAGACGGGCGTACCAAGAGGGCGGCAGCATAAGGTGTTCGATGATACGGTTACCTTCGTTCTCTGTCTGCTCAAGATTATATCCGTCCCATTTTACCACCACCTTGACGAGGTCCGCACAGTACAACTCTTGGCAGTGATCGCAGCCGCGCAGAATTAACTGAGAGTAGTCATCAGGTTGGATCTCATCCTTTGCGACGGGGAGGGCTTCCAACGTTTCATACAAACCGTTTCCCAAATCAGACTGAAGTTTTTGCTCTTGTGGAAAACTGGTCAAAGGTAAGGCGTTCAACAACGGTGACTTGAACAGGACCTGTGCCTCTTGTTCGCAAGCCTCACAATACACATAGTCAGCCTTGCCCGCGGATGTCTTACTGACAAGCCCGGCCCAGAGCACCAAAATTAGGGCTTCTAGAATCCATAGCCCGTACAACCAGACACCAGAAAGATGAGGAAACTCAAATGCAAAGAAAAAGAACTTAGTCAGTAAAGCGACTATTAGGCCAGGCAGAACAGCTGAAGCAACTTTTGTATCATCCATCACATAGCCATGAACAATCGTAAACATGCGCTCTGGGTCTTCCCATGGGTAATACACCCCGTTTGGTAGACCTGTTGCTGCCTCTACATCACCGATCTGAAGAAAAACATATGTGAAAAAGTATGTTACGAGCAGCCCTAGAAAACCGATGAACAAGCCCCCCCACAAGGCAAACCTTTCGTTCCTGATCTTGCCGAGCTTGATGACTTTAGCCATCAGCATCCCGGCAAAGCCACCGGTGAAAAGGACCCCAATGAAGCCAACATCTATAAAGTAGAATCCAACAAGCATCATAGTGCTACCCAGCGCGCCGATCAGGGGGGCTGCCAACAACCCACCAATCACAGCCAACATGATGCCGCGTTTGGTGAGCTTTCCCGAATGCTCGTAATAAATTGACTTAGGTTTCAAATACAACCTCCGGTCGTTAATCTGTGGTCATTGGGGCAGTGGCCAGCGGCCTACTTGTGGGTTAGTTTCCCTGTTTTCGGCCTTAACATCCCTAACACTCTTGCTGTTGTTTCGTGATACCAGCGGAGAAACCAATTCCGCGATCTCCTCAAAAACTCTTACGCAATAAAGGTTGCTAGCAACCGCTTAACAGCTCGCGCTTCATGGTACTTTACGCCCACGAAAAAAACTCTCATACGTCCTTCGAAGTTCAGCGTGAGTGTTGATGGCCCTAATCCCAAAGGGGCATCATTGGTCAAAACTTCGCTCAATTGACTAAGATCTGCCCTTTGTGTTCGGTAAACCCATGACCCAAGGGATGAGGTTATCACAACGCCCTCGGCTTCAACTCGAAAGCTAAAAGCCGACAGGGTCCAAAGCCAAAGAAATGCAAACAAAATGAGGCCACTGAACAAGAGGCCACCATTTTCAGCAACAGCGTATACTAAGTCACCGGTCAGTATTCCTACAAACGTGAAATAAGCAAAAGCCACCGTAAAAAACACCGGAAGTATCCATGTAAAGAGACTTCGTCGCAATTTAAGCGGAGCGACGGTAATGCCCGATTTTTGAGGTAGCGGTTCAATGAGCGTGGGCCGTTCTGGGGTGAACTCCGGTTTGTCACGGACCATCGGTTCTGTTGCTACAGCGGTACCTTCTTTGAACTGTCGTTCGGGCAATCCCAATGCTAGCGCCGCATCGTGCCAGATTTTGCGATCGGTAACTCGTTTTCGTCCGGCCATGTTGGAAGATGCGATTTCAACGTTACACTTGGCATCGCTGCCATGACCAAGAACGGCTTGCCAATCAATCCGGCTGTCACTTTGCCAATATCTGCCAGTGTCTCTTATCGTGTCCTCGTGCCAGTCTACCCCTGCATATGCCGAAAGTGGTTCGTCCCATGTTTCTAAACGGCTCTTGTAATGCACGCCTTCCGTATCAATCACGCATCGAAAGCTGAATGTGCGCCTGATCCAAAACCGCAACAGTTCACAGGGGATTGAGATCACAGCGATGACAGCCAAACCATCGAATGTGTCATTCTCCGATTGAGACACAAAAATAAAAACCAGGATCGGCAAACCGATGATCAGGTGAAGCCAACGAAATCCATTGCCCGGTGTCGATTGAATCACGAAGGGCAGCTGAAAGGAATTTGGACTGGTCATAACACAACAACTCAAAAAACACGGAGCCCGGTCAAACAGGAAAGGGCCAACAAAAAATCAGTGATCATCAATTTCCACGTAATCAATGATCCTATGTCTATTGATTTCGCTTTATCAACTGATTTCCCTGAGTACTGGCAAGAATAATTTGGGACAATGCGCCAAGTATTACATGCACCACGTCCCTCTATCAGGAGATCGTTCACCGAAAACGGGCATATAGTGTTTGAAAGGTTGTAGACTTGGCAAACGTGTGCATTTTGCCATTGGATCAAGCCGGGGAAGTGCCCCCTCTGGATCCAATGGCTTGTTATGCGAGCAGCCTAGGGCTTACCCGAGTACCTTTGTTACCGCGTCTTTCGCAACTGAGACAACCTGATCCACTTCGTCTGGAGTGATGCACAGAGGTGGGGCAAAACCGATGATGTCGCCTTGTGGCATTGCACGTGCGATTACATTATTCTCCGCCATTGCTGCAGATATGGTGGGGCCAATTTTGCGTGATGGATCATAGAGGTTCAGCGGCGATTTCGCTTCTGCAAACTCCACCGCACACATCAACCCTTCGCCACGAACCTGGGCAACATTTGGGTGATCTGCAAATGCTTCGGTTAGTTTATTCAGCATGTAGGAACCGGTTGTACCAGAATTTTCGACCAGACCCATTTTGTCAATCAAGTCCAAGTTGGCGACACCTGCCGCGGCTCCGATGGGATGGGCAGAATAGGTCCAGCCATGCCCGATAGCGCCGTTTTCATCTGTGCCCCGTTCCAGAACTTTCCACATCTTGTCGGATACAATGGATCCTGAAAGCGGTGCATAGGCCGAGGTCAGACCTTTGGCGATAGTGATGATATCTGCTTCGATGCCGTAGTGCTCCGAGCCAAACATGCTGCCCAAACGGCCAAAACCGGTTACAACTTCATCTGCAATCAGCAGAATGTCGTACTTCTTCAAAACGGCCTGAATAGCGGGCCAGTATCCAGCCGGGGGCGGAACAATACCACCGGTGCCCAGCACAGGTTCACCAATAAAGGCGGCAATTGTGTCTGGACCTTCAGCCAGGATCATCTCTTCCAGTTTTGCGGCGCAATCAGCAGCAAACTCTTCTTCTGACATCCCCGGTGTGGCACCGCGCAGGTAATAGGGAGCTTCGGTGTGAATGACCTGGCTCAATGGCAAGTCAAATTTGTTGTGGAACAGTTCCAACCCAGTAAGCGACCCGGTCATCAGCCCAGAGCCATGATACCCACGCCAGCGTGAGATAATTTTCTTTTTCTCAGTCCGACCCAGAATGTTGTTGTAATACCAAACCAGTTTGATGTTGGTTTCGTTGGCATCCGAGCCGCTTTGCCCAAAATAGACCTTGGACATGTTGTCAGGTGCCCGGTCGAGGATCATTTTTGCTAGGGTGATTGAGGCTTCGGTGCCGTGACCGACGTAGGAATGGTAGTAAGCCAGTTCATGTGCCTGTTTGGAAATCGCCTCGGCGATTTCGGTTCGTCCATAACCGACATTTACACAATACAGACCGGCAAAGGCGTCCAACATTTTGCGGCCGTCGCGGTCCGTGATGTGAACGCCTTCACCCGATGTAATCACGCGTGTTGGTGTGTCGCCACGCGCATGTTGTGCTAGATGTGTCGAAGGGTGAAAGAAGTTTTCCCGGTCCCATTGGCCGAGTTGATCATTGGTCAGCATTTTCAGTCTTTCTGTTAGGTGTTTTCTTGGGCCAGAACCGCCAGGCAATCGCCCAGCTGCACCAGCCCGAGCGTATGGCGAACCGCCAATAGCCCGTCCATTTTTGCGCGAATTTCTTGCGGGGGATGTCCTGTGCGGCGCAGTTCCCAGATCTTGGCCAGAACTGCGCCTTTCTTGATTGGATCACCCAGGCTTACGGTGAATTCCACAACTCCGCGGGTTTCTGCGAAGTGGAAACAATCGCTATCAGTTTGGGACAGGTGGCGCGTTGGTGCGACCTCCAAGTTCCCGCTCATGATACCCACATGGATCAGGACATTACGCACCCCTTTTCGCGCAATTTCCACACTTTCGACGCAAGAGGTGCCGCCGCCGCCCAATTCGGTGGTGACAAAGGTTTTGCCCATGTTTTCAGCGGCTTCGTCGTACATACCAGCAGCATCAATTTCGAGCATCTGCATTGAGAATGGCGCGTTAAAGGCATCTCGGGCCGCGCAACAGCGGGCTTCCTGCTCTTTATTATCCAACAGATGTGAGGCTGCATAGGGTAGGAAATCCAGCGTTTTACCACCGGAGTGGAAATCAAGAACGATGTCTGCCATCGGCAAAAGATAGCGCTGGAAATAGTCGGCAATTTTCTCAGTCACACTCCCGTCTGGCTGACCGGGAAACGCGCGGTTCAGGTTCCCTCCGTCGATGGGGGAAGTCCGCGACCCTGCAATAAACGCAGGCATGTTCATGAAGGGGATGATAATCACCCGCCCGGTGATATCTGCCGCTTGAATATTGGCTGCCAACTCAACCAGTGCCAACGGCCCTTCGTATTCGTCGCCGTGGTTGGCACCCGTTAACAATGCGGTTTGACCATCTCCATTCTTGGCCACAGTGACGGGGATCATTACAGAACCCCAGGCACTGTCATCGCGGCTATAGGGCAGACGCAGATATCCGTGGTGAACACCGTCAGCATTCAGATCAATAGTGGGCGTAACCGAAGACTCGCGCATCTGTTATCCCTTCACAGCCAGTTGGGCGGGTGTATTGCACAGGTTTTCAGCACCTGTTTCGGTGATCAGAACAGGCTCGGTGATTTCGATCGCACCATCATCCAGCCACAGGGCTGGCATGAAGTGGAACGTCATTCCTGCTTCCAGTACTGTCTTGTCGTTTTTTCGGAGCGAGTAGGTGCGTTCCCCCCAATCTGGAGGGTAGGACAGTCCAATTGGATAACCGCAGCGGCTGTCTTTTTCAAAACCCAACTTGTTCAGGGTTGAATTGAAGGCGATGGCAATATCTTCGGCGAAATTTCCAGGTTTCGCCTTGGCCATACCCGCAGCAACGGCTTCAAGAACGGCATTTTCTGCCTCACGGTATTTCTTGGGTGGTTCGCCAAAAAACAGAGTGCGCGACTGTGGTGCATGATAGCGACGGTGAACACCTGCAATCTCGAAAAACGTGGCCTCTCCCACCTTTAGTTCCGCATCATCCCAAGTCAGATGGGGGGCACTTGCATCTGCACCTGATGGTGCTAGCGGAACAATTGAAGGATAATCCCCCCAATGGCCATCCGCTCCGGAAATTGCGGCGTGGTAAATGTTTGCAACCAGATCATTTTTCTTCATGCCCGGCGTCGCGGTTTCCAAAATGGTGGCATGCATCTTTTCAACGATTTTGGCTGCACGTCGCATATAGGTGATTTCAGTTTCGCTCTTTACGGCGCGCTGCCAATTCACCAAGCCGTTGGCATCTGCCCAAGTTGCTCCCGGCAGGGCCTGTACCAGTGACAAGTATGCGGCTGCGGTGAAATAGTAGTTGTCCATTTCCAGACCGATATGGGTGTTTTGCCAACCCTGTGCTGCGACCAGTTGCGCCAGGTCTTGCATCGGATGTTTCTCTGGGTTTTGCACATAGATGTCTTCGTAACCAAAGATATGGTCGTGGGACATAAACACGGTGCGTTTAGCCCCAAGCCCATCCATTGCGCGCCCCCACCACAGGGGCAGCCCGGTTGGCCCAAGCACGACCGCCTGATGCACATAGAAGGACCAGCCATCATAGCCAGTCAACCAAGCCATATTCGCAGGGTCTGTTATGACCAGCGTCTGAATGCCTGCCGCTTCCATCGATTTGCGGGTTTTTGCGATCCGCGTTTCATATTCCTGGACGGAAAACGCCAACTTCGGTGTTGTCACAGTAGCGCCTCATTTTTCAAAATTATAAACGGTCGTTTGCAAGGCCCCATCGAGAGGGCCAATGTGCTTGCGCAAACCATGTTTCCGCAGTGCCATATTAACAAGCACCTCTGTTCATTTGATGCAATGATTGCCAAAGTGCGCATAGAAAATGCAAAAGCAGGAAACAGATGGGTAAATCACGCGCCTTGGATGCCTTGGACCGAAAGATTCTTCACGAGGTTCAAATCAACAACCAGCTGACATCTGCGCAGCTATCTGAAAAAGTAGGGCTGTCTCCAACTTCAGCGCAGCGCAGGCTAAACCGTTTGCGTGGCGACAAGGTCATTGAAGGGGACGTCTCGGTTGTCTCAACTGCGGCTGTTGGCCGGTCACTGACCATGATCATTTCTGTGCAGCTCGAGCGCGAGCGTTCGGACATTATTGACCACTTCAAAAAGGCGGTCAGAAACGAACCTGTGGTGATGAGCGCCTATTACGTGACCGGTGATACCGATTTTATGTTGATCATCAGTGCTCGGGACATGGAAGAATACGAAGAATTCACTCGTCATTTTCTATATGATAACCCCGATATCAAGGGATTTAAAACCACGGTGGTTATGGATCGGATTAAGGCATCTTTTTACACGCCGCCATGGGAATGAACTGGCAACACAAATCAGTAAGTTTTGCACTCATCTAATTTGTGGGCGCAGCTTTCTTAATATGAAGGCCCCGCTGTGAAGTGGCGGGGCCTTTTTGATGTTTGATTTTAACAGAACCACAGCCGCTTATTAAAAGTCCTGCCAAACCTTGGAGGATCCAAGGTCACCATTGGCAGCTGCGGCAAGGGGCTGCGTTTCGGGCTCCATGTCCCAATCCGAGCCATGTGCCGATGGCGCGTTGAACTCGACGACG
>NZ_VAUA01000006.1:21250-319677 GCF_005771405.1 Parasedimentitalea maritima
ATTAAAAGTCCTGCCAAACCTTGGAGGATCCAAGGTCACCATTGGCAGCTGCGGCAAGGGGCTGCGTTTCGGGCTCCATGTCCCAATCCGAGCCATGTGCCGATGGCGCGTTGAACTCGACGACGCTGTCCTCTGCAGGCGCTTGCTGGTTGCCGTCGATGTTAAAGTGCGACACCAGTTTGGCCAGTTTGTTGGCATCGGTATTCAGCAGGTGACTGGCGGCGGTGGCCTCTTCCACCATGGCAGCGTTTTGTTGGGTCACCTGGTCCAGCTGTGTCACGCCGAGGTTAATCTCACCCAGACCTGTGGACTGTTCAGATGTGCCAACTGCCATTTCGGACACCAGTTGCGAAATATGGCTCACCCGCTCCACAATGCTGTTCAGCGCTGTGCCGGCTTTGCCAACCAGATCAACACCCTGTTCGACCTGTTTCGAGCTGTCGCCGATCAGTGTCTTGATCTCCATCGCGGCATCCGAGGAGCGCTGCGCCAGGGCGCGCACTTCGGAAGCCACCACGGCAAACCCACGGCCAGCTTCGCCCGCCCGGGCCGCCTCGACCCCAGCGTTTAGCGCCAGCAGATTGGTCTGGAAGGCAATATCATCAATGACGCTGATGATCTGGCTGATATGGCGGGCCGAGTCCTCAATTTCAGTCATCGCTGACACCGCGTTTTGCACCACTGTTCCACTGGCTTCTGCTTCGGATTTAGCCTCGTTGACGATCCCTTCAACGCTGCGGGCCCCTTCTGACGCGGATTTGACGCTGGTGGTCATCTCCTCCAGTGCCGCGGCTGTCTGTTCCAGCGTTGCCGCCTGACTTTCAGTCCGCTGAGACAGATCATCCGACGCCTGGCTGATCTCACCCGCGCCGTTGCGAATGCTGTCAGCAGAGTTGATCACCTCGATGATTGTTGAGCTGAGCGTTGTCAGGGTCCGGTTGAAGTCACTGCGCAGCTGTTCGTAGTCGGCTGGGAATGCCTTATTCAGTGGCTTTGAGAAGTCACCTTTAGACAGATCCACCAACCCATGGCTCAGCTGTTCGACTACCTCGTTTTGCTCGCGTTGCTGTTCGGCGCGGTCTTCCTCAGCACTTCGGGCACGCTTTAAATCGTCCCTCAGGCTAACCAGAGTCTTGCCGATTTGACCCAGTTCGTCCCCTCGGCTTGCCGATGCAACTTCACCATCTAGATTGCCTGCGGCCACTTCGTCCATGTTTTCACAGATTTTTGCAATCGGTCGCGTGATACTGCGGGCAAACAACCACCCTAGCAAGGACATGACAGCACCTAAGATTACCGAAGCCATCAACAGAGTGTTCCGCTCGGCTATGACCGGAGCCAAGATCTCAGCCCAATCCTGCTCGGCAACCAAGGCCCAGTGACCCTCATGGAAATCGACGCTGCTAGAGAATGCAATGACGTGCTGACCCTCAAGACCTACTGCCTCATGGAAAAATTCCGTATTTCCATCGATGGCAGATTGGATCTGCTCACTAGGCGCCATTTCATCGAGAACCTGAAAACTCTCTTCAAAGCGGGACGTGGTCCGGGCGCGCAAATCTTCAGCGACCAGATAGATCTGAACAGTTTCACCCAAGCCTTCTGTGCTGTTTGTGATGTTGGTCAACAATTGCACAGGTAGTTGGAATGCCAGAACGCCGACGGTTTCACCGATTTCATTTGCAATCGTCATAGAGACAAAAGCAGCGGCATCACCGTTGCTGGGGGCGTAACCCTCAAGATCAGAAAAATGCACCTCGCCTGAAGCGCCATTTTTGGCAGCGCGGAAAACTACGCCCAATCCAGAATCTTTGTAGGGCCCGGTCATCAGGCTGGTGCCATAGTCGGCCTCTTTGAACACTGAATAGATAATGTCACCGTCCATGTTCATCAAAAAGACATCATAGTAACCCTTGGTTTCCATCAGAGTGCGAAACCCTGGGTGAAACCCTTCGTGGTGCATGTGATACGAAGATTTACCTTCTGCCCGGTCCAGCAAGTGCTTTTGACCCAATGGGTTTGGATTTCCGCTGACATAGGCCTGACGCAGGGTTTCGCCCGGATCGCCGTCAATGCCATTCCAGCTCATCGAAAACCGTTCAATTGCTGTAGCCGTCGACGGTGAGGCAGCCATGGTCATGATGTCGGAATCTACGCTAGCGAAAAAAGTTTTTAGCGCTCTGTCACGATCAGCGACTAAAGACTTGAAATGCTCTTCAGCACTGGCAATCGTGTTGTTTTTGAAGCTCACAGTACTGAGCGTAACAAGAATGACAGTCACAAGAAGACCGAAGCTAACGACGAATACTGGCAATTTATGCGCCAACTGCAGAGATCTAAGTAGTTTCATTATGCCCTCCTAAGGAAACGCGGCCTGGTTCGCCGTGTTGGAACTGACACCCTTGATCTCCCATTGAGAGTTAATTTGAACCTTACAAACGACATGTTTTTTCATATTTTGAAATTTAGCCAGTCGAATTCTGGCTTTCATTGGCGTCACTGCCTTACTGAAATGCTTAAGCTAGGGTGGGTGAATTCAGGCCCTATAGTATAAAGTACATTCTCTTTGCCGCCTGAGTACACTTTGACCAGCGCCAAACCTCCTTTCGATATTGCCGCAATAATTCTTATAAAATGCAGGGAAAACTGTCTGCTTTCTAGGGCGGTTGTTTTTTGAAAACAGGTGGATCTCGGCAATCAATTATTAAGGCACGCCGCATATGTATTTTGCATCGAAGTCCAACACGTCACCAACAACGGGGGTGCGAATCGCTCAATATGACGACAGAACCACAAACGCATGTTTTGGATTTGCCAAATGCATTTGCCGAGCTGACACCATTGATCTCATTTCTAAATGGGGCACGTTCCCAACCGATCGAGATTGATTGCAACAAGGTGGCAATGATGCCGTCGCGTTGTCTCCAGGTGTTGCTTGGAGCCGAACAACAATGGCGATCCGAAGGCCTAGGCTTTTCGGTCACCAATATCAACGACGGCTGCCGCCGGGCCCTGTCCCTACTGGGATTGGAAACCAACCGATTTGAAGATGAGGACACAGCATGAAAACCAAAGTTCTGGCGATAGATGATTCCCGTACAATCCGGAATTTGCTAGCGGCCTGTCTCGAAGAGGCTGGATTTGAATACTTTAGCGCGGTTGATGGCCGCGAAGGTGTAGACAAGTATTCGGACATTGATCCGGACGTTGTGATTACCGATATCAACATGCCCAACCTGGATGGGTTCGGAGTGCTGGAAGAGCTGCGTGGCGACGGTATCAATTCAAAGGTACCTATCCTGGTGCTGACCACCGAGAGTGCCGCCGACATGAAGGCCCGTGCTCGTGCCGCTGGTGCCACCGGCTGGATCACCAAACCATTTGATGATGAGTCGCTAATCTTTGCACTTAAGCGAGTTACAGGGGCGGCCGCATAAAATGACTGGTTCGATCATGGATACATTCTTTGAGGAGTGCGAAGAACTCCTCGAAGCAATGGATGCGGGTCTGGCTGCCATCGAAGAGGGCGACCAGGACGCTGAGACCGTCAATGCGGTGTTTCGTGCAGTACACTCAATCAAGGGCGGCGCTGGTGCGTTTGGCCTTGATGAACTGGTGGCCTTTGCACATAATTTTGAAACCGTGTTTGACGACGTTCGTTCAAACAAACTGGAGCTGGATGAAAAACTGATTCAGCTGCTGTTCCGCGCCAGTGATCATCTGTCAGATCTGGTGACCTGCGCGCGTGACGGCGGTCAGGTTGATTCAGCACATCATGATGTGCTGATCAAAGCACTGGCGGAGTACATAGACGAAGACGAAGAGGAATTGGTATTTGAGCCCATGGGCGTAGGCGCGGCGTTTGAGCCTGCTGCCCTCCCTCTGTTGGACGCGGTGGAAGAAGAGGTCACCTATGACATCCGCTTTCATCCGCTCAAAGAAATGTATGCCACGGGCAACGAGCCCTACTTCTTGTTTCAGGCACTGTCTGATTTAGGTGAGCTTTCAGTTTCACTGGACGAAAATGAGCTGCCTGGGTTCGACGCCATGGAAGATGGTGAAAACTATCTGTCATGGGAACTGTCCCTAACAACTACGAAACCACGGTCCTCTATCGAAGCCGTCTTTGAGTTCGTCGAAGGCCTCTGTGAGTTGTCAATAACAACTGACGGCGATGCCGAAGCCGAAGTTGACGCTTTGGCTGCTCTGAACGCAGCCTTTGGTGTTGGCTCAGCAGAAGAGGAAAACGTGGTGGATGTCCCTTTAGAGCAACCGGCACCTGAACCAGTCGAAGCGCCCGCACTAGCGGAAGTTGAGACTGTTGAGGTGCCGGAAGTAAAATCAGATCCAGCCAGTGAAAATACGCCTGTTGCAAAAAAGGATGCCGCAAAAGCCAAGTCTGCGGGTCCAAAGCCAACATTACGGGTAGAATTGGACCGCGTGGACAAACTGATCAACGCGGTAGGTGAGCTGATCATCAACCATTCTATGTTGGCGCAGCAAATTGCCAATCTAGATGCCAGCGATACCCGCGATGTAGAGACTGAACTGGAAGGTTTTAAGACCTTAGCCCGTGACATCCAAGAAGGTGTTATGGCAATCCGAGCCCAACCAGTGAAACCTTTGTTTCAGCGCATGGCCCGTATCGTTCGCGAGGCCTCCGCTGCCACAGGAAAATCTGCCAAGTTGGTCACGGTGGGCGAAGCCACTGAGGTTGATAAGACTGTCATCGAACGACTGGCTGATCCTCTGACACATATTCTGCGCAATGCAGTTGATCATGGGATTGAAACCCCCGAAGATCGGGCAGCTACAGGTAAAGAGAAGGCCGGCGAAATTCGGCTGACGGCGGCTCATCGTTCGGGCTCGGTCTGTATCGAAGTTAAGGATGACGGTGCGGGTCTTAACCGCAAGAAAATCCGGCAGATTGCGATCGACAAAGGGCTGATTCCTGAAAACGCTGAGCTAAACGACAATGAGATCGATAATCTCTTGTTCTTGCCTGGGTTTTCCACGGCCTCTGAAATCTCGAACCTTTCGGGTCGAGGCGTTGGCATGGACGTTGTTAAAAATGCGGTGACCAAACTGGGGGGACGGGTCAATATTGCCTCAACTCCAGGCCGGGGATCGACCTTTTCGATTATCCTGCCGCTGACACTTGCGGTTATGGACGGCATGGTTGTTTCCGTTGCAGGGCATACCATGGTGGTACCAATTACCGCCATTGTTGAAACCATGCGTGGCAACGATGACATGATCAACAACCTGGGCGCCGATGGCACTTTGTTATCCATTCGCGGTAGCTTTGTGCCGATTTGTGACGTTGCAAGCAGTCTGGGACTGCGCAGAGACACAACCAATGAGCCGGCAGGTGTCTACCTTTTGGTAGAAACCGAAAACGGTGATCGGTGTGCCCTTGCAGTGGACGACATTCATGATCAGCGCCAAGTGGTGATCAAAAGTCTGGATGGCGTCTGTGGCAATGTTCCTGGCGTTTCCGCCGCAACCATTCTGGGAGATGGCAAAATCGCCATGATCCTGGATCCTGAAAGCATCGTAACGGCGTCGTCCTCGGCAGCCGTCTTTGACACCGACCGGAGGATGAGCAATGCAATTGCAAGCTGAAGCCAAACATGTTGACCACAGTGAATTCGTCAGTTTCACAGTGGCAGGTCAAGCATTCTGCCTGAAAATAACCCAGATCCGCGAGATCCGGCGTTGGCAGCCTGTGACAGTCCTGCCCCATGCCCCAGCAGATGTGCTGGGCGTGATGAACCTGCGAGGAGCGGTGATTCCTATTTACGATCTGTCCGCTCGCTTTGGACTGGAACAGACGGATGCCAGCGAACGCAACGTGGTGATCGTGGTCTCTGTGCATGACAAGCCGGTTGGCCTTCTGGCGGAATCAGTGTCCGAAATCATTTCGATTGACCCTGATGACATTCAGGAAACCCCGCAGGTGGATAGCCGCAACACCATGGATTTCATCCAGGGTATCATCTCGCAGAATGATGAAATGGTACGGATCATCAATCTTGATGCGGTGATCTCATCACCAGAACAGGTGGCCCAGTGACCATAGCCCATTCGATTGAACCCAGCGCGGGTCAGTTCATTCTGTCGGATCAGGATTTCGAAGCTGTCGCCAAGTTTGCCCATAAGAATTTCGGGCTGGCTCTGTCGAGCAGTAAGAAACCCTTGGTCTCATCGCGTTTATCACGCCGTTTGAATCGGCTAAATGTGCGTGACTTTAAGAGCTACCTAAGCAACCTGGACACTCCAGGTGGTGAAGGAGAACGCAGTGAACTTCTCTCACTGCTGACCACCAATGTTACGCAGTTCTTTCGCGAACCGCATCACTTTGAAACTCTTCGCGAAGACGTGCTGCCACCACTGATCGAAAAGGCGCGAAGTGGCGGACGGGTACGGTTGTGGTCGGCGGGTTGTTCGAACGGGCAAGAACCCTATACGATGGCTATGGTTCTTAACCAGTTGTGCCCCGACGCGGCACGTCTGGATATAAAGATCCTAGGCACCGACATTGACCCGGTGGTGGTTCGCACCGCTCAGGCGGCGCAATATCCCGCTGATGAGCTGGCGCAAATCCCTGCGAAATATCGGGCCAAAGGCGCAGGCGATCAATTGCCCGATGAGATCCTCTCGCTGGTCAGCTTTGGGGTGTTGAACCTAATCGAACCGTTCCCCTTTAAGGGGAAGTTCGACGCCATCTTCTGCCGCAATGTGGCGATCTATTTTGACACACCGACTCAACAACATGTCTGGTCGGCGTTTCAGAAATCGCTCAATCCGGGTGGCTACCTGTTTATTGGTCATTCGGAACGCATGTCCGGTCCCGCAGCAACGCACCTGCAAACGTCCGGGATTACAACCTACATCAACTCTTCTGCCGGCCTAAGCACTTAAATTTTCGGCAAAGACAGAACTACAAGGAACTTAAAAATGAGCCTCAAAGACTCGCTGCGCGTTATGGTTGTTGATGACATGTCCACCAGTCGTGGAATCCTGACACAGTGTCTGGATGAACTTGGCATTAAAAACTATATGGTCGAAAACAACGGGCAATCAGCCTTTCAGAAGATCACGACCAATCCGGTGCATCTGGTTCTGTCGGATTACAACATGCCTGGCATGGACGGTCTGGGATTGCTGAAACATATGCGAGAAAACCGGGTAACACAGCGAACCGGGTTTATTTTGGTTACCGGCAAACCGACACCAGAAGTGGTTGAAGTTGGCCGTCGCCTTGCGATGAATAACATCATCCGTAAACCGTTTACGGTGGCCACAATGAAGCAGGCTATCGAACAAGTTGTAGGGCGTCTGTAATCATGGATCAGAATGGCAACTCTCTGACCAATCTTTGCGCGGTGTCCGCCCGTGAGATGACGCAGCTTCAAGCCCAGGTACAGGGCCTTGAAGACGCGGTGTTCAGCATTCTCGAAAGCGACTCCGGACCGACAAGCAAGGATCGACAGGCGTTGCAGGATTTTGATTTGGTGGCGCAAACGCTGGCGGGTTTGGCTGGGTTTTTCCAGCGCGTACAAGTGCAAAACGAAGACACCGGCCGACCGGATCTGGTACTCGCTTCTGAACAGGTCACTCTACAAAAGCTGCGCGACCGACTGCGCGGCCCTATTGATATGAACACTGCCTGATAGTGGATAAATGAAGAACCAAAGTCGCGTCGCCCTGTCTGGGGCGGTGCGGCTTTTGTCGTTTGGTTGACTGCATCAAATAAAATGTGACCTGCCCGGCAGCAATTTTCCTTTCTCTTTGTAGACTTGACACGATAGACTGCTCCACATTGGTAGCTGGTTTGTTGGGTTCAGGATATGACTGCGTTTTTGCGGATTTTCGGAATATTGTTTTTGGCACTTGCCCCGGCCCTAAGCCAGGCAGACACGCGCCGCATTGCCCTTGTAATGGGCATGTCTGAATATCAAACTCTACCTTCGTTAGAGAATACCAAAAATGATGCAACTGCCATGGCCGCGATGCTTAGCAGTATCGGGTTTGATGTTACCCTGTCCGTTGACGCAGGAGTGGCTGAGATTGATCAGCTACTGGATGATTTTGCCTTCCGTTCAGAAGTTGCCGATCTGGCGCTGATCTATTTTGCGGGCCACGGAATCGAGGTCCAGGGTGAAAACTTCCTCATCCCAGTGGATGCAGCAGTGCAAAGTAACCTCGACGTGCAGCGACAATCGATGTCCCTGAAGCGCTTGTTAGGGGCCGTGGATCGCGCCAGAAAAATGCGCATCGTTATTCTGGACAGTTGCCGTAACAACCCGCTTGGCGATGACATCGCATTGGATGGCGGCGCAATTGATACCACAAGTGTCGATGGCACCCGCGGGACCGGTGGTGGGATGGCAGCAGCAGATCCTGAGCGCGGAACACTGGTGGCTTTTGCCGCACGTGATGGGCAGGTCGCGCTTGATGGAACCGGCGTCAACAGCCCTTATGCCCTTGCTCTTATGGACAAAATGGCTCAGCCAGGCCTAGAAATCAGCCTGATGTTTCGGCAGGTCCGTGATCAAGTTCTAAACCAAACAGGCAACCTACAAGAGCCACATACCTATGGGTCACTGACCGGGGTCCCTTTCTATCTGGCCGGTGCGGCTGAAGGTCAGGTTGATGTGGCTTCGTCCGCTGCGATTGATGCTTGGGCCGCCTTGCGTCCCGATCAAGAGGATCAGTTGCTGGCGCTAGCGGATTTGGGCGACACCCGTTCGATGTTAGGCTTGGCCTATATTCGCTTGAACCCCAATGAAGGACGATTTGATCCGAAAGCTGCGGTATCATTCTTACAACGTGCCGCTGATGCCGGCTCCCCGGAAGCTCAGTTTGAATTGGCCAAGCTATACGAACGCGGAACAGGGGTGAACGAGGATCATACTCGTGCTCTGAAACTGTATCAGACTGCTGCTGAACAAGACTTTGCTGACGCGATCAACGATCTTGGTTTTCTGCACTATCAGGGTGGGTTAGGTCTGCCTGCTAATCCACAGAAAGCGCTAGAATTTTTCGAACGCGCTGCAGATCTACGCCACCCGCAGGCTCAGTTCAATTTCGCCGCGTTGATTGATGATGGGCTGATTGCGGACAAAGGCCCAGACGATTCGGCGTATTATCTTTATCAAGCGCTTCGCACAGGAAGCTCGGATGTGCTTACCTTGCTAAGCGAACGGCCCACAATGTTTACGGACCAAACCCGACGTGCATTGCAGGCCAGGCTAAAAGATAACAGTTTCTATCAGGGTGCCATTGATGGTGACTTTGGCCCTGGCACACAGCGTGGTATTCGCCGGGCCTATGGAATTGAAGAATAACTATTGCTTGGTAACATATTGGATGAACCAAATGGCATTGCTACGTCTCTTGCTTTTGTCACTTCTAGTGACGGTGTTTTTGCCTCAAGCCGGATGGACGCAAACGGAGGGTCCTTCTCAGGAGACCAGTGAATATGGTGACAAAGGTCCCGACAATGAGGCGCATGATGACGATGTTCCTGGGCTACGCGATGCAAGTCAGGTGGTAGCACAACTGGCTGATATTTCAGCACTATGTAAGGGGGCCGATGTCTATGCAATCGATTGTCTCGCAGAGCGCTTGGAAGCGCTAGAAAAGGAGATGCACTCTTTGGGTGGATTTGGCGAAGCGCGGCGCATTCTCAGGGAGACCGCGTCGCAACTGGAACAAATTACGCAGGACAATTTAGACCAAGACCAATCCAGGGCCCGAATGCAAACAGCAGATGGAAGCCAGCGTTCAACACGGCCGTTGGCTGCTGTATCCCCTACCCGGCAACGCCAAGCGCTATCACAAGCAGTCGCAGTGCTGGCTGAGGCCGAAACCCAACTATTGCGTGCGGCTGAAACGTCAGCACGACGCGCGGTGCAATATCAACAAATTGCTGCGGCGCTAGGGTCTAACAAAGTTCTGTTACGCTCCAGCTGAACCGTGCTAAAGCTTTCCTTCTGCCAGCCATTGATCCAATTGGCGGCGACTGATTTCAAAATGCATGCTATCTTCACGCCGGAAACCAGCGCCCCAAACCCAGCCTTCATCGTTGAAAAAATCGGCGATGATGGTCAGGCCCAGTTGCGTTTTACCATCTGTAAAATTGTCCAATTGCCCGTCAATATTAAGATCAACTGCAAGTCCATAACTGTGCGTCGATAGCGAATTTTGTGTGCCACGAATACGACGCACGCAAAGCGCGCCAGCAGTGTTGATGCGGCTATACAAGTCGGGGTCAGCTGAGCGGATATTTTCAAACACCACTTGCAGGCTGGTGATTGCAGGTTGCAGCATACTAACGCGAATGGGCCCAACCTGGGTTGTGACCAGCTTTTCCTTCAGTTCAGGGTTGGTCATGGGCTGACAGTTGTCATTCAAATCTGGGCGCGGACGGCCCAATTTTTCAGACAAGTAAGACCCCCCCGCGACACGTAATCCGTGATTGACGTTCAATCGGTCGGCAATCAGCACCACCTGTGCATAATCCAGATCGGCACCTTCGGTCTGGTCCCAGATTGCGCGTTCACCATCCTCATCTGCTGTGGCTGGTGCCCCACCGCCGCCACCAATAGGCAACCGAGCCACCTCACTTTTCAACTCAGATAGACGCCCCTGCAAATCTTCGATTTGCTGGCGCAGCATTTCTATTTCAATCCGAGCGGTAGAATCGACCGCCGCTCCTTCAAACCCTTCTTCAGACAATGCCCATTTCAAGGCAAACCAGATGCCAGGCAATAACATCAGGGCAACGGCAATAATAATTGCAGGTAAAACGCGCATAGGGTCCTCACACTTAATATTGCCAATTCAGCCCGTTTCAGCGTTGCGAGTAAAGCCTTTCGTGAGAATACGGAAAAAAACCTTGCCTTTGGAAATTGCAACTACCTCGTCAAAGGCATTGGCAGGGTCCCGGTGGTGGTATAAGCTGATGATTGTAACTTTTTTAGTGGGAGATGTGTTGTGGTCCGTCTCAACGTCTTATTTTCTAGTTTACTAATAGCCGGCCTTGGATCCGCTCCTATCGCCCTGGCTCAAACTGCGAGTGAACTTTCAGTCGAAGAAATCACTGCCGCCTTCAAAAAGCAAAAAACCCGTGGGCTGATCATCGTACCAGCAACGACAGACGCTGGCGTCACTGAGGCCAATACGGAGGAAACGGCAACTGTCGCCGCCGCTGCCTCAGAAGACTATGAACCGGTTGATCGGCAATCCCAGATCAACGTGCAGATCTCTTTTGATTTTGACAGCGCTGCCTTGCGCCCCGATCAACAACCAAAATTGGTCAATATGTGCAAATCCATGCAACTTCTGGAAGGTACAGTGTTTCAAATCATTGGCCATACAGACAGCTCAGGTTCAACCTCTTATAATGAACGACTTTCGTTGTTGCGGGCACAAGAAGTGCGGCGTCATCTAATTTCGTCCTGCGGGGTAGATGAGAATATGCTCAACGCAATTGGCATGGGTGAAACGGCTCCATTTGATGATGCCGACCCACGTGGCGACATCAATCGTCGGGTTGAATTCCAAGCTCTTGGCTAGGCTCTCGCGCGTTACTGACGCTATTTATACGCCGGGGAGGGCGTCATGATGGATTCTCGCCCCGGTGACTTGTTTCAGCCTGGTGACTTGTTGAACAATACCTATCGCATCGAAGCCCTTTTGGGCCGCGGTGGGACATCAGATGTCTACAAGGCACGTTCGGAGATATCAGGAAATCTGGTAGCGCTGAAGGTTCTAAAACAGGAATTGGCCGGCAACGAAGACTTCACTGTGCTGATGGCCCGCGAAGAGAATATTCGCGAGATCCGCCATGATGCAGTTGTCAGGTATTCTGAAAACCACCGAACCCCGGATGGTCACATCTATCTGTTGATGGACTTCATTGATGGTCCGGGCTTGGATAGGAAACTAAAGCAAGGCCCTATGTTGGCCGAGGATTTGCTTATTGTCTGTCGCCGGGTAGCCGAAGGGTTACAGGCAGCACACTCCCGCAACATTGTTCACCGAGACCTCAGTCCGGATAATATCATCCTGCGTGGCGGGGATCCCTCGCAAGCAGTGATTATTGATTTTGGTATCGCCAAAGACACTAACCCCGGCGCCCAAACCATCGTTGGCAATGAATTTGCCGGCAAATACTCTTATGCTGCTCCAGAACAGATGAGCGGCAACACTGACGCCCGTGCGGATATCTATTCTTTAGGGGCATTATTGCTGGCCAATTTTCGCGGAGCGGCTCCCAATCTGGGGTCCAACCCGATGGAGGTGGTTGAAAATAAACAGAAACCTCTGGACACTTCAGGCGTTCCGCAACCCCTTAAGGGGTTGATTGATCGAATGTGTGCCCCCGATGCAGATCAGCGTCTGGCAAGTGCAAGTGCCGTTTTGGCCTATCTTGATGAACCCCAATCCGAAGCGCCCATAGACATGGAAACTCCTGTCGAGGAGACACCAGACGAGGCAACAGTGATTGCTTTTCCCACAGAAAAGCCCGCTATCAAACCCTCTGCCCCTGCACCCAAACAACCCTCTCGCGGGCCAAAAATCGCGGTTGGTCTGGCGGCAGTTCTAATAGTCTCCGCCGCTGGCGGCTATTTCTCTGGCCTGTTTGATGATTTCCTTCCATCGCCATATCCCTCAGCAGACCCCTATACACTGATCGTGGAAAAACTTCCGGAAAACGCCGCGCAGGCTGTTGGATATATGCCGTCCGAGAACACCCGCGAGGCACTGAGCAAACTGGCTGACAGTGAAGAGGTATCTCTGGCCTCTGGTGAGATTGCCGACAGCTGGGGGCAGGACGTGATTGCAAGCTTACAGCCGCTGGAAGAACTAGAAGAATGGCGTTTTGTGGTTTCCAACAATAAGGCCAGACTGACCGGCACAACTAATGATGCCGACTTATTGGCTCGACTAAATGCTGTTTTTAGATCGGGACTGCCCGGGGCTCTGGAAGGCAAAGCTGACATCTCTTTTGTGTTGCCAATTCTACCTGTGGACGATGTCCGCTCCATTTTGCAGACCCAATCGGATTGCGGTTTGTTGCAAGCCCCGCTGAGCGGTTCGGTCGAAGGATATGGCCCCAACGATTCAATCACCATTGCCGGCCAAGTAGCCGAGACCGCCACACGGGTTAATCTGTTTGACGCCCTGCGTGCCCTGGCTGGAGAACGTAAAGTGGTGTTGGATCTTGAGGTTTTGAACCCAACCCTTTGCCTGATCGAGCAACATTTGCCCAAGGCCCCATCTGGCGCCGCAACGGTGGCCTTTACCGTCGGCGATCGCAACGAGCCAAACCCTTCGGGACGGTTTTTTGTTGGTGAAAACCCGGTGATTGATGTGGTGTTGCCGCCTGAGATGACCTCTGGCTTCCTAACAGTGTCTATCCTTGATGTTTCGGGTAACGTGTTTCATTTGTTGCCAAATATATCGCGCCCTGACAGCTCTATCGAGACATTGCGCAATGGACGTGACGGCGAAGTTCGAGTTCGGGTGGCATTTGGCTTGGATGCGTCGTCCACTGGAGGCGGTATTGCGTTTAGAGTCGATGACAGTTCACTTGGCAAAAGCAAAATCCTAGTTCTGCACTCGTCATTGCCACTGTTCGACGGTATGCGCCCAACATCCGAGAGCGCAGTGGGTTTTGCTGAAGCCTTGCAAACCAGTTTCGAAACGGATGCAGGTCGCATTTTGTCGCTGGATAGCAAGTTGCTGATTACGGCCCGTCCCTGACGCGGAACGTGTTTGAAATTATCGTGTTACAACACATCCACGACAATGGCCGAAATATTGTCAGCACCACCGCCCGCTAGAGCGACCTGCACCAGCCTCTCAACCACGGTTTCAATTGGGGTCGTACCAAGAATATCCTGCAACATAGCAAATGTAGCATATTTGGTTAACCCATCCGAACAGATCAGAAACCGATCTCCAGATTGAGCTTGACCGCGGATTTTGTCCAATTCCAGTTCATCACCAACGCCCACTGCGCGGGTTATTGCGTTGGATTGCGGATGCTGTTCGGCTTCGTCCCAGGTCATTCTACCGGCCAGTACATATTCGGCCACAGATGAATGATCCGTAGTCAGCATTTCAATGAGGCCATTTCGCAACCGATAAATGCGACTGTCACCGGCCCAAAGCCCGACGAAATGCCCATTTGCCATCATCAGTGCTACAACCGTCGCTCCAATCACTCCAGAACCGCGCGCTTCAGCTTCGGCTCGGATTAACCGATGAGCCCCACAAATAGCATCACGCAGGGCATGCATACGCGCGGCGGGATCTAGCCCCAGCGGAATCATTGCCACTGCATCGGCCACCGCCTGACTGGCAAAGTCGCCAGCCTGATGCCCCCCCATGCCATCTGCAACCAACCATATGTTGTGATCCGGAAGCGCCAGAACGGCGTCTTCGTTTACTTTACGCTTCAGCCCCACATGTGTCTGCACTGTGTAGCGATAGTTGTGCGATTGGCTCATAGCGGTCGTGCCTCGCTCCAGATTGGCGCCGCCAGATCGAACAGCCCCATCGCGGCGTTTCCGCGAGGCAATCCCTGACTAATCATCAAGCGCGGGACGCCGTCCAAAATGGTTGTCCAAAGACTGGCACCGCTGAACTTTTGCCCCAACAAATCCCCAGCCAAAAGGCTGGGTAACGCCGCCGTACTGTCTGCTCCCGTCATGACCATACAGCCCTCGGCCCCACGCAAAGGTGGATGCACGCGCGGTGCGGGAATAGGTATTTCGGCCAGATCGCTGGCCAGTTTATCACGTGTCATACTGTCCTCCAGTGCTGCCAGTGCCAGATCTTCCAACCTTTCAAAAAGTGCAGATTCAGCCAAGTGTGCCAATGCGGCCGGCCCTGGTGTGGGTAAGGCAGCCATCAACGTCAGCGGAAATCGCCGCCCAACCCGATCAACCGACGGCATCAGCACGCCAATCACTTTTTCTACCCCCGCCAAACCGGGTGACAAAGTAAACCGCCAAATTGGGGCCGACATATAGTAGCCATCCCAGTACGGCCCATGAGAACCCTGCCCGGCCAAAAGCACGCCTTGCAACCAATCATCCCAAACCCGCACAAATCCAGGCGCCGGCGCAATCCGGAAAAAGTCGCCAACTGATGGCATCTTACCAAAAGCTCCAAACCCCATGGCCATCACATCGACTTGGGGCAGTTGAATTTTGCCATCGCTGGTAGCGCAAAGGGATTGATGACTGATCCCGACTGTAGCTCGAACAACGCCAGCCGACCTCCTACGCGGAAATTGACCCGGCGACGGTCAGATACATTGGTGCGCCGCACCTCGGCTGCATCCAAAAGGCGGAACCAGGCCCAGGGTCCATCCCGTGACATGGTGTTTTCATTGTCACGTTTCTTGGGAGACAGCGTAATCCGCGCCAAGCCAACAGCCCCCGGCCAAGTCACGGCAACCGGAGTCGGCGCACCCGAGCGATGCCCATAGGCAACCTTTGACCCATCAATTTCCAGTAAAACCTCTTTGGCTTTGGGGTCCAGTGCTTTGGGCGTGATCTGAAATTGCACAGCAGGCGTTGGCCCTGTAGCAAAAAAGGCGTCGCGAATTTCAGCCGCATATTGCATCTGAACCAACACTGCGGGGCTGATCCCCAGATCAACGTCGTTGACCCGCTTCCAAGTCCAGGGACGAGTTCGAGTATCCACGTATTTCGCCAGGTTTTCATTGAAAAACCCATCGATCAGCCCACCGGGTGAAAACAGCTTGGCAAAATCTGCCATTGCCACATCTGCCCTCGCCCGTCTGTTGAACGGATAACGATTGTCCAACGCTTGCGTGCAGAACGGTAGAACAGAGGCCTGCCATCGCGCATTGATCGACGCGCGGGTGCCCTCTGATGTGATACCCGACGACCCTGTAGAAATCTGCGAGGCCCAGCGTTGCACGGGACCGTCGACCCGAGAAGCGGATTGCTGAAACTGCAACAGCGCCTCACCACCAGTGGCGACACCACTAAACGACATTTTGTTCAGCTCTTGATAGACCAGTTGCAGCGTCACCATCAGGTCATCCAACTGCGAAGGCTGTCCTTCTGGGCGTTGCACCAGATTGTGCAGCCATTGGAACCGCTCTTGAACATAGGATCCGGGCGGTTTTGGAGGAACGCCCCCAGTATCGCCTGTGGATTTCACCAATGCTTCCAGCAGAATTTGACCCTGAATGGACAGATTTGACCGTGCTTCAATTGCGGCAACCTGTGAGGCCCCACCGGACAGCGCCGAAGTATCCAGCGTCGCGCGTTCCGTAGCGAGGCTAGTTTCTTTGGACACCTCGGTCAGAATGTTGGTGATTGGTGACGTTGGTCCAGACAACACATTGGTAACCTCAACCGCATGACTAAGGGATTCAAGAGGGATGATATCCACATCTCCCAAGAGTGTGTCATAGCGAGTGATGTAATCGTTGTAATACAGATCCAACACGTCTCTGCTCAGTGCCAGTAACGCAGCGTTGCTCTGCTCCTCCTCGCTACGTTGTCCCAGCACCCAGGCTTCGCGTTGTACCCGTTCAGCAACACTGACAGCTTCTGGCAGGAAGACATCGTGGAAGCCGTCATAAGTGAAAATTCCCTCAATACCTTCGTTCAAGGGCTTGCCCGAGCTCCGCACCAGCACGCGCTTGACAGAAGGCCCACCAACTTCGGTTAGACGCCATTTTGGCAGGCTGGTTGCAGTGTTGGAATTGATGATGCCGTTGTAAACACGCTGTGCCAGCGGCAGCTCGGACAACAGTCCCTGAACCTGCGCAATCAGCGGCCCGTTCAGTGCCACTTCCTCCATCGGCTGCGTCAAGAGCGCGGTCATATGATCCATTAAATCGTTGCGGAGCTGCGCACGCGCAATGCCCGGATACGCCACCAGTTCCCAGTCGAGCCGCATCCATTCCTTAACCAGGTCCTGATTCATGGGGCCCTGCAGGCCCAGCATCAAATAGATTTTCAGTGCCTCATACAACAGATCAGGGTTGTTGATGTTGCCTGTAATCTGCTCCTCAAGGCGCACCAGTAACCTTGGCAGTAGTCGTTGGTTCAAGGCAGCACGGTAAGTCTGCGCTGCCTGAGTACCAACCACTTCGCCCTGATACAGCCCATAGGTCATTTCGCGTTCTGGTTTGGGGTCAGACAAAACTGGGTTGGCAGGCAGATCCCGCAACAAATTCAGCGCTGCAGCCACCGGAACCAGATCTGTATCCCCTACTGGGCTGGGTGGCAGCGTTGCTGCGGCGGCTTGGTAGGCCTCTACCTGGTCTTCGGCTTCCTCAATCAACTCTGCATTTTCGAGAAAAGAGTTCACCCACAAGCTACCCGTAGCCAACGCAACCAGAATCGTTGCAGTGATTGCAATCCTCCGTGTCCAGCGATAGCGGCGTTCAACTTTGTCATCTGCGGACACTAGCCCCGCCTCGGGGAACATCACACCTTCGAATAATCGGGTCAAAAAGAACGACCGCCCGGTGCCCTGCCCTGTCCCAATCGCCTGACGACCAATGCCAAAGGTCTGCGCCATGCCCAGCATCAACCGGTCGATCGGCGTGCCTTCTTGCGTACCCGAGGCAAAATAAATCCCGCGCAACATCTGTCTTTGATCATAGCGATTATCCTGAAACACCTCGTTCAAGAAATCCCGGGCTACGGTCCGAACGGAGGCGACCTGAGCTGGGAAGCCAGCCACCAGCGCCCGGCGTTGATGATCTGTCTCGACCTGCATTTTTTCCAGCAGCTGCGCATTGAGTTGCCCTAGCAACAACGCAAATTCTTCGTCGAATCGGGCAATTGGAGGCTCGTCTTTCTTGCCCTTAGGCAAGGGCAGAGTGAATCCCCACACCTGTTCACGGTCTTCTTTGCCCAATATGTCGTGAAATTCGCTGAACCCAGCAATCAGATCAGCCTTAGTGAACAACACATAGACCGGGAACCGCACGCCCAGCTTTTCTCGCAGTTCAGACAATCGCCGCCTTACCGCCTGCGCATGCCCCTTTTGGGTAATCTCGTCCTGTAGTGATAGGTCCGACAGTGAAATCGCTATTATCGCCCCATTGATCGGCTGCCGCTTGCGGTACTTTTTGAGCAAGCCCAGAAAACCAATCCAGGCTGCATTATCCGCCTCAGCGTCGCTTTCCTGGGTGGTGTACCGGCCAGCGGTATCGATCAAGACTGCATCGTTGGTGAACCACCAATCGCAGTTTCGCGTGCCACCTACCCCGCCAATGGCTGCTTTGCCCAATTTTTCGGCCAGCGGAAACTGCAACCCGGAATTGACAATAGCCGTGGTCTTGCCTGCACCTGGTGGGCCGATCATCACATACCAGGGCAAATCATTCAGGTGTCGTCTGCCATTTTTGGATTTGCGCAGCTCAACCATCGCCAGTTTGAACTTGCCGCGCAGCTCGCCGATTTCCTCGGCCAGCACGTCATCTTCGCTAGTGTCCACAGACTCAGCAATTTCATCGGTCATCTCGCGGTCTTTGCGACGACGGCGCCAGAAAATTAGGATGATCAATAAAAGGAAGAACACCCAGATCAAAGATATCGTGACAATGCGCGAAGTCACACTGTCAAATGGACGCCATGTTTCGCCACCAATTAGCGGGGCAAAGTACCAGACACAGGCAGACAGAACCGCTGCAAAAATCAGTAACAACGAATAGATCGATTTGAACAGCGGTACGATATAACGGCGGATCATTGGTCACTCTCCTGCACCAGCAGTATTTCGATACGCCGATTGCGGGCGCGACCCTCGCGGGTACCATTATCTTCCAGCTGTTCTTTGTCAGCGCGGCCCTCTGCGGACAGACGGCTTGGATCAGTCAGAACCGCCGCCATACCCGCCATCACCGATTTAGCGCGCGCAAGCGACAGGTGCATATTCGACGGAAAGCGGGACGACCGGATTGGTACATTGTCCGAATGACCAACCACAATCAGTTTGCCTTTTTCTTCATTCAGAGCCAGCGCCAGACGGTCTATCCGAGGCACAAAATCGGCAGCGAGTTTGTCCGATCCCGACCCAAACATTCCAGACCCGGCCACCCGGATGATCAACGTGTTCCCCTTTTGGAAAACTTCGACAATACCTTCGCTAATTTCCGGTTCCAGAAATCCAGACACCTTAGCAATTTGGTCCTCAACGGTGGGTGGAGGTGGCGGCGGAGGTGGGGGTGGAGCGCGCCGTTCCAATTCGGCTACCGGCCCGGAATCTACAATGGACAGCTGACCAATCACCCGCTCTGTCTGGTTCGACAGGGCCCAGGACAAACCAACAAACTGCATCCCCAGCAACATTATGGTCACGGTCAATGCAATCCAGACCAATCGCCACGCCGACAAGGCTTTAAACGGTCTTTTCAGGCCTTCCCAATGTGGTGCAAGATCGCGTTCAACTGGCCCGCGTTGTGCCCGAATGATCCGCGCCAATGCCCCCCGGATTTGCATGTGTTTTTCCGGCCCGCCTTGTTCAACCCGCAGTCGGCCCTCAAATCCCAGCGACATGCACATATAGAGGAATTCCAACATATCGATATTGCTGCCCGGCTCTTTCTCCAACCGTGCCAACAAGTCATAAAAACGGTCACCGCCAACGGTTTCGCGGTGAAAAGTGCCAACCATCGACTGCAAACCCCAGCTGGACTGGCCTCCCCATGGGGTATTTAGCACCACATCATCCAGCGTTGCGCACATCGCATAGCGGGCAATTTTAACCGTCTGCGCGGTGATCCCGGCCTGAAGGGCACGGTTTTCAAACCCGCGCACCTCAGCCACTACACTTTGGCGGAGTTTATCCGGGTCCATGTGCTGGGCGCGGTTGCGAATGCGGCTGATCAAAGCAAACAACGTTGATGCACAGGCCGTCAGTTGGTTCATCCCTGTCAGGGCCATCTGCGATGTTTTGCCGGATGTCGGCGAAGCCGCTGCAGGCTGGGTCGGAGTAGCCTGAGGCACACCAAAGGCATCGCCGCCTGCAACTGGTGCCGGTGCTTCCGGCGTCATTGGCGAAGGTTGTGGCGTCGCAGTTCTACGACCCCCGGGATTGGGTCGGATGACCGTTTTATCGGTGTCATTCGGTTCCGCAAACGGGTCGTCGTGATCAGCCATGTCTTATCCCCGTTTAAGTGTTGCGAATGGCCCAAAGTTCCATCTTCAGCCCCGGATATTGCCCCGACACATGCACAGCGATACCACCCGAAGTGGTCATCTTGCGCCAATAGGGACTGTCACCATCCATCTCAAAGTAAACCACGCCGGCGTGGTAAGGTATTTGGCGCGGCGCCACTGGCAAAGGTCGCAAGGTGATCCCCGGCAGCGCAGAGTTGACCAACTGTCGAATTTCTTCGACAGGACCAATTTTTGCCTGACCTGCAAAATGACGACGCACATCTTCCGCTGGGATGTCGGCGTTCACAGCCAGTACGAAACCTGCATTGCCCAACAGTTTGCGGTCGGCGATTACCCCTACCGAAATGCCATACTTGCGCGCTTCCAGCGGGATAGAAATTGCCGTCTGTTCCAGCACAGAACTGAGGTATTGCCGCAGTGTGCGGATCAAAGGTGCAAAACACGCGCTTAGATTGTCATGAGTATATGGTGGGAATTCGGGTACTTGTTTGTCGGTCGACATCAGTACTGACAACTCCCCTGCCAGCGCCGCGCACGTGACAAACAAAGTCTCCGGATGCAGATTTTCGATGTTTGCCATATGGCGAACCACCGGCAACATCCGGTTGACCACCATTAGCAACATGAAATCTGAAACCTCGGCCGCCCCACGGGTTGTCCCCCCTTCGGCCAACCGGCCCGAGAGCGCCTCCATCCGATGTGCTAACAACCCCTCCAGTTCGCGCAAAAAGCCGGAAAGTGCGGGGGCTGCTCGGACATCCAAACAGGACGGAATATAGGCCTGATCAAGGATGATTTCCTTATCCGGACGAACCTCGATAATGCGGGCAACGGGCACTGACAGCCGGTCGGCAAGATCATCCACCTCAAGCGCAAACTGCAATCGCATTTTGCCCACATCAAGATCTACTGGCTTGCGTTCGCTGCTGGTAACATCGCTGACCTCTTGCTTGGACGGGCGCAAACGGCTGGCAGACATTTCCGCCCCGGACAGATCCACTTCAACAGCGCCTTGACGCCGTTGAGGAACGGTCAAATAAACCACGCAATCTTTGATTGTTGTTGGCACTTCCAGTGCAGGCGGGTGTGGATCAGCCATTGGCACCCGAAACACGGTGCCGTCATGGGTCAGGCCTTCACAGCTTTTTAGTGCAAACTGTCCAATTTTCAGGGCCTCATGGTCGATTTCCAGCCCGTTTACGCCCCAGGCATAGGGGCGCATCCGACGCGCCAACCCAGTCACCAAAGCCTCGGTATAGCGATCAGATTGCTGGAAATGATGCGGTTGCAAAAACAACCCCTCGGTCCAAAGCACTTTACTGTCCCAGGACACCTGGTTCTCCTCATTCTAGTTCGGCGTAAATGGCGCCGCTTATTCTTTTAGCCTGTCCAGCTGCTGCTTGTAGGCACGCGAAAATTCACGGCTGAACAAATCATGAAAATCATTTTCCGCCTGGTCTGAAATCTCGGTATACAGTTGTTCATAGACGTCCCAATAGCGCGCCTTCTTGCCCTTAAGCAGCCCACCCAGCCCACTTTTTTTCTCGATCTGTGTTTCCAGTGTTTTGGGATCTAACCGTTTCAAGACACCTTTCAGCGCTGCTTCCATGCCGGTCAGCATTGCCACCTCATGCGCCTTGATATCGTTCAGCGCCTGTTCGGCGGCAGTTTCCGGACTCAGATATCCCTTGGTGGCTGGGCGTACCATGGCCTCTACCGCTTGCTCCGGCGTGATAGAAAACTTAAGCGGATTGTTCCCCCCGGAAGAAATCATTGTCTGCTCGATGCGGAACTCTGACTTGATCGAGGCGCGGGTCATCAAGATTTCGCGCAGCCCAGTGACGAGAGTACGCATTACCCGCCCCATACGTGCCAGCGTATTGTGATGGTCTTCAGCATCCAGCTTCAGATCTTCGGCCCCTAAACCACGTAAGAAGGACTCGATCGCATCAGACTGTTCGGCACTGGACGGCGATGTTGGGGGCGATTTTGTTTCTGGTGCCTCTTCGACCTCAACAGGTCGAGTAGCAGGCTGAAGCGTTACAGAATCGTCGGGTGCAACCTCGAGTTCAGAGACGTCTTCTGGAAGGGCTTCCTCAATCAGAGATCCCGCTGCCGGTAGTTCCTCCGCTGGCGACGGTGCACTGGGGGGTAGCGTTGTTTCTGGCTGGCGATCAGGTTCTTCGCCAATACCGGACAAAAAGTCATCATCCCAGTCGTCAGGAATTGCCGCGGTAGACTGTGCCATCTGCGGCGCAAATGCGTCCTGCGCTGACGGATTGTGGGTCGGCAGACTGGCGCCCTCTCCTTCCCGCCCATCAACAGGCTTTTGGAAAAATGGATCCTCTTCCTGCCCCATCGGCGGCAGTAAGTCGTCGATGGGATCCACTGGGTTTATCTGCGACGGTCCGGTTGGTGTAGGCGTCCCCAGAAGATCATCAAGAAAATCTCCACCAGGCCCAGCATCATCCAACAGTTTCATCGGGTCCGGCGCGTTTTCCGCCATTCCGTGTGATGCAGAAGCCTGCGCAGCCGGGGCCGCGATCATATCGCCGACCTCAGCCAACTCACTGCGGATCTCCACCACCATTTCATAATTGCCAACACACAATACATCCCCGTTGTTCAACGGGGTTGGCGTACGGCCTAACGGGATTTTGGAATAGTTTAAGAAAGTACCGTTTGAACTGAGATCAACCACGACCAGATTGCCGTTGTGGTCCTCGATCACACAGTGATTGCGTGACAACAATTGGTCGGGATCGGGTAACACCAGATCATTGCTGTCGCCACGCCCAATCGTCAGGCTGGGACCACGCATTGGAACTGGAGCGGCATCACCGGGAATGGTGCCCGAACTCTGGAATTTTAGTGTCACTGCCATTGGTGGCGTCATCCTCCAACCAAAACCGTGAACTCGCCTTTGACGATCATACCCCCGCAGGCGGCATTATCCATGATCCGTGCCGCAGGCAGACCACAGATCAATACCGTCATTGACCCTTTGATAATGGGATGCGGTGGCGCCGCGGTACACATATCCGTCAACCGTGCTGCAGGCAACTTTCCGACTAGCACAGTAACTGCACAGGGCGGTAGAATCGGTGTCGGCACTGGAAGCACCGGTGGAGGTGGAATCGACGGCAACATGCAGGCATGCAGGTCCGATACGCGAGCTTGGGGCATTCCCATATCTTAACCTTCTCCTCGTTACGCTTGGTCGTCCATGGCATGAACCGGTTCCATCTGCCCATTACCACCACGCCCAATATTCAGCGCGCGCTCGACCAGAACACGGCCATGCTCTTCAAACTTATCAGACAATTCCGATAAGGCTACCATATTCATGGCAAAAGCCGCTGTTTCCGATGCCCCTGCCGGAGCAGGATATTGTTTCAAATCTCCCGGACCAAGGGTGCCATCGCTATACAACACGGCCAGTGCACAATTCACCGTGTCATCATCGACATAGGCATTGTCCAACGTGATCCGAGCCGCATCGCGGTTTTCTTCCGAAGGCTCATAAACCCAAGCCTCGGCAGCCGTTAACGACGGCGGATCTTTATCTGAGCGCGGCCCGATGTAATCGCGTGCGGCCATGCAAGCCCACCAGACCCGTTCACGTGGTGGCAACAGAATTGCCAATAATCTCAGCAGATCCACCAGTGCACCTTTGTCGTTCAACTCTTTCAGCACCACAGAAGCCTCTGCCGTCGGCGGTGACTGAAGCGGGGTTTTCAACAAAACATTGGCACGCGACAAAAGCTTTGCCACGGGGTCAGCAGGCATTTTCACCAGGTCATTGAACATCATTGTTGTCATTATTTCCACCTAGTTGATCAGCGTCAGACCGCCCTTAAGGGTCAGCATGCCATCACCCTTGACAGTTGTCATCGGTGACTTGGCTTCAACCATTCCAGAGCCTTCGATTTTGATCATTGGTCCTTTGATTGTCACCCCAGAATTATCGATCTTAATCGAAGATCCGCCAACCGTAAGCAAAATTTCAATGGCCGCTGTCATCTCGATTTTTCCAGAACTGACATCCACTGTCATGTTGCCCGTTTTTACAGTAGTCGCATCATTCCCAGTAATGGTCTTGGTGTGCTTGCCTTCGATGGTCTGAGTCTTGTCAGTCTTGATCTCGATTTCCTGAGACCCTGTTTCGATGGTGAAGTAATGATCTCCTTCTAGCAACGTTTCCGTGACGTGCTGTTTGACCACTTTGCTTTCACAGCCGTCCTCGTCATGTGCTCCGGCATCAATCTCATCCAGACCTATTGTCACCACCGATTTATTCTTAACCAGTCTTTGGTGATCTTTTTGCGCTTGCACGCGCATCAACTCAGCGTCTTTTTTGTCCTCGAACATCCATTCATTGTAACCGCCACCGCCTTTGGATGAGTTGGTTTTGAATCCCATCTGCGTCTGATTATCGGGGAGTGCGTAGGGCGGCATTGTATCTTTGTTGTACAACATGCCGGTGCAGATTGGCCGGTCCGGGTCCCCTTCCTCAAACTGGATAACCACTTCTTGGCCCATACGCGGCACCGCTACCATACCCCAGCCTTTGCCTGACCATGGCGTTACCACACGCACAAAGCACGAAGATTTCTCGTCATCTTCGCCTTCCCGATCCCAATGAAACTGCACCTTGATGCGTCCATGTTCATCGGTCCAAATCTCTTCGCCACTTTGCCCCACAACGGTGGCCGTATGCAGCCCGGCAATTTCAGGCCAGGCGGTATTCAGTGGTGCGCGGAACTGATCTTGCTTGGGAATAGCTCCAAAAGTAGAGGCATAGGCATCGCCTTTCATTTCTTCCGGGAAGTCCATATTTTTGGCCTTCAGGTCATGGCGCATCTCTTTTCCATCAGGACCCTTCCTACGCCGGCTCTCTCGCTCAGAAAAGTCGCTGGCCACCTGCAAATAGTGAACTGTATCCACCACCAAATACTCGGCATTTGCTTCGCGTTCAGGATGGTTTTTCAGTTTGAACGTATATCCCGTTCCCATAGTCCGCACACTTGTCGCCCCACGCCAGCGTTTATGCCGGATCGCTTCAGCTTCCATCCGGACCCGGGCCTGCGTGTTTCCCAACCCCGAATTTTTGCGATAATGGCCAGGGTAGTCATAGACCTCGTAATCCTTGTGCGGGTGGGTCCCTTTTTCAATCTTGTTGTTGACCTTAAGATCCGCTGTAGGTGACAGGAAATCAAAATCGTTCAACGTTACCTTTCCTTTGGTCAGAACCTCTTCTTTGCCCCATTCGGCGACGTGGTCCTTGCGCCGTCGGTCCGCATCATCACGCGCATGAAATTCAACGGTCGAGTTACCGTTAATAGGGGAATGACCGCTAATGCCATCACAGAGAAGCAGTTTCTCGGGCGCGTTCTTATCGCTGGTGCTATCAAAGTAATAATAGATCCCCTCCTCCTCCATCAGGCGGCAGAGAAAATCAAAATCGCTTTCCCGGTATTGCAGGCAATATTCGCGTTCTTCATAGCTGCCGCTTGTCCGGTCACGAAAATCGTTGAGCCCATATTCCCCAAAAAGCTGTTTGATGATGTCGAGCGCTGAAATGTTCTGAAACACCCGACAATCCTGTGTGCGGGTCAGCAGCCAGAACCATGGGCGCACTTCGGCGACGTAATGACCATACCCATCGCGCATCCCCAGGTTTTCAACCGAAATGCACAGGCCAGAAAACTTCTGATCAGTACCATCTTCGGTCTGCACATGCAGATTCATAGTATGGCCAACAATCTGATCCAGCTTCTCGGACTTGTTCTTAGACTGGAATTCGACCGTGGTTTCGGTCAGCTTGCTCAACCCCTCACGCACGATGGCGCGCTTCAACAGCAGTTCGCGAGCTTTATAGCTACCTGACATCCAAACCAGGCTATGCTCATGTGGTTTACTTTCGGCCATGGCGCCTCCTTTCACCGGGGAAAACCGGGCGCAAAAAATATGTTAACTCATCAATCACTGACATCATAAATCATCCAATAAGGCGGCCAGGTCTTCGTCCATGTCGCCGTCGTCATCGTCATCATCACCGCCAAAGCCGGCGAGAAGATCATCCAGGTCGCCGTCACCGCCTCCCAGATCCAAATCGTCTAACCCCAGATCATCTTTATCATCCCCCTCCGCGTCCGCAGACGCAACAGGCTTTGGATTCGGTGGTGAGGGTTTCGGCGCGGGCACCCCGGTCCAAGGGCCTAGAATTTCTCCTCCGGCAAGCGACGCAAAGGAGGTCAGACGGATTTCATCCCGTCCTTTGACCGAAGAAACAGCCATGAAACCACGCTCTTGTGCCAGAGCAATCTTATCCAAGTTGATGTTACGCTCTGTGCAGGGCAAGGCCACCTGATCGCCGTAACGATCATTGACATAGTGGAACGGAATCTCGCCCAGCGACATAATTTTCCCCAGTCCCATCGAAGCGCCGTTTTGCTTGAAAGACCTCGCCAGAAGAATTGCCACCAGCACCACCGGATTGGCCCAAAGCATTCCACGCAGCCCTTCAGCCTCGGTGAACTCCTCAAATTCAAACTCGTAGATGGGTTCACTTTTGGCCCCATAAGGGCGGCGCAGCATAAACCGTGGAGATATCAGCCCCAGATGTCCTGCCTCTGCCATACCGCGCAGCGTATCCCAGGCCGACGCTACCAGGGCAGGCAGTTTGGCTTTTTCCGTATCCAGGAACCCGGGTGAAATACCTGCAAAGAATGGCGCATCAACATGCGCCGCAACCCGCGCAATCCGGCCCAACAGTTCAGCATGTGGCGGCGTTTCCTCAAACTGATACAGCCCGATCAACGCCGAATATCCGCCTCGGCCATTTTCCTCGTCCAGTGGTTCACCTGTCAGCAGTCGAACAAACCCACTTTCTGTCAGGTCTTCGGCTGCAGCCAGATCGGCGGCAAGCTCTTCGGCGGAGATGTCGTACAACATCACTTCCAGCGTGTCATCGACCTCAACCGAACGTGCGATCAGATCAAGCGAGCGCCACTGCCCCTCAAGCGACTGAAATTCGGGGTGATGCAACACCATACGCATCGCATCCGAGAGGGCCTCGTCCACCGCGCCAACCATCGCCGTCGCATCGGCATCCGGCAGCGCCCGGATATGCGGGCCAACCACACGGGCCAACAAATCCTGCACCGGCGAAGCCTGCCCCAGCTGATTTTCAGCATCTCCGATTAGCTGTTGAAAGGCGCTAAGGCGACGATCGGCTGGCACTGCATTACCACCGGATCGTGGTTTGGGTGGCTTGACGCGATTGCCATGCTTTTCACCCCATGCGCGCAGGGTCTTGGCCGCATGATCCGCCGTTACTCCGCTTTGCAATTGTTTGCGCAGCCCCACCAGTTCTGAAAACAACTCAACGTTTTCATACAACTCATCCGGATGCAGGTCGTCCAGCCCGCCCAGCTTAACAGCTATCCCAGTGCCATCTTTACCAATTGGCAACAGCAATTCAGTGACAAAACTCTCGATGACATCTTCAACCGTATCCGGATCCAGTAGGATTGCGCGGCGGGCCGCCAGTGCGTCACCTGTTTCAATCTGCCCTTTGGCAGCGCGGCCTGAAAAATCCCCCAGAATTGCTAGCCGGAATCTCTTGCGCACCAGTTTTTGAGGCTCTGGTCTGTCGCCGCTAATTGTCCCGTAAGCGAGTTCTGGTTCCTCATTCTGGTTGGGCTCAGCAGTGGCGGCTTTGTCGGTGTCACCACCACTGTCCAAATCCCCCAGCAAATCGTCCAGATCACTGCCCCCATCGTCGCTGACGTCATCCAATCCGCCAAGCAGATCATCCAGATCACCGCCCCCATCGTCGCTGACGTCATCCAATCCGCCAAGCAGATCATCCAGATCACCGCCCCCATCGTCGCTGACGTCATCCAATCCGCCAAGCAGATCATCCAGTTCACCGCCCTCATCGTCGCTGACGTCATCTAATCCACCAAGCAGATCATCAAGATCCACCTCGGCATCATCCTCTTCAGCACCTAATAGTGCATCCAGATCCGAGTCATCCCCCTCCAGATCCCCCAGCAAATCATCCAATTCACTTCCAGTGTCTTGAGCGTCCTCCGCCTCTGACGTAGCTTCTTCCTCCAATCCAGAAAACAACCCATCCAGATCGTCATCTTCTGCGTCTTCAGCCAGATCCAGATCACCCAACAAATCATCCAGATCCGAAGCCGCGGAATCATCTTCACTATCGCTAGACGTGGGCTCATCCGCTTCCATCGCAGTGTTTGTATCCTCAGCGTCAATATCAGCCAGAAGTGCGTCCAACCCGTCACCGTCAGTTGGTGTAGCTGGAGGCTCTTCCTCCGTTAGCCCACTTAGAACATCATCTAGATTCAATCCCTCCGAACCGTCCTCTTCAGGGGAATCCAATCCTTCCAACATATCTTCCAACGAATTTTCTTCCGACGTAGGGTCGGCTGCCTCAGGCAAACTGCCCAATGCCTCAGCAACAGGATCAATTGCCTGCTCTTCAGGTACCACATCCAAATCGCCAAGTAGATCCGCTAGGTCATCTACTGGCGCGTCTGCAATATCCTCTGCCACCTCAAGCGCAGCGAGGTCGCCAAGCACATCAGCGCTGTCATCCTCTTCTGGCGCGTCGATCTCAACTGCCGCCAAACTGTCCAAGGCGTCTGACGCGGCAGTGTCTTCTTCCTCAGTGGCCTCTAGCGCGGCGAGGTCGCCCAGCACATCGGCGTTGTCGTCCTCTTCAGGCGTGTCGATCTCCACTGCAGCCAAACTGTCCAAGGCATCCGACGCGGCAGTGTCTTCCTCCTCGGTCACCTCCAGCGCGGCGAGGTCGCCCAGCACGTCTGCACTGTCGTCCTCCACTGGCCTGTCGATCTCCACTGCGGCCAGACTGTCCAAGGCATCCGACGCGGCTGTATCTTCCTCCTCGGTCACCTCCAGCGCGGCGAGGTCGTCCAGCACGTCTGCACTGTCGTCCTCCACTGGCGTGTCGATCTCCACTACAGCCAAACTGTCCAAGGCATCCGACGCGGCAGTGTCTTCCTCCTCAGTGACCTCCAGCGCGGCGAGGTCGCCCAGCACATCGGCGCTGTCGTCCTCTTCAGGCGCGTCGATCTCCACTGCAGCCAAACTGTCCAAGGCATCCGACGCGGCAGTGTCTTCCTCCTCGGTCACTTCCAGCGCAGCGAGGTCGCCGAGCACATCAGCGCTGTCATCCTCTTCAGGTGCATCGATTTCCACTGCAGCCAGACTGTCCAAAGCATCCGACGCGGCTGTATTTTCTTCCTCAGTGACCTCTAGCGCGGCGAGGTTGCCCAGCACATCGGCGTTGTCATCCTCTTCTGGCGTGTCGATCTCAACTGCAGCCAAACTGTCCAAGGCATCCGACGCGGCAGTGTCTTCTTCCTCAGTGACCTCTAGCGCGGCGAGGTCGCCGAGCACATCAGCGCTGTCATCCTCTTCATGTGCATCGATTTCCACTGCAGCCAGACTTTCCAAAGCGTCCGACGCGGCGGTGTCTTCTTCCTCAGTCACCTCCAGCGCGGCGAGGTCGCCCAGCACATCGGCGCTGTCGTCCTCTTCTGGCGTGTCGATTTCCACTGCAGCCAGACTTTCCAAGGCATCCGACGCGGTGGTGTCTTCCTCCTCGGTCACCTCCTGCGCGGCGAGGTCGCCCAGCACATCGGCGCTGTCATCCTCTTCTGGCGTGTCGATTTCCGCTGCAGCCAGACTTTCCAAGGCATCCGACGCGGCAGTGTCTTCCTCCTCGGTCACCTCCAGCGCCGCAAGGTCGCCGAGCACATCGGCGTTGTCATCCTCTTCAGGCGTGTCGATTTCCACTGCTGCCAGACTTTCCAAAGCGTCCGACGCGGCGGTGTCGTCTTCCTCAGTGACCTCTAGCGCCGCAAGGTCGCCCAGCACATCGGCGCTGTCATCCTCTTCTGGCGTGTCGATTTCCACTGCAGCCAAACTGTCCAAGGCATCGGACGCCGCAGTGTCAACTTCTATAGCAACTTCCTGTGCAGAAAGGGCATCCAGTACTCCGACACTCATATCTTGTGGTACAGGCGCAATTTCGACCGCCGCCAGGCTGGCCAAGGCCGATGCAGAAGTGTCTTTTTCTGGTAAATTTTCAGGGGCCTGCGCACTCAGATTTGCCAGGATATCACTGCTTGTATCCGCTTCAGGTTCTGCCAACGCAACACCACGCAGACTTTCCAGCGCGTCCTCCATATCCGCACCGGGGACTTCTGACGACAGCGCTGACAACAAATTAGTATCGCCTAAAACCTTCTCGATCAGTGCTTCAGCCCCGGACTTCCCATCCATATAGGCCATCAGATTGCTCAACTGGCTACGCGCCTCCAGCAAGGGCTGCAGCGCATCCACTTTGGCGGCGATGGCACCCGGGGAAAAATCCGCCATCTTTTCAAAAGTCAGGTCAATCGCCAGATTGCCCTCACCCGTCAGCGTATTAGGCACCGAGAATGCAGCTCTGGGTGCCATTGCCCTCATCCGGTCGTCAAAATTGTCAACGTCAATTTCAAGAAACTTACGATCCGCCACCGCCGGCTGCGCCACCTTGGATTTACCAGCAAGGTCGCTCATCACACCCATGACAAATGGCAGTTGAACTTTCTTTTCGGCACCGTACAGCTCGACATCATATTCAATCTGCACACGCGGTGCCCGGTTGCGGGCAATAAATTTTTGTGAACTATCAGCCATCGGTCTCTCCCCTTGCTGCCGCAAGTTCTGCGCGTAACGCGCGGATTTCACCGTGCAGTTCTTTCACATGCTCATCGATTATATCTGTTTCTGACCGTACCAAATTGCGCAGCTGTTCAAATTCTGCTTCGGCGTCATCTTCCACAGCTGTCTGCATCGTGTTGACCAACAAGCCGATGAACAGGTTCAACACGGAAAAAGCAGTTATGATGATAAACGGGACAAAGAATGCCCAGGCCATTGGAAACTCTATCATCACTGGCCGCACAATGCCCATCGACCAACTTTCCAACGTCATGATTTGGAACAACGAGTAGAGTGACCGCCCAAGAGTCCCAAACCATTCGTCGAATGTAGCGCCGTACATCAGTGTCGCCATGACGGCGAAGACGTAATAAACAATTGACAACATCACGATGACTGCGCCCATGCCGGGCAAGGCATCCAGCAGAGCCTGCACAACGGCTCGCATCTGCGGCACCACCGACAATAGCCGCAAGGCGCGCAATACGCGCAGCCCCCGCAACGCTGACAGCCCCCGTGTGTCAGGCAAAAAGCCGATCGAAACCACAACAAAATCAAAAATATTCCAGGCCGATGCAAAGAACCGCCAGCCATAGGCAAAAAGCTTTAGCGCCAACTCAGCAACAAAAATCGCCAACACGGCGCGGTCAATCACTGATAGCAACCCGCCGATCTGATCAGTCACCATTGATGACGTACTAAGCCCGAGCGTAATCGCATTGAAAATGATAACGCCAAGGATCGTATTCCTGACGCTATCCTGCTCGACAAAGGCCCGAGCACGGTCTCTCATACCTATCTCTGGCTTGGCTTCCATTTGGTGTTGCACTCTCCGAGGGTTCCCTTTGTTGCAGCTTCAGAAAGCTTTGGCCGCGCTGGAGGTCACATCAGCAGCATTTTTGAAGAAATCAGCCCATTTGTTTGAAGTATCCAGATTTGCCACTTTCTTGGGCTGTGCCTTGACCAAATCACCCTTGGCCTTTTTCAACGCCGCCAGTACATCGGCAGGCTTGCCGCCTAGCTGGGTTTCGAACTTCACGAGGTCAGCCTTGCCGCTTTTCAGATCTTTCTGCGCCTGCTTGATGGTTTTATCGCCGCTTTTGTCGCCGTCGAGTTTGGACAGAGCAGTGTCAAATTCCTGTTTCACCTGCCCCACCTTCAGGGTCATCGCCTCATGGTTTTTGTTCGCAGCCTCAATTGCAGTCAGCGCCTTGTCGATCGCCTTTTCCGCATTGCTCACTTCATCTGCAGCGATCAAAACATTGGCCCGATATTGCTTGGCGTATTCCGCGATATCCTTGGCGGTAGAAATCACCAACGATACCGACTTGGTCAATAACGCCACCGCCCCAAGGATAGTCGCTACCAGCAATGGAGTCGCTGCACCCGCAGTGGCTACCGTCGCCACAACAGCAAAGGCGATGGCGGTTGCCACCACGACAAACTTGATGACTGTCCAGATCAGCTTGCCGTGATCTTTCTTTAGCTTTGATCCTTCCTGGATCTTCTTACAGCCTGCGTCATGGGCTGGCTTGGTCAATTTACCGATAGCATCCTGATACATCTTTTGCGCTTCCGCCCCGATTTTCACCAACTCGTTCTTTTTGAACGCGTTCATCTCGTCCGAGGCTTGTTCCACCTCTTTTCCAGTTGGCGGAGTCTTGGCGTATTTCTTGGTAAATGCCTTCTCCATCGACATCATTTCTTTTTCGACGCCATCCAGAAGCTTTTGAATCGCCTTCATGAGACCTGCCAGAGTCTTTTTATAGGCCTGCTGAATGGCCTTGCCGACAACCACAAGGTAGGAACTTTTACTGGTGTCACTGATCTTTGTCAGACCGGAGTTTGTCCAGCTGAAGGTGGCATCCCCCTTTAGCTCGACATATTTCTTCGAGCTGGTCATCTTCATTTTTTCAACGACTTTGTAGCCACTTGCTTCCATAACAAACTGCATTGGTTAACCCCCTGAAATCAATCGAATGAATAGCTGAACTCACCGTCATCAATATCGATTTTGACCTTCTCAACCTCTTTGCCTTCCATCAGGCGGCGCAGGAATTCAGCTGAGATGTCAGGCAGCATCGTATTGGTCACAATTGCGTCGATCATCCGCCCACCAGATTCCAATTCCTGGCAACGCTCAACGATCTTATCGACCACCGCATCCGAATATTCGAACGGCACATTGTGTGACTCCATCACCCGCTTTTTGATCCGGTTCAGCTGCAGCACAGTGATCTTAGCAATCATGTCCGGGCTAAGTGGATAATACGGAATGGTGACCAAGCGACCCAGTAGCGCTGCTGGGAAGATTTTTAGCAGTGGGTCGCGCAGCGCCTTGGTGATGCCATCTGGATCGGGCAGCAGATCCGGATCACTGCACAGATCCATGATCAGTTCAGACCCAGCGTTTGAAGTCAGCAGGATAAGAGTGTTTTTGAAGTCAATCACCCGGCCCTCGCCATCCTCCATGACGCCTTTGTCAAAGACCTGGAAAAAGACCTCGTGCACATCGGGGTGGGCTTTTTCGACCTCGTCCAGCAGCACAACCGAATATGGTTTGCGCCGCACCGCCTCGGTCAACACACCGCCTTCGCCATACCCGACATATCCCGGAGGCGCACCTTTCAGGCTGCTGACGGTGTGGGCCTCTTGGTATTCGGACATATTAATGGTGATGACATTCTGTTCGCCACCATACAGCACTTCGGCCAGCGCCAGTGCGGTTTCAGTTTTACCCACGCCGCTGGTCCCGGCCAGAAGGAACACGCCAATGGGTTTCGACGGATTGTCCAACCCAGCACGGGATGTCTGAATGCGCTTGGCAATCATCTTCATCGCGTGATCCTGGCCGATCACCCGTTTGGCCAGATGCTCTTCCAGGTTCAGAATAGTTTCAATCTCATCGCTGACCATGCGGCCCACCGGAATACCAGTCCAGTCACCAACTACCGATGCCACCGCCTGGTGATCCACAATCGGCAGGATCAGCGGGCTTTCAGCCTGCAGGGTTTCCAGTTCAGCATTCTTGTCCTTGAGCTGCTGCATCAGATCAGCGCGAGCTTCATCGTCCAACGGACTATCACCAGCCTCTTCCTCGTTTTCGGCGGGAGCGTCCACTGGCGCCGCGCCTTCGCGTAGCTTGGCGCGCAGATCCAGGATCTCTTCGACAACGGCCTTTTCTGCATCCCAACGTTCGGTCAGGCCAACCAGCCTTTCTTCCTCGGCTGTTTTAGCAATCTCTACCGCTTCACGACGATCGCCGACCTCATAGCCTGCGGTTTCATCACGACCAATGATAAGCAATTCGGTAGTCAGAGCCTCAATCCGGCGCTGACAGTCATCTACCTCGGCTGGTACAGCGTGTTGACTAACCGCAACGCGGGCACAGGCAGTGTCCAATAGGCTGACTGATTTATCTGGCAGTTGCCGGGCTGGAATATAGCGTGCCGACAGGCTGACCGCTGCCTCGATGCCTTCGTCCAGCACCTGCACGCGGTGGTGCTTTTCCAACATTGACGCAATACCGCGCATCATCAGGGTCGCTTTGGGGATGGAGGGTTCATCCACCTGCACCACCTGAAAGCGACGGGTCAGGGCCGGATCTTTTTCAATGTATTTTTTATATTCAGCCCAGGTGGTTGCGCCAATGGTGCGCAGGGTGCCACGCGCCAACGCCGGTTTCAGCAAGTTAGCCGCATCGCCGGTACCCGCAGCCCCCCCTGCCCCAACCAAAGTATGGGTTTCGTCAACAAACATCACAATCGGCGTAGCGCTGGACTGCACCTCATCAATCACCTGACGCAAACGATTTTCAAACTCGCCCTTCATGCTGGCCCCGGCCTGCAACAGGCCCACGTCCAACATCAGCAACCGAACATCATGCAGTGCTGGTGGCACGTCACCACGGGCAATGCGCAGAGCAAAGCCCTCGACCACCGCTGTTTTACCAACGCCAGCCTCCCCGGTCAGGATCGGGTTATTCTGGCGACGGCGCATCAACACATCAACGATTTGGCGGATCTCTTCGTCCCGGCCAACAATCGGATCAATCTCACCATTGCGGGCCTGCTCGGTCATGTCAGTGCAGTACTGTTCCAGCGCCTCGCCCTTGCCCATGGCCGCCGGCGCCATCGCGTCTGACGCCTCGCCCGGAGCCGCACCACCGCCTGTGGTCGAACCATCCTGCGCGCCCATGGTTTCTTCGGGCGAACCATGGGTGATTGAGACAAAGTTGTCTGCCAGATCATCCGCCCCGATGCGTGCAAGTTCGGGCGTCATCGACGACAGGATATTGCGTAAGGCCGGGGTTTTCAGCATTCCCAGCAACAGATAGCCACTGCGCACCTGATTTGCCGAATACAACAGCGACCCCCAAACCCAGCCTCGCTCCATCGCGTCCATCAGGTGATCCGACAGATCTGAGATCGTCGAGGCCCCACGCGGCAGCATATCCAGCGCCCGCGTCATTTCAGCCGCGATTTTACCGGGATCAAGATCATAATGTTCAACAATCCGGTGCAAATCGCTGTCTTGCCCGGCAAGAATCTGATGCATCCAATGCACCAGTTCTACATAAGGGTTGCCCCGCATTTTGCAGAACACAGTAGCGCTTTCAACAGCTTGATACCCCAATACATTCAACTTACCAAACAGGGCAACGCGGCTAATCTCAGTCATGTCAAATACCTTCCTCTACTCATTCACCCTGTGCAGACCCAAGGCCGGGATACAGGTACAAATCATCTACATCTGGTCGTTTTGCATCGGGATCCGGCCGACTGCCTATCCAGCTGGTATGACCCAACCGAGTGCTGCCCCCCAAACTGGCGCGTGGCACTTGATCACCGGCCAGCACCAGATTGACATCCCAATCCAGCACATCCCCAACATAAGACCGCACAATGGACCGCAGGCGGGTCAGTGCTGCGCCTCCGGGCAGCAATCGTTCATAGTCCGCCAAAGTCAGGGGACCGATCCGCAGCCGGAACTTGGAACTCCGGCTCCATACTTTGTCACCAACGCTGGTGGATTGCCCAAGCCCTCCCGCATAGCCCAACTGCCAGCGGTCATCCGGCTCCAACTCCAGCCAACTGCCTATGAATTCCTGTAGCTGCACTGGCACATCAAAGAACGCTGACAAGATGGACACCAAACCTTCGGGGTTTTTGGCGGCTTGTCCTAGGTGGCCGGCAAAATGCAGCTTGGCCATGTCAGGCATCGCGTCACGATTTTGCAAATGGTCACCATGGTACCCGCCCAATGCCGCCACCTGACGCGCCATCGGGTCGTCAGCCCGATCGAAACTCACCGATGGCTGACCCTGTCCCCAGGCCCGATACAACAAACCCATCAGTCGATGCGTAAGCATATCAGCAAAAGCCACCAAAGTTGGATCGCGGTGATTGCGTTTACGATCGCGGGCATACTCGGTCAAATGCAGCGGTAATGGACCCTGAGGGCCAAACAGACCAAAAAAACGATTGGTCAACCGCGCAGGCTGATCACCCTGTGGAGGCTTGAAATCGGCAATAGTACTTGGCGGAAACGCCAGTTCTGCCTCTTGCCCCAAGCGCACCTTATCCTGGCGCGGCCGTCGGCTTTCGCCCAAACGCGGAGCATCGGCATAATGTGCCTCCAACACTCTGAGCGCCTGGAAAACATGGTGCTTTCCAGGGGATTCGACCAGCTGGTCGAAATGGCTCAGATCATCCGGCCCAGACCTGTTTCCGGTCGCCATCTGGCAATTTCCCCACGTTTTTCAGTTGTAAGAACAGTTTCGGTAAATGAATTTATGCTGGCATAGCGCCGCAAGAAACGCTCCAGCACCGCGCCAAGCGCATAGATATTGCTGCCTTCAAAAAAGCTTTCATCAAAGCCCAGAGTAATTTCCAATCCACGCACAGCGGTCGATAGGATCTCGTCGCTCATCCGGCGCACAATGGGCCGGGTTGAAATAGAAACGATGCCCTCAAGCTGCTTTTCGGTCACCCTATTGCCTAGTGGAGCGTATAACCCAACCAACTCGCGCAGTGCCTCCGCAGAATGCCCTTTGCCAGTTTCAGTAACTGAAACGTAGTTTAGACTAAGATGAGAAATCAGCCTCCAGGCGGTATCACCTTGAGCCAGTGTTGGACGCGGCCGCGTAGGTGACACCGGCAAGCTGATCGAAGTAACAGGCCCGCCTTCAGGCAGGTGAAATACGTTCGCATCACCAGTGGCCAGCAACATGGGCAAGTCACGGTTGGTGCACAACGCCTTAACAGCCAGTTGTTCCAGATGTGGCGAGTACGGGGCCTGCGCCCGGTCCACCAATGTCACATAGGTTTCTGACCCGAGGTAAGAACTGCGCACCCCGCGCAGTCTTTCCTTTTCTGAACGTTGCCGCATCCTGCGCTTAAGCGTGTAATAGGCTGGAAATGTTTCACCCGCGGCAGTGAAATCCGTGGCGGAATAAAACGGACGAAATACCACATCGTCCTCCCCCTCGCCACTGATGCCAGCAACGGAACTCAAGCTGTATATCTCGAAATCCAGACCAGCAGTGCGATTGGGAACCACGTGGTGTTCAGTATCATGGGCCGTGATCTGAACCCGGTCACAGCGCTTTTCAAAGAGATTCACAGCTGGCACAGCATTTAGGGTAAAGACCTCAGGCGTCACCACTTGAGCAACTTCGCTCATGCCTTCGCGAAGCAGGATATATATATCGACCTCAGCGCCCTTTGCCCGCTGCAACGCTGGTAAAAGCCCCTGCAATTCGACAAACCGGAATCTTTCGGGCATTGCAAAAAATTCTTGCAACAGACGATAGCCATCAAACACCTGTCTTGGTGTAGGTAACAGGGCCTCTTCCGGATCAAAACCGCGCTGAACAACCCGGCCCTGCGGCAAAGAAATATGCCAATCTGCGCGTCGATCAGTGGACCGAGCAACCAAGCCCTGTACCTGAGTACTCAGCAGTTCCAGCAGCGGCCAACTGTTGCCGCCTGCATTGCCCAGAAAAACCGTCAGCTTATCCATCGCCAAGTCAGAAATTGCTTCGCCATCTGAGCGTCGCAATCGCAATCTTATACCAGCCCGGGCATCAACACCGCCTGCCACCCCAGCGGCCACCAATTCACCACGCCCGTCAATATAGTTGGCCTCTGTGATTTCAATGGGCCACATAGTCATTTCACTGGCAGTACGAAACTCGCAGGCAGTCTGTTCACCTTCTGTCAATCGACTGCGCAGCACTGAACCACGTGGCAGCACATACCCGCTTTTGACAGCTGAATTGGTAATATCAGGCGTTAGCGCAGCAATCATCATCGACGGGGTGGGCGCAAGGTAGTGAGGGTATATGATTTCCAGCAGGTTTGAGGTGAAGTTGGGATATTGCAACTGCAATTCCAACTGCACCCGCGCTGACAGGAACGCCACCCCTTCGAGAAGACGTTCAACGTAGGGGTCCAAAACCTCGACGCCCTCCATACCCAGACGCGAAGCAATCTTGGGATAGGCCTCTGCAAATTCACCACCCATATCGCGCAGGTAGTTTAGTTCGTTTTCATAGTGTTCAAGAAGACGTGTATCCACGCTACACACCCCTTTCCACAGCGACTTCACCCGTGGTCAGATCAACCTTGCTGCGCAGGTACAATTCCAGCGGCATCGGCTGCGCCCACATATCGGCGCGTATATCCAGACCAACAGTCATTTCGGTCTCATCAGTCTCGCTCCGCAAAAGCACGTCTACAGACCCTTCAATAATCCGCGGCTCGTAGGCCGTAACCGCCTGCTCGATCGAGCGGCGGATAGCTTCGGCTTTTTGGTTCGTCGAATATTCACCTGTCACTTCGGCCAAGCCATAGTTAAGTACCGATCGTGCCACTGCCGGATAGCGTTCAACATCAAAGTGAGACTCGGCGTTGTGGGTGTTCAACAGCCAGGATAAATCCCGCTGAATAATTTCACGCAGGCGGTTCAAATCTATCACACGCGAATCTCGGGTTTCTTTCAAATCTCCTGGGTTTTGATCGCTCAGCCGGTCCAGCAATGAGGGCTGCAGGCGTTCGGCTAGTGTCTTGTCAGCCATCGTCTTCCTCAGACCCATCCATTTTCAGTGTACGCAGGTCCATCAGGGCAAAGTCAGCCTGATCGGTGGTCAGCAATCTTTGTCCAGTCCCAACAAAGGTGTCGTCACCAGCATCGGTCCACTCGGTAGCCCGCGCGAGCATCAGTGCAGGGTCCGCCTGTGTCGAACCGGGATATCGGGTGGGAATCAGCGCCGCCAGTTCACCACCATTTGACAAAGTCAGGGTACCCGCAGTCCAGACTGCATCTCGCAGATCACTTGGCGCTTCGACTTCCAGCGCACTAATCTGTGCGAAGGGCAGCCAGAAATAGCGCCCATTTACAATGACCTCAAGGACTGGACCCAGCCGCATATCGGCATCCGCAATCCACTCAAACCGATCACCATTTAGTTCGCCGGTGCTGGCGGGGGCTCCGTCAAAAGCGCGGGCGCGCAGGTCTGCCGCCTCTCGCACTTTGCCTTGGGCCGATAACTTTTGTGCTTCAATCAACAGCGCCAGCCATTCGTCTGGCTCGCCAAAAATCAGCGGATCTTTTTCACCGGCAAAAACCTTTTCCCGGTAAACTTCGCAAATGATTGCCTCCCGATAGGCCTTGGCCATCATCGTTGCGCTTTCATCAAGTTCAGCGCTGAGTTTCAATTGTGCAATGGCACGTTTCCAATCGCCCAACACACAAAGCAATTGAAACAGAAAGATGCGCAATCTGGCATCAGAAGGATCAGCGCGCACCAGATCTTGCAGCGCCACAAGCGCAGCAGCGGGGTCACCGGATTTCAGATGCTCTTCGGGTGTCATTGCAATTCGCTCCGTCGTTTAATTCACAGCGCCAGATGTCTCCGGGCGTAAAACGCCCGGAGCAGCAATGCTGGACTATTCGACTTTGCCAGTCTGAACATTCCACTTGAAGGTACCTTCGGTGGTCAGCTTACCAGTTTTCTGATCGGTCGATTTGTACTCGATCTCAATTCCGGCATAGGCCAGTGACCAGGTCTCTTCTGGAATACCATCTTCGCTGGAAGACAGCGAATAGGTGTCAATCACAACGTCCTTCAACTTCCAGATGCAATAGACCAACAAACCATCAGATGCACTGTCACCGGACCGGCACCAATGCATTTTGATTTCCGGACGCACGGTGCCGTTTGCAACAGACAGTGCAAGGTCATTTGACGCCTTGCCCATCTGTGAAGTCAGCTCGAGTTTACCAAAATTGGAATTCGCGTGCATCCGCTGGGTCGAGCCAAGGTCGGTCATTTCTACCGCCCGCTCAACATTCCAGCTCGCAGATTGCACGACAATCCATTTTTTGTGTCCATCTTCCATTGCGTCGCCGTCAATGTCCGAAATGTCGACAAACATGTTAGCAGCCATTTTTCTATCCTTTCAAATTCAACTACTCGTTACGTGTTTTGCTGGGTTAGCCTGATGAGTGGCAAATCAGGCACCTTTTTCCGAGGGCAGCTTAGATACCAGCCGCAGCGAGACAGAAAGGCCTTCGAGCTGGTAATGCGGGCGCAGGAAAAACTTAGAGCTGTAATAGCCCGGATTGCCCTCGACCTCTTCCACCACCACTTGGGCGGCGGCGAGAGGCTTGCGCGCCTTTTCGTTCTCCGAGGAGATCTCGGCGTTGAAATCAACGTAATTGTTGATCCAATCCTGCAGCCAGGATTCCATGGCCTGGCGGCTTTTGAATGATCCAACTTTGTCTCGGACCATACATTTCAGATAGTGTGCAAACCGACAGGTGGCGAACAAATAAGGCAGTCGCGCACCAAGGTTGGCGTTCGAAGTGGCATCCGGATCATCGTATTCAGCGGGTTTGTGCAGCGATTGCGCACCCATGAACGTAGCCACGTCCGTATTCTTTCGGTGGAGCAGAGGCATCATGCCATTCTTTGCGAGCTCTGCTTCGCGCCGGTCATCAATAGCGATTTCCGTCGGACATTTCTGATCGACACCACCATCGGTGGTCGGGAAAGTATGCGATGGCAGACCTTCCAATGTACCGCCACTTTCAACACCGCGAATACGCGAACACCAACCATAGGATTTGAATGATCGGGTGATGTTCATTGCCATGCCATAGGCCGCATTGACCCAGGAATAATGACCACTGTCAGCGCTGCCTGTATCTTCTTCAAAGGCAAATTCTTCCACTGGATCAGTTTTCGACCCATAGGGCATACGACCGAGGAAGCGTGGCATGGCCAAACCAACATATTTGGCATCTTCACTTTCGCGCAGGCTGCGCCATGCGGCGTATTCCGGCGTTTGAAAGATCTTGGTCAAATCGCGTGGGTTAGATAGTTCCGACCAGCTGTCCATCTGGAACAGCGATGGTTTCGCACCGGTGATCAAAGGTGCATGGGATGCCGCTGCAATTTTGGACAGTTCTCCCAGCAATTCGATATCTGGTGGGGACTGGTCAAAATGATAATCGGCTACCAAAGATCCATAGGGCTCACCGCCCAATTGGCTAAATTCTTCGGTGTAGATTTTCTTAAAGATCGGCGATTGATCCCAAGCGGTCCCTTTGAATTTCTTCAGGGTCTTGTGCATCTCTTTCTTTGAGATGCTCATCACACGGATTTTCAGCTGTTCGTCGGTCTCGGTATTGTTGACCAGATAATGCAGCCCGCGCCAGGCGCTTTCCATCTGCTGAAATTCTTCATTGTGCAGAACCAGATTGACCTGTTCGGTCAGCTTCTTGTCGATCTCGGCAACAATGCTTTCGATAGAGCGCAGCGCGTCATCGCTGATTAACCCGGTATTGGCCAACGCCTGTTCCGCCAGCGTCTTAACTGCGGATTCCACCGCGGTCTTGGCTTGGTCCGATTTGGGCCGGAATTCTTTTTGCAGCAGGTTGGCAAATTCACTGGAGCCAAATGCTTCTTCACCACCAGCGGCTTCTGCTTCGAGTTGTTCTTCAGCCATTGTTACCCTCCTTACTCTTCAGCGTCGCTACTGCCACCCGGCGCTGCCTGCGCCGCGAGGGTTTTCAACAGACTTGGATCCTGAATGATCTTTGCAATCAAATCTTCAGCACCAGTTTTACCGTCCATATAGGTCATCAGGTTGGACAGCTGAGTACGCGCTTCAAGCAATTCACGCAGCGGCGCCACTTTGGCGGCAATTGCTGCTGGCTTGAAATCATCCATGCTCTCAAAGGTGATATCGACCGCGAGATTGCCTTCACCCGTCAGGGTATTTGGCACCGTAAATGCCGCCCTTGGCGCCATTGATTTCATGCGGTCGTCAAAGTTGTCGACATCAATTTCCAAGAACTTACGATCGGCAACACTAGGCTGCTCGACCTCGGATTTGCCAACCAAATCGCTCACCACCCCCATCACAAAGGGAAGTTGAACTTTCTTTTCTGCACCATAAAGTTCGACATCATATTCGATCTGAACTCTGGGCGCCCGGTTTCGCGCTATGAATTTTTGTGAACTGCCGGCCATCTGGTACTCCTTACTCGTCAATCGTTACGCCACCACACCACAGAGAATGGGTGCGGGCGGCAAAATTCAGTCGTCGTCGTCAATGCCCCCGATCAAATGGACATTGCTGATGCCTTGCGGAGCCATGTCGGTAATGATGGCCAGAAAGTCTGCTCCCACCAATCGCTTGGCCCGCTCCAGCAAGACAGGTACCGGACTGGACGGTTCCGCGCGGCGATAATAGCCAATGATCCGGTCCAGGGCATTCGATACATCCGAAGGCGAATTGATTCCCGTCGTCCCGCCCCCTGATGCCGCCATCGCAACTGGGGCTTCGGAACCCGCCTCTGCCCCTTCGGTTTCAGCGCCCTCATCTGTTTCAGCCTCTTCCATGCTGGCATATTCACGCAGACGTTTTCCCATCTGCTGCAGCAATTTGACCAAGGGGTTCAGATCAGGTCCTTGCCCAGGCGTATGTTCATCGAAAGCCGCTGAAATAGCTTTGACGTTGGCTGTCGAAGTGTCGATCGCCTCCACGCGCAGAGCAAGTTCAGCATCATCGCTATCTTGGAATGCCGCGCTGACAGTGGCGGTATCCGGCACGCTCTCCATATTGCTGGGCGCGGGCACCACTCCTTCTGCAACTTCTATATCGCGTAACGAAAACCGGCCAAAACCTCGGCTGTCACTTAATGGTGCACGACGCAGGCTACGATAAACCGGTGAGGGACCTGCCATATCGTCAGGCTGGCCGCAAAGATCCTGCACTGCATTGATCCGCATTGTGGGATCACCGTCATCTTCGTCGAGCTCGGGATGGCAGGTCTCCCAGTATTGCTCCAAGCAGCCACGCAGAAAGGTGGTGGCATCAGCAAAACCGGTCAACCCTTCGGAATGAAGGATGGCATCCGACAGGAATACGGCTGCGCGAATATCGTGACTGCGCTCCAAGACCAGCAGCGCATTTTTCTGAACTTCGCGGTAATCAGGGTCCGAAGCTTCGGTGGTGGTGTCACCCAGAACAATTTCCTCGCCGGGCAAAGCGGCCAGTTCCATGTCCGTGAACGTCGGATCATATTCGAGGTTCTCGCCACTTGGGGCGCCATCCTCTTTGGACTGCAATAGTACAGTCGGATCCATGCAAGCGACCTCCAGAAAATTGGTCTTCGCAGTCCAAGCTTTGCCATCAGGGTAGAGAAATACACCTCAGGAGAAGCTGGATTGCGAAACAATAAACAATAACTTGACCCCAAGTGAGCCTTATCGTTTTGTTAAAGTCAATTAGATTCACCTGTTTTTGTGGAGACCTCGTTATGGTCGCAAGCCGCGTATTGGGCGAAGATGTTAGGTCAATGGTGCGCAAAGGCGCCCGTGAGCGGATGTGCTTTGGCTTTTGTTTGGACAAACAGAACGACCCGTTATTGATGGTCGAGCCGGGTAAAAAGCCCGAAGCTCTGCGTGCTCCACTAAAAAACGAAGGTGGCGGTCCACCAATGATATGGGGCACCTATGTTGTGCGCTCAGATCAGATGGAGATGATCTGCGAGAAAGTATCTGCCAAAACAGTCACCGGGCTGAAAAAGTTTCTGCGCAAGAATCAGCCTAAGGTCAATGTGCTATTCTACGACAAAGGCGGCAACCTTCTGGACAGCCTCAAGCCAGAGAAGTCAGATGGTGTGGTTAGCGACGACAAGGTGTCAGATCTGGCCCCGCCGGGTGACAGCGGCAAGTCTGCACAGGAACTGGTGAAACGTCTGAAGAGGATCCATCCTCGCATCGCTCTGGCCCCTGGTCCATTGGAAATGAAGCTGAAACGCGCGTTGGCCAGATCTGTAAAACTGGTCAACGACGGCAAACTGCAAGAGGCAGAGACGCTCATTACCATGATCGAAATGGCCTTGGCCAAAATAGGCAAGACCATTGAGAATGACAAACGCACCCAAGCCCGTGCGCAACAAAGTCGGGACCGTATGAGCCTGGGCGCAGGCGTAAAACGAGCCCAGGCCCTGCGTGCCAATGTTGCGCGCACCCCTGGCACGACACGCAGTAAATTGGATCGCGCGGTGCACAAGGCTGCCCAATTACTGAAGTCTCGTGACATGAACGGGGCAAACAAAATGATGGACCGCATTGAAAAAGCACTGGCAACGATCAACTGAACAAAAACCGCAAACCGGAGATCCGAATGACATTTAAACACATGGTTGCCGTCTTTTTATTGGCGGCACTGCCTTTGACTGGGCAGGCTGAAACCGGCCAATTGCAGGTCGAACTGAACAAGGTCGAAGAAATTGACGGCGGCGGATGTCGGGCGTTTTTTCTGTTTCGTAACCAGACCGGGAAAAGTTTCTCTGGATTTGAAATGTCATTGGCAATTCTGGATGGACAAGGCGTGATTGACCGTTTGTTGTCTATCGATGCCGCACCATTACCTGTGCAACGCACCACCTTAAAACTGTTCGAAATCCCTGAAATCTCTTGCGGAAACATATCGGAAATACTGCTCCACGACGTGACCTCATGCCAGCCACAAAACGAGGAACAGATGGATTGCTTTCCGATCCTTAATCTGGGATCGAAAACCGCAGCCCAGTTGGTGAAATAGCGATGACCGCATTTTGGGAACTGCTGGGCACCGGGGGACCGGTAATCGCACTGCTGGCGCTTATGTCTGCGATGTCGCTGACGCTTATTGGCGTGAAACTGGCGCAGTTGTGGCGGGTGCGATCAGGCGAAGATATGCGCACAAGTGCCCTAGAGCATTGGAAAGGCGGCGATCGCCACGCGGCAATGGCGGCCGTATCGGATGGCCGCTCTCCGGCCGACCGGGTGATGAGCTATGCCATGCAGGCACTGAACAGTGGACTGAAAGGGCCCCGTCTCGAAGGCGAATTACTGCGGCGGGGCAACGAAGAAGTGGCGCAGATGAACAGCCTGATCCGGTTGTTGGAACTGGTAGCCATGGTGTCGCCATTGCTGGGCCTCTTGGGCACCGTGTTAGGCATGATCCAGTCCTTTCAGGAGTTGGAGTTGGCACAGGGTGCGGCAAATGCCTCGGTGCTTGCGGGTGGTATCTGGCAAGCCCTTTTGACTACGGCTGCCGGGCTATTAGTGGCCATTCCTGCCGCCATTGCTGCTGGGTTGTTTGCTGCGCGAATTGAAGGCGCAGCGTTGCACATAGAAAGCGCGGTTGGGCAGTTGCTGCTGATAAACGAGACCAGCTAGCCTAGGAGGCGGTGCGATGAACCTCAAACGGCAAGCCCAGCCCCGCGCCCTGATTTCATTGGTGCCAATGATCGACGTGATGTTGATTTTGCTGGTGTTTTTCATGGTCACTTCGACCTATCTGAACCTCGATATGATCCCGGCTTTGCGACCGGATACAGACAGCGTATCAACGACCGTGAGTGCGCAACCCGAAGGCTCGATCATAATCCGAATTGGTGCTGATGGCCACGCTGTGCTGCGCGGTCAGCAACTCGACGCTGACGCGGTGACAGACCATCTGACAACTGAGATTGCCCATGAGCCTTTGACACAAGTCCTAATCTTGCCGTCAGGCGCTGCCCCTATGCAGGCCCTCATTTCAGTAATGGACAGCGCAGCATTGGCCGGTGTGCAACGGCTGCGCGTTCTGAGACTGGAGGCCAGCCAATGAAACTAAGTCGCCCCCCTCGCGCAGCACAATCTGAAACGATTATCGCCCTGATCGATGTGGTGTTCTTCCTGCTGGTCTTTTTCATGTTGATCGGACGCATGGACGCCACCGCCCCGTTTGAAGTCCGCCCCCCGATGGCGCAATCAGGGCGCGACATGCCAGCCGGGGGGGTGACCCTGGCCGTAGCCGCAAATGGCTCTCTGGCGTTGGATGGCGACGAAATCAGCACGCAAGACCTGGCAACCGCACTGACCAGCCAACTGACACAGCAACCCGATCTACGCCTACGTATCAACGCACATCGGGCCACCGAACTGCGCCATGTTCTGCCTTATGTGACACAGGCCGAACAATTGGGCGTGCGCGATGTCGTGCTGGTCGTCACTCCAGAGCGTGACGAGTGAGGCTTCGTCCCGGCATATGGGCTGGCGGGATTTTAGGCTCGGCTTTGGCTCATTTGGGATTTGCGGCGCTGCTGCTATGGTCGTTGCGGCCTGATACAGTTGAAAACCAACCCAGCCCTCAAAGCGAACTACAGCTCCAAGCCTACCGCATCCCGCGCAGCGAGGCAGTACCACAAGCTCCAACAGCGGATCCAGCCGCCCAAGCTGACACCCAAGGAGAAGGCCTTGCGACTGGAGAAATTCCTAAATCGACAGCTTTTTCGATGGTGCCCCAAAGCGACCAGATCGAACCCGCTCGCCCCACCAGTACCACGCTCAACGCAGCCAGAGATCCGGCTCCGCAGGCTACACCTTTAGCACCGACCCCTGCCACACTGCTCCCCGCGCCTTCTCCAAGTGATCAAGTTGTTGCAACAGCGCCAGCGGTAACACCTCTTGTCGTAAGTGAAGCGATGGTTGCAGACGTAACAGCGGCGGCTACGCCTGAAGTTTCTTTGACGAAAGCCGTGCCTCTGCCAGTTTTGCAGTCCTCCTCAATCGCCCAACCCTCACCCGTACCGCTGGCCCAGGCTCCTACCACAGCAGACGCAGCACCGGTACTTGCCCCCGACGCGCAACCATTGGACAATACGCAACCCACGAGCACGCAAAGCTTGCAACAAACCCCGGATGCAACCGCTTTGACTGAACACCCTCCTGCCCCGGTTACTGCCTCACTGTCCAAGCCAGATGTGCCCCACATTAAGGCCGCGTTGGCTTTTTCTGGCGATGGGGCCGGTCAGGCTGACCCAGTGTCACTGGCTGCTTTCCAGAGCTTTATGCAGCCCGGTGACATCAGCGCAGCGGGTGATCCGTTGCGCGATGGGGTGTCAGGGATTCTGGCTGCGGTGCCATGTTCGCGTTTGCAAGTCGTGTTTGATCCTGAAACTGCAACACTCAATCTGCGCGGCCATCTCCCAGAAACCGGATTACGCGCCCCGGTTCTGGCGGCTCTACAAGCGCAAATGGGAGCTGACATTCAAGTCTCGGATCAAATGAAAATTCTACCCCGCCCGCAATGTGGTGCACTGGCAGGAATTTCAAATGTCGGACTGCCCCAAAGTACCGACCAAATCACCAACCCCCGGCTAATTGGCGCTGACACCCACGCCCGAGTGCTGGATTACGTTGGCGGCGATCGTCTCTTTTTTGATCTGACTGCACCAGACTATGACGCTTATGTATATGTTGATTACTTTGATGCAGGCGGAGATGTGCTGCACTTATCTCCCAATGCTGCAGCCCCTCTTTCGCTGACCCCGGCCCAAAACCGCTTGCGGGTAGGTGCCAAAGCCGCTTCAGATCCGGGACTGCAAATCACTGTAGGACCGCCCTATGGTCAGGAAATTGCTGTTGCTTTTGCTGCATCACACCCGCTGTATTCGGATTTACGTCCGATTAGCGAAGAGGCCGCGCCCTATTTGACCTGGCTGTCAGAACGCGTCAGCGAAGCACGCGCTGCACATGCCGATTTCAAAGGGGAATGGGTCTATTTCTTTGTGTCCACCACGACGCAATAAGGGTACAAATGCTCCCCTTACGACCAGATCATACCTGTTGCAGCCGCCCCGAGGACATAGCTGCAATTGACCACATAGACTGGAGTGTCAGCAGTGCACGTCAAGAAGGTGGATTTATTGACAACCACCGGAAGCCCAGCTTTTCAGGGCGCGTTTCATGACACCCCCATATGGGTGTTGCTTCGTCAGAGACCGCTGCATGGTTAGATTGAGATAGGCATTTGCCTGGGTGCACAATCGTTCGCGGTTCCATTGATGGCAGTTGGAACAGGTCTGCCCCTTCCAGTATGCTTCGGGCAGTCCCTCAATGGGGGGAAATGCAGGCGAGCCTGTTATCAATTCTGCTAGCGATTTTCCAGACACAGGACCCAAATCAGACACCAGTGGGCTGGCAAAGGTAATTGGCCCCGCCTCAGGCGAATTGGGGGTCGATGTTGAGCTATCAAGCTCTTCAGCAACCTCCGTTTCGTCTTCGCCATCGGCCTCTGGGTCGGTACTGGTTCCGGCACTCAAAGAAATCACTTCGGCCCGAACCATTTCTGAGTAGGTCCCATTAGGATAGGCCTGAAGATACGCCTCATAGGCGGCTATGCTGCCATCCGCCTGGGCGGACTGGAACAGTTTGTTTTCTGCCTCGCCCGGTAGTGGCACAGGATCACTGGGTGGTGGCGCCAGTTCTTTTTCGATGATTTCAGCCAGCAACGTGCGTGCTTCATCCGCATACTCGCCATCAGGGTAACCGCGCAGATATAGGGTCAATTGCACCGGGTCACGCGTTGCTTGCACCGATTGCCACACCTGCAGCTCGCCTGCTGCGGCTGGCTTAGGGGGCTCAGGTTGATCGATAAACAAGAAATCACTCACGAGCGACGAGGCGTCCCAGGGCGTCTGCAATCCATTGCTTTCTTTCAAAACAGCCCGACGCACCTGTTTAAACAATTGTTCGACAGGCTGACCAGGCACAGATATTTGGTCCACCACAGCCCGGGTAAAGGGACTATTTCCTTCCAGACCGTCTAGCGCGACGCCCCCGGGGGCGGTTGCATAGGCCAGGAACGTACCCGTCGGCGCTTTCATCTCGGCCAGGCCGTTATCGTTCAGTTCGGGGATATCGCCAAACGGGTTGTTCCGGCAGGCATCCAGAATTACGATATTGGTGCGATTGCGCGCTGACGCCATCTGGCGCAAAACCGACTGGGCCTCAACTGCAACAAGATCGAGATCTGCAGCGTCTTCTAGTGCGACATCCACAGGCAACAGGTAGTTGTTGCCAAAGCTCTGCACGCCATGTCCGGCATAATAGAACAGCCCGGTAGCATCACTGCCAGCCTTACGCAGGGCGCGGCCAAACTGGGCAATGGCCCTTTTCATCTCTAGCTGGGTGGCGTCACTCAGCAATGTTACTTCGAAACCCACCTGCGCCAGCGCATCCGCCATCAGCTTGGCGTCATGCACCGGATTGTCCAGTGGTGAAACGGAACCATAAGCGGAGTTGCCAAAAATAAGAGCAAGCCGCTCTTCAGCATTGGCTTTGGTACCCCAAGCCAGCGGCAGTGCAGCAAACAGTGCCAACAGGCAAAGCATATAGAAAAATCGTTTCACGCTCACACTCCAACCCAGCAACTAACCAACTAGCCGCAATAGGCATAGCTTAGCAGAAAACCGTTAGCAAACTATCGCGATACTTGCCTAAAGGTGCAAGTTTCCTGTTAGTATGTGAAAACCACACGAAGTTTTTGCTTCGGCCTTAGCGCCAAAGTTCCGTTTAATTGTTTTGAAAGTGGCTTTGCTATGCGATTATTCCCTTCCCTGTCAGCGCTCTTACTGATGTGCCTACCCGGTTTTTTGTCGGCACAAAGCCCATTTGAAAACGGGTGGCAACTGGATCAGGTGGCGTCGAACATTACCTACATGTCGATTAAGAAAGGCCACATTGCTGAAACCAACAGTTTTGCCACAGTGAATGGTCAGATCAGCGAAGATGGCACTGCAGTGCTAACCATTGCATTGGATTCAGTCGATACCGCAGTCGATTTGCGCAACGTGCGAATGCGGTTCTTGTTTTTTGAAACATTCCTGCACCCTCAAGCTGTCATTACAACGCATCTGGACGCCGCAGATTTGGCAGACTTACCAAATCTGCGTCGCAAAGAGGTGACATTACCATTTTCGCTTTCTTTGCACGGCGTAAAGGCCGAGCTAAGCGCACCAGTCATCATTTCGCTAATAAGCAATGACCGGATCAATGTTGCGACCGTCAAACCAATTCCAATTCTGATGAAAGACTTCGGTCTCGAGGCTGGACGGGCCAAGCTGGAAGAGGCCGCTGGCGTGACCATCACCCCTCTGGCTATTGTTAGTCTGAATTTGACCTTTGACCGGACCACCCCTGGCACAGCCTTGCCTCAACCAACGCCTGTAGTTGCCGCTTCGGCCGCCTTAGAGACCGAAGGTAACTTTGACAGGGCCGCCTGTGTCGGTCGGTTCGAAATCTTGTCGAAAACTGGCAGCATTAATTTTGCCCCTGCCGGGTCACGGCTAGATCCAAGCTCTACTGCCCTGCTAGATACACTGTATGATGTCGTTAGCCGGTGTCCTGACCTCGTAATTGAAATTGGGGGCCATACCGACAGTCTCGGAAAAGCATCTCAAAACGTCCGGCTAAGTGAGCGGCGTGCAGACGCGGTGTCCGAATATCTGCACGAAAAGGGAATACCTGAGACCCGTATGAAAGTGACCGGGTATGGTGAGACACAGCCTCTGGTTCCGAACAACACAGCACAAAACCGGGCTAAAAATCGGCGGATCGAGTTCTTGGTCGTAAACTAGCGCGCGAATCTACGAGAATTGTGACGGTCAGCGAAGCTCGCTGACCAGTTCATCCGTCGTTACTTGTCGACAATACCCCTTAATCGTTCTCAGCGAATGATCATGCCGGTCCTGACTATATGTCATGCAGGCATCGGTTACCTGAGTGACAAGATATCCCAGGTCGCAGGCGTCCCGGATCGCGCCCTCTACACATTGGTCGGTAATAATTCCGCTGATCACCAGTTGCTTAACGCCAAGATTGCGCAAAACATAATCAATATGTGTGGAAACAAAGACCGAAGAGGACGACTTGGGGAAGACAATCTCATCATCGCCCGGTGCCAACTCGTCGATCATTTTGCCGTCCCAGGATCCCTTGGGGACATTGAAACCGGTGATCTTATAATCAAGACTGCGATCCCGGCCATCTTTGGTCAGACTTTCAATTGTGGTGTAAAGCACCTCGCCACCCGCCTTGCGAAACGCTGCCTGAAGCCTTTGCATATTCGGGACAATTGTTGATTTCATCTGCCCAAAGAACCAGCCATATTTGTCGTCGAACTCCGCATCACTTAGACCGGCAAACTCAGCGCCTTTGCGATGGGCTGCAAAGTTCTGCACGTCGATGAACAGCATCGCAGATTGGTCAAGTTGGAGCGGCACATTGCGGGTCAGGGTCATGAGTGGTCTTTCCTAAGTGAACGGGTGATTGCACAGGCGAGCCAGTCAGCCCATTTTTGTTGCCCGTCAGCTGTGGCGATCAGATCATTGCATATTTCAATAAGGCTGTGAGGAAGCCCACTTGCCTCTCCATGCATCGGCACAAACCAATCAAACTCGTCATCTATTTGATAGGGCTGATTTAAACCGATCTTTTCTGGAGCAACAAATGCGCCAAATTCTACGGCAAGGTCTTGCGATGTTTTGCTATGCTTACGGTACAAAAATCCAACATCCCAGGGTCGTTTATAGCCAGCCATGGTGCGGGTATAGCTATGGATGGACAGAACCATCGCGCAAGAAGGTCGTCTGATCTGTGTACTGACCGCGTCCTGAAACGGGGTGAAAACCTCTGCAATCCGGGACTGTCTCTGCGGCGGCGACAGGTCATTGTTCGCAGGCACCAATATCCCGTCGCTGATTGGTGGCATAGCGTTTTCACTGTGGGGGGGCCGATTGCAGTCGACAACCAACCGGCTGTAACGTTGCAGGATCAGCGGCGCGTTGAGTTGGGCTGCAACAAGACGGGCAACCTTTTCAGCTCCGATGTCCCAAGCGATATGCGCCTGCAAATCCTCGGGGGACAAACCCAAATCTCCCAAGGCCGCTGGGATTGCCCGTCCGGCATGTTCGCAAACCAGAACAACAGGAAAGATGCTGTCACCGTTGAGGACTTCAACCGGCCCTACTTCGCCCTTGCCAAGCAGAGCCTCCATAGGGGCTACATTGGGACCACAACTCATACTTTTTCGGCTTTCAATGTCGCTGACGGGATCAAGCCGTTAGGTCGGATCAGCAGAACCAAAACAACAATGCCAAGCCCGATCGGATCACGGAACTCCTGCATTTCAGGAGGCAGGAATGCGGCAAGGTAGATTTCAATGAACCCCAGCAGAAAGCCACCTGCGACAGCGCCGCGCAGGCTTCCCAAACCGCCAAGAATGGCTGCGATAAAGGCCTTCAATACGGGCATAAAGCCCATGAGCGGATCAACCGAAGCCCGTTGTGAAACCCAGAGCACGGCTGCGACGCCGGCCAGCAAGCCTGACAGGGCAAAAGCCCCGGCAATCACCGTATTGGCGCGAATGCCCATCAGTCGAGCAACTGCGAAATCTTCAGCGGCGGCCCGCATCGCAACACCGGTTTTCTGATGCTTCATGAACCAGTCCAGAAAGACCAGCATGACAATTGTAGACGCAATCGCGGCCAGTTTGTTTACACCGATCACCAGCCCAAACACACGAACGCTATCAGACAGTAAAGCGGGTAGAAGAACCGGTTGTGAGCGAGCTGAAATCAGGTTTTGGAACAGTACCTGCAGGATCATGGCCACCGCAAAGCTGGTCACCAGCATCGTAGCACCAGATCCGTTGCGAACCGGACGAAAGGCGATCCGCTCCATTGCAACAGCGGCCAGGACTGAGGCCGTAATTGCCAACGGAACTGCGATGACGAAGGGCACACTGGCAATACCACAGTACATCAGTACATAGCCGGCAATGGTCATCAACTCACCGTGGGCAAAGTTGATCAAGCCCATGATCGAAAATACCACAGCCAGCCCCAGCGCCAGTAGGGCATATGTCCCACCCAAGGCCAGTGCATTTGCCGTCTGTTGAAGGAAAAGTTCCATGTCTCAGTTCGCTCCCAGATAGGCGTCTTGCATGCTGCTGCTTTGAGTTAGCTCACTGGTCTTGCCTGCTTCGACAATTTCACCACTGACCAATATGTATCCACGGTCGGCAACCTGCAGAGTTTTGGCGACGTTCTGTTCGACCACCAACAAGGTCACACCTTGATCCCTAAGTTTGGCAATGAGCTCGAAGATCTGATCCATGATCAGCGGCGCCAACCCCAGCGAGGGTTCATCCAACAACAACAGCCGCGGGTTCGACATTAAGGCGCGGCCAACCGCAAGCATCTGCTGCTGACCACCGGACAGCGTCCCAGCATATTGATCTTTGCGTTCTTTCAGGATTGGAAACAGATCGTAAACCCTCTCCCAAGCCTCAGCTATCTCGTCTTTATCTGTTAGGCCAAACGCCCCCATGCGCAGGTTGTCTGAAACACTGAGTGTCCCAAACACGCGACGCCCTTCAGGTGACAGTGTCAGGCCCGAAGGGGCAAGCCCTTCTGGTGCGGCCCCGGTGATGTCCTTGCCATCAAACATGACCTGACCGGATGCTGTTGGAACCAATCCAACAATGGCATTTAGAATAGACGATTTTCCGGCCCCGTTAGCGCCCAGCAAGGCGACGATCTCGCCTTGCTGAATTTCAAAACTTACACCACGCACCGCTTCTACTGCGCCGTATCTGACTTGGAGTCCCTGTGCTGATAGAAGGGGTGCCATGGCTGTTTCCTTACTGCATACGTGGTGCGGGGATCATCGCCGCATCCGGGCTGGGGGAGCCAAGGTATTCACGCTCTCCACCCTTTACCTGGATCAGCGCCACCTGACGCACTGGCATACCATTGGTGCCTTTGTAGGTGATTGTGCTGGTCGCACCCTGAATACCTTCAAGATTTGCAATCGCATCGCGAATTTTTTGAGGGTCAGTTGAACCCTCAGTGACAAGAACCGCAGCTTCAACAACCTTGATCAGGTCATAACCAACTGCGTTGAATACAGTTTCGGATTTGTTGCCTGTTGCCGCTTCAAACTTGGTGTTGAACTCGGCCAGTGGATTGCCATCCAGCGCATGGCCAGCCGTGGTAAAGACCACACCTTCGCCCGCATCACCCAGCGAGAATGTTGTCGGGCTGTCGATGCCGTCTGAGCCGATGATCTGGCTAGTAACACCAGCGGCCCGCAGCGCCTTGAGCATGGATGGGAAGTCGGGCTCATATGCTGAGGTCATGATCACATCGGGCTGATCTTCCAAAGATGCTATTCTGGTGGCAATCGCTGAAAAGTCCTGCTGGCCGATAGAGTGAGTATCTTGCCCCAAAACTGTGCCGCCAGATTTCTCAAAGACTTCTGCAAAATACAGCGGCATGGTCGTGTACTGGCTGTCAGGCGAATAGATGATGTAAGTGCTGTCATGGCCTTGCTCACGCGCCCAAGCGGCCGAAACCGTTGCCTGCACGTTGTCACCCGGGAAGTTGGCAAACATGTAATCACCGCCAATCATCGGCAGCGTCGGCGATGAGGCACAAGTTGAAATCGCCGGGATCTGGGCGGAGGACACGATGCCAATTGCCGCTAGGGATGGGTCCGCGTCACAGGGCAGCACCAGCACCGAAACGCCCGCATCTACCAGTTCCTGTGCCGCAATAGAGGTTTGCGCAGCGTCAGAGCGGACGTCTTTTTCGATCAGCTCGATCATGGTTGTTCCGCCAATACCACCGGCGGCATTAATCTCGTCCACTGCGATGTGGACACCGTCGATCACCGGTGAATCATAGGTCGCAAGACCACCCGTTTGCGCGGTCGCCAGACCTACACGCAGGGTGTCAGCCATGGCCGGTGCTGCCAGCAGCGCGCCTATGGCGGTCAATGTCAAAAATCGTTTCATCTTAATCTCCCATTGGTCGGTTGGTTGGGTCACGAATGACCTAGATAGGCTTCTATAACGGCCGGGTTTTTTCGAATTTCAGCAGGTGTTCCCTGGGCAATCAGCATGCCCTCATTCAAGACGATAATGCGGTCACATAGCTGGTTGATCAGTTTCAAATCATGGTCGACAATCAAAACACCCAGACCCAGCTCACCGGTGAGGTTTTGCAGGGTCTTCATCAGGTCGTCGGTCTCTTCGCGGTTCATGCCTGCGGCTGGTTCATCCAAAAACACCAGTGAAGGTTCGCAGGCCAATGCCCGGGCAATTTCAACCCGTCGCTGATCGCCGTAAGACAGAGTGTTGGCGTCGTTTTCTGCAAATTGTGCAACACCCATTGCAACAATCGCAGCCTCACAGCGTTCGGTTGCGCGTTTGCCGTCAAGGGTCGACAGCGCCGCCGTCAGCACATTTTGATAGACAGTCAGTTCATTGAACAAGCGAATGTTCTGAAATGTTCGGGCTATGCCATGGTTGGCAACATCATGTGGCGCTGCGTTGGTTAGAACCATGTCCCCTCGCTGAACGCTGCCATCGGTTGGGGTTAACACCCCCGACAGCATATTCAGTAATGTTGTTTTACCGGATCCGTTTGGCCCAATCAGTCCAACAATTTCGCCAGGCTTAACCTCAATCGACACATCGTTGACTGCGACCAGCCCCCCAAAACGCATTGTCAGATTATCCCCTGTTAGCGGTGTGGGATCTGCGGCGGCAACGGACACATGTGTGTCTCTGGTTTTGGATTTAATACTGTGTCCAGACAGAAAGCGCTCTTCCAGCTCTTTCAGCCCGGCAAGCCCCTCGGGTTTTCGGAACATCGCAAACAGAATGATCAGGCCGATACCAATTTGAGTTGTCCCAAAGACAGCCGGGATTTCCATACCCGCGACGGAAAACCCACCTTCAAACCGGCGCAGAACTTCGGTCACGATGGTGATCGTCAGCGCCCCGGTGACCGCCCCCGTTACGGTGGTCATGCCGCCTACGATGAGCATCGCCAGCAAAAGAAACGTGTCAGTGAAATAAAATTTCTTGGGGCTGAACGCGCCTAGAAAATGCGCCATCAAAGCCCCGGATAGCGCCATGATGGCAGCACTCAGAACCCAAGCGATCAGACGTTCGCGACGGATATGTACACCAACCGCACTTGCAGCAATGGCATTTTCACGCCCTGCCCGCAGCCTAAGCCCGGAAACAGAATCTCGATATAGCCGCGCCACAATTAGCGCGAGAATACAGAAAATCGCTGCCGACCAGAGCGTGGTGTCGCGTGGCACCCCAAAAAACGACTGAGATCCACGCGTTACATCCCGCCAGCCGATGGTAATCCCATGCACAATAATTAGCAGCCCAAGCGTCGCAATTGTCGCGGCCGATCCTTCAAGCCGGTTCAGAGCGAGCCCAATTATGAGGGCAACAAAGGAGGTGAACACTATGGCCACAGCGACAGCCGTAAGCAGCCCGGTCTCCGTCCCTGCCAGCCATTCAGGCAATTTGGGCAGGGTTGCGACCTTCATTTGCACAGGTAGCGTCAACAGCGCCGAGGCATAAGCGCCAATACCCATAAACGACAGATGTCCAAAGCTCAGAATGCCGCTATTGCCAGAATAAACACCCATGCCCACAACCGCGATCAAGGATATAAAGAAAACCGTCAGAATACGCTCACTTGCTGAACCAAGTGCGCTTGCAACCAAAGCTGACCCAATGCAAAGGGCAACAATGCCAAGGATAGAGACGACTATGTGTTTCGGCGGTGACGTTATCATCAAGAATCCCACTTTCTGGATGCGCCCAGCATTGATGAATTATTTTCATAGTCAATATTTTTTTCATTATTGACAAAAAACTTTCAACACGGCCAAATGATGGATAAGGAGAGATCATGGACGTCAAAACCCGCCTCGAAAACATGTCACCCGAATTCACGGCAACAGAACGGCGCCTGAGCGCGCTGTTGCTGATGGACTATCCATTTGCTGGATTGCTCCCGATTCAGGAGCTGGCTTCAAACACCAAGACCTCTCCTCCGACAGTGTCGCGGTTTGTCTCCAAGTTGGGTTTTTCGGGGTTTCAAGAATTCCAACGTCAACTCATTGAAGAGTTGAAAGAGGGGCAGCGTTCTCCAGTTGATCTACAGAAAACCAGCGCCCCGGTGCAGGGCGCCTTTCTGGCTGGGTTTCTTGATCGCGCAGAAGACATTTTGGAAACAACAAAGGCTTCGGTCACAGAAGTTCAGTTTGAAAAGGTCTGTGGCCTACTCAGCGATCCAAAGCGCAGCATCTACGTTATTGGCGGGCGGATGAGCGACACGATAGCGTCGTACATTTCCCGCCATCTACGCCAAGTCCGTGTCAAAGTTTTCCAGCTCCCACCTGACCCCGAAGTCTGGCCGGAATATCTGCTGCGAATGCGCCCACGCGATATCCTGTTGGTGGTCGACTTTCGCCGCTATCAGGTCAGCCTCGCGAAGCTTGCAAACAAAGCCCATCGTGAGCGACATGCGCAAATCGTGTTGATGACTGACCCATGGATGTCGCCAGTTGCAAAAAATGCCAGCGAAGTTTTGACTGTGCCCATTGATAGCGGAACGCTCTGGGACAGTTACACTGGTGCGTTGGCGTTGATGGAGGCGATTGTCACGCGGGTCGCTGAAAACAACTGGGATCAAACAAAGGGGCGCATCGAAGCATGGGACGCCTCTCGAATTGAGTTTGGAGAGACCAATGAAGAAAACTGACCCGCTTGTATTCGCTGCGACATCTGACCTTGCTGGCATCACCCGAGGCAAGGCCTTTCCCCTGTCCAAGCTGGACAGCCGCATGAAAAAGGGCGTTGGTTGGACCCCAACAAACGTCATGATCACCTGCTTCGATCACATCGCTCCCAGTCCGTTTGGCTCATTAGGGGATCTGCTGTTAGTCCCCGACGCCACTACCGCCGTGGATCTGGAATTTGACGATAACGCGCCGGTTGAGCGTTTTGTTCTGGGGGACATCACCGATCTGGCTGGCGCCCCTTGGGATCTCTGTACGCGCTCACTGCTCAAGGCGGCACTGGACCGGTTGCAACAGGTTGGCGGCGTCAGCCTGCTTGGCGCCTTTGAACATGAGTTTCAATTCCACGGCGATGTGCCACCCGGTCCGCAAGGATATTCCCTCAACGGGTTTTCCCAACGTCGGGCCTTTGGTGAGACACTGATGTCCGGTCTTGATCAGGGTGGCTTGGAGAATGATACTTTCATGAAGGAATACGGCGCCAACCAGTACGAAGTCACCAACGGGCCATCTAAAGGGGTGCGTGTTGCGGATGATGCAGTCATCCTGCGCGAAGTAACCCGGATGACCGCTCGCCACCATAACGAAAGCGTCACCTTCACGCCCATCCGTGATCCAGCCGGTGTGGGCAACGGTGTACATATTCACATGAGCTTTCTTGATGGCAACGGTGCGCCCGCCACATGGGACGCCGACGGTCCGTCAGGCATGTCTGCGGTGTCAGCCTCTTTTGTTGCAGGGATCTTGAAATATCTCGACAGTATCATTGCGCTAACCGCACCTTCAGCTGTGTCTTACCTGCGCCTGACGCCGCATCGCTGGAGCGCAGCCTACAACAACCTCGGGTTTCGCGATCGCGAAGCCTCGGTTCGCATTTGCCCGGTCACCTCTGATGATCCGGAAAAAATTGCACGTCAGTATAACTTTGAATATCGCGCAGCAGATGCAGCAGCCTCACCTTATCTGGCTCTTGCCGCAATTATTCATGCCGGCTGCCAAGGGATCGAAGACAACCTGCCCGCCCCTTCTGTTACCCAGGAGGATCTATCTCTGCTGTCCGCCAGTACGCTCGCGACCAAAGGATACGTTCGCCTGCCGCAATCGTTGGAAGAGGCGCTGGAACGTTTTGAAGGCAACGAAACGGTCTGCGGCTGGTTCCCCACGGAGTTTGCGCCAGTTTATGTGGCCCACAAAAAGGGTGAATTGAGCGTAGTTGCAAATATGGATGAGGCTGAGCGCTGCGCGGCTTATGAGGCCGTATACTGACCAGACGACAGGATGTTTTCGATCTTTCAGCCCATTCGGTCGTTGAAACCGTTGTGAAAGTACCGATCAGGTGGCCAATCTTGGCGCATTGGCCGCCCCTAACCTAGCCATCTATGATCGTTCAGTCCCATAACCTCAGGTATAGGTCTCAATTGTAAGATCCGGATTCTGTTTGCGCTCGATATTGCGGATCGCGAAGTGCATCCACAATGTGGAAACTGCTACCAATACAAACAACAACATAAAGGGGGCGGTCCAGATCCCGGTAACGTCCAGCAATATACCAAATGCGATGGGCAGGATGAAGCCGCCAAGCCCCCCAATCATCCCCACCAAACCGCCAACCGATCCAACATGATTTGGGTAATAATGCGGAATGTGCTTGTAAACTGCCGCTTTGCCAAGGCTCATCACAAAACCCAGAACGATGCTGAGCGTGACAAACAAGCTGAGCGACACGCTGATGTCAAATTCGATCACACCATCGATACCCTGCACGATGTAGTGACTGTCGGGATAGGACATTAGAAACAACACCAGAAGCGACACAATAAAGGTCATGTAGATGACAAAGCGCGCGCCCCACTTGTCCGACATCCAACCGCCGACAGCGCGAAAAATTGATCCGGGCAACGAATAAAGTCCGGCCAGAATCCCAGCCGTGGTTAGCTCCAGCCCATAAGCGCCGACATAGTAGCGCGGCAGGAAAGACGCGAGCGCCACAAATGCACCAAAAACAAAGAAATAGTAGATTGAAAACCGCCAGACTTGCAGATTCTTCAGCGGCGCAAGTTGCGCAGCGACCGAAACGTGGACCTCACCCGACGCCTGACGTCGCTGGTGCTCAGGGTCCGGTTTGGCGAGGATATAGAACACCACGGCCGTGATCGCCAAGACCACCGCATAGACCTCCGCAGTGGCCTCCCACCCTAAAGCTACAACCAAAAACGGCGCAGCAAAATTGGTGACCGCGGCGCCCACATTGCCAACTCCAAAAACCCCCAGTGCGGTGCCCTGGTTTTTGTTCTCAAACCAGCGCGACACATAGGCGACGCCAATAATAAACGATCCGCCAGCCAGACCTAACCCAAGCGCAACCACCAGGAACATTTCGTAAGTCTCGACAAATGTCATCATCCAAACCGCTGCCGCAGTGATCATCATTTGCAGCGGAAACACGATTCGGCCACCAAATCGTTCTGTCCAAATACCCAGAAAAATCCGGCTGATCGACCCCGTTAAAACCGGCGTTGCAACAAGTAGGCCAAATTGGGTGTCCGTCAGGCCCAGATCCTGTTTGATCTGGATGCCGATGATCGAAAAAATAGTCCAAACCGCAAAACACACGGTAAAGGCAAAGGTGCTCAACCCCAAAGCCCGGTGCTGATCTGCGCGTACAAAGCTATCTGTGTGTTGCATCGGTTCTGCCCTTATTCTGCTGCTGCTAAAACTGGCGCGGCGTTGATCATCATCTGCAATTCCGACTTGCAAGAGCCGCAATTTGTGCCCGCAGCGGTACAATTTCCTACGTCAACCAGGGTCGCTGCCCCTTGATGAATTGCCGCACGGATGGTGTTGGAGCCAACGTTGAAACAGGCGCAGACCAAATGCCCAGGATCGGGTTGGCCTATGGGCGGCAGCCCTGCCAATGCCGTCAACGCTTGCGCATTGCTGCCGACCTGTGAAGCCGCTCGCTGGCGATCTATGGTTATAGGTGTGCGTGCGACGAAAAACAGGCCCGTCAATCTCGCCCCCTCGTGGATGGCAACGCGTATGATGCCTTTTGCACTGTCGCGCACTTGGCTGATGCTGCCAGTTTTTAGGTTTAGAACCTTACGGGCCAGTTGCTCCCAACTGGTTGGGACATCTATCCCTGCAATCTCGCAACTCCAGCCACTTTCTGTACGGGCCACGGCACTGTAAGCGGATTGAGGCAATATCTGCGCAACTGAAACGGCAAACCCGTACCAAAGCGCATCAAACCGGCGCAACTTAACCTGGCCTCCCTTTAGGGCTGGTTGGCCAGAAAACGGGTCTAACACAGACGTAATAGCAACATTTACTCGTCCAAAAGCAGAGTTGGCACCGCTCCAGTGCATCGGGGTAAAAACTGTATTTCGTGCAGTTCGATCTGTGATCCTTGCCCGTACCACTGCCCGTCCTGTTGCTGACTTGATCTCGAGCAATTCATCCGAACGCAGACCTAGTTCATCCGCGTCTTTGGGATGAATTTCGGCAAAGGGTTCGCTCTGATGTTGGCTTAGACGTGGTGACTTCCCACTACGGGTCATCATGTGCCACTGGTCCCGGATACGTCCGGTATTCAAGCGAAAGGTATTGCCGTGCTGTAGAATGTCAGGGGTAGCTTTGATTGGCACCATGCGCGCCCGTTTATCCGAATGAAAAAAGCCACCTGCCCCAAAGAAACGATCAGCACCCGGGCTTTCACTGGGTATCGGCCACTGAACGGGCTGGAAATCGGCATAGTTGGCATCACTGATCCCTGACAGCCCGCTGATGTCAAAATCACACCCCAAGGCAGCGGCCTGCCACGACAGAGCTGCGTACTCCCTGAAAATCTCGGCTGGCGAGTGGTACGAAAACGCCTCCGCCCATCCCATACGCCGCGCCACACCACAGATGATTTGCCAATCTGGCCGGGTCTCTCCAGGTGCGGGCAGAAATGCACGTTGTTGACTAATGCGGCGTTCCGAATTGGTGACGGTTCCGGTCTTTTCGCCCCATGCCGTGGCGGGCAACTGAACATCTGTCATCACGCTGGTGTCGGTGTGTTCCACAACTTCGGATATGACACTGAAATCGACGGTCTTGATGGCTTGGCTAACGGCATCCGCATCCGGCATAGACACCGCCGGGTTTGTGCCCATGATCCAGAGCGCCTTGATCTGGCCGGAGGCACAGGCACGAAACAGATCCACTGCTTTCAAACCGGGCTTGGTGCAGATCGTCGGTGACCGCCACGCCTCTTGTACGGCCTTGCGGTGGTCGGCATTTTCTATATCCAAATGGCAGGCCAGCATGTTTGCCAACCCTCCGACCTCACGCCCTCCCATCGCATTGGGTTGCCCCGTCACCGAGAGCGGTCCCATGCCAGTGCGGCCAATACGGCCCGTTGCCAGATGACAATTGAGAATGGCGTTTACCTTGTCGGTACCCCCGACAGATTGGTTTACCCCTTGGGAAAAGACAGTCACCACCTTTTCCGAACCGATCCACAGATCCTGGAACAGTTGCAGCTCATCTGCACTCAGCCCTGTATCCTCAGGGTCTGTTGCCTGTGCGGCACTTAGGGTTTGTTCGAAGCCATTGACATGAAAGTCGACATAGTTTTGATCCACCCTGCCCTGCCGAGCGATTTCCGCCAACAGGCTGTTAAACAACGCAGCGTCGCCATCGGGACTGATGGACAGATGCAGATCAGAACCATCCGTTGTGGCGGTGCGACGCGGGTCAATAGTGATGATTTTCATCTCCGGGCGTTCGGCCTTGGCAGCCTGAATGCGCTGGAATAATACCGGATGACACCAGGCCAGGTTGGATCCTACCAGCACAATCACATCCGCCAGATCAAGGTCTTCATAGTTGCCCGGCACCGTATCGTTGCCAAAGGCGCGTTTATGCCCGGCGACGGTTGACGCCATGCAAAGCCTTGAATTGGTGTCGATATTGGCCGACCCGATGAAGCCCTTCATCAGCTTATTGGCAACGTAATAGTCTTCGCTTAGCAGCTGCCCAGACACATAAAAGGCCACACTGTCAGGCCCATGATCGCGGATGGCCGCGCTGAATTTACCGGCCACCAGATCCAATGCACTGTCCCAATCCGTGGGAGCACCATTCACCTGAGGCGACAAAAGCCGCCCTTCTAGCCCCAGCGTTTCCCCCAACGCCGCACCCTTGGAACAAAGGCGGCCAAAATTTGACGGATGATCCGGATCACCCTTTATGCTACCGTCACCTGACGCCAGCAACCCGCAGCCAACACCGCAATAGGGACATGTGGTGCACACAGGTTTCATGCGGCCGACCGCGCAGCCAGACGGCTCGCATCCAGCATGATCCGCCCGTTCAAAACTTGAATGTCAAAGGTTGCGACTTGGCCAACATCCTCGCCCTGTGCCATCCCCGTTTCCAAGTCAAACACCCAGTTGTGCAGCGGGCAAGTGACGGATGCACCATGGACAATGCCCTCTGACAACGGCCCTTGTTTATGCGGACATGTATCGTCGATGGCATAAACGCGGTCATCGTCAGTGCGGAAAATCGCAACACAGCCTAGGGCAGTTTTGACCACGCGCGCCCCGCGTTTGGGGATGTCGCTCAAATCGGCAATATCAATCCAGGTTCTCATTCTGCGGCCTCCAAAGTCAGATCAGCCAGCGCCGACCATTTGTCGCGCTGAAAAGCTGGGGTTGCCTGTTCGGCCCAGGGGTCTTTGCGATAAACCGACTGGGAAAGCTCGAACCGATCACACAGGGCGGCGCGCTCGGCCAGATCCTCCACCACCCGCTCCTTGACCCAGTCGAGCCCAACCTTGGCGACCCATTTGTAAGCCCGGTCCAGATAGCGCGCATGTTCGCGGTACAGCTGGATAAAGGCCGCTGTCAGCTCAATTGCCTCTTGCTCGGTGGCAACCTTAGCCAGCGCCTCAGTCTGTTTCAGCTCCATTCCAGCGGCGCCACCGACACTGATCTCAAAGCCGCTTTCGACACAGATGATTCCAAGATCCTTACACGTCGCCTCGGCGCAGTTGCGTGGGCAGCCAGACACCGCCAGTTTGACCTTATGCGGTGTCCAGCTGCCCCAAAGCAGCTTTTCCAATTTGATCCCCAACCCGGTGCTGTCCTGGGTTCCAAAGCGACAAAAATCAGTGCCCACGCAGGTTTTGACCGTGCGCAGACCCTTGGAATACGCGTGGCCAGAGACCATCCCGGCCTCATTGAGGTCTGCCCACATATGCGGCAGGTCCTCCTTTTTTACCCCAAGCAGGTCGATCCGCTGACCGCCGGTCACTTTAACGGCAGGAACATCATATTTGTCGGCCGCATCAGCAATTGCGCGCAGCTCATCCGGGGTGGTCATACCTCCCCACATCCTAGGCAACACCGAATAGGTGCCATCTTTCTGGATGTTGGCGTGGTTGCGTTCATTCACAAAGCGGCTTTGCGCGTCATCGGCATAATCCAGCGGCCATTCGGCCAGCAGATAAAAATTCAGCGCCGGACGGCAGCTATGGCAGCCACACGAGGTCTTCCAACCGCATTCCTGCATTACCGCTGGCATGGTTTTCAGCCTCTGGCTTTTGATCATGCGGCGCAGGTCTTCATGGGTCATATCGGTGCAGCCGCAGATAGGCTGTGCAGTTGGGATGACAAATGTATCGCCCAACGTGCTGGCCAAAACCTTCTCGACCAACCCGGTGCAACTGCCACAAGAGGCAGAAGCCTTAGTAGTCGCCTTGAGCGCGGCGAGATCGGTTGCACCTTTTCCAATGGCCGTAACAATTGCACCCTTGCAAACGCCGTTGCAGCCACAGATTTCAGCGTCATCAGGCAGCGCTGCGATGGTTGCCAAAGGGTCCGTTGGCGCCCCCACCGGAAAAGCCGGGCCAAAAATCAGCGTGTCGCGAATGTCGCTGATGTCCTCTCCGCTTTTCAACTTGGAAAATAACCAGCTGCTGTCGGCGGTGTCGCCATACATCACTGTGCCGATGATCTGATTGTCGCGCAGAATAATGCGTTTGTAGATGCCGCGCCCCGGATCACGGAACACAATTTCTTCGCGCTCTGGCCCCTCGGCAAAATCACCAACTGAAAACAGATCTACGCCAGTGACCTTAAGCTTGGTCGATACCGCCGGAGCGATAAATCCAGCAGGCCGGCCCATCAATGTCTGCGCCAGCACCTTGGCCATATCAAACAACGGCGCAACCAAGCCATAAACCGTACGATCATGTTCGACGCATTCACCGAGCGCAAATACATCCGGGTCCGAAGTCAGCAAAGTGTCATCCACAACAATGCCGCGCTCGACATGCAAACCAGCGTCATTGGCCAACCGAACTTCGGGGCGGATGCCAGCCGCCATCACCACCAGATCTGCACCATGCACTGTACCATCTTCCATCAGCACAGCCTCAACCTGATCTGTACCCAGAATGGCTTTGGTGTGGGCCTTGCAGACCACCTGAATTCCGCGGCTTTGCAATTCCTGCTGCAGTAAGTACCCAGCTGCCGGATCCAATTGACGATCCATCAAGTGACCCATCAGATGTAGCACTGTGACCTGCATGCCCCGTTCATTCAGAGCCGCTGCCGCTTCCAGACCCAGCAGCCCACCGCCAATCACTACCGCCTTTCCAGCGGGTGTTTGCGCCGCTGTTAGCATTGCAGTGACGTCGTCCAGATCGCGAAACCCCACCACCCCCGGCAGATCATTCCCAGCCACCGGAATAAAGAAAGACGCTGATCCGGTCGCAATCACCAGTTTATCGTAAGACGTAACACCGTTGGCGCTGAACACTTGTTTTCGAGCCCGGTCAATTTTGACCACCGCCTCGCCAAAACGACAATTGACGTTGTGGCCGCGATACCACTTGGCGTCATGGGTAACGATGTCATCATAACATTTCTCACCGGCCAGAACCGGCGACAGCATGATACGGTTATAGTTTCCCCGCGGTTCGGCCCCAAACAGGGTGACGTCATAAGTGTCAGGAGCAAGTTCAAACAGCTCCTCTAACATCCGCCCCGAGGCCATGCCTGCGCCAATGATGACAAGTTTCTGAGTCATGTTGCGATCTCCTGTGCGGGAGCGGGGCCAAATTCCATTGGCGCGCAGCTGCGGACGAATTGCCAGTTTCCTAACCAGCGTAAGACGGGTTCGCCTTTTGCCTACCGCTTGAACGTGTTGATGTATGTTGCTAAGAATTCAGACATCCGTTGCATTACTTGCAACACCGCGTGCATTCCCGCAAAAGGTTTCCAAAATGCGCCATCTTTTGGTCCTGAAATATATCGAAAAAATCGCTCGGACCGGGTCGCTGCGTAGCGCAGCTGACGAGCTGAACATCACACCGTCAGCGCTTAACCGACGGATCTTAGGGATTGAGGAAGAATTGGGCGTCGAGATCTTTGAACGCCACCCGTCCGGGCTACGTCCCAACATTGCTGGCGAGATCCTGTTAAAGCATATTCGCGACCAGATCGCCGACATGGATCGGGTAAAATCGCGGATTGCGGATCTGTCCGGGATGCGGGCGGGTCACATCAACATCGCGACCACCCGCGAAGTGGTGCCGTTTTTCCTCCCTGCCCTGATCAAGCGTCATTTGATGGAATTTCCAGCAGTAACCTTTGGCGTCAATCTCTATGAACGTGGCGAAGCAGAAGCCTCGCTGATCGACAATACCAACGACATTGCCATTGTGTTTGAACCGATCCGACTGGCAGAACTTCAAATCGTCAATTCGGTCCCCCAAACACTGTATTGTATCATGTCCTCCGAACATCCACTGGCCGGTCAAAAGGCACTTAAGATTTACGAATGTACGGAGTATCCACTGCTACTGCCAAAACGCCCGGAAGGTATCCGGCGGATACTCGACGCTGCAGCCTCTAAGGTTGGGATTACTCTGGAACCCGCAGTTGAATCCAACAGTCTTGATCTGTTGCGCCTGATGTCACAGGACAGTGAAGCGCTGAGTTTTTGCCTTGCAATCAACCTGAGACCACAGCTTGCAGAGGATCATCTGGTTGCGGTGCCTGTTGATCTAAAAGGTATCTCTGCGAATGCCTTGATTTCGGGCTACCTGCGGGGGCGCGCCCTGCCCGTTGCGGCGGCAAGATTTCTGGAAAGCGTGAACAAGGAACTATCGCTGCAATTTTCCTGACGCCTTCGAACGGCACTTTGCGCTCTGGCATTTATCCGCCTTGCTGCAACATCAATCTTATTCATCAAAGGCAGTGGGTTCCAACTCGCTCCAGAAGGCAATGATGGCACTGGCATTCAGACCCGAATGCCAGCCATGGGTGCGAAAGTTCTCGCGCTCTAAATCCCCATCAAGGCTGGCAATGAACAGTTGCTTGTCGGCATTGCGTTGAGTTGGGTTTCGCCGCGAAACCAGATCCGCCACAATTTCTAACTTACGCGCCCTTTCGGCCCGTTCAGCCTTGCGCTGGTGATAGGCAGCGTCTTCTTGATCCCGTACAGTCTGTTGCAAGCGCACCGCTTCAGCGGCCTCGGGGCTTAGCTCTTTTGCTATCGGCTCTGTCTTGGGCTGATAGTCATCTCTCAGAGCTGCAGACAGGTACCCAACAGAGGACTTAACCTCTCCTTGCCCAATCATATAGTCCAACTTCTGCAGCACATACTCTTCGCCATGTTCGGCAATCCATTGACGCGCCAAGCGGTCAGAAACGCCCTGCCCTCTTAGCGCCTTGTAGACATCCATGCCGCGCGCGCCGTCGCCATCGTCAATTTGGAACATTGCCATCTGGGGGTTCTCGCGGATCAGAAAGCGGATATCTGTAACCGCCCTGCCCTTTTTACGAAATTCGGGTGTGATGACGATATCCGAGCTTTTGTTGACCTCCCCCACAGCTGGTTTGATGATCTTGGCATTCAGGTGCTTAAAGCTCTCGTAGTAGCTCGACCCTTGCACCCCCATCAGTTTTCTAAACGTTTCCAGGCTCCACCAGCCTGTCGATCCAGTGCGTACAAACCGATAGCAGTTTTCATACAGCGCCAAACCGTGACCCGAGCTGAAATTACGCTGAATATGCACATTGATCAGAGCATAAATTTTGGGATCATGTAGTTTCTGCGCCAACGCGGGCGAATAGGCGTATTCGCAAACCCCGTTCTTTAGCTTGGCAAAGGACAGAAGTGACGACACACCCCATTCTTGGCGACCTTGCTCATCCAGCATATCCCACTCTGCCACCGTTTCTGCCAATGCCCGCAGGCTGGCCCGCAGAGTGTCAAAATCATTGGAGTTATAGCCAACTATAGCGGCCAGTGTTCGGGCATCAATGGAATGGGTTTGGGCCGTGGTGAGCGCATCATAGGCGTTGAGCAGCAAGACGTTCGATAACTTGCGCTGCAGCAAACTTAGCTTTCCACTGATATGAATCGCGGCGACATTCTTCTTGACCGTCTCGCGCCGAAGCGCACCGGTTAGCTGGTCTATGTCAATCTGGGTATCCGGCATGGCGGGGTATCTGCTCTTTTCTTTGTTCTGCCACAAAAGGTACCCAGACATCAAATCAATTTGGTTCCCAAAGCGCACGAAAGAAAGATCCCGTAGACAGGTACCTATAAAGGCTTTCTTGAATTTTTACCTGTGGATATCTCCAAACCGGGCCGCTAATTTGAGCGACAACTGCGGAAATAGGGCTCTAATCTCGCTTTCTAGAGCCTAAATGGACTCTACTTTCCCGCCCTGAGAATCGGTACTCCTCTTCCTGCAAGTGGGTACCTTTGGCCCTGTAGATGGGTACCCTTGGGACCGGACTCGGGCACCCTTCAGCCTGTATACGGGCACCCAAACATAGTTAACTCATTGAAAATGAACCGCAGTTATAGCCTAAAGAATCTAAAACTCCTAAAGATAATAAACTCTTTGTTGTGTCTCAATTTGACTTTATCCATAGGGTTTCGTGGCGAAACCGGTCGCTAATAGACGCAAAACAGCGGAATATTGGGAACGATGCTGGATTGATCACAAAATGTCCGTTATGATCCCCTATATACGCTAAAAAGGCGAACATAACTTTAGGCATAGCAAGTGAGCAGACCGACCCCCCCTACCCTTCCGCCCTACCTGAATCTTGATCCGGAGGCAGCAGCCAAGCGTTTACCGGACCCTATTGGCACCAGCCGATTCGCAAAAGCCGCAGCATTCTGTGCTAAAGGCCGTGAAGATCTTGCCCAGCGTGGCTATGCCCCAGATGGTGAAAAACGTCTGCGGAAATTCTCAACCTGGGAGATCACCAAATACCTCATTCCGATTGCCCCAGCCCATCTGCGTCGGGTGCTAAAGGCAAACCCCGACCTGCCCCAAGGCGAAGGAGAAGGGGGTTCCAAGTGGTTCACACTTGAGGAGGTCCTGGTTCTACGACAGCATTTTGCCAGTGAAGGTGTCAGCACAAAAGAATACCTGCCCTACCGGCCAAAAGGGTTACCCGCAAAAGTCGTGGCAGTGGCAAATTTCAAAGGTGGGGTTGGCAAGACAAGCACGGCCGCGCATCTGGCGATGTCAGCGGCCTTGGATGGGTATAAGGTTTTGGTCATTGATCTCGACAGCCAAGGCTCGATGACCTCCATTCTGGGCGGAAAAGTCGCGGATGAGTGGCAAACAGTGTTCCCCTTGATGGCCAAGGACTATGCCAAGGCTGTGGTTGCTGAGAATGAGGTCCGCGTTGCGGCGGAACAGCCTGAAATCCCATTGGACGAAACCCTGCAAGAGGCGTTGAAAACCACGCCTCAGGATGTGATTCAAAACACCCATTGGCCCAATATCGATCTGATCGGCGCCCAGCTGAACCTGTACTGGGCTGAGTTTCAAATTCCTGTCTGGCGTATGGGGCTGCGCAGCTGGCCACTCTGGGATGGGCTGACCAACTTTTTACAGGATGAAGGTATTCTGGATCAATATGATGTGGTGTTCCTGGATACTCCGCCGGCCTTGGGCTATCTAACCATTAATGCACTGGCCGCAGCCGACATTCTGCTTGTCCCACTGGGCGCTTCTTTTCTCGAATTCGACTCGACCGGTCGCTTCTTTGATATGCTGTACACAACATTTGCCAGTATCGAAGACGGTGAAAATGCCGCGCAACGGGCGGCCGGTTTACCCGAAATAAAGTTCGAATGGGATGTAGTACGGGCCATTGTCACCCGATTTGACGCCAGCCAGCAGACCGATATGGCCAATGTTATCCAGGCGTATTTTGGCGACTTCATGAATGCCTACCGGCAAGACTACACAGCTTTGGTTGGGCAAGCGGGTGAGCAGGTGAATGGCATCTATGAAGCTGATTACCGAGACTTTAACCGTGACACTTATGTTCGTGGCCGCGAAACATTTGACCGGACTTATGCCGAGTTCAAAGAGCTATTGATCGGCTGCTGGTGGCGCGATGCCCATATGGGAGATGAGCAAGATGGCTAAACGCAGACGATTGACGGCTCCGGATGCTGGTACGCTGCAGGAGTTGGAAGAGGGTTTCGCCGCGAAACCTTCGCTCGGGCCGCTGGAAACCAAATCTGCAACACCACCAATAGCCCAGGTCGCAGGCGAGGCGGCTGCACTGGCAGGCATGTCAGCGGTGACGGACCGGGTGGAACTGGCCCGTGACAAAGGGGACGCCGATCGCTGGCGCAAGGCTGAGCAAGCAGGGTTATTGGTTCAAAGGCTCTCTCTTGACGCAATTGATCAGGACTTTATTCGGCGCGACCGGTTAAACGAAGACCCTGAAGCGATGCTTGAACTGGTCGCCTCGATCCGGGCAAATGGATTGAAAGCCCCAATCGAAGTTGCTGTGACCGAAGATGGGTATGGGTTGATTTCTGGGTTCAGGCGATTGTTGGCCTTTCGCCAGCTCTCAGCTTCGGACCCTGATTTTGAAGAGATCCCGGCATTTGTGCGCGACGCAGCCGAGAGTGAGACGGCTTATGTCTCTATGGTCGAAGAAAACGAAATTCGCGCAAACCTCAGCCACTATGAACGCGGGCGAATTGCGGTGCTGGCGGCGGGGCAGGGGGTGTTTCCGTCGGTCGAAGAGGCCGTAGACAAATTGTTTTCAGTTGCGTCCAAGGCTAAGAGATCCAAGGTGCGAAGCTTCGCCTCGGTGCACGAAGCATTGGGTGATTTGCTCCGGTTTCCCACGGCATTGACCGAAAAGGCTGGATTACGCCTGGCCAACGCTTTGCGAGGTGGTGCACAGGCGCAGCTACGTGCGGCCTTGGATGGTGCAGAGGTCGTTGATGCCAAAGGGGAGTGGGGGGTGCTCCAGCAGGCGCTGGCGGGCGCTACGCCGCCAGCTCGAGATGCGTCGCGCGGTGGCCGTCCCCGGCAGATTGTCCGCATTGGCGCCCGTACATTGCCCAAGGGTGGCGAGTTGAGCGCAGAAGTGGTGCCGGATGGGGTGCGGATTGAGTTGAAGGGGAGGGCGCTGAATGCCGACACAGCCGAGCGGATTTTGCAGCTTATTGCCCGTCAAATTGGATAAAGAGGTTTCGCCGCGAAACCTCTGGCGACAGTGGTCGCTGTGATGTTCTCTGAGGCAGCGATTCCCTTGACTGCCCTTAAAAGCTAGCTGCGCAACTGGCGGGGAGTAATGTTGAATTCAGCCTTAAACGCGCGGGTCATGGCGCTAGCGTTTTCATATCCGCAGCGTCCGGCAATTTCAGACACCGGCTGATCAGTGTCACTAACCAGCTTGCGCGCCAGGTTAAGACGTAATCTGCGATAGACAGCCTGCGGGGTGGTTTTTAGCTCGGCCTGCATACGGTGTTCCAGAGTCCTTTGTGTGCAACCCACCCGCTGTGCAACTTCGCTGATGGTCAAGGGGCGCTCAAGATGTGCCAGCATGATTGACGAGGCACGGTCGACTGTTTTGCTGGTATGAGATCGCGATGAATGGGACCGCGCGGAATCCTGGGTCATGAACAGCTGTGCGACGTCCATCGCTAGCAACTGCCCATTGTCCTCACCAATTAGGTGCATGGTCAGATCAAAGGCCGCCATCGCGCCGGAACAGGTTATCCGGTCACCATCAATCACAAACCGCTTGCGTACGGCGTTCACCTCCGGGAACCGTTCTGCAAACCCAGTCAGTTCCTCCCAATGTATGGTGGCGCGATACCCATCCAGCAAACCCGCGCTGGCCAGTAGCCAGCTGCCAGTATCCAGCCCAGCCAAACGCGTGTAACGCGTCGCCGCATCTCTTAGCCCTCTGGTGGTCTCCCACCGATCCAGGTTACGAAATTCGTAGGAGGGCATAACCATCAGGGTTGTGCCTGCTCCATCCCTGAGCGCGCCATGTGGGGCGACTTGCATACCACTGGAGCTAAAAACGGGGTCCCCACTCAGAGTCAGAAACTGCCAGCGGTACAGCGATTTGCGCGACAGGGTATTCGCGGCGCGCAGGGGTTCGACGGTGTTGGCCAGACAGTGGTTTGAGAAGTGATCAAACAGCAAGATGTCAAAACTTTGGGCCTGATCTGTGCTTTTTGTCGAACTCTGCATGATCAACACCTAACCCTGCACGTCATTCTAACGCAAGGCGCGATCTTATTTCTGCAAACACAGTGTTGGGGGAACCGCAAAATGCATTTTGGCCTGTCTGAAGAACAAGAGATGATCGTCTCGACTGTCCGCAGTTTTGTGGAAAAGGAGATCTACCCACACGAGGCCGAGGTCGAACGCACAGGGCAGGTCCCACGCGAGCTTGGTCAAGCGATCAAACAGAAATGTATCGATCTGGGGTTTTATGCCTGTAACTTCCCCGAGGAAGTGGGCGGTGCGGGGTTGAGCCACACAGACTTTACCCTTGTAGAACGTGAGTTGGGTCGCGGTTCTATGGCACTGACGCATTTCTTTGGTCGCCCACAGAACATCCTGATGGCCTGCAATGACGATCAGCGCGAACGCTATCTGCTGCCCGCCGTACGTGGTGAGCGTATGGATGCGCTGGCGATGACGGAACCGGATGCGGGATCCGATGTGCGCGGCATGAAATGTCAGGCAGTGCGTGATGGTGGGGACTGGGTCGTGAATGGGTCCAAGCACTTCATTTCGGGTGCAGAACACGCCGATTTCTTTATCGTTTTTATTGCCACTGGTGTGGACGAAACCCCAAAGGGCCCCAAGTGCCGCATTACCACGTTTCTGGTGGATCGCGGTACGCCGGGGTTTGAGGTGCGCGACGGTTACAACTCCGTCAGTCACAAGGGTTACAAGAACTATATCCTGACATTTGATGACTGCCGCCTGCCGGATGCACAGGTGCTGGGTGAGGTGGACGGTGGATTCGCGGTGATGAATGAGTGGCTCTATGCTACCCGCCTGACCGTCGCGGCCTTTTCTGTCGGACGTGCACGGCGTTGTTTTGACTATGCTTTGAATTATTCTGCCGAGCGTAAGCAGTTTGGCCAGCCGATTGGAAAATTCCAGGGTGTAAGTTTTCAGATCGCAGACATGATCACCGAGATTGACGCCGCCGATTGGCTAACGCTTGCAGCCGCCTGGCGTCTGGATCAACAACTGCCAGCCAACCGCGAGATCGCCTCGGCGAAGCTATACGCATCTGAAGCTCTGGCGCGGGTCACTGATGCCACGCTGCAGATATTTGGCGGCATGGGATTGATGGATGATTTCCCGATTGAACGGTTTTGGCGTGATGCACGGGTGGAACGGATTTGGGACGGCACCTCAGAAATTCAGCGTCACATCATATCCCGTGATCTCTTGCGACCTCTTGGCGCTTAAGGGATCTGCCGATGACCAAATCTCTCCGCCGCCTGTTTCAGCCTAAATCTATCGCCATCATTGGCGGTGGGGCATGGTGTGAACAGGTCATTAAACAATCCGTGGGCATGGGGTTTTCCGGAGAAATCTGGCCGGTTCATCCCAAAGCTGCAGAAATTTCTGGGCATCAGGCCTATGCATCACTCGCGGACCTGCCAGCAGCGCCTGATGCGGTGTTCATTGGCGTCAATCGCCACGCAACTGTTGGGCTGGTCGCTAGGTTGTCAGAAATGGGGGCAGGGGGGGCCGTTTGCTTTGCTTCCGGCTTTGCCGAGGCCGTTGCCGAGGATGAAACAGGCGATGACCTGCAAGCACAACTGGTTGCGGCGGCGGGGGAGATGCCAATCCTTGGGCCCAATTGCTATGGCTTTGTCAATGCACTGGACGGGGCGTTGTTGTGGCCGGATCAGCATGGTTGCCAGCGGGTGGACCGTGGCGTTGCGATCCTGACGCAAAGCTCGAACATTGCCATCAACCTGACCATGCAGCAGCGCGGACTGCCGATTGCCTATGTGGTGACCTGTGGCAACATGGCCCAGACCTCGCAGGCGCAGATTGCTTCAGCGCTGATTGATGATCCGCGTGTGACGGCCGTGGGCCTGCATATTGAAGGTTTTTCGGATCTGCGCGATTGGGAGGCTTTGGCAGCAAAGGCTTACAAACAGGGCGTGCCGCTGGTGGCGCTTAAAGTTGGTGCCTCTGAACAGGCGCAACAGGCGACCGTTTCCCATACCGCGTCGCTGGCGGGTAGTGATGCCGGGGCTCAGGCCTTTCTGGATCGTCTGGGCATTCCGCGCCTGTCTGCCTTGCCCGACTTGTTGGAAACGCTGAAATTGCTACATTGTTATGGGCCGTTGCCCAGCGGTGATATCGCGTCCATCAGCTGTTCCGGCGGCGAGGCCAGCCTGATCGCCGATATGTCAGTCGAAACCACGCTGAGTTTTCCACCGCTGTCCAATCACCAACAGGCACAACTGCGGGATGCGCTGGGGCCAATGGTGGCGCTGAACAATCCGTTGGATTACCACACCTATATTTGGCGCGATGAGGATGCGATGGCGCGGGCCTGGTCGGGCATGACCGGCGATAGCATCGCCATGACCTTTTCGATTGTTGATTACCCAACCACTGATGCGGCGGATTGGGCCTGTGCCACCGGGGCGGCACTGAAGGTGCGCGCAGATACCAGCGCGCGATTTGCAGTTGTTGCGACCCTGCCAGAGCTGATGTCACCAGAGGTTGCGACAGAGCTGATGGCGGGGGGCGTGGTGCCGTTTCTGGGTCTGCGCGAGGCATTGGCCGCAACTGAAGCCGCAGCAAATCTGCATCCGCCCAAACAGCAGCCTGTCTGCTTGCCGGGCACAGCAGAAGCGACAGTCACCTTGAGTGAAGCTGTGTCTAAATTGGCGCTGGCGGCGCATGGTGTGCTCACCCCGCAGAACCGGACTGCCCGTGGTATGGACGCAGTTGCAGCCGCTGCCGTTCAGCTGCGCCCTCCCTTTGCGATCAAGGGCGTGGGGCTGGCCCATAAATCAGAACATGCCGCCGTGCGGTTGGAAGTCCAAGCCGAGGATGCCGCAACCGTTGCTGCCAATATCGGCACCGCAGAGGTGCTGATCGAAGAGATGATCACCGACACAGTGGCCGAGCTGCTGGTTGGTGTCATGCGAGACCCCGCTCACGGGTTTGTTCTGACACTGGGGGCAGGGGGCGTGTTGACCGAAATCCTGCGTGATACGGTTTCCATGCTGCTGCCAGTTCAGACCGCAGACATTGAAACTGCCCTGACCACACTGAACTGCGCCCCGTTACTGTCGGGTTATCGCGGTAAGCCTGCTGCCAATACCGCTTCGATTGTTGAGGCCGTATTAGCGGTGCAGGCTTACGTTCTTGCCAACGCTGAAACACTCAGCGAAGTTGAAATTAACCCCTTGCTCTGCACGCCTGACCGGGCTGTTGCAGTTGATGCACTCATCCGAAAGGCCTGACTCTGATGTCTCCTATTAAAACCAAACGCGACGGTGCCATTCTTGAGGTCACGCTGGACCGGCCCAAGGCCAACGCCATTGATCTGGCCACCAGCCATGTCATGGGCGAAGTGTTCCGCGACTTTCGCGATGATCCCGAACTGCGGGTGGCCATCATAACGGGTGGCGGGGAGAAGTTCTTTTGCCCCGGCTGGGATCTGAAAGCTGCGGCTGACGGTGATGCCGTCGACGGTGACTATGGCGTTGGCGGCTTTGGCGGGCTGCAGGAGTTGCGCGACATGAACAAGCCGGTGATCGCCGCGGTGAATGGTATTGCCTGCGGTGGCGGGCTAGAACTGGCGCTGTCGGCAGATATGATCTTGGCTGCGGATCACGCGTCCTTTGCGCTGCCGGAAATCCGCTCGGGCACCGTGGCAGATGCGGCCAGCATTAAACTGCCCAAGCGCATCCCCTATCACATCGCCATGGAGCTGCTGCTGACCGGGCGTTGGTTTGATGCGGAGGAGGCGCATCGCTGGGGATTGGTGAACGAGATTGTTGCGGGGGATCAGTTGATGGACCGCGCATGGGAGCTGGCGCGCCTATTGGCCAGTGGCCCGCCGCTTGTCTATGCCGCGATCAAGGAAATCGTTCGAGACGCCGAAGACAGCAAGTTTCAGGATGCGATGAACCGGATCACCAAAAGCCAGTTGGCCTCGGTGGATGTGCTGTATCGCTCAGACGATCAATTGGAAGGCGCGCGCGCCTTTGCCGAAAAACGCGATCCTGTTTGGTCCGGAAAGTAATCTAAATTGCTGAGTTAGAGCTCATTTGACCCGGCAACGCCGGGTCGCGCCTGACCTTCCCCCCGGGAAGGCGCTTTGCACCTCCCCAAGGTCAGACGCGACCCTCACATCCGAACATTGATATAGTAGATATAGGGCCACTTCAGCTTATCTGGCGACTTGGTTTTCGAACCGTTTGAAGGCAAGTGTGATCAGCCCCGCGATCACCATATAGACCAAGGCTAGCAGCAGCAGCGGTTCGTAGACGATGAAGGTGTCTGACCGCACCCGCGACGACACCGCGTAGATATCTATCACAGTAATCGTCGCCACTAGCGGTGTGGCTTTCAGCTGCAGGATGGTTTCCCCCCCCAAAGTAGGTAGCACGTTGCGGACCGCTTGTGGCAACCAGATGCGGCGGAACATGGTAAAACGGCGCATACCAAAGCTCTTGGCGGCCTCTAGTTGGCCTTTGGCCACACCCGAAAAGGCACCGCGCATCACTTCACCTTCATATCCGGCATATGACAGCGTCAGGGCCAGTACCGCATAGGGCCAGGCTTGGCGCAGGTAGGGCCACAGCTCGCTGCTGCGAATCCACGGGAATTGCGGAAAAAGCGATCCCAAACCGTAGTAGAGCAGCCATATTTGTAGCAGTAGCGGCGTGCCGCGAATGATAGTGCAGAAGGTGCGGGCGGGGATTGACAGGTACCAAGGTCCAATCGCCTGTGCCAGGCCCAGAGGCACCGCCAGCAAGAAACCCAGAACCGTGGTGAGGGCCAGAATCCAGATGGTGGTCCACAACCCTTCCAGTGCAAGCGGTGCATATTTCGGGATCCAATCCCAGCGCAGCGATAGTGCACACCACAGGACCAGCGCTGCGAAAAGCAGCATCATTACGATACGATGCGGCACCATCAGAGATTTTAGAGTGGTCATGTCCGGTCCTCGCGCAGGGATGGCTGACCACGACGGGCCCATTTTTCAATCCAGGCAAAGACCACGCCGGAACATAAGGTCACGATCAGATACAACGCGCCGGCGGCAAGGAAAAAGGTGAAGTAAGCACGTGTGCTGCTCGCGGCCTGACGGGTTTCCAAGGTGAGTTCTGAAAAGCCAACGATTGCCAATAAGGCGGTGTCCTTGGTGGCGATCAGCCATAGATTGGCCAACCCGGGCGTGGCAAACGACATCATCGCGGGAATGGTGACGCGCCACATGGTCATGATCGGTGGCATACCAAAGGCGCGGGCGGCTTCGATTTGGCCGGGGGGCACAGCTTGGATCGCACCGCGCAGGACCTCGATCGAATAGGCGCCCTGAACAATGCCCAAAACCCAGATGCCGGCCACAACACCGCTGATCTCAATCCGGCCGTAACCTAGGGCTGAGGACGCTTTGTTGATCAAGTCTGTGCCGACGTAATAGAGGATCAGGATCAGCACCAATTCCGGCACCGCCCTGATCACAGTGGTATATATGGCAAGCAGATCGCGCAGGACCGGCCCGCCATACAGTTTTCCATAGGCCCCGAAAAGCCCGATCAGCAACCCAAAGCCAAAGGCTCCGAACGCAATTTTCAGCGAGTTCACCAAGCCGCGCAGCAGATTGGCGCCCCAGCCCGGCGGCGAGAGCGACAGCAGCTGTGCGCTCTCGGCCAGACCAAGCGTTTCGAGGATCAGTTCCAAAGCGAGATCTTATTCGCTGTAGATGCTGGCGTTGAAGTAGCGCGCGGTGATCTTTTCATGCGTGCCATCGGCCAAGATAGCCGCGATGCCGGCGTTCAAGGCCGTTTGCAGCGCGTCGTCGCCTTTGCGGGTGCCTGCACCTACGCCTTTGCCGAGGATGGCTTCGTCATTTGCAACCGGGCCTTTGATTTCGCAGCACCCACCAGCGTCGGAGCCAACGAAATCAGCCATGGCGATGCTGTCGGCCTGGGTCGCATCGATGCGGCCAGCGAACAGATCCTGGTTGGCTTCGTCCTGTGTTTGATACACGCGGATTTCGGAGTCTTTGAAATAGGCCTGCGCATAGGCCTGGTGGATGGTCGAGGCCTGAATACCGATGATCTTGCCTGCAAGTGATTCCGGTGTTGGCTCGATGTCCATCGATTTGTCAGCCACGATCACGGCAGGTGTATTATAGTAGGCGTTCGAAAAGTCGATGGTTTTGGACCGCTCTTCTGTGATCGACATCGAGGCCATGATGGCGTCGATCTGCTGGCCGGTCAGCGAGGGAATGATGCCGTCCCATGCAACTGGGGTGATCACGCAGTCCAGTTCGGCAGCAGCGCAGACTGCGTCGATGACTTCGATTTCCCAGCCAACCCATGTGCCGGATGAATCAACCGACGCAAACGGAGGATAGGCTTCGGCGGCGATGCCTATTTTGACCTGTTCAGCACTGGCAGCACCTGCAGCAAGGGTGATTGCAGCAACTGTGGCGGCAAGAATGGTTTTCACTTTCATGACGTTTCTCCCTGAGTTGTCATATTTAGAGTCTGTTTTGGTGGTTAGGCGACCGAACTGAGAAACTGTTTCAGTCGGGCCGACTGTGGGTTTCCAAAGACCTCGGCAGGTGGGCCCTGCTCTTCGATACGGCCTTCGAACAGGTAAACGACGTGGTTGGCCACCTCGCGTGCGAACTTCATTTCATGGGTGACCAACAACATGGTGCGGCCTTCGGCGGCCAGATCGCGGATGACCGTCAGCACCTCACCTACCAGTTCCGGGTCCAGCGCCGATGTAGGTTCATCAAACAGCATCACATTGGGGTCCACCGCCAGCGCGCGGGCAATTGCGGCGCGTTGTTGCTGACCCCCGGACAGGTAGGCCGGGAAGGTATCGGCCTTATCGCCCAAGCCCACACGGTCCAGCAGAACTCTAGCTTGTGCGATGGCTTCAGCTCGCGACACTTTCAGTACATGAACGGGCACCTCGATCACGTTTTCCAGCAGGGTCCGGTGTGTCCAAAGGTTGAATTGCTGAAACACCATCGCCAGTCGGGTGCGAATGCGTTCGATCTGACGCCGATTGGCTGGGCTGCCATCGGCATTCATTTCGATCTGCTCACCATCGATTGTGATTTTGCCCGAGGTTGGTGTCTCTAGAAAATTGATGCAGCGCAGCATCGTTGATTTGCCGGAACCGGAGCCACCAATGATCGCCACCACGTCACCCTTACGCGCGTTTAGTGACACGCCTTTCAGGACTTCGAGCGAACCAAAGGACTTGTGCAGATCCTCGACCTGAATGGCTTCGCCAAGCGTGTCAGGCTCGGGTGATGGTTCTGCAGATGCAGCTGTCGGCATTTTCCGGCTTCCTCACATTTGTGCTTGTAGTAAGGCGCAAGCTTCGTAATTATGCAAGTGTATAAATACGAAGTCTGTGAAAGGAAGCCCCGTGAGCGATGCGCGCCGCAAGTTCAAACGCGAAACAGCGGATCAGCGAAAAGAGGCTCTAATACAGGCCACTTTGTCCCTGGTAGCTGAAAAGGGCGTGCGGGGAGCAACAGTGCGGGCGATTGCCGAACGGGCAGATGTGACCCAGGGCCTGATCCGGCATTACTTCTCGACCAAGGAAGAATTGGTGACGGCGGCTTATGAAACTCACATGACCGAAATGACCGACCTGACCTTTACCATGGCGGCAAAGGTGCAGGGGACAGCACGGGACCATTTGGCCGCTTTGGTCAGGACTTCGCTGGAACCACCAGTGGCTGATCCTCGGGCGGTGGCTCTTTGGGCCAGTTTCCTTAACAAGGTGCAGCAGGATGCGCAGATGAAGGCCACTCACGAGCGCACATATGCCGACTTTCGGGACCGGTTGCAGGACTTGATCCGGGCGGCTTTGGACGAGGCCGGACAATCTGTTTCAGATACACGCCTGCATCATCTGGCAACCGCCTGCAACGGCGTGATTGACGGGCTTTGGCTCGAGGGAGGTGCGCTGCCAGATGCTTTTGCTCCGGGGGAGTTGCCGGGCATTGGCGTCGAATCGGTCGGCGCAATTATTGGATTAGACTTGGAACAGAGGGCAAACCAGCCATGAAAACGACTGCGGTTACACAGCGCCTTGCAGGCCTAGGTGGCGCCAAATGGGAAGTGCACCTGCGCGCCAAGGAAATGGTTCGGCAAGGCGCCGATATCGTTGAGATGACCATTGGAGAGCCGGACGTGCCGACGCCGGACATTATGGCTGACACGGCTATCGCGGCGATGAAGGCGGGGCGGACGACCTATTCCGATGGCCGGGGTGAGGCCGGGTTGCTGGCTGCGCTGGCCGAACACTATTCCGCGTCCACTGGCCGCGTTTTTGAAATCAATCAGTTCTTATGTTTTCCCGGTACTCAAACATCACTTTACGCCGTGATGATGGGAGTCGCCGAGGCCGGGGATGAGGTGCTGATCGGAGACCCGATGTATGCCACTTACGAAGGGGTTGTGCGGGCCTCGGGCGCTGAGATGGTCCCGGTGCCGCTGCGGCCTGAACATGGGTTTCGCATTCAGGCAGCAGATATCGCCGCCCGAATTACGGACAAAACCCGTGCGATCCTGCTTACCACGCCGCATAATCCAACTGGATCAATCCTGACGGTTGAAGATATCGACGCCATTGGTGAGCTGGCGTTGAAACATGATCTGTGGATCATTTCGGACGAGGTCTATGACCAGTTGGTCTTTGATGGGGCTGAATTTGTGTCGCCCTTGTCGCGCAGTGCCTATGCGGACCGGGTGATCGCGGTGTCTTCGATCTCCAAGTCGCATGCGGCACCGGGATTCCGCAGTGGTTGGTGCGTTGGTCCGGCTGCCTTCACCGAAGCCTTGTTGCCGCTGTCTGAAACCATGTTGTTTGGCAATCAACCCTTTATCGCCGACATGACTGAAATGGCCGTACGCGAAGGCTCTCCGGTCGCTGAAGGTATGCGTAACCGGTATGCCGCGCGGGCTGCAAAACTCTATGACCGGTTGACGCAGGAAACGGATTTGACGGTGCATCAGCCCCAGGCTGGCATGTTTGCGATGATCAATGTGGCCTGTACCGGTTTGGACGGGCAGGCCTATGCCGAACATCTGCTGGAAAATGGCGGAGTTGCGGTAATGCCAGGCACATCCTTTGGGACCACCATGGCCGATTGGGTGAGGGTGGCTCTGACCATCGACGACGCGTCATTCGAAACGGCAATCGAGCGTATTGTTTCACATGCCAACAGCCTGCAAAAGGACGTTGCATGACCAGCATCGGAGAAGCGCTGGTCACGCAACTGGCCGAACGTGGCGTTGAAACTGTCTTTGGCATTCCGGGTGTGCACACTGTGGAACTTTACCGGGGCCTTGCGGCTTCGGGTATTCGTCATGTAACGCCGCGCCACGAACAGGGCGCTGGATTTATGGCGGATGGCTATGCCCGTGTATCCGGCAAGCCCGGCGTAGCCTTTGTCATCACCGGACCGGGGCTGACCAACACGCTGACCCCAATGGCGCAGGCCCGAGCGGATAGTATCCCGATGTTAGTGGTCTCTGGCGTTAATCGTCTGTCGTCATTGGGCAAAGGATTGGGCTGTCTGCATGAATTGCCCAACCAGCACGCGATGGTGTCCACCGTTGCGCTTGTGTCTGCGCAGGTGCGTCAGTCGGACGATCTGTCTTCGGCTCTAACCAAAGCCTTTTTGCCTTTTTCCAGTGGCAGGCCGGGCCCAACCCATGTCGAAATTCCGCTGGATGTGGCCGGAGGGGACTACGTTGAAAACTCTGTTGTGACAGAAACTGGTAGTCAAACTCAATTGGAGCCGGATCAGGTTTCTCGGGCACAGAACGCGTTAGAGGCGGCCAAAGCCCCGGTCATTCTGGCTGGTGGCGGGTCTGTTGCTGCGGCAGATTTGGTTCGCGATCTGGCCGAGCGTCTGGATGCCCCGGTGGTGCAAACTGTAAATGCCCGAGGTGTCATGTATGACCACCCGCTGGGTGTTCCTGCCAGTCCTAGTTTGCGGGCCGTTCGCGACCTGATTGAAGGCGCAGATGTGGTTTTGGCCGTAGGTACCGAACTGGGGCCGACAGATTATGACATGTATGCCACCGGCAGTATGGCCCGGATGCAGGGGCTTATTCGGATTGATTGTTGTAACGAGCAGATTGGCCGCCATCCGGCGGAGATTGGTTTGCAAGGTGATGCGGGAGTTGTACTTGATGTTCTGATTGCTGACCTGCGTCGCAAGAACGCCTCAACTGGGGCTGGGGCCGACCGTGCCGCGCAGACGCGAACAGCGGCTTTTGAAGAGCTCGGCCAGGAATACCAATCTCAAGTCCAGATCCTTGATGCAATGCGTGTCGCTGCCCCTGGTTCGGTTATGGTCGGCGATTCAACCCAACCGATCTATGCTGGCAATCTGTATTACGACCATGACAGGGCAGGGGGCTGGTTCAATGCGGCCACCGGATACGGTGCATTGGGGTATGCCATCCCGGCTGCAATTGGCGCGGCCATCGCCGATCCGGGCGCGCGGGTCATCTGCATTATTGGCGATGGCGGGGCACAGTTCAGTCTGCCAGAGATCATGGCGGCCGTGGACGAAAAGCTGCCCATCATCTTTGTAGTGTGGAACAATCACGGCTACCGCGAGATCGCGACGTCGATGCAAGACGTTGGCGTCACTGTGGTGGGCTGCGACCCGACCCCGCCGAATTTTGAGGCAGCTGCGCTGTCTTTTGGCATTCCTCACCAGAAATGCGGGACCGACCCACAAGCTGTGGCTGCTGCGGTGACGGCCTGTGACGGCATTACCGGCCCCTGCATGATTGAAATCGAGGCCCCGGTATTTACCCCCTCCTGAATTGATGAGACTGACATGAGCAATCCTACCTATGAATTCACCCGCGCCATCACCCGGCGTCCCTCTGCCAGTATTGTTGACGGGTTGCGCGCCGAAGATATTGGCACCCCGGATCTGGATAAAATGCTATCGGCCCATGCGGATTACGTTGCTGCGCTAAAAAGCACCGGTGCCAAAGTGATCGAACTAAACGCTATCGAGGCGCACCCGGATGCGGTGTTTGTTGAAGATACCACCCTCTGTTTGCCTCAGGGTGCAATCATGATGCGCCCCGGCGCGCCATCGCGGATGGGGGAAGTGGCTGAAATGTTGCCCACCATTCGCGCCTGTTACGATGAAGTGCGCGAAATCAAAGGCCCCGGCCATGTCGAGGGCGGTGACATACTAGTCACCGGGCATGAGATTTTAGTGGGTCGATCAGATCGTACTGATGCCAAGGGTGTGGCTGAACTGGCTGAAATTGCCGCTGAATGGGGCCACCAACTGCGTGAGGTCTTTACCCCGCCGGGCGTGCTGCACTTCAAAACCGACTGTTCCTTGATGGATGCAGAGACCATCCTGTCAACAAAACGTCTGGATGCTTCGGGCTGCTTTGACGGCTACCGCGTTCTGCATGTCGCCGAGGGTGAAGAGGCCGCCGCCAATGCGATCCGGTTCAATAATTTGGTGCTGATGGCGTCTGGGTTCCCACGTACGGCTGAGATGCTGGATAAGGCAGGTTATCAGGTTGTTGAAATCAGCAACTCTGAATGTGCCAAGCTAGATGGCGGCATGTCCTGCCTGTCACTAAGGTTATAAACCTGAGAACAGTCTCCTTCAAAGTGTAGGGATCTCGACAAGTCGATTGCAGCAAAAAGCGGGCGGCGATATAAGGCGTAATGCAATTTTTGGATTACTCCCACAACCCAGCACTGATTGGCGCCTCCCTATTGGTGGCGCTGATGGCGGGGTTTACTGGTCTGAGTTTGACCCAGGGGTTGGCGCAACGCAGCACCTTACAGAAAAAGCTGTCGATTGCATTGGCGGCCATTTCTTTGGGCGGTGGGATCTGGTCGATGCATTTCGTGGCCATGTTAGGCCTGCAGCTGCCGATCCTGTTTTATTATGATGCGGCAGTCACCCTGTCTTCCGCATTGGTTGCGATACTAGTTGTTGGTGTTGCTTTGCTGTTGCTGCACTTTCGTGAACGAACGCCTCTGGTGTTAGTCAGCGCGGGTTCCATTGTGGGGCTGGGTATAATTGCCATGCACTATATCGGTATGGCTGGATTGGAAATGTGCCGGGCACTTTATACCCCTTTGGGCATTACTCTGGCCGTGTTGGCGTCCTGCCTGCTGAATATTGCGGCGTTCTGGATAGCCTATGGTCAGCGCAGTCATCGAAATATCCTGCTGGGGACAGTTTGTTTTGGGGTAGCGGTGGTTGCCGTGCACTTTATTGCAATTGCCGGAACCGGGTTTGTAGCCGATTCTTCGGTTAACGAAGTTGGACCTTCGATTGGAAAAGAGATCATGGCCATGGGCGTTGTGATCAGCAGTTTTGTGCTATGCGGTGCCTTCCTGTTGACAGGGGTGACATTTCTGGAGCCATCGCAGCAGGTGGTCCCGGCAGTCTTTGCAGAAACAGGCGGGGAGGGGGCCATAGCGGAAGTCGAGAGCGGGCCAATCGAAATCGAACCGCGCGGAAAACAGATCCCTTACGAGCTGAAGGGCCAGACACTTTTTGCGGATTTGGATTCTGTGGCCGCGATCCGGGCCGAAGGGCATTACACCCACATCTATACAGCGCATGGCGTGTTCTTTTGTGCCTGGTCCATCACCGAGGCAGAAAAACGTGTTGCACCTAATCCCTTTCTAAAAACGCATCGTAGCTATCTGATCAATCCTGCCCATGTCATCAGTTTCGAACGCCTGAAAGACAACGGTATTTGCCACTTTGATCTTCCCGGTCTGGCCAAAGTGCCCGTTAGCCGGTCGCGGCTGAAACAAGTGCGCGCGACACTGGGTGTCTAAGGTTTCATTTGCAATCTTGGCGCTGAGCGGCGTCAGTTCCTGAAGCGTTCTCCTTCTTCTCTTTAATGCCCTATTCATTCCGCCTGTATCGCTAACCATGTGGCTCGGTGCGTTGGCGGATGAAATGCTTGCAAGTAAAGCAACCCAGCCATTTGTTTAGTGGCCGTTGGGGCGCACCCGCCTACAGGACACGTTGGAATGTCGTCGCATTTCGTGCGGGTAATTCGCATTTCGTGCAGCAGATCGCGAATTTCGATACAAAACAGCAGGTTCCGTATGCGAAAGCATGCAGGTCTTCCCTTAGCCAGATCAACTGCACGTCAGGGAGGACCAGCAATGATACCAGCGGCGTTTGACTATTATCGCCCAAAAGATGTCGAAGGGGTGATAGCCCTTTTGCAAGAACACGGCGATGACGCGCGCGTCATGGCGGGCGGGCACAGCCTGATCCCGATGATGAAACTGCGCATGGCCGAGGTGCCGCATCTTATCGATCTTCAGGACATTGCAGCCCTTAAAGGCATCGCCATTGATGGTGACACAATCACCATTGGGGCGATGGTTACTCAGCATGAGTTGATCAACCACGATGGGTTGTCAGCCGCAGCGCCTATCCTGAGTGAAGCTGCCTTGCAGATTGCTGATCCTCAGGTGCGGTACATGGGGACTGTGGGTGGCAATATTGCTAATGGGGATCCGGGCAACGATATGCCGGGTCTGATGCAATGTCTGGACGCACAGATTGAACTGTTGGGGCCCGAGGGCACTCGTAAGGTTGCGGCCCGTGAGTATTACGAAGCGGCCTATATGACCGACCGCGAGGATGATGAGGTTCTGATTTCAGTTCGCTTTGCAGCCCCCACCGGCGGTTATTCCTATGAAAAGCAAAAGCGCAAGATTGGCGACTACGCCACGGCTGCGGCGGCGGTCCAAATCACCAAGGCAGAGGGCAAAGTTGCCACAGCTTCAATTGCGATGACCAATCTGAGCGATGTGCCGGTCTGGTCCGAAGATGCGGGTGACGCATTGGTAGGCACGACCTGTGACACGGAGGCAATGAAGGCCGCCGTTGCAGCGATGCTGGGCGACATCGATCCAACCGAAGACAACCGCGGTCCGGTGGCGTTCAAACGCCATGTGGCCGGTATCATCCTGACCCGCGCGATCACGCGCGCCTGGGACCGCGCGTAAGGAAACCATCAAATGTCTGACAAGATGCATATCAAGTTGAATGTAAACGGTGAGGACCACGAGTTCCTGGCCGAACCCCGCGATTTGTTGATTTACGCGCTGCGTGAAAAACTGAACATCACTGGCCCGCACGTTGGTTGTGACACCTCTCATTGCGGTGCCTGCACTGTGACCGTGGATGGTAAATCGGTGAAATCCTGCACCATGTTTGTGGCGCAGGCCAATGGGGCAGAAATCACCACTATCGAAGGCATCGGCCAGCCCGACGCCCTGCATGTCCTGCAAGAAAGCTTTCGTGAACATCACGGGTTGCAATGTGGGTTTTGCACGCCGGGAATGATCACCCGCGCAACCAAACTGCTTGAGGAAAACGCAAACCCAACCGAAGAAGAGGTTCGCTTTGGCATGGCTGGCAATATTTGCCGCTGCACCGGATATCAGAACATTGTGAAATCCATCCTTGCGGTAGCAAGTGAACTGAATTCCGCAAAGGAGGCTGCACAATGAACGACCTGACTCCTGATCGCGAAGAGCGTTCTGCTGGCCTTAAGGGGCTGGGCTGTTCGCGCAAACGCGTTGAAGACGCCCGGTTTACCCAGGGCAAAGGCAATTATGTGGATGACGTGAAACTGCCGGGTATGCTGCACGGTGATTTTGTTCGCTCGCCTTATGCCCATGCGCGGGTTGTTTCGGTAAACAAGGACGCTGCACTGGCGCTGGATGGCGTTGTTGCCGTTCTGACCGCTGAAGATCTGGCTCCGCTGAACCTGCACTGGATGCCAACCCTTGCCGGTGACAAACAGATGGTGCTTGCCGATGGTAAGGTGCTGTTTCAAGGCCAAGAGGTTGCTTTTGTTGTGGCCCGCGACCGTTATGTCGCTGCGGATGCAGTGGAACTGGTTGAGGTCGAATACGAAGAACTTCCAGTTATCACGGACCCGTTTGAATCACTGAAGTCTGACGTTGTTCTGCGCGAGGATCTGGCCGGGCAAACCGAAGGCCCGCATGGTCCGCGCAAGCATCACAACCACATCTTCACCTGGGAGCAAGGGGACGAAACCGCGACCAATCAGGTGCTTGACGGTGCCGAGGTCGTGGCGACAGAAAGTATGTATTACCATCGCACCCATCCCTGTCCGCTGGAAACCTGCGGATCGGTTGCGTCGATGGATAAGGTCAATGGCAAGCTGACGCTTTGGGGCACCTTTCAGGCACCGCATGTGGTGCGCACGGTGGCGTCATTGCTGTCTGGCATCGAAGAGCACAATATCCGGGTGATCTCGCCTGATATCGGCGGTGGCTTTGGTAACAAGGTGGGTGTCTATCCCGGCTATGTCTGTTCGATTGTGGCGTCGATTGTCACTGGTCAACCGGTGAAATGGGTCGAGGACCGGATGGAGAACCTGATGTCCACCGCCTTTGCCCGTGACTATTGGATGACTGGCAAAATCGCGGCCACCAAAGAGGGCAAGATCACAGGGTTGCATTGTCATGTGACAGCGGATCACGGCGGCTTTGATGCTTGCGCCGATCCGACCAAGTTTCCGGCTGGGTTCATGAACATCTGCACCGGATCGTATGACATCCCAGTGGCCTATCTGGGTGTTGATGGCGTCTACACCAATAAGGCTCCGGGTGGCGTCAGCTATCGCTGTTCCTTCCGGGTGACCGAGGCGGTCTATTTCATCGAACGAATGATCGAGGTTCTGGCGATTGAACTAAACATGGATGCAGCTGAGCTGCGCCGGATCAACTTTATCAAGAAAGAGCAGTTCCCGTATCAGTCGGCTTTGGGCTGGGAATACGACAGTGGCGACTATCACACGGCTTGGGATAAGGCGTTGAAGACCGTCGATTATGAAGGTCTACGCAAGGAACAGGCAGACCGGGTCGAAGCGTTCAAGCGCGGCGAAACCCGCAAGTTGATGGGTGTTGGGCTTAGCTTCTTCACCGAAATCGTCGGTGCAGGCCCGGTCAAGAATTGTGATATCCTGGGCATGGGGATGTTTGACAGCTGCGAGATACGCATCCACCCAACCGGATCAGCGGTTGCTCGATTGGGGACTATCAGTCAGGGGCAGGGGCATGCGACCACCTTTGCACAGATCCTCGCTAGTGAAATTGGGCTGTCGGCTGACAGTATCACCATAGAAGAAGGTGATACTGATACAGCGCCCTATGGGCTTGGTACTTATGGGTCACGGTCTACCCCAGTAGCTGGTGCTGCGGCGGCGATGGCGGGGCGTAAAATCCGTGCTAAGGCGCAGATGATCGCGGCCTACTTGTTGGAAGTGCATGATGATGACGTTGAATTCGATGTAGATCGATTTGCCGTCAAAGGTGCGCCCGAGCGGTTCAAGACGATGAAAGACATCGCTTATGCCGCCTACAACCAGGCCATTCCAGGTTTGGAGCCGGGGCTAGAGGCGGTCAGCTACTATGACCCACCCAACATGACCTATCCCTTTGGTGCTTATGTCTGTGTGATGGACATTGACGTTGATACTGGTGTTCCGGAAATCCGCCGCTTTTACGCGCTGGACGACTGTGGCACTCGGATAAACCCGATGATCATCGAAGGACAGGTGCATGGTGGCCTGACCGAGGCACTGGCCGTCGCACTGGGGCAGGAGATCTCCTACGATAAGATGGGCAACGTCAAAACCGGCACGCTGATGGATTTCTTCCTGCCAACAGCCTGGGAGGTCCCCAACTATGAGACCGACTATACGGTTACCCCCAGCCCGCATCACCCGATTGGGGCCAAAGGCGTTGGTGAAAGCCCGCATGTGGGGGGCGTGCCGTGTTTCTCGAATGCGGTGCAGGATGCGTTCCGGGCCTTTGGCCTGCGTCACACCAATATGCCACATGACCACTGGCGGATCTGGCAGACCGCCAATGATCTGGGTCTGCACGAGTAACTGACAAACGCGCTGCCCTAATCAGGGCAGCGCATCCCAAAATCTGGAATTTGAAATGCAGTGGACATCACGTCAAACCGCCATGGCGGAACAGGGATATATTGCCTCGGATGATTTGGCGATGGCTGTTCATCTGGCCTTGTCGCTCGGCCGTCCGTTGCTGCTGGAAGGGGCCGCAGGGGTAGGTAAAACCGAAATTGCGCGTGTTCTGGCTGCGATCTGTGAGACCCAATTGATCCGGTTGCAATGTTATGAAGGGCTGGATGCGGCACAGGCGATTTATGAATGGAACTATCAGCGCCAGTTGCTGACGATCCGGGCGGCTGCTGAGGATGGGGAAACCGGCCGCAGTGTTGAGCAGCGCATCTTTTCCGAAGAATTCCTGCTGGAACGCCCACTGCTCAAAGCAATCCGCCAGCCAAAGGCGCCGGTGTTGCTGATTGACGAAATTGATCGTGCGGATGAGGAGTTTGAGGCCTATTTGCTGGAAGTCCTGTCGGAATTTCAAATTTCGATTCCCGAGTTGGGTACCCTCACAGCGACCTCACGCCCGATGGTGATCCTGACCGCAAACGGGACCCGCGATTTGAGTGACGCGCTGCGCAGGCGTTGTCTTTATGCGCATGTGGAGTATCCGGACCGTGAGACGGAACTGGCGATCCTGAAGGCGCGCTGCCCAGAGATCGAGGCGGCTTTGGCCGGGCAGATCATTGGATTTGTGCAATCGCTGCGCAAAGAAGATTTGGAGAAAAAGCCCGGCATTGCTGAAATGCTGGATTTTTCGGCGGCGCTGATGGGGCTGGGGATTGCTGATCTGACCCAGGATCCCGTGCTGTTGCAGGCCAGTCTGGTCACCTTGCTGAAAACCGAAACGGACCGCGGCAACATTTCTACTGAGATAGCCCAACGCTTGGCGGGGCAGGCAGCATGAGCCGGGTTACTAAATTTGCTGCCCGTGATCCGGGCCCTGCTGCCCGGATGGCCGGGTTCATGGCGCATCTGCGCGCACATGGATTGCGTGTTGGAGTGGGGGAGGCCGAAACTGCGCTGAGGGCCCTGACCCAAATACAAGCGGGCAACCCTGAGGAAGCCCGCCGGGCGCTAAAAAGTGTTTGTAGCGGATGCGGCGAAGAGGTTGAGCGGTTTGATGATCTGTTCGATAGTTTCTGGCTAAACGGTGGTCGGGTCCGGCAGAAAGTTATGCCGGTTTTGGCGTCACCCAACACAGATGATGTGCATTCGTCGCGACCTGCAAAGACCGATCAGATCGGCTCCGGTACCGAAACTGCGACCACTCCGGACGGTGGGGATGGTGAGGCTGCGGCGGATGGAGAAGGCAAGCTGATTGCCTCCTCTGTGCAGAACCTGATGAAGAAAGATCTGCGTGATCTGGTCCAACCCGAAGATATTGCCGAGGCCGAAGCGATCGCGCGACGGTTGGGTGCTGCGCTGCGGGATCGTCGTTCGCGTCGCCGCAAGGCCGCACGCAAGGGTGATCAGATCCACTTTCGCAAGCTGATCCGGCAAAGCTTATCTACGGGTGGAGAACCACTTTGCCTGCCCAAGAAACAACGCCCCGACAGGCCGCAAAAAATCGTTGCTATCTGTGACGTGTCCGGGTCGATGGCTCTTTATGCGCAAGTGTTCTTAGCGTTTTTGGCGGGGCTGATGCGGGCGGATGACGCGACAGATGCGTATCTATTCCATACGCGCCTTGTACGCATAACAGATGCATTGCGGGACAAGGATGCACTGCGTGCACTTGGGCGGATGTCTGTGCTGGCTGATGGGTTTGGCGGGGGATCTAACATAGGCTCCTCTCTAACTCAGTTTTCCCAAACCTATGCGCGACGCTTTGTGGATGGGCGCAGTGTCGTGATGATCCTGTCCGATGGCTATGACACAGGCCCTGCGCACCGAATTGGTGATGCGCTTGCGGCGTTGAAAAAGCGCGGTTGCAAGGTCATCTGGCTGAACCCGCTGAAAGGCTGGAACGGATACGAACCTGTCGCCAAGGGCATGGCCGCCGCTCTTCCCCATCTTGATTTATTTCGCGCTGCCAACCGGCTTGCTGACTTGGCGGCCCTAGAACCGGAGTTGTCACGCCTATGACCCAAGCTGAATTGATAGATCGTGACATGTCTGCGCTGGCTGATGAGCTGCGCGCCAAAGGGGCCCCGTTTGCGATCGCAACTGTGGTGCGCACCATTGGTGCAACCGCGGCGAAACCGGGTGCCAAGGCATTGCTGACCGCAGATGGTACCATCCAAAAGGGTTGGATTGGGGGCGGCTGTGTGCGCTCGGCGCTGACCAAGGCCGCCAAACGGTGCCTTGCCAAAGGTGGCCCTCAATTAATCTCGCTGCATCCACAGGATGTCTTGGCTGAGAAGGGTGTAAAGGCAGGAGACGATATTGACGGTGTGCATTTTGCCCGCAATGGCTGCCCGTCCAAGGGGTCAATGGATGTTTTTATTGAACCCGTATTACCCGCGCCGGAATTACTGATCTTTGGGGCGTCGCCGGTTGCGCAATCCTTGGCGGCCATGGCGATCCCGTTTCGTTGGTCCGTTCAGGATGCAGAGCCTACTGCCCCTGCTATCCCGCTGCCAACTGGGGCCCGGCGGATGGTTGTTGTGGCCAGCCAAGGCAAGGATGATGCAGCCTGTCTTAGTACGGCTTTGAATTCGGGCGCGGAGTTTGTGGCCTTTGTTGGCAGTCGCCGCAAGTTTGCGGCCCTGTCAGAGCGATTGATTGCGGCAGGAGCTGATCCGCAAAAGCTGGCTCAGGTCCAGGCACCGGCTGGATTGGCCATTGATGCGGTCACGCCAGAGGAAATTGCGCTTTCGATTCTGGCGCAGTTGACACAGGTCCGCCGCAAGAACCATCGATCTGATGAGGCTTCGAATGAGTGAAACCGCCGCTCATCCCCTCGCAAAATCAGGCGCCCTGCAAGTCATCATGATGCGCCTGCGATCCCTGTTTGGCCGGGCAAAACTGACGCCGGAACAGGCCGAAACCCTTGCCACAATCAAATTCCCCTGTTGTTAAGAAAGACAAGACCATGGAACTGAACGACGAAATTATCATCGATGCCCCAATGACCCGCGTTTACGAGGCGTTGAACGATCCAGACATCCTTCAGCAGTGCATTCCCGGCTGTGAAGAATTGATCAAACATTCCGATACTGAGTTGGAAGCCAAGGTTGTCTTGAAAATCGGCCCCGTAAAGGCGCGTTTTGGCGGCAACGTAGTGTTGGACACTTCGGGTGCACCCAGCGCGTTTTCATTGACGGGGCAGGGCAATGGCGGGGCGGCAGGTCATGCCAAGGGCGGCGCAGATGTGACCCTGGAAGAGGTCGCTGGAAAGACAGTGCTGAGATACACCGCCAAAGCAGAGATTGGTGGCAAACTGGCGCAACTTGGTGGACGGTTGATCCAGAGCACGGCTAAAAAGCTGGCAGCAAAGTTCTTTAAGAAGTTTGCAGAAGTCGTGGCCCCAGTTGAGGCATAAGCTGTGCAGGCTGATCCCATAGGCTGGCGGAGCAAGTTGGAGCTTGGTTTGATGGGTAAGTAGAACAAACAAAGTCTTTGGCGGCATTTTTGCGGCTGAAGACGCCCATTTTGGGAAAACACCACGCGTCGTCAGGTGAAACACCCACCACATTTAGCTGTAGATCAGCCGCTTGGATCGAGCCAATGCAGACCATCTGGCCGCTTTTTGCTTTTGCGCCGGTGCAGGACTCAGCGGTTTATTGCGCTGGTCTTACCGCTCGTTGCACCGGTACCCAGATTGGCCAGCATGACCGTGGGTTGTCCGAGAGGGGCAAATTCAGGAGCATCAAATCGCAGGCGCGTTCCGGGGTTAGTCGGTCGTCAAGCTTAGTTTATAGATACATTCGGGTTTATATGACCGTCAGGATCGAAGGCCCGCCGAATGCGTTTCAGAAGGCTCAGCTCAATTGGGTCGGTCCCGTTTTCAAAGCGGTGTTTCTTCAGAGATCCGATACCATGCTCTGCGCTGATCGTTCCATTGAGCTTCAGCGCTTCCTGATCAACAATTTTGGACAGCTGCAGGCGATACTGCATGAAGGTTTCTGCGTCCATGTCCTTTGGTCGGGCAATGTTGAAATGGATGTTGCCATCTCCAAGATGCCCGAATGGTACAGGCCTCACATTTGGTAGGTATCTGGTCAGAGCATCTGCGGTTGCGCGAAGGTATTCTGGTAGCGCGGCGACCGGCACTGCTGTGTCGCATTTGATGGCGGATTTATCATCAACAAAACCTGCTGCGAAAGCCTCGCGTAACATCCAAAAACCCTGACGCTGGCCTACCGACTGTGCAATCGCCGCATCTTGTACCAGCCCATTTTCATTAGCTTCAAAAAGCGCAGCCATCAACGCATCTTCCAGGTCAAAGGCTTTTGCAGAGGTTTCAGCTTCGATTAGAAGATACCAATCGCTTTGCTGTTCAAGTGGCTGTCGGTTCTTTCCCACGGCTTCGCCAAATTCCAGCGCGGCTTTCGACATCAATTCAAATGCCGAGATGACTTGGCCCAGCTGGTCCTCCAAAAAGCGCAGTAAATGCAGGGCTGCCTCGACGGAAGCTATGGCCACAAAAGCAGTGGTGCGGTTTTATGGGTAGGCGCCCAGTTTCAGTACTGCACCAGTGATCAATCCTAACGTGCCTTCTGAACCGATAAACAGATGCTTCAGATCATATCCGGCGGTATTTTTTCGCAGCTTTCGCAAGCCGTTCCAGATAGTCCCATCGGGCAAGACAACCTCAAGTCCCAGCACCTGATCGCGGGCGGTGCCGTAGCGAAGCGCGTTGTTACCGCCTGCGTTTGTGGCAAGGTTACCGCCGATCTGGCTGGAATCCTGACCTCCATGGTGCAGCGGGAAGTACCGCCCGGCTTGTTTTGCAGAAGACTGTACCTTGCTCAACACAACACCGGCGTCCACAGTCATGCTGTTGTTGTCCAGATCCACCTCTCGGATTGCGTTCATCCGCTCCAGCGCAATGATCGCTGAAGGGGAGGGGGCAGTGGGCACTGCTGCGCCCGTTAAGCCAGTCAATCCACCTTGCGGGACAATGCTCAGGTTATTGGCCCGGCACCACTTTACTGCTGCGGCCACTTGGTCTGTGTTGGCAGGGCGCAAAATTGCCATGGGCTGCGTGACGGTTACGCCTTGCAGATCGTCCAGATATTTTTCCATATCGCGTGGGGCGGTCAGAACTGCCTTATGGCCCAATGTTGCAATGATCTGGTCCAGCGCCTCCTGCATGTCAGTGTTCCAGGATTTTGCTGATTGCCAGGATCAATCTGTCGGTATTGGATTGTGACCCTATGGTGATCCGCAGAGCTCCGTTGCCGCCGGGCCAGGGCATTGCCTGGACCAGAATGTTCTCCGCCGCCAGTGATGAGCTGATAATGTCCGCGCTGACAGGTGGGACAACTGTCAAGAAATTGGCAAAGCTTGGCAGGGCTGAAAACCCGAGAAGTGTTAGCGCAATCTCCAGTCGCTTGCGTTCGGAAATGGTATGGGTCAGGCAGGTCTGTAAATAGCGGTCATCGTTCATCGCAGCAGTCGCGGCTGCTATCGCCACCCGATTGACGTTGAAGTTGGGCCGTAGCTGCCACAGGGCTTTATGGATGTCCTCATCGCTTGCCAGTGCATATCCGACGCGCATTCCAGCCATGCAATAGGCCTTGGAAAATGAGCGTGTCACCACCCATGGGCCTGCTCGGTTCGCGAGGATCTTGAGTACATCCGGACCGCCCTCAGCCTGGGCAAACTCAAAATAGGCTTCGTCGACAACCAACAGCACCGTGTCCGGCACTTGGCGCGCTGCCAGTTCCAGATCTGACGCCGTGAGTATCGCTCCGGTGGGGTTATTGGGGGTACATAGGTAGAACAACCGTGTGTCCGGCGTCACCGCTGCCAGCATTGTTACAACGTCATTGCTGCCATCGGGCAGCACCGGAACGCTGACCACTTTGCCCCCCGCGATTTGCACCCCCTTGCCGCAAGTTGGAAAAGTTGGCGTGGGCATCACCGCCTCGTCGCCCTCGTTTATCGAGAGCATCGCGAGCGCCACCAGGATCTCGCCGCTGCCATTTCCAAAGCTAATCCGGCTGGCTGGAATCCCGGTGCGCTTGCTGATCACCGCTGTCAACGTGCTGCAACCATGATCAGGGTAGCGGTTGGTTTGCGTCAATGCCTGCGCCGCCGCGGCCAATGCGTTGGGGGAGGGAGGCAGGTGCGACTCGTTCAAGTTTAACCGCAGAACATCTGCGGCCACGCCTGTGGCCTCTTCGGTGATCGAGGGTGGCGGGGGATAGGTGATCCCCCGGATTTTCTCAATCGGCAGGGCCACAGGCTGTTTCATTCAGGTATGGCTCCAGTCGTCCGGGTTTTGAGACTTGTTGGGCGATAGACCAAGAATATCTCCCTTGGTCGAGCAGCCCAACCCCAGCACCGTACGGTTGGCATAGCCGAAATAGGCCGAGACCTGATTGATTTCGAGGATTTCTCCGTCGGTAAACCCAGCATCGCGTAGCTGAACGACTATTGTCTCCGTCATGCCCGCTGCATCGCGGGTCAGTTGACGGGCGTATTCCATCGCCAGTTTCTGCTGTGCGTCCAACGGTGCAGCCGCAATGTTACGCGTTTCGATGGCCAGACGGATAGCATCTGATTTCGTGTCGTCTTTCAGCAGCCGCTTTAAACCCGAGAAATGATGATCAACACAGTAGTTGCATTCATTCAGCGAGCTGACCCAAACACCCAGAGTTTCCAGGAACCATTTGGGGATGGTGTTGCCGGTGTGGTGCAAGACGTATTTGTAAATCGCCATATGCCCCTCCATCGTATGGGGGCGCAACGAATGCATCATCATGATGTTGTCGACATTGTTGTCCGGGCCTTTGACTCGGTCGTACAACATCTTCAGTTTGCCATCGGCATCTTCGTATTCAACGGTATCAATCCAGGGCATTTTTTGTTCTTTCTTAGTTCTTGAGGCTTGCGCCGATAGGTTCAGAAACCATCGCGCTCAGAGTGTTTGTTTTCAACATTTCAATGGCTTTTTCCAGATCAGGGGCCATAAATCTGTCCCGCTTGAAAGACGGAACCTGTTCTCGTAACGCGGTGACTGCGGCTTGCAGCGGTGGGGAGGTTTCCAGCGGCAGGTGAAACTCCAACCCTTGAGCTGCTGCCATCCATTCTACTGCCAGCACCGCCCGGCAATTGTCGGCCATATCACCCAGCCTTCGCGCCGCATAGGTCGCCATCGACACATGGTCTTCTTGATTGGCCGAGGTCGGGATACTGTCAACTGATGATGGATGCGCCAGTGCCTTGTTCTCTGAAACCAGCGCCGCCGAGGTAACCTGCACCATCATGAAGCCTGAATTTAGTCCGCTCTCAGGTGCCAGAAAGGCAGGCAGGCCGGAAACCGAAGCATCCACCATCATCGCTTGACGTCGTTCTGAAATTGATCCGATTTCGGCAATCGCCAGCGCAATATTGTCGGCTGCCATTGCGATGGGTTCAGCATGGAAGTTCCCACCCGACAGAATTTCTCCGGTCTCAGGGAACACCAAGGGGTTATCGCTGATTGAATTGGCCTCGTTTTTGATCACACCGGCAGCGAACTCCAACTGATCCAGGCAAGCGCCCATCACCTGCGGCTGGCAGCGCAGGCAGTAAGGGTCCTGTACCTTTTCGCAATCGATGTGGGAGTGCCGCACTTGGCTGCTATCCAGCAATCTCCGGTAGGCTCCGGCAACCTGCTGCTGACCATTTTGCCGACGGACCGCATGAATGCGGGCATCAAACGGAGTGGTGGAGCCTTTGCAGGCGTCAACGCTGAGAGCACCAGTTACCAAACCACTACGTAGCAGGTCTTCGGCGGCAAACAGTCCCTTCATAGCCAGTGCGGTTGAGACTTGGGTGCCATTGATCAGCGCCACGCCTTCCTTTGGGCCCAATTCGATCGGTTGGCGACCAATCACCGCCAGTGCGTGGGACGCAGGCATCTTTTCACCACGCACCCTCATTTCACCTTCGCCCATCATTGCGGCGACCATATGCGATAACGGTGCCAAATCGCCCGAAGCGCCGACAGATCCCTTGGAAGGGATACAGGGCAGCACATCGTTCTCGGCCATGTCCAGCAGCATCTCGATGACTTCCCAGCGGATACCGGAATGGCCCTGGCTCAAGGCATTGGCCTTAAGGTATATCACTAAGCGCACGACATCGTCGTCCAGTAGGGCGCCAGTGCCGACACAATGTGACATGATCAGTCGGTGCTGCAACTCGACAATTTGGTCTCTCTCGATCTTGACGTGAGCCAGTTTTCCAAAACCAGTGTTGACGCCATAGACCGGACGTCCCTTGTTCAAGATCTCCATCACAGCGGCCTGGCAGGCCTTAACGGTTTCGATGGTTTCAGGGCCAAACCCGATCGATATTTTGTTCTCGAAGATACGGCGCCAGTCCCCTAGAGAGATTTCTCCAGGCTGAAATTGTGTCTTGGTCATTTTCTATTTTCCATTTGCTTCCGTTAGCCCAGGAGAAGAGCATCATCAGTCAGCTCTTCCCCTTGCTCGCGTTTGAACAATTCCAGCAGGTCAGCGACTTCCATGTTGTCGCGTTCGGCACCGCCTGCATCAAAGACGATCTTGCCACGGTGGAACATAATGGTCCGTTCTCCGGTGTGCAGTGCTTGGGCCATAGAGTGCGTCACCATCACAGCCGTAAGTTTCAGATCATCCACAATTTTCTTGGTCAGTTCCAAAACGAAATCAGCCGTCTTTGGGTCTAGTGCTGCAGTATGTTCATCAAGCAGTAGCACCTTGGTGTCACCGGTTGCCGCCATCAGCAACGATACTGCCTGGCGCTGACCGCCTGAAAGCAGCCCAACCTTGTCGTTCAGACGATCCTCAAGCCCCAGTCCCAAAATTTTAAGTTGCTCGGCTGCTTCGTCGCGCATCGAGGCGCCAACAGCATAACGAAACCCACGCGGTCTTGTTCGGCCATGGGCAAGGGCAAAGTTTTCCAGGATGGACAGGTCTTCACAGGTGCCCATTTTTGGATCCTGAAAAACGCGCGACAGCATTTTTGAACGCTTGTAGACGGGCCAGTTGGTCACGTCCTGACCGTCGATTTTAACGTGTCCAACCTCGAGTTTTGTGTGCCCGGCAATCACATTCAAGCTGGTTGATTTACCCGCTCCGTTTGAGCCGATGATGGTCAAGAACTGTCCTTTTGGTACGTTGAGATCAACGCCACGCAAGGCGCGTGTTTCCAATGGAGTGTCTTTGTTGAAAGTGACGTGGACTTCGGAAAGTTCGATCATTTCCGGCCTCCTTTCCGAAGGATGGTTCTGAATGATCCGGTTTGTTGGGCGATCAGTGCAATGGCTACCAACAGTGCAGTCACCAATTGGACATCCGAAGCCTGAAAACCCAGGAAATCAGCGTTTAAGGCGAGCGCCACTGCCAGGCGGTAGAGGACTGCACCGAACAGGCAAGCGAGGGTCGCCAGAAAGATTGTTCGTGAAGGCAGGATCGACATCCCGACGATAACCGAGGCCAGGCCAACGATAATGACGCCGATGCCCATGTAAGCATCCGCCGCGCCAAATATCTGGGCAAACAGTGCGCCTGCGATGGCTGTCAGGGCATTAGCTGTTCCAACCCCGTAAAGCTTCATGTTGCCAACGTTTACGCCATTGGCCTCTGCCATTGCAGGGTTGGCACCAGCTGCACGCATGGAAATGCCCCAGCCAGTGGCAAGGAAAGCATCCAGTAGCAGTTTGATAACCAGCACCATGATGCCAAGAAAGATGGGGTTGATGATATAGCCGGGCAATCCGAGCCCTTCGAACGAGGTGAACACAGTGTCCACCATGAGCAAAGGTTTGTTTGGTCCGCTCATGATCCGCAGATTGATGGAGTAAAGTGAGATCGACAACAGAATGCCGGCCAAAATGTGCAGGATCTTGAAACGTACATTTAGCATCGCGGTGGCGAAACCGGCAGCAAAGCCAGCAACCCCGCCGGTTAGTGTTGCCAACCAGGGGTTCCAACCTGCCGCAACGATCAAAGTTGCTGCCACGGCTGCGCCTAAGGGGAAGCTGCCTTCGACTGTCAGATCGGGGAAGTCGAGAATTTGAAAAGTGAGATAAGCGCCGAGTGCGACGATACCAAAGATGAACCCGGTTTCGAGTGTTCCCAGAATTTCATAGAGGGACATATGTATTGCCTTTTGAGTGAACCTCCTGCGGGATCTGAGAACTCTCAGGCGCAGAAAAAATGTGCGCCCGAAGACGCACAAGTTGGGGAATTATTCGATGATTTGGGTCGCGCGTGACATTACGGATTCAGGGATTTTCACCGCCATGCGTTCAGCAGCCCCCAAGTTCACGACAACTTTGAAGTGGTCGACCACATTGTAAGCAATCACGGCATCGATCTCGCTGACTGATTTGCCTTCCAGAATGTCGGCAGCCATGTCGCCGGCCACACGTCCAACCGCAACGTAATCAAGCCCGACTGACGCCAATGCACCACGCTCTACCCCACCGGTTTCACCTGTAAAGATCGGCATATCAACGTCTTGGCCAATTTTCACGATAGCTTCGAGTGCGGCCACGATGGTTGTGTCGTTCGGCACATAGATCGCATCCACTTCGCCAATTAGCTTTTTGGTTGCCAGAATGACTTCATTGGTTGTTGGGGCAGGGGATTCGACCACGGTGATGCCGCGCTTTTCGCCCTCTTCCTTGATCCAACCGAGCGTTGCCAAGGCGTTGTCCAGGCCGGGGTTGTAGATGAAACCGATCTTGCTAAGGCCTGGAACGATTTCTTCAAACATGTCCAGCTGAGCGGCAATCGGTGCAGCGTCTGACACACCTGTAACATTTGCACCGGGCTTTTCGTATTGAGTAATCAGGCTGGCTTTGATTGGGTCTGTCACAGTGGCAAAGACAATTGGAATATCTTTGGTTGCTGCTGCCATCGCCTGCGAGGTTGGCGTGGTGATCGGAATGATCACATCCGGTGCATCGCCGACGAATTTCTTAGCAATCTGCTGTTGGGTTGGCATGTTCCCGTTGGCATTTTGGTAGTCGACGGTCAGGTTTTCACCTTCGACATAGCCCCGGTCTGCAAGTGCGGCGAGAATACCGTCACGGGTCTCGGTCAGTGCCGGTACTTCGACAATAGTCGCAATAGCGATTGATTTGCTGTCTTGCGCTACGGCTGTAGTCGCAGCGGCGGCAAACGCGAATGACACCAGCGCGGTTTTGAATGAATTGTTCATCGGATCCTCCCTTAGGATGCCGGCATGAGGTGCCGGCTAAGCTCTTTTTTCCAGGATTTGATGTCCCAGGGCGAAGAGCCGGTTGACGTGCCCCTGTTTTTTGGTGTTTCATATTGTGAGCAGCAAGCACATATAACGGGTCAATCGAAATGGAAGTCAAGATGGAATCACAGGCCGGCGTTGCGTTGGTTGCTAAGGCGTTTCAGATTCTCGATCTGTTTCAAGCGAGCAGCCCAACATGGTCTCAAGCTGAAATTATCCGAAAGACGGACCTCAACAGATCAACAGTGAACCGCCTTGTCCGCTTCCTCGCTGGCCGTGGGTATCTGGTTCAGATTGCTTATTCAGGGCGGTATTCACTGGGGCTCTCGGCTATTGAGTTGGGCAATCGGGCAAACGCCGGTTTCGATTTGCGTGCAAACTGCCAAGCCGCGATGGAAGAGCTATCAGCAAAAGTGAATGAGACGGTTGTTCTCAGTGCTTTTGACCCGTTTAAGATGGTCGCAGTCTGCATTGATCAGGTCGAAAGTCGCAAAGAAGGGCTGCGCGTTTTTGAAAAGGTTGGCTCTAGTTTTCCCCTGCATGCCGGCGCTGCGCCCAAGGCGATTCTGGCGTTTTTGAATGAGGATACGAGAGAAGAGTTTCTACAAAACCAGCTGAAGAGATTTACCGCCAATACGCTGACATCGAAGAAAGAGATGCGTCAGGACATCGAGGAAACGCGTCTACGCGGCTACGCGCTGTCCAGAGAGGAGACCTATGAGGGCACCGTTGGACTCGCTGCGCCGATTTTTGGACCTTTAGGGACCGCCATTGGCAGTCTTGCGGTGGCGCTGCCAGTACATCGCGCAACCCCCGAGGCATTGACGACGATCGCGCAGCAAGTGCTTTCCGAAGCACGGAGTGTGTCTGAAACGCTCACTGGGGCAGTGGAATGAGTGGAGTTTCCAAAGATATGAATTGCTGGATCTCGGGGGATGTTCCTGGATCTGAAAGCCTGGAACTCTGCACTCGGTCAGTGCCGGAGGCTAAGTCCGGTACTGTGGTCATTCAGGTCAAGGCGGCAGCGCTGAATTTTTCGGATTTGTTGATGATTGACGGCACCTATCAGGTGCGCCCACCCCGGCCGTTTGTCCCCGGGCAAGAGGTGGCCGGTGTTGTTGTTACAACCGGTGAAGACTGCCGCTGGAAGGTTGGAGACCGCATAGCAAGCAAAGTGTTTTGGGGTGGGTTTGCCGAATATGTCGAAGTCCGAGAGGACATGGCTATTCCGGTCCCGGACAATATGGGGTTTGCGCAGGCCGTTGCTCTGCCAGTTGCTTACATGACCGGCATGGTCGCACTGCATCATTGCGTTTCTGTCGGTCCACAGGACAGGGTTTTGGTTCATGCTGCAGCAGGAGGCGTTGGGCTGGCAGCAGTGGAAATCGCCCATGCAGCTGGCGCGCAGGTGATTGCTACCGCAGGCAGCGCGGAAAAGCGAGCGTTGGCCGAACACCACGGTGCGGATCACACCGTTGATTATGGCGAACCCAATTGGAAAGATCAGGTCAAAGAGCTGACGGGCGGAAAGGGGGCGACGATTATTGTCGACCCTGTCGGTGGTGATGTTGCGTTGCAAAGTCTGCGTTGCATTGCGCGCTATGGCACGTTGTTGATTGTCGGATTTGCCTCAGGTGAAATTGCCAAACTGCCATCTAATTACCTGTTGCTCAAAAGTGCCCGCGCGCAGGGTGTGCTTTGGAGTCATGATCAGGACGCAGAGATAGTGACACATATGACGGACAGACTGGGCAAATTGCTCAACGCTGGACAGATCAATCCGGTTGTGAGCGACAATTATACTCTCTCTGACTTGCCTAAGGCGCTGAAGGATCTCAGGAACCGCGGTACAGTGGGTAAAGTCGTTCTCACCGTCGGCGGTGGAGAATAGGATGGTTATGAACAACTCTGGACTGCTTAAGGGAATACGCGTGCTGGACCTGACCCGGGTTATGTCGGGGCCGTTTTGCACCTCGATGCTGGCCGATCTAGGGGCCGAAATCATCAAGATCGAAATGCCAGGCTTTGGCGACGAGGCGCGCCATTTCGGCCCATACCAGGAAGATGAAAGTACCTATTTCATGATGCTGAACCGGCGCAAAAAGAGCGTAACGGTGAACATAAAGGAACAGCAGGGGCGCGATATTGTCAAAGCGCTGGTTCCGCAGTGCGACGTCATAGTTGAGAATTTTCGACCGGGTGTGATGCAACGGTTAGGATTGGGCGAGGATGCAGTGCGCGCGCTGAACCCAACCATCATTTACGCCAGCATCTCAGGCTTTGGTCAGGACAGTCCGCTCAAAAACTGGCCCGCATTTGACCTTGTTATTCAGGCCATGGGAGGCCTGATGAGCCTGACCGGTCCCAAGGGTGGTCCAGCAACGGCCGTGGGCGAGTCGATGGCCGATGTTTGTACCGGAATGTTTGGTGCCTTTGGTATCGTTTCAGCGCTGTTTGACCGCGAGCGCAGCGGTAAGGGTCATTCGGTGGATGTCGCCATGCTGGATTCGATCATGGCGATGCAGTTAACCGGGTTATCGCGCCAACTCTACGCAGGTGACACACCCAAACCCGTCGGCAACCGGCATCCAGTTACTTACCCTGTCGACAGCTTCGCCACTCAAGACGGTGACATTGTTATGGTTTGCTTTTCACAAGGGGCGTTCCGCGCGCTTTGCGGGGTGATGGGGCAGCCTGATCTTGCTGATGACGCGCGCTTTAAAAGCAACGACAACCGCAATACGAACGAGGATGCTCTGCGCGCAATCATAGCAAATTGGGCGGCAACCCAAACGCAGGATGCATTGGTTGAGACACTTCAGAACGCTGGAATTCCCGCTGGTCCGGTTTGGACACTGCAGGATCTTACGCAGTCGGATCACGTGGCGGAGCGCGGTCTTGTGACAGAAGGCGCACACCAGAAATTTGGCAAGGTCCCCCTTGTCCCGCAGCCGGTGAAGTTCAACGGCGCGGCGCATGTGGGTGAGGCCTTTGTGCCCACTCTTGGCGAACACACAGATGAGGTTTTGGGTGAGTTACTCGACCTTGATCAGACTGAAATAGGCGCGTTGCGCGCCAACAAGGTTATTTGACGGACATGGATATGAACACTGACACCAAAAACACCCGCGTCATTCGCGCGCCAACCGGCAACGAGCTGAACGCAAAAAGCTGGCAGACCGAAGCACCACTGCGGCTGCTAATGAACAACCTTGATCCGGACGTAGCAGAGCGCCCCGAAGATCTGGTGGTTTATGGCGGCATTGGCCGCGCTGCGCGGAACTGGGAATGTTTTGACGAAATCGTTAGTCAGCTCAAAGAACTGGAAACCGATGAGACCTTGCTGGTGCAATCTGGCAAACCCGTTGGCGTGCTCAAAACGCATTCCAAAGCCCCCAGAGTTTTGATTGCTAACGGAAATTTGGTGCCTCGTTGGGCGACTTGGGAAAAGTTCAATGAATTGGATAAGCTGGGCCTGACCATGTATGGCCAGATGACCGCAGGCTCTTGGCTGTACATCGGCAGTCAGGGCATTGTGCAGGGCACGTTTGAAACCTTTTCGGAAATTGGTCGCCGCCATTTTGATGGTGATCCTGCTGGACGTCTGGTGGTGACCGGCGGTCTTGGTGGTATGGGCGGGGCACAGCCTCTGGCGGCGACTATGGCCGGGTTCAATGCCATCGTAGTTGAGTGCCAGCCAAGCAAAATCGATTTCCGTATCCGCTCGGGCTATCTCGACGCAAAGGCCATTTCTCTCGACGAAGCTCTCACGATGATCGCTGACGCAAATGCGAAAGGGATGCCGCTGTCTGTTGGTCTTTTGGGGAATGTCATTGATGTTCTAGAAGAGATGCAAATCCAGGGCATTGTTCCGGATGTCTTGACCGATCAAACCTCGGCGCATGACCCGGTTTATGGCTATCTGCCACGCAATTGGACCCTAACGCAGTGGCAGACCAATCAGGTTGCTGATCCCACTCTGGTGTCGGCAGAGGCCAAGAAGAGCATGGCCGAGCATGTAAAATTGATGCTGGATTTTCAGGGCAAGGGCTCTGTTGTCATGGAGTATGGCAATAACCTGCGCGCCATGGCGGAAGAGGCAGGTGCTGAGAATGCCTTTGGTTTTCCAGGTTTTGTCGAGGCTTACGTGCGGCCGCTGTTTTGTCAGGGCAAAGGTCCATTCCGCTGGGTGGCGCTGTCTGGTGATCCCGAAGATATCTACAAGACCGACGCCAAAGTACGTGAGTTGATGCCGGATGATACGTTCCTGCATCGCTGGCTTGATAAGGCGCGTGAGCACATCAAATTTCAGGGATTGCCTTCACGGATTTGCTGGGTTGGTCTTGGGGATCGTGACCGGTTGGGCCGCGCCTTTAACGAAATGGTGCGCACCGGTGAATTAAGTGCGCCTGTTGTGATTGGCCGCGATCACATGGATAGCGGTTCGGTCGCCAGTCCCAATCGGGAAACCGAAGGCATGAAGGATGGTTCGGACGCGATTTCCGACTGGCCAATCCTGAACGCATTATTGAACTCAGCAAACGGAGCCACCTGGGTGTCTTTCCACCATGGCGGTGGCATGGGGATGGGCTATTCCCAGCATTCCGGCATTGCTCTGTTGGCCGATGGCAGTGACGAGGCCGATGAGATGATCGCCCGGACCCTGTGGAACGATCCCGCAAGTGGTGTCATCCGCCATGCCGATGCTGGCTATGAAAGTGCAATTGAATGTGCGGCCGAACACGGCCTCAACCTACCCATGCAAAATCGCAAGGAGTAAGCTGCAATGCCTGTCTTGATTGTCTCACGTGTATCTATCAAAGATGCCGAAGCCATGGCGTCTTATATGGAGGCGGCGCCGGAAACGGTGGCCGCCTACGGCGGCAATTATCTAGCGCGCACACCGCAAATTGAAGTTCTGGAAGGCGTGGCCGATTATGATCGGATGGTGGTGGTTGAGTTTCCCGACCGGACACGTGCGATGGCCTGGTATGAGTCCGAAGAATACCGTGACCTGCGACAGTCACGCTGGAATGCGGCAGAGGCGCATATCGTAGTCATACCCACCGAACAGTAAGTCTCCATTTCCGGCAGCGTGCACCCAGTAACGGGTTAAAATGCTTTTGCATCTTCGGGAAAAAACGCGGCCAATTTCCCTGACTTCCCATCGTGGGATTCTGCTTCTGGAGCGGGATCTTTGCGCTGGACCATGACCGGCCAAAGTTCTGCATATTTTCGGTTGAAGGCGACCCAAGCATCACTGTCTGCTTCGGTATCTGGTCGGATGGCGTCAGCAGGGCATTCCGGCTCACATACCCCGCAGTCAATGCATTCGTCCGGATGGATGACCAGTGTATTTTCGCCCTCATAGAAGCAATCCACTGGGCAGACCTCGACGCAATCGGTGTATTTGCAAGCAATACAATTTTCAGTCACGACATAAGTCATGCTACTTCCTTATTAAAACAGCGGACAGAACCCCGCTGTGGGGTTGTGATTGGCAAGCCTGGAAAGCCAGCTATTCGGAGAAGAGCAGTCTTTCGCCCTCTGGTTTTCTAGGACCAGACGAAACAGAACGCGGGCTCAACCTGTGCTCGGGCAAACAACTTGGGAAACACCCTTAGTCTTTGAGACGTCGTTTTGTGGCCCGACCAGTGGTACGCGGAGCAGAGAAGTCAGCGCTGTTTTCTAACTGGCCATTGGGATTAGGCGTGCCTGTTGTAAACGCAGTTTCCCAGTCCCCCAGTTTCTCTTGACGGTCGCTCCAAGTTTCCATGGTTTCCTCGTCCCGGTACATCGCAAATGGGCGCAAGGAGCTTTCATAGAAATCCACTTGTTCATGGGTGCGATATTGCGTGGGTTGGAATCCGTTCCAGTGTAGGGCCTGTTCCAGAGGGCGGCGATAGCGCCTATTTTGGGTCGCGGCCGGATATCCAATTGGAATGGTGCCATAGGCTTTCATCCAGTCGGGATAGCCTAACAGATCTGACAGTTCCTTATTGGTGATGTCCTCGCCGCCGCCAGACAACCAGGCGCTGGTGAGGTTCTCAGCAGCGACACCCAACTGGATATTCTGGATCGCAGCGCCAATTGAGTTTTGATAAATGACTTCGTTGTTTTCGAGGTATTCTTTTTCCCAACCTTCAGTTGTTGGCTGCGGGAAACAGACTTTCCAGCGTGGATCACCAAGAACGATGACAATTGCCACAGTGTTTGCAAGATAAGTTTTCTTGACCGCCGGAAACCCTTTGGCGTGGTCGACCAGACGTTGGGCTTGCCGTAAAAACACCTCCATGACCTTGTCACGCAGTATGGGGTCATCAACGACGATGAAATCAAAGCACTGCACGTTGGCGCCCGAAGGTGCCCACCGTCCGCAATCAACGATACGCTCTAGCACCTTCCGGTCAACAGACCGACCGGGTTCGAATTTTCGCACGCTCCGCCGTTTGCGTATGACATCCTGAAAAAGTGGATCGGACATAGGTTTTCTCCTCGATTTTGAAAATTTTACGCCATCGAAGGTTTGCGATGCATTCCTCAGTGATGAGGATTGTTGAAATGAGGTCGATGTTTTTGTTTGGGGCTGCGCGAAACAAACAGGACCCATGAGATGAATCAGATCGCAAGAGAAATCACAGCTCCCAAAGGCTTTGCCGCGTTACGGGTGAGTGACGTCAAACACTATAGTGATCGGCTTTTTGCTTTCAAAACCGAGCGCCCCGCTGGATTCCGTTTCCGCTCGGGTGAGTTTGCAATGATTGGGCTGCCAGTGGACGGCAAGCCCTTGGTGCGGGCCTATTCCATTGCTTCGCCAAATTGGGAGGAACATCTGGAGTTTTATTCGATCAAGGTGCCGGACGGGCCGTTGACGTCGCGTCTGCAAAACATAGGCGTCGGAGATCATATTCTAATCCGGCCCAAACCTGTGGGAACACTGGTGTTTGACGCGCTTCTACCGGGAAAACGGCTGTTCTTGCTTTCCACCGGTACTGGCGTTGCACCGTTTGCCAGCGTCATACGGGATCCAGAAGTATATGAAAAGTTTGATGAAATTTATCTACTGCACACCTGCCGTGAGGTGAGTGAACTGGCCTATGGGCGCGACTTGGTGCAGTCCGTTCTCACGCACGAATATTTGGGTGAACTTGCCGATGGCAAGCTACTCCACCTACCGACCACTACGCGCGAAAACTCTGATCATATGGGGCGGATTAACACCTGGATCGAAGATGGGCGGTTGGCAGAGTTCGCAGGCGGTACTTTGACGCCCCAGACCGATCGAGTAATGATCTGCGGATCCATGGCGATGTTGAAAACACTCAAGGATTGCTGTGAAGCACTGGGGTTTAAGGAGGGGTCGAACTCTAAGCCTGGGGAGTTTGTGATCGAAAAGGCTTTTGCGGAGTAACGTGCTTCGCGAGTAAGCATTCATGACTTTGGAACACAAGTTCGAGTGGCCAGCGCCTGAAATAGTGATGCCGATGTCGCTAGCGGCAGAGCTTACCCGGAGCATCGGCACCACCGCCTTTGTGCAAACGACAATGCGTTTTGCCTATGAAACTGCAGGTGCCGATTTTGTTTCTGTTTTCTGTCTTGGGGATCGGGACAAACCGCTTTTGATGGGAACGGCCTGCCGGTTGGGGCAAAATCGGGCTGACCGTGCCGCCAAGGGCTATGTTCGCCATGTTGAACAGGACCGAAACGCCCAATTGTTGCAAAGCGCACGTGGGGTTGGTGATTTTTTGACCGTGCAAGAGGCCGACAATATTCCGCTATTTACCTATCGACGCGACTGTTATGATCTGCCGGGGATAAGTGGTCGGGTTTCATTGGTGCGGCGCACGCCAGCATATGGACTATCTGTAAGTCTATATTCGAGCTTAGAAACAGGTCCTTTCCCCGAGCACTCATACTCGGATGTAAAGGCCGTTCTGGGGTATCTGTTAGCTGCCACTGAACGGCACGTCGCATTTTCTATGAAAGGGCCAGTCTGGCAGGGGCAAGATATCCAAACGCGGTTGGCATTGACTTATCCCGACTTAACGACGCGCGAGCGGGAGGTCGCAGCTATGGCAATTAAAGGCAGAACTGCGGCTGAAACGGCGGATTTACTGAACCTTGCAGAAACAACGATCATAACACACCGCAAGAATGCATATAGACGCATGAACGTGGCATCCCTACGTCAGTTGGTTGCCACGCTGTGATCTTCCGCACCTTGTTTCAACCTGGCCGAACCAATATGCTCTCAAAGAGCAGGTGACCGATGTTATGCTACTGCGAAAGCAACGGAGTCTCCGATAAAGTGTTCATCGACAAGAACATAGCCTTTCTAATGTATACGCATCGAGGGTTGCCATTTGGTTGTGCCGCAATAGGCAGGTGAGTTGTGCCCGGTCATGAACGCTGGATGATGGGCGGTGCTCCCTGGGAAAACGGGTTTGAAATGTAGGAGGAAGACATCGATCGCATAGAGAAAGCTGTGTTCGATATCAAAGCACAAAGGTTTCAGTTCAAATTATATAACATAACAAACCTTATCGGGAATTTGGACGTGATCGGTCGCGCTACCCTCAAGTGCGACTCTTGTTAGAGAACAGTAGTTTATCTAACAAGAGGAATCGGAATGGAAACCGTTTATACCCGGTACGTTCTAAATTGGGTTATGACTACTCCTCTGTCTTACTGGGAAATAGGGAGATCAGTTTACATGATCATGCAACGGCTTGGTTCGGCACCTTACCCAGAATGATCATCGACAAAAGATCATCATCGGTGACCTCATCAATATTCACGGTTCCAACAAGCTGGCCGTTTTTCATCACACTCGCCCTGTCGCAAAGTTCCATCACGGCGTGAACATCGTGGTCAATCAGGAATATCCCAATACCCTGCGCCTTCAGCTTTTGGATCAGCTCAGCCACCATCTGAGTTTCTTGCGGCCCCAGTGCTGCGGTCGGTTCATCCATGATCAGAATTTTGGCGTTGAAATAGACCGCCCGTGCGATGGCGACTGACTGACGCTGACCACCTGACAAGGCGCTAACAGGCTCTGCGAATTTACTAAAGTTCGGGTTCAGTCCACCCATGATCTTGCGGCACTCTGCTTCCATTGCGGCGTCATCGACAAGACCAACCGGCGTGATCAACTCACGTCCCAGGAACAGGTTAGATGCAGCGTCCAGATTATCAGCCAGTGCAAGCGTCTGGTAGATGGTCTCAACATTGTAACTGCGCGCGTCGCGTGGATTGTGAATTTCAGCTTTGTTGCCATTGATGCGGATTTCGCCGCTGTCCATCTGATAGGCGCCGGACAATACTTTGATCAGGGTCGATTTGCCTGCACCGTTGTGACCCAGCAGGCCCACAACTTCGCCCGGATGCAGATCAACACTGACATGGTCGACGGCGTGAATGCCGCCAAATGATACGCAAATGTCTTTCAACTCGACCAGTGGCGTATCCCCATCGATACGCCGTTGCTGAGCTGTTTTAATTTCTGAAGCCATCATATTTTTGCTCCCAACCGTTTGCGGTACTGAATATCGAGCCAAACTGCAAAAACCAGCACCGATCCAACAACAATGTTCTGTAGCGGTGCATCAACGCCAACCATCGCCATTCCGGACTGCAGGCTTTGCATAACAAGCGCCCCAAGGATGGCGCCATAAATCGTCCCGGCACCGCCAGCCAAGGCTGTACCACCGATGACCGCAGCAGCAATCACACGCAATTCATCAAGGGTTCCGATGTCGTTGGTGTGGTTTTGTAAACGTGCCGAAGCCACAACAGCAGATAAGGCGCAGAGAAACCCCATGATAGCAAAGACTTTGACGGTCAGCAGACGAGTGTTGATGCCCGATAGATCAGCCGCGTCCGGGTTTCCGCCGGTTGCAAAAATGTATCGCCCCAGTCGTGTACGGCGGGCGACAACTGTCATGACGATGGCGGTAGCAATCAGGATTAAAACGGAAATTGGCAGACCATAACCAACTTCCAGCCCCTCTGGCATTACCTCGCCTTTGGCCTCGAACATGCGCTGCAGTTTTCGACTTGGAATATCATAAGAGTTCAGGATCCAGACAAAACCCAGAATGGCACAGGTCACGATGCCCATGACAATACCTTCGGCCCAAGCGGGTTTCGCCGGAAATCCATGTTGAATTCGTCCACGACGGGAAGAGACCATTGCCCAAAGTGAAATTGCGACCGCAACCACCCCAATGGTCCAGCTCATTGCTTCTCCCATGGTGCCACTGACGCCCCCCAGAACCAAAAAGTTCTTGTCCAACGGCCCAATTGTCTGCCCGGAGGTGAACAACCAGCCGTAGTTCCTCCAGACCAGAAACCCGCCAAGTGTCACGATAAAGGCCGGAACGCTTTGATACCCGACCAGCCATCCTTGAAAGGCACCGATCAATGTGCCGATGCTTAGACCTATTGCGATGGCAATTATCCAGGTCAGTGGGTGGTCGAACCCAAGGCCCAGATATGTTGGCAGGAATTTTGTTTGTACCAGCGCCATGACGGCTGAACTCACAGCTAGTACTCCGCCAACAGACAGATCAATGTGGCGCATCACAATAACAAACACCATTCCCGTCGCCATGATCGCGACCGACACTGTCTGGATCGTCAGGTTGAACAGGTTACGCGGGCTGAGGAAGCGGCCATCCGTCAAAATGTTGAATCCGATACACAGGATGACAAAGGCACCGATCATACCCAACAGCCGTACGTCCAGTTCCAGCTGCTGGAACATGTTGCGTTTTGACTGGGACGGGATCGGCTGAGATGTGGTTTCGGTCATGTCCGAACTCCAGATACAGCGGTGGTTTTCAACAGCACGCCCCAATCAGATTGGGGCGTGCCAATGTTCAAGATTAGAGTTTAGTTACAAGGTGCAGGACCGTTGGTCACACCCTGACACAATTTGTCCTTACTGATCCAACCGGCGTCGACAACGACGCTTAGATTGCCAGCAGTCACAGGAACCGGAGCCAGGAACATGGATGTCATGGCTGTACCACCTGGCGACGTCCAAGCCGCAGATCCTGCTACGTCTGACAAAGCAGCCCCGCCGGCCAGTGCCACAGCGATTTCACCGGCATTCTTACCCAGATCTCGGGCATCTTTCCAAACAGAAACAGTCTGAGTGCCCAGTGCAACGCGGTTCAGCGCAGCGTGATCACCATCCTGGCCTGACACGGGAAGTCCTTCCATGCCCTGAGCTGTCAAAGCTGCAACAACACCACCAGCGGTGCCATCGTTGGACGCAATTACAGCGTCAACTTTGTTGTCGTTGGCGGTCAAGATCTGCTCCATGTTGCGCTGTGCATTCGCAGGCAGCCAACCATCGGTATAGGCTTCGGCAACAATTTTGATTTTGCCACTGTCAACCGCTGCCTGAATGACTTCCTGCTGTCCACCGCGCAGGAAATCTGCGTTGGGATCAGTTGGAGAGCCCTTAATCATGACGTAGTTACCGGCAGGCAAAGCCTCCAGAACTGCGCGGGCCTGCATGCGGCCAACTTCGACATTGTCAAAGGTCAGATAAAACGCGCGGCTGTCTTCGATCAAACGGTCATAGGCAATAACCGGAATGCCTTCGTCGGCCGCAGCCTGAATGGCCGGGCCAATGGCCTGTGTATCCTGTGCTAGAACGATCAGTGCATCTACGCCCTGAGCAATCAGGCTTTCGATATCTGACAGCTGCTTGGACGACGACGATTGCGCATCAGCTGAAATGTAGTCTGCGCCCCCGGCTTCCAAGGCGTCCTTGATAGCGGCTTCGTCAGTTTTCCAGCGCTCTTCCTGAAAGTTCGACCAGCTTACGCCAACAGTCAAATCAGCGGCAAAAGCTGCCGAACCGGTCATGGCCACAGCTGCGGCCAGAGAGATTCCACTCAAAAATTTCATTGTATTCCTCCCCGTTCTGAAAGGGCCCGTAAAACCGGGCTCTCCGTACAAAACCGGCTTAGCACCATTTTTTTTGAAATTCAAATTAAATCATGTACCCTGCCCTTGGAGGTACCTATTACCAAGACCGCAACGATGGTTTATTGGTCTCGCAGGGGGTGAAAAATTTGGTGAAAGAAAACCGTCTCTCGCATTCGGGCGAACAGCGCGAAAGTGGCAAGCAACAGGTCATCGATACGATTCGAGCGGCCGGCAGTATTGCGCGTATTGATATTTCAACAGCAACACGGGTCAGCCCGGCCACGGTGACGGCAATTACCGCTGAACTGATAGACGTCGGGCTGATCGAAGAGATAATTCCGGACGTCCCCCGGCAGGAAGCCAAACGTGGTCGCCCACGGGTTGCCCTCAAAATCCGTGGTGATGCGCACAGAATTGCCGGGATCAAAGTGTCTCATCGGGTGATTTCAGTCGTGCTTCTTGATTTTGAGGGCAACGACATCGTCGACCACGAGATGCCACTTCAACAGGCATGCATGCCTGTTTCACAACTGTGCACATCGATCATGGATGCGCTTGCGCAAGCCTGCAGCAAGGGCGGGTTTGATATCAGCACGATCTCCGGAATTGGCGTCGGCCTTGCTGGTCTGGTGGATGCAAAAAGAAATTTTGTCTACTGGTCCTCGTCTCTGGACGAACGGAATGTCGATTTTGGCGCCCACCTCGCCCAACACACCCCCTGCCCTATTTTTATAGACAATGATGCCAACTTGGTTGCAAAGGCTGAACATCTTTTTGGCAAAGGGCAAAATGTCAGCGATTTTGTCGTTATCACAATTGAGCATGGCGTTGGCATGGGTATCGTCATCAATAACGAGATCTATCGTGGCTCGCGCGGATGTGGCGCTGAGTTTGGCCACACCAAAGTCCAGTTGGAAGGCGCGTTGTGCCAATGCGGGCAGCGCGGCTGCCTCGAGGCTTATGTCGGTGACTATGCGCTACTGCGCGAAGCAAACATCACCAATGGCGGTGTGGGGCATCGGGATTTGGGACAACTGGTAGAGGCGGCGCAGTCCGGTGACCAGATGGCCTGTTCTATCTTTGATCGGGCCGGTCGCATGTTTGCGATGGGGCTGGCCAACGTTGTGAATGTTTTCGATCCAAAACTGATCATATTGTCCGGCGCACGACTATCCTTTGATTATCTCTATTCGGAGCAGGTGATCCAGGAAATGCAGCGTTGGGTCGTGCAGGTCGATGCCCCGCCACCCGAAGTTCTCGTGCACAGTTGGGGGGATTTGATGTGGGCAAAAGGCGCGGCAGCCTACGCAATTGAAGAAGTTTCCGCCTTGGCCATTCGGGAGTTGGCAAGCAGTGAAAAGTGAGCTGGCGCTAACCCTCGCATTGATCGCACCACAGGTTTCCGCTGAGGTGAGCTATACTCAACACCCCCTGCCCGATCACATCTATTCAGGTGGGTGGGAGCATTTCGTCGGCGGTGGCGTGGCGGCTTTTGATTGCAACGGAGATCAGTTTCCTGAACTCTATGCTGCTGGCGGTGAAAACCCAGCGCAGCTCATGCTCAACACCACAACAGGTGCGGGTCAAGATCTGTCCTTCAATGCAAGTACCCCCGATGCACTTTCGATAACTGGTGTCATCGGAGCCTATCCGCTGGATATCAATGGGGATGCGATCCTGGATTTGGCAGTGCTTCGCAACGGTTCGGATATGCTGTTGCAAGGTTTGGGAAATTGTCAATTTGCGCCCTTTTCTGATTTGGGTTTCGAAAGCGGCGACCATTGGACCACAGCGTTTTCCGCAACATGGGAGGCGGGGAATACGCTGCCAACACTGGCCTTTGGCACCTATGTCGACCGTAGCCATCCCGAGGGTCCGTTTGAGACATGTGATGCGACATTGCTATACCGCCCCAACGGTCAATCTTACGGGGCAGCCGAGCATCTGGAACCCGGCTTTTGCGCCTTATCCATGCTGTTTACAGATTGGTCCCGGACGGGTCGTGCGGATCTGAGGGTCAGCAATGACCGGCATTATTATGTGCGCGGCGGCCAAGAGCAGATGTGGGCGATGGAAGGCAATCCACGCCTGTATGCAGAAGACCAAGGCTGGCGGCCTTATTTTCTCTGGGGCATGGGCATCGCCTCTCGCGATCTAACCGGCGATGGCTTTGCCGATGTCTATCTGACCTCGATGGGGGATCAAAAGTTCCAGTATTTCGACCCGGACAGGGGTGGGCCTTCGTACCGAGATGCCACCTATGAGCGCGGAACAACTGCGCACCGCCCCTACACTGGCGGCGATGGCCGCCCCTCCACTGGGTGGCACGCTGCATTTGGCGATGTGAATAACGATGGGTTGGATGATATCTTTGTGGCCAAAGGCAATGTCGAACAGATGCCCGGCGCGGCTATGAACGATCCCAATAACCTGCTGATCCAATCTCCAGACGGCACGTTTCGCGAACATGGTCTAACCGCTGGGATTGCCAATCTGGCTCGATCCCGGGGCGCAGCGTTGATGGACCTGAACCTGGATGGGCAGTTGGATCTGGCAGTTGTAAACCGGCGGGCACCGATGGAGCTGTACCAAAACACCACGGCGGAAGGGAACTGGCTGATGGTGCAACCTGCTGCCCGTGCCGACAATACTCAATCCGTTGGCAGTCATGTGGAATTGCGCGTTGGGGACAGGGTGCAGACCCGCGAAATCACGGTCGGGGGTGGGCATGCCAGTGGACAAGCTGGGCAAATCCATTTTGGATTGGGGCAAGTCACCGAGGGCGAGATCAGGATTATCAGGTCAGATCAAAGTGTATCTGACTGGCAGCGGTTCACAGCCAATCAGGTTATTACACTCGCTCACTGATCAACCGGCAATCCACTGGGGACCTGCATTGGTACGCCCAACCGACCTTTGATCGCAGTTGCGTCGGTTAAACTGTGCAAAAAGGCGACCAGATCTGTCACGGAACCATCGTTCAACCCAACTGGCTGCAATTCATTTGCCTCTGCGATCCGCGCCAGTTCATCTTCGTCCCCCACAACACGCCAATCGTCAGCATCATCGATTTGGTGAAACACCACCTGCGTTGGATCATAGGCATGCAGGGATACAACCGGATCAAGATGATGCCGAACAACGGCTTCCAGACTGGCATAGGCTCCGTTGTGGCCATAGGGGCCAGTTACGGACACGTTGCGCAGCGAGGGTGTCAGGAATTTGTACTGGTCAGTCAGATCTCCGGTCACGCGCATCCTCCCGTCGTCGCGTGCGTGGGTTTCAAACGGAGCTGATTTTCCCGGTCCGATTTGCGGCATGGCAATCGCGTGAAAACCGTGGTCCGTTTGCAGCCATCCCGAATGACAGTTGGAACACCCCGCCTTGCCATAAAACAGCTGCTGACCGCGGGCCGCGTCATCAGGCAGCGGGTTTCCCCCCATCATGGCGCGGTCAAACGGGCTGTCATCTGCCCGCCATTCAACCCGCGTGAAATCGGCAATGACATTGGCAATGTCAGTGAACTTAATGGGTTCCTGTTCCCCCAACACAGCATCAAAGGCGGTGCGGTATTCTGGTATTGCAGCGACCCGTGCCGCAATTTTATCCCAGGCCCCATCCTTGATGCTCAGATGACCCAAACGAACTGCTTGTGACACCTCGTTCTCCGAATAATGCCCCGCCATTTCATCACTGGCCAGAACCGGGAACATCGCCTGCGCGGCCAAAACACTGTCAAACCCAACCACCATTTCACTGCCTAACGGTGTTCGGATGCCACCTGGCCTGTCAGGATCAATTTCCAAACGACCGTCATGGAAAAAGGACGTATATTCTTGGGCACCCAGGTTCCACAGGGCCGGTGCATTACGGGGCAATCTGTCTTCGGGGATGTTGTTCGGATCAATACGCCGGTCCGGGCCAAGTCCAATTCCCCCTTCCCCTATCGACAGCGACATCCCGTCAGAGGTGCCAAACCGGGGATGATGGCAGGTCCCGCAGCTGATGTTTCGGTTGCCGGACAAGATGGAATCGTAAAACAGCAGTTGCCCAAGCTGAACACGCGATGGGTCCATCTCGGGAAACACAGGTCGAGGCCCCAGATTCTGTGCCTGAGCACCGGTTGCCAACAGGGCGCCGACCATCATCCACTTCATCCGTCAGCTCCCTTTGATTTCGATCTGCAACTTCTGAGTATAAGGCATTTCGGGAGAAACCATAACGGATGGGAACGAGGGGATATTGACCGCGTTGGGAAATCCCTGCGGCTCAAAACAAAAACCGCCAGCCGGGCCATAGGTCTGACCCTCCAGCCCACCGCTCTGCGGTGCCATCTGCGCGGCGGTATAAAGCTGCGCACCTAATTGATCACTCCAGATTTTCAGCCCCATACCGTTGGGGGCCACCACAGTCGCGATGGCCTCTCTGATATTCCTGTCCGCTTCAAAAACCAAATTATGGTCGATCCCAAGCCGCGCAGAATCTGCTTCATTAAACGAACGTTTCTTGCGAAAATCAAAGCGGGTGCCATCAACCGGCGCAATATGTCCCGTTGCGACGCCCTCATCATCCATTTCTAGCACACTGTCCGCTGCACAGCACATTTGGTGCTCCCAAATGGAGCCACAGCCTGCGAGGTTGTAATAATTATGTTGGGCCAAGCTAATCGGAGTCACGCAATCCACTTCGGCGCGCATATCATAGGTTACACGGGCTCCATTCAACCGAATATCAACAGAGAATTTAGCGCGCCCCGGGAACCCCCCTTCCCCAGCGGGCGACGTATATGACAAACGCACAGCAGACGCTCCGTCGGGTTCGATGTCCCAAAAAACTTTGGATAAGCCAGCAGGGCCACCATGCAGTTGGTTGGCCCCTTCATTGGGGTCCAATTGGTGAGTTTGCCCATTTTGCGAATAGACCGCACCGCCAATCCTGTTGGACACCCGCCCGGCAATGGCTCCAAAGTAGGTGCTGCAATTCAAGTAGCGAGCAGGATCTTCATATCCCAGCACAACAGGAACACGCAGCCCATTCAACGGAACCCGCCAATCCTTAGTCGTCGCACCATAGTTCAGGATCAACAGCGAGACATCACCATCTCTGATGGTGGCCTCCCGTAGAGTTTGGCCATTAAATTGGCCGCAGTCGCTAACGACAGTCATACGAACCTATTGACGACATTTTCCAGATATTCCTGTTTTCCGGATCGTGGCTTTGGATTAATCTCCTGCGCCTCGACACGTGCCGCAATTTCATCCAGGGATTCATTGCCCGCCAACATGGATTGGTTCACAGGTTTGTCCCAATCGGCATACCGGTCTTTTAAAAAGTTCGGTAATGTACCGTCTTCGATCATTGCAGCAGCGGCCTTTAGCCCGCGGGCACATACATCCATACCGCCGATATGAGCAATCAACAGGTCTTCGGCATCTAGAGATTGACGGCGTAGTTTCGCGTCAAAGTTGGTGCCACCGGTTTTCAAACCGCCATCCTGAAGAATGTGATAGTAAGCCAGCGCAACTTCTGGAACGTTGTTCGGGAATTGATCCGTGTCCCAGCCAGATTGGTAATCGTTACGGTTCATATCAATCGAGCCCAAGATCCCCAGTGACGTGGCCGTTGCGATCTCGTGCTCAAACGAATGGCCTGCCAGAATAGCATGGCCTTGCTCAATGTTCACTTTGACTTCGTTTTCCAGCCCGTGACGTTTCAAGAACCCGTAAACAGTTGCAGTATCGTAATCATACTGGTGCTTGGACGGTTCCTGTGGCTTTGGTTCAACCAGGATTTCGCCTTTGAACCCGATCTTATGCTTGTGCTCAACAACAAGGTTCAACATGCGCCCCATCTGTGCGTCTTCTTTGGCCAGATCGGTGTTCAACAGCGTTTCATAGCCTTCACGGCCACCCCACAGAACATAGTTCTCACCGCCCAAACGATGGGTTGCATCCATACATGTTTTGATGGTCGCCGCACAGAACGCAAACACGTCGGGGTCAGGATTGGTGGAGGCACCAGACATGAATTTCACCTGACTAAACAGGTTAGCAGTCCCCCAAAGTAGCTTCACGCCGGTCTCTTCTTGCTTTTGCGCAAAATAGTCGACGATCTCGTTTAGGTTCTTGGTGTTTTCGGCAAAATTTGCCCCTTCGGGACGTGCATCCGCATCGTGGAAGCAATAGTATGGCGACTTCAATAGTGTGAACATTTCAAAGGCCACATCGGCTTTCAGCTTTGCCAGTTCCATGGAATCCGCAGGAAACCAAGGGCGGTCAAAGGTCTGACCACCAAAGGGGTCGCTGCCCGGCCAAGCAAAGTTGTGCCAGTAACAGGTGGCAAAACGCAGATGGTCCTCCATCCGTTTGCCCATGACAACTTCGTTTGGATTGTAGTGACGAAACGCCAGCGGATTGGTGCTGTCGGCGCCTTCGAATGGAATTTCGGTGATGTCGCGGAAAAATCCAGTGCTCATGATAAGGCAACCTTCAAGTTGGGGTAAAGCGCGCGATACCGCGCATGAGTTTCGGAATATCGGTCGACCAAATCAATGCGTGGCTCGACGGTCTCTGCGACCTTGGGCCTGTTCATAATCGTAGAAAGGTCGGCATTTGTGTCCGCTGCAATTGCTAGTCTCGCCGCGCCAAGCGCTGCGCCAAAGTCGCCTTTTTCCGGCAAATCCAGTGGCAGATTTAACGTGGTGGCTAGCGTTTCCAGCCAGAACCGGGATTTTGTCCCGCCGCCAATGGCCAGGACGCGCGACAAGCAGGTTCCGGTCGCCCTTAACGCGTCAAGGTTATCGCGCAGAGCAAAAGAGACACCTTCCATAACCGCCCGCGTTAAATCTTCGGGCGAGGTTGCAACATCCAAGCCTACAAATGAACCTCTCACTGTGCTGTCGTTATGTGGGGTCCGCTCACCAGACAAATAGGGAAGGAACAAGGTCTTAGAGGGTCCGGAGATCGCCCCATCTAGTTTTCCGGCAAGCTCTGCCGGAGACCGCCCTAAAATCCGCGATAGCCAGTTCAAACAATCGGTTGCGGCAAGGATAACACCCATCTGGTACCAGGTATCCGGCACTGCGTGGCAGAATGTATGCACGGCCGATGCCGGATCAGGGGCAAAGCTGTTCTTGGCCGCAAGTAAAACGCCCGATGTTCCAAGCGAGACAAATCCGTCGCCGTCTTGAAAACACCCAACACCACAGGCGGCCACTGCATTATCACCGCCACCGCCTGCAACAACCACAGGGCCAGGGATTTCCCAGTCGGCACGCAGTTTTTCACGCAAATTTCCAGAAATTTCGGAGCCTTCGACCAGACGGGGCATTTGGTCCCGACGCATGTGCCCTGCGGCAAGCAGGTCATCAGACCAGTCGCGCTTTCCAACGTCCAGCCAAGACGTGCCAGCACTGTCCGACATGTCGCTAACATATTCCCCTGTCAGCCAAAGGCGCAGATAATCCTTGGGCAGCAGAACTTTTGCCACCTTGGCAAAGATTTCAGGTTCATTTTCTTCAACCCAAGTCAGCTTGGGGGCGGTAAAGCCCGGAAATACGATATTCCCTGAAAGGTTGCGTACATTGGGTGTCTCATCAAGAACGGTAGCCTGCACCGCCGCGCGCGTGTCGTTCCACAAAATACAGGGCCGCAGCACTTGCCCTTGGGCATTCAACAGGGTTGCGCCGTGCATGTGGCCACTTAATCCGATCCCTCTGACAGCGCTGAATTCGGCAGGATAATCAGTCCGGAGCTGCGCCATCACCGTTTTGCAGGCATCAACCCAATCCGTAGGATCTTGTTCGCTCCAGCCCGAATGTGGGTTTGCCACCGAATAGGCTGCATCAGCAGTTGCAACAATCGCCCCGCCCACATCAGACAACAACGCGCGCAAGCCAGATGTTCCCAGATCTAAACCGATATACATCCGTGTCCCTTTAACATTGGCGCACTCGCAATGGAGTTCGAGTTTATTTATTTTAGAGTATAAAATAAAACAGAGGGAGCGTAGTTGTCAACACAGGTCAGCGATCAGAATTGCGCGGGCTGCCAGTCCGAAGCCAAGACGGTCTGCTGCTCTGAGCTTCGCGCGACAGGTATGTCGCTCTAGCAAAAGGAGAAGTTGATGCGGGCGAACACATATCCACGCGGTACAGATCTGTCGGCCAAACTAGCGGGAGCAACTCCACGAAAGGCGTCCCGTCTATGACAGGACCAAGAGCGCAAGTAAGAGAGTGCAGTGCAGTGTCTTTTTGCTCGCGCCAAAGATCGGCACCTACCTGGTCGCAAACATGACGGGAATCTGCAGACCTGGCGTTTGCTGAACTTCAAGGGTGGGAGCAGCAAGACTACATCTGCAATGTGTGCCGCCCCTATGAGTTTATGGCGTCAGAATGTGAATTGGAGCTAAGCGGTGAAAAGTGCCCCCTAGCTCCAGAATTTTTCATGAGAAAGCGCGCACCCGCTGGGTTTGCGTGCCCAATCCTTTGATGCCCAGTGACATCACTTCTCCGCCTTTTAGGTAAACCTGCGGCGATTGTGCCATGCCAACACCTGGGGGCGTACCGGTTGAAATGATATCGCCGGGTTGCAGGCTCATGAACTGGCTGCAATAGGCCACCAGATGCGGCACCTTGTAAACCATCGTTGCGGTTGAACCGTTTTGATAACGCGTCCCATCCACATCCAGCCACATGGCCAGATTATCAAAATCGTCCACCTCGTCCTGGGTTACCAACCAGGGGCCGGTTGGGCCAAAGGTGTCGCAGCCTTTGCCCTTGTCCCATGTGCCTGCACGTTCCAGTTGGAATTCACGTTCCGAAACGTCGTTGACCACGCAGAACCCTGCCACATGGGACAGCGCGTCGGCCTCATCGATGTAGCTGCCACCAGTGCCAATCACCACGCCCAGCTCTACCTCCCAATCGGTCTTGGTGGAGTCGCGCGGGATCTGTACGTCGTCATCAGGCCCAACAATGGCCGAGGTCCATTTGTTGAAAATCACCGGTTCGGACGGAACATCCATGCCTGCCTCGGCAGCGTGATCGGCATAATTCAAGCCGATACAGATGAATTTCCCGACTTGACCCACACAAGCGCCCAAGCGCAGATCTTCTTGCGGCTTTCCGGCTACAACCGGCAGGCTGTTCGGGTCCAGTGCGGCCAGTTTTGCCAGGCTTTCGCTGCTCAGTGCTGCACCCGCAATGTCAGACACCACACCGGACAGATCTCGCACCTGTCCTTGAGTATCCAAAAGACCGGGTTTTTCCTGTCCCGCTGGACCATAGCGCAAGAGCTTCATGTATTGTCTTCCCTATTAACATGGGGCCGGGCGATACATTGCCCAAACCCGACTTCCTATTCTGGTTCAGTCGAACAAAACGGCCGCGAATTTGGCGCTATCTTGTTTGACTTGTCATAGGAATGGAACCCAGTAACAATCAACGCTGGCACGATTTCACCGTTCATTGCAAACCCTACATTGGCGCCAAAGATATCATTCAGGCTGGAATGGGTCATTAGAATCGCCAGCAAATAGATTTGGCGATCCACCTTGGTTTCATCGTCCAGTGTTTTAATCTGACTCCAAAGTCACTGTCTCAGAACAACACCTTGGCTATCCGGTCCTTATCATAGTTTGCGCCGCATAAGAGAACCACATTGATGGCTCCGGCATAATTGTCAGGTTCGATCAATAAGGGAGCCAGAGCAAGTGCTGCGGCACCTTCCACTATCATGTTTTCTTGCCAAGCGAGAACGCGCAAGGCCCCTGCGATCTGGTCTTCGTTGACATGAACAATCTGGTCGATAACGTCACTCGCCAACGGGAGGGTTAAAGAGTTTTCGTCCACGCCGCCGGCTACCCCGTCAGCGAGCGTGTCCAGATGCTCTGTTTCGACAACCTCCCCGGCCTTGATCGAGGCTGCGAGCGCTGCGGAGTTGGTGGCACTTACACCAATGATACGTGTGTCGGGCGATACTGATTTCACAACTGAACCGATGCCCGAGATCAAACCGCCACCGCCCATGGAAACAAAAATGTTGTCAATACGAGGCAGCTGTTCGAGAATTTCCAGCCCAATGGTCCCCTGACCTGCGATGACTTCGGCATCATTGTAAGGCGAGACATAGGTATGTCCTTCGGTGTCTGCCAACATCCTTGCATGCACCTCGGCCAGAGATGAGTCTGCACCTGCAATCACCACACGCGTTCCAAAAGCCTCGATGGCTTTGCGTTTCTGATCGATCACAGTTTCAGGCAAAACGACGGTGAGCTTGTGTCCAGTTCTTTGGGCAGTCAGCGAACAGGCAATGCCGTGGTTGCCAGAGGAGGCAGTGATAACCGGCCGATCAACAGGAACCGAGCTGAGTTTAGCCGAGGCACCGCGAAGCTTGAAAGATCCGGTGAGTTGGAAATTTTCGGTTTTGTAGTGGATCTCTGTGCCGGGGAGCAAAGTCATTCTGCTAGGTAAAACTTCAGTTTTTCTAACCAGGGCAGCGATGCGTCGGCGAGCGGCAACAGAGCGGCAGGCGGATTGAAGAACCCGTTCGGTTGGACGTGTCATGTGATAGTTCCTTCATTTGGTTTGCCTGTTTGCGCTGCGCGATAAACAGACAAGGAAACGGCTGCGTCCTGGACTGCGAGGCCTGTCAGATCGGCAATGGTGATTTGGGCGTCGTTGGTTCGCCCCGGGTGGTCGTCCGACAGAACTGCACCAATCGGGATAACGGTTTTGGCAGAGAGTTTTCCCGCCGCCGCCGCCGTTTGAAATTCCCCGTGCGAGAGCGACTGGGCCGCCAGATCACACAGGCAAAGGTCAGCGCGCAGAACCAGATCTGCCTCCAACTCTTGTTTGCCAGGGCAATCGGCGCCAATTGCTGTAATATGCGTGCCAGGTGCCACCCAACTGGACTGCACCAAGGGCGTTTTGGTTGGGGTTGTGGTAATGATCACATCTGCCTGCTTGCAGGCCTCTTGTAGATCACTTGCGGCACTGGCCTCTATGCCATCGGATCGCAATCTCTGTGCTGTTTGCTCCGCTTGATCCGGCCGCCGCGCCCAGATCTCGAAAGTGATGCCTGGATTGGATGACAGATGCTGAAGGCAGCGGGCCTGATGTTCGGCCTGCAGGCCCGCCCCAACAATGAGCACTCTGGAAAAATCAGCCCGCGCCAGAGCCAGAGTGGTCAGCGCTCCGCCCAGACCTGTACGGATGTCCGTCAACCAGCCCTCGTCTTTCAGCAGGGCCAGAGTCTGACCCGTTTTGGCGCAGAACAATAGGTTCAAGCCATTTGAGCTGGCCAGGCCCTGGCTTGGGTTGTTGTAAAACCCGGTTGCGATTTTGACCACAAAACCTTCGCTGCCATCAATGTGCCCGGATTTTACATGGCAGTCGCCATTGACCTCTTCGAACCCAAGATAGGTGACCTCAGAAACCTGCACGCAACCCTGTGCCTGTGCAATATAGGCTTGGCGTATGGCCTTTGCTCCAGTGGACAAGTCAAGCAGGCCCTGGATCTCAGATTTATGTAGTTCCAGCAAAATGTCTCTCAATGCTTATTGACTGATTTTTTATACTCAACTATCTAAATTATACAAATGAGTCAATTTCAACAACTCTCTACCCCGCTTATCGAAAGGTAATCCAATGTTCCGCGTAGATTTTCACCCCTTCAAGGTCGAGCAATTTCTGTCGGAGCTGGAACATGGGGTTACGTATAATTTTTCAGAAAGTGGCGTGCACCCAATTTCGTTTCAGGGTCTGGTGGACATGGCCGACATTGACCTGCCCTCACTAATGGCAACGCTGATCGATTATCCGCAAGTGAATGGAAAGCAGTCCCTACGGGATACCATCTCAGGGTTTTACCCAGATTCTTCGTCGGATGGGGTGATGATTACAGTTGGTGCAACCGAAGCCAATACACTGGTTGCCAACACGCTGCTGCAGCCCGGGGACAACGTCGTCTGCTTTCGGCCAACCTATGAACAGATTTCGGGCAATGCGGCCAACCTGGGCAATGAGGTGCGCTGGGTTGATCTGGTTGGGTCCGACGGGTGGGCCATCGACAGCGCTGCGCTCGCCAAGGCCGTAGACAATAAGACACGCATCATTCACGTGGTGAACCCAAACAATCCAACCGGGCGTATCCTGTCCGACAGTGACCGCCGCCAAATCATCGCAGCGGCTGATCGTGTGGGAGCATGGATCGTTGCAGACGAGGTCTATGCGGGCACTGAACGCGAAGGTGACGTTGAAACACCTTCGTTCTGGGGCAGCTATGATCGGGTTTTGATCGTCAATTCGACATCAAAGGCCTACGGTCTCCCGGGTTTGCGCCTCGGCTGGCTTGTCGGACCGGAAGATGTCATCACCGAGTGCTGGCGGCGGCACGAATATGCCTCGATCACTACATCGATGTTGTCGATGGAGCTGGCAGATAAGGCCCTGTCAGACCCCACACGATCGAAACTAAACGCCCGGGCAAAAACGCTGATCCGGACTGGCTTTGATGTTCTTGCTGCGGAATTAGCTCGCCACCCCGGTGTCTTCGATGTGGTGCCTCCGCAAGCCTCGGCGATGTCTTTTGTTCGTTTCGACCTGCCAATTTCTTCAGAAGATTTCTGTATGCGTCTGCTGCGTGAGCGGGAAGTTCTGGTCATTCCCGGTTCGCGATTTGGAGTGGAAAATCATTTTCGCTTCAGCTCCGCCCTGCCCGAAGACCACTTGCGTGAGGGTCTCTCACGTCTCAATGGTCTGACAAGTGAAATTCTACAGGGACACTAAGCCATGACCAATCGTACTGCTCTTTTGACCAATACCAAGGCGCTTGCTGAGGCGATCCCCCTGCTGATGGGGGACCGAGTTGAAGTCGTTGTTCACGACCTGCGAAGCGAGACAATCGCCCATATCGTCAATCCGTTTTCGCAGCGTAAATCTGGCGATCCATCGAACATGCAGGAAATTGATTTTCGCCCCAGTGACACAGTCATCGGCCCCTATGAAAAGGTAAATTGGGATGGCAATGTCATCCGCTCGATCAGTGTTGTGATGCGTGCTGAAAGTGGTGACGCTGAATTTGTGCTCTGTATCAACCACGATCAAGTGGACCTGCAGCAACTGCAACGAGCGGTCCGTGCTTTACAGCCAGCCAGACTTTCCAGCTCACAGCCCGAATCCCTGTTCCGCAATGACTGGCATGAACGGCTGAATGTTTTTGTCAGTGATTGGTGTGTGCAAAATGGACATCGCGTTGATGAGCTGGATCGTACAGCGCGACGTGTTTTACTCGGCGCTCTTGAAATCTCGGGGGCATTGTCCGAACGCAACGCAGCCTCATACGTCGCGCGCCTTTTGGGAGTTAGCCGCGCCACCATATACAACGATCTAAAGGCAAATACCGGATGACAGATGACCTAACGCACAGCCTTTCTGTGCTTTCAAAGCTGATAGGATTTCCAACCGTTTCCGATCAATCGAATGTGGATCTCATCCACTACATCATGGCCTATCTCGATGAATTCGATGTCAAATATCACATCTTTCCTGACAGCTCTGCGACCAAGCTGGGCCTGATTGCGCAGATTGGGCCGAATGTAGAAGGCGGCACTATTCTGTCAGGCCATACAGATGTCGTCCCGATCGCCGGTCAGGTTTGGAGCAGTGACCCTTGGATCCTGACTGAGCGGGATGGGCGATTCTACGGTCGCGGGACCTGCGATATGAAAGGGTTTGTGGCATTGGCGCTCGCAGCTGTCCCGAAGTTTGCGTCGGCCCCTTTGGCGCGCCCCATCCAGCTGGCGTTTTCATTTGATGAGGAAGTCGGTTGTCTTGGCACTGCCCCCTTATTGACCGCGCTTGAAACACATTTCCCCCAGGCTGAAACCGTGATCGTGGGGGAGCCCACATCAATGTCCGTGGTCACTGGCCACAAAGGTGGCTTGGGGCTTGTGACGCGATTACATGGCAAAGCGGCCCATTCTTCCAGGCCTGACTTGGGCGCTTCGGCCATTTCACACGCAGATCCTTTGATCCAGTGGCACAGCGCCAGACAGGAAAAAGCACGCACGAGTTCCTCCGCCAGTGGGTTTATTCCTCCTTATTCAACGGTTCAGGTTGGCACTATCAAAGGCGGGGTGGCGTTAAATACAGTGCCTGATCTTTGTGTCTTCGAAAGCGACATACGCTACATGCCACACGAGACTGCCAGTGATTGGGTCGATGAGTACCGGGCGTTAGTCGGGTCTGTTGAAGATGCGATGCGCACCGAATGCGACGATGCGCGCATTGAGCTGGAGGTGACTGAAGACATCCCGGCCATGCTGCCTGAACCTTCTGGCGCGGCTGAGGTGTTGGCCCGTCAGTTAACCGGCGACAATTCGGACAATTGTGTTTCCTACCAGACTGAGGCGGGTCATTTTCAGGCGGCGGGCTATTCCACGGTTGTTTGTGGGCCGGGGAGTATTGAGCAGGCTCACGGACCAGATGAATTCATCTCTGCCAACCAATTAAGACAGGGTCAGGCCTTTATGGAGCGCCTGATCACAGCCCTCTGCTGAAAGAAAAAACATGCGCAATAATACCCCTACCATTCTGAACGCTGACCAAGTTGCAGGCCTTATCGGGAAACTTGATCTCGCGGCCGAGCTGCGCGGAATGTTTGCTGAATTGGGTCAAAAACAAGCAATTCAACCAGCCCAAACAGTAACGCTGTTTCCCGAAGATCGCGGTGACTTCATCACCTATTTGGGCGCGCAGGGGCAATCAGGTGTGTTTGGAGCAAAACTGTCTCCTTATTTGGTGACCGGGGGTAAACCAATCATCACCGCTTGGACATTATTGCTGTCGATGGAAACCGGTGAACCACTTTTGTTGTGTGATTCAGGACAGCTGACGACAGAACGGACTGCGGGCACCACAGCTCTGGCGGTCGATTTACTGGCAAGCCCAAAGGCGGCGAGCCTTGCGATCATTGGTTCCGGGAGCGTGGCGCAGGCACACTACCGCCATGTTATGGACCTGCGAGAATGGGACACGGTCAGGATCTACTCGCCCGGCCTTGACTCTGACACCGCGAGGCAAAACCAATGGCGCGACCTATGTAAGGATGCTGTTTTTGCGGACTCTGCAGAGGCGGCAGCAACTAATGCGGATGTTGTCATGCTGTGCACCTCTTCTGGCAGGCCGGTCATTGCCAACAGTGCAATTGGGCCCAACACGCTTGTTACCTCGATCAGCACAAATGTTGCCCAGGCGCATGAGGTCAATCCTGACTGGCTTTCTACAACGCAGGTCTACTGCGACTATCGCGCCACCACCCCAAATGTCGCCGGGGAAATGGTCCTTGCAGCGCAGGACTTCGGCTGGAAACCCGATGAAATTCGAGGGGATTTGGCTGAACTGACCAATGACCTTGCTCCCAAACCCGAAGCAGGCAAGCCGAGTTTTTTCCGTTCAGTGGGGCTAGGTCTGGAAGATATTGCCGCCGCGCAGGCTGTCCTGCGTTGCCTTGAAGGTACGACGTAAGCCGGTTCCGATCAAAACCATAGGAAGTCAGAGGCGGGCAACTTGCCGTCCGCCTCTGACAGCGAACTCTCCTATCTTCGGAATTCCCTCCCCCGTGGGATGAGGCTAAATGTTTTTCAAATTTATAGCTTCTGGCTGTCCCAGACAAGGCAGGTCCTCTCCCTGCATTATCCGCAATCGCTTGCGTCAAAAATTTAATGTGAAAACGCAAACTTGGTGATGTTTTCGCCTTTTGAGGGTGCTCGGTTATTGAACGGTAGTGGCTGGAACTATCTAAATTAGACAAACTGTATGATGACTGGATATACCTGCACACCACATTTCCGTTGATGGTCTGCATAGATTTTTGGTTAGATCAGAAATTCTGAAGGAGACGGCCTTGGCTGGCATCGCTCCACGGCCTGAGATTAAAGGTTCCACCGCAAGAGTTGTCACACACGGTATGTTTCATACAGCCGGACATGGTTACTCAAAAATCTGTTGAACGGCGTTCAAGAATATGCAATTAGTTTAGTGAACGCCGTTCATGGAGGTAACGATGATTGTTTTAGCGGATACAGACTCTCTGGTGGCTGACGCCATTATTCCCCAAGCGGCACAAGCGGAAATAGAACTCCGGTCGCGCAAGTTAATGGTGGCAATGGCCATTAACGCCATTCTGTGCTTTGGTATATTATCGGCAACTGGCGGATTTATCTTTTGGCTGGCATCGGCGCTGTCGGTGGCAATCGTGGGCCTGCTGTTTCTTGGGACCGGCGTTCTAATCCTGCGGGCGGATCACTCCGATTTCACGTTCTTTGGCAACGCCTCGGCCCTGATAGGGGCCGGGATGTTGATCGGCGGCGCTGGCATAGAGCTGATAGACAAATATTCGGACATAGCCGGTTGGGTTATGGCACCTGCCGGAGCACTGGTGGCCACCCTGTGTGTCTTTGCCTTGAACAAGCAAGAGAAAACCGGGCGCTTTGTTGCTGGTTCGATCCTGTTGATGGGGCTAGCGCTACACTTAATTGGTCTTGGCTTTTTACTTAACCAAGCCGCGATCGACGGAGCCCTGATTTCAATTTTTTATCTCTATGCAACATTAGCGATCGCAGGTGCAGGCTGGTTTATCGATGTTCGTCTAATAACAGCATTGGCTATTGTGCCTTTTGCACAGGCACTGGACACCAGCACTTTCTATTTCCATGCGGCATATGTGTTCTATTCGCCAGAATCGACACTCTCCATTTTGCAGATGTTGTTGTTTGTGTTTGTACTGCTGTTTGTAGCGCGCACCCAATCTAATCAGCTGTCCAGACACGCCATGACCTTGGCAGTAATGGCCTTCATTGTTGCCAATCTTTGTGCGCTGGTTGGCAGTTTGTGGGGCGACTATTTGGGCGAAACACTGTGGGGAACCAGCAGATACGAAGATTGGGACAGCAGCACCTATAGCAGTTGGTACGATGCTCGCGACGCCTTTCGCGAAACCGCAATGTTCATCTCGGCCAATATGTATTCCGTTCTGTGGGCGATTGGACTGGCAGGGGCGATCAGTTGGTTTGCCCATTCGAACCAGCGCGGATTGTTCAACACGGCTGTTACTTTTGCCTGTATCCACGCGTACACACAGGCCCTGGAAAGTTTCCATGACGAACCATTGGCCTATGTGATTGGTGGGCTGGCTGCAATCCCACTCGCCTGGGGGTTGTGGCGTCTGGACAGCTGGCTAACAGCGCGACAATTGACCCAGGCAGATCATCCGTGATCGAAAACACAGGGGGCTTCAAACTGTGGGTTCATCAGATGTTACTTCTCCTCTTGCTGCCCGGAATGGTCTGCGAGGTGCACCAATAGTCGCGGTACCGTGGTCACTCCAACAGAATTCATTCTAGGGCTCAAAACCTCGATCACTGGAACGCCACCAAGCTCCCCGCCGACCGGAGGTCTCGCTAATATTACGACGAGGTGCAGTTATTTCCTGTGGTGCCAAATCGTGCGTATTTGGTAGCTTTGATCTGCTGGAACAAGTTGCTCAGCATAAATCCGTCTTTTTCAAAATGGCCTGGGCCAACTATCAGGATGCTAAACTAGAAACGTTGCGATTGGTGCTAAATACGCAACTCACCGTTGCTCAACGCCGGAACTAAGCAGGGATGCGAGAGATGATCATCGGAGAGCCACCAAGTAGATCCGAAAGGCGTTGGGACTGAACCTGTTCAATGGAATGGTAGAGCCCCAACGCAGATTGGGCCTCACCGGTTGTAGTCGATCCATTTCGACATCAGGCTACGATCGCGGATGCATTCATCGGGAACGGTGCGCCGCTTCATTCTCGCGATACGCTCGGCAAAAGCCACCTGTTTCGATGAAGCATAGTTTTCAAACTTACCGCCCTTTGGGGTATCTTTGTTCTCACTGATCCAAACCGACAGAGCATGGCGATCTTGCTGAACGTCCGATGGTAGGGTTTTCCCGGTTCGCTTAGCAATCGCGAGCGCAAATTGGGTTTGCTTTTCGGTCACAGGCAACAGGTGGTAGTCATTAGATGAGGAGCCCATTGGATTTGTGCTGGGAACGTTTACGGCTGTGTCTTGCATCAAAATTCTCCCATTAGCGTTCTTACAAATTAGAACAAAAAGAGAACAAATGCAAGGGCCCATCCCGCTCGGCCATTTGAAGAGTCTCGCTAGGCAACTCGGGATAGCGGTAGCCAGGTTCGCCATCATCGCAACAGGTGCCGACAAGACTGGCTGGGGCCCTATTCAACAGAAGGTTAGTCAAAAATGAGAATTATTTTTTGCCAAGGGAATAAACCAGCCGCACCCCCCGTTTCTCTCATGCGACCTGAAACAAATTACTGACAGGTTTAAAGCTAAAGGGAGGAAAGAATGGCCGAGATCGACCAGAAAACTGACGCTCACAGTGTCACTACCGAAGAAACCGGAATTGCCCGCAGTGAAGACGCTGGCCAGGTACAAAGCCCAAGCCGCCGTGGCTTTCTGACACGCACCGGCCTTGCAACTGTTGCTGCCATGGTCGGAACATCCATTCCATTCAGTAAAAACCTGCCTATCGGTTTTGTTCCTGCTGCCATGGCTGGTGAAAATGTGCTGGCGGGCAAAGATGGCCTGACGTTGTTGAATGACCGTCCGGTGAATGCTGAAACGCCACCGCACCTGCTGGATGATGCGATTACGCCCACCAACCGTCACTTTGTCCGTAACAACGGTATTCCGCCCGAGGAAATGGACGCAGGATCCTGGACCCTGACCATCGACGGTTTCGTAGATAAGCCAATGACTCTGACCATTGCGGACCTGAAAGAAAAGTTTGAGGTCGTCACCAAGGCGCTGACACTGGAATGTGGCGGCAACGGTCGTTCGGCATTTGATCCGCCGGCAAAAGGCAACCAGTGGACCCTAGGCGCGATTGCCTGTTCTGAGTGGACCGGTGTGCGTCTGAAGGACGTTCTGGAGGCCGCTGGCGTACAGTCCAACGTTGTTTACACTGCGCATTACAGTGCAGACAGCCATTTGTCGGGTGATCCGGCCAAGCTGCCAATCTCACGCGGCATGCCAATCGCCAAAGCAATGACAGACGAAATTCTGATCGCGTTCGAAATGAACGGTGCGGAGCTGCACCCTCTGAACGGTGCGCCATTGCGTCTGGTTGTTCCGGGCTGGCCTGCCTCGACGGCTCAGAAATGGCTGAACCGGATCGAGCTGCGTGACGTTGTGCATGACGGGCCAAAAATGACCGGCAAAGCCTACCGGGTGCCAAACCGTCCGGTTGCACCGGGTGAAAAGGTTGCTAAGGAAGACTTTGTGATCATCGAGCGGATGCCGGTGAAATCGCTGGTGACCTTTCCGGCCAATGGCGCCGAAGTTGGCATGGAAACCGAAGTTCGTGGCCACGCGTGGTCGGGTGATCGTACGGTTGAAAAATTGGAAATCTCCACCGATTTTGGCACGACATGGCAAACAGCCGAGTTGGACGCGCCTGTGAACTCGGGCGCTTGGCACAACTGGCGTGCAAACGTCAAATTTAATCAGGCCGGTTACTACGAAGTCTGGGCGCGTGCCACAGACAGCAATGGTGACGCACAGCCGTTTGCCATCAACTGGAACCCCAAAGGGTACCTGAACAACACCATGCACCGGGTCGGTCTGCGCGTCAGCTAACCCAGTGAACAGGGGCGGTGCGGTTGTGCCGCCCCATTACGATGACCTTTATCCAATCTCTTAAATACCTGGAGACATACATGCGTTTGTCCAAACTTGGCGGGTTTGCCCTGTCCACCGTTCTGTTGATCCCGACTCTCACCGTCGCAGAGTCTGCTATTGACCTGTTGTCGACTGCTGATCTGGCCAAGGGTGAAAAAGCATTCAAGAAATGTAAGGCCTGCCACACAGTGGACGAAGGCGGCAAAAAGAAAACCGGGCCGAACCTGTTTGGGATCGTTGGCGCACCAGTGGCCGCGGCTGATGGCTTTAACTACTCCAAGGCGATGGTTGGCTATGCTGGCGAATGGACAGTCGAGAGACTGGACGCGTTTCTGACCAAACCCAAGGCCGAGATCAATGGCACCAAAATGAGCTTTTCTGGCCTGAAGAAGGCCAAAGACCGCGCCAACCTGATTGCCTATCTGAACAGCCAATCCAGCTCGCCACTTACGTTCGGCGCAGCTGAGGCCGCTGATGCTGGCGAAACAGCTGAAGAAGAGCACGAATTCGGCATCTTGTTCGATGCTCCGGGTGTTGAAGAGACTTTTTACGCTTGTTCAGCCTGTCATTCGGAAATGATCGTTGCCCAACAGGGGCTGACACGCGATGGCTGGGAAGAGCTGTTCGAATGGATGGTCGAAGATCAGGGGGCTGCGGAAATCGATGAACCGGATCGCACGATCATTCTGGATTACCTGACCGCGCACTACGGAGAAGACCGCCCCAATTTTCCGGGCAAAACCAACTGAATTTCACCGCAGGCGGTCCAGCTCCTGATTTTGAATGTTACTCTTCAAGCTCCTCATATGCGTTGGGTTTGAAGGGTGTTTTTTGTTAGGCCTTTTGGCACGGGGTTGCAGCATCAGTTGCCATTTTCATGGCCAGTACTGTGGCAGGCTGGAAATTTGAGCGGGTTGCCTGTTGGACGAAGTCGGAAACAGCATCGAACCGGCGTTGATCCATTCCGGTTGCAAGTATCGTGTAGCTTCCTGAAACAGTGCTCCATTGGCTGACCCAAGCGCTGTTGGGTGTTGGAAGGTCAGACCCAAGCGGTCCCGACAAGATGGTTAGACGGCAATTGTTGCGGCCAGAATAATGCGCAACGATCTGGTCTTTGGGCAACTGTCGCTGCTCAACCAGGTACAGATTAGCCAACTCAAGATCCGGAATGCCCGTTTGGTCGTCATAGCCCACCTGCGTCGGCAAGTTGTTGAGCTCATAAGCCTTCAACAGAAATGATTGGTGCCATTCCATTGGTGTCTTCTCCCCGGCGGGCCTAAACAGAAATGTCCCTGCCAGAATGAACACCACAGCAATCGAAGCGCATAACGCCATTGGACGCCAGTTTGTGTTCGCAGGCGCCAGAACAGTTGGCTGCTCTGGTTTTAGCCCCGCCAACGCGCCAGACACCATACGGATTTCTTCCAGCATCTTCTGCAAGGCAGGTTCCTGCGGCAGCCGCGCCTCTATTTCAGTGCGCTGCGCTGACGTTACCTCGCCATCGCTATAGGCGCTCATCAGATCCCAGTCACGGTCCATAGCGTCACTCATGCTTGTCGGTCCTTTTCGCTACTTGTGCCATCACTACTCATCGCAATGACCAATGCGCGCCGTGCCCTGCTGACGCGGCTCATGACTGTTCCATGCGGCACATCCATAACTTCAGCTGCCTCTGAATATTTCAGTCCCATTACATCCACCAGAAACAGCACCTCGCGCATCGGTGCCGCGAGTTTTTGGAACGTCATGCGAACCAGTACGTCGTTGGCATGGTCGGTGCTTTGCGCAAGATCAACTAATAAACGGCTCTGAGAACGCGAATATTCCATACGCACCCGTTTTTTCCGCAAGCCGTCCAGATTTAAGTTGCGGATAACGCGGAACATCCAGGGTCGTAGATCTTCCAATTTTGCCGGATAGGAATTCGCGCGAAGTGTTCGTTCAACGGCATCCTGCACAAGATCTTCAGCTTCATCTCGGTTGGTTGCAACGGCCAGTGCATAGGCGCGCAGTTCCGGAAGAAGAATTTCGATGTGGGACAAGGAGATCATTTCTTTTTATCAGCTCAGCGGTAGGTTCAGTCAAACAGCGCGTGATGATCTACCACTTTGCACAACAAACAGGTGGTTTTGTAACGTGAAACAGCTGCTAAGTCACCTTTGTTTAGCTGGATCTCTGGATGTCTCAGGCAAGGTTTTTTCTAAACGTAATCAACGCCCGCGTTGCGCCTATTTTGTCAGGATCGGGGGCAGTCCAATGGAAACGTCAAGCTAACAGCCATAAATGTTTGCCCCAAACATTTCTTGGTCCCTTAGATAGGGGAGCCGATTTTGAGCATCAGCAACTTTGTCTAACTGCAATTGGCCGTAGATAATCTCGGGCTGATCCCCTGCGCGTGCAAGTTCCCGACCATCTGGAGTGGCGATAAAGCTCTGTCCCAGGAATGTCATACCATTTTCATCCCCAGCACTGTTGGCATATGCAAGGTAGATCCCATTTTCGTAGGCACGGGTTGGGATCATTTGTTGGGCTACCCATCCCCATTGTGCGCCAAGGGCCGTTGGCACCAAAATGAGTTTTGCCCCCAAATAGGCCACATGTCGCGCTGTTTCGGGGAACTCGGCGTCATAGCAGATTAGCGTGGCTATTTGCACACCGCGGTAAGTGAACAAAGTGCAGCCCTGACCCGGTGTGAAGTGACTACGTTCAAAACCGGGAGGAAAGACCAGCTTGCGATGCCCGCCTAGTCGCGAACCATCCGGCCCAAAGCATTGCGCTGCGTTGTAAACCAAGTCACCTTTGCGCTCAGGAAAGCCATAATGGATGGCGATTTCATGTGCCGCGGCCAGAGCTGCAATAGCCTGAGCAATGGGCCCATCAGAAGGTTCCGCGAGGGCGAGAATCTGATCGCCACGATTATAACCTGTGGCAAAAAGCTCTGGAAGGACCAGAAGATCAGCACCCTTTGCGGCAAGAGTCGGTAAGGCCGTCCCAAGCCACCTTAGCCGCTTTTGTGTAGTAGGTAGATCAGCAGGAGATTGCCCGACGGCCAGGTGGAATGTGCGCCCCATCTTCAGCCGTCCGTAACCAGCAGAGTGCGCGGGTAGTCGGTAAGGTAGTCAAACCCGGTTTCCGTCACCACAACAGAGTCACCGATGCGCCCTGCAGTGACCCCGTCGATGGAGATCCCTCCATCCACAGCAAAGGTCATCCCTGGCTGCAGGACTGTGGTATCGCCGGTTTTTAGCTCTGGCGCCTCAAGATAGGCTACTCCGATGGATCTCCCAGTGCGATACCCCGTTTCATAGCCACGTTCAGCATAGATGTCGTTGGCAGCAGCAGCGACTTCTTGCGCCTCAACGCCGGGACGGATGGTTGCAATGGCGGCTTGTTGGGCATCAATGGCGGCCTCTTGCACTCGTGCGGCGGCATCTTCCACCTCGCCAATATGGAACATCCGATCAAACCCTAATTTGTATTGTTTGAATTGTGCCAAGTTGCAAAAGCAGAAATACACCGGATCGGCGCGTTGATACCGACGAACCGATGCGCGACGATGTACCATGGACGTGTCCTTGCCGCTTTGCATGATCTGTAGGTTATGGATCATCGGCGAAATGAAGCGTTCCCATCCTTTATCGGTCAAGAAAGTTGCCGCTTTGCGAGAACCCGCTTCGATCACCGCCAGCGCGCTTTCATATTCCTGTGCGCCCGCCTGTACGCTGAGATGTGCTGCGGCCATCATTGCTCCGGCAATCTGACCAGCCTCCTTCATCACCTGGATTTCGAACGGAGACTTGATCATCCGCATAGCACCCAGAATGGGTGAAATATCTTCGATCGGGACGCCCGGATAGGTCTCGTCTAGATGATTGCGCACGATGGCAGGAATACTGTGTCGTTCGACCCAGATCTCATCTGGCTTGTTGCCCAAAACTTCGGCTAGCGCCCGCCCCCATGTGCGCTGGCCACTATCTTCCCATGTCCGCACATCCTCGACCCATGTCATGGCACCGACCATTTCGCTTTCCATCAGCGGAGTGATAACAACGGGGGCTTCTTTGGCATCTATTACCAACATGGACGGACGGCCAAATTCGATGCCTAGATATCCCCAGAATCCAGCCAGATAAGCAATTGAGCTTTCGTCGGTAAACACGGCGCGTTGAATACCCAAATCCAACATGCGGGCCTGAAGAGTGACAGTGCGGGTTCTGGCTTCATCGAGCATAGCAGGAATCCTGTGATGGTGATGTAACGCTTGTCATAAATGCGTAAGCTGCATGCAGCTAGCGAGTCAATAGCATCACAAACGCCGATATTGTGCGAAAGCGTCATATGGTGTATGCAGGTCGAGCCAGGGAGAGACATATGAGCTTCGCCAAACGCGACGACGAAAAAGAACCGAAAAGTACGGTGGAGACCATCCAGACCGAGATATTACAGCGCATCTGTTTTCTGGATTATCAGCCCGGGTATCAATTGAAAGAAGCGGAACTGGCGGCCGAGTTTTGTGTTAGCCGCACACCTGTGCGAGATGCGATCAGCCGGATCAACCATCTCGGGCTAGTCGAAACGCGAAATGGTGTCGGTACGGTGGTGGTGGCGCTCTCTGCAGCACAGATACGCCATGTCTATGATATGCGACTGGAACTGGCCAAGTTGATTGGCACAGAGTCTCCGCGAGAAATTACCCGAAATGACTGCGAACGTGGGCAAGATTTGCTCAATGCGGCCCACGCATTGCTTCTTGATTTTGACCCTCGACGCTATGTTGAAATTAATCACCATTTGCATGGCCTAATCGCTGACTTGATCGGCAACAGTGTGCTGCAATCGTTCTGGTGGCAGACATATTATCAAGCAGCAAGTACGTGGTATCAGGTAAGTCTTCAGATGGGTGCTGAGGTGGCACAGGCGCTGGTGGCGGAATTAGAGGATATCAACAGGGCGTTGGAGCATGGTGATATCACCGCCATTGGTTTTATCCAACGCACCCATATCGGATACGGCTACCAGCGGATTAATCTCCACTTGCTTTCACCCGAGGCAAAGTAGCTAGGATATGTGAATTGAACTCACCACGGTAGGGGTAGCCGTATACGTTGTAACGTGACCGAATGGTTATGCCGCGCGGTATCTATGTTTCGCATCGCACATAGTTTTTGCGAAATTTTTGTGAACTCAGCGGCGCGTGATGCGTTCGTTACATAGACCATCCATTCAGATGAAGTCTCAATTCAGACGCACTCGCATCTTACTCCGAATGGAATACATAATGTTCTACAAAGTATCGGCCACGGCTTTGGCTTTGAGTTTGTCAGGTCTAGCTGCTGAGGCCAAAGTGACCATCACTTGCTTGACAAATGCAGGCCATCTGACCCGCCAGCACGAGCCGCTGATGAAAGAATTTAACGCAATGCAGGACGAGATCGAAGTCGTCTATGCAGCGCCTGCCAAAAACTACGGCGACACACATTTGCGTCTGTTCCGTGGCTCGGCGACCAACACCCTGCCCGATTGCGCATTTGAGGCGTACAATCAGTTACCGTCCCTGGCACGGGCCCTGGCCGAACGTGGTCAAATCGTCAACCTGGATGAGATGATGGCTGCCGAAGGCAGCGATTTCAAAGACGGAAACTACACAGATCAGATGCTGAACCTTGGCCGCGTGGACGGCGTTCAGTATGGTATGCCGTTCAATGCTTCGGTGATCCAGTGGTACTATAACGCTGATCTGTTCCGTCAAGCCGGACTAGACCCCGACAAATTCCCAACCGACTGGGATGGCTTCTTTGACGCAACACAGAAAATCGACGCATTGGGTGACGACATCGATCCGATGTTCATGTGGTTGATCAACGGCGACGATTGGGGCTTTCAGACGCTGATCCTGCAACAGGGTGGCCAAATGATGTCTGACGATGGCCAGTCCATCGCGTTCAGCGAAAACGACTATCACATCGAAGCTATGAAGATGGCCCGCCGTTTGGTGGTTGAAGGTGGTGCACGTACTGATCAGGACCGGGCAACTCAATTCACCGCCTTTACCGAAGGCCGTATGGGCATGTGGGGGCTGTCCCCTGCTGGCGCACGTAGCGCAGCAGAGCGGGTTGGCGATGCATTTGAGCTGCGATCAGCACCGTTTACTGTCTGGAATGATGCCGACGGCAAGCTGCCGACTGGCGGGAACGCGGCCATCATAACCGCTTCTGACCCGGAAAAACAGGCGGCGGCTTGGGAGTACATCAAGTTCCTGACCGGTGCCCGCGGTCAGCAGGTTACTGCAGAAATCACCGGGTATCTTCCCACTAACAAAGGGACCCTTGGCACTGATTATATGGGCGAATTTTATGCTCAGAACCCATATTATGCGACGCCAATCAAACAGTATGACCGGGCTGGCCCCTGGTCCGGTTACCCGGGCACACAGTCTGAGAAAATTTGGCGCGATCAGGCATCCACAATCCGCGCTGTTATGGAAGGCGAGGTTACACCTGAAGAGGGTGCCGCCAAGCTTGTCGAAATCGCTGAAAAACTGATGAAGCGATAAATTTGAATGGCAGGCAGGTTCCCCCTGTCTGCCATTCAACAAGTTCGGGTGCAAAAATGGCGCGACTAACTCTCAAAAATATCGGCAAATCCTTCGGTAAAACCGAAGTTTTAAAGAACATTTCGCTCGACGTGGAAGATGGCGAGTTTTTGTCGCTTGTTGGCCAGTCGGGCTGCGGAAAATCAACGCTTTTGCGGATCATATCAGGGCTTGAAGCCCCAAGTCGGGGCGAAATTCTGATAGACGGTCAGGTGGTTACCGAACAGTCTCCAAAACAGCGCAACATCGCGATGGTGTTTCAGGACTACGCACTTTACCCTCATATGAGCGTGGCTGAAAATATGGCAATGCCGTTGATCATGTCGCAACTGCCGCTACATGCCAGATTGCCCCTAGTGCGCCATGTGGCCCCGTCGGCGCGACGCGCAAAACCCAGCATGGCAACACAGGTTGAAACTGTCGCCAAACAACTGCGCATCGATCATTTATTGACCCGTAAACCTGCACAGCTTTCTGGTGGTCAACGGCAGCGTGTCGCGCTGGGTCGGGCGCTGGTCCGTAATCCGGGTATCTTCTTGATGGACGAACCGCTGTCAAACCTTGATGCAAAACTGCGCGTTGAAGTACGCCGCGAAATCTCTGAACTTCACCACAGTTCCGGCCTGACCTTTGTTTACGTGACTCATGATCAGACCGAGGCAATGACTATGTCTGACCGTGTCGCGCTGATGCAGGGTGGAGAAGTGTTGCAGGTTGCTGCACCAAATACGCTTTATACCAATCCGGTTTCGGTAGACGTCGCGCGGTTTATTGGTTCGCCGCAAATCAACATTCTGCCGGTCCAATCACGCCTTGATGGGTTGTTTCTGGGCGACATCAATCTGCATTTGGAAACTATTGGTAAGGTGTCTGACCTGCAACTTGGCTTACGACCCGAAGCGTTGTCATTTCGTGGGGTGGCCGGGCTACAACTACAGCCGATAAAACCCGGTTCAATCCTTTTGCCTTTTCAGAAACGTATGGTTGAGGATCTGGGACCTGAAATCCTGATCCATGGATGTTTTGAAGCTGATCCAGAAATTGAGATACGCGTCCGAGCGCAAAAGAACACCGATTATGGGAAAACAGATCAATTTGCAGGAACACATAAATTGCAGGTCGCAATCGATCCCACGCAACTGCTGCTGTTCAATGCTCATGGGCTACGTATTCAACCCACACCACATATGGCACAGAGCCTTGGCGAGGTTGTCACATGAGTTTGGGAACGAAGAAACGGGCCCAGACCCGGTTGGCCTATATGTTGGTTTTACCCGCTACTTTGCTAATCCTTGGGATATACATCTTGCCGATCCTAACGGTGTTCGGGATCAGTTTTACCGACTATTCTCTCGTCAGTAACTATTATGAATTCGTCGGCCTGGAAAATTACCGGCACATGTTGGCGGATGAGGCCTTTGGCAACGCGATAGTGAATACGCTGATCTATGCCAGCCTGTTCCTGCCAAGCTCGTTCATAATCAGTCTTTTCCTGGCTATAGCCATTCAGGAGCGCAAGCAGTTCCGCTCTATCCTTGAAGTGCTGTATTTCCTGCCCGTGACGTCCACGCTTGCTGCCATGGCATTAGTGTGGGCAGCGCTGATGGACAGCAATCAGGGTGTCATCAACCATTGGGCCGGGGCAGTTGGTCTGGGGCCGTTTAACTGGCTGGGGTCGGAAACCATGGTCCTGTTTTCCATGGCGCTGATTTCACTGTGGAGCGTTATTGGCTTCAATATGGTGCTGTTTTTGGCAGGCCTAACGGCCATTCCGTCCAGCCTATATGAGGCAGCCGCAATTGATGGGGCTGATCATCCGGTCGACAGGTTTTTTCGGGTGACTTGGCCCATGTTAGGGCCGACGTCGATGTTTGTCGCAGTCACCAGCTCAATCACTGCATTTAAGCTCTTTGATACCGTCGCCATCCTGACCCAGGGTGGTCCCAACAGATCAAGTGAAGTTTTCCTCTATCTCACATTCCTTGAAGGATTTGAGTACTTCAACATGGGGTATTCAGCAGCGCTGTCGCTTGTATTTCTCGGGATCATCTTCCTTTTTGCGCTGGTTCAGGCGCTGTTTGTGGATCGCAATGTCCAGTATTAGCCTTTCCCTGCGCTCCTACGCGCCCCGCTCTGTTTGGTCGCTCATTGGGACGTTGTTTCTGTTCCTTGGTGCATGGGTGATGGTGTTTCCTTTCATCTGGATGGTGTCGTCCAGTTTGAAACCCACCGACGAGGTCTACGACGCCAATTTTTCAATCATTCCACGCACATTCAAAGGGTTTGAAAACTACTACGAAGTTCTGTTCAATCAGCCCTATCTGATCTACTTGATGAACAGCTTTCTTGTTTGCTGCGGCATCCTGATCGTTCAATTGATCACGGCCGTGCCTGCTGCCTATGCCTTGGCCAAGCTCAAGTTTCGGGGCAGTTCTATTTTGTTTGGGACAGTGATCGCCGCCTTGACGATTCCGATCAACGTGACCTCAATCCCAATCTATGTGGCACTCGCGAAAACGGGGCTGCTGGATACATATCTGGCGATGATGTTGCCGTTCTTCATCTCGGTTTTTGCGATCTTTTTGTTCCGACAGTTTTTCCGCGGTTTCCCCGACAGCATTATTGATGCGGCTCGTGTTGACGGGTTCTCTGAAATGGAGATCATATTGCGCCTTGTCCTGCCGTCAGCCGTACCAGCTATCGCAGCGTTTTCTGTCTTTAGTTTTGTCGCTCATTGGAATGATTTGTACTGGCCACTGATTGTGGTCACAAGCCAGGACAAGATGACGGCGACACTTTCGATGATGCAATATCAGTCAGATTTCGACACCGATTATGGCCGCACCTTTGCTTCGGCCACTGTAGTCACCGCCCCCATGGTCATCGCGTTTTTGTTTGCCCGCCGCCTGTTTATCCGCGGCATCACGATGACAGGGGTAAAGGGATGATCTTAGAGCTCTTTGCTGTCGTCAATGTAGGCCTTCCCCACAAAACACATCGCGCATCTGACCGACGCCCGTCGTCAAATACACCCAATTCCCGGAGACCTGTCCCTTGTTGAAATTCATTGTCCTGTCCGATCTTCACATCGTGCCAGAAAGTAAGCTATCCCACGGGCTTTGCACCACTGATCGGTTTCTCCAGTCGATTGCCTATGTAAACGAAAACCACGCTGATGCCGATTTTGTCGTCATTGCGGGGGACATAGCAGATCACGGTGAAAAAGCAGCCTATGAACGGTTTCGCGAGTCCCTGGCGGATCTAAAGCCCAAGACCTATCTGACGCTCGGCAACCATGATGACAGGGCAGTGTTTTTGAACGTTTTTCCGGGATCTACCGATGAAACTGGCAGCGTCAATCACGTTATTGATCGTCATGGCCACCGCGTAATCGTGCTGGATAGCAATGACCCAGATGTTGGCCACGCAGGGTTGATTGATCAGGCACAGCTAAACTGGCTGGCTGCACGTCTGGACGAAGCGAAGGACCGCCCAGTCATACTCGTTTTGCACCACAACATTACCAAGCTACATGTCCAGACAGATTTCATTATCTTGCGTGAGAACGAAGCTTTTGCAGAGGTGGTAGCCAGCCATCCAGACATCCGTCAGGTCATTTGCGGTCACGTTCACATGACCACATCAGGCAGTTTCCGTGGTATTCCATTTTGTACCCTGGCCGGGGGTCACTACAGTATTGAACCGACACTGGAAAGTCTCTCGGGTCCGATCCCAAACCGTGTGCCGCGGCGTGAAGGTCCGGGCCAACTGGCAGTCGTACTGACGGATAGCGACAGTACAGTTGTTCATATGGAAAACTTTCTTGACCGACATTTGGTTATGCCGCGGGACCTTTTTAGATGGGAGGAGTGAAATTACGCTCTTTGGTGCGGAGGAAAAGGCCGCTGAACCCTCTCGGGTAGTGCCAGGTTACTAGAATGCGCAACGGCCCGAAGTCGTAATTGACGGGCGTTCTAAACGACCTAATACGCCAGCAAGGCTTTCATGACCTTCAGATCATCAGGACTGGTCGTAAAGGGTTTTGCGCAACATCAGGTTTCAAGATCAAATACAGTGATGCCCTGTGCTCCCCCGGTGCAGGCAGCGACCAATTTGGCCCCCATTTTAACATGTGTGCTGTGCGCTTCATAAGCCAGATGTGCGGCTCGATCTCGAAAAGTCACGATAAACCCGTAGTCAAAATCAGGTGTTTTCATTTCAAAATCAAGATTGGGACCAAACGTCATGTCAGTCATTCCGTCGACGACACCGACCAGGCCGGCCAAGCCTGTCATGATGTCCTTTTTCTCATCTTCGGAGAAATTGTTTTTGAAGTTGAGAAAGACGCAGTGCTTTAGCATGAATTCACCTTGGTAATTTGAAAAGAGGGCGTGTGCTGTATTCTTTTAGGTCTTTGAACTGGATGCCCGAACAACCAGATCAACCGGATAGCGCACCTGCGCTTTCGGCTGCTTATTTTCTTCAACCCAATTCAAGAGGACGTCTGCGGTTTGCTGCCCGAATGTTTTGACATCGCACCGCACGGAACTGAGCTGTGGAAAACACTGAGAAGCTTCTTCTATGTCATCGAATCCTACGATTCCGATATCCGAACCGACTTTCACTCCAGCTTGAGCAAACCCCGCCAACATGCCTAAGGCTACAAGGTCATTGAACGTCACTATGCCTTTGATATCAGGTCTGTCTCGTGTAATTTTAAGGGCGGTTTCATATCCAAAGCGACGGTTGGCTTTTCCGTGAAACGAAACGGGGTCTAACCCCGCCTCGCCCATTTTACGGAGATAACCACTTTTACGTTCGATGGTGATATCATGCGTTTCGATACCCCCAACAAAGGCAACGTTGTTTCCCCAGTTTTCCAGCAAGTGTTCAGTCGCGAGAATGCCGCCAGCATCGTAATCCATTGAAAATAATGGAAAAGATGCAGTATCAAATCCAGTAGATCGTAGAACCTGTATGGTTGGAATACCCGCCTGTTGGATGTCTTTAAAAGGGGCAACATCGCCCCCATAAGCGGGCGCAATCATTAAGGCAGATACGCCATGCTCAATCATGGAAGCAATCAACTGTTCCTGAAGCGCGGGGTCTTCGTCGGAGTTGCCAATTGAAGTAGCGAAACCCCGTTCAGCAAGTTTCATCTGAACCGACACGGCGAGTTCGGTGTAATACGGGTTGCGTAGATCATTGATGATCAAACCTACCAAGCCCGCGCCTGCTCCGCGCAGGTTGGCCGCTGCGCGATTGTAGACGTAGCGCGTGTCTTTGATTGCTTGATGCACAAGCGCCCGGGTTTCCTCTTTAACCGAAGAACTATTCTGTAAAACAAGCGAGACCGTAGATTTTGAAACGCCAGCAGCCTTGGCAACATCAATGATTGTTGGTCTCTTGCTCATTACTAAGCTCCTCAGGAAATTCCGTGTAGTGCGAGTAGCACACCCATCCTGTGCTGAGCCAGTTCTGGTTGTGACAACAGGCGGGCGCTATCCGCAAGCCTGAACACTTCGGCGTAGTGAACAATCTCGCGCGAAGACTGGAACCCATTGGGCATCACAAAATGTTCCTGCGCACCGTTCAGCCACGCAAGAAAGGCAATTCCCGCTTTGTAAAACTGCGTTGGGGACTTGAAAATTTCTCGTGACAAGGGAACCGTTGGCCCCAATAACGCGTGATAGGTTTGAATGTCGCCTTCAGCCAATGCCTCCAGCGCCTGGCTCGCTGCTGGGGCAATTGCTGCAAAAATCCCCAAAAGCGCATGCGAATATCGTGCGCCATCCCCTTCGATCAGGGCCGCATAGTTGAAATCATCACCAGTATAAAGCCGAACACCATCTGGTAGACGGGCCCGAAAGGCTTCCTCGCGGGATTGCTCCAACAAAGAGATTTTGATGCCGTCAATTTTGTCTGCGTGGGTGTTGATGATGTCCAAAACCGAGTCTGCGGCCCGGTCCAAGTCGTCAGCTCCCCAATAGCCTTCTAAGGCCTGATCGAACATATCACCGAGCCAGTGCAAAATGACAGGCGACGAAGCTTGTTCGATTAATCGGCCATAGACCCGCGCATAAACCTCTGGATCACCGCGCAAGGCGGCCATGGCGCGGCTTGCCATGATTATAATCTGGCCGCCGGCTGCTTCGATGGCCTCCATCTGTTCAGTATAGGCGGCAATGATGGCGTCTTCGCTGTTCAGATCCGCGATATCGAACTGATCCGCACCTGCACCGCAGGCGACCCGAGGTTTAAGGGGATGCGCCTTGGCTTCTACCATGGTTCGTTCGATCAGCTCTTTAGCGGTGAGCCAGTCTACCCCCATGCCCCGTTGGGCCGTGTCCATTGCCTCGGCCAAGCCAAGCCCCTGATCCCACAGCGTATAGCGAAACCGTAATGTATTGTCCCAGTCCACAGCAGGGCGGCCGACCCATGGATCCCGGTCTTGCATAGGGTCCGAGACCACATGCGCTGCGGCAAATGCTGTGCGTGTCAAAGCAGTACGAGGGGCACGCGGCTGTAATGGATCATTTGACATTCTGAACTCTTGCAGAGTGCCTTGGTAAGAGGGGAGCAGCATTTCGGACCTCACGATGCGTAGTCGGCGCGGATCATGTCGGCTGCTTTTTCAGCGATCATGATAGTCGGCGCGTTGGTGTTGGAAGAAATCAATCTGGGCATAATGGAGGCATCGCAAACGCGCAGGCCCTCTATGCCGCGCAGTTTCAGTCGCGGATCCACCACGGATGTGTCGTCTCCGCCCATTCGACAGGTACCCGCAGGGTGGTGATCGGTTTTGGAGTTGGCACAGGCAAAGTGGATGTATTCTTCGTCTGTTGTGACGTCTGGCCCAGGCAGGACCTCCCGTTTCACAAAAGGCTTCAGCGCATCCTGTTTCATGATTTCTTGTGCAAGCTTCAGACCCTTGATCGACATTTCGCGGTCATGAGGATCGGCCCAATAATTAGGGTCTAACAAAGGTGCTGCAGCTGGATCAGAGGAGGTCAGCCTGACCGACCCCCGTGAGCGGGGGCGTAGGTAGGCTGAGTTAAGCGTCACCCCTGCCCCCATTTTCTCGACCCCGGCTTCGATGCCAGATCCAAGCCCAAGGTGGAACTGAATATCCGGCGACCGCGCACCTTCCTCAGCGTACCAAAAGCCGCCGGTTTCAAACAGGCTGGAGGCAACCGGGCCGCGTTTTGTTAGCAGATACTGAAGCCCGGCTACTGCCGACCAATGTGGTTTGGCGTATTTGTCATAGGTATGATCGCCGGTGCACTCAGATATGGTGAACAGGTCTAGGTGATCCTGCAGGTTCGACCCAACTTCGGGTTGGTCCAGCTTGGTTTGAATACCAACCGATTGCAGGTGGTCTGCGGGCCCAACCCCGGAAAGTTGTAGCAATTTAGGCGAGCCAATCGCGCCGGACGACACAATAACTTCACTCTCAGCGTAGACGACTTCTGGTCCTTCAAGTTCTACCCCAACGGCGCGACCTTTATCGATGACAATACGCGTGACTTGCGCGCCTGTACGAATGGTCAGATTTGGGCGACCCATGGCTGGTTTCAAAAAAGCTACTGAAGCTGACGATCTCCGCGCGTTGCGTTGGGTTAACTGGTAAAATCCGACGCCATCCTGGCTTTCACCTGTCATATCTCGATTGCGTGGAATGCCAATTTGACCAGCCGCATCAAAATACGCGTCGCAAATGGGCAATGGAGCCCGTGGCTGGCTGACCCCTAATGGACCACCCTTACCGTGATAGGTATTGTCGAAAGTGTCGTTGTCTTCGGACTTGCGGAAGTATGGAAGAATGTCGTCGTATCCCCAGCCATTACATCCAAGCTGTCGCCACTCGTCATAGTCGATCCGGTTGCCACGGGTGTAGATCTGGGCGTTGACGGTCGACCCACCGCCCAACACTTTGGCCTGCGTATAGTTTATAACCATGTTGTTCATGTGTTTCTGGGGCACGGTTTGATAGCCCCACGATCCAATCCCCTTGGTCATTTTCGCAAAGCCAGCGGGCATTTTGTACAGTGGGTTCCAATCGGACCCACCACTTTCCAACAGAAGAACCCGAGCGGACGACTCTTCGCTCAGCCTTGCCGCCAAAACGCACCCGGCCGAACCACCGCCGACGATGATAAAATCATAACCTCTGGACATGTTTATTCCTTCACAACCGGTGGATGGACAGACCGCCATCAACTGGAATGACAGCTCCGTTTGCGAACTGCATTTGGCCACTAACAAGCGGAGAAACGACCGACCCGATATCAGCGGGTTGCCCCCAGCGTGCGGCAGGCACCAATCCCGCTTCAATCCGACTGGTGTATTTGTCTTTCACACCGGCAGTCATTCCGGTTTCTATAATGCCCGGACGCAGCTCAAATACGCCAATACCTTCACTTGCAAGTCGCACCGCAAATAATTGGGCCATCATCCCTGCACCTGCCTTTGAAATGCAGTATTCTGCTCGCTCAATCGACACCATGTCGGCGCTGATAGAGGTAACAAAGATGATTGAGCGGTAGGCGTCGCCGGGCGCATTGATCATGCGTCGAGCAACGGACTGCGCCAGAAAAAAGGCGCCACGAAGATTGATATCCAGAGTGAAATCCCAGTTTTCGGGCAACATGTCCAACATATCGCCGCGCACCCGTGCCGGTACGCCTGCGTTGCTGATCAGGCTGTCAATCTCACCTTGTTGAGTTGTGATCCGCTCCAGCAGGTTGGGCACCGCATCGGTGTCGCGCAGGTCATGCTGGTAATAGCTGGCTGCATTGCCAAGTTCCGTCAGAGCATCCTGGACGGTGGGACTGTCCCCTGAGGACGACGACGCCAGCGCGACCTGCCATCCTTGTGCAACCAAAACACGGGCGATACCAAGACCAATACCGGTCTGACCTCCTGTGATCAAAGCTAAGCTGCTCATGCTGCCAGAACCTTTCTATTGATATAGTCACCAACCCGAAGCGCCTGCGCCGCTATTGTCAGAGCGGGGTTGACCGCAGCAGAAGTCGGCAAGAAACCTGCATCCACCACGAAGAGATTTCTGTGATCATGGGTCCGGCAATACAGATCCAAAACACTGTTGCTTGGATCCGCGCCGAACCGTGTCGTACCGCATTGATGCGATGGCGTTTGCCGATCAAAAGGCCGCGATATCACAACGGGCGACCCGGCTTTGCGAAGCACCGATTTAACCTTACGAACCAACGCTTGATGGGCTTCCCAATTAGTTCGTTTCCAATCCAGAACAATGCGGCCCCCCTTTAAAGAGACACGGCTATCCCGGTTGGGGAGGTCCTCACTCATCGCGTACCAATCAACGGAACGCGCCGCGATCTGGCGGGCAGCCCATACAGGCAGGCCTGTCTGTGCAGAGAGGATTTCGCCAGAGATTTTGCCCAGAAGCTGAACGTTGCCAAGCGGTTTGTTCATGGGGCCGCCTGACAGATAGAAATCGTTAAATTGCAGGGTCTTCTGGTAAACAGCTGTGTTTTTACGCCAAGGGTGCAATGCCAAAACGGCTGAACAATTGTGGTTCATAAAGTGACGGCCGACATTGTCAGACCCGTTGGCAAGCCCAGTTGGGTGATCACTATTTGCCGAGCGCAGCAAGAGCGCGGCGGAATTCACAGCCCCCGCAGACAGAATACAAATCCCTACCTCCAACCATTTTAGTCGGACCTGGTCGGATGTTCCTGTGTCCTTTTGAGTGAACTCAACAAAACTAACGTGACCGCTTGCCCCAGTTCCCAGCCGTGTCACCTCCGCCCCGGAAATCAATGTGACATTTGCAAAGGCCAACGCCTTGGCAAGAGCCGTGTTTTCGGCATCCTTCTTTGCCCCTGTGGTGTCTGGAAAGGCATCCCAGGGGGTGTTTGCACGTGCCAACCAAGCTTCGCAATCAACCGCCAGAGGGAGCGATGACGGGGTTACCCCTGCTCTTACCAGTTGGTTACGCAGGGTGGAAATTGTTGGTTCATCCGGAACCGGTGGAAAATTGTAATCACCAGTACGTGAGGGTTCGGTTGGATCTTGCCGTGCATCCCCACGGACCTCAAACAGCTCTTCTGCCTTTTGGTACCAAGGTTCCATTTCATCATATGAAATTGGCCAAGCCGGAGAGACACCGCCAAGATGAAGCATCTCCTCAAAATCCTCGCGCCGATACCGCAGCATGACCGCACCGAAGAATTTGGAATTCCCACCGACGTAGTAGTAATTGCCCGGATTGAATCCTTGGCCTGATCCATCAAGCCATTCCTCGACAGGGCGGAACACACCATCGCGAAAAATGGCGCGATCGCAGCGTGCGGCATCGCTGTCAGTTAAACGCGGACCACGTTCAAGGATCACAATCGACCGACCCGAGGGCGCGAGGGCTAAAGCTGTGGTCGCCCCCCCGATCCCAGATCCGATGATCACGATATCCGCCCGCTGTGTCATCAGACGATCCGGTCTTCAGTCTCGGGATCAAACGCGACAACTTTGTCCATATTGATAGTGAAATCGACATCCTCACCCGGCGCGACCTGCACATCCGCCCGCATACGAGCGTTGCAGTCTTGGCCACCAAATTCGGTCATTACAAAGGTATCCGAACCGGCCGGTTCCATGACAATAACCCGGCTCTTTACAGTCACCAGATTGACAGCTTTGCTGTCCGCACCGTCTGGATCAGTCAGTGCCTCAGCCCTTAGTCCAAGCGTAATGGTGCGGCCGACGTAGTCCTTCAGCCCAGCCGGAGGCGTAGCAAAGGGCAATTTGATCGTTTCACCCAGTCCATTTGTGGTCTCTGCAACCAGCCCACCGTTTTCCTCCAGAATTTTCACTGGGATCAGGTTCATCGAAGGTGAACCCATAAAGGTCGCAACAAACAGGTTGGCCGGTGTGTCATAGATCTCTTTTGGGGTGCCAAGCTGCTGAATATAGCCACCATTCATCACCGCGATACGGGTCGACAGCGTCATCGCCTCAATCTGATCATGGGTCACATAGACAATTGTGGTTCCCAGTTTCTGATGCAGTTTTTTGATCTCGGTGCGCATATCAACACGCAGTTTGGCGTCGAGGTTTGAAAGTGGTTCATCAAACAGGAACACATCGGGGTTTCGCACCAATGCCCGCCCCATCGCGACCCGCTGACGTTGCCCGCCCGATAGCTGGCCGGGTTTGCGATCAAGCAGAGGTTCGATTTGCAACAACTTGGCCACATCGCGCAGTGCTGTCTCACGCTCAGCCTTGGGCACCTTGTGCATTTCCAGGCCAAAAGTGATGTTCTTGGCGACACTCATATTGGGGTAGAGCGCGTAGGATTGGAACACCATGGCAATATCCCGGTTCGAGGGATGCACACCGTTCATGGATTTACCCTTGATCGAAATCGTGCCCGACGTGATGTCTTCCAACCCTGCGATCATGTTCAACAAGGTGGATTTGCCACAGCCCGAGGGGCCAACAAGAACTAGGAATTCCCCTTCTTGCACATCAATATCAACCCTGTGCAGCACCTCAACGGAGCCGTAGGATTTGGTTGCGTTGTCGATTGTCAGGAAGCTCATAGTCTTATCCTTTGACGCTGCCCGCCATCAGACCACGCACAAAGTAGCGGCCGGCGACGATATAAACGAGAAGAGTTGGAAGGGCAGCGAGGATCGCCCCCGCGAAGTGGACGTTGTATTCTTTCACACCGGTTGATGACTGAACCAGGTTGTTCAACGCCACGGTCATTGGCTGGCTGTCAAAATCGGCAAACGAAGCCCCAAACAGGAAATCATTCCAGATATTGGTGAACTGCCAGATGACGCTTACGACGATGATCGGTCCGGAAGATGGCAGCAAAAGGCGCCAAAAGATGCGGAAGAATCCAGCACCATCAATCTGTGCAGCCCGGACCAGTTCGGTTGGGAACACCTGATAGTAGTTTTTGAAGTAAAGGGTGGTGAATCCCAGCCCATAGACCACATGCACAAGCACCAGGCCGGGGGTGGAGCCTGCTAACCCGGCCAGCCCAAGAATACGTGCCATTGGGATCAATACGATCTGGAACGGGATGAAACAGGCAAACAGCATAAAGCCAAAGATCAGGGTGTCATATTTGAACCGCCATTTGGTCAGCACATACCCGTTCAACGCCCCGAGTATGGTCGAGATGGCAACAGCTGGAACCACCATTTTGATAGAGTTCCAGAAGTAGGGTTTTAGACCCGTCGGATCGACCCCAATCTGGGCGGTTGCCCAGGCTTTTACCCAGGGTTCGAATGTCCAGTCCTGTGGCAGCGCCATCATATTGCCACCGGTGATCTCAGACAGTGGCTTCACCGAGTTGATGACCATGATGGCAAAGGGCAGCAGATAGAACAGAGCAAACAGCAACAGGACAAGGTAAAGCGCAGTACGGGTGATACGCCCAGTACGTACCGCGGTGTCAGTTGAACCAGCAGACATCAGTTCTTCTCCCGCAGTTCAGAGTAGAGATAGGGCACCATGATCGCGACGATTGTCATCAACATGATCACCGAGGATGAGGCACCAATGCCCATTTGGTTTCGGGTGAACGTGTAGGAATACATAAATGTTGCCGGCACTTCGGTCGCACGCCCCGGACCACCACCTGTCAGCGCAACAACAAGGTCATAAGACTTGATTGCCAAATGGCTGAGGATCACAAATGCCGATAAAAAGGCAGGGCGAAGTTGCGGAATGATAATCCGGCGATACAGTTGGAAATTGGTTGCACCATCCATTTGGGCCGCTTTCAGCATCTCGTTGTCGATCCCACGAAGGCCAGCCAGGAACATTGCCATCACAAAGCCAGAGCTCTGCCAGACAGCGGCTAGAACAACGGTGTAGATCGCGTAATCCCGGTTCTTGATCCAATCAAAATGAAAGCTTTCCCAACCCCAGAGATGCATGGTGTGTTCAAGCCCAATGCCCGGATCAAGAAACCACTTCCAGGCGGTCCCAGTCACGATGAATGACAACGCCATCGGATAAAGGAAAATGGGCCGCAGCACAGATTCACCCCGGATTTTCTGATCCAGAAATATCGCCAGCATCAGCCCAATTACCGAACAGATGATGATATACAGCGCAGCAAAGACAATCAGGTTATTGACCGCAATGTCCCAGTGGCGAAGCCGGAACAGTTTGTCATAGTTCTCGAAGCCAACCCAGCCATATGAGGGCAGAATTCGACTGTCCGTAAAGCTTAGGTAAACCGAGAACAGGATGAAACCGTAGACAAAAACCAGCATCAACGCCAACGATGGCGAGAGCACAAGTTTGGGCACCCAGGTCTGCAATTTCGTTTTGAAATCCGCATCAGCGGCAGGGGTTGCCATGGCGGGCCTCCCTCCAATTGTCGTAAGGAATTTGGGTGGGGTGCCGGGCAAACACAGTCAGCCCGGCAAAGTGTATTACTTGGCGATCGACACAGCGTCGACAAGCTCAAGCGCTGCGGTTGCAGCGTCATACTCACCGTTAAAGTGAGCAGTGATCACATCATAAATCGCGTTTTTGACTGCAGCAGGCGCCGCATGACCATGGGCCATTGAACCGTACAGGTTCCCCGAGGCGGCCGCAGCGGCAAGATCTTTCATGCCCTGTTTCCCGCAGGCATCAAAAGCTTCGTCAGAAACGTCGGTCCGTGCTGGAACCGAGCCTTTTACAACGTTGAACGCCGACTGGAATGATGGTGACAGAATGGCTGTTGCCAGTGCTGCCTGCTCGGCTGACACTTTTCCACCTTGGTCAAACATCGCAAATTGGTCCGCGTTGAACGTAACTTGATCTTCGGTGCCTGGGAAACGGAAGCAAAGGAAGTCCTCGCCGGGCACTTTGCCGGCATTCAAGAATTCACCTTTTGCCCAGTCGCCCATCATCTGGAAACCGGCTTCGCCATTGATGACCATCGCAGTTGCAAGGTTCCAGTCACGGCCAGAGAAGTTATCGTCTACGTGACCGCGGATGACTTCCATGCGGCGGAAGGATTCAACCATTGTGTCCGAACCCAATGCCTCTTCATCGAGATCGATGAACGCTGCTTTGTAGAATTCAGGACCACCAGCCGACATCGCAACCGCATCAAATACAGTGGCATCTTGCCAGGCTTGGCCGCCATGGGCGACAGGCGTGACACCCGCTGCAGCCAATGTTTCAAGCGCAGCTTCGAACTCTTCCCAGTTGGCAGGAATAGCAATGCCATTGGCGTCTAGCACAGCTTTGTTGGCCCAAACCCAGTTGGTTGAGTGTACGTTAACCGGCGCAGAAACCCATTGACCATCGTGCTTTGCAAAGGCCTGCAATGCCTCTGGAATAACGTCATCCCAGCCTTCTTTGACGGCCACAGCATTCAGATCAGCCAAGGCATCTTCTTTGGCCCAGTCCAGAATGTCGAAACCCAGCATTTGTACAGCAGTTGGCGGATTGCCGGACGTAACACGGGCCCGCAGAACCGTCATGGCGCTCTCGCCGCCACCGCCTGCAACCGGCATGTCGTTCCAACCCGTCCCCTGCCCTTCAAGATCTTGCTTGAGCACGTTTAATGCAGCTGCTTCACCACCGGATGTCCACCAGTGCAAGACTTCAACGTCACCCGCATGGGCCATGCTGACTGAAACAGCCGCAGCCGCCAAAGTTGTGGTAGTTTTTAAAATGAATTTACGCATGTGGTTTCCTCCCTATTGCGTATCGATCCGTCTCTTTCTTCCGCAGAGATCAGATCCAGTTTGCGCGCGTACGGCCAATCCGCATTTGCACAGTTTTCACTTCCAGAAATTCTTCGAGTCCATAGCGGCCAAGTTCACGACCTTGCCCACTTTCCTTCACGCCTCCAAAAGGCAGCTCGGGGAAACCGTCCATCCATGTGTTAGTCCAGACAGTTCCAGCCTGCGTGCGCCGAGCAAATTCAAGGCATGTGTGAATGTTCTCGCTCCAAACACCGGCTGAAAGACCGTATGAGGCGTCATTCACAAGTGAAATTACTTCGTCCATTGTGCGAAAAGTCAAGACAGATAACACTGGACCAAACACTTCCTCGCTAGCAATTGGCATGTCTGGCGTCAGACCCGACACAACTGTAGGGCCATAAAATGCACCGGGGAGACCGTCGATTTGTATAGGTGCGCCACCGATTTCGATTTTGGCGCCTGCTGCTACGGCCTCGCGGACATAACTATCGATTTTCTGCTGATGCCCATCATGGATGATCGCACCTACCTTAGTCTTTGGGTCTAGAGGATCGCCAAATGGGACCTTTTGGGACAAGGAAACAACACGAGAGATGACCTCGTCCAGAATGTCTTCGTGCACGATTATACGACTGCCTGAATTGCAACACTCACCAGCGTTAAAATAGATGCCGAACACGATGGCGTCGATGGCACTGTCCAGATCAGCATCAGCAAACAGGACCTGCGGGTTTTTCCCGCCCAATTCAGACGATACCTTTTTAAGGGTATCACCAGCCGCTTTCTCGATGGTTTTGCCAACAGCGGTCGATCCAGTAAAGCTGACCATGTCAACACGAGGGTCTGTGGTCAAAATAGAACCAACGGGATCGCCAAATCCGTTGATGATATTGACTACACCCGCTGGCAAACCTGCCTCGATAAGAAGTTCGCCCAAGATGGCGGTGGTTGAAGGGGTCAGTTCAGACGGTTTCACAACACAGGTGCATCCCGCAGCCAGCGCAAACGGTATCTTCTGGCTTGCGATCAGAAACGGGAAATTCCAGGGTGTGATGATGGAAACAACGCCAATCGGCTCTTTTAGAACGATACCCAGCATGTCACGGCCAAGACTGTTGTGGCTATCCCCGTGCAGTGTCCGCGCTAGGGAAGCGGCATAACGCCAGATATCTGCAGCACCTTCGATTTCGCCCAAGGCTTGACTGATAGGCTTGCCACTTTCCAGCACCTCAAGTCGGGCAATTCTGGGACGGTTTTCATCAATCAGGTCCGCAACTTTCAACAGCAATGTCGCGCGCTCTTTACCGGACAGATCAGACCAGACCCCACGTTCAAAGGCGCGACGTGCTGCTGCAATAGCACCAGACGCATCATTTGCGTCCCCTTTTGAAATCAGGGAAACAGGTGTTCCATGCGCGGGTGAGTGGCGCTCAAAGACCTCTCCATTTCCGTCGGCCCACGCGCCGTCAATCAAATGACGAACGCGGTTGATCTCGTCCCTAGGGGCATCTTTTCCAACAATCAGTGTTAAGTCGTGCTGGCTCATACTTATCTTCCTGAAAAATCGGGTGTGCGCTTTTCGCTGAATGCGGAAACACCCTCTGTTCTGTCGTCCGAAGCACCCATTGCTGCGCTTCCCAATGCCTCGATCAGAGCGGGCCTATCCTCGCCCACCCCGACATGGATCATGTTTTTGGTGATTTCAGTCGCGCGCGGAGACAGCTCCGCCGCCCGTGCTGCGATTTCTAGCGCAACATCCATTGGTTCATCCGCGACCTCGGCCACGAAGCCCAAAGACTGGATACGACCTGCCTCAATCTGGCGCCCGAACAGGGCCATTTCTTTTAGCAGGGGTTCGGGCAGCAAGCGTGCCAGTCTTTGTGTGCCTGACCATCCCGGCACGATACCAACACCCGCTTCAGGCAGTGCAATTCGAGCTTTGGTCCGCATTACGCGGATGTCACAGGCCGCAGCCAATTCCAGCCCGCCGCCAAAAGTATGTCCGTTCAACACGGCAATTGTTGGCTTGGATAGGCGCGCAAGCCGGTCAAATATGCGATGTCCATCGCGAACCCAACTGCGTGCAAATTGCGCCGGTGGAAGAGAGGCCCAAGCCTTGATATCCGCGCCCGTGCAGAACGCCTTGGTTCCAGTTCCGGTCACCAACACAACACGGATATCGTCACGGAGTTCAAGCGCCTGACAGTGTTGATCAATTTGCTGCAACATTGGCACATCAAGGGCGTTTAGCTTGGCCGGATTGTCCAGTCGAATTGTTGCCACCGCGCCCTGAATTTCAAGATGGACTGCGCTCATAAGGTCAGCCCCATCGATCCGTCGCTCAGCAACGCCAGTGGCATTTCAACAGCATCCTTGGAAATTCTGACGCGCCCTTGTGAAGCCGCAACGATATCTCGTTCGGGTTGGATGCCCGGCATGATCTCAATGGCTTCCAGGCCGGTCTCGGTCAGGCGCATCACACAGCGTTCCGTGATGTACAAAACATCTTGGCCTAGTTCCCTTGACCGCTGCCCCGAGAAGGTCACATGCTCGACCGCTGCAACCATTTTGGAAAACTTACCCGGCTTGGTGATTGTCAGCCCGGTCTCATTCAAGCTCATCTGTGCTCCGGCTTCGAAATAGCCAGAGAAGACAATCTTGGGTGCGTGGGCAACGATATCCACAAATCCACCACAACCTGCTGTCAGGTATGGTTTTTTACCCAATTTCGAGACGTTGACGTTGCCCTCTGTGTCCACCTCCATGAAGGAGAGGAAGGATACATCAAAACCACCGCCCTGAAAGTAAGTGAACTGCTGTGGGCTGGGTACAAACCCGTCTGCGTTTGACGCGCATCCAAATGCAAAACCAGTGAGCGGAATGCCCCCAACCGCGCCCTGTTCGATGGCCCATGTGACCTGGTCCGGATGCCCTTCTTCCAACAGGATACGCGGTACCATTGCAGATATTCCGAACCCCAGGTTGGCAGTTTGACCTGCTTTCAGCTCCATCGCAGCGCGACGAGCCAGAACTTTTTCGACCGAAAGCTGCGGAATGGAAAAGCTGGGGAGTGGCCGAATGATCTCGCCTGAAATGGCGGGATCATATTGCGTTTCGGTGGTTTGCTTTTGGTCTGCATCAATCACTATCAGATCAACCAAATGCCCAGGTACCCGCACATCATGCGGGCGTAATGATCCTCGTGCGGTGACACGTTTGACCTGTGCAATAACAAGGCCGCCGTGGTTGCGAACAGCTATCGCTTGTTCCAGCCCACCCAAATAGGCCCCTTCGTGTTCGTACGTCAGGTTTCCATGTTCATCCGCAGTTGTCGCCCGCAGAATGGCCACGTTGGGTACAATGTTTGGAAAATGCAGCCAGGTCTCGCCGCCAAATTCCTGCCGCGATACAACAGGGATCTCTGCTGCGGCAGCATTCATTGCGCAGCCTTCACGCATAGGGTCGACAAAGGTTCCCAATCCAACCTTGGTCAGCACGCCCGGTCGCCGTGCCGCCACATCTCGGTGCATATCAAACAAGATCCCGGATGGAACATTATAGGCTTCAACCCGGTTTTCGACGACCATTTTCCAGATCTCAGGCATTTCCAACGAGGAAGGACCGGACGGATAGCTGCCAGCTAGAATTCGACGCAACAAGCCATCGCGCGCGATATGGTCGACCCCTTTGATTCCATACATATCGCCTGCAGCAATGGGATGTAGTGTGGTCAGGTTTCGTGGATGACCTTCGGCCTCAAAACGCGCACCAATCGCTTGTAAGACAAGATCTGGACATCCCAACCCAGACGACGATGAAACCGAGACAACATGCTCGTCCTGAATTTTTGCAGCGGCTTCGGATGCTGAAACGATCTTCGACATGGCTTAGTACCCTCCGTAATCAACGGTGGTGCGCTGGCCTGTCACGGCTGCTTTCTTTACCGCTTCGGCGACGGCAAGTGATTTCAGCCCATCCACACCAGTTGCTGCAGGCTGTCTGTCGCCTGCAACGGCGGTAGCAAACTTTGAAACTGATCGCTCATAGAGATTATGCAGCGAGTATTCGATACTCTCCTCGCCAGATGCCGTCCGCAACAGGATGTCTCCAACAGGCTGCTGGGTCATTACATTTCGCGCAATGACAGACCCTTTGGTTCCGTGCACTTCAATGCCTGAACCGGCAAATGGGTGGGTGAAAGATTCATGGGTTTGAACTGTGACCCCCGACGGGGTTGTCCAGACCGACATGACGCTGTCCTCTACATCCACGCCCATGGCACCAGACAATTCCTGCGCTACGATGTCGGCTGGGTCTTCACCCAGATAAAAACGCACCGTATCGGCATCGTGCACAACGATGTCGGGGATAACGCCACCACCAGCCAATGGATTATCAATACGCCAACCGCGCAGGTGCTCAGGCAGCATCACCGCGTGGAAGATGCGGATGCTTAGTACCTCGCCCAAGCGCCCTGTGGTGATGAGGTTGCGAATGGCCAAATGGCTACCCGCGTTGCGTAGGTGATGGTTCGTCGCAAGAACGATGCCTGCATCTTGGGCGGCACGCACCATTGTAGCAGCGTCTGCTACCGTCATTGCGAGGGGCTTTTCACACAGCACATGCTTGCCTGCCGCGATCGCTGTCATGGCCTGCGGCAAGTGTTTCTCGTTTGTCGTAGAAATATAGACGGCATCAACATCGGATCCGTTCAGAATATCGCTAAGACTGGTCGTCGAGGCCGTAATTCCGTGTTTTGCAGCGTATTCTTTGCCCCGTGTTGGGCTTGAACTTTGTACTGACACCACGTCATGGCCGCTATTTGCGCGGATTGCTCCAATCATATGCTCTGATGCAATTGTGCTTGCACCAATCAGACCCCAGTTCATATGCGACTCCCGTTGGAACGTTCCAGTTGGACTATTTGTAATTATGGAACGTTCCAATTGTCAATAGAGTTTTCAGATTTCCGCCGTAGCCATACTAATCCTGCTCTGATGGCCTAAAGAAGGTTTCCATTGCAGTCTTTTGTGCGCGCAGGGGTGCATCCATGGCTAGCGAGAAACCAAACAGGCGAAAATCTATTTCGTAAGCCTGCAGTCAGCTCAAAATTGATAGGTTCTGAAACTGTAAAGCAGAGAGCTCAAGCCGCAGCCTGAAGTCTCTGGTGCGTATCAGAGATTCCACATTTTAAACTTTGTAGTAGTCGCGATACCACTCAACAAAGTTTCGGACACCGGTCACAACATCCACTTTAGCACAGACCCCGGTCAGGTCTTGCAATAGTCCCGCATCGGCCCATGTGGCCGGAACATCGCCGGCTTGCATGTCCAACATGTTCTTACGCGCTTCTACTCCAATAGCTGTTTCGATTGCGCTGATGTAATCCATCAACGGAGTCGGAGCATTAGCGCCGATATTTACACTGCGAAACGGTGCGACTGGGCTGAGGCTATCGCGATCTGAAACCGGAGTATCTCCGGGCACGGCTTCAATCAATCCGCAAATACCAGCAATCAAATCATCGATGTAAGTGAAATCACGGCTCATGCGGCCATGGTTATACACGTCGATCGCTTCGCCAGCGAGCATCGCACGGGTGAATTTGAACAAGGCCATATCGGGACGGCCCCAAGGTCCATAGACCGTGAAAAACCGAAACATCGTGGTGGGTAGTTGATACAAATGCGCATAGGAATGCGCCATCGACTCTGTCGCCTTCTTGGTGGCGGCATAAAAGGACATCTGCGTTTCGACCTGCATCCGTTCGTTAAACGGCATTTCGGTATTGGCGCCATAGACGGATGACGTCGACGCCAGCAACATATGAGCAGGTGGATGGGCGCGGCCTGCCTCGAGCAATTCGAAAGTACCGACCAAATTGGACTCCACATAGTCGCGGGGCGCATCAATGGAGTGACGGACACCTGCCTGAGCAGCCAGATGCACCACTGCATCGGGTTGATGTTCAGCAAACAATTGCATCAACAACCCTGGATCTTCTAGCTTGCCAATTACAGGAATGAATTCAGCATTCTCTTGCAAGACCGCATGGCGGCGTTCTTTCAATGTGACGTCGTAGTATGGCGACAGGCAATCCAGCCCAATCACTCGCCAACCGTCTGCCAGTAACCGGGCCGAAAGATGATAACCGATAAAGCCGGCGGAACCCGTGACAAGCGCGGTACGGGGCGGGGAGAGCTTTTGATCCAACATGAGCTTTGACTGCCGCTATTTTCATTTGGTTGCAACGAGAAAGAGATTACTCGCACTATTGCACACAAAGAATAAGAACCAAACGGAGCAACAGGAGCTAAAACACAGCCACTAGCCTAGTGGGCCATTTTGATGGGTTCAAGGTGCTCCTGTTCCGATATCCCAAAACAGGCCAGCCATGAGGCGTAGGGAATCTTGGCAAACCGCCTTTAAAACATGCTCGTTTGGTGCGTGCTGTGAGCAGCCGAGATAACTGTGCGGCACCCAGACGGTCGGTAGACCAAGGATATCCGCAAAACAATCGTTGGGCAAAGAACCGGCAAGGTTGGGCAGGATATGTGGCTTCTGACCACTGGTTCGGGTCAGAGAGTCTTCGACATATTTCACCCAGGGGTTGGCTGGGTCAAGACGGGTTGCGGGAAAGAATGCACGTTCGTGTTGCTCGATCTGTACCTGTTGAAACCCGTGTTGATCAAGATGTCGGCGCAGCGCGGGCAAGATGTCTTCGGGCTTGGTCCCCACCACATAGCGCAATTGGCAAGTGGCGCATGCCTTGGCAGCAATCGCATTCACTGGCGCCTCGGGAACCCCGCTTGTCATCGCCAGTATTGCAAAGGAATTCCACCCGTAGACCCGTTCATTTGGCGTCAGATTTTCCTCGCCCCAGTCGTCATCCACCTTTGGATCGTTGCCGTCATTAACAGGCAACTCACTTATTGCGGCGCGGATATCATCGGTGAGGCTGGTTGGGCGCCACGCGGGAATTTGGATTTGGCCCCGTGCGTCGCAGATCGAGGCAATGGCATGTGAAAGGATGATGGCTGGATCTGCCAACAGACCGCCCCAATTGCCGGAGTGATGCGCCCCTTCACGCAAGTCCAGGGTCAAGTCAAATGATATGCCACCCCGCGCGCCCATGAACATGGTTGCACGATCCGGCTGCAGCCGTGGCCCATCCGAGGCAATCAGGACATCGGATTTCAGGCGGTCTTTATTGGCTTTCATAAATTCAGCCAAACCGGGTGAACCTATCTCCTCGCTCATCTCGATCACGATTTTTACGTTAAAGCCCAACCTGCCACGTACTGCCAGAACGGACTCGAGTGCAGCGAGGTTGATGAGATGCTGAACCTTGTTGTCGGCTGTACCACGGCCATACAGACGATCCCCTTGTTCCATCAACTCAAACGGACGCAACCCTTCGCGCCATTGTTCGGTCTGGGCCAAGACAACGTCACCATGCCCGTAGGTCAGGATTGTCGGCAAGGAAGGGTCTTCAATCCGGGCGCCGGTTAAAATGGGGCCGCCGCCGGCGTCTGGGTTTTTATGCAGGACGCACTCAAACCCCAATGCTTCAAGCCGAGGTACCATAGCATCGGTCAGGTACTGCCCCAGTATGGGGGCTTGGTCCGGGTTCTGGCTCTCTGTCTCGAAAGCCACTAGCGCGGCCAGGTCGGTGAAAAATTCACCACCTTGGAAATAGGTTTCTACTTGCTCCAACGCATTGTTACGGCTCATTGCGTAACCTCCTGCTCATGTATTGCGTCGCCCCACGGCGACATTATTTCTGTACAGCCCGAGTTCATTCCCTTCCGCCGCATGACCCCAGCCGGGCAGGCAAAAGCATAAGGAAAGACGGTTCGGCGCGTGGTGGTCACCGGATGCTCAGCGGTAAGCGCAGAAATTACGTCAGGTGGCAGGCTTTCATCTGCCATAATTCGTTCCCCCCCTGAGACATCAATCCTCGCCTGATGAAACGCAGCAGCTAGATCCATGTCAAAATCGGTGGCAAAACTGCTGAGCTGGGCTACGGCTGAAACAATTTTGCGCCCCCCCGAAGCGCCAAAGGCAAAGCGAGTGTCATTCTTTTCACCAATCACCGGGCAAACGTTCATCAAACAAGGCTTACCGCCGGCAAGCGAGTTTGGCCGTCCCTGCACCGGATCAAACCACATGATACCGTTGTTCATGACAAACCCTGTGGAGGGAGAGACAACCCGACTGCCAAATATCGACAGCAACGTCTGGGTTTGTGTCACCATATTTCCGTCACGGTCGACCACCGAAAAATGTGTGGTACAGCCCTCAGCACCGGGGGCCTCGCCATCGTGGCCCATATGGGCCTGCCGGTCTGCGTAGGCCGACTTTAACCCTGCGGCATAGGCTGTAAAGGCCCCTGCCCCCGGCACTGCGCCTGGCATGTTCGCCTGTTCCATCACCCCCAATGCATGACGGAAAGTGGGCCCAGCTGTCAGACCTGGTAGTGCGTGAAACTGTGACTCCCGATAGGCAAAGGTAAGTGCATCAGCAAAATGGGCATGATAACTCCGCATATCCTGCATCGACAAGCAGCCGCCTTTGGCCTGCACATCCTTGACCATGGCCTCACCCAGATCGCCTTCATATAGATCCCGCGCGCCTTTATCTGCCAATTGTTGCAAGCTGGCTGCCTGCACCGATTGATCCAGCCGTTTTTCCGCAAGTGCCGTCCAGCCAGTAATTGTTGGCCACTGGCCATCTTCCAAAAATAGCTGCGCGGCATCTGAATCCTGGGCCAAGGCACGAGTGGTCGAGGCAATGATCAGGGCTGCATACCAATCAACCAGCAGTCCTTCTTGGGCAAATTCGATAGCTGGCGTCAGCAGTTCTGCCCAGGGCATTTTGCCATAGCGCGCATGCATCTTACCCATGCCATCAACCACGCCGGGCACTGCGATGGATGTTGCGCCCTGCAGGTTTCGATCATCCACCACATGTTCCCAAGGGAAAAGGTCGCCTGCCTGCCCTGCCCCGCTCAACGGATAGTTGGCCGGGTCCAGCGCTGCAGGGGAGCGCATACCATAATTCAACGCTTGTGCTTTGCCATCTTCTGCCCGCCATAACATCAGTGCACCACCCCCTGCCGGGCCGCTCATCCAGGGTTCTAGCACACCAATAGCAAAGGATGTCGCCACAGCTGCGTCGACTGCATTACCACCGGCGGCAAGAACCTGGGCACCAACCTCAGCCGCCAGGCTATGCTGAGCGGCAACAACACCGTATTCAGTTTCAATGACTGTTTTGGTGGTGGTTTGACTGCGCGATAGGCTGGAACGCATTGAGCGTCCTTTCTTGGGATAAAGACAAACGTTGAGGAAAGCGGTGTCCGATGCCTTATGGGCTATGCAAGTGGCATTCGATCCTGCCGTTCGGATCAAACAAAGGCGTTGGCCGCTTTGATTTGCACAGATCCGAAGCGGCAGGACAGCGTGGATGAAAATGGCATCCCTCAGGTGGCGCAATTGGGTTGGGATAAGACATGCCAAGATGGGTGTCCGGAATGCCAAGCTCAGGTTCTGGTGTAAGGACGGATTTCAGCAAAGCATCTGTATAGGGATGGCGCGCGGCATCGAATAAGCCTCCAACGCTGGCTTCTTCGACAATACGTCCAAGATACATCACCGCCACGCGCGTCGCCAAATGTTCGATCACCGCCAAATTGTGACTGATGAACAAATACGTGAGGCCAAATTCCTGACGCAACTCGTTCAACAGGTTCAGGATCTGGCTCTGTACGGACACATCCAGCGCCGAGGTTGGCTCATCGCAAATGACAATCTCGGGTTTCATGATCAGGGCCCGAGCAATAGCGACCCGCTGACGCTGTCCGCCTGACATCTGGCTGGGATAATTGTTCATCACCCGCGCAGGCAGGCCGACAATATCCAGGATCTCACGAACGGATTTTTGTCGACTGGCCTCATCTCCAATGCCATGCACACGCAGGGGTAGCGCTATGATATCATAGATATTTTTGCGTGGGTTTAGCGAGGAATACGGATCTTGAAAGATTGGCTGTATCCGTCGCGCTAACGCCAAACGGTCCTGGCCACCCAAGGTTTGACCATCGACCAGGACCTCACCCGAGGTTGGAGCCTCAAGCCCAAGCAGGATCTTTGCTAGGGTAGATTTGCCACATCCGCTTTCGCCGACAAGTCCAAGCACCTCACCACGAGCCAGCTTGATCGAAACATCATTGATCGCTGTTAGCGGTTTGGATTTTCCAAACAGCCCCTGTTTAACCGAATAGGTCTTGGTCACATTGCGAAGTTCAAGAACAGGTGTGTCTGACTGGCTCATGCGTTGGCTCCTGTAGACTGAACAGCATCGGTTTCGAGGTCATCGGGATGATGAATGCAACGGAAGGTGTGGGTCCCGGTTGGCGACGTATGCAACGGGATTGTGCCACGACAGGCTGGGGACGCATGCTCGCAACGGGTTCGGAAGGTGCATCCTTTGACTTCGCCTACCAGCGACGGAACAATGCCGGGAATGGTGCCCAGAACGGAGCCACGTTTTGTTTTACCCGGCAGTGGAATACAGCGCAGTAACCCGCGCGTGTAAGGATGGGATGGGGCGGCGAATATCTCGTCAACCGGCCCGGTTTCGACCAGCTCACCTGCATACATCACAGCCACCTTGTCAGCGACCCGTGCAACCACACCCAGATCGTGGGTGATCAGAATCATCGCCATGTTCATTTCGCGCTGCAATTCCGCCAACAGCCGCAGGATTTGCGCCTGAATGGTGACATCCAGCGCGGTTGTTGGCTCATCCGCGATGATCAATTCCGGTTCACACATCAATGCCATTGCGATCATTACCCGCTGTCGTAATCCGCCAGACAGCTGGTGCGGATACTGGGACAACCGGCTTTCAGCAGCGGTGATGCCGACCTTCTCCAGCAGTTCGATGGCGCGCGCCCGTGCCTTTTTCCGATTGGTGCTACCATGCAGGGTCAAGGCCTCCATCAGCTGATCCCCAATGGTGTAGGCCGGGTTCAACGAAGTCATCGGCTCTTGGAAAATCATCGACATACGGGCACCGCGCAAATTGCGCATGGTGCGGGCACTGGCCGTGGTCAGTTCAACTTCGTCGAACTCCATCCGGTCGGCCCGCGGGGTTATGTTTTTGCCCAGTAACCCCATCAACGCCAGCGAAGTCAACGACTTACCAGATCCACTTTCGCCCACGATGCACAGTGTCTCACCGCGTTTTAGGTCGAAACTGATGCCACGCACCGCATGTAGCGTGCCAGCAGCAGTGGGAATGTCGATTGTAAGATTGTTGATTGACAATAAGGGGATGTCCTGGCGGGAATTGTTCTGCGACATGGGTCAGCTCCGGTTTTCAGGGGCAGTGACGTCACGCAGACCATCGCCCATCAGATTGATTGCCAGCACCAGCACGAAAAGCACCGCACCGGGGATCAACACCAGCCAGGGTTCGAACAGCATCATGTTTTTGCCTTCTGACACCATCAGTCCCCAGGACGGAGTCGGAGGCTGCACCCCCAGACCCAGGAACGATAGGGTTGCCTCTAGAAGAATGGCATGGGCCATCTCCAGCGTGATCACGACGATCAGATTATTCAGAATATTGGGCATGATTTCAGACAGCAGGATCCGAGGGGTCGAGGCCCCAATCGCCTGCGCTGCGGAGACATATTCCCGCCCCCTTACCTGTAATGTCGAGGCGCGCATGACCACCGCAAACCGATCCCACAACAAGAGCCCCAGCACACCAATAACCACTTGCAAGGACCCGCCCAGAATGGCCACGACGGCCAGCGCCACCAGTACCACCGGCATCGCAAGTCGTACGTTGATCAGAAAGGTAACAACTGCATCAGTGCGGCCCCCAAAATATCCGGCTGCGACACCCATTGCAGTACCGATGGTGCCTGAAATCAATGCCGCCACAAAGCCGATAAGCAGCGAAACTCGGGCGCCGTAGATCAACCGTGACAGGTAATCCCTGCCTAGATGGTCGGTACCCAGAATATGCTCCCAGGTGCCGCCCAGAAACACTGGCGGTTTCATTCGCGCCAACAGGTCCTGTGCATAGGGATCATGTGGGGCCACAACGGGAGCCAACAGTGCAATCACCAATAGAACCGCCACAACCGAGGCACCAATCATCAGCCCCCGATGGCCGAAGAACCGCCGCCGCAACTGTTGACCCGGAGTGGGGCCGACGATGTCCTGCAGTAAAGGATCAACATTGTTTGTCGAAGGTGCAAGGGTCATATCAGCTGCTCCTCATACGGGGGTCAAGCCAGGCGTTGAGCACATCGGCCAGAAAGGTGAAGGTGATATAGAACATTGAAAAAACCAGGATCAGTGCCTGTACTGTCGGTAGGTCATTGCGTGAAATGCTTTCCCAGGCGAGATAGCCGGCACCATGCAGCGCAAAGATCGATTCAACGACGATAGATCCGCCCAGCATGAACCCCATCTGCACCGCAGCCAGACTGACCACCGGAATGATCGCATTACGTAGCGCATGTTTGAACATCACCCGCATTTCAGAGGCACCCTTGGCGCGCGCAGTGCGTATATAGTCCGATGACAGCACATCCAACATACCAGCCCGGGTCAGGCGCATGATGGCAGGCATCGCGTAATAGCCCAGCACCACGGTTGGCATGATAAAGTGCCGCCAACTGTCTGTGCCTGACGGTGGCAGCCAGCGCAGCTTGATCGAAAACGCAACAATCAGAATAAGCCCAAACCAGAATGACGGCATCGCCTGTCCGGCAACCGACAGAAACAAAGCAAACCTGTCGATGATGGAATTTGGCCGAATGGCGGCAATCACTCCCAAAGGAACAGCAGTGAGCAGTGCAAAGCTGATGCCGCATAGCCCAAGCAGCATTGTGACCGACAGGCGGTCTGCAATCAGAGATGACACTGGCAGTTTGAAGTAATAGCTTTCACCAAAATCACCCGAAAGTGCGTTCACCAACCAGCTTGCATATTGCACTAGCATTGGCCGATCGAACCCGTATAGCTCGCGAATGGCTACAACGTCCTGATCGGTCGCGCCTTCGCCCGCCAAGGCAATGGCGGGATCCCCCGACAGAAACAGCAAGCTAAAGCTGATGAAAGAGACGGTAAGCGCCACCAAAAAGGCCAGCCCTAGTCTTTTGAGGATGAAATTGAGCACGGGGAAGCAGGCCTCCGGTTGTCGTCGTCCAGCTAGATTTGCAGCAGTCCAAAAGAGCGGCTGTCAAATCCGACATAGTTTTTGGAAAGTAGCCCGACCACCATCAAGGCAATCGGGCTGTGACAGTGGATTAGTTCCAGGTCATTGTAGTGAACCGCAGAACCTCGTCCGGAGTTGGTGTATAAGAGATGTCGTTCCCATATACATAGTTGGTGTTGTACGAGAACATTGGCACCCAATAGGCATTGTCAGCAATTTTGTTCAGCGCCTTTGAGTAGAACTCTTTGCGGGTGTCTGGATTTGTTGAACTGTCTGCAACGTCCAGCCAATCGCGCAGTTCCGGGTCGCGGGCATCGTCCAGTGCGCCCAGTTTAAAGAACTGGCTGGTGATCGCTGAGGTGTCGTTGATCGAGTAAGACCCCCATGTTTGGAAAGATACGGGTGTACCCTTGGCTGTACGCAACTCGCGCAGGGCCGAATACTTCAGCATCTTGAAGTCGGTCTTGATACCAACAGCATTCAGATAACTCGAAATCGCTTCGGCATAGTCCCGGTTACGATAGGCGTAGAATTCAGTTGTGAACCCATCCTCATACCCGGCCTCAGCCAACAACGCCTTGGCTTTTTCGGGGTCATAGTCATAGCTTTTGACGGCTTGATCACAGCCAAACTGGCTGGGGAAGCAGGCCGTCGAAATCACCTGACTCTTACCCTTTAGCAAGGCAGAAACCAGTGCTTCGCGGTTGATCGCATGGGCAACGGCTTGACGGACCTTCAGGTTGGTGAAGGGGTTGTCCTCGCCTGTGCGGCCGGCTGCATCTAGTGTCAGATACCCAATGCGCATGGTACTTTCGTTGGCGACGGTAAACTGATCCATCTGGGCCAGTTTTTCAGCCTGATCCGCAGGGGTCTGCCAGATCAGATCCAGCGTGCCGTTGAACAGTTCCGCAATCTGCGTGTTGATGTCCGGGATGGTGCGGATGTCTATACGTTCAATACTGGGCTGACCCTTAGGGCTATCATGGTAACCGGCATTTTTTTCCAGCACGAACCGCTGCCCAGGAATGACTTCTGCAACTTTGTAAGGGCCAGTGCCAACCGGGTTTAGCCCCATGCCCTTTGGCCCAACTTCGGCGTAGTATTCATTTGGATACATCGAAACCGGACCAGACAGAAACTCGATCGCTGCAGGGAAAGGCGCCTTGAGGTTGATACGAACGGTATAGTCGTCGATTTTCTCAGCCGATTTCATCCAACTCACGTTGCGCTGGGTTTTGACCCCATTTTCTGCGTCGGCGACAAAATTGACGGTAAAGACAACATCGTCAGCATTAAAGGCTTCGCCGTTGTGGAATGTGACCCCTTCGCGGAGCTTGAACTCCAGGGTGACGTCATCAATCCACTCCCAGGCGGTTGCAAGGTTGCCTTTATATTCGCTGGTCACCGGATCGCGATAAACCAAGCCGTCCCAGACCGCGCGCTGAAGCACCACCCCTTCGCGGGATGAGTTGAAGTAGCTATCAACGTTTTCAAGTTCTTTGGTAAAGGCCACCGACAGCGTGCCGTCAGATTTGTCGGCATAGGCCGCTCCTGCGGCACATATCGACAGTACGGCGACGGCCGATTTCAATTTGCTATAAGCCATGTCTCTTCCCTTGCTGGTCGGCCGGAGCCGATAAGTTGCTGGTTGACAAGATATCATAATATGATATTCTTTATTGTTATATACGCTAAGTAATCATTTTTCACATCAATCAGTCAAGCCCGTTTCGGTTTGGGCTGACGAAACGCGGGTTAACAAGTTGGTATCTGTATGAAAGAAAAGCAAAATACACTGTTTGTTGGCTCTTTGGCCAAGGGCCTGAAATTGCTACGGGCCTTTGACGAAACCACAACTGAGATGTCATTGACGGATCTTGCCCGCCGCACAGGGCTGGACAAAAGTGCGACTCAGAGATTGGCGAATACACTTCACGTCGAAGGCATGCTGGACAAAGATCCGGAAACCAAACGCTTCCGCCCTTCGCATGCCTGGCTAGAGTTGGCCTATGCGTATTTCTGGTCTGATCCGCTGGTCAGACAAGCTATGCCACAACTGATTGACCTGTCTCAGCGGTTAGGATCGACCGTCAACCTGACCGAACTTTCAGGGGATCATATTATTTACGTCAGCCGATTGCCCAATGGCATCAGCCAGTTTTCAGCCACACTTGTTGGACGGCGCCTCCCTGCGCTGAACGCTTCAGCAGGCCGCGTAATGATTTCAACTTGGCCAGCTGAGGAACGGGACCGTGTCGTAGAGAGCTGGCCAATCCACCAGTTCACACCAAAGACAACGATTGATCGTAATGTCATTCGCGAGGGTATCGAAGAGGCGGCCCAAAAAGGCTACGCTACAACCCAGAACCAAATGATCCTGAATCAAACCGGCGTTGCTGCGCCAATTATTGGTCCTGATGGTCGAGCCTATGCGGCTGTGCAATGTTCAGTATCCTCACATCACTGGGGCCAAGATCGCATCCAGGAAGAACTCGTTCCGTACATTCTGGATGCTGCACTAGCTATCGCGCCCCAGTCTCGGGGTGTTTACTGACTTAACGCTGACGTCAGACATATTTTGCATGGCTTGGTACAGGTGGCATCGCTGCCTGCTGAACGCTGCATTCGACCTATCTTTAGTTACTGTGACGTTCTTGACCACGTTTAAAACTCAATTGAGAAGACGTTACAAATTTGTGAATCTTTTCCCCCAATAAATATGAATATTATCTAAAATATTCAACGTATTAAGGATCCGTTAAAAGGCGTCGTTAACCACCAGCATGCTACCAAAATTTTCGCTGCGGAACATGGAGCAATCCATTCCTCAGGACGCGAACATTGGGGTGGATGTATGGTAGTGTGGACAAAACCTATTCGTAGGTCATTGAAGGCTGTGGCCAGTAACAAGGGTCGCGGAAAAAGAACATTACGTGGCACATTGCCAACCGCATTGGCGCTTGTCATGGGGTTGGCTGGGGCAGAGAATCGTGCCTACGCTAGCGTGCAGCCTTATGTGATTAACAACGACCGCGGTGGCACTGTCAGGGACCGCTTGCTCGAAATCGATACCCTGCGCACTACAGGTCAGCCGGTCGAAATCCGCGGTCAGATATGCTATTCTACCTGTACCATGCTGCTTGGCCTCCCTCAAACCTGCGTCTCACCGGGAACTGTTTTTGGGTTTCACGGCCCCTCTCGCAGCGGCAAGCGACTAAAGCCAGACGAGTTTGAGTATTACTCAGAGCTGATAGCGCAGCATTATCCCGAAACTCTGCGAAATTGGTACATGAAGAAAGGCCGAAAGAGGATCCGTGGCATTTACCGAATGAGTGGAACCGAAATCATTAGAATGGGTGTAAAGGCCTGTTAGCAGGGACCTGTTGAAGCTGCCCACTGAGCAGTGTGATTGTAGATTGGACCCCCGCCATATGCTCCAGGACTAAGGGCATCTAGGGTAAGCCCCTCATCAGAGCCCTTACTTAGTTCCTCTCATTTACAGTAAAACTTAATTTACTGAACTGTCACTCGCCACATTACGGACACAAAGCTTCACGAAGTTGACGCCTTAACCAGGGGTTTCATAATTAAGTGTTAACGTTTTTGACGCTACATTAATCATCAAGCTTTGTTTCGTTCTGGAGGGAAAAATGGTTGTTGGTATATTGGCTTTGGCAGTGATTTTCGGCGGTGCATTGGCTGGTGCTGCACTCGTTACGGGCCACTCGTTTCTCTTTGCTCTTACAATCTACATGGGTGCTGGAAGTCTGAGTGTTTTTGTGATCGCGAGCTTGATTTTTGCCGGGTCAGCACTTCGGAACTTTCAGTTGAGCAACCTAAACTTAGGCTGAAATCAGTCATTTTACACGATCTAGACTGCAGCACATCTTAACACGAACAATTTCAAATTCCTTTGCGTCCTCTGTAGCCCCTGTGTCTGGGATTACCTGGAGAGGTGCAAACAATCTTACCCCCGCCAAAGCGATGTTCAAAGTTCGCTGACACTAAAGTGCAATAGTGGTTTATTCCGGTAACGGAGAATGTTTGCTCGTTCCTTCCTGTCCAATCATCTTACAATGACACCCACAGCACCCGTGCATCTTCGGTGCTGGTGGACACGCAGCCATGTCCCATTCCGCTGTCATAATATACGCTGTCACCCTCAGTCATTTCCAGTGGTCGGTAGTGTTCAGTGTACAGCGTCAGCGAGCCACTAATCACAAACATGAACTCTTCGCCGCGATGGCGAACCCAGCTCTCAAACTCGCTGACATCTCGCGCCTTAATCGTGCTGATATACGGCAACATCCGTTTGCTGGTCAGCTCAGTGCATAGCAACTCGTGATCATAGGTTGCTGTCTCTTGGTGTTCGCCACGCCCGGCCAAGGTATAGTCGCGGCGACCTGATATATCCCCATCGCCCGACTGCACAAACAGCTGTGGCGTCTTTAAATCCAGTGTTTGCATCAATCGGCGAATAATGTCGAAACTGGGTTTGGTCAGGTTGTTCTCGATCTTGGACAGGGTTGACCGACCAATAGCCGCAGCTTTGGCAGCCTCCTCCAGCGTTAGTCCCTTTTCTTTGCGTGCATCTCGAATCATCTGGCCAAGAACCTGCCCATCCGGCGCGTCACCAGCGTCACGTGCTGGACCTGTTTCTTCGGTCTGTACCGGTTCCATTTGGAATTTCTCCTATTTACAAACGACTTAATCCTGTCGCCTGTTTCAGCTGAATTTATCTTATCATCAAATTTGTTGCCAATAGGGAAAAAGTTTCCTAAAGGAACATTATTGCGCTATTCACGTATACAAGCGCATACATCGCTGATTTGACCCTGACATTCACAGAGGCTTCCAGATGAACATTGCTCGCTCCAACGGGATTGCCCGTTTCTCTGACAGACAAGGTCGCCCAGGCGTCTTGCCGGGCGCAGTCTGCACCTCTGTTCCATCCCAAACCGAAAGGCCACTGTCATGACTGACGCGCCAAAACGCACACCGCTATATGACCTGCACGTCGAGCTTGGCGGCAAGATGGTTGATTTTGCAGGGTGGGAAATGCCAGTGCAATATCCCATGGGTATCATGGGCGAGCACAATCACACCCGTACCAAGGCTGGGCTGTTTGATGTTAGCCATATGGGTCAGGTGATCCTGCGCGGTGAAGGGGCTGCAGAAAAGCTCGAAACTCTGGTGCCCTCGGCGATGACCACCCTAAAGGAAGGCAAAGCACGCTATACCTTCTTTACCAACCCAGACGGTGGCATCATGGACGACCTGATCGTCGCCAATGCCGGCGATCACTTGTTCCTCGTGGTCAACGCTTCGATGCGTCATCAGGATATCCCGCATATGGCGGACAATCTGGACGGTATTGAGGTCACCGAAATTTTTGACCGCGCTCTGGTTGCGGTTCAAGGACCGGTCGCCGAAAATGTGGTCGGAGATCTCTGCTCGGCGGCCCGTGACATGACCTTCATGCAGACCATGGTTGCTGACATTAATGGTGTTGAATGCCGCATCTCGCGTCTGGGCTATACCGGCGAAGATGGTTTTGAAATTTCCATCCCGGAAGACAAAGCCATTGAAGTCTGCCGGGCCTTTTTGGCGCATGAGGATTGTGAACCCGTTGGATTGGGCGCCCGTGACAGTCTGCGGCTGGAATCTGGTCTCTGCCTCTATGGCAATGATATCGACAACTCTACCTCTCCGGTCGAAGCCTCGCTGACCTGGGCCATGCAAAAACGCCGCCGCGAAGAAGGTGGCTTTCCGGGTGCTGACCGCATCCAGCGTGATCTTGCCGAAGGCACCGCCAAAAAACTTGTCGGAATTCGGCCGACTGGCCGCGCCCCAGCCCGTGCCGGTGTCGAAGTTCAGGATTTGGATGGCAACATTATTGGCAGCATTACCTCAGGCGGCTTTGGCCCAACAGTTGGCGCACCGGTTGCGATGGGCTATGTGGCAACCAAACACAGTGAGCCAGGTCAAAAGATCAATCTCATCATCCGTGGCAAGGCGCAGCCAGCTGAAATTGCAGCACTGCCTTTTGTCACCCAAAACTACAAACGCTAAACCCCAGGAGTGTCCAACATGACCACCTATTATTCCGAAGAGCACGAATGGCTGACTGTCGAGGGTGAAACCGCCGTAGTCGGTATTACCCAACACGCAGCTGACCAGCTGGGCGAAATTGTTTTTGTCGAACAAAAAGAAGTCGGCGATGACTTCGAAAAAGGCGACGACATTGGCGTTATTGAATCCGTCAAAGCAGCTTCGGAAATCTATGCTGCCGTTGACGGTGAAGTGACCGAAGTTAACGGCACATTGGAAGAAAATCCCGGCGCGCTCAACGACTCTCCCGAGGGCGATGCCTGGATCTACAAGATCAAGCTGACAAACATTGACCAACTCGAAGAGCTGATGGACCTGGACGGCTACAAAGCCTTTATTGGCTAACCCATCCTGATGCGGATCCGCCAATCGGTGTGATCCGCTTTTCATCTAGCTAAAAATATCCCCGCCGGAGGCTCCCCTCCTCCCGGCAAGCGCTGACTTTCCAAAGGAACACCCCCATGGCCTTCAAGCTGACCGACTACGAAGCCTATGACTTTGCCAACCGACGCCACATCGGCCCCAGCCCCCGCGAAATGGCGGATATGCTGCAGGTGATCGGCTTCAAAACGCTGGACGAGATGATCGACGCCACGGTGCCGCCTGCGATCCGTCAGGCTGAGGCATTGGATTGGGGTCCGGCTATGACCGAACGCGATGCGTTGTTCCACATGAAAGAGGTCGCCAATAAGAACAAGGTTCTGACGTCATTGATTGGTCAGGGCTATTACGGCACCACCACGCCGGCACCAATCCTGCGTAATATCTTGGAAAACCCGGCTTGGTATACCGCTTATACTCCTTATCAGCCTGAAATCTCTCAGGGCCGTCTCGAAGCACTGCTGAACTTCCAGACCATGGTCAGCGACTTGACCGGCATGGATATCGCCAATGCCTCGCTGCTGGATGAAGCAACTGCCGCTGCCGAAGCCATGGCTATGGCCAAACGGGGTAGCCGTTCCAAAGCCAATAACGCGGCCTTTTTTGTGGATGAGAGCTGCCACGCTCAGACCATCGCGGTGATCAAAACCCGCGCCGAACCACTGGGTGTTGAAGTCATCGTAGGGAACCCGGATGATCTGGTCGCCGAAACCGTGTTTGGTGCGATTTTCCAGTATCCTGGCACTTATGGCCACGTGCGTGACTTCACCAACGAAATTAAGTCCCTACATGAAAATAAAGGCTTGGCCATTGTTGCAGCGGACATCCTGTCGCTGGCGTTGCTGAAATCCCCTGGTGAAATGGGTGCAGATATTGCCATCGGATCTACCCAGCGCTTTGGTGTGCCCATGGGGTATGGTGGACCACACGCCGCTTATATGGCCACAAGTGACAAATTGAAGCGCGCTATGCCCGGCCGCATCATCGGCGTCTCGATCGATGCGCGTGGCAACAAGGCTTATCGTTTGGCCCTGCAAACCCGAGAGCAGCACATCCGCCGTGAAAAAGCCAACTCCAACGTCTGTACCGCACAGGCGCTGCTGGCTGTTATGGCATCAATGTATGCAGTGTATCATGGCCCCGACGGCATCAAGGCCATCGCCCAATCGGTCCACCGCAAGACCTCGCGTTTGGCCGCTGGCCTAGAGGAAAATGGTTACAAGGTTGAGCCAGAAGTCTTCTTTGACACAATCACCGTCGAAGTTGGACCATTGCAGAAAACTGTAATGGAAGCAGCAATTGCCCGTGGCATCAACCTGCGTAAAGTTGGGGAAACCAAGGTCGGCGTCAGTTTGGACGAACAAACGCGCCCCGAAACAATCGAAGCTGTCTGGGGTGCCTTTGGCATCGACAAGAAAGATGACAGTCAGGCCAACCGAGCCTATCGTTTGCCGGAACATGCGTTGCGGGAAAGCGAGTACCTGACTCACCCGATTTTCCACAAGAACCGGGCTGAAGCCGAAATCACGCGCTATATGCGCCGCCTTGCAGATCGTGATCTGGCACTTGATCGTTCGATGATCCCACTGGGATCCTGCACAATGAAACTGAACGCCACCATCGAGATGATCCCGGTGACCTGGCCTGAGTTCAGCAACCTGCACCCTTTTGTGCCTGCCGATCAGGCCATGGGCTACACCCAGATGATCGACGATCTGAACGACAAGCTGTGTCAGATTACAGGATACGATGCGATCAGCCAGCAGCCTAACTCCGGTGCGCAGGGTGAATATGCCGGCCTATTGACCATCCGCAACTACCACACCGCTCGTGGACAGGGCGCCCGCAATGTCTGTCTGATCCCAACTTCGGCGCACGGCACCAACCCTGCCACTGCACAGATGGTTGGCTACAAAGTGGTCCCAGTCAAAGCCGACGAAGATGGTAACATCGACATCGCAGACTTCCGCGAAAAGGCTGAAAAGCACTCGGACGCGCTGGCCGCCTGCATGATAACTTACCCGTCGACCCACGGCGTGTTCGAGGAAACCGTGCAGGAAGTTTGCCAAATCACGCATGATCACGGCGGTCAGGTCTATATCGACGGCGCCAACATGAACGCCATGGTTGGCCTGGCTCAGCCCGGCAAAATCGGTGGTGATGTCTCGCACCTGAACCTGCACAAAACATTCTGCATTCCGCACGGTGGTGGCGGCCCCGGCATGGGTCCAATTGGTGTTAAATCACACCTCATCGATTTCCTGCCCGGTCACCCTGAATACGGCACTGATGTTGGCCCTGTTTCTGCGGCACCATTTGGCTCACCTTCGATCCTTCCAGTAAGCTGGGCTTACATTCTGTTGATGGGCGGCGCTGGTCTGACACAGGCTACCAAAGTGGCCATCCTGAATGCGAACTACATCGCTGCCCGGCTCAAGGATGCTTATCCCATCCTCTATACCTCCAAAACGGGTCGGGTTGCGCACGAGTGTATTCTGGACACCCGCCCGCTGAATGATGCAGGTAACATAACTGTGGACGATGTCGCCAAACGTCTGGTGGATAGCGGTTTTCATGCGCCAACGATGTCTTGGCCAGTTGCAGGCACGCTGATGGTGGAGCCAACCGAGTCCGAGCCCAAGGCAGAATTGGACCGCTTCTGCGACGCTATGTTGTCTATCCGGGCCGAAGCACAGGATGTGATCGACGGTAAAGTTGATCCTGAAAACAACCCATTGAAACATGCCCCACACACGGTGCGTGATCTGGTGGGGGATTGGGATCGCCCCTACAGCCGTGAAGAGGCCTGCTTCCCTCCCGGCTCGTTGGGGGTCGACAAGTACTGGTCGCCGGTCAACCGCGTCGACAATGCCTATGGCGACCGCAACTTGATTTGCACCTGCCCGCCAATGTCGGATTACGAAGACGACGCCTGATTTTTCTGACCTGGCTGCCCCGCCCTATGCGGTGGGGCAGCCTTCTTCGTTTCAGTATATTTTGAACATCCCGTTGATCGTATCCCGCAGTAGGAGCCAGCCATGAACAGTCAGACTGCTGCCCCCTTTTGCGCCAACAAACAGTCAGGGCCCAACGCGGTCCATGACATTGAAATCATTCTGCCTGAAGGTGCCGCGGCATCGGGGGCGCAAATGTTTCGAGATCTGTTTGATGCCGCCAATGATCTGATCCCAGCACAGCATTACCGGGTGACTTTACGCAGTCTTTTGTCTCCCCTGCCCGAAGACCCGCAGCTGTGGCAACGTCGCACCGTGATTTTCTTAGGCGACATCCAATCCCGCTGGCAGGTTAGCCCAGCACAGCGCAGCCGGTTGCGACAACTGTTGCGGTTGGCGGCCCGAGTGGTTTTGGTCGGCGGCGCCGTATTCCTGCCCCGCGTGGTGGGGCAACTAAAGACTTCGCCTCTTGCCATCCATCCCAATTTTGCAGCCGCCGCCGTCGAAGAGCAATTGGTCGCCAGCGACCCGGGGCAACATGTGGCATCGGCAGGAATCGTCAATAGCGCCAGCAGCCCCTTTGCGGCGTTACGCCTACTATTAAGGCTGATCCGTGACGATCACGGCCAACAGATTGCCAACGCGCTAGGCCAATACTTAGGCCTCTCTGACAGCTCAAAACATGAAGTAAGTAAGGTCTCGCTGCACCTGCGCCAGCGGGCCTGCGGTGACACTCTGATCGCCACCACATTACAATTGATGCAGGACAACCTGGAAGATCCAAAGCAGATCCGCGAATTGGCAGCGCAGGTTGGTGTTTCAACTCGAAAATTGGAGCGACGGTTTCAGGATAAAACGGACACTACTCCGCTGGCCGCCTACCGCATGCTGCGGGTTGAACGTGCGCACCAGTTGCTCGTTCATACAGATCTGCCGCTGGCTGAAATTGTGGTGGCCACAGGTTTTGGTTCGCGCACCAACCTACGGCACTGGTTCAAAAAGGGTTATGGCACCAGCCCGCAAACCCTGCGCCAGCAGTCCTTTGCGGGCAAGACGCCAACCGCCCTGCCCGCATACAATTAGTGACAGCCTGCCATTCTGTTACCCAGATCTAGCAAAAGCGAAGGATAGAACTGCGGTCCCAGTGGCAAGGCAGTTCCCATGGGATCAATCACAGCCGTTTTTGCGTTGGTCCCATCCAATACAGTCGCAACCAGTCCCTGGTTAAATTGCGGTTCTGAAAAGACACAAGTTGCCCCCAGTTCAGCCACCGTGTCGCGAACTTCAGTAATCCGCGACGGGCTAGGTGACGACGCATCACTTAGCGAGATGGCCCCCAAAGCAGACAGGCCGAAGCTGGTCTCAAAATACTGATAGGCATCGTGAAACACCACAAAGCCACCACCGCGCAGCGGATCAAGCGCAGCGTTGATTTTGATCACAACGGCCTCGATCTCTGCCTGACCTTCAGCCGCATTTTTTAAATAGGAGTTCGCATTTTCTGGATCAAACTGCGCCAGTTCATCCGCAATCAGGCCCAACCAGAGCTTGCCATTTTCCGGGGCTAGCCAGGCATGTGGATCAACACCTTCGTGATCATGCCCGTCGTGTTCCTCATCGTGGCCACTTTCCTTCTCATGCTCGTCTTCGTGCTCAGCTTCATGATGTTCTTCTTCCTCATGGCCGTGCTCATCACCTTCTTCCTCGTGACCAGCAAAACGCGCACCGGTCCGAAATGCCAGCGTTGTTGTCCCTTCGACATGCAGCAATTCGATAACGTGTGCCTCTGCGGCCAGAGTTTCTAACGATCCCTCAAGCCAAGGTGTCAGAGCCTCTCCCATCAAAAACACAAAATCTGCTTGGTTCAATGCCAGGGCTTCGGAAGGACGCATCGAATATCCGTGTGGAGAGGCGCCTGGTTGCACCACTAAATCTGGCGACCCGACACCCTGCATCACGCGCGCAACTAGTCCGTGAACAGGCGCGATGTCAGTAGCCACTCGTGGTACATCCGCCTGCGCTACCCCGGTTAGAATCAGTCCGGATAACGTGACAAAAGCAGTTGTTTTTAACATCAGCGACCTCATGTGATTTTATAACATTACGCGGCTTGTTAATTGTCATACTATAACATATCAAGCGCTAAATGATCTGGCCAAGCGGGGAAATGTCGGATGGGAACTATTGGCTTTGAAACCCACGACCATTCCAGTTGTATCAATGACTGTGTTGCTGTGGTTGACAAACACTGCAAGGCAGAAGGGTTGCAACTGACGCCAGTGCGACGCCGCGTGTTGGAAATTTTATTGCAGGAACATCAGTCGCTTGGCGCTTATGAAATTCTGGATCGTCTGCGCGAAGAGGGAATGGGTTCGCAGCCGCCCGTCGCATATCGGGCATTGGATTTCTTGGTCAAGCATGGGTTTGCCCACAAAATTGAGCGGCTAAATGCCTTTATAGCCTGCTCGCACCCTGGTCAAAGCCACACTCCGGTATTCATGATTTGTCGTGAATGTAGTGCCGTGGCCGAAACACATACTGACCTGGACAAAGGCCAGCTGGGGCAATTGGCTCGCGATGTTGGTTTTCAAATTGAATGCAGCGTGGTTGAGGCCGAGGGCCTGTGCCCTAAATGCCAACAGCAGGCCTCGGCATGAGCCTTGTTACCCTGACCAATCTAACTATCCACCATGGTGGGAACCCGGTGCTGACCGGAGTGAATTTCAACATTCAAGCTGGAGAGATTGTTACCGTAGTTGGGCCAAATGGATCCGGAAAATCCACTTTGCTGCGGGCTATTATCGGTGCTCTGCAGCCCAGTTCTGGGCAAGTAGCCCGCGCCAGTGGGCTGCGGGTTGGGTATGTCCCACAAAAATTGCATATAGACCCCACCCTGCCACTGACCGTGCGCCGGTTTCTGAGCCTGCCTTTGCGTGTTACCAATGCAGCTGCAACACAGGCCCTGGAACAAGCAGGCGCAGGCCGATTGGCAAATCAACAAATGGCAGGGCTGTCGGGTGGCCAGTTTCAACGCGTGTTGCTGGCACGCGCGTTGTTGTGCGATCCTCAGCTGTTGATTCTGGATGAAGCGACCCAAGGGTTGGATCAGCCTGGGTCCGCCGCCTTTTATCAACAGATTGAAACGGTACGGCAACATCTTGGCTGTGCTGTCTTGATGGTCAGCCACGAATTACATGTTGTGATGGCTGCCTCGGACCGGGTGATCTGCTTGAACGGCCATGTCTGTTGCGAAGGGGAACCGGAGCAGGTTGCCTCAGCCCCTGAATACCGGGCTCTGTTTGGCTCTGGGACCCAAGGGGCATTGGCCTTGTACCGGCATGAACACAACCATTCGCATGATCAAGATTGCACCCACGAACACCATGACCACGAGGCCGCGCAATGACCCTGCTCGACAGTTTTTTGATCCGCGCTGCGTTGGCTGGGCTTGGCGTAGCCATTGCCGCGGCGCCCTTGGGTTGTTTTGTGGTTTGGCGCCGGATGGCCTATTTTGGCGATGCAACAGCTCATGCATCAATTCTGGGGGTCGCGCTGGCGCTCAGTTTTCAAACCTCTATCTTTACTGGCGTGTTGGTGGTGTCTTTGCTGATGGCCACCACAGTTTCGACCCTCAGCAATCGGGGATACGCGATGGATACCCTGTTAGGTGTTCTGGCCCATTCTGCGCTGGCCTTTGGTCTGGTCGCAGTGTCATTCCTGCAGGGCGTGCGTATCGATCTGATGGCCTATCTGTTTGGTGATATTCTAGCGGTGGGGCGGCTGGATCTGGCGGTGATCTGGGGCGGTGCTCTCTTGGTATTGGCGCTGCTGTGGTGGCGCTGGTCAGCCCTGCTGACGGCGACACTCAACCCTGATTTGGCCTATGCTGCAGGCATCGACCCACGTCGCGAGCAACTGGTCCTGACCATCGCTCTGGCTCTGGTTGTTGCGGTTGCCATTAAAGTGGTCGGGGTTTTGCTCATCGCCGCAATGCTGATCATCCCAGCTGCCACCTCACGTCCTTTTGCATCCACGCCAGAGCGTATGGCGCTCATCGCTGCCGCTATAGGAGGATTGTCTGCTCTGGGTGGGCTACAGTTGGCTTTTGCGCTCGACACGCCAACCGGGCCAACCATCGTCTGCCTCGCCGCGGTAATGTTTGCTCTGTCCAGCTTGACCAGCCTGTTCTTCCGCGGCAACCGGATCTAACCCCACATCTACCTGTGCATCAGCTTCCGGTCCGCACGACCTTATGTCGGCGTGAACTCTCCTCAATGGCGCCCCACAGCGCTTTCTTGTTGATTGGTTTGCTCAGGAAACCGTCCATGCCGGCCTGCAGACATCTGTCTTTGTCTGCGGGCATGGCATTCGCGGTCAAAGCTATGATTGGGCAGTGACCTACACCGTTTGCCTCCTCGTATTCTCGAATGACCATGGTGGCTTCAAGCCCATCCATTTCCGGCATCATCATATCCATCAGCACGACATCAGGCCCGGTTTCACAGTACATCTCCACCGCCTCGACCCCATTGGCTGCAATACAGATTTCAACTGGGGCATCTTTTAGCATTTTGCGGACCACCAGCTGATTGGTTTTGTTATCTTCGGCCAAGAGCACGCGGAGTGTGCCTTCCATTGCCACTTGAACCTCGGGCGAACTACGTGCGCTGACAAGGGCTCGCCCAGGACGTAACGATCGGCTAATCACACTATGTAGCTGCGCTGATCGAACCGGTTTCAGAGCAAGTTCGCACACGCCCAAAGCAATGCGTGTTTTCGCATCCAGAGACTGCTCGACCGACGACAATATGACCAAAGGCAATTCAACATGTTCGGGGATTGCGCGGATCCGCTCTGCAAGCTCAAGGCCATCCATTCCTGGCATCTGGTAGTCTTGCACAACAAGATCGAAAGTCTCGCCATGCAATCTTGCCGCGGCTAGAGCTGCCAAAGCCTCGGCCCCTGAACCAGCCAGTGTGCAGTGCATACCCCAGGTCGACAGCCGCTCAAACAGGATGGTTCGGTTCAGTTCCAGGTCATCTACGACCAGAACCTTCAGACCATTCAAGTTAACCTGATTGTGCAACACAGGTTCACATCTTCCTGCGCTGATCTGCAACGGTAGATCCATCGAGAAAACGGACCCCACGCCAGGATCTGAACGCGCCGAAATGTCACCCCCCATCAACCGGAGGAGACGAGTGGAGATCGCCAACCCAAGCCCTGAGCCCTCAAAATTCCGTGTAGCGGCGCCATCCACCTGTTCAAAGGCGTTAAAGATATGATCGATCTTATCGTTTGGAATACCAATACCAGTGTCGGTCACCGAAATTTTAAGATCACAAAGGTCAGCCTCAAAGCTACCAGAGACATCGATAAAGACATACCCTTCCAAAGTGAACTTGACCGCGTTCCCAGCGATATTGGTCACCACCTGACGAATACGCCCCACATCGCCCTCAAACACTGTCGGCAAATCTGGATCATAGCGCAGTGTAATTTCGACGTTCTTTTCTGCCGCCGTCGGTGACAGCAATGTTACGATATCCTCCATCGCTGTCTGCAGATTGAACGTTTCACAATCCAGCTCCATCTTGCCCGCCTCAATCTTGGAGAAGTTGAGGATATCATTGATGATTGTGAGCAGCGCAGAGCCCGATTTGGCAATTGTCTCGGCATACATTGTCTGATCTTCATCCAGATCAGTTTCAAGGATCAACTCTGCCATACCAATTACCCCATTCATCGGGGTTCGGATTTCATGTGACATGTTAGCAAGGAATTCAGATTTTGCCCCATTAGCAATGTCTGCGGCTTCCCGTGCCTGCTCCAATGCAAACTCTCGTTCGTCCCTTTCAACAAAGGTGTCTTCCATCACTCCAACAGAAAAGTTCAGTGCCCAGAATTCCCGAGAGGCAAACCAGGGCAAATGCAGGGTTGGCCGTTTAAGACCAGAGATAGCGTCTGACATCCGTTGGTGTATCATTTGCAAAGGTCGCATCGCCAACAAATGGGTTAAGTACAATACCAGAGATGACAAGGCAGCGACGGTCAAGACAGTCCACCAGATTGTCTGATGTACCTTCTCCTGCACCATGGCCTGACCTTCGCTGATTGACCATTTGACAATCATATGGGCAAACACAACGCCATCCCATTCGACTGGACGCTCATACATCACGTAAGTCCATGTCTCTGGACCTTGCGTAGCATTGGCCTCAGCAATGACACTTCTGTCTTCCGCTAGTATCTGGATTCCCAGAATTTGCGGTTTACGCTTAATGGCTTCGTTCAGCCCGGTTTCCAGCACCGGTACGTCTTCGACGATTATAGCGTCAATCATCAAACCGCTCAGCAAAGAAACAGTTAGGTCAGCCTGCTCAGACAGTTGTTGTGTCAGTCGCTGTGTCTCGTATCGGCGTGCAAGATCACCAACAACCCAGGCGACCAATGCCGCCGCCAGAGCCATTGAAACAACAATTTGAAATAGAATACCGGAACGCTTCATCTGGGATGGCCTTCGAGGTCATTAAAATAATTGACTTTTCTCCATTGCACTGCGGACAAGGTCATAATCCGAGTCCGAGCCTTCCAAAAATCCATTTTTGGCAATCTGCTGTACAATGTCTTCGTTCTCGGATGACAACATCACCCGGCGCATCGCCGCTACAATGTTGGGTGGCACGTCTGATCCGGCCAACCAGGGTTTGGTTACATTGTCGAACGATACCAAAACGCGAATAGGAACCCCTTTGGCAACCAATTTTTTGTAGGTGCTTTCCTTGAGTGCACCAGCGCTAAAGCGCCCTGCCCCCACGGCTTCCCCAACCAGGTCATGGCGACCCAAGTAGGAAAAATCCTGCAGGTCTCCACTACCAACCCCCGCGTCGAGCAATTCAGCTTGTGCGAGATAGCGGCCAATAGTCGACAATTCGTTGCCAAAGGCAAAACTGTGTCCCCTTAGCTGTGCCAGAGACTGAATGTCGCTGTCTGCGTGAACAACAATTACACCCTTAAAACGCTTGCCGCCCTTCTTTGATTCCATTGCAACCATCTGAACGTCTGAATTTTTGTTCACAACATGCACATAAGATGCGGGACCAAATCGAGCAAAATCCACATCACCGCTGGCCAGTTGCTCAATACCGGCTTCATACTCTTTGGCGATCTTCATCTTGATGGTCACTGGTTCGCCCAGTTCTTCACTCATCCGTTCAGCCAGAAAGGACAGGAATGGACGATATTTTCGAACGGTTTCTGTAGGCTTGTCGGCAGCATAGGTACCAAAAGTCAGCGTCACATCTGCCTTTGCTTCTATAGGTAGCACCCACAGGCACGCAGCCAAAGTTATGGCCCCAATTTTGGCCGCGATTTGCGGTTTGGGTATGTAGCCGTCGATCACTCGTAAACACAACATTGCACAATTCATTCTAAACCACCTCAGGTTTTAATTCCTGTACTCCTACAGGCTCGTTCCCACGCACATATTGGTCACATTGGTCAAAAGATTAGGTTAACCGGCCACTAGCCGGCTCGTCTTTTTTTACGGTAAAGCAGGCTTTTTACCGAACAGTTAACCAAACGGTAAGATTTGTGACGCTTTCATGACATCTTAATAAAAATTTTAGGGGTTGGCGCGAATCCGCCCAACATACAGACACGTGAAAAATGAAATTTGCGCTCAGATCCAGCACAGGATCACCAATGTAGCACGACCTTTGCTAGCCCTGGTAACAGCCGTTGTATTGTTGCCTGCGCCTGCTAATGCAATCCCGTCACCTGAACTGGTGATTGGCTCGGTTTCTTCGCTGGGTCAAATTTTTGCAGTTGGCATCGCGATGGTTTCCGGAGTGGGGGCCTTAATCGCCCGAAAACTGGGTTTCGCGTCAAAAAAAGGGACAACAGTAGCACGCTATCCAGTGCGGCTGATTGCGGCGCTGGGTTTCATAGTTCTTGCGCTTAGCTATGTTAATTATTTGCAATATAACAATAATAAAACTGATGAGTTGAAGCGACTACAGGCCACGCTGGTGCGTCCCGCGCAATTCGACGGCACTACGATCCAAGATAATACCCTCAAAGAAACGAGCTTTTCCCGGCAAGGCAATCACCCTCTGGCCATCTCAACCACACATGCCGCAGAATTGTTGAACGATGGCGACACACTATTTTACGACATCCGTGAAACAGGTGAGAACGCCATGGGCACGCTGCCCGGTGCCACCCACATTCGTTTCCCAGATTTTCTACAGTCGCGCCCCATCAGCGCCGACCAATCCGTAGTCTTGTTCTGTCATAATGGAAATCGCAGCTCGGAAACATGCGAGAGGCTAGCCGCACAGGGAATTAACTGCTCTTTCATTGCTGGCGGCATTGAAAAGTGGATCGTTGAGGGTCGCGACTTTAGTGATGCAGAGGTAAAGACCCTATCCGATTTGCGCGCCATTCCAGAATACCCCAATAAGGATACTTTACTGAATACAGATGATTTCAAATCGCTGCTAGATACCGAAGACCTGCAAATCGTTGACACACGCTATCCAGGCGATTTTGCCAGTGGTCACTTGCCCGGCGCAATTAACATACCGATCCGAAAATTGACAACCGATGACCTGATGCAGCGCATAAGTGCTTTGGATAGTAGTAAGCCAACCATAGCAGCTTGTTATGACCGTCGCAGTTGCTTCATGGGCCAGGTTTTGGGTTTGGAACTCGCCCAAAAAGGAATCGACTTTCGCGGCCGCTACACCCTCCCGTGGGAATTTTTTATTCCGCCTGCGCCAAAGCCGCATATCCAGGATTGGCTAGGTGAGCAACAGACAGGACTGTGGACCAAGATGATTTCCGCAGTTGCAACAGGTTTGCTATGGGTTCACGGTCAAAGCCATATTCTATTAGGTCTGTTCGCACTGTCGTTGGCGACACGCCTATTGGTACTGCCAGTAGCGTTGAAATCCGAACGCGATCAGATCACCACCAGCCAAACTGCCGATGAACTATCGGCCATCAAAACACAGTTAGCCGATGATCCAGTGCGCAAAGGACGCGCGATACAGGCCTTTTACGCTGACAAGGGGCTCACGCCACTGCGCAACTTAACCGCCCTGCTGTTCCTGCCGGTGATGATGATAGGTGTTTCAGCCGCGCAAGAGGCCAGTGCATCCCTGAAAGTCTCCTTTCTTTGGGTGACTGACCTGGGCCTGCCCGATCCAACATTCCTTATGCCTATCCTGTTTACTGCCTTGGGCGGCATCTATTTGATATGGGCCGTGGCCAAAACCCGGCGTCAGACATTGGTCTGGCTGGGTCTCGGCCTACCGGCCCTGTTTGCCATGGTGTTTTCGCTCAGCGCTGCGGCCAATGCCTATCTTTGTTGCAGTCTCGCCTTGCTGCTTGTGCAGCGAGCCTATGTCACGGGAATGTTTGCTCAGTTGCGCAACACACTGACTATACACCGCCATGCCCGTGCCCTGCGTCGTTTGCCACGTGGTGTGATCCCCATGGGTTATACAGAAGAGCTGAAAACCTCGGGAAACAAGGCGTTGCGTTTGTCAGTTCTCAAAAATGCAGGTTTGCCGGTTCCTGGTGGAGTGGTGGTCCGAGCTGACGCAATTCAGGACTACCGCCAGATGACACTTGCTCAGAAAGGGGCCTTTGCCGCGAAGATTTGGCAACTGGCGGGGCAAAAACCATGCGCCGTTCGCAGTTCGGCCAGCAACGAAGATGGTGCAGACCAAAGCTTTGCCGGGGTTTTTGAATCCGTTTTGGACGTTAGTGCTCTGACTATGCAAAGCGCGCTACAGACCGTGGTGGACAGCTTCACCTCTGAACGCGCCGCCAGCTATGATTTTGAGGCTACGGATGAAAACGCCGGCAATATTCTGGTGCAGGAAATGGTGGAGGCAGAGTATGCGGGCGTGATGTTCACCCAGGATCCCACCGCACCCGGAATGGTCATGATTGAATGGGTCGAAGGTTGTGGCGAGGATCTGGTTTCCGGTCGTGTCACCCCAACCTCGCTGCGATTTGGCCGCTACACCCGCTTGGCAGCGGATACGGAGCAGGACCAAACTTTGGATATGGCCCCTCTGTTGGAATTGGGCCGTCAGATCGAAGACACCTTTGGCTGTCCGCAAGATGTCGAATGGGCCTATGCGAATGGACAGTTCCAAATTGTGCAAAGCCGCGACATCACAACATTGAATTTGGGCAGCGAACAGGAACAGATCCGGTTGAGCGAATGGCGGAACGTATTGGACCGCTTTGCTGGTGCCGAACCGGACCAGATCATACTTGAGCAGGATGAAATGTCCGAAGTCCTGCCTCGCCCGACCCCTCTGTCCTTTTCGTTGATGGGACGTCTGTGGTCGCCGGGTGGCAGCGTTGATCTGGCCTGCCGTGAATTGGGTGTTCCCTATGGCCTGCCCGAAGGTCCGGATGGCCATTTGGTCAACCTGTTTGGAAAAACCTATGTGGATGTTGCGCTGAAGCAAAGCATGACGCTGAACCTTAGTTCGTCCAAGGCCAAACAGCTGCGCAAAATCGCGGACCCGCTGATCACCCAATTCCGCGCTGAAACCATTCCCGACCTGACCCAGAAACTGGCACTTTGGCAGGCGGTGGACTATACCGCCCTGCCCTTACCCAAGCTGGTTGAAACCATTGATCTGTTGCAGAAAATGCTGGTGCTGGACATCTATGTAGAGGCCGAGAAAATCAATATTCTGGCAGGTTTCACCATGGGTGAGGCCAGCGCTGCCGCACAGGAGGATCCCACATTGCGGACCCATTTGATGCAGGCAGAGCTGCCCAATGCTCCAACCAGCCTGATTGCAAGCTGCAAAGGTAAGTCGGCGCAGACCCGGGCGCTGCAACTGATGGGGCATCGGTCAATCTTTGACTACGAACTTAGCACACCGCGCTATATCGAAGCGCCAAGTCTGTTGTGGTCGCTGCTGGACAGCTCGGATGCTGACACTGAAATCGCAAAACCACGCGCATCTCAACTGCCAGCTAACCTGCCCGGTGAGCTCAGCACGGTGTTGGAACGGGCTTTGGCCTTTCAGGATCTCAAAGAACAGGCGAAACACGAAGCACTGCGGGTGGTTGCCGAAATTCGTCGCGCTGCCCTCGCACTTGGCCGGGTCAGCAGACTGGAAGATCTTGTTTTCTACCTGAGCTTTGACGAGTTGCTTATGGGCGACTGGAGCCAACCCGCACAGCTCCGCCAAATGGCAATGACACGTAAAGATAAGGCTGCATTGAGCAAAAAGTCAGCTCCGACAGAAGTCAGCCTGACTCTGCGTGATTGCGAAATGTTGTCACTCGGAAAACTGGCTCAAAGCAGTGATGGCACACTTGGCGGGACCTGTGTCGCTGGCAGTGGTGCCTCCACTGGCCGGGTATTGTGGATCGAAGATGACAGTTCCACTGACCCTGCCCTTTTTGATGGTTTCCGCGACGGTGACATTTTGGTCTGCCGGATGATCAATCCAGCCTGGTTGCCTTGGGTGCAAAGATCAGGTGCAGTGTTGTCCGAGGTCGGTGGCTGGCTTAGCCACATGGCAATTGTCGCTCGTGAAAAGGACATCCTGATGTTGGTGGGCTGCAAAGCGCTGGATCAGATTGACAGTGGTACCCGGATCACCGTTTCTGACAACGGCACCATTGAGCGTGCCCCGCTGACAGAACTCAAAGTTGTCTCGGCCTGAACTCACCCAAAAATGCCACGCACCAAGGAAACACCTGTTGCGTGGCATTAGTATAAGTGAGTTAGTGCAACTCTCTATCAGCTGCGGGCATAGACATCCTCATAGCGAATGATGTCATCCTCACCCAGATAACTACCGGTCTGAACTTCGATCAATACCATTGGCACTTTGCCCGGGTTTTCCATTCGGTGTACCGCACCTAGTGGAATGTAAACCGACTGGTTTTCAGTCACCAGTTTTACATCGTCGTCCACCGTAACCTTGGCCGTCCCTTCGACCACGATCCAGTGTTCCGAGCGATGGTGATGGCTTTGCAGGCTCAACGCTGCACCGGGGTGGACCACGATGCGCTTCACCTGAAACCGGTCTCCCACAACCAGACTTTCGAACCAACCCCATGGCCGGTGATCTTTTGGGAATGCCGTGGCTTGGTTGGCTTGTTTTGCCTTCAGCGCAGCAACCGCCAGTTTCACGTCCTGGGTCCGGCTGGCATCCGCCACCAGAACAGCATCCGGCATCGCAACTGTAATAATGTTCTTCAGACCGATGCCGACCACTTCCAGCCCTGCATCTTCGGACCTCAACAGGCTGCCTTCGCAATCAATCGCCGTTGCCGCTCCCTGCGCCACCACACCGTCTGCGTCTGGCCCTGCCTCGCGCCAAACAGCATCCCAGCCGCCCAGATCGGACCAGCCAGCAGCAAAGGGAACCACTGTTAAGTTCTCAGCCTGCTCCATCACGGCATAGTCGATCGAAATATCATCGGCTCCGCTCCAGGCCTGAGGATCAAGACGCAAGAACCCCAAATCAGGTAAGCCCTGTTTCACCGCCGCTTGCACAGCCGGCATCAGATCTGGTGCATGGGCTTGAAAAGCCGCGACAATACTCTTGACCGAAAACAGGAAAATTCCTGCGTTCCACAAGTAGTTACCCGCAGCCAGCATCTCTTTGGCGGTTTTGGCATCTGGCTTTTCGACAAACTGCTTTAACCCAATTGGGCGTGGAGAAAAATCGCCTGCATCCCCATCCAGTTCCAGATAACCATAGCCCGTTTCAGCATGGGTGGGTTTGATACCAAAAGTGACCAACTGCCCGTCTTGTGCCGCTGTCACACCGGCCTCAACTGCGGCCCGGAAAGCGGAGGCATCAGGCACTACATGATCCGACGGGGCCACCAACATCAGCCCATCTGGGTCGGATTTTTGCAAATGTAACGCCGCGGCCAGTACCGCAGGTGCTGTGTTGCGACCTTCGGGTTCGATCAAAATAGCGCCGGGATCAATTCCAACTTCCGACAACTGCTCCGTAACAATAAAACGGAAGTCAGAATTGGTCAGCACCAAAGGCGCTGCATAGCCTGCACCTGACAGCCGCTGCGCAGACGCCTGAAAAAGAGTGGTATCGCCAAGCAGCGGTGAAAACTGCTTGGGATAGCTTTTACGAGACAGCGGCCAAAGCCGGGTCCCGGAACCGCCACAAAGGAGAACAGGGGTGATGGTTGATGTTGCCACGTTGATATACCTCGTTACAGCGCTGCCAACGCATCAATTGCCTCGGGGGTAGCATAATGATGATTGCCAACAAACAATCCGAATTCATCTATATAGTCAGCGTTTTTCAGCTCGCCATGGATGTCATAATCAAAGTATTTCATCACTTCGTTTTTAGCAAAATTTCCGGCCACAATCGGGCGACATTCAAAGCCGGCTTCTGTTAGCTTTTTGACAAAGTCGGCGCGCTTTAAGCCCAGATCAGGGCGCAACACCAACGAAAATCCAAACCAACTGCTGTTGCCTATTTCGCGCTGAATGATGAACTTTGGGTGATTGCCTAACTTGGCCTGCAGCATTGCTCCATTGGCGCGGCGACCTTTGACCAGATCCGGAAGCTTTTTCAGCTGTTCAATGCCCAAGGCGCCTGACATTTCCAGCGGTCGTAGGTTGTAACCCGGCAGCACAAATCGGAAGCTTTCTTCAAACGGGTCATCCGACTTTTCACCTGTCACGTGATTGAACTTGGGCAGGTTACGGGTCCAACCATGGGCGCGCAGACTTAGCATCACGTGGTACAGCTCTTCGTCATCAGTCACCACAATCCCGCCTTCCATGGTCGAGATATGGTGCGAGAAAAACGCCGAGTAACTGCCGACTGCGCCAAAGGTACCGCATTCTTTGTCGTTGAATGTAGCACCCATGGATTCGCAGTTGTCTTCCATCACGACAATTTCGCGGCCGGCAATGATGCGATCAATTGCATCAAAGTCATTTGGATTGCCCAACAGGTTCACGACCATGATCGCCCGTGTTTTGTCGGTCACGGCCTCGGCAAGTGCATCCAGATCGTAGTTCAGAGTAGCCAGATCGATGTCCACAAACTGCATCTTCAGACCATATTGGCCCAAGGGGTAATAGGTGGTCGACCAGCTGACTGCGGGCACGATGATTTCGTCGCCGCGTTCCAGCTTTAGATCTGGGTTCTTAGTAAAGCACAGCGCCGCCGTCATCAGCAAGTTGGCGGAGGAGCCCGAATTCACCATCACAGCAAATTTGCTACCAAATTGTTTGGCGAACTGCTCCTCAAAGGCCCGCACTTCCGGACCCATAGAAAACATATCACTGTCGATCACCCGTTGCAGAGCATCATATTCAGCCTGATCCCAGGACGAAGTAGCAAGAGGGTACTTAGGGCTCATGTCGCAAAGCTTTCCAGATAATAACGATAAGTCTGCGCGATTCCGTCGCGCAAGGATGTCGGGGCCTGCCAGCCCCATTGAGTCTGACGTTCAGTCGAGCAGAGCTTCTGCTTCATGCCGACCGGTTTGCTCAGATCATGGGTAAACTCACCATCCCAACCGATAACGTCTGCCACAACAGCATAATAGTCGTTGATAGAATGATCGTGGCCCAAGCCAGTGTTCATGTTGTCAGGCAAGTTCTCGATGTCATCAGCCGCCCGCAAGACCGCATCGGCCAGATCGCCGGCATACATAAATTCACGCCGTGCAGTACCATCCCCCCAGATTTCAACGGTGGCTTCGCCATTCTTCCGGGCCTCGTGCACCTTGTGGATAATGGCAGGTACCAGATGCGAATGTTTGGGGTCAAATTTGTCATGCCGCCCATACAGGTTGCATGGGATCAATGTCTTGTAGTGAGCACCGGCATCTTCACGACGAATGTAGTCACACAGGCGCATCGCCAGAATTTTCGCAATGGCATAACCTTCGTTGGTAGGTTCCAGCTCTCCGGTCAGCACCATGTCTTCGCGCAGTGGATTTTCTGCTGCACGGGGGTACATGCAGGTCGAGGCCAAGTTCAGAAACTTACGCACCCCATTACGATGTGCGCCCATAATGATGTTACGGCCCATTGCGGTGTTTTCATCCAGAAACGCCACTGGATTTGCCATATTGGCCTGAATGCCGCCAACCCGGCCAGCGGCATGAACCACCAGATCCGGTTTGTGTTGTCCCAAATAGGCATCAACGGCACCCGCATCGGTCAGGTCAAGTTCACCGCTGCGTGGCGCTAAGATCGACCAATCTGCAGCCGAAGCATGCTCTTGAATATTCTGCCCAACCAAACCACCTCCGCCGGTCAGGAGCAAAGTGCCCTTAGTGCCCATGGATTAATCCTCGCGCGCAACGGGTTCGTCATACCCGTGATCTTTCAAAACGCGGGCACGCTGCGCGGATTTCAGATCCGTACGAACCATCTCTGCACACATTTCCTGCACAGTAATCTCGGGCGTCCAGCCTAGTTTCGCTTTGGCTTTGGCCGGATCGCCCAGCAGGGTTTCCACCTCGGCGGGGCGGAAATACCGGGGATCAATACGCAAGATCACATCACCTTCTTTCAGGGCTGGTGCCTCATCACCGCTAATGCTGTCGACAACAGCAACCTCGTCTAGGCCAGAGCCTTCGAAACGGACTTTGATCCCCAACTCTGCAGCAGACCATTCGATGAACTGACGCACCGAATATTGTACACCAGTGGCAATGACAAAATCTTCAGGCTCATCTTGTTGCAGCATCATCCACTGCATGCGCACATAATCTTTGGCATGGCCCCAGTCGCGAAGCGCGTCGATATTGCCCATATACAGACAAGGCTCCAACCCCTGCGCAATATTGGCCAGTCCACGGGTGATTTTGCGCGTGACAAAGGTCTCACCACGTCGCGGGCTCTCGTGATTGAACAAGATTCCGTTGCAGGCATACAGGCCGTAGGCCTCGCGGTAGTTCACCGTAATCCAATAGGCATACATTTTGGCCACTGCATAAGGACTGCGCGGGTGAAACGGCGTGGTCTCGGTTTGGGGCGTTTCCTGTACCAATCCGTAAAGCTCCGAAGTTGAAGCCTGGTAGAAACGGCTCTTCTTCTCTAACCCCAAAAAGCGGATAGCCTCGAGGAGCCGCAGCGTGCCCATGGCATCCACATCCGCTGTGTATTCTGGTGAATCAAAACTAACCGCAACATGACTTTGCGCGCCAAGATTATAGACTTCGTCCGGCTGCACTTCTTGTAGAATCCGAGTCAGGTTTGAACTGTCGCTAAGATCACCGTAATGTAGCTTGAACCGAGCGCTATCCGTATGCGGGTCCTCAAAAATATGGTCCACTCGTTGGGTGTTAAATGACGAGGCTCGCCGCTTGATGCCATGGACTTCATAGCCTTTTTCCAACAAAAATTCTGCCAGATATGAACCGTCCTGACCGGTCACGCCGGTGATAAGTGCTGTCTTAGTCATTCACGTGCCAATCATATTTTTTTCGGCTATTTCGCCATGTTTAGTTATCGTAGCGCTTCCAGCTACTCGTTTGCTGAACAATAGCAGGTTACCAAGCTCTTGCAGATCAAAGCCGTAAGTCACTGTGATCGGCAGGAAGAACATACTTCAAATCATAGACCACGGCCCCCGGTTTGCCCAACGTTCGGATTTGAGCCTCTCCCATGGTATGGAATTCGTCATGCGCTACTGCCAGAACGATCCCATCATAGGCCCCTTGCTGTGGCGCCTCAACCAGTTCCAGATTAAACTCAGTGCGGGCATCCGCTGGTGCAACATTTGGATCAGACACATCAACCTGAACACCAAAGTCTTCTAACCCACGCACCACATCAATCACTCGTGTATTGCGCAAATCGGGGCAGTTCTCTTTGAAAGTCAGCCCCATCACCAAAACCCGTGCATCCACCACCTGAATGCGGCGTTTCAGCATGGCCTTGATCATCTGCTGAGCCACGTAGGCTCCCATTCCGTCGTTTAGCCGCCGTCCTGCCAACAGGATTTCAGGGTGATATCCAACCTGCTCAGCTTTATGAGTTAGGTAATAGGGATCAACACCGATACAGTGACCACCGACCAACCCGGGGCGAAACGGCAAGAAGTTCCACTTGCTTCCTGCGGCCCGCAACACCGCCTCTGTATCGATATTCAGCCGGTTAAAGATTTTCGCAAGTTCGTTGATCAACGCTATGTTTATGTCTCGTTGGCTGTTCTCGATCACCTTGGCCGCCTCGGCGACCTGGATGCTCTCGGCGCGGTAAGTGCCGGCAGTGATAATCTCGCGGTAAAGTGCGTCCACCTGGTCGGCTGTTTCCGGAGTCGAGCCTGATGTCACCTTAACTATAGTGGTCAAACGATGTGTTTTGTCACCTGGGTTGATCCGCTCAGGGCTATAGCCCACATAAAAATCCCGGTTAAAGGTCAACCCAGAGCGAGCTTCAAGAATAGGTACGCATTCCTCTTCGGTGGCGCCGGGGTAAACGGTGGATTCGTAGATAACGATATCACCCGGCGCCAGAACCCGACCCACCAGCTGCGATGCGCGCTCCAGGGGTCCCAGGTCAGGGCGGCGACTGGTATCAATCGGGGTTGGTACGGTGACAATGTAGATGGAACAAGTCGCGATTTCAGCGGTATCGCTAGTAAAGCTCAGGTGCTGGGCCAGACCCATTTCATCCGGTTCAATCTCGCGGGTCAAATCCTGTCCCTGGCGAAGCTGGTCGATGCGATCCTGATTAATATCAAATCCCACCACCTCGCGGTGTTTGCCGAACTCAACAGCCAGCGGTAAACCGACATAGCCCAAGCCAATCACACAGATCCGATCCACCGCATTGCTCATCTATAGCCTACTCCTGATGTCTCGTAAGACTCTCACCCATTGCCTCTCCTATAAGTCACGGAGTGTCACTGCAACCATCAGGACACCAACACAATATCCAGGTCTGCTGCGTTACTCAGGTTTAACTTCGATATTTGGAGCAATTTGGTCTCCTAAAGGGAGCATCGGAACAGGGTATCGAGGTAGATCTATCTGCAACCAATCGTTGGCTGCACAAGTTTGACCCGTAGAGGGGAGCCTGCACGGCCCAATCGCTTAACAATCACAACGCCCCAACCCTTTGCTGGTTTTCTTAAGGCGGTTTTGCCTCTAAAAGGCACGGAACAGCCTACTTGATTCTTTGGTTGTTGTGGTAACTTCTTTGGGGCTCCCTAATGAAAGTGCATTGCTAATGAGTTTTAAGGTCTGAGGTAAAGGTATGGACGCTTCCGCTAAATTGAGTGAATTTTCCGGAACATCTCATTGGACTTTCCCACGCGGTTTTTTTCACCAACCTACGCCTTCTGACGCTAGAACGGACAAAACACTTCTAGTTTATACGCGGCATTCAACAAGTTTGGCACCTGCAACATTTGTCTCGCCAGGCGCCCTCCGAAGATCCGCTTTGAATTGCCAAGCACACCGCAACTTATAGAAACTGCTGCTTATTTTGATTTTTGCCGTGAATAATTTTATTGGCGCAGACAGCGCAAAAAGGGATAATCCATGAAAATTTCTGTTGCCGGTATAGGTTATGTAGGGTTGTCGAACGCAGTATTGCTCGCCCAGAATCACGAAGTGACTGCGATCGATGTTTCGAGTGAGCGGGTGGACATGGTTAACAGTCGTCGCTGCCCGATAGTTGACGCAGAACTCGAAGACTTTCTGGCCAATAAGCCCCTTTCTCTTTCTGCCACAACAGATGGCCTCACTGCGTTCAAAAGCGCAGACTTTGTGATTGTGGCAACGCCCACAAACTATGACCCGTCCACAGATTTCTTCGACACATCAAGTGTTGAAAATGTGATCAGAGCGGTTTTAAGTGTCAACGAAAACGCAACGATTGTGGTCAAATCAACAATACCTGTGGGATTCATTAACCGCATCCGAAAAGAACTCGACACCAATCAGGTTATTTTCTCGCCCGAATTTCTGCGCGAGGGTCGTGCATTGTATGATAACTTGCACCCTAGCCGGATCGTAGTAGGTGAGATTTCTGAACGCGCGAAGATATTTGCCAATCTCCTAATGGAAGGGGCGGTAAAATCGGACATATCCGTTCTCTATACTGACCCTGATGAAGCCGAAGCGATTAAGCTATTTGCCAACACTTTCCTGGCCATGCGCGTCGCGTTTTTTAATGAACTCGACAGCTATTCCATGGCTGGCGGTATGGATAGCCGACAGATCATTGAAGGCATCGGTCTGGATCCGCGCATTGGGACACACTACAATAATCCGTCATTTGGCTATGGTGGCTATTGCCTGCCAAAAGACACCAAACAACTGTTAGCCAATTACTCTGATGTTCCACAAAACCTTATCCGCGCCATCGTCGACGCCAACCGCACACGCAAGGATTTCCTTGCTGACCAGATCATTGCAAAAAAGCCCAATGTTGTAGGTGTGTATCGTCTTGTTATGAAAGCAGGCTCGGACAACTTCAGACAGTCATCAATTCAGGGCATCATGAAGCGACTTAAGGCCAAGGGTATTGAAGTCGTAATCTATGAACCTGTGATGGATGATAACGAGTTTTTCGGATCCCGGGTTATACGTGACCTCAGCGTTTTTAAAAATGAAGCTGATATTATCGTCGCAAATCGTCTTACTGATGAAATGCACGATGTCGAAGGTAAAGTGTTTACTCGGGATCTGTTTGGAGCGGATTGATGATTTTTCAAGCTGCAATTCAAGAGTTGAAGAGCTGCATTTAGATATTATTAGTCAAAACATTGCAGGTGATTTTTCTACCGGTCTCAATCTTCGTAAGCCCGTACAAGAAATCAGACGGCACTCACTGTTGCTTACCGTCCTCAAAAGTCATCTCTTGACCAAACCATCATGCATAATTCGTGTACGGCTAAGTCATTCAGCAGGGCTGCGTTAAGTGACTTGAACAATCGATACCAGCTATACCCAGTAGATCCTGATATTGACCCGTTTTTGGGTTTTCAGCTACCTACCAGGTATGCGTGTATTAGCTGTAGTATCCGCCGTATTTGTACCCTTGTTGGCTGCCCTCATAGAAATTCAGAGTGCTAACCAAGTTGGTTTCTGGCCTTAGTGCGCCCGCCAAATGGTGGTACGCTGCTCTAAGCTCCATCTGGCTCGTTTCGCCAAAGCGGACGCATAAAACAGCAACATCTGCCAGTGGTGCGATGTATCGTGTATCGACAACAGGGAGTAAGGGCGCAGAGTCGATAACCACAACATCAAATGTAGCCCGGGATTCAGCTATCAAATCGTGAAACACTTTACCCTGCAGGGGTGCATCTGTCGGAGTGTTCGCTCTGTGGCTGCCGAGGATAAGCCCCAGTTTACTGATCGGATCCAAGACATAGAACTCTTCAACAGGGTCTTGGCTTCCCTTGGATTGTTTGTCTTTGGAGACTTCATCGACTTTTACAGCCCCGCCATTCATCAAGTAGTCCATCAAGCCATATGCAGGCTTTTCACCTAGAAATTTCTGGATGTTGGGATTACGTAAATCAGCATCAATGAGTAGGGTCCGTTTCCCCGCTTGGGCATACGTCCGAGCAAGTGAAAGTGCTGTTGTGGACGTGTCGGCCGATGTCCAGACAGATACAAACAAAAGCCTCTATGCCAAAGGTGGAAAGCGCTTCTTTGACCTTGTTCTGGCTCTAGTTCTTTTGCCAGTCATCGCACCAGTTGTAGCTATCCTCGCACTTCTAGTCCGACGCGACGGAGGCCCCAGCTTTTTCGGCCATAGTCGCATTGGGCAAAACGGTCGTGTTTTCAAATGCTGGAAAGTTCGCACCATGGTGCATGGCGCTGAAGAGCGGTTGCAGGCCTATCTCACCGACAACCCTGCCGCCGCTGCCGAATGGGAACGCGACCACAAGCTGACAAACGATCCGCGTATTACTCGTGTTGGTGATTTCCTGCGTAAAACCAGCTTGGATGAGTTACCGCAAATCTGGAACGTGCTGAAGGGCGAGATGAGTTTTGTTGGCCCACGCCCAATCGTGCGTGCAGAACTTGCTAAATATGGCATTTCGGCAAACGTCTATCTTAGTCTAAAACCTGGGATTACAGGTCCATGGCAAGTCTCAGGGCGCAATGACGTGAGCTATGATGAGCGAGTAGCGATGGACGTCGACTATAGTCTTCGTGGGTCTTTAAAATTTGATGCCGAATTGATCCTTCGTACCGGCATGGCAGTACTAGACCGAACAGGAAAATAGCACTGTTGAATCAGGGTGTCAGCCACATGGGATCAAGCTTCCATAGCTCATTGCTGACCATGTTCCGTCAATAAGCCAGTGATGCTTTCGCTTTTATCTGGCATGCAGGTGGTCAGCACGGGCACTACGAAAAGTCCTTTTTCAGTAGGTAATCATGCTCCATTTGGCTAGAATCTCTTAAAAACTTCTCTCCCTTGGGCTGAGGAAACGACCAAAAATCTATAAAGTAGTGCTCTCACCACAGAGCATATTCAACTCTCTTAAGTTCATTGAGGCCAATATGATTTATCCCGTAATTCTCTGCGGAGGTTCCGGCACAAGGCTGTGGCCTCTTTCACGTAAAAGCTACCCAAAGCAATTTGCCCCACTCATTAATGATGAGACTTTGTTCCAAGCCTCTGCACAGCGCTTACAGGGAGAAAAGTTTGCTTCTCCCGTGATTATGACAAGTTCTGATTTTCGCTTTATCGTTACAGAACAACTTGCCGCCATTGGGATCGACCCAGGTGCAATTCTGATCGAACCAGAACCCCGCAACACCGCCCCAGCTGTTTTGGCTGCGGCTTTACATATCAGTAAGAGCGACCCGGACGCGGTTATGCTGGTTGCACCGTCCGACCACGTTGTTCCTGATCGCGAGGCGTTTCAATCTGCCGTGCAAAAAGGCCTGACCGCAGTCACTGAGAATAAGCTCGTCACATTTGGTATTAGCCCAACCCATGCCGAGACAGCATATGGTTACTTGGAATTGGCGGCCGCACCAGATGGTGAAGGGTCGGCCGTCGACTTAGCACGGTTTGTTGAAAAGCCGCATGCCCGCAAAGCCGCCGATATGTTAGAGGCCGGAAACTTCCTTTGGAATGCCGGTATCTTCTTGTTTAAGGCCACTCAAATCATCGCTGCCTTCAAAGAATATGCGCCGCAAATGCTGGTGTCGGTTGAAGAGGCTGTCAACGAAGCTCAGACCGATCTTGGATTTCTGCGGCTGGCTAAGGATGCCTGGTCTAACACCGACAACATCTCCATCGATCATGCGATCATGGAGCGCGCCAAGAACTTGTCAGTCGTGCCATTTGACAGCGGCTGGTCTGATCTAGGAGGTTGGGACGCGGTCTGGCGGGAGAGCAACGCTGATAAGCAGGGCGTGGTCACCACAGGTGACGCCACTGCAATTGAATGCAAAAACTCGCTGCTACGTTCAGATAGCGACCGGCTAGAAATTGTCGGCATCGGCCTGAACAATATCGTGGCTGTGGCAATGAACGACGCCGTACTTGTTGCCGACATGTCGCGAGCACAGGAGGTTAAACTTGCGGTCAGTGCTCTAAAGGCCAAGGGCGCGACGCAAGCAGTGCAATTTCCCAAGGACCACCGACCTTGGGGTTGGTTCGAAAGCCTAGTGGTTGGCGATCGCTTTCAGGTTAAACGTATACATGTTCATCCCGGTGCGGCGCTCTCGTTACAAAGCCACTTCCATCGTTCAGAGCATTGGATTGTAGTCGAGGGCACTGCCCGCGTGACAGTCGATGATAAGGTGCGTCTCATAACTGAAAACCAATCAGTCTACATTCCTCTAGGTGCGGTTCATCGAATGGAGAACCCTGGCAAAGTGCCGATGGTTTTGATCGAAGTACAAACCGGGTCTTACGTTGGGGAAGATGACATTATCCGCTACGAAGATATTTATGATCGCCGAGAGGATGAAGCGAATTGAAGCCTTAAAAGTTTCAACTCAGCCGACCCTTTGAGGATGGATTGAATACACTTTCCTTAACTTAGGCTTCGCGGCCACGGGTAAAAATTACCGCGAAAGGCTATACACCAAGCCTTCGTCAGATCGACATGCCGGTCCGCCTATGATGCTGCGCCTCTGAAGACCCGGGCGAAACTCAAAGTGTGTCGTTTGATCTAGTACACAGCCGGAAAACAGGTATGACACTGCAACCAAGACGTTTTTCCAGCGCGCGATTACCTCGAACTAAGTAGCTGAGCAGCAGAAAGACCTTGGCAAAAACCAGGTGCAGAACACAACAGGTTGCTGGTGTTCAAATGGAGATTGCTCCTTAGATTATCGACGTGGCGTAAGGACCAAAATGCGCCCTTGTGTCGGACACTTCATCGGTTGTGGCAACACGAACCGTAACGTTAGTCAGTTGGCACTTGCCAGATCCCATGAAGCATTTGGGCAATAAGGGTTGAAGTTGAACAATATATCTCGTGCGGCTTACCTGTACGTCCTAGCGAGATATCGCTTTTTGGCTTAGCTCCATTTAGATAGACAGTGGAATGTAGCACCATTGGATGTGGCGCGCTTAATTCGGAACTAATTGGGGACGTTGTTTTGGATATTTCTTTGACAGGTTTAGACGATGTCTATCGAATTACCCCTTCGCGTTTTGGTGACCATCGCGGGTTCTTTTCCGAAAGCTGGAATAAGAAAACCCTGTCTGGGTTGGGGCTGGATCTACCAGAATTTGTGCAAGACAATCACTCTATATCGAGCAAAGTTGGCACAGTGCGCGGACTGCATTTTCAAAGTCCTCCCCATGCTCAGGGCAAATTGGTACGTTGTGGACGCGGCCGTATTTTTGATGTTGCCGTAGATGTGCGCAGGGGCTCGCCAACATTTGGTCAATGGATAGGCGAAGAGTTATCGTTTGAAAACGGTAACCAACTGTGGATACCTGCTGGTTTCTTACATGGGTTCATGACGTTGGAAGCTGATAGCGAGATCATTTACAAGTGTACTGACCACTATGCGCCCGAATGTGATGGTGCAATAAAATGGGATAGCTGTGGTGTCGATTGGCCGTTAGAGGGCATTACCCCAATTATCTCCGATAAGGACGAGAAGGCACCCACGTTTGAGACCTTCCAGACTCCATTCAACTACAAGGGTTAAATAATGAAGGTTTTGGTAACTGGCGGTGCAGGATTCATTGGCTCTGCGGTATTGCGGTTGGCCGTCGCGCGAGGCCACGATGTTGTCAATGTCGATGCACTAACCTACGCGGCTTGCCTTGAAAATGTAGCCGAAGTGGCGAATAGCCCTCATTATGCATTTGAACACGTTGATATTCGTGACCGCCCAGCACTCGACGTTGTTTTTACCCGCCACCAGCCTGACATGGTGATGCATTTAGCGGCAGAAAGTCACGTTGATCGCTCAATTGATGGACCTGGTGACTTTATCGAAACCAACATCACGGGCACTTTCAATATGTTGGAAGCAGCCCGAAAATATTGGACCGACGCAGGTAAACCAGAGAGCTTTCGTTTCCACCACATCTCAACGGACGAGGTTTTTGGTTCTTTGCCAAATGACCCGGACGTGCTTTTCACTGAAGAGACAGCCTATGACCCGCGGTCGCCCTATTCGGCTTCCAAAGCTAGCTCTGATCACCTGGTACGCGCCTGGCAAGAAACCTATGGCATGCCAGTTGTGCTGACCAATTGTTCGAACAATTATGGTCCCTTTCACTTCCCCGAGAAGTTGGTACCGGTTGTCATTCTTAATGCGCTGGCGGGGAAAGAACTGCCAATCTATGGGACTGGCGCGAATATTCGTGACTGGCTTTACGTTGAAGATCACGCAGATGCACTATTGTTGGTAGCCGAAAAGGGCGAAGTGGGTCGCAGCTATAACATCGGCGGTGAAAATGAGCGCTCCAATCTGGAGCTGGTCAAAGCGCTTTGTGCTATTTTAGATGATAGGCGACCCAAGCCGAGTGGCAGCTACGCTGATCAAATCACCTTTGTCGCCGATCGTCCGGGCCATGATGCTCGCTATGCCATTGATCCGACGCGAATTCGTGACGAATTGGGCTGGCGACCGTCGGTTACCGTCGAAGAAGGGCTCGCAAAAACCGTCGACTGGTACCTCGCGAATGAGGCGTGGTGGCGTGCCCTGCAAAATCGCCAGGGGGTTGGTGAACGGCTGGGTGTAAAAGCATGATCGTCTTTGGAAAAACGGGACAAGTCGCGACTGAACTGAGAAAGCTTTTGCCTACGGCCACATTTTTGGGCCGGGAGCAGGCGGACCTAAGTGATCCTGCGGCCTGTTACGCTGTCATTATGGCTGCGAAACCAGACGCGGTCATCAATGCGGCCGCATATACGGCAGTTGATAAAGCCGAAGAGGACACGGTGTTGGCCGCGTTGATCAATGGTGCTGCACCAGGGCAAATGGCAAAGGCATGTGCCGAGCTTGGCATTCCATTTGTTCATATTTCGACAGATTACGTTTTCGACGGACAGGGTGATGCACCCTTTAAAGCAGATCATCCCACCGCACCCTTGGGGGCATACGGGCGCACAAAACTGCAAGGTGAAGAAGGGGTGCGTGCGGAAGCAGGTACACATGCGATCCTGCGCACTTCCTGGGTGTTCTCTGCTCATGGAAATAATTTCGTCAAAACAATGCTGCGCCTTTCAGAGACGCACGACAACCTAACGGTCGTCGCAGATCAAACCGGCGGACCAACGTCAGCACGTGATATTGCCAAAGCCTGCGTAGAAATATCAAAGCAGCTTAAAACCGACCCAACGAAGTCTGGCACCTACCATTTTTCGGGATACCCCAATGTGAACTGGGCTGATTTTGCACGTTTAATTTTTGTACAGGCTGGTAAAACGGTGACGGTTGAGGGAATTCCTACTTCTGCTTATCCCACACCTGCAACCCGACCCTGTAACAGCCGACTTGACTGCAGCATGACCGAGACCATTTTTGGTGTTGCACGCCCAGAATGGAAAGACGCATTGTCCGCTTGTTTGAGCGAACTGGAGACTAAGTAATGACACAACGAAAAGGCATCATTTTGGCAGGAGGGTCTGGCACCCGCCTATATCCTCTGACCATGGCCGTCTCAAAACAGCTCATGCCGATTTATGACAAGCCCATGATTTACTACCCGCTCTCGGTGTTGATGCTGTCTGGAATTCGTGAAATTGCGGTGATTACAACGCCTGAAGACCAATCCCAGTTTAAGCGCCTATTGGGCGATGGCAGTCAATGGGGCTTGTCTCTGACCTACATCAAGCAACCGTCTCCAGATGGTTTGGCACAAGCCTATATTCTGGCCGAAGATTTTCTGAATGACGCGCCATCAGCTATGGTTTTAGGCGACAATATATTCTTTGGTCATGGCCTGCCGGAAATGCTCAAGGCGGCGGACGACAGGGACATCGGCGGAACGGTGTTTGGCTATCACGTGGCAGACCCTGAACGCTATGGCATTGTCAAATTCGATGCTAAGGGCACTGTTGAGCAGATCATCGAAAAACCTGAAACCCCACCGAGCAACTACGCTGTGACAGGGCTGTATTTTCTTGATGGTGATGCACCACGCCGTGCAAAAGATGTCAAAGCCTCTGAGCGCGGAGAACTTGAAATTGTCACGCTGCTGGAAAGCTATCTCAACGACGGCACACTTTCGGTTGAACGTATGGGGCGTGGTTTTGCCTGGCTTGATACCGGCACGCATGGCTCTTTGCTAGACGCCGGAAATTTCGTACGAACGCTATCCGAGCGGCAAGGTATGCAATCAGGTTGCCCAGAAGAAATTGCCTATCAGAACGGCTGGATCGACGATGCCAAAATGCGCGAACATGCGGATACGTTTGGAAAAACAAATTATGGTAAGTATCTGAAAAAGCTCGTCACTGAAATGCGCCCATAGATGATTGCGATGACCGAAATAGCCCTGCTTGTTCGGATAGGTTTAAGGCTCGGCTAAACAGCATTTGGGCTCGCCTTCATACAGCTTGTTTCACTCATTTATGGCCAAAGTCGATGTATGCAAGGTCCGGTTTATCTTCCCAGCCCATTCTTTTTTGCTTCGGGTGTTTCTCAACAAGTGAAGAAACTGGAGAAATTCCGATCTCTATTGCGCGACCAAGTTGCGGCGGCCAACAGATGAGTATGCCACAAACCCTGCTTCTTGGGCTTCTTCAGCACTATAGACATTGCGTAAATCTGCCATTTTTGCGGTTGCCATGCCTAACGCCAAACGCGACAAATCCAGAGCCCTAAATTCGTTCCATTCAGTCAGGACAACCACCAAATCTGCCTCAGAAGCCGCCTTATACACGTCATCATACCACTCGACCCCAGGTAACAATTCTAAACCTTCTCTATATCCATGAGGGTCCACGACCCGCACTTTCGCTCCGTTCCCCAAAAGTGCGGGTATGATGGTCAAAGACGGAGCTGCCCGCATGTCGTCTGTATTTGGCTTGAACGTTACGCCCAGAACCGTCACGGCTTTGCCGGAAAAACTTCCGTCACAGAGATCGAGCAGCTTTTCGATCATGCGGCGCTTTATATCTTCGTTGACCTGAATCGCGGCTTCAACCAACCGCACTGGCTGTGCATTCTCTTGACCAATACGGGCAAGCGCCGAGGTGTCTTTTGGAAAGCAGGACCCGCCATAGCCAGGGCCAGCATGAAGGAATTTGTTACCGATCCGACCATCCAGGCCGATGCCCCTCGACACCTCTTTTACATCCGCTCCGACACGCTCACATAGTGCTGCAATCTCGTTGATAAAAGTGATCTTGATAGCAAGGAATGCATTTGCCGCATATTTGATCATCTCAGCGCTTTCGCGGTCAGTGGTCAAAATTGAATAATCTCGAAGGTAGAGCGGACGGTAGATGTCTGCCATGACCTTTGATGCGCGCTCGCTTTCAGCACCCACAATCACCCGATCAGGCTTCATAAAATCATCTATGGCTGACCCTTCACGTAGAAACTCTGGGTTGGAGGCAACGTCAAAATCAAGGTCTGGGGCTGCACTACGAACGGTATCTTCGACCTGCTGATTAGTACCAACTGGCACAGTCGATTTAATGATGATTACGCTGTAATGCTTCAGCGTTTGGGCAACCTCGGTCGCTGCGGCCAGAACATAGGATAAATCCGCGTGACCATCACCCCGACGCGTCGGCGTTCCAACGGCAATAAAAACTGCGTCAGCCCCATCAAGCGCTTCAGGCAATTTTGTTGTAAAGGACAAGCGACCTGCTGCAGTGTTCTTTGCCAGGAGGACATCTAGACCGGGTTCGTAAATCGGCAACTCACCCTGCTCAAGTGTTTCTATTTTTTTGGGATCTTTATCTACGCAAACCACATGATGGCCAAAATCTGAAAAGCAGACGCCGGAGACGAGTCCAACATATCCAACACCAATAACTGCAATCTTCATATGAGGTTGCCTTGCAGGAGGAATTTTGACCAATATTGCCATCTAAATATTGATTTTCAAAGCAGTTTAATGCCGCGACAACGGCAACCTTCTGGACTGCACTAGAAAGCTACGAACCGTTTCCCCTACACTTTTCAAAGTTGTGCATTCCAACCGCCATAGATCAACAGCCGGGTTAGCGAGACTTTTGAGGATTTTAGGGAACCAACCGTAACCATCGGCCAGTTCCGCATAGCCCGGTATCTGTCCGTCAAACTAAGACCATGGTCATATACCAACTTGCCACTGCGTTCGTTGAACTAGGTCTATCTCAGCCTATTTTCAGTTTCACCATCAAAGAACAACGCGTCCGCTTCATCAAAATCAACAAGAAGGGTGCTGCCTTCTGGAATTTCACGGTCGTCACGGGTTTCAACAATCAATTTGGAACCATCACCCACCACCAGATAGTCATACGAAATGCCACCTAAGTGCTCGCGAATATCCAATTTAATATCAGAGTCACCTTCGGTGATAGAAAGATGTTGAGGGCGGACTCCGACATACACCGGGTGGCCTTCTCCGGGTAAGTTGACTGAGGTTTTAACGATCCGGTTACCCAAAGCCGGGACACGGACAGCGCCACCCTCAACAACACCCTCGACAAAATTCATACTCGGTGAACCGATAAATCCAGCAACAAATTTGTTATCCGGGTCGCGGTACAGATCCATCGGTTTCCCAACCTGTTCAATGCGGCCGGCGCGTAGCACCACAATCTTGTCGGCTAGGGTCATTGCCTCGACCTGATCATGTGTCACGTAGATCATCGTGGCGCCAATTTTGTTGTGCAGACGGGCAATCTCAACCCGCATATCAACGCGCAACTCAGCGTCCAGGTTGGACAGGGGCTCATCGAACAAGAACACTTCGGGGCCACGAACAATCGCCCGGCCAATTGCAACACGTTGACGCTGCCCCCCGGACAGCGCTTTCGGTTTGCGACTTAGATAGTCGTCGAGCTTTAGGATGCGGCTGGCCTCACCCACCTTTGATTTGATCTCATCTTTGGGATGGCCATTCATCCGCAGACCAAACCCCATGTTTTCTTCGACCGTCATATGCGGGTACAAGGCATAGGTCTGGAACACCATTGCCACCCCACGGTCCGATGCATCAAGATGGGTAACGTCGCGATGGCCAATTTCGATTTGACCGTCCGTGGTTTCCTCGAGACCCGCAATCATCCGCAGCAAGGTAGACTTGCCACAGCCCGATGGGCCGACAAAAACACAGAACTCTCCGTCATCAATGCTCAAGTCAACACCATGGATAACCTGGGTTTCGCCATATTTCTTGACAACCTTCTGAAGCTTTACGCCGGTCATGTGTTTATCTCCTGAAACTTATGTAGGGAATTGCCACGGCGTGGCTTCGTTGCCGATGCGGGCGGTTGCATCCAGCAGCGCCTCGCGAAAGGTCTGCAAGCTTTCAGGCGAATGGCGCGACGTCGAACTGGCAATGGAGACTGCCCCAACGACTTTACCATTGCCTAACAAAATCGGGGCGGCGATGCTGATGATGCCCTGTTCGTGCTCTTCCCGGTCATAGGCTAGGCCTTCTGCGCGGATCTGGACAAACTCTGCCTTCAGGCTTTCGACGTTATCGTGAGTATTCTGCGTATATTTGACAAAGGCCTGCTGCTTCAGGGCACGTTCCAAGCGTTCCGGAGACATAAAGGCCAAAATGGCTTTGCCAACCCCGGTACTGTGGGCCGGTGCAACACGTCCGGTCTGGGCCAGTGTCTCAAACAGGGCAGAGGCACGCCGCTTGTCAACAAACAGAACCTGTCCATTCTCCATTTGCGCGAGATGAATAGTTTCATTGGCCGCAGCTGCCAGCTCGTCCAGAATTGGGGCAGCAACGGAAGACAACGACGATTGGCTCCAGGCTGAATGTGCCATGCGCACCAAACGTAGCCCAAGCGAATAAGTCTGCTGATCCGAGTCGTAATGCAGCATCTCTTGATTCGTTAGAGTTTGCAGAAATCGGTACAAAGTGGCCTTGGGATGCGGAGAGTCCGCCAATAGCTCACCAAACCGAACAGGGCGGCTCTTTGCAGCCACCGCATCAAGAATTTCCAAAGCTTTACCAACGGTTCCGTCACTCGATCCCTTGGTTTTGTTTGGTTCAGTCATCGTTCTCTCCGGCTTTCTCAATCGCATCCCGCGTCGAGAGTGTTGACATCGTTAAGCTGTTTCCAGCATAGTTTCAATAGTTGAGATTTGGTTTCATTATTTGGAACTAAATCTGAATGTCAAGAGGGAGGAACTCATGCTTAAGAAACTCACCACGGCAGCGGCAGCGATTGCCCTGACCACAGGCCTTGCATCACCTGCGATGGCCGAACTGAATGGCACACTGAAAATCTTTTCGGATATGTCGAACCCAGCACCGCGCGCCGTCATGGAAGGCCTGGCATCGGATTTTGATGCACTGCATCCAAACCTGACGGTCGAACTGACTGTCATTGACCGCGAAGCCTACAAAACCCAAATCCGCAACTTCTTGTCCGCAAACCCGCCCGATGTTGCGAACTGGTATGCCGCCAACCGTATGGGTCCATATGTATCTGCCGGTCTGTTCGAAGATGTCAGCGATCTGTGGGAAGAACCCGCAATTGCTGACAATCTTGCATCGACAAAATCGGCGATGACCATCGACGGCAAGCAATGGGGCGTGCCCTATACCTACTATCAGTGGGGCGTTTACTACCGCAAAGACATCTTTGCTGAGCTAGGTCTGTCAGAACCGTCCAACTGGGACGAGGAACTGGCCAACTGTCAGAAAATCGTCGACTCGGGCCGCGCTTGTTACACTATCGGGTCCAAATTCCTGTGGACTGCAGGTGGCTGGTTTGACTACCTGAACATGCGCACCAATGGGTTTGATTTCCACATGCAGCTGGCCCGGGGTGAGGTCGAGTGGACTGACGACCGTGTCCGTCAGACATTTGCCAACTGGCGTCAGCTGATCGACATGAATGGTTTTGTTGCCAACCACCAGACCTACAGCTGGCAAGAAGCCCTGCCCTTTATGGTCAACGGTGAAGCCACTGCGTATCTGATGGGCAACTTTGCCGTTTCGCCCCTGCGTGAAGCAGGCCTGGATGATAGCAAACTTGATTTCTACCAGTTTGTTGAAATCAACCCGGACGTTGAAATGGCCGAAGACGCGCCAACCGATACGTTCCACATCCCAGCCAAGGCTGAAAACAAAGAAGCCGCGCGTGAGTTCTTGCGCTTTGTCGCGTCCTCAAGTGTTCAGACCAAGATCAACTCGGGTGGGGCTCTTGGTCAGTTGCCTGTGAACGCGCAGTCTTCGGTTGATGCTGACAAGTTCCTCGAACAGGGCTTTGACATGTTGTCATCAAACAGCCCCGGCGGTGTAGCCCAGTTCTTTGACCGGGATTACCCAGCCGAAATGGCAGCCGTTGCCATGGAAGGGTTCCAGGAGTTTATGGTTATCCCGGATAATCTGGACGAAATCTTGGAGCGCCTCGAGTCGGTGCGTCAGGACGTCTACTAAACGATTAAAACCCGGCAGGGCGGTTTACTCGCCCTGCCCCTTTATTTCGCTGCAATAGCGACTGCGCAGGATACTGATCAGATGAGTAATGCTCCTCAAGCCTCGGCCCGGGCTAAGACGTTCCGCCCTGGGTTTATGGCACGTAACCGACAGGTCATCACGCCACTTCTGTTTCTAACCCCTGGCATTCTGTTTTTCCTGTTTTACGTGATTTTCCCAGTCATCCAGAGTTTCAACCTGTCTTTTTACAAATGGGACGGGCTGGGCGAAGCTGAATATGTCGGACTGAAAAACTACAAGAAATTGCTAACTGACCGGGCGTTCGAAGTTTCGCTATGGAACAACTTCAAATGGCTGATCCTATACCTGTTGGCGATACCGGCGGGACTGTTCATTGCGCTGTTTCTGAACCAAACAGTAACAGGTATTCGCCTGTACAAGTCTTTGTTCTTTTTCCCTTTTGTGATTAGTCAGGTAGTTGTTGGGCTGGTGTTCACATGGTTCTACGATCCAACTTTTGGACTCCTCAATACGATTTTGGAACAGTTTGGGCTGGAGCCCCTAAACGTTCTGGGTGACCCAAACCTGGCCACATATGGTATTATTCTTGCAGGTCTTTGGCCACAGACAGCTTATTGCATGATCCTCTACCTCACAGGTTTGAACGCAGTTGATCCCGAGCAAATTGAGGCCGCGCGATTGGATGGAGCCAAGGGGTGGCGGATGTTATGGCATATAATCATCCCACAACTGCGCCCCGCGACGTTCATTGCCTTTGTGGTCACTATCATCGGAGCGTTGCGCTCGTTTGATCTGATATCGATCATGACATACGGCGGCCCATTTGGATCTACCCGCGTATTGTCCTTCTATATGTTTGAAAAAGCGCTAAGCGAATATGGCTTCCGCATGGGATATGGCGCAGCAATCGCCGTTGTACTGTTTGTCATCATGTTGGCCTTTATCGCCTACTTCCTGTGGTCGATGTACCAAGACGAAAAAGGGGCACGCTGATGTTTCCCAGACCTATCGAAAAATCCTCCCGCAGCTGGCAGATGACCTATCAGTCGCTGTTGCCCGTTGCATTAACCCTGTGGCTGCTGCCGTTGATTGCCGTTGCCATTTTTTCTGTCAAACCAGACACCGATTTCACATCGGGAAATTATTGGGGAATGCCGAGTTCATTCGAAGGCTTCAACAACTACGGCAAGGTGTTTTTCGCCTCGGATATGCCACGCTATTTGATGAACTCGATCCTGATCACAGTCCCAACCGTCATTGGCGCTGTTGCCCTGTCTTGCATGACCGGCTTTGCCCTTGGAATTTACAAATTCCGCGGCAACCTGATCCTGTTCTTCATGTTCATCGCTGGCAATTTTGTCCCGTTCCAGATCTTGATGGTTCCAGTCCGCGATCTGACATTGGATTTAGGCTTGTATAATACCAAGACCGGCCTTGTACTGTTCCATATAGCGTTTCAAACCGGGTTCTGTACTCTGTTTATGCGCAACTTCATCCGGGCGCTTCCCTATGAGTTGATCGAAGCAGCCCGGGTCGAGGGTGTCGCGGAATGGCGGATTTTCTGGTACGTTGTGCTGCCGCTGATGAAGCCCGCGATTGCCGCGCTGTCTGTGTTGATCTTCACCTTTATCTGGAACGATTATTTCTGGGCCGTGGTGCTGACCCAAGGCATTGAAAGCCAACCTGTGACCGCAGGCATTACATCTTTCAACGCGCAGTATCGCGCAGCCTATCATCTGATGAGCGCGGGCTCAATCGTGGCTGCCCTCCCCCCCGTGGCGATGTTCTTCTTGATGCAGCGCCACTTCATTGCTGGTTTGACACTGGGAGCGGTGAAGTGAGCAAAGAAACACAAGTCTGGCGAATCGATGCGCCGGGGCAAACTTTGGTTCTGTCCTCGAACGGTGGGCTTCCCGGCGCGGTCTACTGGGGGCCTGCTCTGCCAGCCGCAGCGGATCTGAACGCAATCGCCAGTGCTGCGATCCGCGATGTTACTGGCGGCATGATCGACAGCCTGCCGACATTGACCCTGTGTCCACAAGCCGCCGATGGCTTTCAAGGGCAGCCTGGATTGATCGCTTACCAAAACGGCAAACCGCTGCATCCACAGTTCAGACTAACCGCAACTGACGGTCAGTGCTTTACCTGCCATGATGATGTCTTGGGACTGACCCTGTTCTTTGATTTTGAGCCAGTTGGCGACACGCTTGCTGCCATGTCAACGCTGGTCTCTGACGATGAAATCACCTTGCATCACCTGTCCGCACCTGTGGTTCCCGGTCCGCAGATGGGTCAGGAAATCATCGATTTTGCAGGGCGATGGATAGGTGAGTTTCAACTGCAAAACACGCCTTGGCGCGCCGGTGTCCATATGCGTGAATCACGCACGGGCAGGTCCGGGCACGAACATCCATCGCTGGCCTATTTCCCCGAAACTGGGGCAACCAACACAAGCGGCACCGTGTTTGCTATGCACTATGGCTGGTCTGGTGGCCATGTCATGTCCGCCGAAGAACTGCCGGATGGACGCCGACAAATCCAATGGGGTCACGCAACCGGGACCCAACGCATAGGAACCAAGTTCATAACCGCGCCGCTTTATCTGAGTGTCTCTGAAACGGGCCTCAACGGATGCGGAGTGGCCTTTCAGCGCCTGTTGCGCGACCACGTTGTAACCGGGCCGAACGCTGACCGCCCACGCCCCGTACATTACAACTGCTGGGAAGCGGTCTATTTCGATCACGACCCCGATATTCTGACTGACATTGCCACCCAAGCCGCAGAACTTGGTGCAGAGCGGTTTGTACTAGACGACGGCTGGTTTGGACATCGTGATGATGACACCTCATCGCTTGGCGATTGGGAAATCGATCCACGCAAATGGCCAGATGGACTAACGCCATTAATCCAACATGTTCAAAAGCTGGGCATGACGTTTGGCATCTGGTTTGAGCCGGAAATGGTCAACTTGGACAGCAATCTGGCGCGGGCCCACCCGGATTGGATACTTGGGCCGTCCAACCAGATCGAAGGGCGCCAGCAGCGGGTGCTGGATTTGTCGAACCCGGATGTCCGCGACCACTTGTACCGCAAAATTTCCAGGATCTTGTCATCCAACGACATCGACTACATCAAATGGGATCATAACCGGCTGCTGCCCATCGCTGATGCCGCGCAGACAGAGGGCGTGTATGAATTGCTTTTGGATCTCCGCACGGCTTTTCCATTAGTCGAAATCGAAAGCTGCGCGTCGGGGGGCGGACGGATTGATGCAGGCATTCTTAGTCTGACCCAGCGGGTGTGGCTGTCAGACAGCAACGATGCGCTGGAGCGACTACGTATTCAGCACGACTCTGCGCTGTTGCTCCCCGCTGCGATCACCGGCAGCCATGTGGGACCGCGCCAATGCCACACCTCTGGCCGGACACATGACATTCACTTTCGAGCTTGGGTGGCAGCGCAGCGGCACATGGGGTTCGAAATGGACCCGCGTGAGCTGAGTGTGGAAGAGGCGGATGTTCTGCGTCGCGTGACCAGATGGTGGAAATCCAATAGAGATTGGCGAATGGGGGCGGACATTCTACGATTAGACAGCGCAGATCCCAGCGTCATTGCCGAACAACAAATGGCACAGGATGGCAGCCAGTTTGTGGCTTTTGCGGGCAAAGCCGCCACCGGCACCCAAATCCTGCCACGCCCATTACGTCTGACCGGTTTACAACCTCACGCCAATTATGAAATCGATCTCATAAACCGCCACGAGATCCATCACCTGTCACGTGGATCAACTCCGCTGAAAGAGGGTCCGCTGACCCTGGACGGCCAATACCTGATGCAACACGGGCTCACCCTGCCCTGGTCATTCCCAGACCGCATGTGGGTGATCGAAGGAAGACGGATATGACCAAAAAAAGGCGCAGCAGCGCATGGTATGGCAAACATGACAAAGACGGATTTATTCACCGCAGCTGGATGAAGAACCAGGGTTTTCCAGATCACGCATTTGATGGCCGACCGGTTATCGGCATCTGCAACACCTGGTCTGAGCTCACTCCTTGCAATTCGGGCCTGCGCGATCTGGCTGAGGGCGTAAAACGCGGCGTTTGGGAGGCCGGCGGGTTTCCTGTCGAGTTCCCGGTGATGTCGCTGGGTGAAACCCAGATGAAACCCACCGCGATGTTGTTTCGCAACCTTCTGGCCATGGATGTCGAAGAGTCAATCCGCGCCTACGGGATTGATGGTGTTGTGCTACTGGGGGGCTGTGACAAGACCACACCGGGTCAGCTGATGGGTGCCGCCTCGGTCGACCTCCCCACCATTGTTGTCAGCTCAGGGCCGATGCTGAATGGCAAATGGAAAGGTAAGGATATCGGTTCTGGCACAGATGTCTGGAAATTCTCCGAGGCTGTGCGCGCAGGGGAAATGACGCTTCAGGATTTCATGAACGCTGAAAGCGGTATGAGCCGCTCCAAAGGCGTTTGCATGACCATGGGTACGGCCTCGACCATGGCCTCGGTCGTCGAGGCAATGGGCATGTCCCTGCCCACCAATGCCGCGCTGCCTGCCGTGGATTCCCGCCGCATGGCGTTGGCACATCTGACTGGCAAGCGCATTGTGGAAATGGTCGATGAAGACATCAAGCCTTCGGATATCATGACGCGCGAAGCCTTTGAGAACGCCATTCTGGCCAATGCAGCGGTTGGTGGGTCTACAAATGCAGTGGTTCACTTGCTGGCTATGGCTGGTCGCGTTGGCGTTGATCTTGCGCTGGACGATTTTGAGCTGGGCAGCGAAATCCCGTTGTTAGTCAATTGCATGCCATCAGGTAAATATCTGATGGAGGATTTCTGTTATGCGGGCGGGATGCCTGTGGTGCTGAGTGAACTTGTCAAGCAAGGGCACCTTCGCAATGCACAGACCGTTCTGGGTGGTGATATTCATGCCTATGCCGATGGGGCCGAGTGCTACAATGACGATGTGATCCAAAGTTTCGACAGCCCGGTCAAACCCGCTGCAGGTCTGCGGGTGCTTCGTGGAAATCTGGCACCACGTGGGGCCATCATCAAACCTTCGGCAGCTTCGGATCACCTGCTGGACCACGAAGGTGAAGCCTATGTGTTCGATAACATCGAAGACATGAAAGCCAATATCGACCGCGACGATCTTCCGGTGACGGCAGACAGCATTCTGGTGCTCAAAGGCTGCGGTCCCAAAGGCTATCCGGGTATGCCAGAGGTCGGCAATATGCCTATCCCGCGCAGGCTGATCACCCAGGGTATCAAGGATATGATCCGTATCTCGGATGCACGGATGTCAGGCACGGCCTTTGGTACCGTCATTTTGCATGTCAGCCCCGAGGCGCAGGCAGGCGGACCGCTGGCGCTTGTTAAAACCGGCGACCGCATTCGCGTCTCAACCAGCACTGGCGCATTGGAACTGCTGATATCTGACGCAGAGATGGACGCCCGGCGCGCCAGTTGGCAACCGGATGAACCCCATTACACACGTGGGTATGCCAAGATGTATGTCGACCACGTTTTACAGGCCGACAAAGGCGCTGATCTGGATTTTCTGGTGGGCAAAGATACCCGCCCTGTCACGAGAGAGAGCCACTAATGCAATCCTCAGCTACATTTCATGATCTCAATGGCGCTTCAGTTTTCATCACCGGCGGTGGGTCCGGTATTGGCGCGGCCCTGACCGAAGGTTTTTTGCGGCAGGGTGCCAAGGTTGCCTTTGTCGGGCGGTCGGATGCCAGTGAATTCGTGGATCAGATGGAACAGGAAATCGGTGCGCGCCCCTTGTTCATTCAATGTGACATCACCGACATTCCCGCGTTGCAGGCCGCCATCGGTCAAAGTGCCGAGGCCCATGGCCCCATCAAGATTCTGGTGAACAACGCCGCCAATGACCAGCGCCATCAAACCGCCGAAGTGACTGAAGAGTTCTGGGACTGGTCGCAGGAGATCAATCTAAAGGCCTATTTCTTCGCCTGTCAGGCCGTTGCTGATGGCATGAAACAACTGGGCGGCGGGTCGATTATCAATTTCTCATCGATCAGTTACATGATGGGCAACGCGGGCTATCCTGCCTACGTCACCGCCAATGCCGGCATCAATGGACTGTCACGGGCACTGGCACGCGAGTTTGGTCCTGACCACATCCGCGTGAATGCATTGGCCCCCGGCTGGGTGCTCACCCAAAAACAATTGGACCTCTGGGCTGACCCCGATGCATTGGCCGCACATCTGGACCGCCAGTGCCTGAAGGACCATCTAGAACCGCAAGATATTGTTGACGCCGTGTTGTTTATGGCTTCACAGACCAGCAAGATGATGACCGGACAGACAATGGTCGTCGATGGTGGCGTAGTGGTAACTGGATAATGACACAGACAACTGAACAACTGACTTGGATCGCAGCAGACTGGGGCACATCAAACCTGCGAATCTGGCTGATGGCAGACACAGGCGATGTTCTGCGCCGGGTCAGCGCAGACTGCGGTATGGGCAACCTGACGCCGGATCAATTTGAGCCAGCATTGATGAAGCTGATCGCTGAACATCTGCCAAATGAGCGTACTGTCCCGGTTGTCATCTGCGGTATGGCCGGGGCGAAGCAGGGCTGGGCAGAGGCGCCTTATGCTGCAGTGCCCTGTGAACCGCCCAACGCGACAACGGCCACCAGGATCAAAACCAAAGATAACCGAATTGATGTCTACATCCTGCCCGGAATTAAACAAAACGGTCCCGCCGATGTTATGCGCGGCGAAGAAACCCAAATTGCCGGTTTTCTGGCCGCCAACCCCAAATTCGACGGGGTAATCTGCCTGCCGGGCACCCACACAAAATGGGTCCATATCAGTGCGCGCGAAGTGGTCAGTTTCCGCACCTTTATGACCGGAGAGCTGTTCGCGCTGATCGCCGATCAATCAGTATTGCGCCATTCCACAGCATCCCGTGACTGGGATGCCGAAGCCTTTGCCGCTGCTGTGGATGATGCCATGTCCAATCCGGCGACATTGGCGTCAAAGCTGTTCTCGGTCCGTGCGGAATCCCTGCTGCACGGACAAAGCAACGCGGTAGGTCGCGCCAAGGTGTCAGGCCTGCTGATCGGCGCTGAACTGGCAGGCGCACGTCCTTATTGGTTAGGGCAAAACATCGTCATCCTTGGCGAAGATGGCCTTTCATCCGCCTATCAAGCCGCTTTGTCCGCACAGGGATTACCGGTGCAGACAGTACCATCAGAAACCATGACTTTAGCCGGCCTCTGCGCCGCTTACTTGGCCCTAGAAAGCAAACCTCTATGACCCGCGAAATCATCGCCATTCTGCGCGGTATCCAACCGCACGAGGCCTGCGCCATTACGGATGTCCTGATCGAGGCTGGCATCACCAAGATCGAGGTGCCGCTAAACTCACCTCAACCACTGGACAGCATCGCTGCGATGCTTGCCCACGCAGGGGATCGGGCAACCATTGGGGCCGGTACGGTTTTACAGGTCGACGATGTTGCCAAGCTGGCCCGGATCGGCGCTCAGATGGTGGTTTCGCCAGATTGCTGCGCAGATGTCATTTCGGCGACAAAATCCGCAGGCATGTTGTCTTATCCCGGTGTTCTGACCCCAACCGAAGCCTTTGCCGCCCTGCGTGCCGGGGCCGACGGCTTGAAATTCTTCCCGGCCTTTAAACTGGGAATAGACGGATGCTCCGCGCTTAAGGCGGTTTTGCCACCGGTGGTAAAAACATATGCTGTTGGCGGGGCTGGGCCGGACAATTTTGCCGATTGGCAAGGGGCAGGTATTACCGGTTTTGGCATTGGCACCGGCATCTACAAACCTGGCTTCAGCGCTCAGGATGTTGCAGCGCGCGCCGCTGAAATCGTCGCGGCTTATGACAAGGCATTTGCATGACAACGGCCCAGATCTTTAGTGACACCCGTTGCACCTTGGGAGAAGGCCCCCTGTGGCATCCCGAGCGCCAACAACTGTTCTGGTTTGACATTCTTTCCATGCAGTTGCTTACGGTTGTTGATGGCGAGCAGCGGCATTGGCAGTTCGACGAATGTGTTTCTGCGGCTGGTTGGGTGGACCACGACACCCTAATTTTGGCCAGCGCTTCCGCCCTTTGGCGGTTCGATATCAAAAGTGGCGAACAGGAATACCTGATCGCGCTAGAAGCCGACAATCCTGTCACCCGGTCCAATGATGGCCGGGCTGATCCCTGGGGTGGATTCTGGATTGGTACCATGGGGTATAATTGTGAACCCGGCGCAGGGGCGATCTATCGCTATTATCGGGGCGCACTGCGAAAACTGGTGCCAAACGTCACCATCAGCAATGCCATCTGTTTTGCCCCAGACCGATCCTGCGCATATTACACGGATACCGCCAAAGGTCGTATTTTGCGACAACCTCTGAACGCAGATGATGGCTGGCCTGAGGGCAAACCTCAGCTCTTTGTTGACCTGTCGGGTCAGGATTTTGGCCCAGATGGCGCGGTCGTGGATGCAGATGGCAACCTGTGGAATGCACAATGGGGCGCATCACGTGTGGCCTGCTATACAGCGGATGGCGGGTTCAAAACCGCCCTGCCCGTTCCTGCGAAACAGGCCTCCTGCCCGGCCTTTGGCGGTGCAGATCTTACAACATTGTTTGTGACCACTGCTGCCGAAGGCGATGACGCGCCAGAAGCGGGCCAAACTTACCTATTCAAATCGGATGTCGCTGGTCAACGCGAACACCAAGTTCTTCTCTGAGGTCCTTATGCAGCGCACTCTCGGCACCTGCTATTACCCTGAACACTGGCCTTCAACGATCTGGGCTGACGACGCCCGTCGCATGGTCGAGGCTGGCCTGACCTGGGTCCGCATCGGCGAATTTGCCTGGTCACGGATAGAGCCCCAACCAGGGCAATTAAACTGGGATTGGCTGGATCAGGCGATCGATGTGCTTGGGCAAGCCCGTTTACAAGTTGTGCTAGGAACACCAACAGCAACGCCACCTAAATGGGTGCTCGACAAACATCCCGACATGCTTGCGGTAGATGCAAACGACAACCCGCGAAAATTTGGGTCTCGTCGACATTATTGCTTTAGCCATGCGGGTTATCTGGGTGAATGCCGCCGTATTGTGACCCTTCTGGCAGAACGTTATGGCCCAAACCCTTATGTCGCGGCTTGGCAGACGGACAATGAATACGGTTGCCACGACACGGTCATTTCTTACTCCAATGCCGCACGCGATGCCTTCCGCCATTGGCTGCGTGAGGAATTCCACAATACCAACGGCAATGCGGGTGATATCGACGCATTGAACAGCGCCTGGGGCAATGTATTCTGGTCGATGGAGTATTCCGATTTCGACGATATTGATCTCCCCAACTTGACGGTAACAGAGCCCAATCCATCTCATGCACTGGCGTTTCGACGGTTCAGCTCGGATCAGGTTGTTGCCTTCAATCGCGTGCAGTCGGACATACTCCGCGCCCATTCGGCGGCACCGATCGCCCATAATTATATGGGTCGGATTACCGAATTCGACCATTACAAGGTGGGCGCAGATCTGGATATCGCCAGCTGGGACAGCTACCCGCTTGGCTTTCTCGAAGATCGTGTTGGCGCATCTCCCGAGCACCAACGTGCCTATGCCCGTCAGGGCGATCCGGATTTCCAAGCCTTTCACCATGATCTGTACCGCGCTGTCGGGCGCGACCGCTGGTGGGTGATGGAACAACAACCGGGCCCAGTGAACTGGGCGCCCTACAACCCAGCCCCTTTGCCCGGTATGGTTCGTCTGTGGACTTGGGAAGCCTTTGCCCATGGGGCGGAAGCGGTCTGTTACTTCCGCTGGCGACAGGCGCCTTTTGCGCAAGAACAATTGCACACGGGCATGCTGCGCCCCGATAGCGTTGATGCGCCGGCGATTGTTGAAGCAAGACAGGTTTCAGCTGAACTGGCCGCGGCGCCAAAAGTGCAGCCCTATCGCGCACCTGTTGCACTGATCTTCGACTACGAAGCCGATTGGGCCTGGGCGGTACAGCCTCACGGGCAGGATCTCAGCTACTTCGGCCTGATCTTTGACACCTACCGCGCCCTGCGGCGGGCGGGATTGTCCGTGGACATTCTACCATCGGACAGCAAAGCATTTGATGACTACTCTATGATCCTGGCACCGGGCCTGATGCATATGTCCGACACGCAAAAGAAAGCGCTCGCCAACAGTTCTGCACAGGTGGTGATCGGGCCTCGCTCTGGCGCGCGCGACAATAACATGGTCATTCCAACCCCAATGCCCCCTGCCCTGCCCGGTTTGGATGTGACCGTAGCCCGTGTTGAAAGCCTGCGGCCGGACATGCCAATACACCTAAAAGGCGGCGGCGCTGTGACCGGTTATTTCGAAGAAGTAGAGGGTACAGCTACAGCCACGTTACAAACTGAAGCCGGACAAGCCGTGCTAATGAACACTGATAACGTCTATTATCTAGCTGCATGGTTGGATGATCAAGGGATGGATCGAATGGTCGGTCTCATTTGCCAGGCGGCAGGGGTTAGAACCATGTCCCTCCCCGAGGGCATTCGCATCCGAGACACTGCAACCGAACGATTCTGGTTTAATTATTCAACGATCCCCATAAAAACAGACGTTGGAGAACTCCCCCCCGCTGACGTAGTGCGCGTTTCCAAGGAATAGGCCCTATAGTTGGGGCAGCAGTTTACATGGCAAGTGATCAAAGCCCGGAGCCATAACAAGCCGGCGCTACTCTAGCCCGCATAACCAAACAGTCTCGGCAAAGCCAATACCAGCCCCGGCCACAAAACCATGCACAAGAGCGCCAGGACCAGAACTCCCAAAAACGGCCAGACTTCGCGGATAATTTCAGACAACGGGATGCGAGTGACCGCAGTGATAACAAACAGCAGGATACCATAGGGCGGCGTGATCAGACCAATCATACAATTGACGATGGCGACAACACCGAAATGCACCATATCAATCCCCAACTCACGACAGGTTGGAATGAACAATGGAATTATTACCAGAATAATCGTCGTCGCATCCAGAATGCAGCCAAGCAACAATAGCAGTACATTCACGCCAAGTAAGAACATCAGTGGATCAATATCCAACCCAACCAGATGTTCAGCCAACAGGCTGGGGATGTTCTCCGACGCTACAATATAGTTGAGGATCAGCGCACCACCGATCACTAGGCCAATGGCCGCAGAAGAACGGGCGCTCTCAACCAGGATCTGATACATGGCCTTCATTGACAGTGCGCGATAGAACAACGCCGCCAGCATCAGAGCATAAAATGCTGCAACGGCTGCAGCTTCGGTTGGGGTCGTGACGCCCCCGTAAATACCATACAGCAGGATTGCTGGCATCAACAAAGCCGGAAACGCATTCAAGGTGCGCCGTGGCAATTCAATGAGTGGCACTGGTTCTTCCAGTGCAAAGCCACGTCGCTTTGACATCCATAGGTTCACGGCCATCAGGACAGCACCCATAAACAAACCGGGCAAAATACCACCCAGGAACAAATATCCAATCGATGTGTTGGAGACGAGTGCATAAAGGACCATTGGAATCGAGGGTGGGATAATTGGCCCGATCGTCGCCGAGGCCGCGGTGATTGCGGCGGCATATCCACGTGTGTATTGGCCACTTTTTGTCATCATTTCTATGATGATTTTCCCGATGCCTGCAGCATCCGCCACAGCCGAGCCAGACATTCCCGAGAAGATCAGGGACGCCACAACATTGACATGTCCCAACCCACCGCGAAACCGACCAACCAGCGCCACACAAAAGCTTAGCAAACGATCGCTAATGGTGCCTGCATTCATGATATTGGCAGCAACAATAAACAGTGGAACTGCCAGCAGGATAAAGCTTTGGTACAGCCCATCCATCAGCACCTTGCCAGCGATACCAATGCCCTGCCCGGCAGCAAGAAGGTACAATAACGCCGCAATTAGAATAACGTAGGCAATCGGCGCGCCAATCCCGGCAAGGACAATGATCGTCCCAAGGCAAAGCATAAATTCAAAAGTCATTTCAGAGAGGAATCCATTGCATCGTTTGTCGGATCATCCACGCCATAACGGATTGCATGGTAGGCGAGCCAGGCGAACCGTAGCGGCACCACGATCAGAAACAGGGCATAAACCAAATACACATCGCGCATGCGGACCCAATCTCCAAACAGCGAAGATAAGGTCGCGGTTTTCTTGAGCCGTAGAACATAGAACTTGGACCAGGTCGGTTCCAAGGACGCCAGCAGCCCAACAGCAATCACCAGACTAAAAATGACGAAAAACCCTCTGCGCACCTTGGGTCGCACGGAGTTGTAGAGAATATCAAAGGTCACGTGATCCTGCTGCCGAACAACAAACGCGTTGCCCCAGAACACCAACCAGACCCACAAAAACAAACAAAACTCCAATGTCCATCCATAGCGAGACGGCTCCATGAACGGGAACATCTCAGCCAACCAGGGCAACTGGGCGCTATATCGAATAACGATTTGAAGGATGAACGTCAGGAACATCAACCCCACCAGCGACGCAGCAACCGCATGGGTAAAGCCAGTGAACAATTTCGGAAGTCGGCTCATCGGCAGGGCTCCAAACGGGGCACAATAGCAGTAGGGGTTAGGGCAATCTTGGATGTGGCCAAACTTCAATACAAGTGAGGCAGGGAATGACATGCTCCCCTGCCCTGCTTGGTGTCAGTATTTTCAGTTACCAAGCGCGTTGATTTTGTCCAGTACACCTGCAGGCCAGGATGCGGCAAATTCGGTTCCAACATACTGCGCCTGAACGTGTTCACGGAACGCCGCCAGATCAGGTTCATAAACGGACAGACCCTGTTCCTTCAGGAAGGAAACCAAATTGGCTTCTTTCTCAAGTTGCGCAACTCGGCCAGATTCAGCTGCAGCATCTGCAGCAGACTGGAGCGTCGCTTGCTGCTCACCGGTCAGCCCATCCCAAGTGGACTTGGACATTGCGATATAGTTCAGGTCAACCAAGTGCGACGTCAGAGCAATCTGCTTTGTTACTTCATAGAATTTTGCGTCCACAACAGTTGGCAGTGGATTGTCCTGACCGTCGACCGATCCAGTCTGCAAGGCTGTGTACACTTCAGTGAATGACATCGGCGTTGGGTTTGCACCAAGCGCTTTTCCCAGAAACTGCCAGGCATCTGTGCCCGGCATCCGCAAATTCACACCAGCCAGATCTGCGGGATTGGTAACTGTCAGTTCATCCTTTGTCTGGCGCAGGTTTACATGGCGCCGCCCCAAATACATGACCGACAATAGCTTAACGTCCAACTCGGCTTCTGCTTTGGCCTTAAAGCCATCCATCAGGGCATCGTTGAAAACCGCAACCTGATGTGCCGCATCCTGGTGGACATAGCCGGTCGCGAAGATCGAAAATTCAGGGAAGAACTGTGCCAATTCCTGTGCCGAAGTGATCGACATTTCCAAATCGCCCGACGCAATCGACTCTAGCTCGGATCCCTGAGCAATCAGTGAGGCGTTATAATGTGGCTCATAAGTTGCAAACTCGGCAACGGCAGGGGCAAACACTTCGGCCAGCGACACGGAGCGCTGATCGGTTTCAGATGCAGGTGTCGACATCCGCAGGGTGACATTATTGTCATCCGCAAGCGCGGTGCTTGCGAGCAGGGCGATGGTCAACGTACCAAAGGCGCGTCGGGTTGTTTTCATGATCACAGAATTTCCTCCACCAATATTTTCCGGGCCAATTAAATCTACCCAGGTCAGATTAAAATCTGGTCAGAACAGAACAGCAAATGGCGGTTCAGTCCAGACCCGTTTTCTAAGGCCACCCTGCCAAAGCAGCGATTTCCACTAAGCATGTTGTGACAAGCTTATTGCTTACTGTCAAGGTAACATGTTAACTGACATGTTATTGAGATGATACAGACAGGATAGCCGCAATGATGCATCCAATTTTTATTGGTATAGATGTGGGGACCGGCAGCGCCCGCGCTGGCGCCTTTGACCAAAACGGCAGGTTGATCGCGTCTTTTGCTGTTGAGATAGAAACATTCTACCCGCAGCCAGATTTTGTCGAACAGTCATCAACCAATATTTGGGAGGCCATTTGCAAAGCGACCCATGCAGTTTTATCCAATGCTGACATTACTGCTGAGCAGGTCAAAGGTATCGGGTTTGACGCGACCTGCTCTTTGGTGGCGCTAGATCAGGATTTTCAACCCATATCCATTAGCCCATCGGGCGACAACAAACGCAATATAGTCGTTTGGATGGATCATCGCGCCCTGTCTCAAACCGCCCGCATCAATGCCCAAAAACATCCAATCTTGCAGTTTACCGGCAACGTTATCTCTCCTGAAATGCAGATCCCAAAACTGTTGTGGCTAAAGGAAAATCTACCGAGCTTATTTGAAAAAACGGCGCACTTTTTCGATCTGCCCGATTGGTTGGTTCATCGCGCTACCGGGACCCAAACCCGATCCCTATGCAGTGCGACCTGCAAATGGACCTACCAGGGTAAAAATGGCTATTCCGGCGAAGGGTGGGACCGAGAATTCCTCAACTCAGTCGGGCTTGAGCCCTTGTTGCAGGACAATACCGCCAGAATTGGCAATCACTTTGCAGCACCCGGCGCGGCCATTGACACGGGCCTGACGGACGATGCCGCCAATGAATTAGGGTTGATCGCTGGCACCCCCGTCGCGGCCAGCTTGATTGATGCCTATGCAGGAGCCTTGGGTACGATGGGCGTTGAAGCCAAGACCCCCAAAGCCAGCAGCGCACGTGTGGCCCTGATTTCCGGCACCTCAGCCTGCCACATCACCACGACCTCTGAACCCCTATTTGTTCCAGGTGTTTGGGGACCTTACTTTTCAGTCCTGGGTCCGGATCAATGGGCAAATGAAGCCGGCCAATCCATGGCTGGTGCGTTGATTGATCGGGTCCTTGATGGTCATTCGGCGACCTCAAGTTTGCGACTGCAAGCTGACGAGCAAAAGATCAGCCTTTATGACCAGTTAGAACAGGTATTGGCAGAACAGGCCGGCTGTGATGCAGACACCCATACCCTCACCCGACATATTCATATTCAGCCAGATTTTCATGGCAACCGTGCGCCTCTGGCGGACCCTCTGCGTAAAGGTGCCATCACCGGTCTGACTAAGGACTGTGGCGTTACTGATCTAGCTTTACAATATCTCGCCGCACTACAGGCTTTGGCTTATGGCACCCGACAAATCATTGAAGCTATGAATGAAAAAGGTGCCGGTATAGACACAATTGTGGTCAGCGGTGGTCTGGCCCTCAATGCGCTTTACCTGCGCGAACATGCCGATGCTACTGGTCTGCGCATCTTGCAAACCACCACACAAGAACCGGTCCTACTGGGCAGCGCCATGCTGGCGGCAACTGCAGCAGGCCAATTTGACACCCTACAAGACGCCATGCGCGAAATGTGCGGACCTGCGCGAACAATCGCCCCACGCAGGGGTAAACCCCGCGCCTTTCATGACGCCAAATACGCGGTTTTTCTAAAAATGCAGACTGACTTCGCTGCATATCGCGACCTCATGACCTCCCCAGGAGACATTTAAATGGACACCCCTGAAATCCTATTGTTCGCCAGCGGTGACTTGCGTGACGGTGCAAATAAAACCTGTTGGCCCGCCCAAGCAGAATTAGAAACCGCCTTGACCAACGTCGTTGAGGCACGGGGCCGAAAACTCCGTCGTGCCCACTCTTTTGATGCCGCAGCAGGGCACGGGTTCTTGTCCTCACAAAGGGCTGGCATGGATGCTTTTGCCGGGATCGACCCCGATGCCCCACTTATCGTGGCCGAAGCCGTCTGGCAGTATTCTCACCACGTTTTACCTGGTCTGATGCACCATCGCGGGCCAATCCTGACCGTTGCCAACTGGTCTGGACAGTGGCCCGGTCTGGTTGGGATGTTGAACCTGAACGGATCCTTGACTAAGGCCGGTGTGTCCTACTCCACACTCTGGAGCGAGACCTTCGAAGATGATTTCTTCTTGGACAGGTTTGACGAATGGCTGACGACCGGCAGTGTCACCCATGATACGTCGCATGTTTGCGCATTCGATCCGACATCGCCAACCCCTACACAGATCGATGTAGCGAAGAACATTGCAGCAGACATACTCCGCAACAAAGTGATCCTGGGCGTTTTCGACGAAGGCTGCATGGGTATGTATAACGCCATTGTGCCTGATGCTCTGATGGCGCCACTTGGCATGTTCAAAGAACGCCTGTCGCAATCCACTCTCTATTACGAAACGACGCAGGTCACCGACACTGAGGCCGAAACGGTTCTGACTTGGCTGGAAAGCACTGGCATGCGGTTCCACTTCGGCAGTAATCCGGCAACAGAACTGACCCGCAATCAGGTATTGGATCAATGTCGTATGTATATCGCGGCCTGCCGTCTGGCAGATGACTTTGGCTGCGAAGCCATTGGCATCCAGTATCAGCAGGGTCTCAAAGACCTGTTGCCGGCCTCAGATCTGGTCGAGGGCATGTTGAACAATGACGACCGCCCCCCTGCCCTGACCCAAAGTGGCGCTGCCATACGGCCCGGGCGGGCCATTGTACATTTTAATGAGGTCGACGAATGCGCCGGGATAGATGGGATTTTGACCAATCGTGTGCACCGGGCCTTGGGGCAACCGGTGGAAACAACCCTACATGACATTCGGTGGGGCGATCAGGATCGCAGCGGAACTGTTGATGATTTTGTCTGGGTGTTTGAAATCTCAGGTGCAACCCCACCGGCCCATCACATCGACGGCTGGCGCGGAACCGAAAGCCTGCGTCAACCCGAGATGTATTTTCGACTAGGCGGCGGCACACTGAAAGGCATCGCCAAACCCGGAGATATTATCTGGTCCCGTCTGTTTGTCGAGGATGATGCCCTGTGCATGGATATTGGGCTTGGCTCGGTTGTGGCCCTGCCTGACGCAGAAACCCAGCGTCGCAGTCAGACCACCACACCACAATGGCCAATCATGCACGCGGTTTTGCATGGGGTTAGCCGTGATCAGCTGATGTCGCGTCACAAGGCCAACCACATTCAGGTGGCCTATGCCGTCAGTTCCAAGACGGCGCGTGATGCCGCACTGACCAAAGCCTCCCTCGCAACAGAGCTGGGCATCACAGTGTCATGGTGTGGCACTCCGATTTGAGAACAACGCCTGACCCTAACTTTGTCTCTATATTCAACATTAGAAAGCAATTACATGCCTCATATCCAACCGCCTGAATCCAGTATATTTGGTCTTTCGGCCGCTCTGGTTTCTCCCTTCGATTCAAATGGGAACGCAGACCTGGCCAAAACTGCCCAGCACGCCAAAACAGTGGTCGAAAATGGATGTGATGGTGTCACACTTTTTGGCACAACAGGCGAAGGATATGGCTTCTCTTTGCCAGAGCGGCGCGCCATTTTGACGGCCGTCGCCGAGGCATTACCTGACGGAGCACAAATTCATGCTGGTGTGCTGAACCCTTCCATTGACGATGCGGTAGGGTTCGCCCAAGCCGCCTATGAAGACGGCGCCGGTGGTCTCCTACTGGCGCCACCTTTCTTTATGAAAGATGTGGATGAGGACGGCCTATTCAACTGGTTCGGAACTGTATTCGAAAAAATTGGATCACCCCTCAGAAACGTAATTCTGTACCATATTCCTGCCCAGACGGCTGTGCCCCTCTCGGTCTCACTGGTGTCAAGATTACGCGCCGCCTACCCTGACGTTGTCACCGGCATCAAGGACAGTTCAGGGGATTGGGCAACAACAAAACGATTTCTTACGGCCCATGGAGACATTGCCGTTTTGGTGGGCGATGAACGGTTGTTGCCCAAGGCAATGAGCCATGGTGCTCAGGGGTCGATCTGCGGAACGGCCAACTTTATCCCCGATCTGTTGCGCCGGATCATTCATGAAGGGGGCGATGGAAAATTAGTATCCGAAATTGTCGAAGCTGTTGTTGCCCTTCCCGTAACCGCGGCAGTCAAGACACTGACTGCTCATGTCAATCGCGATGCAACCTTTGTACAAATTCGCCCCCCTTTGTCACCCTTGTCAGCCCCCCAGCGGCAAGCATTGATAGGCTCCTTCGAAGCATTGAGGATCACTGCGTAATTTCTACCAGGCATCGCCCCTGATCTCGATACATCTCACAGCTGGATCAGGGCCTTTTCGGTTTGTCATATGTGTGACATATCTGACCATACAAAACAGCGGCACGATGTTTTGTTTTTATGACCCTCAGTGCCGGAGAACTCGGATGTCACCTACTGATTCAAAGTCACTTTTGCAGGCGACGAAACCGAACAATCAGCGCGAACAAGCCTATGGAAGCTTTACACAGCATCTATTGGCTCGCAATCTTTACCCCGGACAATTTATCTCACAGCGTGAACTGGTTGAGTTGACAGGCCTTGGCCTGGGCGCAATCCGTGAACTTATTCCGCGTCTCGAGACCGAAGGGTTGATAAAGACCATCCCAAAACGCGGGATGCAAATTGCCCATGTAGATCTTAATTTGATCCGGGACGCCTTTGAGTTTCGTCTGTGTATCGAAACCGAAGCCGCAGCCCGTTTTGCACTGGATGCCACCAGCGATGAAATCGCTCAAATCCGAGCACAACATCAGGCAATCATTGAACAATGTCAGGAACCCGCCGCTTCTATTGATGCCCCTGCTGATTTCATTGCTCAGGCCCAAGCTGTTGATTGGGGGTTTCACACAACAGTGGTTGATGCACTTGGCAACCGGATCATTAGCGATGCCTACCGGGTCAATATGATCAAAATTCGACTGATCAAGCAGGAACAGACGCAGCTCAGACCATCGGTTCTGCTGCCCACAATGCTGGAACATATGGACGTCATCGACGCGATGGAGACCCGTAACTCTGAACAGGCAACAGCATTGATGCGCAAACATATTATCGGCGCCCGCAACCGGGCTTTAGAAAAGCGGTAGCCACCACACCAGGTCTTTAGTTGGTGAATGAGAGCCCCAGGGCATTAGCTTCACCGCCCTGTTTTCTGACTTTTTTCGTTGACCCATCTGTTTTCCTCGTCTAGCCGGTCCCTATGCAGGGGAGTCCCACCTAAGGGACTGAGAGGCGTTCAGGACATCTGTCCGGTGGCGCGACCCTTTGAACCTGACCCAGTTGACACTGGCGTAGGAAGCGAGGCGCGCGACGGGCCGGGATCAATCCCCCAACCTTCATTCGCCTAACTGGGGGACTCTGTCCCCTTGTTTCCAGCCAAACCTCATCTGGTGTTTTTTTGAGACTTGAGCTTGAGGAGCGCCAAAATGAATATCCCTAACCCAAAAATTACCTCCGGGAACCTGCCGGCATCGCGCAAGATTTACGTAGATGGATCGCTGCACAGCGACATCCGCGTCCCAATGCGTGAAATTTCGGTGCACCCAACCGCAGGTGAAGCCCCCCTTCCGGTCTATGATACGTCCGGGCCTTACACCGATATGAATGTAGAGACGGATATCCGCCAGGGTCTGAACCCGCTGCGCCAAAACTGGATCCGGGCGCGCAACGATGTTGAAGAATATGACGGCAGGGACATAGAACCCGCCGATAATGGCTTTGTAGAAGGGGACCGACTGACGCCGGAATTCCCAATCCGCCCGCGCCCGCTCCGCGCTAAGGACGGTCAGGCCGTGACCCAATTGGCCTATGCCCGCGCAGGACTCGTCACCCCCGAAATGGAATTCATCGCAATCCGCGAAAACCAACTGCGTGAGACTACGCCCATCCCCCGCGATGGTCACGACTGGGGGGCAAACATCCCCGATTACGTCACCCCTGAATTTGTGCGTGATGAGGTTGCCGCAGGTCGTGCGATCATCCCTGCCAATATCAACCACCCTGAAAGTGAACCGATGATCATCGGGCGCAATTTTCTGGTGAAAATCAATGCCAACATGGGGACCTCGGCTGTCACCTCTTCGATGGAAGAAGAAGTGGACAAGATGGTTTGGTCCATTCGCTGGGGCGCAGATACGGTGATGGATCTCTCAACCGGGCGTAACATCCACAACACCCGTGAATGGATTGTCCGCAACAGCCCGGTGCCAATCGGTACAGTCCCGATGTATCAGGCCCTGGAAAAGGTCAATGGCATTGCCGAAGATCTGACATGGGAAGTATTCCGCGATACGCTGATCGAACAGGCCGAACAGGGCGTAGACTATTTCACCATCCATGCCGGTGTACGCCTGCATATGGTGCCGATGACCGTGAACCGGGTGACGGGAATTGTGTCACGTGGTGGTTCTATCATGGCCAAATGGTGCCTGCATCATCACCGTGAATCATTTTTGTATGAACACTTCGACGAGATCTGTGACATCTGCCGCGCATATGATGTGGCCTTTAGTCTTGGCGACGGTTTGCGCCCCGGTTCCCTTGCGGATGCCAATGACGAAGCCCAGTTCGCTGAGCTGGAAACTCTGGGGGAACTGACCAAAATCGCCTGGGCAAAAGATTGTCAGGTGATGATCGAAGGTCCAGGCCATGTCGCCATGCACAAGATCAAAGAGAACATGGATAAGCAGCTGGAATGCTGCGACGAAGCGCCGTTTTACACATTGGGGCCGCTGACCACCGATATTGCGCCGGGCTATGACCACATCACCAGTGGTATTGGCGCCGCGATGATTGGTTGGTTCGGCTGTGCAATGCTGTGTTATGTGACGCCCAAAGAACACCTTGGCCTGCCGGATCGGGATGATGTGAAAACCGGCGTGATCACCTACAAAATCGCGGCCCATGCGGCAGATTTGGCCAAGGGATTGCCGGGTGCCCAACGACGCGACGACGCCCTGTCACGTGCGCGGTTTGAATTCCGCTGGGAGGATCAGTTCAACCTGTCGCTTGACCCGGACACCGCACGCGAATTCCATGACCAAACCCTGCCAAAACAGGCCCATAAGGTTGCGCATTTTTGTTCCATGTGCGGACCCAAATTCTGTTCAATGCGCATCTCTCACGACATCCGCGCCGAGGCGCAGAAAGAGGGAATGGAAGCGATGGCGGCCAAGTTCCGCCACGGTGGTGATCTGTATCTGCCGATCGAGGACAACGACACATGATCACCATAGCTGGGGGCGGGCTTGCGGGTCTGGCCTCGGCCTATGAACTTGCCCGGCGTGAGGCATCCGTGCGCGTGTTTGATCCGGGCGATTGTCCCGGCTCCAACAGTGTCGCGCGGTTTGCCGGCGGCATGCTGGCCCCATGGTGTGAAGGGGAAAGCGCCGAGGATGAAGTTGTAACACTTGGCGCATTGGCAGCCGATTGGTGGGCGCAAGTTACGCCTGTCTGCCGAAGAGGCACTTTGGTCGTGGCCTCGCCGCGTGATACGCCTGATCTGACCCGCTTTGCCCGCCGCACCAGTGCCCACCGACCGGTCAAAGGGGCCGAAATTAGCGAATTGGAACCGGCTTTATCAGGCCGGTTCCAACACGGTCTGTTCTTTGAAGGCGAGGCACATCTTGATCCGCGGCGGGCATTGCGGGATTTGGCTCAGTCCCTTCAGGATATGGGTGTTGAACTGCTGTATGACACGCCAACACCAGCGCTAGTTGACCTTGATTGCACCGGTATGGCTGCTGATTTGCCTGACCTGCGTCCTGTGCGCGGTGAAATGGCGATCCTGCATTGCCCAGAAATCGAGATCACCCGAACCCTACGACTCCTACATCCGCGCATGCCGCTTTACCTCGTCCCACGCGGCGATGGTCATTACATGATCGGCGGCACCATGATCGAAAGCTCCTCTACCCGGCCGCCCTCCCTACGATCCCTGACAGAGCTGTTATCAGCCGCCTTTACCCTGCACCCGGCCTTTGCCGAGGCCAGCGTTGTCGAGATTGGCGCAGGCCTGCGCCCCGCCTTCCCCGATAACCTGCCACGTATCATCACTCATAACGGCAGGTTGCACCTGAACGGTTTCTACCGCCACGGATTCCTTTTGGCACCCGCAATGGCCGCCCGGTTGGCCGATCAAATCTTCCCAGGAGGTAAGCGATGAAAATCACTGTAAATGCCCAAGACCATGAGGTCGCCAGCACAACCCTTGCCGCTGTTCTTTTGGAGTTGGAAATTACAAAGCCAGCCATCGCGACCGCGCTAAACAGCGTCTTTGTCCCTCGCGAAGAACGGCCAGCAACAACATTAAGTGAAGGGGACCGGATCGAAATTCTGGCTCCCATGCAGGGTGGTTGACATGCAAATTTATGATACAGAAATCAACTCGCGGCTGCTGGTGGGGACTGCGCAATATCCCTCACCTGCCGTTCTGGTGGATGCGATCAACAGCTGTCGCTGCGAAATCGTCACCGTTTCCCTACGCCGCGAAAATGCTGATGGGTCAGGTACTGGTTTTTGGGATACCTTACGCCAGACGGGAACCCGGATACTGCCCAACACGGCAGGATGCCATTCAGTGCAGGAGGCGGTGACCACCGCCCAAATGGCGCGTGAGCTGTTTAGGACCAACTGGATCAAACTTGAAGTCATTGGCCACGCCGACAACTTACAGCCCGACGTATTTGGACTCGTCGAAGCAGCGCGTATTCTCTGCGCCCAGGGGTTTCAAGTGTTCCCTTACACCACCGATGATCTGGTAGTTGGTGAAAAACTGCTAGAGGCCGGCTGCGAGGTGCTGATGCCCTGGGGTGCTCCTATCGGATCTGGTCAGGGGCTGCGTAATCCCGATGCTTTGCGGGGTATGCGCGCACATTTCCCCAATGTGCCGCTGATCGTCGATGCCGGAATTGGACGCCCATCTGATGCCTGTCAGGCAATGGAACTGGGCATGGACGCGGTGCTACTAAACACCGCCATCGCCAAGGCCGGGGACCCGGCAGCCATGGCACAAGCGATGGCACAGGCAGTCGATGCAGGACGAGCTGGCTACCTTGCCGATCCAATGGAGCGACGCAATATGGCAATCCCTTCAACCCCGATACTTGGAATGGCAGAGTTGGCGTAATGGAACGGTTTTATCTGATTGCGGGCCATGTAGCCCAAGTCGAATTGTTGGTGCCACAGGGCGTCAAACTGGTGCAGCTTAGAATAAAGGATCAACCCAAAGCCGAAGTGACACGACAGATCGCTCGTGCCCGCGACTTCTGCGCCGTACATGGCGCGCAACTGGTGGTAAATGACTATTGGCAGGCGGCGCTGGATTTGCGCTGCAGTTTTGTCCACCTTGGGCAGGAAGACATGGAAACGGCTGACCTGGCCGCCCTGCGTCGAGCTGGTATACGTTACGGTCTGTCCACCCATGACGAGACCGAACTAGACCGTGCACTATCCCATGATCCCACTTACGTGGCCCTTGGACCGGTCTATCCCACCCTGCTCAAGAAAATGAAATGGGGTCCACAGGGGTTAGACCGGGTAGCCCAGTGGAAGGCAATGGCAGGGGCAACACCGTTGGTAGCAATTGGCGGGATGACACCTGAACGTCTGCCTGGTGTATTTGCTGCCGGTGCCGATAGTGTTGCCGTTGTAACTGACATCCAGACCGCAAATGACCCCGAGGCCCGCACCCGCGAGTGGATCAGGACATGCGCATTATGAACAACATATTGGCTATCGCTGGTACGGACAGCAGCGGTGGCGCGGGCCTAACCCGTGACTCCGCAACAGCTCAGGAATTGGGATTTAGGGTTAAGCCCGTAGTGACGTCGGTAACGGTTCAAACCGATAAGTCGTTTATAGACAGCCATGCCGTCCCACCCCCTGTCATCAAGGCACAACTTGAAGCAGCCCTACAGGGTACAAAACCTGCCGCTGTTAAAATTGGAATGTTGGGAACAGCGGAGACCGCCGGTACCGTATTAAGCTCGCTGTCTGGTTATTGCGGCCCCGTCATCCTAGATCCGGTTCTTAAATCCAGCTCGGGCGGTACCCTCTTTTCCGGCCGAGACATCTACAGGCTTTTTGCCATCACCACAGTTTTAACGCCCAACTTAGACGAAGCTGCCATCTTGACCAGCCGCGCCAAGGCCAGCGATGAAGATGAGGTCAAAAAACAGGCTGAAATTTTACTGGCTCAGGGGGCCGCGGCTGTTCTGATCAAAGGCGGCCATGCAGATGGCTTTGACTGTGTTGATCATGTTTTTAGTCCAGAGCACCATGTCAGACTTGTCGCCCCGAGATTGACCCAAGCCAAACGTGGTACCGGCTGCACGCTGTCAACCGCTATCGCCTGTAATCTTGCCTCCGGGCATAACTTGTCAGAAGCATGTCGCTTGGCCAAAGACTATGTTCACCAATGGCTACAGCGCTAATTTGAGTGCAGGTCAAGCATCTATAAAATGGTCTTAAATACAATCTGGCCGCCACGAAGTTAAACGCAGCGGCCAAGTGTCATAGATCGTTTTGCTGCAGTTAGAACAGTGTCACGGCACCAACGTCTGTTGGCACTGGCGCTGGTTTCGCCGCTGCGCGTTCCTGCTCGCCCAAACGGCGATCGTTCTCAACGCGGGTTTGTTGCGCATTGCCGGTCACAGGATGGAATCGCACCCTGCGGGCAGAGGTGCCTCCTACGCTGGATGATACACACGAAATCCCTTCATCACGCAGAAACCGTTGCACAAATTCAGCATTCGACAGACCGATGTCAGACAGGTTGGCTGACATCTTTGCACCGCCAAAAACCTTAGCCTTCAAATGTTGTCGCGTCGCCCCTTTCTTGAGCACGCCGTTGATCAACAGTTCCATGGCATGAACGCCATAGCGCGCATTTTTGCTGTCCTGGCTGCTGGTGCTGGGCAACAGAAAATGATTCATCCCACCTACACCATTTTCGGCGTCATAAAGACAGGCCGCGATGCAGGATCCCAGCACGGTAGAAAACATAACCGTTGGGCTGTTCGACACACGGTATTCACCCTGCAGAACTGTGACTGAAGAAGTGTTTGCAAATACAGAGCTCAAAGCGGCTTCCTTCCTGTTATAAGTTCAGGCCTTGCAGGCTTGAAGTAGTGTGCCGGCCATACGGGCCAGGGACACTTGTTTTTGTGCGGCGCCGTTCTGCCACGCAACGCGCGGCATCCCGTAAACAACCGAGCTTTTTTCGTCTTGGGCAAAGGTGGTGGCCCCAGCCTTGCGAAGTTCTAGCAATCCTCTTGCACCATCTTGCCCCATTCCGGTTAAGATTGTTGCTACAACATTTTTGGCAAATGGCACTGCAGAGCTGAAAAGAGCGTCAACAGAAGGTGTATGCCCAGAAATCGGTGGGCCTTCTTTGAGTCGGGTGCGATGGGGTTTGCGTGGTGTCAGGCCAAGGTGTAACGACTGACCGGCAGCGATATGTACGGTTCCGGGTTGCAGCTGAATACTATCCTGGGCGGCCACAACGGATGCGGCACAGATCCGGTTTAACAGCGCCACCAATCCAGGGCCAAAATTCTTGCCGGTATGTTGGACAATCACTGTTGGTGGGCAGTTCGCAGGAAACCCAACCAAAAGGCTGCGCAGCGCTTCGACCCCACCGGTTGATGATCCAATGAGGATGATTTTGTCCGTAGTACTAGCGGGAGCCTTAGTGCCATTCATGGCGGGGCCACGGCCACTCGCTGTGCGACGTGGGGCTTTTACCATCATGTCAAAATACTGCACAAACTGAACGGGATGATCAGACTTGCTCAGTTCAAAAATCCCGGCACCGCGATCCAGCAAAGGGTTCGATTTGCGCGCTGGTGCTTCCGAATGGCTGTCCATCACAGAAACCCAGCGGGTATCCAGCGCAGAAAACAGCGCCATCATCATTTCAAATTCTGGTAACTTAGTGAAACCATCTTCGATAAAGGCAAAGGTTGGTTGTACCGATTCAGCCTGATTATAGGCCGTCATCAAATTGTTGGCCAAAAGAACCTGCATACCAGGATAAGCAGATTCCATGTGGCTTTGCAAAGTTCTAGCAAAGCTGCGGTCCGTAGTTACGATCAATAGGCTTAAAGAAGACAAAGGTTTACCCATTCATAATTGCTCGGTTGAACGACAACCTGTTTCAGGAAGCCCGCGCCGACTACAAACCTGGGTAAGACCCAGATTTTTGTGCCCGGCGCGGGCTGGGATTAAAAGTCCTGCCAAACCTTGGAGGATCCAAGGTCACCATTGGCAGCTGCGGCAAGGGGCTGCGTTTCGGGCTCCATGTCCCAATCCGAGCCATGTGCCGATGGCGCGTTGAACTCGACGACGCTGTCCTCTGCAGGCGCTTGCTGGTTGCCGTCGATGTTAAAGTGCGACACCAGTTTGGCCAGTTTGTTGGCATCGGTATTCAGCAGGTGACTGGCGGCGGTGGCCTCTTCCACCATGGCAGCGTTTTGTTGGGTCACCTGGTCCAGCTGTGTCACGCCGAGGTTAATCTCACCCAGACCTGTGGACTGTTCAGATGTGCCAACTGCCATTTCGGACACCAGTTGCGAAATATGGCTCACCCGCTCCACAATGCTGTTCAGCGCTGTGCCGGCTTTGCCAACCAGATCAACACCCTGTTCGACCTGTTTCGAGCTGTCGCCGATCAGTGTCTTGATCTCCATCGCGGCATCCGAGGAGCGCTGCGCCAGGGCGCGCACTTCGGAAGCCACCACGGCAAACCCACGGCCAGCTTCGCCCGCCCGGGCCGCCTCGACCCCAGCGTTTAGCGCCAGCAGATTGGTCTGGAAGGCAATATCATCAATGACGCTGATGATCTGGCTGATATGGCGGGCCGAGTCCTCAATTTCAGTCATCGCTGACACCGCGTTTTGCACCACTGTTCCACTGGCTTCTGCTTCGGATTTAGCCTCGTTGACGATCCCTTCAACGCTGCGGGCCCCTTCTGACGCGGATTTGACGCTGGTGGTCATCTCCTCCAGTGCCGCGGCTGTCTGTTCCAGCGTTGCCGCCTGACTTTCAGTCCGCTGAGACAGATCATCCGACGCCTGGCTGATCTCCGTCGCGCCGTTGCGAATGCTGTCAGCTGAGTTGATGACATCAGAGATTGTTGAGCTGAGTGTTGTCAGGGTCCGGTTGAAGTCACTGCGCAGCTGTTCGTGATCTGCCGGGAAGGGCTCTGTCAGCGGTTTTGAGAAGTCACCCTTGGCCAGGTCAACCAACCCGTGGCTGAGTTTTTCCACCACATCATGCTGTTCACGCTGCTGTTCAGCACGCTCTTCCTCAGCGCCGCGTGCGCGTTTCAAATCATCCCGCAAACTGGCCAGTGCCTTCCCGATTTTCCCGAGTTCGTCTTTACGATCTGCGGAGGGGATATCGCTGTCCAATTCACCGGCGGCCACACCGTCCATGCTTTCGCAGATCTTGGTGATCGGGCGCGTGATGGTACGGATGGTGAACAATGCGATAAGCATCAAGGCTAGCCCGGCCAGGGCCACGCCAATCAGAATATTGCGGGTCAAAATCTGCGAAGCAAGGAGAGGAGCCTGAATGTTTTCGCGTACTTCTAGGACGCCGCGCACATCGCCAATTTCCCAATCGGCCTTGGGCGTGTCGGGGTGGGCATTGTGGCAGGATACGCAGCCTTCTGCGACCATTGGATCAGCGACTGCAACGCGCAGGTAGGTTTCGCCGTTTTCGATCTCCTGCCGCTTGAATGTTCCATCGGGATTGGCGCTTAAATACTCCCAGGCGTCTTGCATGAAGCTGTCCATTTCACGCTCTGCCCGACCAGGGAAGGGGAAGGCACTATAGAGCGATAAGCTGGTGCCCTGTTCGGCGAGGAGTGCGTTGACATCATGCACAAATGTAGCGGGAAGGGGGATCACGCTGGGGTCATTGGCATGATCAATCCCTGCGGACATATCCGCAGATTGCTTTACATCTTTGATTACATTTCTTGTGTAATATCCGCGGATTGCCTTGATTTGATTGACCACTCCCGTTGCGGAAGTGGTGGCAAAATCAATGGTGTTTTTTTCAAGAATTCGAGGAATGGATAGCCAGGCAATGCCAAGGCACAAGAGTATGAAAAGTGGGATTGGAAAGGTCAATCTAAAGGCAATCGACTTAAGCATCTTCTGCATGTCTGGCGCTCCATCTTAGCCAAACCGGTACCACATCCATTCTGGCCGCAGAACGGTGTCGTTCTGAGCGGGTACGTTTTCGGCTCACATCATATTTGGGGAGTGCAGAAGTAGAGTAATTCTCTTACTCTTCGATTAAGCTATCGCAAATTTGACCGCTGTCAGAATAAGAACTGCACCACGGACCCTTGTGTTCGGGACGTGATGCAATCCTTAGTGATCTGAGATTAATAGTCTTTCCAGATATCAGCTGTACTTGATGTTGCATTGACTGTTTTTTTCTCAGGCAGGTCGTCTGGAACAGTGTCCCAACTGTCTCCATGAGCCGTTGGTGGAGCAACCTCATCGGCGTCTAGATTGCGCGAAGAAGAAGCCTGTTTTTCATCAATGGTGAAATGGGCCACCAGATGGGACAGTTTGCTGGCGTCGGTGTTCAGCAAATGACTGGCGGCGGTGGCCTCTTCCACCATAGCAGCATTTTGTTGAGTCACTTGATCCAACTGGGTCACACCAATGTTGATTTCAGCCAGACCCGTGGACTGCTCTGTTGACCCAACGGCCATTTCGGAAACCAGCTGCGAGATGTGACCAACCCTGTCCACAATGCTAATCAGCGCTGTGCCTGCCTTGCCGACCAGTTCAACGCCTTCTTCCACTTGTTTCGAACTGTCGCCGATTAGGGTTTTGATTTCCATGGCAGCGTCCGAGGAGCGCTGGGCAAGAGCCCGCACTTCAGAGGCAACAACCGCAAAGCCACGACCTGCTTCGCCGGCACGGGCAGCCTCGACACCCGCGTTGAGCGCAAGTAAATTGGTCTGGAATGCGATGTCATCGATGACGCTGATGATTTGACTGATATGGCGGGCCGAGTCCTCGATTCCCGTCATTGCAGTCACCGCGTTTTGGACCACTTTGTCGCTTTCCACGGCCTCATCTCTGGCTTCGTTGACGATGTTTTCCACACTCAAGGCGCCTTCCGCCGCAGATTTGACACTTGCGGTCATTTCCTCAAGTGCAGCCGCGGTTTGTTCCAGAGTTGCGGCCTGGCTTTCAGTGCGTCGGGACAGATCATCAGAGGCCTGACTGATTTCAGTTGCACCGTTGCGGATGCTGTCGGAGGAACCGATGACCTCAACTATGGTTGAACTCAGGGTCTTCAGAGTTCGGTTGAAATCACTTCTCAATTGTTCATGGCCTTCTGGGAAGGGTTCGATCAGTGGTTTTGTGAAGTCGCCGTCGGCCAGGTTGACCAGCCCATGGCTCAACTTGTCGACCATATTGCGTTGCTCCTCCTGCTGGACCGCAAGTTGGGTTTGCGCAGCTGATGCAGCTTTTAGGTCAGCTTTAAAGCCTTCCAGAGTGACGGCGATGGTGCCGAATTCATCTCCGGCCTCGGTGCCCGCAACCTCGCTGTCGTAATCTTGATCTGCAATGCGTTCCACGCTTTGGGCCAATGCTCCAACTCGGCGGGCAATGCCGCGGGCAGCAAACCAAGAAAGAAGCGCAACGATCAGCGAAACCACCAAGACCTGAACGACGGATGATTGCAGCATTTCGTGTTCGGAGACGAGGGCTTCTGTACTATCGATTTCGAGAACAATGCCCCAGGTTTTTCCATCGAATGTGAAAGGAATAGATTCAGCCTCGACCGATTGCCCTTTCAGCCCTGTCACGCCTGAGAGCGCATGGTGACCTTCAAGGAATGATTCCTCAATTTGAGGCAAGTTGGGCAAAGCATCCAAAATCTGGTGACCTTCTGGATGAGGTGACGCGGTCAATGCGACACCATCACCACGCACCAGATACACCAGCCCGGTTTCACCTAGAATATCCGATTGGGACAAGATTTCGGCCATGTGGTCAATTGGGATTTGCAGCACAAAGACACCCAACAATTCGCCGTTGCGAATGACAGGGGTAGAAATAAACATGGCAGGTGCACCATGACTCGGCGCATATGCGTCCATACTGGTAAAGTGCACCTCACCCCTTTGCAGAGTTATGGCCGATTGAAATGCTTCGCCAAGTCCCGAGGAACTATAAAGCCCAGTTTGGAAGTTCGTCGCAAAATCATCTTCTTTAAACACTGAGTAAACAAGATCCCCATTAGGGTTCAAAAGGAAGAGATCATAGTAATGCAATTCGCGTTGGAAACTTTGGAAACCCAAGTGATATTGTTCATGCAGGTCGGACCAAAGCGACTGATCAGAAGCCTTAAGAAGTTCGTCCTTTTTACCAAGCGGATTTGGGTTATCTGCGATATAGGCGGTGCGGAGATGCTCACCAGCTCTGTCACCCAGTTGTTGCCAGGCCGTATCGAATTCAATTAGCGCGGTTTCCACACTGTTGCTTTCACTTAGGGCGCGGGTTTCAGTTTCTAACCGTTCAAGCCAATCGCTAAGAGCGTGTTCCCGTTCGGACAGCAAAGTGTAGAAAGCAGCTTCGCGGTCAGCCTTAAGCACTGTCCGGGTCTGCCAAGCATACATAACACCTGACGCCATGGTTAGTAGGATTGTTGGCAGAGCAATCAACAGAGGCAGCTTTTTACTCAGCTTTAGTCTCTTCCACAGTGTGAATATGCTGGTCATGATCGCGGATCTCTCATCAAAAGGTTACTTTTTAAGCGGCCGAACAAAAAAAGGGGGGCCTGCACTCATGCTGCCCAAAATATGTTTCGGGTGCGTTAAGTTGGGAGAATTTTGTGAATAAACTTCAATTATAGATTGCAAGCAGGAGTTTGCGCTATGGGATGCTCGTCATTGCTAGAAACGAATTTGAGAGGTTGGGACAGCAAACGCATGAATGCCGAATTGCAATTAGAGGTTGTGTAGAGCAAAGAACAGCTCGATTTTCCTGTGAGGCTTGATAGAAACCCATATGCCTTATCTGGGAGAGACCAATGATCAAGATTTTTAAACCGTTCGTTGCCGCCGCTATCGTTACCGGGCTGGCCGCGACTTCGGCTTATGCGCAGACCCGCGTGACTTATAAATCCGCCAAAACCACATCGTCATATTACCAGATGGCGGTTCAGATCGCCGAGGCAATGAAGGCCGGATCTGGTGGCGATATTGTTGTTACGGTTGAGGAAAGCCAAGGCTCGGTACAGAACGTGTTGGAGGTAAAGGCCCGTAATGGTGACTATGTGTTCACCACTCCGCCGGTCCTGGTCAGTCTGGCACAAGGCGGCAGGGCGATGTTCAAGGACAAGAGCGATCCGGCTTTTGACGAGATCCGCGCACTGTTCCCAATTCCATCACTGACAATGCATTTTGTCATGTCCGATGCGTCAGGCGTGACCGACTTCGCAAGTCTGGAAGGTAAAACGCTGCTGTTGGGCAAGGGATCGTTTGGTGCTCGTGAAGGGGAAAAATATCTCAAGCTGTTTGGCCTTGAGGGCAAAGTTGAGATTGCAGATGTTGAGCTCTCTGGTGCTGTCCCTGCGTTGAAAAATGGCCAGATCGATGGTTTTGTCACTGCCGGGTCATATCCAGCCCCCAACGTGATCGAGGCCGCCGCGTCAACGGGCGTTTCAGTCCTATCACTGAATGACGAGCAAATCGCAGCCAGTAAGCGCGCCCGGCTGGTCATTCCGGCTGGCACCTACGCGGGTCAGGACAGAGACATTGTTACAACGTCCTTGCCCGTTGTCGCCTTCACCACCACCAAGATGGACGAGGCTACCGCCTATGAGCTGACTAAAACTTACTGGGAAGGCAAAGCCGACATGGGCGCCGCAGCCCCGTGGTGGAACGGTGTGGATCGCGGTTTGATGGCCAATATTACGGGTAAAATTCATCCAGGAGCGTTGAAGTATTACACTGAAGCTGGGTTTGAATTGAGTGACGCGCAAAAATAAGCTGACTTGATCGTCAGAGAAAATTGACCGGGCAGGCAACTGCCCGGTCCTGTTATCTAAAGGCCCCAGAAAATATGATCGATACACAGTCACGTATGACCCAGCATCCTATCTGGTTGGGATTGGCAGCCTTGATGGTGATGTTTCATCTGGGTTTGATTTTCTGGGGGCTGGTCCCTAATCTCGTCAGCCGCCCTTTGCATTTGGCATTCGTATTACCTTGGGTTTTTGTTTTTGCTGCCAAATCTCGGGCGCAATTGATCTCGGGCGGGGTGCTGACAGTACTGGGGGGGGCTTCTGCACTGTGGATAGCGCTGAACCACGACATGCTAGGTGACCAGTACGGCTTTCTTGAGGGGGGTTTTCAGACCGCAGTGGCTTTAACCCTTTTGGTCTGCGTGATCGAAGCCGCGCGCCGTGCAATTGGCTGGCCGCTGCCCTTGGTCGCAGTTGCAGCATTGGGGTATGCACTGTTTGGTGACGCTATCCCGGGCGAATTTGGGCATTCAGGCACCCCCTTGCCTAGTTTTCTGGGCACCATGACAATAGCGGAGGGTGGAATTTGGGGAAGCCTGACCGCGGTTTCCGTCGGGGTGGTGTCGATTTTTGTGATATTTGGTGCGGTTTTGAACGCGGGTGAGGCCGGGCAGGGCTTCATGAATGTTGCTGCCGCAGCGGCCGGACGTCTTAAAGGTGGGGCGGCCAAGGTCTCGGTGATTTCATCAGCGCTGTTTGGCTCCATTTCGGGTTCTGCTTCGGCCAATGTTGCTTCAACGGGCGCTATCACTCTGCCGGCGATGACCAAACTTGGTTACCCTAAACGTCTGGCCGCTGCGGTAGAGGCTGTGGCGTCGTCGGGTGGACAAATCATGCCACCACTGATGGGGGCCGGCGCCTTTGTCATGGTTGAGCTGACAGGTGTGCCATACACCTCGATCATGGGCGCTGCCATCCTACCTGCCGTGCTGTTTTTCTTTGCTGTCTGGATGGGTATCAACGCCTATGCAAGCCGATTTAAGTTGCGTGGTATTGACGCGAGCGAACAACCCGCAACGCGCGACGTAGTGATCACATCCGGTTTTTTTCTGGTGCCGTTTTCGGTTCTTCTGTGGGGCATGTTTGGGTCCGGATATACGCCGCAATACGCCGCCTGTATGGCGATACTCGCCGGAGCGGTGCTGTTGATGTTTAACCGTGAGGCCCGGTTTGACGGCACTCAATTCGCCGCAAGATTGTCTTCGGCTCTGATGAATGCGGCACGTCAGATCGGGATGATCGCTTCGATCATCTTTTGCGCGTCTATCATCATTGGCGTGTTGTCAATTACTGGGCTGGGTGTGAAAATCACCTCACTGATCCTGTCTGGGTCAGGTGGGTTGCTGTGGCCGTCTCTACTGCTGACCGCAATAGCATGTCTGGTTTTGGGGATGGAGGTGCCGACCACTGCTGCCTATGTCATCTGCGTCTCTGTCGCAGGGCCAGCGCTGATCCAGCAGGGGCTAGAGCCATTGCAGGCGCATCTGTTTGTGTTTTGGTTTGCGTTGCTGTCCACCATCACTCCGCCAGTCTGTGGGGCGGTGTTCATCGCCGCAGGGATGATTGGCGAAAACTGGATCAAGGTTGCTCTTACTGCGATGGCGCTGGGCGTTGGTCTTTATGTCATTCCTTTGGGGATGATAGCCAATCCAGATATCTTACGGCTGGCTGAAACCCCTATGGCTGCACTGCTTGCCTTTTTGCGCATGGCAGTAGGTTTGGCGGTGCTAAGCTATGGCCTGATCGCCTTGTCGGCCCTGTACGCCAAGGTGTGTGTTGGCTTACTGGGGCTGGCTATCGTTATGTCTGGTGTAGTCTTCTAGATCTTTGTTTGGCGATTGGTCCGGCTGGGCCTTTTTGTTGAACCAAGAAAAAAGGCGCCCAGATTTGGGCGCCTTTTCTTCTTTAACCATAGCCAAAGTTTAGCCAATGATTGCGTTCAGCGTCGCGCTGGGCCGCATCACTGCTGCGGTCTTGGCCGGGTCTGTGTGGAAATAACCGCCCAGATCAGCAGGTTTGCCCTGCGCAGCAGCCAGCTCCGCAGTAATCTGCTCTTCTTTTGCACCCAGTTCAGCTGCAATCGGAGCAAAGTGCGCGGCCAGTTCAGCGTCATCGGACTGTGCAGCCAAAGCTTCGGCCCAGTAGCGAGCGAACCAGTAGTGGCTGTCACGGTTGTCAGGCTCACCAACCTTGCGCGAAGGCGAGCGGTTGTTGTCCAGAATGCCCTGCGTCGCGGCCTCGGCAGCAACACCCAGAACGCCAGCCTTGGCATTGCCTTGGCTGTCAGCCAGGAAATTCAGGCTTTCACCCAAAGCGCAGAATTCACCCATCGAGTCCCAGCGCAGGTGGTTCTCTTCGACCAACTGCTGAACGTGCTTGGGGGCAGAACCGCCAGCACCGGTTTCGAACAAGCCACCACCGTTCATCAGTTTCACGATTGACAGCATCTTGGCCGAGGTGCCCAGTTCCAGAATTGGGAACAGGTCGGTCAGATAATCCCGCAGCACGTTGCCCGAGATGGCGATGCTGTCGTTGCCTGCTGTGATGGTTTTCAGCGACTGGGCCGTTGCCTCACGCGGTGCCATGATCTGGAACTTGTCAGCTACACCGGCAGCGGCCAGCACAGGCGTGACATATTCGATCAGCTGAGCATCGTGGGCGCGGTTTGCGTCCAGCCAGAAGATCGCCTCGGAACCTGTCAAACGCTGACGGTCCATTGCCAGTTCGATCCAGTTCAGGATCGGCGCCTTCTTGGCGGTGCAAGAGCGCCAGATGTCGCCAGCCTCAACGTCGTGGCTGTGCAGTGTGTCGCCATTGGCCAGAACCACACGGATCACACCGTCGGCAGGCGCTTCGAATGTGGTTGGGTGCGAGCCATATTCTTCGGCCTTTTGCGCCATCAGGCCAACATTGGCGACGGAGCCAACAGTTGTCACATCCATAGCACCGTTGGCTTTGAAGAAGTTGATGGATTCGTCATAGATGGTTGCATAGCAGCGATCAGGGATGACACAGTTGGTGTCGCCCTTGTTGCCCGCAGCATCCCAGCCTTTGCCGCCAGCGCGGATCACAGCAGGCATCGAGGCGTCGATGATCACATCGGACGGAACGTGCAGGTTGGTGATGCCTTTATCGCTGTCGACCATATACATGCCAGGACGGTCAGCTGTCACGGCTTCGATGGCAGCCATGATGTCGGCGTTGTCTTTGACACGGTCCAGAAGGTCACCCATGCCAGAGTTTGCGTTGACACCCAGGGCGTCCAATTCAGCACCGAATTTGTCAAACACGGGCGCCAACCAAGCCTTAACCGCGTGGCCAAAGATGATCGGGTCCGAGACCTTCATCATGGTGGCTTTCATGTGCAGCGAGAACATGGTGCCGTCGGCTTTGGTGTCTTCAATGGCACCAGCCAAGAAAGATGCCAGAGCTTTGGCGGACATGAATGTCGCGTCAGCAACGGTGCCTTCTTCCAGTGGCCATGCGTCTTTTAGCGCGGTGACAGAACCGTCTTTGGTGACAAATTCGATTTTCGCGTCACCAGCCTGTGCAGCAGTGATGGTCGCGGATTTTTCGTTGGCATAAAAGTCGTTGCCCGGCATGGACGAAACTTTGGTCTTGCTGTCGCTTGCCCATTTGCCCATCGAGTGTGGGTTGTTCTGAGCGTAGTTTTTAACAGCGCGTGCGGAACGACGGTCCGAGTTGCCTTCGCGCAGTACTGGGTTCACAGCGGAACCTTTGATGGCGTCGTAACCGGCGCGAACAGCTTTTTCTTCGTCGGTCGAAGGCTCTTCAGGATAGTTGGGCAGGGCGTAACCCTGTGACTGTAGTTCTGTAACCGCGGCGACCAGCTGGGGACCCGAAGCCGAGATGTTTGGCAGTTTGATGACGTTGGCCTCTGGTGTTTTCACCAGTGTACCCAGTTCAGCCAGATCGTTGGATTGGCGCTGTTCTTCCGTCAGGCTGTCGGGAAAGGCCGAAAGAATACGGGCGGCCAGTGAAATGTCCTTAGTGCCAAAGTTCACGCCGGCGGCGCTGGCAAAGGTGCGAATGATCGGCAGCAGTGAGGCACTGGCCAGCTCAGGCGCTTCGTCTACGATGGTATACAATACATCGGAGTTTGATTTTTCTGCCATTATTCTCAACCTTTCAGCGATTTCGGAAACTTTGGTAAATCGATGCAACACGCTGCACCCAGAATTGATCCCATATTGCCGGTCAAGGGGCGCGAATTGCGACTCTTGCGGCCTACGTTATGGGCCTCATGTAAAACAAGGAGCGCTGACGTTCAATCGTCTGGAGGAAAAAACGACCGAACATATTGCCGCGCTTTGTCATGAAGACGTAAATCCCCCATCGCCTGAACGATGGAGGGATGTCAATTTGCAGATGTTCCTCGAGTGGAATTCAAGGAGAAGGACTAGAAATCCTGCCAAAGGTCCTTCGCTGCGGATCCTTCGGACATTGCGGTTGCCACTGGGATCGCGGCGGCTGTATCCCAGCCATCCTCGCCGTGAGAAGTTGGACCGGAAATTGAGTTCGCCGGAGCCGCTGTTGCAAGTGTTGGTGTACTTGACCCACCAGTGATCGTGAAGCGGGACACCAATCCAGACAGTTTGGTGGCGTCGGTATTCAGCAAATGGCCTGCGGCGGTCGCCTGTTCCACCATTGCAGCATTCTGCTGCGTTACCTGATCCAATTGGCTAACACCCATGTTGATTTCACCAAGACCTGTCGATTGTTCACTGGCCCCTTCGGCAATGCCGGAAATCTGTTGGGAAATATCCGTAACACGCTGAACAATGCGGTCCAGTGCACCGCCGGCCTTGCCGACAAGGTCTACACCACGCTCAACCTGCTGCGAGGAATTCCCAATCAGGGTTTTGATTTCAGTGGCCGCATCCGAGGACCTCTGGGCCAGTGCACGTACTTCGGAAGCGACAACAGCAAAGCCACGGCCTGCTTCGCCTGCACGCGCGGCCTCAACACCAGCGTTGAGAGCTAGAAGGTTGGTCTGGAAAGCGATATCGTCAATGACCCCGATGATCTGCGAAATGTGATGGGCGGAATTTTCGATCTCATGCATCGCCTCGACGGCATTTTTCACCACAGTTCCGCTGTCTTGTGCTTCGCTTCTGGCTTCTTGCATCAAGTTTTCAACGCTTCGGGCACCTTCCGCAGCTGACCGCACACTAGCAGTCATTTCTTCCAGAGCAGCAGCGGTTTCTTCCAGTGTTGCAGCTTGGCTTTCGGTGCGGTGTGATAGGTCATCAGACGCCTGACTAATCTCATTCGCGCCGCTACGGATACTCTCAGAGGCTTCAATCACTTGGACCACTGTACCGTTCAATGTCTCCAAGGTTTGGTTGAAATCGAGCCTCAGCTGTTCGTAACCTTCGGGGAATGTTTCGGTGATTTGCCCAGTGAGATCTCCGTCGGACAATGCAGATAGGCGCTGGTTTAAGGTTTCGACCACACCACGTCTTTCTTGATCACGGGCTTCCTGGCCACGTTCCATTTCCCGTTGTTTCTGAAGCGATTGGCGGAACACTTCAACTGTCTGGGCCATCAATCCGATTTCGCTACGTACCTGCGTTGCCGGAACTTCAGTTTCCGTTTCCCCGTTCACCATTGCCTGCATGCGAACCTGCAATGCGCCCAAGGGGGCGGTTACGCTGCGGGCGATTACATAGCCTGCTCCAGCAAGCAACAGTAGGCAAACAGCCATCGTGGCCATTGCTGCCTTGCGCATCCAGCTAAGACTGGCTTCGATATCAGAGACATAAGAGCCGGTTCCGATAATCCACCCCCAGGGTTTGTACAGTTGTACATAGCCAATTTTCTGCTCAGGCTGATCTGCATTTGGCTTCTGGAACCAGTATCGTACTGCCCCTGCACCTGCCTGGCTTTGGGCCACCTTGTTCATCTCTTCGAAGATCTTCAAACCATTGATGTCTTCCAGATCGGCTTTGTTGGTTCCTTCCCATTCAGGCTTGAATGGGTGCGCCTGCACGATATTATCCACATCGTTGACGAAGAAGTACCCGGCAGTTCCAAACCGCAGACTGTTCAACTGATCATGGGCAATTTTCTTGGCATCATCACGCGACAGTTCACCAGATTCAACACGCGCTTCAAGGGCAGTCAAAAGGCTGATGGCGGTATCGGTCGCATGGTGTAACTCGTTTTCCCGCATCGAGTAGGCGTTGTCGACTGCGCGAGATAGCAGAATAACGGTGAGGAAGGCGATCATAATCAGCGAGAGGGCAATCACCGCATAGATGCGGGTGGATAGGCGGTAAAGTGCAGCAGGCATCGTAAGTTGTTTCCTTTGCGGTGTTCGATATTCGAACAGCTCCTAAGAAAGGGCTCCTAATATTTCCTTAGATGCCGGAGAAAAAATATGTTTTACCCTACGGAAAACGGCTTTTCTCTCCATGAAGGTGTATTTCTCAAGCGCGTTGCTCGCCAGGCGTGCTGGCTTCGTGCCCGCGTAGAGCCAAAAATGCTGTGATGCAGAAACCATGAAGCAGATTCGCTTTGCCAAGTTAAAAATGGTCAAGCCGTCGGTTTCTTGTCGCCTAGAATAAATGGTCTGGCCCACGTCTTAGGCCGAGGTTTGAATTCAATGAAACTGAGCCCCCAGAAATTAGTTCATGCTTTTTCTGAGGTCTTCATTAGACTGGCGTAGACACTCCAGGCTCTGACCTGCCTGATAATCGGTACGGGGATTTGACCAAGCACGATAATTTCTAAGGGGCTTTTGATGACCAAACCCAAAGCAACCTATCAAGCCGCTCCTTCTTTGCGGCACATGGTATTTGGTGACGGAACCCCAAGAAAGGCGCTGATGACCGCATTGGTCGTCGGTACTATTTTGACCTTGATAAATCATGGGGATCAAGTCTTGGCGGGAGAGCTACCGCCAATGTGGAAGGTGTTGCTGACCTATTTCACCCCTTTTTGTGTGACCACTTGGGGGGCGGTGACGGGTAAGCGTGCCCAATGGCAGCTTGATTTTTCGGCAAAGAAAGATGGCTGATGTGTGTTCTAGGGAGATATCATGAAAGTTGAGGATCTATTCAACCAAAAGAATATCGTCGAACTGAGTTTCTTCAATTTCCGCAACGCTATAACAGCGGCATATTATGCCAACGAGGATTTTGAGATCCTCAAGGTAAACGACAACTTCCTGCACTTCTTTCCAGTGTTGGGAAATGTCTCCAACGCCTATTTTCCAGATGTTCTGGAGCAACTGGGCGTTCCGGGTGCTCAAATTGATACCTGGATCACCGGTATCCGCGAAGACGGAGCCGTGCGAATTCCTGAGATACACATCTCTGACAATGGGAACAGCCGGGTCTATGCGCTGATGTCGGCACGTACGAAAGATCCCAGTTTTTCTTACCTCAACGGCATTCAGGGTCAGTTTGTCGATCGCACCGAAGAATGGGCTCTGCGGCATGAGCGGGAGGAACTGCTGGAGCAGAAAATTCGCGACCGTGAGATCATTGAAGAGAAAAGCTCCCAATTGGAACATCTTGCCACACGTTTGGCAAAATATCTCTCACCGCAGATATATGAGAGCATTTTTGCAGGCAAACAGGACGGCAGCACCAGAACCAAGCGTAAAAACCTGACTATTTTCTTTTCTGATATTGAACACTTCACGGACTTGTCTGACACGTTAGAGCCAGAACGTCTGACATCAGTGATCAATTCCTACCTCTCTGAAATGTCTGCAATTGCCATTCAATGCGGCGGAACCATCGACAAATTTATCGGCGATGCGGTGATGGTCTTCTTTGGGGACCCAGAGAGTGATGGAGAGGAGGAAGATGCATTAAAGGCTGTTGAGATGGCACTGTTAATGCAACAACGTGTTGGGGAGTTGCAGAGCCATTGGAAAAAATTAGGCGTGCCAAAGCACATGAGAGTGCGCATGGGAATTACCTCTGGTTTTTGCACTGTTGGTAACTTTGGCTCTGAAAAAAGGCTTGATTACACTGTCTTAGGTGGCCCAGTGAATTTGGCATCTCGGCTTGAAGGATTGGCTGAACCGGGGTGTGTTCTGATATCTGAGAGCACCTGCAACCTGATTTCAGAACATGTCGCATGTGAACCCGTTGGAGAGATAAACCCAAAGGGGTTTGCGCGTCCGGTTGAGGTGTTCAAGGTGCTGGAATTCCGCTCTGCAGAGCATCGTGACCGAATGTTACGGCGAAGACTTTCGCGAAGTGGAAGCCACGTCGAAGTGAACGTGATTGACAGTAGTAACATCCGCGCCGCCATAGAAGAGCTGCGTCGAATTCAGCAAGACTTTGAACAGCAATTGGATAGTTAGCACTTAGGTGGCTCAAATTGTGGCCATTAATTGCCTTAGTGAGCGCACGTTCATGCGTTTGTACGCCTTTTTGCGGTGCGTGATGATTGTGGTTTCTGCCAGCCCGAGGATCCCGGCAATTTCGCTTGCAGTGCGTCCTTTAATGGTCATTGCGGCGACTTCGCGCTCGCGTTTGGTCAGATCGGGAAAGCTGACCGCCAGCCGAGTTTGGATATCCTGACCTTGCCAGGTATTCCCTTTTAGAGAAAAAGCCACATGGCGTTCTGTCGTAGCCAGAAGCAGGTCCAGAACGGCGGTTGCCGGGTCGTGCATTTGGGGTGAAAATGCGCCATCTTCGGCGCTGGAGTACAGGCTAACCGATAGTCCAAAAGTCTGTGTGCGTCGGATCAGGGAAACCCGTGCAGAAATTCCCGGCTGTTCATAGCAATCCCGCCTGTAGGTAAAGTCCTTTATACTGGCGGCATGTTGAATAGTCAGAAAATCGCCAAGCCCTGAAGCGCCCGCCAACAAGGCAGCGTTTTTGTCATTCGCGCTATAACGCTCATAGCCCTTGGCGGCTTTTTCGGCCCGTCGTTGTCCCAGAGAGCAAGCCGTTCCAACCAATAGGGGATGATCACGGTCACCTTGGCAAAACATTGAGATAAAACTGGCCCCGGTTATTTGTTTTGCAAAATCTAGCGCTGCTTTAACATATGTCGGTGTCCCGATGGTCGCAGTAAGCTCACACAAGGGACCAACGTCAAAGGCAGCTTTCGGCAGGGCTTCGTTCAATTTGCGGTCAATGATCATTGTCGTTCTCCAACCACAAAAAATGGCTGACTGGAAGCCAAGGGTATATGTGTAAATCAGACCATTACACGATCTGTATTTGGCGTCAAAAGTCCTCACTAATGAGGAATGCACCTATGGGCGATATGGGCGTAGTAAGATGTCATCACGTGCTGCAGATGACCAAGGAGTGCAACCATGTTTGCAAAAGATCACATCGAATATGAAGCTGTTGATCTACCAGATCGCACCGAGTTGAGCGATGCCGAGATGCTGACTGAGGCACAGGCGTTTTACGACAAAATCAAGCGTCGACACACAGTGAGGGACTACACAGATCGTCAAGTTCCTCGTGAGGTCATTGAGGAGTGCATTCGCGCTGCGGGAACCGCGCCATCTGGGGCCAACCATCAGCCGTGGCATTTTGTGGCGATCTCGGATCCGACTTTCAAACATCGCATCCGCTTGGCTGCTGAAGAAGAAGAGCGCAAGTTCTATGAGGGCGGAGCAGGGGACGAATGGTTGAAGGCGTTGGAACCCATCGGCACCAATGATGATAAACCACATCTGGATCAGGCCCCTTGGCTGATTGTGGTGTTTGCCCAACGGTGGGGGCATTTTGATGATGGTGAACGGTTCAAGAATTACTATGTTCCGGAAAGTGTCGGAATCGCTTCGGGGTTCTTGCTGACCGCATTGCACTGTGCGGGGCTGGTCACCTTGACCCATACGCCCAACCCGATGCGGTTTTTGAACGAAATGCTGGGCCGTCCAGCATCAGAAAAACCGATCATGATTGTAGCGGTTGGTCACCCCACCGAAGATGCCAAAGTGCCAAAAGTGGCCAAGATGAAAAAGCCCCTCGATGAAATTCTAACAGTGGCTGAATGATCCCATCTCCCGGTTGCTTTGTGACCGGGAGACAAGCTTTAGGTGTGGCTCCAGTCGTTTGGATTGTCCGACTTGTTGGGGGACAAGCCAAGAATGTCTCCTTTGGGGGGGAGGGCCCTAGGGAAAACCCTAAACCCGCCAGCGCAATAGTCGGCGTTCAATCATTCCGATGCAAATGCTCAGCGTGACACCTAGTATCGACAAGATTGTGACCCCAGCAAACAGGCGCTCCAGATCGTACAGCGACCCAGCCTCGAGGATATAGGCACCGATGCCGTATTCCGCGCCCAGCATTTCAGCCGCGACCAGTAGGATGATGGCAATTGCCAGACTGATCCGCAGCCCGGACAGAATGCCGGGCATGGCGCCGGGCAGCACGATCTTGCGCACAATCGACCACCAGCTGAGGTTAAAGCTTTGCCCCATACGGATCAGCCCGCGGTCGACATTGTCCACTGCGCCATAGGTGGCCACCACTGTGGGGGTGAATGTGCCAAAGGCGATAAGTGCGTATTTGGATCCTTCGTCGATGCCAAACCAGATCACAAACAGCGGTAGCAGTGCGATTTTGGGGATCGGGAACAGGGCGGCCACCAACGGCACTAGCCCGGCGCGGACATAGGAAAACAACCCGATCATCACCCCCACCGCGATACCGACGCTGGCCCCCAGTGCCGCGCCGACGATCAAGCGGGACAGGGACACACTCAGATGTTTCCACAGCAGTCCAGTGCTGTAGAGCTCGCCAAAGGTTTTCAGCACATCGGAGGGTTTGGGCAGCGTCAGAGATGAAATCCATCCCTGTCGGGTTCCCATTTCGGCCAATGCGATCAGCACGACAAAAACTACCAAGCCAACCCAGCGACGCGAGGAGGGGGCAAAGCCGCCACCACGAAACGGGACGGGGCGGATGGCGTCTGCGTTTATTTGATCAGACATGAATCAGCTCCGCATCTGCAGCTTCTGCTTCTTCACGCATCAGCTTCCAAAGGTATTTTTGCTTGTCTTCCAGCTCGGCATTCCCCAGCCCGCGTTGTTCCAGCGGCTGGTCCAAGTGCACAATCTCGCGGATCTCGCCGGGGCGGCGGGACATGACGACAATGGAATGACCCAGACGCACGGCCTCGGCCAGGTTGTGGGTGACGTAGACGGCAGTGAACGGTATGCGGGTCCAAAGGTTGACCAGATCGTCCATCAGCAATTCGCGGGTTTGGCTGTCGAGCGCAGACAGGGGCTCGTCCATTAGCATCACTGCGGGATTAACCGCGAGTGCACGGGCAATTGCCACCCGCTGTTTCATGCCGCCGGACAGCTGCTTGGGCAGGGCCTCGGCGAAATCGCTGAGCTTGGTGCGGGCCAGAACGTTCTGGATGATGTCATCGGCGTCTTGGCTAGGAATACTGTGATCCTCTAGCACCAGAGAGATATTGCCATGCACAGTGCGCCAGGGCAGCAGGGCAAAATCCTGAAAAACATAGGTCAGGGGATTCAGGCAATCGGCGGGTGGGGTGCCGACCTGCAGGATTCTGCCCGCGCTGGGCTGTTCCAGCCCGCCAATCAACCGCAAGAGAGTGGATTTTCCGCAGCCTGACGGGCCGACGATGCAGACGATTTTGCCGGACGGGATTTCAAGCGAAATGTCCCGCAAGACTTCGGTTTGGTCATAGCGGTGGCTGACGCCTGATAGGCGGATGTCCATGTGGTATTGTCCTGTGGGTGTTGGATCTGAAAACGCCCTGAGACTTTGGCTGGTAGGGCGGTGTTTGACCTTGGGGAGGTGCAAAGCGCCTTCCCGGGGGAAGGTCAGGCGCTGCCCGGCCTGTCGGCCGGGCATAAGACTTTTGAAATTAGCCCAGTGTCTTGACGTAGCTGCTGTCCACAACTGTATCGAGTGTGATGTCGCCGCCAACCAGACCTTCGGACTGGAACCAGCTCAGCTGATCCTGCAAGGACGCGGTGTTCATCGCAGCGCCTTCGTTCAGGCGCATGGTGCCGTTGATGATCGACTTGGCGGCCTTTTCGCGCGGTTTATCGGCGTAGACATATTTGTGGATCAGATCGACCATTTCATTCACACCGTCATCGCCGTGGGCACGGTCAATCATGGTGGCGTTGTAATCTGCAACACCCTTGGAAAAGCCAGCCAGGAAATCGCCGGTCATACCGCGCTCGTCAGTTGCGTTTTTGGCCGAGGTGAACACGGTAGTAACCTGATAGTCAGGAAGAACATCCGACACGTTGCCAATGATGTGAACCTTGCCCGAACCAGCCAGTGGCTTGGCAATGTGCGGCACGATCGACCATGCATCAATCTGGCCCGATTTCAGCGCACCGATGATGGCACCGACCTTTTGCAGCGGCTTGTAGGACATTGAGATGCCCTCTTTCTGCGCCAGCTTGGAGCCCATGTAGTGGAACGAAGAACCGGCACTGGTGATACCATAGCTTTTGCCGTCCAGCATGGCCGGGCTAGTCACGCCAGCCTGAAATGCCGCGTCAGAGACCAGGTATTTCTGACCGTCGATGCCTGCTTCCTCGGACAGTGCGCCACCGATGATCTTGATCGCGCCTTTGTCGGCCAATGACACCAGACCGCCAGACATGGCTGTCACGGCGTAGTCGACATCACCCGAGGCAATCGCAACGGCCATCGGTGTGGCCGCCTGAAAGAACTTCAGCTCGACATCCAAACCGGCCTCTTTGAAATAATCACGCTGTTGCGCGATGAAGCTGGCGGAGTGGCTGGTAAAGCGCAGCGCCCCAACAGTGATCTTGCGACCCTGCGACAGTGCTGGAGTTGAAAGACCGGCGGCAGCAACAGTGCCGCCCATCAGAGCCAGTGCCTTGCGGCGGTTCAAAGTTGTCATGGTATCCCTCTCAAAATGCACATCCATATGCCGCGACTACACTTTGGGCCGGGCTCGGCAATTAGTGCTTATTTCTCAACCGCTCCGGTCTCGGAGTCAATCGCAGCGCATAGGGTTGATGCACTCGATCAGATAAATTTGTTACAGCACATAGAGTTGTGCGCATCTCGCACTCGGAAAGGCGAAATGTATACAGTGTCAGGTTGAGTTTCTGATATTTGGGACGAGGCTGCGCTGCGCGGTGAAAACCTGGTTCAGTCGCGCAGTTCGGCTGGTGTAACGCCCCACAGTTTCTGTTTGGGGACCCAACCGCGATAACCGCCAGCTGAAATGCGGCACCAATCCTGCGAGCAACTGCCGAGACGCGCCACGACACCCAATTCGAAAGCTGCGGTGATTTGAGCGTTCTCGCTGGGCTGTGCCCGCAGAGTCAGCATGTCTTCTTCGATCAATACAGTGCGGTTGCCCGACAACAGCGCATAGTGGACCCAACCGCCAGCGCCATCACGATCGCGGACCCGGCGCCAGTGGCCATATTCGGCTGTGATCTCCAGAGGCATGTCACGACGCTTGAAGACCCAGTCGATACGGTGTGTCAGCGACGGGCCTCGTCTGACATTGCCTTCGGAGGCTTTCATGGAAACATAGCGCGGTAGCGGTAGGTTAGTCACCTGACCACGTTCCTGACCGGGCGCGGGATTGCCTGCCATTACAGAAGGGGAAGACACCAGCAGCACAAAAAGCGCTGCCACCAATGGGCGCAATCTAAAAACCGAAAATGTCACTGCCTGCTCGCTCTTTTTCTCGTTGCCTGTTTACCACCGGACCAAAGCGTTTTTCATGCCGTTGCCTCTGCCGGGTCTCCCCGCGGGCTGGTTCCAGAAAACTGCGTCACTTGGCGTCGATGGGGTGGAAGGGTTCTTGTGCCCTTTGCCATCCTACGCCACGATGGCACAGAACAGGCCAGTGTGAAAAGAAATAGGAGTGGGCAAGTGGCAAGAGAACGTCTGAGTGTTGTCGTAACGCGACGGTTGCCAGAAGTGGTTGAGACCCGCTTAAGCGAATTATTTGATGTCACCCTACGCACTGAGGATACGCCGCTAACCCGTGCCCAGTTGGCCGATATCATGGCGCGGGCGGATGTCTTGATCCCAACCGTGACGGACACCATCGATGCACGGTTGCTGGCCCAGGCGGGCGAACGCCTTAAACTCATTGCCAATTATGGCGCCGGGGTGGATCACATTGATGTCGCCACCGCTCGCCAGCGCGGCATTCTTGTTTCCAACACGCCCGGCGTTCTGACCGATGATACGGCTGACATGGCCATGGCGCTGATCATGGCTGTGGTGCGCCGCATCCCCGAGGGATTGGGAATCATGCAAAAAGGTGACTGGCAGGGCTGGGCGCCAACCGCATTGCTGGGCGGGCGCATGACTGGCCGCCGTTTGGGGATATTGGGTATGGGCAGCATTGGTCAGGCTGTCGCACGCCGCGCTGCTGCTTTTGGCATGCAGGTCCATTATCACAATCGCCGTCGGCTCCGCAGTGAGACCGAGGCTGAACTACAAGCCACTTATTGGGAGAGCTTGGACCAGATGGTGGCGCGGATGGATGTGATTTCGATCAATTGCCCATCGACCCCATCGACATTCCACCTGATGAACGCGCGCCGTTTGAAGTTGATGAAACCAAATGCGGTGATCGTCAACACCTCGCGTGGCGAGGTGATCGACGAGATGGCGCTCACCCGGATGTTGCGGGCTGGTGAGATCGCTGGGGCAGGACTGGATGTCTATGAGCATGGCACCAACATCAATCCGCGCCTGCGCGAGCTGCCCAATGTGGTTCTTTTGCCTCACATGGGCTCAGCAACCGTTGAAGGGCGGATAGAGATGGGTGAAAAGGTATTGCTGAATATCAAAACATTCGAGGATGGCCACAGGCCCCCAGATCAAGTTGTCCCGTCAATGTTATAGAAGTGAAATCCTGGAATGCGTGCCTTTTTGGCGATCGATCTGCCTGAGCCTGTTGTCTCTGCACTGATGCAGGTGACTATGGCCTTGCCAGTCGGTCGCCCGGTGCCCGAGGACAACCTGCATCTTACTTTGGCGTTTCTGGATGATCAAAGTGAGGAGCAACTAGAGCAGTTGCATTATGAACTGCATGATCTGCGAATGTCGCCGCTCGAATTGGGCTTTGACGGGTTGGGCAGTTTTGGATCTGGTGCACCCAAAATCCTGTTTGCACGTATTGCAGACAACACCGCACTGATGGACCTGCACCGTCAAACCCGCCGTGCGGCGCACCGTGCTGGCATAGTGTTGGCGAGGGAGCGTTATAAGCCACATGTGACACTGGCCCGATTTGGGCGTGGTGTACATTGGCGCGACGCGGATCAACTGGCCGAGTTCATCAACGATCATGTATCTTTGACCTTACCGGCATTCCCAGTGAACACATTTTCATTGTTTGAATCCCAGTTACACCAAGATGGTGCACTCCACCAACAGCTTGCCGAATATGAATTTGCAGGACAGGCTTGATCCCCACGCAGGACGTTGCGGCCCATACACCGATGAGGTGTTGCAGTCTTCTCAGTTAAAGCCCTAGGCTGCGGTTGTTTGATTTGTTTGGAGGGTATTATGCGTCGGATATTTCTAGGGCTGCTGACAAGCTCAACACTGGTGTTTCCAGCTTTTGCACAGCAGGCGGCAGATGCCGTAGCCCCCGAGGCGGCGACCTCTGGTGATTTTGAGGCTATTTCACCTGCTGTAGCAGCCTCCCTTGAGGCCAAACTGGCTGGGCAGGTGGTCAAATCGGACAACTGGATGATTTCAGCTGCTAACCCGCACGCGGTTGAGGCCGGAGCCGAAGTTTTGCGCGCAGGTGGATCTGCCGCTGATGCGATGGTCGCGGTGCAAACCGTGTTGGGGCTGGTTGAGCCGCAGTCTTCGGGTCTTGGTGGTGGAGCCTTTTTGGTTTGGTATGATGCTGCAAGCGGGAAACTGACAACATTAGATGGCCGTGAAACCGCGCCTCTGGCCGCAACGCCAACCCTGTTTCAGGACGAAAACGGAGAGCCTTTGAAATTTTTCGATGCGGTTGTAGGCGGACGGTCCGTTGGTACTCCCGGTACGCCAGCATTGATGGCTGAAGCTCACCGCCGCTGGGGGCGATCTGAGTGGTCTTCACTGTTCGAGGCAGGAACGCAGCTGGCCAAAGATGGATTTACCGTGTCACCGCGTCTTGCTGGGTTGATCGAACGGGACGCCGAGCGCTTGTCTCGATTTCCCCGTACTGCGGATTACTTCCTTCCCGGCGGAATGCCATTACAGGCTGGTGACGTGCTGACCAATGAAGAATACGCACATACGCTCGGCGTTTTGGCGGACAAGGGCGCCGAAGGCTTCTATTTTGGGCGTATCGCGGATGAAATGGTCGGCGCAGTGACCCATGCTCCTGGCAATCCCGGCGTTTTATCGTCAATGGACATGGCATTGTATAAGGTCAAGGAGCGCGCACCAGTCTGTGCAGCTTACCGGTCTTTTGAGGTCTGCGGCATGGGCCCACCTTCCTCTGGGGCTCTGACAGTTGGGCAAATTTTGGGCATGGTTGGTCAATATGATCTGGCCACATTGGGCGCTGACAACCCGGAAAGCTGGCGGCTGATCGGAGATGCTTCGCGGCTCGCGTTTGCCGACCGGGGCCGGTACATGGCTGACAGTGACTATGTCCCAATGCCTACCAACGGTCTGGTGGACGCTGAATACCTGACCCAACGGGCCGCCTTACTATCGGGTGATGATGCATTGGCCGAGGTGGCTCCAGGTTCGCCTGAATTTGACCACGCGCTTTGGGCTGATGACGAATCGATTGAGCTGCCGTCAACCTCGCATATCTCGATTGTTGATCAGTACGGCAACGTGCTGTCGATGACGACAACGATTGAGAACGCCTTTGGCTCGCGCTTGATGGTGCATGGGTTTTTGCTGAACAACGAACTCACCGATTTCTCATTCCGCAGCCATCGTGAAGGGGTGCCGATTGCCAACCGTATTGAACCGGGCAAGCGCCCACGCTCATCAATGGCCCCAACAATTGTGATGCAGGAGGGTAAGCCTGTGCTGGCCATCGGCTCACCCGGTGGCAGCCGGATCATTGGGTATGTCGCCACGTCGATCATTGCCTGGGCCGATTGGGGCATGGATTTGCAACAGGCGATTGCACTGCCACATGCGGTGAACCGGTTTGGCACCTATGATTTGGAAGAGGGGACCGAGGCCGCTGCTCAGGAGGAGGCCTTGATCGGCATGGGCTACGAAGTCAAACTCCGCGCACTCAATTCGGGACTTCACGCCATTGAAATTGGTGATGGTCTGCAAGGGGCTGCAGATCCAAGACGTGAAGGGATCGCGCTGGGCGACTGATTATAACACTGTTGTGTTCGGTCGGGGAGTTTCCATCGGCTGGGCACGACACTCATGATTTAATAGTTGGTTGCACTTGGTAACTATCCTGAGTTCTATTGTACCTGCGGGGCCAAGGTGACACCATGGCCTCATTACAGAATTAGGAGCCGATCATGGCGCAAGCTATCTCATTGCCGCGCAACGAAGCCGGTATCAAAGCCGCCATCAGCGTGTTGAAGCAGCTGTTCGGCGACCGCTTGCAAACCAGTGACGCCATCCGCGAGCAGCATGGTCACACCACCACTTGGATTAACAACCAGATGCCGGACGCAGTGGTGTTTCCAGCAGATACCAACGAAGTGTCGCAGATTGTAAAATGCTGCGCTGAGTATGGCGTGCCTATTATTCCCTTTGGCACCGGCACGTCGCTTGAGGGGCACGTAAACGCTCCGGCTGGCGGTATTTCGGTTGATACAACCCAAATGAACCAAATTTTGGCGGTGCACGCAGAAGATCTGGATGTTGTGGTGCAGCCAGGCGTCACCCGCGAACAGCTCAATACCTTCTTGCGTGATCAGGGGCTGTTCTTCCCAATTGATCCCGGTGCCAACGCATCCCTTGGCGGCATGGCTGCCACCCGAGCCTCGGGCACCAATGCGGTGCGCTACGGCACCATGAAGGACAATGTTTTGGCGTTGGAGGTGGTGATGGCCGACGGCCAAATTATTCGCACTGCGCAACGGGCCAAGAAATCTTCGGCTGGGTATGATATGACCCGCCTTATGGTAGGCTCCGAAGGGACCCTGGGTCTAATCACTGAATTGACCTTGAAATTGCAGGGCATTCCCGAGGCGGTCAGTTCCGCCCGCTGTTCATTTCGCACCGTTGATGACGCCTGTCGTGCGGTGATGATGACCATCCAATACGGCATCCCGGTTGCCCGGATTGAGTTGCTGGATGAGCTTAGCGTCAAGGCCGCCAACGCCTATTCTAAACTGGAGCTGCCAGAGACGCCGTTGCTACTGATGGAATTCCACGGCTCTGAGGCGGGTGTGGCAGAACAGGCCGAGATGTTCAGTTCTATTGCCGAAGAATTTGGAGGCTTTGACACTGCCACAACCACTTCTACCGAAGAACGAAACAAACTGTGGCAGGCGCGTCATGATATGTATTGGGCCTGTATGCAAATTCGCCCGGGCGCCAAGGGGATCTCGACAGATGTCTGTGTGCCAATCTCGCGATTGGCGGAATGCGTTGGTGCGGCTCAGGAAAAGGCAGATGCCTTAGGGTTGATTGCACCTATCGTGGGGCATGTCGGGGACGGCAATTTCCACGCGTTGCTTTTGATAGATATGGACAATGCCGAAGAGCGCGCAAGGGCGGATGACTATGTGGCTTGGCTGAATCAATTGGCGATTTCCATGGATGGCACCTGTACGGGAGAACACGGTATCGGTCAGGGTAAACGGCCTTATCTCAAAGTGGAATTGGGAGAGACCACTCGCTATATGGCCGCGATTAAGGCGGCGTTGGACCCTGATAATATCTTGAACCCCGGCAAAATCCTGATCGATTAAGAGACTAGCCCGTAGTGCGCCCTGATCGCTCAGGTAGTGCGAAATGGACCGCTTTAACCTGCCATAATTTTGCACCAGTTCACCCTATACCAGACTATGCAGGGTGTTGTTGTAGGAGCAGGCAGATGGGGTTGCGTAAATCGTTAGGGATCATCGCCGTGTGCACGCAGGTGGTTGTGGTAGTTGATTACAACATGCAGAGCCAACAGGCCGGGCTCGGCCCCGGTGAATTGAGCATGAAGGCCTATAGTGCCATTGTTCAGGCACGCTATAACACTCCAGCGGCTACGGCTTCAGGCTTGAGCGCGGTCCAACAGGGGGGGCTGGGCAGTGATGCGCCGCCGACACCCGTCTGTATCCGCCGCGGTACTTCGTCGAACTGCCAATAGAGCCAACTGAAATCCTATTAAAGTTGCCTTGCCTGTGCCGTAAAATTGCCGGAGTTCTCAGCTTTATGAGCAATTAAAATTAACCTTTAACTACCGCGCCTTTATGGAGAATCCTGATGGCGATTGCTCAGAATATCTGTTTCGCTGCGACATGCGGTCTCGTCGTTCTAGGCGCTGATTATGGTCAGTCGTCACGCCGGGCCCAGATCCCTTTTGGTCAAATGGGTGTGGCGCAATATGGCGCAGTGCTTAGCAACCGGTTCCAAGCAATTGAGGGTGTTCCAACAATCAACCTGACCGCCATCGCCGACCTGACAACGAGCTGGTCCCTGGTCAGCGCTGAAGAGCCTATCGACCCAACAATTCCGCAGGTGATGACCAATCCTGATCTGCGTGAAGATAGGATCGGTGTCCGCGTCAACAAAGGGTTGGCCCGTCCCACATCGCGCGCCTCTGCCGGTGGCTGTGTCCGGCGCGGAACTATCCTGAACTGCTAAGGGTCCACTGCGGATCCCCAAAATACCTGGTTCTTGTTCAAAAGGTGCGACAGAATCTTGTGGTTTCTTTTTGCCCAAAATACTCCAATTCCTACACGTCCCTGGAAAATATGCCGATGAATGGCTCGAGAGGTCGGTTTTGCCAGTTTTTGCGTCGGCTGGATTTGGCCTGTGCCCTTTGGCATGGGCATAACCGTATCAAAGCGAGTCATATTTGTCGGAGAGCGGCCCCATGAAAACCCAAGTCAAAGCACTGGTCGTCGGCGGTGGTGCCGTCGGAACCTCGATTGCCTACCACCTGGCCAAAGCAGGCTGGGACGACGTTATGCTGATCGAACGCGATGAGCTGACCTCGGGCTCGACCTGGCACGCCGCAGGCCTGCTGCCGCTGTTCAACATGTCCTATGCGACAACACACATCCACAAATACTCGGTCGATTTCTACAAATCGCTTGAGGAAGAAACTGGCTTGAACGCCGGGTTTGCCGTGGTTGGTAACCTACGCATGGCACAGACCGACGCGCGTATGGACGAATTCAAGCTCTATGCCTCGACCGCTGAAACCTGCGGGGTAGATTACGAGTGGCTGACTGCTGATCAGATCAAGGAACGTTGGCCGCTGATCCGCACCGACGATCTGAAGGGGGCGATCTATCACACCGAGGATGGCTATATTAACCCGGCTGACGTGACCATGGCGATGGCCAAGGGCGCGCGTCAACGCGGTGTCGACATTCAGCGCAAGGTCCAGGCTGATGCCTTTCACTGGACCGGCACTCATTGGGAAGTCACCTGCACCAAGATGGTCGAAAAGGGCGGCAACCTGGTGCCCAGCGACGAACAGTTCGTGATCACGGCCGAACACGTCGTCACCGCATCGGGCAACCACGCTCAGCGCACCGCTAAGATGCTGGGTATCAAGATGCCCGCGATCCCGGTCGAACACACCTTCATCGTCATGGACAAAGACCCTGAGCTGGTGAAATGGCGCGAAGAGGGCAACCCCGAGCACCCAGTGGTTCGCGATGCCGACTCTGAATCCTATGCTCGTGAAGAACGCGGCGGCTGGATTTTGGGCATCTATGAACACGGCGCCCCTGCACGGTTTGAACACGGCGTGCCAGACAGTTTCCGCGCTGATCTGTTCCCGCTGGATCTGGACCGGATCGCTGAACAGTATATGGCAATGACCGAGCGGGTTCCGTCCTGCGCCGAGTCCGGCCTCAAGGACGATTTCAACGGCCCGATTTGCTACACGCCGGACGGTAACCCGCTGGTCGGCCCCGCACCGGGCCTGCGCAACATGTGGCTGGCCGAAGGTTTCTCGTTTGGTATTACCGCCGCTGGCGGCACTGGCTACTATCTGGCGCAGATGATGGTCGACGGCGAAGCCGAGATCGACATGGCCTCGCTTGACCCCAAGCGTTACTCGTCGAACTGGATGACCACCGAGTTTGCCGCGCGCAAGAACGAAGAATGCTACGAGCATGTCTACATTCTGCACCACCCGGACGAAGAGCGCCCGGCGGCCCGTGGCCTGCGCACCTCGCCGGCCTATGACCGTCAAAAGGAGCGCGGCGCGCAATTTGGTTGGGTCAACGGCTGGGAACGCCCGAACTATTACGCCCCGGTTGGATTTGATGACGAAAAGGCGCGCAGCTTCCGCCGTGGTGGTTGGTGGAAGTACGCCGTGGACGAGGCCAAAGCAATCCGCGAAGGTGTCGGCCTGGTCGACGCAACCGCGTTCACCAAACACGTCGTCAAAGGCCCCGGTGCCACCCAGTTCCTGGACTGGTTCACCTGCAATAAACTGCCAAAAATTGGCCGCATCAACCTGACCTATGCGCTGACCTCGGCCGGGACCACCCGCACCGAATACACAATCGTGCGCAATGGTGAGAATGACTACTACCTCGTCTCTGCCGGTGCCTGGACAGAATATGACGCTGACTTCCTGCGCAAGGCCGCCCAAGACAAGATGGAGGAGTTCGGCTATCTCGAGATCCAGGATGTCACCACCCAATGGGGCGTCTTTGCCATCGCTGGCCCCAAGTCGCGTGACGTGCTGAAAGAGGTGATCGTCGACGCTGATCCAGACACAGCCCTGTCCAACAAACGCTTCCCATGGCTGTCGGCCCGTCAGATCGAACTGGGCATGTGTCCGGTGAATGCGATCCGCGTAGCTTACACCGGTGAACTGGGCTGGGAGCTGCACCACCCGATCGAGATGCAGAACTATCTGTTTGATCTGCTGGAAAAAGCCGGTGAAAAGCACGGTATGAAACTGGTTGGTGGCCGCGCCCAAAACTGGCTGCGTCTTGAGAAGTCATATCGCGCCTTTGGCACCGAGCTGGGCCGCGATGCGACACCGGCCGAGGCCGACCTGCCGCGTTTTATTGATCTGTCCAAGGACTTCCATGGCAAGGATGCCATGGTTGAAACCGGCGTGCGGGTCAAATGCTGTACACTGCTGATCGACGGCCCGGCAGATGCCGACCCTTGGGGCCGAGAAGTGCTGTATACGCCAGAAGGCGAGCGCGTTGGGCGTCTGACCTCGGGCGGCTATTCGGTGGCGTTCGAGAAAAGCATCGGTATGGGTTACGTTAAACCCGAACTGGCGGTGCCAGGCACCAAGCTGAAGGTCAAAATCATGGACCAACTATGGGATGCCGAAGTGACAGTAGACAGCCCTTATGATCCGAAAAATGAAGCTATCCGGGTGACGGGCTGATTATAGTCCTTTGAGACGGGTGGGGAGCTGCGAACCAGGTCTCCCGCCCGTCACTATTCAGATATGAAATCTGAAGGTTCCCGTTGGGCCAAGCAGGCCGCGCCAAAGGCGCGGCCTGCTTGGCATGTTGCGACGCGCATCGCGCGGCGCAAGGCCCTTTACCCTTTTGGCCAGTTGGGTGTGAAAACGTTGCCGGTGTTTTTCGGGCAGTGCCTGGCTGGGTAAGAAACTGACTGGCTATGTTATTTACTTACGGTCCGCGTTCCCTTGGTCAATTTGGTGCGCCAGAATACTTGTAGTAGATTGAGTGCAATCTTAAAATAATGTCGAAATAGCATTTTATTGGGAAACCGTATGATAGTTTTTGGCAATTTTGACGTTTCTGAGTTTTGGTCCGGAAGTGAATATGAACGCAAGGAATACGTTGGCGTTTCCTTGAATAAAGACTTGGTCTCGTCGGTTCAACGTGAGCTTGGGTATATACTGCCCAAAAGCTATGTGGAATTGATGAGATTTCAAAATGGTGGCATTCCACGCAACACTTGCCACGCTACTAAAGTAGCAACTTCGTGGGCGGAAGATCATGTTGCTATATCTGGGATTTACTCGATTGATCGAACCCCAACATACTCTCTTTGTGGCAAATTTGATAATGGGTTCTTGAACAGGGAGTGGGGTATCCTCAAATTGGAGTCTATTTCGCCAATTGTCCCTCTGGGGGCCATGATATGCTTTGCTTGGACTATAGAGGTCTCAGTTCGGGGGAAGAGCCTTCGGTTGTACATGTGGATCAAGAAGATAATTATCGCATTACACCAGTGGCGCCAGATTTCGAAAGTTTCATCCGTGGGCTAACGAATGAAGAGTGTTTTGAGTTGGACTAGTGCGCAACCAGTGCGCCAAATCTTGCACTCAGTGAATTGACGGCCACGGATTTGAGCAGGCTTGTTGTGAGGTGTATCGCGTGGCGCAAACGCTGTTCGCGGATGATCCAACTTTCAACCAAAATACTTTGCTGTTTGTCGCGGCGCCGCGTAAACGGAGTTAACAAAAACAAGCGCGTGGCCACTGGCTGCGCACAATCTGGATAATCGTGTTGTACCTTTCTACGAGATCGGGCAAAAAGCGACTATCCTTTACCAAAAGGCGACATGCTCCATGCGGATGCGCGATACATTTATTAAACCGATGCACCCCGAAGGCCGCAAATTCGTCGCCATTTTCGCAGCGATCACATTTGTATTGTTCCTGTTGGCGGAATTCTTGGGTTGGATTGGCGTTGGTCTGACCGTTTGGTGTTATTATTTTTTCCGCGACCCCAAACGTTCCACCCCAACCCGTGAAGGGTTGTTGGTCAGCCCTGCGGATGGCATTGTTTCGCTGATTGAAAAGGCCGTTCCCCCTGCAGAACTGGGGATGGAAGACAGGGCACTTACCCGTGTCAGCGTGTTCATGAGTGTCTTTAACTGCCATGTGAACCGGACACCAATTGCCGGTAAAGTAGCAGCTATTGCCTATCGTCCCGGTAAATTCCTGAATGCCTCGATGGATAAGGCCAGTGTCGACAACGAACGCAACAGCCTTTGTATCGAAATGGCAGATGGCCGTCAGATCGCTGTGGTCCAAATTGCTGGGCTGGTTGCGCGGCGAATTGTCTGCTTTGTCAGTAAAGGCCAGCAAATGCAGACGGGTGAACGCTTTGGTTTGATCCGCTTTGGTTCCCGTCTGGATGTGTATCTGCCAGAGGGCGTCGAGCCCTTGGTGAGCTTGGGTCAAACTATGGTTGCCGGCGAAACCGTTTTGGCAGATTTCACGTCAGAGGAAACTGCCCGTGTAGCGCGGACAGTCTGACACATGGCCGACCGATCACATACCCCAAAGACGGACGTTCCAATTGTCCACCTCTTGCCCAACCTTCTGACTTTTGCGGCCATCTGTGCCGGATTGACAGCTATTAGGTTTGGCTTTGAAGGGGATTTTGAACGGGCGGTTTACCTGATCTTACTGGCCTGTGTTCTGGATGGATTTGATGGCCGTCTGGCGCGGCTGCTCAAGGCTCAGTCAAAAATCGGGGCTGAACTGGATTCGCTTGCCGATTTTTTGAACTTTGGCGTCGCACCTGCACTGATCCTTTATGCTTGGGGCCTGCAAGAGATGAGCCGCGCAGGTTGGATTGCGGTGCTTGCCTACGCCATGTGTTGTGTGCTGCGTCTGGCGCGGTTCAACGTGTCTAGCAAATCTGACGACGAAGAAACGGATCCCTCATATTTTGTCGGTGTTCCGTCACCGGCTGGTGCATTTCTGGTGATGCTACCGATGTTCATTTCGTTTTTGTTTCCGGAAATACCGCAGATTCCACCACTCGTCGTGGCTCTGTTCACAGTTTTGGTTGGTCTATTGATGATCAGCCACATTCCGACTTATTCGTTCAAAAATATGGCGATTATGCGTGATCAGGCCAAGTTCTTTGTGCTTGGTGCTGTGTTGCTTGCAGCGGCGTTGCTCACCTATCTCTGGGCGACGCTTGTACTTCTGAATATTGTTTACATTGTCGGTATTGTCTGGGCGCTGCGCCGCTCGGGCAGGACCAAGGCCAAATAAAGGTAGACCCATGGACATCAACGCTGTGAAGACCTCTTATGCGAGGTGGGCACCGGTTTATGACAAAACGTTTGGCGCGATCACCAATGTTGGTCGCCGTCGCTCTGTTGCCTACGTCAACGGGCGCAGCGCGGGCAAGGTGCTTGAAGTGGGGGTGGGAACCGGATTGGCACTGCCATTCTATGATCCAAAATTGAACGTCACGGGTATCGATTTCAGTGATGACATGTTGGAAAAGGCGCGCAAAAAGGTGCGCAAGAAAGACCTGAACCATGTCGAAAGCCTTCGGCAGATGGATGCACGGGATCTTGATTTTCCTGACAACCATTTTGACACCGTTGCAGCCATGCACATTGTTTCAGTTGTGCCAGAGCCAGAGCGCGTAGTGGCTGAGATGGCGCGGGTTTGCAAACCTGGAGGTCATATCGTCATCACCAACCATTTTGCCCGCGATAAGGGCTTTCTGGCTGCGGTTGAGCGGATATCGGCGCCGTTCTCCAATCTGCTGGGTTGGCACTCTGACTTTGAAGTCAGCACAGTTTTGGGTGAGCCAACCCTCTCTGTGGTCGAAAAGACAACTCTACCGCCCATGGGCATGATGACATTTCTTGTGCTGGAAAAATCCAAGGCAGCGTAAGAACGCCGCCTGAGAAATTTCCTGAAATTCTTGACCACCACTCCCGTAGAGTTTCGGGGTAAGCAGAGATACTGCTGTTCTCTAACTTGTCAGCTCGTCGAAGCAGGTCATCGCCCTTGCGGCATACATCATTGCCGGGCCACCACCCATTTGGATGGACATTGCCAATACATCTGCAACTTCGGCACGGGTGGCACCGGCCTTGACCAGCGCTTCGACATGTAAGCCAATGCAGTCTTCGCAGCGTCCGGCGATAGCGATGCCAAGGGCGATAAATTCTTTAGTTTTGAAGTCCAGAACACCGCCCTGTTTTACGGCTTTGCTTAGCCCGCCAAATGCCTGCGCCGCTTCGGGTATGGCGCTGTTCAAGTTGCGTAGCCCTTTGCGGGTGTCACTTAGCTTATCGCGATAACTCATGGTGTTTTCCTTCTTTACATATCTGATTTACAGAATGTGTAATGAAGGAGGCCGTACAGAACTTTGATCTAGGTCAGTCTCTGGATTTAATGGAGATGGCCCAAGGAGCGGACGCTATTTCTGCGCAATCAGGGCCAGATTATTGGCCGGCATCTCGATCATATCGACCATTTCCAGGCCAGCCTCTTGCAGCCAATCCATGGTGTCAAAATCATCCTTGTACCCAGTTGCCGGATCATGCGCGATCAACGAGGCGTGAAAGGCGGCATCGTTGTCGTTGGTCAGTTCGTCACTGCGCAGAAAGGGGCCGTAGATCACCAGTCGGCCGCCAGCGGCCAGGGCTTTGGCTGCCTCAGAAATTAAAATGCGCGCTTCGATCTCGCTGATCAAATGCAACAGGTTGCTCAGCATAATCAAATTCTGGTCGACCAAATCAGTGCCCCAACCGGGCACAGTGGCATCCAACTCAAGAGCAGGCAGTACATTGGTGAGCGTCGTTTCAGCGACATGGACATCAATGCTTGCACGGCGGGCCGCCTCAACTTCGGTGGGCTGCCAACTAAGGCCTGGCAGACAGGCGGCATAGCCCACCACATGCTGGCCTGTACCACTGGCGATTTCGAGTGCCCGGCCTTGCTTTGCTGCGACCTCAGTCAGCAGGTCACACAGGGGTCGCAGATTGCGGGCGGCAGAGGGCGCGAACAGTTTGCCTCCGTCGTCTGGAGTGGCAACCGAAGCTGAGCCGGGAACAGAACGAACGACCATCAATGAAACCTTTCAGGAGAAAGTTGTGCCAGGACACCTGTGTCCAGCTCTGGTTTTCGTCCGGCAACCAAATCAGCCAGCAATCGGCCGGCGGCTGGGGCGGTTTGGAAGCCAAACCCACCCTGTGCAGCGCACCAGAAAAAGTTGGAGACAGTTGGATCAGGGCCCAATACCAGTGCCTTGTCAGGCGAAAAGCTACGCAGCCCGGCCCAGTTGTTTTCCACTCGTGTGACCGGTGCGGAAACCATTTCCTCATAGCGCGCCAAACCTTCTGCTAAGACCATATCATCGGCAAAGGCATCATGTGGCGTCATTAGGTCGGTATCTGCAGGGGAAACCAACAGCTTGCCCGCCTCTGGCTTTGCGTACCATCCCTCGCCAGCGCCCAACATCATTGGCCAAGAGGATACGTCATGCCCATCGGGGGCGGGCAGCTGCGCCATAGAACGACGAAGAGGTTGAATGCCAATTGGGGCAACCCCGGCCAGTTCGGCAATTTGATCAACCCAGGCTCCCGCTGCGTTAATCAGAACCTTGGCCTGGTAGGTTTTTTCACCCGCGGAAACTTGCCAGCCGTCATCTGTTGATGTGATAGATGTCACGACGGTCTTGGTCTGCGTCGTTCCTCCGTTCGCCCGTATCATCCTCGCAAAATCCTGGATCAACCGATCGGTATCGATGTCCAACGCTATATCATGAAAGGCAGCAGCAGCGACTGTTTTGTGGTTTAGGATCGGCACGCGGTTGATCGCATCGTCAAGGCTGATTTCCTGTAAGTCCAATTCTTTCAGATCGGTGGCAAATTGTTTCGTCTGATCCGCGGTGGCCAGTAGCATCAGGCCGCGCGGGGTCAGATAGCCACCATTTGCGTGGCAAAAGTGGTCCGCACTGGCACGGCTCAGAGCAACGGTTGATGTATTTCCATAGTTTGGCTCAAACAATGCTGCCGAACGACCAGAAGCATGGTAGCCAAGCGCGTCTTCCATTTCCAAAACGGTAACAGTGCCGAGTTTAGACAGCTGAGCGGCGGCGCTGACACCTGCGATGCCGCCGCCAATAACGATAAAATCAGCCATTAAATGGTCCCGTGTTTCAGCTTTTGGATTGCCGTCGCGGTAATGAGGGCGTTTGTTGCAGACCATTGCATGGTCGCAATACCGGGGGAAAGCGGAAAAGAGGTCGGCTGAGCCGTGCAATAATAACTTGGTTTTCAATCTCTTCCAGTGTCAGTATGGGGCAAAGAGATAGTTAAACATTTTAATTTTCTGGAGGAAAAGCCGTGTCCACATCCACTGCTAATACCCATGCCATGGCGACAGGACATATTCCGGGCTATCTGCCAGGCGCCGATGGCAGCGACCCACTGTTCACCGGGATGGTGGTCTTTACGATCCTGCTGGTGCTCTTGATTGGGTCTTTCTATTTCAAACTGCACGCGATCCCCGAGCACATGGCGCATGAGGATAACCACACGCAAATGCAGGTGATTGGTATTCTGGCCCTGCTGGCACTGTTTACACACAACAACATTTTCTGGGTGATCGCGTTGCTGGTGGCAGCTTTCCGAATGCCAGATTTTCTTACGCCGTTACAATCGATAGCCAGTTCACTCGACTATCTGAAACAACGTGATCAGGCTCCAGCTCAACCTCAGCCCCAACAACCTGTTGAAACCCTAGAGGCAGTAGAGGCCCCGGTCCGGCAAACTGAAGGAGAGACCCATGCTTGAGCTACTTTTTTGTTCCATGCTGACCGTTCTCCCAGACTTCCTTTTTCGACGTTACGCACAGGGCAAGCGGATTGGCGAAGAGATAAACCTGTTTTCGGTTTGGTATGAATTGCGTTGGGGAATTACCGCCTGTGCGATCCTGACAATCTCTTTGATCACCACGATTTTCTACTACCACCCGGCAACCACCAAAGTTGGGTCGTTCTTTCGTACGGTAACTATTCTGCCTGAGACCAGTGGTCGGGTGATTGAAGTGCTACAAGACAATAATGCGCTAGTAGAGGCGGGCGACATAATTTTTCGCCTCGACGATGCCAGCCAAGCCGCAGCTGTTGCCACTGCCGAGGCAAAGGTGAACGAAACGGTTGCATCTCTTTCGGTTGCTGCCACCGATTTGGCAGCAGCAGATGCAGGTGTTGGACAGGTACAGGCGGCCCTGCAGCAGGCTCGAGACGATCTTGAGCGCAATCTGACCCTGCGTGAGCGCGGCTCCAGTGCTGTTCGCGAAACTGAGATTGAGAGACTGGAAAACCTGGTTAACAAGCGCGAAGCAGAACTGGACGCTGCCGAAGCGAATAAATCATCGGTTGAGGAAAAAATATCGGTTCTGATCCCTGCGCAGATGGCAAGCGCCGAAGCAGCGTTGAAACAGGCCGAAGCGGAGCTGGCTAAAACTGTTGTCAAAGCCAGCGTTCCGGGTCGTGTTGAACAGTTCGAGCTGCAAGAGGGCGATTACATCAATCCGATCTTGCGTCCTGCAGGTATTCTGGTGCCAACCGAATTTGTAGATCGGGAGCGTTTTGCAGCCGGGTTTGGGCAATTGACCGCGAATGTGATCAAGCCGGGAATGTACGCAGAGATGGGCTGTTTGTCCAAGCCGTTCACGATCATTCCAATGGTTGTTGTCGGGATACAGGATGTGATTTCCGCAGGTCAGATGCGGCCTTCGGATGTTCTGCGCGATGTCCAGGATAATGGCCGCCCGGGCACGCTTACAGTGTTCTTGGAACCCGTCTACGAAGGGCAGGCTGATGATATCCCACCGGGCAGTACCTGTCTGGCCAATGCCTATACAAACAACCACCACCTGTTGGATAACCCGGACCTGGGCACGGGTGAGTGGCTATTCCTGCATATGGTCGATACGGTTGGCATTGTGCATGCCTTGTTACTGAGGATCCAAATGTTGATGCTGCCGGTGCAGACACTGGTGTTCTCGGGACACTGATTTTGCTGAAATAGACTGAAATAGACTGAAGCAGGCCCGGAATTGCTCCGGGCCTGTTTTGTTTTAGGTTGTTGGGCTGGTCTGAGGTGTGGAACGCAATTGCAACAGGACAACCACTGTCACCGCAAGAACCATTATCTCGGCCACAACGCCGGCGTACCAGATGCCGGGCTCGCCAATGACAAAGGGCAAGGCAAAGGTAAGCGGGATGGCAAACAGATAGGTGCGCGACAGCCCCAAAATAGCAGCGCGCGCAGCATCACCCACGGCCTGAAAATACCCAGCAATCATCATTAAAGGCCCAAACAGGAACAGGGTCAGGGTCCCAATGGGCAGAATGCGTGCCAGCTCTTGCTGGATAAGCATATCATTGATGAACACGCCGCCCAACCAAGGAGCGGTAAGGACAAAGGCAAACTGCACCAATGCGCAATATCCAAAGGCAACGGTCACAGAAATAAACGTTGCTTTATGCGCACGCTCGGTCTGTCTGGCACCATAGTTGTTGCCGACGATGGTTTGGAACGCCAGACTGAGCCCCAGCAAAGGCAGGAAGGTAAAGGTCATCAGACGCGTCATGATACCAAAGGCCCCGCTGGTAGGTTCAAAGTGATCTCCAGCCCAGACCTGAAGACCAAACAGGGTGACGCCTGCTGAAAGTGACAGCCCGATGTAACCAAGGCTGGAGGGCGCGCCTAAGGCTAGCAATTCACGCCAGTACTGGGTGATCGGCGTGAATGTAAAACTGTTCTGACCGCTGTTTGAACGATGCCGATACAGAAGAATTGCCGCCATGGCGCAGATCTGTGACAAGACTGTACCATAGGCCGACCCATTCACCCCCCATTGGATTTGGACCACAAACAGCCAGTCAAACACGATGTTCAGGATAGCCGACAGCAGGGTGATAAAGGTCATGGCAGGCAACAGACCTTCGGCGCGGAGCGCGTCGATGTTGATGGCCAGCACAAACACCAGTGGTGAGCAGAAAATCAGGATTGCCATGTAACCCCATCCCAAATTCGCCAGTACCTCAGATCCGTTTGCCACCCAGATCGACAACTGCCCACCGAGCAGTGCAAAGCCAATGATAAGGATCGCACAAACCAGCATCGAAAGTTGTATGGCGCTGGTAAATACTGCCTGCGCCGTGGTGATATTGCCAGCACCTGTCTGGCGCGCATAGACCGATGAAAAACCGTTTGAAACCAATGTCGAAAGTGCAATCAGCATCATATAGAGTGGGAACATGAGTGTGACGGCCACCACAGCATCGGTGCCGACGTAGATGCCCAGAAAATAGGCATCAACAACGGTGAACAAACCGTTCACCAGCATCACCAGTACAATAGGCAACGCCGTTTTAAGGAAGAGCGTCATGATAGGGCCAGACAAATAGATATTGTCAGGGTGCCGGGTGTCGGCGACCTGTCCCGCGCCATGCGCAGGGCGTTCAGTATTAGACATCAAAAACCTCGTTTTGTGTTCGGATGCGGATTTCAGGCTGGGGCTCGCATTACCAACAAACCGCAAAAAAACGGAAGTCAGATATCTCTGCTTGAGGCTTCACCAAGGAAAATCCCGCGAACGGCAGGGGCTCAAACCCTGTGCGCCTGTGATGCGGGATTAGGGAATGCCTGTCAAGATTGCGAGTTTCGATCTTGGTCTTGCCCTGTTGTCACAGGATCACATTACAGGCTCCGCATATTGTGACTGGTGATCTGGGCGTGGCAGGCGGTAATAGGGGGCATGTTAGACGCTCGTATTCGCCTCTTCATCGACCCGCTGCTGAATGCACAGGGCCGCAAACTGGCCCACTTTGGGATCAGTGCCAATCAGGTCACTTTGCTGGGGCTGGCGCTGGGCCTGACCGCGGCACTCTTGATTGCTCTGGGTGCGCCGGGCTGGGCATTGCTGCCTCTGTTGTTGTCGCGTCTGGCAGACGGATTGGACGGTGCGGTGGCCCGGGCCAGTCAGCCCAGCGACTTTGGTGGCTTGCTGGACATCTCCTGCGACTTTGCCGTTTACGGAGCTGTTCCTCTGGGATTTGTACTGGCAGATCCCGCATCCAATGGTGTTGCTGGGGCATTCCTGTTGGCCAGTTTCTATGTCAGCGGTACCAGTTTTCTGGGCTACGCGATACTGGCTGAGAAGCGCAAGATGACCACACAAGCACAGGGAGTAAAAACGCTGTATTATGTGGGCGGACTACTGGAAGGGGCTGAAACCATAGGATTTTTTGTATTGCTGTGCCTTTGGCCGGTTGCTTTTGCGCCACTGGCCTGGGTGTTTGGCACGTTGTGTCTTGTGACCGCTGCTGTGCGGGTTTGGCTGGCATGGCGGGTGTTTAGCTAGAAACTTAGTGTCAGGTTTGAGAATGCTTCTGCAAAGTCACACTGACTGAAACCAAAATCGCGCGCATAGGACCTGCTATGGTCTAGAACTGTAGCTGCAGATCACGTCCAAGAAACGGTTGATGCGGAGTCAATTTGGCACGCTCAAAGTGGAATGGTTGGCATCAGATCTTCATAATGTCGAAAATTTAGCGGATTTCCATTCGAGAACCCCATTAAAAATAGGAAGGGTTCCCTCCCAAATGATAGCTGCAGCGGATTTGCCTAAAACAGTATTTTCTTCATCAACTCAGAGGCCATTTTCCGTGCTATTCTGACGTTCAGAGCTGAACAAATAATATAGGCGGTAACCAATGAAGGCTTCAACGCTAAGTGATATGATCGCCGGTCAACAGGTGCATAGTACATCCCCCAATGATACTGTGCGAACCGCCTGTATTATCATGACCTCCGTGAATGTCGGTGCCCTTCCTGTCGTAGACGACAACGGAACGCTCGTTGGGATATTTAGTGAGCGAGATGTCATCCAACGCAGCGTTATCGTGTACCGCCCATCGGCGACGACACTGGTTAAGCAGGTAATGACTCCCAACCCTCAATGGCTTTCTCCGGATGCAAAACCGATCGAAGCCTACCAAATAATGATCAAAGGCAAGTTCCGTCATTTGCCGATCTGCGACGAGGGACAGGTTTTGGGGATCGTTTCTATTCGCGATTTCAACCCGCCAAGCAATTCCATATTCGACCGACTGCGCGGAAATACCGCCAAGGCCAGTGCGCCAGCGCGGTTGTTTTAGCAGCAGCTGCAAGGGCGTTTGAAAAGGGCTGTTTGGCATAGGACAGCATCTCTAACGCTAACAATAGGCCGTTGAGCAGTATAGCTCGATGGTTAGCAATCTTGTGGTCAGAATTGGCGCTGCTATTTCCACAGAGCAAAGCATTTAGTGTTGGAAGGCGATAGGGCTCTCGTTTTCGGGGGCAAAGGGTGCGTAGCATCGCTGCCCACACCTGACCTTCCCCCGGGAAGACACTCCACACCTCCCCGAGGTCTGGAGATGGTGTTTTGGGGTCCTTTTCAATAGAACATTCTTTTGTCAGGCTATGGCGGATACCAGACGTTAGCTGCGACAAACACAAACAACAGAGATGCGGACAAAATGGGCTTTCGCTGCACCCGTACCAACGCCCGCCTTTCATTTACCTTATTATGCGAGAGGCATTTACGAAAAAAGCGAACCAAGGAAATCGGGTAGTTTGGTAGAGATTTGCTCAAGCCGATCCACCTTTAGGTTGATCGGGTAAAGACGGCTAACATCGTGATCGATACCAATCCCAGCAATACGAAATCCTTGGGTCGCCACAACATCTGAGACCACTGACTCCAGATGCCTCCATAGTAATTCAGTACCATTCTCGTGAAGAGTGCTGTCGTCGACTGGTGCACCATCTGAAATTACGATTATGAGGTTCTGATCAGAGCCTTGGTTCTTTAGTCTTTCGGCTGCCCAGAAGACCGCTTCACCATCAATGTTCTCCTTTAGAACAGCGCTTCGGAGAATATGATGGATTGACCATGGGCATCCGGGATTCGTGCTCGATGCTTTGCGATAGCAAATATGCAGTAAATCGTTAAGACGACCTGGATTTTTGGGGCGTCCCTTGGAAATCCACCGCTTCCGCGAATTTCCACCCTTCCATGCCGCTGTTGTGAAACCAAGAATTTCGAATTTCACGCCGAGCCTACTGAGGAAATCACCAATCATCTGAACCATTAGGCAAGCGATGATCGCTCTTTGTCCCTTAAGAGATCCAGAATGATCGACAACGATTGAAACTGTTGTTGAGCGAAAATCGTTATTCTGCGCAAGAACGTCACTGATGCGGGCCGCTGAAATTAGGGCAGCCCTTGTTCTCTCCAATTCCGTAGCTGCTTGGTAGGCATCGATTTGCGCCTGCCAAATTGTACGGTCCTTGGCGGAAAGTTCGCGCCCCAGCTCATCTCCTGTCAACTCAACGTCAAACTCGGTCGTAAAAATCGAATAACCGGAATCACTTTTCTGAAGTTGCCAAGGCCATCTCAAGTCTTTTTCTCCTTCGAATACATAGCAAAATCCTATTGGAATAGAGTCCAAGCATCAACCAAAGTCACTTCGATGATGCCGATCACTACAAGGGCTTAGATGTTTGATATTTGTTCTGGTTTCAAAAATTCGGTTTTGGGCGTCCCGGAAAGGCTTGACGTTCGCTGCCACGCAGAAAATCAGTAGTTTGGGTTCGAACCTGTCATTCGTTGCAATCGTCACGAATGGTCGAAATTGGTAGAAGGTTTTGCAGGCTAAGGCGCAACGGCCCAAATTTCTTACTTCTCCTAAAAAAGGCCCGCCAAAATGACGGGCCTTTCGGTATCTCACAAGCGATCCGCTTACTGTGGAATTTCGCCTTCGATGCCTTCTACAAAGAAGTTCATGCCAGCCAGTGTGCCATCGTCGGCAGTTTCACCGTCAGCCAGCCAGGCAGAGCCGTCCTGCTTGTTAATCGGGCCAGTGAAGGCGTGGTAGGAACCATCTGCCAGTGCGGCCTTCATAGCGAGTGCGGCCTCTTTGACGTCAGCAGGAACTGCGTCTGAGATCTCGCCGATGCCAACCATACCAGCGCCAATACCGTCCCAGGTCATAGCCGATTCCCAGGTGCCGTCCATGACAGCCTGGGTGCGGGCGATGTAGTAAGGGGCCCAGTCGTCGATGATCGACGATACACGTGGTTTAGGACCGTACTCTGACATGTCCGAAGCCTGACCAAAGGTGATCACGTTACCAGCTGTCTGGGCCGCAGCCTGAGGCGCCGTTGAATCAGTGTGCTGCAGGATCACGTCAGCACCCTGTTCGATCAGAACCTTGGCAGCGTCTGCTTCTTTGGCCGGGTCAAACCATGTGAAGGCCCAAACGATCTTGAACTGAACATCAGGGTTAACTTTTTTGGCGTGGATGTAGGCCGAGTTGATGCCACGGACAACTTCGGGGATAGGGAAGGACCCGATGTAGCCAACGATGTTGCTCTCGGTCATGTGGCCCGCGATGGTGCCTTGCACAGCACGGCCTTCATAGAAGCGGGCTGAGTAGGTCGACACGTTTGGCGCGGTTTTATAACCGGTTGCGTGCTCGAACCGAACGTTGGGGAATTTCTTCGCAACGTTGATGGTTGGATCCATGTAGCCAAAAGAGGTGGTGAAGATCAGGTCAGCGCCTTCCAGTGCCATCTGGGTCATCACACGCTCGGAGTCAGGGCCTTCAGCTACGTTTTCAACATAGACAGTTTCGACCTTGTCACCAAAGGCTTCTACAACGGCCTTGCGGCCCTGGTCGTGCTCGTATGTCCAGCCGCCGTCGCCGACGGGGCCTACATAAACAAAGCCTACCTTGGTTTTGTCTGCGGCCATGGCTGTTGTCGCCAGACCCAGAGCCATCGCGGCGCTGGTCAGAAGGGTTGTCAGTTTCATCAAAAGTCTCCCAGGTTGATTGTCATTGGCCCCAAAATATTGGGGCAGGTTAGAACGCCCCCCGTTTGCCGGGGAGCGTGAAAATTGCGGCCTCTTAACGGGAGGCGTGGAAATTGCGGCCCAGGGCAGCGGGCGCGCTGCTCTTGTCGGCGGAAAGGATGACAAGCACAATGATTGTAATCACATAGGGCGACATTGCCAGATATTCGACAGGGATGGCAACGCCTGCGGCCTGCAGATTAAGCTGTACAACCGTGATGCCGCCAAAAAGATAGGCACCCAACAAGGCACGCCAGGGTTTCCAGCTGGAGAACACCACCAGCGCCAGGGCAATCCAGCCTACACCGGCTGTCATGCCCTCGGTCCACTGTGGCACCCGGATCAGGCTGATATAGGCGCCACCCAAGCCAGCACAGGCGCCACCGAACATGATGGCCAGAATGCGGATACGTACGACCTTGTATCCCAGGGCATGGGCCGCATCGTGGTTTTCACCAACGGCGCGCAGCACCAGTCCGACACGGCTGTACTTCAGCAGGGCCCAGACACCTGCGGTCAAGGCGATGCCAATATACAGGATTGGGTCATGGCCAAACAGGATCGGCCCAATGACCGGTAGATCGCTGAGGAATGGAATATCCAGTTTGCCCATTTGTGGTGGCTTGATGCCAACATAGCTTTGTCCGAGCAGTGCCGAGAGACCAAGACCGAACAACGTCAGGGCCAGCCCACTGGCCACCTGATTGGCTTGTGCCACTTGGGTCAGCAGAACAAACAGGAGCGAGAACACCGCGCCACAGGCCGCCGAGGCAATAAAGCCCAGCCAAGGTGAGCCTGTTTCGACGGTAATGGCAAAGCCGCCAATGGCGCCGATAATCATCATACCTTCGACACCAAGGTTCAGCACGCCGGCTTTTTCCACCACTAATTCGCCGATTGCAGCTAACAGGATAGGGGTTGCTGCCACCATGAGAGAGGCGATCAGCAGGACGGGATTGATTGCAGAAAGATCCATTACACGGCTCCCAAGAATTTTACACCGAATAGCGAGCCGGTGATTGCCCCAGTCCAAGTCCCGGCCAGAGCGGCCATTTCGCTAAGTCGTTCACCTGAGCGAGAGAAGATCGCGACCATTAGGAAGCCCGCAAATGGGACTCCAGCTGCCACGAGAAGGAGAGCGAAACCTCCCCAGCTAGATCCGGCGATGCCAAGAAAAGCTGGGAGAAACGCGAGGGGAGTTAGTGAAAGTGCAGCTAGGACAACAAAGCTGATAGCAGCAGCTTTCGCGAAACGTTGAGAGAGGGCTTTCATCACGCCACCTCCGATTTGCGCAACGTCACGCGGTAATTTGTCAACAGGTCCAGCGCCAACAGAAAGAACAAGAGCATGCCTTGGAACACTTGGATAGCAGCTGACGGCAGCCCCAGATTGGACTGGGCAATATCGCCACCAATATAGGTCAGCGCCATCAGCCCGCCTGCCAACATGATGCCAATGGGATGCAACCGGCCCAGAAAGGCTACGATGATTGCGGTAAAGCCATAGCCTGCATTAAAGTCGATGCTGATTTGTCCCGCGGGTCCTGAAACCTCGAACAATCCAGCCAATCCAGCCAATGCGCCGGACATACCCAGGCATAGCAAGATCAATCGCGAGGGATTGACGCCGGCAAACCGTGCTGCACGGGGGGCTTCACCCGTCAGGCGGATGTGAAAACCCAGCATGTGTCGGTTCAACAGTACATAGGCAAAGATCACTGCAATCAGCGCTGCAACGACACCCCAGTGCATACCTGACCCAGCAATCAGGTCGGCGTTAAATGCGCTGGGATAGTCTTGCAGGTTGCGTGATCCGGGAAAGCCAAATCCTTCGGGGTTTTTCAGGAACCGCAGTGATGCAGAGGCCAACAGTTGCTCTGCAACATAGACCAGCATCAGTGACACCAGAATTTCATTGGTGCCAAAGCGGACCTTCAGAACCGCCGGGATCATCGCCCAGGCCCATCCGCCAAGCGCTCCGCCCATAACCATCAGCGGAAAGATGTACCAAGCTTCATAAGGGTAGAAGGCCAGTCCGACGGAGGCCCCAACAATGGCGCCAATGATGTATTGCCCTTCGGCCCCGATGTTCCAGATTCCGGCCTTGAAGCCCAGGCTCAAACCAATGGCAATCAGCACTAAGGGCGCACCTTTGACTAGCAGCTGTGGGCGATAATAAAAGGCAAACTCGCCAAACAGCGGATCCCAAAAAATGGTCCGGATGGCTTCAACCGGAGGCTTACCCAACATTGCGAACAGCAGCCCGCCAAACACCATGGTTGCCAGCACCGCCACCAGCGGGGTTGCCAGCGACCAGGCCCGCGACGGCTGTGGCCTTTTCTCTAGGCTGATCATTGTGCTGCCCCTTGCTTCTTTTTGTTGTAAATACTCACGTCGAAGGTGAATTTTTTGAGTTTGAGGTCAATCATGTGCGACCTCCATTCCGTGGGCGCCACCCAACATCAGACCAATTTCGTCTACGGTCAGCCCGGCCGCTGGGCGCGGTGCGCTTAGGCGACCTTCGTTCAGCGCGGCAAAACTGTCCGAGATTTCCATCAGCTCATCCAGATCCTGACTGATACAGATCACCGCCGCGCCTTTGGCAGCCAGATCCAGCAAGGATTGCCGGATGTCAGCTGCTGCTGCGGCGTCTACACCCCAGGTGGGCTGGTTTACTACCAGCACGTCGGGGTCTTGTAGCACTTCGCGGCCAATCACGAACTTTTGCAAGTTGCCGCCTGACAGGGATCGCGCTGCATTTTCTGGCCCAGGGGTGCGCACGTCAAAGGACTTGATCACCGTTTCGGCGAATTCCTTGGCTGCGCCCCAGTTTAGAAAACCATTGGTCTCCAAGTTCTGACGGACGGAGCCGGTTAGCATGGCGTTTTCCGTCAAGCTCATGTCTGGCGCAGCCGCATGGCCCAATCGTTCCTCGGGGGCAGCAAGCACACCCAGACGGCGTCGGGCTACCGGGCCCAATTGACCAATGGCTTCACCATTCAGCTTGACGGCGTCCGCTTCAGTGACTGTTTCACCGGACAATACGCTCAGTAATTCGTCCTGGCCGTTGCCAGCCACGCCGCCAATACCCAGCACTTCGCCTTTGCGCACTGTTAGGTGCACGTTTTTCAACGCTGTGCCAAAGGCCGAGGGGGAGGGAACCGAAAGGCCCGACACATCCATTGCCGCAGAACCAAATTCGCGACCCGACCGTTCTGGAGTGTGCAGGGTCGAACCAACCATCAGCTCCGCCATGTCGCGCGCCGAAGTCTCGGCCGGTGTACATTCACCGACGTTTTTACCCAGTCGTAGAATGGTGGCGTGATCACACAGGGTGCGGATCTCTTCCAGCTTGTGGCTGATGTACAAGATTGAGGTGCCTTCAGACCGCAATTTCTGCAGCGTCTGGAACAAGATCTCGACCTCTTGCGGTGTCAGCACTGATGTAGGTTCATCCATGATCAGCAGCTTGGGATCTTGCAGCAGGCAGCGAATGATCTCGACCCGTTGGCGCTCGCCAGCCGACAGATCGCCAACTGTGCGGTAGGGGTCCAGAGGCAGACCATAGGCCTCAGAGACTTCGCGGATACGGGTGGCCAGATCCTTCATCGGCGGCGGGTTTTCCATGCCAAGCGCAATGTTTTCAGCCACATTAAGGGCGTCGAACAGTGAAAAGTGCTGGAACACCATAGCAATGCCATCAGCACGCGCCGCGCGGGGTTCAGGGGGGGCATAGGGTTGGCCCCGCAACAGCATCTGGCCGCTGTCAGGTTTCACCAATCCATAAATCATTTTCACTAGTGTGGATTTACCGGCCCCGTTTTCCCCCAACAGCGCGTGGACTTCGCCCTCGCCGATGTCGAAAGTCACAGTGTCGTTGGCCACCACTCCGGGGTAGGCCTTGGTCAGCCCTTGTAGGCTCAGCAATGGAACAGTCACGCGCGTCTATCCTTCTTTAACTCTTCCTTTGCGCCTGCGCGCAGAATTTCCCCTGCAACGCCGACCGCAATCATCTGCGGATGTTTGCCCAGGGACGGATCGCCAATGGGGCAAGTGATCCGGGCGATATGCCCGGCGCTGTGTCCCAACCCACCCAGCCGGGAGCGAAATCGCGCCCATTTGGTGGCTGAGCCGATGAGACCAGCAAAAGAAAATTCATGCTTCAACAAGGCGTGGCATAGCGCCAGATCGAGTGTGTGGGAATAGGTCAGCACCAAATGTTGTGCATTTTCAGGCGCGTGTGGAACCAAAAGCGTCGGGTCAGAGGCCGGAACAGCTGTTACGCCGTCTGCAATGTTCTCCGGAAAACGATCAGGTGCGGTGTCCACCCAGGTGATGTCCAAGTCTGGCAGGGGGGACAGCACATCAACTAGGGCACGACCCACGTGTCCGGCGCCCCAGATCCACAAAGGTGTGTCAGGCTTGTGCACGGGTTCAATCATCCAACCATCGATCAGCTGCGGGACGGGGCGCTGGCCTTGATTGCGCAGTTTTGTCAACACGCGTGTGACGGACATCGGCACTGGGGCAGGGTCCGCTGGTCGGGCGATGAGTTCGTCGTCCAGTGCTGCCACTGTCGCTGCATCGTAGACTTCGCTCAGCAGAAAAACGACACCGCCACAGCATTGGCCTAAATCAGGGCCAAGCGCGTGTTTGCTCAGCACCCGGTCTTTGGACTGTGACCGGGCTGTCTCGGCGGCCTCATATTCCAATGTGCCGCCGCCGATGGTGCCGGACTGGCCCGAAGACCAGACCAGCATCGCCGCACCGACTTCGCGAGGGGAGGAGCCACGAATGTCGGCGATGACAACCCGGGTGACACGCCCATGGGCGGTCACCGCGGATTTCAGACCCTGTAGGTCAAGCCCCATCACGGACCCTCCGGATCGTGGTATAGACCTGTTCAGCCGTGGCGGGCGCATCCAGCGCCGGATAGGCATCGCCAAAAGCCGATACCGCATCGCTGAGCGCCAGGAAGGTCGAGATGCCTAGGTTAAACGGCGGTTCGCCCACTGCTTTGGACCGATAGATCGTGTCCTCGGGGTTGCGGCCATCCCAAAGGTCAACGTTGAATACATCGGGGCGGTCGGAACAGGCGGGGATTTTATAGGTCGACGGGGCATGGGTGCGCAGGCTGCCTTTGTCATCCCAGACCAGTTCCTCGGTTGTCAGCCAGCCCGAGCCCTGTACATAGGCACCTTCGACTTGACCGATGTCCAGATCTGGGTTCAACGAGGCCCCGGCGTCATGCAGGATATCGGTGCGTAGGATGCGGTTTTCGCCGGTCAGCTGGTCCACCACCACTTCGGTTATGGCCGCGCCGTAGGAGAAGTATAAGAATGGACGACCCTGACCCTTGATCCGGTCCCATTTGACTTTGGGGGTTTTGTAGAACCCGGTTGCCGACAGGCTGATCCGGCCTTGGTAACACTGCGAAGCTGCGTCCTCAAAAGTCATCACATCATCGCCGATGATGACCTGACCATCTTCGAACTTCACAGCTTTGGCATCACACTGGTGGCGCTCGGCCAAAAACTCGGCCATGCGGTCGCGGATGGTGTCACAGGCGGCTTTGACCGCCATGCCGTTCAGATCCGACCCGGACGAGGCCGCAGTGGCCGAGGTGTTGGGCACTTTGGCAGTGTCGGTGGCGGTGATCTTGATCACATCCATGCCAACGCCAAAGCGGGAGGCGGCAACCTGAGCGACCTTTTGGAACAGACCCTGACCCATTTCGGTGCCGCCGTGGTTCAGGTGGACCGAGCCATCCTGATAGACATGCACCAGCGCACCCGCCTGGTTCAGGTGAGTAAGGGTGAAGGAAATGCCAAACTTGACCGGCGAGAAAGCAATACCGCGCTTGAGCCGGGTTTGACCCTTGTTCCACTCGGCAATCTCAGCCTTGCGGGCGGCATAGTCCGAGGTCTCTAACAGCTTGTCGGTCATGCCGTGCAGCTCAAAATCGGTGACTTCCATGCCATAGGGCGTGGTGTTGTCAGCCCGCACCCGGTTGTTGGGCGCATCATAGTAGTTGCGTTTGCGCAGCTCGACCGGATCTAGTCCCAGATCATGGGCAATGTGATCCATCACGCGCTCTATCCCAACCATCCCCTGTGGGCCGCCAAATCCGCGATAGGCGGTGGCGCTTTGGGTGTTGGTTTTCAAGCGGTGGCTTTCAATGCGAATGGCCGGGATGGCATAGGCGTTGTCGGCGTGCAGCATGGCGCGGTCGGCCACGGGCAGTGACAGATCCTGAGCCCAGCCGCAGCGGGTCATGTGATGGAATTCGACCCCCAGCAGCTGGCCGTCATTATCAAAACCAGCGCGGTAGGTGATGCGGAACTCGTGCCGTTTGCCGGTGATGATCATGTCATCATCGCGGTCATAGCGCATCTTGCAGGGCTTGCCGGTTTGGCGCGCAGCAATCGCACAGGATACGGCCAGTGCGTTGCCCTGGCTTTCCTTGCCGCCAAAGCCACCACCCATACGGCGGGTTTCAACCCGGACCGCATGCATTGGCAGACCAATGGCCTCGGCCACCTTGTGTTGGATTTCGGTGGGGTGCTGGGTTGAGCTGGACACCAGCATGTCGCCGCCTTCTTGTGGCAGTGCCAGCGCGGCCTGACCTTCGAGGTAAAAGTGCTCTTGGCCGCCGATTTCAAAGGTGCCTTCGACACTGCGCGGGGCGGCGTCGATTGCGGAGGCGGGATCACCTTTGGTGTAGATGCGCGGGCCGTCTTCAAAACGACTGTTGGCAGCCATCGCCTCGTCCATGCTCAGGATCGGGGTTTCTTCGATATAGTCGATTTTACCCTTCTTTGCGGCGGCGCGGGCCAGATTGTGGCTGGTGGCAACCACCAGAAACACTGGCTGACCAACGTGGTTGACGGTGCCATCAGACAGCAGCGGTTCGTCGTGGATCGACGGCGAAACATCGTTGGTAAAGGGCAGGTCGTCGGCGACCAATACTGCAACCACGCCTTTGCTGGCCTTGACCTCGGACAGGTCCATCGACTGGATCCGGCCCTTGGCGATGGGAGAGGTGCCAAAGGCCAGATGCAGGCAGTCGACGGGCATTGGGATGTCGTCGATATAACGGGCCTTACCAGTCACATGCAGCAGCGCGGCGTCATGGGGCAGGGGCTTGGCAACGGGGCCATTGTTGCTCAGATCGTTCATAGCGCCACCTCCAGAACCGAGGTTGTTTCGCCGTTCATCTCGGCAAAGTAGCGGGCCAGCAGGTTGCTGGCGCTTTGCAGGCGGTAGTCAGCCGAGGCGCGCATGTCGGTCAAAGGAGTGTAATCCTTGCCAAACTCTGTCATGGCGTTTGCAATGGTTTCTTCGGACCAGGGCTGTCCGATCAGGGCGTTTTCAACATGGGTGGCCCGATGTGGCGTGCCGGCCATACCGCCAAAGGCAATACGGGCAGAGGCGACGGTGCCGTTGTCCACGGTCACGTTAAAGGCACCAAGCACGGCCGAGATGTCCTGATCAAACCGCTTGGAGATCTTGTAGACGCGCAGGGTGTCGTCCTGACGGGGGAAGCTGACAGCCTCGACAAATTCGCCAGCTTGGCGGTCTTGCTTGCCGTATTCGACAAAGAAGTCTTCGAGGGCGATGTCGCGGCGGCTGTCACCCTTGCGCAGGTGCAGTGTGGCACCTAGGGCAATCAACGCTGGCGGGTTGTCCCCGATGGGTGAGCCATTGGCGATGTTGCCACCAACCGTGGCGGCGTTGCGCACCGGCATAGAGGCATAGCGACGGATCATTTCGCCATAAGACGGGTGCAGGGGCTCCAGAACGTCACGCATAGCGTTCATATCGACCATGGCGCCCAAACGGACGTGGGTGCCAGTGACCTTGACCTGTTTCAGGTCTGCACAGCCTTCGAGGAAGATCACAGGATCCAGCTGGCGCATGCCCTTGGTGACCCACAGGCCAACATCGGTGGCACCCGCGACCAGAACTGCATCTGGGTTGTCGGCATAGACCTTGGCCAGCTCATCGGATGAGCGCGGTGAAAATTCACCGGCGTCGGCTAGGGCTGGCAGTTCGGTGCCTTCTTTCTTGATCCAAACGGGAACCGGCTGTTCCTCAACCGCTTCGGCGGCGCGTATAATTGGGGCGTAGCCAGTGCAGCGGCACAGGTTGCCGGCCAGTTGGTCGTCGTGATCGGTGGCGCCGTTCTTGTGGGCGGTGACCATCGACATCACAAAGCCCGGCGTGCAAAAACCGCACTGTGAGCCATGATGGGTGATCATTTCCTGCTGCACCGGGTGTAATTCCCCGGTCTCACTGGCAACACCTTCGACAGTGCGCACGGATTTTCCGTTAAGCTGTGGCAGGAATAGAATGCAGGAGTTGAGGGACTTGGAGCCGTTGGGATCCGTCACCATAACTGTACAGGCGCCGCAATCGCCTTCGTTGCAGCCTTCTTTGGTTCCTGTAAGGTGGCGCTCTTCTCGAAGCCAATCCAACAGCGTCACTGTCGGCTCTGCGTCCGGCAGCGTTACCTCCTCACCGTTTAAGTGAAAGGTGATTGTCATTGTTGAAACCCGTCGCGTTACATTGTTTTGCCGAATTGCCATCCTTCGATGCGACGTAGAAGAAATGGCGGGCATTGTCGCTTGCTGTCCTTAGCGTAGAAAGCAGATCCTTAGTCTGGCAAGGAAAAGTCACTCTGCGCTGCAGTATTACGAGGTGAATTGATGTGTCCAAAAGTCCAATTTTGGGGTTGTTCCCGTTAAATTTCATAGAGTTGAGGGATTCTCTCTTCTTAACGCTTATATAACACTTTCAACAAAAGCAGAACAATGGGCGTGGATATTCTGTCAAAATGAGGGCGAAGCGACTCGGATAATCAGCTTTCACAGGGTGTCCGCAATGGGCTAACTTGCCATTATGACCCAATCTCCTCGATTCATTCACCTGCGCACCCACACCGAATACTCTCTGCTAGAGGGGGCGTTGCGGCTGAAAAAGCTGCCTGATTTGTGCAAGAAGCATGACATGCCCGCGATTGCGGTGACGGACAGCAACAACCTGTTCTCGGCTTTGGAGTTTTCCGTTTCAGCCAGTGGTGCTGGAGTGCAGCCGATCATCGGCTGCCAGATGGATCTACGGTTTGCTGAACCAGCCCCAGGCGAGCGGCCCAGACCACCCGCGTCCATCGTGCTCTTGGCGCAAAACGAGTCAGGCTATGAGCATTTGATGAAGTTGAACTCCTGCCTTTACATGCGGCCGGGGAGTGAGCTGCCTTTTGTGACGCTGGAGGAATTGAACGAGAATTCCGGTGGGGTCATCTGCCTGACAGGTGGACCAAACGGGCCGGTGGGGCAGCTGTTGCAGATGGGGCAACGCCCAGCAGCACAAGAATTGATGGATCGGCTCAAGGCGATATTCCCGGACCGGCTCTATGTAGAACTGCAACGCCATCCGGGAGAGGCTGGCCAGCCTGAGGCGGAGAAGCTGACAGAGCGCGGCCATCTTGAGATGGCCTATGCGATGGATCTTCCGTTGGTCGCGACCAATGACGTCTATTTCCCTAATACCGAGATGTACGAAGCGCATGATGCGCTGATCTGCATCGCCGAGGGCGCCTATGTTGACCAGATCGAGGGGCGGCGCAGGCTGACCGCGCAGCATTACTTCAAGAGCCAAGAGGAAATGGTCACGCTGTTTGCTGACCTGCCCGAGGCGATTGAAAATACCGTAGAAATTGCCAAACGCTGCGCCTTCAAAGCCTATTTGCGTGATCCGATTCTGCCAAAATTCGCCGATGACGAGGTGGCCGAACTGCGCCGCATCGCCAACGTTGGTTTGCAAAAGCGTCTGGCCGTAATCCCGCATGCAGTGAGCTTGGAGGAGTATCAGGAACGGCTTGATTTTGAGTTGGGCATTATCGAAGGCATGGGATTTCCCGGGTACTTCCTGATTGTTGCCGACTTTATCGAGTGGGCCAAAGACCATGATATCCCGGTCGGGCCGGGTCGGGGCTCGGGGGCGGGGTCGTTGGTTGCCTATGCGCTGACCATCACTGACCTTGATCCGCTACGCTACTCCCTGCTGTTCGAACGCTTTTTGAACCCGGAACGGGTATCGATGCCCGACTTCGACATCGACTTTTGCATGGATCGCCGCGAAGAGGTGATTAAATACGTGCAGCAGAAATATGGCCGCGACAAGGTGGGGCAAATCATCACCTTTGGCGCCCTGCTGTCCAAGGCGGCGGTGCGCGACATGGGGCGGGTGTTGCAGATGCCCTATGGGCAGGTGGACCGGCTGTCCAAGCTGATCCCGGTTGAAGGCGTCAAACCGATGTCCATCGTGGACAGCCTGAAGGAAGAGCCGCGTCTGCGTGAAGAGGCAAAGAATGAAGAGGTTGTGGACCGGCTGCTGAAGTATGGTATGCAGGTCGAGGGATTGTTGCGTTCGGCTGGGACCCACGCCGCGGGGGTGGTGATTGGCGACCGCCCACTGGATGCGCTGGTGCCACTGTACCGCGATCCACGTTCCGACATGCCCGCGACCCAGTTCAACATGAAATGGGTGGAGCAGGCCGGGCTGGTCAAGTTTGACTTCTTGGGTCTGAAGACCCTGACCGTGATCCAAAGCGCGGTGGATTTGATCAAGGGCGAGGGGCGTGATCTGCATATCGCCGCTGATGGCACCCAGCTGTATGATCCACCCGAAGGTGCGGTGAACGAGATCAACGCTATTCCACTGGACGATATCCCCACCTACAAGCTGTATGCTGCAGCCAAAACGGTGGCAGTGTTCCAGGTGGAATCCAGCGGCATGATGGATGCGCTAAAGCGGATGAAGCCCAACTGTATCGAGGACATCGTGGCGCTGGTGGCGCTGTATCGTCCCGGCCCTATGGAGAACATCCCGACCTATTGTGAGGTTAAGAACGGACTGAAAGAGATCACATCTGTTCACCCGTTGATTGACCACCTGCTGGCCGAAACCCAGGGCATCATCATCTATCAGGAGCAGGTGATGCAGATTGCCCAGGTGATGGCGGGTTACAGCCTTGGTGGCGCAGATCTGTTGCGCCGTGCGATGGGTAAGAAGATCAAAGAGGCGATGGACGCTGAACGTCCGAAGTTTGAAAAGGGCGCAGCGGCAAATGGCGTGCCGCCCAAAAAGGCCTCGGAAGTGTTCGACCTGTTGGAAAAATTCGCCAACTACGGGTTCAACAAATCCCACGCGGCGGCTTATGCGGTGGTGTCTTACCAGACCGGCTGGCTCAAGGCGAACCACCCGGTTGAGTTCATGGGCGGGGTCATGAACTGCGATATTCACCTGACCGATAAGCTGGCGGTGTTTTTTGAAGAGGTGAAAAAGGGGCTGGGACTGCCCTATATCCCGCCCTGCGTGAACCGCTCGGAGGCTATGTTCAACGTAATCGATGGAGCGTTGATCTACGCGCTGGGCGCGTTGAAAAACGTCGGCGTTGAGGCGATGAAGCTAGTGACCGATGCGCGTCGTGCTGATGGCGAGGATCGACCCTTTGCTACGCTGTATGATTTTGCTCGCAGGGTGGATCTGAAGAAGGTCGGCAAGCGGCCACTGGAAATGCTGGCGCGAGCCGGGGCCTTTGACCAGCTGGATCCAAATCGCCGCCGGGTGTTTGACAGTCTGGAACCCTTGGTTAGCTATTCACATGCGATCCATGAGCAGAAGAATTCAAACCAGGTGTCTCTGTTTGGCGATGCGGGTGAGGATCTGCCCGAACCGCGTATGTCCGGCACACCGGATTGGCTGCCTGCTGAACGGTTGAGCGAAGAGTTCAAAGCGATTGGTTTCTACCTGTCTGGCCACCCGTTGGACGACTACATGCCCGCGTTGAAACGCAAAGGTGTGATGACGCTGGATGAGGTTCTGGAGAAGGCCAAGCGTGGACCGTTTCTGGCCAAGATGGCGGGAGTTGTCGCCGGATGTCAGGAACGTAAATCGGCACGGGGTAACCGCTTTGCCTTTGCCCAACTGTCGGATACGACTGGCGGATTTGAGATTACGCTGTTTTCCGAAGCGCTAGAGAAAAGCCGCGAACATTTGGTGACCGGTGGCAAGGTTGTGCTGAGCGCCGAGGCGACAGTGGAAGCTGACCAGCTAAAACTGCTGGCTCGATCCGTTGGTCCCATTGATGCCGCCGTGGCCGATGCCGGCAACAGCAGCCTGCGGGTTTATATCACCGAGGCGGCGGCGGTCTCGACCGTAGCCACCGTGCTGGAAGAGGCCCGCGCCGCCGCCAAAAATGCCAGCCGGGGCGAGGTGCTGATGTATTTGCAAGACCCGACATTACCCGGCGATGTAGAGCTGGATCTGGGTCAGTACTTCCCGATCAACCCGCAGATTAAGGGGGCGATCAAGAGCTTGGATGGGGTGTTGGATGTTGAGGAGATTTGAGCATGAGCGCTGATATATTTGGTGACATACTTGTTGGAAAGACATCGAGCAGTTGAATTACGTTCACAACTATCTGCAACTTGCGCTGACGGACGAGGATTATTTTTCTCTGGAAGTTATACTGCTTCAAACGGAAAACGACCCTATCCTAGTTTGGCAGTAAGCGGCGAATCCATTTGTAAAAGGACGCGTCTGACCTTGAGGAGGTGCAAAGCGCCTTCCCGGGGGAAGGTCAGGCGCGGCCCGGCGATACCAGGCTGAAAATGGTCCATTTGGCAGTACCTTAGCATGCTTTGTTCCGAGCTTAGTCTTAATTGCCAAAGGTAGCAGCGCTACTCTCGTATGGCTTCAAAGACATTTAGCCTGGCAGGGATGTTGAGACCCCGTGAGGTTTCAAAGGCTTGTAATTGCCAGAGAACCCCATCTTGAATTGCCGCGAGGTCGTCGCTGTTGCCATCATATTTCTTTAAAATTCTTGCCGCTGGACCAAGGTTAGCGGCAAGCGCGGCGAGCTTGTGTGTCGGCCCCGGGTGGGACAACATTACCTTGCAGGCATCACCCCTCGCATTTGCGAACCCCGCGGATTTGAGTACGCCGACTACATGATCGATATTCTGAAATCCAAGCGGGCCGGGGGCATTGGGGCTGGTTGGATCCGGCTCGCCCAGTTGGGCGACAGCGGCATCCCGCGGAATTCTGAACCAGGGATTGTCAGCTATAAGCGCCCAAGCTGCGACGACGAGGCGCCCATCGCTAGCCATGTGCCTGTGAATATTCGCAAATGCTGCAACGGGGTCTGAAAAGAACATGACACCAAACCGGGACACCACGAGATCGAAGGGCCCACCAGGAATTGCATCGACCTGTGCATCCAGCAGATGATAACGCATCTCTGTCTCAGATTCTTCCGCCCGGTTTTCAGCCTGCGCTAACAGCGGCGCGGAGATATCCAATCCAGTAACTGTTCCGCCGGGTGCTAGGTGCTGGGAAAACGCCCGGCCCGTTGCTCCAGTGCCGCAACCAATATCGAGAACAGTTTCGCCCGGCGCTGGTTGAGATCGGCGAATGAGCTCCGAGTTCACGTTTTGGAACACAAGGTTCAATTCATCTTCAAAAGCGACCCACTTTCGTCCCGAATGAGAGTTCCAAAACTCGATTTGCGCCGTGTTGTTTTGCATCGAATATCCTTTTCGGTGAGGGACGAGGCGGTCTCAAAAGTAGGGACTGGGGTCGAAACTCGACTGCGGATCCCGAAATTCAACCTGTTTCAAATGCTCAAGCAGATTAGCAACTGTGACTCCCGAATCCATGCAAAGGAAATTGCCAAAAAGGCTACGACAGCTTGAGCTTGGCGACGTCTTTGACCAGCCGTAGGGCCTCTTTGCGTTCTTTCAGGAGCGACTTTATTGCTTTCTGCAACTGTTTCCTGACTTTCCCAATTGCAGTCAGAACGCCAGTAACCTGGTCGAACCAGCCAAATGCCATGCTCAGAACCAAGCGGAATTTGTTGAATACTGCCAACGCAGCATCCAGAATGCCAAGTTCTTTCCACAGGTCAGTGATCAGCCCTACAATTTTCGTGAAGGTTTCGATGTACTTGCGCACGACGGTTTTCAAAAACCGAATGACCTCGTTTTTGTCGACCTTTTTGCGGATGGTTGCCAGAATACGTTTACCCAGCTGGATGATATCTTTTAGCAATTTTTCAATCGGAGACAGAAAATTCAGGATGGCGCGGATCGTATCGGTAAGCTGGCTAATGACCTTTTTGCCAACTGTTTGGGCTAGATCCTTAGCTGCCGAAAGAACGTTTTTCAGAAACTTTTGCAGTGGCGTCAGATAGGACTTCACCCGCTTCCAGACAGACTTATAGAAATTGAGCACGCGTTTTTGGTGCTCCACAATTGCCTCTTCGACAAACTTTACCGGATCATTGGATGGTGCCATGGCACATCTCCTTGAAATACTCGTACACAAAACACAGGGCTGGCGAGCCAACGTCAGAAAACAAGTTCAGCCTGTGTCGTGGTCCGTTATAAATCAAGGGGAATATAAGTGGGTCAAAACCCTGATTGATTAATAGTGTGGTGGGCGTTCGTTGCCAAATGTGGCGCTGCCGCCTGCATCCTGATCGCGGCCAGCTTCTCTTTGCATCAACATCTGTACGCGCCGGGTCAGCGTGGCAATTTCACTTTGCTGCTTGGCCATCACATCGCTCATGTCCTCAACCGTGCGGGTCAGATGGGCGATTTGTTCTTCTAGGTCTTGCATGGGGCTCTCCTGCGGATGGTTGGGTTGTCATAGGCGGGAAAGGTCGACGGGGCAACGGTCCGCCGCTGCCTATACCTTGCTGTTGTTACATGCATCGGATAGACCGCGCGGCGACACCACTCCCAAAGGGACCATACCCATGGCTAAGCAAAAGAAAGCCCCACGCCCCAAGGCCCAGACGCCTAAGGGGTTCCGCGACTATTTCGGAGCTGAAGTTACTCAGCGCACCGAGATGCTGCATGCGATTGCCGGGGTCTATCATCGCTATGGGTTTGAAGCGCTGGAAAGTGCCGCAGTTGAGACGGTTGAGGCACTGGGCAAGTTCCTGCCTGACGTCGATCGCCCGAATGAGGGCGTGTTTGCTTGGCAAGAGTTTGACGAAAAAGACAACGGCGACTGGATGGCACTGCGCTATGATCTGACGGCGCCACTGGCCCGTGTCTATGCCCAGCACCGCAATGACCTGCCCACACCCTATCGCCGTTTTGCAATGGGGCCGGTATGGCGTAATGAAAAGCCGGGACCAGGGCGCTATCGCCAGTTCTACCAATGTGATGCAGATACTGTTGGTACTGCGTCGATGGCGGCAGATGCCGAGATCTGCATGATGCTATCGGACACGTTGGAAACCGTCGGCATACCCCGCGGTGATTATCTGGTGCGTATCAACAATCGCAAGGTTTTGAACGGTGTGCTGGAAGCTATGGGCCTGCCTGAGGGGGACGGGGCTCGTGATAATGTGCTGCGCACCATCGACAAGTTCGACAAGGTGGGCGAGGCTGGTGTGCGTGAACTGCTGACCAAAGGCCGACTGGACGCCTCAGGGGCCTATATCGACGGTGTTGGTCTGTCCGATGAACAGGCTGCTCCGGTGCTGGCTTTCTTGACCTCAAAGGCGACTGATACGGCTGGAACGTTGGCCAACCTGCGTGCTGCTGTTGGCGATAGCAAGGTCGGGGCCGAAGGTATTGCCGAGCTGGAGCAGATCGGTGAATTCTTGACGGCAGGTGGCTATGGCCCGGACAGGATCGAGATTGACCCCTCTGTTGTGCGCGGTCTGGGCTATTATACCGGCCCGGTTTACGAGGCAGAACTGACCTTTGAAATCCTAGATGACAAAGGCCGCAAGCGTCAGTTTGGGTCTGTTGCGGGTGGCGGTCGATACGACGATCTGGTCAAGCGCTTTACTGGGCAGGAAGTGCCCGCAACTGGCGTTTCGATTGGTGTGGATCGCCTACTGGCTGCTCTGCGTGAAAAGGGTCGTATTACTGCAGAACCCAAGGGGCCGGTCGTGGTCACGGTGATGGATAAGAAACGCATGGCGGACTATCAGGAGATGGTCGCCGAGCTGCGCAATGCGGGCATCCGGGCCGAAGTTTACCTGGGCAACCCCAAGAACTTTGGCAACCAGCTGAAATATGCGGACAAGCGGAACTCGCCCATCGCCATTATCGAAGGTGGTGACGAGAAGGAACAGGGCGTGGTGCAGATCAAGGACCTGATCCTTGGTGCCAAAATTGCCGAAAGCGCCACATTGGAAGAATGGAAAGAGCGCCCCAGCCAGTTTCAGGTCCCGCGCGACCAACTGGTTGCCAAGGTGCGTGAAATTCTGGATGGGCAGGATCAGTAATGCCAAATCGTTCTGATATTCAGGCCCGCGCCGCCCGGCTGCGCGTGAGTTTTGAAGCTGCAGGGGGGCTGGTGGTTGATCCGCCCCTGTTGCAACCGGCTGGTACTTTGCTGGACCTATATGGCGAGGATATTCGCGCTCGTGCCTATGTGACTACCGACGCGCTTCGTGGAGAACAGATGCTGCGTCCGGATTTTACGGTCCCTGTTGTGCAGATGCATATGCGCGATGGCGCCGAACCAGCACGATATACCTACTCGGGTGAGGTGTTCCGGCGTCAGGAATTAGATCCGGACCGGATGAACGAATATGTTCAGGTCGGGTATGAAATCTTTGATCGTGACAATCCGGCCTCGGCAGATGCAGAAGTGTTTGCCATGATCGCGCTACAGGTTCGAGGTTTGAACCTGCGGGCAGCCACCGGCGACATCGGTATATTGATGGCTGCGGTGCAGGGGTTGAACACCACAGACCGACGCAAGGCCGCACTGATGCGCCATATCTGGAGACCACGCCGGTTTCGTGCCTTACTGGACCGTTTCTCAGGTCGGGTCGAGCTGCCCGAGAGCCGCAAAAAACTATTGTCGACGGAAGGACCGCTGACTGGAACATCGGTTGAAATCGGCAAGCGTAGCCGGGCTGAGATTGATGCGCGGGTTGAAGCCTTGCGCGAAGATGCGACAGTCGCGCCAATTTCCGAGAATGAAATGCTGGCGCTTGAGGCCCTGATGGCGGTGCGCGAAACTGTGCCCTATGCGTTGGAGCAGCTGCGCGATATCGCTGTTGACCTGCCCGCGATCACCCCTGCGCTGGATCGACTGGAAGCCCGCGCTGCGGCCTTAGCTGCGCGCGGTGTGTCAGTTGAAAACCTTGACTTTGAAGTCTCATTTGGCCGGACTTCGATGGAATACTACGACGGGTTTGTCTTTGGGTTTTATGCCGAGGCACGCCCTGACTTGCCTCCTATTGCCAGTGGAGGCCGTTATGATGCGCTGACCCGGCAACTCGGGCAGGGGGCCGAAATCCCTGCTGTCGGTGGCGTGTTGCGCCCGGATTTGATCCTGATGTTAGAGGAGGCACAGTCATGAGCCTCAAACTGGGTGTGCCGTCCAAGGGGCGGCTGATGGAAAAAACTTTCAAATGGTTTGAAAAGCGGGGTGTGACCCTGTCGCGCAGCGCTTCGGACCGGGAATATGCCGGCCGTGTCGACGGCGTTGATGGTGTTGATCTGGTATTGCTGTCTGCGGGTGAAATCCCGCGTGAATTGGCGGCCGGGCGTATTCATCTTGGTGTCACGGGAACGGATCTTGTGCACGAGAAACTTCCGCGGTGGGAACAGCAGGTCGAACAGGTCGAACCAATGGGCTTTGGACAGGCCGACCTGATCCTGGCGGTGCCGCAGTCCTGGGTTGATGTGGATACGGTGGATGATCTCGATGCGGTGGCATCGGCGTTTCGGGCGCGACATGGGCATCGGTTGCGGATCGCCACAAAATACCACCGGTTGGTGCGGGAATTCCTCACCGACGGTGGTGTGGCTGATTACCAGTTGGTTGATAGCCAGGGCGCAACCGAAGGCACGGTCAAGAATGAGACTGCTGAAATGGTCGCAGATATAACTTCAACTGGTGAAACCCTGCGGGCCAACCACTTGAAGATCCTCAGCGACGGGCCAGTGCTGAAATCACAGGCCACCCTGTGGCGCAGCCGGTCGGTTGTGATGACCGACAAAGAAAAGGCTGCGCTGAAGCAGATGCTGGCGCTTTTGCGCGGCGAAGCCTGAGGTTAGATTTACTGGCGTTACCGTAGGTTTCCCGGTTCGGTAACGTCACTATCTATAGCACCCCAATTTCAGCTAACGCCTGGTTCAATTCGGGCGGTAGGCTATCCTCGGCGCTGGCCCCTTCACGCAGATCAGGGGGGCTGTCCTCTGGTTTGAGGTAGCGCCAGCCTTGAAAGGGGCGGCGCAGGGCGCTTTGGGTGCGGTGAATTTCTGGGTCCAGCACAAAGGCGCAGCGCCGAATGCCGTCTTCACCAATCACCTCATCAAATCGCAGGATACGCTGACGGCACTGAATGGCGCCTTTGATCACCCAATAAATGGACCCACCTGCGACGATTTCAACCTCGCGCTTGGGCCACATGCGGGTAACATGACGTGGCAAATCATCCGGGGATTGCGCGCGCCGCATTTCCTGCCACGCGGTCAAAGTTTCTACACTTTCTGACCCGACCGAAAGCTTGATTAGATTGATAGTGTTATCCACAGGTCATCCCCAGAGTCGTCCCCAAACCGTCCGTATATTGTAGTCACTCCCTTGGGGGAAACAAGGTATTGTGGTACACTCCTCAGGAAAATGCGCCGCAGTCGTCGATTCCAAGTTGAGACATGGGCCTTGCCTGTGTATCGAGATCGCTCCTCAAGCCTAAAGGGATTCGCTAAATGAGCCGCTTTGCTGCCCCCATCGCCGCACAAATCTGGGATATGAAATACCGTTTCAAAGAAGCAGACGGTACGCCCATTGATACCACAGTTGAAGACAGCTGGCGGCGGATTGCCCGCGATCTGGCTAAGGTAGAAAAAGACCCAGCGGCTTGGGAAGACACGTTTTATGCAGCGCTGGATGATTTCAAATATCTACCAGCTGGGCGGATCACCGCAGGTGCAGGTACTGCGCGTCAGGTGACCCTGTTCAACTGCTTTGTGATGGGCACTGTACCGGACAGCATGTCGGGCATCTTTGAGATGCTGAAAGAAGCGGCGCTGACCATGCAGCAGGGCGGCGGGATCGGTTACGATTTTTCAACCATTCGGCCCCGTGGCGCGGACGTCAAAGGTGTCGCGGCAGATGCCTCGGGTCCGCTGTCGTTTATGGATGTGTGGGATGCGATGTGCCGCACCATCATGTCGGCGGGCTCACGCCGGGGCGCGATGATGGCGACCATGCGCTGCGATCACCCAGATATCGAAGATTTCATCACTGCCAAGTCAGACTCGGCCCGCCTGCGTATGTTCAACATGTCGGTGCTGATCACTGATGACTTTATGGATGCGGTCAAGGCAGATGGCTCGTTTGAGCTGCAGTTTGGCGGTAAAGTCTATCAAACCGTTCAGGCGCGTGATCTGTGGAACAAGATCATGCAGGCAACCTATGACTATGCCGAGCCGGGTGTGATCTTTATTGATCGTATCAACAAGGCCAACAACCTGTCTTATGTTGAAAAGATTGCCGCCACCAATCCTTGTGGTGAGCAGCCACTGCCACCTTATGGTGCTTGCCTGCTGGGCTCGATCAATATGGCCCGCCTTGTGGCTAATCCGTTTGAGACAAATGCTGCGATGGACGAAGTCGCCATGCAAGAGCTGGTCACCACCGCCGTGCGGATGATGGACAACGTGGTGGATGCGTCAAAATTTCCACTACCCGAACAGCAGGCCGAGGCCCTGGCCAAGCGCCGGATTGGGCTGGGTGTGACTGGTCTGGCTGATGCATTGCTGATGCTGGGCCTACGCTATGGATCAGACGAAGCGGCGCGTCAGACGGAAACTTGGTTCAAAGCAATCGCCCGCGCCGCCTATCTGGCGTCAGTGGACTTGGCCAAAGAAAAAGGTCCGTTCCCACTGTTTGATGCCGAGGCCTATCTGGCGTCGGGCAATATGATGAACATGGACGACGATGTACGTGACGCCATTCGCGAACACGGCATCCGCAACGCACTGCTGACCTCGATTGCCCCCACCGGCACAATTTCACTGTACGCAGGCAACGTATCCTCGGGCATCGAGCCTGTGTTTGCCTATGCCTATACCCGCAAGGTTCTGCAAAAAGACGGCAGCCGCACGGAAGAGGAAGTGGTGGATTACGCGGTGCAGATGTACCGTGAGAAATACGGCGCAGACGCCAAACTGCCAGGCTATTTTGTTAACGCCCAGACATTGGCCCCAGCCGATCACGTCAAGATGCAGGCCGCGGCTCAGAAATGGATCGACAGTTCGATTTCTAAAACCATCAACTGCCCCGAAGACATCAGCTTTGATGAATTCAAAGAGGTCTACATGCAGGCCTGGGATCAGGGCTGTAAGGGCTGCACCACCTATCGTCCAAATGATGTGACGGGGTCGGTTCTGACCGTTTCGGAAAGCTCCGAAAAAGCCCCAGGTGAAACTGCCGATGCGCCACATGAAAGTGACAGTGCCGAGGTCGTTTACATGTCCGAGCCGCTGGATCGCCCGCAAAGCCTGGAGGGCCATACTTACAAGCTGAAATGGCCGGATTCTGAGCACGCGATTTACTTGACCATCAACGATATCTTGTTGAATGGCCACCGTCGCCCGTTTGAGGTCTTCATCAACTCCAAAAACATGGAGCACTATGCCTGGACACTGGCGCTAACCCGAATGATTTCGGCTGTGTTCCGTCGCGGTGGCGATGTGTCCTTTGTGGTCGAAGAGCTGAAAGCGGTGTTTGATCCGCGCGGTGGCGCCTGGGTGCAGGGAAAATACATTCCGTCGATCCTGGCGGCCATTGGTGGCGTGATTGAGACCCATATGATCAACACTGGCTTCATCGAAGGGGAAGGCATGGGGCTAAAAACCGATCCCACCGCCGAGGTGGTCAACCTGGGCGCGCCGCGTGGCAAAGCCTGCCCCAGCTGTGGCCAGTTTGATATGCAAATGGTCGAAGGCTGCATGACCTGTCGAAGCTGCGGCCATTCCAAGTGCGGCTAGTTCTCCGCTAACCAGTTGTTTGTTAAACCATGCATATATTGTCCAAATGGGTGAGTTAAGCCGGTTTTTACAGGCATAAAACGCCCAAAATTTCGCGAACCCTTGTTTTACTGGGGTTTGCGAACATCGAGAAACAGGGTTTTGCGAGAGCGCATAACCCTTAGTGCCAATCCTGCTGACCTTGACTGAATTTTGGTTTCGATCAATCTTTCTGAATGGCTTCGAATAAACTCATACCAGCCACGGTCGCCGTTTCTACTCGCTGAACGGCGGTTCGGCTGGTTGGTCATCCGAGATCTGGATGCATTGAATTCGAACCCACTTCGGGAAACCAGAATGACATTAGTAAGCAATACAACTGTCGAAGTAGACAATGATCAGTTTCTCAGGCTCTGTGACCGCTTGTCTGCTTTCTTGCTCCAAACAAGAAAACGAAATCTGGCGCATGCTCTTGTCGGGGATGACGAGTTTTCTAACGATATGGTTGGGGAAGACTTTAAGAACTTTGAGAAGGATCTTACCAGTGGACTGCAACTGACGCCGTATGATCAGTTGCGCATTCAGTCACGTGTTCGGAAGATTTTGAGATCGTCAAATACTTGATTCGTTCGTCATAAATGGTGGGCCGACAACTTTCGTAGATGAACTTTGACCAATTTTAGTAACTTACCGGCCAGAACTCTTTCATGGCGAATGGTCCAGAACACCGTGTTCGTCGTATTTGCCCTATCATACACTTTACAGCTGGTAGAAATGGGCCATTGTCGGCCCAAAGCCGATGGTTCGTTTCTACCGTCTTGTGGTCGACGCGGCACTTCAGTGCAAAGGTCCGCAGCGGCCATTAGACGCATTCTGCATCAACTGCAGGAGTGCGCAGATAGTGCACTTTGCAAAGTCGGGGCCACCCGGCAAGCCGGAAGAGCTTAGATGGCCTATTTTGTTGAAAAACTCTTCTTGATTTGAGGGTCCTTCACTGATTCAATTTGCTTGTGAATGCAGGGGGATTGACGGTGTTGGGACCTAAGCAAGAAGCGCAAGGCGCACTCTTCTAC
>NZ_VAUA01000007.1:0-196796 GCF_005771405.1 Parasedimentitalea maritima
AAACGTCCTCAAGTAGCCCTCCGGGCGGTAGGACAACCAAAACTGTCGCGGGATGGAGCAGCCCGGTAGCTCGTCAGGCTCATAACCTGAAGGTCGTAGGTTCAAATCCTACTCCCGCAACCACTGAAAATTGACTCCCGACACGTGTAACAGCCTCCGGGAGCTTTTCTTTGTCTACTCCAGCGTATGCCCCCAGGATACCAGCCGGATCACCCCGTAGGGTGATGGCGTAGCCGTGTCGTGAGCAGGCGTCTGGACGCAGCTCAATGGCTTCAATCATCCCGGCCAGGGCCTCATGGGCCCGCTGAACGACAGCTGGGTCTCTCAATCTGTCTTCAAGAGAAGAAACCAGACCACGATAAGCGGTTGATAAGTTTGGCATCACAAACTTTGAGGCATCGGTGGCTATGATCTCTTCACGCTCTGCGGCCAAAGCCGCACGTTCATCCTGACGGCTGCCAAGGCGCTCCAGTAGCAATGAGGAATGCCCAACACCATCTTCGATCTGATCGAGGATGCGCGAGATTTTGGTGTCCAGTGCGTTAATCGTCTTCTCCAGAGACTTGAGGTCGCCAGTTTTGGAGGGTTGCTTAGCCGTGACCTCTTTAGTCACCAGTGCAGAAAACGCTTCCATGTGAGAGGGCTTCAGGAGTTCGCGCTTAAGACTGGCTAAAACACGGCCCTCAACGTGGTCTCGGGTGATAGTGGTTGCGTTCTGGCAGGTGCCTTGACGTTTGCGGATTGAGCAGCCGTAGCGATCTTTACCCATGATTGCCATGTTGCCACCACAGCAACCGCATTTGAGCAATCCTGACAAAAGGAACTTCTTGCGATGCGCGCGATTGAGGGCCAGGCCCGTTTCCGGGTCTGTTGCCATCTCACGGGTGATGGATTGAAGGCGTTGCGCGACTTGGTCCCATAGGTCCTGTGGAACAATCCGCATCTTTGGCGCGTCGATCATGATTGGTTTCTCCCCTGCTACAGAGGTGCGCTTGCCTGTTACTGGATCTTTGCGAAACCGCATCTGGCCGTAAATAATCTGACCAATGTAGGCGCGATTGCGAAAATTCCGACGCCCCGCTTGGAATTGCCGCGTACGGTCGAGGATTGCCACGCTTCGCCTCTTGACCCAGGAATTCTATCCGCGTTCAAGCCTGCTGCAATTTTTGCCGGTGCAACACCATTGGCGAACTCAGCAAAAATGCGAATTACAATCTCGGCTCGCTCGGAACAAACGGCCCGGTTGATGCCGTCACCTGAAGCGACATTATAGCCATATGCAACACCGCCAGCCTCACGACCTCGGTGTGTTGCACCGACCTGGCCGCGCCTTGTTATGGCGGCGGTGTCCTTGGAGGATTGCTCAGCGATCATCCCAAGAACGGCTGCGAGTATCGGCGTGATCGCTCCATAGTTCACTGTGAAAAGTGCCTGGCCTCGATAAGCCAGATGATCACCCAGATTGGTCGTGTCAGCGGTTCGGCGGGCTAAACGGTCGATCGCTTCAGCCAGAACAACGTCAAAGGTATGAGACTCTGAATCGCGAAGCATCCGCTGATATCCAGGGCGAGCCGCAGATTGGCCAGAGATCTCTTTGTCAGTATAGATCTCTACCACGGTCCAGCCTTGTGACGATGCATAGGCTTTGCAGATCCGGATCTGATCTTCAATGGAGGTCACATCTTGTAAGATCGAGGAATAGCGGGCGTAGATCGCGACACGTTTGGTCATGCTTAGGCGTCCTTGTTTGAGTTTGGAGCGCAGTTGTCGTTGGCGGCGACCAGCGAAGCAGCGAATGTCTCAGCCAGGAGGCCGACGAAGACATAGGCCTGGCCCCGCAGTGGGGTGACTTGTGCGTTTGGTGATTTGGATTGTGAATTGAGGTCGAAATTGCTCACGGCATTTGTCCTGTCTCTTGGGGAAGAGAATGGTCTCTTCCCCAGTGACTGTTCATCGTGAGCAGGACGTTGTATCGTTCGTGGAAACCGAAAAACGAGTTTGATGAAAAAGTTGCGCTTAGGCGCTAATTATTTTGCAAGCCTTTGCTTTTGTTTAAAACTTAATCATCAGCCAATCAGTCCTTAGCGCCTAATACCGCGATGCCAGCCCACATCTTGTTCGGCTGAGAGGAGATCGCAGACGCGGTGGGAGAGATTATGGGCGTCATTCAGATCTCGTATGATTTGATCGAGCCCTGCCGTATCGTTGTCGCTGAGCTCTATGTGTTCGAGACGTAGCAATAAAGAGGCTGCGGTGTTGCGAAACTGATCGCTCAGCAACCGGCGACGCTCGAGTACTGTTCGGAGTTTAACGAGATCAGCGAAGAGACCGCGATCGTTCTGAATACTGAGGTCTTGCAGCCCTTCCAGTGCACTGCGTGCAGCCCGCAGTCCATTGGCTGTAAGCTCTTCGAGTCTGTCAAAATCGTCGCGCGATTGTTCCGGAAAGAACAGCGCGACACGGTGGTTGTTTTGGGTCGGGACGTTCGTAGGCATTGGAAGCATGATGTGTCTTTATGTGATGCAGTTCGGGACGTTCCGGCCCATCTTTTGAGGGGCCGGAGGTCATCCGAGAAATGTTTAGAGATCAGGCGAGGCGCTTGCTGCGTTTGTATTCGACGGTGAATGTCGGGGGCTTCGCTTTCCTGCGCCCGTAGAGACGGCGGCGCTCTCTGTGATCCGCGGCAATGTCGGCTTCAGCCTGAAGGCGCGCGCACTTGGTTCATGCGCTGGAACTCAGGGCCGCTCAGTGAGCCAAACACAGGCGACTCTGTTGTTCTGTTGCAAACGAAGCCGTTGTGCTTCAGCGACACGCTTATCTTGCGATAGCAGATGAAGCGGGTCGGGTGATGGAGGCCCGCTGCAATCACATGCGCAGGCTTGGTGATGTCAACTCCGTAGCCTCGCGTTGTTTTGTGATCAGCCGATGTGCCAAAGGCCAGAGTGACGAAGGGCAGGGCCCCAATCTGGTGCCTGTCGATGACAAGGCAGGGACGTTTTTTTGGCTCCACGCCTGCTTCGGCATCGTCTTGAAGTGGAAATCGAAACGAAACGATGTCGCCCCAGGTCAGGTGATCTTGCCACTCTGCGGTGTGCTTCGGGTCGGGGAAATAGGTATCGAGCATGACAGCTCCTTTTTGATTACGGTGATGACGCGCAACCGGACTTCCCTCTTCTCATTTGGTTCCGGAGGGTTCGGCCCGTCTTGCGCGTCACAAAACGCGCGCAAGCAGGACCGAACTCTACGGGCACACAGGCTTCGACTGATCTTGGGTGAGTGTTGAGAGGGCATCCCTTTTGGCCCCGCGTGGGACCGCGAGCAGTAGGGGGTTGGGGAAGAGTGCGGAACGACTTCCCCGGGCGCTATGGGGTCTTGGGGCTGTGCAGAACGGCGCCCCAAGTCCGTCGGAAGACGCCAGGCGGTGAAGGGGGGGGCGAACAACCTCTTCTCGGCAGACAGCCTCCGCAGACAGCGCGGGGTTCGGGGCAGCGCCCCGGCGAACGCAGCGCGAACACAGGGGAAGTATGCCCCGGAGTGCGCGCTGCTTAGTGAGTAAGTAAGCAACACCACAACTATGAAATTAGGGTGTGGTGAGGGTGTGGTTCGCGGCAGGTGAATGTCAGTCAACTGTCGAATGCAACAGCTACGGCCTCTGAAACAAGCCAGCAGAAGGGCGGGAGGAGCTCCATTGCAGTAGTTCACCAAACAGCCTGAACTGCTCAAACGCGCAGCTCGCGCAAAACACGCATAAAGTCAGATCCAAGCCCTTCTACGACATTAGTGCTCGGTGAAGCATGACGCGGCATCCAGAGCACTAATAGCGGGAGCGGACCTCCGCTGCACCTCGCACTTAGGTCCGTTCTGCGGGACAAACCGGACCCATGCAGACGCGGCTATTGCTGAAGCAGCATTTCCTCGCATGTAAAGCGGCACGCATTTTGCAGTGCAGCGGATTTCACCAGAGCGGCCATTGAGAGGGTCAAAATCGGGTACTCCCAAACCACCCTTTCGCCGCGCGCGGTTCCAACAATCAGGTTGCGGGGCAAAGCTGCCATCTAACCGATTTGGCTGAACACCCGTCAACCCTAATCCAATTGAAATTTCTTCATTTTATTATACAGCGTGCGAGGAGCCATACCCAGATATTGGGCTGTTGTGCCCTTGCGATAATTGTGTTGTTTTAATGCCGCTGCGATCCACTCTCTCTCGCTGACCGGACCGGTAGGGTCTTCGGATTGGGCTGACTTTTCCTGTTCTGTATCTTGAGTTGAGGGTAGGAAGCTAACGTCCCGTGCGGTAACACGCCCGGAAGAGTTCAGCGTCAAAACCCGCTGGATCACATTCTTTAATTCTCGGACATTTCCTGGCCAATTATGCTCAAGAAGAACCCTGAGCGCGGCGTTGGTAAATTGTACGTCGTCGCGGCGTGTGAGGCTTTGTGCGAAAAAAGCAGCAAGCTCTGCAATGTCATCTCGTCTTTCGCGCAGGGGCGGCACCGCAATTTGAAACGCGTTTATGCGGTGGTATAGATCGCGTCGAAACACATTAGTCTCTACGAGATCATCTATGTCTCGAATGCTGGTGCTGATCAAACGGGCATTCACCGCCCGACCTTCAAGCGCACCGATGCGCTGAACGAAGCCCGTTTCGGCGAACCTTAAGATTAAGCCCTGTAGTTCAGGGTTTAACGCTGAAACCTCTTCAAGGATGATGCTATTACCGTGCGCTGTTTCCAACGCACCGCGTGTCAAAGGGACATCTCGGCGACTAAGACCTGCTACTTGCCCCATCAACTGAACTGACCCGATTTCGTGTGAAAGGCTGGTGCAATCCACAACAACTGGATCGCGCTTTGATGTGTGATGTTGGCTGTGAATATCTGCAGCCAGCAAGCTCTTGCCTGTGCCGGTTTCGCCCGTGATCAGCACTGGCAAGTCGCTTGGCGCTATGTCTTCCACCAGTTTTCGTAATGTTTGCATCGCATGTGAACTGCCGATGAAAGCTGATGGTTGGAAGATGCCGCCTTTGTTCCCACGACCCATTTTTGAAATGACCTTGTACGATCGTGCCACTTCTTCGATTGCCTGCTCCAAAGGCAACCGATCAATCGTTGATCCCGCGATGTAGCCATTTACTCTGCTCAGCCGTGTGACGGTCAGCGCATCTTCGGGTGACGTTATGGGGCCACCTTCGATCAAAGTTTCGACACTGGCAGGGATGCCTTCAAGCACCTGATTGGCCAAATCGGCCGCCGCCTCCAAAGTCAGGCTGGTCGAAACACCGGTGCCGCCACCTGTAAAGCCTACAACAACGCAGATACGTTCGGCACCAGCCTCAACCATCATGCGCGCTTCACGGTTTGTGCAAACATACGCCAAAGTCTTCATGCCGCGCTCAGATGCGGCACGTATCAGTTCACATTCTTTGCCAAACCCAATCCCTTCTGCCTCCATCAATTGGCGCAGTTGTCCTTCCAGCATCGCCGCAGAAGGGAAATTACACACGCCCGCGAAACCAAGGTCATTTGCTTTTTCGACAATTTCTATTGGGTCAATGGCAGGGTCACGCACGTTTAGCCCCGCCAAAACTGGTGAAACACAGCGATGCAGAATTTCCTCTTCTGCTATTTCAAAGACTCATTCATTTGCCGGACGTAGTGGTAGGTATGACGCTAAGGATGAGGCCCCCCGCATCCGAAGTCTGCCCGCATTCAGGACCAGCAAGAAATCCGCCCCTGCGCGATCTACAGCAAGCGCGGTCAGGCCCGATCCAACAGCGGCACCAAAGATGAAAGGATTATTCTGATCAGTCATGGGGTGGCAATGAAGGTCACGGCGCCGTCAGCACCCACATCGGTTGCCTGAACAGCTTCGTTCAACCCGACGTGTTCATAAAGAAGAATATCGACGTCGCCGACTTGATGTCGCAATTTCTCGATCAGGTCGCGCAGCGAGGCAATCAACAAATCTGGGGGCCCACCCGTGGTTTGCGGGATCAGCCCGGGGTGCAACACCAATTGCTGCAATCCCGCGCTCAACGCCGCACGCCCCTGTTCCAAGGAGCGGAAGAAGGCAAGAGATTGAAAGCCATGACGTTGTGCTCCAGCAAGCCAGGCGTATTCAAGCTCTGGTGTTGCAGGCATTGAGGCCATCATCCTCTTTGTATGACCCTGAAATAATATCGCTGAAGGCCAATTGCTTACCCCTACATATCCATGATCAGCAAGGCGGCGGAGGAAGTTGTCAGCAGTTCCAAAGGGGTCACAGGTCAGAACGCCTGCATAGCTGCCCCCCTCAGTCGTACGGGTATCAAAAAGAGCCCTATTGTTGTCCAGTCGTGGCATCACCATAGCCAGATCCGCCTGACGACCATTTAGCCCGTGCAAAGTCGGGCAATAGATATGCGTTGCATGTTCGGAAATTTGATTCGGGGAGCCAGACAGTTCGAAGTGCTTCATTTGCAAAGCATATCAGCAAAAATCGGCAATAGTTGCCGATTTTTTGCTTTTCAAGCGATGCGTGAATTTTAACCTGTTGTTTTTAATGGAAATTTACTTTTCGTTTGATCCACCATTAACCTGTGATGCCGTTACGCATTGCTGAAAATGCTCCAAACACTGGGGAGGTTTCATGACGTTCTTTCTGATCGTCACGCTAAATGGTCTGACACTCGCGGCGCTGTATTTCTTGGCCGCCAGTGGGTTCACTCTGATTTTTGGCCTGATGCGCACCGTAAATATGGCTCATGGGGCCCTGCTTTTGCTGGGTGGGTATGTCGGCTTTGAAGTGGCAAAAGCCACGGGCGTCTGGCCGCTTGGCATTCTTGGTGGTGGATTAGCAGCGGCATTTGCGGGCGCGCTCATTCAGTTTGGAATCCTTGGCAGATTTCAGGGGGATGAATTGCGGCAGACATTGGCATCCATTGCGCTGTCGATCATCATGGCGGACCTGATGCTATGGTATTGGGGTGGTATCACCTATCAGGTGGCTTTGCCTGATGCGCTGACCGGCGGCTTTAAACTGCCGCTGTTGGGAGTTGGATATGCCGCTATCCGCTTGGTTCTCATTGTTTTTGCCGTCGTCATAGGAATTTCGCTGTGGCTTATCATCGCCAAGACTCGACTGGGTGCGATCATTCGCGCTGGTGTTGACGACCGCGAAATGCTGCGCGCGCTTGGTTTTGATGTAGCAAAAATCTTTATCATCGTCTTTGCGCTTGGCGGATTACTTGCTGGAATGGCGGGCGTTGTTGCCGCAAGTGCACTTTCGATTGCGCCGGGGACCGACCTTCAATTCCTTCTCCCTTTCGCTCTGGTCCCACTTTTTGCCAATGATTTTTGGTTGATACAGATTTTCGGACGTGCATTGATTCTTGGTATCATTGCGCTGAGCCTGACGTTTCTTGCCGCATACCTCGGTGTTGTGTCCTTTGCCCAAGCCACAATGGCAGGCGTCGCCGGATACACCGTCGCTTATTTCGGTCCCAACACAGTAGATGTCGGACGAGAATTGCCGTTCTACGTCGTTCTACCGCTTGCTATGATTATGGCCACCCTGTCAGGCGCACTCATCGGGCTGATCGCGAGGCGCAGTCAGGGCATCTATGCCATCATGATCACGCTGGCGGTTGGCGTGGCGTTCTTTTACTTCACGCGTCAAAATTACACCTACTTCAATGGGTGGACTGGTTTTTCAGGGATACGTGCGCCCGAAATTTCAGGTAGGAGCCTGCGTGAACCCTTGCCGTTCTATCTGCTGATTATTTTGGTCGCCGCACTGTGTTTGACGTTCGTAAATGGGTTCATCAAATCACCACTTGGACTGACCATTCAGGCAGTGCGCGACGGGCCCAAACGGGTGTTGGCGATTGGTATCCCAACTACCCCCGTCATCGTTTCAGCTTACGCTTTTGCCGGGTTGATCGCGGGTTCCGGCGGTATTCTGAATGTCTGGTATCAGGAGCGGATTTCATCCTTCTCAGTTGGTCTGGGCCCGATTGTCGACATCCTCGTCATCGCCGTCATCGGCGGTTTAAAGCACCCGATTGGAGCGTTTATCGGTGCGCTTGCTTTCGTTCTGCTCGACACATTTGCTGTCGATTTCATTGACCGTGAGCGGTTCAACACGCTCATCGGTCTCGTACTTCTCGCCATCATCATGGGGGCCCCTGACGGTCTGCACGGACTGGCGAAATCTTGGTTGTCTCGTTTCAAAAATCGACCAATCAAAAACCAGGTGTAAACAGGGAGGGAACTATGTTTACCAATCTAAAGACTATTACGATGACCTCAGTATTGGCGCTTGGTGCATTTGCAGCACCGGCATCAGCAGATGATATCAAAATTGGTGTTATTTCGATCTTGGAAGGGGCATTTGCTGCTCTCGGGCAAGACGGCATTCGCGGGATCGAGCTTGCGGTTGCTGAAGCAGGAGGCGAAGTGGCGGGCAATGACATTGAAGTCATCGTCATGTCCTCTGACGCAAGCCCCGACAGCGCTGTGAACGCTGCGCGTAAATTGATCGAGCAAGATGGCGTTGACATCATCGTTGGTCCATTGTCCGGTTCAGAAGGTCTTGCATTGCGCGACCTTTCCAAATCTTTCCCTGCCATTACGTTCGTCAATGGTTCATCCGCAGCACAAGACACCACATTGCGTGACTCATCTGACAACTTCTTCCGCTTTGGAGGTGATGGTGCTCAGTGGATGGTCGGTGTTGGCAACTATGCCCATGACGATTTGGGATATGAAAAGGTTGCTGTTGTCGCCGAGGATTATTCCTTCCCATACACGCAGGTTCTTGGCTTTATGGGCGAATTCTGCGCAGCGGGTGGCACGGTTCCAGAAAAGTTCTGGACGCCAATTGGTGCGAGCGACTATTCATCAATTGTCTATTCAATTCCAGCGGACGTTGATGCCATCTTTGTTGCTCTTGGCGGTGCGGATGCCGTGAACTTTCTGACGCAATACAATCAGGCAGGTGGCGACAAGCCAATCATTGGTGGCTCAATCACAATTGACCAATCCATTTTGGACAGCGAAGGCCCGTTCAAGCAACAGTTGATTGGCGCGCCCGCAGGTACACCTACGGTCAGTGACTTTGACGGTGCTGAGTGGAAGTCGTTCTCAGCAAGCTACACTGAACAGTTCCCTGATGGCTTTTCTGCGCCATCCATTTTTGCGCACCACTACTACATGGGCGCACACGCGGCCATTCTGGCTTTGGAAGAAGTGAACGGTGATCTATCAGGCGATCAGGCAGCGTTCCGCGCGGCATTGACGGACCTTCAATTCGTCACGCCAACTGGTGGCACCATGCGACTGGACGAAAACCGCAACGGTATCGTTGATAACTTCGTCACCGAAGTGTTCGAGCGTGAAGATGGTACACTTGGCAACCGCGTTGTCAAAGTTGTGCGTGACGTCGATCAGTCTCTTGGTCAGGACCCCGCTGCCTTCTTGGCACAGGGCCCCGTCAGCCGGGACAATCCTTCGTGCCCATAAGCCACGATCATAAAACTGTCAATGCCATGGAAATCCAGGGCATTGGCCGCCGCTTCGGTGGGTTTTGGGCCGTCAAGGATGTATCTTTGACAGTCCGCCCCGGCGAACGCCGCGCGGTTTTGGGGCCAAATGGGGCCGGAAAACCACCCTTTTTAATGTTTTGACGGGCGATTTGGCGGCCTCTGCGGGCTCTATCCGTATGAATGGAGCCGATGTAACCCACACGCCGATGCACAAGAGGATCAAAGGCGGACTGCGCCGCACCTATCAACACGCCCACCTATTTGACGGGCTGACAGTTCGCGAAACGCTGTTTTGGCCGTGAGCGGTGTCGCAGGCGGTTGGCAGCGGTTTTTGCCTCTGAAGCCAAACGGTAGCGCGGTTGCGAAGGCTGAAAACCTTGCCCAAATGTCGGGTCTCAGTTCCGATTTGGATCGCGAAGTGGCCAACCTATCTCATGGTCAGCGACGCCAGCTTGAAATTGGCATGGCGCTTGCCGAAAACCCCAAGATGTTGTTGTTGGATGAACCTGCTGCAGGGTTATCTCCTAGTGAGCGGCCGCGATTGGCAGAGCTTCTGTTATCGCTTCCAAAGGATATCACAATTGTCCTGATCGAACACGATATGGACATCGCACTTCGGACTTCAGACAGCGTATCCGTACTGCACAATGGTCGTCTATTGGCAGAAGGCTCGCCCGAGAACATCATGTCCAACGAAGCCGTGCATAATGTCTATATGGGAGGCGCACATGGGCACTGAACCATTGCTTCGCATCCGTGATTTGCAAGTTCACTACGGCACCAGTCACGTTTTGCATGGCGTAAATCTTGATGTGGACCACACTTCCTTAGGAATGTTGGGCCGCAACGGTATGGGCAAGACTACATTGTGTGCCGCGATCATGGGATTGGTGCCGTCGTTAGGTGGGTCCATCCATTTCGACGGCCATGACATTACCAAGTTAACACCAGAAAAACGTGCGCAATTGGGGATTGGCTATGTCCCACAAGGGCGACGGGTCTTCCGGTCCCTCACAGTTGAAGAACACCTGCGCATGATGCAGCGCAAAGGCAGTGCGTGGACCATCGAACGTGTGTTTGACACCTTTGTGCGCCTCAAAGAACGTCGCCGTAATCTGGGCAATCAATTATCTGGCGGCGAACAGCAAATGCTGGCGATTTCGCGTGCGCTGATGCTTGATCCGAAGTTGCTGGTCTTGGATGAGCCGACCGAAGGTCTGGCCCCCGCCATCGTGTCGGACGTCATTGATCTTGTTGCTCGTCTGTCTTCCGAAAGCATGGGCATCATGCTGGTTGAACAAAACATTCACGCCGCCTTTGCCGCCGCAAAGAACGTCGCAATCATGGTCAATGGTGTCATCGTCGAGAAACTGCCAACCGCCGCGCTTGAAGGCGATATCGAACTTCAGAAACGTCACTTGGGTATTGAGCCGGGCCATATCACAGCAGAGGAAGACCCCGTATGAGCAAAGCATATGTCATTGGAACCTGTGACACCAAAGCGATCGAATTGTGTTTCGTGCGAGATCTTATTCATGCCACCGGTGTTGAGACTGTTCTTGTCAATGTTGGCACCAAAGGCGGCGAAGAGGTGGCAGATGTGCCCGCATCTGAAGTGGAGATGTGCCACCCGGATGGGCCCGCGTCGGTCTTTGTAAATGATCGCGGACAGGCTGTTGTCGAGATTTCCCGCGCGTTGCGGGCCTTTATTCTGGAGCAGGCAGATGTTGGAGGCGTCATTGGTCTTGGCGGGTCTGGCGGATCGGGCATCATTGCCCCGGCGTTGCAGGCATTGCATATTGGTGTGCCCAAAGTGTTGGTCTCGACGCTCGCGTCTGGAGATGTGTCAGCCTATGTGGGGCCGTCGGACGTAAACATGTTCCATCCGGTCACGGATGTATCGGGCCTCAATCGTGTATCACGTAAGGTTCTGGGCAACGCAGCCCATGCCATAGCTGGTATGATGACCTGGCAGCCGCCTGTTGCGATTGACACACGCCCACCCATTGCTCTGTCCATGTTTGGTGTGACCACGCCTTCCGTTCAAGCCATCACCGACACGTTGCAAAAGGACTATGATTGCCTCGTCTTTCACGCCACGGGAAGCGGTGGACGTTCCATGGAACAACTTATCAGTCAGGGCGATATTTCCGGGGTTCTGGACATCACCACAACGGAAATCTGCGATCTACTGGTTGGTGGCGTGTTAAGCGCGGGTGAAGAGCGATTGGACAGCATTGCCCAAACCAGCGTGCCTTATGTCGGCTCCTGTGGCGCTTTGGACATGGTGAATTTCTGGGGCCCAGACTCTGTGCCGGATAGGTTCTCGGACCGGTTGTTTTACTATCACAATGCCCAAGTCACGCTGATGCGCACAACAGAAGCAGAATCCGCACAAATCGGTGAATGGGTTGGACAAAAACTGAACGCGTGCAACGGCCCCGTTCGTTTCTTTATCCCCCTAAAAGGTGTGTCAGCACTGGATGCCGAGGGTGCGCCATTTTGGGATCCGAAAGCTGATGCAGCTTTATTCCAAGCGCTCGAAGACACAGTTCAGCAGACGGAAAACCGCCAGTTGATCAAACTTGATCATCATATTAATGACCCGGAATTTGCGGCCGCAGCAGCGGCTCATTTTCAAGCAATCGCCACAGCTTAAGAGGATATTATGCCACATCTTACCCGAACCGAAATCCTCAAACGACTGCGTGCTAAGATTGCCCGCGGTGAAACGCTGGTTGGCGGCGGGGCCGGGACCGGCCTGTCTGCAAAATGCGAAGAAGCAGGTGGCGTCGATCTGATTGTGATCTACAACTCTGGCCGTTACCGGATGGAGGGCCGTGGATCGTTGGCGGGTTATATGTCATACGGCAACGCAAATGAAATTGTTATGGATATGGCTTCCGAAGTTTTGCCTGTTGTGCAGGACGCGCCAGTCCTTGCTGGTGTGAATGCGACCGATCCGTTTTGCCTGATGGATAAGTTTCTGGACGACCTTAAGACGACTGGTTTTACCGGGGTGCAAAACTTCCCCACAGTCGGCCTTATTGATGGAAAGTTCCGCCGCGAACTGGAAGAAACAGGCATGTCCTATGCGATGGAAGTCAATATGATTGCGCGTGCGCATGCAAAAGATATGCTGACATCGCCGTATGTGTTCAACAAAGACGAGGCCGTTGCCATGGCCAAGGCGGGTGCGGACATTATCGTAGCGCATTTTGGGTTGACCTCGGGTGGAGCAATTGGGGCTACGGACACGTCAGCGATCGACGCATGTGTAGCGCAATTCAACGACTTGGCCAAAGCAGCAAAAGCGGTACGCGATGATCTGATCTTTATTTGCCATGGCGGACCGTTAGCAGAACCTGCGGATGTACAAGCGTTCTTATCTCTTTGTCCTGATTGCCACGGGTTCTACGGAGCGTCTTCAATGGAACGCTTGCCTACGGAACGCGCAATTCGCGAACAAACTGCTGCATTTGGCAATCTGAAACGCGCCATTCACCACGTAAAAGGAGCTGCAGAATGATTAAGGTTTTTTCGTCCACCATCATTGATGTCCCCGTTGATCAAGTTTGGGAACGGGTCAAGGACTTTAATGGCTTGCCCAATTGGCATCCTGCCGCAACCGACAGTCAAATCGAAGACACCCATGCGCCGGGTGCTGTCGGCTGTATCCGCAATTTTGCCCTGACTGATGGGTCTGGCCGTATCCGTGAAACCTTGTTGGCCATCTCTGAAATCGAACGGTCACTGACCTATAACATGCTGCCCGGGGGCCCGCTGCCGTTTGTTGACTATGTCGCTGTTATGCAGTTCGCACCGATTACGGATCGCCACCAAACCTTCGCGACATGGACTGCCGAATTCAACGCAGGCGACGGCCAGACAGATCATTGGCGAAAGTTCGTTGCTGATGATGTGTTCATCGGAGGCTTTAGGGCGCTCGAACAAAGCTTTCAAATGTAAAACGTGAATCCCTAAAGTTTCATTGCTTTCGCAGCACTCGAAAAAGTCTGCGATTTTGAGCTGCTGCATTGGCGACACGTGTCGCAACGCAGCAAAAAACCAGCAGCAATAGCTGCACGTGCATCAGGTCGCTAAGTCTCGCAGTCCGTGAATTCGACCTCTGATCCTTGCTGCACTCTGCACGAATGGCTGGTTTTTCCGCCGCGCGGCAGCACCGAGTTTTACGCTGACGCCGCATTTTCCACGCTGCGAGCGCATGGTGCGGCAATCTGGCTCTTCCATTGTCCACCAAAAGTTGAGGACGGCCTTTCCTCATGATGCTTCAATGGAATTTGCAGTGCGGGTCTCTGCTCTGAAGCTAAGGAACATTCTTGGTTTGAGATAAACCAGTTTTCTCTAATCGAACATGCGAACCCACGTCCCTCCCGAATTCAACGGGAGACGGAAACATGTCGACAGATATAACAAGCAAAAAGTATCCGGTGGTGCTTCGCTTTGAAGGCCTGTGGCGGCATCAGCTGGCCTGTTACGAAATGCACAGAAAACGAACCGGTGGTGACTTGGGTCACGTCGACCAGGGTTGCATCCATCCGTACAAGCGACTGATTGGTGAAGAGGACTGGGCCAGGAAAGCTCAGGCAGAGGTCGCGCAGATGCGGGCCGAGAACTTCGCTGATGAGCTTGACGGTTTGACACGTCGCAAACGGAAATCGGACATCAGAAGACGGATGGTCGAAGGGCTGAAAGAGCCCTGGCGCAACTCTAAACATGGGCCAATGCGTGAGGTCATTTTGACAGCCCACAAGGACTGGTTCGAAGATGACATCGACGGGTTTCTGGGGCTGACATCCCGCGAAGAACAATTTGAAGAGCACGCCGTGTCTTGGCTGAAGGAAACATTCAGTGACGACGTTGTTCATGCTCGAGCAGATCGAGAGGAGACAACCTATCATGTTCACGCGGTGATTTTGCCACGCACTGTCTCCGGTGAGGGATCAGCCACCCGGCGGATGCTTCAGCCATCAAAGCATGAAGTGATCAAGGACTATGAGGTAGCGCAAGACAGTGTTGGAAAGTGGTTTGCTGGACTTGAACTAACCCGGGGTGAAAACCGTGCCGCCAAAATACGGGAGGCACGTTCCAAAGGGGAAACACCACCACCAAAGAAACGCCATAGCCGAACGCAAGAATGGCGGGCGGAGCAAGAATTGAAAATTAAGGCAGACCGAGAGGCGCTCGAGCTGCAGGAACAGAAAGTTGTTTCTCGAGAGGAAGATGCTGATGCGATCCTTGCTGTAGCAGATGGATTGTCCAGTGGATTGATCAAACTTGATGAGGTTGATGGCGCTGTACAGTTCAAGCAAACTGAAGCAGGAAAACACAGCCCAGACTCACCCGGACTTGCTGACAGGATCCGGAAATCGAAAGGCGGTGTTGAACGTGCTCGGCGGGCCTTTGGCAGGGCCTGGCGACGGACGACCGAGCGCGCGGATGCACGAGCCTTAGCCGAGGCAAAAGCCAAGCTCGTCAAAGAGTATGAAGAAATCAGAGCGGCCGATACGGCGATCGTGAATATTACCGATATGTTGCCGTACAGACTTGTCCGCCAGATTGTTAAGGCGCGCAAGTCACTCACCAAAAGCATTCTTGAACTAAAGAGAAGTCGCGGCCTCAGCTCAGGCGATCCGAAGGCAAATCTGAGGAATGAGGACCCCGCAGAAAAATAATCCAAAAAAAATCAATCAAACCGTTTCCGCAAACTACCAAACGATCTGATGTGTTTTCTAGCGAAGGAATAATCCCCGCCAATAGCTGATACTCCAAAGGACTATACTATGCCTAATGCTGTACTAACTGCCACTGACCGCGCGTTTAACCGGTTTAAAGAAGCGGTCGAAAAAGACCAGAAGAAGGTCGTTGTGACCGATCTCGCACGCGAAAAGGCGTTCGGGCAAACCGTCAAGGCTTGGCTGTCGGCGCTTCCCCATGAGGAGTTAGTCCAAGCTTTCGTGCAATTTGAACTGCCTGCTTCTGCAAGCAATGCCAAGAAAATCGCAACCCACCCCATGCGCCCGGCAGCAGTTGATGCGTTGCTCGAACGAGAGCAAGCTGAACATCCGGCGGCGAAACAAAAACAACAGGCTAAAGTCGAAGACGTAGCCAAGAAATGACCTAATCTATCGTAAAACAAAAAAGCCGCGGTGAGGGCCTCCTCTCCGCGGCTTTTTTTGTTTTGAGCTATCGAACGTCGGAGCCAACTAATGGCGAACCTCTACGTGCCTGGGAGAGCAGAACAAGGTAAGAGATCGCGATAAAGGGGACTGTCGAATTGGTGGTTCATTTTGAGATACAGATATCGGGTGAGAATTCTGAGTATAGACGGTAAACAGGTCAACTCACGGTGAAATCATGCTCCCGCAACCAAAAATACAGAACCGCCCGAAGCAACTGCTTCAGAGGCCGTTTTTGTTTGTGTCCGGTGTCCGGTTTTGCACCGTCTTGAAAACTCCGTTCATTGGCTGATCTGAGGATAGTCAGAACCCACTGCTTTGCTGCCTTTGTCGCGCTGATTGGTCTCAACGTAGCTAGAGGCAGCAGCCATCAGCGCGTCTGGTACTTGTAGACCGTTTTCCAAATATTCTGCGCAGCCGCCCAGCAAGCGGATGAAAATTCCGTTCGCTTCCGCTCGAAATTTGGCGGGGTGTTCTGGGCCACATTTCTCAGCCGGAATGATATTGTTAACAGGTACCCAGAAGAGCTCTCGCTCTAGTATAATCGCCCACTTGACCGGCGGTCATCGAAAACCGAATTGGTCGCCCTATCGTGTCGGCTATTGCATGCAAATTTGGTTCATGCCGCCTTTGGTGCGCCTAATCAGACCTCCCCATGTTTGACCGACAAACTGGAAGCTGTCCGGTGGGCTTTGAGATGGTCGCGTCGATTGAAATGGTTTTGTTGTCTGGAGATTAATCGGCAAGCTCCTTCATAACCCGGGCAAATATTCCGATATCGCTCCACCGTTTCCAACGGTTGTAGAGCGTCTTGGATGGTCCGCACTCCTTGGGCACATCACAGCAGCGTAAATCTTTTCAGCTAATGAATACAATTTCCACTTGAGATACGCTGAGTATCAACCCTTGGTATATCTTGGCTCTTTGGAAAGTAGGGCCGAAGCCGCACCATTTGGTCTTCGTTAAGCCAGTAAAGATTGCTCATAGGACCCGCGCAGTTCTGGGGCTTGGATTACGCTGACCTGATGATCTGCCGGACTAGTAGGTCCAGAGCCTAGGCAGAGATGCCGTGAAGTAGCGAGTTTTTTGCGCCTTCGATGTGGTCGAACGTTCGTTTTGCAGCCAGATCAGCATCGCCCTTTTCGCAGGCTTCCATAATACCGAAGTGCTCAATGTTTGCGCGATCCATGCCATTGCTCAGCACCAGTTGCGCACGCAAGTAGCGGTCAACCCGGTCCATGGCATTGTCGACCACTTCCAAATGGTAGGCTAGCCCGCTGACGCCATAGAGAGTTGAATGAAAGTCACGATTCAAATCACCCCAGTGCAATGGTTCGGTGGATTGTGAAAACGCTTCGCAGTATCCGCGGGCTTTCTGAAGCAGTTCACGCGACATTTTGGGAACTGCACGGCGCATGACTTCTGGTTCAATCAGGGCCCTGAAATCGAAAATTCCAGTGGCCTCGTCAGCAGATAACCCAGACACGACTGCGCCTTTGTAGCGTCTGGTTTTGACCAGGCCGTGTTCCTCCAGCCTTGAAAGGGCCTCGCGGACCGGGATCCGGCTGGTGTTGAACAATTTCGCCATTTCGTCCTGGCGCAGTGGTTCACCTACTTCTAACTCACCTTCAATGATGGCCTTGCGCAGGGCATCGTAAATAGTGGTTGCTGCAGAAGTTGATTTGGAAATACCTTCGAATTTCAAGGCCATGCGTAGACTCCCTGATGGAGGTATATCAGTCAGGGCAACGCGAAGGAAGATGTCGGATTTCTCAGCTTGAAAATTGGATCCAAAATACATTACATGGCATTCAACCGTAATCGGGCCCGTAACCGGGTCGCCGCAGTAAGGAACTCATGATGAGCAACACTATTCTTTCCGGCTGCATTCCAGCCCTGATGACACCCTGCACAGCGGATCGTCAGCCCGACTTTGATGCCTTGGTACGCAAAGGGCAGGAGTTGGTGGCAGCAGGTATGTCAGCAGTGGTGTATTGCGGTTCGATGGGCGACTGGCCTTTGCTGACGGATGAGCAGCGGATGGAAGGCGTCGCACGTCTTGTGGCGGCTGGAGTTCCTACAATTGTTGGGACAGGTGCGGTGAACTCGGCGTCGGCAGTCGCCCATGCTGCCCATGCTGCCAAGGTTGGCGCACAGGGCTTGATGGTTATCCCGCGGGTTTTGTCGCGTGGATCATCCAGTGCTGCCCAGCGGGCCCATTTTGCTGGTATTCTTAACGCTGCACCAGACTTGCCTGCGGTGATCTACAACAGTCCTTACTATGGCTTCGCCACTCGGGCTGATTTGTTCTTTGATCTGCGCCAAGATCACGCGAACCTGGTTGGATTTAAAGAATTCGGTGGCTCTGATGATCTGCGGTACGCGGCAGAAAACATTACCTCTCAGGATGATAGCGTTACCCTGATGATTGGTGTCGATACCAATGTGTATCATGGGTTTGTCAACTGCGGCGCGGGCGGTGCCATCACCGGTATCGGCAATGCCCTGCCGCGAGAAGTCCTGCATCTGGTGTCATTGTGCCAGAAGGCGGCTGAAGGTGACGCAATGGCCCGCGTCAAAGCGCGTGAATTGGAAGAAGCGCTTGGAGTTTTGTCCTCGTTTGATGAGGGTGCAGACCTGGTGTTGTACTACAAACATCTGATGGTGCTGAACGGCGACGAGGAATACCGTCTGCATTTCTACGAGTCCGACGCCCTGTCCGACAGCCAGCGTAACTATGCTGAGACACAGTATTCCCTGTTTCGCAGCTGGTATGCCAACTGGAGTGCGCTGCCCGGAAATGCATTCCAGTGCGCGTAATTGATAGCCACACAGGCGGCGAGCCTACTAGACTGATCCTGAGCGGTGGACCGGATCTGGGCGAGGGATCTTTGGCAGATCGAGCCAGGCGATTGCAGGAGGAGCACAAAGATCTGTGTGCTTCGGTGCTGCTGGAGCCTCGGGGGCATGACGCAATGGTAGGGGCGTTACTGGTGCCGCCCACTGATCCTGAATGTGTTGCCGGGGTGATTTACTTCAATCCGGTGGGCAATTTGGGCATGTGTGGTCACGCGACAATTGGGACGGCGGTTTCGCTGGCGCATATTGGGCGAATTCTTCCTGGAACCCATCTTTTTGAAACGCCCGTGGGGCGGGTTGAAGTCGAGCTGCACGATATGCAGCGGGCTTCGGTTGTGAATGTCGAGAGCTATCGTCTGCACAAGAATGTGTCGGTTGAGGTGCCTGAACTTGGCACTGTCACTGGAGATGTAGCTTGGGGCGGAAACTGGTTTTTCCTCACAGCAGATACGCCCGTGGCCTTAAACTTTGAAAATGTTGTTCAGCTCAGCGCAGCAGCGCAACAAGTGCGGGATGCGCTGGCCGCAGCGGGGATTACCGGAACCGATGGTGCCTGGATTGACCACGTGGAATTCACTGGACCAGCACAATCAGCCCGCGCCCATGGTCGTAATTTTGTGCTGTGCCCCGGTGGGGCTTATGATCGCTCACCCTGCGGCACTGGGACATCGGCCAAACTCGCCTGCCTTGCGGCAGATGGTTTGCTAACCCCAGGTCAGGACTGGCGGCAAGAAAGTATTATCGGCAGCACATATCTTGTGAGCTACTGGGCGGGTCCAAATGGCGGGGTGATTCCAACTGTGACCGGCGAGGCCTATGTCACAGCGCAGTCGGACTTGGTGTTTGATCCACAAGATCCCTATGCATTGGGTATTCGTGGCTGACTCTTTGTTGCAAAGCCTCTTAAGTTTGATCCCCATCAAACAGAATACGGGGAATTTGGGTAGTTTGCCCTAAATCGGCAAATGGCATGGGGGTGAGTCCGAGATGAAAATTGCAGTCGTTAGCGCCGAAGGGCGTGGTGAAACTGATCGATTGATATCCGAGGCGGTGGCTGTGTTGCAGGTCGAAAACCTGCGACTGGCGGGGATTTCCAAGGTTCAGCAACCCGATATCCCCGGGCAGCACCATTGCGATATGGTGGTGCAGGTCTTGCCCGATGGTCCTGATATTCGAATTACCCAGTCGCTTGGCAAAGAGGCGCAGGGGTGCCGACTGGATCCCACTGCCCTTACCAGTGCGGTGGCAGAGGTAGAGGCGCGGGCGGATCTGGAAACCGACCTTTTTGTGCTGAACAAGTTTGGACCAGAAGAAGCTGCAGGACGGGGTTTTTGCGCCGCAATCGGAGGCGCGCTGGAGCGCAACGTACCCGTTTTGGTGGGGGTGGGGCGCGCCAGCCGAGATGATTTCGATACCTTTGCGGGGGGACTGGCAGAACTCGTGCCTGCCAATTCTGAGGCCATTCTGAACTGGTGCCGTACGGCTTGTCTCAAGGCATCTTGAGGGGTTTAGGATAACCCACGTTTGACCCGTAGAATTGCACGCAGACCCGGTTTGGCATCTTCAAGCGTGAGTTCGCCGCCATGCAATTCGGCAATTTCATGAGTGATCGAAAGCCCCAACCCGACACCATCGCCAGCGCCATGACCATGACCGCGGACAAAAGGCATCAGCACAGATTCTAGCCTGTCAGCAGCAATGCCAGGACCGTGGTCGCGGACTTCGACCTGCAACAGGTCGGCCTTGGGTGATGCAATCGATACTGTGACTTCGCCACCGTATTTCAATCCGTTGTCGATCAGGTTGGACAGCGCCCGGCGGAGCTTGTCGGGCTGCCCCCGCATCATGCTTTCGCCACTGGCGCGAATGGTGACATGGCCGCTGTGGCCAAAAATCGATGGGACCGAGGGCAGGTCAAGTGCCTCGGGCCAATGAAAACTGACATCGCGACCGGTGTCGCGGTAGTCGTCAACTAGGCTTTCCAACAAGGCTGCCAGTGAAAACCGGTGACTGGTTTCAGCTTGGTGGCGGATGCTGAGCAGATCTAGTGCGCCATCAACGATGCTGGAAATTTCGTCCAGGTCGGCAGTGAACTTGTCGCGTGTAATGTCTTCAGGCAGGAACTCTGTGCGCAAACGTAAACGGGTTACCGGAGTGCGTAGGTCGTGCGAAATCGCCGCCAAGCCCCGCACCCGTTTGTCTTGTTCGATGGCAAACCTTTCTTTCAGGCGAACGATGTGGTCACGCGCCATCTGGGCTTCGGAAGAGGCAAGAGAGGTCAGTGGCTCGCGGTTCTTGGAGGTTAGGGTTTGAAAGGGCGCCGCAAGGTTTAGGGCTAAGGGCAGGATTGCCATGATAACGCCGATAAACGCTGCAATGCCAATCAGGGCCACAGTTGTTTCACCCAAACGGTCCCGCCACAGATCAGGCGCTGTGATGGTCAGAGCTTCGCCATCGCGCAGAAACAGAACCAGAGTGGCCTTGCCGTCCTGTCGTGAGATCCCTTTTGAGAGCTCCCCCAAGCGATCAGAGGCTGATTGCGACACGGCGCCCGCGCGCAGCAGATCGGGCCGTTTGGGGCGCTGGTCGAATACAACCGCTGCCCGGTAGCGGACAGCACCAAGGGTCAGGATCAAAGGTACTGTATGGGCGTCGCTATCGGCTGCAAAACCGGTTGTCTTGCTCCAGAGATACGGTGGGGTGTCTTGCTGCGTGTCGACAAAATGAGCAGCCTGAATAATTTGCTGTAGTTCCCCTCCGGAGGTTTCAGCCGAATGTAACGCGGCGCGGCGCTCAAACAGATTGTACGACGTCCAGGTTGCAACCAGCCCCCCCATCAGAAACGAGGCGATCACCAGTAGTGGGAGCCTCTGCGCCAGAGCCTGTGGAAGCAGTGACAGCGCCCATTGGGCCGGATGCGGCACGTTCATGATTTTCCGTTGATTTCAGCGCAGAACAAATACCCTTTGTTGCGCACGGTGCGGATAAAGTCGGCCGTACTGTCCACTGCCATCAGCTTTTTACGCAAGCGACTGATCAGAATATCGACCCGGCGGTCTTCTGGACCGATTTCAACGCCCAACACGTGTCGGGCGATGTCCTCGCGGGTGACCGGGGCAGGTGCCGCCGAAATCATCGCTGTCATTAGCTGGTACTCAGTTGAACTCAGGGGCACCAACTGGGCATCGGGGCTGTGTAGTTTTTGGCGGTCAAAATCCAGCGCCCAGCCAGAGAAACAAATTTGCCCAGCTGCAGGTGTGGATGCTGCATCCCCCTTGGCGCGGCGCAAAAGAGCGTTCATCCGCGCCAGCAGTTCGCGTGGGTTAAATGGTTTCTCCAGATAGTCATCTGCGCCCAGCTCAATGCCGATAATCCGTTCGGTGTCACCTTTGACGGCGGACAGGATGATCACTGGGAGTTCGGAGCGTTCCCGCAGCCAGCGACAAAAGCTCAACCCGTCGTCGCCCGGCAACATGACGTCGACGATAAAAATATCAAACGTGTCAGGTGGGCGTTTTTGAGCCTTTTCCACAGACCCGGACACAGTACAGTCAAATCCACGTGCGGTCAGATAGGTCGACAGCAGGCTGGAAATCTCGCTGTCGTCCTCAATGATGTGAACATGGCTCAATATCGTGGTCTTTCCCAAAGGAGGTTCTGTGGTCATCATAGGCCAAGACGGCGCGACATTTGTAACGTTTTGTATCACCGAGGGCTGTATTTCCAAGGCTTTGGCAACAAAACGCAACAATTCAACACAAGGGAAATGCTACGGCCCGTTCTACAGTTAGGCAGGGCCAGCCCAACAGGCATGGCACCAATCGTATATCTGGGAGGATATCATGAAGACATTCGCACGGGCGCTTTGTGGCGCCGTTTCAATGATTGCTGTCACTGCAGCAGCGCCTGCTTTGGCTGAACCAAAAGCTGAAGTCTTGCACTACTGGACCTCTGGTGGCGAAGCCAAAGCTGTTCAGGCTCTGCAGGAAGCCTTTGCCGCGCGCGGTGGTGAATGGGTTGATGCCCCTGTGGCTGGTGGCGGCGGTGACGCCCAAGCCGCTGTTCTGCGGGCGCGCGTACTGGCCGGTGATCCACCTGCCGCGGTGCAGATCAAGGGTCCAAACATCCAGGAATGGGCCGAAGCCGGCGCGCTGGGTGATCTGACAGCTGTTGCTACTGCCCAAGACTGGGACAAGGTTCTGCCCGAAGCGATCCAAAACATCGTCAAGTACGAAGGCAAATATGTCGCCGTACCAGTGAACGTTCACCGGGTTGACTGGATTTGGGCCAACCCAGAAGTGCTGGCAAAAGTGGGTGCCGAGGTGCCGACCACTTGGGAAGAGTTCAACGAGACCGCAGACAAATTGCAAGCGGCCGGAATCATTCCATTGGCCCATGGTGGACAGCCTTGGCAGGATGCCACTGTGTTCGAAACTGTTGTGCTCGGCATTGGTGGAACCGACTTCTACCGCAAAGCACTGGTTGAGCTAGACATGGATGCGCTGGGCTCGGACACTATGGTTGCGGTGTTTGACCAGATGCGCAAAATGCGTGGCTATGTTGACCCTGACTTCCCCGGTCGCGACTGGAACCTGGCAACGGCCATGGTTATGCGCGGTGAAGCTGCGATGCAGATCATGGGTGACTGGGCCAAAGGTGAGTTCGCCGCAGCGGGCAAGGTTCCCGGAGTGGACTACGTCTGTGCATCGACACCTTCTGACAACGGTTACCTGTTGAACTCGGATAGCTTTGCCATGTTCAATGTTTCTGGCGATGACAACGTTGAAGGTCAGGCTGTTCTGGCAGAGTTGATCCTGGGCACCGAATTCCAGGAAACATTCAACCTGTTCAAGGGATCAATCCCGGCACGGACCGATGTTCCACGCGCCGAATTCGACGACTGCGCTATCAAGTCGATGGACGATATGGTTGCTGCAGCCGAAGGTGGTACACTGCTGGGGTCGATGGCGCATGAGATTGCCCAAGCCGGTGCGGTTCGTGGTGCGTTCATTGATGTTGCAACAGCACATTTCAACTCGGATATGTCCTCGCAGGATGCGGTAGACCAGCTGGTCAAAGCTATCAAGCTGGCCCAGTAATCTGGCGATATGATCTGATACCTGTGCGGCCTGCATGACCGGGCCGCACATCCACTTTATTCCCCCACATTCAGCCGGAGTTCGATTGTGTTGACCCGTCCGCCTGTCAAATTCATTGACCGCATTGCCCGCGCTTTGCCACAAATTGTGGTTGCCCCCGGCTTTGCCGCGATCCTCTACTTTGTCTACGGCTTCATCATCTGGACCGGCTATATCTCGCTGACCAAATCCAAGATGCTGCCTAACTACACCCTGATAGGTACACGGCCCTATGAACGGCTGTTCCAGATGGACCGCTGGTCTGTAGCGATCGAGAACCTGTTCATCTTTGGCTTTTTGTTTGTTTTTGTTTCGGTCGTCGTTGGTTGCCTGCTGGCCGTGTTGCTGGACCAAAAAATCCGTGCCGAAGGCTTTATCCGCACCATCTACCTGTACCCGATGGCGATCTCGTTCATCATCACAGGTACCGCCTGGAAATGGATCATGAACCCGTCGCTGGGACTGGAAAAGGTGATCCGTGACTGGGGCTGGGAGAGTTTCCGCTTTGGTTGGACCGTCGACAACAATCTGGCCATCTACGCGCTGGTGATGGCAGCAGTCTGGCAAGCCTCGGGATTTGCGATGGCGCTGTTTCTGTCGGCGCTGCGCAGTGTTGATCAGGACATTATCAAAGCTGCCAGTCTGGATGGCGCGTCCCCCTGGCGGATCTATCTGCGCATTATCCTGCCATCGATGCGGCCGGTGTTCATGAGCGCGATGGTGATCCTGTCCCATCTGGCCATCAAGAGCTTTGACCTGGTGGTGGCCCTGACCGGAGGTGGACCGGGCTATGCCTCAACCCTGCCAGCTAATTTTATGTACGAAATGACCTTTCGGCGAAATGAAATTGCCGTTGGTGCGGCCTCGGCCATGGTGATGCTGGCGACAGTTGCCGCGATCATGGTGCCTTATCTGTATTCCGAACTGCGGGGGAAAAAACATGTCTGATGCTGCCCGTTACTCTGCCCCGCGTCCCTGGTCTGCGCTGATTATGCGTTTGCTACTGTGGTTTGTGCTGATTGTCTTTGCGATTTGGTTCCTGTTGCCGGCCTATGTGGTGGTGGGCACATCGCTGAAGGATCTGGATGAGATCCGCGGCGGTTCGCTGCTGGCGCTGCCGCATGAGCTAAACTTCTCAGCCTGGCGTCACGCCTGGTCCGAGGCCTGTATCGGTGTCGAATGCACTGGACTGAAGCCTTACTTCTGGAACTCGGTGTCGATGGCGCTGCCCGGAGTGGTGGTGTCGACGTTGTTGGGCGCGCTGACTGGATACGCGCTAACCAAATGGAAGTTCAAAGGCGCCAATCTGGTATTTGCCTTGATCTTGTTTGGTTGCTTTGTGCCGTTTCAGGTGGTGATCCTGCCGATGGCGCAGACATTGGGCAAACTTGGCATCACCAACACGGTCTACGGGTTGATCCTTGTGCACTCGGTCTATGGTCTGGCTTTCACCACACTGTTTTTCCGCAACTACTATGTCACCATCCCGGATGAACTGGTACGGGCGGCAACTATTGATGGGGCAGGGTTCTTTACAATCTTTCGCCGTATCATCCTGCCGTTGTCACCGCCGATTATCGTGGTGTCAGTGATCTGGCAGTTCACCCAAATCTGGAATGACTTCCTGTTTGGAGCCAGCTTTACCACCGGGGGGGCACAGCCCATCACAGTGGCGATGAACAATCTGGTCAACACCACCACCGGGGTCAAACAATACAACGTCGATATGGCCGCCGCGCTGATCACAGCCGCGCCGACCCTTCTCGTATACATCTTTGCGGGCCGCTATTTTGTGCGCGGGCTGACCGCAGGTTCCGTCAAAGGATGAGGAAATAACAATGGCATCTCTGACAATCAAAAATGCAGTCAAACGCTACGGTCATGTTGAGGTCCTGAAGGGCGTGTCTATCGACCTTCGCGATGGCGAATTCCTGGTGCTGCTTGGCGCATCGGGCTGCGGGAAGTCCACTCTCTTGAACATGATCGCCGGGTTGGAAGACCTGACCGAAGGTGAGATCATGATTGGGGATCGGGTGGTCAATGACGTACATCCCAAAGACCGTGATATCGCCATGGTGTTCCAATCCTACGCGCTATACCCGACGATGACGGTGGGGCAGAATATTGCCTTTGGTCTGGAAATGCGCGGTGTGCCTAAGGCCGAGCGCGCCCTTCGGGTAGAGCAGGTCGCGAAGACTCTGCGCATGGATCATCTGTTAGATCGTAAACCGGCGCAACTGTCTGGCGGGCAGCGCCAGCGGGTGGCGATGGGGCGGGCGCTGGTGCGTGATCCTGAAGTTTTCCTGTTCGATGAACCGCTCTCGAACCTCGATGCCAAGCTACGGTTAGAGATGCGTACCGAGATCAAACGCCTGCATAAGCGGCTGAATGCCACCATGGTCTATGTCACCCATGACCAGATCGAGGCGCTTACACTGGCAGATCGTATCGCCATCCTGAAAGATGGTGAGGTCCAGCAACTGGCCTCTCCGGCTGAAATCTATGAACACCCTGCCAATATGTTTGTTGCCGGTCTTGTTGGGTCTCCACCGATGAATTTTCTCGACATCACTGTCGAGGCAGGAGAGGCGGGTCCGGCGGCATGGGTCACCCTGCGCGCGGACGGTGCTGATAAGCCCGTCTTGCTGGATCTCAGCGCCCATACTGCGCGGTTAGATGGCTATGTCGGGCGAAAGGTTGTGATGGGGCTGCGGCCTGAGATGATCAGTCAGGGAACCACAGATGCCGGTCAGTGCGTACAGTGTGAAATCGACGTCACCGAAGCCACCGGTGCGGATACACTCTGCGTTTTGAACTGGAACAACCAAGAAGTGCTGGCGCGCGGCACTTCGGGCTATACCAAGATCCTTGAGGGCACGATGGATTTCACCATCGAAACCGAACGCGCCTGCTTATTTGATCCCGAATCAGGGCTTCGGCTGGATTGAGACGCATCTGACCAGAGATTGCAAAACGGGACTTGATTGTTACCTAAAACAGGCATTTCAGCAGTGTGCTGGGATGCCTGTTTGTCTGTGAGGCTGATGGAACTGCAGGTAAGTACCAACAGATTCAGTTGGGCTGTGACCCAACAGACAAGAATGCTATCAAGTCGACTATTTGCTGTAGATATATAGAAATGGTGCTGTGATGGAGGATTGAACTCCAGACCTCACCCTTACCAAGGGTGTGCTCTACCACTGAGCTACCACAGCGCACCGTTTTCCAGCATCTTATCAGGCGGCCTGTGGGACTGGAAAACCCCGTATCGTTCGGCAACCTAACCAACCGAACCTGTTTTGCATCAGAAAGAACTCTCTCTGGGCTGCAGCAGCGCCGGTGAGGGGGCTTTTAGGGGCAATCGAAGAACTGTGCAAGGGTAATCTGGACGGTTTTTTCAGACTGAGTTACACAGGGTTTATGGCAGATAAGAAAACACCCAAAAGCGGCAATAATTCCCCTGCACGCGAAGACCGGCTAAAGGCCGCGCTGAAGGCCAATATGGCCCGGCGCAAGGCTCAGGCAAAGGCGCGATCAGGCACAGGTGCCGATAATAAACAGACAGGCAAGTCAGAAGGATAACGGCAGATGGATTCGATACTGGTAAGTGGCGGCGGCGAGCTGAACGGCCAAATTCCGATTGCAGGGGCAAAAAACGCCTGCTTAACGCTGATGCCGGCAACGCTGCTCAGCGAAGAGCCGCTTACGCTGACCAATGCGCCACGGCTTAGCGATATTAAAACCATGACCGAGCTGCTGCAGTCGCTGGGTGCCGAAGTTACCAGCCTTCAGGACGGTCAGGTGCTGGCGATGTCCAGCCACGATATCAACAATCATACTGCGGATTATGACATCGTGCGTAAAATGCGTGCGTCGATTCTGGTGCTGGGGCCGATGCTGGCGCGGGACGGACATGCGGTTGTGTCGTTGCCCGGCGGCTGCGCAATTGGCGCCCGGCCGGTTGATTTGCACCTTAAAGCACTAGAAGCGCTGGGCGCCGAGCTGGAGCTGAAAGACGGCTATGTCCACGCTAAGGCCCCTGGTGGGCTAAAGGGCGGAACCGTTGATTTCCCGCTGGTTTCAGTCGGGGCCACTGAAAACGTACTGATGGCAGCGACCCTGGCCAAGGGCACCACGGTTATCAACAACGCTGCGCGTGAGCCGGAAATTGTGGATCTGGCGGATTGTCTGCGTAAAATGGGGGCCCAGATTGACGGCGACGGTACATCAACCATTACCGTTCAGGGTGTTGACCGGTTGCACGGGGCGACGCACCCTGTTGTTACAGACCGAATTGAGCTGGGCACCTACATGCTGGCGCCAGCTATCTGCGGCGGCGAGGTTGAGCTGCTGGGTGGTCGCCTAAATCTGGTAGGTGCATTCTGCGAAAAGCTGGACGCCGCTGGAATCTCGGTCGAGGAAACTGACAGAGGTCTGAAAGTTGCGCGCCGCAATGGTCGGATTAGCGCCGTAGATGTTGTTACCGAACCCTTCCCCGGTTTCCCAACCGATCTGCAGGCTCAGATGATGGCATTGCTGTGCACCGCTGATGGCACCTCGGTGCTGGAAGAGAAGATTTTTGAAAACCGGTTCATGCATGCTCCTGAGTTGATCCGGATGGGCGCACAGATTGATGTGCATGGTGGGACTGCCACAGTGACCGGCGTAGACCGATTGAAAGGCGCCCCTGTGATGGCAACCGACCTACGGGCTTCGGTGTCTCTCATCCTGGCTGGCTTGGCTGCTGAGGGTGAAACTGTGGTCAGCCGGGTTTATCATCTGGATCGCGGCTATGAGCATGTGGTGGGCAAGCTTTCAGGTGTTGGCGCAAAAATTGAACGGATCAAGGGACAATAATGGCCGACGCAACATTTGAAGAGGGCGGCGAAGCACCGTTGAACCTTGGCGCACTGACAGGTGAGGACCTGCAAGTTATCTCGTCACTGACGCAGGATGCGGTGTTCCCGGTCACCGAAATGCGCTGGGAGGCAAAGCAGTTCCGTTTTGCACTGCTGTTGAACCGGTTCCGTTGGGAAGACAGTGACGCTGCCAAAGCCCGTGGCCGCGCCTATGAACGCGTGCAGTCCTTGCTTGTCATCGACAATGTGTTGTCGGTGGCATCGCAGGGAGTCGATCGTAGCGATCGGGACATCATTCTGTCGCTCTTGGATGTGAGCTTTGAACCCGGCGAAGATGGCACTGGGCATGTATTGCTGACACTGGCGGGTGATGGTGTGCTGCGTTTGTCGGTCGAAGCGCTTGGCGTCACACTACGCGATGTTACCCGCCCGTATCAGGCCCCCTCGGGTAAGGCTCCGGGACATGGGGACTAACCACCCCAATTTGCTTGAGCCTGCCTGCGTGCCCGGCTATTCAGCGCTCAAAGGAGAGCCCGATGCCGCAGTTTCTTGATGCCACCGCGCCTGATTTTGAAACCAAGTTTGCAGCACTGCTGGGGGCTAAGCGAGAAGACAGCCCCGATGTTGATGCGGTTGTCGCGGATATCATCGCTGATGTCCGCCACCGGGGTGATGCCGCAGTGCTTGAGCTGACCTCAAAGTTTGATCGTCTGGATTTGACGGCCAAGGGGATGGCATTCTCGGTCGAGGAAATTGATAGGGCCATTGCTCAGGTGTCCGCGGAGGATCGTGCAGCATTGGAATTGGCTGCTGAGCGTATCCGCGCCTATCATGAGCGACAGATGCCAGCGGACGACAGTTGGACGGACGAGGCCGGTGCGACCCTGGGCTGGCGCTGGTCGCCGGTGTCGGCCGCTGGTCTTTATGTGCCGGGTGGCCTGGCCACCTATCCCTCTTCGGTGTTGATGAACGCCATTCCAGCCAAAGTTGCAGGTGTGCAGCGGTTGGCGATTACGGTTCCAACACCGGATGGGCAGATTAACCCGCTGGTTTTACTGGCGGCCCGGATCGCTGGCGTGGATGAGGTCTACCGTATCGGCGGTGCGCAGGCGATCGCAGCACTGGCGTATGGGACTGAAAGCATCGCTCCTGTGGATAAAATCACAGGCCCCGGCAACGCCTTTGTTGCGGCGGCTAAACGGCGGGTGTTTGGTAAGGTGGGTATCGATATGATCGCCGGTCCTTCCGAAATTCTGGTGATTGCTGACAAAGACAACAACCCGGACTGGATCGCGCTCGACTTGCTGAGTCAGGCTGAACACGACGAAAGCGCCCAGTCGATCCTAATAACAGACAATGCGGAATTTGGTCGTGCAGTGGCTGATGCGGTTGAGAAACGGCTAGAAACGCTGCAACGGCGCGCCATAGCTGGCCCCAGCTGGCGCGATTTTGGTGCAGTGATCACCGTGGCAGATCTGGATCAGGCCGCCGCACTGTCCAACCGCATAGCCCCCGAACATCTGGAACTCTGCGTGGCTGATCCAGAGATGTATAGCCAAAAGACAGTGCATGCCGGTGCTATTTTTCTTGGACAATATACCCCCGAGGCGATTGGCGACTATGTTGGTGGCCCCAATCATGTGCTGCCCACTGCACGCTCGGCGCGGTTTTCGTCCGGGCTATCGGTGATGGATTTCCTCAAGCGCACCACCCTTAGCCAGATGACCCCAGCCGCCTTACGCGCGATTGGGCCTGCAGCTGAGGCTCTGGCGATCAGTGAAAGCCTTGAAGCACATGGATTGTCTGTACGGGCACGGTTGGACGCGCTGAACGATTGAGTGGAAAAGGTGGGGCTCTGCCCCACTTGACCTGCGGTCAATTCACCCCGGGATATTTAGGGCTAGATGAATAAGGGATCCGCTTCCTGGAGTACCCAGGAAGCTTCACCTAGCGCGGTCATCGGCGTCCCCGCCGGAGGCATAAAGGCTTTTTTGCGGTACTTTGCCGGTGATGCTTGCTTGTCATTTGTTTAAACGCCGCGCATTGCCCCCGTTGCCGGCTTGAGATACCTCTGAAGCAACGCATACGTGCAGTGAGACAAAAAAGAATGAGCCGCATTAGTCACATCGAGTTGGACGATCGTAATCTGCCTCCGCCGACGCCTGAGATTGAGCAGGAACGCAGGGTGGCGATTTTTGACCTGATTGAGGAAAACTCCTTCGCATTGCCGTCACGGGATGATCGTGACCTGCCGCCGGGCCCTTACCATCTGGGACTGGCCATTCGTGATAAGCGATTGGTTTTTGATGTTGCAACCGAGAACGGCGGTAAAGCAGCAGAATTTCATCTGTCGTTGTCACCATTTCGACAGGTGGTTAAAGACTACTACCAGATTTGCGAAAGCTATTTCACAGCCGTCAAAACGCTACCGCCTAGCCAAATCGAAACAATCGATATGGCGCGCCGCGGCATTCACAACGAAGGCAGTCGTGTGTTGCAAGAGCGGTTGGCAGGTAAAGCAGAGATTGATACCGACACCGCCCGACGTTTGTTTACGTTGATCTGTGTGCTGCATTTCGGAGGCTGACGGTTGAGCGAGTTGCCACAATCGGTATTGTTTTGTTGTGACCATAACTCGGTGCGCTCGCCCATGGCCGAGGGCATTATGAAAAAATTCTACGGCACCGGTACCTATGTGCAGTCGGCTGGGGTTAAGACCGACATGGAAATTGACGGTTTTTCGATCTCAGTTTGTCAGGAGATCGGCGTTGAATTGTCCCGCCATCGTTCGCGTTCGTTTGACGAGATGGAGCGCTGGGGCGATGATCTCTCATCGTTTGATCTGGTTGTCGCCTTGTCTCCTGCCAGCCAGCGCCGGGCATTGGAGTTGACCAGGTTTTTTCATTTGGATGTTGAGTACTGGCCAATTATGGACCCTACCGGCTTGGGCGAAGGCCGTGAAGCAAAACTGGCTAGCTATCGCCAATCCCGCGATCAGATCATCCAACATCTAACCAAACGCTGGGGCGCGCCAACCCAAAAGCAATAAGCTGCGGGTACTTTGCTACTGATTCGCTGATATCGGGATCATTGAGAGACTTCAGAGTTTAGCCCTAGTTCCTCGCCATATCCGTATAATTGGCGCGATACGGCAGTAAATGCACTCGCATGTTGTTATAGATGGAACAAAATGCAGGCGAAGCTGTCTCTTGGAATGTCGGCATCTTACCTTAGGGGGGGAATTCGATGGTTCCCGTGTAAGCCTCGATGGAGCTGGCGCCACTGCTCTGCGGGCTGCAGCTGTCAGTCAATCGGGCAGAGTTTACCCGCTGCCACATAGCGGCAATAGGCTCTGGAACAGCAGTTCTCGGATTGGTCAAAGTGTGAGATTTAGCGTGAGAACTCGTGGATCCTATTTAAGTTTGTGCGTGTCCTCATGGTTTGCTCTGGTGTATGATGCTGTTATAGAACGACTATTTTATTTTTGGATAAGGGGCTCATGACGTCCCCGACATGAACGGATTGGTGCGATGATTTTGGCTCGGTAACACCAAGTTTGAATGCTATGACGTCGTTTGTTGGTTCGATAGAATGGCTGTATACGTTGGATGTAAGCATCGGTTTGGCTGTCAGCTCTGGCCTCTTAGTCACCGGGTTCATGCGCGCTGGGGTTGGTTGAAAATAAGTAAGCATGCCGGAGTGGGCTATGGTTGCAATCCGCCTTGCAGATGCTACGCATGTGCGCTCAAATGGGCTGGTTCTGAACCGCCGTTAACGGGATGAGCAGGGTGAGCGGGTGAAATCGGTCACATTTAGCCCCCAGCGGCGATTGCGCCCTTGAAAATCAGGGCAAAAGCCCCCATTTAAGCGCACATCCCGCATATCGGCGGGGATAACCAAAATGGAGAGAACATGGCCAAGGAAGATACGCTCGAATTTCCCGGTGTCGTGAAGGAACTCTTGCCCAATGCGACGTTTCGGGTCGAGCTGGAAAACGGCCATGAGATCATCGCACACACGGCAGGCAAGATGCGCAAAAACCGCATCCGCGTTCTGGCTGGCGACAAGGTTCAGGTGGAGATGACTCCTTATGACCTGACCAAGGGACGGATCAACTATCGCTTCAAGTAAGCGCGATCCTGATTGACGATCAAAGCCCGGCTTACCCGCCGGGCTTTTGTCATTCGGCTTTGTATTGCAAGGCCAAGGCCTCTTGTTGAGGCATTCTATCAAAAGAAGATTGCCCGGTTTGAGTGGTGACTTCTGATAAGTGTCTGCTGAGATGTAAGCAGACTCACAAAGACAAAAGGGTCAGTGATGGCATTCATTTTGGGATCAGGCAGTCCGCGGCGGCTGGAACTTTTGGCGCAATTGGGGATCACCCCTGATGATGTGCGACCTCCTGATATCGATGAAACCCCGAAGAAAGCCGAACTGCCACGGGACTACTGCAATCGCATTGCGCACGAAAAGGCGATGGCGGTCCGGGCTGATAGCGATGACCTGATTCTGTGTGCGGATACGACTGTAGCGCTGGGCCGCAGAATTTTGGGCAAGCCTGCTGATGCTGGTGAAGCCGCAGAATTCCTGCTGGCCCTGTCTGGTCGTCGGCACCGGGTGATCACAGCACTATCGCTGCGCCGCGGAGACAAAATCTGGCAAAAGGATGTCGTGTCTCAGGTGCGGATGAAACGGCTGTCTGATCTTGAACTCAATGCGTATCTTGCCAGTAATGACTGGCAGGGCAAGGCGGGTGGCTATGCCATTCAGGGGCCGGCAGGCGCGCTGATCCCCTGGATCAGTGGTTCGTTTACAGGCATCGTCGGCCTGCCATTGGCCGAAACCGCAAACCTGCTGCAAGTCGCGGGATATTCAGTTCATAAGGAGGCCGCCGCATGAAGGGCCGTACTATCATTCTTGACCACGTAAAGGGCCGTGAAGCTGCGGCGCTGATGGTGAATGGCAAGCTGGACGATGTTCTGATCGAAAGCGATTTGCCAACGCCAGGGACCATCTACCGGGCCCGCGCTGACCGTCCGGTCAAAGGGCAGGGAGGGATGTTCCTGAGCACGCCGGATGGCCCAGCATTTTTACGTCAGGTCAAGGGGTTGGCGCCGGGTCAAATGCTGTTGGTCCAGGTCACGGGCTATGCCGAAGATGGCAAGGCGATCCCGGTCACCCAAAAGATCCTGTTCAAAAGCCGATATGCCATTGTCACGCCTGAGGCTCCGGGATTAAACATCTCGCGCTCGATCCGCGACGAGGACGAGCGCAACCGGCTGCTGGAAGTGGCACATGAGACTATGGGTGATAGTGAACATGGGTTGATTCTGCGGTCGGCTTGCGATGGCGCTGATGCAGATGAAATTGCCGACGATATTTCGGCCATGGCTGATATGGCGGCTGCTGTGATGGCGGATCAAGGCACCGAGCCACAGGCGTTGACCGAAGGGGATACGCCGCATCTGCTGGCCTGGCGTGACTGGTCAGAAGCGGCCGAAATTGAACGCGAGCCAGGCGGGTTTGAACACCACGGTGTGCTGGAAGCGCTGGAAGTTGTGCGTGATATTCGCGAGCCGATGTCAGGCGGCGCCTTTTTGTTTGTCGAACCCACCCGGGCATTGGTCGCCGTGGATGTGAACACGGGCGCTGATGTATCACTGGCGGCTGGCGTTAAGGCCAATATGGCCTGTGCTAAGGCCCTGCCGCGCGCGCTGCGGCTGCGTGGGTTGGGCGGTCAGATCGTACTAGACCTGGCTCCCATGCCGAAAAAGGACAGACGTGCCTTTGAAACTGCGCTACGCGCCGCATTTCGTGCTGACACCGAAGAGACATTGTTGGTGGGCTGGACGCCGCTAGGGCACTATGAGCTGCAGCGCAAACGTGGTCGGGCAACATTGACAAATTTGCTGAGCGAGTTGCTGTCATGAGCTGCCCAATTTGCGATAAAGAAACCGTTGCGACCTACCGCCCGTTTTGTAGCAAACGCTGTGCTGATATCGACTTGGGAAAATGGTTGAGCGGTTCATATTCAGTGCCGAGTCAGAACCCAGAAGATCTCGAAAAAGCATTGGAAGAAGCAGACCGAAATACTCAAACCAAACATTAGTAGTTTTCTTGAAAAATGCCTCTGGACACTGTGACCCCGACGTCATAGAAGGCCCACACCCAAGGCGATAAGCCTTCCCGTGCCCGGGTAGCTCAGGGGTAGAGCAGTGGATTGAAAATCCTCGTGTCGGTGGTTCGATTCCGCCCCTGGGCACCACAATATCTTCCAGTTGTGGTCTAATACATCCTGTAATACTTTAGTTTCTATCGACAATCTCGAACGAGATGTCCGAGGTTGTCCAAAGTAATCCTACTGAATTCTCCCTCATTGGGGGTATGGCTTGGGGTGCAGCGGAGAGTGGAAATTAAGGTTGCCCCCAGATGTCAGTTCTGAGGGATGCGAAGATCCGTGCTCTATGGTATGCATTCGATGCGTCGCACCAAGGTTCGCAGATCTACAGGTAGGCTGGCAACTTACGCGCAGTTCAGCTGTTACCTGGCCACATTAAGATGGACAGTACGATCTTCTCGCCCGGGCTCTTGGTTGTCTTTCGCATCGTCCACTCCTCAGTGGTAACGATGAGCCAACAACCCTCTTTTATCAAATTGCGCTATTTGGACCCATTGGCGCTGATGTCAGACATGCTGATCACAGCAAACGTTGGCTTCTTCACTAAGTCGAGTGTACCGGCTCGAAGATCGAATGTCCGGTAGTGTCTAGTATTTGGACTTCCGCTAACGGGTGCGAAAATGTCTGACGACGTACATTATGGTGACGATTGACGGGATGGCGCTCTTGGTGCCGGTCTGTCGAAGCTGTGGTCTTAAATGGATACAGAGCAGTCGGGGTCGCTTGCATTTTTCCAAACAGAAACAGTCACTGGATACAGTTGCGAAAAGCTATCTGGATAGCTTGTACCATTCTTTCACGGTTTCCCATGAAACGCTCTGTGGTGCAGGCGCCGAAGGTGTCGTCATAGAGAAAAGAGGGCTGACCTTGAACCACCGGGATGCGTCCGAGCGGGAACCGAACGCCGAAGCCGCGCGGGCGATCCATGATGCGAATGTTGGCAGTCTCAACTCGCTTTCCAAGGATGCGATGGGCTCCTTGTCCCTGTAAGAAGGAGCCAGCTGGTAGGCACTGATTGATCAGCCAGGTCCGGACGCTCCAATCAGAGTCTATCTTTGGATCTTCAGTAACGAATAAATCAAAAAACGCGCCTTCTGTATCAGTGCAGAGTGCGGTCATCTTGTACAGTTCATCTGCTCGCTTGGACACCGCAATTACACCTTGGCCGAGCAATTCAATTTCCCATTTTCCCCATTCAGTTGGCGCGTAGGCAAGCTTGGTTTGCAGCGCCTCAGCCCCTGATCCGATCCAATACATCTCGTGTGGTTGACTTAGGCCAGCATGCACCAGAACGCGACCATCCACTCCCATCCTTAGTGTGTAATCGAGCAGCTGTGAGACCAGTTCCTGCTCTACTCCCTGTTGGACAAGAATGGGGTGGCTGTCCGATCCTCCATCCGACCGGGCGGCGCTGTAGAATTGGTGAACCCCGATCCGAGAGCCATGATCGACCCGGCGCTCAACACCTCCCATGAAGGCATAAGCACAGGCCGAAGCGCAGATACCCGGAGTGCGACGTGTGAAGTCCCAGGAAGACATGTTTGGCCAATCCGGATGGGGCTCATGGTTGCCAACTTCTGTTGCAAACCCAAGGCGTCGCAGTTCCGCGCCGAGCTGGATGCCCTGCGCCAAGCTGCCACCGGGCGAATTGAAGCGTATCCGCTTGGGAAGCCAGCCAGGCCCCTCTGCAAGGAAGGTTTGGAAATCGGCTGCCGTTTCCTCGTCAATTGGGCCACTGGCCTGAATCCAGTTTGCGTCGTTTGTTTTGTGGTCGGTTCCGCCAAGAATGAAGTCCATCGCCGCAACAGGCGCTGCTGTCAAAAATGAAATGAGTAAGGTGGCAAGCAAAAATCTCACGGTTTGAACTCCACTGCATAGAAGCCAATGGTCTCTGTTTCCTGTGAAACTACGTAGCTGAAAGTTCCAAAATGCAAAATTCGAAGCAGTTGGAGGCAATCCCAACAGTCGGGTGTTGGGTCGCGGTAACCGAGGTGGATGTGAGGTGTTAGAACATTTGCCCTGTCTTCCAGATCGGCATTATAGGCCCATTCGTTCACTCATCTATTGTGCTGACCTCGCCAGATGCCTCTCACTGGACAATGTTACACTCTCTCCAGATATTTGGCTTCGCCGTCGTAGACGTAGCGGGTCATGCAATCGAAGGCTTTGAGTGAGTCCTTAGCGTGAAAAGCCGCCAGTAGCTGCCTTTGCCCGGCAACGATCAGCGCGTGTGATTCAGCGTCACCCATGGTGACCATGCGGACCGCTTGAATTTGGCTCAGGTAGCGGTCAATCATTTGGCGAAGCTGGGTATTTGGCACTGCTGACAGCCATAAATTGCGAAAAACCTCGCAGGCGCGATAGAAATGTCGGATGTCGTCGCTTGCCATGGTATTTTCGGCATTTGCAAAGGCATCTGTCAGCGCATCAAGAATTTCAGGCGTTGCATTCTGAACGGCGAGCCCGGCGGCGCGAGGTTCGAGAAGGCGGCGTAATTCAAACACTTCCAGAACACTCTTTTTGTCCCAGACAGGCAATTTGAATCCGCGTGAGGAGGTGATCAGATACCCTTCGTGCACCAACCGCATCATCGCGTCACGAACGGGCATGCGCGACACCCCAAGACTGGCGGCAATCGTGGTGTCGACCAGACGATCTTCAGGCGCAACTTCGCCGCGCTGAATGCGCGTCAGATAGTCCTGATAAATCCTGTCGCGATGGCTCAGTTTTCGGGCTGGGATCTTTTTGTTTACATCTGTTTGCATGACATAACTGTATACTATTTAAGCTCAAGACGAAAGGGTTAGGGGTAAATTTTCTTGAAATATCAACGCATAATTCGATAATTCAGAAAAGTTCTTGATGAAAATACAAAATGGCGCGTACAAACAGTATACAGTTTGGCGCAAATTCCTTTTAGAAGCGCGTCATTGCTCGAGAGACTGTCAACACTGGGGAGACTTCCAATGAAGTTTACAAGACGCGCGACACTTGCTTTCACATCGATCTCTTTGATGCTGATCGGCACAACATTCGCCACCGCTCAAGAAACATTGAACATCGCGGCCTATCCCGCCAATCCGCCGTGGCAATTCAAAGATGAGGCCGGCGATTTCAAGGGATTTGAAGTTGATGTCGTAACCGAAGTCGCATCGCGACTGGACCGCAATGTCGATATTAAGGGCTACGATTTCCAAGCCTTGTTTGTGGCTGCCGCCTCCGGCCGCGCCGATATGGTGATTTCATCACTGACAATCACCGACGCCCGTTTGGAAACTCAATCCTTTTTGCAGCCCTATGTAGAGGGTGCGATGGCTGTTGGTGTCCGTAGTGGCTCTGCCATTGGAAAACTTGACGATCTGGCTGGCAAAAATGTTGGTTCTATCGCGACCTCGGCGCCCGAGATCTGGCTAAAAGAACGCGAAGCTGAACTTGGTTATGCAAATTACAATAGCTATACCAGCGTTGCCAATATGCTGGCTGATCTGCGCAACGGCCGGGTTGACGCAGTGGTTAACGATGTCGTTGGGTTGCGCTATGCATTTGCTCAGACTGAAGGTCTTGAAGTCGCGCATGAAATCGTTACCGGCGAAAAATTCGCAATCATGATGCCAAAAGACTCGCCGCTGGTAGAGCCTGCAAACGCCATTCTCACAGAGATGAAAAACGACGGCACAATGTCGACGATCTATGAGAAATGGTTTGGGGCCAAACCTGCTGCAAACAGTCTCACGTTGCAGCCGCTTCCCGTACCCACATCGTCAGAATAGGGCCAGGTTCCAAAAATGCACTGCGGGGGCATCTGTTTTCCCGCAGTGTTGGAGCTGAGATTTTGTACTGCCGAGCATTTTTGCTCTTCACTCCCAGGCCTTCGAAGCCCGCCTTTCCCTCACCATGGTGCCATTTCTGCAGCTCGGCTCTTAGTCTGGGCTGCGCTGTGACGAAACCGGCCCTTTGCCACCAGACGGTTGGGCGTAGCGCCAAAAACAAGACGAATATGATGCAGAACGCGCCGATAGATCGCATCGATGCGACAGGCAATACCACGCTGGCAGGATGCTACCATTCTGACAGTTTTTTATCGAAAAGAGACGCCTAACATGGAAATTCTCGACATTTTCTTCAACGTCAGCGTGATGCAACGGGCGTTCCCGATTTTATTGCGAGGGTTGACCAACACAATCGTGCTGGGGCTCACGGCAATATTTTTCGGCGGAATTCTGGGTGTACTTGTCTGCCTCGTGCGTCTTTATGCACCAAAGCCGTTGCGTCTCTTGGCGGTGGCCTACATCGACCTTTTGCGCGCAATTCCAATTCTTGTTGTCTTGATCCTGGTCTATTACGCCCTGCCATTCGCTGGCATAACCCTATCCTCTTTTGTTGCGGCAGCTGTTGCTTTGTCGATGGTTCTGGCGGCCTATTCCGCCGAAGTCGTGCGCGCTGGAATTGAGGCCGTTCCCAAAGGTCAGTTTGAAGCGGCAACCGCCCTTGGCCTTTCCTTTCCGCGCACGATGCAAAAGGTCATATTGCCCCAAGCCCTGCGCATCGTTATTCCCCCGTTGGCCTCCTATTCGGTATCGATTTTTAAAGACACGTCACTGGCTTCGGTCGTCGCGATGAATGATCTGTTGAAACAGGCCACCGACGCGCAGGCTTTGTTCGCAAACCCGACCCCGCTCATTCTAGCTGCCGTTTTTTACATTGTTCTGCTTTGGCCCTTGGTACGCTTTACCAGCCGTCTTGAAGAGCGATTCAAACAAGCCTACGGCCGCTGATCTTCGTCGCATCCCATAGCGCATAACTCAAAAGAGTTGTCCGCAAAGTCACATCAATACAGGAATTCCCATGACTAACGCCCCTAACGCTCCCGACGGATCCGGTTATTTGCTGTACCATTCCATTGGTCAATACCACGGCAAGGCTAAAGATAGTGCGCTGGCGCTGGCTGAATTTGCTGGATTTTGGGGTGCCACCAACGACGAGCATTGGGCGAACGTACTGCCGAAGCGCCAGGAATTCATTGATGGTTGGCGGCATTTGATAAATGCACCAGAAGGCACGCTCACGACCTCAGAGAACGTCACCGCCTCGCTCTATTCATTGATTGGCGCCTTGCCTGAGAAGTACCTTAAAGGGAAGCGGGTATTGGTTGCCGCTGATTGCTTTCCCTCGCTCCACTTCATGTTGTCGGGTATTTCTGAACGCCTTGGCTTTAGCCTCGACACGGTGCCGATGCGCCAAGGTGCGTCTTGGGTGGAAGATGAAGACATGCTCGCAAGCTGGGGCCCGGACGTGGGTCTGGCCTTACTCACTTGGGTCTCTTCGACCTCGTCTCACAAGATTGATTTGGAACCCCTCGTGGCGCACGGCCGCAAGATGGGAAGCCTGATTGGCGTCGATATAACTCAAGCCGCGGGACTGCTGCCTTTCGATGTGATGGCACCTGAGATTGATTTTACTGTTTCGACCAGTTTGAAATGGCTTTGTGGCACGCCGGGTGCGGGTATCTTATATGTTGCCAACGAACTTACCCTAGAATGCGAGCCAGGATTGCGCGGCTGGTTCTCTCAGCCAGATCCATTTTCGTGGGAATTGGATAAGTTTGAATATGCGCCTGATAGTCGTCGGTTTGATCACGGCACACCGGGAATGGTTGCGAACATCGCCTCTCTGCCTGCACTAAAGTGGCACGCAGCGCAAAACCGCGAGGAGCTAGTGGCGCATAATCACAACCTGACCAGTCAAATTATTGACGTGATCGACGACCTGAATTTGAACCTTTGCACTCCTCGTTCAGCCAGCAATCGGGGTGGAAGCATCATGGTAAAACTGCCGCCCGAAATGCCCGCTGCACATGTGTTGAACACCCTGAAGACCAACCATATTTATGCGGATGCGCGCGGCCAAACCCTGCGCCTTTCACCGGGCTTTGTCACAACGTCCGATGGCATCAACGCGTTGCACCAAAGTTTAAAAGCTGTGTGAATACGGCGGCGTTCGATTAGGTCTGGCGTGCTTCGGAAAACTCAGTGATTGGATTAGTAGGATGTACTACTTTTCTACCTAAGCGGAGATACTGTTTTGCTTGCCAGTACTGTGAACTGGCAAGCAAACTTAGACCTGCCTTACCCTCTGCGAATGTTAGCTTTGGCCGTATATTTCCGGATCAAGCGCGACGTAGTAAATGACTTGATCAAACCGCGACTCAGTCTCATCTTGGGTCGCAAGGCGTGCCACTTGCGGAATGTCGGTTATTGAGAATTGAAAATCGAATGAATAAAATCTTCCCGCAGGCCTTTTTTGACAAGGTTCAACGCTTGTGTGCCGCGTACCAGCAGGCGACTCTTACCCTGACCACGCTAACTACTACATTGCTGTGGTGTGTCGCTGCCAGTGTGGCCACAGCAGCCGACGTCCATATTGTAAATTACCGGTTTTCGCAGTCTAAAACAGTGCCGCTGCTGCGTCTGGAAGGGATCATCCTCAGGGGCGATGTGGAAAAGTACAAAACTGCACTGGAGCGTGTGCTTGGATGCTCAGCTGACGAATGCGGTCCAGATGGTACTGGCGTGCGGGCGGTTGTCTCACTTGATAGTCCCGGCGGCAGTTTGCTTGAAGGGATTGCGCTAGCAGAGGCGTTTCGCGAAGATGCAGTAGCGACCGTAATTGAAGCAGACCAATCCTGCCTGTCAGCATGCGCGCTTGCCTTTTTAGGAGGAACCGGAGTTTGGTCGACGGGGGGAATTGGCTACTTTAGAGACCGCACAATTGAACCTGGCGCCAAACTGGGGTTTCACTCTCCATTCTTCCCGAGTTCAAAAGTCAGCCAAATCCTGGAAGAAAAACAGGTGACTAACCTGTTGGACCTGACCCGCATGAGTATATCAAAATTCGCGGGCCATCTAAACCGGTTTGGTATCAACCCGCTCGTTTTTGATGCGATCATTGAAATGGGGCAAGACGAGTATTTCATGATCGATAGAGCAGAGCGGCTTTATTACACAAACACAACCTTGCCCCAGTTTCCGCCCCATCTACTTGGCGTTTCCAGCAATGATGCAATTCGCAACGTCTGCGCCAGACTTATTGCTGAGTTTTACAAAATACCGTTGGAACAGGGACAAAACTACCTTGGCGACGCCCGTATGGAAGACGTGTCTCGGGATCAAGCAGATCGCGTAATAAGCGGGTTTCCAGTTGATGAGTCACCCTACGTTCTGAGTGCATGTGGCGTGCCAAAAGACAATCGTTCAGAAATTGCGTCGACCGTTTTTCTTTATCGATCTGCTTCTGACGCGGCCTATCTTGAGAGTTTTCTGAAATACCAAAATGCGACAGAGCAAGGTTGGTCTTCGGTTTCTCCCGGGAAAAACATTGGTCCGGTTATGAACACACTCAATCATTTCATGATACCGGCAAGCGCAGGCTTGATGGACCTGCCTGCCAGCATTTCTGACTATATTGCTTCTCAGCGCTATGCCTCTGCTTTTGGCCCTATGCCTCAGCGGTCCAGTGGCAATGGCGCAAATCTGTTATTCGACACAATCGATGCCCGAAGCTGGGTCTATGGTGACGTCATAATCACAGAACGCGTTGGTACGGCGCAGCTCTACCACGATCTGAAAGAGGAGGCAGATGGTTCATTTATCGATCTCGCTCTTAGCCGTGATTTTGACAATTCCTTTGTGCGCAGCGGTCACTACGGCATGAATGGAAGCGCCTTTTATTGGGCAGCTTTTGTGCAAGGCAATCAAAGCTATGTGCTGAGAGTTGAATACAACCATCCCGGAAAAGACATTCGCCCCGACGAAAACAAAATCACCAAAGCATTCGCCTGTTCTACAGATTTCAGCGGTGTACGTTTGCCTTGTTTCCACTAAGTGCAGGGATGCCAGAGCAGGTTCAGCCAGTCGCTACAGTGCTGGTTATCTCTCTGCAGTTGGTGGGTCCGCCTCCTCAGCAGTATCCGCGGGCAATGTACCTTCAATGTTGGAAAGCTGATCATACAGAGCCTCACGGAACGATACCTCATTCACTTCAGCCCCTAACAAGTCCTGAGCTAAGCGCGAAATCCCATTGCTTTCTGCAAGATTAAAAGATGAATTTTCGCAGGCCTGTGCGGTTGCCTCAGACAAATAAGAAAGCTCTTGCCCGACGTTGTCATACTGCCGAAGCAAGTCGTAGCGTTGCAGGTCTTCGGCCGCCATTGCGAAGATATAGGCGATGGTCGCACATTCGCCTTCGCGCGTGGATACGGCCTGGTTCACCCGGGAAATCAGGCTCAACTTGTCCAAATAATATGCGGCCATCCCTAATACGCCAATTGCCGAGCTTCACTGATGCTGCTGTTAATATGGGAGTTATCGATGTTAACGTCTTTGTACAGCCCGGCAAATGCGGGCACTCCGCAACTGACGCTGAACGTAAGCGCAGCAAGCTTGAGATAGTGAATAGCTTTCATGTCTCTGCCTTCATCCTGAAATCTTAGCCCCGACATCCTGCCACTGCAGGTTAGTCGTCCAGGCTACCAATCTTTGATCAAGGCTATACGCAAGATTGCGTTTTTTCAAATACCTACGACGGGTCGCTGTTGCAGGGGCTTCCGCCCGAGACCGCAACCGTGACGATCCAGCAGTGGGGGCGATCAGAGCTAAGTTCTGGAAAGTGAACTACTGATGCGCAGCGTCGCGAAGGCCTATTCTCCGCCCTATGCCTCAGCGTTACTAAAGAACAAAGAGTGTTGATTTTTCTTCATGTAAGTCCAGGCAATAAAACGACTTACTTTTTGCCCCTGTGCCATTTCGACGACCTTAAAATCAGCAACCCGGGCCTTTTTTAAAATTCGCTGGAGTGGCTGGAGGTTATCTTTTTTCGACACCAGAGAGGTAAACCACAGGCATTGGTCGGCGAACTCCATACTCTGTTCAATCATGCGGGCGATAAACTTTATCTCACCCCCCGGACACCAAAGTTCGGCGTTTTGACCACCAAAGTTGAGCTTTTTCGACCGCCCTTTGCCAAGGTTCGCCCACTTACGTTGGGTGCCCTTGTTCGCCTGTTCCATGGACGAATGAAAAGGCGGGTTGCACAGGGTTACGTGAAAAGCATCGTTGGCTTTGACCACACCACGAAAAACATTCTCAGGTTCATTTTGTCGCCTAAGGGTGATTTTCAACCCGTTCAATTCACAAATTTGCTTTGCCGATTTGAGCGCACCTACATCGATATCGGAGCCAGTGAAGTGCCAGCCGTATTCGCTCTGGCCCAATAGGGGGTAAACCAGACTCGCACCGGTGCCGATGTCTAACGCTTTGATGTGACGCCCGCGCGGGATTTCTTGATTATTGCTGCCAGCAAGCAAGTCCGCGAGATAGTGGATGTAGTCGATACGGCCAGGAATTGGTGGGCATAAATAACCTGCGGGAATATCCCAAAAATCAATATCGTAATGTGTCTTCAGCAACGCCCGATTGAGCATACGAACAGCCCCCACTTCTTGAAAATCAACCGTCGTCTGACCGCGTGGATTACTGATCGTGAAAGGCTCAAGTTCAGGTGTCTGCGCCACTAAGCGCACAAAGTCGTACCCTTCTGAGTGTTGATTACGGGGATGAAGCTTTGCTTTTGTGGCCATGGGGGACGCCTTCATGAAAGTTGGTGGGCGTCATTCGCCAGACGGTTCGTTGGTTTTAGGCCCTCAGGCACGACTTGAAAACTCATACGACTATCTGCCAGTCACAAACCGTATGTCAAATCGCATGGGCGTCAACATTGGCGATGATGTTGACGAAGGCGACCGCCCAGGTTGCAGCACAGGCGGTGCCCCAAAGTCTGTGTTACTCAGATAGGGCCTTAACCAATGGCTGTGTTTCCTGAGAGACTTGTACCGCAATTTCAGCCATTTTCAGGATCGCGTCACGAGTGCTGGCAACGGCAATAAATCGGGCGTTGTGGCAAAATTTGGCGCCTTTGACACCGCTTACCTCTTCCAGAGCGTCATCTGTTAGTCCGGCCCAGGATGCAGGCAGATCGGCGCGTTGGTCGAAGGTATCATTTGACAGTTTGATGCCGCCAATCGTCCAGTCACCTCCGCGCGGATGAACCACGAACAGGATGTGATCGGCCTCTGCCTGATCAAGCGCAGAACGGTAAGGCATTCCCATGGGCAGTTCGAGAATTGGGGATGTACCGGCTTTGGCGATTGCCTCGGCCACGATGCTCTGCGCTCGGAATTTTGCTGCGAGATTACGGATCTGAGCTTCGACAAAACTCCGTGCAATGGGCAAGGCCGCCCGGAATGCATCGTCGTCAGCCGTTGGCGAGGTGTTGTCAAAGACCGGCTTCAAGCTACCCAAAAGCGCGGGCAATGTCAGGATTGATAGCGGCCCGGCAACTGATGGTTCCATCGCGCCGTTGTCCAGCAGGTCGATGGGTAGCACGAATTTGGTGTCAAACTTGGCGTGGATGGCCTCAACGTCTTCCGCTGGCACCTCCATTGCTGCCAGGTATGCGCGCCCGTGATGCGCCCATATCAGACCAAAAGAGCTGAACGGCTGGCCATCTTCCCGCAGCGGGCCAGGACGTTGGTGGTGGTCGAAGATCTGCATCTCGCTGTCATAAGCCCCGCCAACATCAAAAATGATTTTATGGGTCGCCGGAGTTACGGCTTGTCGATCCCGAGTGCGAAGAAGCTCCGCCTGTGGGAACAGGCGGGTGAGCACGACAGAAGACAACAGCTCATCCGCATGAAAGCCGCCGGAATGGGTGACAAGGTGGGTGATGGTCATGAGGGCGTTCCAAACGGTTGGTCAAATGGTGAAGGCCACCAATTCAGTCGCCCTTAGAGGATTTCAAGGGTCCTTTGTCAAAGCTATGCAGTCGGATCAAGCTCTAATTGGCAGAAAGGATAAGGCTCTGCCCCGTCTAAATGCGCCGTTTTAGAACTGGCTGTTCAACAATTATCCAGAGCCGCCGTTCGGCGTGCCCCTTGCCAAAGAAAAAGAGCAAGGGGCGGATTAGTAGGTCAGAGCAAATGTTCAACAAGCTGCGCTGGAAGTGACAGGGTGGGAAAGTGCCCGGCTGACAAGGTGTGGATCTGCTCTACCTTCCAATTTTCCAGCATTTCCTGTTGCAGTTTCGGGGACACCATTCTGTCCAAGGATGTACGAATGTACACCTTGGGAACGCGTCCAAAAATCTCGTCGCTGACTGCAATTTTGGCCATGAAGGGTTCGGTCGCCTGGGGTAAATCCTGAACCATGTTAAGGGCGATTTGGATGTCCTGATCCGACACATCATGAAATGCTTTGTCCCGCCAGGTGGCTGCTGACGCGGTGGCGTAGCTTTGGTCTTCGGAGAAGGAGAGTTCAGGTAGAAATTCTCCATCCGGATCGCGCTGCATGGCCTCGATAATACTGTCGCCATTCTTCAACAGGAACGCAGCTACGTAATACAGCTTTTCGATTTTCTCGGGCAGGTGTTCAGCCACCTGCGAGATGATTGCGCCGGCCAAACTGTGACCGATCAATTTGACCTTTCCTTCCACTTGGTTGATGGCATCAACCACGGTCTGCACATAGTTCTGCATCGTGACTTGTGACAGATCCTGCTCATTTTCCGGGCTGCCGGGCAGAGCAACGGCGGTTACCTCGTGGCCAGCGCTTTCCAGCATTGGCCGTGTTTCGTTCCAGCTCCATGCGCCTTCCCAAGCGCCGTGTACCAAGATGTAATGTGTCATGTTCAATTCTCCAAAAGGGGAAGGGGCCCAGCCTCTTGGGTCAGAGGCTGGGGGGACAGGGGCAGACGCTTAGTTGATCGCGTTTTTGGATGGGATGAGGCGGAACGAGATCACCTTGGCAGAAACCTCGCCTGATGCGTTTCGGATCTTGGTCCCAGAGACGCTCTCCGGCAGCGCGAAACTCTGCCCGGCCACAATGCGCCGTGTCTCTACACCTGGGGTTTCGATGACAACGACACCTTCAGCGACAATGCCGACTGTTGCGACATCAGTCTCAACAACAATGGCATCCGCTGCCGGAATGTTGTCTTCGTGGATGTCGACCTGATTGATGTCGGTATCGCTCAGATCAAAGGTTGGCAGGGTGCGGCGGTCGATGGCTTCTGTTGGTGTCTGTTCAAAGACGATGAACGGCTCACCTTCTTGTTCCAGATTGAAGTCAATAAAGATGGCTTCTTCGGTTGCTGATGCGTTGTCAAAGCGCAGGATGCGCGGGCCGACTGGTTCAAAGAAGGCATCGCCTTCGTTCAAAACCCGCGGCTTTTCACCTTCTATCTGATAGATGATTGAACCCTTGGCGACATAGCCAACCGCAGGTGCGCTGTGTGTATGAACTGGGGCCACCTGACCTGGAACGAAGTGGAAATCACCCGCTTCAACCTGAACAACGCGACGTGTTTCAAAGTTGGCAGTCAATAGCTTGACCGAGCTGCGTTGTGTTTCGGCTGACGGTGCCGTGGCCAGCCCCCCCGCAGTGGCCAGAGCAGCAATGGCAGTGAAGGTGCGTGTTTTGGAGGAAAAGATGTTCATTTGGATAGTCCTTTCAGATCGATTGGGAGAATTCCCGATGCACATGTTTCTTGGATCAGAGAGATTATAACTCTGGGTGGGGTCGTCTGGCGGTGATGGTTTTCCTGAGAACGCCCGGCTTGGTGGCCTCTCTGGTTCTGCGTGTAAATTAGCTTGCATTTTGCAAGGTGTAACCCTTCTAGCTTTACGTATTGCATTTTGCAAGGTATTTTTTTAGAAAGCTCATATGACGAAAAAAACAAAAATCAGACAGACAGGCTGCCCCGTTGCTTTTGGTCTGGATATCTTTGGTGATCGGTGGACGCTGTTGGTCATTCGCGAAATCATGCTGCGCGGTAAGCGGACCTACAGCGAGTTCATGGAGATGGAAGAAGAGATCGCCACCAATATCCTTATCGACCGGCTAAAAGCTCTGGAAGCAGAAGGTCTGGTGGATAAGACACGCGATCCTGAAAACCGTCGGAGCTTTCTTTATGCGCTGACTAAGAAGGGCAGGGATCTTGCACCGATACTGTTGGAGATCATTATCTGGAGCGGCGCACACGACGCGCGTTCATTTGCTTTGACAGACGTTCTTGAGAAGATCAAAGCGGACCGCGACGGGTTTGAACATGAACTGAGATCTGAGCGTGAGAACCTAGGTGACCGGTGTGAATAACCGGATCGTCGGCAACGGGATTGGCGGTGTTCAGGCTGACGCGCGCTGGGCGTAGATGTTGGAATGCATCCTGTTCAATGGTAGCGGATTTCAACTGTTTCCCCTCGGCTTTTCCGTGAATGTCCCTTTTTTCTTGCGCGGCATGCGGGCGACGCGGGCATAGTAGGGCCAGCTATTTTCAAATGAGCCCGTCATCGAAGTCACCGCTAGCCGATTTTTCTTCAATGCGTTGAGTAACGACACTTGAACTGTGAACCATGGTCTAAGGGTTTGACATCAATGTGCTATTTTTCTCATCTCGAAACGGATACGGCGTGTGAGCAATGTGCTTTACGGTGATTTAATGAAAATGCAGCGCATGTAGATTGGGTTTCACGTACTGCGCAATTAAAAATTTCACCTCGGGTTAATCTGCATATACTTTGCTCTGCCCCTTCAAGCAGTGAATGAGGGGTGGAGCAGTGCAGGACTATTTGGCAGAGCCCAAAACAAGCGATGTTCGTAAGGCCTTTATGTGTGCTGTCTTCGCGGCGTTGTTAACAGCCGTTGGATACTTCACCATTGCCTGGGCAGACGACAAAGCGATCAATGAACGCGAGCGCCTTCAGCTCATCAAAATGACAAACAGTTTTGTCACGATCTACTCCCAAAACAGGAAGGCAGGATCCACAGTTCCGGCCACTTTTCGGCGGCTGGGAATAGAGCATTTTAGCAACTCGGGCCTAAGTGGAGATGATCAGGAAAATACGTCCGTGACGGTGCCTGGCCGCCCAGGGTTAGAGTTGGGGCTTACAGCACAAACTCTTCACCAAGAAGACATGATAGAACACTTTGTGAATAACCCATCAGCCCCGCCGATTCATGAACACAAATTTGAAGGAGGCCGTCTCATTGGACGTACGGTCGTTCCTTCGGTTGCCAACACCGCTAGCTGCGTAAGTTGTCACAACAACTTGTTAGAGGAAGAGGTTTACCAACTTGGCGATGTCATGGGCGCCTATATCGTTGAACGAGACCTAACTTCGAACCTGATCGCCGATATCAAATATTCCGGAATGTGGTTTGTTTCTTCTCTACTGATCCTCTGGCTTCTCGGATCGCGGGAGCGGAACCACAACATCAACGCCTTGCGTCTGGAATCTCGGGTGCATATCGAGAAAATGAAGAACGAAGCTGAAGCAAAGGAAAAGTTTCTTTTGTCTCACGACTCCCTTACAGGGCTGCCCAACCGTAAACTCTTCAACGATTATCTGAGCGACGCATTGGAGCGGGATCAGAATGAAAACCTGAACGCAGCTTTGATTGATCTGGATGAGTTTAAGAGCGTCAATGACACGATGGGTCATGCCGCTGGTGATGCTCTTTTGGTTGAGGTCGCTGCGCGTTTGAATGAATGTCTTCGCGATGTGAACGGTATCGTGGCGCGACTGGGCGGGGATGAGTTTGCGATCGTCTGGGACGCCGAATGCCGTTTAGGTGAACCGGATGCCTTGGCACAAAGAATTTTGAACGCAATGGCCAAGCCAATGGAGTTCGAAAAATGGCAAGTAGCACCAAAGTGTTCCATCGGAATTGCGACTTGGGCGAACATACATTCGAATACACAGGCAGATTTTTTGAAATCTGCGGATGCCGCACTTTATGTTGCAAAAGGTCGTGGAAAGAACACCTACCAACTGTTTGACCGGGCCATAGATGCCTCCATCATTCGTCAAAACAAAATCGCAGCGCGCTTACCTCTTTCAATTCACGAAGGCGAACTTCGCATCGTGATGCAGCCAAAGGTGCTGCTGCACGACGGGAGCTTCAAGGGGTTTGAAACCCTGTCACGATGGCGCTTGAACGGCGAAGATATCTCGCCTGAAGAATTTGTTGCCGTTGCTGAAAATACCGGCTCTATCCGCGAACTCGACCTGCGGGTTATGCATGAGGCCGCTTCCTTTTCGACCAAGCTGGAGCAGGAGACAGGTGTCGCTGTTCCAGTCGCTGTAAACCTTTCTGCCAACACCTTTCGGAGTGGCTCCCTGCTTGAGGATATCCAGGATGTGTTGTGGGAAACAGGCTTACGGCCGGACCGCTTGACTATTGAAGTGACCGAAACGGCAGCAATTGAAAATTGGAAGCTGGTGCAAGACGTTCTGAATAGATTGCGTGAAATTGGTGTCCGGGCGGCATTGGATGACTTTGGCACGGGCTATTCATCGTTAGCCTATTTGCTGCGAATGAAATTTGATGAGATCAAAATTGACCGGGAGTTCGTCCGCGATATCAAACCAGATAACGACAATCACAAGCTTCTACAGCACATCGCAGAAATGGCTGAGAGCCTGGGCGTGGAACTGGTAATTGAAGGGATAGAAACCGAACAGCAGGTCGAGCTGATCCGGGGGAGTGCGCACCGTATTGGGCAAGGGTACTATTTCTCCAGACCTTTGGAACTTGATGATGCGAGGGACTATCTGTCCAACACAATTTCAGATCGGCCTAGTGACATCAGCTCATCCGCGTAAAACGCTCCTAACTGTGGCTTTGGATGCGATCACACTGAATGTGGGCTAGGTTTGTAAATGTGCTGTTGGCGCAAGTAGCAGCGAATACCCACTCTACCGCCTTCAACAGCCGGGGGAGCGTTCATGGCCCATAAAAGTTGTCGCTGTTAAGGCCTGTCTCGTTAGGCTAACAGGGGGCTAGCAATGGGCCAATCCTGCGCCCGTGACTTAGAAAGCCTACACATCTCATGTCTGATCCGTGCCTGAAGCTGGTATTAGTGACACCTGAAATTCCGTATAATACCGGCGCTATAGGGCGGACCTGCGTGGCGCTAAATCTGGAGCTGATCCTGATCAAACCCTATGGGTTTTCGCTTGATGAAAAAGCCGTCCGGCGCGCAGGAACTGATTACTGGAAGCATGTTAACTTATGCGAATTTGACAGCTGGGAAGCCTTTCTGGCTGATCGAAACCCGCCTCGTGAAAACCTCTATTTCTTTGAAGAGCACGGCGCACAGACGGTTTATGACCCGGACTACCAAGAGGATGCCTATTTGGTGTTCGGGTGTGAATCCAAAGGTCTGCCAAAAGAGATCCTGGATGGCATGGAAGATCGCATTATCAATTTGCCGATGCTGAGTCCGCTTGTCCGGTCACTGAACTTGGCAAACGTAGCCACAGCGGTTGTGTATCAAGCTATGCGGACGAAACTGGGCGGTTGAATGCAGCCACTGCTGCGGCTGTCCGCAAAAACAGTACTGCCCACAATGCGCTGAACAACTGAAGTCAGCGCATTTTCTTAATCTTCAGTTTGTCTTGCTTTGCTCGATCCTTCGTCGATTCTTCAGAGCGCGAAAGAGCTTTGGCAACGGCTTTTAGGCTCATCCCCTTATTCACCAGAAGATGCAGTTTTTGAATTTCTTCTTGTGTCCAAGCCTGGCGGTGGCGTTCGTAACGTTCGGCCATTGGTCTCATCTACCTTATCATGATGATGGAACCATCATAGAGCATGGCCTTGTTGAGGGCACCAGAACAAAGGTTCTTGCAAGCAAACGGAAGTCGGCAAACTGTCTAGCTACTAAATAGGGCGTTCATTCAAACTATTTCTAAGCCGCAGGTGTGTTCGAAATAATGCCTGAGGCTCTTACTACTCGGAAAACTGGCAAATCAAGGCGTCCCACAGGCTATCAAGCGCGGGAAAGGAAACATTCTTTCGGCGGGCCGCACAGATGTTCCAGTTAAGCTCTTGTTTGGTTGGGATTTCCTTCAACAGGCCAAGCGTGGCATGTTGTTCAACAGCATCGCGCATCCCGCCGAAGATCAGATCTCTCCTACAGGCCAGATCAGCCAGAAGCCCGTAGTCATCACATTCGACCTTCGGTATTTTCTCTACTGCGCCCCAAGCCTTTTGATCGCCTCCAAGGACAGCAGCGATGGCTGCTTGCCAGTGTTTATGAAATTTGGGGGCAATCAGGTCTGCGCTGAAAATATCTGCCAGCAGAACGGGTGCATCCTTATGGATGGGATGTTGGGGACGGGCCCAAAACGACACCGGCTTTTTCTCAATGACCTGAATATCCAAATCACTGAGGTCAGGCGTATGGGTCAGATCGCAAATTGCCACATCGAGTATCCCGCGCCGCAAACTCTCTAGTGGTTCCTTGGTGGCACTAACCGTGATCCGAATGCGCAGCTCCGGCATTTCCTGTAAAAGCTGTTCTATCAGAGGGTTAATTAGAGTGCGCGTCGTCAAAGGACCGCAGCCAATGTTCAGTGTGGGTGTACCTGTTGCCCTGAGCTGCTCAACACCCTGTTCAAAAATGCTACTGGCATCGTCCAAATTATCAAGCAGGCTTAAAAACTGCTGTCCCGCCGCTGTCAGTTGCGCACCATTCCGGCGGCGCTCGAACAAGAGATTCCCTGCATATTCTTCAGCTTGAGTGATGTGACGCGAAAAACTGGCGGGCGACGTCCCAACGGCCTGGGCCGCCTCTCGGAAACTTTCGTAACGGGCGAGTGCCTTCACAGCGGTAATGATTTTCCCATCAATCACAAAGGGTCTCCATCCGTTTCATTTTTTGAAACGTAGCTACCAAGTCGTGAGTTTGTTGTCATTCTTTATCGTATGGGTTGAGCAGGCATGCATAATTGCTGGCGACGTAAACACTGCGCAGTCCGCAAAAACTTTTCCAATCAAATAGGAATTTCCCAATGTTTCAGAGACGATTACTTTATTCCACTTTAAGCGCATTGACGCTTTCATGCGTTGGGTCTGGGGGCCATGCCGACACGACGCGACCTAACATCCTTATGATCATTGCCGATGATATGGGGTTCTCTGATGTCGGTGCTTTTGGCAGCGAAGTCGAAACACCTGCCATCGACCAGCTTGCAGCTGACGGCATGCTATTCACCAATTTTCATGTTGGCGCGTCCTGCTCGCCAACACGTACAATGCTGATTAGCGGCGTTGACAATCACCTTGCCGGTCTTGGGAATATGGCGGAAATTCAAGCCGACAACCAGTTTGGTAAGCCAGGTTATGAGGGCCATCTGAACGACACGGTTGTTACGATGCCGCGCCTGCTGCAGGACGCTGGGTACCACACCTACATGACAGGCAAATGGCACCTGGGCAGCAAGCCGGGGTCAATCCCACATGATCGCGGATTTGAGAAGTCATTCATTCTGGCTGAAAGCGGCGCTGACAATTGGGTCGAGCAACCCTATGCGCCATTCTATGAACGCGTGCACTATTTTGAGGACGGAGAACTCGCAAGCCTCCCCAAAGAGGACTACTTCTCATCGAATTTCTATACTGATCGAATGATCGAATACATCGACAGCAACCTTGATGACGGCAAACCTTTCCTCGCTTGGGTCGGGTATCAGGCCATGCACTATCCACATCAGGCCCCAAAAGAATTCATCGACAAATATGACGGCGTTTATGATCAGGGGTTCGAAGTACTGCGGGCCTCTCGTCTTGCCCGTCAAAAGGAACTGGGATTGGTTTCGCCTGACATTGAGCTCGATCTTGAGATGCTTAAAACCTCTTATGAGCCATGGCAGATGCCGGATTGGGAGGCCCTGACAGACGAGGAACAAGCCTTCCGCGCACGGCAGATGCAAACCTATGCGGGCATGCTCGATAATATGGATGTCAATATTTCTAAGCTGCTCGCCCATCTCGAAGACCGCGGTATTGCCGATAACACGATCGTTGTCTTTCTGTCTGACAACGGCCCAGATCCCAACCAGCTGCCGCTGTCAGATGCTTACCGTGAGTGGTATCAAGCCAATTACGACAAGGTCTACATGGAGGACTTTGATGGCGACTATTCAAGCATGGGCCAAAAAGGTGTCTACGCGGACTATGGTCCGGGTTGGGCCGCAGCATCGGCCGTTCCGGGCAGCTACTTCAAGACATTCTCGACCGAGGGTGGGTTGCGTGTGCCTTTGATCGTGCGTTTCCCCGGCGTTGTTGAGCCGGGCAGCCGGATCAACAGCTTTTCCTATGTACGAGATATCATGCCAACTCTGCTCGAACTTGCCGGGGTCGATATGCCGGGGCCTGTTTACGATGGCCGTGACATCAATGTGCCCGACGGGATCAGCATGCTGCCCGTCTTGAAAAGTGAAACTGACACTGTTCGCGGTGACGATAACCCAGTTGGATATGAACTTGCTGGGTCAAGCGCAGTGTTTCAGGGGCGTTACAAGTTGATGCAGAACCTTGAGCCAAAGGGCACTGGTGACTGGGAACTCTATGACATTGAGACAGATCCGTCCGAGCTTACCAATATCGCGGATCAAATGCCGGACCTCGTAGAGGAGCTTATAGCCTTTTATGCCTCCTATTCCGAACGGGTGAACCTTGTGCCTGTTCCAGAAGGGTACAACCCGCTTGAACAGACCGTGATTAACGCCAAACGCGGTAGCACACATTGATATCTTAAGGACTGGCACCATCCCATGCTGGGGTGGTGCACATGGCGTTTGGGCTAACCATCTAGTGTCAAATGAATGACATCAGACCACCCGCCGTCATTCATGGTCACTGGGCAAGTTGAACCGATCGGTGCCACTGATAATATTCAAATAGGAAGCTCAAGTGTTGCTTTCTCGGTTGAGATGACAATCGACGTTCGGAACTTTCGGACATTTTTGTCAGCAAAGAAGAAGCGGTGCGTGAATGCCTCGTAGTCCGCAATATCCTTGGCGACAACAACCATCATGAAATCCGCATCTCCCGCAATGCAATAGAAGTTCGTGACGTACCGGTCATGCCGGGCCTTCCGCTTAAACGCATCAATCTGGCCCAGGCGATCGCGTTCCAGCTCTACCGCCACAACGGCTGTTATTCCAAACCCAAGCTTTTGTTGATCCAGGACCGCAATCTCTTTCTGGATCACCCCTGAATCACGCAGTGCTTTTAAGCGTCTTTGAACGGAAGCTGTCGAGGCTCCAATATGTTCAGCCAGATCCTGAATGGTCGTTTTGGAGTTCCGTTGCAGAACGGCGAGCAGTTTGTGGTCGTTGGAGTCCATGATGTATTTCCCTCAGCTACTCGATGATTGCGATGTGATGCGGTCAAGATATGGCGATATCAATAGTATAGTTGATCAAGCATTCCTAATACCTTGTCCTCTATGAAACATGGTATTATCGCAATTCTTCCACTCGCCGCTGGTGCAGCCGTTTACGGCTTTGCATTCGGCCTATTGGCTGCTCAGGTCGGCTTTCCTTGGTGGGGCGTTGCTCTTATGAGCAGTTTTGTTCACGCGGGGTCGTCCCAGATAGTTGCAGTTGAACAATTTGCCGGCAGCTCTGCGGTGATCGGTGCCGCCTTGGCCGGAGCCGCATTGAACCTCCGCTATATCGGTATCGTTGCCTCCCTTTCTGATGTGTTGAGCGGCCTGTCTCTGCGGGCAAAGCTTACCGTTATCCATATCACTGGCGATGAAAACTGGGCCCTGACCATGTCAGAGAGAGCAAAGAACCCAGAAGTTGGAGCCGCGTTTCTGATTGGTTCCGGGTTGGTCATGATTTCTGTCTGGACAGCTTCAACGACTTTTGGAGCCGTGGTGGGGGCGGCGCTTCCAAACCTTGAGCAATTTGGTCTTGGGTTTGCATTCAACGCAGCCTTCATTGCCATGGCAAGAGGGCTCTGGCGCGGACCTTCGAATTCAGGTCCCTGGCTTGTCAGCTTTGTCGTCACGGTCGTAATTGTTCTGCTGGGGATACCAAAAGCCTACGCAATTGTTGCGGGATCGGTCTGTGGCCTCGCAGCATCTTACTTTATGAAAACCCAAAGAAAGCTACCCGCATGACCTTCCCATTCTGGATGCTGATCGCTGTTCTTGCTGTTGCTGCCTTTTCAATCCGGGTGCTTGGTCTCCTTGCAGGTGAAAGCATCAAGTCATCTCGCCATTCCTGGATGCTCGACGATTTGCCGGGACTTATTGTCGTATCTTTGGTGGCATCTTCACTTGCTGGCCAGCCTATCGGAACTTGGCTGGCCGCCGGTGTTGCGTTCTTTGTCGCCTATCTGACCAACCATGTTATCTGGACCATGTGTGCTGGCGTCGCTGCATATGCGGGGCTGGTCTGGTTTGGATTCTAAGCTTCCCAAATTTAGATATTTCGGAATGCTCGCAGTGCGTGACTTGACGTTCTTCTGAATTGCCACTTGCACGATTGCGAGCCTCGCGCCCTGTTCGACACCCATCAAGAGAGAAGAATTACAAGGAAAATCAAACTGTTGGTTCTATTTTCGGGTCGCCTAATTTGCTTCAACGGGTTCAGAAATGGCGTAGTTAGAATTTTGTTGCAAAATTGGATTGTCTCATAATACGGTAAAGAGGTCCAATTTTTGAGAAGACAATGCAAGAGCGGCCTATACATCTTTTGGAAGCAATAGCTGGCGCGCCGTCGCCAAAAGGTATTGCTGCGCTGTTGGATGCAACCCGGATGCCCAAAGCGACGATTTATCAAAACGTCGCCGCCTTTCTGGCGCACTACCGCGGTGGGCGCTTTGAACTGATCCATGTCGCCCCCCCAAGCGACCCCAAGGTTTCCAATAGCTATCCGGGCCTCGGCAGCGATCCAGCATTGTTCCGTCATAGAAGCTGAAACAACAAACGCCAGCGCGATGACAACGGCCCAGGAGGAACCGTTGCAGACGCACTAAAAACAAAAAAATTTCCAGGGAGGAAAATATGAAGAGAAGACAATTTGGAGCGCTCGCCACCGCCGCGCTTGTTATGGGTGGACCACTGCGTGCACTGGCGGATGAAACCTGCCAATCCCCCTATATGCCTAAGATTACTGGCCATGAAGAGTACGTTTATATCTGGACGCTGGGCGTCGAAGGTATGGGCGACGGTCAGGATAAGATGGTCACGGTTGACCTGCGTCCGGGATCCGAAACCCGCGGTCAGGTGATCAACAGCCTTTCGATTGGCGGCCGCAACGAGGCGCACCACGCTGGGTTCTCCGCCGACCGACGGTATCTTTGGGCTGGCGGACTCGATACCAACCGCATCTTCATTTTTGACGTGCATTCCGATCCTGCAAACCCAGTTCTGCACAAGACAATTGATACTTTTGTCAAAGATGCCGATGGCCCGGTTGGCCCACATACGTTCTTTGCCTTGCCGGGGCGGATGATGATTACGGCTCTGTCTAATGACGATGACCACGGTGGTCGCACGGCGTTGGTCGAATATACAGACGAGGGCGACTTCGTTGAGACCCACTGGATGCCGACAGCTGAAGATATGCGCGGCGCCGAGGCCGTGGACGGCGCGGTTGCGGATGGCTTTGGCTATGATGTGCGGGCGCTGATCCGCAAGAATGTCATGCTGACATCGTCCTTTACCGGGTGGTCGAACTACATGATGGACTTTGGCCAGATGCTGGGTGACAGCGAAGCCATGAAGCGGTTTGGCAGCACCATTGTTCAGTGGGACCTGCACACGCGCCAGCCTAAGAAGGTGTTCAACGTACCCGGTGCACCATTGGAAATCCGTTTCCCATGGGGCCCCAATGCCAACTACGCGTTCTCGACCACGGCGCTGACCTCACAATTGTGGCTGATCCACGAAGACGACACAGGCGAATGGCAGGCCAAGGCTGTTGCCGACATTGGTGATCCTACCAAGATCCCTCTGCCGGTTGATATTTCGCTGGCTGCGGATGATCAGACATTGTGGATCAACACCTTCCTTGATGGCATGACCCGCCTGTTTGACGTGTCCGACCCGCACCACCCAAAGCAGATCTATGAAAAGAAAATCGCCAGCCAAGTGAACATGGTGTCGCAAAGCTGGGATGGCAATCGGATCTACTTCACCAGCTCACTGCTGGCCAACTGGGACAAAAAGGGCGCCGACGATCAGCAGTATCTCAAGGCCTTTACCTGGAACGGGTCCGAACTGGTGCCAGATTTTGAGCTCGATTTCTATGAGTTGCAGTTGGGCCGTGCACATTTGATGCGGTTTGGCAGTTCAGAGCTTTACAGCGCTTAAAAGCAGAGTGTTGGGCAGGCCCAGAGCCTGCCCAATGTGCGATCGCCAACCGGACAGGAAAGCAATATGAAACAACGCATTGTCACGACTTTGGGTGCCATTCTGCTGGCCTCCGGTGGTTTTTCCGGGCAGAATTCAACCCCAACCACGCCGGATGGCTCCATTGCCGCCTTGTTCCCGATGGGGGAAGAGTTTGAGTTCACGCCTCCCATCCCGGGCAGCTACAGGCTCTCAAACATTAAACCAGCTCCAGATGGCGCTGTACTGACACCGACGGGGACCAAACGAGACTTGTCGGATTTGCTGGACGGCAAAGTGTCATTGGTCAGCTTTGTCTACTTGATGTGTGGCGATGTGAATGGCTGCCCCTTGGCGGTTTCCACCCTGTTTGACATCTATGACAGCAGTCAATCGGCCCCGGATCTCGCTGACAACGTGCAGCTCGTCACCATCAGTTTTGATCCCGATCGCGACACGGTTGAGGCCATCGACTCCTTCGCCTATCCGATCACCAATGATGCAACGGCGGATAAGAAAATTGGTTGGCACATCCTGACAACCGAAGATCAGGCGGCACTGAAACCAATTCTGGACGGCTTTGGGCAAGTGGTTGATCGCTCAGACGATCCGGACAAACTGAACCATCTGTTACGTATGTTTCTGGTCGACCGGGACGGCAAAATTCGCAACATCTATGGGCTGGGTCTGATTGATCCGCGTCTGATGATGACCGATGTGGAAACCTTATTGATCGAAGACGGAACTTTGTAATTGATGTCCGTGTTTTCCAGACTGAAAACCCCAACACTGGCCCTGATCATGGTCACCGTGTGGTCGCCCGGCCTTCTCGCAGAACAAAGTGATCCCTCGGTTTGTCCAACATCGGATGGCAGCTGGTCCGAACGCGCATTGGAACGAAGCCTTTCTACACAGTTGGGCCTGCCAACGGTTCCTCACCCGGTGGACAACCCGCCAACTGCTGAAAAAATTACCTTGGGGCGAAAGCTGTTCTTTGACCGGCGTATGTCGATAAATGGCACCATGTCCTGTGCGATGTGCCACGTCCCCGAGCAGGGGTTTGCCAATTGGGAGTTGCAGACCTCGGTTGGGGTAGAAGGGCGCAGCGTCAAACGCAACGCTCCAACGATCATCAACACTGGCTTTCTGGATGTGCTGTTTCATGACGGGCGCGACATGTCGTTGGAAACGCAGTTCATCATGCCGCTGATTTCACGCAATGAAATGGCCAATCCCTCGGTTGGGCGGGTGGTGGCATATCTTCAGGAGCAACCCGAATACCAACCGCTGTTCGACGCCGCCTTTGGGGCACCGCCGTCCCTTGATCGCATGGGTAAAGCATTGGGGGCGTATCAACGCACGCTCACGACCGGCGGTTCGGCTTTTGACCACTGGTATTATGGCGGGGACAAAACCGCGTTGAGCGACAGCCAGACACGCGGTTTTGAACTGTTTCAAGGCAAGGCTGACTGCGCCTCGTGTCACGTTATTAACGATCAATCAGCCCTGTTTACTGATCAAGAGTTTCACAACACTGGGTATGGGTGGCAGCGCGAACAGATCCGTCAAAACCCATCACCAACAACCCGCGTTCAGGTTGCCCCCAATGTCTTCCATGAAATAGATCTCGCCGTTGTTGCTTCGGTCAGCGCCCCGCCTCAGGCCGATCTGGGCCGGTATGAGGTCACCGAAGACCCAGATGATCGTTGGATGTTCCGCACACCACCGTTACGCAATGTGGCGATGACGCCGCCCTATATGCATGATGGGGCCTTGCCCGATCTGCGTTCCGTTATTGAGTTCTATAATCAGGGCGGTCCGGACCACGTCTTCAAAGACCTGCGCATTCGACCTCTGGATCTCAACAGTCAGGAAATGGACGATCTGGAGGCCTTCATGCAGGCTTTGACATCTCCCGGGCTTGATTGCCTCGCTGCCGAGGCGCGTATCAACGCGCCTGATAATTTCTAGCATTGTAAAAAGCCCGACAAGATGAGAGTAGTCCCGAAATTCGAGATGCAGTCTCGTTTAATGATAATATCTCAATATTGAGATCAGACTAAGACCGAAGGGAATTCAGATGCGTACCAGAGCGGCCGTTGCGATTGAGGCAGGTAAACCACTCGAAATCATGGAGGTGAACCTCGAAGGCCCAAAGGCTGGCGAAGTTCTGGTAGAAATCAAGGCCACCGGGCTTTGCCATACCGACGCGTTTACCCTGTCTGGTGCTGACCCCGAAGGGATGTTTCCAGCCATCTTGGGTCATGAAGGCGCCGGTGTGGTGCTAGAGGTCGGTGCAGGCGTCACCAGCTTGAAACCGGGCGATCATGTGATCCCGCTCTATACTCCTGAATGCCGGACCTGCGATTACTGCCTGAACCCAAAAACCAACCTGTGCCAGTCGATCCGCGAGACCCAGGGCGCAGGTGTGATGCCTGATGGGACCAGCCGGTTCTCCATGCTCGATGGCACACCAATCCTGCACTACATGGGCTGTTCAACCTTTGCCAACCACACTGTTCTGCCGGAAATTGCATTGGCAAAGGTTCGCAAAGACGCCCCATTCGACAAGATTTGCTATATCGGTTGTGGTGTGACCACTGGTATTGGCGCGGTGATCAACACCGCCAAAGTCGAGATCGGCAGCAAGGCGATTGTCTTTGGTCTGGGTGGCATTGGTCTGAACGTCCTGCAGGGATTGCGGATGGCAGGCGCGGATCAGATCATTGGCGTAGATCTGAACGACAGTAAGGTCGAAATGGCCAAACGTTTTGGCATGACCGACTTTGTGAACCCCGCCAACGTGACAGGCGATCTGGTCGCGCATCTGGTGGAACTCACCGGTGGCGGTGCGGATTATACCTTTGATGCAACTGGAAATGTTGGTGTCATGCGCACTGCGCTGGAGGCCTCACACAAGGGGTGGGGAGAGTCGATCATCATCGGAGTCGCCCCTGCAGGCGCCGAAATATCCACGCGTCCGTTCCAATTGGTCACAGGGCGCAGCTGGCGTGGTACAGCCTTCGGCGGCGCACGCGGACGTACCGATGTTCCCAAAATTGTTGATTGGTACATGGACGGAAAAATCGAGATTGACCCGATGATTACCCATGTCCTGTCGCTCGACGACATCAACAAGGGCTTCGACCTCATGCATGCCGGAGAAAGCATTCGGGCCGTTGTAGAATTCTAACTGCCCACTAGCCGCAAAGATAAAGATACCAGCCGCCAACCATCGCGCGACATTTAGGGAGTAAAACATGGCCGTAGTGCATCAAATTCTGATTGTCGGCGGCGGTGCGGCCGGTATTGCAACAGCGAGCAGTCTGTTGAAGCGAAACAGCGCGCTGGACATTGCAATCATCGAACCATCTGACACGCATTACTATCAGCCCGGCTGGACAATGGTTGGCGGCGGGGTTTTCAAGAAAGGTGAAACTGCGCGGCCCATGACTGCGGTTTGGCCGAAGGCGGTCAAACGTATCAAAGCAGCGGTTGCAAGCTTTGCCCCTGACAGAGATCAGGTGATCCTGGCTGACGGGTCACCTGTTGGCTACAAAATCCTGATCGTCGCGCCCGGTTTGAAACTGGACTGGGATGCAGTTGAAGGCCTGACAGATGTGCTGGGTCGCAACGGTGTCACCTCGAACTACCGCTATGATCTTGCTCCATATACTTGGGAATTGGTTCAGGATATGCGTGGCAAGAAAGTCATTTTCACCCAGCCGGGAATGCCGATCAAATGTGCAGGCGCCCCGCAAAAAGCGATGTATCTGTCCTGTGACCACTGGATGCAGTCCGGGCAGTTGAAGGACATGGAGGTTTCGTTCTGCAACGCTGGTCCGGTTCTGTTTGGCTGCGCCCCCTATGTGCCTCCTCTGATGGAATACATCGGTAAATACGGGATCAATCTGGACTTCGGTCACAACCTGATCAAGATCGATGGGGATGCAAAAAAGGCCTGGTTCAAAGTCACTAAGGAAGGGGCAGAACCTGAAATTGTCGAACGTGAGTTTGATATGATCCACGTATGCCCGCCCCAATCTCCGCCAGATTTTATCAAGGAAAGCCCGCTCGCCGGGGCAGGTGGCTGGGTTGATGTTGATCAGGAAACACTACGCCACAGCCGGTTCGACAATATCTTCAGTTTGGGGGATGTGACCTCAACGCCAAATGCCAAAACCGTCGCGGCGGCCCGCAAACAGGCCCCAATTGTCGCCAAGAATGTGATTGCGTCGCTGAACGGACAAGACCCTAAACCACTGTATGATGGCTACGGTTCCTGTCCGCTCACGGTGGAAAAGGGAAAGATCATTCTGGCTGAATTTGGCTATGGTGGAAAAGTCATGCCAACCTTCCCTTGGGATTCAACCAAACCTCGCCGCGCAGCATGGTTCTTGAAAAAGTCAGTGTTGCCGACAGTTTACTGGAAGCTCATGCTCAAAGGCAGGGAGTGGCTGGCGCAATAACTGCCCTATGTAGCGCTGATAAAAAGTGCGACCCCTGCACCCTAACTTGGTGCAAAAGGGCACTTCCCTTCCAGCAGGTCTTTTTGGCCAAGGATCTCTTTTACTATGTAATCCGTAAAATGGCGGACACGGGCTGTATGGCGCAGGTCTTCGTGGGTCAGGACCCAGACATCGCGACTGGGATTGACCGTGGCATGTGGCACCCGGCGTAGGGTCGGTTCCGTATCCGCCATAAAGCAAGGCAGCATGGCCAGCCCCATGCCCGCCTTGACAGCGGCCAATTGGGTCAGCGGATGGCAGATGCTGTTGCGTGCCAATACATCAGGGTACTGACTGTCGCGAATCCACTGCGGATCGGGCACCGGGTCGTACCAGCCGATCCATGTCAGGGCTTCGCGGTCTTCCAGATTACCTGTCCGCTCCAGATAGTCTAACGAGGCATAGGTCGAGGTCGCGTAGCGAACCACACGCCGCCCCACCAGATTGTCAGGAGGGTCGTTGGAGATCCGAATGGCAACATCTGCCTCACGTTTGCTGAGATTGGCCATCGAATGTGTGATGTCAAAGGCCAGCTCGATATCGGGATAGTCGCGCTGAAAGGCGACAAACATTGGCATCAGCAGCTTATCTGCCAGTGAATTGTGCAGCGTAACCTTCAGAACGCCATCCAGCTGGGTATCCCGGCCAATAACCTGTCGCCCGATGGAATTGACCTCGGACTCGATCTTGGCCGCGGACTGGCTCATGTCTTCGCCTGCCTGGGTCATGAAATACCCCGATGGCAGACGCTCAAACAGGCGTGTCCCAAGTTTCTTCTCAAAGGCATCGATGCGGCGTGACACGGTTGAATGGTTCACACCCAACACAGCCGCCGCCCCCCTGATGGAGCCCTTACGAGACACAGCAAGAAAATAGCGAAGATCATCCCAATCATTCATTGGTGCAAAATAGCACCGGAGATTTGCAAAACTCAACAGTTATATCGCGAAATTGCACCCATAGATAGCAGTCCACAACTTCACAAGCCGATGGACCTAGCAGATCGGCGGCAACAGGAATGGCCGATCCGGATAACAACGCATGCAGACCCATCGGAATTTTCAGCACATGGAATCCAACACCCAGCTTGGCAAGGTCGTTGTGACTTGCTGATCCCCCAACCAAATTTCCAAAGATTGGAGAACCCAATGTTCAAGAAGAACTCGCACAAGAAACCCGCAGGCCTAAGTCGTCGATCATTGATGAAATCTGCAGCAGCCTTGCCAACACTGGCGGTCGCAGGTGCCGCCGGAACCGCTGCCTTGGCTGAAGAAACCACACCTTATGGCTTAGCAATTTCGTCCGAATTTCCCTTTACCAAAAAGTCCGTCACCGTCGATGGTTCAGAGATGGCCTATGTCGACGAAGGCGAAGGTCTGCCGGTGTTGTTTTTGCACGGCAATCCAACATCCTCCTATCTGTGGCGGAATGTTATTCCCTATGTCACCGAAGGATACCGCGCAATTGCTCCGGATCTGATTGGCATGGGCGACAGTGCCAAGCCCGACATCGGCTACACCTTTGATGAGCATGCGAAGTATCTTGATGGGTTCATTAAGGCGCTGGATCTGAAGGATATCATTTTGGTGATCCACGATTGGGGATCTGCCCTGGGGATGCGCTATGCGCGGCTTAACTCCGACAATGTCACCGCAATGGCCTTTATGGAGGCAATTGTTCCACCCGGATTGCCGGCTCCCAGCTACGAGGCAATGGGGCCGCTTGCGGGTGAGCTGTTCAAAACCCTGCGCACGCCGGGTGTGGGCGAGGAAATGGTGCTGAAAGGCAATTTCTTTGTCGAGAAGGTCCTGGCGGAAATGGGCGTTGTTCGTGGCCTCAGCGAGGCAGAGATGGAGGTCTATCGCGCCCCATATGCAACTGAGCAAAGTCGCCTGCCAACATTGCAGTGGCCGCGTGAAATTCCAATTGCTGGCAAGCCCGAGGCCGCAACAGATGCGGTGACCCAAAACGGCGCTTGGTTGATGTCGAGCGAGATCCCGAAACTGCTGTTCTACGCCGAGCCGGGCGCGCTGATGCCGCAGCCGGTGGTCGACTATCTGACAGCCCACCTGACGAACCTCGAAACCCGGTTTGTCGGCCCCGGCACCCATTTTCTGCAGGAAGATCACCCGCATTTGATCGGCCGTGGGTTGGCGGATTGGCTGCGACGTATTTGATCTAAGCCAGACGCCGTCACAATTCTGGTATCCCGGTTGGCTAGATCTAGGCCAGCCGGGAGGCCCAATTTATAGCCGAAGGAACAGTTTTTGTGCAGACACAAGATGTTTTAAAACACCCAATGGACGCCGCCACACCGGGATCAGAAATTGCGGCAATGTACCTGGCCGTTCGTGCGCGTTCTCTGGCCCTTGTCGAAGGTTTAACCCCCGAAGATATGGGCCTGCAATCGATGGAAGACGCCAGCCCTGCAAAATGGCATCTGGCCCATACCAGTTGGTTTTTTGAACAGTTCATTTTGAAAGAACATCTCACGGATTATGCAAGTCCAGATGATCGCTTCGCCTTTCTGTTCAATTCCTATTACGTGCAAATGGGGCCGCGCCACACCCGATCAAACCGGGGGCTCATTTCGCGCCCGGATGTTGACGCGGTGCTGGCTTACCGCTCGCATGTGGATGCGGCGATGTTGAAACTGTTGGCCGAGGGCGGATCTGAGGCGCAGGTCGTTCAGGAACTGGCCACCTTGGGCTGCCATCATGAAATGCAACATCAGGAACTGCTGGTGACTGACCTGCTCCATGCCTTGTCTTACAATCCCTTACTGCCTGCCTACCGTGAACCAAGCCCTAGAAATGTGACCGAGGCTGCGCCGCTGGGTTGGATCGACCACGGCGGCGGGCTGGTCGAAATTGGTCATGATGGTGATGGCTTTGCCTATGACTGCGAAGGCCCCCGGCATAAAACCTATCTGCGGCCGTTCCGGCTGGCTTCCCGTCTGGTAACCAACGGCGATTGGATCCACTTTATGGAGGCAGGCGGTTACGAGACAGCTGAACACTGGCTGTCGGACGGCTGGGCCCGGCGCGAGCGGGAAGGCTGGGATGCGCCCCTGTATTGGTGGCAACAGGATGGCCAATGGTGGAGCTATACCCTGCGTGGTCCACGGCCGGTTGACCTGAACGCCCCTGTTGTCCACGTCAGCTATTACGAGGCAGAGGCCTTTGCCCGCTGGTCTGGCAAACGCCTGCCAACTGAGGCTGAGTGGGAAGTGGTCGCCCGCGACTATCCGATCAAAGGCAACTTCCTGAACTCAGGAAACTATCACCCAACCACGCCGCAAAACCCCAATGATACGCAGCTCTGGGGTGATGTCTGGGAATGGACCCAAAGTCCGTTCACCCCCTATCCGGGGTTCCGCGCGCCCAAAGGTGCAGTGGGCGAATACAACGGCAAATTCATGTGCAACCAATTTGTCCTGCGCGGCGGTTCCTGTGCGACGCCAATTGACCAGATGCGCCCGACCTATCGCACCTTCTTTTATCCGCACCAGCGCTGGCAAATGCTTGGCCTTCGGCTTGCAGATGACGTTTGAGACAAAGGACCTCCCATGACCATTTTCCCTGTTCCAGCCTCCTTTCTGACCGAAGCGAACTCTGCCTTTGCACAGTCCATCCTGCAGGGGCTGCACGCGCCGCAAAAAACTATCGAGAGCAAGTGGCTCTATGATGCGTGCGGATCGCAACTGTTTGATACCATTACTGAACTTCATGAGTATTATCCAACCAGAACCGAACTGAGCATCCTGCGTCGCCATGCGCCGGAATTGGCGGGATTTGTCACGGATAACACTGCGCTGGTCGAACTGGGCAGCGGCTCCAGCACCAAAACACGGGCGCTATTGAATGCGCTTCCCGGGCTGCGTAGCTATGTGCCAATCGATATCTCCGAGGTGCATCTTATCGCGGCGGCAGAGCATGTGGCTGATGAATACAGCACCTTGGATGTGATCCCGGTTGTTGGCGATTTCACAACCGATGTTCCCCTGCCTGCAGGTCTGGACGGCACCTCTAAGATCTTGTTCTTCCCCGGATCAACGATTGGGAACTTTGAAATCGAGGACGCAAGTGCGCTGTTGGGGCGCATGGGTGACATCCCCGGGGTGGTGGCTTTTGTGATTGGCGTCGATCTGGTCAAAGACACGGACACTCTGATCCGAGCCTATGATGACGCAAGCGGTGTGACGGCGGCGTTCAACATGAACCTTCTGACCCGGATCAATCGTGAACTTGGCGCTGACTTTGATCTGGCAGGGTTCAAGCACGAGGCGCGGTGGAACACGGACAAAAGCCGGATCGAAATGCATCTTGTGAGTTTGCGGGCGCAAAGTGTCGAAATTCTGGGTGAGACAGTTGAGTTTGAAAAAGGAGAGAGCATTCACACCGAAAACTCACATAAATACTCTCCGGGACAATTGGCAGAGCTCGCGGGGCAACAGGGCTGGCAAGCTGATCAGATCTGGTCAGATACTGCCGGGTTATTTGGGGTGGTGGTGCTGACACCCAAATAAGTTCCCTTGGAATTGGCCATGTCTCATTTCCGGGCTACCAAAGCCGGAGTGTTCAATACTGGGATGAACTGCGCAACTACGTATTCTTGGGTCTGTGGGGCACGAGTGTTACGGCTGGCGTCAGCTTACGCGCCCGTTAAGAGCGTCCCGCCAAGTTGACAGGGTGACGGCAAGGCCTGACTTCCTTGCCGTTTTGAGGTTCGCCTTTGCATCCCCATGAAACGGAATGTCCTGCAATTCAGGGCACCCCCACTGGACTAATGCATCGACCAACCGCTGACGGTAGCGTGCCCGAGGTGCCATCTGTGTGGTCAAATGAATCAATGTGCGGTCGTTGAATGGATTGAGGAAAAAGGCGTTGGTAGGCCAGTAAAACGCATTGCTTCCAGCCGAAGGTAAAAATATCTCCACATGGGCCAGATCATACAGACGGGCATGGGTCGACGCTGGCAGCCCTGACATCCATTTCTCATACCGCGCCAGCAACCGGTTATAGCGATCTTCACCGATTTTAGGGAGCAATTCGCCAACCCGACAGTTCATTAACCTGTGCAAGCCGATTTCGGCTGTTGGTGTCTGTTTCCACCCGGTAGCAGGCCATTTGTTTGCCCGCGTCAGTTCGATTACATTCCCCCGAAGCACAATGTCGCAGTCCGGCGTCAGTGCCACCGCACGAACGGTGTCGTCTGAAATTCCATCCTGCTCGAATCCGGTTCTAAGCCGGATCTGATCGCGCAGATCGCGGGTTTCGACTTCGGTCATGTCTTGATGGAAATGGGCCGCTTCGTTTGAAACAACCTGATAAGGCAGGTTCATTTCGCGGGCGATCATAGTGCCGATTTCACAGTCCAGTTCAGTGGCCCAGTTTATACGATGTGCATAATAGGATTTGATTTTTCGGAGATGGGGCCGTGCCGCTGACAGCAAAAGACGTGAATCCAAACCGCCAGTAATCGGCAGTGCACAGGAAAACCTGTTGGTCAGGGCCTCAATGTTCAGGCTCAGCTTTTCATAAATCCGGCGGAAGGCAATATGTCGACTGCCCTCGAACTCCTCAAAGTTCAGGTCTGCAGTTGGCCAATGGCGGGTCAACTCAAATGTGGACAGATCGAGATAATGATTGCCCATAACGCGGGTGACGCGTTGGTCACAGGTTTCGCCAAGCATGTACAGATCGCGGCCAAACTCAAACACAGTTGGATCGATGTCCTGATTGGGCAGTAGTTCGTCATTGATGACAAGTGGAACCGATGACCCGGTACAGCGGGTTTCGGGATTGAAGACCGCAGTCATGCCTGCCACCGGATCAAAATAGAGCCGCTGCGCCGTTCCGGTTGCAAGAAGCACAACAAACCGCCCGGCCAGACCGGAGATGAAAACCTCAAGGTCTGGGAGCGACAGGCTCTCCTCAAACCTGAAACTGTCCTCCAGAATGCTGCCATGGGCCGTAATTGCAACGCCAAGCACCAGACCAATCACTGTGCCATCTTTGGATAGCAACTCTGTGCGCAGCAGGCTTGGGCAATGCTGTAGCGCCCAGTTTTCAACCTGAGAACTGCTCCACCCTTGTGGGCTGGCAGCCCCGGCAGGCAGAATTCTGAACTGGGATCTGAAAACCTCGGAGAAAGACCACCCACGCGCCGCGCAAATGGTTTCGGCGTAGGACACTCCGAACACAGGCCCAGTTGGGGGATGCATGTCTGTTGATTTTTCTTGCTTCAAGGCTGCCAGCTGCTGTTTGCAATCTACTTATAACTGCACGATTGGCCAGCCGGGCCGGGCCTGTCAACCCGCCTCGCTTGCCGTGCGGATTTACAGGCCCGTGACAGGCATCAAGGTTTAACTTGATCAGGATGCGCCGCGCTAAAGGCCGGGTGCTCTGCGCAGGCGGCCTCAACCTGTAAAATGCGGGGGAGATCAGAAATTTCCACATCCCAACGACGCGCATTGTAAATCTGTGGGATCAGGCAGATATCAGCTAATCCTGGGGTGTTGCTGGTGCAAAATGGAACCTGCTGGTAGGCGCCAAGCAGCTCTTCGAAGGCTTGCAATCCAGGGCGGATAAACCGGCGCATCCAATCTTCACGGGCGCTATCCGGGGTGGCGGAAATTTTGGCAGCGTAGCCCACAACTTGAAGGTTGCACACTGGGTGGATGTCGACAGCAATGGAATGAGCCAGCGCCTGTTCTTGCACGCGGGCGGCAGGCTCCTGTGGCAACAGCCCCAAATTGCGTGTCTGATCCAGATATTCAAGAATGGCCAGCGATTGGGTCATCTGCAATCCATCGATCTGCAGGACCGGCACCAGACCCTGCGGATTGCGGGCCAGATGGGCGGGGGACTTCTGCTCTCCGGTGACCAAATCAACCGAAACCGCGCGATATGGGATCGCTGCAAGGTTCAGTGCAATGCGCAGCCGGTAGCTGGCCGAAGATCGCCAATAGTCAAACAGAACAGTTTCGCTCATCTCAATTCAATTCCTTTGGTTTGGCCAGCCGGGGGGCCGGTTGGTCAGTGTTGTTGGGGTAGGGTGCGTGCTTGCACGCACCGCTGTCCAGCTTAAACGTCGCTGAGTTCCTTGGAGTGCATCCACTCCGCGTGTTTTGGGGCCTTTTTGGTCTTTGACCACTCTTCCAGCATATCCCATTTGACGGCATCCAGCTTGGCCAGCATCGCCTCTTCCTTTGGATCCGGGCAAGCCAGTTCAACCCGGTGGCCATTGGGATCAAAGAAATAAATCGAGTGGAAGATCGAGTGATCGGTGACACCCAGAACTTCAACGCCATTGGCTTCCAGATGATCGCGGAATTCGATCAGCGTGTCGCGGTCTTTCACCTTGAAGGCGATGTGCTGCACCCAGATCGGCGTGTTGCGGTCGCGGTCCATTTCCGGCTTTGTTGGCAGCTCAAAAAACGCCAATACGTTGCCATTGCCCGCATCCATAAAGACATGCATGTAGGGATCCGGCTCATGCGTCGATGGAACATGGTCCTCAGCAATCGCCAGAACAAAGTCCATCTTCAGCATTGTGTTGTACCACTCCACGGTCTGCTTGGCGTCCTTGCAGCGATAAGCAACGTGGTGGATCTGTTCGATTTTCATACGGTTAAACCTCCGGTTTCAGCGCGGCTGCAGCCAGCGCCTGTGTCAGGATCGCGCGGTTTCCTATTTGGTTGGCCAGCACCAGGATCAGCCGCGCGTTCAACGCGTCGCTGTCTTCCTTGCTGAGACCTTCGTGGACGGCCAGCAATTCCGCATAGAAATCGTCGGCCCCATCGATGTTCGGGGTCAGGGTCAATTGGTCAGACATGAAATTACTCCTGGCCTGTGGCGCGGCGGATGGCAGCGCGGAACTGGTTTTCATCAAAATTGGGACGACGGGCAGCGACGTGCTGGTCCGGGCGGATCAGATAGACACCGCTGGGTGCATCACCCAGGTAGCGCTCTTTCAACGCCAGTGTTTTGTCGTCGGTGACCGATAGGGCGAGTCTCTCAACCGTGATGCCGCTTTCCTCAAGTACATCGGGGGCGTCTGCATCAATGGTCAATAGAGTGAATTTGTCGGCCAGTTTAGGCAGCAAGAACCCATCACCCAGTGGGGCATCGGGACAGGCTGAACCGGGACGGCTGCGGGCCGGGCCATTCAGTGCATCGGCTGAGTTCAGAGGCGAGCCATCATAGGTGCAGGGCACCGACAAACGCCCTGAGTTCACCAGTGGACGGGCAAACTCATAATGTTCGGACAAGTCCAGCACCGCATCTCTCAAAGTGCGCGATATTTCGGACTTTGGCGTGATGAAATCGGTGGACCGGCTTGAGTTCAGGATGTTTTCATCCGCGCCATGGATGCGCTCCACGTCATAGCTGTCCAGCAGACTTTCCGGGGCCTTGCCCTCCATCACCAGCTTCAGTTTCCAGCACAGGTTGTCAGTGTCCTGCAGGCCCGAATTGGCCCCACGGGCCCCAAACGGTGACACCTGATGTGCGGCATCACCAGCAAACAACACCCGACCATGACGGAACTGCTCCATCCGGCGGCACTGGAAGGTATAGATCGACACCCACTCCAGTTCGAACTCAACATCATCGCCCAGCATCGCCTTCAGACGTGGGATAACATTTTCAGGACGCTTCTCGCGTTCCTTGTCGATGTCCCAGCCCAGCTGCAGGTCAATACGCCAAACGCCGTCTGGCTGTTTGTGCAGCAGGGCGGACTGGCCTTTGTTGAACGGTGGATCGAACCAGAACCAACGTTCGGTTGGGAAATCGGCTTCCATGATGACATCGGCAATCAGGAAGTTGTCCTCGAACACCCGACCGACAAAATCCTTGCCCAGCATCGACCGCATCGGCGATCCGGCGCCATCACAGGCAATGATCCAGTCCGCTTCCAGATTGTAGGACCCTTCAGGGGTATCCACCTCGATGGTGACATGATCAGGGTGAGTGCCCACAGCCGAAACCTTGTTGCGACCACGGATCTCAATCGGAGCACCCTGGGCTTGCAGTTCAAAGACCCGGTTCACCATGTACTCTTCGAAATAGTACTGTTGAAGATTGATAAAGGCAGGGCGCTTGTGGCCGTCCTCGGGCAGCAGGTCAAAGTTATAGACCTCGCGGTCGTCAAAGAACACCTTGCCGACGTTCCACTGCACGCCCTTGTCGACCATGGGCTGGCCACATCCCAACCGGTCCAATATTTCCAGCGGACGCTTGGCAAAGCAGATGGCGCGTGAGCCAAAGCTGACTTTGTCATTGTCATCCAGCACCACAACCTCGATGCCCTGTTGGGCCAGGTCAATGGCGGCCCCCAACCCGATCGGGCCTGCGCCCACAACAATTACTTTGTGGCGCACAGGGGTTGATGCATCCTGATCCGCATGGCGTTCATACGGGTACATGGGAACTTCAAAGATCTTATTCATCTGGTGTCCTCCCAGGTTGGGTGTGCCTTAGGCACAGTTCGATTGGTCCCCGGCGACAGGCCGCCGGGACTATTGGTTTTATCGTCTCATTGTTCAGGTCACTGCGACACGATCTGGATCAAGTGCAAGACCTCGACCGGTCACACCTCTAACTAGAGACTTTTTCAAAAATGAGAGGGCGGTCTGGATCGAATACCAAACGCGGTCCGCCGAACAGGCTTTGGGTGACGGCAGGTGCGGAAAAATCCGATATTCTATGGCCTTCTAAGAACTGTTCAAAACTGGCATCTCCTTCAACCAAAGTGAAATCCTCCAAGAACACTCGAGGATCCTTCGGTTTGGTAGAACGCTCCCAATTCCCAGAGATTTGGTTTGTTCTCCCATCCCCTTTATGGGTAGCCGTATATTGATAGCTTCCATCGTCCACCAAGATCAATTCTTGGCGAAACTTGGCACTCTCATATTCGTAGGTCCCGGTCCAAGTTGTCGGTGAGGCGACAAGGAATAGAAACCTGCCAATGGTCACAAGTACAATGGCCAAAATGGCAAGTTTCCATCCCCACATCATCCCTGCAAGGCGGCCCACATGTCCAGATCTCGCTGGGCGGTCCAGATGCGTGGATTGTCGATGCCACGGGCCTCGTCAAAGGCGCGGGCGACGTTGAAGGGCAGGCAATGCTCGTAGATCGCGTAATCTTTGAATTTCGGATCACACTCGGCCCGCACGGCGTCCCAGGCTTCTTTCAGGGTGCCGTTGCGGGCCGCAACTTTGGCCGCCGGGCGATAGGTGCTCTCGACAAAATCACGGGTGCTTTCAATCGCGCGCTCTACGGCTTCTTTGCCGATCAATGCGCCACCGCGACCGGGGGCAATTGCATCCACGTCAAAGGCTGCAATGTTGTCCAGTGTGCTGCCCCAGTCGCTGAAGTGACCATCACCACAATAACAGGCCGAGTGATCTTCGACGATGTCACCGGTGAACATGACGTTCTGGTCTGGGACGTGAATGACGATATCACCCGCGGTGTGGGCCCGGCCCAAATGCATCAGATCAACGCGGCGGTTGCCCAGATAGACAGTCATATCTTCGCTGAACGTGGTGGTCGGGTAGGTCAGGCCTGGAATGCTCTCGTGACCCTCAAACAGACGTGGGAAGCGTTGGAACTCGCTGTCCCAGTCCTCTTGGCCGCGTTCAACAACCATCGAGCGGGCGGTATCACCCATGATGATCTGCTCTGCACCAAAGGCCGAGGCACCCAGAACACGCACCGCGTGATAGTGGGTTAGCACAACATGGCTGATCGGCTTGTCGGTGACCGAGCGTACACATTCGATCACTTTGTTGGCCAGACGTGGTGTCGCCTGTGCTTCAACGATCATGACACTATCGTCGCCGATAATCACGCCCGAGTTGGGGTCGCCTTCGGCGGTAAAGGCATAGAGCCCTTCGCCGATTTCGTCGAAGGTGATTTTCTTTTCGGTCATGTCCCCTTGGGACGCAAATGCCTTGGCCATAGTCTTAATCCTCTTGCAGGAATTCGAGACGGTTTCCAAACGGGTCTGTTGTAAAAAACCGTTTGCGTCCCTCAATTGCAGTGTCCCAGACCATGTCATGGCCTGCTGTTTCAAACCGCGCTGCCAGCGCGGTAATATCGGTGGCGCGAAAGCCCGGATGGGCTTTCAGCGCGGGTGAAAATGGGTCTTCCACTCCCAGATGTAATTCACTGCCCGTCAGGGCAAACCAAAGCCCACCGCGTGCTTGCAACGCTGCGGGTTTGGCTATCTCGCGCAGGCCGATCAGATCTCCCCAAAAGGCGCGGCACTGGGCCTCGCCCGCCTTGGGGATTGCAATTTGAATATGGTCCAGCGCGAGGGTCATGGGTCAGCCCCAGGTCTTGGCGGGTAGAATTTTACCGGTGCAGTCGCCAAAGCCTATGGTGAAGCCATCACCACGGGCATTGCCGCGCAGGGTCAGGGTATCGCCGTCTTCGATGAACCCACGGGTCTCGCCGGTGTCCAGTGTGAAAGGTTCACGTCCGGCCCAGCTCAGCTCCATCAGAGAGCCGAATTCAGATCGCTCTGCGCCGGAAATGGTACCGGAGCCCAACAGGTCACCCGGGCTCATCTCGCAGCCACCGCTGGCGTGGTGACACAGTTGTTCCGCAGCTGAATAATACATCCGGTTATAGTTGGTCTTCGCAATCGAGCTGGCTTTCTCTGCGCCTTCAGGCTGCATCAGAACTTCCAGCTCGATGTCATACAGCCCGTCTTTGCTGCCGTTCAGATAGGGCAGCAGCTCTTTTTCGCGTGGCGGTGTGGGCGCGCGGAAGCTTTCCAGTGCAGCAGCAGTGACAATCCACGGAGAGATCGAGGTGCCAAAGGCTTTGCCTTGGAATGGGCCAAGCGGCTGGTATTCCCAGCCCTGAATGTCGCGGGCTGACCAGTCGTTCAGCAGTACGTAGCCAAAGATCATCGCGTCGGCTTCGTCCACGGTGATTGGCTGACCCAGCTCGCTGCCGGTGCCAACGATGGCGCCCATTTCCAGTTCGATATCCAGCCGCTTGCTGGGGCCAAAGCTGGGCATATCGGCGTCCGGTGCTTTGGTCTGGCCATTGGGGCGGTGGATCTCAGTCCCCGACACCACAACGGATGATGCGCGACCGTTATAGCCGATCGGGATGTGCAGCCAGTTGGCAGGTAGATCAGGGGAGCCGCGCAGGATTGCACCCATGTTTTTGGCATGCTGCATACCGGCATAGAAATCGGTGTATTCGCTGACCCCAAACGGCATGTGCAAGTCGGCATCCGCCGCAGCCACCAGCAAAGGCTCGACCTTTGCCTGCTCTGCGGATCCTTGCGCCAGCAGCGCTGTCAGGCGGTCGCGCAGGGCGGCCCAGACGGCAGGGCCCTGATCCATCACTTCGTTCCAGAACGGCACGTCGAACAGCGGGTAATCCGCCAGTGCGATCAGGCCGGTGCTTTCGGCAGCTTCCATGTCGAGGATCATGTCGCCAATCGCGACGCCACAACGCGGGTCGCCATCAGCGGTGGAAAAGACGCCATAAGGCAGGTTGTTCAACGGGAAGGGGTGGTCGGCAGAGTTTGCCGAAGTGACCCAGCTTTTTTTCAAAGACATGCGCGGTTCCTTTTTCGGGTGGTGCGTGCAAGCACACACCCTACGTAGACTGTGAGTGTAGGGTGCGTGTTTACACGCACCTCTGGTTCTATTTCTTGCCGGGGGTGCCGTCGAACTTCTTTTCGATGTCCGACCAGCAGTCGATGTAATCATCCTGCAACGGCGCGTCCTTGGCTGCAAACGCTGTTAGATGCTGCGGGAAGCGGGTTTCGAACATGAAGGACATAGTGTTGTCCAGCTTCTCAGGCCTAAGGTTGGAGTTCGAGGCACCTTCAAAGGCGTTCTTGTCCGGCCCGTGCGGGATCATCATGTTGTGCAGGCTCATGCCGCCGGGGATGAAGCCTTTGGGCTTGGCGTCATACTGGCCATAGATGTTGCCCATCAGCTCGGACATGATGTTCTTGTGGTACCATGGCGGACGGAATGTATTTTCAGCCACCATCCAGCGTTCGCGGAACAGCACAAAATCGATGTTGGCGGTGCCGGGCTGGCCCGATGGCGCGGTCAACACTGTAAAGATCGACGGATCTGGGTGATCGAACAGGATCGCCCCAACCGGGCAATAGGTGCGCAGGTCGTATTTCACCGGCGCATAGTTGCCGTGCCAGGCCACCACATCCAGCGGCGACTGGCCGATCTTGGTTTCATGGAACTGACCGCACCACTTGATGGTGACGGTGGATTCGACTTCGCGGTCTTCAAACGCCGCAACGGGCGCTTTGAAGTCGCGCGGGTTGGCCATGCAGTTGGCGCCAATGGGGCCACGGCCGGGCAGCTCAAACTTCTGACCGTAGTTTTCACAGACAAACCCTCGGGCAGGGCCTTCCAACACTTCGACCCGGTACAAAAGCCCGCGCGGAATGATGGCGATCTCCTGCGGTTCAACGTCGATAATGCCCAATTCGGTACTGAATCGCAGGCGACCTTCTTGCGGCACCACCAGCATTTCGCTGTCGGCTGAAAAGAAGTAGCTGTCGACCATGCTCTCGGTGACCAGATAGATATGTGTCGCCATGCCGACCTGTGTGTTCACATCACCGGCGGTGGTCATGGTATGCATGCCGGTCAGCCAGGTCAGGCCCGTGTCGCTGTGCGGCAGTGGATCCCAGCGGTACTGACCCAAGGAAACCACATCCGGGTCCACATTGGGGGCAGATTTCCACTGGGGCAGATCAATTTTCTCATAGCGATGGCTGTGCTTCACGCTTGGGCGGATGCGGTAACACCAGGTGCGCTCGTTCTGATGGCTGGGCGCCGTGAAGGCAGTGCCTGACAGCTGCTCACCGTACAACCCGTATTCACACTTCTGTGGGGAGTTCATACCCTGGGGCAAGGCACCTGGCAAAGCCTCGGTTTCATAATCATTGCCAAACCCAGGCATATAGCCCGCATTTGGCCCATCCAGCGAGGGAGCCTGGATCATCTCATGGGGATCAACAGGTTGGGTCATCGCGTGTTCCTCCTAATAATTGTTGTCTCGATAATAGTTGATTTTGTAACTAACAAGAGATAGGACACAAAGATGAGTGAAAAAGATGATTTTGTCCTGCAGGACTTCCTGCCCTTCCTTTTGAACCGTGCAGCAGAGGAAAGTTCGCTTGAGTTTCAGACCCAGTACAAGAACCGATATGGAATGCTGCGCACCGAATGGCGGGTTTTGTTCCACCTTGGAATCTATGGCAGCTTGACCGCGAAAGAGATCAGCGAACGCGCAAAAATCCATAAGACAAAAATCAGTCGAGCGGTTGCAAAACTGGCGGAGCGCCGGTTTATCACGCGTGATCGCGACGAAAATGACCGGCGTGCTGAACATCTCAGCCTGACATCTGCTGGTGAAACCGCCTATCGTGACCTGCGTTCTGTGGCTAAAACCTATGACGCAAAACTAGCCTCACGTATCAGTAAGGAAGAGGCCGTAGTGTTGCGACAGCTGCTCCGAAAATTGTCCGGTATCGGGGAGTAGTAATTGCGTGTAGGCATGCCCACATCGGGGCAAACCGAATTGAGGCCTGAATGACTGAGATTGATAAGATTGCGACCCCCCTGATCGCCTGGATAACCGAGCAGGGGCTCATGGGCATCAGTCGCGAGGGAATTCTAAAGGGATACTGCGAGCGTTTGGTTCAAGCGGGTGTCCCTTTGCTGCGGTTCCATCTGGCGCAGCGCGCCTATCACCCAAAATTTGGAGGCATCGGCTTTAGCTGGACGAGTGCCGAAGGTCTGAGCCATCAGCACTTTCAACGTCAAGAAGCCCCAATCGCAGCTTGGCTGAGAAGTCCGTTCTACCGGATGCTACAGCTGGACAACGAAGAGTTCCGATCGTCGTTCGAAGCTGAAGACATGGCTGACTTCCCTTTGCTTGGTGAGCTGCACGCGACCGGTGCGACGGATTATTTTGCAACTCGGCAGTTGTTTGGCGAGCCGGATGACGAACCCATGAATCCTGATCAACCCTCAGAGGGTATGATGGTGTCCTGGACATCGGACCAGCACGGGGGATTCTCGGAAGAGAATCTGGCCCTGTTCCGAAGGCTGTTGCCGCATCTGGGGTTGGCTTTGAAATCTTCGTCACACCGGCAGATGGCCAGCGATCTGCTACAGGTCTATCTGGGGCGGGATGCCGGGCGGCGGGTGTTGTCCGGCGAGATCCAGCGTGGATCTTCGCAACAGATCGACGCGGTGATCTGCTACTTTGACCTCAAAGGCTTCACCCGTTTGGCCGAGCAGCTGTCCGGCCCGGAACTGATCGACATGCTGAACGACTATTTTGCCTTGGCGGTTGCGACCATCCAGTGTCATGGGGGCAATATCCTCAAATTCATGGGGGATGGTATCCTCACCATGTTTAATCTTGGCAGTATCGAGGAAGACGCAACTGCGGCCCTGAATGCGGCCAGCGAATTGCGCGTGAAAATTGCCGAACGCAATATCGAGCGTGCAGACCAGGGGCTGCCCGTGGCAGAGTTCACTCTGGCGCTACACGCCGGTGAAATTCTTTACGGTAACATCGGCGCTGAAAACCGGCTGGATTTCACAGTGATCGGCCCGGCAGTAAACTTGACCTCCCGGATTTCCGGTCTGCACCGCGAGGTTGGGCAAAGCATCATTGTGTCCGAAGTGGTGCAACGTGCCGCCCAGCCGTCGCCACATGATATGGTGTCACTGGGGCGCTACATGCTGCGTGGGGTGGCTGAACCCATCGAGCTTTATACGATCTATGGGTGCGCGACATAAGGCGCACCCAAATACCTGCTTGGGTTTAGATTTCGACCTCGACGCCGGGCAGGTTGACCGCTTTCATCATGTCGCGCAGCTCTTGACGGGCCGCGATGTTTGAAATGTTCAACTGCTTCACGCCAATATCCTTGAGGTCCAGCAGCGTCAGCCCGCGAGGGAACAGCTCGCGGAAAATCACCCGCTCGGAAAACCCTGGGGCCACGCGGAAGCCGATGCGTTTGGACAGCATCTGCAGCGCACGTTCCATCTTTTCCTTGTTGACCATGCGTTGGGTGCCAACGCGGTTGCGGATCACCACCCAGTCAATCGGTTTTAGTCCGGCCTGTGCCCGCAACTGACGGGCATTCCACACCATTTCCGAATAGACCGATGGGCCAAGGATTTTCTCGCCCTTCTGGTCGATATGGGCCAGCAGATCAAAATCAACAAAGCTGTCGTTCAATGGTGTGACCAATGTGTCCGCCAGCGAATGTGCAACCTGGCTCAACCGTGTGTGTGATCCCGGACAGTCGATTAGAATATAATCGTTATCTGGCTCTAGCGCGGCCACAGCAGCTGACAGGCGGTGGTCATAGATGTTTTCACCGGGTTGCAGGCTTTCAGGATCAATTTCGGGCAGATCATGGCAACCAACGGTTGGCAGTTCCAGCCCCGACTTTTTCATGAACTCCAGGCGGTTTTCCAAATAGCGCCCCATGGAGCGCTGACGCAGATCCAGATCCAGAGCCGCCACTTTGTGGCCAAGCCGGGCCAGCGCGGTTGCCAGATGCATCGAGACGGTGGATTTGCCTGCGCCGCCCTTTTCGTTTCCGACAACAATGATATGCGCCATTTATAGTCCCTTCTTGGCTGCGCCACTCGGCGCGCGTGTTGGCGCGACTATAGTTATGCTGGGAATCGATGAAAAGACGTCAAATCCCCTTATTAGGGCCGAATTTGTGTCGGATTGGCGAAAATGACCGCCCAACAAAAAACGCCGCTCCAAAGGAAGCGGCGTTTCGATGTCTTACAAAAGGCGGGGTGCTTAGAAGCCCAGGCCTTCGTATTTTTTCTTGAACTTGGAAACACGGCCACCGGCGTCCATCAGACGGGTGTTGCCACCAGTCCAGGCAGGGTGAACCGAAGGGTCGATGTCCAGCGCCATTTGGTCGCCTTCTTTGCCCCAGGTCGAGCGCATTTCCAGGATGGTGCCATCGGTCATTTTGACGTTGATGGTGTGGTACTCGGGATGGATGTCTTTTTTCATGATACCACTCCTTACGCTTTTTTGGCTTTGTAGGTCGTATCTTCAGCGATACGGGCCGATTTACCGCGACGGGTACGCAGGTAGTACAGCTTGGCGCGACGAACGCGGCCACGGCGTACAACTGTGATTGCGTCGATGTTGGTCGAGTGCAAAGGGAATACGCGCTCAACGCCTTCACCGAAGGAAATCTTACGAACGGTGAACGAACCGGCGATGCCGTGGCCGTTGTTCCGAGCGATACAGACACCTTCATAGTTCTGAACACGGGTGCGCGACCCTTCGGTCACTTTAAAGCCAACACGGATGGTGTCACCGGCTTTGAAATCGGGAATGTCATGTCCCAGGGCGGCAATTTGTTCCGCCTCCAGCTCTGCGATCAGGTTCATCGCAAACTCCTATTTTTAGATCGTGGGTGTCCCACGAAGATTTATGCAGTCCGAGAGCTCTTGGTCTTCACCGGGTCCGCAACTTGCGCCCGCCAGAGTTCGATCTGTCCATTCCTGTATCTTGGTTCGCGACCCGCTGCTGTGACCGAAGAAGATCGGGCAGTATATGGGCTTCCAAAACCAAACGGCCCGGAGCCACCAAAGTGATTCCAGACAGCGCCTTTTAGGCCTGCAAGGGCGCTGAGGCAAGGGTCATTCGTCAGCTTCGCCAAATCCTGCAATTACGGCATCTGCTTCGATCTCGATTAGCCACTCGGGGTTCACAAAGCGGTCTACCGCCATGATTGTGTCCACAGGACGTACATCGGCAAAATACTCTTTGCGCACATCAATGGCGGCTTTCCAGTCGTCGATATTGGTTAAAATAATACGGGTGCGCACCACATCGTGCGGGCCAGACCCTGCCTGTTCCAGAGCAGTCTTAATGACCTCCAGACATTGCCGTGTTTGCGCCGCGACATCCCCGACGCCAACCGTTTTTCCATCAGCACCAACAGGCGCGGTGCCGCCAACTGTGATAAAGGGCCCAACCCGTATTGCGCGGCTAAAGCCGACGATTTTTTCCATTGGATTGCCATTGGAGATCAATTCACGATCATACGTCATTCGCTGCCCTCGCTTCTGTAAAACCTTGCAAATTGAGCAAATGGCGTGAAACCTGTTTAGTCAATGCTGCACCCAAGCGATCAGAGATAGAAAAGTGAGAACTGGATGACCGAAACAGACAAGATTTTTGCAACGCTTGATGAATACGCCGATGCCTATTGCGCCAAAGATTTGGATCGCCTGATGGCAATTTTTGTCGAGGGTGAAGGGATCTCGTTGATTGGCACCGGTGCGGATGAGCTGTGTTCAGGACGGCAGCAAGTGGCAAGTGTGTTCGAACGCAACTTTCGGGATGCCACCGCCAAGAAATTTGCATGGCAATGGAAGGACATCGCTGTTCATGGCACCGCCGCAACCGTTGCGGTGACTTTGGTTATCCATCTGGAGCTTGATGGTGAGAACCTAACGGTTCCGATCCGGTGGACCGTGTCTCTGGTCAAGGTTGGCGAAAACTGGAAATGGGTCCACCGCCATGCCTCAGCTGCGGCGGGGTCTCAGGATGAAGGCAGCGCTTATCCAACTGGTGAAAACTAAGGGGCCATATTGGCGACTGTAGAAATGAAGCGGGCCATCGTCGTTACCAGCTTGCCGGCCAGTGGGAAAACAACGGTTGCGCGGCACTTGGCTGCGCAACTGGGGTATCCGTTGCTGGACAAGGATGACTTTCTTGAGGTGCTGTATGAAAAACAGCTCCCTGAGACATGGCGCGCGCGCAGGGCGCTCAGCAAAATCAGCGATGTGCAATTTCAGGAGCGCGCATCGCTTTTGGACCGGGTTGTTTTGGTGTCACACTGGCGACCAACCTGTGGTCCGCAAGATACCGGCACCCCGACGCAGTGGCTGCGAGATCATTTTCCCAGCCTAATCGAAGTGCACTGCAAATGTTCACCAGAAACGGCGACCACTCGTTTTCTGAGCCCCACCAGGCACCCCGGACATCGCGATCAGGACAGGAAGCCGGAAGATCTAGCCGCGAGTCTGGTTCAGCTTAGCAACGGCTACCCTCTGGATATTGGTCCTTTGCTGACAATCGACACAGAGACCAAATTCGATCTTTCCGATCTTGCCGACAGGGTCGCGGTCGAATTGGGGCGCAGTGGGGTTTGAAGTCCCGTGCCTTTATTTCTTGGCCTGTTTTTCGCGAGCTTGATAGGCCTCCCACAAATCTGGGCGACGTTCCTGCGTGATCTCTTCTGCCAGTTGATGCCGCCACTTGGCGACATTGCCGTGATGGCCGGACATCAAAACATCCGGGATCTTGCGGCCTTTCCACTCGGCGGGGCGGGTGTATTGCGGATGCTCCAGCAGGCCCGAGGCAAAGCTCTCCTCTTCAGTTGAGGCCTGATTGCCCAAAACGCCGGGGATCAACCGGACGGTGGCGTCGATCAAGGCCTGCGCGGCCAGCTCTCCGCCGGTCATCACAAAATCACCGAGCGAGACTTCCTGAATGTTGTAATGCTCCAGCACCCGTTCATCGACACCTTCAAAGCGACCACAGAGCAGGGTGACACCATCAACGCGGGCCAGGTTCTGCATCATCGCCTGATCCATCGGTTTGCCGCGCGGTGTGAGATAGATCAGTGGGTGATTGCCCTGCACGCCGTCCATGGCGTGTTCGATGGCATTGCCCAACACGTCAGGGCGCAACACCATACCAGCGCCACCCCCGGCCGGGGTGTCATCGACATTGCGGTGCTTGGTCAGCCCAAACTGGCGCAGATCCACGGTTTCCAACTGCCACAGCCCTTCTTGCAGCGCCTTGCCGGTCAGGCTTTCGCCCAGTACGCCGGGAAAGGCGGTGGGGAACAGTGTCAGGATCTTGGCTTTCCACACCCCAACCAGATCCGGCGTCGGCGTCATCAGCTCTCGCGGTTTCAGCGATGGGCGGATGGCCTTGCGACCGTGGGATTTTGATGGGGTGTCGCTCATCAGTTTGCTGCCGGTTTTTGAAGGGCTGGACTGTGGGAACAGTCACAACCGTGTTGGGGTTCAGGTGATCCAGAGGATTCCAAGTGGCCTGCGGCATAGCCTGAATTGATCATTCATGCCAGCCTGCAATCAGCGACTGCTTTTGTTGGTGGCGTACTTTGTACGGCAAGGGCGAACGGTTTATTTCAAGCAATTTTTGCTGAAGTGCCTTTGGCAACCGCGTGTTGATGGCGGGCACCGGGGTTAATTTATGACGCAGGGATTGCGGTACTCCCAATAGGTCCAGGATGGGGCCCAGTGGGCCATTTTCACCTTGTTGGGACGCTTCCAGCGAAGCGCTGGTAACCGAATGTGGGGCCACCACGTCCCGCACTTTGTCCAAAATGGGCGCAAAATCAGCAGATGTCTGGTGGTTTTTCACGTAGTCTCCTTCGTCCGCCGTCAGGTCCGAGGCGCGCAGGTGTTGGGCATAGCAGCTGCGCAACCAAGCGTCCTTTGATCGAGTAGAAAAATAGAAGGACATGTCGATATCTGTGCGAACCAGCGTTGCGGTCTGCCTAATCGTACCCATCAGGTCTGGCACCGCGTCGTAGGTTTTCAAACCAAGTCGACCGGGCATATGACCGCCAAGGTCTTCGGATGCCAGCAGCACGGGCCGGGGGTCGTCAGGATTGAGGGAAGAGATCAGCTCGGCGCATTCATACTGCAACAGACCTTGGTCCAGTGTATCGCGGCTGATTGACCAGGCACGGGCAGCTTTACACAGGGCGGTCATATCCTGCTTCATCAGGACCCGGACAAAAGAGTCCAGCAAGGCTTTGTTTTGTGAAAGCGCGCGTTGGACTGAACTGGTTCCGGTTTTGTGAAACCCCGCATAGAGGATCAGTCGCATGTACTGACATCCTGTGGTGCGGGAACCACGTTAGAACAACCCGTCAGGCGGATCCGCGATGATGCGTCCCTGTTCCAGATCTACCGTTGGCACCGCAGCCTGTGTAAAGGGCAACAGGACAGTATCCTTCAACCCAGGCCCGTGAATTTCAAGTAGGTCGCCGGCGCCATGATTTTCCACCGATTTTACCTGCCCCAGCCGAGTGCCGCCGGTGTCGAAGACCTCCAGGCCGGTCAGGTCAGTATAGTAATATTCGTCATCGGGCAGGTGGGGCAGGGCGTCGCGCGGTGCAAACAGCCGCAACCCCTTGATGGCATCGGCCTGCTCTTTGGTGTCGATGCCGCCCAGAATGGCAACAAACCCGTTGTTGGTGACACGAGTCAGCGAGACAGAGAAGCTCTGGCTGCCGTCTTCCGACTTAAGCGGAGAATAGCTCTCGATGTCTTCGGGCACAGCACAAAAGCTTTTCAGGCGAACCTCGCCGCGCACCCCAAATGAGCCGGCCACAGCGCCAATACAGATCAGGTCAGTCATTGTCTTCTCCTGTGCAGAGTCCTGCCAATACACTGCCGCCTGCAATTTGGCAGCGTTCTGAATGTTTGACGCGGTCAAACCCGATCCCGGCAGCAAATGCAAAGGCTAACATCATTAGGGTTCGAAAGGGGCGAAACAGCAGGCTCATCGATGTTCAATCTTTAGATTGTCTTGACGGGCTTCCCAGCCCTTTTGCTCCAACTCCGGGGTCTCGGAAATTTCCTCTGGGTGGCCCAGACAGAAATAGCCGATGAGTTGCCAGTCATCAGGTACATTCAGGTCACGGTTCAGCTGTTCGGGATCCAGGATCGATACCCAGCCCAGCCCCAGGCCTTCGGCGCGTAGGGATAGCCAGAACAGGGTGATGGCGGTGACGACAGAATAGCGGCGCATTTCCGGCATGGTGCCTGCGCCTAAACCGCGACCTTTGGTGGTCGAGTCGTCGCAGTAGATCGCCAGTTGGACGGGGGCGTCCTGCATGCCGGTTAGTTTCAGCTGCGAATAGATTTTGGCGTTTTCGCCTGAGTAACCTGCCAAGGCGTCGGCATTGGCGGCCTCAAAATTCTTCAAGGCGGCGGCGCGGACCGTCTCGCTGTTGATGCGCAAGATGCGCCAGGGTTCGCTGAGCCCTACAGATGGGGCCAGGCGGATGGCGTCGAGACAGCGCGTGAGCACTGTCTCGTCCACCGGTGTGCTGCGGAACCGGCGCACATCGCGCCGGAGCCGCATCAGCAGATCAAGCTGGCTGCGGAAATCTTCGGAAAACTCAGATCCCCGCAATGCCATGTTCTTATTCCGCGTCGGCTGCTTCAGCAGACTTGGCAGCTTTTTCTTCAGCGCGCTCAACGGCTTTCTTGCCAGGAGTACCCTTTTTAGGGTTGTTGCGCTCGGCCTTATCGCGAACGCCAGCTGCTTCCAGCATACGTGCGATACGGTCAGTTGGCTGTGCGCCTTTGGAGATCCAGTACTGAACGCGCTCGATGTCCATTTTTACACGCTCTTCGCTGTCTTTCGGCAGCAGCGGGTTGTATGTGCCCAGCTTTTCGATGAAGCGACCGTCGCGTGGCATACGGCTGTCAGCCGCAACGATGCGATAGAAAGGACGCTTTTTGGAACCGCCACGGGCGAGACGAATTTTCATAGCCATGAGAGTATCTCCTTTAAAGGCTTTTGTCGGTGGTATTTCCACCGGCATTCTTGGTTGTCGTGGTGCGGTGCGTGCAAGCACACACCCTACGTTGGTTATTCCTGGTGCTTCTTGTGGTGATGGATCACCTCGGTGATGATGAAGTTTAGGAAATTCTTAGCGAATTCGGGGTCGAGATCGGCGCGGTTGGCCAGATCTTCAAGACGGGCAATCTGCGTCGCCTCGCGGGACGGGTCTGAGGGCGGCAGGTCATGTTCTGCTTTCAGCTTGCCCACTGCCTGAGTGTGCTTGAACCGCTCGCCCAGAGTGTAGACGAGGATCGCATCCAGACGGTCGATGCTTTCGCGGTGACCTTTCAGGATCTCCGCAGCGCGTGTCACGTTGTCAGTCAAGGGCCCATCCTTTTGGCTTGAACAGCGGGTCGGCGTAGTGGCTGATTTCCATCTCGATGCCATGTGCGATTTGGCTGTCCTTCAGCACGTCAGCTGAAGGGTGGCGGTAGACCGCGTCGTTGCCGTCAATGGTATTGGCGTCTTTGTCCTTGGTCGCACCCAGACGTTCCGCCAGGCGAATCGAGTCCAGGTTTTTGGGGTCGATATAGCTAACCGCGCCATCCCAGCCTTGTTGGGAATAAAAGTAGTTGCGCGCGGCATGAGTTGCCTCAAGCGCATAACCCCGGCCAGCGGCATCGGGCCAGATGATCCAGGCGATTTCACGCTCCGGCCAACCGGCAGGCATCCAGCCGCCAGCCATGCCGTAGGTCTCATCCGTGACCTTATCATGGATCATCCACATGCCAAATCCGTGGATCTGCCAGTGGCCAATTTCCGCAGCGTAGAGCATCCAGGCTTCATAGGTGTTCAGCGGACCACCCATAAAGCGGGCGCGATAGGAGCTGAACGTAGCCTTGAAATCCGGGTAGTCCTCGGCCTCGGGGCCGCGCAGGATCAACCGGTTGGTTTCTATGGTGGGGATGTTCTGAGTTGGCATTACACTGTCCCCGCTTGGGTCAGGGAGCTTGGGTGACGCCAGACCTGTGTTGGATAGCCAATCACAACGATATCTTTTTCGAACACCGCGCCCATGCGGCCGGCCAGCTTCATCGACTGTGTGTTCTCGGGGTCGATCAGGCTGACGGGGGCATCAATGCCAAAGTTATGTGCGGCGTAGTCACGGGCTGCAGTTGCTGCCTCGAAGGCAAAGCCTTTACCTTCGAAACCTTCGAACAGGGTATAGGCCAGTTCGGGTTCGGGCCACTCGATATGGTGCAGGATGCCTGCCCAGCCCGCAATCTTGCTGGTTGCCTTTTCTTCGATATGCCAGAGGCCATAGCCGCGCATGGCCCAGTGGCCCATACCGCGCAGCAGGGCGCGCCAACAATCGCCGCGCTCCATCTTGCCGCCGACATAGCTGTTTCGATCCCCGGCAAAGAACTCAACCATCGCGTCCAGATCTTCCATGCGATGGCCGCGCAGGATCAGACGTTCAGTTTCCACAACAGGGATGTTCAGCGTCACAGAGGTCATGCGTAGGCCTCCATTCCACCATCGGTCAGGTCATCAGACGACGGATGACGCCAGATTTCCAGTGTGCCATGACGCTCGTGTTCGAACATGCCCTCGAATGTCGCGCCCATGCGTTTGGCGACAGCACGGGAGCCATCGTTGGCCGGTGCAACAAGGCTGATGGTGGTGGTCCAACCCAGAGTGCCATAGGCATATTCGCGCGCGGCCAAGGCAGCCTCGGTTGCGTAGCCTTTGCCCTCAAATCCGTTCATCAGGTCCCAGCCCAATTCGGGCTCGGGCCAACCATTGGGATTCCACAACCCGATGATGCCCGCCAATTTTCTGGTTGCCGTTTCTTCAACAGCCCAACGGCCATAACCACGCAGGGGCCAGTGGCCCAGCTCGGTTGCCAGCATGCGCCAGCTTTGCTCTTCGGTTGCCGGACCACCCACAAACTTCGCCCGATCAGACGCATAAAAGGCGGCGAAGTCCGGGAAATCACCGGCTTCGGGCGCGCGCAGCGTCAGACGTGGGGTTGATATTGTGGGGATTTGCATCAGGCCAGATCCTCGAGCGTGGCAACAGGTGCTGCATCCAGTACCGGACGGGTGAAGCTGCGATCGTAGCGGCGAATACAGCCGGTGCGCTGGGCAAAGGCAAACGCCTTTTGGCAGTCGGCATCATCCATCGAAGCTATGCGATAGGCCTCGTAGGCTGTCAGAGACGGGAACGAGAACTTGGCATAGGCGATATCGTTGGCGCCCTCATGGGGTAGCCAATACCCGTGATGAGTGCCGCCGAAACGATTGACCAGCCCAATCCATACCCGGCCGTACGCTTCAAAAGCGTCGACCTGATTGGGGTCAATTTCGTATGTCAGCGTACAGGTGATCATTTCTTTTTACCAAACCCGCTTAGACCCGGAGGCAGCCCCATGCCGCCACCCAGACCGGGCAGTTTGCCACCCATCTGTTTGGCAGCAGCCTCCAGTGCGGCCTGATCCATGCCGCCCATGTCGCCAGCGCCGGGCATGCCGCCGCCTTTGCCCATCATACCCTTCATGGCTTGTTTGAGCATGCCGCCTTTGCCCATCTTGCCCATCTTCTTCATCATGTCGCCCATCTGGCGGTGCATTTTCAGAAGCTTGTTCAGGTCGGACACTTCCATGCCAGCACCGCGCGCAATCCGCTTTTTGCGGTTGGCTTGCAGCAGCTTGGGGTTGGCGCGTTCTTTCTTGGTCATCGACTGGATCAGCGCGATCTGGCGTTTCAGCACTTTGTCGTCAAACCCGGACTCTTCGACCTGCTTGGCCATTTTGCCCATGCCGGGCATCATCGACATCATGCCTTCCATGCCGCCCATTTGCTGCATTTGTTCCAGCTGAGTGCGCAGGTCGTTCATGTTGAACTGACCCTTCATCATGCGCTTCATCATCTTTTCGGCCTGTTCGGCCTCGATGGTTTCCTGGGCCTTTTCAACCAGCGCGACGATGTCACCCATGCCAAGGATACGGCCGGCGATACGGTCAGGCTCAAACGTTTCGAGCGCGTCCATCTTTTCGCCCATACCGACAAAGCGGATAGGTTTGCCGGTGACGGCGCGCATCGACAGGGCCGCACCGCCGCGTCCGTCGCCGTCCATCCGGGTCAGCACAACGCCCGACACACCGATTTTGTCGTCGAATTCCTGTGCAACCTCGACCGCGACCTGACCAGTCAGGCCATCGACCACCAGCAGAGTCTCGCGAGGCTCGACCACATTGCGGACGTCCTCGACCTCTTGCATCAGCAGTTCGTCGATGTGCAGACGACCCGCGGTATCCAGCATATAGACGTCATAGCCCCCCAAAGAGGCCTGTTGCTTGGCGCGCTTGGCGATGTCGACGGGTTTTTGTCCGGCTACAATCGGTAGCGTGTCAACACCCAGCTGTTTGCCCAGAACCGCCAGCTGTTCCATAGCCGCCGGGCGATAGACATCAAGCGAGGCCATCAGTACCCGTTTGCCGTCCCGTTCCTTCAGGCGCTTGGCCAGCTTACCGGTGGTGGTGGTCTTACCCGACCCCTGCAAACCAACCATCAGGATGGGGGCAGGTGGGTTGTCGATCTTCAGCTGGCCGGGATCGCCGTCGCCTTGCAGGGTGGAGATCAGCGCATCGTGCACGATCTTGACGACCTGTTGGCCGGGGGTCACCGATTTGGTGACGGCCTGTCCGGTGGCTTCACTCTGTACCTTCTTGATGAACTCACGCGCAACGGGCAGCGAGACATCGGCCTCTAGCAGGGCAACACGGACTTCGCGCAGGGCGGTTTTGACGTCTTCTTCGTTCAGAGCGCCCTGTTTGGTGAGCCGGTCAAAGACACCGGATAGGCGTTCGGATAGATTTTCAAACATGCCTCTTGGGCTCCTTTGCCGGTTTCAGTCGTGGCGCCCCTATAGATAGGGAGCAAATGATCCATACACAATTGCCCCCACGGGCGTAACACGCTGGTGGGGGGCGATCCCTGGTACAAGCAGGGACCGGAAGATTAGAGTTCTTCCGGATGTTGGGAGTTGCGTTACGCCTGATCGGTTCTAGAGTCAAGCGGTGCGGCCTTGAGCCACTTGTTTACGGCGTTGACCAGCCGGGCGGGGCCACGGGTGTTGGTGTAGCTGATGACCATAGGGTGAAGGGTGCCGCCGATGTCTAAAGATGGGCGATACATTATACTATTGTTGCCGTTGTTCATCGAGGATGTCGTGGTTTCCAGAACCGCTTTGTCCAACTGTGACAGGGGGTGGGTTTCTTCACTATAGGCATAAAGTGACTGCTTGCGGATGGTGATGAGATTGCTGGCGCAGTCAAAGATCACCTGCACCCGACGCACAAAGGCGACAAAACAGACCGTCCCGATGCCGCCCCCAAACAATCCAAAAGGAATGCCAAACAGAGGTTCCTCAGTTGCAACCAGCAGTCCGGCGCCGACAAAGGCCAGAATGAACAGGATCAAGGCAATGCCAATCAGCCAGGGCTTGTTGGCGATGATCAGTTGTTGAGGTGTGTTGCGGATGATTTTCATGGGTGGGGGTACCATAGCTGCAACTGGGGGGATCAGAAAAGAACTGTTATCAACAAAGTCGAAACACTACCTAATTCAAATGCCAGCGGATCTACTCCTGCCTTTTTCGATGAAGAAAATCCATCCGAGATATAACGCCGATGTTCTTATCGTTTTTGAGTATTTTGGAAATTTCATCGATATGAAGCCGCAAGACCTCGTCATTTCGGAAAGCGATTATGCCATCAGCGGCGCGCTTGCGCACAATGCTTGCCCTATCTTGCGCTCCAAGACGTAGGCAGAGTGGAACATCGACATCAATCTTTAAGTCACGATCGAAGAATGTAGGTTCCTTTCGATATCCCCCCATCGAGCGATCAATCCAAACCGTTTTGCATTTCCATGTCGGCCAACGCACTTTGCGCGTGAGCAGCGCATCCAGTGCTATGGCTCGAATATGCGGTAAGGCGGCTTTGCGCGCTACGTGTTCAAGATGCTGATCGATCCAAGGGTTTCGGAAGATTTCTCGAAAGAGTTGCCCAAGACGGGGTTGTGACGTCTCGATGATATCTCGAAGTAACAGCTCTGCCACGTCCTGCCTCATAAGGGTTGCATCAACAAATGCAGGTCCCTCATTGGACCAGCGCCCCCAATTCGGAACGTGAGGTAGCATTGCCTTCAACGCGGGATAAATCACAGTTGCAGGAGTTGTTGGTAGGCACTTTCGTGCAGCGTGCTTTGCTGCATCGCGAACAATGGGAGACCAATCGTTCATCCGCCAAAAAAGCGAATACACATTTGCTGGCGCAACCAGCGGACCTTCTAGGTGTTTCAAGGCGGCTTCACGAACGCGGCCGTCCCCATGAAACATGAAAATAAGCGGCAGGCCAGTCAATTGCTGAGCAGCTGCTATTTCGGCATTTAGAAGGTGTTTAACTTTTTTATTTGACGACCAGCGATGGTAAAGCGAAAATTCCGCGCGAATACGATACTCCAATTTTGTGAAGTGTTCTGGTCTCGTTTCTGACTGGAGAATTCGGGTTCCAAGGTCGCGGTATCTCTCAACCTTCGGGTCAAGTTTTTCGCTTGAAGTGTCTGTTCCTTTTTTGAAAATGTTCCAAATCACTGAATTTGACCTCTGTACATAATACACGGCTGTGCCGCTGGCGCCTGTCTTTTACGGGCCATCTTCTTGCCAGTTTAATGGTGAACAACCCTAAGGGGAATGCATTTAGTTGCTGACGCACCGAGAATTCAGTTTGCCCTACACTGCTGTCATTTTTGCAGCGAAGTAGTGGGTTGAATTGAGCCGTGCTCGACTAGAGCTTCGCTCTGCGCGGAACAAGGCCGTAGGCCGCCGCGCGATCGCCAGCCCGTACCGGCGGGCTGGCGATTTGGTGGGCTTGCCGCGTCAGACCAATCTCGTACGGATGTTGCAGGCATAAAGTGGCCTTCAAGCGTGTTGGATCGCCACCCCACGGGCAGGCGGTCGCTCGGCTTGGTGATGAGGATCAGTTACTGGGATGCGTTGCGGACGGCTTTTACAATGTGTGGTTCGGATAGCCGTTTTCGTTGTGAGGTGCCGGACAGATGCCGCGATCAATCATTAGTAGCTTTGAGCCCATTGCAACGGAACTTGCGTCTGATAGAAATGTGCAATGATGAAGCTTGATTGGCAGACCGTCGGAGATATTCACAAGAACACGAAGTCCCTTGAGCTTTGGGATGGAGACCAGCAACATATCGCAGATGTTACGCGGTATGACGACACGAACCACCTGAAGATAAACACTTACGGCAATGAACTCGATGTCGCCGCACTTGAGAAAGTGATAGCATTGGCTCTAACCCATCTGGGCGACTTTGAAGATGGTACGCCGCTATCAGAAGCTAGAATGACTCAAGAGGTCTTGCCCTGAGTGACGACAGTTTTGTCCGCACAGCTGGTAAATTTGAAAAATCCGCAGGCTGAAAGTCGCACCTAAATTCCAAAGTGTTGTCCGTGTTGGCGAACCTCTTAACCCCAGTAGAAAAATGGCAGGTAACCTCAAGAGGCACTCAAAGCCCGCACTGGGTGCAAAATCCTATGGGGGGTGCCTTGGTAAGTTGCGCCAGAGTCATTCGCATGTTGAGAACAGCCTGCAAAGTGGGAATGAAAGACAGCTCCGGTATCGCGACACCGCTTGTTTTAGCGGAGATAAATCCCTGTTTGGCCATCTTCATTCCGATCTTTACGTCCTCCAGAGCCGGAAGACCAAGTGGAGGTGGGGGCGGAGGTGCCAGTGTCACACTCAGATTGGTTGAGGCCATCATGCGCATCATCGCTGCTGATTTCTGGCGGGCTTCGGGGCTGCCCATCTGAAGGTTTTCCGAGATGTTTTCGACCATCGACATGGTCATTGAGGCCTTGATCATGAGTTGGATTGGCAGGGATGGCATCATCACCACGGGCAACAGCGGTTTTAGCATCGACGACAGCTTTTGCGCCGCCTCGGCTCCGGGAGCGATGTCCAACTCTTCGGTAATCTCTGCCAGTGGCGGCAGGCTGGCCAGGAATTGCAGTTTTGGCAAAAGGCCCAATGGCAGGGTCGGAGACCAGCTCGGCCGGGGGGCGCTACCGATTTTTTCTGTTACGCTCTCTGCGAAATCGACTTCAAACGGATCCAGACCAGCGGCTTTGAGTTCCGCAACAACAGATGCCATCGCAGAAAACTTTACCATTACACTGGTGTTGACGCTGGCCATCGCCTTGAGAGAAGCGGCTTGTGGTGCGATGCTTTTGGCCATAGCGTCGAGTTCCGCCTGCAGTTTGATGGGGTCAAACAGAGCCATTTTGTTTGGCAGTAGCTTAAGGACGGCTGCAATTTTGACCAAAGGTCCCAGGCCAAAGCCGACCTCTGGCATCGTGAACTTGCTCAGCGGAAGCGCCGAAGCCGCCATGTCCGCAAACGGATCAATCGCGGCGGTTGCACTTGCGGCTGCTTGCAGGTTGACCATTGCGGCGGGCATCATGGGCGGCACGACCAGGCTCGCACACATTTTCGCCATTGCTGCGGCCTTGGCTGATGACTCGGGCGGGATCGCGCAAAAACAAGCGGTCATAACACCCCGTCAAATTTCAAGCCGTTCACCATGTCGTTCTCCTCGTTGATGACAAACGGCGTTTAGTGAATAGCGCCTTTTCACTGGTTCGATCCCCCTCGGAAATCTAACCAGGCTAATTCAAGGTAAAAATGGTTTGCCCATGCTAGGTGCAAATTGCCCTTTTGCACAAGGTCTGCGCCGACAATAACACAACATTTCAAGGTGACGGTTCAACTGGGTTTTTGTCGACTGGAGGTATAGCCCGTTGATACAGATGCCATGTGGTGTGGCCAATGATCGGCAGGGTGAAGATCAGGCCTAGAAAAGCCGGAACCAGTGACAACAGCATGGTGACCGAGATGATCGCCGCCCAGGAGAGCATGACCGTCGGGTTTTTCGTGACAACGCGAATGGACGTGAGCATTGCAGAAACGAAATTGGTTTCCCGGTCGAGCAGCATAGGCATAGCGATGACGGTTACCGAGAACAGCGCAGCCGACAGAATTGCACCTGTGCAGGTTCCAACTGCTAGGAAGGTCCAGCCCTGCGGGGTGAAGAATACTGAGGTCAAAAACCCGTCAAAATCCGCGAAGGATGCATTTTTGAGGATGATCGCCAGCAATAGCCGGATCTGGTAAATCCACACCCAGAATATGAACAGCGTGACAAAGGCCATCCATCCCATTTCGCGTTTGCGTTGATTGGCCATGACGCCAAGGATGTCTGACCACCCGAAGCTCTCTCCCTTTTGCAACCGGCGGGACATTTCATAAAGTCCAGCGGCGGCGAAAGGTGCGACCAGTGGGAAACCGATGATGGCGGGAATGATCATCCAGATCTTGCCGAGCCAGACCAGACACCAAACAAACAGGATGCCAAAAACAGCATAGAACAGACCAAAAAAGCCGCTCATGACAGGGCGCGCCAGAAAGTCCGAAAACCCGGCTTTAAGCGAGGCAGTGATATCGCTCGCAGTCATCTTGTTGACCTTGGGAATGAACGACGGTCGCGGCGCCAGCTTGTCCGGTGGTGTGGATTCTGAGGTCTTGGATGTCATGACACATTCCTCCAGAAGAGGGGTGCTGTGCTGGTCCTTTTGCGAACAAGCCCAACGATAGAATGGCATCCCTCGTTTGCATATAACTTTGCCTCAGTTGGGGTATGCGAGCAAGAGCGGAGCAACGAAGCTGGCCGTTGTCGGAGCAATTGCAGCGTGCAGCCGGAAGCGATTTTGGAACTGTTGTGCGGGCCATGCAAAGATGTCTAACCACCGCCAAGGTCAATAACGCCTTTATGTAATCCGGGAATTCTTTGCCTTTTCCCTCTGTTGATGACCTTGCCCGCCAAATAAAACGCAAAAAGACCTGCCACCAGTTATGGTGGCAGGTCATCAATTTTCGGGACTAGCTCGCTTTGGTGATCGCCAATTGGCGAGAAGTCTTAAGAATTTGAAAAGTAGCTATGCTCAATTTGGCGTACAGGTTTCTGACACCTATCGGTCGAGCTACTCTGCTGTTGTCAGGCAATTACACTCCTTTTACGTCAACTTTGAAATTGGTATAAAATTCAACCTCAATGGTTTCGGAGTAGACAATTCTTGGTGCCATTCCATTGGCCTGAATTGCTTGTGACGCGTCTATGCCCCAGTAATGGCTGCCGCCCACGCGAGGGTTGAAATTGCACGCAATAGCACCTTCAACCGTGGCCTCGATATCTAGATCGACAAGCATTTTCATTCGATGCGCGTAAACTGTTCCTACGGCTTTTTGCCCCGGTTCCAGTTTGAAATCCTGTCCTGCGGATATGCTGGCTCTAACTTCTTTTTGTTCAGCGAACCCCTCACCAACAGTTGAACTGATATTAAAGGACGTTGTGCCTTCCCCACCTGTGCCAAGAACGCTAATCCCGTACTTGATTTCTTGCCCTATCCCAATGGTTACAGACCTGTTTGTCGTCTTTGTGACGCGCTCAACAAAAGTCGCATCGACCGCAATATGACTGTTTGAAACAGATCCTTTCACATCGAAACCAAATTCGGCATGCCCAACGGCCAACACCTCCGGTTCTGCGAACCGTACATTGTGCTTCATTGCTCTCAAGCGAACATTAACTGGTTTCCACTTGTACTTTCCATAGAGGGTCGTTTCATTACTGCTCAAATATGCATCGTTTGGATAACAATCACTGTCGCTGTCAGAAGCGCCATTTCTGTTTTTGAGATGCGAGAGAGCGTAACTCTTGACTACATCTTTAATGCGGTTATCCAGATGAAACGCGGGTTTGTCAGCGTCCCTAATTGGGTAAACTTCGTCGCCATTGATATTCACTTCAGCTGAGCCTTCGATGTCAGCGGCAACGATACTTATTTTAATAGTCATGTATTAATCCCTGTTTTTATTGATGAACTAGTCAACTAAGGGGTATTTGGAAGTAAATTTCTACCCATTTATTTTGGTTTCCTAGTTGGATTTTTTCATATTCAGGGCGGATAATCGGGGAACTATGAGCGTTGTGAAGAATGTGTACACCTGATGGTATGGGCACATCTGTCGTAGTGCGTTGATATGCACCTTTAGTTGATGTTGACCCCAACAAGGTTTTCAACTTTGTGCCGCATTTCGCTGATAACCTTAAAGTAGTGGAATGATGTTTTCTCGGTTGTGGTGTATCTGAAGCTTTGGGATCGCTTGATTTGCCGATCTGCATGGCGTCCAATGGAGCTTGGGCAAGGATTGGATCCGCAATCGAGAAGAAACAGCTCGCGCTGTTTTTCCAAGACCGCATTTTCAGTTCGTGCGACATTCGGCCCTTGACCCCAGCCGCCCCTTGGCAAACACTCGGAACCATACCGCCATGGCCCGACTCCCGAACCGGGGGGTCACCAAGCGACCAGACGGGGCGAGGCAGAGCTCATATTCAGACAGTCAACGCGGCTGAGACATCCGCGCTTCCCTTTCGTGCAGCCATTTGGACGCCGAGGAGGAAATTGAGTATGAGGGTATTTACGATTTTGGGGCCGTCGCAGTCGGGAAAGTCGACACTTGCGGCAGCTTCGGCCGCGCTGGAGGGCACGGCTGGCAAGCGTCAGGACGTGGCGCAGGTGGCGGCGTTGCAGCCGTTCCAATTTATGAAAGAAGACTGGGCTGCGATTGATGTTGCCGGTGGCCCGGAAAACCTGTCACAGGCGGGGCCTGCCCTGGCGGCCAGCGATGCGGCGGTGCTGGTGGTCCCGGCGGATGCCGAGGCGGCGGTGCTCAGCGCACCGTATATCCGGTTGATCGAAGAGGCGGGCATCCCCGCCTTTCTTTTTATCAATCGCATGGATGTGGCGCCACACCGGGTGGCGCGGATTGTCGAATCCCTGCAGACCTATTGCCGTCATAATCTGGTGCTGCGACAGGTGCCAATGCGCGAGCATGGTGAGGTCGTCGGCGCAGTTGATTTGATCTCGGAACGGGCCTGGAAATACAACGAAGGCAGGCCCTCGGCACTGATCAAACTGCCCCGCGACATGATCAGCCGCGAACAAGAAGCCCGTGGCGAGATGCTGGAGACACTGGCTGATTTTGATGATCACCTGATGGAAGAACTGATCGAAGATCATAAGATCCTGACGGATGAAGTTTATGATGTTGCCACCAAGGTGCTGCAGCACAATGACTTATTGCCGGTGCTGCTGGGCGCGGCCAGTCATTGCAACGGTGTCATGCGGTTGATGAAATCACTGCGGCACGAGGCCCCGGATGTGGGCGCAACACTGAAACGTCTGTCCGGCAAATCAAAACTGGGAGGCGAGGTGGTTGGCATTGGTTGTCTGGCGGATCTGGTTAAACATCTGGGCAAGACAATTACAGTGCGGGCGATGGATGGCGCGATGGGCAGCGACGTGCCTGTGGCCGGTGCAACGTTGGGATCGTTAACCGGGCTGGCCAAAGGGTCAAACGGTGGCGGGCTGGCCTCTGGTGATCTGGGGCAGGCGGTGAAGTCTGACCATCTGAACATGGGCTACGCCTATATGCGCGATGGCAGCGCTGCGCTGCCGGGTTGGGCGCAACCGCATCCTTCAACCTTTCGCCGGGTGGTGACGCCGGTGCGGGATCGCGATGATGCGAGACTGTCTGTGGCCCTGGAACGGCTGGGTGAAATTGATCCGGCATTGGTGGTTGAGCAACATCCGCAGACTGGTCATGCGGTGCTGAATGCGCAGGGTCCACTGCATATGCGACGGCTGCTTGGGATGCTGAAAAAGGGATTTGGTATCGAGGTTGAAGAGGCCGTGGTGCCACCCGCCCTGCGTGAAACCATTACCCGCGCCGTTGAAATCCAGCATCGTCATCGCAAGCAATCTGGTGGGGCCGGGCAATTTGCGGATATCAAGATTGAAATACGCCCGGAACCGCGCGGCAGTGGCTTTCACTTTGAGGAACATATCAAAGGCGGTGCTGTGCCCAAGAACTACATCCCATCGGTTGAGGCGGGCGCCCGCGAGGCATTGGCAGAGGGGCTGAATGGGCACCCGGTTGATGATCTTTGTGTGATCCTGAAAGACGGCAAACACCATTCGGTGGACAGTTCGGACTTTGCCTTTCGCATGGCTGGGAAAAACGCGGTGCGTGAAGCGTTGAAAGAAGCGGGCGCGGTACTGTTGCAACCCATCATGCGGGTGCATATCCATGTGCCTTCGGTGTTTACTGGCGGCTTGGTGCCGGTGGTCAGCGGTATGAAGGGGCAGATCCTGGGGTTTGAAAACAACCCGGATGCGGCTGGCTGGGATGTGTTTGAAACCCTGCTGCCGATGGCGGTTCAGGATGAGCTGTGCAGTTCATTGGCCAGTGTCACCCGCGGCACGGGTTGGTTCAGTACCGATTTTGACCACTACCAAGAGGCCAAGCGTGCGGACTTTGCCGAGGCATAAGGCGGCCAAGCTATCCAAAACTATTGGTGCCCGGCTGTAATTGGTCGGGCACTTGGCTTTTCTACCTCTTGCATTCCACCAAGGTTCCGCGTGATCTGCACTGACTGTAGTTTTTCGACGGACTGACCTGATATGGACGACACACCTCAAGATTTGGATAGCATGCCAGTTTCCTCAGACGCCCTGCTGGCGCAGTTGAATGAATGGGGGCTGGGATACGTCCTGCATGAACACCCTCCGCTACATTCCGTGGGCGAAGCCAAAGAAGTTGAGGCGGCGATGGTGGTGCCGGGTGAGAACGCGTTGCGGGTGAAAAACCTGTACCTACGGGATCGCAAAAAGCGCAATTATCTGGTGACGCTGGAGCAGGACCGCAAGATCGACCTAAAGGAACTGGGTGCAGAACTGGGGGTTGGGAAACTGTCGTTTGGATCACCCGAGCGGCTGATGCAGCATCTGGGTCTGTTTCCCGGTGCAGTGACGCCGCTGTCGATGATCACCGGGGTGCAGAACGAGGTACAGTTCTATATGGACGCTGCCGCGCAACAGGCTGATGTGATTTACATGCACCCGCTGGTGAACACTCGGACGGTTGGGATGAAGCGGGCGGATTTTCTGGCGTTCTTTGAGCACATTGGCTGTGCGGTCAGCTGGGTCTAAGCCAGCCTTTTGGCCCGACAGGGTGTTTGCCTTGTTGGGTTATCTGCTGTTTTGTGGTTTGGTCTTGTGTCTACCCAATTTGGTCACATGGGGCGACGTCGCCAAAAAGCGGATGTGGTCGGGGAATTTTTACCGTAAAGGCGCCGTTTTGGTTGTTTGCCGTTCACTAAAGGTCGTAGGTTTTCATTAGTGTTGGGGAAAGAAAAGATGAAGTCCCTTTTTTATTCTGTATTTGTTGCGCTAGTTACCTTTGCATTCATTTTAAGGGCGCTGCACGTAGCGCTAAATGCCGACAATAGCGTTTCAGAAAGGCTTGGGGGAGTAACTTTTCTACTGATTGTGGTTCCACTTTTTTTGTATCCATTGGTTCACTTCTTGAAAAATATAATTAGAGGACGCGGCAACGATGAGTGATTTGCCCTTCAATATCCCCTGAGCGCAATCGGCTCAAAGTATCGGAGAGATGCTGCCGGAAAGTCGCCTAAACGCGCTGGATGAGGACTAGTCATGTGGCGGCAAAAATGAGTCTTTCAATTGTCCCTATTGGGTGAGTGGCAATTGGCGTGACTTGGGCAACTCGGTTAAGGCTAAAATTTTCCCACCGGGGGGGGTATGTCGGGCAGCGCCTGACCTTGTATCTAGCTTTCCAGGGTTTTCAGTTGAGTTGGCAGATATTTCTGTCCAGCAGGATTGACCAACCAAGCGGCGGCTCGGTTGGTTGCTGACTGTTTGTGATACTGTCTTGCCGTAAATCGTAGCAGCAAAGTTAAGAATGGCGACGTCGCCACAGCGGAAGCGGGCGGGAGATCAGTCCCACAGGCTAAACGTTGTCTCTGCGTGCCCCTAGATTATCGGGACCCTGTTCCAAATGCCGGAGTGTCAGGCCCGGCAGTAATCGCGATTGGGCGATACTATGGCAGGCATAGGACAATTCGGGGTAAAGTGAGCGCGCGCTGGCTATGCAACAGGTCTGGTTCAGGTTGCTTTTTCGTCACTCAACGCCAGGTCCAATGCAGCAGCGACATGGGCAGCGGATGGATTGACGAATAGAAAGCCTTCGGCCCGGAAGCTGACGTCATCAATGTGATCAGGAAAGGCGAGTGGCAGTTCGGTGCAGGCCAGCAGGATGGCAGTGTCGGGGGTGGCGTGGCGTTTGCAGAAGGCTAGTAACCGGTCGCGTGCTTTGTCAGAGCCACCTGAATAGAAGTCTTCGTCGATCATCGCCTGCATTTCGGCGATTTCAGTGTCTGTCAGCCTGTCGTTGCTGGCGATGCCGTGGGAGGCCAGTGACTCGGCATAATTGGTGGCCTGCATAGTGACAGTTGTGCCGAGGACCAAGGCGCTGGTCGCCCCAGTGGCGGCGGTGGCTTTGGCGGCCTCGTCGAGGATGCTGATAATTGGGATGTTTACGCCGCGGCGGATCGCATGCAGGCGGGTGTGTGGCGTATTGCTGGCCATCAGTGCAAAATCACAACCTGCGTTTTCCAGCGTTAACATTGCCGCGCGGAATACGGCGTCGAACGCAGCCCAGCTGGCCTCGTCCCCCGGTGTGCCGCGCAGGCTGCGGGTGTGGGCCTGAGTGACGGATTCGATTGTGATTGGGGGAACGGGTAAGGGGGATGTGGCGCCCTGGGCTTCGAAAAAGGTGCCGGACCCTTTGGCGATTGCGCGGTAGTAATCCACGGTTGAGGCCCAGCCAACGCCGCCAAGAATGCCAATCTTCTTCATCAAAATACCCGCCTGTTACTGCAATTGTTGGCAGCGTGGCCGATGGTGGGGTTGCGTGCAAGAGTAGCTTGCCGCCGACCATTGTCAGGTCGACGGCAGATGTTGGTTTAGGCGGCCAGTGCATCGATTGCGGTGTTGGCCCGCGCCATAGCGGCGTCTGCATCGGCCATCAGCGCATCGGCGGGGACAAACTGAACGTCGGTGATGCCGACAAAGCCCATGACGTGGCGCAGGTATCCGCTGAAAAAGTCGATGTCCGAGCCAAACTGAGTTCCGCCGGAAGCCACCGCGATGATGGCGCGTTTGCCTTCGAGCAATCCTTTGGGGCCGGTTTCAGAGTATGAAAAGGTTAGGCCCACACGGGCAATCAGGTCGATCCAGGCCTTAAGGCTGGCGGGGACTGCGAAATTGTAGACCGGAGTGCCGATTACAATGGTGTCCGCCGCCTTTAGCTCTTCGACCAGTTGGTCAGAGAGGGCCAGCAAATCACGCTGCACGGCATCGCGGTCATCGGCAGGTGTGAAGTTGGCGTTGATCCAGTTTTCGGTCAGCTGGGGCAGCGGAGAGGCGAGATCACGGCGGATCACCTCATCGGCACCTAGACGCTCGACGATTTGTGCGCTTAAGCTACGCGAGGTGGAACCTTGATAGCGGGCAGAGGAATCGATGTGCAATACGGTCTGTGTCATGTCGGCTGTCCTGTGTTTGTTTGCTGACAACAGAAATGGGTCATTGCAATTTTGAACGCAACGCCTGACAACTCACATTAGATGTGCGAATATGCGCAGAGAAAGCGCGATTGAGGAGCAGCAAAATGGACAATTGGGACGAAGTTCGGACCGCCTATCAAGTGGCGCGGATGGGCACAGTCAGCGGTGCGGCTGAGGTGCTGGGCGTGCACCACGCCACCGTGATCCGTCATATTGATGCCATTGAAGCCAGATTGGGCGTGAAACTGTTCCAACGCCATGCCCGGGGGTACACCGCGACCGAATCCGGAGCGGACCTGTTGCGGGTGGCGCAGGCGACGGATGATCAGTTCAATCAGCTGGTTGGGCGGCTCAAGGGGCAGGGCGATGATGTTTCAGGAGAGCTGGTGGTGACCTCACTGGCGTCTTTTGCCCATGTCCTGGTGCCGGTGCTTAAGAAGTTTCAGGATATGCACCCGGGTCTGATCATTCGCTATTTAACCGGGGACCGTCTGTTTCGTCTGGAATATGGTGAGGCGCATGTGGCGATCAGGGCGGGATCCGCACCGGATCAGCCTGACAATGTTGTGCAGCCCTTTGTGCCCCAACAGGTCGGTCTTTACGCGACAAAGGCCTATGTCGAACAGTACGGAACGCTGAAAGGGTTGGAGGACTTCGGCAATCACAAGTTCATCGGAACTGATGACGAAACGCCCCGGGCGCCGTTTTCCCGCTGGCTAAAAGAGCATGCACCCAACGAGGCGATCGCGTTTCGGTGTACCAATACCGTAACCATGCAAGAAGCAGTCCTGGCGGGAGTTGGAATTGGCTTTATGTCCGTCTGGGAGGCTGCGCGCCATCCAGAAATCGTACAGATGATGGATCACTTGTCCGAATGGGAAGGGCGATTGTGGTTGGTCACCCATGTTGACTTGCACCGCACGACCAAAGTGCAGAGCTTTCTGACGTTTTTGAAAGATAACGCCAAGGATTGGTGTAAATGAGCAATGCAATGCGCGGCCATTTGGCGATGCTGATGTTTTCAGCACTGGTGGCCGGGTCCTTTTCTCTGGGCTCAATGATCGCCAATGACATTGCCCCAGCGGCACTAAATGCCGCGCGTTTTATCGTTGCGGCGATGGTGATCGGCGCGGTGGCTATGGCGACGCATGGGTTGCGGGTCGAGCAATTCCGTGCGCCCTGGCGGTTTGTCCTGCTGGGCGGGATGTTTGCGATCTATTTTGTGCTGATGTTCTACGGATTAAAAACAGCGGCGCCGGTCAGTGCTGCGGCTGTATTTACCCTGACCCCGGTGATCAGTGCGATTGCTGGATGGTTTCTGCTACGTCAGATAACCACGCCTCGTATGGCGCTGGCCCTGGCAATTGGTGGCGCAGGGGCCCTGTGGGTGATCTTTCGGGCGGATTGGGCGACCTTCCGCGCCTTTCAGATTGGCCAGGGGGAGATGATCTATTTTTGGGGCTGCGTGGCGCATGCCGTTTATACCCCATTGGTGCGCAAGTTTAATCGCGGCGAACCTGCTGTGGTTTTCACTTTTGGTATGCTGGTGGCGGGCTCAGCAATCTTGTTGGTGTTTGGTTGGAGCGACATCCGGGCCACCAATTGGCTGCAGTTGCCGACGATGGTCTGGATCGGGCTTGGCTATCTGGCGATCTGCGCCAGTTCTGCCACGTTTGTCCTGCTTCAGTTTGCAGCGCTAAACCTGCCTTCGGCCAAGGTGATGGCCTATACCTACCTGACACCGAGCTGGGTGATTGTCTGGGAGCTTGCCTTGGGTCGCTCTGCGCCAACGGGTCTGATCCTGGTGGGGATCTTGATGACGGTGATTGCACTGCTGATGTTGTTAAAAGACGAGTCTAAGCCAAAGCCCGCAATGGCCTGAGGTTACTTGTCGGGGTTGTCAGGTAGCTCAGCCGCCAGGAACCGCTCAAACGCCTCTAGGTGAACCGGTTCGAACTGGCCAAACCCTTGCATCCAGATGCTGGCCCCACGCATGGCGTCTGGTTGCAATTTGCACCATTTCACCCGGCCGCGTTTTTCCTGCGCGATCAGCCCGGCACGGGTGAGGATCATCAGGTGTTTGGAAATGGCCGCCAGAGAAATTGAAAACGGCTCGGCCACATCCGTGACGGCCATGTCGTCTTCTAGCAACATAGTCAGAATCGCCCTGCGGGTGGGGTCGGCCAAGGCAGCAAAGACAGTATCTAACGGATCACTCATATCGTCCTACCTAAACCGCAACTTCTGGATCGACAATCCCGACAACCTGCGGTCATAAGTCGGGACACATCAAAGGACGCGCGCAATGGCACTCAAATACTGGGCAGTGATTTTTGTTCTTGGCATTGGCTGGGGCATGTCGTTCATGTTCAACGCCATCCTTCTGCGTGAGTTGGGGCCACTATCGGTGGCGATGGGTCGGGTTGGTTTGGGCGCGCTGGGCTGCTGGATCTATGTGCTGGCGACACGCAAACCGATAAAGATAACCCTGCGCCGCGCAGTGGCGTTGCTGGGATTTGGTGTGTTGAGCTATGCCGCACCCTTTGCCTTCTACGCGCTGGGCCAGCAGCATATCGCCAGCGGCGTGGCCGGCATTATCAACGCCATCACCCCTGCCTTTGCCGTTATCGTCTCGCATTTCTGGCCGGGGGGGGAACGCGCCACCGTGCTCAAGTCATTCGGCGTTCTTTGTGGCATTGGCGGCATTGTGGTTCTGTCGCTTCCCGTGCTGCAATCGGGCCAGAGCTCGGCGCTCTGGGCGGTTCTGCTGACTCTCTGTGCCCCTCTCTGCTACTCGTTTTCGGTCAATCTGGCGCGGGCCTTTCGCGATATGGAGGCGGTTGTGCTGGTTGCGTTGGCCCTGACAGGTGCGACGATTGCGATTGTCCCGCTGGCACTGTGGAGCGAAGGGGTGCCAGTGATCACGCGGATGGAAACCTGGGCTGCTTTGGCAGTGATTGGGTTCATTCTGACCTCGGCGGCTTTCATTGTGTTCTACTGGGTGCTTCCCAAAGTAGGACCGACCAATATCACCATGGTCACATTTATTGCTCCGATTTCTGCGCTGATCCTTGGGTCCTGGATTTTGGGTGAAACTCTGCTGCCCGCGCACCTGATTGGCATGGGGGCGATCCTATTGGGCCTGCTGCTGATCGATGGGCGCATTGTGCGCGCAATGCGACCGAGATCGGCCAAAACGCAAGATCAACCCATTGGTTGAATATAGGTTTCGAAGACCAGGACTGGATTCAAACCCGGTCCTGGTCTTTGTACCGTGTTACATTTTTGGAAAAATATATCAATAAAACAATAGCTTGGAGGAATCTAAGCGCCAACAATTGAAGAATTGACTCTGCGCCCCCATGCCCTTAGCACCACAGACATATTTCGCGTGAGGATGGCGCCGTGACAGATGACGACCAAAAGCAGCGTATGGCGCAGCTGGAGGACAAGCTGGCAGCGGCACGTAAGGCCCAAGAGCCCAAGCCGCGCGCGGATGAACACTACTCGATGGCCAATATGGCCTGGCGGATGGTGATTGAATTGGTAGCCGGTCTTGGGATCGGTTTTGGCATCGGATATGGGCTGGATAGTCTGTTCGGGACACTCCCGATCTTCATGGTGCTGTTTATAATGCTGGGTCTTGCGGCCGGGGTGAAGACAATGCTTCGCAGCGCGCAAGAGATCCAGGAAAAGGCAATGGCCGACGAGGCCGAAAAAAATGCGAAAGACCGGGGTGCGCCCCCGGCGACAGGAGAAGCGGACTGATGGGTAAGATTTTCTTTTACGTGGCCTTGGCTTTGGCCGTTGTTTCCGGCCTGATTTTCGCGCCTGAGCACGCTGGCCTGCAAATTCACCCGATGGAGCAGTTCGTTGTTCAGCCGCTGTTCGGCCACGGTGAGATTTCCTGGTACACCCCAACAAACGCCACCCTGTGGTTGTTGCTGGCTGTAGCCGCTGTCTTCGCGCTGATGGTGATGGGTTCGTCGCGTCGCGCAATCGTTCCTTCGCGCGGCCAATCGATTGCTGAACTGGCTTACGGCTTTGTCTATAAAATGGTTGAAGACGTTGCTGGTAAAGATGCCATCAAATTCTTCCCATATATCATGACCCTGTTCATGTTCATCGTTATGTCCAACGCGCTGGGTCTACTGCCGCAGAGCTTTGCAACCACGTCGCACATCGCTGTCACCGCTGTTCTGGCGATGCTGGTGTTCCTGACCGTAACCATCGTTGGCTTTGTCAAAAACGGCGCAGGCTTCCTGGGTCTGTTCTGGGTATCCAGCGCCCCACTGGCCCTGCGTCCGATCCTCGCTATCATCGAGCTGATCTCGTACTTTGTGCGCCCCGTGAGCCACTCCATTCGTTTGGGCGGCAACATCATGGCGGGCCACGCGGTTCTGAAAGTGTTCGCAGGCTTTGCTGGCGCACTGGGTCTGTTTAGCTTCCTGCCGATCTTTGCGATCACCGCAGTTTACGCCCTGGAGGTCCTGGTGGCCTTTATCCAGGCCTATGTCTTCACCATCCTGACTTGTGTGTACCTGAAGGATGCATTGCACCCGAGCCACTAAGGCAGGATCTGAAAGTTTACCGGTTGGGTCGTCAGACCCATCCAATCCTAATCAAAACATTCCATCGTAAGGAGAAATACACATGGAAGGTAATATCGCAGAAATGGGTCAGTTCATCGGCGCAGGCCTGGCAGCAATCGGTTCCGGCGCAGCCGCTATCGGTGTTGGCCACGTAGCTGGTAACTTCCTGGCAGGCGCACTGCGCAACCCGTCAGCTGCTGCTGGCCAAACTGCTACTCTGTTCATCGGCATCGCCTTTGCAGAAGCTCTGGGCATCTTCTCGTTCCTGGTCGCTCTGCTGCTGATGTTCGCTGTCTAAGACTCTTCGGAACCTAAATCCTTACGGTCGGGCAGTGTGATCATCATACTGCCCGATGTAACGGCAAGTTCCTTTGGAGGACGACATGGCATCAACTACGCAAGAGGCTAGTCACGGTGCAGCCGAGGCCGCCCACGGTGGCGGATCTTCGATGCCGCAACTGGACTTCGCTACTTTCGGGAACCAGATTTTCTGGCTCGCGGTCGCGCTCGTCGTGATCTATCTTATCCTGTCGCGCGTTGCGCTGCCCCGTATTGCGGCAGTTCTGGCGGAGCGTCAGGGGACTATCACCAATGACATCGCAGCGGCTGAGGATCTCAAAGCCAAAGCGGTTGAGGCTGAAAACATCTATAACAAGGCGCTGGCGGATGCTCGTGCCGAAGCTCAGCGTATCGCTGCTGAAACCCGTGCCGAAATTCAGGCCGGTCTGGACGAAGCGATTGCCCAAGCTGACGTAGACATTGCTGCCAAGGCAGCTGAGTCTGAGAAAGCCATTGCTGAGATCAAAGCAGGCGCGCTGGACAGCATCACCGCTGTTGCCAACGACACTGCTGCCGAAGTTGTAGCTGCTCTGGGCGGCAAAGCTGACGCCAAGGCAATTGCTGCGGCTGTTTCTGACCGGATGAAAGGATAAGACGATGCGTACTATTATTGCTCTTGCCCTGACATTTGGCGCTGCAAACCCTGCGCTGGCTGCATCGGGTCCGTTCTTTTCGATGGCCAACACCAACTTTGTTGTGTGGCTGGCATTCCTGCTGTTCGTAGGCATCCTGCTGCTGGTCAAAGTGCCAAGCATGCTGGGTGGTCAGTTGGACAACCGGGCCAAAGGCATTCAGTCGGAACTGGACGAAGCCCGTGCCCTGCGTGAAGAGGCCCAGACCGTTCTGGCGTCTTATGAGCGTAAGCACAAAGAGGTTCAAGAACAGGCCGACCGCATCGTTGCGGCCGCCCGTGACGACGCCTCTGCTGCTGCGGATCAGGCCAAGGCCGATCTGGAAACCTCGATTGCGCGCCGTCTGGCCGCTGCCGAAGACCAGATTACCTCGGCCAAAGATGCTGCGGTCAAGGACGTTCGCGATCAGGCAATCACCATTGCCATTGCGGCTGCGGATCAGGTCATCGCCAAGCAGATGACTGCAACCGAAGCCAACAAGCTGATCGACGCAGCTATCACAGACGTGGACGCCAAGCTGCACTAAGCTGCGTTCCAATCTGTTGAGATTAAAGAGACCCGGGCCTTGGCCTGGGTCTTTTGCTTTTGGGGTGGTGCGTGCGAACACACACCCTACTCTGGCCTGGATGTTTGGTTTGGTATTTCTGAGGACAGGTAGAGATGAGAATTTTTAGGATTGATTATGGCTGAAGGTGATATTTGGGTTTCGAATGTTTTGAATAATTCGAGCCTTGTGATTGGTACAAATATTGACCGTGAGGAGCCTGCCTGGAAGACCATCGCTCAAGGCAAGAAGCCAGCAGATGAAGAGCTCCCGATCCGGATCTATGCGATGTACAAGGATCAGGCTTTTACCAAAAAATTCCCCGAACTGTTTGAAGGTGGTGGTGGGACCAAAATCTCACCTCAGCTGGAAGGAATTTTCCGGAAATTCGATCTGGGCGCTTCGTGGATATGTCCGGCACAGCTGTTTCTCTATGATAGAGCAACACCGGTTGACCACCAATTTTCGATTTATGGTGGCCGGGAAAAGCTGCAATTTCTTATCCCGGAAGAAAGTGAAGGGCTTAGAGGATATCCCGTAACCCGGCAGCAACCTAATCCACCGCCACCTGACGTCTGGGAAATGCCCTGGGAACTGAAAGATAATGATATAGCCATTGCACCGCGGGACTTGGGTGGTTTGGATATCTGGTATGATCCTAAACTACATGGCGCGATGTTCTTTAGCGACTCGTTGAAGCAGGCATTGTGTGACGGCGGCTACGCCCGGCTGTTCAAGTTCTACAAGTGCAAGGTTATCGCAGTTCACTGAGCTTGGCCCAACCAACGGTCACTGCTTCTCCGCTTCATGCCGCAACCGAAGACCAAATCACATCGGCTCAGGCTTATAGCGGTCAAAGACGTGGACGCCGAGTTGCACTAAGCTGTGCGTTTACCTGCCCGGACCATTAGGCTTGGGTCTTTTGCTTTAGGGTGGTGCGTGAGAGCATCCCCCCTACAGTGGTCTTATGGTTTGGTTGGTTAATTAAAGGGTAGCTTTTATGAGCAACATTGCAGAAACCAAGTCAGACATGATTTCTAACATGACCCCAGAACTGCAACCTGGGGGCTTCGTGTTTGCGACTTTCCCAGATGGAAAGGAACCGGGCAATCTGATCCAGCAGGCGATCTCTGTCTTCAGAGAGAAGGAAGGGGTATCTCTGATCCTTCCCGTTGATGTGGCTATAGGTGTCGACATCAGTATCGAAGATGACATGCGCTGTATCACCCTGAACGTCTATTCGTCATTGCAGGGCGTTGGTTTGACGGCGGCTGTGTCCACTGCGCTAGGGAAGGTCGGTATCCCCTGCAATATGGTGGCGGCCTATCACCATGATCATGTCTTTGTGCCCGCTGAGATGAGCGAGCAGGCAATGAAGGTGCTCGTTAGTCTGCAGAACGAGGAGCAGCGGTAGAGGGCTTTATGTCCTCTGAAATCTGGGTGCGGGTCTTCCGTGCGGCGTGGGAAGACGGGTGAAGGTAATAGGTGTGCCCGACCTCATCAAAGACTGTGAACTGATCTGGGATGGTTGTTAACCACTGCGAAGATGGCCTTCCCTGGTCTTGGCTACCAAAAAACACATGGTTCGGTGTCGCAATCGCGACTTCGTCTCGGAGGCGGGTCGAGGATACGCAGAACAGGGCGTTGATAGAGCATCCTGCTGCGGCAGCGCGCCAGAGGGCTGTGCCACCGGCGCTGTAGCCCAAACCGACATCGTCACCACTCAAGGTCTGCTTCAGAGAACTTACAACGTCGTCCATGCCACCGTGACGAAATAGATGCTGGTGTAAAGTTTCTCCCGTCAGTTCTGTCCGAGCACACAGGTCATTCAACGCCAACCTGATTACGCGGGGGGAGCCCGCTATGCCAGTGGAAAAGCATTGCTCCTGAGAAGGTTTGTTGTGAATATCTGTGATGACATAGAGTTTCATGCGCCGATAGTATTGTGCGGCAATGCAATCTGCAATCCTGCCTCGGTTTACCTCTTCTCGGCCTCATGTTGAAGCCGTTGTCGCGCTACTGCGGCATTGGCTTCGGACTTTTGATGGTCCGCCAATGCCTGCTTTACATAATCCAGGTGCGTTTCAACCGCGGCACGTGCAGCGGCGGGATCGCGGGCTTGTAGAGCGGTGTTGATATCGCGGTGTTGTCCCAGCAGGGCGTCATAGGTGATGTGCTGGCTGAACATGATGCGGCGGTTGTAAAACACACCTTGGTGCAGCAGGTCGAACATCGACCGCATCATATGCAGCATGATCACGTTGTGGCTGGCATCCATGATGGCCGAATGAAACTGTGCATCCAGACTTGCCGCCTCGTCTGAAAGGGATGGATCACCCGCCGCCACCATCTTGTCGAATATGGTCTGAATAAACGCCAGATCCGCATCAGAGCCAAAGCGCGCGGCCCGTTCAGCCGCCAGGCCTTCCATATCGCGACGAAAGGACAGGTAGTCGAACACCGCCTCGTTATGGGTGGCAAACAGCTCAATCAGCGCTGGGGAGAAGGCCGAGCCAAGGACGTCGGCAACAAAGATGCCGGACCCGGCCTTGGCGGCGAGCAGCCCTTTGTACTGAAGATCCGCAATGGCGTCGCGAAGGGAGGGACGGGAGACACCCAGGCGTTCGGCCAATTCGCGTTCCGAGGGCAGTCGTTCACCCGGTGTCAGGATGCCGCGCAGGATCAGCTTTTCAATCTGACGCACAACGGATGCAGAGAGCTTTTCGGGTTGGACTTTTTGGAACGGCATTTTGACTCTCGGGTAGATTGGTTAGATCATTTGACCACGCCCGGTGAGATGCCGCAAGTGGCGGGAAAATTCGTTTTGATCACGATCATTGAAACATTAGGTCAGCATTGTTGACTCTATTTGCAAGATCCTTAGCTTCAACTCAAATCTTGCCCATAGGAGCCAGCATGACCTTGTCTCAGATCTTTGCCAGCCGCGCGTCGCGCATGCAGGCGTCGGAAATTCGTGAGTTGTTGAAACTGCTGGACCAGCCCGGGCTTATTTCCTTTGCCGGAGGTATTCCTGATCCGGCGCTTTTTCCTGCTTCAGAGTTCGCAATCGCCTTTGCCAATGGGCTTGGTCCTGACACCCAAGCGCAGGCGCTGCAGTACTCGGTCAGCGAAGGATATATGCCGCTGCGGCAGTGGATTGTGGGCGAAATGGCGAAAATTGGAGTACCCTGTACAGCGGACAACATCCTCATCACCTCTGGTTCGCAACAAGCGCTAGACTATCTGGGTAAAGTGTTTCTTTCCCCTGGTGACACCGCACTGGTAGGGTGGCCAACTTACCTTGGGGCGCTGGCGGCGTTCAATGCCTATGAGCCGCGATATGATCAGCTGACCGCGAATGGGAATCGAAAAGCCGAGAGCTATGCCGAGGAAGCAGAAAATGCGGGTGGTCAGGTGAAGTTTGCCTACCTGTCGGCCGATTTCGCCAACCCAACAGGTGAGACATTGGATCAGCGTGGACGAGAATCGCTGCTGGATCTGACTGAAAGTCTGGGCTGTGCTTTGATTGAGGATGCTGCCTACCAATCGCTGCGCTATGACGGCGAGCAGGTGCCGCCGTTGTTGTCGCTTGAGATTGCCCGCAAAGGCGACATTGAAACGTGCCGGACGATTTACTGCGGGACGTTCTCTAAAACCTTGTCACCGGGATTGCGTGTTGGTTGGGTTGTGGCGGCAAAGCCGGTGATTTCTAAACTGGTGTTGTTGAAGCAGGCTGCGGATCTACACTCACCGACGCTGAACCAGATGGCGATGCATGAGGTGGCCGAGGAGATCTTTGACGGTCACGTTGAAACGCTTCGTGATGCCTATCGACAGCGAAGGGATGCCATGTTGGCGGCGCTTGATCAGTATATGCCAGCAAATGTCAGCTGGAGACGTCCCGAAGGTGGCATGTTTATTTGGGTGACGCTGCCAACTGAAATGGATGGGGCAGAGCTGCTGGCGCAGTCTCTGGAAAGTATTGGGGTTGCCTTTGTTCCGGGGCGGGCGTTTTTTGCCGATGGATCGGGCGGTAATACGATCCGGCTTAGTTTTTCTTGTTCTGACGAGAGCGAAATCAGAACAGGGATTGAGAAGCTGGGCGGTTTGTTGCGCGAGATGTGAGACCTGTTGCGCAGCAAGGTTTTATTAACCGCGTTGCGCAACCCTTAGGCGAAGGGAGGGGCGATCATGCGTGCAACTGCAATAATGGCGATTTTGTTGCTGCAGGCGTGCTCGACGGAAACCCGGCACTTTCGCGGCGTGGAACCGGTTCAAACGCATGTCGACGGAAGTGTGTTTGATGTGCGGGTCAGGGGAAACCTGGCGGAGGCGATCCGTACAAACCCGCAGTATGCTCCGCGACTGGGGCCTTTGCGGGCACGAGCCGGGTTTGCAATGGCGCAGGTTAGTGGATGTGTGGTTACCGGTGTGTTGGGCGACCAGGTCGTGCTGACCGGAGTGCTGGATTGTGAGGTCCGAGCCAAGGCGCCAGTTTCCAAAAGTTATGCATGTGTAGAGGTGTCCGAATGGGTGCGGGCGCAAACTGTGATTGCATATCCAAGATATGACTGCCCAAAAACCACGACTTTGCAGTGATATCCGCAACATACGGCGAAGAAGCCTGGACGCATTGGCCGATTTTGGGCTGCGGAGTTGACTTGGTCGTCCGGAACCGCTCAGGTTTGGTTCTAACTGAATCGAACAGGGGCAAATTTGCGTTTTTCCAAGCTCAGGCTGACCGGCTTTAAAAGTTTTGTAGACCCGACCGATCTGGTTATCTCGGATGGTCTAACTGGCGTTGTCGGTCCAAATGGCTGTGGGAAATCGAACTTGCTGGAAGCGCTGCGTTGGGTGATGGGGGAGAACCGTCCCAAATCAATGCGTGGCGGCGGTATGGAAGACGTTATCTTCGCTGGCGCAAATTCCCGTGGCGCCCGAAACTTTGCCGAAGTCAGTTTGCAGATTGATAACACGGAACGCTTAGCTCCTTCGGGGTTCAACGAAAGTGACAATCTAGAGATTGTCCGTCGTATCACCCGCGATGTTGGCAGTGCCTATAAAGCTAATACCAAGGATGTTCGGGCCCGCGATGTTCAGATGCTGTTTGCGGATGCCTCGACCGGGGCGCATAGTCCTGCGCTGGTCAGTCAGGGGCAGATTGCAGTTTTGATCAGTGCCAAACCCAAGGCAAGGCGTCGGATCCTGGAGGAGGCGGCAGGGATCTCGGGTTTGTATCAGCGCCGTCATGAGGCTGAGCTGAAGCTGAAAGGCACTGAGGCGAATTTACTGCGGGTTGATGATGTGATTGAGCAGCTGGCCGCGCAGCTGGCGCAACTGGCGCGTCAGGCGCGCCAAGCTCAGAGATATCGCACAATCGGAGAGCAGTTGCGGCGGGCCGAAGGCATGCTGCTGTACCGCCGTTGGCGTGAGGCTGACGATGCACGTTTGGCCGCCGAAGAGGTAGAGCGTTTGCGCGTCAGTGAAGCCGCCAAGGGGGAGGCGATGTCGCGTCTTTCGTCCGAACAGCGCGGCAAGGCAGAGGAACAGCTACCACCACTGCGCGAGGAAGAGGCGGTGGCGGCCGCGATCCTGCAGCGGTTGGTTGTGCAACGCGATGCATTGGGCGCGCAAGAAGCGCAGGCCCGACAGGCGATTGAGACCCTGACCAACAGAGTTTTGCAGCTGGGCCGTGATATCGACCGAGAAAGCGGTTTGAACCGGGATGCTGGTGAAACCATTGAGCAGCTTGAGTGGGAAGCTCGGGAGTTGTCAAAAGCGGGTGACGGTCACGATGAACGGCTAAGCGAGGCCGCCGATCTGTCCCGTGATGCGGCTGGCATCTTGCAGGGACACGAAGACCATCTTGCACAGTTGACTGAAGATGTCGCGCGACTGGCTGCGCGGCATCAATCCGCACAGCGCTTGGTCGAAGATCACAACCGTACACTGACGCGGGCCATGGGGGAGGGCGATCAGGCACGTAATGCTGTGAACGAGGCAAAAGTGGCTCTAACACAGGCGGAAACGGTGTTTGAGAGTGCCATTGAGGCCGAAGAAGAAACTCGGGAGGCAGCAGAGCTCGCCGAAGAAGCACTGGCTGTTGCGGATGAGATGCGCAACGAAACGCAGGCCCGCGAGTCCGATGCCAGGGCAGGGCGGTCAGAGGCCGAAGGGGAGTTGGGTGCGCTACGGGCTGAGGTCACGGCATTGGCCAAGCTGGTTGAACGCGACACTGCTGAGGGTGGTCAGGTCCTGGACGAGTTGCAGGTCGAACCCGGGTATGAAAAGGCACTGGGTGCGGCCTTGGCAGACGACCTGCGGGTGCCGAGGGTTGCGGCGGACGGGCCATCGGGCTGGGTGGATTTGCCGGCTTATGAGCGTGACGTTCCGATGCCAGAAGGGGCAATGCCTTTGGCGCGACATGTTTCCGGACCTGACGCACTGGGTCGGCGGATAGCACAGATTGGATTGGTGGACGGTGATACCGGGCCACGGCTGCAGGGACAGTTGCAGCCCGGACAACGGTTGGTGTCACTGGAAGGCGACCTGTGGCGGTGGGATGGATTCCGGGCCTGGGCTGAGGATGCCCCAAGCGCAGCGGCATTGCGGTTGGAGCAATTGAACCGGCTGGAGGCGCTGAAGCAAGAGATGGAACGCGTTGGTGCCCGGGCCGAGGGCGCGCGAGCGGCACATGAGGTGTTGATGCGCAAGCTGGAGCAGGTGACCCAGGCTGACCAGGATGCCCGCCAGGCCCGCCGCGCGGCTGACCAGCGGGTCGCAGATAGTGCAAGGCTGCTTAGCCGCGCAGAGGCCAACCGAAATCTGGCTGAAGGTAAGTTGGAAACCCTGGGGATCGCAGTCACGCGCCACGATGAGGATGCCACCACCGCGCAGGCACAATTGTCGGAGGCCGAGACAGCCTTGGCTGCGCTGGGTGATCTGGAAACCGCGCGGAGTGGTGTTGAGGATATCAAACAATCGGTTGAAGCGGCGCGCGTCACCATGCTGTCGCATCGCTCAACCCATGATGAGCTGCGCCGAGAGGGTGAAGCGCGCACCAAACGGGCGCAACAGGTGACCAAAGAGGTCAGCGGCTGGAAACATCGGTTGGACAGTGCAGAACGGCGAATTACAGAATTGGCCGAACGTCGAGAGGCCTCTCAGGAAGAGCTGGAAGAGGCCAACGCGGTCCCGTTTGAAATTGCCGAAACGCGTGAAGAGTTGAACGAGTCGATTGAAGAAGCAGAGGTCCGTAAAAGCGACGCGAGCGACGCTCTGATCGCTGCAGAGGCTGTGTTGCGCGAGGCGGTGCACACGGAACGTGAGGCGGAGAGGCTGGCGTCAGAAGCGCGCGAGGCCCGTGCCCGTGCAGAGGCCCTGTGTGAGGCCGCCCGTGAAACTGTTGCCCACGCGAGTGAGCGCATTGCTGAAGACCAACAACTGACCCCCCATCAATTGTTGAACCAGCTGGAAGCCGACCCCGAGACGATGCCAGAAGCCGAAGTTCTGGAAGTTGAGGTAAACCGCCACAAACGCCAGCGTGATGCACTGGGTGCGGTCAACCTGCGTGCCGAAGAAGATGCCCGCGACGTTGAGGAGGAGCATAACACGCTGGTCAGCGAAAAATCGGATCTGGAAGAGGCGGTAAAGACTCTACGCAACGGGATTGCCAGCCTAAACCGCGAAGGTCGCGAACGGCTGCTGACCGCGTTTGAGCAAGTCAACGGTAGCTTCTCATCGCTGTTCAGGCACCTGTTTGGTGGGGGGGAGGCCAGTCTGGTGATGGTCGAAAGTGACGATCCGCTGGACGCAGGACTAGAGATCATGTGTCAGCCCCCAGGCAAGAAATTGTCGACCCTGTCACTGCTGTCTGGTGGCGAGCAGACTCTCACGGCACTGGCGCTGATCTTTGCTGTGTTTCTGGCCAACCCGGCGCCTATCTGCGTGCTGGACGAAGTTGATGCGCCATTGGATGACGCCAACGTCACGCGGTTCTGTGATCTGCTGGATGAAATGTGTCGCCAGACCGACACCCGGTTTTTGATCATCACCCACCACGCGGTAACAATGGCCCGTATGGACCGGTTGTTTGGTGTCACGATGCAGGAACAAGGCGTCAGCCAGCTGGTCTCGGTTGATTTGAAAAAGGCCGAGGCTATGGTGGCCTGAGCTGTATCGGCTCTTGTGATGCTGGCGCCAGTTATTTTAATGTGAATGTCTAAAGAAAAAAGGGAATACCAATGAATTTTATTGCCAAGATCGCGGCCGCAGCCGTTTTATCGCTGCCGTCAATGGCATCAGCACAGATGTTGGTGGCGTCAGATCCTGACAGCCTGGTGCAGTTTTTTGTTGAAGAAGGCGCAGACGTTGAAAGCACAGTGGACAACACTGGCGATCCGATGCTGGAAGTTGATTACTACGGTACCGACTTCACATTGTACTTTTACGGATGCACCAACAATTCCGATTGCAAATCGATCCAGTTCTTTTCGGGGTACCAAACTGAAGGCAGCGTACGCAAAGCCAAGATCAACGAGTGGAACGCCAATAACCGTTTTGCCCGTGGTTATATCTCCGAAGGTGGATCGGCCCGGATTGAGCATGATCTCTACTTGGGAAACACCGGTGTGACTGCGGATGATTTTGCGGCATTGACCAGCAAATGGTCGAAAGCCCAGGGTGACTTTGAAGAGTTCATCGACTGGTGATCAATGTGAGCGGGGGGTAGGCCCCCGCCGCACTTACGTTCTAAAGCTTGCCTAGGAGTGCTGGAGTTGGCCAAGCGTCAGCAGGCAGCCCAAGACGGAGCTGTTCTGCTTGCACAGCAATGCGTGTTTTAGAGCCTAATATTCCGTCAACTTTCCCCACATCATGTCCGCGCGCCTGCAGCTTTTGTTGAAGCTGTTTCATTTGTTTGCCACTGAGTCCCTGATCTGCGTTGCCCGCGTTATAGATATTGGCACCTTCCAGTCGGGTGGCGAAATAGGCCGCTGTCAGCACGTAGGTGAAGCTCTGGTTCCATTCGAAATAGACGTCGAAGTTTGGGTAGGCCAAAAAGGCTGGTCCTTTGTGCCCTTGGGGCAATAACAAAGAGGCCTGCATCGACCCACTGGCAAGAGATCCTGAACGGGGTTTGACGCCCATATCGGCCCAATTAGAGACTGAATATTTCTGTGATGGTCCCGTTTTCGATAGGTCTAGCCCGTTGGGAATCGTCACTTCCTGCAGCCAGGGCTGGCCCGGCTGCCAGCCTAGGTTTGACAGCATTTTTGCGCCTGACATCAGCGCATCCTGAGGCGATGTTTTCAGGCTGACCTTGCCATCGCCGTCTCCGTCTACACCGTTTTCGAGAATGTCGCGTGGCAACATCTGCACCATGCCAATCTCACCTGCCCAGGCACCAGTGGTGCGTTTGGGATCGAAGTTGCCCGTTTCGTATAGTTCAAGCGCGGCAAAGATCTGCGGACGGAACAACTCGGGACGCCGACAGTCATGGGCTAGCGTTACCAGCGAGTTCAGGGTGTTAAAGTCGCCCTGAAAGGACCCGTAATCCGTTTCAAAGGCCCAGAATGCCAGCAGCACGCCGCGGTTGATGCCATAGGTGGCCTCGATACGATCAAATGTGGCGTCGTGTTTCTTGGCCATAGAACGCCCGCGATCAACACGGTTCTGCGAGATCAAATGACGGGTGAATTCAATAAAGGGTTTCTGAAACACGCCCTGAGCACGGTCGGCCCGCAGTACCTTGGGATCGTGCTTCACACTGTTAAAGAATGCCTTGGTGGTGGCACTGCTGTGGCCCGCTGCAACGGCCTCTTTTTTCAGGTCTTTGACAAACCCGGAAAAACTGCCGCCACATTGTGCAAAGGCTGTGGCGGGTAAAAGGCTGGCAACAAGGGCAAGGGGTAATAAACGCATGATAGGGCAATCCACAATGAAACTGATGGCCCTTGTTAGCTAGAACATAAGGGCAAGGGCAACCGTCATGGCCAGTGCAAGCCCCCAAACCTGCCAGAGTTTGCCGGTGCAGGCATCGATATCATGTGACCCAATACCCTTTTGCGCTGTGCCATTGACCCAGGGGAAGTCCTGCATCTGCCCATCGTAAGAACGCGGACCAGCCAGCGCCAAACCCAGAGCGCGGGACATGGCTGCTTCGGGCCAACCTGCATTGGGGGAGCGGTGCCGACCGGCGTCGGTCACGATGGGTTGCCAATTGCGCAACTGGCCACTGCTGAGGGCGATCAGCAGACATGTCAGGCGGGCGGGGATCAGGTTGAGCAGATCATCCAGCCGCGCGGCAGCCTTGCCGAACTCTTCGTAGCGGTCGTTGCGATAGCCAATCATGCTGTCGGCGGTGTTGACCATCTTGTAGACCAGCAACCCCGGCAGCCCGGCAATCAGAAACCAAAATGCGGGGGCGATGACACCGTCCGAGAAATTTTCAGCACCACTTTCGATGGCAGAGCGCGCCACCTGAGGGCCCGTCATACCAGCGGTATCACGACTGACAATCATTGCTACAGCGGTGCGGCCACCGTCTAGGGACTGACGCAGGCCCGTCGCAACAGCCCCTACGTGTTCCACCAAGGATCGCTGAGCAATCAGAATGGCGGCAATAATGATCTCAACAATGGGGCCAAACTGCGAAAGCATAGAACCCAGGGCGAGGGCCAGTGTGAGCAGTATCAAAACCAACACAGCGCCTTTCACACGACGATGACGGCCCATATTTAGGCTCTGATCAAGGGCTTTTACCAGTTTTCCCATCAAAACTGCTGGGTGAGGCACACGCGACCAAAGCCACTTTGGCTCACCAAACACCGCATCCAGCAACAGGGCTGCGACAAGCAGGGTTGCGGTATTCACAACGCGGCCTCAATCCGGTCCCAGCCATCTGCTGGTGGCAGGCCAAGACGTAGGAAGGTTTTCGAATAGGGGAAGATGCGGCTAAGGATATGAGCGCGACCAAGCTTTGTATGCCAGGCGGTGGCATCATCCACCTCGTAGAGCCGGAACAAGGATGTGCCGCCGACCAGATGGCCACCACGGGCCAAGACCAGCGCATCCAGCCGAGCGCTATCCTTTGCCAGCCGGGCGCGGGTTGCAGTGGCCCAGTTCTGATCCTGTAAGGCCTGGGCGCCAATTTCCAAGGCGGGTCCCGAGACGGCCCAGGGGCCCTGCCAAGTCGACAGGCGAGAGATCAGATCAGGGTGACCAATTGCAAATCCTAGTCGCAAACCGGCCAATCCCCAAAACTTGCCAAAGCTTTTCAGCACCACAACGCCCGGGCGATCCGCTAGCGATATTAGGCTCTGTTCCGGGCAAATATCGCAAAAGCTCTCGTCGATGACTGTCAGTGGCGCGGTGGTATCTTGCTCTGTCCAGAGCCGACCATCGGGATTGTTGGGGTGGACCAACACCCGAGCCTGGGCCGGACCTTGGTCCGCAACCTGCCATCCATGAGCGCGAAACCCGGCCGCATGTTCGTTATAGGTCGGAGGGGTGATCTGAACGGTCTGTGGCGCTGCCAGCGCTGGCACTGTTGCGATCAGGGCGGATGCTCCGGGGGCGGGAAGGATTGCTGCGGTTTTGGGAACCTTCCAGAAAGATCGCGCTGATTCGATCAGTTTCTGGTTGGCGTTGTGATCTGGCAGGCAGGCCCAAACCTCGGGTTGCAAAGCGGCTATGGGGAAAATTTCGGGATTGATCCCCGTAGATAAATCCAGCCAGTCGGAACGGCTACCGCCGAACTGCGCCATAGCAGCATCTAACCCCCCGCCGTGATCGCGTTGTGAGGAGGATATTTCATTGAGAGTGAGGGGCATTCAGCACCTATTGAATAAGGATGTAGGTCCAGACATCACAAGAATGGCTAGATGCATATGAAGTAAGACTATTGTGTAAGCAACAGTGCTTGGTGATACGCGAGAAATTTGCTAAGGAGTTTCGGGAAATTCAGTGGCGTTGGGGAGTGGCACCGTTTTTGTAAGAGTGCCCGGTTTGTGTATGAATGTTTTGATTGTTGAAAGCAGCCCAGACTTGGGGTTGCTCTGGAAGAAGCATCTGGAAAGACAAGGGGCCGAGGTTGCTTTGGTAGACAGCCAGGAGGCAGCTATTCTAGCCCTTTATGCTGGTGGTTTTGATATCATTGTGCTGGATCTGGTCATCGAAGAAGGTAGTGCTTTGGCCATTGCGGATTTTGCCAGCTACCGCCGCCCGGATGCGAAGGTGATTTTTGTCACCAACACCAGTTTCTTTTCGGATGGCTCCATATTTGCCCATAGTCCCAACGCATGTGCCTATGTGCAAAGTGAGACGCCGCCAGAAGATCTGGCGGCGATGGTCGAGCATTATGCGGCCATGCGATAGCTCGCAGGCCGTATACTAGCCTCTCCCGTGTGGTGCGTACCAATCCAGAACAGGATTGGTGGGAATGATCCGGGACGGATTGATACTGTCGTGACTGTAGTGGTAGTGGCGGACAATGTGCTGCATACCCACCGTCTCTGCTACGCCGGGCCATTGGTATAGCTCGCGGGTATAGGCCCAGAGGTTGGGGTAATCGATCAAACGTTTCCGGTTACATTTGAAATGCAGGTGATAGACGGAATCGAACCGTACCAAGGTGGTGAACAGCCGCCAGTCTGCCTCGGTCACTTTTTCCCCCAGCAGATACCGATGTTGCGATAGAAGATCCTCTAGCCACTCTAACGTGTCAAAAAGCGGCTCTATTGCGGCGTTATAGGCCTCTTGTGTGGTGGCAAACCCACATTTGTAAACGCCGTTATTCAGGCTGCTGTAGATCCGTGCATTCACCGCCTCGATGGGTTCGCGCATTTCCTGTGGCCAATAGTCATCGGTATTGCCGGTCAGGTCATTAAAGGCCGAGTTGAACATACGGATGATTTCAGAGCTTTCGTTCGACACAATAGTCTTGCGCTGTTTGTCCCACAGGATTGGAACGGTGACGCGGCCGGTGAAATCTGGGACGGCTTGGGTGTAGATCTGATGGGCGTGGGTCAGACCGAACAGATCGTCACCGGTCGCGCCGTGTTCGTCTTTTTCAAACGTCCAGCCTTCGTCCAACATATCAGGGTGGACCACCGAAACACTGATGTGATCCTGCAGTGATTTGAGTGCGCGAAAAATCAGGGTTCGGTGGGCCCAGGGGCAGGCCAGAGAGACATATAGGTGGTACCGGCCGCTTTCGGCTTTGAACCCATCCTGGCCGGATATGCCGGCGCTGCCGTCTGCGGTGATCCAATTGCGGAACTTTGCGTCGGCACGTTTGAATGCTCCGCCAGTGGAATCTGTATCATACCATTGGTCGTGCCATTTTCCGTCAATCAACAGGCCCATTTGGCTGCTCCTAAAAAGTTTCTGTAGCAAAGATAGGGCGTATTTTTCGGCACGCCTATTGGCAGCCACGCGCAACTCCTCTGCGCCGGTGCACAGGCGCTGTTGCATTGTTGCGCCAGCTTTTAGATTCGGATCTGACAAGAGGTATTTCAAAAAAAGTTCACTTGATTTTATCTTTTGTAGAGGCACCCTTAGAGTCAGCAAAGCAGAGGTTAGCCAGATGTCGACATACCTACCTAAAGAAGTTCAGGATGGATTGGATGCGGCGCGATTGGCCGCTTTAAAAAAGTCGAGCCGCCTACGGGTTTTGGTCGATGATGAGGTCTATCGGGTGTTACGCATGTGGAAGGACGGATTTGCCGTCGAAGAGGGAATCACGCCCAAACTGCGCGGGCTTGTTGATCTTTATGACGGTACAAATCACCTGTATCAGTGCCTGATTATCGCCGCCGAGGCCGAGGCGGGTGAGATGTGTTATGAGTTCAAGCGCTCGACCGTCGCGGCGGATAAGGCACCGCTGGATTTCTACCGTGCGCCAGATGCGCCGGTGGCGCTGTTGGCAAGCGACGCGATGTAGTCAAATCGCTGTCCTGCACAAAAAAGGCCCCAAGCGAGGGGCCTTTTCTATTTGTGGGATATTCTGCGAATTATTGCAGATCCGAAAACGCGTGGCGCATACGCTCGCAGGCTTCGACCACACGGCTACGTTGGGTGGCCAGATTGAAGCGTTGGAAGGTTTCGCCACCCGTGCCAAAGCTGGGGCCTTGGGACACTGCGATCTTGGCGACGTCGCGGATGCGGGCTGCAACTTCGTCGTGGGTCATGCCGGTGCCGGAAAAATCGACCCAAGCCAGATAAGTGGATTGCAGCGGCAGCGATTTCAGGCCGGGAATGGCATTTATGGCCTGATCAAAGATCTGCCGGTTGCCTTCGAGATGGGCAAGCTGCGCATCCACCCATTTCGCACCTTCCGGAGAATATGCGGCTGTGATCATGTTGATTGCCAGGCTGCCGGCACCATAGTCCAGCGTATTCAAGCGGTGCTTCATCGCGGCGCGCAGGGTATCATCGGGAATGATCATGTTGCCTGTGCGCTGGCCTGCAATGTTGAACGTTTTGGAGGATGCGGTGAGGGTGACGGTGCGGTCGCGGGCCTCGGGCGCAGCTATATCCATCGGCACGAATGTGCTGCCGGCGTAAACCAGATCGTGGTGGATTTCGTCAGCAACCAGAATCAGATCATTGCGTTTTGCAAACTCGGCGACCGAGCGCAGTTCTTCGGGCGTCCAGACACGGCCCGAAGGGTTCTGCGGCGAACACCACAGCAGTAGTTTTTCACTGCCTGTCAAACGGCTTTGCGCATCGTCGAGGTCCAGAAAATAGGTATCACCCTCACGTTTGAGAGGACACTCTGTCAGCTTACGTCCGGTCTTGGCAATTTTGTGCGCAAACTCATGGTAGACGGGTGTAAATGTCACCACGCCATCATCTGGTTCGCTCCAGACATCCAGTGACAAGGCGATGGCGTTGCCCAGTCCTTGTGAGGTGAGGATCCAATCCTGCTCTATCTCCCAGTTGTGACGAGTCTTCATCCACCATTGAACGGCGGCCAGATAGTCAGGGTGATCCCAGGAATAGCCAAAGACCCCATGATCGGCGGCTTTGCGAATGGCATCGATGACGCAGGGGGCAGTCGCATAGTCAGAATCGGCGGTCCACATTGCCAAGCCGTCTTTGGGGGAAACATCGTATAGGGTTTCCATCTTGTCCCATTTGGAACTGTTGGTGCCACGGCGGTCAATAGGGTCGTCAAAACTCATCCGGAATCTCCTCATGTTTGGGCTTGAAGCTACTGTGAAATGCGGGACGTGCAAGGGGGGCGTTGCGGTGGCTGGGGCAATGGCCTAAATCGGGGGCATGAAACGTAACATTCTGATCCATCCCGACCCTCGCCTGAAGAAGGTTTGTGCCCCAGTGACTGATATCACTGATGATCTGCGCAAGCTGGCTGATGACATGCTGGAAACCATGTATGACGCGCCGGGCATTGGCCTAGCAGCGCCGCAGATTGGTATTATGGACCGGATAATCGCGCTGGACTGTGTCAAAGAAGAGGGTGAAACGCCGCGTCCACTGGTGATGTTCAACCCGGTTATCGTGGCTTCGTCGGATGAAACCAATGTGTACGAGGAAGGCTGCCTGTCGATCCCCGAGCAATACGGTGAGGTGACCCGGCCCAAGGTGGTAGATGTTGAATGGATGGACCGCGATGGCAATGCGCAGCGCGAGACGTTCGATGATCTGTGGGCGACCTGTGTGCAGCACGAGATAGATCACCTTCAGGGCAAGCTGTTCATTGACTATCTAAAGCCGCTGCGCCGTCAGATGATCACCCGGAAAATGCAAAAGCTGAAACGTGAGCTGGCCCGCAAGTGAGCGTATTGCCGATTCTGATCTGGCCGGACGCCCGCCTGTTGCAGCGCTGTGAGACTGTGCAGGGTGAGGATCTGGATGATCTGATCGCTGACATGTTCGAGACCATGTATGTAGCGCAGGGGCGTGGGCTGGCCGCACCGCAAATCGGCGTGATGAAGCGGCTGTTTGTGATGGACTGCACCTGGAAAGAAGGCACGAAGTCCCCCATGGCGATGATCAACCCGACAATCATGGCCGCCGAACGGATTCCGGTTGTTTTGGAAGAGGGTTGTTTGTCGATCCCTGGTATTCTGGTGCCTGTTGAGCGCCCCAAGGCCGTAACAGTTCAGTGGACTGCGCCCGAGGGGGATATCCACATGGCCGACTTTGACGGATTCGAAGCTCGCTGCATTCAGCATGAGTTTGATCACCTGAATGGCATGGTAACATTTGACCATTTGACGGCGACAGAGCGCACCAAGGCCGAGACCGACTTTCTGGAGAGACACACATGACAACCCGTACCTGCCTGCCGTGGCCAGACAAGCGCCTGCGCACCATCGCGGAAGAGGTGACTGAAATTACTGATGAGATCCGCGCGATTTGGGTGGACATGGTGGATACCATGGAAGCGATGCCTGGGGTCGGGCTGGGAGCGCCTCAAATCGGCGTGATGCTGCGGCTGGCGGTGGTTGATGGGTCACGCGAGCGGGGCAAGGCGGTGAAGATGGCCAATCCCGAGGTGTTGCATGCTTCGATTGAATTGCGTGAGCATGACGAGGCCAGTCCCAACCTGCCGGGGGTGTCAGCCAAGATCAAACGCCCGCGTGCGGTGACGGTCCGATTTATGGATGAAACCGGGCAGATAAATCGGCGCGATTTTGTCGGTGTCGAGGCAACCAGCGTGCAGCATCAAATCGATCATCTGAACGGCAAGATGTATTTTGATCATCTGAGCAAGGTCAAACGTGACATGTTGTTGCGTAAAGCCAAGAAACTGAACGGCTGAGTGCTGGCAAAGCATGGTGCGTGCCAGCACGCACCCTACACAAGGGGCAAAACGATGCGCGTCATATTCATGGGTACGCCCGATTTTTCGGTTCCTGTGCTGGAGGCTCTGGTGGATGCTGGGCACGAGGTTGCAGCCGTCTATTGCCAGCCGCCGCGCCCGGCGGGACGGGGCAAGAAGGACCGGCCAACGCCTGTGCATGCCCGCGCGGTTGAGCTGGGGCTAGAGGTACGTCATCCAGTATCCTTGAAAACGTCCGAGGCGCAGGAAGAGTTTGCCGCGTTGAAGGCCGATATCGCGGTGGTGGTGGCCTACGGGCTGATCCTGCCGCAAGTCATTCTGGATGCGCCGACCAAGGGGTGCCTGAATATTCACGCCAGCTTGTTGCCGCGTTGGCGTGGGGCGGCGCCTATTCACCGGGCGATCATGGCGGGGGACGCCGAAACCGGGATTTGCATCATGCAGATGGAGGCCGGGTTGGACACTGGGCCCGTGCTGCTGCGTGAAGGCACAGCCATTGGCGAAGAGGAAACCACCGCGCAGCTGCATGACCGGTTGTCAGAGATGGGGGCGTCGTTGATTGTGACTGCGCTACGGCATCTCGATGGGCTCTCTCCGGATGTGCAGCCTGACGAGGGCGTCACCTATGCCAGTAAGATCGACAAGGCTGAGGCGCGCATCGACTGGAACCGTCCTGCGGTTGAAGTGGATCGGCAGATCCGCGGGCTGTCACCATTTCCCGGTGCCTGGAGTGAGCTGAACGGTCAACGGGTCAAGGTGCTGGCCTCAAAACTGGCCGAAGGGCAGGGTGAACCCGGTGAAGTGTTGGCAGAAAACCTCACCATTGCCTGTGGTTCGGGGGCTGTTGAACTGCTGCGCTTGCAACGGGCGGGCAAGGGCGCGCAGGATCGCGAGATATTCCTGCGCGGTTTCCCAATGAAGCCGGGCGATAGTTTTTAAGCGGAGAGCCTGCATGTATTTGACCTTGATGGGCACCGTGGTGATTGCTGGGATCGTCGGCTATGTTGCTGAACGATCTGGGTTCACCAGCAACGGGTATATACCGTCGATCATCATCTGCGTTGGCGGCGCGTTCCTGTTTTATTTCGTGCGACTGATGTTTGGCATTGGTTTTCATGCGGCAGGCTGGAATGCCATTGTGTCGTCTATTGGGGCGCTGATTATCGTGCCCTTTCACTGGAAGAGGTGACGAAGATGCCCATTATTGCCCTGATTATCATCGGAGCCGCTGCCGGATTTCTGGCAACGCGGTTGATGCGGATTGACGCAAGTATTGTGACCACTGTGGCGATCGGCATGGCTGGTGCACTGATTGGCGGTTTGGTTCTGCGGTTTCTGTTGACGGTTATGGGGATAATGGCCGGGTTTGTTGGTGCGGTGCTGGGGGCGCTGTTGCTGATCTGGCTGTGGCAGACCTATCTTCAGAAATAGCAACTTAGGGCGCACTCGACCTATCGGCCGGGCAAAAGATGGACGCTTTAGATTTTTCCTAGTTGCGGGGCGGGCGGCTTTTGTAGACGGGCAGGTGCCATCCGAACAGGATCGATCCAGCCCGGAGCGCCCAGCAAACAATGGCACACGCGAGCAGGGCGGTGAGGTCGTGAAGGCCATGATCCTCGGCGATGCCGAGGGATTCGATACTCACAGCGGTCATGGCGCCTGCCATGGCGCAAGTCATATAGAGTTCGCCCTGTTTCAAAACCAAGGGAACCTCGTTGCAAACCACATCACGCATCAACCCGCCGAGCGATCCGGTGGCCATGCCCATCAGCACTACAATGACCGGTGATTTGTCCAGTGCAAGGGCTGCGCCGGTTCCGGCGGAAACAGCAATGGCGAGGGCAAAGCTGTCCAGCCAAATTAGTAGTGTCTGGCGGCTTTCAACACGGTGAGCCGTAAAAAAGACCAGAACCGCGGCACCCGAGGCCAATAAGATGTAGGTTGGTTCGCCGACCCAGAAAATGGGGTGCCGGTCCAACAGCAGATCCCGGATGGTGCCGCCGCCGACAGCCGTTAAGCAGGCGACAAAGGCAAAGCCGACGATATCCAGCTGGGCGCGACTGGCCACCAGTGCCCCTGTCAGGGCAAAGACCAGAACTGAGGCGTAATCCAAAAGGGTCAGGAAACTCATACGTTGACCCTAGCCACTGTCACGACCTGGATTTCTTGGGTTTGAATGGCTCCATGCCAGCGCGGGCCAGCTCATCCGCGCGTTCGTTTTCTTCGTGACCGGCGTGACCCTTGATCCACTTCCATGTCACCTGATGGCGTACCTGCGCCTCGTCAATGCGTTGCCACAGGTCGACGTTTTTAACGGGCTTTCTGGCCGAGGTTTTCCAGCCGTTCTTTTTCCAGCCAAAAATCCACTGGGTGACGCCATTTTTTACGTAGGCAGAGTCGGTTACCACGGTCAGGGTCGAGGGGCGGCTGAGGCTTTCCAGCGCGTTGATCGCCGCCAGAAGTTCCATCCGGTTGTTGGTGGTGTCGGACTCGCCGCCTTTCAGCTCCCGCTCTTTGACAATCTTGCCGTCATCATCAAGGGCGCGCAACAGCACGCCCCAGCCACCGGGACCGGGATTACCGGAGCAAGCTCCGTCGGTATATGCATATAGTTCAGACATGTGCGGTCATTACTACGAAGGTATCGTCACTGCCAGCCAATCCTTTGCCATTCCCAACGCGGGAGCGGGTAACCTTGAAACCGGCCTCGGTAAGGAGTGTGCGCAACTCATCCTCGCCGTAATAGGCATAAAAGCGACCAAGGTGATCGCGGTTTTCACCGGAGCCAATTTTCATACCGATAGAAAAGGTGCCGCCGGGGCGCAAAGCACGGTGGATGCGTTTTAAATGGCGCGGAAAATCAGCGCGAGACGCGTGCAACAGGCTGAAGTTGGCCCATACACCATCATATTGATTTTCGGCATCCAAGTCCTCGAAGGTGGCGAGTTTTGCATCTAATCCGTAATTGGCCTTGGCGAGGTCTACCATTTCAGGAGAGGCGTCAGTGGCTTCTACGGTCAGGCCTTCGTCGCGGAGGCGGGCGGCCCATTGACCGGGGCCACATCCAAGGTCAAGGACATGACCGCCATTGGGAACACCAGACAGAAAGGCGGACAGGTCTGCATCCTGATCCGCATTTTTGGTCTGAGCGAAGCGGTCTGCATATTCGTCTGCCGCTTCGGCATAGACCGCCATAGTTTCCTGATCGGTCATGTATACTCCAGTTAAAGAGGGTCTCAGGCGCGTTCAACGGCAAGGCGTGCGGCCAGACCGGCAAAGATGGCGGCAAAGCCTCGGTTCAGCCACGCCAGCACCCGTTCTGACCCGAGCACATAGTCGCGGGCGGTGGCGGCGAAAAGACCGTAGAGCACGAAGATCACAAACGTCAGCCCCATGAAGACCGAACCTAGCAGGGTCATCTCCAGAGTGGCGGATGCGGGGTTTCCACTGAGAAAGGGCGGCAGCAGGGCCAGAAAGAAGATCGACAGTTTGGGGTTCAGGATATTGATCAGAGCGCCGCGCTGGGCGATTTTCAGGCCGGGTTGGGTGGTGGTTTTTGATGTGATCGCCAATGCACCACCGGATTTCATAGCCTGCCAGGCAAGATAGAGCAGGTACAGCACGCCTGCAATTTTGACGATCTGAAACATCAGGGCTGAACTGTGCAAGACGGCTGCAAGACCAAGAGTGGCAGCGGCCAGATGCGGAAGGATACCAACCGTACAGCCCAATGCGGCCCAGAATGCGGCCTGGCGCCCCTGACCCAACCCGAGTGCAAGCGTGTAAATCACGCCGGTTCCGGGGGCGAGTACAACAACAAAAGCGGTTAGTAGGAAATGTAGGGAAATCATCAAGCGGCTCCGGGTATCAGTAATGGGTGAGCCAAGGCCTAGCACGGCGTTGGCGTTCTGTCACAGGCTTGAAAATGGTTGGGGCTGAACCTAGGCTGGCTGGCGCAACACGCGGGGGACCTTGAATTCGATATCCTCGACAGCTGTTTCCACCACTTCGACTGTCACGTTATAGCGGCTGCGGAAAGCATCGATAACTTCGTTTACCAGCAATTCCGGGGCTGATGCGCCGGCGGTGATGGCGACACTGCGGATACCCTCGAGGGCGCGCCAGTCGATATTAGTGGCACGTTGCACCAGCTGCGCGTATTTGCAGCCAGCCTTGGCGCCAACCTCGACCAGACGGCGCGAGTTCGAGGAATTGGGCGCGCCAACAACCAGCAGGGCGTCGCTCTTGGGGGCTACCGACTTTACCGCGTGCTGGCGGTTGGTGGTGGCATAACAGATGTCTTCTTTGTGGGGGCCAATGATGGCTGGAAACCGGTCGTGTAAGGCGGCCACGATGTCCTTGGTGTCGTCGACCGACAGTGTGGTCTGGGTGACATAGGCCAATTGGGCCGGATCGCGTACGGCAACTGTGGCCACGTCTTCGACGGTTTCCACCAAGAGCACTTCACCGCTGGGCAGTTGCCCCATGGTTCCAATGGTTTCGGGGTGGCCCTTGTGACCGATCATGATCATTTGCAAACCGGCATCTGCGTGGCGCTGGGCTTCGATGTGAACCTTGGAAACCAACGGGCAGGTGGCATCGACATAGACCATCTGACGGCGGCTGGCTTCGGCGGGAACCGACTTGGGTACGCCATGAGCCGAAAAGATCACAGGCCGGTCATCTGGGCAGTCTTCCAGCTCTTCGACAAATACCGCGCCTTTTTCACGCAGCCCATCAACAACAAATTTGTTGTGAACGATTTCGTGACGCACATAGACGGGCGCCCCCCATTTCTGGATCGCCATTTCAACGATCTTGATCGCACGGTCGACCCCGGCGCAGAAACCGCGCGGTGCGGCCAGATACAAAGTTAGTGGGGGCATTGTCATTGGCGTCTCCTTGCTGTGCAGAGGTAAGGCTTTCGTGCGCTCAGGTCCATAGGGGCTGGTGCTCACGGTGATGTGACTAGAGCTTCCTGTGGGGGAAGGCTGCAGAGGAGGTGAAAAAGTGACCGGAGGATCGTCGATGAAGTTTTTTGGGAGCAGTGTGGCCCTAGGTGTGGCCGTGCTGGGAGCAGTGCTGTGGAGCCAGGGCACCGTGGGCAATGCTGCGGGGGTGTTTCCGTATCAAGATGATGCGGCCGTAGCGCGGGGAGAGGTGATTTATCAGGACAATTGCGCCAGTTGCCATGGTGATCAGTTGCAGGGAGAGGCCAATTGGCGCGAACGAGATGAAGAGGGATACCTGCCGGCCCCTCCACACAACGCCAGTGGTCACACATGGCACCATGCGGACCAGCAGCTGCTAACCATAACCAGAAAAGGCACAGCGGCACTGGTTGGTAATGGGTATCGCAGCCGGATGGAAGGGTACGAGGATGTGTTGAGCGAGGCGGATCTGCTGGCGGTTTTTGCCTACATCAAGAGCACCTGGCCTGCTGAGGTTATCGCCCGTCACAATGAGATCAATAAGCAGGTGGAAAACTGAGTTTTAGCGGCGTCAATAAGGTGCACAGAGTGGCATCCATTCAGCGTCGTCTGCCTGCCCAAACAAAAAACAAGCGCCGGATTAATGCCCGGCGCCTGTTGAAATCTTAAATCGGGTCAATAGGCCCGTGTCATTTGCCTGCAAAGGCCACGTTGCGCGCTTCATCCGGGACTTCACGCGGCGGGCGACCAATTACATCTTTGAGCTCTTCGAGTTCAATGAAGTTGTCGGCCTGGCGGCGCAAGTCGTCCGAAATCATTGGTGGCTGGCTACGGATAGTCGAGACAACTGATACGCGGACACCCTGTCGCTGCAAGCTGGCAACCAGCGGCCGGAAATCCCCATCCCCGGAAAACAGCACAATGTGATCCACGCGCGGCGCCAGTTCCATAGCGTCCACAGCGAGTTCGATATCCATGTTGCCCTTAACCTTACGGCGGCCCATGCTATCGGTGTATTCCTTGGCGGGTTTTGTCACCATGGTAAAGCCATTGTAGTGGAGCCAGTCCACCAGAGGCCGAATGGGCGAGTATTCATCGTTCTCAAGCAGCGCCGTATAGTAGAACGCACGCAGCATTTTGCCGCGGCGCATGAATTCCTGACGCAATAACTTATAGTCGATATCAAATCCCAGCGCCTTGGCAGCAGCATAAAGATTTGAACCATCGATGAACAGCGCAAGCCGTTCGTCCTTATAAAACATAATATGTCCTTCCGGTATATTCTGCCCGCGCGGTGTGTTCCGTGAGTGAATGCTAAAATTGCGCGAAACAGGTAGATCTAATGTAAGTTATTTGTCATGTCCTGCAAGTGTATCAAATATATGAAATGGGGTCAAAAATGACCGAATTCCGGTCAAATGCGCTTATTGCTTTAGGGGGGAACCTTCCAACCTGCGCTGGAATGCCGCATCAGACATTGGTCGCAGCTGTTTGCGCGCTTTCAAAGTACGACCTGAGGTTGCGAGCGGTGTCACGATTCTTTCACACGCCGTGTTTTCCGGCGGGGGCGGGGCCTGATTATGTCAACGCAGTGATAGAGATCAGCAGTGATCTGTCCGCCGAAGGATTGCTAACCGTATTGCATGAGGTGGAGGCGCAATTCGCACGCGTGCGGGAACAGCGTTGGGGCATGCGAACGCTGGATTTGGATCTTATTGCGTTTTCTGGCCAGATTATGCCGGACCGTGAAACCTATGCACGGTGGCTGGAACTGCCGTTAGCCGAGCAGATGCGTGAATCTCCTGATCAGCTGATATTGCCGCACCCAAGGCTCCAGGACAGGGGCTTTGTGCTCGTCCCCCTGTGCGACATCGCCCCGGATTGGGTGCATCCGGTACTTGGTCTGTCAGCGCGTGAAATGCTCGCGGGCCTACCCAACGAGGCAGTTGTAGAGGTGCAGCCACTCTGATGTGGCAAAAGAGACGTATTCAACGCTTGTCAAGACAAAGATTCGGGCTTACACACCACCGTTCTGGATCCTTACTCATTTGGAGAGTCGCTGATGGCCCGCGTAACGGTTGAAGACTGTGTTGATAAAGTTCCCAACCGCTTTGAGCTGGTGATGCTGGCAGCCCACCGCGCCCGCGAGATCGCGGCAGGTGCGCCGATCACTGTTGAGCGTGACAATGACAAAAATCCTGTCGTGTCGCTGCGTGAAATCGCAGATGAAACACAAAGCGCTGATTCGCTGCGTGAACGTCTGATCGAGAGCAACCAGACCCAGATCGAAGTCGATGAGCCCGAAGAAGATTCGATGGCTCTGTTGATGGGCGGCGAGGCTGATAAGCCTGCTGACGATGACATGTCCGAAGAAAAACTTCTTCGTGCGCTGATGGAAGCCCAAGGACAGGGCTGAGCCGCACATTTAACTGAGGCTGCGGACCGGAAATGATATCACCTGAAGATCTGATTGCGCTGGTCCGCAACTACAATCCCAAGACCAACGAAGAGCGGCTCGCCGAAGCATATGCCTATGGCGAAGAGATGCACACGGGGCAATTCCGGCATTCGGGCGAACCTTATTTCACCCATCCAGTTGCCGTTGCTGCAATCCTGACCGAACAGCGCCTGGATGATGCCACCATCATCACCGCGCTGCTGCATGACACCATCGAAGATACCAAGGCCAACTACGAAGAGGTCTCGGAGCGGTTTGGAAACGAAGTTGCTGAGCTGGTCGATGGTGTGACCAAGCTGACCAATCTGCAGCTGTCCAGCCGGGAAACCAAACAGGCTGAGAATTTTCGCAAGCTGTTCATGGCGATGTCCAAGGATTTGCGGGTTATCTTGGTCAAGCTGGCAGACCGCTTGCACAACATGCGTACGATCAAGGCGATGCGTCCGGACAAGCAGGCCCAAAAAGCCCGCGAGACCATGGATATCTATGCGCCCTTGGCCGGTCGCATGGGGATGCAGTGGATGCGCGAAGAGCTGGAGGATCTGGCGTTTCGCGTTCTGAATCCTGAAGGCCGCCAGTCGATCATCCGTCGCTTTATCACGCTGCAGCGCGAAACCGGGGATGTGATTCACCGGATCACCGGAGATATGCGTAGCGAATTGGAAAAAGCTGGCATTGAGGCCGAAGTGTTTGGTCGCGCTAAGAAGCCCTATTCAATCTGGCGCAAGATGCAGGAAAAGGATCAGGGGTTTTCGCGGCTGTCCGATATCTATGGGTTCCGCATTATTACAGCCACTGAAGAAGACAGCTATCGCACGCTGGGGGCTATCCACCAGCGCTGGCGGGCGGTGCCGGGACGGTTCAAAGATTATATCAGCCAGCCCAAATCCAACGGCTACCGGTCAATCCACACCACAGTGTCGGGGCGCGACGGCAAGCGGGTTGAGGTGCAGATCCGCACCCGGCAGATGCACGACGTTGCGGAAACCGGCGTGGCGGCACATTGGTCATACCGCGACGGTGTGCGCACACAAAACCCGTTTGCGGTAGATCCGGCCAAGTGGATTGCCTCACTCACCGAACAGTTCGACGCTGAAGAAGACCACGACGAGTTCCTCGAAGCGGTCAAGCTGGAGATGTATTCGGATCAGGTGTTCTGCTTTACGCCCAAGGGGGATGTGATCAAGCTGCCCAAAGGGGCGACGCCGATTGACTACGCCTATGCGATCCACACCCGTATCGGCCATGCCTGTGTCGGGGCCAAAGTGGATGCGATTCGGGTGCCGTTGTGGACACGGTTGCGCAATGGTCAGTCGGTAGACATCATCACCGCCGAAGGACAAACGCCGCAGATCAGCTGGTTGGAGATTGCCACAACAGGTAAAGCCCGCACGGCCATCCGCCGTGCCCTGCGCGACGCGGACCGTGAGCGGTTTGTGAAGCTTGGGCGCGAACTTGCGCGATCAGCGTTTGAGCATGTTGGCCGCAAATCCACTGACAAGGCGCTGGAAACGGCTGCGCGTGCGTTGCGATTGGGGAATGCGCATGAGTTGTTGGCGCGCCTTGGGTCAGCCGAAATAACCGGGCACGATGTTGTGCAAGCAGTTTATCCGGATCTGATTCCGGACAGAAGCGATGAAATCTCTCCGCGTCGTGCGGTGATCGGCCTTGAACCCGGGCAAAGTTTTGAACGTGCGACCTGTTGTCAGCCGTTACCAGGTGAACGCATCATTGGGATTACCTACCGTGGTCGCGGTGTTGTGGTCCACGCTGCGGATTGTGACCATCTGAGCAATTATGAAGACCAGCCAGAGCGCTGGGTCGACGTCCATTGGCACGATGGGACACACCCTGCGGTGTACGGCGTCACCCTGGGACTGACCATTGGCAATGATGCTGGGGTGCTGGGACGAATTTGCACATTGATTGGTGAGAAAAAGGCCAATATTTCAGACCTTGAATTTGTAGATCGGAAACCAGACTTTTACCGTCTGGTGATAAACGTCGAATTGCGGGATGTAGAGCAGCTGCACTCGTTGATATTAATGCTGGAAGCTGAAAGTGATGTTGCAGCCGTTGAGCGCATCCGCGATCAAGTGGTGACGCATAGCGCCAGGCTGTAAGGCAGCAGAAGATGTGGCCTTACATTGGCCGAAATTAGGAAGGACGCAATCGTTGGTATTCAGGCGCCGGGACCGACGTTCGCCGTTACGTGCGATTGTGGATTTCATCTGGCCGCGTGGCGGCTGGGGGCGGGCGTTTCTGTATGTAAAACACCGGGTGCGCCGTTTGCCTGATTCGCCTGAGCGGATTGCCCGAGGCATTGCTGCCGGGGTATTCACCTCGTTTACCCCGTTCTATGGATTGCATTTTATTGTCGCAGCCCTGGTTGCGCGGTTGTTCAACGGCAACATCCTCGCCGCTCTTAGCGGTACCTTCTTTGGCAACCCACTGACCTATGTACCTATTGGGGTCGCGTCGTTGCAAACTGGCCATTGGTTGTTGGGCACCGAGTTCGACACGGAAGTGGACCACTCGCTGATTGGCAAGTTTTTTGGTGTCAGCAAAGATGTCTGGGATAACCTGCTGGCGTTGATTTCAGACCGCGAGGCAGACTGGCATGGGTTGCAGCTGTTCTATAACGAGGTGTTCCTGCCCTATATGATTGGCAGCGTGATTCCGGGCGTGATTGCCGCGGTGATTTGCTACTATCTCAGCGTACCACTGATCCGTGTTTATCAGCAGCGTCGTCGTTCAAAAATCAAAGCAAAGTTCCAAGCGATCAAGGCCCGTGCGCATCTAAAAAGTGATGCCTCTGTGCCCGCTAGCATGGCCAAAGCCCCGCTGCGCAAGGCGCAGTAAAATTTAGCAGTTTGCTCTTTTAGCTCTGATGTCTAATGTCGGAGAAAATGGGCTTATTAGGACTTGCAATTATGGCTGAAACTTCTTTGCGACTGGGTCTCAACATCGATCATGTTGCAACGCTGCGCAACGCACGCGGTGGTACGAATCCTGATCCCGTGCGGGCTGCGAAGCTTGCAGAAGAAGCTGGTGTCGACGGCATCACTGCGCACCTGCGTGAAGATCGCCGCCATATGGTTGATGCAGACATTGAAAACCTGATGCAGACACTTACGGTGCCTTTGAATTTTGAAATGGCTGCCACGGATGAGATGCAGAAGATTGCGCTGCGCCATAAGCCCCACGCGGTCTGCATCGTTCCTGAAAAGCGCGAAGAACGCACCACCGAGGGCGGGTTGGAAGTGGCGCGTGAGCAGAACAAGTTGAGCGACTTTATCGCGCCGTTGCGCGAGGCCGGTAGCCGGATATCGCTTTTTGTTGCCGCTGATATGAAGCAGGTCGAAGCCGCGCACCGGGTTGGTGCTGATATCATCGAATTGCACGTAGGGGCTTACTGCGATGCCCATGCCGAAGGTGATTTCAAACTACGTGACGCCGAGTTTGAGAGCCTGCGTGACATGTCTACCTACGCGCATTCCCTTGGGCTGGAGGTGCATGCTGGCCACGGGCTGACTTATGACTGCGTTAAGCCGATTGCGGCCTTTCCCGAGGTGCGAGAGTTGAACATTGGTCACTTCCTGATTGGTGAGGCGGTGTTTCGTGGTTTGACCCCTGCGGTTCAGGAAATGCGCCGCCTGATGGATGAGGCGCGGCAGTGATCTTGCTCAGCTAGCAGAGACTAACATTTGGTATCACGTATATCCCGCAGCTTTGGCGGTCGTCAGCTCATACACGTCTCTTCTGAATGCGCTGACTGGAGCGATGTACTTAGGAATATGTAGATGAAGAAAATTAGCTTACTTCGCTATTCAATGTGGCTCTTCGGCTGGCGGATGCTTTTGCCAGTTGTATTTATTGCGATTATGATGGCCATAAACGTGGATCTGTCCTCTTCGGTAACGTCCATTCTACCGACGATGATGGCTGCGATGTTCATGGGGCAACGATTTGCAAGAGATAGTGGGCAGACTGTTCCGGCCAATGATGTTCGTCGTTTTGCACTCAGGGCCACTCTGATTGGTGTCGTAGTCGAGGTTGTTGCATCGGCATTCTGGGGAGTACTGTTGGTCGGGCCTGAGTTTTTTCATGTTATCGCCTCTGTGTACTTGGGGGGCAGCATGGTTCCGATGATCGGTATTACCGTCTTCTTGGTTGCTGTTATGTACTTTGGGAATAGGTTCTTTGTTTCTATGGGAGCAAAAAACGAACTGAAAGCTGCTGCTAAACGTGCGCAGGCGCAACGGTAAACGGATTACATGATCCTTGGTATCGGAACAGATCTAGCAAACATTGAACGGATCCAGCGGACGCTGGACCGGTTTGGTGACCGATTTAAGAATCGGGTGTTCACCACTATTGAGCAACAAAAAGCCGAGCGCCGCATGGATGTGGCGGGAACCTACGCAAAACGCTGGGCCGCCAAAGAGGCCTGTTCCAAAGCACTGGGCACTGGCCTGCGTATGGGAATTGCCTGGAAGGACATGGCGGTCAGCAATCTGCGAACAGGGCAGCCGGTGATGCATGTTACTGGCTGGGCTGCCAAGCGGTTGCAGGAGATGACACCGCCGGGTCACGAGGCTGTGATCCATGTGACTTTGACCGACGATCACCCCTGGGCACAGGCTTTTGTGGTGATTGAAGCGCGGGCGATTGCCAGTACCATAGCTGAATAGGCCAGCCATGCTTGACTTACCCCGTGTCGGGCCGCATGTAGCCTCGGACCTTTTTCAGAACCGGAGAGCCTGATGGCGACCAAAGCCCAAGCCGGAAATTCGATCATTGAGACGATCAAAACCATTGTTTATGCGCTGTTGATCGCCGGTGTTTTCCGCACCCTGTTTTTCCAGCCGTTCTGGATCCCATCAGGGTCGATGAAGGAAACCCTGTTGATCGGGGATTTTCTGTTCGTCAACAAGATGGCCTATGGCTATTCCTACGCCTCTTGCCCAAGTGTAAAACTCGGTGTTGTTGGTATTGATATCGATGCGGAAGATATCTGTGGGTTCATGGATGGTGACAACACCCGCTTGTTTGGCGGCACGCCCGAGCGCGGAGACGTGGCAGTGTTTCGCCACCCAGTAAACAATACCGACTTTATCAAACGGCTGATTGGCCTGCCCGGCGACAAAATTCAGGTCAAAGATGGCGTGTTGTTCATCAACGATCAGGCTGTTGCCCTAAAGGACGCTGGCGATTTTGAGGAAGTGATGGAGCGTCAAGGACCGCAGGGCCGCTTCCCAAGATGTGAAAACAATTCGGCAGTGGGCGAAGGCGGGATCTGCAAAAAGTCGCGCCAGATCGCAACTCTGCCAAATGGTGTTGAGCACGCGATTATCAACATCGGCGATCAGTCGACGGATCACACGGGTGTTTATCTGGTTCCCGAAGGGCACTATTTCTTTATGGGTGACAACCGTGACAACTCTACCGACAGCCGGGTTCCGCAGAATGCAGGCGGTGTAGGTTTTGTCCCTTATGAAAACCTGATCGGCCGAGCAGACCGCATTATGTTCTCATCTGCCGGACGGTCTATGTTGTTCTTCTGGACTTGGCGCAGTGATCGTTTCTTCAAGGGGATCACGTGAAACTGTCCAAAGAAATGCGCGCTTTCCAGGAGCGGATCGGACATCAGTTTGCCCGGCCTGAACTGCTGGTGCGCGCGCTGACCCACGCCTCAATTTCCTCCCCCACACGCAGCGACAATCAGCGGCTTGAATTTCTGGGTGACCGGGTGCTGGGGCTGGTGATGGCAACGGCATTGCTGGAAGACGACAAATCCGCATCCGAGGGCCAGCTGGCGCCGCGTTTCAATGCGATGGTGCGCAAAGAGGCCTGCGCGGATGTGGCGCGCGAAATCGAACTTGGCGAAGTGTTGAAGCTGGGCCGATCCGAAATGATGTCGGGTGGACGGCGCAAACTGGCGTTGTTGGGCGACGCGATGGAAGCGGTGATTGCCGCTGTCTACAAAGACGCCGGGTTTGAAGCGGCACAGGCGATGATCCTGCGGTTGTGGGCCAGCCGAATTAATGATGTTGAGGTAGACGCACGCGACTCCAAGACGTCCCTACAGGAGCTGGTACAGGCAAAAGGCCAAAAACCACCCTCATATGTGTTAGTATCCCGCACCGGACCAGATCATCAGCCGGTGTTTACAATTTCAGTCCGGTTGGATGACGGCGCCGAGGCGCAGGCCACCGCAGGATCAAAACGACAGGCCGAACAGGCTGCAGCCACAGCGCTGCTAAGCAAACTGGAGCAAAAACAATGACAACTCGTGCCGGATTCGTGGCCCTGATCGGTGAACCGAACGCGGGCAAGTCGACGCTGCTAAACCGTATGGTCGGGGCCAAGGTCTCGATTGTGACCCACAAGGTGCAGACCACCCGTGCCCGTATTCGTGGTGTGGCGATGGATGGCCAGAACCAGATCGTGTTTGTAGACACTCCGGGCCTGTTTGCGCCACGCCGCCGGCTGGACCGCGCGATGGTTGCGGCTGCCTGGGGTGGCGCTGCGGATGCCGATGTGATTGTGCTGATGGTTGAAGCCCACCGGGGTATCACCGAGGGCGTTGAGAAGATTTTGGAAGGTCTGGCCGAGATTGGCGAGGGTCGCACCGTGACACTGGCCATCAACAAGATCGACAAGGTTCCAACCGAAAAGTTGCTGGGGCTGTCGCAGGATTTGAACGAACGTTACGGCTTTGCTGAAACCTTTATGATTTCGGCCGAACGTGGACATGGGGTCGAAGATCTGCGGAGTTGGCTGGGTGCGAAGCTGCCCGAAGGTCCGTGGCTGTATCCCGAAGATCAGATTGCCGATCTGCCACTGCGGATGATCGCTGCTGAAATGACCCGCGAAAAGTTGACACTTCGGCTGCATCAGGAATTGCCCTACCAGATGACGGTTGAAACCGAAGGCTGGGAAGATCGCAAGGATGGCTCGGTCAAAATTGATCAGGTGGTCTATGTCGTTCGTGATGGTCACAAAGGCATCGTGTTGGGCAAAAATGGCGAGACGATCAAATCCATTGGTCAGGCCTCCCGAACTGAACTGACTGAGTTTCTGGACCGCAAAGTGCACTTGTTCCTACAGGTCAAAGTGCGGCCCAATTGGCAGGACGAGTCCGAGCGCTATTCTGAAATGGGGCTGGACTTCAAAGACGGCAACCAGTGACAGACAAAGGGCATTCCTGCGTTGGATTTGCCCGGTCGACAGGCCGGGCGCGCCGCAGCAAGAAACGTAATGGGCTATGACGCGTCTTACCGCTGAATTCTGGGTGCACGCCTATTTGGCGCGGCTTCGGTTTCAGGAAGTCCCAGCCTTTGTGGTCTCCCATGGCGATGACACGGCGGGTGCTGTTCTGGTTAAGCTGAACACGCTGGATGGACAGGCGATTGCATTTCAGCGTTCATTTGACTTGATGAGCGGCGAACGCAAATGGGTTGAGCTGGTCAAAGGTGACGAGCGTGATGTGGATGCTTCGGTGCAGAAGCAACTAGAATTCGACCCCGATCTATGGGTGATCGAGGTCGAAGACCGGCTAGGGCGTCATTTATTGGATGAACCGGGACTGGAGTGATTACCAGCCGTTGGTTTTGAGAGAGATGTCATGGCCTGTGGCGGACGGGGCTCCACCCGCAAATTCACGCACCTTGCCCGCAAAGGTTTTGAAATAGCCCTGTGACTGTACATGAGCCAGTGTTTCAGCACTGTCCCAGCGTCCCCAGTGAAAGCGGGTTTCTTTGTCGTCAGCAACAGCAACCTGATAGTTGAACTTGTCTGCTGCAGCCGGATCGTCGTTGATGGCATCGATGAAGTCGTTCATGGCTGCTTGCCAAGCATCTTCTTCGCCGCTGTATTTGTAAGTGATGGTGATACCACGCATGTTGGACCCTTCTATTTAACTAAAATGTTAAATAGAGATAGGCAGTAAAAAGTAGCCTTCAAGAGGTATCTTGCGAATTGTTGGTGCTTGCGATCTTTTGGCGAAGTAACGTTGACCAACCTGCGGAGGACAGCCAGTGGAATGGCGTGATCATGGTATATTGCTAAGCCTGCGACGCCATGGTGAAAGCTCGGCAATTATTGATGTATTTACCGAAGAACACGGCCGTCACGCAGGTGTGGTGCGTGGTGGTACCAGTCGCAAGCAGGCACCGGTTCTACAGCCCGGTGCTCAGTTGGATGTGACTTGGCGTGCGCGGTTAGAGGATCATTTGGGGCACTATCAGGCGGAACCCTTGCGTAGCCGTGCGGCAGCGGCGCTATCTGGGCGGTTGGCGCTGGCGGGGTTGAATGCTGTAACCGGGTTGTTGTCGTTCTGCCTCCCTGAACGCGAACCCCACAGCAACCTTTATACCAGATCGGAGCAGTTGCTGGATCTGCTGGATCAGGAGGAGCTGTGGCCGCTGGCCTATCTGCGCTGGGAGTTGGCGCTGCTAGAGGACATGGGATTTGGGTTGGACCTGTCCGCCTGCGCGGTGACAGGGGCCACCCGTGGTTTGATTTATGTTTCTCCGAAGTCTGGGCGGGCTGTATCAGCCAAGGGCGCAGGGGATTGGGCGGACCGGTTGTTGCCCCTGCCGCCTGTTCTGCTGGGAGAGGGCGAGGCAACAGACGCGGAAATTGCGCAGGGGTTGCGGACCACTGGTTTCTTCCTTGAGGCCCGCCTTGCGCCCTCGTTGGGGCGACACCCACTGCCTGAGGCGCGCGGGCGGTTTGTGGATGCGTTTACTCGGCGGCTCTGAACACCAGCTCACGGCCTGCGTCGTTGCTAAGGATCAGCGTCCCGCCAGACACCTCGGACAAAGTCATGGTTTGAAGGGCTTGAAGAAAGCGACCTTCTGCGGCCAGATCGCCACAGCTCATACGGGTCACGCTTAGCTTTTGGGCGTCAAGCCAGGGATAAGGCGCATCTTGCACGGCGCTGTAGCTGTTGCACGGGGCGGACCCGCTGATAACGCCCGTTTCAGGAAACTGCAGGCTCGCCGCTGCGTTGAACGGCAGGCCATCCATTTCAGCAAGATACCAGGTTACATCAGCAGCCCCATAGGCGGCTATGGTTTCATCGCCCCGGCAGGCTGCAAGTCCAAGCCCAATCAGGCTGATGAGTCCAAGGGGGATGGGAATACGCATGGGCGTAGATTAGGCAAGATTAGTCTGCATTCAAGCCGGGTCGGGAAATTGAGTTAGAATTAGGTCGACCAAATGGACCAGAGCGTTGGAAGGCTGGCCCTGAACACTTGGCAGATCATCCAGACCAATCAGCGCGGCGTATATGAGACGGGCGTAGGGCTTTGGCGGTACCCCAGCTTCTGCGAGCAGGGTCTCGAGATACTCCAATCGCCGGAAATCTACACGATCAACAGTGTCGCGCACCAGTGGGGCCGCGCGAGCCCAGGCCCGAATGGCGCTTTCTGCGGGTTGGTTTGGGTCAAGCTCTGTTGGTTTTTCTTGGGCGAGGCGGGCCAGCATCCGTAACCGATCTCGCGGATCGGGAAGGGGGGCCAGAGCATCTATAACGTCAGTGACCGCGCGTTGCTCCCACAGCGCCATCATTGCTGCGTGGAAGCTGGGAACATCTGTGAAGTGCCAATAGAACGACCCCTTCGAGCTGCCAATCCGGCGGGCCAAGACTTCGGCCTTAAGGGCCACGGGGCCCAGTTCGGCCAGTGCATTGAAACCGGCGAAGATCCAGTCAGATTGAGAGAGGCGTGGTTTGGACATGGTAAAACCATACGCTTACGTATGGACTCTGGCAAGTCGATATGCAATCCATACGCAAGCGTATGGAATCGGAGAACGCAAATGCAGATTAATCGTAGTTATGCCGTCGCAGCCACTTTGATGGGGCTGACTGTTGGGCTTCATGTCTTTGGTGGAGGGCCGGAAATTCATGACCCGATCCGCGCCAGCGCCATGCCAGACGTGGTGCGGGCAGTTGGCTCGGTGTTATGGCACGCGGTGACCTGGATTTTAATCTTGATGGCTGTAGCGCTAGCCTGGATCAGCTACCGTCAAAATTCAGCGCTATTCGTGATGGTCATTGCCATTCAGGCGGGTTTTGCAGCGTTGTTTCTGTTTTATGGTTGGACGCTATTGGGAACAGTATGGGAGATGGGGCAGTGGACCATTTTTAGTGTCATTCCTGCCGTGATGCTTTTGGGGCACTGGCAAGAGAGGCGCAGCGTATAGGGGGGCATCACTACTGTGGTGTCTTTTCCACTGAACGGATGAGATCGGCGACCCTGTTGCCGATCGCGGTGCTGGCTTTGATAGAAGGGTGGATCATGTCCAGCGCGTGGTAGGATCTATCGCCATGTGGAACCAGATCATCCAACGACAGGAAGTGTATTCCACTGTCCAGCTCGGCGGCGCGAGAGATGCGTTGTTCCAGAATATTGCCTTCGTCGCGGCAGTGCTCGATCGGTGATCCTACTCCGGGGCTTCGAAGGTAGCCGATATAGATGACCTGTGCGCCGGTTTTGCGCAGATCCGTCAACATGCTCGGAATGGCACCTTCGCTCCCGTTCTTTGAAACCAGTCTGTCCAACCTTCGGTCACAGGCAAAGCAGCCACAGCCCAGCCAAAGATCATTGCCGCCGCCGGTGACAAGAATCCAGTCCCAATTCCCGGCGCGGTATTGCTTGTGTATGTTGAGGCCTGCACTGCCGGACACCGGCAGCTTGTAAATGATATGTGCCGCCGACACCGAGCGGTCCATAACAGGCTCGTCCAGCGCCTTGGCCACCGAATCAGGGATCGATTGAGCGCTGATATTGTTCCATGCCATCAGCGAATCGCCAATTGCCAGAATGCGCGGGGCCTGATCACCTGGCGCAGATGCAGCACAGCCAGTCAGCAACGCGAGAACGGCAAAGAGGCGGATAACAAAAGTCATGAGGTCTTTTAGCGGGAATGAGGCGCTGTGAGAACAGGTTTGAGTAGAAACAGTCTCTTTCCTGGCCAGAAAATTATGAGGTAACAAAAAAAGCCCGGCGCAAAGGCCGGGCAGATTGGGGAGATCCCCGGGGAGTATCTCGGGAGTTAGGCGAGAAGACGGCGCGCGATAACCTGTGCCTGAATTTCGGCGGCCCCTTCAAAGATGTTGAGAATTCGGGCGTCACAGAGCACACGAGAAATTTTGTATTCCAGCGCAAACCCGTTGCCGCCGTGGATCTGCAAGCCGTTGTCAGCGGCGGCCCATGCAACGCGAGCACCAAGTAATTTGGCCATGCCTGCCTCTAGATCACAACGATGACCGTGGTCCTTTTCCCAAGCTGAAAAATAGGTCAACTGGCGGGCGACCATGATTTCAACGGCCATCATCGCCAGTTTTCCAGAGACGCGGGGGAAATTGATCAATGACTTGCCAAACTGTTTGCGGTCCACAGCATATTGCATGCTGATATCCAGCGCCGATTGGGCCACACCGATGGCACGGGCGGCAGTCTGGATGCGGGCGGATTCAAAGGTTTCCATCAGCTGTTTAAAGCCTTTGCCTTCTTCGCCACCCAGCAGGTTTTCACCTTTGACCTGAAAGCCGTCAAAGCCCAGTTCGTATTCCTTCATGCCGCGATAGCCCAAGACTTCAATTTCGCCACCGGTCATGCCTTCGGTTGGGAAGGGGTTCTCTTCGGATCCTGGGGTCTTTTCCGCCAAGAACATCGAAAGCCCGCGGTGGTCGGTGCTGTCCGGGTTTGTACGGGCCAACAGGGTCATCACATGGGTGCGGGCGGCATGGGTGATCCAGGTCTTGTTGCCAGTAATGGTATAGTCCCCAGCTTCACCCTTAATCGCGCGGGTGCGCAACGATCCCAGGTCAGATCCAGTGTTTGGTTCGGTGAACACAGCCGTGGGCAGGATTTCTCCGCTTGAGATCTTAGGCAGCCAATTGGCTTTTTGCTCGTCCGTGCCGCCGCAAATGATCAGCTCAGCCGCGATTTCACTACGGGTGCCAAGACTGCCAACACCGATATAGCCGCGCGAGAGTTCTTCGGAGACCACCACCATTGATGCCTTAGACAGGCCAAGCCCGCCGTATTCTTCTGGGATGGTCAAACCAAAGACGCCCATTTCGGCCAGCTCTTCGATGATTTCCATCGGGATCAATTCATCCTTGAGGTGCCAATCATGGGCATGAGGTTCGACCCGTTCGCTGGCAAAGCGGCGGAACTGCTCGCGGATCATTTCCAATTCGTCGTCGAGACCGGTGGCACCAGTTGTCAGGTTGGCAGCCTGTTCTTGCATCAGCTCGACGAGCCGGGTCCGGGCTGCTTGGGTGTTGCCACCCTGTGTTAGCGTCATGATCGCGGGCTCCATCAACGCACGCATGTCGTCTTGGCTCAGCCCCATATCCTGCAGGCGCACCACTTCGCCCTGATTCATCTGAATGCCGCCGTAGATCTGCCAGAGGTATTCACCAAAGGCGATTTGGTGGAGCAGTTGTTCGACTTCGCCAAATTTACCTTCGCTCTGAAGCTTCTCTGCCCATTTTTGCATTTGCTGCAGGCTTTGGTGATAGGTCGCCAGCCAGGACAATCCATGCGCTGCGGTCTGGTTCTCTTCGATCAACCGCCCGGACACACGCCCGTTTTCGCTGACCATGTTGCGCACTGCGATCCGGGCGGCTTCGAACACTTTTTCAACAGGAGGAAGTGCCGCGGCGGTTTGCGTAAGCAGGTCGGAAATAAGGGTCGAGGTCATGTGCAGGTCCTGTCCGTACTGGGCGATCAAACGCAAATTGGGTGTTGTCGTCGGTGGTAATCATTTTGCAACTGCAGCGCAACAAAAATGCGCTGCACTGCGGCATTTTGGAGTAATATTGCGTTTGAAATTTGAGGATGCGGCTTTTTCCAGATGTGATAGAGGAGGTCTATGGAGACATTATTTCTGCTGATTTCCCCCCTTCAACTGGTCGCTGCCGTTGGTGTTGCTTTGCTTGCCGGCGTGATCAAGGGCATGGTTGGCTTTGGTATGCCGATGATCTTGATCTCAGGGCTTAGTATGTTCCTTAGCCCCGAACTGGCGCTGGCAGGATTGATCCTTGCGACAGTCGCCAGCAACGGAATTCAGGCACTACGGCAGGGTTGGGTTGCTGCGTGGCGCTCGGTTCAGCGGTTTCGGGTGTTCTTGCTGGTTGGCCTGGTGTTTCTGGTGTCCAGTGCGCAGTTGGTTCGGATCTTGCCGGCACAGGTTTTGCTGTTGGTTCTGGGGGTGCCCATTACGGTGTTCGCTTTCCTGCAGCTAACTGGGTTTCGGTTTCACTTGCAAAAGCCATCAACTAGAATCGAGGCAGCGGTGGGTGCATTTGCCGGTTTTATCGGTGGGTTGTCCGGCGTTTGGGGGCCGCCGACTGTGGCCTACCTGACAGCATTGGATACGCCCAAGGGGGAACACATTCGGGTTCAGGGTGTGATCTATGGTCTGGGTGCAGTGGCCTTGCTCGTGGCGCATACGGGATCCGGCGTTTTGCGGGCGGAAACCCTGCCGCTGTCGTTGGCGTTGTTACCTCCGGCGATGTTGGGCATGTGGGTAGGCGTGCGTTGGCATGACAGCATTGATCAGGCAACTTTCCGCAAGGCGACTCTGGTTGTACTGGCCGTCGCAGGGTTGAACCTGGTGCGGCGCGGTGTGTTTGGATGAAGCTGTCGGGATGTTGAAATCGGTTTCAGCTGAACGTTTGGCAATTGGTTCAATTGCCGTGTCGCTGTTGGTGTTGGGGCTCAAACTCTTGGCCTGGTGGGTGACTGGGTCTGTGGCCCTGTATTCGGACGCACTGGAATCGCTGGTCAATGTCGGCGGTGCTGCGCTGGCATTGGTTGCGGTCTGGTACGCCCAGCTGCCGGCCGACAGTGGCCACCCCTATGGGCATCACAAGGCCGAGTATTTTTCTGCTGTGGCAGAGGGTATCATGATTGTGGTGGCCGCGCTGTTGATCGTTCATCAGGCGTTGGAGGTCTTGTGGGCGCCGGACCTAAGTGACCTTGGCCCGCTCGGCCTCGTGGTGAATGGCGCCGCGATGCTGATCAATCTGGGCTGGGCAAGGGTTTTGATTGTCTGGGCACGCAGGAATCACTCTCCAGCGCTGGCGGCAAGTGGTCGCCATCTTATGAGTGATGTCTGGACCTCGGTTGGGGTGCTTGGTGGGCTGATTGTGGCCTTATTGACTGGTTGGGCCGTTCTAGATCCCGTTCTGGCAATCATTGTGGCGCTGAATATTCTGAGGGAAGGCGTCATCGTTATTAGCTCATCTGTTGGCGGGTTGATGGATTCGGCCGCTGAACCGGGCGAGCAGAAGCAAATTGAAACGATCATCCACAAGGCGGCCAATGGTGCGCTTCAGATCCATGACATTCGTACCCGACGTGCGGGGCAGGCGCTGTTTGTGGAGTTTCACATGGTGGTGTCCGCTGCGATGACTGTAGCGGCATCACACGAGATCTGCGACCGGATCGAAGCAGCGTTGCAGGCGGAGATTTCTGGAATTCACGCCACGATCCATGTCGAACCAGACAACAAACTGGAACCAGTTGGCATAAACCCTAGTTAATAGAACTTCCCATGTGTTTTCGTCCTGGCCGCGGATGTCGCGGCCAGAGTGGATGGTAAAAGGTTCTGGGGTGGAGAAATGGATAAAGTTCAAAAGGGACAATGTTTTTGCGGCGCCGTTGCAATTGAAGTGACGGGAGACCCCGAGGCTATGGGGTATTGTCATTGTGCGTCATGCCGGTCGTGGTCTGCAGGTCCAGTCAATGCGTTTACTCTGTGGAAGCCAGACGCTGTCGCTGTGACCCACGGGGAACAGCACCTGACCACATTTGAGAAAACAGAGAGCAGCCAACGCCAGTTCTGCAGTTTATGCGGGGGGCATGTGATGACCGGTCACAAGGGCTTTGGCTTGGTTGATGTCTATGCGGCCACGATACCAACGCAAAAGTTTGAGCCGGGCGTACATGTAAATTATGCTGAAACGGTTTTACCCATCAAAGACGGATTGCCCAAGATGCGCGATTTTCCTGCTGAACTGGGCGGTAGCGGAGACTTGATGCCAGAGTAGCTACTGGCCCCCGAAACGCAAAAGGCCCCGGAAATACGGGGCCTTTTGACGTGCTTCAGCGGTATCAGCTGATTGCGGCAGCTTTTACGTCGTCGTCGATGTAGGGCAGGTACTGGGTGAAATTGTCCGAGAACATTTGCACCAGCTTGGCGGCCTGCGTGTCATAGGCGGCCTGATCGTCCCAGGTCCGGCGCGGGTCCAGCAGAACCTCGGCCACACCGGGTACAGAAACCGGGACATCAAAGCCAAAGTTGCTGTCCTTGCGGAATTCGACCTCAGCCAAGGATCCGTCCAGCGCAGCGCTCAACAAGGCACGGGTGGCGCGGATTGGCATACGCGAACCGATGCCATAAGCACCGCCAGTCCAGCCGGTGTTGACCAGCCAGCATGTAGCGCCATGCTGGGCGATCTTTTCGCGCAGCAGGTTGCCATAGGCTTCGGGACGGCGTGGCATGAAGGGGGCACCAAAGCAGGTAGAGAATGTTGGCTCTGGTTCAGTCACACCACGTTCGGTGCCAGCCACCTTGGAGGTAAAGCCGGACAGGAAGTGATACATGGCCTGCGCTGGTGTCAGACGGGCAATCGGGGGCAGCACACCAAAGGCATCACAGGTTAGCATGATGATATTCTTGGGGTGACCGCCCATCGCGGTTTTTGACGCGTTGGCGATATACTCCAACGGGTAAGCGCAACGCATGTTGGCTGTCAGGCTGTCGTCCTCGAAATCCAGTTCCTTGGTTTCTTCGTCGAACACCATGTTTTCAATCACGGTGCCAAACTTGGAAGTGGTGGCGTAGATTTCGGGCTCAGCTTCAGGGTTTAGGCTGATGGTCTTGGCATAGCAGCCCCCTTCGAAGTTGAAGGTGCCGTTGTCGGACCAGCCGTGTTCGTCATCCCCAATCAAGGTGCGTTCTGGATCTGCTGACAGCGTGGTCTTGCCGGTGCCGGACAGGCCAAAGAACACGGCGGAATCAACCGGGTTGCCAGTGGCGTGGTTGGCCGAGCAGTGCATCGGCATGATGCCTTTTTCGGGCAGCAGGTAGTTCAGCAGGGTGAAAACGGACTTTTTGTTTTCTCCAGCATATTCGGTGCCGCCGATCAGGATCAGTTTGCGATCGAAATTCATCGCAATCACAGTTTCACTGCGACAGTTGTGTTTGGCCGGGTCCGCCTGAAAACTTGGGCAGTTGATAACGGTGAAGTCCGACACAAATTCATTTAGGTCTTCGCGGTCGGGGCGACGCAGCAGATGGCGGATAAACAAGTTGTGCCAGGCCAGCTCGGTCACCATACGGACATTGATCGAATGGGCGGGGTCTGCGCCACCAACCAGATCCTGTACGAAATAGTCGCGACCTTTCATGTGCTCCAGCATGTCGGCATATAGCGCGTCAAAGCCTTCGGGCGACATTGCGGCGTTGTTGTCCCACCAAATGGTGTCTTCGACACTTGCGGTTTTCACCACATGTTTGTCCTTGGGCGAGCGACCGGTAAACTTACCCGTGGTGACCAAAAAGGCGCCACCTTTGCCCAGGGTGCCTTCGCCGCGCTTTAGCGCCGCCTCGACCAATGCAGGCTCCATGAAGTTGTAATAGACATGTCCCAGACCCTCGATGCCCTGATCTTCGAGGCGGAATTGCGGGTTAACCCGTCCTAATGTCATATGTTCTTTCTCCTATGGCGGCGCGGGCGTCACTGGAGAACGCATCGTGCCGTGGGGCAATGGAAACGGCAAAGGGCCGATGGCGGTGTCCTTAACATGTTGGTTTGGGGCGTGAACAGGACGGTTTGGCGCAGTTAGCGCCATCAAGCCAATGTTTACGCAACCATTGCTTTTTAGGCAGGTGGCTGGGCGTTGTTCAGGGGATCCTAAGATATTTTTGTCTCAATTAAGACGCAAGATTGCCTCGATTCGTTAATGGGGATTGATTCGGACAGGCAGAACAGCGATGAATAGGGCAAAAAAGCAGGCAGTTCAGAGCAGATTAGGGGCACACAGATGTCAAAGATTGCATTGGTTGACGATGACAGGAATATCCTGACTTCCGTCTCGATGACCCTCGAAGCCGAAGGTTTTGAGGTTGAAACATACAACGATGGACAGGCCGCGTTAGACGCGTTCAATAAGAAACTGCCGGATATGGCCGTGTTGGATATCAAAATGCCCCGTATGGACGGTATGGATCTGCTACAGCGGCTGCGGCAGAAATCACAGATGCCTGTGATCTTCCTGACCTCCAAGGATGATGAAATTGACGAGGTTCTTGGCCTGCGTATGGGCGCTGACGATTACGTCAAGAAGCCATTCTCGCAACGCTTGCTGGTCGAACGCATTCGTGCGCTGCTACGACGCCAAGAGGCGATCAAAGGGGATGCTGAAGGCGACACACCTGTAGCAGAGACCAAGGTGATGGAGCGCGGTGAACTGCGCATGGACCCATTGCGCCATTCGGTCAGCTGGAAGGGCAAGGATGTTTCGCTGACTGTAACCGAATTTTTGCTGCTGCAGGCTCTGGCGCAACGTCCCGGGTTCGTCAAAAGTCGTGACCAGCTGATGGATGTCGCCTATGATGACCAAGTCTATGTGGACGATCGGACTATCGATAGCCATATCAAGCGGTTGCGCAAAAAGATGCGAAGTGCTGATGCAGATTTTTCAGCAATTGAGACGCTGTATGGTATCGGATACCGGTATAACGAAGACTAAGCGACCTCTAATGGTCTTGGTGGAAGGGCGCTAATGCGCGACACGGGTATGACACAGAACCAGCACGATGGTGATGTAGTTCTGGGCGACGATTGGGTCGCTCCGGAACACACTGTTGCGCAGGAAATGCAGGCCAAGCGGGCCCGCCGCAGGCTGTTTTCCTTAAAGGGATCACCGCTTACACGTAAAATCATTACCTTTAATCTGGTTGCGCTGTTCATCCTGGTATTGGGTGTTCTCTATCTGGATTCCTCACGTCAAAGTCTGGTTTTGCAACGGGCCGGTGCCCTAGTTGGTGAAGCCCGTTTGATCGCTGATGTGTTTGAGGCCCAACTCTCGGCGACTGATACCGAAAGCCTGTCCGCAGGCGATGGCATTGATACAGACAATACTCTGGCAGGGCTAAGCCTGCGCTCTGGGGTCGAAGTTTATGTTTTCGATGCTGCTGAAAATCTGATTGGCCAAACCAAGGGTGACTCGGTCAACGAGGCGCTGGAAGATCACTTGAATGGCGGTCAAACGGGAACGACCTTGATCAGTGATGGGTTGTTGGCGCTGTGGTCTGTCTTGGAGCGTATTCTGCCGTCCGGTCCTGCGGCTGAACATGACACTCTGGTAAGTCAGCTGAGCAGCATGGTTCCCCGCACTTTGTCTGATGGGACCAAGATCGAATCCATTGTTGATACTGCCGGTGGTACTGTGTTCACTGCTGTGACACCCATTTTGCGGCAAGGTCAGCCGATTGGGGTGGTTGCAGTGGCATCCCCGACGGGTGAAATCGATGCTTTTGTTCGCAACGAGCGAGAGCGTGTTTTTCAGATGTTTGTTGTTGCTTTGCTGGTTTCCGTTGGCCTTTCGCTGGTGCTGGCGTCAACCATCGCCAACCCATTGGCCGATCTGGCTGAAGCCGCCGAGCTTGGCCGCGATCGTGATTCTCGCAAAGTCCAGCCGGGTCGCATTCGTATCCCGGATCTCTCTGCCCGCCCGGATGAAATCGGTCGCCTTAGTCGGGCACTTCGCGGCATGGTCAAAGCCTTGTATAGCCGCATCGATAGCAATGAGCAGTTCGCTGCAGATGTTGCGCATGAAATTAAGAACCCTCTTGCCAGCTTGCAATCGGCGGTTGGCACAATGCGGATTGTCAAACGTGACGACCAACGCGAAAAACTATTGGAAGTGATCGAACATGACGTGCGGCGTTTGGATCGGCTGGTCAGTGATATTTCCAATGCTTCTCGACTGGATGCCGAGTTGGTGAAGGAAGAAGAAGAAAACTTCGATCTGCTGGTTATGCTGGGCAATCTGAACCAATACTTGGGCGAAGATGCACGCGGCAAAGGGATCGACTATATAACGGATCTGGCCGAGGGTCCGATTATGATCACTGGGCTTGAAGCACGGTTGGCGCAGGTTTTTGTCAACCTGATCACCAATGCGATTTCCTTCTGTGACGAAGGCGATGCAATTCGGGTCTGGGCACGACGCCGGGCAAATCGTGTGCTTGTTGTAGTTGAGGACACCGGTCCGGGCATTCCGGATCAAGCGCTTAGCAAGATCTTCAAGCGGTTCTACTCACAACGACCAGAAGAACATTTCGGCAATAATTCAGGTCTTGGCTTGGCGATTTCCAAACAAATTGTCGAAGCACATGGCGGCGTGGTTTGGGCCGAGAATATTCGCCCAACTGAAATGGACCTCACTTCGGAACCTCTGGGTGCTCGGTTTGTTGTTGGATTGCCGGTCTAGGACGTGAATGTGGGCGACGGACAAGATCTGTGCCTGCATGCATCCTGTGTCACGCTGAATGGCCGTGGCTTGCTGATTCGCGGTGAATCCGGCAGCGGAAAGTCGACACTTGCGTTGGCGTTGATCGCGTTGGGTGCGACACTGGTTGCGGATGATAAAGTGTTGCTGTCGGTAGAGCATGAAGAGTTAATCGCTCGGTCGCCCTCGGTGCTTGCTGGATTGATAGAGGCGCGAGGTTTGGGGTTGCTGCAAGCTGAGTATTGTCAGCAGTCTGCGATTTGTGCGGTGATCGATATGGACAGTACAGAGCAAGATCGGTTGCCTGTCTCTCTCAATACCGAAATTCTGGGTCAGACAGTGACACTGTTGCGCAGGTTTGATGCTGCCCATTTAGCACCGGCTCTGCTACAATATTTGAAGTGTGGACGGCGGGATCCAGATGCAGGAACGTAATGAAACTTTGATGCCTTTGGTATTGGTGACAGGTCCATCTGGTGCGGGGCGGTCCAGTGCTATCAATGTGCTTGAAGATCTTGGCTTTGAGGCAATTGATAATCTGCCACTAAGGTTATTGCCGCGTCTTGTGATCAGTGAAGAAGTAAAGTCGCCAATCGCACTGGGGCTGGATAGTCGCAACCGAGATTTTTCAACTGAATCGTTGTTGGATCTGATCGCTGTGTTGGAAGGATATCAACACGCGCAACTCACTGTTTTGTATTTGGATGCACGGCCGGAAGTGCTGCTGCGTCGATATTCCGAAACCCGACGTCGGCACCCTCTCGCTCCGGCTGAAACGCCCGAGATCGGTGTGAAACGGGAGCTTGACCTGATGCGGCCAATCAGCGAGCGAGCGGACTTGTTACTCGATACTTCAGATTTGAATGTGCATCAGCTGAAGGCTGAGATCGAACATTGGTTTGCCCCCGGTGGACGGTCGCTTGCGCTCTCAATTCAAAGTTTTTCCTACAAACGTGGCATCCCGCACAGTGTTGATATGGTATTTGATTGCCGATTCCTGACGAACCCCTATTGGCAAGAGAAACTACGCAGTCTGAATGGGCGCGATTCGGCTGTGCAGGCACATGTGATGAATGATCCGCGGTATGCTGAATTCTTCGATCGGGTGCTGGGGCTGACGAGAATGTTGTTGCCTGCGTATCGCGAAGAAGGCAAATCGCACCTGTCGATTGCCTTTGGTTGCACCGGAGGACAACATCGATCAGTGACTTTGGCAGAAACTCTGGCCAAAGCCCTTGCAGAAGATGGCCAGCAGGTGTCAATTAGACATCGCGAGCTGCAAGGCCAGCAGTAGAACGGAGAGGCCGGATTGATCGGGATTGTGATAGTTGCGCATGGCGGGTTGGCTAGGGAGTACCTGGCCGCTGTGGAGCATGTTGTCGGTGAGCAACCGTCTCTGAAAGCTATTTCCATCGGTCCCGATGACGATCGGGATGCCAAACAGCAAGAGATCTGTACAGCGGCAAATACGGTGGACAGCGGAGCTGGTGTGGTCGTGGTCACTGACCTGTTTGGTGGTTCACCCTCGAACCTTAGCTTGCGGGCCTGCGCCCCGAACAATCGCCGGATTCTGTATGGCGCAAACTTGCCGTTGCTGATTAAGCTAGCGAAATCCCGGCATCTGCCTGTGGCGGATGCCGTGCGCCAGGCAATGGAAGCCGGCAAAAAGTATATTAATTCGCAAAATATCAGCCCCGAAGGGGAGCAATCGATTTAGATGACGCAAAAAACACTTAAAATTGTGAACGAGAAAGGGCTGCACGCCCGCGCTTCGGCCAGGCTGGTTGAGGTGGTTGAAGGGTTCGATGCCAGTGCTGAGGTGTCGCGTGATGGATTGTCAGCCTCTGGTGACAGCATCATGGGGCTTTTGATGTTGGCAGCCTCAAAAGGAACGACTATTGACGTCGAGACTTCAGGACCAGACAGCGATGCATTGGCACATGCTCTGGAGACTTTGGTGGCTGACAAGTTTGGCGAAGGTTTCTGAGCCCAGGCCGAGTTATAGAAGAACAGGAATACGATAGTGGCGGACACCGCTCAGGATAGGGACAGCGACCGCACTACCAAAGCGGAGCAACAGGTCGGCGAGGTCTATGACCGTCGCGCATTGACCTATGCCAACTCCTTTGATGACCGCTGGACGTCGCTTGCCATCCGATGCATCGAATGGCTGACTGGCAAATTTACCATTCTCCGTATGGTCAAAAAGTTTGAAAAACAAAACGCAGAGTTTCGTGGGCAGAAATTCTGGCGCGGTGCACTGAACATTATGGGGATTGAGCTACAAACCCCTGCAGAACAGCTGCGCAACATTCCAACGGATGGTCCTGTGGTGGTGGTTGCCAATCATCCGCACGGTATGGTCGATGGAATGATTTTTGCTGATCTGGTGGGGCGGGTGCGCCAAGACTATCGCATCCTGACCCGTTCGGTTTTGACCGGGCTGGATGAAGCCGCCACCTCATTCATGATTCCGGTTCCGTTTCCGCATGACCCGGACGTGCAGAGCAAGATGGTCGAAATGCGCGCCAAGGCGATGGCACATTTGAAAGAGGGTGGCGTTGTGGCGCTGTTTCCCTCTGGCGTGGTGATGTCATCCGAGAGCTGGTTTGGTCCCGCGCAAGAAGCTGAGTGGAATGTGTTCACTGCTCAGCTGATCCGACGATCAGGCGCGCGCGTTGTACCAATATTTTTTCCTGGCAGTAATTCCCGTGCCTATCAGATTGCCAACAGAATTTCGGCAATACTGCGTCAGGGGCTCTTGCTGCATGAGATTGTTCGATCCTGCCACAAGCCGCAGGCCCCCGTGGTCGGTGAGCTGCTAAGTGACGAGCAAATGGAACGCTTAAGCAGCGATCCTCGCGGCTTTATGGCATGGTTGCGGCAGCATACCTTGTCTTTGGGTGATAAAGACTGAAGTTGTCTTGATCGTGATTTGATTCAAGACAACGCGCAGATTGCTAGATCTCTGATCATTGAAACTCTGGAGCCTTGCTGCTCCAGAGTGTTTTTTGAATTTGGTTCTATGAGCCTAGCGGGTGGGGACGGGTGTCTCGCCGCGGTAGTCATAAAACCCACGCTGGGTCTTGCGCCCAAGCCAGCCGGCCTCAACATATTTTGTAAGCAGCGGACAGGGGCGGTACTTGGTATCTGCCAATCCGTCGTGCAAAACGTTCATAATTGCCAGGCAGGTGTCCAGGCCAATAAAGTCAGCCAGCTCCAGTGGTCCCATCGGGTGATTGGCGCCAAGCTTCATGGACAGATCAATTGACTGGACCGAACCAACGCCTTCGTAGAGGGTATAGACCGCCTCGTTGATCATCGGCATCAAAATGCGATTGACGATAAAAGCAGGGAAATCTTCTGCACTTGCGGCGGTTTTGCCAAGCCGTTCAACTACAGCATGACAGGCCGCATAAGTGTCCTGGTCGGTGGCGATACCGCGAATCAGCTCTACAAGCTGCATCACTGGAACCGGGTTCATGAAGTGAAAGCCCATAAATCGTTCGGGTCGGTCAGTCCGAGACGCAAGCCGGGTGATCGAAATCGACGAAGTGTTCGAGGTCAAAATCGTATGTGGCTGTAGATGTGGCAACAATTCGTCAAAAATTGCTTGCTTGACGGTTTCACGCTCGGTGGCCGCTTCGATTACCAAATCGGTCTTGCCGACATCGGCCAGCGTTAGCGTAGATGTGATCCGAGCCATTGCTGTGCTCATCGCATCGGAGGTAATCTTTTCCTTGCTCACCTGACGTGCCAGGTTCTTTTCGATCGCAACAATTGCGTTGTCCAGCGCTTCTTGGCTAACATCGTTTAGCACAACATCATAGCCAGCCAGAGCCATCACATGCGCAATTCCATTGCCCATCTGTCCTGCACCGATGATGCCGATTTTTTGAATGATCATGGCTTTGGCCTTTCGGGTTGCCTGCGGCCAGACCATACCGATGGGGCCGTGCCGGTTACAAGTCAGATCGCACCGTATTTAAGCAAATTTTCACATTAGCTTTTTGGAAAGGGACTCGGTTCAAAGTGATCCACGGGTGAAAATTTGGTGGGTAGTATGAGCTACGAACAGACAGGCGCAATGGCGCTTTTGGATGAGCCGTGCCGCTATGGCACGTCGAAATTATTGGTACGAGGGCCGCGTCGGGATCTGGATTCGCCATATTTGGCGTTTATGGGTGGAACCGAAGTTTATGGCCGATATGTTAAACAACCTTTTGCTGCCCAGTTGGAAGAGACGCTAGGGCAAACCTGCGTTAATCTGGGCAGCGTGAACGCCGGTCTTGACAGTTTCGTGCAGGACGAGGCGCTGATGTCATTGGCGCGTGACGCGGAAATGACTGTGTTGCAGGTCTTGGGGGCGCAAAACCTTTCTAACAGGTTGTACAGGGTCCACCCCAGACGCAATGATCGTTTTCTGCAAGCGAGCGAAACGCTAAGCAAACTGTACAGCGAGGTGGATTTTACCGACTACCATTTCAACAAACACTTGCTGACGGGATTGGAAGCCTGTTCGGCTGAGCGTTTTGAGGCAGTACGCGCAGAATTACAGACTGCCTGGGTTAAGCGAATGAGCAGCATGATTGAAACGCTGGAAGGCCGCGTTGTACTACTCTGGTTGCGCTATGACCTAGGGCAGGGTGTTGATGGCGGCGTTGCGTTGGGACAAGAACCAGCTTTGGTTGACCGGCCAATGGTTGATGCGCTGCGCTCAATGGTGAAAGACGTGATTGAAGTGCCGGTGCAAACCGCAGGTGGGGCCGACGACATCGATGGAATGGTGCTTGGCCAAATGGATCTTCCGACAGCGGGGCATATGATTGGCCCGATGGAGCATATGCGCATAGCCAATGCTGCGTCGGATGGGCTACGCCGGGCTTTGGCTGCGGACTAACGCGGTTAAAACATTGACCAATACAACAATGGCCCGCTGTTCAATCAGCGGGCCATTGGTTTTTTGGGGTAGGGTGCGTGCTGGCACGCACCTTTGGGGCAGTTAGCCCAGTTTTTCGGTCAATTCCGGAACCGCCTGGAACAGGTCAGCCACCAGACCAAAATCAGCGACCTGGAAAATAGGTGCTTCTTCGTCTTTGTTGATGGCGACGATGATCTTGGAGTCCTTCATGCCTGCCAGGTGCTGGATCGCACCTGAGATGCCAACTGCGACATAGAGGTCCGGTGCTACCACCTTGCCTGTCTGACCCACTTGCCAGTCATTTGGTGCATAACCAGAATCAACCGCAGCACGCGAGGCACCAACCGCGGCGCCTAGCTTGTCGGCCAGGGCTTCGATCAGTTTGAAGTCATCCTCTGACCCAACACCACGACCACCGGATACAACCACACCAGCCGAGGTCAGCTCGGGGCGGTCGCTTGCGGCGACCTTATCTTCAACCCACTCGGACAGGCCAGGGTTTTCAGCGGCACCAATGGTTTCAACCGAGGCAGAACCGCCATCGCCAGCTGCATCAAAGGTTGATGTCCGGAAGGAAATAACCTTTTTGGCATCAGATGATTTGACGGTCTGAATGGCGTTACCCGCATAGATCGGGCGCTCGAATGTGTTGCCATCGACAACACCTGAAACATCCGACAGCACCATCACATCCAGCAGGGCCGCGACGCGCGGCAGCACGTTTTTGGCATCAGTCGTGGCCGGAGCAACGATGTGCTCGTAGTCGCCAGCCAAACCGGCGATCAGCGCCGCAGTGGGTTCCGCCAGGCGGTGGCCCAGCGATGCATCTTCGGCAACCAGAACTTTGGCCACACCAGCGATTTTTGCAGCTTCGTCGCCAGCAGCAGCGGCGGCAGCGCCAGCGCAGAGCACGGTAATATCACCGAGTGAACCGGCTGCGGTCACAGCTTTGGCAGTGGCATCCAGCGCCAACGCGCCGTCGGTCACTTCAGCAAGGAGAAGAACAGCCATTACACAGCCCCCGCTTCTTTGAGTTTCTCAACCAGTTCGTCAACCGAACCCACGATGATACCAGCGGCGCGGGCATCTGGTTCAGTGGTCGATACAATTTCCAGACGCGGGGTGACATCAACGCCGTAATCTTCGGCGGTTTTGGCATCCAGCGGCTTTTTCTTGGCCTTCATGATGTTTGGAAGGCTCGCATAACGCGGCTCGTTCAGGCGCAGGTCAACCGTAACAATGGCGGGCATCGCAACTTTGATAGTCTGCAAGCCGCCGTCTACTTCGCGAGTCACAACAGCGCTATCACCGTCAATGTCCAGCTCAGAGGCAAAAGTACCCTGCGACCAGCCCAGCAGAGCCGACAGCATCTGACCAGTGGCGTTCATGTCGTTGTCGATCGCCTGCTTGCCGGCCAAAACCAGCCCGGGCTGCTCTTCTTCAACAATCTTGGCAAGGATCTTAGCGACAGCCAGTGGCTCGATGTCGGTTTGCACGTCGTCTGCAGCAACAACCAAAATGGCGCGATCTGCACCCATGGCTAGTGCAGTGCGCAGGGTTTCCTGAGCCTGTTTAACACCGATCGAGACCGCAATAATCTCGTCTGCCTTCCCAGCCTCTTTTAGGCGGATGGCCTCTTCGACGGCAATCTCGTCAAATGGGTTCATCGACATTTTAACATTGGCGAGATCGACACCGCTTCCGTCCGCTTTCACACGAACCTTCACGTTGTAATCAATCACGCGTTTGACAGGCACAAGTACCTTCATTTGGCGTCTCTCCTTAACAAACGGCAAGTCGGCGGGCGACTCCCCTTCATGCTTATGCGGTGTTGATACCGGCTGTATTGCCAGCATAACAGGGCAAAATCGTCACGTTTTCTATCACCGACGTCGCGTTTGGTGGTTTGGATCAACATCTTTGCAAGAATGTTGCGCATCGGAAATCTTTGATCGGCGGTCTCTGGCTACCGGTTCGCTCCGGGAACCCACAGCACATCGTCTGCTCCGTTGTCGTTTGCCACGCGCGCAGCAACAAAAAACCAATCGGATAAACGGTTCAGATACTTCACCGCAGCTGAATTGATCTCTTCACTGCTGGCCAAGTCGGTAGCCAGACGCTCGGCACGTCTTGCCACCGTGCGACAGACATGGAGATGTGCAGAGAGTGCGGATCCGCCGGGCAGTACAAAGCTGCGCAAGGGGCTCAGGTCCTTGTTCATCGCATCGATTTCGGTTTCCAACCGGTCAACCTGTGCGGTCACCATGCGGAGCGGCGGGTACTCTGCCTTGGCATCCTGGTCCATTTCCGGGCGACATAGATCAGCGCCCAGATCGAACAGATCATTCTGGATGCGCATCAAAGCGGTATCCATTTCATTGTCGGCCTGCAAACGTGCAACCCCGACAAAGGCGTTCAGCTCGTCCGATGTACCATAGGCGTTTACGCGGGCCGCGTGTTTAGCGACGCGCTCTCCGTTGCCAAGCGCTGTATCCCCTTTGTCGCCAGTGCGGGTGTAAATCTTGTTCAGAACCACCATGGTTATTGGCCTCCCTGGCCTTTCAAATAGGCATAGGCAAGGATCAAAAGCACCGCAATGAACTGAAGCAGAATGCGCAGTCGCATCATCTTGTTGCTGTACTTGGCGTTGAACTCGCCACCTTTGCCGTATCCGGCAATTCCGATGATTAACACCAAAACGACCGAAATGATTGCTGCAACAACCAGATAAAAGAGTGGATCAGCCATTATACCCTCGTAGTCCGTTAATCTCCTAATCTTGGTCTAGCCTGCGTGTAGATGGAAAGCGACCGGGTTTTTTAGCGCAGCCGCGCCAGAATGCGATCGGTGGCACGGGTGGTGAGGATACGTCTTAGAAAGCCGCCAATATGAGTTGGAGTTGTGACGTAATACCGCGGGCGCGGGCGGCGCGATTCGCAGGCATGAATCAGTTTTGCCGTCACGGCGGAAGCAGGCAATTCAAAGGTGTCGGGCCCATCGCTGTGATACAGGCGCTTTAACAGGCTGCTTTCGTATTGCGTACGCAGAGCTGAATTTTTCCAATCAACAAAGCGTTCAAAATGTGGGATGGAATTCACCCGAATTTTTGATGTCACCGGGCCGGGTTCGATCAATACCACTTTGATGCCGCTGTCACGCAGCTCAAGCCGGAGGGTGTCGGCCATACCTTCAATGGCGTATTTGGTTGCGACATAGGCGCCTCGCCAAGGAAACGCGACAAGCCCCAGAATCGACGAGTTTTGCACGATGCGGCCGTGTCCCTGTTGCCGCATCACGGGAATCACTTGTCGGGTTAATTCGTGCCAACCAAAGAAGTTGGCTTCGAAAATGGCCCTCAGACCATCAGTTGGCAGATCCTCAACCGCGCCGGGCAAACCGTGCGCTCCGTTGTTGAACAGCGCGTCCAGTGCACCACCAGTGGAGGACAAAACGTCTTGCAAGCCAGCTGTGATGGTTTCTGGCTGGGTATAATCGATCAAAGGGCTGTCAAAGCCCTCGGCTCGCATTCGGTCACAGTCGCGTTGCTGGCGGCAGGATGCAAATACGGTCCAGCCGCGATCCCGCATGCCACGTGCGGCATCCAAGCCAATCCCAGAGGAACAGCCAGTAATCAGAATGGTTTTTTGCATCATGTCTCGTTGCTCAGGGTCGCCGGGGTCGTTGTTTTGCCCCGTTTATGGACGCTACTTGCTGATCAAGGAAGCTGCAATCCATCCGACCTGTTCGCTGTCGACGACTCGCAGCTTTAACCAGCCAGTGCCGTTGTCATCGATGACCGCTACAGATGCGTTGCGGTTGAGTTGCGTGACGACGGGGTAAACGGTGCCAGGCCCGTCCCGCATATTGACACGTGTTGCGGTTACAATGCGCAGGTCTTCCGTGGTTTCAGCGGGGGGCTCAAGTGGGATAAAAACGGTTGGCTCAACCTCGTCGGAGGCCAGAGGCATCAACCCACCATCAAGTGACGCCAGTTGCAATCCGGGAGACGTAGGCTGAAGTCCGTTGGTACCCAGTTCTATCTTAAACGCGTCGCCAACAGCCGCAATTTGAGCCAGGGCGATTTCGGACCGTAAGTTGGGATCGGCAACAGGGCGATCGGGTAAAGCGCGGGCTTCTCGATTTGTACGAGTTTGCAGGACAGGGCGGCGCACGGGTGTTGTGACCAGAGAAGCTGCCGTCACCTGGGGTTTGGCAGCAGGCTCAATCTTAGCAACCGCAATGGGATCTGGCTTTATTGGCGGCACAAAATCGCGGCCACCGCTCAACTCGTAGAACGACCAACCCATGAACAAAAACGATACCATTACAAAGCGCGACATGGCGCTATCCCCCGACAATTGTGGACATGAGAAAATTGCTAAATGAATGCTATGTACAAAAGCTCTGACTGCAGAATGTCAGGGTTCTAATACTAGTGCAGATCAGCGATAAGAATATAGGGGAGATACTGCACGTTTCTCCCCCAATTGTTGCCCGTTGATCCACAAAGGTCCGATAAAGCAGGAATTTCACGCCAGCCGCTTTACCAACTTGGGCCGGGCAAGTATCACCAATGTATGACCGATTTGGTAGACCACACCGATGTGCCGTCCTCTCCTGAAGGGGGCGAGATCCTGGAACCGCTGCGCCGAGCGATTGGCGAGCGCTATCTGACCTATGCGCTAAGCACTATCATGCACCGTGCGCTGCCGGATGCGCGCGACGGGCTAAAGCCTGTGCATCGACGAATCCTCTATGCGATGAGTCGCCTCAGGTTGACCTCATCCGGTGGGTTTCTGAAGTCTGCCAAGATTTCAGGCGATACCATGGGGGATTTCCACCCTCATGGGGATGCTGCGATCTATGACGCGATGGCGCGTTTGGCGCAGGACTTCAACGTCCGCTATCCGCTGGTTGATGGTCAAGGTAACTTTGGCAATATCGACGGCGATAACCCGGCCGCATCGCGTTACACCGAGGCGCGGATGACCTTTATCGCCGAGGCGATGCTGGAAGGTCTGTCTGAAAATGCGGTGGATTTTCGCGATAACTACGACGGTCGACTGACTGAACCGGCTGTTTTGCCGGCGACTTTCCCCAATATTCTCGCCAACGGATCGTCAGGCATTGCAGTGGGCATGGCGACCAATATCCCGCCGCATAATATCGCCGAACTGATCGACGCCTGCCTGCACCTGATTAAAACTCCGGATGCGCGCGACGATACGCTGCTGAACCATGTGCCTGGGCCAGATTTTCCAACTGGCGGTATCATCGTCGAGCCTCCAGAAAACATTGCCCAAGCCTATCGCACTGGCCGTGGGTCGTTCCGGTTGCGCTGTAAATACGAAGTTGAGGATCTGGGGCGCGGTCAATGGCAGATCGTGGTCACCGAGATCCCGTATCAGGTACAGAAATCCAAGCTGATCGAAAAAATCGCTGAGCTGATCCAAACCAAGAAAGTGCCGATTCTTGGCGATATCCGCGACGAATCAGCCGAAGACATCCGGGTGGTGCTGGAACCGCGGTCCAAGAACGTCGATCCCGAAGTGCTGATGAACATGATGTACCGCAGCTCAGATCTTGAGGTGCGGTTCTCACTCAACATGAACGTGTTGATCGATGGGGTCACCCCCAAGGTTTGTTCTATGAAAGAGGTGCTGCGCGCCTTTTTGGATCATCGGCGTGATGTGTTGCAACGTCGGTCACGACACCGAATGGACAAGATCGATCACCGGTTAGAGGTCTTGGCAGGCTTTATCATTGCCTTCCTCAATCTTGATCGGGTCATCGAAATCATCCGTTATGATGATGATCCCAAAGCAGCGCTGATGCGCGAAAATTGGGACCTGGATCACCCGCGTGCGCTGACCGAAGCAGAATATGTCTCGCCAGTGTACGGTAAGGGTGAGCTGACCGAGGTGCAGGCCGAGGCGATTCTGAACATGCGGTTGCGTTCGTTGCGCCGTCTGGAAGAAATCGAATTGGTTCGTGAGCGTGATGCACTACGTGAGGAACGCGCTGAGCTGGTAGAGCTGCTGGGGTCAGAAGAGCTGCAGTGGTCTCGTATTTCGGCGCAGCTGAAAGAGACCAAGAAACAGTTCGGGAAAAATTATGAAGGTGGCGCCCGCCGCACTATGTTTGCCGAAGCTGGCGAGGTCGAAGAAGTCCCGCTCGAGGCAATGATCGACCGTGAACCTATAACGGTGGTGTGCAGTCAAATGGGCTGGATCCGGGCAATGACCGGCCATATCGATCTGAATCGTGAACTCAAATTCAAAGACGGTGATGGCCCGCGGTTTGTCTTTCATGCTGAAACCACCGACCGGTTATTGGCCTTTGGCAGTAATGGTCGCTTCTACACCATCAGTGCCGCCAACCTGCCAGGTGGGCGGGGCATGGGGGAACCGCTGCGACTAATTGTTGACCTGCCCAACGAAGTTGAACTCGTCGAGCTGTTCATTCACCAGCCCGAGGGCAAGCTGCTGGTTGCCTCATCCGTTGGCAATGGCTTCATCTGTGCCGAAAAAGAAATTGTCGCCCAGACGCGTAGTGGCAAGCAGGTACTGAATGTCAAAGGTGATGATCGAGCCAAAATCTGTGTGCCGGTGATCGGCGATCACGTTGCTGTAGTGTCCGAAAACGGAAAATTCCTGGTGTTCTCTGTTGAAGAAATGCCTGATTTGAACCGTGGCAAAGGTGTGCGCTTGCAAAAGTACAATATGGCGCGCGGCAAACAGGGGTCTCTGGAGTTGGACGGTGGGTTGAGTGATGTCACCACGTTTGATTGGGACAGTGGCCTGACCTGGGAAATGGGTGGGGGTAAAACCCGCCATGAGCAGGACCTTAGCCAGTGGCTGGGGAAACGTGCCGGAGTTGGCAAGCGTCCGCCTTATGGCTTTCCGCGGTCGTACAAATTCGACTGAAATTAGGCTGAAACCTGTGACCCCAGTGCCACCTGTGCTGGGGGAGATGCCTCTTATGCTTTACCAGACACATAGTAGCAGTCTATCTGGTCAGAACTTTTTCTGAAAAGAGACCCAATTATGATCCGACTTATTGCTTTTCTGGCGTCCCTTTCGCTGCTGACCGCCTGTGGTGAAACCTTAATGGATGAGGCGCAGGAGGATCTGGGCACGTTCAAAATGCGCGTTGGCTATATCTATACTGACAAGGCATTACAGTGGCCGCTGTCACGTAATGCCGAAGCTTCGGATTGGAATGCAGATTTGCAGAATGCTCTTGATACGCGGTTGCGGCGCTACGAGGGCACGCAGGAATATGATGTAGCGATCACACTAGAAGGTTTCATGTTGGCGCCTCCGGGTGTTCCTATTGTACTAAACCCCAAAAGCGTCGCCGTGGTGAATGTCTTTGTGTATGATGTTGCGGGCCAGGAATACTTGGCCAAGAAGCATCAAATGGAAATATTTGAAAGCACAACCGGTGAAAGCGTTATTCTTGGCTCTGGTCATACGCGGACTAAGGAAGAACAGATTGCCGGCCTCTCCCTGAACATCGTTGATGCCGTTGAAGAGTGGATCGCCGAGCAACATCTGGAAAGTGGCTGGTTTGATGAACGCGTAGAGAACGTGGAAGAAGACCCGGCAGCTCCCAGCTAAGCACCGGTCAAACAACTGTCATCAAAGTTTCAATTACGATCTGCTTGATTTCTGTGCGCAAAGGCAATATGTCGCGCGCGATAATGATCCGGGTCGGTTGTCGATCCTCCTACTAAAAGGGCGCCTAGATTATGGCTAAGGAAAAGTTCGAACGTACCAAACCACACGTCAACATCGGCACCATCGGCCACGTTGACCACGGCAAAACCACGCTGACCGCAGCGATCACCAAGTACTTTGGTGACTTCCAGGCCTACGACCAGATCGATGGCGCACCGGAAGAAAAAGCCCGTGGTATCACCATCTCGACCGCCCACGTTGAGTATGAAACCGAGACCCGTCACTACGCTCACGTTGACTGCCCAGGTCACGCTGACTACGTGAAAAACATGATCACTGGTGCGGCTCAGATGGACGGCGCTATCTTGGTTGTTAACGCTGCTGACGGCCCAATGCCGCAGACACGTGAGCACATCCTGCTGGGTCGCCAGGTTGGCATCCCGTACATGGTTGTCTACATGAACAAAGTTGACCAGGTTGACGACGAAGAGCTGCTGGAACTGGTGGAAATGGAAATCCGCGAGCTGCTGTCTTCTTACGAATACCCTGGCGACGACATTCCTGTGATTCCTGGTTCGGCTCTGGCCGCTATGGAAGAGCGTGACGACAACATCGGTAAAGACTCGATTGTTGCTCTGATGGCTGCGGTTGACGACTATATCCCAACACCAGAGCGTGCTGTTGACCAGCCGTTCCTGATGCCTGTGGAAGACGTGTTCTCGATCTCCGGTCGTGGTACCGTTGTGACTGGCCGTATTGAGCGTGGCGTGATCAACGTTGGCGACGAAATCGAAATCGTTGGTATCCGCGACACCAAGAAAACCACCTGTACCGGTGTTGAAATGTTCCGCAAGCTGCTGGATCGCGGTGAAGCTGGCGACAACGTTGGCGCATTGCTGCGCGGTGTTGACCGTGACGGCGTTGAGCGTGGCCAGGTTCTGTGTGCACCTAAGTCGGTGAACCCACACACGAAGTTCGAAGCTGAGTCCTATATCCTGACCAAAGAAGAAGGTGGTCGTCACACCCCATTCTTCGCCAACTACCGTCCACAGTTCTACTTCCGGACAACAGACGTCACTGGTACCGTTGTTCTGCCCGAGGGCACAGAAATGGTGATGCCAGGCGACAACCTGAAGTTCAACGTTGAGCTGATCGCACCAATCGCGATGGAAACCGGCCTCCGCTTCGCGATCCGCGAAGGCGGCCGCACCGTTGGTGCTGGCGTTGTGTCAAAAATCGTCGAGTAATCATAGCTTTGCTGTGAGGGCGACAGGGGCTTTTGCCTAGGCAAAAGCTCCCGAAAGCCACACCGATGAGAAGATAAAGAAGGGCTGCCTAACGGCGGCCCTTTTTGCATTTTAAGTTGTTTGGCTTTCCTTTGAAAAATTTTCGATGCAGTCTATTGGCCATGAACAAAGCAGATAGCGCCAGAAAGCCATATCCAGATTTGACATGGTTGTTACGGACATTTGCCCAACCGGCAGATGTACAATTTGATCTCTATTGCAGCTTTACTGGTGTGGCGGACGATTTGGCCTCGGATTTCGAAACTGCCATTTTACATAAAGGCGACGGGTTTCTTGATCGCAATCCTGACATCAAGGCATTTGACAAACTACTGGAAAAACACTTTGGCCAACCTGAGTACTGGACAGAAGAGGCGTTGAAGCACGATCCTTTTTGGGAACAGCTTCGTATCGAAGCTGCTGCGATTTTGGGAATGCGCAGGATTTCGAAATCGCCTCCAGACCCTTTAAACATAACTTTTGTTCAGGCGGATGAAGAGGCTGATGGTGCGTTGGCAACACTGAAAGCACTGGCTAGAAAAATGCTCAGCAGATAAATCCGCGCTCTCCAAATTGACGCTTTGGCCCGCTCTTATCAATTCCTACCGCCTCTGGTTCAACTGGCCATTCCACGCATCGTTTGCTCCGATGCCTCATCAAGCGGCACCATCAGTTCGATTTCCAGCCCTTCGATTAACGCGTCCTGACAGGAGGCAAGCTTGCCCAATAGCGAGCTGAGCTGCATCACAGGCCCTTCTGGGAGTGCGATGCGGATTGGCAGGAAAATTGGGATTTCACCAAGTTCGCCCAAATGCTGTTCCATACCGGCAAAGCGGCCTTGGGACTGGGCGGTCTGCAACACTTGTGCGATGCGCGGGCTGTGGGCAGCGGCGCGCTGGAGGCGATAGAACATTACCCCCGCGGCTTCGTCCCAGTTTTGAACCAACCCCTGAAACATTTCACTCATCATGACCTCCAGGAGGTTTGGTGGCGCATTACCCTGCGGAATCAAACCGCCAAAAATCTGATCAAACGCTGAATTGCTGCGCAGGACGTTCCAATCCGGGTCCAGCACCAGCGCCGGGAAGGGCCAGTTTTTCAGCACCCTTAGTTCAATCATATCAAGTGCGGCGTGGATCTCTTCTGATCCCATGTCACGCTGTGCATAGGGATTGGTCAAGCCAGATGCGTCGTAGATATTGACCCGTTGGGCGATATTGAGATCCAGCGTTCTGCAGATACGAGCCAGAAACGAAGCGGTTGGCAGGGAGCGACCGGTTTCCAAGAACGACAGATGTCGTTGAGTAGAATCCAGTGCCAATGCCAGCGTGGCTTGCGACATTCCACGTGCCGCGCGGATGTCTTTCAGGACGTGGCCAAAAGAAGTCATTTTATTCCCTCCAAGGGAATTGCTGTCATTCCCTGCCGTTTCTAACTTGGCCCGGATAGCAATGGCAAAGGACTTCTCATGCTGACTTGGATTTTATTGGTGCTGATATTGTACTACGCGGGCCTGTTTCTGCCTTCGCTGTTTCTGATTCCGCGGATTGGGCTGGGTGCCTACATGGGTACGCGTGACAGCGATCCTGATCCCGCTGTGATGCAGGGGCGAGCACAGCGGGCCCATCGCAATTTTCAGGAAAACCTTGCGCCCTTTGCCGTTCTCGCAGCGCTGACATTCGTTGTTCCGGATGCTGATGTGGGACGCGCTATTCTGGGCGCTGAAGTGTTCTTTTTTGCGCGACTGGCCTATCTGCCGCTCTATCTCCTGGCGGTGCCCGTGGTCCGGTCTGCGGCCTATACAGTTGGGTTTGTTGGGCTGTTGATTATGGGCTTGGCTCTGGTCTGAGCTGTCTGGGCGCAGTGGCTAGCTGCGCCCTACCGCTGCGTCCGCGTCGTCAGTTATTTGATTTAGGGCTGTTTCAAGACTTAAGCGCAGCTCTTCCGTCTGCTCTGGCGATGGTTTGCGTGGTACGGTTTCGTCCCACTCGCGGCACATCAAAACGCCGCGGGAGAACGGAACAGGGAACATTTGTTTGTCCCAGGTTGGCAATCGAAGGGTCTGTCGTTGGGCAAAGCTGATTGTAAAAACCCTGCAACCTGAACTGCGTGCCCAGATGATGGGAACGCCAGAGGAAACACGGGCAGGTCCGCGGGGGCCATCCGCAGCGATACCAACCGAACTACCGGCCTTGATGCGCCGTAGAACCTCTCGCGATAGCGCGACATGGCGTTTGCGACTGGACATGGGGATGGTGTCAAAGCCCATCCGCTCTTGTACTTTGCCCGCCAGTCGGCCCGCGCGGGCGGCCGAGGTCAGGGTGCAAATCCGGCCCTTTGAACTGTCGAACAGGTAGGGTGACATGACCAGCCGCTGGTGCCAGAGAACCATGATCACCGGTGTGCCTGATTCTACGAGTTCTTCCATTGGGCCAAATCCGCTGCGAGACCAACGTGAGGTGCGATAACAGAATTTTACGTAGGCAGTGATCAGCCCTTCAACGGCATTGTTAAAGGCGTTGCTATCTGCAATTTTTTTTCTCAGGCTCAAGCGAATGGTCCTCTTTTGCCCTTCTCTTAACGCAAGCATCGGCAATGGCAAAGACCAGCTCAGGGGTGGTTATCAAGTCGACCCCAAAAAATCTGTTTTTCCTCTTGTCAGTTGGCTGCTGCTGGCTTAGGACATGCCGCACTGCAGGGGTGTAGCTCAGTTGGTAGAGCGACGGTCTCCAAAACCGTAGGTCCACAGTTCGAGCCTGTGCACCCCTGCCAGTTTTCCCACATTGCCAATCGACCTCTGCTTTGTTTGGCGGGCAGAAATGGTATCCATAAAGCCAGCAATGCCTGCACAAAATTGCACTGCAGTGCAGATCGAGAGCTAGTTGCGCGACGATGTGCTGACCAATCTACCCGGATAGAAGTCTACAAAGCGAACCCAGCGATTCGTTCGACGACCCAAAAGGTTGAAACCGCCCCAATACCATAGCCAAAGCGCAAGGTAGACAGGCGCCCTCGGTCCTGGCTGGAATAGCGCGAGGCCAACCGCAGCTGTGATAGAGCGTACCAAACAGTTAGGGTTGCAAAAATAAACAGAAGTTGGCCGATTTCGACACCAATGTTGAACCCCAACAGCGCGACTGAAAGATCATTTGTGGGTAAGCCTATTTCAGTCAGTGCACCTGCAAATCCAAATCCGTGTAACAAGCCGAACGAAAAAGATACGACCCAAGGCCAACGTTCAGAGAGGCGAGGCTGGTCAGGCTTATGTTTGCACAGCTCGACAGCCAGAAACACAATCGACAGGGCAATAACTGCCTCAACAGGCCTGGAGGGCAGGCTAAGCCAACCGAGTGAAACCGCCGCGAGCGTCAGTGAATGGGCCAGGGTAAAGGCTGTGACGGCCCCGAACAGGCGCCATTTGTCCCGGATCAGCAGTAGCATCGCAAAAACAAACAAGAGATGGTCGTAGCCTTCTAGGATGTGTTCGACCCCCAGGCCGATGTAGCCCCACAATACCTGTAGTGTTGTGGTCTTTTCCGGCACGACGAAGGATGGTGTGTTTGCGGTTAGTCGGATTGTGGCGTCCTGCCCGTCTCCGGACTGATAGCGTACCAAGACGTCTGTGCTGGTTTTGGACAGCCCGTCGATTGTGATGATCTGTCCTGCTAGGCCGCCTGGGCATTGCGTATTCCAGCTGGCCACCCAAGCCAGACCATCAAATCGTGGCGTCGGGGCGGTTGGGTTGGTGCAACGTTCTGGTAAGCGAACATGGATATCCATTGGGGCCTGCTTAACGGCAGGTTTTCGCCAGAACACCCTCTGAAGATCATTCCCGAGTTCTTCGATCTCCAGGTATCCAGGTTCCAGCGCATGTGACTGGGCAATCTGTCCTGTCAGCAGGGTACTAAGGATCGCTACCAGTAGCAGGCGTAACAGGTTCATGGTTGCGCTTCATCTGCGGCAGAAGGGAGGTGAACCGTGTAACGTGCAGCCAGTTTTTCGTATTGAAGCTCCATCAGCTCCATTTTTTTAGCTGTGCGCCAATCTGCAACAACGCCGACCTGAACCTCCTTTAGCGGAGGCAGGTCGCTGGCCTCTTTTTGTTCTACCAAAACAAGATGATAGCCATACCCAGATTTTACTGGCCCGGTCCACTCTTCTAACGGCATCGCGCTAATAGCAGCGGCGAAGCCTGTACCAAACATGGCGTCGACGCGGGTGTCAGCTGCAAGCGAAACCTGCAGGCTCAGTTGTGTGGGTTTGCCCAATTGACCCGGTGACTGGCCGCTCCGCAATTGTTCAAGAATTTGCGTGGTTTCTTGTTGTTGTGGGGCATCGCCCAGAAACACCTGTAAAAAGGCGACCTTTGGTCCTATCTCATATTTGGCAGAGTTGGCTTGATAGTACTCTTCCAACTCATCTGTTGTGGGTTCCAGGGCTTCGGCAAACGAGGCTACAAAAAACTCCATTTTTTGCTGCAGGCGACGGCGAATGAGCGCGTCATTCTGATCCATACCAAGCGCGATTGCTTCGCGGACGAGTATTTCCTGCCGCACAAAGCCGTCGGTCAGTTTCTTGCGTTCCTGTTCGCTTGGTTGTCGTTGCCACGTTTTTTCGAACTGGGCTGCCAGCAGATCCAAATCAGTGGCGTTGATCTCGATTACACTTTGATTTGTTTGGGGCGCACTGTCATCGACCGCGATGAACCACACAAAAATTGCTACACCCATCAATAAGAAGTGTAGCAGTGGTTCCTTCAAAATTTTCATTAGCACAATGTTTGATGACTCAATGTGGGCTGTCGGATCCGTACCATAGGGCAGGGTTGACGGCCCTGTTTGTGGAGCATCCGCCCCTCACAGAGTGGGAGGGGCGGACATGAGAATTATTCACCTGTAGGTGTAAACCAGATCGGCGAGGTATAGGCGCGTTCTTGATGTGAAGTTGGTGCACCCTCTGGGATGTCCACACCAAATTTCAGTGCGTCATACAGGTACCATGGGGGTGTTGGGATCTCCAAAACCCGTGCATAATAAAACGACCGTTCGGCAGGATCAAAATCCGGGTCAGACCAAACCGTGATCAATTCGGCCGCACCAATTGTATTGGTCCAAGTCGCAGAGGCAACATCAACGGTATTACCAACCGCTGGAAGTTTGCCGTCGCTGCCAGCCTGCCGGTCATCCGACCAAGACACATCGTAGACCTTTTCGTGGGTGTTTCCTTCTGCGTCCAGCCATCCTTTGATGATCTGGATCCGATCCAGATTTGCACCGATAGGATCACGCAATGCCGCGACCAGGAAGGATGGTGCCGTCCCTTCAGGAGCGTTCACAAGATCGCCGCCCATGGGGACGCCTTTGGCATAACCAATGGCTGACGGAGAGCGGCTGAATTGATCGCTTTCGTCAAAGTCCCAACCGCCAAACAGGCGGACAGCCATACGCGGGCCGGTGGTTGCATAGACTTCCTTGCGGTCCATGGCATCAAAAATGGAGGCCCGGGTGTTTTCGTCGGCCCAAACTGCCGTAAGTCCGGATCCAACCTGTTGCCAGCTGAACAGCTCGCCCTGTTCCGTCTTCATGAACGAATGGTCCAAACGTTCTGCTGAGGGTTCGTATCCAGCGTGTTTGCCGAAAAAGTTGTCTTCGGATGTCACAACAATTGAATTATGCGCGTCCGACGCCCCTTGCAGACCAAATTTGTAGGGGTTGGTGCCGAACTTCTCTTCCAACAACAGACCGTTTTTCAGTGCTTCGCGGGCATACTCGCCTGCAAGCATTTCGTCGGTTTTTGCGACGCTAAGATCCAGGTTGCCAGCGTCCCAGGTCCCGTAATCGGCGAACTCATCATCTGGCGACAAGAATGGATGGGCTTCGCCATCACCTTTGATCTGGGTGATCTCGTACATGCGCTCCCATTTTGCGCGTTGTTCGACATACATCTGATCAATCTTGCGGCCAGAATATTGTGCATCGACAGGGAACATGATGCCGTTTGACAGGTTGCCATTATGGGCAAATGTCATCACAGCACCGTTTGTGCGGGCTTCATAAGCTTCCAGGTATTTATACAAGTCTAGCGGATCAGTGCTGCCTATCGGATGCTGGGTTGTGTAAGGGACCACCTGGCGTGCGCGGTCTGCACCATCCCGGAAAATGACATTCCGATGCATGTTGGCGCCTTCAACCAGAGAGGTCCATTCGAACCCGATCATGGCTGTGAAGCTGCCAGGCGTGTTGTGATTTTCGGCTGCTGTGATGACGTCTTCCCAGATATTGGCATATCGCCGCGCACCGGGAGAGTAGTTGGCGAACATCTCCGGGTCCATTTGACCCTGTGAAAACGTCGCAATCAAATCCAGAGTTGAGTCTACCGCTGTCTGTCCACCGGCGCGCATGCCTTCGGACCACCGTGCACCCTGTTCATATTGCGTGACGATGGGGGCGGCATCCAGAATATCGACAATCAGCCCCATACCGTCGGAGTGATCAGTAATCGCCAGCCAATCCAGTGGCCGGTCAAGTTTGACGGGCTGTCCAGAGCTGGCCATGATCTGCTCACCACGTGCCAGACGATACGCATCATCCAGACCTACGCGATTGCCGAACCCACCTGCATCCATCGACAGACTGGTGTGCAAGTGGCTGTCACCCCATAATGGGCGCTCAGGGAAGTCGCGATCCGTATAAGGAGAGTAGGGTTTTCCTTCTGGAAAAAGCGGAGCCAGTTGTTCTTTGCTCGCATGGGATTCTTGCGCCACCACTGGAAAAGCGGACATGGACAATGCAACCAAAGCACCGGTAGAAATCTTGGATTTCGACATACTAATCACCCTTTTGAATTGTACACGCTGAAAAAACTAAGCGTAAACGACAATTTATCAAAGAGATAGTGAGACTTTTTGGCGTCGGCAAAAGTCTACTTTTGCTAGAAATGCATTTGAGTTCTGGAACATAGGCCAACCATTAAAGCGGATGCGATAGAGAGCAACAATCCTAAGTGCAGGGGCGCACGGGGTGCCCCTGCACTTAGAATGAATGCACTGTTTGCTCAAGCCGCGACGGTTTCCGGCCTAAGGCTTGTTTTGCCGGTTTCCATTTCCGGGACGTTCAAGTGGTCTGGTGCCAAACCATTCAGATATCTGTCAAATGCCATGTCAAAGCCCCGCTCCAACGCGCGGGTAAATGCCTCGGTCTGGAACAGTGATGCAGTTTTGCGGTTTGTTGTCAGTCTACTGCGTAGGCCCAGCAAATCATCGGGTGATCTAGCCAGCTCCAAAGCGCGGGCTTCATAATCACCCTCGCTCTGCGTGATAAGTTCGGGCAGGCCGACGGCCTTCAACAGGCTACCCCCAACGCGCGAAGCAAACTGCTGCCCCATCAGTGTCAGGACTGGCAAGCCAGCCCAAAGCGCGTCACTGGCGGTGGTGTGGGCATTGTAGATAAAGGTATCAAGAAACAAGTCGGCGACTTTTTGACGGGCCAGGTGATCTTGTTGCGGCATGCGATCTGCAAAGACTAACCGGCTTGGATCGATTCCACGTGCTTCGGCCTCGCGTTGCAAATTGGCCTGGGACCATTCATTGCTGCGCAAGAGCCACAGAACGCTGCCATCAACCTGTGCGAGCAACCGCATCCAGATATCAAATTCGCGCGGGGTGATTTTGTAGCTGTTGTTAAAGCTACAGAAGACAAACGCATCCTTGGGCAGGCCACATGCTTCGCGGGTGAATTGACGGTCAGAGATTTGCCGCTGGTCATCATTGATCTGATAACTATGCGGCATTCGCATCAGATGTTCACTATAGTGGCGTTCGCTGCCAGGAGGGCAGACCGTGTGATCGCCGATTAAGTAATCAAACGCCGGGGTGCCCATGGTTCCAGGATAGCCAAGATAGGACATATGGACCGGAGCAAGGCGCGTGGCAAAAAGAGCACTTCGGTTGTCGCCGGTATAACCTTTCAGGTCTACGGCGATATCCAGTTTGTCAGCCTGAGCTGCGGCAACAAAATTCGTGTTGCTGACATTGCTCATCTCGCGGAAGTGGGTGACATGGCTGAGCAACCGCTTGCGTGAATCGTCCTGCCGGTTCGGCCCATAGGAATATGCCACGACCTCAAACCGGTTAGGGTCATGTTGCTCGAACAGACCTCCCATCAAATGCATAGTGGCGTGCGCGTGAAAATCCGCTGAAAAGTAGCCTACACGCAACCGCTTGGGCCGTTTGGAGGCCCGAGCGGGCAGGGGGGGCGCAACGTCGCTGAATTGCTGTTCGGCATAGGCCTGTGTCCGGTGACGCAACAGGTCAGGATTGTCCTCCATCGAAAGCATCGCAAACGGGGAACAGGCGGTGCCGCGCAGACCAAGATGTCGGCGATGTTGCTGGTATTCTTCGGGCCAGCGCCAATCACTAATATGCGCCATCTGGTGCAATTTCTGAACCCGCGATCGATCATCATCGGCGTTAACCTCTAACGCGCTATCAAAGTTGCGGATAGCTTCGGTGCGATTGCCCAAAAGACCGTTGATTTGCCCCTGGTTAAAATGTGCAGCAGCAAAATCAGGGGAAATCTTGACTGCGGATTCATATAGATCTCTGGCGCCGTTCAAATCACCAAGCTGACGTAACGTGCCGGCATGATTATATTGAAGCTGCGCATTTTGAGGGGCCAGTTTGCAGGCGGTGGCTTGATGCTGTGCCGCCTCGGTAAAGCGACCCAGTGTTGCGAGCGTATTGCCCAGATTGTTCAGTGCGGCAAGATTGTCTGGCTCCGCCTCGATCACCTTGGAATACTGCGTGATTGCATCGTGGAACTTGCGCTGCTGTTTGAGAGCATTTCCGAGCAGAGTGCGAGATTCGCCGGACTTGGGCTCAATCTCACAGGCGCGGGTCAAACAAGATGCAGATTTGTCGAGCGCCCCAAGTTCAAGATAGCAGCGCCCAAGCAGAGACCAAAGGAAATGTGAGTCTTGATACTCTCTGACCAGTTCCGCTGCGCTGGTTGCGGTGACGCGAAATTGCCCGGCAGCAAACCCCTTGGCTAGCTTTGCTTTCACCACTGCGGGTGGATCTGACGCTTGGCGAAGACGTTGAGATAGTGATTCAAGCGCTTTGCGCGCGTTCACATTCCTTGGGTAACGAGCCAGAATGTCGCCATAAATTTTTGCGGCGTCATCAAACTTGTCGGTGCGTTCCAGCCGTTTGGCGGCATTTAAAGACTTGGCGAGGGTCATGGAATCCTATCTCATTAATCACGCATTATAAGAGGTGACCCTTTTCTGGGGTCAGTCCTGGTATCGAGCTACAGTATTGGTGTTGAGAATTAAGATTGAATTGACTGCACATATTTTTGACGCTGGTTTGCATCAGATGGCAGAGGGGAGAGTGAACAGGGCTTGAAATCACCGCCCCTCCCCGTTAGGTCCCAGTTTGATTGCTAGCAGAGAGAACCCAGTCAAATGGCCACTATCAACCCAGTTCAGTTCATTCAGCAGGTCCGTGCCGAAGTCAGTAAGATTGTCTGGCCGACTCGTCGTGAAGTGCTGCTGACCACTGTGATGGTCTTTATCATGGCTTCGCTTACCGCAGTGTTCTTTGCCTTGGTGGATATCATTATCCGCTTTGGTTTGACCAATGTGCTGGAGATGTTCAGCTAAAATATTTCGCCGAAGGTTAGCCTTCGTGCGAATATCAGGCGCACCACTTGATCTCGTCTTGATTGGCGGGTAGGTGAGCCTTGCCTCTGATGAGGGCGTGTGGCGATTCGCGTTGCGCGCCGTTTTTTGTTAGGGCGCAGTCTAGGGCTGCAAAGAAATTTATATGACGGCAAGGCAATGACGCCAGCCAGTCAGGACAAGGACGGTCAGGTTCATGGCGAAGCGGTGGTATTCGGTCAGCGTTCTCTCGAACTTCGAAAAGAAAATCGCAGAGCAAATCCTCACGTCGGCTGCTGAAACCGGTCTTGATGACGACATCGATGAGGTTCTGGTTCCCACCGAAGAGGTGATCGAAGTGCGTCGCGGCAAGAAGGTGACCACCGAGCGTCGCTTTATGCCGGGGTATGTTCTGGTGCACATGGAAATGAGCGATCATGGCTATCACCTGATCAACTCGATCAATCGCGTTACGGGCTTTCTTGGACCTCAGGGTCGCCCAATGCCGATGCGCGATGCTGAAGTGAACCAGATCCTGAACCGCGTGCAGGAAGGCGAAGATGCGCCGCGTACACTGATCCACTTTGAAGTGGGTGAGAAAGTCAAGGTCAACGAAGGTCCGTTTGAGGACTTCGACGGTATGGTCGAGGAAGTCGATGACGAGAACCAGCGCCTTAAGGTGACGGTATCGATCTTTGGCCGGGAAACCCCGGTTGAACTGGAATTCACTCAGGTTACCAAACAGGGTTAAGCTTTCAAGACCGTGAACAGTTACAACGCCGTCCCTTTTGGGCGGCGTTTTGCATTGGGGGCCGTGTTAGCGACGCTGGCGCACGCGATCTGCAAGATCGGTGATCATCTCGTTTATCACCGTAGGTTCATCCCCCCGCAGCGCGTAAAAGCACAGGCCAGCCAGATCAGCGCTCAATTGGCGGGCGAGCTTTTTCGGGTTGCTGGCTTGTGAAAGCTCGCCAGCGGAAATCGCCTGTTCAAAAACAGCCTCAAACAGCTCTTCGTTCCGGGTCAACATCTCATTGATCTTATCGTGGATTGAGCCGTCGTCCAGGCCGCTCTCCAGCGTGGCTTTGACCAGGAAGCAAACGGGCAGGGGGGCGTCGGCGTTGGAGAGAGGGTGAGCGCGGAGGATGAAGTCTGCGAGCCCCTGTAATGGAGAGGTCGCAGAGGCCATTAGCTGTGCGCGCTTGTCGTTGAGCTGAAGGGCGTAGCGCTCCAAGCTTAAGCAATACAGCTTGGCCTTGCTGCCAAAGGCCGCGTAAATCGAGCCAGGGTGCATGCCTGTGGCACGCTCCAGGTCTTTTATTGACGTGGAGGCGAAACCCTTCGTCCAGAACAGATTGAGGGCCTGATCCAAGGCGGCGTCTTTGTTGTGGTTCACACTCATAACTCCCAATGTACGTGCGCGGGTTGGTAAAGCCAAGGTCACAGTTGAGTGATTGCTCAAATCAGACCTTGAGTGATCGCTCAAGTTGGCCATATGAGTGTCACGTTGATGATTTTACAAAGGATACAAAGATGACGACTTTCCCTCACCACACTGCAGAAACTGCTCCTGAGGCTGCCAAAGAGAACCTGAAGGCTTCTGAAAAAGCTTATGGTTTCTTGCCGGGGCTCTATCAGGTGATGGCGGACGCGCCGCAGCTGTTGGATACCTACCTGCGCACACACGAAGCCTTTGTTAGCACCAGCTTTGACAATACTGAGCTGACCGTTGTGTGGCAGTCGATCAATGTGGAACACGATTGCCACTATTGTGTACCGGCACATACAGGCATCGCCCATTCAATGAATATTGACCAGGGCGTAATTGACGCACTGCGAGACGAGACCCCGTTGGTTGATCCAAAGCTGGAAGCTCTTCGTACCTTTACTCTCGCACTGGTGCGAGGGCGCGGGTATGTGGCTCAAGCTGATTACGATGCCTTTTATGCTGCGGGGTATGGCACGCAGCAGGTGTTGGAGATCATTCTGGGGCTCTCCCAAAAGATCCTCAGCAACTACACCAACCATGTGGCGCTAACCGCTGTGGATCCTGCGTTCCAGCAATTTTCCTGGAACAAGACTGACAAAGTGGCGTAAAGCGAAGGCCGCTCCCTGGGCCTTCGCAGCAAAGTTGCGGGGGCCCTTTCTGCGCATCGCACCTCTTGTTCCTTTGGTTTGGGGTAGATGTATTCGCCCCTTGCCAACTCTCGGAAACAGGCGTAAACGCCGCCTCTATCGTCTTTGGGCGAGATTCTCCCGTGGGAGGTCGCAGGCATCGCGATGTCGGACTGAACCACGCAACACAAACCGGGCGGAACGCGTTTCGCTCACGTTGAAAGGAACACCAAATGGCCAAGAAGCTTGCTGGTACAATGAAGCTGCAGGTTCCTGCAGGTAAAGCGAACCCCTCGCCACCAGTTGGTCCGGCGCTGGGTCAGCGCGGCATTAACATCATGGAATTCTGTAAGGCGTTCAACGCTAAGACTGCAGATCTGGAGCCCGGCGCGCCGTGCCCAACCGTGATCACTTACTACCAGGATAAGTCCTTCACTATGGACATCAAGACGCCACCTGCGTCTTACTTCCTGAAGAAGGCTGCCAAGGTTAAGTCCGGTGCAAAGACACCGTCGCGCGAAACCGTTGGTACTGTGACCGCGGCCCAGGTGAAGGAAATCGCCGAAGCCAAGATGAAAGATCTGAACGCCAACGATATCGAAGCGGCAATGCAGATCATCCTGGGCTCTGCCCGCTCTATGGGCATCGAGGTGAAGTAATATGGCTAAGCTTGGAAAACGGACTCGCGCCGCACGCGAAGCATTTGCTGACAAAGCTAATCTGTCGGTCGAAGATGCAGTTGCCCTGATCAAGGCCAACGCCACCGCCAAATTCGACGAAACCGTCGAAATCGCCATGTCGCTGGGTGTTGATCCACGTCACGCGGACCAGATGGTTCGTGGCGTTATTGGCCTGCCCAATGGCACAGGCAAATCCGTACGTGTTGCGGTCTTTGCTCGTGGCGCGAAAGCTGACGAAGCCAAAGAAGCCGGAGCCGATATCATTGGCGCCGAGGACCTGATGGAAATCGTTCAGGGCGGCAAGATCGACTTTGATCGTTGCATCGCGACACCTGATATGATGCCAGTTGTTGGCCGTCTGGGTAAAGTTCTGGGCCCACGTAACCTGATGCCAAACCCTAAGGTTGGTACGGTTACCATGGACGTTGCTACGGCTGTTAAGAACGCCAAAGGCGGCGAAGTTCAGTTTAAGGCTGAAAAAGGTGGCGTTGTGCACGCCGGTGTTGGCAAAGCGTCATTTGACGGTGCCAAGCTGGTTGAAAACATCCGTGCGTTTGTTGCGGCTGTGGCAAAGGCCAAACCAGCAGGCGCCAAGGGTGCCTACATGCAGAAAATCGCTCTGTCCTCAACCATGGGTCCAGGCGTAACTGTTGACGTGGATAACGCAGCAGCCGAGTAATTTCGGTCAGTGTGAAAAAGATTTTGGGCCCGGATTTGCTGATGCTAATCCGGGCCCTTTTTTATGGTGTTGGCCTGATGGGCGAAATTTGTGTCCCTTCCATCGGCCGCGACTGAATTTTGCACTTGGATTAAGCCCAAAATCCTCTTAGGTGTGACCGCGAAGGAAAGCGTGCGATTCGTCGTGCGCTTTCCTTCGTTTCGTCCAAGATGGTGGGTGGCCCTAAATTGGGGTCTTAATTTCCCTCCTGAGACGGGAAAGACAAAAAAGATCGAGGGTTTTCAATCCTTCGGGCGATTTTTGGCTCACCCCGTAACTACGGACCTGAACGCTGGGCTTTATGAGCCTGGCAAAATTGAGCCGGGATGTCTGACATCCCAAACTTGGAGAGAACTGTGGATAGAGCCCAGAAAGAGAAATTGGTCGAGGAACTCGGCCAGATCTTCGAAAGCTCTGGCGTTGTTGTGGTATCACACTACGTCGGTCTGACAGTTGCTGATATGCAGGATCTGCGCGCCCGGGCGACCGAAGCGGGTGGATCTGTGCGTGTTGCCAAAAACAGGCTCGCCAAAATCGCCCTTGAGGGAAAGTCATGTGCAAGCATTTCTGACCTGCTGACAGGGATGACTGTTCTTACCTATTCTGAGGATCCTGTGGCTGCGGCCAAGGTTGCTCAGGAGTTCGCCAAGGAGAACCAAAAGTTCGTAATCCTTGGTGGCGCAATGGGTGAGAATGCTCTGGACGTTGCTGGCGTTGAAGCCGTGTCGAAAATGCCTTCCCGCGAGGAGCTTATTGCTTCCATCGCTGGCTGCATCGGCGCACCTGCTTCCAACATCGCTGGCGCAATTGGCGCACCTGCAAGCAATATCGCAAGCATCCTTTCGACCATCGAAGAGAAGGCGGAAGCTGCGTAGGCGGTTAGCACTGAATGACTGATGTGGGGCATCTGCCCTGGCGTTGGAAAAAACACACTGATAAACGGAAAGAGCTGATAAAATGGCTGATCTGAAAGCACTCGCAGAAAGCATCGTGGGCCTGACCCTGCTGGAAGCACAAGAACTGAAAACCATCCTCAAAGACGAGTATGGCATCGAGCCCGCCGCTGGTGGCGCTGTTGTAATGGCTGCTGGTGGCGACGCCGGTGCAGCTGAAGAAGAAAAGACTGAATTCGACGTCGTGCTGAAGAGCGCTGGCGCATCGAAGATCAACGTGATCAAAGAAGTTCGCGCGATCACCGGTCTGGGCCTGAAAGAAGCTAAGACACTGGTCGAAGCTAACGGCAAAGTCAAAGAAGCTGTGTCCAAGGACGAAGCTGAAGACATCAAAGGCAAGCTGGAAGCAGCTGGCGCCGAAGTAGAAGTGGTCTAAGCAACCGCTTCAGAGGGAGTGGCGCGGACTTCTCGCTTGAGGGGCCGCTTCACACTCTCGGAAATTTGGCTGGTCTCAGAGCTTCTGGGACCAGCCGAACCTGTCTTAGAAAGGATCTGTTGAGCAGGTCTTTTCTAAGGCGAGGTTATATGGATCGGGAGGCCACCATTCGGGACGGTGGCCATGAATTGATCCGACCGCGCTGTCTCGTATGGGCAAGGTGCCGTGGCCCGGCGGCATCCTTGACCGGTGAGAATTTGAAAAGGTGACATCTGACATGGCTCAATCGTTCCTTGGCCAGAAACGTCTTCGTACATACTACGGAAAAATCCGTGAAGTTTTGGAGATGCCGAACCTCATTGAGGTGCAGAAATCTTCTTATGATCTTTTCCTGCGCTCTGGTGATGAACCCCAGCCGTTGGACGGCGAAGGCATCAAGGGTGTTTTCCAGTCGGTATTTCCGATCAAAGATTTCAACGAAACCTCCGTTTTGGAGTTCGTGAAATACGATCTGGAAAAACCCAAGTACGACGTCGAAGAGTGTATGCAGCGCGACATGACCTATGCCGCTCCGCTGAAGGTTACTCTGCGTCTGATCGTGTTTGATATCGATGAAGATACCGGTGCGAAATCGGTTAAGGACATCAAAGAGCAAGATGTGTTCATGGGCGATATGCCCCTGATGACGCCAAACGGCACGTTTGTTGTTAACGGCACCGAGCGGGTGATCGTTTCTCAGATGCACCGTTCCCCTGGTGTTTTCTTCGACCACGACAAAGGCAAAACCCATTCCTCGGGCAAATTGTTGTTTGCTTGCCGCATCATCCCGTATCGCGGCTCGTGGCTGGATTTTGAATTCGACGCTAAAGACATCGTTTTTGCTCGGATTGACCGCCGCCGTAAACTGCCTGTGACCACCCTGCTGTATGCACTGGGCCTGGACCAGGAAGGCATCATGGATGCCTATTATGACACTGTCAGCTACAATCTTGAGCAGAACCGGGGCTGGGTCACACCGTTTTTCCCTGAACGCGTTCGCGGCACTCGCCCGACCTACGATCTGGTCGATGCCAAAACCGGTGAGATCATTGCTGAAGCGGGCAAGAAAATCACTCCGCGTGCTGCCAAAAAGCTGATCGACGAGGGTGCAGTAACTGATCTACTGGTTCCGTTCGAACATATCATTGGCAAGTTTGTTTCCAAGGATATCATCAACGAAGAAAACGGCGCAATCTACGTCGAGGCCGGTGATGAACTGACCATGGAATACGACAAAGACGGCGACGTCATTGGCGGTTCCATTAAAGAGCTGATGGATGCCGGGATCACCGATATCCCAGTGCTGGATATCGATCACGTTAATGTTGGTCCTTATATTCGCAACACTATGGCGGCAGACAAGAACATGGGTCGCGACACCGCGCTTATGGATATCTACCGCGTTATGCGTCCGGGTGAACCACCCACCGTTGAGGCAGCTTCAGCGCTGTTCAACACCCTGTTCTTCGATAGCGAGCGTTATGATCTGTCGGCTGTTGGCCGGGTTAAGATGAACATGCGCCTGGCACTGGACGCTGACGATACTCAGCGGACCCTGCGCAAAGAAGACATCATTTCCTGCATCAAAGCGCTGGTTGACCTGCGCGATGGTCGCGGCGGCGTTGACGACATTGACCACTTGGGCAACCGTCGTGTGCGTTCCGTTGGCGAACTGATGGAAAACCAGTACCGCGTTGGTCTGCTACGCATGGAGCGCGCGATCAAAGAGCGTATGTCCAGCGTCGAAATCGACACTGTGATGCCGCAGGATCTGATCAACGCCAAGCCAGCTGCTGCTGCGGTGCGTGAATTCTTTGGCTCTTCGCAGCTGTCTCAGTTCATGGACCAAACCAACCCGCTGTCCGAAGTGACACACAAACGCCGTCTCTCGGCGCTTGGACCTGGCGGTTTGACCCGCGAGCGTGCTGGCTTTGAAGTCCGTGACGTTCACCCGACCCACTATGGTCGGATGTGCCCGATTGAAACGCCTGAAGGACCGAACATTGGTCTGATCAACTCGCTGGCTACCTATGCTCGCGTGAACAAATATGGTTTCATCGAAACGCCTTATCGTGTGGTAACTGACGGTCACGTGACCGACGAAGTTCACTACATGTCAGCCACCGAAGAAATGCGTCACACTGTGGCGCAGGCCAACGCGACGCTGGACGAAAAGGGCAACTTCATCAACGAACTGGTGTCTACGCGCCAGTCGGGTGACTACACACTGGCGCAGCGTGAAAACGTTGACCTGATCGATGTGTCGCCTAAGCAGTTGGTTTCGGTTGCTGCCTCTTTGATCCCATTCCTCGAAAACGACGATGCGAACCGGGCCCTGATGGGGTCGAACATGATGCGTCAGGCGGTTCCACTGCTGCGTGCCGAGGCTCCGCTGGTCGGAACCGGTATCGAAGAAGTTGTCGCCCGTGACTCTGGTGCGGCTTACATGGCGAAACGTGCCGGTGTGGTCGATCAGGTTGATGCACAGCGTATCGTTATTCGTGCGACTGCTGATCTGGAACTGGGTGACGCAGGCGTAGATATCTACCGCATGCGCAAATTCCAGCGTTCGAACCAGAACACTTGTATCAACCAGCGTCCGCTGGTGAAAGTTGGCGACACTGTGATCAAAGGCGAAGTTATCGCTGATGGCCCGTCGACTGATCTTGGTGAACTGGCTCTGGGTAAGAACGTGGTCGTCGCGTTTATGCCTTGGAACGGTTACAACTACGAAGACTCCATCCTGATCTCTGAGCGTATCGCACGTGACGACGTTTTCACTTCGGTTCACATCGAAGAATTCGAAGTCGCTGCCCGTGATACAAAGCTTGGCCCAGAAGAAATCACCCGCGACATTCCTAACGTCGGCGAGGAAGCCCTGCGCAACCTCGACGAAGCTGGTATTGTTTACATCGGTGCAGATGTAGAACCGGGCGACATTCTGGTTGGTAAGATCACCCCCAAGGGCGAAAGCCCAATGACGCCAGAAGAAAAACTGCTGCGCGCCATCTTTGGTGAAAAAGCCTCGGACGTTCGCGATACTTCGCTGCGTGTGAAGCCTGGTGATTTTGGTACAGTTGTCGAAGTTCGTGTCTTTAACCGCCACGGTGTGGAAAAAGACGAACGTGCGATCCAGATCGAGCGTGAAGAAGTTGAGCGTCTGGCCCGTGACCGGGACGACGAGTTGACCATTCTAGACCGTAACATCTATGCCCGTCTCAAAGGCATGGTGCTGGGTCAGGTGGCTGTCAAAGGTCCAAAAGGTGTTCGTGGTGGCACAGAAGTCACCGAAGAACTGCTGGATACAATGATCCGCAGTCAGTGGTGGATGCTGGCACTGGAAGACGAAGCAGGCGCTCAGGCTGTTGAAGCTCTGAACGAGCAGTACGAAGTGCAAAAGCGCGCTTTGGATGCCCGTTTTGAGGACAAAGTCGAGAAAGTCCGTCGCGGCGACGATCTGCCACCAGGTGTGATGAAGATGGTCAAAGTATTCATCGCGGTGAAGCGTAAGCTGCAGCCGGGTGATAAAATGGCCGGTCGTCACGGGAACAAAGGTGTTATTTCCAAGGTTGTACCGATGGAAGACATGCCGTTCCTGGCCGATGGTACGCCGGTTGACTTCTGTCTGAACCCACTGGGTGTGCCGTCGCGTATGAACGTTGGTCAGATCCTTGAAACTCACATGGGTTGGGCCGCGCGCGGTCTGGGTATCAACATTGACGAAGCTCTGGGTGAATACCGTCGTTCCGGCGACCTGACCCCGGTTCGCGACGCAATGAGCCATGCCTATGGTGATAGGGTCTATGCCGAAGGTCTGGCAGACATGACCGAGGAAGAGCTGGTTGAAGCAGCTGGTAATGTGACCAGCGGTGTTCCAATTGCGACACCAGTATTCGATGGTGCTAAAGAAGCAGACGTCAATGACGCTCTGGTTCGCGCTGGCTTCTCGGAAAGTGGTCAGTCGGTGCTGTTTGATGGTCGTACAGGTGAGCAGTTTGCCCGCCCTGTGACTGTTGGCATGAAGTACCTGCTGAAGCTGCATCACCTGGTGGATGACAAAATCCACGCGCGTTCAACCGGACCATACTCGCTTGTTACTCAGCAGCCGCTGGGTGGTAAGGCGCAGTTCGGTGGCCAGCGCTTCGGGGAAATGGAAGTCTGGGCTCTGGAAGCTTACGGCGCAGCCTATACCCTGCAGGAAATGCTGACTGTGAAGTCAGATGACGTGGCAGGCCGGACCAAGGTCTATGAAAGCATCGTCAAGGGTGAGGATAACTACGAAGCAGGCGTCCCAGAATCGTTCAACGTTCTGGTGAAAGAAGTTCGTGGCCTTGGCCTGAATATGGAACTCCTGGATGCGGAGGACGGCGAGTAAGGGCCCCGGGCCCTTACCACCATCACCCCTTCCGCACGAATTTGAGGATTCAAAAATGAACCAGGAACTGACGAACAACCCGTTCAACCCGCTGACACCAACCAAGGTGTTCGACGAGATCAAAGTCTCGCTGGCTTCGCCAGAGCGGATCCTGTCGTGGTCGTATGGCGAAATTAAAAAGCCAGAAACCATCAACTACCGTACATTCAAGCCAGAGCGTGACGGTCTGTTCTGTGCGCGGATCTTTGGCCCGATCAAAGATTACGAATGTCTGTGTGGCAAATATAAGCGCATGAAGTATCGCGGCGTTGTCTGCGAAAAATGTGGTGTTGAAGTTACGCTTCAGAAAGTACGTCGCGAGCGTATGGGCCACATTGAACTGGCCTCGCCTGTTGCGCACATCTGGTTCCTCAAGTCGCTGCCATCGCGCATCGGCCTGATGCTGGATATGACACTGCGTGATCTGGAACGTGTTCTGTACTTCGAAAACTACGTTGTTATCGAACCTGGTCTGACTGATCTGACCTATGGCCAGATGATGACCGAAGAAGAGTATATGGACGCGCAAGATGCTTATGGCATGGATGCTTTCACCGCCAACATTGGCGCTGAAGCGATCCGCGAAATGCTGGCGGCGATCGACCTGGAATCCGAAGCAGACCAGCTGCGTGCCGATCTGGCCGAAGCGACTGGTGAGCTGAAGCCAAAGAAGATCATCAAGCGTTTGAAGGTTGTTGAAAGCTTCCTCGAGTCGGGCAACCGCCCTGAGTGGATGGTTATGACCGTGATCCCAGTGATCCCACCAGAACTGCGCCCACTGGTGCCGCTGGATGGTGGTCGTTTCGCGACATCCGATCTGAACGATCTGTATCGCCGTGTGATCAACCGGAACAACCGTCTGAAACGCCTGATTGAACTACGCGCACCTGACATCATCGTCCGTAACGAAAAGCGGATGCTGCAGGAATCGGTTGATGCACTGTTCGACAACGGCCGTCGTGGTCGCGTAATCACCGGCGCCAACAAGCGTCCGTTGAAATCGCTGTCCGACATGCTGAAGGGTAAGCAGGGTCGCTTCCGTCAAAACCTTTTGGGTAAGCGCGTCGACTTCTCGGGTCGTTCGGTCATTGTGACCGGTCCGGAATTGAAGCTGCACCAATGTGGTTTGCCGAAGAAGATGGCGCTCGAACTGTTCAAGCCGTTCATCTATTCGCGTCTTGAAGCCAAAGGCCTGTCTTCCACAGTTAAGCAAGCCAAGAAGCTAGTTGAAAAAGAGCGTCCCGAAGTTTGGGATATCCTGGACGAAGTGATCCGCGAACACCCGGTCATGCTGAACCGTGCGCCTACATTGCACCGTCTTGGTATTCAGGCGTTTGAACCCACGCTGATCGAAGGTAAGGCTATCCAGCTGCACCCGCTGGTCTGCTCGGCGTTCAACGCTGACTTTGATGGTGACCAGATGGCGGTTCACGTTCCACTGAGCCTTGAGGCACAGTTGGAAGCACGTGTTCTGATGATGTCCACCAACAACGTTCTGTCACCTGCGAACGGTGCGCCAATCATCGTTCCGTCGCAGGATATGATCCTGGGTCTGTACTATGTAACTCTGGAACGTGAAGGTATGCCGGGCGAAGGTTCTGTGTTTGCGTCGCTGGAAGAGGTTCAGCACGCGCTGGACGCTCGTCAGGTCCACCTGCATTCCAAGATCACAGCACGGGTGACGCAGATCGACGAAGAAGGTAACGAAGTACTTGTACGCTTTGAAACCACACCCGGGCGTATGTTGTTGGGCGATCTACTGCCTAAGAATGCCAAGGCTCCATTTGCACTGGTCAACCGACTGCTGCGCAAGAAAGAAGTCCAAACCGTAATTGACACTGTCTACCGTTACTGTGGTCAGAAAGAGTCGGTCATCTTCTGTGATCAGATCATGACCATGGGCTTCCGTGAAGCGTTCAAGGCGGGCATTTCGTTTGGTAAAGACGACATGTTGATCCCAGACACAAAATGGCCGCTGGTTAATGATACCCGCGACATGGTGAAGGACTTTGAACAGCAGTACATGGACGGCCTGATCACTCAGGGCGAAAAGTACAACAAAGTTGTTGATGCCTGGGCCAAGTGTAACGACAAAGTCACCGATGCGATGATGGGCGCGATTTCTGCTGCCAAGCATGACGATGCAGGTGCCGAAATGGAGCCCAACTCGGTCTACATGATGGCCCACTCTGGTGCGCGTGGCTCTGTTACTCAGATGAAGCAGTTGGGCGGCATGCGTGGTCTGATGGCCAAGCCAAACGGCGATATCATCGAAACACCGATCATCTCGAACTTTAAAGAAGGTCTGTCGGTTCTAGAGTACTTCAACTCCACCCACGGTGCCCGTAAGGGTCTGTCGGATACGGCTTTGAAAACGGCGAACTCGGGATATCTGACCCGTCGTCTGGTTGATGTCGCGCAGGATTGCATCGTTCGCGATCATGACTGTGGCACAGACACCGCGATTACTGTCGTAGCAGCAACCCGTGATGGTGAAGTTGTGGCGACACTTGGCGAACGTGTTCTGGGCCGTGTAGCGGCTGAGGACATCAAGAAGCCTGGGACTGAAGATGTGATCGTGGCCCACGGCCAGCTGATCGACGAACGTATGGCTGATGCTATAGAAGAGGCGGGTGTTCGCTCCACGCGTCTTCGCAGCCCACTGACCTGTGAGGCCGAAGAAGGCGTCTGCGTTATGTGTTACGGTCGTGACCTGGCGCGCGGTACTGTGGTGAATACCGGCGAAGCTGTCGGCATTATCGCTGCACAGTCGATCGGTGAACCTGGTACCCAGCTGACTATGCGGACCTTCCACATTGGTGGCGTTGCGCAGGCTGGACAGCAGTCGTTCCAGGAAGCCAGCGTTGACGGTAAGATTGTCTTTGAAAACGCACAGACCCTGACAAACGCCAGCGGCGAAGTCATGGTTCTGGGTCGTAGCATGAAGATGATTGTGCAGGACGAGCATGGTGAAGATCGCGCTACTCACAAGCTGGCCTATGGTTCCAAGCTGTTTGTAGCCGAAGGACAAGATGTGATCCGCGGTGACAAGCTGTACGAATGGGATCCCTACACTCTGCCAATTCTGGCAGAAAAAGGTGGTACCGTTAAGTATGTCGATCTGGTGAACGGTATTGCTCTGCGTGAAGAGACCGACGATGCGACAGGTATGTCGCAGAAAATCGTGATCGACTGGCGTACTGCTCCAAAAGGCAGCGAGTTGAAGCCGGAAATCATTCTGGTTGGTAGCGATGGCGAGCCGGTCCGCAACGATGCGGGCCACCCGGTTCACTATGGCATGTCGGTTGATGCGGTTCTGTCCGTCGAAGACGGCGATCAGATCCAGGCCGGTGACGTTATTGCGCGTATCCCGCGTGAAGGCGCCAAGACCAAGGATATTACCGGTGGTCTGCCACGGGTTGCGGAACTGTTCGAAGCACGTCGTCCCAAGGATCACGCGATCATCGCCGAAATTGATGGTTACGTTCGCTTTGGCCGCGACTACAAGAACAAGCGTCGCGTCTCGATTGAGCCAGTAGATGAGTCGATGGAAACCGTTGAGTACATGGTACCCAAGGGCAAGCACATCCCAGTTCAGGAAGGCGACCTTATCCATAAGGGCGAATACCTGATGGATGGTAACCCGGCTCCGCACGATATTCTTGCGGTTATGGGTGTCGAAGCACTGGCCAACTATATGGTTGACGAAGTGCAGGACGTTTATCGTCTGCAGGGTGTGAAGATTAACGATAAACACATCGAGGTTATCGTTCGTCAGATGCTGCAGAAGTGGGAAGTTCTGGACAGCGGTGACACCACCCTGCTCAAGGGCGAACACGTCGATAAGCACGAGTTCGATCTGGCCTGTGAAAAAGCAGTGTCCAAAAATGGTCGTGAGGCACGTGGCGAGCCGATCCTGCTTGGGATCACCAAGGCTTCGTTGCAAACCCGCTCGTTCATCTCGGCGGCATCGTTCCAGGAAACAACGCGAGTTCTTACCGAAGCTTCGGTACAGGGTAAGCGCGACAAGCTGGTCGGTCTCAAAGAGAACGTTATCGTTGGTCGCCTGATCCCAGCCGGGACCGGTGGTGCTACTGATCGTGTGCGTAACATTGCTCAGGGCCGCGACAACGTGGTGCTTATTGCTCGCCGCGAAGAGGCGGAAGCCGCTGCAGCTTTGGCCGCTCCGGTGATGGACGAGGATATCATCGGTGGTGATGTGTTCGACAATCTGGTGGAAACACCGGAAAGCCGCGATTGATCGCCTAACTAAATGAATTAGAAAAAGCCCCCGCGCAGAAATGCGCGGGGGCTTTTTGCTTTCTGGCTCTACTTAATGTTACCAAACGGAAACGGAGTATTTTCTTACCTTTGGATTGAATAGAACCAAGGGGACCAACATTTCAATATCGAGCTTTCAAATCTGATTTATGCAAGTTGGAGACACCTACATGTCCGCGTTTCGTCGTCCAAAAATCGTGCCCGTCTTTCTCTCCTTAGCGTTGATGCCCGCGGTTCTTGTTGCAGAACCCTTTGCAGACACCATTTACAAAGGCGGTCCCATCCTGACGATGGACGATGCCGCGCTTTTGACTGAGGCCGTTGCTGTGCGCGATGGTCAGATATTGGCGGTTGGGTCAGTGGAGGACTTGGAACAACACCGGGGTTTGGCAACAATAGATTTCGACCTTGAAGGGCGTACCATGCTGCCCGGCTTTATCGACAGCCATGGCCATGTTGTCTTTGGCGGTTTGCAGGCGATGGCAGCCAACCTTTTGTCGGCACCCGATGGTGAAGTAGAAGACATTGCCTCTTTGCTAACCATTTTGCGGGACTGGTCGGAGAGCAACCAAGAGTTTGTGGTGAAAAACAATCTCATTGTCGGATTTGGCTATGATCCTTCACAGCTGGCAGAAGAGCGTCATCCAACGCGGGATGAGCTCGATGCTGTTTCTACTGACATACCTATCTACATCGTCCATCAATCGGGACACTTGGGTGTTGCGAACTCTGCGGCATTGGAGTTGCTAGGCATTGATGCCGCCAGTGAAAATCCAGATGGTGGGGTGATCCGGCGGCGTGCGGGTAGCACAGAACCAGACGGCGTGCTTGAAGGTAATGTTCATTTCGGCAGTGTGTTTGGTCTTATTGGCGGCCTCGGCCCTGAAGGTATGTTGGCGTTTGCCCGGGCGGGTGCAAACATGTGGGCAAGCTATGGTTTCACAACCGCACAAGAAGGGCGATCAAATCCAGATACGGTTGCGATCTTAAAGCAGTTGGCTGCGATGGGTGACTTGCCAATTGATGTCGCGGTCTATCCTGATGTGATGATTGACCGCGACTTTATCCCGGCGAATATGTCAGACACCTATGAAAATCGGGTGCGGGTCGCAGGTGGGAAACTGACGATAGATGGGTCTCCGCAGGGGTTCACAGCCTTGCGGGATAAGCCCTATCACGATCCGGTAGGTGACTATCCTCCCGGCTATTCCGGGTTGGGCTATGAAACTCCGGAAACCATTATTGAGATGTTTGATTGGGCTTACGAAAACAACGTCCAATTGATGGCACATGCCAATGGCGAACGGGCCTCGGACTATTTCATCGCGGCAGCAGAGGCCGCTACGGAAAAGCACGGACCTGCCGATCGCCGACCCGTACTGATCCATGGTCAATTCATGCGCCAGGATCAGGTCGACAGCTACAAGCGACTGGGCGTGTTTCCCTCGTTGTTTCCCATGCACACATTCTATTGGGGCGACTGGCATCGTGATCATACGGTGGGACCTGCAGATGCCGATAATATTTCGCCAACCGGTTGGATGCGTCAACGCGGTATGATGTTTGGCACCCACCACGACGCCCCGGTTGCGTTGCCCAATTCGATGCGGGTTCTGGATGCAACCGTTACCCGCCGTACCCGGTCTGGGGATATCTTGGGGCCAAATCAGCGCGTTGATGTGATGACTGCGCTGAAGGCGATGACCATCTGGCCTGCCTATCAACATTTTGAAGAAGACAGCAAAGGCTCAATTGAAGTGGGGAAGCTGGCTGACTTTGTGGTGTTGTCCGATGATCCAACCGCCATTGATCCTGAGGATCTGGATACCCTGAAAGTAATGATTACGATTAAGGAGAATGAGGTCATTTACTCGGCAATCCCTTAGTCCGCGACGTCCGCTTTTGCATGCAGGAAACTTGCGATGCTAATAACCTCTTTTCTTTCCGGGCCTCAGGTGGTTGGGTCAGGCAAACCAAGTTGAGATGTTGAGGCGTTCGATGGATTTGAATATCAAAATGGTTGGACTGCTGCGCTTCTCAGTGCTCAGCCCAACCTATTACTCGGAACGCTTCAGCACGCTTGAGGAAACCGCAGCGCACCTTTTTTCACCTGAAAGGCTGGAGCTGAGATTTCGAATCTTTGAACAGCTTTGCCTTCGGTCCTTGATGCGGCAAAGTGATATGGATTTTACGCTGGTAGTACTGACCGCCAAAGCACTTCCAGCCCCATACATGATACGCCTTCTTGATCTGCTGGACCCGTTGCCAAATGTGGTCTGTCACCCTGTAGACGCTGGCGTTCACTACCGGATGTTAAAACAAGGTTACGCCATTGTGCCGCCTGAAAAGGCGAGTCACCAAATTCTGTTTCGGCTGGATGATGATGATGCGGTGGACATCGATTTTGTCCGCCGTAGCAAACATCTGGCCAAGGGCATGATCCCTCTGCAAGGGCCCGATACCCCGTTTATTCTGGCTAACAACCGTGGTTTCTATGCGCAGAAAACTGACGCGGGCGTTGATGTCTTCGATGCTTGTGAGCGCGCGCCGTTGTCGACGGGTACGGCACTTGTTGCTCCGGTAGGTCATGGGATGAATCCCTACCGTTTCAATCACCGGAAGTTCGCACAGCATTTCAATACATTCACTGACATTTCGGTGCCAAGTTTTGTACGTACAATTCACGGCGACAACAAATCTGACCCGACGCAGATGGGTCGAACCCACAAATGGGATACCGAACAGATTGAGGCGGGCTTGAAACAGCATTTTGATCTGAGCGTGAGTGCGTTGCAGGAGATACTGCCATGACCGGAAACCAGATGGGCGCGCTGCTGATGATCGGCAGTATGGCCGGGTTTACCATCAACGATACACTGGTCAAAATGGTCGGTGGGGAAATGCCTTTGTCGCAAATCCTGACACTGCGCGGCGTGGTCGCGACATTGTTGATCTATCTGTTGGCCCGGCGTTTGGGCTCACTGCGGTGGAACCTGGCTAAGGGAGACTGGGGATTGGTCGCAGCGCGATGCGTTGCTGAACTCCTATCTACCTACCTCTTTCTCACCGCGCTGATGGTGACACCTCTCGCCAATTTAACAGCGATCCTGCAGGGGTTACCGCTGACGATAACACTTGGTGCAGCCCTGTTCTTTTGTGAACCAGTTGGGTGGCGCAGGATATCAGCGATCCTCGTCGGTTTCTGCGGAATTTTGCTTATTGTGCGTCCAGGTGTTGATGGTTTTGGCTCGGGGACGCTCTATGCGCTTGGGGCTGTGATAGCCATTACAGCGCGGGATCTGCTGACCCGGCGCATGTCGAGCGAGGTTCCGTCAATGGTAGTGACGCTGTTGGCTTCCCTGACGGTATTGGTGTTTGGTCTCGTTGCTTCAACACAGGTCACATGGCAGCCCGTCACGGTCAACAGTCTGGCGATTGTTACGGGTGCAGCGGTCTTCATTTTTGTTGGATATCTGTGTTCTGTGATGACGATGCGGGTGGGGGACGTCGCCTTTGTTTCACCGTTTCGGTATACTGGGCTGCTCTGGGCATTGTTGCTGGGGTGGTTGGTGTTTGGTGATTGGCCGGACCCACTTACGCTGTTAGGGGCGGCAATTGTCGTGGCCACAGGGCTATTCACCCTCTACCGCGAGCGGCAAGTGTCAGAGAGCTGAGAACACGCGGCGGATATGGTCGGGTTCAATTGCAAAGCGCGCCGCAATTTCGCCCGCCAGTTCGGGTGTGACTGGCGTCACATCGACCACATGCGCGCCGCTCTGGCGGGAATCGTTGTATTGATTGTGGGTGCGTAGCCACATCGGAGCATCGGTAATGGTCACGGTGGGCATGAACTGATTTAGTTTGTTGTGTGCGAAGTTCATAATCGTTTTCGCTGATCCTCCCTGCATATACATACCAAGCGCGGCAACATTGTAGGGCTTCATCGTGGCGGCGGCGGACATGCCTGAGGCGTCGACTTCTGCGATGAACCCTCGGTTGAAGTCTATCGCCACCGTTGGATTGCGATCCACCAGGCCGGGGCAGTCAATAACGGTTTGACGTAGCCTTTCAACAAAATCCACTGAAACAGCGTCATCATCATCATGGCGAAACTGTATGCAGGGCTGCGATGGATCGCGACGTGCAGCGTTGAGAACCTCTTTCATCACCTCCCGCTGTCGACGTGGTGGCTCAGCGTGGATGCGGATCTGGGGAATGTCTGCGCACAGGTCGCGTAAGCGGTCCGCATGGTGCTTTGGCAGACTGTCCCCAATCACCACAATGAGATCAAACTGCTGATCAGTTTGCGCACGCAGGCAGGGCAGGGCGATGGTTTCAAACAGTTGAAACCGTACCATCAACCTCTCTTTGTTGTAGAGAAAGCCAATCCGATCCTCGGTGGTTTCATGTTTGACTTGAAAGCCGCCTATTGCGGGATAGGAAAACCGGCACAATCCAATTACCTGCATGAATAGACCCTGACCGGTGAATAACACATATTCGGTTACTATGGCCTGCCGGGTAGGGCACAGCAAGCTGTCCAAATGCTACGGGTCAATAATTGGGACATTGTATTGGATGTAAGCCCTTCGACGCCTAGAAGGAGGTACAGTCTGGGCCCCTGTTGACATCATCTGCGACTCCCCATATACGCGCGATATCCGGCATTTGGGGGTCTCCTCATAAGCCGATATCAAAACTGTAGTGGACCAAGTTTCAAGCACCTATCGCTTGTCTCCTCTGTAAACCCACCGCGTCGTTCACCTCGGAATGGGAGCGATTGCGGTTTTTGCGCTTGTGATATCATAGCGCGAAAGAATTGAGCCGCACGTCCTGGCGTGCATGACCATGAGTTGCAAAACGGGGATAAAACCGGAATGCCAACGATCCAACAGCTGATCCGCAAACCGCGGCAGCCGAAAGTAAAACGCTCGAAGTCCATGCATATGCAAGGCTGCCCGCAAAAGCGCGGCGTCTGCACACGTGTGTACACGACCACTCCTAAGAAACCAAACTCCGCGATGCGGAAAGTTGCTAAGGTACGCCTGACCAACGGTTTTGAAGTGATCTCCTATATCCCGGGTGAAAGCCACAACCTTCAGGAGCACTCTGTGGTTCTGATCCGTGGCGGCCGGGTAAAAGATCTTCCCGGTGTCCGTTACCACATCCTTCGCGGTGTTCTGGATACCCAGGGCGTCAAAGACCGTAAACAACGTCGTTCGAAGTACGGCGCGAAGCGTCCTAAGTAAGAGGAATATTCGATGTCACGTCGTCACGCCGCTGAGAAGCGCGAAATTCTACCCGACGCCAAATTTGGCGATCGCGTATTGAGCAAATTCATGAACAACCTGATGATCGACGGTAAGAAGTCGGTCGCAGAGCGGATCGTTTACAACGCGATGGATCGCGTTGAAAGCAAGATCAAGCGTTCGCCTGTTGAAGTCTTCCACGAAGCCCTCGACAACATCAAACCTTCGGTCGAAGTTCGTTCGCGCCGTGTTGGTGGTGCTACTTATCAGGTTCCTGTTGAAGTACGCCCCGAACGCCGCGAAGCTCTGGCCATCCGTTGGTTGATCAACGCTTCCCGTGCTCGCAACGAAAACACCATGGAAGAGCGCCTTGCAGGCGAGCTTATGGACGCAGTCCAGTCCCGTGGTTCCGCCGTTAAAAAGCGCGAAGACACCCACAAGATGGCCGATGCTAACAAAGCATTCAGCCATTATCGCTGGTAACCTCTAAGGATTAGGACGAGAACAATGGCTCGCGAATATCCCCTCGACCGCTACCGTAACTTCGGGATCATGGCGCACATCGATGCAGGTAAAACTACCTGTTCCGAGCGCATCCTGTTTTATACTGGTAAGTCACACAACATCGGCGAAGTGCACGACGGCGCTGCTACCATGGATCACATGGAGCAGGAGCAGGAACGTGGAATCACCATCACTTCGGCTGCGACAACCACATTCTGGGAACGCACCGAAGACGGTGAAACTGCGGATTCTGAAAAGCACCGCATGAACATCATCGACACCCCTGGCCACGTTGACTTCACGATTGAAGTTGAACGTTCGCTGGCGGTTCTCGATGGTGCTGTTGCTTTGCTCGACGCCAACGCTGGTGTTGAACCTCAGACTGAAACCGTGTGGCGTCAGGCTGACCGCTACAAGGTTCCGCGTATCGTGTTCGTCAACAAGATGGACAAGATCGGCGCTGACTTCTTCAACTGTGTTGAGATGATCGCCGACCGTACCGGCGCCCGCCCAATGCCGATCCAGTGCCCAATTGGCGCTGAGACCGAGCTTGAAGGCATGATCGACCTGGTCACCATGAAAGAATGGGTTTGGGCTGGCGAAGATCTGGGCGCATCCTGGGAGCACCGCGAAATTCGCGCTGAGCTCAAGGACAAGTGCGACGAGATGCGTGCTGAGATGATCGAAATGGCTGTCGAAATGGATGACGATGCCATGGAAGCTTATCTCGAAGGCGAAGAGCCAACGATCGAAAAACTGCGTGAGCTGATCCGTAAGGGTACGCTGGCAATGGAATTCGTTCCGGTTCTGTGTGGTTCCGCGTTCAAAAACAAAGGTGTTCAGCCTCTGTTGAACGCTGTGATCGACTATCTGCCGAGCCCAATGGACGTTGTTGATTACATGGGCTTCTTGCCTGGTGATGAAGACGAAGTTCGTGACATTGCGCGTCGTGCTGATGACGACATGCCGTTCTCGGCGCTGGCGTTCAAGATCTGGAATGACCCCTTTGTGGGCTCGCTGACCTTTACCCGCATTTACTCCGGTAAGCTGGAAAAGGGCGACTCGTTCCTGAACTCGACCAAGGGCAAAAAAGAGCGCGTTGGCCGCATGATGATCATGCACTCCAATGACCGTGATGAAATCGCCGAAGCATTCGCTGGTGACATTATCGCTCTGGGCGGACTGAAAGACACCACAACTGGTGATACTCTTTGTTCGATCGCTGATCCGGTTATCTTGGAAACAATGAACTTCCCCGATCCTGTGATCGAGATTGCCGTTGAGCCCAAGACCAAGGGTGACCAGGAAAAGATGTCGACTGGCCTTCAGCGTCTGTCTGCAGAAGATCCTTCCTTCCGTGTTGAAACCGATTTTGAATCGGGTCAGACCATCATGAAGGGCATGGGCGAACTTCACCTGGATATTCTGGTGGACCGTCTGCGTCGTGAATTTGGTGTTGATGCCAACATCGGTGCACCTCAGGTTGCTTACCGCGAGACCATTGGTCACGAAGTCGAGCATACCTACACCCACAAGAAACAGTCGGGTGGTTCGGGTCAGTACGGTGAAGTGAAACTGCTGATCACTCCAACAGAAGCGGGCGAAGGTTTCTCCTTCGAATCCAAAATTGTTGGTGGTGCGGTGCCTAAGGAATACATTCCTGGCGTTGAAAAAGGCATCAAGTCTGTCATGGACAGCGGCCCTCTGGCTGGCTTCCCTGTGATCGACTTCAAAGTGCAGTTGCTCGACGGTAAGTTCCACGATGTTGACTCCAGCATTCTGGCCTTCGAAATCGCATCACGTATGTGTATGCGCGAAGGTATGCGCCTTGCCGGTGCGAAGATGCTTGAGCCAATCATGAAAGTCGAAGTGATCACTCCGGAAGAATATACCGGCGGTATCATCGGCGATCTGACATCGCGTCGTGGTCAGGTGACTGGACAAGAGCCTCGTGGCAACGCAATTGCCATCGACTCGTTTGTGCCTTTGGCCAACATGTTCGGCTACATCAACACTCTGCGTTCGATGAGCTCGGGCCGCGCCCAGTTCTCGATGCAGTTTGACCACTACGATCCGGTTCCGAATGCGATCTCGGAAGAGATCCAAGCGAAATACGCATAAGCGTCAAATATTTAGCGGGTGCGCGATCAACGCGCATCTGCCTCAAACAAATAGGAGGCCATCATGGCTAAGGAAAAGTTCGAACGTACCAAACCACACGTCAACATCGGCACCATCGGCCACGTTGACCACGGCAAAACCACGCTGACCGCAGCGATCACCAAGTACTTTGGTGACTTCCAGGCCTACGATCAGATCGATGGCGCACCGGAAGAAAAAGCCCGTGGTATCACCATCTCGACCGCCCACGTTGAGTATGAAACCGAGACCCGTCACTATGCTCACGTTGACTGCCCCGGCCACGCCGACTACGTCAAAAACATGATCACTGGTGCGGCTCAGATGGATGGCGCCATCCTGGTTGTGAACGCTGCTGACGGCCCAATGCCGCAGACACGTGAGCACATCCTGCTGGGTCGCCAGGTTGGCATCCCTTACATGGTTGTCTACATGAACAAAGTTGACCAGGTTGACGACGAAGAGCTGCTGGAACTGGTGGAAATGGAAATCCGCGAGCTGCTGTCTTCTTACGAATACCCTGGCGACGACATTCCTGTGATTCCTGGTTCGGCTTTGGCCGCTATGGAAGAGCGTGACGACAACATCGGTAAAGACTCGATTGTTGCTCTGATGGCTGCGGTTGACGACTATATCCCAACACCAGAGCGTGCTGTTGACCAGCCGTTCCTGATGCCTGTGGAAGACGTGTTCTCGATCTCCGGTCGTGGTACCGTTGTGACTGGCCGTATTGAGCGTGGCGTGATCAACGTTGGCGACGAAATCGAAATCGTTGGTATCCGCGACACCAAGAAAACCACCTGTACCGGTGTTGAAATGTTCCGCAAGCTGCTGGATCGCGGTGAAGCTGGCGACAACGTTGGCGCATTGCTGCGCGGTGTTGACCGTGACGGCGTTGAGCGTGGCCAGGTTCTGTGTGCACCTAAGTCGGTGAACCCACACACGAAGTTCGAAGCTGAGTCCTATATCCTGACCAAAGAAGAAGGTGGTCGTCACACCCCATTCTTCGCCAACTACCGTCCACAGTTCTACTTCCGGACTACAGACGTCACTGGTACCGTTGTTCTGCCCGAGGGCACAGAAATGGTGATGCCAGGCGACAACCTGAAGTTCAACGTTGAGCTGATCGCACCAATCGCGATGGAAACAGG
>NZ_VAUA01000007.1:196891-296518 GCF_005771405.1 Parasedimentitalea maritima
CAGTTCTACTTCCGGACTACAGACGTCACTGGTACCGTTGTTCTGCCCGAGGGCACAGAAATGGTGATGCCAGGCGACAACCTGAAGTTCAACGTTGAGCTGATCGCACCAATCGCGATGGAAACAGGCCTCCGCTTCGCGATCCGCGAAGGCGGCCGCACCGTTGGTGCTGGCGTTGTGTCAAAAATCGTCGAGTAATTTGACGTAGGGTGCGTGCTCGCACGCACCATTTGCCGCGACTATGAAAGGGCTGCCCCAGGGCGGCCCTTTTACTGTTTGTGGATTAGAACTAAAACATTTCTGCAGTGTCTCGCCCGGCGAAACGTCGGGCCGCGCCTGACCTTCCCCCCGGGAAGGCGCTTTGCACCTCCCCAAGGTCAGGCGCCGTTCTCTATACCGGGCCACTATCGTACAAGCTAAAGTAAGAGGGGGGTGGTCGGTAAATTGCCTTCCAAACTAGACATGTCTATACGGATATGGCGTGGTTACAAAGTCGGGTGGAAAATATTGAGCTACGATCTTTTTGTATTTGACCCGCAATTGGCACCAAGGGACCGCGTAGCGTTTATTCAATGGTATTTGGATCAAGTCGAAAACTGGCCAATTGATTGCGACACACTGGATCAAATGACGGGGAACCTGCCTCGCTTCTATGAGTTGTTGCGGAGAGAATTTCCTCCTTTAAATGGACCAGGGGCCTATGACTGGGATCGCTCCCAAGGCCTTCCTCAATCGAAGCCTTTCTGGCGAAAGTTGGTTGGACTAGATAGGGGTGTTTTTACGGTGCGCGGAGCAGCCATCGAGGACCGTGTTACCGAGTACAATTTTGCCAAACATTCTATATACTTGAACTTCGGTTGGTCCGTTTCGAACTCGGCTTGGAGCGGCGTTTTCAATGCGGCTTGTTCTGTTGGTGTCGGATTTTTCGAAGCCAGTGCCGAGAACCCGCCAATTATATATGATAGATCTGATTTTGATAGCGTACCCGGTCGTTAACCACGGACTTTGCATCTAAAGAAGAGAGTAGCATAGTGGGCAGCCCAATTTCCCCCTTGCCACATCCCCCCAACAGGCGTATAGCGCGCAAGTTCGCTTTATGTGAATAACCCGTCGGCAGGATTCGTTCCTGCCGTTTGGGTTTGAAGAGGGCCGGTGGAATGAGCCATCGGTCGTCCTATCAACTCCTTAGCCTCGAAAGGCTATAGATAATGCAAAGCCAAAATATCCGTATTCGGCTCAAGGCGTTTGACTATCGCGTTCTGGATTCCAGCACGCAAGAGATCGTCAACACAGCCAAGCGGACCGGCGCCTCAGTTCGTGGCCCGATCCCTTTGCCGAACAAGATTGAGAAGTTCACCGTTCTGCGTGGACCTCACGTTGATAAAAAATCGCGCGACCAGTTTGAGATCCGTACTCACAAGCGTCTGCTCGACATCATTGATCCGACCCCCCAGACCGTTGACGCGCTGATGAAGCTCGACCTCGCCGCTGGTGTGGACGTCGAGATCAAGTTGCAGTCATAAGATCGGAGGGTAAAACAAATGCGCTCTGGTATTATCGCTAAAAAAGTGGGCATGACCCGCTTGTTCATGGAAGACGGCAAGCAGATTCCTGTGACCGTTCTTCAGTTGGAAAACCTGCAGGTTGTTGCGCAGCGTACAGACGAGAAGGACGGCTACACTGCTGTTCAGCTTGGTGCTGGTGCTGCTAAGGCAAAACGCACGTCTCAGGCTATGCGCGGTCACTTCGCCGCTGCAATGGTTGAGCCTAAGCGCAAAGTCGCTGAGTTCCGCGTTTCCGCTGATGCCCTGATCGAAGTCGGCGCCGAAATTTCGGCCGAGCACTATCTGACAGGTCAAAAAGTTGACGTTTCCGGTACCTCGATTGGTAAAGGTTTCCAGGGTGCTATGAAGCGCTGGAACTTTGGTGGTCTGCGCGCGACACACGGTGTGTCTATCTCGCACCGTTCGCACGGTTCCACAGGTCAGTGTCAGGATCCCGGTAAGGTTTTCAAAGGCAAGAAGATGGCCGGTCACATGGGTGCTGCCCGTGTAACCACACAGAACCTGGAAGTCGTCAAAACTGACGCCGACCGTGGTCTGGTCTTCATCAAAGGCGCCGTTCCTGGCTCCAAAGGTGGTTGGGTCACTGTCAAAGACGCTGTTAAGAAGAAGGCCCCTGAGGGTCTGCCTTTCCCAGCAGGTCTGAAATCGGCAGCTGCCGAAGCTCCAGCAGAATCCGTTTCTGCGGAAGGTGGTGAAGCATGAAACTTGATGTAATCAATCTAGACGGCAGCACTGCCGGCAACATCGAGCTGGATGCCGCACTGTTCGGTCTCGAAGCACGCGCCGACATTCTGCACCGTGTGGTTCGCTGGCAGCGTAACAACGCGCAGGCCGGTACCCACAAGGTAAAGACCCGTTCGGAAGTGAACTACTCGACCAAGAAGATCTATCGTCAGAAAGGTACTGGCGGCGCGCGTCACGGTGCACGTTCTGCTCCGATCTTCCGCGGTGGTGGTGTTTACAAAGGTCCGGTTGTCCGTTCGCACGGCCACGAGCTGACCAAGAAGTTCCGTAAGCTGGGTCTGCGTCACGCACTGTCTGCCAAAATGGCTGCTGGTGAGCTGGTTGTGATCGATAACGCTGACACTGACGGCAAGACTGCTGCTCTGGCTAAACAGGTTGCTAACCTGGGCTGGAAACGCGCTCTGGTCATCGACGGCGCGACAGCCAACGAAGGCTTCCTGAAAGCTGCCAAAAACATCGAAGGTCTGGATATCCTGCCGTCGATGGGCGCAAACGTCTATGATATCCTCAAGCGTGACACTCTGGTGATCACCAAGGCAGGTATCGAAGCATTGGAGGCTCGCCTGAAATGAGCGCTAAAGCAGAACACTACGACGTAATCCGCAAGCCGATCATCACTGAAAAAGCCACCATGGCGTCCGAAAATGGCGCGGTTGTTTTTGAAGTTGCGATCGACAGCAACAAGCCAACCATCAAAGCCGCCGTTGAGGCGCTGTTTGGTGTGAAGGTTAAGGCTGTGAACACAAGCATCACTAAAGGTAAAGTGAAGCGGTTCCGCGGTGGCCTGGGCCGTCGCAAGGACGTCAAAAAGGCCTATGTTACCCTCGAAGAAGGTAACACAATCGACGTGTCCACTGGACTCTAAGATTGCTTGGATGAATTGAGAAAGGCCCTCGCTGTAAAGCGGGGGCCTTTTTCGTTTCTGGGCGGCTAGCGCGCGTGAGGCTTGGTGCCCTTTGGAGAGCGGCCACGATGCGCAGGTTGCACATCGCGGCCAGTGCTATGACTTCAACCTCTTTTACTCAGCTGGGTCTGCATCGAATTCGTGAGAGCTGATCTCATTGCTGAGAGCAACGATATTGTCCAGTTTTTCAGAGATGCGCGCCTGAAAAGCGCCAAGCTGATCGATGATGTCCGTTAACGTCTCTCCGGCCTCAGGCACGCGCGCGCTTTCGATTTTACACAATACGCGCGTTGAGCTAAGGCCAAGAAGGTGACGTTGCATAATACCGCAGGCATGTAAAATCCGTTCAGCTTCGGTTTTTACAACCCGTAGGTTGGCAAAGGCCTCGGTGTTGCGATCTTTGGATACCCTGTTCAGGATTTCACGTTCCGCATCTATATTCTCAGCGCCGTGGCCACGGCCTTCGCTTGTAAACTGATCCACGCACTCCCGCATGACTGCGGACAGGCAGCCGGTATACAGACAATTGTTGACGGCCCCTTTGATGCTGGAAAAGTTGCTCTTTTCTCCGACGACATGCTCGGCAAACCAATCCGACATGCTCTGTGACATGATGCCATAGTTTTGCGACAAGACTGTCACTGGCCCACCTGCGGGTTCGATGCGCGACGCAATGACCCGCAAGTTGTGCGGAATTGTGCGCATGGCTTCAAATTCCTGAATCAAACCTTCGCTCTGCTGCTTCAGTGTATCCGCCTTGTCCAGCATACTGCGCATTGCGACAATTGACGGGTCCTGTTTCTGCCGTAGTCCGGTGCTACGTGCCAGCAGCTCTGTACTTGCTGTGTGGGCAGCAAAATGGTGATATTTTTCAAAGCCAAGCTCTTTCAGCCGGGCCAAAAAGCGCTTACCGCTGGCTTCTGGAGTAAGGTTTTCAAGCTGTTCAGCTTCCAGGAGCGCCGCGTATTCTGACTGAATGGTTGCCAGCCAGGGGCTGCTGGGTTTGAAGCGGGCTGAGATGTAACCGCCCTTGCAGGGAACAACCATGGCATAGACCCAGTAGTTGAGCCCGTCCTTTGCTTTGTTTTGCACATAGGCGCCCATGCTGCGACCACGCTTGATCGTGTCCCAAAGCAGCCAGAATACGCCCTTTGGCATTTCAGGATGGCGAATTCTTTTGTGCGGGGCCCCAATGAGCTCATTCCACTCATATCCCGAAACACGACCAAAGATATTGTTCCCCGCCTGGATCACGCCGCGCTCATCCGTCCTGGAAAAAAAGCACTCGTGTAGCTCAAACGGTGCTTCGCCGGTGGCTGGACGGTTTTCGATTGTTCGGTCAATGAATGACATGTGAAATCCCACTTACTCAAATTGCTTCGGATTCAGAAAATCAGAACTATTCAAGTGTCTATTCGCGTTAGTTTTACGAAAGCTTTATGACGCAGAAATATTTCTTTGCAGATTAGGAATGTGATTATAGCGAACGGCAGGAGGGTAGCAGGAGGCCTCATGAGAGGCTGTTTTGGGCTTCGCATGCCGGCCCTCTGGCATGAGGCGCGCCCAGCGAGAAACAAAGGCGTAACCCGCCGCACCAGCGTCTGACAGCTTGCTATTCTTTGGGTTGTGCCAGTAGATTTAGCGAAGTTTTGAGAGATAGGACGGCAAATGAATTTTTTCGCCTCGATTTTTAATCGTACAAACCTAATAGCAAGTGGCTTCGGTGGCGCGTGCAGCGTCGTTGGTCTTCTTGTGGCACTTAATCAAGGTAGTATTGACAAAGCGGTTTCTGAAAATGTCGCCATAACGTCATTGAAGGAACAGTTAACAGCGCAACAAAGACAATTGGATGTGTTTGAGCGACGTCAAAGTGCTGCATTGGGCGAAGTTAAGAAAGAACAGGAGCTGTTACGGAGGGAGGCGTTGGTTTACGGCAGTGAACGAAATAAGATGGCGGTGCAGGAACTTAATGACCGGTTCGATGCGTTGGCGGTAAAAATTGAGACGCTGCCCAAAGTCGCTGGAGGTGGTGTAGATCCTATCGCGCTTGGTAAGGCCGTTGAGCAAGTCAAACTGGATTTGACAATAGAGTTTCAAAGGTGGCTTGCTGAGATGCCTGTGTCTGGGAATGCCGGAATTTCGGAGAGTGACGTCCAGCTTTTGCTTGGAAATGTTCGGGCGGAGCTGATGACTTCAGTTTCTTCAGCAATAGAGGCGAAATTTTCATCGCTTTCTCGCGCGGTTGGAGATGGGGTGCCTATAGCAACTAAACGACGTATCCACTTTGTAGAAAAGGACTGCGTCTATCTTCAGTCAATGCCAAAACAGTTCACTCAGAAATTCAGGCGGGGACAAGAGTTTTGCTGGGAACCTTCTCAACTTTGGTTTGAGATAACCAAAGTTGATTCCTACAGGTTCTATTTCCGTTATGTGGGTGGTGGCTCTTATGATTGCTACTATGAGCACGCTTGCTATATCGGTTCGGAGGAAGACGGTACGCGTTATAAAGTTCGAGTAGAGCAAATATATGAAAAAGACGCGATAGTTTTCGCCGAGGTCAACTTTTTGAAAATTGACTAAACAACAGCAAGTGACATCTATCCTGCAGATGTACCGTTTTTTGGTGAGTTGTCGTCTCGTTAGTGCTTGTCTCCCCATTGCCACCCCCCCCAAACCCTGCTACGTCGCTCCAATCATCTAGCCTCGGATTCGCTCCGGGGCTGTTGATTTTTGGATGGGGACCTTCGGGGCCTTATATCGATGGCCACCTCAGTAGTTGGGTTTCTGATGAAACGTTGCGAGCAGGGGGCTGAACATAGTCCAGGATGCCGGGAAAACTCGGTGCTTGGACACTGCTAAACGGAAGACAGAAAGCATGGCACTCAAGTCGTATAAACCGACGACGCCGGGCCAGCGTGGGCTGGTTCTGATCGACCGTTCGGAGCTTTGGAAAGGACGTCCCGTCAAGTCTCTCACTGAGGGTTTGACGAAATCGGGCGGCCGGAACAACACCGGACGGATTACCTCGCGCCGCCGTGGTGGCGGGGCAAAGCGCCTCTACCGGATCGTTGACTTTAAGCGTAACAAATTTGATGTTGCGGCGACCGTCGAGCGGATCGAATATGACCCGAACCGGACCGCATTCATCGCGCTGATCAAATATGAAGATGGCGAACAGAACTATATCTTGGCTCCACAGCGTCTTGCTGTTGGTGATCAGGTTATCGCCTCTGCTAAGGCCGACATCAAGCCGGGCAACACAATGCCATTCTCGGGCATGCCAATCGGTACCATCATTCACAACATCGAAATGAAGCCAGGCAAAGGCGGCCAGATCGCCCGTGCAGCTGGTACATATGCTCAGTTCGTTGGTCGTGACGGTGGCTACGCTCAGATCCGTTTGTCTTCGGGCGAACTGCGTCTGGTGCGTCAGGAATGTCTGGCAACAGTTGGTGCGGTGTCGAACCCCGACAACTCGAACCAGAACTTTGGTAAAGCTGGCCGTATGCGTCACAAGGGCGTTCGTCCCTCTGTGCGTGGTGTGGTCATGAACCCGGTCGACCACCCACACGGTGGTGGTGAAGGCCGGACTTCGGGTGGTCGTCACCCAGTGACCCCTTGGGGTAAGCCTACCAAAGGTGCTCGGACCCGTAACAAGAACAAAGCGTCAAGCAAGCTGATCATCCGCTCGCGTCACGCCAAGAAGAAGGGACGTTAATCTATGTCTCGCTCTGTATGGAAAGGCCCTTTTGTTGACGCTTATGTCCTCAAGAAGGCCGAAGCTGCTCGTGATTCGGGCCGCAAAGAAGTGATCAAGATCTGGTCGCGCCGTTCCACCATTCTGCCCCAGTTTGTGGGTCTGACCTTTGGTGTTTATAACGGTCGCAAGCATATCCCTGTGAACGTCTCGGAAGACATGATCGGTCAGAAGTTTGGTGAATATTCGCCAACTCGTACTTATCACGGTCACGCTGCTGACAAAAAAGCGAAGCGGAAATAAGTCATGGGTAAGGAAAAAAACCCCCGCCGCGTGGCAGACAACGAAGCAATGGCAAAACTGCGCATGCTCCGTACCAGCCCTCAGAAACTGAATCTGGTTGCTGGTCTGATCCGTGGCAAGAAAGTTGATAAGGCTCTGACCGAACTGACTTTCTCGAACAAGCGTGTTGCTCAGGACGTGAAAAAATGTCTTCAGTCGGCGATTGCCAATGCTGAAAACAACCACAACCTGGACGTAGACGAGCTGGTCGTCGCCGAGGCCTATGTGGGCAAAAACATGACTCTGAAGCGCGGTCGCCCGCGTGCTCGTGGTCGTTTCGGCAAGATCTTGAAGCCGTTTGCTGAGATCACCATCCTGGTGCGTCAAGTTGAGGAGCAGTCCTAATGGGTAATAAAGTCAATCCAATTGGCATGCGCCTCCAGGTCAACCGCACCTGGGACAGCCGCTGGTATGCTGACACCAAAGATTTCGGCGATCTTCTTCTGGAAGACCTGAAAATCCGCGACTTCATCAAAGAAGAGTGTAAGCAGGCTGGTATCTCTCGTGTGATCATCGAACGTCCGCACAAAAAGTGCCGCGTTACGATCCACACTGCGCGTCCTGGCGTCATCATCGGCAAAAAAGGTGCAGACATCGAAACTCTGCGCAAGAAAATTGCCAGCATGACCGATAGCGAACTGCACCTGAACATCGTTGAAGTCCGCAAGCCGGAACTCGATGCTGCTCTGGTTGGTGAGTCCATCGCACAGCAGCTGGAGCGCCGGGTGTCTTTCCGTCGCGCCATGAAGCGTTCGGTGCAGAACGCGATGCGCATGGGCGCCCTGGGTATCCGGGTCAACCTTGCGGGTCGTTTGGGTGGAGCAGAAATCGCGCGTACCGAATGGTACCGTGAGGGCCGCGTGCCTCTGCACACACTGCGTGCCGACATCGATTACGCACACGTCGAAGCAAAAACTGCTTATGGTATCATCGGGATCAAGACTTGGATCTTCAAAGGTGAGATCATGGAGCACGATCCGCAGGCACGTGACCGTAAAGCACAGGAACTCCAGGACGGCCCAGCACCTCGCGGTGCAGGCGGTCGTCGCTAAGGGGAACATGACAAATGCTTCAACCAAAGCGTACTAAATTCCGGAAGATGCACAAAGGCCGGATCAAGGGTGAAACCAAAGGTGGATCCGATCTGAACTTTGGCACTTTCGGCCTGAAAGCACTGCAGCCTGAGCGTATCACTGCACGTCAAATCGAAGCGGCTCGCCGCGCGATGACACGTCACATGAAACGTCAGGGCCGTGTTTGGATCCGTATCTTCCCGGACACTCCAGTGACCTCGAAGCCTACCGAAGTCCGTATGGGTAAAGGTAAGGGTTCCGTAGATTTCTGGGCAGCCAAGGTTCGTCCTGGCCGCGTCTTGTTCGAAATCGACGGTGTTGACGATGTTGTTGCACGCGAGGCCCTGCGCCTGGCAGCGATGAAATTGCCAATCAAAACACGCGTCGTGGTTCGCGAAGACTGGTAAGCTCTTACCGATCTGAAAATTTAGAAGCCCCTGCTGATTTTTCAGCGGGGGCTTTTTCTGTTGCTGGAGTAAAAAAATGTTGAAGCGCAGGCCGAACAGGGGCACCTGCAGTCAACAGAAACCAACACCGCAAGGAGAGTGTCATGATTGAACGCATCGAAACCGGGGTCCGATCCTCAAAAATCGTCAAACACAATGGCGTTGCTTATATCACCGGCCAAGTGGGCGAGGGGGCAACAATTCAGGAACAGACCGAAGAATGTCTGCGTCGGCTAGAGGCTCTATTGATTCAGGCCGGATCGTCGAGATCGCAAATGCTGCGCGCAACAATCTGGCTGGCGGATATGAGCGATTTCGCCGGTTTGAATGAAGTCTGGAATGCCTGGGTTCCCGAAGGCGATGCGCCTGCACGCGCTTGTGGTGAGGCAAAACTGGCGAGAGCGGAGCTGAAAGTCGAAATAATTGTGGATGCTGCTTACGACTAACGACCCAGCACATTTGCCTAAGTACTGGCCCCCGCTCATTATTTGGCGGGGGCCTTTTGGATTACATGGGGCAGTTATACGGCCGAGCCTTTGCATCGTTGCTGGAGTTTCCACGGCACAAACGATGATTTTTACCAATATGCCGCAGGTTGAGGGCTGCCAATACCGCATCACTGCACGGGATATTAAGTTTCATGTGGTCTAGCTCAGGAAACCTATTCCAAAGAGGATCCTGGAAATGACCATTAAAGCAAAGAAGTTACCTCGACGCTTTTCGCTTACGAATCTGAAAACTAAGTCCAAAGTTATTTCGGTGGCTCTATTTCCTTTGATCTTGATCGCTGCCGTTGGGGTCATCACGATGATCAACCTGGCACGGATGGAAGAATCTTCGCGTCTGGTTGACCACACTCAGATTGTTCTGGGGGAGTCGCGGTCCATCATTGCCTCGGCAGTTGATATGGAAACCGGCCTGCGTGGATATCTTCTTGCTGGGAAAGACGCGTTTTTGGATCCCTATAATATCGGACAAGCCCAGGCCTATGAAACACTGGCCAGCTTGCGGGAAACGGTGAGTGATAATCCTCGTCAGGTTACTCGGCTGGAGGAAGCCGAGGCAGCCCTAAGAGGCTGGCAAACTGAGGTGGCAGAACAGGCAATCGCACTGCGTCGTGATATCGGTGATGCACTGACAATGAACGACATGGCCGCCGAAGTTAAGCAAGCCAAGGGTAAGGTGTTCTTTGATGATTTCAGGATCCGGATCACCAGCTTTATCGAGGCGGAACAGGCATTGCTGGCAACACGGAAAGAAAAAATAGATGGCATCATCAATAGCCCGTTTATTAACGCTGTTGCTATTTCCGAAGGTCTTGAGCGGGTCGAGCATACATACTCTGTGATCGAGACGGCAAAAGATGTCTTGGCTGCTGCAGTGGACATGGAAACCGGGATGCGTGGGTTCCTGCTGTCCGGTGATGAAGCTTTCTTGACTCCATATACTGCTGGCATTGCCCGGATGGAAAAACTGGTGGGCGAACTTGCTGAAACAGTAAGCGACAACCCGGAACAGGTTCAGCGCATAACAGGCGCGGGTGAGCTTATTTCCGAATGGCGCAGCACAGTTGTAGAACCTACACTCGACATGCGCCGCGAAATTGGCGATGCGCAGACCATGGATGATATGGCTGATCTGGTGGCTGAGGGACGCGGGAAAACATACTTTGATGGGTTCCGTGGAATCATGGCTGATTTCCAAGCTGAAGAGCAGGGGCTGATGGACACGCGCCGGGCTGCAAGCGAGCAGACATCAGCGACGACCAAAACCTTGATCCCAAGCGCAATTGGAGTGGCGATCGTTATTGGCGCCATGCTGGCATTCGTCATCGGCTCAAGCATTGCCAAGGCAATCAAGAACATCACGGTGTCCATGCGTGGTCTGGCTGATGGTAACAATGCCGTTGAAATTAGGGGTCAGAGCCGCGGCGACGAGGTTGGCGAAATGGCGCGAGCTCTCGAAGTGTTCCGCGATTCACTGGTTGAGATGCAGGAAGCAGAGCAGAGGAAGGCCGAGGGCCGTGACGCAGAACTGGGGCAAATGGTCAAAGAACTCAGCAATCGCTTGTCGCTGCTGTCTCAGGGCAAACTGACCGTACAAATTCAAGAGAACTTCCCTGAAGGCTATGAACAGCTCCGTGAGGACTTCAACACAACCGTCTCTAACTTGCACGGCATCGTAGAACAGGTTGTTGAAACCTCTGGCAGCATTCGCAGTGGTGCAGATGAGATCAGCCATGCCTCTGATGATCTGTCGCAGCGTACAGAAAGCCAGGCCGCAACACTCGAGCAAACAGCCGCCGCATTGGATGAGCTGACAGCATCTGTGAAGTCAGCAGCTGAGGGCGCCCGTCATGTCGAAACGACTATGGGTGATGCAGGCACCGAAGCGGAACGCAGCGGTGAAGTTGTGCAAAATGCTGTGGCTGCGATGACTGAGATTGAAAACTCTTCTCGTCATATCTCTCAGATTATCTCGGTGATTGATGACATCGCGTTCCAGACTAACCTTTTGGCCCTGAATGCCGGGGTTGAGGCTGCGCGGGCTGGTGAAGCAGGTCGTGGGTTTGCGGTGGTCGCCAGCGAAGTTCGCGCTCTGGCGCAACGTTCTTCGGATGCCGCGATGGAGATCAAGACGCTGATTGATGACAGCTCCAAGCAGGTGGATCGGGGAGTTGAACTGGTCGGTAATGCTGGTTCGGCCCTAGGCAGCATTGTGACGCAGGTCGGTCACATTACCACGCTGGTGTCTGAAATCGCCGAAGGCGCATCTGAGCAGTCTACGGGTCTCAATGAGATCAACATCGGCATGACGCAGCTGGATCAGGTGACACAGCAAAATGCGGCCATGGTGGAAGAGGCAACCGCAGCGGGTCATTTGTTGAAATCCGATGCGACCAAGCTTGCCCAGTTGATGGAGCACTTTGAAACTTCTGGGCATAGTACCGCAAACACCAGCCCGGTCGCGGCAATGCCATCCGCGCATGGGACTGGTGATCTGGATGACGATTGGTCCATGGATGCCGGACCTGAAGCTGCCGCAACAGGCACCGAAGGCAAAGCCGTTTGGCAGGATTTCTGATCTTACTATGGTGGCCCCTGAATTTGGGACCACCAGCCCAACAGGGCTGATATCCCTCAACGCGACCTCTCGCCCTATGCGGTGACCTGAGGTATGACGTTGGCATGTCACACATTGAATCGCTTTTCGCCACCCGCCTGTACCGCGCCGCCCTGTCTGAACACGGGGTCAAGATCGACGCGGATGAATTAGAAAACTCCTGCATTGTCATCGCCAATGATGACGAAGCCGGTCAGGACTGGTGCGAGGAAAACGCCTATCCCGGCTATACCTCTTATGCTTCGCTGACCGATCTGCCCTGGCGCTTCCCGATCTTTGCCGATCTGGTCAAAGTGCTGGATCAGCACGTCGCCGAGTTTGCCAAGGATCTGCAGTTCGACCTGGACGGCCGCGCTTTGGTACTCGAAGATCTGTGGATCAACATCCTGCCCGAGGGCGGCATGCACGCCAGCCACATCCATCCACATTCCGTCATCAGCGGCACCACCTATGTTGCCATGCCAGAGGATACCAGCGCGCTGAAACTGGAAGATCCCCGGTCTGCAATGATGATGGCCTCGCCCATCCGCACCAAAGACGCCCGCCGCGAGCTGCAACCGTTTATCTACATGAAGCCCGATGTCGGCGATGTATTGCTGTGGGAAAGCTGGCTGCGCCACGAGGTGCCGATGAACATGTCCGAAGATGATCGGATTTCGGTAAGCTTTAACTATCGATGGGAGTGAGGCCTGTCGACATTCAAAGAGAAAGGGTCTGTTCTGTAATGTCAATTCAAGACTACGTGCCTCTCCAGTTGGAAGAAGGCGAGCAGGTTGTTCAGACTATTCGTGGCCGTGTTTCACCGAGCATTTCAGATCTTACACTGATAGTCCTGTTCTCTCCAACTCTCATGCTTGTCATTTGGTTGTCTTTGCACCGTTTGTTTCGTCCTGTGAATTATATCCTCACGACAAGGCGTGTTCTTGTCATGGAACCTCAGAGCGTCGTCGATGAGATGGCCATAAAAGACATTCAACGTATCAGAACGCTGCGCAACGCTATGATGATACAGAGCTCTTCTGGCCCCCTTTGGCTGTCAAGGCTGTCAAGGCTGCCAGATGCCTGGCAGTTCGAAGCGACATTGGAGAAGGTAAGGAAGCTCAATTAGAGGGTATGCTACGAGCGGCACATCAGGGCCGAACCAATTTGAAAATCACGAGCTTGGTGATTTAATTGAGGAATTCACCACAATGATCGGGTCACGTCCTGCGCAAGACACTACACTGGAAGAAGAGCTGCTGTTCCATCTCAAGGGTTGGTTCAAGCAAGGTAAGGTTTTGTGGGTATTGGGGGTTTAGAGTTCTATGATCAGCAACGACAACTCAACTTTGATTGCCGCTTTGGACAAACTCGCAGCTACTCTTCGGGCAAGCGGGGGAGATTTCTGGGCAATAGAGCTGAAAGAGGCGATTGAGGAACTGGAGAGTTCCCCAAGTCAGGGCCTGCGGCGTACAAAGCGGTTATCTGAACACATGTCTGCAAAGCAATCCTTGACCCATGGGGCTAACAGTTTCACAAACCGGAGTATCTCCGAGCAAGTACAGAGGCTTGAAGATATCCTGCGGGGGTAGCTGTTTGCCGTGCCCTCTAGGCTTCATCGCCCAAGCTGGATTCAGAATACAGACAGAAGCAATTCGTTTCGGAGAAGTACCATCGACTACGCAAAATTGACCCGATTGGCTGAATCGGTCCGTAAAGAAGGACCTCTCCTTGTTGAGGCCCTCAAATATGAGCGGGATTTCCGCAATAGAAACAGCGAAGAGTTATCTCCGGCTGCGAAACAGTTCTGGTCTCGGGTGGGATTGGGTAAAGTTAATCAGCTGTTTCAAGTTCTGGACGATTTGGGGGATTTCCAGTGGCGCTATTGTCAGCCTCGAGCGCTGCTTAAGCTAGGCCATAACCCCGGTCCGGACATGATCGAGGAGACAAGGTTGGCACAAGAGGTGTTGCGAGTTTTCATTCCTGATATTCCGGATGAGGTAATGACGAGCCTCTCTGGTCGATTTATGCACGACATTAGGTGATGGTTCGAACTTGCAAACGAAATGCGTAATTCGAAAGATTACTGGACTGAGTGTCCATCCCAACGTTCCCTCTTGCCCCCACCCCCACACTCCCCTATAGGGACCCATCGCTAACCCCTATTCCTATCGGAATCAGGGCAAGGTGATTCTTTTCTGCATTTCGGTGCAGGTGACATAACCCACCAGGTGCGAGGTTACCCAACAGGGGCCTTCTGGTGCTTTGGAAAGGACTTAGGCTATGAACGCCAAGGATCTTCGCGAAAAATCCGCGGATGAACTCCGCGATGAACTCGCAAACCTGAAGAAAGAAAGCTTTAACCTGCGCTTTCAACAGGCCACCGGTCAGCTGGAAAACACATCAGGTATCAAAGCGGCTCGCCGTAACGCTGCCCGTGTTAAGACCATTCTGAACCAAAAAGCTGCAGCTGCAGCTGAATAAGGAGCGACACGATGCCCAAACGTATTCTCACTGGCACCGTGACCAGCGACGCCAACGCCCAGACCGTAACTGTCTCGGTTGAACGCCGCTTCACGCACCCTGTTCTGAAGAAAACCATCCGTAAGTCCAAAAAATATCGGGCCCACGATGAGAAGAACGTTTTCAAAGTAGGTGACTCAGTTCGCATCATCGAATGCGCACCTAAGTCGAAAACGAAACGCTGGGAAGTTCTGGAAGCTTAAGAGCCTTTAGAACCCTTAACCGACAGACATCCCAGTTTGTCGAAACCCTGGGAACGCCATGGCACGCATCGCCAGTTTCCATAGGTCGGGAGAAACCAAATGATCCAGATGCAAACTAACCTGGATGTTGCTGATAACTCAGGCGCTCGCCGAGTCCAGTGCATCAAGGTTCTGGGTGGTTCTAAGCGTAAGTACGCATCCGTAGGCGACGTTATTGTCGTTTCGGTTAAAGAAGCCATCCCACGTGGTCGCGTTAAAAAGGGTGATGTCCGCAAGGCCGTCGTCGTTCGCACCGCCAAAGAAGTTCGCCGCGCAGACGGTACTGCTATTCGTTTTGATAGCAACGCTGCTGTGATCCTGAACAACGCCAATGAGCCCGTAGGTACTCGTATCTTTGGCCCAGTTGTTCGTGAACTGCGTGCCAAGAACTTCATGAAAATCATCTCGCTTGCTCCGGAGGTGCTGTAACAATGGCTGCTAAACTCCGTAAAGGTGACAAAGTCATCGTGCTGGCTGGCAAAGACAAAGGCAAAGAAGGCGTTATCGCCTCCGTTGACCCGTCTGCTGGTAAAGCTGTTGTTGAAGGTGTGAACATGGCGATCCGCCACACACGTCAGACACAGACTGACCAGGGTGGCCGTCTGCCCAAAGCACTGCCGATCCAGCTGTCAAACCTGGCATTCCTGGACGCAAATGGCAAAGCAACTCGCGTTGGCTTCCGTACCGAAGGCGACAAGAAAGTGCGTTTTGCAAAAACTACAGGGGACGTGATCGATGCTTGATAACGCTGCTTACACCCCGCGCCTGAAGACCTTCTACAAAGAGTCCGTTCGCGGCACTCTGAAAGAGGAATTCGGCTACAAGAACGAAATGATGATCCCTAAGCTGGATAAGATCGTTCTGAACATTGGTTGTGGCCGTGCCGCAGTCCGTGACAGCAAGAAGGCAAAGTCGGCTCAGGCTGATCTGACCCTGATTTCTGGCCAGAAAGCTCTGACCACTATCGCCAAGACTTCCATTGCTGGCTTCCGCGTTCGCGAAGGCATGCCAATGGGTGCCAAGGTGACACTGCGCGGCGACCGGATGTATGACTTCCTGGATCGTCTGATCACCATCGCAATGCCTCGTATCCGCGATTTCCGCGGCGTATCTGGCAAATCTTTCGACGGTCGTGGCAACTACGCCATGGGCCTGAAAGAGCACCTCGTGTTCCCAGAAATCGATTTTGATAAAATCGACGAAAACTGGGGCATGGATATTGTGATCGCTACGACCGCTTCGAATGACGCGGAAGCCAAGGCGCTGTTGAAAGCTCTCAACATGCCCTTCAATTCGTAAGCGCGGGAAGGAATAGACATGGCTAAGAAAAGCATGATCGAACGCGAGAAAAAGCGGGAACGTCTGGTAGCAAAATATGCTGCGAAACGTGCCGAGCTTAAAGAGATCGCGAGTGACCAGTCCAAGCCTATGGAAGAGCGCTTTGCTGCGCGTCTGAAATTGGCAAAATTGCCGCGCAATAGCTCGGCTACACGTTTGCACAACCGTTGCCAGCTGACCGGCCGTCCTCACGCTTACTACCGTAAGCTGAAGGTAAGCCGGATCGCGCTGCGGGACCTTGGCTCTTCGGGCCAGATCCCCGGCATGGTGAAGTCGAGCTGGTAAGGGAGAGACAGATATGAACGATCCTATCGCAGATATGCTCACCCGGATCCGTAACTCTTCGTTGCGCGGCAAATCCACAGTCTCGACCCCAGCTTCCAAGCTGCGGGCCTGGGTTCTGGACGTGCTGACTGACGAAGGTTACATCCGTGGCTACGAAGCATCCACTGGTGCAGATGGCCACCCGGCTATCGAAATCAGCCTGAAGTACTACGATGGCGAACCTGTCATTCGCGAGCTGAAGCGGGTTTCAAAACCTGGTCGTCGCGTTTACATGGGCGTCAATGACATTCCATCCGTCCGTCAGGGCCTGGGTGTGTCGATTGTCTCCACTCCTCGGGGTGTGATGTCGGACGCAAAAGCACGTGCAGCCAACGTTGGCGGCGAAGTGCTCTGCACCGTCTTCTAAGGAGGTCAATCAATGTCTCGTATTGGTAAAAAACCGGTTACGCTGCCTGCAGGTGTTACTGCATCGGTGTCCGGTCAGACCATCGAAGTTAAGGGCCCGAAAGGGACTCGTAGCTTCAAAGCCACTGACGATGTGACTCTCTCGGTCGAAGATAACGTTGTCTCCATCACGCCACGCGGCATGTCCAAACGGGCACGTCAGCAGTGGGGCATGTCCCGCACCATGGTTGCCAATCTGGTAACTGGGGTCACCACCGGCTTCAAAAAAGAGCTGGAGATCCAGGGTGTTGGTTACCGGGCACAGATGCAGGGCAACACCCTGAAGCTGAACCTGGGCCTGTCTCACGATGTGGAATACGTAGCACCTGAGGGTGTCACTGTTACCTCCCCTAAGCCAACTATCATCTTTGTCGAAGGCATTGATGACCAGGCTGTAGGTCAGGTCGCGGCGAACATCCGTGCATGGCGTAAGCCCGAGCCCTACAAGGGCAAAGGTATTCGCTACAAGGGTGAATTCGTCTTCCGCAAAGAAGGCAAGAAGAAGTAAGGACCAGCACAATGGCAAACAGCAAAAGAACCCTGTTTCTGAAGCGCCGCTTGCGCGTCCGGAACAAACTGCGCCGCGTGAACGCTGGACGTCTTCGTCTTTCTGTTCACCGTTCGAACAAGAACATCAGCGTTCAGCTGATCGACGACGTTCGTGGCGTTACAATGGCTTCTGCCTCGACCCTGGAAAAAGATCTGGGTTTCGTCGGCAAGAACAACATCGAAGCAGCTTCCAAAGTGGGTACGGTTATTGCCGAACGCGCCAAGAAAGCCGGTGTTGAAGAAGCTTATTTTGATCGCGGTGGCTTCCTGTACCACGGTAAAGTGAAGGCCCTGGCCGACGCTGCCCGTGAAGGTGGTCTCAAGATCTAAACGTTGCGGGCGGTGCATTTTGCTCCGCCCCGATAATCCGGGGGTCCCCAGTGATGGGGGCTCACCAGGATTGGATATTAGGCGCATATGCGCCGGATGAAAGGAATGCCTCATGGCAAGAGATGACAACCGCCGCGGCGGCCGTCGCGATCGCGACGAAACACCAGAATTCGCAGATCGCCTAGTCGCGATCAACCGCGTTTCCAAAACCGTTAAAGGTGGTAAGCGCTTTGGTTTTGCAGCTCTCGTAGTTGTAGGCGACCAAAAAGGCCGCGTTGGCTTTGGTAAAGGTAAAGCGAAAGAGGTCCCTGAGGCCATTCGTAAAGCCACCGAGCAGGCCAAGCGTCAGATGATCCGCGTTCAACTGCGTGAAGGTCGGACACTGCACCACGACATGGAAGGCCGTCACGGCGCCGGTAAAGTGGTTATGCGGACTGCACCTGAAGGTACTGGTATCATCGCCGGTGGTCCAATGCGTGCTGTTTTCGAAATGCTTGGCGTCAAAGACGTTGTTTCGAAGTCGATTGGTTCGCAGAACCCTTACAACATGATCCGTGCAACCATGGACGGCCTCCGCAAAGAGTCCAGCCCACGTTCGGTTGCTCAGCGTCGTGGTAAGAAAGTTGCCGACATCCTGCCTAAGCGGGACGAAGCACCAGCAGCGGCACCTGCCGAAGCTGAAGCTTAAGGAGATCGGAAGATGGCTAAAACTATCGTTGTAAAGCAGATCGGTTCTCCGATCCGTCGTCCCGCCAAACAGCGTGCTACGCTGGTTGGTCTGGGTCTGAACAAGATGCACAAGACACGTGAGCTGGAAGACACTCCTTCGGTTCGCGGCATGGTGAACAAGATTTCACACATGGTCGAGATCATCGAAGAAAAAGGCTAAGTCCTTTTCCTTGAAGACAGCGAAAACGCCTCCGGCTCTGCCGGGGGCTTTTTTGTTTGGAAGTTGGCTATGTGGATAAGAATAAGCTGACAGGGTTTCCCGTTACAGGTACTTACAGGGAATTCACTTCAGGGAATTTGCCACATGCCCAGCATCGAATATTTCTATTCTGCCCATTCCGCCTATGCCTATCTGGGCGCCCAAAAGCTGGCTCAAATCTGCGCGGATTATGGTTGCACGGTGCTGCACCGGCCGATTTACCTCAGCCCCGTCATCGAGGCCGCAGGGTCACAACCCTTTGCTGCACGTACCAAGGCGCACGCCGACTATTTCTTTGGCCGCGAAATTGAACGCTGGGCAGAATATCGGGGTGTTGATATGATCGACTACCGTCCCACTCATCATGACAATCCGCTGACACTGTCAAATGGTCTGATCATCGCAGCCGCCGAAGCCTGGGCACCGGTGGACCAACTGTCCTATGCGATACTCAAGGCGCATTGGGTGAAGGATGCCGATATTGCAGATGCGGCAACTCTGGCGGGACTGGTCACTGACTTGGGTTTGGATGCAGATAGCTTGCTGACCGCAGCATTGTCAGCCCCAATTCAAGCCCTGCATGAGCAATATACCCAAGAGGCTATGACCCGCAGCGTCTTTGGCTCACCCACCTATATTCTGGACGGTGACATGTTCTATGGGCAGGACCGGTTGGAGTTGATCGAACACGCGCTGTCGAAAAGATCGGCTTGACGGAACAGGGCAGGGGTGCTCTCTATTTAACCAAATCATTAAATAGATGGAGTGCCCAATGCCCGAACTTGTAGCAGCCTATTCAGTTGCCCTTATTTCCCTGCTGGTCTTTGTTCTAGTTGTTCTGCTGCAGTCTGCGCTGGTGGGCGCGGCCAAGGCCAAGGCAAACATGACCCCGGGCAGCAACCCCGAACCGGACTACGACAATTCCGTTTACCGGCTGAACCGAAGCCATCAAAACGGCATTGAGATCATGCCTGCCGTCGCCGTCGGGGTGTTCGCCTGTATCCTCACCGGGGTTTCTGCCTGGTGGGTCAACTTGCTGATGGTGCTGTTTCTGGTTTTGCGGCTGATCTACGTCCTGATCTATGCGCAGAACGTTGGCAAGGCGACCCAAGGCGCACGTACTTTTGTGTTTGTCGCGGGATGGGCGATGGTTGTAGCGCTGTGTGTTCTGTCAATCTTGGCGCTGGTCTGAATTTCGTGAGGTACGCAGAACCAACAGCAGGCCGGGATCTATGTTTCAGACGCATAGCGGCAAGACCGTGATGTGCGTTGTTTGCGCTGACATCTGTCCCTATTTTAGGTCGACAAATGACAGAAGCTGCCGGTCAATGCGGATCGGCCGAATAGATGGACGAACCAATGGAATATGCAATCCCCTCGCAAAGTGCCACCATGAACCTGAGTGGCCGCTTTCAAGCCATTCTGGCGAACGTACGTGCTGCCCGGGTTCGTAAGGCTGCGTTCAATCGCGCCTATGCCGAGTTGCAAAGCTTAACAGAAGACGAGCTGATCGAATTTGGTATGCACCGCTCAGATCTGGCCGAAATTGCCCGTCAACAGGTTGAAGCCGACTGAACCTTAGGCCGATGAACGGTGCGTGCTAGCACGCACCCTGCGACATGACGATGCGCCCGCGGGAAACCGGGGGCGTTTTGCATTTTCTCACCTTTTACAAGGCTGGGCTTTGCATGTCGTCAGTGCATAGCGGCTTGACCGAACTGGCATTTGTGGAGTGCACCATAGATGGCGTATTTAAAATGCAGCTTAACAAGGCACACATACAGTACCGGGGAATGGGTCTCGGTAAAGAGTAAGGACAATAACATGGCTCACGCAATCAATTCCGCTTCTACTGGCTTTAACCTGATCGCACGCATCCGTGGGTTCTTTGAGGCTGCCGCAACATCCTGGGTTCAGGCCAGCGAATATAAGCGTACTTACACAGAGCTGGATAAGCTGACAGGCCGTGAACTGGCCGACATTGGTGTTCGCCGCTGCGATATCGCCGAAATCTCCCGTATCCACGTATACGGCAAGTAATTCCCGAATTCATTCGACCCTTTTCCTCCTCCCTTGGGTTTGAGTGACCAGAAACGCCTCCGCACCGCGGGGGCGTTTTCTGTTACTAGGCCGTGACGTTAGATTTGCCTTCTGTTGCGGCTGCCTCTAGCTCTGGTTGCTCGCAACAAAGGAGCGCGTGATATGCTACGCTGGGCTGTTCTGGGAACAGGGTTTATCTCCAACGCGGTGGCGACAGCCATCCAGCAAAGTGACGGGTCAGAGCTATGGACCGTCGCTGGGCGGAACCCGGATGCTGTGCAGGCGTTTCAGCGCCAATACCAGATTCCCAACCACTCTATCGGTTACGAAGGCGCACTCAGTGACCCAAATGTCGATGTGGTCTATATCGGCCTGCCCAACCATGTACATTACACACTGACTGCGCAGGGCGCCGCCAATGGTAAGGCGGTCCTGAGTGAGAAGTCGCTGACCACCACCATGGATCAGGCCCACCAGCTGGTCACTGCAGTACAGAGCCACAATACTTTCTTCGTTGAGGGCTTAATGTATCTGGCCCATCCGCTGTATCAACGTCTGCTAGAGGTGCTGCTGGACGGTCGCCTAGGCGAGCTGCGCGCCATCCAGGGGTTTTACGCCGCTGATATCTGGCAGGTGACCAATCCGTTGGGGCGCGGCACCCTGTACAATCTTGGCTGTTACCCCACCTCGCTGATGCATCTGGTGGTGCAGACCATGTGCGGCGAGGAGATGTTTGCCACCCGCCGCCTGAGCGGCTTTGGCAATGTCTCGGACCACGACGGTACCATCTGCGACGCGGCTGTGACCGCCCGGTTTGGCAATGGTGTGCTGGCCAGTCTACACTCCACCGACAGCTACGGCATGGCGCATGGCTTTACCATCAGCGGCAGCAAGGGCGTGTTGCGGGTCGTCACCAATCCGTGGCTGCCCGTGCCCGGCGCGAACCACCTGCAGTGGTGCCCCTATGACGGCGCGGTTGAGGACATCTATGTCGAAACCGGGTATGATGCCTTCTATCACCAGATCAAAATGGTCGAACAGAACCTCTCCCAAAACCGGACCGAGGCACAGCGCCCGTCGCCCCGCCTGCAGGATTCGGTCGAGATCATGGCGTTCCTGACCGAGTGGGAGGCCCTGTGCCTGAACGGGGCTGCGGATTAACCCTGTTGCGCAGCCAGCGGACGCCCTGCTCAGGAAACTGAAACCGTCGAGCTGTAGTTTCCTAATTGATCGCGATCTAGCCGGGCTTGGCACCCCGGCCACACCCGGAGCCTGGCCCTCGTAAAGAAGGGGGCGCAACTGAACCGTTCCTTGCACGGGGCATTCCCCCGTCTGCATCCACCCCGGCGGCGCCGCCACTCCTATCCGGCCCACCCGTTTGATACAGAATGACAGAAACCGACAGGGCAGGGGCCTTGGCGGCTGAAGGCGCTCGCCTATCAGGTTTGCCAAGGGCAAACCCGCGCCTGACCTTCCCCCCGGGAAGGCGCTTTGCACCTCCCCAAGGTCAGGCGCTGATTGTGGTAGTGTTTTAGGCTTGTGGATGTTGGATTCACGGGTCTAAATCTCAATATTCGGATCTGCGATCTATTTATTGAAAGAGGGCTGTCTTTTGGCACGGCGACGAGACTTAAAGAATGTTTCTTACGGTTTTTTGGGTTTTGTTTTTAGTCGAAATTTTGACGTTGATGGGTATTGCGGTCTTGGAAAGCTCTACCAGCTAGCGAACGGTCTTGAGGGGAAGGTTGTTCATCTTGATGTCATGCCTGACCCACAAGGCGATTGTGGGTCCTTGGTTTCGTATAGTGAGTTCTTTTCATACTGGCTTGGCCAAAAAATGAACAAATTGGATCTGCCGCTCGATTGGGTGACGTCAGCGGAACTTACGATTCGGTTCAATGTTCCCTCAGATCTACCGTTGAAGGTAAGCAAGAATTTGCGAGTTAACGCGGAATATGCAGTTGGAGACATTGTAACTGCTGAATTGGTGCTCATCTCCGACTATGGAAAAGAGTACACAGCGTCGGCTAGTGGACGCTGTGTCAAATTTAATAGCTTGCTCAATTCTTCGCTGAGGAGAGGCCGAGAAGACCGGGGGCCAAAACTAAAAAAGCTAGGCGCTTTGCACCTCCCCAAGGTCAGGCGCTAGGATTGGTTATTGTCTACGGAAGGTAGAACCCCAGAAACGTGTCAAAAGAACGGGCCAGTCTTTCTGTTTCATTGAAGTCGTGATCCCAAAAGTAAACCGAAGCATCTGGAACAGAGTGTTGACCCAGTTCGCGCATATCGAAACAAATGTTGTTTCCAAGGCTATCGATTAGGAATGGTAGCAAGAAGACTGGCATTCCCATATCACGCCAGATCAAAGCGTCGCGGATTTCTTCTGGTGAAAGAAAGCTATTCAAGTGCGGACGGTTTACGCCCAACAGGACATCTGCAAGAGAAATATTGTCGTCTATCCACTCCCAGAGCTTAATCGTTGGGTTTGGCAACCCAACTTCAAGAATTTGGCTCCGGTAACTGAGTGGAAAGGCCGCGCCCACCTCAGTCTCCAATTCGGAAAGCTCGACTTCAGAAACGCTTTCAGGCTGATAGTTCGGGTGACTCCAAGCCTCGTGAAATCTTGCTAAAGTGCCCACTCAATTCTTGCTCGATCAATCAATTTTCTCCCACCCTGTGTGAAACCTGTGGGTATTGCAACAGCAACCAAGGACGCGGCACATTGCACTAGCAAGCCAAGTCACTTGATCCCCACTCCCAACAGGTCTATAGGCACCCGGTGGCCATCCGGGTCACGAGAATCAAAATCACTATATGCCGTGGTTGGCCCGAATTCGCTTCGTGGGTCACATCCGGCCAAGGAGAAGCGATATGAGACTTAACGAACTGAGCGACAACCCAGGCGCAACCAAAAAACGCAAGCGCGTTGGCCGTGGTCCGGGTTCCGGCACCGGTAAAATGGGTGGCCGTGGTATCAAAGGTCAAAAATCCCGTTCGGGTGTTGCGATTAAAGGTTTTGAAGGCGGTCAGATGCCTTTGTACCAGCGTCTGCCAAAGCGTGGCTTCAGCAAGCCAAACCGCAAGGCATTTGCAGTCATCAACCTGGGCCTGATCCAGAAATTCATCGACCTCGGCAAACTTGACGCTGCATCGATCACCGAAGATTCGCTGGTCGAATCGGGTGTTGTTCGTCGCAAGCTGGACGGTGTCCGTGTTCTGGCCAAAGGCGAAATCACTGCCAAAGCCAACATCTCTGTTACCGGCGCGTCGAAATCCGCTGTTGAAGCAGTAGAAAAAGCAGGCGGTGCCCTGACACTGGTCGCAAAAGCAGCTGCAGCTGAGTAAGCCCTTGTGAGCGGCAACAATGCCGCTTACATAGTCTCCAGTTTTCCAATTGACGCCGCCCGAGCCGGAAAACGGCTCCGGGCGGCGTTTTCGCAATAAAGAGACCTTTTTCATGGTATCAGCAGCAGAACAAATGGCGGCGAACACCAGCTGGTCCGCGCTTGGCAAAGCGACAGACCTGCGCAATCGCATCCTGTTCACACTCGCCCTTTTGATTGTCTACCGTTTGGGCACATTCATTCCGGTTCCGGGCATCGACACACTCGCCCTGCGCGATTTCATGGAGCAGGCCGGCCAGGGTATTGGTGGCATGGTCTCCATGTTTACCGGTGGCGCCCTTGGTCGTATGGGTATTTTCGCCCTCGGCATCATGCCCTATATCTCGGCTTCGATTATCATCCAGTTGTTGACCTCGATGGTCCCGTCGCTGGAGCAGTTGAAGAAAGAAGGCGAGCAGGGCCGCAAGAAGATCAACCAGTACACCCGGTTTGGCACCGTGGCGCTGGCCACAGCCCAATCTTATGGTCTGGCCGTGTCGCTTGAGGCTGGTGAACTGGCAACCGACCCCGGCATGTATTTCCGTCTGGCCTGCATGATCACCCTTGTTGGTGGCACCATGTTCCTGATGTGGTTGGGTGAACAGATTACCCAACGTGGTCTGGGCAACGGTATCTCGCTGATCATCTTTGTTGGTATCATCGCCGAAGTTCCTGCTGCTCTTGCTCAGTTCTTTGCCTCTGGTCGGTCCGGTGCTATCAGCCCGGCGGTCATCGTGATGGTTCTTATCATGGTTGTCGCAATCATCATGTTTGTGGTGTTCATGGAACGGGCCTTGCGTAAGGTGCACATTCAGTACCCACGCCGTCAGGTTGGCATGAAAGTCTATGACGGTGGCTCTTCGCATCTGCCGGTCAAAGTGAACCCAGCAGGCGTGATCCCGGCCATCTTTGCCAGCTCGCTGTTGTTGCTGCCGACCACCATCTCGACCTTCTCGTCCGGTGCGACAAGTGGCCCGGTGATGTCCTGGCTGCTGGCCAACTTTGGCCCCGGTCAGCCACTGTACCTGTTGTTCTTTGTGTCGATGATCGTGTTCTTCGCCTACTTCTATACCTTCAACGTGTCGTTCAAACCTGAAGAGGTCGCCGACAACCTGAAGAACCAGAACGGCTTTGTTCCCGGTATCCGTCCAGGTAAGAAAACTGCCGAGTATCTTGAGTACGTCGTCAACCGCGTGTTGGTTCTGGGCTCGGGCTATCTGGTGCTTGTTATGCTGCTGCCAGAAATCCTGCGCGGACAGTTTGCCATCCCGTTCTACTTCGGTGGTACATCGGTTCTGATTGTGGTCTCTGTGACTATGGACACCATTCAGCAGGCGCAAAGCCATCTGTTGGCACATCAGTACGAAGGTCTGATCGAGAAAAGCCAGTTGGGTCGCAAAAGCAAAAAGCGCGGTAAGCGCGGGCCAGCGCGCCGATGAATATTATCCTTCTTGGACCACCGGGTGCCGGCAAAGGCACCCAAGCGCGCCATTTGGTTGACACCCGTGGAATGTTACAGCTCAGCACCGGAGATATGCTGCGCGATGCCAAGTCCAGCGGTACTGAGATGGGTAAGAAAGTCGCGGCCATTATGGATGCCGGCAAGTTGGTCACGGACGAGATCGTCATTGGCCTGATCGAAGAGAAGCTGTCCGCCGAATCTGGTGCCGGTTTCATCTTCGACGGCTTCCCACGTACACTTGCTCAGGCTGATGCGCTGTCTGCTTTACTCGCCAAACTTGGTCAGTCACTGCACACAGTGATCGAAATGCGGGTCGACGACGATGCGCTGGTTAAGCGGATCACCGGTCGCTTTACCTGTGGCGATTGCGGTGAGGTTTATCACGACGAAACCAAACCAACGGCTGAGGACGGCAAATGTGACAACTGCGGGAGTACCAACATGGTGCGGCGCGCAGATGACAACGAAGACAGCCTGCGCACCCGTTTGATGGAATACTACAAAAAGACCTCGCCGCTGATTGGCTATTACTATGCCAAGGGCGACCTGCGTCCCGTCAATGGTCTGGCTGACATCACCGAAGTGCAAAAGTCGATCGAGGCCATTCTGGGCTGATCAACGCATTGGTAGGTTGATAACCAATTGGGGCTAGGACTTTCCTAGCCCTTTTTGATTCAGGAACCCAATTTATGCCAATTCGTCCCGCTCTTTGTATTGCCGCCCTTTGTGTTGCCGCCCTGGGCGTATCAGCTCAGGTCCTTGTTGATGACATGCGTGCCTGTGCAATGATGGAGGAGGAGCATGGCTTGCTTGATTTCGCGAGCGAAGGCGGGCTGATCCTGGACCCATATGGTTTCAACTCGATGGAGCTTAATTGCCTGTTTTCACCGGAGCTGACCTTCAACTGGGACAGCTACCAAGTCTCAACTCATATGGGGCAGTGCGAGTATCCTGGTCCAGACTATGAACCCAAGCTGTTCACCTTTGTGATGAACAATGAGGAGCCCGGGGTGGTGAAGCTGTATGACGGATCAGATGAGCCGACCCGGTTCTATTCCTGTACGGATTGATTTGGCGCGATAACGAAAAAAAGTGGTAACTGGTGCTCATGGGATAAATAGCGTTGAAACTTCAAGGCAGACCGCTTTCAGCGATGCTTGGAAGGTGGAGCAGAAAATGGCTCGGAACTACGCATCGGATTAGGGAATTGTCATGGTCCACTTTGTCTATAGGCTATGCCGATGACCGAAATAAGAACCTTGCTAAACTTAGATAGGTGGACTGACCTGAACTGTAGTGCTGGTGGCTTTACTGCGCTTGGTCGCCCAGATATTGCGCCGCGGGCTGTCGACATTTCCGTCAACAAGCCACTTGACCCCACAAATTTGAAGGAACTTGTCAAGTTCGCTCGACCAGTTCCGAGGGCCCCAATCGAAGAGCTCTTTGGCCTTTGCAACGGTGTGATGGTTGGAAGATACGTGTTTAATGTGTTTGGAGTGCTCGATAAAACTGGAGGCGGAGGACATGCGCATATTCCGTTGGATACCAATGTCCCCAACCTTTATGGACGCCCGGAAGAGCTTGATGAAGAGCTGCTCATTCTCGCAAAAAGTACTGAGATTACGGCGCCATCCGGTAAGAGTTCTAATTTCTTTCATTTTATAGACACCTTTGGGAAAATTTCCGTCTCTGATTCAGAGAACCTTTTGAAACCGGTTCGAACATTTGACGACGTCACAAAGTGGCTTTGTTCTGAGTTTGAAAGAGCAGTTTCCGGCTTCGAGGCGAGTGGTTAGGCTGCAATCTGCAGGCTCTACGCCCAACTCTCTGAATTAAAGTGGAACTACTGAAACGATCGGCGTCGCCTAGGCTAGCCTTCACTTTGCAGCACGCGCGATATTCAATTTTCACTGGGACGGCAATCAAATCTCACCGACAAGGGGCCACTACGAAGAACCCGGTCCCTAAATCGTGCTCACCATGTTTGCCTTTAGGATGACCCCGGCGCTGTCACTCTGTAGGAAGGATCAGATGAGCCGACGGTGTTCCATTCCTGCGCGAACTGACTCTATCTGATTGGTTGCGCTAGCAATGATCTGTAGCGTCAATCAAAAGGTGGGTTGACGATCCTTAAAATACCTCATACCCAAGCCCATCCCTACGGGGAATCAATTCCTGTGGGTGGGTTTAACTCATCTGCAAAACTACCTCGAAAATACTGGGCCAAACGGCGTTACTGCCAGGGTCTAGTGTTGTGAAAAAAGGTTCCGGTACTACGGAACCGCAACAAAAGGAACGTATAACGTGGCACGTATTGCCGGCGTAAACATCCCGACTGCAAAGCGGGTTCCAATCGCCCTTACCTATATCACCGGAATCGGTAACACCACGGCTCAGGCCATTTGCGAGGCCGTAGGCATCGAAATGACTCGTCGTGTTAATGAACTGACCGACGCCGAAGTTCTGAAAATTCGCGAGCACATCGACGCCAACGTCGAAGTCGAAGGCGACCTGCGCCGCGAAACAACCATGAACATCAAACGTCTGATGGATCTGGGTTGCTACCGTGGCCTGCGTCACCGTCGTAACTTGCCTGTTCGTGGTCAGCGGACCCACACCAACGCTCGTACTCGCAAAGGCCCTGCACGGGCTATTGCTGGTAAGAAGAAGTAAGGGAGGGTTTGATCAATGGCACGCGAAAAGACTCGTACGAAGAAAAAAGAGCGCAAGAACATCGCCTCCGGCGTTGCTCACGTTAACAGCTCGTTCAACAACACCAAGATCCTTATCTCGGATGTTCAAGGTAACGCAATTTCCTGGTCTTCGGCTGGTACCTGCGGCTTCAAAGGCTCGCGGAAATCCACACCGTACGCCGCTCAGCTGGCTGCAGAAGATGCAGGCAAAAAAGCTCAGGAACATGGTGTTAAAACTCTGGAAGTCGAAGTTCAGGGCCCCGGTGGCGGTCGTGAATCCGCGCTGCGCGCTTTGGCAGCAATCGGCTTCAACATCACATCGATCCGTGATGTAACTCCGATGGCACACAATGGTTGCCGTCCGCCGAAGCGCCGCCGCGTCTAAGCGACACAATTTATCGCTGGGGTCCTGTGTTTTTTGCATGGGCCCCAGTTTGTCATTAGAAACCTCGGGCGCCTGAACCTACCGGACATGGGGTACAGGCAGGAATGGAGGGAACGCATGATCCATAAGAATTGGGCAGAACTGATCAAGCCGACACAGCTTGAAGTTAAGCCGGGCAACGACCCAGCACGCCAGGCGACAGTTGTCGCTGAGCCGCTGGAACGTGGTTTTGGTCTGACCCTGGGCAACGCCCTGCGCCGTATTCTGATGAGCTCGCTGCAAGGCGCCGCCATCACATCCGTACAGATCGATAACGTTCTGCACGAATTTTCCAGCGTTGCCGGTGTGCGTGAAGACGTCACCGACATCATTCTGAACCTCAAAGGCGTTTGCCTGCGGATGGAAGTCGAAGGCCCTAAGCGTCTGTCGATTAATGCCAAAGGCCCAGCTGTTGTGACTGCTGGTGACATCTCTGAGTCCGCTGGTATCGAGATCCTGAACCGCGACCATGTGATCTGTCACCTGGACGACGGCGCTGATCTGTTCATGGAACTGACTGTGAACACTGGCAATGGTTATGTTTCGGCTGAGAAGAACAAGCCGGAAGATGCACCTATCGGCCTGATCCCGATCGACGCGATCTACTCGCCGGTCAAAAAAGTTTCGTACGACGTTCAGCCGACCCGCGAAGGTCAGGTTCTGGACTATGACAAACTGACCATGAAGATTGATACCGATGGTTCGATCACGCCGGATGACGCTGTCGCTTTTGCTGCGCGTATCCTGCAGGATCAGCTGTCGATCTTCGTGAACTTCGACGAGCCAGAGTCGGCATCGCGTCAGGACGAAGACGATGGTCTCGAGTTCAACCCGCTTCTGCTGAAGAAAGTGGACGAACTGGAACTGTCTGTTCGTTCGGCAAACTGTCTGAAGAACGACAACATTGTCTACATCGGCGATCTGATCCAGAAAACCGAAGCAGAAATGCTGCGTACTCCAAACTTCGGCCGCAAGTCGCTGAACGAGATCAAAGAAGTGCTTTCGGGCATGGGTCTGCATCTCGGCATGGACGTCGAGGACTGGCCACCGGACAACATCGAAGATCTGGCGAAAAAGTTCGAAGACTCGTTCTAATAGGGCTGGTCAAGAGATTGGAGAGGGCGTAAAGCCCTCTCCGCAATGCCCACAATGGTGGGGAAGACTGGGCAATATTGCCCCAAGGAGAGGGACTGACCCGCATCGGTCTCCAGACAAAGCAAAACCTGAAGAAGGAATTCGAAAATGCGTCATAAACGTGGTTATCGCCGCCTGAATCGTACACATGAGCACCGTAAAGCTCTGTTCTCGAACATGGCTGGCTCGCTCATCGAGCACGAGCAGATCAAGACAACTCTGCCAAAAGCAAAAGAATTGCGTCCAATCATCGAAAAGATGATCACGCTGGCAAAACGTGGCGATCTGCACGCCCGTCGTCAGGCCGCATCCAAGCTGAAAGAAGACCAGTACGTCAGCAAATTGTTCGACATCCTGGGCCCACGCTACAAGGACCGTCAGGGCGGATATGTCCGCGTTCTGAAAGCTGGTTTCCGTTATGGTGACATGGCACCGATGGCGATCATCGAATTTGTTGACCGCGACCGCGACGCCAAAGGCGCAGCCGACAAGGCGCGTGTTGCAGCTGCAGAAGTTGCTGCCGAAGAATAAAACCGCCGGATCTTAGATCCTGTGCGTCGAGAGCCCTCGTTCCATCCGGAGCGGGGGCTTTTTGTTTGGTCGATTGCAGGGATGACCAGACAAAATGAACGGAAAATAATCAAATGCCAGCAGGCACCGTAGCATTTGTGCCAAGGGATGCTGCTCCGATTTATGGAAATGTGCTAAACTATCGATTGGGTTACAAACACAAGCAATTGAAGCGGGCGTCTTTTATGGTTGGAGTATCTCAAAGAAGGTTGGCTGCAATCCTATTTGCGGACATCGTTGGCTATAGCAAATTGATGGGCAAGGACGAAGCAGGGACCCTGGAGGCCCTGCAAAGCTTGCAGTTCAGTCTGTTCAATCCGTAGATAGGTCAGCACAGCGGCAGAGTTGCCAAACTGTTAGGTGACGGAATTCTGGTGGAATTCAAAAGTGTCCTTAACGCAGTGGAATGTGCCCTTGCCATCCAGCGCGGCATGATTTCGCTTAAGACCAATGACCACGGAGAGCGCCAGATCAAGCTTCGTATTGGCGTCAACTTGGGTGAAGTGCTCATCGATGGAGACGAAATTTACGGCGATGGGATCAACGTTGCTTCGCGACTGCAGGAATTGGCTGATCCGGATGGTATCTGTATCTCCAGCTCTGTTTTTGGACATATTGATGGTGCGATTGACCATGGTTTTTCAGATGCAGGAGCATATCAGCTCAAAAATATTGTGAAGGCCGTCAGGGTTTTTAAATACAGTCCTGCCCCCTTGGGTGGGCATCAGGAAAGGGCATTCAGACCCTTCATTGACTTGCCCGTCGCAGAGAAACCACTGGTGACTGGCGGCTGTCTTTGCGGCCAGGTGCGTTACGAGGTGTCCGAAAAAGCGCTCGGCTCGATGCTCTGTCATTGCCGAATGTGCCAGAGGTTCTCAGGGGCCCCCATGCTCGAAGGCACCACCTTCCCAGTTGGGGCCTTTCGGCTGACAAAGGGCCGAGTCAAAATCTACCAATCATCGTTGATTGCGGAACGGGGGTTCTGCGCGAAATGCGGCTCTCCGATCCTCTATCAAGGCCGGATCGGGTATTGGACGAACTGGATTGTTGTCACTACCGGCAGTTTTGATGAGCCGGAAAACTATCCTCCGACGTATCATCTTAGCACCGAAAGCAGGCTCCCTTGGCTCAATGTTGTGGATGATTTACCGCAGACCACATGCAGGGATTCACCTAGCTTGGTCGAAGCATACAGAGCTGTCGGCCAAGACGTGCCTTGAGCCCAGAGCGCTGGTTACTTCGCGCAGCCGGAAAAGCGTGGTAGATCAAGTTCTAAACAGCAGACCTACACGACGTAGACCATTGCCCCAGAGCAGCTACGTCCCTGATTGCTGTTTCAACCGGAGGCACGCTTGCAATTGCGAGACACCCCACGCATATCCTTGGGACAAGAACAGTTGGAGCCAAAATGATCCGCGCAACCCTTATAGCCCTCGTTGTAGCCGCCGCATCGCCGTTGACCGCCGAGACAAGAGTCCCGATGTCTCAGGCTGAGATCAGTCTTGGCTTTGCGCCACTGGTGAAAGAAGCCGCGCCAGCGGTTGTGAACATCTATGCCAAGATCGTTACTCAGGAACGTCAGCGTACGCCGTTCTCTAACGATCCGTTTTTCGACGATTTTTTCCGGGGACTTTCGCAGCCACAGCAGCGTGTACAGAACTCGCTGGGGTCAGGGGTGATCCTTTCGGATGATGGTATCGTGGTGTCAAACTATCATGTGGTGGGGATGGCGACTGAAATCCGTGTGGTGACCACAGATCGGCGCGAGTATAACGCCCGCGTCATTCTGTCGGACAAGGCAAGCGATCTGGCGATCCTTCAGCTGGACGATGCTGAAGACCTTCCTTTCCTGGAGCTGCGCAACAGTGACCAGGTTGAGGTGGGGGAACTGGCACTGGCCATCGGTAACCCCTTTGGGGTTGGGCAAACTGTCAGCAGTGGCATCATTTCCGGTCTGGCGCGCACCGGCACCGCTACGGGTGAAGGGTTTGGCTATTACCTGCAAACCGATGCGGCGATCAATCCGGGCAACTCTGGCGGCGCGTTGATTGACGTCAATGGCGATCTGATCGGCATCAATACCCGAATTCTGAGCCGGTCGGGTGGGTCCAATGGTATTGGGTTCGCTATTCCAGCCAATTTGGTTGGCGAAATTGTCCATCAGGCCCGAAGCGGAACTGAAGAGTTCAAGCGACCCTGGGCAGGCATGTCGGGGCAGCCCGTAGATGCAGATCTTGCGGCATCGCTGGGCATGACCTTACCCGAAGGCATGGTGATTTCGGATCTGCATTCCGCCAGTCCGTTTGTAGAGGCCGGGTTCAAAGTTGGGGATGTGATTTCCATGGTGGATGGCCAAGTGGTCAACTCGCCCTCAGAGATGGCGTTTCGCATGTCGGTTGCCGGTATGGGCAGTACGGCTCAGGTCACCCGCTTGCGGGGCACTGACAAGGACGTCCTTGACGTTCAGATGATGGCAGCGCCCAATTCGCCGCCAGCCGCACCAATCCAGTTGGGCGAGAATACCCCGCTCCCGGGTTTGACGGTGGCGCGGATCAATCCTGATGTCATTTTTCGCATGGGGCTGGCTCTCAATGCAGAAGGCATCGTCATCACCGACCCTGGCCAGCACGGTGCACGGGCGGGGCTGCGTCCCGGTGATGTCTTGCTGGCAATCAACGGCAATGAAGTGGTTGAGACTACCGAAGTCCCACAGTTTTTAAGTGAGTCCGGTCGACGGTTGAAACTGAACTTGCAGCGCGGCGGTCAGCGGTTGAACCTGCGGTTCCGGCTATAACCATGGCAGATCTCTTCGACAGTGACACTGCCCAACCTGATCGGCCTGAACCCAAACGGCCTTTGGCTGATCGGCTGCGGCCCAAAAGCTTAGCGCAGGTCATTGGGCAGGAGCAGGTCTTGGGGGCAGAGGCGCCGCTGGGTGTCATGTTGGCGTCTGGTTCACTGTCGTCTTTGATTTTCTGGGGCCCACCGGGCGTGGGTAAGACCACCATTGCACGTTTGCTGGCGGATGAGACTGATCTGCACTTTGTTCAGATCAGCGCGATTTTCAGCGGTGTTGCTGATTTGAAGAAAGTGTTCGAAGCGGCCAAAATCCGGCGTCAGAACGGGCGCGGAACCCTGCTGTTTGTCGATGAGGTGCACAGGTTCAACAAAGCCCAGCAAGACGGGTTCCTGCCCCATATGGAAGATGGCACCATCCTGCTTGTTGGGGCCACCACCGAGAACCCCAGCTTTGAGCTCAACGCCGCGCTGCTCAGCCGGTCGCAAGTTCTGGTGTTGGAACGTCTGTCCCTGGTGGATCTGGAGCTGATGACCCAGCGGGCCGAACAGGAATTGGGTCGCGCATTGCCACTGGATGCAGATGCGCGTGATGCGTTGCAGGAAATGGCAGATGGGGATGGCCGGTCGTTGCTGAACCTGATCGAACAGGTCTCCGCGTGGAAGGTGGACAAGCCGCTGAACCGGGATGCACTGGCAACCCGGTTGATGCGGCGGGCGGCAAAATTCGATAAATCAGGGGACGAGCACTACAATTTGATCTCTGCCCTGCACAAATCCATTCGCGGATCAGACCCGGACGCAGCGCTTTATTGGTTAGGGCGGATGTTAGAAGGCGGAGAGGACCCGCGGTTTCTGGCCCGTCGACTAACCATGATGTCGACCGAAGATATCGGTCTGGCGGATCCACAGGCAAACACTGTCTGCCTGAACGCCTGGCAAACCTACGAGCGGCTGGGGAGCCCCGAAGGCGAGTTGGCACTGGCCAATGCGGCAGTTTATCTGGCCTTGGCGCCAAAATCGAATGCGGTCTATGTCGGCATAAAGGCCGCGCGCAGACTGGCCAAACAGACCGGCAGCGCGCCGCCGCCGAAACATATTATGAATGCGCCGACCAAACTGATGGCCGAGCAGGGATATGGCGATGGCTATGCCTATGATCATGATGCCGAGGATGGGTTTTCCGGGCAGAACTATTTCCCGGACGGGGTAAAGCACCCGCTACTGTATCAACCGGTTGAGCGGGGTTTTGAGCGCGAGTTGAAGCGACGCGTGGATTATTTTGCCAAACTACGGGCGCAACGCAACAGTTAGAGGTGCGTGCCAGCACGCACCCTACGCCAGTTGCTGTTGGATCTGTTAAGCCCTGCGTTTGGTGCAAAGCCGGCAAAACTTGACATCTTGGTCTTCACACGCGAGAGACCGCCAATGTTTTATACAGTGTTACATGTGGCCCTTGGGGGTGCAATCGGAGCGGCGTGCCGTTATATGGCCGGTCTGGGGATGATCCGGCTGCTGGGCCATCATCCGTTTCCGGTTGCGGTGTTGACGGTGAATGTTGTCGGCTCGTTCCTGATGGGAGCCTTTGTGGTCTTTGCTGCACATCGCGGCCTGACCCATTTCAGCCCGTTTGTGATGACCGGGCTGTTGGGTGGGTTTACGACGTTTTCGGCGTTTTCGCTGGAAACTGTTACCCTGATGGAGCGTGGCGCGTTTGGCTATGCTGCACTGTATGTATCGATGTCAGTGATTTTGTCGGTGACGGGATTGTTTCTTGGCCTGATGGCCGCAAAAGGGGTGCTGGCATGAGTGGCGTTCAAAAGATTATCGTTTCGGACGAGGACACTGATCAGCGGTTAGACCGCTGGCTGCGTCGACTGTTTCCACATGTTAGCCAGGGCCGCATCGAAAAGATGTGCCGCAAGGGCGATCTGCGCGTCGACAGCGGCCGGGTGAAGCCTTCGACACGGGTTGTTGCAGGGCAGACCGTTCGGGTGCCGCCGCTGCCAGCCAGCGATCATCGCCCCAACGAGACCCAGCGCCGGATCTCGGATGCGGATATCAAGATGATCCAGTCCTGTGTGATCTACCGCGACGACCATGTGATAGCGCTGAACAAGCCACATGGTTTGGCCGTGCAGGGGGGCAGCGGCCAAAGCCGCCACGTGGATGGATTAGCCGAAGCACTGAAATTCGGATATGAAGAAAAACCCCGTCTTGTGCATCGCTTGGACAAAGATACTTCGGGTGTTTTGCTGCTGGCACGTGACCGGCTGTCGGCTAAGGCACTTACTGCTTCGTTCCGGCACCGTGAGACTCGTAAAGTGTATTGGTCAGTGGTTGCAGGGGTTCCGCATCCCAAACTTGGGATGATTAAAACCGGGCTGGTCAAGGCGCATGGGCACGGTCCAGGCGGCGAAGGTGAGAAGATGTACAACATCCACCCGCGTGATATTGATGACACCCCTGGCGCTAAGAAGGCGATTACGGACTATGTTGTGCTGGAGGCCGCAGGCAAACGGGCTGCATGGATGGCGTTGAGCCCCGTCACCGGGCGCACCCACCAATTGCGGGCCCATATGGGTGAACTGGGTCATCCGATTGTTGGTGATGGCAAGTATGGTGGATCAGGCCAAGAAAACCTCGGCGATGGCTGGGGCTCGCAACTGGGTGACGAAATTTCAAAGAAGCTGCACCTGCACGCGCGTAGCATCAAAATCGAACACCCCTCGAACAGGTCGGTTCTACACATTACTGCGCCACTGCCTCAGCACATGCAGGACACCTGGGACTATTTCCAGTGGGATCCAAAGGATGTGCCGGACGATCCCTTTGAGGAGCTGGAATGAGCACAGACCTGCGACTGGTTTTGTTCGATATGGATGGAACTCTGGTAGATAGCCAGGGCGCCATCACCGGCGCAATGGCCGAGGCCTTTGCCGAGGTTGGGCATGTTGCCCCGACGCGGGACGCGGTCCTTTCCATCATTGGGCTATCGCTGGATCTGGCGATGGCGGAACTGGCTCCTGGCGCTGATGGACCTACCCTGGATGCCTTGGTGGAGGGTTACAAATCCTCCTACATGAGGGCGCGTAAGGCTGGCGGTCAGGCGCATTCACCATTGTATCCGGGCACTCTGGATATGCTGGCAGCGTTGAACGCAGTGCCGGAGTACCTGTTGGGTGTGGCCACTGGAAAGTCACAACGCGGGTTGGAAGCGGTGGTCGCTGCACATGAGTTGACCAGTTTTGTGACCCGGCAGTCTGCTGACCACCACCCATCGAAACCGCATCCTTCAATGGTTTTGACGGCCATGGCGGAAACAGGGGTCGCGCCGGAACATACCGTGATGATTGGCGACACCAGTTATGACATCGACATGGGCCGTACCGCCGGGGTTCACACCATTGCTGTGGACTGGGGGTATCACCCTGCTGACCAGCTGAATGCCGATTACACCATCAACAGCTTTGCCGAACTGGCACCGCTTTTACAAAGACTTTGGAAGGCCTGAACCATGAGTGCATGGAAGCAAAAGCGATTCTGGGAACAGGTTCAGGTGATCGAAGCCGCAGATGGGTTCACTGTGGAGCTGGATGGTCGCGCTGTTAAAACGCCAGCCAAAGCAGGGCTGTTTCTGCCGTCTCGTGCTATGGCTGAAGCCATCGCAGTGGAATGGGAGGCCCAGAAAGAGGCGGTAAATCCGAATACGATGCCCTGTACCCGGTCAGCCAATGCAGCCATCGACAAAGTGCGAATCCAGCACGCGGAAGTGGCCGACATGTTGGCCGATTATGGTGATTCCGACCTGCTGTGTTACCGGGCAGAGACGCCCCGGGAGCTGGTCTCACGTCAAAATGATCTTTGGGATCCTGCACTGGATTGGGCCGAATCGGCCCTAGGTGTTCGGCTGCTTAAACGGCAGGGGTTGCTTCATAAACGGCAGGAGGCCGAGGCATTACAAACTCTCCGTGCAAAAGTTCATGCGCTTTCCGCATTTCAATTGGCTGCCTTTCACGATTTGGTCAGCATGTCCGGATCGCTGATTCTGGGATTTGCTGCGGCTGAAAACTGGCGCAGTGTAGGTGAGATCTGGACACTGTCGCGGTTGGATGAACTGTGGCAGGAAGAGCAATGGGGGCCGGACGATGAGGCCCAGGCTGAGGCTGAAATTAAGCGGCAGGCCTTTTTACATGCCAAAAGATTTTACGATTTTTGTTGACCTGAAGGGCTTTTTCAGTCGTGAGCGCAATTTTCAATAAATGACTGCGATTGGAGCGCAAGTTCGTAATCCGACCATCGAAAATCATGATCCTGCACTTGACGTTTGTTGATGAATAAGCCCAAAGTTAGCAACGAATTGGGGAAATACCCTAGTTCACACTCATTTTCGACATTGCTGGTGTCGGGAAATAAACCGCCATCTAAGGCGGGAATATCAGGAAGAGGTAAAAAATGAAAAAGACTGTACTTTTAGGTGCGCTGACTGTAGCCGGCCTGGCTGCTGGCGCAGCCGCTGCTGGCACACTTGACGATGTCAAAGCCCGCGGCACACTGAACTGTGGTGTGACCACAGGTCTGGTTGGTTTTGCTGCTCCAGACGCCAATGGCGAATGGGCTGGCTTTGATGTTTCCATCTGCCGTGCCGTTGCTGCTGCGGTTCTGGGTGACTCCAAGGCTGTTGAGTTTGTTCCAACCACTGGTAAGACACGCTTCACCGCGCTGGCTTCTGGCGAAATCGACATGCTGGCTCGTAACACCACATGGACCTTCTCGCGCGATGTTGACCTGAAGTTCGAATTCACTGGTGTGAACTACTATGACGGCCAAGGCTTCATGGTTCCAAAAGAGCTGGGTGTTTCCTCGGCCAAGGAACTGGACGGCGCAACCGTTTGTATCCAGACTGGTACCACAACCGAGCTGAACCTGGCCGACTTCTTCCGTGCCAACAACATCAGCTACGAGCCGGTTCCAATCGAAACCAACGCTGAAGCACAGCAGCAGTACCTTGCCGGTGCTTGCGACGTGTACACAACCGACGCTTCGGGTCTGGCCGCAACACGCGCCACATTTGACGATCCGGCTGGCCACGTTCTGCTGCCAGAAATCATCTCCAAAGAGCCTCTCGGCCCGCTGGTTCGCCACGGCGACCACGAGTGGGGCGACGTTGTTCGCTGGACACTGAACGCTCTGGTTTCGGCTGAAGAGCTGGGTGTGACATCGGCAAACATCGCTGAAATGTCTGCTGGTTCCAACAACCCAGAAATCAACCGTTTGCTGGGCTCCGAAGGCACACTGGGCGAAATGATGGGTCTGGACGCTGACTGGGCGAAAAGCGCTGTCATGGCTGGTGGCAACTACGGTGAGATCTTTGCCAAGAACATCGGTGAAGAAACTCCTGTTGGTCTGGCACGTGGCCTGAACGCACAGTGGACAAACGGCGGCCTGCTGTACTCGCCTCCGTTCCGCTAAGAACCGCAAGGTTAAGGGCGCAGGTAATCCCTGCGCCCTTTTCCTATCTGCAATACGAACTCGATCAACAGGAGTGAGGGGAAACCTCACCCGGATAAGATCGAGGGAGTCACGGGGATCATAAAACATGACAACTCTCTCGGACCCACCGCAGGAGTCGTTTCGGCTGTCCCAGCTGATCTACGACACGCGGTACAGGTCGATGACCATCCAGATCATTGCTCTGATCGGATTTCTCCTTCTACTGGGCTGGCTTTTCGGTAATACCGCACAAAACCTGGCTGACCTTGGTAAAGAGCCAAGCTTTCGATTCCTAAGTGAACCGGCTGGCTACGACATCAACCAGCGCCTGCTGGAATATAATTCACAAGATACTCACCTGCGTGCAGCCTTTGTTGGCTTGCTGAACACGCTGGTGGTGGCCGTGCTTGGCTGTATTACGGCGACCATTCTGGGTGTGACGATCGGTGTTCTGCGCCTGTCCAGCAACTGGGTCGTTTCAAAACTGATGATGATCTACGTGGAAACCTTCCGCAACGTACCTGTGTTGCTATGGATCGTTTTTGTTATGGCAATCATGATCGAAACCATGCCTGCGCCACGCGCGTTCAAAGGGGAAAACCCGGCGTCGTCGATGATGCTGAACGATAGCGTGGCTGTGACCAACCGTGGTGTCTATATTCCCGAACCACTGTTTACGAATACACTGGGCGATGTTCACCTGTTTGGTGCCGCCAGCATGCGGTTTGATGTCAGCCTGGATCTGCTGGCATTGATGCTTGTGCTGGGTGCAAGCCTGTGGGGCGCCTCGTGGTTCCGCAAACGGGCGGACAAAATTCAAGAAGTGACAGGGGATCGTCCCAAGACCTGGCATGTACGCCTTGGCTTGATTGTCATTCCGACCGCTGTCCTGCTGTATGTTTTGGGCTTTCATTTGGGATACCCCGAGCTGAAGGGCTTTAACTTTAAAGGTGGCACGCACTTCCGGAACTCGTTGATCGCACTTTGGTTGGCATTGTCTCTGTACACAGCAGCCTTCATCGCTGAAATCGTGCGGGCCGGTATCATGGCCATCGACCACGGTCAGAGTGAGGCAGCAGCGGCGCTGGGACTACGTCCAAACCGGACTATGAAACTGGTGATCCTGCCACAAGCGCTACGCGTGATCGTCCCTCCGATGATTTCGAACTATCTGAACCTGACCAAAAACAGCTCTCTGGCGATTGCGGTGGGGTATATGGATCTTACGGGAACCTTGATGGGCATTACATTGAACCAGACCGGCCGCGAGCTGGAAACGGTTCTGTTGACGATGTTGATTTACCTGGCCATCAGTCTGAGCATCTCAGCGGTGATGAACATGTACAACAATCGCGTCAAAATGGTGGAGCGGTAATATGAGCGATATTTCATTTGTTCGCACAGAAATGCTGCCGGAACAGGATCCGCCAGCCTCTGAAGTTGGAGCCTTGGGCTGGGCAAAGCACAACCTGTTTTCAGGTGCCATGAACTCAGCCCTGACAGTGTTTTCCATTTTGGGTATCTACTATGTTCTGGCGGCTCTAGTGCCCTGGGCCTGGTCGCCAACATGGAACGCAACGTCGCTGGCCGGCTGTCGTGAAATCCTGCATGATCTCGGCCGTGATGGCCATTTCTCCGGCGCGTGCTGGGGGGTGATCAATGACCGTTGGGTTCAGCTGTTCATGGGGTTCTACCCGCCTGAACATTACTGGCGGCCTATCGCAGCCTTCATTCTGCTGGGCGTGGCGCTTTCTCCAGTGCTGTTTTCCGATCAGGTGCCAGCCAAGTTGATCTGGTTCACTGGCTTGTATCCGTTCCTGATGCCTTGGTTGCTATGGGGCGGATCTATCTGGGTTCCCCTGATGGTTCTGGCTGGATTTGTCATTGCTTATGCAGCGTATCGGTTCGTCTTAGACAAGATGAGCGAGCTGATTGCGCTGATAGTGGCAGTTCTTGTTGCGGTTGTCTGGTGGCTGTTCCTGATGGGGCCAATTGCCGAGTTTGTCTTCAATATCATTCCGATTGGTATGGAAGCGGTTGGCAGTCGTAAGTTTGGTGGCATGATGCTGTCACTGACCATCGGCGTTGTTGCGATTGGCTTTTCGCTGCCGATTGGTGTGGTACTGGCGCTGGGTCGTCAGTCCGATCTTCTGATCGTCAAGGCACTATGTGTTGGGTTCATTGAATTCATCCGGGGTGTTCCGCTGATCACGCTGCTGTTTGTTGCGTCGACCTTGCTGAACATCTTTATGCCTCCGGGGACCAACTTTGACATCATTATGCGGGTCATCATCATGGCCACCCTGTTTGCCTCTGCCTATATGGCCGAAGTGATCCGGGGCGGTTTGGCGGCTCTTCCTACCGGACAATATGAGGGTGCAGACAGTCTGGGCCTGGATTATTGGCAGGCTCAGCGGCTGATCATCATGCCGCAGGCGCTGAAAATCTCTATTCCTGGGATTGTTAGTACCTTTATCGGGTTGTTCAAAGACACCACACTGGTGTCGGTGATTGGCCTGTTGGACCCGCTAGGACTGTCCAATGGTATCCGCGCAAACGCAGAGTGGAACGGTGTCGTGTGGGAGCTTTACGGCTTTATCGCACTGATGTTCTTTGTCTTCTGTTTTTCCATGTCTCGTTATTCCATGTATCTGGAGCGTAAGCTTCAGACTGGCCATCGTTAAGGAGTTCAACACATGTCTGAACTTGCTACTTCTCGCACTATCGATCGTTCCAAGATGGAGGTCTCTGATGAGATCGCGATTGATATCAATGCCATGAACAAGTGGTACGGGTCGTTTCACGTGCTGCGTGACATCAACCTGACCGTCAACCAAGGCGAACGGATTGTGATCGCCGGGCCTTCGGGCTCGGGGAAATCAACCCTGATCCGCTGTCTGAACGCGCTGGAAGAACACCAGCAGGGCAAGATCACTGTGGATGGGACCGTTCTGTCGAACGATCTGAAAAACATCGACAAGATCCGCCGTGAAGTGGGAATGGTGTTTCAGCACTTTAACCTGTTCCCGCATCTGACGATCCTGGAAAACCTGACTTTGGCTCCGATCTGGGTGCGTAAAACACCTAAGAAAGAAGCTGAAGAAACGGCGATGCACTTCCTTGAGAAGGTGAAGATCCCCGAACAGGCTGGTAAGTACCCCGGTCAGTTGTCTGGTGGTCAGCAGCAGCGTGTGGCGATTGCCCGCTCGCTGTGCATGAAGCCGCGGATCATGTTGTTTGATGAACCAACTTCTGCGCTGGACCCTGAGATGATCAAAGAGGTGCTCGACACCATGATCGAACTCGCAGAAGAAGGCATGACCATGCTCTGCGTGACCCACGAGATGGGCTTTGCCCGTCAGGTGGCGAACCGCGTTATCTTTATGGATGCGGGTCAGATTGTGGAGCAGAACGAACCAGAAGAGTTCTTCAACAACCCACAAAGCGAACGCACCAAACTGTTCCTGAGCCAGATTCTAGGTCACTAAACCAAATCTGTTTCTAATAAATCGGCCCCCGGAAAACCGGGGGCCTTTTTCGTTGTGTTGGGTCAGCTTGGCGTGAACATCAGTTCCAGCACCTTGTGACCAAAGAAGGGATCCATCTTTTCGATGCCTTCAACAAAACCGTAGCTCTGGTAAAAGCGGCGCCCAATGGGGTTGTCCGTAAAGACTTCGAGCCGCAGTTCCCCTTTCAGGTCTACAGCCTTGTCCATCAGGGCTTTGCCAATACGCTTCCCATGATGGCTCGGCCTTACAAACAGGCCACCGACCTCATTTTCCATCAGTGCGATAAAGCCAACGGCTTGGTCATCGCTGACAGCAATGTAGGTTTCCGCAATATCCAGAAAATGGTCGCGTATCATTGCCTCAGCCTGATCCAGCTGGTCATGCGTTAGAAACGGATGAGCCAGACTACTGGATTCGCGCCAGATAGAAAGCACAGCGGTTTTGTCGTTGGGGTGGTAGGGTCTGATCATTGTCAGAGTATCCTTTAGAGATTGCCACAGGGGCAACATGTCTTGAATCTATGAGATGGGTACACTCAGCAATTCACCTGCCAGTGATCGGCGGGTGGTATTTTGATAAGCGATACAGGGACCAACATTGGCCCCAAATTCAACGGGACATAAAATCTCCAGGACTGTCACGGGTCGCATAACAGAAGAGATCTGGGTATTTCAAGCAGTGTTGGGCTTCGGTCAGGCGGCTTCCAGCTCGCGCGGTACTATAAAGTCCACTAGGTGCCCGCAGTTCCAGTCCAGCTCACTCCAGCTATCAATATCAAACTGAACAACCGAAGTTGCTCCGGTCGGGTAGTTGAAGAACCGCGGGTGGTCCGGAGCAAGTTTTGCAATTTCGCGTGCAAACGAGCCGATACCGGGATTATGCGCGAGTATCATGGTGCAGGGGCGTTCTGCCTCTCTGAGAACCTGTAGAATGATGTCGGCATTTGCGTGGTACAACCGTTCTACGAACACCGCTGGCGCGCCCAAGTCCATCCGTTCATAGGTTTCGCGTGTGCGCTGGGATGGGGAGGAAATCACCTGATCAGGCACATGCCCGTTTTGCTTTAACCACAGCCCTAATGCTGTAGCTGACTGGCGCCCCCGCTTGTTCAAAGGGCGGGCATGATCGCTGGGCGCGGATGTGTCCCATGCAGATTTGGCGTGGCGGGTGAGAATCAGAGTACAAGTCATCGCGCGTGAAAGTACCTCATATGATGTGCGGTTTGGTCGAATAGTCGGTTGGCGCCATCGCTTAGCGGGCACGCCCGTCTGGCAAGGCAGCCACGGGACAGGCACTCTTTGCCGTCTGCCGTGTCCAGATAGTCATGACAAACTGCCAGTTCATAGGGGCCTCCGTCAACCATTGCGTTCACTGGGCAACTGGTCAGGCAGGGCTTTGCCGCGCAACTGTCGCAAGGGGAATGGATGAGCGGAGGTGCCGGAATGCTCAGTTTGGTATCAAAATGCAGTGTGCCGCGATACGAAATCAACATTCCGACCTGATCATGCACCAGCATTTTGGATGGCGACGTGAAGGCACGGCCCGACTGAAGGGCCCATTGAATAAAGGGCGGGTAGGGTGGCCCGTCCGAGGGGAAACTGCATGTGGCGTTCAACTTTTTTGCAAGCTGGCCGATGACCCGTGCAGACCACCGGTCAACCGGGTCTGCCTGACCATCGAGATACTCAGCCGATGTCGTAAAGCAGGGCCAAAAGTTTTCACCTGTGCCAAGCAGAACAATGGTTTGCCCATACTGGCAGTCACTGGGATGAAGCCCACCCATCAGGATCAGCCCATGTGGTGCAATCGCAGCCTCAATTTCCTCAAAGGTCATTTGCGACGAAAGGGCAGGCAGAGGCTCCACCAAAGTTTGGTGGGTTGATCATCGCGCCATTGCAAACCGACCTTCATCGCGTCGTGCCCCTCTTTTGGCTGCGGAACATAGGTTCCAAACATCTTGTCCCAAATGGATAGGGCAAATCCATAGTTGCTGTCGTGCTCGGTGCGACGGGTCGAGTGGTGAACGCGGTGCATGTCGGGCGTGACCAGAACCAAACGCACCAAGCGGTCGAGCGTCAGCGGAAGACGCAGGTTAGAATGGTTGAACAAGGCCGTACCATTGAGCAGGATTTCAAACACGACCACGGCGATTGCCGTTGGACCCAACAGGTAGATCAACCCAATCTTCAGCACCATGGACAGCGCAATTTCCGCCGGGTGAAACCGAACGGCGGTGGTGACATCCATATCAAGGTCAGCGTGGTGCACCCGGTGCAGGCGCCACAGCAGCGGGACCTTGTGGGTGATCAGATGTTGCAGCCAGATTGCAAAGTCTAGGAACAGCACTGCAAGGGTGAATTCAAGCCAGGCAGGCAGTTCAACCGCATTGAACAGGCCCCAGCCCTTTGTCTGTGCATCCAGTGCCGCCCCGACGGCCAGCAAGGGTAGCCCAAATGCCACTGCGCGCAGGGTCAGTGTGTTGAGAACCGTGATTGAGAGGTTGGTGAACCAACGGTTGGCGCGTGGCTGCTGGCGGGCGCGGCGCGGCGCCAGGTGCTCGGCACAGGCAAATACTGCGAACAGCCCCAAGAAAATGCCAAGACGGAGTGTGGTTTCGTTTTCCATGCATTCAGAAAGGCGCATATGAAAGTCAAACGCAAGTCTGGATAATACACGTTGCTGTCAGGTTGTAGCTAAGGGCGGGGCGTAAACCCCGCCTTTCTGTACTAGTCAGGCCGGATCATCGATCCAGCGCCGTGGAGTGTAAACAGCTCCAGCAGGACCGAGTTTTGGACTCGTCCATCCACGATGGTACAGGCCCGCACACCGTTGCGAACCGCCTGCAAAGCGGTTTCGGTTTTGGGGATCATGCCACCGGCAATGACGCCGCTGCGGGTCATCGCTTCCACATCCGTGGCTTTCAACTCCGTAACCACATCGCCCTCGGCATTTTTAACACCCGCTACATCCGTCAGGAGCAGTAACCGGTCCGCCTTGAGCGCGGAGGCCACTGCGCCTGCTGCAGTGTCACCATTGATGTTAAAAGTCTCACCCTCACGGCCCGCACCAATCGGGGCAATCACCGGGATCATGTCCTTTTCGAACAAGTGATGCAGAACCGAGGCATCCATGTCTGCCGGGGTGCCAACAAAACCCAGATCAGGATTGGTCTGATCGCAGGTGATCAGGTTGGCGTCTTTGCCGGACAGGCCAACACCCATGCCACCCTGACGGTTGATCGCTTGTACAATGCGTTTATTGACCAGGCCGGACAGCACCATTTCCACCACTTCCATGGTGGCTTTGTCGGTGACGCGCTTACCACCCACAAACTCGGATTTGATTTCCAGCTTGTCCAGCATGGCGTTGATCATTGGACCACCGCCATGAACAATCACCGGGTTTACGCCGACTTGTCGCAGCAGAACCATGTCACGAGCAAAAGTATCCATTGCTTCGTCGCTGCCCATGGCGTGACCGCCAAGTTTGACGACGACAATAGCCCCATCGTAGCGCTGCAAATAGGGCAGTGCGCTGGACAATGTGGCGGCGGTGGCAATCCAATCGCGGTTCATGTGCTGTTTCTTCATCGCTTGGGGTCCCTTTGACGGCTTCTGTTACGCGGTTCTGCCCCCGCTGCCAAGTGTAGCGTTGCAGCTGGGGGCCGCAGTGATAGGGTTGGCTGGAAATTCAAAGCTGAGGACCGGCTAATGCGCCAAAAGACAATGTTGCTGACCGGAGCCAGCCGGGGCATAGGACATGCCACCGTGCGCCGTTTTAATAGCGAAGGCTGGCGGGTGATCACCTGCTCGCGCCATCCGTTCCCCGTGGAATGCCCCTGGGGGGGCGGACAGGAAAACCACGTACAGGTTGATCTGGGGGATCCGGCAGGCACCATCAATGCGGTTGGTATAATTCAGGACCTGTTGGACGGGCCGCTGGATGCGCTGGTCAACAACGCCGGGATTTCGCCCAAAGGTCCAAATGGCGAACGGTTGAGCACGCTGGACACCGATCTGATGGACTGGGGCAAGGTGTTCCACGTCAACTTCTTTGCATCCGTCGTGCTGGCACGCGGGTTAAAAGATGAACTGGCCGCCGCCAAAGGTTCAGTTGTCAACGTGACGTCAATCGCGGGCAGTCGGGTGCATCCATTCGCTGGCGCCGCCTATGCCACCTCCAAGGCCGCGCTGGCGGCGCTGACGCGTGAAATGGCGCATGACTTTGGCCCGCTTGGCGTGCGGGTCAATGCGATCGCGCCAGGAGAAGTGGAAACTGCGATTCTATCGCCAGGCACAGACAAGATCGTCAGGAAGTTGCCAATGCAGCGATTGGGCCAGCCAGAGGAAGTCGCAGCCGCGATCTTCTTCCTGTGTTCAAACGACAGTTCCTACATCTCTGGTGCCGAGATTGAGGTGAATGGAGCGCAGCACGTTTAACATCTTGATTTTGGGTCAGGCTCAATAGATTTTTTATCAGCCGATAGAGGTGTGGAGTAGCAGATTTGTTTTTTCGATTTTTTGGCTGCTTGCTGGCCGTCATTTTGGCTGGCTGCCAAACCCAGATGCCGGAAGGGTTTGCGAGTGAGCTTTTTCCTGCCACCGCTAATGTTAGCGAGAATGAGCGGCGTTTTTATGGCGATTGGTTTGGACGCCACTTGTTTGCAATGAACGAGGCTGGACTTGGGGACGCGGAGTTGTCCACTGATGAAGTAATGATCATCCGGTTACTGGTTTTGCCAAGCTTTGACACACCTACCGTCGTTCGGTTGACGTTGAAACAAGATGGAAGCGGCCTGTTTGTTCAGAAAACATCAACCGGCACAGGAGGCTATGAACCTGGGCGTTTGGATGAGGTGGTCGAGGGGGACATGTCAGTGGAAACAGGTTCCCGGATAGAAGCCATGGTGGCAGATTTTGGGGTCTTTGGCGGCGCGCTTCCCTTCAGAGCTGAGAACCCGGGTGAGACAGTTCAGCTGGATGGAACCGTTGTGGCGTTGGAGTTTCGCAAGCTTGACAAATTCGTGGTGGCGCAACGGACTGAGCTTGAGGTGCAGGGGGAACCGGAACTTGCCAAGCTGATTGCGGAAATCGCAGCTGCAAGTGGCGACAACCCGTTGACCAAAGAAATTTGGAATCCACACCCCTAGCAGCATAAGGCCGCTAGGGGTGTCGCGCATGTTTAGCAACAATGCGTCACACTTATTGAGGACTGGCGGGACACAAGGCCAGCCCCCACTTACATTTTATGACAATGCGCGTTTTACGGCTGGGATGGTCCCCAGGATCAGCACATCAAAGGCCAGCACAGCCAGCAAGGTCAGGCCAACCAAGGGGAAGGCCAGCGAGGTGACGATGCAGATCAGTGCAGCGCCTTTCCAAAGCGGAAGGTCCGCTGGTGCCGGAGGGGCGGCAAGACGGCCAGCGCCAGAGGGTCGGCGTTTGATCCACATCACCACGCCTGACACGGAGACAAAAATCACTGACAGGCAGAACACAGTGTTCAGGATGAGGTTCCACAACCCCATGTCGCCTTCGTGCAGCGCAATCCCAACGGCCATGCTTTTACCCATCAACGAATAGTCCGCAAAGCCAATATCGGCGAGGATCTTGCCGGTGTGCTGATCAATGTGAACAGTCCGGTCGCAGGTCGGGCAATCGCTGTCATTGCTCATGCTGTCTTGGTTGAGGGTCCAGACACCTGTTTCGCCACTGGGAAAATTGATCCGGAAACGTCCTTCATAGCCAAGCGCGCGCCCTAGCATGGCAATGCTATCGACGGTGGCAGGTACATCTGCGGGCAGGCCTTCTATGCCAGCATCAGAGCCAGACTCGGGCATCAGGGTTTGTTCCAGCGCCCAGGGAACATCCTTGATCGCGCCATGGTTCATATTGGCGTGAGTGTCGTCGGACAGCGGCACGTTCTCCCATTTCTCGGCAGGGAAGCTGCTCCAGGCCTGCACAAGTTTTTCACCCCAAATGCCAGTCCAGGACAGTCCGGACAGCAGGAACAACACTAAGACCAGTGAGATGTAGAACGCCGTCACCGCATGCAGGCTTTTCCATAGCGCGCGACCACGGGCCGCCAGATCCGGGACCAGAACGGCGCGTAGTCCGGTTGTGCGAGGCCACCAAAGGTACAGGCCTGTCAGGACCAGAACGATGCCCAATCCAGCGGCAATTTCAATCAAACGATCGCCGGTGTCCCCGATCAGAAGCGTGCCGTGAATGTCGTTGGCGAAGTCGTACCATCCAGCCTGGCGCACCCAGGAAGCGATCACTGTGGCATCATAGGGGTTTACTGCAACCAGATGCTGAACGCCTTCGGATTTGACACGAAATACAGAGGCACGATCAGCTTGTGCTGCGCCGATCCATTCCACCAGCGTGGCGACGGGCAAGGCGTTAAGCGCTGCCTGTGATTGTTGCTCAAGACTGAGCGCAACTCCGGTTGGGGTCACGGAAATATGCTCTCCATCACGACCCGAGAAAACCGCGATATACATCATCACCAAGCCGGTGACGGCCAGCATGATCAGGAAGGGGATAACATATAGGCCAGCGTAAAAGTGCCAGCGCCAGACGGTGAAGTAGAATTTTTCAGATAGCGATCGGGCTGGACCCGTGGTTTGGCTGTCGGTTGCCATTGGATGGTCTCTCCATATCGGAACAGGTGCCGGTCGCCTTGGACGCCGGACAAAAAGAATTTGGAATGTTCAGAAAATCAGGAGAGTGCGGGCGGGCCGCGGGCATCGTAGCGCCAGTGGAACCCGGCGGTGTAATGGGTAAAGGGCTGGTCGTCCCAGCGGGCGGCAAGGAATGTGCCAAGTGTCAGAGCCGGGTCTGACACAGGGATCAGAGCGGCCGTCGTCAGAGAAAAGAACGGGCAGCTGCGATCGTCCATCTGTTCGGCGGGGGCCGTGTCTCCACCCAGATCGACCCACTGTTCTTGGGTGCCGTCGGTGGTACAGATTACCAGCAGTACTTTGCCGTCATGACTGGTTGCAGGCATCCAGCCAGCCGGGATCATCCCGGCTAGCATGATTGCCACCAACACCAGATATGACAGCAAGCGCCCCACAGGTTAGACTAAGCCAACTATGATCGAGCGCAGGGTGGCAATGCCATCGCCCTTTTCGGACGAGGTCAGCACCATTTCGGGATAAGCGGCCGGGTGGTTTGCCAGCTTGCTGCGTACTTGATCCAGCATCCGTGCCATGTCTTTTTCTTTGACCTTGTCGGCCTTGGTCAGCACGCACTGGAACGTCACAGCGGAACTGTCGAGCAGCGACATGATCTCTTCGTCCACTGGTTTGACCCCGTGGCGGGCGTCAATCAGCACGAAGGCCCGGCGCAGAGTTTGGCGGCCGGACAGATATTGTTTCAGCAGGCGTTGCCACTTTTCGACCACGGGCAGCGGCGCGTTGGCATAGCCATAGCCGGGGAGGTCGACCAGATAGTGGTCAGGCCCCTGGGTGAAATAGTTGATTTCCTGCGTGCGGCCCGGCGTGTTCGACGCCCGTGCCAGACCTTTGGTGCCGGTCAGCGCGTTGATCAGGCTGGACTTGCCAACATTGGAACGGCCTGCAAAACAGACCTCCATCCGGTCGGCTGGTGGCAGGCCGGACATGGCCACAACACCTTTGACAAACTCGGATTCGCCGGCAAACATCTTGCGGCCCTTTTCCGTTGTGAAGTCATCGGGCGTTTCGGCTAGGGTAAATTGGATTTGCATCAGAGCACCTCGAGTGTGTCGCCAAGGGCGACATCACCATCATTTTGGACGACGGCAAGAATGCCGAAATCAGTATGACCCCAGTGTTCACGTAGGGCCTTAAGTGTGTTGGCGTCGCGTTCGCCTGTGTCCGGGTTGGCTTCGGTGGCGCGGCAACGGGTGATCCGGTCGATCACCTTCAGGCGGGCACCACCAATCTTCAACTCTTGGTCCACCCAATCAAATTCTTCGAAAGGAGTGGAGCCGTCAATCCAGAGATTTCCGCGGAACCGGCGGGGATCAAGGTTCTGACCAAGTTTGTCCCCCAGTGCGTTCAGCGACGCCAGGGACATGATAGAGATTGCCGAAACGTCTGCGTCTGCCATGCCACCCTTGGGTGATTTGATCAGCGTATGGGGAGCAGGACGTTCGGAGGGATAGATCGATGTGATCCAGTCGACCAGTTTGGCGCTGTCCGCAGAGGGATCGATGGTGAGATCATCCTGTTTAGGATGTCTCAGCGTGATCAGGTCACCATCAGTGACAGCAGTTACAGCCATCAGTTCTGGTCCGAAACAGCCACGAGCGAAGTTGCGGCAGTGTTGCCACTCGCCAGTATCCGTGGCTTTCCCGGTCAACAATGCCCAAGCTCTATCCAAAGGCAAAGGCCCGCCTTCATTCAGGCGGACCTCTGTAAGTGGTTCGGCCCCGATCCCTTTGATCGGGTGCCGCCACATCTGTGCAATTTTGCTTGTCATTTTTTATCCGTCTTAGGCGTTTTCTTAAAGCCCGACTTGATATTGCCGAAAATGTCCGGGGTATAACCCTGACTGCGCATGATCAGATATTGCTGAGTGAACGTGATCGTGTTGTTGGCGATCCAGTAGACAACCAGACCCGACGCAAACCCGCCCAGCATGAACATGAACACCCATGGCATCCAGGCAAAGATCATCTGCTGAGTTGGGTCAGTGGGGGCAGGGTTCAGCTTTTGCTGCAGGAACATCGAGATACCCAGCAACAGCGGCAGAATACCGATGAAGACTAGTGCCACAATGGTTCCTGCTTCTGGTCCAGCCCAAGGTAGGACGCCAAACAGGTTCATGATCGAGGTTGGGTCAGGTGCACTGAGATCCTGGAAGGGACCAAAGAACGGTGCGTGACGCAGTTCGATTGTGACAAAAATCACCTTGTACAGCGAGAAGAAGATCGGGATCTGCAGCAGGATTGGCAGGCAGCCCGCAGCGGGGTTTACCTTTTCCTTCTTGTACAGCTCCATCATGCCTTTCTGAACCGCCTGACGGTCGTCGCCGGCTTTCTTCTTCAGCTCTTCCATCTGCGGCTGCAGTTCCTTCATCTTCGCCATCGAGACGTAGGATTTGTAAGCCAGCGGGAATAGGATTGCCTTGATGATCAGGGTCAGGCCGATGATCGACCAACCCATGTTGCCAATCAGTTGGTTCAGGTTGTGCAGCAACCAGAAGATCGGCTTGGTCAGCATGAAGAACCAGCCCCAGTCGATGCTGTCGATGAATCCAGCAACGCCACCTGCTTCGTATTCGCGGATGGTGGCCCATTCCTTGGCACCGGCAAACAGCTGCGTGGTGACTTCGGAAGATTGGCCGGCTGCAAGGGTGACGGTCGGCAGCACGATGTCTGTTTGATAGATATCGCGGCGGTCGTCGTATTTGGCGATAGATTTGAACGCTTGGCCTGATTCTGGGATCAGTGTCGACATCCAGAAGTGATCAGTGAAGCCAATCCAGCCACTTTCGGCAACCTGGGTGACCTCAGCCTTGCCTTCACGTGGGTCCACGTCGAAATCAGGCATGCTGCTGTAATCGGTTTCTGTCAGCTCGCCATCTGCCATGCCAACAACACCTTCGTGCAGGATGAAGAAGTTCTTCAGCTCTGCCGGCTCACCGTGACGCGCAAGGGTGCCATAGGGCGCCAGCGCAACGGTGCTGTCCGAGGTGTTTTCAACCGATTGGGTGACTTCGAACATATAGTCTTCGTCGATGGCGATGGTGCGCGAGAAGGTCAGGCCTTTGCCGTTGTCCCAGGTCATGGTGACCGGGGTGTCTGGGGTCAGTGTGTTGTCGCCCTGTGGCTGCCAGATGGTATTGGCACCCGGAACCTCGTCCGGTGCTAGACCTGCACCCGGAGCCCAGCCATAGAGCGCGTAGTAAGCGCCCGGCTCTCCCACTGGGGACAGCATTTTGACGATTTCGGCGTCATCTTCGATCGAGACGCGGTAATCTTTCAGCGACAGATCGTCGATGCGGCCACCCTGCAGCGAGATGCTGCCGGACAGGCGAGGTGTGTCGATGTCGATACGGGGTGCCTTGGGCGCTTCGGCCTCGGCAGTCTGTGCCGTCGCGGCGGCATCAGTAGCTGCAGTGCCACCAACCACTGGGGCGCCGGCGGTATCGCCTGTTGCCACAGTTTCGTTCACCGCAGGCTCAACGACGGGTGCCGGCTCTGGTGGTGGGAAAAAGGTATACCAACCAAGAATCACCAAAAAGCTGAGGACGGTCGCGAGTATTAGATTTTTGTTCTGGTCGTCCATTTGGGACTGCCACCTTGTACAGGGAATGACAGGGTGTGGTTCAACAGAGATGGACCCCAAAGGTCAAGCAGATTCGGGAGGATCGGGGCGTCAATACGCCCCAATTGGTAAATTCAGCCGCTGTTAGCTGCGCTGTTTGCCAATTGCGGGGGCGTCCTGCAGTTTTGCCTGATGGGCAGTGATCCAGTCCAGTGTCTGGTCAAATGGCATCGGGCGACCAATGCCAAAGCCCTGCACATGGTCACAGCCAAGCTGCGCCAACAGCGCGTGTTCGCCCACGGTTTCCACACCTTCGGCCAGGGTTTCCAGCTCCAGCCGCTCGGCCATCGTCAGAATGGCACCGATCAGTTTTTGCTGTTCCGGGTCGCGATCAGCTTTCATCACAAAAGACCGGTCGATTTTGATGCGCGAGATGTTGAAGCGGCGTACCGAGGCAATCGAGGCATGGCCTGTGCCGAAGTCATCCAGATCAATCTGGCAGCCCAGAGTTCCAAGGCCAGAGATATTGCGGGTGATCACATCATCGGGGGAATCGCTGACAACAGTTTCAAGGATTTCAACCGAGAGCCGTTCCGGAGCCAGATCAAACCGTTCCATTTCCCATTTGACGCGGTCCACCAGACCAGGGTTCTGCAATTCATCAGTAGCAAAGTTGACACCAACGGTAGGGACATCCACTCCGGCGGCATCCCAGGCCTTAAGAGCCGTCAGCGCGTGATACAGCATTACCTGGCTGAGACGTTCCATCAATCCAGCCTCTTCCAAGGCAGGCAGGAAGGTGGAGGGCGGGATCATGCCATGTACAGGGTGCGACCAGCGGGCCAGTGCCTCAAATCCAGTTACTTTACCGGTGTCGGTTGAAATCTGCGGCTGGAACCAGGGCTGAATTTGACCACCTTCCAGTGCTGTGGCGGCATCTTCACGCAGATCGCTGCGCGCCTTGGTGCGGCGGTGAATGTCGGCGCTATAGGCACGAATACCTGATGGTCCGTTATGCTGCGCATCGCCCAACGCGGCGGTGGAGGCTGATAACCAGTCCGAGGGACTGTTTCCTGGGGCGCGGTTACGCATGCAGAAGCCAACCGAACAGGACAGGTAAATCGAGGCGCCATCCAGCGAAATGGGCTCTTCTAGTGCGGCCTGCAACCGGCCGGCCAGTTGCACGGTGAGCTCAAGGTCTAGCTGTTGTACCGGCATCAGGCAGATTCCGAATTTACTATCGCCAATCCGGGCAACGGTGTCGTTGTCACGAAGTGTCGCAACGATTCGTTCGCCGCAACGTTGCAACGCCGCATCTCCGGCGGATTGACCATGCCGCGTGACCAGTTCCTTGTATTCGTCAATTTCCAAAACCAGGGTGGCAGATCTCAGGCCGGTGTCATCGGTGCCGTAGTAGACCCGCTCAAGCTCCATTTCGAAACCTTCACGCAACAACATGCCAGTGACGCTATCACGCGGAATGTATGACATCTTGGAATTGCCAAAAGCACCCATGGCGGCAAACACGATCGGTAGCCCCAGTGCGACACTCAGCAATGCAACCTCACCGCCCAGCCAGAACATGGCAAGGGTCAGTGCTGGTATAAATGCAAGAACCGGAGGGCCAAGCAGGACCGGAGCGATCTTGCTACGAATTCGCATCAGTCGACCTGAATTCGGATTGAGCATGAAATGACCTTTCGCCTAAACGCACCTTACGCGCTAATAGGAGAATAGGGTCGTTGGTCTGACTCGACCGTTAACGCAGGACGGGAATTTCACCGAAATTTGTATCGGATTCGGTTTTTTTTCGTTCCAGACCCAAGAAATCAAATAATTTGGGGTCCAACAGGTGCGAAGGGCGGGCATTCATCAGAGCGCGGAACATCACTTGGCGGCGCCCGGGACTGTTTGATTCCCATCCATCGAGAATCTGTTTGACCTGCTGACGCTGCAACCCGTCCTGACTGCCACACAGATCACAGGGGATGATCGGATAGTTCATTGAACGGGCAAACTTTTCACAATCAGCCTCGGCGACATGCGCCAGGGGTCTGTAAACAAACAGATCGCCCTCTTCATTAATCAACTTGGGGGGCATCGTGGCCAAACGACCGCCATGAAACAGGTTCATGAAAAAGGTTTCCAGAATGTCATCCCGGTGATGGCCCAGCACCACAGCAGAACACCCTTCTTCGCGGGCAACACGGTACAGGTTACCCCGGCGCAGGCGCGAGCACAGCGCACAGAACGTGCGACCAGCTGGAACCTTGTCCATCACCACGCTGTAGGTGTCCTGATATTCGATTCGGTGCGGCACGCCCATTTTTTCGAGAAATTCAGGCAAAACAGTTGCCGGAAATCCGGGTTGCCCCTGATCCAGGTTGCAGGCCAAAAGATCAACCGGCAGTAGTCCGCGCCATTTCAGCTCATACAGGACTGCCAGCAAGGTATAACTGTCTTTACCGCCAGACAGGCAGACCAGCCACTTCTGCGGCTTGGCATCCGGGTCGCGGGCACCTTGTTCGATCATACCGTACTGTTCAATAGCCTCGCGTGTATAGCGCACAATACGCTTGCGCAGCTTTTTGAACCCGGTGGTCGAGGGAGCGCCGGCAAACAGCGGGTGGATATCGTCAAGGTCTGTATCAAGCATGTCGGCCCCCTAGCGTTTGGGGGGCGTTTTGCCAAGAAAAAACCAGCTTGGGTAGGTCTTACTTCCACAAAGCTGCACTACGGTTGTTGGTGTTGAGTTGAGCTAGCGCAAGGTCGATCAGTTTATGGCTGTGCTAGCCAGTCGCAACAGCAGTGCAATCCTGCGTTTGTGTCCGTGTTCAGGTGACCCTTATGAAACGAATTTCTTCTTATCTGTTTTTGATGGCTTTTGCAGCTGCCCCGGTCTTGGCCGAGAACATCACTGTCGATCTCTCACAGGGGATGAAACACGATGTGAACCAGGTCACCGACCCGATGGCGACAGCGGCGACGGGTATGTTTCGCTTTGATCCACCGCTGGTTCAGCTTGAGCCAGGTGAAGCCCTGGTGTTTCTGAATAGCCGTGGTCAGCACACCGTTCATTCGGTGCCACAACTTTGGCCTGCGGACAGAGATCCGGTTGCCATTTCCAACAAGCCGAGGGTCGAAGTGCAATTCGACGAACCGGGCGTCTATGGGCTGCGCTGCAACCGGCACGGGCAATACGGTATGGCCATGCTTGTTGTTGTTGGCGACGGCGGTGGGGTGACCAGTATTGATGCAGAAGTTGAAGAGATGCGGGCGCATAAGAAGGAAAAACAAGCGTTTCTTGATCTGTTTGCTGCGCATCTAGCTGGCAACTGAGCCAACCCTCTTATCCATGATTGCTCAGGGTGATCCGAGGCGAGCAGTGCCCAGAAATGCGGTGCACTGTACCCGTGTGGGACTGGCCGCTATCCGGATGGGACCTACGTCTTGTTCGGGGAAGTACTTACTCTGGTTTTGCAACTGCGTTACATACGAGGCCAAGCATGAGTGAGAAGCAAACAAGCCGCGCCGCATTGTTGAATGCCTTTGACAAAGTGTTTGTTATCAATCTGCCAAACCGCAAAGATCGACGGCTCGGTATCGATCAACAGCTGAAATCAGTGGGGTTGGGGTTGGGGCACCCGGATGTGTGTCTTTTTCCTGCAGTCAGACCCAGACGCAAACTTGGCTTTCCATCCATTGGCACGCGCGGCTGTTTTCTGAGCCACATTGGGGTTTTGGAACAAGCGATATCGATGAATTTGAAACGATTTCTGGTGCTGGAAGATGACGCGGATTTTTCAGACAACTTCTCGCTTCGGTTCAGAGAGGTGTCGCGATACTTGAAGCAAATTGATTGGGATATGGTCTATGGGCATATGCCAGCGGGGGTCCCAAAGCCCGATTTCAAACAAAGAATGCGAATCGCATTGGTCGCGCCGGATGCCGCAATTGAATGTTTGCATTTCTATGGGGTTTCCGGGCGGTGCGCGGTAAAGGCATTGCCCTACCTGAAGAACATTCTGCAGCGCCCTGCTGGCGATCCGCGTGGCGGCGCGATGCATGTTGATGGTGCCTACTCCTGGTTTCGCAAAAGTCATCCGGAATTGGTGACAGTGGCGGTTGACCCGCCGCTAGCTGTGCAGCGCCCCTCACGGTCCGACATTCATGACCTGCAGTGGTTTGACCGTCAAAAGTTGCTTCGACCAATGACTAATTTAGCGCGCCGTCTAAAACGGAGTGTTGCTTAGGGCGCTGGTGGGTCGTTCTTATCAGGGACAGGATCATAGCCATCGCGTCCTAAGGGGTGACAACGCCCGATACGTTTGGCGGCCAGCCAGCTGCCCTTGAACGCACCATGCTTTTCAAGGGCTTCTAGCGCGTAGGCCGAACATGTCGGTTGATAACGGCAGTTGAAGCCAACCCAGGGGCTGAAGATCAGCCGATAGGCCCGTACGGGCAGGGCGATGATATGGGCCAGCGGGTTCATGAGAGGATAAATAGGGGCGCCAACAGGAACAGGAAAGAGATCAGCGGTGAATTTTCTTCAACGCATAGAGGAAATCGCCCTGCAGGTCTTCAAAAGGCCGATTGGCGGTTTCCTTGGCGCGTCCGATCAGAACATAGTCCCAACCGGGCAGGCCATGCTCGGCCAGATTTAGCCGCGCTACTTCACGCAACCGACGTTTGGCACGATTGCGGGCCACGGCATTGCCGACTTTCTTGGAACAGGTAAACCCAACCCGAATCCCATCACCATCGCCGCGATTGCGACCCTGCACCATCATGCCTTTGCTGCCTTGCCGACGGGCGCGGGCAGCAGCAAGGAATTCGCTGCGTTTGGAGAGTACCTGCATATTGACCTATGGCAATTGAAAGAGGCGATGGACAAACGGAAACCGCCGGAGGCGTTTCCCAAGGGTGGCAATGCCATCCGTGGGGGCCTCCGGCGGTCTAAAATCCGTCAGAAAACTGAGTGCGCGTTTATGCGCTCAGCTCTTTGCGGCCGTGTGCACGACGTGCATTCAGGATCTTGCGGCCTGCCTTAGTGGCCATGCGCGCACGAAAACCGTGGCGACGTTTACGAACCAGGTTCGAAGGCTGAAAGGTGCGTTTCATCGCTCCGGTCTCCATCTATTTATGTCGAAGGCATACAAAAGCCCCCGAGGTGTCTATCTCGAACCCGGTCATTAGAAGGGATTGGCGGGCGAGTCAAACCCTGTGAGGTGGGTTTTCGGTCGGATCGCTATTTTTTTGACTTTTTGGATTGGGGTGAAGGATGGTTTGCGGAGGTTGCGGTGTCAATCGGCATCAGGAAGGGCGGGGGCGGACCAGTTTCTGAAACCATTCTCACAAATCTGCTGGCTGTGATCACTGAGCCGTGATTTCTCTGTACCTGTACTCGCCTCATCCACATTTTGAGCATAGCAGGGGACAAACGGAGACCAAATTGCCAATGACTGAAACGAGTAACACGCCCAAACGCTCCATTTTGCGCCATCTGCCATTGTTGGTCGTGCTGGTGGTTGCGGTGATCGGTGCCTTTACCCTGCGCGATTATCTGAGCTTTGACACCCTGCGTGACAATCGCGAATCGCTGTTGGCTTACCGCGATCAGAATTTTGCGGGCCTCGTTGTGCTGTTCCTTGCAGTTTACATAACCATCGTAGCCTTTTCGCTCCCGGGGGCGGCTGTTGCATCGGTGACGGGTGGGTTCTTGTTTGGACTGGCCGCAGGTACCTTGTTCAACGTCTCGGCGGCGACTATCGGCGCGGCAGCAATTTTTACGGCAGCGCGGCTGGGGCTGGGCGACCTGCTGGCGGCGAAGCTGGAAGCGTCTGAAGGACGAATGCAAAAGTTCAAAACCGGATTGCGGGAAAATGAGGTGCCGGTGCTGCTGCTGATCAGGCTGGTGCCTGCGGTGCCATTCTTTGTCGCCAATTTGTTGCCCGCACTGGTTGGGGTCAGGTTTCGAACCTTTTTGTGGACCACCGCGCTGGGCATCATTCCCGGTGCTATAGTCTTTACCTGGATTGGCGTAGGGCTTGGCGAGGTGTTCGATAGGGGGGGCGATCCGGACCTGTCTCTGTTGTGGGAGCCTCATATCATTGGGCCAATTTTGGCGCTCTGTGCCCTTGCAACACTGCCGATCATTATTAACTCGATCCGTAGCAAGAAAGAGGCCCGAGGATGACAGATATCGAATGTGACCTGCTTGTTATTGGTGCCGGGTCCGGTGGGCTGTCAGTTGCCGCAGGTGCCAGCCAGATGGGGGCCGATGTGGTGCTGCTGGAAGGCCACAAGATGGGTGGCGATTGCCTGAACTATGGCTGTGTGCCTTCCAAGGCGCTGCTAGCCAGCGCCAAAGCCGCTTATGGGCAGAACAACACCGCAGCCTTAGGCGTCGCAGATCAAGTGCCGCAGGTGAGCTATGCGGCTGCAATGGACCATGTCCAAGGCGTGATTAGATCCATAGAGCCGATGGACAGTCAGGACCGGTTCGAAAGTTTTGGCGTGCGGGTGATCCGGGAGTTCGGCCATTTCATCTCTCCGACGCAGGTACAGGCAGGGGAGCAGGTGATAACCGCGCGTCGTGTAGTGATCGCGACGGGGTCTTCACCGCTTGTGCCACCAATCCCTGGTCTGGCGGATGTGCCTTATGAGACAAATGAGACCCTGTTTGATCAGCGGACAAAGCCAGATCACCTGTTGATCATTGGCGGTGGTCCGATTGGCATGGAAATGGCTCAGGCGCATGTCCGGCTGGGCTGCAAAGTCACCGTCATCGAAGCTGCAAGAGCGCTGGGCAAAGATGATCCCGAACTGGCAAAGATCGTTCTGGATAGCCTTCGCGATGAAGGTGTCGAGATTGCCGAGGGCGCACTGGTGAGCAAAGTGCGCGGCACGGCTGGGGCAATTGAGGTTGAAACCAAGGATGGGAGTATCTTCAAAGGGTCGCATTTGCTGATGGCGGTCGGGCGCAAAGCCAATACCGACCGCTTAAACCTAGAGGCTGCAGGCATCGCAACTCACCGGACAGGCATTCAGGTCGACGACGAGCTGCGCACCAGCAACAAACGCGTCTATGCGATTGGCGACGTGGCGGGTGGGATGCAGTTCACTCATGTGGCCGGGTATCAAGCCGGGGTCATCATACGATCCGTCCTATTTGGGCTGCCATCACGCGCGAAAACTGACCACATCCCCTGGACCACCTATACCGACCCTGAATTGGCGCAGGTGGGGATGACGGAACGTCAGGCGCGAGATGTCTATGGGGCCAAACTCGAGGTTATCCGATTCGACTACCTGCATAACGACCGGGCCATGGCAGAGCGTAAGACCAAAGGGTTTATCAAGGTGATGGTGGCCAAAGGACGACCCGTTGGGGCCTCGATTGTTGGGCATCAAGCGGGCGAGTTGATCAGCACCTGGTCGCTGGCTCTGGCCAACAGGTTGAAGATGAGCCAGATTGCGGCGATGGTGGCGCCCTATCCGACGATTGGCGAGATCAACAAACGTGTAGCTGGGGCCTATTTCTCGCCGCGGCTTTTTGATAGTCAATTCGTTAAACCCGCGGTCCAGTTTGTACAGCGCTGGATTCCCTGAGCCAGAAAGGCCGCAATGCTGAATTCGCTCTCAGGCCGATTTCTGATCCTGACCACGATTTTCGTGATGTTGGCAGAAATTCTGATTTTTGTGCCGTCGATCGCCCGGTTTCGTGAGGATTACCTGCTGGCGCGTCTGGAGCGGGCGCAGATCGCATCGCTGGCATTACTGGCGGATGATATGCTGGAAACGGCCCTAGAGGCCGAACTGCTGGAAAACGCAGGGGTGTTCAACGTGGTGCTGCGGCGTGATGAAATGCGCCAGTTGATGCTATCCTCACCTATCCCACAACCCATCGACGAGACATACGATCTGCGGATGGCGAGTCCGGTTGTTCTGATCAAGGATGCAATGGTCCGTTTGGTGACTCCGGGCAATCAGGTCGTCCGCGTAATCGGTGCGCCAGTGCGTGAGGCTGGTTTGCTGATTGAGGTCACGATGGAGACTGCACCGCTGCGGATGGCAATGCTGGATTACGGGGTGCGAATCCTGGTGCTGTCGGCTGTGATTTCGGTGTTCACGGCGTTGCTGTTGTTTGTCGCGGTGAGGGCCATTTTGGTCAAGCCTATCAAAGTGGTGGTGGGGTATATGCAGCGCTATGCTGCTGCCCCCGAAGACGCCCGTGGTATTATCCATCCCAGCGCCGGTGTGACGGAACTGCGCGAAGCTGAAGAAGCCTTGTTGCAGTTGCAGACAGAACTAACCCAGGCGCTAAAGCAAAAGGAACGGCTGGCGCAATTGGGCGAGGCGGTGGCCAAGGTCAGCCATGACCTGCGCAATATCCTGACATCAGCACAGCTGTTCACCGACCGGATTGAGATGAGTGAAGACCCCTTGGTTCGACGTTTGGCGCCTAAACTGGTGAACTCGATCACCCGCGCGGTGTCATTGTGTGAGGGAACATTGGCCTTTGGACGCGCAGAAGAACCCGCCCCAACGCTGACCATGGTGAATTTGTGCGAAGTGGTTGATGATCTGGTCGAAGCGGAACGGGTGACGCTGGGCGATGATAAGGTCGTCATTGTCAGCGAGGTTCCGGCGGATCTGGTGGTGCGCGCCGACCCCGAACAGATTTATCGCATTGTGATGAACCTGGCGCGCAATGCCAGGCAGGCGATCACTGCCACTGGCAATGCGGGAACGGTGACAATCTCGGCCTTTGAAGATAGCGACGCCTGGTGGATCAGTATCAGTGATACCGGGCCGGGGCTGCCCAAGCGGGCACGGGAGAATCTGTTCACTCCGTTTCAAGGAGGCGCCCGCAAAGGTGGGTCGGGGTTGGGGTTGGCAATTGCAGCCGAGTTGAGCCGGGGCCATGGGGGATCCGTCAGCCTGCGTCAGACCGGTCCCGAGGGCACCATTTTTGATGTTTGCCTGCCCAAAGGGGATGGCACCATTTAAATTCGTTTTTGGGGTTGCTCATTTCCGCCGCTCAGATTACATCCCGCCCTTAGTGGACCGATAGCTCAGCTGGATAGAGTACCTGACTACGAATCAGGGGGTCGGGGGTTCGAATCCTCCTCGGTCCGCCACTTTCCAATTTCGAATGCAAATGACGGCCGGTTTTTCCGGGTTGATTTATGCCAGCCTGTATCATTCGGTGGTTAGATCTTTGCGCAGCCTATGCTACCATCCAAAAACCGGAAAATTGATACAACAAAGATCACCTGATGCAATTGGGCCAAGACGTTAAGTTGCATTGGGAAACAGGACATCTTCCCCATGACAGACAGCAAACGCATCGTCCTCTCCAGCGATCACGCCGCCATTCAGCTCCGACAGGTCGTTGCAGATCATATCGCGGCAAAAGGCTGGGACGTGGTTGATATTGGACCAACCACGCCTGAAAGCACACACTACCCCATACATGGTAAAGCAGCCGCGCAGCAGGTCGCGTCTGGTGACTGCCGGTTTGGTATCATCCTGTGTGGCACGGGTCAGGGAATCATGATGGCAGCAAATAAAGTGGAAGGCATCCGTTGCGGCGTCTGCTCTGACACCTTCTCGGCCAGCATGATCCGCCAGCATAATGATGCCAACATGCTGTCGATTGGCGTGCGCGTGGTCGGAGAAGGGCTGGCGCTCGACATCGTGGATGCATTCCTCACTGCCGAGTTTGAAGGCGGGCGGCATGCAACACGTGTGGATATGATTGAAGAGTAAGTTTTCGACAGTTCATAAGCAGAAAGGAGCAATAGGGCCCGGCAATTTGGGCGCTATTGCTTCCTGCTTCTCGAAGGATGTGGTGTTGCGTTTGCGGCAAAGTGCCTGAAAGCAGTGCTACAGAGTGTTCAGGCGGTATTTCAGAAACCGCGCGCCAGCATATTCGGTCTCTTCAACAAACTGGGCGCCCAGTCGGGTGAGGGCACCGAGATTTTTGCGGGATGGCGGCAAGAGGAATGTCACAAATGGTATTCTTGGATCTGCCTTTGCGATCTTAAGTGCCTTCTTTGAAATGCGCCCCCCCAAACCAAAGCTTTGGGGTCTTAGAACCAGACCAAAGTCCCATTCATCCGCTTCTTTCTGAAATCCACCCCAGCCGACATATGCGCCATTGCAAAGAATGGCCCAATGGCCAAGCCCATCGCGTTGCCAGCATTGTTCTTTGGCGGCAACAAAATCCGCGACGGTTTTGTGATCCCAGTCAAACGTCAGCAAGGGCATATGTTCAGCCACACGGGGATCGGACATATGTGCAATTATGTCGTCGGCAGAGACGCCAGGTAGACGCACAAAAGTGATTTCTCGTTCAGAAGTTTGGGTCATTTCAATCTTCTAGATAATAATTCCTGACCTGTAGTTCGTATAGCCCCACCTTTTGCGGTCAAGTCTTCTACCTGACCATCAGCGGACACTTCTTCGTGTAACTGGCCGCAAGGGGGGCAACATGTAGGAAAAACAGTCAGTACAGCTTCATTCCAAGCAGGACGACCTCTGAATAAAGGTGGTCGATGTCTTCTGGTGACATGCGGTTTGGGGTGTAGAACCGCGGTACTGCAAACTCCTCGGTCATGTCAGGGGTTACATCGGCAGGCAGTAGGCGGCGGTCAACCGATAGAATCGCGCGATCCTGCGGTAGCAGGCTGTCGGCAATGGCGCGGACGTTGCGGGCAAAGAGCGTGCGGTTGCCGAGGTACATGGCCTCATATGTGACGTAGTCGTCATGTTTCTGCTTGATCGATAAAATGACGACACAGGGCCCGTCAGGGGTTTCTACGATGAGTGGGGTTAGGTCGAGTCCTTCGTGATCGCGCAGCACGCGCAGGTCTTTGGCGCCGAGGGTTTCGGCGCGCGCAAGCGGTTCGCCGTGGACCGGGAGCGGCGGTGCTGTCACTGCGCGCGGATGCCAGATCAAGCGGGTGGTATCCAGTTCCACCAGACCGGCGCTTTTGACGGCGTGAACAGCACCGGGGGAGCTGGTGAAGTCGGTCACTGTAGTGTCAGCGCGGGCGGTGGCCAGGTCGATCATGCGGCGGCCAATGCCGGTGCCCCGGTATGGCTTTAGAAGGTACCATGAGGTCATATTGGCGGTAACACGTAGGCCGTGATCGGTCGGGCGCTGGGCGGTGATCAGGCCCAGAACGCCGACCAGTTTTCCATTGTCCCGTACAGTGACGGCACAGGGATCATCGGGGCGTCCCCAGCGACCATCCAATATCGCCCGCCAGCCATCCATTGACCATTTTGCGCGTGGAAACACCTGTTGCATGAACTGCGCGATCTCTTCGCGTTCTTCCGGTCTGGCATAGGTGATATCGATCATGAGGCAGGCCTATTGTTGGTCAAGAAACGAAGACAGTCGAATCCACTCGCTAGCCCCGTTGTGGGTGAGGCGCTCTAGCAGCTGGTCGGTGAAGGTCCAAACTATATCGTCCGTTTGCAGGTGGTGGGTTGAAAGCCCGGTTGGCTCAGTTTTGTCCACCAGCCCGGTACGGCGCTGCACCAGATGTTCGACCACACCTTCAAGGGTGGCTTCGGTGCCGCGGAATTTCGGCCCCTGTTTCCAGCGGATTGGATCGAAGTGAATGTTGACCTGAGTTACGCCAGCAACGGGCGAGGGGGACTTGCGGGCGTGACAGGTTGAAAGCAGCCGGTAGCCAAGATCCGGGAAATGGGCAACGGTCTTGTCAGCTATCCGGTTCCATGGAGCAGCGAAACCGGGCAGCAAGTTGGGGATCTGAGCTTGAACCAGACGTTGCCACCCGTCCTTCAGGTCACGCAATTGCAGATCGATATCACGGTGCTCGCCCACTTCGGACGCTCGGGCACCGAAGGGTTCGTTGTTCACATGTGCAAAGCCATGTTGCAGTACATAGGTATCGGTTGCATGGTTTAGGCGGTTGGCCAGCGCAGGACCGACAGATTTTGGCACAACTGCGAGGTGAATTGGTACGCTGTGTCGCTGGGCCAGTGCTAAAAGAGTATCCAGAGCAGGAGATGGGGATTCTGCGTCATCATCGCGCCACCAAAACGTCGGAGTGACCCCAGCCGCGTGCCAAATGCTGAGTTCCATTTCCAAATCGGACCAAGTAGCCATAGCTGGATTGCATTCCTTATCAATTGCATGGAGACAACCAATTGCGGAGGTCTGCGTTGTTGTGCCTGACACTTTAGGAGGAGTGCAGCAAGCCCAGCCACTCAACAGGGTTGGCCCCAAGGTGATTTTGACAAAATTTTGGGGTTGCGCCTGTCTCATGCTGCCACTAAACCCCGCAAACAGTGGACCGATAGCTCAGCTGGATAGAGTACCTGACTACGAATCAGGGGGTCGGGGGTTCGAATCCTCCTCGGTCCGCCACTTCCCCCCTTTTGTGTTGACTTCACCACCTTGAATGTTGCCGTTTTGTTAGCCCGGCGGTCTACCCTTGGGCTATCAAATTTTCGGCGCGTCGGTGATTGCGTTCTGGGCATCGGGGCCTGAACTGATGACGTTTTGAAAGGCATCAAACAGGGCGTCGGACAGTCGGCGTCGTGGATTGTTGTTGCGATCCAGCATGATCAGTTTACGCGCGAGATCCTGAGAGCCAAAATCGCGGACGGTCAGATCGGGTCGGTCCTTTGGTGCACACATTTGCTGGGGTACAACTGAAATCCCAATACCGTGTCGGACCAGCGATTCCACCGCTTCCAGTGCGCTGACCTCCATGGCTGATTCCACATGGATCTTGCGGTCGAGAATATGACGTTCGATCTGCTGGCCAGCCCAGGTCTGGCGATTAAACCAGATGAACTGGTAATTGGCGAAGAGCTCTTTTTCGGTCATGTTTTGCGCTGATTTTGGGGCCAGCAACTGCAATGGTTCCGTGCAGATGACCTGAGCCCTTAGATTGGCCAGAGGGCGATCGGGTTCTGTGACCACAGCCATATCCAAATCACGGTTGCGCACTTGTTGGGCCAGATCAGCCGAAAGCCCGGTTTTGATCTTGATATGCAATTTTGGGTGGGCGGCGCGCAGGCTGGCAATTGCGGGGGGGACCAGGTTCACAAGAGTTGAAGGGACAACCCCCATGGTGATTGACCCAATAAGCGTTTCTTCATGGGTTAACGACTTGATATCGTCAACTATTTCGAAAATTTTCTGCGCGTGTTCAACTAGTGCAATGCCACGATCTGTCAGGACAGGCGGACGTTTTTTGCGATCAACCAGAGTGATTTGCAGCTCATCTTCCAGTGTCTTGATATGCACGCTGACGGCCGAATGGCTCAGGCCCATTGCTTCGCCAGCCGCCACAAAGGTTGGGTATTGAGATACGGCGACAACTGTCCTCAAGAAACGGAGGTTCATGGCGAGTCCTTTGTTACTATTTCGAACACTATAATCGCTAATTTATCGCTTTTCTACATGTTTTCTCATCGGTATCGTTGGCCCAAGTTGAAATGGGTCCACAAAATGGGCCGCATATTTTTGGACGAGGCGCGGTGTGGTAAACAGGGTTCAATCAATCGAAAAACCTACAGGGCCGCTGGCCGGGCTGCGAATTCTGGACCTTAGCCGCATCTTGGCTGGGCCGTACTGTACGCAGCTTTTGGGTGATATGGGGGCTGATGTCATCAAGGTCGAACGCCCTGGTGCCGGTGACGATACCCGCAGTTGGGGGCCGCCTTATGTAACGGATGCGACAGGTGTCGCTAGCAGCGAAAGTGCTTATTACCTGTCGGCCAACCGCAACAAGCGGTCGATTGCAGTGGATATTGCCACCGCTGAAGGTTTGGCGATCGTGAAGGAGCTGCTTGGCACCTGTGATGTGCTGGTTGAAAACTTCAAGGTTGGCGGATTGGCGCGTTATGGGCTGTCTTACGATGACTTGCAGGCCGAGCATCCGGGGCTGGTCTATTGTTCGATCACAGGGTTTGGGCAGGCAGGCCCTAACGCGCATCGCGCCGGATATGATCTGCTGGCCCAGGGGTTTGGTGGCATCATGAGCCTGACAGGTGTTCCCGAGGGCGAGCCGATGAAAGTTGGTGTTGGGATCTGTGATGTGATGACCGGTATGTATGCAGCGACATCTATCCTGGCAGCGTTGCGGCACCGTGATGCAACCGGAGAAGGCCAGCAGATTGATCTTGCGCTGGTGGATGTGCAAACCTCTTGGCTGGTCAATGAGGGCACCAATTATCTGTTGTCAGGGGAGCTGCCGCAGCGTCGTGGTAATCAACACCCGAACATAGTTCCTTATCAGGTGTTCGAGGTCAGTGATGGCCATGTCATTGTGGCGGTGGGCAATGACGGGCAATTTGCCCGGTTCTGTACCATTCTGGGCTGTCCGGATCTGGCTGCGGACCCGCATTATGCGACCAACCCGTCGCGACTGGAAAATCGCGAGGCTCTGATTGCTCTGCTGACACCATTGCTGCGGCAGCAACAGCAAACCCCGTTGTTGACAGCAATGGAGGCGCGTGGCGTGCCGGGCGGTCCGATTAATCAACTGGATCAGGTGTTTGACAGTGATCAGGTGCGGGCACGGGACATGAAAGTGTCGATGCAGCACCCCAAATCAGGCACCGGGACCGTCGACTTGATCGGCAATCCTGCGAAGTTTTCCAAAACGCCTGTGACCTATCGCCGGGCGCCGCCGTTGTGTGGCGCAGACAGCGAAGAAATCTTGGATGAGATGGCAGAGCTGAGATCTGCCGCTGCCTCCGCCTGAGCCGTAACGAATTGAGGAAGCCTACCGTGTTTGACTTAACCGACGACCAAAAAGCGCTGCAACAAGCAGCCAAAGCCCTGTCTGACGGCCATGTTCGGGACCGTGCCGCTGATGTTGACAGCAGTGAAGACTATCCTTGGGATACCGTTGAAAAGCTGACCGAGGCCGGTTTCATGGGGATGACGATCCCCACTGAGTTTGGTGGTCGGGGATTGAGCTACTTTGACGCCGTGCTGGTGATTGAGCAGATGGCCCGCAATTGCGGTGTCACCGCGCGGATTGTGGTTGAGGCCAACATGGGCGGTGTCGGTGCGATCATGGGCTATGGCTCGGACGCACAAAAGAAACTGGCCGCATCTTATGTGCTGGCAGGTGACAAGCCGGCGATTTGCATTACCGAACCAGGCGCGGGTAGTGCTGCGACGGAAATGGCGACCACCGCGGTGAAAACGGATGGTGGTTATGTTCTGAATGGCCAGAAGCATTGGATCACCGGGGGCGGGGTCTCCAAGTTGCATCTGGTGTTTGCTCGGGTCATCGACGATGGCAAAGATCTGGGGATTGGCGGTTTTATCGCGCTTCGTGATGACACCGAGGGCCTGAAAATTGGCGCCCGTGAATATGCGATGGGGCTGCGAGGCATCCCGGAGACCGAGATCCTGTTTGAGGACATGTTTGTCCCGGACGAGCATGTGATCCAGTTGCCGCAGGGGTTTAAGCGCGGATTTGCAGCGCTGATGAGCGCCTATAATGGCCAGCGTGTTGGCGCAGCAACCGTGGCACATGGGATTGCGCAGGGCGCCTTTGAACGAGCAGTGGAGTTTGCCAAGGATCGCGAGCAGTTTGGCCGTCCAATTGCAGAATTCCAGGGGTTACAATGGATGATAGCCGACATGGAAATCGGCCTGAGTGCAGCCCAAGCCCTGATCTACAAAGCAGCCAAAAGCGGCGGCACAGGCTATCCCGACAAAAACGCGGCAGCGCAGGCCAAAGTTTTTGCAGCTGAAAATGCCGTCACCGTGACCAATACAGCGTTGCAGATTTTTGGCGCGCGCGGGTACGGCCGCAGTCTGCCAATGGAGCGCATGGTGCGTGATGCACGAATGTTCACCATCGGTGGCGGCACCGCGCAGATGCTGCGCAATCAGGTCGCAAGTGCAGTGCTGGACATGAAACTACCGCAGACCCGCAACGGCTATCGCGGCTGAGCCTACCCAAAATTTGGAGAATAAGATGATTTTGCACGATGGCTTTGGTGCGCCTGTTTCACATCATAACCAGGCTGCGATAGATGCATTTACACAGGCCGCGGTACGCCTGTTGGAATATGCACCTGCCCCAGGCACGATGATCAAGGCGGTTCTGAAAACGGACCCCGATTTCATTATGGCCCGGTGTTTCCTGGCGGGCATGTATCTGATCTCCAGCGACAAACGAAAACAGGTTCATTTGCGGGCTGAATACGATGTTCTGGTTGGATTGGCGGACAAGGCCAATGCGCGTGAATTGGGGCATATTCAGGCGATGGCCTTGTGGCTGAGCGGTGATTTCTATGCTGCGTCACAAGCCTATGCGGATATCCTTTTGCATTGTCCACGTGATCTGTGTGCTTTGCAGTTTGGTCATCAGGTCGATTTCCTTCTGGGACAGGCCAGTTCGTGTCGGGACCGGCCAACACGGGTGATGGCGCAATGGAGTGAGGCGGATCCTGAGTACTCCTTTGTGCTTGGTATGTCGGCCTTTGGTCTGGAGGAGTGCGGCCACTATCCGCAGGCAGAAGCAGCGGCGCTAAAGGCGGTATCGTTGAACCCAGCTGATACTTGGAGTGTACATGCACTGGCGCATTGCTATGAAATGCAGGGCAAGGTCGATGAAGGGCTTGGCTTTATGGAGCGTTGTGAGGCGCATTGGGGCGGCGACAGTTACATGTCGATCCACAATCGCTGGCACCAGCAGTTGTACTGGTTGGAGCAGTGTGAATTTGATCGCGCCTTGGCGGCTCATGATGAATATATGCTGGTCACCGACCGCTCTGAACTGATGGATGTGCATGATTCAGCCGCGCTGTTGTGGCGGTTGAACATGGATGGTGTCGATACGGGGGACCGTTGGGGCAATGTTGCGGATCAGTATGCCAAGGTCCTAGATCAAGCCTATATGCCGTTCACAGATCTGCATGCGATGATGGCCTTTACCGCCGCCGGCCGGGATGTAGAGGCCGACGCGCTAATTGCGGCGCTGGAGGCCAATCAAGAGGGTGGCAGTACCAGTTCAATTGTGATCCGGACCGCTGGTTTGCCGATTGTCAGAGGGCTGCAGGCCTTTGGGCGTGGTGACTATGAAAAGGCCAAAGGTTTGCTGTCGGGTGCGCGTCATTCGGCGCATCTGTTTGGCGGATCCATTGCGCAACGCGATGTCATCAATCTGACCCTGATCGAGGCTGCCTCGCGTAGTGGTGACAGGGCAATGGTTGAAGGGCTTATTGCGGAACGCAGTGTGTTGAAACACGAAACCCCCCTCACAGATTTTTTCCGCAATCGCGCTGCCGCTGCTGCGTAATCCCAATTGGGCGAAGGAAATCGGATGTTATCTAATCTGCAGTCGCGGATCCAAGAGGTGATCCCGGGGGTCGTGCTGAGTTCAACTGTGGCTATGGCAGCTATGTTTCTGGCCACGCAATACACCGCCCCAGTGATGCTGTTTGCGCTGCTTCTGGGCATGGCGTTCAATTTTGTCGACCGTGACGGAAAATTCATCGCAGGTATCAATTTTATGTCCCGCACGGTGCTGCGGGTCGGGGTGGCGCTGTTGGGCGCGCGGATCACCTTTGCCCAGATATTGGAGCTTGGGCCATATGCGGTGCTGATTGTTTTGGTCAGTTTGGTCAGTACTATTGGCATTGGTCTTCTGACGGCCCGGCTTATCGGTCGCACCCTATCCTTTGGCGTTCTGACTGGAGGCGCTGTGGGCATCTGTGGGGCTTCAGCCGCCTTGGCATTGACCTCGGTATTGCCGAAAGGCGAGGGCGGCATTGTCGAGCGGGATACTGTTTTTACGGTGGTGGCAGTGACGGTGTTTAGCACCGTTGCCATGATAACCTATCCCATGTTCACCCAGCTTGCTGGTATGTCCGATCAGGTCGCAGGCATCTTTTTGGGGGCAACGATCCATGACGTGGCTCAGGTGGTGGGCGCTGGCTATACGGTGTCAGAGCAGACAGGCGACATTGCAACGGTGATCAAACTGCTGCGGGTTGCGATGTTGGTGCCGGTGATCGGTCTTGTCGTGCTGTTTGGCCTGCGTGCATGCAAAGGTGCGCCGCGTGGATCGGTTCCTGTGCCCTGGTTCCTGTTTGGCTTTGTCGCGCTGGCGACCCTGAATTCGTTGGGTGTCATTCCGGTCGCTACAGCCTTGGTGTTTTCGGATGCCTCTAAATGGGCTTTGGTTGGTGCGATTGCGGCCCTGGGGATGAAAACCCTGCTGGGTGAGATCGTCACCGTTGGACCGCGCGCACTGGCCATCGTCTTGATTGAAACGCTGTGGATCGCCGGTTTTGTCTGGCTGCTTACCCGCGCTTTACCGCTTTGAATTTGCAACGTCCTGATATCCGGAGACCAAACATGCCTGATACCAATAGCAACCTGACGGCCCGCCGGGCCAATGCCATTCCCCGTGGCGTTGGCTTGATGAACCCGGTTTTTGCTGCACGCGCCGAAAACGCCGAAGTTTGGGACGTCGAAGGTCGCCGCTATATCGATTTTGCGGCTGGAATTGCGGTGGTCAATACCGGCCACCGGCACCCAAAAGTAGTGCAGGCGATTACGGCGCAGTTGGAGGGTTTTACCCATACCTGCCACCATGTCTTGCCTTACACCTCCTACGTGACGCTGGCAGAGCGGTTGAACCTGTTGGTTCCTGGCGATTTTGCCAAGAAAACCTGTTTTGTGACCACAGGTGCTGAAGCTGTGGAAAACGCGGTCAAAATCGCCCGCGCCCGTACTGGACGTGACGCGGTGATTGCTTTTGGTGGTGGGTTTCACGGTCGCACCTATATGGGCATGTCGCTGACAGGCAAAGTGGCACCCTATCGTGCGGGATTTGGCAGCATGATGGGCGACACCTATCATGTGCCCTTTCCAACCGCGCAAAACGGGATTTCGGCTGAGGCCGCACTTGCGGCGGTGCGCAGCGTGTTTCAAACGGATCTCGACCCATCGCGAGCGGCTGCAATCATCATTGAGCCGGTGCAGGGCGAGGGCGGTTTCAACATCGCGCCAAAGGCGTTGATGACAGGGTTGCGAGAGCTCTGCGATGAATATGGGATCTTGTTGATCGCTGATGAAATTCAAACTGGATTTGGTCGCACTGGCCAGATGTTTGCGATGGAGCACTTTGGCGTTGCGGCTGATTTGACATGTATGGCCAAGGGGCTGGCCGGGGGGATGCCGCTGGCCGCTGTCACGGGGCGTGCCGAGGTTATGGATGCACCTACTCCGGGAGGTTTGGGCGGGACATACGGCGGCAATCCATTGGCGATTGCATCAGCACTTGCAGTGCTGGATGTGCTGGATGAAGAACAATTGTGCCAGCGCGCTAGCAAGTTGGGGGCTGATTTGATGGCGTTTTTGCGGGACCTTCAATCCGATGTGCCTGAACTTGGCGATGTGCGTGGGCTTGGGTTTATGGTGGCGGCTGAGTTTGTAACGGCTGAGGGCACGCCAAACCCTGAGATGGCGCAACGGGTCAAAGCCAGGGCAATGGCCCGTGGGCTGATCCTGTTGACTTGTGGCGTTGGCGGCAATGTCATCCGTTTTCTGGCACCGCTGACAATTCCTGATGTGGTCTTTGCCGAAGCGCTGGGCATTCTGAGTGACGTGATCCATGCAGCGCGGGAGGCGGGAGAATGATCCACTTGCAAGACAAAGCGTTGTTTCGCCAGCAGGCATTCCTAAATGGCGACTGGGTTGAGGCCTCTGATGGGGCGGTGATTGCGGTTCATGATCCGGCCACCGGCGAAGAAATTGGAACGGTTCCTGATTTGGGTGTAGCAGAGACCAAAGCGGCGATTGCGGCGGCTGAAATTGCGCAAAAAGATTGGGCAGCCCGAACCGCCGGAGAACGGGCAGCCGTGTTGCGGCACTGGTACGACCTGATGATGGCGCACCGTGAAGATCTGGCTCTGATCCTGACCAGAGAAATGGGTAAACCGCTGGCAGAGGCATTGGGGGAAGTGACCTATGGCGCTGGGTTTATCCAGTGGTTTGCCGAAGAAGCACGGCGGGTTTACGGGGAAACCATCCCCGGCCATCAACCGGACAAACGGCTTATGGTGATTAAGCAGCCAGTGGGTGTTGTGGCGGCGATTACGCCGTGGAACTTTCCCAATGCGATGATCACCCGCAAGGTTGCGCCTGCGCTGGCGGCGGGCTGTGCGGTGGTTCTAAAACCTGCCTCCGAAACCCCGTTCTCGGCTCTGGCGATGGCAGAACTGGCGGTGCGGGCCGGTTTGCCCAAGGGGCTGTTGAACATAGTCACCGGGTGCGATGCCGCAGCCATTGGGGGTGAGATGTGTGCCAATCCGATAGTGCGCAAACTGACTTTTACCGGTTCAACCGGCGTTGGCAAAATCCTGATGCGGCAATGTGCCGATACGGTCAAAAAGCTCAGCCTTGAGCTTGGCGGCAATGCGCCGTTTATTGTGTTTGATGATGCCAATCTGAACGCGGCAGTCGAGGGCGCAATGATCGCCAAGTTCCGCAACAACGGACAAACCTGTGTCTGCGCCAACCGGATCTATGTGCAAGATGGTGTCTATGATGCCTTTGCTGAAAAGCTGACACAGGCCGTTGCCGACATCAAAGTTGGTAATGGGGTGCAGGATGGGGTGACTACCGGTCCCTTGATTGATGCCCGTGCGGTGGTCAAGGTAAGCGCCCATATATCAGACGCCACCAGCAAAGGTGCGCGGGTGCTGACGGGGGGCGCTCGACATGAGCTGGGGGGAAGCTTTTTCCAGCCCACGGTACTGGGAGATGTGACGCGTGACATGGCAATTGCCTGCGAAGAAACCTTTGGCCCGATTGCGCCGCTGTTTCGCTTTGACACAGTTGAAGACGTGATTGCGCAGGCCAATGACACCGAATTTGGTCTTGCCTCATATTTCTATGCGCGTGACTTGCCACGGGTCTGGCAGGTGGCAGAAGCGCTGGAATACGGCATGGTTGGTGTAAACACTGGGTTGATTTCAACAGAAGTCGCCCCCTTTGGTGGTATCAAACAATCCGGCCTTGGCCGTGAAGGTGCGCGTCAGGGGCTCGAGGATTATCTTGAAACGAAATACATCTGTTTAGGTGGTATTTAGGGCGATCTCAGGACGCGTTAAATGCTGCGCGTCCTGAAAAACCCAGCGATCTGATTAGCCAATATAGCGGTGCTGAGCGGTTGGTCATAGGCAAGCTTGGCGGCTTCGATCAATTCTGGGGGGAGGACGTCGCGGCGATAGTCTGCCAGATCGCGACCAAATTCTGCGCTGAACTCAGGATGTGCCTGTACCGTAAAAGCGCGGTTTTCATAGGTGATAAAGGCGTTTTTGCAAAAGGGTGACCCACCGGCTGCCCGTGCGCCTTGTGGCAGTTTGGTAACCTGATCCTGATGCCAGGCGACAACACCCAGATCTGTGCCATCCGCCATCTGGTAAGATTGATTGCCGATCGACCACCCCTGATCAAAGCGTTCAACTGTGCCACCTAGGGCCAAGGCCAGAATCTGGTGACCAAAGCAAATGCCGACAATTGGGCGGTCTGCTGCATAGGTCTCGCGTAGGAAATTCACCAACTCAGAAATCCATGGCAGATCTTCGTAAGCTGAGTGTTTGGAGCCTGTGATCAGCCAACCGTCAGCGGCATCCGGGCTGGGAGGGAAGATACCATCGACCACATTCCAAGTCTGAAACTCAAACTCTTTTCCCGCCAGTAACTTGTGGAACATGGCGTCAAAATCACCGTGCTTGTCGATCAAGGACTCGGCTGTGTGGCCTGTCTGCAAAATACCAATTTTCATTATTTAGTCCTGATTAGATGTCCAGAGTCACGTCGCCCTTGGGCACCGCACAGCACAAAAGGGCAAACCCAGTAGCTGGGCGTTCCATCGGCTCTTCGGGGTATTCGACTTCGCCTGATGTTACTCTTGTTTTGCAGGTGTCGCAGGTACCAGCCCGGCAGCTGTAATCTGCCATCACACCATGCTCTTCGGCCAGCTCCAGCAAGTTGGGAATATCCGGATCCCAAGCCACCTGCATCCCGGATTGAGCAAATGTGATCTGTGGCATGTTGGCGGCCTGCGGTGTGGGGGCTGATTTAGGTCGTGTTGATTTTAGCAGCGTGGCTGGGCCGAAAAACTCATAGTGGATAAGGTCTTCGTCGACATCCAACGACAAAAGCAGCGCGTACATCGCTTTCATAAAAGCGCCGGGACCGCAGAGATAATATTCAGCGGGGGTCTTTGGCATCAACTGCTGCAACAGGGCGCGGGTGACAAAACCACTGCTATCATAACCGCCGTCCTGCGGCCGTGGGTTGGCATAGCAGATATGGCTGGCCAGCTTGTCAAAACTGGATTGTAAATCACGTACTTCCTGTCCAAGCGCATGGACGCCACCATGTTCGCAAGCGTGAATAAACACCGTTTCGCGGCTGCCCTGCGCTGCAAGTGCCTGCAACATGGCCAGCAATGGGGTCTGACCGACGCCACCGCTGAGCAAAACCACCGGCCGATCCGAGGTCTGGTTCAAGGCAAACTTGCCAGCGGGACCATAGGCGGTGACGGTGTCACCTTCGCTGAGCTTGTCATGAAAATAGCTGGATGCAATTCCGGGTGGTACATCTTTGCCATTGGGTGCGGTTTCATGTTTGATCGTAACGCGCAATCCATCGATGCTGCGCTGCGAGATACTGTATTCTCGCTTCACCGGAGCACCCTGTTCATCGGGTACGGTGAAGACCAGATAGTCCCCAGGGACAAAATCGGGGCAGGCGCCAGTTGATGGGTTTAGATAGAACGACACTATGTTGTCGGACTCGGTCTGTTTGCGGGTGATGGTATAGTCCCGGGTTTGTGGGATCGCGCGGTTGGGCTGCATCTGCGCCTCCTGTAATTGGGTGAAATTAGTCGAGGCGGACGATCAGTTTTTCGATGCCATTCACAAAGTTGGAGTGGACGTATTCGGGTGGCTCGGCCAAGGAGACCTTCATGTCGCGTGTCAGGATTTCCTCAAGCAGGATACGTAATTCAATGCGCGCCAAACCTGCACCTAGGCAGGTGTGGACGCCGCCACCGCCATAGCCGATGTGGGGCATTTTGGGACGGTTAACATCATAGTCGAGCGGTGCGTCGAACCGGGCTTCGTCGAAATTTCCGCTGGCGTACCACATCACAACTTTTTCGCCCTTTTTAACCGGGGTTCCCGATAGCACGGTGTCGCAGGTTGCGGTGCGGCGAAAGTAGAGGATAGGCGATGCCACCCGGACGATCTCTTCCACGGCCCCATCGATCAGATCCGGGTTGTCCTTGAGATTGGCAAAAATATCGGGATTGTCCACCATCTGTATCACCAGATTGGACATTGCTGACCGGGTGGTTTCATTGCCGGCGAAAATCAGCAGGCGAAAGAAGTTCGTGAATTCTGCTTCGGTCAGTTTTTCACCATCGACTTCGGCGTTGATCAGTTTGGTGACAAGATCATCCTGCGGTTCAGCCCGGCGTCTGTTGCCAAGATCGCGGGCGTAGTTGTCCAGTGCAAAGGCTGCGGGACTTTCAAATGGCAGGAACCGAAGCGGAGTGGTGTTGCCGTAGGCATTGGGATCAAGCGGTTTGTTCGCGGTGCCAGCAACCAGATGATCCGTCAATTCAATCATGTAGTTACGGTCTTCTTCCGGCACACCCAGCATGTCACAGATGATGCTGATCGGAATTGGCTTGGCAATTTTTTCGACCCAGTCCCCGCCGCCCTCAACCACCAGATCATCCAGCAGTGCCGAAGCGCGTTGGCGAACAATGGGTTCAAAAAGCCGGAGGTTTTTGGGGATAAAGCCAGGGTTGACCAAGCGCCGTAACCGGCTGTGGTTGGGCGGGTCCATGTCAATCATCGAGGCGCGTGCCTCCAGGCAGTCGTCGGGCACTGTATAGATCTGGATGTGGCCAGTGGCTGAACTAAAAGTCTCGGGGTGGCGAGAGACTTCAACGATATCTTCAAATCGGGTCACCGCCCAAAATCCATCTTCACCTTGTAACGGGTTCCAGCTCAGCCCGGGTTGTTTGCGGATTTCTGCAAACACCTGATGGGGAATGCCTGCATCGTAAAGCGCCGGGTCCGATAGGTCGGTTTGGGTGAGGCTGCGATCTGACAATGGACAATTTCCTTTCCGGCATGATTGTTAATTCGTGAATACTGGATTCATTGTATTCTGTATACAAAAATCTTGTGAACTTGATTTTGCTATGTCAGTACTGGCGGTGACAAAAGGTGACTTTTGGATGTGGAAAAGGAGCGTGGTGTGATGCAAGGTTATATAATTGTTGAAGAAAAGAGACCGATCTGCTGGCAAGAGGTCGGAGCCGGTGCCCCGATCATCTTTCTGCATGCTATGGCAGGGTCGCGGACGGCTTGGGCGCCTCAGTTTGAGTATTTTGCGCCGCACTATCGTTGTATCGCCTGGGATATGCCCGGTTTTGGACTGTCCGCAGCCTTGCCTGATGGTGCGCAGATGGCTGAGGTTACAAACAGCCTGAAAGGCTTTGTCACTCAGACGTTGGGGCTAACCTCGGCGCATTTTGTTGGCCTGTCAGTTGGCGGAATGATCTTACAGCACTTCGCAGCAGAAGAGCCGGAACTGGTCCGATCTCTGACGATTATGGACAGCTCGCCAAAGTTTGGACTGGGTGGCGATATGAGCCCTGAGGATTTTATGCAGCCAATCTTGTCAGACTTAGCGGATGGTACTTCGGTGCGGGCGTTTTCGGATGCCATGATCAAAGCGATAACCGGGCCGAGCTGCCGCCCTCAGATTATTGATGCAGCGATCGGCGCAATGGCGCGGGCACAGTTGGCTGGGCTGGTACTGACCACTCGGTTGATAGGCAACCATGATGCGATGAGTGTTTTGGGCCATATCAAAGCGCCGACATTGGTAATGGTGGGCGCTGATGATGCGGATACGCCAGTCAGCTATGCCGAGGAGATTGCTCAGACCATCAAAGGTGCTCAGCTAGAGATCATTCCAGACGCCGGTCATCTTTCGAATCTAGAAAACCCCGAGGTCGTGAATGCGGTGCTCGCGGGTTTTCTTGCCGCGCAAGCGGGGGAGTGAGTTGATGAAGGCTGCTATATTTCACACTGCGGGTGCGCCGCTAGAGATTGAGACCATCACCCTTGGAAATCCGGGCCACAATGAAGTGCTGGTTGAAGTTGCTGCCACTGGATTGTGCCACACGGATTTGCATTTCATGCAGGGCCATCTTCCGCTACAGGCCCCCGCTATTTTGGGCCATGAAACTGCGGGTATCGTGCGTGCTGTTGGAGCAGGGGTCAGCTATATGAAGCCCGGCGATCATGTTATCGGCTGTTTGTCGGCGTTTTGTGGTTGTTGCCACATGTGCCTGTCGGGAAACCCGTCGATCTGTGAAGATCAACCTGCAATTAACCGCAGCGAAGAAGAGCCGCCTCGTTTGCAGCAAAAGGACACCAAGGTTCAGCAGTTCATGAACCTGTCTGCCTTTGCTGATCATATGTTGGTGCATGAACATGCATTGGCAAAGATTGATCCGGCGATGCCCTTGGACAAGGCAGCGCTGATTGGCTGTGGCGTGACTACGGGTGTTGGCGCGGTGATGCGAACCGCACAGGTCGAAGTGGGGAGTTCAGTGGTGGTGATCGGCTGCGGTGCGGTTGGGTTGAATGCCATTCAGGGCGCCAGGCTGGCTGGAGCGTTGAACATCATAGCGGTTGATATCAATGTTGGCCGCCTGGACATGGCTCGCAACTTTGGTGCTACGCATGTGATCAACTCGTCTTTGGATGACGCGGTTGATCAGGTGATGCAGATCACCGCTGGCAAAGGGGTGGAATACGCATTCGAAGCGGTTGGTCATCCGGATCTCGCACGCAATGGCTTTATGATGTTGCGAAAAAATGGACTGTTGGTGCTGATTGGTCTGATGTCTGCTGACACCGAGGTTTCTTTGCCATTTCACCAGTTCATTGCGCAGCGAAAGGTCATGGGCTGTGACATGGGGTCAAACCGGTTTCGGAGCGATATGCAGGTGATGGTTCAATTCTATCTCGATGGTAGGCTGAATCTGGATGATATGCTGACAGGGCGGTTGCCCCTTTCGCAAATCAACGATGGCTTTGCGGCCATGCAGCGCGGTGAGGGGCTGCGCACGATTATTGATTTTTCAATGAGCTAGGAGGCGGACGGCGCGTCCTTCATGCAGGCCAGCTGAAGATCTAGGCCGGTATGAATATGGGCGCGCATCGCTGCCTCTGACTCGGCGGGGGTACCATTGCGCAAAACATCACATAGCGCGTGGTGTTCCCCGAGTGATAATTGCAGATCCGCGCTGGGGATCAGCGAGAACATATGCAGTGAAAAGCCACGGTTCCACATCTGGTCGAACATATCGAGCAAGTAGCGGTTTTGGGTGCGCTCAACAAATGCGCGGTGGATTTTCCGGTTGGCGTCATATAATTCGGCTGCCGTCTCTAGGTCGCGGCCTTCTTCAAAACTGATGATCGCGTCAATCTGCTGGAAAGTTCGGGTGTTGGCGGCCTCGCTCAGCAGCCGGGCTGAGTACCCTTCGATGGCAGCGCGGGTCTCATAGATGAAGCGCACTTCCTCATGGCTGACTTTGCGGATGTAAAATCCACCCCGACCAGCAATTTCAAGGATACCTTCTTGTTCAAGCCGCAAAAGCGCCTCGCGGACCGGCGTGCGGCTAATGTCGAGTTCGGCCGCTAGCTTTTCCTGTACGATCTTTCGATCCGGATCAATTTCCCCATTGGCGATGGCTTCTAGAATTTGAGCATAGGCCTCATCGGCGAGCCGAATCCGGGGGGTTTTGATCTTTTTGAAAGTAGTCATGAAAACACCTGTACAAGCGCGAATACTGTATTCTTTCTATCAACTTCGACGCCGTTCACAAGTGATATTGATGTTTTCGTGTTGTTACATTGAAAAAATAACAATTTGAAAATTACTGAACACTGTATACAAAAGATATATATACGCCGCTACATTTACCTGGGAGAGCCACGTGATCAAAGAAATTTACCCATTGCCCGAAGGCACCCATACCGTTGTACTTGGTGTTGGGGATGTGAACGGGTACATGCGTGGCAAGCGTATTCCAGCCACCCAGTGGGAGCGAACCTGTAAAGATGGCAATGCCATCATTGCCGCGATGTTTGCGTTGGATATGACCAGTGACGTTTGGGATACGCCTTATTGCAGCTTCGACAATGGCTATGTCGATATGCACATGTTCCCACTAAGCGCCCCTGTTGCCTGCCCATTCGAACCAGGTGTTGCAATCACTCTGGCCTATGCTGAGGGCATGGATCACCAGCCGGTGCCAATCGATCCGCGTGGCGCGTTGCTAAAGCAGGTCGAGCGCGCAGCTGCACTGGGGTATCAGGTGCAGGTCGGTACAGAATTGGAGTTCTACCTTTTGGATCCGGAAACCGGGCTGCCCACAATTCAGGGCAATCAGGTCTATGGCATCAATAGAATGGCAGAACTGGAGCATGTGCTGGGGCCGATCCGCGAGGATTTGACCGCGATGGGCATTCCGATTGAGCAATCGAATCCCGAATATGCGGCGGGGCAGGTCGAGGTGAACATTCGCTATGACGAAGCCGTTCTGGCCGCCGACCGTATCATTCTGTTCCGCGCCATGGTGAAGCAGGTCGCCGCAAAACATGGCTATCTTGCTACCTTTATGGCCAAGCCATTCATCGCTGAATCGGGAAGCGGTTTCCATACTCATTACTCCCTGTGGAAAGACGGCAAAAACGCCTTTGCCCATGATGGCAAGATCAACCAAACGGGTTTGGCGTTTGTCGCGGGATTGCAAAACCGTATGGTCGAGATGTCCCTGGCGGGGTCGACCACCCCCAACGCCTATAAGCGGCGCCAGCCTTATACATTCTGCCCGGTGAACAACAGCTGGGGGTATGACAACCGGACGGTTGGGTTAAGGGTGATCGAAGGCGGAGATTCTGCGGTGAGGGTCGAGAAACGCGATGCCTCGGCAGATGTGAACCCCTATTACCTGTTGGCCTGTGATATCGCGGCCGGGTTGGAAGGCATCGAAAACGGCAGTGAGCCCGGTCCTGTGACCAAGGGCGATGCTTATGCTGATAATCCTGCGGATATGTTGCCACTTACCCTTGATGAAGCTGTGGCGCAGGCCAAAAACTCCACTTTCATGTCAGAGGTCTACGGGCAGGACCGATTGGATATCGCCGTCAAGCAATCGGAACGTGAAATTGAGTTTGTTCGGCAACAGGTTACGGCAGTGGAGACGGAGCGATACCTGCGAAACCTGTAGAAACGGTTGCTGGCTACCGGTTTTCAACGACAGCAAACCGACGTGATTTAGTGTTACGTTTTATGGATGTAATTGAAGAATAATATCGCTTTTGTTGAATTATACGTGAATGTAGCGTGTGAGAAGACGAGGAGGGGCGCATGTCGCAAGTGGATCTGAATATGGCTTCGAGTGAGATCGCCGCAACGCATAAGGCGCGTTTGGACACGCGCGGGCGGCAATCCTTTTGGTCCGTTGTGATCATCGCCCCGGCTCTAAGCGCAGTCCTGTTGTTCTTTGCTGGTTTTGGGCTTGCCAATGACAGCTTGCTGAAACTGGCCACGATCAACGTGATTGCCGGGCTTGGGGTTGGGTTGTTCTGTGGCGGCACCGGGATCCTGTCTCTGGCCCATATTTCGTTCTTTGGAATCGGGGCCTATGTTGCATCCTGGTTCACCATTCCACCGGCTATCAAAGGCTTTCTGTTGCCTTCGATGCCGTTTGCCATTCAGCAGGCCGACTGGCCGTTGTGGCTGGCGCTGGTACCGGCTGTCGCGGCTGCGGTTCTGGTTGGATTGCTGACCGGAGTGGTGATGCGGCGGCTTCGCGATACTGCTGCGGTCATTGCCAGTTTTGGGTTTTTGATCATCTCCTATCTTCTTTTTATCGGGCTAAAGCCGCTGACCAATGGAAAGCAGTCGCTGTACAGCATTCCCAGAGACGCCCTTGGTTGGCCGTTGATCCTGGTTGCGTTGGTTGTGGCGCTGATTGTGGCCTATGCGGCCAAGGCGAGCATTGCCGGACGCAACGCCGAGGCCACCCGCGAAGATGAACAAGCCGCGCGTTCGATTGGTATCGTTTCAGACAACTCCATCCTGTTCTTATGGGTTGTCAGCGCCGCAATCATGGGGCTGGCCGGGGCCTTGTTTGTGCATGTCGTTGGAGTTGCGGCGCCGTCCGCCTTTTATCTGGATAAGACATTTGCCCTGATTGTTATGGTCATAATTGGTGGATACCGCTCGCTCACCGGGGCTGTTGTTGGTGCGGTCATTGTGACTTTCGCTGAGGAGGTTTTTAAGAAGACTGAAGAGTTTTTGGGCGGTTTCGCCGGTCAGGAGCTTATTGGCGGTATCATTATGCCACAGGTTTTTGGCTTAACCGCGCTGGCTTTTTCGGTGATGATCCTGCTGGTTCTATACTACCGGCCTGATGGTATCGCTGGCTATAAGGAAGTAGCGACACTGCCTTGGGTCCAGCGACGCTTGGATGGGTGGTTTGGCACGGCAAATTCCAACATCGCCCCTGCGCATTACCGAGTTTCGGAGACGGCCCGGCTTAAAACCGTAGATCTGCACAAAAGCTATGGTGGGTTTGTCGCCATGAGCGGCACCAACCTGGAAGTGAAGGCTGGACAGATTGTTGGACTGATTGGCCCTAATGGCGCCGGCAAAAGTACGTTCATCAATGTGATCACCGGTAACTTGTTTGCCACCAGCGGCTCGATCTCTCTGAATGATCAGGATGCGACGCTGTGGAGTGCTAACAAACTGGCGAAATCCGGCATGGGCCGCACATTTCAGAATATCCGGGTATTTGGCTCGTTGACCGTGCTGGAAAATGTCCTGACAGCGGTGAATGTCGCTCGGCCCGAGCTGGGTTCGGTTGTGGCAGAGGATAAGGCTCGTGCCTGGTTGCATGCCCTGAATCTGGATGCTGTGGCGCAAACATCGGCCGAGGCGCTGGCCTATGGGGATCAACGGCGATTAGAGATTGCCCGGGCTTTGGCTCTAGAGCCTGATTTCCTACTGCTTGATGAACCTGTCGCCGGGATGAACCATCAGGAAACCGAGGCATTGACTGCGCTGTTGCGGCAAGTAGTGGCCGATATCGGCTGTGGCATTCTGTTGGTCGAGCACGATCTGCCGATGGTGATGGCGCTGTGTGACCACATCTATGTCGTCAACAAAGGCGAACAGATTGCCGACGGAACACCGGCCGAAATACGCGCCGATCCAGTCGTGATCGAAGCCTACATCGGCCAAGAATTGGATGATCCTCACTAACAATAAAAACCAAGCAAGACATGCAATAAGGGAGAAGAGAATGTTCAGAAAAGCCATAGTGTCAGGGGCGCTGGTCGCCTCGCTAGCACTGCCAGCCATCGCCGAGGAATTTGTGATTGGGGCGGTGAACGCAAAAACCGGGTTCATGGCGTCTTATGACGCACCTTTCATGCAAGGCGTGTCGATGTTTGTTGCCGAGGCAAACGAACGCGGTGGTCTGGCTGGGCAATATCCCATTCGTTTGATCGAGCGCGATGACCGGTCGGACATTCAGCAATCCACCATCTCCACCTCGGAAATTCTGGCAGATGAAAAGCTGGATCTGTTCATCACCTCGGCGTTGGTTCCTTATGCTGTTTCCGCCGGAATGCAGGCCCTGTCGCAAGGCATGATGACGGCACACGGCATTGCATCGCAGCCAACCATCCCGGCGCGTCTGGGTGAGGGCAGCTTTCTGGTGATGATGTCGGATGCCCATATGGGCGCGGTGAACGCCAAATATGCCCTGGACGATCTGAGTGCAAAAACGGCCTATATCATCAGCTCCGACTTTGACCCGTTTACAGAATTCACGCCACTCTACTTCAAAGAAGTGTTTGAAGCGGGTGGAGGTAAGATTGTCGGCCATTCCGAATTTGCCTATGACCAGCAGGAGTTCTCTTCGATGGTGGCGGCGATTAAAGCCCTGCCAGAGCAGCCGGATGTCATAATGGGGATGACATTTGACAATGACTTCCCGATCTTCATCAACCAGCTGCGTGCTGCCGGGATCACCTCAACTTATCTGGGCACAGATGTTCTGGATCAGCCTGCCGTACGTGGCTTGGGTGAGGTCGTTGAAGGCGTGCATTACCTAACCATGGCAGCACCAAACGCCAGCGACGATGCTGCCTCTTTTGTTGATCGCTTCAAAGTGGCCTACGGTGGCGATGATAGCTTCTACCCGGCGATGGTTGGATATTCCTTCATGCGTCTGGTTGAGCAGGCCTCGATCAATGCGGGTAGCGGTGATGCCAAAGCCATTCGGGCTGCGTTTGCGGACTTAGAGGACGTAACGACCGAGATCGGCAGCGTAACGCTGAAAGGATACGGCGCCCTGCCGAACCTGCCAGTGCACATCATGCGGATCGAAGGTGGCGAAGGGGTTTATGTAAAATCCACTCTGCTGACCTCAGATGAGATCCCTGACTCCCGTATCTAAAGACAACCCTGTCCGCAGCGGCAAAGGTCGCTGCGGCTCGCTTTTGAGGTAAAATATGACCACCCCATTGCTTGAGGTTTCAAACCTGAATGTGTCCTACGGCCCAATTGCTGCGGTGCGCGGAATATCCTTTTGTGTGAACGCCGGTGAATTGGTTACGATCATTGGGGCCAATGGCGCTGGGAAGACGTCAACGCTAAACGCCATCACTGGCCTTGCGCCGGTGGCCTCCGGGACGATTTCCTTTGACGGCACTGATTTGCTGTCACTGCCCGTTGAACGCAAGGCACGGTTAGGTATTGGGGTGTCACCAGAAGGGCGCCGGGTATTTGGTGATCTGACGGTCCGCGAAAACCTGATCGCCGGTGGCATCAGCCTACCTGTGCGACAAGCAGAGGCCCGGATTGATACGCTGGTAGAGCGGTTCCCCATTCTCAAAGAGCGAATAGACCAAGAGTCAGGAACGCTGTCTGGCGGCGAGCAGCAGATGTTGGCCATTGCACGTGGGTTGATGACGTCACCCCGTTTTTTGATCCTTGATGAGCCCTCATTGGGGCTGGCGCCCAAAATTGTGTCGCAGGTGTTTGAGTTGGTGCAGCAACTGAATCAGGAAGGGGTGTCCATCCTATTGGTCGAACAGAACGTGCGCAAAAGTCTGGCCATTGCCCATCGCGCCTATGTGATGGAACTGGGCCAAATTGTCAGAGATGGGGATGCCAGCAGTCTGGCCGCGGACCCTACCATTCATCAAGCCTATCTGGGAGCCGCCTAATATGGATCAGGTCATTCAATTTGCGGTCTCTGTCCTCAGCCTAGGCGGCACCTATGCCTTGCTCGCTCTTGGCTTGGCGATTGTGTTCAGCTTGCTGGGGTTTCTAAATTTTGCCCATGGCGATCTGATGACTATCTGCGGCTACGGGTTGTACTTTTTGCTGCTAACGGGAGTTCCGTTTCTTGTGGCAGTCCCCATTGCAATCGCGCTGGCTGGTCTGGCGGCGGTGCTGATGGAGCGGATCGCTTTTCGGCCGCTGCGTGGCCGCAGCCCGATGTCGCTGTTGATAACGTCTTTTGCGGTTTCACTGGCTCTGCATGTCTGTTTTCAGATTTTCATCAGCCCCAAGTCCAAACCGGTTCCAATCCCAAACTTTCTGTCCGGCTATTTCACCTTTGGCGATATCTATGTCAGCAAAGCGCAGATCATTGCTATTGTGATATCAGTTGCTGCGCTGCTGCTTTTGAATGCGCTGCTGACCCGGACACGGATGGGCATTGCGCTGCGCGCCTCGGCAACGGATTTTGATGTTGCGCGGATCATGGGGATCAATGCCAATAAGGTCATCATGATCGCTTTTGCATTGTCGGGCATATTGGCGGGTATTGCTGCGGTGATCTGGATTGCGCAACGTGGTGCGGTCTATCCGGCGATGGGGTTGACCCCGATGATAAAGGCATTGATTGCCGTGATCATTGGCGGGCTCTCCAGTCCTAAAGGCGCACTGTACGGTGGGTTTCTACTCGGATTGCTTGAAAGCACATTCCTGTTTGTTCTGCCGGATGAATTTGTTTTGTACAGGGATGCGGCGGTTCTGATTGCGCTGATTTCATTTCTGATGCTGCGTCCAAATGGAATCGTTGCAAGAAACGCTGAGCCAATGCGGTAAGGGCAATGGGGCCGACCATAGCACCACTCTGGAGTACGCGGCTAATGCGTTTGCAACGGTTCCTCTTGGGCCGTTGTCATCGCGCTGGCGTTTGTTGTTTCAGCTTCTATGACGGAACAATGCTGGATTGCTGCCGAGGCCCGGATGGCCTGAGCCTGAAGCACCGGTAAGGCGCGGTTTTGGATGATGGGCGTGATACGTGCCGTGGGGCCAACAATGCCGATGCTGAAAATCGCCCCCAGCCGTTCCACATTGATCGGAACCGCCACGCTTGAGACACCTTCGTCTATCTCGCCCTCACACACCGCATAGCCATAGCGGCGCACCTGGTTCAGTTCACGCAGGATTTGTTCGCGGTCGACATGGGTATTGGCGTTGAACCGCAGTGGGTTGGCCTCTAGCAAGTCGTCCCGCAGCTCGGTCAGGATAAAGGCGGCAATGGCCTTGGCCGAAGAACAGGCATGCGCCGGGCGCGGACCAAGTCCCGGATAAATATAGGAAACCTTGGGGTCGCTTGGGGTTTCGACATGGATCAGATCAACGCGCCCACCACGGTAGCGCGCCAAAAAGGCGGTTTCGCCCAGATCCTTGACGGTCTGCATCAGCATCGCCGACACCGCATTGATCACATGGGCATCCGATTTGCCGGTCAGAGCGATTTTTACAAAGCGCATCCCCAGCACATAGCGACCACCACCTTCGGTCTCTTCGACAAATCCACAGTCAACCAGGGCGGCGACGTTTCGATAGATCGTCGCTTTGGGTAAGCCGGTCATGCTTATCAGATCTGTGATGCTTATTGGCGAAGGAGCGCCAGAAATCGCTTCCAGAAGGTGTATTAGCCGTTCTTGCATGATCTTCTCACAATTGGGACCTCATTGCCGTACATTGAGGTAAGCTGTTTTTGCAATGAAAATCCAGCCGTCTCGCAGTGTCTTGGTGCAGCAAAAGCGCTGAGTGGCATCCTCCCACACACCTGCGCCTTACAGTCCCACGGACCAAGGCTTGCTATGAGATTATTTTAATTGGAAATTCGTATAGCGCACTGTGTGAGCAATTTTAAACGTCTTTCCTTTCCTGCTTAGTATTTTTTAACTCTCTTATTCAATCATGCGAATGTAATTAAGTGGCGCGCTATTGAAAAGTTGGGATCTATTAATGCGTTTGGGTGAAATTCACCGAGCGGCCATGACAGGCCAATTCTAACCGCCATTCCGTTTAACAAGCTCCTCGTCTGTCCAGATTTTGGGCAGACCAATTGATATTTGGTAAGATCAGGTGACCTATGACAACGCAGTCTACTCTTTCCCCTAAACGCCGACGCATGCCGTTTTCCAGTGTTGGCGCCAAGATTACTCTGATCCTCTTAGCGTTGGGCGCTGCATCTGCTGCAATCGGTATCCTAGTGACACTGGTCTTTGATCGGGTGGCCACCGACATGGACACATTGGCCCAGAATAAGCTGCCACAACTTGAATTGAGCAGCAGCCTGATTGAAGCGGCGAGTCAAACCAAGGACGCAATGGCAGTAGTGCTTTTGGCTACTGGAGCTGACCAGCTTGCAACGGGTGCCGAAAATATTGCGGCCGCGACCGCCCAGTTAAACGAGAGCATAGCCTTGCTGCCTGAGGAGGCACGCGGGGGGTTTGAAGAAGATGCGCAAAACGCAGCCAGTACATTGGAAGCTCTGGTCGTTGCCCGCAAAAATGCCTTTCGCAACAAGGCTTCAATCGAGGCACGAACTGCTGTGTTGCAGCAACTGAGTGGCAGATTGCAGGCCACGCTGGCCGAGCTCGCGGCTGAGTCCTATTCGAGCTTGAAGACGCGTGGCGAAGAAACCATGTCGTCGATTGATGACACTCTGATTGACCTGGTTGAAAACCAATTTGCGATGCTTCAGTCGTTGCTGGAAGCGCGTTCCGAAGTGAATTTGCTGTCTGGAACCACATTGGCGATCGGCACCGCGCGCGAAGACGCAATGCGTTCAACGCTCAAAGATATTGCGCTGGCATCGCTCGGGCGCCTGTCAGAAATCATCGAAACGGTTAAGGCCAATGGTTCCATTGAATTGAATATGGAAGCCATCAACATGTCGGTTGATACCTTTCAGGCGGCAATCGGCAGCGGCATGTATCAGACAGATGCCGACAGGCAAGAAGTGTTGCGGGCGCGTATACGTATCAATACCGAGCTTTCAACAGCCGTAGAGGACATGGTGTTTGTTCTGTCGATTGCTGCTGAAGACGCAGGAATTGAAAATCGCGAAGCAATTCAGGGGTTGTTGGACAATGACGTTAGCTTTCTCAACAAGCTGGTAGAAATCAACAGCTGGATCAGCAGCTTTCAAGTTGCCGCACTGGATGTGGTTGTCGCTCCTGGCATTGCAGAAACCACTGCTGCGGCAGAGATGCTGCAACAGGCTGCTAAGGCTCTTAAAGACTACACCGATTTCAACGATGGCGGTCTTGAAGGGGATTTGTCCGTTATGATTGCATTGGCCAGCCCGAAAAAAGGGGTTCCGGCCTTTAAAACGGCATCGCTCGAAGCGGATGCTACGGCAGCTAAGGCTGCGACGGATACCGCTGAAGCCGTTCGCCAGATTTCCCAACATGCAACGGCTTTGGGCTCTGCTAGTCTGGTTGAAATTGCGGCAATGGCCAAAGAAGTTTCCGGCGACATTTCCGTTGCGCAGGAACAAATGCAATTGGCACTGATCGCTTCGGGTGTGGTGTTGGTACTGGCTATGATTCTTACGCGGGTGCTGGTTCAGCGACCTTTGGTCAAGATCAGCGCAACCACCGAGCGGCTGGCTGAAGGCGACCTTAGCCCGGTCAGCGGGTTCGACCGGGCGAGTGAAGAAATTTACCGCATTGCACGTGCGCTGTCTGTGTTCCGCGACGGGTTGGTTGAAAAAGAAGAGATGTCCAAAGCCGTTGAGGCCGAACGGCAAGAGCGGATGGCCGAACAGGAAGCAGCCGTTTCCGCGATTGGGTCCGGTCTGGAGCGCCTTTCAAAAGGGGATCTGACCGTGCGTATTGATGACGACATGAGCGAGGGTTATGCTAAGTTGCGGGATGACTTTAATCAGGCTCTGGACACATTGAAAACGACAGTCTTTGAGGTTGTTAGTGCGTCTGAAAGCATCCGCAATGGTGCCACTGAAATCAGTCACTCGTCAGACGATCTGTCGCGCCGGACCGAAAGCCAGGCCGCTACATTGGAACAAACCGCAGCGGCTCTGGATGAGATGACAGCGAGTGTTAAATCGGCAGCCAAAGGGGCAACCCGGGTTGAGACGATAATGGCAGAGGCTAAGACGGAGGCCGAGGAAAGCGGTTATGTTGTAAAAAATGCTGTTTCAGCGATGACCGAAATCGAAGATTCAGCGCGTCATATTAGCCAGATCATTGGGGTGATTGATGACATTTCGTTTCAGACCAATCTGCTGGCGTTGAACGCAGGCGTCGAAGCCGCCCGTGCTGGTGAAGCAGGTCGTGGGTTTGCTGTCGTCGCGTCCGAGGTTCGTGGGCTGGCGCAGCGGTCTTCTGATGCTGCAATGGAGATTAAAACGCTGATCAGTGATAGTTCGAAGCAGGTCGAGAAAGGCGTCGATCTGGTTGGGAAGGCTGGCGATGCGCTGACCAGTATCTTCGATCGCGTAAACAACATCTCTCAGATGGTTTCGGAAATTGCGGTTGGGGCTGCGGAACAATCTACCGGTTTGAACGAGATCAATATTGGTGTGACCCAATTGGATCAGGTGACGCAGCAAAATGCGGCAATGGTGGAAGAGGCAACAGCCGCCAGCCATTTGCTAAATACAGATGCAAACAAACTGTCCTCTCTGGTGGCCCATTTTAGTATCGATGCTGGTGCTCAGAGCCAGGTTTCCTATGACCCCGAGCAGGCGAATGAGGCGCCGACCCCCAACGCCCATTTCGATGACTGGGACACGCCGGATATTGAGATGGAACCCGTTAAGGTATCCGGCGGGGGGGACGACATCTGGCAGAACTTCTAGGTCCGCTGCACAAGTGAATTTGACGCAAGTACTGTATGTAAGGCCAGCCAATGCGCTGGCCTTTCTTATGTGCGCAATCAACTGCGCGGGTTGCCTGAACGGGCCTGGCTATTGGCGGGGGTTTATATGGAGCGAAGGTTTGATGATGCCGCCCATGTGCCGCCGGACAAGTGGTCTAACAGCAATGTGCCCATGATCATTGCCAGTGTTTCATCTGTCTTGCTGGCACCGACGATCGCTTCAACCATTTTGCGATAAGTCTCGATTGAGACCTGCATGGCCTCATTTTCAGCGATTTCGGCTTTGCTTTTGTTACGCAGATAATCAAAAAGAAGCGCCATTTCAGAGCCGAAATCGACCTGCATCACATTGATCAGTTGCTGAATTTGCTCCTGTTGAGTTGTGCTCTCGTTGAGCACGCCAACATCAACCTGGGACATTACCTGTTCCGTACAGGCAAGAAATAGCGACTCTTTGTTGGGGAAATAGTGATAGAGCGCGCTTTTTGAAACGCCAAGATATTCCGCGATGTTTCGCATGCTCCCCCCGGCATACCCGTGTTTTGAGAAGTATTTCGACGCACGAAGCGCCAGGTCTGCCCGGTGGGCAGCGTGGTCAACAATTTTGGGCATGTTCTATTTCGTCCTATTGGTCGAAAAAGCATTGACATCATTTTGACGAAGCGTCTACAGGTATTAAATAGTCCAAATGGACGAAAAAGAGTTTTAGATGTTTGACCCTTACCTTGTTGCCAAGCTAGTCCACATTTTCGCCATTTCGATAATGATAGGGGCGACCCTAATTAGTGGGCTCATCCATGGGCAGGCCAAAACCGCATCGCCGGTTGAGGCGGCAGGGTTGTTGCGGTGTGTTCTACGCGTCAACCGCCTGCTTATGGGGCCTTCACTTGCAGTGATCGTGCTGACTGGTTTTTGGATGGTGCATACCCTGGGGTATGATTTGCAGACCGGATGGATAGCGACTTCGGTCGGAATGAGCCTTGCTCTAATCCTAGCTTTTGTCGTTGGCGCCCGAGTTGAACATCGTTTGTTGTATATCGCTACTGCTGCCGCCGCTAAGGCAGACATGCGCCTTCCTAAATATTATCAGCGCGTGTTTTTGCAAGCCGTTCCAATTGGCTTGCTTGCGCTGATCTTGAGTCTGCTCACGCTCGCCCTAATGATCTTCAAACCCTTCTAAGGTATATTCCTATGTCAAATTCCGGCGGCATCAATCGAGACCACGACCGATCAACCGGTCCCAAACTGATCTTTGCTGTTTTGCATGGCGCCCTCGTTGCGGGGTGCCTCTGGTTGGCCTTCGGTGGGCTGGATTGGGTGGATGAGCCCAGGGCGCGCATTCTTGCCCTATGTGCTGTGCTGTACTGGTTGCGGCATCTGGTGACGCTGTTTGTCCTTTTGCAACGCCGCGTCGCGATGTCAGAAGTGTTGGGACTCTCCGTTTTTATTGGCGTGTTTGAAATTGGGTTCCTGGTTCTTGGCGCTGGAGTCGTTTCCGGAGTGCTGACCCCATTGGGAATGTTGGACTGGGTAGGCGCAGGGTTGGTTTTGCTTGGTTCATTTCTCAACACAGTGTCGGAACGGCAGCGATGGAAATGGAAGAGAAAACCGTCCTCCAAAGGACGGTGCTACACGGGTGGGCTGTTTGGTTATTCGATGCACATCAACTATTTCGGAGATACGGTGCTGTTCACCGGGTGGGCGATTCTTACCGCTTCGGCTTTTGCTTTAATCATACCCATTTTTGTGACTCTCGGTTTCGTCTTTTTCCATATCCCGCCATTGGATACTTACCTCGCCGGTCGCTATGGGGAAGAATTTAAGGCCTATGCTAAGCGAACGGCCAAATTTATTCCCTTCGTGTATTGAACCCAATTTGTGACATGGCAAAATTATTTCATGTTTAGCTTGATGAGCGGAGGACGCGTGAGCTGAGAACGCAGGCCAATCGCTGACGATGTTTTTGCAGATCGCCGCGTTGTCAGATGTTTGAGGAGAGGGTAACAACTCAGACAGCTGTGTTTCCCGTGTTGACAGTCCGTCGTTCGCACCGCAACGCTGGCGCCGCACTAAAAGGGAGCGCGGATATGGGCGTGCAAGAGTCATCAAACTTTCCCGTGATACGGACGGTTGGACTTCAGGGGTTGTTGGTAACATTCGCTGACAAGCTGAGTGAGCCATCGAACCGCGCGGCGCTGGCATTTCAAGGCGCGTTGGAACAGGGGTTGATGACGGGCGTGATTGAGACCTCTACCTCGCTGGCCTCGGTTTTTGTGCGGTTTGATCCGTCTGAATTGTCGCACGACGTTCTGCGAGAGCAGTTACAGGGGTTGCTGGCGGATCGTGATTGGTATGCGGCACCGCTGCCCGAGGGGCGCAGGTTCTGGCGGGTGCCTACTGTGTATGGCACCGATTTGGCCCCACAATTGGCTGAAGCAGCTGATGCCGCTGGGATGACTGAGGCGCAGGCAATTGACAGTCTAGGCTCAGCTAGAGTGCGGGTTCTCACCATAGGATTTGCCGCGTCGCAACCATATTTGGGCACATTGGGTGAAGAATGGGATCTGCCGCGTCAAACTGAACTGACGCCAATGGTACCACAGGGCGCATTGGTGCAGGCGATCCGACAGTTTGTGCTGTTCACAGCACCGGCCCCCACCGGGTGGCGTCATGTTGGGCAGACCGGCATGCGCCTGTTTCGGCCGGAAATGGAAGACCCCTTTGCGCTGCGGGCTGGGGACGAATTGATATTTGAACCGGTGGCGCGGGCTGACTTTCTGCGGTTGCGTGAGGATGATCCATTGAATGGCGGCGCCACTGTGTCGGAGATCGCATCATGAACGGGTTGAAAGTCTTAAGTGCAGGTCCCTTGATGTCCGTGCAGGACATGGGACGCCCGGGCCTGTTGGAACGCGGTATTTCGCAGGGTGGGGCGGCGGATGTCCTGGCGCTTGCAGAAGGTGCGGGGTTGCTAAGCCAAGGGGCAGGACTGGCCGCGCTGGAAATGGGTGGAATTGGCGGCACATTTGAAGCCGTCGGTACGCTCCGCATTGCCCTGACCGGAGCACCAATGACTGCTACGCTGGATGGCGTTGCGCTCACCTGGAATGCCTCACATCTGGTGGAGGCGGGGCAGAAGCTGGTGATCGGTGCCGCGCGTCGTGGAGTGTATGGCTATCTCCATTTGGGAGGCGGCATCGATACCGACCGTTTTCTGGGGTCACGTGCTGCGCATCTGACCGGGGGCATTGGGCAGGCGGTGACGGAAGGCGACCTGCTACCAGCGGGACAGGATGCCCAACGTGAGATAGGTCTGGGACTTGAAGTTGAAGACCGGTTTTCGGGCGGTGCCTTGCGAATTGTCAAAAGCTTTCAGTCGTCTCTGTTTGCAGATGATGTGCTGGCGCGGTTTGGGGATACTCAATTTAATCGGGGTGTTCGTGCCAATCGCATGGGTGTTGAAATGGTCTCGGATGGAGAGGGGTTTTCGGCTGCGGGACAGTTGAACATCTTATCTGAGGTGATTGTGCCGGGTGATGTCCAGATGACCGGAGACGGAAAACCATTTGTGCTACTGCGGGAGTGCCAGACAACTGGCGGCTATCCCCGTATTGGCACAGTGCTGCCATGTGATCTGGCGCGGGTGGCGCAGTCTGGAAACGGCGCAGCCTTGCAGTTTGACTGGGTGAGTTTGGAGGAGGGCCTAGCCATTCAGGCCAAGCATGATGCCTTTGTCAAATCGCTGCCGGGGCAATGCCAGCCGCTGATCCGTGATCCCTTGGATATGGCGGATTTGTTATCTTATCAATTGGTCGGTGGCGCTGTTTCAGCCAATGCTGACCCCTTCGAGAATGGAGAGAATACATGACCAAATCGGTCGATCTGAATGCCGATATGGGCGAAAGCTTTGGTCCCTGGAACATGGGAGATGACTCGGCGCTTTTGGACATCGTATCGTCGGCCAATGTCGCCTGTGGTTTTCACGCCGGCGATCCCGATGTGATGGCTGCGACCATGACCCGCGCAATGGAGTGCAACGTGGGTATTGGTTCGCATCCGGGTTTTGCTGACCTGCAGGGGTTTGGGCGGCGCAAGATGCAGCTGTCCAAAGATAACCTGAAAAACACGGTACGCTATCAGCTAGGCGCGTCTCGTGGGATGGCAGCGGCGCTGGGCGGGCAGGTGCGTCATCTGAAACTGCATGGGGCACTGGCCAATATGTCCAGCGTTGATGCGGACATGGCGCGCGCTTGCTATGAAGCCGCTTTGGAAGTCGACCCTGATATCATTATCATGGTTCTGGCCGCCACTGAGATGGAAAAAGTGGTGCGCGAGCTGGGATGCAATTGGGCGGGTGAGATTTTTGCAGATCGGGCTTACAATGATGATGCAACGCTGGTTGACAGATCCAAACCCGGCGCGGTGATCCATGATCCGGCAGTCGCAGGCCCTCGTATTCTGCAGATGGTGCAAGAGGGGGCCATTATCACAGAAAGCGGTAAGCGTATTGCAACTAACATTGATACGATCTGCTTGCATGGAGACACACCAACTGCTGTTGCGCTGGCAGGAGCCGTACGCAACAGTTTGACCGAAGGTGGCATAGAAATTGCACAGTTTTCCGGGCGGCGGGGCTGATATCTTTGCCCGGCCAATTGGCCGGGCTTCCCATATAATGATGAGTTTTCTCATATTGTTTCAATTGAAAACAGCATGTTGGATGTGATTTAGATAATATTGTATATTGGATGCTATCAAAGTGATTGTCTTGTGTAGTACAAGGCTGCAACCATCACTGACCACCAGGATCCTTAGCAATGACTTTTCAGTTCTTTTCGGACAAAAATCGCCCAGTCCATTTAGGGCCTTTTCCGCTGGAACGACTTGCACGCGGAGTGATGCCGGAGCTGGCGGATGTGCCAGGGTTTCAGCCGTTGGATTTTCGCCGTCCAAATTTACCTGCGTCGATCGTCAATGCGATGGGCGAATATCAGGCAATGATGGATGCAATCCGCGATGGCATGGTCAATAAGGCCCGTGCCGAATGTCCCGATGATCCGCAGGAGCGCGCTGAGCATATCAAAGGCTTTGGCTATTTCTCCGATGCTTCGATGGTTGGCATTGGCCCAATGCCTGCCTCGGCCCGGTTGGATCAGCCGTATCGCAATCCTGATATTGATCGTTTGGCCGGAGATCTAAAAACTCGCCAGACCAAAACGCTGGCGGCAGGCATCGATGTCATTATGGCCGATCTGAAGGAGGCCATGAGCGCACCGCCCACCACCATTGGCGACCATTCGCGCTCCGTTGTGTTCCTGTACGACATGCCCCGTGATCCAAGAGCGGATGAACAAGGGTGTGAGTGGCTGGTCGATGCACAACAGCACCGGGCTTGTTTGCGTGCCAGCGAAACTGCGGTGGTGTTGGCCAATTATATCCGGTTGTTGGGTTGGGACGCCAAGGCGCATACGGGCACCTCGTCGGATGTGGATTTAAATCAGTTGGTGGTGGCGGCTGGGCTGGCCACAGTTGAAGACGGACAGCTGGTGAACCCTTATCTGGGGACACGTTTTGGCGTGGCGGTGGTTACGACAGATTTTGATCTGACAATGGATCAACCTCTGCTGCCAATGGATCAGCAACCAATGATGAAGGTCAAGGGGCCGCGCTGGTGGGTTGGACTTGGCTCGCAACGCTCGGCGCTAAATTTGGACCCCTTTAAAAAGCGCGACTATAAGGATGGAGCACATCCGTTTGAGACGCTGAAACGGGTTGAAGATCCAACAACCTATATCGACGAAGCCCGTGTGGCGCGGGTGCCGAAACGCGCCGACATGTTTGCCCGCGCGCAGTTTGGAGATATGGGCAAAGGTAATCAAAAGGCCGCCACAGGTGGCTTTTATGTGCGCAAAGCGGCGCCCTCGATGGCGCAGCGGCGGATGCTGGGGGCCTTTGTTCTTCTGCAAGATGGTGCCGGGGGCGGTGGGTCGCGTCCAACAGATGCCTCACGCAATGCGGCGAACATAAAGGCGACCAGCTACTGGCTGGGTGTCGATGCCGTTGGGATCAGCCGCTGCCCGGACTGGACGTGGTACAGCCATGATGCCACCGGCGAAGCGATCGTGCCTGAACATGACCAGGCGATCAGCATGATCATTGATCAAGGGTTTGAAACAACCGACGCGACCTCCGGGGATGACTGGATCGCCGTTGCGCAATCGATGCGCGCCTATTTGCGGTTTTCGCTGTTGGGCGGGGTGATCGCGCGTCAAATTCGCAATCTTGGATTTAAAGCCAAAGCGCATACGGTGATGGACGGCGAGGTGTTGCAGCCTCCGTTGTTGTTGCTCGCGGGATTGGGTGAAGTGAGCCGAATTGGTGAAGTGATCCTGAACCCATTTCTTGGGCCTCGATTGAAATCGGGTGTGGTGACCACAGACATGCCACTGGCACATGATCTGCCGATCGATTTTGGCCTGCAACGGTTCTGCGAGAGCTGCAATAAATGCGCGCGTGAATGCCCGTCTGGGGCGATCACGGCCGGACCCAAACGGATGTTCAATGGCTATGAGATCTGGAAAAGCGACAGCCAGAAGTGCACCACCTACCGAATTACCACTCCTGGTGGAGCGATGTGCGGTCGCTGCATGAAAACTTGCCCCTGGAACCTTGAGGGGCTGTTTTCTGAAAAACCTTTCCGCTGGGCCGCTATGAATTTGCCAAAAACAGCTCCGGCTTTGGCCAAGTTGGACGATATAGTCGGCAACGGTGAGATGAACGCTGTCAAAAAGTGGTGGTGGGATCTGGAAATGGAAGAGGACGGCGGTTATCGCCCGACCCGCAATCCAGTGAACGCACGCGCGCTGCAAAAGGATCTGAAGTTAAAGTTTGAAGACCAGACTTTGGCTGTCTACCCGGCCAATCTGGCGCCGCACCCCTGGCCTTATCCTTTCCCAATGGACCGTGAGGCCGGCATCGAGGCCTATCAGGCGATGGTCACAGCAGAAGAGTACAAAGCACGCCGGACTGCGGGTGAAACCGGGGAATGGGATCACATTTATAGCAGTGACAGTGACAGCCCGGTTCTGAGGGTCGAGGTTTCTAAGGTCGAAGAGATGAGCCCGGATGTCACCAAGTATGAATTCAGTAGCCTGGACGGATCGGAGCTTCCGGAATGGACTGCCGGTGCACATCTGGACATTGTCGTCGCGCCCGAATTCCTGCGTCAGTACTCAATGTCGGGTGACCCGGCTGACCGCAGCAAATACCAGATTGGTGTTCTGCGAGAAGATCAGGGCCGGGGTGGGTCGGCGCTTCTGCACCGGATCTTTGCTCAGGGACGAAAGATTTTCATCTCCAAGCCGATCAACCATTTTCCGGTTGTGGAGGGGAGCAAGAGCTTTTTGATGGGGGGCGGCATTGGTGTTACCCCGATGATAGCGATGGCGCATCAGTTGTATGCGCAGGGCAGGGCGTTTGAGCTGCATTATTCAGTCTCAAGCCGCGCCGGTGCTGGCTATCTGGAAGACCTAGCGGCGATGCCCTGGGCGCAAAACGTCAAAGTGCATGTTTCGGACGAAGGAACCCGCGCTGATCTGGATGCGGTGCTGGCCGGATACCGTGAAGGCTGGCATGTCTACACCTGTGGTCCAGATCGGTACATGGATGGGGTCATGCAGGCTGCTGAACGGCAGGGGTTTGTCGAAGAGGCACGGCATCTGGAGTATTTTTCAGTGCCAGATCTACCAGAGTATGAGAATTATGATTTCACCTTGAAACTGGCCAAGTCGGGGCGCGAATTTGTTGTGCCTGCGGACAAAACCGCAACCGATGTGTTGGCAGAGAATGGTGTACAGGTGGATGTGAAATGCGCCGACGGCATCTGTGGGGTCTGTAAATGTGGTTTGATTTCGGGTGAGGTCGAACATCGCGATTTTGTTCTGTCCAAGGCACAACGTGAGGTCGCGGTGGTTCTGTGTCAATCACGAGCAGCCCAAAAGGACGGTGTAATGGTTGTTGACCTGTAATTCCGATTCCATCGGTTGGGTTAACCGGGGCAACGGCACCCATATTGTTTGAGTTTCTGCGTTATTCGTCGAGAGCGCACCTAGGGATGTATTGTAGTCCATAGGTGTGTCTTAAAACCGGCTCTGCGTGTTTTGCTTTTTGCTGAGCTGGGGGTTGCGAATGTAAGTGCAGGTTTACCTGACTTGACAGATTATACTCTTGCCCCGACTGTCAGCAAAATTGAGTGCCTGCATATTTTCGAGTGAAATCAGTTTTGAGAGCAACATGGAACTAATTCCGGCCAACGAAAGACAAACCCAAAAAAGCGACCGAAGCTGGTTTACTGGCGAAGTTTGGCTAGAGACTATAAATCTAGCCCCAGCACCTGCCAGGCACCGGGCTGTTCATGTGACATTTGAAGCTGGCGCCCGTACGGCTTGGCATAGTCACCCGTTGGGACAGACAATATATGTGGTCGAAGGGGTCGGTGTCATTGGCACCCGGGATGCGTTGCCGAGAGTAATACGCGCCGGGGACTCTGTCTGGCTTCCTCCTGGGGAAGAGCATTGGCATGGTGCCGCTCCAGATGAAAAAATGAAGCACATTTCAATTCAAGAAGCCGAAAGCGGCTTTGTCACCACTTGGATGGAACACGTTGCTGAAGAGGACTATTCGACCTTAGCGGAATGATGTTCGTCATTGGCTGCTGATCTGTGGTGGCCATTGTTCAATTGACGCGCTTGGTGTGCCAGTTGACGGATGTCGCCCCAGAGTTCCGCTTTTTGCAACTCTAACGGGGCTGGCCAACTGCCACTTACACAGGCCACATTCACCAGTTCCAAGTATTCATGTGCGTTGGATTGGGAAATCCCTCCGGTTGGGCAAAAATGTATCTGTGGAAATGGGGCGCCGAGTGCTTTCAGTGTTGCAACCCCACCTGTCGCGGCGGCGGGAAAGAACTTTATGAGATCAAATCCCCGATCCAGCAGCTGCATAATCTCACTGGCTGTGGCTGCACCTGGTAGCAGTGGAAACCCATGTTCCTTGCAACAATCGATCAAACTGTGGGCGAATCCGGGAGAGGTGGCGAAAGTCGCACCAGCCTGAAGAGCCTCCATGGCGTGCTTGGCGGTCATGACGTTCCCGGCTCCAATTGTTGCGCCAGGGACGCGGGCCATTAAAGACATTGCTTGCAAGGCGACCGGAGTGCGTAGAGCGACCTCCAGAACAGGCAGGCCTCCTGCGACCAAGGCTTCCGCTAACGGTACCGCATGGGCGAGATCCTCAATAACCAACACAGGGATGACCGGTGCCTGACGGCAGATCATATGCATTGAAGGTACCGCATTGGGTCGCTGCTTAGGGCTCGGCTGTAGTGTCGGCTGGGACGACGGCACGATCATATCTGATCACCGGTTATAGTCAGCTGTGCGAGTATCCGGAGGGCCGGGCAAGAAATTCGGGCGCATTCTTTGAGGTTTAGGTGCTCGGGACATGCAAAGCTGTCGGTTGTTTCCTGGGGGCGTGGTGTCGCCATTGCTTGGGTCATGGTTTGGATTACCTTTGTATCAGGATTTAGGGCGTGCGTGGGAAAGGTAAATGCCCGAACGTCATTGTCGATATCTTGCTCTGGTGGGTTGGTTCTAAAGCTGCTGGCCTTCTACCTTAGTCTGAGGGGGCAGCGAGTTGGACGGCTTGGCGAGATGCATATTGTTGAATTGGCATGGAGCTGTTTCAACGACTCGCGATGAATCATCGTGCTTTAGTGGTCTGAGTGGTTTCGACTACTATATCTGGATGTTTTGCTCGAACTTGTAGTCACTGTTGCTTAACCCTTGTTGGCCTGAGCAAAACCAAAAGCCTAGAAAGCGCACTATTTTCTGAGTAATTCATTTGTTTTCAGCATGTTATAAGAAAAACTCAAAAAGGTAGATTTAGCGCTTGCGGGTTTGGTTGGATAACCCTAGAACCCCCCTTACCGGCGGCGCTGAGGCGCTGCTAGAGACGCTTCGGAGAGACGGAGGGACACGCTGG
>NZ_VAUA01000008.1 GCF_005771405.1 Parasedimentitalea maritima
TGGGAGAGCTTTTACAACTTCCACCGACCTCACGGCGCACACGACGGAAAGACGCCTTACGAAGTCCTCAGGGAAAAGCTATAGTCAACAAACGGGATGTACCACGGGTAACCGCACCTTACATCACGTGTATCCCCCATTGGTTTCCATCCCCTAGGTTGCGCTGAAACTGATCCGCGTCCTTTGGCGTGGTGATCATGGCGATGTCGCGTATGCCCGCCAACATTAGAACTGACAGCGGGTAATATATCATCGGTTTGTCATAGATCGGCAAAAGCTGTTTGGACACACCGATCGTAATCGGATAGAGCCGCGTCCCCAAGCCACCTGCCAGAATGATACCTTTGCGCTCAGTCATTGTAGGGCTCCCAAATCTTGCAGTATGCGGCCCAGCCCCACGCGCCAGTCAGGGCGTGCAATTTTCGATGACCGAGTTATGCATACGTGAATTCAGTGGTCGTCTGGCAGGGGTTGGATAACTGCTGGAGGGGATGTCGGTCACCTGGCACTCCGTGCCTGATTGCCGGAAGACCTCGCGTGCGAAATTGGACCAACTCACATCTGGCCCGCTAGACAGGTGGTAAACCCCGATTTTGGATGGATCGGCTACCAGTTGCCGCGCGGCTTGCAGACAGTTATCCGCGATATCCGCGGCACAGGTCGGCCCGCCGATCTGATCGGCAACGATTGTCAGGGCGTCGCGCTCTCCCCCCAACCTCAGCATGGTCTTCACAAAGTTGTTGCCTTGGGCCGAAACCACCCAAGAGGTGCGGAACATTGCATGCTGACCGCCTGCTGAGCGCACCTCTTGCTCCCCCCACCAGTTTGGTGCGGCTGTACGCCCCCATCGGGGCAGTTGGATGGTCCGTGACAAAGGGTGTGTCTCCGGTCCCGTCGAATACATAATCGGTCGATATCTGGATCAAAGGCAGGTCCCGTGCCGCACAGGCTCGTGCGATGGCCCCGGTGTGGTGCCGTTGACCATCAGGGTAAGCGCCTCATCCTCTTCGGCCTTGTCCACTGCATTGATGACCGCATCCGTATACGTTTCGCGGGCGAAACGTATACAGCTGTCAGGGGCAGTGAAATCAGGCTCCCCCAGGCCGCGGATCTCGAGGTTGATGTCACCGGCCCGGCGCGCCAACTCCTGTCCCACCTGACCAATTTCTCCGTAAACTAGGACTTTCATGTTGCATCCCCCTTGGCCGTTTTGTCCGTATCCCCGCCAAGCCGTGTCCCCACGCCCTGTCGCGTCTGCAATGGCTTCCACCAGGCCTCGTTTGCCAGATACCACTCCACGGTTTTGCGCAGCCCCTCATCCACCGTGACCGAAGGTCGCCATTCAAGTTCATTCCGCACCCGCATGGGGTCAATCGCATAGCGGGCATCATGGCCTGGGCGGTCACTGACAAACGTGATCAGATCCGCATAAGGTCCCTTGCGACGAGGACGCAGATCATCGAGGATCGCGCAAAGCTTTTGGACCAACTCCAGATTGGTCAGTTCGTTTTCGCCGCCGATGTTGTAACTGCGCCCCACCGCGCCCTTTTGCAAAACGCACAGCAGCGCATCGGCGTGATCCTCCACATAGAGCCAGTCGCGGATGTTGTCGCCCTTGCCGTAGATCGGGAGCGGCTTGCCCGCCAGCGCGTTCAGGATCGCCACCGGCACCAGCTTTTCGGGGAAATGAAACGGACCGTAGTTATTGGAGCAATTGGTCATTACCACAGGCAAGCCGTAGGTCTCGTGCCATGCGCGCACCAGATGGTCACTGGCCGCTTTGGACGCCGAATAGGGCGAGCGGGGATCGTAGGAGGTCTTTTCGGTGAACATCACGCTAGGATCATTGGGCAGCGATCCAAACACCTCATCCGTCGAGATGTGGTGAAACCGGAATGTGTCGGGCTTGCCTGCTGTCAGCCAGTACTTGCGCGCCGCCTCCAGCATGTTGAAGGTGCCCGTGATATTGGTCTCGATGAAATCGCCGGGGCCGTCGATGGAGCGGTCCACGTGGCTTTCGGCGGCCAGGTGCATGACCGCATCGGGTTGGTTGATATCGAAGACAGCATCCAGCGCGGTGCGGTCACGAATGTCGGCCTTCACAAAGGTATATTCCGCTGCATCAGAGACGCTTTCGACATTCTCGAGGCAAGCCGCATAGGTCAGTGCATCCAGATTGATCACCTGATGGCCCGCCCCTACGGCCTGCCGCACAACTGCAGATCCGATAAATCCGGCACCGCCCGTAACAAGGAGTTTCATATCTTATTCCGCCCAGACAAAGGGGCTGTTGAAATCGGCCAAGGTACCTGCGGCGGCATCCTTGTCGCTCAACACGGTGGCCGTGTCTCTCAAGCCCCAATCTATCCCGATTTGCGGACAGTCAAAGCGCACCGCGCCATCACATTCGGGCGCATAATAATCCGAGCATTTGTAGCAGATTTCCGTATCAGGCTCCCGCGTGACAAATCCGTGCAGGAACCCTTGCGGCACCAGCAGCTGGCGACCGTTTTCCGCGCTTAGTTCATAGCCGACCCACTGGCCGTAAGTTGGCGAACCCGCGCGCGCATCCACGGCTACATCAAAAAGCGCTCCGCGACCGCAACGCACCAGCTTGTCCTGCGCATGGGGGGGCGATTGAAAGTGCAGGCCCCGCAATGTGCCGATTTGCGCGGACACTGAATGGTTGTCTTGAACAAAGTCGATCGTGATGCCGTGTTCTGCCATCCGCGCCCGGTTCCAGGTTTCGGAAAAGAACCCGCGCGCATCACCGAAGCGACGCGGTGTCAAAAGCAGCACACCAGACAATTTCGTGTGTTTGATGTCTAGCATGGGCAGTTATCTCCAGTCTATCAGTTCTTTTGAAAATCAACACCCGCTTAGCCCGTTTGAGACCCAAAGAAAAGACACCGATACCGCGCGCAGAAAGTGGTGCAATGAGCCATGCGCGCTCGTCTGGTCCTGTCCCGGTTTGATGCCGCCCCTTTGATAGCATTTATCGCAGCAAAGGAGACTGACTATGGGACTGAAACGGGCAGGTGAATTTCGACGGGATGCGGTGCGAATAGCGCTGACCAGTGGGCTGACGCGCAAACAGGTTGCTGAGGGCTTTGGTGTTGGCATGTCGACGCTGAACAAGTGGATCACTGCACATAGAGACACAGGCGTTGTGTCGAAAGAGGATTTGAGCTTAGCCTGGGAGAATGATCGGCTTCGACGTGAGAACCGCATTCTCAAGGAGGAGAGGGAGATCCTAAAAAGGCAACGTAGTTCTTCGCAAGCTAAAAGTCATGAGGTTTAGGTTCATCGAGGAACACTGAGACAGCTTTCCTACCTACCGGCTGTGTGACGTCATGGATGTTAGTCCCCGATGCTTGCGGGCTTTCCCTAACCGCCCCGCCAGCCGCAGGCAGCGGTCTGACCTTGTCACTTTGGCCCACATCAAAAAACAGTCCCCTCTCAGCCAGGGAAGCTATGGGAGACTCCGGATGACAAAAGAGCTGAAAGAGATCGGCCTGGATGGTAACCGCAGCTTAGGCCCCACCTTTTGCGAGTCGCACGTTTCTGTGAGTCCCTTGGCATCGTAGATTTGCAGAGGAGATCGTCGTGGGAGTACATCGGGAGCTACGGATGGAGTCCGTAGCGGGTCATGAGATTTTGATTGGAGCTGATGGCAATCGGCGTTGGCCTGACGAAGTGAAGGGCCATTTGGTTGCCGAGACTTTGGTCCCAGGCGTCACCGTGAACGAAGTTGCGCGGCGTGTGGGTATGCGGCTTAATCATTTATCGGAGTGGCGGCGTCAGGCCCGCGAGGGCAAGCTGGTTTTGCCTGATCTTTTGGGCGCCGCGTTTGTGCCCGTCGAAGTGACCGAGATGCCTGCGCCGGTTGAAGCGCCGCCAACTTACTTGCAAACCTTGGATGTGATCAAAGGAGCTGTGACGATCCGGTTGGATGTAGGTACATCTGCAAGCCGCATCGCCGAGATTGCGGCTGCGCTGTGATCCATCCGTCGCACGGTGTGCGGATATTTGTGGCAACCAGACCTGTCGACTTCCGCAAGGGGCACGACGGACTGGCCGCCTTGGTGCAGAGCCACCTCCAAAAGAAGCCCTTTGATGGTGCGGTTTACGTGTTTCGTGCAAAGCTGGCTGACCGGCTCAAGATGATCTGGTGGGACGGCACAGGGTTGGTCATGGCCTACAAGAGGCTTGAACAGAACGCCTTCAAATGGCCCGCCATTCGCGACGGCGTATTGCGGCTGGATCCGGTGCAGTTTGAAGAGCTGTTTTCTGGCCTCGACTGGCGTCGGGTCACAGCTCTGGAGACCCGTCCACCGGCTGTGGCAGAATGACTCGGGCAGCGTTTTACGCAGGCGGTTGAGGCGAGATTTTGGTAACAAACATCATGTCATTCCCTGCTGACCTTCCTGACGATATCAATGCGCTCAAGGCCACTATCATGACCTCGCAGGCGAAGATGATGGCACAAGACGGCGTCATCGTACGCAAGGAAGACCGCATCATCAGGCATGAGAAGTTGTTAGCAGACTTCAAGCGGGCGCTCTATGGGGCGAAGTCCGAGAAGGGTCATCCGGACCAATATCATCTTGCGCTGGAAGACATTGAGACGGCCATGGCTGTCGTCCATGCCGAGGATGAGGCGATTGATCCGCCGAAGGCAATAGCTGTGTCAAAGTCATGTGCCGGACGCGGCATTTTACCAAAGCACCTGCCGCGCGTCGAGGAAGTGATTGCGCCAGACGTCGCCTGTGGCTGCGGCGCTGAACGTCACATCATCGGCGAAGATGTCAGCGAGCGCCTCGACATTGTGCCCGCCCAGTTCCGGGTCATCGTCACACGCCGCCCCAAGTATGCATGTCGGTCGTGCGAGGCAGGCATTGTGCAAACGCCCGCCAAACCATGCCTGATCGAAGGCGGCATGCCAACCGAGGCCACCGTTGCCAGTGTGATTGTGTCAAAATATGCTGATCACTTGCCGCTGTATCGCAAATCTATGCCCGACAAGGCGTTGATATCGACCGCTCAACACTGGCTTTCTGGATCGGAAAAGCCGCACATGAGCTAAGGCCCGTGCATGACGCTCTGCTGGCGCACCTCAAACGGTCGTCGAAGCTTTTTATGGATGAGACACCTGCACCGGTACTCGATCCAGGGCGTGGCAAAACCAAGAAGGGGTACTTCTGGGCACTCGCCCGCGATGATCGTGGCTGGAATGGACCCGAACCACCCGGTGTGGCCTTTACCTATGCACCGGGGCGATCCGGCGAACACGCCGTTAAGATATTGCAGGGCTTTGAGGGCGTCCTGCAAGTTGACGGCTATGCCGGATACAACCGCGTGCTTGATCCACGCGATAATGATCCCATCCAACTGGCGTATTGCTGGGCGCACGCGCGCCGCAAGCTTTATGAGTTGACCCATCACAATGTCGCTCCTATCGCCGAAGAGGGCCTCAAGCAGATCGCTGCCCACTACCGGATCGAAGGGCAAATCCGAGGTCAATTTATTGACGAACGTCTCTCGGTGCGACAGCAGAAGTCTACGCCAAAGGTCGCGGCCTTCAAAATCTGGCTGGATAACGCCCGAACGCAGGTGTCAGCCAAATCCCCAAGAGGCCAAGCACTCAAATACATCGTCAAATACTGGGGCGGGCTAACCCTGTTCCTGACCGACAGCCGCATCGAGATGGACAGCAATACCGTCGAACGCACCATCCGACCCATCGCTTTGCAAAGAAAGAACGCGCTCTTCGCTGGCCATGACGCCGGTGCCCAGAACTGAGCCATGCTCGCGTCGCTGATCGAGACCTGTAAACTGAACCAGGTCGAGCCGCACAGCTACCAGACCGGTATTCTCACAGCCATCGTCAATGGGCATAGGCAGAAGGACATTGAACAACTGCTACCGTGGAACTACGCCAAATAGGTGGGACCAAAGAAACGCTTACCCTGGATGTCGGACTCCGCCGCGTTGGCAGATTGATGCGCCAGAACGGTATATCCGTTGTCAGACCCCGTAAACACAAGGTGACGACCGACAGTGACCACGAATTCAACATTGCGCCAAACCAATTGGATCGGGAGTTCGCCGCGGAGAAACCAAACCAGAAATGGGCCGGTGATATGAGTTATGTATGGACCCGTGAAGGTTGGTTGTATCTCTCTGTGATCCTGGATCTGCATTCTCGACAGGTGATCGGCTGGGTGGTGAGCAATCGCATGAAACGCGGTTTGGCAATCCGGGCTTTGAAAATGGCCATATCCTTCCGTGTGCCTCCAAGAGGTTGCATCCATCACACGGATCGTTGCAACCAATACTGTTCTCACGATTATCAGAAATTTCTGCGCCAGCACGGCTTCAAGGTGTCGATGAGCGGAAAAAGCGATTGCTCTGATAATGCGGCTGTCGAGACCTTCTTCGAATACATCAACGGCTTCTACAATCCGCGCCGTCGGCACTCAACACTGGGCTGGAAAAGTCCTGTCGCCTTCGAACGGAACACGGCTGAAACGAGCTATGGGAGCGGCACAAAAAAGTGATAGGTCCAGTTGTATTGGTCATGGTCAGATGTCCTAATGTAAGGGTCGATTGGCCAAAAATTCTATCAACAAAAATTTAGTGCATTGCCTGCCAACGCTCGGTGATCGCTTGAAACAGGCAACGTCACAGCGCGTTGCCCTTTTACCCCACCAGCAGCCGGTGGCGCAGCACGCGCTCCATGAGCAAGCCGAGCACGAGCATGCCAATGGCAACGGATACGACATAACCCTTGTCGAGAACCTGATCCGGATAGCCCGGATAGTAAGCCGTGCGCATCCATTCCGTGCAGTGCAGCACCGGGTTCCATGACAGGATATCCAGGGCAAGTTCGGGCAGGAAAGAAACCACGAAGAACGATCCCGATGCGACGTAAAAGATAATTAGAAACAGCGCCCAGACGGTGGCGAAAGCGTCACTCATCATCGTGATGATGCTCACCACCAGGCCCACGCTAACGGCCAGCAGCAGCGTGACGCAGAAAGCGGCAAAAGCTTCCACTGGATAGACCGGTAGCGGGTTGGAGCCTACGGCCAAAAAGACCGCCCCCACCGCCGTCGCCATCCAGATCGCACTCAGCACCTCTAGCACTGCGCGGCCAAAAACCACCTCAAGCATGCCTATGATCGGATAGGCCAGCATGGGCTTGTTCATCAAAAGAGACATGGACATATAACGCGACACGTACATGAAGCTGAGCGTGGGGATTAGCCCCGTGACAAGAAACACATTGATATCGTCGCCGTAGGCAAAGCTGGCACCGGTGACGTTGTTGAGCAAAATCAGCGCAAGCAGGTGGGCAAACGGAAACAGGGGCACGAGCAAGAAGCCCAATCCATGATTGAAAAACCGCGTGCGCAGATCCCGCAGCATAACGGCACCCATGATGTTGCGCTGTTCGGCCAGTGCGTGTCGCATGCTTATACGGTTGGGTGAGAAATTCAGGGCCATGGCGTTAATCCAGACGTTTTTGCAGCAACCCTAGACCCAGGGCCATAAGGCCCCAGACGGCGAGACACAGCACGATGAGCTTGGCCAATTCCCAGGTAACCACGGGATAGACACTGTCTTGGGGGAGTGCTGGAAGCATGAAACGCTCGAGATAGAGCATCTGCACTGTGTTCATGAGCTTTGCCTGCTCCAACTCGCCAGCGGTCAGCTTGAAGCGCTCCTGAGCGACGTCGATTTTCACTTCCAGTTCGTCAAAGAGTTGTTGACTGTCCGACAGCGTGCCAAACGCGCTCTGTGCACTTGCCAGCTCGGCCTTTAGGTTCTCCACCTGGTCTTGTCTCACGGAGATGGAGCGGTTGAGATGGACTACACTGATATGGGTCTCCGACACTTCCAGCAACAAGGATGCGCGGCGGTTTTTCAGATCGATGAGCTCCTTGCGCAGCACATAGAGAACCTCCGTTAGCGCCTTGGCTTCCAATTCAACGCTGAAAACGCCGCTGGCATTCTGCAGCTCGCCATAGCGCGTGCGCACCGCACGCAGTTGCTCCGAGGCCGTCTCGAAGTTGCGTTCGGCAACCTCAAGCACAGAGGTCCAGATCTCACTGTTGAGCCGGTTTACCCGATCTTCCGCTATGGCAAATATCTGCTGTATCATGCTCTGGGCGTCCTGGGGCGTGAAGGCACGGGCCTTGAGCGTGATGATGCCACTCACTTTACTGACATGTACGTCGATGAAATCCTCGAAATAACGGGTCTTGTCTTCCAGGCTCTGGCCCGGCGAGAGCCGCGACAACGCATCAATCTCGGATCTGCTGTAGACACTGTCCAGATCCACCTGAGCATCCAGTTGTTGGACCAGCGAAGGGCTCTCCAGGAAATTAGCCACTACCAGAGTGTCCTGGACGATTTTGAGCGAGGCGATATTGGCGTCTCTGGGCGTTTGGGAATTGGGCAGTGCCGGCAGCGCAGAGCGCAATACAAAGCGGGTTTCCGCTTCGTACTGAGGAGTCACATAGCCCAGATAGTAAAACGTCCCTGCCAACAGCGGAAAAGCAAAGCACAGAAGGAACGTCATGACAAAAGCAAGACGAAACGCCAGATCCCGTCGCCTTGGCCGCAGACCCAGCACCCGGTAGATGCCCCGGCGCGATCCGCTTTGCATGGCCAGGGTGCGCGCGGCCTGACGCAGGTGCTCTGATACCTGCCCCGTGTCCGTTTCCGATTGCACCGGCGGACCGGTCTGGGACTGCGTCAGAGCATTCTGGCCGTTTTCATCGCTCAATTGGGTCGCCTCTATTTGTTCAGGCGCATGTAGGCGCCGATCGCTTCATCTACATTACCGTAGCGCCTCAGTTCTCCATCCACCAGCACCAGAGCACGGTCACAAAACCGGCTGATCATGCCCATGTCATGGGAAACCATGATCAGGTTGGACCGCGCGCGGCGCGCATCGAAGACTGCGGCGCACCGCTGCTGAAATCTAGCGTCGCCCACCGATACGACCTCGTCGATCAAATAGCACTCAAATTCGATGGCCATGGAAAGGCCAAAGGCCAGCCGCGCGGTCATGCCGGTGGAATAGATCCGGACGGGCTGATCCAGATAGGCACCCAGCTCGGAAAAGTCAGCCACGAAATCCAGAACGCGTTGCACGTTTTCGCCATAGGCGCGCGCAACGAACTTGAGGTTCTCGCGGCCGCTCATCTGCATGTTAAAACCGTTGGCAAAACCCAGTGGCCAGGACACCCGCACATTGCGGCGGATACGACCTGCGTTGGGCAGCTCCAGACCGGCGAGCAAGCGCACGGTGGTGGATTTTCCGGCCCCGTTCACCCCCAGAAGGCCATACGAAAAGCCACCCTCGAAGTGTACGCTCTGGCGCTTGAGAATATGCCGTCGCTGGCCTTCGACTTTATAGTACTTGTCGACTTGGTCCATGATGATCATTGGCTTACCTGCGGTGATCGTTGATCGCGGCCCAGATCAACAGGAATGTCGCCCATGCCGCCACGCAGCAGCCGACCAAAAGAGCCCAGCTGGCCAGGCGTCTGGGATGGCTGGGCTTCGATGGCAGGATCGGAGGCGCAAACACAGACACAAAAGTGGACTGCCGCTGGGCCGAGGATTTCGCCACGTCAAAATTCCTACTGGCCGACCGAAAAAGACTCTCAGCCAGAAATCGTTCCGTTTCGAGGGCGTTAATCTTGGCAAAGAAGGCCGTCAGCGCGCCGGATTTCTCCTCCAGACCAGCCACCTGCCGACGCTGCGCGGCGATTTGTTCATTCAGGGTTTCGATCTGGTTTTGCAACAGCGTGATCTGCGGCGACGTGACCACGTTGCTGGCCTGCAGAGCGTTGAGCGCCGCCTCGGCCTTCAGCTGCTCCAGAATAAGATTCGAGATCAGCACGGTGGACACCCCGGCCTCGGCCTGCGGATCCAGAATGCCGGCATCGTTTTGCAGATTGCGCAGGGCATCGAGGCTGGCGACATAGGCCTCGAGGGAGCTGTCAAGCTCGCGTTCGGCGCGGGCCAGCAGATCGCGCTTGGCCTGTTCGGCCAGATTCTCGATCAGAGTCGCGGCCAGCTCAATGGCGGCTTGGGAAATCTGCACGGCATCCTGGGGCGTGAATGCACGCACCGAAAATTGGATGATACCCGACGGCCCGTCCACATAGGCGACCGTATGATCCTGCCAGTAGCTGTGCAGCGTCTCCATGCTTGCTTGAGGGTCAAGCCGAGAAAGCCTGTCGATCTGGTCGCCGCTGAATAGCGCACGTAGATCGATTTCCGATTCCAAATCCCTTGTAATATCTAATGATTTTAAGTAATTAACCAAAATGTGAGCATCTTGTACGACCGCAGCACCTCCCAAGGTGGTCACGCGTCCGGGGCCATCATCCGCGCTGGTCTGAAGGCCGATAGTACGCACCACCAGCCGGGTTTCGGTTTCGTATTGGTCGCTGGCCAGCGCGTAGTAGTAGTAACCCCCGACAATCGCGGGCAGCAGCAGACCAAAAACGAAAGTGAGACGCGAAAGCACGTAAAACGGCGTGAGCCGCCGCGTGCGGTTAAAACGCCCACGCCAGGAATTAGTTTCCAATAACGGCGCAGCGGGATCAGAGATCTGGTCAGCGGGAGCAAGAGATGTCAAGGAGGGGCCCTCTGGTGGTGACATTGAAGCGCAGCCAGTTACCGCAGCGATCTGCATGCAGGTTACCTGATGGAACAACCGAGGTCCACCTCACATCCTCTGGGCGATTGCCTTCGGCTATGTAGAACGCATAGACTGGAGTGGAAAGAATCCCGACAGCAGGGCGTAATGGACACGATCACGATTCTCATGGGGGTTTATAAAGGCGGAGATTTCTTGCCCGAACAACTGGCAAGCATGCTCGGCCAAACCCATTCCGCCTGGCACCTGATTGCCAGCGACGACAGCCCCGTCGATGACAGCCGTCACCTGCTTAAGCGGTTCAGCCGGGAACATTCCGGACGTATGAGCCTGGTTCGAGGCCCCGGGGTCGGCTTTTCAGCCAACTACCTGAGCCTGTTGCGCGCCGCCCCTTCGGGATATGTTGCGTTGGCCGACCAGGACGATGTCTGGCATCCGGACAAGCTGGCGCGTGCTCATGCTGCCCTGGCGACCCTTCCCGCGGGGCGTCCCGCACTTTACTGTGCGCGGGTTCAGCCTTGGGATGGGGCAGTGCCCTTGGGCGCACCCGCGCGTGCTCTCGCCCGGCCCTTGGGCTTTGCGAATGCATTGATCGAAAACGTGGCTGTGGGAAACACGATCGTACTTAATCCCCCGGCAGTGGATCTTGCACGTCAGGCAGCGCAGCACACTACGCAGGTTTTTGCCCATGACTGGTGGCTTTATCAACTGATCACCGGTACGGGCGGCATTGTATATCACGACGACGGCCCGCCGGTGTTGCTGTATCGCCAGCACGGCGGCAACGCGATCGGGGCAGGCCGCGGGATCGTCGCCCAGCTGCGGCGCAAATCGGGTGTCTTGCGGGGGGCGTTTGCCCAGCGTTTGAGCCTGAATGCTGACGCACTGGAGCAAAGCCGGGCCCTGCTTACCCCCGAAAATCGCACCTTGTTCGACGCTTTTGAAACGGCGCGCGCGCAATCCGGAACAGCCCGGCTTTGGCAGCTCGCTCGCTTGGGTGTCTATCGCCAGAGGCCCTTGAAAACGGCAGGGTTTTTCGGAGCTGCAGCCCTTGGTCGAATCTGAGCCTCACATCGTACTGTTGGGCGGCGACGGCGGCCGGTCGGGTGTGCCACGTCACATCACCGATCTGACGCGTGCGCTCATACCTAAATCCAGGATCACTGTTTTAAGCGAAGCCAACCGTGGAGGCTACGACAGCCTGCGGACACTGGGGGCCACCCATGTTACGCTGCCGGGGCTGGCAAGCCGCATGGGGCCGCGCAGTGCAGCAGCAGGCAAAGCCGCTCTGGGGGCCTGGCTCGCGGCCCACCCAGCCGATCTGGTTTGGGCCCATGCACGCATGCCGGTGCTGTACCTGCGGGCCCTTGAGCGCTCCGGAGGCTGGCGACCAACTGGCGCGCGCGCATTGACATATCACGGCCTGCCGTTTGGGCCGGGCCACAGATGGGGAACCGGCGCGGTGTCGCGGCTTGTTGAACGACGGCTGCTTTGCGATGTGCCAAGGTTGAACCTGGTGTTCCTGACCGACGAACAGCGCGACCGCCTGAAAGCGGCCATTGGTGCCCCCAGTGCGGGGCATGACTGCCATGTGCTGAGCAATGCGTCTCATCTGGGGGCCGTGCCTGCCCGGTCCGGCGCCGGACAGGGCCGCCATCTGGTGATGACCGGTCGGACGGGGTGGCAGAAAAACTATGCTGCTGCGTTGCGGTTGATGCGCCATCTGCCGAGGGACATCACCCTGAGCCTGTGCGGTGCCGGCACCCAGAGCCCAAATTTTGCCGCCAAGGCCCGACAGCTGGCGGGCCATGGGGCTGACCGCGTGAAATTGCTTGGCCCGGTCAAGGATATCGCATCGCTTTTGACAACAGCGGACGGATATTTGCTCACCTCCCGCTATGAGGGCCAACCCATCGGCGCGCTGGAGGCGATGGAGGCGGGTCTTCCCCTGATGATCGCGCCGTTTCAAGGCGCCCGGGAACTTATTGCCGACAACCCGTTTGGGTGTCTTCTGACCGGCGCGCCCGCGGATCAGGCGGCCGCGATAGATCGGCTGCTGCGGGATTATCTGACTGAACCGGAGATTGCGCGCACCCAGATCCGCAGGTTCTGGTCTGCGCGCTTTTCGCCAGCGCGGTTTGCTGAGGCGGCGAACAAGTTGGTTTTCGACTGTTTTCTGGACTGAGGATAGCATTTACCGCGTGATGTGGCCTGCGCGATAAAGCACATCTGGGAATACCTGAGATATCGCATATCATTTAACCCGTTGAAATCTTTGATTTCAGGCAGGGTTAAATTATTCATGTTTCTCCGAAAGTGCTATAGTGCTTCAAATGCTGCATCAAGGACGTCCGCAATTGGGACGTTCCGGGATTGGGCGCGTCAGCGGGCTGAAACCCAAGGGTTGACACGCTTTGCATTTTCTTGCCGGGCGCAGGTGCCGGAAGAGGAATCGCTGGCATGTTGATCCGCAAATCGGTTAGAATTTTGCTTAAAGATTTCCGGCATTAAGATTATTGTATTAAAAGTGAATCAAAAGGGACCGTCATATCCATGGTGTGCAGCTATATGCAGGCGCTGGCCTACATGCGGCCAAAGGAAAGAGGCCAGTGGGTGCGCGGGCTCTGTGCCGCTGCCCTGTCGACAGGGCTTGTCATGAGTGGCGGATCCGGTGCGGGGGCTGACCAACGGCCCAGGGCTGTCGTCACGCTGGCTTGCGACGCTGAACCGACTCTCTGCCGTGCACTTGTGCAGGCCATGTCGGAACTGGTCTCGTCCCACATCTACCGTATCAACCCCGACCCTGAACCGCCCCGCGCCCTGCGCCTGAGCTTTGAGATGGCCCAGGACGGCACGGCGTGTCTGTCCTGGCCCGGCGGCAAGCGCGAAGTATTGCGGGTGGGCGGTCACACGGATACCCAGTTTGCACGTATTATCGTCGCCAAAGGCGGCAAAAACCTAGAAAAAGCTCTGAAAGACGCGTAAGTTTCTCTTTTTAAGAACAGGAATATTGCATGTGTGTTATCTGCGCTCTCACGAATACCTTTGATCCTGCTCGCCACCCTGTCGGCACCGACCCGCTGCAGCAACTTGAGAACAATAGTCTGACGGGTGTAGAAATCGTCAGCGCCCTCGCCGCCAGCGTCGGGAGTACTTACAGCGGCACAATCGCTACCGGTGGCGAACAGGATTTCTTTGCTGTCACTCTGGAGGCTGGCAAGAGCTACCGATTCGACGCCCTCGGCTCCGCCTCTTCGGGTGGTGGTACCTTGTCCGATACTGATCTACATATTTTCGACAGCACCGGCACATACATTGCATACGATGATGGCAGCGGCTCAGGCTTTGACGCCAGGCTTAACTTCACTGCGGCCACCAGCGGCACCTATTATGTCTTAGTGGACAGCTATTACTCTACCCCGACCGGTAGCTACCAACTCAAGATCGCAGAGAACGTGACACCGGCGGTCTCTGGCAGCACTGGCACATATGACCAGCTCGCGTCCTATCTCAAAGACAAGCAGGGCACGACCACCGAGTTCACTCTGAACCTGACGGGCTCTAACTTAGTGACAGTCAACATCTCTAACCTGAGTGCGGATGGCCAGCTGCTGGCGCTTTGGGCCATGGAGGCCTGGGAGATGGTGACGAACATCGATTTCCAGGTGGTCACCTCCGGCGCCTTGGTCAACATCGACGACCAGAACGCCTCTGCCACGATAAACAATCCCAACGGCCTGCAGGCCTGGGCCTTCCTGGGTGCCCAAGGCACTCAGGATGGGGTGCAGATGATGGTCTCCCAAAGCTGGCTGGATCAGTACGGCACCGCGCTGAACAGCTATTCCTTCCAGACCTACGTTCACGAATTGGGCCACATCCTTGGCCTCAACCACTTGGGCCCCTACGACGGCACTGCTACCTGGGGCACCGACAACTTCTTTGCCAACGACAGCTGGCAAGTGTCGGTAATGTCCTACTTTAACCAGACCGATAACCCCAACACCTCCGCCAGCTACAACCTGCTGACCGGGGCGCAGATCGTTGACATCATTGCGGTGCAGGATTTCTACGGTGCGCCGGGCAACAGTACGGCTACCGCGGGCAACACTATCTGGGGCGGGGCCAGTTCCAACCTTGGCAACTACATGGACACGGTCTTTGCGGCCATGGCCAATGGCACCTACACGATGGCCTTTACCATCTACGATCAAGGCGGCACCGACACGCTGGATCTTGCCTATCTGAGCGCCGCGCAGGGGGCCAAGATCAATCTCAACGACGGCACGTTCTCCACCATCGGGGCCGATGTGGACATCATGGGCATCGCCGTCGACACGATTGTCGAGAACGCCAATCTTGGCGCGGGCAATGACACGGTGGTGGGCAACGAGGCCAACAATATCATCAACGGCGGGGCTGGCAACGACACGATCAACGGCGGGGCTGGCAACGACGCGATCAACGGGGGCGCTGGCACCGATTGGGCTGCCTACGACACGGCAGTTGCAAACATCCGCGCGGCGACGTCTGGCGTCTTCACGGTGATCTACGACACCACCGGAGCCAGCGGAGCCGATGTGCTGGTGGATGTGGAAAACGTCAGCTTCTCGGGTGGTGCAACCGCCTCAGTATCCGCCTTCACCCAGTTCGAGACTTTGCGCTACATTGCCTCTTACGCCGACCTCAGCGCGGCCCTGGGCGCCAACATTATCGCGGGACTGGCCCACTATCTGGTCAGCGGCGTGACCGAAGGCCGCACCGTGACTTTCCGGGCGCTGGACTATCTGGCTTCGCATCTCGATCTGATCGGCGTCTTCGGGCTGGAAACTGAGGCCGCCTCGGGCCACTACATCACCTATGGCGCGGCCGAGGGCCGGGGGGTCAGCTTCTCGGGGTTGCAGTATATCGCCTCTTACGCTGACCTGCGTGGGGTCTTTGGGTCCAATGCCGAGGCGGGTGCCACCCACTTCATCCAGAGCGGTGCAGCCGAGGGACGTGCGATCACCTTCAGCGCGCTCAACTATCTGGCCTCGCATGCCGACCTGCGCGCCGTTTTCGGTGCCGACACCGAGGCTGGGGCGCGCCACTACATCGACTATGGCGCGGGCGAGGGGCGGGGGACCACCTTTAACGGGTTGGTATACATCGCTTCCCACGCTGACCTGCGCGGGGTCTTTGGCTCTGACGCCGAGGGTGCGACGCTTCACTACATCACCTCCGGTGCTGCCGAGGGTCGCAGTGTGACCTTCAGCGGGCTGAACTATCTGGCCTCCTACGGTGACCTGATCAGCGCCTTTGGTGTCGACGGGAACGTCGCCACGCTGCACTACATCAATAGCGGGGCGACCGAAGGCCGGGCGTTGAACCAGCGCGCGGGGCTCGACGTGATCACTGCGGCCCAGTTGGGCGGCGGCGGCGATGACGTGATCAACGGCACCGCGGCGGGCGATCTGCTGGTGGGGCTGAATGGCAACGACACGTTGGTGGGCGGCGGCGGCGATGACGTGCTGGTGGGCGGCAACGGCTCTGATACGTTCATCTTCGGACCAGGCTTTGCCAAAGATGTGATCATCGGATTCGACGCCCTGGATCCGGGCGAGAAGATCGATCTGACCAATGTTGTCGGCATTACCGACTTCAACGATCTGGCTAACAACGGGCATCTCGCCGTCGTGGGCGGCCACGTCACCATCATCGACGAGGCCGACACGATCGCGCTTTGGGGCGTAAATCAGGGCGACTTGGACGCGAGCGACTTCATCTTCTAGAGCTCGACTCGGCCCTTGTTGTCCAACCACTATTGTTTGGCCCGCACCGCTTGGAAAAGAGGTGCGGGCCGCTTTAGGCAAATTGCCTGAAAAATCCTTCCTAAGAAGCATTCTTGCCCGAATACCGGCAGCTGCTGGCACGTTTTGTCTGTCAACCGCTTCCTCAAGTTTTGGGAGTGGGCAGATGCAGGCCGTCTTTGGCGGCGGTTCCGGCGCGGCGCTTCTGTCGTATGACGTCACTGGTACTGGCGACATTTTGGACACTCTGGAGGAAGCATCTCTCAATGGTCCGGTAGACAGCATCAGCGATGTATTGCTCACTTCACTGCCAAGCAACTCTGTGGTCTTTTTCACCGACAGCGGCCTGGGCCGTATTACCGCCTACACTATGGACCAGAACGGTGGCTATGCCGGGCAGGACGCCGAACGCGTCGGGCAGGGCACCATCCTCATTGCGCGTGCCGACATCGCCGGCCAGTCGTTGCTCGTCAGCAGCAACGGCGATAACGGCGTTACAGCCTTCTCGCTCAATTCAAATGGCTAGGCGACGGAAACCGCCCAGCTGGGGGCGGCCAATGGGTTGGGGAACTCCATACCCACGGCGCTTGAAGTGATCGAGGCGCATGGCGCGACATCGTTCGACGTGCGGGCAGCAGGAAGCGGATTGCTGTCGGTGATGCGTCGGGACCAGACCGGGGCGCTCGTGGCGACCGACCATCTGCTGGACACCCTTGGGACACGCTTTGACGATGTGCAGGCCCTAGCCAGCCTATCGGCGGATGGCTGGTCTTTTCTGATCGCTGGTGGGTCCGATGACTGGATGAGTCTGTTTATCCTCACGCCGGATGATCGACTGGTGCATCTCGACGCGATCGTGCACCAATTGGGTACAGGGCTTGAGAACGTCGAGGCCATCAGCGCTATTGCCGTGGGCGATGAAATCCAGTTTTTTGTCACCTCAGCCACCGCCAGCGGTGTCAGCCAGTTTACGGTGCCCCTTGAGAATCTGGGCGCAATAATCACCGGAAACGGTGCTTTGGTGGGCACGGCGGACGGCGATCTTTTACAGACCGGTGCGGGAACCACGGCGCTTACCGGCGGGGCCGGGCGGACACTTTTATGGCAGGCTATCACGATAACACCCTGTAGATACTGGATTACAACACCCAAGAGGACAGCCTGGATCTGTCCGTCCTGCCTGCGCTCTACACCTTTCCCAGCTAAAGGTGACCGAGGTGGCGGGCGGGATCGTCCTCGACTACGGGGTCTGGAGCGTCGAGATATTCTCTCATAGCGGTCAGACCCTGGAGTTGGAGGACCTTTTCGGCCAGAATTTTTCCTGGGCCAACCACCTGCTGATCTTCGTGGAGACGCCAGACACCGGCGGGGTGGACAACGTGAAAGGCACTGACGGGTTTGACGTGTCATGAGCGGGGCATGGACGATGATCGTCTCGAGGGGGGGGCATCGGCGTGGACACAGCCCAGTATCAACACTACGAAATACTGCGCATGGGCGACGAGACGGTGGTCCGCGACCGGGTGGATGCTGCCTATGGGATGGAAAACTTTGTCTTCCCCGACCAGAGCGTGGATGTTCATGCCATCACCCAGTTCAACGCCCTAGGGCATATCGCTTCACACGGTGATCTCATGATCATCCTGGGAGCAGACATTGCAGCCGGGCTCAGCCACTATCTGATAAGCGGCGCTGCCGAGGGACGCACTTTTATCTTTGCTGCGAGTACCTATCTGGCCTCGCCACCGATCTGCGGGAAGGCTATGAGACAATCACCACAGCCCAAGTCGGCAGTGCGGCAGAAGATATGCAAGCAGGCAGCGCAGCGTCGGAACTTTTGGCGGGTATGGATGGTGCCGATACGTTGGCGGGCGGGGCGGGTGCGGATATGTTCGTTTTCTCGGACGGGTTCAGCAATGACATAATCGTCGATTTTAATGCCATCGAGGCCATAGATACCATCCACCTGAGTGCTGTCGGCCAGTTCACGGACGCCGATGGTCTCTTCGCAAACCACCTAGGCACAGTGCGGGGGAGTGTCACGGTTACCGCCCGCCCCGATACCCTTACGCTTTGGGGTTTGCACATTGATGATCTGGATGCGAACGACTTTGTCTTTGGCTAGGTTCTGCATGCTCTTTCCAACATTTTTCCTTTTCTGAGCGCAGCTTCAGAAAGTTCGACCACCCTGACTTTGGGCAGGTCAGCATGAGAATGGCGTGGTCGGCCCATTGTCCCCTTGCAAACCGCTACAGACTATCGTTCAAGTTTCTAAACGCATGGGCTTCAGTATCCACGCCATGCGAAACTGCATATCGCCGCCTCTGTTCCTGCGCTGGCATTTTCGCGCGGAGCAATCAGATACCACTCGCTCATTATATAGGAGCACACAATGAACCAGATACTGATAAAGCTGAAACCGCTCGCACTCCGACTACTTGGCCAAAAGCGCTATCTTGCTCTGCGCGCGCGCGCGTTGCCACTGATCTCATCTTCGTCAGATGTGGCGGCCCAGGAGGCAGCTGCTCAAGAGCACGACAAGTACAATGCGAAAATCATGGATCAAAGCATCACCTTCAGCATCGTTGTGCCGATCTACAACACGCCGGAGCGCTTCCTACGTCAGTGCCTTCAATCGGTCTATGACCAGATTTACCCCCACTGGGAACTGATCCTGGTGGATGACAAATCCCCCGCGCCGCACGTGCGCAAAATGATGGAAGAGGCGGCCGCCAAGACCGACAAGGTAAAGCTCATCTACCGCACCGAGAACGGCAATATCTCGGCTTCGGTGAATTCGGGGCTGAAGGCTGCCACAGGTGACTATTTCACCGTGCTCGACCACGACGACATACTCAGCAATGCCGCGCTTTACTGGATGGTGGACGCTCTGATCCAGCACCCCGAGGCCGAGTACCTCTATTCTGACGAGGACAAGACCGACGAGGGTGGGCAGCGGTTCTTTGGCGCTTTCATCAAGCCCGGATGGTCGCCCGAACTGACGCTTCAGTGCATGTACTCGTGCCATATGTCGGTCTATGACCGGGTCAAGGCGCAATCCATCGGCGGCTGCCGAAGTGAGTTTGATGGTGCCCAGGATTTCGATTTCATGCTGCGCTATATCTCCCGCTTCGGCCAGGTGCACCATGTGGACAAGGTGCTTTACCACTGGCGCGAATGGGAGCAATCCACCGCACAGAACCTTGACGCCAAGCCGGAGGCGTTCTTACGCCAGCGCGCGGCACTCAAAGACTATCTGGATGCCAAGAATGAAAGCTACGAGATCGGCGATCACCCTTTGCGTGGGCACCACAAGGTCAGCTTCCAACCCCGCCGCGATGACAAGGTCTCCATCGTGATCCCAACCGCCAACGGCACGTTGGAACTGGACAGCGGCATCGAGAATAACGCCGACGCTGTTGTCGCCTCGATCATCGCGACCTCGACCTATGACAATTACGAAATCGTGCTGGCCCACAACGGCGATCTGAGCGACAGCCAAATGACCGCCTTCGAGGCCGAGCCCCTAGTGCGGTTGATAGAATACGACGACAGCATGAGCTTCAACTTGGCGGACAAGATCAACCAGGGCGCGGCGGCGGCGGCAGGCGACTACATCCTGTTGATGAATGACGACATTCGCGTGATTACCCCGAATTGGCTGGAACTGATGCTGGGCATGGCGCAACGCCCGGGCGTGGGCTGCGTGGGGGCCAAGCTGCTGTTTCCCAACGGCACGATACAGCACAACGGCGTCTGGATGCGCGGCCACCTTGCTGGGCACATCGACTACGAAGCCGAGCGGCGTTCCATCGGCCATGATCTCAGCGGGCTTGGCAACCGCAACTGCATCGGCGTCACCGGCGCCTGCAAGATGACCGCCCGCACGGTCTGGGAAGATTTGGGCGGTTACAGCACCACCTTCAGGCTGAACTACAACGATGTGGACTACTGCTTGCGGCTGCACGAAAAAGGCCTGCGTTCGGTCTGCCTGGGCGATGTTGAGCTTTACCACTACGAAGGCGTCTCCAAAGAGGGCGGCCCCAGCGTGCTGGACGGAGAGATCGAACTGTTCTTGGATGTCTGGAGCAACCGGGTGCCCGTGGACCCCTATCTGCCAGCAAACCTAGTCTAGCGTCCTTATGGGGGGATCAGCCCCCCTCTTGCTTTGTCATATAGAACAGGCACGACGGGCCGTTGGGCCCGTCCAGATCCTCGAAAGCGACGCGGATGTCGTTAAATCCGTTTCGCTCGCACAGGTCGATGATGTCGGGACGCTCCATCCAGTAGTGGGTGTCATCAGGCCCGCCGCAGTAGCTGTCGGCGTGCCAGGCCTCGTGGTAGCCTCGCTGGTAAAGACGGTAGCTCTGCCCGTCGTGCTCAAGGGTCTTTATCTCACCGAGAAAGGCGCCGCGGCGTGTTTCGTTTTCGTGCATGATCTCCGGGTCGAAATAGTGTGTCCACAGGATCATCGTCTGACAGCGGCGACCGATCCGATCGAGCACATGCACCGGATTTTGCATGTGATATAACACACCGGATGCCAGCACGATGTCAAATTCCGTGTCGGTCTCATGAAGGTATTTCTCAAAATCCCCCAGGAGGAAGCGGCAGCGTTTTAGCTCCATGATTTCCTTGGCGATGAGGCATTTCAGATAGGCCTTCTTGTTGGCCTCGATGGCCAGCACGCTCTCAGCACCGCGGGCCTCCAGAAGGGCCGAATGCCCCCCCTCAAGAGGCCCCAGTTCCAACACGCTTGCCCCCTCAACGAGCCCGTATTGATCAAGCGCCCAGTGCAAGCGCTGATCGGCATGTAGCGCTAAGTTACCCGCCTCAAGGCCAAGCGCACCGGGAAAGGACCCGGTCCAACCAGAGATTAGGTCCAGAGCGTTTTGAGCGTGGGGGCTGCGGCGCTCGTATTTGCTGTCCAGACCCTCACGAGGGGGGGCTTCCAGAGGTACCAACCCCAAAAGGCGCCTCAAACGATGCATTCCACGCATGGGCCGCTCCTTTTACCATTTAACTTGCCCGCTCCATTTCGCGTAGTTCTCCCGGTTCTGCAACCCCGTCCGGGTCAGGACGTGGCCAAATCGGCCTGAACTACGCAGTGATAGGCGATCAGATCGTTCTCTAGCGCAGCCTCTAGGACAGGCAGGTCGCGCAGCGCATCTGCCAGGGCATGCACCCTGCTTGGAATCTCCGTGCGCGGGACCAGATCAGGGGGCAACCCCAGCGCCGCAGCAAATGCCGCCTGCCCTCTGGTTGCATTTTCGGCCAGAAGCACGACGTCGAAAGCCGAAAGCACATCAAGGGCTGCCGACAGGTCTGATCGTGAACCGCCCTGACCTGGTGTATTCCCAGTCAAAAGCCCCACGAGAGGAGATTCAAGGGCCGCCATCATATCCTTCGGCGCCTGTTTGAGTCGCCGCCGCACAGCATCGGGTCGGTTGATAGCCACCCCGTCGAAAAGTCCCGCCAGCGGCAGGAACGCGGTATACTCGCGCTCCTCCAGTTGGTTGATGACATGCTGGTCCAGGTGGCCCAGACTGTCGATCTTCATGGCCAGCGCCGTGAAAGGGTCCGCGACCGAGACCAGCGACAGGAATTGATCGGTCAAGTATCTCTGATGCGCCCTTATGTGGATGCGCCCTTCGAAATACATCGACGGATAATGGTTCAGGTTGAACAGCTGACTGACGGTTTCCTGCCCGTAAAGATGCACGTCGCGCAGGCCGTATGCAAAGCGCGGCATCAAGGTGTCGGCATAGGGCGAGGTCGTGGCCAGGGTCGTTTCAAGGCGGAACACCCGCTTTTGCAAATCGTGGTCCGGCCGGTTACGCCGGAATATCAGCATCCCCGTATCCCCGTCGAGAATTGTCAGATCCTTGATTTCGGCTAAGCCCGGTATGAGCATCTCGTCCAGCACAAAGGACGTCAAGCCAGTGCCGTGGCGTCCAATACGAATCAAATCGTTTACAACCTCGTGGCAGTCCCCCTCATAAAGCCGCTGGCCGTTTCCCGTCACTCGGATGCGCGCCGGGGCTGAAAAACCGTTGGGTACGATATAGCCTTGCAGGTGATTTTGTGCGTCTGTGTGCACGTTGAACATCATGGTTTTGCGGGCCTTTTCACAGCCAATTTGTACTGGCAGTTAAACAGGTCTACATGTATAGAGAACCCGGTGCCACGTTGGACGGCGTCAGCTTAAAGCATATATATAAAAAAAAAGAGGCTATCAATGAGCGAGTTTGGAAATTGTCGTCACTGTGCAGCTCCGCTGACCCTTGAGTTTGCCGATCTTGGTGCGACGCCGGTGTCCAACGACTATCTAGACGACAGCCAGGTCAAGGGAGGCGAGACCTTCTATCCCCTGCGCGCCTTCGTTTGCCAGACCTGCCGCCTAGTGCAATTGCAGGATTTCGTGGCCTCAGAAGACATGTTTCGCGATGATTATGCCTACTTTTCCTCTTTCTCCAACACCTGGCTGGCTCACGCCGAGGATTACGCCACCCGCATGACCGACCGCTTCAACCTGGGTGCGGACGCCAAGGTGGTCGAGATCGCCAGCAACGACGGCTACCTGCTCCAGTACTTCAAAGGGGTCGGTATTCCCGTGCTGGGAATCGAGCCCTGTAAATCCGTGGCCGATGCCGCGATCACTGACAAAGACGTGCCAACCGAGGTGCTGTTCTTCGGTGTCGAGACCGCCAAACGCCTGGCCACCGAAGGCCACAGCGCCGACCTGATGCCTGCCAACAACGTGCTTGCCCATGTGCCCGACATCAACGACTTCGTCGGCGGCTTTCGCGAATTGCTCAAGCTCGAAGGCGTGGCCACATTCGAATTTCCGCACCTGCTACAACAGATCACCCACAACCAGTTCGACACGATCTATCATGAGCATTTCTCTTATTTGTCCCTGCTGGCGGTAGAGCGCATTCTCAAGGTCAACGGCATGCGTGTCTTTGATACCGAAAATCTGACCACCCATGGCGGTTCGCTCCGGGTATTTGCCTGCCGTGTCGATGCCAGCTATGCCGAGACGGAGACCCTGGCCGCCACCCGCGCCGCCGAGGCGGATTTCGGCCTGGACGACGACAAGGTCTATTCCGATTTCGCCGACCAAGTGCGCCAGACCAAGCACAGCCTGTTGAGCCTGCTGATGGACCTCAAAGGCAAAGGCAAGCGCATCGTAGGCTACGGTGCCCCGGCCAAGGGCAACACGCTTCTGAATTTCTGCGGCATCGGCCGGGACATCCTTGATTTCACTGTCGACCGTTCGCCTCACAAGCAGGACCGCTATCTGCCCGGCACCCGCCTGCCCATCCACGCGCCCGAGGCTATCTTCGAGGCCAAGCCGGACTACGTGCTGATCCTGCCCTGGAACCTCAAGGACGAGATCAAGGACCAGATGGCCGGCATCTCGGATTGGGGCGGCCAGTTCGTGGTGCCCATCCCCGAGGCTAAGGTGCTCTAGGCCAGATGGAATTCCACGATACCGGACTGGCAGGCTGCCGTCGCATTGAGCTTACCAAGTTGGGAGACGCCCGCGGCTATTTCGCCCGCACCTTCTGCCGCGAGACCTTTTTGGCACGTGGGCTCAACCCCGAGATCAATCAGTCCTCGATTTCCTTTTCTGCAAAGCGCGGCACTCTCCGCGGCCTCCACTTTCAGGCCGCTCCGGTGATGGAGGACAAGCTGGTGCGCTGCCTGCAGGGCACCATCTTTGACGTCATGGTCGATCTGCGTCCGGGCTCGCCCAGCTACGGGCGCTGGTACGGTACCGAACTTGACGCCCAGGCCGGCACCCAGCTTTACGCGCCCCAAGGTTTTGCCCACGGCTTTCAGGCGCTGACCGAGAACGTGGTGGTGGCCTATAATATCGGCCAAACCTATGTGGCCGAAAAGACCGCCGGGGTGCGCTGGGACGATCCCGACATCGGGGTGAACTGGCCCTTGGTCCCCAGTGACCTGTCGCCGCGCGATCAGAACCTGCCCCTGCTGGCCGATCTCGATCCTGTGCAGCTGATCCATTTCGAAGATCCGTGAAGCGGCTTTTGGTCACAGGCGCGCGCGGTTTCGTGGGCCGCCACGTGGTTGCCGCGGGTGCCGCAACCGGTGCCGAGGTTCACGCCGTGGCCCGCGCAGCACCCGGAAAGGACCTGCCACAGGGCGAGGGCATCATCTGGCACGCGGCTGACCTTCTCACCCCCGACCAACCGCAAACGCTGTTGGCTGCTATTCGGCCCAGCCACGTCTTTCATGCGGCCTGGGTGACCGAACATGGCGCCTATTGGAGCGCGCCTGAAAACCTCGATTGGCTAGCTTTCGGCGCGCGTCTGGCCCGCGCCTGTCTGGAGACGGGTGTCATGCGCTTGGTGGCGGCGGGCAGCTGCGCGGAGTACGCTTGGGGTGCCTCGACGCTGGAAGAAGGGATCAGTGCCGAAGCGCCGGCCACCTTCTATGGCCAGATGAAACTGGCCCATACCCGGATGCTGGACGCTGTCACAGCAGCCCACGGGCTTTCCACCGCCACGGGGCGGATCTTTTTTGGCTACGGACCCCACGAGAACACGGCCCGCATTCTGCCCTACGCCTGCCAACAGCTGGCCAAAGGCGAAGAGGCCGCCTTTTCCACCGGGGATTTCTACCGCGACTTTATGCATGTGGAGGATTTGGCCGCCGGCATGGTGGCGTTGTTGCAGAGCGATCTGACAGGGGCGGTGAACGTAAGCAGTGCTGCCCCCCTCAAGCTGGGTGAGATCGTTTCCAGGCTGGGCGAAATCAGTGGCACGCCGGACCTTTTCCGGCTGGGCGCCCGGCCCGACAGGCCCGACGACGCCGTTTATCTCATCGGCTCCAACGCGCGCCTCAGGACCACCGGCTGGACCCCGTGTATCGATCTGGAAACCGGCCTGCGCCGCACCCTTGACTGGTGGCGTGACAGGGTCTGAACATCGCGCTCACCCGGGTTGCGAAACAGAAGGCTTGGTTATGATCTCCGACGCACTCGAGGTGGTTCAGATCCTCCGGCTTCATAAACGCCTTGTTCGATATCTAGAAACCAGCGGTAGCTCTGTAACACTGTTCTCCAGAGCCATGCCTGTTCTGTCCAAGCTCGCGGAACGGGTTTTCGGTGTGCGAGGTCATGGCGGCAACGGTCATTAGTCAGGACGGTCCCGATGGGAAAAATCCGCACCGCGCGGTCAAGCCGGTCTACGGCCCTGACAAGGCGCGCAGGCCGTCGGGCTGGACGCCCGATCGGTCGCTAAGGGCGGCACGCGAGCAGGAGGTTCTGAGCGGTGGTCAAAACGCGCTTGGCTGCGAGGTCTTGAGATGTAACCTTGAGTGATCAATGCCCCGTGTCCCGCAGCGCCGCTAACCGAACAGCGACGCATCGAGATAGGCCCGGACCTGTTTCGCTGCAATGTCGCGCATCGCGCCCACGTCCGCCTGGGCACGGTAAAGCTCAACGGTCCAATCCAGGGCGCCATCAATGTGCAGGAGTGGCGTGTAGCTGAGGGCGTCGTGGACTTTGCTGGGGTCGAGCGTGAGCAGCTTGCTTTCCTTTGGCTGCGGCGTGTCGCCCTGCGTAAGCTCCCAGGCCGCACCATCGCCCCAGACGGTACAGGTGCGATCCGCGATGCGACTAACGGGCCAGGCGTCCTCGCGCGCGGGGCCCACGTTCCAGGCATCGGCAGCGCCTGCGGTGCAGGCCAGCAACTCATCGCAAAGTTTGAGGTAGACCATCAGCGGTTCCAGCACGAACTCCCACGGTCTCGTGGCCAAGGGATTGCGAATTTGGGTGGTACTGTCTGCGATAAAGGCACGCACCAGATCCGGGATCAGTCGGTCCTCGGCCCAGTCGCCGCCGCCGATCACATTGCCCGCCCGGGCTGTGGCCACCTGCACGCCCTCTAGAATGCTCGCCCGGTAGGAGGCCACCGCCAGTTCCGCACAGGCCTTGGAGGCACTGTAGGGGTCCAACCCGCCCAGGTTGTCGGTCTCCCGGTAACTCCAAGCCCAGTCTTCGTTGCGGTAAACTTTGTCCGTGGTGACCACCAGCACAGCGCCCACGCTAGGGCAGGCGCGTACCGCCTCCAGCAGGTTGACCGTGCCCATAAGATTGCTGGCGAAGGTCGCGGCAGGTTCTGCATAGCCGCGGCGCACGAGGGGTTGCGCTGCAAAATGAAGAACAACCTCAGGGGCCGCTTTCGCCATAGCATCAGTCAAGGCAGAAGCATCGGTAACATCGCCCCGTACATCGGTGATCTTGTCCGCCACGCCCATCGCGTCATAAAAGCTTTGCCCGGCGGGGGAGGTGGTGTCGGGGTCCAAGGCAAACCCCGTGACCTTGGCACCCATCTGCAGCAGCGCGAGGCACATCCATGTTCCCTTGAAACCGGTGTGCCCGCTCAGAAAGACTCGCCGCCCAGCCCAGCTGTCCCAGTTCATGCCCAGACCTTCCAAGGCGCGCGGCCCGTGCTCCAAAGCTCTTCGAGCATGTTTTTCTCGCGCAGGGTATCCATTGCTTGCCAGTAGCCTTCGTGTTTGAACGCCTTGAGTTGACCGTCCTCGGCCAGCCCACGCATGGGTTCCTGTTCCCATGTGGTCTCTGGGCCCTCGATGCGCTCAAAGACCGAAGGGGAAAGCACGAAAAAGCCGCCGTTGATCCAGCCTGTCTCGCCTTCCAGCTTTTCGCGAAAGTCCACGACCTCGTCTTCATCGCCCAGTTCGGTCATGCCAAAGCGGCCGGAAGGTCGCACGATGCTCACCGTGGCGTCCCGGTCGTGGCTGGAGTGGTAGTCCAGAAGCGCCGAGATATTGATATCGCTGACCCCGTCGCCGTAGGTCATGCAGAAGTGTTCAGCGCCCACGAAATCGGCCACCGCCTTGATGCGTCCGCCGGTGAGCGTAGCATCGCCAGTTTCGACCAGGGTCACCTTCCAGGGCGCGGCGCGCTTTTGGTGCACTGTGGTCTCGCCCGAACCCAGATCCACCGTGATGTCGGAGGTGTGCAGGAAGTAGTTGAGAAAGAATTCCTTGATCATGTACCCCTTGTAGCCCAGGCAGATGATGAACTCGGTCACCCCGTGGTGGGCGTACATGTTCATGATGTGCCACAGGACCGGCCGGCCACCGATCTCGACCATGGGTTTGGGACGCAGGGAGGTTTCTTCGGACAGGCGCGTGCCAAGGCCACCAGCCAGAATGACAGCTTTGCGGACAGAGCGGGAATCGGGGTGCATTTGAACATCTCTTTCTCAATAATTTCGTGGTTTGGGCGACAAGACAGCCAGCTGCAGTTGGCCTTTGATTAGTGGATTTCGTGGCAGGGGTCCACTGTGAAGTTTGGCCTATGCCGCCCAATTGATCAACCTTCCCAAAAGCATGCAAACGCACGTGGCAATGCGAAAATCCCAGGGAAGTTTGACGTCCCCGCCCTAGGAAATCTGCAATGGTTTTGACTCGATACGACAAGGCGCGAAGCATGAGGACAAGATTATAGAAACAGCAATTCATATTCGACATTTAGGGCCGTGAGGTGGTGCTAAGCAGAATTATGGTGGACAAACGGGCCGCCCAGAGCCATAGAGTTGGATCGAATGGCTCTCCAAGCTACGAAAATGGTTTGAGCCTCAGGCTATGGTGCGTTGAGCAGAAGGACAGGTTCTTGGGACGCCTACGCGAATTTTTTGATGCACATGACGGGAAAGTCAGCGACAAATGGAGATCGTATTGGCCGGCCTATGAAACGGTCATGCGCCGGTTTCAAAAACGGGCCGTGCGCGTGCTGGAAATCGGCGTGCAGAATGGTGGATCACTTGAAATTTGGTCAAAGTACTTTCCCAAGGCACACCACATCATCGGCTGTGATATCGATACGGCCTGCGGGACATTAGAGTTTGACGCGGACAATATTTCGGTTGTCATCGGGGACGCCGCCGAGCCGGAGACCTATGAGCGGATTGACGCGATCTGCGACAGCTTTGACATCATCATCGATGACGGCTCGCATCACTGCGAACATATCATTTCGGCTTTTCCACATGTGTTTGAACGGTTGAAGGTTGGCGGGGTCTATATCTGCGAGGATCTGCACAGCAGCTATTTTGATGCGATGGGCGGCGGGCTGGAGAGGCCCGACAGCGCCTGGGCCTTTTTTCGGCGGCTGAGTGATTATGTGAACCTCGAGCATTGGCATCAGCCCGGCCAGCATGAAACTCCCATGCGGTTTTTCGAGGAACGCTATGGGTTGTCCCTGCCGATCGAAATGCTTGCCCATGTGCACGAGGTGCGCGTTGTCAATTCGGTTTGTATCGTCGAGAAGCGCGCCCCCGAGGACAACCTCCTTGGACCACGCGAGATGCGCGGGCAGGTGGCCGCGGTGAATGGCGCGATCCTGGAAAATCAGGACGTCACCGCGCGGGAATGCGTTCAGATGACTGAAGCGGACCTGCGGCTGCCCGGGAAAAGCATCGAGCGGGTGGCTCACGAGACCCACTGGGAAGATATCGCCGCCGACCATCAGAGTAATCTTTTGGCCCTTCGGGCAGAGATCGAACAGATGGAAATCCAACATCAAAAAATCCTTGACGCCAACGCTGCGGCTCATCAGGAAACGCTGCGCGAAAACGCGGTCAAGATTGCGCAGCTGGACGAAGACCTCGAGGGGTGCCAGTCCGCCCTCGTCCGTGCCGATCAGGTGCGCGAGGCGCTGGAATGTGCGCTAGCGGAGGCGCAGACGACACTGGAGCGATCGCAGATCTCTCAGGCAGCGAAGCTTGAACATCTCGAAACTGTCCGGCGCGACACTCAGGCGAGGCTGGAAGCGGTCCAAGCCAGTTTGTCCTGGCGTGTGACCACGCCCCTGCGCAGGCTGGCGAATTCACTGGGCCGGTCCCGGTAAGGCATTGTCAGGTTACCGGGACCGATCTATCGGGCTAACGCGGTGAGATGATATTGCCTTTCTCCCTCTTCGGCCCTGAAGGGCCATCGCTTTCCACGCTCGGTTATTGGCTTTGCCGTTTGGACCGATTAACCACTTCGCCCTCAGCCTAGGGGGATTTACAAGGATCCTGGCGGCGCTGAAACCATAGACTGAGCTGCTAGGTACCAAGGGACGGTTTCCCCGGCACCAATGAGTTTTAACTGATTGGAACAGAAGAATTGTCTCGCGTTGAGAGAAGCGTACTTTCGAATTCTAGAACGCTGGAAATTTGATAGCATAACATAATAAACCTTATGAAAGCAGTTGACCTTCGTACTGATCAGGGCGAATGGCGGCTCTCCCATTGGGTAATAGTCACTCGGCCCGGTCGAACCTCTCTTCGCAATCCCGGTGGGGCCTGCATGGCACTGTTGCACGTAGGGAAATCACTGACAGGTGCTTCACCAGTTGTATGAAGCCCCACGATAGAACTTGTCCTTTTCCTGGCATGTGCTCCGTGCAACGAAATCCTTTTTTTCGGGGCCTTCAACTTGCAAGAGGCCACGAGAGCGGTTCGGCTTCGAGTTAGAGTTGACAATTATTCCGCTTAAGTTGTTAAATGCCGATGTTTATTTCTAGATGTGGCATTCGTGAAAAAACCACGACCTCCAAGAAAACGTCATACAAGCTGACTAATTACGGTTTTTCCTGTGCTTGCCACAACCTCTGAGGAAGGGCGCACAGCTGTGCGGTTTTGAGCCCCTCAAGTGGATCGTTCAAATCCGTGTTTATGGCCGATTCTGTGTGAATTCCAGCATGTTAAGGCTTTTCGAGGGAAGGGTGAATTATGGTGAAACAAGCGGACTTTATGCAATTGGATGCGATGGGGAAAAGCCTAAAGATCGCGAAGGTTGATTTAACTGAGCGTTGGCTCAAATCGCTATGGCCAACGGATTTCGGCAAAAAAGAGCTGAAGGATACACTTAGCGCTATTAAGTCCTACAAGGTGGCCAAGCGGGGTACCGATAGCGATGCGCTCAAAACAGAGCTCCAGAACATCGACAGTCAGGCCGACAAGTTGATAGCTGCAATGAAGAAGGGGAATGCCAAAAGTTACTTTCCCAAAACCGCGAAAGAAATCATCGGCGCAGTGACGGAGTTCAAAGGCATTATTGCGCGCGAGATCAGGGAGGTCGACCGGCTCAACAAGCCGGGAACGGCAACGCAGGTGGTGTATCAGCGGCCCTTTTCTCAGCCTCTGCTCGCCGAGGTGCAAACCAAGACAGGCATTAAAGCTGGTAAGCTATTGACTGTGCCCTACGTCATTGAGGTCGAATTACTCACCACATTCGTGAACGAACTAAAGTCCGTCAAGGCTGACGCGCAATTGAATTCTCAACTCAATTCTTTGGTGAACTACGAATATAAGCGGGCTTTGCGGTCGGTTCTCGAAGCTTATGAAAAGTATCGCTCCAATTCGAGAATTACGTTCGATAGTTTTTGCATGACGGCCATGAAAGAGATCAAAGACAGCCAGGAACGGATCAACGATCAGACCACGAAGATCTGCACTTCTGTCCTGCGCAATGTGAAGGTCGGCGCGGAGATGGAGAAGGCCTTTAAAAAAAGCATCCGCAACAAGAGGATAAAGTTGGGTGTAAATACTGCTTTTGCTGCGGGAAGTGTGGCGGGGCTATTCTTTCCAGGTACGGCAGGTTTTGCCGCTTATGGGCTTGCCCGCACCACCGCAGCTCTCGCCCAGGAAACAGCTTCGCTGTTTTCGACCGTGAACGACAAAGCTTCAGTTCTCAATTATCATCTTTCCGCGATTGAAAAGAAGGCAAAGGATAGTGCAGCCAAGGCGAAGCATGCAGGGAAATCGACAAAGAAGGCCGTCCGCGAAACGATGGGCACGATCCTGAATACTGGTCTGGGCGTCGACATCGTGCCGACGATCGCGACCGTTAAATCCCTACATAAGGATCTTAATAAGCAGGTCGCGCATATTCGCTTCAAGCACCAAAAGGTCGTCAGCGAGGCGCTTGATTTGGTGGATGAATACGACAAGATCAAGAAGGAGGTTGCGGCTAACCACAAGAAGATGAACAAAAAGGGTAAGACCATAAACATCGAGGACGAGGTCTTCTACAAAACGCAAATTACTCTGGAAAAGGTTCAGAGCTTCGTCGATCAAACAGAAAAGATCCTTCGCCCGTTAGCCACTTGCGAGACAATGCTGATGTCCATCGAACGTCGGGTTCGAGAAATGACCAAACTTAGCAAGCTTCAAAAAGGCGTCAACATCACGTCTGAGGTTCTTGCGACATTAGGCGGCCTAGCTGCTGGAGGCGTTGCGGATGCGGCGACGTTTCAAAATGCCTCGGGTCAGGCTATAACGCATGCCGAGCGTGCACAGGGTGTCGCCAACAGCTTAGTGGCGCTTGGCAAGGAGCTTTATGAGCGGGGCAAGCAAACGGGAGAGGCCCTCGAGGGCTGAAGGGCTCATTGATGGGCCGGCGCCCCCCTCGACAGTTTCGTTTTTGGCTGTCCGGCATGGGAGGACGTGTGGAGCTTTCGGATGTACCGGCGTGAACCTTTCCGACGTTGTCCACAAGGTAGCTCCCGGGATCTCGATCACATTTCGGATGGCGACATTCGCTGTCGTTGTCGAACCGGTAAGGACAAGCTAGTCGCGCTACAGGGCGGGGTTGTTCACAATCTGAGAACCCTAAGCGCGAAACGCAACCCATTGGTGCCCACAAGTGATCAGCCGTAGTCCGTTAAACGTCTTGATATCGGGGACCCGGTTCTCAACTTGCAGACCAAGGGTTTCAAAGAATGGGTCAGGCTCTTAACGACTGTGTCGAACACGTTGCGAGCAATTGGCTTGATGAAACAATGCCGACGAGCGGCATGTGTCTAGTTTCACATCACATGTGCAGGATCTATCGGGGGCTTCTAAATGAAAAATCAACGGCCCGGGAAGGAGCCTAAACGCAGCACTGCGGTGATAAAATCCCGGGCCTACACGGCTGTCGGGGCTATCGGTCATTTGGCTGCGTCCAATCAAACATGTTGCTTGGACTGGTCATGCAATGAAGCTTTTCGACAGCATTTTGATAGCGCTGATAGCAAGGAAAATCGAAAAAGCCACCCGGAGGCGTTTGGGATTCAAGCTATGAGCAATCCGCACGCCGATTGGGGCGCACAGGAAAGTCGCGATCGAGATTGCGAGTGCCGACGGCAGGTTGATGTAGCCGATTGACCCAGGCAACAGTCCGGCGATGTCTTGCCCGGCCAGTGCATAGCCAAGTACACCGGGCACTGCGATCATCAGCCCGAACAGGGAGGCTGTGCCGACAGCGCGATGAACCGGGAATGACAATAACGTCAGGGTAGGCACGGACAGGGTTCCACCGCCGATCCCCATCATTGCTGAAAACACCCCGATCGGGGTTGCAATAGCCGCCTTGGCGATCAGCCCAGATGGTGGTGCATCGGCAAGGGTGAACGGTCTGGGGTTGAGCATGTTCAGAACCACCAACATGGCGACAACGCCAAAAATTCCGGTCAGGACAGTCGCATCGAATTGCGTGGCCAGCCCTCCACCAATCAATGCACCCAGTACGATAAAGGGCGCCCAGGCGCGGAACATGATCAGATCGATTGATCCTTTCCTGTGGTGCGCGCGTGCGGAGGATATGGATGTTGGAATAATCGTGGCCAGCGAGGTGGCAACGGCAAAATGCATGGCCACGGATTGGTCCACTTCTAAAAGGCCAACCTCGGTCAGCCAGTAGAGCACCGGCACAATGACGATACCGCCCCCAACCCCTAAAAGACCGGCCAGAATACCAGCCACAACCCCCACTGATAGAAAGATCGGCAGTAGTATTGCCCAGTTCACGGCGTCAAGCATTGGCATGCTCTCCTCTTAAGACTTAGCACCAGCGGAAACCCAGTGCGACGCAGATCGCGCGAACCTGAGCCCGCGCGACTGATCTTCTATTGATGCAAACAGGTTGTCATGCGCGTGGTCAAAAACCGGCAGCTTGCCCATCCTTGCGGGGATCCGAGCCAGCAACGTAGCCGCCACCGGGTAAACGGTGAACCAGTTGCGCCCCGCCGAACCCAAACGCATTGTCAGGGCTTTCGACGGTTATTTTGTGCCCCAGAGCCGCTAACCCATCGAGTGTGGCGCGCGGCATAGTTGGTTCACATGCCACATCAAGCCCATCAATCATGCGCCAGCGTGGCGCACAGGCGGCGGTTTGAACGTCCTGGTCCCATAACTGCGTCCGCAGCAAAAGTTGCACATGACCCTGCGCCTGAATCGGCCCTCCCATCATGCCAAACGCCATCAATGGCTGGCCGTTCTTCATGGCAAAACCAGGAATGATCGTGTGCATGGGGCGCTTGTTGCCTGCTACGCAATTGGGATGTCCTGGGACTGTGTTAAAGCCCGCGCCCCGGTTTTGCAGCGAAACGCCAATCCCCGGCACCACAACACCAGAGCCAAACCCGGCGTAGTTGGATTGGATAAAGCTGACCATCATTCCAGAGGAATCACCGGTATTCAGCAGAACCGTTCCGCCCCGTTGAGGCGCCCCGACGCCGTGGTCAATGGCAGCTGTGGTATCAATCAGCGCCGCGCGGGATTTAAGGTACTCGGGGGCGAGCAAGGCCTCTTCGTTGACCTCTGTCATGTTGTCTCTGTCCGCCACAAAGGCATGCAGATCGCGATAGGCCAGTTTGATAGCTTCGATTTGCAAATGAACGGCAATCACATCGTCAGGACCGTGATCACGGATTTCGGTGTGTTCCAGAATACCAAGGGCCATCAAGGCCGCGATGCCCTGGCCGTTTGGGGGGATTTCGTGCAAGTCCACGTCATCAAATCCGGTGTTAATTGTGCCGCACCAATCGGGCTGATGGGAGGACATATCCTCAAGCGTCATAGCTCCGCCGTTTGCCTGAATGAAATCAACGATTTTTTCGGCAACTGGCCCTTTGTAAAAGGCCTCGCCACCGGTTCTGCCGATTTCGCGTAGTGTTTCGGCGGCCCCGGGGTTGCGGAAGCGCTCCCCTGCACGGGGAGGGCGACCACCGGGCAGAAACGTTTCAGAAAACCCAGGCTGATCCGCAAGGGTTTCGGCTGCATTGGTCCATAGCTTGGCAATCACCGGTGAGACAATGAACCCATCCTCGGCATACCGTACAGCCGGGGCGAGCGTGGTGGGCAGATCCAGATTGCCAAAGCGCTCGGACAGGCTGACCCAGGCGCTGACTGCCCCTGGTACGGTGACGCTGTCTACGCCGAGGTATGGCATCCCGTCTGGGAAACGGTCGGGCCCCCAGGCCGATGGCGAGCGCCCCGAAGCATTTAGGCCGTGCAGTTCATTGCCATCCCAAAGAATGCAAAACGCGTCCGAACCAAGCCCGTTGCCTGAGGGTTCGACAACGGTCAAGGCCGCTGCGGTTGCAATGGCTGCATCAACAGCGTTTCCGCCCTGTTGCAAGATGGTCAAACCCGCCTGCGCAGCTAAGGGTTGGGAGGTGGCGACGACATTGTCCGCAAGGATAGGTGAGCGGCGCGAAGGATAGACCGGATCATGACGCATTTGCATCTTTAACCCCATTCATTTTGTTGGTTTTGAGATGGCTGCGGATGGCCCAACCAATGGACATCACCGCAGCAATTAGGAAAATCAGGCTGATAGGGCGGGTCAGAAACTGTGTCGGATCGCTGTCTGTCATCAGCGCGCGACGCAGGTTGGTTTCTGCGATTGGACCAAGGATAACCCCCAACACAAGTGGGGCCAGTGAATACCCCAAGGTGCGTAGCGCATATCCCACCAGTCCGACAATACCCAGCAAATAGAGGTCGGTTACGCGGTTGTTAAGCGCAAATGAGCCGACAACACAGCAGGTCAAAACAGTGGGTACAATCAACCATTTGGGCACCTCGGCAACCCGCAGGAAGAGCCGCATTGAAAGCACCGAAACAATCAGCATCATGAACGAGGCCACTGCCATTGCGATGAACATACCATAAACCAGATCACCGTGATCAGTGATCAGCCGAGGACCGACGGAAATGCCGTGCACCATCAGAGACGCCATCAGGATTGCATCCACAGCAGATCCGGGAATACCTAAGCCGATCAACGGAATAAGCCCACCACCAGCCGTAGCTGAATTTCCGGCTTCTGACGCAATAACGCCATCTGGTGTACCGGTTCCAAACACTTCTGGCGTCTTAGAGGCGCGTTTGGCCTGATCATAAGCCACCAAGTTTGAAATGGATCCACCCGCGCCGGGCAGTGCACCAATGAGCACACCAACAACCGACGAACGGATCAGGTTCACGGGGCTCATCAGAACCTCTTTCATAACTTTCCAGGTTTTGAAGTCGATAGCATCGGTAACCAATTTCGCCCCTGATCTAACGGTTCGGGAATCCTCAACTTCGCTCAGCAGTTGAGAGATCGCAAATATTCCGATCAGCACTACTAGGAAAGGCAAACCGGTTTCCAGCATTTCAATCCCAAAGTCGAACCTTGGACGGCCAAGAATAGGGTCGGCACCTACCGTTGAAATTGCCAGCCCGATCAGGCCAGCCAGCAGCCCCCGGATCACCGAGGCGCCAACCAAACTGGCCACGATTGTCAAGGCGAACACGATCAGCGAGAAATACTCCCAAGGGCCAAGTTTTACGGCGAATATGGCCAGCGGCGGGGCGGCAACCACCAAAATTAGAGTCGAGATCAGCGTGCCGAAAAATGAAGCCCAGACCCCGAGGGACAAGGCGCGGCCCGGATCACCTTTTCGCGCCATTGGAAAGGCGTCGAAGGTGGTAGCAACCGATGAAGGCGTTCCGGGGATGCCCAGTAAAGCCGCAGAGATCAGACCGCCGGTCAGCCCACCGACATAGACCGACAACATGACTGCGACACCCTGTAGGGGTTCCATGGTAAAGGTCAGGGGCAGGGTCAGCACAATAGCCATCGTGACCGTGAAGCCGGGAATGGCGGCTGCAATAATACCGGCAACAGATCCCACCAGCATGTAGAGCAATGTGCTAACCGCAAAGATCTGCACAAGCGCTGTCAGAAAATCACCCATTCAGAAAATCTCCACGTGGCAGGAAGACGTTGAAAAATTCGGCAAACATCGCATTCAATCCAAACGAGAAGGCGAGAGCCACCAGCACGGCAACCAGCAATGTCAAAGGTTTGCGAGGCATCAAGATCAGCTGCAATCCGAATACAAACGCAAAACTGGCAATCGAAAAGCCAAGAATGGGCACAAGCAGAAGATAAGCCGCAAAAACAACAAAGCAGACAATGACAAGGTAGCGCGTCTTTAGCCAATGTTGCACTTCACTGCCAAACCGCCCCCATGCATGGCCGGGAATTTTACGCAGGCTATCGACAATTGCGATGACTGCGATCAAGAAAATCGCGGCAAATACGAACCTGGGAAAGGCTGCAGCACCAAGCACTTCAAAGCGCGAACTTGGGATATGTTCTGCAGAAAGGTACAGGGCAACCGAAGCCGCGAGAATGGCAATGTAGCTGAGGAAGCGGGCAATTTCGCCCGCTTCCAAGCTGTGATTTTCATCAGCATTGTTCACTGAATAATGACCGCGGCCAAGGATTTCACAGTGTCATTCAAGTTGGACAAATAGCTGCGGTACTCATCCTGCCCCATAAAGGTGACCTGCGAGCCGACATTGTTGGTTTGCTCGACGTAGGTCGCGTCTTGCGACAGCTTTTGCAGGGCCGCTTCCATGGCGTCGCGCGCCGCAGTGGGTGTGCCTTTGGGCATCACGATGCCGCGCGTCACGGTCAGCAGAAGGTCTTGGCCCTGTTCGCGGAATGTCGGAACATCTGGGAGTGCGGGGTGGCGGTCTCCCGATCCTGCGGCCAAGAAAACGAGATCCCCATTTTTGGAGAATTCGATTGAGGAGGCCACATCTCCAATGGCAACATCCAAATTGCCACCAACAATGGCGCGTACACGTTCACCCGTGCCTTCATAGCCCACATATTTGAATTTCAGGTCATAGGACTGCTCGATCATTGCAGCAAAAAGATGCGGCAACCCGCCAAGCGTGACACCCATGGTCAGCTCATTTGGGTGGGCCTTGGCGTATTCCACAAACTCTTCGAAATTGGCGTAGTTTTCGGTCGGCTGGGCGATCAAAAACTGCGGCGATGCTGTCATCAGGGCGATCGGCTCAAAACTATCCCAGGTGAGTTCGGTCAAACCGGTCAGGGTTGCCATCAACAGCCCTTCGTGGACCTGTGAAATCGTGTAACCATCAGCTGTGCGCCGGGACGCTTCGCGCAGACCAACCGTACCGCCAACACCTGGCATATTGATGATCGGCATTTCGACACCAAGGTGGGGCTCGATATTGGCCGAAACTAGGCGCATCAGGGTGTCAGAGCCGCCACCGGGTGACCACGGCACAATGAATTCTACAGCGCGCTCTGGGTAATCCTGCGCGACGCCGGGGGTTGCCAATACGGCCGCGGTGAGCATGGACGCGAGGCCTGAAACAAATTTCATAAGAAGTCTCCCTGAGTTTACCGGCATTACCGGCCGGACGAGTTTTGTTATCTCTGAGCTTAACACCAGTTTTTCACTGACAAAGCGGAAAGAACTTGCTTTTAAATTCATAAATTTTAAACTTACATCCATGGACACACGGCAACTCGAGACATTCCTTGCGATCATTCAACGCGGTGGGTTCGCGGCTGCGGCAAAAGAGGTCAACTTAAGCGCGTCAGCGGTCAGCCAACAGATTTCCGCTTTGGAGCAGGATCTTGGCACCGCGCTCTTTGATCGCTCCCGCAGACCTCCGGCGCTGACGACCAAGGGGCGCGAGGTGCAGTCTTCGGCACAATCGATTCTTCGCATAGTTGCCGAAACCAAAGCAACCGTGAGAGACGGCGATGTAGGTGGCACCCTGGCGCTGGGGGCCTTGCGGACATTCGGGGCGTATATATTGCCTCATGCCCTGGCGCGGCTCAAAGTCAGCTATCCAGACCTGAGCTACAGGCTGCGCGTTGGTTTATCTGAAGACCTGATGGCGGATGTCGTCAGCGGCCAGTTGGATGCTGCTCTGGTGGCGGATCATGTGGCTGTGCCAGCCGGCTTGCAGTGGACATTGGTTTTTTCAGAGCCATTGGTGGTGCTGACGCCACCGGGTGTGACCGAAAAAAGGTTAGAGAAACTGGTTCGGGACGTGCCTTTTATCAGGTACGGAATTCAGGTGCCACTTGCGCGTCAGATTGATACTGAAATCGCGCGACTTGGGCTGACCGTTCGACAGGTTGTGTCGGTGAACACGATGTCAGCGGTGCTCGGATGTGTACAGGCGGGTTTGGGTTTCGCGATTGTGCCCTATGCAGCTCTGCGTGGTTCGCAAACCACGTCGCTCGACTGGTTTCCGTTTGGTGCAACTCCGATCCACCGTGGGCTTGGAATCGTACAACGTCCTAACTCGCGTCGTGGTAAAGTACTGGAACAGCTCTCAGAGGTGCTTCGCCAAACTGGGATCTCTCAGGGTGATGATGGTTGATTGGGCTGGAGTAAGAGTTCAAGCGGTGGTTGGAAGACCTGATGATCAGTGGTTTTGCCCCGTATAATTTCTGGTTTCTCAGGTCATGTTAGGCAACCCGCCTCTCAACGCATTCAGCCAGTGGATGAATGCGTTGAGTTTCAACCCGTATCAAAGCCGTGGAATTATTGGTTAGCGCAGCTGTTTTAGAACAGCCTGAATTCGCAGTCGTGGGAACCAGTTCACCCGAAGCTGCTTAGGTATTCGCTGACGTGAACGCCGAAACGGCGTTGAAATGCGCGCCGCATACGTTGCAAGTCACCAAATCCACTGTCAGCAGCAACCTGTTTTAGAGGGAGGTTTTCGAAGAGTAACCCTCTGGCATGATCAACACGGATCCTTTCCACGAATTGAGCAGGCGACTCTTGCAGATCTCGCTGGAAATGTCGTGACAGGGTGCGCGGGTTCATTCCTGCTGCCTGCGACAACGCATTGAGCGACCAGTCCAGTTGCGGCTGTGAGACGACCTGTTCAATCAATCGTGTCAGGGTATCGTCGCGGGTGAACTGACCGGCTAAATGAATGGCATACTGGCTTTGCCCACCGGTACGGCGCAACTGGACGACTAATTCGCGCGCGGCGGCAAGCGCAACCTTCGGGCCGCAATCTGCACGGATTATGGCCAATGCGAGATCGATCCCGGTGGTCACGCCAGCAGATGTAAAGATGCGCTCTTCTGAGGTGCTGATCAGGTCGAGATCCCAAAGGACATTTTCATACTGCCGTGTATCCGCAGAGCGCGACCAGTGGGTTGTCGCGGGGTGTCCATCCAGAACACCCGCTGCCGCCAGCACCAGAGCACCGGAGCAAACTGATATCAGGCGACCATGACCTTCACGCGCGGCGCGGTCTTGGATTATCTCTCGGACCGATGGGTGTTTGAGTATTGCATCAACGCCTTTCCCTCCGGGGATCAGAAGATCATCGCTGTTTGAACGCGTCGAAAGCTGTCCATCAGCCACAAGCTTAAGACCGCAGGCCGCCCGCACGGGTTGTCCATTTGGCGACACATAGCGCATGGTGTATTGGCTCCGGTCGTCGATCACGGCGGCTCCAAAGGCCTGAACCGGGCCAGACACGTCCAGCAGATTCACATCATCGAAGAGCAAAACGTCAATTGTGCGGATCATGAGGTTGTGTCCATATTTGATGCCGGTTTGACATATGAGACACCTTTGATCGCCGCTACAAAGCACTGTGTCAACCGCATCAAATTGGAAATCAACGATGTCAGCATTACTTTTCGGCCGGAACAGTAGTTTCATAGGCCTACTGTCAGCCAATACGATCTTAGGGTCTGCAATGCCTATGCTGATTATTTTGGGCGGGCTTGCTGGGCTGACGCTGGCACCGACAACCACGCTTGCGACCCTACCAGCGTCGCTACAAGCGCTGGCTGGGCTGTTCGCGGCGGCCCCATTTTCGTTGTTGATGGGCCGGTTTGGCCGTAAAACGGGTTTCTTTGTTGGCGGGGGGCTGGCAATCATAGGTGGATTGATTGGCACCTGGGCGCTGATTTCAGCTAGCTTTATCTTATTGTGCTTGGCTCATCTTGCACTGGGAGCTGCGCTTGCCTGTTTTCAGTATTTTCGATTTGCTGCGGCAGAGGTGGTTCGGTCCGAATGGCAACCTGTAGCCATTTCGCTGATGTTGACGTCTGGGTTGGTTGCTGCATTTGTCGGTCCACAAGTCTTCGTCATGGCCAAGGATGCTCTTGCGCCCATCCCATTGGCAGGTGCCTATGCGGCAATTGGGATGCTATCCCTTATCGGTCTTGTACCGTTGGCGTTTGTCACTATTCCAGCGATCAAACCCAGGCCACGAGGGACAACAAGCCGGGGGTTCGCGGCCCTCACGGTTCTCAAGCAGCGTCCGGTTCGAACTGCGGTTGGAATAGGGGCCATATCGCAAGGGATTATGGTTTTCCTCATGATCCCAACACCGCTGGCTATGATCGGATGTGGATTCTCAGAGACGATTGCAGGTGATGTAATCCGTTGGCATGTCGTCGCTATGTTTGCGCCCAGTTTTTTCACCGGATTCCTGATTAAACGGTTTGGCACAAAACGTATTGCAACAACCGGACTGATCTTACTTATCATGGCTGCGCTCATTGCGGCTGGCGGCCTGTCATCGGCAAATTTCTATGGATCTCTCATTTTACTTGGTGTTGGTTGGAACTTCGGATTCATTGGCGCGACAACGATGTTGGCAAATGTGGTTTCTGAAGATGAAAAGTCCGTAGCCCAGGGGCTCAACGACACTATTATCGCCTTGGTCTCAACCCTGTGTGCCTTTGCAGCCGGTGCAATCGTTGCTGGATTTGGCTGGCAGATCCTCTCTTTTGTTGCGGTGACTATACTTGTGTTAACACTTTGCTTTGTGGTGTTTGAGAAACGGCAAACAGTTCGTCAATAGATGTCGCGGCCCTTTCTCTGTATGGTGTTTTTTGCACAGGAGATTGGTTGGTAGAAGAAGGGTCCTTCACAATATGTGTGAAGATTGAAAGTCGGCCTAACCTTGTTTTGGATGGGTCGACTTGGGTTTCATTGACACAAAGCAAACCATGGCAAACATGGCCAGAAAAGCGAATGGCAGGCTGCCGGTAAAAATGGTGCGGGCTACAGTTCGGGCTGCATCCGCCGACCCATCAATCGAAAACCCGGCATAATTGGCTAGGATGCCGCACACCGAGGCCCCCACTGCAAACCCAAGGCGCCCAGTCGTGGGCAGGGCGCCGGACAGTCGTTCCACGTCGTCTGCTGCTGCCAACCGTTTTGAACGCCTAACTATAAACGTCCAGGCGGTGCCGTAGCCAACGCCTTCGAGTGTTGCCAAAGCCGCCACCAATAAGACTGGGCCGTTTGCGACGGCATAGATCATACCAATCACACTAATACAGACCAGTGCTATGCCAACCGCGATATATATGGGGTCATGTTTTTCAGGGGCACCAGACACGATTAGGGCCGCACAGCTCCAGCCGATGGCCACACAGGCGAGTATATAGCCAGCCACAATTGTGGGGGTGTTGTGGATGATCACCATCAAAAGCGGTCCATAGGCGCTGAGACCCATTGTCGAGATGTTCAAGGTGAACGTCATCAATAGGGCTGCACCCACTGGGCTGCGCGGATTAAACAGTTGTTTGGGAAGAATACGGTTGCCGGGGCTGTTACCATCGATGACCATAAACGTTGCCAATATGCCCAGCCCACAAGCCAACAAAACTGGTGTGCGCAGGGCAGTCACTTCGATACCCGCATAGGCGATGAACAACACTCCTAGCGACAAGAGTAACAGGCGCGCCACCGGGATCGGTTTGCTGCGATCCTGATTGTCCGTGGCTTCGCTGACGCGGCTACCGAACAACACGAAAGTCGCCAGAAACAGCGCCTGGATGGCAAAAAACACAAAGCCCATCCGCCAGTTGAAGTAGGTGGTGAAAACTCCGCCAATTAAAGGCCCTAGAAATGCCGAAGATCCCCACAGGACCGAAATGGCGCCCATGACACGGGCGATCAGGCGGGCAGGAAACAGACGCCCGGTGCCGATGAAGGCCAGTGCTGTCAAACCTCCTCCGCCCATGCCCTGAAACAGACGCCCAGCCAGCAGCCCCGGCATATTAAACGCGGCGGCACTGATCAGGCAGCCGAGGGCAAAAGTTATGGCCGCGATAAACATTGGTTGGCGAATGCCCATTTTCAAAACCAAAACTGCTCCGGAAGCGCCAGCAACAATTGAGCCGATTTCATATAGGGCAATGGACCAGGCGACATAGGCTTCGCCGCCGAGGTCCGACACAATGTTTGGCATCATCGTCGCGACAAGCAAACTATCGGCGGCGTGTAGCCAAACCCCAAGGCACACAAGCACCAATGGCGCTGCGTAGTCTCTGTTCAATATCTCGTGCCATCCGACGGGGGCAGTTTCTTGAAAATCCGTCATTCCTGGGCACTCCATTGGTTTGGGAACAGTGACCAAGACGTTCTAATTCCTAAAGTGTACTTTAGGTCAAGACTTACTTTTAACTCATTCAAAATCTAGCCAACGGCCATTGAAGACCATCTTTGCCATCGCAGCCAAACTGCAGGAAATCTCCGTTTTCGCTTGGACCTTTCTAGAGGTTCAAGCCGGGCTCAGACGTTTCCTAGTGTCTTCGTCTAGCTGTCCGTTTGCCATTTTGCGAAAGGCGTCTCGCCAACCTGAGGCGAGTTCCGGAAGTCGGGAAAGATGCGCAGCCTCTTCAGCGCCGATGCGTTTTGTGAGGCGGGCACGAGTGACTTTTGCAACGCTCCAGTCAGGGCAGGGGCGCGATGTTAAGTTGATTTCGTCACCCACTTGAATAATTCCGGGTTCCAGAATGCGATAGTACCAACCGGTTCGACCGGTTTTTTGGAATTGATAGGCCATCGTTTTCTGACCGGTGTGTTCATTCAGTTTCCAACAGGGTTGTCTGCCCTGACTGATTTGCAAGGTTGCCGATCCAGCTGTCAGGATGTCTCCAATGCAAAGCGTTTCCTCATTCATACCAAAGGTCGAGAGGTTCTCACCAAAAGCTGCGGGCAGCGTTCCCGGCGGTAGCAATCCTTCGGACTGCCAACTTGCATAATGATCAGCCGCATAGTGATGAATTGCCTTGTCTGGTCCACCATGCACGTTCAAATCCGCTTGTGCGTCGGCGTCAAAACCAACCGTAGTAACGGTTTGCGGCCCATCTGCAGCGAGCTTGTGAATAGCGGACGGAGGTTTATCAAACCAGTGATCTACAATCCGGCCAACAAATACCCCGTTGATTGTGGCGCTTAAAACTGGGCAATTCATGCAGGTTCCTGTTCGTGACATATTTGTGATATTTCAAAGGGTTCAAGGGCCAGAGACAGGAGCTGGCAGTACCCCCCAGCGCCCCGACCTTCAAAGTGGCGACAGCTGCGGCAAATGCCAAATGGCTTTTGGTCGTTTAAGATAATTGCATGAGACAATGCGCCTCGTAGCCCGGTTTCGATCTGACCCAATTGGGTCGCTGATAAACGATCCAAAGAGAGCTCTAGTACGCTTTGCTCGGCAATGACTTCACGTCCGGTGGCTGTAAGATCATAAGAAATTGAGCGCTTGTCCGTCAGCGACCGCTCTTCAGAAACATACCCTTTACGGATAAGGGCCTTGAACGTTTGGGTCGCGGTGCCGCGGGTGGTCCCCATGTAGGCGGCCGCATGCGAGGGAGAGCGGGAAAACCTATTGGCCTGTCTCAAGTATCCAAGCGCTGACCGTTGCGCCGGGTTCAGATCAACACTCCAGCTTTCACTCGCATCAATACGGGCCAAACGAGCGATCAAGCCCCTTATGCTCTCTTTCTGTGTCATGGGAAACATATAGCGAGTCGAAATTACTATTGCAATAGTTTCGACTCGCTACTATCCATCAATCCACACCGATTCACAAAAGGAACCGAACCGATGCAGAAATTCGCTATTACCCTCATCGCTGTTGGCTTTAGTGCCCTTGCGGCCAACGCCGACAGCAACCACGCCACCCATCAACAAGGCGCTGTTGTTTCTCCAGTGAACGAGACCACCAGGGCCTCATTCGATATTTTGGCGGCTCACGCACACAGGAACGCCAATCAAGTGACCTTTCACATGACCACAAATGGCGAAGCAGGTGTTGACGTTCCTGCGCCCGCAGGCGCAGTCGGCGGGGCGCCGGTTTGGTCTTATGTCTGGCCAACGTCGCTCGATCCATCAGCGGTCGGATTTGAGGGCGAAACCGGCATATTGGCGCTGGCGGTAACCAGCCATCCTGATTTTGATGACACGCCTTTGGTTGACGAGAACCGTGATGGTGATCCAGCCAATGACGGATTGATTTGGCACAGTCACTGGATTGTTTTGGCCCCAACCGAAGCATGCGGGGCAGGTGCTTTGGCCGTTCGTGATATCCCTGAAGGCGAAACACCACAGCTTCCCGCTACCTGGCCTGGATTCCCAATCTTCTTGGATAGCCCTGGGTTCACGCCCTTGTTTGATGGCCCGGAAGTTACCGTGAACGTTGGGTTCGCTAGCAACGTGGATCTTGAGGGGGTTGCCTATGACGGAGTGACGGCCGCTCTCCGCGTCGATGCAAACATCCATGCGCCGCTCTTATGTGTCACGGATGTGTTTGATGTCGCCTCAGGTGATCTCTCTCTGCCTGGCAAGATTGAGTGAAACCCTTTTGGCAAGGTCCGCACCTCGGACCTTGCTGTTTTTTGATCGGAGGACTGATCATGCCAAAACTTTGGCTTACCAGCCTGGAGGTTTCTACTCCTCAGGAAGGCTATGAACTTGCTGTTCTGATGGCCCGTGTCGCGGTGAAAATGACCCAGCCCAGTGACGACATCCGCCGTAAGTTACGTACGGTTTATGAGCAGGACGCTGATGCTCTGATCGCCAGTTCCAGTGTTGTCGCAACCCATTTTGCTACAGTTGCCGCAGCAAATAACTATTGGAAGGAAAGCCAATGCTAGCCCCAGAATTCATAACCTCTGATTGGTTCAATGCGGACAACGCTGCAAAACTGGCTGACTATCGCGGCAAGGTGGTCGTTGTCGAAGTGTTTCAGATGTTATGTCCAGGGTGCATCCTGCATGGCATACCGCTGGCGCAGAAAATTCAACGAATGTTCCCCGCGGATCAGGTGGCTGTACTTGGATTGCATTCGGTATTTGAACACCATGCGGCCATGACCCCTGTTTCGCTCAACGCATTTCTACAGGAGTTTCAAGTCACTTTTCCGGTTGCAGTGGACGCTGCGGGAGAAGGTCACATGCCGCAAACTATGGAAGCTTACCAATTGCGTGGCACCCCGAGTTTGCTAATCATCGATCAAAAAGGAGAGCTGCAAGCGCATCACTTAGGACAAGTGTCAGAGCTTCAGATCGGGGCCGAGATCGCGACCCTAATTGCGAGTGGCAGGAACGCATTGCAGGCAGATGCCATCTCAGAAACTGCAAGTGGATGTGAATCCGGACGGTGCACGGTATAGAAAAACGGGATAACTCGCATCGGATCGGCGATTACCGTGTTGACGGATCGCCGGTTTTCAATTTGATTTTGAATGGCCTCTTCATATGCGGATGGAAGTCGCAATGAAGTTGCTCTCCAATCCAGCAATGTCATTGATGGGGCAGCCGAAGGCGCGGTCTATACCACGGAGTCCGGGTTCGCCCGAGTGTCCAAGAATGAGACCGGCCAACCCCCTGCCAGTGTCAAAAATTCAAGTCGGTCGAAGGGAAGTGGTGCCTGACCGACATCCTCCGTCGCCGCAATACATTTTTTTTTGCCCAAGTGTCTGATTTTATTCGAGATACTTGTTCAGGTGGTAAGTGGTGGAATTCGCCTTGAACGCTGGAGCTCAAGCTCTTCTTCTTTCAATTTTTTCAGAATTTGTCGTGTTCACGCCATCACTCGCCGTGATTTTGTAATCTCCATCTCCTGCAGAGATGAAGTTGAAACCATCCCCAGCAAGAATAGTGTTTTTGCCGTCGCCAGCCTCGATGAAGTTATCGCCATTGCCCACAAGAATGCTGTCGGCACCTGATCCGGTTTCGATCTGGTTGAAAGCATTTCCAACCTGGATTTTGTTGTTACCATCGCCTGCGGAGATCGTGTTGTTGCCGTGACCGGTGCGAATGTCATCCTTGCCTGAGCCGGAGGCAATCGTGTTGTTCCCGGCGCCGACAGTTACTTTGTTGTCGCCATCTCCAACAGAAATGTCGTTGGCTCTGCGCCCGACCAGAACCGTGTCCCGACCGGTTCCAGCCTCAATGATGCTGCCGCCATCACCCGCTGTGACTTTGTTGTTGCCGTCGCCTGCCGAAATCTTATTGTCCCCATCGCCCGCTGCAACCCTGTTGTCGCCATGACCAAGGCGGATGTCATCTTTGCCGCTGCCGCTGCCGCTGCCGCTGCCGCTGCCGCTGCCGGTGGTGATCTGGGTGTTGCCATCCCCGACCTGAACAGCGTTGTTGCCATCCCCGACCGTTACTTTATCGTTGCCGAGACCTGCATCATTGGTGTTGTCGCCATTCCCAGCGGTAACCACATTATTTCCATCGCCTGCATCGATGGTATGGCCTTCATCCCCAACATTAATTTTGTCGGCTGCCTTTGTTCCAGTGACCACTTGCCCGCGCATTCCCACACCCATAAATTTATAAACCTATGAGGGAGAGTTAGCGGGCGCCACCTATGCGTGTCATTGTTTTTAAATTTGCAATTTTAGAGTATTGAAGTTTAGACAATCTGCATATTAACAAAGCCTTACGGTGTCTGGCGTAGAGACTGTGCGCCTTCCTCTTTTCGGCTCGAAACATGCATGGTGCGGCTCTGACCTCATATTTAGCCGGGGCTGGACGTCCGGTGCGGGTTCCACAAATAACATCCAAGCGCAGGGGAAGCATGCCTTTGCCGCTATTTTTGCTTAGGTAGAGGTCGCAGCAATAATGGCCTCTGCAATGTAGAGGTCTTGTAGTGCTATGCCCGAGCTGTCGAAAATTGTAATTTCATCAGCTGTGCGGCGACCCTTGGTGCATTCGGTTAGGGCAGAGCCAATCGCCGTCAAAGACGTTCCCGACTCCGCGTGTTGGAACTCTCCAATGCGGGCCGACTGTTCTGGCAGATCGCAAAACAAGCGGCTTTGAGCAAAAAGCTGAGGCGGCAGTTCTTGCTTGCCGATTGCATCTGATCCCATGCTCGAGATGTGGGTGCCGGGACGAACCCATCCTGCTTGAAATAGCGGTGTGGTTGCGGTTGTTGCCGTTACTATTATGTCGGCGGTTCGACAGGCTGTTTCTGCCTGTGCCTCTTCAGCAGGTAAGCCATTTTCGCGCAACTGGGCTACGAAACTTCGGGTCCGGTCTGCATTGCGACCTACGACCATGATTTTGGTGAGCGAGCGAATTCGCGCGATGGCCAGCGCTTCATAGGAAGCTTGGTGGCCGGTGCCGAATAATGCAAGCGTTTGAGCATTTGAGTGGGCCAAAGCGTCCGTTGCAACGGCATTGGCAGCGGCAGTCCGATATGCGTTCAACTTACCCGCTTCAACAATCGCACCGATGCGGCCTTTTGCCTGATCAAAGAGAAGAATGATTGAATCATGGCGCGGTAGGTCCGCAGCATCATTCGTTGGGAAATAAGATCCGACCTTCAAACCCGTCAGGCTGCCATCAGCGGCGGACTTGACAGTGAATTTGTTCTGCGGATCGCTGGCACTGCCCAACACAACTGGGAATATGGCTGCCTCAGGTAAACTTGCTGCGATTAGCGCACGACGCACGGCCTCAAAAGCCAGCTCATGAGATATCGCAGCGCCGGATTGGGCTTCAGTAATATGAATCATGATATGTCTCCCTACCAGCCGCCGAAACGTGGCCACGCCATAAGGGCGCTTGCAGTGTCGGCGGGTATGACGTTGAAATGAGAATGTTGCGCAGCTGTGGCACAGGCGTGGTTTGGCAGAATGCGTAGTCGCGTGCCCACAGGCAGGTCGGGCATTGGGGTCATTGAGCCGGACCGGCGCGTGATGATCCCGTGTTCTTGATTTGCCGCAGATAGTATCAAGTCTGGGAAGATCTTCCCTGTTTCATCGCAAACGACCCCATATCCTTGATCCACGGCTTGGTCTGCAGTGCCTTTGTCGCGCGACATCGCCATCCATCCAGCGTCGACCATAACCCAGCCACGCTTGTCTTGATGCCCGATCACGGTGGTCATCACGGAGAGCGCAATATCTTCTTGGAGGCAGACGCCTATCCCCGCCATCACCAGATCAAAAAAAACATAAACCCCTGCACGCAACTCGGTCACCCCGGACAAATCTCGGGCTGCATGAGCGGTCGGAGTAGATCCTACGCTAACGACCGGGCAGGGCAGGTTCGCCCCCCGAAGGGCGCTAGCAGCATCAACGGCTGCTGCGCGTTCGATCTCGGCGAATTTGGCATGTGCCTCTTTACCTGCGACGGTGTAGCTCTCGCCGGCATGGGTCATTACACCCCGCAATACGGCGCCACCTTCATGAAGAATACGGCCAATGTTGATCAAAAGGGGATCGTCAGGTCGCAGGCCGCCGCGGTGACCATCGCTGTCGATCTCGATGAGCACGGGGATCGGTTTACAGGCCTCCTGTGATACTTTGACCACCGCTTCGGCCTGCGCCGCATTGTCCAGAATGATGCTTAGATCACACCCGGCCGAGCGAAGCGACAAAACCTGTGGCAATTTCTGTGGCGCGATGCCAACCGCATACAGAATTTCGCGGACACCTGCTGCGAAGAATGCTTCGGCTTCGGCCAATGTAGACACAGTGGCCGGACCAACGCCCTCGGACAGAAGACGGCGGGCCACATCAACGGATTTTGCTGTCTTTAAATGCGGTCTCAGCGATACACCCAACGCCTCGGCATGATCTGCAAGACGGGCGATATTTTGCATCATTTTCTGCTCATCCAGAATCAAAGACGGCGTTGTCAAATCGGCAAGGCGGGGATCTGCTGTCATGGTTTGGCTTTCTTGATAACTACCTGGTCGAGATTACCTGGGTCAAAAGTAAATGAACATTTACTCCTTCTAACGATCACATTAAGTATTTGATTAATGCTAAACCTAACTGACCTTCGTTTCTTTCAAGCTGTTGCAGCAGCCCCGTCACTTGCCGCAGCTGCGCGGTTGCTGAATGTCACGCCACCAGCAGTGACACAACGTCTTGCCCAAATTGAACACAAGCTGCAGTTGAAGCTGGCTGACCGAGGTCCAACAGGTCTGCGCCTCACCGCTGAAGGCGGGCTTCTGGCTGAACGCAGTGCAACTATTTTGGCCGATCTCGACGGATTGTCAGAGGAGCTGGCGGAGCGCCGTGGTGCAATTGCGGGCGCACTTCGCGTCGTGGCCCCATTTGGATATGGGCGATTAAAAGTTGCACCCGCCTTGGCAACATTCGCACTTGAGCATCCCGAACTGGCGCCATCTTTGACTTTGACCGAAGATCCTCGGGGCGCGATGCGGACAGATCTTTGGGATGTACTCATTCATGTTGGGCGACTGCCAGACTTGGGCGTGGTCCAGCAAAAGCTTGCCCCCAACCGCCGCCTTCTTTGCGCCTCGCCGAGTTATGCGTCGCGAAATGGTCTACCAAAAACACCATATGACCTTTCCGAACATCGTATTGGAGTGGTGAGAGAAGATCAGGCCGACGTCACGCTTTGGTCGTTGTCCAATTCAAACGGAGACACAAAGCTGCTCCGCATACATCCAAGTTTTGAAAGCAATGACGGTGAAGTGATCCGAGGGTGGGCGATGCGCGGTCTTGGTATCATTGAACGATCAGAGTGGAGCGTTTACGATGACTTGCGGGAAGAGCGGTTGCTGCCCGTGCTGCCGGATTGGACATTGCCGGACGCCGATGTTGTCGCCCTTATGAACCCCCGCTCGGTTCGAGCTGCTCGGATCGAAGCGTTTGTGTCGCATTTGAAGACACAGCTATCTTAGGTAGCCGAATTCGCGAAACTTGGGGACGGGGGCGGCAGAGAAATATTTAGCGTCTTCTCACATTGGCTAAATGTCTTTGATAGTTACGCAGTTCGGTTTCTACTTGGGCATCTGACCAGCCCAAAATAGGGGCTGCAATCTCTGCTACTGAACGCGCCTGTTCGATGCCTTGATCAGGCTCCCATCCCAAACCCAATCGTCGCATTAAGAGGTCGGTAAGGCTGCTTGGCATCTCATCACGCGCGCAGCGCTCAATTTCCTCAGTTGAGACACAGACACTGCTGTCGTTTTCCGTTACTGACCGAGTACTTTGATAGTCTGGACATTGCGCAGTGTTTGATGCCGACAGCTTGCTCTTAACTTTGGAGACCAGGCGCCGCGCGACACGCCTGTGAGTCATGATCGGTCCACCAGTTAGTGTGAGAAAATTGGGTAATCCATCGCTGGTAAGGTCATGGATTTTGATCTCCCGGCTTCCCAATGGATTTTCGGGATCGCAGGTGAGCGGGTTCACGCCAGCCCAAGAATACAAAATATCATCTCGTGACACGGCTAGTTTTGGCAAGCAGCGATTGGTCTCTGCGATCATCCAGTCGATTTCCTGATCGGAGGCGGTGACCCCAGTGATGTCGCCCGCAAACGGCGTGCGCGTTAATCCAACGTAGTGGATACCGCGAAACGGCAGGCAATAAAGAGGCTCTCCTAGGCTGTTGTAAGTAAACACGCCCCAATCAGTGAATTCATCTGGCAGTCGCAGGGCGATGTGGATCCCCTTCATTCCGGTACATTTTGGTGGCGCATTTGAACCTGTCTTGTGGATGAGCTCATCGACCCAGGCGCCAGCAAGGTTGAGGACAATATCCGCCGTGACGCTGGCCGAATCTGAACCGTTTACGTGTCTTGGTTGCAACGTGAGATGCCAGCGCGCGTCTCCCTTTTGCTGTTTTAGGCCCACAACCTGCGTATAGTTCCTAACGATTGCACCCATCCGTTGGGCATCGAAAATGGCGTCCAGCGCAATGCGCTCGGGCCAGTCAAAGAGGTATTCTCTGAAAACCGCGACGCCGCGCAGGTTGTCTGGATTGCGCAGCCAAGGGGCAACCGGCACGTCGTTTTGGCTTTGTGGACTGTACCGGCGATAATCCAATGGGACACCTGTGGGGCTTGTCAGTCTCAGGGCTGCAAAAGCTGCATCCATTTGCCAGGGCGAGTATTGATCGTCGGAGTAGAGTGGCACGCAGAAATTGATTGGCTTTACCCGATCAGGAATGATCCGTACGATCTCATCTCTCGCCAGCATATCGTCACGCACTGTTTTCATGGATTTAATCAGGCGGTCAGGGCGCTTCAGAGATTGCCAAAAATCTGTTCCTGTCGCCAGATGCCGTAACCCGCAATGAAGCAGGCGGCTGGATCGGCTGGTCGCCCCATTGGCAAAATCACCCTGATCCACGAGCAAAACACGATACCCAGCTGCGCTGAGGTGTTGAGCGGTGCTGGCACCATTTATCCCAGCCCCTACGATTGCTACGTCCACGTGCGTTTGATCTAGGTTTGAGAGTTCTGTCGCCAACGATTTAGATCCTCGTGTCATGAATTGAACCATCGTTACCCTATGTAGGTTGCCGCAAAGCGCAACGGAATTTGTATTGGGCCGCTTCACTGTGACAACCTAAAAAGGTGATGATGGACCGAAGGCAGATGCTAGGTTTGCTGCTAGAAGCGAATAACCATGTCAGGTGTTATTCTATAGACTTGTGATGTCAGGTCATTTTTGAGCATGAACCGGGCGATGGAGCCAAACGTTGCAGTTTCTACTTTGGTTCCGTGATCCGAAGTGGTGAGCGCCCGAGATGCAGATGGGGCCAATAGCCGTTTCATTCCACCGACTTGAATTTCTTGTGGCTGAAAGTGGGCCGCAATATTGGCTTTGATCTGCGGCACATTTCTTGTCCCATAGAGGCTGGCCATTAGCACATCAAGGGTGTGTTCTGTGCAGTTTTGAAGCTGGCTGGTATTGGGATTGGCGAGAACTGAGTATTGGGCGTTATGGAGGGTGGAGTAGGTTGGGCTGGCGATCACGTTTAGTAGCATTTTCTGTAGTCGAAGGTCAGGAATGATGATGCCTGCGTCCAGAATATGTGCATCTGCGAAAAAATCTGCGGGGCTGTCCTGGATGAGATTGCTTCGCGTTTTGTTTCCTGCATCTTGGTACAGATTGTAGGCATGATATCCGCGCCCGGTGCTGCCGTCGGTCCGCGTGATCTGCGAGAATACCCAGAAACTCACGTGGGTGTATTTAATACCAGGCGGGAGCACTTTTGGGTCACGACCCATCCGCGCCACAATCGCAACATGCACACCGCGTGAGGCCAGATCCCGTTGAACACGGTTAGAGAAGGCCGCAACCTCGGCTGCGGGCAGTATGGGTTTACCGGCCTTGCTGCTTCCGGCGTAACCGAAAGATGGCATCATGGCAGCCAATGCGATGAAAATCAGAGAAAATAAGCGGGTCATGAGAAATGCCTTTGATGGGTTAATCAAGAGTAGGCGCGCGATCGGGCTGTACGCCCTGAATCACTGTTGGTTGCTCAGATCCAACCCGATTCAGGTCACTTCCAAGGGCTACAGTACCTTTGCCAACCTCTTCCAACGCAGCACCAGTTTGGGAAGTATATGCAAATGGGGGCTGCTTGTCCCCGATGCGAGTTGTTCTCTGTGGTAGGGTGGATCTATGCAGCGAACTGCAAACCCAGCTCTAAGGCACAAAAAAAGGCGCGGAACTGAACCTACAAGTGTCGGTCAGTTCCACGCCTTCATATCGGGCAAGTGCTGGGTCTGCGAAAGAGCAGAGGGTCAGCCGTAGTGGGTCACCGGAGTGCCAGCAATGGCGGCCATATTCAGTAAACCGCGGGCGGTGATTGAAGGGGAGACAATATGGGCGCGGTTGCCCATGCCCATCAAGATTGGCCCAACTTCAAGGCCATCGGCGCGCATTTTTAGGATGTTACGCACCCCACTTGCGGCATCTGCATGGGCAAAGATCAGCACGTTGGCCGCGCCCTCCATCCGTGAACTGGGGAAGATCCGTGCGCGCAGGTCAGGGTCCAGTGCGGTATCGATGTTCATCTCACCTTCATAGACAAAATCACGGCGCTTATCGTCCAGCAGCTCCAGCGCAGCCCTCAGGCGGGCACCGGTGTCGCAGGGGGTATTGCCAAATTGAGATTGCGAACATAGGGCAATTTTAGGCTCCAGTCCAAACCGACGTACGTGGCGGGCAGCGCCAATTACGGTCTGTGCAATCTGTTCCGGCGTCGGCTCGACCCGCACATGGGTATCAGCGATGAACAGGGGCCCATCTTCAAGGATCATCAGTGACAGCGCCCCATGAGGCGCATAGTTGCCGCCCCCTAACATTTGCGAGACATAGTTCAGGTGCCAGCGGTATTCGCCAAAGGTACCGCAAATCAGGCTATCGGCCTCGCCGCGATGCACCATGATGGCGCCAATTGCGGTGGTGTTGGTGCGCATCACTGCCTTGGCAATATCCGGGGTCACGCCATTGCGCATCATCAGCCGGTGATAGCTGTTCCAATAATCATAGTAACGCGGATCATTCTCTGGGTTGACGATTTGAAAGTGGGTGCCGGGGCGAATGTCGAGGCCCAGTTTTTCACAGCGTGACTCGATCACCTCTGGGCGACCTATCAGGATCGGGGTTTCGGTGGTTTCTTCGAGAATGGCCTGGGCGGCACGCAACACGCGTTCATCCTCACCCTCGGCAAAGACAATGCGGCGGGCTGCAGCACGGGCGGCTTCGAACACAGGGCGCATTAGCATGGCCGATTTGAACACGGTCTGGTTCAGCTTTTGTTTATAGGCTGACATATCGTCGATCTGGCGGGTGGCAACGCCGGTTTCCATTGCCGCCTTGGCCACTGCGGAAGATACCACCGCCACCAAACGAGGATCAAAGGGTTTGGGGATCAGGTAGTCAGCGCCAAAGGTCAGTTGTTCACCCTTGTAGGCCGCAGCTGCCTCGGCCGAGGTGGTGGCCCGGGCGAGCTCAGCAATGCCTTCGACACAGGCAACCTGCATTTCGTCGTTGATCTCGGTTGCGCCTACATCCAGCGCACCGCGAAAGATGAAAGGAAAGCATAAAACGTTATTGACCTGATTGGGAAAATCGCTGCGCCCAGTGGCAATGATTGCGTCGGGCTTCACCTTGCGGGCGGCGTCGGGCATGATCTCCGGGTTCGGGTTAGCGAGCGCAAAGATGATTGGCCGGTCAGCCATTTTGGCGACCATTTCAGGTTTGAGAACATTGGGGCCGGAGAGGCCAAGGAATAGGTCAGCGCCATCAATGACATCGTCCAGCGTCCGAAGGTCAGTGTCTTGGGCAAAGGCAGCCTTGTGCGGGTTCATATCCTCGGTGCGGCCTTTGTAGACCAGTCCGTGGATGTCGCAGAGCCAAATATTCTCACGCTTAACGCCCAGCTTCAGCAGCATATTCAAGCAAGCAATGCCAGCAGCACCACCACCGGTCGAGACAATCTTTATATCGTCAAACCCTTTGCCAGCGACGTGCAGCGCGTTTTTGGCGGCAGCTCCAACCACGATGGCAGTCCCGTGCTGGTCATCATGGAATACCGGGATGTTCATCCGCTCGCGGCACAGCTTTTCGACAATAAAGCAATCGGGGGCCTTGATATCTTCCAGATTAATGGCGCCGAACGTCGGTTCTAGTGCGCAAACGATATCAGCAAGCTTTTCGGGATCACTTTCGTTGACTTCAATATCAAAGCAATCGATCCCGGCGAAGTTCTTGAACAGGACGGCCTTGCCTTCCATAACCGGTTTGGAGGCCAACGCACCGATGTTTCCTAGACCCAGAACCGCAGATCCATTGGTGACCACCGCCACCAGATTACCGCGCGAGGTATAGCGCGCAGCATTGGCTGCATCGGCTTTGATCTCGATACAGGCCTCGGCAACACCAGGGGAGTAAGCGCGTGCCAGATCGCGACCATTTGCCATTGGCTTGGTTGCGCGGATTTCCAGCTTACCGGGTTGTGGAAATTCATGGTAGTGCAGCGCCGCTTGACGCAGGTTCTGATTGTCGGACATAGGGCGCTCCAAAAGATGTAGTTTAATGCTAAACTAATTTTTCCGCCGGGGAAATAGAGGATTTACATAGCACAATTCGGTATCGCTTCCTGAAAATTATGCTTGCTCTTTGCAGTTTCCATGGATGATACTTTAGGCATAAAAGTTTTAAGGGTGAAATATGACTGATACAATCGCGGAAGTGCTAGTGCCGACAGATGAGTTGCGCAATGATATTCCCTTTTATACCAAGGTTTTGGGAATGCGAATGGATTCCATTTATCCAGCTGACAATCCCAGTGTCGCAGTCTTTTCCGGCCATGGGGTGCGGTTGCGGATCGAGAAAGGTGCTGACGTAGCGCCGGGTACTCTTCGCATTTTGACAGAAGATCCTGATGGATTTGCCGAAGGACAGCGCCGTTTGATAGCGCCCAATGGTACCCAGATTGAAATCGAAGAGCGCCATCCACCGATGGTCATGCCGGAAACCGTGCATTCTTTTGTGGTGCGACGACTTAAGGATCAGGCCCCTTGGGTGATTGGTCGTGCTGGCATGCATTATCGTGATCTGGTGCCGGATCGATTGGGCGGGTCTATCATCGCTAGCCATATCCGCATTCCCGATGGGGGACCGGTGCCGGACATGGTGCATTTTCACCGCGTTGGCTTTCAGCTGATCTTTTGCATCCACGGTTGGGTGGACGTTGTTTATGAAGACCAGGGGCCTAAGATGCGCCTGACGGCCGGTGACTGCTTCATTCAGCCGCCTGAAATTCGCCACAGGGTGCTGGAGGCGAGCGACAATGTGCAGGTAATCGAAATTGGTGTACCTGCTGAGCATGTGACCGAAATCGACCATGAAATGACGCTGCCGACGGAACAATTGCGCCCCGAGCGTGAGTGGCAGGGACAGCGGTTTGTTTATAACAAAGCTAAAGGTGCAGACTGGGTTCCATTCCGCCTGCCAGGGTTTGTCTGTCGCGACACCTCTATTTCGGAGAACACCAAGGGTGTTGCTGGCGTACAAGTGGTTCGCCGGGGAGAGGGGACACCACAATGGGCAACTCACGACACTGATATTCATTTCACATTTGTCATGGACGGTACAGTCACACTCGAAGGCGAGGGTCGTGAGCCCTACCAGCTGGAACAGGGGGATGCATTTGTAATTCCCCCGGGCATGAAAACTCGCCTGACTGATGCATCGGATGATGTTGAATTGATGGAAGTGACGCTACCTGGTGTCTTTAACACGACGCTTGGCTGACATTTGTGCCTAAGGGCATTTATAGCTACAGACGGCTCGCCAAGGCGGGCCGTTTACAATTTGAAGCAGGCGTTTTTTGGCTGAGGGCTTTCAATCCCCATTGATGTTCCCGTAAGCTGCGGCATTCTGACCAGATGATCAAAAATCGGGGAATCGCCATGAGCTTGAAACTCGCCGCCACCGCTGTTCGTGAAAACGCACATGCTCCTTATTCAAATTTCAAAGTGGGCGCGGCGATCCGGTCAGCGTCTGGCGAGACCTATGTCGGCTGCAATGTCGAAAACGTGGCTTATCCCGAAGGTACTTGCGCTGAGGCAGGGGCCATTGCAGCTATGGTTGCCGCAGGTGAAACCAAGCTTACCGAGGTCTATGTCATTGCAGATTGTCCTTCACCAATCCCACCATGTGGGGGGTGTCGTCAAAAATTAGCGGAATTTGGGGCAGGCAACGTGGCTGTGACGCTGGGAACCACTGATGGGCAGGAACGCGCGACGACGATTGGCGATCTGTTGCCGGGCAAATTTGACGCTGGCCACATGGAACGGAGCTGAGCAATGGACGCGCGTTCGATTATTGCGTCCCTGCGCCGGGGGGAGACCCCAAGCGAAGACCAACTGCGTTGGTTCGCACAGGGTTTGGCCGATTTTACTGTCAGTGATGCTCAGGCCGGAGCCTTTGCCATGGCAGTTTGCCTGCGTGGATTAGAGGCTGAAGGGCGCCGAGCACTGACCCTGGCAATGCGCGATAGCGGGGATGTGTTGTCCTGGGATCTGGATGGACCGGTGTTGGATAAGCATTCTACGGGTGGTGTTGGGGATTGCGTGTCCTTGTTGCTGGCGCCGGCACTGGCCGAATGCGGTGCCTATGTGCCGATGATCTCAGGCCGAGGCTTAGGCCATACGGGCGGAACATTAGACAAAATGGAATCTATCCCCGGGGTGACAACTCAGGTACCGCAGGACCGTTTGGTTGAGATTATGCGAGAGGCAGGATGTGCCATCGTCAGCGCCACCGCGCAAATTGCGCCAGCAGACAAGCGGTTGTATGCGATCCGCGATGTGACCTCGACCGTTGAAAGCCTCGATCTGATCACGGCCTCGATCTTGTCCAAAAAACTGGCTGCCAGCCCGGACGGCTTGGTGCTGGATGTCAAACTCGGGTCCGGCGCGTTTATGAAAACGATGGATGAGGCGCGCGCCTTGGCCACATCGCTCAGTGAGACGGCCAATGCAGTCGGGTGCAAGACGTCCGCCGTCATCACCGATATGAACCAACCTCTGGTGCCCTCGCTGGGAAATGCGCTTGAAGTCGCGGAGGTGATGAAAATCCTGACCGGTGATCATCGTGGTCCTTTGGTAGATATCAGCGCGGCCTTGGGCGGTGTGTTGCTGGCCAATGCCGGTTTAGCTGCAGATGAGCAGGAGGGCGCTAAGCGCATTGTTGATGCCGTGACCAGCGGCAGAGCAGCAGAGCGATTTGGCCGAATGGTCGCTGCAGTGGGTGGGCCGCTGGGGTTTGTTCAGGATTGGCGACGCTTTCTACCGGAGGCAAATGTGATCAGTGAAGTTCGGGCAACCAAGTCCGGCTATGTCACTGCAATTGATGGTGAGCAGCTCGGATTAGCGGTGGTTCGGTTGGGCGGCGGCCGGATGGTCGAAAGCGATCAGGTGAACCCAGCTGTAGGCCTGTCCGAACTGGTTCGCCTGGGCCAGAAGGTCGAAGTGGGGACGCCATTGGCGGTCGTCCACGCCGCGCGTGAAGAGGCGGCTGATGCTGCCGAAGCAGCGTTGCGAGGGGTGATTAAAATTGCGCCGGATGCCACTGTAATACCGGAATTGATACACGAAAGGATCGCCTGATGGCTCGAGCGTTTTTGGTCGTGATGGATTCCGTGGGCATCGGTGGCGCCCCAGACGCCAGCAGTTTCTTTAACGGCGATTTGCCAGATCTGGGGGCAAATACACTTGCCCATATTGCGCAGGCCTGTGCCGCAGGGAAAGCGGAAGAGGGCCGCAGTGGGGTGTTGTCCTTGCCGAACCTGGAACGGTTGGGGCTGGGTGCCGCAATGCGGCTGGCGTCGCCCATTCCGTTTCCCGGGTTTGATACGCAGCCACAGGGCCGTTGGGGCTGTGCGGCTGAAGTCAGTCGTGGCAAGGATACGCCGTCCGGGCATTGGGAGCTGGCTGGCTTGCCCGTGCCGTGGGACTGGTGTTTCTTCCCAGATACCACACCGTCCTTTCCCGCAGACCTAAGCAGTTATGTGGCGCAAGCAGCAGGCGTGGATGGAATACTGGGCGATTGTCACGCACCGGGCACCGCAATTATTGAGCGTCTGGGTGCAGAGCACATGCAGACGGGCAAACCGATTGTCTATACGTCGGCCGACAGTGTGATGCAGATCGCCGCTCATGAAGAGAGTTTTGGACTGGAACGGCTGTTAGATCTTTGCCAAACAATTGCGCCACGCCTGCACCAGATGAAAGTTGGGCGGGTGATTGCGCGACCCTTTGTTGGCTCGGTCCAAGATGGTTTCACACGAACAACCAACCGGCGCGACTTTGCTATTCCCCTGCCATCCTCTGTTTTGACCAATTGGGTGCAGGACGCGGGTGGACCAGTGCATGCGATCGGTAAGATCGGCGATATATTCTCGATGCAGGGGATTGATACACTGCAAAAAGGTGATGATGCGACGTTGATGCGGCATCTGGCCGAGCGGGTGGCAAAAGCTACCGATGGGAGCCTGACCTTTGCCAACTTTGTCGAATTTGACAGTATCTATGGCCATCGTCGCGATATCTCGGGCTATGCGCGCGCATTGGAGTGGTTCGATGCCGAAATTGGCAAGATCATCACAGAGTTGCGCGAAGGAGACCTGCTGCTGCTGACTGCCGACCATGGCAACGATCCCAGTTGGCCAGGCACGGATCACACGCGTGAACAGGTGCCGGTTCTGATTGCCGGTCTGGGAGCTGGCGCGGTTGGCGAAGTGGCGTTTGCTGATGTGGCGGCGAGCATTGCGGATCATCTTGGAATTGTGCCAGAAGGGCCGGGAAGGAGCTTTTTATGACCGTTGCCGATCTGCCCAAAATTGAACTGCACCTGCACCATGAAGGGGCGGCGCCCCCTGCTTTCATCCGGCAGTTGGCGCATGAAAAGAAAATGGATCTGAGCGGAATTTTTCGTGAAGATGGCAGCTATGATTTCCGCGACTTCACCCATTTCCTGTCTGTATATGAGGCAGCAAGTGAAGTCCTGACTGGGCCCGAAGAGTTCAGGCGTCTCACGTTGGCAATCTTGGAGGAAAGCGCCGCTAATGGCGTGGTCTATACCGAAAGCTTTCTGAGTCCCGACTTTTGTGGGGGCGGTGATATGGCGGCTTGGAAAGATTACCTCGCAGCCATTCAGGAGGCCGCTGAAGAGGCTGAAACACGCTTTGGGATCACGCTGCGCGGCATTGTGACCTGTGTACGTCATTTCGGGGCCGAAACTGCTAAAAAGGCAGCCCGTTGTGCGGCTGATACAGCTGGGGACTGGATTGTCGGCTTTGGCATGGGTGGGAATGAAGGCATGTATGAGCAGGGCGATTTTGCCTGGAGCTTTGATTGTGCCCGCGAAGCTGGACTACGGCTGACCACTCACGCTGGTGAATTTGGTGGCCCGGAAAGCGTCCGTGATGCCGTTCGGACCCTGGGCGTGGAACGTATTGGCCACGGTGTGCGTGTCATTGAAGATGCTGATCTGATGCATGAGCTGGTTGATCGGGGCACAGTTCTGGAAGTTTGCCCCGGATCCAATGTTGTGTTGGGCGTTTACCCTGATTTTGCCTCGCATCCTATTGCTCGTTTGCGTGACGCCGGGGTGGCCGTTACCGTATCTACAGATGATCCGCCATTTTTTCATACGACGATGCGGCGTGAGTATGAGATGTTGAACCGGGCTTTTGGTTGGGACGCGAATGATTTTGCTGCATTAAACGCGACGGCCCTGGCTGCTGCCTTTTGTGATGATGTCACCCGTGAGCGGGTGCAGAAAAGACTGGAGAGCTAAATGAGTGAACATCTAACCGTCGTTGACCACCCACTGGTGCAACACAAGCTGACCTTGATGCGGGATAAGGGAACGTCGACCGCTGGGTTCCGTCAGTTGCTGCATGAAATAACTCAACTGTTGGCCTACGAAATCACCCGAGATATGCCGCTCACCACGACTTCTATCGAAACACCGATGGAGAGCATGGAGTCGCCGATCCTTGCGGGTAAAAAATTGGCACTGGTGTCAATCCTGCGGGCTGGCAACGGTATGTTGGATGGTGTGCTAGAGCTGATCCCCTCGGCGCGGGTTGGCTTTGTTGGGCTGTATCGGGACGAGGAAACACTGCAGCCCGTGCAGTATTACTTCAAGGTTCCAAAAGGCATCAATGATCGTCTGGTGATTGCTGTTGATCCTATGCTGGCCACTGGCAACAGTTCGGCGGCAGCTATTGATTTGTTGAAAGAGGCTGGTGCTACAGATATCCGGTTCTTGTGCCTGCTGGCCGCGCCGGAAGGGGTCGCACGGATGAAGGAAGCGCATCCGGATGTACCGATCGTCACAGCGTCGCTGGACCGCGAGCTGAATGAAAAGGGTTACATCATGCCTGGCCTGGGTGATGCGGGTGACCGAATGTTCGGCACCAAGTAAAAACGAAAGGTCCGAACGTAAATAATTGGGGCGATTGCGCAACTATTTGCCTGATTGCCCCCTTATTGTCCATTAACCCTGCTTTACTCCGAATCGCTTTTCGGGCATCTTTGCACCATATTTTGTGGGGCGCAGCTATGAAGATTACTAGAGTTATTGCACTGAGCATAGTGACGGGTGCGATTGGTGTACCAGCGGCGCAGGCCCAATCTGGGACTCCGTCCGAGTTCCCTCCCGCATCGTATAAGGGCAAGCAGTACGTCGACAGCAAAGGCTGTGTGTTCATCCGTGCCGGAATTGATGGCAATGTGACTTGGGTGCCCCGGGTTAATCGTTCACGCAAGCAACTCTGCGGTCAGCAGCCAACTGTGGTGGCCGGAACCACCAGCGCTCCTACACAGAGTGGTCCTGCGCCTGAGCAAATCACTATCCCTGCCAGCCAGCGACCAGCAACGCCGACCGCGACACCAACTCGGACCAATCCGCCCGCGGCTGTGGCCAGTACAACGGCGCCGACAGCGCCAGCACCAACGAAGCCCCAGCGGCCGACAACCACAACGACGCGTGTTCAATCCGCTCCGGTTCAAACAGCACCCGCGCCTGCGAAACCCGCACCACAGCCAGTTGCCGCCGCTCCCGTGGCCAGAACAACAGCGCCCGCAGCACAGACGCAGGGTGGTTGTTCAAATGCATCGGCGTTGAGCCAGCAATATACTAACAAAGGTGCGCGCTGTGGCCCTCAGGCAGAGTCGCCCATCACCTATGGCAATGGGTCGGGGATTAGCCCGCAGTCGTCGTTGCAGCTGACGCCGAATACACGCATTGTTCCCACACATGTTTATCAGGACCGGCGTCATAGTCAGAATCTGGATGCGCCAGAAGGATTCCGTACTGTTTGGACAGATGATCGCCTGAACCTACGACGCGCTGAGCGCGGTCTGAAACCTGCTGTTGTGAGTGGTACTGTTGAGGTACCTCAGGGCTATGTCTTAGCTGGTCGCGACGATGATCGGTTGAACACCCAGCGTGGCCTGCGCACTGCGGCTGGGGATGTGCAGACTGATATGATCTGGACCCGCACCGTACCGCGTACACTGGTGGCATTGCCGCTTGACCGTCCGGTGATCACTCTTCCTGCTAGCACCGCACGCAGCCGGGCTGAGGCTGAAGAAGATCTGGTCTTACGGCTATCTACCCGTTCAGCACCGGAAACAGAGGTTGCGACACCTTCAGAAATGCCAAAACGCTATGTGCGGGCTGCGACCTTTGCGGATCCTGCAGTGGCCCGTGAGACGGCGCAATCACTTGCAGCTGAAGGGCTCCCTGTACGATTGGGCAGTGTCACGCGCAGAGGGCAGGCATATAGAGTGGTTCTGGCCGGTCCGTTTCAAGGAGAGGCCGCGGCCAATCGGGCGCTAGTCCAAGTGCGCGCTTCCGGTTATTCCGGTGCCCGCATCAGTCGGTAAATTATCTGTCGAGCAGAGTGCTTCTGCATCATATTGCAGCAGATGAGGCCGTCTTGTCATGCAAGACAGTTGACGAAAACGATGAGCCTTCGATCAGTGGAGGCTTGATTGTTCGGTTTCAAGCGCCGCAGATGCTTTGCAACTGTACCCAATCGCGATCATTTAGAACGGGTTCCAAAATGCGACCCGCCATCGGGTCCGCCTCGATCAACCCCAAAACAGCTTCTCCCGTGATATCCTGCGCATAGGCATAGGGGGTTGAAGGAATAGCTGCCTGTGCAAAGGCTGCCAGAATTTTCTCTTCCGGAACCTCAGGACGGGGCGCACTGATCATGGCTTCGGCATAACGGTCCAAGCTGCTGCGATCCAACTTCCCTGTGGTCAGCAATCGGAACGAGGCCAATACTCCACCCGAATTCAACACTTCGGCCAGCGGATCCTTGGCCTGTGCGCGGGCGCGTTCGATCAGCACGGCACCCGCCGCTACCGCTGGGTCTTCGTGGTCTTCGATTAGCGACCGGTTGAGCAAAATAATATCACCGGGCAGGTGTAGGCTGGAAGTTACGCCTGCACGCAGGACTACAATTTGTCGCGCACCTGTGCGTTCAGCCAAACGAATTAGAATGGGGGCTGTTTCAGGGGTTGAACAGACTTGCCCCGAGACTCTCTCGATGCGGCCAAGCAAAGCCTGACCAATAGCTTTACGTTTAATCTCGGGAACTACGCTAACGGTATGGCGCATCATTGCGCCGGGTAGCCAAAACACCAGCAGAGCCGCAATCAGGCTAAGGCTCCCTAACACGCTGACAGTCCGCAAACGGCCCGGATGCGCGCGCGCGCCTTCAATGGCCAGTTGGAGTTTCTCGATAGCTTCGAGCATGGCGGTTTCGTCTTCTGCCAGCTCTAGTGTTTCGCCGGGATCGCCATCGGGGTGGAAAACGGCTGGATATTGGCCTGGGTTTTGCCGCTCCACCGCAGCCAGTGACCAATGCGCCAGCGGTTGGTCCTGCATGTTGGTAATTGTCAACGTGGCGTCGCCGATCGACACAATGACATTGCGGCGTTGATCTTCGCGGTTTGCCCGCCAAAGACCTGCGGCCTCAAGCCGTTGGTATTCCCTCAGTGCAGTCATTTGCCTGCTCGTGTCTTTGCCTCAGTAATAGTCAACGCTAGCACAGCGAGACTGGGGCGGCAAATGGCTTTGGCAGTGGTTGTGTACAACTGTGCGTCGGAGCTCTCTTTCGTGATCACTAGGCTGATTGGGACTGAGAGCTCCGATAAACGAGGTAGCAATTTGATTACAGATTGCGGGCGATCTTGCGAAGCTCGAACTTTTGGATCTTGCCAGTCGATGTTTTCGGAAGCTCCTGAAACACTACCTTTTTTGGTGCTTTGAACCCTGCAAGCGTTTGCCGACTAAATGCGATCAACGCGGCTTCATCCGCCATGGCGCCGGGTTTTAATTCGACAAATGCACAGGGAACCTCCCCCCATTTATCATCTTCCCTGGCCACAACAGCTGCCAAATTGACGTCGGGATGGGCCATCAGCACACCTTCGATTTCTACGGATGAGATGTTCTCGCCACCAGAAATGATGATATCTTTGGCCCTGTCAGCAATTTGTACATAGCTGTCAGGATGTTGCACTGCGATGTCGCCGGAGTTGAAGTAGCCGCCTGCAAAAGCTTCGGCGGTGGCATCTGGATTTTTCAGATAGCCTTTCATCACTGAGTTTCCACGAATGGCGATTTCACCCTGGGTGACACCGTCAAGTGGAACAGGCTTGTGATCGCTGTCCCTTACAACCACATCTTCCATCATTGGCATAGCGACGCCCTGACGCGCTTTGATTGCTGCCATTTCGGGTTTGTCCAACGCATCCCAATCACCACCTTTCCAGTAGCACTCGGTGATATGGCCGTATGTTTCGGTTAATCCGTAAACCTGAGTGACGTTGAAACCCAGGTCTTCAATCTTTGCCAGTGTTGCTGGTGCGGGGGGGGCACCAGCAGTGAACACCTCAACCTGATGGTCAAAGGTTCTGCGGTCCTCATCCAAGGCATTGACAATCATATTCAGCACAATTGGAGCACCGCCAAAATGCGTGACTCCATCGTAGTGAATGGCGTTGTACACTGCCTGCGCAGATACATCACGGCAGCAGACTGCTGTGCCCCCCAGAAGTGGCATCATCCAGGTGTGGTTCCAGCCATTGCAGTGGAACATGGGCACGATGGTCAGATAGACGGGGTGCAGCACCATGCGCCAAGAGACCAAGGTGCCCATTGTCATAAGATAGGCGCCACGGTGGTGGTACACGACACCCTTGGGGCGCCCTGTGGTGCCCGAGGTATAGTTCAGCGCCAAGCTTTCCCACTCGTCTTGCGGAAGGATCCAGTCAAAAGCAGGGTCACCGCTATTTAGTAGTTTGTCATAGGAGGTGTATTTGCCGCTGGCCGGCCACCCAGCCTGATCATCGCCGACTTCAATCAGAATTGGACTGGGGCCATCCATCGCTTCGCAGGCTGCCTCGGCCAATTCCAGAAACTGAGAATCCACCAAAACGACCTTGGCGCCACCATGATCAAAGATATAGGCAACTGTTGCGACATCCAGCCGAATGTTGATGGTGTTGAGCACGGCGCCACAGGCGGGCACACCAAAATGGGCCTCAGCCTGTGCGGGCAGATTGGGGATCAAGGTTGCAACTACATCACCGGGTTTGACCCCTAATTGGACCAGACCAGAGGCGAGCTGACTGCATCTTTGGTAGTACTCTCGATAGGTTTTGCGGTGGGTGCCGTAGCTGACGGCCAAATGATCCTTGAACACGGTCGCCGCCCTACGCAGGTGGGACAGGGGGGTCAGCGCCACATGGTTTGCAGCATTTTTCTCCAGCCCCGTCTCATCAGCCATCCACCCCATTGCAATCCTCCTTTTTGCCCTAATCGGGCGCATTTTTCAGGGTGATACTGCGCAATCTCGTTTCTCTTGAAAAGGGGAGATTCTGGAATTTCAGTCGTTTCGACGACCATCATAACGGTAGGGTGCATGTAATGGGCGCAGGCCACACATCCTGGGCAGTTGGAGGTTCCGTGTTTTTTTGTGAACGTAAATTGCATGTTTTTGAAAACAATGGGTGCAGAGCACTTGGCACAGGCGTTGTGAGCGTCATGTTATAGCTTGTCCGGAAATGAGGTACGCGGCTTTCACGTCGTTGGGATACAAAGCGCAGTTTAGTAAGTATCACGGGTGGACTAGGGAAACGGGGCAGAAGGCCTTGTACGTCCAACTTGCTTGCTGGGGCTCCTAAAAAGGCTTCTGGAGGAGTGAACTAGTTGAAGGTCTCCATTAAGTTTGCAGTTTTTTCAATTGTTGCCTTAGCGGGATTGGTCATGCTGTCGCTTATTGGCCTGTCCAGATACACTTTGCCGATTGGGAGTAAGGTCCAGGCCGAGATCTTTAAAATTAGTCATATGAATTTCGCTTTGGGGCGGTTTCAGATTGATTTTCTACGCGCGCGAAGAGCGGAAAAGGATTTTCTACTGCGCTTGGCCGACGTCTACGCGCTGCGTCATGCGAAATTTGTGGCTAAACTCCACATCACACTGGAAGAGATACAGGGATTGTCCGACGAAATTGGAGGAATGGGGGAAATCACCTTGGAAATTTCTACCCTTACGTCCGCAATTACTGCGTACCAAGAGAACTTTGCTGAACTAGTACATAGCAACCGGCGTCTGGGGTACGATGAAACATCTGGTTTGCAGGGACAACTCCGCCGGGCCGTTCATGGTGTCGAGGCGGCTCTGACACAATCTGACCGCCATGAACTGACGGCAAAAATGCTGATGATGCGGCGGCATGAGAAAGACTTTATCATGCGCGTAGATGTTGCGTATCTCAAACTATTGAACGCCCGGGTCGAAGAATTTCACAGTTTTCCTGTCGGCCTTTTCGAGTCTGCTGAACAGCAGGCTGAGATAAATGCACGGTTGGCCACATATCACGGCACTTTCGCGAAACTTGTGCAAGAAACGTTGAGAGAGCGCAATCTTCGCGAAGTGTTGTCACGCAATTTTGCTGAGGCAGAACCGGTTCTCAACAACATTCACGCCCGTGCCCTAAATAGGCTGCAGGAGGTTCTGGCCGAGGCTGAGACACAAAGTCAAACCTTGCGAGATCAGTCTTTAGCGGCCGGCCTAGGTGGATTGTTGTTATTTGTTGGCATTTCTTTTGTGGTTGCGCAGGCTATTTCACGTCCACTTAGTGGCGTACATGATGCTCTAATACAAATGTCGACAGGCGATTTTTCAAAAATGCTGCCAAAGTCACAGATCACCGAGATATCGGCAGTTGCTGCAGGGGTTGAAGACTTTCGTCAAGCTCGCGACGATGCTCTGTCCGGGGAGAAGGCAAAAGCAAAACTTTTCACTGTGATGAGCCATGAGATGCGTACTCCACTGACTGGCGTACTAGGTTCGATGGACCTACTTAGTACAACCGAAACAACATCAGAGCAGGACGGCTATTTAGATGCGATGCGTGTCTCTGGAGAGCTGCTTTTGCATCATGTCAATGAGGTGCTGGAACTGTCAGGTTTAGAATCCAGTGTAACACTCCGCAAACCTCGCAGTTTTGACCTGTACGAATTAGTACATGGGTTGATTGGTAGCCAGCAAGCCACTGCCAAATCTCAGGGTAACAAGCTTGAGTTGCAATGTGATCTGGGGCGAACCCCTTTTGTAATTGGCCGCCCGAACCAGATTCAAAAAGCGCTACTAAATCTTGTTGGGAATGCGCTCAAGTTTACCACAAACGGCGTTGTTTCGGTTCAGATCGAACGTCAGACCGATGGCAACCAAGTGGAATTTTTGGTCAGCGACACTGGGACTGGGATCGCTCCAGAGGATTTGGAAAGGATATTTGACGACTTTGTTACACTGGATACGAGTTATAGTCGTACAGAACAGGGAACAGGATTGGGGTTAGCAATTACACGAGGCATTGTTGAAGTTCTTGGAGGCCATATCGAAGCCAAGAGTGAACCTGGTAAGGGCAGTCAGTTTCGAATGTTGTTACCCTTACCTCAGTCGGAAACGAAACAGCAAGAAACGCCAGCTGATGAGTCGAAAATCCCGTCTTCCAGACACTTGCTGGTGGTCGAAGACAATGACATCAATCGAGTACTGTTAGCAAAAACGTTACAGCAGATGGGACATCAGGTTACGGTCGCGGCAGGAGGCGCTGAAGCAGTCGAGACTGCGCGTGAAGGAAGGTATGACATGGTCCTGATGGACATCAGTATGCCCGAAGTCGATGGAATAGAGGCCTACCGCCGAATTCGGGCTCAGAATCTGCTGGATGGGGTGGGCGTTGTTGCTCTTACGGCACATGTTTCGGAAAGTGATCAAAACCGTATTCTCAAAGCTGGATTTTCCGAAGTTGCGACCAAACCTATCAGCCGCAAAGAGTTAGAAAAATTGGTTTCGCGTCATACAAACGTTGAAATCGCCGGTCTTCGCTAAAAGTACATTTTAGAGATGCGGTCTTGCGGTATTCTCCTGTTCAATTCAGGGATCAACTGAGGTGCCGCCATTTGGGTATAGGTAACGTTCCAACGTTGGTGGCATAAACAAAGGTTGAAAAGCACCAGATTGAATTCACCGATGCCATTTCGTTTTTCGACCCAATAGCCTAGCTTGCGTTCATGATCTTGTCCGTTGGCCGCTCATATGTCTTTATTCATATCCCCAAGACCGGTGGCACCGCACTGGCTTTGGCGCTGGAGGCGCGCGCTAAAGCTGATGATATCATGTTGGGGGATACCCCCAAGGCGCGCAGACGTCGGCATCGTGTCAGAGAGGTGCCGACCCGCGGACGTAAATGGAAACATTCGACACTGGCAGATATCGAAGGTCTGGTGCCAGATCAGACATTGCGAGGATTGTTTGCTTTTACCCTGGTGCGTAATCCCTGGGACCGGGCGGTGAGCTACTATCACTGGCTTGGAGAGCAGAGTTTTGAGCACCCTGCAGTGGGTTTGTCACGAACTCTGAGTTTTTCAGAATTTATTTGCCATCCACAGATTAAGGCGACGTTTCGAGCAACACCAGCTTCAAGCTACATGCGGCATTTTGATGGGGTAGAACACTGTCAGCTGTTTATCCGGCTCGAGCGTTTTTCTTCTGATGCGCAGCCTCTGTTTGATCACCTGGGATTTGATCTGGACCTGCCTGTAGCAAACAGTTCGGCACGGCTGCGCGATTGGCGGGGATATTATGATGATCGGTCGCTTGAAGCAGTGGCACAAACTTGCGCCGAAGATATCAGACGATTTGAATACTCTTTTAACGATTAAGCTCTATCCCATGGATAAGAGACTGAACCGTTGCCGAACAACAGGCCTTTAATCCACTGCTTTTGCGTGTTTTAAATTCACTTTGGTGACAATGACCCGGAGATGCCTTGTTTCGGCCCACTTGCGGCCTGAAAATCCGGCTTTTTAGGGTTAACAAGACTACAGCGCGCTTTTGCCGAGGGGCAGGGCCGTCTTTTTAGAAGGAAAAGGCGATGTTTGACTGGATCACCAAACGCAAGGGTACGCCCATGGCATCGGTACAAAGCACAAAATATCCTATGGTTGCGACGGGACAAGGTGGCTTTTTTGCCGGTACACATCTGGCTTCTAACTTAGGTTGGCGGCAGGTAGAAGCCTTGGGCGTTGGTGACAGGGTCCTTACGTTTGACCACGGCATGCAAGTCATCGTCGAAATGCATCGGGAAACTCTGTTGGTTCCCGAAGGAGATATGGCAGATACACAATGTCCGCTGCTGGTGCCGCAGGACGCATTGAACAATCGTGTTTCGATGTGGGTGATGCCGGATCAGGGGATCTTGCTTGAAAGCGACCTGGCGGTGGATACGCAAGGAGATCCCTTTGTTGTTGTTCCTGCGTGTACCTTGGAAGGCTACCGAGGAATTCAACGGGCCCAGGCTGGGCAACGGTTGGAGTTGGTAATGCCGCGGTTTGCTCAGGATGAGGTGGTCTATTTGGAGGCTGGATTGCTGGCCTACAGCCCAACCCCCAATAGTATCCTCGAAACAGTAGGAACCGAGGCCAGCCTTTACCGTGTGCTAACACAGGACGCTGCGCGTGCGCTGGTTATTGATATGATGGCAGAGGAAGATTTCTGGACAGTTGATCAGCCTGTAGAAACTGGCGGATTCAATGATGTTCAGTTTGTTTCTGTTCGATGAGCTAGCTGCGAGAAATCGCTCAAGAGCTTCGTATCTCAGAAATAGCATGAATATGTAAAATCACCTGGAAAGCGGTAGCTGCTTTCCAGGTGATTTGTCGAGAAATGTAAAAGGTTATTTAGGTCTAAGTAGCCTGATTGTGTTGATCTGACGTGGTTCAGGCCGCTGTTTTTGCTGGATCAAATCGTTTGTAGAAGGTTTGCCCCTTAGCAGCCATTTCGCGCAAAAGCGGCGGGCAGGCGAAACGCTCGCCGAACTGCTCTTCTAGTTGGTCACATCGTTCGGCGGCGTAAGGTGTACCTAGAATGTCTAGCCAGCTGAGGGGACCACCAGACCAAGGGGCGAAACCCCAGGCCAAAATTGCCCCAACATCGCCTTCGCGGATATCTTCTAAGACGCCTTCTTCCAGTGCTCGTACGGCCTCCAATACTTGAACAAACATCAACCGTTCCTGTACTGCAATCAGATCAGGCTGTTCATCCGCCAATGGATATTTTTCCTGCATTCCCTTCCAGTACTCAACGCGCTTGCCTTTGTCGTCGTACTCAAAGAAACCCGCATTGGCCTTGCGGCCCATCCGTCCCAGATCTTCCATCCAGAAAATCAGATCGTCGCCCGGGCTGTCGGGATAGTCGTCTCCCATGGCAGCCTTGGTGGCGCGGGCAATCTTAGCGCCCAGATCAATAGAGGTTTCATCGTTCAGCTGCACAGGCCCCACAGGGAAACCCAGTTGACGAGCGGCGTTGTCGATCAACGTAGGTGAGACACCTTCGGTCAACATGCGCAGCCCCTCGTTGATATAAGGAATGATGCAGCGGTTGCAGTAGAAGAACCGTGCATCATTGACCACAATCGGCGTTTTGCGGATTTGGCGCACATAGTCCAAAGCCTTGGCAACGGCGCGATCCCCAGTCTCTTCACCCTTAATGATTTCCACCAGGAACATTTTCTCAACAGGTGAGAAGAAGTGGATGCCGATGAATTGTTCTGGGCGCACCGAGGCTTCGGCCAGATCGGTAATGGGCAGCGTCGAGGTGTTGGAGGCAAAGATGCAATCTTCGGGAATGATCGCCTCGACCTTTTTGGTCATCTCAGCCTTGACGCCGGGGTCTTCGAACACGGCTTCGATGATCAGGTCGCAACCTTTCAGTTGGTCCAGATCCGGTGTGGCAGTGATCCGCGCTAACAGGGCGTTTTTCTTCTCAGGGGTGGCTTTTCCGCGCTTGATCCCCTTGTCCATATAGGTCTCGGCGTAGGATTTACCTTTATCGGCAGCAGCTTGATCCCGGTCAATCAGAACTACCTCCATGCCAGCCTGGGCGGAGACAAGCGCAATACCAGCCCCCATCATGCCAGCACCAAGCACACCAATTTTTTGGACACTTTGGTCTGGGATGTCCTTAGGGCGAACCGCGCCTTTGTCCAAGGCTTCTTTGTTCAGGAACAGCGAGCGGATCATGGCGCCGGAAGACGGGTTCATCAGTACTGATGTAAACCAGCGGGCTTCGATTTTTAGCGCTGTGTCGAAATCTACCAGTGCGCCTTCATAGACAGCACTGAGCAGGGCCTTGGCGGCGGGGAAGGCCCCTTGAGTTTTACTGTGTACCATGGCGCTGGCACCAACAAAGGTCATGAACCCTGCTGGATGATAGGGCGCGCCACCGGGCATCTTATACCCTTTGGCATCCCAGGGTTTGACAATGTCGGCGGGTTTAGCATTCAACACCCAATCACGGGCTGCTGCTACCGGATCTGAGGTGACCTCATCCACCATGCCTGCACCTTTGGCCTTTTTGGCCTCTAGCATCTTACCTTCCAGTAGCAAGGGCGAGGCGGCCATAGCGCCAAGTTTGCGGACCAGGCGGGTGGTACCGCCAGCGCCGGGGAAAATGCCTACCATGATTTCAGGCAAGCCGTATTTTGCCTTTGGATTATCACTGACGAAAATCCGGTGGGTAGCGAGTGGCAGTTCCATGCCAATACCGGCAGCGGTGCCGGGCAGGGCACTGGCAATAGGTTTACCACCCTTTTTGGTTTTTGGGTCCATGCCTGCACGCTCAATTTTGCGCAGCAGAGCATGGATTTTCATGACGCCTTCAAACAAACCACGCGCAGGTTCGTCGCCTGCGTCATCCTTCATTTTGGCCAGCAGGTTGAGATCCATTCCACCAGCAAAAGATCCATTCTTGCCGGATGTGATGACCACACCTTTGATCTCATCGTCAGCCAACGCCTGATCAATACAGGTATCCAGCTGCGCCAGACCCTCAAATGACATCACATTCATTGATTTTCCGGGCACATCCCAGGTGATTGTTCCAACGCCGTCGACGTCCTTACTCAGAGTGAATTCGGTCACTGCTCGTCTCCGATCTGTTCAGCCGTCAGGGGGCTGCCGTCTTTGCGGGTAAAGGCGAAACCGTCAGGGTCGACGGTCACCATCATGTCCAAATCGCTATAGTAAGCGGTCTCGTTTTCCGTCCGCGTTCCAACAACCAGAAATGCGGCTGGTGCGTCTGTCTTGTTCACCAGATGGTGGCCATTGGCATCGCCAGCAGGAAAACTGGCGCAATCACCCGGCAGCATATCGTGTTCCCCGTCATCATCGATCAGGGTCAGGGCCCCGGTGGTGATCATCACAAACTCGTCCTGTTTCATGTGATAGTGGCGCAGCGAAGACAGACCGCCGGGTTCCAGCCGTACGATATTTACACCGTATTGAGTGAGGCCACTGGCATCACCCAACTTCTGGCTACTGCGCCCTTTGACCTCTGCGTCGAGCTTACCGGGATAGACCGAGCCAGTGCGAAATGGGATTTGGGATAGGTTTAATTTTGGCATCAACGATTCTCCTCGGTAGTGTTTGGTGCACAGGCTTGCGCTTCTTCCGGATAGGTTTCGACAAGCTCTTTACGCACCTGCGTCAGGATTTTTCCCAGAAGGTTTTGCCCAGGCCAGAGTTCAGGTGGTGTTTGATGTGCATCGGCGGCGTCCAATCCGATTCCCCAAATTGTATCAACAGGACTGGCCTCGACAAGTTGAAGTGGAATTGTGTGGAATAGTTTCCGGCGAAGTCCTTTGTTCTGGCCGAACTTGGATCTATTGATCTCGGTTACAATCCGAACTTTATTTTTGTCCCAGTGAGTTTCATCAAACCCACGCACCCGTCGACCTAGCGCTTTTTGGCGTCCAGGATCGCCTTCAGAAAGAATCTGCGCAGCAATATCATGATCACCAAATAGAACTGCTTTTTCATACATCATCGCTTGCTCGGCAGTTTGAAACTGCTGTTCTGAATGTACAAACTGGCTGTGGGACCACTGGCTAAATGGGCCGGACCAGTAGAAATGATACTTTTCTTCGTAGTGGCTCATACTGTATCACACGCGCTCGATTATTGTTGCGGCACCCATCCCGGATGCGATGCAGAGGGTGGCCAGGCCTGTTTCTTTATCCTGACGTTCCAGTTCGTCCAGCAAGGTGCCGATGATGATTGCACCAGTCGCGCCCAGAGGGTGCCCCATGGCGATTGAACCACCGTTGACGTTGACGACATTTGGATCGACATCAAATGCCTGCTGAAAGCGTAATACAACCGAGGCAAAGGCTTCGTTGACTTCGAACAGATCGATGTCACCAATTGCCATGCCATTATCAGACAGAATTTTTTGTGTCACCGGAACCGGACCCGTCAGCATAATGGTGGGGTCTGTGCCAATTTTGGCGGTGGCTTTGATGCGCGCACGCGGCGTCAGGCCATATTCTTCGCCAAATTCCTTGTTACCGATTAAAACCGCAGCGGCTCCATCGACGATTCCGGATGAGTTGCCAGCGTGGTGGATGTGATTGACCCGTTCCATATGCGGGTACTTCAGCATTGCGACTTTATCGAAACCGGGCATCACTTCACCCATCATCTGGAACGCGGGGTTCAGCGCGCCCAAACTTTGCATGTCTGTGCCGGGACGCATGTATTCATCGCGGTCCAGGATCAACAAGTCATTCTGATCTCGGACGGAGATGACGGATTTATCAAACCGCCCATCATCCCAGGCAGCTTTCGCGCGGCGTTGCGATTCAACAGCCAGCGCGTCAGCCTGATCACGAGAAAATCCGTACTCAGTAGCGATGATATCAGCTGAGATGCCCTGAGGCACAAAATAGCTGTCCATGGCAAGAGATGGATCCACCGCAATAGCAGCACCATCGCTGCCCATCCCCACGCGGCCCATCATTTCAACACCACCAGCGATGTAAGCGTTGCCAGCGCCGCCTTTAATTTGGTTTGCGGCCAGGTTCACGGCTTCCATACCTGAAGCACAAAAACGGTTGATAGACAGGCCGGGGATGGACTGGTCCAAATCGGATGCCAACACCGCCGAACGGGCCAGACAACCGCCTTGTTCCATCACCTGCGTGACATTGCCCCAGATCACGTCTTCGACAGCGTGGCCGTCCAGATTGTTCCTGTCTTTGACGGCGTTGAGCGTCAAAGCGGACAGGCGTAGCGAGGTCACCTCGTGCAGGCTGCCATCTTTGCGGCCCTTGCCACGCGGCGTGCGTAGCGCATCATAGATATAGGCATCGGTCATGTTGTTGCTCCGGCTTTGGATTTTTGTGCTATCCGGTTGAATAGGTTTGCCCGGTTAGAAGCATCAGGCATTCGAAACTACCTTAGGCTCTATCCGACGGATTGCCGGGCATTAAATCATATGGGTGTTTCCAGCCGGGCAGGGCGCTGATACGATTCAGCCAGGCGTCGATGTTGGGATAGTCCTTGCGATCAAAACCAAATGGCTCTTCGTAAAACAGGTAACCGCAACACGTCAGATCTGCATTGGTCAGCTCGTCGCCAACAATCCAGTCGCGACCTTCCAGATGGTGGTTCAATGTTTTAAACGCGGCCCTAAGTCGCCCAAGCATGAAAGCAATCACATCGGCTGGGCGCTTTTCTTCAGGTAGAAAGTTCATCAGAAAACGGGTCATACCCACTTGGCTGGACAGTTTGTGATTGTCCCACAGGACCCAACGCAGCACCTCATACTTGTCCTCAGGTTTGCCGCCGAATTTACCGGTTTTGTCTGTGATGTACTGTTGGATGACGCCGGACTGAGACAAGCGAACATCGCCATCTATCATCACCGGGGCCTCGGCCATGACGTTCAAATCCCGGTATTCACTCGTACGGTGAACGCCACTGAAGAAGTCAACAAAAACTGGCTCCCAGTCTTGTCCAGCCAGTTCAAGCGCAAGCGCGGCTTTGTAGGAGTGGCCGCTTTCGCCAAAGCAATGTAGTTTAATCGTCATAGTGTACTCCTGAATCCTTCCTGGTGCAGGTGCTTGACCTGCAAATATTTTCAAAGGCTACGAGAAATCAGTTCTTTCATGATTTCATTGGTGCCGCCGTAGATCCGCTGCACCCGAGCATCAGTCCACATCTCGCCAACGGCGTACTCTTGCATGAACCCATAGCCGCCGTGCTGTTGCAAGCATTCGTCCAGTACTTCGCCCTGAGTATCGGTGATCCAGTATTTGGCCATCGCGGCTTTCTCGACGGTCAATTCGCCACGTAGATGATCCGCCATGCATTCATCGAAAAAGGCACGGGCGACTTTGGTTTTGGTCAGGCATTCAACCAGTTTGAAGCGGGTGTTCTGGAACTGGGTTAGCGGCCCACCAAAAGCTTCACGTTCTTTGCAATAGGCGATGGTGCGTGCAACGGCACCTTCCATTGCGCCAATTGCACCGGCTGCGATGATCAGCCGTTCTTGTGGCAGCTGCTGCATCATCTGGTAGAACCCTTGACCCTCGGCATTGCCAAGGATGTTTTCGGGTGGAATTTCGACATTGTCGAAAAACAGTTCAGATGTGTCCGCCGCATGTTGACCGATTTTCTCAAGATTGCGGCCGCGCTGAAACCCCGTTGCACCATCGGTTTCGACAACGACCAGCGAGACGCCTTTGGATCCCAGAGATGGGTCCGTTTTGGCGGCGACGATGATCAGATTGGCATGTTGGCCATTGGTGATAAAGGTCTTTTGTCCGCTTAGGCGATAGGCATTTCCGTCGCGGATCGCCTTGGTTTTGATGCTTTGCACATCAGATCCGGTAGAAGGTTCGGTCATGGCCAAGGCGCCAACCATTTCACCTGACACCATTTTGGGCAGCCAGCGCTGTTTTTGCTCTTCACTGCCGTAGGCAAGGATATAGTGAGCAACGATGCCAGAGTGGATGCCGGCCCCCCAGCTTGCGAGATTGGCGCGGCTGCCTTCGATCAGGATCGCAGCTTCGTGGCCGAAATCTCCACCCGCGCCGCCATATTCTTCGGGGATGGAGGGACATAAGAGACCCAATTCACCGGCCTGATCCCAGGTGTTCCTGTCCATCATACCCTGTTTGCGCCAAGTGTCGTATTTGGGCATCCATTCGTTGGTGATAAACTGGGCGGTCATATCAGATAACATCTGATGTTCGTCGGTCATCCAGGTGGACTTTGTCGCGGTCATTGGTATCATGTCTCTCCCTTAGGCGTGCTTGTGTCAGCACTTGCCTATCTTTTTCTGTCGTCCAGATCGGCGTTGAACAAGCGCAGCCGGTGGGTCAGGTTTTCAGTATCGGTCACGCTGTCGAAGTTTTCGAACAAGAATGACAGCGCTTCACCTTCATCGAGCCCCGCATCTGAGGAAAATCGTTTGAGACGGCGATAGCCGTCTTCTGTCATGGCCACTGGAAAGCGGCGGGTCAGGCGGAACCGTTTAGGCATGTCTCATCCTTGGGTCGTGTGTAGAGCGGCGGGGATGTCCCCGCCATCTCGTTAAAAGTGAGTCGCATCCAGAGCCATAACTGTGTCTGCACCGCTGGTAATGCGGGTGAGATGCAGGGCCGTGGCAGGCAAGCGACGTGCCATGTAATAACGGCCAGTGATTAGTTTTGTCTCATAGAACGCCGCGTCAGAGGACCCGGCGTCAAGCGCGCTCTGTGCCGCTTTGGCCATCTGTGCCCACATCTGCCCCAAACACACATGACCAAACATATGCATGAAGTCATAGGACCCAGCCAAAGCATGGTTAGGGTTTTTCACCCCGTTTTGCATGAAATACATGCCAGCGGCCTGCAGGTCCTTGCTCGCCGATTTAAGCGGTTCGATAAAGTCGGCGGTAAAAGCTTCGGAAATGGTGCTGTTTTCCTTGCAGAAGGTTTTGACCATTTCGAAAAACGCCATGACGTGCTTGCCACCATCAACCGCTAGCTTGCGTCCGACTAGATCTAATGCCTGAACGCCATTAGCGCCTTCATAGATCTGGGCAATACGCGCATCACGCGTGAACTGGCTCATCCCATGTTCTTCGATGTAGCCGTGGCCGCCAAACACCTGCTGGGCGCGTACGGTCATGTCATAACCTTCGTCGGTTAGAAAGCCCTTGATTACCGGGGTCAACAGCGACACCAAACCGTCAGCGTCCTTGTCATTGTTTCGGTGGGCCGCATCGATCATGCTAGCACCCCAAAACAGGAACGCGCGACCACCTTCGGTAAAACTTTTCTGATCCATCAGAGAACGACGGATGTCGGGATGCACGATCAGCGGGTCGGCGGGCCCATCTGGGTTCTTGGTCCCAGTCACATCACGCCCCTGTAAACGATCCTTGGCGTAGTCTACCGCATTTTGATAAGCGGCTTCGGCCTGGGATACGCCTTGCATACCAACACCCAGCCGGGCCTCGTTCATCATTGTGAACATAGCGCGCATACCCTTATGCGCCTCGCCCAGCAGGTAGCCGGTGGCGTCGTCATAGTTCATCACACAGGTTGAGTTTCCGTGGATGCCCATTTTCTTTTCGATGTTGCCAACTGATACGCCGTTGCGCGCGCCCAATGTGCCATCATCATTGACCAGAAACTTGGGGACAATAAACAGGCTGACACCTTTGATACCATCTGGCCCACCGGGGATTTTGGCCAGTACCAAATGGATGATGTTGTCGGCCATGTCATGTTCGCCGGCAGAGATGAAAATCTTCTGGCCCGAGATTTTATAGCTACCGTTTTCTTGTGGCTCTGCCTTTGTACGCATCAGGCCCAAATCGGTACCACAATGTGGTTCGGTCAGGTTCATGGTGCCCGTCCAGTCACAGGAGACCATTTTAGGAAGATAGGTGTCCTTTTGGGCGTCTGTTCCATGTGCCAAGATGGCTGAGGCCGCACCATGGGTCAGGCCCTGGTACATTGTAAATGCCTGGTTGGAGCCGGAAAACATCTCGCTTATTGCGGTGCCAATAACATATGGCATGTTCTGGCCACCGTATTGCTCAGGCATGTCTATCCCGGTCCAGCCGCCTTCTTTCATCTGATCGAATGCGGCCTTAAACCCAGAGGGCGTCCGGACCATACCATTTTCCAAGACGCAGCCTTCGGTATCACCAATGACGTTGAGCGGTTGTAGCACTTCACTTGAAATCTTGCCGGCTTCTTCCAGAATGGCATTGGTGAAATCTGGGTCCAGATCGCTGTAGCCAGGCACGCTGGAGGTGGTGACTTTCAAAACGTCGTGCAGCAAAAACTGCATGTCTTTTGTAGGGGCGGTGTAGATAGGCATTTGGTGCTCCCTCGTAACAGGATACGGTGGTATGTTAGATGCCCCCAGCAGGGGGGCTATTTTTTGTGAGTGCAGCTGGCCTATTCGGCGGCTTTTTTGCTAATTTTTGCCGAGGCGATGACTTTTTCACCCCACTTCAATTGCTGCTTCAGGTCTTCGATGGCTTCATTCAGCTCATCCCGCTGGCGTTCCATATCTGCCAGGCGGTCGCAGGCTATGTCGTAGGTGCGTGACAGCTGAGTGTGTTGTTGATCCCCCATGTGGTAGAGATCGAGCAGCTGTCGGATCTCTTCCAGGCTAAAACCAAAGCGCTTGCCGCGAAGGATAAGTTTAAGACGGGCTCTGTCACGTTTGGTGAACAGTCGTTTCTGGCCCTCACGAATTGGAAACAAGAGTTCCTTGGCTTCGTAAAATCGCAGGGTTCGTGGCGTTACATCGTATGCATCGCACATCTCGCGAATGGTCATGGTGTCTTCGGTCATCTTGATCCCTCTCGCTGCAATGCAGTCTTCATGCTGTGCACTTCGAGTGTAATATACAGTACAATCTTGACGTTTACGTAAGCTGTACGCAACGTCAGTTTGATTTGTGACGTTGGGTTCAATGGCACCAGCCCTGCTTTTTAGGGCGACCGCACCGTTAAAAACACATAATTGTGCCGCCCGCAGAGGCGATTAAGACTGTGGGTGGGTTCAAGAACCGAAAGAGGCGTTACCGACCACTTGGGAGGCAATTGCATCTACAGTGTTACAAGACCAGATATCAGGTAATCTCGCGAGCTGCGGTCTCACGCAAGCTGGTCAGTTCACTCAAGGCTTCATCCAGCTGCTCGCGTTGCGCTTTGAGTTCGATCATCTGGCGGTCGGCCATTTCCAAAAAGGCTTGGGCTTGGGCTTGATCGCCCTCATTTTCGTAGATCAGCAGCCACTGGCGAATCTCTTCCAGCTGAAAACCAAACTTGCGGCCACGCATGATCAACTTCATCCGCGCGCGTTCTCGGGCGGTATAGAAGCGGGATCGGCCTTCGCGGTCGGGCTGGAGCAGTTCAATGTATTCATAATAGCGAAGGGTACGTGGCGTTACATCAAACGCCGCGCACATCTCTTTGAATGACAATCTGGCTTCGGTCATCCACGATCCTCCTTTTGAGGGCAACCTAGGCACTTGCTTTGTGTAGTGCAACAGGTGGGGTTGCTCATTCAGGCAGGTGCAGCGCATAAAGCTATGCGCAATTTGAAAGGGACAGCTACATGGGTGACAAAACGCAACTGGCCCGCCAGTTTATTCAGGCGATCCCTCATGCCCAAGAACTGGGCCTGGTGCTGACCGAAATTGGTGATGGCATTGCTAAAATTACAATGCCCTATGATACCAAGTTGATTGGTGATCCCGAAACTGGGGTTATTCATGGTGGTGCGGTGTCAGCTTTGATGGATACCTGTTGTGGCGCGGCAGTTATGAGCCACCCTTTGGCTCCTGGTGGCACTGCGACCATTGATTTGCGTATCGATTACATGCGCGCTGCAACGCCGGGACAGACCATTACCACCAAAGCCACCTGTCATCACATCAGTCGCAATGTTGCATTTGTGCGCGCAGTTGCTGTGGATGATGATGCTGAACGTCCGGTGGCTACCGCTTCGGGTGCGTTCTCGGTGGAGGCAGGGTTTTGAGTCGCCCCCGTCCCGAACCAATGCAGGTGGTCAAACAACGTCGTGACGCTGCGCTAACGGCATTGGTCGATTCGGTGCCCTATATTCGGTTTCTCGACATCAGTTTTGATCGTCGTGGCGACGAGTTGACCGGTCAGCTCAATTTTGACCAAAAACTGATCGGCAACCCCTATCTGCCAGCAATCCATGGAGGCGTAACTGCGGCTTTTTTGGAGGTCACAGCGGTGATGACACTAAACTGGCTGCATCTTTGGCCCAAGATTGAAGCCGGGGAATTAGATCCTGCAGAGATGGCGGCCGGTAAGCTGCCTCGACAACCTAAAACTATCGATTTTACCGTGGACTATCTTCGCTCAGGTCTACCCCGCGATGCTTATGCGCGGGCCACAGTTGCACGTTCTGGTCGTCGGTTTGCCAGTGTGAGAGTAGAGGCCTGGCAAGATCACAAAGACAAGCTGTTTGCGCAGGCAACGGGTCATTTTCTGATGCCTCAAGGGGGCGAGAAGAATGACGCAAACACGTCCTGAACCTGTGTTGGGGCATAGGCGGGTACTGAAGATTGCACTGCCGATTGTACTCTCCAACGCAACCGTCCCAATTTTGGGCGCGGTGGATACTGGCGTCGTAGGCCAGATGGGGGCAGCGGCGCCCATTGGGGCCGTCGGTTTAGGTGCGATTATTCTGGGTGCTCTCTACTGGATGTTCGGCTTTTTACGCATGGGCACCACCGGTCTGGCGGCTCAGGCGCTGGGCAAAGGCGTCCATGGTGAGGTCGCGGCGTTGTTGACCCGCGGATTGATGATTGCCGCCGCCGCTGGGCTGGCGCTGATTTTGTTGCAATTGCCATTGATCTGGATGGCGTTTCACTTTGCGCCAGCCTCGCCCGAGGTAGAGGGAATGGCGCGGGACTATTTGCAGATCCGGATCTGGTCAGCCCCTGCTGCGATTGGATTGTTTGCCATCAATGGGTGGCTCATTGCGCAGGAGCGCACGGGTGCGGTGTTGGTTTTGCAGCTCTGGATGAATGGCATCAATATCTTGCTGGATCTATGGTTTGTATTGGGGCTTGGCTGGGGTGTCAGTGGCGTCGCAGTCGCAACTTTACTTGCAGAAACTTCGGGATTGATGCTTGGGCTATGGTTGTGTCGGGGCATCTTTCGGCTGCCGGATTGGTGCAATTGGGCCCAGGTGTTCGACCGTGCGCGGCTGCGAACCATGGCTTTGGTCAACCGCGATATCCTGATCCGCTCACTGTTACTGGAGGCGATCGTTGTCTCATTCATGTTCTATGGGGCCGGTTTTGGCGACGAGGTGCTGGCCGCCAATCAGGTTCTGCTACAGTTTCTGATGATCACAGCCTATGGCATGGACGGGTTTGCCTTTGCGGCCGAAACGCTGGTCGGGCAAGCGATGGGCGCGCGCAAGCGAGCAGCCCTGCGGAGCAGCGCCCAATTGGCAGGTCTTTGGGGGGTGGGATTGGGCCTGCTGACGGCGTTGGGATTTGCGGTCTTTGGGGGTTGGATCATTGATCTGATGACCACGGCTGATCTGGTGCGCAGCGAGGCGCGGGCTTATCTCCCTTGGATGGTTGCTATGCCACTGCTGAGCGCAGCCGCATGGATATTTGATGGGATCTTCATAGGGGCCACTGCCACTCGCGACATGCGCAATATGATGCTGGTTAGTTTTGCAGTTTACGTTGTGGCAGTGGTCACGCTGGTTCCAATGCTGGGCAACCACGGGCTATGGCTGGCACTGATGATTTCGTTTGTGGCGCGTGGGATCAGCTTGGGTCTGCGTTATCCGGCGCTAGAGGCGCGTGCCGCCTGATTTTAAGTCGTGAAGTTCCACACCGCGAGCGTGAATAATGCGGTGTGGACAAGATTAAAGTAGGGCCTCGATTGCTTCAGTCGGGCGACCAATTGCGGCCCGGCTGCCAGATATGGCAATCGGTCGTTCGATTAGCGCTGGATGTGCTGCCATGGCTGTTTGCAGCTTGGCCTCGGGGCTGTCTTTACTCAGGCCTAGCTCTTTGAACCGCGCATCAGAGCTGCGCATCATTGCAACAGCAGAAACACCAAGTGCGGATTGAACCTGTTTGATCTCCTCCAGGCTTGGTGGGTCCTGCAGATAAAGACGAATTTGCACTTCGGCGCCCCGCTCTTGCAGCAGTGCCAACCCGGCGCGGGACTTTGAACAACGGGGGTTGTTCCAATAGGTAATCACAGCCAGTCCCCCTGTTTGCTGCCCACGGCCTGGGCGACATTGTCAAACCCATCGCGGGCCAGCAGATCGTCAAGCCCGCGGGCAATGTCTCCGGCTAACGACAAGCCCTGATAGATCATTGCGGTATACAGCTGCACGGCGGTAGCACCGGCGCAGATCTTGGCATAGGCCTGCTCTGGCGTGCTGATGCCACCAACCCCGACGAGCGGCACCTTGCCATCCAGCAACTGCGAGAGCTGCGCCAGAACCCGGGTTGAACTCTCAAACAGCGGTGCACCGGACAATCCGCCTGCTTCACCCTTATACGCGCTTTGTAATCCATCGCGCGACAGAGTGGTATTGGTGGCAATCACCGCATCGATACCCGTTTCCAGAGCAACTGCGGCGATATCTTGTATCTCATCAGCGTTCAGGTCAGGTGCAATTTTCAAAAACACCGGGATTTTGCGGTCAATCTCGTTGCGGGTCTTAATCACACCCGACAATAGCGCCGAAAGGGCGGCCTTACCCTGAAGGTCACGCAATTTTTCTGTGTTGGGAGAGGAAACATTGACAGTGGCAAAGTCCAAATGAGCTCCACAGTGTGCTAGTACCCTGGCAAAATCATTGGCCCGGTCTTCGCTGTCTTTGTTGGCACCAAGGTTCAGTCCAATCACCGCGCCCGTGGGACGCAAGGACAAGCGTCGCTCGATAAGGTCCATACCCTGGTTGTTAAACCCAAACCGGTTTATGGCGGCTTTGTCTTCGGTCAGTCGAAACAGTCTTGGTTGTGGGTTGCCAGGTTGTGGGCGAGGGGTGGCAGCTCCCACTTCGATGAAGCCAAAACCGGACTGGGACAACGGTGTCAGGACTTCAGCATTTTTGTCAAAGCCTGCGGCGAGGCCCACAGGATTGGGCAGATCAATTCCAGCCAACGTAGTTTTCAACCTTGCCGAGGTGACCGGGCCCGGTGCTGGAGATAGGCCCATCTTCAGGGCCTTGATGGCCAACCCATGTGCGGTCTCCGGATCGATGCGATGCAGGGCAGCTAACCCAATTTTCTCTACGAAGTTCATGCCATGTCTGCCGGAAACTGATGCACGCCATCCACTAGCGGCAGTGATTTCGCCCAAAGCGTTTCCGATAGTTTGAGGGGGCGGAACAAATGTGGGAACAGCGCATTGCCGCGGGAGACTTCCCATTTTAGGGCCTTACCTAGTGTATCGGCTTCATAGGCCAACAGCATCAGATCCGTTGCATCAGCAAAATGCTTGGCTGCGGTTTCAGCAGCTTGTTCAGCTGTTGAAAAATGAATGAACCCGTCGCTTAGGTCGATCGGTGCACCCAGAGTTTCCCCTTGGGATTCGAAGGCCGCCCATTCGTCGGCACGGAAAATTTTGTAAATCAGCATGTCAGCCTGATGCCCTGAGCGTGCAGCCGGGTCAAGAGATTGGCGTGCATGATCAGAAAAACAACGGCTAAAGTGTCATAACACCGTCGTGCTCATTGTCTAACTCGGGGTTACATTGGGCTTGCCGTGACAAGAGCCTTGCGATTCCGCAATCTGGGCGCGAATATGTCATATTCCCCAATGATGACGCCGATCGTCGCCATAGGGCGAGAAAAATAAGAACAGGGAGAACCTCAATTATGATGATGCGTATTCTAACTTCGGTCGCAGCCTTGGGGCTGACAGCTGGTATGGCTGCTGCGGACTATAGTCTGACCATTCTACATACCAATGATTTCCATTCCCGCTTTGAACCCGTCAGCAAATATGACAGTGGCTGCCGTGAAGGTGATAACGCCGAAGGCAAGTGCTTTGGTGGGTCTGCCCGTTTGGTGACAGCTATCGCTGACGCCCGCGCACGCAGCAACAACTCGATCCTGGTAGATGGTGGCGACCAATTCCAAGGTTCGCTGTTCTATACCTACTACAAGGGTAAAGTGGCGGCTGAGATGATGAACAAGCTGGAGTACGACGGTATGACCGTTGGTAACCACGAGTTCGACGATGGCCCCGAAGTCCTGCGTGGATTTATGGATTCGGTTGGCTTTCCGGTTCTGATGTCAAACGCTGACGTTAGTGCCGAGCCTGCTCTGGCTGATGTTCTGAAAAAATCCACTGTGATCGAACGTGGCGGTGAAAAGATCGGTCTGATTGGTCTGACGCCAGAAGACACCCACGATCTGGCTAGCCCCGGCAAAAACATCACCTTTGGTGACCCGGTTGCTGCAGTTCAGGCCGAAGTAGACCGCCTGACAGCTGAAGGTGTGAACAAGATTATCGTGCTCAGCCACTCTGGCTATGTTGTTGACCAAAAGGTTGCCGCTGAAACCACCGGTGTTGACGTGATTGTTGGCGGCCACTCGAACAGCTACCTGTCGAACGTGTCCGACCGTGCCGTTGGTCCTTACCCGACAATGGTCAACGATACAGCGATTGTTCAGGCCTATGCCTATGGCAAGTTCCTGGGCGAGCTGAACGTGACTTTTGATGATGCTGGTAACGTGGTTGAGGCCGCTGGTGAGCCGCTGAGCATGGACGCAACCGTGGCCGAAGACGAAGCCACCGTAGCCCGTATTGCCGAGCTAGGCACACCGCTGGAAGAGATCCGCACCAAGGTTGTGGCTGAATCAGCTGAATCCATCAACGGTGACCGTGCTACCTGCCGTATTCAAGAATGCCAGATGGGCAACCTTGTTGCAGACGCGATGTTGGCTCGGGTCAAGGATCAGGGCGTAACAATCGCGATCGCAAACTCGGGCGGCATTCGTGCCAGCATGGAGTCGGGTGAAGTCACCATGGGTGAAGTTCTGTCGGTTCTGCCGTTCCAGAACACCCTGTCGACCTTTGAACTGGATGGCGCAACCCTAGTTGCTGCCCTAGAAAATGGTGTAAGCCAGGTAGAAGAGGTCAAAGGTCGTTTCCCACAGGTTGCCGGTCTTAAGTTTAGCTGGGACGCAAGCGTTGCTGCCGGTGAAGGCCGTGTTCAGGACGTGATGGTTGCCGATGGTGACGGATACGTAGCTGTTGATCCGGCCAAGACCTACATGGTTGTAACCAACAACTATGTGCGTGGCGGCGGTGATGGCTACAAGATGTTCGCAGGTGACGACAAAAACGCCTACGACTTTGGCCCCGATCTGGCTGATGTTCTGGCTGAGTACATGGCAACACACTCGCCATATAAGCCTTACACAGACGGTCGTATCTCTCAGAAATAAGAGTTTCGAAGCTGAAATATTATGAGCAGAGATTAAGCCCCGCTGACCAATTCAGCGGGGCTTAATTGTACCAGGCGAATGCGTTTTGTTGAGTTTACCTGGCCATCACAGATCATACTCGGGCCACAGGTCGAAATTGAGTTCGTCCAGAAACGGTTTTAGCTCATCCGCGGCCTGTTGCCAGCTTCCTATCGATCTCGTTGAAATCTTGTTCCGAACTTGGTCGACGCTGGCTGTTTTAACTGTACCTGTGTTCCGTTCGGGAGAGATCATCGCTGGGTCCCAGTTAATTCCACAGTGTTGTGCAATGCGTTTACTCACGTTCTCTGGGTCGCGAGTAAGCTGTTCATATTGAACATTGAGAATTTTGGATGCAAAAGTCTTCCGCCACAACTCCATGTACCGACGATACAGATTTGCACTGTGAGCCATTGAAATGAGATCATTTGCGTAGCGAATTCCGCCGGCCGGGAAGCGCTGGATCCAGGTTGAAAGAGCTGTGTCTCGGGGATCCCGTAGAATATTGACAACCTTGGCATTTGGGATGGCGGACAAAATGTAACCCAGTATCTGATAGTTGTGGGGCATTTTGTCGACAGTTGCTAAGCTGCTTTCGGCTGGATTTGGCAGGTTATTATAATAGTGGTGAGCCAACTCAGCAGCATCTGAATCGGTGAACTGATGGTTGGACTCTTGAAAGGTTTTGCAAAACTGTCTGGCGGCGCCCAATTCACCGCAACCATGGACCTGTTCGCTAGATGAAAGCATCATTTCCAGCAAAGTGGTTCCTGACCTTGGTTGGCCAACGACGAAAATGGGTACGCGTGCCTCTACTTCAGACGCGTTCACTATTACGCTCTTCGTTGCGAACTGTTGCTCAGCGAGATCAAAGCCTTTGTTTTCCTTTTCAGACTCGTAAGGATTATGGGAAAAGCGGATTGCGTTGGCCGTCGCGTATATCGGTAAGGCGTCTGTCAGACTTTGGGAAATTTTGATAAGATTGGCACGCGCGTAGTGCAACAAGTCCACTTCCGGAACCTCGTCTTCAGAAATCTTGTCAGTTAGCGCTAAGAGTTTACTTGCCTCCTTAGCTGTTGTTAGCATGGAGAGGTCGTAAATTGCGTCTAGGTCTTTTGGGTCTCTGCCTACAATTCCGGTTAGTACTTTCTTCGCCTCAGCTTGGGCACTTTTTTGGTGAAGGGCCTGTGCAAACAGTCGGGCGGCCATTGGATGTGTTGGTGACAGTTCATAGGCTGAGAGCCGGTCATTGAAGCTTTCATCATAAAGATTCAAATGGCTGTAAGCTGTGCCACGTAAAGTCAAAAGTTCAATTTTGTCAGGAAATACACTTAGGCTGTTAGTGGCGAATTCTACCAGTTCATTCCATCGTTCTTGCCGCGCCAACAGGTTTCCGAGAAGGCTATAAGCGTGAAGTATGTCGGGATACCGACCAATCGTTTGGGTTAGGTATTTTTCGGCTGCCAGTATTTGGTTTGACATCTCAAGAGCGGAGGTCAAATTTTCAATATCTTTTTCACTACGAGGCCGAATCTTGGCTGCTCCCAAAAAGAAGGGGACAGACTTTTTATATTGCCCTTCTGATTGTAGCACAAAGCCTGCCAGTGAACGGAAATCGGGGTCCTTAGGAAACTTTTTAACGCCCAGTTTTGCCTTTTTTAGAGCTTGGGAATTCTTAGCGTTCTCTATGTCGAGGAGTATTTTGGATTTCAGAGAGGCTGCGGGCGACGAAGGCATGAAAGTGAAATATCCTTGAAATTGGTCTGGACATAGTTTCGTTGGTTGTGGATTTTTGAACCATGTGCGGACGACTTGCAAACACTCTTCCCAATGACGCGATGGCTCAGCTGTTTGCTGCACAGCCTTCAAACAGCCTGCCGCATGTGCCCAATTTCAACGTTTGTCCAACAAACCTAGTACATGTCATACGTAGCGGAGAAAATGGGCGCCACTTGATCCCGATGCGTTGGGGGTTTGTGCCACATTGGTATCAAAGTGTTTCTGCCGGTCCACTGTTAATCAATGCACGGGCAGAAACCATTGCTAAAAAACCTGCTTTTGCAGAGGCATGCCGGGGACGCCGTTGCCTGATTCCTGCGACTGGTTTTTTTGAATGGACCAGGGATATACAGGACCGCAAATTACCATGGTACATTCAGCGACGTGATCGTGCTCCTATCGCTTTTGCTGGAATTTGGCAGAGTTGGGGGCAAGAAGATCCAATCAACACCTGTGCCATTGTCACGACCCAAGCCAATAAGCACGTGTCCTTGATCCATCACCGGATGCCACTGGTTCTGGAACAGAAGGATTGGCCGTTGTGGTTGGGGGAGGCGGGGAAAGGTGCCGCGTCCTTGATGCAGCCCGGCGGTGAAGCCGTACTGGACTTTCACCGGGTTGATCCTAGGGTGAACTCAAACCGTGCGTCGGGGCCCGAACTGATCGAGCCTTTCGAACCCGGGGAAGTCCCGGCTGGCCCTCTTATTTAGGGTCTGTGCCGCTGTCGTCGGTCTTGCCCAGCCCACGGTGTGGTGCCCGGCTTAAATCATTACCAGCAAGTATTAGTTTTTGCAGCAATGCCACGAACTGCGCTTGTTCTTGCGCGTTTAGCCCTGACAGAATGTCAGGCTGGGCGGCTTTCACCAATGGATGCGCTTTGCTCAGCAATGTCTCACCATCTGACGACAGAAACAGTTCACGCGCCCGCCGATCTGATTTGGACACTTTGCGCAGCACAAGTCCTCTGGCATCAAGGCGGTCTATGACCTTGCCGAGTGTTGCCCTGTCGTAGGCAATCAGCCCTGCAACTGTTGCCTGATCAATACCGGGGTGGTCCCGGATAGCGCAGAGAGCTGCAAATTGTACCGGCGTCAGGGACAATCCTGCGGCGGCGACGTGTTCCATGAATTGGGCAACCGAAATCTGGTTCAGCCGCCGGATCAGATGGCCGGGCATGCTGTGAATGTCCAGAGGGGATAATTCCATTTTATACTCGCAGTAATAGCCTAGTTTTAGGGTGGAAGGGCACCCGTCGGAAGTATTGGTGAAAACACCTGCTTTAAGATTACTTTTCATTACTTCGTTTACGCAAGCTGCTTTTGTCATATCGACTGAAAACGACACTTTCCCTAGCACTCTCCTGCGGCTAGAGGTGGCGCATGGCTTTGACATTCCCCTCGCTGCTCGACCTTTTGGATCACTCCTATGATAGTGTGATTGATGTCCGTAGTCCCGGTGAATTTGCTGAGGATCATATCCCTGGCGCAATCAGTCTGCCGGTTCTGGATAATAGTGAACGTGCTGAAGTTGGTACGATGTATGTCCAGAAAAGCCGGTTCCTGGCCCGCAAACTTGGTGCGGCAATGGTGTTCAGAAACTCTGCCCATCACATAGAAACAGCACTGGCGGATAAGGATGGGGGGTGGCGACCCTTGGTCTATTGTTGGCGCGGTGGTCAGCGATCGGGTTCTTTCACCTGGCTTATGCAGCAGGTTGGCTGGCGCGCTGAACTGATTGAAGGGGGTTATCAAACCTACCGGAGATTGGTGAAATCTTATCTATATGACCAGCCGCTATCGCATTGCCTGGTGGCATTGGATGGATATACCGGCACCGCTAAAACAGATCTTTTGCAACTGGCAAAGGATCGAGGTGCGCAGGTGCTGGACTTGGAAGGCTTGGCGAACCACCGGGGGTCATTGTTGGGCGGTATGGCTGGACCTCAGCCAAGCCAAAAGGCGTTCGAGACCGGTATTGCGTCTTGCCTGGCACGGTTTGACACAACACGCCCAGTTCTGGTGGAGGCTGAATCCAGCAAGATTGGTGATCGAATCATTCCTCCGTCATTGTGGACCGCGATGAAAGCAGCCCCACGTATTCAGATCGAAGCCCCCGTTGCAGCACGTTGCCGTTATTTGGTGCAGGCCTATGATGATATCCTGTCTGACGCCGATATGTTACGCCGCAAGCTGGAACCATTGCGCGCACATCGGTCCAATGCGGTGGTGGATGCTTGGCTTGAGATGATCCGCGAGGGCAACAAGGTGGCATTGACTGAGTCGTTGATGGTTCACCACTATGATCCGGCCTATTCCAAATCGCGCCAGTTGTTGGATGCTGAGATATTAGCAGAGGTTCAAGTGTCAGACTTGGACGCCGTAGGGCTGGATGATGCAGCAGACAGGGTTACCGTTTTTTTGCAGCAGTTTGTGCCTGCCTAAACCAGCTCTATCCCGTCTGGCCCTGACGTCATTGTCCCGATCACGGCCGCTGATTCACCTGCTTGTTGCAGCTCGTTCAACAGCGTTTCAGCATTGTTGGCACAAACCGCTGCTAGTAACCCTCCAGCGGTTTGTGGATCAAACAACAGATCCTGTGCTGAAGAGGTTTGCTGATTAGGCGCCAACGCGCGGTTGTCGGCAAACAGGGACGAGCGAATGCCCAGGTCGGCCAGTTGCGCAGCGCCTTGCATCAGCGGCACCGCACCGGTGTTCAACCGGGCCCCAAGGCCTGAAGCTTCGCAGATGCCAGACAGGTGCCCATAAAGCCCAAACCCTGTCACGTCAGTCATGGCGTGTGCGCAGTTCAGGATCTCGGATGCCCGTTCTTGCGGGCGCGACATCTGCGTCAAGGCGGCAGCGACCCATTCCCCATTGGCCTGGCCTGCCATTTCCGCCGCCATGATCACACCCGATCCAATGGGTTTGGTCAGGATTAAAACATCCCCCGGCAGGGCTCCAGCCAATGTGACCGCAGGCTGATGACATAGTCCGGTAACGGTGAAGCCAATGGTTAGTTCGTCACCAAGTGAGGTATGGCCTCCGACAATTTCAGAACCGGCCTCTCTCATCAATTGGCTAGCCGTGGCCATAATCTCTCGCAATGTACGTTCCTGCAATTCGGGAGACATCCGGGGCAGGATTAAATTGGCGGTTGCTGCCTGAGGCTGCGCCCCCATCGCCCAAATGTCGCCCAGAGCATGTACCGCTGCGATGCGGGCCATCACCACAACATCGTTGGTTAATGCCCGCAGGTGATCTGAGCTGATAACTTGTTGCACACCGCCGGTCATCAGCAATGCAGCGTCGTCACCGGGCAGAGGCGTAATGTCGTTTCGTTCTGGGCTGGGCAGTGGGGCAAGGGCGGCGCGCAGAGCATTGCGCCCTACCTTGGCTCCGCAGCCGCCACACATTGGCTTGTCGCCGATGGCCTCCGCCATGCCCAAGGTGTGAAGTGGGGGCAGGGTGGGTTGTTCCATCACTGGATAGTCGCGGAACTTCGCCATGAATTTCTGATCGATCTGGTTCTTCCAACGCCACATCATTGGGCCGGACAGGGTGCGGCCCAGTCGTTCAGCCAAAGCCGATTTCTGCCCCAGTGAGATCAGTTTGAGATAGTCTTTTTGAGGTTGATAGGGGCGCAGCTTGCCGCCGCTCAATACCGCGCGCAGATTGTCGAACAGCACCGGGGCTTGACGTACGGCATAGACCCCGGCTTTGGGACGCGGCGCGTGAGTCAGATGGGCGCAATCACCGGTGGCGAAGAGTGCCGGATCTGAACTTTGCAGGTTGGCATCCACGCTGATGAACCCTTTGTTCAAGGTCAGCCCGGTTTCAGAAATCCAACCATAAGGGCGCGCTCCAGCGGCTCCAGTTGTGAAATCAGACAGAACCTCGCGGCCATCTTGCAATCGGATATGGTCGGGTTGGATGCTTTCAATACCAACGCCTTCCAGCAACGTCACCCCGTGCTCGGTCAGCGCGACACGTAGCTTGTTGCGGGCCGAGGCACCCAGTGCAGTTAAGGCTTTGGCGCTGTCGATCAGAGTGGCCTGGGCCAACCGTCCCTGTGATTTTAGCGCATATGCCATTGCCAGAACCAGTTCGACACCAGCGACACCGCCGCCGATGACTGCGAGATGAGCTGGGGCGAAACCTGCGCGAAAGGTATCCCACTTGGCGGCAAAAGCGCCCAGCGGTTTGGCTGGAATTGCATGGGCAGCAAAACCGGGCAGGTTCGGCATTTCTGAGGTAATACCGATATCAACGGAGGCAACGTCATAGGCAATCGGTGTACGCCCGGGCACCCGTATCATGCGGGCAGCAGTGTCAATTCCAGCGGCAGCGCCGAGCACCACCCGCGCCCCGGCAAAACGCGCCAGCTTTACCAGATCAATATCCAGATCCGAGCGTTGATAATGGCCTGCTACAAATCCTGGCAACATGCCGGAATAGGGCGCGGTAGGACCAGGGTTGATGACGGTCAGGCGGCCCCCAGGCAGGGGCGACATGCCCCATTTTCTCAGAACCAGCGCATGGGCATGGCCGCCTCCGATTAAAACCAGATCTTTGGTCAACGGCAGGTGAGAGTTTTTCATTGTCGGATCGACCTTATCGCGGGTCCCACATAGCTTATGCTTGGGGTCGTCTTGTAGAATTAGGCGGTGTGAACCGCTCAACCCTCGTCGTTGTCTGGCAGGTTTTTAGTTGCCCATGCCCCATCTTCACCTGCTGCTGGCAGGGTGTCGCGACTTTCCCTCTGGTGGATGTGCACCTTGGCAATGAAATTCGCCGTAATAGGGGCCGTCAGCAGTAGGAAGAGGGTGATCATCAGTTCATGCACTGACAAATACGGCCCGTTTGCATAGGCATTGGCCATTGATGCCAGCAGAACGCCGCCGACCCCCAAGGTGGTCGCCTTGGTGGGGGCGTGCAGCCGTGACATTGCGTCATTCAGCTTTAGCAGGCCAAACGAGCCAACCAGCCCAAACAGACCAGCCATGATCAGGAATGCGGTGATCAGGAGTTCGAAAAACTGTTCCATGTCGGTCTCACTCGATGATGTTGCCGCGCAGGATGAAACGCGCGTAGGCAACCGTTGAAACAAAGCCAAGCATGGCAACAATCATTGCCGCTTCAAAATAGATCCCGGTGCCCAGGGCGATACCATAGAGCACCATCAGGGCGATGGCGTTGATGAACATAGTGTCCAAGGCCAGAATACGATCGGCGATTGCATCAGCAAATAACACCTTCCAAAGGTTCATCAGAATGGCCAGTGCGAAACAGCCAAAGGCGAATATGGCGGCATAAAGGATCATTCGAAAATCTCCATCAGGCGGCGCTCGTAGCGCTGTTTGATCTCGTCACGCACAGCTTCGGGGTCTGGGGCGTCGAGGCAATGCACCAGCAGGGCATGACCCTCGGCTGAGACATCAGCGGTCAGGGTGCCGGGCGTCATGGTGATGGTCCCAGCCAGTGTTGTGATGGCTTCGGGGGTGCGCAAGTCCAGTGGGATTGTAACCCAGTTAGGCTGGCGGTTGGCGTTGGATTTAAACACCACAATCTTGGCCACCACCACATTGGCCACCACGATGTCGTAAAGCACCAGCAGAATATACTGGATGACCTTTAGCGGTTTGACCAAACGGGGGCGATCAGGCCAAAACGGTTGGGTGAAAAACGGGATCACCAATCCTAGGCCAAATCCAAACACCAGTGAGTTGAGTGAAAAACCGTTCACCAACAGCAACCACGTCAGGGTCAGCAGCAGCGTCAGAATTGGGTGAGGTAACAGTCTTTGCAGCAATTTCATTGCTCAGCCCTCCTCAGAACGGCGTCAATGTAGATGTTTGGGTCAAACAACTGCGCGGCAGTGGCAGTTGTATAGTCCATCATAGGGCCGGCGAATATAGTCAGGAGAGCCAAGCTTCCAACCAAGGCGAAGCACGCGACAAACGGCAGCGCTGGGGCATTGGACGCAGGTTCCTCAGTAGGGGCTTGTGTGTCGTCAACGGCTATTTCTGGTTCTGCTTCACGGATGTGGCTGTCATCGTGACTTTTCCAGAATATCTCGGACCCGGCACGGGCCAGGCCGATGATGGTGATCAACGATCCTGCCAGAATAACCGCCCAGATGTACCAGACCAACTCATGATCCCGCGCGGCATCCATTACCAGCAGCTTGCCGACAAAGCCGGATAGCGGGGGCATACCAGCCATAGCGATGGCGCCGACAAAGAACAGCGATGCAATCAACCCGGTCTGCGCCATTGGTCGTTGTGCGATGATGGCGCCGCCGCGGCGTTCAATTATAAGATCGGCAATAAGGAAGAGAAGCGCCGCGGCTAGAGTGGAGTGTACAGTATAGTACAAGGCTGCCGCGGTCGCCTGAGGTGTGAACAGGGCCACCGCAATCAAGAGTGTCCCCATCGACGTTATGGCTCCAAAAGCGACCAGTCGACCTATTTCGCGCGATCCCAGAACACCAAGAGCACCAATGGCCAATGTGAGCATCGCTGCAGGTAGCAACCAGTCACCAACCAGGCCAGCGGTGGCTGCTACATCGGGTCCAAACACCAGAGTGTACATGCGTAGGATGGCATAGGCCCCGACCTTGGTCATGATTGCAAAAAGGGCCGCCACTGGAAGTGGAGCGTAGGCATAAGAGGCAGGCAGCCAGAAGTGCAGCGGCAGAACTGCGGCTTTGATGGCAAACACCAGCAGCAACATCACCGCACCCACGCGCAGTAGTGCAGTGTCATCTGGTGATAACTCAGCTACGCGTACCGCCAGATCGGCCATGTTCAGGGTGCCAGTCACAGCATACAGGGTGCCAAGCGCCAGCAGAAAAAGACTGGAGCCAAGCAAGTTGTAGACCACATATTGCACCCCAGCCTGCAGCCGCTTGGCGCCGCCACCGTGGATCATCAATCCGTAAGACGCGATCAGCAGCACCTCAAAGAAGACAAACAGGTTAAACGCATCACCGGTCAAAAACGCGCCTAAAATGCCCATTAGCTGGAACTGTAACAACGCGTGGAAATGGCGGCCACGAGCGTCCCAACCAGACCCGATGGCGTAAAGAACAACGGCGAGCGCCAGCCCGGCAGTCAGCAGCAACATTAGGGCAGACAAACGATCCAGTACCAGAACGATACCAAATGGCGCCGGCCAATTGCCCAGTTCATAAACTTGAACTGTGCCATCGGCGGCTTGCACTGCGAGGCCCAGCGTGATGGCAAGGAGAGCCACGGTACAGGCAAGTGAGAATATCCGCTGCAGGCTAAGATGGTGGCGCAACACCATGATGATAAATGGCGCAACGATGGCGGGCAGCACAACGGGCGCAATCAGCAAGTGGTTCATGCGTCGTCTCCTGCACCATCGGCATCTTCAATCATGTCAATGTGGTCATCCTTGGCCGACAAATAAGCGCCAAGCGCAATCATCACCACAACAGCTGTCATACCAAAGGAAATCACGATAGCCGTCAGCACCAATGCCTGTGGCAGTGGATCAGTATAGGCAACTTCGGCATATTTGTTCAGAACCGGTGGGGCGTTGATCATCAACCGACCCGTGGCAAACAAAAACACGTTAACGGCGTAAGATAGTAGCGACAGCCCCAGAATAACCGGGAACGTACGCTTGCGAAGGATCAGATAAATCCCTGCAGCAGTCAGGACGCCAACAGCAGAAGCAAATAGGATCTCCATGCTCAGACCTCCTCTTTCAGTTTAGCCGCGTCATCGCGGGCCGGGTTGATATCCATGGCGTGTTCCGAGTTCATTCCCGGCTGCCAAGCCAAGCGGGCGAGGCTTTCCAGAGTCAGCATCACGGCTCCAACCACAGCAAGGAAAACGCCGAGATCGAACAGGGCAGCAGTGGCCCATTCGAATTCTTCCAGCGGCGCCCAGTGCAGGTACCCGAAGGCGCTGGTCAGGAAAGGCTGACCGGCCAACCAGGCGCCCATACCGGTGGCCGCAGCGATCAGAACGCCTGAACCAATAATACCGTGGTAGTACACCTTCTGCCGTTCAGCTGCCCAGCTAAAGCCAGAGGCCATGTACTGCATTAGCATCGCGATTGCGGCGATCAGACCGGCTATGAAACCACCGCCGGGCAGGTTGTGACCGCGGAAGAAGATATAGGCTGCAACCATCAGCGCTAATGGCATCATCACACGTGTAGCCACCACCATCATCAAGGGGTGAGGGTCGCCGTCCTGAGGTGAATCCGGTTTGCGGTTAAGCAAATAGGCTCGTACTTTGGAACCAAGGATAGCTTCGGTCAGGGCGTAGATCACCAGCGCGGCAATACCCAACACGATAATTTCGCCAAAAGTATCATACCCCCGGAAGTCAACAAGGATCACGTTGACCACATTGGTGCCACCACCGCCTTTGTATGAATTGGCGAGATGGAATTCCGAAATCGAAGGTGCACTGAAGTCGCGGGTCATCAGGGCGTAGATCAATCCACCAACGCCGGTACCGGCAACTATGGCAATTACGGCGTCCCGTGCTCGAATGGCAAGTGGGCTTTCGACCGGCGTTTCTTTGGGCAGGAAGTTCAAAGCGAGCAACATCAGAATGATTGTAACAACCTCAACCGAGATTTGGGTCAGGGCTAGATCGGGGGCCGAAAGATAGTTGAACGACAATGAAACGATCAGACCCACCACGCCAATGAGAACCAGTGCCAGCAACCGGTTGCGGTGGTTGAGCACGATGAACCCGGTTGCGGAGACCAGACAAATCCAGCCTATCACCGGTAATGCGCCAGCTTGTTGAACGGCACGTGTGGCCTCAGACGCAACACCACTCTGGTAGGCATACAGCGATATCGCGATTGTGAAGGCCACCATGATGGCAGAGTAGCGGGTGATTGACCCGTTGTGCAGCGCGTCTGTTACGCCACGGCTGGCTCGGGTCAGGGTGCCAAGCAAAGAGTCGAAAATCACCTTGGCTTCCGGTCGTGGGGCTGCGTTCCACATCTTTGACAGACGAGGATGCAGCCACAGCAACAACAGACCACCAGTGACCGCTGCCAATGACATCCACAGGGCTGGGGTAAACCCATGCCACAGTTTCAGTGAGAAGTAGGGCAACTCACCACCAATCACCGCACCTGCGGCAACTGAAACCAATGGTCCAACGATGTGGTTGGAGCCGATGCCAATTGCGATCACCAGGAACACCAAAAAGGCAGGGGCCAGCCAAAGTCCGGTGCCAGGATCGTGGGGATGGGCAGGATAGTCGTGGCGCTTGGGTCCTAGGAAGACATGGACGATGTAGCGGAATGAATAGGCCGCAGAAAACAGGGCTGCAAAAACAGCCAGACCGGGGATGAAATAAGGAGATCCCATCCAGCTGGTGTGAAAGGCCTCTTCCAGCATCATTTCCTTGGATAAGAAACCGTTGAAAGGCGGCAGACCTGCCATCGACAGACATGCAATTAAGGCGATGGTAAAGGTGATCGGCATCAGGAACCGCAATCCACCCAGACGTTTGATGTCGCGGGTATGGGTTTCGTGATCGATGATACCTGCGGACATGAACAGCGCTGCTTTGAAGGTGGCGTGGTTGATGATGTGGAACACCGCTGCCACCGCGGCGATCTTGGTACCAAAGCCCAGCAACATGGTGATCAGGCCTAGATGACTGACGGTAGAAAACGCAAGCAGTGCCTTAAGATCATCTTTGAACAGGGCAATCACTGCCCCCAGCACCATGGTGATCAAGCCCGTTGTGGCAACAATGTAGAACCATTCTGGTGTTCCGGCCAACACGGGCCACATTCGCGCCATCAAGAACAATCCAGCCTTCACCATGGTGGCTGAGTGTAGATAAGCGGAGACCGGAGTTGGTGCGGCCATCGCGTGTGGTAGCCAAAAGTGGAACGGAAACTGCGCCGATTTGGTAAAGGCGCCTATCAGGATCAAGATCAACGCGGGCAGGTACAGCGGGGAAGCTTGGATCAGCTCTTTGTGTTGCAAGATTACAGTAAGATCATAGGAACCGACGATATGGCCAAGAATTAGCATACCTGCGATCATTGCCAGACCACCTGATCCAGTTACCGCAAGCGCCATGCGGGCGCCTTGACGCCCTTCGGGTAAGTGCTTCCAGTAACCGATCAACAGGAAAGAACTGAGCGAGGTGAGTTCCCAGAACACCAGCAAGAGCAGGATGTTGTCGGAAAGGACGATGCCGACCATAGCGCCCTGAAACAGCAGAAGATATGTATAGAACTGCCCCATCGGATCCTCACGCGACAGGTAAAACCGTGCATAAAGGATGATAAGAAGGCCAATCCCCAATATCAGCCCGGCAAACAGTAAGCCCAACCCGTCGAGAAAGAAGTTGGTGTTCAACCCCAGGCCCGGCAACCAGTCCAGCCGTGCCTGTATCACTTCACCGCGAAGGACAGCAGGTGCGTTTAGCAGTAAGCCGACAAAGGCCAGAAACGTGGTGAAACCAGCGGAAGCCGCAGCGGCATTTCGCCCGGCGCGGATCAGTAACGCAGGAAACAGCGCGCCAAGAAAAGGCAGGGCCGCAATCAGAAACAGGGACACGTGATGTTCTCCGGGCTTGGGCAAGGCAAAGTTATAGTTGCCTAAGCAATTTTTGGCTTCTGTGCCAGCCCTTGCAGCCCTTGGAAGGGGCTGATTTTTTCTGACACGCCACGTTTTTATTGAATTCTGCTGCTTAAGTGGTGTCGGTTGGCGACGTTGACAAGAACTTGATGACCTTGTCAGAGGCTTTTTCTGACCGGTGCCGCAGAACATGTTAGGTCGAAGCAATTCAAAGTGTTGATCCGGAGAGCCCATGTCGCAGTTTCACCTTTCCAGACGCCGCCTATTGGTTGGTGGCAGTGCAATGGTTGCAGTTGTGGCATTTGGCACTTGGTGGAGCAGACGGGCGCCGGATCACGACCGCCCACGGCTGACGGTAGCTGAGGCCTATCAACGGGCGCAGTCGGGTGAAATCACTCTGGTTGATATTCGCACCCCCCTCGAATGGCAAACTGTTGGGGTTCCGGTTGGCGGGCATCAAATAGATATGCGGCGCCGAGATTTCATTGATGCCGTCGCCGCAGTAGCCAGCGAAGACCTGTCCGCTCCTATCGCGCTGATCTGCGCACGCGGCGTACGTTCAGCGCGGATGACGCTGGCGCTGAGTGAAGCTGGGTTCACCAATATCATTGACATACCGGAAGGCATGCTTGGCTCACGTGCAGGTCCGGGCTGGGTGGCCAGCAACCTGCCGGTTGCACGGTGGCAGCAATGAAGCGCACGGTATTGGCTCTGGCCTTGACGCTTTGGGCCGGCGCTGCGGCGGCCGACTGCGCTGGCCAGCCAGGGATTTGCGAAATTGGCGGCGGGGAATACCATATCGCCTTACCCGAAGGAGCGCAGCGACCTGTGCCGGTGGTGATGTTCCTGCACGGGTATGGCGGGTCAGGTGCTGGCACGATGAGCAATTCCAGAATGATTGATGCGCTAAAGGCGCGCGGCTACGCCGTCATCGCACCCAATGCCACGCGTCGGCGCAATGGTAACCGGTCCTGGGTGTTCTTTCCTGGGTGGGAGGGGCGCAACGAAGCCGCCTTTTTGCGCGATGTCATGGCGGACGCTGGCGATCGGTTTGGCGTGTCGAAAACGGACACCGTTCTGGCGGGGTTTTCGGCGGGTGGCTTTCTGGTCAACTATCTGGCCTGTTCCAACCCGGGCGACTTTGAAGGCTATGCGTCGATTTCAGGAGGGTTCTGGCGACCTCAGCCAGAAAGTTGTGCAGCGCCGGTACGGTTGTTTCATACCCATGGCTGGGCAGACAAAACCGTGCCGCTTGAGGGGCGTTATCTGGGTGAAAAGCAGTTCCAGCAGGGTGATATCTATGCTGGTTTAGAGCTCTGGCGCGACACCAACGGCTGTGAAACCCATGCGCCCGACAAGGCCTGGCAAGAGGGCACTGTCCTGCGTCGCCGTTGGGTGTGTGGAGAGGGTGCAGATATTGAATTTGCGCTATTTCCGGGAGGGCATACCGTGCCCAGAGGGTGGGCTGATTTGATGCTGGATTGGTTTGAAGCGAATTAAAGATCCAGTTTAGAACAGGCTTCACCCGGTCAACTTGGCGTTCGATCCACGGTTTGGTGAACCAAAAAAACCAATTGATCTACCCGTCCTGATATAAGGGTTCGCGCCGCTTCTTTGGTTGGGTCGACAGCATAGTAACCAACGGTTGCTATGCTGTCGGATCTATCATTGCCGTCGGGAACCTTTGAAACCTTAAGCCGTCAGTCTTTATTGATGAGCCGCTATTCTGCGGCGCTGGAACTTGGGCTGCCACCTTCAAGGATGTTTCTAAGGCTGGTTCTGTGCGTGCGGGCCGTGCGGGTAATCTGAGGTTCGGTGATCACCTCGCGGGTGCCCATCCAAAAATTGATCCGACGCAGAACCGGTAGTCCGGACAAAGCTGACAATGGCACCGCTAACACCAGAGATAGCGCAATCGGCAGCAGCCATAGTGAAACCATGCCAGTTAGAATTCCTGCCCATAACGCAATGCCGCTGATGGTTTCCAGAGCATGACAGATTATCAGAGTACGCCAACTATACTGCCCGCCATCCCGGGCTTGGGGTGCCCAGCCACGTTGCAACCCCAGGGTTGTTCGGATTACGGCAATCATCTGTTGCACCATCAGAATTGGCGCATAGAGAATGGCCAACAGTATTTCAGACACAAAGGACAAGGCAAAGGGGCCAGCCCCGCCATAGTCAGCAAAGCGACTACCCGTTAGTGGCAAGGCTGCAATTGCCAGCAGTTTGGGGGCGAGGAGCATGGCGTAGATGAGCAGGATCACCAGCACATGGCGTGGCTCGCTCATATCTGGCCAGGATGGCATCAGGGGATTGGCCTCGCTGAAATAGGTCAGCACCGAGGCCTCTTCGCCCCGGCCAATAAGGGCCCAGATCACCAAAAGGGCAAACCAAATAGGGGCCATAAGGTAACCAATCGCACCGTGCAGGAGGTGGAACCTGGAAATGGCTCGAAACCCGCGTGAGCCCAACAGGTTCAAGTGCTGCAAATTTCCCTGGCACCAGCGGCGATCACGTTGGATGTGATCAATCAGCGTTGGCGGAGTTTCCTCGTATGATCCGCGAATGCGGGGTAGAAAACGGACTGACCAGCCTGCGCGACGTAAGAGTCCAGCCTCAACAAAATCATGGCTCATTATTAGTTTGCTGCTACGACCTAACCGGCTGCGCAGATGAGGAAGACCAGCGCAGGCCGCAAATGCGCGGGTGCGGATGATGGCGTTGTGACCCCAGTAATTGCCTTCATGCCCGACCCAACGCGCCAAGCCCTCTGCCAGCGCCGCGCCATGCACGCCGTTTGCAAACTGTTGCATTCGACCAAACACTGATTGTGCTCCGATCAGCTGTGGAAAACTTTGGATCAACCCTGCACCGCGATCACGCGATAGTGCATTGGCCAATCGCGTGATTGCACGCCCGGTCATCAGACTGTCTGCATCCAGTATCAGCATGGCCTCATACCCAGAACCCCATCGACCAACCCAATCGGCAATATTGCCGACCTTACGGTCGATGTTTTGATCGCGACGGCGATAATACAGTTCGATCTCTGGTGGCAGCATTGCACGCAACGCATTCACTGAAATCAACTCTTGCGCTGCAATTGCATCGTCGCGGGTGTCAGACAGGATAAACATGGCGTAATCATGTACGCCGCTACGCCTTCGCAACTCTTCGAGCATGGTTTGGGCATTTCCCAGAACATACCATGGAACCTCGTTATAGACTGGCATTAACAATGCCACCTTCATCTTGTTGGCTGGGGCTAAGCGACGAGTCTTGGGGCGTTGAGACAGCGAGTACAGACCCAGCAACACCGTAGATACGGTGAAACATATCCAGAAAAAATTAAATGCGATCAGCACCAGAAGCACGATTTCTAACCCTGAAAATCCGCCATCTGCAAACCAATCCTGCATGACCCAGGTCAGTAGACCAGTGCCGACCATGGCCGGAGAAAATGCCAGCAGACGCCACAGCGCGACAGACTGCGGAGCGCTTTGACCTGGCGCCGCACTGTCGTGAAAATGCGTTGCAAAATCCTGAGCGGGCATTGCAAGCGGCTGCTCCGGTGGCATCAGGGCAGGGCGGCTCATGTGGTCCACCGGTATAACCAAACCTCAGAGGCCGCGGCTCCGTTTTTGCGGAGCTGTGCCCGCAACTCCACCAGGGTTTTCTCTTCGGGTTCAAATGAAAACGCCAGCCTCAAGCCGCCGGTTTCTGGGTTGCGTTGCAATACCCCTTTGCTGGTATCCACATGTGGAGAGGAGATAAGAAGGTCGAATTCGTCAGGGTTGCCATCAAGCAAAGAGTGATTGGCAAAATCCAGTGTCACGATACGACCAGGTGTGCCAAAAACTCGCGCGCCAGCCGCAGTGTTAATCACGCGTGGCAAATGCAGGTCTGGTTCATGCCCCCAGTGCAGCCGGTAAGACAGATCCACTTGCGCTCCTGCCGCATAGGCCTCTCGCGGGCGCCAGTAGGCGACGATGTTGTCATAAATCTCCTGGTCTGCTGGAATTTCGACCAGAGTTACAGCGCCTTGGCCCCAGTTGCCCTTGGGTTCGACCCAAAGGCAGGGTCGCTTGTGGTAATTGGCCTCAAGATCCGCGAAGTCGGAAAACTTACGGGACCGCTGCATCAGACCAAAGCCATGCGGGTTCTCATCAACGAAGGATGAGATTTGCAAGTGTTTGGGGTTGGCGAGCTGTCGCCATAAGACCTCGCCGTTGCCATTGTGGATCAACAAACCTTCGCTGTCGTGCACGGCAGGGCGAAAGTCGTCGAAATGGTTTCGGTTGGTCTGGTCAAACAGGAACATAGAAGTCAGAGGCCCCAATCCCACATGGGTCAGCTCATTGCGGGCAAACAGGGTTGCCTCAACATCCATTGTGCAGTTTTCGCCAGGCAGGATGTCAAACCGGTAGGCCCCGCTAACCGAGGGGCTGTCCATCAGCGCGTGGAGCACAATGTTGCGCTGGCCGGGGGCTGGGGTTTCCAGCCAGAATTCGATGAATTCCGGGAACTCCTCTCCCATTGGATCGCCAGTTTTAAGGGCCAATCCGCGGGCGGATAGTCCGTAGGTATTGGCGAGGCCAATAGCTCTAAAATAGCTGGCCCCCTGAAACACGCAAAACTCGTTTTTTAGCCCGGGCTGGTCAAGTTCTGTACGCAAACGAAGGCCTGAATAACCCAGATTCCCCTTCTCGCTTAAGTCCGGCGCCTTGTCGGTTTTGTCGAATAGCGACAGATCAAAAGGCACCAGTTCAGAGGTATTGTTGTCCACAGTATTGATCTGAACCGCGCGTGGAAAATACAGCCCCGGCAGGAAAAAATCGACATTATAGCTGCTTGGGGTACCCGCCCACAGGGCGTCACTGTTGCGGAACCATCTGGTCTGATAATCCTGATAAGAAATATCAAGCCAGTCCTGAGGAACTTTAGCCCGCGGCGCATAGCTGCGGGTAGCCAGTTCACGAGCCAACGCGGTCACAGTGTCGCGCGAAAATGCCGGAATTCCAGTGGCATGGGCGGGCATTGCCAGAACAGATGTGCTGGCTAGGGCAGCAGCTAGAAACGAGCGGCGTGACAAGGGGGTCATCGCTTTGCCCTCCAGGGTTGAGACTTGAACCAAGCAGCGGCAAAAGCGACTAGAATAATCAGACCATATCCAAGCAAGTTCGCAATGGCAGTGGTGGTGATTGCGCGATCTGTCTGATCCAGTGCGAACCCGATCAGACGGGCCAATGCCATCGAGAACACAAACACGGCCAGAGACTGTTGACCAACCTTGGTGATCAGTTTGAGCAACACCGCCCAGATTCGGGCCCCAAGGGAGTGACCAGACGCGATCAAGCGCTTGCCTCCGTCGCCAGCAATAACCCAGCCCAGATAGGCCAACGATAAAAAGTGGATAAACCGCAGCAGGCCAAAATCGCTTTTGTTGCGCCATTCGCTGGTCAGGGACCAGACCGGGTGGATTGTATCTGCCAGATCTGGGTTCCAGGCTTCAACCCAGCGGAATACTTTCCAGGCACCAAACGGGGCCGAGAACACCACAAAACAAATAGCCGCAGCAATGAGAAGCTTGGTCACTGGTGGTTTGGGTAGCCAACCTTTCATGAAGGCAAAGCCAGTGAAAAACAGCAATTGCCAACCAAATGGATTGAAAAACCACTTACGATCAGACCAGGGTTCAGCAGGCAGGGCCAGCCCATCTGGGCCCAATCCAATGACGTAGGGATTGGCCGCCAGCCAAATCGCGATTGAGGTTGCAGCCACTGCCCATAGGCTAATTTTCTCCATAGCCATCAACAGTGGCATCAACCCCAGGACCACCAGATACATCGGTAGAATGTCAAAATAGTTCGGCACGTAGGTCAGGGTGAACAGCCCCACGAGTTGGGGCATCGTGTCTTTGAAGAAATGCCCAAGGTTTAGTGAATTGACATAGTTTTTCTCAAACCCGCCATAGGTGTCCAGTGCAGCCATCATCATGGCAATAAAGAAAAATAACCCGATATGGGCCCAAAATACTTGCCAGACACGGAAACCAACACGGGCAGATCCCATCATCCAGCCACGCCGGGAATAGGACCCGCCGAAAGCAATTGCCGAGGCCATACCCGAGCAAAACACAAAAATCTCGGTGGCATCAGAGAAACCAAACCGGGCCGGAATCCAGCCGGTCCAGCGGTTGCCGGGGATATGGGCCGTCAGAATGATGAACATCGCGATGCCGCGATAAAAATCGAGTCTTGGATCGCGGCTTCGATTGGGGGCTTGTACCGGCGCCGCTGCCTGATTGGCGGCTGCATTGGGCAGAGAGGTAACCTGAATGTCTGGCTGAGGCAGTGAAGGGGCCATCTGAATTAAATGCCTTTCAAATTATTCTGCAGGCACGCTGTGCGCACTATCACTGCCACGACCTGCGGTAATCAAATTCCGTCGTGCCAATGCGTAATTGTCCTCAGCACCACCGCGTTTTGCACGGCGGTCATCCAAGAGTGTTTCAACTGCGTCCAGTCGTCCGGCGCGCAGGCCTGCATCAATTGTGATGCGTTCAAACACATCACGTTGGGCATGGCTACCCCCAGCCAGCTGTAGCGACCCGTGGGCATGAGATAGGTGGTTGAAAGCACCGATATAATCACCGTCCCCAAAGGCTTCGAGGCCGGATGCCATTGCGCACCCAGGGTCTGCCATGCGTTGTCCCATGTCGTCGGGACGGTTTTGCGCATCCGCATGGATACGCTTCACCAGTCGGTTGGTGGCGCTTTGCTGGTCATGACCGGCCAGCGCCAGCAGATAATGCAGATCAGCAAATATTAAGCAGCCGTCCTCGGTTCGGTTGGCAGAAAGTTCTGACAGTTCTTCCCAGCGGTTGCCGACGTTTATTCCGTCAAGTTGCAATCGCATCAGAAGGGACGTTGCATTGGAGATGTCGCGATAGTCGTCGGTTTTGTCTTTGCGGATTTCGTGATCATATAGGTCAAACACTTGATCAATCTGGCCCAAATCCAGATGCATCAGCGCCTTGTGCCACCAGACGTGGTAGCGAAAATTGTTGCAATGGGCCCAGGCCGCTTCTCGCCCTTGCAGCCATTCCAGCCCAGCTGAGGCATTGCCAGTCATGTCATGTACATGCGCAACCGCGTGTAGTCCCCAGGCGTCATCAGGTGCCAACCACAGAGCCTGTCGCCCAGCAATCCCAGCTTTTTCATACGATCCGGTTTCTTCAAGCGCAAAGGCGTGACATCCGAGCAAATACCCCCGACCGGCGTGTTCTGGGGCATATGACGGCATGACCCGTTCAATGGAACGCCGCATGCCCGCCGCATCGCCAAGTATAAACCGGATCGAATGGCTCAATTTCATGGCCAGCGCATCTTCGGAGTGGCTGCGAAGTATGTGTTCCATTTTGGCGATGGCGCCCGAAGGCCGCCCGGACAGCCAGGTTTCTAACGCTTCGATATACAGTCGTTCACGGGGGAGGGCGCTATCATAACCTGCTTTAGCTGCAGTAAGAGCCTCTTGTGCTATGCTGATTAACTCTGAGCGCCCTAACAGCAAATAGAACATACCCTTGCAGGCCTGACCCAAGGCAAACCCAGGCTCTGCGGACAATAAGGCCATTAGATGTGTCGGCGTTGCGGCCGCATGGGCAAGAACCCCCATCTGCACGGAATTCCAGTCGCGAAGTGCAGACTGTTCTGTCAGGCTGGTGTCTTGTCCAAAGATATCTTGCATCATAATGGGTCCCATCTTTGCGAATACAGGTTTTGCTATTGTTTGGGAGAACTTTAAATCATGGCTGTGCTGCCGGCGACGCCCGCTCTCGCATTGGTGAAGGGGCGTGTGTATCTGCACCGAAATTGTTGCGGTTTATGTCAATGAAAAGGGGTTTTACGCCAAAGCCGCGCCCCCTTACTGCATTTGCGTGCAGGCAGGGACGCGGCTTTGTTCATTTCTGTAACACTTGACCTGCTAAAATGTGGCAGGCTGTTTGGGCTCAGATGTTAAACGGGCTTTCAGAGGACAGAATCTCGTCGCTGTCAGCACCACAGCTCTTCGGGGCATGTCGGTAGGTCACCGGGGTCCGCGAGAGCTTCAGCGGATTACCGATTAAATGTACCGGTCCAGCATCCGATTGCATTTCAATTTTCATACCGCGTGCTGCCACTTGATCCGAATTAAAGAGTGTCTCCAAATCCTGTACCGGCCCGGCAGGAACTTTGCGGGCTTCCATCGCAGAGATCATGTCTTGAGTTGTGTGGCGTTGTACGGCTGGGATCAATACATCATCCAGCGCCAACCGATGTTCGAGCCGGGCCGGATTGGTTGCAAATCGAGGATCACTAGCCAATCCTTGCAGACCTAGAAATTCGAGGAACCGGCCAAACTGGCTGTCGTTTCCCACGGCCAGAATCACGTGACCATCAGCGGTCTGGTAAACGCCGTAGGGCACGATGTTTGGGTGACCATTGCCTCGCCGTTTAGGCAGGTCCCCTGAGGTCAAATAGTTGACGCCTTCGTTGATCAGCCAGGCAATCTGACTGTCCACCAACGCAATATCAACCTGTTGACCTTCGCCAGTTTGATCTTGGTGACGTAAGGCTGCAAGGATGCCAACGGTTGCATACATGCCGCACATCACATCCGCGATGCCTACACCGACCTTCATCGGTTCGCCCTTAGGCTCTCCGGTAAGTGACATGAGCCCGCCATACCCCTGGGCCATAAGATCGTAGCCAGGTTTATGGGAGTGCGGACCGGTCTGGCCGTATCCTGAAATCGAACAATAGATCAGCCGGGGAAATTCACCTTTGAGGCTGTCATAATCCAAGCCGTATTTCTTCAACCCGCCGGGTTTGAAGTTTTCGATCAGTATGTCCGCTTGTGCGGCCAGCTTTCGGATGAACTGCTGCCCATCCGCACTGGCAATATCAATGGCCACCGATTGTTTGTTGCGGTTGGCAGACATGAAATAGGCCGACATATCCGTGTCGTTGCCATCTTTATCCGTTACATAGGGCGGCCCCCACTGGCGGGTGTCGTCACCGCCGGATTTTGGGTTTTCCACTTTGATCACGGTTGCACCAAGATCACCCAGCAGCTGGGTGCAGGTTGGTCCAGCCAGAATACGCGACAGATCAAGGACTTTGATTCCGTGCAATGCGCCGTGAGGCAAAAGTTCAGATCCGGCCATCATAGCCTCCAGGTTCAATTTCTGCTGCAATTACAGTAAAGTGCTGCGCAGTCATGGCATCAGTCAAAGCTGCGCGCAACTCTTTGCGATTGCGTACCGTGACACCGTTACCCCCAAAGGCCCGTCCCATAGCTGCAAAGTCGTGACGACCAAAATCCACTGCTGCATTGGCCATTTGTCGTTGACGTTGTTTCAATTCGATCAACGCAAGGCTGGCGTCGACGAAAACCAGAAAAATGGGTGCGATCTGCATTTCTGCTGCAGTAGCCAGTTCACCCGCCACCATCAGGAAACCGGCATCACCGGAAAAACTGATAACGGGCCTATCAGGCTGCGCCAGTTTGCGGCCAATGGCCATCGGCACAGCACAGCCCATAGTGCAGAGCCCGGAAGACTGGATCAGCCCACGCGGTTCTTCACAGTCCCACATTTGCGACAGAAGGATACGGTGGGCGCCGCTGTCTGCTGTGGCCAGCGTCCCCTTTGGCAACACCGCACGGGATTCTGCGATGACAGCGGCTGGGCCCCAATTGTCATCCTGAGGAAAAGCCTTTTTCAACGCGGCCTTGGCGGCTTCGGGCTGACCATCATCCCGAATGGCACGTGTCGTCGTTCCCGCGCCTAGCGCCGTCAGTGTAGCGGAGATGGCCGTGATAAAACTCAGCTGCGCCTGATGCATGTAATGCAGGTTAGGCTCTGGGGTAATGTCGATGACGTTTTGCCGGGTTAAATCCCAGACATCGCGCCAGCCGGGGCGCATTTCTATTGGGTCATAGCCAATACAGACCACCAGATCAGCATCGCGCAGAAGGGGCAGAAGGTGAGTGTCGGCCAACGGCGACAAACCTGCTCCACCCAGACATAAGGCGTGGTCCTCGGGCAGGATACCCTTGGCCTTGTAGGTTGTTATAAAAGGGATTTGGAAGGTTTCCAGAAAGGCTTTGATTGCGTCGCCAGCATGTTCTTGCAGCGCATCCAAGCCGATAATAGCAATGGGCCGCTTGCTGCTGGACAGCCAATCACGCGCCTGCGCAAGGGCTGTGTCGTCTGGCACAGTTGCACTTGCAGGCGCGCGGCGGATGCCGCCGTCTGTGGCGGGTGCATCGGCCACAGATATTGGAACATCAATATGAACGGGTCCGTTACGCGGGGTTGTTGCAATAGCAACGGCCTTGTCGGCGATCAAATTTGCTGCTTCGGCGTTGAGACGAAACGTTGCTTTGGTGATCGGTGCAAAAACGGCTTGATGGTCAAGCACCTGGTGAGTGTAGTTGAGTTCTTCAGCGGCATCGACACAGCCGGTCAGCACCAGCATTGGCACCCGGTCCTGATGAGCATTGGCAACCACATTGACGCCGTTCAGCGCACCAGGGCCAAGGGTGGCAACCAAAATGGCTGGGGCACCGTCGCTGTGATGGACCGCTTCACCCATGAATCCGGCGCAGTTTTCGTGTTTGGCCAAGTGGAACGTGATGCCAGCCGCCTGCAATGCATCCACAAGCGTTAGTACCTCACCTCCTGGCATTCCAAAGGCATGACGGCAACCGGCCTGATACAGCCGCCGGGCCAATACATCCGCTGCGCGGGTGGGTGTGGTCATTATGTGCTCTCCGTTGCTCGCTAGATTGCGAGATTGCGGAGTAGCGACTTAGGTGCAAGCCCAATCACGTCAGTGTGACCAAATGTAAGCATAGCAACACGTTGAAGCTGGGTTTACGTTGCGCGTACCATCAGTCGCCGTTTTGGTTCGCTACTCGGCCGCCTGCTGCGCGATTGTGCGAAATTTATGATCCAGTTCATCCGCAAGAATTACTAGCTCTGTGCCACCCTCACTGAAGTAGGGTGAAAAGATATGGCTGGGCACTTTGTAAGATAAGGTTGCAAGGCCGTCGGTCTCTTCAGTGACATAGAGACGGATTGGGGCCTCAATCATGGCCGCAGTTGATGTGGCAAGGACCCTAACCGCAAAATCATTGTTGAAAATGCCAATGACCCGGTTACCCGGGATGGTAATGCCGCGATTTGCGGCGGCTTTGGTTGGACCTGCCTGAGTGACTATGCCCATGCCGTTTGACTTGGAGGCGGTTTTCACGTCGTCAATCAGCTCGCTATACGTTTTGGTGGTCTCCAGGACCACCCAACCCTCACGCGGTTGGAGGTTACCAGCCAAAGACCCGGTGGCAACAGCGCAAAAGAAGACGGTGGGTAAAAGGAATTTCAGGTTCATGGTGCAACTCCGAATAAGTCCTGTCCTTTTAAACAAAAAAGCAGGCCGCTTGGGTCACACATGCGTGTGGGGGCGTGAAGTCATAGATCGGGATTTTAACTGGTTAGCTTAAAGCCTTCAATGAGCTGACGCAGGCCAATTGCAGCGCCGGCAAAAATTGCCAGGAAGGTAACTGGAGCCGATATCGACAGTACCGAAAATGCAGATAACCCCTGTCCAATCGTACAGCCCATGGCGACCACCGCACCCACGCCCATGATAGCGGCGCCAATGATCTGGCGGCGTAACTCACGCGGGTCATCGCAGGCTTCCCAGCGAAAATGACCTTTGATCAATGATCCAACGAAGGCGCCGACCCAAACCCCTACGACCGATCCAACCGCAAAGGACAGCGGTCGCAGGCTGCCGGTCATGGTCCATAAGATGGTTTCGCCCAATGGGGCTGAAAAAGAATGTGAGACAACCGGCAGGGCATCAAACCCGTTCAGGTGTATGTAATAGCTGCCAGCCCAACCCGTAACGACGGCAACCCCAACCACGACCGACCAGAATATCGCGCTATAATCTTGGCGGAATTCAGCATTTGAGAGAGCGGCGATGACAATTGCAATACCGGCGCTGATACCAAGTCCGGCCAGAGGTAAACCGGTCAAGGCTGCCACATGGTGGATCAGGCCAGGTGGCAATTCGGATGTGACGGATTCTTGCAAGAATAGGTAATTGCGCAGAGGTGCCAAAGGGCCAGTTAAAGCAACATAGGTGGAAACACCCATCACCAATACAATGACAAAGCTGCGGAGATCTCCTCCGCCTAGGCGAGCAATTGCTCCATATCCACAGTTGCCGGACAGCGCCATGCCGTAGCCGAACATCAGACCACCTAAGATCGAGGCGGCAGGCATCCAGCGGATTGACAGGTAGAAGGTTTCAGTTTCGTCTAACAGTCCCTGACTGATCAAAGAAAAGCTGCCGATTACGGCCACACCAATTGCAAGGACCCACATTCGCATACGCAAGCTGGATCCGCCGTATAACAGATCTTCGATCGCACCCAGAGTGCAGAACCGACCCAGTCGTGCTGCAAGGCCCAGCAAAAGGCCACCAGTCAAACCAATAATGGCAACGGTTTGACTGTCAGTCAGGAAATCCAGCATGGACGGGTTCCCCCAGTAGGTGCCAAAGTCATATCTAAGCACATAGTGCATTTTTTGAATGTTTGTTTGCAAGGTAGAGTTTTGATGGATGACGGAATTGATGTCGAACACAGGCAAGTCAGGGCCCTTATCGATGATCAATTCCCCCAATTTAGCGGATTGTCTATTGAGGCAATCCAGCCCGGAGGCTGGAACAACCGCAGTTTTCGACTAGGTGAGGGCTATGTGGTGCGTATGCCGTCGGCGAAGCGATATGAACCGCAGATCAAACGTGAAAAACTGGGGCTATGTCGGCTGACTTCCCAACCGTCGGTTCGGTTGCCACGCTATTATGCTATGGGGCGGGCTGGGCATGGATATCCCTATTCGTGGTCCATTTTGCATTGGGTGGAAGGTACTCCAATTGACGCTACCGCGATGATTACAGATCCGGTTCTGGCGCGCGACCTTGGTCAATATCTCGGTAAGCTGCAGCAGAGCCCTACACCAAGTGGTCTGCTGCCGCCCGGCGTTGATAACTTTTACCGAGGCGGAGATCTGCGAGTTTACGAAACTGAGACCCTGTCGGCCTTGGACCAACTTAAGACAGAGTGTCAGAGCAGCTTTTTACGGATCTGGGAGCAGGCCCTGACCAGCTCTTGGCAAACCCCACCTGTTTGGGTGCATGGCGATGTTGCACCCGGGAATCTGCTGACTACTAAGGGGCGCCTGACTGGCGCTGTTGATTTCGGTTTGATGGCGGTAGGCGATCCAGCTTGTGATCTGGTGATTGCCTGGGCGCATCTGGACAAAACTTGCCGCAAAGAGTTTGCGTCGACTTTACCACTAGGGCTGGCCTGCTGGCAGCGCGCTATGGGGTGGGCATTGTGGAAAGCCGCGATTGTTCTGGCCGGAGAGGCCGCCCCTGCGGAGCAGACGGCTGTGGCCAAACGGGTTCTGGATCTGCTGTCCGAGGATCAGTCGTTTTTGCAGAACAATTCATAGACCACTTCAAGAATACGCCGAGGGCGTTCATCTGCCAGCCTATAGTAGATCACTTTGCCGTCGCGGCGGGGAATCACCAATCCCTCGAGTCGCAACCGCGACAGTTGTTGCGAGACGGCGGCCTGACGGGCCGACAGCAAATCTTCCAGCTCGGTGACTGATTTCTCGCCTGTTACCAGATGGCACAGGATCATCAAACGGCCTTCGTGGCTGATCGCCTTCAAAAAATTGGAGGCCAGAGTTGCATTATCGACCATGGCGTCCAATTCGTCCGAAGCCATATCAGAGGAAAACTGAGGTAGTGCCATATGTGTCTTCTCCTTACCTGGGCTCGCACTTACCGTCAGACGTGCGAAACGGGGCCATTAGCTGCCGGGATCCGTGGGCGTTGCATCCTCTGCAACGTACCCGGCATGTTTACTTAACAACTGAGCGATCACCGGCCAAAAGAAATCTTCGCCTGGATAGCCTTCCAGTCGGCCAATTTCACGTTGATCTTCGACAATCAAGAATGTTGGGGTGAAGTTAACCCGGCGAGCAACGTCCAGTTCACCGGGCAGATCGCGCAGATTTATCCGCCGCAGGGGCGCAAAGCGGCCTTCACTGGTTTTGGGATAGATTGGGCCGATCTCCTCGTCCCAGCGTGCGCACCACTCACAGTTAGGTTGTTCTACCATCACCAATTCCGCAGCTTGAACGGGCAGGGTAAACAGTATCCCTGCAGCCATTGCTGCGGTTAATGCTCGACGGGTGGTCGAGAGAACACTTGGAAAGACCATAGTCCACCTGTTGTCGTTTGTGGTTGCGCATTCCATGATGTAATTTGAATATGTGAATAATGCAAGCTGCCTCACGTCTCTATTGGGTGGTCATTCGAGGAAACCCGACATGCTGGAAATTACCCTGCTTGGCGCATTGTTCGCCGGTTTACTTAGCTTTTTTACGCCCTGCGTGCTGCCAATGGTCCCGTTTTACCTGTCTTACATGGGGGGGCTTACAGTGGGCGAGTTGCGTGATGATGGCGGGATCGCACCGGGGGCACAGCGGCGGTTATTGGTGTCGGCGATTAGCTTTGCGGCCGGGGTTACCAGTGTCTTTATGCTGCTGGGTATGGGGGCTTCTGCGCTGGGCCAGTTGTTTGGACAGTATTTAGATTCGCTGATTTATGTGGCTGCTGCAATTCTTTTGGTATTTGGTCTTCACTTTCTGGGCGTGATTAAGGTGCCGGTTCTGTACCGGGAGGCGCGCCTTGAGAGTCGCAGGCAGGCCACAACGGTTGTTGGGGCCTATATGATGGGATTGGCGTTTGGCTTTGGTTGGACGCCATGTGTGGGGCCCGCATTGGCGGCAATCTTGATGATTGCATCAGGGCTGGGTGATATCTGGCGTGGCGCTTTGCTGCTGATGGTCTATGGAATCGGAATGACCTCTCCCTTTGTTCTGGCTGCGTTGTTCGCGCGACCATTTTTAGCTTGGGCGTCCCGTCATCGCAGCTTGGTCGTCATGGTGGAAAAGGCGATGGGCGCGATGCTGATTCTCTTTGCGGTGCTTATTGTTACTGGTGGCGTTCAGTGGATTGCTTATGCCTTATTGGGCTGGTTGCCGGGTGCTTCCACGCTGGGGTGAGCACAGTTCCGTCGCGTTACTGTTACCAGCGTTGATGTTTTTGTGAACAGTTCGAACCAATTCGAATTTGTGAATTTGTTGTTGCCTTCTAGCCTATCGGTAGCCTACGGTATGCAAAGCTAAGCACGTCAGACAGCGTGGCAGCTAACGGGAGGAACTATGAAACTTACATCTCTGACTTTGGCTGCGGCCCTTATTGGCGGCGCAGCATTGGCCGGCGAAGTAGCGCCGAAAGACGTTCAGTACGACGAATCTGGTGCGGTTGCAGCGTCGCTGACCGGCGGAGCTGGCGATGCCATGAATGGCGCCATGCTTGCAGGCACCAAATCCAAGGGCAACTGCGTAGCATGCCATGCCATCACCGCATTGGCTGATGTGCCATTCCACGGTGAAGTAGGCCCCTCGCTTGACGGTGCTGGAGAGCGCTGGAGCGAAGCGGAACTGCGTGGTTTGCTAACCGATGCCAAAATGACATTCGACGGTACTGTAATGCCTGCCTTCTACAAGGTGGATGGCTTCACCCGTCCAGGCAACGCTTATACCGGCAAAGCTGCTGAAGAGGCGCTGACGCCGATCCTGTCGGCGCAAGAGATCGAAGATGTCATCGCCTTTTTGGCGACACTAAAAGAAGAGTGATACACTAGGGGTCCCCCTACAGCCTCTAATATTTCCAAAGGAGAGAGAATATGGAATTCTCACGTCGCGACACCCTGGCTCTGGGCCTGGGCGCAGCGGTAGTTACCGTGCTGCCATTCAGCGTTAATGCTGCAGCCGATGACGTCATCGCCACCTTCACTGGTGGCGCCGATATGGGTGATGCCGGTATCGATTTGACCGCACCTGAAATCGCAGAAAACGGCAACACTGTTCCCGTTGAAGTCAGCGCACCAGGCGCCAGCGCCATCTTGCTGGTCGCAACTGGTAACCCAACACCGGGCGTTGCTCAGTTCAACTTCGGTCCTATGGCCGGTTCGCAATCAGCCTCTACCCGGATCCGTCTGGCCGGTACTCAGGATGTTGTTGCAATCGCCAAATTGGCAGATGGCTCTTTTGCCAAAGCCAGCTCGACCGTGAAAGTGACCATCGGGGGCTGTGGCGGCTGATCGCCGTCCAGTCACAGATCCCGAATTAAGGAGAATTAGATATGGCATCCGGTGTAAAACCCCGCGTCAAGGTCCCCAAAAAGGCCGCAGCTGGTGATGTTATCACCATCAAGTCCCTGATCAGCCACAAAATGGAAAGTGGTCAGCGCAAGGACAAAGAGGGCAACCTCATCCCGCGTTCGATCATCAACCGTTTCACGGTTGAGTTTAACGGTCAGTCTGTTCTGGACATGACTATGGAACCGGCAATTTCGACCAACCCTTACGTTCAGTTCGAGGCAACAGTGCCCGAGGCCGGTGACTTTGTGTTCACTTGGTATGACGATGACGGATCGGTCTACGACACTACGAAATCTGTCGCAATCGGCTGATTTCGCGGCTCAGGGAGGACTACGTATATGACAAAGCCAATGGGGAAAACCCTCACAGCCATCGCTCTGGCAGCCGTTGCTTTCGGCTCAGTTGCCAGCGCAGACGAGACCGCCGAACTGGTTGTCAATGGTGACCTGAACATGGTCACCCGGACAGCTGCACCAGCGCACCTGTCCGATGTTCTGGACGAAATCAACTCGGGCTGGCTCTACCGTAAGGATGAGACCCAGTCGTTGCAGACTGACGATTTCGACAATCCGGGCATGATCTTTGTTGATCTGGCGCAGGACGAGTGGGACACTGTTGAAGGAACTGAAGACAAATCCTGTGCATCGTGCCACGACGATGTCGAAGACTCGATGAAAGGTGTCCGCGCTGTCTATCCCAAGTGGAACGAAACAGCCGGCGAAGTTCGTACACTGGCCATGCAGATCAACGACTGCCGTGTGAACCAGATGGGCGCTGACAAGTGGAAGTACACTGGTGGCGATATGGCAGGTATGGAGGCGCTGATCTCAGTTCAGTCACGCGGCATGCCGGTTGATGTTGCCATCGATGGCCCTGCTCAGTCGACTTGGGAAGAGGGTAAAGAGATGTACTATACCCGTACTGGTCAGCTGGACCTGTCCTGCGCCAACTGTCACGAGGAAAACTATGGCAACATGATCCGCGCCGACCACTTGTCGCAGGGGCAGATCAACGGTTTCCCAACCTACCGTTTGAAAAACGCCAAGCTGAACACCTCGCATGCTCGCTTTAAGGGCTGTGTCCGTGATACACGTGCAGAAACATACAAACCTGGTTCTTCAGAGTTTGTTGCGCTTGAGCTCTATGTTGCTTCACGCGGCAATGGTCTCTCGGTCGAAGCACCAGCGGTTCGTAACTAAAACACCTTACCCCGCGTTCCAATTTGGGATGCGGGGTATCCTCCTCTTATCAATATTCACACATGCGAATATGTAGCTTGTGTTAAAGTGAAGGCAGATCCCCATGATCTCACGTCGTGATTTTCTTCAGGTCTCAATGGCGGCTTCGGCCATGGTTGGTGCTTCGGGCTTTGGCAATTGGTCACGTCTTGCGGCGCAACAATCGCTGACACAGGATCAACTGCTTCAGTTTGACATCTACGGTAACGTTAGCCTGATCCATGTCACAGACATACACGGCCAGCTAAACCCGATTTATTTCCGCGAGCCTTCGGTCAACATGGGGATCGGGGCCGCCAATGGTCAGATGCCACATATTACCGGTGCAGATTTCCGCAAAGCCTATGGAATCGCTGATGGTTCGCCTTCGGCTTATGCGCTGACCTATGATGACTTTTCCGCATTGGCACAGTCCTATGGCCGCGTTGGAGGGCTGGATCGCGTCTCAACCGTTATCAACTCTATCCGGGCGGAACGGCCTGACGCATTGTTGTTAGACGGTGGTGACACATGGCACGGCTCGTACACCTGTTACAAAACCGAAGGCCAGGACATGGTCAACGTTATGAACGCGCTTAAGCCAGACGCAATGACCTTTCACTGGGAATTCACGTTGGGGTCCGAGCGGGTCAACCAAATCGTCGAAGAGCTGCCGTTTGTCGCATTGGGGCAAAATATCTTTGATGCCGAGTGGGATGAACCTGCCGAGCTGTTCAAGCCGTACAAATTCTATGAGACTGGCGGTGTGAAGGTGGCGGTGATTGGTCAGGCCTTCCCCTATATGCCAATTGCCAACCCGGGCTGGATGTTCCCGGAATATTCGTTCGGTATCCGTGACGAGAATATGCAAAAGATGGTCGATGAGGTCCGTGCCAAAGGGGCTGAATGTGTCGTGGTGCTGTCTCACAACGGTTTTGACGTCGATAAGAAAATGGCAGGCGTTGTCAACGGTATTGATGTGATCCTGTCAGGTCATACCCATGACGCGTTGCCCGAGCCAGTGCTCGTTGGTCAAACCGTGATTGTGGCCTCTGGCTCCAATGGCAAATTCGTATCCCGGGTTGATCTCGACATTCGCGATGGCAAGATGATGGGCTATAAACACAAGCTGATCCCTATTTTTGCAGATGTCATTGCGCCAGACGCCACTGTAACCAAATTGATCGAAGAGCAGCGGGCGCCTTACAAGGCGGACCTGGAAGAGGTGATTGGCCATACGGACGATGACTCGCTGCTGTATCGTCGCGGCAACTTCAATGGTACGTGGGACGACCTGATCTGTGACGCACTGATGTCCGAACGTGAGGCGGATATTGCCATGTCGCCGGGCGTACGCTGGGGGCCATCGATCCTGCCGGGACAGGCGATTACACGCGAGGACATCTTTAACGTTACGTCGATGTCTTATGGCGAGGCCTATCGTACCGAAATGACCGGTGAGTTTATTCATGTCATTCTGGAAGACGTGGCTGACAACCTGTTCAATCCGGATCCTTACTACCAGCAGGGTGGTGATATGGTCCGTGTAGGGGGGCTCGGTTATCGCATCGATGTGACCAAACCGCAGGGCGATCGCATCACCGAGATGACGCTGCTGAAAACCGGTGAAAAAATTGACCCATCCAAGACCTACACTGTAGCGGGCTGGGCCAGCGTTAACGAAGACACTGAAGGTCCCCAGATCTGGGATGTGGTTGAAAACCACATCAGGAAACTCGGCACCATTTCAACTGTTCCCAATACCTCGGTTCAAGTCGAAGGCATCTAACCTCACTTTGACCGGGGTGCTTTGCCGCGCCCCGGTTAATCAATGATTTTTTTTACCCTCACGAATTCACACATGTGAATTTGTCTCTAAACTAAGGAGGCCATCAAATGAGTGATAGCTCCAAACACAATTCTCCATCGCGCCGTCAGTTCCTAACTGGTGCGGCTGCTGCAGGGGCAGGGGCTGTGGCGGCGGGTGCTGCCAAGGCAGCTGGTCCTGACCCGCTGATCACAGAAGTTCAGGATTGGGCTTCGTCTTTTGGTGATGGCGTTGATGTAACGCCATATGGCCTGCCAATCCAGTTCGAGCAGGACGTGGTACGGCGCAACGTGGAGTGGCTGACCGCCGATACTATTTCGTCGATCAACTTTACACCAATCCACGCACTGGACGGCACCATTACGCCGCAAGGGTGTGCATTTGAGCGCCATCACTCGGGCGCAATCGAGATGCGTAAAGAAGACTACCGCCTGATGATCAATGGCTTGGTAGATCAGGAATTGGTGTTCACTTACGAGGATCTGGAACGGTTCCCACGGGAAAACCACGTTTACTTCTGTGAATGTGCTGCCAACACCGGCATGGAGTGGGCAGGGGCCCAGTTGAATGGGGCGCAGTTCACGCACGGTATGATCCACAACATGGAATATACCGGCGTATCGCTGCGGACCTTGTTGGAAGAGGCGGGCGTCAAACCAGAAGGTAAGTGGATCTATGTCGAAGGAGCGGATGCCTCGTCGAATGGCCGCTCAATCCCGTTGGAAAAGGCTCTGGATGATGTGCTTGTCGCGTTTAAGGCCAACGGCGAAGCTCTGCGCAAGGAACACGGATACCCCGTGCGCTTGGTTGTACCGGGCTGGGAAGGCAACATGTGGATCAAGTGGCTCCGCCGTATCGAGGTCAAGGATGCTCCGGTGGAAAGTCGCGAAGAAACCAGCAAATACACAGACAATCTCGCCAATGGCATCGCGCGCAAATGGACCTGGGTTATGGATGCCAAGTCCATCATCACCTCGCCCAGCCCACAAGCGCCGATCAAACACGGGACAGGTCCGCTGGTTATCACTGGCCTGGCCTGGTCTGGGAACGGGGCTATCACTGGCGTTGATGTTTCAGTTGACGGTGGCAAGAACTGGATCGAGGCTCGTCTGGCTGCCCCAGGACAGGACAAGGCGATGAGCCGGTTCTATCTGGATCACAATTGGGACGGTACGGAAATGTTCCTACAGGCCCGCGCCAAGGATGCTACCGGATATGTACAGCCAACCAAAACCCAGCTGCGCGACGTGCGCGGTCTGAACTCTATCTACCATAACAATTGCATCCAGACCTGGTGGGTCAAGGAAAGCGGAGAGGCCGAAAATGTCGAAGTATCATAAGCTTACCGTTGTCGCCTCACTGATGACATTACTTGCAGCACCAGCTTATTCCGAGGCCTATGGTTTGGGCCGCCCGGCGTTGCCAGAAGAAGTTGCTGCTTGGGATTTGGATGTTAGCCCTGATGGCACCGGCCTTCCCGCAGGGTCGGGATCTGTTCTGGATGGAGAAGAGATCTTTGCCGAACAATGTGCTGTTTGCCATGGTGACTTTGCCGAAGGTGTTGGGAACTGGCCAAAACTAGCTGGTGGGGCAGGGACGCTGGACCACGAGGATCCGCTGAAAACCGTTGGGTCTTACTGGCCCTATCTGTCGACCACATGGGACTACGTGAACCGGTCAATGCCGTTCGGCAATGCGCAGTCGCTTGAGCCGGACGAGGTCTATGCCATTGTTGCCTACATCCTGTATTCCAACGATCTGGTGGATGAGGATTTTGTATTGAACAAGGATAACTTCCTTGAGGTCGAAATGCCTAACGCTGGTGGCTTTATCTTGGATGACCGAGCTGAAGCGGAGTATGTAAATTTCAACGATGCTTGCATGACCAATTGTAAGGACAGCGTAGAAATCACCATGCGCGCACTGGTACTCGATGTAACGCCCGAAGAAACCGCTGCCAAATCCGGTACAGTAGCCGAAGCCGAAGTCCAAGTGACTGAAGCCGCTGCTCAACAGCCTGTGCAAGAGCCCGTGGTCGAAACGGTCGCTTTAGACCCAGAACTGGTGGCCAAGGGCGCCAAGACGTTCAAAAAATGCAAAGCCTGTCATCAGGTTGGCGAAGGGGCCAAAAATCGAACAGGTCCAATTTTGAACGGCATCGTTGGCGCAACTGCAGGACAGGTCGACGGCTTCAAGTATTCCAAACCAATGATGGCTGCAGCCGAAAGTGGGCTGGTCTGGAACCAACAAGAACTGGCCGCTTTTTTAGCCAAACCCAAGAAATATATGAAGGGCACCAAGATGTCGTTCTCGGGGCTGAAAAAGGAAAAAGATATCGCGGCAATTCTCGCGTATCTGCAATCCGTTTCTCAGTAAAGAGATCTAAGAGAGTAAATAAGAATACGAAAAGCCCCGAACCGCGTTCGGGGTTTTTCCGTTTAAAGTCGAAAATTCACAATTGAGACCTGAACCCAAGCGAAAGGCTGATTTCTTTACAGCCTACTGGTTGGTCGTTTCCCAGTTTTTAGACCGGCAGTTTGAACTCGTTTGCTTCGGCACGGCTCAGCTGTTCACCTTGTTTGCGCTTTCGTAGCACATCGCGGGCGACGGCGTATTCATCGCCTTGCCAGAATATCAAACAACCATTGCAACCCTTGCCACAACAGCCCTGCGTGCCTACTCGGTTGGTTTTGAAGCGCTTCTCGTTGGTGTCGGCCTCGATGGCCTCAACCAATGCATTGCGACGACGTTTATAGGCGGTCTCACCTGTGCTGTCGCGCACTTCCATGGCCTGCGCAGTCTTGTCCAGTTGCAGGCGTTTCCACTGTTCATCGCTTAGCGCGCGTTCCTTGCGGATTACCGTGAAGGCAGGAAAGTTGCTGCGCAGATCGCTCTGGTCTTCTTGCTCAAACAGTGAGAAAGGGAGGCGGATCACGGACTTGGTCGACCCATGCACCACGTCTTTGCGTTGGCCGCTGGCAGCGATTTCATAATCATAAGCCCGCAGCAGAATGGTGTTGCGGGCTATGGGCGAGACCATCTCCAGTACGTCACCGGGCTCCAACTTGTTCTTGACCTCAACCAGGAACGCCTCCTCGGTTACTTCGCTCACAACACCTGCATACTCCCAAGTTGCAATGGCTGCGGTGTGTTCATATCCGTGAGATAGATTGGTCAGTCGGCCCTTGTGGAAGGCCAGTGTGTAGCCTCGGTTGCCGACGGTTTCCAATTCACCCATGTAGTCGGACGCATCCCAGTTTTCTGGATCGGCATAATAGTCATCAATCGCCATACGATAGGCGCGGGCTACAACTGCTGCATAGTACTCCGACTTGCCGCGGCCTTCGACCTTTAGACTATCCACACCGATGCGCAGATAATCGTCGAGTTTTGGCATCAGGCACAGGTCCTTGGAGTTCAGGATATAGCTGCCACGTTCGTCTTCCTGAATGGGCAGAAACTCACCGGGTCGGACGCCTTCCTCCAACAGGAATTCGAACATGTCGTGATTGCTGTCATCCACGATCAGTTCCTGCACGGTGCCGTCTTTCAGACGCATGTGGAACTTGTAGTTCCAGCGACAGGAATTGGCGCAGTTACCCTGATTGGCACCGCGTTCGGCCATAAAATTCGACAGCAGACACCTGCCAGAATAAGTCATGCACATGGCGCCGTGAACAAAGGCCTCTAGTTTGATATCTGGGCATTTTTCGCGGATTTCTTCCAGTTCAGGGAAAGACACCTCGCGCGCCAGAACCGCCAAATCGGCGCCTTGGTTCTGCCAGAACTGTACGGACAACCAAGAACAGATATTAGCCTGGGTCGAGACATGCAGTGGGATTTCTGGCGCGCGTTCGCGGACATACTGAAAGACGCCTGGGTCCGCGATGATTAACCCGTCTGGCTTCACCTGTCGCACGGTATCAATGTACTCGTCCAGCTTGGGGATGTCTTTGTTGTGCGAATACAAGTTCAGTGTCAGATAGGCGCGGCGCCCATGCTGATGGCAGAATTTGACGCCTTCAATCACGTCTTCCAGAGAAAACTCGGATTTAGTACGTAAGGACATATCCGGAGTGCCCAAATAGACAGCATCAGCCCCGTAGAGGATCGCTATTTTCAACTTACGCAGATTACCCGCAGGCATTAGCAGTTCGGAGCGGTGTTGGGACATGTGACCAGCCGGAGTAGGGATGAAAACCGCGTTTTAGGGTAGTTGCTGCAGCTTGTGAACCCAAATTTCCTGAACGGGACCGTTCTGCAAACGCGTCCAGTAGCCCAACCTGAAAAAGTACGTTAGTCCTATTTTTTGTCGCGTGCGGCTTTCTCTTCTTTGGTTAGCTTGTTGTTCCAGGCGTTGTTGCTAATGCTCAACTCGCTTGGGAGAGGTTTGGTTTTGCCAACGCTGACTTTGCCGCCTTTATTTAGGAATTCCTGAATAAGAGCATCGTCGGTATTTTTTTTGGGTACATGTTTCATATGGTCGACCGTATCGCCTATCCAGAAACTAGGCAATATGAGCCGTGGGGTTTTGGACTATTGGATAATATTCGAAGCTGAAAGCCTAAAGCCCGTCCGCCTGCAGCGCCATTTTTACTGCAGCAAAACTGTGTCTAAGCTCTTGGGACGGTTTCCAGCACGCGTGAAACCCTATAGAAACAGCTGCCCCATCCCCGTTGATCAAACGACGCGCGCAGGAAACATTGGCCACTTTTGATGCTGGCAGCAGCGCTATGCCAATCCCTAGCATGGCCCACTTCTCCAGAATAGAATAGCTAAGCGCCTTACCTTCGTATTCAACCAATGGGATTTGATTGACCTGAAACAGGGTGCGAATGGCGACGGATAGGCCACAGTCTTCTCCAACGAGTAGAATTTGTTTGCCTGACAGGGTCTCAAGTGTAGCCGGTTCGTCTGTCCGTTCACCTTGAGTGGCAGAGACATACAGCAGCGGCTCGCTGTAGATAGGTTTCGAAATCAGACTGTCTTCGCCCCAGGGTTCTGGGCCAAGACCAAAGTCAATCTGACCGGTGTTTAGGGCAGGTTGAATGTCAGCCTTGTTCATTTCCGACAGGATAATGTTCAGGCCACCATTCAAGTTTTCGATACGGGACAACATCGCTGCAACAAAATCATCACTGATCAGTGGTGAAATGCCGACCCTGACATTGCGATCATCGCGCGTCAGATATTCGGATGCCCCTACCATCAGCTGAGATTTAGCATCAATAATATGACGAATGTCGGTGATCAGTGTTTGCCCAAAGTCAGTTAATGCGACTGACCGGGTTGTCCGATCAAACAGCTTGCCACCCAGTTCTTCTTCCAACTGCGCGATAGCGTTTGAAAGGGCGGGCTGCGTGACGCAACAAAGATCTGCTGCACTGGTGAACGAACGCGTCTCAGCGACGGCCACCACAAATCTAAGTTGTTGGAAATTCATGTTTCATCCCATCGTTCATCACGTAGTCACGTTAACGGTTTGACCGCGCCAGAATTAGTTCTTTTTGTGAATGATATCATTCACAGAAGCAATTTCTCTCTGCGATGGCCGTCTGGCAGCCTGATTGGACTGAAACAGAATTTAAGGAATACGTCTATGACCCCACTTCTGAAGTCTATCGTGTTGAGTACGTCTCTCATGGCAACCTCAGCGTTTGCCGACCCGGGTTCGTTTTTGGAAATCACTTTGTCGATCGCACCGGAAAACCGGGCTGCGGCAGCGGCTATCTATGCGGAATACAAAGAGCCCTTCTTAAGCAGCATTGATGGGGCTGAAACAAAAACGCTGTTGGTACGGGATACTGATGTGCAAGTATTACATGGGTTTGCAACAAACGAAGCAGCAGAGAAGTATCTCTCCAGTGACCTGTTCACCCAAGATGTTTTTGTTGCGTTGAAGCCCTACATCCTAGCTGACCCCGATATTCGTATTTATCAGGCCTATTGATCTAATTCAGATCAAGTCATAGCCAAGCAAAGTTGGAGGCAAATTTCAGAGTTTGTACGACTTCAGTTAGGACAAAAGAAATTAGACCCAGCCCTTTCTGAAGAAGTGAGGGCTGGCCCCAAACTTGCGTTTGAACAAACGAGAAAAATGTGTGGCGCTGTTGAAGCCAGAGGCCAGTGCAATCTCGGTTACGGACATCGCTGTTTCGTTCATCAGACCGTAAGCATGGCTTAGGCGCATATCGGAATAGACCTGCATTGGGCTTTGGTCCAAATAGCGAGAAAACAGCCGCTCCAGTTGCCGTCGTGAAATATCCAGTTGATCGCAAAGTTCTATGATCGACAACGGGTCCTCGATGGCCTCCTGCATCAGCTGTAATGCAGTGAGTAACCTTTGGTTTCGACTGCCTATAGCCACAGCATAGTTAGATTTTTGCGGTGCCATCTGCCCCCCGGACCGCACATGCAGGCACATATCGGCAACGATGATGGCCAGTTTTTTGCCGTGGCGTTCCTGTATCAGATTGAGCATCATATCCGTAGCGGCATTGCCCCCCCCACAGGTCACCAGGTTGCTGGAGATTTCGTAGATATTGGGCGAGGGATTTAGGTCGGGGAACATCTCCGAGAACCCGGGTTGATTCTCCCAGTGCAGAGTGAATTCCTGCCCCCTCAGCAAACCAGCCTGTGCCAGCGCAAAAGCGCCAGTACAGATACCGCCCAGACGGCGACCAAACCGATGTTCTCGACGCAACCAGTTTATTGTTGGCTCGCCCGCCGCGTGCTGCGGCTCAACTCCCGAGCATACAAACACCTCAGCGTCTTGTTGCAATTGTCCCAACGCCAGATCTGGTGTGACTGTCATTCCATTTGAACAGGTGACCGGCGCGCCGTCTTCGCTCATGGTGTACCATCGGTACAGTTCAGTATTGGTAACCTGATTTGCAATGCGCAGAGGTTCGATCGCCGCCGCCACAGGTAACATCGTTGCCTTGGGAAGTAGCAGGAAATAAAAATCCTTTGGCGCACCACTAAAAGGGATCGCTAGTTTGGCGGCTGCGCCCTTTTGTACAAAGCTGTCAGTCTGCATGATGAGATCCTGTGGCGTCGGGCACTGTAATCAGTGGCTACAAGGCGTATCTAACAGCGTGGTAAACTGAACTCATGCCGACCAACCACCAGTTTGCGACGGCGAATTTAGGGAATGCGACGGAAATATTTCAACATCGGCGGTGAAATGCATTTTTTTTGCTCCCTCTTGCAGCCCTTTGGCCGCGATACTAAGAATCAAGTAACACTCTGTCGGGTATGGTCCCGATTACATTCAAAGCAGGCAGGCCCAAATGTTCGATCCAAAAGAAACCTACATGAACACCCTCGTCCCCATGGTTGTGGAGCAGACCAGCCGCGGTGAACGGGCATATGATATTTTCTCACGCCTGTTGAAAGAGCGGATCATTTTCCTGAATGGTCCTGTGCATGACGGCATGAGCTCACTTATCGTGGCGCAGCTTTTGCACCTTGAAGCGGAAAACCCATCCAAAGAAATTTCGATGTACATCAACAGCCCGGGTGGCGTGGTGACATCGGGCTTATCGATCTATGACACCATGCAATACATCAAACCCAAAGTTTCGACATTGGTGATTGGTCAGGCGGCATCAATGGGGTCGCTGTTGCTGACCGCTGGTGAAAAGGGCATGCGCTTTTCGTTGCCCAACTCGCGTGTCATGGTGCACCAGCCTTCTGGCGGTTTCCAAGGGCAGGCTACTGACATCATGATTCACGCCGAAGAGACGCTGAAACTGAAGCGCCGTCTGAACGAAATTTATGTGGAACATACCGGCCAAGAGCTGGACAAGGTCGAAGCCGCGCTGGAGCGCGACAATTTTATGTCACCTGAAGAAGCCAAAGAATTTGGCCTGATCGATGAGATCGTGGCCAACCGGCCCAAAGGTGATGACGAAGAGAGCTGAAGCGCTCTCCCTAACTAACCACTGCGCCCCAGACAGGCTGGGGCGCACTTTACGATTGTAGCGGCTGAGGCACTGGCTTAAGCTGTTTTTGAAGCGGGAGACGCCTGTGGCGGGCGGCTCCTGGCGCGGACTGAAAGGTAGACCATGGCGACGAACTCGAGCGGCGACAGCAAAAATACGCTTTACTGCAGCTTCTGCGGCAAAAGCCAGCATGAGGTGCGCAAGCTGATTGCGGGCCCGACTGTGTTCATATGCGACGAATGTGTCGAATTGTGCATGGACATCATCCGCGAAGAGACCAAGGCCTCGGGGCTAAAAGCCACCGATGGTGTGCCGTCTCCTAAAGATATTTGCGGCGTGCTGGATGACTATGTGATTGGTCAGGCAATGGCCAAGAAGGTGCTGTCAGTGGCGGTGCACAATCACTACAAGCGTCTGAACCACGCCCAAAAAGCGGGCTCAGAACTTGAATTGGCGAAATCCAATATCTTGCTGATCGGCCCAACTGGTTGCGGTAAAACACTACTAGCACAGACGCTGGCCCGGATTTTGGATGTGCCGTTCACAATGGCAGATGCGACCACTCTGACCGAAGCGGGATACGTGGGGGAAGATGTTGAAAACATCATTCTGAAACTTCTTCAGGCCTCTGAGTACAATGTCGAACGCGCTCAGCGTGGTATCGTCTACATCGATGAAGTCGATAAAATCACACGTAAGTCTGAAAACCCTTCGATCACCCGCGATGTGTCGGGCGAGGGCGTACAGCAGGCTTTGCTGAAGCTGATGGAAGGCACCGTTGCCAGTGTTCCACCACAGGGCGGTCGCAAGCATCCGCAACAGGAATTCCTGCAGGTCGACACCACCAATATCCTGTTCATCTGTGGTGGCGCGTTTGCCGGTCTGGACAAGATCATCGCAGCGCGCGGTAAGGGCTCGGCGATGGGCTTTGGTGCAGATGTGCGTGACAACGACGAGCGTGGCGTGGGCGAAGTGTTCCAGGATCTGGAACCCGAAGATCTGCTGAAGTTTGGTCTGATCCCTGAATTTGTTGGTCGTTTGCCTGTGCTGGCAACGTTGGAAGATCTGGACGAAGATGCATTGGTGACCATCTTGTCGGAACCAAAGAACGCATTGGTCAAACAATATCAGCGACTGTTCGAACTGGAAGAAACCGAGCTGGACTTTACCAACGATGCATTGAGTGCCATCGCTAAACGCGCCATCGAGCGTAAGACTGGTGCGCGTGGTTTGCGGTCAATCCTCGAAGATATCCTGCTCAACACTATGTTTGAGCTGCCCGGAATGGACAGCGTCACCAAGGTGGTGGTGAACGAAGAAGCGGTGAATTCAAATGTTGAACCGCTGATGATCCACGCAGATGCCGAAAAAGAGCCTGCATCGGCCGGGTAACTCATTGTGTACCGGACTTATCAATCACGGCGCGGTTCATCCCGCGCCGTTTTCTATTGGGAGAAGAAAAGTTGATCAAACGTATTTCCTCGGGCGGTGAATTTGAGAGCAAAGTGGGCTATTGCCGCGCGGTTGTTGCAGGCGGGTTTGTACATGTGGCAGGAACTGTGGGGCAAGGGGACGGAGCCTTGGAACAGTGCCGATCAGCCCTTGAGATCATAGGTAAGGCACTGGATGAAGCAGGCAGTAGTTTTGCCCAAGTCGTGCGTGTAAACTACTACTTGCCTGACCGAGCGGAGTTCGCGCCTTGCTGGCCGATTCTTGCGGAAACTTTTGGCGATAATCCGCCAGCCGCCACCATGATCGAATGTGGTCTGATTGATCCCAAATATCGCATTGAGATCGAGTTGACGGCGTTACTACCCTAGCTGAAACTGGACCATCCCTCCTTTCCCAACCTGAGCGCGGGAAAAAACGCGCCTCATCTACGTCCTGCGCACTCTGAGAGGGCACAGCATCTGGACCTTGGCCCCAAACTAGGTCATATCAAGACTAACTTTGCGGAGATACCCATGGGAATTCTGAATACTCTTTTGCGCGCCGTTACCTGGTGGAACGGTCAGACACTGAACACTCAGCTTTTTACCGCCCGCAAGGGTATTAAGGTTGGCGATGATGATCAGGGCAACGTGTACTACCACAATGCCGATGACAGCAAACGCTGGGTCATCTTCAATGGTGAGATTGAGGCGACACGGATAAATGCGGACTGGCATGGTTGGTTGCACCGCACCTTTGACGAATTGCCCTCTGAGCAACCTTTGAAGCACAAGGATTGGGAAAAACCGCATCAGGAAAACCTGACTGGTACTGCTCTGGCCTACGCGCCTGCAGGATCGATTCGCCGGGCCGCTGAGCCTGCCACTCGTCAGGACTATGAGGCATGGGTGCCGGAGTGATCCGCCCCCTGTAGAGGCGAAGTAGCATGTCCCACAATACCACCGAAGTTTTGGTCGGCGGCGTCGTACTGGCCGCAGCGATAGGTTTTGCCGTTTTTGCAGGGCAGGCCACGGGATTGTCGCGTGGTGGTGAAGACTACCAACTTAATGCCTCGTTTCGCTCTATTGAAGGGGTCGGCGTCGGTACTGACGTCCGCTTGGCCGGCGTTAAGATTGGTACAGTTACAAACGTTGTCTTGAACCCACAGACATTTCGTGCGGACACTGGTTTCTCGGTGCTTCAGGGGATCGATATTCCTGATGACAGCGCTGTGGTGGTGTCGTCCGAAGGTCTGTTGGGCGGCAACTTTGTTGAGATTATGCCTGGTGGTTCACCGTTCAGTTTTGAACCGGGGGATGAAATCGAGGACACTCAGGGCGCTGTCAGCTTAATTACTTTGTTGCTGAAATTTGTGTCCGGCAGCGGGGAAGAATCGTGATCCGATTGGCGTTTTGGTCCGGTCTGCTGTCGCTGGGGCTGGGTTCAGCTAGCTTGGCACAAGACAATGGAGCCGTGTCTGGAACTGGTGCGGTGTTGCGCGGTCTGGACAAAGTCAACGGTCGCACAACGGATGCCGAGCTGCCAATTGGTGGCAGCGCTGAACTTTTTGGTCTGTTGGTGACTGTCGCTGATTGTCGTTATCCGGCAGAAAACCCCACAGGGGATGCCTTTGCCTTTCTCACAATACGAGAGCCAGACAGTGGTGCGGTACAGTTTGAAGGTTGGATGATTGCCTCTAGCCCGGCGTTAAGCGCGTTGGATCACAGCCGCTACGACATCTGGGTATTGCGCTGCAATAGCTCCTGAGCAGTGGGGAGCTCGGCAGAGGTGAAGGATTTTTGTTCCTGCACAGCCTCAAACAGCTGCCTGCGATAGGCTGCACGGCTGATTTCTATCCCGCCCAGTGATGCTAGGTGTGTGGTCAGGAACTGAGTATCACACAAGGTAAATCCGGTCTGATTGAGACGATCAACCAAGTAAGCAAGCGCAAGTTTTGACGCATTGGTACGATGCGAAAACATACTCTCTCCGAAAAATGCAGCCCCTACAGTGACGCCATAGACACCGCCACTCAGCGCACCGTCCTGCCAAATTTCGAGCGAATGTGCATGCCCCATTTCGTGTAGCTCAATATAGCGCTTGTAGATTTCAGCGTTGATCCAGGTTTCCTCACGATCGGCGCAGGCTGTAACAACGGCCTGAAAATCGCGGTTCACAGTCACCTGATAAGCTGCACGTCGGATGTGCCGTCCGAGAGAGCGGGAAATATGAAAACCATCCAGCGGAAGAATGCCACGGCGCTTGGGGTCCACCCAGAAAACTTCGGGATTATCGCTGGTTTCGGCCATGGGGAATACGCCCACTGAATAGGCGTGCAACAACAACTCTGCAGACAGTGTTATCATACAAGAACAAAGGGGTGGGTAGGGTGCGTGCTCGCACGCACCGCTACCAAAGTTTTAGCTGGCCAGATTATCGTCAAGCCAACGTTCCAGCCAGTGAATGTTATAGTTGCCAGACTGAACGTCAGCTTCGGCCAGTAGGGCATGAAACAGTGGAACTGTGGTGTCGACTCCATCAACAATCAATTCACCCAGGGCCCGGCTCAGGCGGGCAATGGCCTCATTGCGGTCGCGGCCGTGCACAATCAGCTTGCCGATCAGACTGTCGTAATAGGGCGGGATCGAATAGCCGTCATACAGCGCCGAATCCATCCGAACACCCAATCCGCCTGGGGCGTGGTACTGGGTGATTCTACCGGGGCAAGGGGCAAAGTTCGGGAGCTTCTCGGCGTTGATCCGCACCTCAATGGCGTGGCCGTTGATCGTAAGATCGTCCTGACTAAACGACATTTGCAGGCCTTCGGCGACGCGAATTTGTTCACGTACCAGATCCACACCAAAAATTGCCTCGGTGACCGGATGTTCCACCTGCAGGCGGGTGTTCATCTCGATAAAGAAGAACTCACCGTTTTCGTACAGGAACTCAATGGTGCCGGCGCCAATATAGTTGATATTGGCAACAGCATCGGCGCAGATTTTACCGATTTTAGCGCGTTCCTCAGGGCTAATGCTGGGGCCCGGGGCCTCCTCAAACACCTTTTGGTGACGGCGTTGCAACGAGCAGTCGCGCTCGCCCAGATGCACAGCCTTGCCCTTACCATCTCCGAACACCTGAATTTCGATGTGGCGCGGTGTGGTCAAATATTTCTCGATGTAGACTTCATCGTTGCCAAAGTTGGACTTGCCCTCAGCACGCGCGGTGCGAAAAGCCATTTCCATATCAGCCGCAGTATTGGCGACTTTCATGCCTTTGCCACCGCCGCCAGCTGTCGCCTTGATAATTACGGGATAGCCGATATCAGCGCCAATTTTCTGCGCTGTTTCCAGATCTGGAACGCCACCATCTGAGCCGGGGACACAGGGTACGCCCAGTTCTTTCATGGTGTCCTTGGCGGTAATTTTATCGCCCATTGTGCGGATGTGCTGTGCGGTAGGGCCGATGAATGTCAGGCCGTGATCCTCGACGATCTGCACAAAATTGGCGTTTTCAGACAGAAAGCCATAGCCGGGATGGATCGCCTGCGCGCCAGTGATTTCACAGGCTGATATTATGGCCGGGATCGATAGGTAGCTGTTGATACTGGACGGCGGGCCAATGCAAACTGATTCATCAGCCATGCGCACATGCATGGCGTCGGCATCTGCAGTCGAGTGTACTGCAACCGATTTGATGCCCATTTCACGCGCCGCGCGGATCACGCGAAGGGCGATCTCGCCGCGATTGGCAATCAGGATCTTGTCAAACATGTCTGATCCTTACTCGATGATGACCAGAGGCGTTCCGAATTCCACAGCAGCACCATCTTCGACCAGAATGCGTTTTACCGTTCCAGCCTTGGGGGCAGGGATGTGGTTCATGGTCTTCATGGCTTCGATGATCAGCAAGGTATCGCCTTCGCTGACTTTCGCGCCGACTGAGATAAAGGCTGGAGCACCCGGTTCTGCCTGAGTGTAGACGGTGCCGACCATCGGTGATGGCACAGCGCCAGGGTGGCTGGCGGGATCATCCGCTGGCGCTGCAGCAGGAGCCGCAGCTGCGGCGACAGGTGACGCAGCTGGCGCGGCGGCAGGGACCGCTACCTGCACAGGTGCCGGCATTGCAGCAACTTGACGAGAGACGCGCACATTCAGGCTGTCGTCATCGCCATAGTCACGTTTGACCTGCAACTCGGTCAGGTCATTGTCGCGCAGCATTTCGGCCAATGCCTTGATAAAGGCGACGTCTGCTTCGTGAGTTTTGTTTTTCATATTGTCCTCAGCCGGTTCTCAGAGACCTGCCGGTAATGCAGGTCGAAATTTAACGCGCTTATAGGGCATGGTCGCCCGCAAGGAAAGCACCCTAACAGAGCGCTAACATGGGCGTTCGGCATCAAATTTGCAATCGGTCCTGATTTAGAGAGGCATACCGGTCAGTTTTGCCACCAATTCGGGAAGCTTTCGGGCTGAGAATTTCTTAAGCAGATTGGCGCGGTGGGTTTCAACTGTACGGTAGGACAGGTTCAGCTCCACGCCGATTTCTTTCGCAGATAAGCCGCGACAAGTGAAAATCGCGACGTCGCGTTCTCTGGGCGTCAGAGTGACCATTGGCCTATCGTCGGAGATATCAGCAAATGACCAAATTCCAGCTCGGAATGGCTGATCTGGAGTCAGCGACCGACCGCGGACCCGACACCAGAACAACTCGCCAGTACATCTCCGCATAATGCGCTCATCATCGTATCGCCCGGCCTGAGCGTCCTCTTGCTGCAGCAAGTCCCCGATCCGGTCAAAGTCCGCGCGGCTTGGGTACAAAGCGGAAATCTCCATACCGATAAATGCCGCGGGAGTATCCCCGAAAGTTTCGGCAAACTGCAGGTTGCAGCGTCGGATGAAGCGGTGTTCCAGTTGGGCTAGCCCGACGGGCGCATGGTCAAAGGCTATATCAGTCATGGGGCATATGTGGACTGAATTTCCTCTTATGGAAAGGGCACACACTGTGGCTGCGGGTCGGGTTCTGGAAAACCTGACTTTATGTGCTGGAGATTGCAATGCTATGTGATGTTTTTGTTTTATTAGTTTTGGGTGTTTGGATATGTCGGGCAATTTTGAGCAGTTGACACATTTGGTTTATGAGGCGTCGTTGGACAATTCGTTGTGGCCTGAATTGATACTTGAGCTGACAGAAGAAGTTCAACGCGCGCGCGACAGTCGGTTTTTGGAACATAACGACAGCAAGGGGCTGGAGAACCTCTCACAGCACTTCAGGCGGGCCTTTAGCATTTCCAAACGCATGGTCGACTTGCAAGAACGCGAGACCTATTTGTCGTCGGTTTTGAACAGTTTTGCCTTTGGTGTAGCCCTGTTTGGGGAAACTGGGCAGCTCTTGATGGCCAATCGGTCAATGCAGGAAACGCTGCAGTTGGGATCGATTTTGCCCAATGGTGAACTCCCGGGCCTTTTGAACGACAAAGGCGAACAATCGCTGGCCTCGCTGGTTGGGTCCTGCATTCAGAATGAGGTATCGCAAGAGTTCCAATTGCCGGGAAATTGCCAAGAGCCAATGATGGTTTTGCCTCGTCAAGACGCGGAACGAATTGGATTTCCGTCAATTGCCTCTGCAGTTCTGATTTCTGCAGGCCGAGGAAAAAACGATGCGCTGCGCAGCTTCTCCCATACGCATCATCTTTCTAGGCGTGAGGCTGAGCTGTTAGGCGAACTTAGCCAAAAGGGGGAACTGCGAAGTGCGGCTGTTGAGATGGGACTGTCCTATGAAAGTGCGCGTACGTATTTGAAGCGGATCTATGATAAAACGGGGCTTCATAATCAGGCTAGTCTGATCGCTGGGCTCGCCGCGACACCAATGTCCGCCCTGCGACGTAGTGAATTGTTTAAGGGTGAACGCCGGAACGTGCGGCGGATGATCACTCTTAGAGATGGCCGCAACCTTGAATATTTTTGCCTTGGCCCTGAAACCGGGGACCCCGTGCTGGTCTTCGATGCGCTGTCGGGGGTTGCAATCGATGTGGTCGGGTATCCGGATCTTTGCTTGCACTATCTGGAACGGCACAACATTCGTCTTATTACCCCCTGTCGTCCCGGCGCATTTCGGTCCGAGGCCAGGGATATGGACAGCCTGCGGGATTTCACATCAGATGTAGAACAGTTGATGGAGCAATTGGGCCTAGGCAGTGTAGGTATTTTGGCCCTGTCCTTCGGTTCGGGCAGCGCATTGGCCGTGGCGCATGGGTTAGGATCGCGTGTTGAAAAAATCGTGCTGTCTTCTGCTGCCTATCCTGTTTATCGCCATCCGAATTGGCGTGAGTTGGATCAGTTTTATCATATGTCCAGTATTTTGGGGCGCCACTGGCCCTCAATGCTTCGGCAGGTGATCCCATTTCTGGTGCGATCAATTTTGCAGAACCGGGACAACTATTTTGACCGGTATTGTAAGCGTACACGCAGCGCTGACGATGTTGAAATTCTGTCGCATCCGGTGATCCGGCGCCGAACAGCTGAAATGCTGGCACAGCGCACAGCCATGGGCATGGAAGGCATGGTGGAAGAGAACCTGTTGAATGCTCAGGGCTGGGACTTCCCTGTGCAGGATATCACGGTTCCGGTTGAAATTTTTCAAGGTGACCTGGATAACGTAGCACCCGTGCAAGGGGCCGAGCTTTTGGCTCAGCATTTACCGGATGCCCGCCTGACTGCGATGGCTGACAAAGGGCATTACCACCACATTACCAACTGGCCCTGGTTGCTGGCGCGTGCGGCTGGGCGCGATGTGGAGCCTGGTAGCGAAAGGTATAGTATTCCAGACCTTTGAGTGTTTTGTCCCCAAATGGGAATAGGTCGAAATAGCGAGGCTTTCTAGATACCGGACGTGGTTAACGAGTAACTTTTTTAAGGCCTGTCCAAAATGATTGTTGAAAACATCTATGACGTCTTTGCGTCTCTTCCTGCACAGGTTTCCACTGGGTGTGGGGTAGTTGGGTTTCTCCTGTACCTGACCAACTACACATTGGTGACCTTTCGCGTCATCGACAGCCAGGGGATAGCGTTCTTTCTGATCAATATATGTGGTGCATGCCTCATATTGATCAGCTTGGTGCAGAACTTCAATCTCGGCTCAATGTTGATCCAGGTTTTCTGGATTTGCCTGGGGATAATAGCAATTGCTATTCGTCTAAGGGCACGGGCGGCATGGCGTACTAGCAATGCGCAAATGGCGGACCGAACAGTAACAAACCGTTCTTTGGCTGAAACCAGTCATCATATTTGATCCAGCTCTCTCCCGGTTTGGATTAGATAGAACGGGAGCAATCGGACTGAATATTCTGATCAGTTTACGATGGTTTCCCAACCTTCATGCGAACAAAAATAAGGCCGACCCTGGTAAGGTCGGCCTTATACACTTGTTGCCGTAAAAAACGGGATTTCATTGTGGCTTAGATCGCCAGATATTCGGCGCGCAGTTCTTCGTTTTCCAGCACTTCAGAGGCCACACCGTCGAACACGATGCCTCCGGTGTCGAGGATTACCGCACGGTCAGCCAGTTCCAGTGCCCGCACTGCGTTTTGTTCAACGATGATGGTCGTGATGCCTTGTTCCTTGATGTGGATGAGCGTCCGTTCGATCTCATCCACGATTACAGGTGCCAGTCCTTCGTAAGGCTCGTCCAACAGAAGAACTTTGATATCGCGGGCCAATGCGCGGGCAATTGCCAGCATCTGCTGTTCGCCGCCCGATAGGGTGACACCCTCTTGCTTGCGGCGCTCACCCAAGCGCGGGAACAGCTCGTACAGACGTTCCAGCGACCAGCCGATCGGCGGAGCGATCTGGGCCAGTTGCAGGTTTTCCTCGACCGTCAGGCCAGGAATGATGCTGCGATCTTCTGGCACCAGGGCCAACCCTGCGGCAGAGGCCTGATAACTTGCCATGCTGTGCAAGGGTTGGTGATCCAGCCAGATCTCACCCTTGTTCAACTGGGGGTCATCCATCCGGGCGATAGCGCGCAGGGTCGAGGTTTTGCCCGCCCCATTACGGCCTAGCAAGGCAAGGATCTCGCCCTCGTGCACGTTGAAGGAAATGCCCTGCACGATATAGCTTTCACCATAGTAAGCATGCATGTCCCAGACCGACAAAAAGGCCGGGGCGGTGGTCGCCTGGTTGGCGTTCTTGGAGAAATTGGGTTTGACGTTCATTTGGTTCTCTCCTTAGCCCGACTCACCCAGGTACGCTTCGCGCACTTTGGGGTTGCCTCGGATATTTTGTGGTTCATCTTCAACCAGTGGTGTGCCCTGGGCCAAAACGGTGATCCGATCAGCCAGAGAGAACACAACGTGCATATCATGCTCAATGATGGCGATGGTGATGTCGCGTTCGTCGCTGATCTGTTTCAGCAGATCGATGGTGTTGTTGGTGTCTGCTCGTGCCATACCGGCAGTGGGTTCATCCAACAGCAGCAGGCGGGGTTCTTGTGATAGGCACATGCCAATCTCAAGGCGCCGTTTATCCCCACGCGACAGCGAGGCGGCGTTCATGTGCCGCTTGTCCGCCATGTTCATGTCTTTCAACATTTCCTCGGCTTTTGCGATGATGTCCTTTTGGCTGAGCACAGACCCGATTGCGTTCATTTCAAACGCACCGTCCCGTTTGGCAAAGCAGGGGATCATCATGTTTTCCATCACCGAAAGTTCACCAAAGATCTCGGGTGTCTGGAACACACGGCTGATGCCCATCTGGTTGATCTCATACGGGGCACGGCCCAGCACGGATTGACCGTCGAACATCACTGACCCGGTGTCAGGGATCAACTTTCCCACCAGACAGTTCAGTAGGGTGGATTTGCCTGCACCGTTTGGACCGATGATAGCATGGACCGAGTTTTCCTTGACGCTTAGGTTTACATCCCCCAAGGCTTGGAGCCCGCCGAACCGCTTGTTTACGCCTTTGACTTCAAGAATTCCCATCTTGTGTCTCCTTATTCCGCAGGTTCGGTTGTGCTGGTGGGCTTGTTACCGCCCGCCTTTTTGCTACGTATCCAGGCTGTAACGCGTTGGCCGCCTTCAACCAAACCACCGGGCAGGAACACCACAACCAGAACAAACAAGATGCCAAGCGTCATATGCCAGCCTTTGCCTACAAAGGGGTAGACCAGGGTAACCAGCAGGTCCTCAAGCCCGTCGGGCAGAGCGCCGAACCAACTGTGGAGTACGCTTTCGTTGATCTTGGAGAAGATGTTTTCGAAGTACTTGATGAAACCTGCGCCCAGAACCGGACCAATCAGAGTGCCGGCGCCGCCAAGGATCGTCATCAGAACCACTTCGCCAGAAGCTGTCCACTGCATACGTTCGGCGCCTGCCAGAGGATCCATCGAGGCCAACAAGCCACCGGCCAGACCAGCATACATACCTGAGATAACAAAGGCAGCCAGCGTGTAGGGGCGGGTGTTCAGCCCGGTGTAGTTCATCCGCTGCTGGTTCGATTTAACAGCTTTCAGCATCAGACCAAAGGGCGAGCGGAAGATGCGGATCGACAGGTAGAAAACAGCCAGCAGGATCAACGCACAGAGGTAGTACCCCGCGTTGAATTGGAAGGCCCAGGGGCCAACGGCCATTTCAAAAGTCGAACGCATTTCCAAACCAAACAGATTGGTAACCGGGATGGATCCATCTGCCGTCTGCGACACGCCAAGGACCCTAGGATCATCGAGGCTAAGTTGCAGGCCAGTCTCACCATTGGTGATTGGGGTCAGCACTGAGTAGGCCAGGTTGAACGACATCTGTGCAAAGGCCAGCGTCAGGATCGAAAAGTAGATACCCGACCGTCGCAGCGAGACGTAGCCAATCAGCAGGGCAAACACACCCGCCATAACCACTGACAACAAGATGGCGGGGATGACGTTCATCGCCAGAAGTTTGAACATCCAAACCGCCGAGTAAGAGCCGACACCCAAAAAGGCTGCGTGGCCAAAGCTGAGATAGCCCGTGAGGCCAAACAGGATGTTGAAACCAATGGCAAAGATGCCAAAGATCACAAACCTCTGCATCAGATCCGGGTAACCGGCGTTGAATTGTGCCAATCCGCTGTCCGTAGGGAACGGGTTCAGGATAAAGGGTGCTAGCATCGTCAGTGCGGCGACAAGCAACAGCATTGTGGTGTCGTTTTTGTTCATTCCGAGCATGTTTTTAGTCCTCCATCACGCCTTTGCGGCCCATCAGACCTCGGGGGCGGGTGAGCAGAATGATGATTGCCACCACATAGATGATGATTTGGTCGATACCTGGGATGATTGATTTAATCTCGTTCATCGAGGCAAAGCTTTCGAGAATTCCCAGCAGGAAGCCCGCAAGTACCGCTCCTGGCAGCGAGCCCATGCCACCAACAACCACCACAACAAAGCTGAGAACAAGGAAGTCCATGCCCATGTGATAGTTCGGCGAGTTGATCGGGGTATACATCACACCTGCAAGACCCGCGACAGCAGCGGCAATACCAAACATGACGGTGAAGCGTTTATCGATATTGATGCCAAGCAAGCCCACGGTTTCACGGTCGGCCATACCGGCGCGCACAACCATACCAAAGGTAGTGAATTGCAGGAATGAGAAAATGCCACCAATAACCAGAAGCGAGAAGAAGAAGTAGACGATACGCCAGACAGGATAAACAATATCCATGCCGATGATGGCGCCGACGTTGACAATTCCGCTCAATGCTTCGGGGGCAGGGGTCTGGATCGGGTTGGCGCCGTAGAAATATTTGATCACTTCCTGCAGCACGATGGCGAGACCAAAGGTCACCAGGATTTGATCCGCGTGGGGACGCTTGTAGAAGTGCTTGATCAGCCCGCGTTCCATCGCATAACCAACAAAAACCATAATTGGGACTGCAAACAGAATCGCCAGAGGGACTGCCCAGTCGATGATCGTCCCACCCATTTGAGGGCCGAACCAGGCCTCGACGTAGGGGGTTTTCACCTTTAGCGCATTGCCAAGAAAGTCGGTTTGGGTCTCATCAATTGTCTCAAAGCTGAGATTGAGGAGCCGTTGAAGGGTGACGGCGCAGAATGCACCAATCATGAACAAGGCCCCATGGGCAAAGTTCACCACGCCAAGCGTGCCAAAAATGAGTGTCAGTCCCAGCGCGATCAGCGCATAGGCAGAGCCCTTGTCGAGCCCGTTCAAGATTTGCAATAGGATTGCGTCCATAGCCCCCACCTTTGGGTTTGTCGTCTTGTCTTTGTGAGTGTCCGGCGGCCTCGGGATGATTATCCCGTATCGATCTGCTAGATCCGGCTGCTGGGTGAAGGGGCTGGGCGCAGATTGCGCGCCCAGCCCGGCCATATGGCCTTAGCCTGCGTTACAAGAGCCCAGGGCTCCGCCAGCAAACATTGGGTGATCGATCGGGTAAGTAACCTGAGCCGCCGGAGTGACTTCGACAACTTCAAGAAGGTCGAACTCCGATGTTGGGTTTTCTTTACCGCGCACAACCAGCACGTCTTTGAAGCACTGGTGATCGCCAGCACGGTACAATGTTTTACCATTGCCCAGACCGTCGAACTCAAAGCCTTCCAGAGCTTCGCCAATACCACATGGGTTGAAAGTACCTGCGCGTGTGGCAGCATCCGCATACAGCAAAGTCTGACAGTATACAGTGTGCGCCGCCTGCGACGGTGGGAAGCCATATTTGGTGCCGAAGGATTTAACGAATGCCTTAGAGGCATCGTCCTGCAGCGACCAGTGCCAGTTGGTGGAACCGTGAATGCCTTTAACGTTGGCACCGGCACCTTTGGCCATCAGACGCGAGTACAGCGGAACAACGATTTCGAAGTTCTTGCCGTTGACGACTTTTTCACGCAGACCAAACTGAACAGCGTTGGTCAGCGAGTTCACCATGTTGCCGCCGTAGTGGTTCAGAACCAGAACATCAGCACCCGAATTCAGAACCGGAGCGATGTAGGACGAGAAGTCAGTCGAGGCGAGCGGTGTGCGCACTTTGTTGACTGTGTTCCAGCCCATGGCTTCGGTTGCAGCAGCGATCGACTCTTCCTGAGTCCAGCCCCAAGTGTAGTCAGCTGTCAGGTGATAGGCGTTACGGTCGGTGCCATACAGGTTCTTAAGAACCGGAGCCAAGGCCGCAGCAGACATGTAACCGTTAAAGAAGTGACGGAAGCCATTGGCTTTCTTATCTTTACCGGTTGTGTCGTTCGAGTGGGTCAGACCAGCCATGAAGATCACGCCAGCTTCTTGACACAGACCCTGAACAGCAATCGCAACACCCGAGGACGAACCACCTGTGATCATCACAGCGCCGTCTTTTTCGATCATCGACTTAGCCGATGCGCGTGCAGCATCAGATTTGGTCTGCGTATCGCCTGTGACGAACTCGACCTTTTTGCCCAGGATGCCGTTGCCCTGCAGCTCTTTGGAGCTGAAGGTGTTCAGCATGCCGCCGTCGCCTTCTCCGTTCAGGTGCTCGACTGCTAACTGATATGCGCGCAGCTCGTCCGCGCCTTCGTCGGCGTAGGGGCCAGTTTGTGGTACGTTGAAACCCAAAGTGACAGAACTACCAGTGGGTTCATTGGTGTAAGCCGCGACGGACGACGCGGTAAAAATCGTTGGCAATGCAACACCTGCGCCGGCAACAGCGCTGGTTTTCAGCATGCCACGACGCGTGAAATTCGAATTGGACATATAATCCTCCCTTATATGATTGACGCGTCGCGGCTCCTCTACTTCCACGATGCGCAGGCACTATTGTGCAAATGCAGTATGGGGCGAGGTTGTAAAATTGCGCAATAATCGCCTTGTTTTTCTGGATAATTCTGTAAATAAATGCACAGAGGTGCGCCTGATGTTGTAAAGTATTTTATATTGCAGCGCAGAAAACTGTTGAAAACGTATTGATCAAGGAGGGCTGCATAATGACAAGGGACACTTTGACAGGTAGTCGAATCCGTGAACGCAGGCTGTTTTTGGCGTTGCGTCAGGCGGCGCTGGCGCGACAGGTCGACATATCTGCGTCTTATCTTAACCTAATTGAGCACAATCGCCGTAGAATCGGTGGCAAGCTATTGGTGGATATTGCCAGAGTGTTGGGGGTCGAACCTTCAATGCTTACCGAAGGCGCTGAAGTGGCACTGATCTCAACCCTGCGGGAGGCCGCTGCGGATGCCGAGAAGCCGGTCGCCGAGCTAGACCATGTGGACGAGTTTGCGGGGCGGTTTCCAGGTTGGGCTGAAGTGCTGGCTGGTGAACATCGTCGGGTGGCCACGCTTGAGCGTACTGTTCAGGTGCTGTCAGATCGTTTGACACATGACCCGCAACTGGCGGCGTCTCTGCATGAAGTGCTGTCAACGGCTGCTGCAATTCGCTCCACCGCGTCGATCTTGGCAGAAACGGGAGAGCTTGAGCCGGAATGGCGGGACCGTTTCCATCAAAACCTCAATGTGGATTCACGTAGGCTGGCCGAAAGCAGTAGGGCGCTGGTAAATTTCCTCGACGACAGTAGTACAAACGCCGCTCGACGCGGTGTGCCGCTGGAAGACGTGGAAGCGTTCTTTAGTGCCCATGATTTTCATTTTGGAGCTATTGAACAAGGACAGGCATCTCCGGCGGAATTGGTTGCGGATGCGTCTGAGCTGCAAAGCGATGCAGCCAGAACTGACGCCATGGCTGCACTGGAACTGTATCGCTTGGATGCTGAAAAGATGCCTTTGGATGAAATAACCCAAGCAGTTGCCAACAAAATAGATCCAATGGCCCTTGCCGAAACATTTAGTTGCCAACTGCCCTCAGTCTTGCGGCGCCTGGCAACCTTGCCTGAGGAGGTTCTGGGCAGGCAATCAGGGTTGGTTTTTTGTGATGCGTCGGGGTCCATTCTTTTTCGCAAACCGATCGATGGGTTTGCTCTTCCAAGGTTTGGAGCGTCCTGCCCGCTGTGGCCTCTATACACTGCATTGGCCCGGCCACAGGTTCCGCTGCGTCGTCAGGTGGTGCAGCATGGCCGCCATGCCACGGGTTTTGAATGCCTAGCTGTCGCCTGGCCGCAAGCGCAAGTTGGATTTGATAAAGATCCGATGTACCGTGCAGTAATGTTGATCCTGCCGCAGACGGTCAGCCGGGCAGATGCACTGGCGGTAGGGTCAAGCTGTCGGGTCTGTATGGCAAAGAACTGTCAGGCGCGGCGCGAGACATCAATCCTTGACGAAGAGTTTTGACAGTTATGTGACCGCGGGTCTAGTCTGGCCTGAACTAGGGGAATTAGCGCTAGGTCTTTGAGGACCGCAAGTTGGCGTTGAGGGAGGAATTTCTGCATATGGGCAGACATGTTGTGTTGATTGAGGATGAGCCAAATATTATTGAGGCGATCCGGTTTCTACTGACCCGGGAAGGCTGGACTGTTGAGGCTCATTCTGATGGTCAAGATGCGATTGCGGTGATCAAGGCGGCAAAACCAGATCTGGTTATTCTTGATCTTATGCTGCCGGGCAAAAGTGGAATGGAAATCATTAAGGATCTCCGCGAACAGGAAAAAATGACCCAACTACCGGTGTTGATGCTGACAGCGCGCGGGCAGGCGCGAGATCGGGAAATGGCTGAAAAGGCCGGGGTCAGCCGTTTTATGACCAAGCCGTTTTCCAATACAGAAGTGCTAGCGGCAGTTCGGGATTTGCACGCGCAGGCCAATCAAGCATGAGCCATAGCGGCGACGACTGGGGCGAAGGCAGGCAGCGAACGGCGCTATTTGTTGAACGCAAGGCCTATCGACGTCGTCGTCTTATGGATATTGCACGACTGTTACCGTTGTTTGGGGCGCTACTTTTTCTGGTACCGCTGATGTGGCCAAATCCTGATCCCTATCCCGCACCGGATACGTCAGGTGGGAAACCTATTTCCGAAGCCATAACCTACCTGTTTACGATTTGGACGTTGTTGATTGTTGCCAGCTTTGTGTTTGGGGTGGCTGTACGCCGGTGGGCGGAAAACTGGACTGAAGGTACCGACAAACCTGGTGAGGAAGCGCCCTAATGGCTTCGCTGAATGTGCTCGTTGCGGTGTGTTTGGTCTATGTCGCTCTCTTGTTCATTGTGGCCTTTGCCGCTGACCGCAAGGCCAGTAGGGGACATCGGTCCGCCTGGTTGCGGTCACCGTTGATCTATACACTATCGCTTTCGATCTATTGTACAGCTTGGACTTTTTACGGTGCGGTTGGGTATGCGGCGCGATCTGGGCTCGAGTTTATTACAATCTATCTAGGGCCAACGCTGGTAATGATCGGTTGGTGGTGGGGGCTGCGCAAACTGGTCCGAATTGGGCGCAGCCAGCGGGTCACTTCGATAGCTGACCTGATCTCCGCGCGCTACGGAAAGTCAAACACGCTTGCAATCTGTGTAACCATCTTGGCCGTAATTGGCGTGACTCCGTATATTGCGTTGCAACTGCAGTCGATCACGCTGTCATTTGCCACTTTTGCCGAGGCTGATCCCGCACGGCAGCTCTATGAAACCACAACTGTGTTCTGGGTTGCAGCGGGGTTGGCGGTGTTTGCCATTTTGTTTGGAACCCGTAACTTGAACGCAAATGAACGCCACCATGGGGTGGTGACTGCTGTTGCTCTGGAGGCGGTGGTCAAGTTGGTAGCCCTGCTGGCGGTGGGAATTTTCGTGGTTTGGGGGCTGTCCGATGGTATTGGTGAAACCATGGCCCGCGTGGATGCCTCGCAGATCGGTCAATGGCAAATGCAAGGCGACCGCTGGGCCACCATAACCTTTTTGTCTGCAGCGGCCTTCGTTTGCCTGCCGCGCATGTTTCAGGTCATGGTGGTTGAAAATGAAGATGAGCGGCATCTGCGTGTCGCGGCATGGGCTTTTCCGCTATATCTGCTCTTGATGAGCCTGTTTGTTGTCCCAATTGCTGCAATTGGGCTGGAGCTGTTGCCCGTAGGGGCAAATCCCGATCTGTTTGTTTTGACCATCCCCCTCAGCCAAGGTCGTGATGGGCTGGCTATGCTATCTTTCTTGGGCGGGTTTTCGTCGGCGACTTCGATGGTTATTGTCGCTGCGATGGCATTGTCGACCATGGTTTCCAACCATATCGTGATGCCGATCTGGCTGCGGATGCAGGGACATGGGGCTTCAGTCTCAGGCGATGTTCGCAATGTGGTTCTGCTTGCGCGCCGGGTGTCGATCGCAGTGATCATGGCTCTGGGGTATTTCTACTACAGGCTGGCTGGCCAGGACGCGGCACTGGCTTCGATTGGCCTGATCTCGTTTGCTGGGATTGCGCAAATCCTGCCTGCGCTGGTGGGGGGGCTGTTTTGGCGTGGTGCCACCAGGACCGGGGCACTGGCAGGGTTGTCTCTTGGGTTTTTGATTTGGCTTTATACTATGCTTCTTCCTGCGCTGGGGGGCGGTCTCTTGCCGGATGCAGTGCTGACTGATGGATTGTTTGGCTTTTCCTGGCTGCGCCCGCAGGCCCTGTTTGGGATTGAGGGGCTGGATCCAATCGTTCATGCAGTCATGTGGTCTATGGCGTTGAACGCCGCGGCTTTTTGCACTGTATCGCTGGCGACGTTCCCAAACCCGTTAGAGCGGCTACAGGGAGCGCAATTCGTCAATGTTTTTGATCATTCAGCGGGGCCACGGGGCTGGACCGGGCTGGTCGCGCAAAGCGAAGACCTGATGGTGATGTCACAGCGGATTTTGGGAGCAGGCGAAGCACAGGACTTTTTCCAGAGCGAAGCCATCCGTCAAGGAAGTCACGGTGGGCTCCCAGAACCAACACCAGCGTTTCTGGAGCGATTGGAGCGAGAGTTGAGTGGATCAGTTGGTGCCGCAGCTGCGCACGCGATGGTTGGCCAGATCGCCGGAGGGTCGTCGGTATCGGTAGAGGACCTCTTGGCTGTGGCGGATGAAACAGCACAGATGTTGGAATACTCTGGTCAGTTAGAAGTGCAATCCAAAGAATTATCGCGCACCGCTAAGAAGTTGAGGGAAACAAATGAAAAACTGACCCAAATTTCACAGCAAAAGGACGCTTTTCTAAGCCAGGTGAGCCACGAATTGCGTACACCTATGACCTCGATCCGTGCGTTTTCAGAGATCCTGCGAGACACCGAAGGTGGGAGTGAAGAGGATACCGTTCGCCATGCGAGCATTATACATGATGAAGCCCTACGGTTGACTAGATTGTTGAACGACCTGCTGGATCTGAGTGTTCTGGAAAGTGGTCAAGTGAGCCTTAACATGACTGTTGGTAGCCTGGGGGAGGTGCTTGACCATGCTGTGTCAACTGCGCTGGCAGGATCAGATAAACCGTTGAACGTCATTCGCCACCCATCGACGGAAGTGGTGCGGATTTCGTCTGATTTGGATCGCTTGTCACAAGTTTTTATCAACTTGATCGCTAATGCTCAGAAATATTGCGATGCTGAGAACCCGGAAATTAGCATCGTGGCGTCAACCAGATATGGGCGGTTACGGATTGATTTTCTAGACAATGGCAGCGGAATACCGCGGGCTTCGCAGCAACTAATTTTTGAAAAATTCTCGAGGGTTAGCCCCGAAAAAGCCGGTGGAGCAGGTCTGGGACTGGCGATTTGTCGTGAGATTATGCTGCGTTTGGGTGGCGATGTGCGTTACCTGTCCGGGCATCCTGGCGGCGCCTTTCGGGTTTCCTTGCCATTAGCACCAGATTTGGTCACCTAAGACGACGTTTATAAAGACTATAGTAACCAACTACGCGCTAAAAGATATCTAAAGGGGCGCAGAAGGTGTTGGTTGGGAGCCTATGTCAGACATTACAACAGCAGAAACAGCGGATGGCGGTGCAAGTGTTCTTGCACGCAAACTGGCTGTCGCACGCGAGGGGACCAGCGGAATTTCCAGCTCGGTCACTCTCAAGGCGCTGCGCCGTTCGCTTGCGAGAGCGGCTGCTGATCTGTGCGAACTACCAGTTGCGGTCATTGCGGCTCGCCAAGTAAATTGCGCGCCGGAAGACCTCAACCGCCATCTGTCTGACGAAGATCTGCTGGTGGTGCTAGATGGTCCGAATGGGCGCATCGGTGCGGCAACGTTGGATGCTGCAACAGTTACAGCACTTATACAGCAGCAGACCATGGGGCAGGTGATGGGCAAGGCGCCCACCGAACGTCACTATACATCGACTGATGCGGCGATGACCGCCGAATTTATCGATCGGGCGTTTGCCAAGGCTGTAATGATGCTTGAAACTCAAGCAGATTTGCCTTTGTTTGATGGTTTCCGATTTGGCGCGCGGATAGAAGATACGCGTAACCTTTTGCTTGGTCTCGAAGCAGATGACTACCGTGTCATTGAAATGACTCTGGACTTGTCATGTGGTGCTATGCAGGGCGCTATGACGCTGATCCTGCCTGAGCCAACAGATGAAGATTTAGGCAAAGATGGCCAAGCAGGCGCAATGGCTTTTGGGCCGTCTCTTGGTAGTAACATGGGGAACATGCGGGTCGATTTGAGCGCAGTATTGTGTAAGATGCAGGTCCCCTTAAACGAGTTCTCAAGCCTCCAAGTTGGTGATGTGTTGTCCTTGGATCAGGCCTTTTTATATGAAACCGATCTTATTGCCATCAATGGGCAAAGCATTTCTGGGGGACGGTTAGGACAAATAAACGGTGCTCGTGCTGTCCGATTGAGTGATTCCGGTAACGGCCTGGACGGAGGCAATGCCACCGAAGGACAAGCGTTTTCATCCGCGATCGGGTCTGATCTACCAATGGAGCAAATCAACGAACCCGCGCCGCTTGATCTTGGCATCGCAGCTCAAGGTCTCCAAGATCCTGCAGATGGTCTTGGAATGGCACCGATGGGTGACCTACCAACGGGCGATTTGCCGATGGGTGACTTGCCAATGGGCGACCTACCACCAATGGGTGACCTACCACCAATGGGCGACCTACCACCAATGGGTGACCTACCACCAATGGGTGACCTACCACCAATGGGTGACTTACCAATGGCAGGTATGGACGATATGCCCGCCCTGTTGGGTGCCGACTCAGAGGGCAATCTGGGTGGTTTTGATCAGGGTGACGCGATGGCAGAAATTACAGAATTGGCCGGTTTGGGCGATGGCCTTCCGGACCCTCTCTGATCGTTACCTAGGCGTTCGAAAAATAAACAACGCTCCGACTGTTAAGTCCGGAGCGTTGTTTTATAAAATAACAACAATAGATCAGCTTTTGACGTGCAACTCGTCTAAAGCCGGACGTAAGTTTTCCAGCTGATATCCTGCTGCAGCAGTCATGTTCAAAATTGTGTCCGAATTCATCTCGCCTGCATGACCCAGTGCCCAAACAACAGAACAGCGGGTGCCAGAGGCGCAATAGGCTAGCACGGGCCCGTCACAGACCTCTGCCAATTGCCGTTGTTTGTTTACATTGTCTGCCGTCATGGTCTGATGTGTGAGCGGGAGTTCTTCAAACCGCAGCCCTGCGGCTTCAGCGGCAGCACGGATTCTTTCGGCCTGATGGCTTGGTGGTACTTCTGCATCGGGCCGGTTGCAAATCACTGCCTTGAAGCCAGCCTTGGCCAGCGCGGGCAGATCCTCGGCCGCAATTTGCGGCGAGACGAAATAGCGGGGGGTGATAGAACGTGGATCCATATCAGAACCTTTACGCCTTTGCCGCTATTTGGTCTAGTTGTTCGCCAATTTTAGGCGCTGCAACCATACCAGCAATCATTGCGAGCATGAACAACACGCCTTCCCAGCCGTTGTAGGTGATCGACGCAATCACAGGTCCGGGGCACAATCCCACCAACCCCCAACCCATACCAAACATGACGGATCCAGTTATCAGCCGGTGGTCGAGTTCTGGACGGGCCGGTGATGGAAATGCACCGCCCACCAGTGGTGCACGTCCTTTGGTGAACTGCCAGGCAATGAACATTGGTATGATGGCGCCCCCCATTACAAATGCAAGAGTTGGATCCCAATCACCAAATACGTCTAGCCATCCCTGTACCTTAATGGTGTCGGTCATGCCTGAGATGAAAAGACCAGCGCCAAATAGCCCACCGGCAAGAAAAGAGAAAAACAACCGCATTAGATCACTCCCAGAACATGGCGAAAGACAACCAGGGTCATTCCGCCTGCCAGAATATAGAAAACAGTGGCCACGATGCCGCGCAATGAAAGGCGTGAAATGCCGCAAACGCCATGGCCAGATGTGCAGCCATTGGCAATACGGGTGCCAAGACCAACAAGTAGGCCTGCGGCAATGATGAGAGGCACGTTGTCGGTCATGTGAGTGTTGGTTTTGATCAAGAACAGCGAAGACAGAACCAAAGGCAGTAAAATAACACCAGCAAGAAAAACCAGTTTTTCGGCCGCACTTTTGCGGCCACTGCCATCGACCAGCCCGCCTAAAATGCCACTTGCTCCCATGATGCGGCCATTGCCCAGTAGATAGACAGCGCCACCCATTCCGATAAGCCCGCCGCCAGCAAGCCCCCAGATCCAATCTGTTTCCATGACGTAAGTCCTTATTGTGCGCGAAGATATGCCATTGTCCGGATTGACCGAGCTAGCGGTTAATCCCAATGTCGCGGGTACTAGATTTTGTTGATCGGCAACTTCAGAAACACATCGCCCTGTTCATCAGGTTCAGGCATTTGGCCTGCGCGCATGTTCACCTGCAACGATGGCAAAATCAATTTTGGCATGCCTAAAGTTGCATCGCGCGAATCTCGCATCTTGGTGAAATCTTCGATGCTGCGCCCATTGCCAATATGAACGTTTAGAGCTTTTTGCTCGCCAACAGTTGTTTCCCAGGCAAACTCGTCCCGGCCTGGTGCCTTATAGTCGTGACAGACAAAAATCCGGGTTTCGTCAGGCAATGCCAGGATTTTTTGGATCGAGGCGTAAAGCTGTGCGGATGAACCGCCAGGGAAATCACAGCGCGCTGTGCCGAAATCTGGCATGAACAGGGTGTCCCCGACAAAAGCGGCGTCGCCAATTACATATGTCATACAAGCTGGCGTATGTCCGGGTGTGTGCAGTACGTCTGCCTGCATCTGGCCAATGTTAAAGCTGTCACCATGGGACAAAAGGGCGTCAAACTGGCTGCCATCACGTTGGAATTCGGTGCCCTCATTGAAGACCTTACCAAAGGTGTCCTGTACCACGGTAATGTTTGCGCCGATGCCAATTTTCCCACCCAGTTTTTCTTGTAAATAGGGGGCGGCAGATAGGTGATCGGCATGGACATGACTTTCCAGAACCCAGTCTAGTGTCAAGGCTTGTTCAGTGATCCAGCTGATGATAATGTCCGCCGAGGCTGTATTGGTGCGACCAGAAGCATGGTCAAAATCAAGCACCGGGTCGATGATGGCACAAGCACTGCTTTGCGGATCGCGGGCGACATATGAGACTGTATTTGTAGCTTCGTCAAAAAATGCTTTTACAAGTGGCGTCATAGTCTCTCTCCGTTCAGTCAATTAATCATATAGCGATATCAGAATGTGTATCAAGAGGCATGTTAGGTAGGTTGAGCACAAAGGTGTCATTGGACCGAACAATACAATGTAAGGTCTGCAATTGTGATCATTGATCCAGTGGGCGGAAATGGTTTCCGTCTTTCTTCGCAATGCCATCGTAAATAAGGTGTGTAATCGCGAAGTTGTCGTTGGATTTGTATTTTCAGTAGGAAACGGCGTGTCATTCTGAGTTGAAAAAGGAAGGGGCCGTCAAATGAAGACAACCGAGCTACTGCAAGCAGCCGAAAGGTTGGAGGAGCGCATTGTCGGCGCCAGTATGACTGCCCGACAGGCCTTGCAGCCGGAATTCAACGAAGTATTGAGCCAATTGCGCGCGAGCGGCATAGAGGTGCCATCACGGTTGACTAAGCTGGATAGAGAATTGGGCGAAGAGGCGATCGAAGCTTATTTTGAGAGCTATACAGCGTGAAAAAGCTCAACCGAGCAAAACGCCAACTATGACCAGCATGAGACCTAACATCGAAAGCAGAAGGGCACCCAGGTTGTAGGGCAAAACCGACTGCACCACTGCGCGCAGCGATTCGTCGTCCAATTTCTGTTTACGGGCCCGCATAACGCGTAGGATGCACCAGATCAGGCCAAGCAAACCGGCAATGGAAATGGCGGCGCCTATCCAGACTAGAATTTCAAACATGGCCGGGCTCCTATGAACTGTCCGCGATCGCGCCTAAAGGATTGGCGAAGAACCTGCAAGGGCCGCCGGTCCAATCGCAGCTTGCAGTGACAGGTGATGGCCTGTATTCCGACCACAAAATTCCTACCGCGACGGAGCTGATGATGGATGTGACCGAACAAGAAAAAAGCGACAGCTATCGTGTAACAGCCGGGGAGCTGCGCCAATTTGTCGAGCGGCTGGAACGGCTGGATTCTGAAAAGAAAGACCTTGCAGAGCAAATGAAAGAGGTCATGGCAGAGGCCAAAGGACGCGGTTACGACACCAAAGTAATTCGCAAGTTGGTGGCACTGCGCAAACGCGACAAAGATGACATTGCCGAAGAAGAGGCAGTGTTGGAGATGTATAAAGAAGCGTTGGGAATGTGAATTTCTGCGTTTGGTGTTTTGGGGCCTAATTTTCCCGCGAAACATAACACACAATGCTTAGAAGGGCGGCCATTTAGGCCGTCCTTTTTTCTTGGAGGCAAGAGTTTGTGAGTCTTGCGATGTTTTAAGCTTGAAATATATTTTCAGATGCAGGATTACTGTAGAGGTAACACTGTGAAAGGAAGACGCGCCATGGCTACAATTTCTGTACACCCCGAAGGGTGGAAGGTGGCCAAGGGCTATGCCAATGGTATGATAGGCGACGGTCGTGTTTTGTTTGTTGGTGGACAAATAGGCTGGACTGCACAGCAGGTGTTTGAGGTGCAGGATTTTATCGGCCAGATGAGCCAAGCCTTGCGCAATATTCTGGATGTGGTCGAGACCGCAGGCGGTACGGCGAGTGATATTACCCGGCTTACATGGTATGTGACTGACAAAGCTGAATATCTGGCGCACCAAGCCGAGGTTGGCCAAGCCTATCGCGCGGTGATGGGGTATCATTTCCCTGCAATGACAATGGTTGTGGTCGCGGGCCTGGTTGAAGATGAGGCCAAGATTGAGATCGAGGCGACGGCGATGTTGTCCCATTGATTGGAAGGCTGATTTTCTAACCACTTTATTGTGATGCAGCTTTTGCAGGTCCGTCATTGTGCTTAACTCTGTTGCAAATCAGATGGAGAACGTGATGCGGATCAATGCCGATTTTGAACAGCGTGCAGTGGTGCGTTTTGCCGATACCCCTTGGGTGCCTAGCCCGGCAGCAGGAGTTGAGCGCAAGATGTTAGACCGTATTGGTGAGGAAGTTGCGCGAGCCACTACTATTGTACGCTTTGCACCAGGGTCGTCATTTGATGCCCATACCCATGATGGCGGCGAAGAATACTTGGTTTTGGAAGGCGAGTTTCAGGACGAGACCGGGAACTTTCCGGTGGGAGCCTATGTTCGTAATCCTCCAACGTCGCGCCACACCCCAGCAGCGCCGAAGGGGGCAGTGATCTTGGTGAAGTTACATCAATTTGATCCTGCTGACCGGGTCACCGTCCATGTTGATAGCGACGCAAGCAATGATCCGGTTGTGGCGTTGTTTGAGGATGAAAGCGAACAGGTCAGCATAGAGACCTGGGAACCTGGTCAGCGTATTTCGCGGTCGGCGCCGTCGGGAATGGAGGTCTTCGTTCTTGAGGGTGGGTGTCGCGAAGGAGATGATGTTCTGTCTCGCTGGGATTGGTTGCGCCTGCCTCCTGAGGGTGAATTTGAAGGTCAGGCAGGTCCCGAAGGGGCCCGGGTGTGGATCAAAACGGGACATTTGTCGCAGATGGGCGAAAAATAGGTCTTCTGTTTTAGTTTAGAAAACAGCTGGTTAGGATCTGAAGCCGGGTAGGTGTGGTAGGTTTTTCCCTGTTTCAAAATTTTACCAGTTGATAAAAAAATGAATTGTGGCACTCTGGATGTAACAAGAACACATCCAGGGAGACACCCAATGGCGAGTAGCCATCAGGCATCCGGCATTCAGGCAGGGCGTTTGTCCAGCCAAGATATTGTCGATAACTTCGGCGATTTGCATCCTGCTTATGACGCGCACGAGGCATCAGTTGCGGCAGATCGCTGCTACTTTTGTTATGATGCGCCTTGCATGACCGCATGCCCGACCAGCATTGATATCCCGCAATTCATTCGCGAGATTCAGACCGGAACCCCCGAGGCCGCCGCGCGTACGATTTTTGACCAGAATATCCTTGGCGGAATGTGTGCCCGTGTTTGCCCAACCGAGACGTTGTGCGAAGAGGTCTGTGTTCGGGAAACAGCCGAAGGCAAGCCGGTCGAGATTGGCCGCCTTCAACGTTATGCGACTGACGCATTGATGGCAAAGGGTGGGCACCCGTTCACACGTGCTGCAAGCACTGGTAAGCGTGTTGCCATTGTAGGCGCTGGCCCGGCTGGGCTGTCCGCTGCGCACCGCTTGGCGATGCTTGGTCACGATGTTGTTGTTCACGAAGTGAAAGGCAAGTCTGGCGGGCTCAATGAATTTGGTATTGCTGCCTACAAAAGCACCAATGATTTTGCGGCACGTGAAGTCAGCTGGCTGATGCAGATCGGCGGTATCAACGTTAAACATGGCGATGGGCTGGGGGCTGGATTAACTCTGGACGCATTGAAAGCAGACTTCGATGCAGTGTTCCTGTCGATTGGACTGGCCGGTGTTAATGCATTACGCGCACCTGGAGAAAACAAAGATGGAAGCCGAGACGCAGTAGAGTTCATTGCTGAGCTACGCCAAGCAACCGACCTGTCCACATTGGCAGTTGGGCGCAACGTCGTGGTCATTGGCGGTGGTATGACAGCCGTTGATGCCGCAGTGCAGTCGAAGCTTCTTGGGGCGGAAAATGTTACTATCGCCTATCGCCGTGGACAGGACGCCATGGGGGCGAGCCGTTTTGAGCAAGATCTGGCGACGTCCAAAGGTGTGAAGCTGATGTTCAACGTTATGCCTGTCGCGTTGCATGGTGAAGGCGCGGCAAGTGAGATCGAGCTAGAGTACACCAGTATTGTTGATGGTAAAGTGTCTGGCACCGGTGAAACACTGCGTCTGGCAGCTGATCAGCTGTTCAAGGCGATTGGTCAAACTCTGGAAGGTCAGCCGGAAGGTTTGGTTCTTGAGGCGCGCAAGATCAAGGTTAACGACACAGGCCGTACGTCGGTTGCAGCAGTCTGGGCTGGTGGCGACTGTGCCTCGGGCGGCGAGGACCTGACAGTGACAGCGGTTGCCGAAGGTCGCGATGCCGCAATGGACATTCATTCCAGCCTGATGGGCTGAGCAAGCCTTGGGGCCTGCTCAAGTGCCCCAAGCTAGCAATTCAAGGAGCAGATAAATGGCTGATCTGACAACAGAATTTTTAGGGATCAAATCTCCCAACCCGTTTTGGCTGGCCTCAGCGCCACCAACGGACAAGGAGTACAACGTGCGCCGCGCCTTTGAGGCCGGATGGGGCGGGGTGGTTTGGAAAACGCTGGGTTCGGAGGGGCCTCCGGTGGTTAACGTGAATGGCCCACGCTATGGCGCGATCTTTGGTGCAGACCGTCGCTTGCTGGGGTTGAACAACATCGAGTTGATCACGGATCGACCGTTGGAAGTGAACCTGGAAGAGATCACCCGGGTCAAGAAAGACTATCCAGATCGGGCAATTATTGTCTCGCTGATGGTGCCCTGTGAAGAGCAGGCCTGGAAAGATATCCTTCCCAAGGTTGAAGCCACCGGTGCTGACGGCATTGAGCTGAACTTTGGCTGTCCGCATGGCATGGCTGAACGCGGTATGGGGTCGGCTGTTGGCCAGGTCCCGGAATATATCCAGATGGTCACCGAATGGTGTAAAAAGTACTATTCTAAGCCAGTTATCGTAAAATTGACGCCAAATATTACTGATATTCGTCAACCTGCACGTGCGGCAAAAAACGGCGGAGCAGACGCTGTAAGCTTGATCAACACCATCAATTCGATTGTTTCCGTTGATCTGGATATCATGGCGCCCAATCCAACCATTGGTGATAAGGGGACGCACGGCGGGTACTGTGGTCCGGCGGTTAAACCGATTGCGATGAACATGGTTGCTGAAATTGCGCGCGACCCGCAGACCCATGGCCTGCCAATTTCGGCAATTGGTGGCGTGACCAACTGGCGCGACGCAGCTGAGTTCATTTCATTGGGCGCTGGCAATGTTCAGGTCTGCACCGCGGCGATGACATATGGCTTCAAAGTTGTCGAAGAGATGATTTCCGGTTTGTCACAGTGGATGGACGAAAAGGGCCATGCGTCAATTGCAGATTTCATGGGGCAGGCGGTTCCGAATGTTACGGACTGGCAGTACCTGAACCTGAACTATGTCGCCAAGGCTGTGATTAACCAGGAAGATTGCATCAGCTGTGGTCGCTGTTTTGCAGCATGCGAAGACACGTCGCACCAGGCGATCGCGATGTCCGAGGATCGGGTTTTCACTGTTAAGGATGATGAGTGCGTCGCTTGCAACCTGTGTGTGAGTGTCTGCCCAGTCGAAAACTGCATTACAATGGAGCAAGTCGCCCCTGGCCAGTTGGATGAGCGGACAGGTGAAGTCGTTTCAGAAGGTTATGCCAATTGGACCACTCATCCCAACAACCCCTCGGCAACTGCGGCCGAATAAGGGGCGCGTTGATAACCGCGGTTATCGGCGAAACCAACTCAGATGTAAGAAAGGGCGGTCCGAGAGGGGCGCCCTTTTTTGTTAGTTGTCTGAAGGTGTTAGCATACGTCGATACAGGGTATCGAGATATTCGGGAGCCGCATCAAATGGATCTTCATCAGCCATTAAGGCACGAACCTGAACATCAAAATCTGCATAGTGCTGCGTTAGTGACCAGATCGAAAATAGCAGATGCTTTGGGTGTGCAGAGTTGATTTTTCCAGCTTGCATCCATCGTTGCAAAAGGGCGGATTTTTCTTCGACTAGAGCATTCAAATCAGTGGCAATTGTACCCAGTAGACGCGGAGCGCCTTGCACAATCTCATTGGCATAAAGGCGGCTTTCACGTGGAAAATCGCGGCTCATTTGTAATTTTCTCTGAACATAGGCCAGGATTTCTTCCATTGGGTCGCCATCGGGATCCAGGGATCGCAAGGGGTCTAGCCAGGTGCCCAGAAGTTGGGCCATCAGCTCGTTGAAGATGGCCTCTTTTGAAGGGAAATAGTACAACAGGTTTGGTTTGCTCAGCCCGGCTTCGGTGGCAATCTGATCCACTGTTGCGCCGCGAAAACCGTGAGTTGAAAACACTTCCAGTGCAGCCTCGAGAATGGCAGCGCGATTCTTTTTCTGGATCCGGGTGGGTGCGCGGTCTTTGGTCATAGCGGTGTCTTTGGTCCTGACTCGGGCGGCGACCCAGTGATGCCTCAAATTTAACATTTCCCCATGTTTTTCGGGGTTTTTCCAGCTGAAGCGCCGCAATTTCTTGACTAGTGCCTGACCCGTGATAGCGTGAGTTTTACCAGTTGGTCAAATCAAAGCCGCGACATGCGGATGGGCTAACAAAACAATACCGCCAAAAGGCGGACAGACGGGGAAGGATCACACCATGGCTGCGCTTGGTCAAAATCTAACAATCAACAGCGAGCGGCTGTGGGACAGCCTGATGGATATGGCTAAGATCGGGCCCGGTGTCGCTGGGGGTAACAATCGCCAGACGCTGACAGATGAGGACGGTGAGGGGCGGGCCTTGTTCCAAAATTGGTGCGAAGCTGCCGGTTGTACGATGGGGCTGGACCAGATGGGCAATATGTTTGCTCGCCGCGAAGGCACCGATCCGGAAGCTCTGCCGGTTTATGTTGGCTCACATCTCGATACCCAGCCAACAGGTGGTAAGTATGACGGCGTGTTGGGTGTGCTTGGCGGGTTGGAAATCCTTCGATCACTTAATGATATGAATATAAAAACAAAACACCCCATTGTGGTGACCAACTTTACCAACGAAGAAGGCACGCGATACGCGCCCGCAATGCTGTCATCTGGGGTGTTCGCCGGCATTCATACCCAAGACTGGGCCTATGATCGCGAAGATGCCGAGGGCAAGAAGTTCGGCGATGAGCTGAGCCGGATTGGTTGGCGTGGTGACGAGGAAGTTGGTGCGCGCAAGATGCATGCGTTCTTTGAGCTGCATATCGAACAGGGGCCAATTCTGGAGGCAGATGAAAAGGACATTGGTGTTGTCACCCATGGTCAGGGCCTCAGCTGGACGCAAGTGACTGTGACCGGCAAGGATGCACACACTGGGTCCACCCCGATGCCGATGCGCCGCAACGCAGGTCTTGCCATGGCGCGGATGTTGGATGCGGTGGATGAGATTGCCTGGCGAAATGCCCCACATGCGGTTGGCGCGGCTGGTCACATTGATGTTTACCCCAACTCGCGCAATGTGATCCCGGGTAAGGTGGTCTTTACCGTCGATTTCCGCAGCCCCGAGCTGGAGGTGATCGAAGATATGGAACTGAATTTCCGCGAGCAGGCTCAGGACATTGCAGAAGCTATGGGCGTAACGGTTGAGTTTGAAAAGGTTGGCGGATTTGATCCGGTCAAATTTGACGACACCTGTGTCACCGCGGTGCGTAATGCAGCGGACCGGCTGGGCTATTCTCATATCGATCTGATATCGGGGGCTGGCCACGACGCTTGTTGGATCAACCGTGTAGCCCCAACGGCGATGGTGATGTGCCCCTGTGTGGATGGGCTGAGCCATAATGAGGCAGAAGAGATTAGCCCGGATTGGGCAGCCGCTGGAACCAATGTGTTGTTCCATGCGGTGGTGGAGACGGCGGAAATTGTGGAGTGAACTCAATTTCTAAAGTTGTCGAAATCGACGGGAGTGCTGTTGTCAACTGGTCAAGTTTCCACGATCAGTTCTCGACCAAAATGGGGTTCCCGGCTTTCTATGGCCGAAACGGTAACGCTTGGATTGACTGTATGACTAGTGTGGATTGTCCGGAAGACGGGTTAAGTTCGGTTACGGTTATAAAAGGCGCTACGCTTACGCTGCAAGTTTCTGAAGCCTCGAGTTGGGCAACCCGCCGTCCAGAGGTATGGGCGGCATTTCAAGAAATGACTGCATTTGTGAACTGGCGGCGCATCGAACAAAATGAAGGGGCTGTACTGGCTCTTTCTTATTACGCTTAGGGGAGAGACCATCATGGTCACGAAAGTCATCAAAAATGGCACGATTGTTACTGCGGATCTCACTTACAAGGCAGACGTCTTAGTTGAAAACGGGGTAATTACCCAAATCGGCCCAAATCTAAAAGGTGATGAGGAGCTGGATGCTACCGGCTGTTACGTGATGCCGGGCGGGATTGATCCGCATACCCATCTGGAAATGCCTTTTATGGGCACCTACAGCTCGGATGATTTTGAAAGCGGTACGCGGGCTGGTTTGGCTGGCGGCACCACTATGGTGGTGGACTTTGCACTGCCAAGCCCGGGTGAGAGCCTGTTGGATGCGCTAAAGCGGTGGGATAACAAATCGACCCGTGCCAACTGTGACTATTCCTTCCACATGGCGGTGACCTGGTGGGGAGAGCAGGTGTTTGACGACATCAAAACCGTTATCCAGGAACGTGGTATCAATACCTTCAAACACTTCATGGCCTATAAGGGCGCGCTGATGGTGAATGACGATGAGCTGTATTCGTCATTCCAACGTCTGGCCGAGTTGGGCGGGATTGCCATGGTGCATGCCGAGAATGGCGATGTGGTGGCAGAACTGTCCGCTAAGCTGTTGGCAGCAGGCAATAATGGCCCCGAGGCCCATGCCTATTCCCGTCCTCCACAAGTCGAAGGTGAAGCCACCAATCGGGCGATTATGATTGCTGATATGGCTGGGGTTCCGCTCTATGTAGTGCACACATCCTGTGAGGACAGCCACGAGGCCATTCGCCGTGCGCGGATGCAGGGCAAACGGGTCTGGGGTGAGCCTCTGATTCAGCACCTGACACTGGACGAGAGCGAGTATTTCAACCCGGATTGGGATCATGCTGCACGCCGGGTGATGTCGCCTCCGTTCCGTAACAAGCAGCATCAGGACAGTCTTTGGGCGGGTCTACAGTCTGGTTCGTTGTCTGTTGTGGCCACTGACCACTGTGCGTTTACCACCGAGCAGAAACGCAATGGCATTGGTGATTTCACGCAAATCCCCAATGGAACAGGCGGGTTGGAAGATCGGATGCCGATGCTGTGGACTCACGGTGTGGCCACAGGTCGCCTGACGCCTAATGAGTTTGTCGCTGTGACCTCGACCAATATTGCCAAGATCCTGAACTGCTATCCCAAAAAGGGCGCGGTTTTGGTTGGAGCAGACGCCGATCTGGTTGTCTGGGACCCCGAGAAAAGCAAGACTATTCAAGCCTCTACCCAGCAAAGTGCAATCGATTATAATGTGTTCGAAGGACATGAGGTCAAAGGCCTGCCGCGCTTTACCCTGACCCGTGGCCATGTGGCCGTTCACGATGGTGAGATCCGCTGTCAGGAGGGACACGGCAAGTTTGTATCGCGCGAGGCAAATACGACGGTCAACAAGGCGTTGAGTTCCTGGAAAGAACTGACCGCGCCACGCCCGGTGGAGCGTTCGGGCATTCCGGCAACTGGCGTTTAATCAGCGGCGGGTCGCTGGAAATGGCGGCCCAATACCCAGTGTTATCAAGGCAATAGAATGAATATTGAAACGACTACCCAGGCTGATGCTACCAAGGCCGTCGTCGAAGCACGGAATCTGGATCTGGTGTTCCCAACCAATGACGGACCGGTGCAGGCGTTGAAAGATGTAAACCTGACAATCAACAAAGGTGACTTTGTCAGCTTTATTGGTCCGTCGGGCTGCGGCAAGACCACGTTCCTGCGGGTGATGGCGGCGTTGGAGCAGCCAACTGGCGGGGAGATCACCGTCAACGGCATGAGCCCCGATGAGGCGCGTCGTCAGAGAGCCTATGGCTATGTGTTTCAGGCCTCGGGTCTGTACCCATGGCGCAACATCGCGCGTAACATCAAGCTGCCGCTAGAAATTATGGGATATTCGAAGGCGGAACAGGATAAGCGCGTTAACGAAGTGTTAGAACTTGTTGAATTGTCAGGGTTTGGTGGGAAATACCCTTGGCAGTTGTCAGGCGGGATGCAGCAGCGCGCCAGCATAGCGAGGGCGCTGGCCTTTGATGCGGATATCTTGCTGATGGATGAACCGTTTGGGGCGCTGGACGAGATTGTTCGTGACCATCTGAATGAACAGTTGCTGAAACTCTGGGCGCGGACCAACAAAACCATTGGATTTGTCACTCACTCGATCCCCGAGGCGGTGTATCTGTCGACCAAGATTGTGGTGATGAGCCCGCGGCCCGGGCGGATCACGGACGTCATCGAAAGCCCGCTGCCAAAAGAGCGGCCGTTGGATATTCGTGACAGCCCAGAGTTTATCGAAATCGCTCATCGGGTGCGGGAAGGTTTGCGGGCAGGGCATTCAGATGACTGAAGTGCGTCGAGCAGAGCTGCGCGACGTGGCTGGGATGGCTGCCATCGTGAACGGTTGGATTGACGACACTGAGTGGATGCAGCGTGACTTACCTTCTGCAGAGATCGAGAACTCGCTGAGCAAAGGGTTAGAGCTGCGCGAAATTTGGGTGGCTGGTGATCCGGTCCAAGGATATCTCTCCCTGGAAGTGGAGATTAAGCATATCTGGGGGTTTTATTGCGCACATCCTGGTACTGGTGTTGGCAAGACGCTGTTGGATCAAGCCAAAAAAGGGCGAGATTTTCTATCACTGAACACCCACGTGCCAAACAAGCGTGCACAGCAGTTCTACCTGCGTGAAGGTTTTAGACCCGTGGGCGAATTGGATGAAGGCAAGCCGAGCACCTTGGTTTCGCTTGACGGGCGCGAGCCAACGGGTATCCGTGAGCTTCGGATGGAGTGGCATTCATGAAAACTTTGATCGCCGTCCTGACCGTTCTCTCTGTAATTATCGCTTTTTGGTATGCGGCTTGTTTGCCAATGAATATCAAAGGTGTCCTGACTGAAGCCGAACGCGCTGGCGCCGAAGTCACTCCAGCAGGCGCAAAAGAACGTCGGGACTTGGGAGAGTTTGGACTGGTGCTGGACAATAGCTTTGCTATCCCGGCTACTTGGGCACAGGATCGACCACGGCTGCCTGCTCCGCATCAGGTTGCGCAGGAATTGTGGAAGACGACTGGTGCAATGGTACTGAAAGGGAAAATGATGTCCAAGCGCAGCCTGTTTTATCACGGCTGGGTGACGCTGAGTGCCACATTGCTGGGCTTTGCCATTGGTACCGGGCTGGGTATTTTGCTGGCGGTGGGAATTGTGCATTCGCGCGTTATGGATATGTCAGTGATGCCCTGGGCTATTGTCAGCCAGACCATTCCGATCATTGCGCTGGCGCCGATGATTATCGTGGTGCTCTATTCGATCGGCGTACAAGGGATACTTCCCAAGGCGATAATCTCGGCCTATCTTAGCTTCTTCCCGGTTGTGGTTGGCATGGTCAAAGGCCTGCGCAGCCCGGATGGGATGCAGCTGGATCTGCTGCGTACCTATAATGCCAGCACCAATCAGGGGTTCTGGAAGCTGCGGCTGCCTGCTTCGATGCCTTATCTGTTTGCGTCGCTGAAGATTGGTATCGCTGCCTCGTTAGTCGGCGCAATTGTAGGCGAATTGCCAACAGGTGCGGTAGCTGGATTGGGTGCGCGACTGTTGGGTGGTAGTTACTATGGGCAGACTGTGCAGATCTGGTCGGCGCTTTTTGCTGCGGCCATTCTGGCGGCCTGTCTGGTGGCACTGTTGGGATTGATTGAGCGATCCGTTCTGAAACGGATGGGGATGGGCGCATGATCTTGGTTATCTTAGCAGTTCTCGTCTGGTGTGGCGGCTGGTGGTTGAACAGTCGTCTGGCCAATGGGTCTCATGCGGCAACACGTGAGGTGCAGCTCCTGGTCCCAGTGATTTTCGGCTTCACATTGGTGATGGTTTGGCAACTGCTTGTTCGCGGGCTTATGGTGCCTTTGGTCATCTTGCCAGCGCCAACTGATATCGCATCAGCCTTTGGCGCAAATCTGTCCAAGCTGTGGGAAGATTTCTTGCAGACCTTCGTGAAGGGTGCACTGAGTGGCTATGTGATTGGTTGCTCGGCGGCGTTCCTGATGGCAATAGTGATGGACCGTAGTGATTTCCTGCGCCGCGGGCTGCTGCCGGTGGGCAACTTTGTGGCTGCCTTGCCGATTGTCGGAACTGCACCAATTTTGGTGATGTGGTTTGGTTTTGACTGGCACTCCAAGGCGGCTGTTGTTGTGGTGATGGTGTTCTTTCCGGTACTGGTGAACACTGTGGCCGGCCTGCGCGAAACCAGCGCCATGCAGCGGGACCTGATGCAGACCTATGCCGCCAGCTACTGGCAGAGCTTTTTCAAGCTGCGCCTTCCGGCGGCGTTGCCGTTTATCTTCAATGGTCTGAAAATTTCGACCACGCTCGCATTGGTTGGTGCGATTGTGGCTGAGTTTTTCGGATCTCCGACGGTCGGCATGGGATTTCGGATTTCCACCAGCGTTGGGCAATTGGCACTGGATATGGTTTGGGCTGAGATTGTCGTGGCCGCACTCGCCGGGTCGTTGTTCTACGGGGTGGTGGCTATGGTCGAGAAGTCGTTGACCTTTTGGCACCCGTCACAACGGCGTTGAAAAAGAGATACTGCAGCGCCTTGGAGGAGGGGACTGCAGAACCGGTTGGGCGCTCCGGAGCCGTTTTATGGCTGAGCGTGCCCAAAATTCGGGCAGGGCAAAAGTCGCCTTGCTGAAAGAACAAGAAAAACTTTGAACGGATGGTCAAATTCTTGCAAGCTTTGACCATAATCACAGGGAGTAACTACCAATGAAACACATTTTGACAGCCGCCGCTCTGGCGCTGAGTGCTGCTGGCACCGCGCAGGCAGCCGACGAGGTTCGCCTGCAGTTGCAATGGGTGACACAGGCACAATTCGCTGGCTACTATGTCGCTCTGGACAAAGGATTCTATGGCGAAGAAGATCTGGACGTCACCATCCTGCCGGGTGGCCCGGACATTGCCCCGCCTCAGGTGCTTGCTGGTGGCGGCGCTGACGTAATGCTGAATTGGATGCCTTCGGCACTGGCTGCGCGTGAAAAAGGCCTGCCTGTGGTGAACATCGCCCAGCCTTTCAAAACCTCGGGACTGATGCTGACCTGCTGGAAAGACACCGGCATCACCAGCCCGGCGGATTTCAAGGGTAAGACAATTGGTGTGTGGTTCTATGGCAATGAGTACCCCTTCCTGAGCTGGATGAGCAAAGAGGGCATCAGCACCGATGGTGGTGAAGATGGTGTGACCGTACTGAAGCAGGGTTTCAACGTTGACCCACTGCTGCAGCGTCAGGCTGACTGTATTTCCACAATGACCTACAACGAATACGGTCAGGTTCTGGATTCTGGTGTGTCTGAGGACGAACTTGTGACCTTCAAGTATGAAGACCAGGGGGTAGCAACGCTGGAAGACGGTATCTATGCGCTAGAAGCCAATCTTGAAGATCCGGCATTCCAGGACAAAATGGTTCGGTTTGTACGGGCGTCGATGAAGGGGTGGAAATATGCAGAAGCCAACCCCAGCGAGGCCGCTGACATCGTATTGGACAACGATGCATCTGGTGCACAAACCGAGGCACATCAGCAGCGCATGATGGCGGAAATTGCCAAATTGACCGCTGGCAGCAACGGGTCTCTGGATCCTGCAGACTTTGACCGCACCGTGTCTACATTGCTCGGCGGTGGGTCGGACCCCGTGATTACTAAGGTACCGGAAGGAGCCTGGACTCATTCCATCACAGATGCTGCACTGAACTGAAACTAATCATAAACTGAGTAGTTTCAAATCGAATTGCCCCGCCGTGTTTCCTCACGGCGGGGCATTTGTTAAAAATCAACAAAATTTAGCTATTTGATTCAGTGCACCCTTGAGTTGCTAAAGATGAGTCCTAGATACGTTTAGGGTAGAGCGAACCATATTGTTCGCCTGAACTCGGGAAGTCTTTCAGCCCAGAAGGGGGAAGCATGTCCGACTGGAAGCGATCCAGTGTCTGTCTTTGCCATTCCAGCACAAGCACTGGTAGTGATTTTTGCCTACGCTCGGCTGTTCGGAAACATAATCCAGCTGTTGACGTTTATCATTCAACAGCCGGGGAAACAGCATTGCCGCTCTTGGGACTATGCGAAGCAGCAATCGAAGAGCGGAAATCAGATCAGCGAACTCACGTTTTGATATTGCATACTGAGGCCGGGCATTCTGATGTGAGCCAGGCGGAGTGGTTTGACAATACAGCATGGGTACATGCGGTTCAAATATGTGACTTAGAGCGGATTAGCCATGTGGACCTGTTGTTGACCTTAGCACTGGGGTTTGACTTTGTGCTTCTACAGAAACTGCCACTTGGGCATGCCGCGGCTGATCAAAGTAGAGAAGTTGAACTGGCTCAAATGATGGGAGGTGAAAGGCGGCTGGAGCTGTTTGTGTCCCAGTTGGAGCTCCGCAATTCTATGGCGGAACTGCCTAGGGCTGGCGGACGTTGGCCCTATAAAAGGCCCGTTCTAGGCCCAAACCGCCGCGCAACGGCGCGGGCGTGTGCGACGGTATTGATGCCAACGGTGCATCAGCCATTGAACCTTCCGCAGGATGCGCCCTACGGAACAGTCGAACTGGATTTGTCAGCTTGCACCATGTGTCAAAGTTGCGTGTGGTTATGCCCAACCGATGCGCTATCGATTGGCGAGCATAAGTGTGAGCTGGTCTTCGTAGAAAGCCATTGCATCCAATGTGGGATGTGCAAGTCCATCTGTCCCGAGGATGCGCTAAAATTAAGACCTAGGATTGATCCACAACCAAGTGCGGACACACAACAAATATTGCATCAGGTTGAGCCATTTAAATGTACATCCTGTGGTGTGCCTTTTGTTGCAAAATCTATGATGGACAGATTGTTAGCCCGGATTTGGGGGCGCAAGGGGGTGCAGGCTTCGGAGGACGTCCAGGAATTGATCCCCCTGTGTCATTCCTGTCAAATTCAGAAACAACAAGGCGGCAACACAAAGCGCGCGCCGATGATGATCAAAGCGGGGCAGGTGTCGCGGCAACCGCTATAGTGGTTAGAAACTGAGTATCAGTTCTGTTCTAAAAAACCGCCATAAAGCCCTTGTTTGAAAATTAGTCCCTTTCCAGGCCGGGTTGTGGCTGACAGAACTTCCCCTATCAGGATCGAATGATCTCCGCCTGGGTGGCGGGCAAAATGGCGGCAATCAAACCGTGCAATGCAATCAGGTAGTGTTGGAGTACCCACTGCGTTGGGCTGCCAGCTTACCGGTTCAAAATCTTCACCGTTGCGAGCAAAATGCTTGGCCAGATCAAGTTGATTTTCGCCCATAATATGAATGGTGAAATGGTCTGCATCTATAAAGGCGTTGTGGCGAAGCGAGTTCTTTGCCGGGCACCACAACAGTAAAGGGGGATCCATCGACACTGAGGTGAAACTATTTGCTGTGATGGCCAAAGGGCCACGGGGCGTCAGAGTTGTTACAACCGTGACGCCAGTGCCAAAACAGCCCAGTGCATCACGGTAAGCACGGACGGTGTCGGGTCCGGGCGTAAAATTGGATTCGGACATGCCGCGCGCTCTTCTTTGGTTCCACCAGCTGACCTGACATGAGGACAAAGGTTTGTCCACTATATTGCGGCTGATGCCAATACGGCCCCCATCAGTGTGGGGGCCGTCAGCGTTAATTCATAGCTTGAGTTGTCAATGTAGCCATTGCTGCGGCAATGGCGCTGATCTCACCCATTGCATCTACTGACTTCAGCACATCTTTGCCTTGGTAATAGGCAATCAAGGGTGCAGTTTGCGCGTGGTAAGCTTCCAGGCGCGATCCGACCGTTTCAGCGTTGTCGTCCGCGCGACGCTTCATCTGGGTGCTACCGCATTTGTCACAGGTGTCAGCCTTTGCCGGCGCCTTGAACGTGTCATGATATCCTTCCCCGCAGCCGCCACAGGTGAAGCGACCAGAAATCCGGGTGACCATCGCAGCATCATCCACTTCGAGGCTGATCGCTGCATTGATCTGTTGGCCAGATTCGTCCAACAGATCATCCAGCGCCTGAGCCTGTACCGTGGTGCGTGGGAAGCCATCAAGGATGACACCCTTTGCGCAGTCATCGGCATTCAGCCGGTCTCGCAGAATGTCGATGACAATTTGGTCACTCACCAAATCGCCAGCTTCCATAACCGCCTTGGCTGCCTTGCCAGCTTCGGTGCCTTGGGCTACGGCGGCGCGAAGAAGGTCACCCGTGGATAGTTGAACCAGACCAAAACGCTCTTCTAGCATTCTAGCTTGGGTTCCTTTTCCAGCACCGGGTGGGCCGAGCAAGATTAGAACCGCGGGTGAAGTAATAACTTCCGCATCCATACTCATCCTCCTATTTTCCGGACCGATTGGCGATCAAATCATCAACCACCGACGGGTCGGCAAGTGTCGATGTGTCCCCAAGGCTGCCAAAGTCGTTCTCAGCGATTTTACGCAGGATCCGGCGCATGATCTTGCCTGAACGCGTTTTGGGCAGGCCAGGGGCCCATTGGATTACGTCTGGGCTGGCAATCGGGCCGATCTCTGTGCGCACCCAAGTCCGCAGCTCTTTCAACAGGGCGTCGCTGGGTTCGGCATCATTCATCAGGGTGACGTAGCAGTAGATACCCTGACCTTTGATGTCATGTGGATAGCCGACCACTGCGGCTTCGGCGACGGCGACATGTGCAACCAGTGCGCTTTCGACCTCGGCAGTCCCCATACGGTGACCGGAAACGTTGATTACATCGTCAACACGACCGGTGATCCAATAGTCCCCATCCGCATCGCGTTTACAGCCATCACCCGTGAAGTAATAGCCTTTGTAGTCCGCGAAATAGGTTTTCTGGAACCGCTCGTGATCGCCCCAGATTGTGCGCATTTGACCAGGCCAGCTGTCTTTGATGCAAAGGACACCATCGACATCATTGCCTTCAATCTCTACGCCGGATTGCGGATCAAGTACGACGGGCACAATACCAAAAAACGGTTTCATTGCTGACCCGGGCTTCATCGCATGGGCACCAGGCAAGGGGGTCATCAAATGGCCACCGGTTTCAGTCTGCCACCAGGTGTCAACAATCGGGCAACGCCCGCCGCCGATTACCTCGTTGTACCAGTTCCAGGCTTCGGGATTGATCGGCTCACCCACGGTCCCCAGAGTGCGCAAGCTGGACAGGTCGCATTTTTCAACCCATTCATTGCCTTGCCCCATGAGTGCACGCAGTGCGGTGGGGGCGGTGTAGAATTGGTTGACCTTGTGCTTTTCGCAGACCTGCCAGAACCGGCTGGCGTCGGGGTAGGTGGGTACACCTTCGAACATCAGTGTGGTGGCACCATTGGCCAGCGGGCCGTAGACAATATAGCTGTGCCCCGTGACCCATCCAACATCAGCCGTACACCAGTAGACATCGCCATCGTGGTAATCAAAAGTGATTTCGTGGGTCATGGCCGCATAGACCAAATAGCCACCTGTGGTGTGAACCACGCCCTTGGGTTGACCGGTTGAACCCGAGGTATAAAGGATGAACAGCGGATCTTCGGCGTTCATCTCGACTGGTGCAAAACTATCGTCGGCCGCGGCAGACAATGCGTTGTAATTGTAATCACGGCCCTCAATCCAAGTGGTTTGGCCACCTGTACGTTTGACCACCAGACACTTCACGTCTTCCTTACAGTGCAACAACGCTGCATCAGCATTGGATTTCAACGGTGTTTGACGTCCGCCGCGTGGGGCGTGGTCCGCTGTGATGACAACCTTTGCATCGGAGCCGTTTACCCGCGCTGCCAGGGCGTCGGGACTGAAGCCTGCAAAAACAATCGAGTGAATCGCGCCAATACGGGCACAGGCCAGCATGGCGTAGGCAGCCTCTGGGATCATCGGCATATAGATAATGACACGGTCGCCCTTAGTCACACCCATCGAGGTCAAAACATTGGCCATCCGGCATACAGAGCCGTGCAGCTGCTTGTAAGTGATGTTCTGGGCTGGCTCGTCTGGATTGTCAGGCTCAAAAATAATTGCGGTCTGATCACCACGGGTCGCAAGATGGCGGTCGATGCAATTGGCGCTCACGTTCAGCGCGCCATCTGAGTACCAGTTGATCGAGACCTCGCCAAAATTGTAGTTGACGTCTTTCACCTGGCTATAGGGCTTAATCCAATCAATGCGCTTTCCCTGTTCGCCCCAAAACGCATCAGGATCGGTAATCGAGGCCGCATACATCTGTTCATATCCGGCAGCATCAACATGCGCACGGGCAACGGTTTCGGCCGACGGCGGATAAACGACACTCTCGTGTTGCGTGGTCATCCTGGGTCCCTCCCTAATATTTTATCAGCTTACCAATCGACCGCCAATGAGCGGGGCTGGCAAACCGTTTCCATCCTCGGCGACGATCATAGAGCAGGTTGAAAATATGTGAATAAGCGACGGGAAAATAACGATTTGCTTGTAAACGATTTTCCGATGATTTCACTTATCTGTAAACAAAATTTACAAAGTGAAGAAATTTCCATGGTTTGCTAAATAATTACCTGTCAATGAAATCTGGGGAATCTGTTTTACAGCATTTACTCCACTAAGCCGTGGCTGGGTAAGAAACTGCAACCAAGCCGTGTGACATATTGTACGGGCTTATAGCTTCATTAGTTAGCTCAGAGGTTTATCTGCAAAAAAATTCAGCGAGTCGCAGGTGTTTGACCGACATTTGGCGGCAGTGCATTTACTTTCAGTAGTTTCCCGGGCTTGGCAGCGGCTTGGCTAGTCGTTAGCTTACCCTCAAGCGCCCCACTATGAGGGTTCAAACCGGGAGAAAAAACTATGAATAAGATGTTGACCGCGGCCGTGATGGCCACAGCGGGATTTTCTGTTGCCTCTGAAGTTGCAGCCACTGAGTGGAATGTATCTGTTTGGGGTAAGCGTCGGGCCTTTACCGAGCATGTTGAGCGCCTTGCTGAGCTGGTTAGCGAAAAAACCAATGGTGAGTTCACTTTGAACATCTCATATGGTGGTCTGTCCAAGAACAAAGAAAACCTGGACGGTATTTCCATTGGTGCCTTTGAAATGGCGCAGTTCTGTGCTGGCTACCACCGTGACAAGAACCCAACAATTACTGTGCTGGAACTGCCGTTTCTGGGTGTGAATACACTCGAAGAAGAAGTTGCGGTAGCCAATGCAGTATATGCGCATCCTGCAGTTCAGGCCGATCTGGCACGCTGGAATGCGAAACTGCTGATGACCTCACCGATGCCTCAGTATAATCTGGTCGGTACGGGTGATCCGCGCGATAGCCTGGCCGCGTTCAAAGATATGCGGGTCCGTGCCACTGGCGGTATCGGCAAAGCCTTTGCTGCTGTGGGTGCGGTTCCGACTTCGGTTACAGCAACCGAAGCCTACAACGCGATGGAATCAGGTGTTGTTGACACCGTTGCGTTTGCCCAGCATGCGCATCTGGCCTTTGGTACAATCAATCGTGCTGATTGGTGGACTGCGAACCTGAACCCCGGCACCGTGAACTGCCCAGTTGTGGTCAACACAGATGCCTATGACATGCTGAGTGATTCTGAGCGTGAAGCGCTGGACAGTTCTGTTAGCGAATCCATCGACCATTACCTGGCCAACTATGGCGAACTGCTTGCCAAGTGGGATGATGTCCTGGTCGAAAAAGGCGTGACCAAGGTCGAAATTTCCGAAGACCAACTGGCCGAGTTCCGCACTGTGGCTGCTGACCCGATCCGCGAGCAGTGGATCGCGGACATGTCTGCTCAAGGCATTCCTGCGCAAGAACTGTATGATCTGGTGATGGATACACTGGCTGCTGAACGCAAGTAAGCGGTTAAACATGACCAAGGCCGGGCAGCAGTGCCCGGCCTTTTTGGTTTCTAAAATATAGGTAAGGATCTGTCCCATGGCGACAAGCGCTGCGGTATTGGAAGATGGCAGTCTGATTAGCCGGTTGGACGGTCTGCTGCTGCGACTAGAACAATTGTTAGCGTTGGTCAGCGGAATAGCGGTGTTTTCTTTGATGGTGCTCGCGGTGGTTTCCGTGGGAGGGCGCAACGCAATGAACGCGCCGCTGCCCGGTTATGTGGACTGGATTGAACAGGTGATGCCATTGATCGCTTTCATGGGAATCTCCTATGTGCAACGCGACGGTGGTCATATCCGGATGGATATTCTTATTGGCTCGCTCCGAGGCCGCGCTTTGTGGCTGTTTGAATTGGTCTCGGTTGTGCTGGTCCTGCTGCTGATGATGGCCCTGGTCTGGGGCAGTTGGTCGCATTTTGGTCGGTCTTTTGATTTTGCTGCACCACTTTGGAGCCGGGATAGTTCGATTGATATAAGTCTGCCGATTTGGCCTGCCAAACTTCTGGTTCCGGTGGCGTTCTCGGTGCTGTGCCTGCGGCTGGTACTACAGATCTGGGGTTACGGTCGCGCATTGGTGTTGGGGTTGGAAACTCCTGTGGCGGTGCCGCTAATTCAAAGCGCTGCAGCGCAGGCGGCAGCGGAGGCGGAACAGTTGAGTGACGCTGGCAATAACGGCTCACAGGGCTAAGGGGCAGAACGATGGAACCTATTGAGATTGGCCTTTGGGTAACTGGCTTTATGCTGGTCATGGTTGTTGCAGGTATGCGGGTGGCCTTTGCCGCCGCCATGGCCGGTCTGGTTGGATTGGTTTGGATATTTTGGGCCAAGTTTGGCTATCAGCCGGATAAATTCGTCAAGGCGCTAACCGTATCAGTCAAAGTTGCGGGGCAAGTGCCTCATTCCAAGGTGTCGAGCCAGGCGTTAAGCTTGATCCCAACCTTTATTCTGATTGGATATTTGGCCTATTACGCAGGGTTGACGAAGGCCCTGTTTGAGGCCGCCAAGCGCTGGATTGCCTGGCTTCCCGGTGGATTGGCCGTATCGACGGTATTTGCGACAGCTGGCTTTGCCGCTGTATCCGGCGCCTCGGTTGCGACTTCAGCGGTGTTTGCCCGTATCGCAATCCCGGAAATGCTGGCGATTGGGTATAACAAGCAATTCGCGGCAGGTGTGGTAGCTGCCGCAGGGACACTGGCTTCGCTTATTCCTCCATCAGCGATCTTGGTGATCTATGCAATTATCGTGGAACAGGACGTGGGCAAGCTGCTGCTGGCGGGGTTCATTCCCGGCGCATTTAGCGCAATTGTGTATGTGACGCTGATAGTTGGCATTGCAGTGATCTTTAAAAACGTCGGCCCGCCGGTGACTGGGTTCACCTGGCGCCAGCGTTTTGAAGCTTTGCCTGCCGCCATGCCGATTATTTTTGTTGTCCTGATCATCATCTGTTTTGTCTACAATCCCTTCGGAGACGAAGCCTGGGGTACACCGACCGAAGGTGGCGCACTGGGGGCTTTTGTTGTGTTCTGCATGGCCATCTACAACGGCATGAAATGGACGCAGCTGAAATCAGCATTGCTGGAAACAGCCAAGCTGACGGTGATGATCTTTACTATCATCTGGGGCGTCTTGATCTATGTGCGGTTCCTTGGCTTTGCCGATCTGCCTGGTGCATTTTCTGACTGGATTACCAGCCTTGAAATGGCGCCGATGCTGATCCTGATTTGTATCCTGCTGGCCTATGCGGTGCTGGGTATGTTCATGGATGCCATTGGTATGTTGTTGTTGACCCTGCCGGTTGTTTACCCTGCAGTGATGGCGCTAAATGGAGGCGAGAGTGTTGCGGCTGCTGACAGTGCCTTTGGCATGAGTGGCACCATGTGTGCGATCTGGTTTGGTATTTTGGTGGTGAAAATGGCTGAGTTCTGCCTGATCACCCCGCCGATCGGACTAAACTGCTTTGTTGTGGCTGGCGTGCGTGATGATCTTACGGTGCAGGATGTGTTCCGTGGCGTGATGCCATTCTTCATTGCTGATGGTGTGACCATTGCTCTCCTGGTCGCCTTTCCCAGCATCGTCCTTTATCTGCCATCTCTGGTTGCATAATTAGACACCAAAAGGCGCCCTTTCCGGGGCGCCTTTTTAGTTCAGTTGGATGCTTATTGATCAGTGTTCGACTACAGCCTGTTCAAAGCATAACACCAGACGCTCGTATCAAACCAAATAACTTGGTAGCTTCAATCTACGATTGGCACGCACCATGAGTTACTGGCCAAGCCTGATCCTTGGTAACCGTGAGTGGTGGGCGCGGGCCATGCTGTTCTGCTCCTTAACCCGACCAGTGCGATCCGCCCAATGTTGCTGCGTCATTTCAGGATGGGCGTCCTGGTTGCTCCAAGAGAAGTGCTATTTTTCTAACCCAGCAACGCGAAGAACGCAGAAATGTCAGTACAAACCGACAGCACAATTTGAACATTTTTAGAAGGAGGGAGCTGGAGACACAAAACCGCCGCATTCTCGACCCTATCCCGCCCGGTTCACAGTCTAAAGATTAACAGCGGCCAGAACGGCGCGGGAAAAATCTATCTCTCGAACCGTGAAGTGACCGTATCCATGTCCATCATCAAAAAACTTGCCAAACTATCTGGCGTCGCCATGCTTTTGTCCTCTGGTGCAGCAGCAATGAGCGGATCTGTTCCTCATGTTTTGCTCCACTGCGATGCCAAGCAACAGGCACCACTTTGCGCTGCACTGGCGCAGGCGCTGACAGCTGAACTCCCGCAACACAGGCTCACCGTATCTGCTGACGTGGGCGGCGGGGCAGACCTGATCGTGCGTTACGTCGAAAAGCACCGCGAAGCTGATTGGCAGTCAGGATATCTGACCTGGCACAGTGATGACGGTCGCGATGGTGTTGGACCAGTTATCGAATACTCCGTCATGGACCGTCTTCTTGAACCAAAAGACTTGGTTCCATTTGCGCTGCAACTGGTTCGCTCATCAGAGCTACCACTCTAAAACTGGATAGCTGGAAAGGAATGCAATATGTGTGAGCTTTGTGGAGATCCTGATCATACAAACCCTGTAGATACTGCTGGCAGCAGTAGTTCTACCTCGCAAGATTCAGTTGCAAAACCTACCTACACCGTAGATCAGGTCGCCACGTATCTTACACAGGGTTATTGGGAAGACACAGGGCGGTCACAGCGATCCTATGATGTCGAGCCGGGTGGGCAGATCACAGTCAACCTGAATGGGTTGAATGCTCATGGGCAGGCTACAGCGCGGCAGGCACTCGATAGCTGGACGGCAATTACTGGTATCGAGTTTGTTCAAAGCAGCTCGGCGCAGATGACGTTTGATGATAGCCAGTCTGGCGCTTACGCAAGCTCCAGCGTTAGTGGTGACACTGTCATTAGCACGAACATCAATGTCGCTACATCATGGGCGAACTACGGCGACTACTATCTGCAAACGTTCATTCATGAAATTGGACATGCACTGGGGTTGGGGCATACTGGAAATTATAATGGCAGCGCCAGCTATGGAGCGGATGCGGATTTTGCCAACGACAGTTGGCAAATGTCGATTATGTCCTATTTCAGTCAAACTGAAAACACCTCTACAGATGCGTCATATTCCTTTTTGGCAACCGCTCAACTGGCGGATATTGCAGCAGTTTATCAGCTGTATGGTACGCCGACAAATGTTGAAACCGGTAACACGGTATATGGGGATGGGGAAACCACAGGTCGGGTTGGTATGGATCTGGCCGGGACTTGGGCGGTTGCAATCGTCGATAGTGGTGGGATTGACCTGATTGATCTGGGGTCACGCGGTAGCGACCAAATGTTAAGCCTTGAGGTCGAGACCTATTCCAACCTGAACGGTCGAACTGGCAATTTCTCTATTGGGCGCGGAACAGTTATTGAAAATGCCATCACCGGGTCCGGCGATGATACCATTATAGGTAACGATGCTGATAACCGGCTCGAAAGTGGCGCTGGGAATGATCTGATCGACGCTGGGGCGGGCAATGACATCCTGATCGGTGGTGCAGGAGCAGATGTTCTAACCGGTGGGACTGGGGCAGATCGTTTTGTTTTCAACTCACTCGTTGATGCAGGTGACACCGTCACCGATTTTGATCTGGCTGCGGGGGACCGGGTTGATCTTGGCCAGTTGCTGCTAGATGTCGGATATGTCGGGGATGCAGCCGTAACAGACGGAGTAGTCTCACTTGAAGCTGGGACCGGGGGGTCTTGGCTTGTTATTACCTATAGCGGCGAGACAACGCAGCTGGCCTTTTTGACTGGTGTTTCAGCAGATGCCGATGTCGCTGAAATTATCAACAGCGGCGCTACTCCTCCGCCGCCCCCACCACCAGAGCCGGTGTCGACTGATACGACCTATACATTTGACAACGATTTTGTTCGCAACTGGTCTACTTCACTGGCGACAGTGAGCGACAGTGACGGTGGGAATGACACGCTGGATCTTAGTGCTGTGACGTACAAAACGCAGATAAGATTAGAGAGTGGTGGTTTCAGCAAAATCGGCTCCAAAGTTCTGACAATTGACCCTGACACGCCGATTGAGAATATCATATTTGGCCGGGGCAATGATATCGGCTACGGCAACGATGCTGACAACTTGCTTCAGGGTAACGGTGGTGCCGACCGTTTGTATGGCGGCGCAGGCGCCGATACACTGGAAGGTGGCGTCGGTTCTGACAAATTGTATGGCGAAGATGGGGATGACCTCCTGGATGGGGGAGACGGGTCCGACAAACTCTACGGCGGCGAGGGAGCCGACACTCTTCTTGGCGGAGGCAACAACGACTATCTGGACGGCGGCACAGGCAACGACGAGCTGCATGGCGGAGCAAGCCGCAATCAGATCTTTGGCAGAGAGGGCGACGACACCATTACTGCGGAAGATGGCGATAACAGAATAGATGGTGGCACAGGAAATAATTCTATCAGTGTTGGCAATGGCAAAAACCGGATCGTCAGCGGCACCGGGAACGACACCATCCTTGCGGGTGCGGGGGCCAATAGAATTGAAGCCGGCGATGGTGACAATCATATTACTGTTGGTGGCGGGAAAAATCGTATCGAATCGGGCAGCGGTCACGACACGATAATCGCCGGAGCAGGCAGCAACCGAATTGAAGCCGGCGATGGCCATAACCACATTTCAACTGGTGGCGGTAGCAACCAGATCGAGTCTGGCAGCGGCAATGATACAATCATTACTGGCGGTGGAGCGGACAAAATCGAATCTGGCGGTGGGGATGACAGCATCAATGCCGGTGACGGTAAAAACAGGGTCACTGCAGGGGCGGGTGATGATACAATTTCAACCGGAACGGGCCATGACAGGGTTGACGGTGGTGCCGGGCATGATCTGATTTCTGGCGGCGAAGGCACCAACCGACTGAATGGCGACGAAGGTGACGACACGCTGACTTCGGGTGCTGGATCTGACCGGCTTGATGGCGGTACCGGCAACGACAGCATCAACGCTGGCGACGGGAACAATATGGTTTTTGGTCGGGATGGTGATGATTGGATCCTGACCGGGGCTGGCAATGACAAAATCTATGGTGGTGAGGGCAATGATACCATATTTGCCGGAGCAGGGGATGACCGGATTGACAGCGGTGCTGGCGATGACAGTATCTACGGCGGAGATGGAACTAACCTGATTTCAGCAGGTGAAGGCGCGGACTGGATCCAGGCGGGAACAGGGAATGACAGAATTTACGGCCGAACAGGTGCAGACACTATCAGTTCCGGGGATGGAAATGACCGTGTCTATGGTGGTGTGGGCGACGATGTACTTAATGCAGGTGGTGGCAACGACCGTGTGGCCGGTGATGAGGGAAATGACACCATCTCAGGTGGGAGTGGTGGAGATCAAATTGACGGCGGCGAAGGCGCAGACAGAATAACCGGTGGTGCCGGAGTGGATACCATCAGAGGCGGCGATGGGGCCGATGTATTTGTCTTCAACACAATCGCAGATGTCGGCGATTTGATCCGCGATTTTTCCGTCGAACAGGGCGATTTGCTGGATGTCACTGCCTTGTTGCAGGAACTTGGGACAGACGTGGAAACAGCCCTAGCGGCCGGCACGTTGAGTTTGGGTGGCACGAGGTCATCTGTTTGGCTTGAATATGATGCTGACGGGGCGGGAGATGCAGAAGCAATCCAGATCGCAAACATGTCTCGTGTCAGCCTGTCAGATAGTCTTTCAAGCGATTGGTTTGCATGAGTCAGATGTAGAAACTTGCAGCAAGCGGGGCAGAGGCAGATCCAGCAGCCCGGCTTGTTTCCTGGTGTTTCGTTTTTTGTTCTTCATGCTCGTGTTCCGGTGTCTAAACACCTTTGTTAGACCTTTCACATAAGTGCCAATTGGCTTGCTTGGCTAAAGGTCCATTGGTGCTGCAGGACATAGAGCGCCTTGAAATGCCCGAAAACCTCACCTCATTCTTGGCGTCTGACCCCAATACTATATCTGAGGTCAACACCTATAAGACCAAGTTGCCGCGCTTCTTTTGAGAAACTAAGTCCGGTACTTGGTTCAAGGCAGTCTCTTGTGCTCTATGATTGTGTCCATTGTTTCCTGTGCTTTTCTATTTGGGATACAGCGGATATAGGGTTGCAGCATGTCAAGCCTATGAGGGCATGCCGCGGGGTATGCCAAAATTCAAAACGTCGTAAAACCCAGCAAAATAAACTCCAAACAAACCATTGTTTCGGTCAGCGGAGAGTGCCTAAATGACAGATAAGTCCTTAATAACAAAGGCTGCACGCCTATCTGTGGCTCCAATGATGGACTGGACTGACCTATCTTAAACAGCTTTATTTATTTAGGTTTTCCTCTGTGTATTTAGTTTTGGCATACTTTTGGCATACCAGTTCAATGTAGCGGTGGAAAACCGCCAAATAGGATACTATATTAAACGTGCATTTTGCGCAAATTGATACTAAGAATGATATCCCCAACATTGCCATCGGAAGGACAGTGTTGAACGCACCGTTTTTCATTGATTTAGACTAACTTCTTGAGAAGATGCTCTAACTGTAATGGGCACCAAAGTCTGGCACCCATTTTAGCATCATAGTTCATTATGATGAACTTCTCAGTTTTGGAATCTTAATTGTAGCTGCATATCCGCGTCTCCAAAGTGTGGGCTGATATTAATGAGAGATTCTAAACCCACTGGGTTGCCACATTCTGCTGCTGATCCGCATGGAGATATTGTAATCCCCGAGATTGTCCCTTGTATACTTGGACATGTTACTCCGTCTTGCCCTAGTTGGCAGGGTTTGGTTCCATTGTTGTATTCTAATAGTGGATTTTCCCACTTTTCGGACAACGTCATAGAGAGCACGTTAGCCGCGGCGGCCCCCACTGGAGACGGGCATTCCTGATCCTCGCCACAGGGGTTCTCATCATCGCCAGTACTTGCTCTTCCTTGAACTTGAGGGTCGTTCCAGAAACTGGAGGCACCTTCGTTTTCGGAGAAACTACAACCAAGCTTGCATGCCACCGAACCAGAATAATCACTAAATGCATTTTCACATTGCGAGAAACAGCTTTGTCCAATGGAAATACTTGGGGTAAGGGCAACGCTAAAACAAATAGTCAAAAAAGATAACTTCATTCCTACTCTCCTCTACAATGGATCATTATTCGAGCTACTGGGCGTCCCCACTCTTGCTCAAATTTTCGAACGGCTTTTCTCGCTACAGATTCTTCCGCAAGTGTAGGATCACAGGTCGTTGAAATTTTAGAGCGTTTTGGAACCTCTCCATCTCTCCAAGAAACATCAGTAGTAACGGTAACGCTCACTTCCTCTTCTCGCTTTATCGCCTCTACAAACTCTTTCCATGTAAAAGGCTCCACAGGTTTAAATTGTGTTGTATGTCCAGCAGCGTTACCATCATCGATTGTGACTGCCGATGCTGGCCCCGTTCTTCCAAGCCAACCCTCACCGTTCGAGCTGATGTCGACTCGCTGAAATTCTGAAAAATGGATTTCGCGTTCACCAAGCCCAAGCACCATTGTTTCACCTGCGACACTCGCCTTTGGACCTGGCTCAATTACGTTGCGATACGACAACAGTTCTATGGAAACAACGGCTGTAGAATCATACCATTGTGACAATGGCGAATCTTTAGGTGACTGGATCGTGCGGACATCCAGCAGCCGTGGGGCCGGGAAATACTCGACTGGAACCAGTTGCCCTGCCTCTTCAGGGTCGACCACAATTGGACGATTTACAGGACAATCAACGCCCGTATTTTGGATTAGGTTTCGTGCCTTAAACATTGGAGTAAATAGTCCAAGACTTTGGCTCGCGGCGTCAGAGCCATGGATAACACCAATTACATTTTGAAAGCGATCAAAAACGGGGCCTCCGCTCATGCCGGGAACCAGTTGCATGGATGAGGCAAAGAGGTTTTTTGCGGGCATGATAAATCCATGCTCTGACTTGCCATCCACATCAATAACTGGGCCGGATAGTCCCCCGATAAACCCCACACCCAGCACTTCTTGTCCGTCGTCATCAGGTTTATAGCAATTCACATTGAAAAATGAATTGAGCTTTTGAGCGGTGAGGTAGTCTGGCGAAATTTGAACCAAACAGATATCAACGCTTAGATTTTGGGCGCATTCTGTTGCTAAGATATTAATATAAGGGGGGTTTTTTGTTTCTAGCGAAACCTGGAGTTTCTCGCTAACCACTTTCCCTTCTACAACATGTCGGGCCGTCAAAGCGTAACCTTGATCAGAAAACAGAACACCACTACCTAAAAACCGGCGGTTGCCATTATCTGGGTCCAGGGCCCAAAGGCCTACTATGGTTCGGTTAGTTTCCAATCTAGGTACGTCCGCAGAGGAGGAAAGCGGAAAAGCCCAAACAATTAGGGCGGCTAGAATTAATCGGGTCATAGTTCTAGGCCTTGTAAAGAGAATACATGCAATTACGGTCCCGGTCGGAAATTTTTCTGTTGGGAGAAAAGCTTTCCCCCTCGTTCGTCCAGCGAGCAGGAATTCGGTAGATCATTACCGAATCTTCGTTGAAAGCCGGATCACCAATGCATTTTGCATTTGCGAGAGGGCTGAGGATATTTCGTCTAGTAGTTGACTCGGTCCAATTATTTGGTGGGCCCGCAAGTTCTTTGATGACGGCCTCTTCGTTGAAAGTGAAGGGTTTTTCTTCGTGTCGATGTTCATGTCGTAAACACAAGGCGTGGCCAAATTCATGTGCAACACTGCGCATGTTTTGAATGTTCATAGTTGGCTTACCGTCAAAACTGCTATGTAAGGCATCACGACCAATTGCAGAGTTGTTGCCGTGTTTCGAGCTGAAATTCACGCGGATATGCGCATCTTTTTCGTCTACATCGAAGCGAAACGCTATTTTCTTCGAAAGGCGCTCATCCAGCCATCCCTCGGCCTTCTGTTTGAGGTCGGATTTTCTACTATCAGAGCCATTATAAAAGAAAACACCGAGGGTGATCAGTCCAGTATTGGGGGTCAATCCGTCTTTTCTTCTCCATCGTTTCTTGGCTGAGGCGACACCGAATGGAGTTGTTTTAAATTCGCTCGCTTCTCCTGGTTGTACCTCGAATTCATCAGGAAGATCGTTCGCTAGCTCGATGTCATCATCTGCAATAGGAAGCGCTCCGCAAATGAAGCCTTCTTCCTCGAATTCTGCTTTTGCCGGTGAAGGTGTTCCGATTACAAGCCCGCCTGCGCTTAGGCAACCGCACAAAAAGGTTCGTCTAGAGGAAATGGCCTTCATAAGAAATCTCCATACTAAATTAGTCCAAACATGATCCTGGCTCTATTTCCCGGACAGCCAGCGTCCAAGGTGATATCTTCGTGTCGTCGTCGTTCAGTAAAACTCTTGCAACGGCCATTGATTCTATAGCCTTCTGAATTCCTGCTTCATTCAGCGCTAATCCTCCTACATTTAGGTAGGTGCTCACCGCGTTGTCGGATGAACTTATCCCCCATGAATTTATCTGAATTTCCCCACGCGCCCAACTTCGGTTTGCTGCGACCGCTAGTGGGATAAGTGCCCCAAGGTTGATATTTTTCTTGTTTGTAGTGATATTTGCGGTAACTCTGACCCCAGCACCTACTCTCCGGACACCCCCTGGTTCATCGTCGCTCCCACAAGGTTGATTTGTGTAGACCATCGCGTATTGGGTAACACGGTATTTACCGGCTTCTGCGCTGGCTTTACCTGTTAGATAGGATAGTGACCCATCCTGATTTACCTTGTTGATGACTGTTTTAGCTTCAAACAAGGACAACTCGTCGCGAATTTGCTCTTGGCTTAATTCCGACCAGCATCTTTCAGTTGATACGCAATTTCCCAGCCGATCCCTCCAAAGCTGAACAGGTTCAACCAACAGAAGCTGCGTATTGTCGGAAGAAATAATGGGTGCTTGAGCGACTTCAGTGCAAGATGCGGTCATTAGGATGGCAAAATATAATGCTTTGTAGCGCAATTTGATGCTCCCGAAAATGAGGTAATTTATGAATGTTTTTACAACTATCACGGTTTTTTAGGAAAAAAGCTATTCTAATCATGAAATTTGTTCAAAAATTATGGAATGCTACTTGTCCGATCCTGAATGATCATGAAGGTCCTCGCCATTCTGCTTCTTCATGTCAGTCTCGGTATTAAGGGGCATTCGGGAGCGCATTCGATGTTGATCCATCTTCGTAGCCTGGCGACAACAACACAAAAGATACGGGCGGAAATCCAAATGAGAGACGAACCGGCCTGGGTTCTGGCAGAGCGTTTTGGCGTATCCTCGCAAAGACCTAGGTACACTCCGTCGGCATTTCGATATTGGTGCCCCACGTCAACTCTATACCGTCTTGTTTGAAGAAATCCCGTTCTGTTCCTTGCGGATCCTATAGACAGATGCGATCCCAATTTTGGTCAACTTCGCGATCTGGGTTGGGGATACCCCGGCTGTCAACAATTGGATGACGGCGCCGCGGTCGATTGTCCTTGGTTTACCTTTGTATTTCCCAGCGCTCTTGGCTTTCTTAATCCCTTCACGTTGGCGTTGACGGATTAGGTTGCGCTCAAATTCAGCGATGGCGCCGAGTACTTGCATCATCAATTTGCCGACGAAATCTTGTTTATCGCTGGAGAAGGTCAGGTTTTCTTTCAGGAAATGTACTGCCGCTCCTTTGTCCACCATCTCATCAACAATGCTGGTCAAGTCCGTAAGTGACCTGGCCAAACGATCAATACTGTAAACATGGATCTCGTCGCCAGGTTCGATCCTGCGCAATAGATCTGCCAGTTCCGCACGTTCAGTCCTGCTACCGGCCGATACCTTTTCCTCATACATGTTTTTTGAGGAGATGTCATTTGGTAGTTCCTGACGGTCAGTGGATTGATCTTCCGATGAAACGCGCTTGTACCCAAGTTTTGCCATTGATGCTCTTCTTTTTATCGTTTGACTCTTAAGGTATCTGATAATTGTTTCTATCAGTTTTAAATGGACCCTAATGATAGGAATTCCCCGGATATGACCGGCTATCACAAGGGTGTACCCAAGAGAGAGGCGCCGGAACTGTTTGGGGCGGCGTAAGCTACGTGGTAGATAGCGTTAGCGGCAGCTCTCAGCTCAAAGCGGGCATGCCAATTGCTACACTCAGGGCGGACAGCTGTCATTTTCTGCAGTGTTCTCCAATGTCGGCTTAAGGTTTAAAGACAGGTTTCACACGTTTGAATTGAGTACACATGTTGATGAACTCCTGCTAATCTGGAGAAACCTTCAGAAAGTAGACAAAATGCATATTGAACAAGTACATATTGAGAATTTTCGTCTCTTGAAAAAAAGCACGTTAGATTTACGAACAAGCACGACCTTACTGGTAGGCAAGAACAACACAGGAAAAACATCCTTTGCGGTTTTACTGGAAAAGTTTTTGACCAAAGCGGATTTTCACTTCGATGACTTTTCACTCAGCGTGCGAGATTCCTTACTGTCTATCGAAACGGGTACAAACGTCGATGAGTTGAGCATTCGTCTCTTGCTAAAGATCAAGTACGACGAGAAGGATGACATTAGTGTTCTTTCCAACTTCATGTTGGATCTGGATGATACGCGGCGACACACAAATGTTCTTTTGGAGTGTGAAATTGATCGAGAAAAATTGGTGCGTGATCAACCCGAGAGCGGGCAGAAACGAAAAAAATTCTTCGAAAACTCTTTGAAATCGTATCTGAAGACAAAGATCTATGCCTTCGATGACTATGGGTATGATGCTGAATCTTCAGGAGCTTATTACCTCAAGGAGCGCAACCAGCTTCAAGAAAAAATGCCAGAGGAGCTCAGGAAGTTACTACACTTTCAGGTCATCCATGCTCGGCGCAATGTGGCCAGCTCAGAAGAAAGTAGTAAAGGCTCAAATCCTCTCGCATCTATATCTACTCAATTCTTAAAAAAGAAAAACAACACAAGTGACAATTCGAATTTGACCGAAACGGATAAGGAAGAAACATTAAACGAAATCGAAGAACTGCTGAGAAAGACTGACGTCAGCCTGGATGATGAATATTCAGCGATATTTGGTGAATTTCTACAAAATGCAGGCAAGTTCCTTAATTTGAGCCAGCTCAAGGTAATGTCTAACTTGCAATCGCAGACGCTGATCGAGAACTCGTCCAAAATTGTTTATGGTGATGATGAGAACACGCTGCCGGAAAATCATAATGGCCTCGGCTACCTCAATATCTTGTACCTTCTTCTTAAAATTGAAATGGTCAGGGAAGAGTTTGAAGCGCGTCAAGCGACACTAAATATTCTAATCATTGAAGAGCCTGAAGCTCACACGCACCCTCAAATGCAATACGTTTTTGCAAGTCGAATCAAAGAGTTAATTGATAAACTTCCGCGACTACAAGCAGTCCTTACTACACACTCTTCGCACATTGTTTCAAAGTCGGCTTTTGAAGATATTAGGTATCTATCGAAAGTAACCAATCAAAAAAATGTGGAAATCAAGAATTTCCATACCGAGCTTAGCGAGAAGTTTGCAGACCTTCATGGTGAAACTGAAGGGCCATTGCTGTTCAAATTCTTATCGCAGTATTTAAGCATCCAATCATCTGAATTGTTTTTCGCAGACAAGGCTATTTTCATTGAGGGCACAACAGAACGAATGTTGTTGCCTCTTTTCATGAGTAAACATGACAGAGGTTTAGCTGGAGAAATGCCTCTTTCCTCACAGAATATTAGCGTCTTGGAAGTTGGAGCCAACGCTAAGGCCTTCGCGCCGTTTTTGGATTTTTTGGGAATAAAGAGCCTAATAATCACTGATATTGATACGACCGTTAAGAATGAGAACAAAAAGTGGGAAGCTTCCAAGGTTGAAAACGGAACCAGGACATCGAACGCGTCGCTGACATTCTTTTTCGATGCTCCTGATCCACTGGAAGAAGCCAAATTTTCGACATGGATAGAGCGGTTAAAATCGCACAAACTTAATGTTCGAGACACGTTCAAGAATGTTCGCGTTGCCTATCAATCTAAGGAAGGGGATTATCATGCCAGAAGCTTTGAGGACGCATTTATTGCCTTAAACCTATCTGAGATCGCCTTAAGAAAGGAGAGTGTCCAGGGATTAAAAAATAGATCCAAATTGGACACTTCGGAAACTGTCGACTTCTACAAGTTGACGAACGAAGTGATTGATAAGAAATCTGACTTTGCATCTTCTATCTTGTTTGAAGCGTTAGCTAATGATCATTCGTGGTGCGTACCTTCATATATTTCGGAGGGCTTAAAATGGCTTCACCAAGACTAGAACCGCTCGAGGAAATTCTTGCTCATATTGAGCGCTTCGAAAATTTTGTTCTTCAAGGCGGTGCGGGAAGTGGCAAGACAGAAACCCTAAAGCAAGTAGTTCAGAAGTTAACAGACGGTTCATCGCCCAAGCGGGTGGTTTGTATCACCCATACCAACAAAGCAGCAGATGAGATATCTGAACGAATTTCTGGGAACGCTGAGGTGTCGACGATTCACGCCTTCTTAGGAGCGTTAATTCGCCCATATAAGGCTAACATTAAGGCGGCACTTCCCGAGCTTTTCACTTTACCTCATTTTGAGAGGTTGGGAGAAAGTGAGGAAGGCGATACACCCAAGGATAAGGCCAAAAGCGAACATGAGCGCTTCAAGAAAGCACATGAGAAGTTGGAAAGCCGACGTCAAACTGTTCAGGAGCTGAAGACTGAAAAAGTCGTCGGGACGCGAGTTTATGATAAAGCCCCGGATGTATACATTGCGCCTCATAACCAATTGGTCGACCAGGTAAACAGCAAGATCAAGGAAGTGCTCCAATTAGTCGAAGCCAATTCCATTAAATACAATGAAACAGCCTTCAACAGTTTTAAAGATCCTTCATTTGGGCATGATGGTTTGATCGAAATCGCAAGCTTGCTGATCCAGCGTCATGCAAACTTGAGGAAGATTTTATCTGACAAATTTGACTGTATCTTTATCGATGAGTATCAGGATACGCACCGTGACGTTGTAAAATCTTTGGTACAAGCAAGCTCAGGTAACGACTTAACTCTGGGTCTATTTGGAGACTCCGAACAGGCGATCTATAGCGATGGTATCGGCGATGTTGAATGTTACATAGCCAACAAAGACTTTGTCCTTGTTCAAAAACAGGATAATTTCCGCTGTTCTCCTCAAGTCATTGAGGTCGCAAACTCCTTTCGTTGCGATGGCTTGAAACAAAAAGTCGCATTGAAGTTTTTAGATGATAAAAGTTTTGAAGCGCTTTCCAGTAGGGAAGGCAGCGCTAAGTTGTATTTTGCGATGGCTCCCGAAAAAGTACCGATGGAGGGGGAAAGCAAGACAGAAACAAACAGTCGACATAAGGCCGAATGCGCTGAGTTACGTGATAGGCTAGTTGACACGGTTGTTCAGAAACATCCGACTTTTACCCAACTCAAGCTAACCAATAAATCAATCGCTTCGGATGTTGGTTTTGGCACTTTGTGGGAAGTCTTCGATGCGAATTACCAAAGCCCGAGAGAGGAAATAAAGAGGACGTTAAAGAGGCTTCAATTTGAACAGCTCTTTGAAATTATTGATCTTCATGAAGCTTTGCCGGGTGATAGGCGAGCATACAACCGACTGATTGGGATTATTAACCGCTCGGGTACAAATATTAAGACAACAGCAGATAAATCTGATGTTTCGCGTGATTTATTGCGGCTGAGGGACCTAAGGGCAACGGCATATGAAACCATTGAGTTCGCTATTGGACGAGGTTTCATTTCAAAGTCCGACAGTCATGGGTCGTTTCTGATCAAGACCGACGAATTTTTTGAAAGACTTTGAAGCCGACGATTGTATCCAAGCATTTCGGCAGCTTTACAATGATGGCGCAAATACCAAGACTCGCATGCTTAGGAAGCTAAACACTGAAGCCAAGGATCATATTGACGAAACCATTGTGGAGGAAAGTTTTGACACTTTGAAGCGAAAGCTGAAAAAGTACATTTTCCTGACACGCCTGTTTTCCTCGGATTTGAAACTTTCGGAGGTTCTGTCGTTTTATGAGTATGAAGAGACGGACGGCATTTTCGCTACGATGCACAAAACGAAAGGGACAGGAATTGATGATGTATTAGTTGTTTGTGATGAATACGGATGGGTTTCAGAATACGATTTCTTAAGCTGTTTCACAGGTCAAAAACCTCAATCTAAACGCGAAGTGCAATCTCGAAAGCTTCTTTATGTCGCTTGCTCCCGAACCAAATCAAATCTTGCCTTCGTTCGGCTTGTTTCATGTGATGAAGAGCTCAAATATTTGAAAATTGTATTCGGCGACAATGAGGAGATCGTTTTTCCATAGTGAGTACAAACCATTACTCAAGTATGGTCCAAAATCCCCCAAAGCTGTCGTTGGAGTTGTGGGGAAAAGGGTGGCAGTTTTGCCTATCTTCGTTTGATTTGATCAACTTCACCCAATTCCAGTATTCTATTGTTCCCGGCTAGGCATGTCCCATCTCATTATGACGCTCATCGATTAGTTGCTTGACCAGTTCAGACAGGATCCGGATCGATCTGTGTCGAGGGAAAGTGCTTTCCAGATAGTCAATATCGCCTGAGGTTAGATCAAGAAAGCGTCGGTCTACGCCCAGTTTGTTGGCATAATCGTTGATAATTGACGTAATAAGTGTCCTGACTTGATGTTGCTCTGGGGCTTCAATGGAATACACGGTGCACCGTGATAATAGAGGGGTAGGGATGCTATCCAGAGTATTGGCCGTGAAAATCCATGAAACACGACTTGCATTCACTTCACTAGCTAGGAATTTCTCATACCAGTGCGAGTTTTCAGATGGCTCGAGCAAGGGAAGAAGAGCGCTGTGAAGGTCACCGTTTTGGGATCTGTCTGCCTTGTCGATTTCATCAATCACCATCAGAGGGTTGATCATTTGCCCATCTGCAATTGCTGCTGTGACGCAACTTGGCGTTGCGCTTGACCAACCCGCCGACACTCCAAAAACATTCGAATCTCGCATACCGGCAACGTTGAGAGTTGACATGTGAACACCGAGAACTTGGCCAATATGCTGGAGCAATTGGGATTTACCAATGCCCGGTGGCCCAACCAAGATTGTTGGTCGAAGTTGAACCGAGTCCTGGCCAAAGTTCCAGCGACGAAGCAGCTGTGATGCGAACCCCATGATCGCAAGTTTCGCATTTGGAAAGGTGTTCTTAAGTTCCTCAAGTTCCTCAATCTGACTAATGCCATGGAGCTTAGCGACTTCCAAAGGCTTGAAGATGCGTTTGATGCGAGTGTTTAGTTCCTTTTTTACAGTGCGCTCGAGTTCATCTTCAGATTTCTTCAGATAGAACTCAAACTTCAGATCTGATACAGTCGGATCATCCGTGATGACTGTTTTCCCGAGCAAGGCGGCCTCACGTTCTGCAAGGATCTTCTTTAGAAACGACAATGGTGTCTTCCGGATCAATTGCCGCCAGGTTCGGCGCCAAGATAGCGGGCTACCCGTTGCAGCGATAACAAATCCGAGGTTGGACGCCATTTGTTCATTATCACCGGCTAAGTGAGATTTCTCGAACTGTACCCAAGGGTCCAGATCTGTTTTGGATCGAAAAGCTTGTGCCAAAGTTTCCAAGTCACATGTATCCAGAATTGCCGACCTGATCCATTCCAGATCGTGGTATTCTACTTGATCGAAAATGTCACTTAAGCGGATTTCATCGAACGGATCGCTCTCCGACCACAGCTCGATCAATTCAACCCAACGTGGGTCTTTATTATTATCTGACGTGTCTGCGTTTGGTTTCGCGTCTTCTTGAACTGACATTCAAGTTCCCTCCAGAGAAGTATATGGTAGGAGGGCAGAGACTCGAACTCTGGTCCGTCACAGTAATCTGCTGCCGACGAAAAAGGGATTTAGACCCGACCACAGCCTCTGCGCCCTCCCCAGAAATTTGGGGTCATATCTGCTTAGGTAGATATGCTTTCAGGCGCGATATGGGTGCGTGAGTTCATCATGGTTCATGTAATCCTTAGTTTTTCACTTTCTCCGTCAACAAAGAAGATTACTTACTCCACAACCAGGTTAAATGGTGAAGCCAAGTTGCCGTATAAATTCACTTTTTGTAATTTCAGAGATGTCCTCTGGTGACATTGGTTTCCAACTAATAAAACGGACGCCGTGGGCCGTTCCACTGTTTCGTAGAAGTGAAGCGGGCATCTCAGATTAGAAATGCCTTTTGCGCGAACTCGACTGCAGCTGAACAAACGTAAACAACAACGCAAACCTCATGAAGTTGATGAAACCGAGATTGAGCAAATTTGATCATGGCAGCTATCCTAGATATGAGATCATTGTATGCACTATGTGTATAATGCGCTGCTCTTGAAGTCAAGGTACTAAACGCATTATGTGTATGATGATTACTTGATACTGGAGAAAACTCTTGAAGAAGCTGAGTGATAAACCGCCTACCAGATTGCAACTGCTAATTACTGAAGAAGAGCTGGCAGATGTAACTTCTTACCTTCATGAACGGAAAATATACGGCAAGTCGAAAGCAATTCGCCATCTCATCAGGATTGGGCTCGACTGCGAGCACAAAGCTGGAAATTGGACGGGGAAAAGAGATTGAGAGTGTAAAAAGGTCAGCTGTGGAAAATTCGTACACACTGAAGGAAACGGTGTACTTAAGGAGGGAGTAATGGGGGGACGACGTCAGAAATAGTTTTCAGCTCAACTTCCCTTGTGGCCTATATTTCCGAATTTTGTAGACGCCAATTTCAAACCCCGAAGATTTTAAATCTTTGCGAAATCTTGCTCGCAATATGAAGTGAGAGCGAGGCGAAAGATTAGTATTCAAAAAGTTCCAAAGAACCTCGCAGTCAATAATCTGATCGAGGTATCCGCTCCAAATTGATTGAGCCTTGTTTTGGGCTTCATGGACCAGGCCTCGATAAAACAATCGAGGAAGTTGGTCATGAGCCAAATTTACGTGGGTGATTCCTGCGAACAGGGAAGGACTGTCCGTAAGTCATCACCCAGTTCAGATAAAGAAGCGATCTCGATCAGTGGTCCTGAGATCATTGAAGGCGGAGTAAATCTCGGAAAAGTCGGTCTTGAGGCTGAGTACAAAGGTGGGTTTAAATTCTGCGCAGGTTCACTAAAGCATCGTGAGAAAACTCAAATCGTCATGGACATGGGTGAACGTGTAGGCATTTCACTAAAGAGAAGCGTCACCAAGAAATCGGCTCAGTTCTTGCTGGGTCTTCCTGAAGGGGAGTACTTGGGAATTGTGTATGATGCTCCAGCGCATAACAAACATCTTCCATCGACTGCTATAGTCGATTGTAATCAAACAGCTGCGAATATTCTCTACTATTTAGAATATGGGATGGAGCATTCATCACAGCTAGCAACATTCACTTTTCCGCCCTTGACCTCCCGTGTCTCTGTAGAAAACCTTAGAGAATGTATCAAATTAGCTTTTGAACGCTACAACACAGTCAAGAAAAGACTGTCTGAATCAGGCCTGGGCGAATTTTTGTACTGCCAGTTAGAGATGACGTACAATGAAGATGATGGGTCATTCTATCCTCATTTTCACGTTTTCCTTGAAGTTGGAAAATACGATGCAAACCGCCTGCAGGTACTAGCGACCCTGGCGTCTAGTATGCCTTGGGTTGGAGGCAATGCGGGTATCCTGTTAAAGCAGGTTAAACCTGCTGATGCGATGCGTTTTGTCAAATATGGCACTAAGCCAGGTGAAGCAGCTGTATCCATTGCCCAGGCTGGGCATGAAGAGGTGTTCAAGGCTTACTACGAAGCAACCAAAGGTGTTCGCCTAACGCGGACTGAAAAGTCACTGAAAGCTTGTTTGGCTCAGCTAAAAACGGAGAACCGTCGAGCAAAAATAATGCCATGCAAAGAAACTGGGGAAGAGCATGTTGTGCTGGTTGAAAAGCGCCGCAGGGATCCTGAGGGCGAGCCTGAAAATGTTGAGGGCCTGGATCCGTTGCCGGAGGTTGGAAAACATGAACCAGTATCGTCAGGCACAACAAATATCTTTTGCGGAAGCAGTTCAGCCTCTCCTTCGCCCTCTGGCAGGCTAATGGCGTTTGGGTTGGTGCAAAATTTTGATGAGGAGAACCTCCATGAGGTGTTCGCCGTTGAGGGCAAGCGTAGCTTTTATCAAGCGAACAAAGCTGCGTGGGCGGCTTGGGAGAAGAATACAGGTGAACCGTTTGACCTTAAGAAGTTTTTAATCCCATTGGCACCTGACATACTTGCCGCGATCCGACGTCCAGAGTTTAAGAGTTACACGGTAATAGCAAGTTCTAATATTTTGAGAATTCTGAATATATTATATTTCGAATCTGAAGGCTAACCATTTATCGAGTAAGGTGAAGCCAATATTTGTAAAAAGAAACCGATATTACCCAAAATCGTTCAAGTGTTCTAAAAAATGTGTTTTCCAGATCCTTGTTGCCTGTTGTCATTTTAAATGGCGGCAAGGTTTCTGTCAGTAAGTAATCACATTTATCCATTAGGTGTCCGCTGACAACATTTGTTCATTTGCTGCAGACTCGGAGTTCTGAACGAGTCTACTAGCCATGCTTAGCGTCCGGTTTCCGTCAATTATAGCTGAACATCAGGAAGATTGTTTGGTGATTCGCGTGAAAATCAGTTCGAACCAGTATGAAATCTGCACCTATTACGTGAAAGGGTGCACCATTCTACATTTTTCGAAATTTTTTTTGGGGGCTCATATCGCATTTAAACGCAAACTGAGTATACCCTCACTGCCAAACACCTTTATGTACCCGTTTTTTGAATTCGTTGCTCTCAGGCACGTTCTAGGCCGTTTTGAGGGGGTAATGGCTATCGCTTCTCCTGGCTCGTCAACTCCTAGGAGATCCGTGTTTGACCTCTGATTCAGCGGGTTGTTTGGTTCTCATTATTACGTAGAAACTGATGGTGAGCAGAGGCTGAAGTTACTCGGGTGAGTATCTAAGGTTTGGAAAATAAACGTAAAAGGCACTCACATGCAGACTATATTTATTCTGATGGGAAGGTATGACGCGCGGGTCATGGTTCCTCTTGAATCCGTTCGTCAGGACTTCTTTCCTGAACTCAGTTTGAACCTACTGAAAGCTAAAACGGATAGTGGTGAAATACCTCTAATAGTTACACGACTTGGATCTTCTCAAAAGTCAGGGCGAATGGTGCATGTTAATGACTTGGCCGATTTTCTTGATGGCCAAGTGAAAAAGGCCCGGACTGAAGCCCGTAGAAGGGCCGCTTAATGAACTAAGCCAGGAAAACAGAAAAGTTCATCTAGCCACATTGGGTGCGGAAAACGGGAAACGTTAATCGGTTGCACCGAATCGAGGCCGAACCAGATTGATATTTTTTCAGGCTGAAAACCAATAACCAAGACTCCAAATAAAAGAGCAGAAAGAGGAAATAAAATGAAAGTTGATTATATGGGGCGACCTTGCCGCGGTGATTTATGGGCGGCATTTGACAAGTTGATGGATATAGCCCGACAGAGCTCCAGTTCGTCGTTTGTTGCCAGAGATTTGTTGGTATTTTCACATAGAAGAGACAGTTTTGACCTTGGCGAAACCCACAAATTCGATACTTACAATCGTAAAGCAGCCATTGTTGTCATAGCGCATGCAATTAACGGTGGTGACGATAGGGAGTTAGGTCGTTTTTTGAAAGACAGAAAGCTGACACGTCTGAAGTGGCTCAAGGACCGCGTTTGGGTTGTAGACATGTAAAGTACCACGAAAAATCAGTGAAAATATCTTTGTGAAACCTGCCGATTGTTTTTCGGCAGGTTCCCGCCATCAATTCCATCGAAGAGGGCTTTGAGGAAGGGCTGTTGTTCAATTCACGGATTTCAAACTGAGCTTTTTCCACTTCCCAAAGCGCTGCAGACAAACTGTAACGCTTTGGGACGAATGTCGACAACGCTTATTTGTAGTGGTTTCGACTAAGTGATTACTTCCATCCAAGCCCAATTTTCATAACGGTTTCCAACCTTTTTAAGATGTGAGTATCGTTGCAAGCTGGACCAGATTTTATGTCCAGTTACAGACATTGCTTGCGGCAAAGTGCGGCCAGTTTCGACCAACCATGATGCAGCTTCGTGGCGCAAATCGTGGAAGCGGAGATTCCGAATACCCAAGAACCTGCATGTTCCCGTAAATTGCCGACCAACGACATCTTTGTGAAATGGAAAGATCTGGTCGGTTAAACGCGGCATGCTCTCAATAATTCGAATGGCTTCTGGGGGCAGCTCGCAAACGACATCGTTTCCCTCTTTTTCACCAGGATCCTTCATGTTCCTAACCAGAATGGTTGCATGTTCTTGGGAGTAGTCATCCCACAGAATTCGAGTGATTTCGTCTTGTCGCCTTGCAGAAAAGATGGCGAACGGAACAATTTTGCTCATCGGGATAGCCCGAGTGTCTCGTGATTCACGCCTAACAAAGAAATCCATTAACGCATCCAGTTCTTCAGGAATGGGACGCCTTGTACGTTTTTTCGATTTCCCAGTAATGCCCAGAGTGCTGGTCGTTTCACGAGCTTCTTCGACGACCCGTCTGTCAAAAGGAATGGCGAATGCCGGCCTGGCTAGATTGAGGCATCCGGACAAATGACTCATGTAGTTGGCAGTGGTGGATGGCGAACGCCCAGCGGGTCCGTGTTCTCCTTCGGCAACTTGATTGGCAAATTCAACAAGATCTGCTGGCCGAAGTGATGCTACTTCAAAGTCCGCGACGTCAAAGAGCTTGATAGTCTTCAGAACTTGCGACTTGGTCTTCCCCATCTGTTTTCGCTGAGTGTCGATAACTTTGTCGATCAGTTCACTTACAGTGGTTTGGATTTGGCGATTGGTTAGTTTTCCAGCGTCAAAGTCTTTTTCGACTTTCTTGATCCATGCGTTGGCAGCGGTTTTTCTTGAAAAAGTAGCTGACTTGGAGAAGACGACTTCACCTTCCTTCTTCTTGATAACCTGTGCCCGATGTTTGGTTCCGGATTTGCTCTTGCGCTCTACGATTGTGCCCATTATTTCCCGTGCTTTGTTATTGGCATACTGCGGATATAGGGTTCCGGTATGCCAAGCTCCAAGTGGGTATGCCAAAAAGTATGCCAAAAACACAAAACGTCGTAAAACCTAGCAAAATAAGCTCCAAACAAACCATTGTTTCGGTCAGCGGAGAGTGCCTAAATGACAGATAAGCCCTTAATAACAAAGGCCGCACGCCTATCCGTAGCTCCCATGATGGACTGGACGGACCGGCATTGTCGTTTTATGCACCGACTGCTGAGCCATGAGACTTTGTTATACACTGAAATGGTGACAGCACCGGCTCTGGTCCGGGGAGGGGCGTTGCATCTCCTTGCCCACAGTCCTCAGGAACATCCAGTGGCGTTGCAACTTGGCGGGTCGGATCCGGATGAATTGGCCAAGGCTACGAAATTGGGGGCTGATACGGGCTATGGTGAGATAAACCTAAACTGCGGTTGCCCTTCAGACAGGGTGCAATCAGGGGCCTTTGGTGCGGTGTTGATGCAGAGCCCTAAATTGGTTGCGGATTGTGTCGCGGCGATGCGTGACGCTGCAGATGTCGAAGTGACGGTGAAGTGCCGCATTGGTGTGGATGAGCAAGAACCACGAGAGATATTGCCTGATTTTCTGGACAAAATTCAGGCAGCTGGCTGCCGCCGGGTGACAATCCATGCCCGCAAGGCCTGGCTGCAGGGGTTAAGCCCCAAGGAAAACCGGGATGTTCCGCCTCTGGACTATGAGTTGGTTCATCAGATGAAGGCAGCATTCCCGGATCTGCATATTTCGATAAACGGCGGGATTTCGTCTTTGGACGAGGCCAAGGCACAATTGGACAGTGGCCTTGACGGGGTCATGATCGGTCGCTCCGCTTATCATCAACCGGGCGATGTTCTGAGCACCGCAGATCCTGAAATTTTCGGGCAAGGCGAAGCCAGCGATCCTTTCGACGTTGCGCGTCAAATGTTGCCCTATATTGAGGCACACTTGAATGGAGGCGGACGTTTGCATCAGGTGACCCGACATATGCTGGGGCTGTTTGCTGGCCGTCCAGGTGCGCGTCAGTGGCGTCGAACCCTGTCTGAAGGTGCCCATCGAGATAGCGCAGGCCCCGAACTTGTCGAACATGCCCTTACCTCGGTTCTGGCGTGAGTTTCCATAAAACACTTTTTGCAACTGGACTCTTGTCACAAGGCGCAGTTTTGTCTGCCAGACTAAGTGTCATAGGAGAGACCTGATGCCCGACGCAGCGCTCATTGCCCAAATGTTGGTACTATTGGCGGTGATCGGCGCAGTGGCCGGAGTATTAGCTGGCTTGCTGGGGGTTGGTGGCGGTATTGTCCTGGTGCCGGCCTTTTTCTACGCTTTCCAAACGCTGGGCTATGGTGGCGATCAACTGATGCAACTGTGTCTGGCAACGTCCTTGGCAACCATCATCGTCACCTCGCTGAGATCCGTGCTAAGCCATCATAAAAAAGGTGCGGTGGATTGGCAAATCCTTCGTGGCTGGGGCCCAGGTATTGTTGTTGGTGCAATTGCAGGGGTGCTTGCCGCGTCCGTTTTGCGATCAACAACCTTGCAGGGCTTGTTTGGGATACTGGCGCTAATCATCGGGCTGTATCTTGGGCTTGGCCGCAGTGACTGGCGGTTGGGGGACGCGATGCCGAAGGGGGCTCGTCGTTTCATCCTGTCTCCGATGGTTGGCTTCTTGTCGGTGCTAATGGGGATCGGCGGCGGCAGCTTTGGCGTGCCGTTGATGAGCCTGTACAACACACCCATTCACCGGGCCGTCGCAACGGCAGCAGGGTTTGGCGTGATCATTGCCGTGCCATCGGTGATTGGTTTTCTATTACTGCCGATTGATCCTGCGACACGCCCGCCTCTGACAATTGGGGCGGTTAATCTGGTGGCCTTTGGTGTGGTTATCGCGATGACACTGGTGACCGCACCCTGGGGGGTGAAACTGGCCCATGCGATGGACCCGAAACCACTGAAACGGGTTTTTGCGGTGTTTTTAGTCGCAGTGGCTCTCAATATGCTGCGCAAAGCCTTAGGCTACTAGACAGCGCTAAGTCTCTTGTTTCACCATAAGATATTACTGTCTTGGCATCTCCTCGGGTTGCCTATGTGCGTTGCATATAAACCTGTTTTAATGAGGTTTTTGGCGATCTCAGTGAAAAACCTGATCATGGTCCTCAGCTGAAGTTAGAATTTTCAGACTAGGTCAGCGGCAACGAATACGAACGCACAACAGTTCCAGAGATCGAGGGGCTGTCCGCGTTGTAGGCACATTTTAAACTGGTCAAAGATCACGCGCCATTGGCAGAAAAGGTGGCAAGATTGGGCGACAAGGCCTGGCAGCGGATGGCTCAGAGCGTTGCGTCACATTTCCTGGATGCCGAGACCCAGTTTTTAAGGCAGATGCATGTTCGATTGGTTGGGTAACTAGTTCAGGTCTTTAGTCGGGCTGCGCGCCCGCCACGGCGTGTTTTGGGGGTGGCGCTACGATTTGGCAACTCTGCCAGAATGGTGCTGCGCTCGCTTGGGGGCATCTGCGACCAGCGCGTAATTTCGTCAATTGAGCGTGCACAGCCGGTGCACAAGCGTGTGACGGGGTTCACAACGCAGATTTGCGTACAGGGAGACTCGACCTCGTCGCGCTTCCAGACCTCATCACTCATGGCATTATCCGTTCTTCAAATGCGCCATACGATCCAACGCTCCTTGAAGAATATACGAGGCAGCCACGTGATCAATCACCTCAGCGCGACGTTTTCGAGATGTATCCGCCTCCAAAAGCACCCTTTCCGCAGCCACAGTGCTCAGCCGTTCGTCCCAGAACCCAATTGGAAGTTCTGTCAAGCGGCTGAGGTTGCGGGCGAATGCACGGGTCTTTTGGCAGCGCGGCCCTTCGGAGCCGTCCATGTTGCGTGGCAGTCCCAGCACAATCCCGCCAATACTTCGACCTTCGATGATCTCCAGTAACCGGGCAGCATCAACGGTGAACTTTTTGCGCCGTACGGTCTCCAGTGGTGTTGCCACTGTTCCCATCGGATCTGAGACTGCAACGCCAACGGTCTTGTCACCCAGATCCAGACCAATGAGCGCAGTGAAATCGGGCAAGGCGGTTGCAAACTGTTCAAAATCGTCGTGGATCATTGTTCGATCCCGGCCTGCTGGGCCGCGCCAGTGATCAATGTCAGTGCAGCCTCATCACTGGCAAATGTTTGCAGAGCTTCGGCATAAATGGCTTTGGCTCGGTCAGCCTCACCCAATACGCCTAGCGCGCCGATCAAGCGGGCCCATTCTTGCGGGTTTCCACCTTCACTCGCCAGCCGCTCGGACAGGCGTGTGACCATACCGCGGATCATTTCTTGACGCTCTTCTTTGCTCATTTGTTGAGCGTCGGCGACGTCTTCGCCAGTCGGCCCTGCCAGCGGAGCACCACTTTCGGAATTTGGGGTGATTGGCGTGTACTCGACGCCCGCACGATAGGCCATCATTGCGATTTGATCTTGGATGCCTTGGATCCAGGGGGCGTCGGCTGGTCCAGCCTGCAGAGTCTCCGCCCAGATTTGATAAGCCATGTCAGGACGGCCAATTTGCCCCAACATCACGCCCCAATAGTAGCGTGCAGGGCCATGGCCGCGGTCCAGCGACAGCGCATTCCGCAATTCAGTTTCTGCTTCAGGGGAGATGTACCCGCCTGCAGCCATAATCATCAACTCAGCAGATTCGGCATAGTCGCGGGCTTCTACATCACCGGACATAATACGAATGTAGTTTTGCTTGGCCTGATAAGCCGCGACAAAGTTGCCAAGGTTGGCCTCGTGCTGTGTCAACAACATCTGCCCCTGCGCGTCATCGGTTCGCTCAGACGCGGTCTGGCGCAGTTGCTCAACCAGTTCTAAATAGCCTTCTTCAACTTCCACTGACGGCGATGCTGGTATCTCGGCCTCCGCCTCGCTTTGTGAGGGGCGGTTTGTCGATCGATCCTGCGCTTGCGTGATACGGTATTGCAGCGGCAAATCCCCATATCCGAGTGCACCAAGTTGAGAATATAGTCCGAGCGATCCGCCAATGAGCACCACACCCGTCACAATGGCGGCTACCAGCGTCCAGTTGCGTGGTTGTTCTTGCCTGGCAGCACTCTGCTGCATTTGCGCATCTGCAGCTAAGATGCGGCGCGAGATTTCAGTGCGGATGCGTTCAGCATCGCCCTGATTGATAACCCCTTTAGTCAGGTCTTTTTCCACATCGCGAAGCTGCTGACGATAAACCTTAAGATCTGAGGCAGCTGCAGGCTCTCCAAGCTTACGGGCGCGCAACAGCGTTAGTGATAGCAGCAGGACAATGGCCAGCGCCATGAATGAGGTGACAATCCAGAAGGTCATGATCTCTCCGTATTTTGCCTATGCATCTATCGCGCCGACGCGGCGGGAAAAAGAGCAAACTGCTTGTCTGGGGCGTGGTGTCACGTCACAGTGATGTCGCAATCCTGCGTAATTGCGACGATTAACGGCGCGGTTTGTAAGGGGGGCTGGGGCATACCCGTATTTATCTCGAACCAAATGGATTCGCCATGAAACGCTACTCGGTATTTGCTGTCGCGCGGGAGGCTCTGCGCTATCACTCCGGATGGGAGCGCGCCTGGCGTTCGCCCGCGCCGAAACGCCATTATGATGTTATTATTGTCGGCGCTGGCGGGCACGGTCTGGCCACTGCTTATTATCTGGGCAAAAATTTTGGCATAACCAATGTCGCGGTGATCGAAAAAGGTTGGCTGGGCGGTGGTAACACCGGTCGAAACACCACCATCATCCGCTCCAACTATCTGCAGGACCCCTCAGCCGCGATCTATGAAAAGGCGCGCAGCCTGTACGAAGATATGAGCCAGGACCTGAACTATAACGTCATGTTCAGCCCGCGTGGAGTCTTGATGCTGGCGCAAACCCAGCACGAAATCCGCGGCTACCAGCGCACCGCCCACGCCAATGCATTGCAGGGCGTTGAAACCGAGTTTGTTTCGCCGCAGCGGGTTAAAGAAATTGTGCCAATCATCAATCTGGATGGCCCACGCTATCCGGTTCTTGGTGCCCTATGGCAGGAACGCGGCGGCACCGCCCGTCACGACGCGGTGGCCTGGGGCTATGCCCGCGCCTGTTCGAACATGGGCATGGACATTATCCAGCAATGCGAAGTCACCGGGGTGCGGGTTGAAAACGGTCGCGTGGCTGGTGTCGACACCTCCAAGGGCCCAATTGATTGCGACAAGCTGGGTATGCTGGTGGCTGGCAACGCATCAGTACTCTCTGAAATGGCTGGCTTCCGCCTGCCCATGGAAAGCGTCGCCTTGCAGGCCCTAGTGTCCGAGCCGATCAAACCCTGCATGGATGTGGTTGTGATGGCCAACACCGTGCACGGCTACATGTCGCAATCCGACAAGGGCGAAATGGTCATCGGCGGCGGTACTGACGGGTTCAACAACTACACCCAGCGTGGCTCGTTCCACCATATCGAAGAAACTGTCCGCGCCCTGAATGAAACCTTCCCGATGGTCAGTCGTTTGAAAATGCTGCGCCAGTGGGGTGGCATTGTGGATGTCACCGGCGACCGTTCTCCGATTATCTCCAAAACCCCGGTGGGCAATGTCTTTGTCAACTGCGGTTGGGGCACCGGTGGCTTCAAATCGATCCCCGGTTCCGGCTGGGGCATGGCCGAGCTGATGGCAACGGGTCATTCCTCGCTGACCGAATCCTTTACCATCGACCGCTTCAAAGAAGGCCAGTTCATCGACGAGAGCGTCGCAGCCGGGGTGGCTCACTGATGGCAAACCCAGTGGTCATAGCTCTGACCGATGAGCATATTGAACTTCTGATCTCGGATCGCACGCGCTTTAACCAAATCGTCAAGCCCTTGTCGAAAGGCTGGGACAAAGGCGAGGCCTCGCGTTTTGAAACGAATTCCCTTGGATTTGAATATTTCCCCAAGGTCGACGAGGTGGCAGTCTACGTCACCTTCAATGATGGTTCCGACGAGGTCCGCATGTCACGTGCCGATTTTTTGAAGGAGCTTAGAAAGCACACAGACGGAGATGCAAAATGCTGATCCTTGAATGCCCCTATTGCGGTGTCAAAGCCGAAGAAACTGAACTGCACGCCGGTGGCGAAGCCCATCTGAAACGCTTTGGTCCAGGTTCATCTGATGATGATTTCCACGATTATCTGTTCATGCGCGAAAACCCCAAGGGGGTGCATTTTGAACGCTGGCGTCACATCAATGGTTGCGGCAAGTGGTTCCATGCTGCCCGTTGTACCATGACTCTAGAAGTGTTTGGCACCTATTCGGCGCAGACATATGAGCCGCCGCAGGACATCCGCGACGCGATCAGCGCCAAGCGCCCTGACTGGAGCTGGAGAGAGTTCAAATGAGCCTTCTTTTTGCAAAAAATACTCAAATTCCGACCGCAGATCTGCGCGAAAGGTCCGTAACATGAGCACCCGTCTTGCCAATCAGGGCCGGTTGATCGACCGCTCCAAACCTATCGAGTTCACCTTTAACGGCAACCGGATGACCGGTTATGAAGGCGACACCTTGGCCTCGGCTCTGCTGGCCAATGACCAGATGATGGTGGGCCGTTCCTTCAAATACCACCGCCCGCGCGGGCTTGTGGCCTCGGGTGCCGAAGAACCCAACGCTTTGGTTGGTCTGGGTAATGGCAACCGGTTTGAGCCCAACCAGCGGGTCACTACAACCGAGCTGTTCGCCGGCCTGTCGGCGCAGTCGCAAAACCACTGGCCTAGCCTTGAATTCGACGTGGGCGCAATCAACACGCACCTGTCGAGGTTCTTGCCCGCTGGCTTCTATTATAAAATGTTCATGTATCCCAAAGCCTTCTGGAAACATGTCTATGAACCCATCATTCGCCACTCCGCAGGTCTGGGTAAGGCGCCGGATAAAGAACTAAAGGATGCCGACCAGTACGAGCATTTCTATTTCTTTGCCGATGTTGTGATCGTGGGGGGCGGTGTTGCAGGCCTTCAAGCGGCCAAGGCTGCTGCTGCAACCGGTGCTAAGGTGCTGGTGCTGGAGCAGACCAACACTTGGGGTGGCCGTGCCCCTGTTGATGGTGGCTCTATCGACGATACTGACCCTCAGGCCTGGATTGAAAAGACGCTCGCCGAACTGGCTGCGATGGATAACGTGACCCTGCGCACCCGCTGCATGGGGTCGGGGGTTTATGACCACGGCTATGTGTTGGGCTATGAACGCTTGACCGACCACACCCCAGGAGAGGCTGGCCCGCGCCACCGCCTGTGGCGGATCCGCGCGAAGCAGATTGTGACGGCAACCGGTGCGATCGAGCGCCCACTGTCTTTTGCAGGCAATGACGTGCCGGGTGTGATGCTGGCAGGTGCCATGCGTGATTATGTTGTGAACTGGGGGGTTACCCCGGGCAAACGTGTTGTGGTCGTGACCAACAACGACGATGCTTATCGCACAGCTATCACACTGCATAAGGCGGGTGTCGAAGTAACCCGTATTCTGGACGCACGACCCGCTGGCGGTGGGGCCTTGATGGAGGAAGCGCGCCAGCTTGGCATTCGTGTCGAGCCCGGCCGGGCTATCGCCAAAGTCACAGGTGGTAAGCGTGTCGCCAAAGTTGCGATTTGCGCGCAGGATGGCGAAGGTGGTGCTCAGGAAGAAATAGCGGCAGATGCCGTAGCGATGTCAGGTGGTTGGTCACCTGTGGTGCACCTGTGGTCCCATTGCGGCGGCAAGTTGATCTGGGATGAGGCTCAGGCGCATTTCCGCCCCGATGCCTCGCGACCTCCATTGGGGGCCGATGGATCCGGTTTTGTTATCGCGGCTGGCTCTGCCAACGGTGCGATGGATTTGGGTGGCGTCATGGCAGATGCCAGTGCCGCTGGATCTGCTGCGGCCGAGGCTGCGGGCTTTGCGGCCAAAACAGGTACCGCAGCGGTCGCCTCTGACAGCGACGAAGTTCCGATGCAGCCGATTTGGCTGATGCCCGCCAAGGCGGACATCAAGCTGAGAATGAAAACCTGGTTGGATTACCAGAACGACGTCAAGGTGTCCGACGTTCAGCTGGCGGCGCGTGAAGGCTATGAAAGCGTCGAACACACCAAGCGTTACACCACGCTGGGTATGGCAACCGATCAGGGGAAACTTTCCAACATCAACGGTTTGGCGGTTCTGGCTGATACGTTGGGGTCGGAAATTCCACAGGTTGGAACCACTACGTTCCGTCCACCCTACACACCGATTTCCATGGGTGCGATTGGTGGCGAGGCGCGTGGTGAGATTTTCCAGCCGGTCCGTAAAACGCCGATGCACGGCTGGCATGACGCCAATGGGGCTGATTGGGAACCGGTCGGTCACTGGCGCCGCGCCTATGCTTTTGTCCGCTCAAACGAAAGCGTCGAAGAGGCCGTGGCACGTGAGGTGACCAACACCCGCAAGAACCTGGGTCTGCTGGATGCCTCTACCCTTGGCAAGCTGATTGTCAAAGGTGCCGATGCCGGCCGGTTTATGGACATGATGTATACCAACATGATGTCCAACCTGAAGGTCGGCAAATGCCGCTATGGCCTGATGTGTTCTGAAAACGGATTTCTGATCGATGACGGCGTTGTGGCCCGCATCGATGAGGATACCTGGCTGTGCCACACCACCACCGGCGGCGCCGAGCGTATTCACGGCCACATGGAAGAGTGGCTGCAGACAGAATGGTGGGACTGGAAAGTCTATGTTGCCAATGTCACCGAGCAACTGGCACAGGTTGCTGTGGTTGGTCCCAACGCCCGTAAGGTGCTGGAGAAACTGGGCGGCATGGATGTCAGCAAAGAAGCACTGCCGTTTATGGAATGGCGGGATGGCAAAATCGGTGAGTTCGACTGCCGCGCTTACCGGATCTCTTTCTCGGGTGAGCTGTCTTACGAGATCGCAGTTCCTGCCAGTCAGGGCATGGCGTTCTGGACGGCGCTTCTGGAGGCAGGACAAGAGTTCGGCGTGATGCCTTATGGCACCGAATGCCTGCACATCCTGCGGGCCGAGAAGGGCTTTATCATGATTGGTGATGAAACCGACGGTACCGTGATCCCACAGGATCTGGGGTTGAGCTGGGCGATCTCCAAGAAAAAGGAAGACTTCCTTGGTAAGCGGGCACAATTACGCTCGCACATGGCGGATCCGGACCGTTGGCAATTGGTGGGGCTGGAAACCGTAGACGGATCGGTTCTGCCAGACGGAGCTTATGCAACCGGCAATGGTCTCAATGCCAATGGGCAACGCAACGTAATTGGCAGGGTGACCTCAACTTACCATTCACCGACCATGAACAAAGGCATCGCCATGGGGTTGGTGCACAACGGGCGCAAGCGCACAGACGAAGTGATTGAGTTCCCGGGCACCGACGGCACGATTTACAAGGCCAAGATCGTTGATCAGGTTTTCTATGACAAAGAAGGGGAGAAGCAGAATGTCTGATCCTGTTAGCGCGCTGAACGGAGCTGCGTTCAGCGGTATGGCCTCTGTCACAGAAGGTGGCTTGGCTGGCATGATAACCCTGCGGGGTGATCTGTCTTCTGCCAAGCTGAAAGATGCAGTCAAATCGGCCACTGGGGCGGCCATGCCAGTCTCTGGTAAAGTTGAGCTGAGCGAAGACGGCGGGTTATGCTGGATGTCGCCGGATGAGCTATTGGTGCTGGTTCGCTACGAAGAGGTCGAAGCCAAGTTGGCCGAAATCAACGCAGGCCTGAAAGGTGAGCATGCCCTGGCAGCAAATGTTTCAGACGCCCGTGCAGTGTTCCGGGTGTCGGGAGAGGGCGCGCGCGAAGTACTGGCCAAGCTTTGCCCCGTGGACATGTCCGTGGACGCCTTTGTTCCCGGTCAATTCCGCCGGACCCGTATGGCGCAAGTGGCGGCGGCGTTTTGGCTGGATCACGACGAAACATTCCACATCGTTTGCTTTCGTTCCGTCGCCGACTATGTGTTCACCCTGTTAAGCACCGCAGCGCAACCTCAGTCTGAGGTTGGCGTCTACTAGTCTGAAAATTATGACTTTTGTAATTCAACACCGCCTTCAGTTAGAGGGCGGTGTTTTTTGTTGTGCTTCTGGTTGTGGCCGTTATGGTCCGCTCGACTGCATTGGAAAAAAAATAATTAAATACACACTTGTCGCAGCCTTGCTTGCTGCCTCCGCAACATCAGCGGCCTCGGAAATCACCAAATATGAATGTACATTCGCCGAAGGCAGGTTGAGCCTTCCTACACCAACTAAAATTGTCTTCTCTGTGGATGCCTTCAGTTCATATGCGAAACTGGAGGTCGTGGAAATTCCAGGCGTAGTCAGCTCGCGTGGTTCGGCCAAGGTTGTTCGTAACAATATCAAAGTTTTGTCAATTGAATGGTTGGGAAAGGGATATGAATTCAGTACCGCGGCTAAGGAGAAAGGAGCGCAAGGAGCGAGCGGTAATTATCAGGGAATAGAATTTTCCAAACATCGCTTTTCGATTTTTTTGAAGAAACATAATATGAAAGCGATGACACGGTCTGATACCATCAGGCATAATCACTCGATGAATGGTCACAGTTCCGGAACATGTGTTCAGCTTTGACAGTTTCTGATCCATTTTCAAATATGTATAATAGAGATCTAAATGAGACCAATAACTACTGTTTTGTTGGCCTGCCTATCTGCAACATCGTTTCTTGTGACAAACCCTGCCGTTGCTGATGTCTACGAATATACCTTTGAGCAGGGGCATATCGCCAAGCCAACTCCGACCCGTGTTGTGATAGAGCTCGATGCTTACCAACGGATAGGGAAGTTGCTGAAGGTTGAAATTCCCGGCGTTGTGACCCAGCCAGGCCCGCTAACAGTGAAGCGAAATAACATTAGAGTTGCGTCTGTTCAGTGGCAGGGACGCGACTACAAGTTCACTCCTGAAGCGATGCAAAAAGGTGCATCCGGGCGAGGAGGAAACTACGGCGTCAATTGGTATAATCACGGTTTTTCAGTGTTCTTAAATAAAAAGAGCATGAAAGCTCTGACGCGCTCTGTTGATGTTAGATGGCAGCCAATCAGTTCTGAGAAATCGGGAATCTGTGTCCGATTGGACTAAAAGTAACCTCTTAAAATGCAAAGAAATATAGGGACTCAATATGAAGAAAATTATACTTGGTGCGGTGTTTGGGATTGGGCTTAGCGGTTCTGCACTGGCCGGAGTTCAAACCTATGATTGCGCATTGAACAGCTGGGAAGAACAAGGCTGGGTTCCCTCCCGAGTGATGTTCTCGGTAGATCCTGAGACCTTGCAGGCACGAGTGTACGACGGTTTTATCGATGAAGCCGAAGGGCGTCCAATTTCTGCCAAGTTTAAAACTATTCGTGGTGGCAAATATCGTATGAGATGGAAATTGGATTTGTTGGCTTCAAGTAATCGAAAAATACGTATCAACTATTCGGCAACCTATGATCCGTCCACGAGATCATTCAATATGCGCGGCAATTTTCCCATGGAGAACGTAACCAACAGTCCTAGCGGTGATGGACATTGCCAAGCCGTAAAAGGCAAGTCTCTTTTTTAGGCGGCTGTTGAACTGTGCACATAGGTTGTGGAGCACTGCGGCAATATAGGGGGGCAAGGTGTGGTCTTCACCCTTGACCCGCCACTGTCCGCACCGCATGTATCAGCTAGGAAACGCAACTTAATTTGACAGGTGTCTCAGATGGCTTTTGAACTTCCCGATCTTCCCTATGCACACGACGCGCTGGCTGCCAAAGGTATGTCCGCAGAAACCATGGAGTACCACCATGACCTGCACCATAACGCCTATGTGACCAACGGCAACAAGCTGATCGAAGGCACCGATTGGGCCGGTAAATCGCTGGAAGAGATCATTGTTGGCACCTATGACGCATCTTCGGTTGCTCAGAACGGTATCTTCAACAACATCAGCCAGTTGTGGAACCACAACGAATTCTGGAAAATGATGGGCCCCAACGGCGACGTCATGCCCGGTGATCTGGAAAAAGCTCTGGTTGAGAACTTTGGCTCGGTTGACGAGTTCAAGTCGCAGTTTTCGGCTGCTGGCGCAGGTCAGTTCGGCTCTGGCTGGGCCTGGTTGGTCAAGAATGCGGACGGCTCACTTTCTGTGACCAAGACTGAGAACGGTGTGAACCCGCTGTGCTTTGGTCAGACCGCACTGCTGGGCTGCGATGTATGGGAGCACTCGTACTACATCGACTTCCGCAACAAGCGTCCTGCCTACCTGTCGAACTTCCTCGACAACCTGGTTGACTGGGAAAACGTTGCTTCCCGTCTGGGCTAAGCTCTGGATAGCAGTTTGATTTTAAACCCGTCGGCGATTGTCGGCGGGTTTTCTGTATCTGGGCCTTAGAAAGGATTGCAATCACCCCGACGTCTGGTGAGATCCCGATCTTTGAAAATCACGAGTAAACCCGGCAATTGTTGGGCGCGGCGGCAGTAATTTCTGCACTTTGTGCAGGGAACGCCGTGCTCTGCATCAAGTATCAGGTCCTACTCGGCATAACTGCCACTCCCATCCATGCGCGCCATCTGCGTTGAGAGGTTGAGGATGCAGCCCATTGGAAGAGCCGATTAAACAGAGACCGAGTACACAAAGGCGGTTTATCATAAGGTACTCTAAAATGAGGTCTGGTCGGCCATCAATCTTGCGGGCCAGTCGACTTGCCATTGAAGATGTGGTGAGGGACGTTGTTGTAGTTCACATAGTGGTCGACCGCTTCATACAGTGATGATTTAAAAATCGGCCCTTACGAATTTTTGCAACATTCAACGTAGAGAAAAAGTCTATGACAGGGCGAGCTCATTAGAACTGGGAGCTGACTTTTATCAAACAAATCGAGACGCTGGCAAAGCGACGTCAATGGTTCAACGGTCATCAGTTTCAATGGCATTGCAGATCAGCTGTCATCGACCCCATCACGTTTTGGGCGAACTAAATGCTTCAGAAATATAGCGCCTGACAAATGTGTCAAAGACACCTTCCAGTCTTAAAGCATCCGTCGCTTGCCGAAGTTTTGTAATTGTCTCTTCGGATAGCTGATTTTTAGCGCATTGCAGCCAAACCTCTTGGCGCTCATAGGTAAAAATGTCTCCAATCTCATTTCGGCTCATGCCTTCCAGGGAAAGCTGGTACAGAATATTGAGCGATGTGCCGGCAATAGCATCCACGCGACCTGCCTTCAGCAGGTGTACACTTTGCTCGGCGTTATTTGTAAGAACGCGATCGATATTTGGATCGGTTGCAATCGTAGAGCCTTCAAAGCTGCCTCTTGGTATCGCCAGACGTTGGTTGCTCAGGTCGGCCTCTTGGGTAATTTTCAGACCGGGGCGGCTGATAATAATTGTGTCAAACCGGTCCAGAATTTTTGCGACCGGAATATAGGCCTCCTTGCTAATAGATGTCAGAAGAAAGACACCGCAGTCGGAAACATCATGCTCCAAGTTCTTTATGACTCGGGAGATCGGAAGGAGGGTATCGGAATGGTTAAGCTCTGCTCGGTCGGCGATGGCCGTGTTTATGTCAACAAACAGGCCCAGACGTCCCTGAGGATCATCGTGAAGCGCATAAGGCGCGTAATCAATTGTGGCATACCTGACAAGTTCGGCAAACGCAGGGCTGGTGGAAAGCAGCATTGCCGACAGTAGCGCGGTTAGAGAGAAATTTGGGCGCATTCTCTTTCTCCATCTATAGGGGCCGTGATCGGGCGACCTACCAACGAGTACCGATTTTCAAAGTACGAGCATTCTTGCCCTCGATCAAGCGATCTGACGGGGTTAGGGGGACAAAACAGCGCCGAAAGTCTTCCCATTTGGTGTCAGGGCTTCTTTGTTGGTCCTAGACGCCATAAAGTGAAAACGGAGGCTGTAGGTATTGAGACGCTATGAGCGCAGTACCTCCAAGACCTGTGCCGGAGTTTCTACCCATGTCAGAAACTGGTTCAGGCTGGTGTCTGCAAACTCTTGTTCAACCACGTGCTCTAACAAAGCGCGCAGTTTTTCCCAATAGCCATCAGTGTTTAGGATCACGATTGGTTTGTTGTGCAGCCCCAGCTGGCGCCAGGTTAAAACTTCGAACAACTCGTCTAAAGAACCTGGACCTCCAGGAAGAACCACGACTGCGTCCGCATTATACAACATCACCTTTTTGCGCTCATGCATGGTCTCAGTGACTACATATGTTGTCAGATCGGACTTTCCGACCTCACGCCGTTCGAGATGTTCGGGGATAACGCCAAAGGTCGTCCCCCCTGCGGCTTGGGCTGCACGCGCGACTGTGCCCATCAGCCCAACATCACCCGCGCCGTAAACAAGACGTAGATTGTGCTCTGCAAGCCCTATTCCCAAGGCTTTTGCAGCTTCGGTATAGGCGGGCATTGCTCCGAAACGGGATCCGCAATACACACAGACGGATTTTACAGGCATGGGCCGACCTTTCACTGTTGAATCTTCAGGGACGAAGACGTGCTTTGACCCCTGATAACGAGATTGATAGATTGGCTCAACTCAGCGGGTGGGGATGTCCCGCAGATGGGAAGGAAGACTATGGCGGCAACAGCCGGAAGCGGAGGGCTGGGCGCCCTGGCAATTGGCGGCATCGCAACTGTTGCGGTGGTGATTGGCGGAGTGGTGCTCATGCAAATGGGGGTGTTCAAAAATGACCCTGCTGCAGTAGACCAAGTCGAAACTGTGGAAGAAGCCGTCGTTACGGTTCCGGACACGGATGTCAGCTCGAGCCCTATTGTTGCGACTGAGCCCGCCAATTCAAATGCGCAAGCGGGTGTTGAAACACAGGTCGAGGCCGAGCCAAGTGTTGCTGAAACAACAAGTCAGCCTGTCGAAACTGTGGAAGACCAAACACCCGAGGTATCGGATGATGCCGTTGCTGGAATGAGCGACGATGTAGAGCCTGACCTTGCCGAGACTGTTTCACCACAACCTGGTACACCCTCAGCCGAAGTGGCAGATGAGAGCAGCGTGTCCGATACTCCTGCTGAGGTTGGTGAGGTCAGCACTGCAGATGCCACTGAGGGCGTTTCTCAGCAACCTGTTGAATCTGAGACTGAACCCAAAACTGAGACTGCTATTCCTCCTGCAGATGAGACAGAGGTCTCTGATACTGCGGAGGCCACCAACCCGCAGGAAACTCCTGTTGAGCAAACAGAACAGGCCGAGGCTGTGTCCCAGCAAGAACCAGAGACAGCAATTCCCGAAGCTGTAGAGGAGCCAGCTTTTGTTCTAATTGCGCCTGAACTGGATCTGGTTCGCTTTGACGCAGACGGTGCAGGCGTCATCGCCGGCCGGGCGCAGGCAGGTGTGCAGGTTTCTGTTTTGTTGGATGATAATGTCTTGGATCAGTTTCAGGTTCAAAAAGGGGGGGAGTTCGTCTCGTTTACCTCTATTGAACCAAGTGCACAGGCCCGTGTCGTTTCACTGCAAGCGGCTTTTGATGGTCAGGTTATCACGTCGGATGCCAGCTTTATTCTGGCGCCCAGCGTGGCAGTTGCTGCGGTAGAGCCGCAGGCCGAACAGCCGCCGCAACCTGTCCTGGTGCCTTCGGAATTGGCAGCAGCTGAGTTGCAACCGAAACAAGCTGGTACTGAAATTGCGAGCGTAGTTGATGAGCAGAGTGATGTGACGGTCGCAGAAGAAACGTCAGATGTTTCAGATAGCACCGACGACGATGTTTCAAGCACCGAAATTGCGTCGACAGATACACAGGAACACGCCGTTTCTGAGGACACACAAGTTGCAAGCAATTCAACTGAAGAGTCATCTTCAGCTGAGAGCACACCAAAGCCTGATGATGGGGCAAGCCATGTGCAAGTTGCAGAGGCTCGTGAGGCGACTCCACAGGCTGTCGCAAAACCGACGACCGAAATCGCACCGCAGCCACAGCCTTCTCCAATTGCCATTGCGGTGCTTAAAACCGATTCCAGCGGTGTAGAACTGATACAACCCGCTATTCCTGCCGAACCAGAGCTGCTGGGTAAAGTTGCACTGGATACGATCAGTTACAGCGATGAAGGTGCTGTTCAGTTGGCTGGACGGGCAGGCCCAGAGTCATTGGTTCGGGTATACTTGGACAACAGCCCGGTAGCGGATATTCGGGCGGCTGTGGATGGCCACTGGAAAGTTCAGTTGGGCGATGTCGCACCGGGGATTTACACTCTGCGCTTGGATGAACTGGATCCTGCAGGCAAGGTGTTGAGCCGTCTGGAAACGCCGTTCAAACGGGAATCGCCCGAAGCTCTAAGGCCGCCAGCAGTGCCAGAGGGTAACCCGGTGCAAGCCGCGCCATTGGTGCGTGCAGTGACAGTACAGGAAGGTGATACGCTTTGGGCGATCTCGCGCGAACGATATGGTGATGGGCTGCTGTATGTTCGGGTGTTTGAGGCCAACAAGAAAGCAATCCGCAATCCCGACCTCATTTATCCGGGGCAGATTTTCTCCATCCCGGAATAAGTCCTGAATAAGATTGTGAAACGCGCCCTTCCGGGCGCGTTTTTCATATTGCCCATCTGGTCAATCCTTCGGCTAACACCTATCTCTGAGGGCTAGCAAGGAAACGCCATGACCCAGCCAGACGATATAACCGCCCGCGACGAACGACGTTCTAGTCTGCGTACCTTACGCCGTGTGTGGCCTTATCTATGGCCTGATGGGCAAGCTTGGGTGAAGTACAGGGTAGTGCTGGCACTCGCTGTGCTGGTATTTGCCAAGGTGATCGCGGTCTATACCCCTGTTCTGTATAAAGGCGCAGTTGACAGTTTGGCCGCTGAAGGTGTGCCCGACCTTGCGCTTGGTGCAATTGGGTTGACCGTAGCCTATGGCATGGCGCGGATCCTGACGATTGGCTTTCAGCAGCTACGAGATGCCATATTTGCGCCGGTAGGCCAGCGTGCCCTGCGCCGGTTGGCTTTGGAGACCTTCACCCACATTCACCGCCTGTCGATGCGTTATCATATCACCCGCAAGACGGGTGGCTTGAGCCGAATTATCGAACGAGGTGTCAAAGGCGTCGAGTTCTTGCTTCGGTTTATGCTCTTTTCGGTTGGGCCACTGATCCTGGAACTGACCATGGTGGCCGTTATTCTGGCAGTGCTATTTGATGTGCGTTACCTGCTGATCGTTGCGGGGACGATTGGGCTGTATTTTTGGTTTACATTTGCGGTCACCGAGTGGCGAGTGAAGCTGCGCCGCGAAATGAACAAGCAAGACACAGATGCCAACCAAAAGGCAATCGACAGCCTTCTGAACTATGAAACGGTCAAGTATTTTGGCGCAGAAGCTCGCGAGGCAAAACGCTATGATGGCGCTATGCGGGCCTATGCTGCCGCAGCCCTAAAAACGGCCTACTCGCTGGCGTTTCTGAATTTTGGTCAGAGTGTTCTGATTACCGCAGGTCTGGTTGGCGTGATGGTGCTGGCGGCTATAGGCGTTCAGGCTGGGACCTTGACGGTTGGTGATTTTGTTATGGTCAACGCCTATATGATCCAAATTACTGTGCCGCTGAATTTCCTTGGTACAGTTTATCGCGAAATTCGTCAGAGCCTGGTGGATATGGGCGAAATGTTTGACCTGCTGGAACAACCCGCAGATGTTTCAGATCGTAAGGGGGCGACAAAGCTGGCGGTCAATGGCGGGCGCATCACATTGAAAGACGTGCGGTTTGGCTATGACCCAGAGCGAGAAATCCTCAAGGGCGTGTCGTTGCAAGTTGAGGCCGGGCAAACAGTTGCCATTGTTGGATCTACAGGATCGGGGAAATCAACCATCGGTCGGTTACTGTTCCGGTTTTATGACGTTACCGGTGGTTCGTTATTGATTGATGGTCAGGATGTGCGTGACGTCAGTCAGTCCAGCCTGCATGACGTCATTGGCGTGGTGCCGCAGGATACAGTGCTGTTCAACGATACCATTGGTTACAACATTGGCTATGGCCGTGAAAACGCCAGTCAAGAGCAGATTGAACAGGCTGCTCGCGACGCCCAGATTCACGATTTCATTCTCTCGCTGCCAGATGGCTATGACACCACTGTGGGCGAACGCGGTTTGAAGCTCTCGGGGGGGGAAAAGCAGCGGGTAGGTATTGCGCGCACGTTGCTCAAGAACCCTCCGATCCTGCTGTTGGATGAGGCCACATCTGCATTGGACAGTGACACCGAACAAGAGATCAAAGAGGCACTGGTGCGAGCCGGACAAGGGCGCACAGTGATTACCATTGCGCACCGTCTGTCTACGATCGCTGAGGCGGATCAGATTGTGGTGCTGGAACAAGGTGAGATTTGTGAACTGGGTACCCACGACGACCTGATTGCGCGTGAAGGGCGCTATGCTCATCTTTGGAACCGACAGCAGGCCGATGGTGAGGCCGCATAAGCTAAGACGGTGCAAGCGGAGCTGAAAAACTCGACCTGGCGTTCGTTAACTGCATCCAATGCAGTTTGGAGAGAGAGGTTTGATGCTGCATGCAAGGGGTGGGGCGTTATAAAGCGGGCGCTCCCAAGTTTTTCTTGAATGTTATTTCTCAGGAGGTCGTCTACGGACCCAATTTTAAAAGGTGAAGTTAGGTATGCAGACAGCCATATTTTTTGATTGCGATTTTTTGGTCACAGAAGATGCCCGCAGACGGTTTTGGTGTGGTCCATATGATCCAGACCCCGTCATCGTTCAAATCGGAGCCGTAAAAATTGCCCTGACTGACAAGTTTCAGATTGTTGATACGCTGAATATATTCATTCAGCCTTTTGATCGAAACGGTGTGCCGTATGAATTGGACCCATTTTTCACCAAGCTAACGGGCATCTCCCAGGACGTGGTTGATTCTGAAGGCGTTGCGCTAAGCGAGGCGAATAAGCAGATATTTGATTTTGCAGGCGAGTCTAAGCTTTGGTCCTAGGGTAAGGATGAGCTGAACATGATAGCAACCAGTTGCTACATCGCTGGGATTGAGCCTTCATTGCCTGCAACCCGATTTGACAATGCCTGCCGGTTGCTGCTGGCGGCAGGGATGCCCTATGAAGATATTAAGCGAACACCCAGCAGCGGTTTGGTGAGCTATTTTGGAATTGAGCATCCCCCATTGAGAGGACATGACGCCTTAGATGATACTCTTTCACTTGCCTATGTTGTCCAACATCTGATGTCAGAAAAGAGGTTGTCTGTTTCTGCTTTTGAGTAAGGATCGTTTGGTTCGGTTTTGACGTTTTGCCAGATTAGTTTGTTGCAGAAGTAGATCAATTTATCAGCTGGTAAACACAGCCAACGAGGAAAATGAGTGGTAACTCATTCAGGTATAGGATGTTGGATTGAGGCAGGCGTGACTGGTTTGATCAATGGAACCACCTGCAGCCGGGGAAGACATTAAGTCTTTGAAACCGTAGCTCACCCTATGAGGGAAAGCGTCGTTGATGTCACATGGTCGTGGCGATAGGTTGACGTCGAAAACAGGCAATTCGGGTAACATTCATGCTTCGTTTCTTTCGTCTCTTGCTGTTCTTCATTCTTGGCTTTTTTGTTGTCAGTCTGGGTTTCCAATGGACCTTTAAGGTGCCAACGTCGCCAGACCGAACCCACAGTACTGCACAGGCACCGTCAATGGAGACGCTTTTGGGGGGCGAGGTGCTGCCCTTGGCCTTGCAACACGCTGGCAGGTCTGGCGTTGCTCCCCTGCGTCAAGGTCAAGACGCATTCGCCGCACGGATGTTGTTGGCCGAAGCGGCGCAACACAGTATCGATGTGCGATATTATATCTGGAACAACGACGCCACTGGATTGATGTTGCTGGATGCCATGCGGCGTGCAGCAGATCGTGGCGTGCGGGTGCGGCTGCTTCTGGATGACAATGGAACACCCAACTTAGACGGTGAACTGGTGGAATTGGATCTGCATCCAAATATCGAAGTTCGTCTGTTCAATCCGTTTGTCCTGCGTAACCCACGCATGCTGACTTACCTGTTTGATTTTGCGCGCATCAACCGCCGGATGCACAATAAATCCTTCACCGTGGACGGAGTGGCTACTGTTGTTGGTGGCCGCAATGTTGGCGATATCTACTTTGCCCATAATGCCGGGGTGAATTACTTCGATCTTGATGTGGTTGCGCTGGGTCCGGCAGCGGTTGAGACATCGCAGGATTTTGACCTCTACTGGGCAAGCCCGTCAGCCGTGCCGGTGGGTCTGATCTTGCCGGCTGCAGGGGATACAGAGGGCAGCCTGCTTGAGGCCTCGGTTACTGCGATAGAAGATACCTTAGGCGCCCGCCAATTTGCCACATCGGTACTGTCCTCTGATCTGATGGAGCATCTTCGGGATGGCGCTTTGGGATTTGAATGGGCCGATCTGAATATGGTTAGTGACGATCCAGCCAAAGGACAGAGCCGCGTCGCCCCCGAACAGTTGATGATCAACCGCCTAGGTCAGATCTTGGGCACACCGCAGCAAAGTGTTGATCTGGTGTCCGCTTATTTTGTACCGGGTAAGCGGTTAACTGCGATGATGTCTGGCTGGGCGGAGCAGGGGGTAAAGGTTCGGGTCCTGACTAATGCACAAGAGGCCACAGACGTACTGCCAGTGCATGGTGGATACCTGAAATACAGAGACGACCTGTTGGACGCTGGTGTTCAGGTGTTCGAACTCAAGGCAACCCAAGAAGACGATGAGAACGTAGATCTGCGGGATCAGTTCGGGTTGATTGGTTCGACGCAGGTCAGCCTGCATGCCAAGGCTTTTGTCATCGACCAAGAAGACCTGTTTGTCGGCTCCTTCAATTTTGATCCGCGTTCGGCTCATCTGAATACCGAAATGGGTTTTTTGATACGGGAATCTGACTTAGCCCGAACGATATTTCCCGGGTATTCTGGAGAAATGAAAGTCCGCGCTTACCAGGTTCGCCGTCGGGCGGATGGCGGTACCGAGTGGCTGGAGACATTGGCCTCCGGAGACCAGCGTCAGTTCCAGATTGAACCGGGGTCGACCGTGTTCTCCAGATTTCTAGTACGACTGATTGGTTGGCTACCCGTGACTTGGTTGCTGTGAACCGCTGGCAAGGCACTTAGATACGGTGAATTTAGAAACCAAACTATACCTGTCGCCTGAATGGCAATGGGGAGGGCACTAGACGCCCTCCCCATTTTGAACTCAGCCGGATTTAAGCCTCAGCTACTCTGCTGCACTTAGGGACGGGGTGTCCGCCTCTGCTGCCTTGATAGCAGTGCGAGCTGTCTTTGTGGTTGGCTCATCCCACAAGATCTCGGTGGTTGGCATTTTGCGGGCTTTGCGCGCTAGTCTCATGTCCTGTGCAATGCGACTGGACCGGCCACCGGTGATCCGAGCCAAAAGCCGACCCATCCAGGACAAGTAGGTCCCCAGCCAGATCCGGATAGCCAACATGGATGGCGTCACAACCAGTGTCAGAACGGTGGCGATGCCAAGACCAAACACCACTGCGGTCGCAAGTTGCTTCCACCACAGCGACGTCGGACTGTTGATGGAGTACCCACCGTCGATGAAATCAAGGCTAAGGCCGAACATCATCGGGGCCAAACCGGCCATAGTGGTGATCGTCGTCAGCAGCACCGGACGGATTCGCGCCTCGGCGGTGCGAATGATCGCCTCGATCCTTGGCATGCGTTGGCTGAATTCCTGATAGGTGTCGATCAGAACTATGTTGTTGTTCACCACAATCCCGGCCAGCGCCACAATGCCGGTCCCAGTCATGATGATTGAGAACGACTGCCCCATCACCATCATACCGATCAGAACACCAGTGGTGGACAGAACCACCGCCAGCAGTACCAGGATCGAGTTGTAGAACGAGTTGAACTGCGCCAGCAGGATCACGAACATCAGCCCAAGCGCACCAGCAAAGGCATTCATAAGGAAGGCACCGGATTCGGCCTGCTCTTCTTGATCGCCGGTCCATTCCGGTGTGACCAAAGCGGGCAGAGGGTTGGTGTCCAACCACTCCGTCAAAACTTCAATCCGTTCTGTTGCATTGACCGGAGCAAACCGTGCACCGTTTTCAAGGGCGAGATGCAAATCTTCATTGGACGATGCACCAGTCAGCTGCACCAGTTCGAGGCGGGTGCCACCTGGGCCGTCGAAAACTTCGCCGCTTGCGCTGTCGTTTTCACCCAGTGTTTTGAACAAGCCGAGCCGAACGTCTTCCCCGGTCTCCGGATCAGTACCGATCATCTTGCTCAACCCCGGAGCGACGTCAGCTTTGACATCGAAATACCGTTGCTGCCCAACGCGGCTGATCTCAGCCAGTTTAGGAACAGGATGGCGCGAGATGAAGTTAGACAAGGGGACCAGCCCATCAGCTGTGCGCAGTTTCAGGTTGTCCAGCGTTGACAGAACCCGGTCTTGTTCAGGCAGACGAACACGGATTTCGATTTCTTCATCTGAGCTGTCGACCCGCATGGTGTCCAGCAAGATGCCACGGGTTACCAATTGAACCATCGCACCAACAGTGGCCACATCCGCACCATAGCGGCCGGCCTCTTCTACGTCGACGTTGATTTCCCAGTCGATGCCGGGCAGGGGCAGGCTGTCTTCGATCAGGATTAGGCCTGGCGTTTGTTCAAAGTGTGCCCGCGCTGCCAGTGCTGCGGTGGTCAATTCGTCCCAGCCGTCCCCCTTGAGACGCAGGTGTATTGGCTTGCCTGAGCCGGGGCCTTGTTCCAACACGGCCATTTCTGCGATGAATCCGGGCAGTTTGGCAAGCTCGGTCTCAAGTTCGGCGATCACGGTTTTGCCGTCAAAATCAGTGGCGGTGACGCGACGGTTCAGCAGGCCAAAAAACCAGGTCTCAGTCTGTGTTGGGCGATCTTCCCATGCAATGATTTCGAACTGGACCTGACCAACAGTATCAGCAGGTGACTGGCCGCCACCGGGGCCGCCGGTGTCCAGACCACCTTCGCCAGCAAAGGCAAAGACGTTGATCACTGCCGGGTGGGCGGAAATGACTTCCTCAACCAGCTGCACCAGCGCGTCGTTCTCGACCAGCGAGGTATTGCCGCGGGCACGGACATAGACAGTGGCCTGTTCTGGTTCGGTATCCACAAAGAATTCAACGCCATTGTTGTTTTCACCAAAGGCCGTGAACACTGTCATAATGGCGAAGCCGACGGCGACAATTGTTACAATAGGCATCACCGGATTGCCGACAATGAACTTGATGAAATGTCCGAAAGCGGTGTGGTGATATCCGGGCTCGACAGTTTTTTCACGGCGCTGAAAACCAGCTGCCCCGAGAACAACCGAGGCAGCAAAGGCTGACAGGATCAGCAATAGTGCCCCGACCAAAAGTGGACCAATACCTGTGCTGCCGTCAGCCATGATGTAACCCGGGTTCAACATCTGCATGGCACCAACAAACATACCGTACATCGGCAGAGGCACCAATGGGATGCGGATCCACCAAGGCAGTACCGCACGCAGCCCATCAGACAGGTGTTCGAAAACACGGCTCATCCGGCCAGAAACACCACCTACAACTGGCAGGTAAATCAACGCCACCAAGAGCGAGGCAGACAGAACAAAGATCAAGGTGATGGGCAGCATGCTCATGAACTCACCCGGAACGCCAGGCCAGAACAACATGGGCAGGAAGGCACAAAGCGTTGTGGCAGTCGACGAGACAACAGGCCAGAACATGCGCTGCGCGGCCTCAACATAGGCGTGCATTGGGCCGATGCCTTGTTTGATACGCTTGTCGGCGTATTCTACCACGACGATCGCACCATCCACCAGCATCCCCACGGCCAGGATCAGGCCAAACATCACCATGTTTGAAATGGTGATCCCCATCAGGGCCAGGAAGGCAAAACATAGCAGGAAAGAGGTTGGAATAGCAAAGCCAACCAGAAACGCCGCGCGGCTACCCAGCGAGGCGAGGATCACAATCATCACCAGCGCAACCGCAGTCAAAACCGAGCCTTCCAGCTGGCGGACCATGGACCCAACAACGCGGCTCTGGTCGTTTGATGTGCCGACGGTCACGGCGGCCTGCAATTCTTCGGGCCATTTTTCCTGCGCGGCTGCCAAGGTTGCCTTCACCTGGTCGACTGTGTCGATCAGATTATAGCCTTTGCGTTTGACAACCTGCAGCGCAACGGTGTTGTCGCCATCAAAGCGGGCCGTTCCTTTGCGGTCTTCAAAAGTAAAGTTGATCTCGGCCAGCTCACCCAGTGTAACCACGCGGTCGCCATTGATTTTAATCGGCAATGTGTAGATGTCGCTCACGTCGTCAAACGACGACGGAATGGTGACCGAGAACGTACCTTGGTTGGTTTCAACTTCACCCGCAGCAATCAGCTGGTTGTTGTTTTGAACAACACTAATCAGTTCCAATGCGGTGACGTTATACGCCTCAAGACGAAGAGGGTCGATCAATACCTCGACCATTTCATCGCGGTTACCTGCAATCCCGGCTTCGAGGACTGAGTCGATCGATTCAAAATCGTCCTGCAATTCCTTGGCAATGCGCGCCATCTCGCGCTCGGGCACATCACCAGTTAAGTTGACAATGACAATCGGAAATTCAGAGAAGTTGATTTCGTTGATGGTATAGGCGTCGGCACCATCAGGGAAATTAGCCTCGGCCGAATTCATCGCGTCCCGCACATCGGCCATCACAGCCGTTTTGTCCCAACCGAAATCAAACTCAAGCGCGACCCCGGCATAGCCTTCGGCAGCGGTAGAGCTCATCTTGTCCAACCCATCAAGGTCGGCCAGTTCTGTCTCCATAACTTTGACCAGCAGGCTTTCAGCGTCCACGGCCGAAATCCCAGGGAAGGGGACTGAGATGAACAAAGCCGGGATTTCAATATCCGGCTCACCTTCTTTGGGAAGGCTGGAATAGGCAAAGCCGCCAACGAGAATCGAAATGATAATGAAAGCTATAACCATTCGGGCCCGTTCGGCGGCCCAGCTGACGACTCCGATCATTGCGAAGCCTCACGGTAGGTCGGATTTACGGGTACGCCGTCGACGACGAAATCCTGCCCTACTACAATGACGTCAGCAACTTCTGGCAGGCCGGAAATCCAAACCCCGTCTGCCTCATCCCTCAGCAGCTTCACAGGGTAGAACACAACAACCTGGCTATGGTTGACCACCCGAACGCCCAATTGGCCTTCGTTGTTCAAAGTCAGTGAAGACTGCGGAAGTTTGTGGGCGCGGTCACCAGGAGCAGAGATGGCAATGTCGGCAGTTTGGCCGTCACGAATTGACAAGTTGGCATTTGACACTGTGACCTGGACTTCAAAAGTCCGCGTACTTGGGTCTGCAGAACGGCTTAGGAAGGTCACCTCACCCTGTACCAGCTGTCCTGCGGCCAATTCGGCTCCGGCCAGTGCGCCAACCTGGATCCGGTTCACTTCGGTTTCTGGCACAAAACCAACAACCTTTATGGTGTCGAGTTGAATAACCGTTGCGCAAAGGCTGCCGGGTTGCATCAGGCTACCCAGCTCGGCAGTGTCGCTTTCCAGTAAGCCATCAAACGGTGCCGTGATACTCAACCGGTCAATTTCCGTTTGTGCTGCGGCCACAGCAGCAACTGCGGATTCGATCCCAGCGCTGGTTGTTTGCAATCCGGTTTCAGCAGACGCGATGCCTGCAATTGCAGCGCGTTCAGCGGCTTGGGTCGCGGCCAGACGGGTATCGGAAACGTAACCACCTTCGGAAAGTTTACGAGACGCGTTGTTGTTGATCTGCGCTTCTTTCAGACGGGCACGGGCCTCTTCAAGGCGGGCTTCGGCTTCGGGTACACGCGAACGCGCTTCGGAAAGGCGGGCCTGTGCTTCAAGCATTGCTGCCTGACGTGTCCCTGGGGCGAGTTGGCAAAGCAAATCGCCGGTTTTAACCTGAGCGCCCTTACGAAGAGGTTCGGAAATCACCGTCGCCGAAGTTTCGGCGCGGACTTCAACCTGACGAGCCGCCTGAGTTTGGCCTCGCAGGATTACCGCGCTATCGAGGGCGCGGGATTCGCTACGTAAGACCACAACACCAATTCGGTTTTCCGCAACTTCAGTGCTTGATTCTACAGGATCAGTTACCACATCTTCAGTTGAAGCGATGGACGTTTCAGGGTTTTCGCCAAGGGCAAATGCCATTAACGCGTCGCGTTCGATGACCAGCATATAAAGGCTGGCTGCTACCACGATAGCCGTCAGTAATGGAATCAAGCGCATCTTGGGTCCTTCTCAAGTCATTGGTGGCCCAATTGGGCTCGAAAATAATATCCCTGCGGATCATTGGGTGCAGAGTCATAGGACGCATATAAGCATTGTCCACTCTAAACTAAGTAGTTTAGATCACATTTCTTGCTTTTCTTTTCGACTTTGTCTTCATGGCTAGATGATTGCGCCACTTGGCTTGGGCCTTAAGGCGCTGTATGAGAGGCAAAAGAGACAAACTCCCCGGCGTTGTCCGGGCATATCAGGGACGAATTGATGAGCGACGCTGACAGTTTTATCGACGAGGTAACCGAAGAGGTTCGTCGCGACCGTATGTTCCAGGCCCTCAAGCGGTACGGTTGGATAGGCGGTGTTGTGGTGGCTGTTATAGTGGGCGGTGCCGCTTATCGTGAGTTCGATCAGGCCCGCACCACAGCGTCCGCAGAGGCTCTTGGGGATTCAATAATCGCTGCGCTGGCCGAAAACGATACAGACAAACGTGCGGAGTCGCTGGCGACTGTAACAGCAGAGACACCAGGTGGTGATGCCATTCTGAAAATGCTGCAGGCCGGGGCACTGGCCAATTCCGATCAAGTCCCGGCTGCGGTTGCATTGCTTGGCGAAGTTGCCCTCAATGCAGATCTGCTACTGATCTACCGTCATACTGCCACTTATAAGGCGTTGGCATTGCAGCACGATACGCTATCCGTTCAGGACCGGCGGTTGCAATATGAAGCGCTTTCTCAGCCAGGGGCGCCTTTGCGTCTGTTGGCGCAGGAACAGCTGGCATTGATCGACATTGCCGAAAGTGATGTAGAGGCGGCAATTACTCGGTTGCGTGCCATTATTGAAGACGCTGAGGTTCGTGCAGACTTGCAAGATCGCGCTCGCCAAGTGATTGTAGCTCTTGGCGGTAAGCTGGAAGTTGAGACACCTTCTCAAGGGTGACTTAAGACCATGTAAATGGTTATGCAGGTGAGTGAATTGGAAGAAGACAGGGCAGGGCAATGACAGCAGCAATATCCACCTCTAGGGCAGGGATAGCCCTGCTTGGCGGCGCTTTGCTGCTGACACTCACAGCCTGTAAAGATCCCGAAGTCATTCTGCAGGGACAGCGCGAAGACATACGTGAAGGCAATACTGGGCGTGTCGAGAATCAATCTCGCGCCATCAGTTTGTCGCAGCAAACATCAAATGCGGCCTGGCCACAGAGCCATGGTATCGAAGCCTATCGTACTGCGCACCCAGCCCTCAGCGCGACACCGCAGCGAATCTGGTCAGTTTCAATTGGCAATGGCGATGAGCGCCGCCAACGTATCACCGCGACACCTGTATTCGGGGACGGGCGGATTTACACATTGGACAGCGATGTGCAGGTTTCTGCAGTTTCGCCATCTGGGCAGGTGCTTTGGAAAACGGATATCATTCCCGCCTCTGATGGGTCTTCTACCGGTGGTGGGATGGCCTATCACGAAGGTGTTCTCTACGTTTCTTCCGGTTATGGAGTTCTGACAGCACTAGAGGCCAAAAGCGGCAAACAGATCTGGCGTCAAAAACTGGAAGCTACCGGATCAGGTCAGCCCAGCGTTGGTGGGGGGCTAGTGTACCTTGCAGCTGGTGACGATACCGGATGGGCGGTAAACACCAAGGATGGTCGCATTGCCTGGCAAATATCGGGGACACCCAGCGCCTCCAATGTGTTGGGCGCACCTGCTCCTGTTATAACCTCTGATCTAGCAATTTTTGCTTTTGGGTCGGGTGATCTGACCGCGACATTTCGAACTGGCGGGCTACGTCGGTGGAGCGCGAGTGTCGCAGGCAAGCGGGTTGGGCATTCAACGGCGCGGATTGGCGATGTCACTGGCGGCCCGGTGATCGTCGGCAAACGCGCTTATGTAGGCAATCATTCTGGCCGTACAGCAGCCTTTAACGTTGATGATGGCAGCCGGATCTGGACCACGCGCGAAGGTGCATTGGGACCTGTTTGGCCTGCTGGTGGTAGCCTGTTTCAAGTGAGTGACCTGGGGCGTCTGTTACGTCTTGATGCGAACTCGGGTGAAGTTATCTGGGCTGTTCCCCTGCCTGGATATCTGAAAACCAAACCCGGAAAACGCGGAGAAATTGTCGCCCACTATGGGCCAGTTCTCGCTGGTGGAAATGTCATTGTGGCGTCTAACGATGGGCAGATGCGATTGTATAACCCTGAAAATGGAAACCTCCAACGGACCGTTGAAGTACCCGCTGGAGCCACTACAGCACCAATTGTGGTGGGCAAAACTCTTTATGTTGTGTCGACAAAAGGTGAATTGCACGCTTTCCGTTGACGCCAGGATGCGCTATGGGGCGCATCTGAACCGCTGAAAGTTTATCCGATGTCCTTCACCCTCGCCATTGTGGGCCGCCCAAATGTGGGCAAATCCACCCTGTTCAACCGTCTTGTTGGTAAAAAGCTGGCGCTGGTCGATGATCAGCCTGGTGTTACTCGAGATCTGCGCGAAGGGGAGGCTCGTCTGGCTGACTTGCGGTTTACTGTGATCGATACTGCTGGTCTGGAAGATGCTACCGATGATTCGCTGCAGGGGCGTATGCGCCGACTGACTGAGCGCGCGGTAGAAATGGCGGATATCTGCCTGTTCATGATCGATGCCCGCGCCGGGGTGACACCGCTGGATGAAATGTTCGCTGACATTCTGCGCAAAAAGTCTGCAAATGTTGTTTTGGCCGCGAACAAAGGCGAAGGTGCAGCTGCAGATGCAGGTGTGATCGAAGCTTATAATTTGGGGTTGGGCGAACCGATCCGTCTCTCGGCTGAGCATGGCGAAGGTCTGAATGATCTTTACACACAGCTGATGCCATTGGCCGACCAATTTGAGGCGCAGGCTGTTCAGGACACGCCAGAAACCGACGTCGATCTAGATGAAGATGATGACGACGACGAAGAAAATTACACCGTGCCAGTGCCGACGACGGCCAAACCACTGCAAGTGGCCGTGGTGGGGCGCCCCAATGCAGGTAAATCTACCCTGATCAATCAGATCCTGGGGGAAGAACGCCTTTTGACTGGCCCTGAGGCCGGGATTACCCGTGACGCTATCAGCCTGCGCATGGAATGGGACGGGGTGCCGATGCGGATCTTCGACACCGCCGGTATGCGGAAGAAGGCCAAGGTTCAGGAAAAACTAGAAAAGCTCTCAGTCTCTGATGGTCTGCGCGCAGTGAAGTTTGCTGAGGTGGTTGTCGTTCTGTTGGACGCCGATATTCCTTTTGAGCAACAAGATCTACGCATTGCGGATCTGGCTGAGCGAGAGGGCCGCGCAGTGGTTGTTGCGGTTAACAAATGGGATATCGAAGAGAATAAGCAGGATAAACTGCGCGATCTCAAAGAATCGTTCACTCGCCTCCTGCCACAGCTGCGTGGTGCTCCCTTGATCACGGTATCAGCTAAAACCGGCCGTGGGTTAGACCGCCTGCAACAGGCGATCATGAGAGCGCATGACGTTTGGAACCGTCGGGTACCAACCGCAGCCCTAAATCGCTGGCTGATTGGCATGCTAGAGCAACACCCGCCACCCGCACCGCAGGGAAAGCGCATTAAGCTGCGCTATATGACCCAAGCCAAAACCCGGCCACCAGGATTTGTTGTGATGTGTTCTCACCCTGACAAAATGCCGGAAAGCTATAAGCGGTATCTGGTCAATGGGCTGCGCCAGGACTTCGACATGCCGGGTACACCGATCCGGCTGACACTGCGGTCACAGAACGATAAAAACCCCTTTAAAGGGCGTAAAAAAGCACCGCCAAGCAAGTTGAGGAAACACCTAAAAGGACCTCAACGCGGCTAGCATTAGCCACTTGAACGGACAAGACGTGGAAAGGCGGCACTCTGTGGTCGCCTTTTTTGTATTTTGGAGGTTCAGCCCGTTTGGTATGCACCCAATTTTTTTGAGGGGCTTGCCTCTTGTTCAAATGCAAAGGAATATTAGATTTTAAGCGAATTAACTGCACCCTGTTTTCATTGGGGCGTCACAATACATACTTATGGAATTGAACATGGATCTGAGAGCATACACACGCCAATATTGTGACAAGGACAATAGGCTTGCCTCGTTGAGCTATTTCGGAACTTTTGCCGTCTACTTTCTGTCCCTAACGCTGGCCATCCAATTTTCGGACCAATGGTACTTGATGGCGCCTGCCGGGATTACAAATGCCTTTGCAGCTGTGCGGCTCTATGTGTTGCAACATGACACTGGCCACAACTCACTGTTTGAAACGCGCCGCCAGAATGAAATTGCCGGCCATGTGCTCTCCCCGTTCACTTTTGCACCTTTTGAGGTGATGAAGCAGAACCATAACCTGCACCACGCCAATATCGGCAATCTGGAGCATCGCGAGACAGGCGAAATCAACACCATGACACTGTCTGAATGGCAGCAGGCGGGATTTTGGCAGCGGTTGTTTTATCGGTTGTACCGGAACCCTTTTGTGCTGGTGCCACTTGGGTCGGCCTTTACCTATTTCATTCGCTACCGTTGGCCTAAGAATACGTTGAAGTTTGGACTTACGGGCGTGCTCCTGCACAATCTGGCGATACTGATATACCTGACTATCATTTACCAACTGGCTGGCGTGACCGGTTTGTGGGTTTGGCTGGGGTTTTCGTTCCTTGGTGGGATGATTGGAGTGTTTCTGGTCTATCTGCAGCATAATTTTGAGGACACATATTGGGATCGCCGTCCGGACCTTGACCCCCATGTTGCAGCTATTCAGGGGTCGTCTTGTCTGGATTTTGGCTGGTTCTTTGACATGGCCGTTGCCTGCATCACGCTACACGACATCCACCACCTGAATTCACGTATACCGTCATACCGGCTGCGCAAATGCCATCACAGCCTGCCGCCCGAAGTCGCCCCTCGGCGGATCAAATTCCCGGAAGCGGTCCGGGCACTTGGGCTAAAGCTGTGGGATGAGGAACAGAACCGATTGGTCCCGTTCCCCAAGTGAGACCAAGGTAGGCCCGGCAGCGTTGCCGGGCCAATGCGTTAGACCAATGTACCGTCGGCGGTGAGAGTTTTCTTCCCGCCGAGATAGGGTGCCAGAACCTCAGGCAGAGTGACGGAACCGTCTTCTTGCTGACCGTTTTCCAGTACTGCAATCAAGCAACGCCCCACTGCGAGGCCTGAACCGTTCAGCGTGTGTACAAACTCGGGCTTGCCACCCTCAGCAGGCTTGAAGCGTGCGGACATCCGGCGCGCTTGAAATTCGCCAGTGGTCGATACGGACGAGATCTCGCGATAGGCGTTTTGACCCGGCAACCAGGCCTCGATGTCATAGGTGCGCCGCGCACCAAAGCCCATGTCGCCAGTACACAGCAACACGGTGCGGTAGGGCACGCTCAATTGCTCCAGCAGGTCCTCGGCACAGCGCAGCATGCGTTTTTGCTCGTCGTCGGATGTGTCGGGATGGGTGATCGAGACCATTTCGACCTTTTCAAACTGGTGCTGGCGCAGCATGCCTGATGTATCACGCCCGGCAGACCCAGCCTCGGATCGGAAGCACAGTGAATGGGCGGTCATGCGGATTGGCAGAGCGCTTTCATCCAGAACACCTTCGGCTACAGAATAGGTCAGCGGAACTTCGGATGTGGGGATCAGCCACCAGCCATTGGTGGTCTGATAGCTATCCTCGCCAAATTTTGGCAACTTATCTGTGCCATACATAGCTTCGTCGCGCACCAGCACAGGGGTGTTGACCTCGGTCAGCCCGTTCTTGTCCACATGGGTGTCGATCATGAACTGGCTCAGCGCCCGGTGGATGCGTGCCACAGCACCTTTCAGCACCACAAAGCGGCTACCAGACAGTTTTGCGCCGGTGTCGAAATCCATCGAGGCGGTGACACCAGTGATGTCAAAATGTTCTTTTGCGGCAAATGGCAGATCTACCGGGGTACCCCAGCGGCTGACCTCAACGTTGTCATCCTCATCCGCGCCCTCGGGCACATCTGGGGCGGGCAGGTTGGGAATGCGGGCCAGCATATCGGTCAGCTGGGCGTCCAGCTCTTTGGCTTCGGTCTGCATCGCTGCGACTTCGGCTTTTTTCTCGGACACCAAGGCGCGCAGGCGTTCGAACTCGGCGTCGTCACCACGGCCTTTGGCTGCGCCGACTTCCTTGCTGGCCTTCTTCTGTTCAGCCTGCGCGGATTCGGCAGATTGGATTTTGCCCCGGCGGGCGGTGTCCAGCGCCAGAATTTCAGATGACATGCCCGCATCCCCACGCCGCGCCAGAGCGGCGTCGAAATCGGCAGGGTTCTCACGGATCGCGCGAATGTCATGCATGGGGTCGTCTCCTTGGACGGTTTTGAATCATTGGCTAACCATATGCCGTAGCGGAGAGCAAAGGGGAAGGGGAGGTGAAGGGTTCACGCTGCGGGTGAGGAGATTTGGCACAGTCAGGGTTAAACTGTGCTGTGCTGAGCTGGGCGTGCGGTGAGCGTTACATGTTGCCCCCGTTCGGCCCGGCTGTAAGCCGGGCAGCGTCTTGGGCTCCGCCCGTCCAGGAAATGATCCCCCGGATCATTTCCTGGACGGATCTCACTCCTCCTGGGAGGGAGCAGTCCTTAGTTTCCTCCAGCCAGTTCCCCATCCCACTCATTCTCGGCGATCTTCGGTACTTCGGTGTCGGCGATGTAACTCGGCGTCATAATCTGCACTTTGTTTTCGTTGAACACCGCCACGATGTGTTTGTGCAGGTCCGATTTGATGCGCGGGATAGAGGTGCCTCGGGTGGTGTAGGCGTTGATCTGGTAGTTGATCGCGTAGTCCGCCAACCCGGCCCAGAGCACAAAGGGGGCAGGGCGGGTTTTCAGGTCTTTGGTGCGGCGGGCGGCCTCGATCAGCATGGCCTCTATCTTGGCGGGGGTTTCCTCATACCCGATGCCGACGGTGGTGTGCAGCAGCAAGCCGTTGCCGTCGATTTTCTTGGAGTAGTTGACCACCTCGGAGTTCAAGAGCTGCGCGTTGGGAATAGAGATCAGTTCGTTCTTGATCGATTTCAAGTGGGTTTCCATCAGTTTGATCTGCACCACGTCGCCGGTATGCTCGCCGATCTTGATGCGGTCGCCGATGCTGGTGGAGCGGCGATAGATAACGAACAGACCTGACAGAATGTTGCTGACGACGGAATTGGCACCCAAGGACAACATGGCACCAACCAGCAGTGTCAGGCCCTGAAATGCCGCTGAGTCAGAACCGGGCATGTAGGGAAAGGCAAACACGATCGCTATCAAAATCAGCAGCACGCGCACAATGTTGAAGGTGGGGTTGACCCAATGACGCTCAAAATCACCAATCACAAAGGTGCCTGCCTCCACGGCATCAAAGAACACCCGCAGGCCTTTGATGATGTAGGAGGTGATAAAAGCAATGATGGCCAATGTGATCAGATTGGGGATGTATAAGAAAAATCCGATCAGGATGTTCAGGACCGGTTTGGTAACATAGGTCAGCAAAATTTGCGCGACATATCGGGTTTCGGCAAACGACAGAAGGATCAGGGACAGGTAGTAGTAGATGCCGAGAAACAAGATGGAGAACAGTACAAAATTCACGCCGAAACGGATCAGGGCGGCGATGGCGTCCGCCTGAACATGGGAATTTGTTGCGCTTTCGACGGAGGCGAAATGCCGGTGTACCAAGGTGTTGATCAGGATTTTGAGGCGCCGCCGAAGCCAGAAAATCAGGGATGTGAGTCCAATGAATGCAAGCGTCCACGCTGCTACCACAACAATGGAATGCAAACGGGCCTCTTTGGTTCTTGCTGTACGATATGCAAGAATAGCCTGACGAATAGCATCGCCCTGGAGCTTGGTGAGCACCGCAGGCTCCAATTGCTCCAATTCTGCATCGGCATGGGTCACGATAGTGATCATTTCACCGTCAGCCAAGATCTCTTCGCCGAGTTCGACGGAACTGAAGGTGATGTCAACATTGTCAGACGTGTTGGATACTGCGACTGCAACGATGCGGCTTGCCACCATATCTGCCCGTTCGTTTCCCGGCAGAGCGGTAGATCCTCGTACAAGGAACAATTCAGATCCGTCAACAATAACCGGAGCACGGAAAACACCATCGTCCGCTGATGCGGCCACTTCGGCTGCTTGGTTCTCTGGTGCTGTGGATTGCGCCCGCGCCGTGGCAGGGAAAAGCAGCGCGATGCACAATCCCAAACAGGACAGACCGCGTATAATATGTGACATCATTAACAAAATTCCTTTGATGACGACTATATTCGACTTAAAGCATCTGGCTAGTCTGTGCAGAACTTCGGGGGTGTTTTTTTTACAGCAGCTTGAAGGTCTGCCTCGCCTTGCAAAGCTGGTATTCAGCGCATAGGTTCGCCAGCGAATTTTACGCTGAACACCAGCGTGATCCAGACAAAAGGAATATCCCATGGACGCAGGCGCACTTGGCCAGTTTCTGCCACTCATTCTGATCTTTGGTATCATGTATATGTTGCTGATCCGGCCGCAGCAGAAGAAGATGAAAGAGCACAAGGCGATGATCGAAGCGCTGCGCCGTGGGGATCAGGTGATCACTCAGGGCGGTCTGATCGGCAAGGTTGCCAAGGTCAAGGAAGACGGCGAAATCGAAGTTGAAATCGCTGACGGTGTCAAAGTTCGTGTGGTCAAAGCGACCATTGCTCAGGTTTTGAATAAGACCGAGCCAGCAGCTTAATCGCTTCGCGTAAATAACTATAAAGGCAGGGCAATGCTGCAAATTGATCTCTGGAAGAGGGTGCTGATTTGGCTGGTCTGTGTGACCGGCCTGCTGCTTGCCCTGCCAAATGCGTTTTACACGCGTGTCGAACAGGCCAACGATGCGGCCATCGAAATAATCGCCAAGGGTGAAACACCCGAGCGGTTGGAAATTGTCGATCAGTGGCCATCCTGGATGCCATCGTCATTGGTGAACCTTGGGCTGGATCTGCGCGGTGGTGCGCATCTGTTGGCCGAAGTGAAGGTCGCGGATGTTTATGCTGCTCGCATGGACGCGATGTGGCCGGAAGTGCGTGAAGCGTTGCGCCCGGAACGGGCCACCGTGGGTACATTCCGCCGCCAACCGGGCCCGGAAGACCAGATTCGTCTGAAAATTTCTAAACCCGAAGGCATGAGCCGGGCATTGGAACTGGTGCGTGGTCTTGCTACCCCAGTCACCAGTCTGACCGGTGCCGGTGCCATGGACATCGAAGCGTCAGCAGATGGTGATATTCTGACGATCCAACTGTCTGATGCAGAAAAGCTGGCCTCGGATGATCGTACGGTTCGCCAGTCGCTGGAAATCGTGCGTCGTCGGATTGACGAGGTTGGCACACGTGAGCCAACTATTCAGCGCCAAGGTGCGGATCGTATTTTGATCCAGGTGCCGGGGATCGGCTCTGCGTCTGAGTTGAAAAAGATCATCGGTACAACAGCGCAGCTAACGTTCAGTCCTGTCGTAGGCCGAGGATCAGATGCGGATGCCAACCCCGGTGTGGGCAACAAGGTTGTTCCGTCGCTGGATGAGCCAGGCGTCTATTTCACAATCGAATCCGCGCCTGTTGTCACTGGTGAAGATCTAGTGGATGCGCAGCCAGCGTTTGACCAGAACGGTCGCCCGGCTGTGAACTTCCGTTTTAACACATCTGGTGCACGTCGTTTTGGTGACTACACAGCCGAAAACATCGGATCTCCGTTTGCTATCGTTCTGGATGATGAGGTGGTTTCGGCCCCTGTGATCCAATCGCATATTCCAGGTGGTTCTGGCATCATCACTGGTAACTTTACCATCGAGGAAAGTACCAATCTGGCTGTTCTGTTGCGTGCAGGTGCATTGCCTGCCGGTTTGGAGTTTCTGGAAGAACGGACCATTGGTCCAGAGCTAGGGCAGGACAGCATCGATGCGGGTAAGATCGCAACCATCGTTGCCTTTGTCGCGGTACTGGTCTTCATGATGCTGAGCTATGGGTTGTTTGGTGTCTTTGCCAACGTCGCGCTGATCCTGAACATTGCGCTGATCTTTGGCATGTTGAGCCTTATCGGTGGTACACTGACGCTGCCGGGTATTGCTGGTATCGTGTTGACCGTTGGTATGGCGGTGGATGCTAACGTGCTGGTGTTTGAACGGATCCGCGAAGAGCTGAAGGCGGGCCGTGGCCCGGCGCGCTCAATCGAGGAAGGCTACGCCAAGGCGCTGAGTGCTATTCTGGATGCCAACGTGACCACATTCATCACTGCTGTGATCCTGTTCGCCATGGGCTCGGGCCCGGTACGTGGCTTCGCCATTACTCTGGGGTTGGGCATCATGACTTCGGTGTTCACTGCGATCTTTGTGACCCGTGTGATGATTGTCATGTGGTTTGAACGCCGCCGTCCAAAAACGATCGAGGTGTAAGATGAGACTTAAACTAGTTCCCGCAGAAACCTCGTTTGATTTCTTTGGAAAATGGAAGCTGTGGCTGGGGATCTCAGCCCTGATGATGGTGGTTGGCTTTGCCTCGTTCATGTATCAGGGGCTGAACTTTGGTATCGATTTCCGGGGTGGCACAACCATCCGGACTGAAAGTACCCAAGCCGTGGATGTTGGTGCTTATCGCGGTGCCATCGATACGCTTGAACTGGGCGACGTCTCGATCACCGAGGTGTTTGACCCAACGTTCGAAGAAGATCAGTACGTTGCGATGATCCGTATTCAAGCGCAGGCAGATGGCGAGTCCATTTCCGGTGAAGTGATCGAAACCATCAACGCCACACTGGATGCGGTTGCGCCAGGCATCAAATTTGTCTCGGTCGAATCCGTAGGTCCAAAGGTCTCGGGAGAGCTGGTGCAGACCGCTGTTCTGGCTGTGGTGCTCGCTATTGCTGCTGTTCTGATCTACATCTGGCTGCGGTTTGAATGGCAGTTTGCCCTTGGTGCGGTTGCTGCACTGGTACACGATGTGGTGCTGACAATTGGTGTATTCTCGGAGCTGCAGATCAAGTTTGACCTGGCGATTATCGCGGCGTTGCTGACAATTGTTGGCTACTCACTGAACGATACCGTGGTTGTGTTTGACCGGGTGCGTGAAAACCTGCGCAAGTACAAAAAGAAGACACTGGCCGAGGTGCTGAATCTGTCGATCAACGAAACGCTGAGCCGGACGGTGATGACCTCGGTCACCACCTTGCTGGCGCTGATCTCGCTCTATGTGCTGGGCGGTGATGTGATCCGTGGCTTTGTCTTTGCGATGATCTGGGGTGTGATTGTTGGGACTTATTCGTCAATCTTCGTGGCTTCGACGATCCTGTTGTACCTGGGTGTCAAACGCGATTGGTCCAAGCCATCGAACACCACTGGCAACCAGTTTGCTAATATTGACGCCTAAGACGCCAATTCAATGAAAATAGAAAAGCCGCAGGTTATCGCCTGCGGCTTTTTGCTGTGTAGGGATCTGGGCCAAGCGCAAGTGCTGTGCTATTCACCCTCAAGATATGCGAAACAAGGATGATCCCATGCGTCTCAACGAAGTTGCCTATACCGATGCAACCCCGATAGACAGTTACGGGCCTGGGTTCTTCCGGGTTGGTGGAGAGCTGGTGCAGGGCGGTCTGTTGACGGGGCCCAAGGGCACCAGTGTTTGGACAGGCTATGAGGACAGTGCTGTATTGCTGGATTTGGCGGGTGACATTGATGTGCTGTTTGTCGGTACCGGAGTCGATATTGCGCATATTCCCATGCAGTTGCGGGCCGATTTGGAAGAGGCGGGGATTGGCGTTGAGGTGATGAATTCTCCCGCAGCCTGTCGCACTTACAATGTACTGCTATCCGAGGGGCGCCGTATTGCACTGGCTGCCTTGCCCGTGAATTGATCTGCCGCAAAGACACTTGTTCAGAATATGCCTTTAGTCTGCGCAAGCAACGAGATAAGCGGGTTTTATGAGCCTTAGAATTACTGATCTGTGCATCGCTCGCGGTGGTATCCCGGTGTTGGAAGGGCTGAGTTTCGAGCTGGCCGCTGGTCAGGCGTTGATCCTGCGCGGGCCTAACGGAATAGGTAAAACAACATTGTTGCGCACCGTCGCTGGGCTGCAACCGCCGATATCCGGCATAGTTGAAGGTGGAGAAGATCTGATCGCTTATGCGGGCCATTCGGATGGCATCAAACCAACTCTGACTGTGACTGAGAACCTGAGTTTTTGGGCCAATGTCTTTGGGGCTGGTAGCATCGCAACCGCTTTGAAGGCATTTGATCTAGAAACCCTACAAGACCGACCGGCAGGCGCGCTTTCCGCCGGTCAGAAGCGACGGTTGGGACTTTCACGACTGCTGGTCACTGGACGGCCCATATGGATCCTTGATGAGCCAACTGTCAGTTTGGATGTGAAATCGGTGGCGATGTTTGCCGATGCTGTGCGCGCCCATCTGGGGCAGGGAGGATCAGCCCTGATTGCCACCCATATTGATCTTGGTCTCGACAGCGAGGTTCTGGAAGTTGGGCCCTATAAGGCCAAGCCACCCGCGATTGAAGATTTTGACGGAGGTTTCCTGTGATAGCTCTGTTGATGCGGGATCTGCGCCTTGCCTTGCGTGCCGGCGGCGGCTTTGGTCTGGGGCTCGCCTTTTTTCTGATTGTGACAGTGATGGTGCCACTTTCGGTAGGGCCGCAACCCGCCTTGCTGGCGTCAATTGCACCGGGTGTACTTTGGCTTGGCGCGCTCTTGGCCTGTCTGCTGTCGCTGGACCGTTTGCTGGCACTGGACTGGGAGGATGGCTCGCTTGATTTGCTCGCCACCGCGCCGCTGCCGCTGGAAAGCGTGGTCAGTGTTAAGGCGCTGGCCCATTGGATCACAACTGGTTTGCCGCTGGTACTGGCTGCGCCGGTCTTGGGCGTGTTACTGAACCTGCCGGTGAGTGGGTTCAAATGGGTGGTGATCTCGCTGTTGTTGGGCACGCCAGCCCTGTCGGTAATTGGTACTTTTGGCGCTGCGCTGACCGTCGGACTAAAACGCGGGGGGCTGTTGATGTCGTTGCTGGTGATGCCGCTGTATTTGCCAACGCTGATCTTCGGTGCCGAGGTGGCGCGACGTGGCGCTGTTGGCATGGAGATCCAGACCCCCTTATTGATGCTGGCAGGAATATCGGCGGCATCCATCGCGCTGCTGCCTTTTGCCAGCGCCGCCGTGTTGCGTATAAATCTGCGCTAGAGAATTCGTGATTTGAGAAACCCACAAGGAACAGCTAGGGACCCAATATGTCGATCTGGGAATACGCCAATCCAAAAAAGTTCATCACCACCACCGAACGGGTGCTGCCAGTCCTATGGGCTGCTGCAGCCATTAGTATCGGCGTCGGTCTGGTCTGGGGCTTCTTTTTCACCGGTGATGATTACCGTCAGGGATCAACCGTAAAAATCATCTACCTGCATGTGCCGTCGGCCATGCTGGCGATCAATATTTGGGTGATGATGTTAGCGACCTCCTTGGTTTGGTTGGTGCGTCGTCACCATGTCAGCGCCTTAGCAGCCCGTGCCGCAGCGCCAATTGGGATGATCATGACTCTGATTGCCCTTGCGACGGGGGCCATCTGGGGGCAGCCGATGTGGGGCACGTGGTGGGTTTGGGACCCGCGACTGACCTCGTTTTTAATCCTGTTTCTATTCTACCTTGGCTACATCGCTTTGTGGGAAGCAATAGAAGACCCTGATACCGCTGCAGACCTAACCTCGTTCCTGTGTCTGGTGGGTAGCGTGTTCGCGTTGTTGAGCCGCTATGCTGTGAACTTCTGGAACCAAGGGTTGCACCAGGGCGCATCCATCATGCGCGCCGAAGCGGTGATTGGTACGGATACAGAAGAAAAGGTCAGCAACATCTTTTTCTATCCTTTGATGCTTTGCATTGTTGGGTTCGTGCTGCTGTTTGTAGCACTGGTTTTTTATCGCACAGGGACCGAAATTCGCGCTCGACGGATCAAGGCACTGATGGCTCGGGAAAGGGTTGAAGCATGATGCCGGATCTGGGGAAATACGCTGAAACAGTACTGTCTGCCTATGTGGCGTCGATCGCGCTACTGGTGTTGTTGGTTGTGATCAGCGTGGTACGTGGCCGCCGTGTGCGTGCCGAAATGGATAAAGTGGAAAAGCGGGTAATGGGCAATGGCTAAAATCTCTCCGATGATGGCTGTGCCAGTTGTGGTGTTTGCCGGATTTATTGGCTTGGCGGTGGTTGGTATGTTCCGCGAAGATCCTGAAAGCCTGCCGTCTGCGCGTATTGGCCAGTTGGCACCACCGGTGGTGCTGACAGAGTTCGTCGGCAAGACCGTGTTTGACGATGCCACACTGCGCGACGGTAAGGTCAAAATCGTCAACTATTGGGCCAGCTGGTGTGCCCCGTGCCGGATTGAACATCCGAACCTGCAAGCGCTGCAAGACGAAGGCATCGACATCTACGGGATCAACTACAAAGATCAGCAAGGTAATGCGGCATCGTTTCTGAATGAGCTGGGAGATCCCTACACAGCTATTGGCCGCGACGAGAAAGGCCGTATGGCGCTGGATTGGGGTGTCTACGGTGTCCCGGAAACCTATGTGATCGATGGCAATGGTAAGATCTTGCTACGCCATGCGGGGCCGCTAACCGAACGGGTGATAGAGAAAACACTGCGCCCGGCGCTGGCAGAAGCTCGCGGTCAGTAAGCCCCAGACACATTTGACCTAGTTACACCCGCCTTTGAGCGGGTGTTTTTATCTGGTTTGTCTCTAACCGAAAATGGACAAATCCAGATCCAGGCCCGTTCCAAGCCAGATCCCATGATCGCGGTGGTCCGCCAGATGGTCGCCGGTTTCAGGATGCGCAAACACAATCAACTCGTCACGGTTGAGCGCCAGCCAGGGTAAGACATTGGCAAACTGGTCCGGGCTGCAGCCCAATTGGCAGGACCACATGGGATGTGGTCCAACATTGCGCTGGTGAACCCGCCCCATTTGAACTCCAAACAGGTCGCTTGCAGATTGGCAAAGTTGGTGAGCCTTCTCGACGCTGTCAGCATCAAAATAGACATGGGCGTGATAGCCCGAGATTTTTGCGATTTGTTTCATGAAGTGACTATGCACAGGTTTAAAGGCGCAGCAATTATTCGCGATTGAACAAAGGCTGTGCAGTTATGTGGGTTTGAAGGTCTTGTAGAAGATGCATGCTCTTGGTGCGCTTTACGGTATGGAAAACGTGCTGAAGCTTTGCTCACGGCGCATTGTTTTGCTCCGGGCATCCAAATCACCCCGGCCTGCACGCCAGTCTAGATAGTCATCCAAATGCTGCTGGCTTTCCCAAATGTGGAAAATCGCAATTTCCTGACGTTCTGCGCTGACGCCGACATGGGCTTGAATACAACCGGGAAAGGCTCGCGTGCCAGGCAATAGCTCCAATACCGACGTAACATGTGCATCAAATGTTTCTTCGTCCGGATAGACGATTGCCACAGCGGCTTCTCTCATTATGCGACCTTGTTGTATTACACTTCATAGCGATTAAACTTGTATCAAAAATACACCTTAATCAAGTGCGCGTTACTTTATGGCGAGGGACGAACCGCTTGGTTATTCTGGTTGAAGCATAGCACGGTATACCGCTTCAAAATGGAGATTTGGCATTCAGCAACGAGAGCTTGCTGTCTAATGGGGCAGTGCAAATTCCGGTTGGAATGTTTCAAGGATCTAAAAGTCGACCAATGTACCCAAGTGGGAGGGCCGTGTTCTGGGCATTTAGTACAAGCAACCCTTCGCAGGGGGGGGCTTGTCTGAATGGACTGGTTCCAGAAACTCCAATGTGTCTTCAATCGGCTCGTGATCGTGCCACGTAGTTAGCACAAACCGATTAGGATCCATACCTCCTTCATGTTGTTCTAGAATTAGGGCCCAATCAATTGCGTCATCCCATTTGGTTGTGTGGGGCCCCCAAGCCGAGACGGTTGTGGCAGTCGAATGCACAATCCATTTAGCGACTTCGCACTGCCAATCGGGATCCACATCGCCCCGGCACAAAAGCAGTACGTAATGTGGAACCTGAATTGGATAGACGGGTGGCAGAACGCCCTCTGAAATTGAAATTTCTTTGAGAATTCTGAACATAAAAAAACATGCACCCCAACGGGATGCATGTTCAATAGCGAAGTGCTGGTTAGGCCTTACGACTTGGCTAGGTTCCGCAGCACGTAGTGTAGCACGCCACCGTGTTCGATGTACTCAATCTCAGGTGCTGTATCGATGCGGCACTTCAGAGTGATTTCTTTCACCGTACCGTCCGCCATAGTGATCGAGCATGGAACTTCCTGCAGTGGCTTGATGGTATCCAGGCCAGTGATCGAAACGGTTTCTTCTCCGGTCAGGCCCAGCGACTTGCGGCTGTCACCACCCGTAAATTCGAACGGGATAACGCCCATGCCAACGAGGTTGGAACGGTGAATACGCTCAAAGCTTTCAGTGATCACAGCTTTGACGCCCAGCAGGGCCGTGCCTTTGGCCGCCCAGTCACGGGATGACCCAGCGCCGTACTGCTCGCCACCAAAGATCACCAGCGGTGTGCCTGCCTCCTGATAGGCCATAGCTGCATCATAGATCGCTGCCTGTTTGCCGTCGGGTCCATTGGTATAACCACCTTCAACACCGTCCAGCATCTCGTTCTTGATACGGATGTTGGCGAAAGTGCCGCGCATCATGATCTCGTGGTTGCCGCGACGCGATCCATACGAGTTGAACTCACGGGGTTGAACCTGGCGCTCTAGCAGATATCCGCCAGCAGGTGTCGTGGTTGCGAAGCCACCGGCAGGTGAGATGTGGTCGGTGGTGACCATATCGCCCAGAACCGCAAGGACTTTGGCACCTTCGATATTGCTGATGGTGCCCGGCTCTGTGCTCATACCCTGGAAGTAGGGTGGGTTCTGAATGTAGGTCGAGGCAGCAGGCCAATCATAGGTCTCGGCATCTGTAGTCTCTACGCCGCGCCACTTGTCGTCTCCTTTGAAAACATCGGCGTATTTTTCAAGGAAAGCTTCGCGGGTGACGGTCTGTTCGACCAGTTCTGCAACTTCCTGTGTGGTTGGCCAGATGTCTTTCAGGTAGACCTCGTTGCCGTCTTTGTCCTGAGCGATCACATCGGTGTCGATGTTGATGTCCATGGTGCCCGCCAATGCATAGGCGACAACTAGTGGCGGTGACGCCAGATAGTTGGCGCGCACATCGGGACTGATCCGGCCCTCAAAATTGCGGTTGCCCGACAGAACAGCCGTTGCAACCAGATCACCCTCAGTGATGGCCTCAGACAGTTCGGCCTGGATCGGGCCAGAGTTACCGATACAGGTGGTGCAGCCATAGCCCACGAGGTTGAATCCAACAGAGTCCAGATCTTTTTGCAGATCTGCCGCTTCCAGATAGGCGGATACAACTTGCGAACCCGGTGCCAGCGAGGTTTTCACCCATGGCTTGCGGTCCAGACCCAGTGCAGCGGCTTTGCGGGCCACCAGACCAGCGCCGATCATGACATATGGGTTCGATGTGTTGGTGCACGATGTAATCGAGGCAATCACAACCTTGCCGCTGTCCATGGTGTAGTCTTCGCCTTTGACAGCGACTTCTTTGCCCATGGGACGCTTGAAGGTCTCTTCCATTTCGCGGCGGAAGGCAGTCTTGGCGTTGCTCAGGGCAACATAGTCCTGTGGGCGCTTGGGACCGGAGATCGCTGGAACAATTGTGCCCATGTCCAGTGACATGGTGTCGGTATAGATCGGCGCATAGTCTGCGCCGCGCCAGAACCCGTTTGCCTTGGCATAGGCTTCGACCAGGGCCACGCGATCTTCGTCGCGACCGGTGTTGCGCAGGTACCGCAGAGTCTCGTTATCGATTGGGAAGAAACCACAGGTGGCGCCATACTCAGGAGCCATGTTGGCAATGGTGGCACGGTCCGCCAGCGGCAGACGGTCCAGACCTTCACCGTAGAATTCTACAAATTTGCCAACCACGCCTTTTTCGCGCAGCAATTCGACGACCTTCAGCACCAGATCGGTGCCGGTGGTGCCTTCGACCATGGCTCCGGTCAGCTCAAAGCCAACAACTTCGGGGATCAGCATCGAGATCGGCTGCCCTAGCATTGCGGCTTCGGCTTCGATACCGCCAACGCCCCAGCCCAGAACGGCCATACCGTTGACCATGGTGGTGTGGCTGTCGGTACCAACCAGAGTGTCCGGATAGGCAACTTCATTGCCATTTTGATCAGTGTCAGACCAGACGGTCTTGGCCAGATATTCGACGTTTACCTGGTGACAGATGCCGGTTCCCGGAGGCACAACGCGGAAGTTGTTAAATGCACCCTGGCCCCATTTCAGGAATTGGTAGCGCTCCATGTTGCGTTCGTATTCGCGGTCGACGTTCATCTGGAACGCGCGCGGGTTGCCAAATTCGTCGATCATCACCGAGTGGTCGATAACCAGATCGACGGGAGCCAATGGGTTGATTTTCTGCGGGTCACCACCCAATGCTTTGATGCCGTCACGCATGGCGGCCAGGTCAACGACGGCTGGAACGCCAGTAAAATCCTGCATCAGCACGCGGGCAGGGCGGTAGGCGATTTCACGGGGGTTCTTGCCACCATTGGCGCCCCATTCCGCAAAGGCCTTGATATCATCAACCGAAACCGAGAAGCCGTCGTCTTCGAAACGCAGCATGTTCTCCAGCACCACTTTCAAGGCTGCAGGCAAGTTTGAAAAATCACCCAGACCGGCCTCGGTGGCGGCGGGGATTGAATAATAAGAAATGCTCTTGCCGTTAACGCTTAGTTCTTTGCGTGTCTTGGCGGTGTCCTGTCCGACAGTGATAGGCATGGTTGGCCTCCCTTTGGGATGTGGAAAGAGGGAATTCGCTGAGAGTTGTTTGCAACATGAGGGCCTCGCGTTCAAGGTTGAAACGCCACAGGACGACACTTGTATGCCGTTGTATACAAATTTTTGGAACTACCCAGTCACTTACTGCTCACCTAGCTCTCAAGAATGATTGATTGGCATTGCTGCGACTGGGGATATAGACCAGATTCGCAGAGTAAGAAGAAAGATCACTAATGCGCGTTTGGAAAACCATTGTTGCCGCAGTCTGTATTGGGCTGCCGGTACCGGCCATAGCTCAATCAGGGCCGGTGGTGGTTGAACTGTTTACTTCGCAGGGCTGTTCATCCTGTCCACCTGCAGATCGTTTGTTGCACCGGTTGACCGAACGAGAGGACGTGTTGCCTCTGGCGTTGCACGTGGATTATTGGGACTACATTGGCTGGGCCGATCAATTTGCCAGACCTGTTCATACCCAACGACAAAAGGGGTATGCGCATGCGGGGGGACGTAAGATGATCTACACCCCTCAAATGGTCATCATGGGACAGGACGATGTGGTTGGTGCCGATGCGATGGAACTTGCTGAAGTTATTGCCAAACATCAGCAAGTAGCACCATTAGTACGGCTTGATGTTAAGCGGGCTGAAGGTGTTCTTCAACTGAGAGTGCAGCCACTTGCGACCTTGCCTGCAGAGCAACTAACGGTTCAACTGGTCCGCTTCGATCCTGTAAAGACGATTGAAATCACACGAGGCGAACTGTCTGGTAGCCGATTTGATTATGCCAATGTCGTTGAGGATTGGCAGCAGGTTACCTCCTGGAACGGACAGGAGGAGTTGAGTGTATCAGTGCCATTCATCGGCACGCAACCCGCAGCGGTTTTGGTTCAACGCGGGGCCTATGGCGCTATTTTGGCAGCCGCACGCGTGGAGTAGAGATAGGGCGTCAGTCAGAAACATCTTCTTTGGGGCGTTCTTGAGGCTCAAAGGGTTTCCAACGTCGGTGAATCCAAAACCATTGCCCCATATTCTGACGGATAAGGGCTTCCAGATCGGTGCAAACCGCCTGTGTCATCGTTACAGCATCAGTATGCGGTATCTCTTCATGCACGGTAATTTCAAAATCCAGACCATTTTCCTGCCGTGTGGCATAGATTGGGATCATGGCTGCTTTGTATTTCAGCGCGAGTTCGGCTGGTACAATTGAGGTCACAGCGGGTTTGCCGAAAAAATCAATGTTCTTTCCGCCATGGGAATGCAGGTCGGCGACGATTGCAATAATACCGCCAGCTTTCAGGTGGCGTACCATTTCCATCATTCCACGACGCCCCTGTTCAAACATTGGCTTGCCAATTCGTTCAATGGAACGCACGTAGTGTTCATTAAAATAGGGGTTGGCCATGCGGCGGTAAAGCGCCCCCATTTTGTGGCCACGGCCAATCAGGTTCGAACGCGCAGCGTCATAATTTCCAAAATGACCGGTAACCAATATCACTGGACGACCTTCCGCGCGCGCGGCGTCCAGTGTCTTTAGACCGGGTCCGGATATAGTGGCAGCATACGCGCGCTCCAAAAAGGGCTTACCAGCATATAGTTCGATCAAAGTGCGGCCGGCATTGTTGCTTACTTCACGGCATAAACGGGTAATCTCGGTATCAGAGAGCTCGGGGCAGGTTAATTTTAGGTTGGCCCGTACGCGTTTATCAAACCCAACCAAGGGCGCCAGTGTACTGACCAACCAGCCCATGCCCGGTACACGCCACCGATAAGGCACGAAGCCAATTCCGCCAATCACTGTGCGTAAAAATAGATTGCTGGCGCGGTACTTGGCGCGTGATAGCCGCGACAGTTTGCTTGGGTCAATTGGCATAGAAGGAGACGGGCCTGCAGTGTTGCGACAAGTTTAGCAATCTGGATCATAATCTGCACCACTTGCTGGTACAAGCTACCCGTCCATTTAATAGATCAGCTAGGCTGCAATATGCAATTATGCAGCTTCGTCCTCTTCTTCTTCCACAACGCGTAGTTCCATTTCGCCAGATTGAACCAGCTCGCGCATTACGTTGACCACTGAGGCCATAGCGGCTTCACCCACCGAATCCTTGACCTTGCCCTTTTCGACAATCTCGTCGCGGATGTTGTTGGCCATGCGGCTCGACATATTGGCAAGAATGAACTCGGCGCTTTCTTTTTCGTCTTCGCCGATAGCAAAGGCGTAGGCAAAGGCCGTGACAAGATCAGGCTGTGGAACCAAACGCACGATCCGTGGCACGTCGATCATGCTGACCCGCTTGTAAATAAGCGCAAAGGTAAAGATGGACTTGCGAACATCCGAGGCGAATTCTTGATCTTCTTCATCCAGAGCCGTCAGCACTTCTTCTCGTTTGGCAGCAAGCGATTGGGTTAGGATGGCTCCAATACGTTCGCCAGGCGTTTCGTCAAATGCGATTTCCGGGCGTGCTTCTATTTGGGCCGCCAGTGACAATCCAATGCGATCAACTGTATCCGGCGTTACTGCGCCGGTCTGTCGAACAGCAAATGTGATCCGTCTCGCAACGGGACCAGGCAAGTGAACCAGCATTTCTGCCGCCTTGGCTGTGTCCAGCTTCGACAACATGACAGCAGCAACCTCGGTGCTTTCGGCTTCAGCAAGCTCAGCCAGATCTTCGGCTGGTAGGGCGCGCAAGCGCTCCCATGGGTTGCCAAATTGCCGAACTCCGGCCTCTTTACGAAGGCGGCGTTCTGTCTGGCGGCTGATTTTGCCTTCCATAGCGGTCAACGCACCCGCCAAGCCATTGGGGAAAGACAGGCCGACGTTATCCAGCATTTCGGCAAATTCATTGGCCACTGAATGGAGCGTGTCACGATCGACCAGACCCATTTTGCCCATTTGCTGGGTCAAAGAGGCCTGCATTTCGTCTGACAACTCCTCAATTGGAATGTCCGCGCCTTCGTTTAGCAAAAGCCGAACCACAATGGCGGCTTTTGCTTTGCTGTTCAGGTTGCTCATTGAAGGTGCTGGTGCCATGGCGTCAAAGCCACCCATGGTGTCCAGTGCTGATGTCGGCGGTAACGCCAAGGCCAAATCGTTCTGCATTCTTGCGCCCCTACCATAAAGATTCTTCTTCGGTTCCTAAGCAGGTTACGCCAAGAGCCGTAAAGAAAATCTGAAGTCAGTAGCTGAAACTTTGGCCCGTTTCCAAAGCACGGCGCAGTGAGACTTCCGGCCAGGCGCCGGTTCCACCTCGGGCGCGAATTTCTTTCCATTGCTCCAGTGCCTGGGCATATTGCCCATCGTCAACAAAACCCTGACCCATGTAAGAGCGTGCTAGAAAATTGTTGGGATTCTGTGCAATAGCCTGCTGATAAAAGGCATTGGCGAGTTCAATGTTACCCAGCTTGCGATGGGTAAACCCCCAATAGGTCAATACCCTGTCGTCCGTCTGATCAGCCATCGCCAACAGTACACCCTGTGCGTCTGAATAGCGCCCGGCGTAGGCCAGCTCCCGTACAGCGCCGTACAGGCCTTCGGTTTCCAAGGATGATTGTTTGGGCCGGACACAGCGTTTCTTTTTCTCATCCCAAACCTTCACACCATTGCAGGTCGTAGTGGTGGGGGTTGGTTTGGGGGCACCGCGATCATCGCCACCTGCAGCGAGGGAGAGACCGGGAAAACAAATCAGACAAATAAGAAGCGCGCGCATGTATAAAGTCCAGTTGCAAAAAATTGGATTAGAACAGAAGGCTATTCGTATTTGCCAAAATTGCGAAATCACAAATACCGGACCAACACGTCACATCTTGTTGAACTGGGGCTAGCCAGACACCTGTTTCGTGCATTTCTGCATGTCGCTATCCCAAACCGTCCCAGCTGAACATGTCTTGGTTTGCTGACTGTGTTGTGAACAGGCCAGCGCGCTGCCGACGGGCAGGGATAGAGCAAGAGCGATGGTGACAATTTTTAAACGCATGACAGGCCTCCAAAACGGCAACCTCTCAATTATAGTCGCAAAGTTGAAGATCTTCAAAACTGGATTCTGGGGCAGCAAGAATAGGCTGGAACTGGCCGAGATTGAAACGTTTTCTGGTGAAACCGCTCGGAGCAATACGGATCTCAAGACTGAAGAACAAAATGCCAATCCATGCCGATCAAAGCGAAAGCGTTCGTTGAGAGCGGATTTGAGGTTGTAAAAGGCCCGGTTGCCCGGGCCTATATTACTAGTCTTTGAAGACACGAGAAAAAATCGTATCAACGTGTTTTGTATGATAGCCCATATCGAACTTTTCGTTGACACCGTCTTCACCCAACGCTGCGACCACGTCGGCATCCGCCAGCAGCAGTTCACGGAAGTCTAGACGCTCTTCCCAGACTTTCAGCGCGTTGCGCTGCACCATGGAATAGGCGTCTTCGCGCGACACTCCGGCCTGCGTCAGCGCCAGAAGCACCCGCTGGCTCATCACCAGACCGGGAAACTTGTTCATGTTGTCCAGCATGTTCTGGGGGTAGACCAGCATCTTGTCGATCACGCCGGTCAGACGCGCCAAAGCAAAGTCCAGGGTGACACAGGCGTCAGGGCCAATCGCGCGTTCGACTGAAGAGTGCGAGATGTCACGCTCGTGCCACAGGGCGACGTTTTCCAGTGCAGGCACCACTGCGGAACGTACCAAACGCGCCAGACCGGTGAGGTTTTCAGTCAGAACCGGGTTCTTTTTGTGTGGCATCGCTGACGAGCCTTTTTGACCCATCGAAAAGAATTCCGCGCCTTCCAGCACTTCGGTGCGCTGCATGTGGCGGATCTCTGTCGCGACATTTTCGATCGAAGAGGAAATCACGCCAAGGGTGGCAAAGAACATGGCGTGGCGGTCGCGTGGGATCACCTGGGTCGAGATCGGCTCGGGGCTCAGGCCCAGTTGCTCGCAAACATGTTCTTCAATCGCTGGGTCGATATTGGCGAATGTGCCAACTGCGCCTGAGATTGCGCCGGTTGCGACTTCTTCACGTGCCAGTTTTAGGCGCGCCAGGTTGCGGTCCATTTCGGCATAGAACCGGGCAAAGGTTAGACCCATGGTTGTGGGCTCGGCGTGGATGCCGTGGCTGCGGCCAACGCGAACGGTGTCTTTGTGCTCGATTGCGCGACGTTTCAGGGCTGCAAGAAGGCCATCCAAGTCTTTGATCAAAATGTCGGCTGAACGTACCAGCTGCACGTTGAAACAGGTGTCCAGCACGTCTGAGGAAGTCATGCCCTGGTGAACGAAACGGGCTTCGTCGCTGCCGACATGTTCAGCAAGGTGGGTCAGGAATGCGATGACATCATGTTTGGTGACGGCTTCGATCTCGTCGATGCGTGCAACGTCAAACTCAACGTCCTTGGCTTTCCAAACAGCATCAGCATTTTCGCGTGGGATGACACCGATATTGGCCATGGCTTCGCAGGCATGTGCCTCGATCTCGTACCAAATGCGGAATTTGCTTTCCGGAGACCAGATGGCAACCATGTCGGGGCGGGAGTAGCGAGGGATCATAGGCCAGGACCTTTATAATAGGACGGGATGCGCGCCTCTTAGATCAGGTGGGGCAAAACAACAAGGTAGACAGGCGCCTGATGGGACATATTGCCCAGTACAAAGACCCTGCGGTGCGCAAGATGCACAAACTTCAGGCATTTCGTTCGCAGCCGGGCAGGACTAATTGTGCGCGGATGTGACAATTGCGCCTTTCCATAAAGGCAGATCTATCTTTAACTACATTGTATTTTCCACGGATGTATCGAACCGTGACCTCAAAATTTTAGGAGATGCAGGTATGCTAAGACGACTCCGCAAAACATTGGCAGTCGGAGCGATGTTTACAACTCTGTCCTTGCTGCCTTCGCTGACCTTGGCGGAAATGCCCGTCACCTATATGGATGGGGACCGTGCATTGTTCCGGTTTTCAGTGCCCGACTTCTGGACAGCGCGGGCAGGGGGCGAACGAAACCTGACCCCGCCTGGCGCAGATGAATCCCGTTTGATCAACCGTGTAATTGGACTGAAACCCGTTGCTGATACCGGGGTGTGGCTAGGATTTATTTCTCCGCATGGCGTTTCCAATTATGAGTCTGCGTTAGAGTACCTGCGCGGAGTGGGGCCGTTTCTAGTTCAGGACGCCGAGGTCGAAGAGCGCAAGCGGATTACCGTAGATGGCTTGCCAGCTGCGCGAATTGCTGGATCTGGTCGGCGAGACGGACGGGCTGTTGGTTTTACAGCGGTAGTGGTCGTTTTGCCTAGCAATCGCGTAGCTATTTCGGTGGTGGTGATGGAGGCCGGGGTCAATCCGGATCTGGTGTCTGATGTGAACGCTGTCTTTGCGTCGTTCCGGGCCATTCGGTGAAGGGAAACATGATGATCAATTTGCCCTCCAGAAAAATTCTGCTTGCTGCGGTCTTAGGTCTTGGCACGCTGAGCCTGTCGGCCTGTGATCCTAACGCGACCTATAGCGGTGGTGTGTATTATGACGGCTTGCTGTGGAATGATTACTACAACGGTTACCCACGTCCTCCCAAACCGCCGAAACCACCCAGACCAGAGCATCCGATTGAGCGTCCGCCGCGACCAGAACACCCGATTGCGCGTCCGCCAGTCGCACGTCCGCCGGTGGCGCGACCTCCAATCCACCGCCCGCCGGTTGCCCGGCCAATGCCACGCCGCTAAGCGTTGTGAAGGGCTCCTGCCTGCAGCGCTGCGCATGCAAGCGGGAGCGGAACGCTCAGAAGAGTTGAAATCAGCTTTGCGTGGCAGTGTCCTGCAACAGTGTAACCACTCTTGCGCCATGTTCCAGAGTGCGGTGAACAGGGCATTTGTCAGCGATCTCCATCAGGCGGTGTCGTTGGTCTGTGCTGAGATCTCCTTGCAGGTAGATCTTCCGCGTGAACTGGTCGATGCGGGACGGGTTGCCGGTGGTCGCATCCTGAGCATGTACCTTGTCGTGGCTGATCTCAACATCGATGCCAAGCAAAGGCCAGCCCTTGCGACGGGCATACATGCGAAGGGTCATTGACGTACACGCGCCCAGTCCTGCTGACACAAACCCGTAAGGCGACATTCCCAGATTGCTGCCACCATAGGCCAAGGGTTCATCGGCATAGGCGTGATGATCCGGACCAGATTGTATGTCCTGAAGGTAGCCGTCCGGACTGGATTCAGTAACGCGGAGAACGCCCTCGGGCGCGCCGGGTGGCGGTGCAGGGGGGGCGAGGTCGATGTACCGGCCAGCCCAGGCTGCGATGACACTTGCAGCATATTCCGCATCCTGGGCGCGGCTGATCAGGTGGTCGGCATCATCCAGAGTGACAAAGCTTTTGGGATGTTTGGCTGTAGTGAAGATCTGTGCGGCATTTTCAATTCCGACAATTGCATCTTGTGGCGCGTGTAGAACCAATAGTGCAGCATGCAGTTCAGAAATTGCCGGCAGCAAAGTTTCCGCCTGGATGTCCTCTACAAACTCTCTGGAGATGGTGAAGGGCCGGCCCCCCAGATTGACCTGCGCTGAACCGTGGGCTGCGATCTCAGGCAAGGCGTCTTCAAAATTATGCGCGACATGTCCTAGGTCAAACGGGGCGCAGAGAGTGACGACCCCTTTGACAGACGGAATTCCAGCCCTTGCACGCAGGACAGCAGCACCACCTAAGGAATGGCCAATCAGTAAATCAGGGACCATGTCACGGCTTGCCAGATACCGGGCCGCAGCGTTCAGGTCCGCGACGTTAGAGGAAAACGACGTATTCGAAAACTCACCTTCGGAATGGCCCAATCCAGTAAAATCAAAGCGAAGAACTGCAATTCCCATCGACGCAAGCCTTGCTGCAATGCGCCGCGCAGCCGGGATGTCCTTGGAACAGGTGAAACAATGGGCAAAAAGAGCAGTGGCCAAAACTGGTCCACTAGGAAGATCCAGCCGTGCGGCCAGTGGGGTGCCAGCGTGGCCGGGAAATGTGATGTGCTCTGCGGGCATAACGGAAGCCTTTGATTGTTGCTGATGCAAGAGTGAGCACGCAATGATGGCAGGACAAGATCTATGGAACATTGCTCACGCGATGGTGAAGCCTTCGAGGGGAAACAGGCTGCGCAGCTTGTTTTGGAACAGGGCTTCTAAAATTTTCAGAAAATTGCCAACATAAATTTGATCAGTTTTTACACAAAATATACCTGATGAAATTGAAGGTGATGTGGGCGGATCGTGTTTCCGGGCGTGCCAGAGTTTGTTTATGTTAACTAGTTGATGGAATCTAAATATGTTGGACGACAATCCTGATGCGACAGGTACACTCTACAGCGCAGACTGGAAGGACCGTTTGCGACACCAGCTGGGGTTTTGTTTTCCACAAATCGCCGAAACTTTAACCGGACTGACAAACGATCGGAACGTCAAATTTGAGATGGTCAAGGCCAGCTCACGTTCACTGTGTCTGAAATTGAACGTTGACGGGAAGCTCGGGTTTTTGAAACTGTTTGACGGGCCTGATGGATCAGCTGCATTTTTCCGGGAGAAAATGTCTCTTCATAGCATGTTGGACAGCGGTTTGGTTCCTGGCCTTCTGGCATACTCGGACGAATTGAAATTTATTCTTACAGAGTGGGTGGAAACGAGGTCGCTACTGGACGCAGAACCAAGCCACACTGCTTTTCGGATTGGCGCATGGTTGGCTGCGTTTGATGCTGCTGCCCCCGCTGAATTGGCAAGCGGCAACTGGTTTGGCTATCTTTCAAAGTTTAAAACCGGCGTGGCCCTTTCACAGATCGTTGAAGCAAAATCAGTTTTGTCTGGAATACCGCTCTGTGGGCGGGTCCTGTCGCGCAATGACCCAGCACTACACAACTATCTGCAAACGCAGAGTGGGGCTCTGCTTGGCTGTGATTTTGAACAGTCGAGGATGCGTCCACGCGGCTGGGATTATGTCACAGGCTTTGGCGCGTTGATTGAACGGTTCCCAGCAAAGAGCAATGAGGTTTTGGAGGCCTATTCTGCGGGGTTCGCCCGCTCTCACCGCGGTGCCCTGATTGTCGATGAGCTGAATTCAATGGCGCGCATTTTGTTTTGCGCACGAGCAGTAGCTAGTCGGTCAGAGCGGGAGGCTCAACCATGGCAATAGAGGTTCTGACCGTCACGCTGGGAGTGGATGTCACTGGCGATAAGATCGAGGGTACTGATCTGATCTCGGGTGATAAGGATGACAATCAGGTTGTCACTATTGAAGATGGTGGTGACCTTTCTGGAAACTATGTCTATGAACGTTGGGGCAAAGGAACTCCAACTGAGGCCGGTGCAGGACCGGGAGGCGATGATGAGTTTCACATCGACCTGTCCGGATTCGATGACGACTTTTCAATGACAGTCAAAAGTATGGATCCGGGAGATTGTTTCGTGTTCACCGGCTTTGACAGCTACTCAACCGTCGGCAATGTCTGGACATTTGACTATACAGGATCTGATGGTCAGTTGCATTCGGTGTCAATTGATGTCGAGTCTGCAAACGGAACTGGCGTGGCAAGTGTAGTGGTCTGTTTTGTGCGTGGTAGTCGGATTCTTACCGCGGGTGGAGAACTGGCTGTTGAGCTATTGGAGCGTGGTGACCAGGTATTTTGCGGAGATGGCAAATGCCGTCCTATACAATGGATTGGAAGTGCTGCAGTGGACGGCCGCGAATTGCGTACTCACCCAGAACTTTGCCCAATCCGGTTTGCGCCTAACAGTCTTGCACCAGGTTCTCCGGTTGGAGAATTAATGTTGTCGCCTCAGCATCGGGTTTTGTTGAAAAACTGGCGCACCGAGATGTTGTTTGGCGAGCCTGAGGTACTGGTCACAGCTTCATCTTTAACAAATGATGACACCATTCGACCTGTGCTCACTGGTGACGTTGAGTATTTCCATATTCTGCTAGAGGGTCACCACACAGTCTGGGCCAATGGGGTAGAGTGTGAAACCTTGATGCCATCCGAAATGGCCCAAACAGCCTTGTCCTGCGCAGCGCGAGGCGAAATCTGTCAGTTGTTTCCCGAAATTGTGAAGGATCTGTCCAGTTTTGGTAGTCTCTGCCATCCGGTATTAAAGCCCTATGAGACACAAGCATTACTAGAATAGCACTCTGTCTCAGAGTACGGGGCTTTGGAACCCTCTATGGATAATACAGATACGGCACACTAACTTGTTTCTGTGTAATTGGCAGGATTGCGGTTTATGAACGGGCAAGAGATTTCTGGGATTGGTCGCTATGTCCCCAGCGATAAACGCGACCGGGAGATGTGGCAGAGGTTACATAATTTTTGTGCCAATGAACCGCGAGCGTTCGAACGTGACGCGACAACCGGGCATGTCACCGGATCGGCGTTTGTTCTGTCAAAGGATTTCAAATCAGTCTTGTTGACGCACCATGCAAAACTAGATCGCTGGTTGCAGCTGGGTGGCCATTGCGATGGGGTTGCCGACGTCCCGTTTGTGGCGCTGAAAGAAGCTTACGAAGAAAGTGGCTTAACCCGCATAGGCGCATTTTCACGATCTGTGTTTGATGTCGATATTCATCAGATCCCCGAAACGGCTAGGGACTGCGCACACCTTCATTACGATGTCCGGTATTTGTTCCGGGCTGAAGCAGGCGAAGCCAAGGCCAGCATTGAATCTCATGCATTGGCCTGGGTGCCGGTTGATCGGTTAGAGGACGTGACTGATGCGCCGAGTGTGTTGGTCCTGCGTGAAAAGCTTGATTTGTTCCTGAGCAGTGCTGCTGACGCTCTTTTGTAGATCTCGTCCCTCCCAACGGAAGGGCCAAGGATCGGAGGTTACTATGTAGGCCTATTCTCCCATCAGTTCGCTATCAAAGGGATATAGGGTCAGATTTTCATATCCATCCTCGGTGATTAGTACCTGATCTTCCAGTTTGATCGAAAAATCGCCACCAACCTCGCCAACACAGGCCTCTACACATAGGACCATACCGGGTTCCAGCGGATAGTCGTAGGCCCCCGGTACTGCCTTATCCGGATAGGCGACCAGTGGCCATTCATCACATAATCCCACGCCGTGCATCAAGCACCCATATTTTTGCGCTTGAAACTTGTCATCCAACCGATGTGCATTGGCGGTCAGTTCAGGGATCATCACGCCGGGGCGCAGCATCTCCATATTGGTCATGATGTGGTCATGGGCATGGCGCATGGCATAGATCATATCCGCACGCGGCTTCTGATCACCGATCCACCAACTGCGCGAAATGTCGATGCAAATGCCATATGAACCTATCAGATCGGTATCAAAGGAAATGATCTCATTTTGTTGAGTGATCCGTGGGCCGCATTCCTGAAACCAGGGGTTGGTCCGTTGGCCCGAGGCCAGCAGCCGGGTTTCAATCCATTCCCCACCGCGACGTATGTTTTCAGCATGCAAGACCGCCCAGATGTCATCCTCTGACGTCTTTCCATCCCCGACATTAGCTCGGGCAAAATACTCCATTTCCCCCACTGCGACATCACACGCATGATGTGCGCAGCGCATGGCGAGAATCTCATCCTTTCCTTTGATGGCGCGGGTTTTTTCGGTGACTTCTTCACCTTCCATGATCTCAAAACCCTGCGCCTCCAGGCTACGCAGCCCGTGAAGCATGATCTTGTCCACCGCCAAATGCTTGTTGTCACCAGCATGCTTGTGCATCAGTTGGCGTACTTCGTTGGCAAAGACATCTGCCGCCACATCCACCTTGTCGCCGCGATCGAAGTAGAACAAATCTGCGCCGGATCTTTGTTCGCGTACCAGTGGGTTAAATGTCGACAAAAAAGGCGAATTTTTGTAATCCCAGATCACCATGTAACCATCCGCGCAAAGCAGAACTGCCCGAAACGGATTATGGGTATTCCACAGCTGCATGTTGGTGCTGTCAGTGGCATAGCGAATGTTCAAAGGATCGAACATCAGCAACCCGCCATAACCACGGTCCACAATTGCCTGAGTGAGCCGTTGCCACCGAAACCTGCGCATTTGCTCCAGGTCTGGCAATTGCGACCCCGCTGCCTGCCATTCAGTCAGTGCAAGCTGTGTTGGGCCGATTTCTATCCTATTGTTGTCATTCGGGCTGCCATCGCCCAGCTGCGCACCGCGGTTGGGGTCAATTTTTCGCGTGTCGCGGTAGTGCTCGGTCATGGGGGGCTTCCTTTCTGCACAGTCCTGTCCAGTCTGAAATCATGCGACGGGTGAATCCGCGCTGAATACGACGATTGCAGTGGTCGTTTTTGGCTCTCACATCTTTGGACGAAGGTCGTGTTAGTTTCGCAGCCGGGCATGGGGGTGCTGGCATTAAGGGCTGGGAATGTTATGCAGAAGCATGACCACGATTTTGCAAACCCAAATTCCCTACAATCCACTCAGCACAAAGGCGCTACCGGGGATTCAGCCGCTTGCACCGCAGGATTGGCTGCTGCCTGATGATGCCTTTTCTGCCCAGATGAAGGAACGGGAACGGTTACTGGCCCATCACCGGGATCAGGTGTTGATGTTAGCTGATCACGCGATGCCCGCAGCACAGGAGTTGTTGCATCTGGTTTTGGAGCACCTCTACCCGCAACACCGAGGAGATCAGCTGGAGCGGTTAGACGAGAGCGGGATCGAGTTGGATTGGGAAGATCCACTTGGAACCTTGGGACGTATCACCCAGCAGGATTTCTGTATTCTGGAAAAACAGGGCGATGAACATGTGATGACAGGGGCAGTGTTGTGTTTTCCTGCGAGTTGGACCCTGTCTGAAAAATATTTGAAACCACTGATAGGGATACACCAAACCGTAGCTGAGTATGACGTTGGCATAGGGAAGCGGGTTCAGCGGTTGTTTAACGGGGTTCAGGTGGGGCGGCCGCTGTGGCGGTTTAATAGCTTGTGGTACCACGACCCAAGTTTGTTCCAACCGCGTAGTCAGCACCAGCCACGGGATAAAGTAAATGAAGCTGAGGCGGGTTATATGCGTAGTGAGAAACAGATGATCTTACGCCTGCCTGAGAGCCGTGCCGTGGTGTTTTGTATCCACACTCATGTGGTGACGCGTGCCAATGTGTTTGCGCAGTGGGGAAAACAATAAACGGATGTACGGCCTTTGAGTGGTGGTCTCAAAGACCAGTCGTTTTAGATGACACCCGAGCTTTGCAATAGAACAGCGCAGGCAGTCAGCGGTGGGACACGTGTGACAAAGCCAAATTCAGAACTTCGCATAAGTATTCCGGCCCATGATGCAAAACGTTGAGACGGTACCGCTTTGGTCGTCGGCACGACCGAGACATTTTGCATCGCCGAACAATGCTGATCCAGTTCTTCAGCAGTTTGTTCAATAGGTGCAAAGCGTTCATTTGCCGAGATCGGCTGCGGAGTCTGCATGGGGCGGATTTTGGCAAAGACACCAAGAAACTGCTTGCGAGTGAGTTTTGCACTTGGGGTCATCCATTCGATATGCTCAGCCCCCAGCATATTCACTAAACGATACAGCATGATCGACATAAGCATTTCGCTCAATTCCGCGTCGCAGTGTTTGGGAAAATTGGGCTGCAATGAAATGACCACGCGCTGCGGTCCAGCCCGAACTTTGCCTGCCTGAATGTCGCTGGGTTGGTCATCCATGCGCAAAACTAGACGATATTGATCACATGCCAGTGCAATCACGTCGCTGTCGTGGGCGCTAAACTGATCTACCGAATGGCCGTATTCTTCCAGCGTGTCGGCAATGGTGCAGCTGCATTTGGCAAGTGCACTGCCGGGTAGTCCGTAATAAGTTAGACCACCATGAAATTTGGTTGTATGGGCCACCGTCAGGATCCTCCGCTCGGGTTTCTTCTTAGGAAACAATAGCTGTCGAACATGCTGAAAGTGAGGCGGGATAGCCGGAAATACTAAGAGATCGTTTTCAATATGGAGCCTTGATGGAGTAGTGAAAAATTGAATAAATTTCAATTGGTTGCACGAAGTTCGATGTTCTTTGAGATGGAATTGCGGCTGAATGTTGGCAGATACTGGCCACATTGCTGCCAAAGCCGTTACAATCACGCCTAGAAGGAATGATTGTTTATTGCGTCAAGCTGAACAGTCTCTTTCGGCCAAATGTGGGCGTTCCGAAAGTGCGCATATTTTCAGCCGGTCTAACAGTGTCAAAAACAAATGGCATACATCTGATGCACAAGGGGTTAGCGGTCGATCCCGGCACCCATGATAGCCAGTGACTGTTGATACACGGTCGCTGCATTCCACTCCTTCAAAACTGAATAGTTGGGCTCACCAGGTTGGTACCCCTTTCCCTTTTTCCAACCTTTTTTGCGAAGGTAGTTGGCGGTCGATGCCAAAGCATCGGCCATATCGTAGAAATCAACGCGACCATCCCCGCCCCAGTCGACCCCATATTTCAGAGCGTTACCAGGTAGAAACTGCGTATGGCCAAGCTCGCCGTGTTTGGCGCCACGGGTTGCTGGTGTGATTGCGCCCTGATCAACCAGCTTGAGTGCGCCAATAGCGTGGGGAACAAAAAACTCTGAACGCCGGCAGTCATAGGCCAGGGTGGTAATTGCCGGGACGATCTGACTGTCACCCATAAAGTGACCAAAGGCGGTCTCCATGCCGTGAATGGCAATAAGCACACCGGCTGGCACACCATATTTACGTTCCAGTGCCGCGTAGAACTCAGGGTTGCGCGCCTTGCGTCGACGGCCCTGCGCAACAATGGTGGAGGAGCCGCGGATTTCCATAAACTTCTCTAGCGTGTAGCGGAAGCTTTTCTGGTTGCGATCAGCCGAGATTGTCCGACTGGCATATTGAGCGTTTGCCAACGCCTGCAGTCCTGGTTTTTTTACTCCAGCGCGTTTGGCTTCAGAGGCAAAATCATTTTTCCAGGCGGCAAACCCGGCGGAGTTATTGCCACAGGGGGCCGCAATAACCGGGGCAGACAGGCAGGCGCAAAACAAGGCGGATAACAGGGGCAAACGCATAATACAGTCTTTCACTAATGAACTTAACTGAGCCTAGTGCCTGAAGCCTGAAAAACCACCCGAAATATGATTAGCTGCTGCGTCAGTCAAAGGCTGTTGCTGCCGAAATTGCCAACCCATCAGCAACTGCGGTCATGGCATTGGCCTTCAGAACTTTGGCGTCGGGGCATAGTTGACGCATTTGTTGCTCCACCACGGCCATCAAGGATGAGCCACCAACAAGAACAATTCTGTCAACCTGTGCAGCGTCAATCCGGCCTAGTTTTAGGGTCTCCTGTGCGCCAACGGCGATCTCGGCGACTTGTTCGTGCAGTGAATCCTGCAAAACCTCGGCGCTTAAGGGGACCATCAGGCCGCGCTCCAGCTCCTTTAGATCAATGCGCGGGGCAGGGTGATCGGGTTGATTGCTTTGAATTTTTCCGGACTCGACAGCAAAAGCAACATCATGCCCCAATTCATCTTCCAGCACAGTAACAAGACGTGCCAGTTTTTCGGGTTCGGCCGCATTTCGAGCCAAGTCTTTTGCCTTGTGGCGACTGTCCGCTGCATAGAGAAACTGAATCATCTGCCAAGTTGCCAGGTCATTGAAGATCTTGGCCGGTGCGGGCAGGGTGCCTGCACCAAAGGCATTGCGGATTGCGCTGCCACGACCCAGCAATGGCATCACGTGATCGATGCTCAGGCGACGGTCAAAATCAGTGCCCCCGATACGCAGACCATAACTGGCCAGAATTTCCGTTTCTCCGGTGTCTTTCTGACTGAAAAGTGAAAAATCGGAAGTACCGCCACCAATATCAACGATCAGTCCGATCCCGTCGTCGGGTGTTGTCGCCCGCGCTGCAGCTTCCGGTTCAAACATGAACCTCACATCTTGAAAGCCGGCTGCCAGATAGCAATCTCGCAGATCAACCTCGGCCTGGGCATTGCGGGCCTCGTCGCTGCTGTGAAACCGCACCGGTCGCCCAGAGAGGGCATGGGTGAATTCTTGGTAGGTCGCTGCTTCGGCCCGCGATTTCACTTCGCGCAGAAAGCGGGCAATGATCTCGATGAAATCGATCCGCTCGCCATTGATCCGTCGCTCTTCGCGCAGCAATGGCGTTCCCAACAGGCTCTTCAGGGCCCGCATGAACCGGCCTTCCTCGCCGGAAATCAGTGCACTTGTCGCGCTGGCACCAATACGCATTCTGCGTGGCTGTTCCTCAAAGAAGACGGCCGTGGGCAAAGTGGTCTGCCCGGGTTCCAGTTCTACCAGCCAAGGCTTTCCGTTTACCGCAATACCAGCGGCGGAATTTGACGTTCCAAAGTCGATGCCGAGGGTGTTGGGCGCGCTCATGTTGGTCTCCAGGCAAGTGAGGGAACGCGCGGGGATACAGCCGTGAGGCGGCCGGGGCAAGGGGTAAATAAACAACAAAAGGGCGCCCCAATTGGGACGCCCAGGTATTTGTGTAGGGTGCGTGCTTGCACGCACCGTTTAGCTTAGCAGCTGTAGTACATACCGAACTCAACCGGGTGTGGGGTGTGTTCGAACAGTTCAACTTCTTCCATCTTCAGTGCGATGTAGCCGTCGATCTGGTCTTTAGTAAACACGTCGCCCTGCAACAGGAAGTCGTGATCATCAGCCAGGCATTCCAGAGCTTCGCGAAGCGAGCCACAGACGGTTGGGATATCAGCCAGTTCTTCGGCAGGCAGATCGTACAAGTTCTTGTCCATGGCTTCGCCAGGGTTGATCTTGTTCTTGATGCCGTCCAGGCCAGCCATCAGCAGGGCTGCAAAGCACAGGTAGGGGTTGGCGGCTGGATCCGGGAAGCGAGCCTCGACGCGCTTGGCTTTTGGCGATTCAGTCCATGGGATACGTACACAACCCGACCGGTTGCGGGCCGAATAGGCGCGCAGAACTGGGGCTTCAAAGCCGGGGATAAGGCGCTTGTAGCTGTTGGTCGCCGGGTTGGTAAAGGCGTTCAGGGTCTTGGCATGCTTCAGGATACCGCCAATGAAATAGATCGCCTCGTCCGACAGATCAGCGTATTTATCGCCAGCGAACAGGGGCTTGCCATCTTTCCAGATCGACATGTTCACGTGCATGCCGGTGCCGTTGTCGCCGTAGATTGGCTTGGGCATGAAGGTTGCGGATTTGCCATAAGCATGTGCCACGTTGTGGATCACATACTTGTACTTCTGCAGCTCGTCGGCCTGCTTGGTCAGGCTGTCAAAGATAAGGCCCAGCTCGTGCTGACAAGACGCAACCTCGTGGTGGTGCTTGTCCACTTTCATGCCCAGACGCTTCATGGTCGACAGCATTTCCGAACGCAGATCCTGAGCTTCGTCGATAGGGTTGACCGGGAAGTAGCCACCCTTGACGCCAGGGCGGTGGCCCATATTGCCCATTTCATACTCGGTGTCGGTGTTCCAGGACGCATCGGATGCATCTACTTCATAGGACACTTTGTTGATCGAGTTGCTGAAACGCACGTCGTCGAACAGGAAGAACTCAGCTTCTGGACCCATATAAGCAACGTCACCGATACCGGATGCTTTCAGGTAAGCCTCAGCTTTCTGGGCTGTACCACGTGGATCGCGCTCATAGGCTTCGCCAGTATCAGGCTCAACAATCGAACAATGGATACACAGAGTTTTCTCGGCATAAAACGGATCGATATAGGCACTTGTAGTGTCTGCGATCAGTTTCATGTCAGAATTTTCAATCGACTTCCAGCCGGCGATGGATGACCCGTCGAACATAAAGCCTTCTTCAAGGAAGTCTTCGTCAACCAGATCCACGTCAACTGTCACGTGCTGCAACTTGCCGCGAATGTCTGTGAACCGGATGTCGACATAGGCCACATCGTCGTCTTTCAGTGTCTTGAGAACTGCCTCTACGCTCATTCCCTTGGTCCTTCTGATTAGATAGTCGTTATGTGTGTAAGTGCTGTTGTTTACAGCGCGTCAGATCCGGTCTCGCCGGTCCGAATACGAATGGCTTGTTCGACGGGGGAGACAAAAATCTTACCGTCGCCGATCTTGTCTGTTTTTGCGGCGTCCACGATGGCTTCAATGGCGGCATCGACCTGATCGTCGTCCAGCACAACTTCAACCTTCACCTTGGGCAGGAAATCCACCACATATTCGGCGCCGCGATACAATTCCGTGTGGCCCTTCTGGCGGCCAAAACCTTTGACTTCGATGACAGAAAGCCCCTGTACACCGACGTCTTGCAACGCTTCCTTCACCTCGTCCAATTTGAACGGTTTGATGATGGCTTCGATCTTTTTCATGTCACGGGCTCCTCACAGCTTGTCGAGGCTGGTCAGAACACTTCTTATTAGGAACAGCAATGTATACCGTGGCGAAGGTGGGAAATCATCAATTGCTCGGCGATGACCTGCTTAATTTGAGAGCGCTACGCCTAATTTATGTGCGAAATTGAATCGATGAGGCTGGAAGATGACTGAACTGCTAACTGCTGCCCAAATGCGTGCGATTGAACAGGCTGCAATCGAGTCTGGTGAGGTGACCGGGCTGGAGCTGATGGAGCGGGCCGGGCAGGGGGTTGTCGAAGCAATTTTTGAGGAATGGCCGGAGCTAGAGGGCGGGGACCGCAAAGCCGTTGTTTTGTGTGGACCTGGAAACAATGGTGGCGACGGTTTTGTTGTTGCGCGACTGTTGAAAGAGCGCGGCTGCGAGGTGGAGGTGTTTCTGTATGGGGATGCTGACAAATTGCCGCCGAATGCGAAGGCGAATTATGAGCGGTGGAGTGAGACCGGACGGGTGGCCCCATTGTCTGAATATACAAGGGGAGAAGGCTGGGGATGTGACCTTTTGGTCGATGCGTTGTTTGGCACCGGATTGTCACGCCCGTCTCCGGACTTGGGCAATCTATACTGGAACATGGAGGATATGGTTGACGGCTTTGGCATTGAGTTCGGCCATAAGCGCGGAAGACCAGCCATTGTCGCCGTAGATTTTCCAAGTGGCATATGTTCGGACAGCGGCAAAGAGTTCCCTCATGAAGACGCCCACTATCGTTTTGCTGCTTCAGCCCATCTAACTGTGAGTTTTCACCAATCGAAACAAGGTCATTTTCTGTCAGAGGGGGCTGAGCTCTGTGGGAAAGTCGTTGTGAAAGACATTGGGTTGAGTGAGGAAAAAGAGTGGCGCAAAGATAACTGGAAGGCCTTGACCAAACTAATAGGTAGATTGCACCCAAATTGGTTTCGTAAGGACCAAGACGGTCACAAATACCACCACGGCCACGCCCTTGTTCTCTCGGGCTCTCATGGAAGCACCGGCGCCGCTCGACTTGCCGCTCGTGGGGCGCTTCGTATTGGGGCAGGCTTGGTCACTCTTGGTTCTCCTCGCTCGGCCATGCTGGAAAATGCCGCCAACCTGACGGCTGTTATGCTCAAGCAAATTGATGGCGCACTGGGGCTGACTGAAGTCTTGGAAGACATGCGGTTCAATGCCATATGCTTGGGCCCTGGTCTTGGCATTCGGGCGGATACACAGGCATTGGTATTAACCGCGCTAAAGGCAAATCGACCAACGGTGTTGGATGCAGATGCCCTGACACGGTTTAGCGCCAATCCTGATGTACTCTTTGGTCTTTTGCACAAGGATTGCGTGATTACCCCGCATGGCGGAGAATTCACCAAATTGTTCCCCGATATTGCCGAGAAACTAGCCGCACCAGCCGTCACCGGCCCGGCTTACTCCAAGGTTGATGCCACGCGAGAGGCCGCAGCCCGTGCAGGTTGTGTGGTACTTTTCAAGGGGCCGGATACGGTGATCGCTGATCCTGATGGGCGCTGTTCGATCAACTCGGCCCAATATGATCGCGCCGCGCCTTGGCTGGCAACAGCAGGGTCAGGCGACGTTCTGGCGGGGTTCATCAGCGGCCTGTTGGCGCGTGGGTTCTCGCCGATGCAGGCTGCAGAGACCGGCGCATGGTTGCATGTCGAATGTGCCCGGAAATTTGGTCCAGGCCTGATAGCGGAAGATCTGGCCGAGCAACTGCCTGCGGTGTTCCGTGATCTTGGGCTCTAGGCAGCCGGGCGGAGGTCTTGAACGGGCTCGAATGCTCCAGCCACTTCCAGCCCTCCAGCATAGATGACATGGGACTGGCCCAGCTCCAGAGTATATAGCTCTAACACCTGCATCCCTTGGTCGATGATGAACTCTCCGTCGACCAGCGACGAAGCCGCCACCAGGGCCTGATCCTGACCAAACAACGCCTGCGCCCTCCAATCCCGGATCAAAACCTTTTGGTCAGCTGGCAAAACAATGTCGCAGTCGGGGCGGGTGTCGCCCAGTGATCCGGCCGCGATCGAGATTGCCCGCTGAAATGCTCGCTGCCGGGTAATGGAATGAACCTGGACCATACCGGCTCCACGGGTAATGACATGATCACCTGCTCGGATGTCTTGCACCGCAACGTCGCCTTGGCGCGTCAGCACTATTGTATCGCGCATTAACCCAGCCGAGGGTGAAGCCTCCGCAGATGTATGGTTTTGATGTTTAACCGGAATCATGCCTTGCACAGGCTTTTTGCTCTGCGTTGTCATAGCGTTCTCGCTCTGTCTGCCTCGGTATTTTTTTTTCGTCAGATTGTGGCATTTCCGTGCAACTGTCGTGGTCTTTTGTGGCCAACGGTAAACAATCTATGAAAATGCGAGAAATTGTTGCAGCCCTGCCATAATTGTTTTGCAAGAAGTGCAGATTTCCTCTCGCATCCCAGAGAAAGCTTTGCTATCAGCCCCTCACGCTAGGCAAATAGCCTGAGCGTAGAGTGCGGGTGTGGCGGAATTGGTAGACGCACCAGATTTAGGTTCTGGCGCCGCGAGGCGTGGGGGTTCGAGTCCCTTCACCCGCACCACATTTTGTAAGGTGCGGTTACCCGTGGTACATCCCGTTTGTTGACTATAGCTTTTCCCTGAGGACTTCGTAAGGCGTCTTTCCGTCGTGTGCGCCGTGAGGTCGGTGGAAGTTGTAAAAGCTCTCCCA
>NZ_VAUA01000009.1 GCF_005771405.1 Parasedimentitalea maritima
TATGCACAGGTTGATCCATCGAATGAACCAAACCGCCCACATATCTCTTCAGATATATAATTTGTCAAAGAGCAAGAGACAAAAACCAAACAGATGCGCCAATCTCTCAGCGCGCCCGCCTAACCCCGTATCTCCATCCCCGTCTCTCCGAGGCGTCCCACTGTCTCTCCAGCGTGTCCCTCCGTCTCTCCGAAGCGTCTCTAGCAGCGCCTCAGCGCCGCCGGTAAGGGGGGTTCTAGGGTGAGTACGAAGAACCCGCAACACTAAAATCACAAAATTACGAAGTTTCTTAACCCCAACCACTCAATCTCAACAAAAACAAAGACTTAAAGGGGGGAAAGGTCAGAAATCCTGACACAACTTTCAACCCAAAATCCGCCAAGCAACACAAATCCAACCCCACAATCCTACCATCTAGTACAATCCACAGACCTATCCACAGACTCAACTCAAGAAAACAACAAAAACGAGTCGGAATATGTCAAAACGAGTCGGTATGTTGGATGTAGGCGCTAAAATCCTTCAGGAAGGCCTCGATAGCCGAGGCGTTCTCTTCGGTCTCTAATGTGCGCCGTACATCCCGTGGGGTTTGCGACATCAGTGGGAACTGCACAAACAACTCCGCATTGAACCTCTGTGATACCGTGCCTAGCACCAACCGTAGCGAAGCCAGCATATCCAAGCCGCGATGTGAGGCATGCGCCAGAACAATTGGCTTTGCGATGATCCCGTCGCCTGACACCAGCCAATCTATCGCATTCTTCAATCCACCGGGGATGCACCGGACATGCTCAGGGCTGGCCACAATGATCCCCTCGGCCTGACGCACGGCTGAAATGAACTCGCTCGCCAATGCCGGAGTATTCTCACTTTCACGGTCAGGAGAGAATATCGGCAAGTCGGCCAGCCCATGAAAAAGCTCCAGTTCAATATCAAGTGGAGCCAGCCGGCAGAAACATTCCAGCATCGCTGTGTTGGTTGAAGCAGCGCGTGCACTTCCAAAGAGAGCAAGAAGCTTCATCGCCATTCCCAACCAGAGCTGTTCATGGGCAGCGTGTCTTTCATTTGGCTTTGCATTGGTCCTCCTTTGGCAAGGGCTAAAACAAAGCGAAGCTACCAACCGAGGACATGGGGTCAATGGCAGGTAAACAGATCAGCGTGCTCTTTGAACCAGGGTAATAGTACCCCCTTGAAGGCAGCCAGTTTGCCCGCATGTTGCAGATCTCGGTGGCTGAGCATCCAGATTGGAGCATATGGGGTTGTTGGTACCTGCGGCAGGGGCACCAGTCCAGGGGTCGCTCGCGCCAGGAATAAGGGCAGTCGCAAGGCCCCCATTCCAGCCTGCGCCGCTGCGATCAGGGCAACCATATCATCAAACCGACCACGGATGCGCGCATTGGGGTAGCAGGCCAGTGCTGCTTTGGGGGCGGCGGCGTGTTCTGAGAATAGAACCCAGTCTAACGGTGCACTTGGATCCTCAGAAGCGCGCCGTGCCAGCTCGGGCGTGGCGTAACAGGCACTGCGTTGATCACAAAGCCGCCGCCCAACCAGAGTATCACCGGGTTCAGCGCTGATCCGAATGGCCAAATCTGCTTCACGTCGGGTCAGGTCCAGCAGGTCGTTGCTGGCTTTTACTCTTAATTCTATTTCTGGATAGCGCAGGGTGAATTCAGCCAGCAAAGGGGCCAGCTGTGCCTGTATCAATAGTTGCGGTGCAGTTAGGGTAAAGGGGCCAGACAAGGACCGATCCTGCCCTGCCAGCTGGCGCAACAGTTGATGCTCCTGTTGTTCCATCTGCTCCGCTGCGTCCGCCATACTATGGGCCTGCGCTGTAGGCAGGTACCCATCGGGGTGGCGCTCAAACAGCGATTGGCCCAACATGTCTTCGGCCCTCTGCACCCGACGGGCGACTGTGGTATAGGTCACGCCCAACGCTTCACCCGCGCCAGCCAGTGTCCCCGCCCGCACCAGCGCAAGCACCGTGCGCATATCATCCCAGTTCACCTGCACCCAAGCATTTACGCATGTCATGCGTGCAAATGCACGTGTTTTCGTTTGCCGCACTTCCTTCCATGTATGCCGTGTCATTCAAACACGGAGCTTCAAAATGGTTTATGCCTACGCAAACATTATCGTAACTGCGCCTGAGTCACTGGCCGCTTACAAGGAAAAGGCAGGCGACGCGCTGTCCAAACATGGTGGCCGCGTTGTACAGGCCACCCCTCAGCAAACTGTGCTTGAAGGTACTCGCAGCGAAACGGGTCTTGGTGCCATTCTGGAATTTGAAACAGCCGACGCCGCAAAAGCCTGGATCAATGACCCTGAACTATCTGAGGTACACGCCCTGCGCCGCGGCGCAGGCAAAAGCACCGTAACCCTGATGGCGTGACCTCCGCGCCCTGTTGACAGGCCAATGAGGGCCACCCCTGCGCCGCGCGTCAGCGCGGCGCTACTAGAAATACGGGCGCGGAACCATTGGTTCCGCGCCCGCCTTGTTTCATAAAACTGGACCGCAACTCACTCTGCCGCGATCTGCCCTTCGGCTTTTTCCACACGCACCGCAGCGAATTTGAATTCGGGGATCTTACCATAGGGGTCAATCGCAGGGTTGGTCAGGATATTGGCAGCGGCCTCGACATAGGCAAAAGGTACAAAGACCATATCCTCGGCAATCGCCCGGTCTGCCCGCGCCATGATCTCGATTGAGCCACGGCGGGTTGATAGTCGCACCATATCGCCCGGCTCAACTCCCATCAGCTTCAATGTTCGTGGGTTCAACGAACAGTTTGCCTCTGGCTCGACCGCATCCAGCACTTTGGACCGACGGGTCATCGACCCAGTGTGCCAGTGCTCCAGCTGACGACCAGTGGTCATGATCATCGGATATTCAGCATCAGGCGCTTCATCCGGCGCAATAACGCTGGCTGGGGTAAACTTCGCCCGCCCTTCGGGACGTGGGAAGCCATCACCAAACACAATCGCCTGACCGGGGTCGGTCTCGTGCAGCGACGGATAGGTGATCGTCTCAGTCTTCAGACGCTCCCAAGTGATATTGTCCAGCGACTTCATGTTCAGCTTCATCTCGTTGAAGACTTCGCTGACATCTGTGTAGCCCCAATTCAGCCCAATACGCTGCGCCAGTTCCGTGGTTATCTTCCAATCCTCACGCGCCTCACCCGGAGGTGCCACCGCTGGACGCACCCGCTGAACCTGACGGTTGGTGTTGGAAACCGTGCCGTTCTTTTCATACAGAGTCGAAGCCGGCAGGATGATGTCCGCAAAGTTGGCGGTTTCGGTCAGGAAGATATCCTGCACAATCATCAGGTCCAGCTTGGCAAAGGCCTCGCGCGCATGGCCTGCGTCCGGGTCTGACATCGCCGGGTTTTCACCCTGAATATACATGCCCTTGATATTGCCTGCATAGACCTGATCAACGATCTCAGTGACGGTCAGCCCCTTCTCGTTCGAGAAATCATCGCTGTCCCAAACATCAGTAAAAGATTTGCGAATGCCATCATCCATCACCGACTGATAATCCGGCAGGAACATCGGGATCAAACCCGCATCCGAGGCCCCTTGGACGTTGTTTTGCCCACGCAACGGGTGCAGACCGGCACCCGGCTTGCCCACGTTGCCGGTCATTAGCGCCAGCGAAATCAGGCAGCGCGAGTTATCGGTGCCATGAATATGCTGGGAAATGCCCATACCCCAGAAAATCAACGCCGCTTTGCCATTGGCATAAATCCGGGCAACCCGGCGCAATTGCTCGGGGCTTACGCCACAAATCCCAGACATCGCTTCAGGGGTGAATTGCGCCAGATGGGCCTTCTCGGCCTCCCAGTTTTCCGTGTACTTCTCAATATAGGCCTCATCATAGAGACCTTCCTCGACAATCACATTCATGATCGCGTTCAGCATCGACACATCAGCGCCGGGACGGAACTGCACCATCTCTTCGGCAAAACGTCGCATGCCCACGCCGCGCGGATCCATTACAATCAGCTTGCCACCACGTTTGGTGAACTGCTTGAAATAGGTCGCGGCAACGGGGTGGTTTTCAATCGGGTTCGATCCGATGATGATCGCCACGTCCGAGTTTTCGATCTCGTTGAAGGTTGCGGTCACCGCGCCAGATCCAACGTTTTCAATCAGCGCCGCAACAGAGGACGCGTGGCACAACCGCGTACAGTGATCGACGTTGTTGTGCTTGAACCCCTGACGAATGAACTTTTGGAACAGGTAGGCTTCTTCGTTGGTGCACTTGGCCGAACCAAAGCCCGCAACCGAGCGCCCGCCGTGTTCATCCTTCAATCCTACCAGCCCTTTGGCCGCCAGATCCATCGCCTCTTCCCAAGTTGCCTCACGGAAATGAGTGCCCAGATTACCAGGATCGACGTTCAACCCTTTGGGTGGCGCGTCATCACGACGGATCAGCGGTTTGGTCAACCGGTGTGGGTGGTGGATATAGTCAAAGCCAAAGCGGCCCTTAACGCAGAGACGGCCTTCATTGGCAGGACCATTGATACCTTCGACCAATTTGACCTTGCCGTCTTTGACTTTCAGCGAGACCTTACAACCAACACCGCAGAACGGGCAGACGCTTTCGGTTTCACTGTCGAAATCCTTGGAATCCCCCTGCCCGGCGTCATCCAGTACTGCGGATGGCATCAGCGCCCCAGTTGGGCAGGCCTGCACACATTCGCCGCAGGCCACACAGGAGGATTGACCCATCGGATCTGCGACATCAAACACCGGATAGGCATCATGACCACGACCGGCCATGCCAATCACGTCATTGACTTGCACTTCACGGCAAGCCTGCACACAGAGATTACAGGAAATACAGGCGTCCAGGTTCACCGACATGGCAACATGAGTGTCATCCAGCAGCGGAATACGGGCTTTTTCAAGCTTGGGGAAGCGTGACTCCGAAACCCCGTTCAGCTCGGCCATGTCCCACAGGTGGCTGGATTTATCATGCGCCTCTTCCTGTTTGGGTTGGTCTGCGACCAGCAGTTCCATCACCATTTTGCGGGCACCTTCGGCGCGGGCGTTATTCGTGGTAACAACCATGCCTTCGGCAGGTTCACGAATACAGGACGCCGCCAGCACACGCTCGCCCTCAATCTCAACCATACAGGCGCGGCAATTGCCGTCAGGACGGTAACCCTGCGCTGGCTTGTGGCACAGATGCGGGATCTTCAATCCACGCCCATTGGCCACTTCCCAAATGCTCATGCCTGCTTCGGCGGTGACTTCTTTGCCATCGAGGGTAAAGGTGATCGAATTGCTCATGGCTTATACCTCGTCCGGGAAATGTTTCATGGTCAGGCGGATCGGGTTCGGTGCGGCCTGTCCCAAGCCACAGATCGAGGCATCCACCATGGTTGTGCTCAGCTCTTCCAACAGATCCTGATCCCACTTGGGCGCGTTCATCAGTTTGACCGCTTTTTCGCAACCAACGCGGCACGGGGTACACTGGCCACAGCTTTCATCTTCAAAGAACCGCAACATGTTCAGGGCCGCATCACGGGCAGAGTCCTGGTCAGACAAAACCACCACAGCGGCTGACCCGATAAAGGTGTCATGCGGCTGCAGTGTGTCAAAGTCGAGCGGCACATCATGCATCGAGGCTGGCAACAGACCCGACGATGGTCCACCCGGCTGGTAGGCCTTGAACACATGACCTTCCAGCATTCCACCGCAGGCCTCGATGATATCGGTGATGGTTGAGCCGGCTGGCAGCAGATGCACGCCGGGGTTCTGGACGCGACCTGATACAGAATACGACCGCAGCCCTGTGCGACCGTTTTTTTCCACCGCGTTCAGACACTCTGGCCCTTCGCGGTTGATCTTGGCGATCCACAGCAGGGTTTCAACATTGTGCACCAGAGTCGGGCGACCAAAAATGCCCACCTGCGCCACAAATGGCGGCCGGTGACGCGGCATGCCGCGCTTGCCCTCGATGCTTTCAATCATCGCGCTTTCTTCACCGCAGATATAGGCCCCTGCCCCACGACGCAGATCGATATAGCCTTCCTCGACAAGACCAGCCTGTTCCAGCGCTTTGATCTCAGTCGCGAGGATTTCCAACACCGCCGGATATTCATCGCGCATATAGATGAATGCTTTTTCAGCTTCGACAGCCCAGGCCGCGATCAGCATGCCCTCCAAGAACAAATGTGGCGTACGCTCCAGATAATAGCGATCCTTAAACGTGCCCGGTTCGCCTTCATCGCCGTTCACTGCCAGATAACGAGTGCCCGCATTGGCGCGCACAAAACCCCATTTGGTGCCCGACGGAAAACCTGCGCCCCCCAGACCGCGCAAACCGGCCTCTTTGATTTTGGCTTGCACCTCTTCCCAGTCGCCATCCGCGCGCAAAGATTTCAAGGTCGCGTAGCCACCCTCGGCAACGTAAGCGTCATAGCCCTCATAATCAGGCACATGGGCATGGGTGTCATCCGCAGCAATTGCAGCCTGCACTTTTTCCGGCGTGGCGTGGTCAATATGGTTGTGACCGATTTCCAGCACCGGCGCGGTATCGCAACGGCCCATGCAGGGCGCGCGCAGAACCCGAACCTGACTTTCGTCCAACCCGTCCTTCAGCGCCTGTTGCAACTGTTCAGCACCGGCCAACTCGCAGGACAGTGAATCGCAGACCCGAATGGTCAGTGCAGGCGGAGGCGTTTCATCTTCGCGCACCACATCAAAATGGGCATAAAAACTGGCAACCTCATAGATCTCGGCCTGACCCGTGCGCATTTCCTCGGCCAAGGCCCGGATATGTGCCGCGCTAAGGTGGCCATATTCATCCTGTATAAGATGCAGGAATTCGATCAGCAGGTCGCGGCGACGCGGGTTATCACCCAGCAGGCTCTGAACTTCGCCCAGCGCGATGTCATCAACCTGACGTCCCTTGGGCGTTTTGCGGCCCTTGCCCTTACCGGACTTCCAAACGCCTTTGCCTTGATCCAATGGTGCCACGGTGATCTCCAATTCGCACGAGTCTTTCCAAGCGGAATGTCATCAGGAATGAATATCGTCAAATCTGAAAATCCAAAGGCACAATAACGAATGCTTATCGTGAAAAACCGGCAACCAGCTGCTTCAAGGCCCGCACGGTGGTCAACTCCGGTGTTCGGTCCAAAGTCGCTATACAAATCGGCTTTGCCTGCTCAGGCTCAATCAGCGTCAACACCCGTGTCCCCCCCAGATCGCCCAGGGCATCGACCAGCGCCAATGGTAGGATCGTCGCCGTAGACCCAGCCCGCGCCATCACCATCGACGTCATGAACCCATTGGATTCAGATACAATTTTTGGTGTCAGCCCAAGATCATCGAAAACCCGGTCCAGAATGCGCCGGTTCTGCATCTGTGGATCCAGCAAGCTCAACGGCAATTTAGCGGCCTCTGCCCAGCTGATGGAACCGTCGAACCCGGACACCATCTCTGTTGGTGCGAGCAGAACATAGGCTTCTTCATACAACTGTATGATATTGACCAGATCACGGCCCAGACTGTCATCATAAGTGATGCCAGCGTCGATTGTCCCATCATACAGCCGTTGCTGGATAGACAGCGACGTGGTCACCTCCACCCGCGCCAATATACGTGGGTGTTGGGCCAACACCTGATCAACCAGCTGCGCAGCATAGGCCGTAGCTGTGGGCACCACCCCCAGCACCAAGGTCCCGGACACCTCACCACGACTGGCAGCAATTTCTTGTTCCAGCGCTTTGACATCGTCCAAAATGCTCCGCGACCGTTGCAGGATCATCTGTCCTTCTTCGGTCAATCCCTGAAAACGATTGGCACGCCGTACAATTGAAACCCCCAGTCGCTCTTCCAGGTTGCGTATCCGCATGGAAAATGCCGGTTGTGACATGCCGCAATCCTGCGCGGCCTTGGCAAAATGCTGGTGTCGCGCCAGCGCGCTCAGCAGCTGCATGTCTTTCAGCTCAATCATCATAGACCTTTTTTCGGTTTGCCACATCTTGGCGTTGGATCGGACAAATGAACAGGGCAAAGGCACTCAATCGACAATCAGAAGCGGGGGCTGTCTGCCCCCGCACCCCCGAGGATATTTTTAGCTAGATGAAGGACCCCAGGCCAATGCCCCCTGCGACCTATGTGGCGGTTTGACCCGCAGGGAGGTTTTGCTAGTCTGCCCCTGCAAGGAGCCTGAACATGACCCTATCCGCTGCAGAGATTGCCCCTACCGGCTTTACTTCGGCCTTGATCATCGATGATCACCCGTTGTTTTGCGATGCACTGTTGATGACATTGCAATCGGTAGCAGGATTGCAGGAGATCGCCACCGCCCCCTGCCTGCAAGAGGCATTGCCGCAGCTCGAACTAGCCCCGGATTTGATTTTGCTGGATCTGAACCTGCCAGACGTTCAGGGCTTGGATGGCTTGAAGCAGCTGCGGCGGCTGACCAAGGCCCCTATTCTGGTAATCTCTTCCATGGCCGACAACCGGGTGATCAGCGCCGCGCTGCATGCTGGCGCCGCCGGGTTTATCCCCAAGCACAGCCAGCGCGAGGTGTTTCGCGCCGCAGTTGATGCCCTGCGCCGGGACGAACGCTTTTTACCTGCGGGGTATGTGCTGTTGCCAGAACAGCAAGACCAAGGTGGCACCGATGCGCTCAGCCGTTTGCGCAGCTTGACCCAACAACAAGCCCGCATTCTGCGACTGATTTGCGAGGGGAAACTAAACAAGCAAATCGCCTTTGACCTGTCGATCGCCGAAACCACGGTCAAGGCCCATGTCACCGCCATTATGCGCAAACTCGCCGTCCAAAGCCGTACACAGGCTGTGCTGCGGGCCAAGGACGCAGGGTTTCGCTAATCTGAACTCTGGATTTTTCTCTCCAAAGCGGCAACGCTATAGCTGTCGCAACCATAGTCAGAACGAAAGCCCCGAGCCTGAAACACCTCCCCGAAACCTCCCCCTCATTAATGAGAACAGCCTATGCAGACTGCCTGCACCCCGAAGCTGTAGCTCAGCTTGCTCAGGGTTTGGCCCCGTCCGACACCGCGAAAACAGCAACAGATTGTCCTGACCAGGAATTGGAACTGGTGTTGTTGTTTATCTCCCCTCTGGCGGACATCGCCCGGATTGCCGCCGAAGCATGTGCACAATTTGCGCCGGTCACGGTAGTAGGCTGCACCACAGCCGGAGAAATTTCACAGAGTGGGTATGGTGAGGGCGGGATCGTCGCCGTGGGCTTCCCAAAATCTCACTTCACCACATGTTGCACATTGATCGAGACACTGGACACCCCCGAGATACAAACCGCCTTGCACCAGATCATTCGCAACCGTCGTCAGATGACCCTGGCCGCCCCGGATTGGGAATCTGAATTCGCCTTTTTGATGGTCGATGGCCTATCGCGACGCGAGGATACCTTGACGGCACAACTGGCCCCGGGCCTAGGGCCTGTCCCGTTGTTTGGCGGATCCGCTGGCGATGGAGACGCTTTTCAGCAGACCTCAGTGTTGTATGATGGGAAGGTCTTTGAAAATGCTGCTGTCCTTACACAGGTCCGGTCAATCTGCCCCGTGAAGGTGTTTAAAGCAGATAATCTGACCCCGACGAATAACAGAATGGTGGTGACAGCCGCAGACCCGGGTCAGCGCCTTGTCCATGAGATCAACGCCGAACCTGCCGCGCGCGAGTTGGCCCGGATTCTGGGAAAAGATCCCGAGCAACTGTCGACCTATACCTTTGCAGCCCATCCCTTGCTGGTGCGATTGGGCGACCAACACCATGTCCGCGCCATTCAACAGGTCGCCCCAGACGGGTCGTTGGTGTTCTTCTCTGCCATCGACGAAGGCATGGTGCTGGCGCTAGCGGACCAGCAGGATATGGTGACACACCTGCAAAAGGAAATGCAGAGTTTGGGGCAGCAGAGGGCACCTGACATGATTTTGGCATGCGACTGCTTGTTGCGCCGTATAGATGCCGAGCAAAAACAACAAACCAATGCCGTGTCGCACATCCTTTCCGCCAATCGGGTGTTTGGGTTTTCCACCTACGGTGAGCAGGTGAATTCCATGCACGTAAACCAGACCCTGACCGGTGTGGCGATCTATCCGCCCCCCGATCTGGTACCGACACAGGCTGACGTGCCGTGAGCCATACATTGATCAACCCTGCCGACACGCTGGAACGACAAAACCAAAAGCTACTGAAAATCGCTGAAACGCTGATGCGCCGGGTCGAACAAAGCCCGTCAGATAGCGGCATGGCCTATGCTCAATTTGAACGCGCCGCACTACTGGAAGAGGAAGTTCGCAGCCGGACACTGGATCTGGAGCAGGCTCTGGATCAGCTGAATTTAACGCACAATGAGCTGGCAAGCGCCAATGCCGCCACAGAACGCGCCCGCGCTGATCTAAGCAATGCCATCGAAACAGTGCGCGAGGGTTTTGCACTGTTCAATGCCCGGGATGAGCTGGTGATGTGCAACAGCCGCTTTGGCAAATGGATGCGCGACGTACACCCAAAATTGTTACCGGGGTTAAGCTTCAAAACCTACGTAAAACTGGTTTCAAGAAGCAGTTCACTGGCCCTGCCCAAAGGGATCTCACCTGTCACTTGGGCCAAACGCAGGATGCTGCACCACCGGGACAAACACGCGGTATTCAATACCCGCATTGCGGGCCAACGCTGGTTACAAGTGAGTGAACAGCGCACCACTGACGGTGGTACTGTCATTCTGCAAACTGATGTCACCGACATGATGCGTTTGGAACGGCGCGAGCGAGACCGGCTGCTGGACGATCAGGCACAGTTGATCCGTGCCACTCTGGATCATCTGGATCAGGGGGTCTGTATCTTTGACACCCATAACCTATTGGCAGGCCGGAACCAGCGCCTTGGAGAGTTACTGGCATTGCCGCTGCGCCACCTGACGCTGGGCAGTCGTGCCGGGGCGCTATTCCAGCTGTTGCAGGACCAAGGACAGTTCCCCGATCCAGATGCCGCCGACACGTTTCATTCTTGGATTGCCCGCAAAGAAAACCGTGTACCACTGTCGTTTGACGTTTTGATCGGCTCGCGTGCACTCAGCGCCTTTGCCCAACAAATGCCAGACGGTGGTTTTGTAATATCTTTCTCTGACGTCACCATCGAACGGACCGCAGCCCGCGCCCTGGCCGAGGCCAACGAGACCCTGGAACGCCGCGTCGCAGAGCGTACTTTGGAACTGGAAGCCGCCCTGGCGGATGCCGAACGGGCCAATGCCTCCAAATCTCGTTTTGTTGCCGCCGCCAGCCATGACCTGTTGCAACCTTTGTCAGCAGCAAAATTGTATATGGCATCGCTCGCCGAAGGCATCACCACCCCCGAATTGCAGGACCGTCTTGATAAGGCTACCAATGCGCTTGTTGGCGTCGAAGACATTTTAGAAGCCCTGCTAGACATTTCAAAGCTCGATAGTGGTCGGGTAGCTGTTGATGTTACAGATGTGTCTTTGGCGGATATACTTGCCCAACTGGGTGACGAACTGGCGCCGCTCGCAATGCAAAAGGGGCTCGATTTTCGCATTGTCCTGCCGCGCGCCACCGTCCGCAGCGACGCCACCTTCTTACGCCGGATCTTGCAAAACCTGATTTCCAACGCTGTACGCTATACCAACAGCGGCAAAGTTCTGGTTGGAGCTCGTCGTTGTGGTGACAACCTGAGGATCGAGGTACATGACACCGGATCTGGTATCCCTTTGGATCAGCATCAACGTGTATTTGACGAATTTCACCGCATTGTCACGCCGTCCCACCCAAGCGAGGGCGTAGGACTGGGGCTTGCCATAGTCAAACGGGCCTGTGACTTGCTTGATCATCCACTTCAGCTTCGCTCAACCACTGGTCGCACGGTGTTTAGCGTCACGCTTCCTATTGTCAGCCCTCAAAAACCTGACAGCCCCCTCCCCGATCAAGTACTAGGGCCTGCCATCATGGCCCCGGCTATAGTGCTGCTGCTAGAAAATGACACCGGCCTGCGCAAAGCTTTGACCGCAACACTGGAAGATTGGGGGCTGGAGGTATTTGCCTGCTCAAGCGAAGCAGAGGCTCTCGCACTACTACATGAAGTGGACATCGCCCCGGACCTGGTGATTGCAGATTACCAGCTCGACGACGGGCTGTTGGGCAGCGACGCAATTATCCACCTCAGACAACAGTATGGTCCGCTGCCTGCCTGCCTGATCACAGCCAACCGCGATCCTGAGGTGACCGTTTTGTGCAGTGGTATAGACGTCGGTCTCTTGCACAAGCCGATCAACCCAGCCGCCTTGCGCATTGTCTTGCAACGCAGTCTGCAGTCAACGCAGACCTGATCCCATCAGCGGGCTGCGATTACCATGAATTCAACCTTGAATTCTGGTAGCGCTAGCTTTGCTTCACCACAGGCCCGTGCCGGAGTATGGCCCTGCGGCACCCAAGCATCCCAGACTGCATTCATCTCGGCAAAGTCAGCCATATCGGCCAGCCAGATGGTCGTTTGCAGGATTTTTGTCTTGTCTGACCCAACTTCACCAAGCAATGCATCAATTTTTTCCAGGCAACTTTGCGTTTGTTTTGCGACGCTTTCGCCAGCGGTGCCAACCTGGCCCGCCAGATAAATTGTGTCGCCGTGCATGACAATTTGGCTCATGCGAGCGCCGGTGTGTTTGCGAGTAATCTCAGACATATTATACCTTTCAGGACAGAGTATTAGGAGAAGCTAAATACGCGAACTCCACTCCCCTTTTACTTACGGCACCCATGCGCGGGGGAACAAGCCTTTCAATTCTGCCGCCACCTCTTGGGACACTGCCACAACAGAACTTCACCCCTCATTTCCTAAAATTTTAAGCAACATTCCAAAAGTGAATTAATTCACCGTAAACACCCTGTCCCCAAATTCAGCCTGTCCTCATTCACTCTGAGGGAACTATTCTAGGGGAACGACCAATGAAAACGATTACACTATCGGTACTCGCTGTAACGACCTCCATGCTGTCTGCTCATGTTCACGCAAATGAGTACGCGCCAGCCATGTCAGCTTTCTTGGAAGCAGAGATCCGGGACTGGGCCCAATCTCCAATCTTAGTGAGAGCAATTAATGCTCAGAACGAACACACCAGTACTTATGATCAGGGGATGATCGACCAGCTGGACAAAACCTGGCGCGCTGAAATCGGAACGCCTTCTACCCCAACTATTACGCCAGTCATCGTAGGCGCTACTGCGGACTTTCTACGCGAGCAGGTTGAAGCGTCTGGCGGCCGCGTCACCGAAGTTTTCATCATGGATGCCCAAGGTCTAAATGTGGCTGCTTCCAGCATGACCTCTGACATGTGGCAAGGCGACGAAGCCAAATTTTCTCAGACCTACAGTATAGGCCCTGATGCAGTTCACTTTGGAGATGTGGAGCTCGATGAATCCACCCAAAGTTATCAAGGCCAGATCTCGTTGACGATAATTGATCCTGAAACCGGGCAGTCCATTGGCGCAATGACCATCGGCATTGATGCAGAAGCCCTAATATAATCTCAGCCAACGCCGCTTGGCCTGGAACCGATAAGGCACTCACATGAAAATTCGAAATCCACTAAAACCAGTGTTTAACGGCATGTCGGTTTTTATCAAATGTACCCTGCTGATTACCGCGACAACACTGATTGTGGCTAGCGTTTTGATGTTTCAGAACCAACGGATCGTCAACAAGGCCATCGAAGATGGCGTTCTGGGCCTTGCGGCCGAAATCACTCAGGCCGCAGGCGCCCGCAATGGCGGAGCCATGCGATTTGGCGATGCCAGCGGTGTTCAGATCGCACTCGACCGCATTCTGGAAGAGTCCGAAGGTCGCGCACGTTATGCCATTGCCACCAACAGCTCGAATGAGGTGATTGCAACATCTGGTGTCGCCGATGAATCCCAAATGGGCCAACTGGCGACCCTGGCGCAGGCCTCTTTTGCAACGGGTGCAGGTGAAACCACGGGGGATGGATATTTCATCGCCATGCCAGCAACAGCTGGGGCCAAAGGGGACAGCATCGTGGGCGCGATCGCGATCATCTGGTCACCAGATCTGGCCCTTGCTGAAGTTGCCGAAGCCAAGCTGATTTCCTACATCGTAGCAGGCGTCGCTTTCCTGATCATGTGCACAATTTCTACTTTCTTGCTGCGTTCGATGATGTCACGCCCGCTGCAGGATGTTGGCAAACTGATCGACGAAATTGCTCATGGCACTTACGATCAAGACCCAATCCATCTGGAGCGCGGTGACGAAATCGGTGCCATTGCACGGACTGTGGAAAACCTCAAAACACAGCTATCCGAGGCCCGAGAAGTGGAGCAGCAACGCATCCAGGCTCAGGAAGGTCAAAAGAAAGTGGTCGACGATTTGACCGGTGCTCTTCAGCGGCTGTCAGAGGGCGATCTGACTGAAACCATCGACCAGCCCTTCGATCCTGAATACGAAACCCTGCGCGAGAACTATAACCTCACAATTGAAACATTGCTTGGTATCATCGGTTCTGTCGTTGGAAACTCAGAAAAGATCCGTGGCAGTTCCGAAGAAATCAACCAGTCTTCCAACGATCTGTCACAGCGCACCGAAAGTCAGGCCGCAACGCTAGAGCAAACTGCTGCTGCGTTGGACGAATTGACCTCCAGTGTGAAATCTGCGGCTTCTGGCGCAAAAGAGGTCGAGGGCATCGTTGCCAGCGCCAGCACCACAGCAGAGCAAAGCGGCGTTGTTGTGCGTGAAGCAGTAGATGCGATGGCAGAGATTGAAAAATCCTCGGTACAGATCTCTCAGATCATCTCGGTGATTGACGACATCTCATTCCAGACCAACCTGCTGGCTCTCAACGCCGGAGTAGAAGCTGCACGCGCTGGCGAAGCCGGTCGGGGATTTGCGGTGGTTGCCTCCGAAGTGCGGGCCCTTGCCCAGCGCTCCTCGGATGCCGCACAAGAGATCAAACAACTGATCAGCGACAGCTCGCAGCAGGTCAACCACGGCGTCGATCTTGTTGGACGTACTGGGGAAGAGCTGCGCAAAATCATCGACAGCGTCGGTACCATTTCCACCCATGTGGTTGGCATTGCTTCGGGTGCAGAAGAGCAGTCGATCGCACTGGCCGAAATCAACGCTGGCGTCTTACAGTTGGATCAGGTCACCCAGCACAATGCGGCTATGGTTGAAGAATCCACCGCTGCAAGCCAACTGCTGCGCAATGACGCCAATGAACTGGCTCTCCAAGTGTCCGTGTTCAAAACCGGCGATGGCAACGATAATCTGGTCTCGTTTGACAGTGCACCTGCAGCACCAATGGGGGACTCAGACTTTTCAGCGCACGAGCCTGATTTCGAAACACCCGAGCCAAGACGCGCAGCTTCGGGATGGGAAGATTTCTAAAGCCACCTTGCTATGTTGAAGTCTCATAAAAGGCGCGGTGCGATTTCGCACTGCGCTTTTTCCATTTGTGTTCAAAGGGGCCAATATTGAACGATTGCCAGCCGCCCCTTCTAGTTTACATGGGCCTTCAGCCGATCATAGTTTCCTTGATTGCAGTCAGAAGGTCGGTCCGCATGACAGGTTTCATCAGGCGGATGTCTTCGGGTCGTAACCCATTGCCGTGGACAGTTGCTTCGTTGGCGTAGCCGGACATAAAGATGACCGGTAAATCTGCCACTTTTTCGCGAACTGCCCTGCTTAATGCTATGCCCTTAAGAGTTCCGGGCATCATAATATCCGTCAAAAGCAGATCAAATGTCGGATCGGCTTCAAACAGGGCAAACGCTTCATCTCCAGATCTGGCTGCGGTTACACCGTAACCCGCCTTTTCAAGCGTCGCGACGAGAATGGGAAGAACATGTTTGTCATCCTCAGCGACAAGAATTTTCTGCCCGTCTCCATTTAAACCTACTGTTTGAACCCGCTCTGTTACTGTGGCCTCTACCTCATCGGTGAAAGCCTTGAAGTAGAGTTTAAACGTCGTGCCAACATCTGGTTCCGAGTAAACCTGCACCATACCACCAGATTGCCGCATAAAGCCTAGGATCATCGAAAGCCCAAGACCGGTTCCAGCGCCAAGTGCTTTGGTTGAAAAGAACGGTTCAAAAATCTTATCCAAAGCTGCATCCGGAATGCCATGCCCTGTATCACTGACCGCAAGCATGACATATCGGCCCGGTTCCATCTTCTCCTGACGCGCATCCAGATAGTCCTCGTCAATACGGATATTTGAGGTTTCAATCGTCAGCTGGCCTCCCTCACGCATCGCATCTCGGGCATTGACGATCAGGTTTAAAACCGCACTTTCAGTGGAACTAATGTCGGCCTTAATCGGCCATAATCCGACTGTTAGAAACGTATTGATGTCGATGCTGGAGGGAAGAGTACGCCCGGCCCAGTTGCAGGTTTCATTCACCAGTGCATTAAGATCAATCACACTGGGATCCAGACTAGCCCTGCGCGCAAAGGCCAACATGCTGCGGGTCAAATCGGCTCCCCGTTGGGTAGCCCTAATACCTGCATCAATCAGAGCTTGGTGCTCGGGGTCTGTTTCGTCATCTCGCAACAATTCCAGACTACCCATAATGGCCGCAAGCAGGTTGTTGAAATCATGCGCCATACCACCGGTCAGTTGACCAATGCTTTCAAGTTTTTGCGCGCGATCTGCAATTTTCCGTTGCCCTTCCAACTGTTCTTGTGTCCGGACTTCCGCACTCACATCCGAGATGAATCCTACGGTTAAAGTGCTCCCATCGTCTTGCATATAAGCACTGGAATTTGTTTCCAGCCACTTGCGCTGCCCCGAGCGAGAGGTGATTTGATAGCGGTGAGAATAGGGTTTGAGAGTCTCAGCGGAGGTCACAAAGAGTTGCCGAAGTGTGATCAGATCTTCTGGATCAAGCGTCCCCTCTAAAACACCCTTGGTGGTGTAGATTTCCTCGGGTGTATACCCCCAAACATCTTCGCACTGCGGGCTTACATAGATGACTTCAGACTCCCCAGTTTGCGAGAGTTTTCGACTAAGAACGACACCTGGTAAATTACTGATAAGCCGTTCTAGGCGGGCTTCAACGAGGGTGCGTTGTCTTTCTGCCCGGCGGCGTTTCGATATGTCGCGCACCACCAGAACCAGCTCCTCGCCTCCAGAGATGGGGCAAAGATGTGCTTCGCGGTCCCGCCGCTCACCCTCATATTCCAGAGTGTACTCCCAAGACACGACGCCCTGTGTATCCTGTTGCTTACGCATATTTTCCTGGAACAACAAAAGTGGATCAGGGGGAAGAATATCTGCCAAATTGCAGCCGAGAAATGCAACCGGGTCATTGACCGGACCAAACCCTGGACGAACCCGGTATTCTAAAATGGCCCCCATTTGGTCAATGCGGAAATAATTGTCAGGCAAGGCGCCCAGCAAAGCCGTCATTCGATCAACGCTTTCTTTGGCAACATCGTTTGCACTCTTCAGATCATTGCGCAGGTTGACCAGCGTCTTGCCAATCTGCCCTAACTCATCGCCTCGACTGGCTGCAGAAATTTCACCCTCCATATTTCCAGCAGCCAACACATCCATGTTTTCGCAGATTTTGGTAATCGGGCGGGTGATCGTTCGGGTTGTCGCCCAGACTATGAGGAGAAGCCCCAAACCCGCCAATGCGACACCAATCAGGATATTGCGCGTCAGATCAAGCGAAGCTGCCAGAGGCGCCTGGATGTTCTCACGCACCTCCAGCACGCCGCGAACGTCACCCAGCTTCCAGCCGTTTTTTGGTGAGTCGGGGTGTGAGTTGTGGCATGAAACACAGGCATCAACCACCATCAGATCCGCGACTGCTACACGCAAAAACGTCACCCCATCCACAACCTCTTGACGTTTAAAAGTCCCCTCCGGGTTTTCATTAAGATAGGTCCAAGCCTCTTGCATAAAACCATCCATTTGACGGTCTCGCCGGCCCGGAAACGGTAAGGCACTGTATAGTGAAAGGCTGATATCCTGATCTGCAATCAAATCACTGATATCGTGAACAAATGTGGCAGGCAATGGAACTACACCTGGGTTATCTTCGTGGTCTACCCCAACCGACAAACCCTCCACAGCCTCGACATCCACCACCACATTCCTGGTATAGTACCCGCGGATTTGCTTGATTTGGTTCGCCGCATTGGTGGCAGATTTCGTAACAAAATCTACAGTGCTGTTTTCAAGAATGCGTGGAACGGTAACCCAAGCGATACCCATACACAGTAAGAGAAATAGTGGGATTGGCATGGATAGTCTAAAAGCAATTGACTGAACCATTTTCTTCATACTGCCACTCCATATTTCCTACAGGATAGCGCATCCGCTCTGGCCCCAAACAGGCAGGCCTTTTGGTGGAATTGGCAGACTGGCCAGTAGGTTTGCAGAGAAAATTACCACATTTCCACCATCTGCGGCAAATTTTTGAGACTCTCGTCAAGGGGGGATGAGATGAGTAGGCTATGCACTGCGTTTCGACCAGCTGGCGATCCCTGAAGGACGGCTCTGATATTTATGTTTCAAGCCTTTATGCTGTAAAACATCCCTATCTACCCTCATTGATTGCTCCTCTATTGGGATCAGCGCCTCATTCGCAGCGCTTGGTAGAGCGAAATGCCAAGGGCCAGAACTGTCAGGGAAATCCAGACTTGCCCCGATTGTTCTAGATATACCGTTCCCGTTTCACGGTCATAGCATCGACCCAACTCATTAAAGCACGTTCGCCACTTAAAATATTGAACGTAGAAGAAAAATCCGAATATGGCCGCCAAACCGAGGGACACCAAAGAAATCAATTTTCTAACCACCAGCTCTCCTTTGATCAACTGACCCCACGTCACTCGATCGATTGACCCAATACTGTAAACTTTGATTAACTTCACATCTGTAGGCAGAAACAAATAAGTACCCTCATAGATGTCTGCACTCAACACTGGTTCTGTTGAGCGTATGTACAAGGCAGATTTGAGAGTTGAGAGCGGATGCGCAAGAAGTCCTCAGTGTCCGCTCTCACACAATTTTTAAGAACGAAACGCTCTCCTGTTGGACATCTCCTTCTCATCTACTGCCAACGTGCAACGTCCGCTCCGGGGGCCGCTGTAACCAATGCTGTGAGTGCAGAAATGAAAGCTCTCCGTAAAACTGAACGATGCGATATTTTCCTGACAAAATGAGTGTAACCTGCCAAAAAACAACCACCCTGAGTTGTTCAACCTTGAGCGAAATGCGCACCCTCAATGGCAGCTTGGGAGTACTCTGAGGTCGTTCGCCGCAGCGTCACGCTTGCTCGCTTTCGGTTATTCTGCACTCGTGGACAAAAGGTACTCAACGTTGAGACCTCTGATCTCAAGCGTACACATTTTAGCATATTTTCAATAGCCTGCTTGAAAAAACAGCCGATTTCCCGCAAGCATTCCGCAGACCAAAGTCACTTTCAAAAGCTTCCCCAAGGCAGGTTTTCTTTTTCTTGCTCAAGTAAATTATTTTAAAGGCCCATAATGCGCGCAGTTGGTTTCTTTCTATCGTCTTTTTTCTTATTCATTGGTGGAGCAGTTCAAGCTCAAGACGTCATTCCCCTTAGTTTTTGCCTTGATGCGCTGTCGAATGTTCAAAGCTAAAAGTCGCAGTTAGCATCACAGTGATAGCTGCCATAAACAGTGAAACTGAGCTTCAATAAAAATGGCTCCTGTCGGCCGCTTGCTGCGTTTTTTACAAATGCCTGCAAGTGCACACCTTATCCAGCCTTCGCAATGGATCGGCACCCCCAATTTTTAGTGGGATTGCCACAACGATAGTAGCAGGCGGGTTGGTACGAAACGAGTTTCACGCCACCCGTTGTTCAAGATCTGCCAGCATTTGTTTGACGTCTTCAAACTTGGCCTTGGTTCTGATGTAAGAGTTCCGCGAACCAGAATAGTGCTGATGTTTGACCGCTCTATCAAGATGCCCCCATGGGAAGTACCCCGACATTGAATATCCACCCTGCCCACTTGTAGACATTATTGTGGCTCGTGAAACGGCCTCCCGAACCAGCTTTCTAGTCTCTGCAGCTTCCGCTCTATTGTCTTCCCAATCCTTGACTATTGATTGAGCGGCTTCCGCCATAGCCTGAAGGTCGTCTGTATCTGCGCTAACGGATTGCACCATTTCCTCAACCAGTCTGGGCGCGTCATCATAGGCTTGTTGGGCGGCTTCAACGCTTTGATGTAATTTCCCGCTTTTGCAGTTGGCTTCCAGTCGGGAATTCAAAGTTTCCAATTTCTTCAGGGCACTAAGAAGTTCCTTATCGTCCTGACCGGCTTCAGAGCGAGATTTTGTGATCATAGCTGAAATTTTATTGACGGTGGGAATAAGGGTATCGTTCAACCCCGTCGTCGCCGTTTCAAACCATTCGTCTGCTGAACGACCTAACCTGCTACCCGTCGTACAATCCAAAAACATTTCCTTCGCATGCACCGCTGCGGTTTCGACGTCTTTTGCCAGTTTCGTAATCTTCTTAAGCGCGTCTTCCAGCTTGTCGACCACCTTGAAACTTCGCTTGCCGGGTGAGGCTTCGGTCGTCGTGGCGTCTATTTCATCCGCAAGTGTTTTGAACTCTGCAGTGGCCGTTGTAACACGCCGACTGGCATCGCCCAGTGCAGACGCGACAAGGCGCAGCGGAAATTCGTCGGAATGAATGCCGTTTTTCTGAGCCTGAAGTGCAACCAGACGCTTTGTAAAGGTTTCACTTGTTTCTTCGGTGAGTTTGTTCAGGTTGAGTTCGGCCTCAGAACGGCAACGCAAAGCACCTCGCTGGTCGCCAGCTGCAAGACACTTCTTACCTTGTTGCACAGACTTAATAAGCTCGGCCGATCTTTCTTTCGAAGTCTTAGTCAGAAAATCAATAATGACCCGCAGCACATTGCCGGCTTTAGCCTGGAATTGATCTTGTTTGGCCCGAACCGCCTTTTCGTGGAAAGCAATTCCAGCAACCAGTTTTTTAAGAAGAATGCGATCATTTTTAGCAGGAAAGGCAGCAATGACTTTACGGGCCTCTCCTTTGATACTGTCCAAAACCTGAATGGTTTCGTCAAACGCGCGCGCGGTTGTTATTCCGTTCAAAGTCTCGAGCTTGGATTGAAATTGTGGGATCATCGCATTCAAGTCTGATGGGTCCTGGACGGTTGAGCCTAGGGTCCTTTGCCACCATTCTACTGTCAGCGGATCACGCGCCGTCGCGCGACCCAAAACACCCTGATTTTTGGACTTACTGCTTAGCGCTTCCTCGCCCGAGATATCACCATAGTTGCGGATCAGAATAATGTCGTCTTCACCGAAATGGTGTTTCTTGTCATGTTTGATCCTGAAAACAAGGTTTTTTTGTACCAGTCCGATTTTGCAATAGGGCTTTTTTAACGCAGCCCCGGCAGCTTGGCCCATCAAGTTTTTGGCACGAGTGAGGCCTGTGGAATCGAAATCCACACCAACAAAGGCGCGGGCATCATTCCATTTGAATTGGCGGAGTTCGCGCTCATATTCCTTTTCCGATTTGTCCATTTTTGGAAATTTTGCCATGCGCACAATCCTTTTTGACCTGAACAGGCAAACGAATAAAACCGGCTAAATCCAACCGCCATTGCCCAACTTGAATGCAATCTTCTGCATGTTGTCGCGTTTTCATGTTCCAATCAAGCTGTCCTTCATCCCTTAAGAGGGACGGTCACCTGAGTTGCGCTATGCCAGCGACCGGAATTACCTGACCCCAAAAAAAGGCCTTCGTTTCGCTTCGATGCCACAATTATCAATTTTGGGTAATTGTAGCAGACCTTGGCTACACCACAGAAAATTCGCGAATGGTCCGCTGCTGCCACTCGCGACACCCTCCACGAAAGTCCACAATGTGCGTTCATGAACTCTCATATTGCATCAGGTTTAAGAGAATACTGTCGACCTCACAAAGACAGATTTAATTCATATATTCTAATAGGTTAATCGGCAAAAAGTATAGGCACCCCCATTGACATTCAACGATCTATTTTTCGATTTGTAAACATGTCGGGCGTTTTCGGCTGACGCACTGTCATTCATTCTACGTCAGAGCCTGCCTCCGATGAACTCAGACTCCTACACCTTCAAAGGTTTCAACCGAACCACCAGCAACAAAGTGATCTAGCAACAACCGACGCTGCTCTCCACTGGTCGCGTTCAGCACCCGAACCTCATGTTCAGTCAATTCACGCCGGGCATATCCCAGATCGGCCAAACATCTATCCACAGCACTCATTGCACCGCTGGTGCGAATACTGTCTTCTGTCGAAGCCACAACGACCGGACCAACAATGAGCCCCCCCAGCAGAACCCCGGCGACATAGCTGCCAACCACTGCGTTCTTTCCGCCTTTTGGCCCATTTGGAGCGCAGCTCAGCACTGCAGTCCGTGCTGAAGTGAAGTTCTTTCCGTTTTGAAACGGCACGGAGGGTCCCGGCATACCACTGCATCCTGCAATAGCTGCAACCATGGCCAGCAGAAGCAATTTCAGAAAAGTTTGGGATCTAAAAATCCAAGAGCAATGCAATATCACCAGTGTAATCCAATAAGTTCGCCAACAAGTTCCTCTAATTAGCCGAATTCAGGTTGTACAAACAAGACGATACTCTCCTTAAAAGCCCCTATCTAAGGCTCCCTAGTTGGACGTCTCGCGACTAGACGGTTCAGGTGGAAAGGTAATCCCCCCAAAATGAGTGGTGTTCAAATGTAGAGTTTTCTCGGCAAGATATCCGAGGAGATTTTTGATAAAGAACGGACGATTTGGCGACGCACAGATCATGGGCAGTCTGAAGCAGACAGAGGGCGGTGTGCCGGTCTCAGAGCTTTGCTGAGAGCATGGGATGAGCATGCCGAACGATCTGTTGAAGGCGGCGCTTGGGAAAAAGGATTAAGCCCGCCCACTACCCGACAGGCGAATGTCGGCATGACACCCGCCCTGAAACTAAAACGGCCACATGAGTTCTACTGCTGAGCCCCATTAAAAATTGGGGGGAATTGCCGGAACACCAGTGATCTCCACGCTTTACTGAAACATCGTCCCTATCTCAGTAAGCCCTTTCTATAGCGGGTCGAGACAGTTCATTGTGTCTGGAAAGCGTAGCCTCGCCGGCGACACAGCGCCCCGATCAACGTCGCCGGAGGTGAAGGATCTGCGCTCCGCGCCATTGGCTTTGAAAATATGCGTCGCCGATCTAATCCTACGAAACTGTCTGCTCAAAAGCATGGTCGGAGGTAAGGAGGCAGATGTTGGTTCTTTCTTAAGCAGCCTCAATAGGCTCCTTTGCTATGGAAAAGGCTCAAAGGCGTGCGAAAAAGAATTTTTACGTCCAACCAGAATGACCAGTTCTCAATGTAGAACAAATCGTGTTCAAATCGCTCCACTAGCTTTTGCGCCTCATCTATTTCGCCACGCCACCCGTTGATTTGAGCCCAACCGGTGATGCCAGGTGGCAAACGGTGTCGAGCCGAGTAACCCTCAATGATTTGGGTGAACCGTTCATGTTGACTAGACACTGCTTCGACCGCATGGGGACGCGGCCCAACCAGTGATAAATCCCCACGCAATACATTGAAAAGTTGGGGCAGTTCATCGATCGAGCTGCGCCGGAGGAAGCGACCGATGCGGGTTACTCGGGGATCGCCTTTTACCACCACCTGTTTGGCCAATGGATCTGACATTTCGGTATACATCGTGCGGAACTTAGTAATCTCGATAATTCGATTGTTATAGCCATGCCGAAGTTGTCGAAACATTATGGGACCGGGGCTATCAAACCGGACCGCAAGGGCTGCAACAAGGAGTACAGGCCACAGCACAGCCAAGGCACAAAGAGCAAAGAAAACGTCAAAGAGGCGCTTGATCAGTCGGCACTTTGGAGAAAAGCTACGCTCCAGTTTTCTCATAAAGGCAGCCTGACCGGATGGAGAAAAGGTATAGTCCTTGCTGTAGTTCGACAGGCCCACCTCGACTGGAAGGACGCGGAATTCATCCAACAGCCATTTGATGCGCTTTTCTGCGGTAAAGGGAAGGGTAATTATGACCAAATCAATTTCCGAGGAGCGAACAAAGGCGACTAGGTCCTCATATCCCCCGATCTTTGGAATTCCTAATATTTGCTTGGGCGATCGCGTATCGTCACGGTCGTCGAAAATACCATACAGGCGAATATCATTGACTTGCCGGTCGCCCAGACTCCGGATGAGGCACGCAGCCTCCTCTCCGCCGCCCGCGATGACTGTTCGACGCGCAATTAATCCCGTTTCGACGACCCATCTGACAACTATCTGGGCACCAAACCGGGTTGGCACAATAGCTATCGCCAGGCTAATCACGGCTGCCGAGAATGCCAATCCATGGCTCTCAATCGGAGCCAGAGAAATTAGTCCGATGACCGGAGCAATCACACACAAAACTGAGCGTGCGATGAACGAGGCCCGATCAGTCATCAACGCACTGCTATAGCCGTTGGTTATCGCCATAATGGTGACAAAAAGAACAGCGCCCAGTCCGGCCCACCCCCCAACGATCAAAGGAGCGAACCCATCGATCGACGTCGAGCCATAAAGCGCAAACCAAAAAGCCAATGTAAAGACTGGGAGGTCAATACATGCGGCCACGCAAGTCAGCCAAAGAGGTTCCAAAGCTCCGCGCTGCAGCCCAAAGGCTACATTTTGGGAAGCTTCGTTCAATTTGACCGCATGTCCACCCGCACTAGTCATGTTGACGGTTCCCCATACATTAGTTTTCCAGATCAGACGGTTTAGCCCGCAGCATAGCTATCAGCCCTTAAGGCCCAGTTATCGGAAACAAGACTGCTTACTTTCACCGAACTGTAGGGTTGGCTTCAAAACCACTTCGATAGGGAGTTCGCCTGCTACTGACCTCGGTGTAGGTCACAGGCTGTCAACCCGTCTCGTCCGGCATGATTTGCAACGAGTGAATTATGCGCAGTGGCTGCCAATGGAGCATAAGTGTGCACGAATCATTAGCTTCAATCGACAGATGGTGGCGCAAGTAGTTGATAATAAATCAATATGTTCACACCTACTTTGTGCCAAACACCATTAGCATGCACGTTGGAAGTATAAGCATGCACACTATGATCAAAGAAAAGGCCCGCCAAATGGCGAGCCGGGCACATCTTCTTTAGACCATTTACGACTGTTCCATTTATCCGCTCAGGTCGAAGAGCTTTTTCGGATCAAACGCTTCCATGAAATCTGGCGCAGTGAACGGCGAATAGTCTTTGGAAATTCCGGTTCTTGAAGCGTACTGCGCAGCAAAGTGTTGTACTCTCAGTTGAGTTTTTCCCTTCAGTTTCGCGTCAATCAACGTCTCGGTCAGAAGCTCAATGACAAGGCCCCATCGATGTGAGCTGGCATGATCAAGGCGAGCCAAGAATTCGGGTGTGACAATCTCCTCAATTTCGATTTGAACTTGATCCGCGAAAGCAAACAAGAGCATGACCAGCTGCTCCTTATCGCGCTTCAGTTTGATGGTACTGAAATGAACTGGGGCCAGGAGTCTATCGAGTTGCTCGTAAGACTGAATATATTTGGCCAGAGATGGCACCCCTGACAGGATCAACATCAAGGGCCAGCGTGGCTCTTTCATCATAGATTTGAAGCTGTCCAAAAATATTCTGTTCGATTTAGCCCCTTCGTAGAATACATGCTGGCATTCGTCATAGTGAATTCCGATAACACCTTGTCCTTCAGCCTGATCAAGAACCCTCTCCCAAATATACTCTTGGGTACGGGTCCCTTTGATTTCATACCCGAGGGCCTTCAGCGTCTTAATGCCGAGATCTTTGAACGTAACGCGCCCAGAAAGCAGGCAACTAACAACCTGTGCGGGTCGCTCATCTGGCATGAGTGTCGCACTGTCATTGAAGTCTCTGATCAGCTTCTTCATCTCACGTGATTTTCCGACTCTCGAATCTCCAGTCACTACCAGCCCACGCACCTCCAAGTCGCTGATTTCTTGACTTAAGTAGTAATCTTCCACACACTTTTGAAAGGCCACTCTTAGCTCTTCTGCCCTTGGCAGATTTAGGTGAGCGGCCTTAAGTTGCGCAGCGACTGCAATCTTGTCCATATTTACAAAGCTCACTTGAACGTACCTTTGTTTTTAGGTCGACCGATTGGCAGCAATTTTTGTTCATGCTGTCTTGTGTTAGGGAGAACGACGGGCTCTGGTTCTTGAACTGAATAGATTGGTACTTCGCCCTCGTCATCGGCAGTCGCGTACTCAACTGAGACAGCGGTCAAACCGTCATTCTGATGATCTATTGCTGCACCGCCATCACCAATCGAAAGAACACCCGGACCATTGAGGCTGGAATTGATTTCGCCGGGTTGTACCGTTCGACAATCATCGAATGACCGAACGATGCGGGCGCCTCCAAACACGTGGCTTGCTTTTGTTCGACATTCATCAAAGGTTGAGTAGCTCCGAGGCAAGTTGTTTTCGACGCCAATCCTTCTGAGCTGGTCAAATCGCTTGCGTCGCGTCGACGCGATACGATCTTCATGGATTTCTGTGACGCCTGGATGCTCCCTGCGGTGGGCCTCAGTTAATTCAAGCACTTCCGGAACAGTCATATCCGCAAATGCCGTAACCTGAAGCTGAAGCCGAAATTCACCTGCGACCCGTGGAATGATTGCAGTAGCTTCATTTACGTTATCGGGATCGACAAAAACAGAAACCTTGGTCACTGCATTGTCGTCTACGGCAATTTGAAACTCCGGAGAGTTGAACCAAATCCCTGAGAACACCCGAACACCTTCATCATTCGGCGTAACTTCGAGCTTCCAACCCAGATGAATTCGCCGTTGGTCTTCATCCATCAACTTGAAAAGGCCGCGCGTCTTATTGAGTTCTTTGATAACCTCAGCAGGGCGCCGTCCACCCATTCCAACACCCATATGGCGCAAGGATGGATACTCATCGATGAAGAACCGGGTCAGAATACCATAGAGTTCATCTATATCGAGGACGCCATTGGCTTTGGAATCATAGCCAGGAAGTTCGCCCGCTTTTCTGCCAGTGTATCCATGGATCAGTTTAACCAAGATAGACTCAGTTGTACCTATCAAGCGTTCTACGTAGGGCTTGTCAGCAGAAGCATGAGTTCTGACAGCTGTATATGCCGCAACTGTTCCGAGAAGGCTCTGGATGACAGGCTTGGCCCGCAGCCCAACGCCATTATCTGTTTTTACCATCCCTAAACCCATTGGCGGGGCAGGGTCTCCTTCGCAACCGTACTTGGCTTTTTCTTTCGCCTTGTCTCGCGTTGCCATCCTCAAAAGCGCAAGTGTCGCTACAGCTTTTGGCTGATCGCTTACGATCCACGCCAGCGGCATTCTTGTCGCCACATCAATCATCACGAGCAGAGTAAGGCGCGTCCTGATTTCCGCGTCGATTTCTTCGAGCGCTTTTTTGTCATTACTCGACAATCTCTCCCAATAACCCCGTTCCTTTGAAGAAGAGACCAACGACAATTTGCATTCATCTGCTTCGACAAGCTCACCAGGAAACAAAGCGCGAATATCTGTACTGCCACGTCCTCTTTTGTTCCGCCCGTGACGCTCACCCTTAGTTGCGACCAAGTATTCGGTAGGATTGAGCAGGAAAGATCGATGGGCTGTCAGGGTCTTCTGAGATGGGACAATGAGAGGTGCCAGGTCGAAGCATACCAGAGCGGGCTGGATCGGCGCAGCGCATTATGGCGACCGTGCGCCGTGAAAATTTCGATACGCTGGAAAACCGCGTCTTCCACGCCTACGTGCGTCTCGCTGTTGATGCCGCACGTGAATGGCTGCGCGAACATCCCAAGGCAATATCAAGCGATCGCTATGCACAAGTGGAGGGCTTCAGGAAAGCCTGTCGTTCGGCCGTTCGAGCTCTTCGTGATCTGGGAGTAGGCGTTGCAGAAGCCGGCGTGCAACCGAACTATGTCTTGATGCAGGACAAGGCCTACAGGCAGGTGCAAGAAAGCTGGCTCCGTTTGCTGTCGCGTAAGAAGATCGAAGACGATCTTTGGGCATGGCAAGCCGAAACCTGGACTGACTTTTCGGTGCTCGCAATCACTCTGGCCATCGATGAACTGGAGGAAGCGGAGCTTGTCGCACAGTCCCCGATTACCTGGAAGGAAGAAGCTGTTGGCGGGCGGTGGTTTGAGCAGGACCGACCGATTGCTGTGTTCTGGTTAAAAAAGACCGGCCGTATTGTCGAAGTGCGGTCCCGCCCTGAAAAACCCGGGGCTTTGTTGAGTGCAGCACGGGCACACGCAGCGCTGAGGATTACCGATCCAAGCCGGTCTGATGTGCCACGTAGGGTCGCTGTCTGGACGCCCCACGCCATGGAACGGTTGGATCTTCAGGAGGATGCAGCCCAAGCCGGATTGCACCTGCAACAGATCCAGCCGTTGGCTGTGAGTGAGGTGTTGCGTCACGGTTTAATTCTGATCCCGGCCCGAGGGAAGGCACAGGCTGTTTCGGCTACGCGAGGCCGGGCCACAGTTAAGGCGATTGCTCTTGGCCCGGCCGGAGATGAGCTTGCCACCGGATTCAAAGAGGTTCGTGAGTTTGTCCGCGGAGAAATCTACAGGGATACGCAATGACACTGAGGAAAGCCTGCGGTTGCGACTTGAACGGGTGGCGTGACTTCACTGCCAGAAACTGGCTTGTTCTGCCTGGGGAAGAGGAGGAGCGGGGCCCTATTGAGATCGTGGAATGCGGGCCTTTGACGTCCGTCGTTCAAATTGGAGAAGCCGATCCTGCTCATGGAAAAAAGGCTGTTCGGTGGGTAGGCGGACCTCAGGCTGATGCGGCACCGCATGGGATGGGCGGCGGCTGGGGGGGACATCGGCAAGCAGGATCGGCGCGTTGCAGTTAGGTCCCTGCTAACTACCGCAGACGGCGATGCAAGGCAACTTTCTGCTGCCTTTGAGAGCACAGCTAAAGGAGCTGCTTACACGGCAGTATCAATTGATGACGGAGAGGTTGACCCGGAGAAACTGCAGGAAACCTTGTTGAGTGCGCTGGCTGAGGGGAAAGTACGCAATCCGATGCTCGTGTGGCGTCCAGTTCTGGTGGCACTGCATGCAATAGAAACCGGCGTCTTATCCGAAGGTCAGAATATTGCCGTCATTTGTCACAGCAGCAAAGGCTTGTCCGTCCAGAAGCTAAACATTCGACGAGCTGACGGTCGTGGCAGTGTTCTGGCGCCGGAGCGACGGGAAGCAGCGATTTCCGTTCCTGGGGACATTGGCTACGAATGCCTTGTTCAAAACGCCCGCATAAAGGCGCTGGGGCCAGATGGGTTGTCACCAAGAACGGCCCACCGCGCCCTGGCCAAATCGGTCGGCCGTTCCGCATTGGGTTTGGAATGCCGACCAGAGATTCTCAGAATGCCGAACGGAGACTGGGATGTGCTGGAGATGGCGGATGATAGGTCTTTAGTCCCGTCAGCGATTTCAGGCCCTTTGCCGGATCTGAGTGGCTGTGCTCTTGTCTTGGTCGAAACGGTAGCTGGGAGTTCTCTGAGGGAGCGGATCACACTTGAATTAAAGTCCCGTACTAAGCGGCCTGTCATCAGTTTGGAACCCGATGCTGTTGCCCGCGGGGCGCTGGTGGCGGCTGGTAGAGCGGGCGACGGTGACCCGGTGTATTTCGATTTTCTTCCGGTGTTGTCCACAATCGTGTTCGGGAGTGATGGTGCGCAGAGCTTCGACCTCATCAATGCCGACGAAACCTTAGAGGCAGGCCGAGTCTACCGCAGCCCTGAGCCTGCCCAATTTGCAATTCCTGCAGGTCAGCCCAGCGTCTCGGTTTTCTTGCGCAAGGAGGCAGAGAGCCGACCGCGAATGGCGACTGTTCCTCTTGAACAACAGCTTTCAGCCCCCACGCCGGTTTCACTCTGGGTCGAACAAAAGCCAGCTTCCGGGCGAGCCCGCATTGTACTGGAGGCAAGCGAGCTTGGTCGCCAGTTTGCAATAGATTGGGACGAGGCTCTTGAGGATGAGCGGAGCTGGGAACAAATTATTGCCGATCTGGAGACGCCCCCTCCTGCGGTCCCGGATCGGCTGGTGTTGAAATGTGGTATGCACCCTTGGGAAGAAAGCACCCGATCAGAAGGTCTGTTCAGTCTTCTCGAGGCTGAATTGGAAGCAGGGAAGGTGGATTGGGCCACGTTCGCTTCGAAGTTGGCTGCCCGCCCCTTCGGTGAATATTGCATTTCAAGTGACGGAATACTGCCCAATTCTATTCCGCCGGAGACCGTCAATCGGCTCGACCAGCTTACCGAGATGGCAATGAGGGAGACACAGGCACGTATCGCTTCCAAGCCGACAGCTGCGAATAAGGACAATGCTGCCCTGCAATTTTTGACATGGCAATTCCGACGCTGTCCGAAAACCGTCGCGGATTGGCTGATTGATTGCGCCGGGTACAGGTCCTTTCCAGTAGGTAGCCATCCTTTCGTGCAGTACCAAGCAAGTTGGATCCTGATTTTTCAGGGCCTTGGCCGAATTGCTTCCGATGTAGAGACCGAAAACCGGATCATCCAGTTGTTAATGTCGATTAAACCGGAAACTTGGAGCTGGCGTATCGAAAGCGCGAGTATGGCCTTCTTGCTGTCGAGGTCAGACAGCGCCCCATTGCTATTGGATCCAGACGACTTTGAACGGCTGGTCAAGCAGGCCGTGGCAGACTTTAGGGCCAACCTTCACAGCAATTATACAAAATTCAACTATGCACCATTCTTGACTGCTGGATTGCTACGCTACCGGCTTAAAGAGCCAATGGCGCTACTGCTGGGGCATGATCCTCTCGCTGGGGATCTATTTAGGGCCATTGAAGCGGCAGAAACGGACCTCTTGCGTAATAGATCAAAGAAAGATCCCGGTTTTAACAGGAGAAAGGACAAATTTCTTCCCATTCTGGCAGACTTGAAGACCTACCTTGAAGGTGACGATGGCAATCCTAATCTGCTTCTGGATATCTATGGAGCAGGCCCCTGAATTGGGGGGAGGATAAATGCGATCTGGTCGCTTCAGCAACATGGCTATTTAATAGAGTTTACCACAGTAGACGGCTATCAAGGACTATTGGCTTTCGTCTTGGTCAATTTGGATAGTTGTTTGCAAGCCGCATCAACATCTGTGGAAACGTGGTTTTTACTCATCTCTTCATACCGGTTGAACCAGCGGCTGGTTGGCGGATGTCTCAGAAAAGGCTTCAATTGGCCTGAGGCGGCGTACGGCTTTGTTGATGGCGTGGATGATCCTTTCTTCTGTGATGACTTCATCCATCACATTTGGAGTATCCGCAGCAAGTGCAGCTCAAGCACCCATTGAGTATTTCAGCCTTCCTCTGATGGACTGTGGTGAAACCCTCAGCCATAGTGGCGTCACCTCTGCCTAAATACGTAGTTCGCTCCATCTGTGCCAAAACCACTCCCCCTCCGCGCTGTGCCAATCCACAGGGAGACAATCCCGTCATTTCTGTCTCGAATGGCGGCACTAAACGGCGTCTGTTCTGCTGACTTCGCCGTCGATATGGGCTTTTCACTCAAAAGGGTTATTCATCTCGAAGAAACTGTTTTGCGTGACCTCGCTGCATGTGGCGGTCTGACTGATACACAGCTTGAAGAACTAATTTCTTGGACCGGGCGAGGCATTGGCGATGTCCGGATGATCTTTCGAGGTGAGTTTTTTGTCTCTCGTGCGCTCAGGAAGCCGATCATCCGAGGCTGTCCTATCTGTTTGCGCGAAGATATTAAAACTGACAGTGCCCGCCCTCTCACTCAAATGGCTATGCGTGGGGACTGGCAAATGCGAGAGGCCAGTCTCTGTATCACGCATCGCCATCCCTTAGTGCAGCTTTGGGAACACCGCCGCCCCGAAGATAGGTATGATTTTTCATTGCGTTTCACCGGCATCCTGGAAGACATCAAGGACGGTAGGTTGGAGCGTCCACGTGTGACACCTTCGCCATATAACTGGTGGCTCAATGCTCGCCTTGAAACTGGTGCAGACCATACGTGGCTCGCCGGCCAATCGCTTTATGCTGCAACAACATTTTGCACACTTCTGGGATCAGAACTTTTACGTTTGAAAGATCCTACCGGTTTGGATGTAGCTGCGCATCGGCAGCTCGCTCAAGCCACGGGCTTTGAGATAGCCCACCGAGGAAAAGCTGCTATCCGGGATGCATTAACCGAACTCGCTGCACTTGCTGATGGCTCCAACGACACGCCAAGTAAAGCCTTTGGAAGGCTATTCGGAAACTTGAGTCAGATCAATTTGAGTAGAGATGACTTCGCTCAATTCCGCCAAATACTACGGGACTGCATCGTCGATATCTGGCCAGTTGCTGCTGGGGAAAGCGTTTTGGGGATTATCCAGCCTGAAAGGCAACTACATTCAGTCGTTACCGCTGCGCGAGAAGCAAACATAGGATCGGCCCTACTTGAGCAATTTCTGGTCGATGCCGGTGCGATTGATGCAGACGATGATAGACCCACCTCCCGAAAAACCTTCAAAGCCACAGCGTATGCTGACCTGCTGGCGGAAGTTCCAACATTGGTAGGCCCCACCGAAATGCAGCGAGTGATGGGAGCGACGCAGGCTCAACTGATGTCATTGGCGGAAGATGGTGTGCTGGCGCCCCGGATCAACATCCCCACGGTCAACTCGCCGTGGCGTCCGACTGACGGCATTGCATTGATTGCCGAACTTCAAGAGTTGTCTGTCCCAATAGAACCCTCTGACAAACGGTGGGAAGGAATTCAGCAAGCCAAGAAACGCTCTGGTGCGCGCGTCGGTGCGATCATCACCTCGCTTCGTGAAGGCAAACTTCAGCTCGGTCGACGCACTGATCTTGAGGGATATGCCGGGTTTTGTGTTTTGATGGAAGAAATCGACCAGATGAGTCGTCAAAAACAAGATCCTGCTGAACTCACTTTTCTGACTGCCGCTGTTTTTAGCCGGCCCGTTGGCATGCGCACCCAAGGGTGGTTCGAAAGACTTGCGGCTGCGGGTCACACGCCTGCAACACGCAGGCCCCACCCGAAATGGGGGGGGGTGAACGGGTCTATGTCTCTCCTTCTGATATCGACGACTTTCACAGACGCTTTCTGACTTCTACGACCATGGAAACAGAGTTCGGACAACATCGAAGAACTCTGCTTGCGAAACTGAAAGCCGCAAAGGTGAATCCCTTTATGCCAAATGGAGAGAGTTACGGTGCTCTTTACCTCCGCGAGGAAGTCGAAGCTGTCCTTAGATGACTTTTTAGTTCGGCCCTTGATGCGCCCGGGAATGCACGAAATGCGCAACGAGCGTTACTAAACACCCAATCCAATTGCAGCGATCAGCACGAATGCACCCAACCGCCGCGCGGAATGGTGGATGGTGCAAAAACAAACCTATTGACAAGCGGTTTGCATGAAAGCGGGCGATTTTGCACGCTTATGCTCCATTGGCAATGGCATTTAAAAGAATACTGGCGATCCCTGAAGGACTCGAACCCTCAACCTGCTGATTAGAAGTCAGCTGCTCTATCCAGTTGAGCTAAGGGACCGCTTGATGCCTGTTATGGCATGGGTTCAGGGGGGGTCAAGACGCGCTGGACAAATCCAGGTACATAAATGTCGACAAAGGGTCTTCTTCATAGGTCGAAAACGGTGGGCACTCGACAAAACCAAGCGTCGCATAAAGTTGGCGCGATGGTCTGAACTCTTCGGCCGAGCCGGTTTCCAGGAAGACACCTGTCGCAGCTTCTTTTCGGGCAAGAGCCACCAGATGCGTCAGCATTGCGCGACCGGCACCACTACCGCGCGCCTCTGATACGGTGTGCATGGATTTCAACTCCAACGCACCACCCTCCAGAGATTTCAGTGCCCCCATGGCAATCGCAACGCCGTCCTGTCGCAACAGAAAAAGCCGCGCACCAGGGGCCTCCAGATCGGATTGGCCCTGTGCGTGGCAGCTTTCAGCTGGCGATTGAGATGTCATAAGCGCCAAATGTCGATGGATCAGCCGCGCCGCATCCGGATCACCGGCCGGGGCCAATGCAATCGTAAACTCGGGCATTTAGTGGGTCCAGACACCACGTCGGTCGGTGGCAAAATTTGCACCATATCCGCCGGGTCGCACATTGGCTTTACGCGTTTTGGGCTCAACCACCTGTGCGTCGATGCCGTGTGCCTCAGCATAATCAACTGCAGCTTCCTTGCTATCAAAGCGAAGGCGTACCTGTGTCTGGGTGTCACTGGACGATGTCCAGCCCATCAGCGGATCCACTTCACGCGTATTGGACGGCGCATACTCCAGCACCCACTTGCGTGTTTTTGCCATGCCCGATGTCATTGCATTTCTGGCAGGCTTGAAAATCCGCGCTTGCATCGCAATCTCCTGATAAATCACTGCCCCCTATATGCGCAAAACAGGGCTGCGCGGCAAGGTACCTTTTGTCTCACTTCGCCCATGATTTGCCGCAGTTTTTTATCACCTGTACGAATCCGCTTGAACAAGAACAAAAACAGATCAAAATCGCCCGCCAGACAGGAGAGCCAGTATGCCCTATGCCCATTCCGACAAAACCAACCCCGGTATGGGGGAAACGGATGTGCGTGACCGGCCCAAGCTGGAGGGCGGCAAGGCCTTTGCTCTGAACACCGAGTTTGATCCTGCTGGCGATCAGCCCACCGCAATCAAAGAACTGTCGCAGGGCGTGTTGGACGGCGAACGCGATCAGGTGCTGCTGGGGGCCACCGGCACCGGTAAAACCTTCACCATGGCCAAGGTGATCGAAGCCACGCAACGCCCGGCCATCATTCTGGCCCCAAACAAAACGCTGGCAGCACAATTATACGGCGAATTCAAAGGCTTCTTTCCGGACAACGCCGTCGAATACTTTGTCTCGTTTTATGATTACTACCAACCCGAAGCCTATGTCGCGCGCTCCGATACCTTCATCGAGAAGGAAAGCCAGATCAACGAACAGATCGACCGGATGCGCCACTCGGCCACCCGCGCGCTGTTGGAACGTGATGATGTGATCATCATCGCTTCGGTGTCCTGCATCTACGGTATCGGCAGCATCGAAACCTACGGCGCCATGACCCAGGATCTGAAGGCCGGCGAAAGTTATGACCAGCGCCAGATCATGGGGGATCTGGTGGCCCAGCAATACAAACGCAACGATCAGGCCTTCCAGCGTGGCTCGTTCCGTGTGCGCGGCGATTCTCTGGAAATCTTCCCCGCCCACCTGGATGATCGCGCCTGGCGGTTGTCCTTTTTTGGCGAAGAACTGGAAACCATCACCGAATTTGACCCGCTGACCGGCGAACGCACCGGCACCTTTGAACAGATTCGCGTCTACGCCAACTCTCACTACGTGACCCCAAAACCAACCCTCAACCAGGCCGTCGTCAAAATCAAAGAAGAGCTGCGTCAGCGGTTGGACCAGCTCAACAACGAAGGCAAACTGCTCGAGGCGCAGCGGCTGGAGCAACGCTGCAAATTTGATCTTGAGATGCTGGAGGCCACCGGCCACTGCAACGGCATTGAAAACTACTCGCGCTATCTGACCGGCCGCGCCCCCGGCGAGCCGCCCCCCACCCTGTTCGAATTCATCCCCGACAACGCCATTGTTTTTGCCGATGAAAGCCACGTCTCGGTGCCGCAGATCGGCGGCATGTACAAAGGTGACTTTCGGCGCAAATCCGTGCTGGCGGAACACGGCTTCCGGCTACCCTCCTGTATGGACAACCGCCCACTGAAGTTCGAGGAATGGGACGCCATGCGGCCCCAGTCGGTGTTTGTTTCAGCAACGCCCTCCAAGTGGGAGATGGAACGCACCGGTGGTGTGTTCACCGAACAGGTGATCCGCCCCACCGGCCTGCTGGACCCGCCCGTTGAAATCCGCCCCGTCGGTATGCAGGTTGATGATCTGCTGGATGAGGTTCGGATTGTCACTGAAAACGGCATGCGCACGCTGGTCACCACCCTGACCAAACGCATGGCCGAGGATCTGACCGAATACATGCATGAACAGGGTATCAAGGTCCGCTATATGCACTCAGACATCGACACGCTGGAACGGATCGAGATCCTGCGTGACCTGCGCCTTGGTGCCTTTGATGTGCTCATCGGCATCAACCTGCTGCGCGAGGGTCTGGATATCCCCGAATGTGGTCTGGTCGCCATTCTGGACGCGGATAAAGAGGGCTTTTTGCGCTCTGAAACTTCGCTGGTGCAAACCATCGGCCGTGCCGCGCGTAACGCTGACGGTCGCGTCATCATGTACGCCGACAAGGTCACCGGCAGCATGGAGCGCGCGCTGGGTGAAACCAACCGCCGCCGCGCCAAGCAAGAGGCCTATAACATCGAGCACGGCATCACCCCAGCCACGGTGAAGAAAAACGTCGAGGATGTTCTGGCTGGTCTCTACCCTGCCGACACCGACATGTCCCGCGTCACCGCCACCATCGACAAACCGATGCACGGCGCCAATCTGGAAGCCGTTCTGGACGGGCTACGCAGCGACATGCGCAAAGCCGCCGAGAACCTGGAGTTCGAAGAAGCCGCCCGCCTGCGCGACGAGGTGAAACGGTTGGAAGCAGTGGATCTGACGATTTCCAACGACCCACTGGCCCGGCAATACGCGGTTGAGAAAGCATCGGAAGCGGCAGTTAAGTCGCGCGGGCGGTCCACGGCTGGAAGGTCGGGGCAACGAGGCGGGAATGTGAAGCGGCGGGGGCGGTAGCTAACGTAACAAGAGGGCAGCACCTGACCTTGGGTGGGCGCAAAGCGCCTTCCCGTGGGGAAGGTCAGGCGCTGCCCGTGCGAGGCACGGGCATTGTGCGTTCTAAGGAGATCTTGAAATGATCAAACAATATGACAGCGTACAACTGAAATCCCCAGCCAATCCGTCACTGATAGATAGCACTGGAGTGGTGGTGGATGTCCTGTCAGAAAATCCCCCCTTCTACACCGTCGAATTCATAAATAGCGACGGCAGCACACGGGCGCTGCTAGACCTTGCCGCCGAGGATCTCATCTTGCTGTCTTCCTACACGCCTGCCCCAGCCACTACAGTCTCACAGTATTCAAGAGCAGCTGCTGTTTGGAAAAAGCTCAAACAGATCGTCGCCAAGCGCTAAAATTTCTATCTTCCTCAGCTAATCCCTCGATCCGCTTTCGCCTTCTGCCCACTCGGCACCACCGGGCAGCGCCCCACCCTTCCCGTTAAACCTGAAATTTGCCTTCGGGAAAACGGGAAGGCGCTGCCATCCTAGCCCGCCCCCTACTTCAACTCCACCTCAACAAAACTCATCACCTCATCGCCGATGTTGATCACATTGTGCTCCACGCCTTCCTCGCGCCGATAGGCGGTGCCGGCGGGCACGACGACTTCGCGCATCTCTCCACCCGGCATGTCCAGCCGCATGTGGCAGTCGGTGACGGCAGTGATCACATAGTCCATCGCGTGGGTATGCCAGCCTGTCTCTGCCCCCGGTTCAAAATCAAACCGCGTCACCCGCACCCGTGGGTCATCAATCATCTGTATTGCTGTGGCCTCAATTGCCATTATGTTTATCCTCCATCTATTGTTCGCAACCTAGCGGCCAACCAGCCGGCGCTATACCTCCAGTTGACGCGAAAACACGGACCAGTCCTGCCCCTTGCCCGACTCGCACAATCGGGGCACACTAGCCCCCTACCCTCAATCACCGGCGCAATGGCCGCGCTGGTTGGATGGCTCTGCGGCCTTGCGCCTTCGCAAAACGGAGGACACCATGACTATTGCCGCACGCCTGAAACACCACCTTGATGCGCAGGGACTTCCCTTTGACATGATCTCGCACCCCTATGCCGCCACCGCCAGTGGCTGCGCCGAAGCTGCGCATGTACCCGGCGATCATTTGGCCAAATCTGTACTGATTCATATGGAAGAAGGCCCAATGCTCGCGGTGGTCCCGTCAAACCACCAGGTTGATCTGACCCAGTTACAGGCGATGATGGACCGGCGCCTGGGGCTGGCCGCTGAACGCGAAATCGAGGCCCTGTTCGATGATTGCAATCTTGGCGCTGCCCCACCGGTGGGTGAGGCTTATGACGTGCCGACTATTGTCGACAACAGCCTGTCCGGGCTGGACAAAGTCTGGTTCGAAGCAGGCGATCACAAAACACTGGTAGAAATGCAGGGTAAACATTTTGACCAGCTGATGCAGGGGGCAAAACACGGCTCGTTCTGCACCATGCACTAAAGGCAGCATCTGTCGTTTGCGCTCCTGACAGCAGGCTTGCCGCCTGCTGTATTCAGGCTATGCTCAATCCACAGAGGTATTGCGTATGTTTACAACAGTTTTTCGTTTTCTGCTGATTGCAGCCCTTGCCACCGCTCAACCGGTTATCGCCGGCGAGGGCGGCGGAAACGAAGGTGGTGACCGGGGCGGTGGCTTCAGCACCAGCACCCTGAATGGCTCGGCCACCAGTCGGGTCGTGGATATTCTGACCCGGGGGTTTGGCAAGTGTAAACGTTTGCCAAAAATCTACCGCTATGACTGCTACTGGAAAACATACAAAAAAGCCCAGGATTTTCTACACGGCAGCCTGGTCTACTCACAGGCCCACAAGGCAATATCGGAGGTTGAAGACACCCTTCGGCTTGTGGTGCGCAACAATGTGGATCCGAGCAAGAAACCAGTCCGGCGTGGTCTAAATACCTACCGGGCCATTAACGAAGCGGCTATTCCCGAAGCCAAAGCCCGTACGGAGCGGGCCATGGACCAGGCTCAAACTATTTTGCTGCGGGCTCCGGATAACAAACAGGCGCATTTTGCCCGCATCGCTGATGCCGTCAATTCCAACAAGGTTTTGCTTCGGTCCGCTTTGTTGCCTGGTGGCCTATTGCGGTTCGCTTGGTATCTGATGCAACTCAGGTCGGCATAACGACTTCGATACCCATCTGAGCATAAAAGCTAAAAAGGCAGTGACGACCCATTGGGAGCAGTCTCTGCCTTTTCTTCTATGAACGGGGTTCCGCTTATTCGGTGACCGTCAGCCCCAACATCCGCCAGTTCTGCATCCCGCCGCGATAGTAGAAAATCTTATCAGCGGGATATCCAGCGGCAATCATATTGCGCGCAGCAGTTGGCGACTGGCCACACCATGGACCATTGCAAAACAGTGCCACAGGCTTGGCAGCCTGACAGTCAAACCCGTCAAAATCAATCTCACAGCCAAGCTCGTCCAATCGATCAGAGGCCTCGGCAAACGGAATATTGACCGCGCCAGGGATTGACCCTCCAGCAAAGTTAGCAACAACCCTGCTGTCGACCACCATAGCCTCTGGGTCGACCAACATATCCATGAGTTCAAGTTCACCAATCGCCGTCACGCCTTCGGCAGGAACCATGGGCTGTACGCAAAACGGCGGACAGGCCCGCGAGGTCCGGGCCCAATTTTCGTCAACCCGGTTTTCGGTGTCCTGAACACGGGAAATTCCAACCGGGCCGTCTGGGGTCTGCACCGTGACCTCATTGATCGTCTTGGTGATCCCGACCGTTTCCGCCAACGCACACCCAGCACAGGTTACCGCAACACCGACAGCCGCCAGCGCATGAAATATCCGCATTATCTATCCCTTCCATTTTCACGCACCCAAGCACGTCCGAGCGAACTACTCAACCAGAGCGCAGATAACCTACTCTTGTTTACCGCACTACATGCACAGCACAGGCCGCATGACGCACCACTTGGGAAGCCGTCGAACCAAGTAACAGATCCTGCATTCCCGGACGGTGTGACGCAATAATGATCAAATCCGGGCTGTTGGTCTCAGCCCAGTCCAGAATTGAACGCCCAGAGTGACCTTCGATAACAACCCCAATTGCATGCGGCAGACTGGCTGCCAAGCTGTCGAGCTCTGTTTGCAGCGCGGCCCTGGCCTGCGCCAGATAATCAAGGGGCATATATGAAATGGCATAGGCCGGAATATGCTCCACCACATGCAGCAGCGTCACTGCTCCACCCTCGGTACACAACAGCTTGGCCAATTTGAGTGGCCCATTTATATCGCGGTCGGGATCAAAGGAAATCGGCACCAGAATTTTATGATACATCAATAGTCTCCTCTCTTGCGGTTTCAGGCTATTCCACAGACGGGCAACTGACCTTGATACAGGTCAGCCAACGCTAAAATACAACTCGTCAGGAAATTACGCATTTGTTGTTGCCCAATACCTTGGTGTAAATATACTCGGCTCAGTCTCACATAGCCGACCCAAGACAGAATTCAGCATTGGGCACACCACTATTTAGCGCTTCGACTTCAGTTAGCGAACGCCCAACCGGTTCTTCAAACGCGTAGTGCGAAACATTATTGGGCAGTTTGTCGGACGAAGTAGGCCTGTTTGATAACGGCAGGCCAAAACAACTGTTTTAATTAGTTAAAGGCGTACTCACATGTTTGCCCACTCTCTAAAAATTCTATTGGTCCTATCGCTCCCCACAATTGGCGTCGCTGCATCCAATCCTTCGCCAAACGAGGCGGGAACCATACAACTGGCGATGTCTGACACTATAACCAGCAAAGTCGTATTGGTATTGCAGGAGGGCGGCGACGAATGCCGTGGCATCCCGAATGTTTACCAGTTTGATTGCTACCGGCAGATGTTCCGCCGCGCCGGCTCGTCCGTCAGCAAGTTCCCCGATTACGGTGAAGCGCGCAAAGCGTTCCGCCATGTTGAAAAAACCCTGAAAGCGGTGCTGAAACAATACCCGGACAAGGCAACGGCACCGCTACGCAGCAATGGGCGCACCTACAAACCCATCCAACCTGATGCGGTAAAGTCCGCCTCTGCGGCTTTTGAGCGTGCGAGGGCTGAGGCCACGACTATTCTGCTACGTGCCAATGGCCCGATCAGAATTCACTACGAACGTATTGCCTCAGTTGTCGGCTCCAACAAATTGATCATCCGCTCGCAGTTGTTGATGCAGGTCCTGTTCAAGCATCTGACATAACGCTGGTGTCAGCCAAAAGTGTCGGCAACGTCATACATCACGGGCTCAAAACTGCGGCATAATTCGTGTATTTTTCGATTTCGATCCCGCATTTCCTGGGTTCTCAGCATTGCCAGAAAATCCTCACGCCGGTTCCACTGGGAATAGTTGGCGATCCGGGTTTGGGCGTCATTGACGTGCAGGCCCGCCGAAATAAACCCGGGCTGTTGTGAAATGAATTCAGCATAAGCTTCGGTCAGCGCATCCAGCAGATCCTGGCAGGTCCCGGGGGTCATCTCAAACGTGGTGATGACCGTCTGGATATCAGCAGCTTTGGCGATTGTTGGCATTGGCTCCTCCGTTGAATGGGTCCAGCCTAACCGAAGACATTGCAAAAGCAGAAGAGTTTTCAGCAATCCGCACAATAGAAATGAAGCCTGTTGCGCGTGTTTTGACTTGTCTGTCGTTAGCCGATGGATAACATCACGTCGCACAAGTGGAACCGCCAAGACATGACAAACCCAATTCGACCTACAGACAACGAAGCCCGCGCATTGGCACAATCCCTGATGGTCAATGCCCGATTTGCAGCATTGGGCGTTGTAACAGACGATGGCACACCTCTGGTGACCCGTATTGCCTTTGGCCTGTGCCCACAGGGCCGTCCTGTTAGTTTGGTGTCATCCCTGTCAATGCACACCCGCGCCCTACAGGCGAACCCAGCTTGTTCACTGTTGGTGGGGGAACCCGGTGACAAGGGCGATCCCCTGACCCATCCTCGGTTGAGCCTGATCTGCCGCGCTTCGTTTGTGCGTCATGGTGAGGACGGATACAGCGAACTGGCCGCACATTATCTGCGCGACCATCCCAAATCCAAACTCTACATCGGGTTCAGCGATTTTGCATTTGCCCAACTAAATGTAATTGAAGGCCATCTGAATGGCGGCTTTGGCAAGGCTTTTCACCTGACCGCCGAGGATCTGGGTCAGAGCTGATCATTTATCCATACGCATGGTCACCTGTACTTCTCCATGTACGGATTCTTCCCAAACCAAATCTATCTGATCCCGGTTGCTTCCCTGCTCCAAATCGACATAGGGCATCGCATAACGGGACGAGCCACCACTGGTTCTGATGGCCCCCAATGCAATCACGCTGTCCACGCCGCGTGATCGACCGCCAAAGGGCAACCCATCGTCAGGATCAATCGTCCAGGTTTTGGTCGCAGACGATTGATCATGCCGCACGCGCAACGGGTTCGAAACAGCGGCACTGACATTGTGAAATGTATTACCCTCAAAAAACACGTTTTTGGTGCGACTGAAGTCCAGACTGGAAAAACTGGTATCCACCTGCTCGGCACGGTCAATTGACCCATTGATTGAACGGAACTTATTGCCGCTCACGGACATCCCGTTCAGGAAGTGGTCACTGCCGTAGGGCTTGATCACAATGTAGCTAAACCACGGTGCAACATCCCCTGACAGAAAGACGTTGTCGGTGATCGACAGCGAACTGAACGAGAACCCGGCGGTGAAATCCGGAGTTGAATCCAGCTCATTGGTCCATTCGATAAAGCAGTTATCGACATAATTGTCCGACACCGTCGTTGAACAATAGGTGCTGGAAATCACCAACCCAGCCGTGCGAACACCGTTTGCAACCGTATCGCCTTGAAAGAAATGGTTGCCAGTCACCGTGTTGTTCTCACCTGCCAAGATAGCAAAATGGCGGAACTTGGTGGCCCTGTTGTTGCGCAGTTTGGCATCATTGGCGTTGACGTTCAGCGCCACGCTGACGCGGTCCGGCACATCGTCGGGCTCCTCCGCAGACAGGAACTGGCAATTGTCGATCAAAATGCCCTGACAGCCCGACCCAATCGACGAAATGCCGCGATCCTTGGGCCGTGAGATAAAACAGTGATCCAGACTGAACACCGACCCTGCCGGGGCCAACCGTATGGCACTGCAATGACTGTTGCACTGTATTTCGACCTCGGTCATGCCAAATTTGCTCAGCGAACTGAAACCGCTGAAATCCAGCATGTATTTGAAATCTTTGAAGGTAAACACCTGCGTCCCGGCCGCATCATAGAGCGGAGAATTCAGCGTCAGCTCACCCGCGCCAGTGTTCTTGGACTTCACATAGACTTCGCGCCCCACCCCACTGCCTTCAACCAGGGCCCCAACCGGAATATTGGCGATATTGGCAACGGATGTCAGGGTCCGCGAGTCGTTGGGATTATAAGTGGCCTGTGCCGTCACGGTTTCGGTATCCCAAACCGCCCCTGATTGCGCCTCGATCTGGCCATTGCGGATTATCCGCCGGGTTGAATAATTGGTCTTGTTGGGCACCGCCGCCTGCATATCCACCGGACCACTCAGACTGACCTTGCGCCCGCCCAGATCCAGCGATTCATGATCTGAATTATTGAGCAGCGCCTGAAAGGCCTTTTTGAACCCCAAGTCTTCGCTGCCAAATGCGGAGGCATAGCTGGGGAAATCAAAATCCTTGGTCAGCAATAACATCTTATCAGTGGGCATTGTGACCGTGCCCTCAAACAATACGTGGTGGTTCAGGGACACCGTGTCATCCAGATAAAATTCACCAGCCGGCACCAGAATACGCCGCCCATCTGCTGCGTCATCTGCGGCCTCAAACGCTGGCGCATCATTGGTTACCCCATCGCCCACCGCGCCAAAGTCAGTGACATCCACCAGACTGAGCATATCGCGCAGATAGGCGCTGGTGATATCGATGATCTCGATATCTTCAATCCGCACCACGCCACCGGTTGGCCCGGTCAGATCCAGCCCCATGTGGCCGTAGGTTGCATTGCGCCCCCAGGCCATATCCACCCCACCGCGCGCACCGGTGCCAATGATGGCACTCACCTCAACCACCGCGCCATAGCTGGTCAGGGTGGTGCTGGGACCCGTTTCAACCACACCGCCAATGTGGCTACCGCCCGACCCGCCAGCCCAAGCGGCAATACGCACGCTGGGTAAGGCACCACTGATCGCCTTGATCCGCGCCTTGACCTGCAAATAACACCCCGGCAGTAGCGGCGTTTGCCCCATATACCGCAGCTTCTGGGTCGAGGCGGTCTTTTGCAATTCCAGACAGCCACCAAAATCCGCATCCGACGGCACAAAGGCCGCGTTAACCGCGCCGTCATAGGTATCCGACCCCGGCGTGCCATCCCCGCTGGACCACTGGTCCAGACCATCCACAAATGCAGGTGGCATCAATGCGACGCCCTCGGTGATTGCCTTGTTCATGTAAAACCCTTTCCAACAGCGCCAATGTGTTTGGGAGTGAGGGTTTAAGACGTCAGGATTAATTCACCCCAAGCACAGCGCACGCTGGGTGGGCAACACCCGGTCGAATACAGAACAGTTGAGCTTTCTTTGGGGTGTGCCACCCAGTGGCCCAGCCCCCGCCTGACCTTCCCCTCGTGGAGTTCAGGCCGGTTCCCGCAGGGACAAACAGTGCGGGACAGTGAGACCCGTCTAGGAAATGATCTGGGGGATCATTTCAGGGTCGAACCGGCGGAGCCGTGAGGCATGAACGGGCGGAGCCCCGCGCACCAACAGATACCCCAAAACGCAACGCTGGCAGGAATTCCCCCTTGGGACGTAAGGCGTAGCCGCACGGCCCGCGCCTGACCTTCCCCACGTGGAGTTCACACTGGTTCCTGAAGGGACAAACAGTCCGGGGGACTGTTTGAAGTGTGGACGGGCGGAGCCCCGCGCACCAACAGTTCAAATCAAAAACACAGTTAGCAGGAGTTCCCCTTGGGGACGTAAGGCGTAGCCGCACGGCCCGCGCCTGACCTTCCCCCCGGGAAGGCGCTTTGCACCTCCCCAAGGTCAGGCACGGGCCTTTTGTTAGGAGCTTTAACTTGGCTCCCACTTACAGTTTGTTCTTACTAACTTCAGGAACGATTTGATTATTCCAAAGGCCGCCTTCGATCATCAAAGTTACATCCAGAATTTTTGCTCTAATAGCCGGGCCGCATCCTTCCCCAACTTTCGCTAATTGGCACAAATAGTTCTCGTAAAATTTCACGTTTTCATGACGTTCATCAAAAAAATTCAACAGCCTATTTTTGAATTTTGATTGGTAGGCACTATAGGATGATTTTTCCTTCAATGCGTTACTCGCATATTGATCAAAAGGCGGAAACTCCACTGGGTTCCAAAAACTACATATTTTGGACACAAGAGACCTTGATTTTGAAACTTGGGATCTTTTGGCTAGTTTGGATAGATTAGGGAGACCGGGTGCTGAATTCGCCTGTTTCGCGAGTTCCACGGCATATTCATCTATTGATTTTGCGTTAATGGGGGGATCTTCTCGAACCAAGTTCATTATGAATTCTCTCCTGCCTTGTGCGAGAATTCGCTTTTTTGCTTGCTCAGAAGAAGAGCCTTTCTTGTCTACAGGACCACCTGGGATATTTCGGGACAGATTATAGTCCTTTGTGAAGGCTGAAAACCGATCAATGCAATTGAGAATAGGGAGTTTGTCAAACCCACTATTGGATAACCGGTGTTCGAAATCATGTTGCCATAACCTCCAATTCGCTAGAGTAAGAGATTCTGCTAATAAAAACTTGTCTGTTGGTTTCATGCTCAAAACTCCTAAATAAAAAGGCCCGCCAAAATAGACGGGCCTTTGGGAATTGCACCTTACCGCACAAACTTCTTATGCTTCAACCGCTTGGGCTCTAGCGCGTCAGCGCCGAGGCGACGTTTCTTGTCTTCCTCGTAGTCTTCAAAGTTGCCCTCGAACCATTCCACATGGGCGTCGCCTTCAAAGGCCAGCATATGGGTACAGATTCGGTCGAGGAAGAAACGGTCGTGGGAGATCACCACGGCGCAACCGGCGAAATCGACCAGCGCATCTTCCAGTGCGCGCAGGGTTTCCACGTCCAGATCGTTGGTCGGCTCATCAAGGAGGAGCACATTGCCGCCCTCTTTCAGCAGACGCGCCATGTGGACACGGTTGCGCTCACCACCGGACAACAGGTTCAGCGGTTTTTGCTGATCGCCACCCTTGAAGTTGAACGAGGAACAATAGGCGCGGGAGTTCACCTGTGCATCACCCAGTTCGATGATCTCAGCCCCACCGGAAATGGCTTCCCAGACGGTTTCTTTGTCGTTCAGATCATCACGCGACTGATCCACATAAGACAGCTTGACGGTATCACCGTATGACACCGAACCCTCATCCGGGGTTTCCTGACCGGTCAACATGCGGAACAGGGTGGATTTACCGGCGCCGTTGGGCCCGATCACGCCGACGATGCCACCGGGCGGCAGATCAAACGACAGCCCCTCAACCAGCTGTTTGTCACCATAGTGCTTGGCCAGACCTTCGACCTCGATCACCTTGTTGCCCAGACGCGGGCCGTTGGGGATGACGATCTGGGCGCGGGTGAGTTTCTCGCGCTCGGACTGCTCTGCCAGATCGTTATAGGCGTTGATCCGGGCCTTGGATTTCGCCTGACGGGCCTTGGCCCCCTGACGCATCCACTCCAGCTCGCGCTCCAGCGTTTGCTGTTTGGATTTGTCCTCACGGGCTTCCTGCGCCAGACGCTTGGCCTTTTGCTCCAGCCAGTCGGAGTAGTTGCCCTCATTCGGGATACCCTTGCCGCGGTCCAGTTCCAGGATCCAGCTGGTGATGTCATCCAGGAAATAGCGGTCGTGGGTAACGATCAGGATGGTGCCTTTGTAATCCATCAGGTGTTGCTGCAACCAGGCGATGGTTTCAGCGTCCAGGTGGTTGGTCGGTTCATCGAGCAGCAGCATGTCCGGCGCTTCGAGCAGCAATTTGCACAGCGCCACACGACGTTGTTCACCACCCGACAGGTTGGCAATCTCAGCATCATCTGGCGGGCAGCGCAGCGCCTCCATCGAGACATCGATCTGGCTGTCCAGATCCCACAGGTTTTCAGCGTCGATCTTGTCCTGCAGCTCGGCCATCTCGTCGGCGGTTTCATCCGAGTAGTTCATCGCCAACTCGTTATAGCGGTCCAGGATCGCCTTTTTCGACGCCACACCCAGCATGACGTTTTCACGCACAGACAGGCTTGCGTCCAGCTTTGGCTCCTGCGGCAGATAGCCAACTTTGGCACCTTCAGCTGCCCAGGCCTCACCGGTGAAGTCCTTGTCCAGACCGGCCATGATCTTCATCAGGGTGGATTTACCGGAGCCGTTGACCCCGACAACACCGATTTTCACACCGGGGAGGAAGGACAGGTGAATGTTTTCAAAGCATTTCTTGCCACCGGGATATGTCTTGGAGACACCCTGCATGTGGTAAACGTATTGATAGGCGGCCATGAGACAGCTCCGTGATGGGGGATTTCTATTTAGCAATTGGTCTAGACAAGCTGCGGGTAAAGGGCAATTAGGAACCTATTCTGAAGGATATCAAGATGAAGAGATTTTTGCTGGTTCTGTGTTGTGTTGCCAGCGGGACAATAGCGCAGGTCACGAATATTGAGGCCCCCGGCAATTTGAAGTCGGAGCATGACGTTGGATGCATCTCCGTCGAACAAGTCGCTGCAGACTTCTCGCCTGCTGATCTGTTTGGTGGCATATCTGAATGCCACCGTGACCGCAGCTATGACAAAGCGGTAGAACTGATGATTGTCGCTCAGCTGCGCGGTGAGTTTGATAAGCTGCGCGTTGCGGACAAGACAGCACATCAAGCGATGCAGGTTTTGGCTCTTCAGACACAGGATGCAGGTGGACGTCGGTACCAAAGGCAAATGCAAGAAGCCTTTCAGCGTTTTGGCGGCACTGGATCGCCTCATCACACCAAACTCTGCCAACAGGTTAAACAACAAGGCCTGCCCAGGCATTCCCCATCTTATATGATTCAGCATGGCATGAAGGCCATTACCGGATTTGAAGGTGACGGTCTGGTGGATGATTTCAATGATCAGCGCGCCTGGGACAATCTGTTGAAGAGCTATCTAAAGTGCTCTGGCTGACCATCAGACTATCCATCTAGCACTCACCCAAGAACAGGCAGCGCCCTCGGTTACACTTGGCTTCCCGGCCAAATATGTGCATCAAGCCCCGGATGAAACATGGCTTTCCCTTTTTACGCCCCGGTATGACCGTTGGGTTGTTGGGCGGATCTTTTGATCCGGCCCATATGGGGCATGTGCAGATCAGCCGAGCGGCGTTGAAACACTTTGGGCTCGACCGGGTGTGGTGGCTGGTGTCCCCGGGCAATCCGCTGAAACGCCATCAGCCCGCACCACTACAGAAACGAATGCAAGCGGCCCGCCAGATCATGCGGCATCCGCGCATCCTTATCAGCGATGCCGAGGCACAGTTGGGGACCCGTTATACGGCGCAAACATTACGGCATTTGCGTCGACTCTATCCCGGGGTACGCTTTGTTTGGTTGATGGGTGCGGATAATCTGGCGCAGTTCCATCGCTGGAAAGACTGGCGCGATATTATGGAAACGGTCCCAATCGGCGTGTTGGCCCGACCGGGAGATCGGATCTCGGCACGGCTGTCTCCTGCGGCGCAGATCTATGCCCATGCGCGGCTAAAGGGGAATAGCAGTCATTTGCTGGCCCATGCGCAGTCACCAGCCTGGTGTTTTATCAATGTGCCAATGGTCGATGCCAGCTCTTCCGCCATTCGCGCAAACGGCAACTGGTCAGCGACGCAGGAGTGCTGACCCCAGACCAGCGCTGACAACCACCAACAACCCCAACCAGGTCAGCATATCAGGCAGTTGTCCAAAGGCCGCCCAGCCCAGCCCCACCGCCGCAATCAGCTGGAAATAGACCATCGGTGCCAGTTTGGTTGCTGCCACCTTGTTGTAGGCAAACAGCAGGATCAAATTCCCCAACATTGAAAACACAGCACTACCGACGGTAAGGGCAGTTGTGCTCGGCGTCAGTTCCGGCAGGTTTGCCAAACCCAGAGGTAGCATTGCCGCAGCAGCTAATAGCAGTTGGATCAGGCTCAGCTCCAGCGGTGATCCGAGATGTGCAAGCCAACGGCCTGTGGTCAGAAATGCGCCATAAAAACTACCTGCGAGCACCGCCCACAAAAGGTTGATAGACCCGCCAAATCCCGGTCTTACAACAAGAATTACACCGGCAAACCCTACCGCCATAAGCAAAGATCGCAGCCAGGTGGTGGGTTCGCGTAAGAACAGTGCTGACAGAACGTAACTGATAATTGGGCCTATAAAAAAGGCTGCAAACACATCGGCCATAGGCTCGGTCTTAAGGGCAGTCTGAACTGAAAAAATGCCACCAACCAAAAACAGGGCACGCAGCCACATACGCCAGTTCTTCAGGAGCAAATAGGCCCGCCGGGGAACAAACGGCAAAAGCAATAGGCTGCCCACGACAAATCGCGACGAGGCAACAAAGGCAGGTGTTGCTATGCCGCTGCTGGTCAACAGCTTGCCACACAGATCCCCAGCAGGGATCATTGACATCGCGACGAACATAAGAATGACTGCCTGTAACATGAGGCTCCCTTAACAGGCAGCCCACTTACTAAAAACCCCTAATGGTGATTGTTTGCCGTTTTGAAACGAATTTATTAGACTATGAGCAATATGGTTTCTCGTCGACATTTTCTGCTATCCAGCTTGGCCCTGATCGGAGCTCGTGGCGCTTGGGCCAACGCCCCGACCACTTCATTGCGACCTCATGCCCGGCGTGAGGCGGTCCGTATCATTACCGCTGACGGTCTAAAAGGCGTCTTACGACGCGCGGCCCTACCGGGCAAAGTCGCCTGTGCTGTGGCCGATGTTGAAACGGGTCTGCGGCTTGAGGCTGAAAATGGGGCCGCCGGCCTGCCCCCAGCCAGCGTCGCCAAGGCACTGACCTCGTTGTACGCATTAGATATTTTGGGCGCAGACCATAGATTTCAAACTAAAGTTATCGCGACTGGTGGTCTGCGTGGCGGTGTTATTCAAGGAGATCTGATCCTTGTTGGCGGCGGCGACCCGACCCTCAGCACCGATCATTTGGCGCAGATGGCCAAGGCGCTCAAAAGCGCCGGGGTGCGTGAAGTCAAAGGCGGATTTAAACTGTGGGACGGCGCCCTGCCCTACGTGCGCTCCATCGACCCCGATCAACCCGACCACGTTGGCTATAGCCCGGCAATTTCGGGTCTGTCGTTGAACTATAACCGGGTGCATTTTGAATGGAAGCGCGCGGGCCAAAAGTGGGCCGTGACCATGGACGCCCGCACCGAAAAATACCGCCCCGAGGTGTCAACAGCGCGTATGAAAGTAGTGACACGCACAACACCAGTCTACACTTACTCTGACAAAGGTGGCGCAGATCAGTGGACCGTGGCCAATGCGGCCTTGGGCAAGGGTGGATCACGCTGGCTGCCTGTGCGGCGTCCTGCCGAATACACCGGCGATGTGTTTCGCACCATGGCCCGCGCCAATGGCATTGTACTGGGCAAACCCCGCAAGCTGAAATCACTGCCAAAGGGAGAGGTCCTGGCACAGCACAGTAGCGCCGCGCTCTCTGTTTTGTTGCGCGGCATGTTGAAATATTCCAACAACCTGATGGCAGAAATGATCGGCATGTCCGCCTCAGCGGCCAGCGGGCGAAGACCTAACTCGCTGAAAGCATCCGCAGACTCCATGAACCGCTGGGCCGCTGGCAAATACGGCATGACCAGCACCCGGCTAGTGGATCACTCGGGCCTGGGTGAAAAATCTCGGATGACTCCAAATGATCTGGTTGGCGCGCTGATTGCAGCCCGAAAGGGTGGTCAATTAAAGCCATTGCTCAAACCCTTCCTGATGCGGGATGCCAATGGCAAGGTGAACAAAAACCACCCGATCAAGGTGAACGCCAAAACCGGAACGCTGAATTTTGTCTCTGGCCTGGGTGGTTTTATGACCGCTGCAGACGGAACCGAATTGGCTTTTGCCATCTTTGCTGCCGATCAGAGCGCACGCTCGCGGATCAAACGCGCCGACCGTGAACGGCCAGAAGGCGCACGCGGTTGGAACCGAAAAGCCAAGAAGATGCAACAAAAGCTGATCGAGCGCTGGGGGTCGGTCTACGGCAGCTAATGTGACCGGTTCGGGCCCCCACTGCCAAGGGATCGCCCGTGTCGTTGTGATCTAATACTCAACCCACAAGTTAAACCAAGCCTACAGGCCAAAGACACTTACAATCAAAGATTGTTTCTTCGGATCAGCACAGCAAAACGGCTTGAATTCCAGAAAATGTATTCTGCTTACACCTTAGTAAACGTTTACATTGGGAAATCTGATTAATGAAATACAGCAATTTTGACAGTGCTGTGCGCGCAGAAAAATCACGTTCAGGCGCGGGCTGGCGAAAAATGGCTCTGATGGCAGTTGTTTTGTCGCAATCTGCCTGCACCGCAGCGGTACTGGCTACAGGTGCAGCTGATCCATTTTATTCAGCCGTAGATGACGCCGCCGAGCGTCGTGTTCAGGAAGAGTACCGGCAAAGTATCCCGGCGTCGACGTCACCGATGACTATGCTTTAGGCCGGGCCATGTTCGAAGAAGCCAAACGGAACGACCCTGCTCAAATGGGACATCTCACCTTTCCGTCCCGGTCTGTCTGGGAAGCCAATTATGCAAGCCTAAATGGCGGTGCCGCTCCTGCGTCAACTAGCCGATCAACTGCACCAGCGGCGGCAGCTTCGGCACCTGCAGTGTCGTCCTCTCGTGTTGCCCAGGATCAGGCCACGCTGAAGAACGCCAGCACACCTTGGGCGACACTCTCAAAAAGCTGGCCTCATGATATGCTGAACCTGTCATCCGTGGCCCCCTATGCCTGTGGGATCAAACAGATGCAGTTCTCGGTCAACGGTGGCGAAACACAGACACAGTCGTTCTCACCCTGTACAGGCGGCAAAGCAAAAGCCAATCCGCCATATTGGACCTTTTCTGGGGATTCCATCGAGACGGTCAGCGTGACAATGACCTTTGCAAACGGGTCTAAGAAAACCAGAAACTTTACACGCGCCCAAATACTGCAACCTTAAGTCAAGCGATGTGGTTGCAAATGTTAAGAAAGGAGGCGGCTGAATTGGCCGCCTTCTGCACGCCGCCCGAGGGACACAAATAAATTCCGCTCAGAAAATGAACCGCCCCAAAGACACGCCGCCGTACTTCATGCTCAAGGTTAGCTTTGCGGAACCTTTCACTTCTTGTCCTCTACCACAAAGACAAGATCGCCCTGCCCGGCGTCGGTAGAACGACCATCGGCCAACATTCCAAGTTTCTCTGCAACACGAATTGACCCGATGTTGCGTTGGTCAATCTCAGCAAAAATTCGCGGTATATTCAAAGAGGTTTGCACATAATCCAACACGGCTTTGGCCGCTTCCGTCCCGTAGCCTTTTCCCCAAGTCTGACGATTGAAACGCCATCCAATCTCTGCGCTCCCCCTGTCCTGACCATCAGGAAGTAGCATTATCCAACCCAGAAATCCCTGATCTGCGTCTTTCAGGCGAACCGTCCAGTACCCTAACCCGTCCGGATAGTTGGCTTGCATGCGTTCGGTCAGAAATGCGCAGTGTTGTTCCGGGTTGTTCCATGGCCCATCGACAAACTCGGTGACGTCGGGGTCGCGGTCCATCTTCAGGCAGTCGTCAAAATCAACCAGACCGCGTTGACGCAACTGAAGACGTTGGGTGACAATATCCGGAACAGACATCGTTGGTCCTTTGCTAAATGCATATGGCGAAGGGGAAAACTCCCCCTCTAGAAAACCTTCAAACCAAGTCCCCGTAACAGCTCGGTGGCCTGGTCTTTAGAAATAATTGCGCCTTTGAAATTTGCTGCGCTGGAAAAACTAAGGTCCCCCAGATCAGCCTCTCTCAGATCAGCTCCGGCAAAACGTGTTGTAGACATATGCGCATCGTCCAACCGGCACCGGTACAGCACCGCATCGCGAAAATCACAGTCCGCCAAATCAGCGCCAGAAAAATCAACCTCTTCCAGTTCATACTTTCGGAAATTCATCTTCCTAAGAAACGCATTGGACAAAGTGGATTTAGAAAACTGAACACCCAGCGTCCGTGCCTCGCCAAAATTGGCGCCTGTCAGTTTGCAGTCCGTAAAACTCGCTGCCGACAAGTAGGCACCCCGCCAAACAGAAAGCGACAGGTTGCAGTTGTCGAACCTTGCTTCGGAAAAATCACCATAGCTGAAGTCACATTTCAGGGCGCGACAGGATTTAAACGTAGCGCCTTCACAGGACAAATTTGTGAGGCTGCTCTCTGAAAAACGGCATTCTTCGAAAGAGCATTCGGTGAAATCCAACCCAGACAGATCCACACCAGTAATGTCGATCGACTGAAACGATGTTTGATCCTGTGACAGGCTCTTTTCGAAATCACGTCGGGTGAACCGCAGCTTTTCTTTTTCCATCAGTAAATTCAAACATATAGGCATAGGTCCCTGGTGACCAGGGCCACCAGATACTCTTTAGCAAGTACAAATTAGATCAGGTCACATGTCGTGCCCGCGCGCCGCGCTCAATCGCGGCGGCATGTAGCCGGTCTATGTTCAGCTCGTATCGGATCTCAGCCAAAAACTCCAATTCGGTCTCGGCCAGTTTCCCATCCGACGCTGCGACATCACAAGCCAGCGCATAGGCTGTCTCGTGTAGCCGTTCGGGCAGGTTATCGCGGATCAGGCCAAATAGCGCATCCAACCCGTCCTCTTGTTCAAACAGGTCGAACACGGTCTGCGACATCCGTTTGATCCGATCGATGTCATAGTCGGCAAAGATCGGCAGCATATTCACCGCTGACTGAATCTCCATCAGTTCAGAGGTGCGAATATTTTCGTCCGAAGCCGACACCGCCACCATGATCGCAACAAGACAATCCTGCGGGGTAAGCGGGTGTGGGGTTGGCTCGGTCATATGCGCATCCTTTTATGCTGTCTCTTGCAGAGGATAGGATAGGCAGCCTGCGGGATAGGTTCAACTGTTGCCTTTCATATTGGCGACAATCAGCCCTGCGCTGAGAATTGGTATTCGATGTCCTCAAAGCAGCCATTTGGAAACCCATAGGCAAAGCGCAGGCCTTCACCCCCCGCAACAGTGCCATGTTCTGCGCCTCCAGGAATGTAGATCGCAACGCCCGGACTGATATCATGTGGCATGCCATCAATTGTGACAATTCCGGCGCCCTCCAGACCAAAATAGAACTCGGCCGGGTCATGACGATGAGGTTGCAACCGGCCACCGGCCTCAAATTCTGCAATACCCAGAACCATGTCACGCGGAGTCTCAGCTGTGCCATTGATCAGCGTGCGCCAGCGCACTTCGCCATAGGTCGGATCAGTGCCGCCGGACAAAGGGACATGGGCCGCGTTCACCGCCAAAGGCGCATGCGGCAGGTTACTGGCTTGGTTCAGCACCTCAGTTTCACCAATCTCAGCAGCAAACCCATACAGAATCTCAGTCATAGCGCAGTCTCCTCTTCCTGCCGCCAGTTAGGGGGCTAGGCGGAGCCAGTTCAATAGGATAAAGCTGCATCACAACATACGCTGAGTTTATGATATATGCGACAACTTCCAGGCTTCTCAGGTCTCACTGCTTTCTACGCTGCAGCACGTCATGGAACTCTGACCGCAGCCGCACAGGAATTGAATGTATCACAACCCGCCGTATCGCGACGCATCGCCGCGCTAGAGGCGGATCTCGGGTGCCTGCTGTTTGACCGATCACATAAACCTGCCCAGATAACTCAACAAGGCAGGGACCTGCTGCAGGCGCTGCATAGTGGATTTGGTCAGATTGAAAGCACCGTTGCGCAAATTCGGCAGGCGGCTCTGTCGCGTGTTGTCACAGTCACCGCGCCCTCTGGGTTTGTGGCTTTCTGGCTGATCCCTCGGTTGGGGCAGCTGGAAGAAAGCTTCCCGGACCTGACCATTCGCATCATAAGCCAAGAGTATGGTGAGGCCGCGCGCCCTGGCGACGTTGTGATCCGGTTTGGCCTGCCCGATCTGGAAGCCTCTGAGGAAAGACGCCTGCTCAGCACTGAGGTTTTTCCGGTCGCCAGCCCCCTGTACCTGGATCGTCGCGGCATGACGCCCGAACAACATGACCTGTCCAGCGTGACCCTGTTGACGATGGAAGCCGCGCGCAGTCAGTGGCATGACTGGCCCAGCTGGTTTCAGACCGCCGGAATGGCGATGCCGCGGGGGGTGCGTTCTTTGGATTTCAGCTCTTACGCAATGCTGGTGAATGCGGGCTTAGCTGGCCAAGGGGTGTTTCTGGCCTGGGGTGGGGTACTGGACACCTTTCTGCAAACCGGAGCACTGGTGCGCCTACACGGTCCCAGCGCAACTTCCCTACGCGGTTATTTCGCGACAGCGCGGGATGGGCTGGCTGCCGGGCAGGATGTGCAGAAAATTCTGGATTGGATCACAAAAGAGGCCTGTAAATAGCGCCAATGTGGTGCTGTTCATTGACTCATGCTGCACTAGCACAATAGACCGGGCCAGTCGGCTGCATGGGGCAGCTGGATACGCGATGCGGCCCAATTGAGGCCATCCGATGGAGAACACTATGTCTGATCTGCGCGAAACTGCTCTGAAGAGCAAAGCCTGGCCGTTTGAAGAAGCCCGTAAGGTGCTCAAACGTTATGCCAAAGGCGCGCCGGAAAAGGGATTTGTCCTATTCGAAACCGGCTATGGCCCATCCGGTCTGCCGCACATTGGGACCTTTGGCGAAGTCGCCAGGACCACAATGATCAAACGCGCGTTTGAAGAGATTTCCGACATCCCAACCAAACTGGTGTGTTTTTCGGATGATCTGGATGGCATGCGCAAGGTGCCCGGCAATGTGCCCAATCCCGAGGCACTGGCCGACCATCTGCAAAGACCGCTGACCGCGGTTCCGGATCCATTTGGCACCCATGAAAGCTTTGGCCACCACAACAACGCCATGCTGCGCCGCTTTCTGGATACCTTTGGCTTTGAATATGAATTCATTTCAGCCGCTGAGTTTTATGGCTCCGGCCAGTTTGACGCGGTGCTGAAGCGCGCTGTCGACAAATACGACGAGGTCATGGCGGTGATGCTAAAATCGCTGCGCGAAGAGCGCCGCCAGACCTATTCCATCTTCCTGCCAATCCACCCGGAAAGTGGTCGCGTTCTTTATGTCCCAATGAAGAAAGTCTGCGCCGAGACCTACACCATCACGTTTGACGACGACGGCAAGGAATGGACCCTACCCGTCACCGGTGGCAACGTGAAACTGCAGTGGAAGCCGGACTTTGGTGCTCGCTGGGCGGCGCTGGGTGTCGACTTTGAAATGTACGGCAAGGACCACAGCACCAACACGCCGATCTATGACAGCATTTGCCGCATTCTGGGCCACCGCGCACCGGACCATTTCACCTATGAACTGTTCCTGGATGCCAACGGGCAGAAGATCTCAAAAACATCCGGCAATGGCATCTCGATTGACGAATGGCTGACCTATGCCAGCTCAGAAAGCCTGTCGTACTTCATGTACCTCAAGCCTAAGACGGCCAAGCGGATGCACTTTGATGTGATCCCCAAGGCAGTGGATGAATATCACCAGCAACTGCGCGCCTATCACGGGCAGGACACCAAGGGGCAGTTGAACAACCCAGTCTGGCACATCCACGGCGGTGACGTACCGCAGTCGGATATGGTGGTGCCATTTGCCATGCTGCTAAATATCGCCAGCGTCTCTAACGCGGAAGATAAAGAAACCCTGTGGGGCTTCATCAACAAATATGCCCCTGATGCAACGCCGGAAAGCAACCCGACATTGGATCAAGCCGCAGGCTTTGCGGTGGCCTATTTCAATGACTTCGTGAAACCGGCCAAGACCTTCCGCCTGCCAACAGATCAGGAACGCACTGCGCTGTCCGATCTGGCCGAAGCGTTAAAATCGCCCGAAGCAGCATTGGCGGCAATTGCCAAGAAGAATGAGATCGACGGCAAGGATGATGCGTTGCCCGAGGTTGATTTTGGCAGCGATGATTTCCTGCAGTCAGTGGTCTTTGCCATCGGCAAAATCCACGGGTTCGACCCACTGCGCGCCTGGTTCTCGGCAATCTACGAGGTGCTTCTGGGTGCGACCCAAGGCCCACGCTTTGGTGGTTTCATCGCCCTGTACGGTGTCGACGAGACCATCGCCCTGATCGACAGCGCGTTGAACGGTGATCTGGTCAGCGACTAAGGCTTAGCATCGGTTTGAAGATAGAAAAGGCGTCCCTGCGGCGCCTTTTTTGTTGCTTAGCTGGGCGATTTGGCTGCTGTGGGCTTATCACGGAAACTGACCAGATAGGCCGCGATCAGCACCAGACATGTGGCCGGTACAAAGGCAAGACCCGGCCAGATCTGAAACACCACCAGATCCGCACCCACGGCAAAAATCAGCGACAGGTATTCCACCCCGGCCAGCTTGGCGGTTTCGGCGAGTTTCAACCCAAGCGTCATGCAGATATGGGCAAGACCGCCGGCCAAACCTGCGCCAATAAGATAGCCATAGGTGACAAGATCGGGACTGGCCCAGCCTAACGGGAGTGAACACAGCCCACCAATCGCGCAAACCAAGGCAAAGTAAAAGGCGATGGCGCCGGGGTGTTCGGTTTTGGTCAGGTCACGGATCTGCACCTTGGCAAAGGCGGTGATCACTGCAGTGACCAATCCCAGCATAACACCAAGCAAATAGCCGTCGCCTTGGCTGCCCTCTATCGCGGGAACGGTAATCACCAGCACGCCGACAAAGCCCAAGACAACGGCCAGGATGCGGGTTCGGTTGATCTCTTCTCCCAGCATGATGCGCCCAAGGATCAGCATCACAATGGGGGTCAGATAGCCGATCACCGTGCTGTCAGCGACCGGCAGGTATCTTAGCGAGGCAAAAGACGTCGCCATGGCCGCCAACCCCAACAAGCAGCGTAGGATATGGGACCCGGGGCGCTTGGTCAGCAATCCGGTTGGGAGATCTCCGGTCAAGTGCAAATAAATCACCAGCGGCAGCAGAGCGACAGCGCTGCGCCAAAAAATGATCTGCCCCAAGGGGACGGTTTCTGTAGTCAGCTTTACAAAAACCACCATAACGGTGAAGAAAAAGCTCGCTGCTACACGTAGGGCAAGGCCAAATTGATCCTGTGACATTCCAAATCTTTAGGTGATTGAATTGGTTTGGCTGGTCCGGGTTCTCGTTACTAAGCGTGAGAAATATACAGCTCGAGATTAAAAGCGCGGCAGAAGCTAATGTCCAGACTACACGTTCATGTTTACCGCCCCGCTTGCAGAGCAAAACATTGCACCCGATTGACGGGCCGGTGACATAAAACCATTGACTCGATTTGCTCGACACCTGTTTGATCGGGGTAAGGTTTGGAACGTTTACATTTGGCTATATCGTAAAACGGTGCGCCCCCGTTGGCGATGGTTTCAAGAGAGCGAGTTATATAATGGAAATTGATAGTCCCAGTGCATCTTTTATTGGCACGATCCCGGCAAATTATGACCGCTATCTTGGCCCGTTGATATTTGAGTTCTCGGCTGCTGACATGGCAAAACGGGTGGCAAGCGGGCTAAATGGTGCCGCTCGAATTCTGGAGGTGGCATGTGGGACAGGCATTTCGACACGTCATCTGTCTGAAAAGACCCCTGGTGGAACCGAAATCACCGCAACAGACCTGAACCAGGCCATGCTGGATTTTGCCGCTGAGAAAAATGGCGCGCTTGAGGGGGTAACATACCAACAGGCCGACGCTTTGGCCTTGCCCTTTGCGGACAATGAATTCGATGCCGTGGTTTGCCAGTTTGGGGTAATGTTCTTTCCGGACAAAGCCGCAGGTCTGGCAGAGATGTCGCGGGTTCTAAAACCCGGCGGTCAGTTGACCATCACAATCTGGGATCGCTTTGAGGTCAATCCGGCTGTCGGGATTGTCGATAGTGTCATTAAAAGTGCGTTTGACACCAACCCACCGCGCTTTCTTGAGGTGCCCTTTAATCTGCTCGATGTCAGCGCAGTGGAAAGCCTGTACCATGGCGCGGGGTTCCAGGACGTTGACGTCACCCATGTCAGTGAAGCGGTAAAAGTGCTCGACCATGAAAACGTTGCACGCGGTTTCCTCACCGGAAATCCAACAGTGTTAGAGGTAAATGACCGCGGTTCTGTAGACATTGAAACCCTCATCAAGGCGGCTAGCAAAAAGCTGGAAGACACTTTTGGACCGGTGCCGGTCGCATTGCCGTTTCGGGAAATTACATTTCAATCCAGAAAATCAAAACCGTAGATGGAACGCAGATAGGAATTTTACGCACTCTGTCCTTGCGATGGTATTGGCGGTTTTTCTGCGGTTAGCGACACTGTGTAGGTTACACCAATGGCCTTTCACAGGCCCCTTGTTAATCGGTCAAATTTTTGTCCAACCCGACCGGCGAACCCAGGCTTGCGGCGGGCTACAATTGTCACCGATCCTGACCGCGACCGGATAAATTTGCTTCCCTTGGGGTCATAAATTGCATCCGATCTTCGGTTCGATGACTTCGTAGCGAAGCACTTCGAGAAGATCAATTCACCACCAGCAGTTTGAATTGCCTTCGTCAAACTTTCCTGTGTGAAAAAAATCGTATGGGGATCATGTCGGTAATTCAAAACCAGGTGACTTATTCCGCCTTGAGGCACCTCGATCAACAAGCTCCCATTTGCCTTCAAGCAGCTAAATAGAACAGTCAGCGTTTCCACAAGTCGCTCGGCGACAAGGTGCTCCATCGAGTGTGAAGATATGATCGCATCAAACGAGCCGCGAGGTAGATCATCCAGATTTTCATATCGGGTGGCACCAATATGAGACAGGTATTTTTGGCTATCTAGATCAGGTTCGAACGCAGCAAGTGTTTTTGCCTGCGAGATCGAAAGAAAATAGCCGGGTCCACTGCCGAAATCCAATATATGCTTAAGTGGGTTTCTTAGGCTTTCGAGCACTGAAAGTTGCCGATTGGCACGAGCAAAGTAACGCGAAAGGCGTGGACTTTTGCTCCGCATTTCAGGGGAGAAATATTGCTCTGGTTCAATTTGTCTATCTCCCCGATTGGACCGAGAATATTGAACGCTGTAAAAGTTATCTAGCAATACATCGGCATCTACGAAGTACCCCAGGCCACACGCGGTGCAATACTCAATCGTACTTGATGCAAATGGTTCAACTTCAGATGGGTAGCTACTCGCGTATTCAACTGAATTATCACTACAAACGGGGCAGGTTTTTGTTTCGCTCAACGATTTGAAGGGAATATTCATTTTTTGAACAGATTAATCAAAACTCCAAAGTGTTTTTGCCAGTTGCGTTTCTTATGTGAAGTATGAACCTTAGGTATTTTGGTTCAGGAACAATATCCGAGTAACATAGATATACACTGTGTCTTGATGTTAAGCCGCGCTTTGTCTCAAAAAATATGCACGGCTCAGTTTTATGTATATCCTTTACTACGCTTAGCAGCACTATGACTTAAAAAAACCAATTGCAACCGGCCCGCCTTTGTTACAGCTTCCCACAATTGTGTTCGCTTCCGCTGATTTTCCAGTTCGGCAGCTATGCCGCAACGATAATCCGGGCATCTAAGGCGTTCAGGTGATCGTCAACCAATCGCAATTCAGCAGAACCTAAGGACTGATGGCGCGGATAACGTGGCGCAGAACGGTCGTTCAGTATGGGAGCCGTCCAGCCATCCGTACTCGCAAAAAACTCTGCCACCCCGTCTTTACCAAATACCTGAGCATAGCCCTGCACCACGACATCCAAGTAACTCAACAGAATTGGGTGCTGATCTGTAACCGCTTGCTGACATGCCTGCGGCACCGCATAGACCGAAATTTCAGGGGATTGCTGCATCTCATGCTGGACTGCGTTCTGTGTCGGCAACCGATCATACGCGAATTCGCGTTGATCCAGCGCCTGCCAGTCCGCATTCGGAACCGCAGCGATCAACCCGTCGATTTCGCTCTCTGCACAGGGAACAGCGGTCAGAAAGGCGACCTCGCGCAGGGTGGTGTGTGCCCAACTGCGACGCCAGCCTCTCAACCGTGCGGGCTGTGGGTCGTGATAGTCGTGGGTCGCCAGGTTCACCAGGCTTCCATAGCCAAAGAAATAAGGGTTGGACATCAGGGTTGGACCTCACATAGCGTCAATCTGTCTTATTGATGTATGTCAAACCGCTTTTTGAACGGCTGTGCAATATTGAATTACAATTAGTGATTGGAAGAGTGAAATGCGTATAACCAAAAGAACCAACATTGCAGTACGATTGTTGATGTATTGTGCAACCAACACTGACCGGTTGGTGACCAAATCTGAAATTGCAGAATGCTGCAATATCTCTGAAAACCATCTGGCGCAGGTGATCAATCAGCTTAGCCAACTGGGCATTCTGCACACCCAACGGGGACGCAACGGCGGCATGAGCCTGCAGAAACCCGCCACCGACATCCGCATAGGCGAGGTTTTTCGCCAGGTCGAGGGCGACCTGCCAATGGTCGAGTGTTTTGCTGATAACGACAATACCTGTCCGCTTACCAATGCCTGTCGTTTGAAACTGGCCCTTACCGACGCTGCGCACGCTTTCTATGCGTCGCTGGATGATATCACCCTTGAATCTCTGGTCTGTGACAACTTCGACCTGATGAAAATCCTGCAACCCGTCAGCTGCGGTCGTTAAACCGCAGCTGCTCTCTGGCTCTATTCCCGTGACCGCAATTGCCCTGCCGGACGCGCCGCCAGAGGTTGCCAGGCGAACACCAGCCCGGCCAACAGGGTTGCCAATACACCACCGCTGACAATGGCCAGCGCACTGGGCCAGATCACTTGATAGCTGATCTCGAACACATAGGTGTTCACCGCCCAAGCCCCGGCAATACCGGCCGACAGCGCAACGACGCCAGCCCCCGCGCCTAAGATAACGGAGCGGAGCGCGAAACTGGACAGGATGCGTGCACGCGAAGCCCCCAGCGTTTTTAACAATGCAGCTTCATAGCGACGCGCTGGCTCGCCTGCGGCAGCGGTTCCCAGCAGAACCAAAAACCCAGTCAACAGCGTTGCCGCCGCGCCGTAAGCCGTGGCAGAGGCAATCTGCCGCAGAACCTCGGACACACGCTCAATTGCGTCCCGCACCCGGATGCCTGTCACATTGGGCATGTCACGTCCCAGATCCCGCAGGATCAGTGCCTCGGCCTGTTCCTCGGCATAAACTGTGGCGATAAAGCTGTGGGGGGCCGCAGCCAGTGCCTGTTCATTCAGGACCAGAACAAAGCCCATTCCGGCGTTAGAGAAATCGACATCGCGCAGGCTGGTGATTGTCGCCGTGATGTCACGGCCCATAATGTTCATCGTCAGGGTATCCCCCAGCGTCAACCCCAGCTCCTCGGCCTCTTCTGCAGCAAAGCTGATTTGGGGTGGACCGGAATAATCCTCGGGCCACCATTCGCCAGCTGTCAGTTTGGTTTCCTCGGGCTTTTGGCCCGCATAGCTGATCCCTCGGTCGCCGCGCACCACCCAGTGATCCCCTGCCACTTCGCGCGCAGGTTGGCCATTGATCTGAGTGACAACACCGCGCAACATCGGCGCGCTTTCCATTTTGGAAACCTCCGGATCACCATTGATCCGCTCTGCAAAGGCAGGCATCTGATCCCGTTGGATATCAACAAAGAAATACGATGGCGCCCGGTCCGGCAAGTTGTCCCCGATGGCGCGGCGCATATTGCCGTCAATCTGGCCAATCGCAGCCAAGACCGTCAGGCCCAGCCCCAGTGACAACACCACCGGTGTGGCCCCATCCCGTGCGGTACCAATCGCAGACAGCGCCCAGCGCAACGCCGGGCGACCCCGTGTCAACCGGGTGCTGCGCCGCGCAGCGATGCCGAGCAAGAGTGCGGCCAACAACAACACGGCCAGTGCAGCGGCCAGCCCAGCCGCCGCCCAAAGCGTCAGTTCAGGCGATCCGCTAAACCAGGCCGCAGCCCCAACCAGCAACGCCAGCGCCAGTGCAGTGGCAAACAGGTAACGCGCTGCAGGCAGGTGATTGCGGCCACCAAAGGCATCCCGAAACAGCTCGGCCGCGCGGATGCGTTCAGCACGCGCCAAAGGCCACAGGGTAAAGATAAAGGCGGTCAGCCCGCCGTAAATTGCCGCCTCAACCAGCGCTGATGGGTAGAAAGAGAAATCAGCGGGGAATGGCAATTGTGCCGCGATCAGCGGCCCAAACAGGACTGGCCCCAAGCCACCAATGACCAGACCAATGGCTATGCCCAGCAGGGCCAGCGCGCCAATTTGCAGGAAATAGGTCATGAAGATTGTCGAGCGATCCGCCCCAAGGGTGCGCAGCGTCGCGATGGTTGCGGTTTTGGTGGCCAGATAGGCCCGCACCGCGGCCGATACCCCAACGCCACCCACAGCCAATCCGGACAGACCAACAAGGATTAGAAACGAGCCCAACCGTTCGACAAACCGGGTGATGCCGGGGGCACCGTTGCGCGCATCGCTCCAACGTAGCCCGCTGTCCGAAAACTGGCTCAATGCGGCTTGTTTGGTGGCGTCCAGATCGGTGTCATCAGGCAGCTCAAGACGATACTTGGTATCAAACAAGGTGCCGGGGGCCAGCAGTCCTGATGTCTGCAACGCCTGCGTCGCCACAATTGTACGTGGCCCAATGGAGAACCCCGACGCCGCAGCATCCGGCTCGATCACCAATTCCGCCATCAGTCGGAAATCCTGCGTGCCAAGCTGGAAAATATCACCAACCTGCAGGCCCAGACGGGCCGATAGGGCCAGCTGCATGACCGCCCCCGGTACGCCACCTTCCCCGGCCAAGGCCTGTTCCAATGGGATATCTGGCGACAGAACCACCGTTCCGGTCAGCGGATAAACATCGTCTACTGACTTAACTTGGGTCAGCACGCGGTCCTCTCCGACCACTGCCATTGAACGGAACTCGGCAATTTCGGACACGGCGCTTGCATGTTCCGCCATCCAGGCGCGGGTGGCGTCATCGGCAAACCGATAGGTGAACTCCATTTCAGCGTCACCGCCCAGCAGCACAGCACCCTGACTGGATAAACCGTGTTCAATCGAAGCCCGCACCGTGCCAATGGCTGCAATCACCGCAACGCCCAGCGCCAGACAGGCCAGAAAGATGCGAAAGCCACGTAAGCCGCCACGCAACTCACGCCGGGCAAAGCGCCAGGCCAAAGACAAGGACTTCATTCTGCGGCCTGTTGATCAGCGGATGTTTCAATCCGACCATCGCGCAGACGTACCACGCGATCACAGCGTGCGGCCAGTTCTGGCGCATGGGTGACCATGATCAGGGTTGCACCGTGGCGATCGCGCAGGTCGAACAACAGATCCATAATGGCGCTGCCATTGGCCTCGTCCAGGTTTCCTGTGGGCTCATCCGCCAGCAAAATATCGGGTCGTGGCGCCACAGCGCGGGCCAGTGCCACCCGTTGTTGTTCACCGCCAGACAGCTGCGCCGGGAAGTGCCCCGAGCGTGCACCCAGCCCCACCGCCTCCAGTTCCGCCTGTGCGCGCTCAAACGCGTCTGCATGGCCTGCCAGCTCCAGCGGTGTAGCGACATTTTCCAGTGCGGTCATTGTGGGGATCAAGTGAAAGCTCTGGAACACCACCCCCATATGATCCCGCCGGAACCGGGCCAACCCATCTTCATCCATCGCGGTCAGATCCTGACCCAGGGCGGTAATTTTCCCACCTGAGGCCTGTTCCAATCCGCCCATCAACATCAACAACGAAGACTTGCCGGACCCGGAGGGACCAACCAGACCCAGCGTTTCACCCTTGGTTACATCAAGGTCAATCTGGTGCAGGATTTCCACCACTCCGGTATTGCCATTCAACGACAAGGATGTGTCTTGTAAGGACAGAATTGGGGAAGTGGTTTGTAATGTCATGAAGCCGCGCCTAATTGGTATATCGTTGCGATATGGAGGTTCTAGCCAAATGCACAAGATGCTGACCACTGCGGTGCTGCTTTTTATTTCAACCATGGCTACCGCCGAGCCCCTGCGCATCACTGCGTTTGGCGACAGTCTGGTGCATGGATATGGGCTGCCCACGGATCAGGGATTGGTGCCGCAACTGCAGGTTTGGCTACAGGAAAATGGCGCTGATGTTGTTCTGACCAACGCTGGCGTGTCGGGCGATACGACGGCCGGTGGCGCAGCGCGCATTGACTGGACATTAAGCGATAACCCTCAGGGATTGATCATTTTGTTGGGCGGCAATGACATGCTGCGCGGGATGAATCCGGAAAATGCCAAAACCAATTTGGCTGCTATTTTGACCGCAGCACAGGCACAAAATGTCGATGTGCTGCTGATCGGGATGCAGGCGCAGGGCAATTTTGGACCCGACTATAAGGTCGCATTCGAGGCCATTTACAGTGATCTGGCAACCCAGTTTGACAGCCTGCTGTTCAAAGACGCCTTTACAGGGATCTCAAACCAAGTGTCCGGTGATCCGGTTGCCGCGCAGAAATACCTGCAAGACGACGGCATCCACCCCAATGTCGAAGGGGTGGCGCTGAATGTCGCAGCGTTAGGGCCTGTGACCTTACAGCTGGTTCAGCGGATTTCAAAGCAATAGTCGCCTTATCGCCCCTCAAGCCCACGTTCTAAAACTTCAAACACCTTTGGGTCGGACATCTGGCTTACGTTGAACCGCATAAACGATGTCATCGATTGCGACACGCTAAAGACGTTCCCGGGGGCCAGAACGATGTTTTCGACCAACGCGGCCTTGGCCAGATCTGCGGCGTTCACCTGTCCAGGTAAGCTGCACCACAGGTAAAACCCACCACGCGGCATCAACCAGGGTGTAATCCCCAAGCCGGTCAATCGAGTTGCCACCTCGCGACGGTGTTTGGTTAAACGGTTCCGCAGGGCCTCCATATGTTTGCGATAGCTGCCATTGCTGAGCACCGAATAGATCAGTTCCGTTGCGACCGGACTCGGACCACCAAAATTAGTGGCAACCTGCAGATCCGTCAGGGCCTCGATCCAGTCAGCGCGAGCAGTGATGTACCCACAGCGTACCGAGGCCGAAAGGGTTTTGGAAAAGCTGCCAATACGGATCACCCGGTCCAAGCCATCCATCGTCACCAATCGGGGCGATGGGCTGGGCTCGAATGCTGCAAAGATGTCGTCCTCGATGATGATCAGATCATGGGATGTCGCCAGATTTAGAACCCTATGGGCAACCTGTGGCGACAAGGTGCCCCCCGTTGGATTGTGAAGCGCCGAATTGGTGATGTAGAGACTGGGTTTATGCTGGATCAGCGCCTGCTCAAACAGCACAATATCCGGCCCGGATTGGGTGAGTGGCACGCAAACCAACTCGACACGGTGCGCCCTTAGCAGAGCCTGAAAATTGAAGTAACAGGGATCATCCACCAGTACGGTATCACCCGGACGTAGTAAAAACCGACAGATTAAGTCGATGGCTTGGGTCCCAGAGGGCGTCAGCAGAACCTGATCTGGCCCAACATTCAAACCTTCGTCAATGAATTGCCGTGCCAGCAACCGCCGCAAATTCAACGCACCTTGGGTGCTGCCATAGTCTGATAACAATGCGTCATCAGAGCGCCCCAAGTTACGCAGGGCCTGTCGCATTGCCGTATTGGGCATCCAATCCGCCGGCAGCCAACCGCAGCCGGGTTTGAGCGCGTCAGGCGCCGCATCCAGAGACTGTCGCGAGACCCAGAACGGATCAACCGAACGGTCCAACTGCGGCCCCACCTCGCTGACAGCAAAGGGCTGAGTGCTGCGCGCCACAAAAAATCCTGCGCCGCGTTGGGCAAATATTGTGCCCTCTGCCGCCAGATGATCATAGGCATCCACCACGGTAGACGGCGACACCTGCATAGTACTGGCAAAGCCCCGTATCGACGGCAGTTTCTCCCCCGGTTGCAGCGCCCGGCTACTGATTTTGCGAAGAATGGCGTCAACCACCAATGCGGTCCGTGAGCCTTGCTTCATTTCAAGCTCCTGCATCTGTACTGGCAGATAGAGCGGTACAGTTTGGATTTATTGTATTGATTTGTTCCTACATTAGTCTCGCGTAGTTGCCTAGGTTTGCCAAAAGTCAGGAGACCAAACACATGCAAGCCATTTCACAAACCAGTTCAATGCGAGGATGGGGCAGCGGGTTGATTGGCGTCATTATCTTTAGCGCCTCCTTGCCCGCAACTCGTATTGCCGTCACAGGATTTGAACCGGTTTTTCTAACCTCAGCACGGGCGGTTATTGCCGCCATACTCGGGGTTATCTTGCTGGCACTGCTGAAACAATCCCGTCCCAAGGCAAAGGATGTTCCGCCCTTGCTGATTGTCGCCTTTGGAGTGGTCGTTGGGTTCCCCCTGCTGACAGCCATGGCGCTGCAGTACATCACGGCAGGCCATTCCATCATTTTCATCGGCCTGCTGCCACTGACAACCGCGATATTTGGCGTTTTGCGCGGCGGTGAAACACCCAAGCCAATGTTTTGGGTTTTCTCTGGGTTTGGAGGTTTGGCAGTTGCTGCCTATGCCCTGTCGCAAGATGCCCAAATTTCGGTTCAAGGGGATCTGTTAATGGTGGGGGCAATTACTGTCTGTGGCCTGGGTTACGCCGAAGGCGCCACCCTGTCCCGGAGAATGGGGGGCTGGCAGGTGATCTCTTGGGCCTTGGTGCTGTCCCTGCCCATCATGGCCGCCATCGCAATAGTCGCATTGCCCAACAGCTGGTCCGGCATCAGTCCGGCGGCATGGATCAGCCTGGGGTATGTGTCGATCTTTTCGATGCTGGTGGGATTTGTGTTCTGGTATCGCGGCCTGGCATTGGGTGGGATCGCCGGTGTAGGCCAGCTCCAACTATTGCAACCGTTTTTTGGCCTGATGCTCGCGGCACTTTTACTGGGCGAAGCCATTGCACCGTCAATGGTCGCCGTAACTCTGTTTGTGGTCAGTTGCGTGGTTGGCGCAAAGCGCTTCGCTTAACACCACGAAATGCTAATCCAAAATACATGGACACAAAAAGACGGCCCCTTTTTGGGGCCGTCGTTGCACCGGTTTAGGCCAGTGCAATATCCACTGCGGACTCGCGACCATCACGGCCGGGCTGCAGTTCATAAGTTACTTTCTGGTTGTCAGCCAGGCCGGTCAGGCCTGCTTGCTCAACGGCAGAAATATGTACAAATACGTCACGGCCGCCATCGTCGGGTGCGATGAAGCCGAAGCCTTTGGTTGTGTTAAACCATTTGACGGTGCCATTAGCCATCGTCATGTCTCCTAATCGTCTAGTCTGCCCGCATCATGCGGCAGGTCGGCAAAGTCAGTGCAAAATCGAAGCCTGAGCCGAAAACGGGCAGTCTATAGCCGATAGCGTAACATCGCGGTTTTAATGTTGTCGGCAATGAGAGATCTGTGCAAGGAAAATTGCCCTTTTCGGTGAAAATCGGGCATTTTCAGCGGTTCACACCACTTTTCGCCCACCTGAAATATATTTCACCGACGTGAGTTTACGTTCACGTTTTAGGTTGGCTATCTCAAAACCCACCGCCTCAGCACCTACAAAACGGTAACAACAGTACCGACAGGGACACGTTGGTACAGATCGATCACATGCTCGTTGAGCATACGAATGCAGCCGTTTGACACCGATTGCCCAATGGTCTCCGGCTGGGTGGTACCGTGAATACGGAAGTAGGTGTCGACACCATTCTGAAACAAATACAATGCCCGCGCACCCAGTGGATTTGTCGGGCCACCAGGCTGAACATATTTGTTGTCTACAAAGCGCGAATACGTGCGAGGTTCCCGTTCGATCATCTCGTCAGTTGGACGCCAGGTGGGCCATTCCTTTTTGACCTCGATAATGGCAGAGCCGGTAAACTCCAACCCGGCCCGTCCGACACCAACCCCATAACGAAGTGCCTTACGCTTGTCCGTGACAAAATAGAGATAAAAAGAGCGCGGTAGGATCAATAGCTGGCCGGGTTCGAACTCTTTCTTGATCCGAACTTCCTGCGGCGTTGGGTCAAACACAGCAGGTTTTGATTTTGCAAGGGCTAGGCTGGGCAATGACAAGGCAAGACTACTTGCGGCAGCGGAGTTGATAAAATGGCGGCGACTAAAGCAATTGGTGGACATGGCACCTCTCTAGGATTTTGGGCTATTCCTTCAGAATTGCCCCTGTTTCCTGTTCGGTCAAATAAAATCCGCGTGCAGCAACCGATCCTCCGATCCCCAGCATGCAGGTGATAAGTTCTTGAGCCTGCCGCTACAAAACCTATATGGGATTTGGAATATTAATCTGGAGGACGCGTCATGGCGGCCAAGACACTGACCTGCCTATCCTGCGCCCAGCTCAATCGGGTGCCCGACGACAAGCTAGGCGCCAACCCAAAATGCGCTACCTGCGGCACTTGGTTGTTGCCCGCCAAGCCCATGGACGTGGACCCAGCCATTTTGCAAAAAGCGGCACAAAACGATGATCTGCCATTGGTGGTCGATTTCTGGGCCCCTTGGTGCGGTCCTTGCAAAATGAAGGGTCCTGAGTTCAGCAAAGCGGCAAAAAAACTGAGTGGCAAGGCACGACTGGTGAAAATGAATACGCAAGACCATCAGTCCACCGGAGCCCGATACCGGATCAAGGGCATTCCCACCATGGTCGCATTTGAACGCGGCAAGGAGAAAAAGCGCAAATCAGGCGCGATGCGTGAAGGTCAGATTGTCGGCTGGGTTAAGGGCTAAAAGTCTATCACGGTAATCAGCTTAACCTCTCTTTGAACCGGAGTGCTGGGCGCCATACCCGCCGCTGCGGAGGTACTGAGAGCGGGCCTTAGCTCCACCAACGCACGTGGGGCGAACAGAGCGCTTTCAACTTCCCGCCGCAGCTCCTCGCTGACCCGATCTTCGTCACAGGCACCGCGAATAGTCCATCTCTGGTATGACGCCGGCCCGGCCACGGTGCCGGAAACAACCCGGGATGCGACATCATTTTCGCTAACTTTCTGCGAATGGATCAGGGTTTTGATCATTTCTGCCGTCAGATCAGCACTGTCCTGAAAAGTCATATCCTTGGTCGTTTCCTCGCGAGCTGTCGGCTTGCCGTCAGTCAGACAATGACGCGCCACATAGATCCAGTCATGCACCATATAGGCGGGGGCATACCCCCACGGAGAGAACCCCTTGAACAGTTGCGCTTGCTTTGGAATCGAGCCGCCATCGGTGTACATGATTTCTGGCTCGATCACCTTGACCCCAGCCGGATCACCCCCTCGGGTGAACCGAAGCGGATTGTTTTGGTCCGGCACATAGACAAACCTACCGCTACCGGTGTCGTCCCCTTCACCGATCCACATCACAAACAGCGATCCGGTGAACTCACCGACAGGGGCCGCATCATAGTCGACAGAACCGCAACCTGTCAGGGTCGCGCAAATCGTCAATGGTGTAAAAAAACGCTGGGCGAGTGCAACAAAGGTCCTGAAAGGCAAACAACTAATCCCGTAAATGAACGTCTCTCGAAATGATGACAGATTAAGATCTGAAACCAGAAAGTCCATTCATACTCAGAACGCCCGATGTTGCCTATTTCGCTATAAGCGCCTCGCCATCTTTTGGTTTGGGAACTTTACCCCGGCTCTGCTGTAAGACATGCGCCAATTCATGCACCAGTGTTTCGGGTTTCTTGGCATCTCCGGGACGCATAAAGTACACGTTGTGCCCCTGAGTAAACGCTTTGGCCTTTAGCTCTTTGCAGAGTTCCTTGGTGTTGCCGCCGGTGTGCACCCGCACCTTGGCCAGTTTCGCACCAAAGTGTTTCTCCAGACCGTCACGGACATCTTTTGGCAGCTTCAGTTCCTTGGTACCTTCGGGCGCTTTTTTTAGCGCCTTGCGCTTGGCTTTCTTGCCTCCTGTGGCCTCGACCATGGTGGCGATTTCTTTTGGGGATTTGGCCATTGGAGACTCCACTTTCTGTAGAAACACGCATTGGGCTTGTGACCAGAATAGATTGCCTGGGATTTCTGTCAAATCTCATCCACACAACAACACGCGAGCGATTAATCACTGCACGCCAATAACCCGGTCGGCCTGTGGCGTCCGGTTATGCAGTCAGGCTGCGCTTTGAAATTGCTTACCCAGGTATAAGGATGGCGGCACCGCCAAAGCGGATGCGGACGGGGTTCAAACCCCGCGTGCTAAACGTTGTCTCTGCGCGCCCCTATCGTGATGGGACCCTGTTCCATGTGCCGGGGGTGATAGGCCCAGCGGTAATCGCGATTGGGGAGTGTTTTGCCAGATCGGGGTAAAAGTCGTCCTAGCTGGGCGCGCGATCAAGATCACAACCGGCAACGGATCCATGAGCCTGTGTCGCTCACATTGTTCCACTCTTTAGTTGCCAAGGACAGCACCCGACCGGGCGGGTGCTACCCGACCTGACGGCCGGGCAGCACATTTATTTTGACCGGAGCCTTAGCCGCGGGCGCGGACAACCTGCATCAACGACAGAAGCGCGCTCATGTCTGGGCCGCGTTCCATGCCGGTCACCGCGTGACGCAGTGGCATGAATAACTTTTTGCCTTTGCGACCAGTGGCTTCCTTCACCGCTGTGGTCCAAGTTTTCCAAGTGTCCGCATCATAAGGACCTTCGGGCAGCAGCGCCATTGCCTCGGCGATGAACTCTTTGTCCTCATCCGCGATCAATGGCTCGGCACCGTCGCGGCACAGGGTCCACCAGGTTTCGAGATCAGCCAAGGTGGTAATGTTTTCCTTAGCGACATCCCAGAACGTTGCCTGCTTGTCAGCAGGGACACCCAGTGCATCAAGGTCGGACTGCACCTTTTCCAGTGGCAGCGACTGCAGGTAGCGGCCGGTTAACGGGAACAGGTCCTGCACGTCGAACTTGGTTGGCGCAGAGCCAAAGCGGTTGATGTCAAAGCCTTCGATCAGCTCGGCCATTTCATTGCGCAGCTCAATCGGGTCGCTTGAGCCAAGACGGGCCATCTGTGACAGCAGTGCCATCGGCTGCACACCCTGCTCGCGCAGGTCGCGCAGGGCCAAGGTACCCAAGCGTTTCGACAATGCTTCGCCCTGAGGGCCGGTTAGCAGCGAGTGGTGGGCGAATTCAGGTGGAGTGCCACCCAGCGCCTTGATGATCTGGATCTGGGTTGCGGTATTGGTGACGTGGTCAGATCCACGTACAACGTTGGTCACACCCATTTCGGTGTCATCCACAACAGACGCGATAGTATAAAGCACTTGACCGTCACCACGGATCAACACCGGATCAGAGACTGAGGCCGCGTCAATCGAGATGTCACCCAGCACGCCGTCGGTCCACTCGATACGCTCGTGGTCCAGCTTGAAACGCCAGACACCATCGCCACGCTCGGAGCGCAGGGCGTCTTTGTCGGCATCCGACAGGTCCAGCGCGGCGCGGTCATAGACCGGTGGCTTGCCCATGTTGAGCTGCTTCTTGCGCTTCAGGTCCAGCTCGGTCGGCGTTTCAAACGCTTCGTAAAAACGGCCAATGTCGCGCAGCGTGTCTGCCGCTTCGGCGTACTGGTCAAGACGATCAGACTGGCGTTCGATGCGATCCCAGGTCAGGCCAAGCCATTCCATGTCTTGCTTGATGGCATCGACATATTTTTCTTCTGACCGGTTTGGGTCGGTGTCGTCGATACGCAGAATAAAGGTGCCGCCGGCCTTGCGGGCGATCAGGTAGTTCATCAGCGCAGTGCGCAGGTTGCCTACGTGGATATATCCGGTGGGCGATGGGGCAAAACGGGTGGTGGTCATCACATGTCTCCTGTTGTCTTGCCCATCTCACATAGGCAGAGTTTTGTCCAGTTGATGAGAAGGATCCACGCCAACGGCGCGGGCCTGCGGCGCGAGTATTTTTGCAAAAAGAAGCGAAAGCCGGTGGCTAGTCTAAACGCCGTTGTCTATCCGCACCCGGCTGCCGTCGGTGTAACGAGACAAGCGGAAGGCGTGAGGGTCCACAATGGGTGTCGCACCGGTGACCATATCCGCCATCAAGCGCCCTGCCCCAGGTCCAAGACCAAAGCCATGGCCAGAGAATCCGGTAGAAATAAACAGGCCCGGCAGGTCGTCCACCCCTGAGATAACCGGGATGGCATCAGGCAACACATCGATCATCCCAGCCCAGCTTTGCACTACGTCAGCCTGTTGCAGGAACGGGAAGGCCTGTTGGGCGGCGGTCCAGCCAGATTTCAGCGCCGATTGTGAGGGTTCTGGGTCGAGGATACGGCATTGTTCAAATGCGGTCTCTTGATCGGGTGTCCAGCGGCGCGCCTGGGCGGCCTCTTCCTGCCAGCGGCCTGACAAGCGAAACCGCAGAGAGCGCCATTCGCTTAGGAAAGCAGGTAGATATTTCAAACTCAGGCGAAAGCTGTCGGGCACGATGTCAACCGTGCTCTCGCCGCTGTTGGCCACGGTATAGCCGCCATCCGCGCGTTTGGTGAGGCCGTATCCATCACCCCAAAGTGCAACGTCGGGCCCCCCGGTCACCGCTGAACAGCGCAGCACCGAGTTCAGGACCTTAAGCTGTGGCAGGGATATCCCGGCATTGCCAAGAAACAGTCGCGACCAAGCCCCGCCTGCGACCACCACCGAGCTACAGGCCACCCGGCCCCGTTCGGTGATCACCCCGGCGATCTGGCCAGCCTGCACATCCACAGATCGAACCGCACAATTCGAGAGGACAACGGCGCCGGCATCACGGGCGCCCATGGCTATCGCGTGGGTTGCCAGCTGTGGTTCAGCACGGCCATCCATTGGGGTCGACAGGGCAGACTGGATCTGGCCCTCATGCCCCGGCAACATCATCTGCAGGGTATCGCCACTGACCATTTCACTGGCGGCATCAAAGTCTTGCAGGTTCTGCGCCCAGCGCTGTAAGTGATCGCGACGTTTGTCGGTATTGGCCACAAACAGGCTGCCGCAGCGATGATATCCGGTCTGGTACCCTGTGCGCTCCTCTAGCCCTTGCCAGATTGACATGGATTCGATCATCAGTGGGATTTCACGCGGATCGCGCTGAGACAGGCGCACCCAGCCCCAATTGCGCGAGCTTTGCTCGCCGCCAATACGGCCCTTTTCACAGAGCAGTACAGATACGCCACGCGTCGCAAGCTCCAGCGCAGTTGAGGCACCTACGATACCGCCGCCAATGACAACTGTATCGACGGATTTTGGGAGACGTTTGTCCTCGGGAAAGGACGGTAACTCGGGACCGGGCAAAAAACGCCTCCGATTAAATGCAACTCTTAAAGGTGCACTATGCGAAGTCCGGCGTCTTGTGCAAAGCAAAATTAGCCCATTGGGGACGAGTTTTGCGTTAGGTCACTTGGCTGTGGCCAGATCACTATCCTGACGCTGGGCCAAAAGCCGGTCAAATGGTTCGATCAAATCAAGTTCTTCATCTGGTTCGCTTGTAAACGTTGGCAAATACAACCCCTGTGTCCAACGGCTCGGCAAGTGGCTGGAGAGGCCCTGCACCCGGTCACTAAACCGATTGGCCCAACTCACCATCCGGTCAGCCTGTACAGGCAAAAAGCGGTGGTAAAGACCAAAGCAAGCCCGTCCTGCGCCAGCCAGACGGCTTGGGCCAACACTCCATACCAAGGCCAAAACCGCCACCAGCGACAAGATCACGACGGCAGCAACCCCAACGGGACTGAAGATTATCGCGGCCAATGACAGGATCAGCAGGTTGTGGCTCCACCGCGGTTGGTACTGTTTTACCTTAGTCAAGGCGCCTGCCAACACGCTTGCTTTTGGTGCGGTCGCTTGCGGGCGTGGCTTTGCATCGCGTGATTGGGTCTCAACAACGTCTGGATGTTCGACCTTCTCTGCCAACATGACTTTGCGAATTTCGTTCATGATCTCTGCTTCGCTGGTCTCAACATTCGGAGCTTGGATCAACGCGTCACATTCTGGCTGATAATATTGGACCATTTGGCAACTCCTAGTCTTCGAAAATTGAGCAACGGAGTGGTCATTGGGGCCACTCTTCAAACCACAAATACAATTTAGCCCATATGGCCTCAGTTTTGTTGGTTTTGCCTCAAATTAGACGAAAATGCCGAATGAACGGCGCGACTGCGTCAACAATGAAGCTTTGACATGACACTGTCCCTAAACGGATGACAATTAACCAGAATCACATTGGCGGTTCACGCCTTGGGGACAACGTTGCGAGCAAAAGACCCGGAAAATTTGCGACAGTTTCGCTTGCCTTCATTTAGCCCCTTGCAGAATCGCTACCTTGGTACCAAGGTAGCTACATGAAAAAGATAGAGCGCACTCAAACCGGTCTGAGGATCGAAAAACGCATGTTGAAGGTGATGAAGGGACTGGCAGAGCATCTGGAATGTTCTCTGGCAGAAGTCATCGAAGGTATGATCTTGCATAATTTCGAAGGCAAAAGCCCCTTCTCAGAAAACACCCTGAAGAAGATCGCGCAGTTGAAGGAGGTCTATGATCTGGATCTGACGGCTGCGGATGCGCATGGGTTGAGCGATGAAGGAGAGGCAAAATGAGCCGTTATGAGGAACAGCTGGATCAATTGATTGATGGCACCTTGGACAACAGTACATTCAAACATGTGAACCACATTGGTGTGGCTTTTGAAGCCCTGCAGCGCGAGCGTTTCTTTGACGCAATGGCAACGGTTGCCAATGGCATTACGGCGGCGGCCCAACGCGCTGGCGCGCCTAAGAAATTCAACGCAACCATCACCATGGCCTATATGAGTGAAATCGCTGAGAGGATGGAGGCCAAAGACTATGCGGATGCTGACAGCTTCATTGCAGCCAATCCGGATTTATCATCGGGTTCAGTCTTGAGCAGGTATTCAAATGGTCGCGCGGTGTCGGCGAAGGCTCGGCGTATTGCGCTATTGCCGGATCTAGCGCCAGCTGCTTAGAGGACTTAGATAATCTGAGATCTGCGCCGCTAGTCCTGCTTGAAATCAGCAACGAGCTTCTCAAATTTCTGCACATATCGTGCCAGCTTGTCCGCATCCGTCTTACTGTTGAGAAAGGGCTTACGCCTTCCCGTCACCTTGACATCTTTTCCGGACCCGCAATTGCCAATAGATACAAATGGAACACTTAGATCACACCTGAGGTGAGGCATTTTTGCTGCCAAGTAGGCATAGTCTTCGGTGTCAAATTGGTGGGATACTCTCAAGTCGCGCAATGATACGCTTCTTGCCAGGGGTCTTAGACCATCCTCAATAACTTTAAGATTCACTAGTGTAAGCTCTTGCAGGGAAGGCATATCCCCTAGGCCGTCGAGAGAATGGATGACTTGAGGCTTTGAATGCCCGCCGAACAGCTCCAACGCGGGCAGATCGCGCAGTTCGCAGATCGGGGTGATGTCCGTGATCTTAGGAAACTGGACAAGACTCAATAAGCGCAGGTGTTTGGCATTCTCCAGGCCGGTAAATGTTTCGAGCTTTGGCGCCCAATTTATGAACAACGCCCGCAGTCTTGGAAACTTAACCAGGGCTAGCAAGCCAGAGGACTGTAACTTCTTGATACTCAAGCATTCAACGTCCAGAAACGTTGCTAGGCGCTCAAAATCACTATGACTGACACCGGCCGCAGATGCTGCTTTGGCAGTCACTGGATGATCCAGATCTGCGATCTTCATGCACCCACCGTTCATGCAAACAATGCCGCCAGAATAGTCGAATAGCTCGGGCCCAACCTCACCCGCAGCATCCAGTGCCTTGTTGAAATCAGCGAAGAGAGGGTGCGGCATCTTAGCTCGGGTCACGCCAACGGTTGGCAATGGGATAGCGGCGATCCAGCCAGAAGGCGCGCGGGGTTAGGCGGGCACCGGGTGCCGATTGAAAGCGTTTGTATTCGCTGATGTAGATCAGGTGCTCGACCCGTTTGGATACGTCGCGATCAAATCCAGCAGCCACGCAATCAGCAATAGAGCCGTCCTGGTCTACCAGAATATCAAGGATCGCATCCAGCTCGGGGTAGTCCGGCAGGCTGTCGCTGTCTTTTTGGTCTTCGCGCAGCTCGGCTGTTGGGGGCTTGTCGATCACGTTGGGACGGATCACCTCACCTTCTGGCCCCATCATCCATGGACGGTGGTTGGCGTTGCGCCAGCGGCAAGTTTCAAACACGCGGGTTTTATACATGTCCTTGATCGGATTATAGCCGCCCGCCATATCGCCATAGATGGTGGCATAGCCTACCGCGACTTCAGATTTGTTACCGGTGGTCAGCAACATCTCGCCAAATTTGTTGGACATCGCCATCAGCAGCAATCCACGCAGGCGAGATTGGATGTTTTCCTCAGCCAGACCCTCCTCCAACCCGGCAAACAGCGGCGCCAGCGTGTTGGTAATGGCGCTGCGACCTTCGGATATTGGTACGTAGTCGTAATGACAGCCCAGTGCCTTGGCTACGGCCTCGGCATCATCCAGAGATTCTTGCGAGGTGAATTCAGACGGCAACATCACACAACGCACATTTTCCGCGCCCAGTGCATCCACCGCAATGGCTGCAACAATGGCAGAATCCACGCCGCCAGACAGGCCCAACAGGACTTTGGAGAACCCGGTTTTACGCATGTAGTCGCGCAAGGATTCGACCATCACGCGATAGTCTTGCTCCCATTCATCCGGCAGGTGGGACTTTTCGCCCTCGACCGCGCGCCAGCCATCCGGGGTGCGTTCCAGATCCAAATGGGTGACACATTCGTCGAATACCGGCATTTGCAGGGCCAGCGCGCCACCCGGGTTAAGCACAAAGGTGCCGCCATCAAACATCTGATCATCCTGGCCGCCGACCATATTCAAATAGATCACCGGCAATCCGGTTTCGACCGACCGGGCGACCATGTGGTTCAGCCGGACGTCCATTTTATTGCGGTAATAGGGAGATCCATTAGGGATCAGCAGGAATTCGGCACCGGTTTCTTCGAGCATTTCAGCGACATCTTCATGCCAGCCATCTTCGCAGATCGGACTACCAATCCGGGTATCACCAATGGCATAGGGTCCCCCCAGCGGTCCCGGTGCAAAAATTCGCACCTCGTCGAACACCGTCTCGTTGGGCAGGTGATGTTTCAGGCAACGGCTGGCAATCTTGCCATCTCTCAAGATCAAATAGGCATTATACAGTTTGCCGCCTTCAACCCAAGGGCCACCGATCGCCAGAGTCGGACCATCAGCACAGGCCACAGCCAGAGCTTCCACCTCGGCCATTGCCGCTTGATGGAACACGGGCTTCATCACCAGATCCTGAGTATTATACCCGGTAATGAACATTTCCGGCAGCGCCACCAGATCAACCCCGGCCTCGCGCCCTTGCTCCCAAGCGCTCCGAGCCAATGCAGCATTTCCTGCCAGATCACCCACCACCGGGTTCAATTGCGCCAAAGTCACGCGGAAACGATCAGCCATCCTGCTCTAGTCCCTTTGAAAATCCACCCCAGCCATTTAGCAGATTTAACATCAAGGGAAAGAGAGCAGAGGCAAAAGACATTGCGGGAATTCCCTCGCTCGCCTAGTTTCTAAATAGACCGCGGCGCAGCTGCGACATTTTATTTTGATCAGCAGAGGTTCCCATGGTCCGACTTGGCATCGCATTCGCACTTTCCATAACCCTGACGCTCGGCTCTGCTGTTCTGGCACAGGATGGCCAGGTTATCTCTACTCAGGACGAAATTGGCGGCGTCTATGAGGGCACGTTTCGGGGCGGTTTGCAGCATGGCACTGGCACCTATCGACTGCCAAATGGGTACGAATACTCCGGGGATTGGGTGGATGGAGAGATCATTGGCCAGGGCGTTGCCCGCTTCCCTAACGGATCCGTCTATGAGGGCAGTTTTGCCAGCGGCAAACCCGAAGGACAGGGAAAAATCACATTTTCTGACGGTGGCACCTATGAAGGCGATTGGGTCAACGGGGTCATCAGCGGCCAAGGCGTTGTCATCTACGCCAATGGTGTGCGCTACGAAGGCAGTTTTGTTGATGCCCAGCATAATGGCCGCGGCGTCATGCAGAACCCCGGTGGCTATGAATACAATGGGGACTGGGTCAACGGAAAGAAACAGGGCAAGGCCACGATCACCTATTCCAACGGGGCGGTATATGAAGGTGACGTTCAGGACGGTAAACTACATGGGCAAGGCAAGCTGACCCTTCCCGATGGGCTGGTATATGACGGCCAATGGGCGGACGACCAAATGCATGGTACCGGCCTGCTGACCCAACCCAATGGTGATATCTACGACGGGCCGCTGGATACCGGCCGACGCCAGGGTCAGGGGCGCCTAACCTATGCCAACGGAGACACCTATCAGGGTGATTTCAATAATGACCAGCGCGAGGGACAGGGCACCTTCACCGGCACGGACGGATACATTTACACCGGCGCTTGGCTGGGCGGGCAGATCGAGGGTGATGGTCATGTCACCTATCCCGACGGATCCATCTATGTGGGCCAGTTTCGCGCTGACCTGGCGGATGGTCAGGGCAAAATCACATATAAGGACGGATCTACCTACGAAGGCAGCTGGATTGCAGGCGTCATCGAAGGTGCTGGAACAGCCACCTATCCCAACGGGGTGATCTATACCGGCGACTTCAAAAATGCCCGCAACCATGGACAGGGCATCATGACCTATACAGACGGGTATCGCTATGATGGCGGCTGGAAGAATAGACTGCGTCATGGAGAGGCAAAGGTCACCTATGCAGATGGCTCTATCTACACGGGCGCATTTTCCGAAGGCCAGCGTCACGGTACCGGAAAAATAGAAATGCCGGATGGGTTCGTCTACGAGGGAGATTGGGATCAAGGCAAAATCAGTGGTCAGGGCGTTGCGACCTATGCCAATGGAGATGTCTACGAGGGGCATTTCCTGAACAGCAAACGCCAAGGCGCCGGAACCATGCGTTATTCCAGTGGTCAGGAGATCAGCGGGAGCTGGGACAATGGCGCCCCCCCTGCTGAAGAAACCACCAATGATGGCGCAGCGGCAACTGACGGCGGCTGACCCAGACCAAAAGGTGCGCGCAAGCACGCACCCTACAGCCTCTCAACATGCCGCCCCTGATCGTCAGCCGATCCGAATTCGGCTCAGATGATCGGGCATGTTAACCCCCGAAAGATTCGCGGGATCCGCTTCGGGGTGTTGCAACTGCAATGACATCGGCACAACGCCTGCCCAAATCGGCAGCGCGTAATCTTCGTCGTCATCTTTGGGGGCGCCGTCGCGGATTTTAGCCGAGGCTTCCTCGATTGGGATGCGTAAAACCGCTGTTGCCTTGATCTCTTGCTCTGTGATCGGGCGCAGAGTTTCCCAACGGCCCGGAAACAAGCCATCCGTCATGGCCTTTAACCGTGCTTCTTTGGCAGCTGGGTCAACGATTTTCTCAGCCCGCCCAAAGACCATTGCGGATCGGAAATTCACTGAATGGTGAAAAGCTGAGCGCGCCAATACATAGCCATCCATTAGGGTCACGGTTATGCAAACGTCTGCACCCTCCATCGCCCGAATGGCCCGGCTGGCTGAGGACCCATGCCAGTACAGATGATCCCCCTCGCGCCACTGCAGGGTTGGCAGAACTGACGGCCGGCCATCAAGCTGGTATCCAATATGGGCCAGGGGCATCGCGTCCAGCACTGAATAGAGGGTGTCGCGATCATAGCTACCGCGTTCATGGCTGCGTCGAAGACGGCTGCGTTCAGTTTTCAATTCGGCATCTTGTGGATTCTGGGTCATGTACCTGGTCTCATTCAAAGTGTCTTTCGGCTTGACAGGTATCGCCCCTGCGGACTTAAAATAAGCTCCACTTATCGACAAAAAGACCAGTCCAATATGGCAGATCTTGCCCATCTTTTATCCCAAGCCAATCCAAGCCCACGATACGTACAGATTGGCGACGGGTTGAGAAACCAAATTTCCGAAGGTCATCTGGTTGCGGGCTCACGGCTGCCTGCCTCTCGTGCGCTGGCACAGGACCTTGGGGTGGCGCGATCAACTGTCGTCACCGCTTATGATCAGCTGATCGCAGAAGGATACCTGGAAGCCCGCCAAGGTGCGGGGATTTTTGTCTGTGACGTGGCCCCAATTGCGCCTACCCGAGTACTGCCACCACAAAGTCCAAAACGGCCCCCGCAAGAGAAGCAGTTGTTGTTGCCCGGTGCCCCTGATCCTGACATTTTCCCAATCCAACCCTGGGCACGTTGTGTGGCGCGCGTCGCCCGGAGCACTCCGCAGGCACTGGTCCATCAAGACGACCCGTTTGGCGACCCGGTCTTACGCCGCGAAATCGCAGCCTATGCTGGGCGTTGGCGCGGCATTGTTGCCACGGCGGATCAGGTCATCGTCACCAGCGGTGCGAGTGAAGCGCTGAGACTGGCGATGGAGCTGCTTGTCAGCGACAACCACATTGCACTTGAATCCCCCGGATACGTGCCCACCCAAAAGTTTGCTTCGGCGCGGGGCTGGACTATTAACTGGATGTCTGTTGGTGCGCAGGGTGCAGCACTGCCGAAACAGGCCGCAGAGGTCACAGTGCTGACCCCATCGCATCAATTTCCGCTGGGAGGCAGCCTACCCATCCCCGTACGGCAAGCATTTTTACAAGCAGCGGCCGAGCGGAATGGCTGGATCATAGAAGACGATTTCGACAGCGAGTTCCGCTATGCCGGGCAGCCGGTTCCAGCTATGGCGGCGCTGGATCACCATGGTTGTTGCGTTTATGCAGGTACGTTTTCCAAAACGTTTTCGCATTCATTGCGCTTGGGATATCTGATCCTCCCCTCTAGCTTGATCAGTCATTTTCGAGACACCCTGAACCAGACGGTTGGCGGAGCCCCGATCACAGCACAACGGCCGCTGGCCGAATTCATGGCCTCGGGACAATATGATCGCCATATTCGCCGGGCCCGACGCCTATATGCGCAGCGCTACGCAGTGGCGGCGGCGGCTATCGCAGACTGGCCCGATCATCTTGGTCATTTCCACCCCCATCAGGCCGGTATGCAAATCGCTTTTCATTTGGCATCTCCTCACAATGAGCAAGAGATGGTCAAAGCTGCACAAGCCGCTGGATTTTCAATCAGTTCACTGTCTCGCTATGATCCCAGCGGGCAGACACGAGGACTATTGATCGGATTTTGCCAGTCGGAACCCGAACAATTGAAGGACCAGATTGAGCGATTGGGACGTGCGATCCAAATCTAAAATAAAACTACCGATTGAGGCTTTTCATTTACCAAAGGGGATGTATAAATCGCTGCCATGATCAACCGCGCACATATCCTATCCACCGACGCTGCCATTTGCAGCGCGTCGTTGCGTGGCCTACTGATCCTAACTCGCCTCTGAGCGTGCCATCCGGCGCGTCCGCTCAGAGGGGATCGCCAGCGCGCCACATGGCTTAGGACAGACACGAAAGATACCCAACATGACAAATACATCCGATAAAGACCGCGTAGTGATCTTTGACACCACCCTGCGTGATGGCGAGCAAAGCCCCGGCGCGACCATGACCCACAATGAGAAGCTGGAAATTGCTGGGCTGCTCGACGATATGGGCGTCGATATTATCGAGGCAGGTTTTCCAATTGCCTCGGAAGGCGACTTCAACGCCGTCTCAGAAATCGCCAAGAACTCCAGAAACAGCCGTATCTGTGGCCTGGCGCGTGCTAAAACCGGCGATATCGACCGCTGCTGGGACGCGATCAAACACGCCGAGAAGAACCGGATCCACACCTTTATCGGCACCTCGCCGCTGCACCGCGCGATCCCAAACCTGTCGATGGATGAAATGGCGGATGTGATCCACCAGACCGTCACCCATGCCCGCAACCTGTGTGACAATGTTCAGTGGTCGCCGATGGATGCCACCCGGACCGAGTGGGACTACCTGTGCCGGGTGATCGAGATTGCGATCAAGGCTGGCGCCAGCACCATCAACATCCCTGACACCGTGGGCTACACCGCCCCGATGGAAAGCGCCGATCTGATCAAGCGTCTGATCGAAACTGTACCGGGCGCTGATGATGTGATCTTTGCCACCCATTGCCACAACGACCTTGGCATGGCGACAGCGAACTCGCTGGCGGCGGTGGCTGGTGGTGCGCGTCAGATCGAATGCACCATCAACGGCTTGGGCGAACGGGCGGGTAACACTGCGCTGGAAGAGGTGGTGATGGCGCTGAAAGTGCGCAATGACATCATGCCTTGGAACACCGGCATCGACACCAAGAAAATCATGCATATCTCGCGGCGTGTTGCTGCGGTGTCCGGCTTTGCGGTGCAGTTCAACAAGGCCATCGTCGGCAAGAACGCCTTTGCACACGAGTCCGGTATCCACCAGGATGGCATGCTGAAGAACGCTGAAACATTTGAGATCATGCGCCCTGCCGATGTGGGCCTGTCGGGCACGTCGCTGCCATTGGGCAAACACTCGGGCCGCGCAGCGCTGCGCGACAAGCTGGAGCAGTTTGGCTTTGAGGTGGGTGATAACCAACTCAAGGACGTCTTTGTCCGTTTCAAAGAGCTGGCTGATCGCAAAAAAGAGGTGTTTGACGACGATATCATCGCGCTGATGCGGTCTGGCGAGGATGCTGAAAACGATCATCTGCAAATTGTCTCAATGAAAGTGGTTTGTGGGACTGGTGGTCCGGCTGAATCCACAATCGAGATGGAAATCGACGGCAAAGACGTGAGCGCCACTGAAACCGGTGACGGCCCAGTGGATGCGACGTTCAAAGCGATCCGTGAGATCTATCCCAACACAGCCACCCTGCAACTGTACCAAGTGCAGGCTGTGACCGAAGGTACGGATGCGCAGGCAACGGTTTCAGTCCGGTTGGAAGAAGACGGCATGATTGCCACCGGTGAAAGCGCCAATACAGACACTGTTGTGGCCTCGGCCAAGGCCTATGTAAACGCGCTGAACCGGTTGATCGTGCGTCGCGGTAAAGTTGGTGAAGGTGTTGATGCGCGCGAGATCTCTTACAAAGATCTCACCTAAATTTGTGAATCTGGCCTCCTCACCTCGGCTGTCGGTGGGGAGGTCAATGGCATAACCATGTCCCAGCACGGGGCACAACTTTCTAAAATTATTTTTAACGATCTCTCAATTTGACGATGTTATCATTCTTGTCGAACAAGATGCTCACATCCTCCGGAGGGCCCGTTTTGCCCCAGGCAAGTTTTAGAATCGCGGACGACCCGACCAACCAGTCGCAATTGGATCACGCTACCGCCCTGATGCAGGTCGGCCAGCACCGCCAGGCATTTGTTCAGCTGCAACCATTGGTCAAAGCGGACCCGATGAACCCCTCGCTCCTTGAGGCTGTCTCTGACTGTTACTGGCTAATGGGGACAACAGGCCAATCGATGGTGGTACTCAACACCATCGCAGATATCTGGCCAGATAACGTTGCTATTTGGGGCAAGTTAGGTGCTCGCAACTTGGCGCTCGGTGACAAGTCGGCGGCGGAAACTGCATTTGAACGCATGTTAGCCCTGACGCCGGACTCTGCTTTGGCCCTTGCGGCGCTTAACCTGATCAAGACATTTGCCCCAGACAGCCCGCGTGCGCAAAAACTGCGCCTGTTGGCTGCTGATACGTCGTTGAGCATTGAAGAAACCACAGGTGTTATCAACGCCCTTGGCCAGATTGAGTCCTCAGCGGGAAACACCAAAGAGGCCTTCTGCTACTTCCAACAAGCCAAAGATGCCACGCCCGGGGAGTATGCGCCAAACGAAATTGACGCCAAGGTTGCTGACCAGTGTCAGGCGTTTGATCCTAAAACAACGCCCGAAGCGGCAAGTGAATGCGCTGAGCCAAGATTTGCATTTGTTGTTGGCCTGCCGCGCTCTGGCACGACCCTATTGACGGCAATGCTGAGCAGACATGCTCGTGTGTCATCCAATGGTGAAAGCCCCAGCTTGATTGACACCAAACTGGCACTCAAACAGATTGTGCAGCAGGATTTCCCCAGCACTGGGCATTGGCAGTGGTGCCAACACGCCAGCCCTAGCCTGCTGGCTGCTGCGCGGCAGACTTTTCGAAAGAAGAACCTGCCTGAAAGCGTCGAACATCTATCGGTGGTCGTTGAAAAACTTCCGCAGAATGCCTTTGAAATGGGTTTTGCCCGCATGATGCTACCGGACGCAAAGTTCATTTTTATGGCGCGTCACCCATTGGATGTTGGGCTTTCGCTGTTCACCAATGGCTTTGCAACGGGTCACGCCTACACCAAACAGCTGGAATGGATCGGCCATATGATCCATGCGTCTTATGCGTCGTTGGAAGATTACCAGCTGAAGCTTGGCAGTCGGCTGCGCATACAATCCTATCGCGCCCTGGTTCAATCTCCGGAACCGCAAATGAAAGAGATAACCGACCACCTTGGGCTGGACTGGGATCAGTCGTGCCTGTCCCCCCAACACAGCGAGGATGCGTTAAAGACAGCTTCGGTGCTGCAGGTCCGAGAGGGCATCAATCAAAAGGGTATTGGCAAGTGGAAGCGCTTTGAGACCGAACTGGCCCCACTGATAGAGGCATTGGGCGGCTGGCACTGGATCCGCGCCTGGGAAGAAGAGGACGCGGCCTAGGATCTAAAGCGGCTTAGCCAAAGGACCCATTGTCGACGATTGTGATCCAAGGCAGAAGGTGTACTCCCGCGCCCTAAGCTGGCCCGGCTATGCCGAACCAGATTAGGGACTTGGGCTGGGCACCGCTGTGCGGTGGAGGTTTTGTTGGGGAGGCGTTTCAATCGGCGTCGCTGAGAGACAACAAAACCGCTTGCGCTACCTCGGGAACGTTACTGTCCAAAATCATTTTGACTTGGGGCCGATACCAACTGGACAAGGTCAGCTTGCAGTTCTGATCGAGTTCTGAACGAGCAACTTTTCACCACAAGGTCAATCGCCCAACATTTCCACATACCATCGTCTGAGGTTAAAATCTCTCTGATGTAAGGGACAATTTCGGGTCCTGCTTTAGCCAGCAATAGAGCTGTCGGTTCTGCAACTGGCCAGTTGGCATCTTGGACCCATTCGAGCAAATCGGGAAGAAGTGGGATAATTGCGGGATACCCAACATCAGCAGCATTCTCTATCGCCGCTAAGTCAAATTTATCTTTTGGAATACAGCGCCTTAAAACCATAGCCCAATCTTCCCGAAAAGAGACAGCAAATCAACCAGAGACCTTTCAGGCGACATAGCCCCCTGCGCCGCGCAGCGGGGCCAGGCCCAAGGCTTTGCCTCTCATCTATGATGAGAGAACAAAGGCACGGGAGCCTTCCGGTTACTACGATGACCGGAACCGGTCACCGTAGTATTTCCAATTGCGGGCTTAGCCAGCGGTCAATTTCGCCTCGACATCGCTGGTGGTCCACAACGCGTTGGCGATATAGCGGAAATTGGTTAGGGCCGCGAGATAACCATCACCTTCGGGCAGTTTTGCCGCTGCAGTTGCGTCGCGTACCACCGCCACTTCAAACCCCTGCTCGATCAGCTCGCGCATGTGGCTTTCGGTGCAGAGGTTGGCGGACATGCCAGCCAAGATCACCTGATCAATGCCGCGCTTGCGCAGTTGCAGGCTCAGGTCGTTGCTGTCATTGCCGTATACCTTATGCGGCGAGGTAACGATGGTTTTGCCGTCTTCAATGTACTTTTTATACTGTGGCATCCAGTCAGCGCCAGAGCCTTCGAACCCTTCGGTTGTCAACGGGCCTTTGCGGTCAAACATACCGATTTTGTGCATCAGCTTTTCCAGCGCCCCCTCAAACTTCCAGCCATGGTCAGTGGGGTAGTAGTAATGCGGTGACACCGCCACGGTGATGTCGGCAGCCTTGGCCGCCTGGAACAGGCGTTCGATGTTCTCAACAGTGCCCTGTTCCTGCACGGATTCACCAACCACGCCCCAGGTTACGCCCTCGGGATGCAGGAAATCCACCTGTGGGTCGGTGACCACCAGCGCAGTACGGCTGAGGTCCAGTTTCATAGTGCTGGGCGGCAGCGCTGGAGTTGCCGGGTCGGCATAGGGGCTTTCTTGCGCCTGCGCGGCGGATCCGGCGGTGACGGTTGCAGCGGCCGCGCCCGTGGCCAAGGCCCCACTAAGGGCCTGACGGCGGGTTAGGTGTGTATGGTCATGATCGTTGCACATGGGGTGTCTCCTCATCGTTTGATGAGCAAGAGATAGAATGGTCAATGTATCAATTGGTCCGGAATGAGTATCAGATCGAAGAAAATCGTATCCTTTCATCCAACAACTCTATTGGGTCATTACATGGAACACGACTTTATTCTGGATCAGATGCAGATCGAGGCAACGCCTTTTGCCCTGTGCGAACTCAACGGCAAAGGCGATCTGGGGCTTGGGCAGGACAGCACCGCAACGCTGCATTACATCCTGTCGGGTCGGGGGGAAATCCGTATTCCCGGCCAACTCAATCTACCCGTTTCGCGGGGGACATTGGTGCTGGTTCCGGCCTTACGTTCGCATGTGTTGCACAGCTATGGGGAAGACATTGACCCCTTGCCGCAATGCCGTCCTGCTGGGTTGAACCTTGTCCATCTGGTGCACAAGCAGGATGGCCGAGACCTTCATGGCGGATTGGTCGCAATCTGTGCGCATATCAACTTGTCCCTCAAAAACCTGAACAACATCATTGATCTGGTCCGCGACCCAATCATTGATACCGTGGCCGACAATCCGGGGCTGGCGGTGCCAGTGACACAGATCTTACAGGAAATCGCCTGCCCTGCACTCGGCAGCAAGGCGATGCTGCGGGCATTGATCCAGCAGGCGATGATCGCCTTAATGCGACATAAGCTGCAACGTGATGATAGCGATCTGGCCTGGATGCAGGCGCTGCGTGACCCGAGGCTATGGCCCGTCCTGACCCACATGATGCAGTCTCCCGGGGGCGATCACTCGCTGGAAACACTGGCTGAGCAGGCCGGAATGAGCCGCAGCACCCTGGCGCAACGGTTTTCCGATGCTTATGGCAGTGGTCCGATGGAACTGTTGCGCGAACTGCGGATGCAAAAGGCCGCTGACCTACTGGCGCAGAGTGATATGCCCGTCAAGCGCATCAGTGCCGAAGTGGGCTTCAAAAGCCGCACCGCCTTTAGCCGTGCGTTTGAAGCTACCACAGGCCAATCTCCGCGCAGTTATCGGCGTGGGAAAAAGGCCCGCAGCTAAAACATCACCCACGCAGGATGCGGGCAGACAATTCCGGCAGTAAACGATGAATAATGCGCAACAGGCGGGTTTTGCCGATCCAGATCTCATCCGCCCCATGTTTGATCCCTTGCAACAGGTCTCGTGCCGCTCTGTCGGGGCTGATTTTACCGCGGCCCCTCCCTTTGGTCATAGCCGTCTCGACAAGGGGCATGATGCACTCAGAAATCTGCAGATTTGGAGCGAGCTGACCAGTTTGGTAGCGCAGTCCTGTTGTAAAATTTCGCAAGCCCGCCTTGGTGGAGCAATAGACTGGCGCATCTTGTTTTGGGGACAGCGCAAGGGCCGACGTTACATTGATGATGACCCCCTCAGGTCGTTTTGCCAGACAGGGCACCAGCGCAGCGCACAAATGCAGAGGCGCGACTAGATTTACGTTCACCTCCATGCTGATGTCCTTGGCCAGATCCACATGAGTCCCCATCAGATAATCAGCCTCAACCTGCATCCCTGCATTGTTGATTAGCCCGTCCAAGGGAGGCTGGGCTCCCATCATTTCACTTATCAACTGCTCTCGTTCAGCCGCATTCTGCAGGTCACAGGTATAGGTCTGTAACTGTGGTCCTAGCTCCCACTTCAAAGCGGTTAGTGCCTCGTCATCGCGTGCCACTGCCAGAACTGTTGCGCCTGCGGCGACCAATTGTTTGGCCAGTTCCCGTCCGATACCCCGCGTAGCCCCAGTTAGCAGGATGTGTTTTCCCTCAAGCCACATGAGCGGCCTCATAGGCACGAAACCCGTCTTCATAGCTGGGAATGATCTCAAGCAGTTCAAAGTAGCCTTCCGCGAGGAGCGCTGAATCACGCAGAGCTTCGATTGCAAAGTAGTAAGCCTTCGGATCTTCAGCTTCGATCATTGCGATATCACTGATCCGCGCATGGAACGCCTCGGCATCGAAATACCGTAGCTTCATGCCCGGCCCCGAGCACGTTGCACCCAGGCTTTCCTCGGAGATCTTCGCCCGTTGTTTCCGTGTGAGTTGCAACCATGATGGGTTCGCCCGGAGAAAGAGAAAGATGGTGAGCGTCATCAATACGTCCTGTGTCTATTGCTTCTGGTTCATGAATGTGAACTATTGCTCACATTTCTCAACTCGCGTTTATCCGCAGGACGGTCACCCATGCATAAGCCCAGAAAACAAGCCCGGCAGGAGCGCTCCAAGGCGACCCAAGCGGCCATTGTCGAGGCCGCTGCTCGCCTTTTGGAATCACAGGGGCGCGGCGGGCTGACCACCAATGCCATTGCAGATCGAGCGGGCGTGAGCGTTGGATCGCTGTATCAATATTTTCCAAACAAGGAGGCCATTCTGGCGACCTTGATCCGGGATAAGCGCAGGACGCTGTTGATGCAGATGCAACAAGCGGTACAGGAAACATCTGCAGCCGAGCCATCAGCTGCGCTGGATGCGTTGCTGCGGGCTGGCATGATGCATCAATTCATACGTCCCGCCCTGGCTTTCGAGCTGGAATATGTAGAACAGCGACTGGAATTGGCGACCGAGTCAGCAGCCTTAGCCGAGGATATGGCACAGCTGGTGCTGGAGACCATACAGCGGTTACAACCGGACGCTGGCCTGCAAAATGCCAGAGATGTCGTGGCGATTACCAAAGGGCTTATCAATGCCGCAGCAATGGCAGGTGAAGCTGGCAGTGATGCATTGTTTGACCGTGCACGCCGAGCTGTGATCGGATACTTGTCACAAACCGCCCTAGATGTGACCAAGTAGGCCTGAAAGCAGGCGAAAAGGCGCTAGTTGTACCCAATACGCCCTTTCACGATGCAGCTGTGCTGCCTATAAGATCAAAAGCCCGGAACTTGTGCGGAGTCGCGGGCCATTTTTGCAGTACTTACAGGATCCTTAATATATGTCGATCTTTGGATTTTTGTCCGGCCTTTTCACTTCGGACATGGCTATTGACCTTGGCACAGCAAATACGCTGGTCTACGTCAAAGGCCGCGGTGTGATCCTGTCCGAGCCTTCGGTGGTGGCCTATCACGTCAAGGATGGTGTCAAAAAAGTTCTGGCGGTTGGCGAAGACGCCAAACTGATGCTGGGCCGAACCCCGGGTTCGATTGAAGCAATCCGCCCTATGCGTGAAGGTGTGATCGCGGACTTTGACACCGCCGAAGAGATGATCAAGCACTTCATTCGCAAAGTGCACAAGCGATCAACCTTTTCAAAACCTAAAATTATCGTCTGCGTCCCACACGGCGCGACCCCGGTTGAAAAACGCGCTATTCGCCAGTCGGTTCTGTCAGCGGGTGCCCGTCGCGCTGGCCTGATTGCCGAACCTATTGCTGCGGCCATTGGGGCTGGCATGCCGATCACCGATCCAACCGGCAACATGGTTGTTGATATCGGTGGTGGTACAACCGAGGTTGCGGTTCTGTCGCTAGGCGACATCGTTTATGCGCGTTCGGTTCGCATTGGTGGCGACCGCATGGACGAGGCGATCATCTCGTATCTGCGTCGTCAGCAGAACCTATTAGTGGGTGAAGCTACTGCGGAACGGATCAAAACCTCTATCGGGACCGCCCGGATGCCGGATGATGGCCGTGGCCAGTCCATGCAGATCCGCGGCCGTGACCTGTTGAATGGCGTGCCCAAAGAAATCGAAATCAGTCAGGCGCAGATTGCCGAAGCACTGGCCGAACCCGTGCAGCAGATTTGCGAAGCGGTGATGACTGCGCTGGAAGCAACACCACCGGATCTGGCCGCTGATATCGTGGATCGCGGTGTGATGCTGACTGGTGGCGGTGCGCTGTTGGGAGATCTGGATCTGGCCCTGCGTGAACAGACCGGGCTGGCGGTGTCGATTGCCGATGAAAGCCTGAACTGTGTGGCTTTGGGCACCGGCAAGGCACTGGAGTTTGAAAAGCAGCTGCGCCACGCAATTGATTACGACAGCTAAGACTCCTACCCTTCGCTGTAGATGGGGCGCCGTTTAGATCCCCGGAAGGAAACCCTTGGCCAGAGATCGATCCCAGCGCGAAGACTATACGACCCCGCTGAAGCGATTGCTGATCGGGGTGGTCTGTCTGTGCTTGGCGGTTATTTTTATTGTCTGGCGTATCGACAGTCCAAGGGTCGAAAGGTTTCGCGCCCAAGTCATCGACAGAGTTGTGCCCAACATGGAATGGGCGATGGTGCCAGTCACCGGAGCAATCAATCTGTTCCGCGACTTTCAATCCTACCAACGACTATCTGAGCAAAACCGCGAACTGCGGTCAGAGCTGCGCCAGATGCAGGCCTGGAAAGAGGCCGCATTGCAGCTAGAACAGGAGAATGCCCGGTTGCTGGATCTCAACCATGTGCGGCTGGACCCCCGTTTAACTTACATCACCGGCGTGGTGATGGCTGACAGCGGTTCCCCGTTCCGTCAATCAGTCTTGCTGAATGTGGGTGCCCGTGACGGGGTGCGAGATGGCTGGGCCACGATGGATGGGATTGGCCTTGTGGGGCGGATTTCAGGAACCGGCCGTAACACGGCCCGCGTAATCCTGTTGACCGATGCTGCCAGCTCGGTGCCCGCTCTGATCCAGCCCTCAGGGCAAAGCGCCCTGATTGCAGGGGATAATAGTGCGGCACCGGTGATCGATTTTTTGGAAAACCCTGGAAAACTGCGCCCGGGTGATCGGGTCGTTACATCCGGGGACGGCGATGTATTTCCCGCCGGCCTGTTGATTGGCCAAGTGGCCAGTGACCCCTCTGGTCGTTTGCGCGTGCGACTGTCTGCCGATTATGAACGGCTGGAGTTTCTACGCGTTCTGCGCCACCATGGCACTGAATTCATTCAAAACCCCGGCGACCTGGTGGTGCCGCTTCCTGGTGCGCCACATCCACGCCCGCGCCCTGAAAGCCTGGGAGCGGACAATGGCTAGCACCTCTCCAGCGCATATTTGGGCCATGCGGATCACGTTCCCGGCGCTGGCCTTGCTCATCATCTTTTTCCATCTGCTGCCTCTGGATACTGTACCACGCCGTTGGGCTCCGCCTGATGTATTGGTGGCATTGGCGCTGGCCTGGTCATTGCGTCGGCCGGACTACGTACCAACAGTGATACTGGCGCTCACCTTATTGTTGGCTGATCTGATGTTTCAACGGCCCCCAGGCTTGTTAGCGCTGTTGATCTTACTGGGCTGTGAATATCTGAAGCCGCGGGCGCTAACCCACCGCGACACAGGGTTTGCGGCTGAATGGTTCTCGGTGATTGTGGTTCTAACTTGCATCACTATTGTGAACCAACTGATCCTTGCGCTGCTTGGGGTCGAGCAAGCTCCGCTTGGATTAATCCTAATTCAAATGCTGCTGACCATTGCCGCCTACCCGTTGGTGGTGCTGGTCAGCCAGTCCGTGTTTGGGGTCCGCAGGCCGACCCCATCAGAGGCCGAGACGCTTGGAGCCAGGCTATGAGACGCAACCCAAAAGAGCTGGACTCGACCCATCGCACATTGAGCCGTCGCGCCCTGCTCTTAGGAGGACTCCAGCTTGCTTTTGCTGGTGGATTGGCGATGCGGATGCGTTATCTGCAGGTGGACCAGGCAGACCAATTCCTGTTGCTGGCCGAGGAAAATCGGATAAACATCCGCCTGCTGCCCCCTGCCCGTGGTCAGATCTTCGACCGCAATGGCATTGCACTGGCCCAGAACTCTCCCTCGTACCGGATCACTATCGTACCTGAAGATGCAGGAGATGTGGACAAGGTGATCGCGGATCTGTCACGGTTGATCGATATCGCCCCTGAGGACCTGGAGCGCGCCATTGCAGAGATGCGTCGCTCGCCGCCATTTTTGCCGGTGACCCTGGCAGATCAAATTGACTGGCAAGATATCTCAAAGGTCGCAGTGAACGCACCTGCCCTACCGGGCATTACCCCCGAAGTCGGGCTTGCACGGATTTATCCACGCCAAAGCGACTTTGCCCATGTGGTAGGCTATGTCGGCCCGGTTTCCGATTATGACCTGAGCCAGATCGACGACCCGGAACCAATTTTGCGTATTCCAAGGTTTCAAATCGGCAAAGTTGGATTTGAGGCGAAACAGGAGGCCGAGCTACGCGGCAAGGCCGGAGCAAAACGGGTTGAGGTGAATGCCACTGGCCGGGTAATGCGTGAACTCGATCGTCGCGATGGGGCTGCCGGTGCGGATATGCAGCTGACTGTTGATGCAGACCTGCAAGGCTACGTGCAGGCACGACTGGGCAACGAAAGCGCCAGCGCAGTGATCATTGATTGTGAAAGCGGCGATCTGCGCGCCATTTCCTCGGCTCCCAGTTTTGATCCCAATTTGTTTGTCCGCGGAATTTCTGTCGCAGATTATCGCGAGCTGACAGAAAACACCTATCGCCCACTCGCCAACAAAACGGTGCAGGGAACCTATCCACCTGGGTCAACCTTTAAGATGGTCGTTGCACTGGCTGCCCTAGAAGAAGGTATCATAGGGACAGAGGAAACCGTTTGGTGCCCAGGTTACCTGGAAGTGGCTGGCCGCAAATTCCACTGCTGGAAACGCGGCGGGCACGGGAATGTGGATCTGAACACATCGCTGAAGCAATCCTGTGATGTATATTATTATGACCTGGCCCTCAAAGTTGGCATCGACAAAATCTCTGCCATGGCCCAGCGCCTTGGCCTGGGTGTTCGACACAATCTGCCCATGTCCGCAGTGGCGTCTGGTCTGACCCCCACAAAAGAGTGGAAAGCACGTAATCGCGGTGAAGACTGGCTGATTGGTGACACAGCCAACGCTTCAATTGGTCAGGGCTTTATGCTGGCGTCACCGCTACAGTTGGCGGTGATGACAGCCCGTTTGGCTACTGGGCGTAGCGTCGCCCCAAGGTTGGTTAAATCGATCGACAGTATCGAACAACCAGATGGTGCAGGAGTTCCACTTGGCGTGAATGAAAACAACCTGCGCACTCTGCGTCGTGGCATGTTCTCGGTTTCCAATGAGCGGCGCGGCACCGGATATGGGTCGCGCATTATCGAAGAAACGATGCGCATGGCCGGTAAATCGGGGACCAGCCAGGTGCGCAACATCACCGCAGCCGAACGTGCTGCAGGCGTAATCCGCAACAGTGATCTTCCGTGGGAACGGCGAGATCATGCGCTCTTTGTATGTTTTGCGCCCTTTGAGAAGCCAAAGTATGCGGTCGCTGTTGTGGTAGAGCACGGCGGCGGTGGCTCCAAAGCGGCGGCTCCAATAGCCCGTGATGTGATGCTGCAAGCCTTATATGGCGGCACGCCGCCGCTGGAGGCCTATCCCAAGAAGGACCGCAGCCGCATCAGATCGCAACAGGAGCGATTGGAACGTGAACGTCCCGTTCGGCAGCTTGATGGGAGCGACCGGGCATGAGTTATCTTGAGTATAATGCAAAAACGACCCCATCTGGGCTACGCAAAATACTGTTCCTAAATTGGCCGCTGATCGTTCTGCTGATTTCGGTCGCCAGCATCGGTTTTCTGATGCTCTATTCAGTGGCTGGCGGTTCATTCAGCCCCTGGGTCGAACCACAGGTAAAGCGCTTTTTCATGGGCTTGGTCGCTATGGTCGCCATTGCCATGGTTCCGATCTGGTTTTGGCGAAATATGGCGGTTGTCGCGTATCTTAGCTCAATCGCCTTACTGCTGGCGGTGGAATTTTTTGGCAGCGTAGGCATGGGCGCGCAGCGCTGGATTGACCTTGGCTTTATGCGACTGCAGCCTTCCGAACTCACAAAAATCACCCTTGTTATGCTGCTGGCGGCCTATTACGACTGGCTACCGCGTGAACGGACCTCGCGGCCCATATGGGTACTGGCCCCGATAATCATGATTCTTGTGCCAACGTTTATGGTCTTGAAACAGCCTGATCTGGGCACATCGATCTTATTGCTGGCCGCAGGGGGCGGTGTGATGTTCCTTGCCGGTGTACACTGGGCCTATTTTGCAGCGGTCATTGGCGCAGGCGTTGGATTGGTTACTGCGGTGTTTCAAGGACGCGGGACCTCATGGCAGTTGCTGAAGGACTATCAGTACAGGCGTATCGACACCTTTCTGGATCCCTCGACCGACCCATTGGGGGCGGGCTATCATATCACTCAATCCAAAATCGCATTGGGATCAGGTGGTTGGTCTGGGCGCGGGTTCATGCAGGGCACCCAATCGCGGTTGAACTTCCTGCCTGAAAAACACACCGATTTCATTTTCACCACCCTGGCCGAAGAATTTGGATTTATTGGCGGCGTGTCACTTTTAGCGATCTACATGCTGATTGTGGTGTTCTGTATTGCCGCGGCATTGGCGACCCGTGATCGGTTCTCTTCACTGGTCATCATGGGCATATCGCTAACCTTTTTCCTGTTCTTCGCGGTCAACATGTCAATGGTGATGGGGTTGGCGCCAGTGGTTGGGGTGCCGCTGCCAATGGTGTCCTACGGCGGTTCGGTTATGTTGGTGCTGCTTGGTGCATTTGGCCTGGTTCAAAGCGCCCACGTACACCGACCACGATAGAATAAGGGGCATAGGGGGCCAGCCCCCTCTTGGCCTGAAGGCCAATTCACCCCCGGGATATTTTTGGCTAAATGAAGAATAGACGGATCAAGTCTTTTGCAGGGTTGTCATGAGCAGCTGCAACACTGGTCGGTCCTTGTCTCTCGTACGGGTCAACAAGCCGACGTCGCGCGCTGGCGCATCTAGGGCCGCGGTTATCACATTTGGCATCCGGTGAGCCCCGCCTGACCAATCCGGCAGGACCGCTTGACCCAAACCATCCTGAACCATTTGTGCAATTGTTTCGACCGCATCCATCTCAGCCAGGATTTTAGGCATCGGCTCCAAATTGGTCAGAGCGGTCCAACACGCCGCACCACCCCAAGCATCCCGGCTATAGACAATAAACGGCAAGTCGGAAACATCCTGCACGCCAGCTGGCTGTATCAGTAGGATTTTTTGATGTTCGATTGGAGTAAAAACCAGAGTTTTCGGCCAATCAAACGGAGGTCGCACAAGGAGTGCAGCGTCGAGCTGGTCCGCCTCAAATGCAGCATATAGCTCACGTGAGGTTCCCGGTACCAGCTTCAACTCAACCTCTGACGCCTGCAACCGTATCACCCGGACAAGGTCAGGAGCATAGTCCGCAAGTGCAGTTGAAATCGCGCCCAGTCGCAATGGGCCGGTCATGTTTCGTTGCCGCAGTTTAACCCGTACATCCGTTCGCAGAGCCAGTATTTGGCGCAACAGGGGAAGGACCGTGCGGCATTGTGGCGTTGGTTGCATCACACGCCCTGCCCGCAGCAGCAAACTGACCTGCAGTTCTGCTTCCAGCGCAGCCACCCGCTGTGTCACTGCCGAAGCCGTGATCCCTTCGGCACGGGCGGCGGCGGCAAGAGAGCCGAGATCAACCACTGCAATCAAGCTAGAGACAAACTTTAAATCCATAGTTTTCCTTATGTCTGAAGACAGAAAAATAAGCTAGGGTGCTGCCGCTAGGTCCTTTAGACGGGTGGCAACAAAAGGAACCTATCAAATGAGTATTTTCCACCTTGCCTATCACGTCGATGATTTGACCCGCGCTCGCGCATTCTATGGCGAGCTGCTGGGCTGCGCCGAAGGCCGATGCACGGACACTTGGGTCGACTATAATTTCTTCGGACACCAAATTTCACTTCACCTTGGGCCGGTGTTTGTGACTGCTAACACCGGAAAAGTGGGTGATCACATGGTCCCAATGCCCCATCTTGGGGTCATCCTGCCCCAAGAGGACTGGCTGAAACTGGCTGATCATTTAGTCAGCAAGGGTGTAGATTTTACCATTGCCCCCACCACGCGGTTTGCGGGACAACCGGGAGAACAGAGCACAATGTTCTTTCATGATCCAGCGGGGAACCCGATCGAGATCAAGGGGTTTGCAGATATGACAGGAGTTTTTGCCACATGATCAAGGTCCAGTTCGCCGCCACTCCAGAGCGCTGGGAGACCTACGCAGAGCCGATGAGAGCGGGCTTTTCTAATGCTGGGCTAGAGGTGGACCTACGTGTCGATCACGCACCTGACGCGGTTGATTACGTGATCTATGCCCCCAATGGCCCGCTGAAAGACTTTTCGCCCTACACATCCTGCAAAGCCGTCTTGAGCCTTTGGGCAGGCGTTGAAAAGGTCGTTGGAAATACAAGCCTAACCATGCCGCTTTGTCGGATGGTGGACCCGGGACTAACGGCGGGAATGGTGGAATGGGTCGCGGGACATGTGCTGCGGTACCATCTGGATATTGATCGCTCCATAGCCACACAGGACCAATGGCAACCCAGAGTGCCGCCGCGGGCGATGGAACGACCAGTGACCGTTCTTGGGCTGGGTGCATTGGGTCGTGCCTGCGCAGAAACACTTGCACAGCTTGGGTTTCCGGTGACCGGTTGGTCGCGTTCGCCGAAGGTCATTGATGGTATCACCTGCCAACACGGAGATGACGGTCTGACCCGGGCTTTGGCAGGTGCGGAAATTGTCGTACTGCTGCTACCGGACACCCCAGCCACCGAGAACATGTTGAATGCCGAAACACTGGCCCAGCTGCCACGCGGTGCCCGCATCATCAATCCGGGCCGGGGGCCGTTGATCGACGACAACGCGCTGCTTACGGCATTGGACAGTGGTCAGATTGCCCACGCGACACTGGATGTGTTTCGCATCGAACCCCTGCCAGCAGAGCACCGCTATTGGGCCCACCCCAATGTCACCGTCACCCCGCATATCGCTGCTGAAACCCGTGTTGTGACGTCAGCGCAGGTGATTGCGGAAAATATCCGACGTGGCGAGGCCGGCGAGCCGTTTCTGCATGTGGTGGATCGCGAATTAGGGTACTAGTCACTGACCGTCGCGCCCGTCTTTGCGAAAGACTGGGCGCGACATAGTTTTACATATCGACCTACCAGATAGGTCTATTCCGCAGCTAAACCACGACCTTTGAGCAGAGCCTCGACCCCTGGCAACCGGCCACGAAACGCCACATAGAGCTCGCCCGCATCCTGGGACCCACCCGTAGACAGAATGTTATCCTCCAGCGCTTTGGCGCGTTCTGAATCAAACGCCCCGCCTGCCTCCTCGAAGGCGGCAAAAGCATCAGCGTCCATCACTTCGGACCACATGTAGCTGTAATAGCCCGAGCTGTAGCCGTCACCGGAAAAGACATGGGCAAAATGCGGGCTGGCATGGCGCATTGAGATGGCTTGCGGCATGCCGATCTCGGACAGCACTGCCTCTTGCTTTGCCATAACGTCCGCTGGCGCCGCGCCCTCGTGAAAGGCCAGATCAACCAGTGCAGAGGCGACATACTCCACCGTCTGGAACCCCATATCGAAGTTTGCCGCCCCCAGAACTTTATCCAACATCTCTTGCGGCATGGCTGCCCCAGTATCGGCATGTGTGGCAAACTCTGCCAGCACCTCGGGCACCTCTAACCAGTGTTCATATAGCTGACTGGGCAGTTCGACAAAATCGCGCGCAACCGAGGTACCGGAAATGCTTTCATAGGATACATTTGACAGCATTTGATGCAGCGCATGACCAAATTCATGGAACAGTGTGCGCGCATCATCCCAGGACAGTAACGCCGGCTCACCCTTGGCAAAGTTACAGACGTTGATCACCACAGGTGCCTGTATCTCCGGAAACTTTGCCTGACTGCGCATCGCTGAACACCATGCGCCAGACCGCTTAGACCCACGGGCGAAATAGTCCCCTATGAACACCGCCACATGTTTGCCGTTGCGGGTTACCTCCCAGGCGCGGCAATCGGGATGATACAGTGCCACGTTCAACGGTTTGAACTTCAGGTCAAACAGGCGGGTGGCACAGGTGAACGAGGCCTCGATCATCCGATCCAGTTGCAGATATGGCTTTAGCTCGGCCTCGTCCAAATCATGTTCGACCTTGCGGCGTTTATCCGCATAATAGCGCCAGTCCCATGGCTGCAGGTCGCCATTGATGCCATCCGCCACCATCATTTTGGTGAGCACTTCTGCATCTGCCTCGGCCTGAGTTTTGGCTGGCCCCCAAACGTCCATCAACAGGCCGCGAACCGCATCCGGCGTTTTGGCCATTTCGGTTTCCAGCCTGTAGTCGGCAAAGCTGTCATAGCCTAACAGTCCAGCTCGCTCTTGTCTTAGCTGCAATATTTCCGCGGCAATGTCCCGGTTGTCCGTTTCGCCACCATTGGCACCACGCGCAGCCCAGGCATTAAATGCCGCCTCACGAAGATCGCGCCGGGGGGAAAATTGCAAAAACGGTGTGATGATCGAACGAGACAGTGTCACCACCGGCCCGTCCTCACCTTTTTCAGCACCGGCGGCCCGTGCGGCGTCGATGAGGAAATCAGGCAGACCTTCGAGATCGTTTTCTGACAGCGGCATGAACCAGTCACGCTCATCTGCTAGCAGGTTCTGGGTGAAATCAGTGCCCAGAGTCGCCAGACGGCCTTTTATTTCCTGCATCCGTGCGTCTGCTTCGCCAGTCAGCGCGGCACCGCCCCTGACAAAGCCACGATGGGTCAACATCAATACCCGCTGTTGTTCATCGCTCAAATCCAGATTTTCACGCGCGTCCCAAACGGCCGCCACCCGGGCAAACAGGGCCTTATTTGCCGTAATCGCAGAAAAATGAGCCGCCAATTTGGGAGAGAAGTCCCGTTGCAAAGCTTCGCGCGCGGGATTGCTATCAGCCCCAGCGACGGTGAAGAACACTGAAAGCACTTGATCCAGCTCACGACACGGAGTTTCCAGCGCCTCGATCACATTGGCAAATGTCGGAGCCTGCGCGTTTTCGGCAATAGCCTTGATCTGAGCGTTGTGGGTAGCCAGCGCCTGTTCCAGCGCTGGGGCGAAATCATCATCTGAAATGGCATCAAACGGCGCAATTTGAAATGGCGTGTCCCAGCGGGGCAAAAGTGGGTTGGTCATGGCAATATCTCCTTTGCCGCTACGCTAGAGTATCGACCATATGCCCCGCAACGGCACATCTCAGGAAACAGAGGTATCGCCTGCCCAAAGAAGGGCAACGCGATACACAATCTGGTCAGTTAATTGTTTCTATTTTGCAGTCTCACGCTCACGCAGGTGACGTTCAAACCGGCGCAGCGCCAAAGACAGCCCGATGGTCATGGTAAGGTAGATCAATGCCACCACGTTGTAGGTTTCAAAGTAGCGAAAATTGCCCGCCGCAGTCACCTTGCCCAGCTGCGTAACGTCGAGCACGCCAAGAACAGACACCAATGAGCTATCCTTGACCAAGGCGACAAAATCATTGCCCAGTGGCGGCATTATGGTGCGGATGGCTTGCGGGAAGATCACCAACCGGAACCGTTGCCAGCCATTCAGACCCAGCGCTTTGGCGGCTTCGATCTGCCCCTCTTCTACCGATTGCAAACCAGCGCGGAACACTTCAGATATGAAGGCCGAATAGGCTACCATCAGGGCAATGATCGCGCGCCAGATCAGTGGAAAATTGCGAGTTCGAATGGGGTCTAGACCGACGAGATCCCCCAGCCAGTTGCGCAGTTCAACCAGCGCAGGAGCCATGGCGAAGGCCACGTAAAGCAGCAGCACAATAATCGGCACACCGCGCACGACCTCAACATAAAACCGGGTGACCTGTCGAACCACCAGCCATTTTGATCCTGCCCCAAGCGCCAGTAACAACCCAAGAAACGAGGCCAGAAAGAAGCTAACCAGTGTGACAAAAACCGTCGTTTTCACACCTTTTGTAAGCGTGGTCAGGATTTGCAGATACAGGTCATCCGCAACCACCTGCCAGCCGAGGTAAACCCCAATCAGCACAACCGCAGCCAGCCACCAGGGAAAATCTTCTTTGTCTTTTTTGGGAGCCGCCATAGTCGTCTTTCAAGAAAAACCCCGGCCCAAGGGACCGGGGAGTATTAAGGTCAAATGTGACGCGCCTTACTGGCCCATTTTATATTCGAGGAACCACTTGGTGTTCAGTGCTTCCAGTGTTCCGTCAGCTTCCATTGATGCAATTGCTGCATTGATCGGCGCAACCAGTTCACTGCCTTTGGGGAAGATAAAACCAAAATCTTCGGTGCCCAATGGCTCGCCTACGATTTTCAGCTTACCTGCTGACGCAGTTACATACCCATTGGCGGCGGTGCTGTCAGAGAGGGCCAGATCCACATCACCAACCCGCAGGGCCTGAATTGCAGCACCAAATGTTTCAAACAGTTTGATACGGTTGTTGGCCTCGTCACCGTCCAGGATATCATAAACCGTTACGTAGAATGGTGTGGTGCCGGGTTGTGCAGCAGCCAGAAAATCATCGTTGGCAGCAAAGCTGGCAGCATCGTCAAAACGGGTTTCGTCACTGGCCACAATCATGCGCATTTGCGAGGTCAGGTATTTGTCGGAAAAATCGACCTTTTCTTTGCGGTCGTCTCGAATAGTGATCCCGGTCATACCCAGATCATACTGTGCTTCGCTGACTGCAGGGATCATCGCGTCCCAGCTGGTGTTTTCATAAACCACGGTAATGTTGATGCGCTTGGCAATTTCGGCCATGGCATCATATTCCCAGCCAATGGCCTCACCCGATTTCGGGTCAACAAACTGCAATGGTGGATATGCGTTTTCGGTCGCAACAACCACTTCGGCACCGCCAAGATCTGGCAGATCTGCTGCCAGAGCACCGCTTGCCAGTCCAAACACCGCTGCTGCGGTCAGTGAAAAAATCGTTTTCATGTTATCCCCTCTCTTGAATTTTGTTTGCAACAGATGTGCCGTGCGCAGAGTTATTGCGCAAGCCGTCAGTCGCTCTTAGACGCACAAACCGGGCAATCTGGAGTTGATTTCAGCTGAATACGTCGCGTCTCACTGTAAAGACCGTCGTAAATCAACATCGCGCCGCGCAAGACTTCGCCTGCGCCGGTGATCTGTTTGATGGCTTCCAGTGCCATCATCGCCCCAACTACGCCAGGCAAAGGTCCAACAACCCCTGCCTCGGAACATGATGGCGCCAAACCCGATGCTGGTTCTTCTGGGAAAATACACTGGTAACATGGTCCCCCTTTGCTGGGGTGAAACAAGCTTAGCTGGCCTTCCCATTGTGACAGCGCGCCAGAAATCAGCGGCTTGCCCAATGCGACAGCTGTGCGATTGACCAGATAGCGGGTGGCAAAATTGTCGGTTCCATCCAGTATCAGATCAAAATCAGCAAACAACGCCTCGGCATTTTCAGAGCTGAGACGCCGGTGATACGGCAACACGGTCACGTATGGGTTCTGTGCTTCCATCGCTTTTTTCGCTGAGAAAACTTTAGCCAAGCCAATGTCTTCGTCCCGATGAATCACTTGACGTTGCAGGTTCGCGTTTTCCACCTCATCGTCGTCGATCACCCCAATGGTGCCGACGCCAGCTGCTGCAAGGTATTGCAGAGCAGGTGCGCCCAGCCCGCCAGCGCCAATCACCAGAATCCGGGCGTTCTTCAGCTTTTTCTGTCCAGGTCCACCCAATTCGCGAAGGACGATGTGGCGGGCATACCGGTCTAACTCAGTCTCCGAAAACGTACCGGTTTTTTGCGACATTGTAGTCTCCTTGGGTTGGGCGCGCGCTTTTAGAACAGCAATAAGCCGACCATAGCCTGCCGCCAAGAGCCCAAAGCCCCCCAAGATCAGCCAGAGCGCCACAGAGCCGCCAGTGGCCTCACGCAACCTATGGCCGTCAGGCAGGGTCAGCTGAATGAGCAAAACAACCAAAAACAGCAACACCAGTAGCGCGGCACGCAGTTGGCGCGGCAGCCCAAGAAACCGACCACCCCACCAGACCATGGCGGCGAGAAATAAAATTCTTAGCATCAGTTCTGCCCAGTCGACCCAAACCCACCACTGCCCCGTGTGGTGTCACTCAACCTGTCGGCCACATCAAAACGGGCTTGCAGGACAGGGGCCACCACCATCTGTGCAATGCGGTCACCATGGGTGATTTTGAATGTCCCCTGCCCGGCATTCATCACAATCACCCCTAAAGGCCCGCGGTAATCGCTATCGATCGTACCAGGCGCATTTGGCAGGGTTATGCCATGCTTGAGCGCCAACCCAGAGCGGGGCCGGATCTGTACCTCATACCCCTGCGGAATTTCGAGACGCAGCCCGGTCGGCACAAGTACGCGTTCACCCGGTTGCAGCACAACGGTGCCTCGGTCCGGTAGATTGGCGCGTAAATCCGCACCCGCCGCCTCTGGCGTCTCGTATGTAGGCAGGGACACTGTTTGGTCTGCCCCCACGTCATAAGTCACCCGGATTGAGATCATACCGGCCGTCCCTTCATCATGTTCAGAATTACGCACGTCGCAGACCGTACCGTTATGAGGTCAGAGCCTGCGCTATTCGTTGAGCCAATTGCTGTGCAACCTGATCCTTACCCATCCGCGGCCATTCTTCAGCGCCGTTTTCACCAATCAGAACCACTGCGTTCTCACTGCCACCCATAATCCCGGTAGCAGGTGATACGTCATTGGCAACAATCCAGTCGCAGCCCTTACGGAGACGTTTTGCTGTGGCGTATTCGATCACATCATTGGTTTCAGCAGCAAAGCCAACCACCAGGCAGGGTCGCCCTTTTTCCATATGTGACACCCGTTTCAGGATGTCAGGGTTTTCCGCAAATTCCATAACGGGCAGCCCGTCTTTTGATTTCTTCAACTTTTGGTCCGATGCATTAACCACCCGCCAGTCGGACACCGCAGCGGCAAACACCCCGGCATCCACCGGCAAAGCGGCATCCACCGCTTCGGACATTTGCTCTGCGGTTTCAACAGCCACCACAGTCACCCCCTCAGGTGGGCACACCGATGCAGGGCCCGTGATAAACACCACTTCAGCCCCCAGATCGCGCAGAGCACGGGCCATTGCGGCCCCTTGCGCCCCTGACGACCGGTTCGCGATGTATCGGACGGGGTCGATGGGCTCATGTGTTGGCCCTGACGTCACCAGAATACGTTTTCCCTGCAGAGGCCCATCTGACAGCTTAGCAGTGATCGCTGTAACGATTTCGTCCACCTCAGCCAAACGGCCCGGTCCGAATTCGCCGCAGGCCATGCTGCCCTCGTTTGGACCACAGAAACTGACGCCATCAGCTTTCAGCGTCTCAATATTGCGTTGAGTAGCAGCATGTTCCCACATGCGCACATTCATCGCAGGGACAACCATTACAGGTGTGTCTGTAGCCAGCAGGAGGGTTGAGGCCAGGTCATTTGCCAGCCCCTGCGCCATCTTAGCCATCAAATCTGCGGTTGCCGGGGCCACTACAACCAGATCCGCACTGCGAGAGAGTTGGATATGCCCCATCTCAGCCTCAGTGGTCAGATCAAACAGATCACGGTGAACGGCGGCACCGGCCAAAGCTGATACAGACAAAGGTGTCACAAACTGTTCGCCTGCACGGGTTAAAACTGGAGTCACCAGAGCACCCTGATCCTGCAATCGCCGAATGAGCTCAAGCGATTTATAGGCAGCGATACCACCACCAATAATCAGAAGAATACGTTTGTCAGCCAGCATTTACCCGTCCTTACGCAGCACCTTCGGAGACAGTACTGCCTTGCTACGCAAGTGTGAAACGATTTTCCAGCAATCCCGCGTGAGAACCACCGCCCTACTGAAACGCCAAACAGGGGTCAGGTCGCTCCACCGGATCAGAATCCAGAACCAGATCAAATGCGCCTGCCACCTGTCCATTCTCGGATTGTCCAACCGTAACAACACTCAGATCTGGACGCGCCTGCGTAAGGTAAACCGGTATTCCGCGATCTTTACGCGCATGGCCATTGCCGGTGATCACTACAACAGGCCCCCCGGTTGCCTTCAGCGCATGCAATGTTGCCTTTGCCAGTGCCGCATCCCGCAACCTTTGGAATTCAACCATCCTAGGCAACATCTCTGCGGGTAAAGCGTTACAATGATTGCTCAGCTGGTCAGCTTCGCGGGCCTGTTGCTCTGCTTCCGATAATCGCTGATCCAACCCAAACAAAGCTGCGTCATCACCAAAGAAGCTTGCTGCGCCGCGTTCCATCACCTCGCCTGCCTGAGCCCGCGGCACCAGACCGCCAAACTGCTGGGCCCCAGTTGCGGCCGCAAAAACCGGCGCATAAAGTTCAAATTCGGGCCAGCCAGAGTTGCCCCAATCCAGCTGCGCGGAAACACGCGTTGCGTCTTTTAAGTCGATCCCCGAAAGCGCGGCGGCCTGGGTTTGTGTGATCATCTCCCAAACCACAGCCTTAGGGGATAGCGCGTTCAAGATGTCAGCCTGTATTTGGTGATGAGCAGCATTGTCATGCACCTCGCCCAAAATCACCACGTCAGCGGCAGCCAGCAGATGGATTTCACCAGCCGTTGGTTCAGCCAAAGCATGGCCAGAACCAGCAATGATAAAGGCGCCCCCCAAGAGAGAGGCGCCTTTTCTTACAAAATCAATAAGGTTTTTCATGCAAGCAGGCTATGCACCTCTCGCGATTGGGTTTCAAGGTTTTTCCGCATCTTCAAAAAGGCTGCGGCCTCCAATTGGCGTACACGTTCCTTAGATAATCCCAATTCGGTACCAAGGCTTTCCAAGGTGCGCGGGCGATCTCGCAATTTGCGTTCTTTCACTATGAAGCGTTCGCGGCCGTTCAATGCCTGCATTGCCGTCACGAGCCAGACGCGTAATTGCCGACGATCATGACGTTTCTGCACCAGTTCCTGGGCCTGATCACAGTCGTCTTCAAGCGCATCAATCCATTCACGGCCATCTTCATCCGCTGACTGTACCGCGTTCAGCGAGAAATCTGATCCGGACAGCCGTCCCTCCATCATTTCGACGTCACGGATTGGAACACCGATTTCACTGGCAATTTTTTGGTGTAATTGATGGCGGTCCAACTTGTTGCCCCGCGCCGTCGCTGCACGCTCTAACTGAGCCTGAACTCGACGCATATTGAAAAACAGTGATTTTTGCGACGAGGTCGAACCGGTTCGTACCATCGACCAATTCCGCATCACATAGTCTTGGATAGAGGCTTTGATCCACCACACGGCATAGGTCGAAAACCGCACCCCACGGTCAGGATCGAATTTATCTGCAGCTTTCATCAACCCAAGTCCGGCTTCTTGAATCAGGTCATTCATGGGCGCACCGTAGCGCTTAAACTTGGCTGCCATTGATATTGCCAGTCTGAGATAGGCATTTATCAAGCGGTGCAGCGCTGCCTCATCCCTGTCATCGCGCCAAGCATAGGCCAGTCGCAATTCGGTTTCTGCATCCAGTAGTTCAGCTTTCATCGCCTTTTTGGGCAATGGATTGTTAAATTGTCCTTCACGTGCCATGTACTTTCCCCCGAAAACAGCTTTGCCGTCTACGTTCTAGAGCAACGTCAAATTCAGTAAGGACCCGATATTATAGTACGCAGTTCAATTGGCTTGGTGGCTTAGTACCACACGGCAACAAGTTCTGTAATGGATGGGCGCAAATGCCCCGTCCTGTTGCAAATCTCCCCGTTCAGGAATAGCGACACGGGGACTGCGTTTTCTCAGCTTGTTTTAAGCGGGCCCTGTGGTTACCCACCGGTACGGCTTCTGTAATGAAAAGGGTAATAAAATTGTCGGCCCAAGTCACATTTATTCTGGGCGGAGCGGCCTCTGGAAAGAGTTCATATGCCGAACATATCTGCTTAACTAGTGGAAAAGACCGGGTATATTTGGCCACATCACAAATACTTGATCATGAAATGCGCGTTAAAGTAGACAAACATGTCGTGCAAAGAGGTAATGACTGGACAACCTATGAGGAAGGTTTTGACCTTTCTCCAATATTAAACTCATTAAATACTTCTCAAATTTGCTTACTCGATTGCGCCACAATGTGGCTAACAAATCATCTGTTGGCAGAAAATAACTTAGATACAGAACAACGAAATTTGCTAGCTTCAATTGCCAGCTGCAAAGCAGACCTAGTGGTTGTGTCCAATGAGGTCGGGTTGGGAATAGTCCCTGATAATGCCCTTTCGCGGAAATTCCGTGAGGCTCAGGGGCGATTCAATATCGCACTCGCGGCGCAGGCAAATTGTGTTGTACAGGTTATTGCCGGATTGCCGTTGGTCCTTAAAGGGCAATTGCCATGAGCAACCAAACAACTTGGCACTGGGTGCGCCACGGCCCAACCCATGAAAAAGCCTTTGTTGGATGGCGCGATGTGCCTGCCGATTTGTCAGATACAGCGCAAATTGAGCGTCTGACGAGCCACCTTCCAAATGATGCATTGCTGATTTCGTCAGATTTGATCCGGGCGCGTGCGACGGCTGATGCCATTGCCGGTTCGCGGACCCGGCTACCCGACCACCCTGATTTACGTGAATTCAACTTTGGAGATTGGGACGGAAAGCACTTTTCAGACGTTGCTAAAACCCATCCTGAATTAAGCCGGGCCTATTGGGAAACTCCGGGAGACATCGCGCCGCCCAATGGGGAGAGCTGGAATGCAGCTGCTTTAAGGGTTTCACGCGTTGTCGACACCATCACCGCAGCCCATCCTGGACGCCATGTGATTGCCGTAGCCCATATCGGGGTCATACTCACCCAAGTTCAACGTGGACTTTCCTCGACACCAGAGCAAGCTCTTGGCCACAAGATTGATAACCTGTCGGTCAGCGAGATTGTACATGGGCCTACAGGATGGAAAATCCGTCAGGTAAATCAAATTCCGTGATGAACAGCGCAACAAATATTCGATTTTGGAATGAGTATTTGTTGTTAGTATGATGCCATGACTTATGATCTTTATATTGGCGACCGGATGTATTCCAGCTGGTCCTTACGTGGCTGGCTTATGCTTGAAAAATTCGCGCTGCCGCATCGCACCCATATGATTGGGCTTTATTCCGGCACAATGGCCCAGGACATGGCGCACCTCGCCCCTGCCCGGCTGGTTCCAAGCCTGCGCACCCCTGAAGGCACAGTTGTCGGAGAAAGCCTGGCAATGGCTGAAACTCTAGCGGAGCGACACCCGGAGGCCGGATTGTGGCCTGCCGATCCAGCACTGCGCGCAACCGCACGTTGGCTTTGTGCTGAAATGGCCAGTGGTTTTGGCGGGTTGCGCGGCGAATGCGCCATGCAATTCAGCCATATTTGGCAGGGGTTCTCCGTTTCTGATGCGGTCAAAGCTGACCTAGAACGGATTGAAACCCTCTGGGCCCACGCTCGCAGTCTGTCAGGCAGCAAGTCTGGCGGGTTGTTCGGGCAGTACTCACTGGCAGATGTGTTTTACACGCCAGTTGCCGCACGCATTGTTGGCTATGATCTACCCGTATCGGAAGCATCATTGGCCTATTGTACGGCATTGCTGTCGGACCCGGCAGTTCTGCGTTGGCAGGAATTGGCACAGGATGTCAAATATGACCCTGAACCCTATGCTCTTGATTTGCCCAGACGGGCGTGGGCTCTGCCCGGATAAGACTACGGACGGGCTATTTCATCCTGAATTGACGGGCGCATTAACCAATTGGAAACCATGATTTCCAATCATCTCTTCCTGAACCTATAGGAGCAGGGAGAGATGGTCGCGCGTGCCTATACGGTTGCCTTTCAAGGGGTTGAGGCCCGCCCAGTGGAAGTTCAATGCGCTGTAGCCCCCGGCTTACCTGCGTTTTCGGTGGTCGGGCTACCTGATAAGGCGGTGTCCGAAGCGCGTGATCGGGTGCGCTCGGCCCTTTCAACGATGGCAATCGCCCTGCCATCCAAACGTATCACCATCAACCTGTCACCTGCGGATCTGCCAAAGGAAGGTAGTCATTTTGACCTTCCGATTGCGCTGGCATTGCTGGCGGCAATCGAAATCATACCGGCCGACACCGTGGCCGAAACCATCGCATTGGGCGAGTTATCGCTTGATGGCACTCTTGTGCCCGTTGTCGGTGCCCTGCCAGCGGCAATGACGGCCGCCGCCGAACAACGCACGCTGCTTTGCCCGCAAGCCTCAGGCGCAGAAGCTGCATGGGTGGAGGCGGCAACAGTGATAGGGGCCGCAAGCCTGGCCGATGTTGTGCGCCATTACACCGGGCAAGTGCCCATCCCCCCGGCCCAGCCGGGCGAGATCACCAGCCCGGTGCACGTCAAAGACCTACGCGATGTCAAAGGACAGGAGCGTGCCAAGCGCGCTTTGGAAATTGCCGCGGCAGGTCGCCACCACATCCTAATGGTCGGCACACCCGGCTCTGGAAAATCCATGCTCGCCGCGCGGCTCCCCGGTATATTGCCTCCACTGACACCAGATGAAGCCCTGCAAACGTCGATGATCCAGTCGTTGTGCGGGCTGATCGAAGAAGGAGGCATCAACCGCACCCGCCCCTTTCGCGAGCCGCATCACACCGCATCAATGGCGGCGATTGTGGGTGGTGGGCGACGGGCTAAGCCGGGTGAAATTAGTTTGGCCCACAACGGCGTTCTATTTCTGGATGAATTCCCAGAGTTCAACCGGATGGTCCTGGAAACCCTGCGCCAGCCAATCGAGAGCGGCGAGGTGATGATTGCTCGTGCCAATGCTCATGTAAAATATCCCAGCCGGTTCATGTTGGTGGCCGCGGCCAATCCCTGCAAATGCGGCTATCTCACAGACCCAGCACGCGCCTGTTCCCGCGCGCCCATTTGCGGCGAGGACTACATTGGGCGAATATCCGGGCCGCTGATGGACCGGTTTGATCTTCGCGTTGAGGTGCCTCCAGTTGCCTTCAGCGATTTGGACCTGCCTGCAAATGGCGAAGGCACGACCGACATTGGAACGCGTGTTGCTGATGCGCGCGCACTGCAAAAGGATCGGTATGCAGACTATCCCACTTTACTTCAGAACGCCGATACAGAAGGCGAGATCTTGGAACAGGTTGCACGCCCCGACAGCGACAGCCGGGAGTTGCTGATGCGCGCAGCAGAAAGATTTGGCCTGACCGCGCGTGGATATCACCGGGTACTGCGCGTGGCCCGCACCATTGCTGATCTGGACGCGGCCCCTGACATTCGCCGTAGCGATGTGGCCGAGGCTCTGAGTTTCAGATTGGCGGGAGCGGCATGAACAAAATTCTGCCCGGCGTTTTCAGCCGGGCAAAAGAAACTGATTGGACGACTAGCCTTTACAACTTGGCTTCAATAGCCTGCCAGATCTTCTCGGCGATGTTTACCCCATCGAACCGTTCCAGCTCTTGAATACCTGTTGGAGAGGTCACGTTGATTTCGGTCAGGTAATCGCCAATCACGTCGATACCAACAAAAACCTGCCCCCTCTCCTTGAGCAGCGGGCCAATAGCAGCGCAGATTTCAAGATCACGATCGGTTAGACCAACTTTCTCGGGACGACCACCCACATGCATGTTGGAGCGGGTTTCACCAGCAGCTGGCACCCGATTGATTGCGCCGACAGGCTCACCATCCACAAGGATCACACGCTTATCACCGTTGCTCACATCAGGCAGGAATTTCTGCACGATCAATGGCTCTCGGCTAAATCCAGTGAACAGCTCATGCAGTGATGTCAGGTTGCGGTCATTGACATCCAGACGGAACACCCCGGCCCCACCATTACCATACAATGGTTTTAGAATTACGTCGCCGTGCTTGGCTTTGAACGCCTTAATGGTGTCCAGATCACGGGCAATAGTGGTCGGTGGCGTCAACTGAGGGAAATCCAGCACCAGCAGTTTTTCAGGGTAGTTGCGCACCCAGAACGGGTCATTAACCACCAAGGCCTGCCCCTTAAGACGGTCCAGCAGATGGGTCGCAGTGATGTAATGCATGTCGAACGGCGGATCTTGGCGCAACCAGATCACATCAAAGTCGGCCAGATCCACCTCGCGCAGCGGCCCCAGAACCGCGGGATCACCCGCAACCCGCTGCACGGTCATGTCCTGACCGCGGGCCGTTATACGACCTTCTTGATAGGCAAGCTGGTCAGGACCGTAGAAAAATAGCGAGTGACCGCGTTTCTGCGCCTCTTCGGCCAGCCGGAAGCTGCTGTCGGCGTTGATGTCCACGTCCCCGATCGGGTCCATTTGAAAGGCGATTTTCATGCGCTTATCCCTTATCTGTCGGCCAAATACATGGCGCAGCCGCGGACTATGTTCAATGGGTCAACCCTGACCAAAAGCATTTTCAATGATTTCGATCTCACCCGACCCACCAACCAAAGCCACATCAAAGCGCGCTTCGGTCAGCTGGCCTGCTGGTTCATGTTCTAAAAATTGGCCCGCGCTGGCATAAATCCGGTTGATCTGTGCCTGACTGATCCGCAGGGCAGCGCGGGCTTTGATTTTACTGTGCTTCACTTCAACAAACACCAGAGCTGCACCCTGACGTAGAATAAGATCAATCTCTCCGCCAGCGCCACGCCAGCGCCGTTCGGCCAGTTGATAGCCGCGTTGTTCATAATGACGAAGCACCAAGTCTTCGGCAGCGGCTCCTGCCAGATAGGCCCGCTGACCGCGATCATGTGGATCCTTTGGCCCCGCCATTGCTTATTCAGCATCCTTGGGCAGCTTAAGAGCCATCTGATAAACCTTGCGACGCGGCAGGTCGTGGAGCTTCGACACGATATCGGCTGCATCTTTGACGGAGTTTTCCCTTAGGGCCGCACGCAAATCGCTTTCCAGATCCTCTGGGTTCACATCTTTGGTGTGAGAACGATCAACCAGAACAACAATTTCGCCCTTCACCCCATTTTCGGCCAGTTGTGCAGCCAGTTCGCTGAGCGAAGCGCGACGGACTTCTTCAAATTTCTTGGTTATCTCCCGACACAGCGCCGCTGGGCGGTCGCCAAGAACCTCAGCCATATCCGCCAGCGAGGCGGCTACCCGTTTGGGGGATTCGTAAAAGATCAAAGTGCCGGGGATTCGACTGACTTCTTCTAATCGTTTTCGGCGAGCACCGCTGGCATTTGGGAGAAAGCCGGCAAAAAAGAAGGCATCGGTGGGCAGCCCGGCCAGCGTCAGTGCTGCAAGCCCCGCCGACGCACCCGGCGCCACCGTGACCGCGTGGCCCGCTTCGGCAGCGGCGCGGCTAAGATCATACCCGGGATCCGCGATAAGCGGCATACCTGCTTCGGAGGCATAGGCGACTGACTTGCCTTCAGCCAATGACGCAAGCAGCCCTGCACGGGCGCCCGTACCGCTGTGATCGTGGTAGGCAATGACCCGACGCCCCTCCAAAGGCACGCCGTGGATTTCCATCAATCGTCGCAGGGAACGGGTGTCTTCTGCTGCAATAACCTCAGCCGAGGCGAGCACATCCAGCGCCCGAAGCGTGATGTCGCGTGCAGTCCCAATTGGAGTGGCAACAAAGTGCAGCCCTGGAGACAATCTGACTTTCTGGTGATTCAACGCTGGACCCGCCTATATCGTCGTTTATTATTCCCCCCAACACCAACACGGCGTATCACCGCCGGATCAGGGAGTTTTAAGTCTATTATGTTTGCTGTTTTCAAGCCCGCCCGCAAGGCCGCACTCGCGGCTATCTTCGCCGTCTCCTCAATTGCTCTGAGCGCCTGTGACCCGATTGGGACCGGCGGCGGCCCAACCATCAACACATCAAAGCCCGTTCCAGTGGCGCTATTGGTCCCGCGGGGGTCTGCGCAACAGGGTGATGCGGTTCTGGCGCAAAGTTTGGAAAATGCTGCGAGACTGGCAATCGCCGATTTGCAGGGTATTCAAATCGACCTGAAAGTCTATGACACTGCAGGCAATCCAGCGACAGCTGCAGCCGCTGCGACGCAAGCGATCAGTGACGGCGCGCGCATCATTTTGGGGCCAGTCTATGCAGAGGCCGCAAATGCTGCTGGAGTGGCGGCAGCCAAACGTAATGTAAACGTGCTGGCTTTTTCCAACAATTCCGCCATTGCCGGTGGCAATGTCTTCATCTTGGGCGCAACATTTGATAATACCGCCCGTCGCCTGACCAGCTATGCCGCCCGCCAGGGCAAAGGAAATATGTTGGTGGTCAGTGGTGACGATGCTGCCGGCCAAGCCGGGCGTGCGTCAATCCAAAATGCTGCCGCAGCGACCGGTGCGAATGTTGTTGGTAACGTCAGCTATGAATTGTCTCAACAGAGCGTAATCAACTCGGTTCAAACAATTCGCGACTCTGCGGCAAGCAAAGGCGCGACATCAATCTTTATGACGGCCACCACCGCCGGGGCGCTCCCATTGCTCACTCAGTTGCTGCCAGAAGCTGGCCTCGATCCTGCGACCACTCAGTACATTGGCCTGACACGCTGGGACATCCCGGCACAGACATTGGCGTTACCCGGGGTCCAAGGTGGCTGGTTTGCGTTGCCAGACCCAACAAAATCCACACAGTTTCGCGACCGCTATAGTGCCACCTACGGCGGCGCCCCCCACTCTATTGGCGGGCTGGCTTATGACGGTATTGCTGCCATCGGCGCGCTGGTTAGTGCAGGCAAATCGGACGCTCTGACCGGAGCCGCCCTTACACAGGGATCTGGTTTCCAAGGAGTCAGCGGCATCTTCCGCCTGCGTCCTGACGGCACTAACGACCGTGGCCTTGCCATCGCAACAATCCAAGAACAGAAGGTCGTTGTCATTGACCCAGCCCCAAGCAGCTTTACCGGCGCCGGATTCTGATCCGGCGGCCAGGGCCATTACCCGTTTTCCATTGGCCCTGGGCCCACTGGTCTGTGATCCATCTGCGATTTTCGACAGCGAAAAAATTCGATCACAGATCGATGATTTGGCCACCAGCAAAGACAACGCCACCTTGCGTGGCGAAGTTGTCCAGCTTTTGCGGGACGCCAACAAGGCCGGGCGGGCGTTGATCGCCGAGCAGTTCGCAAAAGCGCCCTTTGATGCCCGCCCCATGACCCGATCTTATACGTTTCTCACTGACGGGCTGGTCACTTCGGCCTTGTACGCAGCTATTGAAATTATGCATCCTGCCGCGACGCCAACCAGCAGTGAACGTATCGCTGTTATCTCGGTCGGCGGCTACGGTCGTGGTGAAATGGCACCAGCTTCGGATGTCGATCTGTTGTTCTTAACCCCCTACAAGATCACAGCCTGGGCCGAGAGCGTCATAGAATCGATGCTCTACATTCTGTGGGATCTGAAGCTGAAGGTTGGCCACGCCAGTCGCACCATCCATGATTGTCTAAGATTAGGGCGCGAAGATTTCACCATCCGAACCGCGATGCTGGAGCACCGGTTTCTAGCAGGTGATCAGGACCTGGCCGACGAGCTGGACCAACGGTTGACGCGTGATCTGTTTCAGGGAACCGCTCACGAGTTCATCGAGGCCAAGTTGTCTGAACGCGAAGCGCGCCATATCAAGCAGGGCCAACGCTATATGGTCGAGCCCAATGTGAAAGAGGGCAAAGGCGGATTGCGGGATCTGCAATCGATGTATTGGATCGCCAAATATCTGTACCAGGTGCAAGACACCGCCGAACTGGTGCCACTGGGCCTGTTTGAATCGGAAGAGTTCGATCTGTTTGCCAAGGCCGAAAACTTCCTCTGGGCGGCGCGATCCCACCTGCATTTACTGACCAAGCGCGCCTCTGAAGTTTTGTCGTTCGACATGCAGGTCGAGGTCGCCGAACGTATGGGCTACCAGGATGTGGCTGGCCGTCGCGCTGTCGAAATTTTCATGCAGGATTATTTCCGCCATGCCACCACGGTGGGGGATCTGACCCGGATTTTTCTGACCAAACTTGAGGCCAGCCACCAGAAAGGTGAACCCTTGCTGGAGCGGCTGTTTCGTCGTCGCCCCAAGACCAAACCGGGTTACACGGTGGTGAATAACCGTCTGGACGTCGTTGAGCCTGAGACTTTTTTGAACGACAAATTGAACCTGTTGCGGCTCTTCGAGGAAGGCCTGCGCACGGGAATGTTGATCCACCCCGACGCGATGCGGTTGGTCACGGCCAATTTGGACTTGATCGATGATGATTTCCGCAAGACTCCCGAAGCGCGCCGGATTTTTCTAGACCTCCTGCTGAAACACGGTAATCCCGAACGCGCCTTGCGGCGCATGAACGAACTGGGCGTGCTGTCAGCGTTCTTGCCCGAATTTGCCCCCATTGTCGCGATGATGCAGTTCAACATGTATCATTCCTATACTGTGGACGAACATACGATTCAGGTCATCGTGAATTTTGCTGCAATTGAGCGGGAAGAACTGGAAGAAGAATTACCTCTCAGCTCAAAAATCATGCGCAAAGGGCTGAACCGCAAGGTCCTGATGGTGGCAATGCTGTTGCACGACATCGGCAAGGGCCAGCCTGTTGATCACTCAATTTTGGGGGCGCAGATCGCGCGTAAGGTGGCGCCGCGGCTTGGACTGAACAAAGCCGACAGTGAAACCGTGGAATGGCTGGTGCGCTATCACTTGCTTATGTCGGATATGGCGCAGAAACGTGACATCGCCGATCCTCGCACCGTACGGGATTTTGCCAAGGCTGTGAAAACAGTGAAACGGCTGGACCTGCTAACCGTGCTGACCGTTTGTGACATTCGTGGCGTTGGACCAAACACGTGGAACAACTGGAAAGCGGCACTATTGCGGGCGCTGTATAAGCAGACCCGCGAAGCGCTGGAGAACGGCATGGAGGCGCTGAACCGCGAACTGCGCGGTACCAGCGCCAAAAAAGCACTGCGGGCAGCTCTTCCGGATTGGCCCAAAGCTGTGCTCAAGAAAGAAACAGCACGTCATTATGATCCGTACTGGCAGGGATTGCATATCACTGGCCATGTGGATTTTGCCGAAATGCTGCGTGAACTGGAGCAAAGCGAGGACCCGGGGAACATCGTTATCCGGTTGTTTCCTGATGACGACCGTGATGCCACGCGGGCTTGTTTTGTGATGCCAGACCACCCCGGAATTTTTGCCCGTGTGGCCGGCGCATTGGCACTGGTTGGGGCCAACGTCGTTGACGCGCGCAGTTATACCACCAAAGACGGCTACGTCACCGATGCCTTCTGGATCCAGGATGCCGAAGGTCACCCGTTTGAGGCGTCGCGCCTGCCCCGCCTTCGCCAGATGATCCGCAGAACCCTAAAAGGGGAAGTCGTCGCCCGTGATGCATTTAAGGCGCGTGATAAAATCAAGAAACGCGAGCGCGCCTTTAACGTGCCAACCCATATCACCTTTGATAATGACGGATCCGAGATTTACACCATCATCGAAGTCGACACGCGCGACCGCCCTGGTTTGCTTTATGATCTGGCCCGCACCCTGACGGCTGCAAATGTCTATGTCGCCAATGCCGTCATCGCGACATATGGCGAACAGGTGGTCGATACGTTTTACGTCAAAGATATGTTTGGACTGAAATACTACGCGGCCTCAAAGCAACGGTTTCTTGAAAACAAGTTGCGCACAGCAATCGCCGAAGGCGCAAAGCGGGCACGGACATGAAGCCAATCAAATTGTTATCCGGGTTCCTGACCGTTGGGTTCTGGACCCTCGCCAGCCGTATTCTTGGCTTTGCACGTGAGATCCTACTGACCGCCTATGTCGGGCCAGGCCCGGTGATGGATGCCTTTGTCGCAGCTTTCCGTCTGCCCAACATGTTTCGTCGCTTCTTTGCCGAGGGCGCGTTTAACGCCGCTTTTGTCCCAATGTTTGCCAAAAAATTTGAGGCCGGCGACGATGCACAGGGTTTTGCCCAATCGGCCCTCAATTTACTTCTGACAGCCGTTTTGGTGCTTGTTGGGCTCGGCATGGTGTTCATGCCAGCATTGGTCTGGGCAACAGCCAGCGGCTTTTCTGGCGACATGCGCTTCGACATGACCGTTGGTTTTGGCTATATCATGTTCCCCTACATTCTGCTCATGTCTTTAGCTGCGCTGTTTTCCGGCGTCCTGAACGCCACTGGCCGGTTTGCCGCGGCGGCTGCGGCCCCAGTGCTGCTGAACATCTTTGCCTGTTCGGCAATGGTGGCTGGGGCTGTGCTTGGCGGCGAGGTAATCATATGGCTGGTCTGGACCATACCCGTGGCAGGCGTGGCGCAGCTGGCTCTGGTATGGGGGGCAGCCGAACGTGCAGGCATTCGTCTGCGCATTGGAAGACCCCGCCTAACCCAAGAAATGCGCAATCTGGTACGGGTCGCGGTTCCGGCAGCATTGGCTATGGGGGTGACACAGATCAATCTGGTGGTGGGTCAACTGGTGGCTTCGGATATTGAAAACGCTGTAAGCTGGCTGTTTGTGGCCGACCGGTTGTATCAACTGCCATTGGGCGTCGTAGGAATTGCCGTCGGCATCGTATTGCTGCCTGACCTGTCACGCCGGTTGCGCGCTGGGGACGATACCGGTGCACGGGATGCTTTTTCCCGCGCTGGAGAGTTCTCGCTTATGCTGACGATCCCCTCAACTGTTGCCTTTCTGGTGATGCCGATACCGCTGGTGTCGGTGCTGTATGAACGCGGAGCAACAGGCCCTGAAGATGTCACCGCCATTGCCCTCGCGGTTGCTGTCTACGGCGTGGGCTTGCCCTCATTTGTGCTGCACAAGCTGCTGCAACCACTGTATTTCGCCCGCGAAGACACCAAATCACCGTTCCGCTTTGCACTGGTAGCGATGGTGGTGAACGCAGCACTGGCCTTTGGCCTGAAACCAGTGGTCGGCTGGATAGCCCCTGCTGTCGCAGCCTCGGCCGCAGGCTGGGTGATGGTGGCCCTACTGATGTTCGGAGCGCGGGGCATGGGGGAGGTCGCCCGCTTTGACACCCGTTTTCACCGTCGTATCTGGCGCATCGTAGCTGCATCTGCTGTGATGGGTGTGATTCTGCTAGCACTGGTATCAACATTTGGCTGGCTCTTCACCCTGCCAAGCTGGCGGTATCTGGCTCTTCTGGGCCTGATCATTCTTGGCGCAATCAGCTACTTCGGTGCGGGTCAACTTCTTGGCGCTTTCAAACTGGGTGAATTCAAACGTGCCATGCGCCGCGGCGGCCACACATGACCCAGCTGACATGCCCCGCTGGAACCGTTCTGTTCACACCCGGTCAGGACTGCCCCGGCTTTGTGCGCCTGACCAAAGGTACGGTGCGCGTCTCGCTCACCGCAGCCAACGGGCGCGAGGTGGTGCTGTACCGGGTTGGCCCGGGGGACGTCTGCCTGCAAACCTTTGCCTGCTTGACCGATGGTAGAACCTACTCTGCAGAAGGGATTGCCGAAACGCCGCTTAGCGGCGAAATCATGCCCCACGCTGATTTTCGCAGTGCAATGACCCGCGACGACGCATTTCGCACCGAAATCATGACTGCGGTTGCACGCCGCTTTGGAGATTATGAGCAGCTGGTCGAAGACGTCGCCCTCACCGGGTTTGATGCGCGGTTGGCCCGGGTGCTGCTGCGACTGGCTGATGATCAGGGGCGTCTGTCAATCACACATGAGGCTTTAGCCGCCGAAACGGCATCAGGACGCGCTTTTGTCAGCCGTCGTCTACGTGAACTGTCTCGTCTGGAACTGGTTGAAACACACCGTGGCGGGTTGCAAATCCTGGACCGCCCCGGATTAATTGCTGTTTCTCAAGACCAACGGTGACACTGTCACCGACAGCCCAAGCCTCAGGGGCTAAAGTCCGTTCAAACGCGCTAGTTTGAAAGGAAAAGAACATGCCTCGCAACGAAGGCTCCCTAGACCGCGCCCTGCGCATCATCCTCGGATGTGCACTGCTGTCATTGATTTTCATCGGTCCGCAAACCATGTGGGGGCTCGTCGGAATCATCCCGCTGGCCACTGGTTTGATGGGCTTTTGCCCACTTTACCGGATCATCGGTCTCAACACCTGCCCATTGAAGAAACAGAGCTAGAGACCGCCACAGCGCCGCGCCTCTGCGCGGCGCTACGCCCAACGCCTTGTGGCTCATCGACGATGAGTTTCAAAGGGGGCGGGAGTGCACCATCTTAGTCGCGGCGGATATTGCTTCGAATGCGGGCCCAACCGCCCGGAGCAAGGAAAAATGACAACCCAAATCCAGTTGCAAACCCTGCCAAATCCGCAACCCAGTCCTTTTGGCCACCAAACAGCAGACCAAACAGCAGCTGAATCCCCATCAAAAACGCAATCAGTGTAAAGGCGCGGCTTTGCTGGGCACCAACCAGCGCCAAAGATCGCCAAAGCAGATACGTAAAGGCTCCGATCAGCCCGTAGACCGCAGGGAAGCCACCGTAGAGCCACTGGGATGAGTTCACCAACAGCGCATAACCCAGCGCCCCCCCGATACCTGAGAGCAGAAAAATCACGACCATGGCGAGATTTCCCATGACCTCACCAACCATTTTTCCCATGGCCAAAACAAACACACAGACAAACAACGCCTGGGTAAAGGCACCATGCACAAAGGTGTAGGACACAAATCGGATCATGTGCTCAGCTGGCCAGCGATCCGTTTCCCACATCGACCAGAAGAGCTCACTGTGAAAGCCGTAGGTGTGCAGGGCATCTAGCCGCCACCCTATCGCGCTGGGGCCTCCAATGATGCCACGTGCGCCGAGGGAAAACACCAGCTCGATCCCCATGATGAACAAAGCCAGCGCCACCACGGCAGGGGGGAGTGTATTAACCGGTGATGGATTGGGATCGCTGCTCATTTCAATAACTCCTTGGCCACATGTGGCTGTTCTTTAACCATCTCAGGACGTGCCGCCTGTTGACGATAGCTGATCCCATGGGTAAGGCACCTGAGATCGTAATTCCAGACGGGAGTTATCGCCAGATGAGCGAAACCAGTTTTACCCCGCGTGTGTTCTCGGGCATTCAGCCGTCCGGCAACCTGCACCTGGGCAACTACTTGGGCGCAATCAAGCGCTTTGTCGATATGCAGGGCTCGGATTTCGAGACCGTTTATTGCATGGTGGACATGCATGCGATCACCGTCTGGCAAAATCCCCAGGACCTGATGAAATCCACCCGCGAGTTGTGCGCCGGGTTCATCGCCAGTGGCATCGACCCAGAACAGTCGATCCTAATCAATCAGAGTCAGGTCCCTGAGCACGCCCAACTGGCGTGGATCTTCAACTGCATCGCCCGCATGGGCTGGATGCAGCGGATGACTCAGTTTAAGGACAAGGCTGGTAAGAACTCACAGAACGCCTCATTGGGGCTGTTTGCTTACCCTGCGCTGATGGCCGCGGACATTCTGGTCTACCACGCCACCCACGTACCCGTGGGCGACGATCAGAAACAACATCTGGAGCTGACCCGCGACATCGCGGCCAAGTTCAACCATGACTATGGCGTTGATTTCTTCCCGATGACCGAACCGGTGATCAAAGGTGCCGCTACACGGGTGATGAGCTTGCGGGATGGGTCGAAGAAAATGTCAAAATCGGACGCATCAGATGCAAGCCGTATCAACATGACAGATGACGCGGACACATTGGCCAAAAAGATCCGCAAGGCGAAAACTGATCCGGATGCGCTACCAAGTGAAGCCAAGGGTCTGGAAGAGCGCCCCGAGGCGCGCAATCTCGTCAATATCTATGCTGCACTGAACGACCAAAGCGTCGACGCCGTGCTGTCCGAGGTTGGTGGCAAACAATTTGGCGAATTCAAGCCGATGCTGGCTGAATTGGCGGTTGCCAAGCTTGCTCCAATCGCGGAAGAAATGGCAAGATTGATGAATGAGCAAACAGAGATTGACCGCATACTGTCTCGTGGTGCAGAACGGGCGCGAGAAATCACTGCGCCGATTCTGCGCAAGACATATGACATTGTGGGTATGGTTCCGCCTACCACATTGTAATAACTGAACGACAACAAGCCCTTACACGTTGTTTGGGCGACATACTGGAGAAAATCGGATGGCTAACGGCACCGTAAAATGGTTTAACGCAACTAAAGGTTTCGGCTTTATTGAGCCAGAAGCAGGCGGAAAAGACGTGTTTGTACACATTTCTGCTGTTGAGCGTTCGGGCCTGAACGGCCTCAACGACAACCAGAAAGTTTCCTACGAGCTGGAAACTGGCCGTGATGGCAAAGAATCTGCTGGTTCGCTGAAACTGCTGTAAATCAGTTTCTTGCAGCTTGAGCTGCAGACATTTAGAAGCCGCCCTTTTCAAGGGCGGCTTCTTTCATTTCATGAGAGCACAAATCGATCTTAAACAGAGCCCTGCCCCCCGAAAATGACGGGAAAGCCGGTGATGCATTGGAAACCGGCGTCAGTGACTGTTCGTGGTCAGATCCCGCTTACCCCGTTCAGCGTCAAGCTAGAAACCATACTGGCATAGTCTTCCCGCGCCTGTGTTCCTGCACCTGAATTCCACATATAGTACCAATTCAGCATACCAAACACTGACATCGTCGCCGCACGCAACTTGGCTGCATCATGGTCAAAGACCTGTGGCGCAGCTCTGCGCAGGGTATCACTCATGTGCTGAACCAATTCGCGCTGGTAGCCCCTGAGCAGGGCCTGTTGGTCCTCTGGTAGAGCCGCCATGGCGCTAATCTGCACCTGATGTTCATGATCGGCCCCCTGATAGGCCTGCAGTATCCCAGAAACAATCCGGTGCAACTGCTGATCTGGCACTAACCCCTGCAGATCCAGCCCGCAAACTCGGTCTCGCAGATCACGCAGGTAACTGTCGAGAATATCAAAAAGGATGGCATCTTTGCTATCGTAGTAGTGATAGATATTGGCCTTTGAGATCCCACATTCACGCGCAAGCTGGGTCATTGAAGCGCGGTCAAATCCCTGCTCCGCAAACACCTTGGCTGCGGATTTCAGGATTTGTTCACGCTTCTGATCATGGTCCTTAGCAATCGTTCGGGCCATTTTGTTACCCTTTATGGCGGTTATCAACAACTCGGACGGCCTTACCCTGCGACCGTGCAACAGATCCGGGATCGCCTGTGATCACCTCGGTCGAAACACCTACTATATCCTTGATCCGTTTAGTCAACATTCGTGCCGCCGCGGTTTTTGACAGTTCATTTGCCGCACCTGGCTCTGCCTCAACAAATACACGCATCGCATCCATACGTCCGGATTTATACAGCTCGATCTGGAAATAGGGGGCTAGACCACCGGTGGCCATCACCTGCTCTTCGATCTGCGTCGGGAACACGTTCACACCACGCAGGATAATCATGTCATCACTACGCCCGGTGATCTTCTCCATCCGCCGCATCGAACGGGCTGTACCTGGCAGCAACCGGGTCAGGTCACGGGTGCGGTAGCGGACCATTGGCAGGCCCTCCTTGGTGAGAGTGGTGAAGACCAATTCACCCATCTCGCCGTCCTCGACTACCTCTCCAGTAACCGGGTCGATTATCTCGGGGTAGAAATGATCTTCCCAGATGTGCAGCCCATCTTTGGTTTCGACGCATTCATTGGCCACTCCGGGGCCCATGATTTCAGACAGCCCGTAGATGTCCACGGCATGCATATCAAAGGCCGCTTCGACCTCTTGCCGCATAGCATTGGTCCAGGGTTCCGCGCCAAAAATACCCACAGACAGTGACGAGTCGCGTGGATCCAGCCCCTGTTTGTGGAACTGCTCCAGGATATTCAGCATATAGGATGGCGTGACCATGATGCCGTCAGGTTTAAAGTCATTGATCAGGCCGACCTGTTTCTCGGTCTGGCCTCCACCCATTGGCACCACTGTCGCCCCAAGCCGCTCGATGCCGTAATGCGCGCCCAGGCCGCCAGTAAACAGCCCATAGCCATAGGCGTTGTGTATCATATCACCGCGCCGCAATCCCGAGGCACGCAGGGATCGCGCAAGCAGGTCAGCCCAGTTGCTGATGTCATTGGCTGTATAGCCCACCACAGTTGCCTTACCTGTGGTACCCGACGACGCGTGTAGCCGCATGATCTGCTCACGCGGCACCGCAAACAGGCCAAAGGGATAGTTGTCACGCAGGTCGTTTTTGTAGGTGAATGGGAACTTGGACAGGTCCGATAGAGATTGCAAGTCGTCGGGGTGAACGCCCGCTTCGTCGAACCGTTGCTTATACATCGGGACGTTGTCATAGGCGTGGCGCAACGACCATTTCATCCGCTCCAGCTGCAGCGAGCGAATTTCATCGATTGAGGCAACTTCGATGGCTTCTAGATCGGATTTCTTAGGGCTCAGGTCTTTCATAGCGTCGTCCTCATTCTATTCGTCAAATAACTGGCCCTTGATCGCCCGGGAGAAACCCCGAAATTCTGCGATTTTCTGGCCGGTCTGATTGGTCACTGTCACGTCATAGATCCCACTACGTCCAGTCAGCGAGACCTCGCTGGCGCTGGCCGTCAACCGGTCACCCAGCTGGCCCAGCGCAGTAAAACTAATCATGTTGTGCTGTGCTACAGTGGATTGGTTGCGGCTGTTGCAGGCAAAGGCGAAGGCGCTATCGGCGAGCATGAACGTGACGCCACCGTGGCATATACCATGGCCGTTGCAATGATGCTGCGCCACAGTCAGTTCCAAGGTGGCAACCCCCTCATCCATATGGGTGATCTCCATCCCGGCCCATTTAGAGGCGTGATCGTCGGCCCACATGGCCGCTGCAGATTTTTCGGCCCTGAGTTTTGGTGTCATTACTATTTACCTTTGAATTCTGGTGCACGCTTTTGCAGGAAGGAAGCAACGCCTTCTGCATAATCTGCGCTTTCACCACAGGTTTTCATCGCATCTGCTTCAATTTCCAGCTGATCACTTAAGCTATTGGTGGCCGAGGCCTGAATGGTCATTTTAGTCAGCCCCAAACCCAACGTCGGGCCATTGGCTAGCTTTCCAGCCAAGGCTCGCGCCTGAGCCATCAAATCAACGTCAGGATAGGCCTTCCAGATCAAACCCCAGTCTTCGGCCTTCTGGGCGGGCAATGGCTCGCCAGTCAGAGCCAAGCCTTTGGCACGGGCCTCGCCCAGCAAATGCGGCAGATGCCAGCTGCCACCTGTGTCGGGGATCAATCCAACCTTGGAAAACGACTGAATGAACTTGGCACTCTCACAGGCCAGCACCAAATCACATGCCAAAGCCAAATTGGCCCCGGCCCCAGCGGCCACGCCATTCACCGCACAAATCACCGGGAATTCCAGCGATCGGATCAACCGCACCAATGGTGCATAAAAGGTGCGAACTGTGTTGCCCAAATCTGGCGGACCATCTGACTTTGACGGATCACGATCCCCCAAATCCTGCCCAGCGCAAAATCCGCGCCCTGCCCCGGTCAGCAGCACTGCGCGGGCGCCACCATCACGGGCAACTTCCAGTGCTGCGCGCAGGGCATAGTGCATCTCATCGTTAAAGGCGTTCAAACGATCCGGACGATTAAGGGTGATTTCCACCCAGGTTCCGTGATCCTCTGTCAGAATTGACGCAGTCATATGACTATCCCCTATCTATGCGCAGTGCCCTAATGGCCGTTTTGACAAATTTCTTGCATAAACCGACCGGTTGGTCAATATATTCTGCAACCCTACCAACTCTCACGTTCAAGGAGCGCGACATGAGCATTCAACAGGTTTCCAGTTTTGCCGCGGGCCAATGGATCACCCCCGGTGCCGGGGCACGCAACATCGCAAGCGCCATCACCGGTGACGTCATCGCAACCGCCGGCAACGACGCGCTGGATGTGCAATCTATGCTCGATCACGCCCGCAGTGTTGGTGGCCCCGCCCTACGTGCGCTGACATTCCATGACCGTGCCCGAATGCTCAAAGCACTGGCCGCTCATCTGAACCAACACAAACAGACCCTATACGAGGCGTCTTTTGACACTGGCGCGACCCAAAATGATCACATGATCGATGTGGATGGCGGAATTGGCACCATGTTTGTGTTTGCCTCCAAAGGGCGGCGGGAAATGCCCGATGGGCAAGTCTATCTGGATGGAGACGTCGAGCAGCTTAGCCGCCACGGAACCTTTCTAGGCCAGCATATTTGCACACCGCTGCAGGGTGTTGCCGTTCACATCAACGCGTTCAATTTCCCCGTTTGGGGCATGCTGGAAAAGCTAGCACCGACACTGTTGGCTGGCGTACCGGCAATTGTGAAGCCTGCCACCAACAGTTGCTATGTCACTGAGCTGGCAGTGCGGTTGATGCTGGACAGCGGCATTTTGCCAGCTGGCGCGCTGCAATTGGTTTCAGGCGGGCTTGGCGATATGCTGGACCATCTGGGCATGATGGATATGGTCAGTTTTACCGGATCAGCCAACACCGCGCTGAAACTACGATCTAACCCGGTAATCCTTGAAAACTCGGTCCGATTTGTCGCGGAACAAGACAGCCTGAATGGCTCTATCCTAGGCCCAGATGCCACCCCCGGAACGCCAGAGTTTGACTTGTTTATCAAAGAAGTCAGTCGGGAGATGACCACTAAGGCGGGTCAGAAATGTACTGCCGTCCGCCGCATCATCGCCCCCGATGCACAGGTTGAAGCAGTCATCGAAGCGCTGTCAGCCCGACTGGCAAAGACCACAATTGGTGATCCCCGACTGGACAGCACCCGGATGGGCGCTCTGGTCAGCAACAGTCAAAAGCGTGACGTGTTGGAAAAAGCCGCGATCATCGGTCAAGAAGCCACTCGGGTTTACGGAGACCCTGATAATTTCACGGTTGATGGAGCTGATGCCAACAAAGGCGCCTTTGTTCCGCCAATGCTGTTCCATTGCGCAGACCCTGATAATGCCCAGCGCGTCCACGATACCGAAGCCTTTGGTCCTGTCTCTACCGTGATGGGCTACCGCGATGTCGATCATGCTGTGGCGCTTGTGAACAAGGGTCAGGGCTCGCTGGTGGCCTCCGTCATCACCCACGATCCGGAGGTGGCCCGTCAGGTTGCATTGGGCGCGGGTGCATATCACGGGCGTCTGTATTTCAACAACCGGGACTCGATGAAGGAATCAACCGGCCACGGTTCTCCCCTGCCCCATATGGTCCACGGTGGCCCCGGTCGTGCAGGTGGTGGCGAAGAATTGGGCGGCGTACGAGGTGTGATGCATTACATGCAGCGTACCGCCATACAGGGTTCACCCGACATTCTGTCAGCCATTGGCCAGACGTGGGTTCCCGGTGGCACCGAAATCAAAGGTCCAGCCCATCCGTTCACACGCAAGTTTGGCGAGCTGGCGATTGGTGAAACCCTGCACAGCCCTTCGCGTATCGTCACACTTGAAGACATCGAAGCCTTCGCCAATTTTACCGGCGACACGTTTTATGCCCACATGGACGATGACGCCGCCAAGCGGAACCCGTTCTTCCCCGGCCGGGTGGCACATGGCTATTTGCTGTTATCCTTTGCCGCGGGCCTGTTTGTTGAGCCAAATGAGGGTCCGGTGCTGGCGAATACCGGGTTGGACAACCTGCGTTTCATGAAGCCAGTTTCGGCGGGTGATAGCATCAAAGTTCGCCTGACTGTCAAGAAAAAGACCCCCCGCAATGAGGAGTACGGCGAGGTGCGTTGGCATGTTACGCTGACCAATCAGGACGACGAACAAGTGGCTGAATACGAATTGCTGACTATGAACGCGTTCTAAGCGCAGAGCACTTCATACCCTCACAGGCTGAACAACAGACTGTCTATGAACGTAATTAGGCTGGTCTCCCCCCAAGGGGAGACCTACATAGGTTACATGATACATACAGATAACCCGTGCTTTGAAACCAGTGTTAACCTATTGAACGACCCGCAGAACCAGCGGGTTTGGTCGATTATCATCTCGCTTTTTGGCGACATGGCGCAACAACCCAAAGACCAAATCAGCGGCGGCGCACTGACCCGTGTTATTACACCTTTGGGTATTAAACCCGAAGCAATCAGAGTTGCCCTGCACCGGCTTCGTAAAGATGGCTGGATTGAAAGCGTTCGCTCTGGACGGGCCTCGGTTCATTACCTAACCGAGTTTGGCCGCACCCAATGCGCGGCAGTTACACCGCGGATCTATGCTCGTGAACCGGGGGCACCGCAAAGCTGGCATCTATTGATTGCCGCCGAGACCTGTGGTCAGGCAGCGTTGGACGAGGCATTGCTGCTGCCGGGCTATATTGCAGTTAACCGCACCACAGCATTGGGGTTTGGTCCAAAACCCGGAAAAACTCAGGATCTTCTGGCGCTGGATGCAGATAATTTGACTTTACCAAACTGGTTTAAAACTCAGCTGTTTCCTGCCGATTTATCAAATTCCTGTGCCGCCCTGCTAAAAGCAGTCAACGCGATCCCTGACCCAGCGCCGGATCTGAACTCAGCGCAGGTTGCCACGTTGCGTACGCTGATCGTGCACCGCTGGCGTCGTGTTGTGCTGCGCCACCCTGATTTGCCTGCCAGTTTTCACCCAGCAGGCTGGGTTGGTGAGGCTTGCCAAAGAAGGGTGTTTTCCTTGCTCGACCAACTGCCCCGTCCCGTTTTGGCTGACTTGTGCGAAACCCCAGAAATTTGACCAACTGCCACCAATCGGAGCCTGGCTATGACTGTTATTAACTCTCTTGCCCTGGCCGGTCTGGCACTGCCGGCAGCTTTTTTGTCGGCATCACATCTAAAAACCCGCCGTTTGGCGCGCAGGGCTGAAACCTTGGTGCCGCCCGTTGGTCAGTTGCAAATGGTACCCGGTGGCTCAATCCACTATGTTGAAATGGGCCCGCGAGAGGCGCCGCCACTGGTCTTGATCCATGGGCTGTCAGGACAGTTGCAGCATTTCACCTATGCCCTCGCGGAGCTGCTGACACCTGATTTTCGGGTCATCATCCTGGACCGCCCCGGCTGTGGCTATTCAACTCGCAATCAGGATCATCTCGCTACTCTGTCTGAGCAGGCGCGGATGATCCAAAGCTTTCTGGACCTGCGTAATGTAGATCAACCAATTCTGTGCGGCCATTCACTGGGTGGCGCTATTGCACTGGCAATGGCACTCAACGCACCACAGAAAATACGCGGGCTAGCACTATTGGCGCCTCTGACCCACCCGGTTGCTGATGCTGGCAGCTTTAAGGGACTAATCATACATTCCCCATTTATGCGCCGCCTGATTGCTCAGACGGTTGCAATCCCTGCCGCGCAACGCACTGCCACTGAAGTTCTGCAGCAGATTTTCGCTCCCTCCCCCTGCCCCGAGGATTTCCTGATCCAAGCGGGGGGCGCGCTTGGTCTACGTCCCAAGAGTTTTGTAGCCGCATCATCCGACGCCACGCTGGCCAGTGCTGGTATTGGGGAACAATCCCCCCGCTATGCCTCTGAGTTAAAGACACCCGGCGCGATCTTGTTTGGCTCCCAAGATGCGGTCCTTGACGTAAAGACAAATGGGAACGCCATGGAACAATATGGCCTGCACTGCGAAACCGAACCCAACCAGGGGCATATGCTGCCAATCACCGCACCAGCCCGGTGTAACCAGTTCATCCGGAACACTGTCGACAGTCGGTGCTGAGCCCAAACGCTCATCATTTCCAGCCAGCTGCAGGCCTCACTTCACCCCAGTCAGAAAAACACACCGCAATGCCCATTTGCAGTACTTTCTCTCTTGACCCCGCCCCGTGAACCTCCTAAATCGCCTGCACACGGCGTGGCGGTATAGCTCAGTTGGTTAGAGCAGCGGAATCATAATCCGCGTGTCCGGGGTTCAAGTCCCTGTACCGCCACCAAAACTCTTCTATCGCAAGAGTTTAAAGACCAGACCCCAAGTCGAAGATCTTATAGAAATTCTATTTTTGAAACGATGTCGCGAATGCGTGGACATTCAAGGAAACAATTGACGCCCCCATATGCTCTGGTCTGACAGGCATTTCGCGCAGATCGAAATCACTTCGACGAAACAAACACAAACGCTTGAAAGCCTGCCACCACACAGTCGACAGTTTCAACCAAATCACGAGCCAGAACATGCGCTAATGCGATCCGTGCAGGCGGTCGGTTCCAAGCTTATCGAGGTGAACACACACGATTTTGGTAACTGCATCGGATTTACCGGAGTAGCCCTGCTAGCGAAATCCATTATCTCCGCTCGCACTCAACCCGAGCATCGGTGTGTCGCCGTTGATCAACTGGCAGCGACCCCCGCCTATCTAACCGAAATTCAAAATTCGGCTCCGCAACTTTACAACAGGCCGCTTGGAGTGAAATCACAGATTGAGGTGCATGTCTTAGCTTATTAGACGTCAGGACCCATGGCGTTAGAAATAAGGAATGAGATCAACGTTTCATCATAGAAGTTGATACGCAGGATCAGTTGAACTTTCATCCCATGGTCTGGCGCGACCAGTCACAACAGCAGTTGCGGGTTGTCACCAAGGCTTGGCAATAAGGCGATGCGTGCCTCTCTGATGACAGCGATTCACAATATATTCGAACGGATGAGTACCGCCACCACGAGCAGTTGGCCCACCCAGCCCGGCCCAGGGTAAAGACCGATTCCGAAAGAGTTCTCCTTTCTGTCGCCGGTGATGGGCTGCCGTTCGTGGGGTCTTGAAAATATCCCAGTGTCACGCGCAACCTTACTGAGACGAAAACAACCTACAATCCCAAACCGTCAGGAAAATTTGCGGAACAGTCTTGTCATGTCGAACAGTTCATCCAGCCGGTCATAGCGATCTCGGGTTTCACTCCAGCCCTCTTCTTGGGTGGCTGCAATCATCGCCTCAAGCAACATCATGGTAGAGATGTTAGAATCCCAGGCTGACGGAATTTCGACCCAACAATTAAAGCTATGCTGCGCCACGGGTGCAATTGGACTGGCCCATTGATCGGTAATCAGGATGATCTTCACACCGCGATCAGCCGCCAGTTCTGCTAGCCGTTGCAGGTTGGTTTCATACCGCCGGACGTCGAACATCAGCAAAGTATCACCTTCGACCATATCCAGCACGTAATGAGGCCAGGTTGCTGAGGACGATGTCATATGAGTCACCCGCTGCCGGATCGCCTGAAAGTGGGTAAATGCATAATCGGCCAGCGCACGGGTGATACGCCCCCCAACCACATATAGCCGCCCTTCTGTGTTGGCCAATTTCCGTACCGCAGAGTCAAACTGTTCTGGATCAATATTAAACAATGTCTGACCAAGGTTATCTGTCACGGCCTGTGCAAATCTGTTCAGAAGATGCCCTTCGGGGGCCTCGGTGATCCATTTGTCACGCCGCTGAGTCGGCCCCGAAACCTTGGCTTCTAGCTCTTTCAGCAAGGCCTGCTGGAATTGAGGATAACCTTTAAAGCCAAGCTTTTGCACCATACGGGCCACAGTTGGCGTCGACACTTCAGCATTGGCTGCCACAATTGTAATCGATGCCAGCCCCGCAGCCGGATAGTTTTCTAGCAATGAGGTCGCGAACTTACGTTCTGATTGGGTCAATGAAGAATAGTGTTCGCGAAGCAATTCGCGGACGGTGGCGGTTGGATCGGTCAAAACTGCTGTCCCATTCTAATTGCCTACCTTTTAAGCACTTACCACACCAAAAACAATTCTCCTCTACGTCAGGTGTGGTCGTCTCTGAAAAGATATTGACACATTCAATCCTTCATGGAAAGATCTTTCCAAAATGGGAGAGGGCTGTATGTCATTGGGCGATTCCAACGCTTGCGCGAAGGTCGCGGAGATCAACAATCCGGAGGGATCCGGCGTTGCCTTGATTCTCTGTGAGCATGCCAGCAATCACATTCCCGAAGCCTATTCGGGCCTGGGATTGTTGCCGGCAGACCGGGACAGCCACGCGGCCTGGGATCCGGGCGCGCGAGCCATAGCACTCCATCTAAGCGAGGCACTAAATTCTCCGATGGTGGCCGGTCGGGTCTCGCGCCTAGTCTACGACTGCAATCGCCCACCCGAGGCAGTCTCGGCGATGCCCGAAAAATCAGAATTGGTCGAAGTTCCGGGCAACCGGAACCTGACAGACGCAGAGCGTCAGTTGCGGGTGGACGAAATCTACCGACCGTTTTGCCATGTCGTTAGCGATGTCATCACCAGCCGCAAGGCGGCAGGTATACAGACCGTTCTGATAACGATTCACAGCTTTACTCCGGTCTACTTTGGCCAGCAGCGAGCGGTGGAGATCGGCATTCTTCACGACGATGATCGCACGATGGCTGACGCCATGCTGGCCAACACCCATTCGCTGCAACACCGTCGGGTAGAGCGCAATCAGCCCTATGGTCCCCAGGATGGCGTGACGCATTCACTGCAATTGCATGGCCTGGCCAATGGTCTGGCAAATGTAATGATCGAAGTTCGCAACGATCTCCTGCGTACACCGGAAGATGAGGTCAAGATGGCCGAAGAATTGCTGGTCATGATTAAACCCGCTCTTGCCACGTTGGCGCAACAAGGGGGCGACAATGCCTAGAGTGATAACCGGATATATCCGTGGCGTGGACGCGATGAACCGCTTTATCGGCCGGATCGCAATGTATCTGATCTTTGTGCTGGTTGGCGTACTGCTGTGGTCATCAATCTCCAAGACGTTTTTCTATCCGTCGATCTGGACGCTAGAAACTGCGCAGTTTGTGATGGTTGCCTATTACATCCTTGGTGGCCCCTATTCGATCCAGATGGGATCAAACGTGCGGATGGACCTGTTTTATGGCGGCTGGTCGACCAAGACCAAAGCCTGGGTTGATGCCTTTACCGTGTTGTTCCTGATGTTCTATCTTGGCGTACTGCTCTTTGGCGCGGTGGGATCTACCGCCTATTCATTGGGCTATTTCGGACTCGAGCCGTTCTCGTTCTTCTGGGACCTGTTTGTCACGTTATTCACCGACGGTGTGTCAGGTGTCACTGAGAAAATAGGACACATGGAGCGCAGCCCAACCGCCTGGCGACCCTTCCTGTGGCCAGTAAAATCCATGCTTTGCGTCGGGGTCATACTGATGCTGATGCAAAGCCTTGCAGAACTGTTCCGGGATATCGGACGTCTTCGTGGAGTTGACCTCTGATGTCATATGAATTGATCGCAATCCTGATGTTCAGCGGCATGATGTTAATGCTGATGACTGGCCAGCGGGTGTTTGGCGCCATCGGCTTTATCGGAGCCGCCGCAGGTATGGCCCTGTGGGGCGTCGGGGGGTCGGATATTCCATTTGCGGCAGCGATGAAGCTGATGAAATGGTATCCGATGCTGACGCTGCCGATGTTCATTTTCATGGGCTATGTGCTGTCGGAATCCAAGATCGCCGATGATCTGTACAAGATGTTCCACGTCTGGATGGGACCGGTCAAAGGTGGTCTGGCGATTGGCACTATCGGCTTGATGGTTCTGGTGTCTGCCATGAACGGTCTGTCGGTTGCCGGTATGGCCATCGGTGCCACCATCGCCCTGCCCGAACTGCTGCGACGTGGTTATGACAAGGTATTGGTGACGGGTGTGGTTCAGGCCGGATCATCCCTGGGCATTTTGGTACCGCCATCTGTTGTGCTGGTGCTCTATGCGATGATCGCGCGGCAGCCGGTGGGTCAGCTGTGGCTGGCTGGGGTGCTGCCCGGACTGATGATGGCAACGATGTTTATCATCTACATCTACCTGCGCGCCCGTATTCAGCCGCATCTGGGGCCAGCCATGAAGCCCGAGGATCTGGCCGAGTTTGAACAGATTTCCGACCATCCGCTACGTCTGAACTTTATTGTCCTGGGTGCGCTGATCCTGTTGCCATTGCTGGCCATGACTGGCCTGTCCGATGCCAAGACCACCGCTGGTGTTGCGCTGGCTGCTGCGGTTGGCTCCTTTGCCCTGCGCCATAACCCGATGTTTTACACAGACGTGTTCATGAAAGAGAAACACCGCCTACTGTTCTCGGGCGTGCTGCCATTGGCGATCTTTGCCGCGATGATGGTCCCCTTTGTCAACGGCTGGACCTCGCTGGTGGAAAGCTCGGCTATTGGTGCGATGACCGCCTTTGTGGCTGCCGTGCTCAAGGGTCGGATGAACAAAGAGGTGTTTGAAACATCTGTCCGCTCGACCTTAGGTATTTCCTGCATGTTCATGTGGATTATCCTGGCCGCCCTTGGCTTTGGTGCGATTTTTGACGGGCTTGGCGCGGTAAACGCGATCAAGGACCTGTTCACCAGCCAGTTGGGTCTGAGCCCTTGGATGATCCTGATCCTGATGCAGGTCAGCTTCTTGCTGATGGGTACTTTCCTGGATGACACCGCGATGCTGGTGATCGTGGCGCCGCTCTATGTGCCGCTGGTCGGCGAGCTGGGCTTTGATCTGATCTGGTATGGCGTGCTCTACACCATCACCACTCAGATCGCCTATATGACACCGCCATTTGGCTACAACCTGTTCCTGATGCGGGCGATGGCCCCGCCCGAGATTTCGTTGCGCGACATCTACATCTCGATCATCCCCTTTGCGCTGATCATGGTGTGTGCGTTGGCTCTGGTGATGGTGTTCCCACAGATTGCCACATGGCTACCTGACTACGTTTACGGAAAATAATCCCAAAAAGAGCCCCGCCAGGGGGCCGCATTCTTAACAAGGAGAAACGACTATGACGACAAGACGTAAGTTTTTAGCCGCAGCTGGTGCCGGTGCAGTTGCTGCACCACTGGCGACACCTGCTATTGCACAATCTACTATCAAATGGCGCATGCAGACCTATGCAGGTGCTTCGCTGGGTGAGCACGTGATCAAGCCAGCCATCGACATGTTCAACAAGATCGCAGGCGACCGCATGCAGATCGAACTGTTCTATGCTGATCAGCTGGTCCCAACTGGCGAGCTGTTCCGTGCCATGCAACGCGGCACTATTGATGCGGTACAGTCCGACGATGACTCGATGGCGTCGCCTACCGAAGTCACCGTATTTGGCGGCTACTTCCCGTTTGGTTCGCGCTACAGCCTGGACGTGCCTGTGCTGTTCAACCAGTACGGCCTGAACGAGATTTGGGACGAAGAGTACTCCAAGGTTGGTGTCAAGCACATCTCGGCTGGTGCATGGGATCCGTGCCACTTTGCCACCAAAGACCCAATCCGGTCTTTGGCTGACCTGAAGGGCAAGCGCGTCTTTACCTTCCCAACTGCTGGTCGCTTCCTGAGCCAGTTCGGCGTTGTTCCAGTGACACTGCCATGGGAAGACATCGAAGTTGCGGTTCAAACAGGCGAGCTGGACGGTATTGCATGGTCCGGTATCACCGAAGATTACACCGTTGGCTGGGCTGACGTGACCAACTATTTCCTGACCAACAACATCTCGGGCGCATGGGCTGGCTCTTTCTTTGCCAACCAGGATCGCTGGAACGAACTGCCAGAAGACATGCAGACCCTGTTCCGTGCTTGCTGTGACCAGTCGCACTACTATCGTCAGTGGTGGTACTGGGGTGGCGAAGCATCGCTGCGGGTCAATGGTCCAAAAATGGAGCTCACCTCGATCCCTGATGAAGAGTGGAAGACCGTCGAAGACGCAGCGGTTAAATTCTGGGATGAAATCGCAGCCGAAAGCCCAACAAAGGCCAAGGTTGTCGAGATCTTCAAGAAGTACAACGCCGACATGCAGGCGGCTGGCCGCCCTTACCGTTACGGCTAAGACTAACTACATATCATCGGAGTTGGCCCCCTGCGGGCCAGCTCCTTTCATTGACAAATTCCGGATGCAACTTGATTGCCCGGCCTAACATTACAAAGGTTGCTCATGCTTTCCTTCGACACGCTTAAAGAACAGGTCGCCGATGGCACCGTTGATACCGTTCTGGTCTGCCTGGTGGACATGCAGGGCCGCCTGATGGGCAAACGCTTCCATGCTGGTCACTTTGTGGCAGGCGCATGGGAAGAAACCCATTGCTGCAACTACCTACTGGCCACCGATCTGCAGATGGCCACACCTGACGGTTATGAATCCACCAGCTGGGAACGCGGCTATGGCGATTACGTCATGAAGCCCGATCTGGCGACGCTGCGCCCAGTACCGTGGCTAGAGGGCACCGTGATGGTGCTCTGTGACGTACTGGATCACCACACCCACAAAGAAGTCCCCCACTCGCCGCGTGCGATCCTGAAGAAGCAGGTTCAGCGTTTGCAAACCATGGGCTACGAGCCGATGACCGCCACCGAACTGGAGTTTTTCCTGTTCGAGAAGAGCTTTGATGAGATCCGCAAGTCTGGCTACCGCGATCTGGAGCCGATTTCTGGCGTCAACGAAGATTACAACATCATGCAAACCTCGCGCGAGGAACACGTGATGCGCCCGATCCGCAACCATCTGTGGGATGCGGGCCTGCCGATCGAGAACTCTAAGGGCGAAGCCGAGACCGGTCAGGAAGAGCTGAACATCAAATATGCCAATGCGATGAGCACGGCCGAATACCACACCATCGCCAAACACGCGATCAAAGAGATCGCACATCAAGAAGGCCACGCGGTGACCTTCCTGCCCAAGTGGAGCCACGACAAGGTTGGATCGTCTAGCCACGTGCACCAGTCACTTTGGAAAGATGGCGCGCCTGCGTTCTTTGATGAGAGCGACCCGCTAGGCATGTCACCGCTGATGAAGAACTACATGGCGGGCCTGCTGAAATACGCGCCCGACTACACCGCCTTCATGGCGCCCTACATCAATAGCTACAAACGCTTCATGAAGGGCACCTTTGCCCCGACCCGCATCATCTGGTCAGTCGACAACCGTACCGCTGGTTATCGACTGTGCGGTGTTGGCTCCAAGGCGATCCGTGTGGAATGCCGCATTCCGGGCTCCGACATGAACCCTTATCTGGCGATGGCAGCCATGTTGGCCGCCGGCATTGCCGGGATCGAGGAAGGTCTGGAGCTGCAAGAGCCAAGCAAGGGTGACGTCTATCAGGGCAACACCGGCATGATCCCGGGCACCCTGCGTGATGCAGCGGCCACGTTGAAGGGGTCCGAGATGCTACGCGCCGCTTTGGGTGATGATGTAGTCGACCACTACACCCGCGCGGCTGAGGTCGAGGTCGAGGACTTTGATCGTGTTGTGACCGACTATGAAATCGCCCGTGGTTTCGAACAGGTCTGATTAAATTCGAATTCACACTGCCAGCCGTCTACTGGCGCGACTGGCGGTGGTTTTGAAAGAACTTTGAAGAGTGAAACAGGGCAATTGCTGCCCCTGAAGCTGGAGGTTTGGCAATGGGCCAGACACTGAAATGTATCTCGCCGATCGATAGATCGGTTTATGCAGAACGCGATACCCTGTCGCAAGACGCGGCATTTGCTGCCACCGATCGCGCCCGCGCGGCACAGGCGGCCTGGGCAGCCCGCCCGCTGGCGGAACGCACCGAACTGGTGATGGCCGGTGTTGCTGCTGTTGGCGCCATGAACGACGAAATCGTGCCTGAACTGGCCCATATGATGGGTCGCCCGGTACGCTTTGGCGGTGAATTTGGTGGCTTTAACGAGCGCGCCAGCCACATGGCAAGCATTGCTGAAGAGGCGCTGGCAGATATCGAAGTTGGTGAAGACGCAACGTTCAAGCGTTACATCAAACACATCCCACATGGTGTGGTATTGGTGGTTGCGCCGTGGAACTACCCCTACATGACCGCGATCAACACCGTGGCCCCTGCCCTGATTGCGGGCAACACCGTTGTGCTGAAGCACGCCACTCAGACCCTGCTGGTAGGCGAGCGCATGGCGGCAGCCTTCCACACCGCTGGCGTCCCAGAAGATGTGTTCCAGAACGTCTTTCTGGACCACGACACGACGTCCGAGCTGATCGCCGAAAAGGCGTTTAACTTTGTCAACTTCACCGGCTCGGTCGGCGGCGGCAAGGCGATGGAACGTGCAGCTGCGGGCACCTTTACCGGTGTCGGTACCGAACTGGGCGGCAAAGATCCCGGCTATGTCATGGAAGACGCCGATTTGGATGCAGCGGTAGACACGCTGATTGATGGCGCCATGTTCAACTCGGGACAGTGCTGCTGTGGGATCGAGCGCATCTATGTGCACGAAAGCCAGTATGACGCGTTTCTCGCCAAGGCGATTGCCATCGTCAAAGGCTACAAGCTGGGCAGCCCGCTGGACGAAGCCACAACCATTGGCCCGATGGCCAACGTGCGCTTTGCCCAGGAAGTCCGCGATCAGATCGCCGAAGCTGTTGAAGCAGGCGCAGTGGCCCATATCGACACTATGGCCGAGGATGACGGCGGTGCCTATCTGACCCCGCAGATCCTGACCAACGTGACCCACGACATGCGTGTCATGCAGGACGAGAGCTTTGGCCCTGTGGTTGGTATCATGAAGGTGTCCTCCGACGAAGAAGCGATCGCACTGATGAACGACAGCCAGTTTGGCCTGACCGCATCGCTGTGGACGCAAGATGTGGACCGCGCCCAGGCGGTTGGCGACCAGATCGAAACCGGCACCGTGTTCATGAACCGGGCTGACTATCTGGATCCGGGCCTGTGCTGGACCGGCTGCAAAGACACAGGTCGCGGTGGCGGCCTTTCGGTGATCGGGTTCCACAACCTGACACGCCCCAAATCCTACCATCTAAAGAAGGTGACAAGCTGATGAGCCTTGTTGGAAACTGGTCCTATCCGACCGCAATCAAATTCGGCGCTGGCCGGATCAAGGAATTGGCCGAGGCCTGTGCCACTGCTGGCATCAAAAAGCCACTGTTGGTCACAGACAAAGGACTGGCAAGCCTGCCGGTGACCCAGTCGACGCTCGACATCATGGAAGCCGCCGGTCTGGGCCGCGGCATGTTCTCGGAAGTTGATCCCAACCCAAACGAGAAGAACCTAGAGGCTGGTGTTGCCGCCTATAACGAAGGTGGCCACGACGGTGTGATTGCGTTTGGCGGTGGGTCCGGTCTGGATTTGGGTAAAATGGTTGCCTTTATGGCAGGTCAGACCCGTCCGCTGTGGGATTTTGAGGACATTGGCGACTGGTGGACCCGCGCCGATGCCGACGCTATCGCGCCGATCATTGCTGTGCCAACCACTGCCGGCACCGGTTCCGAAGTGGGCCGTGCCTCGGTGATCACCGACAGTGTCACCCATGCCAAAAAGATCATCTTTCACCCCAAGGTGCTGCCAACCGTGGTGATCTGTGATCCGGAACTGACTGTGGGTATGCCCAAGTTCATCACTGCGGGCACCGGTCTGGATGCCTTTGCCCACTGTGTCGAGGCGTTCTCGTCGCCACATTACCACCCGATGTCGCAGGGTATCGCGCTGGAAGGCATGCGCTTGGTCAAGGACTACCTGCCCCGCGCCTATGCCGATGGCACTGATATCGAAGCGCGTGCGCAGATGATGTCGGCCGCAGCCATGGGCGCTACCGGGTTCCAAAAGGGTCTGGGTGCTATTCACGCCATGAGCCACCCGATTGGCGCGGTGTTCAACACCCACCACGGCACCACCAATGCGGTCTGTATGCCCGAAGTGCTGAAGTTCAATGCCAGCGCCATTGCTGATCGCTTTGATCAAGCCGCAGCTTATCTGGGCATCGACGGTGGCTTTGACGGGTTCCGCGCCTATGTGGACGAGCTGAACGACAGCATGAGTATTCCACGCAAGCTGTCTGAGTTGGGCGTCACCGAGGCCAGCATTCCTGAGCTGGTCAAAGGTGCGATCATCGACCCATCCTGCGGCGGCAACCCGGTTGAGCTGACAGAGGCCAACCTGACCGAGCTGTTCAAAGCAGCCCTGTAAGGACCTAAGCCACTCACGGCTAAAGCTCCCTGGTCTTAGCCTGGGGGGCTTTTTGCATTCTACAGCCTAGCAACCCGGCAGTGCAGGACAAAGGTAACCAACCTACAGCGACGCGCCCAGACTGATGGTCGGGCGCAAGACCTCTAGCACAGGATCCATATCGCCCTTGACTGCGCGCGCCTGCAAAATAATCTGCGCCGCACGTTCACCGATCTGGCGGCGACAGGCATCGGTGGTGGCCAGGTCCAGCGGCAGGCCCTTTAGCAGTTGCAGATTGTTGAACCCGGCCAAGGCCACATCCCCCGGCACCGACACCCCTTCGGCCAGGCAGTGCATCAACCCACCCACCGACATCACGTCGCTGGAATAGTAAATACACTCCAGATCAGGATTGCGTTGCATCATGCTGGAGGTGAGCTGCCGCCCCGTTTCGATCGAGGAATCCCCGGAATAAAGCTCTTGGTCGTGTAGGTTCATCCCCTGCGCCGCCAAGCCATCGACAAAACCGTCAAACCGTTTTCTGGCGCGAAAATCCTGCGGCATCTTGGTCCCGATAAAGCCGATCCGTTCATAGCCGCGCGACAGGATTAACTCTGCCATGTCTCGGCCGGCCTCAAGATGGGAAATGCCAACACAATGCCCCACTGGATCACCGTCAACATCCATGACTTCGACCACCGGGATATCGGCCTGTTGCAGCATCTTTCTTGTCGCTTCGCTATGCTCCAACCCGGCGACAACTAGCCCCGAAGGCCGCCAGCTGAGCATCTCGCGTATGACCTCTTCTTCTTCTTCCACATCATAGCCCGTAATACCCACCACTGGCTTCAGCGGACTATCTTTCAAGATGGCTGAAATTCCCGACAGCACCTCGGGAAACACAAAGCTGTTCAATGAGGGGACCACGACGGCCACCAGATTGACCGATTGCGATGACAAAGAACCTGCAATTCTATTGGGCACATAGCCATGACTGCGGGCAATTTCTTCAACCCTTATGCGTGTTTTTTGTGACACGTCCGGCGCGCCGCGCAAGGCGCGCGAGGCCGTCATTTCACTGACACCCGCCAACAAAGCCACATCTTTCAACAATAATTTTTTTGTCATGGCCGCATGGTCACCTACTGCGGCCTCCACCGCAAGGGGGGGCGATACTGATTCAAGACTTGATTTCCACCTCCGTTAGCGATAACGAATAGCCAACCGTTATCGATAACGATACATTGGTGACGATCTCGTATAAATTTGGCGGAGTTGGACATATGACCCTGAAAATCGCAATCAATGGTTTTGGACGCATCGGCCGAGGCGTGCTGCGGGCGCTTATCGAGAATGACACCAGCGACATTGAAGTTGTGGCGATCAACGATCTGTCACCGCCAGAGACCCTAGTACACCTGTTGAAATACGACAGTGTACATGGCCGTCTGCGGGCTCCGATTACCCTGACCGAAGACACGCTGACGGTTGGACGACACAACATACGCCTGTCGGCCATCCGCAATCCGGAAGACCTGCCGTGGCAGGGCGTCGATATTGCCTATGAATGCACCGGGTTGTTTACAAGCCGCGAAACTGCTGGGAAACATCTTAAGAACGGATCCAAGCGCGTCCTCATATCGGCACCAGGCAAAGAAGTTGACCGCACTGTTGTGTTTGGCGTCAATCATCAAGAGCTGACCAGCGACGATATCATTGTTTCCAATGCCTCCTGCACCACCAATTGCTTGGCTCCTGTAGCTCAAGTTTTGGACACTGCGTTTGGTATCAAAACTGGCTATATGACCACCATCCACGCCTTTACGGGTGATCAGCCAACTCATGACACCAGCCACAAAGATCTGTACCGCGCCCGGGCTGCTTCGGTGTCAATGATCCCCACTTCAACTGGCGCAGCCAAGGCCATAGCTGAGGTGCTGCCGCATCTGAAAGGTCGGCTTGAAGGTTCTGCGATCCGGGTGCCAACTCCAAATGTGTCGCTCGTTGATCTCAGCTTTGTGCCAGAGCGCCCTGCCACCGTAGACGGTATCAATCTGGCCCTGCGCACCGCAGCCAAGGGAGATCTGGCGGGGATTCTATCTTATGAAGAAGACCCAATGGTATCGATCGACTTCAACCACGATCCGCATTCCTCGTGTTTCGCTGCTGCCCAAACCAAAGTAACCGAAGATGGTTTGGTGCGCATTGTAGCCTGGTATGACAATGAGTGGGGCTTCTCGAATCGTATGATCGACACCGGTCGAAAAATCGGGCAGCTGATGCGCGACGAACGGATGGCACTGGCCAGCTAGACACTCGGAATTAGCAGACTTTTCAATACACTCCCCAAGACCCCAACTGCTCGCACGCTCCGGCATGCGGGCAATTTTTATGTGACAAATCAACGAACTAACTTCACGGAATCTCACTTTTGAATGCATCTTCAAATTGGCTCGGATTACCCGTTTTTGTTGTTCTAGATCAAAGATGTTGGGCGAAACTAAAGGGTAGGTTGGCGACGAATTAACAAGTCGGCTTACCTAATGCTCGCCCCTCGCCAAATCCCAACTGCAACGCGTCTCCTCCCCGCTTTCCCAATTTGGGTTAAAGCGCTGGTGGCATCCTGTGCGCTGCTGCTGCAATTGGTGTTGCCTGTGGGTTCTCACCCTGCAAACGCGGGCGAGTGGATGGTGATCTGCGGGTCCGAGGGCCCCGCACTGGTGCAGGTCCAGCTGGCAGATGAAGACCAAGAAACTTGCCCCATGTGTGACAGTTGTCAAATGTGCGGAGAGTTTAACTCGGCCAATGCTTTGCTATCTGGCACCGGTGTTCCCGCTGACTTATCCCATTCATCTAACAAAACCGTCATCTGCAATGACGCCGTTGGCGCCAATCCGGCGCAATTCTGGCCTGCCAGCCGTGGACCTCCTCTGGCTCAAGTGTTCACAGTAGGCCTTTTCAGCCAACGCCCCCATGCCGCAACCCCGAACAAAGGAGGTGCGTCATGGACTTAAGACGCGCGATCCCGAGCCTCGCAAAAACACTTGCCTGCCTCCTCGTAACTACACTTTTCATGGTCGCCTCGAACGCCAAGGCCGATAGCCTTGCCAGCTTTCTAGCAGACCTGACCCCCGCAGAATTAGCGCCCGGAGCCGAGGCCTTTGGCCCGGTGTCACCGGACACCAAGGTTGCCCCGGTTCTGAAGGACGGCAAACCCGTCGCCTGGGCGTTCCTGACCTCCGATTTCGTTGGCACCACCGGTTATTCCGGTAAACCCATCCATGTTGTCGCTGCAATTGACAGCGATGCGGTACTGACTGGGGTGAAGCTGGTCAAGCACTCGGAACCGATCATCCTGATCGGCATCCCAAACTCTAAGATGATAGCCCTGACCGAAGGTTATGCTGGCCTTGACCTGAAAGCCGAAGCTGCCACAGGTGGCGAGGCGCATGATCTGGACATCATTTCTGGTGCGACCGTCACAATCATGGTGATCGACGACAGTCTGGTGCGGGCCGGCATCAAGGTCTCGCGCCTGCTTGGTCTGGGCGGGTTGTCGCCACAGGTTGCCGATGGCCCACGACGTGAAGTCGATATGGCACAGGATGCAACTTATGACTGGTCTACCCTGTCCGGTGACGGATCTGTGCGCCGCCTGACATTGGACATTGGCCAGATCAACACCGCATTTGCGGCCACCGGCGACGCACGTGCCGCCAAGCGCCCAGAGCCGGGCGAGCCGGACGACACTTACATTGACATGCACATGGCGCTGGTCTCAGTTCCATCCATTGGTCGCAGCCTGTTGGGTGATGCCGAGTATGAGAACCTGACAGAGTGGCTGGAGGAAGGCGAGCAAGCTATTCTGGTGCTGGGTCGTGGAACTTATAGCTTCAAGGGGTCCGGCTATGTGCGCGGTGGTATCTTTGACCGTATCCAGCTGATCCAAGGCGACAACTCGGTTCGTTTCTTTGACAAGCAACAGCGTCGTCTGGGTGATTTGGCCACCGCTGACAGCCCCAGCTTTGCTGAGTTGGATATCTTCAAGATCCCAGCGGATGCCGAGTTTGACCCAGCTGAGCCGTTCCGTCTGCAACTGCTGGCCCAACGGGCGGTTGGTGCGGTCGAGAAGACATTCCTGACCTTTGATCTGGGTTACAAACTACCCGAGCAGTACCTGCTGCCGGTTACGGCCCCTGTCATCGTCAACAGTGACACAGATGAGGCCGCCGCCAAGACCGCGCTGTGGCAGCGGATCTGGAAAGATAAGACCGTTGAGATTGGCATCCTGGGCGTCATGCTCTTGGTTCTGACTGCAACCTTCTTCTTCCAGTTCCAGGCTACCGCGAATGCCCGTGTGTTCTACTGGTTCCGCATTGGTTACCTCAGCTTCACTCTGGTCTTCCTGGGTTGGTACGCAAACGCACAGCTGTCTGTCGTCAACCTGATGGCCTTGGCCGGTAGCCTGCGCAGTGGCTTTACCTGGGATGCCTTCCTGATGGATCCGCTGGTGTTCATCCAATGGTTTGCCATCGCCGCTGCCCTGCTGTTCTGGGGTCGTGGTGCCTACTGTGGCTGGTTGTGCCCCTTTGGTGCGCTGCAAGAGTTGCTGAACAAAGCTGCCCGCGCGCTGAAGGTTCCGCAGTGGACCCTGCCCTGGGGCCTGCATGAACGCCTGTGGCCGCTGAAGTACATGATCTTCCTTGGTCTGTTTGGTCTGTCGATGGTGTCGATGACACTGGCTGAGACCTATGCCGAGGTGGAACCGTTCAAGACCGCCATCATCCTGAAGTTCGTACGCGAATGGCCCTTTGTCATCTTTGCCGTATCGCTGCTGGTTGCTGGCTTGTTCGTCGAACGCTTCTACTGTCGCTATCTGTGCCCACTTGGTGGTGCGCTGGCGATCCCCGCTCGTATCCGCATGTTTGACTGGCTGCGCCGCTACAAGGAATGCGGCAGCCCCTGTCAGACCTGCGCGAACGAATGCCCCGTTCAGGCCATTCACCCAACCGGTGAAATCAACCCGAACGAGTGCGTCGACTGCCTGCACTGTCAGGTTCTCTACCAGTCCGAAAGCAAGTGCCCGGTGGTGATCAAGCAGATCAAACGCCGTGCCAAAGTCGGCACCACCGACATGAAAATGCCCATCGGACAGCCACCGGCGAACCACCCGAACGCCAAGAAATCCACCGTTTCCTAAAGGAGAAACACAATGTCAGAACAAGACAACACACTAAACGTCACCCGTCGTGGCCTTTTGGGTGCCACAGCAACTGGCGCCGTCATGGCAACAGCTGGTGTTGGCGCAACCCTGATGTCCGCCAAAGAGGCTAGCGCCGCAGCCAAGGCTGCTTTGGAGCCAGGTGAATTGGACGATTATTACGGTTTCTGGTCCTCGGGTCAGACCGGCGAGCTGCGTATCATGGGTGTTCCATCCATGCGTGAATTTATGCGCGTTCCAGTGTTCAACCGCTGCTCGGCTACTGGCTGGGGTCAAACCAACGAATCCAAGAAGATCCTGACCGAAGGCCTGCTGCCGGAAACCAAAGAATTCCTGGCTGCCAACGGCAAGGAAACATACGACAACGGTGACCTTCACCACCCTCACATGTCGTTCACAGATGGCGTCTATGACGGCCGCTTTATCTTTATGAACGACAAAGCAAACACCCGTGTAGCCCGTGTGCGTTGTGACGTGATGAAGTGCGATAAGATCATCGAGATCCCCAATGCCATGGACATCCACGGCATGCGTCCACAGAAATACCCACGCACAGGTTATGTCTTTGCCAACGGTGAGCACGAAGCACCGCTGGTCAACGATGGCAAGATCCTGGATGAGCCATCGGAGTACGTGAACATCTTTACTGCCATCGACGGCGACGAGATGGAAGTGTCTTGGCAGGTAATCGTATCGGGCAACCTCGACAACACCGACTGTGACTATCAGGGCAAATATGCCTTCTCGACTTCGTACAACTCAGAAATGGGTATGACCCTGGCCGAGATGACCGAAAGCGAAATGGACCACGTTGTTGTCTTCAACATCAAAGCCATCGAAGAAGCTGTTGCTGCTGGCAACTACGAAGAGCTGAACGGTGTCAAAGTTGTTGATGGTCGTAAGAACGCCGGTTCAAACTTCACGCGCTACATTCCGATCCCGAACTCGCCGCACGGTGTGAACGCAGCACCTGACAAAAAACACATCATGATCAACGGTAAGCTGTCGCCAACCGTTTCTGTGATTGATGTTGAAAAAGTCGACGCACTGTTCTCTGACAATGCTGATGAGCGTTCGTGCATCGTTGCTGAACCAGAACTGGGCCTTGGTCCTCTTCACACTGCGTTCGACAACAAAGGCAACGCCTACACCACACTGTTCCTAGACAGCCAGGTGGTGAAGTGGGACATCCAGAAGGCAATCGACCTGTTTGCAGGCGCGGATGTTGATCCGATCCTCGACAAGGTCGACGTGCAGTATCAGCCGGGTCACAACTCGACCTCGATGGGTGAAACTGCCGATGCTGATGGTCAGTGGCTAATTTCGATGAACAAGTTCTCGAAAGACCGCTTCCTGAACGTTGGTCCGCTGAAGCCAGAGAACGAGCAGCTGATCGACATCTCGGGTGACAAGATGAAGGTTGTCCACGATGGCCCAACCTTTGCCGAGCCACACGACAGCATTATTGTTCGCCGTGACATCGTGAACCCGGTCAACGTCTGGGATCGTAACGACTCAATGTGGGAAGATGCGCGTATTCAGGCCGAAGCTGATGGCATCGATCTGGAAGAAGGCGCCGAGGACATCATCCGTGATAAAGATGATCCAACCAAAGTTCGCGTCTACATGACCAGCCAGGCTCCTATGTTCTCGATGGAGAAATTCACTGTCGATCAGGGTGACGAAGTAACAATCTATGTCACCAATCTGGATGACGTGGATGACGTGACCCACGGTCTGTGCATGGCCAACTTTGGTGTCGCCATGGAAATCGGCCCAATGGCAACCGCATCGGTTACCTTTATTGCTGAACGTCCCGGTGTACACTGGTTCTACTGCCAGTGGTTCTGCCACGCGCTCCACATGGAGATGCGCGGCCGGATGATGGTCAAACCTCGCGAGGCTTAAGAAAATGCGCTGGCTCCTACCCATAGTTTCACTGATCTGCTCACCTGCCTTGGCGGCTGAGTGGGATGTGCCCAACCGGGCGGGAGCCATTGCGGCAACACTGGCGCAGGCGGCGGATGGAGACACCCTCCGCCTCGCCCCCGGAACTTATACCGAAACTATTGTATTGGACCGGCCCATCACATTGGATGGGCGCGGTGTCGCCGTGATTGACGGCGGCGGAACCGGAACCGTGATTACTGTTACCGGCCCGGGTGTTACAGTCTCCGGACTTACGGTTGTCGGCTCGGGATCAGATCACGAGACCCTCGACAGTGGGATCAAACTGACCAAGACGGCGAAAGCGCCGCAAGTTCTGAACAACACGCTACGCGGTAACCTGTATGGCATCGACATTCACGGCGCGCGCGATTCACTGGTTGCTGGCAACACCGTCGAAGGCCGTCAAGACCGCCACATGAACGCGCGTGGCAATGGCATCTATGTCTGGAACGCGCCCGGTTCTGTGGTCGAAGACAACTCGGTCCGTTGGGGTCGTGATGGCATCTTTGTCAACAGCTCCAAGAAAAACACGTTCCGCAACAATACCTTCCGCGATCTGCGGTTTGCTGTGCATTACATGTATGCCGACAATTCCGAAGTGTCCGGCAATGTCTCGATCGGCAACCATCTGGGCTATGCCGTTATGTTTTCCACCCGTGTGCGCATCACCGACAACGTGTCGCTAAATGACCGCGATCACGGGATTATGATGAACTATGCCAACAAAAGCGTCGTGACCGGAAACTATGTCAAAGACGCCAAAGGCAAATGCACGTTTTTGTACAACTCACACAAGAACGATTTCAGCGGCAACTGGTTCCAGGGCTGTGACATCGGCATCCATTTCACAGCCGGATCGGGCAACAACCGCATGGTAGAAAACAGTTTCATCGGCAACCGGACGCAGGTCAAATACGTCTCTTCCAAATGGGTGGAATGGTCCGAAGCGGGCCGCGGCAACTATTGGAGCGATTTTGCCGCCTATGACGTCGACGGCAACGGGATTGCTGATACCCCCTATAGACCCAACGATAGCATGGACCACGTGTTGTGGACCCAACCCGCAGCCAAGATGTTGCTTGGCTCACCCGCCGTGCAGCTGGTGCGCTGGTCGCAGGCCGCCTTTCCGGCGCTGCTGCCGGGTGGGGTGATGGACAGCCATGCGCTGATGGCCCCGGTTAAACCGGCGGCAAGCAATAAGGTAGCACAGGATGGATAACAGCCTGATCATCAAGTCCGTGGATAAGTTTCGCGGTAAAACACAGGTACTGCAGGGCATTGACCTGACAGTTGCCCCCGGTGAGCGTCTGGCCCTGCTGGGCCACAATGGTGCGGGCAAGTCGACCCTGATCAAATCGATCCTGGGCCTGACCCCGATCCATGGAGGCAGTATCAGCATCAATGGCGCCAAGCCGGGATCGGCAGTGGCGCGCCGGGATACCGCGTTTCTACCCGAGGCGGTGAGTTTTCACCCGGCCCTGACAGGGCGCGAGCAGCTAAGCCTGTTTGCCAACCTGTCTGGCGCATCGGCTGATGTCCCTGCCCTGCTGGAACGTGTAGGGCTGGCAGATGCACTGGACCGCCGCATTGGCACCTATTCCAAAGGCATGCGGCAGCGTCTGGGATTGGCACAGGTTCTGCTGGGCCGCCCAAAGGTGGCGCTGCTGGACGAACCGACCAGTGGCTTGGACCCGATCTCGCGTCAGGATCTATATGCCATCATTGATGAGCTGGCTGAACAAGGCACCGCAGTGCTGATCGCCAGCCACGCGCTGACTGAGGTTGAGGCCCGCACCGACCGCATTGCAATCCTGCGTAAGGGTGTAAAGGTGGCAGACAATACACTGGCCGAGCTGTCGTCCGAGGCAGCCCTACCCACCCGCCTGCGTATTACTGCGCGCGCTGGAGAAATTGACAAGCTGGCGCAACAGGTTGGCGGCACCCGCGTCAACGGTGCCTCGGTTGAACTATGTTGCAGCGCCGATCAAAAGATGAACGAGCTGCGCCGGATCGCGGCGCTAGGGGACGTTGTGGTTGATATCAGCATGACCCCACCGCGACTGGAAGATCTGTATCGCCATTTTGCCAAGGAGAACCGCCAATGACCCCGCGCGCCCTTGCCATAGCCGGATCCGAGCTGCGGATTCTGCGTCGTAACCGCTGGCTGTTCATGGCCACCCTGATCATGGTGCTGTTTGCGCTGGCGCTGACCTTTGCAGGCAGTGCCCCCACCGGTACTCTGGGTGTGGATATGCTCACCGTTTCCGTGGCCTCGATGACCACCCTGTCGGTCTATCTTGCGCCATTGCTGGCCTTGATGATGTCTTTTGATGCAATCTCCGGTGACCGGGATCGCGGTAGCCTGTCGCTGTTGCTATCGTACCCTGCTGGGCGTGGTGAAATCCTGTTGGGCAAGTTTCTGTCCCACCTTGCCGCGCTTGCTTTTGCCATGACCGTTGGATTTGGCACCGCTGGTGCCCTTGCCGCGTGGTCGGGCGGAGCTGGGGCTGACAGCCTCCTGGCGCTTGGCCGTTTGATTGCAACCTCGATCCTGCTGGGTGCTGTGTTCTTGGCCCTAGGCTATGGCGTGTCGTCAGTCTCTGGTAGTTCGACCGCGGCTGCAGGTCTGTCAGCGGCGATTTGGTTGATATTCGTAGTGCTGTATGACCTTGGCCTACTGGGTGCCGTGGTGATGGATGAAGGTGGGTTCTTTACCCAGTCCATTTTCCCTTGGCTAATGGTCGCCAACCCGGCCGATGCGTTTCGGGTCTGGAACATTGCCGCGTCTGAAACCGTGGCGGTTACCAGTGGCATGACCGGCGCCGCAAGCGCCCTACCCGCCTGGGCAGCACCTCTGTCTTTGCTGCTCTGGCCAGTAATCGGCTTTGCCCTTGCCCGTCTTGCATTTGGAAGGGTTGAACCGTGAAGCTTATAATCCCCATTTTGGCTGTACTGGCCTTGGCCGCCTGCCAGGAAGAAGAAGCTAAAGCGCCACCGCCGCCAGCAGACTTAACCGTAACTGCACTTAGCTTTTTCTGCCAAATGAACATTGCAGACCACGGCGGACCCAAAGGGCAGGTGCACCTCGAAGGATATCCTGCGCCTTTGTTTTTTGCTCAGGTCCGCGATTTGGTCGCCTACCTCAAAAGCCCCGAACGCGATGCTAACATCACAGCGATTTACGTCAGTGATATGGGCCGCGCCGCGTCTTGGGAGGAACCCGGCATTGGCAATTGGATCTTGGCCAATGACGCTCTGTTTGTCGTCGGTGCCAATGTCGCCGGTGGCATGGGTGCCCCTGAGATCGTGCCTTTTGCCCAATCAAATGCTGCGCAGCCATTCATTGATTTATATGGCGGTACGTTGCTGCCCTTGTCCGAAATTCCCGATGACGCCGCACTGGCTCCCATCGACTTCTCCCAACAGCTGGAGACCCCTTCATGACCACACTGACCCGCCGCCGGTTTTTGACCATTTCCGCCGCGGCCGTTGCCCTACCCGCGCAGGCCGCGACTGTGCCCATGGCCAATTGGAGCGGCATCGCACTTGGCGCACCTGCCTCGCTGCAAATCGCCGGGCTGACCACAGAACAAGCCGCTCCGGTTTTTACAAAAATCGAAGGAGAGTTATCCCGCCTGGAACAGGTTTTCAGTCTGTACAAAAACGGATCAGAACTCAGCCGTCTAAATTCAAATGGGATTTTGAAGGCTCCGTCCCCGGATATGTTGGCAGTGCTCAGCTTGGCAGGTGCAATCCATGCGGCCACCAACGGTGCATTTGATCCCACAGTCCAGCCACTGTGGCAAAAATCCGTCGGAATGCAATCACCAGACAGCACAACAGGCTGGCAGCACCTAAGATTTGACAGCAGCGCAGTTACATTTGCTGCCCCTAATGGGGCTCAAATGGGGCTGACACTAAATGGCATCGCCCAAGGCTATGTTACTGACCAAATTGCAGCAGTGTTACATGACGCAGGCCTGCGTGACGTGCTGGTAGACATGGGTGAAATCCTAGCTAAGGGAAGCCCAGCACCGGGCCGCGACTGGTACGTGGGCATTGCCGCACCTGAAGGCCAAGTTGTAGAGCGCTTGACCCTATCTGACCGGGCTCTGGCCACATCTGCTCCGTTTGTGCCCAATGCCGGAGGTCAGATGACAGGGCCACATATTTTACCGCCAACACCACGGCACAAGGTTCAGCAGACATTGGTTTCAATCTCTGCGCCTACGGCAGTTCTTGCCGACGGGCTTTCCACGGCGTGCTGTCTGCTTAGCGCCTCACAAATCAACCAAGCTCTTTCTCATTTCCCAAACACCCAAATTGAGACACGACAAGAACTGTCCTAACACCACCACCTCTTGCCTTGCCCCCTGCCGGAATGCCACATTGGCACCAGCATGGGGCGACCATTGGGCCAGCCCGTTGACCACGGGAGCCAAAACTTGAAATCCGTCCGGCTCCGCCTTCTTCTTCTTGCCCTGCTGCCGATCAGCGTATTGATGCCATTGCTTCTGGTTCTGGCCATGACACGCTGGAATGCCGACTACGACGACATGTTGATCGCCAATGTTGACAGCGACCTACGCATTGCTGAGCAATATCTTGGCCGTATTCTCGCCGGTACAGGGACCGACATACGCAGCGTTTCTGAATCGAGCTTGTTCAGTGATGTTTTACTCGCTCCCCCACGGGAACAGGTACGTTTTCTAGATCAGCGTCGCGCGGAACTGCAGCTGGATTTCCTTTATTATATCTCAGGCGACGATTTATCAGGGCCGACGTCCAAATGGCCGGTGATCGCGGCAGCCGCAGCCGGTAGTTTGAGCTCCCGAATTGATGTCTTTTCTGCCAGCGAACTTGCCAGTTTTTCACCTGAACTCGAACAGCGTGCCCGCATTCCACTTATTGAAACTGAGGCGGCCGTCCCAACCGCCCGCACCACTGAAGACAGAGGCATGGTGGTTCACGCTGCATCCCCCGTAACTGTTCTCGGTCACGATGGAGTGCTGGTCGGTGGTATCTTGTTGAATCGAAACCTCGATTTCATCGACACCATCAACGCACTGGTTTATCTCAGCGACAGCGCCGGAGAAAACCGTCAGGGCACCGCCACACTTTTCCTTGATGACACCCGAGTATCGACAAACGTACGCTTATTCGAAGATGTGCGCGCCCTGGGAACCCGCGTTTCTGCCAGTGTCCGCCACCGGGTGTTAAATCTTGGTCAGACCTGGCTGGACCGCGCCTTTGTGGTCAACGACTGGTACATTTCCGGCTACCTGCCATTAACGGACAGTTTTGGCAGCCGAGTTGGAATGCTCTATGTCGGCTTTCTTGAAGCCCCCTATCAAGGGGCAAAACGGGCAGCCTACTGGACCATCGTGGCGGTCTTCATTGGCGTTCTGGTAATCTCGGCGCCACTGTTTTTATGGCTGGCCAAAGGTATCTTCTTTCCACTGGAGCGAATGACGCAAACCATGAAACGGGTTGAGCGAGGTGATCTTGCAGCACGCAATGGTGCGGTGGGCAGCCAAGATGAAATTGGTCAAGTGGCGGCCCATTTGGATACCTTGCTGAATCAGGTTCAAGAACGTGACCAGGCCCTGCGCGACTGGGCCGAAGAGCTGAATGCCCGTGTTGACAAACGAACGACAGAACTGAGCGCGGCCAATGCAAAGCTGGAAGACACTTTCAAACAGCTGGTGATGAGTGAGAAACTGGCCTCAATCGGTGAAATTACCGCCGGGGTGGCCCATGAAATTAATAATCCAGTGGCCGTAATCCAAGGCAACGTCGACGTCATCCGCATGACCCTCGACGAACGCTCAACAGAGGTAGAGACAGAACTGACATTGATTGACAATCAGGTGCTTCGGATTGATGCCATTGTGGGAAAGCTGCTGCAATTTGCCCGTCCAACTGAATTCGGAGCATTTGAGGAAAGCGTCGATATCGCCCCTCTGGTTGAGGATTGTCTGGTACTCGTGGATCACGTCACGTCAAAGCAAACCATCACCGTAAAGCGGATATTTGGCCCTGCGCCACTGGTCAACATCAACCCCGGCGAGTTGCAACAGGTGGTTATCAATCTGGTTATGAATGCAGTGCAGGCGATGAAGGGCTCAGGCACCCTGATCCTCAATTTACAAAGCCAATCTCGCGATGGCTGTGAAGGTGCACTGCTGTCCGTCACTGACAGCGGTCCGGGGATTGATGAAAAGAACCTAGGCTCTGTGTTTAATCCGTTTTACACCACCAAGCCCGGCGAAGGCACCGGACTAGGGCTCTCAATTAGCCAGACCCTAATTCAACGGGCTGGCGGACTGATCTCAGTGCGCAACCTTGCCCAACCAGGCGCCCAATTCAGCGTCTGGCTGCCCGCTGACGTCCAAACTAAACAGCAGTAGAGCCCGACATATCCAACATCAATCCAGCTTCATCTAGCTAAAAATATCCTGGGGTGAATTGCCCGACTGGGCAAGAGGGGCAACGCCCCTCCCCCTGTCACCGGATCAAAACCCCCATGAGGCGCATTTTCGATCGATGGTTTTGCGCGACACACCAAGTCGGCGTGACGCCTCTGCACGGTTGCCCTCACATGCATCCAACACATGCATGATGTGGCGCTGGGTGACGAGATCAAGCGTTTCAATTGCCGCCGCACCTGTGATTGCGCCAGTGCCGGAAAACTCTTCTGGAATTTCACCTAAGATCACTGAACGCTCGATCAGATTGCGCAATTCTCGTACATTACCCGGCCAATCGTATCGGCTGAACTTCAGTAGTGTTTCTTCATTCAGCTCAAGGGCTGGCATACCCAAGGTGGTCGAAAATTGCTCCATAAACAGCGCCGCCAGTTCAACGATATCCTCGACTCGTTCCCTTAATGGGGGCATCACGATCTGAACGACATTGATGCGATGATACAGGTCCGCGCGGAACCGGCCATCGGCCACAGCCTGCTTCAGATCAGCGTTAGTGGCAAACAAGAAGCGCAGATTCAGTGGGATGTCACGCTCTGCACCGACTGGACGGATGCGTTGATCCTCCAGCACCCGCAGCAGCGCCGCCTGAACTTGGTCCGGCATTTGCGCCACTTCGTCCAGAAATAACGTGCCTCCATCAGCATGCAGGAACAAACCATCCTTGCGCCGATCCTGGTCGTCAACCATGCCAAACAACTCGTGCGCAATCCGGTCTGGCGCGATAGCCGCACAATTGACTGCAACAAAAGGCTTTCCAGCCCGTTCGGACAAAGAATGCAGGGTTCGGGCTGCAATTTCCTTGCCCGTTCCACTGGCCCCCATGAACAAAACCGGAGTGGGCAGCGGCGCAAGTCGCGCCAGCATATCACGCGCCTGACAGATTGCTGCAGATTTACCCAGCAAGCGACCCCGACCAGCACTGCCTTCAGCCGACAGTTCGTGCTTCAACAGATAGTTCTCGCGCCGCAGATACTTGCGGTCCAGCGCCCGCGCCACCGAGTTCAGGATCTGATTGGCCCGAAAGGGTTTGAGCACAAAATCGGCAACCCCGATACGCAGCGCCTGAATGGCCGTCTCTAGATCAGCGTAGGCCGTGACCAAAATTGTATCAGCAAACAACCCCACCCGGCGCTGCTCCTGCACCCACTCCAATCCAGTCTTCCCCGGCATGATGTTATCCAGAACAACCAGATCAAAATGGGATTGATCCAAGATCGCTGTGGCTTCAGCAGCTGACGCCGCCTGTTCCACTTTTTTGCAGCGCGGCGTTAGGATCTTGGTCAAAAAATTCCGCATGCCGGGTTCGTCATCGATCACCAGTATCGAGGCCCCGGCCAGGCTTTCCCCATATTCGTCACGCGCCACAGGGGTCTGCATCACTTCACCACATCTAGTCGGACGGAAGCCCCAGATAGTTTTTCATGCGAAGCAAAACCTGCCTGGTTCAGCAGCAGATTGGCACCCAGAGCAATCACCGCAACTGCGGCAAACCCGGTCAACATGGCTTTCATCGTTTCAGTTCTCCGGCTGTGGTCGAATGTATCAGAATTTCAATCAGGCTGCGCCGCTCCTGCGGTACAACGGTATCAGATCCGGTGCGGCTTGACGAACGCCAAACGGCCGCACCGAAGACGTGAAAGTGAATTAGTCCGCTGGCGACTGCTTAGTGGGATTACCCTGCGAAGTATCTTGCTCCTGCTGGATCTCTTCGAGCCAGATACTATGGTGCTGCTTGGCCCAGGCCTCGTCGACCTCTCCACTACCCATCGCGTCATAAGCGCCTTCCATACCAACCGAACCGATATAGATATGTGCGATGACGATCGCCATCAGCACAAAGGCTAGAATGGCGTGCCAAAGCTGAGCCAGTTGCATTTCTTCCTGTGGCGCCAGTGTTTCTGACAATTCCCCAAGTCCCAACAGGCTTGACAGCCCGATGTCGTTTACCACGGCAAAAGTTTTGGCAAACATCGGTAACTCATATGGAAACAGCAGGGATACGCCAGTGATCGAAATGGAGGCACCAAACAGAACAACAGACCAGAAGATCACTTTTTGCCCGGCATTAAATTTCTTGGCTGGTGGGTGCTTGCTGCCCACAATTCCGCCAGCCTGTGCGATCCAGACTAAATCTGTACGATCTGGCAGGTTATGTACGACCCACATGACAAAGATAATCACCAATCCAACGATAAAGGCCCAAGCGACGTTGTTGTGCACCCATTTCCCCAACTCCAGAAATGTCGCGTTTGCTTCTTTCCCAAGGTACGGGGCAATTGCCACGCGGCCAAACAATGTAATCAATCCGGTAATGCCCAGCAAAATGAACGACCCACCCAGTAACCAATGGCCAAAACGTTCAAACGCCCTGAAACGGGTCACCGTACGGCCTGTTTTTTCACCATCAATGGGAATTTTGCCGCGCAACAGATAGAACACGACCAGCAACGCGAGCGTTCCCAACAGTAACCAACCGCCATATTGGCGCAGTGGCCCAGCCCGATAAGCCAGCCATCTCATACCACCATCTTGGACCAGAACCGTAGCGACTTCACCGCCAGCCGACACCCGAACGTCGGCCGAGCCATAGCGCAATGCGCGCCAAAATTCAGGGTCTGAGACACCTCCCTGTGTACCCAATTGTGGTACGCCCGGCAGACTGGCTGAATCGCCAACATTTTCACGCCGAAAAGTGTCGTCAACTGCGACGCTGTTCTGGCGTGCCATGATGTCAGCAAGCGTTTGAGCCCCGCCAGTGGCGGAACGATCAGGTGTGGTTTGTGCTGTAGCTGGCAAGGCCATGGTCAGGCATACCAGTAGCCAAAGAAGAACGCGCATTGGGTCCTCGACATTCTGTAAATTGAAAAGCGCCCCGTCTCCGGACGGACAACGGGTTGGAATTTCTAACATTCCAATAGGTTTGCTACCGGCGGCCTTCACAGCCGCCGGCAATACTATAGTGGCTTACTCGCCCTTTTGGTCGTAGGCAGTGCCCCAACCCCAAGCACCAGCACCAAAGCCGCGAGAAACGATGCGCTCACGGTAGACCGCAGACACGACGTCGCCGTCACCGGCCAGCAGTGCTTTGGTCGAGCACATCTCGGCGCAGATCGGCAGCTTGCCTTCAGCGATCCGGTTGCGACCGTACTTAGCGAACTCGGCTGTCGAGTGGTTTTCTTCCGGGCCACCGGCGCAGAAGGTACACTTGTCCATCTTGCCACGGCTGCCGAAATTGCCAGCCTGCGGATACTGCGGCGCGCCAAATGGGCAAGCGTAGAAGCAATACCCACAACCGATGCACAGATCCTTGGAGTGCAGCACCACACCGTCGTCGGTCTGGTAGAAGCAATCCACAGGGCAAACAGCCATACAAGGCGCATCCGAACAATGCATACAGGCGACTGAGATCGACCGTTCACCGGGCTTACCATCATTGATGGTCACAACACGGCGGCGGTTGATGCCCCAAGGCACCTCGTGCTCGTTCTTACAGGCGGTGACGCAGGCGTTGCATTCAATGCAGCGGTCGGCGTCGCAGAGGAACTTAGCTCTTGCCATCTTTCTTTCTCCTTATGCTGCACTGATGCTGCAGAGAGTACATTTTGTCTCCTGCATCTGGGTGACGCTGTCATAGCCATAGGTCTGAGCAGTGTTTGAGCTTTCGCCCAGCACATAGGGGTCAGCTCCGTCAGGATATTTGTCCCGCAGGTCCTTACCCTGGTAGTGCCCACCAAAGTGGAACGGCATAAAGGCTACGCCTTCGCCGACCCGTTCAGTGACCATCGCCATCACTTTGACTTTGCCGCCTTCGGGGCTTTCGACCCAGACCTGAGCCCCATCACGCACGCCGATATTGTTGGCGTCCCGGGTGTTGATCTCGACAAACATGTCTTGCTGCAACTCAGCCAACCAAGGGTTGGATCGGCTTTCTTCGCCGCCACCCTCATACTCGACCAACCGGCCGGATGTGAGAATGATCGGGAAGTCCTTGGACACGTCTTTCTTCTGGATCGAGGCATACAAAGTCGGCAGACGATAGGCCTGACGGTCTTCGTATGTTGGATAGTCTTCGACCAGATCACGACGGTTGGTGTACAGAGGCTCGCGGTGAACAGGAACCGGATCCGGGAAAGTCCACACAACGGCACGCGCCTTGGCGTTACCAAATGGCGCACACTCGTGCTTGATCGCAACCCGCTGGATGCCGCCCGAGAGGTCGGTTTTCCAGTTGGTCTTTGGACCTGCAACGGCATCAATCGATGCGCGTTCCTCATCCGTCAGATCACCGTCCCAGCCAAGGTCCATCAGCATCTGCATGGTGAATTCCGGATATCCATCCTGGATTTCCGAGTTCACCGAGTAGACACCGTCGGCCAGCAAGTTATCGCCGTCCCGTTCAACACCAAAGCGGGCGCGGAAGGTCAGGCCACCCTCGGAAACCGGCTTGGACATGTCGTAAAGGTTTGGCGTACCGGGGTGGTTCATCTCGTCCGTCCCCCAACACGGCCATGGCAGACCATAATAGTCCCCATCTGCCGGTCCACCAACAGCCCGCAAGGTGGTGCGGTCAAAGGTGTGCTGGTTGGCCATGTGCTTTTTCAAGCGCTCTGGGCTTTGGCCAGTATAGCCAATGGTCCACAGGCCTTTGTTGAGTTCGCGTGTGACGCTTTCAACATTTGGCGTGTTTTCATCGTCCATTTCGATGTTACGGAAAAAGCGATCAGCCCAGCCAAATTTGTTCGCAAACAGACCCATGATTTCATGGTCAGTTTTGCTCTCAAACAGCGGATCAAAGATCTTGTCCCGCCACTGAAGCGACCGGTTCGATGCTGTAACCGAGCCATATGTTTCGTACTGCGTACAGGCTGGCAACAAATAGCAACCATCGGTACGGTCATGCAACACAGCCGAGACGGTGGGATACGGGTCGATCACGACCAGCATGTCCAGCTTCTCCATCGCTGTCTTCATTTCCGGACCACGGGTCTGCGAGTTTGGCGCGTGACCCCAAAGAACCATCGCCCGCACGTTGTTGGGCTGGTCGATATTGTCCTTGTCTTCCAGAACACCATCAATCCAACGGCTGACCGGAATGCCCTTCAGGTTTTGCAGCGACTTATCTTTACCGTCTGCACTTTTCAACATGTCGAACTGGCTGGTCAACCATTCGGGATCTTCATCCCAAACACGTGCCCAATGGCCCCAGGCCCCCTTTGACAGACCGTAATAGCCCGGCAAAGTATGGCTTAGAACACCAAGGTCGGTGGCACCTTGAACGTTGTCGTGACCACGGAAAATGTTGGTCCCGCCACCGCTTGTGCCCATATTGCCCAGCGCCAATTGCAGGATGCAATATGCGCGGGTGTTGTTGTTGCCCGTGGTGTGTTGCGTACCCCCCATACACCAAATCACGGTGCCGGGACGGTTGTTGGCCAATGTCTTGGCAACCCGGTGCAGCTGCGATCCGGGAACACCCGTTACGCGCTCAACCTCTTCTGGGTTCCACTTTTTGACCTCTTCCCTGATCTGGTCCATGCCCCAAACACGGGTGCGAATGAACTCTTTGTCTTCCCAACCATTTTCAAAGATGTGGTACAAAATGCCCCAGACCAATGCGACGTCAGTACCTGGACGCAGGCGCACATATTCGTCGGCGTGTGCCGCAGTCCGGGTAAAGCGCGGATCACAGACGATTAGCGGTGCGTTGTTTTGTTCTTTGGCTTTCAGGATGTGCAGCAAGGAAACCGGGTGAGCCTCGGCCGGGTTGCCGCCAATCACAAAGATTGCCTTGGAGTTGTGGATGTCGTTGTAGCTGTTGGTCATGGCGCCGTAGCCCCATGTGTTTGCTACGCCAGCCACGGTTGTCGAGTGACAGATCCGCGCCTGGTGGTCGACGTTGTTTGTGCCCCAATAGGCCGCAAACTTGCGGAACAGATAGGCCTGTTCGTTGCTGTGCTTAGCCGAGCCAAGCCAGTAAACACTGTCAGGTCCGCTTTCCTCGCGGATATCCATCATGCCGCCGCCGATCTCGTCGATCGCCTGTTCCCAGCTGATACGCTTCCATTCACCACCCTCTTTTTTCATCGGGTACTTCAGGCGACGTTCACCATGGGCGTGCTCGCGAACTGCGGCCCCTTTAGCGCAATGGGCGCCTAGGTTGAATGGGCTGTCCCAACCAGGCTCTTGCCCGACCCAGACACCATTTTGAACTTCAGCAACCACGGTACAGCCGACTGAACAGTGGGTACAGACGGACTTTACGGTTTCGACAGCGCCCGCAGCAGCAGTTGCTGCATTGGCCCGCGTCACAGAACCGCCGGTGGCGGCAATAGCGGTCAAGCCACCGATGGCCAGACCAGAACCACGCAGAAACGCGCGGCGGTCAACGGAGCTTTCCGCGACCTTGGAGAGGATACTTGTCCGCTGGGAGCGTCTCGCAACCCCGTTGGTCTTTTTCCTAAGCATTATAACCTCCCTTGCTACCCGTTAATTCGGGCTTGCTAGGTTAACAAAAATCAGCAGGCGGTCGGGCGTCTCGCAACCAGTTGCCTGCAGTGGATAACAATGAGCGGTGTCTAGAACCGCACGCTGTCGAGGTAAGCGCGGGTATGCGCTGTATCCTGCATCTTGCTTGATGACAGGTCGGGTTCTGCGGCCTGCGCCTCGCCCCCCGTGGTCGCCACAGCCACCGCAGCCAGCGGTGCCGATGTTGCGGCCATCTTCAGAAAGTCTCGGCGGCTCGATGCCTCCTCAGTCTTCCTTGTCATGAGTTTTCCTCCTCATTGGTGATAGACGGTTGCCCGTCCGACTATACGGATCACTCCGCGCTCATCCGAAAACCTTCGGACTCGATCTCCATGAACACCCGGCCAACTGCGCCAACCGAGGCATAAAGAACCGAGTTCTTGGCGGCCTCCAGGTCCGAAAAGAAATGCCCCGCCCAAGGGCCAATGTGCTTATTGAAGAACGTTTTCTGGTCGACCAAGCTCGCCGGTTCTCCAAAACGCCCCACGATCAGAGCGCCCATCATTTCCATAAGAGATGCAATATTATCCTCGGGCTCATAAACGTTCTGACCGCGAGTCATGCCACGTGCGGCCATGTCACGACGCAAAGCCGCAAGAGGCTTCTCATTCAGGAAACCCGTCAGATAGTAGCTGGCGTAGGGCAGCAGCTCGCCGCGTCCCAATCCAATGAACAGCTTATTGAATTCACTCTCTACCGTAGCAGCCTTGGACAGGCTCGCCAGCTTGGCCAGCGCGTTGATCGCGGTTCCAAGATCACCGTCATCTCCTGACAGTACAGCCGTTTGTTCCAACAACATCTGCTCTGGGGGCGTGGCGAGCAGCAGGCCCAAAAAGTTGTATAGATCCGCCCTCAGACGGTCTTCCTCAGTTACGCGGACTTCGTCGGCCACGGCTGTCATTGGCGTCTCCTCTGTCATGTCTCAGCAGCTCCTTCATCAAACGCAAACCGCATTCGGCGCGGAGCAGCATAAACGTGTAGTTCATCAGCTTCATGTGCAATATCGGCGGGCGCAACATAGGCGACCTTTGTCACGGCCTCTTGTTCCGGTTGTTCGACATCGATCTCTTCGATCACCCCGGTCTCATCCTCCGAAGCCTCGCTAATTTCGGCGAGCTGCTGTTCGGCGGCTTCAGCCTCTTCTGCGGCCTGACGCGCCATTTCATCGACGTGGGCGGTCATACCTTTACCAACTTGATAGGCCGTCTGAATATTTTCGATTACACAAGAGGCGTCGGTGAAATCTTCACCGTAGTCGACCAGCCCGTCGATATTTGCCAACACTGGGTTCGTTAGCCACAAACGGCGTAGCGCACGCGTGCGAATTCTGGCTGGGATCGTTTCAGTCAGGAACACCTTAAAATCGTCACCCTCGCCCAATGTGTTTGGGTCTGGCAGCTCCAAATCAGCCAAAATCTCTGCATCACTTTTTTCCGCAACTCTGACATCACATTCCTGTGCCTGCAGCTGCACCTCAGCCCGCGCATCTTCAACTGCTTCCGCCTCGACGGCGGCTTTGCGGCGCGCCCAGAAATCAGACCCGCTCATTGCAGTCGTTCCTTCTTGGCCTTCACTGGCGAGCGATAGACATCTGCCAACTGAGAAATCCGTGCATCGCCGATACCATCCTCAACAGCACCAATGTCGGTCTTGTCGCGGCGGCGCTTCTTGAAGCGTTCTTCGTGGTGATGCTCCAGCGCAAAGTCCCGCACCCAGGCAATCAATCCGTCGGGCATCGGAATTTTCTCGATAATTTCTTCGCCAGTATCAGCATAGTCCTGCGCCTCATAGGGCGAGGCGGTGACCAAAGTCACTTCCAACGAGTGTTCTGTCGCATCGCTGTCGCGCAGCACCACGTAAACGCAAGGCACTTCCGCGCTGAGCCCGTGCAGATAAGCCTCTGCATCAGAACCGTGCAACTCCAGCGATAGGGTTGCAGCATGAAAATCAGAGATACCGTCCTGTTCACGTAACAGCTGCCAATTGGTCTCAGCCGCGCCTGGTAAAACTGCTATCGCTTTCCATGCGTATTTCGCCCACTGGGTCACACCCGGTGCGCGGCGCAGAACAACGCCAACTGGCATCACATCAAATTTGTCCGGATTGTGGATCAAGCGCTGGCAGTCCAATTTTGTCAAATTTCCTAGTTAACGTGCCCCAACCAACCGTCTTTTCAAAAGCTGCTTTTTACAATTAGACGGGGAATTCGTCACATCCGGACAATTTGGACAGCGCGGAATACCGCGGCATGCAGGAACGGTCGTTTTGTCTAATTCGACGAAATCACTCGACAATAGGTGCAGCTACCAATTCAGCGAATCATCCGGATTGATTCGCTGAATTCCGGGGCGTCCAGCAGTCTCAAAACTGGTTTACGAAGGCGAGGAATCATGCCTAGTTGGAAGCCAACACAGGGTGTCTAACACCCCTTCTGCCAGTCTAAATGCAAGCGAGGAATACATGGCCAAGCAACTGATTTTATGTGATTGTTCGGGATCACAACAGATCGACGCCACCGCCCTTTCTCAGGCCACTGGGGTCAGCTGCTCCAAACTGCATTCGGCACTTTGTACCACCGGAATCGACACAGCAGCAGCCGCCTTGGCAGGGGGCGAAGCAACTATTTGCTGTGCCCAGGAACAACGTCTTTTTGAAGAACTGGCAGCTGAAATCGATGCCCCTGCCCCCCCCTGCCTCGATCTGCGTGATCGGGCCGGTTGGACATCGGATGAAGGCAATACACTACCCAAAATGTCCGCATTGATTGCCGAAGCGGGACTTTCCGTCCCTGCCGCGAAAGGTCTGGACGTGGTGTCTGAGGGGGGCTGTCTGATCCTTGGGCCATCGGAAATCGCTTTGGCCGCAGCAGAAAAGCTTCAGGATGTGCTGGCAGTGACGGTCCTGCTGGACAAGACCGCCGAGCCCCCGATGAGCCGCGCCTTTGACGTGGTTCGAGGTGATCTGCGCCAAGCCTCAGGCGCACTGGGGCAATTCGAAATCCGCATCGATGCACTACAACAACTGGAACCTGTCGGGCGCAACTGGAGCTGGAGTGATGCCCGGAATGGTGGCAGATCAAGCTGTGACATCATTCTGGATCTGACTGGTGGCACGTCACTGTTTCCAGCCCCGGAAAAACGCGAAGGCTATCTGCGTGCCGACCCTGCACATGCGCCTTCGGTGGCTGATGCTCTACTACAGGCATCCCAGATGGTCGGCACTTTTGAAAAGCCGCTATATGTGCGCAATGAACCGCTACTCTGCGCTCACTCCCGTGCAGGCCAGACCGGTTGCACCAACTGCCTTGATATCTGCCCGACCGGCGCCATCAGTTCTAATGGTGACCATGTTAGCATCGATCCGATGATCTGTGCCGGGTGCAGCTCCTGCGCCACCCTGTGTCCTTCTGGTGCACTCACCTATGATGCGCCCCCTACAGACAGTCTGTTTCGTCGTATTCAGACCCTGGCCAAAGCCTATCTAGCCGCAGGTGGCGTCGCACCGCGTCTACTGGTTGTGAATGGACACGGCGGCGAAATGATCAGTTTGGCCGCCCGTTTTGGCCGTGGTTTGCCCGTTGATGTTGTGCCGTTGGAAGTCGAGGCATTGAATACCTTTGGCCATGCCGAGATCCTTGCGGCCTTAGCTGCTGGTTTTGCCACAGTCGACATCTTGCTCGCCCCCGGTGCCGAGCGCGAAGTAATGGAGCGTGAACTGGCACTGGCAAATGCCCTTGGCGGCAACAAGACAACCTTGCTTGACTTAAACGACCCAGATGCGCTGAGCGAAACCTTGTTTGGTGTCGAGGTGCCCACAGCCCTGGGCGATGTCGTTCGACCAATCGGAACCCGTCGCCAGATCACCCGCCAAGCAACCAAGGCGCTGATGCCTGACGCAGAAGTACTTCCACTGCCCTCGGATGCTCCTTACGGGGCAGTTTTAGTCGATACCAGCGCCTGCACCCTATGCCTGTCCTGCGTATCGCTGTGTCCTTCGGGTGCATTGGGCGATAACCCTGATCTTCCCCAATTGCGGTTCCAGGAGGACGCCTGCCTACAATGTGGTCTCTGTGCCAATATCTGCCCCGAAAAGGCAATCACGCTTGAACCGCGTCTGAACCTGACCGACAGCGCGCTATCACAAACGGTCTTGCACGAGGAAGAACCGTTTGCCTGTGTAGAATGCGGCTCACTCTTTGGGGTTAAGTCCACGGTTGAAAAAATTGTCGAAAAGCTGGCGGGGAAACATTCGATGTTCCAGAACCCTGGGGCTGCGCGGATGATTCAGATGTGTGACAATTGCCGGGTTGATGCCCAGTATCATCAGGAGAACAACCCCTTTGGTGGCGGTGACCGGCCACGCGTACGTACCACCGACGACTACCTCAGCAAGCGCCGCGATCACTGATGTTGCAACGGAGCTCCCAGATCTGCGGGTGGCAGATTGGCGACATAGGCGAGGATTGCCTCCAACTGATCGAGGGTTATCTCAACCGGCACAATTGGCGAAGGCCGATCCGGTGCAAAAGGCTCAGTCACGCCCTCCACCTGCGTAAAAGATGGATGTGGGTTGAGGACGTAGAAAGTCTGGAAACGCTCAACCCAGTTCTCCAGTGTTCGCAGTACAAAAAACGACGGGGTAGAGCCGATAGCATTCATCCGCTCGTCATCCCGCACCACATGACAGCGGCCACACATCCGACGCGACAGGTCCAGACCCAGCGCTGCGTCACCGTCAAATACAACACCGGCGTCCAGCGCCTGCTCGGCAAGGGGCAGCATAAACATCTGGACACCACCGGGCGCATAGCTCGTAATAGTACGCTGACCAATGTCCGAGTCCAACCAGCTCAGGAAACGCAGCACAGCTTGGTGTTCCGGAGCCAAAACCTGCATATACCAGGTCGATCGTGGGCCAACAAAAACCGGTTCACCGGTCGCGCCCAGCGCAATGTCATGTGCCTGACCCGCTGTGACGATCTGAACCCGAATTTGGGTCTTCAGCGAGAACCGCGGCAACAGGTGCTTCAGCAAGCCACTGTCAACCAGAGCCTGCGGCGCCATCAGCCGTACCAACCTGTCATCAGCCCGTGCAATCGGTGCGAAACTCAGGCAAATAGAAATCAGAACAATCAGTCGGGTCATGCGAAATGGTAGAAAACCACCGCCCCCTTCGTCAAGCACCCCCACAACCCAAGGAGCAAGACAAACGTGTCTCTCACCCGTGAATCCGTCCTCGCCGCGCTCAAATCAATCACTGACCCAATCAGTGGCAGCGATATCGTCAGCGCCGGCGTCATGCGCGCCCTCACAGTCGAAGGGGCTGAGGTCCGCTTCGTCCTCGAAATTGACCCTGCAAGCGCCGAGGCCTATGGCCCGATACGCGACGCCGCCGAAAAAGTTGTGACCGATCTTGCCGGTGTCGATAAAGTTTCGGCCCTGCTGACCGGTCATGCCGCCAAGTCCGCCCCACCGGACCTAAAACCATCAAAACCCGCACAGCCGCAGGGCCCGCAGAAAATCCCCGGTGTTGACCGCATCATCGCTGTTGCCTCAGGCAAGGGCGGCGTGGGAAAATCTACTGTTTCAGCCAATCTGGCCTGTGCTCTGGCAGCTGAAGGCCGCCGCGTTGGATTGTTGGATGCTGATGTTTATGGCCCGTCACAACCGCGCATGTTGGGGATCTCGGGTCGCCCCGCCAGCCCGGATGGAAAAACCATCCTGCCAATGCGCAACCATGGCGTCACAATGATGTCAATCGGCTTGATGACCAACGAGGATCAGGCCGTTGTCTGGCGTGGACCAATGCTGATGGGGGCGCTGCAACAGATGATGATGCAGGTGCAGTGGGGCGCTCTGGATGTGCTGATCGTCGACCTTCCACCCGGCACCGGCGACGTCCAGATGACCTTGGCGCAAAAGGCAGAAGTGGACGGTGCTATCGTGGTTTCAACTCCGCAGGATGTGGCCCTGATCGATGCACGCAAAGGCATCGATATGTTCAACCAACTCCACGTCCCAATCCTGGGCATGATCGAAAACATGTCGACCCATATCTGTTCCAATTGTGGCCACGAAGAGCATGTCTTTGGCCATGGGGGCGTGGTCGCAGAGGCCGCCAAGTTGAACGTGCCCCTGTTGGCTGAAGTCCCGCTGCATCTGGACGTTCGTTTGGCCTCTGATGGAGGTGCACCGATTGTTGTCAGCAAACCCGACAGCCCACAGGCGCAGGTGTTCCGAAACGTTGCCCAGGATTTAATCAAACGGGGCGCAGCATGAGCGACGTCTCCTTTCCTCCGCTTTTGCATGGCCATCAGGTCAGCGGCGTGGAGGACCCCTTTGATACAGCGTGTAAAAAGGCGATCATCGGTTGTGATGCCGGCTTGGTAACCTTCAATCTGGCACCGGACATTCTTCGGGCGGCAATGGTGTTTGCCCCCGAGGTTCCTCTTCGAAAAGCAATGGCAATGATGCCAACCTGTGGCGTAGGATTTCAAAACGCACTGGGAGCATTGGCGCCACCTGAAGTCGCGGTTCATTTAGAATGGCAGGGGGCAATCCGGATCAACGGTGCCCGTTGTGGTAGACTGCAAGCCGCCGCCAGTTGCTCAGATCCCGAGGTAACGCCTGATTGGCTGGTCATTGGGCTAGAATTGCCGTTGTGGCCCGCCTCCGAAGATACCGGTAATTCACCCGATGAAACTGCGCTTTATGCCGAAGGCTGTGCGGATGTCGAAGCGCCTGCTTTGTTAGAAAGTTGGGCCCGCCACAGTCTACACTGGATCACACGCTGGGAAGACGACAACGGTAAAGCCCTGCACGCTGAATGGCGCAGCCTCGCCCACGGCATGGGAGAGGACACAGTACAAAACGCGCTATCAGGCAGTTTCCTGGGTATCGACGAAGATTTTGGCATGCTCTTGCGTGCTGAAGACACCACCCACATGATCCCCCTTACATCCTTATTGGAGACATCGTGATGCAGCTTGCCCGCGCCATCCATTTTGACGAGAGCGACCAACGTGTCTTTGCCAGCCCAGCCCGAACCGGCGAATGGTGTGTTTCAGGCGGGTTTGAATTTTCCAACTGGGGTGAGTCCGACCTGAGTGGCAAGCCAAAGCAAGCCTTTTCCAATGGCTGGATGGGCTTGGAAACTGCTGGTCGAGTAACCTTTGTAGCGGTTACTCAGATCGAGCAGAGTGAGCTCGACACCTTGACCGGCCTTTTGGCCAAACATTTCGTCGATTTCTATAGTGCCCCAGACATCAACGCCGCTCGTCCTGTTGCGACCGAAGAACTAGCGCAAATGCTAGATCTTTGCGCGGAGCATGATGCCAACACCTTGCTAACCGTATCGCGTGAATTGACCAGTTCTGGCGTCAAAGAGGCCTTCCGCACCATCGAGCCGCAAGCTGCCGGATTGGAGCAATTTGCAATTCATGGTGATATGGACGCGTGAGTTTTTGCTATAGTGTAATCCTTCGGGTCACCTCAGCGACCATACAAAAGCCCCCACAAATTTGCGGGGGCTTTTGTACCGAGTAACGTTTACCAACTGACTCTATTTGGCATTGAAAACAAACAACGTCTCGCCATTGATCTTGTACTCATTGATCAGTGTTTTGGCGCGGCCTGAAACCAGCCAGTCTTCCAGTTTCATCGCTAGGTCATTCTGAACATGATCATGTTTTTCGGGGTTTACCGGAATATACGCATATTGGTTGAACAGTACTGGATCACCAGAGAACAGCAGCTCTAGGTCGCCCTTGTTGCCAAAGTTCAACCAACTGGCCCGGTCTGCCATAATATATGCCCCGAGACCTGAGGCGGTATTCAACGCCGCGCCCATCCCGGCACCAACCGCATTGTACCAGTCGCCAAGCTCCAGTGCATTCAAATCGGCGGTTTGCCACAGGCTCAACTCTTTTTTGTGGGTACCACTGTCATCGCCACGACTGACAAAGACCGCATGAGCTGTTGCAATTTTCAGTAATGCGTTTGCTGCAGTATCCGCCGAGCTTACGCCAGCGGCATCCCCTTTCGGGCCGATGAAAACAAAGTCATTATACATGATCTCGCGACGATGGGTGCCGTTGCCACCAGCCAGAAATTCTTCCTCAGCCTTTTTTGAGTGCACCAAAATTGCATCGACATCGCCAGCCGCGCCCAAGCGCAGTGCTTGGCCAGTTCCAACAACAACCAGCTGTACCTCCAGCCCCAAATCGGCCTTGATCTCAGGAAGCAGAATGTCTGACAGGCCCGAGTTATGGAACGACGTGGTCACTGCCATCCGCATCTCTTCGGCAAATGAAGCCGAAGTTAAGGCTAGTGAGGCAATCGCGCCAAAAATTATTTGTTTCACTCTACAATGTCTCCTCTTAGAAACGCGCGTCCCTGTTTGGTCTCAGCCCCAGCAAAAAATTGGCTTGCGGGCGTGAATTCGTGGATCCGACCATGCAGCACAAAAATCACTTCATCGGCCAGACGTTGGGCTTGGCCCATATTGTGCGTCGACATGATCAACCGGGTGCCATCAGCGGCTGCAGTGGTCAAAATTTCTTCGATCTCACGGGTGGCACGGCCATCCAGTGACGCACAGGGTTCATCCAGGAACAGTACATCTGGATTACGGATCAGTGCCCGTGCCAGTGCCAGTTTTTGCCGCTCGCCGCCGGATAACATGGTCGCCTGTTGTTTTACGGTATGACCCAGACCAACCCGCTCTGCCCAGTCTTGTGCGCGCTGTCTGGCCTCTGCCATTGTCACGCCGATCAAGCGTAGAGGATAGGCGATATTTTCAATCACGGTGCGTCGCATCATAACGGGTGCCTGAAACACAAAACCCTGCCGTTTTTGCGCTTCGTCCTTTGGGCAAGCCCATGTCAAACTGCCGGCATTCATCCGGGCAATACCATGTAGCATCTTAAGCAAAGTGGTTTTACCGGCTCCATTGGGACCAATGACGATGGTTACACCTTGCCCTTGCAAGGTCAGGTCAATCGGGCCAACCAATACCTTGCCCTGACGGCGCACCACGGCCTGTTTGGCTTCTAGTGGGAACATCTGCATCACCAGCGGCCCTCACTCTCGGTATGGCTCAATCGGTGGATCAAAAGGTTCACCGTCACAGCCAAAGCAATCAGAATAAACCCAAGTGCCAATGCCAGGGCAAATTCACCCTTACCAGTTTCGAGCGCGATGGCCGTCGTCAGTACGCGTGTTGCATGGTCGATATTGCCACCAACAATCATGATCGCGCCGACCTCGCCAATGGCCCGACCGAACCCGGCCAGGGCTGCCGTCAACAGTGCCCGTCGCCCATCCCAGAGCAGCGCCTGAATACGTTGGAACTGGGTAGTGTTCATCGAGATCAGCAGGTCATGATAGTCCCCCCAAAGCTCGCGCAGTGACTGATGCGCAATGGAGGCAATCAGCGGCACGATAATAATCACCTGCGCGATGATCATTGCTGTTGGGGTAAAAAGCAGTCCAAACACCCCAAACGGTCCTGAACGGGACAAAAACACATAAACCACAAGGCCCACCACAACTGGCGGCAACCCCATCAAGGCATTTAGCACTGCGATGGTAATCCGGCGAAGACGAAAACGGCGAACCGATAAGAAGGCTGCGAATGGAAGAGCTATGGCAGAGGCAATCAGCAGTGCCGTCAGAGTAACACGCAGGGATCGCAAACTGATTTCAACCAGATCAGCATCCAACGTCACCAGCAGCCAAAAGGCCTGTGTCAATCCGCTCCACAAGTCAGACATTGCTTCCGGTTTACTCCTCATGGGCCACGGATCGCGGCAGCCTAACACGGATGTTATAGCTTCCAAATCACAGCTAGGGACGTAGCAATAGACAAAAACGACCAACCCGCCCCAAAAGGACAGATTGGCCATTGAATATCTCCCCTTGCGTTGAAACAGGGTCAGTTTGCGCAGGGCAAGGGCACTGCGAGCGCGGATATTTAGTTGGCGAAATCATCGCCTACTTCGCACGTTACACTGACTGTTTTGTCTCAAAGAACTGGGTCAAAGCTTTAAACCGCAGGCCTCGAAAGCCTCTCGTGTTCGAGCTTTTTCTTCCTCAGTCAGCTGCAACAGTGGGGACCGTACTGCGCCGCCAACCTGCCCCAACAGTTCCTGCCAGTACTTGCCGTGCGCCTGTGGCTTGCCGCCGGGTTTCGTATCTAAGATCGCACGCCGCACCGGGTCCAGACTATCACGTATCTGACGCGCCTCAGCAAAGCGGCCCTGAAACGCCAACTGGGTGTAATCGTGCATCCGGCGATCGTTCTTAGTCTGCAACTGATATGGTGGTGACGAGCACAAATAGAGCTTCCAATTCAATTCCTCAATGTTATCAAGCCACTCCACTTCGGACGCGGTCGAAACATGGATTTTATCCCCAACCATATGGCTAAGGCGCACATACATCTCGCGCGGAACTGAATATTTGATCGCCACAATGTTCGGCAGTTCCGCGATACGGGCACAAAGCTCAGGGCTCATGAGGTAGCCGCTATCCGGGTGGCTCCACATGGCGATGCCAATATCAACCTGATCGCAGATCGCCTTGTAATAATTGAACACGGTGTCATCCGGATCAGTGACAAAATGCAGCATTGGCGCGTGCACCACGATGTAATCGGCGCCGCAGTCCTGCGCATGACGGGCCAGTTCGAGCACCGTGTCGAAATTCTGATCCGAAGCCGACATGATGGTGCCTACCTGGCCGTCGCACTCCTCCACCGCAATCTCAAAATTACGTTTGCGCTCTGCCAGGCTCATCGAAAAGAACTCACCCTGTTTTCCGGCGATAAAGAGCCCCTGAATGTCGAGATCATCTACCCAATGACGAATGTTCGACCGAAGCCCGGCTTCGTTGAAAGACCCATCGTCGTGGAACGGGTTAAGCGCTGCGGCCCAGATGCCGCGCATATGTTCGCGGGCGTGGTCTTTGGCGTCCAGTTTCGAATATTTCATGTGGCGGCTCCTTCTTCGGCGGCCTGAATGGCACGCCACAGGGTTTGACTGGTCAATGGCATTTGCAGATCCTCAACCCCCAATGGGCATAGAGCATCAATTGCGGCGTTCAGAATTGCGGCAGGTGCCCCAATTGTCCCGGCTTCCCCCACGCCTTTGGCGCCCAGCGCATTCATTGGACTGGGTGTCTGAAAGGTATGTTGAGACAGGAGAGGCATATCACCGGCACGCGGCAGGGCGTAATCCATGAAAGAACCGGTCAACAACTGGCCATCTTCATCATAGATCACCTGCTCCATCAGCGCCTCACCCAGACCTTGGGCAAACCCACCCAGAACCTGACCCGCGACCTGCATTGGGTTGATGATACGGCCGGTGTCATCCACGGCAACTGCCCGCTCGATCGAAGGCACTCCGGTGTCACCGTCAACAGAAAGCAAGATCATATAGGCGCCATTCCCCCATGCCTCACCTTCGTTTTCATATCTCAGGTCAGCAACCAAGGGGGCTGTTTCGCCTTGGTCCAGCCGAGTGCGGATTTCTTCGCAGGCTCTGAGCACGGCACTACCGCCAATGGCGGTACTGCGACTGGCTAAGGCTCCGATCCCTTCAGGGCAGTTTTTGGTATCGCCGCAAATGACCGTGATCTGTTTCATCGGAATTTGCAGGGTATCTGCGGCGATCTGGGCAAAGGCGGTCTCACGCCCATGGCCCTGCGTCGAGCTTCCGCTGGCAACCAACACGCCGCCATCAGCGTTCAGCGTAACCCGCGCCGTTTCCCACCCCGTCCCCGAAGGCTCAAGATAGAACCCGATCCCAAGCCCGACCAGCTCTCCGCTGGCGCGTCGCACATCGCGCTCTTTTAGGGCCTCATTATACCCGCCCTTGTCCATCAGCACATCCAGAACCCTGGAGTAGTCACCGGAATCAAGCACATTCCCAGTGCCAGTCCGATGCGGGAATGCACTGGCGTCCAACAGGTTCCGGCGACGAATTTCAACCGGGTCCAGCCCGGTCACAACTGCGGCTTTATCTACCAGCCTCTCAATCAGACAGTTGGCCTCAGGGCGTCCCGCACCGCGATAGATGCCGGTAGGGGCAAGATTATGGGCCTGTGCACGGGTCGAGATTTCAAGGTTTTCGATTTGGTATCCCGCAGGCAAGATCCGTGCAGCATTCCACACCGTGGTCAGCGCCGAATTGGGTAACCAATGGCCCACTGGTCCATTTACCTCGGCCTGCAGCGCCTGAAACATTCCATCCTTGTTCACAGCCAAACGCCCGATTGTTGTGAGCCCCCGCCCATGGGTGGCAGACAAGAACTCTTCAGATCGGGTCGCTGTCCATTTCACATCGCGTTTGTGATGGAACGCAGCCCAGACCGCAATAACATCCTCCGGATACAACGAGGCCTTCATACCAAAGGCGCCCCCCACATGGGGGGCAATCACACGAATGCGATCAGCGTCAATTCCCAATATAACGGCAAGCGCGCTACGAGAGCGGTGCGGAGTTTGTGTCGAGTGCCAGACCGTAACCGCATCTCTATCTTGGTGATATGCCACTGCAATGGCGCGAGGTTCCATCGGCGACGGCGCAAGTCGGGGATGCAAAATTGCGGTTTCAACAATGTGGTCAGCTGCTGCCAGTCCAGCCGCAGCGTCTCCAGCGCTCCATGCCTGTTCTGCAACTAAGTCTGGTGCTACGTCCGGCCCAGTAGCCAATGCGTCGTCGATTTCGGCATAGACAAGTTCAACCGCGTCCAGCGCCAAGGCATTGCTGGTTGCCAATATTGCTGCAACTGGTTGCCCAACCGCATGGACTTGCCCCTGAGCCAACACCGGAAACTCCGTTTGAACCGAAAGAGGAATAAGTGGGTTAACAGTCAGACGGCCCAAGTGGGCAACATCCGCACCAGTATGCACTGCCACAACCCCTTCAGCAGCCAGTGCATCTTCCGTTTCCAGCTCAGCAATATCGCCGCGCGCCTCTACGCTGCGCAAGAATGAGACATGCAGCGGGTTTTGGAGTAAAATATCGTCAGTATAGGCCCCCTGCCCAGCCACCAGAACCGCATCCTCACGGCGGATCACCCGCTGTCCGATATGGGAGTTCTGATCCTGCATCCGCCTTTGGCACCCTATTGTTTCCAAAGCAGATATGACTCAGACGCAAGAGCAGTACCAAATACAAAAAACTCAAATTGATATAACTATAATGGATAGCAGTAAGCCTAGACCAAAACTATACTAACAGTCAGTTAGACTCTTCAAAAGGCCGCCACGTGAAAATTGCCCTGCTCGGAAACGGCGCTATCTCGCGCTATGTGCAACAAGCCATCCTCAAGCAAGGGCTACACATAGAAGCTTTTCTGTTGCGCCCGCAGCGAATGGACGAGGACCACCAAAGCGTGGCGTCGGACCCTGCAATCGTCAGCTCGGTGACGGCATTACCGCAAGACATAACGCACCTGATTGACTGTGCTGGGCATCAGGGGCTGGCCGAACACGGGCCTGCAGCATTGCGCGCAGGCCTGGATGTCATCACAGTGTCAATTGGCGCTCTGGCGGACCCTGATATTTATGACGACCTTGTTTCTTCGGCAACACAAGGCGGCAGCCGGCTGCATTTAGCAAGCGGTGCCATTGGAGCGTTAGATACTCTGCGAGCCGCCCGTAGCGGGCAACTGGACAGTGTCCGCTATACCGGTCGCAAACCGCCGCAAGGTTGGATAGGTTCGCCCGCCGAACAAAGCCTTGATCTTCAAAGCTCGCTGCCCAGCGCCCAGACACATTTCACTGGGCCAGCCCGCGATGCCGCACTCCGTTACCCCAAGAATGCCAATGTCGCAGCAGCCGTTGCATTGGCTGGGGTTGGCTTTGACGCTACAGAGGTAGAGCTGATCGCAGACCCCACCATTTCATCCAACATTCACGAAATATGCGCTAGCGGTGACTTTGGCTCATTTACCTTTTCAATCACTGGCAACAGCCTGCCCGACAACCCTCGCAGTTCAGCCCTTGCCGCAATGAGTGTCGTCGCGGAAATTCTTGCCATCAACAAACCGATCAGCAGCTAGGAGCACACTATGGCCGTTCGTCATTCCCGAATTGTTGACCGTGTATTGACCCGGTTAAAGCTAAAACAGTTGCGGCTTCTGGTTGCCGTGGGCAAGCACAACAATATTCAGAACGCCGCCCGCGAATTGAACGTATCACAGCCAGCCGCCACCAAGATGATCAAAGATCTGGAGCTGGATTTTGAAGTGCAGCTTTTTGAGCGTACCAATCGGGGCGTCATTCCGACCCCTTATGGTGAAGCCCTGATCCGACATGGGAAACTGATATTCGCCCAGGTCTCAAACGCTGCGCAGGAATTGGACGACCTGAACGAAGGCAGCAGTGGTCGCATTGTCATTGGCACACTTCTGGCTGCGTCCCCGCAATTGCTGCCAATGGCGATAGAGAAGCTTTTGCACACGCGTCCAAGTGTTTCGATTAAAGTTGTCGAAGGCACTAATGAGGTTTTGATGCCTGCACTAAAGTCGGGTGAAATTGATCTGGTTGTTGGCCGCCTCCCTGCTCAGCGCCACCGCAGCGACTTGGAACAACTGCAGTTGTTTGACGAAAAAATATTGTTGGTGGCGCGCCACGGGCACCCCATTTGCGCCAACCCCAAGCTTAGCTTTGACGACCTAAAACCCTGGGGTTGGATCCTGCCACCGATCGAAACCACTCTGCGGCGTCAACTGGACCAGTTTTTTGTCCGGCAGGGGCAGTATGCACCCGCAGTCGCAATTGAATCAGTCTCTTACCTAACCAATCGTGCAGTCTTGCAAGCCGGTGATTTCCTCGGCCTGATGCCCGCACACGTCGCAGCACAGGATATCGCGTCGGGATTGCTGCAAGAGATACCATGGAGCCTACCTATAGACGACGGGCCTGTTGGTGTTTCATTCCGCAGCGCCGATCAGCTATCACCAGCCGCCACTGTTTTTTTACAGGCGCTCCAAGATGTGGCCGCTTCGATGTAACCTATAACTTAACCCAACCTTCGGGAGGTTCTTTGCCCGGATGCATGACACCGCAATTCGGACAGGTCCGCGCCGCCTCTGAAGCATAGAACTGCGCATAAACCGGTGGCAGGTCCTCAACGATGGATTTCAACTGCATCTCGGCACGGTGCACCAAAGCGCTACATTCAAAGCAATACCACTCAACCGCATCCAGCTCTCCGATCTGCCGTTTGGGCTCGATCACCAGTCCAATTGATCCTTCTTGTGGGCGCTGCGGTGAGTGGCGCACATGTGGTGGCAGCAGAAATATCTCGCCCTCACGAATTGGCACATCATAGAACTCTTCTCCGTCATACAGCTTGAGCACCATATCGCCCTTAAGTTGGTAGAAGAATTCCTCAACGGGATCATCATGGTAGTCGGTACGTTTGTTGGGGCCTCCGACAACTGTCACCATCATATCAGCATCTTCCCAGATTTGCTGATTGCCCACCGGGGGTTTTAGCAAGTGTTTATGCTCGTCAATCCAGCCCTGAAAATTAAACGCCTTTAGCTTTCCCATAATACATCCCTGTCCCTGCCTACTCGTCACCTTGAAGGCATGGCTGCTATCAGCTCAAGGAATAAAATCGAAATCAGGTATCCATTTTTTGAATGGCAAATACGGAACCTGCAATGTGAGTTCAGCTTGAGGGTAACTAATTTCAAGGCTCAAGGCTGAGCGACTAAACCAACTGTCCGCACTGCCAGACCTGCTCTAGTGCCAGCGACTCGTTCAGGTGCAGAACATCCGCCCGACATCCCTCAGCCAATCGGCCAACATGCGCTGCGTCAACCAGATCTGCCGGAACCTCACTTGCCATAGAAAATGCAGTTTCCAAGTCTACGCCACACATCTCCACCAAATTGCTCACTGCCGTTACCAGCTCCAGATGCGCTCCGGCAAGGGTGCCATCTTCCAGTGTCAGGCGGTTGCCACTTCGCCGGATCAGACGATCATTCAACGTAAAGCAATCGATTTCGGATCCTGCCGTGGCCATTGCATCGCTGACTAGGAAAATGCGTCCCGGGCCCCGCTTTGATCGCAGTGCCAGCGCCATGCTTTCGGGGTGTACATGTATCCCGTCGGCGATCAGCCCGGCGCTCAACCCTCCCAGAGCAAGTGCGGCCCCGACAGTACCTGGCTCACGGTTGCCGATCTGGCTTTGAGCATTGAACAGATGCGTAACACAGCGCGCGCCCGCCGCTGCTGCTGCTTCGCAAGCGTCGAAGCCTGCATTTGTATGGCCTAGCGAGACCAGAACCCCAGCTTCGTGCAGGGACGAAATCTGGTCATTTGTGACATTTTCCGGGGCAACTGTGATTTTCAGCACCGGTAATCTGGCTGCAGCGTCGAGCAACACCTCCAAATCTTCTGCGCTCATAGGGCGAATTAGCGCGGGATCATGTGCGCCCTTGCGCTCCAATGATAGATGCGGCCCTTCGAGATGAAGCCCCAGTATGCCAGGGACACCCTCAGCCACGGCCTGCTCGACCGCCGCGATCGCACCGCGTACATGAACGGGGGTATCCGTGATCAATGTTGGCAAAATAGAGGTGGCGCCAATGCGCGCATGAGCCTCAGACATCGTGCGAAGTGTCGCCACATCATTCAACATCACCCCGCCACCGCCGTTGACCTGAAGGTCGACAAAGCCGGGTGCCAGATATCCGCCTGCCAGTTTGATGACACAGGCCTCGGCGGGGACGTCGGCTTGCCCAACAATCCCTGCGATCTGGTGACCCTTCAGCAACAACGCGCGCCCGGCGTGAAACTGCCCCTCCTCCAGAATCCGGGCGCCAATCAGGGCCGTAAGCCGATCAGTCATACCGTTTCCGTTACTTTTTTCAGATGTCTAGGCGCATCAGGATCGATCCCTCTGGACGTAGCAAAGGCTTCAACCATGGAATAGAAGGAAACAATCAGGCTCAGTGGATCGGTCAAACCATGATCTGTGCGGATGTGATCAATACATGCCGCGCCCTGCACTCGATTGGTTGTAGCAAACACTTGTGCTCCCTTAGCGGCAATCTGATCCGAGATGTCCGCCAGCGCCCCTTCTGCCGCATCAGCGGCCGCAAACCCCAGCACCGGAAAGCCCTCACCAACGATCGAAACAGGCCCGTGCAACACTTCTGCAGAGGAATAACTCTCGGCGTGCAGCTGACAGGTTTCTTTAAACTTCAGCGCAGCCTCATTTGACACGGCCAGCGCCTGCCCCCGCCCAAGCGTAAACAGAGATTGATGCGCGCCTATTGCTTCGCGCACTTCGGGCCAGTTGATCTGCGCCGCCGCCTCTAATTGTTTTGGGAGCGCACGAATAGCAGCCAGCAGCGCAGTATTGCGATCCCATTCAGCCATCAGCCACAAGCCGGCCACCGCCGAAGTGACAAAAGTCTTAGTGGCGGCGACGCTTAACTCAGGTCCAGCATGAATATTCAAGGTATGGGCACTGGCCTGCGCCAATGGCGATCCCGCGTCATTTGTCAGGGCTACCGTCAGCGCCCCGTCACGACCTGCATTACCGGCCATCGCAACAATATCCGGGCTTTGTCCCGACTGGGACACAGCAACGCTCAACCCCTTATTCAACTTCAGGGTGCTGTCATAAATCGACCCCACCGAAGGCCCAACAGAGGCAACGGGAACACCAAGGAGGATCTCAGAAACGTATTTCAAATAGGTGCAGACGTGATCCGACGACCCACGTGCCACAGTCATGACAAAGGCAGGGTCCAATCCCCGAACAGCATCAGCCACTGAGGCAATATCTGCTGCTCCCTGCGTCAAAAGCCGGTCAACTGCAGCTGGAATCTCATCAATTTCGCGACGCATTTTGGTACTTTGTGTCATAGTGTCAGCTCCTATTGGCTGGCCAGCCGCAGCTCGGCTACAAAATCGTAGGCGTCACCGCGATAGATAGAGCGGGTGAACTCAACCACCCGCCGATTAGGCAAATATGAAGTACGCATAATCCGAAGACCTGCGGCGCCAGGATCGACCCCCAGCAGGGCAGCGTCTTCTGCGTCAAGATTGATCGCTGAAATGCGCTGCAAGGCCCGCACCGGACGATTTCCATCTGCTTCCAGCACCTTGTACAGAGACGTTTCAACCAACAGTGGGTTGGGCAAGATGTCTACAGGTAGCGAGGCGCGCTCAATCGCCATGGGCATGTCACTGGCCCGGCGCAGGCGTTCAATTCGGGCAACTGAATCGCCTGGGGACAACCCCAACACCATCACCTCCTCTGGTGAGGGCATGTAAAGACCCCGACCCAGCCATTCGCTGGACGAATCGAGACCGCGCCGCACCATGTCTTCTGTAAATGAGGTCAGTCGCGAGAGGGATTGTTCAACTTTCGGTGGTCCGTCAGAAACAAAGCTGCCTGACCCCTGCCTTTGTACGATGATGCCACGATCGACCAGATCTTGCATCGCCCGCCGCACCGTTACCCGAGACACCCCACTTAGCGCCGCTATTTCACGCTCTGCCGGAAGCGGCGCGTTTTCCAACAACAGACCATTGCTGATACCATCTTCAATCCGTTTTCGCAGACGTACATATCGCGGTCCAGTGGCTTCATCCAGCCAGTCAGCAGGTTTAAGGAAGTCTTCGATTGTCATGCTGTTTCCTGCCCCACTTGTTGCGCAAACCGGCGGGAGAGCTCTAAGGCCCCATCCAGCGCCACGCCTTGGCCTTCTGTCACTACTGCGGCAATTTCAGCTGGCAGATAATCCACATAGTGTTCTGCAACACCACCCACTGGGCACACAATTTCGCCGGGCTGATGGCCTAATGCAGCCAACCCACTGCAAATATAGTCCGCCCCAGCGACCATCAGTTCCTGCCCGACGGCATCGCCAGCTCTGGCGGCCTGGACCACCCGCGGCGCGTAGCCACCGTAGTCAACAGGCTTGGCCCGGAAAGAAAAATTCATGATTTGCGCGACATCGTGCTGGAATTCGCCCAAACAGCTCTCAACCAAGTCGCTAGTCGGCAGGATACCATCCAGCACATGCAGCGCTCGGCTGAGCAATTCTTTACCCAACCAACACCCAGAGGATTCGTCCCCCAGAATAGAGCCATAGCCTCCGATTAAGCGCATTCCATCTTGGCTTTGTCGCGCCAGAAACGAACCCGTGCCAATTCCCAGCAAACAGCCAGGCCGATCACCCAGTGCACCAACCACTGCTGACGGGCGGTCATCTTCGACCAACACGTGTCGCGACGGCAATTGATCCGCAACAAATTGCGAAACAGCGTCATCTACCACTCCAGCCAGACCAGCATAAATAGGGATTTCGCCGAGCCGCGCCACATCAAGACCTGCCAACGTGGAAAGTTCGATCAAGCCGTCATTTAAGACCGCAATCGCAGCCTGCGGCGCACTTGAAACATTTGCCCCCCCACGTCGCGCATACGTCACGCCAGCAGGTGACTGCAACGCAAACCGACAAGAGGTGCCGCCACCGTCAATTGCAATAAAGTAAGAATTCGCCGAGTCTCTCATATCAATACCTATACGATACCTTTACTCGAAATAAAAGACCTTTTGCCACCAAGTGCCCTCCAAAGCAGGACCAAATTGGTTACGGGACAATAAATGGTAGACAAAAGGTATTAGATAGGTATTTAATGAACGCAACTTCCTGGGAGGAATCACATGACCGAGACCGCGTCACCACAGACGGAAACACTGCATAGCGACGCTATGGGGTTGGACCTACGTGCTGATAGCGAAGTCCTGTCACAACTCCTGAACAGTCAACAAAAGGCTCTCGAATCGATGAGCAGCGCACTGCCAGAGATCGCAGCCGCCGCCGAAATGCTGGTAAAATCCATTCGCAACGGAGGCCGTCTGCATTACGCTGCCGCTGGGTCTTCAGCTTTGATGGGACTAGCAGATGGCGCAGAGATTCCGGGGACATTTGGCCTGACTGCTGATCGCATCGCAATTCACATGGCTGGCGGCGTTCCGCTGAATGGCAATATGCCAGGCCATACAGAAGACGACGATAGAGCCGCGCTTGCAGCCGCAGAAACCGTCAAGCCGCAGGATGTTGTTATCGCAATCTCAGCCAGCGGCTCAACGCCCTACCCAATGACGTTTGCGCAGGCCGCACGAGATCACGGCGCCGCCATAATTTGCATCGCCAACAACGCAGATGCGCCACTGTTTGCACTGGCGGATGTCGCTATCCACCTAAAAACACCACCAGAAGTGATCGCCGGATCGACCCGCTTGGGTGCAGCCACGGCCCAAAAGGTCGCGCTGAATATGATGTCCACCCTGACGGGTATCCGTTTGGGCCACGTATTCGACGGCATGATGGTCAACCTCGTAGCTGACAACGAAAAACTGCGGGGCCGGGCTATTGGTATCGTAACCCAGATCACAGGGGCTACCGAAATGACCGCCCAGGACTGCCTGCAAAAAGCAAATGGAGCGGTCAAACCCGCCGTACTTCTTGCCGCCGGGGCTGCGTCAATCCAACAGGCAAATACGATTATCGAGCAAGCCAACGGAGACCTGCGTGTCGCGTTGCGACAACTTTGACCACGGCCAATTGGCCAACAATTGATTATCTAAGGGAGAAAGATATGAACCGGAAACTTCTTAGCCTGGCACTTCTGGGCTCGACCATCTTGGGCGGCGCTGCCGCTGCTGATGTCACACTGACCATCGAGAGCTGGCGCAATGACGATCTTGTCCTGTGGCAGGACAAAATCATCCCAGCATTTGAAGCCGCCAATCCCGGCATCAAAGTAAAGTTCACACCTTCGGCCCCAGCCGAGTACAACGCGGTGCTGAATTCCAAATTGGACGCAGGCAGCGCCGGCGATCTGATCACTTGCCGCCCATTCGATGCTTCGCTGGCCCTGTATGACGGTGGTCACCTGGCCGACATTTCCGGCCTAGAAGGTATGGCCAACTTTTCTGATGTAGCTAAATCAGCATGGCAGACAGACGACGCCTCGGCCTCGTTCTGCATGCCAATGGCATCGGTTATTCACGGCTTCATCTATAACAAAGAAGCCTTTGCAGAGCTGGACATTAAGATCCCAGAAACCGAAGCTGAGTTCTTTGCTGCGCTTGAAACCATCAAAGCAGATGGCAACTATATCCCGATGGCGATGGGTACCAACGACCAGTGGGAAGCCGCAACCATGGGCTATAACAACATTGGTCCAAACTACTGGAAAGGCGAAGAGGGCCGTTTGGCTCTGATCGCTGGCGACCAGAAGTTGACGGATGCACAGTGGGTTGCCCCATATGAAGCTCTGGCCAAATGGGGTGAGTATCTGGGTGACGGATATGAGGCTCAAACATATCCAGACAGCCAGAACATCTTTACTCTGGGCCGTGCTGCAATTTACCCAGCAGGCAGCTGGGAAATCACAGGCTTCAACGCTCAAGCTGATTTTGAAATGGGCGCCTTCAAGGCTCCAGTCCAAAACGCTGGCGACACCTGCTACATTTCGGATCACACCGACATCGCGCTTGGCATGAATGCTGCATCGCCCAATGCCGAGGCGGCCAAGACCTTCCTTAACTGGATGGGTACGTCTGAGTTTGCTGGTATCTACGCCAACGCTCTGCCTGGCTTCTTCTCACTGTCCAACCACGAAGTGGCAATGGAAGATCCGCTGGCGCAGGAATTTGTCAGCTGGCGTGGAGAGTGTGAATCTACAATCCGGTCGACTTATCAGATCCTGTCGCGTGGCACGCCAAATCTGGAAAATGAAACCTGGGGTGCCTCGGTTGCCGCCATCAAAGGCAGCAAATCTGGCGCTGATCTGGGCATGGAACTGCAAAGTGGTCTGGCCAGCTGGTACGCACCACACAAGTAATACCACCACTCACTTGATAACGTTCTGGGCCATCTGTTGGCCCGGAACACCCATGCGGAAAGGGATGACATGAAGAATTCAGGCATCAAATGGCACGTCATCGTGTTTCTGGCACCCGCGGTACTTGTCTATACCGCCATAATGATCTTCCCGCTGTTCAATACCCTGCGATTGGCGCTGTACACAGAGGTGGACCAAGTCCGCCAATTTGTTGGTCTTGAAAACTTCCGCACCCTGTTTGGAAACCCTCATTGGTCAGGGCAGTTCTGGAACGCGCTGGGCAATAACTTTTGGTTTTTCTTCATCCATATGATTGTGCAGAACCCTATCGGCATTGCGCTCGCTGCTATTCTCAGCCATCCACGTCTGCGCTTTGCTGCAGTGTATCGCACCGCAATTTTTGTACCCACGATCCTATCGTTTGTTATCGTAGGTTTTGCCTGGAAACTGATCCTGTCACCGATCTGGGGTATTACCCCTGATATGCTCAAAGCCTTGGGTCTGAAATGGCTATATGCACCCTATTTGGGCAAAGAAGAATATGCACTGACCACACTCGCGCTGATCTCGGTCTGGCAGTTTGTCGGTATACCGATGATGCTAATCTATGCCGCGCTTCTGTCGATCCCCGAAGAAGTTCTGGAAGCCGGGGAAGTTGACGGCATCACCGGCTTTGCGTCTTTCTGGAAAATAAAATTACCGCTGATCCTGCCTTCGATTGGCATCATCTCGATCCTGACATTTGTGGGCAACTTCAACGCCTTTGACTTGATATACACCACCCAAGGGGCGCTTGCCGGGCCTGCCTTCTCAACCGATATCCTAGGCACGTTCATGTATCGCACGTTCTTTGGCTTCCAGCTGCAATTGGGCGACCCACATATGGGGTCGGCTATCGCCAGCGGCATGTTTGGCATCATCCTAATTGGTGTCTGCATCTATCTGTTTGGCATCCAGACCCGTCTACGCCGGTATCAATTCTAAAGGAGGCTGAGATGTCCAAAGCACGCAATAACCCGCTAAACAGCTTCGCCGCCCATGCCGCGCTGATCACCTATACTCTGATCGCGCTGTTCCCGGTGTTCGTCATCCTGGTCAACAGCTTCAAAACCCGCAAAGCAATCTTTCGCGATCCATTGGCGCTACCCGAAGCCGATACGTTCACATTGATCGGCTATCAAACTGTGCTGAAACAGGGGGACTTCTTCCTCTACTTTCAGAACTCGATGATCGTTACAGTCGTGTCGCTGACACTGGTGTTGCTGTTCGGCGCCATGGCTGCCTTTGCGCTGGCCGAATACAAATTCAAAGGCAATCTGCTGATGGGGCTGTATCTGGCGCTTGGGATCATGATTCCAATCCGTATTGGTACCGTCGCTATTCTCGAAATGATGGTCAGCAGCGGCTTGGTCAACACCCTTTGGGCCCTGATTTTGGTCTATACCGCACAAGGCCTGCCTCTGGCGGTGTTCATTCTGTCCGAATTCATGCGCCAGGTTTCTGATGACCTCAAAAACGCAGGCCGAATTGATGGGCTGTCAGAATACACCATTTTCTTCCGGCTGGTGCTGCCACTGGTTCGCCCTGCAATGGCAACTGTGGCCGTTTTCAACATGATCCCAATCTGGAACGATCTGTGGTTCCCATTGATCCTGGCCCCCGCCGAAGAAACCAAAACGCTGACTTTGGGTAGCCAGGTGTTTATTGGCCAGTTTGTTACTGACTGGAATGCCGTCCTGTCGGCCCTGTCGATGGCCATTCTGCCGGTGATGATCCTCTACGTGATCTTCTCACGCCAGTTGATCCGCGGCATCACCTCAGGAGCTGTTAAATGATCCGCGTCCTAATAGCTGGCCTTGGCAACATGGGCCTGTCCCATGCGCTTGCCCACCACAACAATCCAGGCGCCGAGGTTGTCGGATTGGTCAACCGGTCTGGGGTCGTCGAAAACCCCGATCTACAAGGTTATCCGGTGTTCACCGACTTCGATATCGCGCTCGCCGAAGTGAAACCTGATCTGGTTGTGGTTGCCACCTATTCCGATAGCCATGCAGGGTATGCAATTGCAGCGATGGAAGCTGGCGCACATGTGTTTGTCGAAAAGCCGCTGGCCACAACTGTAGAAGACGCACGCCGCGTCACCGCCAAAGCCGTCGAACTGAACCGCAAGCTGGTCGTAGGCTATATCCTGCGCCACCACCCCTCGTGGGTTCGTTTAATCGAAGAAGCACGTAATCTGGGCGGGCCATATGTATTCCGCATGAACCTGAACCAACAATCCAGTGGCGACACATGGGAAACCCACAAGGCGCTAATGCAGACCACGCCACCAATTGTGGATTGTGGCGTGCACTATGTGGATGTCATGTGCCAGATCACCGATGCCAAACCCGTCCGCGTAAACGGCATGGGGCTGCGCCTGTCCGACGAGATTGCCGAGGACATGTATAACTACGGCCAGTTCCAGGTGGTGTTCGAGGACAACTCGGTTGCCTGGTATGAAGCTGGTTGGGGCCCGATGATGTCGGAAACCGCGTTTTTTGTAAAAGACGTGATCTCACCCAACGGTTCTGTGTCGATTACTGAAAAAGACAAAGCTGGGTCTGATGATGTTGACGGCCACACCGCCGTTGGCGCGCTTTTGGTGCATCGCCCGGATGGGGATCAGCTGATCGACTTGCCGGGTGAGCCCGGCCATCAGCAACTTTGCGACGCCGAGCAGGCCTATATGCTACGCGCCATTACCGAGAACATCGATCTATCCCGCCATATGCAGGACGCCGTCCTGTCCCTGCACATCTGTCTGGCTGCGGACGAAAGCATCCGCTCCGGCCACCCAATTGACTTGACTGGAGCCTGATCATGACCGCTCTTTCGCTTACCAATGTTTGTAAATCCTTTGGCCAGGTCGAAGTCCTCAAAGACATCAATCTGACTGTTGAAGAGGGCGAGTTCGTCGTTTTTGTTGGCCCTTCGGGCTGTGGCAAATCCACTTTGCTCAGAGTTATCTCAGGCCTGGAAGAAGCCACGTCTGGTGATATCGAAATCAGTGGCAACTCAGTGAATGATGTACCACCTGCCAAGCGTGGCATCGCCATGGTGTTCCAATCTTATGCGCTTTATCCGCACCTGACAGTACGCGACAACATGTCGTTGGCCCTGAAACAGGAGCGCAAACCCAAGGACGAGATCGCGGCACGGGTTGCTGAAGCAAGCCGGATGTTGTCGCTGAGCGACTATCTTGATCGGCGCCCTTCGGAGCTATCGGGCGGGCAACGTCAGCGTGTCGCCATTGGCCGTGCTGTAGTCCGCGAGCCAGACCTGTTCCTATTCGATGAACCACTGTCCAATCTGGATGCAGCCCTGCGGATGAACACCCGGTTGGAAATTGCCCGACTGCACCGCCAGCTCGGCGCTAGCATGATATATGTCACCCACGACCAGATCGAAGCGATGACACTGGCTGACAAAATCGTAGTATTGCGAGATGGGCGCGTTGAGCAGGTCGGCAGCCCAATGGAAATCTACAACCACCCCGCCAACCGCTTTGTTGCTGAGTTCATTGGCTCTCCATCAATGAATTTTGTTCCAGCAGAACGGCTCGGTGGGCAAAATGGACAATTCGTCGGTATTCGTCCCGAATATGCTCAGGTCACCCCAAATGGTCGCTTGAAGGGCAAAGTCATTCACGTCGAAAAATTGGGAGGTGACACCAACATCCTAATCGACCTGGGCGACGATCTGACCTTTACCTCCAGGGTGTTTGGGCAGTACGATACTCATGTAGATCAGGAAATCGCTCTGGATTTCGATGATACCAAGTGCCTGTCCTTTGACGCTGAAGGACAACGTATCTGATCGTATAGCGCCTGAATGGGTCATGCCAATACGTGCTGAGACAATATAGCTCTCGCCATAAGTGATTTTTGGCGCTACACACCGAGATGTTACCGCTAACTTCGCAAGAGCTTACGACCCGGTAGCCGCTGTGGCAGCAAGGACATTATGTAATGAGTACCATTTGGCAGTTACTAGAGGAACATCGCGCCAAGACCGCTGAGGTTGCAATCTTATCGCTATTTCAGCACGATGGCCGCTTTGACGATTTTTCAGCCGAGCAGGACGAGCTTCTGCTCGACTTCTCCAAGACCAGCATCGACAACACTGCGCTGGATCTGCTGGTACAGCTCACAGAAAGCGTGCAGCTGGAAGAAAAAATTGATGCGTTGTTTCGTGGCGATCCAATCAACACCACCGAAGGCCGCGCCGTACTCCATACTGCGCTGCGAGCGCAGGCGGACACACCGATCCTGGTAGACGGCAAAGACGTTTTGCCCGGTGTCCGCGATACTTTGGCGCGAATGGAACAATTTGCACAGGACATCCATAGCGGAAGAATTACAGCCGCAGATGGAGACAGCTTCACAGATGTAATCAACATCGGTATTGGCGGTTCTGATCTTGGCCCAGCAATGGCAACTTTGGCGCTAGCCCCTTACCACACGGGACCACGCTGCCATTTTGTGTCCAATGTGGATGGCGCTCATATCCATGACACGCTTCAAAACCTGGACCCGCGACGCACTCTGGTGATCATCGCATCCAAGACGTTTACCACTATTGAAACCATGACCAATGGCAACACCGCGCTGGTCTGGCTACGCGAGGCACTGGGGGATAAAGCCACCGAACACCTGGCTGCTGTCTCAACTGCTCTGGACAAAACCACCGCGTTTGGCATTGTACCCGATCGGGTCTTTGGTTTCGAAAACTGGGTCGGCGGTCGCTATTCTCTCTGGGGGCCAATCGGGCTGCCAATTCTATTGGCTATTGGCTCAGACAGCTTTCGCCAATTCCTGCAAGGTGCGGCAGCAATGGATGACCATTTTCGCACAGCTCCGATGCGGGTAAACTTACCGGTATTGATGGGCCTGGTCGGCATCTGGCACAACAATATCTGCGGCTACGGCAGCCGCGCCATACTGCCCTATGATCAACACCTGCAACGCCTACCCGCCTACCTGCAACAGTTGGATATGGAGAGCAACGGCAAGCAGGTGGCTCAGGATGGCACCGCCCTTCCCCGCGCTTCTGGCCCAGTGGTCTGGGGAGAACCCGGCACCAATGGACAACATGCATTTTATCAATTGCTGCATCAGGGCACCGCTGTGGTTCCAGCTGAGTTCTTGATCGCCGCCGAGGGCCATTCACCGGAACTGGCGCATCACCATCAATTGCTCAAGGCGAATTGTCTTGCCCAGTCTGAAGCTTTGATGTGTGGTCGTTCCAAGGCTGAAGCTACCGTCGTTGCCTCTGAACGAGGTTTCGAGGGCGATGAACGAGAACGCATGGCCGCTCATCTCAGTTTTCCCGGCAACCGCCCGTCAACAACCATTGCCTATCCCAAACTCACACCTTTTGTGCTGGGTCAGATTATCGCGCTCTATGAACATCGCGTGTTCACAGAAGGCGCAATCTGGGGCCTCAATTCATTCGATCAATGGGGGGTAGAGCTTGGCAAGGAACTTGCTGTTGCGCTGCTGCCAATGATCGATGGTGCACCATCAGATGGTAAAGACGACTCAACCAGCGGCTTGCTTGATAAGCTTTCCCAAAACACCGCCAAACAGACCTGAACCCCAGCTTAATACGTCAGAGAGAACTATGGTTTCCCGAGTCATACCCGTCCAATCTTTTGATCTTGTGCTGTTCGGCGCGACCGGCGACCTTGCCCGGCGCAAAATCCTGCCCAGCCTGTTTCATCGGTTCCAACTGGGGCAGTTCTGCGACAGTTCCCGCATCATCGGCGCCTCGCGTAGCGATATGGATGTAGACAGCTTTCGCAACTTGGTGGCTGATGCCGTTCGCGAATTTGGCCAGAAAGACGAGGTCAACGACGAGGACATCACCGCGTTTGTGGCTCAGCTCGACTATGTCGCAATTGATGCCAAGGGAGATCAGGGCTGGGACGAACTGGGGAAACACATGCGCCCAGATATGGTGCGTGCCTTTTACCTATCGGTCGCCCCAAGCTTGTTTGGCGATATTGCCACTCGGCTGCGCAGCACAGGTATTGCGACGGATGACAGCCGCATTGTGGTTGAAAAACCTTTTGGCAACGACCTTGCCAGCGCTCAGGCACTAAACAAAGCGCTACGGGCCAATTTTGAAGAAGGCCAAATTTACCGGATCGACCACTATCTTGGCAAAGAAACGGTGCAGAACTTGATGGCATTACGCTTTGCCAACTCGTTGTTCGAACCTTTGTGGAACTCCTCTCATATCGACCATGTCCAGATCACCGTTGCCGAAAGCATCGGAGTGGAAGGCCGAGGCGAATATTATGACCGCTCCGGCGCAATGCGCGACATGGTGCAAAACCACCTGATGCAACTGCTTTGCCTGACCGCGATGGAGCCACCGGGCAAGTTTACCCCGGACGCTGTGCGCAACGAAAAGGTCAAGGTGATCGAGGCACTGGAGCCTGTTGAAAATACCGACATCGCGCGTGGACAATATCGCGCCCAAAATGACACCGGTAGTTACCGCGACCATGCTGGCGATCCAAACAGTCAGACCGAGAGCTTTATCGCCATGAAGGTTCAAGTGGCCAACTGGCGCTGGGCAGGCACACCGTTTTATCTGCGGACCGGAAAACGCCTGCGTGAACGCGTGTCAGAGATCGCAGTGTTTTTTCGCGACCCTCCACATAACATTTTCCAAGGCAGCGACCCTGCCAAAGGCAATGTTCTGGTCATCCGCTTGCAGCCGGATGAAGGCATTACCTTACATACCACCATTAAGGATCCCGGCCCCGGCGGAATGCGTCTGACCGAGGCTGCGCTGGACATGACCTTTGCCGACAGTCTAGCCGAAGCCGAACGCCCACAAGACGCGTATGAGCGGCTGATCATGGATGTGATCCGTGGCAACCAGACTCTGTTTATGCGCGGAGACGAGGTCGAAGCGGCTTGGGCTTGGGCCGATCCAATCATATCGGGTTGGGACGACCCGCGACACGCACCTCAGCCCTATGACACAGGTGGCTCAGGGCCCGAAGACAGCCTGCTCCTGCTGCACCGTGACGGTCGGCGCTGGCGCAGAATCGGCAACTAATCCAAGGCACCAAAACAGAAAAGCGGCACCCAATGACCCTGAATACAACCCTGGCCTCGGTAACCGAACGCATCATCACCCGCAGCGCGCCTACACGGGGCGCCTATCTGGAAAGAATGCGCGCTGCCCAGAGCAACGGCCCTGCGCGCGCGCACCTTACGTGCAGCGGTCAGGCCCATGCCTATGCTGCAGCCGGTCCTGATCAGGCAGCACTGGCCAAAGCATCCGCTGGCCACCTTGGCATCATCACCGCCTACAACGATATGCTGTCTGCGCATCAGCCATTTGAAACCTACCCGCAGATCGTCCGCGACGCAGTGCGTAAAGTGGGTGGAACTGCACAGGTTGCCGGTGGCGTTCCGGCGATGTGTGATGGTGTTACGCAGGGCGAGGCTGGTATGGAGCTCAGCCTGTTTTCGCGCGATGCCATTGCCATGTCGACTGCTGTTGGCCTTAGCCACAACACCTTTGACGCCGCCGTATTTTTGGGCGTCTGTGACAAGATCGTGCCAGGGTTGGTGATAGGCGCTCAGGTCTTTGGCCATTTGCCTGCTGTATTCCTGCCAGCCGGGCCAATGGTCAGCGGTTTGGCTAACGATGAAAAAGCCAAGATCCGTCAAAAATACGCTATGGGTGAAGTCGGTCGCGAAGAACTGCTGAAAGCGGAAATGTCGGCCTATCACGGGCCCGGAACCTGCACCTTTTACGGTACAGCCAACACCAACCAGATGCTGATGGAATTCATGGGCCTGCACCTGCCGGGTTCCAGCTTTGTCAATCCGGGCACCGAGCTGCGTGAGGCCCTTACACAGGAGGGCGCGCGCCGGGCTTTGTCGCTTAGCGCCTTGGGCAATGCCTATACTCCGGTTTGTGATATCCTGGACGAAAAGGCCTTTGCCAACGGTATTGCCGGGCTGATGGCGACAGGGGGATCAACCAATTTACTGATCCACCTTATTGCCATGGCCCGCGCGGGGGGCATTATTCTGGACTGGCAGGATTTCTCGGATCTGTCCGAAGTGGTGCCGCTGCTGGCGCGCGTTTATCCAAACGGATTGGCCGATGTGAACCACTTCCACGCGGCAGGCGGGCTTGGTTACATGATTGGTGAAATGCTGGCCAATGGTTTGCTGCACCCGGATACTAAAACCGTTGCTGGCGACGGCCTGTCCAATTATGTCACTGAACCCTTCCTCACCGACGATGGTCTGGAATGGCGCAGCGGCACTGGTCAAAGCCTGAATGAGGGAATTTGCAGACCTGTTAGTGCCCCGTTCCAGCCAACAGGGGGTTTAAGCCGCCTGACCGGCTCGCTTGGGACGGCTGTCATGAAGATCTCGGCCGTTGCTGAAGAACACCGTATCGTCGAAGCCCCTGTCCGAATCTTCCATGACCAAGATGATGCCAAAGCGGCATTCAAGGCAGGTGAGTTCACTGGAGATGTGATCATCGTGGTACGCTTCCAAGGGCCCAAGGCCAATGGCATGCCGGAACTGCACAGTTTGACACCTATGCTATCGATTATGCAGGGCCGTGGACAAAAGGTGGCTTTGGTCACCGATGGCCGTATGTCCGGAGCCAGCGGCAAAGTACCCGCTGCCATCCACGTGGTGCCCGAAGCACTGGACGGCGGGCCAATCGCCTATATTCAGGACGGCGACATGCTGCGTGTTGATGCTTTGACCGGAACATTGGACATCCTTACGCCTGACGTGACCAAACGCGACCCGGCAACTGCTGACCTTTCTGCCCATGCCTATGGCATGGGCCGCGAACTGTTTTCCCCTTTCCGCCAATTGGTTGGTTCAGCCGACACCGGCGCCAGCGTATTCGGAGACCTATAGATGTCCATTACCCCCCAAGCCGCCAGCGCGCGCAACCGCGAGATCTGCCAGATGGCACCGATTATCCCTGTACTGGTGGTGCATGACGTGGCCCACGCCCGCCCACTGGCCGAGGCCCTTGTACGCGGTGGATTGCCGGTACTGGAAGTTACCCTGCGCACGCCCGTCGCGCTGGATGTCATCCGTGAAATGGCCAAGGTTGAAGGTGGCGTCGTTGGTGCCGGGACTTTGGTGACCCCAGATGATGTGACTGCCGCTGTTGCGGCCGGCGCCCAATTTGGCGTCTCCCCTGGTGCAACTGATTTACTTCTGGATACCTGCGAAGACATCGGCCTGCCCCTATTGGCGGGCGCGGCCTCGGCTTCAGAAGCCATGCGACTGCTGGAGCGCGGGTACGACATGCTGAAATTTTTCCCTGCAGAAGCCTCGGGTGGGGTTCCGACACTGAAAGCCGTTGGCGCACCACTGCCCCAGATTTCATTCTGCCCCACAGGTGGTGTCAGCCCGTCCAATGCTGCCAGCTATCTCTCACTCCCCAACGTGGTCTGCGCCGGTGGCAGCTGGGTAGCCCCCAGCGATCTGGTCAACAGTGGCCAATGGGGCAAGATCGAAGCCCTAGCACGGGCCGCCAGTCAATTGGGGCTCTAAACCGAGTAGCATCGTGCCCCTCGTCCTCCGAACGAGGACGAGGGGCACATTGTTCAAGCGGCTTCTACCAGTAGGTCTCGGACCAAAGCCGGTAGCACAGTGTAATCATCAAAAGCCACGGTATGGGGCATCTCATCTACCGCGCATTTGCGATACCCTAGGGTGAACAGCAAAAACGGCACTCCAGCCCGCTCACCAGTTTCTGCATCCACATCGCTGTCACCCACATATAGCCGGGGCCCCTCTCCCAGCGCCTCAAACGCTGCGTGCAGCGGCGCCGGGTCGGGTTTGTGCACCGGCAGGCTGTCACCTCCCCACATGGTGTCAAACAAATGGTCGATTTTCAGATGTTCCAACACTGAACGACAAGGCCGGATTGGTTTGTTAGTACAGATGCCAAGGCTGTGACCCTCTGCCTTGAGTGCTTCCAACGCAGCCACAACGCCGGGATAGATCACCGTCAGATGAACAGCGTCGTCGTAGCGGGCAACAAAATCAGCCAGCAACCGGGCCTGTTCACTATCCGGTATTCCACGCGCACCGCGCATTCGGTTGACGAAGATAGCAGCCCCATTCCCGATGAAGTCGCGTGTCTGTTCCAGCGAGATCAATTCCAGACCTTCTTGCGCTAGTACAGTGTTGGCAATGCCATGAATGTCCGGCGCGCTGTCAATCAATGTGCCATCCAGGTCAAAAACAATACGAGCCATCAGGCATCCTTCCATTTGATTGAACAGCCCATCGAGGCAATTTGTTCTGACGGTCCAATACCGGTTGCGGCCACAAGCTTCATCGCTTCAAACAGGTCACGGCGCAATTCGTCTGCGCCCGCAGCCCGTGTTGAGCCATCTAGGCGGCCCCGGTACTGCAACTCAAGATCACTATTGAAACCAAAGAAGTCCGGCGTGCAGGCTGCGTCATAGCCACGTGCAATACTTTGATCAGCGTCGTAAAGATAAGGGAATGGGAACTCTCGGTCCGAGGCCAGTAAAGCCATATTTTCGAAACTATCCTGCGGATATGCTGCGACGTCGTTTGACGAAATTGCAACAACACCGACCCCAAGCTCCTGCAATTCTGTTGCATCGCGGATAATACGGTCCAGGACAGCCAGCACATAAGGGCAGTGATTGCAGATAAACATCACCAACGTACCTTTAGGGCCTGAGATATTGGCGAGAGATACAGTACGCCCATCAGTGGCAGGCAAAGTAAAATCCGGCGCTTTCCAACCAAAATCACAGACAGGGGGAGTTACAGCCATGGGGGATCCGATCTAAAGGTTCAGGAGGGAAAGGGCTCGCGGTAAGTCCGGATACCCTTGCCGTTTAACTGTGGACTGTCCACCGATCCCGGCCGGAATTCCACCAAGAATGTGGTCATGGTTTTCACGATTTAATCTGAGGGGACCCGTTGCTTCCACGAAAGGCAGAGTTTTCTTGCGTAGGCAGGTCGTGATAAACGGCGACCCGTTCGACTTTGGCTGGTGTTCCAAACACAAAAGGCACCCGCACATGTAACGAATCCGGAGCACGGTCCAGAATGCGAGCCGATCCATCTGTCGCCCGCCCACCAGCCTGTTCGACCAATAAAGCAATCGGTGCGCATTCATACAGCAGCCGCAAACGACCGTTCTCATAGCCCTGACGTTCATCGCTGGGATACAAGAAGATACCCCCTCGCATCAAGATACGGTGCGTTTCGGCCACCAGGGATGCCACCCAGCGCATGTTGAAATTTTTGCCACGGGGGCCAGCCTCCCCGGCTAAACAATCATCAATATAGGTCCGGATCGGTTTGGACCAATGACGATAGTTGGACGCGTTGATGGCAAATTCGATAGAGGTCTCCGGGATTTCGACGCTTGGGTTTATCAGTACAAATGCCCCGGTATCAGGGTCCAGAATGTAATGCTGGACACCATCCCCAAAGCTCACAACCAATGCCGTTTGCGGGCCATAAATGACATAACCACCGCCAATCTGATGGGTTCCCGAACGCAAGAAAGTATTATCTGGATCCTCCAGCGCTTCGACAAAGGAGAAGATCGTCCCGATGGAGACATTGACGTCGATGTTCGAAGAGCCGTCCAGCGGGTCGATGGCCACACCAATGCCACCATCAGCATCAATCTCCACGACCTCTTCGCGTTCTTCTGAGGCGTACCAGCGCACACCGGTCCCGCGCAGACCGTCTGCGAAAGCCTCATCGGCGATCACATCCAGCGCTTTTTGGTTGTCGCCATCAGTGTTGCTACCGACCTCGTGCCCCAGGGAACCCGACAGTTCGCCCCGTGCAATTGTCCGGGACAGCTGTGCAGCCACCTCACAAATTGCCAGCATGGGCTGGTACAGTTTTTTAGGTATAGCGTCTGACGCTACGATGGCAGCAACTGAGGTCATCATGGCCTCCCTATCTGAACTTCGGTTTGGCGCCATTTGCGGCGGTCAGGTGTCTTATGTACCTAAATCTTCAGAACCAATAGCGGGAATTTTCAGGTGTGGACCTGCGTCAAGTACACCCGCTCCCACACATGCCTGGCAGATCATCTGTGCAACATTGTGAAACGAAAATTGGGCGCAAAGGCGCCCAATTAGATTAGTTTAAGATGCCGTTATCTCTGCTCGTGCGCCCCTTGCAGGACCCCCGGCTAGATAATCGCACCACGAACTTTGGCCGATACCCACTCGCTGACCACCACCGCGAACAAAATCACCAGAAGGATCAGACTAACCTGTGGCCAAGCCAACGTGTTCAAAGAACCCTGCAGCTGCAAGCCAATACCGCCGGCGCCAACCAGTCCCAACACTGTGGATTCGCGCAGGTTGATATCCCACCTGAACACTGCGATCCCCGCAAAGGCTGGCAACACCTGAGGCACGATTCCATAGGCCATCACTTGCCAGCGACTGGCGCCCGTGGCGGTAATGGCCTCGACCTGTGTCTCGTCGATTTCTTCAATCGCCTCGTAGAGCAATTTGGCGCAAAACCCAATTGAACGGATTGAAATGGCTACCAGTCCAGCAAACACACCCGGTCCAAGGATCTTAACCAGTAACAAAGCCCAGATAAGTGAGTTGATTGATCGAGTTGAAACAATAATGAGCAGCGCAATTGGCCGAACGAACAACGCTGAAGGCGTCGTATTACGTGCAGCCATGAAGGCCACGGGAACCGCCATCATCAACGCCAAAACTGTGCCCAAAGTGGCAATGTTCAACGTGTCCCATAGTGGCTCCCACAGCTTGTCCATGTAAGACCAACGCGGTGGAACAGCACGACCGCCAATATCTGCAGCGATACGCGGCGCATCCCAAAAGAACTGCCAGGTTGTTGCCGCTGATATCTGCTGCCAGCACCACATGAACACAGCCGTTCCAATGAACCAGGCAAACCAGATCTTGAACTGGGTGTTGCGATCACGTCTCTGCCAGACTTTCTGGCCATCAACATTAGAAATAGCCATTACTGAACCCTCGCGCGGATAATGCCGGACAGATACTCTAGCGCCATAACTGTGACGATGATCATCAAGAGAATGGCCGCTGCAGTATCAAACTCATAGCGATCGAACGCCGTATTCAGCGTAGCTCCAATACCTCCGGCCCCAACGATACCCAAAACAGCACTTTCGCGGAAATTGATATCCAGCCGGTAGATCGACAGCCCAATCAGGCGCGGAACCACCTGCGGATGGATGCCGTAAGTATAGCGCTGCAACCAGCTTGCCCCGGTAGACCGCACCGCCTCCGCCTGTATCCGGTCCATATCTTCGATTTCTTCGGCCAGCAGTTTTGACAAAAAGCCGATCGTCGCAAAACTAAGGGTCAGAAAGCCAGCCAGAGGTCCAAATCCAAAAATCGCCACCAGCAAAATGGCGACAACAATTTCATTCAGCGCCCGGGACAGCGCAATAATTGAACGACACACAAGATAAACCGGCAAAATCGAAATATTGCGGGCTGCACCCAGGCCAATTGGGATTGAAATGCCGATACCAACTACAGTTGACGCAAACGCCATCACCGCGCTTTCGATCATACCACTCTTGATTTCGCCGGCCCGCGAGGTGAAGTCCGGATTGGCAAAGGCGATGACAAATTGCCAGCCGCGGTCCAGTCCCCGGTACACCCGGGCCCAGTTTACATCGATCGAATAGATCGCAAGGATCAAGTAGATTACCCCCCCTATCAGGAGGGCCCAGCGCAAACCGGGAGAGCTAATAAAGGGAGGTTTTTTCCATGGTTGGCCCAACCGGGCCTCTAGTGCAGCGCTCATTGTGCTGCATCCATTTCATCTTCGTCCTCAACCTTCTGGATTGTCTCAGACCAATCTTCATCTCCGTAGATCCGCGTCAACACACCCTCAGTCAGCTCGGCGGGGGTTCCGTCAAAAACCATGGTGCCTAGTTTCAAGCCAACGATACGCGACACAAACATCTGTGCCAAAGCAACGTCGTGAATATTCACAATGGCTGCCAGCTCCCGCTCTTTGCACAGTTCGACGATCAACCGCATGATCTGGCGTGAGGTTTTGGGGTCCAGTGAAGCAGTCGGTTCATCCACCAACAAGACCGAAGGATTTTGGATCAGCGCGCGGCAAATGCCTACCCGCTGCCGCTGCCCACCGGACAGCTCGTCGGCGCGTTTATCTGCCATTTCAACCAGTCCAACCCGGTCGAGCAGACGAAACGCCTCGTCGACATCTTTTTGCGGATATTTGCGAAGGAAGCTGCGCCAGAAACCAACGTATCCCAACCGACCGGATAACACGTTTTCCATAACCGTCAGACGTTCGACCAGAGCATATTCCTGAAAGATCATCCCCATACGACGGCGTTCTTTACGCAACCCGCCCAGACCCAACCCGGTCAACTCAACGTCACCCAACTCAACCGTTCCCGAGGTCGGCTCCACCAATCGATTGATACAACGGATCAGAGTGGACTTCCCAGCGCCAGATGGACCAATCAGGGCCAGAACCTGGCCCGTGGGCACCTCCAAATCGACATCGTTCAACGCCCTGTCGCCGGTTTTATAGATTTTGGTCAGTTTTTTTAAACGCAGCATTTAGGCCTCGTAATGCGCAAAGGGCATGCGCCCCGAGATCGGGGCGCACAATTTAGATTTAGCTTTGGATCAGTTGCAAGCGTAGCTCACACCATTCGCAGTATCGATTTTGCGAATAACGTCCCAGAACTCCTTATAGTTCATCTTTAGGAACTGGCCTTCATTGGACTTCTCGAACTCTTCCTGCAATGCGGTCCCTTCCCACTCAAAGCTGAAGAACGCGTCTTGGATTTGAGCCTGCAACTCGGGCGTCAGATTGTGCGCTGTGCCAAATCCAGTGGTTGGGAACGTCTGTGATTTGTAGATCGAAACCACATCATCGGCTTTCAACTCACCGCGGCTGATCATCCGGTGCAGAACCGAGTTGGCAATCGAGGCCGCCATATAGTCCTGATTGGCAACACCCATGATCGAGTTGTCATGCTTGCCTGAGTAAACTGGTTCAAAATCCCGATCAGGGATTAAATCATAGTCACCTTTCAAGATTGCGCTTGGTGCCTTGAAACCAGAGTTTGACGTCGGTGAGGTAAAGGCCAGCTGTCCGCCTTTGATGTCTTCGACCTTTTCAATACCCGAACCCGGATATGTCAGAATTTCCATTTCATAGCCAAAATTGCCATCCAGTGAGGCCATGATGGTAAAGGGCCGGAATCCTGCACAGTTCACTGCCAGGGGATTGGACCCGGTGTTAAAGCCAGCAATGTGCAAGCGGCCCGAGCGCATGGCCTCGATTTGCGCCGCATTAGATTGCACTGGGAAGAACTGGACTTTTTTGCCGGTTTTTGCAGCCAGGTGATCCATAAATTCGGCCCAAACTGACACATAAACAGCCGGATCTTCCACAGGAGTATAGGTGAAGATCAGGGTGTCTGGGTCAACCAGTTCGCTTGCATCTGTTGGGATATCCGCAACCAGATCGCCATCAGCGTCACAGAACCGGTCATCCAAAGTACCGCGCTCACAATCAGCCGCCGCGGCACCGGCAAGGGTCAGGCCAGCAATAAAGGCCGCCATTGACACAGCTTTAGAAAAAACACTCATAATCTTCTCCCTTTTGTTTTTTATTCGACAGAGCCTAGCGGTAAAAATTCATGCAGCAAGCATTTTGTCATATTCATCATCGCGGTACTCCCGCAGCTATTGCGTTGATGCTCTCTCATTGGACAGACCGTCTGCTAGTGGCAAATGCCTGGGTTCTTGCCGACGGCCTCACGGAATTTGCGATTTCGTTTGAACAGGTCAGGATTGAATTTTTCAAATTGACAGATCCACGCAAGTCAGGCACCTCTGCCTGGATGGTTCTCGGTACGCCATAGGTAATCCGGGATGAAAAGGGAACACGGTGCGGTGTAGCCATCAGGCGCCAAATCCGTGACTGCCCCCGCAACTGTAAGCGGCGAGCGACCTGTCAAAACCACTGGGCTAACCACCCCGGGAAGGTGACAGAGAGCTTCGACCCGTGAAGTCAGGAGACCTGCCATCTGGATTCAACTCAACCCAGGCGGGGAGCCTGGACGGAGGCCAGATATGGTTACGACAGCATATGCTGAACACATGACAGGTTTCTTCATGCCCCCGCATTTTCGCGGAGGGCGACATGAGCCGACCCAATTCCCACAGAATTACTGTTTGCACGTCGTGCAGACACACCAACGATCTATGCCGGTCCGGTTATGAACTGATCGACCAACTGCGCAGCGCAATTGCGGCAGCGGGAAACACTGTTTCAGAAGACTTTGAAATGTCGGGGACTGCCAGCATGACAGGCTGCAATCGCCTGTGCACTGTGGCCTATCACGGCAGCAGCAAGGCGGCATATCTGTTTGGTGATATCGATCCCGATCAGGACATCAAGGATCTGGTGGACTATGCTCGCCAGCCTGCAATGCAGCATGGCGGTTGCTGTTCCGCGATGGGCCATCCCGAAAAGCCACTCGAGTCTTCGCTGCTCCGAGTACCTTCCGCCGTCATTGCGTTAGAGGAAAGTACGGAACTCCTGTCATGAATGGGGCCGAACTGCGCGTTGAAAGCGTCAGCTGGTCTCCAGCTCGGCATGCCGAGCCTATCCTGCACCCAACATCGTTTAACCTAGCGGCCGGGCGCGTTTTGGGCGTGGTAGGGCCAAATGGAGCAGGCAAGTCCACTCTGCTTCGGCTCTTGTATCGCTTCAACAAACCCTCTTCTGGCCGTGTCTTGGTTGGCGACGACAATCTATGGTCATTGCCGCCCCGCACAGCCGCCCGCCGTGTTGCGGCCGTTTTACAGGAACACACCACGGATTTTGCTTTGACCGTCCGCGAGATCGTCAATTTGGGGCGTCTCCCGCATCGAGCGGGTTTCACGACGACTGGTCAGCTATGCCACCGGATTGTCGACGACGCGCTGCACCGGCTGGACCTATTCCAGCTTGGGCATCGCCAGTTTAGCACCCTGTCCGGCGGTGAACGTCAGCGTGTCATGGTGGCGCGGGCACTGGCGCAAAACCCTCAAATTTTGGTTCTGGATGAACCAACCAACCACCTGGATATTCGCCACCAATTGGAAGTCTTGCGTCTAATCCACGACTTGAACATGACCATCGTAACGTCACTACACGACCTGAACACGGCCGTTAGGGTCTGCGACGAAATCCTGGTGTTGAAACAGGGCCGCCCGTTGGGGTTTGGCCCTCCTGCCCAATTCCTGAATGCCAGCTTGGTATCAGAGGCCTTTCGGGTTGATGCCCGACAGGAAAACCTCAGCCCAAGTAACACCCCGCATTTTTCCTTTCACTTACCAAACCAACCTGAGAGATAACCCCGATGAAAACCGAACTCTCCGCTTTTGCCCTGGTTATTACAGCCAGCAGCGCCATAGCCGATACCACAGTCCAGAGCTGCAATCGCAATGTGACCTTTGCCAAACCCCCAAGGGCTGCCGTTTCAAATGACGTAAATCTGACCGAAATGATGCTGGTCCTTGGACTGGCTGACCGCATGGTCGGATACACTGGTGTTTCCGGGTGGAAGACACTGGACGCAAAGATGCGCACCGGTATCAAGGAACTTCCCGAGCTGTCAGCCAAATATCCAAGCAAAGAAGTGCTGATCGGAGCTGATGCCGATTTCTTCTTTGCTGGCTGGAACTATGGCATGAAAGTCGGCGGTGAAATCACGCCTGAGACACTCGATCCATTTGGTATCCAGGTTTACGAATTGACTGAAAGCTGCATTCACATTGGCAGCAAACCCAAGGTCAGCATGGACGACATGTATAATGATCTGTTGAATCTAGGCCGTATTTTTGATGTCGAAGCCAAGGCAGAAGCTCTGGTCGGTGCATACAGGGCCGAACTGGAAACCTTCACTAGCGAGCTGAAAGAGGGCCCCGAGCCATTGCGGGTCTTTGTCTATGACAGCGGCGAAGAAGCCCCCTTTACTGCCGGTCGCTATGCCATGCCCACCGCCTTGATCGAAGCTGCCGGCGGTATCAACATCATGAGTGATTTCGAAAAAAGCTGGGCCAAGGTGACTTGGGAAGAAGTTGTTGAGCGCAATCCCGAAGTGGTGGTGATCGTGAATTATGGTGACGTAACGGCGGCACAAAAACGCGAATTCATGATGTCGAACCCGGCCTTTGCTGGGATCGACGCTGTGCAGAACGATCGTTTCACGGTCCTGGAGTATGTCGAAGCCACCCCCGGCCCGCGTAACATACAGGCGATCAAGTCTCTCGCCTCATCTTTCTGGGGACACTGAAAGATGACCGACATAGGCTTGGCCAGACCCAGTTCTCGATCCCCCGACAGGCGATTGGGCCCGGTCATCATTGGCGGTTTTCTGATACTGCTTATGTCGGTCAGCGTCGCAGTCTCAGTGGGGGCAATATCTGTCCCCATCACTACAGTTTGGGGCGTCATAACAAACAAGTTTTCGCCGGGCCTGATTGATCCGGATTGGTCGCAAGGCCGGGCGGCAATTGTTTGGGACATCCGCTTTCCACGCGCTCTACTGGCCGCGATGGTTGGGGCTGGGCTGGGGCTGGTGGGGGCCTCTTTGCAGGCAGTGACCCGCAACCCTTTGGCAGATCCGCATCTGTTGGGTATCTCTTCTGGTGGTGCCTTTGGTGCAATTCTGGCCCTTTTACACACAGGGCTGTTTCTGGGTCTGCTAACCGTTCCTCTCATGGCTTTTGTCGGCGCATTGGGTGCGACTTTGTTGGTACTCGTGGTCTCCCGGTTTTCTGGCGCGGCCAGCGCAGATCGATTGGTGCTAGTTGGTGTCGCCGTGTCGTTCATCATCATGGCCGGGGCAAATATTTTGATATTTCTCGGCGACCAGCGCGCCACTCATACAGTGGTCTTCTGGATGCTGGGAGGTCTGGGTCTGGCGCAGTGGTCTCATCTGGCCTATCCGCTTGTGATCCTCATCTTCTGTAGTGGGTGGCTCTGGCTCCGCAGTCCTGACTTGAACGCCATGACCATCGGTGATGAAACAGCCACAACCCTGGGCATTCCGGTGGCCCGGTTTCGCCTCGAAGTGTTTGTGACCGGCGCACTGATCACCGGGGTCATGGTCGCGTTCTCGGGCATTATCGGCTTTGTCGGCCTGATGGTGCCCCATATTGTGCGCTTGCTGGTGGGTGGCGATTATCGAAGAGTGCTACCTACTTCGGCCCTGTTTGGTGCCATTTTCCTACTTTGGGCTGACATTGTGGCGCGGACCATTATGGCACCCGAAGACATGCCAATTGGCATTGTGACAGGTCTGATCGGTGGGCTGTTTTTTGTTTGGGTACTAGGGCGAAAATAGAGCCCCAAAGCCACCAGGCACGGGCAGGTCCAATAGCGTGCCGCCCGTGTCTTTGCACTCAATGGAAATCTCGACTTGGAAAGAGCCTCTTTGCCTGTTCACGTGGATGGCGGGCCGTTTTAACCGGGGTTTGTCGGGGGGCGTCATCGGCTTGCGGCAAGGTGATCCCAATTGCGCTGTCCATCGGGTGCCCAAGGTCGCTAAGGTGATGTGACAGATCCTCGATGTTCTGTGCAATAAGATGCACTACGATTCCTTCCCGTTGCAAATACCCGGTGACCCGCAAAAGCCGCCCCCCCATGACACTGCGCCGAAACTGCTTATAGGCCTTTGCCCAGATCACCACATTGGATACACCGGTTTCATCCTCAAGCGTCAGGAAGACGACCCCAGAGGCAGTACCGGGCCTTTGGCGTGTGATGACCAGCCCGCAAACACTGGTGCGGCCAAGTGGTGCAGTTGCCAGCGCCGCATGGGTGGTCAGATCTGGTATGTTGGGGCGTAGCAACTCCATCGGGTGGGCCCGCAGCGACAGGCGCATCGCGACGTAATCCTCAACCACCTCTTCTCCCAGGTTCATAGTGGGCAGGGTCACGTTAGGCTCATGGATACCTTCCCCTTCAAATGGATCATTAAACAGCGGCAATGGGGTTTGCGCCCGCAGCGCCTTGACCCGCCACAGTGCATTGCGCCGTCCCAGTCCCATATCGCAAAAGGCATCCGCTTCGGCCAAGCGCTCCAGCGCTGCGGGTTTCAACCCAGCCCGCAACCAAAGGCTTTCGGGATCTGGATAACCATTGCCACGTGCCGCCACGATCCAGACGGCATCTTCCTCCCGGAATCCCTTAATCTGGCGAAACCCAAGCCGCAGCGCCAATGTATCATCAGCGCGGCGCTCCAGCGTATTGTCCCAGGCGCTATTATTGGCGCAAATTGGCCGAACTTCGATTTGGTGTTCACGGGCATCTCGTACGATCTGAGCCGGCGCATAAAACCCCATCGGCTGGGAGTTGAGCAAAGCACAGGCAAACACCGTAGGATGATGACATTTCAACCAGGCTGAGACATAGGCCAACAGGGCAAAAGCTGCCGCATGACTTTCAGGAAAGCCATATTCAGCAAAGCCTTCGAGTTGAGAGAAACAGCGGTCGGCAAAATCGGGTTCATAACCACGGTCCAGCATGCCGCGCACAAACCGCTCCTTGAATGTGCCGATTGTCCCCATTCGTCGAAACGTCGCCAAAGAACGCCGCAGTCGATCCGCCTCCTCCGGGCTGAACCCAGCGGCAACCACGGCAATCTGCATCGCCTGCTCCTGAAACAGCGGCACCCCCATGGTTTTGCCTAACACCTGCTCCAGCTCGGGCGATGGGTAATGCACCGGTTCCTTGCCTTGTCGACGGTTGATATAGGGATGCACCATGCCCCCCTGGATCGGGCCTGGACGAACAATGGCGACCTCAATCACCAAATCATAGAACTCGCGCGGTTTCATTCGAGGCAGGAAATTCATCTGCGCACGGCTTTCGACCTGAAACACCCCAATCGCATCAGCGACACATAACATGTCATAGGTCGCTTTGTCCTTTGTAGGGACCGTGGCAATGGAATAGTTTGTCCCCCCATTCTGAGCAATCAGATCAAAACTTTTGCGAATACAGGTCAGCATCCCAAGGCTCAGAATATCAATCTTGAGAATACCCAGACTGTCGATATCATCCTTGTCCCACTCAATTACCGTGCGATCCTCCATCGCGGCATTCTCAATCGGACACAGCTCATCCAGTCGCGCATTGGTGACAATGAACCCGCCTACGTGTTGTGACAGGTGACGGGGGAAACCGATGATCTCACCAATCAACCGGATGGTCTGGGCAAGGCGGCGATTATTCAGATCCAGCCCCAGCTCGCGAATGCGTTCAGGATCTGCACCCCCATTGGACTGGCCCCAAATTTGCCCGGACAAATTGGCGGTGACATCCTGCGACAGCCCCATGACCTTGCCAACCTCGTTGATCGCCGCCCGCGAGCGGAAGTGGATCACCGTAGCGCAAAGCCCAGCACGGTGGCGGCCATACTTTTTGTAGATATGCTGGATCACCTCTTCACGGCGCTCGTGTTCAAAATCGACATCGATATCCGGTGGTTCGCCACGATGTTCTGACACAAACCGTTCAACAACCATGGTGATGGTCTCTGGGCTGACATCGGTGATGCCAAGCAGATAACACAGGATGGAATTGCCCGCAGACCCACGCCCCTGACATAGAATTCCCTGCGATCTGGCAAATTGCACGATGTCATGCACGGTTAAGAAATAGGCCGGGAACTTCAATTTCTCGACCAGCGCCAGTTCCTTTTTAACCTGCGCCTGGGCTTTTTCCGACGCGCCATCGGGGTAGCGACGCACCAGCCCTTCAGCCGCCAATCGGGCCAATCGCGCCTGTGGAGCCTCGCCTTGTGAAATCTCGTCCGGGTATTCATAGGAAAGCTGTGACAGGCAAAATCCACAGCGTGCCGCAATCTCCAACGTACGTCGGAGCGCGGCAGGATGCCGGTGAAAAACCCGCTCCATATCCCCTGCACCTTTCAGACGGCGTTCCCCATTAGGCAGGGCACGGGTGCCAATTTGATCAATGGTGATATGTTCACGCATACAGGTCAGCACATCGGCCAGTTGGCGTCGCTTGGCATGGTGCATCAAAACATCTCCAATCGTCACCATTGGCGCGGCGACGCGTAGAGAAAGGTCCATGCAGCAATCCAAATACGCCTGATCAGCCCCGTTATATTTAGGCGCCGCACCTAAAAATATATGACCAGGATAGCGGCTCACTGCCGCCTGAATATGCTGAGCTGTATTTGGTGCGCCAAGCCCCTTCTGCGGCAAGGCAATCAAGATGATCCCTGTACAGCCCTCCAGCATATCCTGCATGTCCAGGTGGCACCCCCCTTTCTCTGCCCGTCTTTTTCCGAGTGTTAAAAGGCGCGACAACCGTGCATAGGCAGGGCGATCCTGCGGCAGGGCAATCCAATCCACCGAACTGTCACGTAGCACCAGACGGCACCCAACAATCAGCTTGGGCAAGGGCACAGCCGGACCTGCGTCACGGCGCAATTCCTTAAGCGCCGAATAGGCCCGCACCACGCCGGCCAGAGAATTCCGATCGGTAATAGCGATGGCTTCCAGACCAAGCTCAACAGCACGAGTGACCAGTTCCTCGGGATGAGACGCCCCTGTCAGGAAAGTAAAATTTGAGGTGACACACAGTTCTGCGTAGCTCATGCAAACTCCCCCTGCACAAACCATCCCGGTTTCTGGGGAGTATAAAACAACCACAAACGGCGCCCCTGTTTGGTGTCTACCTTCCAGTAATCACGCAGCCCCGAGCTCCAGTTTTCATCGGCAAGCCACCACTCAGGCGCAATCCGTTCTGGTCCGGTTGCCTTACCTGTCGCAAATGACATCCGACGCCAGCGAAACCGTTCAGGGGGGCGCTTGCCAATCCCTGCAATTGCCTCAGGCGGGAACAGGTGCAAAGGACGCGGACGTTGTGCAAGCCAGGGGCCCTCGGGGGTGGAATAGGCTGCAGGCGCAATGATAAAACTGTGTTCAGGGATATGGCTATCCGCGGGCAGGAAACGTTGTACATTTTCCAACCCAATCCGTGTGCCTATCCGCGTTATCAAATCATCCAACCTATCCTTATTTTGATTGCCAACATGGTTCATTTGCTGAACCGGAAGCGGTTCAACTCCAATGGCCTCAAGACGAAGTTGATCAATTCCATACCCCGCATCCACCTGCCCTACTCCACGCTCGAATAATGGCAAAATGCGCGCGGCATCCCGCAGAGGGCGCGCCAGCCGCAATTCAACCTGCTGGCTCGCCTGATCAACGCGACGCAATGTAAGTTGCAAAACCCGCGCGCCTTTTTCATCCTTCTTCAACTTGCTGCAAAGTTGCTCCAGCAGGCGCTCGGTTCCAGCCATCACATCCGCGCTCAAACCAATTGGCTCGGGTAGTGTCATGCGCACCCCGTAATGAGCGGGCGGGCGCAGTGGCGAAATGTCCTCAGGCAACTCCCCCACTGCCTGATCCAATCGGTGCAGGACCTCTTTGCCAAAGCGTCGCGTCACCGTGGCGCGCGGCAAGGCAATCAGATCTGCAATCTGCTGCACCCCAAGCCGCTGCAGGGCAACCACGGTTTTTTCCTCGAGGCGCAACGCAGCAACCGGCAGTGACGTTATCTGCTCCGGCGTAGCGCCTTCCTCAGCCATGGTTCTATCAAAATGCGCCAACCCCCAAGCCGCCCCACGCGTATCACCCAAGCCAATGCGCACAGTTATCCCTGCTCGGGCCATCCGAAGGCGCATATCACCCAGCATCGCGGCCTCACCGCCGAACAAATGCGCCGACCCTGCAATGTTGAGCACCAAGCCATCCGCCCCGTCGAGGCCAACCCAGGGACAGTACCGCCCCGCCCACCGGGCTAAAATTCGCAGAAAATACCGGTCAGCCTCAGGATCCGCAGGGCAGCTTCTTAGACTAGGGCAAAAGGCGCGTGCATCCGAAAACCCCATGCCACGCTGCAATCCCATCTGTTCAGCCTGTGCATTCAAACAATAAATCCGGTCACTATTGCCTTGGTGTTGAATCAGTGCAAAAGGCGCATCAATCGGCTGTGTCCGTCCAACCCGTTCACTGGGTAGCCTTGGAAACCACAATGATACGACACGTCTGCGCATCCCACCTTACATCCCATGCAGCCAATGTTCCCGATTTGTTCTTTGTAATTTCCCAACGCTGCAGAGTCGAGTCCTGCTGATCAAAAACTGGGGCGCAACGCCAGCGGGTTTCCGCAGCATTGTTACCCTGACCTTCGGGAATAATGCACAGCCCGGTGCTTTCTCCTGCTTGCGCCGCCAGTTGCAACCGCCGCCCCGCAGTGAAGCTAAGCGGCTGGTGAAGTTCAATCACCACCAAGTTTACCACGCCAGATCGCAGCGCCTCTTCGGCCACCGCCAAACCATCTGTCTGATCTTTCGTTTTGACTCGCAGTAGGTTTTGCGGATCCATATAGGAAGAAAACCCTATGGGGTTGATGTGCCCCGCAATCCAATCCTCACAAATCCAAAGGACAGCCCCGCCCAAGTAGCCGCCCAAAGCAAAGGCAAATGATTGCGCATTTGGGAGACAAATCTCATGGGTTCGGCCCGTGCGTAGCGGGAAATTTTGAAAGAAACTGGTGGTCATCTTTGTATCCTACACACAAACTTCGCAAGTTACCCTACACTGGTAGTTCCCGTTCTAAAACTAGTGGTGTTCAAAGGTAAAATCCTCTCGGCAACATGACTGAGGAGAATTGTGGATGTAAACCCCGGGCTTTAGCGAAGCTCAGTAAGCTTCATCCCGATTGTTAGGTTGCATCCGACTTGAGTTAGGCCACAGCTGCACGCCTCCGGTCTGACAGTCTTGTTGAAAATGGCTCTCTCTCATGACAACCAGTCAGCCTGTCTAAATCACATGACGGCGCCGATTTGCCATGGAACAAACTCGTTGTTTCCCAACCCAAGGGCTTCGGATTTGCTCACTTGGCCGGATGCAGTCGCGCGGATCAGATCAAATATCTGCTGGCCTTTGTCCGCAATGCTGATCGCGCCAGAAATGATATCTCCGGTACCCAAGTCCATATCATCGGGCATTTGGGCAAAAAGGCGATCGGACGTAGCCAGTTTGATCGTCGGCGCAGGCTTAGAGCCGAACGCAGACCCACGGCCTGTGGTGAACACAACAATCTGCGCCCCTCCTGCGATCTGCCCTGTCACAGAAACGGGGTCGTAACCTGGCGTGTCCATGAACACGAAACCTTCATCACACACTGTCTCAGCATAGTCATAGACCGCCATCAGTGGCGTCGTCCCTGCTTTGGCCACTGCGCCAAGGGATTTTTCAAGGATCGTGGTGATCCCACCTTGCTTGTTGCCTGGACTGGGATTGTTGTCCATGGAGCCACCGTTTTGCGCAACGTAGCTTTCCCACCACTTGATTTGGCCAATCAGTTTCTCTGCCACCTGTGCGCTACTCGCCCGGCTCAGCAATATCTGTTCAGCCCCGTAGATTTCGGGGGTTTCGGACAGAATGGCAGTCCCACCTTGGGCCACAATCAAATCGCTCGCGACCCCTAGCGCAGGGTTGGCCGTAATCCCTGAAAACCCGTCCGAGCCGCCACATTGCAATGCCACGCGCAGCGCGCTCATTGGCTGTGAACTACGTGTCGCGAGGTTAACCAGAGGCGCGATGTCAGCCACATGAGCCTTGATGGATGCAATGGTCGCAAGTGTACCACCCGTCTCCTGGATGGTCAGAGTATGAAACCGGTCGGTGCCTGCATCGCCAAAATGCGAGCGCATACGCGCAACCTGCATGACCTCGCAGCCCAACCCCACAAACAATGTGGCCCCAACATTGGGGTGGGTCGCATGGCCCCATAACACCCGTTCAAGAATGTCGTAACCCGACCCGCTTGCCGCCATGCCGCAACCTGTGCCGTGCGCAAGGGCAACAACGCCGTCGACATTCGAATAAGACGCCAGCATCCCACTGGTCTCAATCTCAGCCGCAGCGCGACGGATCACGCTGGCCGAACAATTCACCGTCGCTACAAGGGCAATGTAATTGCGAGTACCAACACGGCCATCAGTACGTTTGAACCCTTGAAAATCACGCGTAAGCAGCTTGGCAGTGCTGCACGTGAGGCAACCAAAGCTGACCCGATGTTGTAGCCTTTCTCGGGCGTCGCGAAGGTGCAATTGTGGCTATGCACATGGGCACCTACCGGAATATCTTGCGTTGCATGCCCGATGAATTGTCCAAACTTTACCACAGGCGCGCCCGCTCGCAGGTCAACCCGCGCAATCTTGTGGCCTGCGGGTATAGGCCCGGCCAGTGCCGTACCCAAGCCAAGTGGAGCGTCGCCTGCCATTGCACGTACGGTTAAAACGGACACGGTATCATTAGGGTGCAAAATCAACGGTGCAGACATAATTTAACTACTCAAGGCGCGGATAACGCCGCGCAACTCTGCCAAACCTTTCAATCGGCCAATCAACGGATATCCTGGGATCAAGTCGCGTGTCAGGTCAGACAGCATATGGTGGCCGTGATCGGGGCGAAACGGTATGTTATGGTCGCTGCGCCCAGTATCTCGACGGCGTGCCTCCTCTTGCAAAATCACACGGACCAAGGCGACCATATCGGTATCTCCGTCCAGATGGGCAGCCTCTTCAAATGATCCATTGGGGTCTTTGCGCACATTGCGCAGGTGCACAAAATGGATGCGTTGAGCAACTTTGGCAGCGATCGCGGGTACATCATTGGCCGGATTGGCCCCCAGAGAGCCGGCGCAGAGCGTCACACCGTTGGCCCGGCTGTCATAGGCATCCATTACCCAATCCAAATCGTCACCGCTTGAAACGATCCGGGGCAGCCCAAGAATATCGCGGGGCGGATCATCTTGATGCACGCAGAGACGCATGCCCAGCTCTTCAGCCGTTGGAACAACTTCCTGCAAGAAGCGATGGTAATTCGCCCGCAACGCTGCGCGGTCCATATCGGCATAACTTTCGAGGATGTTGCGCAGACCGATCACATCATAACGCTCAAACGCGCCCGGTAGCCCTGCCATGATTGCAGCCAATAGGTCGTCACGGTCATTTTGAGTTGCTTGCTGGAACCATGCCGCTGCGCGATGGCGCACGTCTTCTGGGTAGTCATCCTCAGCCGCGCGGCGGCCCAGCATATGAATTTCAAACGCGGCCATTCTTACAGCGTCAAAACGCAGGCATGTGGCACCATTGGAAACTGGGGCGGCCAAATCAGTGCGTGTCCAATCCAGCAGCGGCATAAAGTTGTAGCAAATTGTTTTCACGCCCTCAGAGGCGAGATTGGCCATGGACTGTCTGTAATTGGCAAACAGCTGCCTCAAATCCCCTTCGCCCCGCTTAATGTGTTCATGGACCGGCAGGCTTTCTACGACGTTCCATTCAAACCCAGCCTTTTGTATCAGCCTCTTGCGCGCGGCAATCGAGTCGACAGGCCAAACTTCCCCGTACGGAATGTCGTGCAGTGCTGTCACGATATCGCGCGCGCCTGTCTGAGCCACCTCACTCAGCGAGATAGTGTCGAATTCACCGTACCACCGCCAGCTTTCGATCATACTGTCACCTCTTGTGCTGATTGACGAGCACCCTTGGTCCAGAGCTGCTGTGCTGCTTGGGTAACGGGTTCCGCTAATTGGCCCGCAAGGTCTTCGTCGAAAATCTCACGCATTGACAGAATGGCTGCTACGATATCGGCTGGAGTGTCATCGATCCCCGCTGCACCGCGCAATTGCTCGGCCAACGGGTCGCGGACATCAATCGGCTGCCCAGACTCATCTGTGCCACTAGCGTAGCGCATCCACGCCGCCACCGCGAGGTACAGGCAAGGTGAAGGGCGGCCTGCCGCGATGTTCTCGCGCAGGGTACCAAGCAACCGTTGAGGCAGTTTCTGGCTGCCATCCATGGCGATTTGCCACGTCCGGTGCTGAATGGCGGGGTCGGCGTAGCGCTCGAATAGCGTATCGGCGTATACATCAAGAATGACGCTGTCAGGAGGTGTCACGGCAGGGATAATCTCGGCCCAGAGCGCGCGCGCAAAGGTGGCGAAAACTGGATCGGAAATTGTCTGATCAATCGTTTCATGACCTGCCAAATAGCCTGTGTAGGCCAGCGCGGAATGAGTCCCGTTCAGCATTCGTAGCTTCATATGCTCGTGGGCGGTGACATCGGCCACCATTTCAGCACCAGCAGCCGCCAGATCGGGGCGTTCCCCCCCTACAAAGTCGTCTTCGATTGCCCATTGGGAAAATGGCTCATGCATCACCGGGGCGGCATCTTTTACCCCGGTAAGGGTCGCGACACGGGCGATATCATCTTTGGTGGTGGCAGGCGTTATGCGGTCCACCATTGTGCAGGGGAAACGACCCTCTGCTGCAATCCAGTCAGCCAAACCTGGATCAATCCGGCGTGCCATATCCAATACCACGCCGCGAACGACACATCCGTTTTCAGGCAAATTATCGCAGCTCAGCACTGTAAACGGAGCGATGCCTGCCGCGCGTCGCCTCTGCAACGCACCCACTAGAAAACCGATAGCTGAGACGGGCAAGTCATGTGTCAAATCATGCTGCACATCAGGATGATCGGGATTTAACGTTCCAGTTGCCGGATTGTGGCAATAGCCTTTTTCAGTGACTGTCAGCGACACGATTTTAACCGCCGGATCAACCATAACAGCCAGCACCGCCATGGGATCTTCTGGGGCCACCAGAACATCGTTGAGAACATTGATCTGGCGCGGCACAACGTTGTTCTCGGCCAATGAGACCGCGGTATATTTCCAGTCTTGCGCGCGCAGTGCATCGCGCGTGGTTGGACTGCGAAGCGAGACGCCGACAATGCCCCAATCGACACCTGATGCAGCCATAGCATCAGCCACATATACGCAGCCAAAAGCCCGGAAAAATGCGCCTAAACCCAGATGTACAATTCCGGTTGCCGGGCTTGATTGCAAAGCTTTATCGGGCAAGCCAGCCTCCATCTACGTTTAAGACGGCGCCATGCACGTAGGCCGCCGCCGGTGTGCAGAGATACACCGCAGCACCCGCAATATCCGACGGGTTCCCCCAGTGTCCGGCGGGAATTCGGTCAAGAATGGATTGATTGCGAGCCGGATCGGCGCGCAGGGCTTGTGTGTTGTTGGTCTCGATATAACCCGGGGCTACAGCGTTCACATTGATGCCCTGTGCAGCCCATTCATTGGCCAACAGTTTGGTCAGTCCTGCCACACCGTGTTTGGAGGCTGTGTAGGACGGCACGCGGATGCCCCCCTGAAACGATAGCAAGGAAGCGATGTTCACAACTGCCCCCTGCCCGCCGCGCCCCAACACTGCCTTGGCAAAAGCCCGCGTGGTGAAGAACAGCGCCTTCAGGTTCACATCCATCACCGCGTCCCAGTCGTCTTCTGTGAAATTCACCGCATCATTGCGCCGGATAATGCCTGCGTTGTTGACCAGAATGTCGATATCTTGGTCTGCGAACAGGGTTTGCCCGGCCATAGGATCACTGAAATCCACGCTCAGGTTTGCGGCTTTACCACCAAGCTTTTCAATTTCGAGCAAGGTTTCATCAGATGGTCGGCGGCCAGCACAGATGACGTCAGCGCCAGCTTGCGCAAGACCAATGGCAATTGCTTGTCCGATACCTGTATTGGCCCCTGTCACCAGGGCGCGGCGCCCTGCAAGAGAGAACGGATTGTTCACCGCAAATCCCCCATGGCAACCATATCCATGTCTGTGAAATCGACATTATCGCCGGCCATCGCCCAGCAGAATGTGTAGGCACCGGTGCCAGCCCCACAATGCACCGACCACGGCGGTGAAATCACCGCTTCTTCGTTGGCCATCACGATATGGCGGGTTTGGTCAGGCTCACCCATGATGTGGAAAACCCGCTGGTCTGCGCCTACATCAAAATACAGGTACGCTTCCATCCGACGATCGTGCAGGTGTGCGGGCATCGTGTTCCACACTGATCCTTCGGCAAACTGAGTGTACCCCATGACAAGCTGGCAAGTCTCGGCAACTTCGGGATGCAGAAACTGCAGAATAACGCGCTCGTTCGCTGTTTCGCGGGCGCCCATTTCGACCCGGCGTGCATTGGCCAGCCTGATCAGTCTGGTGGGGCAGCTGCGATGTGCAGGCGCGGACAAAAGATAGAAGCGGCCAGGGCCGGAAAAGCTCACCGGGCCAGCGCCCATACCGACATACAGCACTTCGCCGCGTTCCAGAATATGGTCCTCACCATCCACGCTGACGGTACCGGTGTCGCCCACATTTAAGACACCCAATTCGCGTCGCTCTAGGAAAGATGCAGTACCCGTTTCTGGCATGTGATCCAGTGTCAACGTTCCGTTTCCGGGCACCGCCGATCCCAGAATCAGCCGGTCGTAATGACTGTAAACAAGGTTGATTTCACCTTCGGCGAATAACTCACCAACATGGAAATGATCCCTGAGTTGATCCGTGTCCAGCGTCTTGGCGGTGGCTGGATCGATGGCATAGCGAGTTTGGCTTTTCAGCATGGTCATGTCTTTCAAATCAGAGGAAATCAGCGCGGCGCGGCGTGAAGGTGTCAATCAGGGTGCCGGCTTCAAGGCAAACGCACCCATGGCGGGCTTGGGATGGAATAATCAGGCTGTCACCAGGTCCCAAATCCTGTTCGGCTCCATCAATCGAAAAGACAAAGCGGCCAGACTCGACATAGGTAGCCTGCACATGCGGATGGTTGTGCAACTTGCCTTTGGCACCGGCCTCAAACCGGAATGCGACCAGCATTAGATCAGCGCTTTCCGCCAGAACCTGACGCGTCACGCCGGGATCAGTCGGGACAATTGGGTTTTTCATACCAGACCTCAGTGAAACAGTGACGGCAGCCAAAGCGACAGCGCCGGAATGTAAGTGACAAGCATCAGGGTGCCAAAGGCTGCTCCGTAGAACGGCCAGATCGACCGCACCGCATCCCAAACTGGAATTCGGCCCACAGCGCAGCCAACAAACAGCACCGCCCCGACCGGGGGGGTGCAGAGACCAATGCCGAGGTTTAGGATCAAAATGACGCCAAAATGCACTGGATCGACACCAAAGGCGGTCGCCACTGGCAAAAAGATTGGCGTGGTGATCACAATCAGCGGTGACATGTCCATGAACGTGCCCAGCAGCAGCAGCACCACATTGAGCAGCAACAGAATGATGATCGGATTGTCCGACACCCCCTGCAAGAGCGCCACCATGGAGGCAGGCACCTTGGTATAGGCCAGTAGCCAGCCAAACGACGCGGCACAGCCGATCACAAGCAACACCATGGCCGTGGTACGTACAGCAGCTAAAGTCGCCTCGACAAAATCATTCCAGCTTAGGCTACGGTACACAAAGAACGTCACCAGCAAGGCGTAAACTACTGCGATGTTCGACGATTCCGAGGCGGTAAAAATGCCGGACCTCACACCGCCAAAGATGATCGCCACAAGCACCAGACCCGGAGCCGCGGAGACAAACAGCGTGCCGATCATACGAAACCCCTGGAACGGTTGCACCGGATAGCCTTTGCGCTTGGCCACCCACCAGGCCGCAATCATCAACGTCAGCGCCAGCAAAAAGCCGGGCACGATACCAGCGGTGAACAGATCAGCGATCGAGATCCGCCCTCCGGCCGCAATTGAATAGATGATCATGTTGTGCGACGGCGGCAGCATCAGGGCGATGATCGAGCTGACAACAGTGATATTGACCGCATAGTCAACGTCATAACCGCGTTCTTTCATTTGTGGCACCATCAGACCACCCACCGCGCTTGCATCGGCGGCGGCTGATCCAGACACACCGCCAAACATCACTGATGACAGCACGTTGACTTGGCCCAGGCCACCCCGAAGATGACCCACAAAGGCGCCAGCCAAGGCCACTAGACGGCGCGCAATATCGCCGCGCACCATCAAGTCACCTGCGAAGATAAAGAAGGGGATTGCCATCAGGGCAAAGACCGACACGCCGGAATTCAGACGCTGGAAAACCACCACTGGCGGTAGGCCCAGATAGGCAATAGTGGCAAAGCTGGATACGCCCAAACAAAAGGCCACAGGAGTGCCAATTAGAAGCAGAAAGACAAAGGTGCCAAAGAGGACATACAGTTCCATTGTTAGTTCTCCACAGCGTCTTCGCCAAATCGGGCGGTTGGCAAACCGGCAGCCCGGCGAGCCACCCGTTCAAGAGAGAACAGGACCACCAGGACCCCACCTGCGACCAGCGGGGCGAAATCAAAGGCACCGGAAATTCCAAGGCTCGGCAACATGTTTGCGGCGGTTTTGGTGGCCAGTTTCCATCCAAACCAAACCATGCCGACACCAAATCCGGCCACTGCCAGATCAGAGATTGAATAAAGGATAAGCTTGACCCTGTCGGGCACAAGATAAAGCATCACATCAAACGACAGATGATATCCTTCGCGGATGCCAACCGCGGCCCCCAAAAAGATGAACCAACCCATAATCATCACCGACGCGGGCTCAGTCCAGACAATGCTGTCATTCAGAATATAGCGCCAGAACACCTGTGCAGCGATCAGCGCAGTCATTACAACCAACCCCACTCCCGCCACCCAAAGCGCTACACGGGCCAGCAGGCCAGTAGTAAGAGCCACTGATTTCATTGTGTCTTTCACGCGCACATCCTTGCTCGGTAATTGGGATGACCTGCACCCAAAGATGCAGGCCAAATCATCTTATTTAGTGGCTTGAATGTCGGCGACCATCTCTTTCAGAACCGCCGATGTGACGTATTTTTCATAGACAGGGACCATGGCTTCGATGAACGGCGTCTTGTCGATATCAGTGATGATTTGGACGCCAGCCTCACGCACGCGGGCTTCGGAAGTCTGCTCACGTGCAATCCAGAGGTCTCGCATAACCGGAACAGAATCGCGTGCGGCCTGACGGACCAGCGCCTGATCTTCGGCACTTAGCTTGTCAAACGACGACTTTGCCATCACCAGTACTTCGGGCACGATCAAGTGTTGATCAAGCGTGTAATACTTAGCGACTTCAAAATGGCCAGAGCTGTCATAAGACGGCCAGTTGTTTTCGGCACCATCAATAACGCCTGTCTGGATGGACGAATAGACTTCGCCATAGGGCATTGGCGTCGCGTTGGCACCCAGCGCACTGACCATATCCACAAACATGTCCGACTGCATGACGCGGAACTTCATACCAGCCAGATCATCGATCGAGGCAATTGGCTTTTCAGAGTTGTAGAAGCTGCGCGAGCCGCCGTCATAAAACGCCAAGCCCACCAGATCATGATCGCTGAACGCGTCCAGAATCTGTTGTCCAACCGGACCATCCATAACCTTGTTCATGTGCCCAACTGACCGGAAGATATATGGCAGCGATGGCACTTGGGTTTCTTCGATGATATTGTTGAACGGTCCCAGCGAGACGCGGTTCATATCGATCACACCAAACTGGGTCTGTTCAATAGTATCTTTTTCTTCACCCAACTGGGCGGAGTGGAACACTTCGATACACAGCCGTCCGTCCGAACGCTCTTTCAGCATTTCACCCATCGCATTCACCGCCGCAACGGTGGGATACCCATCCGGATGGGTGTCAGATGAGCGCAGAGTGATCTCGCAAGATGCTGCGGCAGCAGAGGCCAGCGCAACACTGGCGAGCAAAGCCGCACCTATAGTTTTAACGTAAGTCATTGTTTTCCTCCCTGGAAATGGCTCTCAGAGCCGGTAGGCTTGTTTGGCAAGCCGATATGCAAGGTCTTGTGCGACCTCGAATGCCTCATCCTCATGCAATCGTCCGGTGGCGACCAATGTGGCGAGAAAAGAGCAATCCACGCGGCGCGCCACATCATGGCGAGCCGGGATCGAGCAAAAGGCGCGGGTGTCGTCATTAAAGCCGACAGTGTTGTAAAAGCCTGCGGTTTCTGTCGCCATTTCCCGGAACCGGAACATGCCTTCATAACTATCATGGAACCACCAGGGCGGCCCCAATTTCAGCGCGGGGTAAACCCCCGCAAGGGGCGCCAATTCGCGTGAATAGCTTGTCTCGTCCATCGTAAATACGATGATTGTCAGATCTGACCGCCCGCCAACTGCGTTCAAAAGCGGACGCAGAGCAGTGACGTAATCGGTGCGCATCGGGATGTCGCATCCCTTGTCACGTCCGAACATTGCAGTGATATTTGCTGAGTGATTGCGAAATGAACCTGGGTGAATTTGCAGAACCAGCCCATCATCAATGCTCATCCGTGCCATTTCGGTCAACATATGGCCGCGAAAACGATCCGCTTCATCCGCGCTGCATTTGCCTTGGAGCGCTTTGGAAAACAAGGTAGCGGCCTCAGCTTGTGGTAAATCTTCTGTACGTGCGGACAGGTGACCATGATCGCTGGATGTGGCGCCAAACGTCTTGAAAAATGCGCGCCGCTTACGATGTGCAGCCAAGTAGCCACCCCAAGTAGTGGTGTCCTCACCCGTCATTTCACCCATAATCTGGACGTTGTTGGTAAAACCCTCAAATTCAGGATCAACAACCGCATCAGGACGGTATGAGGTAACAACCTTACCGTCCCAGCCGCTATCACGGATCATTTTGTGCCAACGCAGGTCGTCTATCGCGCTTTCGGTTGTAGAAATTGCCTCAATATTGAACCGCTTAAACAAGGCACGTGGAAGAAACGCGTCTTGCTTCAGACAGTCTGCAATCTGATCATAGATCATATCCGCGGTTTCTGCCGACAAGCGCGCGGATACACCGAACACCTCTTGAAATGCGTGATCGATCCAAAGGCGCGACGGTGTTCCCCTGAACAGATAGAAGTTCTCTGCGAACAGCCGCCAAATTTTTCGTTTGTCTTGCTCGGTTGCGCCTCCGTCAGCACGTGGCACACCAAGGGCACTCAACGCTATTCCCTGAGAATGCAACATCCGGAAAACATAGTGATCCGGTGTCACAAACAAATCAGTCGGATTGGTGAAATTTCGGTTTTCAGCAAACCAACGCGGGTCGGTGTGACCGTGAGGGCTGACAATCGGCAACTGGCTTACGCTTTGGAATAGTAGGCGCGCCAAATCACGCACAGACGGATCTGTCGGAAACAAGCGATTTTCGTCCAGCAAAGCCATCAACATTCCTTCCCCAATACACACCCTGACACCATTCTGTGTCCGGCAACTCAACTGATATCCTAGGATCACAGAATCAACCTGTCAACTAATAACCCAGTTGCGACTTTTCCAAATAGATGTAATGTCATGCATGATAGAGGGACACTGGGAATGAAAAATTCTGTGGCAAATACACCTAAAACACACGATGAAGACCTGCCACTGCCAGTCATCCGGCAAGCGACGGCACCAAGCGTTGCCGACCAGATTTTTGATGCGTTAAGTCAACGAATTCTTTCATTAAAACTGCCCCCCAGCACAAAAATATCTGAGGCCGAGGTCGCCAAGCAAATGGGTGTCTCGCGCCAACCGGTGCGCGAAGCATTCAAGCGCCTTGCCAAGCTTGGTTTTTTATACATTCGCCCCCAAAGCAGTACGACAGTAAGCTTGATTTCGGAAAACGCCGTCTTGCGCGCACGGTTTATTCGCACCGCACTTGAGGTGAAAACAGCCCGTACAGCAGCCGGCACATTGGACCCAGACGGGCATGCGGCACTTGCCGCACTTATTGAGGACCAAAAAGCGGCGATAGCAGCCAAAGACAGGGAAAAATTCCACGCGCTGGATGATGCGTTCCACCGAGAAATCTGCGTGCGATCTGGCGTGGGATATGTCTGGAACCTGATCCACGAAAACAAGGCCCACATGGACCGTGTTCGCATGCTAACGCTGAACGCCGCCTCACAAAAATTAGCGCTTGATGATCATATCAGGATATTCAACGCCTTAACGTCGAACGATGCTGATGCGGTTGAGCTGGCAATGACGGAGCACCTGTCACGTATTCTGATCCATATTGAAGCGATCAAGGCGGACAACCACAATTGGTTCACCGAGGACACGCAATGACCCGTATCGTCGCGATTGGCGAGTGCATGGTTGAAATCGCCCCAACAGGGCAAACTTCTGAGTACCGAATGGGGTTTGCGGGCGATACATTGAACACCTCTTGGTACCTCCGCCAGCTCTTGGGACCACAAGATCAGGTAGACTATTTTACTGCCCTTGGCACCGACTCGCTGTCCGACCAGATGGTAGATTTTCTGTCACAGGCAGATATAGGCACGGGCCATATCATTAGGCGTGGAGAATTGACTGTTGGGCTCTATATGATCCAACTAGCCAAGGGCGAGCGTAGCTTCAATTATTGGCGCGGGCAAAGTGCGGCCCGCACCCTTGCGCAAGAGTCTGAAACATTATCTCAGGCTCTTGCGGGTGCTGATGTTGCCTATTTTTCTGGAATTACGCTCGCGATCTTGCCGCCGCAAGATCGCGAACGGTTGCTAGAAATATTACGAGCCTTTCGCGCCAACGGTGGGTCTGTAGTTTTCGACCCCAACCTTCGTAGACGGCTTTGGCGTTCCGCAAATGAGATGACCTCAGCCGTGATGGCAGCCGGCGCAGTCAGTGACATTGTGTTGCCATCACATGAAGATGAAGCAAGCTGGTTTGGTGACACCAATCCCAACGCCACAGCGCTGCGCTATGCCGAACAAGGCGCGGAACTCGTTGTTGTCAAAAACGGTCCCGGCCAAATTGTGGCCCTGACCAATGGGGAGCTCAGCATACACCCCCCAGTATCCGTCACCAATATTGTCGACACCACAGCAGCAGGGGATTCGTTCAACGCGGGTTTTATTGCCAGTAGAATCCAAGGGCGCACACCTGCTGAAGCGATCACCACTGCCAGTACTCTTGCAGCCCAAGTGATCCAATTTCGTGGCGCACTAGTTCAGCTACCCCCTCCAGACTCACCTATGAACCTCAGCAATACATAAGAACAACCAGCGTCCAGAAACTGCAGGTGACATTAGCCGAAGTCACCTCATCTATTTGCGCCAGAACATTGCCCTCCCCCATGGCTAAAACGTCACCCCGTGTCAGCCTTCAGGTAGGCGGGTTTGTCACTGCAGTGCCTTGTCGAGATCGTCTCCAGCAGTTACGCCACTGATAAGTTGGTAAGATAGCAGGTTGGGGATTTTGCGGGGGTCACGGATCAATGGCTGGATGGTTTGCCGCAGATTTTGGAGTTTCTTCCATTCGCGGCTCTCGATTTCAACGGCGTCCTCCAACGAGACAAACTTAAACTGCAAAACAGCCCCTGCGCATGCCTGTGCAACACGCGGCAAATCCGCAGGCAGCACCGTTCCAATACGGGGGTAGCCGCCGGTTGTCTGACATTCGCTAAGCAACACAAAAGGCGCGCCATCGCCGGTAATCTGAACATCCCCAGGTACAATCACTTCGGAGACAACACTGAGACCGGCTTCGGATTGAAATCCCACACCTTTGGTTTGCAAACGAACACCCATCCGGTTTCCACGGGTATCACGGCGAAATTCGGTCGTCTCAAAATGCTGGATCTGCTCAGGCGTAAAAAACTCGGTTTGCAGGCTGGGGACAATACGCAGCAAGCCGCCGTCAAACCTCTGCGATGGTTCCAGCCCCATGCCGATTTGGCAAACGCCTTGATCTGGGCCCACTGGCAAGCTGTCACCAGCGAGAACAGGAGAGCCAAGTCCCGCCGCCAAATGGGCGGATCGCGCTCCAAGTTTGACTGTTGTCTCCAGTCCGCCACCAACATGTAAGTAGCCGTAAACACCTGTCACTGCCCCACCAATCGACAGCCTGGCACCTTTGGGCAACGCGTGGCTGGCATTCCACACTACCCGCGCCCCATCAACACTGGCCCGCATCGGGGCCCCGGTCAGAGCAATCCGCATATCTTCGGTTGCTTCGAACTCCCCCCCCATCCCAGCCATTTCCAGTGTGGCCTTACATCTGCCCTGTCCTAACAGGGCGGCGCCCTCGGCAATGGCCAAGTGATCAGCAGCACCGCCACGAGACAATCCATACTCCAAATATCCAAAGCGGCCCAGATCCTGGATGGTCATCCCCTGGCCCGCCCGGTGTACGATTAGGCTACGGTTCATGTGATCACCTCGAATGTTGCACCACCATCGGCGTCTCGTTTCATCTGAGTCAGAGTTTCGGGTGATGTAGATACAAAGATAACTTCATCACCTGGACGCAGCACAAAAGGTTGCTCCGTCTCGGGGCGAAAAAGGCGGAAAGCGGTTTGTCCGATATGACGCCACCCTGTTGGCGTGGTAACGGAAAACAGCACTAGCTGCTGAATCGCGACGGCCAGCGCCCCTTCGGGAACCTTATCTGTCAGGGCAGTTTGCCGTGGTATATTCCACACTTGTGGCAATTCACCCAAGTAGGGTTGGCCAGGTGCAAAGCCAATGGTCTGTACCCGAACGCGGCTTTGTGAGACAGAGGCAACTGCTTCGTCCACTGTCATCCCGGCGGCTCGCGCGGCCTCATCCAGCTGCGGGGCCATAGTGGTTCCATACACCGTTGGGACCCGCCACAACCTTCGCCCTGTTGGAAGATCACCTGTAAACCAGTCCTGCTGAGCCAGTAGCCCCTTGAGCATGACACGCAGATCTGCGTGGGTCTGCCACTGCGGATCAAACCGTAAGTAGGTCGAAACTAACGAAGTGGAGGTCTCTTCAATTCCATCCCAATTCTGGCTCTCCAGCGCCACCCGAAACGTCAGTGCCGCGCGGTTTGCTTGTTCGCTCAACCGGTCTCCAAATTGCACGAGGAAACCGTCGACCCCAAGCGTACAAAGCCTGGGCCATTCCGATGACAGCGGCATGTTTTTAGTCCTTTGGTTCTAGTAGAACAGTGACGGCAACCACAGCGCCAAGCCGGGGAAGACAAGCAACAGACCAAGCATCACAAACATGGTCAACACAAAGGGCAACGCGCCTTTCATGACGTCCATCATCACGCCTGTTTTGCGTAGGCCCTGCACGACATACAGGTTAATGCCAATCGGCGGTGTGATGAGAGCTGTTTCCAGAAGCACCATCAACAGGATCCCAAACCACACCGGGTCAAATCCAAGCGCCACCACAATGGGTGTGATCAGCGGTGCCATGGTCAACAACATGGACAAAGTTTCCATGAAACATCCAATCACTACCAGCACCAGAATGATCATCAGCATGGTCTGCATTGGTGACCAACCAAGGCCAGTGACAAAATCGGTCAAAGCCTGGGTCAGCCCGATGATGGACAGGACAAAGTTCAAGAACACAGCAGCGACAATAATCAGCATGATCATGGCAGTGGTCCGCATGGTGCCTTCAATGGCTTGGCGCATCATATCGATACTCAGTTTGCCGTTGATCGCAGCCAGCACCATGGCCGCTACAACTCCCAAAGATGCGGCTTCGGTTGGGGTGGCTATGCCTGCGTAAATCGACCCGACAACGACCATGAAAATGCCCATTGGCGGGATCAGGGAGGGTAACGCGCGCAGTCGTTCACCCCAAGTATACCTAAGCCGCTCACCACCCCAGGACGGGCGCAACACGCACATCACAACAATTGTACCCATGAACAGCGTTGCTAAAAGGAACCCGGGAAGGAAGCCCGCCAGATAGAGCTCGGGAACAGAGGTATTGGTGAGCATGCCATACAGGATCAGGTTGATCGACGGTGGGATCAGGATCCCCAAGGTCCCCCCCGCTGCGATGGTGCCCAAAAACAGTTGTTCATTGTATCCACGTTTCTTGATTTGCGGGATAGCGACGGTGCCAATGGTCGCGGCGGTAGCAACCGAGGATCCAGATGTGGCGGCAAACAAAGCAGAAGAGCCGATATTGGAATGCATCAAGCCACCTGGCAACCACCCCAGCCATTTGACAATGCCGTCGTACATGCGCTCGGTGATACCAGCCCGCAGCAGGATCTCGCCCAACATCACAAACATTGGGATCGCCACCAGCAGAAAATCGGTGCTTGTTTGCCAGGCCATATCTGAAATGGCGCGATGCAGAGGCATGGGGCTGTCAGTCCATTGCAGGATCAGGCCAAGCCAGCCCAAAGAGGCCGCGATGGGAACGGCCAGTCCAATCAGGGCTAGCAAGATGAGAAGTGTTTTCAACAACATGGCTTAGACGCTTTCGTCTTGGATTTGTTCATCTATGGATTTCACGCCGATCAACTCCTGCACTCCGGTGGCATCACCAGCGAAGAACCTCTTGACCGCAGCCAGTCCCAGCAGGACGCCCGAAATCACAAACAACACCCAGCCCAGCAGCCAGGGAATTTGCGGATAGGCCAACGGAACCCGCATTGGCGTGATAGACCGAGAGCCATGTTTCAGAGTGTCGCCCACCATGCCCCAGACCATCGTCGTCACAACCAGCGCGAAACCAACCAGCAGCACAAGGCCAAGCAGATTGATCACAGAGTGTAGCTTGCGTGGGATCACTCCCATCAACGCATCAACCCGAATATGGGCGCGTTCAAACAGAGCAAAGCTGAGCGCAAAAGATGTGGCCACCCCAAACGCATAGCCCGAGATCTCGTCAGCCCCGCCCAGCGAGATATTAAAAACCTTTCGCAGCAGAATTTCCAGAGTGACCAGAAAGGCTGACAAGACGATCAGGGTTCCGCCTATCCACGTCAGCCATAGGCTTAATTTTTGGGTTCGGCTCAGAAAAGATTCAAGCATCGGTTTATGCCTTTCGGATGCAAAAAGGGCGGCCAGTTACCTCGGGCCGCCCGGATTGTTTGGTTCAGTTGGCGGCGGCGGTCATGCCAAGGACCTTGCCAACGGTATTGTTCCAATTCTCGGCACAGTCGGCGCCACAGCGCTCTGCCCAGCGCGCGAGAACCACATCAGTGGCGACCGTATCGCGAATGGCCAGATCTGTGGACGAAGGTTCAACAAGTTTCATAGCACCCTTTTCACCGATCTCGCAGTCACCACCCGTGATGCAGGAGATAGCCACCGCATCCTCGGTTGCGGTTTCAGCCCACATCCGGTCGTTCAATGCAGAAATTTCGGTCTGCATCAGCGCCTGCTGCTCTGCTGACATCGAATTCCACTTGTCCATATTCATCGCGCCAAAGGCCAAGCCCCAGCCGACACGCAGGGTGTAAGCATGCGTGGCAACCTGTTGCCAGTTTGCGGTGTAGGCCGACATGGTGCCGGTAATACCACAATCCACCACGCCTTTTTCCAGTGCCGGGATAACTTCGGAAAATGACACCGTGACGGATGTGCCGCCGACGCCTTCAACAAAATCGCCTAATGTTGTTGCGTAAACGCGGATCTTCTTACCCTTCAGATCCTCGATTCCATTGACTTCGGCGTTGCACCACAGAGTCTGGCTGGGGAACGGGTACAGCATCAGCAACTTGGCATTGTAGGTCTCGGCAAATGCCTTTTCCATCGTTGGGTAATAGGCCTCAGCGACCTGACGCTGGGTTTCGATGTCTTGTGTAACCGAGCTTAGATCCGCGCCTTCGAAAATTGCGTTTTCCGCAGCTACATAGCCGGGCAAACCAAATGCAAAGTCAAAGACACCATTTTTGACCAAACGCATAATTTCGAAGCCCTTCAATCCCAGACCAGACTGAGATTGAATTTCGCCCACAATCTGCCCGCCAGAGGCCTCGGCAAGACGTTCGTTAAAGAACGGACCTTCGTGTTTTTGATAGTTTGTTAGGCTGGACCAGGTGCCTACGGCTTTGAGAAGGACCGGGCTGTCAGCAAAGGCCGTGCCTGCCATCAATGCCAGTGCGCCAGCTGCTGTTGCAAATCTTTTCATTTTCATTCTCCCTTAAAGTGCTTGTCTGTCTGATAGTTCGGAACTTCGGCGTATTCGCTGACATCGGTGATCAGCATGTGACCGGGCGTATGCGTAATGCAGAGTGGTAGCCCTGCCTGCTCAATGGCGACCTGAGGGGTGACACCGCAGGCCCAAAAAACCGGGACATGGCTTTGGATCTGTGGGGCCGCATCGCCCCAGTCGGGATTGTCAAGACTGTCTATGCCAATCTCTGCCGGATCCCCCCAATGGACCGGTGCACCATGTGCCAGCGGATAATGGCGCGAAATCTCAGCAACCTGCGCAACGCGATCCTCCGGCACAAAGCGCATGCTAACCACCATCTTCCCTGAAAACTGCCCGGCCGGTACCGTTTCTATGCCTGAGCGGAACATTGGTACTGTCTTGTTGTTTTCGATGTGCCAGAGCGGAATACCCGCCTGTTGCACCGCATTTTCAAAGGTAAAGGAGCAGCCCAAAGCAAAAACCACGAGATCGTCCTGCCAGAGGTCTGAGATATCGTTGACGGTTTCGATCAGCGACCCATCACGATACACGTTATAGGCAGGTACGTCGGTCCGAATATCGATGTCTGCACCTAAGGTGAACATCATCGGGTTGCCCGTATCTGAAACCCCACTAAGTGGGCAGGGTTTTGGGTTACGCTGGCAAAACCGCATGAAATCCAGAGCAAAAGCTTCGGGCATGATCGCCAGATTTGCCTGTAGAAATCCTTGTCCCAATCCCGCCGTATGAGACCGGTACTGCCCAGCGCGAATGGCTGCCCGGACCTTTGCCAGACCACTTTCCTTGAGCTGATGATATGATGTGTCCACGCGATCCCCTCCACTTGCAGCAAGGGTCACAGGAAGAGGCTATAAGGTCAAATTGAATGATTTTGTCAAAAGTGATCAATCATTTTTATCACCCTGATAGGTATAGGCAACATCTCTGGCTGCCTGCGCAGCAGTTTCAATCAGATGGCTTTTGGGTTCTGCCAGGTATGAAGCAGTGAACTGAAGCGGCCCTGGCAGCCAGCCAGGATCAAACTCCCGGATGCGCCCTGTGCTTACAAAGTCTTGTCCCAAAGCTCTTGGGAGAACTGCAACCCCAAGATCCGCCTCAACCAGCCGAAAACAGGCCGAAAGCGATGACGAAGGAAACATCGAGACATCAGGGCCAACCCGCTCGAAGAGCATTTCCTTCAGTTCGCGAAAGGGGCGCGTATTGCGTGCATAGGTGAGCACTGGTCGGGACAAATATTGCGCTGGGTCCTGTTCTTCGTCTGCTTTTGCCGCAACATACCAAGCGAGATCAAACCCGGGTAACTCGATGTTGTTGACCGAATATTCTGAAACCGGACCAAGCAAAATTGCTAAGTCTATTTCTCTGCTCATCAAACCAGCGCGCAGGTTGATCGAGATGTCGACGTTAAATTCTATCTCTAGTTTTGGATAAAGACCGTGCAGCCGTGCAACCAGATCAGGAAGCCAGCATTGGGCGATGGTTTCAGATACCCCCAACCGCAGACGGCCCTCAATCCCAGCAGGATCCACAACATCTTTTTCAACCAATTCGGCCAAATGCTCGAACTTCTCTGCATGAGCAACCAGCAACTCTCCCCGTTTGGTCAGTTTCATACCGGCGGATGTTCGATCGAACAGGCTGCAGGTCAGGCTCTCCTCAAGGGTTTTGATCCGAGCCGTAACCGCCGGCTGTGTCAGATTTAGCCCATTGGCCGCTCTACGAATGCCGCCCAAGCGGACGACGGTCAAAAACGTTTTCAACTGTTCAATATTGATTCTGGTCATGATTGAAACTGTGACATGTCGATTCCGAAATTTCCATTTTTGCAAGTTGGTCTCGTGCCTCAACCAATTCGCTCGATATCGCACGGGTCGATTGTCCGTCGCGTTAAATTTGGCCATCAAAGCGGCTTAGTTTTCGAGATGCCACCATTGACGCAAAAGGCGGAAAGTTAAAGTCCGCTGTGGTCGGCAGTACCGAAGGCTAAGCGCAAGTAGTGAACTTTGCGAAGTCGAGGCTATTGCACTGTCGATGAGGTGCGAACAGCCCAATCTGGGTACTAATGCAGCTTGCAGATCGCGACCGCTGCTATCCTAAGTCAGCACTCTAACCGTCGGGCGGCCAACTGCCCGCTAATAGCAACTACAAAATCTAAGTTGAAAAAATAGGCCAGCCAAAGCATGCTAATGTTTTCTAGTGCTCTTTTGGGGGAATAGTATGAGCAGTTGCTCGCCGTTCCGCGACATTAGAGAAGTTGGTTCTACCTCAACTACTAAGAAGTAGTAATCTATGCGGTCGCGAGAACGCTAGAATTCAAAAATAACGATTGTAATGGGGGAAACGATGGCTACGGCACTTAACAATAGCAATATTGAAAAGATTAAGAAACTCATTCTCAAAGAAGGCTATCTCACGAGTTTCTGGCGTGAGTACCGCTCGAACGCGACTAAGGGGTGTGGCGTTGGCAAAGCGCTGGACAATCTGAAGAAATTGGGTGTGCCAAAGAACGGCGATCCCTCCAAAGGTAAACTTGACCAGATGTCTGAGATTATTCAGGGGTTTGACGATTTATCTGTGGCTATGCTGAAGGCCCGTGGTAAATGCGGCGGCGGTCAAAAACACACTAAAGAATTTTGCGTCGCCTACGGTAAACACATTGAAAAGCTTCACGCTGAGGCAGTCAAACTCGCCCAAGGTGGCGCACAAAAGGCTATGGCGAAGGAACTGCTGAAAGATGATCCCAAGAAAGAAAAAGGCCTAGACCCTAAGGTCATCCAAGCCAACACCAAGGCTATTCTGGAAGCGGCTAAGAAATACACCGAGCTGGCCAAATGGCTTGTAGCAGTTCAGCAAACCTCTGCAAAAGCAGCAAAGTTGTTGGAATCAAAAATGTCTGCTTGGGCCAGCCAGCGCAACAATGATGGCATCGATACTCAGCGCCTTGACGCAGCGATGGAAGGCGCCATCAAGAAAATCGCAGTTGACGCCAAGATTAAACCGTCTTTCCAGAACATGCAGAAGACCCAGAAAGAACTGCAAAATATTTTAAAGGTGGTCAAAAAAATCAAAACTGAAGGAATTGATCCTAAGGTTGTAAGGGCTTCCTCTGATGCGATCAAAAAAGGCGACAAGGCTTTCGATCTAGCACGCAAAGCGATTGAGGGCTTTCTTTCTGACTATAAAGGCGCTCTGCAGGTAGTTGCGGAAGGTAGGAACCGAAAGGTGAGCGAGGCGCAGGTCGAAGGTCATTAATCTACCAGTTTGACGCCTTCGTCAGTCATAGCCAAATTTGGGTAAGAAACCTCAGGCGTGTTGCCCAGCCAATTCGAGAAAGTGGGGGCGTATTTTCAACGATACGCCCTCTCCTACATGTGGGGCAATATGCGGAAAACTGCGCTTGTCTCTCGAGAGCGTAAACATACCAACTCTCCGAAATCCAGAGCTCTAGCCAGACCTTAGTTTTCTTCGCAATCAACCTGGCCGCCAACACAAATCAAGACAAACTCAAGTTAACATGTGAAATTCGCTGAAAACTGGTTATAAAACATTACCAAATTTCGCGATATGAGTCGCTTTAGCTGGTTTTTGTGCCAAACAACTGTTCTCGGGAGGAACAATATGACGATCAAAATACGTGCCGCAGTAGCCGGCCTCGCCTTGATGGGCACAGCCGTCTCGGCTCAGACAACAATCGAAATGACCACTGCTTTTGGCCAGAACCTGCCGATCCTCGGCACGGCCGCTGTGGATTTCACTGACCGGCTGAATGCGATTTCCAACGACGTTGAAATTGAACGTTATGATCCCGGTAAACTGGTGCCAACGCTGGAAGCCCTAGATGCGGTTGCCAACGGGTCGGTCGATGCGGCCTACGCCACAACAGGTTACTGGCAAGGCAAGCTCAATACAGCGTCTCTTTTTGCAGCGGTGCCATTTGGCCCGGAAGCTGGCGAATTCCTCGGCTGGATTCTTTATGATGACGGTGCCAAATATTGGCAGCAAATGTATGATGATGCTGGCTATAATGTGCACGCCATCCCTTGCGGCGTGATCGCGCCGGAAACCTCGGGTTGGTTTAAAAACGAGATCAACACCGTCGAAGACCTCAAAGGTCTGAACATGCGTTTCTTCGGCCTTGGGGCCAAAGTAATGGACAAACTTGGCGTTTCGACTTCGCTGCTGGCCGCGGGCGACATCTTCCCGGCATTGGAACGTGGCGCAATTGATGCGACTGAGTTTTCGATGCCCCGCATTGATGCCCGTCTTGGCTTCCACAAGATTGCCAAATTCAACTACTTCCCCGGTTGGCACCAGCCCTCGACCTTGTTTGAACTGCTGGTCAATGGTGACGTTTGGGCTGATCTGGACGAAACTCAGCAGGCTCAGATCGAAACCGCCTGTCTGGCTACAATCACCACCAACCTGGCCGAAGGTGAAGCCACCAACTATGCGGCAATGGTCGACAACGTTGAAAACAACGGCGTGACCATCAAGCGCTGGTCCCCTGAAATGCTGGATGCCTTTGAAGGCGCATGGACCGAAGTGGTCGGTGAGCTGTCTGCCGATGATCCATTCTTCCAGGAAGTATGGGCTGATCTGCAGGACTACCGCGAAGGGTATAAAACCTGGTCGACAATTTACCTGCCGCGCAACTAATCGCAGCACGTAGAACTATAAGATGGCGGCTGCCCAATGGTGGCCGCCATCGCATGAATAGGGGAAGAAAGTCATGACCGGGGCCAATATCGACGTCGAGCAAGTGCTCAAGATCACCGATCCAGGTGAATTGAACCGCTCGGAACATCTGTGGGGAGACAGACTTGTAATCAATTTGGGCAATGTAATTGCCTGGTTGTTCCCGATCCTGATAGTGGCGATCGTCACTCAGGTGATTATCCGCAAGATGGGCATGAACCAAGCTTGGCTCGACGATTTGCAGTGGTGGCTTTACGGCATCGCCATGCTTTCGGCTTTTGGCTATGCGATCACCACCGACAGCCATGTGCGGGTCGATATTTTTCACGCCAATTACAGCAAACGCAAACAGGCGCGGATTGAAGTGTTTGGACTGGGCTGGCTGCTATTGCCGTTCCTTTTGATCATGACAGACGTACTGATGCACTACGCGTTCTCGTCGATTGCTGCGCGCGAAGGCTCTGACAGCCCAAACGGACTACACGGACTCTTCCTTTTAAAATCCGCCCTGCCTCTTTTGTTTGCTGTGGCAATCATATCGACCATTGCGACACTGTCCCGCAATCTGGCCAAACTGAATACCCCGGCGCTTTGGCGGATGATCCTCGGTGGGCTACCAGGTTTCTGGTTTTTGGCCGAGCGCGCTACGCACTACGCCCTGTGGTGGATCGTGCATCTGTCCAACCCTGAGCTACCCATCCGCAAGGTCGCGCGTGAACCCATATTCGACGACACAGTCTGGTACGGCCTAGGCCTTATCACCATTATTGCCGCTATCAGCTTTGTGCTGAATCGCCGCGCCGACTCCGAGGCCTGAAATAAATGGAAATACTCTCTGCTATGGGCATGGTCATGGACCTGAACCAATGGTTGGTTCTGGCCATGTTCCTGACCTTCATCGTTATGCTGTTTCGCGGCATTCCGGTGGTTTACGCACTGGTTGGTGTCAGCCTGATCTTCTCTGTCTTTGCCTTTTTGGTGCTTGATCCCAACAAGAAGATGATCAACGAGTTCATAGACTTTCACCGCACCGGCATTTCGTATGTAAAACTGCACGCAAATGCTGGCCGTTTCTTCGGCGGCATCATCAAGAACCCGATCCTCGTTGCGTTGCCAATGTTCATCTATATGGGGTTAATGCTGGATCAGTCTGGCGTCGCGCAAAAGATGATGCGCTCAATGCAGGTGCTGTTTGGTGCTCTGAAAGGCGGGTTGGCACTGACTGTCATGTTAATCGGCATCATTCTGGCGGCCTCAACCGGAGTGATTGGTGCGTCAGTGGTCTTGCTGGGCGTCATGGGTATCCCCACCATGATGAACCAGAATTATGCAAAACCCATTGCGACTGGCACCATTGCTGCGTCGGGGACGCTGGGTATCCTTATTCCGCCGTCGATCATGCTGGTGATCATGTCGGATCAGCTGGCGATTTCACTGGGTGATCTATTCATGGGCGCCCTATTCCCCGGGCTTCTGCTTGGCGTGCTGTACATCGTTTACATCATCGTCTACGGCCTGATTTCACCCAGTTCGATGCCGGTGCCCGAAGACCGTGAACCGATCAGCATGAAAGTGGTTAGGGATGTAGCACTTTCAGTTGTGCCGCCCTTTGGCCTCATCATTGTTGTGCTTGGTTCAATCTTCTTTGGCCTGGCGACCCCGACCGAGGCATCAGGTCTTGGCGCGCTTGGCGCAACTCTGCTCGCATTGGCGTCGCGCAATCTGAATGGCAAAGTCTTCAAGGATGTGATGCGCCAGACGCTCAATACCTCAGGCTACATTGTTGGTATTTTCATCGCTGCTAACTTCTTCTCGTATATCCTTCGTCGTTTTGGTGGTGATGAGATCATTGAGAACATGGTGCTGGGAAGTTTTGATAACCCTTACATGGTTATTGCTTTCATTCTGTTCATCATCTTCCTGCTCGGGTTCTTGTTAGACTGGATCGAGATCACTCTGATTATTATGCCATTGATGCTGCCGGTTATTCAGAGTCTGAACATTCCGGTTGAGGGCTATGGTATCGTCGACAACCCTTCCGTTGTCTGGTTTGCCATCCTTGTGGCTGTGACATTGCAGACCTCTTTCCTGACGCCTCCGGTCGGTTTTGCACTGTTTTATCTCAAGGGCGTTTGCCCACCTGATATCAGCTTAAGCCACATCTATCGCGGCATTATCCCCTTTGTTTTGCTTCAGATACTGGGCCTTTTGATCGTGTTCTTCGTCCCGCAACTGACAACCTGGTTGCCAGCTGTTGCCTACGGAAACTAAATCGCCTTGCCAGAAGGCCGTATCTGGGCCTTCTGGCAAGGCTCCCAAAACACCCACGTAGTTTATTGTATCGCGCCTCCCTTACCTCAGGAAAAGGGCGCGGTGCATACATTCAAACCAAAGCCACAGCTCCGGTAATCTGACCACAGATTCAGGTATGTTTCCTATCCCTTGGAGGTCTTCAAACTCGAGATCAGGAGATGAAACTTCTCACCCTGTATGGCGACATGGCCGCGCAAGGCCTCGGTAGCCGCTTCAGAGTCTCCGGCTTGCAGTGCAGATACAATTGCGACGTGCTCGGCCATCGATTGAGCCATCCTACCTCGCACACGAAGCTGATGTCTGCGAAAGGGCTTCAGTCGGCGGTGCAAGCGCAGGGCTTCCTGCTCTAGGAAGCTGTTACCAGATTGTTTGTAAATGAAGTGATGAAAGTACTCGTTCTCACGATAGTAGTCATCCATGTCATTGTGGTCGATTGCTTGCTGGCACCGCTTGTTGGCTTCCAGCAGCACTTCGATCGCCTGATCTGAGATTCTAAGCGCAGCCAAGCGGCCACAAACACCTTCGATCTCAGCCATGGTTTCAAACATTTCCATCAACTCAACCGGGCCCGGTTGGCGCACAAAAACCCCACGCCGAGGGATTTGTTCCGCCATCCCAGAGGCAATCAAGCGTTGAAAGGCCTCCCGAAGCGGCGTGCGTGATACCCCAAACTGGGCCGCAAGTTTAACCTCATCCAAACGGTCCCCATCCTGAAATTCACCAGCAAAAACCAGCTCTTCCAGTTCATCAGCAATCAAATCAGCGCGTCGAATTTCCATAAGTGTTGGATACCAGACCCACAACATGCGCGCAAGATTGAGTTTCTTGTATACAAGATTGTTGACTTTGAATTCGAAACGGCCAACACTTCCCCAATTAACTCAGAGCGTGAACAACTGAGCATCCAGGGAGGATAACATGAAAACGAATTTGCTTACCGCGGCGGCAACCGCTGCAGTGCTGGCCCTATCCGGCGCGGCCAGCGCAACGGAACTCCGGCTGTCCCATCAATGGTCCAATAAAGACATCCGTCACCAAGTCGCGCAGATCGTTGCAGATGAAGTTGCCGCAGCGGATGTTGATCTGGACATCAAGATTTTTGGCTCCAAGTCCCTGTTCAAACCCCGCGAGCAATACAAACCGCTCAGCCGTGGCCAGCTGGATATGACCGTTCTGCCGCTCAGCTATGCTGGTGGCCAGCAGCCCGCATATAACCTGACCCTGATGCCCGGCCTGGTGAAAAACCACGACCACGCCGCTCGCCTGTCCAGCTCTCCGTTTATGGAAGCGCTCGAAGCCAAGATGGCCGATGATGATGTGATGGTGCTGGTCCATGGTTACCTGGCCGGTGGCTTTGCGGGCAAAGACAAATGCATCACTAGCCCAGACGACGTAAAAGGCCTGCAGACACGCGCTGCTGGTAAATCGTTTGAGCAGATGCTGGCTGGTGCAGGCGCCTCGATTGCTTCGATGGCCTCGTCCGAGATTTATAACGCCATGCAGACTGGTGTTCTGAGCGCCGCCAATACTTCGTCCTCGTCCTTTGTTTCCTATCGCATCTATGAACAGGTCAGCTGTTATACCCCTGCTGGCGACGTGGCCCTGTGGTTCATGTATCAGCCGCTGCTGATGAACAAATCCACTTTTGACGGTCTGACCGAAGCACAGCAAGCTGCCATTCTGGCAGGTGCAGCCAAGGCTGAGGCGTTCTATCTGGAAGAAGCTAAGAAGCAGGATGCTGCATCGGTTACAGCTTACGAAGAGGCCGGTGTCGAGATCGCTGAAATGACTGCTGAAGACTTTGCTGCATGGCGCGCCATTGCGCAGGAAACCTCGTACAAGAAGTTTGTCGAGGAAGTCCCAGACGGACAGGCCCTGCTGGACCTGGCGCTCGCTGTCGAGTGATAAAAATCGGGCGTTGCATGTCATGCAGCGTCCATTCCAAACGACCCCCGAATATCAAAGGAAGACGGAATGGCTGGCCATAGCTCAGCCGCTATAGCGCACGCAGGGAACAATCCGTTCCTGCGCGCTGTGGCTGCTATTTCAACACTCGCCGGGTGGATCTCGGCGGCAATGATTGTCACCGCCGTGGCCATCACCTGCCAAATGATCTTTGTCCGCTTTGTCCTGAACGGCTCAACCGTTTGGCAGACCGAAGCGGTGATCTATCTGGTGATCTCAGCCACTCTTGTTGGCCTGCCTTACGTGCAACGCCTGCGTGGCCATGTGAATGTGGATCTGATCCCGCTTATGCTGCCCAAACCGGCCCGCAAGGCCCTTGCCATCCTGACCCTGACCGCATCAATCGTGATTGTCGCAATCATGCTCTGGTACGGCTATGAATATTGGCACTTTGCCTGGGCGCGTGGCTGGCGCTCTGACACCATCTGGGGCGTTCGCCTGTGGATCCCCTATTTGTCACTGCCGGTTGGCTTTGCCCTGTTTCTGTTGCAACTGATCGCCGATCTGGTCGCTGTTCTTCTCAAAATCGATCAACCCTTTGGTCTGGAGGATCGCTGAATGGATCCGCTGTTTTTAGGCGCCATTGTCGCCGTTGCCACCATTCTGGTTTTGTTTTCCGGCGTCTCTGTTGCCCTAGGTTTGCTGATTGTCTCCGGCGGGTTCCTGGTGATTTTCGATGGCATGCGCTCGTTGGAATTGATGCCGGAAATTCTATTCGGCAAGCTGGATAACTTCGCTCTACTGTCGATCCCGATGTTCATCATCATGGGCTCCAGCATTTCCTCAACCCGGGCAGGCGCCGACCTGTACGAAGCACTGGAACGCTGGCTCACACGTGTTCCGGGTGGGTTGGTCATCTCCAACCTTGGTGCCTGCGCCTTGTTCGCTGCGATGTCCGGTTCCAGCCCGGCAACCTGTGCAGCCATTGGCAAGATGGGCATCCCCGAAATGCGCAAACGCGGCTACCCTGATGGCGTTGCTGCCGGCTCTATTGCCGCTGGCGGCACGCTGGGCATCTTGATCCCGCCCTCGGTCACCATGATTGTCTATGGCATTGCCACTGAAACCTCGATTGGCCGCCTGTTTCTGGCCGGCGTGCTTCCGGGTCTGCTGCTAGTCGGGCTGTTCATGGCCTGGTCACTGTATTCAACCTGGAAATCCGGTGACACCAACCTGCTGAACGCCCGCAGCTATACCTGGAAAGAACGCTTCGAAGTCCTGCCTCGGGTGGTGCCCTTTCTGGCGATCATTCTGGGTGTGCTCTATGCCATGTATGGTGGCATCGCCACGCCGTCAGAAACCGCCGCTGTCGGTGCCCTGCTGTGCCTGATCATTGCCGTCGTGATCTACAAGCTCTGGCATCCGCGCGATCTGTGGGTGGTCTTACGTGACAGCACCAAGGAAAGCGTGATGATCCTGTTCATTATCGCTGCCGCTGGCGTGTTTTCCTACATGTTGTCCAGCCTCTACATCACCCAATCCATCGCCGAATGGATTGGCACTTTGGATGTGAACCGCTGGGTGCTCATGGGCGCAGTCAACGTTTTCCTGCTGATCGCCGGGTTCTTTTTGCCGCCCGTAGCGGTGATCCTGATGGCGGCACCGATCCTGCTGCCCATCATCATCACAGCTGGTTTTGACCCCATTTGGTTTGCGGTGATCTTGACCATCAACATGGAGATCGGCCTGATCTCCCCTCCAGTAGGTCTGAACCTCTATGTGATCAGCGGCATCGCACCGGACATCCAACTAAAAACCATCCTCTTAGGGTCCCTACCCTTTGTGGCTTGTATGGTGGTGGCGATTGTCCTTCTGTGCCTGTTCCCCGGTCTTGCAACCTGGTTGCCAGACGCCGTTATGGGGGCACGGCAGTGAGCTTTCTTGCCGATCTTCTGACCACGGTTTTTGAGCGCCGCTATCGCGGTGCCTCAGAGCCGGATCACCAACGACGCACGATCGAGGAACTGTGCACCGACTTACTGAGCAGTTCAGGCGAGGTTTCAGGCATGGTCCTTGCCCGGCATATTCTGGACAGCTATGGGGCAATGGATGAGGACGGCAAAAAGGCTTTCTTTGACTTCCTGACCACACAATTGGGCATCGACCCCAACCAAGTCAAAAGCGCCCTTGAAGCTTATGCGCTTGAGGCGTCCAAATCCAACTACCGTCAGTTCATGGAAGCATCAGAACCCCAAAGACAAGAATTGGCCCGTCGGCTCAATCAGGTTCCCGGCGCGACCAAGCAACTGGTAGAGATGCGCAGGGATTTACTGAAACTGGCCCGCAAGCACCCCGAACTGGCTGTGGTTGATCTGGACCTGCGCCATCTGTTCGCCTCGTGGTTCAATCGCGGATTTCTGGTCCTGCGCCCGATCAGCTGGGAAAGCCCGGCCGATATTCTGGACAAGATCATCGCCTATGAGGCTGTGCACGCCATAGACAGCTGGGATGACCTGCGCCGCCGATTGCAACCAGCAGACCGACGATGTTTTGGTTTCTTCCACCCTGCCATGCCAGACGACCCCCTGATCTTTGTCGAGGTAGCCCTGACCCAAGGCATTCCTGGTTCGGTCCAAGGCCTACTGGCTGACGAGCGTGACAATATCGCCGCCGAGGACGCCGACACCGCCGTTTTCTACTCAATTTCCAACTGTCAGGCCGGTTTGGCGGGGATTTCATTTGGCAACTCGCTGATCAAACAAGTGGTCTCCGATCTGTCGCGCGAACTGCCCAATCTAAAAACCTTCGTCACCTTGTCCCCGATCCCCAGCCTCAACCGCTGGCTGGATGAGACCGGCGGGCAAACCGGCCCCCTGCCCGAAGACCAACAACGCCAGATCGCCGCACATTACCTACTGAACGCCAAACGCGCTGACGGTACCCCCTATGATCCGGTTGCCCGCTTCCACCTGGGCAATGGCGCCCTTGTCCATGCCGTACACTCCGGCGCAGACCTATCGGAAAACGGCCTCGCACAATCCGGTGGCACAATGGTCAATTACCTGTATGACCTGCCCCTAATTTCTCAGAACCACGAACGTTTTGCCTCAGCACAAGACGTTGTCGCCTCCCCCGAAGTCACCGCGCTAAGCGCGGCAGCCGAACAAAAAGACACATGAGGACCATAAGATGACCAACCCTCTCTACGACACTCTCTTTGGTCGCTATGCCGGGAAGACAACGCCATTTCTGCACCTTCCAGATGGCAGCACAATTACTCATGACGACTTTCTGAGCATGGCTGCGCGCTATGCCCATGTGTTCCGCAATGCCGGGGTCGAGCCGGGTGACCGACTGGCTGTTCAGATCGAAAAATCCCCTCAGGCGCTGGCAATCTATGCCGCCTGTGTTCAGTCAGGAATTGTCTTTCTACCCTTGAACACCGCCTACACCGCAAACGAGGTTTCGTATTTCGTTGAAAACAGCGGTGCCAAACTTTTGGTCTGTGACAGTGCCAACGAGACCAGATTGGCACCTATCGCACAGGCCGCCGGGGCGCTGCTGGAAACACTGAACGCGGACGGTGCTGGCTCACTCAGCACGCAAGCCGCAGCCCTGCCCAGTAGTTTCCCCACAGTCTCGCGCACTCACGATGACCTAGCGGCCTTTCTCTATACCTCTGGCACCACTGGTCGCTCAAAGGGCGCCATGCTCAGCCAGCAGAACCTGCTATCCAACGCTGAGACCCTGGTGGACTACTGGAAATTTACTGATCAAGACGTGCTGCTGCACGCCTTGCCGATTTTCCACACACATGGGCTATTTGTTGCCTCAAACATAACCCTGCTGGCCGGTGGATCGATGATCTTCATGGGGAAATTCAACCCAGATCAAATTATCGAAAACATGCCCCGTGCCACATCGATGATGGGGGTTCCCACCTTCTATACCCGCCTGCTCGACGACACCCGGTTTACCAAGGCCCTAACCCAACACATGCGTCTGTTCATCTCGGGAAGCGCACCCCTTCTTGCAGATACCCACATACAATTTGAAAACCGCACAGGTCATCGCATTTTGGAACGGTATGGCATGACAGAAACCAATATGAACACGTCAAATCCCTATGATGGCGAGCGGCGCGCCGGAACAGTTGGATTTCCGCTTCCAGGTGTTGATCTAAAAATTACAAATGCAGAAACAGGCGACACCTTGCCAGCTGGAGAGATCGGTCAGATCGAAGTCCGCGGACCAAATGTCTTCCAAGGCTACTGGCAAATGCCCGAGAAGACCTCTGAAGAGTTGCGAGAAGACGGTTTTTTCATCACTGGCGATCTGGGCGTGATCGACGATCAAGGCTACGTGCAGATTGTTGGCCGTAATAAGGATCTCATCATTTCTGGCGGTTACAACATTTACCCTAAAGAGGTTGAATTGGTTCTGGATGATCAGCCCGGTGTTCTGGAAAGCGCTGTTGTTGGCGTGCCCCATCCGGATTTTGGCGAGTCCGTGGTTGGTTTTCTGGTTGCCTCAGATGAAGCTGAGCCCGATCTCGACGCCATCAACCGCACCGTCGGAGATTCTTTGGCGCGCTTCAAGCACCCGAAGAAATTGATAGTCCTGCCCAATCTGCCCAGGAACACGATGGGGAAGGTGCAGAAAAATCTGTTGCGAGAACAATATGGTGAGCTGTTTTCTCAGCAATAATTCTATCTTGAAAATTTGAGAGGCTCCTTCGGTTTTGGCGACGTAACCGCTCTCGCTGCAGATCACAACTGACGCGCATCGGTGCAATGATGGGCGATCACATCGCCAAGGCCGAGCTATGCCGCATCGCAAACCGCGAGGACCAGATTATCCATGTGCATAGAGGCACGCGGTTCAAGGTGATGACCATTGCGGTCATCCGCTGTACTGGCCAACTATCCAACGTCGTCTAGCCAAATAACTTGGAAAGTTTGTCTCTACTTCTTTTTCAGATGCCCTTTATCTGCTTTCACAAAGCCACGCTGCACCCTAAACATCCTTATCTTCGCTAGTCCGGGTAAAATCATGGCGCAAAAAGCCACTATATATAAAGTCGAGCTTTCCGTTTCAGATATGGATCGTCACTACTATGAGACCCATAAACTGACCGTTGCGAAGCATCCCTCAGAAACAGACGAACGGCTGATGGTCCGTATTCTCGCGTTTGCACTGAATGCCCATGAGCATCTGGAGCTCACCAAGGGTCTTTCAACGGACGACGAACCAGACATTTGGCGGAAAAGCCTAAGTGACGAACTAGAGTTGTGGGTGGCGTTGGGGCTTCCGAGTGAGAAGGTAATTCGGCAATCGTGCGGCAAAGCCAACGACGTGATTGTCTATAGTTACGGCGGCAGGACCGCTGAGATGTGGTGGGAGAAGATAAAAAACAGCACCACTCGGTTTGATAATCTTAAGGTTCTCAACTTTTCAGCGGCAGAGACCCGAGAACTGGAGCAACTCGCAAATCGCTCAATGAAGCTGCAGGTTAATATCCAGGACGGTGAGGTGATGGTCAGTATTGACGATAGTATCGTTTACATAACCCCTGCCAAATGGAAAATACAAACCACTGATCGTTAATTCACCCAGTCGTTTTTCTCTCGATGCCAAGGGTGATTCTACCTGTGTAGACCAGGCCCTCATCTGTGTCGTAGCGGAAGACGGTGAAAAGGACGATGACGTTACGGTATCGCTTAAATGGCTATAGTCGAACACTGGCCATCTGCCATAAAAACTCGATCCAAAAACCTGTTGCCGTTCGTTGGCGTTACGGACAGTTGCGCAATTCGGTATACGCTGCCTCACGGTGAAGCTCATCGATGCGTCCCGCTGTCATTTTTTAGCGCGTTCACCGCAACAGTTGCTCGTAAGAGATCGAAACTAGGCCGCGGCAGCGCCACCAAGCAGGTCCTGAACACCCATGACGTTTTGAAAGAAAATTGCGAGTTCCTCGAAGCCATCCAGCGGCAAGACATGAGCGATATACTGGTCAGGACGGATAATCAGTAAAGCTCCTGACGTCCGGTCGATCCCGCGAAGGTCAAAAATGTCGGGAACCTGCTTAAGATCGGGGCAGAATGCCTTTTCGTAATCAGTTAGATGGTGGACCCCTTTGGAAGGTAGAAGCAGCTTTGGGAGTGTTTCTAGAGCCATAACTTGATGCGATAGCTGGAACACGGCACGCAGATCAAAGACACTGTCGATGTCGGCCCTGTCAGGCGTAAATCGTGTGATTGGACTGTCGGCATCGTTGGTCAAAAAATCACAAAGCTGAGCAATCCCACCACCAGATTGACCGCTATCCCCTGCCGCCGCCAAGGCGATTAGCCGCCATCTCCCATCAGCCTTGAGCGTATGGCCAAGCTGCATTGGCTTACCGTCACCCAGACGGATCACTGGGGCGGAGTGAAAGCGCATTCCAACTTTGAAACCCGTTGCCAGTGTCTGATACTTTTCAGTCGCCGTGATGAGAGAGGTTTCATATCTCGTCTCAACTCCAGCAGTGTACCGCCCATGCTTCTCGAAAAAGTGCTGAAATTGGGCAGCCTCTGCCGCGTCTTTGGGTTTGGTACTAAAAAGGCGCGCCATGTCCTTGTCGAAGTCAATCAATTCCTTAGCTTTGGCGCGTCGTTCTTGCGAATAGGTGTGCAGTAAAGCTGGGTCTGCCTGGCCCCGCAGAACCGAAGCCAGCTTCCATCCCAAATTGAACGTGTCAGCCATCGACACATTCATACCTTGGCCAGCCTTTGGGCTGTGGGTATGGCACGCATCACCGGCGATGAAGATATGTGGGTTGCGGGTCCCCCGCTCCGCGTCAGGGACATCGTCAAAGGAGTCGCAAACTCTTTGGGCTATTTCGTAAGCAGACCACCAGGCAACTTCCTTCACATCCAGCAAATACGGAGCAAAGATAGCGCGCGCTTTTTCGATCAGCATTTCAGATGATACGTTTCTGTCAGAGGCACGTTCATCGCCGTGCAGTTCGTCCAGTTCAATATACATCCGAACCATGTAGCCGCCTTCGCGCGGAATAATCAGGATGCTGCCTTGATCTGCCGACTGCATGGCTGTTTTCAACCGGATATCCGGGAAATCTGTGATGGCCAGTACATCCATTACACCCCAAAGCTGCCTCGCAGAGGTCCCTTTAAGTTCATGGTCGACCGACTTGCGCACAATGCTACGTGCGCCATCACAGCCAACAACGTAACGTGCGCGGACGCTTTCCGTCTCTCGGTCGCCATCAAGGCATCTGAACTTGGCGGTGACTGGATAGTCCGCGTCGTCAGATTTGGTCAGTTCAAACAGTTCGCGATTGTAATCTGGTGTCAGGCGATGCGGGCTGTTGCGCATGACCTCCAGATGAAAATCATGTACTCTAGCTTGGTTGAGGATAACATGCGGCATTTCTGACAGATCATCTGCGACGTCCTGTATTCGATCTGCCCGCTGAAGACCCGAACCATCGTCTCCCGGGCGCCAGAAAGCGACCTCATTGACCCAGTAGCCCTCCTTTGTCACCTTTTCCGCAAACCCAAAGGCTTGAAACATCTCAATTGACCGGCAAGCGATGCCATCGGCCTGGCCGATTTCGAGCGGTCCCGATTTGCGCTCTGTGATCCGAGTGGTGATCTCGGGGAATGCAGACAACTGCGCAGCAAGTGTCAGCCCAGCTGGACCACACCCAACGATTAAAACGTCAACGGTTTCTGGACTATTAGGTGTTACTTCCAGCGCCTTCGCGACAAAGGGACCGCCGGGTTGAAAGCCATTCAGATGAAATTGCATATTGGGCCGTCCGAATTAGGTAGTATGCACATCAAATAGCAGATACTTCAACCCGATGTCAATATAGTATGCATACATACCTTATTGACCAGAAGGCAATTGCCTTCAGCTGCTTATCAAATGTCAGCTAAACGTTTGTTGAATTGGACGGACGTTGTCATCAAAGGGCACATGCCGTCGCTGAAAATGTGAACCCTCGACGTGCACAGGCTCGCTGATCCTATCCATCCGAAAATACCGGAAATCTTGGCGAGAAGGATCCCAGGCGACCAAATACCAAAGTGGTGGCAAGATCAGCATAGCTTGCGGTTCAACATGCCGCATGGTCTCAACTCCGTTTGCGTCACGATACTGGAAACGCAAGTATAGCCGGTTGAGAAAAGCAGGCTCAAATGCGGGGAGGAGCGCCGGATCCATCATTCCCATATCCGATATGTCGACCTGCGGTGCCAATGTCCCGACGTACAAGCTGTCCAAAAAGCGACGCAGGTCTCGGACCTTGTCCGAAGGCAAGGCCTTCTCAATCTTGGCAAGCCCGGCGTCGGCAAGTCCAGAAAATGGTAGATTCCCGGCCGCGCGCATGCTTGCAACACTGATCAAAAGCGCAAATACTTCGGCCACCGAAAGGCGCGGAGTGGTCTGAACAGACTGTGGGTCGAGATACAAGCCGCCCCCTCGGCCCGGTTCAGAATGAATGACATAACCTTCATCCCGCAGCGCTGCGATATCACGCAGTACAGTGCGCCGAGAAGCGCCAACATCACGCCCAAGTTCCGCAACGGTTGAAGTCCCATTGCGGCGAAGGTTGCGAACGATGGCGTCTTGTCGGGTACGAATATTCATTTCAGCAAACTACCATTCAAAGATGTCAAATTTTGGCACCATTAGACTTTAGGCAGCCTTCAAACGTACCAACAAGGAGAAACTGCTATGTTTAACCCCGCCGAATTCCCTACGCCTACTCTTGTTTCAGTGAACGGTGTTGAGCTTGAAGTTTTTGAGACCGGGCAGGAAAATGCAGGAAATCCAATTGTGCTTTGTCATGGCTGGCCAGAGCATGCTTTTTCCTGGCGGTATCAGATGCCAGCCCTAGCTGCTGCGGGCTATCATGTCATTGTCCCAAACCAACGGGGGTATGGCAACTCATCCCGCCCGGTCGACGTTGCGGACTATAGCATTGATCTGTTGTCGGGCGACCTCATCGCACTTCTTGATCACTATGGATACGAAGATGCCACTTTCGTCGGCCATGATTGGGGCGCAAATGTGGTCTGGGGGCTAACACTGTTGCACCCAAACCGGGTTAAGAAAATCATCAATCTGGCGCTACCCTATCAAGCGCGCACAGAAAAACCCTGGATTTCATTTATGGAGGAGTTTCTGGGAAGCGACAATTACTTCGTTCATTTCAACCGACAGCCGGGCGTTGCCGACGCTGTGTTAGACGAAAAGACATCCCAGTTTCTTCGCAACATGTTTCGCAAGAACGTACCTCCTTCACCGCCAGAACCCGGCATGATGATGATTAATCTCGCTCGAGCAGAAGTGCCGCAAGGCGATCCCTTGATGAGTTACGACGAACTGGCCGTATTCGTCTCTGCCTTTGAGGGAACAGGGTTTATGAGCAGTATCAACTGGTACAGGAACCTCGATTGCAATTGGCAGATTTTAGCAGACGTTGACCCGATAATTCAAAAGCCTGCGCTTATGATCTACGGTGATCGTGATGTGATCCCGAAGTCCGAAAACCTATCGGATTTTGTACCCAAAGTTGACGTAATCAGCCTTGATTGCGGCCATTGGATCCAACAGGAAATGCCTGATGAAACGACCCGCACAATGTTGCAATGGTTGGAACACGATAGCGCTGAATAAGTCCATCAGGTCCATTTTGAACAGCCCTCCGGCTTGATCGGGGCGCGCGTCGAACAGGTCAGAGTACGCAATGGCACTGGGCACTGTCTCATTGCTGTTGCTAACACCAGCGGGCTTCACGCGCCAAGAAGAATTTGCCAACTGGATCGTGGCCAACAATGGGACATATGAACTTTGGGTCGACCATTGCAGGAAGGACGCTGAACGAGCCGGTTTGTCTTGATCTGAAACCGCCGGCCTTTGGTTCATCAGGCCTGTCCTCGCTCGCTCTACCTTTGTTGATCCCTACCCTAGCGAATGGCGGGATGAAGCTTCACTCCGACTTCACCCCCTTATGGTTCTAGGTAGTTTTCCAGCGGGCGGTGGTGAACGCGGAAAGCCCCGCTGTTGCGGGGTGTATGGTGTTGAACTGTCAGCATTTTTGGTTTCTGGCGTATGATTTGACCCTACGACCTTCAGGTTATGAGCCTGATGAGGTGAGGACATTTAGCAATTGATCCGGGGGATCAATTGTAGTCCGAACGGTCTGTTTGAATTTATTCGACCTGGTTGCGGGAGTAGGATTTGAACCTACGACCTTCAGGTTATGAGCCTGACGAGCTACCGGGCTGCTCCATCCCGCGACAGTTTTGGTTGTCCTACCGCCCGGAGGGCTACTTGAGGACGTTT